>NZ_CP199933.1:0-4800000 GCF_052814045.1 Micromonospora sp. IBSANI012
GTGGCCGGTACGACCGACCTTGCCGCGGTGTGGACCGCGGCGACGGACGAACTCGCCGACGAGATCATCTCCGCGCAGCAACGTGCGTACCTGCGGCTGACCCGGCTGCGGGCGATCGTCGAGGACACCGCGCTGCTCTCCGTCCCGGACGCCTTCACCCGGGACGTGATCGAGTCCCGGCTCCGCCCGGCCATCACCGAGGCGCTCACCCGCCGGCTGGGCCGGCCGATCCAGGTCGCGGTCACCGTCCGGGTCGCCGAGGACACCGCCGGCCGACCCGCCGGCACCGTCTACCGCAGCGGCCCGGAGCCGGCGCAGCTCGGCCTCGACGTGCCCGCGGACGACTTCGCCCCGGAACCGCCCGCCTTCGCGGACCTGGCGCCGGGCTACCCGGAGCTGCCCGCCGAGGCGGAGCCGCCGGTCGCGCCGCCGGCATCCGACGGCCACCGCCCGGGCCGCATCCCGGCCAGCCGGGACGGCGGCCAGGACACCCTCTTCGGCGCCGCGTTCGCCGAGCCGCTGCGGGGGGCCGGTCCCGGCCCGGACCGGCGCGGCTTCGAGGAGCGCGCCCTTCCCGACGGGCCGGGCGTCGACGGCCGCGGCTTCGAGCCCGCGTACCGGGCCGAGGCCAGGCCGCCGCGCGACCAGCACGGTCCGCGCGGCCTGCCGCGCGACGGGGGTACGGACAGCGGCCCCGGCCGGTCCGCCGCCGACCCCCGGCACGGCGGGCGGGACGACCGCCGCCCCGGGGGCGCGGAGAGCGGCGGCAACCGGCTCAACCCGAAGTACATGTTCGAGACGTTCGTCATCGGCTCGTCGAACCGGTTCGCCCACGCGGCGAGCGTCGCGGTGGCCGAGTCGCCGGCGAAGGCGTACAACCCGCTGTTCATCTACGGCAGCTCCGGGTTGGGCAAGACCCACCTGCTGCACGCCATCGGGCACTACGCCACCACGTTGGGCAACGCCCGCTCGGTTCGGTACGTCTCGACCGAGGAGTTCACCAACGACTTCATCAACTCGCTGCGGGACGACAAGACCAGCGCGTTCCAGCGCCGCTACCGCGACGTCGACATCCTGCTGATCGACGACATCCAGTTCCTGGAGAACCGCGAGCGGACGCAGGAGGAGTTCTTCCACACCTTCAACACCCTGCACAACGCCAACAAGCAGATCGTGATCACCTCCGACCGCTCGCCGAAGCAGCTGGCGACGCTGGAGGACCGGTTGCGGACCCGGTTCGAGTGGGGCCTGCTCGCCGACATCCAGCCGCCGGACCTGGAGACCCGGATCGCGATCCTGCAGAAGAAGGCGGCCCAGGAGCGGCTGTACGCCCCGCCGGACGTGCTGGAGTTCATCGCCTCCCGGGTGTCGAACTCGATCCGGGAGCTGGAGGGCGCGCTGATCCGGGTCACCGCGTTCGCCAGCCTCACCCGGTCGACCGTCGAACTCTCCCTGGCCGAGGAGGTGCTGCGGGACTTCATCCCGGACGGCACCGGGCCGGAGATCACCGCCGACCAGATCATGGTCTCCACCGCGGACTACTTCGGGGTGAGCCTGGAGGATCTACGCGGCCAGTCCCGCTCCCGGGTGCTGGTCAACGCCCGGCAGGTGGCCATGTACCTGTGCCGGGAGCTGACCGAGCTGTCGCTGCCCCGGATCGGGCAGGCCTTCGGTGGCCGGGACCACACCACCGTGATGCACGCGGACCGGAAGATCCGTCAGCAGATGGCGGAGCGCCGCTCGCTCTACAACCAGATCGCCGAGCTGACCAACCGGATAAAGCAGAACACCTGAGCGACGGCTTCAGGTCGCGGCGCGGCGTCAGACGCGCCGAGCTGAAGTCGTCGTCGCGTACGCCACGCCGGCGCCCGCCGGTGAGGGAGCGCGGAGACGCGCCCGGCCGATCGGCCGGGCGCTTTTTCGTGCTTGTGGAGAGCCGACGGTTGACCCTGCACCGGGTCGAGGGCCCAGGATCGGTGTCGTGTTCATCCACAGCACGCCCCGGTTGTCCACACCCCCTGTTCCACAGGCGGTGGACAACCACGTAGCGTTCCGAGCCGGTTACCCACAGACTGTGGACAAACCATGGGGACGGAGCTGTGGACGCCTGGGGACGACGGTCCGGTTGTCCACCGACGACGGTCGACCTGTGGGCGGCCTGTTGAAGGTTCTGGGGACGACGGCTCCGGGGGCCCTCGCCGGTGTCCACAGCACTGGGGAGAAACCCGGTGGATTACCCGTGGACAACCGGTGGACAACCGTGGACAACCTGGGGGTCCGGCCGGCCTGTGGACCACGACACCGGTTTACCCCCCGGTTCTCCACAGCCAAACCACCGGTGGATAACCTGTCTGACCTGGGCGGACGCGGGTTCTCCACAGTTTGCACAGGTGCGATGAAGACGATGAGTTATCTCTTCTAAAAGAATCAAAAACCAATCATCACCGTTGGACTTCCTGTGGATCGGTTCGGACCCTGCCGTCGGCGGTCGCTCCGGCATCTGGATCAACGGGGTCGGGCGCACAGCCGATGCCCATGCGCCCTAAGGTGCGATGGGTACCCGCACGGTCGGGCGGGACGGTAGGCAGCGGTCGGCATGAGAGAGTTGTCGCTGACGTCGACGCGGAGGCATTGATGAAGTTCCGAGTAGAGCGCGACGCGCTCGCCGAAGCGGTGGCGTGGACCGCGAAGAGCCTGCCCAACCGGCCGTCCGTACCGGTGCTCGCCGGGGTGATGCTCCGGGTCACCGACGGCAACCTGCAGGTCTCCGGCTTCGACTACGAGGTCTCCAGCCAGGTGACCGTCGAGGTGCAGGGGGACGCCGACGGCGCCGCCCTGGTCTCCGGCCGGCTGCTCGCCGAGATCACCAAGGCGCTGCCGGCCAAGCCGGTGGACATCGCCGCGGTCGGTGCCCACCTGGAGCTGGTCTGCGGCAGCGCCCGGTTCACCCTGCCGACCATGCCGGTGGAGGACTACCCTGCCCTGCCCGAGATGCCCGAGAGCGCCGGCACCGTCGACGCGGCCGCCTTCGCCGCCGCCGTCGCCCAGGTGGCCGTGGCCGCCGGCCGGGACGAGACGCTGCCGATGATGACCGGCGTCCGGCTGGAGCTCTCCGGCGGCACGCTGGCGATGCTCGCCACCGACCGCTACCGCCTGGCGCTGCGCGAGATGGAGTGGAATCCGGACGACCCGGAGATCAGCATCAACGCGCTGGTGCCGGCACGCACCCTGCACGACACGGCCAAGGCCCTCGGCCCGCTCGGCGGCCAGGTCAACATGGCGCTCTCCCAGGGCGCGGCCGGCGAGGGCATGATCGGCTTCTCCGGCGGCACCCGGCGCACCACCAGCCGGCTGCTCGACGGGGCGAACTATCCGCCGGTGCGCTCGCTCTTCCCGGCCACCCACAACGCCGAGGCGCGGGTGCCGGTCAGCACGCTGATCGAGGTGGTCAAGCGGGTCGCCCTGGTGGCCGAGCGGACCACCCCGGTGCTGCTGAGCTTCTCCTCCGACGGCCTGGTGGTCGAGGCCGGCGGCACCGAGGAGGCGCGGGCCAGCGAGGCGATGGAGGCCACCTTCACCGGCGAGCCGCTGACCATCGGCTTCAACCCGCAGTACCTGATCGACGGTCTGGCCAACCTGGGCGCCCAGTTCGCGCAGCTCGCGTTCGTCGACGCCTTCAAGCCGGCGGTGATTTCCCCCGCCGGGGAGGATGGCGAGGTCATCCCGGGGTACCGGTACCTCATCATGCCGATCCGCGTGTCCCGCTGATCGCAGCCCCAGCAGACCCAGACGCACGGAGGTAGGAGCAGATGCAGCTCGGCCTGGTAGGACTCGGCCGGATGGGCGGCAACATGCGCGAACGGTTGCGCGCCGCCGGGCACGAGGTGGTCGGCTTCGACCACAACGCGGAGCTGAGCGACGTCCCGAGCCTGGCGGCGCTGGCCGAGAAGCTGGAGTCGCCGCGCGCGGTCTGGGTGATGGTCCCGGCCGGCGTCACCGACGCGACGATCGACGAGCTCGCCGGCGTGCTGGGCGAGGGCGACATCATCATCGACGGCGGCAACTCGCGCTTCAGCGACGACGGCCCCCGCGCCGAGCGCCTCGCCGAGCAGGGCATCGGCTACCTGGACGTCGGCGTCTCCGGCGGCGTCTGGGGCCGGCAGAACGGGTACGCCCTGATGGTCGGCGGCGCCCAGGAGCACGTCGAGCGGCTGATGCCGATCTTCGAGGGGCTCAAGCCGGAGGGCGAGTACGGCTTCGTGCACGCCGGCCCGGTCGGCGCCGGCCACTACGCCAAGATGGTGCACAACGGCATCGAGTACGGCCTGATGCACGCCTACGCCGAGGGCTACGAGCTGCTGGCCGCCTCGGAGCTGGTGACCAACGTGCCGGGCGTCTTCAAGTCCTGGCGCGAGGGGACCGTGGTCCGCTCCTGGCTGCTCGACCTGCTCGACCGGGCCCTCGACGAGGACCCGGAGCTGGCCGAGCTGAGCGGCTACACCGAGGACACCGGCGAGGGTCGCTGGACGGTCGACGAGGCGGTCCGGCTCGCCGTGCCGCTGAACGTCATCACCGCCTCGCTCTTCGCCCGGTTCGCCTCCCGCCAGGACGACTCGCCCGCGATGAAGGCGGTCGCCGCGCTGCGCCAGCAGTTCGGCGGGCACGCCGTCCGCAAGCACTGACCGGTATCCACAGCCTGTGTACGTCCGCCGGCTCGAACTGGTCGACTTCCGCTCGTACGAGCGGGTCGGCGTCGACCTGGAGCCGGGGCCGAACGTCCTGATCGGCGCCAACGGCGTCGGCAAGACCAACCTGGTCGAGGCGCTGGGCTACGTGGCGACCCTGGACTCGCACCGGGTCGCCACGGACGCCCCCCTGGTCCGGATGGGCGCCGCCTCGGCGGTGATCCGCTGCTCGGTGGTGCACGAGGGGCGGGAACTCCTGGTCGAGCTGGAGATCGTCCCGGGCAAGGCCAACCGGGCCCGGCTGGGCCGCTCACCCGCCCGGCGGGCCCGGGACGTGCTCGGCGCGCTGCGGCTGGTGCTCTTCGCCCCGGAGGATCTGGAACTCGTCCGGGGCGACCCGGCCGAGCGCCGCCGCTACCTGGATGACCTGCTGGTGCTCCGGCAGCCCCGGTACGCCGGGGTGCGCGCCGACTACGAGCGGGTGGTCAAGCAGCGCAACGCCCTGCTGCGCACCGCGTACCTGGCTCGCAAGACCGGTGGGTCGCGGGGCGGGGACCTGTCCACCCTGGCGGTCTGGGACACCCACCTGGCCCGGCACGGCGCCGAGCTGCTGGCCGGCCGGCTGGAACTGGTGGCCGCCCTGGCCCCGCACGTGACGAAGGCGTACGACGCGGTGGCGGCGGGTCGCGGCGCGGCGGGGATCGCGTACCGGCCGTCGCTGGACCTGGCCGAGCCGACCACCGACCGGGCGGTGCTGGCCGAGGCGCTGACCGCCGCGCTGGCCGAGGCCCGGTCGAACGAGATCGACCGCGGTACGACGCTGGTCGGCCCGCACCGTGACGAGCTCAGCCTCACCCTCGGCCCGCTGCCCGCCAAGGGGTACGCCAGCCACGGCGAGTCCTGGTCGTACGCGCTGGCCCTGCGGCTGGCCGGGTACGACCTGCTGCGCGCCGACGGCATCGAGCCGGTGCTGGTGCTGGACGACGTCTTCGCCGAGCTGGACGCGGGCCGCCGGGAGCGGCTGGCGGAGCTGGTCGGCGGGGCCGGTCAGCTCCTGGTGACCTGTGCGGTCGACGACGACGTGCCCGCGGCGCTGCGCGGCACCCGGTACGCGGTGGGCGAGGGGACGGTGCGACGTGTCGACTGAGCCGGAACACGCCGCCGAGGGCGGTGGGCCGACCCGCCGGACCGGCGGCCCGAGCCGCGCCGCCTCGGGCGGCCAGCGCGGTGCGCGTACCCCTCGGGGTGCTGGAACCGAAGCGGGCGGTGCGGCCGCCCACGCGGCCGGCGCCGGCGCGGACGCCGCGCCTGGTGGTCGGGGCGCCGGAACCGGCGGGCCGGCGCGACCGGCCGGTGCGACCGGCGGGCAGGGTGCCGGGAACGTCGACGGGGCGCGACCGGCCGGTGCCGGAGCGGGCGCCGCAGCCGGGGCGGGCGCCGCAGCCGGGGCGGGCGCAGCCGGCCCGGAGCTGGCGCGCGCGGTGCTGGACGCGGCGAAGGCCCGCCGGGCGGACGCGGCGAAGACCCGGCGGAAGAGCGCGGTCTCCGGCGACGGCGGCGAGCGGCGGCTGCGCGGCTACTCCGGGCCGGGCCCGGACCCGCGCGACCCGCAGCCGCTCGGCGTGGTGTTGGAACGGCT
The DNA here is from genome assembly GCF_052814045.1 of Micromonospora sp. IBSANI012. Taxonomy (NCBI): domain Bacteria; kingdom Bacillati; phylum Actinomycetota; class Actinomycetes; order Micromonosporales; family Micromonosporaceae; genus Micromonospora; species Micromonospora sp. IBSANI012. The sequence continues at coordinate 6,325 of NZ_CP199933.1, forward strand.
GATGAAGGCGCGCGGCTGGCAGCAGCCGGCCGCGGAGGCGACCGTCTTCGGCGCCTGGGAGAAGGTCGTCGGGTCGGAGATCGCCCAGCACAGCCGCCCGGTCAAGCTGGAGGACGGCGAGCTGACCGTGGAGGCGCGCTCGACGGCCTGGGCCACCCAGCTGCGGCTGCTCGCCGGCTCGCTGCTCAAGCGGATCGCCGGCGAGGTGGGCCACAACGTGGTGCGCAAGCTGCACATCCACGGCCCGGCGGCGCCGTCCTGGTCGAAGGGCCCGCGGCGGGTCCGGGGCCGCGGCCCGCGCGACACCTACGGCTGAGCCCGGGTCACCGCTCGGCGCGGCGAGCCTCGCGCTCGGCGCGCTTGCGTTCCCGCTGCTCGCGGCTCCACCGCTTACGGTTCTCCAGGTCCCGCTTCCACGCCTCGCGGGCCTGCGTGGAACCGCCCTGCACGGCACCCGGCACCCCCTCGGCCGGGCCGGCCAGGTACTTGAAGGCCCAGGCCCAGAGCCTGCCGCCCTCGCCGGGAGCCCGCTGCTGCCGCTTCTCCTCGCCCATCGCGCCCGACCTCTCCTCGGCGTTTGGTGCCCCAACGATTGGTACACCAATGATTGGTACGATAGCAACGACCACGAGGAGGCCGATCGGTGCGTGACCAGTTGGACGGGGATCCGCTGGCGCTGGAGCAGCAGGTGTGTTTCGCCCTCTCCGTCGCCGCGCGCGGGGTCGTCGCCGTCTACCGGCCACTGCTGGAGCCGATGGGGCTGACCCACCCGCAGTACCTGGTCATGCTCGCGCTGTGGCAGCACGCGCCGCTGTCGGTCCGGGAGCTGAGTCGCCTGCTCCAGCTCGATCCCGGCACGCTGTCACCCCTGCTCAAGCGCCTGGAGGCGGCGGGCTACCTGCGGCGCGAGCGGGACGCCGCGGACGAGCGGAGCCTCGCCGTCACGCTCACCGCCAGCGGTGAGGCCCTGCGCGCCCGCGCCGAGCAGATCCCGCCGACGATCGTGGAGCGGCTCGGAATGCCGATCGAGGAGCTGCGGCGCCTGCACACGATGCTGACCGAGGTGATCGGCGCGGCCAACCGCGCCGCGACCGGCACCCCCGCCGCGCCGGGCCCGACGACTTCCTGACGACGCCGCCGACCCGCCCGGTCAGGTCGACGGGGCGGGTCGAACCGGCGCGGAATCAGGCGTCGGCGTAGACGGCGAAGCCGCGGTCGGCGCAGCGGCGGTAGAAGGCGGCCAGCACGCCCAGCTCGGCGCAGGCGAAGTCCCACTGCGGCGGGTCGCCGTTCTCGTCGCGCAACGCGTCGAGTCGGGTGTCCAGCCAGCGCAGCTGCTGCTCGGCGAGCCGCCCGTCGGCCAGCAGCGAGCGGAGCACCTCGCTGACCGACTCGAAGGTGACCGTCTCGCCGAACGCCCGGTGCTGGGCGACGAACTTCTCCACGCCGCCGGCGATCCAGGAGCACCCGTCCGGGTCGATCACCGGGTCCTCGTCCTCGGCGGCGGCGTCAGTGGCGTACAGCACATTTTCCAGGCCGAGGATCAGGTCGACCAGTTCGGTGTAGGCGGTCGCCCGGACCGTCCCGGTCTTGGCGATGTGTTCGGCGAGCGCCGCAGTCGGTGCGGAGATCCGCGGGATGTCCACGATCTCCCCGAAGTCGACGAACTCGGCCGGCGCGACCGGATCGTAGAAGCGGCCGGTCCGCGGCCAATGCACCGCGACGTTGTCCAGCCCCATCTGGCGTCACCCCTTGTGAGCACGTGTCGGATCGATCGAGTCGATCGTCCCGGTTACGGATGGTAAAGATCAAGACGAGCACCGGTGGCGCCGCAAAGGTACGGTACGGCCGCTCTGCGCGCGACCCCCGACCGGCCGTCGGCCCGGCCCGATTCCGTGGCGGCCCCGCCCTCGATCCCCCCTTGGCGTGTAGGGGGAGTCGCGCCCAGCGCGATTCGGGCCGCTACGGAGGTCTCAGACGCCGCGCAGGGGGTGCCGAGTGGCGTCTCTGTCGTCCGCGCACAGTAGGATTGACAGCGAGACGAAGACCCGACGCGGAGCGACGGACACGGGGGCCAGGGGGCCCTTGGTCAACGTACCGCGGCGGGTCGAGCCGATCGCGATCCGCGGGCAACCGCGGCGACCGGCGTACGCGATCCGTGACCTGGAGTTACCGGGGGCGATCCGTGCGCCGACGTCGCGTCCTGTCCGCCGAACCCGCGCCTCCGCGCCCTGGCGCGGCCGGCGCGAGAAAGTGGCCGAGGGTGGCAGCGCAGGACAAGCAGGAGTACGGCGCCGAGTCGATCACCGTCCTCGAGGGGCTCGAGGCGGTGCGCAAGCGGCCCGGTATGTACATCGGGTCGACCGGCGAGCGCGGTCTGCACCACCTCGTGTGGGAGGTCGTGGACAACGCCGTGGACGAGGCGATGGCCGGCTACTGCGACACCATCGACGTGGTGCTGCTCGCCGACGGCGGGGTCCGGGTCACCGACAATGGCCGTGGTTTCCCGGTCGACCTCCACCCCAAGCTGAAGAAGCCGGGTGTCGAGGTCGCGCTGACCGTACTGCACGCGGGCGGCAAGTTCGACGGCAAGGCGTACGCGGTCTCCGGCGGTCTGCACGGCGTCGGCGTCTCGGTGGTGAACGCCCTCTCCACGAAGATGGCAGTGGAGATCCACAAGTCCGGCTTCGTCTGGCGGCAGCAGTACTCCAACTCCAAGCCGTCGCCGCTGGAGAAGGGGGAGACCACCGACCGCACCGGCTCGGCGGTCTCCTTCTGGCCCGACCCGGACGTCTTCGAGACCGTCGACTTCGACTTCCAGACCATCTACCGGCGCCTGCAGGAGATGGCCTTCCTCAACCGCGGCATCACCATCCACCTGCTCGACGAGCGGGTCCCGGAGGGCGAGGAAGGCAAGATCCGCGAGGTCACGTTCCGCTACGACGGCGGCATCGCCGACTTCGTCCGGCACCTCAACGCCTCCAAGAACCCGATGCACAAGACGGTGGTCGAGTTTGACGCCGAGGAGGAGGGCATGTCGGTCGAGATCGCCATGCAGTGGAACGAGTCGTACGGCGAGTCGGTCTACACCTTCGCCAACAACATCAACACGCACGAGGGCGGCACCCACGAGGAGGGCTTCCGGTCGGCGTTGACCAGCGTCGTCAACCGGTACGGCACGGACAAGAAGCTGCTCAAGGGCGACGAGAAGCTCTCCGGCGAGGACATCCGCGAGGGCCTCGCCGCGATCATCTCGGTCAAGCTGACCAACCCGCAGTTCGAGGGCCAGACGAAGACCAAGCTGGGCAACACCCCGGTGAAGAGCTTCGTGCAGCGGGTCTGCAACGACCGACTGGTCGACTGGTTCGACCGGAACCCGGCTGAGGCCAAGACCATCATCCAGAAGGCCTCCCAGGCGGCCCGGGCCCGGATCGCCGCGCAGCAGGCGCGCAAGCTGGCCCGGCGCAAGTCGCTGCTGGAGTCCGGCTCGATGCCGGGCAAGCTGGCCGACTGCCAGTCCACCGACCCGCGCGAGTCGGAGGTCTTCATCGTCGAGGGCGACTCCGCCGGCGGCTCGGCCAAGCAGGGGCGCGACCCGCGGACCCAGGCGATCCTGCCGATCCGCGGCAAGATCCTCAACGTGGAGAAGGCCCGGATCGACCGGGTGCTGAAGAACAACGAGGTCCAGGCGCTGATCACCGCGCTGGGCACCGGCATCCACGACGACTTCGACATCGAGAAGCTGCGGTACCACAAGATCGTGCTGATGGCCGACGCCGACGTCGACGGCCAGCACATCCAGACGCTGCTGCTCACCCTGCTCTTCCGCTTCATGCGGCCGCTGGTCGAGCTGGGCCACGTCTACCTGGCCGCCCCGCCGCTCTACAAGATCAAGTGGAACAAGAAGGGCGACGACGCCCAGTACGCGTACTCGGACCGGGAGCGGGACGGGCTGATCGCGCTGCGCCAGCAGAAGAAGGCCAACGCCCGGCCGGACGACATCCAGCGGTTCAAGGGTCTCGGCGAGATGAACTACCCCGAGCTGTGGGAGACCACGATGAACCCGGCCACCCGCACCCTGCGCCAGGTCACGCTCGACGACGCCGCAACCGCCGACGAGCTGTTCAGCGTGCTGATGGGTGAGGACGTCGAGGCGCGCCGCTCGTTCATCCAGCGCAACGCCAAGGACGTGCGGTTCCTCGACATCTGACGGCGCCGGGTGGGTCGGCCGGGAAACCCCTGGTCGACCCGCCGGTCCACAGAGTTATCCACAGCTTGGCCGGTTTCCACAGCCGTTATCCACAGCACGAAAACGACTCTGAGTCTGATAAGGGTTAACAGTGACCGATACTCCCGAGTCCACCCCGAACGAGCCGGAGATCCCGGAGACAACCGCGGCCGTCGTGGCGCACGACCGGATCGAGCCGGTCGGCCTCGAGGTCGAGATGCAGCGCTCGTACCTCGACTACGCGATGAGCGTCATCGTCGGGCGGGCCCTGCCGGACGTCCGGGACGGGCTCAAGCCGGTCCACCGCAAGATCCTCTACGCCATGTTCGACTCCGGCTACCGGCCGGACCGCGGCTACGTGAAGTGCTCCCGCGTCGTCGGTGACGTGATGGGTCAGTTCCACCCGCACGGCGACTCGGCGATCTACGACGCGCTGGTCCGGATGGCGCAGCCCTGGTCGCTGCGGTACCCGCTGGTGGACGGCAACGGCAACTTCGGCTCCCCGGGCAACGACCCGGCAGCCGCCATGCGGTACACCGAGTGCAAGCTCGACCCGCTGGCCATGGAGATGCTGCGGGACATCGACGAGGACACCGTCGACCTCCAGGACAACTACGACGGCCGGGCCAAGGAGCCCACCATCCTGCCGTCGCGGATCCCCAACCTGCTGGTCAACGGCTCCGAGGGCATCGCGGTCGGCATGGCCACCAAGATCCCGCCGCACAACCTGCGCGAGATCGGCGCGGCGGTGCAGTGGTGCCTGGAGCACCCGGAGGCGGACGAGGCGACCACCCTCGAAGCGCTGCTGGAGATCGTCAAGGGCCCCGACTTCCCCACCTACGGCCTGATCGTCGGCCAGGCCGCGATCCAGGACGCGTACCGGACCGGGCGCGGCTCGATCCGGATGCGCGCCGTGGTGGAGGTCGAGGAGGACAAGCGCGGCCGCCCCTGCCTGGTGGTCAGCGAGCTGCCTTACCAGGTCAACCCGGACAACCTGGCCGAGCGGATCGCCGAGCTGATCAAGGAGGGCAAGCTCGCCGGCATCGCCGACATCCGCGACGAGTCCTCCGGGCGTACCGGCATGCGGATCGTTCTCGTGCTCAAGCGCGACGCGGTCGCCAAGGTGGTGCTGAACAACCTCTACAAGCACACCCAGCTCCAGGAGACCTTCGGCGCCAACATGCTGGCGCTGGTCGACGGGGTGCCGCGCACGCTCAACCTGGCCCAGTTCCTGCGCTACTACGTCGAGCACCAGATTGACGTGATTCGCCGGCGGACCGCGTTCCGGCTTCGCAAGGCCGAGGAGCGGGCGCACATCCTGCGCGGTCTGGCCAAGGCGCTGGACGCCCTCGACGAGGTGATCGCCCTGATCCGGCGCTCGCCCACGGTGGACGACGCCCGGCAGGGCCTGATCCGGCTGCTGGAGATCGACGAGATCCAGGCGACCGCGATCCTGGACATGCAGCTGCGCCGGCTGGCCGCCCTGGAGCGGCAGCGGATCATCGACGACCTCACCAAGCTCGAGATCGAGATCGCCGACCTCAAGGACATCCTCGCCAAGCCGGAGCGGCAGCGCAGGATCGTCTCGGAGGAGCTCGGCGAGATTGTCGCGAAGTGGGGCGACGAGCGGCGTACGAAGATCGTGCCGTTCGAGGGCGAGGTCTCCATGGAGGACCTGATCGCCCGTGAGGACGTGGTGGTCACGATCACCCGCACCGGGTACGCCAAGCGGACCAAGGTCGACCTCTACCGCTCCCAGCGGCGCGGCGGCAAGGGCGTCAGCGGCGCCACCCTGCGGCAGGACGACATCGTCAGCCACTTTTTCGTATGCTCCACCCACGACTGGATCCTGTTCTTCACGAACAAGGGCCGCGTCTACCGGGCCAAGGCGTACGAGCTGCCGGAAGCCAGTAGGGTGGCCAAGGGCCAGCACGTGGCCAACCTGCTCGCCTTCCAACCGGACGAGCAGATCGCGCAGATCATCGAAATTCCGAACTACCAGGTGGCTCCCTACCTGGTACTGGCCACGAAGAACGGCCTGGTGAAGAAGACGCGGCTCGAGGAGTTCGACTCCCCCCGTTCCGGCGGCATCATCGCGATCAACCTGCGCGATGAGGACGAGCTGGTCGGTGCTGCCCTCGTCGCGCCCTCCGACGACCTGCTGATGGTCTCGAAGAAGGCGCAGGCGATCCGGTTCAACGCCTCCGACGAGGCGCTGCGGCCGATGGGGCGGGCGACCACGGGCGTGATCGGCATGCGCTTCACCGACGACGACGTGCTCCTGGCCATGGAGGTGGTTCGGGAGGGGCTGGACGTTCTGGTGGCCACGAACGGGGGATACGCGAAACGTACCCCGATCGAGGAATACCCGGTCCAGGGCCGGGGAGGTAAGGGCGTGCTGACTGCCAAGATCACCGAGCGACGCGGTGGCCTGGTCGGCGCGGTCGTGATCGACCCGGAGGACGAGCTGTTCGCGATCACGAGCAACGGCGGCGTCATCCGGACTCCGGTGAAGCCTGTACGCCGTACGCGTGACCGGAACACAATGGGGGTCAAGCTGATGGACCTCCCGGACGGCGTGACTATCGTGGCGATTGCTCGCAATGCCGACGAGCCTGACGAACAGGACTAGTTGAATGACGGAGACACAGGCGAAGTCGGGGAACAAGGGGACCTCGGCCACCCCGGTCGACGAAGAGGCCGCCCAGAGCGGCACATCGGCGGCCGGCCGCGCCGCCGTGGGCCGGGCGACCGTCCCCGCCGACGCGCCTGCCCCGAAGTTCACCCGGGCCCCCGGCATGGCACCGCCGCCGGACAAGCCCGGGGAGGACTCGGGGGCGAGCGAGAAGGCTGAGACACCGGGCGACGCGCCGACCTCCGCGTCCGCCCCGGTCAGCGCCCCGGTCGCGCCGGCTACCACCACGCAGCCGATCAAGGCGGGCACCGCCACGTCCCCGTCCAGCACCGGCACCCAGCCGAAGGTTGGCGGCCCGACCAGGCCGGCTCCCGACGGCGGCCGTCCGGCCGGCACCGCCCGCCCCGCCAACGGCGGCGGCCTGCCGCCGGGCATCAGCGGAGCGGCGGCCGTCGGGGCTGCGCGCGTGGGTGACGCGGTACGCGCCGCGCGTTCCTCGGTCAGCTCGGCCGCGTCCCGCGGGCCGCGCCGGGCCCGGCTGAACCTCAAGCGGATCGACCCGTGGTCCGTGATGAAGTTCGCCTTCGCCGTCTCGGTGGTGCTCTTCATCGTGGTGGTCGTCGCCACCTCGGTGCTCTACCTGGCCCTGGACGCGATGGGTGTCTTCCAGAGCGTCAACGACAGCCTCACCGACCTGGTCAACGCCGGCGGGCAGAGCTCCGGCGGGTTCCAGATCACCGCCAAGGGCGTGATCCTCAGCTCGGCGCTGATCGGCCTGGTCAACGTCGTCCTGTTCACGGCGCTCGCCACCCTCGGCGCGTTCGTCTACAACGTCTGCGCCGACCTGGTCGGCGGGATCGAGCTGACGCTCGCCGAGCGCGACTGACACCCGACGACGCCGGGGCACCGCCAACCGCGGTCGCCCCGGCGTCGCCGTGTCCGGCCCCCTTCACCGACCTCGCCCGCCCGGCCGCCCGTCGTCAGGGCTCGCCGCAAACGGAGTTGATCTCGGCGCGCGGGGCCGCCCGGGAAAGCTGTCGCCCCTTCGTTGCCGGTACGGGTACGGTCGAGTGGGACGGGCGCCACGACCACCCCGATTTGGGGCCGGACGTGGCGATGGGTTAACCTTGCTCGTCGCCACGCGGGGCTATAGCTCAGTCGGTTAGAGCGCAGAGCTGATAACTCTGAGGTCGCTGGTTCGATTCCAGCTAGCCCCACCGCACACCGTTCCGACGGCTAGTCGAGCGCGAGGGGTCGCCCCATGTTCAAGAAGCTTCTTTTCCTGGTCGGCGTCGTCGGCGTGGCCGCCCTGGTCGCCAAGAAGGTCAAGGCTTCCAACGACGAGCGCGCCCTCTGGCACGAGGCCACCACCGCGCCCGACCTGCGCTGATCCCGCTGGCACCGACCAGCACCAGGCGGCTCCGACCGCCCTTGGGGCCCTAGCTCAACTGGCAGAGCACTGCCTTTGCAAGGCAGGGGTTAGGGGTTCGAGTCCCCTGGGCTCCACCAGCACTTTCCCCGGTTGACCTCGGTCCCGGGTACAGCCATTCGTACAGCCAAGCGGTCACGCCGAACCGGACGACGTGCACGGGTTCGGCGTCGGGGTCGGCGTCGACCAGGTCCAGGGCGTCATCCCACGACGGCAGCAGCCGGCCCGACTCGGGGTCGGTGTAGCCGGCGGCGTCGGCGTCCCACTGCGGCGCCCTGCGCTCCTCGCGGCCCTCGGGATCGTCGGCCCGGCGGTCGGGATCCTGGAGGGCCAGCTGCGCACCGCCGACACCGGTCACCCGTCGAGGGTCACCGGATGGCCCGGCGTCGTCGGGTCAGGAGCAGCAGCACGCCGCCACCCACCAGCATGGCGAGGCCGGCCCCGGCGGTCAGCCCGGCCTGGGACCCGGTGATCGGCAAGCTGCCGCCACCACCAGCGCCACCACCGTCACCGGGGCTGCCGCCACTACCTCCGCCGCTGCTGTTCGCGGCCACCACGACCGCGAACCCGTCCTGGTTGTCGCTGTCGTCAACGTCGACCGCCCGAACGGCGACGGCGTTCGTGGGAAGGTCGCTCCGCGCCGGGCCGGAAAGGTCCGACCGCGGGTCGCTCAGGCCCTCGACCAGGACGGTCCCGTTCCGCAACGTGACCGGCGCCTTCGTGGCGGCCGACACCGTCACCAGGTGGTACAGCTCGACGGCGGAGTGGAGCTGGTCGTTCGGGTCGGTGTCCTGGTCGACAGGAACGAGGGCCAGCCGGTCGTAGGTGCAGACCGCCGCACGCCCGGCGTCACTGAGGACGCATTCATCCGGCGGCCTGGTGAACGTCGCGCCCGTGGGCACGCGCAGTTCGACCTTGACACCATCGACCGGCTTCCGCCCCTGGTTGGCGATTGTGTAGCGCACCGCGCCCGTCTCGCCCGGATTCAACGTGCCGGTGGATGCGAGGCTGCCGTCGGCAGCGATCCGCACCGACTGCGTCACGTCCGGCGCGACCACCGAAAGGTCGGCTTCGGGGTGATCCACCACCTGGATCGGGAACCACTTCGTATTGTCGGCCGGATTCGCGTCGACCGGCTTGACCTCGACCGTCACCTTGATCCGGCCCGCGAGGGGCTCTCCGGTCTGGACGGTGGCGAGGATGGGAAGCTCCACCGTCTCGCCCGGCCCCGGAAGCTGATCCGGCAGCAGGTCGCAGTACCAGCCGGAGACATCGCCGTCGCAGTCACGCGGCCCGCCGGTCGGCCAGAGCATGATCCTGAAATCGAACCTATCCAGCTCCGACGCGTCGACCCGGACGACGACCCGGGTCGGGGTCGCGTCGCCCCGGTTGCTGATCTTCAGGTGAAGCGTCTTCTTCGTGACCTCCAGCGGAATCGTCGCGCCGGCCAGGTCGACAGTGAGGTCCGCCCCCGCCGGCGCCGCCGAGGCGGACGCGGCGGGCACGCCGACCCCTCCGAGAAGAAGCAGCACGGTGGCCACCGTTCGGGGCAGCCACGGAAGTCCGAACCTCATGACGGAGCCCTCCGGATGAACGGGCGGTGCGATCCGTGGACACTATCGGCACCCGACCGGGTTCGGTATCCCCCGCGTGACCCGTGTCGGAGGGCGCGACCAGTGCCGTATCAGGCTACGTGCGCCCGGTCGTTGCGTGCTGTCGCACTACGCAGCCTCGAGGACGAAGAACAGGAAGCACAGGATGTACCCCGAGGGGGAGGTCACGAGGTCGGGGAACGCCTCGCGGGCACCGGGCGCGGGAGGTGGTTCGCTCACGACGGCGATCCGGAAGCCGGCTGCGGTGAACTCGTTGGCTATTGCGTGCAGTGGCCGGTGCCAGTACGTCAGCACGGCGGGCTGGCCGTTGAAGGTGTACTCGTCGGTCCACTGTTCGGTGGCGAAGTAGTCGCCTTCGGGCCTGATCAGGTGGTAGACGAAGGGATGGTTGACGGCCACGATGAGTCGGCCGCCGGGTACGAGCACGCGTCGCAACTCGGCGAGTGGTGCCGTCCAGTCCTCTAGGTAGTGAAGGACGAGGCAGGCGATGGCATCGTCGAACGAGGCGTCGGGGAACGGTAGCGGATCGCCGCCCAGACCGCCCTGATACAGGGCCGTGCCATCGCCGAGCCGCTGCCGGGCCAGGTCCAGCATCTTGGCGCTGGGATCGATGCCGGTCACGATGGCGCCGCGGTCAGCGAATCGTCAGCAGAGCCGCCGAAGACCCTGTGCGCCCTCCCGCAGCGGGGCGGGACGGTGCTGGCCTGACCGGTGGGGATTGGTTTCGCCCCGATATGGTGCACGGCATGATCAACTCGTACGCGAGCCTTGACGATGCCGGAGTTGCGGTAGCTGCGGCACGTGCCGGCGCGGACGTGGTGCGCAAGATGTACGGCCAGCGGCTCACCCGCATCGACAAAGGCGCCGGGGATTTCGCCACCGCCGCCGATGTGGAGGCTGAGCAGACGATCTTCGACGTCCTCCGTGCTGCTCGGCCCGATGACGCGGTGCTCGGCGAGGAAGGCGGGCAGCGGGGCGCGCCCGACGTCGTGCGCCAGTGGTTGGTGGATCCCCTGTGCGGCACGCTGAACTACGCCGTCGGCAACATGCTGGTGGCCGTCAACGTGGCGCTGCGCAATGGGGCAGCGGCGGTGGCCGACCCGTTCAGCGGCGAGGTCTTCTTCACTGACGGTGAGACCGCCTGGGTGCGGCATGACGGTGTCGATGCGCAGCTGACGCCGACGCCTGCCACCCAGCTGGTGGACGTCAACCTGGATCCGCCGTTTCCGAGCGCGCCCGGATTCCGGGCCGTGGACCTGCTGGCCCACCCTGGGTTCGTCGAACGGTTCCGGCCGCGGGTCGTGTCCACAACGCTGGCCTTGGCCTGGGTCGCGGCCGGCAAGCGCGCCGCATACGTCACCGATGGCGGTGACCTGGCCGAGAGCGTGCATTTCGCCGCCGGCATCGCTTTGTGCCGGGCCGCCGGCTGTGTCGTCACCGGAATCGACGGCGCTCCGATCGGGCGCGCAGGCCGCGGGCTCGTGGTGGCTGGCGACGCCGAGACCCACGAGCTGCTGATGTCGATGATTGGCAGCCGCAGCTAGATGCTGTGACCGCATAGGTCAGGGCGGCCGTGACAGATCGGTCTCGGGACGCGCGTGACACATCCGGCTAGATGATCTACTGCCAGGGACGGGTACCTGTCAGTTGGCATACTCGGCTGCATGGGGAGCGATCGATTGCAGGCGTGGGTGCGGGCACGCTTCGGACCGTCCGAGGTGGAAGCTGTCCTGGACCTCCTGACCGATCTCGTGCCGTTGGCCCCCGGTGGCACTGCCGAAAGCGCCGAGCGCGTCCAAGCTGCGGTGGTCTTCCTGTCCAATGGAGATAGCCGACGGTTCCTTGATGCTGCGGCCCTGGCGCAGCAGGATTGGCGCGACGTTCTGGTTGGGGCGGGGCTCGCCGATGATGACTGGGCCGACCAGCTGAACTCCGTGCTCGGTAACACCTCGCCGGTCCGGGTGCGCCAGTAGCCCGTCGACGTCACGCAGGTCCTGATACCGATCTGTCACGCAGGTCCCGAGACCGGACACCGACTGCCGGTGACGTGGTTCAAAGCGCCGCCGCCTGGGCGCGCGCCGGCCGCTGTCGCTGTCGCTCTGGCGGCCGTCCTGCCTGACACCCGGCGGCTGGCGCGGAAAGCGGGAGCCCAGAGGACCGTCGCGGAACGACAGGCCATTGACAGGTGGGGTGGTGGGCCGGCAGCCAGCCGGGCCGCGCGGCCAGGACCCGCGCGGCGTAGGGAAGCGGACGCCGACCACGTCGGCGAGAGGGAGATGGCCCGGCAGCAGGCCGCCCTGACTCACTGGGCAACCGGCCGCGCTGTGGTCAGTTCCCTCTCACGCAGAACTCGTTGCCGTCGGGATCGGCCAGCACGACGGCGCCGTCCTCACCGACATCGAGCCGAGTGGCCCCGAGGGAGATCAGCCGGTCGATCTCCGCTTGCTGGTCGCCACCGGCCGGGGCGAGGGCGAAGCGCTGCCGGTTCCTCACCTCTTTCGGGGCCACGGGCGGGCCGCCCCACGCGACCTTTGTGCCGCCGTGCGGTGACTGGATCGCGGTCTCCTGGTCCTGGTCCCACACCAGCGGCCAGCCCAGCGCCTCGCTCCAGAAGAGGCCGACCTCCCGAGTGCCGTCGCAGGCGAGCTCCCCGAGGAAGCCGCACCCGGCGAGGAAGGCATTGCCCGGCTCGATCACGCAGAACGCGTTGCCCTCGGGGTCGGCCAGGACGACGTGCCCCTCCTCGGGGCGCTGCCCGACGTCGAGGTGGCCGGCGCCGAGCCCCAGCGCCGTCGCCACCGTGTGCTGCTGGTCGGCGGGGCTGGCGCTGGTCAGGTGAAGGTGCATGCGGCGGTTCGGCCCCACCTTCTCCGCGCCGCTTCGGACGAACCGGAGGCTGAGCTGGGCGTCCTCGCCAGGCAGGAGCGCACCACCGGCGTCCTCGACGACCTCCCGGCCGAGCAGGCCGGCCCAAAACTGCGCCAGGCGAGCCGGGTCGTGCGCATCGAAGGTCACCGTCAGCATTCGCGAGAGCATCACTGCACGGTAGACACGGGCCAGCAGGACAACAAGGCGGTTTCGGAGAGGTCGGTGCGAGAGTGTCGGCGCCGATCGTGCTGGTCTGGGAGACCTCAACACCCAGGTCAGCCGACGGATGCATGCCCTGATCGCCGCCCGCCACTGGCTGACCGTCGTACGGCTGCTGGCTTACGCACCGGACCTCGCCATGCCGCACCCGGACCGCCTTGCCGCTCAGCAAGATCCAATATGCCCGTTGCGTGCCCGATCGGCCGGTCGAGCAGGGGCAACAACGGTCAACCGCGGCGGGAGACGACCAAGGCCCTTGACTTGCGTTTCCGCAGGTCAAGGGCCTTGCCGATCCTTGGTAGAGGATTCGAACCTCTGTAGCTTTCGCGACGGTTTTACAGGTCGCCAGCGCCCGAAGTAGCCCGGCAACTGGCCTGCCGCCACACCCGACACCGACGCGGCGCGGGGGCCTGCTAGGCGCGGGCCTGGCGGCGGAGGCCCAGGGCGCCGGCGGTGAGCAGGGCGACGGCCCCGATGACGAGTGTCCAGAACCACGTGGCGCCGAGAACCTCGGGCTGACCCCAGGCGCCCAGGGCTCTGAGCGACAGCATGGCGATGATCAGCGGGATGAGCAGCACCCCGGCCGCGATGGTCGCCCGGGCATCGACGGCAACCCATAGCAGGAAGCCGGCCATCACGACGACGGTGGCCCCCGGTTGCAGGCCGATCGTCACGTCGTAGTCCGTGGGTAGCAGAAACACCGCGACCGGCACGGCGAGCAGCCAGGCCACAGGCCGCCGCGTGCCCGGCGCCGGCCAGAGAATCAACGGCACGATCAACAGCACGGCGAGCGGCAGCGGCCAGAGGGTCGAGTCAGTCATGGCGATGTCACGGGTGAGCTCGATCGGTGGATAGTGGCGCTCACCGGTGACGTTGTCTACGCCGACGAAGCTGAGGCGCAGGACGACCAGCGTCGCGGCGAGCGCGCTAAGCGTCGCCAGCAGGCCCAGTACGTATCGCCCGCCGGCTATCGCGACGACCGCCGAGGCGGCGATGACGGTTACCAGTGGATGGATGAGCTCAGATGGGTAATCCACGCCGTCCGTGACGACGCGGGGGAGGACTCTGCCGGTCTCGGCCAGGCTGCCGGCGGTAGCGTACGTCAGCAGTAGGAGCACGGCCAGCCTCAGGGCCCCTAGGGAGCCCCGGCTTGTCGAAAGCGCGTCGTGCGTCCTGGCACGGGTCTGCAATCCCCGTAGGACCAGGATCGCCCCCTCCCGCGCCGTCGGGCGCTGCTGATCAGGGCCGGCCGCCTCCATGAGCGTGCCGATCATCTCAGCGCCGCGCTCACGCCGGTAGCGCTTCGGGTACGCCCACAGCAGCAGCCGGTACCGCGCCTCAAGTGCCTCCTGAGTCATGCCGGCCTCACCGCCCGCACGCGCAGCGCCGGTCGGTCGGTCACGACGCGCGCAGCCTGGATCATCCGATCGGCCTCGGCGCGGAGCGTGGCAACGCCCTCGTCCGTGAGGTCGTAGTAGCGCCGGGCCCGCCCGTTGACCACCTCCTCGTCGACGACGCGTAGGAGCCCTTCGGCGCTGAGCCGGTCGAGCGCCGCATAGAGGGTGCCAGCCGCCATGCGTACCCGACCGCCCGACAACTCCTCGGCGCGCTTGATGATCGCGTATCCGTGGAGTGGGCCGTCCATCAGCGCGGCGAGCGCGTAATAGCTCTGTTCGCGGATAGCCATGACGACAGGATATTCAGTCAGACTGAGTACGGCAAGGTTGGTGCGATACGCGGCGGGAAGGACCACGCATGGCCGACACGCTCCAAGGCCAGTGTCCCGCACTCCTGTACGGCTATCTGCGATGTCAGATGGCCCTTGATCGCCCCGCCAGGGACGCTGCGGGCCGGTGGGTTGCTGTACCTCGCTGCTGTACGGCGTTTGCGCGCCCCGCACTGCCCGGAGCTACGGATCAGAAGGTGGCTGTACAGCCATCCGTACAGCCAAGCCCGCCGACGGACACGGTCCAGGGTCGACGGTAGGCGACACGGAGGTGCGAGCCGGCCAGGAGGCAACCGCGGGCCGATGAGGAATGGTGCCCAGCGGCAGCGGATGAGAGGCAGTCACCGCAGGGCCGGCCGGGTCGGAACTGCGCCCAGGTCACCAGTGGGAGTAGCGAGCCGGATTTCCGCTCAGCGACCCTGCTCGATGCTGGCGAGCAGCTCGACGACCCGGCTCCTGATGTCGTCGCGGACCTGGCGTACGACCTCGATGGGCTGCCCGGCCGGGTCGGTGAGCTTCCAGTCCTCGTAGCGCTTGCCGGGGAAGACCGGGCAGGCGTCACCGCAGCCCATGGTGATGATGACGTCGCTGGCTTCGGCGGTGTCCCAAGTCAGGCGGTTCGGGATCTGGCCGGTGATGTCGATGCCGACCTCGCGCATGGCGTCCACGGCAACGGGGTTGATCCGGTCGGCGGGTTCACTGCCGGCGGAGCGGACCTCGACGGTGTCTCCGGCGAGGTGGCGCAGCCATCCGGCGGCCATCTGGGATCGGCCGGCGTTGTGGACGCAGACGAACAGGACGCTGGGCTTGTCGGTCATCAGTGGGTCTTCCTGTCAGTTGATGGTGGGGCTGCGGCGTTCGATGAGGGTCACGTCGCGCCAGGTCCCGTTGTGGCGGCCAATCCGCTGGCGGGTGCCGACGGCGCGGAAGCCGCAGGCGGTGTGCAGGGCCAGGCTCGCGGTGTTCTCGGGGAAGATGCCGGACTGAATGGTCCAGATCCCGGCCTGTTCCGTGGAGGTGATCAGGGCGTCGAGCAGCAGGCGTCCGACTCCTCGCCCGCGGGCGTCGGGGTGGACGTAGACGGAGTGTTCGACCACTCCGGCGTACACGCAGCGGTCGGAGACCGCCGAGCAGGCGATCCAGCCCAGGACGCGGCCGGTCTGGTCGACGGCGACCCAGCGCTGGTCCGGCATCCGGGTGGCGGTGAACCTCTCCCACGTCGGTGGCTCGGTCTCGAAGGTGGCGTCACCGGTGGCGATGCCGAGTCGGTAGATGTCGAGCACGGCCTCGGCGTGCTCGTCGTCCATGGCGACGATCCTGACCTCGTTCACCGGTTCTCCTCGCCGAGCTGGGGCACGACGACGGCGTCGGCCGCGTCCCCGCTGTCGGGGTACCAGAGGGCGAGCGCGGCGACGGCGACCAGGCCGCCGGCGACCTGGGCGACGACGAAGCCGGGCACGGATGTCGGCATGATGCCGGCAAACGTGTCGGTGAAGGCACGCCCGATGGTGACCGCCGGGTTGGCGAACGAGGTCGACGAGGTGAACCAGTACGCGGCGCCGATGTAGGCGCCCACGGCTGCGGGCGCGGCGGCGGAGCGGCCGCTGCGGGCGAGGGCGAAGACCAGGACGACCAGGCCGGCGGTGGCCACGACCTCGGCCAGCCACAGGTTCCCGCCGGTCCGGGCGGTGCCGGACCAGGTCACGGCGGGCAGCCCGAACATGAGGTCGGCCAGGATCGCCCCGGCGATCGCCCCGGTGACCTGGGCCCCGGTGTAGGCCGCGAGGTCCTGGGCGGTCAGGCCGGTGCCGGCGCGTCGCCCGAGCCACCAGTCGACGGCTGAGACGACCGGGTTGAAGTGCGCGCCCGATACCGGCCCGAAGGTCAGGATCAGCGCGCCCAGGGCCAGGGCGGTGGCGATCGCGTTCTCCAGCAGTTGGAGGCCGACGTCGTCCGGCGAGAGACGGGCGGCGGCGATCCCGGAGCCGACGACGGCGGCGACGAGCAGCGCGGTGCCGGCGAACTCGGCAGCGGCCCGGCGGGAAAGGGCGAGGTTCACGCGCCGGCCTCGACGGCGGGACGGGCGGGGATGTCCAGGAGCAGGCCGAGCTGGCGGAACGCCTCCGCCTTGACCCGGTACCAGACCCAGGTGCCACGCCGCTCCGAGTCGACCAGGCCCGCCTCGCGCAGCACCTTCAGGTGGTGGGAGATGGTCGGCCCGGACAGGTCGAACGCGGGGGTCAGGTCGCAGACGCAGATCTCCGGCACCGAGGCGATCATCGACATCAGCCGCAGCCGGACCGGGTCACCCAGGGCCTTGAACATCGGCGCGACGACCTCCGCCTGCGCGGCGTCCAGCGGACTCGCGGCGATCGGAGGGCAGCAGGCCACCGCTTGCAGGTCCACCACCGGCAGCGCTTGTTTCGACATGCCTCTAGGTTGACAGACTTCAAAACAAGGTGCAACAGTGGGGTCCCTGCTTCGAAAAGCGTCTAGACAAGTGCGAGTCCAGCACATCCGCTGACCCGTCCCAGGAGGAGAACCATGTCCCGCGTCCAGCTCGCCCTGCGCGTTTCCGACCTCGAAGGTTCCGTCGCCTTCTACTCCAAGCTGTTCGGCGTCGAGCCGGCGAAGCGTCGCCCCGGCTACGCCAACTTCGCCGTCGAGAACCCGCCGCTGAAGCTCGTCCTGCTCGAAGGCGAGCCCGACCAGCCCACCGTCATGGACCACCTCGGGGTGGAGGTGTTCAGCACCGACGAGGTCAGCGCGGCGACCAGGCGCCTCACCGACGCCGGCCTCATCACGCTGGAGGAGAACAGCACGGAGTGCTGCTACGCACTCCAGGACAAGGTCTGGGTACGCGGACCGGGCAACGAGCCGTGGGAGGTCTACACCGTCAAGGCCGACTCCCCGCAGTTGGAGAAGGCGACCGCGAGCGCCTGCTGCACCCCGGCCGCCGACAAGGAGCCCGCCACCAGCGGAGCCGCCGCAAGCTGCTGCTGACCGTCGCGGCCCGCCTGCCCCACCCGAACCCGCCCGGTCGCGCGGCCGGAACGACAAGGCTTGGCGGTACGGGGATCCGTACAGCCAAGCCTGTCGGCCGGGACAGCGGGCGGTGGCAGGCGCTACCTATCCTCTGCGCCATGGGCGCTCTCAAGCTGTGGCATCTGCTGGCACTGATGATCTGTGTGCTCCTGCCGACCGCGGCGGCGATCGGGGGCGGGGTCTGGGCGGTCCGTCGCTCACGCAACCGTCGATGAGCGACCCCACGCCGCAGGTCCTCCAGCTCTACTGCTGGGTGGAGGTGTCGGTCACCGACCCCGCCGCGCGGGGCGTGCCGGGCCGAGGGCGGGTGATCGCGCGGCCGACCGGAGGACCGATACGTCGGCAGGCTAGCGTCGGGGCGTGAGCACCGGATCCCCACGCGTCCTGCCCGCCGACAGCGGCATCGCCGAGGCTGCCGCCGTCCTGCGCAACGGCGGACTGGTGGCCTTCCCGACCGAGACCGTCTACGGCCTCGGCGCGAACGCCCTGGACGCCCGGGCCGCCGCCCGGATCTTCGAGGCCAAGGCCCGACCCAGCTTCGACCCGCTGATCACCCACCTGGCCGACGCCGCTGACCTGGAGAAGCTCGTCGGACCGGTGCCCCCGGCGGTGGCCGCGCTGGCCGAGCGGTTCTGGCCGGGACCGCTCACGCTGATCGTGGACCGGCCCGCCGAGATTCCGCCGATCGTCACCTCGGGGCTGGACACGATGGCCGTCCGGGTGCCGGACGAGCCCTCCGCGCGGGCCCTGATCCGGGCCGCCGGGGTGCCGGTGGCGGCGCCGAGCGCGAACCGCTTCGGGCAGCTCAGCCCGACCCGGGCCGAGCACGTGGTCAAGGGGCTCGGCGCGGCGGTGGACGTGGTGCTCGACGGCGGGCCGACCCGGTGCGGGATCGAGTCGACCATCGTCGACGCGCGCGGCGCGCAGCCGGTGGTGCTGCGCCTCGGTGCGCTCGCCTTGGAGGAGCTGGTCGAGGCGGTCGGGCCGGTGAGCGTACGGCCGGGCAGTTCCGGGCAGCCGGTGGCGCCGGGGACGCTGGCCGCGCACTACGCGCCGCGTACCCCGTTGCGGGTGGTGGCGGGGGCGCAGCCGGCGCCGGCCGACGGCGGCCGGCGCGGTTTCCTGGCCTTCCGGGAGCGGCCGGCCGACGGGTACGCGGCGGTCGAGGTGCTCTCACCCGCCGGGGACGTGACCGAGGCCGCCGCCCGGCTCTTCGACGCCCTGCACCGGCTGGACGCGGCGGGGGTGACCGAGATCCTGGCCGAGGCGGCGCCCGACACCGGGGTGGGGCGGGCGATCAACGACCGGTTGCGGCGCGCCGCAGCCACCTGGCACTGACGCCACCTCAGAGGTCCAGCTCGCCGTCCACCTGCGCACCGCTGCGCTCGCCGGTCAGCCGGAAGCCGCGCCGCCGGTAGAAATGCTCGGGGCCGCGCTCGCCCGGCATCCCTGTGGTCGTGAGCAGCCGGACGGGCGGCCCGTCCTCACCGCAGTGCGGCGGCGATCCGGTCGACGCCGGCCGTCAGGTCGTCGTAGCCGGCAGCGGTGAGCTTGCCGCCCCGGAGCAGTTCGCTCAGCTTGTCGCGTAGCTTCTTGACCTGCTCCTCGGCCTGCTCCGGGTCGTCCTCGGCGATCTCCTTGGCGATCGCGTCCACCTTGCTGTGCAGGTCCTTGGCCGCGTCGGGGTTCAGTTGGCCGGCCTCCACCTGCTCCTGGATCGACAGGCGCATCGCGACGGCGGGGTCCGCAGGCGGGGCCGGCGTCCGCGAGGCGGCTTGCGGGCTGGGCGCCGGGCTGGGCGCCCGGCTGGTCGGGGTGGTGGGAGCGACCGTCCGCAGCGATGGGGTGGTCGGTGCGACCGTGACCGGCACGGCCACCACGTTCGGCTGTGCGGCCGTACTGGCGGGGGCGGGTGCGACCGAGGGCTGCGCGACCCTCGTGCCGCTGTCTGCCGACGTGTCGCCGGCGGGAGCCCGGAGCGCGGCGGCGGCGAGCGCGAGCAGCGCGATGCCGAGGATGCCCGCCGCCAGCAGTACCGCGCGCTGACGCCGCCGCACCGGCCGCCCTCCGGTGTCGGGATCTCCCACCGGAGCTACCGGGTCTGGAACGCTCGAACCGGCACCGGCCGCGCCGGGGTCAGATGGACCTGGCGCTCCGGCTGGCGCGACCGTGCCGGATCCGAGCGGCATGGCGGCCGTCGGCAGGGCATCGGGCGAGGCCATGAGCGCCGCAAGACGGTCGCGGACCTCCCGGGCGTTCGTCGGCCGGGCCGCCGGGTCCTTCGCCAGCAGCTCGGACATCAGGGCGTCCAGCGCGACGGGTACGTCCGGCCGGCGGTCGCGTAGCGGCGCGGGCGGGTCGTTGACGTGCTGGTGCAGGACGCTCAGCGGATCGCCGGAGAACGGCGGAGTGCCGGCCAACATGGCGTAGAGGGTGCAGCCCAGGCTGTACAGGTCGGTGCGCGGGTCGACCGGCTTGCCGAGCGCCTGCTCCGGCGCCATGTACGAACTGGTGCCGAGCTTGGTCGCCGGACCGGTGAGGGTGTTGTGCCCGGCGGTCGCCGACAGGCGGGCGATGCCGAAGTCGCAGATCTTCACGATGCCGGAGGGGGTGACGATCAGATTCCCCGGCTTCACGTCCCGGTGGACCACCCCGGCTGCGTGCGCCGCGGCGATCCCGTCGCAAGCCTGTGCCGCGATCGACACGGCCTGCTCGACGGGGAGCGGGCCGTCAACGATCAGCGCCGACACGGTCCGTCCCTCCACGAGCTCCATCACCAGGTAGGAGTCGTCCCCCTCGGTGCCGAAGTCGTACACCCCGACGATGTGGGGGTGGGTCAGCCGCGCGGCCGCACGCGCCTCACGATCGAACCGTTCGGCGGCCATCGGCTCCTCGAGGCCGGCCGCGGACAGCACCTTGATCGCCACCGGCCGGTCCAGTCGCAGGTCCCGGCCGCGCCATACCTCGCCCATGCCGCCGCTGCCGAGCAGTTCCTCGGACTGGTAGCGGCCATCCAGCACACGTCTCAGCACCGGGTCAATCTTTCCAGCCGAGGCCGCCGCTACACCCGACCGACATCGGCGCGGGGCGAGGTTGCGCACGCAGCGGAGCACGGCTCACCTCATCTGTCGGACGGCGACCTCCAAGTTGAGGTAGCGCGGCTCCCCCTTGGCCAACCTGCGCATCTGGTCGGCGTACCCGCCCGTCTCGGGCTGGGCGCTGTGCGCCATCGCCTGGTCGTAGCTGTCGAACTCGGCAACCATGACGAAGTGGCCGGGCCGCTCCCGGTCCTCGGCGACGGTGAGCCGTGCCGGGGCGCCGGCCAGTTGCTGCTGTCCCCACTCCTCGCTGAGCGCCCGCACCTCGGCCGGGCGGTCCGTCTCGTACTCGATGACCTGGACGAACGGCATGTCGATCACCTCCGGCGGCTGCGTTCCCGCCAGGTCGCCGTTCATGTGCCGGATTGCCGTTCGACCGCCGGGGTAGGAGAACAGGCAACAACCCCCGGAAAGCGAGGTGTCACCATGCCGACCGCACGCGACATCATGACCAACGACGTGACCTGCATTCGTGAGCAGGACGACCTGCGGGCCGCCGCCAAGCGGATGGCCGAGCTGGGCGTCGGTTCGCTGCCGATCTGCGGCGACGACAACAAGCTGAAGGGCATGCTCACCGACCGCGACATCGTGGTGAAGGTTCTCGCGCAGGGCAAGGACCCGGCCAACGTGACCGCCGGCGAGCTTGCCCAGGGCGAGGCGGTGACCATCGGCGCCGACGACGACGCCGCGGAGATCCTGCGCACGATGGGCCAGCACAAGGTGCGCCGGCTGCCGGTGATCGACGGGCACGAGCTCGTCGGGATCGTGGCGGTGGCCGACGTGGCCCGTTCGCTGCCCGAACGCCCGGTGGGCGACCTGATCGAGGCCATCTCCGAGCGCTCCTGATCCCGTCCCATCATCGATCGCCGCCCTCCGGCTCCGCGCCGGGCGGCGGCGATCGGTGTACGGGGGACCCTCGCTCAGACGGTCAGCGGCACGGTCTCGCCACGCAGGATGGTGCGCACCCCCGACACCAGCCCCCGCCGCTTCGCCTCCTCGACGAAGTGCCGCAGCGGCGACCGGAACACCGGGTAGTCGTCGTAGTGGATGGGCACGGTCAGCTTCGGCCGGATCAGCTCGACCAGGTCGGCGCCCTACGCGTCCCACCTCCACCCCCGGGCCGTACCCCGCCCCGGCGCGGCCATGCGGACCGCCGCCCTACCGACCGGACGGCTCCTCCGCGGCGGACCCGGCGCCGGGGCTCTCCTCGGCCGGCCCGTCCCCGGTCGATTCGTCGGCGGTCGACCCGGTCGGTCCGTCGCCGATCGGCGGGAACCGCTCGACCAGTCGGGTCAGCGCGCCGTTGGCGAAGGTGGCGCCGAGCGCCGAGCCGGCGGCGATGCCCCACCCGACCGGCCCGAGCGGGGTGCAGCCAAAGAACTGGCTCACCCCGGGCGTCTGCACCACCGCGCCCAGCACGCCGAGGGACACGGCGGTGGAGGCGAGCACCATCGGGCTGGTGCCGCCGGCCAGCACCGTCTGCCCGAGCTGGGTGCCGACCAGCGACACCAGTGCCACCGTGCCGGCCCGTTTGCGCCGTCCGGTGTACCGGGCGGCCGTCCAGCCGGCGGTCGCGCCGAGGGTGGTGGCCGCCGCGCGCAGGCCGATCTCCCGGGTCATCGTCTCGCCGAGGGAGGTGTCCGGACCCTCGCGCAGCAGCCCGTCGGCGTGGTCGGCGCCGGGCGGCCGGACCGCGATGGCCAGCGCCGGCGCCAGGTCGGTGAGCAGGTTGACCAGGAGCAGTTGCCGCCCGGTCAACGCGGACCGGCCGGTCGCCGCGGCGGTCAGCACGCTGAACGCGATCTCGCCGAGGTTGCCGCCGACCAGGATGCTCAGCGCGTGGCGTACCGAGGACCACATCGCCCGCCCCTCGACCAGGGTGGCGATGATGGTCTCCAGCCGATCGTCGGTGACCACCAGGTCGGCGGCGGCCCGCGCGGCGGGGGTGCCCCGCTGGCCGAGGGCGATGCCCACGTCGGCCAGCCGGATCGCCGGCGCGTCGTTGGCGCCGTCGCCGGTCATCGCCACGGTACGGCCGCACTTCTGCAACGCCTGGATGATCCGCACCTTGTGGGTGGGGGTGCAGCGGGCGACCACGTCGGTGCGGGCCAGCCGCTCGCCGAGCGCGTCGTCGTCGAGCTGGTCCAGCTCGGTGGCGGTCACCACCCGCTGCGCGTCGTGGCCGTCGCTGATGATCGAGGCGATCGCCTCGGCGGTGGCCGGATGGTCCCCGGTGATCATGATGGTGTGCACGCCGGCCTGTCGGATCCGGCGCACGGCCGGGGCGGCACTCTCCCGCACCCCGTCGGCGAGGGCGAGGAAGCCGACGAAGACCAGGTCGTCCACCTGGTCGTCGGTGACCGTCTCGGCGCCCACCCGGCACTCGGCGACGGCGAGGATGCGGTGCCCGGCCCGGGCCCGGTCGGCGAGCATCGCGTGCAGCCCGGCCCGTCCGTCGTCGTCCAGGTGCTCGTCCCGGCCACCCGGGGTACGCCAGGCGCTGCACCGGGGCAGCACGGTCTCCGGCGCTCCCTTGACGCTGAGCAGCAGCCGGTCACCGGTCCGCCCGACGGTGGCGTGATAGCCGCGGGACGGCTCGAAGGGCAGCCCGCCGACCGCCGCCCAGCCGTCCGCGCCGACCTGCTCCACCACCCCGGCGTCCCGGGCGCCGTGCCGGACCGCCCGATCGGTGTGCTGGGGCAGCTCGTCCGGGTCGTCGGCGGCCGGGGTGGCCCGCAGCGCGGCGGCGAGGGTCTGTCGCAGCCCGTCGTCGAGCCCGTCCACCGGGGCGTACCGGCCGTCGTCGCCGACGCCGGCCAGCCGCAGGCTCCCCTCGGTCAGGGTGCCGGTCTTGTCGAAGCAGAGCACGTCGACCCGGCCCAGCGCCTCGATCGTGCGCGGGTTGCGGACCAGCGCCCCGTGTTCGGCCAGCCGCCGGGCCGCGGCCAGCTGCGCGGCGCTGACCAGGAACGGCAGCCCCTCCGGCACCGAGGCCACGGCCAGGTTCGCGGCGGTCGCCGCCGTCTCCGCCAGGGGTACGCCCCGCAGCAGCCCCGCCCCGGCCACCGCGATCGCTGAACCGGCCGCCAGCGGGAGCGCCGCGCTGGTCAACTTGCCGAGCCGGGCCTCCACCCCGCTGGCCGGCGGGGCCTGCCCGGCCAGCGCGAGGCTGCGGCCGGACTCGGTCTCGGCGCCGATCGCCACCACCACGGCGGTGCCGTGCCCCGCGGCGACGGTCGTTCCCTCGTAGAGCATCGAGTGGCGGTCCGCCACGGCGGCGGCGACCACCGGTTCGGCGGTCTTGCCGACCGGCAGCGACTCCCCGGTCAGCGACGACTCGTCCGCCTCCAGCCCGTCGGCGGTGAGCACCCGGCAGTCGGCCGGCACCGCGTCGCCCGGCTCGAGCGTGACCACGTCGCCGGGCACCAGTTCCTCGGCGGGGAGCACCTGCTCGCCCCCGTCGCGCAGGACCCGGGCGGTGACCTCCGTACGGGACAGCAGCTCGGCCAGGGACCGTTCGGTGTTGCGCTGGTGCACCGCCCCGATCAGCGCGGAGCCGCCCACCACCCCGCCGACCAGGGCGGCGTCGACCAGCGAGCCGAACACGGTGGAGAGCACCGCCCCGGCGACCAGCACCGGGGTGAGCGGGTTGGACAGTTCGTCGACGAAGGCGCGTAGCAGTCCACCGTCCGCGCCGGGGCCCGCGCCCGTGCCGGCGGTGTGCCGGCGGCGCGCCTCGGCGTCGGCCAGCCCGCCGGCAGTGGTGTCGAGCTGCCGCAGCACGGTGTCCACCGGCATCAGGTGCCAGGCGGTGGTGGCGGGTGTGGGCGCGCCGTCCGGGTGGGGCAGCCGGTGCGCCCGCCAGACGCCGTGGGCGAAGGCCAGGGCGGCCGCCCCGTTCACCGCCGCCAGGGTGCGGCCGGGCAGCTCCTGCCGGTCGGCGGTCAAGGCGCCCAACGCGCCGAGGCCGGCGCCAGCCATGGCGAGCCGGATGTTCTGCCGGGTCATCCGGTGGGCCACCCCCGCCGCCTCGATGACCAGGGCCGGGATCCGCAGGTCGGTGCCGACCAGCAGGTGGGCGCCCCAGGGCGGCAGCGCCTCCGGGTCGGCGACGCCGAGACCGCAGTCGGACGCGGCGAGCGCTGTCCGGTCACCGGACACCACCAGCACCACCGCGCCCTCGCGTTGCAGGGTGCGGACCGACTCGGCGAGGCGGTCACCACCGGGCAGGACGGCGTCGGCGAAGGCGTACCGCTGCGGGTCGTCGCCGGCCACGACCAGCCGTAGGCCGGCCCGCCGGGCGGCGGTGGGCAGCGCGTCGACGCCCGGCGCCGGCTCCGGCTCGACCCGGATGACGGCGGTGAGGGTGTCGTGGTGAACGAGCCCCAGAAGCTGGCCGCCGCCCTCGCGCAGCCGGCTGCTGTCCGGGGTGTCCCCGGGATCGGTGACGTCGAGCCCGTCGAGCCCGTCGAGCGGGCCGAGCCGCCAGCCGTCCGCCTCCCGCGAGCCGTCCGGGTCGGCCGGGTCGAAGAGCGCGAACGCGCGGGCGGCCACCTCACCGGTCGCCGCGCCGCCCAGCGGGGCCAGGTCGGCGAGCACGCCCCGGGACGAGCCGAGCACGGCCGCGTCCAGCACCACCGTGTCGATCCGGTCCAGTTCACGCAGCACGCTGCGGTCCATCGCGATCACGCCGCGCCGGGCGAGCATCTGGCCGAGCTGCGCGGCGTACCCCTCGCGGCCGCTACCCGGCGCCTTCGGCAGCGCGGACAGGGCGAGCGCGGCGGCGCGCTTGCCGCCGACGACCGGCACCGCGGCGGCCCCGGCCGCCGCTCCGGCGGCCAGCACCCAGCTCTTGTACCGCTCGACCGGGCCGTCGGCCTTCGGCTGGCCCCGCTCGGTGGCGGGCGAGCGGGCGACGGCCCGCTCCGGGTCGCCGGTCAGCCGCGGTTCGGCCTTGTTCCAGGCGGAGAGCTGCGCCCGCGCCTCACCCCACTGCACGATCCGCTGCATGCCGTCCAGGGCGATGCCGGCCCAGCCGCCGGTGAGCCCCTGGACGACCGCCTCGGCCAGCGGGAACAGCACCTCGGCGCGCGGGTCGGCGCGCAGCCCGCGGTCGGCCAGCGCGTGCAGCTTCGGGTGCAGGTCGATCGCGCCCAGCAGGCCGGCCACCTCGCCGGGGACCGGCGTGAAGGGCAGGATCCGGGTGGCGGCCGAGATGGTCAGGCCGAACGCGTCGGAGGCGAGCGCGCCGAGCGTCCGGGGCGTCCGCGGCCCCTCCTCGGGCGGGTGCGGGGGCGCGATCTCCGGATCCGGCTCGTACGGGCAGACCCGTTCGGCGCGGGCCACCGTGGCGATCAGGTCGCCCAGCCGGGGCTTCGGCTCCTCGACGGCCACCACCACCCGGCCGGACGGCGCGTTGACCCGGGCCCAGGTCACCCCGGGCATCCGTTCCAGCGCCGTCTCGACCTGCCGGGCCAGCCGGTCGCCGCCGTCCTGGCAGACGCCGTGCACCTCGATGTGGTGCCGTCCGCCGCGCGACCAGACCCGGCGCCGGGTCAGCCCGACCGCGCGGACCAGCCGCGACGCGACCGAGCCGACGGTACGGGACGCGTCGGCGACCAACGGCGGCACCGGCGGGAGCACGCGGTCGGCGACCCGGCCCAGCGCCGTCATCGAGCGGTACGGCCGAGCCGCCGGCCCCGCTCCCCGCCGTGCCCGCCGCTGCTGCCGTACGCCATCTCGCCTCCCGCGCTCGTCAGGCGGCCTGGCTTCCCGGCGAGCCGCCCGTTATGCCGCCACGAGGAGGGAAGTTTGCGCCGGTGGGGGGCGCATGGAGGCGGGGTGGACGTGGAATCCGGGTGGACGTCGGAGAAGTCGGATCAGGGGGAGGCCGCAATGAGCACCATCACGCGACACCTCAGCGGTGGTCAGGAGATGGTCCGCGCGTACAGCCGCCGGGTGGAGGTCCCGATGATGGGCGAGCTGGCGGTGCCGCCGCCGGACAAGCTCGCCTACTACGCGGGGCTGGGGGTGCTGGCCGCTCTCCAGGTGATCGAGTGGCCCCTGGCGCTGGTGATAACCGCCGGTCACGTCCTCGCCGACCAGCACATGTCCGGCCTGGCCAAGGGGCTCGGCGAGGCGCTTCAGTCGGCCTGACGAGACCGGGCTCACGGTTGACCTCAACCCGGGTTGAGGTCGCAGGCTGAGCCCATGTCGATCACATCTCGCCGGACCCGGTCGGGCCGGTGACGGCCACCGCCACGCCGCCGGTCCCCCCGGCCGCCCACCTGTACGACCCGCGCCTGCGGGCGATGACGGTGGGCAGCGTCGCCCTGGTCTCCCTGCTGGCGTTCGAGGCGCTGGCGGTCGGCACCGCGATGCCCACGGTCGCCCGCGCGCTGGACGGTCTCGCCCTGTACGCGCTGGCCTTCGGCGGCACGTTCGCCGCCGGGGTGCTCGCGATGGTGCTCTCCGGCATCTGGTGCGACGCCCGAGGTCCCCGGGTGCCGATGTGGAGCGGGGTAGGGCTCTTCGTGGCCGGGCTGCTGCTGGCCGGCACCGCCACCGCCATGGGGCAGCTCGTCGTCGGCCGGGCCGTGCAGGGATTCGGCTCCGGGCTGCTCTCGGTCGCGCTGTACGTGGTGGTCGGGCAGGCGTACCCGGAGGAGTTGCGCCGGCGGGTGTTCGCGGCGTTCGCCGCCGCCTGGGTCGTACCGTCGCTGGTCGGGCCGGCGGTGGCCGGGCTGATCGTGGAGCACCTGGGGTGGCGCTGGGTCTTCCTCGTGGTGCCGGCGGTGGCGGTCCCGGCGGCGCTGCTGGTCCACTCCGGCCTACGCACCCTGCCCGCGCCGGTCGGCGGTCGGGCGCCCGCCGGGGCGCTGGCGAGGATCGGCTGGGCGGCCGGGGCGGGGGTGAGCGCCGCACTGCTGCACCACGGGGGGCAGCAGCGCGGCCCGCTCGCCGTACCGCTGGTGGTGCTGGCGCTGGTCGGCCTGGCCTGCTGCGCGCCCCGGCTGCTGCCGGCGGGGTTCCTGCGTGCGGCGCGTGGGCTGCCCACGGTGATCGGCCTGCGCGGCCTGGCCTCGGCGGCGTTCACCGGCGCCGAGGTGGTGATCCCGCTGATGCTCTCCCGCGAGCGCGGCTTCACGCCGACCGCCGCGGGTCTGGTGCTCACCGTCGGGGCGGTCTCCTGGTCGGCCGGCTCCTGGTTGCAGGGGCGGCTGCCGGCGCCCGGCTCCTCGGCGACGTTCCCCCGGGCCGGGCTGGCCTGCATCACGGTGGGGACCGCGACGGTCGCGCTGGCGGTCGCCCCGGCCGTGCCGGTGGCGGTCGCGGTGGCGGGCTGGGCGGTGGCCGGCACCGGGATGGGCCTGCTCTTCCCGTCCCTGTCGGTGCTCACCCTGGACCTGTCCGCCCCCGGTGAGCAGGGGCGCAACAGCTCGTCGCTGCAACTGGGCGACTCGCTCTTCGCCGCCACGGTGCTGGCGCTCACCGGCACCGTGCTGGCCGCCGGGGCGGCGCCCGGTCCGGTCGACTACGCGGGGATGTTGGCGGTCGCGGCGGGCTGCGGCCTGCTCGGGTTGCTGCTCGTCGGGCGGGTGGCGCCCGCCGTACCCCGCTGACCCGCCGCGCGTCTCCGGCCGTCGGGTGATGCGGCGAATCGGCCCTGGCCGGCGGGGTGGGCCGGGAGGATGGGAAGGCGATGAGCTTCCTGACCGTCCTGCCGTTGGCCGTGGTCATGGTGGCCGGCACGCAACTGGTCGCGGCGGTCTTCCTCGCCTCCGGCGACCGGCCGCGTGAGGCCTCGCTGGGCTTCCTGGCCGGCGCGGCGGTCGTGGTGGTCGTCGGTACGACGACCGCCTGGCTGGTCACCCGGCGCGTGACCGGCCTCGCCGAGGACGTCGGGGCGGGGCCCCGCGAGCAGATCAGGACCGCCGTCGGCCAGGTGGTGCTGGCGCTGCTCGTGGCGCTGGCCGTGGTGGTGTTCCTGCGCCGGCACTTGAGAGGTCAGCCGGCCTGGATGAGCCGGCTGCAGCACGCGGGTCCCGGGTCCGCGTTCCGGCTCGGCCTGCTGATCATGGTGGTGATGCCCGTCGACGACCTCACCATGGCCACCGTGGGGGCGAACGTCGTCCGGTACGACCTGCCGTGGTGGCACCTGGTGCCGTTCGTGTTGCTCACCCTGCTGCTGCTCGCCCTGCCGTTGCTGGCGCTGCTGCTGCTCGGTCGGCGGGCCGAGCGCGCGCTGCCGAGGATGCGGGACTGGGCCGACCACCACTCCTGGATCGTCAGCGAGATCGTCGTCGCGTTCTTCATCCTGATGACCGGGGCCGACCTGGTCAGGTGACGTCACGATCGGCCCGCCAGCCTCGTCGAGCTGTCGACCGGAAGGAGTCGGGAATGAAGGTGCTGGTCACCGGTGCCGGTGGCACGCTCGGGCGGGCGGTGCTGCCCCGGCTGCGGGCGGACGGGTTCGACGTGCGGGCGATGAGCCGGCGGCCCCGGCACGACCCGGCGGCGGAGTGGGTGGTCGCCGACGTGGAGACCGGGGTCGGGCTGGCCGAGGCGGTGGACGGGGTGGACGCGGTGCTGCACCTGGCGTCGCTGCCGAACAGCCGGCGTACCCACCGGGTGGACGTGCTGGGCACCCGCGACCTGGCCCTCGCCGCCGGGGCGGCCGGCGTCGCCCACCTGGTGTACGTCTCGATCGTCGGCGTCGACCGGGTGCCCTACGCCTACTACCGGCACAAGCTGGCGGCCGAGCGGGTGGTGGCCGCCGGTCCGGTGCCCTGGACGGTGCTGCGGGCCACCCAGTTCCCGCCGTTCCTCGACGCGCTGCTGCGCACGGCGAGTCGGCTCGGCCCGGTGATCGGCGACCCGGCAGTGCTCGCCCAGCCCGTCAACCAGCACGAGGTCGCCGGCCGGCTCAGCGAACGGCTCACCGCCGGCCCGTTGGGCGGCATCGAGGAGTACGGCGGTCCGCAGGTGCTCCGCTTCGACGAGGCGGTGCGCGCCTGGCGGGCGGCCCGGGGCTCGCGCCGGCCGTTGCTGCCGGTGCGGATTCCCGGCCGGCTGGGCAGCACGCTGCGCGCGGGCGGGCTCACCACCACCGCCACCCCGACGGGCCGGCGGACCTGGGCGGATCACCTGGCTGACACGTACGGGGGAACCGGGCGGAGATGAAACCCCATCCCGTTCACGTTCGCCTTACGGTGACGCCATGTTCACCGTCATCGCCAGCGTCATCCTCTACGTCTTCGGGTTCGTCTTCCTCTACGGCGTGATCCGGCTCGCCGTCCGGCACGGCATGGAGGACCTGGAGGCCCGCCGGCCGCAGGTGCTGCGGGTCGCCCAGTCGGCCTCCGTCGACGACCGCGCCTTCATGCGCGAGAACGCCTTCCTCAGCGGTAGCTGAGCCCGCCGGTTCCGGCCGGTGTGATCCACTCCGTTCGCGGCGTGTCGCGGCTTCGGCAGCGTGGGACACCGCGACACGCCGCAAACGGAGTGGATCAACCAGGTCGGCGGGCGGGTGCCGACGGGCGGATCGGTGCGGCGGGTGCGAGGATCGCAACCGTGATGGGGACGTTGAAGACCGAACCTGCCCGCACCCGACTCGACCTGCTGGCGTCGCCGGTCGCCGCCGCGTTGGCGCAGTGGCCACTCGAGGCTCCGGTGGACGTCGACGACGTGCTGGTCGCCCCGATCGACGCGACGCTCGCCGACACCGCCGCCTTCTGCGCGGCGTACGAGGTGGGGCTGGACGTGTCGGCGAACTGCGTCGTGGTCGCCGGCAAGCGGGAGGGGGAGATCCGCTACGCCGCCTGCGTCGTGCTCGCCACCACCCGGGCGGACGTCAACGGGGTGGTCCGGCGGGCGCTCGACGTGCGCAAGGCGAGCTTCGCCCCGATGGCCGACGCGGTCGAGCTGACCGGCATGGAGTACGGCGGGATCACCCCGATCGGCCTGCCGGAGAGCTGGCCGATCCTGGTCGACTCCCGAGTGATCGCGACCCCACATGTGATCATCGGATCCGGTGTCCGGCACAGCAAGATCGCGCTGCCCGGCCCGGCGCTCGGTGCACTGCCCGGCGCCCGGGTGGTCGAAGGGCTGGCCCGACCGGCCTAGCTCCGCCGCCTCGGGCTCAAGGGTGAGGCCAGCTGGTCGCGTCCGTCGATGTGGTTGCACGTGAAACATCACGGAGATCGATGGCCGGTCAGGCGCCCGACTCGCGGCGCTCCACCTCGGACAGCGCCGCCAGCAGCGTCTCCGGCTCCTGCGCGCCGGTGACCGCGTACTTGCCGGCCAGCACGAAGGTGGGCACGCTGCTCACCCCGAGCTGCTGGGCGGCGGTCAGGTCGGCGGCCACCTCGCGGCGCCCGACCGGGGAGTCGAGGTGGTCGCGAACCTGGGTCTCGTCCAGGCCGACCTTGCCGGCCAGCTCGACCAACGCGTCCCGCGAGCCGAGGTCCACCCCGTCGGTGAAGTGCGCCGCGTAGAGGGCCTCGACCATCTCGTCGGCCAGGCCGCGCTCGGTGGCGTACCGGATCAGCCGGTGCGCCTCGAAGGTGTTGGCCTGCACCGCACGGTCGAAGCGCATGTCCAGCCCCACCCCGGCCGCGACCTGGGTGACCTGGGCGAACATCGCCTCCGCCCGCTCCCGGCCACCGAACTTCGCGGCCATCGCCTCGACCAGCGGCTTCGGCTCGGTCACCGGCGTGGGGTCGAGCTGGAAGGGGCGGTAGCGGACGGTCACGTCACCGCCGTACGACGCCAACGCCTGCTCCAGCCGGCGCTTGCCGATCCAGCACCAGGGGCAGACCACGTCGGCGTAGATCTCGATCTCCATAACGGGGGAGAACACCCAGCTCAGCCCGCTTGTTCCCGGACCTGGCGCTTGAGCCGGGCCAGGATGGCGGTGCCGCCGCGCACCCGCAGCGGGCTGATCGCCTGGGCCAGGCCCATCCGCTGGTAGAGGTCGTCCGGCACGGCCAGCACCTGCTCCGGGCTCGCCCCGTCCAGGCCCTCGGCGAGGATGCCGGCGAAGGCGCGGGTGGTCGGGGCCTCCGGCGGGCAGTCGAAGATCGTGCTCACCGTCCGGTCCGGGTTGACCTCGGCGCGGAGGAAGAACGAGGTCTGGCACTCGGGCACCTGCTCCATGCCGTCCCGGTCGACGCCCGGCGGCAGGGGCGGGATGACGTCGGCGTATTCGAGCAGCATCTCCAGCACCACGTCGCGGGGTGCGGCGGCGAACTCCTCGACGATCTCGGCCAGCTTCGTCGGCATCTCGGGCATCCCGCCAGGCTACCGCCGCCCGCCCGGACAGCTCGGCGGTCGGCGGACCGGCTCCCGGTGACGAAGATCGCGGCCCGGCGCCGTCGACCCGGCACCGCCACGCTCACGGGGGCGAGGGGCACCGGGACGACGGGGTCAGGCGTTCGGCGCCGCCTCGCTGATGTCGGCCAGCGCCGAGGTCGGGTCGAGCTGCATGGCCAGGTCGCCCAGGGAGACGATGCCCACCAGCTTGCGCTCGTTGTCGCAGACCAGCACCCGCCGGATGTTGCGCTCGCGCATCAGCGACGCCGCCTCCGAGGCGGTGGAGTGCTGCTCGATCATCACCACCTCCCGGGTGGTGATCGAGCCGATGGTGGTGGCCGACGGATCGCTGCGCTCGGCCACCGCCCGCACCACGATGTCGCGGTCGGTCAGCACGCCGGCGAGGGTGGCGCCGTCGGTGACCACCACGTCGCCGATGTCCGCCTCCTTCATCACCCTGGCCGCCTCGTCCAGGGTGGTCTCCGCCGACAGGTAGACCACCTGCTTCGTCATCACGTCACTGACCCGGTACATGAGAGCCTCCGAAACACACCCTTGGTCGATCCCGCAGCGGTACCCCGTGGCGCGCCCGCTACACCCGGTTGCCGAGTGCGCGGCCCACCTCGTCGACCAGCCGCTCGACCAGCCCGTCCACCGGCAGCTCCACCCGCTCGCCGCCGGCCCGGTCGCGCAGCTCGACGTACCCGTCGGCGAGCCGGCGGCCGACCACGACGGCGCGCGGGATGCCGATCAGCTCCGCGTCGGTGAACTTCACCCCGGCGGAGACGTTCACCCGGTCGTCGACCAGCACCCGCAGGCCGGCGGCGGACAGCCGCCCGCCGAGGTCGAGCGCCGCGTCGAGCTGCGGCCCCTTCCCGGCGGCGATCAGGTGTACGTCGACCGGCGCGATCGCCGCCGGCCAGCGGAGTCCCCGCTCGTCGTGGTGCTGTTCGGCGATCGCGGCCACCGCCCGGGAGACCCCGATGCCGTAGCAGCCCATGGTCGGCCGGACCGGCTTGCCGGCCGAGCCCAGCACGTCGAGCGCGAAGGCGTCGGTGTAGCGGCGGCCGAGCTGGAAGATGTGCCCGATCTCGATGCCCCGGCGCATGGTCAGCTCACCGGTGCTGCAGGCCGGGCAGGGGTCGCCGGGGCGCACCTCGGCCGCCTCGATGGTGCCGTCCGGGGTGAAGTCGCGGCCGGCGACCACGTTGGTGGCGTGCCGGCCCGGCTCGTTGGCGCCGGTCAGCCAGGCGGTACCGGTGACCACCCGCGGGTCGACCAGGTAGCGGACGCCGAGCTTGGCCATGATCTGCGGTCCGATGTAGCCGCGGACCAGTTCGGGGTGCGCGGCCCAGTCGTCGAAGACGGCCACGGCGGCCGGGGCGAGGGCCGCCTCGACCCGCTTCAGGTCCACCTCCCGGTCGCCGGGCAGCCCGATGACCAGCAGGTCGGACGACTCCGCGCCCGGCCGGCGCACGCTCAGCAGGACGTTCTTCAGGGTGTCGGCGGCGGTCCAGTCGTCCCGCTCGGCCAGCCGGCGGGTGTTCGCCAACTCGACCAGCGAGGCGATGGTGGGTGTCTCCGGGGTGTCGTGCACCTCGCTGGCCCGCTGCGCGTCCGGGTCCGTGGCGGCCGGGGCGGGGGTGGTCACCGCCTCGGTGTTCGCCGCGTAGTCGCACTCCGTGCAGCCGACGAAGGTGTCCTCGCCGACCGGCGTCGCGGCCAGGAACTCCTCCGACGCCGAGCCGCCCATCGCCCCGGACATCGCGTGCACCACCGTGTAGTCGAGCCCCAGCCGGTCGAAGACCCGCCGGTACGCCGCCCGGTGCCGCTCGTACGACTCCTGGAGGCCGGCCTCGTCGAGGTCGAACGAGTAGGCGTCCTTCATCAGGAACTCGCGCCCGCGCAGCAGGCCGGCCCGGGGCCGGGCCTCGTCGCGGAACTTCGTCTGGATCTGGAACAGCGTCACCGGGAAGTCCCGGTACGAGGTGAAGAGGTCCTTCACCAGCAGCGTGGCCATCTCCTCGTGCGTCGGGGCGAGCAGGTGCTCGGCGCCCTTGCGGTCGGCCAGGGTGAAGATGTCGTCGCCGTACTCCGTCCACCGGCCGCTGGTCCGGTAGGGCTCCGCCGGCAGCAGCGCCGGGAAGTGCACCTCCTGGTCGCCGACGGCGGTCATCTCCGACCGGACGATCTCGGTGACCCGGTCCAGGACGAGCTTGCCCAGCGGCAGCCAGGTGTACCCGCCCGGCGCGGCGCGACGGATGTAACCGGCGCGCAGCAGGAGCCGGTGGCTCGGCACCTCCGCGTCCGCCGGGTCCTCGCGCAGGGTCCGCAGCAACAGGGTCGACGTACGTAGCAGCATTCGCGCAGCGTACGACCGGCGCGGCGGGGCCGGCGACGCCATTACGCGGGTCGGTGCGAAAACTTGTCGCGCACATCGGCTGCCCGGACGGCAACCCGGCGATCCCGGGGTGGCGTCTGGAAAGGCATCAACGACTACCCCAAGGATCGGCTCGTGTGGACCCTCTCCTGAGTGAGTTCGACTCGTTCGTCCGTACCCGGACGCCGGCGCTGCTGCGCTCGGCTTACCTGCTGACCGGTGACCAGCACCTCGCCGAGGATCTCGTCCAGTCGGCACTGGCCCGTACCCACCGGTCGTGGGGCCGGCTGCACGACAGCGGCAACGCCGAGGCGTACACCCGCAAGATCATGTATCACCTGCAGGTCTCCTGGTGGCGACGCCGGCGGGTGCCCGAGTCGATGACGGGCGAGCTGCCCGAACCACGCGGAGGCGACTCGGGCCCCGACCACGCCCACCAGACCACCCTGCGGCTGACCCTGCGGGCGGCCCTGGCAAAGCTCTCCCCGAAGCAGCGGGCCGTGCTGGTGCTGCGCTTCTTCGAGGACCGCACCGAGGCCGAGGCCGCCGAGATGCTCGGCGTCACCGTCGGCACCGTCAAGAGCCAGACCTCCAAGGCGCTGACCAAGTTGCGCACCGTCGCACCCGAGCTCGCCGAGCTGTACGTCCTGGAAGGAAGCGCCCGATGAACGACCAGCGTCTCCGGCTCGACCTCGCCGACCTGGCCGAGGAGGTCACCCCGGTCGACCTGCGGGACCGCGCCCTGCGGACGTCCCGCCGGATCGGCATCCAGCGCGCGATCGCGACCTCGGCCGCGGCGGTGGTGCTGTTCGGCGCGGCCACCGGCACCGCGTTCGCGATCCTGCCGAACCGGGGCGCCGACCCGGTCCCCGGCACCACGCCGTCGGTCACCGCCAGCCCGTCGCCCACCCCGTCCCCGACCCCGTCGCCCTCCGGCAGCCCGTCGATCGCCCCACCTGCCACGTCGACCAGCAGCCAGCCCGCCACCAGCGCCACCTTCGGCCGGCTCCACTACGGTCCGGTCAACACGGGCGAGGCCGCCACCGCCCACCTCTACTCGTGGACGCCGGGTGGCACCCCCGTCCGACGGCTCGCCCTGCCGGCCGGCCCGGCGCGGAACAACGCCGCCGTCTCGCCGGACGGCCGCCGGGTGGCCTGGGTCGAGGAGAGCGGCGCGCTCTGGACCTCCGCCCTCGACGGCTCCGGCAAGCGCAAGCTCCGCGACCTGGTCGACAACATGTGCTGGTCGCCCACCTGGTCGCCGAACTCCCGGCAGCTCACCGTGCGACTGGGCGCGGCGGACGGAAGCTTCAGCAAGGTTGGCTTGCTGGATGTCTCGTCGGGCGCCTTCACCGAGGTGGCCGGTTTCGACGGCTGCCACCCGGTCTGGGCCGCCTACGGCACGGTGGCCTTCGCCGACGGCTCGAACGGCACCGTCGTGGTCACCGACCGCACCGGCGCCGGGCGGCGCACCATCCCGGGCCTCGGCAGCAAGGGCAGCCGGTACGTCTGCTTCGACGTCGCCAGCATTTCCCCGGACGGGCGGCGGATCGCGCTGTTCCGCATCGACCGCGACGGCACCTATGGCGACGCCGCCCGCGATCTGTTGGTCAACGCCGTGCTCGACACCCGGACGGGCAGTGTGGTGACCCTGCCGCTCGGCGGCCGCGAACTCCGGCAGGCCTACTTCCAGGCGGACGGCTCGCTGGTGGCCCGGGTGCGCAGCGGCGGCCGGTACACCCTGGTCCTGATCGACAAGGCCGGGAAGAAGGTCGCCGAGAAGGCCGAGCCGAGCAGCCTGGCGTCGATGCAGATCATCGCCGCCGTCGACTGACCCATCGGGTACGACAAGGCGGGCCGTCCTCCCGGGGGCGGCCCGCCTGCTCGCCGTTTCTCCGATCTGGCGGTATCCCGGCGTGGTCGACGCCGCCACTTCGGCGACCTGGAGATGACCACTTAGCCTTGGGCGTGCTCGAAGGTGGCTCTCGCAAGCGGAACCAGCCCGCACCGCCTCACGTGATCTTCGAGGCGCTGACGGAGCCGAATCGCGATCCGGCCCGCCCCTGGTTGCTGCTGCTCGATGACGAGGATCGGCCGCGGTTGCTGAGCACCGAGGCACCGCACCTCGTCGTCTGGTCCTCGATCTGGCGGAAACGGCCGGACGCGAGGGTACGGTTCGACCTCCCGCCCGACGGCTCAGGCGGGACGGATCTGCGCTGGACCCTGTACCTGGCTGAACCGCTGCCGGACCCGGCGCTGCTGGGGCACATGCGCAAGCGACTCAACCAGCTCATCAATGCGAACCTGCGGTTCACCTTCGGCCAGTAGGTCAGCGGGTGGGTGGAGAACCGCCATCGGTGCCATGCCGGGCTCGTGTCTCCAAGAGCTCCAGCAGGTACGCCTGGAACGACTGACCCTGGGCCTCGGCCTGGGCGGCCAGCGCGTCCCGCACCTCTCGCGGCACGTCACGGATCTCGAGTGTGACCATGCGGTCAGCCTGAGCGTGTCCGTGCCGGATCAGCGCTGCTTGGCGAAGGCGACGAACGCGCGCCAGGTCTGCGGGGCGAAGGTGAGCACCGGGCCGGCCGGGTCCTTGCTGTCGCGGACGCCGACGACGCCGGGCAGGTTGTCGGCCACCTCGATGCACTCGCCCTGGCCGCTGCGGGTGGACTTACGCCAGGTAGCGCCGGTCAGGTCCATGACGTCACCACTTCCTTCATCAGCTCGATGGACTGTCGGCGAGACAGAGCCTCGTTCCGTACGCCTTCCCACCGCGACAGCAGGATAGCCATGTCGTCATCCTTGTCGATGACAACGCCACCCAGGTGGTTCTCGAGGTGTCCGATCCACCCGCCGTCCACGCCGCGCGCGAGAGTGAACGGCCCGGTCAGCCCGACGTGCATGCTGACTTCGGTCGGGATGAGATGCACGCTGATGTTCGGCAGACCTGCTCGATCGACCAGGCAGGTGATCTGCTCCGCCATGATTCCTCGAAAGTCCTCGCCAACCCGACGAAGGACGACCTCTTCGATCACCGCTACGAATTCGGGCGGGGTCGGCCGGAGGAAGATGGACTGCCGATCGATCCGGACGGCCACTCGCTTGTCGACCTCGTCATCGGTGAGCGTGCCATTGGCGCGGATTACGGCTCGTGCGTAGTTCTCTGTCTGCAACAGCCCCGGAATCAGCGTGGGCTGGTAGCACCTCAACTGCTGGGCCTGGCGCTCCGCCTCCAGCCACGGCCGGAACCAGCTCGGCTGCCCGTCCCGCTCCGCGAGCTTGAGCAGCGACGTCAGCAGCCCACCCGTGCCCAACACCTCGTCCGCCCGCTTGAGGAAGAACCGGTCGAGCGGGCGCTGGCCCAGCTCGACCGCGGAGACCTGGGAACCCGAGAAGTGGACGAGCTTCCCGAACTCCTCCTGACTCAGCTCGGCGTTCAGCCGCAGCCGGCGCAGTTGTGCCCGGATCAGCTCGGCCGTCGGCTCGCGTTCCACAGTTCCTCCACGATTCCCTCGGCGTCTCCACGGCCCGTCCCCGCGGCCGGAAGAGCTGACCGGGCCTCGCCCCGGCCGGCGTCGATGCCTTCCGACGGTAGTGGCGTCCTCACCAGACTGTCACGTAGCGGGTCGCCTTCCGTCCGGCCCGCTCCGGGGCCGCCCGTGACCCCCCGTGCAGGGGCGGCCCCGCCCCACGTCCGAAGGAGGTCCAGATGCGCCAACCGTTCCGCTGGTTGCGGTGCCGGGCCGCGCGGCGGCGGGCGAACGGGAGCAGCCCATGATCTTCAGCCAGCTCCCGGTACCCCGCCTCGGCCCGCACGCCGATCGGCCTCGCGCGTATCCGCCGGGCCGCCCACCGCACCTGCCGATCCGCCCGCTCTGGGTGTGCCGGGGCTGCGGCCTGCCGTGGCCCTGCGCCGAGGCCCGGCTGCTGCTCAAGATCGAGTACGCCGATCAGCCGGTCGAGCTGGCCATCTACCTCTCCGGGCTCTATCACGAGGCCACCCACGACCTGTTCCGGCTGAACCCGCACGACGGGCCCACTCCACGGGAGCTGTTCGCCCGGTTCGTCGCGTGGGGGCCGTACCGGCGGCCGATGGTCGAGCCTCCGGACGACGACCGGTGAGCTGCGCCGCCCGATGCTCGCAGGTGCCCGGATGGTTGCCGTCCGGGGCCGGAAAAGTCTGTCAAATAAAGCGATCACCAGCGGCAACTGAGATCCACAAGGGATGCGTCTTGGGTGGCGTCAGAGCGAGTTCGGCGCACCGGAGGCCACCCCCATGAACAGCATCCTCACCCCCCGTACCGTCTTCACCTCGGCGCTGCGGCGGGCCCCGCGCCCCCGTGCGCTGATGGGCGCCGCCGCCCTGGTGCTGCTCCCGGTCGCCGCCGCCGGCTGCGCCGCGCCGACCGGCTCGGCCGACGCCGCCCCGGTGGTGACCGTCACGGACACGCCGACCACGACGGACGGTGGCGGTGTCGGGGGCTCGGTCGCGCAGGCGTCCGCCGTGTCCGCCGCCCGCCCGGCCGCCCCGCCGGCCGCCGCCCGCAAGCTGAGCTGGCCGCAGCTCACCTGGTCCGCCGACCAGGTGTACGGCGCGGCTGAGGCGCCGGCCCGGATCTGGCGCAGCACCACGGATGGCCGGTGGGAGGTCGTCCGGGAGGGGCGGCCCGGCGACCGGATCTCCGAGCGCGGGGTCGCGGCCTCCCCGGACGGCCGGCGGGCGGCCTGGCTGGCGGCGAAGCCGAACCGGCTGATGATCAGCCGGTTCGAGGGCGGCCCGGTCGCCACCGTTCCGCTCGCAGGCGACCTCGACTGCGCGCCGCACTGGTCTGACAACCTCAGCGTCGTGTACGCCGAGGGCCGGCGGGGCGACTGGACCGTGATCGAGATTCGGGCCGACGGGGGCGCGCGCCACGTGATCGCCACCCACCAGCAGATCTGCCCGGTGGCCGGACACAGCATGGTCGGCTTCGTCCAGGACCGGTCGCTGCGCGTCGGTGACGCCAGCGGCACGTTCCGCACGGTGACGCCCCGCATCCCGACCGACTTGAAGATCCACGGGCTGGCCGGCTTCTCCCTGGACGCCCGGCACGCCGTGATCAGCACCCACGTGCCGAACGCGGGTGAGTGTGGGTGCACCTGGCGGATCCGCAACTACCGGGTCGACCTCGGCACCGGTGCCGCCACCGAGCTGGCCCCGCTCGACCCGGCCTGGCGGAAGGCGACCGGCCACGGCCTGACCGAGCAGGTCCGCTTCCTCCCGGACGGCACGCTGGTCGCCCAGGTCAACACCGCCACCCTCGGCGACGACGCCCCCGCCTACCGCCTCGTCCGGTACGCCGCCAACGGCCGGGTGCTGGGCAGCCTGCCGACGCCTGCCGGCACCCCGTGGGGTCGCCTGCTCGGCTGATCCCGGCACCCGAACGAACGGCGGGCCACACCAACGGGGGGTGGCCCGCCGTCGTCGTGCCGGGGCGCGGGCGGCGGCACGCGGACTCCGAGGATGTCCCCGGTCGGCAGCCAAGCCGGCGATCACCACGTCGGCGGCGGATGAGGCACCATCTGATCATGATCGATTGGCGATTCGACCGGATCGGTTCGGCGCTGCGCGGAGAGAACCCCACCGTCCTGGCCCGGCTTCCCGGCGGATTCGCCGTGATCGGAGACGTGCAGTGGCTCCCGGGCTACTGCGTGCTGCTCGCGGACGACCCGGCCGTGCAGCGGCTCACCGACCTGCCCAGGGCGAAGCGGCTCGCCTATCTGGAAAGCATGGACCGGCTGGGCGAGGCGGTCGAGCGGGCCTGCGCCGAGGCCGACCCGGCCTTTCGGCGGGTGAACCTGGAGATCCTCGGCAACACGGACCCTTACCTGCACGCTCATGTCTGGCCGAGGTACGAGTGGGAGCCGCCGGAGATCGTCGGCAAGCCGGTCTGGCTGTACCCGGCGTGGAAGTGGCGAGACCCGGCCTCGGCGCTGAGCGAGCAGCACGACGAGCTGCGAGCCGCCATCACCCGGTACCTGACCGGGTAGCGGCCCGGTCGCACCGGATCGATGACCTCCGCCACGTTCGCCGGACGGGTGGCAGCGCCGGGAACCGACCCGGTGACAGACTGGTCGCCGCAGGCAACGAAGAACGTGAGGGAGGCGGCGTGCGCTGGCGCAGCTTCGTCGCGGTGGGGGACAGCTTCACCGAGGGCATGGACGACGCGTACCCGGACGGCACCTACCGCGGGTGGGCCGACCTGGTGGCAACCCGACTGGCCGCCGAGGCCGGGCCGGACTTCGGGTACGCCAACCTGGCGATCCGGGGCCGCCTCTTCCCCAGCGTGGTGGCCGAGCAGGTGCCCGCCGCGCTGGCGATGAAGCCGGATCTGATCAGCTTCGCGGCCGGCGGCAACGACGTGCTGCGCCGTACCTTCGACCCGGACACCCTGGTCACCCGCTTCGACGACGTGGTGCGGCAGCTCCGCTCCGGCGGCGCCGACGTGATCCTGTTCCGGTTCGCCGACGTCATGGCGCGGCTGCCCGGCCAGCGCCTGGTCGCACCCCGGGTGGAGCTGCTCAACCGGGCGGTCGGCGAGACTGCCGAGCGGCACGGCGCGATCATGGTCGACCTGTACGCCGACGACACCTTCCTCAACCCGATGCTGTGGAGCACCGACCGGCTGCACCTGTCGGCCGCCGGGCACCGGCGGGTCGCCGCCCAGGTGCTGACCGCGCTCGGGGTGGGCTGCGACGAGGAGTGGCTGCTGGTCCCCGAGCGGCCGGCTCCCACGCCCTGGCTGGCCGCCCGCGCCGCCGACCTGCGCTGGGCCGGCCAGCACCTGGCCCCGTGGATCAAGCGGCGGCTCACCGGGCGGTCCTCGGGCGACACCGTCACCGCCAAGCGCCCGCTGCTCGGGCCGGTCAGCGACTGACCGTGCGGACCATCCACGCCGCCACGCTGCTGCGGTCGACGCCGGACGACGAGCCGGTCGCCGGCCACGCGGTGCTCGTCACCGGTAACCGGATCGAGGCGGTCGCGCCGCTGGACGAGCTAACGGAGGCGTACCCGCAGGTGCGGGTGCGGCGGTGGGCCGGCAGCCTCGGGCCGGCGCTGGTGCACGACGGGCCCCTGCCGCCGGCACCGAGCCCGCGCGAGCGGGTGCACGCGCTGTTCCGGCTCGGCGTCGCCGCGGTGCTCGCCGCGCACGTCACCGAGCCGGAGCTGCGGGCCGCTGCCGTCCGCAACGACGTCGTGGTGCTCGACCGGGTACGCCCGCCGGCACTGGTGCCGGGCGGCCGCGCCGACCTGGCCGTCTTCGCCGACGACGGCCGCTGCCTGGCCACCGTGGTCGCCGGGCGGCTGATGCACCGCCGCGCCTGAGGGCCGGCCGGTCCGCCGGGTGCGCGTCGATCCTCAGTGGTCGCGTGCCGGCGGTCACATCCGCCGCACCCGATTTCCGATGGCGGGCCGCCGCGCCGCGATCCGGCGTACCTTGGGGATCATGCCTGTGCCGAGCGATCCGAATCCCCGCCTCCAGTCGTACGCCGATCCGCAGCGCCTGGTCACCACCGAGTGGCTGGCCGAGCACCTGGGCGACGAGGGCCTCGTCGTGGTGGAGTCCGACGAGGACGTGCTGCTCTACGACACCGGTCACCTCCCGGGCGCCGTCAAGGTCGACTGGCACACGGAACTGAACGACCAGGTGACCCGGGACTACCTCGACGCGAAGAGCTTCGCCGAGCTGTGCGCCGCCAAGGGCATCGGCCGGGGCGACACGGTGGTCTTCTACGGCGACAACTTCAACTGGTGGGCCGCGTACGCGCTCTGGGTCTTCTCGCTCTTCGGCCACGCCGACGTACGGCTGCTCGACGGCGGCCGGCAGAAGTGGATCGCGGAGGGGCGGGAGCTGACCCGGGAGAAGGTGACCCGTCCCCGCGCCGAGTACCCGGTGCCGCAGCGCGACGACACGCCGATCCGGGCGTACCGGGAGCAGGTCATGGCGCACGTGGCGGCCGGCCGGCCGCTGGTGGACGTCCGGTCGCCCGGTGAGTACACCGGCGAGATGCTGCACATGCCGGACTACCCGCAGGAGGGCGCGCTGCGCGGCGGGCACATCCCGGGCGCGGTCAGCAAGCCGTGGAAGTCGGCCGCGAACGACGACGGCACCTTCAAGTCCGCGGACGAGCTGCGCGCCATCTACGCCGACCAGCTCGGGCTGAGCCCGTCGGACGACGTGGTGGCGTACTGCCGGATCGGTGAGCGGTCCAGCCACACCTGGTTCGTGCTGCGGCACCTGCTCGGCTACCCGCAGGTGCGCAACTACGACGGCTCGTGGACCGAGTGGGGCAACCTGGTCCGGGCGCCCGTCGCCAAGGGCGACCAGCCGGGCGGCATCGCCGGCTGATTCCTTCCGCCGCACCGACGGCCGTGGTCACCGCTGGGTGACCACGGCCGTCGTCGTCACGGGGTACGCCCGTCCGGGGCCGCCCCGGTCAGGTAGCGCTGGAGCGTGGGGCCGACCCAGGCGACCAGCTCGGCCGGTGCCGCGTCCACCATGGGCGGCAGGCCGACGATGTAGCGGGTGAACGCCAGGCCGAGGATCTGGCTGGCCACCAG
Organism: Micromonospora sp. IBSANI012; assembly: GCF_052814045.1. NCBI lineage: Bacteria > Bacillati > Actinomycetota > Actinomycetes > Micromonosporales > Micromonosporaceae > Micromonospora > Micromonospora sp. IBSANI012. Next base: position 49,481 of record NZ_CP199933.1, read on the forward strand.
GCCCGCGCGGCGGGCGGTGGTCGCCGGGTCGGTGCCGAACCGGGCCACGACCGCGCCGAGCTGGTCGGCGAAGAGGCCGCGCATCCGCTCGGCGGCACCCGGGTTGGTGCTGGCCGCCCGGAGCAGGGCGGCGAGCGTCTCGTCGCCCTCCCAACGGTCCAGGAAATGCCGGACCAGCACCTCGCCGAGCTGCCCGGTCGGCACGTCGGCCAGCTCCGGCAGCCGCAGGTCGAACTCGGCCGCCGCCGCGAAGAGTCCCTCCTTGTTGCCGTAGTAGCGCATCACCATCGACGGGTCGATCCGGGCGTCGGCGGCGATGGCGCGGATGGTGGCGCGCTCGTACCCGTCGGCGGCGAACCGTTCCCGGGCGGCGCGCAGGATCGCGGCGCGGGTGGCGTCCGAGCGGCGGGCGGGGGTCGCGGCGGTCATGCCCCCGACTCTATGCCAACAAGCGTTGACACAAGGTTCCGACCCAACCTAACCTTGCCCACAAACGTTGGCAAACACTTGTTGGCACAGGAGGTGGGCCATGTTGCCCGAGCGCACCGACGTCCTGGTGGTGGGGGCCGGGCCGACCGGCCTGACCGTCGCCGCCACCCTCGCCCGGCGGGGGGTCGACGTGACCGTGGTCGACCGCGCCACGCAACCGCCGGTCACCTCCCGGGCCGCCGTCGTGCACGCGTACACCCTGGAGGTGCTGGACCGGATCGGCGCCGCCGCGCCGCTGGTGGCCCGGGGCGCGGCGTCGCGCCGGTTCACCGTCCGCGACCGCGACCGGGTGCTGTTCAACGTCGGCTTCGGCGACCTGCCGAGCCGCTACCCGTACGCGCTGCTGGTCTCCCAGGCGGTCACCGAGGCCGTGCTGACCGACCGGCTCACCGCGCTCGGCGGCCGGGTCCACCGGCCGTACGAGGTGAGCAGCCTGGACCGCGACGACGCCGGCGCGGTGGTCGGGTTCGCCGACGGCGGCCGCGTCCGCGCCCGGTGGGTGATCGGCGCGGACGGCATGCACAGCACCGTGCGTGAGCTGGCCGGGATCGGCTTCGGCGGACCGGACGGCCGCGGCGAGTCGTTCGTCCTCGCCGACGTGCGGGTGCGCAGCGTGCTGCCCCGCGACGAGATCGCGCTCTTCCTGGCCCGGCCGGGGCCGCTGGTCTGGGCGCCGCTGCCGGACGGGGTGGTCCGGGTGGTCGCCTCGGTCGCCCAGGCCCCGCGCACGCGGGACGCCGCATACTTCCAGGCGCTGCTCGACGAGCGTGGGCCGGCCCGGCGGCCGGACCGGGTCACCGACGTGATCTGGAGTTCCCGGTTCCGGATCCACCACCGGGTCGCCGAGACCTACCGCGCCGGCCCGGTGCTGCTGGCCGGCGATGCCGCGCACGTGCACAGCCCGGCCGGCGGGCAGGGGATGAACCTCGGCATCTGCGACGCGGTAGCCCTCGGCGACACCCTCGCCGACGTGTTCGCCGGGGGACCCGACACCCTGCTCGACGACTACTCGGCCGCGCGCCGACCGCTGGCCGAGGAGGTGGCCGGCTTCGCCGACCGGCTGACCCGGCTCGCCACCGTTCCGCCAGCCGCCCGCCCCCTGCGCGACCTGCTGCTCCGCGCCGTCGCCGGCGCGCCGACCGTCCGTCGGCGGCTGGCGCTGCGCCTCTCCGGACTGGCCCAGCGCCCCGGCTAGGCTGCCCCGATGGGGCAGGTGTGGCGGGAGTGGGGCGACGTGCTGGTCGCCACGCTGGTCGCGGTGCCGGTGCCGGTGCTGCTCGTCGCGCTGCTGGCCCGGGCCCGCGCCGCGCCGACCCGCCGGGAGGCGTGGCGGCGCAGCGCCGTCGAGGTGGGGATGGTCGCCGGGACGCTGCCCTGGGTGTGGATGATCCTCACGCCGCGCGCCGCGCCCGGCGAGGTCAAGCTGGTGCCGCTGCGTGACCTGGTCGATCTCGTCGCGGCCGGCCCACCGGCCACCGTCGTGGTCCAGGTGGTCGGCAACCTGCTGGTCTTCGCCGCGCTGGGCTTCCTCGCCCCGGTGCGCTCCGCCGCCCTCGCCGGCGTCGGCCGGCTCTTCCTGCTCGGTGCCGCCGCCTCCGCGCTGGTCGAGTCCGCCCAGTACGCGCTCGACCTCGGCCGGGTCACCTCCGTCGACGACGTGCTGCTCAACGCGACCGGAGCGGCCCTGGCCGGGCTGCTGTCCCGGCGGTGGTGGGCGGGGCGTCGTCCGGTGCCGGCGCGCCCGGCCGCAGTGCCCGCCACGCCGCGAGCGTGACCAGCGCGAAGACCACCGCTGCCGCCCCGACCACCGGGCCTACCCCGTACGCCGCCCCGGCCAGCCCGGCGAGTGTCGCGCCGACCGGCGCGGTGAGCAGTGCGGCCATCCGCTGGGTGGCACCCACCCGACCGAGCAGCGCGGCCGGCACCCGACCCTGCCCGTACGCCGCCCACAGGCTGTTCCACACCGTGCTCCCACCCGCGAAGACGGCCAGCGCGAGCCCGGCCGGCACCGGGTGCCGGACCAGCGCGAACCCGGCCAGGGCGACGGTCTGCGTGAGGAGTACCGCGCGCAGCGCGGGGGTGGTGCCGAGCCGGGCGGCCAGCCGCCCCGCCCCGAGCGCCCCGGCCAGCCCGCCGAGCACGACCGCTGCCATGAACAGCCCGTACCCGGCCGGCGGCACCCGCAGCACGTCCAGCGCGTAGAGGACCAGCACCGCCATCAGCGCGCTGATCGCCAGGTTCGTCCCCGCGCTGAGCAGGGCGATCCGCCACATCGTCGGCTCACCCCGCAGCCACCGCACCCCGTCCGCGGCCTCCCGCCACACCGAGCGCCCCGCGGACCCGCGCTCGTGGCGGCCCGCGCGCCCGTCCGGGCCGGCGGCGGACCGGGACAGGGCGAGGGTGAGCAGGGCGGCGAGGGCGAAGGTGGCCGCGTCCACGGTGAGCGGGACGCTCGGCGAGACCGCGAAGAGCACACCGGCCAGCGGAGCGCCGAGCAGGCCGCCGGCCAGCGCGGTGCCGGCCTGGAGGCGGCCGTTGGCGGCGGGCAGGGCCGGCGCCGGCACCAGCGCGGGAAGCAGCGCGAACGAGGCGGCGTCGAAGAGCACGCCGAGCGCGGCCAGCAGGAACGCCGTCGCCACCAGCGCCGGCACACCGGCCCGGTCCACCGCCACCGTGGCGGCCAGCGCCGCGACCACGGCCGCCCGCAGGGCGTCCACCAGCGCCATCGTCCGGCGGCGGTCCCAGCGGTCGGCGTACACGCCGCCGAGCAGGCCGAGCAGCAGCGGCGGGAGCTGCCCGGCGACGGTCACCACGGCCACCGCCCGGGGATCGCGGGTCAGCGCCGCGGCCAGCAGGGCCAGCGCCGGCGTACGCAGGGCGTCGCCGAACCGGGAGGAGACGGCGGCGGACCAGAGCATCCGGTAGTCCCGGCCGAGTGGGGTGGCGGTCATGCCGACGGACCCTGCCCTCTCGACCGGGTCGAGGGTCAAGGGGACCGGAAAGGGGTCGGACAGTGTCGGTGATCACCGGTACGGTGAGCGCCGAATCCGACCGGGGAGAGCGTGTGGACCGCACCTTCCAGGTCGACCTCCGTGGCGTGGTCGACCTGCTCAGCCATCACCTCTACGGCAGTCCCCGGGTGTACGTCCGGGAACTGCTCCAGAACGCCGTCGACGCGATCACCGCCCGCCGCGCCACCGAACCGGACGCCCCCGCCCGGGCACGGATCGAGCCGCCGGAGCTGACCGGCGACGGCACCCTGCGGGTGCACGACACCGGCGTCGGCCTCACCGAGGCGCAGGTGCACGAGCTGCTGGCCACCATCGGTCGCAGCTCCAAGCGCGACGAGCTGGGCTTCTCCCGGCACGAGTTCCTCGGCCAGTTCGGCATCGGCCTGCTCTCCTGCTTCCTGGTCGCCGACGAGATCCGGGTGGTCACCCGGCACGCCGACCAGCCGACCGTGCTCTGGACGGGCTGGTCCGACGGCCGGTACGCCGTCCGGCTCGCCCCGCCCGAGCAGGCCCGGCCGGAGCCGGGCACCACGGTCACGCTGGTGCCCCGCCGCGACGCCGATCAGTGGTTCGGCGTGCCGACGGTGACCGAGCTGGCCCGGCTCTACGGCAGCCTGCTGCCGGTCGACGTGCGGGTCGGCGACACGCCGACCACCGCCGGACCGCCGCCCTGGCCGACCGCCCCCGGCGCGCCGCTGGACCGGGCGGCCCTGGTCCGGTACGCCCAGGAGACCCTCGGCTTCGTCCCGTTCGACGTGGTGCCGCTGGCGGTGCCGGAGGCCGGGCTGACCGGGGTGGCCTTCATCCTGCCCACCCCGGTGAACCCGGCGGCGCGGGCCGGGCACCGGGTCTACCTCAAGCGGATGCTGCTCACCGAGCACGCCGACGGGCTGCTGCCGGACTGGGCCTTCTTCGCCCACTGTGTGGTGGATGCCAGCGAGCTGCGGCCCACCGCCAGCCGCGAGGCGCTCTACGAGGACACCCTGCTCACCGGCACCCGGGACGCCCTCGGCGACCAGGTGCGCGGCTGGCTGGTCCGGCTGGCCAAGCACGACCCGCGCCGGCTCGCCGAGTTCCTCCAGGTGCACCACCTGGGGGTCAAGGCGCTCGCCCTGCACGACGACGAGATGCTGAGCCTGGTCGACCAGTGGTGGCCGATGGAGACCAACGTCGGCACGCTCACCCTCGCCGAGTTCCGGCAGCGCCACGGCCTGCTCCGGTACGCCGCCAGCCTCGACGAGTTCCGCCAGCTCGCCGCCGTCGCGGCGGCGCAGGACCTGGCCGTGGTCAACGGCGGCTACACGTACGACACCGAGCTGATCGAGCGGCTGCCCGCGGTGGACCGGTCGGTGCTGATCGAACGGCTGGAGCCGAGCGACCTGACCACCCGCTTCGAGGCGCTCGAACCGCACGTCGAGCTGGCCCTGCGGCCGTTCCTGACCGGCGCCCAGCGGGCCCTGGAACGGCTCGGCTGCGAGGTGGTGGTCCGGGCGTACGACCCGGTCTCGCTGCCGGCGCTCTACCTGGTCAGCCGCTCGGCGGCGTTCAACGACCAGCTCGCCGCCAGCCGGGAGAAGGCCGACGAGCTGTGGGGCGGTGTGCTGGACGCGCTGGCCGCCTCCGCCCCGCCGGACCGCCCGCAACTGGTGCTCAACCACCGCAACCCGCTGGTCCGCCGGGTCACCACGCTGACCGACCCGGAGCTGGTCGGGCTCGCCGTCGAGGCGCTTTACGGGCAGGCGCTGCTGCTCGGGCACCACCCCATCCGCGCGGCCGACGCCGCCCTGCTGAACAGTTCCTTCCTCGGCCTGCTCGGCCGGGCCGTACCGGGACGGGAGTGAACCGACCGTGAGCGACGACGACCTGTGGCGGCTGCTGCACGAGGCCCACAACATGCCGTACGGGGCGGGGCAGACCGCCGCGCTGGAACAGCTGATCCGGCGGGCCGACGCGGGTGACGACCGGCACCTCGCCTTCGCCGCCCGGATGCAGGCCACCACCGCGTACGTCTACGGCGGCGAGCCGGCGAAGTCCTTCGTGACCTTCTCCTGGTGCCTCGCCGAGTTCGACCGGGACCCGCAGCCCTACCACCAGCGCTTCGCCCACCAGCTGCTCTGGCACTTCAAGTACATGGTCAGCGCCATGCTGAAGTTCCCCGAGCTGCCGCTGGACCGCACCTACGCGGTGCTGGACGACATGGAGCGGCGCTACCGGGACACCGGGCACTCGCTGCAGGCCGTGTACAAGCACCGCTACCTGGTGGCGTCGCACCTCGGGGCGCACGACGAGGCGGCCGACTGGTACCGCCGGTGGATGACCACCCCCCGGGACGCCCTCTCCGACTGCGCCGGCTGCGACCCGACCACCCAGGTGCACCACCTGTGTGAGGTGGGCCGGCACGACGAGGCGGTGGCCCTGGCCGAGCCGGTGCTCGCCGGCCGGCTCAGCTGCACCGAGCAGCCGCAGGCGATCCTCACCGCGCTGCTGCCGGCGTACCTGCGTACCGGCCGGTCGGAGCCCGCGCGGGACGCGCACCGGGAGGCGTACCGGCGGCTGCGGTCGAACCTCTCCGACCTGTGGGAGATCGCCGACCACGTCGAGTTCTGCACCCTGACCGGGAACGACGCCCGCGCCCTGGAACTTGTCGAGCGGCACCTGGACTGGCTGGACCGGGCGCCCACCCCGGCCGCGGCCATGCACTTCGCCGCCACCGCCGCGGCGGCGCTGCGGCAGGTGCCGGGTGAGCTGACCGTGCACCGCCGGGCGTTCGGCGACCGGCCGGCCGGGGAGGTGCCGGTGGGCACCCTCGCCGCCGAGCTGACCGACGCGGCGACCGCGCTGGCCGCCCGGTTCGACGCGCGCAACGGCACGGCGTACCAGTCGGAGGTGGTCGCCCGGCGGCTCGCCGTGCAGCCCGTCGGGGAGCACCTGCCGCTCTCGGCCAGCCTGCGTCGCCGCCCGACCCGCACCCCGGAGCCGGCGCCGGCCGACGTGGCCGGGGTGGAGCCGGTGCGGGTGCCGGCCGGGGCGAGCGCCGAGGAACTGCTCGCCCTCGCCGACGAGTGCTGGCGCACCCACCGCACCGACGACTGCGCCACCGTCCTCAAGGCGTACGACGAGCGGTTCGGCGGCGCCGAGCTGCCGGCGGCCACCGTGGCGCGCCGGCTGGAGCTGCGCGCGGGCGAGCTGAACGACGACGGTGACCCGGCGGCCTCCATCGAGGCCAACCGAGTGGCGCTGGCCGCCTGGCGGGCGGTGCCCGACCCGGTGCGCGCACAGGTGGTGGCCGGGCGCCTCGGCGCGCTGCTCTGCATGACCGACGAGGGCGCCGAGGAGGGGCTGGCGCTGGCCCGCGGGTCGGCGGAGCAGCTCGACCGGCACGGCGACCAGCGGGAACGGGCCGCGGCGCACGACCGGCTGGCCCTGGCGTACGTGCACCGGCAGCGCTGGGCCGACGCGCTGGACGAGATCGACCGGGCCGCCGCCGAGGCGGACGTCGACCCGTGGCTGGCAGCCCGGGTGGCGTTGCACCGCGCGCACGTCCTTGAGGAGTTGGACCGGGGCGAGGAGATGGGCGAGGCGGCCGAGCGGGCCCGCCAACTCAGCCGCGAGGTGGGTTCGGCCGGCATGCTGGTCGCCGCCTGCCTGGCGTACGCCCGCTGGGCCGACGACCCGGCCGAGGCCGTCGCCGCCTGCGACGAGGCGCTGCGGGTGGCCCCGGCGGACGCCCGGCTGGCGGTCCGGGTGGCCCGGGGCCGGGCGCTGCTCGCCGCCGACCGGGCCGCCGACGCGGTGGACGACCTGGCCGAAGCGGTGACCCTCTGCGTGGAGCAGGGTGCCGAGGGCGACGCCTTCCTGCGGTGGGAGCTGGCCAACGCCTACCGGGTGGCCGGCCGGCTGAGCGAGGCCGCCGAGGTGGCCGAGGAGGCGGTGCTCGGGCTGGACCGGCTCGGCGCCCAGGCCGAGGCGGACCGGTGCCGGCACCTGCTGGCCGGCGTCTACGAGGGCCTGGGCGAGATCGACCCTGCGCTCGCCCTGCTGGAACAGCTCGCGGAGAACCTGGACAGCCCGGACAACCTCCCGCACCGGGCGCAGGTGCTGGAGGAGGCCGGCGGCATCCTCTACGACGCCGACCGGGACGCGCTGGCCGCGCAGCGGTTCGCCGCGTCGGCGTCGGCGTACCGGCTGGCGGAGCTGCCGCTGGACGAGCTGCGGGCCCGGCGGCGGCAGCTGCTGGCGCTCTTCTGGTCCGGTGACCTGCCGGCCGCCGCGGCGCTCGTCGACGTGGTGGACGAGGCCGCGGCGGCGCTCACCGGGCTGCCGGAGGAGCCGCCCGTGGTGACGTACGAGCGGGCCCTCGCGGCCGAGGCGGTGGCCCGGGTGCTGACCGCCGAGGGCCGCACGGTCGCGGCGCTGGACCGGCTGGACGGCGTGGCCGGCCGGCTGCGGTCGATCGAGGCGTTCGGCGAGGCGGCCCAGGTCGAACTGCTCACCGGTGACCTGCTGCTGCGCGGTGACCGGCCGGCCGACGCGGAGCGCCTGCTCCGCGAGGTGCTGGGCGGGCTGCCGCCCGGCTCGCGGCCGGCCAGCCAGGCGGCCTGGCTGCTCGCCCGGGCCCTGGACGAGCTGGGCCGGTCGACCGAGGCGGCGAAGCTGCGGGCCGACCACGGGATCGAGGAGAACTGACGGCGGCCGCCGTCCCGGGCGGCGGTGTCGGCGCTGCCCCGTCCCGGCCGGTCCGGCCAGGCTGACCCGGCCCGGTCCGGCCAGGCTGACCCGGCCCGGTCCGGCCGTGCCGACTCGGACAGGGTGGCCGGCCGGGGAGCGCGCGGTGGGCCGGCGGCGGGGCGGTGAACCGACCGACGGGTAACCGAGCCTCCACCACGGCCGGCGCGCGGTCTAGGCTTGCCCGGTGGCGGTGGAGCAGCAGGCGCGGGGCGGGGCGAACGGCGCGACGGGCGCGGGCCGACGCCGGTCCCGTCGGGACGAGATCCTGGAGATCGCGGTGGGCCTCTTCGCCGCGCGCGGCTACCACGGCGTGTCGATGGACGACATCGGCGCCGCCGCGGGCGTGACCGGGCCGGCGCTGTACCACCACTTCGCCGGCAAGGAGGCGATGCTGGTCGCCGCGCTGATCCCGGTCAGCGAAGGGCTGCTCGCCGGCGGCCGGGACCGGGCGGCCGGCCACCCGGACGACCCGCGCGGCGCGCTGGAGTCGCTGATCGACTTCCACGTCGACTTCGCGCTGGCCAACCCGGCGGTGATCGCGCTGCACCTGCACGAGCTGGACCGGCTCCCCGACGAGCCACGTCGCAAGATCCGCCGACTCCAGCGGCTCTACGTCGAGGAGTGGGTGACCGTGCTGACCGCGCTGCACCCGGGGCTGCCCGACGGCGAGGCGCGGGTGCTGGCCCACGCCGCGTTCGGCCTGATGAACTCCACGCCGTTCCTCGGCGGCGAGGTCGACCGCCGCCGCCGCGCCGAACTGCTCCGCGCCGCCACCCTCGCCGCCCTCCTCGCCCCCACCGACCCCGCCTGACCCCCCGGGCCCCGCGCCCCCGCCGGCCCCGCCCGGCCCGCCCGCTCCGGTGATCAAGAAGTTTGCGTCAGGAATCGGGCTCAAGCCGACGCAAACTTCTTGATCATCACGCCGGTGGGTGCCGGGCGACTCGTGAGTAACCGGCGGCTCGTGGTTACCTGGCACCCGTCCCCACCCCTGGACGTCGGGAGGAAACATGATCGAGTCGCTGCTGGTCGCCAACCGGGGCGAGATCGCCCGCCGGATCATCCGTACCGCCAAGCGGCTCGGTATCCGCGCGATCGCGGTGCACTCGGAGGCCGACGCCGGCCTGCCGTTCGTCACCGAGGCCGACGAGGCGGTCTGCGTCGGCCCGGCCAACCCGGCGCAGAGCTACCGGAACGTCGAGGCGATCCTCGCCGCCGCCAAGTCGACCGGCGCGCAGGCGATCCACCCCGGCTACGGCTTCCTGTCGGAGAACGCGGACTTCGCCCGTACCGTCGAGGCCAGCGGCCTGATCTGGGTCGGGCCCCGCGCCGACGCGATCACCGCGATGGGTGACAAGATCAATGCCCGGAACCTGATGGCGGCGGCCGGTGTTCCGGTCGCGCCCGGCACCACCGACCCGGCGGCCGACCTGGACGCGGCGGTCGCGGCCGCCGCGGAGATCGGCTACCCGGTGATGGTCAAGGCCGCGGCCGGTGGCGGCGGCATGGGCATGGGCGTGGCCACCGACGAGACCGCGCTGCGCACCGAGTACGACAAGGTGCGCTCGTTCGCCGAGCGGATGTTCGGCGACGGCTCGGTGCTGATCGAGCGGTACTTCCCCCGGGTACGGCACGTCGAGGTACAGATCCTGGGCCTGGCCGACGGCCGGGTGGTGGCGCTGGGCGAGCGGGAGTGCTCGGTGCAGCGGCGCAACCAGAAGCTGGTCGAGGAGTCCCCGTCGCCGGCGGTCTCCCCGGAGCTGCGCGAGCGGTTCCTGGCGGCGGCGGTACGGGCCGGCGAGGCGGTCGGCTATCGCAACGCCGGCACGGTGGAGTGCCTGTTGGTCCCGCGTCAGCGGGGCTTCGAGGAGGATGGCTCCGGCTCCGAAGAATTTTTCTTCCTGGAGATGAACACCCGCCTCCAGGTCGAGCACCCGGTGACCGAGCTGGTCTACGGCGTGGACCTGGTGGAGGAGCAGCTGCGGGTGGCGGCCGGCCTGGCGCCGACGTTCGACCCGGACGCGCTCGCCCCGCGGGGGCACGCCATCGAGCTGCGGATCAACGCCGAGGACCCGAAGCGCTTCCTGCCCGGACCCGGCGCGATCAAGACCTGGGTCGAGCCGACCGGTGAGGGCGTCCGCGTCGACTCCGGCTACATCGAGGGCAACACGGTCACCCCGTTCTACGACAGCCTGATGGCCAAGCTGATCGTCAGCGGCGCCACCCGCGCCGAAGCCATCGAGCGCGCCAAGGCGGCCGTCGCCGCCTTCGAGCTGGCCGGCCCGAAGAACAACCTCCCCTTCTTCGCCGAACTCCTGGAGAACGAGGAGTTCCTCTCCGGCGACTACGACACCGGCATCGTCTCCCGCATGCGCTGACCCCCCTCACCCTCGTTGATCATGAAGTTGTCGCCCCGCCCCGTCGGTACGGGCGACAACTTCATGATCGACGGGTGGGGTGCGGACGGGCGGTGCGGAGTGGGAGGGTGGGGGAACCAGCACAGCACTACGTCACAGTGAGGTGACCCCTTATGGCGGAACTGCCGGACTTCGTCTCCATCCGTGAGGTCGGGCCGCGGGACGGCCTCCAGAACGAGGAGCCGATCCCCACCGACGCCAAGGTGCGGCTGCTCGACGCGCTCTCCGGCACCGGCGTCAAGCGGATCGAGGCGGTGTCGTTCGTGCACCCGAAGGCGATCCCGCAGATGGCCGACGCAGACGAGGTGTGGCAGCGCGCCACCCGGGCCGACGGGGTGCGCTACTCGGCCCTGGTGCCCAACACCCGGGGTGCGCAGCGGGCCCTCGCGGCCGGGTTCACCGAGATCGAGGTGGTCGTCTCGGCCAGCGACACGCACAACCGGCGCAACGTGAACCGCTCGACCGAGGAGTCGCTGGACGACATCGCCGAGCTGATCGACCTGCTGCACGGCGCCGGCGCCCGCGCCGAGGTGATCGTGGCGACCAGCTTCGGCTGCCCCTACGAGGGCGACATCGACCCGCAGCGGGTGGCCGGCATCGTCGACCGGGTCGTCCGCGACGGCGCCGACCGGGTCGCGTTCGGCGACACCACCGGCATGGGTACGCCCCGGCGGGTCCGCGAGCTGGTCACCGCCGTACGGGACCGCAACGCGCACATCCCGGTGCTGCTGCACTTCCACAACACCCGGGGCACCGCCCTGGCCAACCTGCTGACCGCGCTGGAGCTGGGCGTCACCGAGTTCGACGCCAGCGTCGGCGGCCTCGGCGGCTGCCCGTACGCCCCGGGAGCCAGCGGCAACCTGGCCACCGAGGAGGCGGTGCACATGCTGCACGACATGGGCATCGACACCGGCATCGACCTGGACGCGCTGATCGAGGCGGCCGAACTGGCCGAGGAGCTGGTCGGCAAGAAGCTCCCGTCCGGCGTGCTGCGCGCCGGCCCCCGCACCCGCCTCACGCCGCTGCCGACCTGACCCGCCCCTTCCTCGCGGTGATCAGGAGGTGTGCGTCCCGCACCTCCTGATCACCATGTTTGAGCGGCGGGTCGGCCGCCGGTGGCGGGTCGCCGGAGGGTGGTCCGATGCGCTAGCCTAACGATCGTTCAGGTAAGTCGGTCCGCTCACGAGGTGGCCCGGCCCAGGCGGCGAGGGAGTCGGCGTGACGCTCGACGGTGAGGCACTGGAGCAGCTGCGCAAGCGCGCCCGGGCCGGCGGTGCGGACAAGTACCACGCGGCGAACGCCGCCAAGGGCAAGCTCTTCGCCCGCGAGCGGGTCGCGCTCCTGGTCGACGAGGGTTCCTTCGTCGAGGACGGTCTCTACGCGAACGCGATGGCCGACGGGCTGCCCGCCGACGGCGTGGTCACCGGCACCGCCACCATCGACGGCCGGCAGGTCTGCCTGATGGCCAACGACTCGACGGTCAAGGCCGGCAGCTGGGGCGCCCGGACAGTCGAGAAGATCATCCGGATCATCGAGCGGGCCTACTCGACCGCCGTGCCGATGGTCTACCTGGTCGACTCGGCCGGCGCCCGGATCACCGACCAGGTCGACCTGTTCCCGGGTCGGCGCGGCGCCGGCAAGATCTTCTGGAACCAGGTCCGCGCCTCGGGTTCCATCCCGCAGGTCTGCGCGCTGTTCGGGCCGAGCGCGGCCGGCGGGGCGTACATCCCGGCGTTCTGCGACGTGGTGGCCATGGTGGACGGCAACGCCAGCATGTACCTCGGCTCGGACCGGATGGTCGAGATGGTCACCGGCGAGAAGACGACGCTGGAGGCGATGGGCGGCGCCAAGGTGCACTGCGCCGAGTCCGGAGTCGGGCACTTCCTCTGCAAGACCGAGGCCGACGCGCTGGACGTGGTGAAGCGCTACCTGTCGTACCTGCCGGCGAACTGGCAGCAGCAGCCGCCGGCCGCCGAGGCGGTCGCGGCGCCGGAGAAGGCCGACCTGGCCGCGCTGGTCCCGGCCAGCGAGCGGCAGGCCTTCGACATGCGCCGGTACGTCAAGGGCCTGCTCGACGAGGGCTCGTTCTTCGAGATCCAGGCGCTCTGGGCCAAGGAGCTGACGATCGGCTTCGGCCGGCTGAACGGCGAGGTCGTCGGTGTGGTCGGCAACAACTCGATGTTCAAGGGCGGGGTGCTCTTCGTCGACTCCGCCGACAAGGCGACCCGGTTCGTGCAGCTCTGCGACGCCTTCAACGTGCCGCTGCTCTTCCTGAGCGACGTACCCGGCTTCATGGTCGGCAGCGCGGTGGAGAAGCAGGGCATCATCCGGCACGGCGCCAAGATGATCACCGCGATCTCCGAGGCGACCGTGCCGAAGATCTGCGTGGTGGTCCGCAAGGCGTACGGCGCGGGTCTCTACGCGATGGCCGGGCCGGGCTTCGAGCCGGACGCGACCATCGCGCTGCCCACCGCGAAGATCGCGGTGATGGGGGCGGAGGCCGCGGTGAACGCCGTCTACGCCAACAAGATCGCCGCGATCGCCGACGAGACCGAGCGGGCCGCCTTCGTCGCCGCGAAGCGCGAGGAGTACGAGCGGGACATCGACGTCGTCCGGCTCGCCAGCGAACTGGTGGTCGACGCCATCGTCGAGCCGCACGAGCTGCGCGCCGAGCTGGTCCGCCGGTTCGCCGCCGCGCGTACCAAGGACCGGCACTTTTCCCGGCGTCGGCACGGCGTCACCCCGGTCTGACCCGGCCCACCTCAGTCCGCAGCACCGTCCCGGCGTCACGAGCGCCCGGCGGCGGCCCGTCCACACAGGAGGATCAGATGGACTTCCGGCTCACCGAGGAACAAGAGGCGCTGCGGTCCAGCGTGCGGGACTTCGCGCGTGAGGTGGTCGCCCCGGTCATCGCCGAGCACTACGAGAAGCACACCTTCCCGTACGAGGTGATCCGCCAGATGGGCAAGATGGGCCTGTTCGGCCTGCCCTTCGGTGAGGAGCACGGCGGCATGGGCGGCGACTACTTCGCGCTCTGCCTCGCCCTGGAGGAGCTGGCCCGGGTCGACTCCAGCGTGGCGATCACCCTGGAGGCGGCGGTCTCCCTCGGCGCGATGCCGATCTACAGATTTGGTACTCCGGAGCAGCAGGCGACCTGGCTGCCGAAGCTGCTCAGTGGCGAGGCGCTGGCCGCCTTCGGGCTGACCGAGCCGGGCACCGGATCCGACGCCGGCGGCACCCAGACCCGCGCGGTGCTGGACGAGGCGACGAACGAGTGGGTGATCAACGGCTCGAAGGCGTTCATCACCAACTCGGGGACCGACATCACCGCGCTGGTCACCGTCACCGCGGTCACCGGCACGAAGCCGGACGGCTCGAAGGAGCTGTCGACCATCATCGTGCCCACGGGGACGCCGGGCTTCACGGTGGCGCCGGGCTACTCCAAGGTCGGCTGGACCGCCTCGGACACCCACGAGCTGACCTTCGACGACTGCCGGGTGCCGGCGGCGAACCTGCTCGGTGAGCGGGGTCGGGGCTTCGCGCAGTTCCTGCGCATCCTCGACGAGGGTCGGATCGCCATCGCCGCGCTCGCCGTCGGCCTCGCCCAGGGCTGCGTCGACGAGTCGATCAAGTACGCGAAGGAGCGGCACGCCTTCGGCCAGCCGATCGGCAACTACCAGGCGATCCAGTTCAAGATCGCCGACATGGAGCTGAAGGCGCACACCGCCCGGCTGGCGTACTACGACGCCGCCGCGCGGATGCTGGCCGGTGAGCCGTTCAAGCGGCAGGCGGCGATCGCCAAGCTGCACGCCAGCACGATCGCGGTGGACAACGCCCGCGAGGCCACCCAGATCCACGGCGGCTACGGCTTCATGAACGAGTACCCGGTCGCCCGGTTCTGGCGGGACTCCAAGATCCTGGAGATCGGCGAGGGCACCTCCGAGGTGCAGCGCATGATCATCGCCCGCGACCTGGGCGTCTGATCCGGCCCCCGGCCCCTGCCGCGCCACCGCACGGCAGGGGTCTGTCGGATTCCGGCGCGTCGGCTGGACGACGCATCCGTGTCGACCGTCGTATCCGGTCCGTACCCTTCGTGCCCATGACACCGGCTCATGATCACCAGTTGGCGCCGGGTGGTCGTACCCCGCTGGCGGAGCTGTTGCGGGGGCATCGGCTCCGGGCCGGTCTCACCCAGGCCGAGCTGGCCCAGCGGGCCGGAATCGGCGTGCGGACCGTCCGTGACCTGGAGCGCGGCCGGTCCAGCCGGCCGCAGCGCACCACCGTGGAGTTGCTCGCCGACGCGCTCGGCCTCACCGACGGGCCGCGCGCCGCCTTCCTCACCACCGCCCGTGGGCGGGTCACCGTCCCGGCCGTCGCCGCAGACCCGGGCCGCGCGCCGGCCGCCGGGTCCGCGCCCCGCGAACCCGATCCCTCGGGTACGCCGATCGCGCTCCCGCCCCCGGTCGACCTGATCGGGCGGGAGCGGGACCTGGCCGACCTCGCCGCGCTGCTGACCACGGACCACTGGCCGCCGGTGGTGACCCTGGTCGGGCTGGCCGGTGTGGGCAAGACGGCGCTGGCCCTGGCGGTGGCGCACGAGGTCGTCGCCGCGTATCCCGGCGGGGTGGCCGGCGTGCTGGTCGGTGAGGGTTCCGACGCCGCCGACGTGCTGGCCGCGATGAGCGCCGTGCTCGGCGCGGCCCGCCTGCCCGACCTGGCCGTCCGGCTGCGCAACCGGCCGGCGTTGCTGCTGGTGGACGCGGCCGAGCGTGCCCCGGACCCGCTGGCCGAGGCGTTGCGGCAGCTCACCGACGCGGTGCCGAGCCTGCGGGTGCTGGTGACCGGGCGGCACCCGGTGGGCGTACCCGGGGAACTGGTCCGCCCGGTGGCGCCGCTGGACGTGCCCCCGGCCGACGTGGTGGACGCCGCCGACCTGGCCCACTACCCGGCGGCAGCGCTCTTCGCCGCGCGCCTCGCCCGGGTCCGCCCCGAGCCGCCCGACCCGCGGGAGCTGCCCGCCCTGGCCGCCCTGGTCCGCCGGCTCGGCGGGCTGCCGCTCGCGATCGAGCTGATGGCGGCCCGAGGTCGGATCCTCGACCTCGACGAACTGCTCGACCGGTACGGCGACCGGGTCCTCGACCTGGCCAGCCCCGACCTGGGCCGACGCGGCTGGGAGGCCGCCGAGCCGGCGGGGTCGGGCCGCGCGCGGGCGGCGGTGGCGGTGACCCTGCGCGAGGCGGTGGCCACCAGCTACCGGCTGCTCGCCGCCTCGGAGCGCGCGGCGGTACGCCGACTCTCCGCGTTCGCCAACCGCTGGTCGGTGGAGCTGGCCGAGGAGCTGCTGGCCGACGAGGCCGACCGGGACGGCGCGGTGGTCGTCGACCCGGTTCCGCTGCTGGACCGGCTGGTGGAGCTGGGGCTGCTCAGCGTCCGGGGGTCCGGTCCGTTCCGGTTCCGGCTGCTCGACGCGGTCCGGGACTTCGCCGTCGAGCGGGCCGCCGGCCTGGGCGAGCTGACCGCGATCCGCCGCCGGCACGCCGTCGTCGTGGCCCGGCTGGTCACCCGGACGGCACCGGACCTGGTCGGGGCGAAACTGCCCGCCGCCGTACGCCAGCTCGACGAGGCGACCAGCGACATCAGCGCCGCCCTGGCGCACGCCGCCACCGATGACCCGCTGACCGCGCTGCGGCTGGCGGCGGCGCTGACCCGCTGGTGGCGGCTGCGGGGGCGGGACGTTTCCGGGCGGCAGTGGCTGCGCCGGCTGCTGGCCGACCCGCGTACCGCCGACGCCGACCCGGTGCTGCGGGCCTGGGCGCTGCTCGGGGTGGCCCGGCTCGCCGCCGAGCACGGCGCGGGGGCGCAGGAGCTGCCGGCGGCCCGCGCGGCGCTCGACGCCTTCGCCGCACAGGGGGAGGTCACCGGCGAACTGGAGGCCCGGACGGTGCTCTGCGCGCTGCTCGTCGGCGCCGGCGAGCACGACGAGGGGCGCGAGCAGGCGCAGGCGGTGCTGGCGCTGGCCACCCGGCACGGCCGGATTCGCGACATGGCGGTCGCCCAGAACAACCTCACCTGGCACGAGATCCGCCTCGGCGACCTGACCGGCGCCCGGCGGCGGCTGGCCATCGTCGACCGACTGGCCGCCCAGTGCGACGAACGGCGGCTGCGGCTGCTGGCCCGGGCCAACCTGGCCGACGTGGCCCGCCTCCAGGGCCGGTACGCCGAGGCGGTGGAGCAGGGGCGCCGGGTCGCCGGTGCGCTGGCGGACCTGGGCGACCCGGGACACCGTCGTCGGGTGCTCGGCACGGTCGGCCTGGCGCTGGCCCAGGACGGTCGGCTGGACGAGGCCGTCGACGTGCTGGCCGAGCTGCGGGCGGAGGCCCGCCCGGTATCGCTCCCGGGTCCGGCGGTGCCGGTCGACGGACCGCTGGCGGCCGCCTCCCCGTCGCGCCGCGACGTGGTCCCGCCCGGATCGGCGCTGCCGGACGGTGTGGTCGTGGCCCGCTCCGGGTCGGTGTCGCCGGTAGCTGTGGTGCCGTCGCCATCCGGGTCGGGTCGGCTCGGCTGGCCGGTGGGGCCTGGGCGCGCGGGCACGGCGGTGGCGACCCCGCAGCCGGAGGAGGGGATCGTCGCCCTGATCGAGGGGACGGTGGCGCTGCATCGGGGCGACCGGGAGCTGGCCGCGGAGTGGTTCGGGGCGGCGGTGGAGGCCGGTGTCGACGGTCAGTACCGGCGGGACGTGGTCGAGGCGTTGGTGGGGCTGGCGGCGAGCACGGGCGACCGGGCCGTGCTGGACCGTCTCGACCGGGCCTGCCGGGAGAGCGGGATCCGCCTGCTGCCGTACGAGCAGGATCTGCTCCGCGGGCTCCGCCCGGTCGGCTGACGCCCGACCCGGCTGCTGCGGCTCTCCCCGTGCGGCCGGGCTGCCCGGGGCGGGGAGGCGCGAGCGAAGAAGCCCCCTGGTGATTCCCCTCGCTCAATCGCTCGCGCCGGCACCCCCCCCAGGTGCTCCCCCCGCGCTCGACGAAGGCTAGCCACCCCTGACGTCCGCTTTGCGGGACTTCACTGGGTTGTCCGGGCCGGCGTGGCCAGTTCTGCCGGTGGTTCTGCCGGTGGACGGACGCGTCAGGCCGCCGGTTCGTTGGCGTGGGCCGGCTCGGTGCTGCCGGCGGTCGCCCCCGGGTGGACGGCGTCCCGCACCCGGCGCAGGCCGTCGAGCATCGCCGCCAGCGCCGCGGGTTCGAGCTGGCCGGTGAACCACTGCTCGATGATCCGCAGGTGACCGGGGAGGGTCTCGTCGAGGCGCTTCAGCCCCGACGGGGTGACCACCGCGTACGAGCTGCGGCGGTCGGACGGGCAGGCCCGGCGACAGAGCAGGCCGTCGCGTTCCATCCGGTCCACCACGCGGGTCACCCCGCTGGTCGACAGTGAGGTCTGCGCCGCCAGGTCGGTCATCCGCAGCTGGTGCCCGGGGGACCGGGCGAGCCGCATCAGCACCTCGAACTCGACGGCGGAGAGGCCGTGCTCCTCGTACTGGTCGGCGAACCGGGCCGACAGCCCGGCGTACGCCTCGACGAGGAGGCCGACGGCGGTGATCCGGGGGTCGTCGAACACGTTCTGATCCACCTGGCCATCCTAACAGTGCTTGACACGGGGAATATTGTTGAAGTTATAGTTGCTGCGTCAGTCGTTGGGCTTCTAAACAATCTCTTCCCTGGAGGACGCACCATGACCAGCACCGAGTCGGTTACCCGCGACTGGGAGGGCCTCACCGTCCCTACCGCCGGCACCTACCTGCTGGATGCGGCTCACAAGCGGGTCGGGTTCGTCGCCCGGCACATGATGGTCAGCAAGGTACGCGGTGAGTTCGCCGACGCCTCGGCGACCATCACCATCGCCGAGGACCCCATGCAGTCCTCGGTCACCGCCACCATCCAGGCCGCCAGCATCAGCACCGCCCAGGCCGATCGGGACGCCCACCTGCGCAGCCCCGAGTTCCTGGACGTCGAGGCCTTCCCGACGCTGGAGTACCGCAGCACCGGTGTGAAGTCCCGGGACGGCAACGAGTTCGTGCTGCTCGGCGAGCTCACCATCAAGGGCGTCACCCGGCCGGTGGAGCTGGACGTCGAGTTCGAGGGCGTCGGCCGCAGCCCGTTCGGCCAGGACATCTTCGGCTTCTCCGCGAGCGCCGAGATCGACCGGGAGGACTTCGGTCTGACCTGGAACGTGGCGCTGGAGACCGGCGGCGTGCTGGTCGGCAAGAAGATCAAGATCGAGATCGAGGGTGAGGCCGTCCGCCAGGCCTGATCCCTGCGGACCCCTCCCGGCGAGGCCCCTGCTCTGCTGAGCAGGGGCCTCGCCTCGTCTGCGGGTGCAAATTGTCACGAATTATTCGTCAGCCGCGCCGGTGCCCGCGGTGGCCGCTGGGTAGTGAGGGCCACAGCGCGTATTCGTTGGGCCACTGGCCCTGGCGAGGTGGCGCTCTTACCGTGGTTGTTCACAACGCGGGCGGGACGACACGGTCCCGCGCGCCTCGCGCCGGGAGGGCACATGGGTAGGGACGTCGAGCAGGGCGCCTTCTCCCGGGAAGACCGGGTCCGCTACCGGCAGAAGGTTCGGCGCAGCCTGGACGTCTTCGCGTTGATGCTGGACGACTTCGGCTTCGACGCGGACCGGCCGATGACCGGCCTGGAGATCGAACTCAACCTGATGGACCCGGCGGGCGAGCCGGCGATGCGCAACGAGGAGATCCTGGCCGCCATCGCCGACCCGCTCTTCCAGACCGAACTCGGCCAGTTCAACCTCGAACTGAACGCCGCGCCCCGGCTGATCGAGGGCAGCGGGTTCGCCGAGTACGAGGCCGACCTGCGCAGCAGCCTGACCCGGGCCGACGAGCGGGCGGCGAAGTCCGACGCCCGGATCGTCCTGGTCGGCATCCTGCCCACGCTCACCGAGCGGCACCTGGTGGTGGACAACCTCTCCACCAACGAGCGCTACCGGGTGCTCAACGACCAGATCGTCGGTGCCCGGGGCGAGGACATCGAGCTGGACATCCGGGGCGTGGAACGGCTCCAGACGCACACCGACTCGATCGCCCCCGAGGCGGCCTGCACCAGCCTCCAGTTCCACCTCCAGGTCGCGCCGGACAGCTTCGCCGACTACTGGAACGCCTCCCAGGCGATCGCCGGGGTCCAGGTCGCGATCGGCGCGAACTCCCCCTTCCTCTACGGGCGGCAGCTCTGGGCAGAGACCCGGATCGCCCTCTTCGAGCAGGCCACCGACACCCGCCCCGACGAACTCAAGGCCCAGGGCGTACGACCCCGGGTGTGGTTCGGGGAGCGCTGGATCACCTCGATCTTCGACCTCTTCGAGGAGAACGTCCGGTACTTCCCGCCGCTGCTGCCGATCTGCGAGGACGAGGACCCGGTGGAGGTGCTGCACGCCGGCGGGGTGCCCCAGCTCTCGGAGCTGCGGCTGCACAACGGCACGGTCTACCGCTGGAACCGGCCGGTCTACGACATCATGGACGGTCGCCCCCACCTGCGGGTGGAGAACCGGGTGCTGCCGGCCGGCCCGACCGTGGTGGACATGCTGGCTAACGCCGCCTTCTACTTCGGGCTGGCCCGCGGGCTGGCCGAGTCGGACCGGCCGATCTGGAGCCAGCTCACCTTCAGCTCCGCCGAGGAGAACTTCCATGCCGCCGCCCGGCGCGGCATGGACGCCGTCCTGCACTGGCCCCGCCTCGGGGATGTGCCGGTGGCCAAGCTGGTCCTCGACACGCTGCTGCCGACGGCGGCGACCGGGCTGGACCGGTTCGGCGTCGAGCCGGCCGAGCGGGACCGGCTGCTCGGCATCATCGAGCAGCGCTGCCGTACCGGCCGCAACGGCGCGGTCTGGCAGACCGAGGCGGTCTGGGCGGCCGAACGGCACCGGGGCATGGACCGCGAGGCGGCCCTGCACCACATGGCCCGCCGCTACGCCGAACTCCAGCGCAGCAACGAACCCGTCCACACCTGGCCCGTCGACTGACCCACCCCCTCACCGGGCCTCCCTGGCACTGCACTTTCACGGAAAGAGTGGCTATTCCGCATCGGATAGCCACTCTTTCCGTGAAAGTGCCTGGATCTTGGGCCGGGTGTGGGCGCGAGTGAGGGGTCAGCGGGGGCGGCGGGACGGGCGGGTCCGGGGGCCGGTCGCGGGTGGCGCGTCCGAGGTGTCGGCGGTCTCCGGCGTCGGGTCGAGTGCGGTCTCGTCGGTCGAGGTCGTCGACCGCGCCCCGGACTCCCGGACGGGAGGGGTGGCCCGGCCGCGGCGGGCCGGTCGGGTGCGTCCGGTGCCGGTGGTGGGCGAGCCGTCGTCCGGGCGGCTGGTCCCGTCCGGCCGGGGGTCGGCCGGGGCCGGGTCCGTCCCGGCGAGCGGATCGGCGAGCCCTGTCCCGTCCGGCCGGATGGCGGTCGTGGTCGCCGTGCCGACCGTCGGTCGGGTCGCCGCGCCGGAACCCGGGTCGCCCGTCGGGCCGACGGCCCGCCGCGTCGCGCCGGACGGGCCGGGGGTCTCGAAGGGCTCGCCGGCCGACGCGAGGTCGCCGTCGAACCCGCGGTCGTCCAGGTCGCCGGTGCGCTGCCGGGGCACCATCGCCGGGCGAGCGGCCGTGCGCCGTTCTGCGCGCTGGGCGAGCGCGGCCACCAGCACCGAGCCGGCCGCGCCGACGAGCACCGCGTACGGCGCGACGAAGTGCGCCGAGACCTGCGCGGGGGTGACCTCGGCCAGCCGGGGCACGGCGACGAAGTAGGCGACCGCGACGAGCAGCGGACCCGCCGCACCGGACACGGCCGCGCCGAGCCGACGGTCCGCCATCCGGGCGGTACGTCGCGCGGCCAACGCGCCGATCAGCAGCGCCGAACCGGCGGCCAGCAGCACCCCCGGCCAGTAGACGTAGTCCCGCAGCCAGAACCGGGCGCTGTCGGTGCTGATCTGCCAGATCCCGAGCTGGGCGGTGGCCAACCCGCGTCCCGCGAGCACCCCGTCCGCGACCGACACCACGGCGAGCAGCCAGATCCAGCCCACCGTGGCGATCACGTTGGTCGCGACGGCCCGCGTGTGCAGCGCCCAGATCGCGGTCAGCAGCCCAGCCAGCACGCCGACCGCCGCGTACCCGGCGGCCAGGCTCTGTGGCGAGAAGGTGTCGGGCACGGTCGCCGCCCGGGCGGGCACGGCCACCAGCAGTACCGTGATCAGCGCGCCCACCGCGCCGGCCACGGCCAGCGTCATCCGGCGCAGCGTGCCGCCCGGGTCGGCGTCGCCGTCGTGTCCCCGTTCCGCCAGCCGCTGGGCGCAGACGGCCCCGGCGATGGTGGAGACGGCCGCGATCCAGGTCGCCCAGGCGAGGCTGGCGTACCAGGCGGCGCCGGCGGCGGCGGGCTCGGCCGGTGCCCAGTCGATGACGCCCAGCCCGTAGGCGAAGCCTAGTTGTGCCGCACCCACGCCGGCAGCGACGCCGACCGCGGTGGCGACCGATCCTCCCCAGCCCAGTCTGGCCATGCCGGGGAGCGTAGCGTCCCCTGGTCGGCGCGGCGAGCCGTGTGACGGCCCGGACGACGTGCGGTGACGGCTTGGCATCGCCCGGTACGGTCGCTGGTGACGAGGCGGAGAGTGCGATGAGCGACGGACACACCCTTCTGGACACTCCGGCGCCGGGGCGGCGGGGTCGCGCCCCGCTGCTGATCGGCGGTGGGCTGGCCTTCGTCCTGCTGGCCACCGTGGGTGCGACCGCCGGCTGGGTGCTGGCCGGGCCGGACGAGCCCCCCACCGATCCGCCGGCCGCCGCCGCGTCGACCGCCCTGACCTCGGCACCCGCCCCGACCTCGGCCGCCCCGTCACCGGCGGCGCAGCCGGCGACCGTCGCACCGGCGACCGCCCGGCCGGCCCCGCCCGCCCCGTCGAGCAAACCCCCCACCGGGTACGTGACCGTCCCCGACCTGGTCGGCGACGGCTTCGAGGGGGTACGCAGCGACCTGCGGGACCGGAAGCTGGGGTGGCGGCTGATCTTCGGCACCGGGCTGGGCGAGAAGGTCGAGCGCCTGGACCCTGCCCCCGGCACCCGGGTGAGCCACGGCACCACCGTCAAGGTGTACGTAGCCGGGCCGGCACCGGAGGCGGAGGTGCCCGATCTGGACGACTACGACTGCGCCGACGCCGCCGCGACGATCGTCGAGCGCGGCTTCTACCCGCGCTACCGCACGGGCAGGGTCGGCAAGGTCCGCTCCCAGGATCCGGAGCCCGACGTGACCCGGCACTGGAACGACGAGGTCGCCATCTCCTGCGGCGGCATGGAGTAGGGCGCGGGCGGGTCGCCGCGCTGATCCCGGCGGCTGGTGACCCCGACCGTTACCGTGGACCGTCGAGGGCCACGACGCCTGCCCCGGTGGGAGAGGACGTGCGATGAGCGACGACCGCCAGGAGCCCGCCGACGACGCGACCCGCCCGCTGCCCTCCGATGACGACCGGACCCGCCCGCTGCCCCGCGCCGGCGACGGGCAGCCGCCGGGCCACCCCACCCCCGAGCCCTTGGACGCGACCGCCCGGCACGAGCCGCTGGATGCCACTGCCCGGCACGAGCCGCTGGACCGGACCCGACCGCTACCCCCGACCGGCGCCGGAGAGCAGGCCGTGCCGGCCGCGCCGCCCGTCTGGTCCGGGCGGGCCGGGGTGCCACCGCCGCGTCCGGCCGACTACCGGGAGCCGGTCGAGTGGTACGGCGAGGAGCAGCGTGGACGTCGCTGGTGGATGCCGATCCTGCTGGGCATCCTGGCGCTGCTGCTGCTCGCCGCCCTCGGCACGGGGATCTGGCTGGTGCTGCGGGCGGCCGGGGAGCGGGACGAGGAACCCGCCCCACCGGCGCCGACCAGCGCGCCGGTGACCACTGCCGCGACCACCGCCGCCCCGACCACCGAGGCGCCCAGCACGCCGGCCACCACCGCGGCCGCCAAGATCCCGGTGCCGCCCCTGGTGGGGCTGCCGCGGGCGTCGGCCGAGCGGATCCTGGACCGGCTCGACCTGTCGCACCGGGTGCGGACGCGGGAGTCGTCGGAGCAGCCGCCGGGCACCGTGATCGAGACCGACCCGGAGGCGGGTGAGCTGGTCGACGCCGGTGACCGGGTGACGTTGGTGGTGGCCGCCGCGCCGTCGCCGACGGCCTCCCCGACCCGGACGGTCGAGCCGACGCCCGAGGTCACCCCCACCGGCTAGGAGGCTGTCGGGAATCCTCGCGGCGGCTGCGGCGGGCCCAGACGACGACCGACCTCCGCCTTGCCGGATCGCCGCCTGGCCTCCGCCTCGCTCGCCCCGAGGATTCCCGACAGCCTCTTGGCGACCAGCTCACCACATCCGGCGTCGCGTGCCGACCAGTCCCAGCCCGGCCAGCGAGATGGTCAGGCCGAGCAGGCCGGAGTAGAAGAGCGACTGGCTGAGGGCCTGCCGGGCGTCGACCGTGGACGAACCGGCCAGGGCGGCCTCGCTGTCGCCGGTGCCGGGCCGGGATCCGGCGCCGCTGTGGGGACCCTCCGAGGCGTTCGCCTCGGGGCCCGGTGCGGTGTCGCCGTACCGGTGGTCGTCGGGTGCGGCGAGGTCGGCCGGGTAGTCGGAGTCGTCCTCGTAGCCGGGGTACCCGACCACGCCGGGAGGTGGTGAGTTCTGCTCGACCACGGTGATCTCGGGAGCGGGCACCGGCTCGGCCAGCCGGGTCGCCGATTCGGCCGGGTAGCGCACCACCACCACGAGGGTGGTGACGGCGCCGACCAGCGCCAGCAGCCCGAAGGCGTAACCGATACGGGACCTGTGGTGCCGCCGCGCGGCGGGCATATTGACCATGGCCATCCCAGGTTCAGGGTCCGGGACGCGCGGGGTGGTGACTTTCGCCGGGGTGGGCGTACCGAGTCTATGGCGACGGCACGCCCCCCGGCCGGGTAATGGCGGAGGTCAGCCCACCGCCACCGCAGCGCGGCTGATCGTCCGTCGGGTCCGTACGGTGTGCTGGCGCGGCACGGGCGCCGCCTGGAGCTGCCGGAGGCCGGCCTCCTGAACGAAGATCGACCGTCGGTTGATCGCGTCCCCCGCCGCGTTCAACTCGTAACCGTCGAGCCAGAGCCAACCGTCGTAGGTGGGCCAGTCGAGCACCCGGATGACCCGGAACGTGATGGGTCGGATGAACTGGACACTCGCCGCGCGAGTCACGTGCAGTACGTCACCGGAGCGGGGAAGCACATGGGCTCCTGGGGAGGGTATGGCCGGCGGTGCCGGACCGGAGGTCATGGGGGAAGGTTTCTGGGGCCCGGTGACGGGATCGTGCCGCCGGCCGGTGGATCGGTGGCGGTGGTCGGGCCGTGCCCGCTGGTGGCGGAGCGCCACCCGACCATCACCGTGCTGCTCCCGGTTACCGCTCCCGCCGCCGCAGCCGTCGGGCGTGCAGCGGCGGGGTCATCACCCCGGGGCAGGTCTCGTCGTCGCAGCTGGACCGGGTCGCCCGGCCGTCCCGCCGCCGGTGTCGTCGCCGGACCGGGGAAGCGTGGGGGAACGGTGAGTAACCCGAGCCATACGGACAGAGTGCATCAGTGACGTGCGACATGCAAGTTGCACGTCGACTTTTGCCGATACGCGAGCGCGACACGTGAACGAGGCGCTTGATGACGCCGACCCCGGACCGGCACACTGGACGCCGGTTTCGCCCGACGCGGCCGGTCGACGACCGGCACCATCCCTGCCGCGAACGATCGCCCGCCGTTCGTCGGTCGCGCCTCGGCGGGTGTCGACGCAGGCGCGAGCCACCGGGAGGTAACCGGGTGAGCGCGAGGAACGGGGAACACCACCCGGTGAGCCGCGGGGTGCCGCGGTGAGCGAGCGGCGCAGCCCCACCATCCGGCGTCGCCGGCTGGGCGCCGAACTGCGCCGCCAGCGCGAGGCGGCGGGAATCACCATCGAGACGGTCGCCGAGCAGCTCGAGTGCTCCGCCTCAAAGATCTCCCGGATCGAGACCGGCCACACCTCCGCGACGCCGCGGGACGTCCGCGACATGCTGCGGATCTACGGCGTGGTGGGCGTCGAGAGCGACGAGCTCGTGCAGATCGCTCGGGAGGCCCGGCAGAAGGGTTGGTGGCACCCCTACAGCACCGTGCTGGTCGGGGCGTACGTCGGCCTGGAGGCGGCGGCCAGCTCGATCCGGGCGTACGAACAGCAGGTGGTCCCGGGCCTGCTGGAGACCGAGGAGTACGCCGGGGCAATGATCCGGGCGGCCCGCCCGGACTTCACCGTCGACCAGGTGCAGCAACGGGTGCGTGTCCGTCTGGGCCGTCAGTCGTTGTTGACCCAGGACGATCCGGTCGATTTGTGGGTGGTGCTCGATGAGGCGGTGCTGAGCCGGCCGGTGGGCGGCGACGCGGTGATGCGTGGCCAGCTCCAGCGGCTGGTGGAAGTGGCGGAACTACCGAACGTGACGCTTCAGGTCCTGCCCTTCGAGGTGGGCGCGCACGCCGGCATGGACGGCACCTTCACCATTCTCAGCTTCCCCGAACCGAGTGATCCCGATGTCGTGTACGCGGAGAACGCCACGGGTGGGCTCTTCCTGGAGAAGAGCGACGAACTGCAGAAGTACAGCTTCATCTTCGATCACATTCGAGCAGCGGCCATTCGCCCGGAGGAATCCATAGCTCACATCGCGAAACTGGTAGAGGAGCCGCTGTGGAAATGGCGACCAAGGAGTTCCCCGTGGACCTGAGGCACGCGACGTGGTTCAAGAGCTCCAAGAGCGGGCCGAACTGCGACAACTGCGTCGAGGTGGCGTACGTGACCGGGGCGGTCGGCGTTCGGGATTCGAAGGACAAGACGGGCCCGGCCCTGGTCTTCGCTCCGGGCGACTGGCACGCCTTCGTCGCCCGGACACGGAGCGGCGGGTTCGTCCAGCACTGATCGACGCAACGTGGCGTTGACGGCGGGTCGATCGGGGATCTCCCCGGCCGGCCCGTCGCCACTTGCGTTCCGTCTCGTTGAACCCCTCGATACGGCGCTGGTCGACAACCCGCCGCACGGATCGGAAACCGAGCGAGGCAGGCGAGACGGATGACGACGATCGGTTCAGACAACCTCACCAACGGCCCGGGCAAGTCGGAGCGCTTCGGCGGCAAGTACCGCGGCGCGCGCCGGGACACGGTGCTCACCGAGGTCGTGTCCACCGACACCGAAGGCGGCGGGCGGGACGCCGGGTCGGCCGCGCCGGAGCAGGTCGGGCCGCCGCTGACGCTGCCCTCGCTCGACCCGAACCCGCTGACCGAGCCCTCGTTCCCGCCGGCCGGGTGGCCGCTGGAGCCGAGCGAGTCGCTGGTCGACCACCCGCTGCTGCGCGGCCTGCTGATGGAGCTGCCGCCGAAGGGCAGCGTGCCGCCGCCCGGCTGGCTGGACCGCTGGTTCGAGGCGACCCGGGCGATCCTGGAGCTGCTATACGTGCAGGGGCCGAGCCGCACGCGCTGAGGTCGCCGTCGCCTCCGGTAACGCCCGCTCGGCGAGCCGGTTGTGGCGGAGCGCCAGGCGTACCCCGATCGCGATGACCGCGAGACCGCCCAGGGTGACGGCCGGTCCGGTCAGGCGGGGGTCGGCGGCGAGGTCCAACCCCGCGGCCGACAGCACCGGCGGCAGCGTGGCCAGGGCGGTGACCTGCACCGGCAGGCCGATCAGGGGATGCGCCCCGGCGGCCCGCAGGCCGTGCGGCGCCGGCGTCTCCGGCGCGGTGGCGAACGCGCCGGCGCCGGCCCGGAGCCGGCGCAGCCGCCGCACCGTGCAGAGCGCGACGGCGAGCGCCGGGCCGGCGGCCAGGCCGAGCCCCGCGGCGGCCCGGTCGACCGGCGTCGCGCCGGCACTGGTCAGGCCGACCGCCAGCACCGCCGCCGTCAGGCCGAGGCCGGTCAGGGTCAGCGCGAGCAACCATCCGGTACGCCGGCGGAGTGCGCGGGCGCGGTCCAGCCGGGGCAGTCGGTCCGCCACCACACCGGCGGCCAGCCAGACCCCGGCGATCGGCAGCAGCACGATGAGATGGCCATCCATGTGCTCAGCCTTGTCCAGTTCGGCGATCGGCGAATCCGGGGCCGGCCCCGGTTCGCCCCCTACCCCACCCGTAGGGGCATCCCGCCGACGTTATGGACGCTTCGACATGTTTAACTCCCGGACCTCGCCGACCTACCCTCAGGTAGATCGGCAACCATCGATCAACTTCGGACTCGCGGGTGGACGGTCGGCTGCCGGTCGGAGGGAGGTAGGGAGATGGGTCTTTCACACAGGTCCGCACTCGTGGGGGTGGCCACCCTGGCGATGTTGGCAACCGCCACACCCGCCATGGCCGCCGAGCCCGTCGGGGTGATCCGGGAAGCGGGCGGGGCCACCGCCGTGCCGGACAGCTACATCGTCGTCTTCAAGGACAGCGCCGTCGGCCGGAGCCGGGTGGGTGACAACGCCCAACGGCTGGTCGGCAGGCACGGCGGCCAGGTCGCCCGCACCTACACCGCTGCGCTGCGCGGCTTCGAGGTCAAGGTCGGCGCGAGGGCGGCGGCCCGGATCGCCGCCGACCCCGCGGTGGCGTACGTCGAACAGAACCACACGGTCTCCATCTTCGGCACGCAGACCAACCCGCCCTCCTGGGGCCTGGACCGGATCGACCAGCGCAACCTGCCGCTGAACAGCTCGTACACCTACCCGACCACGGCGTCCAACGTGCGCGCCTACATCATCGACACCGGGGTCCTGTTCGGGCACAACGACTTCGGCGGCCGGGCGGCCTCCGGCTTCGACGCGGTGGACGGCGGCTCCGCCGACGACTGCAACGGCCACGGCACGCACGTCTCGGGCACCGTCGGCGGCTCCTCGTACGGCGTGGCCAAGGGCGTGCAGATCGTCGGCGTCCGGGTGCTCAACTGCCAGGGCAGCGGCACCAACGCCCAGGTCGTGGCGGGCATCGACTGGGTGACCGCGAACGCGGTGAAGCCGGCCGTGGCGAACATGAGCCTCGGTGGCTCCGCCAACAGCTCGATCGACACGGCGGTCACCAACTCCATCAACTCCGGAATCACCTACGCGGTCGCCGCCGGCAACGGCGACATCTTCGGCAACCGCCAGAACGCCTGCAACTACTCCCCGGCCCGGGTCGGGTCGGCGATCACCGTCGGCGCCACCCAGAACAACGACGCCGCCGCGAGCTTCTCCAACTACGGCACCTGCGTCGACATCCTGGCCCCGGGCGTCAACATCACCTCCGCCTGGTACACCGGCAGCAGCGCGACGAACACCATCAGCGGCACGTCCATGGCGTCACCGCACGTCGCCGGCGCCGCGGCGCTCGTCCTCTCGGCCAACCCGTCGTGGAGCCCGCAGCAGGTCCGCGACAACCTGGTCAACGCCGCGACCCCGAACGTGGTGACCAACGTGGGCACCGGGACCCCGAACCGGCTGCTCTACGTGGACAACGGCACCACCCCGCCGACCAACGACTTCTCGGTCTCGGTGTCGCCGACCTCCGGCTCCACCGCCCCGGGCGGGTCGGTGACCGCCACCGTGGCCACCGCCACCACCAACGGCTCCGCGCAGTCGGTCAGCCTCTCCGCCAGCGGCCTGCCGGCCGGCGCGACCGCCTCGTTCAACCCGTCCACGGTCACCTCGGGCGGCTCGTCCACCCTCACCATCGCCACCTCGGCGAGCACCCCGCCCGGCACCTACACCGTCACCGTCACGGGCACGGCGGCGTCGGGCACCCGTACGGCGACGTACTCGCTGACGGTGACCGGCTCGGGTGGTGGCGGCTGCTCCGGCAGCAACGGCACCGACGTCGCGATCCCGGACACCGGCGCCACGGTGTCCAGCTCGATCGTGATCTCCGGGTGTGGCCGCAACGCCTCGTCGGCGTCGACCGTCGCGGTGAACATCGTGCACACCTACCGCGGTGACCTGGTCATCGACCTGGTCGCCCCGGACGGCTCCGCGTACCGGCTGAAGAACAGCAGCTTCTTCGACGGTGCCGACAACGTCAACGCCACCTACACCGCGAACCTTTCGTCGGAGGCGGCGAACGGCACCTGGCGACTCCAGGTGCGCGACGTCTACTCGGGCGACACCGGCTACCTCAACACCTGGACCCTGACCCTCTGACGCACTCCCGCCGCGGGGCTCCTTCCGACCGGAAGGGGCCCCGCACCCTGCCTGGCCGGCCCGCCGGCTCCGCAGACCTGCCGGGCGGCTGCGCGGGTCAGACCGAGAAGGTGGCCGGGCGTTCCGTCGCCGGCGCCGGGGGCTGCGCCTTCCACAGGCCGGTCTTCTGCCCGGCGAGGCGGGTCAGGTACGCCGGGTTGAGGATGACGTACCGGCGCCAGAGCCGCTTCGGCTCCAGGCCCAGCCGCCAGAACCACTCCAGCCCGGCCCGCTGCATCCACGCGGGCGGCTGCTTGAGCAGGCCGGCGTGGTAGTCGAAGGCCGCGCCGACCGCCATCAGCGGCATGTCCAGCAGCGGCCGCATCGCGTACGCGAAGACCTCCTGGCGCGGGCAGCCCAGGCCGACCAGGACGAGCCGGGCCCCGCTGGCCCGGATCCGGTCGGCGATCTCCACGTCCTCGCCCGGCTGGACGGCGCGGAACTTCGACGGCTCCACCCCGGCGATCTTGAGCGCGGGGAACATCCGCTCCAGCGCCGGGATCAGCCGGGCCAGCGTCTCCTCGGTGGAACCGTAGAGGTAGACCGGCAGCCCCTCCTCGGCGAAGCGGCGCAGCACGTGCAGGGTCAGCGTCGGGCCGTAGACCCGGTCCGACAGGCCGGCGTGGTGCAGCAGGTTGAGCGCCCAGCGGACCGGCTGGCCGTCGGGGGTGACCACGTCGAAGGAGTTCAGCCGGGCGTTGTGCGCCGGGTCGAGCACCCCGGTCATCACGCCGTGCACGGCCAGCGCGGTCAGCGCCAGCGGGCGGCGCTCGTGCGCGGCGGCCACCACCTGCTCGGTCGCCGAGGCGTAGTCGGTCGCGTCGACCAGGACGCCGAGGACGTTCCGCTTGCCCTTGCCGGTCATGCCTGCGGCACCCACTTGTCGACGTTGGCGTCGTAGATCTCCCGCATGATCATCGGTACGTCGTAGACCTGCTTCCAGTCCGGGTAGTCGGCCTGGAAGGCCTCGTTCGAGCCGATCCACCACTTGTGGTCGCCGATCCGGTTCGCCTCGACGTACTCGGTGACCATCTCCCGGCCGGTGATCTGCTCGGCCAGCGCGAACGCCTCGCGGTTGGAGGTGTTGGAGTGCCGCCCGCCGCCCAGGTTGTAGACGGCCGCCGAGCGGGGGTTGCGGAAGAACGCCTCGAACGCGGAGACCACGTCCGAGCTGTGGATGGCGTCCCGGACCTGTTTGCCCTGGTAGCCGAAGATCTTGTACGTGCGGCGCTCCATGTTCGCCCGCATCACGTACCCGAGGAAGCCGTGCAGCTCCGTCGCGGAGTGCGCCGGGCCGGTCAGCGTGCCGCCCCGGAAGCAGGCGGTCTTCATGCCGAAGTACCGGCCGTACTCCTGCACCATCACGTCGGCGGCGACCTTGGAGGCGCCGAAGACCGAGTGCAGGCAGGCGTCGATCGACATGTCCTCGCGGATGCCCTGCTCGTACGGGTGGCCCGCCTCGATCTCCCACCGGGTCTCCAGCTCCACCAGGGGCAGGCTGTTCGGGCGGTCGCCGTAGACCTTGTTGGTCGAGCAGTGGATCACCGGCGCCTCGATGCAGTGCTCGCGCACGTTCTGCAGCACGTTGAGGGTGCCGCCGGCGTTCACGTCGAAGTCGGTGAAGGGGTCGCGCACCGCCCAGTCGTGCGAGGGCTGCGCGGCGGTGTGGATCACCACGGCGATGTCCCGGCCGTAGCGCGCGAAGAGCTTCGCCAGCGCGTCCCGGTCCCGGATGTCGATGCTGTGGTGCGAGTACGTGGACCCCAGCTCGTCGGCGAGCCGCCGGACGTTCCACGCGGTCGACGCCTCGGCGCCGAAGAACTCCTGCCGCATGTCGTTGTCGATACCGACCACGTCCAGGCCGAGACCGGCGAAGTGCCGGACCGCCTCGGACCCGATCAGACCGCCCGACCCGGTCACCAACGCGACACTCACACGCCACTCCTGGTCAGTAGGAGGCAGGGAAACCCTCGGAGCATAGCGTGACGTCCGGCACGCCCCGATACGAGTCGAGGGCCCCGCAAGCTGCGGAGCCCTCGTCTGTCTGGTGGGGAAGGGGGGAGTTGAACCCCCACGTCCTTTCGGACACACGGACCTGAACCGTGCGCGTCTGCCATTCCGCCACTTCCCCGTGGCTGACCTCGAACACTGTAGCTGGTGCCGATCCCGCTGTCGCCAGCGGGCCTACGTGTCCTCCGTCATCGCCTCGACTGGCTACGCTCCGTGGAGCGGTCACCGCCTCGGCGGACGAAACATTAGCACGCTCGGAGGGCCCCTTCCGAACGGGCCGGCACGCGCCCGCCGAGCGGCGCGCGAGCCGCATGCGCGCCGGCCGGATACCATCATGTCCTCGGGACCCGAGGAGGAGCCGGTGAGCGTGCTGCAACGCTTCGAGAAGCGTCTGGAAGGCCTGGTCGAGGGGGCCTTCGCCAAGGTCTTCAAAGGGGTGGTCCACCCCGTGGAGATCCTCAACGCCATGCAGCGGGAGGCCGAGGCGCACAAGGCCATCCTGGCCGGTGGGCGCACGTTGGTGCCCAACCGCTACGTGATCGATCTCTCGCCGTACGACCACAGTCGGCTGGCGCCGTACGCCGCCGCGCTGGCTCAGGAACTGGCCCAGTCGCAGGCGGAGTTCATCGGCGAGCAGGCGTGGACCGTCTACGGCGACGTGATCGTCGAGATCGAGCGCGGCGAGGGATTGGACACCGGCATGTTCCGGGTCACCGCCGAGGTCTACACCGGTGGCGAGGTCGCCCCGGTCTCCGCGCCCGGTGGCTACGACGCCGGCCCGCCGGCGTACCCCGCGTACGACCAGGGTGGCGGCTACGGCCCGCCGCCGGGACACGGCGGCGGCGCCCGCAACGTCCGGCTGGTCTCCGGCGACGGCCGCACCTACCCGCTCCAGATGGGGTCGACGGTGATCGGTCGCGGCGACCAGGCCAACCTGCGCCTGCCGGACGTCGGGATCTCCCGGCGACACGCCCGGCTGGACTTCGACGGCGGCCAGGTCGTGCTGACCGACCTCGGGTCGACCAACGGCACGATGGTCAACGGCCAGCGCGTCTCCGCGGTCGCCCTCAACCCCGGCGACATGATCCAGCTCGGCACGACCACCCTGACCTTCCGCGTGGACGGCTGACGCGCCTTGCCGGAGCTCGTCATCACCGTCGCCCGGTTCGGGTTCCTCATCCTGCTGTGGATCTTCGTGTTCACGGTGGTCGGCGTGATCCGCCGCGACCTCTTCGCAGGAGCCCGGTCGGGCCGGCTGGTGGCCGCGCCGCGCGCGGTGGGCGCCTCCACCGGGCAGGCGGCGAAGCCGGCGAAGGTGAAGCGGGGCAGGGCCGCGCACCAGCTGGTGGTCACCGCCGGCCAGCTCGCCGGCACCCGGATCACCCTCGGCGAAGCCCAGATCACGATCGGACGGGCCGAGGACTCCACCCTCGTCATCACCGACGACTACGCCTCCGCGCGGCACGCCCGGCTCGTGCCGCGCGACGGGCAGTGGTTCGTCGAGGACCTCGGCTCGACTAACGGCACGTACCTGGATCGCGCTAAGGTCACCGGACCAACCCCCGTCCCCCTCGGCGTGCCGATCCGGATCGGCCGCACTTCTCTCGAATTACGGCCATGACTCTGACCCTGCGCTATGCGGCCCACAGCGACCGCGGTCTGATCCGAGACGGAAACCAGGACTCCGTCTACGCCGGGCCGCGGCTTCTCGCCGTCGCCGACGGCATGGGCGGCATGGCCGCCGGTGACGTCGCCAGCAACATCGTCATCGGTGCCATGGCGCCGCTCGACGAGGACGTCCCAGGGGACGCCCTCGTCGACGCGCTGCGCTCGGCCGTGGGCACCGCCAACCAGCAGCTCCGCGACACCGTGGACGCCAATCCGCAGCTGGAGGGGATGGGCACCACGCTCACCGCGACCCTCTTCTCCGGCAGCAAGCTCGGAATGGTCCACATCGGTGACTCGCGGGCCTATCTCCTGCGCAACGGTGAGTTCGCGCAGATCACCAAGGACGACACCTACGTCCAGATGCTCGTGGACGAGGGCCGGATCAGCGCGGAGGAGGCGAGCAGTCACCCCCAGCGCTCGCTGCTCACCCGCGCCCTGGACGGTCGCGACATCGACCCGGAGTACAGCGTCCGCCAGGTGCTGCCCGGTGACCGCTACCTGATCTGCAGCGACGGGCTCTCCGGCGTGGTCAGCGCGGACACCATCGCCGACACCATGCGGGAGTACACCGACCCGCAGCAGTGCGTCGAGCGGTTGGTGCAGCTCGCGCTGCGCGGCGGCGGCCCGGACAACATCACCGTGATCATCGCGGACGCCACCGACCAGGACATCGTCGAGGCGAGCCCGATCGTCGGCGGTGCCGCGTCCCGGGACCGGGGCATGGCCACCTCTGCCGACGTCTCCACCCCGGCCGCCCGCGCCTCGGCGCTCTCCGCGCCGCGTCCCCCGGTCCCGGAGGACCCGGCCGCCAACCGGGACGACGAGCCCGAGCGGCGCCGGCGGCCGCTGCGTACCGTGGCGATGCTGGTGGCGCTGCTGGTGATCCTGGGCGGCGGTCTCTTCGCCGGCTGGAGCTACACGCAGCGGCAGTACTACGTCGGGGCGACCGAGCAGGGGCAGCTCGCCGTCTTCCGCGGCGTCCCCGGCCAGGTCGCCGGGCTCGACCTGTCCAGCGTGCACTCGACCAGCCAGGCGAAGCTGGACGACCTCACGCTCGCCGCGCAGGAGCAGGTCAAGCAGGGCATCCAGGCCAAGAGCGAGCCGGATGCGGCCCGCCGGCTGGCCGAGCTGACCAGCGACGACCCGGCAAACCCCAACCTGAAGCCGATCTGTCCGCCGAGCCCGACCCTGACGGCGAGCGCCTCGACGCTCGGGCCGACCGCCCGGCCGGCGACACCCACCCCGGCCGCCACCGGCGGTCCGGTCGCCACCGTCACGCCCGCGCCGACCACCACGCCCGACGCCCCGGCCTCCGACCCGGTACCGCCGGTCGTGGATCCGGCGGGCTGCCGGTCGACCGAATGAACGTCGGCTGAGAGCCCGAGGATCGATCCGTGACCGCAGCCGCCACACCGGCAGCCTCGCCCGCCACAACGGGCGAGGCTGCCGGTGTGCGCCTGGCCCGGTCCCGGCGCAACGCGGAACTCTCCCTGCTGCTGCTGGCCTTGGTGCTGGTGGCGGCGTACGGGGCGATCGTCGAGGCGAACATGCTCGACACGGTCACCCCGGACTTCTGGATGCCGGCGGCGGCGCTGGGCGTGGTCTTCCTCGGCATGCACCTGGTCATCCGGTGGCTGGCACCCTTCGCCGATCCGGCCCTGCTGCCGGCGGTCGCCCTGCTCAACGGGATCGGGGTCGGCTTCCTGCGCCGGCTCGACCTGAGCAAGGCGGCGCCGGTCGAGCGGGAGACGCTGGCCGTCTTCGCCGGCACCGGTGGTCGCCAGCTGGCCTGGACGCTCGCCGCGGTGGTCCTCGCCGCCGGGCTGCTCGCCCTGATGCGCGACCACCGCTCGGTCTCCCGGTACGCGTACACCCTGGGTCTGGCCGGCATCGTGCTGGTGATGATCCCGGCGGTGCTGCCCGGCCGGTTCTCCGAGATCAACGGTGCCAAGCTCTGGATCCGGGTCGGCGGCTTCTCCATCCAGCCCGGTGAGTTCGCGAAGCTGGCCCTGCTGGTCTTCTTCGCCTACTACCTGGTCCGCAAGCGCGAGGTGCTCTCGCTGGCCAGCCGCCGGATCCTCGGCATCGACTTCCCCCGCGGCCGGGACCTCGGCCCGGTGGTCGTGGTGTGGCTGATCAGCCTCCTGGTCCTGGTCTTCGAGAAGGACCTCGGCACCTCGCTGCTGTACTTCGGCATGTTCGTGGTGACGCTCTACATCGCCACCGAACGGGTCAGTTGGCTGCTGATCGGTCTGGTCCTCTTCTTCGGCGGCGCCTACCTCGCGTACGTCCTGGGTGGCACCGTCGGCGGCCCGTTCGCCAACTTCTACACGCGGGCGGAGATCTGGCTGGACCCGTTCGCGGAGCCGTACGACCGGGGTTACCAGCTGGTGCAGGGCCTGCTCGGCCTGGGCAGCGGCGGTCTCTTCGGCACCGGCCCGGGTGCCGGCGAGCCGCTGGAGATCCCCGAGGTGCAGAACGACTTCATCTTCGCCGGCATCGGCGAGGAGATCGGCCTGTTCGGGCTCACCGCGCTGCTGGTGACCTACCTGCTGATCGTCGAGCGGGGGCTGCGGGCCGGGCTCGCCGTCCGGGACTCGTTCGGCAAGCTGGTGGCCGGCGGTCTCGCCTTCACCCTCGGGCTCCAGGTCTTCGTGATCGTCGGCGGGATCAGCAAGCTCATCCCGCTGACCGGTCAGACCACGCCGTTCCTCTCCGCCGGTGGTTCCTCGCTGATGGCCAACTGGCTGCTCATCGCGGTGCTGCTGCGGATCTCCGACGCGGCCCGCCGCCCGGTGACCCAGGGCTCCGGCCCGGCGGCCCGGCCCGCTGGCGGCCCGCCGGAGCAGCTGCACGGTGCTCCCACGGAGGTGATCCGCCCGTGAACGCACCCCTGCGCCGCGTCGGTGTCGTCGTCATGATCCTGTTCGGTCTGCTCTTCGCGAATCTGAACTGGATCCAGGCCTACAAGGCGGACGAATACCGCAACAGCGACTACAACGGCCGGGTCCAGGTGGCCGAGTACGAGCGCCGGCGCGGCAACATCGAGGCCGGCGGCACCGCCTTCGCCACCAGCAGGGAGACCAGCGGCAAGCTGAAGTTCCTGCGCACCTACCCCGGCGGGGCGAAGTACGCGCACGTGCTCGGCTACAAGCCGGTCAACCTCGCGGACACCGGCATCGAGCGGGTGGAGAACGAATTCCTGGCCGGCACCAGCGACGCGCTGCTCGCCAACCGGATCAAGGACATGTTCACCGGCGACGAGACCGGTGGCGGCAACGTGCTGCTCACCGTCTCCAAGCGCGCCCAGGACACCGCGTACGAGCAGCTGCGCAACAACAACAACGGGGTGAAGAAGGGCGCGGCGATCGCCATCGACCCGCGTACCGGGGCGGTGCAGGCGCTCGTCTCGATGCCCAGCTTCGACCCGAACCCGCTGGCCGACCACGACACGAACCAGGCCTCCGCCGCGTTCAACCGGCTGGAGCAGGACCCGGACGGCCCGCTGAAGAACCGGGCGCTGTCGGAGACACTGCCCCCCGGCTCCACCTTCAAGATCGTCGTCGCCGCCGCGGCGCTGGAGAACGGGATCGGTAAGAACACCCAGATCCCGGCCGGGGCCAGCTGGACCCCGCCCACCTCGGGCTCCCCGATCCGCAACGCCGCCCAGTCGATCTGCCCCGAGCCACAGGTCAGCCTGATCGAGGCGGTCCGGGAGTCGTGCAACACCGGCTTCGCCCAGCTCGGCGTGAAGCTGGGCGCGGACACCGTCAAGGAGAAGGCCCGCCAGTTCGGCTTCGAGCAGGACGACCTCACCGTCGGCCAACTCGGCGAGGACGGCCTCACCGTCGCGCCGAGCCGGACCGGCGCGATGGAGGCCCCCGGCGGCGGCACCGACCCGGCCGCGCTGGCCCAGTCCTCCATCGGGCAGCGCGACGTCAAGATGACCCCGTTGCAGGGCGCACTGATCGCCGGCACGGTCGCCAACGGCGGCAGCCAGATGCGGCCCTACCTGGTCAAGCAGTTGCTCGCGCCGGACCGCACCACCAGCTACTACACCGCCAAGCCCCGCGAGCTGCGCCAGCCGGTCGACGGCACGGTCGCCGCCGACCTGCGGGAGATGATGGTCGCCGTGGTCGAGGACGGCACCGGCAACAAGGCGCAGATCGACGGCTACACGGTCGGCGGCAAGACCGGCACCGCCCAGTCCGGTCCGCAGACGCCCGACCACGGCTGGTTCATCGGGTTCGCCCTCGACAAGAACGGCACCCCGGTCTCCGCGGTCTGCGTGGTGCTGGAGGAGGCGGGCAGCGGCGGCAGCGCCGAGGCGGCCCGGATCGGTGGCCGCATCATGCAGGCGGCCATCGCCGACTCCGGGGGCCGCTGACATGCTTCACCCCGGCGTCCAGCTCGGCAACCGCTACCGCCTCGACGAGCGGATCGCCAGCGGTGGCATGGGCGACGTCTGGCGCGGCACCGACCAGGTGCTGGGCCGTACGGTCGCGGTGAAGAGCCTGCTCCCGGCGCTGCTGGACGATCCCGGTTTCGCCGAGCGGTTCCGGGGCGAGGCGCGGACCATGGCCACCATCAACCACCCGGGCGTGGTCGACGTCTACGACTTCGGCAGCGACCAGCAGATCGCCTTCCTGATCATGGAGTACGTCGAGGGCGACGCGCTGTCGGCGACGCTGAGCCGGGTCGGCCGGCTCACCCCGGCCCGGACGATGGCCCTGGTCGCCCAGGCGGCCGACGCGCTGCACGCCGCACACGAGAAGGGCATCGTGCACCGGGACGTGAAGCCGGGCAACCTGCTGGTCCGGCCGAACGGGACGCTGGTGCTGACCGACTTCGGCATCGCCCGCTCCGACCTGGTCGGGCAGCTCACCGCCGCCGGCTCGGTGCTCGGCACCGCCTCGTACATCTCCCCGGAGCAGGCCACCGGCGCGGTCGCCACCCCCGCCTCCGACGTGTACGCGCTCGGCGTGGTGGCGTACCAGTGCCTCGCCGGTCGGCGTCCGTTCGACGGGGACAACCCGCTCGAGATCGCGATGAAGCACGTCCAGGAGACGCCCCGGCCGCTGCCCGGCGACATCCCGCCGCAGGTCCGGGCGATCGTGGAGCGGGCCCTGGCGAAGGATCCCGCGGCCCGCTGGCCCAGCGCCGCCGCGCTGGCCTCGGTGGCCCGGCAGGCGAAGCTCGCGCTGTCCCAGCAGGCCCGCGCCGGTGCACACGCCGGCCCGGTCTCGGGGGCGCCCGCCTCCCCGGCCGCCCCGGTGGCCCGCGCCCAGGTGCCGGCCGCCGGCCAGCAGCACCGGCCGCCCGCGCTGGCCCAGCAGCACCGCCCGCCGGCCGCCGGACAGGCCCGCCCGCCGGCCGCCGGACAGGCCCGCCCGCCGGTCGCCGCGCGGCAGCCGCAGCCGCCCGCCGCGGCGCAGCGCCCGCCGGCCCCCGCCGTGCCGCAGTCCCGGCCGCCGGTCGCGCAGCCCGCGCCGCCGCGCGGGGTCGTGTCACCGGGTCCCACCCGGTCCGACCGCCCCGTCGGGTACGCCCGGCAGCCGGTCCCGGCTGCTGTTCCGCCGCGTCGTTCCAGGTCAGGGATGGTGACCGTGGCCATCCTGCTGGCCGTACTGGTCCTGGTCTGCTCCGGCGTGATTTCCTACAGGGCGCGGCAGGGCGCGCTGACCGGTGACCCCGGCGCAGCCGGCCCGCTGAGCGTGACGTCCGGCGCGGTGAGCGCGTACGGACGCGACGATCTGGCCCAGAAGCCGTACCGTCGGGTGGAACGGCTTCGACCGGGTGGCGGCGAGACGACGACGAGCGAAGGACGACGAACGCGATGACAGCGCAGGCCCGCCTGCTCGGTGGCAGGTACCAGGTCGGCGAGCTGCTCGGCTACGGCGGCATGGCGGAGGTCCACCGCGGTCGTGACCTTCGGCTGGGCCGGGACGTCGCGATCAAGATGCTCCGCACCGACCTGGCCCGGGACGCCACCTTCCAGATGCGGTTCCGTCGGGAGGCGCAGAACGCCGCCTCGCTGAACCACCCGGCGATCGTCGCCGTCTACGACACCGGCGAGGAGACCGCGCCGACCGGCGAGACGCTCCCGTTCATCGTGATGGAGTTCGTCAACGGCCGCACGCTGAAGGAGGTCCTCGGGGTCGAGAGCCGGCTCCAGCCGCGCCGGGCGCTGGAGATCTGCGCCGACATGTGCGCGGCGCTGGAGTTCAGCCACCGGCACGGCATCATCCACCGGGACATCAAGCCGGGCAACGTGATGCTCACTCAGACCGGCCAGGTCAAGGTGATGGACTTCGGCATCGCCCGGGCGCTGGCCAGCGGCGCGACCACGATGACCCAGACCAGCGCGGTCATCGGCACCGCGCAGTACCTCTCCCCCGAGCAGGCGCGCGGCGAGGCCGTGGACGCCCGCTCCGACGTCTACGCCGCCGGTTGCGTGCTCTTCGAGCTGGTCTGCGGGCACCCGCCGTTCGTCGGGGACAGCCCGGTGAGCGTGGCCTACCAGCACGTACGGGAGGCCCCGCCGACGCCGAGCGACATCAACCCGGACGTCAACCCGGCGGTCGACGCGATCGTGCTCAAGGCGCTGTCGAAGAACCCGCTGAACCGCTACCAGAGTGCCGGCGAGATGCGGGCCGACCTGCTTCGGGCCGCCGCTGGCCGGCCGGTGCTGGCCACCCCGGTCATGCCGCAGGACGAGACGGCGCACCTCGCCCCGGCCGCAGGCGGGTATCCGACGCAGGTCGTCGGCGGGCAGACCCGGCAGCAGGCCGCGGCGCGGGTCGGCGACCCGGGTCGGCGTAAGAGTTCGGCCTGGGTGATCGCCGCGTTCGCCGCGGTCGGCGTGCTGGCGGTGATCGCCCTGGTGGCGGCGCTGCTGCTCAACAACGGCGGCCCCGAGAAGGTCCAGGTGCCGAACCTGGCGGGCAAGGACCAGGCCACCGCCTTCACCGAGATCCGCAACGCGGGCCTGGTGCCGGGGCTGGGTGACGATTTCTTCAGCCCCACCTGCAAGAAGGGCACGGTCGCCGAGCAGACCCCGCCCGCCGGCAGCAGCCTGGAGGAGAACCGCCAGGTGACCGTCCGGCTGTGCGGCGGTCCGGCCACCAAGGCGGTCCCGGCCGGACTGGTGGGCGGTACCTACGAGAGCGTCAAGCAGCAGTTGGAGTCCGAGGGCTTCGTGGTCAAGCCTCAGGAAAAGGACAGCGCACGCGAGAAGGGCCTGGTCCTCGAGGTGAACCCGCCGTCCGGGACGAAGGTCGCCGAGAACGCCACGATCACGGTCACCATCTCGAAGGGCAACGTGGGCGACGTCCCGCGGGTCATCGGCCTCACCGAGGACGAGGCCCGGGCCGAGCTGACCAACGCCGGCTACAAGGTGCGGGTGCGCGACGGCGACGAGGTGCCCGCGGCACAGGCCGGCCGGGTCACCGACCAGAGCCCGAATCCGGGAACCAAGCTGGCCAAGGGCAAGGAGGTCACCATCGAGGTGTCCATCCCCGAGCCCACCCAGGAGCCGACCCCGCCCACCGCGACTCCGAGCAGCCCCACCCCGACCACCGGCACCGGTGGCGGCATCTTCCCTCCGCCCCCGAACGGTGCCCCCGCCCGGTGAGCTGGACCCAGCAATGACGGAAGGCCCGGTCCGCGAGGACCGGGCCTTCTGCCTGTCGTGGCTGGCTGTCAGGTATTCGCGAAGGCGGCCCGTCGCCGCGCGTCCACCTCGGCCGCCAGCTCCGGAGCGCGGTCCAGCGCCTCCGGGTGGCCGCAGGCGGCCAGCCAGTTCGCCAGCATCAGGTGACCGCCCTCGGTCAGCACCGACTCCGGGTGGAACTGGACGCCCTCGATCGGCAGCGTCCGGTGCCGCATCGCCATCACGACGCCGGATCCGGTCCAGCCGGTGACCTCCAGCTCGTCCGGCAGCGTCTCCGGGAGCACGGCGAGCGAGTGGTAGCGGGTGGCGGTGAACGGGTCCGGCAGCCCGGCCAGCACGCCGACCGAGTGGTGGCGTACCTCCGAGGTCTTGCCGTGCAGCAGCTCCGGGGCGCGGGTCACGGTGGCGCCGAACGCCTCACCGATGGCCTGGTGGCCGAGGCAGACGCCGAAGATGGGCAGCTTGCCGGCGTACTCCTTGATCACGTCCAGGCAGATGCCGGCGCGGTCCGGGCTGCCCGGGCCGGGCGAGAGCAGCACGCCGGACGCGTCGAGCCGGCCGACCTCGGCGACGTCGATCTCGTCGTTGCGGCGGACCTCGCAGTCGACGCCGAGCTGGCCGAGGTACTGCACCAG
This sequence comes from Micromonospora sp. IBSANI012, assembly GCF_052814045.1. Taxonomy (NCBI): domain Bacteria; kingdom Bacillati; phylum Actinomycetota; class Actinomycetes; order Micromonosporales; family Micromonosporaceae; genus Micromonospora; species Micromonospora sp. IBSANI012. The sequence goes on from NZ_CP199933.1 coordinate 91,323, forward strand.
GTTGAAGACGAACGAGTCGTAGTTGTCGATGACCAGGACACGCATGGGCTCACTCGTCCGGGGAGGGGGGCGGGGTGTTGTTCTGGTCGGTGTCGTACTGGATGTCGTGTTCGTCGCCGGCCGGTTCGTCCCCGACGGGGCCGGGCTCGTTCCCCGGCACTCCCGAGTCCTCCTGGGTGACCTGCACGTCGTCGAAGGGGGTCACCAGGGGTTCGGCCCAGGGGAAGACCACGTACCAGAGCAGGGCGACGGTTGCGGCGGCGAGCAGCAGCGAACCGGTGATCTTGCCGGCCAGGCCGAAGGGCAGTTTGCGCCAGATCCAGGAGTACATCGTCGTCAGCCTCCCAGCGCCGCCGGGCGGCCCTCGGACTTGGGAATACTGGCCGCGGCGTCCAGCTCGGCGTGGATGATCAGGCGCTGGTAGTTGTCGAACTTCGGGTTGCAGGTGGTCAGGGTGAGCAGCTTCTTCGGCTTCTCTCCCGGCCCCAGCCTGATCGGCGCCGGCGCGACGACCTCCACCTGGTCGGGGCGGACGATCCGACTCTTGATCACCTTGTAGACGTACCAGTCGGTCTTGGTCTCGACGACGATCGCGTCGCCGTCGTCGAGCTCGTCCAGCCGCCAGAAGGTGGCCCGGTTGCGGTGCCCGGCGACGGAGAAGTTGCCCACCTGGCCTGGCAGCGCGCTCTTCGGGTAGTGGCCCGGGGCGTACCGGATGTCCTTCTGCGTGACGCCCTCCACCACGACCCAGTTCTTGTCGAGCTTGGGGATGTAGAGGCCGGCGATCGGCTTGCCCTCCACCGGGGGCTTGGGCTTGGCCGTCGGACCGGCGGACGGCGCGACGGTGGGGTCGCCGCTCGGGCCCCACTCCTGCGCCAGTTGGCTGCTCAGGTCGCCCTGGTGGGCGTCGACGATGGCCGACTTGCCCCAGATCTCGTACCCGGCGAAGAGCAGCACCACCAGACCGAAGGTGATCAGCACCTCGCCGGTGACCCGGACGCCGGAGCGCAACCGGGACGCGAGGGAGGGCCGGGTCAGCTCCGAGTAGACGCTCTTGTAGCCCTCGTCGGTCTGGTGCGGGCGGAGCTGGACCACCCGCTCGCCGCGCCGGGGCTGCGGCGGCTCGGCGGGCTTCTCCTCGGCCGGCCCGTCGCGCTCGGGCAGTGGGGGCACCGCGCCCATCAGCGCCGTCGAGTCCAACGCCGGCTGGGCGGGCGCGGGCCGGCCGGTCACCGCCGGGATGATCGCGGTGGCCGCCGGATCGGCGAACCGGTCCGGTGCGCCACCGGTCCGGTAGGCGCCGGTCGGTCCGCTGTCCGGGCCGCCAGCGGCACCCCAGGCGTCCGTTCGACCGCCGGCAGCGGCCACGCCCGCCGGTCCGCCCTCGGAAGCGGCCGCGCGGGGCAGGCCACCATCCGGCGCGGCTGCGCGGGGGAGTCCGCCTTCCGGGGCGGCCGCGCGGGGCAGTCCCCCCTCGGGAGCGGCCGCGCGGGGCAGTCCGCCTTCGGGGGCGGCCGCGCGGGGTAGGCCGGGCCCGCCTGGGCCGCCCTCCGGCGCGGGTACGCCGGGACGGGCCCCGTCGGACGGGTGCGGGTGCCCCGGGCCGGCGAGGTCGCCAGCGACGGGCTGCCTGGCGCGTCGGGCCTCGGGTGCGCTCGCCGGACGGTCCGCGGAACGGGCGGGGACGATCGGGAGGAAGGCGGTCGGCGCCTCGGTGGCGGGCTGCGGCCGTACCCCGGATCTGGGCTGGTGGTCGGCGGCGGGCGCCGGGGCGGGCGCGGCCGGGCGCTCCGACGGTGCGGGTGACCGGTGGATCGCCGGCGCGGCCGGCTGCACAGCGGCCGGGGCCGACGGTGGCTGAGCGGCGGGAGCGGCCGGGCGGACCGGGGCGTTGCCGGGCCACGCGGGCGGCGCGGGGCGGGTCGGGCCGTCGGTCGGGCGGGACGGCGCCGCGCCACCGGAGTACGGGTGGGCCGCCGGGCGGTCGGGTGTCGGGTTGACGGGCGGCCGGGCGCGCCCCGGGTCGGCGGTCGCGTCGGGAGCGGCCGGTCGGGGGGCCGGGCCGGGCGGGGTCGGAGGCCGGTTCGCGGACGAGCGCGGCGGCAGCACCGGGTCGGGCCAGCTGGTGCGGCGGGCCGGCGGGGTCGAGCCCTCGACCGCGGGGATGACCGCGGTCTCGTCGTCGCTCCGGTCGCGGTGGCGCGGGTCCCTGCCGTCGGGACTCATCGAGGCACCGTCGCCGATCGCAGAGCGGTGGAGTCCTCGAAGGCCGGCACGGTCACGGAGGAGACGGTCTCCTTGTAGCCCAGCTGGTAGTGCTCGACCGCCTGCTTGAACAACCCGACTCCCTCAGAGCCGGCGAGGGCCTGCTGGAGGGCAGCGGGATCGCCGATTGCTACGATCTTGAACGGTGGGGAGTACACCCGGCCGTGCAGCAGCAGGGTGTTACCGACGCAGCGTACCGCGCTGGTGGACAGCACGCGGACGTTCATGATTGACATGGCCTCCGCGCCGCCGGCCCAGAGCGCGTTCACCACCGCCTGCACGTCGCCCTGGTGGACGACGAGGTCGTCGTTGGTCGCGCCCTTGGGCAAAGTCTGGTCGTTGCGGCGGGGCGCGTCGTTCAGCTCGACGGTCACCCCCGGCCCGGACAGCGCGGTGAACCCGGCGGCCTCCAGGCTGCGCCCGGCCCGGTCGCGCTGCTCCTTCACGGGGGCGTCGGTGTCGGCCAGCGCGGCGGTCTGGCTCTCGACCTCGGCGCGCAGCCGGGCGGCCCGCAACTCGCTGGCCGCCACCTGCTCGCGCCGGTCCTCGATCAACTGGGTCAGCTGGGGTCGCCGGTCCTCCCGCAGGGCGGTGCCGCCGGCGGTGGTGGCGGTGGTGGTGAAGAGCAGCCCGGCCGCGGCGGCGATCAGCGGCACCCCGATCGACCAGCCCGGTCGCCGCTGCCGCGGACGCCGTGGCAGGAGCGCGGCGACCGCGCGCCGCATGGCCTTCTGCCAGGACGCCGCGCCGGATGTGTACTCCACCGAGCGTTCCCTCCGCCTCGTCTGGTTGGTGCCCGCCACGACGCCGACGGGCGCGGGTGCGCCGGGGCGTTTCCCTCTTTCCGGTCACTCCGCGCACCGGCCTGACCCCATTCGTGGCTTGGACGGGCCGTCCGGACTACGCTAGCTGTCGAACATTATTGGCCATGGACCGTCGCCCCCGCGCCCGGTTGTCAGGCCGGACGAGGTCGTCACCCCCTCTGGAGAGCGTCGTGCCCAAGTCTCAGGTCCGCAAGAAGAAGGTGTACACCCCGCCGACGGACGTGCGTCCGACGAGCACGGCGGCGACGCGCAAGCCTAGCCCGGTGTGGCTGCCGGCGACCGCGGTCGCGCTGATCGTCGGCGGCATCGGCTGGCTGGTGGTCTACTACCTCTCCGAGCAGGAGTACCCGGTCGCCACCTGGGGCTACTGGAACCTGGCCGTCGGCTTCGGCGCGATGGTCGCCTCGCTGATCCTGCTCTCCCGCTGGCGCTGAGCGACGGCGGCGCCTCCGGCGCCGCCGTCGGACGACCACGTCACCTTCGCGGAACCCTGCCCGGCGCTCCGGCGCCGGGCAACCTATGGTGTGCGCAGGGCGGCGTGGCCGGGTGCGAGAAGACTCACGTTACTGCTGGGTAACCTTGCGCGTAGGCTGCTCTGCATGACCGAGCGGAGCGAGGTCATCGACCGGCCCGGTCGAGGGAGTGGTGGCGGCGCGACGCCGGTAACGCCCTGACACCGGCCACCCGGTCGCCGAGCCGCTCGACAGGCAGCAGACCGGGAGGCCAACTCGATGGGCAGCGTCCAGATCGTCACCACGATCCTCGCGGCCGCCATCACCGCCGTGGCGGTGTGGCTTGCGGTGCGCGCGGTCATGAAGATGACGGCCGTCATCCGGCTCGGGCAACCCGCCCCGGAGCGGTTCACCGACAAGGGCGCCCGCACCAGGACCATGCTGGTGGAGACCGCCGGCCACACCCGCATGCTGAAGTGGAGCGTGGTGGGTGCCGCGCACTGGTTCGTGATGGTCGGCTTCATCGTGCTGTCGCTGCTGGTGCTCGAGGCGTACTTCGAGGTGGTCACCCCGACCGGCGGGCTGCCGATCATCGGGCACTGGACGGTCTTCGGCCTGGCCACCGAGGTCATCGGCGTGCTGGGCCTGGTCGGCATCCTGGTGCTGATGGCGATCCGGCTGCGCAACCGGCCCACCCGGCCGGGCGGTCGCTCCCGGTTCACCGGCTCGACGATGTGGCAGGGCTACTTCGTCGAGTGGATCGTGCTGCTGGTCCTGATCTTCGGGTTCGTGATCCGGGGCTTCAAGGTCGCCACCGACCACTTCGAGTACCCGGTCTGGGCCACCCCGCTCAGCCACGCGGTCGGAGCGGTGCTGCCCGACTGGCAGGACGGCGCCAGCGTCGCCGCGCTCATCAAGATCGCTATCTCGATGACCTGGCTGATCGTCATCTCGCTGAACGTGACCATGGGTGTCGCCTGGCACCGCTTCCTGGCGTTCCCCAACATCTTCTTCAAGCGCGAGCCGGCCAAGCCCGCCGGCTCCGGCCTCGGCGCCCTGCGGCCGATGATGAGCGAGGGCAAGCCGCTCGACTTCGAGGAGGCCGACCCGGAGAAGGACCAGTTCGGCGTCGCCCAGGTCGAGCAGTTCACCTGGAAGGGCCTGCTGGACTTCAGCACCTGCACCGAGTGCGGCCGCTGCCAGTCGCAGTGCCCGGCCTGGAACACCGGCAAGCCGCTGTCGCCGAAGCTGCTGGTCCTGAGCCTGCGCGACCACGCGTACGCCAAGGCGCCGTACCTGCTGGCCGGTGGCGGCAAGGACCTCACCGGCGAGGAGAAGGCCACCGCCGCGCAGCTCGCCCACGTCGACGTGCTGGCCCTGGCCGAGGCCGACAAGCCGCTGATCGGCACCGCCGAGGAGGGCGGGGTCATCGACCCCGACGTGCTCTGGTCGTGCACCACCTGCGGCGCCTGCGTCGAGCAGTGCCCGGTCGACATCGAGCACGTCGACCACATCGTCGACATGCGCCGCTACCAGGTGCTGATCGAGTCGAGCTTCCCGTCCGAGGCCGGCGTCATGCTCCGCAACCTGGAGAACAAGGGCAACCCGTGGGGCGCCCCGCAGAACACCCGCGAGGACTGGACCAAGGGCCTCGACTTCGAGGTGCCGCGGGTCGGCGAGGTGGACGACTTCGAGTACCTGTTCTGGGTCGGCTGCGCCGGCGCGTTCGAGGACCGGGCCAAGAAGACCACCCGCGCGGTCGCCACGCTGCTCAACGAGGCCGGCGTCAAGTTCGCCATCCTCGGCGAGGGCGAGACCTGCTCGGGCGACCCGGCCCGCCGGATCGGCAACGAGTTCGTCTTCCAGATGCTCGCCCAGCAGAACGTCGAGACCCTGAACGAGGCGTTCGAGGGTCGGGAGAAGGCCAAGCGCAAGATCGTGGCCACCTGCCCGCACTGCTTCAACACGCTGGGCAACGAGTACGGCCAGCTCGGCGGCGAGTTCGAGGTCGTGCACCACACCCAGCTCCTGGCGCACCTGGTCTCGACCGGCAAGCTGACCCCGGTGCAGCCGGTGGACGGCGGGGTCACCTACCACGACCCCTGCTACCTGGGCCGGCACAACCGGGTCTTCGCCGCGCCGCGTGAGGTGCTGGGCGACGCGATCGCCGGCGAGCTCACCGAGATGCCGCGCAACAGCGAGCGCTCCTTCTGCTGCGGCGCCGGCGGCGCCCGGATGTGGATGGAGGAGAAGATCGGCAAGCGGATCAACGTGGACCGGGTCGAGGAGGCCATGGCCACCGGCGCGCGGACGGTCGCGGTCGGCTGCCCGTTCTGCTCGACGATGCTCAACGACGGGGTCAACGGCAAGGGCGCCGGCGAGCAGGTCGAGGTCATCGACGTGGCCAGCGTGCTGCTCCGCTCGGTCAAGCCCGAGCAGCCGCAGGGCGACAAGGAGACCGAGCCGGTCGCCGGCTGAGGCGTACCCCCGGACCACCGGACACCCGACGGCGGTGGCACCCACGAGGTGCCACCGCCGTCGTCGTGCTCAGGAGACGGTGGTGGTGACGATCGCGGCCGTGGTGGCCGCCGTGGTGGCCACCAGGACGGCGGCCTGGGTCTCCTCGATCGCCTTCTTCGTCGCCGCGGACGCCCAGTCCCCGGCGGCGATCTCCGCCACCCGGGCCGTCAGTCGCTCCTTCGGCACCTCCCCGAAGAGCGTGCGGTCCAGCCCCACCGCGCGGGCGAGACCGATCAGCGCGGCCGTCCGGGCGTCGACCGGGCCGTCGGCGGCCAGCGCGTCGAGCATCCGCCGCCGGGCGGCCGTCTCCGCCGCCGGCTCCGCGCCGGTCGGCGACGGATAGCGGGTACGCGGGAAGACCAGCAGCACCCGGTCGGACTCGCGGCGCAGCACCCCGCCGTCGACCAGGCCCGCCAGCACGCGGTCGGGCAGGCCCTTGGCCAACCGGCTCATCCAGTCCTTGGGCTTGCGACGCTTCTCGTCGGCGGCGAGGGCGGCGAGGGCGTCGTCCAGCACCGGGTGGCCCGTCGGGGTCGGGTCGGTCACCGAAAGCCGGTCGTCGGCCACCGCCACCCGGCCGGCCAGGGCCAGGTCGAGCAGCACCGCCCCGACCAGGCCGTAGTCGAGGCGCGGCCGGCCGAGCCGGTTGGTGCCGGCGTCGTCGTGGGCGAGCAGGACCAGTTCGTCGGCGAGGCTGAGGGTCGGCATGCGTCCACGTTAACCACGGGCCACCAGGGCCACCTCGGGTGAACTCGTGCGCCGCGAGCGGCCGTGGAACAATCGCGCTCATCGACGGCCTGTTGCTCGGCACGCTGTTGCCCCTGGTCGGCTTCGTCCTGCTGACCGCCGGCAACGCGTTCTTCGTCGCGGCCGAATTCGCCCTGGTCACCGTCGATCGGGCGGAGATCGACCGGCGCGCCGACGCCGGGGACGGCGCGGCGGCCACGGTACGCCGGGCGCTGCGCGGGCTCTCCTTCCAGCTCTCCGGGGCGCAGCTCGGCATCACGCTCACCGCGCTGCTCACCGGCTATCTCGCCGAGCCGGCGCTGGCGCGGCTCTTCGCGCCGGTGCTGCGGCCGGTGGGCGGGACAGAACGGTTCGGCCCGCTGCTCGCCCTGGCGCTGGCCACCCTGCTCTCGATGCTCTTCGGCGAGCTGGTGCCGAAGAACCTCGCGCTGGCCCGGCCGATGCCCGCCGCCCTGGCCACCGCCGGCCCGATGCACCGCTTCTCCCGGACCTTCGGCTGGCTGATCCGGGCGCTGAACGGGTCGGCGAACCGGCTGGTCCGGGCGCTGGGCGTGGAGCCGCAGGAGGAGCTGGCCAGCGCCCGCTCCCCGGAGGAGCTGGGGCTGCTGGCGGCCATCTCGGCCCGGGCCGGCGCGCTGCCGCCGGACATCGCCATGCTGCTGCGCCGCACCATCCGCTTCGGCGACAAGCGCGCCGCCGAGGCGATGACCCCCCGGGTCGACGTGGTGGCGCTGCGGGCCACCGCCACCGTGGCCGAGCTGCTGGAGGCGTCCCGGCAGACCGGACGGACCCGCTTCCCGGTGTACGAGGAGACCCTCGACCTGGTTACCGGGGTCGCCGGCGTACCGGACGCGCTCGGGGTGCCGCTGGACCGCCGCGCCTCCACCACCGTCGCGGCGGTGGCCCGCGAACCGGTGTACGTGCCGGAGAGCCTGGACCTCGACGGCGTGCTGGCCGCGCTGAAGGACGCCGGCGCCGACCTGGCCATCGTGGTCGACGAGTACGGCGGCACCGACGGCGTGGTCACCATCGAGGATCTGGTCGAGGAGCTGGTCGGCGAGATCGCCGACGAGTTCGACCCGGACGCGGTGGACGACGCCGGCGCGGCCGAGCTGACCGTGCCGGGCGGCGAACGGACCGTCCTGCTCGACGGGGTGCTCCGCGAGGACGAGCTGGCCGAGCAGACCGGCTTCCGGCTGCCCGAGGGCCCGTACGAGACGCTGGCCGGGTTCCTGATGGCGCGGCTGGGCCACATCCCGGTGCCCGGCGAGACGGTCGAGGAGTCCGGGTACGAGTTCACCGTGGTCGAGGTGGAGCGGCACCGGATCGAGCAGGTCCGCATCGTGCGGCCGGAGGAGCCGGACGGCGATGACTGAGCTGCTGGTCGCCCTGGCGTTGCTGCTCGGCAACGCGTTCTTCGTGGGCAGCGAGTTCGCGCTGATCGCGTCGCGCCGTACCGTGGTCGAGCCGCTCGCGGCGACCTCCCGGCGGGCCCGCTGGGCGCTGTCGGCGATGAACCAGATCCCGCTGATGATCGCCGGGGCGCAGCTCGGCATCACGGTCTGCTCGCTGGGGCTCGGGGCGATCGCCGAGCCCGCCCTGGCACACCTGATGGAACCGGCGTTCCACGCACTGGGGCTGCCGAGCTCGGCGGTCCACCCGCTGTCGTTCCTGATCGCCCTCGCGGTGGTGGTCTTCCTGCACACCGTGGTCGGCGAGATGGTGCCGAAGAACATCACCCTGGCCGGGCCGGAGCCGTCCGCGCTCTGGCTCGGGCCGGTCATGCTGGCGTTCTGCGTGGCGACCAAGCCGCTGCTGGTCGCGATGAAGTGGGCGGCCCGTCGGGTGCTGTGGCTGTGGCGGGTGGAGGCGACCGAGGCGGTGAAGACGGTGTTCACCGCCGAGGAACTCGCCGGGCTGGTGTCGCAGGCGCGCACCGAGGGTCTGCTGGACGCGGAGGAGCACGCCCGCATCACCGGGGCGCTGGCCCTGCACCGGCGGACCGCCGCGGACGCCCTGCAACCCTGGTCGACGGTGACCACGGTGGCCGAGGACGTCTCACCGGCGTCGCTGGAGGTGCTGGCCACCCGGACGGGCCGGTCCCGCTTCCCGGTGGTGCAGCGGTCGACCCGCCGGGTGCTCGGCTTCGTGCACGTCAAGGACGTCCTCGGGTACGCCGGGGCGTCCCGCCGGGCCCCGGTGCCCGCCGACGTCTACCGGCCGCTGGCGGTGGTGCCGCCGGACCGTACGCTGGCCGATCTGCTGCTGGCGATGCGGCGCGAGCGGCGGCACATGGTGCTGGTGAGCGACGGTCGCCGGCCCCTCGGCGTGGTGACATTGGACGACGTATTGACCGCCGTCGTTGGAAAATGAGCGAACACCCTTTGTGTGCAAGCGGTTGCACAGGCGTGATGCTCTAATGACCCACCTTGAATTCGTACGGACGGTTCCCTAATGTGGGGCACCGACCGCTGTGGGTCGTCTGCCTCCGTCTTCCCCTCAGCGAGGCGCCCGGCGGTCGGTCGCTAAGGAGTCGGTGCCGGTGGCAACCATGCCCCCTCATCGTCACGCCCAGGGTCGTCCGCCCACTCACCCCGGCGGCCTGCGTCGGGTCGCCCGCCGCCTGCTCACATTGGTCGCCGCCGTGGTCGTCGGCGCCGGGATGTTCGCCGTGCCGGCGCACGCCGCGCCCACGCCGGACGAGATCGAGGCGGCGATCGACAAGCAGTGGGAGCAGCTCGAGCCGACCATCGAGCAGTACAACAAGGTCCGCGCGCAGCTCAAGGTCAACCGCAAGAAGTCGGCGGAGCTGGAGAAGAAGATCCAGCCGCTGGCCCTGCAGACCGAGCTGGCAATGAACCGGGTGGGCGACCTCGCCTCCCGGTACTACATGACGGGCCCCTCGCAGGACATCGGCGCGCTGCTGGTCAGCGCCAAGCCGGGCACCCTGACCGAGCAGCTGACCATCCTCGACCGCCTCGCCGCGCAGGAGCGCAAGGAGCTCCAGGTCGTCATCAACGCCCGGCAGAAGTACGACGGCGAGAAGCAGAAGCTCGACGCGCTGATCGCCGCGGAGGTCAAGCAGGAGAAGGAGCTGGCCGCCAAGAAGGCGCAGATCAACTCCGAGATCAAGCGGCTCCAGGCGTCGATGCCGAAGACCGTCGTCAAGGTGGCCGGCTGCCCGACCGTCAAGGGCGTGGTGAGTTCCGCCGCGCAGACCGCCATCCGGGTGGCCTGTCAGCAGGTCGGCGACCCGTACGTCTGGGGTGCCGACGGGCCGGACTCGTTCGACTGCTCCGGCCTCACCCAGTACGCCTACAAGGCCGCCGGCATCTACCTGACCCACCACACCGGCGCCCAGTGGAACGAGGGCAGGGCCATCCCGCGCTCCGAGGCGCGCCCCGGTGACCTGGTCTTCTTCTTCAGCGACCTGCACCACGTGGGTCTCTATCTCGGCAGCGGGCTGATGGTGCACGCGCCACGGACCGGCAAACCGGTCCAGGTCACCAGCATCGACTACATGCCGGTCGCCGGCTTCCGACGACCGAACTGACCCCGAGCCCGCCGCGAAACCCCCGGTCGACCGACCGGGGGTTTCGCGTATCCGGGACCCGGCACGGCATGGCGGGTTGCGGATCGATAACAGTCGTCTCTACTCTGGTCCTTCGTCGGCCGCGACAGGTCCGTCCAACCCGGGCGGCAGTGGCCGGCACCGCCGAGTCGCCTCCGGGCGAGCCGGGGACCCAGGTAAGCCGGGGTGAATCCGCAGCCACTGCGGTAGGGCGCTCCCTTCCCGCCCGAACCCGTCAGCTAACCCGGTAGGCGGTCGCGGAAGAAGGAGCCCGGAGCCCGGTGGCACACCATGCCCCGCGGCCACCGTCGTACCGGTCGACCCAGGTCGCCCGGCTGACGGCTGCGCCGCGCCCACGCTGGTCCCGCTTCACCACTGTCCTCGCCGCCCTCGCCGGTGCCGCCGTCGTACTGACCGGCGCTGCCACGGCGGCCCACGCCGACCCCTCGGTCGCCGAGATCGAGCGGCAGATCGACCAGGACTGGAACAAGCTCGAACCGATCATCGAGCAGCACAACGCCACCCGCCAGGACCTGGCCGCCAAGCGCCGGCAGGTCGACGCGCTGGCCAAGCGCATCGAGCCGCTGCAACTCCAGGTCGACCTCGCGATGAACCAGGTCACCGGGCTCGCCGCCGAGGCGTACAAGGGGGAGAACGTCTCCGCCGTCAACGCCCTGCTCGGCAGCAGGTCCCCCGCCGAACTGGTCGACCAGCTCGAAATGCTCGACCGGTTCGCCCAGCGCCAGCAGCGCGACGTGCGGGCGGTCAAGGAGCTGCGGGACAAGCTGGCCGCGGAGAAGGCGCCGCTGGACGAGATGGTCGCCCAGCTGACCCGTACCGAGGCCCAGCTCGCCGCGAAGAAGAAGCAGATCAACGCCGAGATCGACCGGCTGCAGAAACTGCGGCTCAAGGTGTACGGCAACGGTGGCGGAGGCCCGCTGCGCCCGGCCCCGTGCCCGGCCGGCTACCCCGGCGGCCCGGCCGGCACGGCGGTCAAGTTCGCCTGCGCGCAGATCGGCAAGCCGTACGTCTGGGGGGCCGAGGGCCCCAACTCGTACGACTGCTCCGGGCTGATGCTCGCGGCGTGGGCGAAGGCCGGTGTCTCGCTGCCGCACAACGCCCGTCAGCAGCGCCAGGTGACCGCCCGGGTCAGCCGGGCCGACCTGCGCCCCGGCGACCTGGTCTTCTACTACGCCGACCTGCACCACGTCGGCATGTACGTCGGCGGCGGCTGGGTGGTGCACGCCTCCCAGGCGGGCCAGCCGATCAAGATGAAGCGGGTCGACGACGGGCCGGTCAACAGCTACGGCCGGCCGGGCTGAGCGCGGGCCGGGCTCCCGGGGTTCCGGGGGCCCGGCCGACGTCAGCGGGTGGGCCAGGTGCGCCAGTGCTGCCAGGAGCGGCTCGGGGTCGGCCCGCGCTGGCCCTGGTAGCGCGACCCGTAGACGGCCGAGCCGTACGGGTGCTCGGCCGGGGACGAGAGCCGGAAGATGCAGAGCTGGCCGATCTTCATCCCGGGCCAGAGCGTGATCGGCAGGTTCGCCACGTTCGACAGCTCCAGCGTCACGTGGCCGGAGAAGCCCGGGTCGATGAAGCCGGCGGTCGAGTGGGTGAGCAGGCCGAGCCGGCCCAGGCTGGACTTGCCCTCCAGGCGCCCGGCGAGCGTGTCGCCCAGCGAGATGACCTCCAGCGTGGAGGCGAGCACGAACTCGCCGGGGTGCAGCACGAACGGCTCACCCTCGGGCACCTCGACCATCGAGGTGAGCTCGTCCTGCTGGATCGCCGGATCGATGTGCGTGTACAGGTGGTTGTTGAAGACCCGGAAGAGCTTGTCGAGCCGCACGTCGATGCTGGACGGCTGCACCAGCGTGGGCTCGAAGGGCTCCAGCGCGAGCGTGCCCGCCTTGATCTCGGAGACCAGGTCGCGGTCGGAGAGCAGCATCGGCACACCATATCGAGCGGACCGGGTGACCTGCGTGTCGGACTACGCGTTCGTACACATGTTCGATAGGATGTCCGTATGGCTTCCTGGTCCGAATTCGCCGCTGACGAGCCCCGACTCGCCGACGGGATCCGCCTTCTCATGCAGCAGTACGGGCCGGGCTTCGGCTACCTGGCCACCGTCCGCGCCGACGGTGGGCCCCGGGTGCACCCGGTCTGCCCCATGATCACCGACGAGGGTCTGTTCTGCTTCGTCGTCGACTCGCCCAAGCGGCGCGACCTCGAGCGCGACGGGCGCTACGCGTTGCACTCGTTCCCGCCAGAGGAGACCGACGACGAGGCGTACGTCGCCGGTCGCGCGCAACCGGTCACCGACCCGGCCCGGGTCGCCCGGGTGGCCCGCCTCGGCCGGGCGGCGCCGCAGGTCGACTGGCGACTCTTCGAGTTCAGCGTCGACGTGGCGATGCTGACCCGCCGCGAGCAGGGTGGGCTCGGCCAGCCCGGCGAGGGCCACGTGTCCTCCGCCGTCCAGGTCTGGCTCGATCCGGTCGCCGCCCACCGCGGCGGCGACGCCGCCGGCGTACCCGATCGGCGGCCGGGCCGCCGCGGCCGCCACGGTTTCGACACCCGCCGCCCCGCCGCTTGACCGCCGAGACGCCGATGCCGGCCCCGTCGGAGCGACGGAGCCGGCATCGGCGTCTGCTGGGGTGTTACGCCGCGCGGTACGCGTTCCACGCGGTCAGCATGCGGCTCGCCTGACCAGGGGTGAACTGGTACATGCACGAGTCGTAGGTGTAGTCCATGAAGTTGGTGATCGGGTCCAGGCCGGCCGTGGCGCAGGTGTCCCGCCCGGTCGGGCACTGGAACGCCGGCGAGGCCTCGGCCGGGGTGTCGCTGACGCTGTCACCCGAGCCGGAGCATCCACCCTGGAAGGTGTGGTAGAGGTTCAGCCAGTGGCCGACCTCGTGGGTGCCGGTGTCGCCCTGGTTGTAGTTGGCGGCGGTGCCGCCCGGCAGCGACTCGCTCAGCACGACCACGCCGTCCATGCTGTTCAGCTTCCGCTGCGGGAAGGTCGCCCAGCCGAGCAGGTCGTCGCTCAGCTCGCCCAGGTAGATGTTGAGCGTGTTCTTGCCGCCCTCGCGCAGGGAGGTCTTCATCGACCGCTCCGCCGAGGAGCCCTGCACGATCGGGTACCACGCCGGGTTGGTCACCCGGTTGATCTTCGTCAGCTGGAAGCCGAAGGCCGTGGCCGCGCCGCCGGTGGCACCGGCGTAGGCCTGGTTCAGCACGCTGATCTGCGAGGTGATCATCGAGTCCGGGATGTTGCCGCCAGCGCGGGTGCTGTCGCGCTGGATCACGTGCACGACGACCGGGATGGTGACGCTGGCCAGCGGGGCGGCGGCCTGGGCGCCGGCCCGGAAGCTCGCCCGCTCGCGCAGGGCGGTGGCGAGGTCGGCCTCGCGCTCGCGGACCTGCTTGGCGGTCAGCTCGTTGGGTTCGTGCTTGGCGATCCCGCCCTTCTTGATCCGGGCGTCCGAGTGGACGTCGGCCGGCTCGGCGCAGGCCTCGCTCGGGGCGGCGGAGAAGGCGGAAGCAGCGGGGACGACGCCCACCGCGGCGGTGCTGAGCAGCAGCGCGAGGGTCGTTGACGCGACACCGGCGGCACGCCGGGTCAGCAGGTTGGGACGGAGTCCCATGGGCCCACCTCTTTCTGGCGGCGTGACAGGGGGTATGTCACACCGTGGTCGAGAACGTGGGGGTGACGTTACAACCGATCGACAGATTTGAGAACGGGCATATGTTGCCGCTGTGAAACTTTTAGCTCTACGTGAATGCGTTGCGTCCAAGATCGATCACGGTGGCGGGGAGTGCCGGCGTGCCCGGGGGTACCTGGGTGCACGGCGGCGGTCACCTCAGGTACAGTGGTGCCGCCTGCGGGTGTAGTTCAATGGCAGAACATCAGCTTCCCAAGCTGACAGTGCGGGTTCGATTCCCGTCACCCGCTCCACGATCGAGGCCCTGGCCAGGACGCGAGTCCCAGCCAGGGCCTTCGGTGTTCCAAGGTCAGCGATCACGCCGCGTGCCATTGGCGTGCCATTAGCTCCGGTGGGAGATGAGCGGTCTGCCTACGAAGCTGACCCGGGACGAGGCCATCGTTCTGGTCGAGCGGATCATGAGCCTCGGCTACGCGGACAACGCTGAGCTGAACGTCTTGCTCGATCAGCTCGAACGTGGCCTCGTCTACCCGGACATCTCCGAACTGATCTTCTCGGTCCCCGAGCTGACGGCCACTGAGGTCGTCGACCGGGCCAGCGCCTACGAGCCGATGGAGATTCGGTCCGGGCCATGGGCGGAGCCGTTGACCAGCTAGCGTCACCTGTCGCCGCGCTTCTTGCTCTTCCTCTCGGCTGTCGCATTTTCTGGCATCACCGATGCCTAGGCAGCGGGCGTCCACTGCCGAATTGTTCTCTTGAGTATCAAGGCGGCCCGCAAGCGGGCCGCGCCGGCCCGGCCCCGGCCTGCTGGCGACCTCCGGCCGGCATCGGCCGGGCCGGCCCGCCACGCTGACGGACGACCGGGATCTAGAGACCTCGGGGCTCCGCCCCGAACCCCGACCCTCCTCAGAGATGCCGCCGCGGCTCCCCTCGCCGGGCACCACAAGGGCTACCAGCCTCCCCGGACGGGGACTAGGTCGTTCGTCCGGTAGGGCGCTCCACCTGGTCCCCGTCCGGGGAGGCTGGTTGGTCGGAGACTGCCCGACGAGGAGATCCGCTCTCCGAAGCGCTGGCAGTCGGTGAGGGAGCCGCGCCTATGGGTGGTCCAGGGGAGGGAGGTCCACATGCTCGCCAAACGGCTCGATGGATCCATCCCAACCGTTCCAACCCTGTTGGGTGATCTGCCCGTCAGCGTAGGTGTATGACCAGCGGGCACCGTCCTCGCCCTCGATATGGACGATTCCCGAGCAAACGAACGGCGCAATCGCGACGTAGAAGGCCGTCGCCTGGTCCGACCACTTGGGGTCACCCTCGTCGTCGTAACCGAACTCGATCCAGTCTCCGTCGCGGATGATTGAGGCTCCGGCCGCCTCCGCCATGTCGGCCAGCGTGTCATTCGACGGAGACCCATCCGGCTTGTACCAACCACCCCGTCCAGCCATGGCGGCTTGGACAGCGGCGACCGCAGCGACGTCGTCCGACTCCGGGAGGTTCAAACGGCCTGAAGGCATCACCAGGTATCCCACGGCGCGCACGCTACAACGGTCAATGCCCGCCACGCCACAAGCGTCGGCTGTCTACCTCGGGAGTAGGCCGAGTGGCCGGCGGGACGCATCTGCCAGCTCGCACAGCAATGTCGGATGGTGGCGTGCCAACTACGTGCCAGTAGCCAATGCCCCGAGCGGGCACGAGCGGGCATGAGCTGTGACTCACTCCGATGCAATGAGCAGGCGTTCCAGGCCTTCCCAGGCGGTCATCTTCGTCCTTCCAAACTGGCGGTTTGGTAAGGCAGCCGGTGGCCCCGAGGCGCAGACGACGACAAGATACGGAGATGGATCGGCCAGCTCCCGCGGAGAGCCTGCAAGTCGGCGACGTTGTGCGGCTCGACACGCAGTACGGACCACAGCAAGTGCGGTTGACGGTAGTGCAGCATCGGGTGCGCGGCGTCAAGCTTGTCGGCGTGGGCGAGCAAGGCCAGCAGTGGTCGTTCGGGATGAGGGTACGGACAGATGGCGACCAGGCTCGACGGTAGATAGTTCTCGCGTGCCATTAGCGTGCCATTGGGCCAGGACAGCAGGGTCCAACCGAGGCCACGAGAGACCCGCGAGAGCAGGGCGCCAACCCAGCAGCCAGCCCCACATCGGCAATTCCCAAGCTGACAGTGCGGGTTCGGTTCCCGTCACCCGCTCCACGATCGAGGCCCTGGCCAGGACGCGAGTCCGAGCTAGGCCTTCGACGTTCCTCCGGCCACGAACACGCGGCGGGCCATCCACGGGCCACGCTTCCCGCTCAAGGTCCATTCGGCGCAGCGGCACGGGGTCCTGCCTCGGAAGACGCCCCCTCATCCCGATGAGGTGGTCCAGCTGATGCAGGAGGAGGGTCTGGTCGGTTGCGCGGGTTGGGAGTTGACCCGCTCCGCCGCCCTTCGACAGGCGAGGTGCCAGTCGCCGGCTCGTCGATGGTGGCGATGTGACGCACCGGCGAGGCGAGTAGCCACAGCACGGCGAGGGCACCGCCAAGGCCGGCGACGACCAGTGTCGGTCGCAGGCCGATGGTGGTGCCCAACCAGCCGCCAACCAGCGCTCCGAGCGGTCTGATCCCGTAGTTGACGGCGCTGTACGCGCCCGCCCGCCGTCCACGCGCGTCGTCGGGCGTGACCGAGGTGAGCAGGGCGTTGAGGTTGACGTCCATCAGCATCACACCGACGCTGGATACCAGTTCGATAGCCGCGAGCGCCGCGATTCGGGCCCAGGTTGGGCCGGACACGAACGCTGTCAGCGCCAAAGGTGCGGGGAAGAGAACCACGCCGATCATCGCGGTGCGGCCCAGTCCGATGGTCCGGGAGACCCGAGGTGCCAGTGCCGCACCAGCCAGTCCACCTACCGCCCCGATGCCGAACGCGATGCCGATAGCGCCGGCCGACAGACCAAGCTCACGGCTGGCATACAGCACGAGCAGTGCGTTGGACATGAGGGTGAAGAAGTTGACCGTGCTCGTGCAGCCGAGAGCGGCGCGCATCACCGGATGACGCAGCACCAGCATGAGTCCGTCGCGGACCAGGCCAAGCGTCGATGACCGCGTTGGCGCCGGCCGGGCCTCGGCCACCGGAATCCGGCCGATCAACAGCGCGGAGCCGAGGAAGGACACCACGTCGACGAGGACCGCGACCGGGGCGGTGAGAGCCTGGACCAGGCCGCCGCCGAGAGCCGGCCCGGCCACGAACGAGGCCGCACGGCTCAGGCTCAGCTTGCTGTTCGCCTCCACGTAGGCCGACGGCGGGACCAGAGCGACGAAGAACGCCTGGCGCGCCATGGCGAACAGAACCGCACCAGCCCCGGTGAGCAGGGCGACCAGATAGAGCTGAGTCAGCGTGACCACGTCCAGTAGGTAGGCCACGGGAAGGCTGAACAGCACCGCCGCGCGGACCAGGTCGGCCACGATCAGCAGGCGGCGCTTGCGGGTCCGCTGATCCACCCACGCGCCGACGAACATGCCCAGCAGGTAGGGCAGCCAGATCAGCGCGGTAAGGACGCTGACCTGCGCGGGCGTCGCGGCGAGGACGGTGACAGCGATCAGCGGCAGGGCCAGCTCGCTGATCCGGTCGCCGAACTGGGAGACCGTTTCGCCGATCCAGAAAGTCCGAAACCGACGATTGTCGCGCAGGACCGTCCGGGGTGCCGTGCCTGTGGCGGTCATGACGCCGCCGGGTCGTCGCCGGGCTCAGGCAGCAGATAGCGCAGCATCCGGACGAGCCGCGCATTGTCCGGCAACTGGCCACCCTTACGCCGGACGTACGGCGCGAGCAGTGCCTCGATCGCTTCTTCGAGCTGCCGCAACTCGTCAGCAGTAACGGCGAACCGGGTATCGGCCAACCCCGCCAGGGCTCGCCACTCCGGATCCAGCCGCGGCTCGTCCCGCAGCGACCACTGCACGGGCGCCTCCGCGGATCGGGCGAACATCTCGGCGCGCAGCTGCCGCCCCGCGTTCTGACCCTCTGCATCGTCGGGCATGGTGAACCGGAACCCCCTGGCTGCCGCCTGCCACCACCGCTCTCGCTTACTCGTCGCCCCGTCCCAGTCGGTGACGAGACCGAAGGAAGCGAGGTGCCTCAGGTGCCAGCTGACGACCGATGGCGTGGCACCGACGTGCGGTGCAAGCTTGGTGGCCGTCGCGGGGCCGTGTCGCTGCAGCCGTTCAAGCAAAGCCAGCCGTACCGGATGAGCCAACGCCCGCAGCGCCTGCGGAGAGGTCAGCTCCACATCTCCGTACGGATTCGTGAGAGACATGTCTCGAAAGTAGTCTCTCAGATCGGCGCGGGCAACCCCGCTCCTTCCCCGGCGACGACGTCGCGGCGGGACATCGTGACCGTCCCGGCTCGTCCACAATGATCGGCATGACGGTCCGATACGACGAGGTGCTCGGCCCGCTGCGTGAGGCATACGACTCGCACGCGGCGTGGCGTGACGCGCTCACCAAGGAGCCGTGGAAGCTGGCGGAACGACAGGCGTTCCGTGACCGGCTGGCGCCGGGTGCACGGCTGCTGGAGATCGGCGCCGGCACCGGACAGGACAGCGCCTACTTCCAGCAGGAGGGCTTTGCCGTCGTCGCGTCCGACCTCTCGCCGGTGATGGTCGAGCACTGTCGGGCCAAGGGCATCGAGGCCCATGTCATGGACTTCTTGCACCTGGATTTCCCGGCCGGCTCGTTCGACGCGGTGTTCGCGATGAACTGCCTGCTGCACGTACCCAACCACGATCTGCCCGCGGTCCTCGCGACGATCCGGGCGATCCTGCGCCCCGGCGGGCTGTTCTTCGTCGGCGTGTACGGGGGCAACGAGAGCGCCGAAGGTCCCATCAGCGACGACGAGCACGAGCCGCCGCGCTTCTTCTCGTTTCGCACCGATGAGCAGCTGCTCGGCTTCGCCGCCGCGTCGTTCGACGTCGTGGACTTCCACCCCGTAGACGTCGGCCGCGGCCACCGGTTCCAATCGCTGACGCTGCACCGTCCGGACCTCCGATAAACGGAGCACGGTCCCCGGGCTGGACGGTCGCCGACTCGTGGCTGCGGCGTACCTTCTGCCCGTGGTCACCCCCCAGGAGATTGCGGGTCTCCAGCCGACGCCTCCCGCGGAACTCGGTCAGCTGGCTGATCGGCCCGAGCGCCGGGCGCGACATCGTCGGGCATGACTGGGTGGAGCGAACGGCCACCGATCTCGGCGGTTCGCTGAGCACGGGCCCCGATCACGGCCTGCTGACCTCATTCGCCGCGCTCGGCGGCGAGGGTTTCGATCCCGCCGACGTAGACCCACGGATCGCCGACTTCTACGAGCGCGCCTCCCGGTGGCACCTGGATCTGTGGTCGGAGTGGTCTGCGGTTGCTTGGCCATTCGGCCGGATCATCACGGCCCTGCTTGTCCGAAGCGACGCCAGGCGTCGTCGGCCACCGCGTTGACGCTGTTGCCTGCGGTGACAACGTCTGTGGCGATGAACCGTTCCGCTTCGCCCGCGCGCCAGCGGACCGCTCGGTGCGCGAGATCGGCGTACTCGGGGAACAACTGCGCGAGGTACTCGCCTGCCGCGGCCTTGGAGATGATGTCACCGTGGGCCAGCGTGTAATGCAACCGCGCGGGTCCGAGCACGAGCCAGGGGACGATCTTGCCGTCCATCACCGCGTCGGGGGCCACGCCGGCCAGCGCTGACGGGAAGGTCGCCACGGCCGACTGCCAGTACTCACGCAGGTTGTCGAGGTTGTAGCGGCGCAACCGCTCGGGATCGACTCGTACCCCCAGCTCTGCGACGGCCGGGCCGCGGACCGGGATGCCGTACCGCTGCAAGGTCAACCACAGCACCGGCGTGAGCTCGCCGCAGGGCTTGTCGGTCGTGAACTCGCCGTTGACCAGGAAGGGCACGGCCCGCCGGTCGGTCGGCCAGGACCGCGCCAGCGCGGGCTCGAGGTAGACCCCGTCGAAATGGGGTGACCGAGGCATCTCGGCGTGGATCTTCGCGAGCTGGGCGAGGTCCTCGGCGGTCGCCGGGCGCGATGTCATGATCACCGTGTCGACGTCACTCGCGCCGGGCTGCCAGGCGCCGAGCGCGGCGGACCCCACGACGTACAGGTGTCGCACGTATCCGGGCAGTGCCTGATCGACCGCTCGGAGATACCTGCGCGTCAGCTTCTCGATCACCCGGGTGACCGTAGCAACCGGACGCCGACCCGGCTTCGACCTTGAAGGGCCGTTGACCCAGCAGGCCATCCACGGCCGTGAGTCAATGTCACCACGTGGAAGGCGCCGCCATGCAGAATGGCGGCGGAGGTGATCGATATGGTCGACCGGGAAAGCGTGCCCAGGCTCTGTTCGGTGGTGCTCGACTGCACCGACGCCAGGTCCCTCGCGGAGTTCTACCGAGCTCTGTTGGGCCTCGTCTACCGGCCGGGTGACGAGCCGCCGGAAGCGGGGCAGGCGGATGAGCGTGGCCGCGACTGGCTCGTGCTGAGGAGCCCCGACGGCGGTCCGCAGCTGGCCTTCCAGCAGGTCGACCAGCTGCCGGAAACGACCTGGCCGAAGAACCGGGTGCCGCAGCAGCTGCACCTCGACCTGACCGTGGCGTCGGTCGAGGAGTTGCAGGTGCAGCACGACCGCGTCATGCGCCTCGGTGGTCGGCTGCTGTACGACCGCAGCGACGACCCCGACGAGCCGCTCCGCGTCTACGCCGATCTAGCCGGTCACCCGTTCTGCATCTTTGTCGGCTAGTCGCAGGAGGGCCGATGTCCATGTTCCGCACCCCGCAGGTCGTCCTCTTCAGCGCCGACGTCCCGCGCGCCGTGGCGTTCTACACGGGGCTGGGCTTCACCGAGGCCTTCCGCGTGCCGACCGACGGCGAACCGATCCACGTCGACCTGACGCTCGACGGCTACCGGATCGGTATCGCGTCGGTCAGCTCCACCCGGGACGACCATGGCCTCGACCCGGTGCCCCATGGGCAGCGGGCCGCCGTGATTCTCTGGACCGACGACACCGCCGCCGCCTGGGCCCGGCTCACCGCCGACGGCGCTCCCGCCCTCGCCGCGCCGCACCCCTGGCTCGACCGCCTCCTGATCGCCTGGACCGCCGACCCGGACGGCAACCCGATCCAGATCGTCCAGCACCGCTGAGGCGATGCACCGGCCTGGCCGACGTGCTGGGGACCGGCGCGGTTCGGGCGACCCGCCCGCGCCGGTCACCACCCACCGGCCACCGGTGTTGATCAATCGTGCGGGTACCAGCGCAGCTCGACGACGTTGCCGTCCGGGTCGCGGACGTACAGCGAGGTGGCCGAGCCCCGGGCGCCGAACCGGCCCACCGGCCCCTCCACCACGTCGAAGACGCCGGCGGCGATCACCTCGTGCCAGTCGAGCGGCGCGACCACCAGGCAGAAGTGGTCGACGTTCGAGGAGCCCCGCCGACCGTGGACCAGGTCGATGATCGTTCCGGCGTCGACGCGCACCGAGGGGAAGGGCACCTTGCCGGCCCGCCACTCGTCGACGCGTACCGGGGCCAGGCCGAGCGGTCCGCAGTAGAACGCCAGCGCGCGCTCGACGTCGGCGACGGTGAGCACCAGATGGTCGAAGCCGGTCACCCGTACGGCGCTCACGCCGCCTCCCGGGCGTACGCCTGGCGCAGCCAGTCGCCGAACAGGGCCGGGTCGACCTCGTCGGCGGCCCGCAGCTTCACCGACGCCATCGACCGGGCGCCCGGCAGCAGCCGGCCGGACGGGTCGTCGACCTGCTGACCGTGCCAGAGCCCGAAGGTCAGGTACGACGGGTACGCCTTGACCAGGCAGACCGGGTCCCGTCCCGGCCGGTCCCCGCGCCCCCAGACCGGGTGGCCGTGCCAGATGGCGCCGGATGCGCCGGGCAGCGCCGCCTCGATGACCGGCCGCAGCCTCGCGGCGATCTCCCGCAGTGGCTCGTCGAGCCCGGCGAGGTATTCGGTGACGGTGATCGTACTCATTGCGCACTCCTCGGCGTAGCGACTTCTTTGCTGGCCACCAGCCTGGTCGGAGCGGGGAACGCGACCAAGCCGCGATCTGACTACGATCGTTGAGCCGGATTCAACGATGGGAGCCCGGGTTGCTGGAGCGGCACGAGGTCGAGACCTTCCTGACCCTCGCCGAGGAGCTGCACTTCGGGCGGACCGCCGAGCGGTTGCGGGTCACCACCGGGCGGATCAGCCATGTGGTGAAGAAGCTGGAACGGCGGATCGGTGCGCCGCTCTTCGAGCGCACCAGCCGGGTCGTCCGCCTCACCCCGATCGGCCACCGGCTCGCCGACGACCTGCGACCGCTGGTCGCCGGGATGGAGGACGCCGTACGGCGGGCCGTCGAGGCCGGGCGCGGCGTCACCGGCGAGCTGCGGGTCGCCTTCCTCGGCGAGTGGACCGCGCCGGTGCTGCTCCGCGCGGTCAACCTGTTCCGCGAGCGGCACCCTGACTGCGAGGTGCATGTCCACGAGGCCCAGCTGGCGAACTCCCGGTCCAGCCTGGTGGACGGCTCGATCGACGTGCTCATCGCCGCGTACCCGTTCGACGGCATGGCCAACGGCCCGGCGCTGCTGTCCGAGAGTCGGGTGCTGGCGGTGGCGGCCGGGCATCCGCTGGCCGGCGCGGAGTCCGTTTCCCTGGAGATCCTCGCCGACCACCCGGTGGTGCAGTACCCGGCGGTGACCTCGGCGGAGTTCAAACGCGACCGCACCCCGGACCGCACGCCGTCCGGGCGTCCGGTGCCGAGGGGACCGGTCGGCAACACCTTCTCGGAGATGCTCTCGCTGGTCGCGATGGACCGTGGCGTGCTGCCGGTCGGCGAGCATACCCGGCGGTACTACCCGCGTCCGGACGTCGCCTACGTGCCGATCCACGACGCGCCGCCCATCCGGCGGGGCCCGGTCTGGCTGGAGACCAACACCACCGAGCGGGTACGCGAGTTCGTCCGGGCCGCGGCGGACAGCGCGCGCCGAGGGTGACTGGCAGGATGCCCGGCATGCGGGTGCTGGACGAGATCCGGGCGCTGGTCGAGTCGATCGCGCCGCTCGACGAGATGGAGGCGGCGCACCGGGCGCAGTGCCTCGACTGGCTGGCGGCGACCGACGACGTCTTCCGGCGGGCGAAGCCCCGCACCCCGTCGCCGCACCTCGTCGCGTACTTCCTGCTGCGCGACGCCACCGACGGCGGCGTCCTGCTGGTCGACCACCGCAACGCCGGGCGATGGCTGCCCACCGGCGGCCACGTGGAGCCCGGCGAACATCCGGCGCAGACCGTACGCCGGGAGGTGGTCGAGGAGCTGGGCGTGCCGGCGGTCTTCCCACCGGAGCCCGGTGAACGCCCGCTCTTCCTCACCGTCACGCCGACGGTCGGGCCGCCCGAGGACCGGCACGTCGACGTGAGCCTCTGGTACGTGCTGGCGGGCCGTCGGGACCAGCCGCTCACGCCCGACCCGGGGGAGTTCCGTGCCGTCCGGTGGTGGACACCCGCCGAGGTGGCCGCGGCGGACCCGGCCACCCTCGACCCGCACCTGCCCCGGATGTTGACCAAGCTGGCGGCGGGCTGACCGGAGGGCTCAGCCGCTGGCGAGCGTCGACACCCGGTCGGCGTCCCGCCGGGGCAGGGTGGCCAGGGCGAGCCCGAGCAGCGCGCTCACCGATCCGACCAGGAAGAACAGCGAGAAGGTCGGCTGGCCCAGCCACTCCCAGAGCGGGTGCCACTGGGGGTGCGGCTCGGCCCGGTGGTGGCTGACCAGCGCCGGCACGGACACCAGGACCGGCACCCACCAGAGGAAGAGCGTCACCCCGAAGAGGACCTTCACCACCGCCCGGGCCGGGTGGGGCGTCTCGGTGCGCCGGCTCGCCCAGCCGAAGACCAGCCAGCCGGCCAGCGCGCCGAGCAGCCCGCCGCCGATCGCGGCCGGGAGGACCAGCGGCGGCGTGGTGCGGCGCAGGGCGATCGACAGGTACGGGGACTCGGGCTCCGGCCGCGAGTTGACCGTGACGGTGAGGAGGGTGTCCCCCCGGCTGGCGTCGAGGGTGGTCCAGGTGACCGGCACGAGGGAGCCGCAGAGCTTGTCGGCGCAGTTGTCGAAGGTTTCCGTCGTCATCTGGTCGAGGTGCCAGCCGGCTTCCCGGAGCCGACGCTGGGCGACCGCGACCGTCTGCTCGGGCGGGGCGGGTGGCGGGCCGGCGGCCCACGCGTCGGTGGCGGTCTGCTGGTATTCCCCGCCGTCGCCGAGGAGCACGTTGTCCAGGGCTTGCAGGGTCAGCGGCTGGGTGTAGAACCCGAAGAACGTCGACGGGGTGGTGATCTCGTCCGGTTCGCGGTCGGGCAGCACGGTCCGGAAGACCGCACCGGTCTCGGCGCGGCCCGGCAGCGGTCGAGCGGTCTCCCAGGCGACCCGGGCGGACAGTGCCGCGCTGAAGAGCCCGCAGACGACCGCGGCCAGCACCGCCCAGGCGACGACCGTGCTGCTGCCCGGTCGACCGAGCCGGCAGCGCATCCCGTTCCGGATCAGATCGACGGCCTCCCGCAGCCGTGGCCTGGTCCGTCCGGGCGGTGCGGTGTCGAGCAGCAGGGCGACCAGCTCGTCGCCGCGCTCCCGCCGGTAGGCGCGTGGATAGCAGCGCAGCAGGCGGCGGTAGCGGCGCGCGAGCGGGTCGCCGGTCGATGCCATGGCCTTCCCTCCGGGGGCTCGGTCTCGCCTCGGGTGGTGCGGGGTGCGGTCCCGCCGACTGGCGGGACGGGGATGGTGCCGCGTCGGTCGGGTGGGTGGCGGTTCAGGCGGTGCCGGGGCGGAACGCGCGCAGCCGGGCCTCGGCGGCGGTGGCGAGCTGCCGCAGCCGGCCGGCCTCGGCCCCGAGGGCGGCGTGCCCCTCGGAGGTGAGACGGAAGTAGCGGCGCCGCCGACCATCCACGGTCTCCTCCCGGTCGGGCTCCACCAGGCCTTCGGCGGTGAGCCGGTCCAGCGCGGTGTAGAGGGTGCCGGGGAGCAGGGTCACCCGCTGCTCGGAGAGGACGGCGACGTCCTGGACGATGCCGTAGCCGTGCCGTGGACCGCCGGCGAGCGCGGTGAGGATCAGGAAGGTCGGTTCACGCATCGCCGCCATGCGCCGGATCATATACAGATGATCGATGTATGAACAGACCCGTGTCGGGTGGCCCGGGCCGGGTCGGGCCGTACCCTGGCGATCATGCGGATTGGCATCGTGATCCTTCCCGACCAGCGCTGGTCCGAGTCGCAGCGCCGCTGGCGCCAGGCGGACGAGTGGGGCTTCGACCACGCCTGGACGTACGACCATCTGGGCTGGCGCGACCTGGTCGACGGCCCCTGGTTCGACTCCATGGCCACCCTGACCGCCGCCGCGACGGTGACCTCCCGGATCCGGCTCGGCACCCTGGTCGCCTCGCCGAACTTCCGGCACCCGGCGGCCTTCGCCCGGCAGGTCACCGCCCTCGACGACGTGTCCGCCGGCCGGGTGCTGCTCGGCCTCGGGGCGGGCGGCATCGGGTTCGACTCGGCGGTGCTGGGCGGCGAGACCCTGCCGCCCCGGCAGCGGGTGGACCGCTTCGGCGAGTTCACCGAGCTGCTCGACCTGGTGCTGCGGGAGGACGGCGCCACCTGGCGGGGTGACTGGTTCGCCGCGGTGGACGCCCGCAACAACCCGGGCTGCGTGCAGCAGCCCCGGGTGCCGTTCGTGGTGGCCGCGAACGGTCCCCGGTCGATGCGGCTGGTGGCCCGCTTCGGGCAGGGCTGGGTCACCACCGGCACCGGCGGCGACGACCTGACGAGCTGGTGGGACGGGGTGGGGCAGCTCTGCGCCCGGCTGGACCAGACCCTGGACGCCGCCGGTCGGGATCCGGCCACCATGGACCGCTACCTGTCGCTGGACTCGGCGCCGGCCTTCTCGCTGAGCAGCGCCGACTTCTTCGCCGATCAGGTGGCCCGGGCGGCGGCGCTCGGCTTCACCGACGTCATCACCCACTGGCCCCGGGCCAGCAGCTGGTACGCCGGCGACGAGGCCGTCCTGGTGGACGTCGCCACCCGCCTCCTGCCCGAGCTGCGCACCGCCTGACCCCGGCGGCCATGGTCACCCGTCACCTCCTTTGCTCTGCTGTCGCGGAGGCAACAGCGACCGGCTGTTTCTGTTGCCGTCAGGGCAGCAGAGCAAAGGACGCGCAGCGGTGTCGGCGCGCCCGGCTCCCGACCGGAGGCCGGAGTGATGGGGCGCACGCCGGGGACCGCCGGCTGAGGCCCTGGTCGGCGCGTACCTCAGGTGCTGAGGTCTCCGGTGGCGACGCCGCCGTCGCCCCCGGAGACCAGCCGGAAGCGCAGGCAGGCGATCTCGGTGTCGTCGGTGACCGGGGTGCCGACGCGCGCCCAGTAGGCGGCGTGCCCGGCCCGCCACTCCTCGATCGAGCGGTCGCCCTCGCCCTCGGCGCGGGCGAAGTCCCACGGGACGTCGGCGAAGCGGACCACCTCGACGCCGGTGACCTCGACGACCCCGGCGAGGGCGTCGGCGTCGTCCAGCAGGACGAGCCGTTCGCCGGCGTGCTCCAGCTTCTCGCCCTCGTCGGCGTACTCGGTGAGCAGGGTGGCGGTCGCCGTCTTCACCCCGGCCAGCACCAGGGTGTTGAGGTCGGTCCGCACCCGCCCCGGAGTGCCGAGGGCGAGCGTGCGCAGTCCACCGATCCGAGGCCACATCCTGCCGACGTTACCCAGCACCGATTTCCCGTCGTGGGGAATCGGCGACGGCGGCTACGGTGAGGGCCGGCGGAAGGAGCTCGACCATGGCGGACCGGCGCGCGGTGCTCATCCCCGGCCGGGGCTACGACACCCGTTACCCGCTCTTCGCGTACACCGGCGAGGCGCTGCGGCGGACGGGCTTCGACGTCCACGAGATCACCTGGGCGGCGCCGGAGCGCTTCGCCCCCGACCGGGACGGCCCGGCCGCCGCCGTCGGGTGGGTCGTCGGGCAGGTCGAGCAGGCGCTGGGCGAGCGGACCGACCTGCTGGTCGGCAAGTCGCTCGGTTCGCTGGCCGCCCCGCTCGCCACCGACCGGGGACTCGCCGCCGTCTGGCTGACCCCGCTGCTGCACCGGCCCGAGGTGGTCGCGGCGCTGGCCCGGGCCACCGCGCCGTTCCTGCTGGTCGGCGGCACCGCCGACGCCTCCTGGGACGGTGCCGTGGCGCGCCGGCTCACCCCGCACGTGCTGGAGGTCCCCGACGCCCACCACGGGATGCTGGTGCCGGGTCCGCTGGCCCGCTCGGCAGAGGTGCTGGGCCGGGTCTGCACCGCCGTGGAGGAGTTCGTTCAGATCAGCTGGCCGGCGTAGCCGGCAGCGGCGAGCACCCGCTCGTCGCCGGTCGCCCCGTGCGCGTCGAGCACGGCGTCGGCCAGCTTGACCACGTGCGCGTCGCCGTGCCGGGCGGCCCGGGCGAACACCTCCGCCGGGGTGCCGGGCGTGACGGCCGGGATCGCCGTGCCGCGCGGCGGGGCGTACACCGCGGTCACCGCTGCCGTGGCCGACCACGCCGCGGTGAGGCTCGGCGCCCAGAGCGCCGGATCGAGCGCCGGCAGGGTCCGCAGCACCGCCGTGGGCGCGGTCACCGCGTGCACCAGCATCACCGGGTTCTCGTGCCCGTACCGCAGGTAGTCCAGCGCGGCCCGGTGCACCAGCGCGACCAGCCCCCGCTCCGCGTCGGCGGGCGTCCGCGCCGGGCGCGGCGCCGCCACCGCCCCGTCCCACCCGGGTACGCCCGACAGCCGCGCCAGCCGCTGCCGGATGCCGCCGGTGCGATCGTCGATCCGGGGCACCGAGGCCAGCGCGGTGGCCACGTCGGGACCGTCCGGGCGGGACGCCGCATCGAGGCGCAGGCCCGGCACCGGCTGCCAGCGGGCCGCCCAGTAGCCGAGCGCCTGGCCGAGCTCGGCCACCCGGTCGGGGCTGGAGCCGTCCTCACGCAACGCCCGGACGGCGTGGCCGAGCCGGATGACGCCGTGGGTCGCACCGGCCGCGATGCCGGGCAGCAGCCGTGGCCACCAGGTGCCCAGCACCTCGCGCCAGGGGCGCTCGCGCAGCTCCCGGTCGAAGTGGGCGAGCCAGTCGCCGGCGCGTTTCGGGTCACCGAGGGCCTCCCGCCAGTCCTCGATCGGCCCCTGGCCGCGCGGCAGTTCGTCGAGCCGGCGCAGGTAGTCGTCCAGCCAGCGGTGCACGCTCCGGTCGTGGCCGTGCCGCACCAGCGCCTCGACCGCCATCGGCCCGTGGTTGGAGAGCCAGCCCTCGAACTCGGGGCCGGTGCGGTGCAGCCGTCGGTACGCCTCGTCCAGGATGCCGTGGTCCATGCGCCGATCGTCGGACCTGAAGCGCGCTTCAGGTCAAGCGGGCAGCTGGGCGGCGTCGAGCAGCCCGTGCAGGCGCAGTTCCCGGCTCACCTCGGGCGGGCAGTCCCGCACCACCGCCGAGGCGCCGAGCCAGGTCGCGCCCCGGACGGCGCAGATCTCCCGGATCGCCCGCAGCTGCGCCCCGGTGGCGACCCAGTCGTCCACCGCCAGCACCCGGTCGTCCGGGCCGAGCCGCCGGTCCACCACGGCCAGGTCCACCTGCCGGCCGCGGAAGTCCGGGTCGCTCCGGGACCAGGTCAGTGGCCCGGCCGGCAGTCGCCCGTCGCCCGGCTTGTGTGCCGGCGCGAAGCCCACCCCGAGGGCGGTGGCGGCGAGCGGGCCGAGCATCAGCCCGGTGACGGCCGGGGCCACCACCACGGTCGGCCGGGCGTCCCGGAACGGTGCGGCCAGGGCCGGCCCGAGGTCGGCCAGCACCTGCGGGTCGCGCCACCAGCCGGAGATGTCGCTGACCAGGTGGCTGCTGCCCGGCCCCGGATCGACCCAGCGGAACAGCTCGATCAGACGCCGGCGCAGGTCATCGGCCATCCGTCCATCCTCACCCATCGTCGCCACGCCGCGCGGCGCTGGCCCGTCCGGCCCCCGCGACGTCGGATGATCGGCTACACGTATCCCTGCAATTCCGGCCATACCACCATGATCACGTTGACTTCGGAAGTGCTTCTCTCGTTACGGTCCGACCCGGTTTGTTCAGCTGACGAAAGGACCGGTCCGTGGCTGGTAGGCACTCCCGTCCCCGCATGTTCTCCTCGCCGGCCGGCATCGCCGCCACCGCCGCCGTGGGTGTCGTGCTCGCCGTCGGCGGCACCGTCGGCGCCGTGCAGCTGACCTCGGGCGAGGCGGCGGCCCCCGTCGTCGCCGACACCGTGCCGACTGCGGTCAGCCCCAGCGCCACCAGTTCGCCGAGCGCCACCGCGTCCCCCACCACCAGCCCGTCGCCGACCGTCACGGCCAGCCCGAAGGCCACCCGGTCCGCCCAGGCGGCCTCCCGGGCCAGGACCCGCACCGCCGCGCCGAAGCCGAGCGCGACGACGAAGAAGGCCGCCCCGAAGAGCACCGTGGTGGACAGCGGCTCGTGCGGCGCGTCCTTCTACGACGAGGGCCAGATGACGGCCAACGGCGAGACCTTCAACCCGGACGCGCTGACCGCCGCGCACAAGACGCTACCCTTCAACACCCGGGTCCGGGTCACCAACCCGGACAACGGCAAGTCGGTGACCGTCCGCATCAACGACCGTGGCCCGTTCATCGAGGGGCGCTGCCTCGACCTGTCCCGCGCCGCGTTCGAGACCATCGCTTCGGTGAGCCTGGGTGAGCTGACGGTGAAGTACGAGGTCCTCGGCTGACGGCGATCGGCTCGCCGTGACCGGCCGGCCGGTTGGAACACCCTCAATCGAGGGGTCAGGTTCATTCACCGGTGCACGTCCATCAGGCATGCTGTCCCTCGTACGCACGCATGCCTTCCAGTCGGGCCGCGGCCCGCTGAGTCCCGGATCCCGCGCCGGCGTCGGCGCGGCCCTCGGCCTGCTCACGATCATCTCGGCGGTGGAGCTGGCCGACGGCCGGGAAGCGCACTACGTGGCGCTGATGATGGCTGCCCCCATCCTGGCCGCCGCGTTCGCCTCCTGGCGGGTGGTGCTCGGGATCGGCCTGGTCGCCGCGGTGCTCGGGGCCAGCTTCGCGCTGACCGAGCCCACCCCGTCGCTGGTCACCGCCGTCGACCTCGCCGGGATCGCCTTCGCCAGCGGGATCGCTGCGGCGGTGGCGGCGCTGCGGCAGCGGCAGGGCGAGCAGATCGCCGAGCTGTCGAAGCTGGCGTCGGTCGCCCAGCAGGCGGTGCTGCGACCGCTCGGGCCGCAGGTGGGCACCCTCGCGGTGGCCGCCCGGTACATCTCCTCGACGGCCACCGCCGAGATCGGCGGCGACCTCTACGAGGCCATCGACACCCCGTACGGCGTCCGCATGATCATTGGGGACGTCCGGGGCAAGGGGCTGGACGCGGTCCGGCTGGCGAGCATCGTGCTGGGCTCGTACCGGCACGTCGCGTACGAGCGGGCCGACCTGCGCGCGGTGGTGGCCGACCTGGACCGGGCGGTGGCCCGCAACGTGGGCGACGAGGACTTCGTCACGGCGGCCGTGGTGGAGGAGCGGGGCGGGACGCTGACCATCGTCAACTGCGGCCACCCGTCACCGCTGCTGCTGCGCCGGGGCGCGGTGATCCCGCTGGAGCCGCCGGCGCCCGCCCCGCCGCTGGGGTTCATGCCGGTGGTGCGCCCCCGGGTGGAACGGCTGGAGCCCGGCGACCGGCTGCTGCTCTTCACCGACGGGCTCGGTGAGGCCCGGCGCGACGGTGAGTTCTTCCCGACCGCCGACCGGGCCTGGCGGCTGCTCGGTCACGGCACGGTCGGCGACGGCCTCGCCTCGCTGGAGACCGCGCTGGTGGAGTGGGTGCACGGGCGGCTGGACGACGACATCGCCCTGGTCCTGATGGAGTACACCGGCCCGCGTACCGGGGCGACCGTACCCGTGCCGAGCTGGGAGGTTGGCGCGGCGGAGGCGTGAGCCGCCCCGCCCTGCGCCGCCCTGCCGTACGCCGAACGAGAGCTGAACCGCAGGTGTGTAATCGCCGTCACTTCCCTGATCGGCTTGTCGGTAGCTACCGGTGAGTAATACAGTCGGGGTTACTGATCGGTAACACCTGTCCGGAAGCGGGGCCAGCGAGCATGACCCACTACAAGAGCAACCTTCGGGACCTCGAGTTCAACCTGTTCGAGGTCTTCGGGGCGGACCGGACGTTCGGCCAGGAGCCGTACTCGGACCTGGACGTCGACACCGCCCGCAGCTTCCTCTCCGAGGTCGACCGCCTGGCCCGGGAGGACCTCGCGGCCAGCTACACGGACAGCGACCGCAACCCGCCGGTCTTCGACCCGGCCACGCACACCGCGCCGCTGCCGGAGTCGTTCAAGAAGTCGTACCAGGCGTTCATGGACTCCGAGTTCTGGCGGCTGGACCTCCCCGACTCCCTCGGTGGCACCAACGCCCCGCGGGCGCTCTGGTGGTCCCTCGCCGAGCTGGTGCTCGGCGCGAACGCGCCGATCTGGATGTACGCCTCCGGCCCGTCCTTCGCGCACGTGCTGCACGTCGAGGGCACCGAGCAGCAGAAGAAGTGGGCGCGGCTCTTCATCGACAAGCAGTGGGGCTCCACCATGGTGCTCACCGAGCCGGACGCCGGCTCGGACGTGGGCGCCGGTCGGACCCGCGCGATCCAGCAGCCGGACGGCTCCTGGCACATCGAGGGCGTCAAGCGCTTCATCACCTCGGGTGAGCACGACCTGAGCGACAACATCGTCCACTACGTCCTGGCCCGTCCGGTCGGCGTCGAGGGCGTCGGCGGTCCGGGTACCAAGGGCCTGTCGCTCTTCGTGGTGCCGAAGTACCACTTCGACGAGAGCACCGGCGAGCTGGGCGAGCGCAACGGCGTCTTCGCCACCAACGTCGAGCACAAGATGGGCCTGAAGGTCTCCAACACCTGCGAGGTGACCTTCGGCGAGCACGGCGTGCCGGCCAAGGGTTGGCTGCTGGGTGAGAAGCACGACGGCATCCGGCAGATGTTCATGATCATCGAGTACGCCCGGATGATGGTCGGCACCAAGGCGATCGCCACCCTCTCCACCGGCTACCTGAACGCCCTTGAGTACGCCAAGAACCGGGTGCAGGGCGCCGACCTGATCCAGCAGGCCGACAAGGCCGCCCCGCGGGTGACCATCACCCACCACCCGGACGTGCGCCGCTCGCTGCTGCTGCAGAAGTCGTACGCCGAGGGCCTGCGCGCGCTGGTCTGCTACACCGCCAGCTGGCAGGACAAGGTCGCCATCGCCGAGGCGGCCGGCGACGAGAAGGCCACCAAGCTGGCCAAGCGGGTCAACGACCTGCTCCTTCCGCTGGTCAAGGGCGTCGGCTCGGAGCGCGCGTACGAGCTGCTGGGTCACGAGTCGCTGCAGACCTTCGGCGGCTCCGGCTTCCTCCAGGACTACCCGCTGGAGCAGTACGTCCGCGACGCCAAGATCGACACCCTGTACGAGGGCACCACCGCGATCCAGAGCCTCGACCTGATCTTCCGGAAGATCGTCCGGGACAACGGCAAGGCCCTGATGGCGGTCGCCGGCGAGATCCAGGAGTTCATCGCCACCGAGGGCGGCAACGGTCAGCTCAAGGAGGAGCGGCAGGCGCTGGGCAAGGCGCTCGCCGAGATCCAGACCATGCTCGGCGTGATGACCGGCTGGCTCGGCGAGGCGCAGGGCGGCGACACCCGCAGCCTCTACAAGGTCGGCCTGAGCAGCCGCCGCTTCCTGCTGGCCATCGGCGACCTGGTCGTCGGCTGGCTGCTGCAGAAGCAGGCGGACGTGGCCCTGCGCGCCCTGGCCGGCGAGGTCTCCGCCGCCGACAAGGCGTTCTACACCGGCAAGGTGGCCGCCGCCCGGTTCTTCGCCCGCGAGGTGCTGCCCCGCATCGGCGCCGACCGGCGGATCATCGAGGGCGTCGACCTGGAGATCATGGACCTCCCGGAGGAGGCGTTCTGATCCCCTCCGGGGTGATCAGCCCGGTTCGATCCTGACGGCGGCCGGCGAGCATCTGCTCGCCGGCCGCCGCCGTCGGTGCGGCACCGACCCGGGCCCGGGTCCTGGGTGCTCTGCCGTCGGTGTCGCACCCAGCTGGGCCCGAGTCGTGGGTGCTTTGCCGGCGTGTCGCCGTGCCCGCCGCCGCCTGCCGCGCCTTGCGGCATGTCGCGGTATCCGGCCCGTCGAACACCGCGACTCCGCCGCAAACCCGGGAGCCGCCCCAACGCCGCGCCGGACCCCCACCAGCCCGCGCCGACCCTCACCCGGCTGCCCGAGCCCCTCACCGGGCACCCGACCCGACACGCGCCCCACCGGGCCCAGCACCACCACGCAGGCCCGCGCATTTTCAGAGAAGGAGTGGCTATCCGAGTCGGGATAGCCACGCTTTCTCTGAATGTGCGCTCAGGGGGTGGCGGGGCGGAGGGCGGGATTCGCGGGGGCGGGACTGGTAGGCGGGCCGGTTGACGGGTAACCGTCGCGGACCACGTCAGGGGCACGCCCAGAGGCCACCGCACGGGGGAGTGCAGCGCACATGGGCATTGGTAGCGGAATCTTTCTCATCGCGCTGGGCGCGATCATGACCTTCGCCATCCGGGCCAACGTCTGGTGGATCGACCTGCGCGCGGTCGGCTGGGTGTTCATCCTGGCCGGGCTGGCCGTGCTGCTCACCACGCTCTGGTTCTGGCAGGACCGGCGCAAGCGGGCACGCACGCTGATCGTGGAGGAGAACCGCCTCTCCCATCCGACCGCGATGATGCCGCCGCCGCCCGACCCGCCGCCGCCCACCGCGCCACCGTCCTGACCCGCCCACCGCGCCACCGTCCTGACCCGCCGCCCGCGCTGCCGTCCACGCGCTGCCTGCCCCGGAGGTGCGGTCCGGGAAAGACGTACCGGCTCAGCCGCGGGCGGTGTGGCGGTTCACGATCGCCGCGCCGCCCGGTGCCAGGTCCGCCCACGGCGTCGCGGCCCGGTGCACCACCAGGTCGGTGGTGCGCAACCCCTCGGGATCCGCCCGTTCCGGGTCGAGCAGCGAAGACAGCAGCGAGATGCCGGGATTGTGGGCGATCAGCAGGACCGTCCGGGCCTTCGGCTCGGCCGCCCGGACCAGGGCGAGCAGGTCCTGCGGCTGCGCCTCGTACGCGGTCGGCTCGTAGCGCACCACGGGTGCCGACCCCGCCGGTCCCCCTTCCGGCGGGGATCCCGTCATGCCCATCGCCACGTCGTGCCAGGTCTGCCGGGTGCGCCGGGACGACGAACAGAGCACCACCTCGGGCAGCAGGCCGTGCCGGGCCAGCCAGGCTCCGGCGGCGGCCGAGTCGGCGTGCCCGCGTGCGGTCAGCCGACGTTCGACGTCCGGGGCGTCCCCGGCGGGTAGTTCGGCCTTGGCGTGCCGGAGCAGCACCAGGGTCCGTTCCTCGGCGTGGGCGTCCGTCATGCGCCCAGCTTGCCTGATTGGCGATCGGAGCGCCTGGGTAAGTCGATGTGTGCCGCACGCTCACCGATGGCCGCGGCGGTCGGATACGCCAATGGACATGCCAAGGAGGCGACATCATGGGCATCGGTGCCAGCATCTTCCTCATCGCGCTGGGCGCGATCTTCGCGTTCGCCATCGACGCGAACCTGGGATGGCTCAACCTGAACGTCGTCGGCTGGGTGTTGATGCTCGCCGGCGTCGCCGGGCTGCTCACCACCCTCTACTTCTGGAACACCCGCCGCCGCACCGTGGTGGCCACCCCGGTGCGCGAGGACCGCGTGGTGGCCGACCGGGTCGTGCCGGTGCAGGACGACCGGGTGGTGCGGGAGGAGTACCGCGAGGTGCGCCGCCCCGGTTACCCGACCTGATCCCCGCGCAGACGTCGGGGCCCCGCATCGGTGCGGGGCCCCGCACCATGTCCGGCCGGGCCGGCGGTGGGCTTCTGCCTCAGGCGAAGAGCGCGAAGTAGATGGCGATGTGGTGGCAGAGCGCCGCGAGCAGGGTGCAGGCGTGGAAGAACTCGTGGTGGCCGAAGACGGTGGGCCACGGGTTGGGCCGGCGCAGGGCGTAGAAGACCGCGCCGACACTGTAGATCGCGCCGCCGACGGCGAGCAGGACCAGCGCGGTCACCCCGCCCTGGTGCAGGATCTGCGGCAGCATCGCCACCGAGACCCAGCCGAGCGCCAGGTAGAGCGGCGCGGACACCCAGCGGGGCGCGTGCGGCCAGACCAGCTTCAGCGCCACGCCGGCCAGCGCCCCGCCCCAGACCACGCTGAGCATGATGGTGGCCATCCGGCGGTCGAGCAGCAGCGCGCAGAACGGCGTGTAGGTGCCGGCGATGAACACGAAGATCATCGAATGGTCCAGCCGGCGCATGATCTGGTAGCCCCGCTCGGACCACACCCGCCGGTGGTAGAGGGCGCTGGTGCCGAAGAGCCCGCAGACGGTGAGGCTGTAGATCAGGCAGCTCACCAGGGGTGCCCAGCCCGGGCGGGTGGCCGCGATCGCGCACAGGACGATGCCGCAGACGAGCGCGACGAAGAAGGCGTAGGTGTGCAGCCAGCCGCGCATCCGGGGCTTCCCGATGTCGACCGGCTTGAGCCGGAGCGGTGCGGAGGTGGTCACGGATACAGGTTACGGCACCGTAGGTTACCTGCGGGTAGTGCGTCTGGTCACCCGCCGCGGCGCGCGTGCGCGGGCCCTGCCCGTCGGATCGATCGGGGAGGATGGCGGGATGCGGATCCGACCCGTCGGCCGACACGCCCTCATGCTCGACTGCGACGACCCCGACCAGGTGGAGGCGTGGCGCGCCGAGCTGTGGCACCGCCGCGACGCCGGTGAGCTGACCGCCGTCGAGATCGTCCCGGCCGCGGCTACCGTCCTGCTCGACGGCGTACCGGACCCGGCGGCCGTCGCCGCGCGGATCGCCGGGTGGACCCCCCGGCCGGTCGCCGTTCCGGCCGCCGCCGCCCAGGTCGAGGTTCCCACCGTGTACGACGGGGAGGACCTGCCCGTCGTCGCCGGGCACTGGGGCGTGACCGTGCCCGAGGTGGTGCGACGACTGCGGGAGACCGCGTTCCGGGTGGCGTTCTGCGGCTTCGCGCCCGGGTTCGCGTACCTGACCGGGCTGCCGCCGGAGTGGGTGGTGCCCCGGCTGCCCAGCCCGCGTACCCGGGTGCCGGCCGGGTCGGTGGCGCTCGCCGGGCCGTACGCGGGGATCTACCCGACCGCCTCGCCGGGCGGGTGGCTGCTGGTCGGGCGCACCGGGCTGACCCTGTTCGACGTGCGCGCCGACCCGCCGGCCCGGCTCACCCCCGGCACCCGGGTCCGGCTGGTGGCCGCGTGACCGACCTGATCGAGGTACGCCGGGCCGGCCCGCTCACCACCGTCCAGGACCTCGGCCGACGTGGGTACGCGCATCTCGGCGTACCCCGGTCGGGGGCGCTCGACCCGGCGGCGCTGGCGCTGGCCAACCGCCTGGTGGGGAACCCGGTCTCCGCCGCCGGCCTGGAGATCACCCTGACCGGCTGCGAGCTGCGGCCGACCCGGGCCGTCATGGTCGCGGTGACCGGGGCCGACGCCGACGTCCGGGTGGGCCCGCGACCGGGTGACGTGGGCCGGGCGCTCGCGGTGCCGGCCGGCGCGGTGCTGCGGATCGGGCCGGCCCGCGACGGGCTGCGCAACTGGCTGGCGGTCAGCGGCGGGATCGCGGTCGAACCGGTGCTCGGCAGCCGCGCCACCGACACCCTCTCCGGCCTCGGTCCGCCCCCGGTACGCGACGGTGACCGCCTCCCGCTCGGCCCGTGGCCCGGGCCGCCGCCACCGGTGGACGTGACCGTCGGTCGGCCCCCGAGCGGCGAGCTGCGGCTGACCCTGCGCCCCGGGCCGCGGGCCGACTGGTTCACCCCGGACGCGCTCGACCGGCTGTTCGACACCCCGTACACGGTCAGCCCGGTGGGCGACCGGGTCGGCGCGCGACTGACCGGCGCGCCGCTGCCCCGCGCGGTGGCCGGTGAACTGCCCAGTGAGGGGATCGTGCTCGGGGCGGTGCAGGTGCCGGCCGACGGCCAGCCGCTGGTCTTCCTGGCCGACCACCCCACCACCGGCGGGTACCCCGTCATCGGGGTGGTGGACGACGTGACCGCGCTCGCGCAGGCCCGGCCAGGGACTACGGTGAGGTTCCATGGACCTCAACGCTGACCTCGGCGAGGGATTCGGCATCTGGCGGCTCGGCGACGACGACGCGCTGCTGGACCTGGTCACCTCGGCCAACGTCGCCTGCGGCTTCCACGGCGGTGACCCGTCGACCATGCGGCGGGTCTGCGCCGCGGCCGCCGATCGCGGCGTGGCCATCGGCGCCCAGGTCGGCTACCGCGACCTCGCCGGCTTCGGCCGCCGGCACATCGAGTACGCCTTCACCGACCTGCGCGACGAGGTCACCTACCAGCTCGGCGCCCTGGACGCGTTCTGCCGGCTGTTCCGCACCCGGGTCCGCTACCTCAAGCCGCACGGC
The DNA here is from genome assembly GCF_052814045.1 of Micromonospora sp. IBSANI012. Classification (NCBI taxonomy): domain Bacteria; kingdom Bacillati; phylum Actinomycetota; class Actinomycetes; order Micromonosporales; family Micromonosporaceae; genus Micromonospora; species Micromonospora sp. IBSANI012. The sequence goes on from NZ_CP199933.1 coordinate 128,885, forward strand.
GCGCTCTACCACGCGGCGGCCGTCGACGAGTCGCAGGCCGCCGCCCTGGTCGCCGCCGTCAGCGGGTACGACGACCAGCTGCCGATCCTCTGCGCCCCCGGCTCGAAGCTCGCCCAGCTCGCCGTCGGGGCGGGCCTGCGGATGGTCGCCGAGGGCTTCGCCGACCGGGGCTACCTGCCCAACGGCTCGCTGGTGCCCCGCACCGCGCTCGGCGCGCTGGTCACCGACCCGGAGGAGGTGGCCGCCCGGGCCGTACGGATGGCCACCGAGCGCACCGTCGTCGCGGTCGACGGCACCGTCATCCCGTGCGCGGTCGGCTCGATCTGCCTGCACGGTGACACCCCGGGCGCGGTCGCCTCGGCGGCCCTGGTGCGGGCCGCGCTGCTCGACGCGGGCGTCACCTTGAAGCCGTTCGTCTGACGTCCCGCTCCGGGGTCACCGAATCATGCCGCCGAGGCCACGGCCCGGGGCGGCCTGGTGCCTCGTTCAGGCGTCCAGGCCGCGCAGCACCAGCGGCAGGCGCGTCGCGCCACCCTCGACCACCCGCACCGGTACGCCCCAGTCCTGCCGGGTCAGGTGGCAGGCGGCGTGCTCGACGTCCTTGTCGCAGGTGGCCGCCTGGGCGGTCACCTGGAGCACCCCGCCGGCCACCGCCCCGTCGATCACCAGCCGACGGGACAGGTCGGTGGTGGTGCCGGCCCCCTCGACCAGCAGCTCCGCCGGGGAGGCGGAGACCACCAGCCGGGTCGACGGGCCGTACGTCTCGTCCAGCTTCTGCCCGGGCGCGGGCGTGAAGATCACGTCGAGGGTCAGCTCGCCGGCCGCCACGTCCGTCGGCTTACGCTCCACCTGGTGCCGGGGGCCGTTCACGGTGCTCGCCCCGGCCGCCGTGAGCGTGCCCGGCGCCAGTCGGGTCAGCCGGTGCGCGGACGACTCGACCACCAGCACGTCACCGTCGGCGGTGAGCACGATGCCGCTCGGCTCGGCCAGGCCGTCGGCCACCGTGGCGACCTGGTCGGTCTCCGGGTCGAAGCGGCGCACCGCGCCGTTGTAGGTGTCGGCGATCAGCACCGAACCGTCCGGCAGCGCGCACACCCCGAGCGGGTGCTGCAGCAGCGCCCGGTCGGCCGGACCGTCCACGTGGCCGAAGTCGAAGAGGCCCTGCCCCACTGCGGTGGCCATCATGCCGTTCTCGACGTAGCGGAGCGCGCTGGTCTCGCTGTCGGCCACCCAGAGCCGGGTGCCGTCGGCCGAGACGGAGAGCCCGGAGGGCTGCGCCATCCACACGTCCGGCAGCGGACCGTCGCGCAGCGCCTCCACGGTGGTGCCGGCGTACATGCCGGCGGTGCGGCGGATCGGGTCGAACCACCAGAGCTGGTGGATGCCGGCCATCGCGATGACGACCTTGTCGTCGTACCAGGCCAGGTCCCAGGGGGAGGAGAGGTCGACCGAGAGCGCGTCGTGCGCGTGGTCGTCGACCGAGGAACGCCACTGCCGGCCGGTGCCGGCGACCGTCACCACCTCGCCGGTCGCGAGCCGTACGCCGCGCAGCAGGTGGTTGACGGTGTCCGCGACCACCAGGTCGTAGCCGGCCACCTCGGCGACGTGCGCGGGGAGCAGGCAGAGCCCCTGCGGCTCGGAAAAGCTGGCCGCGTCGGCCGGCCCGTCGGCCCGACCCCGCTCGCCGGAGCCGATCCGCCGGACCAGGCTCTCACCGTCGGGGGCCAGCTCGGCCAGGGAGTGCCGGGCCGAATCCGAGACCAGCAGGTTGCCACCGTCGAGCACCACGGCCTTGCCGGGGAAGCGCAGCGTGGTCTCCGGCTCCGCCGGCGGGACGTACGGGCCGTCGCCCCGGTGCAGGGTGCCCTTCGCCGTGTGGGTGGCGACCAGGTCGTCGACCAGGCGGGTCAGCCCCTCGGCGTGGCCCTCGCCGGCCATGGTGGCCACCACGTACCCCTCGGGGTCGACCACGGCCAGGGTCGGCCAGGCCTTCGCCGCGTACTGGCCCCACATGTCCAGCTCGGGGTCGTCCAGCACCGGGTGGTGCACCCCGTACCGCTCGACGGCGGCGGCCAGCGCGTCCGGGTCCTTCTCGTGCTCGAACTTCGGCGAGTGCACGCCGATCACGACGAGCACGTCGGCGTACTTCTCCTCCAGCGGGCGCAGCTCGTCGAGCACGTGCAGGCAGTTGATGCAGCAGAAGGTCCAGAAGTCCAGCAGGACGATCCGGCCGCGCAGGTCGGCGAGCTTCAGCTCCCGCCCACCGGTGTTCAGCCAGCCCCGACCGTGCAGCTCAGGAGCCCGTACGCGTGCGCTCATGACTCCAGTCTGCCGGATGCCGGGCCGCCGCCACGGCGTGACCCCGCGCGTGGTCGATCACGCCACAGCGGATACGACGGCGGGGCCACGGATCACCGTGGCCCCGCCGCCGGAACGTGCTACTTGGCGGCCGGCTTGAGGCAGAGCACCCGGTCGGCGCCGCTGCCCGGCAGCACCACGTGCGGCTGGGTCGGGTCGGCGCACTTCTCCTTCGCGTCGACCTTGGAGACCACGGTGAACGCGTTCGGCTCGCCGCAGTCCACCTCGGTCGCGCCGTTGCCGGACTGCTTCACACAGGAGCCCACCTTGAACGGCTCCTCCTCCCCGCCGATCTTGCCCAGCAGGCTGAGCAGGCCGAGCGGGATGGCGAGGATCAGCACCGCCACGATCAGCACCATGGCCAGCACCCGGCCGTTGCGGACCTTCGGCGCCGGCTGCTCGACCTTCGGCTCCGCGTCCGGCTTGAACGCGTTGAAGCGTCCCTGCTCGGGCTCCGGATCCTGGTGCCAGGCGCCCGGACCGGGCTGGTTGGCCGGCGGGAAGGGTTGCCCGGCGGGCGGGAACTGCTGACCCGCGGGCGGGAACTGCGGCCCGGCCGGCGGGAACTGCGGCCCCGCCTGGGGGAACGGCGCCGTGCCACCGCCGTGGGCCGGGTCGTGGGCCGGGTGGCCGTAACCGGGGACCGCACCGGCGGCCGGACCGCCGCCGGCCGGGCCGGCGCCGAACGGCTCGGCCGGGCGGTCGCCGGGGCCGTGCGGGCGGGTCCCGTTCATCGGCCGGTTGTTGCTGGCCGGGTCCGCGAAGGCCGGGATGGCGCCCGGGAACGCCGGCGGCGCGGCGGGCGAGGTGGGCGGCGCGGACGAGGGAGCCTCGGAGCCGAAGCCGGGCGGGCCGGACGGCCGCTCCGGCTCGTCGAAGCGCCGCCGGTCCTGGTCCTCGTAGCGCTGCTGGTCCTCGAAGCGCTGCTGGCCGTCGAAGGACTGCTGGCCGTCGAAGGACTGCTGCTCGGCGAAGCGGGGCGGGGAGTCGTGCTCGGCCTGCTGGCCGTCGTACTCCTCGACCGGCTCGTCCACCGGCTCCGGGCGGGCCGGCCGGCCGTACACCCGGGGCTGCGGGGCACCCGTGGCGCCCGGCCGCACGGCCTGGTCGGTCGGGGGCATCACCCGGCTGGCCAGCGGCACCGACGCGCTCGCCGACGCCCGCCCGGCAGCGGACTCGTCGGCAACCGGCACAGCGGCGCGCCCGGCCCCGTCGGCCTCCGGCGAGGTACGCGGCCCGGGCACCACCGGCCCGGCCGGCGACTGCGACTCCTCGCCGGAACCCCAGCCCGCCCGTTCCGGCTCGTACGCCGACGGCGCGTCCGCACGCCCGGCCGGCTCGAAGGAGGACTGGTCGGCGGCGCCACCGAACTGGGCCGGCGGGACGTAGTCGGCCGGCGGCGTGGCGGCCAGGCTGGCGCCCGGCACCCGCTGCTCCTGCGGCGGCAGGGGCACCGCGTTGGCCGGCGAGATGCCGGGTGCCGGCGCCGGCTGGTAGATCGGTGCCTCGTCGGCGCGCTGGGGCTCCCAGGCGTCGCCGGCCTGTCGCTGCGCGGGTGCGGCCTCGGCGCGTCCCCAGGCCTCCTCGGCCGCCCACGGCTCGGCGTCCGGCACGGCCGGACGGTCGGCACCGGCCCGCTGCGACGGGTTGTCGGCGTCCGCCCCCCAGGCCGGCGGGCTGCCCGGGACCGCGACGGAGGCGGTCGCCCGGGCGGGCTGCTCCGGGGGCGTCCAGCCGCCCGACTCGGGTCGGTCGTCCTGTCCGGGCACGGCGGCCGCGCCCCAGGAACCGGCGCCACGGGCCGGCTCGTCCGCGGCACCGCCCCAACCGTCGGCGGCCTGCTGCTCGGCGCGGGCCTCCCAGTGGGTGGGCGCCGGTGCGCCGGCGGCGTCCCACGACTGCGGCGACCGCTCGTCCGCCTGCGGGGCGTTGTTCCACCCGCCGGCGCCGGTGGCGTTGTCCGGGGCGGCGGTGTTCCAGCCACCGGAGCGGGCGGCGTCGTCCTGGCCGGTGTTCCACCCGCCCGAGCGGGCCGGGTCGTCCTGCGGCGAGTGGGCGGCGTTCCAGCCGCCGGAGCGCGCCGGGTCGTCCTCCGTGGACCATCCGTCGGCCGCCGGGTTGTCGTGCTGCGGCACCTGCGCGGCGCCGCGCGCGCCGGTGTCGGGCTGCGCCCACGCGGGCACGGCCTGTTCCGGCTGCTGCTGCGGCGGCACGGGTACCGAGGCGCGGCCGGCGGATCGGGGCGCATCGTCCTGGGTGGACGGCACGTTCCACCCGCCGGAGCGGACCGCGTCGTCCTGCGGCGGCTGGGTCTCGCCACCCCAGCCGTCGGCCTGCTCCTGGGGCGCGGCTGCGCCGTTCCAGCCGGTGGACTGCTCGTGCTGCCCGGCGCCGACGTGCCGACCGCCCGAAGTGGACGCCTCGTGGGACGCGGCCCCGCCGGCGTTCCAGCCGCCGTTGCCCGCGGCGTCCTGGTCCTGGCCCGGCGTGCCGGCGTTCCAGCCGCCGGAGCGGGCCGGGTCGTCCTGGGCCGGAGTGTTCCAGCCGCCGGAGTGGGCCGGCTCGTCGTGCGGCGGCGCGGCGGCCCAGCCGTTGGCGGCCTGGTCCTGCTGCCCGGCGTTCCAGCCGCCGGAGGCGGCCGGGTCGGCGGAGGCGGGCCAGGCGTCGTTCGGCTGGGGCACCCGGGCGGCGCCACGGGCGCCGGAGTCGGGCTGCGACCACGCGGGGGCGGCCTGCTCGGGCTGCGCCCAGGCGGGCTGTGCCGGCTCGCCCGGCCCGGCGGGCTGGCCGGGTACGGAGGCGGCGGCCCAGGCGGCGGCGGGCTGGTCGGACTGGGCGGCCCAGGCGGGCTGCGGCGCGGCCCACTGGCCGGGCTGCGCCGGCTCGCCCTGCTGCGGCACCTGCGCGGCGCCCCACGCCGGGGGCTGCTCCTGCGCGGCGGCCCAGGCCGGGGCGGCCTGATCCGGTCGGCCGGCCGGTGGTGGTGGCGCCCAGCCCAGGTCCGGGGCGGCGGGGTTGCCGTACCCGGTGTCCTGCTGCGTCTGTCGGTCGCCGTACGGCGCCGGTCCACCGGCGCCCGGCGGCACCTGGTCCGGCTCCTGGCCGGGGCGGTGCTGGCCCTCGGACGTCATGGGTGCGCCTCCTCCATCACATGTCGGCCGCCGATGCCGTCCGGGACCGGGCGGCGGGCTCGCCGGTGTCGCCGGCGGATCGGCCGTGCGGGCTCCCCGCACCGTATCCGGTGACCGCGCGGGGCGTCCGGGGAGCACCGGGCCGTCACTCCGCGTCGCCGGGCGGTGGCGATCGGCTCTCATCCGGCTCGATCGGTGCCCGGGTCGGCGGGTGGCGACCGTGCCCCACCGTACCGGGCGTCCGGTCGAGGTGGAATCCCGGTCTCAGCGGCGCGGAAACGCCGATGACCCGCCCGGGTGCCCCGGGCGGGTCATCGATCTGGAGGAGGTGAGGAAAGTCTGTGCCGCGTCAGCTCATGTGGCGCTGGGCGATCGCGAGGATCTCCTCGCGCACCGCGGGCGAGTTGGCGGAACGAAGCGCGTGCTCGATCGCGCGGGCGCGGCGGGTGGCGTCGCGGCGGGTGCGGATGCGCTCGATCATGCTCATGGTGTCTCTCCTCCGACTATTCGGTTGTCAGCCCCTTGATGTCTCTATTTAAGCGCAAGACGCCGCCAACTTCCATCGATTGTTAGGTGAGCTGAGACACCTGCCTACGATTCGTAGGCCACAAGGGGCTACTGGCGAACTTTTCTTCATGCAATGGCAACGGCCGGTGTGCCGGGCGTTCACCCTGGGCACACCGGCCGTGGCTGGTGTCGTGGACGGTCAGGTCCAGGCGAGCAGCGCCGCCTCGGGGTCGGCCAGGAAGTCCCCGATGTCGCGGAGGAACTTCGAGCCGAGCTCACCGTCGATGATCCGGTGGTCGAACGACAGGCCCAGCGTGGTGACCTGGCGCGGCTTCACCTTGCCCTTGTGCACCCACGGCATCTCGCGGACCGCGCCGAAGGCCAGGATCGCCGACTCGCCCGGGGGCAGGATCGGCGTACCGGTGTCCACGCCGAAGACCCCCACGTTGGTGATCGTCAGCGTGCCGCCCGACATGTCGGCCGGCGAGGTCTTCCCCGCCTTGGCTGTCTGCACCAGGTCGGTCATCGCGTCCGCCAGCTCGCGCAGCGACAGCCGGCCGGCGTCCTTGATGTTCGGCACGATCAGGCCGCGCTCGGTGGCCGCCGCGATGCCCAGGTTGACGTAGTCCTTGACGATGATCTCGTCGCCGGCCCAGGTCGAGTTGACCATCGGGTGACGCTTGACCGCCAGCAGCACCGCCTTGGCGACCAGCAGCAACGGCGAGACCCGCACGTCGCGCCACTCCCGCCGCTCGCGCAGCCGGTCCAGCGCCTTCATCGCCCGGGTCACGTCGACGGTGAGGAACTCCGTCACGTGCGGGGCGGTGAACGCCGAGCGGGACATGTTCTCGGCGGTGAGCTTGCGTACCCCCTTGACCGGGATGCGCTGCTCGCGGTCCGCGCCGAAGCTCGCGGCCGCCGTGGCCGGGGCCGCCGCCGTCAGCGGCTCGGCCGCCGCCGGGGTCCCGCTCGCCGCCCGCTGTACGTCCTCCCGGGTGATCGAGCCCAGCGGGCCCGAGCCGGTCAGCGTGGCGAGATCGACGCCGAGGTCCTTGGCGAGCTTGCGCACCGGCGGCTTGGCCAGCACCAGCCCGCCGGCCCGCCCGTTGCCGTCCACGCCCGGCGCCGGCGACACCGGCGCGGCCGGAGCGACCGGAGCGGGCGCCACCGGAGCCGGCGCGGGCTGGACCGGAGCGGCCGAGGCCTGGGCCGGCACCGCGTCCTTGCGCGGGCGGCGCTTGGCCGCCGTGGTGCGCGGGCCGTAGCCGACCAGTACGGCGGTACGCCCACCCGGGGCGGGACCGCCGATCAGGCCCGGCTCGACCGCGCCCTCGGTCGGGGCCACCTCGACGGCGGCCAGCGAGGCCGCCGACGGGGTGGGCAGCGCGGAGGCCGGCGCACCGGTCGTCGACTCCTCGATCGGCCCGGCGCCCGGGTCGGTGTCGATCGCGATGATCGGCGTGCCGACCTCGACCGTGGTGCCCTCCGGGTGGAAGATCGCCTGCACCTGGCCGGCCCACTTCGCCGGGATCTCGACGGCCGCCTTGGCCGTCTCCACCTCGACGATCGGCTGGTTCAGCTCGATGACGTCGCCCACCTTGACCAGCCAGGCGAGGATCTCGCCCTCGGTCAGGCCCTCGCCCAGGTCGGGGAGGTTGAACTCCTTGATCCGTGACATGCCGCTCACCAGCCGAAGGTGCGGTCGACGGCGTCGAGCACCCGGTCGAGGTCGGGCAGGTACTCCTCCTCCACCCGGCTGGCCGGGTAGGGGGTGTCGAAGCCGGTGACGCGCAGCACCGGGGACTCCAGGGAGTAGAAGCACTCCTCGGTGATCCGGGCGGCGATCTCCGAGCCCAGGCCCAGGTTGCCCGGGGCCTCGTGCACGACCACGCAGCGGCCGGTGCGCCTGACCGACTCGTACGCGGCGGTCAGGTCCAGCGGGGAGAGCGTGCGCAGGTCGATGACCTCCAGCTGCCGGCCGTCCTCGGCGGCGGCGGTGGCCGCGTCCAGGCAGGTCCGCACCATCGGGCCGTACGCCAGCACGGTGGCGTCGGTGCCGGCCCGCGCCACCCGGGCGGAGTGCAGCGGGTACGCGTCCGCGAGCGGGGCGTCCAGGTCGACCGGGCCCTTCTCCCAGTAGCGCCGCTTGGGCTCCAGGAAGACGATCGGGTCGTCCGAGGCGATCGCCTGCTGGATCATCGAGTACGCGTCCTGCGGGTTGGCGCAGGTGACGACCTTCAGACCGGCGGTGTGGGCGAAGTACGCCTCGGGCGACTCGGAGTGGTGCTCGACCGCGCCGATGCCGCCGCCGTAGGGGATCCGGATGACCATCGGGATCCGGACCTTGCCCTGCGAGCGGTAGTGCATCTTCGCCACCTGCGACACGATCTGGTCGTACGCGGGGTAGACGAAGCCGTCGAACTGGATCTCGCAGACCGGGCGGAAGCCGCGGATGGCGAGGCCGACCGCGGTGCCGATGATGCCGGACTCGGCCAGCGGGGTGTCGATCACCCGCTGGTCGCCGAAGTCCTTCTGGAGCCCGTCGGTGATCCGGAAGACGCCGCCGAGCTTGCCGACGTCCTCGCCCATGATGACGACCTTGGGGTCGTTCTCCAGGGCCTTGCGCAGACCGGTGTTGAGGGCCTTGCCGAGGGTGAGCGTCTCCGTGGCCATCAGTGGGCGCTCCCCTCGAACGACTCCATGTACTTGCTGAACTGCGCCCGCTGCTCGTCGAGCTCCGGGGACCCGGTGGGGTAGACGTGGTCGAACATCGACACCGGCTCGGGGTTGGGCATGGCGAGCACCCGCTCGCGCAGGTGCACCGACTCGGTGCGGGCCTGCTCGTCGACCGAGGCGAAGAAGTCCGCGTCGGCGATCTGCTGATTGGTCAGGAACGCCTTCATCCGGGCGATCGGGTCCTTGGCCTGCCAGGCCTCGACCTCGCTGGCGATCCGGTAGCGGGTCGGGTCGTCGGAGGTGGTGTGCGCCCCCATCCGGTAGGTGTACGCCTCGATCAGGCTGGGGCCCTGGCCGAGCCGGGCGTTGTCCAGCGCGTGCCGGGTCACCGCGTACGAGGCGAGCACGTCGTTGCCGTCCACCCGGACGCCGGGGAAGCCGAAGCCACCCGCGCGCTGGTAGAGCGGGACGCGGGTCTGCCGCTCCAGCGGCTCCGAGATGGCGTACTGGTTGTTCTGGCAGAAGAAGACCAGCGGCGCGTTGAAGACGCTGGCCCAGACGAATGCCTCGTTGACGTCGCCCTGGCTGGTGGCGCCGTCGCCGAAGTAGGCGATCACCGCCTCGCCGTCGTCGGTGCCGGTCTTGCCGTCCATGGCGACACCCATGGCGTACCCGGTCGCGTGCAGGGTCTGCGCCCCGATCACGATCGTGTACATGTTGAACTTGAACTCGTTCGGGTCCCAGCCGCCCTGGTCGACGCCGCGGAACAGGCCGAGCGGCATGATCGGGTCGATGCCCCGGCAGTAGAGGACGCCGTGCTCCCGGTAGGTCGGGAAGGCCATGTCCTGGGTACGCAGCGCGCGCCCCGAACCGACCTGTGCGGCCTCCTGGCCGAGCAGGCTGGCCCAGAGGCCCAGCTCGCCCTGGCGCTGCAGCGCGGTGGCCTCGGCGTCGAGCTTGCGGACCAGCACGAGGTCGCGGTAGAGCCCGCGGTACTCCTCGTCGGTGAAGTCGACGCGGTACTCGGTCCCGTCCGGGCCGATCGCGCTGTCGATCCGCTCACCGGTGGGGGTGAGCAGCTGTACGAGTTCCGGCTCGCCCGCCGCGGCGGTGCGCTTGGACCGGGGTGCGGCCCGCCGGCCGCGGCTGGTGACCCCGGGGTCGCCCTTTGCCATCCGTCTCTCCCTGTCGTGTCTGGGTCGGCGCCGGGGGTGACCCGTCCGCGCAACTCGTACGCCGGCCCGGCCGGTGCCGGGCTGGTTCCTGGCGGCCGCGCCTAGCCCCGGTGAGGGTTGCCGCGCGGCGGTGAGCCGGATTCGGGAAGGAACCCGGTTCGGGAGCGCCGGCGCCGAACCGCGCCTGCCGCGGGGTGCGCGGAGGCCGGCTGCGTTGCCGTCGTGCCTGAATGATTGCAGAGGAGGTGAGCGGTTCCACAGTATGGCCTCCCCCACCGATCCCGTTCCGTCGTCTTCGCGACGCATCGACGTATTTGTCCCTTGGAAGATTCATGGCGACGGACATTTTGTGTGTCGACACGCTGTGGTCCCTGGTGAACTGAGCGTCACTGGTTCAAGCTGACCTGGGTGCCGGTAGGGCGTTTCAAGCCGTATGTCCGTTTAGGAATCCCGCCGGTGCCCGGTTACCCAAAAATCGACGACGAGGGAGTTGTGCGGTGTCCGAGTCAGGTGACGGTCCTCCCGCCCCCATGCTCGGCGGGCACCGCGTCGGTGGCGGCTACCGGCGGATGATCGGCGCGCACCGCGCCCCCGGACCGGCCGGCCCCGGCCGCGGCTACCTCTTCACGGTGGCCCTGCTCGCCGGCACGGCGTCCATGCCGATCCTCGCCGCCTTCAGCACCGGCTCCGCCACCGTCGGCAGCAGCGCGCTCCCCGACGGCAGCACCCCGTTCCTGCCCACCCCCTCCGACGGCCCGGTGGTGGTCCCGCTGCCCGCCACCGGCCAGCCCGCGCCGCCGGCCGCCGGGCCCGGAGACCCGCCGGCCGCCGTCCCCGCCGCCGGGCCCGGCGCGGTCAGGCTGATCCCGCTGGGGCCGCCGCTGCCCGCGCTGCCCGCGGCCGCGCCGGCACCACCGGCCCCGGCCGTTCCCGGCTCGGCCCAGCGCCCGCTGCCGCCGCCCCCGCCCCCACGGCCCACCCCGCCCGCACCGGGCCGGACCGCCGCACCGACCCCCGCACCTCGCCCCACGCCGGCCGGCTCGCCGACCCCCGGGCCCACCCCGACCGCAGATCCGAGCAGCACCTTCTCCGAGCCGCCGCCGGACCCGACGCCCACCGTCAGCCCCGAGCCCAGCGCCACCGGTTCGCCGACCAGCTCGCCCGACCCCGAGCCGTCGCCCGACCCCGAGTCGTCGCCCGACCCGGAGCCGACCGGGACCGTGACCCCGACGGCCGCGCCGACCGTGGCCCCCCGTACCCCGCCGCCGCCCCCTTCGCCGGCCGCCGGGCCGCGCCCCGCCGCCGCCACCACCACCGGCGGCCCGCGTCGGCGTCCGGCCGCCCGCCCGCCGGTCCGACCGCCGTCGCCCACCGACCGTCCGCCGAAGTTCCCGGTCGCCACCCCGAGCCCGGCCCCGCAGCGCCCGGCGGCGCCCGCGCCGACCAGCCACGACGCCCCCTACCCGGACGGTACGGTGACGGGCGACGCCAGCTGACCGGGCCGTTCGCCCGCCGCCGGCGCAACCGGCCCGCGGCGGGGCCGGACGGGACGGATCGGGGACGGGGAGCTGAGCGGGATCGACGGGGGCGGTGACGACGGTGGGCTCCGCCGGGTCGTCGTACCGCCCGGAGCCCTGACCCGGCTGGCCCGGCTGGTGACCGAGGTGACCGCCCCCGCCGTGCTGGTGACCCTGCTGACCGTCGCGGTCGGCTGGCACGGCGCCGGCGGCGCGCACGGGCTCGGCTGGGCGCTGCTCGCCTCGGCCTTCGCCAGCGGCATCCCGTTCGCGTACATCCTCGGCGGGGTGCGGCGCGGCCGCCTGACCGACCACCACGTGGGCGTCCGCGACCAGCGGCGCGTACCCCTGCTCTTCGGGCTGGCCTCGGCCACCGCCGGCCTGGCGCTGCTCGCGGCGCTCGGCGCCCCCCGGCCGGTGCTCGCCCTGGTCGCCGCCGGGGTGGTCGGCCTGGTGGTGGCGGTGACCGTCAGCCACTGGTGGAAGATGTCGATCCACACCGCGGTGGCCGCCGGCGCGGTGGTCGTGCTGGCGCTGACCTTCGGCCCCCGGATGCTCGCCGCGGCGCCGCTGCCGGCCCTGGCCGGCTGGTCCCGGGTACGGCTGCGCGACCACACCGTCGCGCAGGTGGTCGTCGGGGGTGTGGTCGGCGGTCTGGTCGCCGGCCTGGTCTACGCCGCGCTGCGCTGAGCGCGGCGTGACCGGTCAGGGGGTGTCGTCGCCGAGGCGCTGGCGGTTGGCCTCGATCCAGGCGTCCAGCGCGGCCGGGTCGTCCGGGTCCACCCCGTCCGCCATCAGCTGCGCCACCGCGGCGGTGGCCGGGCTGCGCCGCTCACCCGTGCTGTAGAGCCGGGCGAACTCCGGCACCAGCTCCTCGATCGCCTCGTCGGTCCGGGTGACGGCCTGCTCCGGCAGGCCGCGCCGATGTCCCGCGAACGCCGTCCAGGCGCGCAGCACCCGGGGCAGCATCGCCGCGTCGTCCATGTCCAGCACGGCCCGGCGGTGCACCCAGTCCAGCAGGAACAGCCCCGCCACCGCCGGGCTCCAGCGCAGCGGGTCGGCGTCCGGGAAGCTCGCCGCGTGGTCGAAGAGCAGGCCCAGACAGAAGTGCAGCGAGGCCAGCTCCGCGTCGCCGTCCAGGGCGTGCAGGCCGGCTCGGGCCGCCTCCGGCGACGCCAGGAAGGTCCGCACCAGCTCGGTGCGCTCCTCCCCGCTGAGCGGCTCGGCGTCCCAGGTCAGCGTGTCCGCCGGCGCGCCGGGCAGCACCGCCAGCCGGGCGCCGACCAGGGCCCGGTCGGTGGCGAGCGAACCCTCGCCGGGCAGGTCGCCGAGGTCGTCGGTGACCGTCAGGTGCCGGCTCACCTCGCCGTGCATCCGGGCCGGGTCCTCCTCGCGGAACCAGGTCAGGTCGTCGGTGGCGCACATCTGCCGGACCTGTTCGAGGATCCGCTCGGCGGGGCCGCCCACGAAGACGTCCTTGGTGATGCCGATGTTGTGGTCGACGAGCGCCACCAGCGCGTGCTCGGGACCGCCCGTCGCGTCGTCGTAGGCGAAGGTGGCGAGGTAGGAGGTCTGGTCGCCGTACACGTCGCCGTACGACCAGGCGCCGGTGAGGTGCACCCGGCCGAGCTGGCCGGACCAGGCCGGGGCCTGGGTGCCGGGGCGGACCTTCGCGGCGCCCTCCGCGTCCGGCACCAGCGCGGCGAAGACCGACCGGATGGTGGTCGCGGCGGCGGTCCGGCGGCGCGAGGTGGCGGCCAGGAAGCCGGAGACGAACTCCCGTACCGCCCGCTCCCGGTCGGTCTCGGCGATCGCGTAGACGCTGCCCAGCAGGGCGGCGCCGAGCATCTCGGCGTCGAGGGCGGTGTCCAGCCTCGTCACGTCGCGGGCGGCGTGTAGCACCGCGTCGTAGGGGGTCTGTGGCGTGGCCATGGTCCGACCCTACGCCGCGACGGCCGCCAGGACACCCGTGCCGAGGGCGGGCTCTACCGGGCCGCGTCGCGCAGCGCGTCCCTGGCCTGCCCGTATCGGTCGAGGACGGCCCGTACCGGGCTGAGGACGTACGTGTCGCCGACCCCGGCCACTGCGGCGGTGAGGCGCTTCTCGGCCCGCTGCCGGGCTCGCCGGGCCGCCCAGCGGATCACCGGCCGGGTCACCGCGGCCACCAGCAGCCCGGCGAGCAGGCCGCCGAGCAGCAGCAGGGTCGGCAGCGGCACCTCACCCACCCGCGGGTACTCCAGGGCGGGCAGCCCGAGCGCGCGCAGCGCGTAGCCGAGCAGCAGCCAGCCGAGCCCGGCCAGCGCGGCGAGGGTGACCAGCCACTGGATGCCACCGACGAGCCGCCACCAGAGCGGCCGCCGGTCCATGCCCAGGTCGGTGCCGGCGATCGCCCGGTCCAGCGCGTCCGGCAGGTCGTCGAGGCGGGACCGGGCGGCCGTGGTGACCGCGTCCGGCCAGGGCGCGGGCAGGCCGGCGCCGGAGCGGTCGGCGACCGCGCGGATGGCCAGCCCGAGGGCGGAACGCTGGGCGGCGGTCGGGTCGGGCACCGAGGTCGCGGCGACCAGGCTCTCCTCCGGCTGGTCGGCCCCGGCGGCCGGGCCGGGCAGGTGCAGCCGGCGCAGCGGATCCGGTCGCAGCCGGCGCAAGCCCCGCACGACCGGCCACCCGGTCGTGCCGCCGGCCCGGTGCCGGTACGCCCCCTGGACCGCGTCGGCCACCGCCGACACCCCGGCCGCGCCGGCCAGGGCCCGGTCCAGCGAGCGGACCGTGTCTTCGTCCGGGGCGTCGCGGGGGACGTCCGTGACCACCAGCTCACCCAGCCCCGCCACGACGGCGTCCACGTCGCCGGAGAGCCGACGCAGCGACGCCTGACGCTCGGCGACCGCCCGTTCCAGCGCCTCCCGTAGCCCCGTCAGGCCGCCCGGGTGGACCGCCGTGGTGGCCAGCAGCGGCACGCCGTCCAGCCCGTCGGCGTCGAGCAGCCGGCGCAGGTCGTCGAGGACCCGGGGCAGCTCGGTCGCCGACAGCCGGTCGGCCTGGTTGAGCACGACCAGGGTCACGTCCCGGTGCCGGTGGAACTCGCGCAGGTAGCTGGTGTGGATCACCCGGTCGGCGTACTTCTGCGGGTCGACCACCCAGACCACCAGGTCGACCAGGCCGAGCAGCCGGTCCACCTCCAGCCGGTGGGACCGCTGCACCGAGTCGAAGTCGGGCAGGTCGAGCAGGACCAGCCCGTGCAGGTTGGTCTCGTCGTCGGCGTCCAGCGCGCTCTCCCGGACGAACCGGTGCCGGGGCAGCACGCCGACCCAGTCGAGCAGCCGGCTGGCGCCGTCGAGCGGGCCCCAGACGCAGGCGTGCGCCACGCCGGTGGTCGGGCGGCGCACGCCGACCGGGGAGAGATCCAGCTGGGCCAGCGCGTTGAACAGGCTGGACTTGCCGCTGCCGGTGGCGCCGGCGAGCGCCACCACGGTGTGGTCGCGGGAGAGCGCCAGCCGGGTGCCGGCCCGCTCGACCAGGGTGTGCGCGGTGACCAGGCGGGAGTCCGGCAGCTGGCCGTCCACGGCGTCGAGGAAGCGGCGTACCGCGTCGAGGCGGGCCACCAGGTCGTCGGCGTCCACCCGCTGCTCACCCCGGAACGCCTCGCGCATCCGGCCGACGATGCCCGTCATCGGCGGTCACCGCCCGGGGCGGGCAGGCCGTCGCCGTCGGCCAGGCCGCTGTGGTGCCGGGCCACCTCGACCCGGGACGCTGCCCGGCGCAGCTCGGCCCCGGCGTCCGCGCCGGGCCGGGCCTCGTCGGTGCGCGTCAGGTAGCGCGCCGCCTCCTCGTCCAGCAGCGCCCGGACCCGGTCCAGCAGGTCGGCTCGGGCCTTGGTGGCGAGGTTACGCACGGCCTGGTCGCCGAAGATCGCCTGGAGCACGGCCTGCGCGGCGACGGTGGTGCCGGCCCCGGTCGCCACCTCCAGGCCGGTCGGGATGAACGCGGTCGAGGCGAAGACGGCGATCATGACGGCGAGGCCGGTGGCGTTGACCGCGTATGCGGCGGTGCGGGCCACGAAGCGCCGGTCGCCCCCCTCGGCCTTGACCAGCTCCAGCACGCCGCGCTGCCAGTCCCGGACCAGGCGCTCGGCCCGCTCGGAGAGGTCGTCGGAGGGGTGGGCCAGCCCCGGTTCGAGCAGCGCCGCCCCGGCCGGGTGCGCCTTCCAGGCGGTGTACGCGTGCTCGGCCGCCTCCGACGAGACCCCGCGCAGCAGGGTGACCAGTTGGGACTCGATGGCGTTGCGCAGCTCGGTGGCGGGCGTGGCGGGGCGTCCGGTCATCGCGGCGACCACCCGGTCGCGCAGCCGGCCGATCCGCGCCTCCAGCGTCCGGAAGAACTCGCCGGTGCCGACGAACTCCTGCCACCGGGCCAGCACCTCGCCGCGGAGCAGCCGGCCGTCCTTGAGCCCCTCCTCCACGGTGCGCTGCGCACCCCGGTACGCGGCCCGGACCCGCTCGTCGAGCGCGTCGGCGGCGGCGACCTGCTCGTCGGCCGCCTCGGCCAGCGCCTCGACGGTCGGGTGCAGCGAGGCGAGCGCGCCGTCCAGCGTCTGTCGCACCACGGCGCCCCGGGCCTCGGCGTCGGCGGCCAGCCGGGAGAACCAGGCGCTCAGCGGCGCGGTGACCTTGTTCGGCAGCAGGCCCTGGCCGTCGACCCAGGTCTCGGGCAGGACGAACAGCGGCGCGGCGCCGAGATCCTGCGCGGCGAGCATCTCCGACAGGTGGGCGGCGATCTCGTCGGCGGCCTCCGGCGGCACCCGGTCGAGCACCATGGCGATGGCCGCGCCCCGGGCCCGGGCGCTGCGCAGCAGCTCCCAGGGGACGGCGTCGGCGTACCGGGCGGCGGTGGTGACGAAGAGCCAGAGGTCGGCGGCGGCCAGCAGTTGGCCGGCGAGGGCCCGGTTGGCGTCGACCACCGAGTCGATGTCGGGGGCGTCGAGGAAGGCCAGCCCGGCGGGGAGCGCGGGCGCGGTGACCAGGTGCAGGGAGCGCGGGTCCTCGCTCGGCTGGGTGGTGCGGGTGAGGCCGGGCAGCAGCTCGCCCTGGCGGAACCAGGCGGAGTCGGCCGGGTTGCAGACCAGCACCGGGGAGCGGGTCGTCGGGCGGAGCACCCCGGCGGCGCTCACCCGGGCCTGCACCAGGCTGTTGACCAGTGTCGACTTGCCGGCGCCGGTGGAGCCGCCGACCACCACCAGCAGCGGCGCGTCGAGCCGGGCCAGCCGGGGCAGCAGGTAGTCGTCGAGCTGGTCGGCCAGGGCCGAGGCGGTACGCCGGGCCGGCTCGGCCGACGGCAGGGTCAGCGGGAAGCGGGCGGCGTCGATCGCGGCCCGCAGCCCGGTCAGCGCGGCCGGGAGGCCGTCGGCGGTGGTGCCGGGGGCAGCCTCGGCGGCGTCCGGCGACCCGGCGCGGGCGGCGACGGGGGGCGCGCCGGACCGGGTGGCGGGATCGCCTTTGGTCGTCACCGCTAAAGCGTGCCCGACCGATGCAAGGGAAGACAACTGGACGGTAATAACGGTCGGGTTGCGTCGGGTCGGCTCAACCCCGACTTGCGGATTGCCGGCGGCGTGGCACTATTGAGTCAAGTTCACTCAACTTGTGGTGCGGTCGCCGCGGGCGGCCCGCCGGGCAGGCCCGTGACCTGCCTCAACGTTACGAAGCGAGGAAGCGAAGATGGCACGTGCGGTCGGTATCGACCTCGGCACGACGAACTCCTGCGTCAGCGTTCTCGAGGGCGGTGAGCCCACCGTCATCGCCAACGCTGAAGGCTCGCGGACGACCCCGTCGATCGTCGCGTTCGCCCGCAACGGCGAGGTGCTCGTCGGTGAGGTCGCGAAGCGCCAGGCGGTGACCAACCCCGACCGGACCATCCGGTCGGTCAAGCGGGAGATCGGCACCAACTGGTCCGTCGACATCGACGGCAAGAAGTACACCCCGCAGGAGATCTCGGCGCGGACGCTGATGAAGCTCAAGCGGGACGCCGAGGCGTACCTGGGCGAGCAGATCACCGACGCGGTGATCACCGTCCCCGCCTACTTCAACGACGGTCAGCGCCAGGCCACCAAGGAGGCCGGTGAGATCGCCGGCTTCAACGTGCTGCGGATCGTCAACGAGCCGACCGCGGCCGCCCTGGCGTACGGGCTGGACAAGGGCTCCAAGGAGCAGACCGTCCTGGTCTTCGACCTCGGTGGCGGCACCTTCGACGTGTCGCTGCTGGAGCTGGCCGAGGGCGTCATCGAGGTCAAGTCGACCAGCGGTGACAACCACCTCGGTGGCGACGACTGGGATCAGCGCATCATCGACCACCTGGTGAAGACCTTCCGTGGCGAGCACGGCATCGACCTGGGCCAGGACAAGATGGCCCTGCAGCGGCTCCGTGAGGCCGCCGAGAAGGCCAAGATCGAGCTCTCCGCCGCCACCACCACCAACATCAACCTGCCGTACATCACCGCCGGCTCCGCCGGCCCGCTGCACCTCGACGTGACGCTCAGCCGCGCCGAGTTCCAGCGGATGACGCAGGACCTGCTGGACCGCTGCAAGGGCCCGTTCGAGCAGGCGGTGAAGGACGCCGGGATCAAGATCTCCGACGTCGAGCACGTGATCCTGGTCGGCGGCTCGACCCGGATGCCCGCCGTGACCGACCTGGTCAAGCAGCTCACCGGCCGTGAACCCAACAAGGGCGTCAACCCGGACGAGGTCGTCGCCGTCGGCGCCGCCCTGCAGGCCGGCGTGCTCAAGGGCGAGGTCAAGGACGTCCTGCTGCTCGACGTGACGCCGCTGAGCCTGGGCATCGAGACCAAGGGCGGCATCTTCACCAAGCTGATCGAGCGCAACACCACCATCCCGACCAAGCGCTCCGAGGTCTTCACCACGGCGGACGACAACCAGCCGTCGGTGCTGATCCAGGTATTCCAGGGTGAGCGGGAGATCGCGGCCTACAACAAGAAGCTCGGCACCTTCGAGCTGACCGGCCTCCCGCCGGCGCCGCGCGGCGTGCCGCAGATCGAGGTCGCGTTCGACATCGACGCCAACGGCATCGTCAACGTGCACGCCAAGGACCTGGGCACCGGCAAGGAGCAGAAGATGACGATCACCGGCGGCTCCTCGCTGCCGAAGGACGACATCGAGCGGATGCGCCGGGACGCCGAGGAGCACGCGGAGGAGGACAAGCGCCGCCGCGACGACGCCGAGACCCGCAACGTGGCCGAGGCGCTCCAGTGGCAGACCGAGAAATTCCTCGCCGAGAGCGGCGACAAGCTGCCCAGCGAGAACCGTGACCAGATCAACGAGGCCCTCGGCGAGCTGCGCGGTGCGCTCGGCGGCCAGGACATCGAGAAGATCAAGGCGGCGCACGAGCGGCTGGCGCAGGTCTCCCAGCAGGCCGGTTCGCTGCTCTACTCGCAGCAGGCCGAGCAGGCCGAGCAGGGTGAGCAGCCGGGCGCGGCCGGCCCGGGCGCGGGTGCCGGTGCTGCCGGCGGCCCGCAGGCCGGTGGCGCCGACGACGTGGTCGACGCGGAGATCGTGGACGAGGACAAGAAGTGACGGTCCGTCCCCGATCCGGACTCACGGTAGAGAAAACGAGGTAGTCGCATGACGGAGAAGCCACGAGCCGCCGACCCGGGAGCCACCGGGTCGGTGCCGGGTGGCTCCGCGCCCGCCGAGCAGGCCGCCGGCGACGGGCCGCGGGTCGTCATCCGCAACAACCGCAAGATCGGCAAGACCGAGGAGGCGCCCGCCGCCGCCGACGCCGGGGCGGACGTCCCGGCCGAGGGCCTGGTGGAGGAGGCCGAGGTCGTGGTCGACGAGATCGAGGTCGAGGTCGATGGTCCGGTCCCGGCCGGTCCGCCCGTGGTGGACGCCCCCGCGCAGCCGGTCGACGGCGTCGCGGTGGCCCCGCTCGGCGCCGAGCTGGAGGCCCTCCGGGCCGAGCTCGACGAGCGGACCCGGGACCTGCAGCGGGTGTCGGCGGAGTACGCCAACTACCGCAAGCGGGTGGACCGCGACCGCGGTCTGGTCCAGGAGCAGGCGACCGGCTCGGTGCTCGCCGCGCTGCTGCCGATCCTGGACGACCTGGACCGGGCCCGCGAGCACGGCGACCTGGTCGGGCCGTTCGGCACGGTGGCCGAGCAGCTCACCACCGCGCTGGGCAAGTTCGGGCTGACCCCGTTCGGGGAGCAGGGCGACCCGTTCGACCCGACCCGGCACGAGGCGGTCGCGCACCAGACCTCGGCCGACGTGGACGAGCCGACCTGCGTCCAGGTGATGCGTCGGGGCTACCAGCTCGGGGAGCGGCTGCTGCGGCCCGCACTGGTCGCGGTCGCCGACCCGGAATAGTGCGCAACCATCCGGTCGCCCCGCCCGCCGTACGACGGCGGGTGGGGCGACCGGGCCACATCAGGCGGAAGGGGGTGGACCGGTGAGTTCCAAGGACTGGATCGAGAAGGACTACTACGCCGCGCTCGGCGTGCAGAAGTCCGCCTCCTCGGACGAGATCAAGAAGGCGTACCGGAAGCTGGCCCGGGAGTCGCACCCGGACCACAACCCGGGTGACCCGAAGGCCGAGGAGCGGTTCAAGACCGTCTCCGAGGCGTACGCGGTGCTCGGCGACGAGGCCAAGCGCCGCGAGTACGACGAGATGCGCTCGCTGTTCGGCTCGGGCGCGTTCCGGCGCGGCGCCCGCGGTGCCGGGCAGCCCGGCGGGGTGCCGTTCGACGTCTCCGACCTCTTCGGCGGCGGTGGCGCCGGTGGCGCCGGTGGCGCCGACACCCGGTTCGGCGGGGGTGGCTTCACCGACCTGTTCAGCTCGATCTTCTCCGGCGGTGGCGGGGCCGGTGGCCCGGCGCGTCCCCGCGGCCCGGCCCGCGGCCGGGACGTGGAGACCGAGGTGGCGCTCGACTTCGACGACGCGGTACGCGGGGTGACCGTCCCGCTGACGCTGCGCGCGCCGGGGGTCTGCGACACCTGCCACGGCGACGGCGCGAAGCCGGGCACCCGGCCGAAGGCCTGCCCGGTCTGCCACGGCGCCGGGGTGACCACCCGCAACCAGGGGTCGTTCAGCTTCTCCGAGCCGTGCCGCACCTGCCAGGGCGTGGGCACCGTCGTCGAGGAGAAGTGCCCGGAGTGCCAGGGCACCGGCGGGGTGACCAAGACCCGCACGCTGAACGTCCGCTTCCCCGCCGGGGTGGCCGACGGCCAGCGGATCAGGCTGGCCGGGCGCGGCGAGCCGGGTGAGCGGGGCGGCCCGGCCGGTGACCTCTTCGTGCAGGTCAAGGTCCGCCCGGACGAGCTGTTCGGGCGTACCGGGGACGACCTCACCCTGACCGTGCCGATCACCTTCGCCGAGGCGGTGCTCGGCACCGACCTGCGGGTGCCCACCCTCGACGGCGCGGTGACCCTGCGGGTGCCGCCGGGTACGCCGTCCGGGCGGGTGCTGCGGGCCCGGGGCAAGGGTGTGGTGCGGCGCGACGGTCGGGCCGGTGACCTGCTGGTCACGCTGGACGTGGTGGTGCCGGCGGTGGTGTCGGACGAGGCGCGGGCGACGCTGGAGTCGTTCGCCGAGCAGACTCCGCCGGCGGCTCGGGAACATCTCGACGCGCGGGTGCGTCGGGTCGGTTGACCGGTGGATCGGG
The DNA here is from genome assembly GCF_052814045.1 of Micromonospora sp. IBSANI012. NCBI lineage: Bacteria > Bacillati > Actinomycetota > Actinomycetes > Micromonosporales > Micromonosporaceae > Micromonospora > Micromonospora sp. IBSANI012. The sequence goes on from NZ_CP199933.1 coordinate 149,913, forward strand.
TGCGGAGGTGAGCGGGATGTCGGGCGATTTCGTCGGTTCGGGTGACCCTGCCTACGAGGCCAAGGTGCTGATGATCTCGGTCGCGGCGCGGATGGCGGGGATGCACCCCCAGACCCTGCGCCAGTACGACCGGCTGGGCCTGGTGCAGGCCGGCCGGGCGGCCGGCGGTGGGCGCCGCTACAGCGTGCGTGACGTGGTGCTGCTGCGCGAGGTGCAGCGGCTCAGCCAGGACGACGGCATCAACCTGGCCGGCGTGAAGCGGATCATCGGCCTGGAGCGGCTGCTGGAGCAGGCGCAGCAGCGGGTGGCCCGGCTGGAGGCCGAGCTGGACGCCGCGTACCGGCGGATCGCCGAGCTGGAGTCGCTGGGCGGTTTCCCGCGCGGCGACCTGGTGCCCACCAACCGCACCTCGACGGCGCTGGTCGTCTGGCGTCCCCGCCGTACCCCGGATCGCTGAACCTCCGGCCCCGCCCGGCCCGATGGCCGGGCGCGGCCATCCCCGCCCCGGTCCGGGTCCCTCGCGCGACCCGGACGCCGACTCGCGGGCCCGCTGACCGGCGCCGGGCGTTCCAGCGGCGCCAGTTCGCGTTTCTCCGGCGACGGTCGGACCGGTTGGGTTAGCCTCAGAACCAGGTCCAACCAACTCAATCCGGACTCCGATGGCAGGGGGAGCCATGACGGAATCGGCGAAGAAGGTTGCCCAGCAGACGGAGAGCCGGCTCGACAAGGTGGCCGAGAACGTTCGGCAGGGGTTCGAACGGGTGACCAAGGGTCGCTTCAGCGACGAGATCAAGAACGGCCGGTTCAGCGACCAGGTCGACCACGGCATCGACCAGGGGCGCGTCGAAGCGAGACGCCGGAAGCAGGGTGGATCGGAACGCTGACGATCCGCCGACGTGCGGGCCGGGACCCACGGGGGGTCCCGGCCCGTTCGCCTCATCGAGGAAGAGTTGGCACGGGCCGGCCCGCGGCGCGCCGGCCGCGGGCGTCAGCCGATCCGGCGGTTCTCCCGGACCAGGCCGCCCTCGCACCAGTCGTGGTAGACGAAGAGGTCCTGCCGGGCCAGCAGCACCCGGCTGTTGTGCGCCCAGTTGCGCATCAGCTCGTCGCCCTCCCGCTCGGCCTGCTCGACCAGCTTGCGGAAGCGGCGCTTCGGGTGGGCGCGGAAGTTCGTCCGGATGCCGTCCGCCGCGTAGATGTAGAGGCAGTGCAGGGCGAACCGGCGGGCCGGGCAGGCCGGGTCCATCGCCAGGTCGAAGAGGGTGAGCACCAGGTGGTCGCCGGCGACCAGCAGGTCCCAGTCGGGCGGCATCGAGGCCAGCGGCACCGAGTCGGGGTGGTAGGCCCACGCCCGCAACTCCGTCGGCGACGGGTCGACGGGGTTGGCGAAGCCGTGGAACGTCGGATCCTGCACGCTCACCGGCAACCTTCCGCTTACGCCCGCGGGGCGTACCGGCCACCCGCGGACCCCTGGCTCGTTGGGGCAGAACGGTAACCGGCGCCGGCGGGCTGGCGGAAGAGCTTGTCGGGAGCAATTCGACAACGGGCGGACCGGCCGGGTCAGCCGTACGGACGACCCGGCCGGGGCACGCTCAGTCGGTGGTCGGCACCGGTTCGGGCCGGCGGATCGTGGCCCGCCGCCGCAGCCAGACCTTGAACCAGCCCATGTCGGGCAGCCGGGCCAGCATCGGGCCGGTCACCACCGTGATCAGCACGTACGCCGTGGCGAGCGCCGCCAGCCTGGGCTCGACGGTGCCGGCGGCGACGGCCAGCCCGGCGATGACGATGGAGAACTCACCGCGCGGCATCAGCGCGAAGCCGGCCCGCCAGCGACCGGGCTCGGCGATGCCCGCCCGGCGGGCCGCCAGGTAGCCGGTGAGCAGCTTCGTCCCCATGGTCACCACGGCCAGGGCCAGCGCCGGCAGCAGCACCGGCGGCATGTCCCGGGGGTCGGTGACCAGGCCGAAGAAGACGAAGAAGACCGCCGCGAAGAGGTCCCGCAGCGGGGAGAGCAGCTCGGTCGCGTGGTGCGCCACCGGCCCGGAGAGCGCGATGCCGACCAGGAACGCGCCCACCGCCGCCGACACCTGGAGCTTGGCCGCGACGCCGGCGACCAGCAGGGTCAGCCCGAGTACGCCGAGCAGCAGCGCCTCCGGGTCCTTCGCGGACAGCGCCGCGGAGATGAGGTGGCCGTACCGGATGGCCACCACCAGGACGACGACCACGGTGAGCACCGCGACGCCGAGGGCGATGCCGCCCTTGACCAGCCCGACACCGGCCAGCAGCGCGGTGACCAGCGGCAGGTAGAGCGCCATGGCCAGGTCCTCGATGACCAGCACGGAGAGGATCACCGGGGTCTCCCGGTTACCGACCCGGCCCAGGTCGCCGAGGACCTTGGCGATCACGCCGGAGGACGAGATCCAGGTGATGCCGCCGAGCACCACGGCGGCCACCCAGCCCCAGCCGAGCAGCAGCGCGAACGCGAAGCCGGGCAGCGCGTTGAGCAGCGCGTCGATCAGCCCGGCCGGCGCGGCGGAGCGCAGGTTGCCGACCAGCTCGTTGGCGCTGTACTCCAGGCCGAGCATGACCAGCAGCAGGATGACGCCGATCTCCGCGCCGACGGCGAAGAACTCCTCGCTGGCGTTGAGCGGCAGCAGGCCGCCGTGGCCGAAGCCCAGGCCGGCGAGGAGGTAGAGGGGGATCGGGGAGACCCCGAACCGCCGGCTGAGCCGGCCCAGGAGTCCGAGGAGCAGCAGCAGCGCGCCGACCTCGACGAGCAGTGTGGTGGTTTCGTGCATCCGCCTCAGCCGTCCGGGTCACTGTCGGCGAGGATGGCGGTCACTCCGTCGAGACCCTGGCGGGTACCGACCACGACCACCACGTCACCGGCCGCGAAGCGGAAGGTGGGATCGGGTGAGACGTTCACCTCGCCATGGCGGAGCACCGCCACGATCGAGGCGCCGGTGCGGGTGCGTGCCTTGGTGTCGCCCAGCCGCCTGTTGACGTACTTCGAGCCCGCCGGGATGGCGATCTGCTCGGTGAGCAGCCCGGCCGCCTGCTCGCGCAGGCCGGAGAGCTGGCCGAGCATCAGCGACGCGCCGAGGATGTCGGCGAGCGCCTCCGCCTCGTCGTCGGTGAGCGGGATGTCCGCCTGGCAGGCGTCGGGATCGTCCGGGTCGTACAGGACGAGGTCACGGCGGCCGTTGCGGTGGGAGACCACCCCGAGCCGGCGACCGGATTCCGTGACCAGGTCGTGACGCACGCCGATTCCTGGTAGGGCAGTCTGTTCGACACGTACTCGCACCCGGGCAAGGCTACCCTGCCGAGGAGGCGCCCATGATCGATCGAGTGCTCCGCCCGGTGGTCGCCCTGCTGGCCGTCCCGGCGCTGGTGGCGTGCTCGGCGATCGGGGACATCCGCCGCGATCCGCCGTCCCGGTCCGCCGCGCCGCCGCCGACGGCCGCGCCCGTGCCGGCACCGCCGCCGTCCGCCGGCTTCGACGAGGTACGCGCCGGCCGGGTCGCCGTCGCCCAGCGGTACGACGACCCGTTCGTGGAGTTCTCCGACGCCGTGCACGGCTGGGCGCTCTTCGCCAGCTGCGACGGCCGCCCGCCGGACCGGAACTGCCCGGCGCTGCTCTTCTCCACCCTGGACGGTGGCCGCTCCTGGCTGACGGTGCGCCACCCGCGCCCGGTCGCCGACAACCAGCAGCTCTACACCGCGCCCGGACTGGTGACGCTGCTGGCCGAGCCGCACGGCTGGTACACCTCGACCGACGGCGGCGCGAGCTTCGTGCGGACCGACGGGGAGCCGGCGGCCTGGCGGGCCGCGCAGGGGCGGTTCCAGGTGATCGAGGGGGCGGACCGGGTGGGCGAGTGGGACGGCCGGGCGCTGCGCCCGCTCGCCGTCCAGCCACCGGTGCCGGCGCTGACCGGTGTCGGCCTCGCCGACCAGCTACTGGTGGCGGCGGGTGAGGACGACGACGGGCCGTGCGCGGCGGTCTCGACGGACCGCGGTCGGAGCTGGCAGCGGACCCCGGTGCCGACGCCCGACGGCGCGGTGTCCGCGCTCCGGGTGGTGGTCGCCCCGGACAGTCAGGTCTGGCTGCTGGGCGAGCGCCCGGACCGGATGGACTTCCCGGCGCTCTGGCGGTGGCAGGGGCGGTGGGAGTCCGTCCCGGCGCAGTCCTACCCCTCCCGGATCGTGTCGGTCGCCCCGATCGGCGCCGGGCGGGTCGCGGTGACCGGCCCGTACGGGGCCGGCGCGGTGATCGACGGCCGGTACATCCCGGTCGCCTGGCCGGTCGGCCCGGAGCACTACCTGACCGTCCTCGGCGACGGCACCGTCTTCGCCCGCGGGTCGACGGACGTGGTGCTGGGCACCGGATTCGGCACGGACCGGCGCTGGGTGCGGGTGACCGTCGAGGGCGACTGACGGGCGAGCGTTCCGCACCGGGTCGGCCCGACGAGCGGACGACGCGGCCCCGCCGGGGATCCCCGACCGGGCGCACGCCTGCCGCCGGCTCAGCGGAGCGCGGCGAAGAACTCCCGGAGGTCGGCGACCAGCACGTCGGTCGCCTCGTGCGCGGCGTAGTGCCCGCCCACGTCGCCGCGCCCCTCGACCTCGGCCTGGTACGCCGTCCAGCGCACGATGTTCCCGTGGTCCCGCTCGGCGAAGCGGCGGATCGACTGGAAGTCGCCGGGGAACATCGCCAACCCGGTCGGGCTCGTCGTCGGCCCGGTCGGGTGCTCGGTGGTGTGCGCGTCCTCCCAGTAGAACCGCATCGACGAGGCCGCCGTGCCGGTGAGCCAGTAGATCGTCACGTTGGCGAGCACGAAGTCGGGGTCCAGGCTCCGGTCGAAGAGCTGACCGTTCCAGGCGAGCAGGCCGACCGGCGAATCGGCCAGCGCGAACGCCAGGGTCTGCGGCTGCTGGCTCTGCACCTGGTTGAAGGAGAACTTGTTCTCGAAGAACCACGTCAGGTGCGCGAGCGCCGCCTGGTCGGTCTCGGAGAGCCCCTGGAACTCGCTCGGGTCCCCGGAGGGGAACGAGAAGAGCTGGGTGACGTGGACGCCGAGCACGTGCTCGGGGTCGATACGGCCGATCTCCGGCGAGATCATCGAGCCGGCGTCGTTGCCGACCGCGCCGTAGCGGTCGTAACCGAGCCGGGCCATCAGCTCCGCCCACGCCCGGGCGGTGCGGTACCGGTTCCAGCCGGCGCTGCGGGTCGGCCCGGAGAAGCCGAAGCCCGGCAGCGACGGGATGACCAGGTGGAACGCCGGCGCCGTGGGGTCGGTGGGCTCGGTGAGCGGGCCGATCACGTCCAGGTACTCCACCACCGAGCCGGGCCAGCCGTGGGTGAGCACGAGCGGGGTGGCGTCGGGGCGGGACGACCGGACGTGCAGGAAGTGGATGTCCTCGCCGTCGATCTCGGTGACGAACTGCGGGTGGGCGTTCAGCCGCGCCTCCACCGCCCGCCAGTCGAACTTCTCCAGCCAGTACGTCACCAGCTCGCGGACCCGGTCGGTGGCCGTGCCGTACGCGTCGCCGACGCCCGGGAGCTCCCCGGGCCAGACGGCCCGGCGGAGCCGGTCGGCGAGGTCGTCGAGGGCGGTCTGCGGGATGTCGACGCGGAACGGGCGGATGGCGATGTCGGACATGCGCTGCTCCTCAGAACGGAATGTTTCGTTCCGCTTCAACATAGCAGAGCGGAACGATCCGTTCCACTGCTATCCTCGGCTCATGCCGAACCCGACCGACACCGCACCGCTCCCCGGGAGGCGCGCGCAGGCGGCGCGCAACGACGCGGTGATCCTGGAGGCCGCCCGCGCGGTCTTCCTCGCCGACCCGAAGGCCCCGATCGCCGCGGTCGCCGAGCGCGCCGGCGTGGGGATCAGCGCCCTCTACCGGCGGTACGCCGGCAAGGAGGACCTGCTGCGCAAGCTCTGCCACGACGGCCTGCGGCGGTTCATCGAGGCGGCCGAGGAGGCGGCCGGCGACCCGGACGACTGGTCCGCCTTTGCCGGCTTCCTGGAGCGCGTCGTCGATGCCGACGTGCACTCGCTGACCGTCCACCTGGCCGGTACCTTCACCCCGACGCCCGAGATGGGTCGGGACGCGGCGCGGGCCAACGAGCTGACCGCCGCGCTGGTGGAACGGGCGCAGGGTGCCGGGCGGCTCCGGCCCGACCTGGTGGTGCAGGACGTCGGGCTGCTGCTGGAGGGATGTGCGGCGATCCGCGTACCCGATCCGGAGCGGACCCGGCAGTTGCGCCGGCGGCACCTCGCGGTGCTGCTCGCCGGCCTCGCCGTGACCGACCCCCCGCTGCCGGGGCCGCCGCCCGCCGCCGGGGAGTTCGACTGGCGCTGGCGGCGATCCCAGTGACCCGGGTCACACACCTGGAGTTGAGCGGAATAGGCTCAACTCTGGTTTCGTCCTTACTGGTGGACACGCCGATCCAGGGGAGCCCATGAACACGGAACGCCTCACCACCAAGAGCCGCGAGACCATCACCGGTGCCGTCGCGCTGGCGAACCAGCGCGGTCACGCCACCGTGGAGCCCTGGCACCTGCTGCTGGCCCTGCTGGACACCGACGGCTCGACCGCCGCCGGCCTGCTGCGCGCCGTCGGGGCCGACCCCGCCGAGCTGCGCCGGGTCGCCCAGCGCTCGGTCGACGCGCTGCCCGCCGCCCGGGGCTCCAGCATCGCCGAGCCCACCCTGGCCCGCGAGTTCGTCAACGCCATCGGCGCCGCCGAGCAGATCGCCCGGCCGCTCGGCGACGAGTACACCTCGACCGAGCACCTGCTCGCCGGCCTGGCCCGGGTCGGTGGCGCGGTCTCCGGCGCGCTGAAGGGCGTCGGGGCCACCGAGGAGAACCTGGTGGCCGCCTTCCCGACCGTCCGGGGCGGCGACCGGCGGGTCACCACCGCCGACCCCGAGCAGACCTACCAGGCCCTCGCCAAGTACGGCGTCGACCTGACCGCCAGCGCCCGGGACGGCAAGATCGACCCGGTGATCGGCCGGGACTCGGAGATCCGCCGGGTGATCCAGGTGCTGTCCCGCCGGACCAAGAACAACCCGGTCCTCATCGGCGAGCCGGGCGTCGGCAAGACGGCCATCGTCGAGGGGCTGGCCCAGCGGATCGTCGCCGGCGACGTGCCCGAGTCGCTGCGCGACAAGAAGCTGGTCTCGCTCGACCTCGGCGCGATGGTCGCCGGCGCGCAGTACCGGGGCCAGTTCGAGGAGCGGCTGAAGTCCGTCCTCGAGGAGATCAAGAATTCGAACGGCCAGGTCATCACCTTCCTCGACGAGCTGCATACCGTCGTCGGCGCCGGCAAGGGCGAGGGCTCGATGGACGCCGGCAACATGCTCAAGCCGATGCTGGCCCGCGGCGAGCTGCGGATGGTCGGCGCGACCACGCTGGACGAGTACCGCGAGCACATCGAGAAGGATCCGGCGCTGGAGCGCCGCTTCCAGCCGGTGCTGGTCGGCGAGCCGACCATCGAGGACACCATCGGCATCCTGCGCGGCCTCAAGGAGCGCTACGAGGTGCACCACGGCGTACGGATCACCGACGCCGCGCTGGTCGCCGCCGCCGCCCTCTCCGACCGCTACATCACCGACCGGTTCCTGCCGGACAAGGCGATCGACCTGGTCGACGAGTCGGCCTCCCGGCTCCGCATGGAGATCGACTCCCGCCCGGTGGAGGTCGACGAGATCGAGCGGGCCGTACGCCGGCTGGAGATCGAGGAGATGGCGCTGGCCAAGGAGCCCGACGCCGCCTCCGCCGAGCGGCTGGAGCGGCTGCGCAAGGAGCTGGCCGACAAGCGCGAGCAGCTCACCGCGCTCTCGGAGCGCTGGCAGACGGAGAAGAGCCACATCACCAAGCTCTCCACCGCCAAGGAGGAGCTGGAGCGGCTCGGCGGCGAGGCCGAGCGGGCCGAACGCGACGGTGAGCTGGAACGCGCCGCCGAGCTGCGCTACGGCCGTATCCCGGCGCTCAAGACCGAGCTGAAGCAGGCCGAGGAGGAACTGGCCCGGCTCCAGGCCGACGGCGCCATGCTCAAGGAGGAGGTCGGCGCGGACGACATCGCCGCGGTGGTCGCCTCCTGGACCGGCATCCCCGCCGGCCGGCTGCTGGAGGGGGAGACCGCCAAGCTGCTCCGGATGGAGGAGTCGCTGGCCTCCCGGGTGGTCGGCCAGGCCGAGGCGGTGGGCGCGGTCTCCGACGCCGTCCGCCGGGCCCGGGCCGGCGTCGCCGACCCGGACCGCCCGACCGGCAGCTTCCTCTTCCTCGGCCCGACCGGTGTCGGCAAGACCGAGCTGGCCAAGGCGCTCGCCGAGTTCCTCTTCGACGACGAGCGGGCCATGGTCCGCATCGACATGAGCGAGTACGGCGAGAAGCACTCCGTCGCCCGCCTGGTCGGCGCCCCGCCCGGGTACATCGGCTACGAGGAGGGCGGCCAGCTCACCGAGGCGGTGCGTCGCCGGCCGTACTCGGTGATCCTGCTCGACGAGGTGGAGAAGGCCCACCCGGACGTCTTCGACATCCTGCTCCAGGTGCTCGACGACGGCCGGCTCACCGACGGCCAGGGCCGCACGGTGGACTTCCGCAACGCGATCCTGATCCTCACCTCCAACCTCGGGTCGTCGGTGATCAGCGACCTGACGCTGGCCGAGGAGCAGCGCCGCGAGGGGGTCCTCGCCGTGGTCCGCTCGCACTTCAAGCCGGAGTTCCTCAACCGCCTCGACGACATCGTGGTCTTCGCCGCGCTGCGCGGCGACGACCTGCGCTCCATCGTCGACATCCAGCTCAACCGGATGCGAAACCGTCTCGCCGACCGTCGGTTGGCACTGGACATCACCGACGCCGCCCGTGGGTGGCTCGCCGAGCACGGCTACGACCCGATCTACGGCGCGCGTCCGCTGCGCCGCCTGGTCCAGACCGCCATCGGCGACCAGCTCGCCAAGGCCCTGCTGGCCGGGCAGATCCGCGACGGTGACACCGTCCGGGTCGACCTCGCCGATACCAAGGACGCCCTCACGGTCACCTCGGCCTGACCCACCCGCACCACCCCACGACGGGCCCGCCTCCCCGGCGGGCCCGTCCGCGCACCCTCCCGGCCCCCCGCACTCGCCCCGGCCCCGCACCCGCCCCGGGCCCGCACCCGCCCCGGTGATCAAGAGGTTTGCGTCGGCGGAACCGTGCCTGCTGACGCAAACCTCTTGATCAGGAGGGTGGGGGGTGGCGGGACGGGGAAAGGATGGGGGCATGTTCGGGATCGGGAAGAGCAGGGACCGGGAGCTGGACGCGGCCGTCAAGGAGCTCGCCGGGGCGGACACGCTCGCGTTCGGCGGAGTGGGCATCGCGGGCACGCTGCTGCCGGTGACGGAGGCGTACCGGCGGGTCGAGGAGGCGCTCCACGCGCACCCGGACGAGGCGCGGGAAAAGGTCGACTGGCTGCTCCGGCACGGCTCGCCGGCCGGGAAGGCGTACGCGGCGACCCTGCTGGAGCGGGTCGACCCGGCGGCGGCCCGGAAGGCCTGGGCGTCACTGCGCGACGACAAGGGCGAGTTCACCACCTTCACCGGCTGCGTGATGGGCAACGCCAGCCTGCGCGGGTACGCCACCGAAAGGCTGGCCGGAAGGTAGGCCGGAGTCCGGCCGAACGGGGCTGCGGCGACCGGCCGGCGCCCCGTAGCTTCCCCGCATGACTCAGGACGCTGGCGCGCCGGCCCGCCCACCGCGCCCCACCGCCGTCACCGTCGCCTCCTGGATGCAGATAGCCGCCGCCGTCGTGCTGCTGGCCCTGCTCGGCCTGGTGCTCTGGCAGGCGATCGAGTGGAACGGCGAGATCGACCGCGCGGCGCGGCTGGTGCCCGACGCCGATCCGGACGAGGTCTCCGGCGAACGGGTCGGCAACATCGTCATGTCCTGTGTGCTCGGGGTGCCCGCGCTGCTGCTCGCCGCCGGGCTCCTCGCCACCGCGCGCGGCGTACGCCGGGGCAGCAACGTCGCCCGGATCCTGGTCTTCGTGGTCGGCGGCCTGCAACTGCTGGCCGCCTGCGCGCAGGGCGGATTCGCGGTCCTGTTCATCCCCTTCCTCTTCGCCCTCGGCGGCCCCGAGGAGGACTGGGACTCCGACATCCCGGCCGAGTTCATGCCGGAGGAGTCGGGGTTCATGCGGGAGCTCTACGGCGACGGGTCCGACCCGGCGGGCGACGTCCTCTTCGCCGCGGGCAGCCTGGGGACGATGCTGGTCGTCGGCCTGACCCTCACCGCGGTGGTGCTGCTGGCGCTGCCGTCGGTGCACCGCTGGTTCGTGCCCCGCGCCGCCGAGCAGGCCCGCCGGGCACCGCTAGACCCCCCCTACCCGCCCGCCTTCCTGCTGCCGCCCGGCTACATGCTCTGCCCCGACCCGCGCGCGCACGGCCTGCCGCCGCAGCCGACGCCGGTCGCGCCCATGCCGCCCGCGTCCCAGCCCATGCCGCCCGCGTCCCAGCCCATGCCGCCCGCGTCCCAGCCCATGCCGGCCGCGCCGGCACAGCCCGCCACGCAGCCGATGCCGCCCCAGCCCATGCCGGCCGCGCCGGCCCAGCCCGCTCCCACCACCCCGCCGCAGCCCGCACCGGAGGCACCGGAGGGACCGCAGGCACCGGACGCCGGACCGACGCCGGGCAGCTGACCTGGGCGGTGCGGTCCACCCCCTCCACACCGGACGCTGAGTGACTGGTCACTCACTCAAGCCCGACGTGTTTCCCCAGGTGCGCGGGGTTGTTACCGTCTCCGCCGACGCGTGGGGAGGCGGTCGGGGTGGACGGTTCGGTGGCGTACCTGGTGGCGGCGGTGGGGTGTCTGGTCGGGGTCGCCGGGGTGGTGATCGCCGTGGTCGCCCTCGCCCGGCAGCGGAAGAGGACCGGGCCGGCGGCACCGGGCGACCCGTTCCGGGACACCGACGCGGACGCGCTCCGGGGTGACCCGCGCAAGCTCAAGCCCGGCGACATCGTCGAGATCCGGCAGGTGTCGTACGCGATTCGTGGCTCGGTGCACCTGGTCGAGGGTGCCTGGAGCTGGGCCGAGCACCTGCTGGACGACGCCGGTGGGGCCAAGCGGTGGCTCTCCGTCGAGGAGGACCCGGACCTGGAGCTGGTGCTCTGGAAGGCCGAACCGGGCGCCACCGTCACGCCGGGCGCGCCCACGCTGGACTTCGCCGGCCGCCGCTACTCCTGGGAGGAGTCCGGGCAGGCCCGCTACTCGGCCACCGGCACCACCGGCCTCGACCCGACGGGCACCGTCCGCTACCACGACTACCGGGCGCAGGGCGGGGCCCGGCTGGCCTTCGAGGCGTACGGGGAGGCCGGCTGGGAGGTGGCGCTGGGCGAGCCGCTGCACCGCTCCGAGGTGATGGTCTACCCGCAGGCCGGCCCGGGACAGGTGGCCTGAGCGTGCTGGTCAGCATCGACACCCCGTACGTCGACACCAGCGCCGCCGACCTCGGCCTGGCCCTCGGCGACCCCGAGCTGCCGGCCCTGGCCGTCCGCGAGGTCGACCTGCCCGGCGGCGTCCGGCTGCGGCTGCGCCTGCTCGGCGCCTCCCACCAGGTAGTCCTCGGTGGGCTCACCGAGACGGTGGCCTGCCTGCCGGGGCGGCCGCCGCACCTGCCCGGCACGCTGCACGACGAGCCCAACGGTTACCGGTTCACCGCCACGGTGCTCCGCCCGCCCGGCGGTGAGCTGCGCGCCCGCGTCGCCGCGCTCCGCGCCGAGCTGGCCGACGACCCGTACGCGCTGGTCGGGGTCTTCCCCGGCGACCCGGACGCGGTCACCGCGCTGGCCGTCCGGCCCGATCCGCCGGACGGGTCGGTCGGCTGGCGCACCTGGCACGCGTATCCCCAGACCAACGAGCTGGTCCTGACCGAGACGGTGGTGGCACTGCGATGACGTACCGGCGCTGGTTCGTGATGGGAGTGGCCTTCGCGGTCATCGGCGCACTGGTCGCCGCCTTCGCGATCTTCTACGGCAACTTCTCGCCCCGCGGTTACGTCGAGGACCGCTACACCCGGGCGACCAGCCGGGACATCGGCGGCGAGGCGGTCGCGTACACCTCGGACAAGACCCCGAGCCAGGTGGCGCAGGACGTGACCGACGCCTGGCAGCCGGCCGACCAGTACGTCGACGGCAGCGGCGTCTACCTGCGCTACGACGACGACTCGGTGGTCATCCTGCCGATCGCCACCGGCTCGGTGATCCTCCTCGAACGCCTCGGCACCGCCTACCCGCGCTACCACTCCACGGTGGGCAGCCACTGGGGCTGGGGCCGGGGCAGCACCGTCCGGGGTGGCGGCCCCGGCGCCGGCAAGTAGCCCCGACCTCCTCCACCCCTCACCCTGGAGTTCCCCCGTGCAGAACCTGGTCACCGATCTGCTGGTCACGCTCGCCTACGGCGTGGTCGGCGTCGTCCTGATGGCCGTCGGCTACGTCCTGGTCGACGTGGCGACCCCCGGCAAGCTCCACGAGCTGATCTGGACCGAGCGCAACCGCAACGCCGCGCTGCTGCTCGCCTCGAACCTCGCCGGCGTGGGCGTCATCGTGGTCGCCGCCATCGCCGCCAGCGCCGACGACTTCGTCCTCGGCCTGGTCGGCGCCGCCGCGTACGGCCTCCTCGGCCTGGTCATCATGGCCGGGGCGTTCCTGCTGCTCGACGCGGCGACCCCGGGCCGGCTCGGCGAGCTGCTGGTCGATCCGGAGCCGCACCCCGCGGTCTGGGTCTCCGCCGTCGTCCACCTCGCCACGGGCGCGATCATCGCCGCCGCGATCAGCTGATGGCCGCCGCGAAGCCTCCGGCCAAGCCGAACCGGACCACCGCCTGGGCGGTCTGGCTGACCATCGGCCTGGTCGTCCTCGGCTGCGTCGTCGCGGGGGCGCTGAACAACGACGGGGACGCCGACGTGCCCTCGCCGACCGCCCAGGAACGCGGCGACACCGTGCCGATCCTCCAGCGCTCCACGGCCAGCCAGGGAGTCTGCTACGGCTGGGTGCTGAGGGACCACCTCGACTACGGCGACCCCCTCAGCGTCGGCTCCAACCTCGGCGACGGGGTGTCCGTCGAGGACAATCCGGGCTGCCCGCGCTGGCTGCAGGTGACGGCCAGGATCTACTACCCGGCGGAGAGCAGCGAGAGCAACGACAGCGCCTACGTCGACGTGACCGGCTCCGCCGACGTCTCCTCCGCCCAGCTGCTGCGGATCGAGAACGGGCTGGCGCGGCTCGGGCTCACCGACGAGGTCTTCATCGACGACCCGGGCTGGGCGACGACCCGGGCCGCGGTGATGCTGCCGCTGCTCGCGGTCGAGGCGGGACTGGTGGAGCCGGCCGCCACCCCGGCCGCCGCCGGGGCCGCCCCGTCGCCGCTGCCCGCCGGGGGCAGCGACCTGTGGCGCGACCGGTGGGGCTACCTGCTCGCCGCCGCCGGGCTGCTGCTGGTCACCGCACTGCTGGTCACCGTCGGGCTGGTGCAGCGCCGCCGGCAGCGCCGGGGAGTCGTGCCCGCGCAGCGCGCCGGGGCGGAAACGGTGGCGACGCGTACCCCGGAAAAAGCGTGACCACCTACGCGCCGGCCGCCCCGACGCGCTGGCGGGCGGCCCGGGCCGGGGTCCTGCTCGCGGTCTTCGTCTGCGCGGCCTGCGGCCTGGTCTACGAGCTGGCCCTGGTCGCGCTCGGCAGCTACCTGATCGGCGACGCGGTCGGGCAGGCCTCGATCGTGCTCGGCGTGATGGTCTTCGCGATGGGCGTCGGCGCGCTCGCCGCGAAGCCGTTGCAGTCCCGGGCCGCCGCCGCGTTCGCCGTGGTCGAGCTGACCCTGGCGCTGCTCGGCGGGCTCTCGGTGCTCGGCCTCTACGCCGCCTTCGCCTGGCTGGACCTCTACGGCCCGGCGCTGGTCGGCACCGCGTTCGTGCTCGGCCTGCTGATCGGCGCGGAGATCCCGCTGCTGATGGTCATGCTGCAACGCATCCGCGAACAGTCCGCCGGCAGCGCCGTGGCCGACCTGTTCGCCGCCGACTACGTCGGGGCGCTGCTCGGCGGGCTGGCCTTCCCGTTCCTGCTGATGCCGGTCTTCGGCCAGCTCAAGGGCGCGCTGGTGGTCGGCGCGGTGAACGCGGTGGCCGGCCTCGCGCTGGTCTGCACGGTGTTCCGGGCGGAGCTGAGCCGCCGGGCGCGGGTCGCGCTCGCCGCCGGCTCCGTCGTGGTCGCCCTCTGCCTCGCCTACGCCTGGATCAGCGCCGCCGACTTCGAGCTGACCGCCCGGCAGCAGCTCTACCGGGACCCGGTGGTGCACGCCGAGCGCAGCCGCTACCAGGAGATCGTGCTCACCCGGTCGGTGCGGGAGGTCGGGCACGCCGACACCGACCTGCGCCTCTACCTCAACGGCGACCTCCAGTTCAGCTCGGTCGACGAGTACCGCTACCACGAGGCACTGGTGCATCCCGCCATGCGCGGCCCGCGCGGCGAGGTGCTGGTGCTCGGGGCCGGCGACGGGCTCGCCGTCCGGGAGATCCTGCGCTACCCGGACGTCCGCCGGGTGACCGTGGTCGACCTCGATCCGGCGGTGGTGGCGCTGGCCCGCGCCGAGCCGCAGCTGCGCCGGCTCAACGGTGACGCGTTCGCCGACCCCCGGGTCCGGGTGGTCAACACCGACGCGTTCGGCTGGCTGCGTACCGCCACGGAACGGTTCGACGTGGTGGTGGCCGACCTGCCCGATCCGGACGAGACCGCCACCGCGAAGCTCTACACCGTCGAGTTCTACGCGCTGATCCGGTCGGCGCTCGCCGAGGGCGGCCGGCTGGTGGTGCAGTCCGGGTCGCCGTACTTCGCGCCCCGGTCGTACTGGTCGATCGAGGCGTCGGTACGCGAGGCCGGCTTCGCCACCGTGCCGTACCACGTGGACGTGCCCTCGTTCGGCGACTGGGGCTTCCTGCTCGCCACCGCCGGGGTGACCCCGCCGGCTCTTGAGCTGCCGGCGGACGCGCCACCGCTGCGTTTCCTCGACCCGTCGGTGCTGCGCGCGGCGGCCGCCTTCCCGGCCGACCGGGCCCGCCTCGACGTCCCCGCGTCCACGTTGCTCCAGCCCAGGGTGCTGGAGTACGCCCGCACGGAGTGGCGCGGCTACTGACCCCCGTCGCCGGCCGCCGCCTATTTGGTACGCGCGCGGCCGGGCCGGAGTGGATACGGTGTGGGCGCGATCTAGGGGAAGGAGAATCGTGGTCGATTCCCAGCACACACCGGCCCGCGTCCGGCCGGCCGTGGTGACGATTTCCAGCTATCTGCTGATTCTGTTCGCGCTCATCCAGGTGATCAACCTGATCATCGCGCTCGCCACCATCGGCACCATCCGCGAGGTGATGGACGAGGCCTACCGCGGTACCTCCGCCAACGGGGTGCAGGGGGTGGCGGACTTCGCCATCGCGTTCAGCCTGGGCGGCGCCATCGTGGGGCTGCTGCTGGCCATCGTGCTCGCCGTGCTCGGCCTGTTCAATAACCGGGGCGTGAACGGCACCCGGATCACCACCTGGGTGCTCGGCGGCCTGATGTTCTGCTGCTGCGGCCTCGGCACGGCCAGCAACGCCGCCGGCGGCCTCGCCGGCAGTGGCGCGCCGACCGACGGTGACGTCCCGAGCGCCGAGGAGGTGCAGCGCCGGCTGCAGGAGGCCCTGCCGTCCTGGTACGGCCCGGTCACCACGCTGCTCGCGGTGATCGCCCTGCTCGCCCTGCTGACCGCGCTGATCCTGCTCGCGCTCCCCAAGGCGAACGAGTTCTTCCGCAAGCCGCAGCAGGTCTGGGAGCCGCCGGTCCCCGGCGCCGCCTACCCCGGCCAGCCGAGCTACCCGGCGGCCCCCGGCTACCCGGCCACCCCGGGCTACCCGCAGGCGGGCTACCCGCCCGCGCAGCCGGGCCAGCCCTCGGCCCCCGGCCAGCCCGGCTACCCGCCGGCCCCCGGCTACCCGCCGGCCCCCGGTTACCCGCCGGCCCCCGGCTACCCGGCCGCGCCGGACCAGCCGCCGGCCGCCTCGCCGTGGCAGCCGCCGTCGGCTCCGTCCTCCGCGCCGCCCTCGGCGCCGTCGTCGGACGCGCCCGCCGCGCCGCCGGCCGGCCAGCCGGAACAGGGTGGACCGGCGCAGGGGCAGGACCGGCCGGGCGGGGATGTCCCGCCGTCCGATCCGACCCGCCCGACCGGCAGCTGACGGGCGAGTACGAGCGACGCCGACGATTCCCTCCGAGTAGGTTGCAAGCCGACGCCTACCGGAGGGAATCGTCGTGTCGTACCCGGATCAGGCCCCGGCGCGTCGGCCCGCCGCCGTCACGCTGGCCGCGGCGGCGCTCGGGCTGATGGCGCTCGCCGCCGGGGCGTACGCCGTCGCGGCGCTGCTCGCCCTCGGCGGCACGGTGGACCGGCTCCGGTCGGCCGCCGCCGGTACGACCGCGGGCCCGGACGACGTCGACGGCGTGGTCACCCTGCTGCGGGTCACCACGATCCTCTCGGCGGTGCTCACCGTCCTGGTCGGCCTGCTGCTGCTCGGTCTCGCTGCCGGGTTGCTCGCCGGCCGCCGGGGCGCCCGGGTGGCGACCTGGGTGGTCGCCGGGCTGGGGCTGCTCTGCGGCTGCTGCGGCCTGGCCGCGCTGGTCGGTCAGCGGGCCGGCCCGCTGCGGACCGACGAGCAGAGCACCGTCGAGCTGCTGGGCCTGCTCGGCGACGCCTACCCGTCCTGGTGGCTCCCGCTCAACGCGGCCCTTTCGGTGGGCCAGGTGCTCGGCTACCTTGTGGTGGCCGTGCTGCTGGCGTTGCCCGCGGCGAACGGCTGGTTCGGCCGCGCCCGGCCGACGCCGCCCCCGCCCCCGGCGCCGCTGCCGTACGGCCCGTACCCGCCGCCGCAGGCTCCGCCGCCGTCCCGCTGAGGAGCGCCCGTGACGTCCGAAACCCCGGCCACCGAACGACGGGCGCTGGTCACCGGTGCCACCGCCGGCATCGGCGAGGCGTTCGCCCGCCGGCTCGCCGCCGACGGCTGGCAGCTGGTGCTGGTGGCCCGGGACGGCACCCGGCTCGCCGAGGTGGCCGCCGACCTGACCGCCCGGCACGGTCACGGGGTGGAGACGCTCCCCGCCGACCTGTCCACCAACGACGGATGCGCGGCGGTGGAACGGCGGCTGACCGACGCCACCGCCCCGGTCGAGCTGCTCGTCAACAACGCCGGGCTCAGCCTCAACCAGCCGTTCCTGCGGTCCACCGTCGCCGACGAGACGCGGTTGCTGCGGCTCAACGTGCACGCCGTCATGCGGCTCACCCTCGCCGCCCTCGGCCCGATGACGGATCGACGAAACGGGATAGTGATAAATGTCTCTTCCGTCGCCGGTTTCGGTCCGGTGATGCCCGGCTCGACGTATCCGGCGAGCAAGGCGTGGGTGACGAGCTTCAGCGAATCCGTCGACCTGTCGGTGCGGCCGCTCGGCGTACGGGTGATGGCGCTCTGCCCCGGTTACACCGCCACCGGCTACCACGAGCGCAACGGCATCGACATGTCCGGCACGCCCCGGTGGATGTGGCTGCGGGCCGACGACGTGGTCGACGGCGCCCTGCGTGACCTGCGTAAAGGCAAGCAGATCAGCGTCCCGGACTGGAAGTACAAGCTCGCCGTGGCCGGCCTGCGGCACGCGCCGCGACGGTTGCTGCGGATGGCCTACCGGGACCGCCGAGGTCGGGTCGAGCCGACCGACGGCTGACGCCGCGACCCCCGGCCGGTGCCGGTCACGGTGGCGCCGGCAGGGTACGGGATTCCAGCGTGGTCGCACAGCGTAGCCGTCCATCGCCACCGATCGGTCGCCCGCGAGGCTGACCCAGGTGGACCCCACATCCGGCGTACAGACTCGCGCAGTACCCTCTATCGCCATGGGGCACCGCGACGACCTGCGTAAATTCATCTCCGACCTGGCTGTGGTCCACGGCCGGGTGGTGCTCTCCTCGGGCCGCGAAGCGGACTGGTACGTCGATCTGCGCCGCGTCACGCTGCATCACCAGGCTGCACCGCTGGTCGGTCGGGTGATGCGCGAGCTGACCGCGGACTGGGACTATGAGGCTGTCGGCGGGCTGACCCTCGGCGCGGATCCGATCGCGGTGTCGATGCTGCACGCCGCGGCGGAGACCGATCGACCGTTGGACGCGTTCGTGGTCCGCAAGGCGGGAAAGGCGCACGGTCTGCAACGGCGGATCGAGGGGCCTGAAGTGGCCGGTCGGCGGGTACTTGCCGTGGAGGACACCTCGACGACGGGCGGCAGCGTGTTGACCGCCGTCGAGGCGCTGCGCGAGGCCGGGGCGGAGGTCGTTGGTGTGGCGGTTATTGTTGATCGAGGAGCCGGGGACGCCGTACGTGCCGCCGGACTGCCGTATCGGGCGGCCTATACGTTGGCTGACCTCGGCCTTGTGGCGTAAAAATTTGCCGATTCGGATCTGCTGATATGCAGGCGGATCGATGCTGCTGGTGGAAGGATGGAATACGTGGGAACTGCGTTGGCTGAAATGACCATGCCTCAGATCTCGCCGCTTGCCGGCGAGCCGATCGAACGTGCCGATGCCGAGCGGCTGGCGGGGGTCCTCAAGGCCCTTGCCGACCCCGCCCGGCTCCGGCTGCTCAGCCTGATCCAGTCGGCCCCCGAGGGCGAGGCGTGCGTCTGTGACCTGACGGCGCCGCTCGGCCTCTCGCAGCCGACGGTCAGCCACCACCTGCGTATCCTCACCGAGGCCGGCTTGCTGGAGCGGGAGAAGCGCGGTGTGTGGGCCTACTACCGGTTGGTGCCGTCCGCGATCGCCACGATCGCGGATCTGCTGACCCCGCCGCGCAAGCGGGCCACCAAGAAGGCCCGCTGACCTGGTGTCCGCGCGTCGTCCCCGACCGGGGCGACGTCCGGTGACGTACCAGGGGTGGCGTCATCGGGTGGTGACTCCTGTCTGTCACCAGCCAGCTCGCTGATCCGTCCACCGGCTCCTGACGGTGGCACGAACGGCCGGTCCCTTCCGGGGCCGGCCGTTCGTCGTGGGCGAGGGTCAGCGGCCCTGGCCGTGGTCCGGGTAGCGCCGCTCGCCCTGCGGCGGCTGCTGCCGGTACGGGTGCTGCTGCTGCGGCTGGTCGTGGTGCAGGTGGTGCTCGATGGTGTCGCGGACCGCGTCGACGGCACCGGCCGCGCTGGCCGCCGCCACCACCGCGACGGCCTCGCCGCGCTTGCGGGCCTTCCGGTCGCGCAGGAACTCGAAGAAGATCGGCAGCACCGAGATCAGGATGATCAGTGCGACCACCGGCAGGATGTACCGGTCGATCTTGTCGCCGATCGCGTTGTAGATCTGCTCGGCGAGCAGGTAGCCGATCAGCAGGATGCCGTCCACCCAGAGGACGGCGCCGACCACGTTCCAGATGAAGAACTGCCGGGCCGGCATGCCGAGCACGCCCGCCACCGGGTTGAGGAACGTCCGCACGATCGGGATGAACCGGGCCAGCACCACGGCCTTCGCCGGGCCGAACTTCTGGAAGTAGTGCTCCGCCTTCTCCACGTACTCCCGCTTGAAGAGGCGGGAGTTGGGCCGCTCGAACATCCGCCGGCCGTACCGGGAGCCGAGCCAGTGCCCGAGCTGGGCGCCGATGATCGCGCAGATCGGCCCGCCGATCAGCAGCCCGACCAGGGAGAGCCGGGTGCCGTCGCCGAAGATCGCGTCCGCCACTGGTGACGCCGCGACGCCCGCCAGGAACAGCAGCGAGTCGCCCGGGAAGAAGAAGCCGACAAGCAGGCCGGTCTCGGCGAAGAGGATGACCCAGACGCCGATCAGCCCGAAGGTCTGCAACAGCTCCTTGGGGTCGAGCGGATTCAACGCGACCGTCTCGACGACGACCCGGCTCTTCTCACCTGTGTCCACGGCCACACAGGCTACCCGCCCCTCACCTCACCCCGCCCCACCCCCGCCCCCCTCCCGCACCCCCGCGTTTGCGCGCACTTTCAGGGAAAGCGTGGCCATCGAGCGCGAAGTGGCCGCGCTTGCTCGGAGAGTGCGCGGATCTCGGGGGTGGGGGCGGGTTCAGAGGCGGGGGTCGACGGGTTCGGATTCGCAGGCCAGGATGGCGAAGACGAGTTCGTGGCGGCGCCAGAGCGGGGCGTCGTCGGCGAACGCGTCGAGGGCGGCGAGGCCGAGGGCGTGCTCGCGCAGGGCCAGGCCCCGCTTGCGGCCGAGCGAACGGCGGCGCAGCGCGGCGAGCTGATCCGGGGCGGTGTAGCCCGGGCCGTAGATGATCCGCAGGTACTCCCGGCCCCGGCACTTGATCCCCGGCTGGAGCAGCGAGCCGCGCGCCGACCGGGCGGCCAGCCCCGCGTACGGCTTGACCACCATGCCCTCGCCCCCGGCCGACGTCAGCTCCAGCCACCAGTCGGTGGCCGCCGCCACCGCGGCGGCGTCGGCGAGGTCGACCACCTGCCGCCGGGTCGGGGTGAAGAACTCCGGGTCGGCCGCGCAGAGCCGGTCGGCCAGGTCGAGGTGCCAGCCGTGGTCCCGGTCGGCGAAGCTCACGCCCGCGCCCGCCAGCACCGCGAACGGCGCCAGGGTCACCCCGCGCAGCCCGTCGGTCGGCGCCACGTACGCCCGGTAGGCCGCCGAATAGCCGTCCACCTCGGCGCGGCGGGCCGCCATCCGCTCCCGCAGCCCGTCCACCGGCAGCCCCCGGGTCGCGGCGGCATCCAGCGTGGCGAGCACCGCCGGCAGCGCCGCCCGGCCGGCCGCGCCGACGCTGGCGTACTGCTCGCGGATCAGCCCGCCCGCCTTCGCCGACCAGGGCAGCAGCTCGCAGTCGAGCAGCAGCGCGTCGGTGCCCAGCTCGGCCCAGAGGCCGGCGGCGGTCACCGCCGCGCGTACCCGGGCCAGCAACTGCTCGTCGAGCGGTGCGCCGAAGAACGGCCGGCCGGTGCGGGTGTGCACCACGCCGCCGCCGAACGGCCCACCGGTGGGCTCCCGCTCCACCAGCACCACCGCCCGCGAGCCCATGTGCTTCTCCTCGCAGACCACCCGGTCCACGCCCGCCGCCCGGTAGTCCTCGAACGCCTGCGCCGGGTGCTCCAGGAAGCCCTCGACCGTGGCGGTCGAGCAGGGCGCCATGGTGGGCGGCAACCAGACCAGCCGGCCCGGGTCGACCGCGAACCGGCTCATCACCTCCAGCGCGGCGGCGGCGTTCTCCGCCGGCACGGTCAGCGTCCCGTACGCGTGCTCGAGGTGCCGGCGGCCGGTGACGTCCGCCAGGTCCAGCACCGTGTCCGGTCGGGCCGGGGCGCTGACCAGCGGGCGGACCGGGGCGTACCACTCCTTGACCGCCGGGACGGCGACCAGCTCCTTCTCCGGGTAGCGCAGGGCGGTGAGCCGGCCGCCGAAGACGCAGCCGGTGTCGATGCAGATGGTGTTGTTCACCCACTCCGGCTCCGGGGTCGGCGTGTGGCCGTACACGACCATGGCCGAGCCCCGGTAGTCGCGGGCCCACGGGTAGCGCACCGGCAGGCCGTACTCGTCGGTCTCCCCGGTGGTCTCCCCGAAGAGCGCGAACGCGCGGACCCGGCCGGACGCGCGGCCCTGATAGGCCTCCTTCAGGCCGGCGTGCGCGACCACCAGCCGACCGCCGTCCAGCACGAAGTGGCTGACCAGGCCGTCGACGAAGGCGGCGACCTCCGCGACGAACTCCGCCGGCTCCGACTCCAGCTGGGCCATCGTCTCGGCCAGGCCGTGGGTGAGCCGCACGTCCCGGCCGCGCAGCTTGCGCAGCAGCTTCTGCTCGTGGTTGCCCGGCACGCAGATCGCGTGCCCGGCCGCCACCATCCCCATCACCAGGCGGAGCACGCCGGGGGAGTCCGGGCCGCGGTCCACCAGGTCACCCACGAAGACAGCGGTACGACCAGCCGGGTGCACCGCGTCCACCGGGCGGCCCGCGTCGTCGCGGCGCAGCGACCAGCCGAGCCGGAGCAGCAGCGCCTCCAACTCCTCCCGGCAGCCGTGCACGTCACCGACGATGTCGAACGGCCCGGTCAGCTCCCGCCGGTCGTTGAAGAGCTTCTCGTACCGGATCTCCGCGGTCTCGATCTGCTCGACGCCGCGCAGCACGTGCACCTTGCGGAAGCCCTCCCGGGCCAGCAGCCCGTACGTCCGGCGCAGGTCCCGCTGCATCCGGATCAGCACCTGCCGGCCGAAGGTCCGGTCGGTCCGCCCCTCGGTCCGCTCCCAGGCCAGCGCCTCCGGCACGTCCAGCACGATCGCCACCGGCAGCACGTCGTGCTCCCGGGCCACCCGGACCAGCGCGGCCCGGGCGTGCGACTGGAGGTTGGTCGCGTCGACCACCGTCAACCGGCCCCGACGCAGCCGGGTCGCGGCGATGTGGTGCAACGCCTCGAACGCGTCGGCGGAGGCGGACTGGTCGTTCTCGTCGTCGGCGACCATCGCCCGGAACATGTCCGAGGAGAGCACCTGGCTGGGCAGGAAGTGCCGGCGGGCGAAGGTCGACTTGCCCGATCCGGAGACGCCGACCAGCGCCACCAGGGCCAGCTCGGGGATGTCGAGGGTGGTCATCGGCGCTCCTCCTTCCGGTCGGTCGTGGTGTTCTCGGTCGTAGTGCTTTCGATCGTGGTCAGGACGGCCAACTGGGTGGGGGCGCCCACCTCCGGGTCCTCCTCCCCGACGCCGCCGATCGTGGCGGTGTAGCCGTACGTCGCAGCCACCCGCCCGACCCAGTCGGCGAACTCGGCGCGGGTCCACTCGAAGCGGTGGTCGGCGTGCCGGAACCGCCCCGCCGGCAGCCCCTCGTAGCGGACGTTGTACTCGACGTTCGGCGTGGTCACCACCACGGTGCCCGGCCGGGCGTGGCCCAGCACCGCGTCCTCCAGCGCCGGCAGCCGGGGCGGGTCGAGATGCTCGATCACCTCCATCAGCACCGCCGCGTCGTAGCCGCGCAGCCGGTCGTCCCGGTAGGTGAGGGCGGACTGCCAGAGCCGGATCCGGTCGCGCTGCCGCTCCGGCAGCCGGTCCAGGCGCAGCCGGCGGGCGGCCAGCGTCAGCGCGTGGGTGGAGACGTCGGTGCCGACGACCTCCGTGAAGCGCCGGTCGGCGACCAGGGCGGTGAGCAGCGCCCCGCCACCACAGCCGAGGTCGAGCACCCGGGTCGCGCCGCTGGCTGCGAGCGCGGCGAGCACCGCCTCGCGCCGCCGTACCGCCAGCGACGCCCGCCCCGGTCCGGCCGCGTCCGTCGTCACGGCCGCTCCGCCTTCGTGTCCCGCTGCACCGGCCTCGCTCTGCGGGGTGCCGGCGTCGGGTCCGGGCACGTCGGCCACGGGTCGCGGGTCGGCCGGGGGCTCGTCGATGCTGTCGTCGGGCAGGGGCTCGTCGGCGAGGCGCAGCTCGGTCAGCCGGGCCAGCGCCTGCCCGGCCAGCGCCCGCCGGTGGGCCAGGTAGCGACGGGTGATCAGGGCCCGCTCCGGGTGGTCGGCCAGCCAGCCCGCGCCGGCGCGGAGTAGCTTGTCGATCTCGTCCGGTGCCACCCAGTAGTGCTTCGCGTCGTCCAGGACGGGCAGCAGGACGTACAGGTGGTTGAGGGCGTCGGCGACCCGGAGGGTGCCGGTCAGGACGAGGTCGACGTACCGGCTGTCACCCCAGTCGGGGTGCTGCTCGTCCAGGGGGATAGGGGTGGCGGTGACCGTCCAGCCCAGCGGGGCGAAGAGCCGCCCCGCCACGTCGGCGCCGCCGCGGCAGCGCAGCACCGGCACCCGTACCTCCAGCGGGATCGCGGTGCCGGCCAGCTCCGGGCGGTCCCGGGACTCGCCGCGCAGCGCCGACCGGAACACCGTGGACAGTGCCGAGGCGAGCAGGCTGGACGCGGCGTACGCCCGGTCGTTGACGTACTGCCCGAGGGTGAAGCTCTCCGGGGTGCTGGCCTGCCGGCGCCCGCGACCCCGACCCGTGCCGAGCCGCTGCGGGTCGATGTCGACCAGCAGGGCGGCGGTGCACCGCTCCTCGCCCGCCTCCGGGTAGAAGACGTGCGCGGTGCCCGCCGGGAGTTCGAACGACTGGACCCGGTCAGGGTGCTTGACCAGCAGGTACCCGAGGTCGGTCGCCGGCCGGTGGGTGGTGGTCAGGGTGAGCAGCACGGGCTCATGGTCTCAGGGGTTTCGATCTTGCGTCGCCCTGTTTTTCTCCCTGTGGGTGGGGCTCCCCCGGAAACCGACGGGGTTGAGCGGCGTGCGCCGGCTCAGGGTGCTGCCGGCGTGCTGCTTCTGGTTCGGGATCTGGGTGGTGCTGGTGCTGGTGCTGGTGCTGGTCCGGGGTCGGGTCAGGGGCGGACGTGCTGAGTGGAGGACAGGTTGGCCGGCGGTCTGCCCTCGGCGGGGACGGCGGCGCCCCGCCGACCTGGGGTCGACGGGGCGCCGGGTGGTGCGGGGTGAATCAGGCGACGAAGCGGGTCCGGCGGCGGCGGGCCACCACGTAGCCGCCGACGCCGGCGGCGAGCAGCAGGCCGCCGATGCCGGCGATCAGGCCCGTGTTCTCACCGGTGATCGGCAGCGAGCCACCGTCGCCGCCACCGTTGCCACCGTCGCCCGGGTTGCCGTTGCCCGGCTTGATGACGACGGCCGCCTCGTTGTTGTCCGCCTTCGGGTCGCCGTCCAGGTGGGTGATCACCTTGCCGGAGGTCGGCCCGGTCAACTTGTCGATCCGCAGGGTGAACGGGTACGAGCCGCCCACGCCCGGCTCCGGGTCCCCGGCGGAGATGCAGCCGTACAGGTCGGCGCCCGGCTCACCCGCGTGATCCCAGGGATACCAGGGCTCCTCGCTGTCCTTGTCGTACGGCGCGCACTCCTCCGAGACCTCGATCGCCTCGGTGCCCTGCGGAATCTCCACGGTCACGATCGGCTTGGTGAGCCGCCAGCCGTCCACCGTGGCGGGACCCAGGTTCGTGAAGCCGGCGGTCACCGTGACCTTGTCGCCGACCTTGCCGGTGGCGGTGCCGCCCACGGCGGCCAGGTCGGCCCAGTTGTCGCCGCCGACCTTGATGTCGACGACCGTGAAGTTGTTCGACTGGTCCACGTCGGTCTGCGGGACGGACGCCTGCCGCGCGGCCGGCAGCTCGACCAGGCTGAGCTTGTCACCGGTGCCCGGGGTGCCCGGCGGCAGCGGGAACCCGGGATCGTCGATAATCTGGGCCCAGTCGTCCTTGGTCAACCAGTCGACGTAGTTCTGCAGCGTGCTGCCCGTACGGGCACCCTTGTCCAGCTTGACCGGGAGCTTCTCCGAGAGCCGGTAGCTCTTGCCCGGCTCCAGGTCGGTGTCGAAGGTGCAGATGACGGCCAGGTACTCGATGTCTTCGCAGTTGCTGAAGTTACCGACGTACGAGCTGAGGTAGTCGGCCTGCAGCCGCAGCACCGCGCCGTGCGCCGTGTTGTCGCCCGAGTTGCGGACCACGTCGCCGGTCAGCCCCACGGTGGCGCCCGGATCGCCGTCGACCGTGGCCTCCGGCTCGGACTGGAGGTCGACGCCCTCGGCGATGGTGACCGTGACGCTGCTGCTGGCCGCCTGGCCGCCGCCGGTCGCCTTGATGCCCAGCTCGGCCTTTTGCCCGGGCTTCGCGTCCGCCTTGGCGGTCAGGTAGTAGTCGAGGCTGGGCACGCCCCACTCCTCGGCCTCCGCCTCGCAGTGCAGGGTGTCGCCGGAGGGGACGCACTCCCAGTCGGAGGTGGCCAGCTCGATGGTGGCGACGTCGTTGACCTCGGACAGGTCCAGGTCCAGGGTCGCGCTCTTCAGCTCTTCCTCGCCCGCGATGTACGTGGCGATGAAGTTGTACGTGGTGTGTTCCGGGGCGACGAGGACGTCCCAGGCGGCGATCTCCAGGGGGTCCGCCGCGTGGGCGGGGGTGGCGGAGGCGGCGACGATCGCGCCTGCGACGCCCAACCCGGCGAGCCAGCGCCGGGTGGAGTGCGTGAG
This sequence comes from Micromonospora sp. IBSANI012, assembly GCF_052814045.1. Classification (NCBI taxonomy): domain Bacteria; kingdom Bacillati; phylum Actinomycetota; class Actinomycetes; order Micromonosporales; family Micromonosporaceae; genus Micromonospora; species Micromonospora sp. IBSANI012. Next base: position 175,943 of record NZ_CP199933.1, read on the forward strand.
CATTGGGGGTTCCTCCCGTGGGGGTGTCCAGGTGGAGCCTGCGGATCTTAAGGACTCCTTAAAACACCGCGTCACCCCGAATGGCGTCCGGAGCAGGCAAACGAGCCGAACGGCTGAGCATCTTCGGCGCATCGGGCGGACCATGGCGACGCCCCGTCGCCAGGGCGGCGACGGGGCGTGACGCGGCGCTGGTCAGGCGATGAAATCGGTGCGTCGGCGGCGGGCCAGCAGGACCCCCGTCGTACCGGCGGCGAGCAGCAGCCCGCCGACGGCCAGCGTCAGGGCGGTCGATCCGCCGGTGATGGGCAACGAGTCGTCGCCACCGCCGTTGCCGCCGGTTCCGGCCGCCGGCACGAGCACGATCTCCGCCCGGTCGTTGGCGGGGTCGGTGTCGGCCTCGACATCGATGGTCACTCGCCCGGCGGTTGGCCGCGGCAGCCGGTCCACCCGCAGGGTGAAGGAGTACGAGACGGTCTCGCCGACACCGGCAATGTCGCCCGGGCCGCTGCAGCCGTACTCCCGGGCCCCGGGTTGGCCGAACGTGTCGCCGGGTTTCCAGGGGCCGGCGCCGATCGGCGCGCATCCCCAGTGCACCTCGATCGCAGTGGTCCCGTCGGGGATGCGGAACCGCACCAGCGGGATCTCCCGCCAGGTCTCCACCGCCGTGGGCCCGAGGTTGCGGAATCCGGGCGTCACCGTCACCCGGTCGCCGACCTTGGCGCTGACCCGCCCCCCGACGGCGGCCGCATCCGCGGTCCGGTCGCCGGTGACGGTGATGCTCACCGCGGTCCAGCTGTTCCAGGCGGCGGTGTCGGTCTGCCGCGCCGTCGGCTGCGCCACCAGGCGCAACTCGTCGCCGGTGCCGGGGGTGTCCGGTGGGAGCGGCACGTCCGGGTCCTGCTCGACCAGCGCCCAGTCGTCGGGGGTCCACCACTGCAGGCGGTTGGGCAGCACGAGGCCGCTGCGCAGGAGCGTCCTGAGGGTGAGCGGCAGCGGTGCCGACAGCCGGTAGCTGACCCCGGGCGCCAGTTCGGTGTCGAACCGGCAGATGGTGAGCCTCGCCTCCTGGCGTCGACAGTTGCGGAAGTTGTCGGCCGACAGGACGTCCATGTCGGCGTCGAGGGTCAGCACCGCGCCGTGCACCGGCACCGGGCCGGCATTGCGTACGGTGCTGGTCAGGTCGACGGTGCCGCCGGGTCCGGCGCGCAGCGCGGTCTTCGGCTCGGTCACCAGGTCGACGCCCTCGACCACGCTGACCGTGATCTTCCGGGTGGCCGTGCCGACGGTCGAGGAGCCCGTTACGGTCAGCTCGGCCCGCCCGTCCAGCGGGGCGTCGGCCCGCGCGGTGAGCCGGAAGTAGAGGGTGGGCGTCCGGCTCCACCTGCCGAAAGCGCCCAGGCAGCGCAGGGTGTCGGCGCGCCGGACGCAGTCCCACCCGCCGTCGTCGGTCACCGTGAAGGTGCCCAGCGAGTCCCACTCGGACAGCTCGATGTCGAGGGTCACCGGGCGGCCGTCGGGGGAGGGGTAGCCGTCGAAGTCGACCCGTACCGCGCCGGGAGCGGTGTGTCCCGGGGCGACCAGCAGGTCCCGGGCGGCGATGCGGAGTTCGCCGGCCGCGATCGCGGGACCGGCGGTGGCGGCCAGGAACGCGCCCGCGACGGCCGCGCCGGCGAGCGAGCGCCGGATGGAGTGCCGGAGCATCGACTGTCCTCCCCTATTGATTGCGGAGCGTGGCCAGCCTCTCACGGATGTCACTCGCCGCCGGCCTGCCGCGCCCGGCGAGCGGGCGGCGCAACGTTTCGGGCGCCCACTCCCGTCATCAGGGTCGGGACACCGGGAGGTGCAGTGACGTACGAGGAGTTCGCCGACTCGCGGCTGACCGCGCTGCTGCGGTACGCGGTCATGCTGACCGGCGATCCGCACCAGGCGCAGGACCTGGTGCAGGACACGATGGTCCGGGTCCAGCTGAACTGGCGGAGGGTGGCCCGGGCGGATTCCCCGGAGCGCTACGTGCGCCGGATGCTGACCAACCAGTACGTCGACTGGCGGCGGGGCTCCTGGATGCGTCGGGTGCTGCTGCGCGGCGAGCCGGACGAGTCCGCGCCGCCGGCCGCCGACCACGCACAGGACGCCGTGGACCGGGACCAGGTCTGGTCCCTGCTGGCCCGGTTGCCCCGCCGGCAGCGCGCCAGCCTGGTGCTCCGCTACTACGAGGACCTGCCGGACGCGGAGATCGCCGAGGTTCTCGGCTGCGCCGTCGGGACCGTCCGCTCGTCCATCTCCCGGGCGCTGGCCACGCTGCGCGCCGAACACCTGGAGGTCTGCTCATGACCGTCGAGGAGGAGCTGCGGGCCGCCTTCGCGCGGCACGAGTCGCTCACCCCGCCGGCCGGGCCGCTGCGGGCGGCCGTCGACCGGATCGTCGTACGCCGTCGTCGCCGGCACCGTCGGCTCCAGGCCGGGGCCGGCGCGCTGGCGGTGCTGGGGTTGCTGGGCCTCGCGGTGCCGCGGGTCGTCCCGTCGCTCGGCGGGCACACCGCCACCGCGGAGTTCCTCGCCGACCGGGTCGCGCCCGGCGGCGCGCTGAACGTGCTGCTGGTCGGGGTGGACGGTGCCCCCGAATCGCGGGTCCACGGCGCCGATTCCGTCCGCCTCGCCGACTCGGTGCTGCTGGTGCACGTCCCGGCGGACCGGAGCCGGCTCTATCTCGTGTCGCTGCCGCGCGACCTGATGGTGGCGATCCCCGGGCACGGCACCAACAAGCTGAACAGCTCCTTCCAGTTCGGCGCCACCGCATCGCGGCCCGACCTGCGCCGGGGCTACGACCTGACCCGTCGGGTGGTCGGCGACGCCACCGGCGTACGCATCGACGCCGGCGCGGTGTTGACGTACCCGGTGCTGCGGCGACTCACCGACGGCGTCGGCGGGGTGGAGGTCTGCCTGCCGGAGCAGGTCCGCTCGGTGCACACCCGACGCGTCTTCCCGGCCGGCTGCCAGCGGCTGGACGGCACCGGCTCGGTCGACCTGCTCCGACAGCGTTACGGCATGACCTGGGGGGCCCAGGACCGGGACCGCAACGCCCAGCGCTACGCGGCGGGGCTGGTGCGGCAACTCGACAGTGGGGGCGCCCTGCACAATCCGGTGGCACTCAGCCGGCTGTTGGCCGTACTCGGCCCGGACCTGGTCACCGACACCGCCGACGCCTCGCTGCCGGACCTTCTCGCGCGCACCGTGCAGGCGTCCCGGGCCGCCCCGGTCGGCCTCGCGCTGCCGACCGTCGAATCGCCGAAGCGGCCGGGCAACCTGCTGCTCGACGAGCGCGCCGCACCGGCCCTGCTGACCGCGCTACGCCAGGACCGGCTGGCCGAGTGGGCGGCGGCGAACCCCGACCGGGTGACCGCCCTGGGGTCTCAGCGGTAGTCGTCCTCGTCGCCGGTGACCACCCGGGCCTGCTCCATCGCGTCCCAGTCGCCGACCTCCAAGCCACGGTGCGGCTCGGTCTCGGCGTCGCCCGGGTCGATCGAGGCGGCCTGCTCGACCGCGTCGGCCGGCTCGGCCTCCAGGTCGCGCTCCTCCGGGCTGAGGTGGTCGCTCGGCGCGAAGTCCTCGTCGGGCTGACCCATGGTCCCTCCCTGGTTCCGGCGGACTACCCCCCACACCGTACGGGCTGCGCGGCGCGGGTGCCCGGTGGGCGCGGCATGCGGACTCGGTGGATCGTCCCACCGGGGCCTCCCGGCGGTGCCAGGATGGGGGCGTGGGCTTCCTGATCCGGCTGGCGATCACCGCGGTCGCGCTGTGGGTCACCACGCTGATCGTGCCCGGCGTCGACGTGACCGGCCGCAACGGCGCCGAGACGGCGTTCACCCTGATCGTGGTGGCGCTGATCTTCGGCGTGGTCAACGCCGTGCTCAAGCCGGTCATCAAGGTGGTCGGCTGCGTGTTCTACCTGCTCACCCTCGGTCTGATCGCGCTGGTGGTGAACGCGCTGCTGTTCCTGCTGACGGACTGGATCGCGCGGGGGCTCGACCTGCCGTTCCGGGTGGACGGTTTCTGGGCCGCCTTCTGGGGGGCCATCGTGATGGCGGTGGTGAGCTGGCTGATCAGCGTCGCCGTACCGGACAGTCTGGATGACCGGTGAGGGGAGGCGGTTGTGCCGGCCGCCACCTTCTACGGGATACTGCCGGCGGTGGACAGCGCGGTCCGGCGCACCCGATGGAAGACAGCGGCCAGCTCGGCCGAGAGCGGTAAGTAAGGAGCGTTCGACATGCCCATCGCTTCCCCCGAGACTTACGCGGAGATGCTGGACCGGGCCAAGTCCGGCCGGTTCGCGTACCCGGCGATCAACGTGACGTCCTCGCAGACGCTGAACGCGGCGCTGAAGGGCTTCGCCGACGCGGAGAGCGACGGCATCATCCAGGTCTCCACCGGTGGTGCCGAGTACCTGTCCGGCCCGTCGGTCAAGGACATGGTCACCGGCGCGGTGGCGTTCGCCGCGTACGCCCGCGAGGTGGCCAAGAACTACCCGGTCAACATCGCGCTGCACACCGATCACTGCCCGAAGGACAAGCTGGACAAGTTCGTCCGGCCGCTGATGGGGATCTCCCAGGAGCGGGTGAAGCGCGGCGAGGAGCCGCTCTTCCAGTCGCACATGTGGGACGGCTCGGCCGTGCCGGTGGCGGAGAACATGGAGATCGCCGCGCAGCTCCTCGACGAGGCCGCCAAGGGCAAGATCGTCCTCGAGATCGAGGTCGGCGTGGTCGGTGGCGAGGAGGACGGCGTCGAGAACGCCATCAACGAGAAGCTCTACACCACGGTCGAGGACGGCCTGGCCATGGTGGAGGCGCTCGGCCTCGGCGAGAAGGGCCGCTACATGGCGGCGCTGACCTTCGGCAACGTGCACGGCGTCTACAAGCCGGGCAACGTCAAGCTTCGCCCCGAGGTCCTCGACCACATCCAGATGGCGGTCGGCGCCAAGTACGGCAAGGAGAAGCCGCTCAGCCTGGTCTTCCACGGCGGCTCGGGCTCGCTGCTGTCGGAGATCCGCGAGGCGCTGGACTACGGCGTGGTCAAGATGAACATCGACACCGACACCCAGTACACCTTCACCCGTCCGGTCGCGGACCACATGTTCCGCAACTACGACGGCGTGCTGAAGGTCGACGGCGAGGTCGGCAACAAGAAGATGTACGACCCGCGCGTCTGGGGCAAGGCCGCCGAGGCCGGCATGGCCGCCCGCGTCGTGGAGGCCTGCGAGCACCTGCGCTCGACCGGCACCAAGCTGAAGTAACAGCTGTCAGCACGACGGCCGGCTCCCGGATCGGGAGCCGGCCGTCGGCGTCTCAGGCGGTGAGCACCCGGACGGCCTCCCGGACGTCGTCGGTCAGGTGCACGGTGGTCGACAGGTCACCGAACGGGGACGCCGCGAACAGCGGCCGCAGCAGCGACTCGATCGGCAGCTCCCGGGTCCAGTACGCGCGGTCCAGGAAGACGTACGCCCCGCTCGCCCCGTCGGTGCCGTAGTAGGTCTTCGTCGCCGCCTGGAACACCTCCTGCACGGTGCCCGCCCGGCCGGGCGCGAAGACGATCCCGCCCCGGGCCAGCCGCAGGATCGTGTCCTCCCGGATGGCGTTGGAGAAGTACTTGGCGATCCGCCCGGCGAAGAGGTTCGCCGGTTCGTGCCCGTACAGCCAGGTGGGGATCGCCAGCCCGCCGGAGCGGGCCCAGTCGAGCTCCGGCGCCCGCTGCTGCGGAACGGCCGGCCCGGTCGCGTACCGCTCGCGGACCGCCAGCGCCGCCGCCGTGTAGCGGTCGTGGTCGGTGAAGTCCGGCGCCGCGGCGAGCAGATCGATCGCGGCGGTCAGCTCCTCGGCCGGCCAGCCGGCGAGGAACGCGCCGAGGTTGGCCGCCTCCATCACGCCCGGTCCGCCGCCGGTCACCACCAGCCGGTCGGCCCGCGCCAGCTCCCAACCCAGCACCGCCGCCATCCGGTACGGCACGCTGCCGCGCGGGACGGCGTGCCCGCCCATCACCCCCACCACCGACTGCGGCCCGTGCTCCGCGAGCCAGGACCGGGTGGCGTCGACCAGCGCGTTGTCCACGCCGTGGTCGTGCAGCCGCTGGCCGAGCGCCTCCCGGACGTCCGGCAGCGCGCCGCCGTGCTCGCGGAAGTGCGCGTACACCCGGGTGTCGTACATCCCGGCGAAGCCGCCCTCGGCGAACCCGGCGGCCAGTTCCTCGGGGGTGTAGAGGTGCGACGGCTGGGTCGGGTACGGCAGGCCGGAGAAGGGCGGCACCACGTTCGCCCCGCGCCGGACCAGGTCGGCACCCACCTCCCGGGAGGCGAACCGGCAGCCGACGAAGAGGGTGCCGGCGACCTCGGTGCGGGTCAGGTCGGGGGTCGGGTCCAGGTCGAGGCGGAGCCCCTGCACGGTCAGGCCGGCGAGGCTGCCGGTGGCCAGCCGCCGGTCGAACTCGGCGCGGGTCTCGATCTCGTCGTGGCTGGTGTCGTGCGGCGCGATGACGTCCGCGGGAGGTGGGGTCGGCACCAGGCCATCCTGCCCGGGCCGGGCAATGGCCCAAACCTGCCGGTCCCGGGACCGGGACGACAGGAGCCCGGCGGTCGAAACCACCGGGCTCCTGCGTAACCGGGTCCTGGGGAGGCTCCGGATTAATAGTTGTAATGGAAAACATCTCGCGGCGGCATGGGCCGCAGGCGTGACGGACGCCTCCCCCGTTCAGCCAGCGCGCCGGGCCGATCCTCTCGCGCGCGGTGGGGCGAAGCCGGTTGAATGGGACGATGCAGAACCTGTTGCCTGAGCCACCGGCCACCCTCCTGCCCGCGCACGAAGAGGCCGACGCCACGCTCGCGGCCGCCGCCGAGAAGGGCACCGACGAGGCGTACGCCGAGGTCGCGGCCCGCTTCCCGACCTACAGCGCGGCCTGGGCGGTGCTGGCGACCCGGGCCTTCAACGCCGGCCAGGTCATCCCCGCGTACGCCTACGCCCGCACCGGCTATCACCGGGGCCTGGACCAGCTGCGTCGCAGCGGCTGGAAGGGTCACGGGCCGGTGCCCTGGTCGCACGGCCCCAACCAGGGCTTCCTCCGCTGCCTGTACGTCCTGTCCCGGGCGGCGGGCGAGATCGGCGAGGCGGACGAGGCGGCCCGCTGCGCGCAGTTCCTGCGCGACTGCGACCCGGCCGCCGGGGACGCCCTCGGCAGCGAGTGACCCGTCGCGGCGGCCGGCCCGGCGCTGACCGGGCCGGCCGTCGCGGCTACAGCCCCTCGGCCACCGCGGCGGCGATCTTCAGCCAGGCGTCCCGCGTCGCGGAGGAGAGCCCGCCGTACCGGATCGGCTCCCCGGTGTCGATCAGACGCTCGTACGGCGCGAGCAGCACCGCCCGGGTGCGGGCGGCGAAGTGCTCCTGGATCGCCGGCAGGTCGATCTCCTTGCGGGACGGCGGCATCGACACCACCGTCACCGCCTGCCGGACCAGCCGCTGCCGGCCGCTCTGCTCCAGGTGGTCGAGCATCCGGGCGGCCGTCTCCGCCGAGTCGTTCCGGGCCGACATGGTCACCACCAACTGGTCGGTGGCGTCCATCGCGGCCTGCCAGTTCTGCGCCCGGACGTTGTTCCCGGTGTCCACGAAGATCAGCTTGTAGAACCGGCTGACCACCTCACGGATCTCCGCGAAGGCCGCCGCGGTGAGCATCTCGCCGCCGGTGGCCGACTCGTCCGAGGCGAGCACGTCGAACATCCCCTCGCCCTGCGAGCGGACGTACTGCGACAGGTCACCGATCCGGCCGTGCGCGCCCTGGAACTGCCCGAGGTCGCGCAGCATGTCCCGGACCGTACGGGAGTGGAAGTCCTGCTGGGCGCGCATGCCCAGGGTGCCCTGGGTCTCGTTGTTGTCCCAGGCCAGCACGTACCCGCCGCGCTTCTGACCGAAGGTCATCGCGAGCAGCAGGATGGCCACCGTCTTGCCGGCGCCGCCCTTCGGGTTCACCACGGTCACCTGGCGCAGCCCGCCGAAGTTGCGGCGGACCATCTCGACGTCCCGCTTGATCTCCTGCTCGTGCCGCCCCGGCGGCAGCTTCAGGCCGATCTTGTTGACCACCGCCCGTACCCCCATGGTGGCGACCGGGTCGGCCGGGCGGGCCTGCCGGCGGCGGGCGAAGTCCTCAGCGGTCGGCGCCGATGCGCCGTCCGGCGTCCAGCCCGCGTCCGGGTAGCCGCCCTGCGCCGCCCGCGCCGGCGGCTCCGGGTACGACTGCCGGGGCAGCCCGGCCGGCGGGGTGCCCTCCTGCCAGGACGGCTGGTACCACCCGGCGGGCGGCCCCGGCGGCCCGGGGGTCATCGGCCCGGGCTGCGGCGGGCCGGCGTGCGCAGGCGGCACCGCGAGCGTGGGCCCCGGTGGGTACTCCGTCGGCGGATGCGGGCCGGGCGGCGCCAGCGGCGTGCCCGGCGAGGGCGGGAACGGACCCAGCTTCGGCGCCGGGGGTGTGGGCTCCGCGGGCTGGCCCGGCACCGTTGCGCTGCCGATCGCCTCGTCCCCGAATGCGGCTTCGCCGTGATCGCCCCGCATCGCTGGGTCGCCGCGCATCGCCGGGTCGCTGGCGGCGGCGGAGCGTTGGGGTGGCTGGGCCCACGGCGACTCGCCCTGTCCCCGGGCCGCCTGCGGGATGCTCGCCACGGGTACGACCGGGGTGCCCGGCGCGGTGTGCGGCGGGGGTGCGGTGATGGGCTGGTCCAGGGTGAAGGGCAGGTCGAGGTCGACCGGGGCGGGCTGCCCCACGCGGGGTGCCGGGGCGGTGCGTCCCGGCCGTCCGGCGTTCTCCGCCGGCTCCGGCTCGGCTTGCGGCCAGGCCTTTCCGGACGCTGGGCCCACCGCGGCGTGCCCGGCCGGTAAGCCCGCCTCGGCCACCATTCCGGGTTCGGTCCTGCCGTTGGTCGCTGGGATGCTCGGGCCGGCGGCAGTGCCGCTCACGGTGGAGATGTTCGGGCCGGGTGCGGTGCCGTTGGTGGCCGGGATGCCGGGTCCGGCGAAGGTGCCGTCGGGGGTGGCGTTCGGGTCGGTGGTCGTGTCGCCCGTGGCGGGAGTGTTCGGGCTGTTCGCCGTGCCGTTCGTGGCCAGGGCGCCGTGTCCGGCGAAGCTTTCGTCGGGGGTTGGGCTCGGGTCGGTGGTCGTGTCGCCCGTGGCCGGAGTGGTCGGGCTGTCCGGCGCGCCGCTCGTGGCCGGAATGCCCAGGCCGCTGGTCGTGCCGCTCCCGGTCAAGGCGGTGTCTCCGTCGGTGGCCGCAGCCGCATACCCGGTGACCGGGCCGTCCGGGCCGGTGGCGCCGCCGTTCGTGCCGGCCCCGCCGTTCCCGTTCGCCGCGAACCCCGTCGTGGGCGGGCCGCCGCCAGCCAGGTGTTCGACACCGGCCAGGCCGCGCGCACTCTCCCCACCGACCGGGCCGCCGCCAGCGCTCACCGGGGCGCCGCCAGTGGCGGCACCCTCACCGGCGCTGGTGTCGTGGCCGAGATGGGAGGCGTATTCCTCGCCCGCATCGGCCGGCGTGGCGGGCCAGTCGGGACCGGCCGCGTACGGCGGCATCGGCGGGGCCGGTTCGTCGGCGCGCAGGGACGCCCAGTCGCCGTCCGGCGGGGGTGCCGTCCAGCCGTCGGCGGCGGGGGCGGCGTTGACCTCGGCGGTCAGCGACGGGTACAGCGGTGAGGCCTGGACGCCCCAGGTCGGGGCGGTGTCGGTCGCGTCGGGCGGCCAGAGCGGTTCGATGTCCCGCTCCGGCACCGCATGCGGGCCGGGCAGCCGGCCCCGGTCGGCGTTCTCGTCCACCACGGTTCCTCCCCATTCCTCCTGCCGAGGATAGGCCGTCCCGTTCCGGTCACGGAACGTAGCGGAGCGCCGTTCCGGGTCAGCTCGTCCAGACCGCCCAGGCGCCCGCCTCGGTCCACCAGGACCGCTTGCGGCTCAGTTCGCCCTCCACACCGTCGTCCAGGAAGGGGACCTTCTCGTCCCGGGGGACGACCGCGACCGCCCGGCCCCGGGCCCGGCGGACCTCGAACCGGATCCGCTTCCGGCCGAACGCCTTCCGGGTGACCACCGGCACGGCCACCGCCACCTCGACCACGCCGTCGGTCGGGTCCGGAGCGGTCAGCAGCGGCAGCCCGTCCAGGGACGCGTACCCGCCGGCGTTGCCGATCGCGCAGGCCAGGATCGGGTCCTCGCCGTCGGAGAGCACCGCGTCGTCCACCTCGACCCGGCCGCGCCAGTGCAGCGGGCGCCCCGCGTCGTCGGACGCGCCGAGCAGCGCGCCGTCCAGGGTCACCGAGCCGGCGTCGTTGCGCAGCAGGTCGAGTCGGCGGGCGGTGCCGTCGAGCACCGCGGCGGCCACCGCCGCCGGGTCGCGGGGCAGCCCGAGCTGCGCCGCCAGGTCACTCCGCGTGCCACTCCGGGCGGGGTCGAGCGGGAGTACGCCGATCGGCGGCAGGTCCGGCACCGTGCGGTTGCCGGCCAGCTCGGCCGGGCGGCGGCTGGGCGGTGGGGCGTACCGCCGGACCAGCCGGCGCAGGACGGCGCGCAACTGTGCGTCACTGGCCGTGGCGACGACCAGCCGGGTCTTGGAGTCGGGATCCGGCCAGGTGAGGCCGTCGGGGCGGGCGGGGGCGTCGAGCCGGGCCAGCACCTCGTCGATCTCGGCGTCCGATCGGGCGGTGACGGTCTCCACCCGGGCGCCCCGGGCGGTCAGCGCGTCCGCGCAGGCCAGCACCGGTACGCGCGGCGTCTCGCAGCGCTCCTCGGTCGGCTTCGGCGCTTCCGCGCCGGCAGACTCGGTCGCGCCACCGCAGCAGGCTCCGCCGCTGCCGCAGCCCCCACCGGGAGCGTCCCGCTCCGAGCCGAGGGTGAGCAGCACCACGTCGTACACTCCGAGCCTCCTGCCTCTCGACGCGACCCCTGCCGGTCCCGCCGTCACTACTTGTTAGCCTGACACCCCGGGCTCGCCAACCGGTCGCCACCTGGCACCCGAGCCTTCTGGAGGCGGAAGAGATGCCAGCGATCGTGCTCATCGGCGCTCAGTGGGGCGACGAGGGCAAGGGCAAGGTTACCGACCTGCTGGGTGAGCGGGTCGACTACGTCGTGCGCTACTCCGGCGGCAACAACGCCGGTCACACGGTGATCACTCCGGACGGGCAGAAGTACGCGCTGCACCTGATGCCGTCCGGGGCGCTCTCGCCGAGCGCGATGATCGTCATCGGCAACGGCGTGGTGGTCGACCCGAAGGTGCTGCTCGCCGAGATCGACGGGCTCGCCGAGCGCGGCGTGGACGTCTCCCGGCTGCGCATCTCCGGCGACGCCCACCTGATCATGCCGCACCACCGGGCGCTGGACCGGGTGGTCGAGCGCTACCTCGGTAGCTCGCGGATCGGCACCACCGGGCGGGGCATCGGCCCGGCGTACGGCGACAAGGTCGCCCGGATGGGCATCCGGCTCCAGGACCTGCTCGACCCGGGCATCCTGCGCAAGAAGCTGGAACTCGCGTTGCGCGAGAAGAACCAACTGCTGTTCAAGATCTACAACCGCAAGGCGATCGACGTCGACGCGACGATCGAGGAGTACCTCCAGTACGCGGAGCGCCTCCGGCCGTACATCGCCGAGACCCGGGTGATGCTCTGGGACGCGCTGGACCGCGGCGAGACGGTGCTGCTGGAGGGCGCTCAGGCCACCATGCTCGACATGGACCACGGCACCTACCCCTTCGTGACCTCGTCGAACCCGACGGCCGGCGGGGCGTGCGTGGGCGCGGGCATCCCGCCGACGGCGATCAACCGGGTGATCGCGGTGAGCAAGGCGTACACCACCCGGGTGGGCGCGGGGCCGTTCCCGACCGAGCTGTTCGACGACAACGGCCGGCACCTGGTCAAGATCGGCCATGAGTACGGCACCACCACCGGCCGGGAGCGCCGCGCCGGCTGGTTCGACGCGGTCGTCGCCCGGTACGCCTGCCGCCTCAACGGCGTCACGGACCTGGTCGTCACCAAGCTCGACGTGCTCACCGGCATGGCGAAGGTGCCGATCTGCGTCGGGTACGAGATCAACGGCGAGCGCTTCGACGACATGCCGATGACCCAGACCGACTTCCACCACGCCACGCCGATCTACGAAGAGCTCGACGGCTGGTGGGAAGACATCACCAAGGCGAGAACCGAGTCCGACCTCCCCGAAAACGCCCGCCGCTACATCGCCAGGATCGAAGAGATCACCGGCACCCGCGTCAGCGTGGTGGGAGTAGGCCCCGGCCGCGAAGAAAACGTAGTCCGCCACCCCCTCCTCCCCTAACCCCCCGGGCCTCCACCCGGCCGCGCTGGCTGCGCCTCGGTGATCAAGAGGTTTGCGTCAAGTTCGGGCCGAATCCGGACGCAAACTTCTTGATCACCGGCACAGCTGAGGTGGTTGTCCACAGGGTTGGGGCGGTTGTCCACAGGGGGTCGTCTGTGGGGGTGGGCGGGGGCAGGCTGGGTGGGTGGGTGAGTTCGGCGCGTTGCGGCACGGCGGGGTGGTGACCGTCGCCCAGGCGTTGACCGCCGGTTACAGCCGGGATCAGATTCGGCACCTGTGCCGGTCAGGTCGGTGGCTTCGGGTGGCGCGTGGGTGCTTCGTGCCGGCATCCGAGGTGAGCGGGGATGCGCTGCGCCAGGCCCGCATCCGGGCGGCGGTCACGAGTCTCGGCGCCGGCGCGTTCGCCGTGCTCGACACCGCCGCCGAGTTGCACCGCATCGGCGGCCTCAGGCCGACTTCGGCCATCCACGTCTCGGTGCCGGTGGACCGTCCGCGCCCTCAACGTCCCACCGACCCGGCTCTGGTGGTGCACCAGTTGACCGTCGGCCGGGGCGACACCTGCCGGGTCGCCGGTGTGCCCGCCACCACCCCGCTGCGGACGCTTGCCGACGTCATCCTCCGGGCGGACCGCTATGCCGCCGTGAGTGCGCTGGACTGCGGGCTGCACCGGCAGCTGGTCACCGGTGCCGACCTCTCGTCGATCCCCGCTCTGATCGCGGGTCGTCGGGGCGCCGTCGCGGCCAGGAGTCACCTGGCGGAGGCGGACGGACGGGCGCAGTCGCCGCTGGAGACGCGGACCCGGCTGCGGTGTGTCGATGGTGGGGTCCCGCCCGACGCGCTCCAGTTGGAGGTACGCGACCACGACGGCTATCTGCTCGGTATCGGCGACCTCGGCTGGCGAGCCGCACGCCTGATCGCCGAGGCAGACGGCCACGACCCGCACCGCACACCGCAGGCGGTCTACGAGGACCGGACGAGGCAGAACCGCCTGATCAACGCCGGTTGGCGGATCCTCCGCTTCACCTGGTCCGACACCCTCCGCCCCGACTACATCCCCTACACCGTGAAGGCCGCCCTCCGCGCCCCCTGACCCACCCACCCACCCACCCGCCCACCGGTCCCGGCGGTCAGGTACCCCTTGTCGACCAAGAAGTTTCGGTCTCCGAAGGGCCGTATTGAGACGCAAACTTCTTGATCAACAGGGGTGGGGGTGGGGGTCGGTAGGATCGCCGGCGTGCGGGTTCTTCTTGTGGGTGGTGGGGGGCGGGAGCATGCGCTCGCGCTGGGGTTGGTCGGCGACCCGAGTGTCGAGGGGGTGATCGCGGCGCCGGGGAATCCGGGGATCGCCGGCATCGCCGAGCTGCGCGACGTGGCGGCCGCGGACCCGGAGGCCGTGGCGGCGCTCGCGGTCGAGGTGCAGGCCGATCTGGTGGTGATCGGGCCGGAGGCGCCGCTGGTCGCCGGGGTCGCGGACGCGGTGCGGGCCAAGGGCATCGCGGCGTTCGGCCCGTCGGCCGAGGCGGCTCGGCTGGAGGGTTCCAAGACCTTCGCCAAGGAGATCATGACGGCGGCCGGCGTGCCGACCGCGCGCGCCCACACCTGCACGGACGCCGAGAGCACCGCCCGGGCCCTGGACGATTTCGGTGCACCGTACGTGGTGAAGAACGACGGGCTGGCCGCCGGCAAGGGCGTCGTCGTCACCGAGGACCGGGACGCCGCGCTGACGCACGCGCAGGAGTGCGGCCGGGTCGTCGTCGAGGAGTACCTCGCCGGGCCCGAGGTCTCGCTCTTCGTGGTCACCGACGGCGAGGCGGCGCTGCCGCTGCTCCCGGCGCAGGACTTCAAGCGGGTCGGCGACAGCGACAGCGGCCCGAACACCGGCGGCATGGGCGCGTACGCGCCGCTGCCCTGGGCGCCGCCCGGCCTGGTCGACGAGGTGATGCGCGACGTCGTGCACCCGACGCTGGCGGAGATGCGCCGCCGGGGCACCCCGTTCGCCGGGTTGCTCTACGTGGGCCTGGCGCTGACCGCCGCCGGCCCCCGGGTGATCGAGTTCAACGCCCGCTTCGGCGACCCGGAGACCCAGGTGGTCCTCGCCCTGCTGGAGACCCCACTGGCCGGGCTGCTGCACGCCGCGGCCACCGGCACGCTGGCCGCGCACCCGGCGCTGCGCTGGCGCGACGGCGCCGCCGTCACGGTCGTGGTCGCCGCCGACGGCTACCCCGCGTCCCCGCGTACCGGTGATGTGATCACCGGCGCGGACCGCGCCGGTATCATCCACGCCGGCACCCGCCGGGCCGCGGACGGCGCGTTGCTCTCCGCCGGGGGCCGGGTCCTCTGCGGTACGGCCACCGGTCCGGACCTCGCCGCCGCGCGGGACGCCGCCTACGCCCTGGTACGCGGCGTCGAGCTGGCCGGCTCGCACCACCGCACCGACATCGCCGCCGCCGCGGTCGACGGTCGGATCGCCGTTCCCGACTGACGGGCAACCTCCGGCACCGCAACCTCCGTTTGAACGGTGAGGTGAGGAGGTGGCGGGATTGCCTGCCGACATCGAGGGCTACCGCGAGTACGTCGCGGCGCGCCTGGAACCGCTGCGCCGGACGGCGTACCTGCTCTGCGGCGACTGGCACACGGCCGACGACCTGGTGTCGACGGCGCTGGTCAGGCTGCTGCGGCACTGGCGACGGGTGTCCGCCATGGACAGCCCGGACGCATACGTCCGACGGATCCTGCTGCGGGTCTGGCTCGACGAGCGACGCCGGCCCTGGCGGCGGGAGGCCGCCTGGGCCGAGGTGCCGGACCGCCCGGTCCGCGCGACCACCGAGGGTTCCGTGGACCGGCTCACGATCCTCGCCCTCCTCGCCGAGCTGCCGCCGCGCCGCCGCGCGGTGCTCGTGCTGCGCTACTTCTGCGACCTCTCGGTCGAGGACACCGCGCGCGAGCTGGGCTGCACCCCGGGGACCGTGAAGAGCCAGTCCGCGCGGGGAATCGAGGCGTTGCGGGGTCGTCTCGTCGCCGCGCCGACCAGTCGGGAGGCACGTACCGATGGATGAGATCTCGCGCGAGCTGCGCGTCGCGGTGGCCGACGCGCCCCCCAGCCGGATCGACGTCGACCAGCTGATCGCCGCCGACCGGCAGCGTCGCCGGCACCGGACCTGGGTGTGGAGCGGCACCGGGGTGGCCGCGGCCGTTGCCGTGGCGGTCGTGACGCCGGTGCTGATCGCCGGGGGGCCGGCGCCCCGGACGGCCCTGCCTCCGGCGATCGGCTCGCCCACCGCCGGCCCCGCCACCGCCGTGAAGCTCTGCACCGGCGTGACACCGAAGCCCACCGGGCCGCAGCCGCCCCTGCAGTCGTACGGCACGGTGCGCCCCCGGCCGACGGAGGAGCCCGCCGCCGGCGTGGCCCGACTGACGGCGGCGCTGCGGGACGGACTACGTACCCGGCTACCCGCCGGGGTACGCCTCGACCCGGCCCAGAAGGGCTGCACCGAGCCGCAGTTCCAGTACCACCCCAGCTACCGGGAGTACGAGGTCGGCGCCACGGTCCGGCGGGGGAAGGAGAGCGGCTTCTTCCTGCTCCGGGTGGCGCCGACCCCCCGGGAGGAGTCGACCCCGGACTGCGCGCGGGCGATGAACTCCGAGGACTGCCGGATCGTCCGGTTCCCGGACGGCTCGACGGCCATGCTCAGCAGGTTGGAGGCGGAGCGGGGGCAGTGGCAGTTCTGGGCGTTCGTGGCCCGGCCGGACGGGACCTCGGTGCTGGCCATCACCAACAACTTCCGCAGCCAGCCGGTCGGCAACCAGATGCAGACCTCGACGACGGCCGACACGCCGCTGCTCACCATGGACCAACTCGTCGAGATCACCCGGGCCCCCGGCCTGACCCTCTACCCCTGAGCGACCCCGGGGGTCGCGCCGCCCGCGCGGCCCCCGGCCCCGGCGCTCAAGGGCGGCCCTGAAACGGTCAGCCGTAGTAGCGGCGCAGTTCCCGGGTCAGCACCTTGCCGGTGGCGTTGCGCGGCAGGTACTTCACGAAGATCACGTCCCGGGGTACGGAGAACCGGGCCAGGTAGTGCCGGACGTACTCGCGGACCGCCTCGGGGTCGAGCACCTCGCCGGGGTGCAGGCCGAGGAAGGCGGCGAGCCGCTGCCCGTACTCCGGGTCGGGTACGCCGATCACGGCGGCCTCGCGGACCTGGGGGAGGCGGGCCAGCAGATCCTCCACCTCGGACGGGAAGACGTTCTCCCCACCGGAGACGATCATGTCGTCGGCGCGGCCGTCGACGAAGAGCAGTCCGTCGGCGTTGATCCGGCCGAGGTCGCCGGTGTCCAGCAGCCCGTCGTGGGTCTCCCGCCGCGCTCCCGAGGTGTAGCCCTCGAAGAGCATCTCGTTGCCCACGAAGATCCGCCCGACCCGCCCGTCGGGCACCGGCTGGCCGTCGTCGTCCAGGATCTCCAGCCGGGTGCCGTGCGGCGGCCGGCCGGCGGTGGTGGGCGCCTCGCGCAGGTCGGCGGGGCCGGCGATGGAGGCCGAGGAGACCTCCGTGGAGCCGTACAGGTTGTAGACCACGTCGCCGTAGACGTCCATGAAGCGGGGCGCCAGCCCGCCGGGCAGCGCCGAACCGCTGACCGCGACCACCTTCAGCGGCGGCCGCGGGTCCGGCGGCGGCACGTCGAGCAGTCGCTGCACCATCACGGGTACGGCGAAGAGCACCTGGCACCGGTGGGCCACGAGCGCGGCCAGCGTGGCGGCCGGGTCGAAGCGGCGGTGCAGCACGATGGTGGCGCGCAGAGCGAAGGCGAACTGGAGGGCCGAGTACCCCCAGGTGTGGAAGAGCGGCGCGGCGATCATCACGGTGTCCCGGGTGTGCAGCGGGATCCGGTCGATGATGGACACCAGCGGACCGAAGCCGTTGGGAGTGGGCCGACGGGCACCCTTGGGCGCGCCGGTGGTGCCGGAGGTGAGCACGATTGTCCGCCCGTCGCGCTCGGGCGGTTGCAGGTCGCCGGGGAGCGCGCCGGCGATCAGCTCGTCGAGGCCGCGCTCGTCCACCCGGTGCACCTCGGCGGGGAGGCCGAGGATCCGGTCGGCGAACTCGTCGTCGTGGACCAGCACCCGTAGCCGCTGCTCCTCGGTCACGGTGGCCAGTTGCGCGGCGGAGAGTCCACTGTTGACCAGCACCGCGTCGGCGCCGAGCACGGTGGCGGCGACGACCGCCTCGATCAGCCCGTGGTGGTTGCGGCAGAGCACCCCGACCCGGTCGCCGGCCTGTACGCCGAGCCCGGTCCGCATCGCCCGGGCCAGCCGTTCGGCCCGGTCGAGCAGCTCCTGGTAGGTCAGTTCGGTGCCCTGCTCGTCGATGACGGCGGTCCGGCCCGGGTCGCGGGCGGCGGCCTGGCGCAGCTCGCCGGCGAGGCTCCAACCCCACTTGCGCAGCGCCTGGAGCTGGGAGGCGACCCGGATCGGCCGGCCCGGGGTGAGCAGCCCCCGCCGGGTCAGCGTGGCCACGACGAACGGCAGGTCCATGTGGCGGCCTCCTTCGGGGGTGCGGTGAAGGGCCCCCGTGGGGGCCCTTCACCCGGACGTCACCTTTCGATCATGCACCGGATGCCTCCGTGAGCCCAACCGGTGCGAGCAGTTGCCAACTGGTGGACACCCGGCAGTGGCGGACGCCACCACCGACGGTGACGGGTCAGCGGATCTGCATGCCGGAGATCGCGCGGGAGATGACCAGCCGCTGGATCTCCGAGGTGCCCTCGAAGATGGTGTAGATCTTGGCGTCCCGGTACCACCGCTCGACCGGGTGGTCGCGCAGGAAGCCCGCGCCGCCGAGCAGCTGCACCGCCCGGTCGGTCACCGCGACGGCCACCTCGCCGGCCTTGAGCTTGGACATCGAGCCCTCGCCGGCGGTGAAGGGGCGGTTGTTGCGGCCCATCCAGGAGGCCCGCCAGACCAGCAGCCGGGCGGCGTCGATCTCCATCTTCATGTCGGCCAGCGCGAACGCGACCGCCTGGTTCTCGATGATCGGCCGTCCGAACTGGACTCTTTCCTTCGCGTAGTCCAGGGCGTACTCGTAGGCGGCCCGGGCCACGCCGAGCGCCTGCGCGCCGACGGTGGGCCGGGACAGCTCGAAGGTGCGCATCGCGGCCTGGCCGGAGGCCTTCCGGCCGGAGCGGGCCCGGTCGAGTCGTTCCAGCAGGGCCTCCCGGCCGCCGAGCAGGCAGCGCCCGGGCACGCGTACGTCGTCCAGGAAGACGTCGGCGGTGTGCGACGCGCGCAGCCCCAGCTTGCGCAGCTTGCGGGTCGCGTTCAGCCCGGCGGTCCCCGGCGGTACGACGAACGCCGCCTGCCCGCGCGAGCCCAGCTCCGGCTCGACCGAGGCGGTGACCACGTGCACCCCGGCGATCCCGCCGTTGGTGGCGTACGCCTTCTGCCCGCGCAGCACCCACTCGTCGGTGGCCTCGTCGTAGACCGCCCGGGTACGCATCGCGCCGACGTCGGAGCCGGCCTCCGGCTCGCTGGTGCAGAACGCGGCGACGGCGGGCTGGTCGACGTCGCCGAAGCACTGCGGCACCCATTCGACCATCTGATCGGGGGTGCCCGCGCCGTAGATGGCGGCGACCGCGAGGCCGGTGCCGAAGATGCTCAGGCCGATGCCCGCGTCACCCCAGAAGAGTTCCTCGCTGGCGATCGGCAGGGAGAGGCCGGTGGGGTCGGCCCAGCAGGTGGCGAGGAACTCGAAGCCGTAGAGGCCGACCTTCGCCGCTTCCTGGATGACCGGCCAGGGAGTCTCCTCCCGGGCGTCCCACTCGGCCGCGGCCGGGCGCACGACCTCGGCGGCGAAGCCGTGCACCCAGTCGCGTAGATCCCGCTGTTCCTCGTTCAGGTCGAGCGAGAACTCGGCCATGTCAGGACTTCGGGATGTCGAACAGGTTGGCGATGTTGGCCGCCAGGCCCAGGTCGCCCTTGGCCTTGAGCTTGCCGGTCATGAACATCATCACCGGGTTGGCGCCACCGGAGACGATCTTCAGGAACTCGACCGGGCCCATGGTGAGGCTGAGCTTCGGGTCGTGCTGCGGGGTCTCGTTGACGGTGCAGGTGCCGTCGGCGATGGCGACCTCGTAGGTGTCGGTGCCACCGTCGGGCCGGCCGGTGATGTTCCAGTGGATGACCGCGTTGGTGGAACCGGCCCGGTCGGCGCGGAACAGCTGCGGCATCCGGCCGAAGACCTCGCTGAGGATCTTGCCGCGCAGGTCGCCGGACATCACCTCGGCGATCTTGTCGTCGGGGGTGGACTTGACCAGCTGCGCGAACTCCTTGGGGCCGACGTTGGCGAAGTTGGCCGGGTCGAAGTCAGTCATGGGGGAATGCACCTCTCGGGCGGGCCGACTTTGGTTACTCGGGCGTAACCTTACGCACGAGTAGGTATGCTCGCAAGGGTGTCCAGCACACCCACGTTCAAGCGCCTGCCCCGGGCCGTACGCGAGCAGCAGATGCTCGACGCGGCGGTCAAGGTCTTCTCCCGGCGCGGCTTCCACGCCGCCAGCATGGACGAGATCGCAGAGGACGCCGGCATCTCCAAGCCGATGGTCTACGCCTACCTCGGCACCAAGGAGGAGCTCTTCGTCGCCTGCCTGCACCGCGAGGGCACCCGGATGATGGAGGCGATCGCCGGGGCCGCCGCCCCGGACCTGCCCGCCGACGAGCGGCTCTGGCGCGGGCTGCGCGCCTTCTTCGGCTTCGTCGGGGCGCACCGGGACGGCTGGGCGGTGCTCTACCGGCAGGCCCGGGGCTCGCAGCCGTTCGCCGCGGAGTTGGCCACGATGCGCGCCCGGCTGGTCGAGGTGGTCGCCGGGATGCTCGACCACGCGCTGCGCGCCGATGGGCGCGAGGTGAGCGAGACCGACCTGGAGGTCGTCGCGTACGCCCTGGTCGGCGCGACCGAGTCGCTGGCCGACTGGCTCGCCGACCACCCCGAGGCCGACCCGGAGAAGACCGCCACCCGGATGATGAACGTCGCCTGGCTCGGCGCCGGCCAACTGCTGGGCGGCGCCACCTGGCGACCCCCGGCGGCCTGACGGCCACGCCAGGAAGCGACGGTCAGCGGCGGGCGAGGGCGCGGCGGCGGGCGCGGCGGCGGGCGCGGCGGCTGGCGCGGCGGCGCAGCCAACGGGCCGACTCCACCAGCCCGGTGACGGCGAGGGAGAGGCCGACGCCGGCGAGCAGGGCCTTGACCGGGTCGCGCTCGAAGGCCAGGCCGCCGAAGTAGCCCAGCAGGGCGCAGTAGGTTCCCCAGGTGCTGGTCGCGAAGGCGTCGAAGAGCAGGAAGCAGCGCAGCGGGTAGCGGACCGCGCCCATGGTCAGGGTCACCGCGGTGCGGCCGCCGGGCACGTACCGGGAGGTCATCAGGATCATCCCGCCGCGCCGGTGCACGGCCCGGCGGGCCCACTCGGAGCCGGTCCGGCGGCGGCTCTCCGCCGGGAGCCGGGCCAGCCGGTGGGCACCGCCACCCCGGCCGATGCCGTAGGAGATGTGGTCACCGACGAGCGCCCCGAGCGCGGCGGTCACGATCACCGCCACGATGTTCGGCTCACCGCCGGCGGCGAAGACCCCGGCGGTGATCACCACGGTCTCGCCGGGCACTGCCGGGAAGAACGCGTCGACCGCGGTGACCACGATGATCACCAGGTACACCCACGGCGAGGTGACCGTGTGGTGGAGCAGGTCGAGCACGGACTCCATGCCCTCATGCTCCGGGCTCGACCACCGCCCCGGGCCGAGTCGGCGGATCAGGCCACCGCCGACCGCCGCGGCGCCAGCCCCCTCGTTCAGCGGACGGTGCCGACCAGGTGCGGACGGCCGGTGCGCGCGTCGTGCAGGGCGAAGTCCCAGGCCGGGGTGGCGCTGAACGCCACGGTGCCGGGCAGCGGCACCGGCAGCTTGAACGCCACGTCCACCGTGTACGCCTCCGGCAGCCGGCTCTCCAGCGCCGCCAGGCAGCGGGCCTTGCTCCACATCCCGTGCGCGATCGGGCGGGGGAAGCCGAGCAGCCGCGCCCCGAGCCGGGAGGTGTGGATCGGGTTGTGGTCGCCGGAGACCCGGGCGTAGTCCGTACCGACCCGGGGCTCGACCCGCCAGCGGGCGGTGGCGGCCGGCGGCGCGGGCCGCTCACCCCGCTCGCGCCGCCCACCGTCGCCGGGCGTGCGCTCCTTGCCCAGGTACGTCGAGACGCCGCGCCAGACCTCCTCGCCGCGGACCGACCCGACCAGGACGACGTCGACCTGCCGCCCCCGCTCGTGCGGCCGCAGGTTCTCCGCGTGGGTGACGAAGTCCAGCGTCTCGCCGGCCTCGATCGGGCGGTGCACGGTGATCCGGTTGCCCACGTGCACCACGCCGGTCAGCGCGATGGGGAACTCCGGCGTGGTCATCAGCCGCAGCGACAGCGGAAAACCCATCACGTGCGGGTACGTCGCCGGCAGCCGGTCGGAGAGCCGGAACCCGCAGACCCGGTCGTAGTCGGCGAGGTGCCTGCGGTCCACGGTGACGTCGGCGACGGCCAGCTCGACCTCCGGCGGGGCGTCCGGGCGGCGGGACCGGCCGATGACCGGCACCGCGTCGCGCAGCGCCCGACGGTAGAGCGCGCCGGGCGCGGGCATCCGGGGCAGCTCGACCCGCGCCCGTGCCGCCGGGGCGGCGTGCGCGGACAGGTCCGTCGTGGCGTACGCCGACAGGTCGTGGGTGGCTTCCAGGCTCACGTCGTGCTCCGACGAGGCGGCCCGGACGGCGGCCAGGTCCGCCGCCGAGATCACCTCGGTCGGCCCGTCGATGAGGTCGTGGACGGAGAGGTTCTCCGCCGGGCCGTCCTCCGGCCGCTTCTTCCTCGCCATCACGCCCCCAGCAGACTCTGGCCGCAGACCCGGACCACGTTGCCGCTGACCGCGCCGGACGCCGGCCAGGCCAGCCAGCCGATCGTCTCGGCCACGTCCACCGGCAGGCCGCCCTGCGACATGCTGTTCATCCGGCGGCCCGCCTCGCGCAGCGTCAGCGGGATACGCGCGGTCAGCCGGGTCTCGATGAACCCGGGGGCGACCGCGTTGACGCTGATTCCGCGCCCGTGCAGCGCCGGGGCCAGCGACTCGACCAGCCCGATCACGCCGGCCTTGCTGGTGGCGTAGTTGGTCTGGCCCCGGTTGCCGGCGATGCCGGCGATCGAGGAGACCGAGACGATCCGCCCGCCGGCCGGGATCAGGTCGCGTGCCAGCAGCACGTCGTTGATCCGTTCCTGGCTGGAGAGGTTGACGTCGAGCACCTGGTCCCAGCGGTCGGCGTCCATCCGGCCCAGCGTCTTGTCCCGGGTGATGCCGGCGTTGTGGACCACCACGTCGACCCGGCCGTGCCGGCCGGCGAGGTGCTCGGCGAGCCGGGTGGGAGCGTCCGGGGCGGTCAGGTCGAGCTGGACGGCGCTGCCGCCGATCTCGTTGGCCACCGCGGCCAGCTCGTCACCGGCCGCCGGGATGTCCAGCGCGACGACCTGCGCGCCGTCGCGGGCGAGCACCCGGGCCAGCGCCGCGCCGATGCCCCGCGCCGCGCCGGTGACGAGGACGACCTGCCCGTCGAGCGGGCGGTCCCAGTCCGCCGGCGGCTGGGCGGTGCCGGCACCGACCCGGACCACCTGGCCCGAGACGTACGCGGACCGGCCCGAAAGGAGGAATCGGAGGGTCGATTCCAGGCTGATGAGGGTGCCGGCCTCGCCGTCCTTCGTGACGTAGACGAGCTGGGCGGTGACCCCGCGACCGAACTCCTTGCCGATGCTGCGGGTCAAGCCCTCCAGGGCCCGCTGGGCGGTCGCCTCGCGCGGCGAGTCGCACTCCGCCGGCGGGGTGCCCAGCACGATCACCCGGCCGCTCGGCAGCAGCGCGCGGGCCTGCGGGTGGAAGAAGTCGTACAGCTGGCGCAGGTCGGTGGAGTCGGTGATGCCGGTGGCGTCGTACACCAGGGCACCTAAGCGCGCGGTGGCGTCGACGGCGGCGGGATCGCGCAGCTCGACCCCGGCGGCGGTCAGGATCTTGCCGACCGGCTCGGCGAGCCGGCCCCCGGTGGCCGCCCCGAGCAGCACCGGCCCGGGGACGAGCGGGTCGCCGGGCGTGTGCCGGCGCAGTCGCGGCGGATCGGGCAGCCCGAGGCGCTTGACCAGCGCGCGGCCGGCCCCCGATTGGACGAAGCTCGCGTACCTGTCGGTCATAGGCGTAGCCTACTGGCCAGTAGGTTGTGGGCAAGTCCTGAAACGGAGGCGGGATCGTGCAGAGCATCCGGCGGGTCGCGGTCATCGGCGGCAACCGCATCCCCTTCGCCCGGTCCAACTCCCGCTACGCGAACGCGTCCAACGCGGACATGCTGGGCGCGGCGCTGGACGGGCTGGTGGCCCGGTTCGGCCTGGCCGGGCAGCGGGTCGGTGAGGTGGTCGCCGGCGCGGTGCTCAAGCACGCGAAGGACTTCAACCTGACCCGCGAGGTGGTGCTCGGCTCGAAGCTCGACCCGCACACCCCGGCGTACGACATCCAGCAGGCCTGCGGCACCGGCCTGGAGGCGGCCATCCTGGTCGCCAACAAGATCGCCCTCGGCCAGATCGAGGTGGGCATCGCCGGCGGCGTCGACACCACCTCCGACGCGCCGCTCGCGGTCAACGAGGACATGCGCCGCACGCTGCTCAAGCTCAACTCCGCCCGCACTCTCGGCGAGCGGTTGAAGATCGCCGCCAAGCTGCGGCCGCACCAGCCGTTCAAGCCGGAGGTCCCGCGCAACGCCGAGCCGCGTACCGGGCTGTCGATGGGTGAGCACGCCGCGCAGACGGCGGTGCGCTGGCAGGTCGACCGGCAGGCGCAGGACGAGTTGGCGCTCCGGTCGCACCAGCGGCTCGCCGCCGCGTACGACAAGGGTTTCTTCGACGACCTGATCACGCCGTACCTGGGGCTGACCCGGGACCAGAACCTCCGCCCGGACACCACCCTGGAGAAGTTGGGTTCGCTCAAGCCGGTCTTCGGCGCCAAGGGCCCGGACGCCGACCAGGCGACCATGACCGCGGGCAACTCCTCCCCGCTCACCGACGGCGCGTCGGCGGTGCTGCTGGCGTCGGAGGAGTGGGCCCGGGAGCACCACCTGCCGGTGCTGGCCTGGTTCTCCTGGTCGGAGGCCGCCGCCGTCGACTTCGTGCACGGCGACGAGGGGCTGCTGATGGCCCCCGCGTACGCGGTGCCCCGGATGCTGGCCCGGGCCGGGCTGACGTTGCAGGACTTCGACTACTACGAGGTCCACGAGGCGTTCGCCTCGCAGGTGCTGGCCACCCTCGCCGCCTGGGAGTCGCCGGAGTTCTGCAAGGACCGGCTGGGCCTGGACGCCCCGCTCGGGTCCATCGACCGCGACAAGCTCAACGTCAACGGCTCCTCGCTGGCCGCCGGGCACCCGTTCGCCGCCACCGGCGGCCGGATCGTCGCCACCCTGGCGAAGCTGCTCGCCGAGAAGGGAAGCGGCCGGGGGCTGATCTCCATCTGCGCGGCGGGCGGGCAGGGCGTCACCGCGATCCTGGAGCGCTGACCGTTCCGGGTGGCTACCCGCTCGTCCACGGGACGAGCGGGTAGCGGTCCCCCTTTCGGCGGCAAAGGGCACAAAGCCTCACATTCTCGCCCCGCCCTCCCGACGATGAAGGCGTTGACCGTCCTTCATCGGGAGGTTCGTCGTGGACCGCAGACGCTGGCTGCTCGCCCTGCTCTCCGGCGCGGCGCTGATCCTCTTCCCCGGGCCCGCCGACCAGGCCGCCGCGCCCGACGTGGTCGCGCGGGCCGGCACCCAACCCGACAACGGCACACCCGAAGCGGGCGACACCGGCGACCCGCGTGGTGTCCGCCCCGGCGACGACCACCCGCAGCCGCCGGCCGCGCCGAGCCCCTGCCGTCCCGGCCTGCCGCCGAACGCGCCGCCGACCACCCGGTACCTCGACGACAACCCGCTGCTCGGCCCGGCCCGGTTGCCCACCGCGTCGCCGCTCGGCCCGCTGCTCGCCGGCTACCAGCGCTTCGGCGGGCTGACCGAGAGCCGGTTCCTGGCCCGGTACACCACCGGCACCCCCGCCGAGTACGTCTTCCCGCGGGCCAACGGCTTCGTCGTCGCGCCGGACGGCACGCCGCTCAAGACCCGGCAGACCCTGCTGGCCGGGTACCGCCTGGACCGCTTCGGCTTCGCCGGCGGCGCGTTCCTGGCCCCGCTCGGCACCCCGGTCAGCGCCCGCTCCCTGGCGCCGCAGAGCCTCGACACGCCGCCACTTCCCGCACCGCGGCCGGCGCTCCCGTCGGCCGCGCCGTTGGCGAACTACCACACCTACTGCGTGCTCAAGCCGTTCGACGTCGACTCCGGCCCGACCGCGCCGTGGTTCGCCCAGCCCGGCCTGGGCACCCAGTTCCAGCTGAACCCGGCCTACCTGCCGCAGGCCGGTGCGAACCTGACCGTGCAGTGGCTGGTCGACCACCAGTTCCTCGTGGAGGAGTCCCTGGCCGGCGGGGTGTGCGGGACCGACAGCGTGCCCCGGCGGGGTGGCGCGGGTGGCGGCGTTCCCGCCGTACACGTCTGCTGAATCGGCGGGCGGTCGCCGCAGCGGCGACCGCCGAGCGGCCGGTGCGGAGCGGGAGGTCGGGAGTGGATCGGCACGAGGTGCGCAACGCCCTGCTGGCGACGGGACTGTCGCCGGACGCCTTCGAGTTGGAGGGGGTGCACGAGCACGTGCCGGTGCCGCCCGACTTCTGGTTCCTGCGCCGGTCGACGGGTGGGCGCTGGGAGATCGGCCTGTACGAGCGCGGGACGCGGGACGTGCGGCAGGTCTTCGACACCGAGGAGGAGGCCTGCGCGGGACTGTGGCGGGCGCTCACCGGCCGCCCCGCGTGACGCGAAGGGGGGCTGCGAGAGAACAGGGGCGAAAGGCCTTCGTCGGACCCGTGGTGGGACCTAATGCCCGATTGGTGTGCGAACAGCCGCAATCGTGAGTCGGTGGGCCTTTGCCCTGGCCTGGATAGGGTGACAGGGCCTCAAGCGGACAAAAAAACGGCCCCTTGCGGGGCCGTTCCTGCCGCATCTCTCGGCGTCGTATGGGACAACCATACACCCTCGTGGCTGTGAAGGAGTGGACGTGGCCACGGTCGCTGCCTACATCGACGGCTTCAACCTGTACTACGGGATGAAGAACAAGTACGGCCGCAAGCACCTGTGGCTGGACGTCGTAGAGCTTGTTCGTCAACTGCGACCGAAGGACCAGGTGAGGATGGTTCGCTACTTCTCGGCCATCGTGAAGAACGAACCAGCGGCGGCGCAGAACCAGCTGGACTACATCGAGGCCATGAAGACGCGCAACGGCCCCCTGCTCGACGTGCATCTGGGCCGCTTCAAGGACCGCACCATCCGGAACTGCCACCGCTGTGGTCAGCCCTACATGTGTAAGTGCGGTCGGATGTACCGGAGTTACGAGGAGAAGGAGACCGACGTGGCGCTCGGGGCCATGATGGTCGCCGACGCGGCGCTCGAGGTCGCCGACACGACGCTTCTGGTGAGCGCCGACACCGACCTCGTGCCCGCACTGGTGGCCGTCCGGCGGGTGAAGCCTTCGCAGCGGATCTACCTGGCCATGCCGCCGGGGAGCGGCGGGGTGGCCCGCCACAGGGCCAGCGTGGGCGATCTCGGCTCTTTCTCGATCAACGAGGCTGCCCCGAAACGCCCAGATGCCCGCCCTCGTGGCTGATCGCGGGACCGGGGTGTCCTACCGCCGGCCCGTGAAGTGGGCCTAGCCACGCGCCCGGCGTGGCCAGCGCTTGTGCGTACGAGAGAATGAGGCACGTGACGACGATCCCGAACGTGCTCGCCAACCGGTACGCCTCACCCGAGCTGGTCGCCCTCTGGTCACCGGAGGAGAAGGTACGGCTGGAACGGCGGCTCTGGCTCGCCGTACTGAAGGCGCAGCGCGACCTCGGCGTGGCCGTGCCAGACGGGGTGGTCGAGGCGTACGAGCGGGTGGTCGACGACGTCGACCTGGCCTCGATCGCCGAGCGGGAGCGGGTCACCCGGCACGACGTGAAGGCCCGGATCGAGGAGTTCAGCGCGCTCGCCGGGCACGAACACGTGCACAAGGGAATGACCTCCCGGGACCTCACCGAGAACGTCGAGCAGCTCCAGGTGCGCCGCTCGCTGGAGCTGATCCGGGATCGCGTCGTCGCCGCCCTGGCCCGGCTGG
Source organism: Micromonospora sp. IBSANI012 (assembly GCF_052814045.1). Classification (NCBI taxonomy): domain Bacteria; kingdom Bacillati; phylum Actinomycetota; class Actinomycetes; order Micromonosporales; family Micromonosporaceae; genus Micromonospora; species Micromonospora sp. IBSANI012. The sequence goes on from NZ_CP199933.1 coordinate 203,549, forward strand.
CCTGGCTCGCCCACGAGCACTCCGGACTGGTGATGACCGGGCGCTCGCACAACGTCGCCGCGCAGGCCACCACGCTGGGCAAGCGCTTCGCGTCGGCCGCCGAGGAGCTGCTGATCGCGTACGAGCGGCTGGAAGACCTGATCAACTGGTACCCGTTGCGCGGGATCAAGGGCCCGGTCGGCACCGCCGCCGACCAGCTCGACCTCTTCGACGGCGACGCGGAGAAGGTGGCCGAGCTGGAGCGCCGGGTGGCCGGGCACCTCGGGTTCAGCCGGGTGCTGGACAGCGTCGGGCAGGTCTACCCGCGCTCGATCGACGTGGCGGTGCTCGCGGCGCTCTCCCAGGTCGCCGCCGCGCCGTCCTCGCTGGCCACCACGATCCGGCTGATGGTCGGCCAGGAGTTGGTCACCGAGGGCTTCAAGCCCGGCCAGGTGGGCTCCAGCGCGATGCCGCACAAGATGAACACCCGCTCGTCGGAGCGGGTGAACGGCTTCGCCGTGATCATCCGGGGTTACCTGTCGATGGTCGGCGAGTTGGCCGGCGACCAGTGGAACGAGGGGGACGTCTCCTGCTCGGTGGTCCGCCGGGTGGCCCTTCCGGACGCGTTCTTCGCCGCCGACGGGCTGTTCCAGACCTTCCTCACCGTGCTGGACGAGTTCGGGGCGTACCCGGCGGTGATCAACCGGGAACTGGAGCGGTTCCTGCCCTTCCTGGCCACCACCAAGATCCTGGTGGCGGCGGTACGCCGGGGCGTCGGCCGGGAGGTCGCCCATGAGGTGATCAAGGAGCACGCGGTCGCCGTCGCGCTCGCCATGCGGGAGAAGGGCGCCGCCGAGAACGATCTCTTCGACCGCCTCGCCGCGGACGGCCGCCTCGGCCTGACCCGCGCCGAGATCGACGCTCTGGTCGCCGACCCTACCACCTTCACCGGCGCCGCCCAGGCCCAGGTCGACGCGGTCACCAAGCGCATCACCGCGGTCGTGACCGCCCACCCCGAGGCCGCCACCTACTCCCCGCCGCCCATCCTCTGACCCCCTGAGATCGCCTCCGTTTGCGAAGTGTCGCGGTGTCGTCCGGTCGGGACACCGCGACACGCCGCAAACCGAGTGGATCAAGCGCGGCGTCGCCGGCCCGGTCAGGAGTTGCGGGTGGGGGTGTCGGCGGCGGTGGAGAGGTTCGGGGCGCTCGCCGGTTCCGCGATGCCGCCGGGGGCCTCGGTGAAGCCGGGCTCCTGGGCGGTCTCCGCCGCGACCAGCGGCTGGTCGCTCGGCATGACGTCGGGCACCTTGGGTACGACGATCACCGCCGTGCCGTACGCGCAGATCTCCATCCACATCTCGCCGCAGTCGCGGCTGTCGAAGCGCATCCCCACCACGGCGTTCGCGCCGAGCCGGAGGGCCTCCTCGCCGAGCCGGGCCACCGAGTCGGTCCGCCACCGGGTGAGGTTGTCCGGCGCCATCGGGTCGTACGCGCCACCGCGCAGGTTCTTGACCCCCTCGCGGTACGGGTTGCGCGTCCGGGCCATCGATGAGACCACTTCGCCGAGGATCTGGCGGATCTCGTAGCCAGGCAGTTGATCCGTCGTCACGACCAGCACGGTTCCGATGCTGTCAGTCCACGCCCGGGCCGTTCGCGAGCCGTGTTCACCTGATCGGATGCTGCAAAACGAGGCGGCGCGGACGGCGGGCGCTCGGCCGACCATCCGCGCCGCCACGGCGCTAACCGTCAGACACCGGAAACCGAGGTGATCCAGGCCCGGTTGTACGCGACGCTGCCGTAGTTCTGGATGCTCACCCCGTCGGCGGTGGAGGCCACCCCGACCTGCCGGCCGTTGTAGAACTGCGGGCCGCCCGAGTCGCCCTTCCAGGCGTTGCCGCTGATCTCCGTGCTGCGGATCGCCTGCCCGCCGTACGCGTCGGTGACGTTGGTGCTGGTCACCTGGACCGAGGCGGTCTTGAGCTGGCTGGAGGCCGAGCAGCCGCTGTAGCAGGTCATGCCCCAGCCGTAGATCGAGTTGGTCGAGCCGATCGGCGGGTTGCTGCTGGCCAGCGTCACCGCGCTGGTGGTGACCGGGCTGGACAGGCGCATCAGGGCGAGGTCGTAGCGGGTGTAGGTGGCGCTGACCGTACGGGTCACGCCGCCCGAGGAGCGGTAGACGCTGCCCACCCGGACGGACATCGAGCCGCTGATGCAGTGCCGGGCGGTGAGCACCCACTGCGACGAGATCACGCTGCCGGAGCAGGTGAACGAGCCGTTGCTGAACACCGCCGCGGCCCACGGCGCGGAGGAGACGGTGCTGCCGCCGATGATCGGCTGGGGGCCGGCCGGGGCGGCGGTGGCGCCGGAGGCGGTGGCGAGGACGCCGGCGAGCGCGGTGGTCAGCACCGCGAGCAGGGGGCGGAGGCGCATGGGGGAACTCCTTGGTCGGGGGCCCGGGGTCGCCGGGGGGTCGGCCTCGGCGGGTGGGGGTGACCCGCCGGGGACGTCGAAGGCATCGACATCCGCCGATGTAGGCTAGAGCCCGCGAGTCCCCGTTCACAAGAGTTAATCGAGATTAACGGATGTGACGCCGTGGGCTCGGGGCGTGCTCGTCCCTGTTTGTCGGGAACCGGTCAGCCCCGGCGAACTCCCACCGAGATTTGCCTGGTCAGCGGGGTGGCGACGGCGGTCCGCCGCCGCGGCAGGCAACGAAAGCGCATCGGCCTGGCAACGAACGCGCATCGACCCTCCGTCGGGACAGGTCGTTATGTCGATCACTGCCTGAACTGCCCCCGGCCGGTGCGTCCGGACCGGAATCTGCCAGGTACGCTGGCTGCGCTCGCCCGTAGTGGGCCGGCACCCAACTGCGTACACAGTCAGGAGTGCCCAGTGCCTCGCGTCGTCGTCGACGTCATGCTCAAGCCCGAGATCCTCGATCCTCAGGGCCAGGCCGTCGCAAACGCGCTGCCGCGGCTCGGCGTCAGTGACGTCGCCTCTGTCCGGATCGGCAGGCGGATCGAGATCGAGTTCACCGGCGAACCGGACCTGGACCGGGCCCGCGAGATCGCCGACAAGCTGCTCGCCAACCCCGTCATCGAGGACTTCACCGTCCGGGTGGTCGAGGCGGACGAGACCGTGGACGCACACTCGTGACCGCCCGCGTCGGTGTGGTGACCTTCCCCGGTTCGCTCGACGACGGGGACGCGGCCCGGGCCGTACGGATCGCCGGGGCCGAGCCGGTCCGGCTCTGGCACGGCGACGCGGAACTGCACGGGGTGGACGCCGTCGTCCTCCCGGGTGGCTTCTCCTACGGCGACTACCTGCGCTGCGGCGCCATCGCCCGGTTCGCCCCGGTGATGGACCGGATCGTGGACGCGGCCCGGGGCGGCCTGCCGGTGCTCGGCATCTGCAACGGCTTCCAGATCCTCTGCGAGGCCCACCTGCTGCCCGGGGCGCTCACCCGCAACCAGCACCTGCACTTCCGCAACCGGGACCAGATCCTGCGCGTCGAGTCGACCGGCACCGCCTGGACGAACGCCTTCCAGGCCGGTCAGGAGATCCTGATCCCGGTCAAGAACGGCGAGGGCTGCTACGTCGCGGACACCGCGACCCTGGACGAGCTGGAGGGCGAGGGGCGCGTCGTCGCCCGCTACGTCGGCGGCAACCCCAACGGGTCGCAGCGCGACATCGCCGCGATCACCAACCCCGCCGGCAACGTGGTCGGCATCATGCCGCACCCCGAGCACGCGGTGGAGGCGCTCACCGGCCCCTCCCTGGACGGTCTCGGCTTCTTCACCTCGGTGCTCAAGCACCTGGTGGGGGCGCCGGCGTGACCGTGCGCGGCGGGATCATCGGTCGGCTCCCCCGCCCGTCGGGCGGCCACGAGCGCAGCGAGGAGAGGTCATGACCACCCATCCGGACCCGGTCGTACGGGAGACGCCGGGCGCCTTCCCGGCTGCCCCGACTGAGCCGCGCGCGGCCACCGTGGTGCCGCAGGGCGGCCCGGCCGACGCGGGCCGGCACGCCGGCTCGGCGCCGGCCGCCGACTGGACCGCCGGCGTGGACACCGTGTCGCAGGCCGCCGGCACTCCCGAGGAGCTCCAGCCGTACGCCGAGCTGGGCCTGCGGGACGACGAGTACGACCGGATCCGGGACATCCTCGGCCGGCGCCCCACCCAGTCCGAGCTGGCCATGTACTCGATCATGTGGAGCGAGCACTGCTCCTACAAGTCGAGCAAGGTGCACCTGCGCCAGTTCGGCGAGAAGGCCCCGCCGAGCGACCGGCTGCTCGCCGGCATCGGTGAGAACGCCGGCGTCGTGCGGATCTCCGACGAGCTGGCGGTGACCTTCAAGGTCGAGTCGCACAACCACCCGAGCTTCGTCGAGCCATACCAGGGCGCGGCGACCGGCGTCGGCGGCATCGTCCGGGACATCCTCGCCATGGGCGCCCGCCCGGTCGCCGTGATGGACCCGCTGCGCTTCGGCGCGGCCGACCACCCGGACACCGCCCGGGTGCTGCCCGGCGTGGTCGCCGGCGTCGGCGGCTACGGCAACTGCCTCGGCCTGCCCAACATCGGCGGCGAGCTGGTCTTCGACCCCTGCTACCAGGGCAACCCGCTGCTCAACGCGCTCTGCCTCGGCGTGCTGCCGGTCGACCGGCTGCAGAAGAAGGACGCCACCGGCCCGGGCAACATCGTGGTGCTGCTCGGCGCCAAGACCGGCCGGGACGGCATCGGCGGCGTGTCGGTACTGGCCAGCGCCACCTTCGACGAGGGCAGCGAGCAGCGCCGCCCGTCCGTGCAGGTGGGTGACCCGTTCACCGAGAAGCTGCTGATCGAGGCCTGCCTGGAGCTGTACGACGCCGAGCTGGTCGTCGGCATCCAGGACCTGGGCGGCGCCGGCCTGACCTGCGCGCTCACCGAGACCGCCGCCTCTGCCGGCACCGGCATGCGGGTGTGGCTGGAGCGGGTGCCGCTGCGCGAGCCCTCGATGGAGCCGCACGAGATCCTGGCCAGCGAGTCCCAGGAGCGGATGCTGCTGGTCGTCGCCCCGGAGAAGCTGGAGGCGGTGCTCAAGACCGCCGACAAGTGGGGCGTGCTGGCCACCGCGATCGGTGAGGTCACGGCGCCGTCTCCCGACGGGCAGCCGGGCCGGCTGCTGGTCACCTGGAACGACCACGTGGTGGTCGACGTGCCGCCGGGTTCGCTGGTGGACGACGGCCCGGTCTACGCCCGCCCGATGCGCGAGCCGGCCGACCTGATCCTGCTCCAGGCCGACCGGGCCGAGACGCTGCCCCGGCCGAGTACGCCGGAGGCGCTGCGGGAGACCCTGCTCCGCATGATCGCGTCGCCGAACCTGGCCGACAAGACCTGGGTCACCGAGCAGTACGACCGGTACGTGCTGGGCAACACCGTGCTCGCCCAGCCGGAGGACTCCGGCGTGATCCGGATCGACGAGCGCACCGGCCTCGGGGTGGCCCTGTCGGTGGACGGCAACGGCCGGTACGCCCGCCTCGACCCGTACAACGGGACCAAGCTGGCGCTGGCCGAGGCGTACCGGAACGTGGCGGTGACCGGCGCGAAGCCGATCGCCGTGACCAACTGCCTCAACTTCGGCTCGCCGGAGGACCCGGGCGTGATGTGGCAGTTCGCCGAGGCCGTGCGCGGCCTGGCGGACGGCTGCCTCGAGCTGGGCATCCCGGTGACCGGCGGCAACGTCAGCTTCTACAACCAGACCGGTGCCGCCGCGATCCACCCGACCCCGGTGGTCGGCGTGCTCGGCGTGCTGGACAACGTCGCCGACCGGGTGCCGATGGGCTTCGCCCCGCGGGCCGGTGGCGACCACGACCAGCTCTTCCTGCTCGGTGACACGCACGTCGAGCTCTCCGGCTCGGAGTGGGCCTGGGTGACCCACGAGCACCTGGGCGGTATGCCGCCGCAGGTCGACCTGGCCCGCGAGCGGGTGCTGGCCGAGCTGATGGCCGAGGCGGCCCGGGTGGGTCTCCTCAGCTCCGCGCACGACCTCTCCGACGGTGGTCTCGCCCAGAGCCTGGTCGAGTCCTGCCTGCGGCGCGGGGTCGGCGCCCGGATCGCCGTGCCGGAGCGGTTCGCCGACGGTTCGCTGCCGTTCGTCTTCCTGTTCAGCGAGTCGGCCGGCCGGGTGCTGGTCTCGGTGCCGCGCGGTCGCGAGAAGGCGTTCACCGCCCTCTGCGGTGAGCGTGGTGTGCCGTGGGAGCTGATCGGCGTGACCGACCCGGCGGGCGGCGCCCTCGAGGTGCACGGCCAGTTCCGGATCGGCTTGGACGAGCTGCGCGAGGTGCACACCGCCACCCTGCCCCGGCTCTTCGGCGGCGCCGAGGCAGCCCAGGTCGAGGTCGAGGCGACCCGGACCGACACCACCACCGTCGCGCCGGCCACCGCCGTGCAGCCGGTGGACGTGCCGACCGCCGCCGACGCGGAGGCCGAGCGGGCCGAGGCCGACGAGGACGCGCAGCCGGAGCCGGCCGCCGCCGACGAGTCGCCCCGGCCGGAGGCCGGCGTCGCCGAAGGCACCGTCGCCGAGCCCACCGCCGCCGAGGCGGCGGAGCCGGAGCGTCCGACCACGGAGGTCACCGCAGATGCGACGGCTCCCGACGCTCCGGCGGCCCCGTCCGACCCGGGTGACGACGAGCAGTCCTCCGCGCCCGATAAGCGCTGAGGCGTTGGCCGGGGCCGTCTACGCCCAACCCGGTTCCGGCGCCCGGTTCGACTGGGGGCTGACCGGGGCGGCCGAACTGGGCCGGGTCTGCGCCGTGCTGGTGGTGGTGGACGTCCTCTCGTTCACCACCGCCGTCGAGGTGGCGGTCGGCCGGGGCATGCGGGTGCACCCGTTCCCCTGGGGTGAGCAGGCGGCGGACTTCGCGCGGCGGGTCGGCGCGGTCGCCGCGGTCGGCCGCCGGCAGACCACCCCGGAGCACCCGTGGTCGCTCTCGCCGGCGGCGTTGAGCACCGCGCCGGTCGTCACCGACCTGGTGCTGCCGTCGCCGAACGGCTCCGCCATCAGCGCCGCCGCCAGCGCCACCGGCCTGCCGGTGGTCGCGGCGTGCCTGCGCAACGCCCGCGCCGTCGGGCGCTGGCTGCGCCGCCAGGGGTACGGCTCGACCGACGCCCCGGTGGGCGTGGTGGCCGCCGGTGAACGCTGGCCGGACGGCTCGCTGCGTCCCTGCGTGGAGGACCAGTTGGGCGCGGCGAGTGTGCTGGACGCCCTGTCCGGCGTACGAGGTGGGCTCTCGGTGGAGGCGGCAATGGCGCTCGCCGCACTGGCCAGCACCCCTGACGTTCCGGCGGCGGTGCGCGGCTGCGTCTCCGGCCGGGAGCTGATCGAGGGCGGCTTCGCCGGCGACGTGGAGGTCGCCGTGCGGGTCGGCGTCTCCGAGGTGGTGCCGGTGCTGCGTCAGGGTGTCTTCTCCGCCGCCTGACCAGGCAATGCGAAAGGGCCGCCCGGTGCTCTGGGCGGCCCTTCCACGTCGGTCCTTCGGGTCAGTCGTCCAGCCAGTCGAGGCGACGCCCGCCGCGATCCTGCTGCGGCGCCGCCTCCGGCCGCCCCCGACCCGCCTGGGCCTGGTCGCCGTAGTAGCCGCCGCCCGGCTGCTGGTCGTAGCCCCGGTCGTCGTACCCGCCGGTGCGCTGCTGCGGCGGCTCCTGGTCGTAGCCGCCCTGCTGGCCGTAGCCACCCTGGCCGGCGCCGTAGCCGCCGGTCGGCTGCTCGTAGCCGCCCTGCTGGTCGTACCCGCCCTGGCCGGCGCCGTAGCCGCCCTGGGCAGCGCCGTAGCCGTTGTCGTAGCCCGGCTGCTGGCCGCCGGCGTCGTAGCCGCCGCCCTGCCCGCCGTAGCCGTTGCCGCTGCCGTTGCCGTAGCCGCCGGCCGGTTCCTGGCCCCGGCCGTACGGCGCCGGGTCCGGCTGGCCGTAGCCGTGGCCCTGGTCCGGCTGGTAGGTGCTGGTCGGGTACGGGTCGGCCGCCGGGGCGTACGCGCCGGTGCTCTCCCCGGTGTACCGGCCGGTGGGCTCGTCGTAGCGCTCGCCGTAGCCGCCACCCTGGTCCTGGCCGCCGTAGCCGGGGCCGCCGGCCGGCGCGCCGTAGTCCCGGCTGCCGTAGCCGCCGCCGGAGGCGGGAGCGTTGCCGTAGCCGCCAGCTGCCGCGCCGGCCGCGCCGTAACCGGCGTCGGCGGACGGGGCGCCGCCGTAGCCGCCACCCGAGGCGGGCGCGGTGCCGTAGCCGCCGCCGGAGGAGGGGGCGTTGCCGTACCCGCCCTGCTGGCCGTATCCGCCCTGGGCGGGCTCGTCGCCGTAGCCGCTGCCGGCCCAGCCGCCCGCTGCGGCGCCCGCGGCGCCGTACGGCTGCGGCGGAGCCCCGTACGGGTCCGGCGGGACGTCGTCCACGACCGGGCGGTGCATCATCGTCGGCGCGTCGCTGAGCGAGGTGCCGCCGACCATGGTCGGGTCCGGTCCGGCCGCACCGACCCGGTTGACCACGCGGGTCTGGTCGTCGGCTCCCCGGAACGCGCCCCGCGCGCCGGGGACCGCGCCCGCGGCGGCGCCGGCCGGGGCGTCGTCGTCCTCGTCGGCGTTCTTGCGTCGCATCAAGAGCAGCACGATCGTGCCGACGCCGGCCGCGACCAGCAGGCCGCCGAGCAGGATGATCATGAAGGAGCCGAAGCCCCCGCCGTCGTCCGACGCGGCCTGGGACTGACCGGGAGCAGCCGCCTCGGCGCTCTCGTCGGCGGGCTCCTCGGTCACCTCGTCGGTGGGCAGCGCCTCGTCGGTGGCCGACGGCGTGGCGCTCGGGGAGACCTCGACCTTCAGCGCCAGGGCGATCCGCTGGCCGGTCAGGCTCTGCCCGGCGCTCGCGTTGAGCGTCCTGGTCGCCTGGATGTTGTCCTTGGTGGCGCCGAGGTCGATCCGGCCGGGGCTGATCGGCTGCGAGCTGGAGCCGGTGAAGCGGTAGTTGCCGCTGCCGTCACTGGTGGTCTGGTACTGGTGGTTCTGCGAGTCGCGCAGCATCACGATCGCGTTCGGGACGGCGTCGCCGTTGGCGGCCACGGTCACCTTGCCGGAGATCGACTTGACCGTCTGGTTCTGCGGCGGGGTGGTCGGCGGGGCCGCCTTGGCGTTCACGGTCACGCTGAGCGGCTTGGAGTCGGAGCCCTTGTCACCCTCGACACGCACGGTCGCCCGGGTCCCGTTGGCTGCCGGCGCGTCGTCACTGGCGGAAAGGGTCAAGGTCACCCGCTGCGGCCCGGGAATCAGGCCGAAGTCGACCTCTCCGCAGCCGCCGCAGGACACGCCTTGCGGAAGACCGGTGACGCTGACGTTCGCCTTCGACTCGCCGTCGTCCGGATTGATCTGGACGCTGATGCGGCTGCTGCGGCCGGCGTCGATGGTGACCGAGCCGTCGGAAGAGGTGATCTTGGCCGCGAGGGCCGGTGTGGCGGGGACGGTGAGCAGGGCGCCGGCAACCAGCGCTACGACCACACCGGCCCGCTGCTTCCAGGCACGTCGGTGTGTTGACACGTCCACCGCCTTCCGGACTGACTTCCCGGGCCGGGTGGGCCCGGGATCATCACGGTACGAATACGCCGTCGGCAACTATGCCTTGTCTGACCGGATCAGCGCGACCCAGGGCCAGCGTCGCGGCCTCCGCCAACGAGTCGTATCGTCCCGTCGTGTCCTCTCCGCACATTAAGTCCGCCGCGGTCGCGGCGGCGTTGTCGGCGCTCGACGAGGGGCGTACGCCCGAACGGCCGGTGTACCGAGAGGCGGTCCGTGCCTTGTTGACCGCCCTCGCGGAGCGCGCCCCCGGCCGATCGGTGGAGGTGCGTGTCCCACCTTACGGTGCAGTTCAGTGCCTTCCGGGCCCCCGACACACCCGGGGCACCCCGCCGAACGTCGTGGAGATGGATCCGGCGACCTGGTTGGCGCTGGCGACCGGACGGCTCTCGTGGGCGGAAGCCGTCACCGAGGGTCGCGTACAGGTGAGTGGGAACCGGGCGGACCTCTCCGCGCATCTACCCCTCTAGCAGCGGCTCCACGGTCATCGTGGTGACGCGCTGGAGCCAAACCGTGACTATCTGTATCGACTGCCATTCGCGTACACTGTCAGGCGACGACAGTGGTCCCGGCCGAGGAGTGCGGATCAGCACCTCTGATTCCGCCAGGCCAGTCCAGACCAGCATGAGGGAGCGGCAGGGTGCCCCGAGGCGACGGCCGGCTGAGCCACGACCTTGATCCCCAACGACCCGGCCCGCAGGACGCCTGCGGCGTCTTCGGTGTCTGGGCCCCCGGCGAAGAGGTCGCCAACCTGACCTACTTCGGCCTCTACGCGCTTCAGCACCGGGGCCAGGAGGCCGCCGGCATCGCGGTGAGCGACGGTTCCGGCGTCGTGGTCTACAAGGATCTCGGTCTGGTGGCCCAGGTCTTCGACGAGCCGACGCTGGCGAGCCTGCGCGGCCACGTCGCGATCGGGCACGCCCGTTACTCCACCACCGGCGGCTCGACCTGGGAGAACGCCCAGCCGACCATCCGGTCCACCACCTCCGGCACCACCATCGCGCTGGCCCACAACGGCAACCTGGTCAACACCGCCGAGCTGCAGAAGGAGGTCGCCGAGCGGGGTCTGGTCGCCGACGGCGCCACCAACGACACCTCGCTGGTGACCATGCTGCTGGCCAGCCGCCCCGACCTGTCCGTGGAGGCCGCCGCGCTGGAGGTGCTGCCGCAGCTGCGCGGCGCGTTCAGCTTCGTCTTCATGGACGAGTCGACGCTCTACGCGGCCCGCGACCCGCACGGCGTGCGCCCGCTGGTGCTCGGCCGGCTGGAGCGTGGCTGGGTGGTGGCCAGCGAGACGGCCGCGCTGGACATCGTCGGCGCCAGCGTGGTCCGCGAGGTCGAGCCGGGTGAGCTGATCGCCATCGACGCCGACGGGCTGCGGTCGGCCCGGTTCGCCGCGCCGGAGCCCAAGGGCTGCCTCTTCGAGTACGTCTACATCGCCCGCCCGGACGCCACCATCGCCGGGCGCAACGTGCACTCCGCCCGGGTGCAGATCGGCCGCCAGCTCGCCAAGGAGCACCCGGTCGAGGCCGACCTGGTGATCCCGGTGCCGGAGTCCGGCACGCCGGCCGCGATCGGGTACGCCGAGGAGTCCGGCATCACCTACGGCGCCGGCCTGATGAAGAACCCGTACGTCGGGCGCACCTTCATCCAGCCGTCGCAGACCCTGCGCCAGCTCGGCATCCGGCTCAAGCTCAACCCGCTGCGGGAGAACGTGCGGGGCAAGCGGCTGGTGGTGGTCGACGACTCGATCGTGCGCGGCAACACCCAGCGGGCCATCGTGCGGATGTTGCGCGAGGCGGGCGCGCTGGAGGTGCACGTGCGGATCTCCTCCCCGCCGGTCACCTGGCCGTGCTTCTACGGCATCGACTTCGCCACCCGAGCCGAACTGCTGGCCAACGGGCTGGACAACGAGGGCATCCGGCGGTCGATCGGCGCCGACACCCTCGGGTACGTCTCACTCCCGGGGCTCATCGCCGCGACCGAGCAGCCCAAGACCCGGCTCTGCCGTGCCTGCTTCGACGGGGAGTACCCGATCGAGCTGCCGGCCGGGAACCTGATCGGCAAGCACGTGCTCGAAGGAGTGGGGCGGCGGGTCACGAACCAGCCCTCCGACGACCTCGGGCACATCGCCCCACCGCTCGTCGCCACTCCCGGCGGCGCGACCGTCCACCCGTAGCACCACCGGCGCCGCCCGGCACCCCGAGCGGCACCGAGAACCAAAGGGGAGAACCGTGACGCACGTGTCCGAGCGCAGCGGCGCAGGAAGCAGCCCGACGGGCGCCGGCGGCGACCGCCAGCCCTGGACGGCCGGCTCCGGCCGCACGGCGCGCAAACGCTCGGTCTCGTACGCGGACGCCGGTGTGTCGATCGAGGCGGGCGACCGCGCGGTCGAGCTGCTGAAGTCCAAGGTCAAGCAGACCCGGCGGCCGGAGGTCATGGGCGACCTCGGCGGCTTCGCCGGCCTGTTCCGCCTGGACACCAAGAAGTACAAGAACCCGATCCTGGCCTCGTCCACCGACGGCGTGGGCACCAAGCTGGTGATCGCGCAGCAGATGGACATCCACGACACGGTCGGCATCGACCTGGTCGCGATGGTCGTCGACGACCTGGTGGCCTGCGGCGCCGAGCCGCTGTTCCTGCTCGACTACATCGCCACCGGCGAGGTCGTGCCGGACAAGGTCGCCGAGATCGGCGCCGGCATCGCCGACGGCTGCCGGTACGCCGGCTGCGCGCTGCTCGGTGGCGAGACCGCCGAGCACCCGGGTGTGCTGCGCCCCGACGAGTACGACATCTCCGCGACCGGCGTCGGCGTGGTGGAGGAGAGCGACATCCTCAGCCCGGAGCGGGTCGAGGTCGGCGACGTGGTGATCGCCATGCGCTCCTCGGGCCTGCACTCCAACGGCTACTCCCTGGTCCGGCACGTGCTGCTCGGCGCGGGCCGGATGCGGCTGGACGTGGTGATCGAGGACTTCGGCCGGCAGCGCACCCTCGGCGAGGAGCTGCTCACCCCGACCAAGATCTACGCGCAGGACTGCCTCAAGCTGATCGCCGAGGCCGAGGTGCGGGTGCTGGCCCACGTCACCGGCGGCGGCATCCCGGGCAACCTGGTGCGGGTCCTGCCGGAGCACGCCGACGCGGTGGTCAACCGCTCCACCTGGAAGCCGCAGCCGGTGTTCGACCTGATCCAGTCCAAGGGCCGGATCGAGGACCCGGAGATGGAGGCGACCTTCAACATGGGCGTCGGCATGTTCGCGATCGTCTCGGCCGAGGACGCCGACCGCGCGCTGGCCACCCTGACCGGCCGCGGCGTCGACGCCTGGCAGGCCGGAGAGATCATCGAGGGTTCCGGCAACGTGCAGATGATCGGGCAGCACACCCGCGGGTAATCACGCTGCGTTGATCATCCTGGCACCTGATCAGGGCTTCACCCGAGTGGCCATCGCCGCCTAGCCTGAAGGGCCTCAGGCACGGGGGAGGAGGGCCGATGGCTGCTCGAGCACAGCCCGTGACGGGAATGCGGGGTATCGCCGGAGTTCCCTCGTACGTGGTGATGCAGCCGACGACCCTGTGCAACCTGGACTGCGTCTACTGCTACCTGCCGTTCCGCGCCGTCGACCGGCGGATGCCGGTGGCGGTCGCGGAGGCGGTCGCCGCCGCTGTCGACCCGTGGGCGGCCACCGGGCGGTTCTCGGTGGTGTGGCACGGCGGGGAGCCCCTCGCGACCGGCCGGGAGCACCTGGCCGCCCTGATGGCCCCGTTCGGGCCGCAGGTGGAGCACCACGTCCAGACCAACGCCACGCTGATCGACGACGCCTGGTGCGCGTTCTTCGTCGAGCACGGGGTGCGGGTGAGCGTGAGCGTGGACGGCCCCCGGGAGCGCAACGGCGACCGGGTGACCCGGGCCGGGCAGCCGGCGTACGACCGGATCGTGCGCGGGGTGGCGGCGCTGCGCCGGCACGGCCTGCCGTTCTCGGCGCTCGCCGTGGTGAGCCGGCCCGCCCCCGGCTACGCCACCGAGCTGTACGACTACTTCCTCGACCTCGGCTGCGACGTGCTCGGCGTCAACATCGAGGAGACCGAGGGGGTCAACACCCGGCGCAACGCGCACGACGCGGCGACGGTGACCGCGTTCTGGGCGGAGCTGGTCGCGGCCTGGCGCCGGGCGCCCCGCATCCACCTGCGGGAGGTGGAGTGGTCGTTGCGCTACGCCGCGGCGGTGCTGGACGGCGCGGCCGACGACCTGCTGCCCCGGCAGCTCGACCCGATCCCCACGATCGGCCACGACGGGTCGGTGACCGTGCTCTCCCCCGAGCTGGCCGGCTTCACCCACCCCCGCTACGGCGACTTCAGCAGCGGCAACGTGCTGGCGACCCCGCTGGCCGAGATCCTGGCCGGCGCGGCGGGCACGCCCTGGGTCGGCGAGTTCCTGGCCGGGGTCGAGGCGTGCCGGTCGTCCTGCCCGTACTTCGGCTTCTGCGGTGGCGGCCACGCGGCCAACCGTTACTTCGAGCTGGGGCGTTTTGACGGTACGGAGACCGAGCACTGCCGCAACAGCAAGATCCGCCTACTGGAGGGAGTGTTGGAGCATGCCCGAGACCACGAGTCACCGGCAGCCTGAGCACGTCGGGAGAGGTGCCGTCGATCCGGTCGTGGACCGGGTCCGGCAGGCCGCCCCGGGGCTTACCGCCCTGCTCCACGAGGCCGAGGCCGCGCGTCGGTCACGGGCGGAGGTGTCGGGTTCCGACGGGGCCAGCGCGGTCTGCGCGTGGAACCACTTCGAGAACATCCCGACGTTCTACAACTGGAACAACCGCCCGCGCTGAACAGGCCGCGATCAGGGACCTGCCGGCCGGCCGGAGAGTGTTCCGGCGGGGCGAGGTCCCTGATCGTCGGTCGTGGCGCCGCTTCTGTCGGGCACATGCGTGAGCACGCGGGGAGTTACCGCGTGCTCAGATGCGACCGGAGGTCAGCGGGTTGGAGGAACCCAGGGATCCGGGTCGTCGTCCGCGTGATCCTCATCATCGTCGTCGACATACTCTTTGTAGTCGTCGTCGAAGTTGTGCTCAGACTTACCAGCACCCGCCAGTTCGCGCTGCAAGGCGGTGAGGTCGGTGTTCGGGGAGTGGTACTTCAACTCCCGGGCCACCTTCGTCTGCTTGGCCTTAGCACGGCCGCGCCCCATGGCTCGACCCCCTCGCACAGAATGCGGGGCAGCCCGAAGGCGGGCCCCGATGACGTCAGGCATCTCTCGTGGCTCTTACGGTACATGGGGATGCCACCGTTCGGCACCTCGGGTTACCGTCAGCCGGCCCTGCGCGTCGCAGCGATCCGGCCGTTACCGAGTGTACCCGGTAAGGAGTGGATGCCGGGGCCGGCCGTGACACCGGACAGATCGTGATGAACTCCCCGAATGGAGCTTACTCGGGGCTGCCCCGGGGCGCGGGGCGGTGCCCGCACCCCGGGGGCCGCCGTCAGCGCAGGAGGATGCTGCGCAGCCGGCCCACGTCGGCCATCCGGCGCTCGGCCAGCCGGTCGGCGGCCACCGCCGGCGGCACGCCCTCGTCGTCGGCGAGCTGCAGGATCTCCCGGGTGGTGTCGTAGATCTTCGTGGCGCGCAGCTTGGCGCGCTCGAAGTTGAAGCCCTCGATCTCGTCGGCGACCTGGATCACGCCGCCGGCGTTCACCACGTAGTCGGGGGTGTAGAGGATGCCCCGGTCGGCGAGCAGCTTCTCGATGCCCGGGTGGGCGAGCTGGTTGTTGGCCGCCCCGGTGACGACCTTGGCGCGCAGCGCCGGCACGGTGTCGTCGTTGAGGGCGCCGCCCAGCGCGCAGGGGGCGTACACGTCGATGTCGGCGGCGACGAGCGCGGAGGCGTCGTCGACCAGCTCGACCTGCGGGTGGGTGGTGCGCACCCACTCCAGGGCCTTCGGGTTGACGTCGGTCGCCACGACCTCGGCGCCGTCGTCGAGCAGGTGCTTGGTGAGGTACTTGCCGACCTTGCCCAGGCCGGCCACGCCGACCCGCTTGCCGGCCAGCGTCGGCGCGCCCCAGACGTGCTCGGCGGCGGCGCGCATGCCCTGGAACACGCCCCAGGCGGTGAGGATCGAGGAGTCCCCGGCGCCGCCGTGCTCCACACTGCGGCCGGTGACGTAGCGCGTCTCCCGGGCGATCACGTCCATGTCGGCGACGTAGGTGCCGACGTCGCAGGCGGTGTAGTAGCGGCCGGCCAGGGACTCGACGAACCGGCCGTACGCGCGCAGCAGCGCCTCGCTCTTGATCTGCTCCGGGTCGCCCCAGATGACCGCCTTGCCGCCGCCCAGGTCCAGCCCGGCGAGGGCGTTCTTGTACGCCATGCCGCGCGACAGGTCGAGCACGTCCGCCAGCGCCGCCTCCTCGCTGGCGTACGGGTAGAACCGGGTGCCGCCGAGCGCGGGGCCCAGCGCGGTCGAGTAGATGCCGATGATCGCCTTGAGGCCGGTCTGCTTGTCCTGGCAGAAGACGACCTGTTCGTGACCGGTCGATCCCGGATCGTCGGTGCTCGCGAATACGCCCATGGCTTGCTCCTGTATCGGTGTGCGCCCTTGTGGGACGCGGACCTGGTGGACGCCGGCGGGATGCTGCCGGTGCTGTTGAGCCTAATATCGGTCCACGCCGCACCGGCGTCCACGTCATGCCCGCCGGGCGCTGACGGCGCTGGGGCCCCGTCTCGTGGGAGGATCGCGCCGTGCCGTCGCTCTTCGCTGCTTATCTGCGCGTCTACGAGCCGCTGACCGCCTTCGACCGGGACCGTCAGTCGTACTGGCGGCGCTACGTGCGGGAGGGGCGGGCGGTCGCCCCGCTGGAGGGCCCCGGACGGCAGCGCACCTCGGTGATCGAGGCGCTCGGCGCGGGCTGGACCCGACTGCCCGACCTGCCGGACGAGGCGTACGTCCTGGAGGCCGACGACACGCTGCTGGTCTGCCCGTGGAACCTGCGGATCCGGGTGGCCGAGGCGGCGCTCAGCGCGCGGGACGGGGTGCCGTCGGTGCTCGCCGACGCGTTCGTCCCGCCCGTGCTGGCGGGTCAGGCCAAGGCGGTGGTCGACGACTGGCGCAGCGGGGCGCGGGTGCTCGAACACGGGGTCCCGCGGCTGCACGAGCAGATCGCCACCTGGGGCGTGCCGCTGCGGTGGTTCGTGCTCTTCGAGCCGGCGGAGCGGGACCTGGTCACCCACCCCGGGCGGCGGGCGATGCGCTACCGCACCGAGATCTCCAAGGCCCGCCGCCGGTCGTCCCGGGCCTTGTCGGTGCTGCGTAAGTCGGTCGGGGAGGCACCCATCACCGAGGCGGTCGAGGAGGCCGCCCGCTGGCTGGAGGAGTTCCATCCGCGCTCGGTGGTGGAGCTGGACTACGGCGGCCTGGTGCAGCTGCTCTCCGACGAGACGCTGACCGCGGACGACTCGACGGAGCTGGTCGCCGCCGGCCTGGCCGGGCTCGCCCGGGGCGAGGCGGAGGAGGCCTCCGCGGCGTACGACCGGCTGGTGGCCCGCTGGCGTGCGGTGCAGCTGCTCGAGCGGTGCAACTGACCACGAATCCACCCAGCGATGCCGTCAGATACGAGGCAATCTCGTAGTTGACGCATCACGAACCGTGATCATGAGTCCGAATAAGGTACTTTCTGCCGTGTAAAAGTCAGATAAATCGGGCATGGTTCATCCGTCCGTCTAGGGACCTTCGGCCGTTCGGCCCATGTCGGACATCGGGGACTAGCCGGACCATGGGAGACGCGTCGGCCGGCGGGACCCCGGCCGATGTCTATACACGTGGAGGAGTGACCGATGGCATCGCGAACGCACGAACCAGAGCCGCTACTCACGCCGGCCGAGGTGGCGTCGATGTTCCGTGTCGACCCGAAGACGGTGACCCGGTGGGCCAAGGCGGGAAAGCTCAGCGCGATCCGGACCCTGGGCGGCCACCGTCGGTACCGTGAGTCGGAGGTTCGGGCCCTGCTTCAGGGGCAGATCCCGCAGCAGCGTCAGGGAGACTGACCTACCGACACCGAGAAGCGTTCCGGTCTCAGGGGCGGGCGGACGTCGCGACAGCGACGATCCACCGCCCCTGAACCATGTCCGGGCTCCGACGCTCACTCCTGGACGGTGATCCGGATCCCGATCGTGCCCCGCTCGCCCCGGCGCAGCCGGCTGCCCAGCAGGCTGAGCCGGCCCAGCAGCCGGTACTTCCGCTTGATGAGGTCGCGGACCCGGTTGGTCTCCTCGGGGGAGCAGAGCACGGCCTGCCCGGGGACCGCCGTACCGCGCGGGCGGCCCCGCACGTCGCAGGGGGCCACCGTCACCGTGCCGTCGCGCCGGATCCGCTTCACCTTGCCCGAGTCCGCGGCCGTCCAGACCGCCAGCGTGTCGCCGTCGCGCACCGCCCAGACCGGGGTCGGCACCGCCCGACCGTCCTTGCGGAACGTCGTCAGCAGGACGTACTTCTCCGCCGCCAGGCGGTCCAGGTCGGTCACGCCGCCCAGGATACGACCGCGACAGGGTCCGGCCGCACGGATAGCGTGAACCCCGTGACCGGGGAACCGAGGATCGGCGACGTGTTCGGCGAGATGCTGCGCGACGCGTACGCCGTGCACACCGGGATCGGTCCCCGGCCGCTGGTGGGCGGGCGGCTGCCCCGGCCGGTCATCGAGATCATCGAACGGGAGGACGGGCTGATCAACGGCGCGCCCGCCGCGCACTACCTCGACGGGCCGCAGGACTGGCAGCCGTACGACCACCGGGCCGTGGACCGGGTCCGGGGCGCGACGCTCGACATCGGTGTCGGGGGCGGGCGGATCGCGCTGCTGCTCCAGGAGCGCGGCGTACCGGTGACCGGACTGGACACCTCGGCGGGCGCGCTGCGGGTGTGCCGGCACCGGGGGGTGCGCGACCTCGTCCTCGGCACGGTCGACGAGCATGCCGCCGACGGCCGGCGGTACGACACGTTCCTGCTGCTCGGCAACAACCTGGGGCTGATCGAGGGGCGGCACCGGGCGGCGGCGTTCCTGGCCGCGCTCGCCGCGATGGCCGCCTCCGGTGCACAGGTCATCGCGCACGGCACCGACCCGTACGGCACGAAGGACCCGGTGCACACCGGCTACCACGAGCTCAACCGGCGGCGCGGCCGGTTCGGCGGCCAGTTGCGGCTGCGGCTGCGTTACCGCGAGCTGGGCACGGAATGGTTCGACTACCTCGTCTGCTCGGCCGAGGAGCTGGCCGAGCTGGTCCGGGACACCGCCTGGCGGCTGACCGACGTGGACGACCGGGACGCCCCGTACTATCTGGCCACCCTGCGGCTGGCGGGCTGAGCGCGCTGCCGGGACCCCGGTCCGGGGCCCCGGCGCGGGCCTAGACCTGCACGGTCGGGGGCAGCTGCTCCGGCGGGAGCCCGCCGTCGCCGTCGACCACCTCGTCCGGGGTGCCGTCCTCGTCGATGTCGACCATCGTGATGTCGACCTTGCCGTCACCGTCGGTGTCGAACTGGAACAGGTCGGCCTTGCCGTCACCGTCGGTGTCCACCACCCACACGTCGGTCTTCCCGTCGTTGTTGGTGTCGGCGCGGAGCAGGTCGACGCGCTCGTCGCCGCGCGTCTCCACGGTCTCCCCACCCTCGCTGGTGCCGGTGCCGTCCACGGTCTCCGGTGCCTGGCTCATGCGCTACGTCCTTCCCTTGACGTTGAGGGCCGTCTGTACCCGGTCCGGCGGTCCCCCACGCATGCCGCCCGGGGCACTGCTGCATAGGGTCGCACCCAGGAGCGGGCGGCAGGGCGCTACGGAGACCCCGGCGCGTCGCCGCGTGCAGCGAGGGAGCGTCATGAGTGGTCGTTTTGTCGTCGTCGGTGCCGGCACGATGGGGCTCGGGATCGCCTACGTCGCCGCCGGTGCCGGACACGCCGTCGAACTGGTCGAGGTGGACCGGGGCCGGTCGGAGGCGGCGGCCGCGCGCCTCGGTGAGCTGTGGGACCGGGCCGTGCAACGCGGGAAGCTGGGCGCCGACCAGGCCGCCGAGCACCGGGCCCGGGTGACCCTGCGCGCGGCGCTGGCTGAGGTCGCGCCGGAGCCGGACGTCGTCGTGGAGGCGGTGCCCGAGCGGCTCGACCTGAAGCGCGCCGTGCTGCGCGAGGCCGAGGGGCTGCGCCCGGTGCTGCTGGGCAGCAACACCTCCAGCATCCCGATCGCCGAGCTGGCCGACCCGCTGGAGCGGCCGGAGCGCTTCCTCGGACTGCACTTCTTCAACCCGGTCTGGGCGATGGCCCTGCTGGAGGTCGTGGTAGGCCCGGCAACCGCCCGGGAGACCACCGAGGCGGCCGTCGCGCTCGCCGGCCGGCTCGGCAAGGACCCCGTCGTCGTACGCGACATGCCCGGCTTCGCCACCTCCCGGCTCGGGGTCACCCTCGGCCTGGAGGCGATCCGGATGGTCGCCGACGAGGTGGCCAGCCCCGCCGACATCGACAAGGCGATGGTGCTCGGCTACCGGCACCCGGTCGGCCCGCTGGAACTCACCGACCTGGTCGGACTGGACGTCCGGCTCGACATCGCGCGCACCCTCCAGGCCGCCTACGGCGAACGCTTCGCGCCGCCGCCGCTGCTGGTGGAGATGGTCGCCGCCGGGAAGCTCGGCAAGAAGTCCGGCCAGGGCTTCTACCGCTGGGTGGACGGCCGGAAGGCCGACGGGGAAGGGGCGGGCCGGTGAGCGGGCTGCGGATCGAGGAGCTGCCGGACCGGCTGGTGGTGACGCTGGACCGGCCCGAGAAGCGCAACGCGATCGACGCCGACCTGATCGGCGAACTGCACGAGGTCTGCGCCGAGCTGGAGGCCCGGCCCCGGCTGCTGCTGCTCACCGGCGGCACCGAGGGCATCTTCGCCGGCGGGGCGGACATCGGCCAGCTGCGCGAGCGCGGCCGGACCGACGCGCTCGCCGCGATCAACCAGGCGGCCTTCGCCCGGATCCGGGCCCTGCCGATGCCGAGCGTGGCCGCGGTGGACGGGCCGGCGCTGGGCGGTGGCGCCGAGCTGGCGTACGCGTGCGATCTGCGGGTCTGCACGGCCCGGGCGGTCTTCGGCCAGCCCGAGGTGCGGCTGGGCATCCTGGCCGGCGCCGGCGCGACCTACCGGCTGCCCGCGCTGGTCGGCGAGGCCCGGGCCAAGGAGCTGCTCTTCACCGGCCGGCGGGTGGACGCCGAGGAGGCGCTGCGGATCGGCCTGGTCAACCGGGTGGTGACCGAACCGGCCGAGCTGCTGCCGAGCGCGCACGACCTGATCGACGAGATGGCGAAGGGCTCGGCGCTGGCGCTGCGGCTGACCAAGCTGGCGGTGGACGCGCCGCCGGCCGCGCACCCCCACCTCGACCTGGTCAGCCAGGCGGTGCTCTTCGAGGACGAGGAGAAGCGGCGGCGGATGACCGAGTTTCTGGAGCGGCGCCGCTCCCGCTGACCCACCCCGTACGCGCGACGGCCGCACCGGATGTCCCGGTGCGGCCGTCGTCGTCGGTGCTCAGTGCCGGATGGGCACGTCCGCGTCGTCCAACGCCCGGATCAGCCCGGCGGACTCGGCGAAGCCGATGACCAGCACCGCCTCCGGGGCGTAGCTCTTGATCTCCTTCGCGGTGCCGACGAAGTCGACGCCGTCGGCGCCCTGGCCGTCCGGCGGCGGCTCGTAGGTCAGCAGCTTCACCCGGTCGCTGCCGAAGCCGGCCCGCTCCAGCTCGACGCGGACGGTCTCCTGGAGACCCTCACCGTAGGAGTCCTTACGGGCCACCACGACGATCTTGTGCGGACCGTCGCGCAGTATCACGTCGGCCAGCGCCCGGCCCTGGAGGCTGTCCGGCGGGGCGGTGCGGAAGTAGAGGCCCTTGTCGTCGGCCTTGCTCAGCCCCGAGTCGGTGTTCGACGGGGAGAACAGGATCAGGCCGGCGGCGACCACGTCCGGCAGCACCGAGCTGGAGATGCCGGACCCGCCGGCACCGATGATGACCTGCACCTTGTTGCGGATGTGCGAGGCGACCGTGGCCTTGGCGACGGTCGGGCTGGTGCCGTCGTCGCCGTCGATCCAGACCATCGGCTCGCCCAACACGCCGCCGGCGGCGTTGATCTCCTTGACCGCCAGCGCCGCGCCCGCCGCGATCGGCGGGTTGGCCAGGGCCAGGTCACCGGTCTTCGGCAGCAGGCCGCCGAGGATCAGCGGGGAGCCGTCGCTGCGGTCGTTCTTGCCGCCGCGCTGCTTCTTGGGCTTCGGCGGGGCCTTGGTGCTCGCCGCCGTCTCGAAGCCCGCGCCGACGAACTCGGTCTTCGCGTCGTTGATCTTCTGGGCGTCGAAGTGCAGCGTCGCGTAGCTGGCGGTGGCCGGCTCTCCCTCGTCCGTGAAGCCGGCCCGGGTCAGCGACGGGCCGCGGTATTCCACGTCCTGTCCGTCGCGGGCCAGGGTCAGGCAGGTCTCGGCGTCCGAGCAGCGCTGACCGTTGGTGGTCACGCCGACTATCTGCTTGGCGATGTCCGCCGGGTCGGTACTGCCGGCGAGCTGCGCCGCCAACGCGCTGATCATCACCGCGTCGTACGCCTCGGCGGAGTAGAGGAAGTCGGTCAGCTTGGGGTCGACCGCCAGTAGCCGGTCCTTGAAGTCGTCCGTCAGCGGCGTCAGCGGGGTCGTGCCCTTCATGCCGTCGACCAGGTCGGCGCGCTCCTTCAGCTCGCCGGCGAAGGAGTTCAGCATGTTGCCGTCGGTGCCGTACAGACGCACCTGTTGGGTGGCCGTGTCTTCGGGCTTGTCGGTCGTCCCGCAGGCGCTGGTGACGAGCAGGAACGCCGCACCCGCCGCCAGGATGGCAGCGCGCGGGCCGCGTGTTACGAGCATGGTCGTCCTTACCTTTGGGGAGTTCCGCTGGGCACCATAGCGCGCCGGGGCGGCGGGTGGGAGCGTGGATGCCACCGGTAGGCGTCGGCCATCCGTCACGGATACGCTCCGTGATCAACGGGCTGTTCCGGGTCACCGCTTGACCCGCCCTCCTACTGTGCGGCAGGTGACCGAAGTACCTGACCAGACGCTCGACGACGCGACCGCCGTGCTCCGTTCGGCGCTGGCCGGGGACGGTGACGCGGTGGTGGGAACGTTCGACGCCGTGGTCGACCGGTCCGGGCTCGCCGGGGCGTACGGGGTGGCCTGGTGCCTGGCCGCCACCATGGTCGGTGACCCGCCGCCGCCCGGCGCCTGCGCGCTGGACTTCCCCGGCATCGACGAGGCCGGTTACGACACCCGCTGGGTGGCCCGCTTCGTCAGCGCGTACGCCAACCACGACGCGGACACCGGCGAGGCCCTGTTCGGGGCGGCGGCCGCCGACGGCCTGCTGCCGGACTGTCTGCTCACCCTCGCCGGCTCGACCGTGGCCACCCTGCGCAGTCGGGCCGGTTGACGGCGCGGCGCCCGGTTCGGGCGCCGCGCCGGCCTCCCTCAGTACGCGTGGTACGCCACCAGCGGCTCGTACTCGTAGCGCAGCGTCTCGAAGCGGACCTGGAACCGGACCCCGTCCCGCACGTTCGTCGCCACGGTGATGAAGCCCGACTTCGACGGCAGGTACGTCCGGTAGTTGCACTTGTCCGTCTTGTCCACGAAGATCACGCACGCCTCGACGCCGAACTCGCTGGCGTTGCGGACGTTGATGTCCTTGCACCGGGTGCTGGTGCGGTACGGGCCGGCGTCGCCGCCCCAGCCGCCGGTCTGGAAGTACGAGCGGACCGCGCCGCCGTAGCAGGTGGCGTACGACTCGAACAGGTTGGTCTCGGGGGCGGCCTGTGCGGGGGAGCCGAGGGCGAGCAGCGACAGCGCCGCCGTGGTTGCCGCCAGGCGGGCGACCGGGGATGCCATGCGGTTGCCTCCAGGGATGGGGGTGCACCCTGCGTTGCGGACAGGGTGCCGAGCGTGGTGATGGTACCGGCGGTTCGTCCGCAGTGGACCATCCCGCCGATGTGATAGCTCTGGTGACATGTCCGAGGCGATGCTGAGCAAGGTGCGCAAGTTGCTGGCCAAGGCCGAGGACCCGGCCTGTACGCCCGCCGAGTCGGCGGCCTTCACCGCCAAGGCCACCGAGCTGATCGCCCGGTACGGCGTCGACCGGGCGCTGCTGGCCGCCCGCGACCCGGCCACCGACCCGGTCGGCGACCGGGTGGTCGACGTCGTCGCCCCGTACGCCCGGGACAAGGCCGGGCTGCTCGCCGCCGTCGCCGACCCGCTGCGCTGCCGCTGCGTACGCCAGGCCCGGGGCGACGGCTTCGCCCTGCACCTGTTCGGCTTCGCCAGCGACCTGGAACGGGTCGACCTGCTCTTCACCTCGCTGCTGGTGCAGGCCGCGCACGGGCTGTCCGGGACGGCCGTGCCGGCCGGCGAGCATCCGGCCGCCTTCCGCCGCTCCTGGCTGGCCGGATTCGCCCGGGTGGTCGGGGAGCGGCTGCGGGCCGCCGAGGCGGGCGCGGTGGCCGAACGGGACGGCCCGTCGGTCGCGCTGGTCCTCGCGGACCGGTCGGACCGGGTGGCGCGCCGGGTGACCGAGGTCTACCCGAGGCTGCGTACCGCCCCGGTCCGCCGGCTGGCCGGCACCGGCTTCGGCGCCGGAGCCGAGGCGGGCCGCCGGGCGGACCTCGGCGGTCGCGGGGTGGTCGACGGCGCGGGCGGCCGGGGGATCGCGCGCTGAGCCGCGCCGGCCCCTTCACGGGCTCGGCCTGGTCCCGGCCTGCCGCTCGTGTCGCCGTTGCTCGGCAGCCGCGCGGATCGGCCTTCGTCGGCCCGGCCGCCGCCGGTGGGCGCACGGTCGGGTGGCTCAGTTCGACTCGGCGTCGTATCGGGTGAGGGTGTCCAGGTAGCGGCTGAGCAGCTCGTGCCAGCCGGCGGTGAGCGCCTCCCGGTAGCCCTCGGCGGCCGCGCCGTGCCGGTCGAAGTGCCGGTGCTCCACCTCGATCTTGGTCTGCCCCGACCCGTCGGGCAGGAACAGCACCTCCACCTCGCTGGCCCGCGCCGGATCTGGCACCGGCACCCGGTCGGGGCCGATCTGCCAGGTGAAGACGAGCCGCTTCGGCGGATCCCAGGTGAGCACCCGGCCCCAGTCGCTGCGGAAGCCGTACGGGCCGATCTCGTAGAGCATGCCGCCGGCCTTCGGCTGGATCCCCAGCTCGGCCAGCGCCTCCGGCCCCGACCAGGTGTATTCGCGGACCCACCAGTCGGCCAGCGCCCCAGTGAACACCGCGAACGCCTCCTCTGCCGTGGCTGGGGCGAGGAGGGTGCTGCGGAGTGCGTACCGCTCGACGTCCTGCCGGACGTCCGCCATCTCCTGTCCCATAGGCCCGGACCATACCGGCTCATGCCTCGCTGTGCAGCTTCGCGTACTGCCCCGTTTCGGACACTCGTTCGGAACCCACCGTGTCGGACCCGCCACGGATGGCCATCGGGAAACCGGGTAACCGTGCCTGACGTGGCCCGACGGCCGGGCCTCGGGTGAGGGAGCGGGAAGCATGAGCGAGAGCGGGACGGCGGCGCGCGGACCGGACCGGACCGGCGGGGGTCCGAAGGTCGAGCCGGACGTCCTGCTGGACGTCCCCGGGCTGTCCGTCGACTCGCTCCGGCTGGCGGTGGACGGGCTCGACGCGGATCTGTCGCTGCGCGCCCGGCTGGCCAACCTGCTCCAGCTCGACGCCGGCGTGCGGGTGCACCTGGAACAGGTGGAGCTGGACATCGAGGGTGTCCGCGCGGAGGCGGTGCTGAAGGTCCGGCTGGAGAAGGTGCTGGAGATCCTGGACCGGGCGTTGAGCACCATCGACCGCAACCCACAGATCATCGCCGCGCTGGCCAACAGCGCGAACCTCACGCTGAACGACGTCAACCGGGTGGCCGACCGGGTCGCCAACGTGACCACGCCGGTCGTCAACGAGGCCGGCCAGCAGGTGGGCCAGGTCCGCCAGGTGGTCGAGCCCCAGGTCGGCCAGGTCGGGCAGGTGGCGCAGCAGGGGATGCAGGCCGGCGGGCAGGTCGGTCAGGCAGCTGAGGCCGGGCAGCAGGGCGGGCAGCCGGGGCGGCAGGGTGCTGAGGCCGGACCTCAGGCGGGTCAGGCTGGTCAGCAGGGCGGCGCGGCGGCCGGCGCAGGCCCCGGTGGGAAACCGGCGGGCCCCGAGGGCCAGCCGGCCGGACAGACTGCTGGCCAACCGGCGCCGACCGCACCGGAGCGGCCCGTGGGTCCTCGCCCGGAGTCGCCGGCCGGTCCGTTGCCGGCGGGGTCGCCGCCGGAGCCGCCGCTGGGCCCGCCGCCGTCCGGCCGGACGGGAGCCGAGGGGGGCCGACCCGCCGACCGGGGTACGACTGCGGGCGACCGCGAGTCGCGCGGCGAGGCCGAGGGCGGCGGGCGAGGCGAAGAGAAGCCCGGCGAGCACGCTCCGGGCGGGGCTGAAGGCGCCCAGGGTGGGCGGCAGCAGGGCGGAGCCGCGCAGGCGTCCCAACTCGCCGGGCAGGCGGGCGAGACGCTACGGCAGGCCGGTCGGAGCGTCTGGGAGGCGATCCAGGGCGGCATGGCGCAGCGACGCCAGGGGCAGCAGCGTCGGGACCGCTGACGCGAGACCGCGCGCCTCGGCTCCGTCCGCGCTTCCGCTGATCCGGCTCCACGTCAGTCGGCCGGCGGCGAGCCGGCCACTCCAGCCCGTCCGGGTCGACGGGGAGCGTCGGTGGGAACCGTCACGGCGGCGGCCGACACCTCCGCCGCCAGAGCAGCCGGCGGCATCCACCATCGACGGAAGCCCAGCCGCGCCAGTCGTTCGTAGGTCAGCCCGCCTTCCAAGTGGCACAGGCTGGACCGACGATCCGTCTGATCGATCGTCGCCTTCCTGTGGCCTTGATTTACGCGACCCACCGCCAATCGCTACCCAGCCCGCAGCCACCAGCAGCAGTACGACCAGATGCCGTAGAGCGAGAATTCGCGCCGGTGTTGCTGCGGCTGTTCACAGGAATGCAAGAGGAATCATCGGTCTGGCGCTCGACGACGGTCGCGTCACGTCCTCCGGTCGGTGCAGCAGCCATCGGCGCAGCCCGGGGACCCGCCGGCGGCGTCGACGGCAGGCAGGGGTGCGCAGTCGTCGCAGTGTTCACCCCGCCAGGCTTCGACGCCTTCCTTGACCGCGACTGCGGCGATGACGAGCGCGGCGATCGGGTCGGCCCACGACCAGCCCCAGGCGGCGTTGAGAACCAGACCGACGAGCAACACCGCGGAGAGGTACGTGCACAGCATGGTCTGTGTCGAGTCGGCCATGACCGTTGCCGAGCCGAGTTCCCGCCCGGTGCGCCGCTTGGCCGCCACGAGGAGCGGCATCACGAGCAGCGACGCCACGGCGAGGCCGATCCCCACCGGGCTGGCGTCGGCGTCGCCGCCGGCCAGCAGCGAGCGGACGGCGTCGAAGGTCACCCAGGCCGCGAGGGCGAAGAACGACGCGCCGATGAGCCGCAGCGCCAGGCGTTCCCGATCCTCGGGCACCCGAGCGCGGAACTGCCAGATCAGCACGGCCGCGCTTGACACCTCGACGAACGAGTCCAAGCCGAAGCCGATCAGCGCCGTCGACGAGGCGGCCGCGCCGGCGGCGATGGCGACCAGGCCCTCCAGCAGGTTGTAGCCGGCGGTGGCGTAGGCCAGCCAGAGGCTGCGCCGGGACAGCACCGCCCGACGCTCGGGGGTCAGCAGCGAGGCGCTCACGCGCTCACCTCCGCCGGGGGCTCGGCCGACGTCCCGTAGGTCGGGCACAGGGCGACCGCCTCGCCGGTCGCGGCGAGGACCTGTTCGGCCGAGCGCAGCAGGTCCAGGAGCTCCGGCCGCGTCAGGGCGTAGAACGACTGGCGGCCCTCGGCCCGATAGTCGATCAGCCCGCAGTCACGAAGACACGCCAGGTGCTTCGACACCGTCGACTGCGCCAACCTCAGCTCGCTGGTCAGGTCCACCACCCGAGCCTCCCCGGTCGCGATGCGGCGCAGGATGGCCAGCCGGGTCGGGTCGCCGAGAGACCGGAACAACGCCACCGCCGGAGCCAGCCCGGTAGCGCAATCAATCGCCATAGCGTGATGATAGCCAAATTCAGCGATCGATCTGCAAGCCATGCCAACAGGGGCGGGAAGCCGGGACGGCCGGCTCCCAACGGCGACCTTGACACCGCGTCAATGATGGCCGCATGAACCCGAGTGACACGGACCCGCTGTTGGTGGCCGGCCGCCTGGTGATCGTGGTCGTCAGCCTCTTCGCGCTCGTACTCGGCGTGCGCGTCGCCCTGTCGCGACGGTTTCCCCGGGCCTGGCTCCGCTTCGGGCGTCCGACGAAGAGCCAGCCATCCCAGCCCGTCCGCATCGGCGGCGGCGTGGCGCTGGTTGGGGCGAGTCTGCTGATCCAGCAGGCTCCGTTTCTGATCCCTACGCCTTTCGTGCTCGGCACCGCTCTGCTCGCGGTGGGGATGCTCCTTGCCGCCGCCGCGGCGGGATGGTTCGTCCTGCGACGGGATTAGCCACCAACCGCCCGCTCCGGGGCGGTCGTGCGCTACGACTTCGGCGCCGGGCATGAACTGCTCGGCAGGCGGGTGCGCGACATCGGCTTGCAGCGGGGCCGCCTCTACGAGCTGCTGCACACCGGTCGCGGGCTGCTCCTCGACCGAACCGGTCGACTCTCGGTCACCGGGTGGGCCGACCGGATATCGACCACGTCGTCGACGGCAGCGAGGAACTGGATGTGCCCGCCGTGCTGCTGCGGCCGGACGGTCACGTGGCCTGGGCCGGCGAAGACCAGGCGGATCTCCTCAGCCAGCTGCCGAGGTGGTTCGGCACTGCCGTCAGCTGAGCAGCCCGGCGGTCACTGTCAAGCATGGCGTACTACGCAAGTGGACCGACAGGTTGCGCTCGCCGGTTGAGCCCCGTTCTGAGAAGGCCCATAGGACATGGTCCGATGCCCACCTCCCGCAGGGTGACCGTGTCGAAAACGGTGACCGATGTAAGAAGCGGCGTGCCCGAGACATTTACTGGTGACGGAGAAACTCTGACCGGAAGGGCCGAAGCCAGTGCCAGAACCCCCGGACGATCATTTCAACGCTGTGTACCAGGCGCACCACCGGCAGGTGTACGCGTATGCCGTCGCGCGCGCCGGTCGCGAGCCGGCCGATGAGGTCGTGGCCGAAACGTTCCTGGTGGCGTGGCGGCGGTTGACGGAGCTGCCGAGGGCAACGCCGCTACCGTGGCTGCTTGCCGTCGCCCGCAATGTTGTAGGTGAGCGATACCGCGCAGAGGAACGGCAGCAGGCCATCGCTGCCGAGATGCGCGCGTGGATCACCGACGAGGAGCTGTCCGTCGCCGACGTGGCAGACGGCGTCGCCGAGCGGGCCGCGGTGCTCACTGCTCTGGCTCAATTGTCCGACGGCGACCGCGAATTGTTGACGCTGGTGGCCTGGCATGGGCTGACGCCAAGTCACGCAGCTCGGGTCCTCGGCTGCTCTACAGCGACGTACTACGTGCGCCTGCATCGCGCCCGGCGTCACTTGAAAGACGCCATGGCTGTCGCCACCGAACTGGAATTGCCTCGACCCGCCGCCACGCTCGTCCCGAAGGAGTCGATCCGATGAGCCGATCACCAGATGTCATGAACCTGCTTGCCAAGGCCCGGCCGGCACGACTGGACCCACCGCCGAACCGGGGCGAGCACACCGCACAGGCCGTTGCCGGCATCTTGGCCAACGTTCGGGCGGCCGGAGGGCAGGCCGCGCTCGACCGGCCCCGCAGGCCTGGGCGGGTACGGCTGGCTGTGCTTGGGACGATGGGAGTGGCCGCGGCGGCCGTCACCGCCGTCGTGGTGGCCGTGCCCGGACCAGGCGCCGCTCCGCGCAATGGACCCGACGCCGCACCCGACGTCGTGTCGCCCGCCACGCAGGCGCCGATGGACTCCAGGCGGTTGTTGCTCGTGGCAGCCGAACGCAGCGACAACGCCCCGCAGACCGGCGGGCGTTATCTGACCATCCAAACGGAGAGCGGCCACGCGGTGCCAGTCGAGGCCGCCGACGGCACGTACACCATGTTCCACAAGACCGGTGGCCATTATTGGCTGGCCCGCTCCAGCGCCGACAGCAGTTGGGCAAGTTCGCAGCCGCTCGGCGCCGCGCCCGCCACACCGAGCGACGAGGCTGCCTGGCGCCGCAACGGTTCCCCGACCGTTGTCAGGATCACCAAGCCGAAGCCGTACGACCTGCAGATCGCCCCGGGCAAGGTCTACCGCGAAAGGGTGGACCCGGCACACCTCTTCGCCCTCGGCGACCGAAACGTGTCGCAGGCACAACTCGATGCGCTGCCGACCGACCCGGCCGCTCTCCGCGCCGCACTGCTCAGCCGCTTTCACGGGGGAGGTGGCGACATGCCCACCGACCGCGACCAGTGGCTGTTCACCGTCGCCGCCAGCTTGGTGATCGACCTGCCGGTCAGCAACGAGGTCCGCGCCGCCGCATACCGCATGCTCGCCACGGTGCCCGGAGTGCGCGGGCTGGGAGTTGTTCACGACATGCGTGGTCGGCCCGGACAGGCGGTTGCGTTCGCGCAGGACAGCCCCGGGAACGGCCGCTTCGAGGTGCGTCTGATCATCAACCCGGACACCGGGCAGGCCCTGGCCAAGGAGATGCGCGTGATGAAGCCGCGTGGCTCGTGGTCGTGGATCGCTCCGGGCGCGCTGTACACGTATGACCTCGTACTCGTATCGAAGAACACCAACGACAACCCGCCGACGGTGGACGTCGAGAACTGACCTCCTGAACACCCGGCCGGCGGCGGCACAACAGCGCCGCCGGCCGTCACCCGCCGGCGGCCGGCTTCGCTATCGTCTTGTCGGTGCCCGTCTGGACCATGCGCTCGGCGACTGTCGCCGACATCGCCGCCGTACTCGAGTTCTGGCAGACCGCTGCCGAGGGTGCGCACCGCCCGCCGGACAGTGCGCAGGCGCTCGAGGTGCTTCTCGAACGTGATCCTGAGGCTCTCCTCCTCGCCGTGGACGACTCAGCGCTGATTGGCACGGTCATCGCCGGGTGGGACGGCTGGCGTTGTCACATTTACCGGCTGGCAGTAGCACCCGAGCGGCGTCGGCAGGGCATTGGTCGCCTGCTGGTCAAGGCAGCCGAGGAACGGTTCCACCGACTGGGCGGGATCCGGGTCGACGCCATGGTGCTTGACGACAACGCCGCGGCACACCCTGCTTGGCAAGCATGCGGCTACGAGCGGCAGGCCGAGTGGTCACGGTGGGTCAAGCCGCTCCCGTAGGAGTCGGTAACCACCTACCTGGCCAAGGAGATAGCGAGGGTCAGACCAGACAGACGGACTGCCGGGGCGCAAAGCAAGAGCGCCGACCGGCGTTTCCGCTGGTCGGCGCTCTAGTAGCCCGGCGAAAGGCTATGTGGCCAGGGGCGGGGTCGAACCGCCGACCTGCCGATTTTCAGGCACCTGCATTTCCGCAGGTCAGAGTGCCACCCGAGACCGTCGTGCGATCTGTCGGGCGATTGCGGCCTTGACGTGCCTTCGATGATGGGCGCATGAGTCTGGATGACGGTGACCTGGTCTTGATCGCTTTGAGCCTTGCGGCCGTGGTCCTCGGCCTCGCCTGGGTTGTGCTCGGCGTGCGTGTGGCTGTGTCACGACGGTTTCCCGCAGCCTGGATTCGGCTGGTACGCCCGACGCCGAGCCAGCGGGCCCAGCCCGTGCGTATGGGCTGCGCCCAGGCCATGAGCGGTGCGGGCCTGGTCGCTTTTGGGGCAACGTTCCTCATCCCCATGCCCTATCCAGTTGGAGTTGCCCTGATCGCGGTGTTCCTGTTGCTTCTACTGACTGCGGCGGGATCGGTGGCGCTGCTCCCCCGCTAGCCGCGCATGGTGATGTGCCGGGGCAGTCGCGCGACATCACCGTGCGCGGCCAGCTCGGACAGGGCCTTGGCAATCTTCCGGTCGCGGCCGTCAACGGCGTGCAAGTACCGGCGGGCCGCCGCCATGGACGAGTGCCCGAGTCGCTTCATCAGGTCAGTCAGGGTCGCGCCGGGGACCTAGCGATCGATACATCTGCCGTCTCTCCGGATGAAACTGCCAATCAGGTGCACGAGCGCCTAGCGCAGCTCACCGGATGACGTTGCCGAATTGCGCTCTATCAGATCAAGGCGGCCCGCAAAGCGGGCCGCGCCGGCCCGGCCCCGGCCTGCTGGCGACCTCCGGCCGGCATCGGCCGGGCCGGCCGGCCACCTTGAGGGACGACGGACCTTGGAACACCTCGGGGCTCCGCCCCGAACCCCGGCCCTCCTCAGAGACCAGCCGCGGATCACCTCGTCGGGCACCACAAGGGCTACCAGCCTCCCGGGACGGGGCCAAGGTCGTTCGGACGTAGGGCGCTCCACCTTGTCCCCGTCCCGGGAGGCTGGACGGTCTACGACTGCCCGACGAGGAGATCCGCTTGAACGGCTACAGCCCTCGTTGCCGACGAGGGCCGTCAGAGTGGGGCGAGGCGGCGCTTGAGCAGGCAGAACTCGTTGCCTTCGGGATCGGCGAGGACGTGCCAGGACGCATCCGCAGGCTGACCGATGTCGACGGGTTTGGCCCCGGCGGCCAGGAGGCGCTCGAGCTCGGCGTCCTGATCGCGGTCGGTGGGGTTGACGTCGATGTGCAGCCGGGCATGCCCGTTCTTCGGCTCGTCGTTGCGGATGAGGAAGATCGTCGGCTGCGGGCCGCCGAACCCTTCGCGCGGGCCTATCTCGATGTAGACCTCCGCTTCGCGATCGAGCTCTATGAAGTCCAGGACCTCGCACCAGAACCGCGCCAGCACCTCGGGGTCGCGGCACTTGAGCACGAGCTCACCGATACGGCATGCCATTGACGAAACCTACTCTCAGCATGGGAACTGCCGGGGTGGCCGCACGCGCATCTCATGGGCTCCCTGCAGTGAGAACACTCTCGCGGACCGTACCGGGCGATGCGAGCAGGGGCGAAGTGATTTCAGGCCCTCGCCTGGCCGGGCTGCCAGGCGAGGGCCGTAGGTCGCGCAGTAGGGCAGCTGACTTTGAGACACACCCTAGAGGCGCCACTTGAGGGCCCGGCTTGGGAGCCACGGTTGGGAGCCACGGGGGGCGAACGTAGCCGGACGAGCCCGTACCGATTCAGTTGCCGAGGGCGCGGCCACAGGGCGACGCGGACGTTGCCGAACGGCTGCGGAGTGGTCTTGGGAATCTACGGATTAGAAGGTGGCTGTACAGCCATCCGTACAGCCAAGCCGGCCGACGGAGACGGCCCGGGGTCGACGCGAGACGACACGGCGGGCAGGTCAACGGCGGTCACTGACGCCGGCCGACAGCAGTCTTGATCTTTGCAAGGCAGCGGTCGGTGATGCTCTCCCGGCCAGCCGGGATGGCGAGTGGCCGTGCGATCTACGTGCGACAAGGGGCGGCCAGCAGCGGGATTCCGGGGTCAACGAGGGTCAGGCCGGACAGCCTGGCCTACGGGGCACAAAGCACAACGCCGACCGGCGTTTCCGCTGGTCGGCGTTGCTGTAGCCCGGCGAAAGGCTATGTGGCCAGGGGCGGGGTCGAACCGCCGACCTTCCGATTTTCAGGCACCCGCATTTCGGCAGGTCAGGGAGCCGCCGGAGGTTGCCGTGCAACTAGCGTGCAACTAGGCGCACGCCCCCTCGGTCGCCCGCTCCCGGTGCGTGGTTGCCGAGTCGTCCAACGGGCGCCCCGGCACCGCTATGCAGAACTGCCCAGGCTTGGCATTGCACACTGGGCAGTGGCGATATTCCGGTCTCTCGGGGCACGGCTGCCCCAGCTTTTCCAGCGCTCGGCTGATGCTTCCGGCCGCCTCGTGCAGTTGGTCGTCCTTGTGCCTTACGGCAGCGCGGTGAATGATCAGGAGCGCGTCCTGCATGTCGATGTTCATGTGCTGCTGTTGCTCGGTCACGAGGGAACCTCCTACAGCTCGCCCGGTGCGCCGTCTCCCCGTTCCAGGCTTCATGAAACACCCGGGAAAGGCTTCCATGGCACTCACCAACTAGTGCCGCATGGTGATGTGCCGGGGCAGCCGTGCAACATCACCGTGCGCGGCGAGTTCCGACAGGGCTTTGGCGATCTCACGATCACGCCCGTCGGCGGCGTGCAGGTACCGGCGAGCCGCCGCCATGGACGAGTGCCCGAGTCGCTTCATGAGGTCGGCCAAGGTCGCGCCGGTCTGCGCGGCGAGGGTCTGCCCGGTGTGCCGCAGGTCGTGGAAGGTCAGATCGTCGAGACCCACCTTCTTCCGTGCCCGGACGAACGCTTGATACAAGGTGTTGCCCCGCAGCGGCGTGCCATCCCGGCTCACGAACAGCCGATCTTTACCCGCGTACTCATCAAGGCGGCCCGCAAGCGGGCCGCGCCGGCCGCGCTCGGCCTGCTGGCGGCGCAAGCGCCGGCATCGGCCGGCGCGCCGGCCGATAAGACCTTTGCCTCCGGCGGGGGCCAGACGACTCCGAGATGGGGTTCCCGAACGGTTCCGGTGGGTGGGTGGTTGGGGAGCTGCCATCCCGTCTACCGCCGACCCAGGCGAGCCGAGCAGACCAGGGCCAGGGTGCCAAGGTCGTTCGTCCAGTAGGGCGCTCCACCTTGGCACCCTGGCCCTGGCCCGCTCCACGGTGTGTGGGTCGGCGGCAGACAGGGATGGCGGCAGTGATCTCCGAGCGGCGCTCCCTAGTTCTCTGGCTACGGCTTCGGGAAGGCGGAAGCCGAAGTCTGCTGACCTCGCGCCGCAGTGACGCGTGCCGCTCGGCTTGCCTTCACCCGGGCGACCTTCGCCGGTGACTGGAAGACCTCGCCCAGAATGTCGTCCATGAGGTCCAGGACCTCTTGCGCGTCCTCCTTTTCGACCACCATCGAGGCGAGGTCACCATGGGCTGCGTCGTTGCCAACCAGACGGATTGCATGAGCGGCCTCGCGTGTGTCCTCTCGAATCAGACCCTGCGCCGCCAGTCCGTCGATCTTCTTCTCAAGGGAACCACTCGTGATCCCCTTCTCCTTGGCTGTCGCCTCCACCACCGCGCGTGCCATCGCCATCGCTGCACGGTATGCCCTGATGCTGAAGCAGCGGTGTGCTTCGTCTGCGGCGGCGGCGATCTCCGACGGCACGTCCGGGAAGCTTTTCCCCCCAACGTGGGTCGGCCAGCTCTGCGCCACACGTGCGCTGCTGCCGGCATGCCGTACGCCGCCGATCACGCGACCGCAGGCTTCGTTTGAACACCGAAGCGCGATGTCGTAGAAGGCCTGGCCCGCGTATTCCGAGCCGGAGAAAACATCTCCACGCCACACCTCACCAAAGTTGGTGAGCGCCCGGCAGTGAGGGCAGACCAGAGCTGGCATGTCGTTCAGCGTAGCTGCGTAACCACAAACTTGCTGCTACCACACGGCGTCACAAGCGCCGCGTTCCCGTCATGTTCCCGCGACGGATTTGCAGGCTGCGCTTCGAACGCTCACGCCACCAGGTTCCCAGCGGTACTCAAGATAACGCCGAGTGCCAAGAAGGCTACGGTCGCCAGAGCGCTCCGAGCCGAGGAGCGACTGATGGCGTGCGTGATCAGAGTCCGGACGAACATGAGATCCCGCATGGTCATGTCAGGTTCAACGCCTCGTTGACGACGGTACTCAGCCTCAGCCTCCCCGTCGTCTCCGTGCAGCTCAACAGATGCTCGGATGATGGCAACGCGTGAGGCCGCCGTCCGGTAGGCAAGCACTGCAGAGACGGTGGCGATGCCGATGGCGAAGATTTCGAGGACGCCGCCGATAAGCGACAGCCACTTGCCGAGGGTCATGAGGCCATGGTGCGGCATCTGATCAACCCGGCAGGCGAGGGGCGGCGTGCAGCGAACGTGCAACTTATGGCGGTGATCACCGGCCAAGAGCGGTCAACCACGGCAAGGGCAACCGGCACCACACGGCCCCACAAAGCAAGATCCCCACCGGCGTTTCCGCTGGTGGGGACCTCTGTAGCCCGGCGAAAGGCTATGTGGCCAGGGGCGGGGTCGAACCGCCGACCTTCCGATTTTCAGTCGGACGCTCGTACCAACTGAGCTACCTGGCCGTGGTGCTCGGTCCATGCTACCCGGAAGGCGGGGTCTCCGCCGGAAGGGTCACATGCTCCGATACGCAGAACGCCGCGCAATGGTTCACGCGGCGTCGGCGCTGGCGGTCCTGACGGGACTTGAACCCGCGACCTCCGCCTTGACAGGGCGGCGAGCACTCCAACTGCTCCACAGGACCTGGCTGGTGTTGCATCCGGCGTGAGCCGGACCGTGCCCCCAACGGGATTCGAACCCGTGCTACCGCCTTGAAAGGGCGGCGTCCTGGGCCGCTAGACGATGAGGGCGGCCCCGCCATCATTGCACACTCGCAACTTCAAGCGGACTTGCTCCCATCCGGCCCCGCCGGAGGCATGAGAAGCATATGCCATGCCCGGTCAGTGGACCAAACCGGTATGGCCGGTGGCACATTCTCGAGCAAAACCGCAGGTCAGAGGGGGTGTCACCGGGGTGGGGCGATGCCGAAGCGCCGCTTCAGGTCGATGATCAGGTGCGGGCAGGCGGCCAGGGTGCGGCTGCGATCGCCCCCGCCGTCGTGCATCAGCACGATCGCGCCGGGGCGGGCGGCGCCGTGGACCCGCTGGGCGAGGGTGGCGGCGGTCGGCTTCGCCCAGTCCTGCGGGTCCACGCTCCAGTGCAGCGACTGCATGCCCAGCTGTCGGGCCACCGCCACCACCTCCGGGGTCCACCGGCCGCCCGGTTGGCGGTAGAACGGCACCTTGGCGCCCGGCACGGCGGCCTGGATGGCCCGGTTGGTCCGGGCCAGATCGGCCCGGATCTCGGCTACCGGCCGTCGGCCCAGGTCGAAGTCGTGCCGCCAGCTGTGGTTGCAGAGCTGGTGACCCTCACGGACGATCCGGGCGACCAGCTCCGGGTGCTTGCGTACCTCGGTGCCGACCAGGCAGAACGTCGCCTTCACCCGGGCGGCCCGCAACTGGTCGAGAACCTTCGGCGTCCAGGCCGGGTCCGGGCCGTCGTCGAAGGTCAGCGCGACGGCGCGTACCCCGGTGGCGCGCCGCAGGCCCGCGGGCAGCGTGGTGGGCTTCGGCCGCAGCTTGGGCTTGGGTTTCGTGGTCGGCCGCGGGGTCGCTGTGGGTGACGGGGCGGTCACCGGTGATGGAGTCGCCGCCACAGTCGAGGCGGGTGCCGCAACCTGCTGGGGGTCCCGTTGCGGTTCGCCGCAGCCGCCGGCGAGGAGCAGGACCAGGCCGAGGGCAGCCGCCAGGACGGGGCGTGCACGCATCGTCACTCCGAGGGGGGTCGGGTACGCGGTAGGCCCCGACGGTAGTGGACGACGCGCCGATTCGGCAGGGTCGGTCAGGCCTCGCCCGACTGATCCAGTGAGTCCCGGACGGCCAACGCCAGCGACACCGCCTCGGTCAGGTCGACCGGCCGGACCACTCCGGCGGGCAGCGTGTCGGCCTGCCAGCCGGGGCCGGCGGCCAGCACCAGCAGGGGCCGTCGAACCATCCCGAGCAGGGCGGACAGCTGCCGCGGGTCGGCGGTGGCGCGGGTGTGCGACCAGAGCACCACCGCGGCCGGCCCGGTCCGGTTCACCGCCTCGATCAGCGCCGCGAGCGGCACCCGGGCACCCAGCATGCGATACGCCACACCCGCCTCGGCGAGCGTGGCGGCCAACGCCTCCAACGGCAGGGTGTGCTGTTCCTCGTCGGCACAGGAGAGCAGGATCCGGCCCGGGCCGGCGGCCGGGCCGGGCCGGGCCACCGTGGCGAACGCCTCGGAGACGCACCGGGACACCAGGTGTTCGACCTCGATCAGACCGGCGGTCGCGGCGTGCCGCTCCCCGATGCCGGCCAGCACCGGGCGCAGCAGGCCGTCCCAGGTGGCGACCACGCCGTCCCGGGCGAGGGCGTTGGCGATGGTCTCGCTGATCGCCGCGGAGTCCAGTCGCATGGCGGCCCGGGCCAGGCCACGGGCGACCGGGCCGGCCCGGCCGATCGGGATCGTCTGCCCGCCGCCGGCCCGACCGGCTCCGGCGTGCAGCCGCACCTCGGCGGTGGGACCGACCCCGGGGCTCTGCTTCGCCCAGCGGGCCGCCTCGGCCGGGGTGATCCCCTCCGCGGTGAGCCGACGCATGATCTCCAGGCGCGCGAGGTCGGCCGGCGTGTAGCGCCGGTGGTGACCCGGTACGTGCTGGCTGGGACCGAGGCCGTAGCGCTGGTGCCAGGTACGCAGCGTGGTGACCGCCACGCCCAGTCGGCGTGCGACGGCCCCCGCGCTCAGCGCCTCATCGGCCACCCGACCGCTCCGACGCGTCGTCCGCCGGAACGCCGGACGGGATGGTGGTGTCGGCGGGGCCGCCGGCGCGCAGCAGCCGGCTCACCACCCCGCCCAGCCAGGGCGCGTACGCGCGGGGGTTTGCGTCGATCTCGGCCATCAGCCGTACCGGGTCGACCCAGCGCAGCTCGGACACCTCGTCGGGGTCCGGCAGCACGGTGACGTCGGCCGGCACGTCGGCCCGCAGTACGTGGTCGTACTCGAACTCGACCCGGCCGGTAGCCGGGTCCTCGGCGTAGTAGAGGTAGACGCCGACCTCGGTCAGCGTGACCGGGGCCGCGCCCAGTTCCTCGGCCAGCCGGCGGTTGGCGGCCTCCACCAGCGACTCGGCCGGTCGGGGGTGGCCGCAGCAGGAGTTGGCCCAGCGCTGCGGGAACCGGGTCTTCACGGGGGCCCGCCGTTGCAGCAGCACCCGGCCGGCCGGGTCGACCAGCAGCACCGAGAAGGCGCGGTGCAACCGCCCCGGCGCCTGGTGCGCCGCGGCCACGGTGGCCTCGCCGAGCACGTTGCCGCGGTCGTCGACCAGCTCGACCAGGTGCCCTTCCCGGGACGTCACCGGACCCGCCCCCCGTTCCGCGTGTGCATCGTGCCCGTCCTGCCTGTGCAGTGCCGCCGGGCCGCGCTCCGGGCGCTCACCGCCCGGCACCCGTGATCCGGTTGGCCGCCAGCTTGCCGGAGATCAGCACCATCGGTACGCCCACTCCCGGCTGGGTGCCGGAGCCGGTGAACACGACGTTGGGCAGCTGCCGGTGCAGGTTCGACGGGCGGAACGGGCCGGTCTGGAAGAGGCTGTGCGCGGCGGCGAACGGCGTACCGGCGGCCATGCCCTGCTCCTCCCACTCGGCGGGGGTGATGGTACGCAGCACCTCGATGCCGGCGCCGAAGCCCACGTACCCGCGCTCCTCCAGCGTCGCCACGAGCTGGTCGGTGTAGCGGCGGCTCAGGTCGCCGCGCCAGTCGAACGGGCCCCGTTCCAGGTTGGGCACGGGCGCCAGCACGTAGTAGGTGTGCCGCCCGGCCGGGGCCACCGTCGGATCGGTCCGGCTGGGGTTGGTGACCAGCAGCGACGGGTCGGTCATCAGCTCGCCGCGCCGGATGACCTCGTCGAAGGTGCCCTTCCACTTCCGTCCGAAGTGGATGTTGTGGTGGGCGATCTTCTCATACCCCTGGGTCGAGCCGACGTGCAGCACGACGCAGGAGGGTGAGTAGGTCAGCTTCCGTTGGCGGGCCGGGGGCAGCAGGTCGCGGTAGGCGACCGGCAGGTCCGGGTTGAGCACCACCACGTCGGCCGGGATCAGCTCGCCGTCGGCGGTCAGCACGCCGGTGGCCCGGCCGTTGGCGGTCTCCACCCGGGTCACCGTGGTGCCGTACCGGAACTGCACGCCGTGCTTCTCGGCGGCGCCGGCCATGCCGCGGGAGACCGCGTGGATGCCGCCGCGCGGGAAGTAGACCCCGGCCACCGAGTCGAGGTACGCGATGACGCTGTAGATGGCCAGCGCGTCGTGCGGCGCGAGGCCCGCGTACATCGCCTGGAAGGAGAAGATGCGCTGGGTACGCGGATCCTGGAAGAACTGGTTGATCTTCGTCTGGAGTCGCCGGAACGCGCCGTTGGCCAGCAGCTTCACCAGGTTGGCGGTGAGCAGGTCGGTCGGGGCGTCCAGGTTGCGGTCGATGAAGTCGGTCCGCTCCCAGTGCCACAGGTTGCGCGCGTAGTCCACGAAGCGCAGGTAGCCGTCGGCCTCGCGGGGGCCGCAGACCCGGGCGATCTCGGCGGCCATGCGGGTGGTGTCGGTGATGACGTCCAGCGTCGAGCCGTCGGGGTACCAGGCCCGGTAGGCGGGGTCGAGCGGGGTGAGGTCCAGCCAGGCGTCGAGCTCCTCGCCGACCGCGCCCAGTGCCTCGGCGATCAGGTCGGGCATGGTGAGCACGGTCGGGCCGGTGTCGAACTCGTACCCGTCGACGGCCAGCCGGCCGGCCCGGCCGCCCGGCACCGGCTCGCGCTCCACCACGGTCACCTGCCGGCCGCTGCCGGCCAGGTGCAGCGCGCACGCCAGCCCGCCCAGGCCCGCGCCGACGACCACCACCCGGTCCGTACGCCCGTTCACGGTCCGCACGTGACCACCTCCTTCGCAAGGTCGCTCATCATGCCCGCCGCATGGTCGCGGCGGTGGCGAGGCCGGTCAGCGCGGTGCGCGCGGTCTCGTCGATCGACGCGGTGTCCAGCGCGGTCAGCGCCTCGGACACCCGGTCGGAGATCATCCGCTCGACCCGGGTCACGGCCCCGGTGTCGGCGACCAGTTCGGCCAGCCGGGCCACGTCCCGGGCGCCGGTGACCCGGCCGGCCCGCTCCAGCGCTCGCCGCTGGCCGGGGGTGGCCAGTTGGCGGGCCAGCATCAGCAGTGCGGTCGGCTTGCCGGTACGCAGGTCGTCGCCGGCCGGCTTGCCGGTGGTCGCCGGGTCGCCGTAGACGCCGAGCAGGTCGTCGCGGAGCTGGAACGCCTCCCCGACGGCCAGGCCGTAGCGGGTGTACGCGGCGATCACTGGCGCGTCGGCGGCGACGCCGGCCAGGCAGGCGCCGAAGAGCAGCGGGCGCTGGACGGTGTAGCTGGCGGTCTTGTAGCGGGCCACCCGTAGCGCCCGGTCCACCGACCAGTTCGCCGGATCGTGCTCGCCCAGCACGTCGAGGTACTGCCCGGCGATCGTCTCGATCCGCATCTGGTCGTAGCAGCGCCGCACCTCGAACAGCCGGGCTGGGGGAAGGGGGGCGTGGCTGAGCAGCCGGTCGGCCCAGACCAGGCAGAGGTCGCCGACGAGCACGGCCACCGCCTCGCCGAACCGGGCCGGGTCGCCGGCGTACCCGGCGGCGACGTGCCGGGCGGCGGCGGCGCGGTGCGCGGTGGGTCGGCCGCGCCGGGTGTCGGAGGCGTCCATCACGTCGTCGTGCACCAGTGCGAAGGTGTGCAGCAGTTCCAGGGCGGCGAACGCCGGCAGCACCGTCGACAGTGGCTCCGCGCCGCCGACCACCCCGCGCCAGCCCCAGTACGCGAAGGTCGGCCGGACCCGCTTGCCGCCGGCCAGCACGCAGTCGCGGGCGGTGGCCGCGAAGCCACCGATCGCCGCGTCGATCTCGGTGAGCGAGCCGACCTCGGCGGCCAGGAAGGCCGCCAGGGTGTCGTCCACCCCCTTGATCAGCTCTTTCGTGAACGCGGCCAGTACGCCGCGGACCGGATCGTCCGTCGCTCCCGGCTGTGCCGGCGCGACGCGGAGCGTATTACCCGCGACTGCGTCGTTGGCCATGGGAGCGAGCGTACCTTAGGGTTACGAGTTGCGTCGATTGCTGCGTCGAATTTCGAGGAGGGCCGGTGAACACCGATCTCACCGCTGCCTATGCCCGCTGCCAGGAGCTGCACCGACGGCATGGTCGCACCTACTATCTCGCCACTCGGCTGCTCCCCGCCTGGAAACGACGTCATGTGCACGCCCTGTATGGATTCACGCGCTACGCCGACGAGATCGTCGACCGCACCGAGGACCTGCCGCCCGCCGACCGCGCCGCCCGGCTGGACGAGTGGTCGTCGGAGTTCGTCGCCGGCCTGCACGGTGAGCCGGTCGACGACCCGCTGCTCCCGGCCGTGCTGCACACCATCGCCGTCTTCGATCTCGACCGCGCCGACTTCGCGTCGTTTCTGCGCAGCATGGCGATGGACCTGACCGTGCTGTCGTACCCGACCTACGACGACCTGCTCGACTACATGGAAGGCTCGGCGGCGGTCATCGGCACCATGATGCTCCCGATCCTCGGCAGTTCCGACCCGGCGGCGGCCCGCGAGCCGGCCCGCCAGCTCGGCTTCGCCTTCCAGCTCACCAACTTCATCCGGGACGTCGCCGAGGACCTCGACCGGGGCCGCACCTATCTGCCCGACGAGGACCTCGCCAAGTTCGGCGTCAGCCGCGAGGACCTGCTCGCCGCGAAGGAACAGGCCCGCGCCACGCCGAGGATCCGGGACCTGATCGAGTACGAGGTGAGCCGCGCCCGGGCGCACTACGAGGCCGCCGCACCGGGCATCACCCTGCTCAGCCCCGCCTCGCAGGCGTGCATGCGGACCGCCTACGCGCTCTACGGCGGGATCCTCGACGAGGTCGCCGCGCAGGGCTACGACGTGTTCGTCCGCCGGGCGCTGGTGCCGCAGCGCCGCCGGCTGGCGGTGGCCGCCCGGGCCCTGCTCACCCCGACCGGCAGCCCGGTCGCCGTACCCGGACCGAGCCTGGTCTCGCGGTGAGTACGCGTACCGCCGTAGTGCTGTTCACCCGCGACCTGCGGGTGCACGACCACCCGGCGCTCGCCACCGCCTGCGCGGCGTTCGACCGGGTGGTGCCGCTGTACGTACTCGACCCGGCGCTGGCCGACCGGTCGCCGAACCGCACCCGGTTCCTGCACCAGAGCCTGGCCGAACTGCGCGAGGCACTGCGCCGGCGCGGCGGTGACCTGGTGGTGCGCCGGGGCGACCCGGTGGCCGAGACGATCCGCCTGGCCCGGGAGGTGGGCGCCGAGGGGGTCGGGCTCTCCGCCGACGTCAGCCGGTACGCCCGCCGCTGGGAGCGCGGGTTGCGTGCGGAGTGCGACCGGCCGTGTTCCGTGCCTACGAGGGTTGCGCACCTGCGCCGGCCGCCGAAAGCGTGTACTGACCGTGAGAGCGCCGCTGCCGTCCGGGCACCTGCTCGGACGCTTTGCTCTGCTGCCTTCCCGGCAACAGCAACCCTCGGTAACGGCTGGTGACCACCGCCGTCGGGTTTGCCTTGAGTGGGTGCACTGCTCAGCCCATGTGTTGCCGTGGCGGCAGCAGAGCAAAGCGTCCGAGTGGCAATGCGAGGGGAATCCTCGGCCGTCACGGTGGGTGATGCTTGGTGCTCGTCACGCAGGGTCACGCTGCCGCCGAGGTTAGAGGCAGGAGTGCAGCACCTCGACCAGTTCGTCCACCCGGTCGTGGTCGGCCAGGTGGGCCGTGGCGTAGGCGAAGACGTAGCCCCGCTCGGCGTCGGCCCAGGCGCTGCTGCCACCGATCCCGCCCATGCCCCAGCTCCCGTCCGGCTCGCGCTGCATCCCCAGCGTCCAGCAGG
This sequence comes from Micromonospora sp. IBSANI012, assembly GCF_052814045.1. NCBI lineage: Bacteria > Bacillati > Actinomycetota > Actinomycetes > Micromonosporales > Micromonosporaceae > Micromonospora > Micromonospora sp. IBSANI012. The sequence continues at coordinate 246,662 of NZ_CP199933.1, forward strand.
CCCGCCGATCGAGCAGCAGATCCGGGCCGTCGTACTGGACCCGGGTGGCCTCGGCGACCAGCTCGGGGCTGAACAGGCGTACCCCGTCGAGGGTGCCGCCGGCGGCCAGGCCCGCGTAGAGCCGGGCCAGCGCGGACGCCGTGGCGTGCAGGTTGACCGCCGGGACCTGCGCGCCCCGCCAGAGCGGGCTGTTGACCACCGCCAGGTCGAGGCCGCCGGGTGGGTTGCTCAGCGCCCGGGCCCGCAGCGACCCCGGCTCACCCAGCATCCGCACGGGCCAGGCCGGATCGCCGTACGACAGGTCCACGCACCGCCGCTGGTCCGCCGCCCCGAGGCCGAAGCCCAGGTCGAGACGCCACGGGTCGGCGATCTCCTCGGCAAGGAACCGCCCCACCGACCGCCCGTCGACTCGACGGACCAGCTCGCCCACCAGGTGCCCGTACGTCCAGGCGTGCTCGCCCGCGACGCTGCCCGGCTCCCACTCCGGGTCGGCGGCGGCCAGGTCGGCGCAGAGCAGCTCCCAGTCGGCGACCGCCTCGGCGGGCCGGGCCACCGGGAAGGCCGGCAGGCCGGCGGTGTGGCTCAGCACCTGACGGACCGTGGCGGGCGTGCGGAACCCGGGCCAGTGCGCCGAGACCAGATCGTCCAGGTCGAGCCGACCCTGGTCGACGAGCAGCAGCAGGCAGAGCGCGGCGACCGGCTTGCCGACCGAGTAGACGTTCACCAGGGTGTCCGGCCGCCACGCACCGCAGGCGTCGGCACCCAGGTCGACCACCGGGTGGCCGTCGTACCAGATGGTCAGGCCGGCGCCGGTCTCCCGGCCGGTGGCCAGCAGATCGTGGAAGCAGTCGCGGACCGGGGCGAAGCGATCGGGCATGCGGCCACCGTAGGCGGTAGGAATGATTACGGGCGCGGGAATTCTGGTGCGGTCGCTGGCCGGCGTCCGGTGGCTGGGGAATGCTGACGGCATGGCGGAGCCGGAAGTGGTGGACGTGGTCGTGGTCGGGTTGGGCGTCGGCGGCGAGGAGGTGGCCGGGCGGCTCGCCGAGGCCGGCCTGAGCGTCGTCGGCATCGAACGGGACCTGGTCGGCGGGGAGTGCCCGTACTGGGGGTGCATCCCCAGCAAGATGATGATCAGGGCGGCGAACGCGCTCGCCGAGGCGCGGCGGGTCAACGAGCTGGCCGGATCGGCCCAGGTCCAGCCGGACTGGGCGCCGGTGGCCAAGCGGATCCGCGAGGAGGCCACCGACACCTGGGACGACACGGTGGCGGTCGACCGGTTCACCGGCCGGGGTGGGCGGTTCCTGCGCGGCAGCGCCCGGCTCGACGGCCCCGGCCGGGTACGCGTCGGCGACCAGGTCATCCAGGCCCGGCATGGGATCGTGCTCGGCACCGGCACCCGGCCCTCCGTGCCGCCGATCGACGGGCTGGCCGACACGCCGTACTGGACCAACCACCAGGCGATCGAGGTCGAGGAGCTGCCCGGTTCGCTGCTGGTGCTCGGCGGCGGCGCGATCGGGCTGGAGCTGGCGCAGGTGTTCGCCCGGTTCGGCGTACGGGTGACGGTGGTCGAGGCGGCGGACCGGGTCCTCGCGGTCGAGGAGCCCGAGTCCTCCGAGGTGGCCGATAAGGCGCTGCGCGCCGACGGGGTGGAGATCCACACCGGCGTCAAGGCGGAACGGGTCAGCCACGACGGTGCCACCTTCACCGTGCACGCCGGCGACGACGCGTTCCGCGGGGAGCGGCTGCTGGTGGTCACCGGCCGCCGGGCGCACCTGGAGGAGCTGGGCCTGGACACGATCGGCGTGGACCCCGGGCAGCGCTACCTGCCGGTCGACGGGCAGATGCGGGTGACCGACGGCGTCTGGGCGGTCGGCGACGTCACCGGTGAGGGCGCCTTCACCCACATCGCGATGTACCAGGCGGCGATCGTCATCGCCGACGTGCTCGACCGCACCCGGCGCGCCGGCGGTGGCCCCGACCCGAGCGGGACGGCCAGCGTGGTGGGCGGTGCGATGGGCGCGGCCAGCGCGGTCGGCGGCGCGATGACCGCGACCGGCCCGAGCGGCGCCGCCGGTACCCTGCCCCGCGCCGACTACCGGGCGCTGCCCCGGGTCACTTTCACCGACCCGGAGGTCGGCGCGGTCGGGCTCACCGAGCACCAGGCCCGCCAGCGCGGCATCAACGTGCAGGTCGGCTTCGCCCAGTTGTCGTCGTCCGCGCGGGGGTGGATCCACAAGGCCGGCAACGAGGGCTTCATCAAGCTCGTCGCGGACGCCGACCAGGGCGTGCTGGTCGGCGCGACCTCCGTCGGCCCGGCCGGCGGCGAGGTGCTGTCGGCGCTGGTGGTGGCGGTGCACGCGGCGGTGCCGTTGAGCCACCTCCGACACATGATCTACGCGTACCCGACCTTCCACCGGGCGATCGAGGACGCCCTGCGCGACCTCAGCTGACGGTGCCGTGGCGGCCGGCGCCGGCGGCGAACCGGGCCGCGCCGGCCGCCGCGTCCGTGTCCAGCGACCGCATCCCGTACGCCAGCTCGGTGGCGAGCGCCTCCGGCTCGGTCAGGCCGGCGGTGGCGAGCACCGACGCGCGGTCGTTGCGCAGGCAGGTCTGCGGGTGGCGGGCGATCTCGGCGGCCAACCGCTCGGCCTCCGCCCGCGCCTCACCCGGCGGGACCAGCCGGTTGACCAGCCCCATCGCGTACGCCTCCTCGGCGGGCACCGGGCGGCCGGTGAGGATCAGGTCCATCGCCCGGCTCTCCCCGATCAACCTCGGCAGCCGGACCGTCCCGCCGTCGATCAGCGGTACGCCCCAGCGCCGGCAGAACACCCCGAGCACCGCGTCGGACTCGGCGACCCGCAGGTCGCACCAGAGCGCCAGCTCCAGGCCGCCGGCCACGGCGTACCCGGAGATCGCGGCGACGACCGGCTTGGACAGCGACATCCGGGTCGGACCCATCGGGCCGTCGCCGTCCGGCTCGACCCGATTGCCGCTGGGCGTGCCGATCGCCTTGAGGTCGGCGCCGGAGCAGAACGTGCCGCCGGCGCCCCAGAGCACCGCGGCCCGGGCCTCCGGGTCGGCCTCGAAGGCGCGGAACGCGTCGGCGAGCGCCCGCGCGGTGGGACCGTCGACGGCGTTGCGCGACGCCGCCCGGTCGAGGATCACCGTGGTCACCGGTCCGTCGTGCGTGACGTGTACGGCCATCGGCACAGCATGCCGCCCGGCGGCGCCGGCACGCCAGGGGCGTGCCGGCGTCCGATCGGTCAGTGGCCGCAGGCGGTGTCGAGCGCCTTCAGGGTCGGGTCCAGGTCCGGCGCCTCGACCTTGGTGGCGTTCGGGCCGGTCAGCCGCTTCTCGATCGCGCCGGCCAGGTTCTCCACCGCGGTGTGCACCTGCGGGTCGGCGGCGTGGGCGGCCTCCTTGCGCAGCCCCTGCGCCATCGCCGTGTAGTGGGCGCGGACCTTCTCGCCGGCCTCCTTGGCGCTGACCGGCTTGTGGATGGCCGCGATGGCGTCGTCCGCCATCCCGACGAAGTGCTCCTTGGCCACCGCGAGCGCGGCGTCGCAGACCTGCTTGCTGTTGGCGGCGACGTCGACCGTCGGGCTGGGCGCGCCGGTCGCGGACGAGGCGGCGGCCGGGGTCTTCTCCTGTTCCGTCGGCTGGCAGCCGGCCGCGACTCCGGCGGCGACGACCAGGCTCAGGACGGTACGGACGACGCGGGCAGGGTGGTTCGTCATTGGTGGTTCCCCCGTGGTGGTGTGTCTCCCCGGCGGTCGGATCGACCCGGGAGCCCGTCACTGTAGGGCGCGGCAGTCCGGGTGCGCATGCCCGTTCCGGCCTGCCGGGCCGCTAGCATCGCCGACGGCAACGATCATGCGAGGTGCCCCGCCTGCGCGGGGAGAATCGGGAAGCCGGTGGAAATCCGGCACGGGCCCGCCGCGGTGACCGGGGAGCCACCGTCCACGCGCGAGAGCGCAGCCACTGGCCGTACGGCTGGGAAGGCGGGCGGCCAGGCGTCGATCCGGGAGTCCGAAGACCGGCCTCGCGTCGACCGCCCACCCGTCCGGGGTGGGCCTTGCGCAGCGGGAGCCTGCCGTGGACCTCTACACCGCCATCCACCGTCGCCGGGACGTCCGGGCCGAGTTCACCGGGGCGCCGGTGCCGGACGACACCCTGCACCGCGTCCTCGACGCCGCGCACGCCGCGCCCAGCGTCGGCTACTCGCAGCCGTGGGACTTCGTCCTGGTCCGGGACGCCGGGCTGCGCCGCCGCTTCCACGAGCACGTGCGGACGGAACGGGACACCTTCGCGGCCACCCTGTCCGATGAGGCGGCGACACGGTTCGCCCGTATCAAGATCGACGGTGTGTTGGAGTCGACCCTGTCGATCGTGGTGACCTACGACCCGTCGCGGGGCGGCCCGGCCGTGCTGGGCCGGCACGCCATCGCCGACGCCGGCCTCTACTCGGTCTGCCTGGCCATCCAGAACCTCTGGCTGGCCGCCACCGCCGAGGGCCTCGGCGTCGGCTGGGTCTCCTTCTACCGGGAGCCGTTCCTGGCCGACCTGCTGGGCATTCCCACGGGCATCCGGCCGGTGGCCTGGCTCTGCGTCGGGCCGGTGACGCACCTGGAACAGGTGCCCGACCTGGCTCGGCATGGCTGGCGGCAGAAGCGCCCGCTGGCCGACGCCCTGCACACCGACCGGTGGGCGGGCGGCCGCTGACCCTGGGCCACCCGCGAGGCTGCCCCCTCCCACGGGGCGGGCTGTCGCGCGCTACGAATCTGATGACGTCAACGACTCATGGGCGTGGGGTGCCCGTCCCGGACCGCCCGCCGGCACCCCGCAGCCTGCGCCGGCGGGCTACGGGGCGTGGGTGACCGTGGGCAGGCCGAGCCAGGAGGCCAGGGCCGCCAGCTCGGCGTCCACCGCCGCGGTGACGGCGGGGTCGAACGGGACGTCCTGGTGGATCGCGTGCACCCGCAGGGCCCCGGCCCGGTGGTCGGCCGTGGCGTCCACCTTGCCGACGAGTCGGTCGTGGTGCAGCACGGGCAGCGCGAAGTAGCCCCAGCGGCGCTTCGCCTTCGGCAGGTACATCTCCAGGAGGTACTCGAAGTCGAAGAGCTCCCGGGCCCGCTTCCGGTCGTGGACCAGCCGGTCGAACGGCGACAGCAGCGCGGTACGGCCGGCGAACGGCTGACCGAGGGCTGCCGGGTCCACCCGCCACGCGCCGGCGGTGCCCTCGACCTGCGCCGGTTCACCGGCCTCCCCGACGACCGACGCCCGGGCAATGCCGAGCGAACGCAGCCGTCTCTCGTCACGCATCCTTCGGGCCTCGTTGGCGGGGACGACCGATGTGCCGGCCGGGTAGACCCGCTCGGCCAGATCCCACCGGCGCTGCCGCCCGACCCGGTCGGCGATGGCGATCTCGCCGCGGGCTGCGAGGAGCTCCAGCATCTGCGTGACGTTGCGGTTGTTCGTCCAGCCCGTCGACGGCCACGGCACCACGCTGGTGTCCGGCACCTCGCGGGACAGCAGCGGACCGGAGGCGCGCAGCAGATCGAGCACGTCGCGGCGGAAGGAGTCGTTGGCCTTCAGCCAGGCGCGCCGCCGCGGATCCTCCGGACACGTGGCCATCTCGGCGAGGTGGAGCCCGAGGTCCGCCATCGGCCGCACCATCGCGAGGTGCTGGAACTGCTCGAACGCGGTGCGGTCACGCTCCACCGCCTGCCGCAGGTGTGCCGGCGCGTACCCGGCGCCGAGCCGGGTCCACGCCACCAGGTCGGCGCTGGGCGCCACCGCCGCCGTCGGGTCCAACTGCAGGAACGTCAACCGGTCCAGGACCGTCAAGAGGTCCGTCGGCCGGTGCGCGTCGAGCAGCTGGGCCCGGACGGCGATGCGCCGGGCCTCACGACGATCGATTCGATGAAGCCGCATCAGGCGAGGCTACTCAGAAGTCGTCGTCCAGGCTGACCTCACCGCCGACCGCCACCTGGTACGCGGACACCCGCCGCTCGAAGAAGTTGGTCAGCTCCTGCACGTCCTGCAACTCCATGAACGGGAACGGGTTCGTCGACCCGTACGCGGGCGGCAGGCCGAGCCGGGCGAGCCGGGCGTCCGCCACGTACTCCAGGTAGCGGCGCATGTCGGCGGTGTTCATGCCCGGCAGGCCGTCCCCGCAGAGGTCCCGGCCGAAGGCCAGCTCGGCCGTCACCGCCTCGTCCAGCATGGTCCGCACCTCATCCGCCATCGCCTCGTCGAACAGCGACGGCTCCTCGGCGCGGACGGTGTCGACCACCGAGAAGGCGAACTCCATGTGCATCGACTCGTCGCGGAACACCCAGTTGGTGCCGGTGGCCAGCCCCGAGAGCAGCCCACGCGAGCGCAGCCAGTAGACGTAGGCGAAGGCGCCGTAGAAGAACAGCCCCTCCACGCAGGCCGCGAAGCAGATCAGGTTGAGCAGGAACGCCCGCCGCTCCGCCCGGCTCTCCAGCCGCTGCAGGCCGCCGATCGAGTCGATCCAGCGGAAGCAGAACTCCGCCTTGTCCCGGATCGACGGGATGTGCTCGACCGCCGCGAACGCCTTCGCCCGCTCGTCGTGGTCGGGCAGGTAGGTGTCGAGCAGGGTCAGGTAGAACTGGACGTGCACCGCCTCCTCGTAGAGCTGGCGGGAGAGGTAGAGGCGGGCCTCGGGCGCGTTGACATGCTGGTAGAGGTTGAGCACCAGGTTGTTCGCCACGATCGAGTCGCCGGTGGCAAAGAACGCCACCAGGCGGTGGACCAGGTGCCGCTCGCCGGCGGAGAGCGTGGCCAGGTCGGGTACGTCGGAGGCCAGGTCCACCTCCTCCACCGTCCAGGTGTTGCGGATGGCGGCCCGGAACCGCTCGTAGAAGTCCGGGTAGCGCATCGGTCGCAGGGTCAGGTCCATGCCGGGGTCGAGCAGCATCGTCACTGGCAGGCCTCGCAGATCTCGGGGTTCTCCAGCGAGCAGGCGACCGCGTCGCTCTCGCCGACGGACAGGGTGAGCAGGGCCGGTGCCGCCGGTCGCGGCGAGGGCACGGGTGCGGCGGCCGGCGCGGCGGCGACCGTGGTCTGCGCGATCCGGGTCGCCGGGCGGGACCGCAGGTAGTAGGTGGTCTTCAGCCCGGCCCGCCAGGCGTAGGCGTACATGGAGGAGAGCCGGCCGATGGTCGGGCTGGCCTGGAACAGGTTGAGCGACTGCGACTGGTCCACGTACGGGGCGCGGGCGGCGGCCAGGTCGATCAGCGCCTTCTGCGGCAGCTCCCAGGCGGTGCGGTGCAGCGCCTTCAGCTCCGCCGGCAGGTCCAGCTCCTGCACCGAGCCGTCGGCCCGCTTGATCGCGTCCCGGGTCTGCGGGGTCCACCGGCCCAGCCGCTTCAGGTCGGCGACCAGATGCCGGTTGACCTGGAGGAACTCCCCGGAGAGGGTCTCCCGCTTGAAGACGTTGGAGACCAGCGGCTCGACGCACTCGGCGCAGCCGGCGATCGAGGCGATGGTGGCCGTCGGCGCGATCGCCACCAGCAGCGAGTTGCGCAGCCCGTGCCGGGCCACCTTCTCCCGCAGCGCCGCCCACGCCTCCGGTCGGGTCGGTCGGGCGTCCGGCCAGTGGTCCGGGTGCAGCACCCCGCCGGCCGCCCGGGTCAGCGGGTACGCCGGGTGCGCGCCGCGCTCCGCCGCCAGGTCGGCGGAGGCGTCGTACGCGGCCAGGGCGACCTCCTCGGCGATCCGGGTGGACAGCGCCAGCGCCGCCGGCGAGTCGAACGGCAGCCGCAGCGCGGCGAAGACGTCGGCCAGCCCCATCACGCCCAGCCCCAGCGGCCGCCACCGCCGGTGCGCGGTGGCCGCCTGCTCGGTGGGGAACCAGTTCCGGTCGATCGCCCGGTCCAGCGCCCCCACCGCCAGCCGGACCGTCGCGGCGAGCCCGGCGAAGTCCATGCCACCGTCGACCAGGTGGGCGGCCAGGTTGACCGAGCCGAGCGTGCAGACGGCCGTCTCGGCGTCGCTGGTCACCTCCAGGATCTCGGTGCACAGGTTGGAGTGGTGCACCACGCCGCCGCCCGCGCCGACCTGGTTGCAGGTGCGGTTCGCCGCGTCCTTGAACGTCATCCAGCCGTTGCCGGTCTGCGCCAGGGTGCGCATCATCCGGCCGTACAGGGTGCGGGCCGGCAGCGTCCGCACCGCCTTGCCGGCGGCCTCCGCCGCCCGGTACGCGGTGTCGAACTCCGCGCCCCACAGGTCGACCAGCTCCGGCACCTCCTTCGGGTCGAACAGCGACCAGTCGGCGTCCGCCTCGACCCGGCGCATGAACTCGTCCGGCACCCAGTTGGCCAGGTTCAGGTTGTGCGTACGCCGGGCCTCGTCGCCGGTGTTGTCCTTCAGCTCCAGGAACTCTTCGATGTCGGCGTGCCAGGTGTCCAGGTAGACGCAGGCCGCGCCCTTGCGCCGGCCGCCCTGGTTGACCGCCGCCACGCTGGCGTCGAGGGTGCGCAGCCAGGGCACGATGCCGTTGGAGCGGCCGTTGGTGCCCCGGATCAGCGACCCCCGCGAGCGCACCCGGGACCACGAGATGCCGATCCCACCGGCGAACTTGGACAGCTTCGCCACCTGCGTGTAGCGCTCGTAGATCGAGTCCAGCTCGTCACGGGGCGAGTCGACCAGGAAACAGGAGGAGAGCTGCTGGTGCCGGGCGCCGGCGTTGAACAGCGTCGGCGAGCTGGGCAGGTAGGCCAGCCGGGACATCAGCCGGTACAGCTCGCCGGCCTGCTCCACGGTGTCGGACAGGCCGGTGGCCACCCGCAGCCAGAAGTGCTGCGGCCGTTCCAGCACCGCCCGGCTGCGCGGGTGGCGCAGCAGGTAGCGGTCGTGCAGGGTGCGCAGTCCGAAGTACTCGAAGGCGTCGTCGCCGGCGTGGTCGACCAGGGCGTCGAGGGCGTCGGCGTGCGTCGCGACGAAGCCGGCGAAGCCCGGGTCCAGCAGGCCTTCGGCGTACGCGGCGGCGACGCTGTCGCTGAAGCTGCCGATGCCCTGGCCGGTGGTCTCGTCGGCGATCCGCCCGGCGAGCAGGCGGGCGGCCAGCCGGGCGTACCCGGGCTCCTCGGCGGTGAGCCCGGCCGCCGCGGCGATGGCCAGCCGGGTCAGCTCGTCGGTGTCCGCGCCGGCGGTGCGCCCCGACTCGACCAGGGCGAGGATCCGCTCCGGGTCGGTGTCGGGCAGGTCGTGGTGGTGTCGGTGCAGCAGGTCCCGCAGTGCCCCGACCGGGGGTGGGGCGATGGTGGATGACGCCGTCACGTGCTCTCCTGGGTGGTCGGTGTGGACCGCGGGAGGGCACGACGGCACGCCGGATTGCCACCGGTCGGTGTGCCGGCGGTGCTCCGTACGGCTCGACGACCCTCCCACGAGGCCCCGAGGTGGTCCGCGCGCCCGGTGGGCACGCCCTGCTGGCAGGTCTTCGGACTCGCGGGCAGACGCGTCCGGCGCGTTCGCCTACTGGCCGTCGCTTCCCGGGCCCCGTCGGGCCCAGTGCTCGTGACGGCGGTCGTTCCCGCTCACCGCTGCGGGGCAGTCCCGGATTCGCACCGGGTTCCCTGTTCGGCGCGACGCCTGGCGGACGTCGACGCCTGGCGGACCCTTGGGGGGTCGCACCAGCAGTGAAAGTGATCCTAGATGTAGTGGGTCGCAAAAAGCCAACACACCATATGCTGTGGGCGTGTCGCGTCGTTGAGAAAATCCGCGCCGCGTACAACCTGGACGGCGGCCGACCCCGTCAGCGGGGTGAACGTTCACGGACGGGATGGGTGGATGCGGGCGGACCTGGAACAGGAGTACGTCGAGTACGTCACGTCACGGCTGCCGGCGCTACGCCGGATCGCCTGCCACCTGACCGGGGACGCGCACCGTGGCGACGATCTGGTCCAGACCGCCGTCACCCGGCTCTACGTCGGCTGGCGGCGGGCCCGGGAGGCGGACAACGTCGACGCGTACGTGCGTACCGTGCTGGTCCGGGTCTTCCTCGACGAGAAGCGCCGGCTCTGGTCCCGGGTCCGCCTGGTCGACACGCCACCCGAGCCGGCACCCGCCCCGACCGGCGACGCGGTGGAGGACCGGGAGCTGCTGCACGCCGCGCTCGCCCAGGTGCCGCCCCGGCAGCGGGCCGTGCTGGTGCTGCGCTTCCTGCACGACCGGCCGGTGGACGAGGTGGCCGCCACCCTCGGCTGCACCGCCGGCACGGTCAAGAGCCAGACCTCGCACGGCCTGGCCAGCCTGCGCCGGCTGCTCGGCACGGACGCCTACGCGATCACCGGAGAGGGGATGTGATGGAGGAGAAGCTGCTGGCGCCGCTGCGGGACGTACCGCTCCCGCCGTCCGCCGTGGACCTGCACCGGGCCGTACGCGACGGGCGTCGGCAGGTGCGGCGGCGACGGATCGCCGCGACGGCCACCGCCGGGCTCGCGGTGGTCGCGGTCCTGGCCGCCGCCCCGGTGCTGGTCGGCCGGGCGGACCGGCCGACGCCGGTCACCCCCGCGATCACGCCCTCCCCGACGGCGACCGCCGCGCCCATGCCGGCGGCCGCCCCGGCCGCCTTCGACCCCGCCCGGCAGTACGCCGAGTTCGGTTGGGTGCCCCCCGTCATGACCGACCGGACCGTCCGGACCGGAACCGACCAGCTCGCGTTGACCGCCTCGGCGCCGCAGACGTCACAGCTGCCCGTCAAGGACGCGCCCGCCGCCGAACTGCGGCTCGTTTCCGCCGGCAGGGACATCACGCTCGGCATCGACCGGGACTTCGCCGTGGCCGCCGGCCGGGCGGGCTCCGCCGGCCTGGAGCCGGCCGAACCGGTCAACGGCCGGACCGCCCGCTGGAACGCGAACGCCACCGTCGAGCCCCGGTCCGCTGCGCTGCGCTGGGAGTACGCCCCGGGCGCCTGGGCCGAGGTGATCGTGCGGCACACCCCCGTAAGCGCCGGCGACCCGCGCGCCGTCGCCCGGCGGATCGCCCTCGACATCCGCTACGCCGTGGATTGGCCGATCCGGCTGCCGGTGCGCTTCGCCACGCCCCCGGCCGGCCTGAAGCCGATGGCGTACCTGGTGACCAGGAGGGCGCACGGCGGCTGGGACGTCGAACTGTCCTACGGCGCCGGCAAGCGGACGAAGTACGGGGACTGGCCGCTGGTCGTGCTGGTGCTGCCCCTCACGTTCCCGACCGGCGACGGGGTGATCGCCCCGCCCGACTCCCGGATCGACGGCCACCCCGCCCGCCGGCGCTCGTCGGTCGACGGCGGCGCCAGCCTCCAGGTCTACTGGGTCCAGGGTCTCTACCTTGAGATGACCGCGCACGACAAGGCCACCCTGCGCAAGCTCGGCGGCAACCTGGACGGGCTGTTCCGCAGCGCCACCCTCCACCCGGAGGTCGACGACTGGCGCTGACGTCGACCGGGCGGCGGAATTCGTCCCCGCCGCCCGGTTTGCGACCGCATCTGCCGGGAAGTCGGGGAACGTGCGAGCGCTGATGAACAAGATCGAGCAGAACGCCGCGCTGGACCCGGTCGGCGACCGGCTCCAGCGGGCCGTCCAGTCGACCCTGCGCGGGCAGCGGGTCCGTGACCTGCTGCATGGCGTCTGGCTGGGCCATCCGCTGCACCCGGCGATGGTGCAGGTGCCGGTGGGCGCCTGGATCAGCGCCGCCGTGCTGGACCTGCTGCCCGGCCAGCGCAAGGCCGCGACCACCCTGATCGGGCTCGGTACGGTGAGCGCCCTCCCGGCCGCCGTCGCCGGGCTGAACGACTGGGCCGCCCTGGCCCGGGACCAGCGCCGGGTCGGGCTGGTGCACGCCGCCTCCAACTCCGTCGCGCTGGTGTTCTACGCCGGCTCGCTCGCCGCCCGGATGCGCGGCCGGCACGGCATGGGGCGGGCACTGGCGTACCTGGGACTGAGCGCGGCCAGCGCCGGGGCGTACATCGGCGGGCACCTGGCGTACAAGCAGGGCGCCCAGGTCAGCCAGAGCATCTCCGAGCTGCACCGGATGACCGACGAGTGGAAGGCCATCGCCGACCTGTCGACCCTGCCGCAGCGCGAGCTGATCACCCGCGAGGTGGACGACGTCTCGGTGATCCTCTACCGGCACGGCGACGACGTCACCGTGATGCTGGAACGCTGCCCGCACCAGAGCGGCCCGCTCGGCGAGGGCGAGGTGCAGGAGATCGACGGCCACACCTGCGTGGTCTGCCCCTGGCACGGCTCCGCGTTCCGGCTCAACGGCGGCGAGGTCGTGCACGGCCCGGCCGCCAACGACCAGCAGCTCCTGCCGACGCGGGTGGTCGACGGAATCCTCCAGACCAAGCTGCCCTGACCTCCCACCGGCCACCTGGCCGGACCGCGGTGGCCCGGGCCAGGCGGCCTGTCGGCCCACCGATTGCGGGCACGGCAGGGCCTCGCCGTGGGCCGGGCCAGGGACCTGCCGGTTCCGGTCGCGAGCGCCGCTGATCACGCCGGCCCGCTGTTCGTGGGCGCGGCCGGATGCGCGTACCCGGCTCAGTCGCGGCGGTGGCGAGCGCGGGCGGCCGCGACGGCCCGGGCCGGACGGCGGCGCAGCCCGAGCACCGCGCCGATCTGCGCGCCGACGATGCTGGCCACGGCGAGCACCGCGGAGACCGCCAGCGGCCGGTTCATCCCGTCGTCGTCGGTGGCCCGCGACGCCCCGGCCGCCATCGCCGGGGGCGCCCCCGCCGGCCGCTCCACCTGCGGCGGCATCGTCCGCGGCGCCGGCTGTCCCGGCGTCGCGCCGGTCCCGCCCGGTCCGACCTGACCGCCCGGAGTACCCGGTCCGACCTGACCGCCCGGAGTACCCGGTCCGACCTGACCGCCCGGAGTACCCGGTCCCGCCTGCTCGTCGGGGACCGGCGACCCGATGCCGCCGGGGGACCCCTTCGGCGAGCCCGGGGACGCGGCCGGCGGATGCGGCGACGGCTTGCGCGGCGTCGACGGTTCGGCCACCAGCCGGCCGGTCGCGTGCGTGCGTGCGCCGCCGTCCTCCGCCTGCGCCGGCAGCTTGATCAGCTGGCCCGGCCGGATCCGGTCGGCGTCGGGCAGCCGGTTGAGGCGGGCCAGCTCCTGGTAGCGGTCGAAGTCGTCCAGGTAGCGTTCCGCCACCTCGCCCAGGTAGTCGCCCTTGGCGACCCGGTAGACCGGCGGGGCCGGCTGCGGCCGGGCAGCCTCGGCGGCGGCGCCCTCCGGGACCGCCCCCGTCGACCCGACGGGCGGCGCCGCGAGGACCATGGTCGTGCCCGCCGCCGGCAGCGCCGCGCCCGTCGCCGGGTGCCCGGTGCTGGCCGTCGCCGGGTACGTCATGGCCGCCGCCGCGCTGGCCGCCGGGCTCGCCGCGATGATCAGCGCGACCGAACCGACCAGGGCCGCCGCGGCCCGTTGCTGCCGGCTCATTCCGGGCAGCCGGGGCGCCGGTCGCCGCGTCGCCTGCGCCGCCAGCTCCACCAGCACGGAGAAGGCGAACGTCGCCCAGCCGAACCAGCCGACCACGGCCAGCGCGCGCAGGAACAACCGACCGTCGTCCCGGCTGGTCAGCGCCGTGCCGACCTCGGACAGGGTGGGTAGCTGGTCGGGCAGTGGATTGCCGGCGAAGGCGAGCAGCGCCACCGGCGCGCCCACCAGCAGCGCGACCAGGACGACCAGCGACCCGAACCCGGTGAGCATCTGGCCGGTCCGCCGAACGGCGGAGCCACGCGGTGCGGTCATGGCGGCCTTCCCTTCCTACGGTGCCCCGGTGAGCGCCCGCGCGGTGGCCTCACCCGAGACGGTGACGGTGTCGTCCATGCCGAAGAGGCCGAGCATGTGCCGGCGGTAGGTGACGGTGACGCGTACCCGGATCTGCTTCTCGCCGTCGACCACGGGGAAGCTCACCGAGTGCCCGGTCGCGCCCGCCGCCGAGAGGTAGTCGCGGACGGCCGCCCGCGCGTCGCCCTCGTCGATCTCCTTCGGGCCGCCCTCGATCGCGCGGGCCCGGTCGACGGCCTGGCCGCCGCTGCGGGCCGCCTCGGCGGCGAGGTCGTCGGCGCGTTGCAGCGAGCGGAGCTGACCGGCGCCGTCGTAGGCGACGCCGATGACCGCGAGCACGCCGGTCATCGTGACGGCCAGGAACAGGCTGACCCGTCCCTCGTCGCGGCCGGCCCGACGGGGGGTCATCCCCGGCTCCGGTAGCGGTCCAGCGGGGAGGTGAAGGTCGCCGAGGCGGTGGTCCGCAGCGGTATCCCGGGCAGCGCCGGCAGCCGCAGGTCGCGGTGGGACACCACGCAGGTCACCGAGACGGTCACGCTCGCCGGCTGCCCGGCCGGGCTGCGGTACGCCGCGTCGAAGCTGGTCGACCGGCCACGTACCGAGCCGCTGAAGGTCATCCGGGGCGCGCCGGCGCAGTTCAGGCGTCGCCAGTCGAGCTGGCGGCGAGCGGCGTCGCGGGCCGCGTCGCGGGCGGTGCCGGCGTCCCGGGAGATCGAGGCGGCCCGGGCGGCGTCGTGCGCGGCCGCCTCCACCGCCTCGTCGGCGATCGCGGTACGCCCGGTCACCCCGGCCAGCACGATCAGCGCGATGAAAGCCGGGGCGAGCACGGCCACCTCGATGGAGACCGAGCCCCGGGCGCGGCCGTCCGCGACGGCGCTCACGGGTTCGTCCAGCGCTCGACGGTGCCGTGCGCGGTCTGCCGGACCCGGAAGCTGACGCCCGGGATGACCGACAGGGACCGGCCGGTGACGGTGCAGGTGACCTCGGTGGCCCCGGTGACGCAGGTCGGCCCCGGGCTGTCCCAGCCGACGAGCCAGTCACCGGCCGCGCCGAGGAACCGGGTGGCCCGCGCCTCGCCCGCCCCGGCCGGCGCCTGGAGCACCCGCTGCGCGTTCACCCCGCTCTGCGCGGCGTTCAGCGCGGTGGACCGGGCGACGAACCACGCGGCCACCTGGACCGAGGCGAAGAGCAGCACCAGCACTGCCGGCATGACGACGGCCAGCTCGACCGGGTTCGCGCCCCGGTCCGTACCCCCGACGGCGAGCCGTCGCCGCGCGGCCCGCACCACGCCACGCACGGCGACCGGTACGGCCCGACCGGCCCCGCCGTTCCGGGCGGCCCGCTCGGGCCGGGTTGCCTGGTCCGGCTGTGCGGCGCGGCCGGACCCAGTCGGGTGGCCGGACCGGGCGGTGTCGTCGGCCGGGACCGCGCGCGCGGCCCGGGTCGTCGGCCCGGGGTGAGGACGGCCGGACACGCCCCGGGGCCGGCCGGTCGGGGCCGCCCGGCCGCTCCGGGGTGCGTCCGGCCAGCTCGTCGGAGGGGTCACGGCGCGGTGGGGACGCTGTCCATCCAGTCGGTGGCCCGCGTCATCACCAGACCGGTGACCGCGATCGCCGCCGCGACCAGCCCGAAGATGATCACCGCGGTCGGCACCGGGCTGTCACCCCGGTCCCCCTCGCGGCGCAGCTCCGCCAACCGTGCGGCCAGCGTGACGTGCAGGTAGGCGATCAGTTGCATGGCGTGCTCCTTGTCGGGGTGGGGACCTACAGGCGGGCCACGAACGGGTAGAGCATGAAACCGAGCAGGACGAAGACCAGCAGCGAACCGGGGATGTCCAGCCGGCTGGTCACCCCCTCGGCGCGGGCCAGGTTGTCGGTGCGGATCTGGTCCCGCAGCGAGTCGGCACGACTGCGCAGGGTCTCGTGGACCTGCGCGCCCTCGCTGCCGGAGGAGCGCATGATCGCCCCGACGTCGCCCAGCTCCGGGATGCCGATCCGCTCGGCCAGTTCCTGGAGCTCGTCCCAGGGCGAGTGCATCTGCATCTGCGCGATCCGCAGCGACTCGCGGATCCGGTCGAAGACCCAGCCGTCGCACACCGCCGCCGCCCGTTCCAGCGACTGCACCGGGCCGTGCGCCGCCGACAGTTGCAGCGCCACCAGGTCGAGGTAGGTGCAGACGGCCGCGCGGAACTCGTCGCGCGCCGCGTCCGCCCGCGCCAGCACCGCGCGGTGGGCGAGCAGCCCGCAGACCAGCGCCATCCCGATGCTGCCCAGCACCGGTACGACCACCGGCAGGCGTACCCCGCCGAGGAAGAGCACCGCCCCCAGCACGGTCGGGGTGGCCAGCCCGATCAGCGCGGAGACCAGCACCGACAGGGCGTACTGCTCAGGGGTCTTGTCGATCAGCGCGAGCTGCCGGTGCGGCGGGCTGAGCCAGCGGGAGAACCCGCCCAACCAGTCCAGGCCCCGGCTCGGGGCGACCGTGCCCGGTGGCTGGTGCAGCCGGCGCAGCGCGGGGCCGAGCGCCGGGGCGGCTGGCAACGCCTCCCGGACCGCCAGGAACAGGCCCAGCCCCACCGTCGCCCCGCCGAGCACGGCGATCGCGAGCTGCCAGTTGACGATCACGCGATCGCCTCCTCCGGGTCGGGGGCGGGGAGGAAGCGGGCCGGCGGCGGGGGCTGGCTCATCGACCGCACCCAGACCAGCAGCCCGACGAAGGTCGCGCTGAGCACCGCCATCACCAGCTGCCCGAACACCGTGCCGTACGGGCGGACGTACTCGGTGTTCAGCAGCCCGTACGCCAGCACGGCCAAGGTCATCCCGGTGAGGAAGCGGACCGCGAACCGGGGCTGGGTGCGCTTGGCCTCCACCTCGCGGCGGGTGCCCACCTCGGCGGCGGCGGCCGAGGCGATCGACCCGAGCACGTCACCGAGGCGTTCGCCCCGGTCGGTCAGGTGCAGGATCAGCGCGGCCACCACCTGGTCGCAGACCGGGTCGCCGATCTCGTCGGCGAAGGCGAGCAGCGCGGTACGGGCCGTCCAGCCGGCCTGGAGGCGGGCGGCGAGCAGCCGTACCTCCTCCTGGATCTCCTCGGGGACGGTGGCGATGGTGCCGATGATCGCCTGCTGGAGGCCCTGCCCGGTGGCGGAGACGTCCTTCAGCCGGCGGGTCCACTCGCCGACCGCCTCGATCCGGGCGATCGCCCGTTCCTCTGCCCGGCCCACCGAGAACAGCCAGGGCACCCCCGGCACGGCCACCGTCACGATCAGCCCCACCACCGGCAGCCCGGTGAGCAGGAAGGCCAGCGCGCCCGCCGCCACCGCCACGGCCAGCCGGACCTGGTGCGTCCGCTGCGCGCGGCGGCCCGCGCCCGAGCCCAGCCAGAGCCGGCGCAGCCCGCGCCGGGCCCCCGGCGCCGAACGGGCGGGCGCGCGGGTGCCGACCAGCGCGACCACGGCCAGCACCAGGCCGGCGACGCAGGCCGCCCCGGAGACGACGGCGATCAGCTCGATGTTGGTCACCGGACCGGCTCCGTTCGCGACTGCGGGGCGCGCGGCCCCGGCGCACTCCTCGCGCTCACCGGACCGGCTCCGTTCGCGCCTGCGGGGCTCGCGACCCCGGCGCACTCCTCGCGCTCGCCGGAGCGCGCCCGTCCATCCCCGCGCCGACGCCCGCGCTCACCGGCGCACCGCCGGGCCCAGTCGGCTGTGCCGCGGGCGGCGCCAGGCGCCGGTGCCGGCCTCGATGAAGCGGGTCAGCAGCCGGGCGTCGTAGCCGACCCGCAGCAACTGGTCGCGGATGCGTTCCGGCAGGTGGCGGGGGACGGCCCGGCCGTCCGGGCCGGGGCCGAAGACGCTGGTGGTGACGATCCGGTTGCCCTCGCCGACCCCGATCACCTCCTCCACGTGGGAGACGAACCGGTGCTTGCGCCCGCCGATCGCGGTCTCGTCCTCGACGGTCACGTAGACGATCAGGTCGAGGGCGTTGCCGGCCATCCGGCGGGCCTGGTCGACCGTCATCTCCCGGCCGTGGGCCAGCGCCAGCTCGATGATCCGCTCGCTCACCCCGGCCGGGGTACGGGCGTGGATGGTGCACATCGAGCCGCGGCTGGTGGTCATCGCCTGGAGCATCGGCACGATCTCCCGGGACCGGACCTCGCCGACGATGATCCGCAGCACGCCCATCCGCAGCGACACCGGGATCAGGTCGGCGATGCTCACCTCGCCCGCCGGCCGCCCGTCCATCCCGCGCTCGCCGTGCCCCTCGCGGGATTCAAAGCTCATCACCGCCCGGTGCTTGCGACCCCGGCGGGCCGGCAGCAGCTCCCGGCTCTCCTCCAGCAGCACGTACGGCTCGTCGGGCGGGATCTCGTCCATCAGCGCCCGGATGACCGTGGTCTTACCCGCTCCGGCCAGCCCGGCGACCATGATGTTGAGCCCGGCCCGCATGGACGCCCGCAGGAAGTCGCGCAGCAGCGGGTCGATCATCTCGTCCAGGTCGGGGCGGGAGCCGGCGATCTCCTCCAGGCTGACGTCCAGCGTGTTGTGCTTGCGGATCACCGCGTAGGGGCGGTGGCTGACCAGGAACACCGCCGCGAGGCGGCTGCCGTCGGGCAGTTGCAGGTCGAGCGTCGGCTTGGACGTCGACAGGGACCGCTCGGTCGCGCCGGCCCGGCGGGCCGCCGCCTGGAGGATCTCCACCAGCTCGTCGTCGCTGTCGGCGATCGGCTCGACCCAGTCGACGCCCCCGCCGTGCCGGGTGATGCGCACCTGGTCGCAGCCGAGGATGTGCACCTCCTCGATGGTGTCGTCGACCAGCAGCGTCTGGAGCCGGCCCAGCCCGACCAGTTCGGCGGTGACCTGGTCGAGCAGGATCCGCTCCTCGTCGGCGGCCATCGGGGTGCCGGCCCGGCGCACCGAGTCGGCGTACCCGGAGACCACGGCGACCGCGAGCCGGGCCCGCTCGACCTCCTCGGCGTTCGCGTCGAACTCCCGGCCGCGCTGCCACTGGGTGAGCCGTTCGCTCAACTCCCGGCGCAGCTCGCGGACCACCGCGAAGTCCACCCGCAGTCGTGGCGGCGGGGTGGGCGTGGGTGGCGCGACGGGCGGCGCCGGCTGGTGGCGCCGGCCGTTCACCGGGGGCAGCGGCGGCATCGTCGAGGTCGCCCCCGGCTGCTGGCGCGGGTCGTGGGAGACCGGCTCAAACCGCATGACGTGCCTCCCCGGGCCGCTCACACCACATCCGGCACCTCCTGGGCGGCGGGCCAGGCCAGCCGGGCCCGGCGGCGGTCCAGCAGCGCCCGGACCGGCACCTCGAGCGCGCCGGCCGCGCGCATCAACGGCCGCCCGGCGCGTACGGTGCCGCCCAGGCTGAGCACCTCGGCGGTACGCGGGTCCGCCGGCAGGGTGGCGATCACCGGCACCCGCAGCGCCTTGCTGATCTCGCCCTTGCCGTGCCCGTCGCCGACCACCAGCAGCCGCAGCGTGCCCGGGGGCACCCGGTGCTCGGTGAAGTCCCGTTCGATCGCCCGGATCATCGACCGGGTGGCGGAGAGATCGGGCAGCTGCGCCCGGGTGACCAGCAGCACCACCGCCGCGGCCCGCAGCACCGGCCACGGTGGACCGGCCACCTGGAGCCGCCCACAGTCGACGATCACGTCGTACTGCGGCTGGCCCTTGTCCAGGCTGCCGAAGAAGTCGGCGAACCGCTGCCAGAGCGGGCTGATGCTGCCCGCCTGGGCCGGGTCGACCACGCCCGGCAGCAGCAGCCGTTCCCGGCACGGCGCGTCCAGGTCGACCAGCTGCGACCAGAAGGCGGTCTCCAGGTTGCCGTCGCGCAGCTCGCCGACGGCCAGTTCGCCGATGCCCCGGGGCCCGTCCAGCGCGCCGCCGAGGTAGCCGGCGAGGATGGTGCCGCCGGCCGGGTCGCACTCGGCCAGCACCAGCCGCCGGTGCCAGCTCAGCGCGCAGGCCAGCGCGGTGGTGGTGACCCCGGGCGACCCCTTCGCCGAGACCAGCGCGATGATCGCCATGGTCAGGCCGCCTCGACCAGCACCAGGGCGATCCGCTCCTGGGCGGCCAGCACGACCACGGCCGGCACGTCCCGCACGGGCAGCGCCACGTAGACCACCACGTCGTCGTTCTCCGGGGTGGCCGTGTCGATCACCGTGCCGGTGAACCGGGTGCCCGGTGCCTGGCTGTCGTCGTTGTCGGCGGGGGTGCTGACCAGCAGCACCTTGTCGCCGGGATGGAGCTTGCGGGCGGGGACCTGGCTCTGCTTCAACCCGAGCGCGATCTGCTGCTGCCCCTCGCCGAGCAGTGGGGCGTCGGTGAGCTGCCCCATGGTCAGCAGCGTGCCGGGGGTGAGCGACACCGCCGCCCGCTTCCCGACCACCTCGTCGAGCTTGCCGGCCGGCACCGGGGAGAGCCCGGCCCCGCCGGAGACCTGCACGCTGACCAGGTCGTCGGCGCTGAGCTGCCGGCCGACCTCGACCGGGCGGGCCACCGCCAGGTAGCTGCCGGTGGCCCGGACCGAGGTGACCGCGAAGGCCGCGCCGAGGCCGCCCAACGCGATCAGCAGCACCGCCAGCCCCAGCAGGCCGGGGCGGGTCCGGCGCTGGCGGAGCACCTTCGGCGGGGCGACCGGCGCGTCGGCCGGGATGCCGTTGCGGGTGACCAGGCTCATCGGGTAACCACCTGAAGCTCGTCGATCTCGATCGGAGTCGTCCCGCTGGTCCGGGTCTGGGCGATCACGCCGCTCTCACCGCCGCCGCGCCAGGTCACCGACCAGTACGTGGTGGCGCTGACCCGGTAGGTGCCGGCCTTCGGGTAGCCGGAGTCGTAGCCGCAGTCCGGTGAGGTCTTCCCGGCGCGGGGCCCCTGCGGGTCGTACGGGGTGCCCTCGTCGGCGCAGGTGACCTTGACGCCGTTGCCCATGGTCCAGACGATCCGGTCGACCTTGGCGGTGATGTCCACCCGCAGGCCGCGGTCCTCGTCCCCGGCGTGGATCGGGCCGAAGTAGTTCCGGCCCGGGCTGGCCCACATCCAGACCGGCAGGCCGACCAGGCCGGGGCCGGTGTTGCGGCGGGGCGCCACCGCGATCCGGGGCGGCAGCAGCGAGATCGACGCCAGGACCCGCCGGGCCAGTTCCTCCGGGTCGGGCGGCGTGCCGAACCCGGGTGGCGGGGTGTCCAGCAGCACCACCGTCTGGCTGCCGAGGTCGCCGCCGTTGCAGGTGCGGACGTACCACTTGGTGCCGTCGGGGGCCTCGGGCTGCGGCTCGGCCAGCTTGTAGTAGCAGCCGTCGGCGTTGTTGAACCAGCCGAGGAACTGGTTGTAGCAGGGCAGCGGCTTGCCGTTCCACTGGCACTTCGGGGCGGCGCCGCCGCCCGGATCGCCGCCGGTGTCCCCGCCGCCGCCCGGGTCGCCGGGGGTGCCCGGGTCGTCGTCCCAGATGCTGCAGTCGTTCTGCCCGGGCGGGCACTGCGGCCCCGGCCCCTCGGCGGCCGCCGGGACCGGCGCGGCGAGCGCGACCAGCAGGGCCAGCAGCGTTGCGGCGAGCAGCCGCCGGGGCGTCCCGGCCCGGGGTCCGCGGGCCGGGACGCACCCTCCTCCCCAGGTCAGCACGGCTGGTCCTCGTAGGCGGCGCCGGAGTTGATCAGCCAGCGGCCGTCCGGGTACCGGGTGGCGGTCGCGGTGGCGAGGTGTCGGCCACCGCCCGAGCCGGGCACCACCCGCCGGTCCTTGGCGTACACCAGCCGGTAGCCGGTGGCGTCCAGGCAGTCCTGGATCTCCACGGTCGGCGGGACGGCGTCCAGGCTGACCGAGGTGACCGTGGGGTCGGAGCGCAACGTGCCGGTGCGGATCGCGCCGTGCGTCCGGGCCTGGCCGATCGCCACCCGGACCCGGGTGAGCAGCGGATCGGCCAGGAAACGGGTGAGCGCGGGGTGGCGGGGGTCGCTGTCGCGGCTCGCCTCCCGGGACGCGGTGAGGTACCCGGAATAGGCGGCCAGCGCGGCCTGCTCCGCGGCCCGTTCCTCCTCGGCCGAATGCCGGGGCTCGGCGGTGGCCTTGCGGGCGGCGGGCCCGGCGGCCGTCTCCGACCCGCCGCCGCAGCCGGCGGTCGACCCGACCACCGTGGCGATGACCAGGCAGGTTGTCCATCGGCGGGGATGCCGTGTACGCAACGCCGTGCCCTCCTCGGTGCCACCCGGCGGCCCGTCTCCGGTGGCCTCCGGGCATGCGCCAGCGCGCCCGGATGATGCCGTCCGGACCTCGATTTACCGCTGTCGCATTTACCTGTGCGGATGTTCTACGAAATGGTGGAACCTGATGTCTCGAGTGGCCTCCGACGCTGTTGGCGGGGGTTGCGCCGTACCCAAGGGGCGAGCATAGGCTCACGTCCGCCGATGCAACAGAGGCAATTCATTCGAACACGGTGGGTGATGAGTGGAGGTGGTCAGGCGTGGCCGAGGGCGAGTCCGGAACGCCGGGACGGGTCGCCGCACCCGGTCGGGGGACGGGTGCCGACGGTCGGCCGGGCCCGCCCGCCGATCCGGCAGTCGGGCCGGAAGATATGGCACCTGTCGATGCGTCTCGCCCGATCCGTCCCCTCGTCGAAAAAGCTACGAGAGGGGATTCCCGCGAATTCGACCGCCCGGGCGACGCAAGCTATCCACCACCACTGCCGGCGGTGGATCATCACCCGGGCCGGGGCTGGAAATCACTCTCCGTACGTGTCTTCGCCGCCCTGGCCGTGACCCCGGTGCTCCGGCTCGCCGTCGCCCGGTACGCCGTACCGTTGGGGTCGCCGGCGCGGGTGGGCTGCGACGACTGCGGCGCGCCGATCGGGATCGGGCGCCCGGGGCTCGGCCCGGCGGCCCGGTGTCCGGCGTGCGCGGCCCGGATCGGCGCGCCGCCGGGCAGCGTCGAACTGGCGGCCGTCGCGGCCCTGGCGGTGCTGGTCCTCACCGAGGCGACCCTCGCCGAGCGGGCCGCGCTCGCCTGGTGGCTCGGCTGGGCGGCGCCGCTGGCGCTGGTGGACCTGGCCGTGCACCGGCTGCCCGACCGGCTCACCTGGCCGGCCGCGGCAGGCACGGCCGCGCTGCTCGCGGTGGCCGCGCTGACCGGCCCCGGGCCCGGCCCGTGGCTGCGTGCCCTGACCGCCGGGGCCGCCCTGGGGCTGGCCTTCGCCGCCACCACGCTGCTGCTCGGCCGGCGCGGCTTCGGCCTCGGCGACGCGAAACTGGCGCTGAGCATGGGCATGTTGCTCGGCTGGTACGGCTGGCCGGTGCTGGTCGCCGGGCTGCTGCTCACCTTCGCCCTCTCGGCGGTGGTCAGCCTCGCGCTGCTGCTGGCCCGCCGGGTCAGCTGGTCGAGCCACCTCCCCTTCGGCCCCTTCCTGATCCTCGGCACCTGCACCGCCCTCCTCCTCCCCACCTGACCCACCCACCCCGTCGACGGGGTGGTGGTGCGGGCGGCCGGGTGGGGTCAGGGGTGATCGGCGGTGGCGGGGAGTCGGTCCGGGTGGGTGGTGTGGCGGGCCAGCAGGTCGGCGACGGGGCGGGCGATCAGCGGCGTGCCGGCCAGCGTCACCAGGGCGCCGAGGAACAGGCCGGCGGCCACGTCGTGCGGGTAGTGCACGCCGACGAAGACGCGGGAGAGCGCGGCCAACAGCGCCAGCGGCGCGGCGACCAGCCCGAGCCGGCGGGAGAGCAGCAGGGTGGCCGCAGCGAGCGCGCCGGCGATGGTGGCGTGGTTGCTCGGGAAGGACCAGTCGCCGACCGGCGGGCAGTGCCCGGCCACCACGGTCGCGGCTGCCCGGCAGGGCCGTGCCTCGTCGAAGACCGTCTTCAGCGCCTCGCTGCACGCGTACGCGAGGACCACGGTGACGGGCGCGACCAGCGCGACCGCCCGGTCCCACGGCTTTCCGCGCAGCAGCCGGGGCGCGGCGGCGAACAGGAACAGCGCGCCGAGCAGCAGGATCGCCGCCTCGGTGAAGTGCACCGCGAACCACTGCACCGGCGTCGGGGCGGAGTCAGCTACCTCGGTGATCTCCCGGTACCACTCCACGCTGATGTCGGGAACGTCCGTCGTGCCGGTCTGTACCATGCCTCACCTCACCAAATGTTCATACCCCGTTTACCTTGGGCAGACGGTACGAATCACGGAGGCGGCCGGCACCGTGCGATGGTGAGGGTTTGACCCTGACCTTCGTCTCAGCGAGTTCACAGCCCCGGGCGGATTGGGTGGCCGCCGACCACGGGTAACGGGAGTTCCGTGCGTAGTGACGAGAACTGGCTGGTGCGGCGTACCGCGGCCGACAGCGACCGGCTGGGCGAGACCGAGTCGGTCTTCGCGCTCAGCAACGGCTGGGTGGGCTGGCGCGGCACGCTGGACGAGGGCGAGCCGTACGGGATGCCCGGCAGCTACCTCAACGGCTTCCACGAGCAGCGCGAACTCAGCTACCCGGAGGAGGGGTACGCCTTCCCGGAGCGCAGCGACACCGTGGTCAGCGCGCCCAACGCCGCCCTGATCCGGCTCTGGGTGGGCGGCGACGCGCTGGACCTGCGCACCGGGACGCTGCGCGCCCACGAGCGGGTGCTCGACCTGCGCGCCGGCGTGGTGCGCCGGGACACCGAGTGGATCTCGCCGGGCGGGCACGGGGTCCGCGTCCGCAGCACCCGGCTGGTGTCGCTGCCCCGGCATCCGATCGCCGCCGTCCGCTACGAGGTCGAGCCGCTGGGCGACGCGCCGGTCGAGCTCCGGCTCTGCTCGGACGTGCAGGCCAACGAGCGGGTGCCGGAGCGCCCCGACGACCCCCGGGCCGCCTCGGCGATCCGCGACCCGCTGAACTCCGAGGCCCACCGCTGCGACGGCGGCTCCGGCGTGCTGGTGCACCGCACCGACCGCAGCGCCGAGCGGGTCGCGGTCGCGGTCACCCACGAGTCCGAGATACCGGAGGGCTTCGCCACCTCCGACGACTGCACCGCCGACCGCCTCCGGATGTGCGTCGAGGGCCGGCTGCGCCCCGGCCAGCGGCTGCGGATCACCAAGTACGACGCGCACGAGTGCACCCCGGTCGACGGCATGGCGGCGAACGAACTGGCCGACCTGGTCGTCGCCGAGGCCGATGCCGCCCGGGAGTACGGCTTCGACGCCCTTCTGGCCGACCTGGTCGTCGCCGAGGCCGATGCCGCCCGGGAGTACGGCTTCGACGCCCTTCTGGCCGACCAGCGGGCCGCCCTCGACGGGCACTGGCAGACCGGCGACGTGGAACTCGACGGCGACCCCGAGCTCCAGCAGGCCATCCGGTTCGCCGTCTTCCACCTGCTCCAGGCCGGCCGGGCCGAGGGCGACCGGACCATTGCGGCGAAGGGGCTGACCGGCAACGGCTACGACGGACACGTCCTCTGGGACACCGAGGGCTACGTGCTGCCGGTGCTGACGTACCTGGCGCCGGAGGTGACCCAATCGGCGCTGCGCTGGCGGCACGCCCACCTGCCCGAGGCCCGGGAGCGCGCCGCCGAGCTGCGGCTGCCCGGCGCGACCTTCCCGTGGCGGACCATCAGCGGCCGGGAGTGCTCCGGCTACTGGCCCGCCGGCACCGCCGCCCTGCACGTCAACGCCGACATCGCCGACGCGGTGCTGCGCTACGTCGCGGCCACCGGGGACGACGACCTGCTCGCCGGGGTCGGGCTGGAGCTGCTGGTCGCCACGGCCCGGCTCTGGCACGGCTTCGGGTACTGGTCGGACGAGGGCGCCTTCCACCTCACCGGCGTCACCGGCCCGGACGAGTACGCCGCCCTGGTCGACGACAACCTCTTCACCAACGTGATGGCCCGGCGCAACCTGCTCGGCGCCGCCGACGCCGCCGAACGGCACCCCGGACGCGCCGAGGAACTGGGCGTCAGCCCGGCCGAGATCGCCGGCTGGCGGGCCGCCGCCGACGCGGTCCACCTCCCGTACGACCGCAAGCGGGGCGTGCACCAGCAGGCGGCCGGTTTCACGGAGCAGCCCGAGTGGGACTTCGCCGCGATGACCGAGGACGACTACCCGCTCCTGCTGCATTTCCCCTACCTGGAGCTCTACCGCAAGCAGGTGGTCAAGCAGGCCGACCTGGTGCTGGCCATGCAGCGCTGCCCGGGCGAGTTCACCGCCGAGGAGAAGCGACGCAACTTCGCCTACTACCAGGCCCGGACCGTCCGCGACTCGTCGCTCTCCGCCGCCTCGCAGGCGGTGCTCGCCGCCGAGATCGGGCACCTGGACCTGGCGTACGACCTGTTCGCCGAGGCGGCGCTGCACGACCTGGCGGACCTGGGGGACAAGACCAGCGACGGGCTGCACCTAGCCGCGCTGGCCGGCGCCTGGACGGCGGTGGTGGAGGGGTTCGGTGGGCTGCGCGACCAGCGGGGCGAGTTGTCCTTCGACCCCGGCTGCCGGCCCGGCTCGACCGGCTGGCCTTCGGCCTGCGCTGGCGCGGGCAGCGGCTGCGGGTCACCCTCACCCGGGACGAGGCCCGCTACGAGCTGCCCGACGCCGCCCCGGAGGTCGAGGTCACGCTCCGGCACGCCGGGGAGCCGGTGACCGTCACCGGTCAGACGGCGGTGACCCGGCCCATGCCGCCGGTGCCGGACCCGGGCCCCGAGCCGCCCTCCCCGGCCGGCCGGCGTCCCGCGCGCCGCTCAGCCGGCTAGGGTGGCGCGGGTGCCCGAACTCCAGCGCCTGACGCCCGATCACGCTCCCGCGCTGCTCGCCTTCGAGCGAGAGAACCGGGCGTACTTCGCCCGCAGCGTGCCGGACCGGGGCGACGACTACTTCGCGCAATTCGACGCCCGGCACGCGGCGCTGCTCGCCGAGCAGGAGACCGGCCGCTGCCACTTCCACCTCCTGGTCGACGACGACGGCGAGGTGCTGGGCCGGTTCAACCTGGTCGACGTGGCCGACGGTGCGGCCGACCTGGGCTACCGGGTCGCCGAACGGGCCGCCGGGCGCGGCCGGGCGACCGCCGGCGTACGGCAGGTCTGCGACCTGGCCCGCGACGCGTACGGGCTGGTTCGGCTGACCGCCTCGGCGACGCTGGACAACGCCGGCTCGCTGACGGTGCTGCGCCGGGCCGGTTTCACGCCGGTCGGTGAGGTGCTGCTCGACGGCCACCCCGGGCTGCGCCACGTCAGGGAACTGGCCGGCTGACCCCGTTCGCCATCCGCTCCCGCACCGCCTCCAGCGCCTCGAAGGCGTACGCCCAGTTGTGGCACTTGAAGCTGCGTAGCCCCTCGATCGGGGTGTGGCAGTCGACGCAGTGCACCCCGGCGATGCCGTCCGGCACCTCGGTGTTGACGTACTTGCGGTCGCCGAGAATGACGGTGGCGATCATCGCCTTGTCGTGCACGCCCTTCAGCGCCGAGGAGACGATGTCCAACCAGGTCTGCCGGCGGCCGCACTTCGGACAGTCCGGCTCGTCGCCGCTGACCCAGAGCGGCGCCCCGATGCTCGCCTGCGGCATCCCGAGCAGCTTCTCGATCCGGCGCACGTCGTGTTCCGGAGTGACCCACCGGTGCCGCCCGGGCAGCGCGGCGGGCGAGTCGTACACGGCTCGGAACAGGACCGGATCGACCTCGACGGTCTCCCGCTGACGGGTCATCGCGTACCTCCTCGGCGACGGTCGTGCCCCCGTCGTACGGCAGCGGCGGGCGCACCGCAGCCGGATCACCGACACGACGGGTCAGCGTAGCGTCGCTGCGGGTGCTAGACAGGCAGGCGCGACGTCGCCGAGCGAGGGGAGTTTCCGGTGACCGTGCCGACCGACGCCGAGCTGCGGCCCAACGTGGCCCGGATGTACGACTACTTCCTGGGTGGCTGCCACAACTTCGCCGCCGACCGGGCCGCCGCCGAGCAGATCCTGTCGATCTTCCCGGACACCGCTGGGCGGCCGCCGGCGGAAACCCTCCCCGTTCGGACACCTGTCGGCGGGCCGCCCGGCCTGGTGTGATTCCTGGCGGGCGCTGTCGGCCACGTCCTCCGGCCCGGCGCCCGGCGCACCGGGGGAGGCGTGCGCCGGCGACCTCGTCGGACCCTTCGCGGGGCGCGACACGCCTGGAGGAAACAGGGGGGTGTGCCCTCCGGGCCGCGTGGGACGTGGTCCGGAGGGCACGCGTACGTCAGCCGGGCAGCCCCGCCGCTCCCCGGCGCACCGCCTCGCCGGCCAGCCGGGACCGGCGCCGCTCGTCGTTGGTGACCAGCCCGAACTTGTCGTACAGGTTGGTCAGGTGCTTCTTCACGGCGCTCTCGCTGACGCCGAGCGCGGTGGCCAGCGCCCGCACGGTGGGCGGCTCGGGGAAGGCGCTGCCGCCCTCGACGTACGGGCGGCAGAGCACCTCGACCAGTTCCTGTTCCCGCCGGGTCAGCGCCGGGGGCGCCGGCGGCGGCTCGACGCCCACCGTCCGGGTGCCGGTGAGTTCCGCCGGCGCGCGGAACAGCAGCCGGGCCGGGCCGATCTCCACCCGGTCGCCGTCGCGCAGCAGCCGGGCCTCCCGCACCGCAGCGCCGTTGACGGTGGTGCCGTTGGTGCTGCCCAGGTCGCGGATCGTCCAGCCGGACGGGAACCGTTCCACCAGGGCGTGCAGCCGGGAGACCAGTTTGCTGTCGATGGGCAGCTCGTTGCCGGGCGCCCGGCCGATGGTCAACGCGTCGGTGGTCAGCGGCACCAGCCGGACCGCGCCCACCCCGTGGACCTCGAGGTATCCGGCGGTCACCGGTCGCACCAGGGCTCGGTGGTCGCGGTGGTGGCCACCTTCGACCGGTCGGCGGTGACCGTCGCCGTCGCCGTGGTGCACCGCCCCGCCGACGGGTACGGCTCGGTCCACAGCTCGTACGGCTGCCCGACGGCGCGCTGTCGGGCGGTCGTGGGCCGGTCGGCGCGTACCCCCAGGTCGACGGTCCAGGTGCCGCCGTCGGTGGCCGCGTTGTCCCGGTACTGCTTCCACACCCAGACGTACGCCATCGTGGCCCGGCAGCTCGGCGACCAGTACTGCTTGACGGAGATCGCCCGCAGCCCGCCCGCGTGCCCGTACGCGGACGCGCCGACCTGGTAGGCGTCGGCGTAGCAGGGGCCGGGCGGCGCGTCGTCCCGGCTGGCGGACCGGGGTCGGCCGGTGCCCACGACCGGGGTGGCGAGCCGCCGGCCGTCCACGGTCAGCTCGAGTGACGCCCGGATCGGCCCGGCGGCGTGCGGGACGGCGACCAGCCGCACCGCGCACCGGTCGCCCGGCGCGAGCGGTCGGGTGGTGCACCCGTCCGCGACGATCCGCAGGTCGCTCCGGGACGGCCCGGTCAGCGTCAACCCGGTCAACCGCACCGGCCGGTCCGCGCGGTTGCCGACGGCCACCACCTGCTCGGGGGACTCGGCGTTGAGTTCCAGCTCGCCGAAGGGCACCTGGGCCGGCAGCTCCACCGGGGCGGGCGTGGGCAGCGCCCGCGACCCGCCGGCGGCCAGCACCGTCGCCAGGGCGACGAGCAGCCCGAGCGAGCGGGTCAGCGCGTGCCGGCGTACCCGCAACGGCCGGCGCGTGACGGTGGCCGACAGCGCGAGGGCGGCCCGGCGGCGGTCGGACAGCGACAGGGGCGTGGCCTCGCCGGCGGGAGGCGGCGGCCACGGCCCGGCGGGGTCGTCACCGCCCGGGCCGCCGAGGACGAACGGGCTCACCGGCAGGCCCGCCGCCACCTGCGCCGCCCGCAGCTCCTCGGCGAACGCGGCGGCCGTGGCGGGTCGCCGCGCCGGATCCTTGGCCAGCGCGCGCTCCAACGCCGCGCACACCCCGTCGGGTACGCCGAACGGGCGCAGGTCCGGCACCGGGTCGACGGCGATCCGGCACAGCAGCGAGTCCACCGACTCCCCGTCGGCGGGCGCGAAGGGCGGGGCGCCGCGGATCCAGTGCAGCACGGTCGAGGCGAGCGCGTAGACGTCGGCGGCCACCGACGGAGGCTCGCCGCGCAGCACCTCCGGCGCGGCGTGCAGCACGCTCGCGGTCACCCGCCCGTCCGCGCCGGTCGGGCGGGCCGAGCGGGGCCGGGCCTGCCCGAAGTCGGCCAGCTTCGGCTCGCCGTACCCGGAGATCAGGATGTTCTCGGGTTTGACGTCGCGGTGCAGCACGCCCGCGCGGTGCGCGGTCTCCAGCGCGCCGGCCACCGCGATGCCGCCGGCGACCGCCTCGCGCCAGTCGCCGGCCGCGCCGTCGCGCAGCCGGTCACCCAGCGAGCCGCCCTCCTCGTACGCCATCAGCAGGTACGGGTTGCCGGCGGCGGTGCGGCCGGCCTGGTGCAGCGTGACGATGTGCGGGTGGTCGGAGAGCCGGCCCAGCATCCGCAGCTCCCGCTCGAAGCGGGCGCGGGACGGGCCGTGCCAGTCGGCGGCGAGCACCTTGACCGCCACCCAGCGGGCGAAGTCGGGCTGCCAGGCCCGGTAGACGACGCCGAAGCCGCCCCGCCCCACCTCGACGGCGTCGGTGCAGCCGTCGACCCCGAGGGCGGTGCCCGGGCCGTGCGTCACCGACTGCTCGCTGTGGACCATCGCCGTTGAATGCTACCGATGGGTCGCCAGCGCGGTGTCGGCCGTTCGCACTGCAGGACACTTCCCGTGGTGGGGCGCCCCGGCGACCGGGACGCCCCGGCCCGGTCAGTAGTCGTTGTAGAACCGGAAGGCCCGGCACTCGCTGTCGTGGCCGTCCTTCCACCGGCAGAACAGGAAGCCGATGTAACGGTTCTCCGGCAGGTTGTAGGCACCACCCTCGCTGGCCTGGTGGGTGGCGCAGTTGCCCTCCCCGCCCCGGCTGAACTCGTACAGCGGCGCCCCGTACGCGTCGTCGAGGCTGACGAACATCTTCACCGCGTACCCGTCGGCGTCCGTGTCGCAGATCTTGAGGATGTCGCCGTGCTCGGTGAAGTACGCCTCACCGCTGTAGTCGAAGATGCCGCCGCCGAACGCGTCGCCGGTGTTCATGACGTGGTACGAGTCGGACGCCATGGCCGGGCTGGGCAGCGCGACGGTGAGCGCGGTGACCGCCGCGGCCACGCCGAGCGCCTTCCGCATGGTGAACTTCATGCCGGTGGTGTTCCTTTCGGGGTCGGTCTCTCGGTGGTTGGCGTCCCGGCTGCGGTCGGAACGCCCGGACGGGCCCGCCGGCTGTCTCCGGCGGGCCGCGTCGTGGATCAGCGGTCAGCAGACGGTGCTGGTCGAACCACCCGTGCTGTTGAGGTAGCCCGTCACGTGGGTGCAGTACGACGCCGTGTTGGCGGGCGCGCCCCACAGCTCGGCGCGGGTGGTGTTGCTCAGCTGGCCCACGCCGTAGTCGCTGCCGCTGTCCGACTCGTTGATCACGTGGACGTAGAGGTCCCAGTTCGAGTGGGTGGCGCGGTACTGCTCCCAGACGTAGATGTAGGCGTAGTTGTAGCCGCAGCCGTAGTACTGCTTGACCGAGGCCGCCTGGACGCCACCGACGGTGAGCACCCGGGTGGTGCCGATCTGGCGGACGCTGGAGCAGCTCGACGGCGTGCTGGCCAGCGCCGGCGACGCGTCGACCAGCGCGACGGCGCCGGCGGCGAGGATCGCGCCCGTGACGGCGAGGGAACGGCGGAGGATCGACATGTCAGCCCTGCTCTCTCTGGTGATCTTTCACCGCTGAGAAAACCAGGGGCCGGGCGCCGCCGACAGGTGACGAAGCGGCGACCATTTCCTCCCCCACGGCGTGTAACGCCCGGACCGTCCACATCGCCTGTTGCTCGGAAGCATCGGTGATCTTGCCTGATTTCGGGCCCCTGCCCGGTGTACGCAGATCACCGTCCCCTTCGGACAGGGAGTTGCATGAACCTCCTCCAACGACGCTCCGGTGCCGCGTTCGCGCTGGTCGCCCTCGCCACCACCGTCGGGTCGGTGGCCGCTGCGAGCCCCGCGTCGGCTGCCGTGGACCGCGCCGACCTCACGGTCGGCCTCAACACCGATCGCTCGCGGATCCCAGTACAGGGCGAGATCGTCATGACAGACGTCACAGTCGCGAACGCGGGGGTCGCGACCGCGAACGGAATCACCGTGACCGTCCAACTGCCCGCCAACGCGTACGTCGGCGGCGAGGGCCCCTTGTCGGACTCGTGGCAGTGCGTGCTCAGCCCCACGATGGTGTGCACCCATCCCGCACTGGCACCTGGCCAGACTGCCGCCCCGATGACCTTCGGAGTCCAGTTCCGGCCGGGCGCCGACGGCCAGGCGGGCGAGATCGTTGCCACCGTCACGTCCACCAGCCGCGAGTCGAGCACCAAGAACAACTCGGCCAAGCAGACGGTCACCTACGACGCGAGCGTGACCTATCCCGACCTCTACGTGTCGAGTGTCGCCCCCCTCAGCTACGAGGTGATCGAGGGGGACTGGGTCAAGTACCCGATGCGGTTCGGCAACCGCGGCACCGCTACCGCCCAGGACGTCCGCGTCCGGGTGGCCGCCCCAGCCGGGCCCTTGGGAGGCGTCGGAAACCAGTCCGACCCGTCCTGGCAGTGCACCACCATCGTCACCGACCAGGAGTGGGAGTGCGTGAACGGACCGCTGGCACCGGGCGAGCAGACCCCGTTGCTCTCGTTCAGCGGCCCGGTGCCGGCGGGCGGGCAGCCGGGTGACCAACTGCCGGTGACCATCGCCGTCTCCACCAGCACCCCCGGGGAGAACCCCCGCGGCAACACGTACGAGGCGGCCTTCGTCTACGCCACGCCGGCGTACCTCACCGGGCGGGTCTGGCTGGACGTGGACGCGGACGGACAGCGCGACCCTGAGGAGGGTGTGGCGCCGACGGGCGAGCTCGGCCTGTCGGTGCAGCCGTACGAGGGCACCACGCGCAGCGTCACGGTGAACGCCGACGGCACGTACC
This sequence comes from Micromonospora sp. IBSANI012, assembly GCF_052814045.1. NCBI lineage: Bacteria > Bacillati > Actinomycetota > Actinomycetes > Micromonosporales > Micromonosporaceae > Micromonospora > Micromonospora sp. IBSANI012. Next base: position 279,373 of record NZ_CP199933.1, read on the forward strand.
GGCTGGCGCTGCACGAAGGGCAGCACCAGCTGCTGGCGAGCTTGGTTTCGACCACCCACCGGTTCACCACCTCGGACGTGGGTGACGACGCCACCGACTCCGATGTGGTCGTCACCTACGACAGCATCGAGCAGCAGGAGGCCCAGTCCGACCAGGTCTTCCTGGTGCAGGGCGCTGAGACTGTCCTCGACATCGGACTGGTCAGCGTCGGCTGATCCGCGTTCCATCCGAGGCCCTGGCCGGCGCGCTCCGCGCCCGGTCAGGGCCCCGCTCTGCTTGACAACCGAGCCGACACTCGGCCCATGAACGACCGCTACCGGCAGTTGCCGCCCCGGATCGAGCCGCGCTACGAGACCCAGCCGGTGTCGGAGCCACCGCCGCTGCCGGAGGTGGAGGAGACGGTCGGGCTGACGGCGGCGGGGCAGGTCCAGGACATCTCGCGGTTCGCCGAGGGGATGACCCGGTCCGGACCGACGCGAGGCAACGGGGCGCTCCTCGCGGTCCTGATCGTGCTGGCCGTGCTCGTCATCGTTTCGGCTCTCTGGCTCGGCTGAGCGGTGCCGTCGTCCCGGCCGCGGGGCCTGCGCGACACCTCGGTATCAGGATCTGCGACACCAGCTCTACGCACCTCTGACTGCCTCGGCGGGGACAATGGGACTCGACGAGGGAGGTCGGCGATGAGTGAGGACCGAGAAGGCAATGACCGGGCAGCGGACGAGGAGTTCGAGGTCCGGCGACACGACAGGTTCGGCAAGCTGCCGCCCCGGGTCGGGCGCGAGGAGCTGGTCGAGACGACAGACACGGAGCCTTCGCACGAGGAGCCGGAGGAGCCTCCGGTGCGCCGGGAGTGGGGGTAGGAGTGGTAGCCGGAATCCGACTACCCGAACTCTGACACTGGATTCTTGTCAGGCGGTCAGCAGCCCGACGCCGAGGCTGATCACACCCGCAGCCAGGGAGAGCGCGCCGATCCACAGCACCCAGACGAGTCTGTTGGGTCCGGTGGCGTTCTTGCCGGCGGAAGAGGCGAAGAATCCGGCGGGCATCAGGATCGCGGCGACGGGCAATCCCAATCGGGCGATCCACAGCAAGGCGCCGGTGAGGCTCGTGGCGTCCACATAGAGCAGGCCGACCAGGCTGAGGATCACCAGTACGCCGGCATGGCCGTGCCCGGCGCGCGCGAAGGACCTCTGGAAGTCGGTCATCGGCACAGCGCCCCGGGCGATTCGGGTCATGAACCAGCCGCCGACCTGGATGGTGACGATGGTGAGTAGAACCACCCCGGCGATCATGCGGGACTCGGTACTGAGAGCCATGGTCTGCACGGCGAATTCCTTTCCGATCAGCTTGACGAGGGGCTATCGGGCGACGGTCGCTGATCTTGCGACGCCAGAGCGCGGCAGGTGCAGGACGCGTCGGGCCACCGTGCTGTCGGCCGATCGGGCCACCCAGACAGCGATGGCGACGTAGAGGACCTGCTGTGGGATGCGCAGCCACAGCGGAGTCGGCTCATCCCCGTTGAACGGCACGTCGTTGACGGCAGCGTAGACGTTCGCCGGAAGCAGGAGCACGTAGAGCGCGGCAAGGCTGATCCCGGCCGCCCAGCGGGTTGCGGTCAACACCAGGCCCACCGCGCCCAGCAGCTCCAGCACGCCGGTCAGGTAGACCATTGCATCGGCGAACGGCACGACCGGCGGCACCATCCGGACCAGGTCGGCGTGGTTCGGCATCACGGTGACGCTCGGCGGAACGAAATGCGCGGACGCGGTGACGACGAGCATGACCGCCATCGCGTGTGCCGCGCTGGCCGCCCAGGTGGCGAACCGACGCACACCGAGCGCACCCAGTAGGCGGAAGCCCAGCAGGGCCATCACCAGAATCACTTCGAGCATGATCTTCCCTTTGAATGGATAGCGCGGCTATCTGCTTATGGATAGTGCTACTGTCCATCAGTGGAGAGAGGAAGTCAAGGGATGCGCATCGCGGAGCTGAGTCGGCGGTCAGGGGTTGCGGTACCGACGATCAAGTACTACCTACGGGAGGGCCTGCTGCCGCCCGGCGAGCTGACCAGCCCCAACCAGGCCAGCTACGACGAGCACCACCTGAATCGACTTCGCCTGATCCGAGCCATGATCGACCTGGCCCAGGTTCCCGTAGCCCGAGTCAGAGCCGTGCTGGAAGCGCTCGATTCCGACACCCTGTCCCTGCACGAACGGATCGGGGCGGTGCACCGGGCCATCACCCCGAGTCGGCGACTGACCGCAGGCGACAGCGCACGCGCGGCCGCCGCTGTGCAGGTGCAGGAGCTCATCCAACGGCGGGGTTGGGCCGTCGAGCCGGACTCACCTGCGATCGCCACCCTGGTAGAAACCATCAGCGTCCTGCGGTCGCTCGGCCAGGATCACCTGGTCGACCTCCTGGACCCCTACGCGGAGGCGGTTGAACGGTTCACCGAACTGGAGGTCGCTGCGGTCGCCTCCCGGACCGATCCCGATCAGGTCGCCGAGAGCGTGGTGATCGGAACCATCCTCGGCGAGAACCTCGTCGCGTCGCTGCGACTGTTGGCCCAGGAGAACATCTCGTCCCGGCGCCTGAAGTAGGCAGCTGGTCGGACCACGACACGAGGATGGGGGCTGAAACCGCCTTGCCGGCCGGACTGCCGGCTGCAACGCTTCGGCCGTGATCGACAAGCCTGCGGTTGACGAGCGGTTGCTGGCGGCTGAGGTGGCCGCCGCCTGGGCCGTGGACATCGTCAATCTCGTGTTCATGCCGGTCGGGCTCGACGGGCACGCATGGGCGTACCGGGTAGACACGTCCGACGGCGAGCGCTACTTCCTGAAGATGCGCCGCGGCGAGTTCACCCGGGCGGCCGTCCTGCTGCCCGGCTTTCTCCGAGCGCACGGCGTCAGGCAGGTCGTAGCGCCGATCGACCTGCCAGACGGCGGAGCCGAGCGCAGGTTCGGCGACTACCGGCTGCTGCTCTACCCGTTCCATGACGGCGGCAGTCTGTGGGGCCGCGGCCTCACCGACCGCCAGTGGATTGAGTACGGCGAGTTCCTGGGGCAGCTGCATGCGGTCACGCCGAGCGCCGACATCACCGCGGTCCTGCCGGTCGAGACCTACCGGTCGAGCGCGGGCGAGCGGCTGCAAACCCTCGGCGAGCAGGCCGCGGCGAGCGACGCCCCGGGCGCTTTGTGGGACCGGTACGGTGCCGCGCTGCATCGGTTGTCGGAAACGGTCGATGACCTCGCCTCCCGCGTGACGCACGGTCAACACGTCATCTGCCACGCCGACATCCACCCCGGCAACCTGATTGCCGACGGCGACGGTCCACTGCACGTCGTCGACTGGGATGCGCCGATCCTCGCGCCGCGCGAGCGGGACCTGATGTTCGTCTACAGCCAGGACTTCGGCGACCACCCGGTCAACGCGCACCGCGCCGAACTCTTCCGTCGGGGCTATGGGCCGCTGGAACCGGACCAGACCATGCTGAGCTACTACCGCAGCGAACGGCACCTAGACGACGTCGCCGTATTTCTGGGCAGCATCCTCAACTCCGAGGCCAGTCCAGAATCTCGGGCCAACGACCTGCACTGGCTGACCCGCATCGCCGAGACCGTCGCGGACCCCAGCTACGCGGCCTGAGTCGCGCCATGGCGAAAGCTCCGCCGAGAGTGGACGTGCCAGTCCTCTGACCTGACTCGCGGTCCTCGGTCTCTCGCGAGGGGCGGCACCCACACGGCCTCCTACCAACGTAAACAAAGCTAGCACGCGTTGATCATTCTCGGTATCGGGCGAACTTGTGATTACAAGTTCAGGGCAGTCTCGCTAGATTCGCCGAGCTCATCAAAGGGAAGGATGCCAACCCTGTGCAGGCTCTGCAGAATCAACGGACTGGTCAATCTTTCGGACGAGACGCGGTCGACGATGACGGGCGGGAACGGTCGAGGCTGATCCGACGCGGACTGATTCCTGAAACGCGTTCTCAGCAGATTCTCGCGTTGGCAACGTTCGTCAACATGATTGGCAGCGGCGTCTTCATGGTCAGCGCCGCGCTCTTCTTCACTCGCGTCGTCGGGCTCCCGTTGGCTCAGGTTGGCCTGGGACTGGGCATCGCCGCCGGCGTTGGCCTCTTTGCCGGCGTGCCGGTAGGGCATCTGGCTGACCGACGAGGGCCGCGAGAGGTCTACCTGTGGATGCTCGTCATTCAGGGTGTGGCAATGGCGGTGCTGGTACTGGTTCAGTCGTTCTGGCTGGTCCTGGTGGCGCTGTGCATCGGGGAACTTGCCCGTTCAGCGGGCGGAGCGGCGCGTGGCCCGTTGGTTCGCGGAATCGGCGGTGCCCACCTCACCAGATACCGCGCCTACCTACGCTCGGTCGCCAATCTCGCGGGGAGTTGCGCCGCCGTGGTAGCCGGCTTCGCCGTGCAGTTGGACACGCGTCCGGCCTACCTGACCCTGGTGATGGCTAATGCGCTCAGCTTCGTGGCCAGTGCCGCGATCATCGCGACGCTGCCGTCGCTGGCGCCCGTGCCCGCGCCACCAAGGGCCAACCGCTGGGAGGTGCTGAAGGACCGGGGGTATGTCGCCATCGCCGTGCTCGACGGCATCATGTCGATTCACCACCAGGTCCTGCTCTTCGCCCTGCCACTTTGGATCATCGGACACACCACCGCACCCCGGTGGCTGGTTGGCGCAGCAGCACTGGTCAATACCGCTCTGGTGGTACTGCTCCAAGTCCGGGCCAGTCGAGGCGTCGATGACAGCGTCGCCGCCGGGAAAGCCATGCGCCGTTCCGGTGTGGCGTTCTTCGTCGGCATGGCCGCGATGGCCGCAGCGGCAGGACTTCCCTCGTGGCTTGCGCTCGCCGGCATCGTCGTTGGCATCTTCGTGCACACGATCGGTGAACTCTGGCACACGGCCGGCTCGCTGGAACTGCGATTCAGCCTCGCTCCCGCGCACGCCCAAGGTCAGTACATGGGGCTGTTCGGGTTCGGAGCCGGCTTGGCGAACATGGTGGCTCCCACCGTACTGGCACTGTTCTGCATCACCTGGGGAGTGCCTGGTTGGCTTGTGCTCGGCGGGGTGTTCATCCTGGCGGGCCTCGTGACGCCGTACGTGGTGCGGTGGGCCGAGCGGACCCGTCCGAACGCGGAGCAACCCGCCTAGCTGGCCCGGCCATCCCGGCGCGGCGGTGCGAGGGCCGCCGCGCTCGGGACGGCTGCCGGCGTGCTGGACTTCGCTGCCGTACCGGGCCCCCGATCACGGCGAAGGCGACCCGGTCGGGGCCGCTGACCTGCGGGAAAGTGGGCCGCCAGGGACTCGAACCCTGAACCTATGGATTGCCGGCGAGGTGGTCGCCTGCGGCACCGTGCGCAGCTCCCGAGCCCCTACCGCCTGCTCTGAGCCTCCAGCGGTCGGGTCGGTTGCTGTACTTCCTTGCTGTACGCCGCCCCTCCGGTGAGGGCTGACCTCTTCGTCCCGAACGCGGGGGCGCAGCGCCATCAGGTGCCGTCCGTTGCTGTCTAGTGCTGCCGACCACGGCCGCCGCGCTTGCTCCCTGCCAGACGTTGTCGGCCCTTGACGATGCTCTCGCTGCCTCCTCGCTGCCTTCGTTGAGCGTGGGGGGCTGAACCCCATAGACCCGAGGCTTGCAGCGATCGCTTCCAACCGGACCGATCGCCCCGCTGAGCTGCGGGAAGGCTTCCATCGCCCGACATCAGTCGCCGACACTGTTCGATATTGGTTGTGCCGGGTCTTTGCCCGTTGACCTTCACGGTGCTTCTGCCTTACCACCATCACGACCCTTAAGCCGGTGATCGTTCCTCCAGTCTGCGTCTACCAAGATCCGACCGGTACCTGGACTGCTGACGTCCAAGGTGCGGGCTAAGTCCGTCGGCAACAGAGAAATCTTCGTCGTCTTACAGAGTCCGGGCGCGTTAGCCGACCGTACCGGCTCGTTTTGGGCATGCGCGCTTCCGATCAACATGCGGCCGGGGGCCTGTTCCGTCGCTCAGCCGTGTCTGGCTTCGGCACCGCATTTCGTCCGTTTGGAGGTGTGCTGGGTTGTTCAGGCTCGCGACGATAGGCAAATGAGCCGGTCGCTCAAGACTAAGTTCTCGGCAGGGTTGCTCCTAGCCGCGGTGGCCCTTGCTGGGTTTGCACTTTTTCTGCAAGATCAGGGTCTGGAGCGGGCAGACCAGTGGGCTGCTGTGCTCGGGTTTTTCGTGTCGACGCCGCTGGGTTTGGCTGGCGCGGTGCTGGGTTGGTTGGCGTGGAGGCATCCGTCCGGCGGCACCTCGGCGTCGGCTGCCGGTGTGGGCCGTAGTGGCCGAGTGTCTCAACGCAACAGTGACGGGACGAATGTGGCGAACTCTGGTGTGATGCGTGACGTAAACCTGCGTGATGGGGGTCGCTAACGGTGGGAGGTCTGCGCCGATCGGGAGGGATCGAACAGCAGAACACCGGCGGTATCAACTTTGCCAACACCGGGGTAATCGAATCGCTGACGATCGGTGCAGGGTCCATGCCGCTGAATGTGGCCCGGATCGACCCCGCACAGGTGTTCGCCGATGCCGAGGTCTCAGAGTTTGTGGGGCGGGAGTGGCTGACCGCCCAGCTTGATCAGTTTCTGGACAGCCGTCCATGTGGATACGTGTGGGTGGAGGCCGATGCCGGGTTGGGCAAGACCGCATTCGCGGCGTGGCTGGTTCGTACCCGCAACTATGTAGGGCATTTCAGCCGGCAGAGCACCGGTGGTGTAGTAGCGGCGTGGCAAAACCTAGCCGCGCAGTTGATCCTGGCGCAGGGGCTGGAATCGGTGGCACCGGGTGGGATGCTGCCGGGCTGGGCCTTGACAGGGGCTGGGTTCGCCGCGTTGTTGGCCAAGGCCGCACCGGGTGCAGGTGGGCGGCTGGTCGTGGTAGTGGATGGGCTGGATGAAATCGGAGATCCTCTGCCTGGCGGGTTGCCGTTGGAGTTACCGGCGACGCTGCCCCCTGGCGTGTTCGTGGTCGCCACGTACCGGACCGGCTACTCGCGGGGGGAGCCAGCCTGCTCCTCGGCGACGCTACGGATCGCCGCCGATGACCGGCGCAACCGCGACGATCTGGACCAGTATCTAACCCAAGTGGCCACCGATGATGTGTTGATGGCTCGGTTGGCCGAGTCGGGCCTGACCGAAGATGAGTTCTGTGCGGTGTTGGCGGACCGGTGCAGTGGGGTATGGGTCTATCTGAGGTACCTGCTCGCAGAGATCCGCTATGGGCTGCGCCGCCCGAACGAGGTCGACGAGCTGCCTGGGGACCTCTGGGGCTTCTACCGCCGGCAGGTCCACCGCTGGCAGCACCACCAGGAATGGCCGGTGTTGCGGGCCGCGTTGGCGGTCTGGGCTGCGGCGGGTGAGCCGGTGGACACAGCGATGCTCGCCCGGTTCGCTGGCATCGACAATGAGCTAATGGCCCGCCGGTGCGCTGACTTTTGGGTGCGGCCGTTCCTGACGGTTAGCGGGGGTGAGGCGCGGCAGTACTCGATATATCACGCTAGTTTCCGGCAGTTCCTGTCTGGACAGCTAGCCGCACCCCGGGCCGGCGAGCACCCGGACGATTGGCAGGTCATGGCCAGGGAGCTGTCCGCGGCGGTAGTGAGCGCGCACAGCGCGATAGCCGATGCATACCTGGGGCGGTTCGGCGGGCTGGACCGTGGACTAGACAAGCTGGTCGCCGAGCCGGAGCTGGCCGGATGCGACGGCGGGTACGCGTTGCGGCAGTTGGCGCGACACCTGGCGCGCGCGGGTCGCGCTGATGATCTGCATCAGTTGTTGGCATGTGACCGTTCGGCAGGACAGGGCCAGCGGGTCAACCTTTGGTTCGAGGGGCACGACCGGGCCGCTACCGTTGACGGCTACTTGAGGGACGTAGACCAGGCGCGGCTGATGGCAGAGGCGGTCACCGATGGGCAGCAGCGGGTTGGTCAGCGGCTGACCGGTTTCGCGCTGGAGCTGCGGTATGCGCTGGTGACCTCAACTGTTCACACAATGACCAACAACATCAGCCCTGCCTTGCTCTGTGCTCTGGTGGAGAACCAGGTGTGGGATGTCGGCCGAGCACTCGGTCACGCCCGGCGATTCGCCGATGCTGAGATCCGCCAGCAAGCGCTGGCCGCTCTCTCACTTCACCTACCCGCTGACCAGCGACCGGCCGCACTCGCCGAAGCGCTGCGCGCCGTCACCGCCATCGCCGACGAGTACCGACGCGCCAGAGCGTTGGCCGGCCTCGCACCTCACCTGCCCTCCGACCAACTCGCCAAAGCGTTGGGTGCTGCCACCGCCATCGCTGTCGAGTACCAACGCGCCAGAGCGTTGGCCGGCCTCGCACCTCACCTGCCCTCCGACCAACTCGCCAAAGCGTTGGACGCCGCTACTGCCATCACCCGGGAGAACGCTCGTACCAGGGCGTTGGCTGGCCTCGCACCTCACCTGCCCGCCGACCAGCGACCAGCCGTACTCACCGAAGCGCTGCGCGCAGCCACCGCGATCAGTGACGAGCACCAACGGGCCGAGACGCTGACAGCTCTCGCGCCTCACCTGCCCGCCGACCAGCGATCAGCCGTACTTACCGAAGCGCTGCGGGCAGCTACTGCCATCGCCTGGGAAGGTTCCCGTGCCGAGGTGTTGGCTGGCCTCGCGCCTCACCTGCCCGCCGACCAGCGATCAGCCGTACTTACCGAAGCGCTGCGCGCAGCTACTGCCATCACCCGGGAAGGTTCCCGTGCCGAGGTGTTGGCCCGCCTCGCCCCCCACCTGCCCGCGGAAGTGTTGGGTCTGGCCATGGCCATCGCCGACGAGTACTACCGCGCGCGACTGTTGATCGCTCTTGCGCCTCACCTGCCCGCCGACCAGCGACCGGCCGTACTAGCCGAAGCGCTGCGCGCGGCCACCGCCATTGCCGAGGAGACACCGGTAGAGCAACGGCCCGGTGGCCGCACTTGGACGTTGATCCGTCTCGCACCTCATCTGCCCGCCGACCAGCGACCGGCCGTATTCACCGAAGCGCTGCGCGCGGCCACCACCATCACCGACGAACGCTCCCGAGGCTGGGCGCTGACCGGTCTCGCCCCCCACCTGCCCATCGGCCAACTCACCGAGGCGCTGCGCTGTGCGACCGCCATCGGCAACAAGTACTACCGGGCTGAGGCGTTGACTGGTCTCGCTCCCCACCTGCCCGCCGGCCAGCGACCGGCCGTACTAGCCGAAGCGTTGCGCATGAGCACCGCCATCGCCGACGAAAACCCTCGTGTTTGGGCGCTGGTCCGTCTCGCCCCTCACCTGGCCGCCGAGCAGCGATCGGCCGTACTCACCGAAGCGCTGCGCACGGCCACCGCGATCACCGACGAGGGCTCCCGAGCCAAGGCATTGGCCGATCTAGCGCCTTACCTAACCGCCGACCAACTCGCCGAGGCGCTGCACCTTTCCACCGCCATCGCCGACGAGCATGCTCGCGCTTGGGCGCTGGTCCGTCTCGCCCCTCATCTGTCCGTCGGCCGACACGCCGAGGCGCTGCGCGCTGCCATCGCCATCATCGATGAGCGCCTTCGGGCCGAGGCGTTGACCGGTCTCGCCCCTCATCTGTCCGCCGGCCAACTCGCCGAAGCGCTGCTGGCTGCCACCGCCATCACCGGCCAGCGCCCTCGGGCCGAGGCGTTGACCGGTCTCATCCCCCACTTGCCCGCCGACCAGCGACAGGCCGTACTCGCCGAAGCGCTGCGCGCGGCCACCACCATCGCCGGCGAGGCCAACCGCGTGCGGGCGTTGACCGGTCTCGCCCCTCATCTGTCCGCTGACCAACTCACCGAAACGCTGCGGGCCGCTCCCACCATCGCCCACGACTACGGATGCGTCCAGGCGTTGACCGGTCTCGTCCCCCACCTGCCCGCCGAGCAGCGACCGGCCGTACTCACCGAAGCGCTGAGCGCGGCCACCGCGATCGACATCGAGGTGGGCCGCGCCTGGGCGTTGACCGGTCTCGCCCCTCATCTGTCCGCTGACCAGCTCGCCGAAGCGTTGGGCGCCGCCGTCGCCATCACCGACGAGCCCTCTCGGGCCGACGCGTTGACCGGTCTCGCCCCTCATCTGTCCGCCGACCAGCTCGCCGAAGCGTTGGGCGCCGCCATCGCCATCACCGACGAGCGCCCTCGGGCCGACGCGTTGACCGGTCTCGCCCCTCATCTGTCCGCCGACCAGCTCGCCGAAGCGTTGGGCGCTGCCATCGCCATCACCGACGAGCGTCCTCGGGCCGAGGCGTTGACCGGTCTCGCCCCCCACTTGCCCGCCGACCAGCGACCGGCCGTACTGACGCAAGCATTGGACGCGGCCATTGCCATCACCGACGAGGAGCACGGCATGCGGGCGTTGGCCAAGCTCGCCCCCCACCTGCCCGCCGACCAACTCGCCGAAGCGCTGCGCGCGGCCACGACCATTACCGACGAGGACCGCCGCATCCGGGCGTTGACCGAGCTCGCCCCCCACCTGCCCGCCGACCAACTCGCCAACTTGATGCACATCGAACAAGGCCGCGATCCGGCGGTGGCTCTTGCCGTTGTTGCACGAATGCATGCGCTGGCCATACCACTTGCCACTCCATATGGCCTGGCCATCGCTCGGCTGGGAGTCCGACAGCTGCGCCGGTACGGCTGCGTTCAGGTAGCGGCTGACATCGCTTGCCATTCCGCCGATGGACTACTTGCGCGGCAACTCATGGAAGCACAAAACGACATCTGCGCATGGTGGCCATGAGCGGTACGTTTGCCAGCCCTTCATGTCACTAGCCGCCCCGCGATCCGATGCTCCTGTGGACGTCAAGCTCCGCCGGGCAGCCGTCTCGCAGACCCCTCACACGCTTTCGAGGTCTGCGCCGCTCCATCCAGCACCGACCGGTGACGTTCACGTCGCAGGCTGCACCGTGTAGGTGCCTGGCCCTGAACTGCAACGGACGACAGGGAACGAGACCACGACTGAGACCGCCATTCCGGCTGGGATTCCGCCAGCCGGAGCAGTAACCGGGGTGCAAGATCACATCAGGGTTGCGAGGATTGATGGCATGAGCGGCCGCTACGTGAGGATTGGCGACATCCTCAAGTGCCGGGACCAGGTGGACGACCTGGACGTCATCGAACGTGCGGCCTCGTCGCCGGCGCTCCAGGCTGCCCTGGAATGGTCTCGGCCGCCGAACCTGTGGGGCGCCGGAGTTGATCCGCATCTGCTGTTTCGTCTCGCCCGCGACGCGGGCATTCCGTTGGCCTGGGTGCCCCGTCGGGAGATCGTTCGAATGCTCGTGGCCGTACCAACTAGGTCGGCCCTGTCGGAGGTACTCGCCGAGCAGTGCCCGCTTGTGGTCGAGGACTGCGCCGAGGCGGTGAGCGAGTGCGTCGACGAACGTATGCAGGACCAAGTCCCGCTGGCAGAGGCGGCAATTGCGGCATATCGCACGGGACATGTCGAGGCTGCGATGGCACTGGCGGTTAGCCTCGGCGAGCCGCTCGCGGCCTGGGCCTCTACGCCCCGGGTCCGCGTCTATGACTCTCGAGACGAGCGTGACGCGTGGGAACGGCGTCGAGGGAGGAACAAGTACCTCTGGGCGAAGCTGGAGCTTGAGGCCAACCCACTGGACCCCTCGTTCGGGTTCACGGCGCAGTTGGTCATGGCACCAATCCCGCGATTCTTTACGCCCTGGTTCCCCAGGAGTGGCGACTCGCCACCTGACGCTCTCTCGCGGCACGTGGTAGCCCACCAGCCGACTGTTAAGCACTTCACTCCCGAGAACTCTCTTCTCGCGATCATGCTGATGGCGTCACTCCTGCGGCAGCAGCAAGCCTGGTGCGAGGAGCTAGGACCGAGCGACGCAGAGGAAGGGCACTGCTTGCCCTGACAGCCGCATTCCAGTTCCTCTGGCTAGACGAGCAGAGGAGAGTTCTCGCTTACAAGGCGTTCTCGGCACGGTTCGCAACGTCCGCAGACGTCCACCGGGTTCGGCCCCGAGGCGACCCCGTCCGCACTCGTCCGGTCCCGGCCGTGACCGTTGATGTCAAAGACTGATGTCAGGTCGCCAGTGCTTGAGCAACAGGGGGCTGACCGGCCCCGTAGCGTCCACTGCCGTGCACGGGTCCCGTATGAACCCCGTCGGGGAGCCTGGTCATAGTCGCCAGACAGCTGATCGGGTGCAGCCCTCTGCGCTCGCGCACTAGTGACTGCCAGCCCCGACCGCCCGTCTGCCGCCGTCCGTGTTCTTAGCCAGCCTTGTCCAAGACATCTTCACCAGGGGACAGCAGGAGCCGACGGGTACACGGAACCACACAGCCAATTTTGATCCGTCAGCTCATGGCAGAGGTGCTGCTCGGGGTTGCACGGTCGGGAGCGCGGCCAGCCGCTGGCCTATCCTCCAGGGTTGAAGGACGAGCCGGGCCACAGCAATGTGCCCGAGAAGCCACCGGCTCGAAGGATGTGCTGCTCATCAACTTGCAGGAAGATGACGACTTCGACGCGGGGTACCGGCATGAAGAAGGAAGTACGTGGCTAAGTTGACACTGCCGCAGCTAGAGCGGCACCTGTTCGCGGCGGCGGACATCCTCCGGGGAAAGATGGATGCCTCGGAGTTCAAGGAGTACATCTTCGGGATGCTGTTCCTGAAGCGCGCCTCGGACGAGTTCGAGGTGGCGCGGGAGCGGGTCGTCGCCGCTGAGATCGCCGCCGGGCGGACCAGGAGTCAGGCCGAGCTGAGGGCCAACTCGCCGACGTACTACGACGGCGCCTTCTTCGTGCCGCCGTCCGCCCGTTGGGAGCATCTGCGCGACGAGCTGCACCACAACGTCGGCGATGGGCTGAATAAGGCGTTGGGTGCGCTGGAGGAGCACAACCAGGCGCTTGAGGGCGTTGTCCAGCACATCAACTTCACCCGGCAGGTGGGCCAGTCTCGTATACCTGACAAGAAGCTGCGCGATCTCATCGCTCACTTCTCCAAGTACCGGCTATGCAACGAGGACTTCGAGTTCCCAGACCTGCTGGGCGCCGCGTACGAGTACCTCATCCGCGAGTTCGCCGACTCTGCCGGCAAAAAGGGCGGCGAGTTCTACACGCCCCGGATCGTGGTCCGCATGATGGTCCAAATCGTCGAGCCTTGCGAGGGCATGTCGGTCTACGACCCATGCTCGGGTTCGGGCGGCATGCTCATCCTGTCCAAGGACTACGTGGAGGAGCACGGCGGCAACCCGCGCAACCTGCGGCTGGCCGGGCAGGAGAACAACGGCGGCGTGTGGTCCATTTCCAAAATGAACCTGCTGCTGCACGGCATCCCGGACGGGGACATACAGAACGACGACACACTGATCGCACCGATGCATGTCCACGGTGGCCAGCTCGAACGCTTCGACCGGGTGCTGTCCAATCCGCCTTTCTCTCTAAACTATGACAAAGGCAGCATCCAGCGGCCCGAGCGGTTCCGCTGGGGTTGGGCACCGGAGGGCGGCAAGAAGGCTGACCTGATGTTCGTCCAGCACATGGTGTCGGTACTCAAGGCCAATGGCTTGGCAGCCACCGTCATGCCGCACGGCGTGCTGTTTCGAGGCGGCGCGGAGCGCCACATCCGCAGCAAGATGCTCGATGACGACATCATCGAGGCGGTCATCGGGTTACCGCCGAACTTGTTCTACGGCACCGGCATCCCAGCGTGCATCCTTGTGCTTCGAGCGCCCGAGTCCAAGCCGGCAGACCGGCGGGGCAAGGTGCTGTTCATCAACGCCGACGCTGAATTCTCCGTCGGCCGGGCGCAAAACTACCTGCTGCCCGAACACGTCGAGAAGATCGTCTCCGCGTACCGCGAGTTCGCCGACATCCCCGGCTACGCCGCTGTCGTCACCCGCGAGGAATTGGCGGCCAACGACGACAACCTGAACATCCGCCGGTACGCCGACAACACGCCGCCCCTCGAGCGGCAGGACGTGCGCGCGCATCTGCACGGCGGTGTCCCCCGGGCTGAAGTTGAGGCGAAGAAGGGTCTGTTTGCCTCGCACGGCTTCGCTCCCGAGCACGTCTTCATCGACCAGCACACGGCGTACCTGGACTTTGCGGATGGCCTGACCAAGGCGGGCTTAAAGGACCTCGTGGTCGATGATGCGGGAGTACGAACCAGGGAAGCCGAATTGCGTGAAGCTTTGGACGTGTGGTGGGGCGAGCACGTCAAACTGCTGGTGCAGATGCCGGCCACGCGTTCGCTGATGCTGGCGCGTCGAGAGCTGCTGGAGAGCTTCATCACCGCGCTATTGCCAGTGGGATTGCTCGACCGGTTCCAGCTCGCCGGCGTGATCGTTCGGTGGTGGAACACGATCCAGTACGACCTGCGTACGCTCGCTACCCACGGCTTCGGTGGTGTAGTCGATGGGTGGGTCACCACCATCCTCTCCGCGCTAGAGGACAAGGACTCGAAAGCCGACCCGTTCAACCACCGGTTGGTGCCGGCGCTACTGCCGTCCTACGTGGATGACCTGGCTGCCGTCGAGGCCAAGCGCGCCGAGTTGGACGTGCGCGTGAAGGCGGCGACGAGCAGTGGCGAGGATGAAGACGATGCGGAGGACGAAGCCGAGGAGGCCCTGTCGCCGGCCGAGTTGGTAGCGCTGAAGCGCCAATTGGCTGCCGTTAAGCGCGAGCAGAGAAATCTGCTGGGGAGGTTCGCCGCCGAACTCGGTCTAGCGAGGGAAAAGCTAACGGGCGCGAAAGAGCAAAACCTCGTCCTAATGTTGGCGCGCGACGACCTGGCGACACATCTCAACAGCTACGTTATGGCGCGCCGCCAGCAGATCATTGCGGCGTTGGAGAATTGGTGGGACAAGTACTCTGCTCCGGTCCACCAGATTGAACAGCAACATGACGCTGCTTCCGCCAGACTCGCCGCTATGCTCAAGGAACTTGGCTATGACTAACGGCATCGAGGTTCCGCTGCTTCCTCTGGCGGACTTAGCAGACATCGAACGTGGCATTAGCTGGGATGCATCGCAGGAGCGGCGGGTAGCGGAACAAGGAACCCTGCCGGTCCTGCGAATCCCAAATATCAAACGCGACTTGGACACCGAGAACCTTCTCTACCTCCGAGTCGCATCGCGAAGCGCCGTCGAGAGGTTCCTGGTGCCGGCGGGCTCTATTGCGATGGTTGGGTCAAACGGCAACGCTGAGCGAGTTGGAAACGTATCCTTCGTTACAAGCAACCACCAATTCCTACTCGCCAGCTTCCTAATCGGAGTTCGCCCTCGACGTGAGATGGATCCCCGATACCTTTACCACATCCTTGCATCCTCCACGATCCAGGATCGCATTACGCGCAGCGTTCAGGGAAGCACGGGCCTCAAGAATCTGAGCAAGTCCTACCTCCGCAATCTGGCGATGCCCGTCCCACCGCCGAAGGAGCAGCGGAAAATTGCGGATATCCTTGATACGGCGGATGAGGTGATCCGGTCGGCGGAGCGGCTAATCGCCAAGCTTGAGCAGGCAAGGCAGGGTCTACTCTACGACCTTCTCACCTGCGGAATTGGCGAGCATGGACGGGTCCTAGATCCACAAGCCAGTCCCGCGCAGTTCAAGGACTCCATTCTGGGGCCGGTACCGATCGCGTGGTCAGTTGGGCCCTTGGGCTCATTCCTTACCCTCCAGCGAGGATACGACATAACTGTTGCACAGCAACGACCGGGGCAAATCCCGGTAGTGTCATCGTCCGGGATATCCAGCTTCCACGATCGGCCAATGGTCAAGGGTCCCGGTGTCGTTATAGGCAGAAAGGGTAAGTTGGGAGGTTCTTACTACCTTCCCGGCGACTATTGGCCGCATGACACGTCATTATGGGTTAAGGATTTTAAGGGCAATTACCCCAAGTTTATCCACCTATTGCTAAAGTTTATGCGGCTCGAACGGTTTGACGCTGCAACGTCCGTGCCAACTCTCAACCGCAACTTCGTCCACCCCATTACGGTTGCCGTGCCACCGATTTCCGAGCAGCGAGCCATCGTCCGAGCATTGCAGCCTTGGGATGAGCGAGTTCGCCGAGAGATCGCTCGCTTGCGGAAGTCTGAGCTGCTCAAGCACGGCTTGGTGGATGACCTGATGACCGGGCGCGTACGGGTGAATGTCGCGGAGGAGGCTGCGGTGTGAGTGGAGGTCCCGAGTACGCCCAGGTTGAGCTGCCGCTCCTCACGCAGCTCACGGCAATGGGCTGGTCGCATATCGAGGGCTCCAAGTCGGATCCGGGCGCGACGGGCCGCTCGTCCTTCCGCGAGACCATCCTGCAGAGCCGCCTACGGGCGGCGCTTCGGACCATCAACCTGAACCAAAACGGCGAACCATGGCTGGACGACCATCGGCTTTCCCAGGCTGTAGCCAGCCTCACCCGACCCAAGGCATCCAAGCTCATCGAGATCAACGAGGAGCTGACTGAACGACTGCTTCTCGGTAGCACTGTTGATGGTGTGGAGGGCTGGGATCGCGGCCGCGATCGTACCGTCCAGTTCATCGACTGGGAGCGCCCGGAGCGCAACGAGTTCCTGGTCATCAACCAGTTCCGGGTTGATGAACCGGGCGGGCAGCAGCACAAGTACATCGCCCCGGATCTGGTCTTGTTTGTCAATGGCATCCCGCTGGTCGTGGTGGAGGCGAAGGCGCCCGGCATCGTCGAGCCGATGGTCAAGGCGATCGAGCAGTTGCGCCGGTACGCCAACCAGCGCGGCGCGGCCAGTCCCGAGGGCAACGAGCGGCTGTTCCACCTCAACCAGTTCGTTGTCGCGAGCTGCTTCGAACGTGCGATGGTCGGCACCTTCACCTCAGAAGCCGAGCACTTCGCCGAGTGGAAGACCACTGAGCCGACGCCGGAGGCAGACGTCGCGGCAGCGCTGCACGTACCGTCGCTATCCAGCCAACAGCGCTTGGCAGCCGGGATGCTGCACCCGGAGCGGCTGCTCGACCTTGTGCGGCATTTCACGCTGTTCATGCCGGTCGGCTCCCGCACCGTCAAAATTGCCGCACGATATCAGCAATACCGAGCGGTCCGTCGCGCCATCGACCGGCTTTGCATGGGCAAGACCCGCGCGGAAGACGGCGAGCAGGACCGGCGCGGCGGGATCGTCTGGCATACGCAGGGATCGGGCAAGAGCCTCACCATGGTGTTTCTGGTACGCGCTATGCGGACCCACCGGGACTTGGTGCGCTTTAAGGTAGTAGTGGTCACCGACCGCACCGACCTTCAACGGCAACTCAGCGAGACCGCGAACTTGACCGGCGAGACAGTCTACGTCGGAAAGAGTGTGGCTGGCGTCCGGCAGCTGCTCGTAAGGCCGGGCAAGGCGTTAGTTTTCGCGATGATCCAGAAGTACCGCAACCCGCAAGCGCGCAAGCAGGACGCCGAGGCCCTCCAGTCGCTTGGTGTCCTGGACAGGTCCCAAGACATAGTGGTGCTCGTCGACGAGGCGCACCGGTCGCACGGCAGCGCGCTACACGCACACCTGTTGGAGGCGCTGCCCAACTGCGCCAGGATCGGATTCACCGGCACCCCCATCATCATGGGCAAGAAGAAGTTCACCCACGCAATCTTCGGTGACTATCTCGACCAGTACACGATCCTAGAGTCGCAGGAGGATGGGGCAACGGTGCCCATCCTTTACGAGGGCCGTACCGTCCAGGCTGCGGTACGTGATGCCCGTGACCTGGACGAAGTGTTCGACGACATGTTCGTCGAGCGTTCCGCGGATGAGTTGGAGGCTATTAAGAGGCGGTGGGCCACCAAGGGCAACGTGCTGGAGGC
The DNA here is from genome assembly GCF_052814045.1 of Micromonospora sp. IBSANI012. NCBI lineage: Bacteria > Bacillati > Actinomycetota > Actinomycetes > Micromonosporales > Micromonosporaceae > Micromonospora > Micromonospora sp. IBSANI012. The sequence goes on from NZ_CP199933.1 coordinate 297,197, forward strand.
GCCGAAGCTGATCCAGGCGAAGGCTCGGAACATGCTGCGCCACTATGTGGATGTCGTGCTGCCTAATGGGTTCAAGGCCCAAGTCGTGGCGAGCACCAGGCGCGCGACCGTCCGGTTTCGCGAAGCGCTGCTGGTCGCCCGTGAGCAGCTGGTCGCCGAATTGGACGACCTCCCCGCACATCTTCGTACCGCAGACGCCGCAGATCGAGCCGACCAGTTCAAGGCCCGGACGGCGCGACTCGTGCGCGCGTGGCCCTACCGGGACCTCATCGCCCGACTGGAGTTCATACCGGTCATCTCCGGTGCCCAGAACGACAAGGAGGAGCTGGCGCGCTGGACCGATAAGGACCGTCAGGAAGCGGTGATCGATCAATTCAAGCTACCTCTATCTACCAAGGAAGCTGACCCCGGACGAGGCAGCCCAGTGGCGTTCCTGATCGTCAAGTCCATGCTGCTAACCGGCTTCGACGCCCCGGTGGAACAGGTGCTCTACCTCGACCGGCACATCAAAGAGGCGGAGCTCCTCCAGGCCATCGCCCGGGTTAATCGCACGGCCGCACGTAAACGGGCCGGGTACGTCGTGGATTACTTCGGCGTAGCCGACAACCTCAAATCCGCCCTCGCCGCATACGCGGAGAAGGACATCGAGGGCGCGCTGAGCAGCGTTGTGGATGAGGTACCGCTGCTGGCCGAGCGGCACCAGCGGGTGCGCAACCTGTTCCTGGAGCGCGGAATCGACCGCTTCGACGCTGAGGCCGACCAGGAGGCGTGTGTGCAGGCACTGGCCGATGAGCGGCTGCGGGCGGCGTTCGAGGCGGCACTCAAGCAATTCACCACAAGCCTGGAGACCGTGCTGCCTCGCCCCGAGGCGCTGCCGCACGTACCGGGCGCCAAGACGTTCGGCGCCATCGCGCTAACTGCACGGCGCCGGTATCGCGACGACCTCGGCTTCGACCCGTCGCTATACGGCGAGAAGGTACGGCGTCTGATCGACGACCACATCGAGGCACTGGGCATCGACCAGAAGATACCGCCGATCTCCATCACTGCGACCGACTTCGACGAGAAGGTCGCGGGCCTTCGTACTGACCGGGCCAAGGCGTCTGAGATGGAGCATGCGATCCGCCACCATCTGCGTGGGCACCTCGAAGAGGATCCCGAGTATTACGGCCAGCTTTCTGAACGGCTCGAAGAGATCATCCAGGAGTTGGGCGACCAGTGGGATCAGCTCGTGCTTGCCCTCGGTGAGCTGCTTCCGCAGGTACGTGCTGGCCGGCAGTCCGAGGAGTCCGGGCTGGATCCGCAGACTGAGGCACCCTTCTACGACATCCTCAAGCGCGAGGCCAGCGACGAGGGCAGGGCACTGACCCCGCCGACCGAGGCTGTTCTCCGCCAAGTGACGATCGACCTGGTGCAACACATCAAGCTGGAGATTCGCCTCGTGGGCTTCTGGCACAACCCCCACGCGCAGAACACGCTGCGCAATCAGATCATCCGTATGCTGGACGATCAACGGATCGACGGCGGCGACCTGTTCGACTTCGATCGGCTACCGCCGCTTGCCGACCGGCTGGTCGAGCTTGCCAAGGCGAATCGGGCGAGACTTGTAACGGCGGGGCCGGTATGACTAGCGCGCTACCCGAACGGATGACTGTGGGCGACCTGGACTTCGCGGTACGAAAGTCGGTATCGCGCCGAACCGTCGGTATCACCGTCGACCGCGACGGCTCGCTGAACCTTCACGCACCGGCCGGTTGCTCGCCAGGCCATCTCGCCTCGTGGGCGAACTCCAAACGGTTTTGGATTTACCGCAAGCTTGCCGAGAAGGACCTGCTGTTGTCGGCCCGCCCCGACAAGGAGTTCGTGACCGGCGAAGGATTCGAGTATCTCGGCCGCCGGTACCGGCTCCTGCTCACTCGCGATTTGGGCGAGGATCATCCGGTCAAGCTGGAGCGGGGGCGGCTGCGCATGGCGCGAGCACTCGCCCAGACTGGTGACCCCGCAGCCGCAATGATCCGCTGGTACCGACACCGCGCCCTTGCCTGGCTGCCATTCCGCATCGAGCCTTGGGCTCGCCGGATGGGCCTCCGGCATGACGAACTCGAAGTGCGCGACCTTGGCTATCGGTGGGGGTCACTTGGCAAGAACAACCGGCTAAATCTGCACTGGGCCGCTCTCCAACTTCCGCCCAGCCTCATCGATTACGTGATCGTCCACGAACTGGCACACATTGATCATCCGCAGCATGTGCCGGCGTTCTGGGCTGTCGTGGAGCGCGCGATGCCTGACTTCGAGCCCCGCAAAACGCAGCTCGCCAAGGCAGGAGCGGCCCTCTGGCTGGGCTAACGGTCTAGCTCGCCGCCAGACATCATGCGAGCTGATCTGTCGAATCATTCTCATGGGCGTTGGCGCGCATGAGTTGACGACCTGGATTCCAACCAGGTCCTGGCCTTCTGCAGAGCAGAGTGATTGCTTGCCATCCCGTATGCCGTCGACCCGTCCTCCTGGAGAGCGGGCCGCCGCCCGGCCCGCCACGTCAAGCGCACCTTGACGGCTGGTTCGGGCGCTGGCGGGTCGGGCGGTGGTCTGCTCGGCTCGCCCGGGTCGATGGCAGGCGGGATGGCCTACCGCAATCACCCACGGACCCGGCACCCGCCGACGACCTTCCGGCCATCCTGGAGCTGTTGCGCCCCCGCCGGAGGCGCAGTAGCCGCAACCCCTCACGCTGCGCCAGCTCGCCGACGCGGCCGGCTTGCGCTCCCCTACGCCGCGCGGGTCCTGCCGCGCGGCCCGGCCGGCTGCCGGCCACCACACCACGTCAACGGTCTACTGTTCTGCGGCGGCCCTCCGGGCTCCCCGCCTTCCGCGCCAGCCGCCGGGCGTCTTGCGTGGCCGGAGCGGAGCGGTAGCGGAGTGCAGGCCGCGCGCCCTGGCGGCGGCGCGTGCGGCCCGTTGCGGGCCGCCTTGAAGACGTACAGAAACTTTGAACAACATCGCCGGCGGCCGGTGTCGGGTCTCAGGACCTCAGTGACAGATCGGTATCAGGACCTGGGTGACACTCCGCGAGAGCGCGGAAGCGACCGGCGTGCGGCCCAATCACGTCAAGTCGTCTCGGGCGCCGATCGGCGGCGTCTGCGCTCTTCCCAACGGGCTTGTCGCTCGGCATAGGCACGCCGCGCATCCGCCAGGCTGACCGGCCGTTCGGCGTAGGCACGCCGGGCATCCGTCAGACTGAGCGAACCGTTGGGGCCGCCTCGCACCGTGTCAGCGTCTTCGTCATCCTGCCCGTCGTCCTCCCAGCCGCAGGCGAAGCAAATCTCGAACTGACCTCGCCCCTCGAGCGTCGGGTGCCGACAGCAGGGACACGCGTACGGTCCGCCAGCCGCTTCAGCCACTACAGATCGCTGGTTCAACGCCTCGACGTACTGCTCAAACCACCTGGTGCAGCTCGCGAGTTCTTCTCCGGACGGCCCCTCCTGCTTACCGGCATGCTCGTCCATCCTCTGCACCTCTCGTTGTCGATCCAGTTCAAGTATCGAGCTCAGCACAGAAAGGCACTACCGCAGGGAGGTGGTACTACCGCGTTCTGTGACACGTACCGTCCGCAACTCTGTCGACACGAACTGCCCGAGGCAGACAAGATCGTCTAGCTGGAGGTGTCACGCACGTCCTGAGACTGATCTGTCACGGAGGTCCTGAGACCGGACATCGCCGGCGGCCGGCTGTCGGGCTCCACTTGATCCGTTACACATCAGCTTCACTTGATGGGTGACAGCCAGCCGGATCTCTCCTGTTCTGCTGTCACAGTGCGTAACCGGCGTGCCGTCCTATCGCCGGGGTAGCGATCCTCGATGCCGGTCAAGACGCGCGGTCAGCGGCAGATCCGGTCATTCATTTCGCGAGGCGGCCGCGTCGAGCACCCGCTGGATCAACTGGGTGGTTGAGATTCCTCCCGTGCGCCGAACGTAAGTGAGTTTCCCGGCTGCTGCGGCGGGCCCGTATACGAACTCGGCTCCCTCGGGCGACAAGTCGTCGCCGTGCACCACGGTGGTGATCCCGTGCTCGGCAAGAAACTCTTCGGTCACTTGGAGCGGGGCGTCCTCAATCACCTCGTCGACGTACCTGCACGACTCGATCACGGCGACACGCTCGGCGAGGGTCATGATGGGACGACGCTTGTAGGAGGCTGCGGGTGTTGTCGGACAGCACGCCGACGACCAGCCAGTCACCATGGCGGCGCGCCTCCCGGAGGAGCGACACGTGGCCCGCGTGGAACAGGTCTCCAACCATGTCGACGTAAACCCGCGATATGGCAGCCGCACCCACGTCTGGGTTCTCCACAACAACTCACCTGCTTCTTCGCCCACACCAGTCGCGGTCGCTCACCGTTCTACCGGACGAGACCGCCGAGGCGCGGACATCGGCATGACCGAGCGCATCGCGGCAGATCCGGTAGCTTGATATCAGCCATTGGCGCCGCTATGTAGCCGTCGGCCTCGGTCACTTTTGGGTGTCACCGGGTTCAAGGGGCGGCTGTTCTGCGGAGATCTCTGGGCGAATTCCATCGCCGTCGAAAACGCCCAGCTTGATGTCCGAGGCCCGATACTCACGGGACGAATAGTATCGGCGGGACCCGCTCCACTCGTCGTAACATAACACCTCAATCCTCAGATAAGCGTCGTCCCCGAGGGCGAAGAGCGTCTCAAGAGCGGTCGATCCGCCGTTCACGACCACTGCTTTTTGCTCCGCAGTGAAGGGAAAGTTGCCGAAGTTCATTCTGTGCAAATCCAACCAGATCACGCGGCGAGCTCCCGGCGCCAACCGGAACAGATGTTTATTGTCAAGTGGAACGTCAAGCATGGTGCGGTTGCTCTTGACGTTCAAGCCCTTGTCGGATCTCGGAATCAGACTGACTCCGAGATAGTGCACGCGTGCCTGTATCGAAACATCAATCACACCTCGCTTGCGTCGTGGGTTGTTAATGCGAAACCTGTATACCGTCTTCCCTGACCCTCGGTGATCCCGCTTGCTAATAAAATCGTGAAATTGAACCGACGGCACTATGATGTGCGACGTAAAGTACCAGAATGCGACGGACAGCAGGAGGCCCCCTGCGAGACCGACCACGGTAGTAACCCACGTTTCCACACACCAGACGGTACAGATCAGCGTCAAGACCTGCTTCAAGCCTCGTATGCAGCGGTTGTCGCACCGGGCTCGTCGAGTGCCATTAGGGTGCAGTCGTCCAGGTGGCACACTCCGCGCGGACGCATGTCCTGGGGAACCGTGTGACCGGATCTGAACCTGGCCGCGTTGGCAGGCTGCACCCACTACCTGACGGCCGCCCAAACCCACGGGGTACCCGTTACTAAGGACGAGCGGCCTACGTCCCCTTTTCGGCAGATCCGTAAAGTAGCCATGTAGGTCACTTCTGCTTGGCTGCGGCGGGTTGGCTCCGGCTGGCGGCCGTTGATAATAGCCGGGCTATGCCGGTGAGGCAGGGGCGGCGTAGTGGCACGGCCCTCCCTGATCACCGCCTACGGATTGTGCTCCCAGACTTTGCGCCCTCCGGGCATCTCGCCGGTGTTGCGCGGGGAGCAGTGCTAGGAGCGGTCAGTGAGCTCTTCCCTGCACGTCGGTAGGCAACTGCGGTGTCCGGTCCCCAGGTGGAGTTTAACTCTGATAGAGCACTTCTGGTGCTTGTTGCTAAGGTGCGGGCATGACCGAAGATCAGAGTGATCCGACCCTTCCCGCTGATGCCGCAAGAATGATGGGACTTGCCAGCCAGATCTTGCTTGCCTACTGGGACGAAGATGGCATGGAAGAAGTCGGTAGGCTGGTCAACTCGCAGCCACACGACGCCATCGAGGCACTCATTCGCTTCGCATCTCTTGCGCACTTCCAGCTTCTCGGCGGGCAGAACGAGGGAATCGCCAAACTAAAGGAGTTTGCGATCCGTGCCGAAATCGAGCTCGGCAACAGTTTTTAAAAAGTCACCGCTCGGCGGCTCACGCTGCGACGATTCCGTCCTTTAACTTGGCGAGATCGAGCACTCAACTCGGCAGAAGCGGATGCCTGGGACACCAGCGTGGTGGACGGCCGGCGTCACGGGCCGTGTCCGGCATGCCAAGGCCGGTGTAACCCGTCAACTGGAGTCACCGTGTAACGGATCAAGCGGAGTGCGACATCGCCGGCGGCCGGCCGCCTCAGTTGGCGTAGACCGCCGTGGCGTCGTCGCTGCCTTTGTTCCGGGGCCACTTGGTGCCGTTCGGGTCGGCTGCCTCGATCGCTCGGACCCGTCGGATCAGCTCGGTCGGGCCGTGCTCGTCCAGGACGTCGAGCACCCCTTGCCAGTCGAGTAGGTCGAACATCGTGACCAGGCGTGCGGCGCCATCGGTCAGCACGGCCAGCCGCCGGACAGCCGTAAGCGGAATCTGTCCGGTGATCGCGTGGGTGACGACGGTGGGTTCTGCTGCGGCTACCCAGAAGCCTCCTGGCTGGTTCCGCAACGCCAGCTCGGCGTGTTTCATCCGCAGGAGTGCTGCCTGCTTCTGGGCGGAGCCGAACGGGTAGCGGTTGGCCTCGGCTCGTTCGGCCTGGGCCGTAGTGTCGACCCGGTCGTCGTTGAAGACCTGGATCCCGTCGGTGGTGTCGACCACCACCGTCGTGTCGCCGAGTACGAGGTACTGCAACGCGTCTTCGGTCAGCCGGATCAGTGCGGTGGTCGCCGACGGCGTAGCGGGATGGTGGAGGTCGCACTCGGGGTGCATCCTCGCCGTGATCCCGATGGCATCGGTCAGCACGTCACCCAGCTTGCGGTCACCCTCGACGGCAAGGCCGGTGATGGTCGATCCCAGCTTCGCCGCGTACCAGGCCACGCCGTGCGCACAGCCGGTATCCGTGCGGGCGGTCGCACCGTCCAGGACGACGATCAGCCCCTGGGCGGCGGCAACCCAGTCCTCGTTGGGCCGTAGCGGGTGACCCGGGTCAGTCGCGGTCGCTACCCGCATCAGGCACCGTCGGGGCGGTACAGCGGTGTCAGCCGCTCGGTCGACAGGATCTTCCGCCGGTCCTTCGGGTCATAGACGCACTTGATGAGCGTCGAGAACCGGCGGTTCTTCAGCTCCTTGTACAGCTCTGCCAGGTTGGTGGCGACGAAATGGGCAGCACCGAGGGTGCCCTGCGCGTGGGTACCCGCCAGGTAGAGGAAGGTGCCCTTGCCGTCGGGTCGGGGAAGCCGTCCCACGTATCCGTAGTCCGCGGTCTCGCCCCGGTCTCGCGGCGACCGGTAGTCCTGGCCCGTCGTCACGTCGTGGATGTACCAGCCATCGTCATCGACGAGGTACCGCAGGTGTGGATCAGCCTCCATGACCTGTGCCAGGAACGGCAGCAGCCGTGGGTTCGTCAGCACGATCAGGTTCGACCGGTTCAGGTGCACATGCCCCGGCGGCGGCACCACCTCGTAACCCGACTCCAAGCCGACAGTGCGGGCCAGCTCGGCCAGCATCTCGTAGGCGGTGAACGACTCGACCGACACCACCTCGCCGGGGTCGTGCCGGTTCGCTTCCTGCTTGCCGCCGATCGCAACGGTCAACTTGCCTGCGCCGAGGAACGAGCGTTCTGGCCGGACGCCTGTTGAGAGCAGTTGCGAGACGCGGGAGCGAGACATGCCGAGCAGCTCGGCGATCCGGCCCTGCGTCATACCTCCGGCAAGCAGCTCTTCGATGGTTTCGCGCCGCACCCGGGACAGTTCAGTGATGGCCACCTGGTACTCGTCGATCAGAGCGCTGACCGTCCGGGCGCGTTCGGCCGGGTCTTGGATGCTCGCCGCGCTGGCGGGGTCAAGCACTGCGGTGTCCTCTCTGTCCAGGGGGCTAACTACAACCTAGTTTGTCGCTTGCCCTTACACCCTCAACTGCTCGGACAGACTCCCTCAACAATCCTGTTTAGGGGGCTTTACAGCCCTGGTTGAGCCTGCTTGACTGTTTTCAAGCCCGCAAACGACCGATGTTGATGGGGCTTAACAGGCGAGCAGTCGTCCACCTGGGACACGCTCACGACACAGGAGGTCAGTTGTGAAGCTGTACATCGCCACGGAGGGCAAGCAGGTCACGGTGTCCAAGGACCCCGAGCCGAAGAACGACCAGAACGGCAACCAGCGGTCGGAGAAGAACACCGGCCGGCCCATGTGGTCCACCCAGGTCTTCGTTCTCGACGAGACCGGCGGTGAGGTCATCACCATCACGACGGCTGGCGAGAAGCCGGGCGTGAAGGTGGGACAGCTCATCGCTGTCGAGCAGTTGGAGGCCATCCCGTGGGCGACCAACGGGCGCAACGGCACCGCGTTCCGCGCCATCTCGCTGAAGCCGCTGGCTGGTAACTCGGCCGCTAAGTAGTCCTTCGCAAGCGTGCTGTGTGAGCCTCTGTGGTGTCTGCGAAGCGGCCTGACGGTCCGCTGACCTGAGATCCAAGGTCCGGGAGTGGTTCCGACTCCTACATTCCCGGCCCGTCACCACCAGCGGTGGTGGCATCCCCGCAAGAGCTGGCGCGGGGTCGGTCCGACTCCTACATCTGCCGACCCCGTGCCCTCCACTCATCCGACCCAACTCGCATTGGGAGGACTCGTTGTGTCCAAGTCTAGCCCTCGCCGCCCCTTCGGGAAGTCCACCGGAACGGTGACGGTCATCGAGGCCAAGGTCCACCGTTCCTCGGCCCGCAACGCCCGGCTGGCGTTCATCCTCACGGCGGTCATCGTCGGCCTCCTGGCGGCCGTGGTGGCCGCTTCCTACATGCACCCCATCCTGGCCCTGTTCCTGGGCGCGGCCATCGGTGTCCCGTCCGGCGGGCTCGCCTGGGTCCTGGTCCGCATCTGGCCGGTCCTTCGGCTGCTGTGGTGGTGGTCCGTCGAGATCGTGCTCACCACCGCCGTCATCACCTTCTGGGTCCAGTTGGCCGACCACACCTCCACGCCCGTCACGCTGGCGGTCGTCGCCCTGGTCGTCGGCGTCCCCGCCGCTGTCCCGGTCTCCCGCCGGGCCGTGGTCGCCTGGACCTGGTGCCTGGTGGTGCGGCATCGGCTGCGCGTGTGCTTCGCGCAGTTCATCATCGCCAACCAGTCCGGCAGCCTCCCGCTGATCCTGTGGGCCAAGCCCACGCCTGTCGGTGAGCGGGTCTGGGTCTACCTCCGACCTGGCCTGTCCCTCGCGGACCTGGAAGGCCGTCTCGACCGCATCGCGGTCGCCTGTCACGCCGCCACCGCCCTGGTGGAGCGGGCCTCGGACGGCAACGCCGCTTATCTGCGGTTCGACATCAAGCGCCGGGAAGTCCTCACCGCGACGGTGGGCTCTCCGCTGGTCGACGTCATCAACCCGGACACGCCCACGGCCGACCGGCCTGCGCCGGTGATCCCGACGGCGCTGGACCTGCCTGACGTCGACGCACCCGTTATCACCCTGCCGGTGCAGAAGAAGCCGGCCACTACCGCCAACGGCACCAAGCCCGCGGCTTCGTCTCCGGCCGCTCAGGACGACGTCTCCGACTGGATCTAACCCACCAATTCACCAGGACGCGGGGAGCCATGGCGGGCTCGTTCGTGTGGCTCTCCGCGCCCACCTGCCGCCCAAGGAGGGCACCCATGACCACCACGGCACCCGCCCCCTCGTCGGGGGTTCCGGTGGGGCCTGGCCTGTCGATGTTCGACCCCATCTTCGTCGGCATCGACGAGTTCGGTCAGGCCGTCTACATCACCCTCGCCTACCGCAACCTCCTCGCCGGCGGCGAACCCGGCGGAGGCAAATCCGGCCTCCTCAACGCCATTGCCGCCCACGCCGCCCTCAGCGTGGACTCCCGGCTCGTCCTGCTCGACGGCAAGCTCGTCGAACTCGGCCAGTGGGAAGACGTGGCTGACGCGTTCATCGGCCCCGACATCGCCGAAGCCCTGACCGTCCTGCGACGGCTCCAGGTCGTGATGAACAACCGCTACGCCTGGCTGCGCGCCCACGGGTGCCGCAAACTCACCGCCCTCGACGGACTCTCGGTCATCACCGTCCTGGTCGACGAAATCGCCTTCTACTCCGCGACGGTTGGCAGCAAGCAGGAGCAGGAAGAGTTCGTCGCTCTCCTGCGCGACCTGGTCGCACGCGGGCGTGCCGCCGGAATCCCCGTGGTCGCCGCAACCCAGCGGCCGTCCTTCGACATCATCCCCACGTCGCTGCGGGACCTGTTCGGCTACCGCGCCGCGTTCCGCTGCACCACACCCAACAGCTCGAACATCGTGCTCGGTCACGGCTGGGCCGAGCAGGGCTACACCGCCACCGACATCCAGCCCACCAACCAGGGCGCGGCCTACCTCATCGCCGAAGGCGGCACCCCCCGCCGCATCAAGGTCGCCTACCTGTCGGACGCCCAAATCGCCGGCATCGCCGACTACGCCGCCTGGATCCGCCGCCCCACCCGCTTATCGGCCCCCGACGCCTCGCGTCTCGACCTGGGGCTGGCGGCATGACCACCCGGGAGCGCACCTACGCCCGCGCCAACCAGCAGCGGGCGGCCCAGTTCATCGAGCTGTGGATCGTCGCCCAGCCGCACGAGATAGCGGCCATGGTCCAGGTCGCCTCGGCCAGCGGCCGACTCGTCTTCGTCTCCCCGCCGACCCCGATGGGTGGCGACGACACCCGCCACCGCCGCTACCTGCGGCTACGCACCACCTGAAACGGCCGACAGGACCAGTCAACGCCTGCCAGCAACCGCTGGTCCTGCCGACCCTCCGCCAACAGCCCTCGAAAGGACGTGGCTGCCATGAAGGCTACCCAAAACCCACCCACCGGAGTCCAGGTCACACCCGCTGACCTGCTGCGGATGGCTGCCCTCTACCTGCGCCGGCACGGCTGGCACCAGGGCACCTACTACTGCACCGACGTCCCCGCCGAGCACCCCACGCCGCCGGCCTGCGCCGTCGGCGCTATCGGCATCGCCTGCGCCGGCCACCGGGTCAACCACTTCTCCGACCTCAACCCCGACGACCGGCACACCTACCTCGACGCCATCGCCGTCCTGGTCGACTACCTCGACGACCACTACCCCATCCACCTGTTCGACGACGACGGCAACTACATCGACGAACACACCTCGCCCTACTCCTGGAACGACGACCCGCTCTGCACCGCCGAGCACGTCATCACCGCCCTGGAAGGCGCGGCAAAGGAATGGGACCGCCTCCACACCCAGGGAGGCGAGAACCGATGAGCAGCGTCAAGCACCCCTTGACGGCATTCGTGCCCCGACAGAAGCGCCGCGACGTCGTCGAGAACGACGAGTTCGCCGCCTTCGCCCGGCGCATCATCCGCGCCCACGGCCGCCGCGTCGCCACCGGCGACGTCGAAGCCCTCCGCGACCTCACCGCCCTCTCGACGGTCATCGACCAAGCCATCACCGACGCCGTCATCGGCCTGCGGGCCTTCGGCTACTCCTGGGCCGAAATCGGCTCCCGCCTCGGCATCACCCGCCAAGCCGCCCAGCAGCGCTGGGGAGACCGGCCATGACCGCCACCTTCTACGACCCGACCGGCACCCGATACGGGATGCCCACCTACCCCTACCGGATGGCCCCCGAGGGCCTGGCCACCCGCCGGCAACTGCGCGCCGCCGGCCTGCGCCCCGCAGGCCACGAACCCGTCGCGCAACTCCTCTGGCGGCGGGGCAAGCGGGTCGCCTACCTCTACCGGGTTTCCCTCGCCGCACCCAAACGGGCCGCCACCCCCGCCCAGCGCGACGCCATCGCCAAGGCCCTTCGCGCCCGCCGCACCTGCCGCGTCTGCGGCCTCGTGCAGCCCTACTACATCCCCCGCCGCTACGGCTGCTGCCTCGACTGCCACGGAGGTGCCCAATGACCACCGCCCTCACGAACCTCGCCGCTCAGGAGCGGATGACCCCGGACGGCTACGTCGTGACCGCCATCGCCGGTGACTTCGCCGGCCGGGGCGCACTGTCCTTCGAACGGTTCCTGTCCGGCTACTACGCCGAATCGCTGCGCATCATCCACGAAGCCCACCTCACCGACTGCACCGCCGCCGACGGCGAGCACTGCGCCACCTGCAACGGCATCCGCGTCGGACTCGCCGGCCTCACCGCCGAAGAACGCATCGTCACCGCCGGGGAGGTGCACACCGATGCCCCGCACTGACCGCACCACCGGCACCCGCATCGAGGGCCTGGTCCTGGTCCTCATCCTCCTGCTCGTCGCCGGCTTCGCCGGAGCCGCTTCGTTCACCCACGTCAAGGACTGGACCCTCGCCAACTCCCCGGCCGGCACGGGAGAGTGGTTCGGCTGGGCCAACGCGGTCATCTCCGAACTCGTCCCCATCGCCTGCCTACTGACCATCCGCCGACGCCGCCGCACCGGCGCACCCATCGGCTACCCGCTGTTCCTGCTCATCGCCGCCGCCGGCCTCTCCCTGGCCGCGCAACTCGCGGTCGCCAAGCCCGGAATCTCCGGCTGGCTGCTCTCGGCCGTGCCGGCCCTGGCGTTCATGGCCCTGGTCAAACTCGTCCTCGCCCCCGCCCCCACCGCGCGGGAGGACACTCCGGCCGCCGAGCCGGCCAAACCGATCCGCGTCCAGGTGGCCGAGCAGGTCACCGCAGAGCCGGCGCCGCCAGCCGCCATCACCCCGGCCCCCGAGCCGACTCCGGCCGCCCAGCCGACTCCCGCCCCGGCTGTGGAGCCGGAGCCCGTCACCGTCCCGACTCACCTGCTGCCCACCGCACGCTTCGCCGCTGTGCAGCACGAACAGGCCACCGGCCAGCCCATCACCGCTGATGAGCTCTCCCACCGGCTGAGCATCGCCCCGGCCGTCGCCGGGCAGCTCCTGACCACCATCGCCGGTGGTGCCCGATGACCATCCACCTCGTCGACATCGAGCAGGTCACCCACACCTGCCCGGCCTTCGCCGACCCGCACCCGTTCGACATCCGCCGCACGCCGGTGCACGTCATTCCCGGCGGGCCCTGCCGGGCACCGGTCACCGTCCGCTGCGGCGCACAGACCGCCCAGATTCCCTGCCATCGGCACGAGCCGACCAAGCGCCAGTGCGGCGCCTGTCGGGTCATCGTCACCGAACGCACCATCACCACCCGCACCCTGACTGAAGAGGTAGCGGCTTGATGGCCTCGACGCTGGACCTCACACCCCGGACTTCGGCCCGGGGTGTGGGCTCGAACGCCGACACCATCCCCCCGGTCTACGCCTACACCGCCGCCGGGTCCGCGTTCGAACGCGCCACCCGCCCCGACTACTTCGGCTGGCTGGAGCACGTTCGCGCCGCCGCCGGCTGCACCCGCCCGATCCGCCTTGCCGGGCAGCTCCTCACCGTCGAGCAGGGCACCGGCCGCGTGCTGGATCAGCGGGACACCGACGCCATGCCCGATGCCACGATCTATACCGCCTGCGGCAACCGCCGTGCCACCGTCTGCCCGTCCTGCGCGCAGACCTACCAACGCGACGCCTACCAGCTCTTGCGCGCTGGCCTCGTCGGCGGCAAGGGTGTGCCCGGGACGGTGGCCCAGCACCCGGCGGTGTTCCCGACCTTCACGGCCCCGTCCTTCGGTCCCGTTCACGTGCGGGTGGTCAAGCGGCACAGCTGCGGCAACCGCAAGCGCTGTGATTGCCGGTCGGAGCCGTGTCACGCCCGCCGCAACGTCGGCGTCTGCGAGCACGGTCGCCCCGCCGTCTGCTGGGCGCGACACGAGCCCGGCGACGTCGTGCTGGGGCAGCCGTTGTGCCTGGACTGCTACGACCACGACCACCAGGTCGTCTGGAACCTCTACTCCGGTGAGCTGTGGCATCGCACCAAGCAAGCCGCGGAACGCCATCTGGCGAAGCTGGCCCGCCGCTGCGGCATTCCCCGCGTCGAGGTGGTCACCGCCTCGGGCAACATCCGCAGGGTTCCGCCGGTCCGGTTGTCGCACGGCAAGGTGGCCGAGTTTCAGGCTCGGGGAGCTGTCCACTTCCACGCCCTGGTGCGCCTCGACGGCGTCGACCCGGACGACCCCGCCTCCGTGGTGCCCCCGCCGGCCGGGTTTACGGTCGGCGACCTGGAAGACGCCCTGCGGCACGCCGCCGAGCAGGTCGCCTTCGCCACCCCTTCCCACCCCGACCGGCCCGAGGGCTGGCCAATCGCCTGGGGCGAGCAGGTCGACATCCGACCCATCAGCCTCACCGGAGACGGGGAGGTCACCGACAGCATGGTCGCCGGATACCTTGCCAAGTACGCCACCAAGAGCACCGAGGTAACCGGGCACCGCTCCGTCAGGCTCGACGCCGACACCATCGGCGACTACGCCGACCCCGACGGCGACCACACCGCCCGCCTCATCGACGCTTGCTGGCGCATCGGCCGACCCACCGGCACACCCGTCCCACTGTCCCAACGACCTCGGGACCACCGGCCCCGGCCCGGCTTCGTCGACCGCTGGGAGTGCCCCGACTGCGGCACCCACACCCGCTACCCCGCCTGCCCGGTCTGCATCGCCGCCCGTCAAGCCACCCTTGACGCCCAACCGACCAGCAGAGCACAGGCCACCAACCCGTACGCCCGGCTACGGCGGTGGGCGCACATGCTCGGCTTCGGCGGCCACTTCCTCACCAAAGCCCGCCGCTACTCGGTCACCTTCCAACTCCTGCGGGACAACCGGGTCGCCTTCCGCCGCCACGAGCACCACGACCAGGCCGCCGAGCACACCGACACCCTCCGGGCCGTCGACCACCTCGACGACGACACCACCCTCATCGTCGGCACCCTCACCTTCGCCGGCGTCGGCTGGCACACCACCGGAGACGCCCTCCTCGCCAACACCGCCGCCGCCCTCGCCCGCGAACGACGAACCACCGGCCGCGAAGAACTAGCCCACGAACTCGGCACCGCCCAGTCAGCCCTTACGCCCGCCGCATGATTCCTGGAGGTCATCACCATGAGCCGCCCCGCCGGCCCGCTCGCCCCGAAGTGGTATTCGCCCGCCGAGGTCGCCGTCTTGCTCGGCTTTGGCCTGTCGAAGGTCAAGATGAAGATTGCCACCGGAGAACTCCGGTCGATCAAGGACGGCAAGTACCGGCGCATCCTGCCCGAGTGGGTCGATGAGTACATCCGCGACCAGGTCGACCGGCAGGAGGTTGCCTGATGCCCGCCCGCGCCCGCGCCCGCGCCAATGGGGAAGGCTCAATCTTCGCCTACCGCAACGGCTTCGCCGCCTACGTCTGGGTCGAGAAGCCGGACGGCAAGCGGGGCCGGAAATGGGTCTATGGCAAGACCCGCGACGAGGTCCACGACAAGTGGATCAAATTGCACGGCCAGGCCAAGGCTGGACCGGTGGCCACCAGGTCGCCGACGGTGGGGGAGTACGCCGTGTACTGGCTGCGGGAGATCGTCAAGCCCAACCTGGCGCCGGGCAGCTACGTTACGTACGAGGTGGCGGTACGGCTGTACCTGGGGCCCGGCCTCGGGAAGAAACGGCTCGACAAGCTGCGGGTCAGCGATGTGCAGACCTGGATCAATGCCGTCGGCCGGACCTGCCAGTGCTGCGCGCAGGGCAAGGACGGCCGGCGCAAGCCGACGCAGCGTCGCTGCTGTGCTCTCGGCCGGTGCTGCCAGGATCTCCCGTCGTCGACCAGCATTGCCCACCTGCGGACCGTGCTGCGAACGATCCTGTCCCAGGCCATCACCGAGGGCCTGATCTCCCGCAACGTCGCCTCGCTGGTGAAGCTGCCCCCGGTCCGGTCCCGCAAGCGGAAGGCGTGGTCGAGTGACGAGGCTCGCCGGTTCCTGGAGTCGGCCCGCGCCGAAGATGACCCGCTCTATGCGGCCTACGTCCTGGTCCTGGTGCTCGGTCTCCGCAAGGGCGAGATGCTGGGGCTGTCGTGGGCTGATGTCGACCTCGACGCCGGTGAGCTGACCATCGACCGGCAGCTCCAGCGGGTCGGCGACCAGCTGCTACACCGAGAGACGAAAACGGTCACCTCGGACGCCACGCTGCCGCTGCCGGACATCTGCACCGTGGCACTCGACCGCCGCCGCGACGCCCAGGCCGCCGCCGCCGAGGCTGCCGGCCCAGCCTGGCAGCCGTCCGACCTCATCTTCACCACCCGCTATGGCCGCCCTGTCGAGCCCCGGAACTTCAACCGGTTCTGGAACCGCCGCTGCGACTCGGCCGGAGTCCGGCGCATCACCGTCCGGGACGCCCGCCGCACCTGTGCCTCACTGCTCGCCGACCTGGACGTGCACCCTCGGGTGGCCATGCAGATCCTTCGGCACGCGCAGTTCGCCATCACGATGGAGATCTACACGGTGGTGTCTTCGGCGGCCACCCGCGACGCGCTCAAGCGACTCGGCAAGGCGCTCGACCGATGAACGGCCTACTGCTGTACTTCGCTGCTGTACTCGCCCTGCTGCTGGCCTCGGCGTCGCCCGTAGGAGCCGCTGACCTGCTGATTTGTGGGCCGCCAGGGACTCGAACCCTGAACCTATGGATTAAAAGTCCACAGCTCTGCCATTGAGCTAGCGGCCCGAGCCCTCAGGCTACCGGACCTTGGCCGGCGAGGCCTTCCGGCTTCCGGCCGCACGCCGGTGCCCCGCGGACCCCAGACGCCCACGCATGTCCCCGAGCCTCTCGACCATGGTCAACACGGCCGCGCCGGGTGAGCCTGGTAAGCATGAGAACGATCTCCCTCGCCGCCGCCACCGGAGTCACCGGGCTCATGGCCGGGCTCTTCTTCGCGTACTCGTGTTCGGTCATGCCGGGCCTGGCCGCGGTCGACGACCGGACCTTCGTCGGGACCATGCAGTCGATCAACCGGCGGATCCTCAACGGGTGGTTCCTGGCGGCCTTCCTCGGCGCGGTGCTGCTGATCGCCCTGGCGGTGGCGCTGCACCTCACCGCCGGCGGCCGGGCGCTGGCCTGGACGGTCGCCGCGCTGGTGCTCTACGGCGCGACGCTGCTGATCACCATGCGGTGCAACGTGCCGCTCAACGACCGGCTGGACGCCGCCGGGCCGGTGGACCGGATCGCCGACCTGGCGGCGGTGCGGGAGAGCTTCGAGGCGACCTGGGTGCGCTGGAACCTGGTCCGCACGGTGGCCAGCGTCGCCGCCTTCGCCTGCCTGGTGGCCGCGCTGGTGTCCCGGCCCGCCGGTTGATCGACTCCGGGTCGGCGAAGTGGCGGTCTCCAAGTGGGTGGGACGGCGCGATGTCGGCGACACGGAGTCGATCAACCGGCCGGGTCTGAAGCGGCGGGAGCGGGGAATCGGGACGGGATGAGGATGAGCAGCACCCCGGCCGTGGCGGCGTCGAGCGAGGAGACCGGGCCGGACGGGGTACGGGTGCCGGGCGGTGAGGTGCACGCCTGGCAGCCCGGCCAGAACTCCACCGCCTGCGGGCTCCAGCTCAGCCGCACCCGGCTGCGCCGCTTCCCGCACGTGCCGTTCGACTACACCTCGACCGACGTGCTCACCGAGGCCGACCCGGTCGGCTTCATCTGCCCGCGCTGCCTGGCCGCCACCCAGGGCCGCCGCAAGCAGGAGAAGAGCTGGGTACGCCAGTCGCCCCGCCCCTGACCGTTGCGGGGGTTGGAGTCCGGTTCAACGGGTACGGCAGCCGGCATGCGGATCGTCATCGTGGGTGCCAGCGGCAACGTGGGGACGGCGCTGCTGCGCCGGCTGCGCCCGGAGCCGGGGCTGGAACTGGTCGGCGTGGCCCGGCGGCTGCCCGGCCCGGACGCCGGTGAGCCGTACGACCGGGTGGAGTGGCACTCCTGCGACATCGGGGCGCCGGGCGCGGACGGGAAGCTCACCGCGCTCTTCGCCGGGGCCGGCGCCGTCGTGCACCTGGCCTGGCAGATCCAGCCCAGCCATGACCAGCGCACGCTCTACCGGACCAACGTCGGCGGCAGCCGCGCGGTGATCGACGGCATCGTCCGGGCCGGCGTTCCCAGCCTGGTGTACGCCTCGTCGGTCGGCACATACGCGCCCGGCCCGAAGGACCACCCGATCAGCGAGCGCTGGCCGGCGACCGGGGTGCCCGGATCGTCGTACAGCCGGGACAAGGCCGAGGTGGAGGCGATGCTCGACCGCCTCGAATCCGAGCACCCGACCGTGCGGGTGGTGCGGCTGCGGCCCGGGCTGATCTTCCAGCGCGACGCGGGCACCGAGATCACCCGGTACTTCCTCGGGCCGCTCGCCCCGGTCCGGCTGCTGCGCTTCGGGCGCATCCCCGTCGTACCCGCGAACCGCCGGCTGCGGATGCAGGCGGTGCACGCGGACGACGTCGCCGACGCGTACGCCAGGGCGGTTCTGGGTGAGGCGCGCGGCGCCTTCAACGTCGCCGCGGACCCGGTGCTGACTCCGGAGCTGGTGGCCCGGCACTTCAAGGGCTGGACGATCCCGGTGGCCGCGCCGGTGCTGCGCGCCGCCGCCGCGCTGAGCTGGCGGTTTCGGCTGCAACCGGTCGACGTCGGCTGGGTGGAGCTGGGCCTGAACGCGCCGCTGATGTCCAGCGAGCGCGCCGAGAGCGAACTCGGCTGGCACCCGAAGGTGGACGCCGTCACCGCCCTGAAGGACCTCTTCGCCGGCATGGCCGCCCGAGCGGGCACCACCGCCCCGCCCATGTCCACCGCCCCCGACCTGCCCGGCCGCCCCGCCGGCCTCCTCAAGGCCCGCACCCCCGGCCACGGCAACCCCTACTGACCGAGTCCTCCCACTCCGCCGCCGTTGATCATGAAGTTGTTGTCCCGACACGCCGGGCGATGTCAAGTGGTGAGTGCAATCGTCAGGGCGTGATGAGTTGAGCGAGACGCTGGGTTGGGGTTGCCCAGCTCAGTGTCTGGCGGGGGCGGGTGTTCAGTTCGTGGGCGACCTCGTCGAGGCCGGCCTGGTCGATGGTGCGGAAGTCGTAGCTGCTTTTGGGGAAGTACTGGCGTAGTAGTCCGTTGGTGTTCTCGTTGGTGCCGCGTTGCCAGGGGCTGTGGGGGTCGCAGAAGTAGACCGGGCAGCCGGTGACGACGGTGAACTGCGGGTGGGTGGCCATTTCCACGCCCTGGTCCCAGGCCAGTGAGCGGCGCAGGTGCGTCGGCATCCTCGTGGTCAGGTCGGTGAGTACGCCGATGACGGCTTCGCTGTCGCGGCCGTTGGGTAGGGCGCCGAGCATCACGTAACGGGTGCTGCGTTCCACCAGGGTCACGATCGCTGAGGCGCCGGCCTTGCCGATGACCAGATCACCTTCCCAGTGCCCGGGCACCGCCCGGTCGGTGGCCTCGGCGGGGCGGGCGCTGATGTGCAGGTCGCCGATCCAGGGCCGCCGGCTACGGGCGGCACCCGCGGTACGTGACTGCGGGCGCCGCGCAGTGCGCCCCGACCGCAGGGCCACCTGCCGGGTCAACTCGGCCCGAAGGTTCCCCCGTGACTGCACGTAGATCGCCTGGTAGATCGTCTCGTGGGACACCTGCAACTCCGGCCGGTCGGCGAACGTGGCCCGCAACCACGCGGCGATCTGCTTCGGAGACCACCTACGAGCCAGTTTCCCCGCCACCACCTGCCGCAGCCGCGTACCCACCGCCAGCTTCGACGTTGTCGCCCGGCGTCGCGCCGCGTCAGTCCGCCGCTGCGCCCACTGCGCCTGATACCCCCACCGATACGGGCGACGAGCCCGCCCGGGCGGCAACGACCGCCCGAGCGGATTCTTCGTTCCATGCCGAGCACTGTTGTTCCGCGCCACCTCCCGCGACACCGTGCACACCGGCACCCCGAGAAGCCCAGCGATCTGCGAGATCGTCCGACCCGAGGCCCACAAATGCTCCAACACCTGCCGATGCCCGAACGTCAACACACCCGGCCTCGCCACCAGCACCTCCAGCCCAACCAAGATCAGTTGCACTGAAGCCTAGAAACCGCCCCGGTGCGGCGGGCAACAACCTCATGATCGACGCGCGGGTCAGCTCAGGCGGGAGGAGGTGATGGTGGGTGGGCGGGCGCCTAGGAAGAAGATGCCGGGGAGGCCCTGGGTCTCGAAGCCGTCGCTGGGGTTGCGGCGCAGGGTCGAGTGCTCAATCCGCATGGTGCCGGTGCGGTTGTTGCTGACGAAGAAGATCGCGCCGCCGCCCTCGTTGGCGTGGTTGTTCTCGATGCGGGTGCCGGCGATGCGCACGGTGAACTCGTTGCCGTCGCAGTAGATGGCACCGCCGCTGCCGCCGCCGGGGGTGCCCGAGCGGGCCGGGTTGGCGCCGCTGCCGACCGCCTTGTTGCCGGTGAAGACGCTGTTCAGCACCGTCCAGGAGACGCCGATGCTGCTCAGCGCCGCCCCGTTGGCGCAGACCCCGCCGGTGAAGGTGCTGTTCACCACGTACACCGGCTTGTTGTCGTACTGGCTGAGCACCCGCAGCGCCGCGCCGCCCAGGTCGGGGCCGGTCCGGTCGCAACGGTTGCCGGTGAAGCGGGAGTTGACCACCTTGACCCGGCCGCCGCGTACGAAGATCGCGCCACCCCCGCCGCCCTCGGCCCGCTCGCCGGTGGAGTTGCCGTCGGCCAAGGTCAGGTTCTGCACGGTGAGCTGCGGGTGGTCCTGGTTCTGGCAGTGCGAGGTGGTCCAGCCCTGTGCGCCGTCGCAGGTGTTCATGTAGAGGATGCGCCGCTCACCACCCCCGGAAAGGGTGACCTTGCCGCCGCCGTCCAGCACGATCCGCGCCCCGACCTTGTTACGGACCTTCGCGGTGGCCTTCATCCGGATCGTCACCGGGTCGGGGCCGCAGTCGAAGGTGATGATCCCGCCCGCCGCGACCGCCCGCACCACCGCGTCCGAGGTGCAGCTCGCCGGGGTGCCCGTGCCCACTGTCCTGGTCGGACGGGAGGTGTCCACCGCCCGCGCCTCGGCCGGGACCGTGGCACCCCCGTTCGGGTTGCCCGCCCGCAGCGGCGAGCCGGCGGTCTTCGACGGCTTCGGGGACGCGCTCTTTCCCGGCCCGCCCAGGCCGCTGCGGTCCGTCGGTCCGCCAGACGGGCTCGCCGTCGGGGCGGTCGCCTCCACGGTGGACCGCGCGACCGGGGCCGCGCCGCCCCCGCTTCCGCCGCAGGCGGGCAGGGTGGCGGTGGCGACACCGAGGGCGAGCAGGCAGACAAGGGATCTCACGCGCACCCGCCGATGCTAGAGGCGCGCGCAGTCCGCGGCGGTTTCTCCGCCGAGGCTTAACCCACCGCTAAACCGCGCTCCGCCGGTTGATCCACGCGCTTTGGCGGGCGGTGAGGCGGCAGGGCGCGGCGGGGTCGTGTGCCGCGTTGCTTCCGGGTTGATCCACGCGCTTTGCGGCGTGTCGCGGTGTCCCCGTCTCGGGAGAGCGCGACACGCCGCAAAAGGACTGGATCAAGCGTGCGAGCGGCCGGCGGGTGGTCAGGCGTGGGAGAGGGCGAAGGCGGTCAGGAAGCCGAGGACCGTGATCAGGCCGACCAGCAGATGGGCGTCCTCGAACGCCTCCGGCACCATGGTGTCGGTGATCATCGCGAGGATGGCGCCGGCGGCGAGCGCGGAGATGGTAGCCAGCACCTCCGGCGGCGCCCCGCCCAGCAGCGCGTAGCCGGCGAGCGCCGCCGCGCCGCTGACCAGCGCGATCGTCGTCCAGAGCAGGAAGACGTACCGCCGGGAGCGGCCGGCCTGGCGCATGCCGGCGGCGCTGGACAGCCCCTCCGGCACGTTGCTCAGGAAGACCGCCACCACCGTGACCAGGCTGACCGGGCCGCCGGCGAGCAGGCTCGCGCCGATCACCACCGACTCGGGTACGCCGTCCAGCAGCGCGCCCACCGCGATCGCCGACCCGGAGCCGGGCTGTTCCTGCTCCGTGGGCTGCTCGTCGCCGGAGCGCTTGCGGTGCCGGGCGCCGCGCCGGGCCAGCAGCAGGTTCGCCCCGGTGTACGCCAGCGCCCCGCCGGCCGCCCCGATCGCGGTCGGCAGCAGCCCGCCCTGTGCGTGCGACTCGGCGATCAGCTCGAAGGAGACGGCGGAGAGCAGCACGCCCGCGCCGAACGCCATGACCGAGGCGATCACCTTGCGGGGCACCCGGGCGAAGAACCCGATGACCGCCCCGATCAGCAGTGCCGAACCGGCCAGCAGACCCCAGGCACCCGCTTGCAACCACTCCGGCATCTGGCGGACGGTACCCGACCCCCCGAACCCGAAAACCGCTTCGCACGAATGTCACCGGCCCCACGAGACGCACCGGACCGACCGACCAGCACGCCCAGACGCGCGCACTTTCTCTGAAAGAGTGGCCTCCGGCCGCGCAATAGGCCCGCTTTCTCTGAATCTGCGCGGATCTTGACGCCCGGCGCGGGCGCGGAGCGGGGGGTTAGAAGTCGGCGAATAGGTAGGGGAGGTGGCGGGGGAAGAGGCGGCGCAGTTCGGCGGCTGCGTCCGGGCCGATCGAACCGAGCCCTCGGACGTCCACCTCGGCCGGGTCCAGGACCCCGTACGCGAGGGCGGAGAGCCCGGCGGCGGTGAGCGTCGCCGACGGCGCGGGGCCGCCGGTGGTCAGCTCCAGGTGGCCGGTGGTGCCGTCGAGCAGGTGGGTGCCGGCCAGCCAGCGGTCGCCGACCAGCTCGACCCGGACCCGGCCCGGGCCGGCGGGGAGGCCGGCGAGCGCGTCCAGCGACAGCAGCCGGGCCATCGGGGCGGGTGAGCCCGGGCGGGAGACCCGCGCCTCGACGTGTACGGCCAGGTCGGTCAGCCAGAGTTCGGGCAGCTCGTCGGCGGGGATGTGGAGGGTGATCCGGTCGACCTGGTCGACGTGCCGGGCGAGGAACTGCAACAGCAGCGCCCGGGCGTACGGGTCGGTGACAAGCAGGTCGTCGCCCTGCAACTCGCCGCCGTGGTCGTCGATACGGTAGGTGAGCGCGCCCATCGTCGTACCGTCGATCCGGGCGGTGACCAGCCAGCGGTCGTCGCGGTCGCGCAGCCCGACGGCGCGGAACTCCGGGAAGATCGCGAAGCCGTGCCGCTCCCGTACGCAGCGTTCGGTGAACGCCCGGTAGCCGGCGTAGCCGGCGCCGATCCGCTCCCAGGTCACCTCGCCGGGCAGTTCGGCCCGGAGCAGCGGATCCAGGTCGGCGGGGGAGAACCGGGCCGTACGCGCGCGGGGCAGCCCGACGTAGCCGAAGCGCTCGTAGAAGCCGGCCCGGAACGGGTACAGCGCGGTCAGCGGGTGCCCCTCGTCGCGCATCTCGTCGAGGAGCTGGTGCAGCAGCGCTCGGACGTGACCCCGCCGACGGGCCAGCGGGTGGGTGGCCACCCCGGCCACGCCGGCCATCGGCAGCACCCGCCCGCGCAGGTTCTGCCGCATGGGGATGGCGCTCGCCGCCGCCTGCGTCTCCCCGCCCTCGTCGACGACGAGCGTCCGGTTGCCCTTGTTGTACGGCAGGTACCGGTGGAACGCCTCCACCCGTTCGCTGCTCAGCGGGGACGCCTCGAAGGCGTACGCCTGGAGCGGGAAGCTGGTGGTCAGGCGTTCCTCGGCGGCCAGGCGACGGATGAGCATCCGTCCATCCCAACCCGGCCGGCGGTCCGCCGCAACCCGATTGGTCCGGTTCAGCCCTCCGTCAGGTCGGAGACGACCACGGTGACGTTGTCCGGCGCGCCGGCCTGGTGGGCGAGCTTGACCAGCTGTTCGCCGCAGAGCTGGCGGTCGCCGTACGTGGTCAGCGCGGCGTGGATCGCGCCGTCCTCCACGTAGTCGGAGAGGCCGTCGCTGCACAGCAGCAGCCGGTCGCCGACGAACATGGTCAGCACCCCGATCGCCGGTGGGGCGTCCGCGCCCTGCACGGCGCGGGTCACCAGGGACCGCTGCGGGTGGTGCCGCGCCTGGTCGGGGGAGAGCGCGCCCTGGTCGACGAGCGCCTGTACGAAGGTGTCGTCCCGGGTGAGCTGGGTCAGTTCGCCGTCGCGCAGCAGGTAGCAGCGGGAGTCGCCGACCTGGGCGAGGACCAGCGTGTCCCCGGCGAGCAGGCCGGCGGTCAGCGTCGTACCCATGCCGTCGCGCGTCGGATCGGCGGAGATGGCGGCGCGGATGCGTTGGTTGGCGGTGGCGACCACGGCGCGCAGCGCCTCGGTGGCCTCGTCGGCGACGGTCGGCGGGACCAGCTCGTCCAGGATGCGGATGACGATCTCGCTCGCCACCTCACCGGCGGGGAGCCCACCCATGCCGTCCGCGACCGCCACCAGGCGGTCACCGGCGAGGGCGGAGTCCTCGTTGTTGGTGCGGACCAGGCCGACGTCGTTGAGGATGGCCGAGCGGAGGATCAGCGTCATGCCACAAGCTTGCCAAGAACACCCTTGATCCGTCTCTACGCACTAGTGCGTAGGGTGGCAGAAATGATGCCGGTGTCCATGGTCGGACGCGCCGGCGAGCGTGCCGAGCTCGACCGGGCGTGGTCCACCGTGGTCGACGCGGGCCGTCCGTCGCCCGCCGTCACGGTGATCACCGGGGCGGCCGGGGTGGGCAAGAGTCTGCTGGTCGCGGCGGCCGTGGAGGGCTTCTCGCCCCGCCCGGCGCTGGTCCTGTCCGGCGCCGCGCGGCTGCACGACCCGGCCCCGTACGACTGGCTGGCGGCGGTGCTCAGCGGCCGCGACACCAGCGGTCTCGATCTGCCGCCGGACGCGCTGGCCTGGCTCGCCCAGCAGCCCACCGCGCCGCGCGAGCGCTACGCCCCCGGCACCCTGCTGCGGCTGGCCGTGCGGACCGTCCGGCGACTGGTCGGCACCGGCCCGGCCGTGCTGGTGGTGGAGGACCTGCACGCCCTCGACCCGGCCAGCCTCAACCTGGTCGGCGAGCTGGCCACCGCCGGTGACCTGCCGGCCCTGCTGGTGGTGGCGAGCCGACCGCCGGCCGACGCGGTCGCGCCGGACCTCGCCGTCCGCGTCCTGTCCCGGCTCTGCGGGGTACGCGGCGCCGTGCGCCAGCACCTCGGCCCGCTCGGGGTGGCCGAGGTGGCCGAGGTGCTGACCCAGGTGTACGACGGCACCCGCCCCACCGATCGGATCGCCACCGCCGTCTGGCGGCGCACCGGCGGCAACCCGTACGCGCTCACCGAGCTGCTCGCCGCGCATGCCGGCCGGGGCCTGGAGGCGTTGGCCGACTGGCCGCTGCCGGAGCACCTGCGGCCGCCGGCGCCCCGCCCGACCGCCCCGCCCGACGCCGAGCTGACCGGCCGGGAGGTGGAGGTGCTCGGCTGCCTGGTCGCCGGGATGTCCAACAAGCAGGCGGCCCGCGCGCTCGGCATCTCGGTGCGCACGGTCACCGTGCACGTGTCGAATCTGCTGCGCAAGACGGGCTCGGCGTCGCGCACGGAGGCGGCGCTGTGGGCGGTGCGGCACCGCGTCCCGTCCCGCCCGCTGGGCTGAGCGGCCCGGTCGCCTGCCCCGCCTTGGTCGGCGTGCCCAGCTCTCCGGCCGTGCGGCTCGCTGGTGGCAGCCGACGCGCTCCCGGCTCGTGCGCGGGCCGGTGGGAGAGGGCGGGCCGGTCGCCGCCGCTACGGTGGCCGCGACGCCGACCGACCAGCCCGGCTCCCCGCTCCCGCCTCGTGGGCGGGCAGCCGCGACGCCGACCGACCAGCCGGGCACCCTGCTCCCGCCTCTTGGGCGGGCCGGGTGGACGGGCGCGGCGTGCTGGTGGGCCGCCGCTAGGGTGGCCGCGACGACGGGGGGTGCGGTGATGGCGGGACGGCTGCAACCGGTGCTGGCCGGCGTGGTGACCGCCCTGGTCGGCTTCGCCAGTTCGTTCACGGTGGTGCTGGCGGGGCTGCGGGCGGTCGGCGCCGACGAGGCCCAGGCCGCCTCCGGGCTGCTCGCGGTCAGCGTCGCGTCCGGGCTCTGCGCCCTCTGGCTGGGGCTGCGGCACCGGATGCCGATCGCGATCGCCTGGTCCACCCCGGGCGCGGCGCTGCTGGTCGCCACCGGCCCGGTCCCCGGCGGCTGGCCCGCGGCGGTCGGCGCGTTCCTGCTCTGCGGGGTGCTCATCGTGGCCGCGGGTCTCTTTCCCGTGCTGGGTCGGGCGGTCGCCGCGATCCCGGGCCCGGTGGCGGCGGCGATGCTGGCCGGGGTGCTGCTGCCGCTCTGCACCGCCCCGGTGCGGGCGCTGGTCGAGGTGCCCCGGCTGGCCGTACCGGTGATCGTCACCTGGCTGGTGCTGCACCGGTTCGCCCGGCGTTGGGCCGTGCCGGCGGCGCTGGTGGTGGCCGCGGTGACGATCGCGCTCACCTCGCCGGCCGGCGGCGTCGGCGGGTTCCGGCCGGTGGTCGAGCTGACCGCGCCGGAGTTCACCGTGCCCGCGCTGGTCGGGCTGGCGCTGCCGCTCTTCCTGGTCACCATGGCCGCCCAGAACGTCCCCGGTACGGCGGTACTGCGCGGCTACGGCTACCAGCCGCCGCTGAACGCGGCGCTGCGGGTGACCGGGTTGGCCAGCGCGCTCGGCGCGCCCCTCGGCGGACACGCGGTGAACCTCGCGGCGATCAGCGCCGCCCTGGCGGCCGGGCCGGACGCCCACCCGGACCCGGAGCGGCGCTGGATCGCCTCGGTCACCGCCGGCCTGGGGCTGGCGCTGCTCGGGCTGGGAGCGGGGGTGGCGACCGCGCTGGTGCTGCTCTCCCCGCCGGTGCTGATCGAGGCGGTGGCCGGGCTGGCGCTGCTCGGCGCGCTGGCCACGGCGGTTGCCGCGGCGGTCGCCGAGCCGGAGAGCCGGGAGGCGGCGGTGGTGACCTTCGTGGTCACCGCCTCCGGGGTGAGCCTGCTCGGGGTGGCCGGCGCGTTCTGGGGCCTGCTCGCCGGCTGGCTGATGCTGCTGCTCTTCCGCCGGCGTGCCGCGTCGCCGCCGGCCGGCCCGGCGGCCCCGGCCACGGTGCCGGCACCCTCCCGCGCGGCAGAGAACGGATCGGGTCAGGTCAGCCGGGCCGGCTCGGCCGACACCGGATCGGGTCAGGTCGGCTCGGCCGAGAGCGGGTCGGATCCGGCCGCGCCGGCCGAGGCTGGCGGCGAGGTCACGAGGCGCTGACCGTCACGTCCACCGCCATCACCCGCAACCGCACGCCGGAGACGTAGCGCTCGACGGTCGTCGCGAACTCCGTCGCCCGGTCCAGGGTGTCGAACAGGACCAGCGCGTGTCCGGTCTCCGCGTCCGCCTGGTCCGGCCCCCACCAGCCCCGGACGAAACCCGGGCTCTGCCGGACCACCTCCGCCATGTGCGCGAACTGTGCCTGCCGCTCATCCGGCCCGCCGCCGGGCATCCGCTGTTCCCCGATGACCATGTACATCGGTCCACACTAGGGCGGCGTGTCCGCGCCCGCGGGCCGCGCATGTCCGGAGCGTGGCGTCCGGGGTCTGCTGGCGTGTCGGGGCGGGCCGCCTCGGGCGCCGAGTGCCTACTGAATTGGCTACCGATCTGATGACGTGGACGACTCACGGGGTGTCGGACGCCGGAGGCCAGCCTTGAGTCGTCCACGTCATCAGGTCTGTAGCGTGTCGACCACACCTGGTCGCGTCAGCCCGAGGAAGCCCGGTCGGTCGTCACGTCCCCACGTCACCGCGAGTGGGCGTCACTCCTCCGGGGGGAGGTCGCCGACGCCGACGCCGAGGCGTACCTGGCCGTCGGTGACGGCGGCGATCTGGTCGGCCAGCACGTAGACCGCGCCGGT
This sequence comes from Micromonospora sp. IBSANI012, assembly GCF_052814045.1. Lineage (NCBI taxonomy): Bacteria > Bacillati > Actinomycetota > Actinomycetes > Micromonosporales > Micromonosporaceae > Micromonospora > Micromonospora sp. IBSANI012. Next base: position 324,899 of record NZ_CP199933.1, read on the forward strand.
GCGGGCCAGCTCGGTGGAGACCTTGAGGTAGCCGGTACGCAGCAGCCGGGCGGCGAGGTCGGCGGGCACGTCCGGCTCCTCCACCGCGGCCGACTCGATCAGCTCGTCGAGGCTGCCGCCCGGGTCGGCGGTCGGCGCCTGCACGGTCACCGCGTTCGGGTCACCCCGCTGCACGAGGTCGACGGTGCCGACCTCGACGCCGGCCGTGTCGATGACCCGCATGCCGGTGGTGACCCGGGAGATGGCCGCCTGCTGCTCGGTGCCCTGCTGCTTCATTCCCGGGCGGTTCCCGGGCCGGCGCGCCGCTAAACGCCGGTGCTCGGCGGGGCCCAGGCGCTCGGCGGGCGCGGGGAGAGCTCCCGCCAGCCGTCGGTCCCCTCCAGCAGGGCCCGGACGGTCTCCTCGGCCTCCTCCGCGCTGCCGTACTCGTAGAACTGGGAGACGCCCTCCGCACCGCCGGCCCGCTGCTCGACGTGCCAGCGGTCGGCGTCCACCCGGAGGAAGACGTCCCGCCGGGCCAGCCGCCCCCATTTGCCGTTCCACCAGTGCTTGCGCTGTTCCATGGCCGGACTCTATCGAACATGTGTACGACACGGGACGGCCCCTGTGGGATTCCCACAGGGGCCGATGTGCATGCCGTCGCGTCAGCGCGGCGCGGGCGGCTCCGTACGCCGACCGAGCACGTCGTCGAGCGCGCCCCGCTGCTGCGCCGGGGTGGTGTGCCCGCCGGCGACCAGGGCGTCCCGGATCTCGGTCAGCAGCTTGATCTCCTCGCTGGGCGCCTTCGGCGGCGGCTCCTCGCCCCGCCGACGCCGCTCGGCGAGCCGGTTCATCGGGAAGACGACCAGGAAGTAGAGCGCCGCCGCGGTGAGCAGGAAGGTGATCAGGGCGTTGACGAAGGCCACCCAGTCGAACGGGATCTCCCGGAAGGTCGGGGTGGACCCGGTGAGGCCGTTCTTGCTGCCCGTGAGCAGCGCGATGAACACCCGGACCAGTGGTTCCAGGAACGACTTGGTCAGCTGCGTGACCACGCCCGTGAACGCGGCACCGATGACGACACCGACCGCCAGGTCGACGACGTTGCCGCGCATGATGAAGTCTTTGAAGCCCTTGAGCATCCGTACTCCTGTGCTGTCCGATTCTGCGTCCGGGACAACCTATGCCCCGGAGGGCGGCTCCAGAAAAGCACCGGCCTCGATCGCCGCGCGGGCCGGATCGCCGTCCCGGATGGCGGCGACGAGTCGACCGTGGTCGACGTACCGCTCGGGCTCCAGCGCGTCCCCCATGGCGTGCGCGACCGTGCTGCGCAGCGCCGTGCCGACCGAGGCGTAGAGCTCGGCGAGCATGCCGTTGTGGGCGGCGGCCACCACCGCCGTGTGTAGCGCCGCGTCGGCCTCCACGAACTCCGCCACCCGGCCCGAGCGCCAGGCGGCCTCGCGGGTGGCGAGCGCCCCGTCGAGCGCCGCCAGGTCTGCCGGGGTACGTCGCAGCGCGGCCAGCCGGGCGGCCTCCACCTCGAAGGCGCGCCGGACCTCGACCACCTCGGCCATCCGGTCGTCGGTGAGCCGGCGGGCCACCACCGGGGCCAGTTCGTCGGTGGAGACCACGTACGTCCCGGAGCCCTGCCGGCACTCCAGCACCCCGGCGTGCACCAGCGCGCGGACCGCCTCGCGAACGGTGTTCCGCCCCACCCCGAGCGCGGCGACCAACTGCGGTTCGGTCGGGATCCGCCCGCCGACCGGCCACTCGCCGCCGAGGATCCGCTCCCGGAGCTGCTCGATCGTCTGGCGTACCCGGTGGCCGCGCGGGGGCACGGCGACGGAATCGACGGTGGGTGTCACCGGTTACACCTGCTGCCGAAATTCATCCCATGATTGTAGGTTAGAGGTCATGACCCCGCCACCCACCCGCACCGAGGCCGAGGCCCCCGCCGCCGACCGGTCCGTCGCCGACCCGGCCGCGCCCACCGCCGACGTGCCGACCGGGCCCGCGCCGGCCGCCGTCGCGCCCCCGGCCGGCCGGCCCTCGGCGGCCCGCGGCGGTGCGCTGGTGCTGGTCGGGATGCTGCTGGTCGCGCTCAACCTCCGCGCTGCGGTGACCAGCCTGGGCGCCCTCCTCGACGAGGTACGCACCGGACTGGCGCTCTCCGGCACGATGGCCGGTTTTGTCACCACCCTGCCGACGATCGCCTTCGCCGGCCTCGGCGCGCTCACCCCGTGGCTGGTCCGCCGATACCCGCCGGCCCGGGTGCTGGTGGTGGCGATGCTCGCCCTCACCGTGGGGCAGGTGCTCCGGGTGGCCACCGACTCCGCGCTGGTCTTCGTGCTCACCAGCGCGCTCGCGCTGGCCGGCATCGCGGTGGCGAACATCCTGCTGCCGATGCTGGTCAAACAGCACTTCCCGCACCGCACCGGGCTGGTCACCGGGGCGTACACGATGGCTCTGACGGTGGGCACGACGGTGGCCGCCGCCTCCGCGGTGCCCGTCGCGCACGCCTTCGGCTCCTGGCGGGCCGGGCTCGGCGTCTGGGCCGGGCTGGCCGCGGTGGCCGTACTCCCGTGGGTGCCGCTGGCGCTGCGGGCCCGCGCCGCCCGGCGGGCCGCGGCCCCGACGGCGGCCCCCGCCCCGCGGGTGCGGATCCGGCCGGAACGCACCCGGCTCGGCTGGGCCATGGCGGTCTACTTCGGCGCGCAGTCGCTCAGCGGGTACGCGATCATGGGCTGGCTGGCCCAGCTCTTCCGCGACGCCGGCTACCGCCCCGAGGCGGCCGGGCTGCTGCTGGCCGGGGTGACCGCGCTCGGGGTACCGGTCGCGCTGGGAATGCCGACCCTGGCCGGCCGGCTGCGGACGCTACGACCGCTGGTGCTGGCGCTGACCGCCTTCTCCACGGCCGCGTACCTCGGTCTGGCCCTGGCGCCGCACGGCCTCGCGCCGCTCTGGGTCCTGCTGCTCGCCCTGGGTCAGGGCGCGTTCCCGCTGATCCTGACCACCATCGGCCTGCGCGCCCGGACCGCCGAGGGCACGGTGGCGCTGTCCGCCTTCGCGCAGAGCACCGGGTACGTGATCGCGGCCCTCGGGCCGCTGCTGGTCGGCATCCTCTACGAGGCGACCGGGGGCTGGACCGCCCCGCTCGGGTTCCTGATCGCCGCGCTGGCCGTGCAGACGACCGCGGGCATGGTGATCGCTCGTCCCCGCTTCATCGAGGACGAGCGCTGAGGGGAACCGGTCAGGAGGAGGCCGGTGTCGGGTCGCCCGCCACGGCCTGCTCGACCGTCGGGTACGTGTGCAGCACCTCCACCAGACCGCTGACCTCGAGGATGCGCAGCACGCCGCGCTGCGGGGCGGCCAGCCGGACCACGCCGCCGGCCTCGTCGCAGCTGTTCTTCGCGCGCACGAAGACCGACAGGCCGGTCGAGTCGCAGAACGACACGTTGGCCAGGTCGAACACGAGACGGCTGCGGCCCTTGTCGAGCAGGTCGGTGATCTGGTCCTGCAGCTGCGGTGCGGTCGCCATGTCGAGCTCGCCCGCGACCGACACGACGACCACGTCGCCGCGCTGTTCCGTGTGCACCGTCAAGGACATTCGGACCTCCTGTTATCGGTGGAACGGTATCCCACGAAGGCCGGAACACGCAGAACGGGAGCGGGATCCGGTGTGCCTGATCATTTCTTTGCCTCGTGGCAAGTACCGCGCCAGCCAGCGGTGATAGAGTCCGGCCGGCCCAGCTCAGAGGAGGTAACCATGGCGATGACCACGGAAGAGGGTGACCGGCTCGCCGGCCTGCTCACGGAGCATGCCGAGCGGATCGTCCAGCGCTGGACGGAGCTGGTCGCGGCCTCGTTGCGTGGCCGGCTCAGCCAGGCGGAACTGCGCCTTCAGGTGCAGGAGCTGCACCGTAGCATGATCAATGCGGGTGCCCAAGGGCTCGCGGACATTTCCTCCGAGCCGGCCGCCGAGCTGCGGGCGGTGCTCGGTGAGCTGTCGCGCAACCGGGCCCGGCAGGGCTTCTCCGCCACCGAGACCGCGGTCAGCATCTACGCGCTCAAGGAGGTGCTGACCGAGCTGGCCGACGCCGCCGACGTCGGGCTGTCGCCGCGCGACGTCCTCGCGTTCAACGGCGTGGTCGACCAGATGGGCCTGTCCACCTTCGAGACGTACGTGCAGGCCCGCGAGGGCCTGATCGCCGACCAGGCCGAGCAGCTGCTCGAACTCTCCACCCCGGTGGTCAAGATCTGGGACGGCGTGGTCGCCGTGCCGCTGGTCGGCACGCTCGACTCGGCCCGCGCCCAGGTGGTGATGGAGCGGCTGCTCCAGACCCTGGTCGACACCGGCTCGCCGTACGCGATCATCGACATCACCGGTGTGCCGGCCGTCGACACGCAGGTCGCCCAGCACATCCTCAAGACGGTGGTGGCCGCCCGGCTGATGGGCGCCGACTGCATCATCTCCGGCATCCGGCCGCAGATCGCCCAGACCATCGTCGCGCTCGGCATCGAGTTCGGGGACATCGCCACCAAGGCCAGCCTCGCCGACGCGCTGCGGCACGTGCTGCGCCTCAGCGGCGTCGAGACGGCTCGCCGCCACCCGCGCCGGGAGGCGTGATGGAGCGGGTGCCGATCCTGAAGATCGGCGACATCCTGCTGGTCTCCATCCAGATCGACATGTCCGACCAGACGGCCGTCGCTCTCCAGGAGGACCTGGCCGAGCGGATCGTGGCCACCGGCTCGCACGGCGTGATCATCGACATCACGGCGCTGGACATCGTCGACTCCTTCGTCGGGCGGATGCTCTCCACCATCGCCTCGATCTCCAAGGTGCTCGACGCCGAGACGGTGGTCGTCGGGATGCGTCCCGCGGTCGCCATCACGCTGGTCGAGCTGGGCCTGTCGTTGCACGGCATCCGGACCGCGCTGAACGTCGAGCGCGGCATGGAGCTGATCGCGGCGAGCCGGACGGACGACGACTTCGGGTTCGACGAGGATCCGGAGGACGTGGAGTCAGGAACGGTGGCGACATCACCATGACCGCGGGCGTCGACCTGGGTCCGAAAGCACAGGCGATCGGCAGCGACGAGGACGTCGTCCGCGTCCGGCAGCTGGTGCGTACTGTCGCGGTGGCCGCCAAGCTTTCCCTGGTCGACCAGACGAAGCTCGTCACCGCGGCCAGCGAGCTGGCCCGCAACACGCTGATCTACGGCGGGGGCGGCGGTGCCGAGGTGACGGTGGTCGAGGACGGCCGGCGCCGGGGCGTACGGGTGGTCTTCGCCGACACCGGCCCCGGCATCCCCGACCTCGACCTGGCGCTGACCGACGGCTACACCACCGGGGGCGGCCTCGGGCTGGGCCTCAGCGGGGCCCGACGCCTGGTCGACGACTTCGACATCCAGACCGTCGTCGGCGAGGGCACCCGGATCACCGTGACCAAGTGGTCCCGGTGAACATCCACGCTGTTCCCGACCCCGGCAGCTGGTTCCGGGTCGAGAACAGCAGCGCCGCCAGCTCGGTGCGGCGGGCCGCCGAACGCCTCGGCGAGCAGCTCGGCCTCGCCCCCAACCGGATCGCCGAACTCGCCATTGTCGCCGCCGAGCTGACCAGCAACCTGGTCAAGCACGCCGAGGAAGGACTGCTGCTGCTGCGGCCGGTCCGCGACGGTGACCACGCCGGCGTGGAGCTGGTCGCGATCGACTCCGGCCCCGGCATGGCGGACCTGACCGTCTCCTCCCGGGACGGCCACTCCACCACCGGCACCCTCGGCATCGGCCTGGGCGCGATCAGCCGCCAGGCCAGCTGGTACGACGCCTGGTCCCGGCCGGGCAAGGGCACCGTCCTCGCCGTGCAGGTGTGGCCGAAGGCCGCGCCGGTGCGCCCCGCCTGGGCGGCCGGGCTGACCCGGCCGATCAGCGGCGAGCAGGTCAGCGGCGACGGGCACGCCGCACGGGTGGCCGAGGGTCGGCACCAGGTGCTGGTCTGCGACGGCCTCGGGCACGGGGCACTGGCGGGCGCGGCCGCCGGCGCCGCACTGGCCGCCTTCCGTACCGCGCCGGCCGCCCCGCCCGCCACCGTGGTGCAGCACCTGCACCGCGCGATGACGCACACCCGGGGCGCGGCCCTGGCCGTGGCCGAGCTGGACCCGTCGGCCGGCGTGCTCCGGTACGCCGGGCTCGGCAACATCAGCGGCGTCGTGCTCGGGGCCGCCGACGAGCGGCGGGGGCTGGTCTCGCTGCCCGGCATCGCCGGTCACCAGCGACCGTCCGTCCGGGAGTACGACTACGCCTTCCCGCCGGAGGCGACCCTGGTCATGCACAGCGACGGCGTGGTCGACCGGTGGCGGATCGGCGACTACCCCGGGCTGACCGGGCGATCCCCGCTGGTGGTCGCCGCGACCCTGCTGCGGGACGCCGGCATCCGCCGCGACGACGCCTGCGTCCTGGCGGCGAGGACACCGTCATGAGCGCCGGCGACCCGCTGCTGCAGATGTCGCTGCGGGTGGAGCAGGACATCTTCCTCGTCCGGCAACGCGGCCGGGAGGTCGCCGCCGCCGTCGGTCTGGAGCACCAGGACCAGGTCCGGCTCGCCACCGCGCTCAGTGAGGTCGCCCGTGACCTGCTGCGTACCGTCGGCGGTGCGGACGTCGCCTTCCACGTGGTGCACGGCCGGGACGGCCGCCGCGCGCTGCGCGTCGACCTCAGCCCGGCCAGCCCCTTGCCCGGCGGCCGGTACGAGCCACAGTCGGGCGCGGTGGCGCGTTTGGTGGACACACTGGGGGTGACCAGCGAGGAGGGGGATACGGTCGTGAGGATGTCCCGACGTGTCCCGGCCGCCGCCCAGGCGCTGACCGAGGCGCGGCTGGCCGAGCTGCGCGCCGAGCTCGGGCACAGCGCGCCCGGCAGTGCCCTGGACGAGCTCGCCACCCAGAACGAGCAGCTCATCGCGGCGCTGGACGAGGTCCGCAGCCAGCGCGATGAGCTGGCGGTGCTCAACGCCGAGCTGGAGGAGACCAACCGGGGCGTGATGGCGCTCTACACCCAGCTCTCCGAGGAGCTGGAGGAGACCAACCGCGGCGTGGTGGCGCTCTACGCCGAGCTGGACGAGAAGTCGGCGCAGCTGCGGGCGGCGAGCGAGTCGAAGAGCCGCTTCCTGGCCAACGTCAGCCACGAGCTGCGCGCCCCGGTGACCGCGATCATCGGGTTGGGACGGCTGCTCACCGACTCCGCCTCCGACCCGCTCACCGCCGAGCAGTCCGAGCAGGTGGAGCTGATCCGAGCCTCGGCGGCCGACCTGCTCTCCCTGGTCAACGCCCTGCTGGATCTGGCCAAGGCGGAGTCCGGGCGGATCGAGCCCGAGTGGGCCGACGTCGACCTGCGGGCGGTATTCGGCCAGCTGCGCGGCACCCTGCGGGCGCTGACCAACCGGTCGGCCGTCGAGCTGGTGGTGGAGGAGCCGCCGGCGCCGGCCGTGCTCCGCTCGGACGAGGTGCTGCTCTCCCAGGTGCTGCGCAACCTGCTGCACAACGCGCTCAAGTTCACCGAGCGCGGCGAGGTACGGATGACCGCGGAGCGGGGCGACGAGCGGTGGCGCCTGTCGGTCTCCGACACCGGCGTCGGCATCCACCCGGGGCTGCACGAACGGATCTTCGAGGAGTTCTACCAGGTGCCGGGGGCCAGCCGGGTCGGCGGCACCGGCCTCGGCCTGCCGTACGCGCGGCGGTTGGTGACCTTGCTCGGTGGCACGCTGGAGCTGACCAGCGAGCCCGGCCGGGGCAGCACCTTCACCGTCGTCCTACCGGCGAGCGGGGCCTGACGATGGTCGGCGACCAGGCGACGGTGCTGGTGGTCGACGACAGTCGCACCAAGCGTTACCTGCTGGTCAGCTGGCTGACCCGGGCCGGCTTCGCGGTCCGTGAGGCGGAGACCGGCACCGAGGCGCTGGAGCGGGTCGGGACGGACCCGATCGACCTGGTGGTGCTCGACGTACGGCTGCCCGACATGAGCGGCTTCGACGTCTGCGAGCGGATCAAGGCGGACCACCCGGCGATGCCGGTGATCCACGTGTCCGCGCACGCGGTCGACGTGGTGGACCGGACGCAGGGGCTGACCCGGGGCGCGGACGCCTACCTGGCCGAGCCGATCGAGCCGGAGGAACTGGTCGCCACCGCCCACGCGGTCCTGCGCTACTACCAGGCGCGGCAGCGCGCGGAGTTCCTCGCCGAGCGACTCACCGGGCTGGCCGACACCACCGTCGCGGTGCACGCCGCCCCGAACTTCGCCCGCCTGCTGGAAACGGCGGCGGCGGGCGCGGCCGACATCTTCAAGAGCCCGGCGGCGGTGATCGCCGAGACCTTCGACGGCGACTGCCTGGCCGGGATCGCCGCCGGGCCGGGCGCGAAGCCGACGATCGTGCCCTGGGTGGTGGACGACACCGGCGTACCGACCGGGGCCACCGTCCGGGTGAACGACCCGGCCGAGTGGGGCCTGGTCTCCTGGCCGGCCGGGGACACGGTGACCGTGGCCGCCGCCCGGCTGCGCGAGGACCGCGCCCCGCTCTACGTGGTGGTGCCGTCCGCGACCCAGACCGCGCGCACGCCGGTGCTGGTGCAGCTCGCCCAGGCGGTCGCGTCGGCGGTGGAGGCGCAGCGGTCGTTCGACGAGGAGCACCGGATCGCCGTCACCCTGCAACGGAGCCTGCTGCCCCGGCGGCTGCCCGAGGTCGCCGGACTGGACCTGGCCGTCCGGTACGAGCCGGCCAGCGCGCAGACCGAGGTGGGCGGCGACTTCTACGAGCTGGTGATGCTCGACGGCCACCTGTTGGTGGCGATCGGTGACGTGGCCGGCCACTCGCTGCACGCCGCCACGGTGATGGCCGAGCTGCGGCACGCCATGCGGGCGTACGCGGTGGAGGGGCACCAGCCCGGGGTGATCCTGGACCGGCTCAACGAGCTGATGCGCACGCTGCTCCGCAACGAGCTGGCCACCCTCTGCATCCTGCTGCTGCACCCGCCCAGCGGTCGGATCCGGCTGGCCAGCGCCGGGCACCTGCCGGCGTTGGTGAGCGTCGACGGCCGGGTGGACTTCGTCCAGCACTCGGCGCCCCTGCTGGGGGTGCGGGCCGAGCGCCCCGACGACCTGGAGTTCGTCCTGCCGGCCGGCGCGACGCTGGTGCTGTACACCGACGGCCTGATCGAGCGTCGGGACGCCACCATCGACGAGGGCCTGGCCGCGCTGGCCGCGTGTGCCGCCCGGGTGGACGACGATCTCGACCGGTTCTGTCACCGCCTGCTGGTCGAGCTGGCCCCGCCGGAGATCCAGGACGACGTCGCCGTGGTGGCCGTCCGTCGCCGCCGCTGACCGCACGGCTCTTTTCCGTCACGCAGGTGTGGCACGCAGAGTGACCTTCGACGGTCCTCACGCAGAGTCACGCAGCTGGATCCGTCCCACCATCCCTTCGCATCCTTTGCTCTGCTGCCTCATCCGCAACACCGCCCCGAGCAGTGAATTTGGGAACCCCCGTCGGTGGTGGGCCTCCTCGAAATGGTGACTCTCCGCTTGTGTTGCGTGGGCGACAGCAGAGCAAAGGATGCGGAGTGGGCCTATGGGGGTGCGGGCCCAGTGACGGTGGGTGAGGTGCGGGTGCCGGGTGGGGGTGCGGTCGGGTCAGCGCAGGGAGCGGACGTAGGCCGTGGGGGAGACGCCGGTGACGGCGGTGAAGTCGCGGACCAGATGGGCCTGGTCGCTGTAACCGAGGTCGGCGGCGAGCGCGGACCAGTCGGGCGGCCCCTCGGCGGCCCGCTCGATCGCCTCCTGGAGCCGGTAGCGGCGGATCACCCACTTCGGACCGACCCCGACGTGGTCCAGGAAGAGGCGCTGCAACCGTCGGGTGGAGATGCCGTGCCGGCGCGCGAGGTCGTCCACCCGTAGCACGCCGCGGTCGGTGCGGATCGCCTCGGCCAGCGCCATCGCCTCGGTCGCCGCCGGGTCCGGCTCCGGCGCCCAGGCGGTCAGGAAGGCGTCCAGCGCGCGGCGGCGCTCGGTGTCCGTACCCGCGCAGTGGCCCTTCTCTGCCCCGGAGCCGGCGGCGGCCCGGGCGGCGTCGGGGACCTCGGCGAGCGGCCGGCGCACGCCGGTCAGCTCGGCCATCGGGCGTCGCCAGAACGGCCGGAAGCCGCCCGGGCGGAACTGGATCCCGCTGACCCGGCCGGTGCCGGTCAGGGTGATCGAGAAGAGCCGTTGCCCGACGCCGGCGATCTCGGCGGTCTCCGGGCCGCCCTCGGACTGCTGAAAGACGACGTTGACCGCCGGGTGCGGCACCAGTTGCTGCGCGAACGGCGCGCTCAGCGCCCAGTCGATCAGCCAGTAGTGCTCGACCCAGGGGCGCAGCACGGGGGCCGGCAGGTGGCGGCGGAACCGCACCTCCCGGCGCAGCCGTTCCGGGTCGAGGATGCCCCGGTTGTCCCCGCGTGGCTGTCGCATTCGTTCAAGACCGCCTTCGTACGCTGGCCCTATGGGAACGAAGACTAGCGATCTGCTGGCCGCCGCCGCACCGCGAACCGTGGCGGTGGTCCGGGCGATCACGGACGATCAGCTGGACCTGCCCACGCCGTGCCCGGACTACACCGTCCGGGACCTGGCCAACCACCTGTACGAGGTGGTGGTCAACTTCCAGACGCTCGCCCGGCGGCGCGAGGTGGACTGGTCGGCGAAGACGGACCACCTGACCGAGGGGTGGCGGGACCGGTTCGCCGACGAGACCGCCCGGCTGGTCGAGGCGTGGGCCGACCCGGCCGCCGAGGAGGGCGCCTCGCCCGGCATGGGGCTGCCCCAGGAGACGGTCGGCCTGATGGGGGTCATCGACCTGGCCGTGCACGGTTGGGACCTGGCCACGGCCACCGGTCAGCCGTATCAGCCGGCGCCCGAGGTCACCGCCGCCGGGCACCGGTTCCTGGACGAGATGGGCCCGATGGGCCGCCAGATGGGCGCCTTCGGTCCGGAGGTGACGACCGGCCCGGACTGCACCGAGCTGGACCGCCTGCTCGGCCGCGCCGGCCGCGACCCGGCCTGGAGCCGCTGAACCGCATCGACGACGCTTGACACCGGCTATTCACTGAGTGAATAGTGACCCGGTGTCCACGTCGCACGTCCTGCTGGGGCTGCTCGCCGCCGGGAACCGGCACGGGTACGAGCTGAAGCGTGCCCACGACGCCCGGCTCCCCCGGGCCAAGCCGCTGGCGTTCGGGCAGGTGTACGCGACCCTTGGCCGGTTGGCGCGCGACGGTCTGGTGGTCGCCACCGGGCAGGAGCGCGAGGCCGGCCCGGACCGGACGTCCTACCAGCTCACCGGCCAGGGCCGCGAGGCGCTGGACCGGTGGCTCGGCACCGTCGAGCCCCCCGCGCCGTACGTCACCAGCACGCTCTTCGCCAAGGTGGTGGTGGCGCTGCTGGTCGCCGACGTGAGCGCCGCCCGCTCGTACCTGGTCGCCCAGGGCCGGGCGCACACCGACCGGCTGCGCGAACTCACCGCCGTGAAGACGGCACCCTCGGCCACCCTCGACGACGTGGTCTCGGCCGACTACGCCATCGCCCACCTCGACGCCGACCTGAGGTGGCTGCGGACCACCCTGGACCGGGTCGCCGACTGGCACCGGGAGGTGCACTCGTGACGCAACTCCAGGCTCGCGGCGTGGTGAAGGCGTACGGGCCGACACCCGCGCTGCGCGGCGTCACCCTCGACGTCGCCGAGGGCGAGATCGTCGCCGTCACCGGCCCCAGCGGCTGCGGCAAGTCGACCCTGCTGCACTGCCTGGCCGGGATCCTCCGCCCGGACGCGGGCCAGGTCATCTGGCGCGGCGAGCGGATCGACACCTGGTCGGAGGCGGACCGGTCCCGGCTGCGGCGCACCGAGTTCGGGGTGCTCTTCCAGTTCGGCCAGCTCGTCGCCGAGCTGACCGCGGCGGAGAACGTCGCCCTCCCGCTGCTTCTCGCCGGCACGGGGCGGCGAGAAGCGCGGGTGGCGGCCCTCGGCTGGCTGGACCGGCTCGGCGTGGCCGAGGTGGCCGACGTCCGGCCCGGCGAGATGTCCGGCGGGCAGCAGCAGCGGTGCGCCACCGCCAGGGCCCTGGTCACCGAGCCCCGGGTGCTCTTCGCCGACGAGCCGACCGGCGCGCTGGACACGCTCAGCGGCGAGCAGGTGCTCACCCAGCTGGTCCGGCTCGCCCGGCAGCAGCGCACCAGCGTCGTGCTGGTCACCCACGAGCCGCGGATCGCCGCGTACGCCGACCGGGAGGTGATGCTCCGCGACGGGGCGGTCGACGCCAGCGGCTCGGGCTCGACCTGCCGTTCGCCGGCGGCGCCCGGTGAGGCCCGCCGTCCTGCTCCGGCTCGCCCTGGCCGGCAACCGCACCGACACCGCCCGGGTGGTGCTGACCGCGCTCAGCGCCGCCCTGGCCACCCTCGCCGGCCTGGCCGCGCTCACCGTGCTAGCCATCCCCACCCCGCACTGCTGCGACGGCCGCAACATCTCCGAGCAGTACGGCAACGCCCTGCTCCGCGAGCCCGGCCTGCGCGGCGGCACCGCGATCGCGCTGCTCCTGCTCACCGTCCCGGTGCTGGCGCTGGCCGGGCAGTGCGCCCGGCTCGGCGCCCCCGCCCGGGACCGGCGGCTCGCCGCCCTGCGCCTGGCCGGCGCCACGCCCGGCCAGGTGACCCGGCTCGCGGTGCTGGAGACCGGCCTGGCCAGCCTCCTCGGGACCCTCCTCGGGCTGGCCGTCCTCCTCGTCGGCCGGCGGCTGCTCGACGAGCCGGACGGGCGGGGGCGGCTCGCACTTCCCACCGACGTGCTCCCGGCCACCGGAGTGATCGTGGCGGTGGTGCTCGGGCTGCCGCTGGCGGCGGCGCTGGTCGGCGCGGTACTGCTGCGCCGGGTCACCGCCACCCCGTTCGGCGTGGTGCGCAAGGTCCGCCGGGAACGCGCGCCCGGGCCGTGGGCCGGCCTGCTGATCGTCGCCGGCCTCGCCGCCTTCGCCGCCCTGGACCCGGTGCTCGACTGGTATCAGGACCACCACCGGGAACCGCCGCTGCTGCTACCGCCGCTGCTGCTGCTCGGGGGTGGGCTCGCCGCGCTGACCGGGGTGGTGGTCGGCACCGGCTGGTTGTCGTACACCTCGGGTCGGCTGCTGCACCGGTACGCCCGGCGACCGGCCGCGCTGCTGGCGTCCCGGCGGTTGACCAGCGACCCGTGGGCCGGCAGCCGTACCTTCGCCGCCCTGCTGGCCGCCGTGATCGTGGGTGCCGGCGCCGCCGGGATGCGGGCCTCGTTCGAGGCCCACGCCGAGATCGAACGGCTCACCGGCCAGGGCCTCGGCGGCAGCGACGGCTTCTACCTGCGCACGGTGGACCTGGTCGACCTGGCGGTGGGCGTGGCCATGGCGATCGCCGCCGGCGGGCTGATCGTCGCCCTGGTCGAGGGGATCGTCGCCCGACGCCGGGCGTACGCGGCGCTGGTCGCCACCGGGGTGCCCCGGGGGACGCTCGCCCGGTCGATCGCCTGGCAGGCGCTGGCGCCGGCGGTGCCGGCGGTGGGGCTCGCGCTCACCGTGGGCCTGCTGCTCAGCCGGGGCGTCGCCGGTCAACCGGTGACCGGTGGCGGCTACTCCACCGAGTTCTGCGACGGCGCCGAGTCGCTCTGCGCGGACCCGGCGACCCGGGCGCAGTACCTGCGGACCGGGTGGGTGCCCGAGGTGACGGTGACGCCCGGCGTACCGCTGGGGCACCTGGCCCTGGTCGGCGCCGGCGCCCTGGTCGCGGTGCTGGTGACGGTCGCGGTCGGCGTGCTCCTGCTCCGGGCCAGCACCGCGGTCGAGGAGCTGCGCACGGCCTGACGGTGTAACACCGGGTACGGCCCCGGCGCTTGTGACTCCGGAAGCCCGCCAGCGGGGTGGAACCGCGGGCGGCGGGGCAGGGAGATCACCAGATGCACAACCAGCCGGGCGGTGCGCCGCCGGTGTTCGTCGACCGGACCGGGAAGCGGCGCCGGCTCATGACGATCGCCGGCACCGCGATGGGGCTCGGCCTGCTCACCAGCATCGGGCTGATCCTGGCCGGGCTCTTCGGCGACAGCACCGTCCCGCTGCCGGGCTGGACCGACCCCCGGGCGCGGCCACCGATCGAAGCGGGCGTGGACACCCCGGAGGAACTGGGTCAGCCGGGCAGCCCGGCGGCCTCCTCGCGACCGTCGCCGGTGACCAGCACCGCCGCGCCGACGCCCACCCGGACGGCCGGCCCGCCCGTCGCCACGACCGCACGCCCAGGGCCCCAGCCGTCCGCCAGCGTGCCCGGCCAGGGCGACGTGCGGCGTACCGGCAAGCCCAGCCGCTCGCCCGGCAAGCCCCACTGACCGTGGCCCGCCACGTAGCCCGCCGCGACCCGCGGGCCCACTGGGTGCTGCTCCTGCTCGGCCTGTTCCTGCTGCTCGCCGCGCTGACCGTCAACGGGCTGGTCACCGGGCTCGCCGGCGGCTCCGGGCCGTCCGCCGCCCCGGACGTGCCCGGGCCGCGGGCGGTCACCGACGGCGGGCCGGTGCTGCGGCTGGACCAGCCCGAACCGGTCAGCCGGCGGATGCCGGACCGCACGGTCGCGCTCACCTTCGACGACGGGCCGGACCCGCGGTGGACGCCCGAGCTGCTCGACGTGCTGCGTCGGCACGGGGCGCACGCCACCTTCTTCGTGGTCGGCTCCCGGGTCAACGCGCACCCCGAGCTGGCCCAGCGGATCCTCGACGAGGGGCACGAGCTCGGCTCGCACACCTACACCCACGCCGACCTCGCCACGGTCTCCGGGTGGCGGGCCGACCTGGAGCTGTCGCTGACCCGCAAGGCGGTCGCCGCGGCCACCGGCCGGGAGGTCACCCTGCTCCGGCCCCCCTTCTCGTCCACCACCCCGTCGCTGACCGCCGCCGGGTACGACGCGCTGCGCGCCGCCGCCGGCAGCGGGCACGTGGCCGTGCTCGCCGACCTGGACGCCAAGGACTGGCAGCGCCCCGGCGTACCGGCGATCGTCCGGGCGGCGACCCCGCAGCCCGGGCGGGGCGCGGTGGTGCTCATGCACGACGGCGGCGGTGACCGCGGCCAGACCGTGGCGGCCGTGGACCAGCTGCTCACCCGGCTGTCGAAGCAGGGCTACCGGTTCACCACCGTCTCCGAGGGCGTCGACGCGCCGCCGTCGACCGTCCCGGCCGGCGTCGGCACCCGGCTGAGCGGCCACGCGCTGCGCTGGACCCAGACCGGGGCTGAGTGGACGGCCACCGCGATGAACGTCCTGCTCGCCGTCGCGCTGGTGCTCGGCGTCGCCCGGCTCGCCGTGCAGGTGACCTGCGCGCAGCTACACGTCCGCCGGGTACGCCGCCCCCGGCACCCACGGCCGCCGGTCACCGCGCCGGTCTCGGTGATCGTGCCCGCGTACAACGAGGCGGCGAACATCGCGGCGACGGTGCGATCGCTGGTGGCCAGCGCGTACCCGGCGCTGGAGGTGATCGTGGTGGACGACGGCTCCAGCGACGGCACCGCCGACATCGTCGAGCGGATGGGCCTGCGCGGGGTGCGGGTCATCCGGCAAGCCAACGGCGGCAAGCCGGCCGCGCTGAACACCGGCATCCGGGCCGCCCGGGCCGACCTGCTGGTGCTGGTCGACGGGGACACCGTCTTCCAGCCGGACACCGTGCACCGGCTGGTGCAGGGCTTCGCCGATCGCACCGTCGGGGCGATCTCCGGCAACACCAAGGTCGCCAACCGGCGTCGGCTGCTGGGCCGCTGGCAGCACCTGGAGTACGTGATCGGCTTCAACCTCGACCGCCGGATGTACGACGTGCTGGAGTGCATGCCGACCATCCCCGGCGCGATCGGCGCGTTCCGCCGCGAGGTGCTGCTCGCCGTCGGCGGCGTCCCCTCGGACACCCTCGCCGAGGACACCGACCTGACCATGCAGGTGCTCCGGGCCGGCTGGCGGGTGGTGTACGAGGAGGCGGCGATCGCCTGGACCGAGGCGCCCTCCTCGCTGCGCCAGCTCTGGCGGCAGCGGTACCGCTGGTGCTACGGCACGATGCAGGCGATGTGGAAGCACCGGCACGCGCTGCGCGAGCCGGGGGCCGGGGGCAAGCTGGGCCGGCGGGGCCTGCCGTACCTGACGGTGTTCCAGATCGTGCTGCCGCTGGCCGCCCCGGCGGTCGACGTGTTCGCCGTCTACGGCCTGCTCTTCCTGCCCTGGTCGACGCTCGTGCTGGCCTGGCTGGGGCTGCTCCTGCTCCAGGGGCTGACCGCCGCGTACGCGCTGCGCCTGGACCGGGAGGGCTTCGGCCCACTGTGGACGTTGCCGTTGCAGCAACTGGTCTACCGGCAGGTGATGTACCTGGTGGTGGTGCAGTCGGCCGTCACCGCGGTGATCGGCAACCGGCTGCGCTGGCAGCGGATGGTCCGTACCGGCGAGGCGGCGGCGCTGGTCGGCGCGGCCCCGCCCGGCCGCTCCCGCTGACCCCACCGCCCGGGGGGCGGTGGGGTCAGCGGGAGTCGAGGAGGCCGGCGGACCAGGAGAGGGCCAGGCCGACCACCGCCGAGCAGCAGCAGATCAGCAGGGTGGCGGCGACCACGCCGACGATCAGCCAGGCCGGCCCGCGCCGGGCCGCGCCCGGTTCCGCCCCCGCTTCCGCCCCCGCTTCCGCCCCCGCTTCCGCTGCCGCGTCCGGTTCCGGTTCCGGTTCCGGTTCCGGCGCCGGTACGTCCGGGCCGGGCGGCTCCTCGTCCGCCCGACCCTCGTCGTGACTGGTCAAGCCGGCGGCCTCAGGCGCGGCCGAGCTTGTCGAGGATCCAGGCGTTGATGAACGCCTCCTCGCGCCAGGAGTCGTACCGGCCGCTCGGGCCGCCGTGCCCGGCACCCATCTCGGTCTTGAGCAGGTAGTCGCCCTGCGGGGCGATCGCCCGCAGCCGGGCGATCCACTTCGCCGGCTCGTGGTAGAGCACCCGGGTGTCGTTGAGGCTGGTCACCGCGAGGATGGCCGGGTAGTCCACGGCCGCCACGTTCTCGTACGGGGTGTACGACTTCATGTACGCGTACACCTCCGGGTCGGCGAGCGGGTTGCCCCACTCCTCCCACTCGGTGACGGTCAGCGGCAGCGACGGGTCGAGGATCGAGGTGAGCGCGTCGACGAAGGGCACCTGCGCCACGATCCCGGCGAACGCGTCGGGGGCCAGGTTGGCGACCGCGCCCATCAGCAGCCCGCCGGCCGAGGCGCCCCGGGCGACCAGCCGGTCGCCGGCCGTCCAGCCGGCCTTGACCAGGTGGCGGGCGCAGGCCACGAAGTCGGTGAAGGTGTTCTTCTTGGCCAGCAGCTTGCCCTCGTCGTACCAGCGCCGGCCCAGTTCACCGCCGCCGCGGATGTGCGCCACGGCGAAGACGACGCCCCGGTCGAGCAGGGAGAGCCGGGCGATCGAGAACCACGGGTCCATGCTGGCCTCGTACGAGCCGTACCCGTAGATCACGCAGGGGGCCGAGCCGTCCTTGGGCGTGCCGGCGCGGCAGACCAGCGAGATCGGCACCCGGGTGCCGTCGTCGGCGAGCGCCCAGTCGCGGTGCTGCTCGTAGTCGGCCGGGTCGTACGCCCGCCCGTCCGGCCCCGGCCGCACCGGCTTGCGCCGGCGCAGCACCATCTGCCGGGTGACGAGGTCGTAGTCGTACACCGAGTCCGGGGTGACCAGGGAGGTGTAGCGCAGCCGGATCTCCCGGGTGCGGTACTCCGGGTTGGCGTCCAGGCCGACGCTGTAGATCGGCTCCGGGAAGTCGATGTCGTGGGCGTCGCCGTCGCCGACCGGGATGACCCGCAGGCCGGTGAGGCCGTTGCTGCGCAGCGAGACGACCAGGTGGTCGGAGAAGGCGTCGACCGACTCCAGCCGGGTGCCGGGGGAGTGCTCGATCAGCGGCACCCAGTCGCCCGGCGTGTCCGCCGAGGTGTACGCCAGCGCGAAGTCCTCCGCGCCGTCGTTGTGCAGGATCAGGAACCGGTGGCCGTGGTGCTCGACCGTGTACTCGATCCCCTGCCGGCGCGGGGCGATCACGGCCGGCTCGCCGGTGGGGTTGGCCGCCGGGACGACCCGGACCTCGCTGGTCACCTTGCTGTGGATGTCGATGAGCACGAAGCGCTCGGAGCGGGTCAGGTCGACGCCGACCCAGAACCGCTCGTCGTCCTCCTGGTGGACCACCACGTCCTCGGCCGACGGGGTGCCGACGGCGTGTCGCCACACCCGGTTGGGCCGCCACGCCTCGTCCACGGTGACGTAGAAGAGCACCGAGGCGTCCGCCGACCAGGCGCTGCCGTAGAAGGTGCCGGGCACCTCGTCGGCGAGCAGTTCGCCGGTGGTCAGGTCCTTGATCCGCAGGGTGAACCGTTCGTCCCCGGCGAAGTCCGTCGAGTACGCCAGCCAGCGCCCGTCGGGGCTGACGTCGAACGCGCCGAGGGCGAAGAAGTCGTGCCCCTCGGCGAGCAGGTTGCCGTCGAGCAGCACCTCCTCGCCGTCGAGCGGGGCGCCGTCCGCGCTGACCGGCGGCACCGTCTCGCCGTCGCGGACCGCCCGGCGGCAGTGCACGCCGTACTGCTGGCCCTCGACGGTGCGGGTGTAGTACCAGTAGCCGTCCTTGCGGCTGGGCACCGACAGGTCGGTCTCCTGGGTGCGCCGGCGGGTCTCCTCGAACAGCTCCGCGCGCAGCCCTTCCAGGTGCGCCGTGCGGGCCTCGGTGTACGCGTTCTCGGCGGTCAGGTGGGCGATCGTCGCCGGATCGTCCTTGGCGGCGAGCCAGGCGTACTCGTCGATGACGATGTCGCCGTGGTGGGTGCGCTCGGCGGGTACCCGGTTCGCGACGGGCGCGGAGGTCTTCTTGGTCACGGGCGTCACGTTACCGGCCGGGCAACGCCCGCGACCCGGCCTCTTCGCCCGACCCGCCGCCAGGTCTTTCGAACATGTGTACGATGACCGGCATGGCGGCAGCAGCACGTTCCACCGGCGCAATGGCGATCACCCGACGGCTCACCGCGATCTGCGGTCCCTCCTTCGCCCGCTTCGCCGGGGCGGCCGACGAGGTCGCCGGGCGGGCCGCCCGCTGGGTGGCGGTGCCCGGCGGCGCCGAGGCCGCCGCCGAGGTGCTGCGGCTGGCCGCCCGGCACGACCTGAGCGTGGTGCCCCGGGGCGCCGGCACGAAGATCGACTGGGGTGCGGCACCGGCGCGGGTCGACGTCATGCTCGACACCGGCCGGCTCGCCGGCCTCGGCCACCAGCCGGTCGGCTCGCCGGTGGCCGAGATCGGCGCCGGCACCCCGCTGCGCGCGGTGCAGTCCATCCTGGAGCGCACCGGCCGGCGGCTGCCGCTGGATCCGTCCTCGCCCGGTGCCACCCTCGGCGGGGTGCTCGCCGCCGACGAGGCCGGCCCGCTGCGCCACCGGTACGGCACCGCCTGCGAGCAACTGGTCGGCCTGCGCTGGCTGGACGCCGACGGCGAGCTGGTCAGCGCGGGCGCGGCCGAGCCGCCGGCCGGGCCGGCGCCGGTCGGGCTCGACGTGGGCCGGCTGCTCTGCGGCTCGCAGGGCGGGCTCGGGGTGCTGGTCTCGGCCACGCTGCGGGTGCAGGCCGTGCCGGCCAGCCGGGTCTGGGTGACCCGGCCGGTGTGGACGCCGCTGGAGGTGCACGACCTGGTGTGCGCGGTGCTCGCCGCCCGCCTCGACCCGGCCGCCGTCGAGCTCGACCTGCCCGCTGCCGGGTCCCGGTCGCACCGGCCGGTGCACCCGTCGCTGGCGGCGGCCCGCGCCAACCACCCCTCGATGGCCGGGCGGCGGGGCGAGCAGTCGGCGGCGCGCGGCGGCGCCGGGACCCTGGCGGTGCTGCTGGAGGGGGGTCCGGCCGACGTCACCGAGCGGGCCGAGCGGCTGGTCGCACTCTTCGAGGGCCAGGCGAGCGTGCTCGACGCGGCTCCGCCGTGGTGGCGGCGCTACCCGTTCGGGCCGGGCGACACCGCGTTGCGCATCGAGGTGCCGATCACCGACCTGCACGCCGCGGTCTACGCGCTGCGGGACGCGGCCGGCGCTCCGGTCCCGGTGCGCGGCTCCGCCGGCCTGGGCGTGGTGCACGCGGCCCTGCCCGGGGGGCTGTCCGGCGACCGGGTCGCCTCGATCCTCGCCGCCGTACGCGGGGTGCTGCTCGCCCGGCGGGGGCGGTGCGTGGTGGTCAACGCGCCCGAGCCCGTCCGGCAGGCCGTCGACGTGTGGGGTGAGGCGGCGGTGATTCCCCGGCTCCGGGCGGCGAAGGACCATCTCGACCCGCACCGGCGGCTCGCCCCGGGCCGCCTGCCCGGCGGGCTCTGAGCGCCGGCGGTCAGTCCAGCCACCAGCGCTGCATGTCGTGCAGCGCCGGGGTGAAGCGCAGCACCGTCAGCGCGAGCGTGGTGAGGGTGGCGGCGAGCAGCAGGGCGCGGGCGCGCGGCGACAGCCGGTCCCGCTCCCGGGCCAGCACCGCTGCGGTGTAGAGGGCCAGCGCCGGCCCGAGCACGACTCCCGTGAGATACAGCAGGGACACGGCCAGGTAGAGCCAGGCGAACGGGTTCGCCCCGCTCATCCCGAACGGCACCATGTCCTTCGGGTCGTACTGGCCGGTGACCATGTCCGCCGGGCCCACCCCGGCACTGGCCATCCGACCCAGGTAGGCCGCCGCCAGCACGACGAGCGCCCCGGCGAGCAGGAGGTGCCCGGCGAGGATGACGCCGACCCGGGGGCGGCGTTCCTCGCTGACACCCACGACATCCGACATGCGGTCACGGTACTCGCATCGACGTACGTGCGATGTCCCTGGCGTTCGGGCTCAGAGGGCGTCGTTGCGGAGCACCAGGATGGCGATGTCGTCCCGGGGCGCCTCCACCGAGAAGTTGATCGCGGTGGCGCGCAGCCGGGCGGCGACCACGTCGGCCGAGTACCCGGCCAGCGGGGCGGCCGCGTCCCGGAGCCGGTCGACGCCGAACAGCTCCCGGCCGCGCCGGCGCTCGGTCACCCCGTCGGTGTAGAAGACCAGCGAGTCGCCAGCTGCGAGGGGGATCTCCGCCGTCGGCGAGGTGATCGTGTCGATCAGCCCCAGCGCGGTGCCGCCGGTGCCGACGAAGGCGGCGCCCCCGGTGCCGCGCAGCAGCACCGGGCGGTCGTGGCCGGCCAGGTGCAGCGAGACGTCGAGCTGCCCGTACCGGCCCGGCCCGACGGCGGCGAGCGCCAGGGTGCAGTAGCGCCCGCCGCCGCGCTCCACCAACGTCTCGTTCAGCCGGGCCAGCACCTCGGGCAGCGGCTTGCCGTCGCCGACCAGCACCCGGATCACGTCCCGCACCAGCCCGGTGACCGCCGCCGCCTGCACGCCCTTGCCGGAGACGTCGCCGATCACCACCAGCCAGCGCCCGTCGGGCAGCGGCAGCACGTCGTAGAAGTCGCCGCCGACCTCGGCGTCGTCGCCGGTCGGGACGTACTCGGCGGCGAAGCCGATCCCCTCGACCACCGGCAGCACCGGCGGGAGCAGCGACTGCTGCAGGGTCTGGGCCACCCGGCGCCGCTCGGCGTGGATCCGGGCGTTCTCGATGGCGAGGGCGGCCCGGCGGGCCACGTCCTCCAGCACGGCGATCTCGTCCGGGTCGTGCCGGTGCCGCAGGTGCCGGCCCACCGCCAGGGTGCCCAGCCGCTGGCCGCGGGCGATCAACGGCACGGCGAAGCCCTCCATCGGGGGGCCCAGCGGCACCTGCGCGGCGCTGCGGGACGCCTCCCGCAGCCGGGCCTGGACCGAGTCCGGGCCGACCTCCTGGAGCACCTTGTGCAGCTGGGGCAGCATCGACTCGTCGGCGTGGCTGGAGGCGGCCAGCCGCAGCCGGCCCCACTCGTCGGTGGTGTGCACGGCGCACCACTGGCCGAGCCGGGGCACCACCAGCTGCGGGATCAGCGCCATGGTCAGCTCGACGTCCAGCGACTGGGCGAGCAGCTCGCTCGCCTCGGCGAGGAAGGTCAGCCACGCCTGCCGGCGGACGTCCGCCCGGCGCAGCCGGTCGTTCTCCAGGTGCAGCGACAGCCGTTCGGCGGCGAGCACGGCGAGCGGTCGCGCGTACGCCGAGGGGGCCGCGTCCAGCTCCAGCTCCCCGGCGTACGGGCGGTGCACCGCTAACGGCACCTGGAGCAGCTCGTTGCCCGGGCGGGGTTGGCGGCCGTACCGGGCCAGCGGCTGGGCGCCCTGCCCGTCGCCCCGGTCCAGCCGGATCACGCCGCCGGCCGCGCCCACCATCTCGGCGACCCGGGTGAGCAGGTCGGCGGCGAAGTCGGGCAGCGGATCGTCGGCGTTCGGGTCGGGGCTGGTCTGGGTCAGTTCGCTCATCGCGGCGGCGCTCGGCGCGGAACTCGCCGCCACGGTGCCCTCCCCGCCGTTCGCGGGGACGTGCTCCAGCGCCACCGGGCCGTCCGGCACGGTGCCGCCGGGGCGGTCCAGCCGGAACCAGACCCCCTTGCCGGTGGGCAGGTACGTCGTCCCCCAGCGGCTGGCGAAGTGGTCGACGAGCAGCAGCCCCCGGCCCCGCTCGGAGACCTCGTCGATGTTCTCGGTGTCGCTGCGGATGCCGACCACCAGCTCGTCCACCGGGCCGGTGGCGAAGTCGGAGACGGTTACGGTGAGCCCGACCGGGTCGGCGACGACCTCGATGTCCAGTTCGGTGCGGGCGTGCTCCACCGCGTTGGTGGAGAGTTCGGTGGTCAGCAGCAGCGCCTCGTTGAGCAGGTCGTCGAGGTCGGCCTCGGCCAGCACCGAGCGGACCAGCGCCCGGGCGGCGGCGGGCGTACGCCGGTCGGCGGGCAGCCGGACGCGCCGGACGTGCTCGTCCTGGCCCCCGTCCGACGCGGGCCCCGTCTCCGCTGACACCCTCGTATCCTCCATCGCTGCCGGCCGGGTGCCAAGCCGGACGGCGCGACACGGACGGCGCCACACCGGGCGCGCGGCGCACTTCGCGTCCGTGGATCGACACCCGCGCGGGCACAATGATGGGATGGCGGCGTGTCGGCAAGCGCCGGTGGCCCCGAGCTGAGCGAGGAATGATGAGCGCGAAACAGTCGGTGACCGCGGATCCGTCCGCGTCCGAGCACGCGGCGCTTCTCGTCGAGCTGGCGGAGGCGCTGCGCCGGGTGCGGGGCGGCGACTTCAAGGTCCGGCTGCCCCGGCGGGCGGGTGCGGCCGGTGAGGTGGCGGACGCCTTCAACGACGTGGTGTCGATCCAGGAGCGGCAGCACCTGGATCTGCGCCGGATCAGCCGGGTCGTCGGACGGGACGGCCGGCTCACCGAACGCCTCGACGAGGAGGGGTTCGACGGTTCCTGGGCGGAGGGGCAGCGGGCGATCAACTCGCTGATCGACGACCTGGGGCGGCCGACCACCGAGATCGCCCGGGTGATCGTGGCGGTGGCCGACGGCGACCTCTCCCAGCACATGGCGCTGGAGATCGACGGTCGCCCGCTGCGCGGTGAGTACCTGCGCATCGGCCGCACGGTCAACACGATGGTCGACCAGCTGTCGTCCTTCTCCAACGAGGTGACCCGGGTGGCCCGCGAGGTGGGCACCGAGGGCAAGCTCGGCGGCCAGGCCGACGTCCGGGGCGTCGCCGGCACCTGGAAGGACCTCACCGACTCGGTGAACACCATGGCGTCGAACCTGACCGGCCAGGTGCGGTCGATCTCGCAGGTGGCGACGGCGGTGGCCAAGGGCGACCTGTCCCAGAAGATCACCGTCGGGGCGCGCGGCGAGGTGGCCGAGCTGGCCGACACGATGAACTCCCTCACCGACACCCTGCGGCTCTTCGCCGAGCAGGTGACCCGGGTGGCCCGCGAGGTGGGCACCGAGGGCAAGCTCGGCGGTCAGGCGGAGGTGCCGAACGTCGCCGGCACCTGGAAGGACCTGACCGACAGCGTCAACTCGATGGCGTCGAACCTGACCTCGCAGGTGCGCAACATCGCCCAGGTCTCCACGGCGGTGGCCCGGGGCGACCTGTCGCAGAAGATCACCGTGGCGGCGCAGGGCGAGATCCTGGAGCTGAAGGACACCGTCAACACGATGGTGGACCAGCTCTCGTCGTTCGCCGACGAGGTGACCCGGGTGGCCCGCGAGGTGGGCATCGAGGGCAAGCTGGGTGGCCAGGCCCAGGTGCGCGGGGTCTCCGGCACCTGGCGCGACCTCACCGAGAACGTCAACCAGCTCGCCGGCAACCTGACCAGCCAGGTCCGCAACATCTCGCAGGTCTCCACCGCGGTCGCCAAGGGCGACCTGTCGCAGAAGATCACCGTCGACGCGCAGGGCGAGATCCTGGAGCTGAAGAACACCGTCAACACGATGGTGGACCAGCTCTCGTCGTTCGCCGACGAGGTGACCCGGGTGGCCCGCGAGGTGGGTACCGAGGGCAAGCTGGGTGGTCAGGCGCAGGTCAAGGGCGTCTCGGGTACGTGGCGGGACCTGACCGACAACGTGAACTCGATGGCGTCGAACCTGACGTCGCAGGTGCGCAACATCGCCTCGGTCACCACGGCGGTGGCGAAGGGTGACCTGTCGCAGAAGATCACGGTGGACGCCCGGGGCGAGATCCTGGAGCTGAAGTCGACGGTGAACACGATGGTGGATCAGCTGTCGTCGTTCGCGGACGAGGTGACCCGGGTGGCCCGCGAGGTGGGCACCGAGGGCAAGCTCGGCGGCCAGGCCCAGGTGCGCGGCGTGGCCGGCACCTGGCGGGACCTGACCGACAACGTGAACTCGATGGCGTCGAACCTGACCGCCCAGGTGCGCAACATCGCCCAGGTCTCCACCGCCGTCGCCAAGGGCGACCTGTCGCAGAAGATCACGGTGGACGCGCAGGGCGAGATCCTGGAGCTGAAGTCGACGGTGAACACGATGGTGGATCAGCTGTCGTCGTTCGCGGACGAGGTGACCCGGGTGGCCCGCGAGGTGGGCACCGAGGGCAAGCTGGGTGGTCAGGCGCAGGTCAAGGGCGTCTCGGGTACGTGGCGGGACCTGACCGACAACGTGAACTCGATGGCGTCGAACCTGACGTCGCAGGTGCGCAACATCGCCTCGGTCACCACGGCGGTGGCGAAGGGTGACCTGTCGCAGAAGATCACGGTGGACGCGCAGGGCGAGATCCTGGAGCTGAAGTCGACGGTGAACACGATGGTGGACCAGCTGTCGTCGTTCGCCGACGAGGTGACCCGGGTGGCCCGCGAGGTCGGCATCGAGGGCAAGCTCGGCGGTCAGGCCCAGGTGAAGGGCGTCTCCGGCACCTGGCGCGACCTGACCGAGAACGTCAACCAGCTCGCCTCGACGCTCACCACCCAGCTGCGGGCGATCTCCCAGGTGTCCACCTCGGTGACCCGGGGCGACCTGACCCAACGGATCGCGGTCAAGGCGCAGGGCGAGGTCGCCGAGCTGAAGGACAACATCAACCAGATGATCGTCACCCTCCGGGAGACGACCAAGAAGAACGCCGAGCAGGGCTGGCTCGACTCCAACCTGGCCCGGATCGGCGGCCTGCTCCAGGGCCAGCGGGACCTCGGCGAGGTCTGCCGCATGATCATGATGGAGGTGACCCCGCTGGTCGACGCGCAACTGGGCGCGTTCTTCCTGGCGGACACCTCCGAGGGCGTGATGCGGCTGCGGCTGACCGCCTCGTACGGCTACGTGGCGCGCGGCCACGACGTGACCTTCGGGCCCGGGGAGGGGCTGGTCGGTCAGGCGGCGCTGTCCCGCCGCACGATCCGGGTCAACGCGCTGCCCGACGGGCGGCTCACCCTGCGCTCCGGGTTGGCCGAGACGCCCCCGGCCGACCTGGTCGTGCTCCCGGTCCTCTTCGAGGGCGAGCTGCTGGGCGTGATCGAGTTCGCCAGCGTGGCCCGCTTCTCCGAGCTGCACCTGGCGTTCCTGGAGCGGCTGGTGCTCACCACCGGCATCGCGGTCAACACCATCCAGGCCAACCGGCGTACCGAGGAGCTGCTGGCGCAGTCGCAGCGGCTGGCTCTGGAGCTGCAGGACCAGTCGGCGGAGTTGCAGCGCACCAACGCCGAGCTGGAGGACAAGGCCAAGCTGCTCTCCGAGCAGAAGGGCAACATCGAGACCAAGAACCGCGAGATCGAGCTGGCCCGGCTCGGCCTGGAGGAGAAGGCGCAGCAGCTCACCCGGGCCTCGGCGTACAAGTCGGAGTTCCTGGCCAACATGAGCCACGAACTGCGGACGCCGCTGAACTCACTCCTGCTGCTGGCCCGGCTGCTGGCCGAGAACTCGGAGCAGAACCTCAGCCGCAAGCAGATCGAGTTCGCCCGCACCATCCACAGCGCCGGCTCGGACCTGCTCTCCCTGATCGACGACATCCTGGACCTGTCCAAGATCGAGGCCGGCCGGATGGACGTCCAGCCGACCGAGATCCGGTTCGACGAGATCCGCGGGTACGTCGAGCAGGCGTTCGCCCCGCAGGCCGAGGAGAAGGGCCTGGACTTCCAGGTACGGGTGGCCAAGGAGCTGCCGCCGGCACTGGTCACCGACGCCCAGCGGTTGCAGCAGATCCTGCGCAACCTGCTCTCCAACGCGGTCAAGTTCACCGACAACGGCGCGGTGACGTTGCGGATCGCGCCGGCGCCGGAGAACGCGGTCTTCGACGTGCCGGCGCTGACCAACGCCCGGCAGGTGATCGCGTTCACCGTGATCGACACCGGCATCGGGGTCTCGGACGACAAGCTGTCGCTGATCTTCGAGGCGTTCCAGCAGGCCGACGGCACCACCAGCCGCCGCTACGGCGGCACGGGGCTGGGGCTGTCGATCAGCCGGGACCTGGCCCGCCTGCTGGGCGGCACGATCACCGTCACGTCGGCGCCCGGTCAGGGCTCGACGTTCACCCTCTTCGTACCCGACGTGCTGGCGCCGGACGCGGTGGTGGCGCCGCAGGCCCCGTCGCCGCAGCGCGCGGGCCTGCCCTCGTCGTTGCTGATGCCGCCGATGGAGCTGCTGCCCCAGCCGCCGGAGGCCCCGGCCACCCGGCAGCTCGACGGCGCCACGGTGCTGATCGTCGACGACGACGTACGGAACGTGTTCGCGCTGACCTCCGCGTTGGAGTTGCACGGCATGGCCGTGTTGTACTCGGACAACGGGGCGGACGGGGTCCGCCTGCTGGCCGAGCATCCGGAGGTGGACATCGTGTTGATGGACGCGATGATGCCGGACCAGGACGGGTACGAGACGACCCGGCAGATCCGGCGCAACCACCGCTTCGCGGACCTGCCGATCGTCTTCCTGACCGCGAAGGCGATGCCGGGTGACCGCGAGTCGGCGCTCGCGGCCGGCGGTAGCGACTACATCACCAAGCCGGTCGACCTGGACGAGCTGATCGAGTTGATGGCTTCCTGGATCAGCGGCAGCCGAGGCGAGGAGACTTCGTGACACAGACGGCCAAGGCGTTGCTGGTGGACGACCGTCGGGAGAACCTGATGGCCCTGGAGGCGATCCTGCAGGGGCTCCCGGTGCAGTCGGTGGCCGTGGAGAGCGGTGAGGCGGCGCTCAAGCAACTGCTGGTGGACGACTTCGCGGTGATCCTGCTGGACGCGCAGATGCCGGACATGGACGGGTTCGAGACCGCCAGCCACATCAAGCGGCGGGAGCGGACCCGGCACGTGCCGATCATCTTCCTCACCGCCGCCGACAAGGACGCGCAGCTCGCCCTGCGCGGCTACGCGGTGGGCGCGGTCGACTACCTCACCAAGCCCTTCGACCCGTGGGTGCTGCGGGCCAAGGTGTCGGTCTTCGTGGAGCTCTGGGTGAAGACCCGGCAGCTCGCCGCGCAGTCCGACCTGGTGCGGGAGCGGGACGCCCAGTGGCGGGTGCTCACCGACGCGGTGGACGAGGCGTCGTCGCTGCTGCGCGGCAACGACGACCTGGACACCCGCGACCGGGCGGTGGAGATCCTGGAACAGGCCCGCTGGGGCAACACCGCCTGATCCGCGTTACGCGTCCCGGGTCCTCTCGTCGGCCCTCCGCCCGGCGATCGTCGCCGCTTGGACCGACAGCGAAGCGGACGGCCTCGCATCGAGGGCGCCCGCTTCGCCCCGTGCACTAGGCCAGCGTCTTGACGGCCGAGCCCGCCGTGGCCCGCTCCCGCGCGACGCGGCGGCGCCGGGTTGGCATCCCGAGCGTCGGGTTCGCGACGCCCCAGGCGGCGCCTTTGCAGATCAGTTCCTTGTAGACGGCGGCCAGCTGACCGGTCAGTGCCGCCCGCACGGCGCGGTCGTCGGCGGTCACGTACTGGATCACGCCTTCCCTGCGGCCCAGGGAGATGCACTGTTGGAAGTAGCGGATCGGCATGTTCGGGAGCTTCCCGCCGGTCAGGCGCGCGGCGATCGCGTCGGCGGCCTGCCACGCGGCCGGAGTGCCCGAGGCGCACGACATCCGCAGCGGCTTGTCGCCCGGTCCCATCGCGTAGGCCGCGTCGCCGACGGCGTACACGTCGGGGTGCGAGACCGAGCGCATGGTCCCGTCGACCACGATCTGACCGGGTCCGGTGACCTCCAGGGCGGTCGCCTTCGCGATCGGGTGGACCGCGAAGCCGGTGGTCCACACGGTGACCGCAGCCGGGATGGCCTTGCGGTCGGCGGTCGTGACCCGGTCGGCTTCGACGCCGGTGACGTCTGCGTGCTCGTGCACGGTGATGCCGAGCTTGTCGAAGACCTTCCGCAGGTGCCCGCGGCCCTTGGGTGAAAGCCAGTCGCCGAGGTCGCCGCGGGCGGCGAGGGCGACGTCGAGGTCCGGGCGGGCTTCAGCGATTTCGGCCGCGGCCTCCAGACCGGTGAGGCCGCCGCCGACGACGGTCACGGTCTGCCCGGCCTCCAGGCGACCCAGGCGCTCGCGCAGCCGGAGCGCTCCGGGGCGGCTGGCGATCTCATGGGCGTACTTGGCGGTGCCGGGGACCCCTTGGGCGTTCCAGCCGCTGCCGAGGGCGTACACGAGGGTGTCGTACTCCAACTCCTCGGCGCCGTTCCCGTCGATGACGGCGACGGTCCTGCGGTCGACGTCGACGCCGGTGACCTCTGCGAGCTTCAGCTCGACGCCGGTGCCCGCGAACATCTCGCTGAAGGGCCGGGGCTTGAGGTCCTGGCCGACCGCCAGTTGGTGCATCCGGACCCGCTCCACGAAGTCGGGTTCGGCGTTGACGAGGGTGATGGCGACGTCCTCGCGGTGCAGCCGCTTGGCGAGGCGGCCGGCAGCGATGGCTCCGGTGTATCCGGCTCCGAGGACGATGACGCGGTGCTGCATCTCGGTGCTCCTGTCTGCTGCGGGTTCGCCACTTGAACCGGGCAACCCGCCGTTTCCTGACAGGACCGCGATGTGAAGCACCTCACACGAGGGTCAGAAGGCCTTGAACAGCGGTTCCCCGTGGTCGGCGGCCGCGAACCGCTCGGTCGCGCGCGCCAGCTTGTCGGGGTTGACCTGGTTACGGAACGCGGCGATGCCCTCGCCGGTGACCTCCAGGCACATGACGCCGACGACCCGGCCGTCGACGACCGCCACGACGGCGGGGTCGCCGTTGGCGGTCCAGGCGTAGACCTCCGGCGCGCCGCCGACGATGGCGCGCTTGGCCTCGCCGGGTTTGAACAGGCCCCGCAGGAACGTGGCGACCGCGAGGGCGCCCTGGAACGCCTTGGCGCGGGCCGGGACCTTCCCGCCGCCGTCGCCGATCGAGATCGCGTCCTCGGTGAGCAGCCGGACGAGCGGCTCGGTCCGGCCGCTGGTGGCGGCCGCGAGGAACTCCTCGACTATCCGCCGGGCAGCGGTCTCGTCGATCTCGGTGCGGGCCTTGCCGTTCGCCACATGCTTCTTGGCGCGATGGAAGATCTGCTGGCTGGCGGCCTCGGTGATGTCGAGGATCTCGGCGATCTCCCGGTGCGGGTAGTCGAAGGCCTCCCGTAGCACGTACACCGCCCGCTCGCTGGGGGTAAGGCGCTCCATGAGGGTGAGCACCGCGTACGAGACCGATTCGCGCTGCTCGGCGGTGTCGGCCGGGCCGAGCATCGGATCCCCGGCGAGCAGCGGCTCGGGAAGCCATTGGCCCACGTAGGTCTCGCGCCGTGCCCGCGCGGAGGTGAGCTGGTTGAGGCACAGATTGGTGAGCACCTTCGTCAGCCAGGCCTCGGGGACCTCGATGCGGTCGACCTCGGCGGCCTGCCAGCGCAGGAACGTCTCCTGCACAGCGTCCTCGGCCTCGCCGGCGGAGCCGAGGAGGCGGTAGGCGATGGTCTCCAGGCGGTGCCTGGCGGCCTCGAACCGGTCGACGTCGCTCGCGGTCAAGGGCATGGCCCCGATCCTAGGCGGGGTGGGGTGGCGAACGGGCGCAAGATTTTCCGGTCATGGGAAGCCCGTACACCCGTGGCTGGCCCGGGCGACCCACCACCCGACGCCTCGAGTGAACCTACTGACGGTCGCCCTCAGCCGGGTGGCCCGGGTGGCCGGTGGCGGCCCGCCGGGCCCGCCAGCGCTCGCCGAGCGAGTCGATTTCCTCCTGAACGAAGACGAAGAAGTCCCGCATCTCGGCCACCCGCTCGCCGGCAGGGGTGTCCCGCCCGCGCAGCGCGTCCACGCCTCCGCCGGCGATGTCGATGAAGGTCTTGTAGAGCCCGGTCTTGGTGATGGTCGCCTCGTACCAGGGGTTGTCCGGCATCCGGTAGCGGTCGCGACGGGAGCCCTTGACCGGCTCGCGGACCAGCATGCCGAACTGGGTGAGATAGCGGACAGCGCCGGAGACGGCCGCGGCGCTGACCCCGAGCCGCTCGCCGATCTCGGCGGCGGTCAGCGGCTCGTCCGCGCTCATCACCGTGAAGAGCACCCGGGCGGCCATCCGGGGAAATCCCACGTCGGCGAAGGCCATCGCCATCCGCTCGACGAAGAGGTGGATCTCCTCCTCGTTCCGGCTGGACGGGCTCTCGGCAGACATCGGCGCGGCTCCTCGGTGCTCATCGGGATTCTGATCGTGCCTCAGATCTCACAGACTTCACAAGTTTGTGAAACAAGTGTAGCTTCCGAATCATGGAAACTCCCATTGAGGTGTCCGGCCTGGTCAAGACCTACGGCCGGATCCGGGCGCTCGACGGCCTCGACCTCAGCGTCCGCGCCGGAGAGGTGCACGGCTTCCTCGGGCCCAACGGCTCCGGCAAGTCCACCACCATCCGGGTGCTGCTCGGCCTGCTGCGGACGGACGCGGGGGCCGTCCGACTGCTCGGCGGCGACCCGTGGCGCGACGCGGTCGCGCTGCACCGCCGGCTGGCGTACGTCCCCGGCGACGTGACCCTCTGGCCCAACCTCTCCGGCGGCGAGGTGATCGACCTGCTCGGCCGGATGCGCGGTGGGCTCGACCCGAAGCGCCGCGCCGAGCTGCTGGAGTCCTTCGAGCTGGACCCGCGCAAGAAGGGCCGGGCCTACTCCAAGGGCAACCGGCAGAAGGTCGGCCTGGTCGCCGCGCTCGCCTCCGACGTCGAGCTGCTCATCCTCGACGAGCCGACCTCAGGGCTGGACCCGCTGATGGAGGAGGTCTTCCAGCAGTGGGTGCGCCGGGCCAAGCAGGACGGCCGGACGGTGCTGCTCTCCAGCCACATCCTCGCCGAGGTGGAGGCGCTCTGCGACCGGGTCACCATCATCCGCAACGGGCGGAACG
Source organism: Micromonospora sp. IBSANI012 (assembly GCF_052814045.1). Lineage (NCBI taxonomy): Bacteria > Bacillati > Actinomycetota > Actinomycetes > Micromonosporales > Micromonosporaceae > Micromonospora > Micromonospora sp. IBSANI012. The sequence goes on from NZ_CP199933.1 coordinate 356,649, forward strand.
TGGAGACCGGGACGCTGACCGAGCTGCGCCACCTGCACCGCACCGCCATCGACGCCGAGATCTCCGCCCCGCTGGACGGCCTGGCCGACCTCCCCGGCGTGCACGACCTGCGGGTGGAGGGCAGCCGGGTGCGCTTCGACGTGGACAACCCGGCGCTGGACGCCGCGCTGCGCCGGCTGGCCGAGCTGGGCGTACGGAGCCTGGTCAGCCAGCCGCCGACGCTGGAGGAGCTGTTCCTGCGGCACTACGGGACGACGGCCGATGAGTCGGCCGGGGCGAACCGATGAGCACCCTCACCGGCACCCGGCACCTCATCCGACTGATCCTGCGCCGGGACCGCGTCCTGCTGCCGCTCTGGGTGCTGGTGCTGGCCGTGCTGCCGATGACGTACGCGACGAGCTTCTTCGAGCTCTTCCCGACCGCCGCCGACCGGGCCGCGTACGCCACCGGCACCGCGACGAACCCTTCGATCATCGCCCTGCTCGGCCCGGTGTACGGCGACAGCGTCGGCGCGCTCACCGCCCAGCGGGGCGGCTTCCTCACCCTGATCGTCGGGCTGGTCAGCCTGCTCAGCGTCATCCGGCACACCCGCACCGAGGAGGAGGCCGGCCGCCGCGAGCTGCTCGGCGCCACCGTGCTCGGCCGGTACGCCGGCCTGACCGCCGCGCTGACCGTCACCTATGCGGCGAACCTGCTGCTCGGCCTGCTCACCGCGGCCGGCCTGGCCGCCACCGGCCTGCCGGCGGCCGGCTCGCTCGGGTACGGGCTGTCGACCGCGCTGGTCGGGGTCGTCTTCGCCACCGTGGGTGGGCTCGCCGCCCAGCTCACCGAGACGGCCGGCGGCGCGCGGGGGATCGCCGTCGGGGTGCTCGGCCTGGCCTTCGCGCTCCGGCTCGCCGGTGACACCGCGGAGCGGGACTGGCCGAGCTGGCTCTCGCCGTTGGGCTGGGCCCCGCGCATCCGGGCGTACGAGGGTGAGCGCTGGTGGGTGCTGGCGCTGCCCGTCGCGCTGACCGTGCTGCTCGGCGCGCTGGCGTACCCGCTGTCGGTGCGCCGCGACCTGGGCGCCGGGCTGCTGCCGCCCCGGCTCGGGCCGGCGCACGCCGGACGCGGGTTGTCCGGGCCGTTCGGGCTGGCCTGGCGACTGCACCGGGGCGCGCTGCTCGGCTGGTCGGTCGGCTTCGGGCTGCTCGGGCTGATCCTCGGCGGCGCGGCCGAGGCGGCCGGCAGGTCGGTCGAGGGCAACGCCCAGCTCGAGGAGATCATGGCCCGCTTGGGCGGTTCGTCCGCGCTCGCCGAGGCGTACCTGGGCAGCACGCTCGCCTTCGTCGGCCTGGCCACCGCCGGCTACGGCATCGCGGCCGCGCTGCGGATGCGTACGGAGGAGGCGGCCGGCCGGGCGGAGCCGCTGCTGGCCACCGGGGTGCACCGGTCCCGCTGGCTCGCCTCGCACCTGCTCTTCGCCCTGGTCGGGCCGGTGGTGGTGCTGGCCGTCTCCGGGCTCGCCACCGGGCTCACCTACGGGCTGAGCGTGGGTGACGTGCCGGGCCAGCTGCCGCGGATGCTCGGCGCGGGGCTGGCGCAGGTGCCGGCGGCCTGGGTGCTGGCCGGCCTGGCGGTGCTGCTCTACGGGCTACTGCCCCGGTTCGCGCCGGTGGCCTGGGGGGTGCTCGTGGTCTGCGTGCTGCTCGGTCAGCTCGGCGCGGTGCTGGAGCTGAGCCAGTGGCTGCTGGACGTCTCCCCGTTCACCCACACCCCGCAGGTGCTCGGCGGCTCGTGGACCGCCACCCCGCTGCTGGCCCTCACCGCCCTGGCCGTCCTGCTGGCCGTGACCGGCCTGACCGGCTTCCGCCGCCGGGACGTCCCCACCACCTGATCCGGTCGTGAGGTGGGCGGCGGCTGAGCCGTCCACCGCACGGTCGCGGCGACGGTCAGGGGGCGGTCTCGTTGCGGATCATCAGGGCGGAGCGCAGCCCGGTGATGTCCAGGACGCGGAGCAGGAAGTCGCCGACGTTGCTGAGCACCAGCAGGGTCCGCGCGTGGCTGGCCTTGCGGCTGAGCACGACCAGGGTGCCGAGCCCCTGGGAGTCGCAGAACGTGACGCCGCCCAGGTCGAGCACGATCCGCGGCGGGGGGTCGGCGAGCACCTCGTTGACGACGGTCGACAGTTGGCCGGCCGTGAGCATGTCGATCTCACCGGCCAGGCGAAGCACCACTTCATCGCCCGTCCGGTGTACCGTGATGGACAGTTCGGCACGATCCACCCGGTCAGCCTATCGCTATCTCGACGCCCCGGCCCGGTGAGCCTCTTCGGGCCGACGGGCACGCGCACCGGGGGTGAGTCTGGTAACCCCGCCCCGGGGTGGCTGCCGATTGGCCGTTCGGCGCTGACACAATGGCGACATCGTGACCGACATATTCTCCGCCGGATCCGGCCGCTACCCGGCCGACGCGCCGGCCTCCGAGGCCCTGTTCGACCGCGCCAAGGCCATCGTGCCGGGCGGGGTGAACTCCCCCGTGCGCGCCTTCCGGGCCGTCGGTGGCACCCCGCGCTTCATGGTCCGGGGGGAGGGCCCCTGGCTCTACGACGCCGACGGCCGGCGCTACGTCGACCTGGTCTGCTCCTGGGGGCCGCTGATCCTCGGTCACGCCCACCCCGAGGTGGTCGAGGCCATCCGGGAGGCCGCCGGCAAGGGCACCAGCTTCGGCACGCCGACGCCGGGCGAGGTCGAGCTGGCCGCGGAGATCGTCGACCGCACCCCGGTCGAGCAGGTCCGGCTGGTCAACTCCGGCACCGAGGCCACCATGTCGGCGATCCGACTGGCCCGCGGCTTCACCGGTCGTTCAAAGATCATCAAGTTCTCCGGCTGCTACCACGGCCACTCCGACGGGCTGCTCGCCGCCGCCGGCTCCGGCGTGGCCACCCTCGGCCTGCCCGACTCGCCCGGCGTCACCGGCGCGGCGGCGGGCGACACCATCGTGCTGCCGTACAACGACATCACGGCGGTGGAGAAGGTCTTCGCCGACGAGGGCCGGCACATCGCCGCGGTGATCACCGAGGCCGCCGCCGGCAACATGGGCGTGGTCGCCCCGCGCGACGGCTTCAACCAGCGGCTCGCCGCGATCGCCCACGCCGAGGGCGCGCTGCTCATCGTCGACGAGGTGATGACCGGTTTCCGGGTCTCCCGCGCCGGCTGGCACGGGCTCGACCCGTCCGACGCCGACCTGTGGACGTACGGGAAGGTCATGGGCGGCGGCCTGCCCGCCGCCGCGTTCGGCGGGCGCACCGAGATCATGGCTCGACTGGCCCCCGCCGGCCCGGTCTACCAAGCCGGCACGCTCTCCGGTAACCCGCTGGCCTGCGCCGCCGGCCTGGCCACCCTGCGGCTCGCCGACGACGCGCTCTACCGCCGGCTCGACGAGACGGCCGCCACCGTGGGCCGGCTCGCCGCCGACGCGCTGGCCGCCGCCGGGGTCCCGCACCGCCTGTCGTACGCGGGCAACATGTTCTCGATCTTCTTCACCGACGCCGAGGTGCGCGACTACGACAGCGCCCGCACCCAGCAGGTGCCCGCCTTCAAGGCGTTCTTCCACGCGATGCTCGCAGCCGGCGTCTACCTGCCGCCGAGCGCGTTCGAGTCGTGGTTCGTCTCGGCGGCGATAGACGACGCCGCACTGGAGCAGATCGCGGCCGCGCTGCCGACGGCGGCGAACGCGGCGGCAGCGGCGGGCCACGGGGGGTAGGGAACGTGAGCGCAACGGTTGTCCACGTGCTGCGGCACGGCGAGGTGCACAACCCGGACCAGATCCTGTACGGGCGGCTGCCCGGCTTCCGCCTGTCGGAGCTGGGCATCCAGATGGCGAAGGCGGCGGCGCAGGCGCTCGCCGAGCGGGAGATCGTGCACGTGGTGGCGAGCCCGCTGGAGCGCGCCCAGCAGACCGCCGAGCCGATCGCCGCCCAGTTCGGGCTCCCCGTCGGGGTGGACGAGCGGCTGATCGAGAGCGCCAACTGGTTCGAGGGCAAGAAGGTCTCGCCGGGCGACGGCTCGTTCCGCGACCCGCGCAACTGGTGGGTGCTGCGCGACCCGGTCACCCCCTCCTGGGGCGAGGCCTACCAGGCGATCGCGGAGCGGATGTTCGCCGCGCTGCACGCCGCCCGGGTCGCCGCCGAGGGGCGCGAGGCCGTCCTGGTCTCCCACCAGCTGCCGATCTGGACGCTGCGCCGCCACGTCGAGCGCAAGCGGCTCTGGCACGACCCGCGCCGCCGGCAGTGCGGCTTGGCCAGCCTCACCTCGTTCCATTTCGACGGCGCGAAGGTCAGCGGAATCGGCTACAGCGAGCCCGCCGCGCACCTGATCGCGATGTCGACGACAGCCCGGACGGCCAAGGGGGCCTGATGCGTTCCCGGAGGCCGATCGCCGTCCTGCTCGCCGCCGTCACCGCCGGGACGGCGCTGGTCGGCTGCTCCGCCGAGAACGGGGAGAGCCGCTGCGCCAACGACGGCGGCATCGTCGCCTGTGCGCCGGACCAGCGCTCGGCCGCCCCGAAGATCGCCGGTGAGCTGCTCACCGGCGGCCGGTACGACGTCGCCGAGGCTCGTGGGCAGGTGGTCGTGCTCAACTTCTGGGGCTCGTGGTGCGCGCCCTGTCGGGCCGAGGCCGACGACCTGGAGGCCACCTACCAGGCCACCAAGGCGACCGGGGTGACCTTCCTCGGCATCAACGTGCAGGACAGCCGGGACAAGGCGGTCGCCTTCGAGGAGGGCCGGGTCACCTACCCGAGCCTGTTCGACCCGGCGAGCCGGCTGGCGCTCGCCCTGGAGATCCCGCCGAACACCGTCCCGGCCACCGTCGTGCTCGACCGCGGCGGCCGGGTCGCCACCGTGATCCGGGCGGCCGTCAAGCAGGACGGACTGCAACCGATCGTCGAGCGGATCGCGGCCGAGCAGCCGGCCGCCGGTTCCCGCTGATGGGCGAGACGTTCCGCCAGGTCGCCGAGTCGGGTCCGCTGCTGCTGGCGATCGGAGCGGCGGCGCTCGCCGGGCTGGTCAGCTTCCTCTCCCCGTGCGTGCTGCCGCTGATGCCCGGCTACCTGTCGTACGTGACCGGGCTCGCCGGCGCGGACCTGGAGGGGCGGGCGCGGGCCGAGGGGCCCCCGGCCGGTGGCGCGGCCCCGCCCGGTGACGCGGGTGCGGCCGGCGGCGGGGTGGCCGTCGCGACGCCCGTGGCCGCCCGGCCGGCGGCCGCGGTCAAGGGGCGGGTGCTCGCCGGGACGCTGCTCTTCATCGCCGGTTTCACCGTCGTCTTCACCGCCACCGCGATCCTCTTCGCCAGCTTCGGCCGGGTCTTCTTCGACCACGAGCGGACGCTGGAGATCGTCATCGGCGCGCTGGTCGTGGTGCTCGGGCTGAACTACCTGGGCGTGGTGCCCGGCATGCAGCGCGAGTTCCGCATCCAGCGGCTGCCCGCCGCCGGGCTGCTCGGGGCGCCGGTCCTCGGCGCGGTCTTCGCGCTGAGCTGGCTGCCCTGCACCGGCCCGACGTTGGGCGCGGTGCTCGGCATGGCCACCGCGGCCGGCAAGACCGACCGGGCCGTGGTGCTGGCCGTGGCCTACTGCCTCGGCCTGGGGGTCCCGTTCGTCGTCTTCGGGCTGGGCTTCCACCGCCTGCTCGGGGTCTTCCGCGCCGTGCGGCGCAACAGCCGCTGGGTCACCCGCATCGGCGGCGCCCTGTTGATCCTGATCGGCCTGGCGCTGGTCACCGGCGGGTGGCAGAACTTCGTGATCTGGCTGCAGACGACCGTGGGCGTGGGCGAGGTGAGCATCTGATGACGACCGTGGACGACCGGCCGGCCACCCCGCCGGCCGAGGCGCCCCGGCGGCGGCCCAACCCGGTGCTGGCCCTGCTGCGCAACTCGTGGCGGCAGCTCACCAGCATGCGTACCGCCCTGGTGCTGCTCTTCCTGCTCGCGGTCGCCGCCATCCCCGGCTCGGTGCTGCCGCAGCGCGGGGTCAACCCGGAGAAGGTGAACGAGTACTTCCGGGCGCACCCGGAGCTGGCCCCGCAACTCGACCGGATCGGCGCCTTCGAGGTCTTCGGCTCGGTCTGGTTCTCCGCGATCTACCTGCTGCTGTTCGCCTCGCTGGTCGGCTGCATCCTGCCCCGGATGCGCGACCACCTGCGCGCGCTGCGCTCCCGGCCGCCGGCCGCGCCGAAGCGGCTGGAGCGGCTGCCGCAGCACGCCGTGCTGCCGGCGCACGCGCCCACCGACCCGGCGGCGATCGCCGCCGTGCTGCGCCGGCGCCGCTGGCGGGTCGAGGTGCGCGGCAACGAGGTCTCCGCCGAGAAGGGCTACCTCAAGGAGACCGGCAACCTGCTCTTCCACACCTCGCTGGTCGCCCTGCTGATCGGGGTCGCGCTCGGCTCCTGGTACGGCTGGCACGGCAACCGGCTGCTGGTCGCCGGCGAGGAGAACGCCTTCTGCAACACCCGCCAGCAGTACAGCGAGGCCTCCCTCGGCCCGCGGGTGGACAGCGCCGACCTGCCCGGGTTCTGCCTGACCCTGGACAACTTCGACGCCCGGTTCCTCCCCTCCGGCCAGCCGGAGAGCTACCGGGCCTCGGTGACCGTGGACGAGCCGGACGGGTCGAAGCGGGCGGCCGGCTTCTCGGTCAACTCGCCGCTGCGGCTCGGCTCCGCCAACGTCTACCTGCTCGGCCACGGGTACGCCCCAATGCTGAAGTACACCGACCGGTACGGGCGCAGCCAGACCAGCACCGTGCCGTTCCTGACCTCCGGGGACGCCAACCTCACGAGTGAGGGTGTGGCCGCCTTCCCGGACGCCAACGTCGACCCGAACACCGGCAGGCGCGCCGCCGACCAGCAGGTCGCCTTCGACGGGCTCTACCTGCCGACCGCGCCGGACACCGCGCCCTTCGTCGAGTCGAAGTACCCGACCGAGCGGAACCCGGCGGTGGTGCTGCGGGCGTACCGGGGGAACCTCGGGCTGGACGCCGGCATCCCCGGCTCGGTCTACCAGCTCGACCAGCGCCAGGTGACCACCGGCAAGCTCAAGCAGGTCGGTGAGAAGAAGCTGGGCGTCGGCGAGAAGTGGACCCTGGACGACGGCAGCAGCCTGGAGTTCCTCGGCACCAAGCCGTACATCACGCTCTCGGTGCGGCACGCCCCCGGCCAGACGCTGATGCTCGGCGCCTGCGTGGTGCTGCTGGGCGGGCTGATGGGCTCGCTCTTCGCCCGCCGCCGGCGGGTCTGGTTCCGGGTGGCCCCCGTCGACCCCGACAGTGGATCTCCGACGAACGGTAGTAGTTTGGTGGAGGCCGGTGGGCTGCCGCGCACCGAGCATCCAGGGTTCGCCGACGAGTTCGCGCAGCTGGTGGCCGCGGTCAGCGGCGACGAGCGGCCCGACGGGCGGGCGCGAGAGGGAGTCGAGTGATGTCCGCAGTCTCCGACCAGCTGGTGTCGTTCGCGATCCTGGCGTACCTGGTCGCGATGATCAGCCACGCCGTCGAGTACGCGCTGGGCAACGTCCGCGCGGTGTCGGCCGCCCCCGCCCGTGAGTTGGTCGGCGCCGGGGTGGGCGCCACCGGCGGCCCGGTCGACGCCCCCGCCGCGCCGGTGGCCGCCGAGACCCGGCGGAGCCGGTCGGCGCAGCGGGCTCGGCTGGCCGGGCGGATCGCCGCCGGGATCACCGTGCTGGCCGCCGCGCTGCACCTCGGGGCGCTGGTCACCCGGGGCATCGCCGCTGAGCGGATGCCCTGGGGCAACATGTACGAGTTCGTGCTGACGGTCACCTGGATCGGCACGGCGGCCTGGCTGGCGGTGCTCGTCAAGCGCCCCGCGCTGCGCCGGCTGGGGCTCTTCCTCACCCTGGTGATGGTGCTGCTGCTCGCCTTCGCCGAGCTGAAGCTCTACGTCCAGGTGGTGCCGCTGATGCCGGCGCTGCAGTCCTACTGGTTCATCGTCCACGTGTCGACGATCGTGTTCAGCTCGGGCATCTTCCTGCTGGGCGTGGTGCCGGCAATGGCGTTCCTGATCCGCAACGGGTACGAGCAGGGCAAGCGGAGCTTCCCGTACACGCTGGCCCGGCGGCTGCCCGCGGCGGCCGGCCTGGAGCGGCTGACCTTCGCGCTGCACGCCTTCGCGTTCCCGATCTTCACCTTCGCGGTGATCGCCGGCGCGATCTGGGCCGAGGCGGCCTGGGGTCGGGCCTGGGGCTGGGACCCGAAGGAGACCTGGGCGTTCATCTCCTGGGTGGTCTACGCCGGCTACCTGCACGCCCGGGCGACCCCGAGCGTGAAGCGCAACGTGGCCACCTGGATCGCCGTGCTCGGCTTCCTGACCATGCTGATGAACCTGTTCGGGGTGAACTTCTTCTTCACCGGCCTGCACTCCTACGCCGGCGTGAACTGACCAGCGTGTGGTGGCCCCGTCGTCAGGCCGTACCCCGGAGGCGGTACCGGGTGGCTGCGGCCACCAGGCCGAGCAGGACCGGGACGACGATGGCGACCGGCAGCGAGCCCGCTGCGGTCAAGGTCCGCTTTCCGGCCACCGTCACGTGTACCGGCTGGCTCACCACGAGCGGACCGGTGCCCGCGGTGGAGGTGCCGTTGGGCATGAGCACGACGTAGATGTCGAAACTGCCGGTGTTGACGGCCTGGAACTGCCAGGACAGTGACGTGCTACCGCCCGCCGGCACCGGTGCCACCTCCCGGGTCACGTCGGCCGACCAGTCCTCGAGGTCGACGTAGACGCCGTCCAGACTCGCGACGTTGAGGTGCGCCACCAGTCGGTCGGTCGGTGCGCCGCCCGAGTTGACCATGCGGGACTCCACCGTCAACCTCTCGCCCACGACGGTGCTGAGCCGGTTCTGGTCCAACACGATCTCGACGGCGCCGGGCAGTGGCGGTGGAGCAGCCGCCGCCGATGCGGCCAGGCCGAGGGGAGCCGTCAGCGCCAGCAGCACCCCGGCGAACGCGAGCCTCGTCTTCATTCGCCGCTCACCCCTCCATGCAGGCGGACGATCCGGGTGCCGGCGGCAACCAGAACGCCCCCGGCCAGGACAGCCGTGAACAGCGGGGACAGCAGGTAGGACAGATCCCGCGTCCAGTGGTGCCCGGTGACCAGCACCGCCGTCAGGTAGTGCAGCGCCGCGTCGACCGGGTTGAGCCGGACGAGAAGCTCCCCGAACCAGCCCTTCGGCGCCCCGCCGGGCAACTGGGTCGGCGCGAAGAGCGCCAGCAGCAGGAACAGGCTCATCGCGAGGCTGACCTTGTTGGTGCTGGCCACGGCGCTGATCAGCAGACCGAGCGCGGCGAGCGCGACCGCCAGCAGTGTGCCGACGAGCAGGCCGAGCAGTAGCGCCAGCCCCACGACGGACACCCCGCGACCGAGCACCCACAGATAGGGCACGCTCACGATGAAGGTCGCGAGCCAGAGCGACAGCGCGGCCGCCATCTTCCCGAGGACGATGGCACGACGGGAAACCGGGGTGAGCAGCAGACTCTCGAGCGTTCCCCGCTCCCGCTCCCCGGCGATCGCGTCGGCGCTGACGACGAGCGTGACGAGGACGCCGACCGCCACCGCAACCTGCAGGGTGAGGTTCACGGCCTCCCGCTGCTCGAGGAAGTTGAGCACCTGACTGGTTCCGGCAAGGTAGGTCATGACGCTCAGGACGACGCTGAACGCGAACAGCAGTCCGCAGCCGCGCCCGCTCAACCACAGATCGCGGCACTCCTGTTCGGCGACGACGCGCCACCCGGGGCTGTCGCGGCGGACGGTGTCCGCGCTGGCTCCGGCACTCCGGATGCGCCCACTGAGACTCGCCGTCATCGGGCACCTTCCTCGGTCATGGCGAGGAACGCGTCGCTGAGCCGCGCGCCTTCGACCTCGAAGGAAAGGACCGGCACGTCGGCGCTCAGCACCGCCCGGAGGGGTCCGTTCATCCCCGTGTCCGTGCCACCCGGTCGAGCCGCCGCCCCGTCGTCGAGGGAGATCCGGAGGATGTCGGGACGTTCGTCGGCGGGTTCTATCGTCAGACCGGCGAGGTACGCGAGCGCTTCGCGGGCCCGGCCGACCAACTCGACCGGCACCCGCAACTGCGCGTACCGCTGTGCGGCGACAGCGCGCGTGACGTCGCCGACGCTGCCGGAGGTGACGACCCTTCCCTTGTGCAGGATCAGCACGCTCGTACAGACCTCCTCGACCTCGGGAAGCGTATGGGTACTGAGGATGACGGTGGCTCCTCGGCGCACCGCGATGTCCCGGACGATCGCCAGCACCTGGCGCTGCCCGGCGGGGTCGAGCCCGAGCGTCGGTTCGTCGAGAAACACGACGGCGGGATCGTTGACCAGAGCCCGTGCGATACCCAGCCGCTGCCGCATGCCCCGGCTGTACGTCGAGATCCGCGACGAGGCCCGCTCGGCCAGGCCCACCTCCGCCAGCAGCCGTTCGGCGACCCGCGCGGCGTCCGGGCGGGACAGGCCGAACAGCCGCGCGTGATAGCGCAGGTACTCCCTCCCGGTCTGGTGTCCGGGATAACCGGTGCTCTCGGGCAGCACCCCGACCCGCCGCCGAATCTCGTCCGGCCGGGTGCAGGGCACGCCAGCCACCGAGAACTCCCCGCTCGTCGGGGCGAGCACCGTGGTGAGCAGTCGGATCGTCGTCGTCTTACCCGCCCCGTTCCGGCCGAGCAGTCCCACGACCTCGCCTTGTCGTGCCGCGAAGCTCAACCCCTCGACGGCGGTACGGTCCCCGAACCGCTTGGTGAGCCGCACAGCCTCGAGTTGCACGCTGGCCATCGGCGTCTCCCTCTTCCCACTGAGCGTGAGGTGGCGACGTGCCACCCCGCGGTCCGTCCGATCCCGACGGTAGGTCGAATGTACGGCGGGCCGGCTGAAGGCCGGCTGAACGTGGCCACAGCCTGTTGTCCGCGCCGGCCGGCCTTCAGCGGGCAGTAAGCCGGTGGGTGGCACACTCGGAGAGTGCGCATCCTCGTAATCGAGGACGACAAGCACCTCGCCCGGTCGATCAAGCGGGGGTTGGAGGCCGAGGGGTTTGCGGTTGACGTCGCCCTCGACGGCGTCGACGGCCTCTGGCGGGCCAAGGAGGGCGACTACGACGTCGTCGTCCTCGACATCATGCTTCCCGGCAAGAGCGGCTACCAGGTGTGCGCCGAACTGCGCGAGGTCGGGAACTGGACACCGATAATCATGCTCACGGCGAAGGATGGCGAACTCGACGAGGCTGAAGCTCTCGACACGGGAGCCGATGACTACCTGTCCAAGCCGTTCTCCTACCTGGTCCTGCTCGCCCGGATACGGGCGCTGCTGCGCCGGGGCTCGCGGGAGCGCCCGGCCACGCTGAACGTTGGCGACCTGCGGCTCGACCCGGCCGCCCACCGTGCCTGGCGGGGGGAGACGGAGCTGTCACTCACTCCTCGCCAGTTCGCCCTCCTCGAGTTCCTCATGCGGCGCGCGGGCGAGGTGCTGTCCAAGAGCACCATCCTCGACCACGTGTGGGACTTCGCGTTCGACGGCGACCCCAACATCGTCGAGGTCTATGTCCGGCATCTGCGCAAGAAGATCGACGAGCCCTTCGGCCGTACTGCCATCCAGACCATCCGTCTCGTCGGCTACCGGCTGGACCCCGATGGCGGCTGATCGCAACCGGTCCCGGGTACGCCTCACCTCGGTGCGCGCCCGCACCACCATGGCCGCCACCCTCGTCGTCGGTGTCGCTCTCCTGGTCACCGCCGTCAGCCTTGTCGTGTTCCTACGGCGCTCGCTCGTCGAACGCGTCGATGACATCGCGATGGTGCGTGCACACGACGTCGCGACCCTGGCGCGGCAGGGCACGCTGCCCGCGGAACTGGCCGTCGAGGGCAACGACGACGGCAGCATCACTCAGGTCGTGGACGGCACCCGCCGGGTCGTGGCGGCCACTGCCGGGCTGCGCCGGGACCAGTCTCTCGCCCGGTTCCACCCGTCCGGGCCGGGGTCGGAGGTCCGCACAGTCGACGGCCTTCCCTTCGGCGAGGGCGGCAGCTACCGGGTGATGGCGGTGCGGAGCGCGACGCCGGACGGGCCGGTGACCGTCTACGTGGCGGCGAGCCTCTCCCCGGTCGATGACGCGGTGGACGTTCTCCAGGGCGCCCTCGCCACCGGCGCTCCGCTGCTGCTGGCACTCGTCGCGTTCACCACCTGGACGGTTGCGGGTCGCACCCTGCGACCGGTGGACGCCATCCGGGCCGAGGTCGCCGACATCTCCGAACGGTCACTCGGCAGGCACGTTTCCGTGCCACCGACGGACGACGAGATCAGTCGCCTCGCGGACACCATGAACATGATGCTCGACCGGTTGGACGCCGCCGCCGAGCGTCAACGTCGCTTCGTCGCGGACGCCTCGCACGAGCTGCAGACCCCGCTCGCGGCGGCGCGCACCGATCTGGAGGTCGCGCTCGCCCACCCCGACAGCACCAGTTGGAACGACATCGCAGCTGACCTGCTCACAGCGAACCGTCGGATGGAACGACTGGTCCGGGACCTGCTGTTCCTCGCCAGGGCGGACGTCGGCGCCCCTCGCCCCGCAGCCCGTCCGGTCGACCTCGACGACATCGTGCTGTCCGAAGCGGCCCGGATCCGTGGCGGCGGCGCGCTGCGCGTCGACACTGGCGCGGTCTCGGCGGCTGCCGTCGACGGCCGTCCCGACGACCTGACCCGGGCGGTACGCAACGTGTTCGACAACGCCGAGCAGTACGCCTCGTCCCTGGTCAGCGTCGAGCTCTCCAGCGACGACCGCCGCATCACGCTGGTCGTCCACGACGACGGGCCGGGAATACCGCCGGAAGACCGCGAGCGCATCTTCGCGCGATTCACGCGACTCGACGACGACCGGAGCCGGCGAACCGGCGGCACCGGACTGGGTCTGGCCATCGCGCGGGAAATCATCGAGGCGCACCAGGGGTCGATAGTCGTGGAGGACACGCCCAGCGGGGCACGGTTCGTCATCCGCCTGCCCACGCGCTGATCCGTGCTGGAGAAATGTCCGACGCCTGGTGAAATAGCCCTGATTGACCAGCCAATCAGCCTTTCAGCGCCCACCGACGGCCTCAGCATTGACAGTCGAGCTTGGACTCTGTTAATGCTCGTTAAGGTGGTTTACGTCGCATTGACTCCAGCTTGCCAAATTTCCGACGGAGTCTAGTGGAATACGGAGAACATGAATAATCGTCCATTAATCGATTCGGCACAGGAATCGACGGCGTGATCTGAGAACCTGCGCGGCGCGGCGGAGGAGGTGCAGACAGCCTGACGCAGCTGAGGGGGAAGCTGTGGAATTCCGGCTCTTGGGCGAAGTGCAGGCATGGGCGGGGGATCGGCAGCTCGATCTCGGACCACGCCAACAGCGACTTGTGCTGGCGGTGCTCGCGTTGCAGGTGAACCGGCTCGTTTCGGTGGACCTCCTGGTTGACCTGACGTGGCCCGAATCGCCGCCGCACACGGCTCGCCATGCGATCCATGTTCGCGTCTCACAACTGCGCAACATATTGGCGATGGCCGGGGCACATCAGGACGGCGTGAAGATCGCGACCCGGGGGCCCGCGTACGTCCTGCGGGCCGACTCCATGTCGGTGGACGCCCACCGCTTCCGCGCTCTCCTCACCGCCGCTCGTGCCGAGACGGACGACCAGGAGCTCCAGGCTTCACTGTTGCGGCGTGCTCTCGACCTGTGGCAGGGACCCCCGTTGGCCGACGTGATGACGCCCCGGGTGGAAGAGCTGTGCCGGGGGCTGAAGGAAGCGCGGTTGACGGCCGTGGAGGAGTGGCTGAGCGCGGAACTGCGGCTCGGGCGGCACGAGGAGGTCATTGACGATCTCGCGGATCTCGTCGTGCAGCATCCGCACCGACAGCGACTGCTCGCACATCTCATGCTCGCCCTGCACCGCGCCGGCCGCGCCCCCGAAGCGCTGGCGGCTTACCGGCTTGCGCGGAGCCGGCTCGTTGACGAATTCGGACTCGAACCAGGACCGGAGTTGCAGCGGCTGGAACGAGCGATACTTCGCGGCGATCCCGCGCTCGACCTTCCGCCGGAGCGGCCCGCGACGTGACGTCGCCTCCGGCGTGAAGGGCGAATTTGTGATGGCAGGGAGGAGAGTCCGTCCATCAGGCGTGGGACCGACCGAGCCGCCAGGCGGCGAGCCACCGGCGCGTTGCAAGAGCAGGTCCCCGGCGGGAGGACGGATCGATGTGCCGGCCGAAGCGCAGGTAGAGGGAGGGCAGGACGAACAGGTTCAGCAGCGTCGAGGTGACCAGGCCACCCAGAATCACGACCGCCATCGGGTGTTCTATCTCGTGACCAGGCAGGCTGCCCTCGATGGCCAGGGGAACGAGGGCGAGCCCGGTCGCCAACGAGGTCATGAGGATCGGCGAGAGACGCTCCTTCGCGCCACGGAGGACGAGGTTACGACCGAGGCTTTCCCCTTCCTCCCGCTCCAGATACTGGAAATGGTTGATCATGAGAATGCCGTTGCGCGCGGCGATGCCCAGCACGGTGAAGAATCCCACGAGCGAGCCGAGCGAGAGGATGCCGCCACCGACGTATGCCGCGAGGATCCCGCCCACCATGGCCATGGGCAGCGTGAGGAGGACGAGGAACGACAGCCGCCAGCTGTTGAAGGCGGTGGTCAGCAGGAAGAGGATCCCGATCACCGCGACGCCGGCGAAGAGCCGCAGCCGGTCCTGGGCGCTCGTCGCCTCCTGGTACTCACCGAGCAGTTGTGGGTGGTAGCCGGGCGGGAAGTCCACCGTTGCCAAGCGGCGCTCAACCTCGGCCGCGACGTCGCCCAAGGCCTTCCCCGCGGCCACGTTGGCGCCCACATTGATGTACCGAGATCCGTTTTCCCGCAGGATCTGGTTGGGCGTGGGCACCATCTTGACCTCGGCCAGCTCACCCACGGGGACCTTGCTCCCGTCCGCCGCGTCCATCAGGAGGTTGCCGACGCTCTCGATGCTGTACCGCGCACTCGGCACGCTCCACACGTGCACCTCGGTGTTCTTGCCGTTCCGCCAGATGTCGCCCGCCTCCTCGCTGGCGATGAACGTGGCCGCCGTTCGGCGTACGTCACCGGGCTTGATCCCGTACCGTGCCGCCTTGGCCAGGTCGACCTGGACATCCACCTGAGGAACCTGGGTCTGCAGCGTCACGTGTTCGTCGATGATGCCGTCGATCCCGGCGATGAGATCCTTGACCTCGTCGGCCTTGGCGCGAAGCACGTCGAGGTCGTCGCCGACGATGCGGACGATGATGGCGTCGCTGGAGCCGGTGAGCACCTCCTTCGTGCGCTCCTTCAGGTAGGTCTGCACATCGCGCTGCAGGCCGGGATAGCCGTCGACCACCCGCTGCACGGCGTCATGGGTCTTGTCGTAGTCGACCTTCGGGTCGATGCTGATCCAGTTTTCGGTGAAGTTCAGGCCGACGACCTCGTCGGCCAACGTGCCCTGTCCGATGTGGGCGCCGAAGTTCCGGACCCCGGGGATCGCCCTCAGTTCCCTGCTGACCTGTTCCGTGATGCGGACACTCTCCTCACGCGAGGTGCCGGGCTGGGTCACCCAGTGCATCAGGAAGTCCCGCTCCTTGAACGCGGGGAACAGGTTCTGCCCCAGCATCGGTACCACCATGACGCCGCCCGCCAGGACGACCACGACGGTTGCGTAGGCGACGGCGGGACGCGGGATGATGCGGGCCAGCATCGCGGTGTAGCCGCGCTGGAGCCAGCGCACCAGCGGCGATTCCCGCCGCTCGATCGGTGACCGGGCCAGCAGCATCAGGGCGAGTGCCGGGATCACCGTCAGGGCCACCAGCAGCGAGGCCAGGATGGCCAGCCCGTAGGCGAACGCCATGGGCCGGAAGAACGAGCCGGTGAGCCCGGTGAGCAGGAAGATCGGGACCGTGCTGACCAGGATGATCATCGTGGCCTGGACGATGGGACCACGGACCTCCACCGACGCGTCGAGGATGATGGCGGCGGACGACTTCGCGCTGCCCGCTCGTCGATGTTGGCGGATGCGGCGGACGATGTTCTCGACATCGATGATGGCGTCGTCGACGAGCACGCCGAGGGCGATCACCAGCCCGGCCAGGATCATCGTATTTATGGTGGCCCCGGTCCAGTGCAGGACGAGTCCCGCCGCGACGAGGGAGAGCGGGATCGAGATGGCGCTGATCAGCGCGACCCGCCACTCGAAGAGGAAGAGCACCAGGATCAGGACCACCAGGATGAATCCGATGACCATCGCCCGACCGAGGTTCTCGACCGAGGTCTCGATGAAGGTGGCCGGCCGGAATATCTCGGTATCGACGTCGAGGCCCTGCATGCCCGGCGCCATCTCCTTCAGCGCGGCCTCGACCCCGCGGGTCACCTCGAGGGTGTTGCCCCAGGGCAGCTTCTCGACGATGAGCATGAGGCCGGGGCCGTCATTGATGACCGCGTCCCCCGTGAGCAGGGACGGCGGCATGATGTCGTCGGTGATGTAGGCGATGTCCTTCAGGTAGACCGGCTTGGCGCCCTTCGGCACCTCGATGGGGATCTCGGCCAGTTGCTGCCCGGTCAGGGCGGGCAGTTGGTGCTGCACCTGGAGCCGCTGGTTGGCGGTGTCGACCCACCCGCCGGTGCCGATCTCGAACCCGCCGTTGAACTTCAACTGGCCCACGTCCACCGCGTCTCCGGCGGCCTCCATGACCTGGGCCAGCGTGACGTTGTGCTGCTTCATGAGCTCGGGATCGACGAGGGCCTGCTTGACGTGCCACCGATCGCCCCAGATGGCCACGTTCGCCACCCCGGGTACGCGCATCAGGCGGGGCCGGACCGTCCAGTAGGCCTGCAGCGCCATGTCGACGTGGGCGGCGTCGGACTTGTCCGCCTGGGATATCCCGATCTTCATGACCCGGCTGGTCGACGACAGCGGTTGGATCATGAAGGGGGAGTTGGCCCAGCGCGGCAGTCTGGGAGTGATGGCGGTGAGGCGCTCCTGGATCAGCAGGCGGGCCGCCATCAGGTCGGTCCCGGGCTTGAAGATCAGGACAATCGAGGAGAGCTGGGAGACCGACTTGGAGCGCATCACGTCCAGGCCCTCGATCCCGGTGAGCCCCTGCTCCAGCGGGACGGAGACAAGCTCCTCGACGTCCTGCGCGGACAGTCCGATGCAGATTGTCTGTATCTCCACCCGGGGCGGCGCGAACTCGGGGAACGCGTCGACGGGCATGTCGCGAATCTGCAGGACGCCGAAGAACATCAACATCGAGGCCCCGACAACCACGAGGAACCGGAGCTTCAGACTCGTTCCAATGATCCAACGCATCATGGTGTGGGGTCCCTACCCTCGTAGCGACTGGATGGACTACTTGCCGACCCCGAGCTCGGCGCCCCAGAGTTCGATCACGCCTGTCGTCACGATCGAGGTCCCCGCCGGCGGTGCCTGCGCAAGGAACGCGTCGGTCCCGCGTGCCCCGCCCACGGTCGCCACCACGACCTTCTCCCGGACGTAGGTCAACGGCTGAGGAACCGTGTAGACCCAGGCCACGCCGTTCGGGTCGTAGAGCACTGCCGAGTACGGCACGACGGTCGCCGGCGTGCCTGCCGACGGGCTCGGCCCGACCGGCGACGGGGTCGGCCCGACCGGCGGTGCGGTCTGCACCGCGCCGATCGTGACCGTCGCGATGCCCACCCGGCGCGCCGCCTGCTCGGTCAGCGTCACCTTCTTGACGTCCTTGCCCGGGATCGCCTCGACCCTGGCCGGGCTCTCCTTGTGGCCACCGGAGGTGTTCGAGGCGGGCGTCGTGCAGGCCGCCAAGCCCAGCGTGATCAGGATCGCTGCCATCCACCGACCACCGTGTCGCATGTGGTCGCCTCCTTGTCTGTGCATGGGACTCTCCTGGTTCCGATCAGGCCGGAGCCGGGCTTGAAGGGGTTTCCCTGCCCGCCGCTCCGGGTTCTGGCCTGGGTGCGGGTATCGATCCGGCCCGAGGCCCCGACCCGGCCGCCGATGGAGACCGGACGGCGAACCGCAGATACAGCACGGGCAGGACGAGCAGGTTCAGCAGCGCGGTCGTGACCAGGCCACCAAGGATGATCAGGGCGAGCGGGCTCACGATCTCGAGGCCGGAGACGCTGCCGTAGATCGCCATGGGAAGCAGAGCCAGCCCCGCCGCCAGGAGGCCCGTCACGGCCGGGATGAACTGCTGCCGTGACCCGCGCTCGACCAGCTCGGCACCGGGCGGGTGGCCTTCCTCTTCCAGCCGCTGGTACCGCATGATCTGCAGCGTGCCGCCCCGAACGGCCATGGCCAGCACGGTGAGCAGCCCCAGCAGCGCGACCACCGAGACGGCCGACCGGTCGATGGCCGCCAGCAGCAGCCCGCCCGCCAGTGCGGTCGGCAGGAGCAGGAAGTACAGCAACGCCACCCGCCAGCTACCGAAGCCGGCCTGCAGCAGGAAGAAGATCAGGATCACGGCGCCGATCACGAAGGTCCACACCCGGAGGTCTCTGCTGGCCCGTGCCTGCCCCTCGCCGAGCACCTCCAGATGGTGCTCACGGGGGAAGGTCACCTGCGCGAGCCGGTCCTTGACCTCGCTCGTGACGGCACCCAGACCACGCCCGCGCACGTTCGCGACGACGTCCATGCTGCGGGAGACCTGGTCGTGTGTGATGACCTCCGGCTTCGCCACGATCCTCACGTCGGCGACATCAGCCAGGCGCACCTGGGTCGGGCCGCCGCCCGGGCCGCCGCCCGGCGCGTCGATCAGAAGGTTCTGGATGGTGGACATGTTCTGGCGCACCGCGGGGACGCCCCACACGACGACCTCGAACACCTTCTGGTCGTCGAAGAGGTTGCCCGCGACCGTGGACGAAACGAGGGTGGCGGCCGCCCGGCGCACGTCGCCCGGCTTGAGGCCGTACTTCGCGGCCTTGGCGACGGAGACCTCGATCTCCACCGTCGGCGCGACCTCTGCGGTCCGTAGCCGTGGCTCGGTGACGCCGTCGACGGCGGCGATGATGCCGAGGACCTCCTGGGCCTTCTCATTGAGAACCGCATAGTCGTTCCCGTAGATGCGCACGATGAGGTCCTCCGTCGCGCCGCGGGTCACCACCTCCCGGATCCGCTTGTCCGAGTAGGTGATCACGTCGCTCTGCACCCCGGGATAGCCGTCCACCACCTGCTGCACGGCGGCCAGGGTCCGGCCGTAGTCGGCCCCCGGATCGACGCTGAGCCACACCTCGCCCGAGTTCATGTTGACGACCTGGTCCGACGCCAGCGCCCGCCCGGTGTGGGCGCCGACGTTGCGTACGCCCTGGACGGCCCGCAGTTCGGCACTGAGCGCACCCGTGATCCGGTTCATCTCCGGTCGGGACGTGCCGGGCGGCGCCTCCCAGGTGATCAGCAGGTCCCGCTCCTGAAGCGTCGGCGACAGCGGCCGCGCACCGAGGAACGGCAGCGCGGCCAGGCCCGCCACCACGAGGAGGCCGACCAGGGCATAGGACCAGACGGGCCGGCGGAGCAGCCGGGGCAGCAGCCCACCGTACGCCCGCTCCAACGCTCGGGCGAGCGGCGACGGACCGTGCTGCAGTGACGACCGGGAGAGCAGGAGCGTGGCCAGCACGGGGGCGACCGTCAGCGCGACCACCAGCGAGACCACCGTGGCGGCCAGGAAGCCCTGGGCGACCGGGGTGAGGAACGCGCCGCGCACCCCGTCGAGGATGAAGAGGGGCACGACCGAGATCGCGGCGATCAGGGCGGCGACCAGGAGCGGGCCGCGTACGTCGAGGATGGCTCCCCGGATGGTGTCGGAGAGGGGCTCGTCGGAGCCATCGTCGCGGCGCTGCCGCAGCCGTTGCCGGACGTTGTCGACGGCGATCACCGCGTCGTCCACGACGATGGCGAGGGCCATCACCAGCCCCGCCAGGGACAACATGTTGAGGGGTACGTCGAACCAGGACAGCACGAGCACGGTAACCGCCACGGAGGCTGCGATGGTCACGAGACTGACCAGCGCGGTGCGCCAGCTGAACAGGAAGGCACCGAGCACCAGCAGCAGGAGGATGGCGCCGAGGATCAGCGTCGTGGTCAGGTTCTCGACCATCTTCTCGATGAAGGTGGCCGGCCGATACACCGTCGTGTCGATCTGGACGTTCGGCATGGCGGGTCGCAGCTCGTCGAGTGCCGCCTCCACGTCCCGGGTCACGTCCGCGACCTTGGCGCCCGGGAACCTCTCCACCACGAGCATGAGGCTCGGGGCGTCCTTGACGACCGCGTCGCCGATGAGGAGCTGGTGGTCCTCCACGATCTGGGTGACGTCACCCAGCAGCACCCCGCGGTCCTCGGCGCCCTGAATGGTGACCTTGCCGAGATCCGCGGCGGTCTTGATCGGCTGGTTGTGCTGGATCTCGATCCGCTGGTTGGCCGTGTCGATGAAACCGCCCAGCCCGGGCGTCGAGGCCTCCACGAAGGTCAGCGGCGAAACCCAGAGCGCGTTGGCCGACGTGCGCAGAACCTGGTCCAGCGTGACGCCGTTCTGCATCAGCTTGGCGGGATCGACCTGCACCTGCAGCTGCCGGTCGCGGAACCCCCAGATGGCCACGTTCGCCACACCGGGGACGCTCAGCAGGCGGGGCGCGATCGTCCAGCGGGACAGCAGCGACATGTCGATCAGTGAGCGATCCTGGGACGACAGACCGATCATCATGAGGCGACCGGTCGACGAGAGGGGCTGCACCACCAGCGGCGGCCTCGACGCGGCGGCCGGCAGCATGGCGACCATGGTCAGCCGCTCCTGCACGACCTGCCTGGCCCGGATCGGGTCGGTGCCCGGCTCGAACGTCATCTCCATCGACGACAGGCCCGGTAGCGTGCGGGACTCGAGCTTGGCCAGCCACGGGATCCCGTTGAAGAACTCGTTCTCCATCGGGTTGGTGATCAGATTCTCCACCTCCTCGGCGGAGAGCCCGAGTGCCTCGACCTGCACGTCCACCCGCACCGGCCCGAACTCCGGCAGGGCCTCGACCGAGGTGTTGCGAATCTGAACGAAGCCGACGGCCATCAGGGCGACGGCGATGGCGAGCACCAGCCGTTGATATGTGACGCTTGACCCGACGATCCACCGCATCATGGCCCGGGACCTCCCAGTTGGAGATTCGTCAGTTGCCAACCAGATCCCAAGAATCGCGCCGGTCGCTCACGGTCCGCTCATACCGCGCTCACATACGCTGCTGTTCGGGCAGCTCGCGGCGAGCCGCTCCGGGCCGATGGCCGCCCACCGCTCCCGTAGCCGGTCGAAAGACGGCCGCCGTAAGGAGACCTGGGCGTTCATCTCCTGGGTGCGCTACGCCGGCCACCTGCCCGCCGCGCAAAATGTAGGACTACACTTCTAAGAACTGTAGTTCTACGAAATGCGGTGCCCGATGACCGAGCTGCCGAAGCCCGCAGAGATCTTCGACCGGGATGTCGAATGGGCCGAACTGGCGCGCTTCGCTGCCGACGAGCGCCCCGGCGCGACCCTCGGTGTGGTCAGTGGCCGACGCCGGCAGGGCAAGACTCTGCTGCTGTACGAGCTTGCCCGGGCCGGCGCAGGCTTCTACTTCGGTGCCACCGAGGCCACCGGGACGGAGTCGCTCCGACGCCTCGGTGAGGCGCTCGGGGCTTACGCGGGCGCACCTGGTCCGGTCGCTCTGGCGGACTGGCCCGCCGCCGTCGATGCCCTGCTCGCCCTGGGGCGCGACCGCCCGGTGACGGTGGTCATCGACGAGTTCCCGTACCTGGTGCGGGCTTCGCGGGACCTGCCGTCGATCATCCAGCACGCGCTCACTCCGGGACGGCCTGAGCGTACGGGGTCGCGGACCCGCCTGCTGCTCTGTGGGTCCGCCCTGTCCTTCATGGGCGGGCTGCTCGCCGGCTCGGCGCCGTTGCGCGGGCGCGCCGGGCTGGAGTTGCCGGTACAGCCGCTGGACTACCGGGCCGCCGCCACCTTCTGGGGGATAAGTGACCCGCTGCTGGCGGCCAGGGTGTTCTCGATCGTCGGTGGCACACCCGCCTATCGACGGGAGTACGTCCAGGACGACGCCCCGACGGGGCTCGACGACTTCGACGACTGGGTCGTCAGGGCGGTCCTCAACCCGGCGCGGCCGCTGTTCCGCGAGGCCCGGTACCTGCTCGCGGAGGACCCCGACCTGCGGGATGTCGCGCTCTACCACTCCGTGCTCGCGGCGGTGGCCGAGGGAAACGCCAGTCGGGGCGGAATCGCCGGCTACATCGGGCGGAAGGCCAACGATCTGCAACATCCGCTCACTGTGCTCGAGGACGCGGGTCTGCTGGTGCGGGAGCCGGATCCGCTGCGGAGCGGGCGCAGCAGTTACCGGATCACGGAACCGCTCATCACCTTCTACCAGGCCGTCATGCGACCCACCTGGACGGCGCTGGAGCAGCGCCGCGGGGCGGACGTCTGGCGCAGGTCGCAGCGCCGGTACGCGAGCGCGGTGCTGGGCCCCCGGTTCGAGGAGATCGTCCGGCAGTGGTCCGTGCGGTTCGCCGACCCGGACCTCCTCGGTGGTGTGGTCGCCGAGGCCAGCGCCGCCACCGTCACCGACCCGTCCAGCCGTACCAGTCATCAGCTCGATCTCGTCGCACTCGGCGAGCCACCGCCGGGGGACGGGCCGCGGCCGCTGCTTGCCATCGGTGAGGTGAAGTGGGGTCGACGGTTGGGCGTTCCAGACCTGGATCGACTTGCGCGACTGCGGGAACTGATGCTCCGGCGGCCGGGCTTCGACGCGACCGGTTCGCGGCTTCTGCTCGCCAGTGCTGAGGGCTTCACCGACGACCTGGCCCGGGCGGCGTCCGCCCGTCCGGATGTCGTCCTGGTGGACCCCGGCGTTCTCTACGCCGCTGACCACTGAGGTTGCCGGCCTGCGGCATCGGATGATCGTCCACGGCTCACGGCGAGGTGGTGGGTGGGTCAGCCGCCGAACCAGCCGGGGACGTCGAGGCGGAAGAAGTTCGGCTGGGCCACCCGGTGCAGGTCGTCCTCCATCGTGGCGACCCGCTCCTCGCCGAGGGTGGCCGCCCAGCGCTCGCGCAGCGCGTCGAAGACGACCGCCGACCGGCGCAGCCCGTCAATCCCCCGCTCGGTCATCCGCACCAGCTTGCGCCGGGCGTCGGCGGGGTCGTCGGCGCGTTCCAGGTAGCCGAGCGCGACCAGCCGGTCGACGGTCTTGCCGGCCGCCTGCTTGGAGACGCCGAGGCGCTGGCCCAGCTCGCCGGCGGTGGTGCCGTCGACGCCGACGGCCTGGAGGACGAAGCCGTGCAGCGGCCGCAGGTCCGGATGCCCCTGTCGGGCCAGCTCGGCGTGCAGGTCGTCGATGAGGGTACGGAAGCCGGCCAGCAGCAGCAGGGGCAGCACGAAGCCGGGACGGTCCGATTCAGGCGTTGTCATGTTCGACAACCCCGTTTACTATTTGGTCAACCACGTTGACGATCGTACCCGAGGGGTTCCGCCATGTCCGTCTTCACCGCCCACACTCCCGAGACCGGGCCCGCCACCGCCCGGCCCACCATGGCCGGCGTGCAGCGCCGGCTCGGTCACCTCCCCGAGGCCGTCGCCCGGATGGCCGAGTCACCCGAGCTCCTCAAGGGCTTCCTCACCGCCAACGCCACCTTCGAGTCCACCGATCTCGACCCGGTCGAGCGGGAGGTCGTCGTGCTGACCGTCGCCACCCGCAACGAGTGCCACGTCTGCGTGGCGATGCACACCGCCACCCTCACCCGGCACGGCGTCGACCCGGCGCTGACCGCCGCGCTGCGGGCCGGCGCGCCGCTGGCCGACCCGAGGCTGGAGGCGCTGCGCCGGTTCACCGTCGCCGTCCTCGACCACCGGGGCGCGGTGCCGCAGGGCGAGCTGGACGCGTTCCTCGCCGCCGGCTGGCGCCCCCGGCACGCCCTGGACGTGGTGCTCGGCGTCGGCACGTACACGATCTCCACCTTCGCCAACCGGCTCACCGGCGCGCCGCTCGACCCGCCGCTGGCCGCGTACGCCTGGGAGCCGGCCGCCTGACCGTGGGCTCAGCCGCGCAGGAACGGCAGTACCAGGGCG
The DNA here is from genome assembly GCF_052814045.1 of Micromonospora sp. IBSANI012. Lineage (NCBI taxonomy): Bacteria > Bacillati > Actinomycetota > Actinomycetes > Micromonosporales > Micromonosporaceae > Micromonospora > Micromonospora sp. IBSANI012. Next base: position 380,800 of record NZ_CP199933.1, read on the forward strand.
GCCATCTCCGCCGGCCGCTCCTCGAAGAGCCAGTGGCCGCAGTCCTCGACCACCTCGGCGGTGACCGCGTCGGCGTAGCGGCGTGCCTGGTCGCCAACCTGCTCGCCGAGGCTGGCCCGGGCACCGACGGCGAGCACCGGCATGGGCAGCTTCGTCGCCCGGTACGCCGCGTTGTCCGCGATGTCCTGCCCGAACGCACGGAAGTACGCGAAGCTGGCCCGCAGGTGGGCCGGTTCGCGCAGGTGCCCGGCGTACTCCTCGATGTCCTCCGGCCCGAGGCTGCCCTTGTTCACCATGATCGAGTCGGTGAAGCGGTCCACCCAGAGCGCCTCGCGGCCGGCGGCCAGCTGCTCCGGCAGCCCATTGGTGACGTTGAAGAAGCCGAAGTTCCACACCGCCGGCCCGGCGGTGCTGAGCGCGGGGAACGCGTAGATGCTCTCGTCCGGGATCGGCGCCTCGGTCAGCACCAGCCGGGACACCTCGTCGGGATGGGCCGCGGCGTAGGCGTAGGCGACCATGGTGCCCAGGTCGTGGCCGACCAGCCGGACGTCGCCGGTCAGGCCGAGTCCCGTCAGCAACCCGTGCAGGTCGGCGGCGAGGGTCTTCTTGTCGTACCCGTCGAGCGGGGCGTCACTGTCGCCGAAGCCGCGCAGGTCGGGCGCCACCACCTCGTACGAGCGCTCCAGCTCGGGCAGCAGGTGACGCCACATGCGCCAGCACTGCGGATAGCCGTGCAGCAGCACCAGGGTGGGTCCGCTGCCGCCGCGCACGTAGTTCACCGTCACGTCGCCGACCTGCGCCCGCTGCTCGGTGAATCCCGCCGGAACCCGTCCGTCGCCCATCCTCGCTCCCCGTCTCGACCAGCGGCTCGACTACCCGGCCGACCGCCGACCATGCCGGCGGGACGCCTCGGCGTGGGCGCTCCGCCAGCGCAGCCGTGGGGAGACGCACACCGGCCGGGCCGACCCGGCGTGGGCGGGGCGTCCCGGGGTGCGGGAGACTGGCGGCATGGCGGCTCGTGGCTTCCCGTACACCGATCTCAAGGACTTCCTCGCGGCGCTGGAGCGCGCGGGTGAGCTGCGGCGGGTGAGCGTCCCGGTCGACCCGACGCTGGAGATCAGCGAGGTGGTCACCCGGACCGTCCGGGCGGGCGGCCCGGCGCTGCTCTTCGAGCGGCCCACCCGGGGCGAGATGCCGGTGGCGATCAACCTCTTCGGCACCGAGAAGCGGATGGCGATGGCGCTCGGCGTCGAGTCGCTGGACGAGATCGGCGACCGGATCGGCGCGCTGGTCAAGCCGGAGCTGCCGGTCGGCTGGTCCGGCATCCGCGAGGGCCTGGGCAAGGTCATGCAGCTCAAGTCGGTGCCGCCGCGCAAGGTGAAGACCGCGCCCTGCCAGCAGGTGGTCTACCGCGGCGACGACGTGGACCTGAACCGGCTGCCCGGTCTCCAGGTCTGGCCCGGCGACGGCGGGATCTTCCACAACTACGGGCTGACCCACACCAAGCACCCGGAGACCGGCAAGCGCAACCTCGGGCTCTACCGTCTCCAGCAGCACAGCCGCAACACGCTGGGCATGCACTGGCAGATCCACAAGGACTCCACCGCGCACCACGCCGTCGCCGAGCGGCTCGGGCAGCGGCTGCCGGTGGCCGTCGCCATCGGCTGCGACCCGGTGGTCAGCTACGCGGCGAGCGCCCCGCTCCCCGGCGACATCGACGAGTACCTGTTCGCCGGCTTCCTGCGCGGCGAGCGGGTCGAGATGGTCGACTGCCTCACCGTGCCGTTGCAGGTGCCCGCGCACGCCCAGATCGTGCTGGAGGGCTACCTGGAGCCCGGCGAGCGGCTGCCCGAGGGGCCGTTCGGCGACCACACCGGCTTCTACACCCCGGTCGAGCCGTTCCCGGTGCTGCACATCGAGGCGATGACCATGCAGCGCGACCCGGTCTACCACTCGATCGTCACCTCCAAGCCGCCGCAGGAGGACCACGGCCTGGGCAAGGCCACCGAGCGGATCTTCCAGCCGCTGCTCAAGCTGCTGATCCCGGACATCGTCGACTACGACCTGCCGGCCGCCGGGGTGTTCCACAACTGCGCGATCGTGTCGATCCGTAAGCGCTACCCGAAGCACGCGCAGAAGGTGATGAACGCGATCTGGGGCGCGCACCTGATGTCGCTGACCAAGCTGATCGTGATCGTCGACGAGGACTGCGACGTGCACGACTACAACGAGGTCGCCTTCCGCGCCTTCGGCAACGTCGACTACGCCCGCGACCTGCTGCTCACCGAGGGCCCGGTGGACCACCTCGACCACTCGTCGTACCAGCAGTTCTGGGGCGGCAAGGCCGGCGTCGACGCGACCCGCAAGCTGCCCGCCGAGGGCTACACCCGGGGCTGGCCGGAGGAGATGACCATGTCGCCGGAGGTCGCCTCCCTGGTCGACAAGCGCTGGAAGGAATACGGGATCTGATGGCGGTGCTCGACGCGCCGGCCGAGAAGCCGGGCCGGATCAAGTCGTTCCTCAAGCTCGTCGCGATCGAGCACTCGGTCTTCGCGCTGCCCTTCGCGTACCTGTCGGCGCTGACCGCGATGCGGGTCGACGGCGGCCGGGTGCGCTGGCTCGACCTGCTGCTGATCACCGTGGCGATGGTCGGGGCGCGGACGTTCGCGATGGCCGCCAACCGCATCCTCGACCGGCGGATCGACGCCCGGAACCCGCGTACCGCGAACCGGGAACTGGTCACCGGGGCGGTGAGCGTGCGCACGGCCTGGACCGGCGCGGCCGTCGCGCTGGTGGTCTTCCTGGCCGCCGCGTCGCTGCTCAACCCGCTCTGCCTGGTGCTCGCGCCGCTCGCGGTGATCCCGCTGGTCGTCTACCCCTACGGCAAGCGGTTCACCAACTGGCCGCACGCCATCCTGGCGATCGCCCAGGCGGTCGGCCCGGTCGGCGCCTGGCTCGCGGTCACCGGCACCCTGGACGGCTCCTGGCCGGCCTGGCTGCTCGGCGCGGCGGTGGGGCTCTGGATCGGCGGCTTCGACCTGATCTACGCCTGCCAGGACGCCGACGTCGACCGGGAGATCGGCGTGCACAGCGTCCCGGCCCGGTACGGCCTGCGCTTCGCGCTGCACGCCTCCACCGTCGCGCACGTGGTCACCTTCGCGCTGTTCATCTGGTTCGGCGCGCTGGTCGGCTTCGGCTGGCTGTGGTGGATCGGCCTGGCGTTCACCGCCCTCGCCTTCGGCTACCAGCACGTGGTGGTCAGCCCCACCGACCTGAGCAAGGTCAATCGGGCGTTCTTCACCGCGAACGGCTTCGTCGGCATCGCCCTCTTCCTCTTCGCCCTGCTCGACCTCACCATCCGCCTCCACCTCCACCCCTGACCGACCCCACCCCGCCCAAGGTCTGCGCACTTTCCCGGAAAGAGTGGCCATTTCCCGCGCGGAGGCCACTCTTTCCGGGAAAGTGCGGCCGGGTCAGGGGGTGGGGTAGCGGGCGCTGTCCAGGGTCCAGTCGACGGTGCCGCGGACGGCGTTGGCGACGCCGGCGAGGTGGGTGGTGACGGCCGGGTCGAGGGCGGGGCCGAACGACGGCACGTCGGCGCGGAGCGCGACGAAGTGGTCCATCGCCGCCCGCCAGCGCTCGGCGATCAGGTCCACGGCGGTGTCCAGCGGCACCCCCCGCTCGCCGGCCACCGCCAGCACCAGGTTGTGCCCGCCCGAGGTGGCCCGGTCCCGCTCCAGCGAGGCGAGGTCGTTGTACCAGGAGAGCAGGTCGTTGCCGAGCTCGCCGATCCGGCGCAGCGCCGGGTGGTGGTAGACCGGGTCGGGCAACGGCCGCCCGGTGGCGAACTCGATCAGCGGGTACGAGACGTACGCCGCCGACGTCGCCCGGCGCAGCTCCACGTACTCGGCCACCGAGGGGCGCCGCCCGAGGTCCTTGGCGACCGACTCCCGCCACGTGCCGTCCAGGTGGTCGGCGACCGCGTCGGCGAAGCGCAGCCGCCAGCGGGCCGGCATCCGGCGCCGGGGCACCCGCCAGGCGTCGACCAGCAGCCGGCGCAGCGGCCCGCCGAACCCGGGATGCCGCCGGCGTGGGCCGTCCCGCAGCAGGCTCAACGCCCCGGCCCGCAGCGCCCTGATCTGCTCCGGCGCGAGCCGGTCCGGCCCGTCGCAGGCGTCGTCGACCAGGAAGAACCAGGTGAACAGGGCGGCCAGGGTACGCAGGTCCGGCTCGGTGGCGTCCGGGTAGAGCCGGCCCGCGTACCGGGCGAAGCCGGCCCGGTCCAGCCGCTCCCGGGCGGTCCCGTCCAGCGGTACGCCCAGCCGGGGCAGCCGGTCGAGCAGCCACTCCTGCACCGGGTCCGCGTACGGCGAGAGCCGGGGCGGGATCGGGCACCCGGCCCGCAGCGACCGGAGCACCTCCTCGACCATGGCTCGATCCCTTCCCGTGCGGCGTGGGCCGCCGACGGCAGCATGGCAGGTCCGCCGCGCCCCCGCCGTCCCGGCGCACAGCGGGGTACCCCGGCGACACGCAGCGCAGCGGTCGGGGGGTCGCCGGGCGGGGTGCGGCGTCGACCAGGCAGGCTGGACGACATGCGCGAACCATGGGTGGTCGGGGTCTCCGGCGCGTCCGGCACCCCGTACGCGGCGGCGGTCGTCAACGGGCTGCTCGACGCCGGCGAGCCGGTGGACCTGATCGTCTCCCGGGCCGCCCGGCTGACCGTGCTCGACGAGACCGGCCGCCCGTTCCGGGACGGCCACTGGGCCGAGGACCTGGCCGCCTGGCTGGGCCGGGACCTCGCCGACGCCGACGTGCGGCACTGGCCGGCCGGCGACATCGCCGCCGGCCCCAGCAGCGGCTCCTACCGGGTACGCGGGATGGCGGTGGTGCCGGCGAGCACGGCCGCCTGCGCCGGCATCGCCATCGGGCTCTCCAAGGACCTGTTGCAGCGCGCGGCCGAGGTCAACCTCAAGGAGCGCCGGCCGGTGGTGGTGGTGCCCCGGGAGACGCCGGTGACCCGCAGCCACCTGGAACACCTGATCGCGCTGCACGACGGCGGGGCGGTGGTGCTGCCGGCCAGTCCGGGCTTCTACGGCTCCGGCGCCTCGGCCACCGCACAGCAGCTGGTCGACTTCGTGGCCGGCAAGGTGCTGGACGCGCTGGGCGTGCCGCACACGTTGTTCCGGCGGTGGTCGGGGCAGTTGGCCGCCGACCGGTCGTAGCGAAGCGGAAGCTCACCTCAGACGGGCGCGGACCGGACCTGTCGGCCGGCCCGCGATCCGTCTCGCACCATTCAGTACATCCCGGCGTTGGCCGGCCCCGGTCCGGTCGAGGCGGCGGGGCCGACATTGCGCGGCTTGCCGATGTCCTCCGCCTCGTCCAGCATGCCCTCCCCTTCCAGCAGGGCCCGCACCTCGGATTCCCGAAACCGGCGATGCCCGCCTGGAGTCCGGATGCTGCCGATCCGGCCGGCCGCCGCCCAACGCGTCACTGTCTTCGGGTCAACCCGAAACAACGCGGCAACCTCACCCGGTGTCAGCAGGCGATCTCCAGTGTCCACAGCCCCCTCCTCGCGTCGACGAAGCCCCCGGCTGAACACACTGCCCCCGGCCGGTGCGAGCCCAGAGCCGTCATGAGGGACGTATGGCAATTACAGCACCAGCGACCTGGCCTGTCCGCCAAACGCGAAAAACGCACTGAGTGGGAAGTTAGGAAATATTACCCGGGTCCGCCCTCCATCACACTGAGTCCGTAAATAGTTACGTGTTGTCATGTTCAACGGATGCCGGGCATCGGGCGTTACGCCCGGGAAGCTAAGGTCACCCTTCGTGGACGCCATCGACCTGAGCCTCGTCGACCTGCTGCGCGGCAACGCCCGACTGTCGTACGCCGAACTCGCCCGGCAGGTCGGCCTGTCCGCCCCGGCCGTGCACGAGCGGGTCGGCAAGCTGGAGTCCGGCGGCGTGATCCGGGCGTACCGGGCGGAGGTGGAGCCGGAGGCGGTCGGGCTCGGCGTGACCGCGCTGATCGGCATCGTCGAGGACTCCGGCGGGGACACCGACGACGTGCTGGAGGCGTTCCGCCAGATGCCCGAGATCGAGTCCTGCTACTTCATGGCCGGCGTCGAGTCCTTCCTGCTGAAGGCGCGGGTCGGCACGATCGCCGAGCTGGAGGCGCTGATCGTGCGGCTCAACCGCACCCCGGGCGTGGCGTCCACCCGCACCGGCATCGCCCTGTCGACCAAGTGGGAGAACCGCCCGCAGCCGCTCGGGACGCCCGGAAGCTGACCGTCCGGCTCTGGCGTCGCCCGCCCGGCGGCGATACCTTGCGCCGATGACGACCCCCGTACGCGGCGCCGCCGTGGTCACCGGTGCGGCCGGTGGGCTGGGCCGGGCCATCGCCGCCGCGCTGCACGCCGACGGCTGGGCGGTACTCCTGACCGACCTGGACGCCGGCGCGGTCGCCACCGCCGCCGCGCCGCTCGGTGGCTGGTCCCGGGCGCTGGACGTGCGCGACGAGGCGGCCTGCGCCGAGGTCGCCGCCGAGGCGGCCGGCGGGACGGCCGGCGGGCTCGGGCTCTGGGTCAACAACGCCGGCATCCTGGTCACCGGGCCGTCCTGGGAGCACGACGCGGCGACCCGGCGACGGGTGGTCGAGGTGAACGCGCTCGGCGCGATGACCGGCACCCTGGCCGCGCTGGCCGTGATGCGCGCGCAGGGGCACGGGCACGTGCTCAACGTCGTCTCCCTCGCCGGGCTGATCGCCGCGCCCGGCGAGACCGTCTACGCGGCCAGCAAGCACGCGCTGCTGGCGTTCAGCCTCGGCACCCTGGCCGACCTGCGGATGGCCGGCCTGACCGACGTACACGTGTCGTGCCTGTGCCCGGACGGGATCTGGACGCCGATGCTGCACGACCGGCTCGACGACCCGGGGGCGCTGGCCTCCTTCACCGGGACGATGCTGACCCCGCAGCGGGTCGCGGCGCGGGCCGCCCGGCTGGCCCGCCACCCCCGCCCGGTGGTCAGCCTGCCGCGCTGGCGCGGCGCGCAGGTACGGCTGCTGGACGCGCTGCCGCGGCTGGCGCTCGCGCTGACCCCGGTGGTCCGGGCCGTCGGGCGGGCCGGGCAGCGCCGGCAGCGGCACCGGGTCGGGCCGGACGGGAGCTGAGCTCACTTGTAACGTTGCCGGCGTGACTCATCTCGACCGGTGCGACGAGGCCAGCCGGACGTGGGTGACCGAGGCGATCGCCGCGGTCGAGGCGGACGCCAACCGTTCCGCCGACACCCACCTGCTGCCCTTTCCGCTGCCCCGGGCCTGGGGGATCGACCTCTATCTCAAGGACGAGTCGGTCCACCCCACCGGCTCGCTCAAGCACCGGCTGGCCCGCTCGCTCTTCCTCTACGGGCTCTGCAACGGCTGGATCGGCCCGGAGACCACCATCATCGAGGCGTCCTCCGGCTCCACGGCGGTCTCCGAGGCGTACTTCGCCCGGATGCTGGAGCTGCCGTTCGTGGCGGTGATGCCCGCCTCCACCTCGCCCGAGAAGATCGCCCAGATCGAGTTCCACGGCGGGCGTTGCCACCTGGTCGAGGACCCGGCCAAGGTGGTGATCGAGGCGCGCTGGCTGGCCGAGGACAGTGGCGGGCACTTCATGGACCAGTTCACCTACGCCGAGCGGGCCACCGACTGGCGGGGCAACAACAACATCGCCGAGTCGATCTACGCGCAGCTCTCGCTGGAGCGGCACCCGATCCCGGCCTGGGTCGTGGTGGGCGCCGGCACCGGCGGCACCAGCGCCACCATCGGCCGGTACGCCCGCTACCGGCGGCTGCCCACCAAGCTCTGCGTGGTCGACCCGGAGAACTCGGCGTTCTACCCGGCCTGGCAGGCCGCCGACTGGTCGGTACGCACCGGTCGCGGCTCGCGGATCGAGGGGATCGGACGGCCGACCGTCGAGGCGTCCTTCCTGCCCTCGGTGGTGGACCGGATGACCCAGGTCCAGGACGCCGCCTCGCTGGCCGCCATGCGCGCCGGCTCGGCCGTGCTCGGCCGCCGGGTCGGCGGCTCCACCGGCACCAACCTGTGGGGTGCCTTCGGACTGATCGCCGAGATGCTCGCCGCCGGGCGGACCGGCTCGGTGGTCACCCTGATCTGCGACGCCGGCGACCGGTACGCCCGCACCTACTACGACGACGACTGGGTGGCCGCGCAGGGGCTGGACCTGGCCCCGCACCTGGCCACGATCGAACGGTTCCTCGACAGCGGCGCCTGGCCGGCCTGAACCGGCCGGCTCAGCGGGCGTCGACCCGCTCGGCCAGCCCGGGATAGTGCAGCACCAGGCCGTCGGCGTCGAGGGTCAGCTCGGCCCGGAAGCCGTCGCTGGCGAACCGGACCCGCCCCGGCCCGAGCGGGGTGTAGACCTGCTCGGCGGGGACCACCTCCAGGCTCGGCGCCAGCACCCACGCCACGGTGACCGTGTGCGGGAGGTCCGGCGTCGCCCCGGTCAGGCCGAGCCGCCGGACCGGCAGGGCGTTGAAGAGCGGCGACCCGCTCAGGTCGACGTCGAGGGCGTCGTACAGCCGGTCCGGGTCGTCGGCGCCCGGCAGCCCGGCCGGTGGCTGCCCGGCGGCCCGCAGCGCCGCGTCGAGGTCGCCCTGCTCGGCGGTGGTCACCCGCCAGCCGTCCGCGCCGCGCTCCAGCTTCACCCGCCGCGACCAGCCCGCCCCCTCGGCCGTCACCTCCAGCGACCTGGTGGCCCCGTCCGCGCCGGCGGTCAGCTGGTAGCGGCACGTCCAGGGGATGGGGTCCACGGCGACCTGGGTGCCGTGCGCGACGAACCCGGGGCCGTCGTCCAGGACGGCGTGCTCGGCACCGGCGATGTCCGTCCGGCTCCAGAAGAGTGACCTCGGCATGATTCGGACGTTACGCCAGCCGGCCGACACCGGCAGCGCATGCGGAAACGCCGCCGCGGAGCGCGAGCTCCGCGACGGCGTTCCGGATGGTCGGACGGATCAGTGGGTACGCGCCGGCGGCCGGCCGCCGAAGCCACGCCGGTCGTCGCGCGGCCGGTCGTCGCCTCGCACCTCGGGGCGGAACCCGCCCCGGCGCTCGGTGCCGCGCTGCTCGCCGCCGAAGCGCCGCTCGCCCTGCGGCCGGTCGCCGAAGCGCTCGCCGCGGTCGGCGTAGCGGTGCTCGCCGGCCGGCCGGTCGGTGCGCTCGCCGAAGCCGCGCTGGCCCCGGTCGCCGAACGAGCGGTCGCCGGCCGGCCGGTCGCTCCGGCCGTCGAAGCGTCGCTCGCCCCGGTCACCGAAGGAACGCTCGCCCGCCGGGCGGTCGCTCCGGCCGTCGAAGCGGCGCTCACCGAAGCGCTCGCCGCGCCCGTCGCGGTCGCCGTAGCGCCGCTCGCCCTGGGGGCGGTCGGTGTAACCCCGGTCGCCCCGGTCGCCGAAGGAACGCTCGCCGGCCGGACGGTCGGTGCGGTCGCCGAAGCCGCGCTGGCCACGGTCGCCGAAGGAACGCTCGCCGGCCGGACGGTCGGTGCGGCCGTCGAAGCCGCGCTGGCCACGGTCGCCGAAGGAACGCTCGCCGGCCGGGCGGTCGCTCCGGCCGTCGAAGCCGCGCTGGCCACGGTCGCCGAAGGAACGCTCGCCCGCTGGGCGGTCGAAGCGGCGCTCGCCGAAGCGCTCGCCGCGCCCGTCCCGGTCACCGAACCGGCGCTCGCCGGTCGGCCGGTCGCCGTAGCGCCGCTCGCCCCGGTCCGGGCGGTCGCCGTAGCGGCGCTGCCCGGCGGCGCGGCGCGGCTCCGGCTCCTCGCGGACCGGGACGCCGCTGGGCTCGCGGGCACCGGTCAGCTCGGCCAGGGCCGGGTCGCCGACGCGGACCCGGGTCTCGGCCGGCGCGACGCCGGCCTTCTCCATCATCGCCAGCGTGGTGCGGCGCTGCTTGGGCAGCACCAGGGTCGCTACCGCGCCGGACTCGCCGGCCCGGGCGGTACGGCCCGCGCGGTGCAGGTAGTCCTTCGGGTCCTTCGGCGGGTCGATGTGCAGCACCAGGGAGACCCCGTCGACGTGGATGCCCCGGGCGGCCACGTCCGTGGCGACCAGGACGTTCATCCGGCCCTCGCGGAACTCGGCCAGCGTCTTGGTACGCATCCGCTGGGTCTTGCCACCGTGCAGGCCACCGGCCCGTACGCCCACCGCGGCGAGCTGCTCGACCAGCCGGTCCACCCCGAGCTGGGTACGCGCGAAGAGCATGGTCCGGCCGTCGCGGGCCGCGATGGACGCCGCCACCGCGAACTTGTCGTGCGGCGGGATCAGCAGCATGTGGTGGTCCATGGTGGACACCGACGCGGTCGACGGGGCGGTCGAGTGGGTCACCGGGTCGGTCATGAACCGCTTGACCAGCGAGTCCACGTCACCGTCCAGAGTGGCCGAGAAGAGCAGCCGCTGGCCGCCCGCCGGCGTCTTCGCCAGCAGCTGGGTCACCTCGGGCAGGAAGCCCATGTCGGCCATCTGGTCGGCCTCGTCGAGGACGGTCACCTCGACGTCGTCCAGCTGGCACACGCCCCGGTTGATCAGGTCGCCGAGCCGGCCCGGGGTGGCCACGACGATCTCGACGCCACGGCGCAGCGCGTCGATCTGCCGGTCGTACGGCACGCCGCCGACGGCGGTCTTGAGGAAGATGCCGACGGCCTTGCCGAGCGGCATCAGGGCGTCGTTGACCTGCATGGCGAGTTCCCGGGTGGGGACCAGCACCAGGGCCCGGGGGTGCAGCGCACGGGCCCGGTTGCGGTCGGCGAGCCGGGCGATCAGCGGCAGCCCGAAGGCGAGGGTCTTGCCGGAGCCGGTCTGGCCCCGGCCGAGCACGTCCCGGCCGGCGAGCGCGTCGGGCATCGTGGCCCGCTGGATCTCGAACGGGGTGGTGATGCCCTGTCGGGCGAGCGCCTCGACCAGCGGCCGGGGCAGGCCGAGGTCGGCGAAGTCGACGTCGGCGGCGGGGGTGTCCCCGACGGTCGGGTCGAGGACGGACGGAGTGGTGCCGGGGTCAGCGAAGGTGGTCAAGAAATGCCTTTCGAGCGGGGCGCATCTTCGCGATGGCCCGCTGCGGCTGCACGCCGCCGAATCGCCCGCAAGATCGCCCATGGGCGCGCACCACGCGCGCCGGGTCAGTGATCTCCACAAGTGTACGGCGGCCCGGCGACGCCGCCAGTCGATCGCGAGGGGGTAGTGGGCGGGCTCACCCTCGCCCCGCGTACGCCCGCAACCCGGACGGCGTGGCCCGGACCGCCCACGTTCACTTGTTCAGGATGTTGCCCACCAGGCCGTCCATGGCGTCGTTGGCGAGCAGGACGACCAGCACGCTGATCGCCACCAGCAGCCCCAGCGAGGCGGCCAGGACGACCACCACGCGGGTGGTGCGGGACCGTTCGGCGGGCGTGTCGGCCCAGCCCTGGGCCAGGATGTGCCCGGTCAGCGAGCCGGAGTTCTCCAGCGGGTTGCCGGCCGGGAAGGAGACCGTGGCGAAGCCGGGCCCCTCGGTGCCGCCGTAGACGGTGCTGGCCAGGTCCGGGCCGCCCCGGTAGGGCGTACCGGGCCGGCCGAGGCCGCCGGCGGCCGGCGTACCCCAGGCGGGGCGCTCGACGGCCGGCGGGGCCGACGCCGGCCGGACCGGCGCCGCCGGCGGGGCCGCGACGGGCGCGGCGGCCCGGGCGGGTGGCGCGGAGACCTGGGCGGCGGCCCGGAACTGCGGCGCGGCGGCGGGCGGGGCGGAGACCGGCGTGCCCGCACCCGGCATGGCCGGCGGCGGCGGGAACGGCGGGGCCGGCATCGGGCCCGGCGGGGGCGGCGGCGGGGGCACCGCCGGCCCGGGCGGGGGTACCGGCGGGCCGGGCACGGGCGGAACCGGTCCGGGCGGGGTCGGGCGCGGACCGGGCGGGGTCGGGCGCGGCAGCGGGGGCACCGGCGGGGGGAACGGCCCGGGCGCCGGCGGCTCCGGGGTCGGCGTCGGTGCGGGCGGGGCGGGCGTGGGCGCGGGCTCCGGCCTGGGCGGCGGCTCCGGGGCCGGTGCGGGCTCCGGCTCGGGCGTCGGCGGGGTGGGCGGCTGGGCCGGCTCCGGGGGCTGGGCGGGCTCGGGCGGTTCCGGGTTGACCGGCGTCGACCGGTAGACCGTGGCGGCTCCGCCACCGGCCCGGGCGATCGCGTCGGCCGCACCGGCGGTGGCCTCCTCGGCCGAGATTCGGCTCAGCCCCGGGACGGAGGCGCTGGCCCGGGTGCCCGGCGTCGAGCCACTGCCGCGCTGCCCGGGTACCGGCGCGGCGCCCACCACGGGCGCGGAGCCGGTCGGGACGCGTGCCCAGCCGGAACCCTCGGCCCGGTCGACGGCGCTCTCCCCGCCGGCCGGGGCGCTCTCCGGCGCGCCGGCCCGGTAGGTGGTGCCGGCGGCGGGCGGCCCCGGCAGGTGGCCGTCCTGCGGTGGCGCGGTCACGGTGGCGACGCTGGCCCGGGCGCGGGCGGGCACGGCGGACGGCGACGGCTGGGACACGGCCGGCGGCGCGTCCGCGCTTCCTCCCGAGCGGTCCGCTGCCGACCCGGCGTCGGACGCGGCCGGCGGGGCATCCGGGGCGGCGTCGGGCGCGGTCGACGCGACGTCCGCCTGCGGCCCGTCTACCTCGGAGCGTCCGGTCGGGGCGGGGCCGGTCGGGGCGGCCGGTTCGGGCACGGATCCGCGGTCGACGGTCTCCGCCGGAATCTGTCGCTCGCCCATGCTCGCCCTCCGCGCCGCGCTCGCACCCGCACCCGTGACACCGGGTGCGGATGTGCCTGGATGTCACGGTGCCACATTCCTCCCCGCCGGCACAGCCGGAGCGCCTACCGGGCGGGTGTCGGCGGGATCGCGCCGGGTCAGGCGCCGGTGCTCGCCGAGGCCGAGGCCGAGGTCGACGCCGGGGCGCTGCTCTCCGGGGCCAGGCTGCTCGGCGCGGTGCTCGGCTCCGCGCTGCTGGTCGTCGGGCTCGGCGCGCCCGAGTCCGCGTCCGACGGGGTTGGCGACGGCGACGGGCTCTGCGACGGCGACGGCGACGCCGGCGGCGTGGTGGGCGTGGTCGGCGGCCGGGTGGGCACCTTCGTGGAGGTGGGCTTCGGCGCCGGGGTGGTCGGCTTCGGCGACGTCGACCCTGTCGGCCGGGGGGCCGGCGTGGTGGGCGTGACGGGCGGCGGCGCCGGGGTGGCCGGCGCGGGTACCGCCCCGACGACCCGGGTGGCGGCGTACAGGCCGGACCACCGGACCGTGGAGATCTTGACGACGTCGCCGGTGGACGGTGCCTGCACCATCTTGCCGCCGCCGATGTACATGCCGACGTGGTGGATGGTCGTCCAGCTGCTGCCCGAGGCGAAGAAGAGCAGGTCGCCGGGGAGCAGGGCACTGCGGTCCACCGAGCGGGCCCGGGTGGCGTAGTACTGGTCCCGGGAGACGCGGGGCAGGTCGTAGTAGCCGGCCGAGCGGTACGCCGCCCACATCAGACCGGAGCAGTCGAACCGGTCCGGCCCCTCGGCCGACCAGAGGTACGGGTCGCCGAGCTGCGCCAGCGCGTACCGGACGGCGGCGAGGGCCTGCGGGCTGGCGATCAGGCCGGTGGTGCTCTGCCCCTCGACGTACGCGGCACCGAGCTTCTGCTCGGCGGCCTCCTGCTGCCGTTCCAGCTCGATCAGCTGGGCCTGGTTGTCCGCGCGGAGCTTGACCAGCTTCCGCTCGTTCTCCCGCAGCGCCTTCTCCACCGCGGTGAACTGCTCCTCCGCCCGGCGGACCCGGTCCTGCGCGGAGGCGACCGCCTGGGTGGCGACCTGCTCGCCGGTGCGGGTGCGGGACAGCTCGCCGGCGGCGGCGGTGGTGGTGCCCTCGGACTGCTCGCCGCGGGAGATCCGCGACAGGCGGCTCAGCCCCTCGAGGTCCTCGGCGATCCCGCCGGGCGGCAGGGCGGCGGCGGCCTTGAAGGCGTCGGCGGCCACGGAGTCGGCGCGCTGCTGGGCGGCGGCCAGGGCGTCGCGGGCCCGGGCCAGCTCACTCTCGGCGGCGGTGAGCTGCGTGCGGGCGTCGTCGCGCTGCTGGCGGAGCCCGAGCAGCTGGTCGCCGAGCTGGCCGTTCTGCGTCTCGAGGGCGGTGATCTGGGCCAGCAGCGGGCTGGCGACGAGCCCGCCGACCGGCAGGGTCGGCCCACCGGTGGGCAGGCCGGTCACGCCGCCGGACAGGCCCGGGGCGGCACCGGGCAGGCGCAGGCCGCCGGTGGCCACCGGGCGGGAGCCGGTGTCGGGGACGGCGTTGGGCAGCGCCGGCTCGGCGTACGCGGGGGTGGCCAGGGCCATCGCGGCGACCGCGCCGAGCAGGGCCGACCAGAGCGCGGGACGCAGCACCGGCGAGATCACCGGGCTCCTGCGTCGTCGCTGCCGTCGCCCGTGCCCGCTGTCGACCATTCCGCTCCCCGTCCGGCGCGCTCGTGCCGCGCACGGTGGGCGCGGCGACCGGGACGCTACCAGTGTGTGTCGCGCCCCACCCTGTCTTACCGCACCGAGGCAGGTATGTCGATGCGTCACCCGGTCACGGGTACCTGAGAGTCCGGTGAAGTACGTCGCTGGCGGTGCCCGTGCTGCCGGCCCGTCGGGGGCCCGACGTAGGCTCGACCGGGACCACAGGTGGAAGGGACGTGGCTTTCGATGGACGCCGGACTCAAGCGCGAGCTCGAAGCGAAGGTGTACGCCGGTGAGCGGCTGACCCGGGAGGACGGGATCGCGCTCTACGACAGCGACGACCTGGCCTGGCTGGGGCGGTTGGCCCACCACCGCCGTACCGAGCTCAACGGCGACCGGGTGATGTTCAACGTCAACCGGCACCTCAACCTGACCAACGTCTGCTCCGCCTCCTGCGCGTACTGCTCGTTCCAGCGCAAGCCGGGCGAGAAGGACGCGTACACGATGCGCATCGACGAGGCCGTACGCAAGGCCAAGGAGATGGAGGACGAGCAGCTCACCGAGCTGCACATCGTCAACGGCCTGCACCCCACCCTGCCGTGGCGCTACTACCCGAAGGTGCTGCGCGAGCTGAAGGCGGCGCTGCCGAACGTCAAGCTCAAGTGCTTCACCGCCACCGAGGTGCAGTGGTTCGAGAAGATCAGCGGGCTGAGCGCCGACGAGATCCTCGACGAGCTGATGGACGCCGGCCTGGAGTCGCTGACCGGCGGCGGCGCCGAGATCTTCGACTGGGAGGTCCGGCAGCACATCGTCGACCACGAGTGCCACTGGGAGGACTGGTCGCGGATCCACCGACTGGCCCACTCGAAGGGCATGAAGACCCCGTCGACGATGCTCTACGGCCACATCGAGGAGCCCCGGCACCGGGTCGACCACGTGCTGCGGCTGCGCGAGCTGCAGGACGAGACGGGCGGCTTCGCGGTCTTCATCCCGCTGCGCTACCAGCACGACTTCGTCGACTCCGCGGACGGCAAGATCCGTAACCGGATCCAGGCGCAGACCACGATGGCGTCGCCGGCCGAGTCGCTGAAGACCTTCGCGGTCTCCCGGCTGCTCTTCGACAACATCCCGCACCTCAAGAACTTCTGGGTGATGCACGGTCTCTCGGTCGCGCAGCTCTCGCTGAACTTCGGGGTGGACGACCTGGACGGCTCGGTCGTGGAATACAAGATCACGCACGACGCCGACTCGTACGGCACCCCGAACACGATGCACCGGGACGACCTGCTGCACCTGATCTGGGACGCCGGCTTCCAGCCCGTCGAGCGGGACACCCGCTACAACGTGGTCCGGGAGTACGACAAGGCCCCGTCGCTGGCCGAGCGGCGTTCCGAGCCCCAGCAGGTCTGGGCCTGATCCGGCCGTATCCTCGTAGCACCATGACCGAGCAGCGGAGCGGATTCCCCCGGCGGGACGCCGAGGGGCGCGTCCTCACCCTGGGCGACCTGCTCGGGGTCAGCCTCGCCGGGTGGGTCATCGGGATGCTGGCGCTGGTGCTGTTCGACTGGGCCTTCGCGTCGATCGGGGCGGGGGAGTTCGGGCGCACCAACGGCTGGCTGGCGGTGATCCTGCCGGCGTGGCTGTACTGGGACGACTTCCGGGCCTGGGAGTTCGGCGCGGCCCGGGTGGTGGCGGCGCTGGTCGCCGCCGTGGTCGCGGTGGTCGGCGGGCTGCTGGTCGCCGGGGTGGCGGCCGGCCTGGCGCCGCTGCTCACCGGCGGCCTGGCCGCCCTCGCGTTCACCCTGGTGTACGCGGTGCTCTGGTTCCATGGCGTGCACTGGCTGGCCCGACGCACGGGCTGAACCCGGCCCGGGTCACCCCGGCGGCGGAGAACGGAGTGGGAACGTGAGCGCGGCCGTCAAGTACACGCTGGGCCGGATCGGGCTGTTCGTGGTGATCGTGCTGGCCCTCTGGCCGGTCGACATGAACATCTTCCTCAAGCTGATGCTGGCGCTGGCGTTCTCCGCCGCCGCCTCGTTCTTCCTGCTGCGCGGCTGGCGGGACGAGATGGCCGAGGAGATGGCCGTCGCGGCCGAGCGGCGGCGCGCCGAGAAGGAGCGGCTCCGGTCGGCGCTGGCCGGCGACGACCAGCCCGACCAGCCCGACCAGCCCGACCAGCCCGACCAGCACCGCGAGGGTTAGGTAGCGCCGGGGCAGCGGAATCGGAAGCGCCCCGCTAGGGTCTGCCGCCATGGAAAAGATCAACGGGTGGCGGACGAAGGTTTTCGTCTGGATCGGGCTGCCGGTCATCGCCGGCATCGGGCTGATGCTGGGCGCCAGCGACCTCGTGCCGGCCTGGCAGGCCAAGGGCGGCAGCGGTACGGCGGGAACCTTCACGGCCGTGAACGAGGAATGCGGACGGCGTAACTGCGAGTGGCACGGGGACTTCGTGGCCACGGACGGCGGTGCCCGGCGCACCGACGTCATCCTCTACGACGCGCCCGACGGGCTGGCCCAGGGCGACCCGGCCCCGGCGCGCGACACGGGTGCCCGCAAGGGCGTCTTCTCCACCACGGGCGGGTCCACCTGGCTGCTGGTCACCGGGTTGACCCTGGCCGGTGTGGTCGCCGCGGTGGCCTGGGTGATCATCATCGTCCGCACGGTCCGTCGGCGGAAGCAGGCGGCCGAGACGCCCGCGCCGTTCGCCCCGTCCCACTGAGGACAGACGACCCGACCCGCGAATTCGACCGAAGGGCCCGGCACGGAACTCCGTGCCGGGCCCGTCGCGTCGGTCCCTACCAGTTGGTGGAGCCCGGCACCGTCGGCCAGGGCCGGTGGGCCGGCTTGATCAGGTACGCGATGCCGCCGGAGCCGCCGGCCACCGTGCCGTTGGCCCGGTACCGCTTGGTGCGCAGCCAGATCTGCTCGAACTGCTCGCGCTTGTAGACGTTGCGCACCTCGGCGTTGGACGAGGAGGCCGGGTCGTTGACGATCACGTCACCGTCGGCGGTGAAGCCGACGACCACGAACAGGTGGCCGGAGGTGCCGTAGTTGGAACCGTCCAGTTCGGTGCCGAGGAAGGACTGCGAGGTGATGACGGGGATGCCCGCGGCGATGAAGCGCTCCACCTCGTCCAGCGAGTGCAGCCGGGTCACCCGGGCGTCGATGCCGGGGAAGCTGGCCGCGTACGCGGTGTTGAACGGCCAGTTGCCGGCGCCTTCGTACTCGTAGTCCCAGGTCATCCGGGCGGCGTGGGCGACCTGCGGGTCGGTGTAGCCGGGGGTGACCCAGGACAGGTCCTCGGCCGACGGGCCGCGGCCGTAGTACTCCAGCACCATGGTGGTCGAGGTGGGGCTGCACCAGACCTGCCCGCCGCCGCCCCACTCGGGGTAGTTGCCCCGGTGGATCATCTGCGACCGGGCCGGCACGGGGAGCTCGGTGCCCCAGGCGATGCCGCCCTTGCTGGGGGCGACGGTGAACCGGTCCGGCACGTTCGAACTCATCGCGCCGAGCATCCGGACCCGGGGGGAGGCCGCCTGGCCGGGCGCGCGGTAGAGGTTGAGCCGCAGCTGGTACGACCGCAGCAGCACCCCCGCCTTCGCGTCGTCGATGGAGAACGTGTCGGTCCAGATGGTCGACCAGGGGTCGCCCTGACCGTCCAGGGTGGCCCGCTTGATGTCCTGGTCGCCGGAGGCCCAGCGGCCCATCACGTACCAGGGGGTCGCGGCGCCGGTGTTGTAGGTGCCCTGGAGTTCGACCTGGATCCAGGTGCCCGCCGGGGTCTCCGCGTTCCAGGAGGCCACCAGTTCGGTGGCGTCGAAGCCGATCTGGGTCTGCGGTGAGGTCCAGGTGGCGTACTCCCAGGTGCGGGTGGCGCCACCGTGCGGGTCGGTGAAGGTGGTGGTCCCGGCGGGACGGTCGATGGTGATCCCGGTGCGGTGGCCCGGGATGGCGTACGTGCCCTGGTGGCTGCCGGAGCGCCAGTCGGGGTGGCTGGACCATTCCTGGAAGGTGATCTGCTCGTCGTGCGCGACGACGGGCAGGTTGTTGTCGGCCTGGGCCGGAACGGCGGTGCCGAGGAGGGTGAGCGCGGCGACGCCGGCGAGGGCGACGGCGCGCAGGGATGTGCTGGCCATGGCAACTCCGCGAGGTGAGGAACCTTTGCCGTTCACTGTCCCGCTCGGAGGGAAGTTCCGCCAGATGTCGAGGCATGGAAAATTATTGCCAGCAGGAGGATCTGGCTGAGATGGACCATGAAAGTGATGAATGTTGATATGACCATGTGACTCCTGGTGAAGTGTGCGGACAACGGGATCTCCCGTACCCCGAGGAGGTTGTCCATGGCCCTCCGCACGTCCCCACTCCGCCGCCGGCTGGCGCTGGCCGTCGCCGTCGGGCTCGGCCTCGTCACCGTCGCCGCCGGGCCGGTCTCCGCCCGTCCCGCCCCGGACCCGGAACCGGCCGCCGCCGGCTACCGGGTGCTCGGACCACGCACCCTGGCCGACCGGAACGCCGTCGCCCGCACCGGCGCGGCGATCGACTACTCCGAGCACGGCATCCTGCAACGTCTCCGCCACCCGGGCCGAGGCGGCGGCGATCACCCGGCTCGGCTTCCGGCTGGAGTCCGAGCCCGCGCCGGCCCCCGCCGACGAGGCCGGCACCCTCGCCTTCCCGCCGGCCGACTCCAACTACCACGACTACGCGGAGCTGACCGCCGTCGTGAACCAGGCGGTCGCGGACCACCCGGCCATCGCCCGCAAGATCAGCATCGGTACGTCGTACGAGGGCCGCGACCTGATGGCGGTGAAGATCTCCGACAACGTCGGCACCGACGAGAACGAACCGGAGATCCTCTTCAACGCCCAGCAGCACGCCCGGGAGCACCTGACCGTCGAGATGGCGATCTACCTGCTCAACCTCTTCACCGACAGCTACGGCAGCGACTCCCGGATCACCAACATCGTCAACTCCCGGGAGATCTGGATCGTCCCGACGGTCAACCCCGACGGCAGCGAGTACGACATCGCCACCGGCTCGTACCGCTCCTGGCGGAAGAACCGGCAGCCCAACAGCGGCTCCACCGCCGTCGGCACCGACCTGAACCGGAACTGGTCGTACCAGTGGGGCTGCTGCGGCGGCTCGTCCGGCACCACCTCGTCGGAGACGTACCGCGGCCCGTCCGCCTTCTCCGCCCCGGAGACCCAGGCGCTGCGCAACTTCGTCAACAGCCGGGTGGTCGGCGGGACGCAGCAGATCAAGGCCAACATCGACTTCCACACCTACTCGCAGCTGGTGCTCTGGCCGTTCGGCTACACCACCGCGAACACCCCCACCGGGATGAGCGCCGACCAGTACAGCACCTTCGCCACCATCGGCCAGCAGATGGCGAACACCAACGGCTACACCCCGGAGCAGTCCAGCGACCTCTACATCGCCGACGGCACCAGCATCGACTGGATGTGGGCCGCCCACGGCATCTGGGCGTACACCTTCGAGATGTACCCGGGCTCGGCCACCGGCGGCGGCTTCTACCCGCCGGACGAGGTGATCCCCGCGCAGACCTCCCGCAACCGGGAGGCGGTGCTGCTGCTCTCCGAGTACGCCGACTGCCCGTACCGGGCGATCGGCAAGCAGTCCCAGTACTGCGGCGGCGGTGGCAGCACCACGGTCTGGTCGGACACCTTCGAGACGGCCACCGGCTGGACCACCAACCCGGCCGGCACGGACACCGCCACCACCGGGGCCTGGGAGCGGGGCGCCGCTCAGGCGACCAACTCCTCCGGGGCCAAGCAGCTCGTCCCGTACGCCGGCGCCAACGACCTGGTCACCGGCCGGCTCGCCGGCACCGCGGCGGGTGACCACGACGTCGACGGCGGGGTGACCAGCGCCCGTTCCCCGGCGGTGACCCTGCCGGCCACCGGCACGCTCACCCTCTCGCTGGCCTGGTACCTGGCGCACGGGTCGAACGCCTCGTCGGCGGACTACCTGCGGGTCAGCGTGGTCCACAACGGCGGCACCACCACCCTGCTCAACCAGGCGGGCGGGGCCACCGACCGGGACGCCGCCTGGGCGGTGGCGAACCTCAACCTGACGCCGTACGCCGGGCAGTCGGTGCGGATCGTGGTGGAGGCGGCGGACGCCTCCGGCGCGAGCCTGGTCGAGGCGGCTGTGGACAACGTCACCATCACCAGCTCCTGATAGCCGGGTGGGGTCCCGTTCCACCCCCGACGGGGCCCCACCCGCCCCTCCCGTCCGGACGGTCTCCGCTGGTCGTGCGCTACCGTGGCTCCGACCAACCGCAGCGAAGCCGGTGCGAAACCGGCGCTGTCCCGCAACTGTGATGCCCCGCCCCGCGCGGGGACGAGCCAGGTCGCCTGCGTCGGTGGTCGCGACACGCGCCTTCGAGGAAGGGCGCCTCGCGGACGGGTACGCAGGTTCCTGTCGGCGAAGCACCACGCTCCTCGACCGACAGGAGGACAGATGTCCGGACGTACCCCCCGGCTGCTCGCCGCGACCCTCGCGGTGGCCGCACTGACCCTCGGCGCCTGCGCCGAGAAGACCTCGAACGACACCCCCGCCGCCGGCAGCAGCAGCGCGGCGGCCACCTTTCCCGTCACGGTCGGCAAGCTGACGCTGGAGAAGCGCCCCGAGAAGATCGTCTCGCTGTCGCCGAGCGTGACCGAGATGCTCTTCGCCATCGGCGCCGGCAAGCAGGTCACCGCCGTCGACGACAACTCGAACTACCCGCCGGAGGCGCCGAAGAGCGACCTGTCCGGCTTCCAGCCCAACGCCGAGGCGATCGCGGCCAAGACGCCCGACCTGGTGGTGCTCTCCAACGACACCAACAAGATCGTCGACCAGCTCACCACGCTGAAGATCCCGGTGCTGCTCACCCCGGCGGCGGCCACCCTGGACGACTCCTACCGGCAGATCACCGACCTGGGCGCGCTGACCGGTCACCCGGCCGAGGCCGCCGACGTCACCAAGCGGATGAAGGACGACATCGCCAAGCTGGTCAAGGACCTGCCGCAGCGGTCGGAGAAGCTGACCTACTACCACGAGCTGGGCCCGGAGCTCTACACCGCGACCAGCAAGACCTTCATCGGCTCGATCTACGCCCTCGCCGGCCTGGAGAACATCGCCGACGCCTCGGACGCCGACGGGAAGAACGGCGGCTACCCGCAGCTCTCCCAGGAAGTGATCGTCAAGGCCGACCCGGACTTCGTCTTCCTGGCCGACACCAAGTGCTGCCAGCAGACCCCGGAGACGGTCAAGGCCCGCAGCGGCTGGGCCGGCATCGCTGCCGTCAAGAACAGCCAGGTGGTCGTCCTCGACGACGACATCGCCTCGCGCTGGGGTCCGCGGGTGGTCGACCAGCTCCGTACGGTCGTCGACGCGGTCGCCAAGGTGCCGGCGTGACCGTTCCCCGCCGGTGACCGTGCGACCCACGCGATCCCGATCGGCCGGGACGCCCGACGCGTCCCGGCCGACCGGCGTGCCCGCCTCCCGCGAACCCGCCGGCCCCGCGTCGGACGGCCCGGCCTCGGCGTCGGATCCCGGCCGTCCGTCGGTCGCGCCGCCGGTCCCCGGACCGGCGACCTCCGGTACGGCCAGGCCGGCCGGGCTGCGCCGGCGCTGGCTGGCTGCCGGGCTGGTCGCGGTGCTGGTCGCCGTGGTCGCCGGGGTGTCGCTCGGCCCGGTCAGCCTGCCGCCCGGCAGCGTCGCCGCCGAACTGCTCAACCTGCTGCCCGGGGTGCACCTGGACAGCGGCCTGACCGCCGGTGAGATCGCCATCGTCACCGAGCTGCGGCTGCCCCGGGTGGTGCTCGGCCTGCTGGTCGGCGCGCTGCTCGCGCTGGCCGGCGGCGCGTACCAGGGGGTGTTCCGCAACCCGCTGGCGGATCCGTACCTGCTGGGCGTGGCGGCCGGCGCCGGGCTGGCGGTCACCGCGGTGATCTCCCTCGGCGCGGCTGGTGCGGCGCTGACCGGGCTGTCGCTGACCGTGCCGCTGGCCGCGTTCGTCGGCTCGCTCGGCGCGGTGGCGATGACGTACGTGCTCGGGGTGGCCGGCGCGCGCGGCCGGTCCCCGGCGACGCTGATCCTGGCCGGGGTGGCGGTCTCGGCGTTCCTCTCGGCGGGGCAGACGTACCTGCTGCAACGGCACTCGGACAGCATCCAGCTGGTCTACTCCTGGCTGCTCGGCCGGCTCGCCACCGCCGGCTGGCACGACGTGCTGCTGGTCCTGCCGTACTTCGCGCTCACCGCGGTCGTGGTACTGCTGCACCGCCGCGAGCTGGACGTGCTGTCGCTCGGCGACGACGAGGCGGCCAGTCTCGGGCTGCACCCGCAGCGCTCCCGCTACCTGCTGATCGCCGCCGCCTCGCTCGGCACCGCGGCGGCGGTCTCCGCCTCCGGGCTGATCGGCTTCGTCGGGATCATCGTCCCGCACACCGTGCGGCTGCTCGCCGGGTCCAGCTACCGCGTCATCCTGCCGCTGTCGATGCTCTTCGGCGGCGCGTTCCTGGCGCTGACCGACGTGGTGGCCCGCACCGTCGCCGCCCCGGCCGAGATCCCGATCGGCGTGGTCACCGCGCTGCTCGGCGGCCCGTTCTTCGTCCTGGTGCTGCGCACCTCCCGGCGGGTGCTGTCATGACGCCCGCCGTCGAGGTGCGCGACCTGCACGTGCGGCTGGGCGGTGCGCCCATCCTCGCCGGGGTCGACCTGACCGTCGCGGCCGGCGAGTGGGTCACCGTGATCGGCCCGAACGGCGCCGGCAAGTCGACCCTGCTGCGCGCCGTCGGCGGCCTGCTGCCCGCGCCGCACGCCGTCTCCCTCTTCGGTACGCCGCTGCGCGCGCTGCGCCCCCGGGAACGGGCCCGGGTGGTGGCCACCGTCGCCCAGTCCCCGGCGGTGCCGGCCGGGATGTCGGTGCTCGACTACGTCCTGCTCGGCCGCACCCCGTACATCCCGCCGCTGGGGCGGGAGTCCGCCGCCGACCTGGCCGCCGTGTGGGAGGTGCTGGACCGGCTGGACCTGGCCGCGTTCCACGGCCGGGAGCTGGCCACCCTCTCCGGTGGCGAGCGGCAGCGGGTCTTCCTGGCCCGGGCGCTCGCCCAGGGCGCCACCCTGCTGCTGCTGGACGAGCCGACCAGCGCACTGGACATCGGCCACCAGCAGGAGGTGCTGGAGCTGGTCGACCAGTTGCGGCGGGCGCACGGGCTGACCGTGTTCGCCACCATGCACGACCTCTCCGTCGCCGGCGAGTACGCCGACCGGCTGGTGCTGCTCGCCGACGGTCGGGTGGTCGCCGCCGGCCCGCCCCGCGAGGTGCTCACCCAGGAACTCCTCGCCACGTACTACCGCGCCCACGTGCGCGTCATCGACGGCGACCACGGCCCGCTGGTGGTGCCGATCCGCCCCCACTGACCCCGCGCCGCCGCGGGACGGTCTCGGGACCGCCGACCGGGCGCGCCGGATCGCCGACGACGGGGTCAGGGGAGGGTGATGACGGAGAAGAGGGCGCCCTGCGGGTCGCGGAGGGCGGCCAGGCGGCCCTGGGGGATGTCCCGGGGCGGGACGAGGATGGTGCCGCCGATCGCGGCGGCCCGGGCGGCGGTCGCGTCGGTGTCCGCCACCGCGAAGTAGACCGACCAGTAGGCCGGCAGGTCGGCGGGGAAGTCGTCGCCGAGTGGCGGCATCATGCCGGCCACGATCCGCGCCCCGCACCGCCAGCCGGTGTAGGGGACCGGGTCCATCGGCTCGTCCTCCGGGTGCCAGCCGAAGACCAGCTCGTAGAAGGCCTTCGCACCCTCCGGGTCCGGGGTGACCAGCTCGTTCCAGCACATCGCGCCGGGGACGTTGAAGAGTTCCGCACCCCTCATCGCCATCGGCTGCCAGACGCTGAACACCGCGCCGGCCGGGTCCGCGAAGACTCCCATCCGGCCCTGGTCGAAGACGTCGAACGGGGCGACCAGCACCTGCCCGCCCGCCGACTCGACGCGGGTTGCGGCCAGGTCGGCGTCGTCGGTGGCCACGTACGTGGACCAGATCGGCACCTGGTCGGGGGTGGCCGGCGGTCCCGCGCCCGCCACCGCCCGGCCGTCCTTGAGGAAAACCGTGTAGCCGCCCGCCTCCGGCTGCGGCGAGACCCGGCCGGTCCAGCCGAACAGCTCGGGGTAGAAGCGCTTCGCGTCCGCCAGGTCGGGGGTGGCCAGGTCGGCCCAGCAGGGCGTGCCGGGCTCGACGCCGCTCACGATGGCCCCTTTCCGCCGGTGGCGGCCGTCGACGGCACGCCCTGCCGGCATCCTGGCACCGTCCCGCCGTCGGGTGCGGGGGAAACGGACGAAAGGTCAGCCGTACCGGCGACCCTCGTCCCGCCGGTACGCCCAACCGGCGAGCGCCGCCAGCGCCACCACCCAGACGCCCAGCGAGACCAGCGCCCGTGGGTCCGGCGACCAGTCGGTGACCGCCGCCCACATCAGCTCCACCGCACCCCGGGTGGGCAGGTACGGGGCGATCGCCCGGATGAAGCCGGGCGCGGTGTCGGGGCCGGAGAGCAGCCCGCCGCCGAAGGCCAGCGGGAAGAAGACCACCTGCGCGACCACGATCGCCGCCTTGCTCGGCAGCGCGTACCCGATGGCCAGGCCCATCAGCGTGAACGGCACCGAGATCACGGCCACCGTGGCGGCGCCGAGCAGGAACTCCACCGCACCGACCCGGGCCGAGGTGGCCACCGCCGCGATCACCACCACCGGCAGCATGGACAGGTACGTCAGCACCAGGCCGGCCAGCACCCGCCCGGCGAAGCGCGCCGCCGGACCGGTCGGCAGCGTCCGGGTGTACGGGTTCCACGGCAGCGCGCGGTCCTCGGAGACCCCGACGCCGTACTGGAAGATGTTGGCGGTGAGCACCGAGAAGGTGACCATCGCGGTGGTGGCGTAGGTGGCGGCGGTCGGGTCGTCCCCGGTGAACGGCACCACGAAGAAGAGCATCGAGGCGGCGGGGAAGAACGCGCTGCCCACCACCGCGACCGGGATCCGCATGATCTCCAGCAGTTGGTAGCGGGCGTGGACCAGGGCGAGCTGCACGGGTGCCCCTCTCAGACCGTGGTGGGTTGGGCGGGGGTCGACCCGTCGTCGGCGGTGATGGCCAGGAACGCCTCCTCCAGCGAGGTGGGGCGCACCTCCAGGTCGCGGAAGGCCACCCCGGCGGTGACCAGGTCGCGCACCAGCTGGTCGGCGTCCGTGGTGAGCAGGTGGGTACGCCCGTCGGTGTGGGTGGTGCCGACCACGCCGGGCAGCGCGGGCAACGCGTCGGCGACCAGGCTGACCCGCCGTACGCCGACGATGCCGCGGACCGCCGCCACCGTGTCGTCGGCGAGCACCCGACCCCGGCCCATCACCACCACCCGGTGTGCCAGCGCCTCCACCTCCTCCAGGTAGTGGCTGCTCAGCAGCACCGTCCCGCCGTCGGCGTGGAAGGCGCGGATCGCCTCCCAGAGGGTGTGCCGCGCCTCGACGTCCAGCCCGGTGGTCGGCTCGTCGAGCACCACCAGCCGGGGCCGGCCGAGGAAGGCCAGCGCGACGGCGAGCCGCCGGCGCTGGCCGCCGGAGAGGCCGCCGGTCTGCCGTTTCACCTGCGCGGTGAGGCCGAAGCGGTCGAGCAGTTCGGCCTTGGGCACCGGGTCGGGGAAGTGCGCGGCGACGAAGTCGACCACCTCGCCGACGCGCAGCGTGCCGGGCAGGCCCGTCTCCTGCGGGGTGACCCCGAGGTGCCGGCGGGACGCCGGGTCGCGGGGATCGCCGCCGAAGAGTTCCACCCGGCCGGCGGTGGGACGGCGCAGCCCGACCAGCAGGTTGATCAGGGTGCTCTTGCCGGCGCCGTTCGGCCCGAGCAGGCCGACCAGTTCGCCGGCGCGTACCTCCAGGTCGAGCCGGTCGAGGGCGAGCACGTCGCCGTACCGGCGGGTGGCCTGCTCGGCGCGGGCCAGGATCATCGGGGCTCCTCGGGGTTGCGGAACCGAATGGACCTACCGACTCCGGTTGTACCCCTCGGGCGCCAGCCCCGCCGCCCCGTGCGCCCGCGCCGGCCCGCTCAGCCGGCCGGGTCCGTCAGCGGGGCGGGCAGCGGCGCGGTGTGCAGCACGGCCAACCGGGACACCGCCCGGGTCAGCACCACGTAGAGGAGGTGCAGGCCACGCGGTTCGGCGGCGACGATCGCGGCCGGCTCGACGACCACGACGTGGTCGTACTCCAGGCCCTTGACCAGCGTCGCGGGGACGACGGTGACCCGCTCCGCGGTCTCGACGTCGTCGGCGGTGGCGGTCGGGACACCGGCGGCGGCCAGCGCCGCGCGGAGCCGGTCCACCGCGTCGTCGGCGGCGATCACGCCGACGGAACCGTCGTGCGCGAGCGCCGCCCGCACCTCGGCCACGGTCGCCGCGTCCAGGTCGGTCACGGTACGCACGTCCAGCGCGCCGTCGCGGCGCAGCGACCGCGCCGGGGGTACGTCGACGGCGAGCGCGGGCAGCAGCCGGTTGGCGAACGCGACCACCGCCGCCGGTACCCGGAACCCGACGCTCAGCGGCACCACGACCGCGTCCGGCTTGCCCAGGTGGGTCAGGGACTCCCGCCAGTCGGTGGCCGCCCACGGGGCGGTGCCCTGGGCCAGGTCGCCGAGAAGGGTGATCGAGCCGTGCTCGCTGCGCCGGGCGATGGCCCGGCACTGCATGGGGGAGAGGTCCTGCGCCTCGTCGACCACCACGTGCCCGAAGCCGCCGGGCCGTTCGATCAGCCCGGCGGCCTCGTCGATCAGCACCGCGTCGGCGGCGGTCCACTTCGTCGTCCTCGGGGTGCGCCCGAGCTTCGTCCCGGTCCGCGCGGCGTTGCCGGTGCCGCCGAGCAGCGCCTGCTCCTCCGCCGTGAGCAGCCCGTCGGCGGCGGCGGCGAGCACCTGCGGGTCGCCGAGCAGCGTGTGCACCAGCCCCTCCGGGGTGAGCGCCGGCCAGACCGCGCCCAGGAAGGCGGTGACCGGCCGGGCCTTGGCCATCCGGCGCAGCCAGGCGTCGCTGGGTGACTCGGCCCGGCGCGCCTCGGCCTGGCGTTGCAGCAGCCCCACCACCCGGGCCCGGACGCGATCGCGGCCGGTGGCGTACGGCAGGCCCTCCCGGCGGGTCTCCTCGACCACGCGGTGCAGCGGGTCGAGGCCGATCCGCCAGCGGAACGAGCCGTCGGACACCATGATCGGCTCGGTCGGCGCGCCGATGTGGGCGTCGACGGCCCGGCGCAGCACCTCGGCCATCCGGACGTCGTGTTTCAGCGTGGCCACGGCGGGGTGGTCGATCGCGCCCACCGGCACCCGAGTGACCAGGTCCTCGACCGTGGCCTGCTCGACCTCGACCTCGCCGAGCGCCGGCAGCACCGCCGCGATGTACGACAGGAACGCCCGGTTCGGCCCGACGATCAGCACTCCCGAGCGGCGCAGCCGTTCCCGGTGCAGGTAGAGCAGGTACGCGGCCCGGTGCAGCCCGACGGCCGTCTTGCCGGTGCCCGGCGCGCCCTGCACGCAGATCGAGTCGGCCAGGTCGGCCCGGACCAGTTCGTCCTGCTCGGGCTGGATGGTGGCGACGATGTCGCGCATCGGGCCGACGCGCGGGCGCTCGATCTCGGCGGTGAGGATCCGACTGGCCGTGCCCAGTTCCTCGCCCCGGTCGAGGCGTTCGTCCTCGAAGCTGGTCAGCGCGCCGCCGCTGAACCCGAACCGCCGCCGCACGGCGACGCCCTGCGGGTCCCGGGCGCTGGCCCGGTAGAACGACCGGGAGACCGGGGCCCGCCAGTCCAGCACCAGCGGCTCGCCCCGGTCGTCGGTGACGTGCCGCCGGCCGACGTGGTAATCGCGGCCGGCATGGTCAGGATCCGTGTGGCCGAAGTCGAGCCGGCCGAAGAAGAGCGGGGTGGTCGGGTCGTCGGCCAGCTCCTTGACCCGCCGGGCCATGTGCCGGCCGAGCTGCTCGGCGGTGTAGGCGTCCCCGGCGACCTTGTCGCCGGTGGCGAAGAGGGCCTCGGCGCGTTCGCGCATCCGGCGCAGCGCGGCGCGGGAGGTGTCCAGGTGGGCCCGCTCGGCGGCGAGCTGGGCGTCCAGGGTGTCGGCCGGGTCGGTGTCGGCGGCTGTGGTGGGCCGGACGGGGTCGGTGGTGGGCGTGGCGGCACGGGTCATCCGAGGCGACCTTCCGGTGGCGTTCGTGTGATCGGTTGACCTGGGCCGCCCGGCGCTCCGTCAGACGCGGTACCGGCTGTGCCCGGTGAGGAAGAGGCGCGCGGTTCGCGCGCGGCGCTCCACGTTACGCCTCACCGTCGGCGGCGGCCACGCATTTACGCCGCCCGGCCTACTGACCCCACCTGGCCGGCCTCGGGACGACACCGCCCGGCGTGGGCCGGGGACGGTGCCGTGGGTGCCTGCGCGGTGCTACGAATCTGATGTCGCAGACGATTCACCAGCGCGGCGCGGGTGCGGGCGGTGGTCACGCGGGGCCCGGTTGAGTCGTTCGCGTCATCAGATTCGTAGCGTGCCGCCCGGGTGACGGCAGGCCCGGCTTTGGACGGCCGGCCATGCCGGACGGACCGGCGCTGGTCCCGCCGGGCGGTGGGGCGGGATCATGGGGGGATGACGGAGGCGCGGCCCGAGCAGCGCCGGATGACGATCAGCGACCCGCAGGTGATGCGGGCGCTGGCCCATCCGGCCCGAATCGCGATCATGGAACACCTGAACAGCCGGGAGGGCGGCGCGACCGCCACCGAGTGCGCCGAGGTCGTCGGCATGTCGCCGAGCGCGACCAGCTACCACCTGCGGGCGCTGGCGAAGTCCGGCCTGGTGGAGCAGGCGCCCAGCCGGGGCGACGCGCGGGAGCGGGTCTGGCGCACCTTCAGCCACAACTGGATGGTCGACGCGGGTCAGGGCGCCGGCCCGGAGGCCCGCGCCGCCGAGCAGGCACTGGTGGAGGCGCACGCCGCCCGGGACGCCGAGCGCACCCGGGACTGGTTGCGGCGCGCCGGGGACGAGCCCCCCGAGTGGTACGGCGTCGCGCTGTTCAGCGATTCGCTGCTGCTGCTCACCGCCGCCGAGCTGGCCGAGCTGAACGAGGCCGTGCTCGCCCTGTTCGCGCCGTACCGGCAGGTGAAGCGGCGGGCCGACCCGCCGGCCGGGGCGCGCTCGGTGGCGATTCAGTACAAGGCGGTGCCGCTGGCGAAAGGGGGTTGAGTCGATCAGGTGTGAAGGATTATTTTCGAAGTATGTCCTTCGCATCTGACGGTTCCCGGTGGTCCGACGTCTGGCTGGCCGCCACCGCGCGCGGCACCACCATCTGCGGCGACTTCCTCGCCGCCACCGCGCTCGCGCTCGCCCTCCAGGCCGCCGGCGCCAGCGGGCTCGCCGTCTCCGGGCTGCTGCTGGCCGCCACGCTGCCGCTGGTGGTGCTCGCCCCGCTCGCCGGGCGGCTCGCCGACCGGGTGGACAGCCGCCGGCTGCTGGTCAGCGTCGGGCTGGTGCAGGCCGGGCTCTGCGCCCTGCTCGCCTTCGCCGAGCAGCCGATCCTGGTCATCGGGCTGGTCGCGCTGCTCGCCTGCGGGCTCGCGGTCACCCAGCCCTGCCTGGCCGCGCTGCTGCCGGCGATGGTGCATCCCGACGACCTGCCCCGGGCCAGCGCGGTCAACCAGACCGCCGTCTCCCTCGGCGCGCTCGCCGGCCCGGTGCTCGCCGGGCTGCTGGTCGGGCAGTTCGGCACCCGCGTACCGCTGCTGCTGGACGCCGCCAGCTACCTCGCGCTGGTGGTCGCCGGCCTGCTGCTGCGTACCCGCCGGGGTGGCCGGCGGACCGCGACCGCCACGGCCGCGACCACCACCGGACCGGCGCCGGCCTGGCGGCTGCGCCGGGACCCGCTGCTGCTGGCCATGGTCGTCACCACGGCCGCGGTGATCGCCGCGATCGGCGGCATCAACGTGATCGAGGTGTTCTTCATCCGCGACACGCTGGACAGCTCGGCCACCATCTACGGGCTGGTCGGCGCGGCCTGGATGGCCGGCATGCTGCCGGGCAGCTGGCTCGCCGCGCGGCTGGCCCGCCGGCTCACCGACGACGGCGCCCTGGTGTACGGGGTGCTGGCCACCCTCGGCGGCTGCAGCCTGATGGTGGTCCTCGCCTCGGCCGTGCCGGCGGCCGGACTGCTGGTCCCGCTCTGGCTGGTGGGCGGCGCGGCGAACGGCGGGGAGAACGTCTTCGCCACCGTGCTGACCGCCCGGCGGGCCCCCGAGGCGCTGCGCGCCCGGGCCTACGCCACCTACGGCGCGGCCGTCCAGGGCGGTTCGATGGCCGGGTACCTGGCCGGCGGCGCGCTGCTGGCGGTGCTGCCGCCGCGCCCGTTGATCGCGGTGGCCGGGGCCGCCGGCCTGCTGGTCGTGCTCGCGTTCGTGCCCGTGGTCGTCCGCGCGGTCCGGCGGGCGGGATCGGCCGTCGGCCCGGTCGCGCCGGCAGCGGCGGCCGAGCCCGGTGGACGGGCGGTGGATGCGGAGTTGGCCACTCCGGTGCCGGGCCGCTGAGCAGGCCGAGGAGCACGGGGCTACGGTCGGGTCATGGTTGAACGCGTGGCACGCCCCCGGGTCGGGCACATCCAGTTCCTGAACTGCCTGCCCATCTACTGGGGGCTGATGCGCTCCGGCGCGCTGCTCGACGTCGACCTGCACAAGGACTCGCCGGACCGGCTGAGCGCCGCGCTGGTCGCCGGTGACCTGGACATCGGGCCGATCTCGCAGGTGGAGTACCTGCGGCACGCCGACGAGTTGCTGCTCCTGCCCGACCTCGCGGTCGGCAGCGACGGGCCGGTGCTCTCGGTCAACGTGGTCTCCACGAAGCCGCTCACCGAGCTGGACGGCGGCCGGGTCGCGCTCGGCTCCACCTCGCGTACCGGGGTGCTCCTCGCCCAGCTCCTGCTCGGCGAGCGGTACGGCGTCCGCCCCGAATACTTCCGCTGCCCGCCGGACCTGACCCAGATGCTGCTGGAGGCCGACGCGGGCGTGCTCATCGGCGACGTGGCGCTGCGCGCGCTCTACGAGGCCCCGCGCCGGGGGCTGGAGGTCACCGACCTCGGGCAGGCCTGGCGGGAGTGGACCGGACTGCCGATGGTCTTCGCCGTCTGGGCGGTACGCCGCGACTTCGCCGCCGCCCACCCGGGCATGGTCAAGGAGGTGCACGAGGCGTTCCTGCGCTCCCGTGACCTGTGCCTGGCCGAGCTGGACCAGGTGGCCGAGGCGGCCGCCCGCTGGGAGCC
The DNA here is from genome assembly GCF_052814045.1 of Micromonospora sp. IBSANI012. Classification (NCBI taxonomy): domain Bacteria; kingdom Bacillati; phylum Actinomycetota; class Actinomycetes; order Micromonosporales; family Micromonosporaceae; genus Micromonospora; species Micromonospora sp. IBSANI012. Next base: position 412,576 of record NZ_CP199933.1, read on the forward strand.
CTTCGACGCGGCGACCCTCGCCACGTACTTCCGTACCCTCGACTTCTCCCTCGGTGAGCGGCAGGTGGCCGGGCTGCGCGAGTTCGCCCGGCGGGCCGCGGCGATCGGCGAGGCTCCGGCGCTGCCGGACGGCGGTCCCGAATTCTTCGCCGGCTGACCGCGCCGACGGGCTGATCGACACCAGAACGACGATGTGGCGGTGCCCCGGGTGAGGGGACACCGCCACATCGGCGAGACGGCGGGCAACGGGCTCAGGTGCCCGACCGGAGCACCGCCTCAGTGATCTTCTGGCAGTTCTTCATGCCGTACTCGTAGCCCATGCCGATCGGGTAGCGGACCATCACGCCCATCGTCCAGTTGTCGCCGATGGCCAGGCAGTTGATGTGGATCTCCTGCTCGCGGGTCCGGTCGACCCAGCCGTTCTTGATGGCGATGGTCTTCTGCTCGGCGGCCGGGAACGCCTTGCGGATGCCGAAGTCGCCCGCGCCACGGACCTGGCGCATCTCGTTGAGCAGCCAGTTGGTCCACTTCGGGCCCGCCGCCCGACCGTCCTTGATGCACGCTCCCAGCCGGGCGGTGTCCCGGGGGGAGAGGTTCGTCCGACTCCAGCCGCCGTCGGCGGCCGGGCTGCTGTCGGTGGTCTTGCAGATGGAGACCATCCGCTTGATCGAGGGGGACCGCCCGACGCTGTTGTAGAACTTCTCGGCGAGGGTGTTGTCACTGTCCCGGATGATCCGGGTGGCCTCGGCGAGCTTGGCCCCGCTCGGCTGCTGGCCGGCGTCGTCGGCCCGGCGCAGGTAGTCGGCGACGATCCAGGACTTGATCAGCGACGCGGTGGTGCTGGTCTCGTCCATGTTCTCCGAGCCGATGATCTTCCCGGTCCGGGTGTCCAGCACGCTCCAGGCGTACCAGCCCTTGAGGTCGAGGTCGATCTGCTCGTCCGCGAACGGCAGCGGCTCCAGCGACGGCGTCGGGGACGGGGTCGGCTTCGGGCGGTTGCTGCGGTCGGTGGGCTCGCCGGTGGAGCGGTCCGGGGTCGCCTCGCCCCAGTGCGAGGCGGCGGCCGACTGCAGCGGTGAGCCGGGCAGCAGCCGCAGCGACACCAGTACCAGGCCGATCAGGATGGCGGCGACGGCGGCCAGTGTCAGCGGCGTGGCGTTCCGCCGGCCCCCACGGCGGCTGCCGGCCATCAGAGCTTCCCGACCGGCTGCTGCGGCACCTTCAGCGCCGCACCGGGCTGCGGCGTGACCAGCTGGGTCGCGACGCTGGCGCAGACCTTCGCGCCGTACTCCGGATTCTTCGGATTGTTGCCCTGCGGGTAGCGCAGCATCACCGCGAGGCTCCACTTGTCGGTGACCGCGAGGCAGCTGACGTGCCAGTTGCCGTCGTAGTTGAGGGGGGTCCAGCCGTTCTTGATGGCGACCGGGCCCTGCTCCTTGATCTCGGCGGGCAGGCCGTCGACGATGCCCCACTTGCCGCCGCCGGACCTGGCCTGCTGCACCTTGACGCTGCCGCGGACCTGGGCCATCTCGTTGAGCACCCACTTGGTCCACTTGCGGCCGGCCGCCTTGCCGTCGGCGATGCAGTCGCCGAGCTTGACGGCGTCGCGGGGGGACATCCGGGTGAAGCTCCACCAGCCCTCGTAACCGGGCACGTTGCCGCGTCTGGTGTCGGTGAGGCCGCAGATGCTGATCGCCCGCTTGACCACCGGGCCGGGCTGCCCGCCCGCCGGCACCTTGTACGAGCCGCCGGCGGCCTTGTAGACCCGGTTCGCCGCGTCGTCGTTGCTGTCCCGGATCGCGAGGCTCGCGTCCTTCTTCAGCGCGGCCGAGGGCTCCTTGTCGCCGAGCTGGCGCAGGTAGTCGGAGACGATCCAGGCCTTGAGCATCGACTCGGTCGAGCTGGTCGAGGCCATGTTCTTGGAACCGGCGACCGTGCCGGTCTGCCGGTCCATCAGGGCCCAGCCGAAGAACTCGCCCTTGAAGTTCACCGAGACCGGGCCGGCGGCCAGCGTCGGCGGCGGGGGCGGGGTGGGCGTCGGGGCGGGGACCTGCTCCGCCGCGCCGCCACCGATGCCGCCGGCGTCGCCGGCCAGCTTCGCGTACGCGGTGGGCACCAGCAGGCCGGCGCCGAGCAGGACCGCCAGGACGGCGAGCACCATGGTCACGCGGGATCGCATGAGTGGGTGAGCTCCAGATGTCAGGGCCGGGGGGACCGGCTGTTTCCGCATGGGTCGGCTCGACCGCTGAGGCCGGGGGACGGCCGTCGTCGTGGGGGCGATCGTCAGCAGCCGATCGGTGGTGACCGGGGGAAGTCTACGTCCGGACCGGCGACTCGCCAGAACTCGACGCACGGCAACTTGCCGTGAACCCGGGATAAACAGCAGGTATGCCGCCCTTGGGGGGATTCATCTTCGGCAAGTGATGCATGTCACAGCGTAGAGCCGGTGCAGGTGTCCACCCAGAGCGGCTGTCCGGTGACGCAAAGGCTTCTCGCAATCCTGTTACACCCTCTGGTGTCATCGGGGATGAGCTGTAACACTTGGACCATGTATGGCAACGACTTCGCCGCCGAGGGGGACGCTCCCGGTGGTGACCTGCTCGGTCAGGTCGAGGCGGCCGAGGCGGCGCTGCGCGAGGCGGCGGCGCGCGGTCGGCGCGGCGCCCCGGAGCCCGGTGCGGACCTGGCGGCCTACTTCGCCGAGGTCATCGACGCGGACCAGAAGATCGAGCCGCGCGACTGGATGCCCGAGGCGTACCGCCGGACGCTGATCCGGCAGATCGCCCAGCACGCGCACTCCGAGATCATCGGCATGCAGCCCGAGGGGAACTGGATCAGCCGGGCCCCCTCGCTCAAGCGCAAGGCGATCCTGCTGGCCAAGGTGCAGGACGAGGCCGGCCACGGGCTCTACCTCTACGCGGCGGCCGAGACCCTCGGCATCAGTCGGGACGAACTGGTCGAGATGCTGCTCAACGGGCGGCAGAAGTACAGCTCGATCTTCAACTACCCGACGTTGAACTGGGCCGACGTCGGCGCCATCGGCTGGCTGGTGGACGGCGCCGCGATCGTCAACCAGGTGCCGCTGTGCCGCTGCTCGTACGGCCCGTACGCCCGGGCGATGATCCGGGTCTGCAAGGAGGAGTCGTTCCACCAGCGGCAGGGCTACGAGATCCTGCACACGCTGGCGCACGGCACCCCCGCGCAGAAGGCGATGGCCCAGGACGCCGTCGACCGCTGGTGGTACCCGTCACTGGCGATGTTCGGCCCGCCGGACGGCGACTCGACCCACTCCGCGCAGTCGATGGCCTGGAAGATCAAGCGCTTCTCCAACGACGAGCTGCGCCAGCGCTTCGTCGACATGTGCGTGCAGCAGGCCGAGATCCTCGGCCTCACCCTGCCCGACCCCGACCTGCGCTGGAACGACGAGCGCCAGGCCTACGACTACACCCAGCCGGACTACGACGAGCTGATGCGGGTGATCAAGGGCGAGGGCCCGTGCAACCGGCAGCGGATGGAACACCGCCGCCGCGCCCACACCGAGGGCGCCTGGGTACGTGAGGCCGCAACGGCGTACGCCGCCAAGCGGGCGCAGCAGAGGGAGAAGGTGGCCGCATGAGCAAGGAATCCTCGCCGCTGTGGGAGGTGTTCGTCCGGGCCCGGCGCGGGCTGTCGCACACCCACGTCGGCAGCCTGCACGCCCCCGACGCCGAGCTGGCCCTGCGCAACGCCCGCGACCTCTACACCCGCCGCCAGGAGGGGGTGTCGATCTGGGTGGTGCCGGCGAGCGCCATCACCGCGTCCAGCCCGGACGAGAAGGACGCCTTCTTCGACCCGGCGGCCGACAAGGTCTACCGCCACCCCACCTTCTACGAGGTGCCGGACGGGGTGGCGCACCTGTGAACGGCCCCTTCGACTTCACCCTCGCGCTCGCCGACGACGCGCTGGTCGCGGCGCAGCGGCTCGGCGAGTGGGCCACCCGCGCGCCGGAGATGGAGGAGGACATCGCGCTGGCCAACATCGCCCTCGACCAGCTCGGCGCGGCCCGCCTGCTGCTGTCGTACGCGGGCGAGCTGGAGGGCGCCGGCCGGGACGAGGACGCGCTGGCGTACCTGCGCGACGACCGCGAGTTCCGCAACTGTCTGCTGGTGGAGCTGCCCAACGGCGACTTCGCGGTGACCATGGTGAAGCTGCTGCTGCTCTCGGCGTACCAGCTGCCGCTCTACACCGCGCTGGCCGGGTGCGCCGACGAGCGGCTGGCCGCGATCGGCGCCAAGGCGCGCAAGGAGTCCGCCTACCACCTGGACCACAGCTCGCTGTGGGTGAAGCGGCTCGGCGACGGCACCGAGGAGTCGCACCGCCGGGCCCAGGCCGCGCTGGACCAGGTCTGGCCGTACCACCACGAGCTGTTCACGGCGGATCCGGCGGCGCCGGTCGACCCGGCCACCCTGCGGGCCGACTTCGACGCCACCGTGTCCGCCGTGCTCGACGAGGCGACGCTGACCCGCCCGGAGACCGGCTGGGCGCCGGCCGGCGGGCGCGCCGGCGTACACACCGAGCACCTGTCGTACCTGCTCGCCGAGATGCAGGTGCTGCACCGCGCGCACCCCGGAGCCCGGTGGTGACTGACCCCAGGGCGGCCGTGGCGGCGGTGGTGGACCCGGAGATCCGGGTCATCACCATCGACGAGCTCGGCATCCTGCGGGCGGTCGACGAGGACCCGGCCACCGGCCGGGTCGTCGTGACCATCACCCCCACCTACACCGGCTGCCCGGCGATGGACGTGATCCGCGCGGACATCCGCCGGGCGCTGGCCGCCACCGGTCACCCGGACGCCGAGGTGCGCACGGTCTACAGCCCGGCCTGGAGCACCGACTGGATCTCCGACAGCGGGCGGGCCAAGCTGGCCGCCGCCGGCATCGCCCCGCCCGCCCCGGCCCGGACCGCGACCGTGGTGCCGCTGACCCTGGCCGTCCGCTGCCCGCGCTGCGGCTCCCCGGAGACCGAGCAGGTCAGCCGCTTCGGCTCCACCGCGTGCAAGGCACTCTGGCGCTGCCGCTCCTGCTCCGAACCCTTCGACCACCTGAAGGCGCTGTGACTGTCACCATCACCCGACCCGTCCGCCGCCGGCCGGCCTTCCACCCGCTGGCCGTCGCCGCCATCGACCGGCTCACCGACGACGCCGTGGCGATCACCTTCGCCGTGCCCGAGGAGCTGCGGGAGACCTTCGCGTTCTCCGCCGGCCAGCACCTCACCGTGCGCCGCGAGGGCGCGGACGGCGCGGACGTGCGGCGGTCGTACTCGATCTGCTCGACCCCGGACGAGCTGGCCCGGCACGGCCGATTGCGGATCGGCGTGCGGGAGATCCCCGGCGGCGCGTTCTCCGCGTTCGCCTGCGGGGCGCTGCGCGGCGGCGACACCATCGAGGTGCTGCCCCCGCTGGGGCACTTCACCACGGCGTTCGCGCCGGAGCGGGTCCGGCACTACGGCGCGGTCGTCGCCGGTTCCGGCATCACCCCGGTGCTCTCGCTGGTCGCGACCGCCCTGGCCGTCGAGCCGGCCAGCACGTTCACCCTGGTGTACGGCAACCGCACGGCCAACACGGTGATGTTCGCCGAGGAGCTGGCCGACCTGAAGGACCGCTACCCGACCCGGCTGCACCTGGTGCACGTGCTCTCCCGCGAGCAGGGCGAGTCGCCGCTGCTGTCGGGGCGGATCGACGCCGAGCGGCTGGGCCGGCTGCTGGAGACCATCGTGCCGGGCGACGCCATCGAGGAGTGGTTCCTCTGCGGCCCGTTCGGCATGGTGGTGGCCGCCCGGGAGCTGCTGACCGGGCGCGGCCTGCCCGAGTCGGCGGTGCACACCGAGCTGTTCCACGTCGACGCCCCGCCGGAGCCGGTGCGCCGCCCCGGCGACGAACCCGGCGCCGGGGCGGAGGTGACGATCCTGCTCGACGGCCGGTCGTCGAGCTTCACGATGGGACGCGACGAGCGGGTGCTGGACGCGGCGCTCAAGGTCCGCGGCGAGCTGCCGTACGCCTGCAAGGGCGGCGTCTGCTCCACCTGCAAGGCGAAGGTCGTCGACGGGGCGGTGACGATGGCCCGCAACTACGCCCTGGAGCCCGACGAGGTGGCCGCCGGGTACGTCCTGACCTGCCAGTCCAGCCCGACCACCGACCGGCTCACGGTCGACTACGACGCCTGACGCCTGCCGGTTGCCGCCGGATAAACAATCGATGACGGTAACTGGGTTGGGCCGGCCTCGCGTGCCATGATGGGCCATGGCCCGCCCGCCCGGATCGACCGTCGCCGCGGTGGCCCTGATCGCCGGCTCGGCCGCGCTGGTGGCCTTCCTGCTCCGGCAGGGCCTGGACCGGGCGAACCTCTGGGCCGGGGTGCTCGCGCTGCTGCTGACGATCGCCGGCGCGCAGGCGCGGGCCTGGAGCGGCTGGATGTCCCCTCGGCCGCCGGATGGTGGCCGGCGGCTGCCGACCGTGACCGGTGGGCCGGCCGGCGGCCCGGACGGGCCGGCGGGCGGCCCGGACGGGCCGGCGGGCGGCCCGGACGGGCCGGCTCGCGACCCGGACGGGCCGGCGGGCGATAGTGACCGGTCCGACGGTGGGCCGTCCCGGGACATCGCAGGTCGGGTCGCGAGGCTTTTCGGTGCCGGCCCGTGGTCGTACCGCACCGTGGCGGCGGTGGTGGTCGCCACCGTGCTGGCCGTGCTCGTCGTGGTCAACCTGCCGACCGGTACCGGGCCGCCCGAGGCCCGTCCGACGGGTGCCGGGCCGCCCGAGGCCCCTCCGACGGGTACCGGGCCGGTCGCGCCCACCGGCTGGGTCCAGGTGGGTGGCGGCGAGCGGCTCGCCCTCGCCGACGGGCAGAGCTTCGACCTGGCTCGCGGGGTCGCGGGCGGCGAGCTCGCGCCCGGCGCCGACCTTCTGCTCACCCAGCGGGCCGACCGGCTGGGCGTCCGCGAGCCCGGCGAGCTGGCCGTCGTGGGCCCCGGCGCCGACCACGAGGTGCGGCGGTGCCTGGAGGCCGACAGCTGGGACGGGACGATCGACGGCGTGCACGAGCTGACGGCCGGGACGGACCTCTGCGTACGGACCGCGGACGGCCGCTGCGCGATGCTCACCGTCGAGAGCCCGCCGGACGTCGTGACGCGCGTCCTCACCTTCCGTTACACGCTGTGGGAACGCCGGTGAGCCCAGCGTGCCGGCCCGGTCCCCGCTCGTGGGGCGCGGGTCACCGGTGGCGGTGCCCGGTGCGGTGCCGCCGGGGGCCGACGTAGGCTCGGAGGCGTGACGGTGAGCCGGGAGATCGACGACATCCTGCAGCGCGGTGCGGACGGCGGGCGGATCACGCCCGAGGAGGCCCTGCTGCTCTACACCGAGGCGCCCTTCCACGCGCTGGGCGAGGCGGCGGACGCGGTACGCCGCCGGCGCTACCCGGACAACATCGTCACCTACCTGATCGACCGCAACATCAACTACACCAACGTCTGCGTGACGGCGTGCAAGTTCTGCGCGTTCTACCGGGCCCCCAAGCACAAGGAGGGCTGGACCCACCCGACCGAGGAGATCCTGCGCCGGTGCGGCGAGGCGGTCGAGCTGGGCGCCACCCAGGTGATGCTCCAGGGCGGCCACCACCCGGACTACGGCGTCGAGTACTACGAGGAGCTCTTCTCCTCGGTCAAGAAGGCGTACCCGCAGCTCGCCATCCACTCGATCGGGCCGAGCGAGATCCTGCACATGGCCAAGGTCTCCGGCGTGAGCCTGGACGAGGCCATCGCCCGGATCAAGGCGGCCGGGCTGGACTCGATCGCCGGCGCCGGCGCCGAGATGCTGCCCGACCGGCCGCGCAAGGCCATCGCCCCGCTCAAGGAGTCCGGCGCGCGCTGGCTGGAGGTCATGGAGCTGGCCCACCGCCAGGGCATCGAGTCGACCGCGACGATGATGATGGGCACCGGCGAGACCAACGCCGAGCGGATCGAGCACCTGCGGATGATCCGCGACGTGCAGGACCGCACCCAGGGCTTCCGGGCGTTCATCCCGTGGACGTACCAGCCGGAGAACAACCACCTCAAGGGCCGCACCCAGGCGACCACGCTGGAGTACCTGCGGCTGGTCGCGGTGGCCCGGCTCTTCTTCGAGACCGTGCCGCACCTGCAGGCGTCCTGGCTGACCACCGGCAAGGACGTCGGCCAGCTCTCGCTGCACATGGGCGTGGACGACCTGGGCTCGATCATGCTGGAGGAGAACGTCATCTCCTCGGCCGGCGCGCGGCACCGCTCCAACCTGCACGAGCTGATCGCCATGATCCGCTCGGCCGGCCGGATCCCCGCGCAGCGGGACACCCTCTACCACCGCCTCGCGGTGCACCACACCCCGGCCGACGACCCGACCGACGAGCGGGTGGTCTCGCACTTCTCCTCGATCGCCATGCCCGGCGGCGGCGCCGGTAAGTCGCTGCCGCTGGTCGACGCCCGCTGACGGGCGGCGACCGGAGCCGACACCACGGGGACGGATCGGCGGCGGTCGGAATGATGACCGGACGGCGCACGGGACAGCGCGGCGGATGATGCGCCGCTAGCCTGCGGCGTACCTGTCGTCTTTCCCACGGGGGGAAGCCTTCCATGATCTTCCGTAACCGCCCGTTGGCGCGGCTGGGCGCCGTCGCGCTGCTCGCCTCCGGCGCGTTCACCGTCCTCGGCACCCCGGCGTACGCCGACAATTCGGCCACCGACCTGTCGCTGGACGTCGCGGGCACCCGCGTCGCGGCGGACACCCAGGGCAAGGCCGCCTTCGTCAAGCTCTCCAACAAGGGTGAGAACACTCCGACCGACGTCGTGCTCGCCGTCGACGTGTCCAAGCTGGACTCCGCCAAGGTGGACGTCGTACCCCTGCTCGAACAGTGCGAGGAGGCCACGATCGACGGGCGGCGCACGTGGCTGTGCGCGCTGACCGAGCGGGAGATCCCGATTCCGGGTGCGACCGTCGAGCTGCCGGCGCTCGTGTTCAAGGACACCGACGCGATGACGGGCGACTACTCGGCGCCAGTCACGTTCCAGATCCAGTCGGAGAACGACACCGACCCCGCGAACAACTCCCGGACCACCCAGGTGGAGTTCACCACCGAGAACGGCGTCGACCTGCTGGTGCTGGCGCCGGACGTCCGTACCCAGGTCTTCTGGCGGGCCAACGGCGAGCCGGACGTGAAGAAGCCGACCCTGAACCCCGGCGACGAGACCACCGTCTTCGCGTACATCGTCAACCAGGGCGACATGATCGCCGACGGGGTCGACCTGAAGATGTCCCTGCCCAAGGGCGTCACCTTCAGCAAGGACCTGAAGGAGTGCGAGTACACCGCCGACCGGCGTACCGCCGACTGCGAGAGTGGCGTCACCCGGCTCAAGCCGGGCGGCGACCTGTACGGCTACTTCCCGGTGAAGGTGGCGGCCGACGTCGCCGCTCCGGTCAGCCTGACCGACGGCTCCGTCGAGGTCAGCTCGCGGGGCGCCCTGCCGGCCACCGAGCGGAGCCTGACCAACACCCCCAGCCAGCTGCCCTCGTTCCTCACCACGACCGCACCGGTCGGGCTGGCGGAGGACGTGGACCCGAGCGACAACAGCGACAACTTCGCCGTGATCGTGGTCGCTCCGGCCGGCGGTGAGGGTGGCGGCGGTGGCCTGCCGGTGACCGGTCCGCAGGCCGGCCTGATCGGTGGCGTCGGTGCGGTGGTGCTGGCCGCCGGTGGCGCGATGTTCGTGCTGGCGCGGCGTCGGCGGGTGGTCCTGGTGACCCCGGGCGACGAGAAGCCGACCGTCTGACCGGCGGGAGTGGATCGACCGGCCGCGACGAGGCCGGTGGACGCGGGGTGGGACGGGTCGCCGTCCCACCCCGCGCCGCGTCCCGGGTCCTTCCACCGCGACCGACCGGAAGTCGGGCCCGCGGGGGTCGGACGGGCATTCCTGGCGGCCGTTCGGACGACGGTTGGCGGATGAGATCCGGTGCAAGGCCGGTGATCCGGACAATCGCCTGGTGGCGGCTGGGGCACAGCTCGGAAACGATCGGCGCGCTGGGATGGCGGGGCCCCGCCGGCGACGGCTAACGTGCGGCCGACGCACCTGCTCTTCCTCGGGATTCCGGGCGGCGGGAAGCGGGCAGCCCGGGGGCACGTCCTCCATCGGCCCATGAGGGCCGTTCACATATAACGCACGGCAGTGGGGGCGGGATGGGCGACCATCCCGCCCCCACTGTCTGGTCCGGACGGGCACCGATGGCCGCGAATCGCGCGGCGGCGCTGGCGTACGCCCATCGATCTCCGATACGGTCCGCTCGGTCCGCAACCCATTCCACTGTCCCTAACCCCGGGGGATCGATGACACTGTTCCACCGCTCGGCCCTGGCGCGCGCCGGTGCCGTCGCCCTGCTCGCCGCCGGTGGTCTCGCCACCGTCGCCGCCCCGGCGCACGCCGCCGACCAGGCGGACCTCGAGCTGATCCCGATCAGCAAGGAGTTGGCCAAGGGCGTCAAGGAGGCCAAGGCCAAGCCGTTCAAGTTCCAGGTCGACAACACGCGCGGCGCCGTCGACGCCAAGGACGTCGCGGTCACCGTCGAGACCAAGGGCCTCAAGGCCGGCAAGGTCGGCGTGGTCGTCCCGGACGGCTGCGAGGTCGAGGACACCCGCTTCACCTGCCTGCTCGGCGACCTGACCGCCGGCACCACTGAGGACTTCGGCATCCCGCTCTTCTCCACGGGCGGCCGCGGTGACGCCGGCACGCTGACGGTCACCATCAGCGCGGCCACCGCCGACCCCGACCTGGAGAACAACACCGTCGAGCACGACATCACCGTCGCCCGACCCGGCTACGACCTCACCACCTGGGTGCAGGACGTGTACGCCGACGTGACGGTCGACGGCGACGAGGCCGGCGAGTCCGGCCTCAAGCCGGTCAAGCCCGGCGACACCGCCCCGCTGGACTGGGCGATCTACAACGACGGCAGCCGGAAGGCGACCGGCGTCGCGTACGGCATCACGCTGCCGGCCGGGGTCACCTTCGCCGAGGTGCCCGAGGGCTGTGTCGAGCAGGAGCTGGGCGGGCTCGCCCAGGCGTACTGCGAGGACGCCGGCGCGGTGCTGCGGCCGGGCCAGTTCTACACCTCCGACGTACGGGTGAAGGTCGGCGCGGACGTCACCGAGAAGGTGCTCCGGCCGGGCTTCGTCTTCGCCGCCGGTCTCGACGCCGCCCAGGGGCAGCCCGAGGAGGAGCCGCAGGTCGCCAGCCTCGGCCAGCGCCGGGCGTTCACCGACACCGACGACCTGGACAACACCGCCCAGTTCGACGTCTTCGTCGACCTGAGCACCGGGCCGTCGCCGAGCCCGAGCCCGACCGGCCAGCCCACCGCCACGCCGAGCGGCCAGCCGACCGCGACCCCGACCTCGGGCGGCGGCAACGGTGGCGGTGACGGCGGCCTGCCGGTGACCGGCGTGCAGGTCGGCCTGATCGGTGGCATCGGCGGCGCCGTGCTGCTCGCGGGCGGGGCACTGCTGGTGCTCTCCCGCCGGCGCAAGGTGGTGCTGGTGACCCCGGGCGACGAGAAGTCCGAGGACTGATCCGAGGAGACGACGCGAGGGCGGGATGGGCGACCATCCCGCCCTTTCGCGTACCCGCCGGCCGGCCGACCCAGCGGCCGCCGGGCGGAGCCGGGCTGGCAGAGTGGAGGGGTGAGCCGTACCCCGCAGGGCCAGCGCGCCAGCCTGGACAAGCAGCCGCACGAGGTCGCCGCGATGTTCGACGGCGTGGCGGCCCGCTACGACCTGACCAACACCGTCCTCTCCTTCGGGCAGGACCGGTCCTGGCGGCGGGCCACCCGGGCCGCGCTCGACCTGCGGCCGGGGGAGCGGGTGCTGGACGTGGGCGCGGGCACCGGGGTCTCGACCGAGGAGCTGGCCCAGTCCGGGGCGTACGCGATCGGCGCCGACCTGTCGCTGGGGATGCTGCACGCCGGCAAGCGGACCCGACCGCAGGTGCCGCTGCTGGCCGGCGACGCGCTGAAGCTGCCCTTCACCGACGCCAGCTTCGACGCGGTGACCATCTCCTTCGCGCTGCGCAACGTCAACGACACCGACGCGGCGCTGCGCGAGCTGGCCCGGGTGACGAAGCCGGGTGGCCGCCTGGTGGTCTGCGAGTTCAGCACCCCGGTCAACCCCGCCTTCCGCACGGTCTACCTGTCGTACCTGATGCGGTCGCTGCCGGCGGTGGCGCGCGCGGTGTCCAGCAATCCCGACGCGTACGTCTACCTGGCGGAGTCGATCCGGGCCTGGCCGGACCAGGCGGCGCTGGCCGCCCGGGTCGGCGCGGCCGGCTGGGGGCGGGTGGCCTGGCGCAACCTGACCGGCGGCGTGGTGGCGCTGCACCGGGCGATTCGCGACTGACGGCGCCGGGCCGGGGCGATCCGGTCAGACCGCTTTCTTTCGTGAATATCCGTCTTTGGTCTACTTTGCCCCGTAGGCTCGCCCCCATGACGGGACCAGAGCAGGTGGGTGAGGCCACCGACGACGACGCCGCCGAACTCATCGCCCAGCTCAAGGAGCTGGCCGGCGCGGATCCCGCGGACGTCCGTCAGGTCGTCGCCGAGGTGCTCGCCGCGCTGGACCGCGCCGCCGGCGGGGCGCTGCGCGAGCACCTGCCCGAGACGATCCGGGTCGACGCCGGCCTGGACACCGCCGCGCCGGCCCGCCCCTGACCTCGGCATGGACGCCGAACGGCGGATTTCCGGCGAGTTAGGTACCCCTCATCCGGCGGTGGTGTAACGCCGGTCATAGACTCCAACCCGATCGGCTTGTGAAGCATTTCACGAGCATGCGGGAGGAGGCGCAGATGACCGCGGTGGAGAACGACGCCGACGTGATCGTCGTGGGCGCCGGTCCCGGAGGATCGGCGACCGCGTACCACCTGGCGCGGCACGGCGTGCGTGTGCTGCTGCTGGAGAAGACCGAGTTCCCTCGGGAGAAGGTCTGCGGCGACGGGCTCACCCCGCGCGCCGTACGGCAGCTCGTCCGGATGGGTGTGGACACCTCACCCGAGGCGGGTTGGCTGCACAACAAGGGCCTGCGGGTGATCGGCGGCGGGGTACGCCTCGAACTGGACTGGCCCGACCTGGCCAGCTTCCCCAACTACGGGCTGGTCCGCACCCGGCTGGACTTCGACGACCTGCTCGCCCAGCGCGCGGTCGCCGCCGGCGCCAAGCTGCGCACCAGCGTGAACGTGGTCGGTCCGGTGCTCGGCGCCGACGACCGGGTGATCGGCGTGCAGGCCGAGGTCGGCCCGGAGAAGGAGCCGGCCACCTTCCACGCGCCGCTGGTGGTCGCCGCCGACGGCGTCTCCGGCCGCTTCCCGCTCGCCCTCGGGCTGGCCAAGCGCGAGGACCGGCCGATCGGCGTGGCCGTCCGGCGCTACTACCGCTCGCCGGCCAAGCACGACGACAACTACCTGGAGTCCTGGCTGGAGCTGCGCAGCAAGGACAGCGGCGACAACCTGCTGCCCGGCTACGGCTGGATCTTCGGCCTCGGCGACGGCCGGGTCAACGTCGGCCTGGGCGTGCTCAACTCCTCCTCGGCCTTCGGCAAGACCAACTACCGCCGGCTGCTCACCGACTGGCTGGCCAACACCCCCGAGGACTGGGGGATGACCGACGAGACGAACGCCGAGGGCCCGATCCTCGGCGCGGCGCTGCCGATGGGCTTCAACCGGGTTCCGCACTACACCCGGGGCGTGCTGCTGGTCGGCGACTCCGGCGGCATGGTCAACCCGTTCAACGGCGAGGGCATCGCGTACGCGATGGAGTCCGGCGAACTGGCCGCCGAGGTGATGGTGCAGGCGCTGGCCCGGCCCGCCGGCCCGGAGCGGGAGCGCGCGCTGGCGGCGTACCCGACGGAGCTGAAGGCGCGGTTCGGCGGCTACTACCGGCTCGGCGGGATCTTCGTGAAGCTGATCGGCCGTCCGGAGATCATGCGCATGGCCACCAAACACGGCATGCCGCACCCGACGCTGATGCGCTTCGTGCTGAAGCTGCTGGCCAACCTGACCGACCCCCGTGGCGGGGACGCGATGGACCGGGTCATCAACGCGATGACGAAGGCGGCGCCAGCAGTCTGAACGACCACGTCCGGGCCGGTGTCGGCCCGGGCGGGGACAGAGATCGACCCCCGCCGGAGGACCCGGCGAGGGACGTGAATAGTGTGATTTTCGTCAAGCACCAGGGGCAGGGGAAGGACGAGCAGGAGAAAAGATGTCGCTCTCGCCTTACGCACCGATCATCGGGCTGTTCGCCCTCGCCGCGGGGTTCTCGCTGTTCTCCGTGGCCGCCGCCCGCTTCGCCGGTCCCCGGCGCTTCAACAAGGCCAAGCTCGAGGCGTACGAGTGCGGCATCGAGCCGAGCCCGCAGCCGGTCGGCGGCGGTCGGTTCCCGATCAAGTTCTACCTGACGGCGATGCTCTTCATCGTCTTCGACATCGAGATCATCTTCCTCTACCCCTGGGCGGTCTCGTTCGACGCCCTGCCGATCTTCGGCTTCGTGGAGATGGTCATGTTCATCGTCGCGGTCTTCGTCGCATACGCCTACGTGTGGCGGCGCGGCGGCCTGGACTGGGACTGAGGGAGGTACGTCAGATGGGCATCGAGGAGAAGCTCCCCGCCGGCGTCCTGCTCACCTCCGTGGAGAAGCTGGTCAACTGGTCGCGGAAGTCGTCCGTCTGGGGCGCCACCTTCGGCCTGGCCTGCTGCGCCATCGAGATGATGGCCGCCGGTGGCCCGCACTACGACATGGGCCGCTGGGGCATGGAGGTCTTCCGGGCCTCGCCGCGTCAGGCCGACCTGATGATCGTGGCCGGCCGGGTGAGCCAGAAGATGGCTCCGGTCCTGCGCCAGATCTACGACCAGATGGCGGAGCCCCGCTGGGTGCTCTCCATGGGCGTCTGCGCCAGCAGCGGCGGCATGTTCAACAACTACGCGATCGTCCAGGGCGTCGACCACGTGGTGCCGGTGGACATGTACCTCCCCGGCTGCCCGCCTCGGCCCGAGATGCTCATCGACGCGATCCTCAAGCTCCGCGAGAAGATCATGTACGAGCCGCTGGGCGCGAACGGCCGCAAGATGCTCCAGGCCCGCCAGGAGCGCGGCGACGTCCCGGTCGTGCCGTACGGCTCGATGCCGTCCTCGTACCGCAACGACAAGGCCCGGCGTGCCGAGTGGACGAAGGCCGTCCGCGAGGGGCGCGAGGAGCAGCTGCGGATCGAGAACTGGATGAACGCCCAGAACCACCTCCACGCGCACGGGGGCCCGAAGTGACCGCACCGAACGACAGGACCAACGACGGCGGGGTGCCGGTACCGGTCACCCCGGCGGGGGCCAGCAGCGGCGCCCCTGCCGAGCACCCGCCGTCCAGCCCGGCCGGCCGAGGCATGTTCGGCAACCAGGGCAGCGGTGACGTCTCCGGCTACGGCGGCCTGGTCCGCCAGCGCCGGCCGATCGAGGAGACCCCCCGGCCGTACGGCGGGTACTTCGACGAGGTCCGCGACGCGCTGGAGGAGGCGTACCCCGCCTTCGGCGACGCGATCGAGAAGGTCGTCGTCGACCGCGGCGAGCTGACCCTGCACGTCCGCCCGGAGCGGATCGCCGAGGTCTGCCAGGTGATGCGGGACGACCTGGCGCTGCGCTTCGAGCTCTGCTCCTCGGTCTCCGGTGTGGACTACCTCGGCGCCGACGACCGGCGGCTGCACGTCGTCTACCAGCTCACCTCGATGACCTACCGGCGTCGGGTCCGGCTGGAGGCCGCGGTCTCCGCCGAGCAGCCGCACCTGCCGAGCGTCACCGCCGTCTACCCGACCGCCGACTGGCAGGAGCGGGAGGCGTACGACATGTTCGGCATCGTCTTCGACTGCCACCCCAACCTCACCCGGATCCTGATGCCGGACGACTGGGAGGGGCACCCGCAGCGCAAGGACTACCCGCTCGGCGGCGTGCCCGTCGAGTACAAGGGCGCGGAAATTCCACCGCCGGACCGTAGGAGGTCCTACCAGTGACCACGTCCAACTACGCGACCGAGCGCGAGACCACCGAGGGCAGGGTCTTCACCGTCACCGGTGGGGACTGGGACCAGGTCGTCGCCGGCACCGACCCGATCAACGACGAGCGGATCGTCGTCAACATGGGTCCGCAGCACCCGTCGACGCACGGCGTGCTCCGGCTGATCCTGGAGCTGGAGGGCGAGACGGTCCGCGAGGCCCGCTCGGTCGTCGGCTACCTGCACACCGGCATCGAGAAGAACCTCGAATACCGCAACTGGGTCCAGGGCTCGACCTTCGTGACCCGGATGGACTACCTCGCCCCGCTGTTCAACGAGACGGCGTACGCGCTGGCGGTGGAGAAGCTGCTCGGCATCACCGACGAGGTGACCGAGCGGGCCACCACCATCCGGGTCCTGATGATGGAGCTCAACCGGATCTCCTCGCACCTGGTCTGGCTGGCGACCACCGGCATGGAGCTGGGCGCGATCTCGATCATGCTGTACGGCTTCCGCGAGCGGGAGTACATCCTCGACATCTTCGAGACCATCACCGGCCTGCGGATGAACCACGCGTACGTCCGGCCGGGCGGGGTGGCGCAGGACGTGCCGGACGCCGCGATCGTCAAGATCCGCGACTTCCTCAAGATGATGCCGAAGAAGCTCAAGGAGTACGAGGACCTCCTCTCCGGCCAGCCGATCTGGGTCGAGCGGACGAAGAACGTCGCGGTGCTGGACGTGACCGGCTGCGTCGCGCTCGGCGTGACCGGCCCGGTGCTCCGCTCCGCCGGCCTGGCCTGGGACCTGCGCAAGACCATGCCGTACTGCGGGTACGAGACGTACGAGTTCGACGTCCCGACCCACCCCGACGGCGACGTCTGGGGCCGCTACCAGGTCCGGCTCGCCGAGATCCGCGAGTCGCTGAAGCTGGTCGAGCAGGCGCTGGACCGGTTGAAGCCGGGCCCGGTGATGGTCGCCGACCGCAAGATCGCCTGGCCGGCGCAGCTGGCCATCGGCGTGGACGGCATGGGCAACTCGCTGGAGCACGTCGCCAAGATCATGGGTCAGTCGATGGAGTCGCTGATCCACCACTTCAAGCTGGTCACCGAGGGCTTCCGGGTTCCTCCGGGCCAGGTGTACGTCGGCATCGAGTCGCCCCGCGGCGAGCTGGGCGTGCACGCGGTCTCCGACGGTGGCACCCGGCCCTACCGGGTGCACTACCGGGAGCCGAGCTTCGTCAACCTGCAGGCCCTCCCGGCGATGGCCGAGGGCGGCCTGATCGCCGACGTGATCGCCGGTGGCGCCTCGCTGGACCCCGTGATGGGTGGATGTGACCGATGACGACTTTCACTGAGCAGACCCGGGAGCGGGCGCGCGAGATCATCGCCCGGTACCCGGCCGACCGGTCCCGGTCGGCGCTGCTGCCGCTGCTGCACCTGGTGCAGTCCGAGGAGGGCTACGTCTCCCCGGCCGGCGTCGAGTTCTGCGCCGAGGTGCTCGGGCTGAACAAGGCCCAGGTCGGCGCCGTGGCGACCTTCTACACCATGTACAAGCGCAAGCCGACCGGCGACTTCCTGGTCAGCGTCTGCACCAACACCATGTGCAACGTGCTCGGCGGCCAGGAGGTCTACGACACCCTCGCCGAGCACCTGGGCGTCGGGCACGACGAGACCACCGCCGACGGCAAGATCACCCTGGAGCACGCCGAGTGCCTCGCGGCCTGCGACTACGGCCCGGTGATGACCGTCAACTACGACTTCTTCGACGGCGTCGACCCGCAGGGCGCGCTCGGGGTGGTCGAGGAGCTGCGCGCCGGTGGCCGGCCGATGCCGACCCGGGGCGCCCGGCTCTGCACGCTCAAGGAGATGGCGGTGCAGCTCGCCGGTTTCGCCGACGAGCGCGAGGGCGCGGTCGCCGACGGCGGGCCGGGCGAGCCGACCCTGCGCGGCCTGCGCCTGGCCGAGCAGCACGGGATCTCGGTGCCCGGCTTCGACCCGAACACTCCGATCCGGAGCAAGGCCGAGGCCGACAAGGCCGCCGCGCAGGCGAAGGCCGCGGAAGCCGCCAAGGCCGAGCCCGCCGCCGCGCCCGCGAGCGGCAACGGCGCCAAGCCGGGTACGCCCGGCAACGCCGGCGTCGGCGAGCCGGCTCCCGCCGCCGCGGCCAGCGGCAGCACCGCCCCGGACGTGAAGGCGCCGGACGACAAGTCGCCGCAGGTGCGTACCGCCGAGACCCGGCAGCCCGACGCGCAGACCGCCGTGCCGGACGCCCCGGGCACCAAGGTCCCGACGGACAACACCGCGCCGGCGCCGCGCGACGCGCAGAAGGCGGAGGCCGCCGGCGTGGCGACCAACCCGCCGGCCGGCGACGGCAAGCCCGCCGGCGACGAGGCCGGTGCGCAGCAGCGCAACCTCAAGGAAGCGGAGGCGGGAGCCAACGCCAGCCCCGCCGTCGCGAGCGAAACAGGGGGCCAGAAGTGACCACGCCTCGGCCGGAGACGCTGGCCAAGCTCACGCCGGTGCTCACCAAGCGCTGGCTGTCGCCGGACGCCTGGCAGCTCGGCACCTACGAGAAGCTCGACGGCTACGCTGCGCTGCGCAAGGCGCTCAGGGCGCACCCGGACGACCTGATCCAGCTGATCAAGGACTCCGGCCTGCGCGGCCGTGGCGGCGCCGGCTTCCCCACCGGTCTCAAGTGGGGGTTCATCCCGCAGGGCGACGGCAAGCCGCACTACCTGGTGGTCAACGCCGACGAGGGCGAGCCGGGCACCTGCAAGGACCTGCCGCTGATGACGCACGACCCGCACTCGCTGGTCGAAGGCGTGATCATCGCGTCGTACGCGATCCGGGCCAACCGGGCCTACATCTACATCCGGGGCGAGGCGGTGCACGCCGCGCGCCGGCTGCGCAACGCCGTGCAGGAGGCGTACGCCAAGGGCTACCTCGGGCGCGACATCCAGGGCAGCGGCTTCGACCTCGACCTGGTGGTGCACTCCGGCGCCGGGGCGTACATCTGCGGTGAGGAGACCGCGCTGCTGGACTCGCTGGAGGGCTTCCGGGGCCAGCCCCGGCTGCGCCCGCCGTTCCCGGCGACCCACGGCCTGTACGCCAGCCCGACCGTGGTCAACAACGTCGGCACCATCGCCAGCGTGCCGTACATCGTGTTGGGCGGCGCGGACTGGTGGAAGACCATGGGCACGGAGAAGTCCTCCGGCCCGATGATCTACTCGCTCTCCGGCCGGATCGCCAACCCGGGCCAGTTCGAGTGCTCGATGGGGATCACCCTGCGGGAGCTGATCGAGCTGGCCGGCGGCATGCAGCCCGGGCACAACCTGCGGTTCTGGACGCCGGGCGGCTCGTCGACGCCGCTGCTGACCGCCGAGCACCTGGACCTGCCGCTGGACTTCGAGGGGGTGGCGGCGGCCGGCTCGATCCTGGGCACCACGGCCACCCAGATCTTCTCCGACCAGGACTGCCCGGTCTACGCGACCTACCGGTGGCTGGAGTTCTACCACCACGAGTCGTGCGGCAAGTGCACCCCGTGCCGCGAGGGCAACTACTGGATGGTCCGGGTCTACCGGCGGATCCTCGCCGGTCAGGGCACCCACGAGGACCTGGACACCCTGCTCGACACCTGCGACAACATCCTGGGCCGTTCGTTCTGCGGCCTGGGTGACGGTGCGACCAGCTCGGTGACCTCGTCGCTGAAGTACTTCAAGCAGGACTACCTCGACTACATCGAGGGACGTACCGCGCCGAAGCTGTCGGACAAGCAGTTGGTGGGAGCGCACTGATGACTGACGTCGTAAAGGCCCCCGACACCGTCACGCTCACCATCGACGGCGTCGAGGTCACCGCCCCCAAGGGGGCGCTGCTGATCCGGGTCGCCGAGCAGTTGGGCACCGAGATCCCGCGCTTCTGCGACCACCCGCTGCTGGCCCCGGCCGGCGCCTGCCGGCAGTGCCTGGTCGAGGTGGAGGGGCAGCGCAAGCCGGTCGCCTCCTGCACCCAGACCGTCGCCGACGGCATGGTGGTACGCACCCAGCTCACCTCACCGGTCGCCAAGAAGGCGCAGGAGGGGGTCATGGAGCTGCTGCTGCTCAACCACCCCCTCGACTGCCCGATGTGCGACAAGGGCGGCGAGTGCCCGCTGCAGAACCAGGCCATGTCCACCGGCCGCACCGACTCCCGGTTCCACGAGCACAAGCGGGAGTACGAGAAGCCGATGCCGATCAGCACCCAGGTGCTGCTCGACCGCGAGCGCTGCGTGCTCTGCCAGCGCTGCACCCGGTTCTCCGAGGAGATCGCCGGCGACAAGTTCATCGACCTGATGGGCCGGTCGTCCGCCGAGGAGATCAACATCTACCGGGACGACGCGTACGGCGCGGAGTCCGGGGACGACAGCGGCGACGTGCCGTTCAACTCCTACTTCTCCGGCAACACCGTGCAGATCTGCCCGGTGGGCGCGCTGACCGGCGCGCAGTACCGATTCCGGGCCCGCCCGTTCGACCTGGTCTCCAGCCCGAGCGTCTGCGAGCACTGCTCGGCCGGTTGCGCCCAGCGCACCGACTGGCGGCGGGGCAAGGTGCTGCGCCGGCTGGCCGGCGACGACCCGGCGGTGAACGAGGAGTGGAACTGCGACAAGGGCCGGTGGGGCTTCCAGTACACCCGCGCCTTCGACCGGCTCAGCACCCCGCTGGTCCGCGACGAGCGCACCGGTGAGCTGCGCGAGGCGTCCTGGAGCGAGGCGCTGACCCGGGCCGCCGAGGGGCTGCGCGACGCCCGGGACTCCGGCCGGGGCACCGCGGTGCTGACCGGTGGCCGGCTGACCGTCGAGGACGCCTACGCGTACGCGAAGTTCGCCCGGGTCGCGCTGCACACCAACGACATCGACTTCCGGGCCCGGCCGGTCTCCCGCGAGGAGGCCGACTTCCTGGCCAGCACCGTCGCCGGGGCCACCGAGGTGACCTACGCCGACGTGGAGAAGGCGCCCGCGGTGGTGCTGGTCGGCCTGGAGCCGGAGGAGGAGTGCCCGATCCTCTTCCTGCGGCTGCGCAAGGCGTACCTGAAGAAGAAGCTGACGGTCTACGCGATCGCCCCGTTCGCCACCCGTGGCCTGGAGAAGCTCGGGGCCAAGCTGGCCCGGGTGGTGCCGGGCGAGGAGGCGAGCGTGCTCGCCGAGCACGACACGGTGGCCGAGGCGCTCAGCGCCGAGGGCGCCATCCTCTTCGTCGGCGAGCGGCTGGCCACCGTGCCGGGCGCGCTCTCCGCCGCGGCGGACGTGGCCCGGCGTACCGGGGCGAAGCTGGCCTGGGTGCCGCGGCGCGCGGGTGACCGCGGCGCGGTCGACGCGGGCTGCCTGCCCAACCTGCTGCCCGGTGGGCGTCCGGTCACCGAGCCGGCCGCCCGCGCCGAGCTCGGCGAGACCTGGGACATCCCGGCCGGGGTGATCCCCAGCCAGGCCGGGCGGGACACCGACCAGATCGTCGCGGCGGCCGCCAACGGCCAGCTCGGCGCCCTGGTGGTGGCCGGGGTGGACCCGGCCGACCTGGCCGACCCGCGCCTGGCCGAGCAGGCCCTGGACGCGGTGCCGTTCCTGGTCAGCCTGGAGCTGCGCAACTCGGCGGTGGCTCGCCGGGCGGACGTGGTCTTCCCGGTCGCCCCGGTGGTCGAGAAGGCCGGCAGCTTCCTGGACTGGGAGGGCCGGCTGCGCACCTTCGAGGCGGTGCTGAACACCGCCGCGATGACCGACGGCCGGGTGCTGGACGCCCTCGCCGCGCAGCTCGACGTCCGGCTGGGCACCGGTGACGTGCCGAGCGTCCGCCGCGAGCTGGGTGGCCTGCCGCCGACCCGGGTCGAGCGTCCGGCCGCGCCGTCCGTCGCGCCGGCCACGGTGCCGCAGCCCGGCGCCGGCGAGGCCGTGCTGGCCACCTGGCACCAGCTGATCGACCTGGGCAGCCTGACCGACGGCGACGAGCACCTCGCCGGCACCGCCCGCCCGCCGGTGGTCCGGCTGGGCAAGGGCACCGCCGAGACGCTCGGCGTCGCCGACGGCGACCCGGTGACGGTGGGCACCGACCGGGGGGCGCTGACCCTGCCGGCGGAGATCACCGAGATGCCGGACGGCGTCGTCTGGCTGCCGACCAACTCACCCGGTTCGACCGTCCGGCGCAGCCTCGGGGCGACGTCCGGCGCGGTCGTACGGATCTCCGTTCCCGCCACCGGCACGGCCATCCCGGCCGGGCGGGTCGCGGCGGACGAGACCGACCGTCCGGGTCCGCTCCTCAACGCTGGGGGTAACCAGTGAGCGCGCTCTACCTCGCGCAGGACCCGACGCTGGCCGACTTCGGCAAGGACCCGTGGTGGCTGGTCCTTGGCAAGATCGTCTTCGCCTTCGCCTTCGGCCTGCTGGCCACGCTGCTCGGCGTCTGGTTCGAGCGGCGGGTCGTCGGCTACATGCAGGTCCGGCCCGGCCCCAACCAGGTCGGCCCGTTCGGCCTGCTGCAGACGCTCGCCGACGGCCTGAAGATGGCCTTCAAGGAGGACATCCTCCCGCGGGCCGCGGACAAGGTCGTCTACTTCTTCGCGCCGACCATCTCGGTGATCTGCGCGGTCACCGCGCTGTCGGTGGTGCCGTTCGGCCCGATGGTGAGCATCTTCGGCCACTGGACGCCGTTGCAGGTCACCGACGTGCCGGTGGCGGTGCTGGTGCTGCTGGCCTGCTCCTCGATGGGCATCTACGGCATCGTGCTCGGCGGCTGGGCCTCCGGCTCGACGTACCCGCTGCTGGGCGGCCTGCGCTCCAGCGCCCAGATGATCTCGTACGAGGTCGCGATGGGGCTGAGCATCGTGGCGGTGTTCATGACCGCCGGCACGATGTCGACCAGCGGGATCGTCGCCGCCCAGGCGAACGGCACCCAGCTCAGCATCGGCGGCCTCGACCTCCCGGCCCCCGGCTGGTACGCGATCCTGCTGCTGCCCAGCTTCATCATCTTCTTCATCTCCACCGTCGGTGAGACCAACCGGGCGCCGTTCGACCTGCCCGAGGCGGAGTCCGAGCTGGTCGCGGGCTTCATGACCGAGTACAGCTCGCTGAAGTTCGCGCTCTTCATGCTCTCCGAGTACGTCTCGATGGTGACCATGTCCGCGGTCACCACGACGCTCTTCCTCGGCGGCTGGCGGGCACCCGCGCCGATCACCACCTTCTGGGCCGGGGCCAACTCCGGTTGGTGGCCGATGCTCTGGTTCTTCGGCAAGGTGCTGATCCTGGTCTTCGTCTTCGTCTGGCTCCGGGGCACGCTGCCCCGGCTCCGCTACGACCAGTTCATGCGCTTCGGCTGGAAGGTCCTGCTCCCGATCAATCTGGTCTGGATCCTGGTCCTGTCCGGGCTGCGCTCGATCGAGGACTGGCAGTCCCGGGACCGGCTGCTCGCCACCGCCATCGGCGCGGGCGTGCTGCTGCTGGTGACGCTCTTCTGGCCGAGCCGCCGGCAGGAGCGGAAGCCGACCGTGCAGGAACAGGTCAACAGTCGGCCGCACGGCAGCTTCCCGCTGCCCCCGATGGACCTTCAGGTACCACCGAGCCCGCGCACCAAGCGCGTGGTCGCCGAGCGGGAGCCGGCCAACATCGCCGGCTCGGACTCCAGGGAGGTGTGACGTGGGCGCGATCACCGGAACGTTCAAGGGCTTCGGTGTCACCTTCTCGCACATGTTCAGGAAGGTCGTCACCACCGACTACCCGTTCAAGCCGCCGGTGTCGGCGCCGCGCTACCACGGGCGGCACATCCTCAACCGGCACCCGGACGGCCTGGAGAAGTGCATCGGCTGCGAGCTGTGCGCCTGGGCCTGCCCGGCGGACGCGATCTACGTCGAGGGTGGCGACAACACCGACGAGCAGCGCTTCTCGCCGGGTGAGCGGTACGCCAGCGTCTACCAGATCAACTACGCCCGGTGCATCTTCTGCGGGCTCTGCATCGAGGCCTGCCCGACCCGTTCGCTCACCATGAGCAACGAGTACGAGCTGGCCCGGGACAACCGGCAGGATCTGATCTTCACCAAGGAGCAGCTGCTCGCGCCGCTGCTCGAGGGCATGGAGCAGCCGCCGCACCCGATGCGGCTGGGCGACAGCGAGAAGGACTACTACGTCGGCGCGCTGACGAACCCGGGCACCTCGGCCGGTGCCGAGCACGCGGCCAACAGCCCGGGCCGGTACCAGGTGGAGGAGCACCCCGGGGTGACCTTCCCCGGCGCCGAGCAGCACGCCCAGCGGGCCGCCGCCAACGGGTCCGCGGCAGGCAAGGGAGCGGGAGCATGACCACGCAGACGGTGCTCGCCGCGGCGGGCCAGGTGTCCGGCGGCGAGGAGGTCACCTTCTGGATCCTCGCCCCGCTCGCGCTGATCGGCGCGATCGGCATGGTCTGGGCCCGCAACGCCGTGCACTCGGCGCTCTGGCTGGTGCTGACCATGCTCTGCCTGGGCGTGTTCTACGTGCTCCAGGCGGGTCCGTTCATCGGCATGGTGCAGATCATCGTCTACACCGGCGCGATCATGATGCTCTTCCTCTTCGTGCTGATGCTGGTCGGCCGGGACGCCTCCGACTCGCTGATCGAGACGCTGCGCGGCCAGCGGGTCGCCGCGGTGCTGCTCGGCCTCGGCTTCGCCGGCCTGGTCGGCACCGGCCTCTACCGGGCGCTCGACGGGGTCACCGCGGTCGGCCTGGAGCAGGCCAACGCCGAGGGGAACGTCCAGGGCATCGCCCGGCTGCTCTTCACCAAGTACGTCTTCGCCTTCGAGCTGACCTCCGCGCTGCTGATCACGGCGGCCGTGGGCGCGATGGTGCTGGCGCACATCGAGCGGCGCCGGGAGGACAAGATGGACCAGATCGCCACCATGCGGTCCCGGTTCCGCCCCGGCAACTACCCCGGTCCGAAGCCCGGGCCCGGCGTCTTCGCCACCTCATCCTCGGTGGCCACCCCGGCCCGCCTGCCCGACGGCCGGCTGTCCGACCGCAGCACCCCGGCGATCCTTCCGCAGCGGGAGCTGACCGCCGAGGAGACCACGCTGAAGGGGACGGACAAATGACGCCGGACTACTACCTGATCCTCGCCGCCGTGCTCTTCACCATCGGCGCCGTCGGCGTGCTCGTGCGGCGCAACGCGATCGTGCTGTTCATGTGCGTCGAGCTGATGCTCAACGCGGCCAACCTGACGCTGGTCACCTTCAGCCGGATCAACGGTGACCTCAACGGCCAGATCATGGCGTTCTTCGTGATGGTGGTGGCCGCGGCCGAGGTCGTGGTCGGGCTCGCGATCATCATGTCGATCTTCCGGACCCGGCGCTCCGCGAGCGTCGACGACGCCAACCTGCTGAAGTACTGAGGGGCCCTGCGGTGGAAGAGACTGTGGAATACGCCCACGCCACGGGCCTGCTGAGCAGCGTCTGGCTGCTGGTGGCGATCCCGCTGGTCAGCGCGGCGATCCTGCTGCTGCTCGGCCGGCGGGCCGACCGCTGGGGGCACTGGCTCGGCGTGGCCGCCATCGGCGCCGCGTTCGTGCTGGGGCTCAGCTACTTCTTCCAGCTCCGCGGCCTGGACAACAAGTCCGTCGAGCTGAGCCTGTGGGACTTCATCACGGTCGGCAACCTGAAGGTGGACTTCGGTCTGCTCTTCGACCCGCTGGCCGCGGTCTTCGTCCTGCTGATCACCGGGGTGGGTTTCCTGATCCACCTCTACGCGGTCGAGTACATGGCGCACGACGAGGGCCGGCGACGGTTCTTCGGGTACTTCAACCTCTTCGTCGCCGCGATGCTGCTGCTGGTGCTCGGCAACAACTACGTGATGCTCTACTTCGGCTGGGAGGGCGTCGGTCTGGCGTCGTACCTGCTGATCTCCTTCTGGTATGGGCGGCCGAGCGCGGCCACCGCCGGCAAGAAGGCGTTCCTGATGAACCGGGTCGGCGACGCCGGCCTGGCGATCGGCATCTTCATCATGTTCGCCACCCTCGGCACCACCCAGTACGACGAGGTCTTCAACGGCGTCGGCGCCCTGGCCAGCGGCACCGTGCTGGCACTGGGCCTGCTGCTGCTGCTCGGCGCGGCCGGCAAGTCCGGCCAGTTCCCGCTCCAGGCCTGGCTGCCGGACGCGATGGAGGGCCCGACCCCGGTGTCGGCGCTCATCCACGCCGCCACCATGGTCACCGCCGGCGTCTACCTGATCGCCCGGTCCAACCCGATCTTCACCGCCAACGCCACGCTCCAGCTCGTGGTGGTGAGCGTCGGCGCGCTGACCCTGCTGATGGGCTGCGTCATCGGCGCCGCCAAGGACGACATCAAGCGGGTGCTGGCCTGGTCGACGGTGAGCCAGATCGGCTACATGTTCCTCGGCGTCGGGCTGGGTGGCGCGGCGTACGCGCTGGCCATCGTGCACCTGCTGGCGCACGGCTTCTTCAAGGCCAACATGTTCCTCGGCGCCGGGTCGGTCATGCACGGCATGAACGACCAGGTGGACATCCGTCGCTTCGGCGGCCTGTCGAAGTACATGAAGGTCACCTGGATCACCTTCATGATGGGCTGGCTCGCCATCATCGGCATGTTCCCGTTCTCCGGCTTCTTCTCCAAGGAGCCGATCATCGTGGCGGCCTTCGAGCGGGAGGGCTGGACGGCCTGGCTCTTCGGTGGCGCCGCGCTGCTCGGCGCCGGGCTGACCGCGTTCTACATGACGCGGCTGTTCGTGCTCACCTTCCACGGGCCGAAGCGGTGGACCGAGGACATCGAGCACCCGCACGAGTCGCCGAAGCTGATGACGATCCCGCTGATCCTGCTGGCGATCGGCTCGGTCGGCGCCGGCTTTTTGCTGGCCACCTCCGTACCGGACTGGCTCACCGCCACCGCCGGGCTGGGCGGCCAGGAGGAGGGGCACGAGGCGGTCCTCGCGCACTGGGTGATCACCGCGCTCTCGCTGCTGGTCACGGTCCTCGGCGCCGGGCTCGCCTGGATGCTGTTCCGCAACGGCACGGCCACCGCGCCGCAGCCGGCCGGCGTGCTGGTCACCGCGGCCCGACGCAACCTCTACACCGACGCCTTCAACGAGGCGGTCTTCGAGAAGCCGGGCATCTTCCTCACCCGGGCGCTGGTCTTCCTCGACAACCGGGGCGTCGACGGGCTGGTCAACGGCCTCGCCGCGGCGGTCGGCGGTGGCTCGGGCCGGCTCCGGCGGCTGCAGACCGGCTTCGTCCGGTCGTACGCGACGTCCATCCTCGCCGGCGCGCTGCTCGTGATGGCGGCGTTCCTGGCCGTGCAGGCGGGGTGGCTGGCGTGATCGACCTCTTCCCGGCCGCCCCCGCCGGCGGACCACGCAGTGACGACGGAGGTAAGGCCGAATAATGTCCAACTTCCCGTTCCTCTCGGTGCTGACCGTGGCACCGCTGGTCGGCGCCCTGGTGGTGGCCTTCCTGCCGCGCCGCCGGCCGGAGCTGGCCAAGCAGGTGGCGTTCGGCTGGTCGCTGCTGGTGCTGGTGCTCTCCGTGGTCATGTGGGTCTCGTTCCAGGCCGACGGCGACCGGCTCCAGTTCCGCGAGTCGTACGCCTGGATCCCGACCTGGGGCGTCAACTTCACCTTCGCCGCCGATGGCATCGCGCTGGTCATGCTGATGCTGATCGCGGTGCTGGTGCCGCTGGTGATCCTGGCCTCCTGGCACGACGCCGAGTCGTCGAAGCGGTCGGTGCCGGTCTACTTCGCCCTGCTGCTGGTCCTCGAGTGCACGATGATCGGCGTCTTCGCCGCCGCCGACGTCTTCCTGTTCTACGTGTTCTTCGAGGTCATGCTGGTGCCGATGTACTTCCTGATCGGCAGCTACGGCGGCCACCAGCGGCAGTACGCGGCGGTGAAGTTCTTCCTCTACTCGCTCGTCGGCGGGCTGTTCATGCTCGCCGCGGTGATCGGCCTCTGGGTGGTCGGCGGGAAGACCTTCGACTGGCAGGCGCTGACCCAGGTGGACATCTCCACCGGCACCGAGCGCTGGCTCTTCCTCGGCTTCTTCCTCGCCTTCGCGATCAAGGCGCCGTTCTTCCCGTTCCACACCTGGCTGCCGGACGCCGGTGGCGCCGCCCCGGCCGGGGCCGCCGCCCTGCTGGTCGGCGTGCTCGACAAGGTCGGCACCTTCGGCATCCTGCGCTACTGCCTGCCGCTGTTCCCCGAGGCGTCGAAGTGGTTCGCCCCGTGGGCGCTGGCGCTGGGCCTGATCGGCATCATCTACGCGGCGCTGCTCGCGGTCGGCCAGTCCGACCTGAAGCGGCTGGTGTCGTACACGTCGATCGCGCACTTCGGCTTCATCGGCGTCGGCATCTTCGCCTTCACCACCCAGGCCGGCACCGGTGCGGTGCTCTACATGCTCAACCACGGCCTCGCCACCGGCCTGCTCTTCCTGGTGGTGGGCATGCTGATCGCCCGCCGCGGCTCGGCCCTGATCAAGGACTTCGGCGGGGCGGGCAAGCTGGTGCCGCTGCTGGCCGGGGTGCTCTTCTTCGCCGGTCTGGCCTCCCTGGCCCTGCCCGGTACCGCGCCGTTCGTCTCCGAGTTCCTGGTGCTGATCGGCACCTTCACGGTGAACAAGCCGGTCGCGGTGATCGCCACGCTCGGCATCATCCTGGCCGCCGCGTACGTGCTCTGGATGGTGCAGCGCACCACGCAGGGCACGCTCAACCCGGAGCTGACCGAGGTCGAGGCCATGCGCCGTGACCTCAGCCTGCGCGAGAAGGTCGTGGTCGCACCGCTGATCGCCCTGATCGTGCTGCTCGGCTTCTACCCCAAGCCGGTCACCGACGTCATCAACCCCGCCGTCCAGGCGACCATGAACGACGTCGGCCGGACCGATCCCGCCCCGACGGTCGGCAGCGTCCAGGAGGCCGCAAAATGACCGAGCTGAAGTTGCCGTCGATCGACTACGCGGCGCTCGCTCCGATCCTGATCATGCTGGGCGTCGCCCTGCTCGGCGTGCTGGTGGAGGCCTTCGTGCCGCGCCGCCGGCGGCACGTCGTGCAGCTCTCGCTCGCCCTGCTGGCGGTGCTCGCCGCGCTGGTGATGACGGTGCTGAACGCCGACGACCGGCTGCTCACCGCCGGTGGGGCGATCGCGGTGGACGGCCCCACGCTGTTCCTCCAGGGCGCCATTCTGGTGCTCGCCGCGATGGCGCTGCTGCTGATCGGTGACCGCACGGTGGAGCGGGGCGGGGCGTTCGTCGCCCAGGCCGCGGTCACCGCCGAGTCGGCCGACGACCGGCGGCAGGCCGAGGGGAGCAACGGCGCCACCGAGGTCTACCCGCTGACCACCTTCGCGATCGGCGGCATGCTGATCTTCGTGGCGGCGAACGACCTGCTGACCATGTTCATCGCGCTGGAGGTCTTCTCGCTCCCGCTCTACCTGCTCTGCGCGCTGGCCCGTCGCCGGCGGCTGCTGAGCCAGGAGGCGGCGATGAAGTACTTCCTGCTCGGGGCGTACGCGTCGGCGTTCTTCCTGTTCGGCGTGGCGCTGATCTACGGCTTCACCGCCGGCATGCCGGGCCGGTCGGCCGGCGTCGACTTCGCCACCGTGCACGCCGCGGTGAAGGAGTCGCCCGCCAGCCAGGTGCTGCTCTTCGCCGGGATGGCGCTGCTCGCCATCGGCCTGCTCTTCAAGGCCGCCGCCGCGCCGTTCCACGTCTGGACCCCGGACGTCTACCAGGGCGCCCCGACGCCGGTCACCGGCTTCATGGCGGCCTGCACCAAGGTGGCCGCCTTCGGTGCCCTGCTGCGGGTGTTCCACGTGGCGTTCGCCGACGCGGCCTGGGACTTCACCCCGGTCCTCGGGGCGGTCGCGGTGCTCACCATGCTGGTCGGCGCGGTGCTGGCGGTCACCCAGACCGACATCAAGCGGCTGCTGGCGTACTCCTCGATCGCCAACGCCGGCTACCTGCTGGTCGGTGTGCTTGCGCCGACCGGCGAGGGCGTCTCCGGCACGATGTTCTACCTGGCCGCGTACGGCTTCTCGGTGCTCGCCGCGTTCGCCGTGGTGACCCTGGTCCGGGACGCGGACGGCGAAGCCACCCACCTGTCCCGCTGGGCCGGGCTGGGCCGCCGGTCGCCGTTCTACGCCGGGATCTTCACCTTCATCCTGCTGGCCTTCGCCGGTATCCCGCTGACCAGCGGCTTCACCAGCAAGTTCGCGGTCTTCGGCCCGGCGCTGGAGGCCGGTCACGCCTGGCTGGTGGTGGCCGGCGTGCTGACCAGCATGGTGCTGGCCTTCCCGTACCTGCGCGTCGTGGTGATGATGTGGCTCTCCGAGCCGGGCGAGAGCACCCCGACCGTCACCGTGCCGGGCGGGTTGACCGCGACCGCGCTCATGATCGGCGTGGTGGCCACCCTGGTCCTGGGCGTGGCCCCGGCTCCGCTGCTCGACCTGGCCACGGACGCCGCAGCGTTCGTACGGTGAGACGTCTGCTTGAGGGCGCGGGGCCGGTGCGCGTGGCGCGCCGGCCCCGCGCCTGTATCCCCGCTCCGGAGCAGGTCGAACGGGTGTGGCATGGTTGAAGGCGTGGTGATTCCGGCTGGCGAGCGTTCAGGCGCCGTCGGCTCCGGCGGTCGTCGGAGCCGGGCGGGCACGAGTCAGGTCGGCGCGCTCGGGGTGCATCTCACCGATCCGCGCGTCGAGGCCTCCGTGCTGGACGTGCTCGACGGCGTCGAGGCCGAGCTGCGGGCCAGTGTGGCCAGCGCCGACCCGTTCGTCACCGAGGCCGCCCGGCACCTGGTGGAGGCCGGCGGCAAGCGGTTCCGGCCGCTGCTGGTGGCGTTGGGGGCGCAGTTCGGCGACCCGACGGACGCGCAGGTCGTCCCGGCCGCCGTGGTGGTGGAGCTCACCCACCTGGCGACGCTGTACCACGACGACGTGATGGACGAGGCCGCCGTGCGGCGGGGGGCCCCGAGCGCCAACTCCCGCTGGACCAACTCGGTGGCGATCCTGGTCGGCGACTACCTCTTCGCCCGCGCCGCGGACCTCGCTGCCGACCTGGGCACCGAGGCCGTCCGCCTCCAGGCGCGCACCTTCGCCCGCCTGGTGCACGGCCAGATCGCCGAGACCGTCGGCCCCCGGGCCGGCGAGGACCCGGTGGCGCACTATCTGCACGTGATCGCCGAGAAGACCGGCTCGCTGATCGCCACCTCGGCCCGCTTCGGCGGCCTGTTCGGCGGGGCGTCGGCGGAGCACACCGAGGCCCTCGCGGGCTACGGCGAGACCATCGGGGTCGCCTTCCAGCTCTCCGACGACCTGCTCGACATCGCCAGCGAGTCGGTGCAGTCGGGCAAGACGCCCGGCACCGACCTGCGCGAGGGCGTGCCGACGCTGCCGGTGCTCTACGCCCGGGCGGCCGACGACTCCGACGCCGCCTCGGTGCGGCTGCGGGAGATCCTGGCCACCGGCCCGCTGGTCGACGACGCCCTGCACGCCGAGGCGCTCGGCCTGCTCCGCGAGTCCCCGGCGCTCAAGCGGGCCCGGGAGACCGTCCGCAGCTACGCCGAGGGCGCCCGCGCCCAGCTCGCCCCGCTGCCGCAGGGCCCCGCCCGCGGTGCCCTCGAATCCCTCTGCGACTACATCGCCGACCGCACCAGCTGACCGCTCCCGCCCGAGAGCCGCTCCACAGACCGATCCCGCACGGGTCGCAGGTCAGGGGGTGCGGGTCAGCATCCGGCTGCCGAGCAGCATGAACGCGGCGGCGGCCAGCATTGCGACGGCGGCGGTGAGCCACATCGTCGGATAGCCGGCAGCACTGGCGGTGGCGCCCAGGGCGAGCGGGCCGAGACAGCCGCCGGCGTACACCCCGGTCTGGGTGATCGAGGTGGCGGCGGCCGGGGCCTGCGGGTGCAGCCTGACCACCGCGAAGTTCATCAGCCCCGGCCACGCCCAGCCCAGGCCGAAGCCGAGCACCACGCCGACCACCAGCGGCACCGCGCCGCTCAGGGCGAGCAGCCCCAGCCCGACCGCGCCCACCACCAGCATCCCGGCGATCACCGCCACGTGCCCGTCGGCCCGCCGGTCGGCGAGCCAGCCGGCCCCGATGCGGGCGGTGACGCAGACCGCGCTGCCCAGGGTGAGGGTCAGTCCCGCCAGCCCCGGCGCGAGGCCGCGCGCCACCGACGAGTCCACCACGAAGGTGCCCAGCGCGTTGGCGGCCGCCGCGGCGAGGGTCGCCGCCACGCCGACCACCACCAGGGCCGCGGTGGCCCGCCCGCCGCGCGCCCCGGCGGCCTTCCCGGCCGGTCCGGCCTGCCCCGGGGGTACGGCGGGCAGGGCGGCCAGTGCGGCCCCGGCGGCCGCCACGAACGCCCAGCGCCAGCCGGCGGTGAGCGCGATGGTGGGCACCGCCGCGCCGGCCAGCAGGGTGGAGACCGGAATGGCCGCCTGCTTCACCCCGAAGGAGAGGCCCTGCCGCCGGGCCGGCACGTGCCGGGCCAGCGCCGCGTTGCTGGCGAGCTGCCCGAGCGCGTTCGCCGCGGCGCTCAGCCCGAGCAGGGCCACCAGCACCGGGTACGACCGGGCCAGCACCGCGATGGCGAACAGGGAACCGGCGGCCAGCAGGATGCCGGCCCGGGCCACCACCGCCGGGCCGTACCGCTCGACCAGCCGGCCGGACGGCACCGAGGCCAGCGCGCTGATGCCGAAGTAGACCGAGACGGCCAGACCCAGACCGGCGGGGGAGAAGCCGAGATCGTCACCCATCTGTACGGCCAGGCCGCCGACGAGGAACACCGGCAGGACCGAGGCGACGGTGGTGGCGATGGCGCCGGCGCCGGCCCGCAGCGGGGGTACGGCCGGCGGGCGGGGCGAGGGAGTGAGTGCGGTGTCGGTCATGGTCTGGCCAACCTACGTGAGCCCAGCTCACGGGGGCCCGGCGTGTCGCAGCGATACACGCCACGTGCGGTCTGATCTGGAATCCTCGACCCGAACGGGCGTTCCGTCCCCGGGAGGTTTTTCATATGGTGTAAGTCCCCGGCTGCGGAGGTGGTTGTGCGCGACCCCCTGGCGGAGCCTTCGGATCTCATCCGGAGCGTCTCCCGCGCGCTACGCGTGCTCGAGTCGGTCGGTCGCGCCCCCAAGGGGCTGACCGTCAAACAGATCGCCCGGCGGTGCGAGCTGACCGTCGCGACGACCTACCACCTGGTCCGCACCCTCGCCTACGAGGGCTACGTGATCCGGCGGGAGGACGGCACCTACATCGTGGGGCTGGAGGTCGCCGACCGGTACCGGGAGCTGGTGACCGCGTTCCGGGGGCCGCCGGCGGTCGGGGAGACGCTGCGCCGGGCCGCCGCCGACACCGGCTGGAGCCACTACCTGGGCCGCTTCGTCGGCGGGCAGGTGGCGGTCACGGCGGTCGCCGAGGGGCCGCGCTCGCCGTACCTGGAGGACCTGGTCCCCGGCTTCGACGAGGGGGCGCACGCCACCGCGCTCGGCAAGTGCCTGCTGGCCACCCTCACCGCCGAGCAGCGCTTCCGCTACCTGCGCGAGTACGGCATGCGCCCGTTCACCACGGCCACCCTGACCAGCGTCGAGGCGTTCGAGGCGGAC
Source organism: Micromonospora sp. IBSANI012 (assembly GCF_052814045.1). Classification (NCBI taxonomy): domain Bacteria; kingdom Bacillati; phylum Actinomycetota; class Actinomycetes; order Micromonosporales; family Micromonosporaceae; genus Micromonospora; species Micromonospora sp. IBSANI012. Next base: position 446,228 of record NZ_CP199933.1, read on the forward strand.
CTGGCCGCCGGGGACCGGCGCGGCATGCAGTTGGAGCTGGGGCAGTTCCGGCAGGGGGTGGCCTGCGCGGCGGTGCTGGTCACCCCGGACAAGGACATGGAACGCCGGATCGCGCTGGCCTGCGCGCTGCCGGCCAGCGAGATGATGACCTCGGCCCGGGTGGTCCGGGCCAAGTTGCTCACCGTCGCCCGCGCCGTCGCCGACGGCATCGCCGCCGACACCTGACCGCCCCGGCCGCTCCGCCCCGCCCCGCGCCTGCCCGGCCCGCGTTGATCGACTCCATGTCGCCGAACTGGCGGCATCCCACTGCACCCGATGCCGCCATGTCGCCGACCTGGAGTCGATCAACCCCCGCCCGGACGTCGGAAGGGCCCCGTCCCTGGCGGGGAGCGGGGCCCTTCGACCGGTGGCCCAGCGCCGGGCCACCGAGGGGAACGTCAGCTGCCGATCGGGCCGCCGTCCAGCCGCCAGGTGACGACCACGCCCGGCTTGGCGTAGTCGCCGTCCGGCCAGGTGGACGCCGGCTTCTCCACGGAGGCGCCGGTGATCTCACCGGGGTGCTGCACGGCCACGAAGACCGAGCGGTTGTCGCCGGTGATGAACGGGCCGCAGGTCTCCGCGCCGACCGGCACGGTGAGGAACTGCTTGAGGTGCCCCCGCTCCGGACCCTCGACCGCGGTGGCGAAGAGGCCGTCGTTGCTGCCCAGCGCGTTGCCGTCGGTGGAGATCCAGAGGTTGCCGGCGGCGTCGAAGGCGACGTTGTCCGGGCAGGAGATCGGCGAGACCTTGGTCTTGTCGTACCCGGCGAAGTAGGTCGACGGGTCGGTCGGGTCGCCGGCGACGATCGGCAGCGACCAGGCGAAGCTCTCCGCCGTGTTGTCGCCCCGGTCCTCGACCAGCTCCAGGATCTGGCCGTGCTTGTTGAGGTTGCGCGGGTTGACCTCGTCGGCCGGCGCCTTGCCCGGCTTGCCCCGGTCGGGGTTGTTGGTCAGCGCCACGTACACCTTGCCGGTGAGCAGGCTCGGCTCGACGTCCTCCGGCCGGTCCATCTTGGTCGCGCCGACCTTGTCCCCGGCGAGCCGGGTGAAGGTGAGCACGTCCGCGGCGGTCATCCCGTCGACGTACGAGCGGTTGCCGCTGACCAGCTTGATCCACCGGCCCTGGCCGTTGAACGCGCCGTCGGCCGGGAGCTTGCCCGAGCCGTCGATCTCGGCGGCGCTGGTCTGCTCGAACTGCGCCACGTAGAGCGTGCCGGACTCCAGCAGGGTCAGGTTGTGCTTGCGGGCCACCCACGAGTCGCCCGGCAGGAACTTCTTGTCCGAGACGAACTTGTAGAGGTAGTCGAAGCGCTCGTCGTCGCCCATGTACGCGACCACGTGCCCGCTCTTCGCCACGATGACGTTGGCGCCCTCGTGCTTGAACCGGCCCAGCGCGGTGTGCTTGCGCGGGCGGCTCTCCGGGTCGAACGGGTCGATCTCCACGATCCACCCGAAGCGGTGCGCCTCGTTCGGGTGCTTCGACAGGTCGAAGCGCTCGTCGGCCCGCTCCCACTTGCGGCTGCCGCTGGGGTAGCGGGCGGTGGTGGTGATGCCGTAGCGGGCCAGCTTCGGCTTCAGCTCCTCCGGGGCGGCGTCCGCCCCGACGAAGTACTGGTTGAAGTTCTCCTCGCCGGAGAGCACCGTGCCCCACGGGGTGACGCCGCCGGCGCAGTTGTTCAGCGTGCCGACGACCGTACGACCCTTCGGGTCGGCGGCAGTGCGCAGCCAGGCCGAGCCGGCGGCCGGGCCGGTCAGCTCGAACTTGGTGCCCAGCGCGGTGACCCGCCGGTTGTACGGCCGGCGGCCACCCGCGACCGGACGCCACTGCCCGGTGCCGTCGACCCGCTCCAGCTCCACCACGGACATGCCGTGCGCGGCCATCGCGGTGCGCAGCTGCTCCACGGTCAGCGCGTCCAGGCCGGTGAAGCCGGGGAACATCAGGTCCTCGTTGGTGTACTCGTGGTTGACCACGAGCAGCGCCCGCCGGCCCCGCCGGTCCAGCGGCAGCACCCCGACGAAGTCGTTGTTGTAGCCGAACTGCTTCGACTGCGCGGCGGCGTTCTGCCCGTGCAGGTCGAACTCGGGGGCGCCGGGGACCACCGGGTCGCCCCAGCGGATGACCACCGCGTGGTCGTACCCGTTGGGGACGACCAGGGTGTCGAGCTGGTTCGGCGGGATCGGCTTGAAGGTCAGCGCGCCGGTGGACGGCTGCGGGCTGCCGAAGTCGGTCACCTCGGGCACGACCGGCGTGCCGGGGGCGGCGGCGGCCGGGGCGGCACCGGCGAGCGCGCCGGCGGCCGCGCCGCCGAAGCCGAGCACCAGCGCGCCGACCGCGCCGGCCCGGACCACGCCGCGCCGGGACACCTCGGCCTCCACCAGGTCCCCGAAGTACGCGTTGTCGGAAGAATTGGGCACCGGGTGGTCGCAGGCGTTGCCGCACCGGTACAGACAGGTCATCGCATCGCGGCTGCCGTGGCGGGTGGCGCCCAGCAACGGGAGCAGCCGGGGACGGTCGCTCATTTCAGGAGCCTCCTGGAAGCAAGGTCGGTGGCACGCCGGATCCCCCGATCGACGTGCGTACGGGCCGGAGGCTGCCAGGGCGCGGTGAGCGGTCGCCGGACTCGGCGTGAACCGGATGTGAACAGCGGTCGCAGGTGAACCGATCGGCGTGACGGCGCGTATCCACGGGCGAACGCATTCGCCGCACTCGCCGCGGAGAGCGAGGGGATCACCATCAGCGACCACGACGCCCAACTGCTGCGCGCGCTGCACGACGAGCACGCGGAGGCGCTGTACGCGCACGCGCTCCGACTGGTCAACGGCGACCGCACCCGGGCCGAGGACCTGGTGCAGGAGACCCTGCTGCGGGCCTGGCGCCACCCCGAGTCGCTCGACCCGCGGCGCGGCTCCGTCCGTGCCTGGCTCTTCACCACGGCGCGGAACCTGGCGATCGACGCCTGGCGGCGCCGGTCCACCCGGGTCGGTGAGGTGTTCACCGACGACCTGCCCGAGCCGCCGGAGGCGGTCGACGAAGCGGAGCGCGCGGTGGAGGCGTGGACCGTCGCCGAGGCCCTGAACCGGCTCAGCCCCACCCACCGGGAGGTGCTGGTCGAGTGCTTCTACCAGGGCCGTTCGGTGGCCGAGGCCGCCGCCCGGCTGGGGGTGCCACCGGGGACGGTCAAGTCCCGCACGCACTACGCGCTGCGCTCACTACGGTTGGTCCTGGCCGAGATGGGGGTGACCGGATGACCCGCTGCGAGTTCGCGCACGACGACGGCGCGTACGTGCTGGGCGCCCTCGCTCCCGCCGACCGCGCCGCCTACGAGCGGCACCTGGCCGGCTGCGCGGCGTGCCGGGAGGCGGTCGCCGAGATCGCCGTGCTGCCCGGGCTGCTCGGCCGGCTCGACCCGGCCGCGCTGGACGAGTTCCTGCCCCCGCCGCAGGAGCCGAACCGGGTGCCTGCGCTGCTCTCCGCCGCGCGGGAGCGCCGGCGCCGGGAGCGGTCCGGCGCGCGCCGACGGTACGCGCTGACCGCCCTGGCCGCCGCCGCGCTCGCCCTGGTCGTGGGCGTCGGGGGCGCGGCCGTGCTGCGGCCTCCCACGCCGCCCGGGCCGACCGTCCAGGCGGTGCGGATGGTCGCCATGCAGCCGGTGGCGGCGAAGGCCCCGGTGCACGCGGAGATCGGGTTGACCGGCACCGACTGGGGCACCGAGGTCACCATGCGCTGCGGGTACGACGCGACCGCCGGCTACCACAAGGCGTACACGTTCCGGCTGGTGGCGCACGGCCCGGACGGCGCGACGGAGCAGATCGGCTCCTGGCTGGCCGCGCCCGGCGACGAGGTGCGCCTCAGCGGCGCGACCCGCTTCACCGACGCGGAGCTGGTCCGGTTGGAGCTGGTCCGCGCCGACGGCACCGCCGTGCTGGGCTACGACGTGCGCTGAGTTCCGGTCACCGCGTGGCGGTGACCGGGATCGGGGTGCGGGCGGCGGCCCGGGCGCGGCGGGTGTGCCGCACCGCGTCGACGGTGAAGACGATCAGCGCCACCCAGACCAGCGCGAAGCCGGCCAGCCGGGCCGGCGGCATCGGCTCGTGGAAGATCAGCACCCCGCAGCCGAGCTGGAGGATCGGCGCGAGGTACTGCAACATGCCCAGGCCCGACAGGGGAAGCCGGTTGGCCGCGCCGGCGAAGAGCAGCAGCGGGATGGCGGTGGCCGCGCCGGCGAGCACCAGCAGCAGGGTGTGCCCGAGCGAGACGTGCCCGAAGGTCGACTCGCCGCTTCGCGCCAGCCACCCCAGGTACGCCAGGGCGGGCAGCGCCAGCACCGCGGACTCGACGAAGAGCCCCTCCGCGGCGGGCAGCCCGAGCCGCTTCTTGACCAGGCCGTAGCCGGCGAAGCTGAACGCCAGCGTCAACGCCAGGTACGGCAGCCGGCCGTAGTCGACGGCCAGCACCACCACGGCCGCCGCGCCGACGCCGAGCGCCGCCCACTGCGCCGGGCGCAGCCGCTCGCGCAGCACGAAGACGCCGAGCAGCACCACGACCAGCGGGTTGATGAAGTACCCGAGAGCCGTCTCCACCACCCGGTCGGAGTTGACCCCGTAGATGTAGGTGCCCCAGTTCACCGCGATCAGCGCGGCCGCGACGACGATGGCGGCCAGCGTCCGGGGCCGGCGGGCCAGCGCGCGCAGGAAGCCGATGTTGCGCATCGCGGCCAGCAGCAGCGCGACGAAGACCACCGACCAGACGATCCGGTGGGCGAGGATCTCCACCGGTCCGGCCGGTCGCAGCAACTTCAGGTAGATCGGGAAGAAGCCCCAGAGCAGGTACGCGCCGAAGCCGTACAGGTAGCCGAGCCGGACTGCGTTCACCCCTCCACCGTAAGGGGCGCAGCGGGTGGGTGTTCCTTTCCGGTGACCGGCTTCACCGGACGGTGGTCCAACTCCATCCAGCGGTCCGGCGCGACCGGGCCGAAGCCGACCTTCGCGTACACCCCGTGGGCGTCGTGGGTGGCCAGCAGGATCCGGCGCACCCCCAGCCCGGCCAGGTGGTCCCGGACGGCGGTGGCCAGCCAGGTGCCCAGCCCGCGACCGCGCTCCGGCGGCGCGACGTAGACGTCGCAGAGCCAGGCGAAGGTGGCCCGGTCCGTGATCACCCGGGCCACCGCCACCTGCTCGCCCCCGGCGTAGACGCCGTACGGGATCGAGCCGGCGAAGGAGGCCGCCACCGTCTCCCGGCTCCGGCCGAGCGCCCAGTACGCGTCGGTGGAGAGCCAGCGGTGCACCCGGTCGAGGTCGAGCCGGTCGGGATCGGTGCTGAGCAGGTAGCCGTCGTCGCGGTTCAGGGTGAACACCCCGGCCACGCTAGCCGGGACGCCCCCGGCCCGCGCGAGCCAATTCCCGACCACTGGCCGCCGTTCCCGCCCGGGCGTCGCGCCTGCGCGTCCCGCCCGGGCGTCGCCGGGGTCAGTCGCGGTCGAGGATGGCGCCGAGGATCCAGGTCACGATGCTGACGAAGAGCGCGCCGAGCAGCGCCTCGGGCCAGAAGCTGTCGACGTGAAAGGGCAGCCCGGCCTCGCCGGCGATCCAGCTCGTCAGCAGGAAGAGCAGGCCGTTGACCACCAGCGCGATCAGGCCGAGGGTGAGCAGGTAGAAGCCGCAGCCGACGGACTTGATGATCGGCTGGAGCACCGCGTTGACCACGCCGAAGATCACCGCCACCAGCAGCAGCGTGGTGACCGTCTCGACGGCCGAGTCGGAGTCCAGGGTGATGCCCGGGATGAGCAGCGTCGCCAGCCAGAAGGCGACCGCCGTGGAGCCCAGCCGGATGAGGAGGCCCTTCAGAAAACCCATGGCGGGGATCGTGCCACGCACGGTCCACGCGGGGAACCCTCCGCGTCCCCCGGCTTCAACGGCGGGCCGGCCGGCCGATCAGCTGCGACTCGATCGGGGTGGGCGAGAGCAGCGCCCAGCGCAGCGCCCGGCGGTTGACCACCGCCACCATGTCGTCCCGGATCCGGGTCAGCCACTCTGCCGACCCGCCGAGCCCGAGCGCCGCGCCGGCCAGCACCGCCTCCCGCTGGTCCAGCGGTTGCAGCACCGCCAGGTCGGCCCGGCCCAGGGTGTCCGCGTCGGCCGCGGTCAGCTCGTCCCGGACCACCAGGGTCGCCTGCCAGGCGGGCCCCGGCCCGGGGTCGTCGGCCGTCGCGCCCGCGTCGACCACCAGCAGCAGGGGACACAGCGGTGAACCCGGCGCCCCGCCCAGCGGGCGGCCCGGCGGGAGGACCGCGATGCCACCCCCGGTGCCGCCGACGCCGCGCACGAAGGGTTCCCAGGCCCGGGGCCGGCCGGTGCGTACCGCCACCCGGGCGCCGAGCGCCATCGCCCGCAGCACCAGCAACTGCGCCGCGCGGACCCCGCCGACGAGCACCAGCCGGGTGCCCTCGGCGCGGAACAGTCGGACGGTCACCGCGCCGCCGTGCCGGTTGGCGCCGACCATCAGCCCGGCGTCGCCGAGGGACAGCTCCAGCGGCTCCGGGTCCGGGCCGGGCGCCGCCGGGCCGGCGGCCACCGCCAGCGGCAGCGTGGCGGCCAGGGCGGCGAGCTGCGCACCGTCGAGCCGGCGTACCTCGCCCCCGGCGTCGGCGACGAGCCGGTGCAGCGCCTGGCCGGCCAGGGCCAGCTCGGCGGGCGTCCGGGCGGTGAGGCGTACCGTCAGCTCGGCCGGCACCGGCGCGGCGTCGGCGGCGGTGCGCGGACCGGCGCAGAGCGACACGCTGGTCGCCGTGGCGGGCAACGCCAGCAGCCGGGGCACCAGCCGCCGGCCCAGCTCGGTGCCCGGGTCGGGCCAGCGGGCCAGCCGGAAGCCGGCCTGGAGCAGGTCGGCGGAGCGCACCGCGGGCCAGGTCTCCCGGGTCGGCCGGCCACCGTCGTGGTGGGCCAGTTCCCCGAGTACGCGCAGCGCCGCGTGCTCGCCGAGCGGTCGGGCGCCGACCGGTGCGAGCCGGCGGACCAGCCGGCGTACGGTGCCGGAGAGGGCCCGGCGCAGCTCCTCGTCCGACCAACCGTCCACCCGCAGCGCCCGGACGGCGAGCAGCGCCCGCTCCTGGCCCGGCAGCCGCCCCTCGGTCAACTGCCGGTACGACGTCCCCGCCGTCCCGCCCGCCGCGCCGGGTGCCGGGGCCGGTGCGGCGTGCAGCAGGAGTTGCACCCGCAGCGGCGGGTGCTCGGTCGTGGCGGGCGGCAGCAGCGCGGCCGGGCCGGGCAGCGCGCGTGGGCCGTCGCCGAGCAGGTCGCCGGGATCGCCCAGCTCGATCAGGGCGGTCAGCCCGGCGGCGTCGTCGACCACGGCGGCGGGCCCGCCGGCCAGCTCCACCGACCGCACCACGGCGCCGGGGAGCACCAGGTCCAGCAGTCCAGCCGGACCGGCGGCCGGGGCGAGCAGCCGCCGGCGGGTGGCGTACCCGACGCCGGTGCCGAGCCACTCGAACAGCCACCGGCCGCGCCAGCGCACCCAGGCCGTGGCGAGCAGCAGCCCGGCGGCGAGCAGGGCGAGCGCGAGCACCGCCACGCCCCGACCGAGGGCCGCGACCGGCAGCGCCAGCGCGACCTGCGCGGCCACCACCTGACCGGCGCGGACGGCGGTCGACCGCCGGGCGGGGACCGCGTTCCACTGTGGCGGGAGGGGCTGGCGGTGGGCCGGCCGTGCCGTCGTGCTCGCCGTCACCGCGTCTCCTCCGCTCGACGTGTCGGACCGCCAGGCCGCCGCCGGACCACCGGTGCGCACCGTACCGCGACGGCGACGTGACCCATGGTAAGGGGAGTCGCCGGCGGCGGTTGTCCACAGGGGAGGGCGAGGGGGTAGCACAACGGCGATCGGGCCGCTACCGTCAGCGACGAGTTCGGCTGACCGTCGCCGCCGTGGCCCCCGCCCCGAGGCGTCCATGGATCGTCCGACGGCAGCCACGATGGAGAGACGAGGTGACGTCCGGGTGGCCCAGACCCAGGCAGAAGCCGCGGTGATGCAGCAGACCGCCGCGAAGTTCGAGCAGGTGGACCAGTCGCTGCAGAGCATGCTCAGCGGCCTGATGGCCGAGCTGGAGGTGTTGCAGCAGGCCTGGCGCGGCGCCGGTGGCCGCTCGTTCGAGCAGGTCAAGCAGCAGTGGTCGCAGGACCAGGCGGCGTTGCAGCGCGCCCTGCGGGAGACCGCGTCGGCGATCCGCACCGCCGGCCGGCAGTACGACGTCTCCGACGACGAGGCGGCCAGCCGGGTCTCCGGCACCAACCGCGGCATCCAGCTGCCGCTGTAACCACACCCCAGGGGGAGGAGCATCCGATGGACCACGGTGTCCTGGTCGTCAACTTCGCCGCGCTGCAACAGGCCAGCGCGGACATCCAGAAGGCGTTGAACACGCTCGACTCGCAGCTCGGCCAGCTGGAGCGCGACGCCGCCCCGCTGGTGGCGAGCTGGGCCGGCGAGGCGCAGCAGGCGTACGAGCAGCGGCAGGCGCGGTGGCGGTCCGCCTCGCAGGACCTGCAGGCCATGCTGCGCGACATCAAGCTCGCGGTGGACGACTCCGCCACCGACTACCTCGACACGGAGAAGAAGAACGTCGGCCTGTTCCAGTGAGCCCGGCCGCACGGCGGCGCCCGACGACCCCGTGGGCGCCGCCGTCGACGTGCCGGCGACCGGTGGGTCAGGCCGGTCCGGCCGGGCGCCAGCCCCGCCCGGAGCCGCGCGGCAGCACCAGGGTCAGCAGCACGGCCGCCGCCACGGCCGCGCCGGTGACCCCGGCGACCAGCAGGGCCCGGTCCCGCGCCGCCGCGCGTCGCACCCGCTGGGCCAGCAGCGCCGGATCGGGCCGGTCCGCCGGCAGGGCCGCCGCCCCGCGTGCCCCCGCCGTCGCGGCCGCCCCGGTCTCGGTGACCGCCCGGTACGGGTTCAGCACGCCCGCGCCGTACCCGCCCCGACCGTCGCCCGGCGCCGGGTCGGCGCTGCCGACGATCCGCCGCGCCACCTCCGTCGCGCTCAGCTCGGGCCGGTACTGCCGGACCAGCGCCGCGGTGGCGGCCACGAAGGGCGTGGCGTAGCTGGTGCCCTCGGCCCGGTGGTGCCCCTGCTCCGGCGCGGCCATCAGCACGTCGCTGCCGGGCGCCACCAGGTCGACGTAGGAGCCCGCCTGGGAGAAGGCGGCGCGGGTGCCGTCCGGGGAGATGGCACCCACCCCGAGCACCCCCTCGTACGAGGCCGGGTACGGGCGGGGGTCGCCGCTGTCGTGCAGGTTGCCGGCGGCGGCCACCACCACCACGTCCCGGCGCACCGCGTAGCTCACCGCCTCCCGGACGGCCGGGTTGTCGGCGTACAGCACGACGGAGAGGTTCAGCACGTCGGCGTCGTGGTCCACCGCCCACCGGATGGCCCGGGCGAAGTCCGCCGCGCCGACCGTGCGCCCCGACTCCCGCCCCTCCACCACCTGCTGCTCGCTCACCCGTACCGGCAGGATCCGGGCGCGCGGTGCCAGCCCGTGGAAGGCGACACCGTCGACGGACGCGGCCGCGATGATGCTGGCCACCCCGGTGCCGTGACCGGCGCAGTCACGGGTGCCGTCGCCGCCCGGGTCGAGGAAGTCCGCGCCGTCGAGCACCCGGCCGCGCAGTTGCGGGTGCCGCCGGTCGACCCCCGAGTCGATCACCGCGACGGTCACTCCCGCGCCGGTGGCCAGCGGGATCAGCCGTTCCGGGGCGTACCGGCGCTGGGCCCACGGGACGCCGGTGACCGAGCGGGCCGGGGCGAGCGGGGCGGAGCAGGCCGGCGCGGCGGCCCGGGCGGGGGTGGCCGACGACACGGCGAGCGCCGGCAGGCCGGTCAGCAGGACCGCCGCCAGGCCGGCGAAGGTCGGCCGCGCGCTGGGCCGGTACATCGACCGCCTCCGTATCGTGTCGACTCCGGAACGCGATGTTATCGCCTCGCGACCGCACGCGGTCAGCCCATTGTGATCTTGTTCGTACCTTGTAGGTTGTACGCGATGCCTATGGCCTGTTAGCGGGAGGGAGAGGTGGCCGTGACCGACTGGGAGCCGGCTACCGAGGCCGAGACGGCGATGCGCGACGCGCTGCAGGCCAACAACCAGGAACTTTACTTCCGCATCCTGGCCGGCACCGAGCTGCTCCTGCCGGTCTCCGCGCAGGCCCTCGCCGGCGAGGCGCCGCTGGGCTGGGGCACCTGGACCACGGGTGGCCGCACGCACGTGCTGGCCTTCACCTCCACCGCCGCGCTGCGCGCCTGCCTCGGTGCCACGGCCGGTCCCAGCCGCCGTGCCTCGTACGCCGACCTCGCCGCGACCTGGCCCAATCACGAGTGGTGGCTGGCCGTCAACCCGGGGCTGCCGATCGAGGGCTACCTGCCGGCGTGGTTCGTCTCCCAGCTCTCCCGTGGCGACGTCCGCCTGCCCGGTCGCACCATGGGCGCCCGTGCCCGCCTGGAGCGCGTGGAGTCGGTGACCCGCGGGCAACTCGACACCACCGGCCCCGCCCCGGCGACCGAGGCGCGGGACCCCGCCCCGGACGCGCGGTCGCAGCCGCGCCCGGTGGCGCCACCGGCCCCCACGCCCGCCATCGGCGCGGGTCCGGACGCCTCGGCCACCCGCCCCGGCGGGCCGGCCCCGGCGCGGGTGCCGCACCCCGCCCGCCCCTCGGCCGCGCCGTACCGCCCGGAACCGGACCGGCCGCGCCCGTCGGGTACGGACCCGGTGGTGCCGGCCGCCGCGTCGTACCCGGAGGTGCCGGCGGCCGCGTCGTACCCGGACGTCGTGCCGGCCGCCGGGGGGACGCGCCCGGGCGGCGAGCCTCGACCACCGGCGGACCCGGCCAACGGCCGGCCGGCCGCAGCGTCACCGTCCGATCCCGACGGGGTGCCTCGGCCGCCCGTCGCGCCTTGGACCTCGCCCCGGCGTCGGCTCCTCGGGGAGGGGCTGGGCGCCCGTCTCGCCGGGGACGGCGGGCCGCCCAACGGCCGCAGCTCGTTCTTCGAGCCGGCCTCCGAACGCGGTGCCTCGACCCGCGCGTCGCGGGACCCGCTGCGTACCGGTGAGCGGGCCGCGCCGCCGCCGCGGCCCGGGCTCGGTGGCCAGGCCTTCCCCCGACGCCGCCCGGCGACCGCGCGGCCGGGGGAGGAACCGACCAGGGCGTTCCAGTTCGACCGGCCCGACGGACAGGCGCCGCCGCCCGCGCCGGCGGACCGACGGCCGGACCCGCTGGCGGAGGAGTCCACCCGGGCGTTCCGGGTGCCGGCGCCGGACGCCGAGGCGACCCAGGCGCTGCCGCGACGGCACCCCGCGCCCGCGGCGCCCGCCGAGGAGCAGACCCAGCGCCTTCCCGACCCGTCCGCGCGGCCCACGCCCCCGCCGGTCGAGGAGCTGCCGGTGTCGATCGCCGAGCCGGTCTCCGGGCCGCCGGCGCCGCGTCGCGGCTTCTCGCCCATCGTCATCGAGGGCACCGTCATCGAGTCCCGGGACCTGCCCGTCGCCCCGGCGCCGGACCGGATCCCGCCGGCCACCGCCGGCCTGGACAACAGCGCCAGCATGAACGGCTCCGCCGGCGGCGGGCAGTTCGCCGCCTCCGGCGCGGCGGGAACGACCTTCCCCCGCCCGGCCTTCGCCGCCCCGTCCGCCGACGACCTCACCGAGCCGATCTCCCCCGCCCCCGGGCAGCGCACCGAACCGGTCTTCCCGGCTGCCGAGCAGCGCACCTCGCCGCTCTTCCCGGCTCCCGAGCAGCGGACGGAACCGGCTGCCGAGCAGCGCACCGGGCCGGTCTTCCCGGCTCCTGAGCAGCGGACGGAGCCGATCGCTCCGGTGCCGGACGGCGGGTCCGCGGCGCAGGCCGCTCCGGACGACGAGGAACCCACCGAGCCGCTCGCCCTGGTTTCCGACGACCGCACGGAGTCGCTCTTCGCGGCCCCGACCGCGCCCGTTTCGCCGGCTTTCGATGGCCGGCCCGAGGGCACGCCGCCCGCCACCGCGCCCGTATCGCCGGCCTTTGGTGGCCGGCCCGAGGGTGCGCCGTTCGCCACCGCACCCGTATCGCCGGCCGCTGGTGGCCGGGCCGAGGCGACAGCGCCGTCTCCCGCCGCCTCCGTCTCGCCGGCCTTCGGCGGGCGGCCCGAGGCGACGGTGCCCTCTCCCGCCGCGCCCGTCTCGCCGGCGTTCGGCGGCCAGCCGGCGGCGACCGTGCCCGTACCCACCCCGCCCGTCGCCCCGGCCTTCGGCGGCGCGCCGCAGGGGACTCCGGTGGCCGAGGCCGAGGCCGCGCCCGCCGGGCCGATCCTGGCCGGCCCTTCCGTCACCGAGCCCACCGCGCCGGGCGAGGCGGCTCCATCGTCCGGCGGTGCCGGCAGCGTCACTCCGGCTCAGGCGGCCGAGGCGTTCCAGCCCGCCAACTCGGTCGAGGAGGACCTGCTGGACGCGGCAGGCTCCGGCAGCACCGACACCTTCCTCTCCACGCTGCTCCTGGCCCGGGTGCTCCTGCCGGTGGCACCGGACTCGGCGCCCGGCAGCCGTCCGGGTGATCCCGGTTTCGTGTGGCGTACGGAGGAACTCGACGGCGAGACGTACGTGGTGGTGCACACCTCGCCGGAGCGGCTGGCCGACCACCGCCCGGAGCCGGTGGAGACCGTCGAGGTCCGGTTCGTGCAGCTGATCCGGCGCTGGCCGGACGAGGTGTGGTCCTTCGCGGTCAACCCCGGCAGCCCGATCGGGGCGAAACTGCCCGGCGAGCAGATCGTCGGGCTGGCCAACTGGGCAGCCGAGGTGGGGCTCGGTGACGAGGCCGAGACCGAGCCGGAGGCGGTCACGGTCGAGGAACCGGCCGAGCGGCCCCGGTACGCCCCGCAGGTCGCCGACCCGACCCGGCCGGTGACCATGCAGAAGGCGGTGGCCCCGAGCCAGCTCGCCTACTACCTGGAGCGCGGGTACGACCGGGTCTCCGGTTTCGTGCACCGGGCCAACGAGCTGGCGCACCTCAACACCCCGGCGCAGTTGCACGACGCGCTCGGTCTCGGCTACCCGGGCTCGCCGTTCGCGCGCGACGCCGATCGGATCTACGTGCTGCGCTGGCCCGCGTACCGGCCGAGCCTCTACCGGATCCCGTACGGCGGGCAGAACGAGGCCGCCATGCGGGCGATGGAGGGCTGGGTCATCGAGCGCCCGCCGTTCCGGGGCAACGGCTTCGCCCCGGGCGACAGCACCGAGGTGGTGGCCGAGTTCAAGGTGGACAGCGCCCGGCTGCCGCACGGCGCGCAGCTGTGGCGGATCGGCGCGGACGGCACCGAGCGGGTGGTCGCCCTGCTCGACACCGACGCGCTGCTCTGGCGACAGGTGGGTGAGCCGTGATGCGCGATGGTTACGTGGCCCGGTGGCGCGGGCGGGAGTACCAGGCCAGCCCGGACGGCGACGACGTCCGCATCTACCAGCCCGAACCGGGGGACGGCTTCGAGGAGGTACGCCCCGGCCGGCACGTCCGGGTGGTCCCGGCGGGTGAGGTCGAGGACCTGGCGTACGTGCGCACCACCTGCACCTGGCAGGGGCAGCCGTTCGTGGTGCTCGGCGAGCACGACGGCTGGCTGCGGGTGGAGTACACCGGCGGGCGCTGGCCGGTGGCGCAGGCGATGAGCCTGGAGGTCTTCGACTTCGGGGTCTACCAGGGCTGGGCACCCGCCAGCGAGGTGGCCGACCTGCGCGAGCAGCGGGTCTGACCCGCCGCCCGCCCGGTCACGACTTCGACCAGCGGAGGATCTCGCCGAGCACCGTCTCCGGGGCCTCGACGTGCGGGAAGTGCCCGACCCCGTCGAGCAGCCGCCACTCGTATTCGGCGGTGACGTACCGGCCGGAGCCCTGGGCGGTACGCGGCAACGAGGCGGTGTCCAGCGCCCCGTGCAGTTGCAGGGTCGGGGTCACCAGCGGCTTCTGCATGAGCCGGACGAACCGGTAGCCGTGCAGCCGCAGCACCGACCGGAACGCCCAGCGGTAGCCCTCCAGCGCGCAGAACGCGGCCTGCGGGATCTGGATCGCCTCCCGGCAGCACTGCGCGTACGTGTCGAACTCCGGCCCCCGGGTCCACTGCGGGCCGCCCCAGCGGCGCAGCATCTCCTCGACGGCGGCTCCGCCGTCCCGGGTCAGCAGGTGCTCGTAGCGGGGCAGCTGGAACTTCAGGGTGGGCGTGGAGGCGGCGAACTGGCCGCGCGGGTCGGCGAAGATGGCAGCTCGCAGGCGCAGCGGGTGCGGCGCGCCGAGCACCACCAGCCGGCGGACCAGGGTGGGGTGGAACGAGGCCGCCGTCCAGGCGATCAGGCCGCCCGCGCCGGTGCCGACCACGGTCGCGGAGCGCTCGCCCAGCGCCCGGATCAGCCCGGCGACGTCGGCGGCGAGGGTGTAGCCGTCGTACCCCCGGGGTGGCTTGTCGCTGGCGCCGTAGCCGCGCAGGTCGACGGCGACCGCCCGGAAGCCGGCGTCGGCGACCGCCGGCAGCACCTGGTGCCAGGCCCACCAGTACTCGGGAAAGCCGTGCAGGAACAGCACCATCGGGCCGGCGCCGGCCTCGACGACGTGGAACCGGCTGCCGTTCGCGCCGACGAACCGGTGCGTCCACGGCCCCTCGGTCAGGACGCAGGACTCGTCGACGGGTCCGCCACGCTGCTCGGTCATGTGCCACAGCCTATGACCCCGCTGCCGATCGACCGTCCCGCCGACCCCGGAGGTGGCCGGGACCTCGGATCCGGTCAGCCGACCGGGCTGATTCTCACGATGCTCGCGGCGTCGCCCGGCCCGCAGTCGTGCGCCGGATCGGCCGGCCCGATGGTGACCAGCACGGTGGTGCCGACGACGAAGCTGCCCATTCCGGGGCCGTGCAGCGCGTACTGCCGGCCGTCGTCGGTAACCAGCCCGTAGCAGGGGCCGGAGCCGCCCCGGTTGATCCGGCCGGCGACCACGTTGGTCGGCCGGTCGTCGGTGGGCTTCTTCGGCAGGCCGGTCGCTGGTCCCAGGGTCGGCAGGTCGGTGGCGGAGAGCGGGGTGGGCCGGTCGGCCGGCGGTACCGGGGTGCCGGACGGCGCGACGGCGGGCCGGGTCGGCGGCGGGGACGCGGCCGCGCCCGAGGCGGGCGGGGTGTCGGGCGTGGTCGGGTCGTCGGACACGGGGCCTCCGTTCCCGGCACAGCCGGCGAGTGGGCCGAGCAGCGCGAGCGCGAGGGCGGCCGGCAGGACGGCGGTACGTGGTGTCACGTCACTGGGACGTGCCGGGCGCCACTCCGGTTCCCTCTGGTGGTCGCCGCGCTCGCCCCACCAGCGCTCGGAAAGGGCGATGCCCGGGCAGGTGACCTGCCCGGGCATCGGTGGAGCGCTGATCAGTGGATCAGGAGAAGCGGACCTTCAGCGAGGTGCCGTCCTGCTCCAGGACCCGGATCTTGGTGCCGGTGGCCGGAAGCTTGACGCCGTGGTTCGGCAGCTCCGCGTACCAGTACTTCTGGGTGTCGTCGAACAGCGGCTGCGCGTCCTGACCCCGGATGTAGGAGGGCTGGCTGTTGATGTGCAGCGTGAACGAGTCGGCCTTCTTCAGGCTGAACGGCGCGTCGTAGACCTGGACGCGGGCCCGCCAGGCGTTACCGGTCAGGTTGTAGATCGGTCGCGGGTGCGCGTCGATGATCATGTTACGACCCTCGCCCGGGTGGACGAAGGTGTCGTTGTCCGCCCACCGGAGGTTCCAGTAGGAGATCAGCAGACCCGTCTGGTACGCGTAGTGGTCCACGTAGTCCGGGCGGGTGTTCGCGTAGCCGAAGAAGTACGGGCCGGTCTTGAGGTACTGGTCGTACGAGACGTACGACCGGTTGCCGGCGATGTAGTAGTTGTCGAACTTGCGCTTGTAGGTCTCCTCCACCACGCTGAACCCGTTCAGGGTCCAGCCGGCGGCGCCCGCCTCCGCACCGTCGCTGAGCACGGTCTGCCCGTCGGCGGTGACGGTGATCGCGTCACCGTAGAAGCCACCCGAGGAGACACCACCGTCGGTCTGGTAGCGCAGCCGGAACTGCACGACCTTGCCCGCCAGGGCGTTCATCGGGATGTTGACGTCGACCCACTTGTCGTCGCTGGAGCCGTCCAGGGCGAAGCGCCCGGGCGAGATCTCCTTGAGGGCCTTGCCGTTGGCAGTACCCGGCAGCGTCGCCCAGGTCTGGCCGTTGTCGGTGGACGCCTCGAAGAAGAGGTAGTCGAAGTCCTCTTCGATGTTGTAGCGACCCTTCATCGACAGCGCGGCGCTGGTCTTCCCGGTGAGGTCGATGGTCCGCGTCATCGTGGTGTTCAGGTCGTCGTCGTTGCCCGAGAAGAACTGCTTGGTGCCCTCGAACGGCTTGCCGTTCTGGAAGGTGTACTCCCGCTGCGGCAGCACCACCACGGCGCCCTGGGCCTTCGCGGAGTTGTACTCCTGCGGCCCGAGTTCCAGGGTGCGCTTCTGGCCGGCCACGATCACCTCGTAGTCGAGCCAGCCGAGCTGGAGCTTGTTCCAGGCGCCGAGGTCGCCGCCCCGCTCGCCGATGCCACCGTCGTTCTTGGCGCTGAGCCGGCTCTGGGCCATCAGGGTCCAGTGCTCGTTGTTGTTGTCCCCACCACTGGTGACGTTGTAGTCGTCCGGCAGGCCGAGGTCGTGGCCGTACTCGTGGTAGAAGACGCTGCGGCCGCCGTTCTCCGGCTGGATCGTGTAGTCACCGATCCACACCCCGGTGTTGCCGATCTGGGTACCGCCGGCCGGGAAGTTATCCGGGCCGGTGTTGCCCTGGTCGGACGTGTAGGCGTACCAGCGGTGGCTCCAGATGGCGTCCTCACCCTGGTGCGGGTCACCGTCGGCCTGGTCGCCGCCGGAGTGGACGATCTGGAAGTGGTCGATGTAGCCGTCCGACTCGTTGAAGTCGCCGTCCTGGTCGAAGTCGTAGCGGTCCCACTGGTCCATCGCCTTGACGTCGGCGGCGATCTCCGCGTCGGAGCGCCCCTGCGCCTTCTGGTCGGCGACCCACTGGTTCGCGGCGTCCCGGACGAGGGCCCAGGTGTTGGTGCAGACGTTCGAGGCGCACGGGTAGCCGTCGGAACGGCCGTACCGGGCCTCGTTGTACCTGACCTTGACCCAGTTGGTGACCTCGCCCTCGACGCTGTAGCGACCCGAGGACTGGGCCTCGTAGTACTGCTTCAGCGACTCGTCGCCCTGACCCGTTCCGAAATAGAGCTTGCGGAAGTGGTCAGCGCTGTAGTCGGCCTGCCAGACGGTGGAGTTGTCCACCGCCCGGTTGGGGGCCGGGATCTGGTTGTGCAGCGGCCCGTCGAACCGGGTCGGGCCCGCGGTGTCCGGGTCGGTGTCCTGGTCCGGGTAGTTCGGGTGCCGCTCGTCGCCGAACTCCGCCAGGATCACGAAGATCTTGTCGGTCCGCTCCCTGGAGAGCTCGACATACTGGTCCTGCGTCAGGCTGGCAGCCGTGGCCGTGCGGGCGGTCGGCCCCTCGGCCTGGGTCTTGCCGACCTTGACGACCGTGCTGCCGTTGATCTTCTGCGCCTTGGCCTTGCCGGAAAGGACCTCGCTCAGGCCCTCCTGGCGCAGCGCCCGCCGCTTGTTCTCCAGCGGGTTGGGCAGATCGTGGTCGACCTGGGCAGGCTCGGCGACCGACGGGGCGGCCGCCGGCAGTTTCGGCGTCGGCGCGGCGCTGGCGGACGTGCCCGCCACCAGTCCTGTCGCCGTCAGCGAAAGCCCGAGCAGACCCACTGCGACTTTGCGCACGTGGTACCTCCGGTGTGAGGGAACCGGCCCAACGGGGGTACGGGCCGGTGAAGTCGTCCCACTAGTGGGACTGATGGTGAAGATAGACACTCCTGCGACGCGTGGGAAGACAGACGCGTCGATTTGTTGCAAGTTTTTGTTGGGAATGCTTTTCACCGTCACACCCGTGCGGTTCATCAATGCGTTGAGCAGGGTGGATCCGCGAGCGGTGGATCATAGTGACATATTTCGATCAGATTGCGGCGGGTGCAAAAGCAGTGGGGCCGGTGGCGTCACCGCCACCGGCCCCACTGTTAACACATTGGTCAGTTGCTGACCTTCACGACCATGTCGTCGGTCGGGTTGGTGCCCTGCTTCAGGATCTCAATCTTGGTGCCGGAGCCGGCGACCTTGACCGAGTTCCACGGGTTGCTGCTGTTCCAGTACTTGTTCGCCCCGCTGTCGGTGAAGAGCGGGTTCGGGTCGAGCGCCGGGACCGTGACCGCCACCCCGTTGCGGTGGAAGGTCTGGGCCGGCTTGGCGTACAGGCTGAACGTGGCGTCGTACCCGTTGCGCCGGTTGCTGAGCGTGCCCTGGCCGCCGACCTTGATCTGACCCGGGCGGACGTCCACCGGGAGGTTCAGGCCGTAGCCCGGGTGCTCCGAGGTGTTGTTGTCGCCGTACGCGTAGTTCACGTACCAGACCAGCATGCCCTGGTGGTTGGAGTAGCGCTCCACCCAGTTCGGGCGGTCGGCGAAGCCGTAGTTGTACCCACCGGTCCGCAGCGTGTCGTCGTACCCGAAGTAGGTGCGGTTCTCCGCGATGTAGAAGCGGGGGTACGTGTCGGTCACCGAGCCGGTCATCCGGGTGAAGCCCTTGGCCGTCCACGCGGCGTCCAGCGTCTCCGCGTCGTCGGTCCAGGCGGCGGAGCCGTTCTTGACCAGCGACACGTTGTCCAGGAACGCGCCGGCGAGGTGCACGCCGCCGTCGGTCTGGTAGCGGTAGCGGAACTGCACGGTCTGCCCGGCGTACGCGGACAGGTCGTAGGTCAGGTCGACCCAGTTGCCGCTGGTGGAGCCGTCGACGCCGGTCTCACCGGAGTCGATGAGCGAGTTGCTCAGCGAGGTCCAGCTGGCGCCACCGTTGGTGGACACCTCGGCGTAGAGGTAGTCGTAGTCCTCTTCGATGTCGTACCAGGCCTTCGCGGTGATCGACGCGGAGTTCGCACCGGTCAGGTCCAGCTGACGGGTCAGCGTGGTGTTCAGGTCGTCCGCGCTGCCGCCCCACCACTCGTTCGCACCCGCGAACGGGGTGTTGTACGAGGTGGTCTGGGTCTGCGCCGGCAGGTTGACCACGACCGCCTGGGCCTTCGGCCCGTCGCTGTCGCCGGCCGGCCCGAGCGTCACCTGGGTGCTGCCCTTGCCGTACTCGACGGTGGTGTGGTTCAGCCAGCCGAGGAACAGCTTCGACCACGGGTCCATGTACCCCGGGGTCGACCCGATGTCGTCGGTGCCGTGGCTCAGCCACGAACCGGAGGACATCAGGCTCCAGAAGCCGACGCCGTTGTCGCCGCCGGCGGTGTCGTACAGGTCCGGCAGACCGAGGTCGTGGCCGTACTCGTGGGCGAACACGCCCAGACCGCCGTTCTCCGGCTCCGTGGTGTAGTCCCGGATCCACAGCCCGGTGTCACCGATCTGCACGCCACCGGAGAGGTTGCCCGCCGGACCCGCGGAACCCGCGAGGTTCGGGAAGGCGGCCCACCGGTGCGACCAGATGGCGTCCTCGCCCTCGGCGCCGCCGCCGGCCTCTTCGCCCTCACCGGCGTGCACCGCCTGGAAGTGGTCGATGTAGCCGTCGGCCTCGTTGAAGTTGCCGTCGCCGTCGAAGTCGTACCGGTCCCAGATGTCGAACTGGGCCAGGTACTCCTTGATCTGGGCCTGGGTCTTGCCCGCCGCCACCTGGGCGTTGTACCAGGAGGTGGCGGAGTCCCTGACGAAGTTCCAGTACCCGTCGGCCTCGGAGATGGCGTTGCTGCCGTACCGGGCCTCGTTGTAGGGAACGGTGACCCAGTCGCTCACGTCGCCGTTGACCGTGTAGCGGCCCCCGGACTGCTTGAGGTAGAAGTCCCGGAACGACTCGCCCTCACCGTAGAACATGTCCATGTAGTGGGCCCGGTTGAAGTCGGACCGCCACATGGTGCTGTTGTCGTCGGTGGAGCTGCCGTCCCAGTTCCGGTCCGGCTCGGGGATCTGGTTGACCTTGGGGCCGGCGGCTCCGCCGGTCCGCGGGTCGGTCTTGTCGCCGAAGTTGACCAGCATCGTGAAGATGGGGTCGGTCTTCGGGGCCTGCTGGTACTCGACGAACAGGTCGTCCTTGACCTGGATGACCTTGGAGCCGTTGCGCGTCTGCAGCTTGGCCTTGCCCTGGAGCAGATCGGCGATGGCCTGCTTGCGCACCTCCCGCTGCTGATCCGCCTTCGGATCCGGGAGGCTGTCCTTGCCGTGCTTCGCCTTGTCGGCACCCGGGGCGGGCTCCGCCGCCGGGGCGGCGGAGGCCGGGGCCGTGACGACGCCGGCCGCCAGCAGCGCGGCCGCGGCCGAAGCCAGGCCCGCCGTGACTCGTCTCCTCAAAGGTCCTCCTCCTTTGTGGAACTGTTACATGACGGGGACAACCAAAGCCGTCTCTGTCATGTCATGCGTCACTCACCATGACAGAGGTTTGAACAGTTGTCACGGGGCAATTACGCCGAGGAGCCCCCATCATTCCGGCCCAAATCGGCACCAATCGGCCCGCAAATCAACTGTCAACTTACGTTACGGTTCGGCCACGATCACTTAGAGTGATGGCGATTATGGAGGCCCCAACGTGGAGCGCTGGTGCTCGCGAAAATGTCACACCGATTGCCGAGAAATGTGTGCGGGCGTAAGAGGGCGGGGCCCGTCCGGAGCAGTGTGCTCCGAACGGGCCCCGCCGTGTGTCCGATACGACGAATCGGGACGGATCAGTTCGTTGCCGGCGTCACGTAGACGGTGGCGTACGAGTTGTCCTTCGCGGTCCGCTTGATGGTGATCGTGACGCCGTAGCTGACGCCCTGGTCACCCGGGTTGCCGGTGCCCAGCACGATCGCTCCGCCGCCCAGGGTGGCGCCGTAGTACGCCGGCGCCGGGGTGCCGTCCGGGTTCGTCACCCGGGTGGTGTACTTCGCGTTGTCCTTCGACGGAATGACCACCGAGGCGTCGTTGTCCCGGGCGAATGCCGCGCCGTTGCGGATCTCGATGCCCGGGTACCAGCCCTTGGCGTCGGTGAAGGCCGACACCGGGGCCTGGGCCCCGAAGCTGGTGCAGTACTCGCTGTAGAACTCGTCGGTCGCCTCCAGGCACTCCGTGAAGGGGTACGTCGGCGTCAGCGAGAAGGCCGCGTTGGCCGACTGCGGCCGGCTGGGCAGGTTGTCCAGCGCCGACGGGTCCTTGACGGCGGCCTCGCCCTGCCGGCGGTGCGGGTCGAAGTGCGAGTCCACGATCAGCAGGCCGCCCTTGGCGCCGTAGCTCGGCAGCGCGGTCAGCTGCGCGGTGACGTGGTTGACGTCGCCCAGCACCGTGTCCCGGTACCAGACCAGCATGCCCGGCGCGTTGTACGCGATCCGGTCGACCTTCCACGCCTCGTGCGAGTACACGGTGTCGTAGGCGTACTTCAGGCCCTTGTCGAAGCCGTCGAAGTTGCGCCACTCGGCCAGGTAGTAGTGCGCCTTGGTCTGGCTGCCGGCGTCGATGCGCCAGCCCGGGCCGGTGGTGTCGGTGAAGGTGCCGCCGGTCTGGGTCCAGCCGTTGGCGCCGCTCTCGACGTCGTCGCTCCACGTCGTCGCGCCGCCGCCGGTGACCGAAAAGTCGTCGGCGAACCAGCCCCGCTCGACGAAGGCCTCGTCGGTGGCCTGCCGCAACCGCAGCTGGACGGTCTGCCCGGCGTACGCCGACAGGTCGACGTAGTCGTGCCGCCAGCCGTGGCTGTCACCGGTCAGGCCGTACTTCTTGTTGCCGAAGTCGACCATGCGGCCGTTCGGGTCGGCGTAGCCGTCCGGGGTGGTCACCACCTTGCCGGTGGCGTCGTAGACCTTCTGCTCCGACCAGGTGGCCCCACCGTCGGTGGAGACCTCGACGAAGCCGAAGTCCCAGTCCGCCTCGATGACGTAGTTGTTCCACATCCAGAACTTGGCGTCGGCGGCCGCCGGCACGCTCACCTGGCGGGTGAGCTTGATGTCCGCCCAGTCCTGGTCGGCGCCGGTGTACCACATGTTGGCGCCGCTGTGCGGCTGCGCCAGCGTGATCACCTTGTTCGGCAGGTTGATCTTGATGCCGTCCTTGGTGCCGACCGGCGTCCGCGAGGTCTGGCCGAGCTGCACGTCCTTCGGGTCCGAGCCGGGCGTGAAGTTCAGCGGGTCGGCCCAGCCGAGCACCCACTTGTCCCACAGGCCCATGTGGCTCGGCAGCGCCTGGAAGATCTCGCCGTTGTGCGAGCCCGAGGCCATCAGGTCCCAGAAGTCGATGTCCGAGTCGGCGTTGCCCGACGTGTCGTAGAGGTCCGGCAGACCGAGGTCGTGACCGAACTCGTGGGCGAAGACGCCGACGCCGGCGTCCTCCGGCTGCACGATGTAGTTCGACACCTTGAGCTGGGTGCCGGGGATGGTGTAGCCGCCCGCCACCGACGAGGAGTGCGCCCAGACGGCGTACACGCCCTGGTCGCCGCCGCCGCGGGACTTGCCCTGGCCGGCGTGCACCAGCGTCAGGTGGTCGATCACGCCGTCCGGCTCGAAGACGTTGCCGTCACCGTCCCGGTCGGCCTGGTCCTCGATGTCGTAGTCGGCCCACGGGAAGCTCGGGTCCTTCGCCGCCAGCGCGTCGATCGCGTCGGTGGCGAGCCGGCCCGCGCCCTGCGGGTTGTCCGGGTGGCCGTTCATCGACTGCTGGCGCCCGGCGACCCAGTTGCCGTTCTCGTCCTGGAAGCAGCGCGAGGCCGCGTACCAGCCCTCGGAGTGCGGCACGGTGATCCACGGGCTGGCCTGCCCGTCCACCGTGTACGCACCCTTGGACATCTCCAGGTACATGTTGCGCATGGTGCGCCCGGCGATGTCGATGCCCGGCTTGCCGTCCGGCCCGGTCAGATCCTTGCGGACCCGCTCGGTGATGCCCTCCTTGGTGTAGAGCATCTTGTCGAAGTGCTCCGGCGAGAAGTCCGGCACCCACATCGAGTTGTTGTCCTCGTGCGGCAGGGTCCCCGGGTCCGGGATGCCGTTGTGCTTCGGTCCGTTCTGCGTGGTGCCGAGGACGCAGCTCCGGTCCTCGAAGACCGTCTTGGGGACCATCACGTCGGTGAAGTCGTCGTTGGCCTGGTCGTTGAATTCGACCAGCAGGGTCAGCAGCTTGGCGGTCTGGGTGCCCTTGGCCTGCTTGATCTGACGCGGGTTCTGCCCGGTCTTGATCGCCTTGGCCTCGAGCTTGGCCAGCTGCCGCGCGGTGACCGGGTTGCCCCCGGCGTACTTGCGGTCGTAGGTCCGGGCCTCGTCCGCGGCCGGGGTGTAGATCCCGTCCTTGCCCTTGACCTCCTTGCCGCTGCTGTCCGGCTGGACCTCCGGCTCGGCGTAGTTGATGTAGAACTCGTCCGCCCCGATGGTGGCCCTGGCGGGACCGGACGTCTGAGCCGCCGCAGTCCCCGTCACGGTCAGTGACGTGGCCGCGAGGGCGATGGCGGGCAGCGCGACGAGTAGGCGTCGACGCGACCCGGATTGCGGGGATGTGTTCATGCCGCTCCAATTCTCGGGCATGGGGAGGGAGGAGTCGGCCGGCGCACTGCATCGATGTGATGCTCATCGAACCGACCTGACCTGCGTGAAACTAAATCAGAAAGACAATGAACGACAGTGGTGGGCGTCTCCTGTGGCCGTTCAGCTTCTCTTGCCTCATCCGACCGACCGATGTGACGCCGGCGGCACGCCCCGTGCCGTACCCGTCAGAAAACGACGGTGGGTGACGGCCCGCGCGGACCGTCACCCACCGATTTGGTACGCCTGCCGTCAGTCCTCGTCGGACTTGCCGCCGCTCATCCCCGAGGAGATCAACTCCATCACCGAGGAGTCCTGGAGCGTGGTGACGTCGCCCAGCGAACGGTGCTCCGCCACGTCCCGCAGCAGCCGGCGCATGATCTTGCCGGAGCGGGTCTTCGGCAGCTCCGGCACCAGCATGATCTGCCGGGGCTTGGCGATCGGCCCGAGCGTCTTCGCCACGTGGTTGCGCAGCTCCGTGATGAGCTTCTCGCCCGCCTCGCCCGCGGTGTCCGTCGAGCCGCGCGGGATGGCGAACGCGACGATCGCCTGGCCGGTGGTCGGGTCGGTGGCGCCGACGACCGCCGCCTCGGCGACCGAGGGGTGCGACACCAGTGCCGACTCCACCTCCGTGGTGGAGATGTTGTGCCCGGACACCAGCATCACGTCGTCGACCCGGCCGAGCAGCCAGATGTGCCCGTCGTCGTCCTTCTTCGCCCCGTCACCGGCGAAGTACATGCCCTCGAACCGGCTCCAGTACGTCTCGATGAACCGGTTGTCGTCGCCCCAGATGGTGCGCAGCATCGACGGCCACGGCTCGCGCAGCACCAGGTAACCGCCGCCGCCGTTCGGCACCGATTTGCCCTGGTCGTCCACCACGTCGGCGCTGATGCCCGGCAGCGGGGTCATCGCGGAGCCCGGCTTGGCCGCGGTCACGCCGGGCAGCGGCGAGATCATGATCGAGCCGGTCTCGGTCTGCCACCAGGTGTCCACGATGGGCAGCTCACCCCGGCCGACGTGCTGCCTGTACCACATCCAGGCCTCGGGGTTGATCGGCTCGCCGACGCTGCCGAGCAGGCGCAGCGAGGACAGCTCGAAGCCGGCCGGGATGTCCTCGCCCCACTTCATCATGGTGCGGATCAGCGTCGGCGCGGTGTAGAGGATGGTGACCCGGTACTTGTCGACGATCTCCCAGAACCGGCCCTTGTGCGGGGTGTCCGGGGTGCCCTCGTACATCACCTGGGTGGCGCCGTTGGCCAGCGGGCCGTACACGATGTAGGAGTGCCCGGTGACCCAGCCGATGTCGGCGGTGCACCAGTAGACGTCCGCCTCCGGCTTCAGGTCGAACACCGCGTGCGCCGTCCAGGCCGTCTGGGTCAGGTAGCCGCCGGTGGTGTGCAGGATGCCCTTCGGCCGGGCGGTGGTGCCGCTGGTGTAGAGGATGAACAGCGGGTGCTCGGCGTCGAACGCCTCCGCCGTGTGCTCGGCCGGCGCGGTCTCCACCGTCTCGTGCCACCAGTGATCCTTCGCGGACCAGGCGACGTCCTCGCCGGTGCGGCGGACCACCAGCACGTGCTCGATCGACGGGCAGTTCGCCACCGCCTCGTCCACCGTCGGCTTCAGCGCCGAGGGCTTGCCCCGCCGGTAGCCGCCGTCGGCGGTGATCACCACCTTGGCACTGGCGTCCTGGATCCGGTTGGTCAGCGCGTCGGCCGAGAAGCCGCCGAAGACCACGCTGTGCGTCGCGCCGATCCGGGCGCAGGCCAGCATCGCGACCGCGGCCTCCGGGATCATCGGCAGGTAGATCGCCACCCGGTCGCCGGCGGTCACGCCCAGCTCGGTCAGCGCGTTCGCCGCCTGGCAGGTCAGCTTGTGCAGGTCCGCGTAGGTGAGGGTGCGGGTGTCACCCGGCTCGCCCTCCCAGTGGATCGCCACCTTGTCGCCGCGACCGGCCTCGACGTGCCGGTCCAGGCAGTTGTACGCCACGTTGAGCCGGCCGCCGACGAACCACTTCGCGAAGGGCGGGTTCGACCAGTCGAGCACCTGGTCCCACTGCTTCGCCCAGGCCAGCCGCCCGGCCTGGCGCTCCCAGAAGGCCAGCCGATCCTCGGCGGCCTCCGCGTACGCGTCGGCGGTGACGTTGGCCTCCGCGGCGAGTGCGGCCGGCGGCGGGAACTGGCGCGTCTCGTTCAGCAGGTTGGCCAATGCCTCGCTCATGCGGTGACTCCTTCGTCGGGTGACCTGCGTCTCCTACCCGGCTGAGGGTAGTCGTGGGCCCGGAAGGCCGCGACAACTCGTCCGGCCGGTACGCGCCGAGCGGCCCGCATCGCGCGCCCGGCGGCTTCCGCCGCCCGGAGCGCACGCGTCCCCGTCCTCGCCGGCCAGCCCCGCCGCCGCGCCGGTTGCGGCGTGTCGCGGTGTCCGGAGCGCTTGTCGCCGCGACATGCCGCCAACCCGTGTGGCTCACCTCGGGTCGGCCGGTGCCTGCCTGGTGCGGCGCGTTTGCGGCGTGTCGCGGTGTTGCGGGCGCTTGTCAGCGCGACATGCCGCCAAGCCGCGTCGACCGGGGGTGCAGTCGCAGTCGCCCGGCGCGGGGCGGTGGCGCGGGTCGCGTTCCCGGCGGGTGGCGGCCGGCGGAGGCGGCCGGGTCGCTAGCGTGGCGGGGTGACCACGGACCCGCTCGCCCCGCTGCTCGCGCTCGCCGACATCGCCCCCGCCGTCGAGCGGGCCCGCGAGCGGGTCGACGAGGCGATGCGGCACCGCGCGCTGCGCCGGCACGGCGGTCAGGTCGCGGCCGAGGTCAGCCTTCGGTCCGCGGTGGCCAGCGCCGCCCTGGAGGGGTACGTCCACGAGCGCGAGACGGTCCGCGCCGGCACGGTCACCGAGCCGGTGCTCCAGGGGGCGCTGCGGGTGGCCGGGGCGCTGCCCGGACTGACCGAGCTCTGGCCCAAGGCCCCCCGGCAGGCGCTCGCCAAGCTGCACGTGCTCGCCGCCCGCAACGTGGTGACCGAGGACGAACTGGGCCGTCCGGTGGCCGACCCGGTGGTCGGCGCGCGGCTGGACGGCCTCGCCGGGCTGGTCGCCGGGGGCACCAAGGTCCCCCCGCTGGTGCTGGCCGCCGTCGTGCACGGCGAGCTGCTGAACCTGCGCCCGTTCGCCGGCCCGTCCGGCGTGGTGGCCCGCGCCGCCGCCCGGCTGGTGCTGATGTCCCGCGGCGTCGACCCACGCGGGCTGGTCGCCGTCGACGTCGGGCACCGGGAGCGGGAGCCGGAGTACGTCGGCGCGGCCGGCGCCTTCGCCACCGGCACCCCGGACGGGTTGCGCTCCTGGCTGCGGCACTACATGTCCGCGGTCGAGGTGGGCGCCGACCAGCTCACCGTCATCGGCGACGAGATCCTCGCCGCCGCCTGATCCGTTCCGGACTGGGTGACCGCGTGCGGGCGGAGATTCTGTCGCCCCGGCAGGCGTCCTCGCCGCCTGTCTGCCCGCTCCGATCGGCGGTCCCTGCCGCCTCCCTGGCCGCTCGGGCCGGCGGGTGTGCTCAGGCGACCGGGGTGACCTTGGCGCGGCGGTGCCGGCCGTACCAGGCGATGCCGATGGCCACTCCCACGCCGACGCCGAGCGCCGCCGCGGCCACCGGCACGGCCGGGCGCTCGCGCAGTCGCCGGCCCAGCGGGATCGGGTGCCGGAACTCCAGCACCGGCCAGGCGTTCTCCACCGCGAGCTTGCGCAACGCCCGGTCGGGGTTGACCACGGTGGGGTGGCCGACGCACTCCAGCAACGGCCGGTCGCTGTACGAGTCGGAGTAGGCGTACGAGTCGGCCAGGTCGTAGCCCCGGGCGATGGCCAGCTCGCTGACCGCGTCGACCTTGCTCGGGCCGGCGGCGTAGAACTCCACCTCGCCGCTGTAGCGGCCGCCCTCGACCGTCATCCGGGTGGCGATCACGTCGGTCACGCCCAGCAGCTCACCGATGGGGCGGACCATCTCCTCGCCGGAGGCGGAGACCAGCACGACGTCCCGGCCGGCGGCCTGGTGCTCCTCGATGAGGGCGGCGGCCTCGGCGTACACGTAGGGGTTGATCAGCTCGTGCAGCGTCTCCGCGACGATCTGACGGACCTGTTCCACCTGCCAGCCCTTACAGAGCGTGGCGAGATAGTCCCTGGTCCGGGCCATGGTCTGCTCGTCGGTGCCGCCCAGCCGGAACATCAGCTGCGCGTACGCCGACTTGACGACGTCACGCCGAGTGATCAGCCCGTCCCGGTAGAACGGCCGACCGAACGCCAGGGCGCTCGACTTGGCGATGACGGTCTTGTCCAGATCGAAGAAAGCGGCACTTCGGCCCACGGCGCGAAAGTCTAGCCCGATGGTCTAAGGTCGGCGGGTGCCCGGGGTCACCAGCCCCTCCGACCTGCGGGCTAGCCGTTGCAACCCCTGCTCTACGTGACGGCAATCACACGCTGTGGTCACATTTTCGCCCTGAGTGGGGTCAACACCACTCGACGTGAACACTCTGCTCGGGCATGCTTGTCCTCACGACGAGTATTCATATCTCGGACAACTCGCAGGCCCTCGGCGGTTGCACCCCCCGTGACCGCTGAGTGGTTCGGCTCAACCCCCCCGGAGCCGAACCTCCCGACGACCCCCGTCTCCCCCCGACGGGGGTCGTCCCTATTCCGGGATAGTGCTCCGGAGCACGTCACAGGGGTCTCCCTCGTCGTCCAAGGCGCTCTCGGGCGGCGTTTCACGGGCCAGAGGCAGCAGAGAGGCAGCAGAGCTGTCCCGCTGCACCAGGTTGATCGGGTCGCCGTCGGTGACCAGCCAGGTGGCGTAGGCGTGGACAGCTCACCCGTGGCGGTTCGAGACTCGGCGAGACGCCGGCGGCTGGCGGGTGTGGGCAGCCGAGCTGCCACCGTGGTGCGGTGTGCACGTCCGGGCAGACGCCTGCCGTTGACCGCTACCGGCCTAGTGGCTGCGTTTGCTGGCGTCGAGGGCGGCCTGCTCCACTCGCTGGCGGTAGTCCAGCCACCATGACTCGTCGGCGGGGGGCAGGTTGTCGTTCCTGGGCAGCAGCCCGGCCGCGCCGTCGATGAGTTCCCGCACGATGTCAGCGTGGCCGGCGTGCCGTTGCGTGTCCGCGATGACGTGGACCAGGATGTGGTGCAACGTGACCGCTGCACCGCCCCACCACGGCACGCGGCCGACATCATCCAGTGCAAGGGCTTCAATGGTGGTGTCGGCGTGGGCGATCGCGCGATGGTACAAGTCGACAATCTCCTCGCGGGTCTCATCCGCGGTCGCCCACATGTCGGCATTGGGCTCCGCCACCTCGCCGACGTACGGCAGCTCCTGCTCGAACGGCCGGCCGAACACGACGCCGAAGTAGAGGATGTGCCCGACCGCCGAGTGTTTCACCAGACCGAGCAAGTTGGTGCCGGTCCGGGTCAGCGGGCGCCGAATATCGTATTCGCTGAGCCCGTCGAGCTTCCACAGCAGTGCGTCGCGGCCGCCCTTCAAGTAGCTGTGCAGGTCTGCCTTCATGGCGGCACTATGGCATCCGGTTCGGCGTCGGCGCTGCCCCGGATGATTGCAGAGCTCATGATCGCCAGGACGCGCCCCAACTACTGAGTCTGCCGACGGTTGGACTCCTGCCGGATCGCCTCCGTGAGATCCCGCCAGGTGCCAGCCGAGGTCTTCATCATCCGGGAGACCATCGAGCGGGCAGCGGGTTCGTCCGGCAAGTCGTACGAGCCTTCCTGCCCGTCGTCACCGCCCAGGCGGCCACGCACTCGCCACAGCCGACCATCGGAGAGCAGCCAAATATCCCGCCGGGCCATGCGACCCCACGACCCGTTCCACCAGCGTCCCCGTACCTCCACGGCGACAATCTAGTCGAACAGACGTACGAGCCGGCCGGCTGCCGGCGATGTCGGGTCTCGGGGCATCCGTGACAGAACAGTCTCGGGACGTGGGTGACACTTTCCGGCTAGCCGGGTGGTGAGGGCGGCTCGGGTGGGCGTCCGCGGGCGCGGGCTGCGTCGGATATGGCGATCCCGGTCAGGACGAGAGCAGCGGCGGCGGCGACCACGACTGGCGGCAGGGGGAGCATCGCCGGTGTCAGGGCGGCCAGCGCAAGGACGCCGATCGGTCGGGACCGGGACACGCGGCCGAATACCGCGTGCTCGAAGCGGGCGCGCCCGGCCAGGTACAGCGCGGGTCCGCCGAGGATGACGGCGATCCAGGCCGGGGGGGTGTGTCCGAGTGGATGGGCGATGACGAGTTCGTCGCCGACGGCGGCAACGACCACGCCGGCCACCATCACCAGGTGGGCGTATGACGCCGATCGGGCGAGGCGGAGCGGGTCGGCAGACGCGGCAATCGCTCCCGCCAGGACTTCCCCAGCGCGGTATATGTAGATCCGCCACAGCAGCACGGTGGCCGCGATCGACACTCCGAACGCGGCGGCCCGGTCAGGCGCGAAGCCGTTCCTGCTCAACCCCAGTCCCGTCACCAGGATCAGCTCGCCCAGCGCGATGATGAAGAACTGCCGGTAGCGCTCGGACAGGTGCTCGCCCGAGATCACAAGGTCTTGGCTGGGCGTACGACCCGCCCCCGGGGTGGGGAAGCCGATTCTGCCTGCCGTGTGGTCAAGGACCACCGCGAGTGCCCACAACGCGCCACGCGCCGTACTGTGCACGAGCGCCCCCGCGATCCACGGCAGCGCCGACAGGCCGTACCAGAACAGCCCCCGGAGGACGTGGCGCTGCAGCTCGTAGCCACGCAGCACGACCATGAGGACGAGCCCGCGGCCGAGCTGGACGGCGACGTACGCACCCGCGAAGATCAGGCCCGTGTCGCCAAATGCCTCGGGCACCGCGGCCGCCATCACCAGGCTGCCGACCATGGTCGCGATGACCAGCGCCTGGATTGCCGGTCGTTGCGGGTCCATCCGGTCGGTTAGCCACGCGGTGCTGGACCAGACCCACCACATGGCCCCCAACAGCACCAGGGTCCGGAAGGCACCGCTCCACCCGAGATCCTCGGCCAGGCCGCGCGAGAGCTGAGCGAGCGCGAGGACAAACACCAGGTCGAAGAAGAGTTCCAGGAACGTAGCCCGCTGTGGATTCCCGGGTCTCCGCAGCAGCTCGGCCGCCCTGCTCGTCGTCATCGGCTCGCCCGTTCTGCCAGCTTTGCCCCAGGCTTGAAGCATTCTGCCACTGCCACAGCGGTCGTGGCTGCGGACGTGCTGCCGTGGCCTGGATCGAGCGTGTAGCGGGGGGCAGTGACCCGATCGTGGGGGCGCCAGGGTGACCGGTCCCACGGCACACTGTCCGACGTGGGGACGCCAGCGCCGGTCACGGCTCACGACATGACGGTCGCACTGGACTACGGGCAGTTCACACTCTCCGGCACGTCGGAGGGCGACTCGGACCTGAGCATGCTCGGACGGGAGGCGCAGGTGGGCCCGCACATCGCCAGCGACGATCACACGGTGCTCGTTCTCGTGCCGCACCAGAACAACTTCGACATGGCGCTGCGGGTCGAGGTGTGGGCCGAACCGCCGCCCCGGGACTTCGGGCAGTGGGAAGAGATCTTCGAGTGCGCGCTGGAGGTCGACGGCGGAGAGCTGTCGTACGGCTCGCCGACGCTGGAGTGCCGGCGGTGCGAGGTGCCCGACGGGCGGTACGGGGTCCGCATCTGCGGGCGGGGCTTCGTGAACCGGGGCTGGCCCGGATCCACGAGACCCGGCGACGTCTGGCGGGTGCAGCTCTGGCCGACCAGGCGAAACCTGCCGGACCGGAGGATCCGGGCCTGGCGTCCGCCGGAGCCGGGGACCGGGCCTGTCCTGCCGATCGCGTAGGCCTGATGGCGCGAGCGCATCGGCAAGGCGGCTACGCAGCCGCCGAGGTGATTGCCCACGCCTCAGCACGAGCGGCCGATGTGCACGCCGTCCTTGATGCCTCCGTCGGGGCATGAGCCATTTCGGTGCCCCGATCGGCGGATACGAGCACGGTGAGCTGGCGCAGTTCAGCGACCGAGGACGAAGTACGCAAGACCCAGGACGCCGCGGTAGATGCCGACGTACTCGCGCAGCCGGTCATCGAGTTCCTCGCGTACCTCCGTCGCGCGAGGGTCTTCCGGGTGTTGCAGCAGCCACTCCTGCTGTCCCGCGCGCCAGGTTGACTCGAAGTCGTCCCATTCTCGCTGGTCGGCGGTGCTGAAGTGCAGGACTCTCCAGCCGAGTCCACGGGCGAGCTCGATGAGATCCGCGAGCGGCACCGTCTCTTCTCCGAAGATCTCTACCGCCTCGGTCGTTGGCGGCCGCTCCCAGTACGCGTCGCCGAACAGGAGGCGGCCACCAGGCCGTACAGACTCGGCGAGTGCCTTGAGGGCATCGGCCGTCCCACCGAAGGCATGCGAGGAGCCAACGCACAGGACACGATCGCCGGTCTCCCGCGAGGAGGCCGCTTCCCCCTTCACGAAGGTGACGTGCCTGTCCAGTGAGCGGTCAGCCGCCAGTGCCCGTCCCCTCGCGAGAGCAGCATCATCCGTATCGACACCGACGCCTGTCGTCACAGATGCGCCGCTCACTCCGGCGGCAACCGCCCTCAGCAGCAACTCGCCCCACCCGCAACCGAGATCAAGTACTCGCGTCCCGGGCCGGATGTCAAGCCGCTGCAAGAGCAGAGCGGCATGCTCGTCCGACAGTGGCGTGTTCCAGCGCATCCGCGCATAGCGCAAAGCGGCAAGGTCCTCAGTCGTCTGCATCCGCCGAGGGTGGCAACTCCTGGCCGGCGGCGCATCCCGTTTCGCGACCACCACGGCAACAGGCCGGGTTCCGTCGGAGCCGGGCGATGCTACTCGTGAGTAACATGAGCCCATGACCGTGTACGCGCTCGCGCAGATCTCCATCCACGACCGGCAGCGGTACGACCGGTACGTCGCCGCCTTCATGCCGGTCCTCGCCAAGTACGACGGACGCCTCCTCGCTGCCGACGAGCGCCCGCAGGTCGTCGAGGGCACCTGGCCCTACGACAAGGTCATCCTCATGTCGTTCGACAGTCGCGAGAGCTTCGAGCGCTGGGCCAACTCCCCCGAATACCGGGAGATCTCCCGGGACCGCGTGGCGGCGACGGACGGCGTCGTCCTGGTGGCCGACGGCGTCTCCGGCAGCCGGTGATCCAGGCCAGGCACGAATCCCGGGCGCCCGTCCCTATCGGATCACCGCCCTGCTGACGTCGGGCGCGGGCAGGAAGCAGACCAGCCCGCGCCCGCCGGCGTCGGTGACCACCCACGGGTGGCCCAGGTAGGTCTGCTGCCGGTACGACCGGCCCGGATCCAGGACGGCGTACCGGCGCCGCTGACCGTCGTAGTCGAGCCAGTGCACCACGACCTCGGAGTCCCGCCGGTTGACGAAGTCGACGAACGTCTCCGCGCCGCCGCCGCTGGAGCGCAGCGACGGTTCGCGCGACGGGGGCAGCGGCGGGAGTTCGTCCGATCGGGGCTGCCCGGGCGGGGTGGTCGACGGACGAGGACGGGTGGTCGTACCCCCGGCAGGGTGGGGCGGCCGGTCGGTGGGTGACGCGGCGGGGCTGGGCGACCGCACCGAGGCCCGGGTGGAGAGGGACACCGGCGCGGGGGAGAAGCTGACGGTGGGTTGGCCGCTCGCCGGCTCGGGCACGACCGCCTGGTCGAGCCGGGTGGCTGGCGCGGCGACCGGCGGGCCTTCCTCGGGGCGCGGCGGAGCCGTCCAGATCGGCCACGACGCGACGGCGAGGGTGGCGAGCGCGCCGACCACGGCGCAGCCCAGCACCAGCGCCCGCCCCGGACCGCCGGCGCGGGGTGACGGCCCGTGGGCGACCGGCCGCGCCGGTCCCGGCGCGGGATCGCCGCCGCGGCGCCGTGCGTCTCCAGGTGCGATCGACGGGTACGGCGGGAGTCCGCCCACACGGCGGGGCTCGGGCAGCCAGCCCCCGATGCGCAGGGACGCGTCGGGGCGGTGGGTCTCGTCGGACGGATCGGCCATGGCCCCGTTCCCGGGCAGCGCAGCCACCTCGGTCGGTGGCATGGGGACACCGATTATCGGCGGGCCGTGTCCCCGGCCGTCAATGGGTCACGGGTGGAGAACGGGGCGATGATTGTCCGCCCTCTGGGGCCGCTGAGCTGCGACCCCGGCAATTCTCCGCGGTTGATCGGGCAGTTCTCCGCCGGGCCGGTGCGGCGACGTGACGCGTCGTCTCCCAACGGCGCTGCGTCGGTCTTCGGCAACATCGTGGGAAGCGGATCGCCTTAGCAGATCCACCGGCTGGGCGCGGGCTGTCCACAGAGGCGGGTGTTGTCCACAGGCGACCGGTTGAGGCCGGTGAACCGGAGGGTAATCGGAGCAGGGTCTGGGTCAGCACCCCCGAGCCGGACCGCTGGAGGCCGCGATGCCACCCCGTACCTCACTTCCGCCGCACCGGCGGCTGCCGCTCCTGGTGACCTCGGACGGTGACCTCCTCGACGAGCTGCTCCGGCTCGCCGCCGCAGGCGGTACGGAGGTCGAGCTGGCCGCCGATCCCGCCGCCGCCCGCGCCCGGTGGCTGCCGGCGCCGCTGGTGCTGGTCGGCCGGGACCAGGCGCAGGCGTGCCTGCGGGCGCGGCTGCCCCGGCGGCCTCGCACGGTCCTGGTCGGCCGCACCGGGGAGCTGGACCCGGCATGGGAGGTCGCCGACCTGATCGGCGCGGAACACGTGGCCACCCTCCCGGCAGCCGAGCCCTGGCTGGTCGACCGGTTCACCGAGTGCGGGTCCGACCGCCCGTTCGGCGGGCCGGCGCGGACCGTCGCGGTGCTCGGCGGGCGGGGCGGCGCGGGGGCCAGCGTGTTCGCCGGCGCTCTCGCGGTCACCGCCGCCCGGGCCCGCCTGCGCACCCTGCTGGTCGACGCCGATCCGCTCGGCGGCGGCCTCGACCTCGTTCTCGGCTGGGAGGAGCTGGACGGCCTGCGCTGGCCGGCGCTCACCGACGCCGACGGCCGGGTGGACGCGCCGGCGTTGGTCCGTGCGCTGCCCAGCCGGGGTGACCTGGTGGTGCTCTCCTGGGACCGGGGAGACCTGCTGGCCCTGCCCGCGCAGGCGATGGCCGCCACGGTTGACGCCGCCCGGCGTGGCCGAGACTTCGTGGTGGTCGACGTGCCCCGCCAGCTCGACGACGCGGCGGTGGTCGCGTTGCAGTCGGCCGACCAGGCGTACCTGGTGGTACCGGCTGAGCTGCGGGCGGTCGCGGCGGCGGCCCGGGTGGTCGCCGCAGCCGCCCCGCACTGTGCTGCGCTCGGCGTGATCGTTCGCGGGCCGGCGCCCGGCCGGTTGAAGGCGACCGAGGTGGCGCGCGCTCTCGGTCTCCCGCTCGTCGGCACGCTACGGCCCGAGCCGGCGTTGTGCCGAGGGCTGGAACGGGGCGAGGCGCCGGCCGGGGCCGGGCGGGGCCCGCTCGCCGCGCTCTGCCGGCGGATCGTCACCGAGCTGACCGGCCTGCCGGTCCCCGGTGCGGCATGACCGGCCAGCCCGACGACCTGCCCGCCCGGGTCCGGCAGCGGATGGCCGGCACCGGCACCCCGGTCACCCCGGCCGCGATCGTCTCCGCCGTCCGGGCCGAGCCCACCGCCGCCGTCCTCGGTGACACCGCCGTGCTGCGGATGGCCGACCAGGTGCGCGACGCCCTGGTCGGTGCCGGGCCGCTCGCCCCGCTGTTGGCCGATCCACAGGTCACCGACGTGCTGGTCAACGGCACCCGGGTCTGGGTCGACCGGGGCGAGGGCCTGCGGCAGGTGGCGGTGCCGCTCGGCTCCCTCGACGACGTACGGCGGTTGGCGCAGCGGCTCACCGCGGCCGCCGGCCGCCGGCTCGACGACGGCTCCCCGTACGCGGACGCGCGGCTGCGCGACGGCACCCGGCTGCACGCCGTACTGCCCCCGGTGGCGACCGACGGCCCCTACCTGTCCCTGCGTACCTTCCGGCAGCGGCCGTTCACCCTCGACGACCTGGTACGCCAGGGCACCGTCCCACGACCGGTCGCCCCGGTGCTGGCGGCGGTGGTGGCCGCCCGGCTGGCGTACCTGGTCACCGGCGGCACCGGCTCAGGCAAGACCACCCTGCTCAACACGCTGCTCGGGCTGGTGCCCTCGACCGAGCGGATCGTGCTGGTCGAGGACGCCGCCGAGCTGCACCCGGTGCATCCGCACGTGGTGGGGCTCCAGGCCCGTACGGCCAATGTGGAGGGCACCGGCGCGGTCGGGCTCAGCGAGCTGGTCCGGCAGGCGCTGCGGATGCGCCCCGACCGGCTGGTGGTCGGGGAGTGCCGGGGCGGGGAGGTGGTCGACCTGCTCGGCGCCCTCAACACCGGCCACGACGGCGGTGCCGGGACGCTGCACGCGAACACCCCGGCCGACGTGCCCGCCCGGTTGGAGGCGCTCGGACTGCTCGGCGGGCTGCCCAGGGCCGCGCTGCACGCCCAGGTGACCGCCGCGCTCCAGGTGGTGCTCCAGGTACGCCGCGGCCCGCGCGGCCGGGTGCTGGAGTCGATCTGCCTCCTGCTGCCGGAGGGGCCCGACCGCCTGGTCACCGTCGTGCCTGCCTGGGTGCGTGGACGGGGGCTGGGGCTGGCCGGTCGGGCCCTCGGCACGCTGTTGCGGGACCGGGGCGTGGCGGTGCCGCCGATCCTCTGCGAGCCGTGGCCGGGGTCGGCGGGCCCGGCATGAGTCTCCCGATCTGGCTGGTGGCGGCGCTGCTGGTGGGCGCGGCGGCGGTGGTGGCCTGGCCGGCCCGCAGCAGCCGCCGGCGACGCCGCGCCCTGCTCGGTGCCGGCGCACCCGGCCAACCCGCACCCACGCCGCACGACGCCGAGTCGTTCCGCACCGCCCCGACCGCCTTCCTCCCGTCCGAGCCCTCCACCGAAGTGCCGCGGACACCACCATCGGTTGTCGCCGCCCCGGCCGCCCTTATCGCGTCCGGGTCCGCCACCGAAGTGCCGCGGACGGCGCCACCGGTTGTCGCCGCTCCGGCCGCGGTCGTACCGTCCGGCCCGCGCCGGTCGGGCGGGACGAGATCGAGCAGACTTGCCCCTCACACCGACGGCCCGTGCACCGTGGCGGTGGCCGTCGGAGGCCCGACGCCTGCTCCCATGGCCGGCGGCCGGCTTGCCGGTCCGGCGGGAGCGCTGACCAGGCCACCGTCGTTCCGGCCGCCCGGTCGGCGCGACTCCCGCCGACCGCTGGAGCCGTTGCGGCTCGGCGTGGGCGAGATCCGCCGCCTCCATCGAGCCGCCGGTTCGGACGGCGGCCGGACCGCCGACACCGCCGCGCGGTGGTCGGGCGCGTTGACCACTGGCTGGCCGCCGGTGCAGGCCGTGGAGAGGTTCAGGGGGCTCCTCGCGGCGCTGGTGGCTCGCCCACGCCGGACGTTGCTCCTGGTCGGGCTCGTGGCGGCGGCCCTCGGCGCCCTCGCCGCCGGACCGGTCGCCGGGGTCCTCCTCGGCGGGTACGGCTCGCTCGGCGCCCGGGCCGTGCTCCGGCGGCGGGCGGCGCGGCACGCGGTCGGGGAGCGCCGCCGCAGGTTGGACCAGCTCTGTGGTCTCGCCGCCGACCTGCGGGCCGGACTGCCCGTTCCCACGCCGGACGACGACGGGGACCGCCTCGGGAGCCTGACCCGGGCCGCGGTGCGGCTCGCCGACCGGACCGGTGCCCCGTTGGCCGAACTCCTCGAACGCGTCGAAGCCGACGCCCGTGCGCTGGACCGGGGGTTGGCCGCCGCCTCCGCCCAGGCCGCCGGCGCCCGGGCCACCGCGCTGCTGCTCGCCGCCCTGCCGCTCGGCGGGATCGGCCTCGGCTACGGCATCGGCGCCGATCCGGTCGCGGTGCTGCTGCACACCCCGGTCGGGGCGGTCAGTGCGCTGACCGCCATGGGGTTGCAGATCGGTGGTCTGCTCTGGGCGGAGCGGTTGGGCGGCACGCCGGACGCGAGCGCCCGATGAACCGGCAGGAGTTGGCAGCCGGCGCTCTCGTCGCCGCGGCGGCCCTGGTGGTGGCGCTCCGCGCGCCGGGCGTCCGCCCCTCCCGACGGTTGCGGGGACTGGGCCCCCAGGTCCGGCCGGCGGCAGACCGGCGCCCGACGTGGTGGCCGGACCGCGTACGGCTCGGTGCCGGGCTGGCCGGAGTGGCGGTGGCGGTCCTGCTCGGCGGGATGTCGGGTTGCCTCGTCGGGGCGGTGACCGCGCTGGTGGCGGATCGACTGCTCCGGCGGATCGAGCCCCCGGCCGCCCGGAACCGCCGGCTGCGCGAGGCCGCCGACCTTCCGCTGGCCGCCGACCTGCTGGCGGCGACGTTACGTGCCGGCGCGCCGGTCGACCGCTCGGTACTCGAGGTCGCCGACGCCCTCGGCGGGCCGCTGGCCGAGCGGCTCCACCGGATCGGCCGGACGCTGCTGCTGGGCGGCGCACCCGACGAGGCCTGGGCGCACCTCGGCGCGGTACCGGGGGCCGACCGGCTGGTCGCCGCCGCGTTGCGCACCTCGCGCAGTGGAGCCGCGCTCGCCGGGGCGCTGACCCGGGTCGCCGATGACCTGCGGGCGGACCGGTCCATCGCCGCCGAGGCGTCGGCCCGCCGGGCGGGCGTGCTCATCGTGCTGCCGCTGGGGCTCTGCTTCCTGCCGGCCTTCATTCTCGCCGGCTTGGTGCCGGTGATCGTCGCCGTTCTCGGCGACGTGCTGTGAGAAACCATCGAGAAGGGACACGCCAGTGCGCAGACTCCTCGCCCGGCTCCGGGGGGACGCCGGGATGAACACCGCCGAGTACGCCGTCGGCACGCTCGCCGCGGTCGCCTTCGCGGGCATCCTGCTCAAGGTGCTCACGTCCGGCAACGTGCAGTCCGCCCTGACCGCCGTCATCGACCGGGCGTTGAAGTGAGCCGGCGCCGGCCGGCCGGTCGTGACCGCGGTTCGTTCACGGCCGAGCTGGCGGCCGGCCTGC
Organism: Micromonospora sp. IBSANI012; assembly: GCF_052814045.1. Classification (NCBI taxonomy): domain Bacteria; kingdom Bacillati; phylum Actinomycetota; class Actinomycetes; order Micromonosporales; family Micromonosporaceae; genus Micromonospora; species Micromonospora sp. IBSANI012. The sequence goes on from NZ_CP199933.1 coordinate 484,862, forward strand.
CGGCGCTGCTCCTGCTCCTGCTCGCCGGCCTCACCGCGGTCGACGCGGTCACCACGAAGGCCGCCTGCCTGGACGCGGCCCGGGAGGCGGCACTCGCCGCCTCCCGAGGTGAGAGCGGCACGGCGGCCGGGATGCGGATCGCACCCCCGGGCGCGGTCGTCTCGGTGTCGGTGAACGGCGAGCGGGTCACCGCCACCGTTCGGGCGCCCGTCCGGGCGCTCGGTGCGCGACTACCCCGGATCACCGTGGCCGCGACCACGGTCACCGCCGTCGAGCCGGGCTCGCCCGGGGCGCAGCCGTGACGCCGGGGCGACCCGGTGTGTCCGACCGAGGCGGGGCGACGGTGTGCCTGCTCGTCGTCGGCCTGGTGTTCGTCCTGGTCGGGGTCATCGGTGCGGCGATCGGCACCGCCCGGACGGCCCGGCACCAGGCCCGGGTCGGCGCCGACTTCGCGGCGCTCGCCGGGGCGGGCCGGGCGCTGGACGGGGACGGCGTGGCCTGCGCCGCGGCCGCCGAGATCGCCCGGGCCAACGGCGCCCGGCTGGCCGGCTGCCGCCTGGACGGCCTGGACGTGCTGGTGACCGTGGAGGTGCCGGTGACCCCGCTGCCGGGCTTCCGGCGGACCGCCACGGCCACCTCCCGCGCCGGCCCGATCCGCGACTGACTGTTCGGCCCGGGTCGCCTGAGAGGAACCGGCGATGAGAACCGGTTCCGCCTCGTGCGGCGACATACGCCGTGGAGCAGCGACAAAGCGGCCGGGTGCGCGCCTGCAGCACGCGCCCCCGGCCGGTCGGCGGGTCAGCGGCTCTGCAGCGCGTCCAGCCCGATCGCCATGGCGATCACCAGGCGGCGGTCCACCTGCGGGTTCTGCACCTCGACGACGTACTTGTCGCGCAGGCCCCACTTCTTGACGACCGAGAAGACCGGCTGGCCCCCGGCGACGAAGTCGAAGTGGTACGGCAGCCAGGAGAGCGAGTCCACGAACCGGCGCAGCAGCGCCACCGGCATGCTCCGCTCCTGACCGGTGATCTGCGGCAGGCCGGGCTGCTCGACGTGCCAGGTCGAGCGCAGCAGCGACTGGGCGAAGTCCTTGCGGAACAGCCCGATCGAGTTGCCGGCCGCGTCGGTGACGTCGTACGTGGCGCCGAGGTCGAGCCGCTGCCGGGCCTTGAAGCCGAGCAGGGGCTGCTGCTTGGAGTCGTCGGTGTAGATCGTGACCTGCTCCTTGAAGGCGAGCCGCTTCTGCTGCGCGAACGCCAGCAGCTCTCCCTCGGTGCCGTCCGGGGCCACGGCGCGGACCTCGTACTGGTTGACCATCATCCGGATCCGCTGCCGGACGTGGAACTGGTGCTGCGTCTGCAAGTTGTCGAGCTGCATGTATATCTCCTCCGAAGTTTGCGCCGGAGTCTCGCACAACCAGCGGCTCAGCGTCCGCCCTCGACCGTTGCCTTCAGCGCCCAGGCGTTGAGCACCTGGTGAATTCCGCGCAGTCGCTCGTTGATCTGCCATCCATGGAAGCGCTCCCATGCATCAATGCCCACCGCCGTGCAGGTCATGCACGCATCCGGGAAAGCGGAAGGTTCAGCCCGGGGGAGCGACGTCGGCGCCAGCGCCCGCCCGCCCGTCCTGACGCGGTAGGACCGGTGCTGCGGACGAGGGGTCGACCGGCGAACCGGCGGTCGCGGCCGAGGGGGCCGGCTGGTCGGCCGCCGCCGGTGCAGCGTCCCCCGACCAGGCCGGAACGTCGCCCTCCGGCAGCGCCGACGCCGGGTCGGTGTCGCGGGGCAGGTTGGCGAGCACCACGTCGAGGACCCGGACGGCGTCCGGCTTGGAGAGCGGGTTGTTGCCGTTGCCGCACTTCGGCGACTGCACGCAGGACGGGCAGCCCGCCTCGCAGCCGCACTCGGCGATCGCGTCCCGGGTGGCGCGCAGCCAGGCCGCGGCCGTCCCGTACGCCCGCTCGGCGAAGCCCGCCCCGCCGGGGTGACCGTCGTAGACGAAGACGGTCGGGGCCTCGGTGTCCGGGTGCACGGCGGTGGAGAGCCCGCCGATGTCCCAGCGGTCGCAGGTGGCCATCAGCGGCAGCAGCCCGATCGCGGCGTGCTCGGCGGCGTGCAGCGCCCCCGGGACGTCGGCCGCCGCCACCCCGGCGAGAGCCAGCGACTGCGGGGAGAGGGTGAACCAGACCGCGACGGTGCGCAGCTCCCGGGCCGGCAGGTCCAGCGGTCGGGTGTCGATCACCTCGCCGGAGGCGATCCGCCGCCGCTGGTACGACACCACCTGGCTGGTCACGTCCACCTCGCCGAGGAAGAGCCCGACCGGCCCGGCGTCCACGTAGGAGCGGACCGACACCACCGAGAGCGAGGTGACGTCGCGGGCGTGGGTGGACCAGTCCGGCTCCTCGGCGTGCACCAGCGCGCACCCGTCGGCCAGGTCCAGCGAGTCGACCACGTACGAGACGCCCTGGTGCAGGTAGACCGCGCCGGAGTGGATGAGGAAGTGCGACGAGCCGCCGTCGACGGTGCCGAGCAGCCGCCCGGTCGAGGCTTCCACCACGCAGACCGGCGCGCCGCCCTCGCCGCGCAGGTCCACCTCGGGCCGCTCCCGGTGCCGCCAGTACCAGCCGGTCGGCCGCTGCCGCAGTGCCCCCGCCGTGACCAGTTCCTCGACGGCCTCCTTCGCCCCGTCGCCGAAGAGGTCCAGGTCGGCCGGGGTGAGCGGGGCCTCCGCCGCCGCGCAGGCGAGCTGCGGGGCGAGCACGTACGGGTTGGCCGGGTCGAGCACGGTGGCCTCGACCGGCCGCCCGAACAGCGCCTCCGGGTGGTGCACCAGATAGGTGTCGAGCGGATCGTCCCGGGCCACCAGCACCGCCAGCGCCTCGTCGCCGGAGCGGCCGGCCCGCCCGGCCTGCTGCCAGAGCGACGCCCGGGTGCCCGGCCAGCCGCAGATCAGCACGGCGTCCAGCCCGACCAGGTCGACGCCGAGTTCCAGCGCGTTGGTGGAGGCGAGGCCGAGCAGGTCGCCGTGGAGCAGGGCGCGTTCCAGCTCGCGCCGCTCCTCGCGCAGGTAGCCGGCCCGGTAGGCGGCCACCCGGTCGCCGAGCCCGGGCACCGCCTCGTCGAGCGCCCGCCGCGCGTTCGCGGCCACCACCTCGGCGCCCTTGCGGGAGCGGACGAAGGCCAGCGTGCGTACCCCCTCGGCGACGGTGTCGGCGAGCAGGTCCGCGGTCTCCCGCAGCGCCGACCGGCGCACCGGCGCGAGGTCCGCGACCTCCCCCGAGGAATCGGGGAGCAGCGGCGGCTCCCAGAGCGCGAAGGTCACCCCGCCGCGCGGCGAGGTGTCCTCGGTGACGGCCGCCACCGGCAGGCCGGTGAGCCGCCCGGCCGCCGCCGCCGGGTCGCCGGAGGTCGCCGAGGCCAGCACGAAGACGGGGGTACGGCCGTACTTCGCGCACTGCCGGCGCAGGCGGCGCAGCACGTGCGCGACGTGCGAGCCGAACACGCCCCGGTAGGTGTGGCACTCGTCGATCACCACGTACGCCAGCCGGCGCAGGAAGCCGGACCAGTTCGCGTGCCCGGGGAGGATGCCGTGGTGCAGCATGTCCGGGTTGGTCAGCACGAACCGGGAGTGCCGGCGGATCCACTCCCGCTCGGCGCGCGGGGTGTCCCCGTCGTAGGTGGCGGGGCGTACCCCGTCGAGTTCCAGGCCGGCGACGGCGCGGAGCTGGTCGGCGGCGAGCGCCTTGGTCGGGGCCAGGTAGAGCACGGCGGCCCTGGGGTCGGCGAGCAGGGTGGCCAGCGCGGGCAGCTGGTAGGCCAGCGACTTGCCGGACGCCGTGCCGGTGGCCACCACCACGTGCTGCCCCGCGTACGCCAGCTCGGCGGCCTCGGCCTGGTGCCGCCAGGGCGCGACCACGCCGCGCCGGGCGAACGCCGCCCGCAGGTCCTCGGGAGCCCACCGCGGCCAGGGGGCCGGCTCGCCGGGTCGGGCCGGGACCCGCTCGACGTGGGTGACCGGATCGTCGCCGTGCCGGGCGCGCAGCCGGCGCAGCAGGTCGCCCGGCGCCGCCGTCGGCGGTCGACCGGGGCCGGGACCTGCGGATACGGTGGCTGCGGGATTCACGTCCTGCACTCTCGCACTGGTGTTCGGAGGTGAACAACTCCGGGCGTGGGTAAGGAGAAGCCTCCGCCGGTGACCAGAAGCCGTCGTGGCGGGGATGGTTAGATGCCCAGGAGAGTTTACGGCTCTCGGAGGAGGGACTGATGGAGCTGTCGCTGGCGACCCGCACCGTGGGGGAGCACACGGTGCTCGAGGTCGGCGGTGAGGTGGACGTCTACACCGCCCCCCGCCTGCGCGAACGGCTCCTCGAGCTGATCGACGGTGGCTCCCGGCGGGTGATCGTCGACCTCGGCCGGGTGGACTTCCTCGACTCGACCGGCCTCGGCGTGCTGGTCGGCGCCCTTAAGCGGCTCCGCTCGGCCGGTGGCTCCTTCGCCCTGGTCTGCGACAAGGAGCCGCTGCTCAAGATCTTCCGGATCACCGCGCTGGACCAGGTGTTCCCGCTGCACCCCACGGTCGAGGCGGCGATCGCGGCGGACCCCACCGGCGCCGGCGCGTGATGGCGACGGTCCGACTCTCCTTCTCGCCGGCTCCGGTGCACGTGCGCACCGCCCGCCTGGTCGGCGTCGCGGTGGCCCGCCGGGCCGGGGTGCGCGAGAACCTGCTCGACGAGGTGCGGCTGGCCATCGGCGAGGCGTGCACCCGGGCGGTCGCGCTGCACCGGCAGTACGGGCTGCCCGACCCGGTGCTGGTGGAGATGTCCGACGCCGGGGCGTACTCGGTGCGGGTGGTGGACCGGGCGCCGATCGAGGCCGGCATCGGGCTGGCCGCGTTGAACGCCGACGACCTGGCCAACGAGTCGCTGACCGACGAGGCGCTGACCACCGGTGTCGGCTTCGCCCTGCTCGCCGGTTTCGTGGAGGATCTCCAGGTCCGTCCGGTCGACGAGGGTGTCGGCACCGAGGTCCGGATGGTGTGGCCGGTCGGCCGCTGACCTGCGCACTCTGCGTCATCGAGGCCGCGACCCTTCGGGGTCGCGGCCTCGACGTGCTGATGGGCTCCTATATCAGATTTTTCCTCATAACACAGTTACAAAGATCATCCGGACACGGCGTCCCCCGGATGTGACCTCCAACACTGCACGGGGCTACAGTACCGGGGTTGTCAGCAAGTGATCCTTCCCGCAACCAGCGGGTATGTGCGTTCATCGCTGGTCCGGTGGGGTGGGTTGGTGCGCTTGCGCAACCGCATCCAGGCGTCGGGTCAGTGCGTCCGCTGGCCGGCGCGACAGTGTTCGGTACAGGAGGACATAGATGTCCGGGACTTTGGCCGCCGATGGCGGCGCGCTGTCCCTTTCCGGAGGAAACCTGACGTACGTCGTCATCGCCGCGGTGATCGCGCTGGTGGCACTCGTCTTCGCCGCCGCCTTGACCAAGGCCGTGCTGGCAGCCGGTAAGGGCACCACCAACATGCAGGAGATCTCCGGAGCGGTACAGGAGGGCGCCTCCGCGTACCTGCTCCGGCAGTTCAGGACGCTGGCGATCTTCGTCGTCGTCGCCGTCGTGCTCCTCTTCCTGCTCCCGGTGCACGACACCGACGGCAGCGAGCTGGCGGTGAAGCTCGGCCGGTCGGCCTTCTTCGTGGTCGGTGCCCTGTTCAGCGCGTCCATCGGTGGCGCCGGCATGTGGCTGGCCACCCGCGCCAACCTGCGGGTCGCCGCGGCGGCCCGCGAGGCGCAGGGCGGGCGCGAGGCCGCCATGAAGATCGCCTTCCGCACCGGCGGCGTGGTCGGCTTCCTCACCGTCGGGCTCGGCCTCTTCGGCGCCGCGATGGTCGTCCTGCTCTTCAAGGGGGACGCGCCGACGGTGCTGGAGGGCTTCGGCTTCGGCGCCGCCCTGCTGGCCATGTTCATGCGGGTCGGCGGCGGCATCTTCACCAAGGCCGCCGACGTCGGCGCCGACCTGGTCGGCAAGGTCGAGCAGGGCATCCCCGAGGACGACCCGCGCAACGCGGCCACCATCGCGGACAACGTGGGCGACAACGTCGGCGACTGCGCCGGCATGGCCGCCGACCTGTTCGAGTCGTACGCGGTGACCCTGGTCGCGGCCCTGATCCTGGGTCGCGCCGCGTTCGGCGAGGACGGCCTGGTCTTCCCGCTGATCATCTCCACCATCGGTGTCCTCGTCGCGATCGTCGGCGTCTTCATCACTCGGCTGCGCGTCTCGGACCGCAACGGCCTGACCGCGATCAACCGGGCCTTCTACCTCTCCGCGGTGATCTCGGCGGTGCTGGTGGCGATCGCCGCCTTCGCCTACCTGCCGGCGACCTTCGCCGAGCTGGAGGGCGGGCTGACCGACGTCGACCAGAACCCGCGGATCGTCGCCATCGGCGCGGTCGTCATCGGCATCGTGCTGGCCGCCGCCATCCAGGCGCTGACCGGCTACTTCACCGAGACCAACCGGCGCCCGGTGCAGGACATCGGCAAGAGCTCGCAGACCGGCGCGGCCACCGTCATCCTCGCCGGCATCAGCGTCGGCCTGGAGTCGGCCGTCTACTCGGCGCTGCTGATCGCCGCCGGCGTCTTCGGGGCGTTCCTGCTCGGCGGCAGCTCCATCACGCTCTCGCTCTTCGCGGTCGCGCTGGCCGGCACCGGCCTGCTCACCACCGTCGGCGTGATCGTCGCGATGGACACCTTCGGCCCGATCTCCGACAACGCGCAGGGCGTGGCGGAGATGTCCGGCGACATCGACGAGAACGGCGCCCGGATCCTCACCGAGCTGGACGCGGTCGGCAACACCACCAAGGCGATCACCAAGGGCATCGCGATCGCCACGGCGGTGCTCGCCGCGACCGCCCTGTTCGGCTCGTACACCGACACCCTGCGCACCGCGTACGCCGACGCCGGGGTCGGGGACGTCGGCACCGAGATCCTCAACTCGCTGAACGTGTCCAACCCGCGCAACCTGGTCGGCCTGATCATCGGCGCGGCGGTGGTCTTCCTCTTCTCCGGGCTCGCCATCAACGCGGTGTCCCGCTCGGCGGGGGCCGTGGTGATGGAGGTCCGCCGGCAGTTCCGCGAGCTGCCCGGGATCATGGACCGCACCCAGCGCCCCGAGTACGGCAAGGTCGTCGACATCTGCACCCGGGACGCGCAGCGCGAGCTGATGACCCCCGGTCTGCTGGCCATCCTCGCGCCGATCGCGGTCGGCTTCGGCCTCGGGCCCGGCGCGCTGGCGGCGTACCTGGCCGGGGCGATCGGTGCCGGCACGCTGATGGCGGTCTTCCTGGCCAACTCCGGTGGCGCCTGGGACAACGCCAAGAAGCTGGTCGAGGACGGCGCGTACGGCGGCAAGGGCTCCGAGTCGCATGCCGCGACGGTCATCGGCGACACCGTCGGTGACCCGTTCAAGGACACCGCCGGCCCGGCGATCAACCCGCTGATCAAGGTGATGAACCTGGTCTCGCTGCTGATCGCGCCGGCCGTGGTGGCGTGGAGCGTCGGCGCCGACCGCAACACCCCGCTGCGGTTGACGATCGCGCTGGTCGCGACCCTGATCGTGGTGGCCGCGGTGGTGTTCAGCAAGCGCAAGGGCGTGGCGATGGACTCCTCCGACGGCGGCTCCGGCGCGGGCAGCCCGGAGCGGGCGGAGACGGTCAACGCCTGAGGCGACGGTGGGTTCCCGGTCGGCCGACCGCCGGCCGGGAACCCGTCCGCCGCGCCCCGAGGGCGGCAAACCTGAGCGGTGGCGCATCGGCGCGGAGGCCGTACGCTGCAACGCATGCGTACGTGCCGGGCGACAGCCGCCGGAAAGCTCACGGTGGTCCTGGCCACGCTCGTGCTCGCCGTCGCCGCCTGCGGCGGAGGGCCCACCCCGCGGGCCTGGGCCGCCTCGGTCTGCGAGGCGCTCACCCCCTGGCGGGCCGAGATCAGCAAGCTCACCAGCAGCACCGACCAGCAGATGACCGCGCAGACCACCCCGGCGCAGGCCAAGGAGAACCTGGTCCGGCTCTTCGCCGGCGCGGCGGACGCCAGCGAGACCGCCCGGCGCAGGGTCGCCGACGCCGGTGTCCCCGAGACCGAGCACGGCGAGGAGATCTCCAAGGGGTTCCAGACCACCCTGGAGAAGGTCCGGGACGCGTACGGCCGGGCCCGCGACACCATCGACGGGCTCGGCACCGGCGAGGCCACCACCTTCTACGACGGCGTCAAGGCCACGGTCGAGACGCTCACCAAGGAGTACGACGCGAGCGCGCTGGACACCAGCCGGCTCAACGATCAAGAGCTCAAACAGGCTTTTCACGAGGTTCCGGAGTGTCGCTGACCCCTCCCGACTCACCCCCCGAACCGGTGCGCCAGCTCTCGCTGTTCGGCACCGAGGCGGCGGACCCGTCCGTCGCCGACCTGGCCGGCCTGCTCGCCGGCCCCGGCGAGGTGGGCCGGATGGGGCGTACCGCCCGACTGTCGATCGTGGTCGACGCCGCCTGGCGGGTGCACGTGCTCGTCGCCGAGCTGGGGTTACGGGGGCTGGCCGCGAGCTGGGAGGCGACCGAGGACCAGCGCTACGCCGTGCGCACCTCGTACGCGCGGACCCTCGCGCCGCTGGCGACGGCCTGGCTGACCGACGCGGGCCGCAAGCGCCCGCCCGCGCATTTCCATCTCAACGGTCGGCGGTTGCGGCTCTGGCTGGCCGCCGCCGGCCGGCCCGACCCCGCGGGGTTCCTGCTCGGGCTCGGCCCGGGTGACCAGGAGTGGTGGCCGACGGTGCGGGCGGCGCTCGCCGCCGTTGGCCTGCCGACGGCGGTGTCGGAGCCGGACGACGGCGGGCCGGCCTTCCGGATCGCCGGGCGTCGGCGGTTGACCCGGCTGGCCGAGCTGGTCGGCGAGCGGCCGTCGGCCACCCCGCCGGACGCCTGGCCGACCCCGACCTGACCACCGGCTCAGGGACGGGGACGGGTTTGCAAGATCGACTCCATGGCGCCGAGGTGGCGGGATCAGGGCCACCGGGACACCGCCGCCTCGCCGTAACGGAGTCGATCAGGCCGGGTCAGGCGGGCGCGGCGACGAGGTGTCCGATCGAGGACAGCCGGGCGGCGTCTCGGCCGGTAAAACGGCTTGGTGACCCTCGGCTGAGGGTCCGCCATCGTCACAGTGGCCCGCCTCCGGCCCTACCCACGGTGTACGGTGGCGCCGTCCGGCCCGTGAAGCCCGCGCGGCGCCGTGGCGCCCGCCGCGCGGAGGCTGTTTGTCGCCCGCGAAACCCGAAACCCCGGCGGCGCGTTACGTTGGACATCCGGACCGCCGGTGGTCCGGTGGGGTGCAACACGGCCCGAATCGGGCATGGAGCAGGAGTGAGGTCGGGGAGAGACGTGCCGAGCAACGCTGGAACCACCCGTCTGGTCATCGTCGAGTCACCGGCGAAGGCCAAGACGATCTCGGGCTACCTCGGCCCGGGATACGTCGTGGAGGCCAGCTTCGGCCACGTCCGGGACCTGCCGCGCAACGCCGCCGACGTGCCCGCCAAGTACAAGGGCGAGGCGTGGGCCCGGCTCGGGGTGGACGTCGACAACGGCTTCCACGCCCTCTACGTCGTCTCCGCGGACCGTAAGCAGCAGATCAGCAAGCTGGTGAAGCTGGCCAAGGAGGTCGACGAGATCTTCCTGGCGACGGATGAGGACCGCGAGGGCGAGGCCATCGCCTGGCACCTGGTGGAGACGCTCAAGCCCAAGGTGCCGGTCCGGCGGATGGTCTTCCACGAGATCACCAAGCCGGCGATCCAGGCCGCGGTGGCCAACCCCCGGGAGATCGACCGCGACCTGGTCGACGCCCAGGAGGCGCGCCGCATCCTCGACCGGCTCTACGGCTACGAGGTCTCGCCGGTGCTGTGGAAGAAGGTCATGCCGAAGCTCTCGGCGGGCCGGGTGCAGTCCGTGGCGACCCGGATCGTGGTCGAGCGGGAGCGCCAGCGGATGGCCTTCCGCACCGCCGAGTACTGGGACATCCTGGCCACCCTGGCCGTGGCGAACGCCGGCGAGGGCCCGCGGACCTTCAACGCCACCCTGGTCGCGCTGAACGGCGACCGGATCGCCACCGGCAAGGACTTCGAGCCCACCACGGGTCGGGTCCGGGCCGGCGCCGGCGTGGTGCACCTGGACGAGGGCGGCGCCCGGGGCCTGGCGGCCCGCCTCGACGGGCGGCCGTTCACCGTCACCCGGGTCGAGGAGAAGCCCTACCGCCGCCGCCCCTACGCGCCGTTCATCACCTCCACCCTCCAGCAGGAGGCGGCCCGCAAGCTGCGCCTCTCCTCGCAGCAGACGATGCGCACCGCGCAGCGCCTCTACGAGAACGGCTACATCACCTATATGCGTACCGACTCGGTGAACCTGTCGGAGACCGCCATCTCGGCGGCCCGCCGCCAGATCGTCGAGCTGTACGGCGAGCGCAGCGTGCCGCCGGAGCCGCGCCGCTACACCGGCAAGGTGAAGAACGCGCAGGAGGCGCACGAGGCGATCCGCCCGGCGGGGGACAACTTCCGCACCCCGGGCGAGGTGGCCAAGGAGTTGTCGGCCGAGGAGTTCAAGCTCTACGAGCTGATCTGGCGGCGCACCATCGCCTCGCAGATGACCGACGCGGTCGGCTCCAGCGTCTCGGTGCGCATCCGCGCCGTCTCCTCCGCGCAGGAGGAGGCCGACTTCGGCGCGACCGGCAAGACCATCACCGACCCGGGCTTCCTGCGGGCGTACGTCGAGTCGAGCGACGACGAGAACGCCGAGGCCGAGGACGCCGAGCGCCGGCTGCCCACCCTGGTCAAGGACCAGCCGCTGACCGCCGACGAGCTGGCCGCGCAGGGCCACCACACCCAGCCGCCGTCGCGCTACACCGAGGCGTCGCTGGTCAAGGCGCTGGAAGAGCTGGGCATCGGCCGCCCGTCGACGTACGCGTCGATCATGCAGACCATCCAGGACCGCGGGTACGTCTCCAAGCGCGGCCAGGCGATGATCCCGTCCTTCCTGGCGTTCGCGGTGATCGGGCTGCTGGAGCGGCACTACCCGCGCCTGATCGACTACGACTTCACCGCCAGCATGGAGAACGAGCTGGACGAGATCGCCGGCGGTGAGCACGCCGCGGTCGACTTCCTCACCTCCTTCTACTTCGGCAGCGCCAACGGCACCGGCGACCAGGCCATCGCCCACGCCGGCGGGCTGAAGAAGCTGGTCACCGAGAACATCACCGACATCGACGCGCGCAGCGTCAACTCGATCCCGCTCTTCACCGACGACGAGGGCCGCGAGGTCGTCGTCCGGGTGGGCCGGTTCGGGCCGTACCTGCAGCGGGCGGTGCCGGGCGAGCAGCCCGCGCCGAAGGCGGAGGGCGAGGAGGGCGGCGCCCCGGGCGACCGGGCACCGATCCCCGAGGGGCTGGCGCCCGACGAGCTGACCCCGGAGAAGGTGCACGAGCTGTTCCTCGGCGGCGGGGGCGAGCGCAAGCTCGGCGACGACCCGGCCACCGGCGAGCCGATCCTGCTCAAGTCCGGCCGGTTCGGCCCGTACGTGGCCAGCGGCGAGCGCAAGTCCTCGCTGCTGCGCTCGCAGACGCCGGACTCGCTCACCCTCGACGAGGCGTTGAAGCTGCTCAGCCTGCCCCGGCTGATCGGCGTGGCCCCCGACGGGGTCGAGGTCTTCGCCAACAACGGCCGCTACGGCCCGTACGTCAAGCGCGGTGACGAGTTCCGTTCGCTGGACTCGGAAGACAAGATGTTCACCGTCACGCTGGACGAGGCGCTGGCGCTGCTGGCCGCCCCGAAGGCCCGCCAGCGCCGCGCCGCCGCGCCGCCGCTGCGGGAGATGGGCGTCGACCCGCTGAGCGAGAAGCCGCTGGTCATCAAGGACGGCCGATTCGGGCCGTACGTGACCGACGGCGAGTTCAACGCGTCGCTGCGCCGGGGCCAGACCCCGGAGGAGCTGACCATCGAGCAGGCCTCCGAGATGCTGGCCGAGAAGCGGGCGAAGGGGCCGGCTCCGAAGAAGAAGGCGGCCGCCAAGAAGGCCCCGGCCAAGAAGGCGACGGCGGCGAAGAAGACCGCCGCGGCCAAGTCGACCGCGGCCAAGAAGACCACCACCGCCAAGGCGACGGCGGCCAAGAAGGCTCCGGCGAAGAAGGCCGCCCCGAAGAAGGCGGCCAGCTCCGCCGAGTGACGGACCCCGGGCCCTCGGTGCCCGGGGAGCACTCAGCCGAGGATCCGGTCCAGGTGCGGGTTGGTGAAGAGCCGGTCCGGGTCCAGGCGGTCGCGGACCGCCAGGAAGTCGGCGAAGCGGGGGTACGCCGTGGCGAGTGACGCCGCGTCCCGGTAGTGCAGCTTGCCCCAGTGCGGCCGGCCGCCGAGGTCGGTCGCCACCTGCTCGAAGGCCCGGAAGTACGGCTCGTACGGCATGCCGACGTACTGGTGGATCGCCACGTACGCGGACTCCCGGCCGTAGCCGTGCGACAGCCAGATGTCGTCGGCGGCGGTGAACCGCACCTCGACCGGGAAGAGCACCTTGAACGGCAGCCCGTCGACGATCCGCCGGAGCGCGTCGAGCGCGGTCGGCAGGGCGGCGCGCGGCAGGGCGTACTCCATCTCCACGAAGCGGACCCGGCGCGGGGTGCAGAAGACCGTGTCCGAGCGGCCGGTGTAGGTGCGTTCGGTGAGCGCCCGGGCGGAGACCGCGCTGATGGTCGGGGCCAGCGCCGGCACGGCGCGGCCCAGCCGGCAGGCCCCGGCGAAGACGGTGTTGGCGAGGAAGTCGTCGTCCAGCCAGCCGCGCCACCGGGGCAGCGGCCGGTCGTCGGCGGGCACCCGGTCGTTGGTCTTGACCTGCACCCGCGCGGTGTACGGGAACCAGTAGAACTCGACGTGGTCGTGCGCGTCGATCAGTGTCGGCAGCTCGGCGAGCACCGAGTCCAGCGGCGCGGGGCGCTCGTGGGCGCGCAGCACGAAGGCGTCGACGCAGCGCAGGGTCACCTCGACCAGCACGCCGAGCGCGCCCAGCCCGACGCGGGCGGCGGCGAAGACGTCCGGCTGCTCGTCGGCGGAGCAGCGCAGCACCTCGCCGGTGCCGGTGACCAGGGTCAGCGCCGTGACGAAGGTGGACAGGCAGCCGTATCCTGCTCCGGTGCCGTGGGTGCCGGTGGAGATCGCGCCGGCGACGGTCTGGGCGTCGATGTCGCCGAGGTTGGGCAGCGCGAGCCCGTGCCGGGCGAGCAGCGCGTTGAGCGTGTGCAGGGTCATCCCGGCGGGCACGGTGACCAGGCGTCGGTCCCGGTCGACCCGGACGTCGGTCGCCAGGCTGGTCAACTCGATCCGCCGACCGTCGGCCACGGCGATCGGGGTGAACGAGTGGCCGCTGCCGACCACCCGGATGCGTTCACCGGCGGCGGCGGCGTCCCGGACGGCCTCGGTGACGGCGTCCAGCGTGGCGGGGCGCAGGATGGCGGTGGCGATGCTGTGCTGGTTGCCGGCCCAGTTGGACCATGCGGTGGCGGTACCGGCCATCGGCGCGCTCCTCGACATGAATATGAACTGACTTCATATCAGGAACGTTGTTCCTGGTAAATACCGCAATCGAGGTCCGCTCGTTGTACCGGTAGTCACGGACTCGTGACAACCAGATATGTTCTTCCGTCGAAGGGGGGTGGCGCCGAGTGTCCACACCAGCCGCCACGACCGGGCCGCTGCGCCGCGTTCCGGTGCAGGGTCGAAGTGTCGCGCGGGTCCAGCGGATGTTGGACGCCTGTGCCGAACTCGTCGACGAAGTGGGGTACGAGGGACTGACCACCACGCTGCTCGCCGAACGTGCCGAGGTGGCGATCGGGTCGGTCTACCAGTTCTTTCCGGACAAACGGGCGATCGTGCAGGCGCTGACCCTGCGCACGATGGAGTCCTACCTGCAGCGGCTCGACGAGCGGTTCGCCTCGGACGACCTGACCCACTGGTGGGACGGTGTCGACGCGGGGATCGACGAGTACATCACGATGCACCGGACGGTCCCGGGGTTCCGTACCCTGCACTTCGGCGACGTGGTCGACCTGCACCTGCTCGATGAGCAGCGGGACAACAACGGCGTGATCGCCGACCAGTTGGCCCGGGTGCTGACCGAGCGGTTCGGCATGACCGACGAACCGCGGCTGCGGTTCTGCCTGGAGATCGCCGTCGAGGCCGCGGACGCCCTGATCAAGCTGGCGTTCCGCCGCAAGCCCGAGGGCGACGAGCGGGTCCTCGCCGAGGCCAAGGCGCTGATCCGCGAGTACCTGCACCGCCACGTGGACGCCACCGAGGCCGTCCAACCCGGCTGACGGCCCCGGCCGGGCGGCCCCGGTCAGAGGAAGGCGTGCCCCTCGCCGCGGTAGGTGGGCACGGTGGCGACCACCTCGTCACCGGAGACCAGGTGCAACACGTTGACGTGCTCGCAGAGTTCGCCCGCCTTGGCGTGCCGGAACCACACCCGGTCGCCGACCCGCAGCCCGGCCGCCGCGGCGCCGGCCAGCGGGGTCTGCACCTCACCGGCTCCCTCGGTGCCGACCAGCGTCAGCCCGGCCGGCAGCCAGGGCCGGGGCAGCCGGCTCCGCTCGGCCGGGCCGGAGGCGATCCAGCCGCCGCCGAGCACCGTCGCCAGCTGCGGCGTCGGTCGGCGGACCACGGCGCAGGCGAAGAACGCCGCCGGCGTCGGCTGCCAGGCGCGGTACGCGTCGAACAGCGTCGGCCCGTACAGCCCCGATCCCGAGGTCACCTCGGTGACCGCGGGATCGGCGCTGGTGGCGGCCACGCTGCCGGTGCCGCCGCCGTTGACGAACTCCAGGTCGGCGTGTTCGCGTACCGCCGCGACCGCCGCGCCCCGGCGGGCCAGCAGCTCCCGGTACGACCCGCGCTGCGCCAGCCGGATCGCGGCGCCCATGACGGCCCGCCCCGGCGGCGCGTCACCGAGGCCGGCGATCTGCGCCTCGTACGCCATCAGCCCGACCAGCCGGAAGCCCGGCCGGGCGGCGACGGCGGCGGCGAGCGCGCCGGCGGCCCGGGCGCTGTGCACGGGTGAGCGGCGCACCCCGACGTGGACCCGCCCGCCCAGCGGTCGCCAGGAGGCGTCCAGCTCGAGGCAGACCCGCAGCTCCGGCCGCTGGCCGGGGGCGCGGACCGCGTCGATCAGGTCGAGCTGTTCGGTGCCGTCGATCATCAGGGTGACCGCCGCGGCGAGCGCCGGGTCGGCGGCCAGCTCGGCGAGCGTCGCCCGCTCCGCTGTCGGATATGCGACCAGCGCGTCGTCGGTCACCCCGGAGCGGACCAGCCAGATCGCCTCGGACAGGGTGAACGCCATCACGCCGGCCCAGCCCGGCCGGGCCAGCACCCGGGTGGTCAGTTCCCGGGAGCGGATCGACTTGCTGGCGGCGCGGACCGGCTTGCCGCCCGCCCGGTCGGCCAGCGCGGCGGCGTTGGCGTCGAAGGCCGTGAGGTCGACCACGGCGTACGGCGGGTCGAGGTGGGCGGTCGCCGAGTCGAGGCGCTCGCGCAGGGTGTCGCTGTCGATGGCCACGGGTGCACGCTAACTGTCCGGGATAGTAATGCGAAATACCCTCATGTAACGCCGGGCTGCGGTCGCTGGTCCCGGCGGCCTAGGCTCGGCGAGCAGGAGAATGTCGCCGGTGGGGAGGTCCCCCACCGGGACTAGAGTGTTCCACCGGGACTGCCCAGCGTTGGGCCGGCACGTGGAGGTACGGCCATCGAAAGCCAGAAGAACGGCGAGTCGCCCGGCGTGTCGACGCCCGGGGCGCAGTCCGGCGCAGCCCAGGCCGACCGGTCCGGCGCCGCCGCGATCCGTTCGGTGCTGCGCATCCGGCCGTTCCGTCGGCTCTGGATCGTGCTCGGCGCGGCCGCCTTCGGCGACTGGCTCGGCCTGCTCGCCACCTCCGTCTTCGCCGCCGCCCAGGTCTCCGGCAGCACCGCCAAGGGTGCCGCCTTCGGCACGCTGATCGCGGTCCGGCTGCTGCCGGCGCTGATCCTCGGGCCGGTGGCCGGCGTGCTCGCCGACCGCTTCGACCGGCGCTGGACGATGGTCATCTGCGACCTGCTGCGCTTCGTTCTCTTCGCCTCGATCCCGCTGCTCGCCCTCACCGGGGCCAGCGGTGGCGTGGTGGTCAGCTGGGCGGCGGTCGCCACCTTCCTGATCGAGACCATCACCCTGCTCTGGATCCCGGCCAAGGAGGCCGCGGTCCCCAACCTGATCCCGCGCGCCCGGCTGGAGACCGCCAACCAGCTCACGCTGATCACCACGTACGGGCTGACCCCGGTGGCCGCCGCGATCGGCCTGGCGGTGCTCGACCGCAGCGTCCGCGCGGCGACCGGTGGCGAGATGCCGGGCTGGGCCGAGCCCGCCCAGCTCGCCCTCTGGTTCAACTCCTTCTCCCGGCTGGCCACCGCGCTGGTGGTGGCCTTCGGCATCAAGGAGATCAGCCAGGCGCAGGCCAGCGAGCGGGAACGCACCGAGCAGAGCATGATGCGCCAGTTCACCGAGGGCTGGAAGTTCATCAAGCAGACCCCGCTGGTACGCGGCCTGGTGCTGGGCATCTTCGGCGCGTTCGCCGGCGGCGGCATCGTGATCGGCACCGCCAAGTTCTTCGCCGCCTCGCTCGGCGCCGGCGACGCCGCCTTCTACATGCTCTTCGGGGCGATCTTCATCGGCCTGGCCCTCGGCATCGGGCTCGGCCCGATGATCGTCCGGGACATGTCCCGCCGCCGCTGGTTCGGCATGAGCATCGTGCTGGCCAGCGCGTCCGTGCTGGTGCTCGCCTTCGCCATCCACCTGTCGATGGCCATGCTCGGCGCGATCCTGGTGGGCGCCGGGGCCGGGATGGCCTTCCTCGCCGGCACCACGCTGCTCGGCGGCGAGGTCGCCGACGAGGTGCGCGGCCGGGTCTTCGCGGTGGTGCAGATCGGCACCCGGCTGGTGCTGATCCTGGCCATCGCGCTGAGCAGCCTCCTGGTCGGCGTCGGCGGCTCCCGCAAGCTCACCATCGCCGACCTCGGCGTCTCCGTCTCCTCCACCCGGCTGCTGCTGCTCGCTGCCGGTGCCGCCGGCATCTTCGCCGGGATCAGCGCGTTCGGGCAGATGGACGACAAGAAGGGCGTGCCGGTCCTCGCCGACCTCTGGGGCTCGATCCGGGGCCGCCCGCTGATGCCGGCCGAGCCCTTCGTCTCCACCGGCCTCTTCGTGGTCTTCGAGGGCGGCGAGGGCGCCGGCAAGTCCACCCAGCTCGACACGCTCGCCGAGCGGCTGCGCGGACAGGGCCGGGACGTGGTGGTCACCCGCGAGCCGGGCGCCACCGGGGTGGGCAAGCGGATCCGGTCCCTGGTGCTCGACAACGCCGGCGCCGAGGCACCCTCGCCGCGCGCCGAGGCGCTGCTCTACGCCGCCGACCGGGCGCACCACGTCGCCACCGTGGTCCGCCCGGCGCTGGTCCGGGGCGCGGTGGTGATCAGCGACCGGTACGTCGACTCCTCCCTGGCCTACCAGGGTGCCGGCCGTACGCTGCCGGTCGAGGAGGTCTCCTGGCTCTCCTCGTGGGCCACCGGCGGGCTCAAGCCCGACCTGGTGGTGCTGCTGGACGTCGACCCGCGCACCGGCCTGTCCCGGGTGGAGTCCCGCAACCAGGGCGCCGACCGGCTGGAGGCCGAGTCCCTCGCCTTCCACGAGCGGGTCCGGTACGCCTTCCTCGACCTCGCCGCCAACGACCCGAAGCGCTACCTGGTGCTGGACGCCTCCCGCCCGGCCGAGGAGATCGCCGCCCTGGTCGCCCGCCGGGTCCAGGAGTTCCTGGTGGACCCGGCCGGCATCGTGCACCCGCGCCCCGCCCACGGGCCGGACACCTCGGTGCAGCCCGAGTTATCCGACGCGGAGCTGGTGACGATGGAGCACCCGACCTGATGCCGGACGTCTTCGCCGACCTGGTCGGCCAGGACGAGGCGGTCGCCACGCTGCGCCACGCGGCCGCGGCGGCCGCCGCCGTGCTGCGCGCCGCCCACCCGATCGCCGTCGGATCTGGACAGGCCGGGGTCGAGGGACAGTCGGGGGTTGACCCGGGGGCGGGGATGACCCACGCCTGGATCTTCACCGGCCCGCCCGGCTCCGGCCGGTCGGTGGCCGCCCGCGCCTTCGCCGCCGCGCTGCAGTGCGCGTACGGCACGGGCTGCGGCGAGTGCCCCGGCTGCCACACCACGATGACCGGCACCCACGCCGACGTGCGCCTGGTGGTGCCCGAGGGGCTCTCCATCGGGGTCGGCGAGATGCGCGCGCTGGTGCTCCGGGCGGCCAGCACCCCGTCCGGCGGGCGCTGGCAGATCGTGATCATCGAGGACGCCGACCGGCTCACCGAGGCCGCCGGCAACGCCCTGCTCAAGGCGATCGAGGAGCCGCCGCCGCGGACCGTCTTCCTGCTCTGCGCCCCGTCCACCCACCCGGACGACGTGTCGGTGACCATCCGGTCGCGCTGTCGGGTCGTACCGCTGCGGCAGCCGCCGGCCGCCGCGGTGGCCGAGGTGCTGGTGCGCCGGGACGGCATCGCGCCCGACGTGGCGCAGTGGGCGGCGGCGGCCGCGCAGGGGCACGTCGGGCGGGCCCGGCGGCTGGCCCGCGACCCCGAGGCGCGACAGCGCCGGGACGCGGTGCTGGCGGTGCCCCGCCGGCTGACCGGCGTCGGCGCGGCGCTCGACGCGGCGTCGGCCCTGATCGAGGCGGCCGAGGCGGAGGCCGAGGCGTCCGTGGCCGAGGCCGACGCGGCCGAACGGGCGGCGTTGCAGACCGCGCTCGGCGCGGGCGGCACCGGGCGCGGCGCGGCCGGCGCCATGCGCGGCGCCGCCGGGCAGCTCAAGGACCTGGAGAAGCGGCAGAAGTCACGGGCCACCCGCGCCCAGCGGGACGCGCTGGACCGGGCCCTGGTCGACCTGGCCGGCTTCTACCGGGACGCGCTCACCATGGCGCTGCGCGCCCCGGTGGCCCCGGTGCACACCGACACCGCCGCGATGGCCGAGGCCGGCGCGCAGAAGTGGGACGCCGAGGGCGCGCTGCGGCGGTTGGAGGCCGTGCTGGAGTGCCGGGCGGCGATCGAGGCGAACGTCAAGCCCCGGATCGCGGTCGAGGCGATGATGCTCACCCTCTGGAAGGGATAGTTTCCGCTGTCCACAGGCATCGACAGGTGTCACGGGCGTGCGGTACGGTCCGGTGTGCCGTGGTGACGGTGAGGGCACACAGGGTGATGGTCGGCCGGGGGGAGAACCGATGCCGCGCGAGATCGACGAGGCGTGGATCGAGGAGGCGGTGCGGCGCTACCGCCGGATCGAGTCCCTCCAGGCCGAGTTCGACCAGGCGGTCAACACCGTCGAGGTCACCGTCCGGTCGCCGGACGGGCTGGTCGAGGTGGTGGTGACCGCCGGCGGCCGGATCACCGACGTCCGCTTCCTCGGGCCGCTGCACTCCCGCCACCCGCGCGACGTCGCCGGCTCGGTGCAGGCCGCCGTCGCCGCCGCGGCGGACGCCGCGCGGTGGGCCCGGGAGAAGCTGCACAACGAGACCTTCGCGGCGTACCGGCCGCTGGCGGGGGCCTGAGATGGACGCGCTGCGCGCCCTCGCCGCCCGCCTGGAGGAGGCGAGCGACACGCTGTCCGTGCTCGCCCGCACGGTGACCGCCACCGACCCGGCCCACCCGGCCTTCGGCGCGGACGCCCCGGGCCGCCCCGGCGAGGTCGGCCGGGCGCTGCACCGGCAGTGGACCGCCGCCACCGGCGACCGGGCCCGGGAGGCGGGGGCGGCCGCCGCCCGGCTCGCCGCCGCGGCCGCCGCCGTCCGCAGCGCCGCCGACCGCTACGCCGGCACCGACGACACCGCCCGCCGACGGCTGTTCGAGGAGCCCTGATGGACGCCCTGGACCGGCTCGCCGAGCCCGGCCTGGAGCTGCTGCGCCGGGTCGACCACCTGCTCGCCGCCGGCGCTCCCGAGGGCCACCGGCTCTGGCCGCTGCTGCGCCGGATGCAGGTGCTGCCCGGCGACGCGCTGCGCGCCTTCCTCGACCTGCACCCGGCGCCGCTGACGACCGCCGGGCACGCCGTGCGCCGGCTCGTCCGGGGGTACGACGACGCGTGCGCCGCCCTCGCCGATCCGGGCTTGTGGTCCGGCCCGGCCGCCGCCGCGTACGACGAGGCCCGCTCGGCGCTGCTGCGCCACCTCGACGAGGGGCCGGAGAGCCTGGTCGGGCGGATCGAGTCGACCGCCGGGTACGCCGACGCGCTCGCCCACTGGGTGGAGGGCAGCCGGCTGGCGGTGGCCCGGGTCCTCGCCGAGGTGCTCGGCTCCACCGAGGCGGTACGCGTCCTCGCCGCGACCGCGCCGGGGGGCGACTCCGCCACCGGCACCGGCGCGGCGGCGGAGATCGCCACGCGGGTGCTCGCGGTGCTCGGGGTGGCGTACGACGGCGCGGAGACGCTACTGCGCCAGTGGTCGCCGA
Organism: Micromonospora sp. IBSANI012; assembly: GCF_052814045.1. NCBI lineage: Bacteria > Bacillati > Actinomycetota > Actinomycetes > Micromonosporales > Micromonosporaceae > Micromonospora > Micromonospora sp. IBSANI012. The sequence continues at coordinate 505,443 of NZ_CP199933.1, forward strand.
GCCTGGCCGAGTCGACCTGGCGGGCGTCGACCGGCGGCCCGGTCCGCTACGACAGCACCACCCGGGTGGGTCACTGACCGGGTGGTCCACGGCGCCGCGCGGCGCCCGGCCTGGACCGGGGCCCGGCGGCGGCGCCGTGGCCATTCCCTGCACCCCCCGCAGGTCTGCCTCCACTCAACGCCTCCACCGGGGCGTTTGTCCCGCCCGGGGGCCCGATTCAGCCGTCCGGGCGAGGCCCAAGGGAACGAGTCGACGATCGTGGATGACTGCACGGGGTAACCGCCTGGCGACGGGTGGCCGGGCCGGCGCCGGTCGTCCGTCGTAGGGTGGACCGCATGGGCATGCTCTGCGCGGTCAGCTTCAACCGGTACGGGCGCCTCTACTACCTCGACCCGGGTGAGCTGCAGCCGCAGGTCGGCGACCGGGTGCTGGTCCCGACCGACGACGGGCCCGAGGTGGCCGAGTGCGTCTGGGCGGCTCAGTGGGTGTCGGAGGAGACCGACGGCTTCCCGAAGCTGGCCGGACTGGCCGAGGAGGAGGACCTGCGTCGCGACGAGGTGTTGCGCCGGCGCAAGGCCGAGGCGAAGGTGGCCGCCAAGCGGCTGATCCGGGAGCACGGGCTCCCGATGAAGGTCGTCGCCGTGGACCACGTCCTGGGCGAGGGGGAGGTCGGCGGCGACCGGACCACCGTCTACTTCACCGCTCCGCACCGGGTGGACTTCCGCTCCCTGGTCCGCGACCTCGGCGCGACCCTGCGCTGCCGGGTCGAGCTGCGCCAGCTCTCCGCCCGGGACTCGGCGCGGGTTCAGGGTGGCATCGGCTCCTGCGGTCGCGACCTGTGCTGCGCCACCTTCCTCAACGACTTCGAGCCGGTGACCATCCGGATGGCGAAGGACCAGGACCTGCCGCTCAACCCGCTGCGGATCTCCGGCGCCTGCGGCCGGCTGATGTGCTGCCTGAAGTACGAGCACCCGCTCTACCAGCGCTTCCAGGAGTCCGCCCCGCCGGTCGGCAGCCGGGTCTCCACGCCCGCGGGCGACGGCAAGGTGGTCGGGCACAGCGTCCCCCGGGACGCGGTCACGGTACGGCTGGACGCCGACGGCTCCCGCTGCTCCTGCTCCCGCGCCTCGGTCTGCGCCCCCCGCCAGGCCCACGACCAGCACTACTCGGCCTGATCCCCCGCCCTCCTCTCTCCGTCTCCGTCTCCGTTGATCATGAAGTTAGCGGCGGAGTCGTTCTCTTCAACCGCGGCCAGCTTCATGATCAACGCGGGTTGAGGGGCCGTCGAGGGTGACCGGGGGTTCGGCCAGGCGGGGGGTGAGGGTGGTCTTCGGGGTGAGCCAGGAGGTGGTGGGGGACTGGTCGGGGTTCAACTGCCAGTCCCGGGACACCCGGTCGACCGCGATCGGGTAGATGGTCAGCGAGCCGTCCGGGTCGATCCGCATCCGCAGGAACGACTTGGAGTCCTCGATGCCCTGGCCGGCGAAGAGCTCGTTGACGTTCACCCCGAACGCCCCCGCCACCAGCAGGTACGCCGCCACCACCTGGCTGGACACCAGGCCGATCACCGGGCCGTAGACGACCGCCGCGGCGACCGCCGGCAGCGGCCAGGGCCAGTCGTAGAAGGGCAGCGCCAGCCAGGCCCAGGTGCCGGCGGCGGCCAGCGCCACCTGCGCCAGCCCGTGGCTCACCCCGAGGATCCAGTGCCGGACGTGCCGTTTCCCGCCGGCGCTCGGTGGCTTGGCGAAGAAGGCCGCCCCGAGCAGCGTCACCCCCAACATGATCACCAACGGGACGCTGAACAGCCGCTGCTCGGTGCTGCCCGTCCGGTTCGCCGTCACCCCGGCCATGGCCAGCATGAGCAGCGTGTGCAGGGCCCCGAGGAGGGTGGTGAAACCCGGGTTGCGGAACGGCAGCCGGGGGAAGATCCCCCAGCCGTACCGCCGGGACCGGGCCGCGTCCGGGTAGCGGGCGACCAGGTCGTACGGGCGGGTGGCGCTGGCCCGGCGGGACAGGGTGTCCTTCGGCGGCACCTCGATCCGCTCCGGCAGCTTGTGCGTCGGGTACAGGTACGCCCCGCCGCCCCCGCAGGTGATGAGCTGCCGCTCCGGGCCGGCGTACCGGGCGTAGTGGTGCAGGTCGCCGGAGATGAGCAGCCGCACGTGCGCGCCGGTGGGGGCGAGGATCGTCCGGATGAAGTAGTCGATCGAGTCGTACGCGGTGGGATGGTCGACGGACTTGACCCACGTCGGCGCCGGCACCGCCAGGATGATCATGCTCTGCGGGCCCAGTCGGCGGGCCACCTCGTCGAAGTAGGCCAGCTGCGGGTCGTCCAGGTACGACCCGGACTGGTCGTCGAGGCCGAGCAGCCACCAGTCGGCCGGCAGCTCCACCGCGAAGTACGAGCGGGACTGCCCGGTGCCCCAACCGCCGAAGTGCCGGTCCCGGGACCGGACGAACAGGCGCAGGAAGGCGGTCAGGCCGTCGTACCAGTCGTGGTTGCCGGGCACGGCGAAAAGCGTCGGTCGCTCGGGCGGCGCCACCGGCAGCGCGGCCTGGTACGGCCCCTTGCACCGGTCCTCGTACGCCTCGTACGCCGCCGACGGGTAGACCTGGTCGCCCCCCATCACCAGGGTCTGCGCCCGGGGCAGCCGGTGCCCGTCCACCTCCAGCTCCCGCTGCGCGAGCAGGTACGCCACCGAGTAGGTGGCGTTGAAGCCGTCGCCCAGGTCGGCCACGTAGTCCAGCCAGAGCCCGCCGTCCGGTCCGACCTGCCGGGCGATCTTGGAATCCAGCGCGTTCTGCAGCTCCCGCTTGTCCAGGTACGCCCCGAACAGCATCGCCAGCAGCGTCCGGATGCCGGTGCTGATCAGCAGGAACGGCGCCAGCCAGGGCACCGGCTTACGCGGGGTGAAGCCCAGCTCCACCGGGTCGAGGCTGAGCGGCCGGCGGGCCGCCCGCTCGCCGGGGGCGTGCTCGGCGGGAACGTCGGACCCGGACGTGGGGTGATCGTCGGTCACCCGCCGGAGCGTAGCGCCGACGAGCCGCTACCGCTGTCCGGCGAACGACCGATCGCGTCCGATGTCCGGGTTCCCGGGTGGGGGAACCCCCTCGGCTGGTGGGCGGGCCGTGCCGTACACTTGACGATCGTTGCCGCCTTAGCTCAGTCGGCTAGAGCGACGCACTCGTAATGCGTAGGTCGACGGTTCGATTCCGTCAGGCGGCTCGGTACAGAAGCCCAGGTCAACGGCCTGGGCTTCGCCGTTTTCCAAGGTCGACAACCCCGCCGCCGGCCGTGCCAGTCCGCAAATAGTCCGCATCCCGTGCGGCGACCGCCTCGTCCAGCCGGTTGGCGACGGCGTCCAGGTCGTCACCGAACAGGCCCGCGTACACGTCCAGGGTCATCGACGCCGAGGCGTGCCCGAGCATCCGCTGCACCGCTTTGACGTTGGCGCCTGCCGCCACGGCCAGGCTGGCGGCCGTGTGCCGAAGGTCGTGCGGAGTCAGCCCGGCCAGCCCGACCGATGCCGCTGCTGGTGCGAAGACTCGCGACCGGAAGTTGGTGTTGCGCAGCGGCCCACCGTTCGGAGCGGTGAACACCAGCTCGTCGCGGCGCTTGCCGGCCACGTGCGCGGCCAGCTCGTCGACGAGAAAGCGAGGGATCGGCACCTTGGATAAGCGGTCACCGCAGCACGAGCAGGTCGAGACCGTCGATTACCGGTCCGGTCGCGGTCTCCGCGGCCTCGCGCATGCGGCGCAGACCCGCCGCGTACGCCTCATCGGTGATCAGCTGCAACGGTGTGTGCGCCTCGCGCCGCAGGCTCGCGACGGCGTCCCGCAGGGACGGCGCGGTCGTCTGCGGAACCTGCACGAAGCCTGCGGTGGTGAACCCGGTGATCGCGAACGCCGCCTCGACGTCCGCCACCCTCGGATAGCGGTCGAGCACAGCGATCGCCTCGGGGAAGTAGCGGAACAGCGTGATCGCCTCGTGCCGGCCGGCGAACGCGGACCGGATCAGGACCGGCCCGTCCGGCTTCAGCACCCGGCGCACCTCGCGGGCGGCCGCGGTCAGGTCGGGGATGTGGTGGACGACGGTGGACAGCCACACCGCGTCGACGGTCGCGTCGTCCAGCGGGATGTCCCCGGCCTCGCCGGCAAGAACCGGCCGATGCTCGGCACGGTCCCGCATCGCCGCGGACGGCTCCACCCCGATCACCTCGGCCTCCGGCCACCAGATCCGGAACGCGCGCGACCAACTGCCGGTGCCGCACCCAAGGTCAAGCAGGCGGGTCCCTGAGCGCGGATCGAGGTGCCGGGTGATCGCGTCCCGCCAAACGCCGAGAGCGTCTTCCGACAGGTGCCGGGTCGCCTCGAAGGCTGCGGCGTCCACATTGTCGTACGCGATGAGGGCCATCCGATGACCCAACCCGGCACGACGCCGTCAAGACAAGATCGGAGCGAGAAACTGTGACGAACCAAGCACGGTCAGAGAGAACGCGTCCTGAGCGTCCTGAGCGTAGGGGCATGCACGTGACGTTCAACAGCGCTCGTACATTCCTGCCTGACCATGGCACAGACTCCATCGGGCACCTTCGAAGCTTTTGACGACCGCTTGAGTTGTCGCCGGCAGGTGCAGCAGACAATTTCAGTAGGCCCATATGATCTGCCCGGCAGGCGAAGATCAGACGCACTCTTCTAGCCGCGATGCGCGCCCCTGTCGCGGACCGTGAGGGCCTCCGCGACTCCTCTTGAGGATCATGTCGGGCATCAGGTGGGACGCGAGCGTCAAGCATCTCCCGTGACGGGACACTGACCTAGCCGAAGCGTTTGCCGAATTGCGCTCTATGAGATCAAGGCGGCCCGCAGAGCGGGCCGCGCCGGCCCGGCCCCGGCCTGCTGGCGACCTCCGGCCGGCATCGGCCGGGCCGGCCGGCCACGCTGCGGAGCATCAAGAGCATGAGAGGCTGAGCCGGGACGATCGCCATCGGGGTTGCTCGCCGTCGATGGTGGGGCGATCGCTGCCGCGCAGCAGAGCTGCTTGCCTCCGAGTCACGCGGGCACTCTCCGCGGTTCGATGACGCCGAGGACCAGGGCGTGACCCATCCCCCGAGTGCCTGATCCTTTACACCACCCGGCCGGCGTCAAGGGCGCTGCACGTCGGCGCGCCGATGGCCTACGGCCACCCTTGACCCCGACCGGGCGCCGCAGTCCTTGGCACCTATCCGGGGGACGGGGGCAGAGTGGCGGCCACCTTTCGCAGGCAGGCCGGACGGGTCTACGACTGCCTCAGATCGGGCTCGTGACGAGGAGGCCCCTGTGGTGGCTCCAAAGCCACTGTAGGTACTGCTGCACTTCCTCCGGCTTGGCGACCCATCCGTTGTCCATGTAGTTGAGGATGCGTTTGATCTCGCCGGGTACGAGGTCGTAGGCGGTCGCTCCGGTTTCCGGGACGGGTGTGTCAGGGGGCACGGTCACGGGGAGCGGGATCATGGGGAGGCGAAATCCACTCCTGGTGAATGCTTTGAGGACCGTGAGGTAGGCGCGGGCCAGGTGGTAGGGGGAGACAGCGAGCGCGAGGCTGGTGATGCCGCGGGCTTGGACCTGGTTGACGATCCATGCGGCCTGCAAGCCGGTGTTGGGGGCCGGCTCGGTCTGGATGTAGACCCCATTGACGCGACGAAGGCCGAGGCTCCGTAGGTAGTCGAGCGTGACCTCGACGTAGGTCTCTTCATCCGGGTTCCCGTTTGCCACTAGAAGGTGGCGGTGCGCTGGGTTCGCCTCCCAGTTGCGGATCGCATGAGTGAGACGCCATTCTTCGCCCTGACCGGTGGCTACCACGAGCGCGTCGACGTGGTCGGCGGCTGACTGGGGCAGCGTCAGGATCACCGTGAGGGCTTTCATGACCTCCAGGAACTGGCCGGGTGTGAAGTCGGCTAGATCCTCTTCCGCCACAATCCGAGGCGTCGCCTTGTTGGGATTCACCGACCCGCCCTGGCCGCGTCGTCGTGAAGACCGGTGCGCAAGTCCAGGGAAGCCAGGTCGTCGGGTTGAGGTAGGGAGATCATGCACGCGATCTTTCCAGCCCTCATTGAAGCCATGAGCCCGACCACTTCCCAGTGAGGCGGCGGGATCGCCTTGACGTGCAAGGCAGGGTCGAGCATGTCTGCCTCCTGACCGCGAGCGGTCCGCATCTAGTCCGCAAGAGGTCGGCGGACGGCGGGGGAGTGGTGTGAGATGTCGAGAGGCATTTCCGCTGCTAGACCCCCATGCGCCCAGGTCGTCGGCGCTGAAAATCTGATCTCGTAATGCGTAGGTCGACGGTTCGATTCCGTCAAGCGGCTCGGTACAGAAGCCCAGGTCATCGGCCTGGGCTTCGCCATTTCCCGAGGTCGATCACGTCGCCGCTGGCGCGTCGAGTCCTTGAATAGTCCTTGTCCTTTCGGTGGCCGGTCCCGGTGGAACGGGCGAGGGTTGCGCCTCGGGAAGGTGCGGCGACCGCCTCGTCTAGCCGGTTAGCGACTGCGTCCAGGTCGTCACCGAACAGCCCCGCGTACATGTCCAGCGTCATCGACGCCGACGCGTGCCCGAGCATCCGCTGCACCGCCTTGACGTTGGCACCCGCGCGGAGACGACCATCGGAGCCTTGACGTCGTCCGCGCATGCCTCGCCACCGGGCGAGCCCTCGCCATCGTCAGCAACAACTCCACCGCAGCCATCAGCGCCTACCTCGCACGCCGTAACCGCGCCCGGCACTTTGCCGCCGTCATCGGACGGGGTGAGTGCCCGGACCTGATGAAACCCACGACCAGCGGATCAGCGCGGTTGTTCGACTCGACGCTGGCCGGCGACGAGCTGGAGCACGAACACCACCACCTCAAGGTCGACGTAGCTCCTGGCACCTACCTGATCCGCACTGCCTACGTTGAGCCCGAGGAGGGGACAGCGCTGGTGCTGGTTCAACTGGCCGAGCACCCGCTGACAGCTTGAGCGCCGCGTGGCCTAGCTAACCGTCACTGTCCGAGCTGCACGTGGTTGCTTGCGGTCTTGACCAGCCGCGCGATCTTGAGCAGGTTCCAGGCCTGGTAGTAGGCGCCCTGGTCGTGGTGCCAGAGATCGGATCTGACGCGTCGTTGGAGCTCGGTCACGGTGGCGTCTACGAGTTGTCGCTGCTGTGGTGCCAAGTCACCGTCCGCCGACAGGACAGCGGTTACGAGGGTGCCGAGCGTGGTGGCGATCTCGTCAGATGTCGCCGTCAACGCGGGAAGGCCGTTACGGCTCCAATACCTCAGGGCGTATAGGGCGGCGGGCCTGGCTGCGCCGTACCAGATCCGCGGAAAACCGGTCGGGTTGACCTCGTTGATGGGAGGGATCCGTTGGCCGCGCTGCTTGGCCTGACGGCGCTTCCGGGCGTAGTCCCGCATGTCGGCATGCCATCCGGAACGGCTTGTGATCAGGACGTCGAGCGCCTTCAGGAGGGCAGCCTCATCGCGCTGGTAGGGGCCGGCGATCTCTTCAAGGAAACCCAGCGTCGCGTGGAAACCGATCGGACGGTAGAGCTGAACGCAGGACCGCAGCGCCGACACTCGCCGGCCATAGGGGAGTGACCTGTCGCGAACCTTCCGGGCGTAGTTGCCGAAACTCACCGAGCGAGACTAGCCGCAGGCGTGAAGCATGTAGTGGTCGCGAGTGTCATGCACGCCCGTGACGGGACACGCGGTGGCGGCGCGTGTGGCCGGGTGCAACTGCCGAATTGCGCTCTATCAGATCAAGGCGGCCCGCAAGCGGGCCGCGCCGGCCCGGCCCCGGCCTGCTGGCGGCCTCCGGCCGGCATCGGCCGGGCCGGCCGGCCACGCTTGGAAGTCGCAGGATCAGAAGACCTCGGGGCTCCGCCCCGAACCCCGGCCCTCCTCAGAGATCAGTCTCGGATCTCCTCGTCGGGCACCCCAAGGGCTACCAGCCTCCCCGGATGGGGTCCAGGTCGTTCGTCCGGTAGGGCGCTCCACCTGGACCCCGTCCGGGGAGGCTGGACGGTCTGCAACTGCCCGACGAGGAGATCCTCAGCATCCGGACGCCCAGGTCACTGGCAGTTTCACGAACGTTCACCCGGAGTCCGGCCGACAGAGTCCGCGCTATCCCACCAGGCATCCACAACCATGCACGAAGTCGTACGCTGGGCTCGTGATTCGGGCTGTAATCGTGGACGTGGACGACACTCTGTGCCTTACGCAGGCCGCCTCGTTTGTACTGGAGAACGAAGTTCTGGCGGAGATGGGCCGGCCTCCTATGCCACGGGAGTTGCATCTGGCCACCTGGGGTGCACCGCTGCTAGACGCCATGCCCAAGCGGTCGCCGGGTATCGACATGGTCCGGTTTTCGGCGCTCTATCAGAGCGCGCTGGAACAGTGCATCGCTGATGGCCGTCTGGACGTGATCCCGCCGGAGAACCTGGTCGCCCTGGACGAGTTCGTGTTGACCGGTCGGGCGGTGTTCCTGTTGACGTCGCGCACCGAGGTCGAGGTTCGGCACATGTTGGAGCCGGATCACGTCCTGGCCGAGCGGATCAGTGGCATCTACCACGCCGGTAACACGCGTTTCCGTAAGCCCGATCCGCGTGCCTTTGACGAGTTGCTGGCGGCGACCGGATTACCGCCGGGCCAGTGCGTGTACGTGGGGGACTCACCGGGGGACGCCTTGGCCGCGGGGGGCGCGGGTATGCACTTCGTCGGCTGCCTGCAAAGCGGGATCCGGGAGCCGGCGGATTTCGACCACCGTCATGTCGACGCTTTCATCGATGCCTTTCCCGAGATCGTTGATGTGGTTCAGCGACTCGAGCAGGATTCAGTGTCGACGACGTCCAGCCGGTAGCCGGCGACGAGGCGGTGGTGCATCCACCTGTGTGTATTAATCGGTACCCATCATGCGTCGCGGTGTTACTCGCTGGTCGCCGGTACAGCCATTGATACAGCCAAGCCGGTCGACGCGCGGCGGGGGGAGAGCGACGTCGGCCGACGATCTGTGCAGGTCAGCGACGCTAGCCGACATCGACCGACAGTGGTCTTGATCTTTGCAAGGCAGGGGTCGGCGATCGCGCCCGGCCGGCGGTCGCGGCGAGCACCCAGCGTGCCATTGGCGTGCCATTGGGCGAGGACAACAGGGGCCAGCCGAGGCCACGAGGGACTGCCGAGACCAAGCCGCCAAACCGATGGCCTCCCGGAGATCGACAATTCCCAAGCTGACAGTCCGTGCAGACGGGCTAGCCCGTCGCCGGCTACGAGAGTTGGTCCTCATCACCGAGGTTCAGCATGAACGGCGATCCGGGATGATCCGGCTGCCACCCAAGGTCAAGCGCTTGCCGTATGGCACTGGCGACCGCCGAAGGCAGCACCGGAGACGCCGGAGCGTTCATCCAGTTGCCCGGATGAGGGGACGCCAGCCAGACGACGAGGGTGGCACAGCCAGGCGGGTCCGTCCGCTCAACAGCAAAGCTCAGCGGCGACCAGGTTAAGCCCTGGCTGTACGTCGGCTTCCGGCGGACGAACCAGCGATAACCCTTGCCATCGACAACGATCGGCCTACTGCCTCGCTTGTTGAGCGCCACCGATCTTCCCGCCATGTCATGGCAGCATTTCGCAGCCGTACAGCCATTCGTACAGCCAACACGGTCAGCCAAGGCCGACGTGATCCGACAGCGGCACACGCCTTGAGCAGGGGCAGGGTACCGCGACCAGTCATCCGCGATCTTCTTCTAATCCCCAGGCCGCTCCGGGCAGCCAGCGCTTGACAACCGCCATTGAGACTCGTCCGGTGGGCGCTCCACCTTGTCGCCCTGACCCTGGCCCGCTCAACGGTGTGCGGGGCGGCGGGCAGGCGAGTTGCTGGCCGAACTCAGTAGACGTAACAACTACCGAAGTCGGGTTTTTTTTGAGGCTCGGCCAGGGTGGCGTAGGTCAAGAGGCCCACGAGAGCGGCGGTTGTCGCCGTCAGCGCAAGCTGGCCCTTCGTTGGGTCACTCGTGAAGCCAGCGGCGATTTTGATGACCTCGACCAGTGGATGCGCAAGCACCATCAGGCCGACTCCGAGGCGAGTCGGCCGGACCTTAACCCGTGGTGGGCGCATCACGGTGTGTAGCGTACGACGGTGCTTGCACCACGCAGTCGGCGGGGTGCCTGACAGCAGGCAGCAGTCCTCATAGTCCCCTCGGTCGTCGTGCCCGTTGCGTGCCCGTTGGGAGGGGCGACCGGGGTCAACGGCGGTTAGCTCTTGGACGTGGGGGACAGCGTGGCAAAGCAGGTCAAGCCAGGTCACTGCCGAGCGCCTTCCGGCCGTGTCCACACTTCCTAAACCGTGTGCCGGCTCGGACACGATGGCCGCCGGCAGATGAGCGGTCCGCATCTGGTCCGCAAGAGGCCCACGGACGGCAGGGGAGTGGTGAGAGATGCCGAGAGACGTTTCCGCTGCTAGGAGCCCATCCGTGCAGCTCGCCGGGTCCGCCATTTTGATCTCGTAAGGCGTAGGTCGACGGTTCGATTCCGTCAGGCGGCTCGGTGCAGAAGCCACGACTGCCCGGCGAGGAGATCCACTAATACTCCAGCCGTAGATTGAGCCTTTTTCAACCTCCCACGTCACAAACAGCGCTCCCTGCCTTGCCGGCTACGGCGTGGCCGCCTCCGCAGGCGTAGGTGTCAGGGCTCGGCTGCGAGCGCGTCCCGGCGCGGCTTGAGCCTGACGTCGACCCGAGAGAGGGTCAGATCCCCGGCTCAAGCCGCCGCGCAGGAGCCGAATCCACATGGGAGGCGCGCGACGGCGGGGTCGGCCAGGGTGAACGCGACCGGGGTACCCGGTGCGCCCGAACCGAAGCGGATGGCGTTTGGTCTTCATCCCGCAAGGTGCCCTGTGCTTCTTCGCACACGCGACTCAGCTTTCGAATTGACCAAGAAAAGGAACCTGGAATGGAGGGCGGCAGCACCGGGGGCCACGTTAGTGCGCTCGCGCACGCCCTTGCGCCGCGCGTTGTCCCGTTGCGGGATCGTCAATCGGTCCGGGTGCGGAGGCTCCGCGCCAGGGTGGGGATCATCACCGTCGCAGGGACGAGGTGTAGCCCGAGGAGGGCGGTGGTGGTGGCGGTGTTTGCCCCGGAGAGGAGGGGCGGGATCAACGAGATCGCGGTCAGCGACACCGCCGTCCACACGAATCGCTCGGCGGGGCGGGCGCTCCAACGAAGAAGAGCGACGGCAATGACGATGCCCACGACCGAGAAGAAGCCGGTCACCACGGCGAACCCGGACAACGGGATGGTCTCGCCACCGTCGGGGACCTCGAAGTCGACGCCAACGGCCTGGGCAAGCGCAGCGGCGAGAGTGGTGGCCACCATCGCTGCGAGCGTGGCAATGAAGCCGGTGCCGGCGAGCCCGCGGAGCCGGCGGGTGTGGCTGGTCCGGCCAGATGCCGGGCCTGCGGCGACCCCGGTGTCGTTCGTGCTGTTCATGTCGTTCCTCCATCGTTCGGTGACTGGCGTACGGGGGTGTGTCGACTGGCATGTGACGGTCCCGGCCCCGGGGGTGACGATGCGCACCCTCGCCGTGCGACGGCCGGGGTTGCGCAGAGCGCGGACGCCGGTGCCGCGAAGCCAGAACCCGGCGTCGCGTCCGAGGACCGGCCCGGGTTCGCCGTCGCGCAGCTCCAGCTGCACCCGCCCGCGGGTGACGACGCCGAACGCGTCGTTCCACTGGGCCGCGACCACCGCGACACGCGCGCCGCCGCGCAGCGCGAGCGTCCACACCGGGACTACTCCGTGCCGTCCGCCGGCAGGCGCTCGGGCAGCCCGAGCCGCGGGAACTGGTCGTCGTGGAAGATGACGATCTCGGTGATCGCCCCGCCGGTGACGCGCAGGACGTCGATCGTCAGCGGCAGGTACGCGCCCTCCCCCTTCCGCCAGAGGTAGAAGGCGACGGCCGGCTGCCGGTTCACGGCGGTGAGGACGGCGCGCAGGCGCCCCATGCCCTCGTAGCCGTCCTCGATCCAGCTGTTCACGACCGCGTCGCGGCCGACGTACAGGCCCGGCGTGGGCGGCATCGAGCAGCGGACGTCGTCCCGCAGCAGTGCGGCGAGCCCGACGACGTCCGTGGCCACGCTGGCGTCGGTGAAGCGGCGCACCAGCTCGCGCGTCCCGGCGTCCTCCTCGCCGCCGGTCCAGTCCTGCCGCTCGGCGGGCAAGTGCTCCCGCATGCCGGCGCGGGCCCGCTGCAGCGCGCTGTTCACGGAGTTGACGGAGTCCCCGAGGAGCTCCGCGACGTCCTTCGCCGGCCAGCCGAGCACGTCCCGCAGGATCAGCACGGCCCGCGGGCGCGGCGCGAGGTGCTGGACTGCGACCAGGTACGCCAGCTCGATCGTCTCCCGCGCGACGGCGACGGTCTCCGGCTCGTCCGCGTCGCTCGCGGGCAGCTCGTCGAGCAGCCGGTCCGGGTAGGGCTGCAGCCACAGCACCTCGCCGCCGGTCGCGGGCTCCGGGCGGCGCTTGGCGAGCAGGTCCAGGCAGGCGTTGGTGGCGATCCGGTACAGCCAGGCCCGGAACGTCGACCGCCCCTCGAAGGTCTCCCGCCGCCGCCAGGCACGGAGGAACGTCTCCTGCACGGTGTCCTCGGCGTCCTCGAACGACCCGAGCATCCGGTAGCAGTGCACGTGCAGCTCCCGCCGGTGCCGCTCCGTCAGCCCCGAGAACGCCGGCTCGTCGACCTCGCCCAGCCCGCTCTCGCCCAGTCCGCTCCCGCCCAGCTCCTCAAGCCGCGTGTCCGCACTCATCACGTCATCCTTCCGTCTCGTCGTGTCCCGTCGTAGGTGTGACGGGTGCGGGCGCGACAACTCATCACTAGGGTCGGCATGGCTGAGCGCTTTCCTCCTTGGTAGGTCGGGTTTTCGACGTGGTGGAGAACGAGGATGGCCTGCACCATTGCGGTCGTCCGGGAGGGGCTGCAGCGCAGCTTGGTCAGGATTTTCCAGGTCTTGAGGGTGGCGACGGCGCGTTCGCCGCGGCAGCGGATCCGGGCGTGGCCCTTGTTCACGGCCTTCTGCCAGCGCGATAGCTACGGCCGGTAGCGGTGCCGTTTTCCGAGGCCGATCACGCCACCGTCCGGGGTGCCGGTCGCAAGTAGTCCGCATCCCGCGCCGCGAACGCCTCGTACAGCCGGTTGGCAACCGCGTCCAGGTCGTCACCGAACAGGCCCCCGTACACGTCCAGCGTCATCGACGCCGAGGCGTGCCCGAGCAGCCGCTGCACCGCCTTCACGTTGGCGTCCGCCCGTCACGGCGAGACTCGCCGCCGCGTGCCGAAGATCGTGCGAAGTTAGCCCGGCCAGCCCGACCGATGCCGCCGCCGGTGCGAAGACCCGAGCGGAAGTCGGTATTACGCAGCGGCGCGCCGTTGGGCGCCGTGAACACCAGGCCGCCCCGACCCTTGCCGGCGACGTGCGCGGCCAACTCGTTGACGAGGAAGCGGGGCATCGGCACCGACCGGCGCTGGTGATTCTTCGGCGCCGCTGGCATCGTATCGAAAGCCGTGGACGGGCCTCATTATACTCAGTATGCTACGCAGCATGATATCGAGTGTCGTGACGTCATGAGCATCCGGCATGCGCTGCTGGCGCTGCTGAGCGAGGGCCCGAAATACGGCCTGCAGCTGCGCGAGGAGTTCGAGGCGCGCACAGGCGAGGTGTGGCCGCTCAACGTCGGCCAGGTGTACACGACCCTTCAGCGGCTGGAGCGCGACGGCCTCGTCGAGTCCGACGACGACGCCGACCCCGGCCCGCAGAAGGGTTTCCGGATCACGGCCGACGGTGCCGAGGAGCTGGCCGGCTGGCTGCGCACGCCGCCCGATCTGGCGTCGCCGCCGCGCGACGAGCTGGTGATCAAGATCCTGATCGCGGTGCGGCTGCCCGGTGTCGACGTGCACGAGGTCATCCAGTCGCACCGGCGTCACCTGGTCGAGCTCATGCAGCAGTGGACCCGGCTCAAGGAGGAAGAGGGCGACCTCGACCTCGGCCTGGCGCTGGTGGTGGACGCCGAGCTGTACCGGCTGGACTCGGTCGTGCAGTGGCTGGACACCGCCGACGGCCGGCTCAAGCGGGCCGCGCTCGAACCGCCGGCCCCGGCGCGGGCTCCGGTACCGCATATCCGGCGCAGGGCGGGGGTGCGCCGATGAGCGGGGTGCTGGAACTGCGCGGGGTGTCAAAGACCTACCTGGACGGTGCCGACGAGGTACACGCGTTGCGCGAGGTGGACCTGACCGTCGAGCCGGGCAAGATGGTCGCGGTCATGGGCCCCAGCGGCTCGGGCAAGAGCACCCTGCTCACCATCGCCGGGGCACTGGAGACGCCGACCGCCGGTGAGGTGCTGGTCGCAGGGCAGCCGCTCTCGGCGATGTCGCGCGATGACCGGGCCCGGCTGCGGCGGCGCGCCATCGGCTACGTCTTCCAGGACTTCAACCTGCTGCCCGGGCTCACCGCCGCCGAGAACGTGGCGCTGCCGCTGGAGCTCGACGGGCTGTCGGCCGGAAAGGCCCGCGCGGCCGGACTGCGCGCGCTGGAGGAACTGGACCTGGCCGACCGCGCGTCCCGGTTCCCGGACCAGCTTTCCGGCGGCGAGCGGCAGCGGGTGGCGATCGCCCGGGCCGTCGTCGGGGGCCGCCGGCTAGTGCTGGCCGACGAGCCGACCGGCGCGCTCGACTCGGCCAACGGTGAGGCAGTGATGCGACTGATCCTGACCGCCTGCAAGGGCGGGGTGGGCGCGGTGGTGGTGACGCACGACGCGCAGCTCGCCTCCTGGGCCGACCGGGTCGTGTTCATTCGCGACGGCCGCATTGTCGACCGCACGGCCCCTCGTCCGGACCCGGGCTCCCTGCTAGCCGAAAAGGCAACCCGATGAGCGTCACCATCGAGGATCCGCCGTTGGTGCTCGGCACCGGCCACGGCGGGATGCCCGCGCGGCGCGCCGTAGGGCGCTGGGCCTGGCGCCTGTTCCGGCGCGAGTGGCGTCAGCAAGTGATCGTGCTGGCCCTGCTGGTGGTCGCCGTGGCGGCCACCACCGTCGGCCTCGGCATCGGCGCCAGCGCCCCGTCGGAGGCATCCGTCTTCGGCACCGCCGACCACCTGGTGACGCTGCCCAGCACCGGCACGCAGGTCGAGGCCGACCTCGCCAAGCTACGCAGCTCGTTCGGCACCGTCGACGTGATCGAGCACGAGAAGAAGATCCCGGTGCCCGGATCGGCGAACGGCATCGACCTGCGCGCCCAGGACCCCACCGGGGTGTACGGCCATACGATGCTGCGGCTCGACTCCGGCCGGTGGCCGCAGGGCCCGGACCAGATCGCCGTCACCGATCGCGTGGCGACGGTCTTCCGACTGCACGTCGGCGGCACCTGGGACCAGGGCGGCAAGCGGCGGACCGTGGTCGGTCTGGTGGAAAACCCACTCAACCTGCACGACGCGTTCGCCCTCGTGGCGCCCGGCCAGGCCACCGCGCCGGATCACGTCGACGTGCTCATCCGGGCGTCCCACGCCGACTTCGTCACGAGGCCGCGGCCGGACGGTGCGGGGGTCCAGGTCCGCTCCAACGAGGCGGACACGTCCAGCGTGCTGGTGCTCGTGCTCGCCACGATCGGGCTGGTGTTCGTCGGCCTGCTGGCGGTGGCCGGATTTACCGTGATGGCCCAGCGGCGGCTCCGCGCGCTCGGCATGCTCGGCGCGATCGGCGCGAGCCACCGGCACATCCGGCTGGTCCTGCTGGCCAACGGCGTGGTTACCGGCGGGGTCGGTGCGCTCGCGGGCGCGATCGTGGGGGTCGCCGGTTGGATCGTGCTGAGTCCTCAGCTGGAGTCGCTGCTCGGCCACCGCATCGACCGGTTCAACCTGCCCTGGACGCCATTACTGATCGCCGTCCTGCTGGCTACCGTGACCGCCGTCGTCGCCGCCTGGTGGCCGGCCCGCGCCGCCGCGCGCATTCCGGTCGTCGCCGCCCTGTCCGCGCGACCGGCACCACCTCGGCCGGCACGCCGGTTCGCGGCGCTCGGCGCCGTACTCCTGGTTCTCGGCCTGGTCTCGCTGTTCCTGGCGCAGCAGAAAAAGGTGCCGTTCATCCTCGGCGGCGTGCTGGCCACCGCGGTCGCGTTGCTCCTGCTCGCCCCGGTCGGCGTCGCCACCATCGGACGGCTCGCGCGGCACGCCCCCCTGGCGGCCCGGCTGGCGATGCGCGACCTGGCGCGCTACCGAGCGCGGTCCAGCGCGGCGTTGGCCGCGATCGCGCTGGCCCTCGGTATCGCCGCTGCGGTCGCCCTGAGCACCGCCGTCACGGCGGCGAAGGCGGCGGCCCCGACCGGTGGCAACCTGCCCGCCGACCAGATCGTCGTCTGGCTGTCGCAGGAATCCATGAACGGGCCGGTGCCGATCCTCTCGTCCACGCAGGCGGACGCCATGCGGAAACAGGTCGACACGATCGCCGCCGACCTGCACGCCACCTCGGTGGTGCCGCTAACCGGCGCCGTCGACCCGAACGGGCCGCTCGAACGCGGCGGCCGGCCGCCGGTCGTGCTGGCCAAGCCGCGCGCCACCGGCAACGGAGTCGAGTACAGCAGCAACGATGCCATGCCGGTGTTCGTCGCCACGCCTGAACTGCTCGCGTACTACGGCATCGACCCGGCGAGCATCAACGCCGGCACCGACCTGCTCACCCCGCGGGCGAGCATCGCCGGGTACGACCTGATTCCCCTCCGGCTCCGCGAATGGCATCCGGCCCTGCAGCACGTCACGCTGCCCAGCTACAGCTCGCTGCCCAACGTGCTCCTCACCACGCACGGCATGACGCCGCTGCGACTGACCCAGATTCCGGTCGGCTGGCTGGTCAAGGCACCGCATGCGCTGACGCCGGCACAGATCGACAAGGCGCAGCAGACGGCGGTCGCCGCCGGGCTCAATGTCGAGTCCCGCCCGACCGGTGTGGATCAGGCGCGGCTGGCCGACGACTTCACCGCGGCCGGCATCACGATGGCCCTCGGGGTGCTCGCCATGACCGTCGGGCTGATCCGCAGCGAGACAGCCCGGGATCTGCGCACGCTGACCGCGGCCGGCGCAGGGCGGAGGACCCGGCGGGCGCTCACCGCCGCGACCGCCGGGGCGCTGGCGCTGTGCGGGGCCATCATCGGCACTGCCTGCGCGTACCTGGCGCTGCTGGCCTGGTACCACCAGGAGGTGCACTGGCTGGCCCACCCGCCGGTGCTGAACCTGGCCGCGATCCTGGTCGGTCTGCCGATCGTTGCGTACCTCGGAGGATGGCTGCTGGCCGGGAGGGAGGCGCGAGTGATCGCCCGCCAGCCGCAGGACTGACGGGTAGAGAACTGTCCGGCGGCCGTGAGTCCCCGCACCGCGGCCTGGATGAAACGCCTCCTCAGCCGCGTCTCCGCGGTCGCGGCCAGGAATCTCGTAATGCGTAGGTCGACTTCCGTCCGGTGGCTCCATTGA
This sequence comes from Micromonospora sp. IBSANI012, assembly GCF_052814045.1. Taxonomy (NCBI): domain Bacteria; kingdom Bacillati; phylum Actinomycetota; class Actinomycetes; order Micromonosporales; family Micromonosporaceae; genus Micromonospora; species Micromonospora sp. IBSANI012. The sequence goes on from NZ_CP199933.1 coordinate 522,947, forward strand.
AAAGCCAAGTCACCGGCCTGATCGACGATCAGCTCCCCGCATCCACCTCGTGGACCAGCCCGTGACCGCGGCTTCGCCTGCCCGAAGACGCCATCGGGGCGGTCACATCCATGAGGGATTCGAGGGTTTTGTAGTTTTCTGGGCATTTTGGGCGAGGGCTGGTTGAGGATGGACGCAGGGCCAGCCAAGGGCACAGGAAGCCCAGCCAAGGGCACAGGAAGCAAGGCGTTGACACGTCGACGGCCATTGCAGGAAGAGGAGCCGACAGCGTGGACATGAAGCTGGAATTCATCGCGCTGCCCGTCGCCGATGTGGAGCGGGCCAAGAACTTCTACCAGGGGCTGGGTTGGCGGGAGGATGCCGACGTCGGCGAGGGGGATGGTCGGGTGGTGCAGTTGACCCCGCCCAGGTCGAATTGCTCGATCATGTTGGGCCCCAGCCTCACCACAGCCGCGCCCGGCTCCATCCAGGGCCTGTGCCTGGTGGTGGACGACATCGAGGCGGCCCGGGCCGAGCTGGTCGGCCACGGCGTCGACGCGAGCGAGGTGTTCCATGACGCAGCCGGCGGCTTGCCTCGCGCGAACGCTCAGGGACGGGCCTCCGGGCTGGCTCCGGACCGGAAGAGTTACTTCTCGTTTGTCTCGTTCAACGACCCGGACGGCAATGGCTGGTTCCTCCAGGAGGTCACCACGCGCTTCCCGGGCCGGCTGTGGTGAGCGCCGGACGCTACGAGGAACAGGCCGGGCGCTCTGCCCCGGGACTGGTGGACGTGTCGACGGCAGCGAGCACGAAGCGATCGTGCGGGGGCCGTGCGGTCCGGGGGCCGAAGCGGCCCCCGGACCGCCCCTGACGTCAGAGCGTGAGCTGGCTCCACGTGTGACCGCCGTCGGTGGTGCGGTACACCGCGGCTCCCGACCATGCGGGTCCACCCCAGACCACCACGCCGTGCGTGGCGTCCTGGAAGTCCAGGTCGAGCAGCGGGAGCTGCACGTCGGGGATCGCCAGGGGCGTCTCCCACGTCGCGCCGTTGTCGAAGCTGGCGTGCAGCCAGCTCGCGCCCGCACCGACGCCGGCCACGACCGCGGTACCGGCCGAGTTCGTCGCGAACCCGGTGGTGATCCCCGTGCTGGGCGCGTACCCCAGCACGACGGGGGCCGCGCCGCCTGCCGACTCGACCAGCTGCTTCCCCATGTAGCCGCGCTCCGGTCCGAAGCTGCACATGCCTTCGACGTCATCGGGCTCAGTGCTGCTCAGCCGTACCGAGTCGTGCACCGAGCAGACCGGCTGGACCTCGGTCCAGCCACTACCGTCGGCTGCCGACCACATTCGGAGCGACGTGTGGATCACGCCGAGGGCGACGTAGGCGGCCGAACCGTGGGTGGCGATGTCCCACCCGCCGCCGCCCGGCACCGCGACGCCGGCCACCGGCTGCCAGCTGTCCTCGCCGAGGGGCGACGAGTAGAGCTGGGTGGTCTTGGTGCCTCCGACCCCGTAGGTGACGATCGCATAGGCGTACCGGTCGGTCGAAGCCAGCTTGGAAATGCTGACCGAGCCGGCAGCGCCGGACAGCCGCACGCGCCGCCACGTGCCGGCACCGTCGTGGGTGGCCATGAGAGTCTGGCCGTCGGTGGTCCACCCGTCGAGCTTGTTGGCGAAGTGAATCTTCGTCTGGTCGGGGGTGGACGACACCCGTGGGGCGGTGCGCTGCTGCCAGGTCTGCGCGCCGTCCGACGTGCTGACCAGGGTCGGGCATGAACCGGCCCGGCACGGCGCGAAGCCCAGCACCCAGCCGTCGGTCGGGCTGGTCCACGAGGTGGACGTGGGAGCGAAGCCGGCGGGTACGCCGACGGTCGCCACCGTGGTCGGGGTCGCCGCCGGTGCCCTGTCGGTCGTGCTCGCCGAGGCGACGGACGGAGCCACCAGCATGGCGAGGGTCGTCGCCGTGCCGACGGACGCGGACAACCGGGAGTACCACGATCTGCTGGCCAGCGGTGTGCCAGCGATGGCGGTGCGTTTCACGCTATCTCCAACCTTGTTGATCAAAGCGGTGCGGGACGCGGTCGTGAGTGAAGGGAACTGGTCAGCTTCGAGGTGAGCAATGGTTGGCGCCCGGCACGTTGGTGCCATGGCGCAAACCGGCCACGATCCAGCCGTGCCACCCGAGATGGACGCCCTCGAACGGGCGCGCGCGACACTTGGCCTCGTCGAAAAGAGATGCAAAGTCGGTCGCCGGTCGCGGCCTTCGCTGCTTGACTGCACCGGGTGATCGCCGAGCAGAGGCTGCGTTGGTGTCTGGCCGATGCATGGGGCCTTGCCGACCCGAAGGTGCAGCCGCACCACGGTGGCATGAACTCCGCAACGTGGTTCGTCTCCGTCGGAGACGAGCGATGGGTCGCCAAGGCGGTAGCTCCCGGCTCCCGTCAGTCCCTGGTGGCCGGACTGACGGTCGCCAGCCACGTCGCGGCGGCAGGGGTTCCGGCGGGCGCTCCGGTGACGACCATGCAGGGGGAGACCGTCGCGGATGTAGACGGCATTCCTCTCGCGCTGCTGCGGTGGGTCGACGGGAAGGAACTCTCCGGCCGTCGGTCGCGGCTGCTGTGGTGGCGTACGAAGCTCTTGATCCTTTGACTCCCACCTGGGGCCTGTTGCACACCGACCCCGCTCCCGAGGCGATTCGACTGGATCGGCTGTCCGGGACCGCTGGGCGGCTCAGCCGATCACGTCGACTGAGCGCACCGGCGAGAAAAAGGAGGGGTCTGACTAACCCTGCCACTGCTCGGCGAGCAGGCCGTAGATCAGGGTGTCCGTCCACTCGCCTTTCGTCCAGTGGTCCCGGCGCAGGTGTGCCTCCCGGACCATGCCCACCCGCTCACACAACCGCGCCGACGCCTCGTTCCGCGCGTCGACGTGAGCGATGACCCGGTGCATCCCACACTGCGCGAAGGCCACGTCGATCACCGCACGAACCGCCTCCGTGGCGAACCCGCGACCGGAGATCGCCGGGTGGAAGGCCCACCCCATCTCGCCGCGGGACAGCGTCTCGTCGGCCGGCCACAGGATCACGTCGCCGACCACCTCGCCCTCGTGCTCCGCCACCACCGCGAGACGGGACTCCGGCCCGGTGATCCCGGTGCTGCTGAGCCGCTTGGTGACCACCGTGGTGGCGAACTCCCGCGACCACGGCTGCCACGGGATGTAGCGGGCGACGAGCGGGTCGCTGTAGTACGCGAGCAGGGCATCCACGTCGTCGATCCGGTACCGGCGGAGGAGCAGTCGCTCGGTACGGATCGGCAGTGCCAGCTCAGACATGCCGCCCAGTATCAGCTCGCCGGACTGACGGTGCGGGCCCGGGGCGCGGACCGCCCGAGCGGCCGTCGCGCCAGCCTCTGCTCGGCGTACAGTCTCCGCTCATGGTCGACACCGATGATGCCGCTCCCGGCTGGGCCGCTATCGACGCCGCGCTCGACCAGCTCTATCCGGGCGTCGAGCCGAAGCACTACGGCACCCTCATCAAGTGGGCGCTCGGCGGGCCCGATCCGCTGGACGGCCTGAGCGTCTACCCGCGCGCCGACCACTGGCACTTCGTCAGCTACGGAATGTCGGAGCTGTACGTCAAGGAATCCGACAACGCCGACGAGTCGGGCTGGGGGTTCGAGTTCACCTTCCGGGTCGCCCGGACGGCCGCCGAGAGCGATCCGCCGATGTGGGCGGCGAACTTCCTGCAGAACCTCGCCCGCTACGTCTTCCACTCCGGCAACCCGTTCGGGCCCGGTCACCATCTCGACCTCAACGGCCCGATCTCGCTGGCGGAGCCCGACACCGCCATCCGGGCGATAGCGTTCGCCGACGACCCCGAGCTCGGTGTGATCGACACTCCGCACGGCCGGCTCCGGTTCCTGCAGATCGTCGGGCTGACTCTCGACGAGTACTCGGCGATCGAACGCTGGGACGCCGAGGGCCTGCTCGCGGCCATGGCGCCGAGCCTGCCCCTGCTCGTCACCGACCTCCGTCGCGGCAACCTCACCGACGAGCCCGGCGTCGCCGCCGCCGTCGAGGAGGGCGTCCGGCGGGACGGATCCTCCACCGGCTCGCTGTTCGTCCAGGAGGCCGGCTGGCGTACGGAGAAGAGCGGTTGGGCGCGCCGGAAGCTGACGACCACGGTGACCATCGGGGCGAACGCGGCCGAGCGCATCGGCCGGGTGCTGCGAGCGCGCCTGCCGTTCGGTCGCGGCCTGCTCATCGAGGCGCAGAACGGCAGCGTCGGATTCCGGCCCGGCGAGCAGGTGGCTGTCACCGACGCCGGCGACGGTCTCCTCGAGATCGCGCTCCCGCCGGCGGTGCTCCCGGAACTGATCCAGGTCCTGCGGCCGGTGGCCGGGACGTACCACCTGGCGAGCGCACCGGAACTGGTCGTCGAGATCGTCCGGTCGCAGATCCGCGACCAGGAGGGTGCCGTCGTCGCCGAGGTCGGCTAGGGGCAGCGCGCGTGACGCCGCAGGGTCGCCGGGGGTACGCGAAGCGGCCTAGGCTTCCATCGTGGACTGGTCGGCTCTGGGCGCAACGATCCTCACCCTCGCCGTCGGCGCGCTGATCGGCCTCGTCCCGTCCCTGCTGGTCGAGCGGCGCAAGGAGAAGCGCGAGCTGGCGACCCGCTGGGACGCCCCGCTCTACGAGCTGAGCGTCGAGTTCGCGTCCACGGTCCGGGTCTTCCGCCACCTGGTCGCCCGGATGGCGGGCGCGCCGGATCCTGCCGCCCAGCACGACCGTACGGAGGAGGAGCGGCAGCGGTTGCTGGCCCTGCTGGAGCAGATCCGCCTGGTCGGCGACGAGCGGGTCCAGCGTGCCGCCCGGATGGTGGTACGCCATTCCTGGGCGGTGCTCCGCGTCGCCGAGGGCCACGCGGACACCCGGGCGGCGGAGTTCGGCGGGGTGCCGCCGGAGACCAGGCTCAGCACCTCGCTGCACGAGTTCATCCGCGCGGTGCGGGTGCAGCTGCGGGTGCCCGACCCGGAATGCATCGCCTCGGACGAGCCCGACGACTGGCCGGAGCTGACCGACGGTCAGCGACGGTTCCGCATCGGTCTGCCGCCCCGCTGACGGCCGGGTGGGGCGGCCGCCCCTATCCCGCGTACAACGAGTTGAGGTATTCCGGGCCGTAGCGGCGTTCCAGGTCGGCGAGGCTCTCCGCGGTGTTCTCGACCTCCTTGATCAGCCTGGCCCGGGTCGGCAGCACGTCCGGCTGCCAGGTCTCCGGCTTCCACAGCTCGGAGCGGAGGAAGGCCTTGGAACAGTGGTAGAAGATCTGCTCGACCTCGACCTCGATCGCGAGGATCGGCCGGTGCCCCTTGACCACCATGTCGTCGAAGTACGGCGCGTCCCGCAGCAGCCGCGCCCGGCCGTTGATCCGCAGGGTGTCGGTCCGGCCCGGGATCAGGAAGATCAGGCCGACGTGCGGGTTGTCCAGGATATTGCGGTAGCCGTCGGCGCGCCGGTTGCCCGGCCGTTCCGGGATGGCCAGGGTCGTCTCGTCCAGCACCTTCACGAAGCCGGCCGGGTCGCCCTTGGGCGAGACGTCGCAGCTGCCGTCCGCCCCCGCCGTCGCGATCAGGCAGAACGGCGAGGCGGCCAGCCACTGCCGGTCCCGTTCGTGCAGCACGACGCGTTCCTTGGCGACCGCCCGGGGCATCGCCGCCCCCAGCAGGTCGCGCAGCTCCTCGTGCGAGGTGATCTCCACCGTCACGTCCGCCTCCCCCATGCGTTGACCCCGGTGGCGGCCCGGCCGGACGCCGACCGCCGTCCGTCAGCCTAGGCGGGCGTGGCGAGCGCGAGGTTTGCCCACCGGAGCGGTGGGTACGGGCTCACACAGCGCCCCCCGAGCCGAGCAGTGGAGGCCCACCATGGAAAGCCGTCTGAAGGTGCTCGGGCACCCCGTGCACCCGATGCTGGTGATGTTCCCGGTGGCGCTCCTGGTCGTCGGCACGCTCTTCGACATCGTCGACACCGTCGGCGGCCCCGACTTCCTCGGCGAGGTGGCGTACTGGAACATCACGGTCGGCCTGGTCGGCGGCCTGCTGGCCGCCGCGGCCGGGACGTTCGACCTGCTCGCCATCCCGGCCGGCACCCGCGCGAAGCGGGTGGCGCTCACCCACGCCGCCGCGAACGTGGCGGTCATCCTGCTCTTCGCCGCCGTCTGGGCGGTCCGGCTCAACGCCGACTCCCGGGCGGCCGGCGGCGCGCTGATCGCCATCGAGGTGGTCGGTGTGGCCATCCTTGGCGTCAGCGCCTGGCTCGGTGGCGAGCTGGTCGACCGGCTCGGCGTCGGAGTCGACCGGGAGGCCGGCCTCGACGCCCCCAGCTCACTGCGGCCCCCGGCGGCCACCCAGCGGATCGGAGACGTGCGATGACGGAACAGCCCGGCGGTTTCGGCCGCGGATGGCGGGGTCGGCAGCAGGGCTGGGACCCGATGGGGGAGCTCCAGTCGCTGCGGTCGGAGCTGAGCCGGCTGGTCGGTGGCCGGGGTGGCACGTCGGACGTCGAGCTGACCGAGACCGCCGACGGCTGGGAGGTGGTCGTCCGGCTGCCCGGCGTGGCGCCCGAGGAGGTCGCCGTCGAGCTGGACGAGCGGGAGTTGTGCGTGCGCGCCCGCTCCGAGGCGGAGGTCAACGCCGACCACGGCATCCCGGGCGGCTTCGAGACCCGCGGCTTCGAGTACCGGATCGACCTGCCGTCCCGGGTGGACCCGGACGCCATCGACGCGGTGATGGACCACGGCCTGCTGCGGGTCCGCCTGCCCCGGGCGAAGCGGCTCGCGCCGCGCACCATCACCGTCGGCCGCGCCGGCCACCGCGGCGGTCCGGCCGCCGGCGCTACGGGCAGGCTCGCCGATCCGGCGGCGGACCGGGAGATGCACCACCCGGACACCACCATTGACGAGATCGACCGGCCGTAGCGTTCGGGTGGCCACCGCGTCCCTGCTCGGCCCGGTCGGCGAGCGCGTGCCCGACGTGCGGCGCATCGCCGTGCTGCGCGCCAACGCGCTCGGCGACTTCATCTTCACGCTGCCCGCGCTGGAGTCGCTGCGGGCCGCGTACCCGGCGGCGGAGATCGTGCTGCTCGGCGCGCCATGGCACGCGAAGCTCTGGCGCGACCGGCCCGGCCCGGTGGACCGGGTGCTGGTCGTGCCGCCGGCCCCCGGCATCCGCGACCCCGGCCCGGACGAGCCGCCCGCCTCCGTGGACGACTTCCTGGAGCGAACCGCCAAGGAGGGCATCGACCTGGCGTTGCAGGTGCACGGCGGTGGGGCGAACTCGAACCCGCTGATGAGCCGGCTCGGCGCCCGGGTCACCGCCGGGCTGCGCGCCGAGGACGCGCCGCCGCTGGACCGGTGGATCCGGTACGTCTACTACCAGCACGAGGTGATCCGCTACCTGGAGGTGGTCGCCCTGGTCGGCGCGCCGGCCACCACCGTCATCCCGGCGCTGGCCGTCACCGACGCGGACCGGGCCGAGGCGCTGACGGTGCTCGGCGAGCCGGACCGGCCCCGGGTGGCGCTGCACCCCGGGGCCACCGACACCCGCCGGCGCTGGCCCGCCGGGCGCTTCGGCGAGGTCGCCCGGTCGCTGCACGGCGACGGGTACGAGGTGCTGGTCACCGGTACCCCCGCCGAGCGGGAACTGGTCGACGCGGTGGTGGTGGCGGCCGGCGTGCCGGTACGCCCGCAGGTCGGCACGCTCAGCCTCGGCGGGTTGGCCGCCGCGTACGCCGGTTGTGAGCTGGTCGTCTCCAACGACACCGGCCCGCTGCACCTGGCCGGCGCGGTCGGCACCTCGACGGTCGGCATCTACTGGCTGGGCAACCTGATCAACGGGGCGACGCCGCTGCGCGCCCGGCACCGGCCGATCGCCTCCTGGACCACCCACTGCCCGGTCTGCGGCGTGGACTGCACCCCGGGGATCTACCCGCACCGGCCCGGCGACGGCGAGTGCCCGCACCGGGACTCGTTCGTCACCGACGTGCCGGTGGTGGAGGTGCTGGAGGCGGCCGCCGAGCTGCTCCGCCCGGAACCGGGCGCACCGCGCTGACCTGCCCCGACGGCCCGGCTCAGGCCGGTTGCGGGGTGTCGGAGTCGGCGAGCACGACCTCCCAGGCCTCCACCTCCCGCTCGGTGACCGTGGTCGGCGACTCCAGGTGGTACGCCCCGCTGGGCAGCACGCCGGCGCCGCCGTGGCGCGCCATCACGGCGAGCTGAGCGGCGACGTCCTCGCCCTGGTGGCGCTCGTGCACCCGCCGCCAGAAGTCGAAGCCCCCGGACTCGACCAGCGCCGCCCGGTCGTAGAGCACGCAACCGCCGATCCAGGAGACCTTGTACGCCCGCCACGCGCCCGGCTGCAGGTCCAGCTTGCGGGTCACGTGCAGCAGGTTCGCCGCCGGGTGGATCGACGCCCGCTGCCACTGCGGGGTGTCCGGTCGGATCCGCTCGGGCACGACGGGGCCGTCCCACTCCTCGTAGTGGGCGTGGGTCTCCGGGCGCATGTCGTCGGCGTACGACAGGCCGTGCACCGCGTTGCCGACGAAGCCGCAGCCCAGCTCGCCGATCGCGGTGACCAGCCGGTGCAGGGTGCCCGGCTCCAGCCACACGTCGTCGTCGAGGCAGAGCACGTATCGCGCCGCCGACCGGCCCAGCAGGTACGCGCGGTGTTCGGCCAGCCCGCGCCGGGGCAGCCGGCGGGTCAGCAGCACCGGGTGCCCCCGGTGGCGCAGTGCCCGGGCCATGGTGGCCGCCGCCGGGTGGGTGTACGCCGGCTCGCCGTCGGACTGGTCGCTGACCACCACCCCGAACCCGGGTACGCCCTCCTGGGCGGCCAGCCCGGAGAGGGTGACCGCCAGTTCGGCGGGACGGTTGCGGGTCGGGATCAGCACGTCGAGCTGCCGGGGCCGGCGGAACTCCTCGGCGCTGCCGAGGTCGAGCGGTCGGTTCACGCCGACCTGCCCATCCGCTGCGGGGCTCCGGACTGCGTCGACCGGGTGGACTGCGTCGACCGGGTGGACTGCGTCGACCGGGTCGACTGCGGGGGCTGCGGCGACGGGGTCGCCTGGGCGCGGATCCGTTCGATGATCGCCGAGGTGGAGCGGTCCGGCACGTACCCGAGGGTGCGGACCTGACCGCCGAGCCGGCGGACCAGCGGCGCCTCGGGCACCATCTCCGGCGGGTAGTCGCCGCCCTTGACGTACACGTCGGGCCGGACGGTCTCGATCAGCGCGGCCGGCGAGTCCTCCTCGAAGACCACCACGTGGTCCACACAGGACAGCGCGGCGAGCAGGGCGATCCGGTCCTCGACCGGGTTGACCGGCCGGTCCGGGCCCTTGAGCCGGCGGACGCTGCCGTCGGAGTTGACCGCCACCACCAGCAGGTCGCCCAGCGCGCGGGCCTGCTCCAGGTAGCGCACGTGCCCGGGGTGCAGCACGTCGAAGCAGCCATTGGTGAAGACGATCGAGCGGCCGGCGCGCCGGTGGTCGCCGACGATCGCGGCCAGCTCGGCCGTGCCGACCAGTGTCGGGTGGGCCGTACCGTCCGCAGTGGTGCCGAGCGCGGCGAGCAGGTCCTCCCGCCGGCAGACGCAGGTGCCGGTGTCCGACACGGTGATGGTCGCGGCGAGCTGGGCCAGCTGGGCCGCGGTCGGCAGCGGCGCGTCGGCCGCCAGGGCCAGCGTCATCGCCGCCAGGTACGCGTCTCCGGCGCCGACCGCGTGGCTGGCCGGTACGGGTGTGCTGTGGCTGCGCCGGGGCTCCCCGTCGGCCCCGCCGACCACCGCCCCCTCGGTGTCCAGGGTCACCGCCACCACGTCCGCGCCGGTGTGCTCGCGCAGTTCCTCCAGCCGCGACTCGGCCAGCACGGCCCGGTCGACGCCGTCGCCGGCGGCGGTGTTCAGGGTGACACCGGTGCCGGTGACGCTCAGCCCGTCGCCGGTCATCGCCACCCGGTCCTCGCCGGGCGTGGGCTCCCCGGTCGGCCCGGTGCCGACCACACCGGACCGGTCGCCGGTGGCGGAGAGGCGTTCACCGGCGCCGCCCGGGGCCGCGCCGACGCTCAGCTCGGACGGGCCGTCGGCCGGGTCGACCGGCGGATGGTCCAGGTGCAGGTCCGGGCCGGCGGCGGTCCGCCCGGCGGGACGCGGCGCGGCGCCGAAGCCGGCGGCGGCGCGGGCCAGCAGCCGGGTCGCCTCGGCGAAGCTCGGGGTCACCACCGTCGGGGCGAGGCCCCGCCAGTCGGCCAGGTCATGCGCGTCCAGGGCGACGGTGGTGTAGCGCTCGCGGTTGGCGACCAGCCAGGCGCGCAGCGGCGCGGGCAGTGCGCCCAGGCCGTAGTCGCAGACCACCAGGGTGGGCGTGGCGCCACCGGCGGCCGCCTTCAACTCCTCGGTCGCGCAGTCGAGCGCGGTGAGCAGGTCCCGCACCCCGTCGTCGTCGAGCGCGTCCTCCGGGTCGCCGGAGTCCTCCCGGAGCAGGATCTGGTTGCCGGCGAGCATCCGCCGCTTCACCGGCGTCGGCCGGTGCGGCTGGCTGACCGTACGGTCCCAGACCCCGGCCCGGTCCAGGCAGTCGTGCAGTTCGTCGCCGGCCACGTCGGCGCCGACCGGGGCGACCAGCAGTGCCCGGCCGCCGAGGGTGGCGATGTTGACCGCCGTGTTGGCGGCGCCGCCGGCGGCGGAGATGCGCCGGCGCAGGGTGAGGACGGGGGCGGGCGCCTCGCGGCAGAGCCGGTCGGACTCGGCGAACCGCCACTCGTCCAGCATGGCGTCCCCGACGACCAGGACCGGGCGCCCGAGCCAGCTCTCCACGACGGTGGCGAGCCGGCGCTGTTCCGCTGCTGCTCCTGCCATGCCTTCCCGACTCCCCCGAGGACCCCCGACCAAACATCCCCCTCCGGCGGCGCACCACGTTCTGGGCATTCGGGCCCCACCGCTCACGTTGATCATGAAGTTGTTGTCGCCGGCCCGGCGTGTCGGGACGACAACTTCATGATCAACGGGCTGGGTCGGGGGTGACGCGGGTGGGGGCGGTGGTGGTCCAGGCGGCGTCTTCCGCTTGTTTGCGCGCTAGGCCGTCGCGGCCGTCGTAGCGGAGGAAGGCGGGGAGGGCGGCGGCCAGGGCGATGGTGCCGAGGACGCAGAGGACGCCGCCGGAGACGATCGAGCCGGTCACGCCCAGCGGCGTGCGGGCGACCAGGCCGGAGCGGAGCTGACCGAGCAGCGGGCCGGTCGAGTACGACAGCATCTCGATGCCGGCGAGCCGACCGCGCAGGTGGTCGGGGATGGTCTGGTTCCAGATGGTCATCCGGAACAGGCCGGAGACCATGTCGGCCGCGCCGGCCAGCACCAGGAACAGCAGCGCCAGCCAGAGCCAGCCGGACAATCCGAAGCCGACCACGGCAAGTCCCCAGGCTCCGGCCGCCAGCACCACCATCAGCCCGTGCCGGTGCACGTGCTTCACCCAGCCGGAGCTGACCGTGGCGAGCAGCGAGCCGGCCGCCGGGGCGGCGTAGAGCAGCCCGAGCACCGCCGGGCCGCCCAGCTTCTCGGCCATGAACGGGTAGAGCGCCTGCGGCATGCCGAAGAACATCGCGTTGATGTCGACCAGGTAGGTGCCGAGCAGTTCGGGGCGGCTGCGGGCGTACCGCAGGCCGGTGACCACCGAGCGCAGCGACGGCCGGTCGGCGGCCGGCGGGGGCGGCACCGCCCGGACCAGTGCCAGGCAGGCCAGCGAGAACGCGAAGGTGGCCAGGTCGATGGCGTACACCCAGGCCAGGTCCACGGAGGCGATCAGCACGCCGGCGACGGCCGGGCCGCCGAGCTGGGCCACGTCCATCCGCAGCGAGTTCAGCGCGCCCGCCGCCGGGATCTCGTCGGGCGCGACGATCCGGGGGGTGAGCCCCTCCATGGCCGGGCGTTGCACCCCGTCCAGCGCCGCGGTCGCGGCCGCCACCACGTAGAGCAGCCACAGGTGCGGCGCCGCCGACAGCGAGTTGACCAGCAGCACCCCGCAGAGCAGCGTGAAGCCGATCTCGCCGCCGAGCACCAGCCGCCGCCGGTCCAGGTAGTCGGCGAGCGCGCCGCCGACGAAGGCCATCAGGAGCAGGGGTACGAGCTCGCAGACGCCGAGCAGGCCGACCAGCAGCGGATCGCCGGTGAGCTGGTACACCTGGTACGGCAGCGTCACGTAGGTGATGAACGACCCGAAGCCGGACACCCCCGTCGCGGCGAAGACCAGCCGGAAGTCCCGCGAGGTACGCAGCGGCGTGAGGTCCAGGGCCAGCCGGCGGAGCAGTCTCACGGGCGGCATGGTCGCCGAGCGTCACCCGGCCTGTCGACGGGTTTTCCCGCCCGGGGCGCATGTTCCGCACGGTCCTGGATAGAAGGCGGGATGACCACGGAAGCCCAGGGCCGCCCGCTGCTCAACGCCCGCCAGATCCGCCTGCTGATGTTCGGCCTGATGACCGGGATGCTGCTGGCCGCGCTCGACCAGACCATCGTCGGTACGGCGCTGCCCACCATCGTCGGGGAGCTGGGCGGCATCAACCACTACTCGTGGGTGGTGACCGCGTACCTGCTCGCCTCCACCGCCTCTACCCCGCTGTACGGCAAGATGGCCGACCTGTACGGCCGCCGACCGGTCTTCCTCTTCTCGATCGGCACGTTCCTGCTCGGCTCGCTGCTGGCCGGCCTGTCGCAGGACATGACCCAGCTGATCGTCACCCGGGGCATCCAGGGCATCGGCGCGGGCGGCCTGATGACGCTGGCGTTCACCATCATCTCGGACGTCGTCTCGCCCCGGGAGCGGGGCCGCTACCAGGGACTCTTCGGCGCGGTCTTCGGCCTGTCGTCGGTGGCCGGGCCGCTGGTCGGTGGGTACTTCGCCGAGACGAACTGGCGGTGGATCTTCTACATCAACGTGCCGCTGGCGATCCTGGCGATCGTGGTCTGCTACCACGTCATGCGGCTGATCCCGTTCCAGCGGCGGGAGCACGCGATCGACTGGCTCGGCGCCGGGCTGCTGGTGGCCGGGGTGAGCGCCCTGCTGCTCGCGCTGAGCTGGGGCGGCAACGAGTACGCCTGGGACTCCGGGGTGATCATCGGGCTCTTCGTCGCCGGGGCGGTCCTCGGGGTGCTCTTCGTGGTGCAGGAGGCCCGGGTCGCCGAGCCGATCCTGCCGCTGCGGCTGTTCCGCAGCGCCACCTTCGCGCTTGCCAACTCGGCGGGCTTCGTGCTCGGTCTGGTGATGTTCGGGTCGATCATCTTCATCCCGCTCTACCTCCAGATCGTCAAGGGCGCCTCGCCGACCCGCAGCGGTCTGCTGATGCTGCCGATGATGGCCGGCATCATCGTCACCTCGGTCCTCACCGGCCGGGCGATGAGCCGGATCGGCCGGTACAAGTGGTTCCCGGTGGTCGGCTCGGTGGTGCTGCTGGCCGGCATGCTGCTCTTCACCCGGCTGGAGGTGGAGACCTCGCTCTGGGTGGCGTTCGGTTTCATGGTGGTGATCGGAGTCGGGCTGGGCCTGTGCATGCAGTCGCTGATCCTCGCCGTGCAGAACGCGGTCGACGTCCGTGACCTGGGCGCGGGCACCTCGTCGGCGACGTTCTTCCGGTCGCTGGGCGGCTCGTTCGGGGTGGCGATCCTCGGCGCGGTGCTCTCCTCCCGGCTGACCACGCAGCTCGCCGACCGGCTGCCGGCCGCGATCGCCCAGCTCCCCCCGGAGCAGCGGGCCGCCGTCGTGGCCAGCGGTGGGGCCGACATCTCGATCAACGACCCGGCCACCATTCTGGCCCTGCCCGGGCCGGTGCGGGCCGCCATCCAGGCCGCCTTCGTCGAGTCGCTGGACATGGTCTTCCTGACCGCCGGCCTGATCGCCATCCTGGCGGTGCTGGTCACCCTGGCCCTGCCGGACGACCAGCTGCGCGGGGCCGGCCCGCAGGGTGCGACCGGCGGCGCCGACCCGCTCGGCGGCAAGGCGCCCGCCCCCGGCGGGAAGCCGATCACGAAGGAGTCGAAGGAGGAGGCCGCCGCCGACATGGAGGCGAAGTCGCAGACCATGCTCTGACGCCGGCGGCTATGCAGGTACGGCCGCGAGCAGGTCGAGGATCAGGGCCAGCGGGGGCCAGGCGGCCCGGCCCCGGCGGGTGACCGCGTACGAGCGCAGCCGGGCCTCCGGGCTGGTGAGCGGGAGCAGGCGGACGCCGGGAACGGTCGGCTGGTCGGCGGGGAGCAGCCCGACGCCGAGGCCGGCGACGATCAGGTCCTGGACGAGTTCCAGGCTGTCCGCGCGGTGTTCGATCCGGGGTTCGAAGTCCGCCATCGAGGCGATGGTCCGGACGACCACCTCGTCGGCGGTGTAGCGGGAGTTGACGATCCAGCTGCGGTCCCGGAAGCGGTCGAAGACGGCGGCGGCGTTGTCCGGGACGTCCGGGACGGCGTCGGCCGGCACACCGAGGCTCCACGGCGCCGACCAGAGCGGGATCGCCTCCAGCGTGCGGTCGACGGGCGCCGGCGCGAGGTTGTAGTCGTACGTCAGGGCGAGGTCGACGTCGTCGGTCGCCAGCAGCGCGAACGCCTCGGCCGGTTCGTGCTCGTGGATGCGCAGCCGGACCTGCGGGTGGCGCGCCGCGAGATCGGCGGTGACCGGCAGCAGCGACCGGCGGACGGCGGTCGCGAAGCCGGCGACCCGGACGGTGCCGGCCGGCTCGGCGCGCGGGTCGAGATCGAGCCGGGCCACCTCGACGGCGTCGAGGATGGTCACCGCGTGCTCGGCCAGCCGCCGCCCGGCGGGGGTGAGTCGCACCCGGCGGCCCTGCGGCTCGATCAGCGTCGCGCCGACCTCGCGGGAGAGCGCGGCGAGCTGCTGCGACACCGTGGACGTGGTGACGCCCAGCTCGTCGGCGACCTCGCGCATCGAGCCGAGCCGGGCCAGCTCACGCAGCAGTCGCAGTCGGCGCAGGTCCACGCCACGATTGTTCATCATTGCCGAACGGTTCGTCCAGCAAAGACACGTGGACATGAACGGTAGGTAGCGGCTCTACTTGGGGGCATGGCTCCCACCCGTACCGGCGCGGCGATGGCCGTCGCGTCGATGTTCTTCGTCCAGCTCGGCCTGGCCGCCTCGGTCTCCCTCTTCGACGAGGTGGGCCCCGACGGGGCGGCCTGGCTGCGGCTGGCCTGGGCCGGCCTGCTGCTGGTGGTCCTGGTCCGCCCCCGCCCGTCCGGCTTCACCCGGCGCGCCCTGCTGGCCTGTGTCGCGCTCGGCGTGGTGACCGCCGGGGTGACCATCCTGTTCATGGCCGCGGTGGCCCGCCTGCCGCTGGGTACGGCGAGCGCGCTGGAGTTCCTCGGCCCGCTCGGGGTGGCGGTGGCCCGGGGCCGGGGCGGGACGAAGCTCTGGCCGGCGCTCGCCGCCGTGGGGGTGCTGCTGCTCACCGAGCCGTGGCGCGGCGGGGCGGATCTGGTGGGCGTCGGCTTCGCGCTGGCGGCGGGCGCCTGCTGGGCGGCGTACATCCTGCTCACCCAGCGGGTCGGCGACGAGGTCTCCGGCATCCGCGGCCTGGCGGTGTCGATGCCGGTGGCCGCGGTGGTCGCCACCGTGGTGGTCGGGCCGGGCGTCCTCGGCGACCTCACCTGGCCGGTGCTGCTGGCCGGGCTGGGGCTGGCGGTGCTGCTGCCGGTGGTGCCGTTCGTGCTGGAACTGCTCGCCCTGCGCCGGCTCACCACCGCCGCCTTCGGCACGCTGATGAGCCTGGAACCGGCGATCGCGCTGGTCATCGGCCTGGTCGCGCTGCACCAGGTGCCGGGCCTCGGGGCGGTGGTCGGGATCGCCTTCGTGGTGGCCGCCGGCATCGGCGCCGAACGCACCGGCGCGCGGGCCGAGGCGGTCGCGCCGACCCGACCCGAGCCGGCCGTGGTCGGGACTACTTGAGGATGAGCCGGTTGGTCTGCTCGAAGACGTCGAGGTCGGCGAGGGTCTCCGGCACCGAGGCCGACAGCGGCGAGGGAAACGCGTCGCGGGGGAAGAAGCCGGCGTCGGTCGTCTCGTCGGTGACCCGGGCCAGGTCGCCGTCCCAGTCCTCGACCCGGAACGCGGTGGTGAAGATCTGGTAGGTGTGGCCGTACATGTTGGTGTGGGTGCGGTCCGGCCCGGTGTAGAGGGCGAACGCGCTGACCCGCAGCGCGCGCAGCCCGGTCTCTTCGCGGACCTCGCGTACCGCGCAGTCGGCGACCGACTCGCCCAGCTCCATCGCGCCCGCCGGCAGGGCCCAATGGCCGTTGTCGGAGCGCTGGATCAGCAGCACCCGGCTCGCGTTGTCGCGGACCACGGCACGGGCCCCGACGAACATCAGCGTCCGGTCACCGGCCAGGGCGCGCAGCTGCCCCACGTACGAGTCGGCCCACGAGATGCTCACCCGGCCAATTTACGCAGCTTCCCGGGCGTGCCTCCGGCGTTCCGGGGGTTCCCAACCTGTGACCGGCGACACTAGCTTGTTACCCATGCGTAGCACGATGATGGACGCCCCCCTCCAGGTCGCCAGGATCCTCGAACACGGCTCCACCGTGCACGGCACGGCCGAGGTCGTCACGTGGACCGGCGCCGAGCCCCGCCGGATGTCGTACGCCGAGGTCGGCCGCGCCGCCGCCCGGCTGGCCCATGCCCTGCGCGACGAGTGCGGGGTGACCGGCGACGAACGGGTCGCCACCTTCATGTGGAACAACAACGAGCACCTGGTGGCGTACTTCGCCGTCCCCAGCATGGGCGCGGTGCTGCACACCCTGAACATCCGGCTCTTCCCGGACCAGGTCGCCTACATCGCCAACCACGCCGAGGACCGGGTGGTGCTGGTCGACTCGACGCTGATCCCGCTCCTGGCCCGGGTGCTCGGCGAGATGACCACGGTGCGGCACGTGGTGGTGGTCGGCGGCGGCGACCCCGCCCCGCTGGTCGCGGCGGCCGGCGACCGGATCACCGTGCACCACTGGGACGAGCTGCTGGCCGGCCGCCCCGACAGCTACCAGTGGCCCGAGGTGGACGAGCGGGACGCCGCCGCCCTCTGCTACACCTCCGGCACCACCGGCAACCCCAAGGGCGTGGCCTACTCGCACCGCTCGATCTACCTGCACTCGTTGCAGGTCTGCATGCCGGAGGGCTTCGGCCTCGGTCCGGTCGACCGGGAGCTGGCCATCGTGCCGATGTTCCACGCGATGTCGTGGGGCCTGCCGTACGCGGCCTTCCTCTCCGGCGCGTCGTTGATCATGCCGGACCGGTTCCTGCAGGCCGCGCCGATCGCCGAGATGATCGTCGCCGAGCGGCCCACCCTGGCCGGCGCGGTGCCGACCATCTGGAACGACCTGCTGTCCTACCTGGACACCCACGACGTGGACACCTCCTCGCTGACAGAGGTCATCGTCGGCGGTTCGGCCTGCCCGCCCGCGCTGATGCACGCGTTCGCCGAGCGGCACGGCATCGAGGTCATCCACGCCTGGGGGATGACCGAGATGTCCCCGCTGGGCTCGGTGTCCCGGCCGCCGGCCGGCGCCACCGGCGACGACGCCTGGCGCTACCGCTACACCCAGGGCCGGGTGCCGGCCGGGGTGGCCGCCCGGATCGTCGGCCCGCTGGGCGAGCCGCTGCCCGCCGACGGGACGTCCGTCGGCGAGCTGGAGGTCCGGGGCCCGTGGGTGACCGCCCGGTACGTCGGCGACGACACCCCGGACGAGGAGAAGTTCCGCGACGGCTGGCTGCGCACCGGTGACGTGGGCAACCTCTCGCCGGACGGCTACATCACCCTCACCGACCGGGCCAAGGACGTGATCAAGTCGGGCGGGGAGTGGATCTCCTCGGTGGAGCTGGAGAACGCGCTGATGGCTCACCCCGACGTGCAGGAGGCCTGCGTGGTGGGGGTGCCCGATCAGCGGTGGGACGAGCGTCCGCTGGCCACGGTGGTGATCCGCGAAGGCGCCTCGGCGACCGCGGAGGAGCTGCGCGCGTTCCTGGCGAAGTCGGTGGCGCACTGGCAGCTGCCGGAGCGGTGGGCGTTCATCGACGCGGTGCCGAAGACGAGCGTCGGCAAGTTCGACAAGAAGGTGGTCCGGTCCCGCTACGCCGACGGCGGGCTGGAGGTGCGGGAACTGACCGGGCCGTAACGTTTTCCGGCGGCTCGTCGCCGTAAGGGGCAGGGACGTACTCCTGAGAAGCATCCCTCCCCAGGGGCGGCCCCGGCGTTCGCACCGCGCCGGGGCCGCCCGCCTTTTTTGCGGGGCGACCCGCAACAGTCATTCTTGCGAAACATGTTCGCTTCTGTCCCGCTGACGGGGAAATCCACCCAGCTCCACGGTGTCGGTGCCGGCTCGTACGATCGGCTTGAACCGGCCGCCCCAGGGCGGCCCGCCGTCGAGTTCGGAGGCGTCATGGCAACCCTGAAGACCGCCCCGACCACCGCCAGCGTGGAGGACTTCCTCGCCGCCGTGCCGGACGAGACTCGCCGCCGCGACGCCATCGCCGTCCGCGACCTGATGCGGCAGGTCACCGGCGAGCCACCGACCATGTGGGGGGACGCCATCATCGGCTTCGGGCAGCGGCACCTCCGCTACGCCAGCGGTCGCGAGCTGGACTGGTTCCTGGTCGGCTTCTCGCCGCGCAAGGCGGCCACCACCCTCTACCTGGGCGAGGGATTCCCCGAGAAGGAGCAGTTGACGGCCCGGCTGGGCCGGCACACCGCCGGCAAGGGCTGCCTCTACGTCAAGCGGCTCGCCGACGTCGATCTCGACGTGCTGACCGAGCTGGTTCGGGCCTCCGTCGCCCAGGCCCGCGCCGAGTGACCGTCACTGCGCGCTGGTGGTGATCAGCACCTTGCCGACCACCGAATCCTCCACCGCCTGGTGCGCGGCAGCCGTGTCGGCCAGCGAATAGTGGTGCAGGGGCAGGCCGACCTCCCCACCCACCCGTACGCCGCCCTGGGCCACCGCCGCCGACACGTCCCTGATCGCCTGCGCCTTGGCCGCCTTGGGCTCGGTGTAGACCAGCACGAACTGCCAGCGGGCGTTGGGCACCATGAGCGGCCGGATCGGCAGGGTCACCTCGGCGCCCCCGTCGTCGGCGTACACGCAAACGGCGCCGCCGGGGCGGAGCAGCTGGACGTCGGTGGCGGCGTTGCGGGCGGCGGAGACCTCGACGATCGTGTGCACCCCCTCGGGGACGATCTTGCGGACCTCCTCGACCACGTCCTGTTCCCGGTAGTTGATCACGTGGGACGCGCCGGCCGCCGCCGCGAACTGCGCCTTCTCCGGGCTGCTCACCGTGGTGATCACGCAGGCGTCCGCCCAGCGCGCGAGCTGGATCGCCGCGTTGCCCACCGCGCCCGCGCCGCCCTGCACCAGCACCACGTGGTCGCTGAGCGCGCCGACGTGCAGCCCGTCCGGCATGTACTCCCCGGCGGTCAGGCAGCGGTGCGCGGTGAGGAACGGGATGCCGAGGCAGGCGCCCAGGTCGAAGTCGGCGGAGCCGAGGCTTACCGCGTGGCGGACCGGGACCACGGTGTACTCGGCGGCGGTGCCCCAGGGGCGCTGCCAGGCGGCCTCCCAGAGCCACACCCGCTGGCCGATCAGGATCTGGTCGACGCCCTCGCCGACCGCCTCGATGACCCCGGCGCCGTCCTGGCCGGGGATCTGCCAGCCGGCCGGCAGCGGCCACTGCCGGCGCGCCTTCCAGTCGGTCGGGTTCACCCCGGAGACGGCCAACCGGACCAGCACCTCGCCGCGCCCGGGTTCCGGCACCGGCCGGTCCACCAGCTTCAGCACCGAGGGGTCGCCGGTCTCCTCGTAGACGATCGCCTTCATCCCCGTCTCCCTCCGACAGTCGCGTCCCCATCTTCGCCGATCCCGCGCGCGTCGGGGTGACCTCGGCGGTCGCCGACCGCGATCACCTCAGGTGGCGACCCGCGCACCCGGGGTCAACCGAACGGCCGATTCGCCGCGATCGATGAGCCCCCTAAGATCGTCGATCAGGCGTCACCAACTGTCACGGGGGACGGTGTGGTAATGGAATTCCGCCTGCTCGGGCCCGTCGAGGCCACCATCGCCGATCATCCGGTCCAGCTCGGCGGCGTCAAGCCGCGTACCCTGCTCGCCGCCCTGCTGGTCGAGCACGGGCACGTGGTGCCGGCGGAGCGGCTGGTCGACGTCATCTGGGGCGACGGGCCGCCGGGCACCGCCCGCGCCGTGCTCCAGACGTACGTCTCCACCCTGCGCCGGTCGCTGGGCAGCGGCGGCGTCGGCACCGCGATCGTCACCCGGTCGCCCGGCTACCTGATCCGCATCGGCGCGGCCACTCTCGACCGTGACCTCTTCGAGGAGATGCTCGCCCAGGGGCGCCGGGCCGCCGCCGCCGGCCGCCGCGAGGAGGCCGTCGAGCTGATCCGCCGCGCCGGCGGGCAGTGGCGGGGCGCGGCCCTCGGCGGGGTGGAGAGCGAGCTGCTCGCCGGCGAGGCCGCCCGCCTGGAGGAGCTGCGACTGACCGCGGTGGAGGAGCGCACCGGGATCGAGCTGCTGCTGGGGCGGACCGACCAGGTGGCCGCGGAGCTGACCGACCTGGTCCGCCGCCACCCGTTCCGGGAGCGGATGCGGGGGCAGCTGATGCGGGCGTTGAGCGCGCTGGGGCGGCGCCCGGAGGCGCTCGCCGTCTACCGCGACGGCCGCGAGTCGATGATCGACGAGCTGGGGATCGAGCCCG
Source organism: Micromonospora sp. IBSANI012 (assembly GCF_052814045.1). Lineage (NCBI taxonomy): Bacteria > Bacillati > Actinomycetota > Actinomycetes > Micromonosporales > Micromonosporaceae > Micromonospora > Micromonospora sp. IBSANI012. Next base: position 543,713 of record NZ_CP199933.1, read on the forward strand.
GTCCGGAGATCCAGGCGATCCACGAGGCGATCCTCCGCGACGAGCCCGACCGGTTGCGGCCGCCTCCACCCGCCGCTCCGGCCCGCCCGGGGACGCCGGCTCTCCCGGCGGCCCCGGTGTCACCCGCCCCCGCCGCCCGGCCGGCCAGGGCGGTGCCGGCGCAGCTCCCGCCGGTGCCGGCCGACTTCACCGGCCGCCGGGCCGAGCGGACCCGCCTGGCGCAGGCGCTCACCGCCGCCACCTCCGACCGGCCCGCCCCGATCCAGGTGGTCGTCGGGCCGGGCGGCGTCGGCAAGTCCACGCTGGCCGCCCGGGCGGCGCACGACGTCACCGCCAGCTTTCCCGACGGTCAGCTCTATGCGGAGCTGCGCGGGATGAGCGGTACCCCGGTCGAGCCGCGGGAGGTGCTCGGGCGGTTCCTCCTGGCGCTCGGTACGGCGGTCGACCGGCTCCCCGACGGCATCGAGGAACGGGTGGAGCTCTACCGCACCCGGATGGCCGGGCAGCGCACCCTGATCCTGCTGGACGACGCCGCCACCGAGCAGCAGATCCGGCCGCTGCTGCCCGGCACGGTCGGCTGCGTCGTCGTGGTCACCTCGCGCAGCCCGCTCGGCGGGCTGGCCGGCACGGTCCTCACCGAGCTGGCGGTGCTGCCCGAGGAGGAGTCCGTCGAGCTGCTCGCCCGGCTGGTCGGCGGGCACCGGGCCGCCGCCGAGGACGTCTCCACCAGCCGCATCGTCCGGCAGTGCGGCGGCCTGCCGCTGGCCATCCGGGTGGCCGGGGCGAGGCTGGCCAGTCGTCAGCGGTGGCCGCTCAAGCTGCTGGCCGACCGGCTCGCCGACGAGCGGCGCCGGCTGGACGAGCTGGCGATCGGCGACCAGGAGGTACGCGCCAGCATCGGGCTGAGCTACCGCGGCCTGGCGGCCGGGGACGCCGCCGTGCTGCGGGTGCTGGGTCTGCTGGGCCTGCCCGACTTCCCCGCCTGGGTGGCCGCGATCGCCCTCGACCTGGGCGAGGAGGACGCCGAGCAGGCCATCGAGCGGTTGATGGACGCCCAGCTGGCCGACTTCGTCCAGGTCGACGGCACCGGTCACCTGCGCTACCGGCTGCACGACCTGGTCCGGCTCTACGCCCGCGAGCGCGCCGAGGCCGAGCACCCCGAAGCCGAGCTGCGGCAGCTGGTGAGCCGGGTGACCACCACCTGGCTCTGGCTGATCGACGCGGTGCGGCGGGGCGCGCCGACCGGCCCGCCGCCCGCCGGAGCCGGCCGGGCGCTGGGCGACCTCGTCGAGCGGGTGCTCGACCAGCCGCGCAGCTGGTTCACCACCGAACACGACTCGCTGGTCCGGGCGGTGGAGGTGGCCGCCGAGCGGGGACTGGACCAGCAGGCCTGCGACCTGGCCTCGCTGCTGTCCACCTTCCCGTACGCGAGCGCGAGCCGGTTCGAGAGCTGGACGCGTACCCACGACGTGGCGCTGGCCGCGGCCCGCCGCAACGGCAACCGGTACGGCGAGGCCGTCCTGCTGTCCGGCTTCGGCCAGCTCCGCTGCGCCCAGGACCGGTACGCCGAGTCGGCGCAGTACCTGACCCAGGCGCTGGAGGCGTTCCGGGAGGGCGGGCACCGGCACGAGGAGGCGCTCACTCTGACCGCGCTCGGGGCGACGTGCCGGGAGCAGTGCCGCTTCGCCGAGGCGCTGTACTTCCTCGGCTGCGCCGAGCCGATCGCCCGGGACCTCGGGGACGACGCGGTGCTGGCGGACGTCCGGCGGCTGGCCGGGGCGGTCCGGCTGGAACAGGGCGACCTGACCGGCGCCCGGGCCGACCTGGACGTGGCGCTGGGCGTTTACGAAGGGCTCGGCGACCGGCGGGGCATGGCGCTGACCTGGCGGATGCTGTCGCTGCACCACCGGGCCCGCGATGAGCTGCGGGAGGCGCTGGCGCTGGCGGTGCGCGCCCGGGACACGTTCCGGGAGCTGGACGAGAGCCTGCTGGAGGCGTACGGCGACCGGGCGGTCGGCAAGGCCCTGGTCCGGCTGGGTCGCAGCACCGAGGCGGCGGGTCTGTTGCAGCGGTCGCTCGCCGCCAGCCGGCGCGCCGGTGACCGCTGGGGGGAGGCGGCCACCCTGCGGGTCATCGGGGAGTTGCACCTGGCCCGGCGGGAACTGGCCGACGCCGAGCGGTTCCTGCGGGCCTCGCTGCGGCTCTGGGACGAGTTGGAGCTGGCGCTGCCCCGGGCCCGGGTGCTGCGTGACCTGGCCCGGCTGGCCGCGCTCCGCGGCCACGACGACGCCGGCCGGCTGGCCCGGGAGGCGCTGCGGGTCTTCGAGGACCACGGCGCCCGGGAGCGCACGGAGCTGGCGGCGGAGCTGGCCGGGGGCCGTTCACCCGTCCGGTAGTCCCGTCTGTAATCCGCGCTGAAATCCGCTGTAGACCGCGTTGCAGCGGCCCTGTCGGGATCCTCCAGCTCGCCCGCCGAACCTCCTTCCATCAGCGGCGACCACCGCCGCACGGAGGAGGAGATCACGATGCGGAAGCTGAGGATGCGCGACCGGCTGCTGCGGATGATGGCCGCCGGCCTGGTGCTGGCGGCGACCACCATGGGCACGGTCGCCGTCGGCCTCACCACCACGGCGGCGCCGGCGCAGGCGTCCGTGGTGGCCGGCTCGATCACGCGGACGGAGGTGCTGGCCCGGGCGCAGTGGTGGATGAACACCTACGGCGTCATCTACAGCCAGAGCCAGTCCAACCAGAAATCGGACGGCGACGGGCACTACTACCGGCCGGACTGCTCCGGCTTCGTCTCGATGGCCTGGCACCTGCCGAAGAAGAGCGACGGCTGGGACCGGAACACCGGCGACCTGGCGGACTTCGGTGACACCACGAGGATCAGCCTCGGCTCGCTGCGGCCCGGCGACGCCATCCTCGGGGAGGGCTACGGGCATGTCGCGCTCTTCGACAGATGGGCGAACGCCGACCGGACCCAGATGTGGATCTACGAGGAGTACGGCACCAGCAAGGAGGGCCGGCACGTCATCCAGGACCGCTCCTGGTACGCGGCCAACGGCTTCGTCGGGCTGCACTACAACCGCATCCGCGACGGCGCGGTGGTGAACAACGACTTCGACGGTGACGGGGATGCCGACGTGCTGGCCCGCAACGCGTCAACCAAGGACCTGCACCTGTACAAGGGCAACGGTTCCGGCGGCTTCAGCTCCGGCACCGGCGCGGCGTTCAGCAACAACTGGTCGGCGTTCGACATCGTGTTCAACGCGGGTGACTTCGACAGTGACGGGGACGCCGACGTGCTGGCCCGCAACGCGTCGACCAAGGACCTGCACCTGTACAAGGGCAACGGTTCCGGCGGCTTCAGCTCGGGTACCGGCGCGATGATCAGCAACAACTGGTCCGCGTTCGACATGATCTTCCCGGCCGGTGACTTCGACGGCGACGGTGACCCGGATGTGCTGGCCCGCAACGCCTCGACCAAGGATCTGCACCTCTACAAGGGCAACGGCTCGGGCGGCTTCACCTCGGGCACCGGCGCGGCGTTCAGCAACAACTGGTCCGCTTTCGACCGGATCTTCTCCCCGGGTGACTTCGACGGCGACGGCGACTCCGACATCCTGGCCCGCAACGCGTCGACCAAGGATCTGCACCTGTACAAGGGCAACGGTTCGGGCGGCTTCAGCTCGGGCACCGGTGCAGCGATCAGCAACAACTGGTCGGCGTTCGACATGATCTTCTCGGTCGGCGACTTCGACCGCGACGGGGACGGCGACGTGCTGGCCCGCAACGCGTCGACCAAGGACCTGCACCTGTACCGGGGCAACGGCTCGGGCGGCTTCAGCTCGGGCACCGGTGCGGCGTTCAGCAACAACTGGTCCGCCTTCGACCGCATCTTCTGATCCACCCCGGGGCCGGGTCAGCGGATCCGGCCCCGGCGTCCACCCCCCGAATCCTTCCCGCGAAAGGGACACCCCATCATGCAGCAGAACCGCTTCCTGGCCGCCCTCGGGCTCAGCGTGGCCCTGGCCGGATCGGCGCTCGCCGCCGCTACGCCCGCGACCGCCGCCGCCCGCCCCGATGTTCCCGCCCTGGTCGCCGACGCCGGCTACACCACCCTCGCCTACAGCACCGCGCCCTGCTCGTCCTCCGGCACCACCGCCGGCGACGCCACCCTCGCCGCCACGTTGAACACCAAGCTCAGCGCCAAGATGGACGGCTACATGGACGCGTACCGCGTCTCCTGCGCCCGGAAGGTGGTCCAGGCCGTGCAGGCCCGAGGGCTGCACCCCCGGGCCGCGACGATCGCGATCACCACCACCATCGTGGAGACCGGCATCCGCAACATCGACGAGATGGTGGACCACGACAGCCTGGGCCTGTTCCAGCAGCGGGCCTCCTGGGGTACGGCCAGCCAGCGGCTCGACCCGACCTGGGCGACCAACGCCTTCCTCAACAGCATGCTGAACAAGTTCCCGAACAACTCCTGGATGACCACCCAGATCGGCGTGGTCTGCCAGACGGTCCAGGTCTCCGCCTATCCGGACCGGTACCAGCCGGAGGCGGGCGACGCGCAGATCATCGTGGACGCGCTGTGGGGCTCGAACGACTTCGACGGTGACGGCGACGCCGACCTGCTGGCCCGCAACGCCACGACGAAGGATCTGCACCTGTACAAGGGCAACGGCTCCGGTGGCTTCACCTCGGGCACCGGCGCGGCGATCAGCAACAACTGGTCCGCGTTCGACATCATCTTCAACGCCGGCGACTTCGACGGCGACGGGGACGCGGACATCCTGGCCCGCAACGCGTCGACGAAGGATCTGCACCTGTACAAGGGCAACGGTTCGGGCGGCTTCAGCTCGGGCACCGGCGCGGCGATCAGCAACAACTGGTCGGCGTTCGACATGATCTTCCCGGCCGGTGACTTCGACGGCGACGGTGACCCGGATGTGCTGGCGCGCAACGCCTCGACCAAGGACCTGTGGCTGTACAAGGGCAGTGGCAGCGGCGGCTTCTCCTCCGGCGCGGGTGCGATCAGCAACAACTGGTCCGCGTTCGACCGGATCTTCTCGGTCGGTGACTTCGACGGCGACGGTGACCCGGATGTGCTGGCGCGCAACGCCTCGACCAAGGACCTGCACCTCTACAAGGGCAACGGCAGCGGTGGCTTCAGCTCCGGCACCGGCGCGGCGATCAGCAACAACTGGTCCGCGTTCGACATGATCTTCTCGGTCGGCGACTTCGACGGTGACGGGGACGGCGACGTGCTGGCCCGCAACGCCTCGACGAAGGACCTGCACCTGTACAAGGGCAACGGCTCGGGCGGCTTCAGCTCGGGCACCGGCGCGGCGATCAGCAACAACTGGTCCGCCTTCGACCGCATCTTCTGACCCGCAGCTCAGGACGGGCCGCCCGGCGACAGCCGGTCGGCCCGTCCGCCGTACCCGAGTGGAGGACCGCCATGCCACTGTTCCTGCCGGACCCCGTTGGCGGTGCCCTGCCCGTCCGCCTCGTCGAGTGCGGCGACCCCCTGGTCGACGTCGGCGCGGTTGGCACCCTCGCCCGGCCGGCCGGTTACGGCCCCGGACCGTTCCTGCGCAGCGCCCTCGTCGACCGGCTGGTCGCCGCGCAGACCCTGCTGCCGCCGGGCCTGCGGCTGACCGTGGTCGGCGGCTGGCGCCCGGCCGGTGCCGGCCCGTGCCGCGTCGGGCGGGATTCCGGGCCGGTCCGCCGGGCCGGACTGCTCGACCGGATCATCCGGCGGGCACCTGCCCAGGCCGACCCGCACCTCACTGGGGCGACCGTCGACCTCACCCTCTGTGATGTCGCTGGGATGGAGTTCGGGCTCGGCAGCGCCCTGTACGCCCGGCCTGAGGAGTGCGACGGCTCCTGCCACACCGCCTCGCCGAGGGTGCCGCCCGAGCCCAGGGCGCGCCGGTTGCTGCTGGTCCACGCGCTGACGACGATGAACCTTGTCAACTACCCGTCCGCCTGGTGGCACTGGTCCTACGGCGATCTGCACTGGGCGACGATGACCGGTTCGGCGGTCGCCCGCTTCGGGCCGGTGCCGGGGCCGCTGCCGCCGCCCGATCCCGCCGGGCCCGCCGTCCGTATCACCGGGTAGCCGGTGAAGGAGGGGTCATGCGGGACGTACCAGAGGCGACGCCACCCGTGACGCTCGGTGTCGGGGATGGCCGGACCGACGCCGGGCGGCCCGCTCGGGCGGAGGCTGCCGACGATCTGGGCCCGACGCCGGCCGGTGCTCGCCGGGACGCCCCGTTCCTGCCCCGCTCCAGCCGCAGCCGCCGGATCTGACGCCGATCCAAAGGCGGGTCAGCCGAGCCCGGCCACCAGGTCCGCAGTCAGGTCGTGCACCGACGACAGCACCACGGCGGCGAGGGCTTCCGCGTCCGGGTCCAGCGGATACGACCCGTGCGGGATCGCCACCACCCGCATGCCGGCGGCGGCCGCGGAGCGTACCCCGTTGGAGGAGTCCTCCACCGCGACGCAGCGGGCCGGGTCGACGCCGAGCCGGTCGGCGACGGCCAGGTAGACGTCCGGCGCGGGCTTGCCCCGCGCGGTCTCCTCGGTGGAGAGCGTCACCCGGAACGCGTCGGTCAGGTCCATGGCGGTCAGCGCCGCGGCGATCAGCCGGGTCGGCGACGAGCTGGCCAGCCCCAGCGGCCACCGCGCGGCCACCCCGCGCACGACCCGGTCGGCGTCGTCGATCAGGGGTACGTGCCGCACGTACCGCCGGGTCATCTCCTCCACCACCTCGGTGGCGACCTGCCCGGCGTCGCGGTCGACGCCCAGCTCGCCGCTGAGGTGGTCGGCCCACTCGCCGGTGCTCATCCCCATCAGCCGGCGCTGGGTGTCCGGCTGCCAGGTGCCACCGTGCGCGGCCACGTACGCCCGCCGGACCTCCTCCCAGACCGGCTCGGAGTCCACGATCACGCCGTCGAGGTCGAACACCACCGCATCCACCGTCACCCGCCCATCCTCCCCGACCGGGGCCGGGGCGGGGCGTCAGCTCTGCAGGGTGGGCAGGCCGATGGGGCTGTTCTCCGGGATCACCGTGTGGCAGGCGCGGGCCATCGGTTCGAGCAGTTCGCGCAGGCGGTCGGTGCGGTCCGCCCCGAGGGTGCGCCAGGGTCGGGCGGCGGCGAGGTCGGTGGCGTCCTCGACGGCCTGGAACCGGGCCCGCCCGACGTCGGTCGGCTCGCCGTCCGGGCCGAGCCAGCCGCGCTCGGCCAGCCGGCCCCGTGCCGCCTGCCACTGCTCCTCGGACCAGCCCCGGCCGAGCAGGTTCTGCAGAGGTTGGTCCACCGCGACCCGCCAGGCGAGCGTCTCCACCGGATCGAGGTCGGCGGCGACCAGGGCGGCGATGTGCCCGTCGCCCCGGTGCTCGCGCAGCGTGGTGGCCGCCTGCCAGAGCCGGGCCAGCGGGTATTCACCGCGCGGCAGGGCGGCGTTGGCCGCGCCGAGCACCCGGCCGGCGGGCTCCACCGCCGCGGCCGCCTCCTCCAGCAGGTCGGCGGCCTCGACCAGGTGCGCCTCGGGCAGCTCGTAGGTCAGCTCGGCGAGGGCCTGCACGGCGCCGGTGAGCCGGGCCCGCAGCGCCTCCTGCGGGGTGGCCAGCCGCCAGACCGCCGGCAGCGCCCGGCTCACCATCGGCGGGGCGAAGGTGAAGAACGCCGCGATCACCGGCGCCGCCTCGGTGGGCCCGAGCGGGGCGGCCCGGCCGGCGAAGTAGCCCCGCCAGTAGCCGCGCAGCCCGACCGCCTCGTACGCGGCGCGGGCGCGCGGGTGGAAGTAGGTGACCGCGTGGACGGGTTCGACGTGCGTCCACATGAGTCGGGCGGTCCGCCCGGGATCGTCCAGCGCCGGCACGCGCACCTCCACGATGGTGAGGGGTCACCGTGGCGCGGTGCGGACCGCCCACGGTGACCCCGAACCTACTGCGCGTAGGTGACGGCCGGGAAGACCTCTGTGGGCTACTGCACCGCCAGCACGTCGACGACGAAGCGCAGCGGGCCGGACGGCGCGCCCGGGCGCTGCGGCTTGTCGCCGTACGCGAGGTCGGCCGGGATGTCGAGCTGCACCCGGCTGCCCACGGTCTGCCCCTGCAGGCCCTGGTCCCAGCCCGGGATCACGTTGCCCTGGCCGAGCATGAAGGAGAACGGCTCCGAGCGCTTCCAGGAGGCGTCGAACTCCTCGCCGGTCCGGTACGACACCCCGACGTAGTTCACGGTGATCTGCTGGCCGCTCTGGGCGGCGGCGCCGGTGCCCCGGATCAGCGGGGTGGCCTTCAGGCCGCTGAGCTCGCCCTCGCCCTTGCCGGCCGGCGGCTTGGTGCAGAGCGCCCGGTCGGCGCCGTCGGGCAGGGTCGGGAAGCCGCCCGGGCAGCCGGCGGGCGACGCGGCCGGCTTCGGGTCGTCGTCACCGCCCCGGGTCACCACGAAGACCCCGATGATCACCGCGATCACCGCGAGGCCGGCGAGCGCCCCCAGCCAGGCCTGCCGGCGCTTCTTCGCCTCGGCGGCCTTCTGCGCCGCGAGCTGGGCGGCCAGCCGCCGCTGCGCCTTCGTCTCCGGGCCCTGGCCCGCCGACCGGTTCTGCGTACGCTCGCTCACGTCCTCGACTCCCTGCTGGTGTGGGTGACCGGCCCGACGACCCGCGGTCAGCGCACACGGTACCTGGATCGATGCCGCCGGTGTCCCGTCGCCCGCCCGCTCTCCCACCCGCCGTCCCGCGCCTCCCCCGTCATCCCGGTTTCGTCCGGGTGCCGGAGTGCTTCCGGCGGTAGGTTGTTGACCATGGCGATCCTCACCGACGAAGACCTGGCCCTGCTCTCCGAGCCCCAGCTGGCCCACGTGGCCACCGTCGAGGCCGACGGCACCCCGCACGTCACCCCGGTATGGGTGGACACCGACGGCGAGCACATCGTGTTCAACACCGCCCGGGGGCGGCAGAAGTACACCAACATCGAGCGCAACCCGATGGTGGCGGTCTCGGTGGTGGACAAGGCCGACGACTTCCGCACCCTCTGGGTGAAGGGCACCGCCGAGCTGATCACCGAGGGCGCCGACGAGCACATCGATCGGATGGCGAAGAAGTACCTCGGGCAGGACACCTACCCGTTCCGGCAGCCGGGCGAGGAGCGGGTGATCGTCCGGATCACGCCCACCCAGAAGCTCGGCCGCGGCTGACCGCCGGCCACCACGGCTGACCGCCGGCCACCACGGCTGACCGCCGGCCATCGGGCCGGCGGTCAGGTGGCCGTCGTCAGCGCTGCTTGGTGCAGGTCAGCACGACCAGTTCGTCGAGGGCGACCTTGGTGCCCTTGCGGTGGGACTGCTTGGTCACCGTCCAGTTCGCCGCCAGCAGCACGAACGTGTCGTTCTCGTCCTGGCTGCCGAGCTGGATCTTCGTCAGGCCGAGCTGCTGGAGCTTGTCCTGAGCGACGGCGGCGTTCATCCCGACGAGATTCGGCATGACGACCGTGGTGGGAGCGGGCGGTGGGGCCGGCGCCGTGGTGACGACCGCGCTGGGGGACGGGGCGGCCGTGGTCGGCGCGGCCGTCGTCGGGACGATCGAGGGAACGACACGTTCGGCCACCGCTTGAGCGGAGGGGCTGGCCTGCGCGGCGGGCTTGTCGTCGTCGCCGAAGACGGCGTTGATGCCGCCCAGGCCGCAGCAGCACAACACGAGGGCGCCGACGACGATGCCCACGATCGCTCCCTTGCCGAGCTTGCGCTTGGCCGGAGGGGGCGGGGCCGCCAGGAACGCCGGGCCCGGGGGCGCGGCGGGCGGTGGTTGGTCGGCGGGCCAGGGGGTGGTGGGTGGTTCGTTTGTCACGAGGCGAATTCTGCTGCCTCAAGCAACTATCTGCACCGGCCACTCGGCTAATCAAGATCAGCTAGGGCGGCAGGTCGCGGCTCACACGACCGGCCAGGATCTCATCGCAGCTCAGGCGGTCTTACGGGGCGCGGCCTTCTTCGCGGCCGCCTTGTTCGCCGGCGCCTTGGCCGCCTTCTTCTCCGCGGTCTTCTTCGCGGCGGCCTTCTTCGCCGGCTCCGCCTTCTTCGCGGCGGCCTTCTTCTCCGCCGTCTTCTTCGCCGGGGCCGCCTTCTTCGCCGCCTTCGCCGCCTGCTGCGCGGAACGGGCCGACGAGATCGGCGTCGGCTCACCCGCGCCAGCGGCTGGCTGCTCGCCCCGGGCGGACCGGGCCCGCTCGACGGAGGCCTTCAGCGCGGCCATCAGGTCCACCGCGGCAGCGGGCGCGGCCTCTTCCTCCTCCGGCTGCACCACCTCCCGCCCCTCGACCTTGGCGTCGATGACCTCCTGCAACGCCGCCCGGTAGTCGTCGGTGAAGGCGTCCGGCTCGAACGTGCCGGCCATCGAGTCGATCAGTGAGCTGGCCATCGCCAGCTCCGGGGGACGGACCTTGAGGTCCTCGTCCAGGAAGCCGAAGTCGGGGGTACGCACCTCGTCGGGCCAGAGCATCGTGTTGAGCAGCAGCACGCCCTCGCGGACCCGCAGGGTGGCCAGCTGTTCGCGCTGGCGCAGCGCCACCTTGACGATCGCCACCCGCTCCGAGTCGGCGAGCGCGTCCCGCAGCAGCACGTACGGCTTGGTCGCCGAGCCCTCCGGCTCCAGGAAGTACGCCTTGTTGTAGAGGATCGGGTCGACCTGCTCGGCGGGGACGAACTCCAGCACGTCGATCGCGCGCGAGCTGGTCAGCGGCAGTTCCGCGAAGTCCTCGTCGGTCAGGATCACCATCTCGCCGCCGCCGAGGTCGTAGCCCTTGGCGATGTCGTCGTAGGTGACCTCCTCGCCGCAGACCTGGCAGGTGCGCTTGTAGCGGATCCGGCCGCCGTCGGCCCGGTGCACCTGGTGGAAGCGGATGTCCTTCTCCTCGGTGGCCGAGTAGAGCTTCACGCCGATCGACACCAGCCCGAAGGACACGGCCCCCTTCCAGATCGCCCGCATGCCGCGCTCCTCTCCCCGGTTCTGCCCAAGGATCCCAAACGATCGAACGGGGCGCACGCTCTTCGCTGTGCAACTACAGTCGAAAGGTGCCCGGCGCGCCGCTGAAGCCGATGCTCGCGATGACCGGGCCGCTCCCGGTGAATGACGGCTGGGCGTACGAGTTCAAGTGGGACGGGGTTCGGGCGCTGGCCGACACCACTGGCGGCCGGCAGCACATGTACGCCCGCAGCGGCGTGGAGATCACCGCCGCGTACCCCGAGTTGATCACGCTGGCCGAGCAGGTCGACGACGCGCTGCTCGACGGCGAGGTGGTGCTGCTCAACCAGACCGGGCAGCCCTCGTTCACCGCGCTGGCCGAGCGGATGCACGTCCGGGACCCGGCGAAGGCGGCCCGGCTCGCGGCGGCGGCCCCGGTGACGTACATGATCTTCGACCTGCTCCGGCTGCGCGGCGAGGACCTGACCGGACGCTCCTACCGGGAGCGGCGGGCGGCCCTGGAGGCGCTCGGGCTCGGCGCGGCCCGGTGGGCGGTGCCCCCGTTCTTCGCCGACGGCGCGGCCACCTACGAGGCGGCCGGCGAGCACGGGCTCGAGGGGGTGATGGCCAAGCGGGTCGACTCGGTCTACCGGGCCGGCGTGCGCTCGCCCGACTGGGTGAAGGTCAAGCTGGAGGTGACCGGCGACTTCGTGGTCGGCGGCTGGCGGCCCGGCGCGCGGAAGATCGGCGGGCTGCTGGTGGGGGTGCCCCGGCCGGACGGGCGGCTCACCTACCGGGGCCGGGTCGGCGGCGGGATCGGCGCGGCGCTGGAGCGGGAGCTGCTGCGCGAGCTGGAGCCGCTGCGCGGGGCGGAGTCGCCGTTCGCCGGCGACGTGCCGCGTGAGGATGTCCGGGGCGCGATCTGGGTAACACCCCGGGTCGTGGTGGAGGTCAAGTACGGCCAGCGCACGCCCGACGGGCGGCTGCGGTTCCCCCGGGTGCTGCGGCTGCGGCCGGACAAGCCACCGGAGGAGGTCGAGGATGCCGGCTGAGCGGTTCCGGGTGGAGGTCGAGGGGCGGACGCTGGAGCTGTCCAACCTGGACAAGGTGCTCTATCCCGAGGCCGGGTTCACCAAGGGTGAGGTGATCGACTACTACACCCGGATCGCCCCGGTGCTGCTGCCGCACCTGGCCGACCGCGCGCTGACCCGGATCCGCTTCCCCAACGGGGTCACCGGCGGCTCGTTCTTCGAGAAGAACGCCCCGGCCGCGACCCCCGACTGGGTACGCACCGAGACGCTGCCCGCCCCGGGGTCGAGCAAGGGCCGGGAGACCATCGACTACGTGGTCGCCGACGACCTGCCCACCCTGGTCTGGCTGGCCAACCTCGCCGCGCTGGAGCTGCACACGCCGCAGTGGAAGGTCGGCGAGCACCCGGACATGATGGTCGTCGACCTGGACCCGGGTGCGCCGGCGGCGCTACGGCAGTGCTGCCAGGTGGCGCTGCTGATGCGGGACCGGCTGGCCGACGACGGCATCGAGTCGTACCCGAAGACGTCGGGGAAGAAGGGCATGCAGCTCTGCTGCCCGATCGCCGGTACGCAGGACGCCGACGAGGTGTCGGCGTACGCCCGGCGGATCGCGCAGGAGTTGGAGCGGGCGCATCCCAAGCTGATCGTGTCGAAGATGGCGAAGAACCTGCGGCCGGGGAAGGTCTTCATCGACTGGAGCCAGAACAACGCGGCGAAGACGACGGTGGCGCCGTACTCGCTGCGGGCCCAGTCGGTGCCGTCGGCGTCGACGCCGCTGACCTGGGACGAGGTCGAGGCCGGGGCGGCCGGGAAGCGGCCGGCGACGAAGCCGTACACGGCGACCGAGGTGCTCAAGCGGGTGGAGAAGTCCGGGGACCTGCTCGCCCCGCTGCTCGACGGCGGTCCAGAGCTGCCGGTCTGAGCTCAACGCCGTCGCGGAATTCCCCGCTCCTGCTCACCGGCTTTTCGGTAGCGTCGGGCCTGACCTGGGGTTTGTCGTTCAGATCGGTCCGTGTCCGACCCGTGTCGGGGTCGCGCGCCCTCATCAGCCAAAGGATCCAGGGCATGAATCCAGCACCGCCCGGCGCCCCGGTGGCCGTCGCCTTTCAGGGCGTGCACTCCGGGGGAACCCAGCTTGATGTCTTCTTCATCGGAAACGACGGGGGGCTGTACGTGGGCTGGATAGTGGACCCGGGAGCCTGGAACGCCCCGGTTCGGATCACCCCGCCGCACATGGCGCCGGCAGGGGCTGCGGTGGCGGCCGCCGGACGTGGGTTGATTCCCCTGGGCGTGTACCCCGACGGTGATGCGGGCACCGACGCGGTCGGGTACACCGCCCGACTGGACGTCTTCTTCATCGGACATGACGGCGCGCTCTACGTCACGTCGGCAATCGGCCTGGAAGCGTGGATGCACCCTGAGCGGATCGGCGACTTCAGCCTCGCTCCACCGGGCGCGAACGTGGCCGCGGCCCGCCAACGGTCCAACCAGCTGGACGTGTTCTTCATCGGTAGGGACGGCGGACTCTATGTCGCCTGGGTGATCGACGGGGAGGAGGCGTGGCAGGGACCCCTTCGGGTTTCCCCGGAGGGAGTAGCGCCGCCGGGAGCGGGTCTGATCGCCACGCAGCAGGCGCCGAATCTGTTGAGCGTGCTCTTCGTCGGTCACGACGGCGGGCTGCACGTGTCGTGGGTGGTGGGTACGGGTGCCTGGGAGGGTCCGGTCGGGATCAGCCCGGCCGGCATAGCGCCTCCCGGCGCGAGGCTCGCCTTCGGCAAGCAGACGAGAGAACAGCTGGATGTGTTCTTCATCGGCAACGACGGCAAGTTGTACGTGTCGTGGGTGGTGGGTGGGGGCAACTGGGCCGGTCCGGTCGGGATCAGCCCGCCGAATGTCGCGCCCCCCGGCGCCGGTCTGGTCGCCAGCTGGCAGACGGCGGACCAACTGGACGTGTTCTTCGTCGGCAACGACGGCGCGCTCAACGTGTCGTGGGTTGTCGGCACGGGCGTCTGGGCCGGTCCCGTCGCCATCACCCGCCCGGGACACGCGCCGCCCGGAACCCAACCTGCCGCCGCGTTCCAGACCACCACGCAGCTCGACGTCTTCGTGAACGGCCCGGAGCGGTGGGTTTCGTGGGCGGAGGGCGGCGCGGCCTGGGACGGCCCGTACGCGATGCCGAACTGACCAGCCATGGCGCGGCGGGACGCCGGCGCCGGTCGATAGGGTGGGGTGGTCCGAGCCAGGCCGAGGGGGTGTCCGATGGGCGCGACGGGTGCGGTCTCCAGGCTGGGTGGTGAGGTCAACGACGTTGACCAGCCGCTGTTGACCTACCACGACGACGCGACCGGGGAGCGCACCCAGCTGACCGCCGCGCAGCTCGGCGGCTGGGCGGCCCGCTGCGCCGGGCTGCTGCGCGACGGCTGCGGGCTGGACCCGGGCAGCCGGGTGGCGGTGCTGCTGCCGCCGCACTGGCGTACCGCGGCGGTGCTGCTCGGCGCCTGGTCGGTCGGGCTGGCGGTGTCGTTCCGGCCGCGGGCCACCGCCGGGCTGCCGGTGCTCGAGCCGGGCGGTGACCTGCCGTACGACGCGGTGTTCGTGACCCCGGAACGGCTGGACGACTGGCTGGAGGACGTGCCCGAGGGGACGCACCGCTACCTGGTCGGCACCGGGCCGGGGCCGCTGACCGACGTGCCGGTGGGCTGGCTGGACTGGTCGGCCGAGGTGCTCCAGCACCCGGCCATTCCGCCCGACCACCGCGCCATCCATCCCGCCGACCCGGCCACCCCGGACGGCACCAGCTACGGCGCGTGGGGCGCGCTGGCGCACGAGGTCGCCGCCCAGCTCGGCCTGCGGGCCGGTGACACCCTTCTGGTCGACGCGGGCGAGCACGAGCAACCGCTGAAGTGGCTGCTCGCCCCGCTGTCGGTCGGCGCGTCCGTGGTCATCCACAGCAACCTGGACGCCGACCGGCTCGCCGCCCAACGGGTCACTCACGTGCTCTGAGCCCGTCACCTCGCTCGGTCGAGCCTGGTCAGGCGCGGCGTACGTCCATGACCATCACCGGGTACGGCCCGGCGGGCGTTCCGGCCGTGGCCTGGTCGGCGGGAATCACGTTGTCCATCCGCATCCGCAGGGTCGCGGTGTCGGCGGCGTCGAACACGATCCGCCAGCCCCAACCGCCGCCGTAGTCGCCCTCGAACTCGAATGTCCCGCCCGCTCCTGATCCTCCGGGCAGTGACATCGGCACCGGCTTCTGATGCCAGGAGTCGCCCCATACAGCCACGAGCGAGCCATCCTCGCCGGCTGAGCCGATGACGAGCAGGCCGTCCTGCGGTCCGTCGTCCGGGTGCTCCCAGGAGTAGGCAACCGAGGTCAGGTGTCCGGCGGCGGCCGTCGTCACGGTCACCGTGGCGGGAAACTTGGCGAGCGGATGATCGGGCATCAGCCGGAAGCCGTTGGTGCCGGCCCAGGACCCCGCGAAGTCGGAGAGGATCATTCGTCGACCGTAGGCCGCCGCGGGCGAGCCGGGGACCCACCGACCGCGGCGGGAGTGTCGCCGGCTTTCCTTGCGATCCGGCAATCGTCCTGCTCCTGCTCTGTTGTTAACACCGCTGACGTGTTGTTATGTCGGAACGACGATGTCGGTCCCGTATCCCGGTGACCCTCGTCCCTGCCGCTGACGTGGCTCATCCCCCGTATGTGAAAGGGCAACGATGCGCAGAAGAAGATCGGCTTTCCAACTGGCGGTCCTGACCGCCACCGCCGCCACCTTCCTGGGGGCCGGCGGGGCTTCCGGGGCGGTTGCCTCGGCAGCGCCCGCGACCACCTCCCCAGGTGCCGCGGCCTGTGCGCCCGGAGCTGAGGCGCACAGCGTGGCCCGGGTGGCGGAGGGCGCCACCGCCAAGGAGCCGGAGCTGTACTCGAAGAACGAGGCGAACGCCTACGGCGTGATCAAGGATTCGCCGCGGCTGGCCAACGGCAGCGTCACCGTGCCCACGGTCTTCCACATGGTCTCCGACCACTCGCTCAGCGCGGCCGAGACGACCAGGTGGAACACCCTGATCGCCAACCAGATGAAGGTGCTCAACGACTCGTTTGCCGGCAGCACTGCCGCGAACGCCGCCGACACGCCGTTCCGGTTCGACCTCGTCGACACGACCTGGACCGTGAACAGCGACTGGTACACGGTCGTGCCGGGCAAGAACGAGCGCGACATGAAGAAGGCGCTGTACACCGGCGACTCCCGCACCCTGAACGTGTACGCGGCCGACATCGGCGGCGGGCTGCTCGGCTGGGCGTACTTCCCGAAGGGCTACAACAACGGCCGCGACTACATCGACGGCGTGGTGATGCTCGACGAGTCGATGCCCGGCGGCACGGCGGGCAAGTACGCCCTCGGTGACACGCTGACGCACGAGGTGGGGCACTGGCTGATGCTGGAGCACACCTTCGCGCACGGGTGCTCCGCTTCCGGCGACTACGTCGCGGACACCCCGCGTGAAGCGCACCCGCAGTTCAACTGCCCGGTGGGCGCGGACACCTGCACCGCACCCGGCCTGGACCCGATCCACAACTTCATGGACTACACGCAGGACTCCTGCATGGACATGTTCACCGCCGGACAGGCGGACCGGATGAGCGACGCTTGGGTCGCGTTCCGGGCCGGCGGCCTCGGGTAATTTAGCCTTGCCACGGGTTGGCGGGCCGCACTCAGCGGCCCGCCAACCCTTTTCCTGTTGCGGGCCGGGCCGCGCCCACCTGCCCGTTCCCGGCCGTCTTCACCGCCGGTTGAGCCAGGGCGCGCGCCGCGAGCAGGGCGCGGTGTGATCGACCGGCAGCACACACCGCCCGCCGCCGGGCAGCCGTCGGTCGCAGAAGACCCAATGGCGTACGCCCTGCTGGTCCTCGGCCGAGACGGTCACCCCGCCCGGCTCGACGCGGGCGCTGAGCCGGGCCAGCACCCGGGCGGCGGTCCGGGCGAAGATCCGGGCCCGGAGCAGGTCAGGTGCGGTGACCGGCAGGTGGATCACCCAGCGGTCGCTCATCGGTAGCGGTGGTTCGCCGACTGGGCGCTCTGCCAGGCGCGCAGCGCGTTCTTGATCCGTACGTTCTCCTCCTGCACCGCGACCAGAGCGGTCTGCGCGGCGGTGAGTTCGTCCGCCACCCGGTGCAGGAAGGTGCGGATCTCGACCGGATCGAGGCCGCGCCTGCGGACGTTGAAGCACCGCTCACGGATCTGCCAGGGCCGGAGGGGCTGTCTCTGGTTGGCTGCTGCCATCGGTGGTCTTTCCTCGCGTCGGCTCACCAGCCGACGGATCAGGTCGCGCACGGGGGACCGCCCTTCGTCGGGTCGCGTCGAAGTGGAGGGGGCGGCCTCCGCCGGTTGCGGTCGGCGGAGACCGCCCCGCCCTGCCACCGCAGCCTCGATCGGCGGTACGGCAGCAGGGCCGCTTGTCGGTTGCTGGACTCATCGCTGAGGGTGCTGGCACGACTGACGAGGGAAGCCAGCCGTGCCAGCGGTGGTGGATGCCCAACCGGGAGGCCGGCTGCCTACCAGGCGATCCAATGCCGGGCATCTGCGAGAGAACATACAATGCAAAGCATGCAAAGAGCAAGAACCGAGCATGCTAAGCAGGCGAAGTCTTGGCCGACTGAGTGTTGGCGTGGGAGGATCTTGGGGCCTACCAGGAGTTGCGATGCCCCGAATCTCAGACCGTCAGCGCATAGCCCAAGACATCCGCGACAAGATCGCGTCTGGGGAGTACGGCCCCGGCGCGAAGCTGCCTTCGCTGCGTGAGATGTCCGCGCACTACAAAGTCTCCGCCGAGCCGGTCCGATCCGCTCTGCTGATCCTGCAGGCCGAGGGGTTGGTCGAAGGGCGCCAAGGCAAGGGAGTGTATGTGACCGGGAGTAGACCAGCGGCTGACTAGCCGGCGCTCAACTGCCGGCTGGATAGCAAGGGCTGCTTTCAGTTCGGCTTGATCGACCTCGGCGGTGAAGGCATCCGGCAGGTAATGCCCCTCGAACACGGTGATGAGGTCATGCTGAGTAACCAGGACGGTCTTGATCCGCGAGGTTCGGGCTGTGTTACGGGCACCCCGGCCTTCGCCCTCGGGCTTCCCTGGCCGCTCGTTCTCGGATCCCGGAGGCCCAGGGACTTGAACCCTGAACCCCTCTGGGAGTGCGTTGATCTTACGCAATCGGGCGGATCGGCCTGCTGACCTGGGCAAGGTCTTGCGTTGCCTTACAGCGGTTGACAGCCCTTGTCGGTGTCAGTTGTGCCCGCCGTGTGCCCGATGATCTCGGTAGCCCATCGCTCGCCGTCCATGTCCTGTTCTGATCCGAGCCGCACGTCTGTGGCACTTCCGCCGCGCGCTTCGTCCCGAACGCCGGCACGGCGCATCGTCTTTTGTCAGCGAATGTCGTCCTCTTCGCTTGGCGGTGACGGCCATGCTAGGTGCCGTCGTGCGTTGCCGACTGCTGATAGCCGGCTTGCTGCCTTCTCGCTGCCTCGCCGAGCCCTCACCCTCTCGATGCGAACTGCCGGCGAGGCAGTCAGATTCGGAGCATTCCGAGGTCACGAGGAGTGTCCAGGTCCGCCTTGTAATGGTGAAGCTGCCACGGTTGCTGCACTTCGCTGCTGTACTACGTCCCCGGCCCACTGCAGTGCGCTGGCCGGCGTCCGGACCATTTACTTCGACGGCTTGATGAGGTAGCAGACAGAAGGAGGGCTAGGGACACCGAGGCGTTGGTCTACTCTGCCCCGGAACTCACCCCGCGGCACGGCCACATGATCGAAGCCAGCGCGGACTGAGCAATGTGGTCGTGGAACCACCGGGTGGCGCCTTCGTCCGCACCAGTTGAGCCGACCGAGGCAGTGACCCTTACTCAGAGACGACATCGCCTCTGCCCGGATGCCTACCCCGGCTGACCTGCGTGAGCTGGAGATCGGCGAAGGCGTGCCGGTCCTCGTGGTCTTGCGCCCGAGGCTCCCGCGAGATTGCCCGCCGACGCGGGCGAAGGGGCCAAAGGCGTCAGCCGACGACCTAAGGGTGGAACTTGACATTTCAGATACGCTTGTAGCGACTCGGCAGTAGTGCGCCCCCTTGGGCAGCCACCTCAGCGCGTAGGCGCTAGCAGACGTCGGCCACCTGACGCTAGGTGCGGCTGCGCTGACGAAACGTCGCGCAAGGCAAACGTGCGCTATGAGCAAAATCACCTGTCAGACGCCTGGGATCGCTTGACGGGTGAGCCATCTAGCGCCATCCTTCGTCTAGGAGAGTGCTAAGGCTCTGTTTCCTGGATATGGGGAAGAACCAGGCGACGGAGCGTGGGTGGTGGATCAGCCTGTGGCCGCAGGCTCGCTGACGCACAGTAGGCGAGCTGGATGCGAGATCAGGCCCCTGCGGGGAAGCGGTGTCCTCCACCAGCTGTCGCTGGCGCTACTTCCGAAGAGGCCGTAGGCCGGGATCCATACTTGGGTCCCGGCCTATCTCACCACGGGAGTAGTAGTGACAGAGGACGTTAGCGCAAACGACAATCAGTCCAATGCCCCAGCAGCAAAGCTGCGAGCCGAGGCATTCGCCGTGTTGGTCGATGCTGTTGGAAGCCTCGCAACGGATGGCTTCCGTCCCCCAACCGCGAGCGAAGTTCGCCTTGAGATGAAGCGTCGCACCTACGGCGGATTCGATCCGAAATTGGTCGGCTTCAAGCGGTTTCGTGACTTCCTGATGGCTGCGGCCACGGAAGGCCATGTTCACTTGGACCTTAGTCGCCCCGGCGACGTTGCGGTGCTCCGCGTTGCTGACGCGGACCTGCCTAGAGAATCAAGCCATTTTATCCGTCCAGACCTATGGCGCGCCTTTGTGGACTGGGACCTGCGGATGCTGAGGTTCTACGACAAGACAGCAGGCAAGGCGCAGATGATTCCCAGAGAACCTGCGCCCTTCGAGCCGGAGCGGTACCTGCATCTCCGCCGGCGGTTGCAGCAGGAGCCCGAAGCGTTTATCGAGATCCATCCGGTCGAGATGCCAAAGCAGTTGGCCTGGATGCGTGAGCACGCGGAACAGGTCTCGGACCCAGAACTTCGGCCGTTGTTGCTGACGGCGCTTGACAGCGAGAAACCGCTGAAGCTCTTCGTCGATATTCTCCGAACGAATCCTCCACAGCTTGCAAGGTGGCACCGCGACCTTGGGGAAAAGGTGCGGCAGGAGGTTGAAAAGTGGCGCGACTCGGTCGCACCCCACGAGTCGATCGAGATAGAGCGGCGGGAGCCGCCCACCAAGGACGGCCAACCCGTCGCGCCGCCGCACACTCCCGCCCGCATCGAGGAACGTCCTTCGGCCATAAATGTCCTAAAGCTCCTGAAAGCGAGGCGTGGCCCCAGCGCTACCCACGGATCTAGCCATGATCAATCAGTTAGGGATGGCGCAGAGCTTCGCGCGAGGTTACACTTGGCAATCGATCAAATGCCGCTGTCGGAGCTCAAAACGCTCCGGATTCCGGTAGGGTATCTCTTTGAGGATTAGTGCCGGTGAAAACCCTGTCGGACGTGATCAGCGGAGTGCGCGACATACCCGTACAGCGAGCCGCTGAAGGGTGGCCACCTGGCTACAGGCCGAAGGCGAAGATCCAAGTCCCTGGTGAGAGCAAGCTAGTCCTACCAGGTGATCCTGCGGGCATATCTGCCGTCGGCGATTTCGGGGAATCCATCTTCGGGCGAGGCGCGGAAGAGTCTGCCAGTGCGCGGGGATTGCTTATTGCCGATCCGGTGATGGTCATCCCGCTGCGAAAGCCCAGCCAGGAGACACTCGAGCCTTTTTCGCTCGAAGGTTCGTCGCGCCGCGTCAACCCTCGAGAAGTCGGTCTTGCGGCGTGCCTGCGTACTTCGGGTTCCACCCTGGTTTACGGTGTTTCTCGGCTGCTTGTCGCTGAGAACGCACTTGGCTTTGGAAGCACACTCATACTTAGATTCGTGCAGTCCTGGACGGAGGATGTGCACGAATTTGCCGTCGACGTCCTCGGTCTTTGTAGCGATTCAGCGCCCCACTACGAACCAAAGCCCGACCCAAAGTCAAAACCGTGGAAGACGGTAACGGCACTCCTAGGCGGAGCCAAGTCGGGAAAGCTGCTACCCGAAGGCTGGCAGAGAGATTTCAAGTTCGCGGCTGGACTTTATAGCATCAATCTAGACCTTCGGCCAAATCCAGAATCGGCACGTGCCATTGTCGTTAATGATCTACAGTCGAATCCGCCCGACGCTCTTTTGGTCTGGGCGAACTTCGTTGCCAGCCCTGATTCTTTCATCCAGCCGTTTCTTTCGGCTCGGCCAGGCGGCTATGCTTCCATGTTAGGGTCGGCTGCCCACCAGTACTCCCACGACGAACACTCGGCAGAGCTTCTCATGCATCTCGGCGAGATCGCGCGATCGCCGCAGCCAGAGGATGCGTTGCCGAACTTGGCGAACTGGAAGGAAGCTAAGGTTGCAATACTTGCCCTAGAGGGCAAACACTTCGTCCTGTCCGACCGCGCTCGTGCGATGCTCGAAAACAACCCGTATCCGAGACCCGCCAGAATGTATGAGCACATACGTAAGCTCTCGCTCGTGGCTAAGGAATACCACAATCGCGACGGGAATCTCGGGATCAGCCTCGCCGGCTTTTCCATGGCAGAGCATGGAATTGAGATCGCCCTAACTGATAAAGGGTTGAGCCCGCCAGCCATCGAGATCGAACGTGTCACTCAAACCCTGTCAGCGATACCTCATGTGAAGGTGGATGACGCAAAAAGCCCAGACCAGTGCGGCCGGATCTATTTCGCGATCGATCAAGAACTCAGACGCTTGGTCGTAGATCACATCGGTCTGCACGACTACGGCTAGACATGAAATCTGATTCTGCCCCGTGGGCCCAGGGGTGACGCGGGGGGCGGGGCGTGGGCTCCGGGCTGGCTGACTTTCCGCCCCGGCGCTGTGGCGCGAGGGCGGCGGCTCCGCAGAAGCCGGTTGCCGCGCCCCGGCCCGCGCCGCTTGGAGCGCCTTGATCTAGTTCAGGTCAATTCGATACAAGATCACAGGCAGCGTCTGTCCCGTGACCGGGTTCGAAGTCCCTTAGTCGACGCTGGGGAGCTTCGGGCCGAGGACGTCATCCGCGTCGATGATGGTGTACGCGTACCCCTGCTCCGCCAGGAACCGCTGCCGGTGCGCCGCGTACTCCGTGTCGATCGTGTCCCGGGACACCACCGTGTAGAAGTGCGCCTGCCGTCCGTCGGCCTTCGGCCGTAGCACCCGCCCCAGCCGCTGCGCCTCCTCTTGCCGCGACCCGAACGTCCCGGACACCTGGATCGCTACCGCCGCCTCGGGCAGGTCGATGGAGAAGTTCCCGACCTTGGAGATCACCAGGGTGCGCAGCTCGCCGGAGCGGAACGCGTCGAAGAGGCGTTCCCGCTCCTTGTTGGTGGTCGAGCCTTGAATGATGGGCGCGTCGAGGTACTCCCCGAGCTGGTGCAGCTGGTCGATGTACGCGCCGATCACCAGGGTCTGCTCGTCCGGGTGCCGGTCGACCAGCGCCTTGACCACCGGCAGCTTCGTCCGGGCGGTCGCCGCCATCCGGTAGCGCTCCTCGGCCTCCGCCGTCGCGTAGGACATCCGCTCGGCGTCGGTCAGCGTCACCCGTACCTCGGTGCACTGGGCCGGGGCGATCCAGCCCTGCGACTCGATGTCCTTCCACGGCGCGTCGTACCGCTTGGGGCCGATCAGGCTGAACACGTCGCCCTCCCGGCCGTCCTCGCGGACCAGCGTGGCCGTCAGCCCTAGCTGTAGTGCCCATGAGGGTTGTTGACGGCGTGGCGGCTTGAGACCAGGCGAGACCTCCGGCGAGGTGTGAGGTGCTGACGCCCACACCGAACCCGGAGGTCTCATGGCCCACCGTAATGCCCGGCTGACCATCCACGGCCGGCGGCTGCTCATCACGCGTGTCGTCGACCAAGGCCGCCCGGTGGCCCACGTCGTGAAGGAACTGGGCTGCTCCCGAGCCACCGGCTACAAGTGGCTGCAGCGGTGGCGGGCCGAGGGCGACGCCGGTCTGACCGACCGGTCCAGCCGGGCTCACCGCCAGCCCCACAAGACATCCCCAAAGATTGAGGCGCGGGTCTGCCAGCTGCGCCAGGAACGCAAACTCGGGGCTCGCCGGCTCGGACCGTTGCTCGGGATGCCCGCCTCGACCGTGCACGCCGTCCTGACGCGGCACGGTGTACACCGCCTGGCCTGGCTCGACCGGCCCACCGGTCAGCTCATCCGCCGCTACGAGCGCGACCGGCCCGGCGAGCTGATCCACGTCGACGTCAAGAAACTTGGCCGGGTTCGCGACGGCGGCGGCTGGAGAGTCTTGGGTCGCGACAGCCTGGAGCACCGGCGTGCCCGCAACGCCAGCCGTGTCGGCTTCGACTACGTGCACTGCGCCATCGACGACCACACCCGTCTCGCCTACGCCGAGATCCACCCCGACGAGAAGACCGACACCTGCGCCGGCTTCCTCCGCCGCGCCGCCGACCACTTCGCCACCCACGGCATCACCCGCGTCGAACGCGTCATGACCGACAACGCCCTGGCCTACCGCCGCGGCCGAGCCTGGCACCAAGCCCTCACCGACCTCGGCGCCCAGGCCCGCTTCACCCGCCGCTACCGACCACAGACCAACGGCAAAGCCGAACGCTTCAACCGCACCCTGTGCGACGAATGGGCCTACGCCCAACCCTTCACCAGCAACCAGCAACGCGCTGACGCCCTACCAGCCTGGCTGCACACCTACAACTACCATCGCAACCACACCTCACTCGGCGGCAAACCACCCATCAGCCGCGTCAACAACGCTGCTGGGCATTACACCTAGCCGGCGGCGGGCTCGGCGCTGCTGCCGCATCCGGCCTGCGGCCGTCCCGGGCGGGCGCATTACGGGTGGTACTCGCCTCGGGTGCGTGGGAGCCACTGCGGGTGTCGGTCCCGGACGTACGTGGTGAGGGCCTCCCGCATTTCGCAGGCGAGGTTCCAGGCGCCGGGTGAGTCTGCGGCCCAAGCGCGTAGCTGGACGGCGACTGTTTGCGGTGTTACGTCGACCATCTGTAGTTGCCATTTGTTGTCGCGTTCCCACAGGGGGTTCGCCTCCAAGAGGCGTTGCGCCTCGCTGCGCAGCTCGTTCAAATCGGCGGTGAAGTCCAACTGCAGGGTGACTTCGCTGATCACCCGGGCGTCGTGTCGGGTCAGGTTTTGGAAAGGGCGTTCGGTGAAGTAGGTGGTGGGCAGGGTCAGCCGCCGTTCATCCCACATCCGTATGACGACGTGGGTGAGGTTTACCTCCTCGATGCGGCCCCACTCGTTGTTCACCACGACGACGTCGTCTTCCTGCATAGCGTGGGCGACAACCACCTGGAGTCCGGCGAGGACGTTGCCGAGCGTGTTCCGGGCGGCGAGGCCGACGATGACACCGAGGACTGCGGCGGACGTCAGCAGGGATATGCCGAAGGCCCGCAGGGCGTCGAAGGTTGTCAGGGCCCACCCGATCGCCAGCACTGCAACGGTGGCCCCGGCCAGCTTGCGGAGCAGCCGGACCTCGTTGCGGGTGCGTCGGATGGACGGATCCTTGCTGTGCAGGGGGAGGTGTAGCAGGGTTCCCGCCTCGGTGACGCGCAGCGCCTTGGCCACCAGCCAGGCGAGTGCAAGGACCAAGAACAGGCGCAGCGCGTTGCGGCCGTGGGGCAACCAATCATTGGGCAGGCCGGTGTATTGCAGTGTGAAGTACAGCGCAATGAGTACCAGGACGAGAATTGTCAGCAGGCGGCAGGCGCGATAGGTCGGCATCAACAACGACCGGTAGGGCTCCCTCGCCACCTTCTTGATGGCTACGCCAATGAGCCAGCCGACGAGCCAACCCGCGGCGACGGCAGCCGCCACGACCAGCGCCCCGGACAGTCCTGGGATGCCCACAGAAGGGAATACCCAGGGCGACAACGACTAACCGACGTGGATGCAAGGGTGCGCGCGTCACCGGATCGCCGGTTCGGCGGCATACTGCCCCTCAGTCCACGCTGGGGAGCTTCGGACCGAGGACGTCGTCGGCGTCCACAATCGTGTACGCGTACCCCTGCTCCGCCAGGAAGCGCTGCCGGTGCGCCGCGTACTCGGTATCGATCGTGTCCCGGGACACCACGGTGTAGAAGTGCGCCTGCCGTCCGTCGGCCTTCGGCCGTAGCACCCGCCCCAGCCGCTGCGCCTCCTCCTGCCGCGACCCGAACGTCCCCGACACCTGGATCGCCACCGCCGCCTCCGGCAGGTCGATGGAGAAGTTCCCCACCTTCGAAATCACCAGCGTGCGCAGCTCACCCGAGCGGAACGCGTCGAAGAGCCGCTCCCGCTCCTTGTTGGTGGTCGAGCCTTGAATGATGGGCGCGTCGAGGTACTCCCCGAGCTGGTGCAGCTGGTCGATGTACGCACCGATCACCAGGGTCTGCTCGTCCGGGTGCCGGTCGACCAGCGCCTTCACCACCGGCAGCTTCGTCCGGGCGGTCGCCGCCATCCGGTAGCGCTCCTCGGCCTCCGCCGTCGCGTAGGACATCCGCTCGGCGTCGGTCAGCGTCACCCGTACCTCGGTGCACTGGGCCGGGGCGATCCAGCCCTGCGACTCGATGTCCTTCCACG
The DNA here is from genome assembly GCF_052814045.1 of Micromonospora sp. IBSANI012. Lineage (NCBI taxonomy): Bacteria > Bacillati > Actinomycetota > Actinomycetes > Micromonosporales > Micromonosporaceae > Micromonospora > Micromonospora sp. IBSANI012. The sequence continues at coordinate 569,408 of NZ_CP199933.1, forward strand.
GCGCGTCGTACCGCTTGGGGCCGATCAGGCTGAACACGTCGCCCTCCCGGCCGTCCTCGCGGACCAGGGTGGCGGTCAGGCCCAGCCGGCGGCGGGCCTGGAGGTCCGCGGTGAACCGGAAGATCGGCGCGGGCAGCAGGTGGACCTCGTCGTAGACGACCAGGCCCCAGTCGCGGGCGCCGAACAGGTCCAGGTGGGTGAACGCGCCGCCGCGCCGCGAGGTGAGCACCTGGTACGTCGCGATGGTGACCGGGCGGATCTCCTTGCGCTCGCCGGAGTACTCGCCGATCTCCTCCTCGGTCAGCGAGGTGCGGGCGATCAGCTCCCGCTTCCACTGCCGGCCGGCGACGGTGTTGGTGACCAGGATCAGCGTGGTCGCCTTCGCCTCGGCCATCGCCGCCGCCCCGACCAGCGTCTTGCCCGCGCCGCAGGGGAGCACGACGACGCCCGACCCGCCGGCCCAGAACGCCTCCACCGCCTCCCGCTGGTACGACCGCAGCGTCCACGGCTTGCGGCCGTCCTTGCCCTCTTCGGCCAGCTCGATCGGGTGCGCCTCGCCGTCGACGTACCCGGCCAGGTCCTCCGCCGGCCAGCCCAGCTTGAGCAGCGCCTGCTTGAGCCGGCCGCGCTCGGAGGGGTGCACCTGGATGGTGTCGTCGTCGACCTTGTTGCCGAGCATGCCGGCGAGCTTCTTGCTCTTGGCGACCTCGATCAGCACCAGCCGGTCCAGCGCCCGCAGCACCAGGCCGTGCGCCGGGTCGTTGGCGAGCTGGAGCCGGCCGTACCGGTCCATGGTCTCGGCCACGTCCACCAGCAGCGCGTGCGGCACCGGGTAGCGGGAGTACTTGATCAGCGCGTCGACCACGGCCTCGGCGTCGTGGCCGGCGGCCCGGGCGTTCCAGAGCCCCAGCGGGGTGAGCCGGTAGGTGTGCACGTGCTCCGGGGAGCGCTCCAGCTCGGCGAACGGCGCGATCGCCATCCGGCAGGCCTGCGCGTCGGGGTGGTCGATCTCCAGCAGTAGGGTCTTGTCCGACTGCACGATCAGTGGTCCACCGCTCACGCCAGCGTCCTCTCCTCGGCCGGGCTTGTCGGCTACCCGTCACCGGCAGGGACACCCCACCGCAGGCCGACCATCCAGTGTTGCACGAGGTCGGGGGTGCCCAGAAAAATGCCCAAACGACGCAACCATTCCCAACGGCCGAACGTCAACTCAATGGGACGGCAGATTCGGGAGGGCTGAATGAGGCATAGAGGTTTCACCATCCGGATCGCCGCCCTGGCGGTGGTCACGCTGGTCGGCGCCGGTGGGTGCGCGCTCGACCCGCAGGCCGATCCGGGTGGCACTGGAGGAGGGCTCGCCCCGGTCGGCAATGCGGAACAGGTAACGGGGGCGAGCGGCGTCGTGCCGTCCGACCAGCGGACCCAGCCCACCACGCCGGCCCCGAAGCTGAAGGCCGCGGCGACGACGCCGCGCGTCACCACCGCGCCGAAGCCGGAGAGCGGCCGCCGGATCGCCAACCCGACGCCGCAGAACATGACCCGCTGCGAGCAGGGGGAGTACCAGCGCGAGGTGGAGGGCTACCTCGCCCGGCTGGGTGGGTTCGGGACGGTCAGCGTCGACGGCCGGCAGTCCGACGCCGACTGCGCCGCGATCAAGAAGTTCCAGCAGCGGTACGACCTCCGCCCGGCCGCCGGCCGGGCCGGCCCGCTCACGTACGACGTGGCGAAGCGGCTGGCGAACACCGACACCAGCCGGTGCAACGCCGGCTCCGGCACCACCTTCTGCGTGGACCTGACCAAGCAGACCACCTGGGTGATGCGCGACGGCAAGGTGGTGGCCAAGCCGACGGTGACCCGCACCGGCATGTCCGGCTACGCCACCCCCGCGGGCACCTACAAGGTCAACCTTCGGAAGCTGAAGGAGTGGTCGGACCCGTACGACGTCTGGCTGCCCTACTGGCAGCGCTTCAACGGCGGGATCGGCTTCCACGAGACCACCACCTACCTGCACAACTCCTCGATCGGCTCGCACGGCTGCGTCAACCTGCTGCACACCGACGCGGTCCGCTGGTGGGAGCTCGGCGCGGTCGGTTCCCGCGTGACGCTGGTCGGCCGCCGCCCCGGCACCTGAGGCGCGAACCGCACCTGAATCGCCGCCCATGGCAGTCCACCTGCCGGGGCGGCGATTCAGGGTTTTGTCCCCTGTGCGGGTTACCGTCCGGATGCCACCCTGGAGGGCGGGAGCCGGACGGGGCGGGGAGGGCTGGCAATGAGCGTCGACCAGGAAACGGCCACCGACGACGAGCCGTCGCCGGCCGACGAGGTCTCCACGGCGACGCTGGTCGGCTACGCCGCCGCCGCGCTCGCCCTCGTCGGCTGGTTCCTCTTCGGCTGGCTGGTGCAGCGGCAGGGCTTCGTCGCCTCGGTCGGTGAGACCGCCGGGGCCGCGTTCGCCCTGCTGCTCGCCGTCTCCGTGATCGGCACCGTGCGCCGCAGCCGGCGCTGACTGACCGCTCAGTCCTCCCGCACCGCCGCGGTGATCCGGTGCAGCGCGAAGGTGTGCAGCATCTCCGTCCGGTCGTCCTCGGCGCGCAGGTAACCGGCGCCGATCGAGACCGGCCGGAGCAGTCGGGACGCGGTCGCCCCGTGCGCGTCGACGTAGCCGACCCAGACCAGCGCCTTGTCCCGTACCGCCTGTTGCAGCACCGCCAGGGCCTCGCTGTGGCTGTGCGCCGGCATCGGGCCGGCGGCCACCCGGGCCGCGCTGCCCCGCACCACTGCCGGGGCCCGCCGGGCCGCCCGCGCCGCCGCGTCGCCCCGCCGGATCTGCTCCACCACGCCGAGCAGCCGGGGCATCGCCAGCTTCGGCGCGGCCAGCGGATCCAGCGCGCGGGTGCTCACCGACGCCCGGGCGGGAGCCCGCCGGGTCTTCGGCCGGGACAGCACCGTCGCGCCGCTGGTGTCCTCCGGCACCGGCGCGTACCCGGCGTCGCGCAGCGCGATCAGCATCCGCCCCACCTGGTACGGGGTGACCAGCACCGTCGGCGCCAGCCGGCGGAACGCCATCGACTCCAGCCGCCGGTCGGCCAGCACCTCGGCGAGCAGCGCCTCGTCGTCGCTGCGCACGTACCCGCCGGCGGAGCCGAGGCGCAGCCCGCCGTGCTTGCGGGCCACGTCGTCCACCAGGTACGTCAACCCCTGCGGGATCGGGGTGCGCGACCGGCGGCGGAACAGGGCGTGCAGGTCGTCGGCGGTGTACCCGGCGTCCAGGGCGCGGCGCACGCTCGCCGTCGTAATCCGGTGCACGCTGGCCCCGCCGGCCGACTCGTGCTCGGCCACCACGTCCAGTTCGGCGGCGAGCGCCGGGTCGGGCGGGCCGGGTACCACCACGCTCAGGTCGGCCTGCACCAGGAAGTGGTCGACCGGGGCGGGTAGCAGCGCGTCCAGCGCCCGCACGGCGCTCGACGGGTCGCCGCTCTCGGCGTCCGAGCGCAGGCCGAGCGGGTCGTCGCCGCGCTCGTCCGCCTCGGTGACGTCGGCCAGCAGCAGCCGACCGTACGAGGTGAGCGCGCCGAGCCCGGTGACGCCCAACTGGGCCGCCTCGGCCAGCACCTCCCGGTGCGCGGCCTCCCGGCCCCGGCTGCGCCGGGGGGCCCGCCAGTCCAGCAGCTCCAGCACCTCGTCCGGGGTGGGTGCGGTGGCCGGCTCCAGGTCGGCCAGCACCGCGAGCACCGCCAGCCGGGCGGCCGGCGCGCCGGCCCGTTCCGCCTCGGCGGAGAGCGCGCTGATCGGCCGGTCCCGGTCGTCGCGCTGGCCGACCAGCCCGACCTGCCGGGTCATCGTGAGCCAGGCCCGGGCGAGCTGCTCCCAGCGGTGGGCCAGGGACATCGCCCGCCACACCTCGTACCCGCCGGTGGGCAGCACCTGCTGGTCGGCGCCGTAGCGGCTGGTGGTGGCTCCCGGCAGGTCCAGCTCGCCGACCAGCCCGGCCGCGTACGCCACCTCGAAGACCAGCGCGGTGGCCGGCTCGTCCAGCCCGACGGCACGGGCCAGCCGGCGCAGGTCGCGGACGCCGACACCGCCGGAGCGCAGCACCGGGGCCGGCTCGGCGGCGAGGCTCTCCAGCAGCGCCTCGGTGTGGCGTACCAGCTCCATGGTCTGCCCGGCCCCGGCGGAGTCGACGGCCTTCGGTTCGCGCGGCGGCGCGGTGACCGACGGCGGGCTGGTGCGCAGCGGGCCCAGCGGGCCGCTGTCCCGGCGCAGCAGCAGCCCCACCTCGCGGGGCAGCTCCACGGTGCCGGCGGAGACCGGCACGAGCAGCCGGGCGTCGACCAGCCAGCGGATGGGCGAGCCGGTGGGCGCGCCGCCGTTGGTGGCGTCCGGCGGCAGGTCGTCCTCCGCGCCGACCGGGGGCGCCTGGAGGGCGCCCGGCGGCACGCTGCCCACCGGCGGCCCGGCGGCGAGCCGGTCCAGGATCGCCCGGGCCGAGGGCGGAGCGGCCAGCAGCGTCCGCCGTAGCTTCGCCGGGTCCGCGCAGAGCGCCGCCGTCCGCGCGTCCAGCTCCGCCGCCGGTCGCCCCAGCCCCGCCGGGTACGCGGAGACCTCGTCGACGCTGCCCGCGACGCGCAGGGCGTGCTCCGGGCCGTACAGCAGGAAGCGCGCGCGCAGCCGGTCCACCGCGCCCCGGACGGTGGTCGGGGCGGGCGGGTGCGGCCCGGCGGTGGCCATCGCGAGGACGGCGTCGGTGGAGGTGGTGCCCTCCTCGGGGTGCCGGGTGAGTCGGGCGGCGTCGAGGATCTGCAGGGTGAACTGGTCCAGCCCGTCCAGCGCGCGGGCCACGGAGACCCGCGACTCGGCCCGGATGGCGAGGGCGGAGACGTCGGCGGGCACCGGCACCACGAGGTCGGGCCGCAGCTGGAGCAGGGCGGCCAGCGACTCGTCCGGCAGGGCGCGCAGGTGGTCGGCGAGTGAGGTGGTCATCGTCGTTCCACGCTAGCCCGCTGCGGGGCCGTCCCGCCCCTCGGACGTCCGGCTCGGTCCGGGTTGGGCGGGTACGTTCTCGGGGTGCTTCCACTGATGGTCGGTTTTGACCTCGACATGACCCTGGTCGACTCCCGCCCCGGCATCGCCGCCTGCTTCCGGGCGCTGACCGCGCAGACCGGCGTACCCGTCGACGCGGACCTCGCGGTTACCCGGCTCGGGCCGCCGTTGCGCACCGAGATCGCGCACTGGTTCCCGCCCGAGCGGGTGGAGGAGGCGGTGACGATCTACCGCGAGCTGTACCCGGCGTACGCGATCACCCCGACCGTCCCGATGCCGGGCGCGCGCGAGGCGGTCGAGGCGGTGCACGCGCGCGGCGGCCGGGTAATGGTGGTGACCGCCAAACTCGGCCGGCTGGCCGGACTGCACCTGGAGCACCTCGGGCTGAGCGTCGACGAGGTGGCCGGGGACCTCTTCGCCGAGGAGAAGGCGACCGCGCTGCGCGCGCACGGCGCGACCCTCTACGTCGGCGACCACATGGCGGACATGGTGGCGGCGGATGCGGCCGGGGTGCCCGGCGTCGGGGTGGCCACCGGGCCGTGCAGCACCGACGAGCTGCGGGCCGCCGGGGCGTACCAGGTGTTGGATGATCTCACCGGATTCCCGGCGGCGCTGGACCGGATCATCGGGCTAGCCTTGGAGCAGCAGTAGACGTCTCAAGCGAAGCAGGGGTTCTCAGGTGCCGACGGGTCGAGTGAAGTGGTATGACGCGGCCAAGGGATACGGGTTCGTCACCAGTGACGAGGGTGGCGACGTGTTTCTGCCCAAGGGCGCGCTACCCGCGGGTGTCACCGACCTGAAGGGTGGGCAGCGGGTCGACTTCAGCGTGGTGGACAGCCGCCGGGGCGCCCAGGCGATGGGGGTCAAGCTGCTGGACGCGCCGCCGTCGATGGCGGAGCTGCGCCGGCGTCCGGCCGAGGAGCTGCACGGCCTGGTCGAAGACATGATCAAGGTGCTGGAGGCGAAGGTCCAGCCGGACCTGCGCCGGGGCCGGTTCCCGGACAAGAAGACCGCGCAGAAGGTCGCTCAGCTGGTCCACGCGGTGGCGCGCGAGCTGGAGGTCTGAGGGCCGGAGGTCTGAGGGCCGGAGGTCTGAGGGATCAGCCCGGCGTCGGCGGCCCGGCCCAGCAGCGCCTCCACGGCGGCGAAGCCCGCGTCCCCCAGGTCCGCGGTGAACTCGTTGACGTAGAGGCCGATGTGCCGGTCCACCACGTCGGGCTCCATCTCCTGCGCGTGCGAGAGCACGTAGTCCCGGCTGGCGGCCGGATCGGCCCAGGCCTGCCGGACGGACTCCCGGATCCAGCCGGCCGCCGCCACCGGGTCGACGGCGCCCTTGCGGGCCAGGATCGCGCCGAGCGGGATCGGCAGGCCGGTGTCGCCCTCCCACCACTCGCCCAGGTCCACCAGCGCGGTCAGCCCGTGCCGGTGGTACGTGAACCGCGCCTCGTGGATGACCAGCCCCGCGTCGTACTTCCCGGCGGCCACCGCCGGCATAATCTCGTGGAACGGCACCACCTCGATCCGCGCCGGCGGCCGCTCCGCCGACCAGAGCCGGAAGAGCAGGTACGCGGTGGTCCGGTCACCGGGCACCGCCACCGTGGCCCCGGTCAGGTCGGCCCGGTCCGGCCGGTCGGCCCCGGCCGCTCCGTCGCCGGCTGCTTCGTCGCCGGCTGCGCTGCGGGTGAGCACCAGCGGGCCGCAGCCGCGGCCGAGCGCCCCGCCGCAGGGCAGCAGGTGGTAGTCGTCCAGCAGCCAGGGCAGCGCCGCGTAGCTCACCTTGACCAGGTCGAACGCGCCCCGCTCGGCGGCCGTGTTGGTGACGTCCACGTCCGCGTAGGTCACCTCGACCGGCGGCGCCTCGGGCACCCGGCCGTGCACCAGCGCGTGGAAGACGAACGTGTCGTTGGGGCAGGGCGAGATCGCCAGGGAGAGCGCCACGCTCCCACGGTAGCCCCGCCCCCGCGCCCCCACTCCACCCCGCCCGCCCCCTGTGACCCCACCCGCTCTCCGCCGCCGGTTGCCCGCCGCTTCCTGCTCGCCGCCGCGCTGCTTCCCACCGCCCGCCGCTTCCTGCTTCCCATCGCGGCAGTTCCTGCTCCCCACGGCGCCGCTTCCTGCTGCCCATAGCGCCAGTTCCTGCTCCCACGGCGCCGCTTCCCGCCGTCCGCCGCTTGCCTCTCTCCATCGCGCCGCCTCCTGCTCCCTACCGCGTCGCTTCCCGCTTCGCGCCGTCTGCCGCCTCCTGCTCCCTACGGCGTCGCTTCCCGCCGCCGTTACCTGCCGCCCGTGGCTGCCGCCACGTCACCCGCCCGGCGTCGCGACCCGCCCGGCCTCCCCGCGGCCCTCCCCGACGGGGGACGTGAGGTGTGCGTGTATCGCTACCAATCTGATGACGTGGACGAATCACCGGCACGACGGTCCGGGAACACCGCGTAGCGCCGGCACCTCCCAGCCGAGTCCGCGCCGCCAGGGCGACGTCGCGGCGGGCGGTGATCGACGCCCTGGCTGCCAGTGCGGGAGTGGACAGCTGCCGGCTTGCCAGCCCGGGTGAGAGAAGCGCACTTGGCCGTGTCGGTGCCGGGTGCCCCGGGGCCGCCGTCGGCCGCAAAAACGCGACGGAAGGGTGAGTCATCCACGTCATCAGGTTGGTAGCGACTCTCCGGGGCCCTTGTCCCCAGCTCCGAGCGTTGTCCACAGGGTTTTCCACAGGTTCCGGTGGGCTGTTGAAAACGGGAGGCCGCGCGGTCGAGCATGGTGCGGTGACGGAGCGGACACCCTCGGTCGACCTAGGCGCGGCGCTGCGGGCGCTGCGCCGGCAGGCCGATCTGAGCCAGCGGGAGCTGGCCGAGCAGTCGGGGGTGCCGCAGGCCACCATCGCGCGGATCGAGTCGGGGCGGACGACCGACCCGAGGTTCCGCACGGTCGAGCAACTCGTCCGAGCGGCGTCCGGCCGGCTCGGCATCTCGTTGGCGGCCGATGGTGCACCCGTGGGCGGCCCGGGCCGCTCCGCAGGTGGCGCGAATGGCGGCGAGGTGAGGGAGGGCGCGTTGTCGGCCGTGCCGCACGAGGAGCTACGGGACGGCGCGTTGCCGGCCGTGCCGCACGAGGAGCTACGCGATGGCGCGGGGCGGCACTGCCCCGCGCACCTGGACGCCCGTGAGGTGCGGGAGCCGAAGGACTGGCCGGGCGCCTGGTGGGCGCGGTTTTACGACCTGCCGCCCGAGCGATGGCCGGCGCCGTTGCCCGCCGTCACCTACGAGCGGAACCGGGAACGCCGGGACAGGAGCCGTCGCCGGGAACGGGTCCGGCGCGAGGTCCAGGTACGGCGCGTCGGCCGGGACGAGCTGCCGGCGACGTCCTGGCGACTGGTCGCGGAGCTGCCCGACGGCGAGTTGGTCGGCGAACTTCGGGCGCACGAGCGCAGCGTGGACCTGCTGCTGGGCTACGACCTCGGCGATCGGCGGGAGCTGCTGCTCGACGGCGTGCTGGTCGCCGCCGAACACCGTGGGCTCGGGATCGGCCGTTGGCTGCTCGACATGCTTGTCACGGAGATGGACCGGGTCGGCGTCACCACGGTCCACGCGATCGCCGAGTGCGGCGGGATCGCCTTTCTGCTCGCCTGCGGCTACCGCCTGCAGGCCGGCCGGCCCGAAGCGCTCCGGCTGGACCGGCCCGTCAGCTCAGGGCCCGGGCCGCTGCCGTGAGGGCGGTGAACGCCTCCCGCATCCGCCACGACCCCCGGTCGCGGGGGCCGATCGGGTTGGAGACGGTGCGCAGCTCGGCGAAGGGCAGGCCGGCGTGCGCGGCGGCCACCGCCACGCCGTACCCCTCCATGGCCTCGGCCACGGCGTCTGGGTGACGGTCGGCGAGGGCGCGGGTGCTCGCGGCCGTGCCGGTCACCGTGCTGACGGTCAGCACCGCGCCGACGACCGCCTCGGGAAGCGCCGCGCACAGGGCGGCCAGCAGCTCGGGGTCGGCATCGACGGTCGGACCGCCACCCAGCAGCTCCGGCGGCATGCCCAGCTCGTCGACCGGGATGAACCCCTCCGGTGACTCCGCGCCCAGGTCCGCCGCCACGCTGCGGGTGCCGAGGACCGTCGCGCCGACCGCCACCCGGCCGGCGAAGCCACCGCCGATCCCGGCGCTCACCACCGCCCGGTACGGGCGACCCGCCGCCTCGGCCAGCGTCAGCAGCCGCGCGGTGGCGGCACCGGCCACCGCCGGCCCCACCCCGACCGGCCGTACGGTCACCGTCGGATCGGTGAGGCCGGCCCGGACCGCCTCCGCCTCGGCCGGCACGGCGGTCAGCACCAGCAGACCCGTCACGACACCGACCCCGGCGACTGCCGCCGCTGGTCGTCGTCCGCCCCGCCGGGACGCGCCACGGCGGAGGACGGCCGGTAGATGTGGTACCCGGGCGGCGCCAGCCCGGCGTCGTCGCCGTTGGTGTCGGGGGAGCGGTGGCCGGTCGGTGCCGGTGAGGTCGGCGCGGCCTGGGCGGCGGCCGCCGTGGCGGCGTCCGCCGCCGCGTCGTGATCGGGCCGACCGGCGGTGTACGGCTCATGGCTCGGCCCGGGCCGAGCCCGACCGGCGGTGTGCGGCTCATGGGTCGGTCCGGGTCGGTCGCGACCGGCGTCGCGCGGCTCGTGGGCCGGCCCGGTCCGGCCGCGGTCCGGGCTGTCCGGCCGCTCTGAGTCCGGCGCGCTGCCCGCCGCGTCCTCCGGCACGTCGTGGTCGGCGAGTTCCTCGTCGGTGAGCGGGCGGCCGATCAGCCGTTCGCCCCGCAGTCGACCGGCGACCACGATGCCCCGGACGGCGGCGAGCACGCCCACCCCGGCGGCGACCGCGATGCCGACCTGCCCCTCGAAGGGGACCAGGCCGAGACCGCCGCCGGCCACGAAGGCCAGCATCAACGCGGTCTCCGAGTGGGCGAAGGAACTGGCCCGCAGCCGTTCCGGGATCCGCTCCTGGATCGAGGCGTCCACGGCCAGTTTGGAGATTCCGCTGGTCAGCGCGGCGACCAGGCAGAGCACCGCCACCATCGGCAGGGAGAACTTCACCGTGGCCAGGACGGCCACGCCGGCCACGATGACCATGCTGCTCGACTGGATCGCGGCGGGCCGGTGGATGCGCAGGCGGGTGCCGAGCGCGGTGGCCAGGAAGCCACCCACCGCCAGCGCCCCGCCGACCAGGCCCAGCGCCGCCTGGCTGTTGAGTTCGCGCCCGAAGAAGTCGGTGTCCAGGTCGCCCTTCTTGAGCGCGAACGCGAGGAAGAGCAGCAGGAAGCCGTAGAGCGCGCGCGGTGCCGCCGCGCCGATCAGGGTGGCGATCACCAGGCGGCCGGCCGGGCGGCCCCGGCCGAGGGGCCGGTCCCGGTCGGGGTCCAGCCCGCGCCACGGTCGGGGCACCCGCTCCGGCGGCTCGGAGTCCGCCTTCGGTGGCAACCGCAGCGCGATCACCATGCCGACCAGGAAGATCACCGAGGCCACCCGCAGCGGCCACTGCGGCCCGAACCAGAACGCGGCCAGCCCGATCGGCGCCACCAGCGCGCCGGCCACCGTGCCGTAGACGCTGGCCCGGGCACCCACCTGGGAGAGGCCGAGCCCCTCGGGCAGCAACCGGGGCACGGCCGCCGAGCGGGCCACCCCGTACGCCCGGGAGAGCGCGAGCACGCCGAACGCGGCCGGGTAGAGCCCGAGGCCGCCGATGTAGTCCGAGATCAACCAGGCCAGGAACGCCCGGCCGAGCATGGTGGTGGCCAGGGCGTACCGGCGGCCGTGCCGGAAGTGGTCGAGCAACGGGCCGACCACCGGCGCCAGCATGGCGAACGGCACCATCGTGACCAGCAGGTAGAGCGCGACCTTGCTGCGCGCCTCGCCGAGCGGGACGTCGAAGAAGATCGTCCCGGCCAGGCCGATCGCGATCAGCGTGTCACCGGCGCAGGAGACCGCGTGCAGGTCGAAGAGGCGGACCATGCCGACCTCACCGCCGGCTCCCCGGGCCCGCGCCGATCCCGCACGGCGGGTCATCCAGCGTCCGCCGCGCAGTGATCCGCGGAACAGCAGACGTACGGAGCGGATGCCCGTGCCGACGGTCCGGCCGAGGACGGACCGCCCGGAGCGGGAGGAGAGCGGCATGTGCACCATCCTCGCCCATCTGATCCACGCCCGTCGCGCCACCTGGGGAAGACGTCATCGGGGAGTCCCTGTCAGGCGGCGACGCGCATGGGGAACAATGGACGGGTGACCAGGCCCGCCTCCACCCGCGCCGCCCGCCTCGACCAGGTCTGCGCCGCCGCCGTCGACGTGGCGCGCGACGCCATCACCGAGGTGGAGCCCTCCGACGTCGGTGATCACCTGCGCGCCGTCGCCGAGGGCGACCGGGTCGTCACGCACTACTTCGAGTGCCGGCTCGCCGGCTATCGCGGCTGGCGGTGGGCGGTCACCGTGACCCGGGTGCCGCGCAGCAAGCACGTCACGGTCTGCGAGACCGTGCTGCTGCCGGGCTCCGACGCCCTGCTCGCCCCGGGCTGGCTGCCCTGGCAGGAGCGGCTCAAGCCGGGCGACCTCGGCCCGGGCGACCTGCTGCCCACCGCGCCGGACGACGAGCGACTCGCCCCGGGCTACCTGCTCTCCGACGACCCGGCGGTCGAGGAGGTCTCCTGGGAGCTCGGCCTCGGCCGGCCCCGGGTGCTGTCCCGCGAGGGGCGTTCCGAGGCCGCCGAGCGCTGGTACGAGGGCGACCACGGCCCGTCCGCGCCGATCTCGGTGGCGGCGCCCGCCGCCGCCCGCTGCGGCACCTGCGGCTTCTACCTGCCGCTGGCCGGCGCGATGCGGCAGGCCTTCGGCGCCTGCGGCAACTTCTACGCCCCGGACGACGGCCGGGTGGTCAGCGCCGACCACGGCTGTGGCGCGCACTCCGAGGCGCTGGTCGAGGCGGCGGAGTCCCCGGTCGACGAGATGCCCACGGTCTACGACGACAGCGCGGTGGAGGCCATGTCGGTCAGTCGCGCGCCCGGGTCGGTGGAGACGGCCGAGCCGGCGGAGCCGTACGGCCACTCCTGACGGTCAGTCCCGCGGGGACGATTCGCGACGGCGGCGCCGGTTGGCGTCGTGCCGCATCATCACGGCCAGACCGGGAAAGCCCCACAGGAAACCGGCCAGGCAGGTCCAGAGCCAGTTCTGGTGCCCGTGCTCGGTGAGCCAGCCCCGGAAGAAGACCAGCAGGACGAGGCCGACGACCGCCCAGGCGATCAGCCCGGCGACCGCGAACGGGACCATCGGCGGGTCGAGCGGCTCGGGCCGCGGCGCTTGCTCCTGTGGCACGGGGGAAAGCGTACGCGATCAACTTTTCCTGCCGGCCCGTGATCTGGGACGATGCGCGCGACAACGGAAGATCACCTGCGAGGGACCTGATGGCCATTGCGCCGCCGGACAACGGCACTCCACCCGATCCCGCCCACCCCCGCACCGGTTTCGACCGGTTCTTCGAGATCTCCGCCCGTGGTTCGACGATGAGCCGCGAGGTACGGGGTGGTCTGGCGACCTTCTTCACGATGGCGTACATCGTGGTCTTGAACCCGCTGATCCTGGGCGGCGCCGTCGATGGTGACGGCAAGAAGCTCTCGATCCCCGCACTGGCCGCCGCGACCGCCCTGGTCGCCGGCCTGATGACGATGCTGATGGGCGTCGTCGGACGATTCCCGATGGCGCTGGCCGCCGGTCTGGGCGTGAACGCGCTGGTCGCGTACGAGATCGCTCCGGAGATGACCTGGGCGGACGCGATGGGCCTGGTGGTGATCGAGGGTGTGATCATCGCGGTGCTGGTCCTCACCGGCCTGCGTACCGCGGTCTTCCGCTCGGTCCCCACCCAGCTGAAGACGGCCATCGGCGTCGGCATCGGCCTCTTCCTCACCATCATCGGCCTGGTCGACGCCGGCTTCGTCCGGCGGATCCCGGACGTGGCCAACACCACCGTGCCGGTGGGCCTGGGCATCAACGGCAAGATCGTCAGCTGGCCGATGCTGGTCTTCGTGGTCGGCCTGCTGCTGACCCTGGTGCTGGTGGTACGCCGGGTGCGCGGCGCGATCCTGATCGGCATCCTGGCCTCGACCGTGCTGGCGATCATCGTGGAGGCGGTCGCCAACGTCGGGCCGTCCTTCGTCAACGGCAAGCCCAACCCCAAGGGCTGGTCGCTGAACGTGCCGGAGCTGCCCAAGCAGATCGTGGACGTGCCGGACCTGTCGCTGCTCGGCAACTTCAACGTGCTGGACTCGTGGAGCCGCGCCGGCTGGCTGGTGCCGCTGATGTTCGTCTTCACCCTGCTGATCACCGACTTCTTCGACACCATGGGCACGATGGTGGCGATCGGCCAGGAGGGGGACATGCTCGACGAGCGGGGCACCCCGCCGCGAGCCAAGGAGATCCTGCTGGTCGACTCGATCGCCGCGGCGGCCGGTGGCGCGGCGAGCGTCTCCAGCAACACGTCGTACATCGAGAGCGCCGCCGGTGTGGGGGAGGGCGCCCGGACCGGCGTGGCCAACCTGGTCACCGGCGCCCTGTTCCTGCTGGCGATGTTCCTGGCGCCGCTGTCGGTGGTGGTGCCCTTCGAGGCGGCCTCGACGGCGCTGGTGGTGGTCGGCTTCCTGATGATGACCGCGGTGCGCACCATCGACTGGACCGACTACGAGATCGCCATCCCGGCGTTCCTCACCATCACCTTCATGCCGTTCACGTACTCGATCTCCAACGGCATCGGCGCCGGCATCATCAGCTACGTGGTGCTGAAGCTGGCCAAGGGGAAGGCGCGGGACATCCACCCACTCCTCTACGGGGTGGCCGCGCTGTTCGTGCTCTACTTCCTGCGCGGGCCGATCGAGGCCGCAGTGCTGTAGCTCGACGCGCTCCGGGCCGGGGCCGAAACCGGATACCCGGCCCGGAGCAGCACAAACCCCTCGTGAGCATGGTCATATCGCGTGTCGTTAGCCAGGCTCATTAGTTATGCTAACTACTGTGACGGAGCGGACGGTGACGGCGAAACGCGTGCCACCGGCGCAGCTGGCCCCTCAGCTGCGTGATGCGATCACCCGACTCAACCGGCGGGTCCGACAGGCCCGGCCGGTCGGCGACCTGACGGTCACCCAGCTCTCCGCGCTCACCAGCCTCAAGCTGGCGGGCGCGCTGACGCCCCGGGAACTGGCCGACGTCGAACGGGTGCAGCCACCGACCATGACCAAGATCGTCGCGAAGTTGGAGGAGCGCGGCCTCGTGCAGCGCACCCCCCACCCGACCGACGGTCGTCAGGTCATCCTGGCGGCGACCGAAGGGGGCCGGGCCGTGCTCGAACAGTTCGAGCGGGCCCGCAACGAGTGGCTGGCCAGCCGGCTCGCCGCGCTCACGGAGGACGAACGCGACACGCTGCGGCGGGCCGCGGAGATCCTCCAGCAGCTCGCCAGAGCCTGACCGCACCCGTACCTCGGGGTCCGCACCGTCCGTCGTGGATGAGGCGTACCACCGAGGAGGCGCACCAAGAGTGCAGGCGAAGCTGACGACGATGTTCCAGTCCCTACAGGTCCGTAACTACCGGCTATTCGCATCCGGGCAGCTGATCAAGCTGATCGGCGTCTGGATGATGTTCATCGCCCAGGACTGGCTCGTCCTCGAGCTCTCCGACGACTCCGCCACCGCGCTCGGCGTGGTGACGGCACTCCAGTTCACCCCGGTGCTGCTGCTCACCCTGCTCTCCGGCCGCCTCGCCGACCGGTACGACAAGCGACTGCTGCTCTTCGTCGCCAACGCCTTCTGGACGGTCCTCGCGCTCGGGATGAGCGTGCTGGTTCTCACCGACCTGGTCCAGCTCTGGCACGTCTTCGCCTTCGCCGCCCTGCTCGGCGTCGCGAACGCCGTCGAGACCCCGGTCCGGCAGGCGTTCGTCTCCGAACTGGTCGGGATGTCCCTGCTGCCCAACGCGCTCTCGCTCAACGCGGCGGTGTTCAACTCGGCGCGGATCGTGGGCCCGGCCGTGGCCGGCCTGGCCATCGCCGCCTTCGACGTCGGCCCGGTGTTCCTCTTCACCGCGGTCAGCTCGATCGCCCCGCTGGCCACCGTGGTACGGATGCGCCCCGCCGAACTGCACCGCAAGGATCTCCCGCCGGTCGGCGAGCGCGACTCGGCCAAGGTCGTCGACGGGCTGCGGTACGTCTTCCGCCGCCCCGACCTGCTGCTGCCGATGGCGGTGATGTCGGTGGTCGGGATGACCCTGTTCAACTTCCAGCTCACCCTGGCCGCGCTGGCCAAGACGGTGTTCCGTACCGGTGCCGCCTCGTTCGGCCTGTTCAGCACCGCGCTGGCGATCGGGGCCCTGGTCGGGGCGCTGGCCGGCACCGGGCGGCGCAGCCGCCCCTCGGTCTGGGTGGTGCTCGGCGCGGCGGTCGGCTGTGCCGTCTTCGGCACCCTGGTCGGGCTGGCGCCGGCGTACTGGCTGGTGGTGGCGCTGCTGCTGCCCACCGGCTTCTTCATGGTCTTCTTCGCCCAGGCCGCCAACCAGCGGGTCCAGCTCGGCGTCGACGCCGCCTTCCGGGGCCGGGTCATGGCGCTCTGGGTGCTGGTCTTCCTCGGCACCAACCCGGTCGGCGCCCCGCTGATCGGCTGGGTCGCCGAGACCTACGGCGCCGGGGCGAGCATCTGGATCGGCGGCCTGATCTCGCTGGCCACCGCCCTGCTCGCGCTCACCTGGCAGCTGCGCCGCTCCGGCGCCCGACTGCGCTTCCGGGTGCTGCCCATGCCCCGCTTCTACGTGGTCTCGTCGCCCGACTGCTGACCGACGCGCCGCCGGCCCGCCCCCGCCACCCGGGAAAAGGCGGGCCGGTTTCGCGTCCGGATACCGGCAATCCGGTGGCGGGAGCCGGGCATCGGCCTTAGCGTCGATATGTGGCAGGCGGTGGCGCACTGACGCTGGTACTGGCGATCCTCGCCGTGGCATGTCTGCCGGCGGCGTTCGCCCTGCTCTTCTGCCTCGACGAGATCTTCGACCGGGTGGCCTGCGGCTGGGCCGAGTGGCGCGACGGGCGACGCGAGCGTCGCACCATCGCCCGGCTGGACCGGGCGATCGAGGCGGACGCCCTCACCCGCGACATCGACCTGACCCAGCTCGACCGGGTCGACCGACAACCCCTGGAACGCATCGCCGCCGACCTGCGCCGCCTCGGCGGGCACCGGCTCGCCGCCCGCGGCCGCTCGGTGGTCTGGCACGCCTCGGTCATCGACGCGTACGACGACCGGCTCCGGGCCGCCTGCCGGGCGCTGGCGATCACCGAGCACCTCACCGAGCTGGAGGGCGTGGACCGGGAGATCGAGCGGGTCCGGGTCGAAGGACTGCTCGCCCAGGCGGGGCTGGGGCTGCCGGCCGCCGCCGCCGGCCGCCGACCCCGTCACCGGCGGGCGTGAGACTCTTCGTCGCGGTGTACCCGCCGCCCGCCGCGGTCGCTCACCTGACCGACCGGCTCGCCGAGCTGCGGATCGGGGCCGCCTCCGCCGCCGGCATCAACGTACGCCTCGCCGACCCGGCGAACCTGCACGTCACGCTCGCTTTCCTCGGCGACGTGGAAGCGGACCGCCTGGTGGACGTGGAGAGCACCCTCGGGCTCGCCGCCGAGACGTCCCGCGCGTCGCGCGTCGGCGCACCCCGGCTCCGACTCGGCGGGGGCGGCCGGTTCGGCCGGGGCCGCTTCACCGTGCTCTGGGTTGACCTGCTCGGCGACGTCGAGGCGCTGCACGTGCTGGGCCGGTTGATCCGGATGGGGCTGCGCCGCAACCGCCTCCCGCACGACGAGAAGCCGTTCCGTCCGCACCTCACGATCGCCCGCCCGGGCGACCGGATCGACGATGCCGACGTGGAGGCCGACCGGGCCGCGCTCGGTGGCTACGAGGGGCCGGAGTGGCCGGCGACCGAGCTGGTGCTGGTCCGCAGCCACCCCGGCCCCCAGCCGACGTACGACCGGCTCGCCGCCTGGCCGCTCTGACCGGGCCCCGGCCCTCGGGCAGGCCCGACATGCGGCGTGTCGCGGTGTCCGGTCCCCGGATGACCGCGACACGCCGCAACCGGTGCGGAGCTCGCGCCTCACGCAGCCGGCGCGTCAGGGGTGGGTCACCAGGCCCAGGCCTCCGGGCCGGGGCCGCCGTTGCCGACCGGCGGGAACAGCTCGTCGAGGCGCTTCTCCGTCGCATCGTCGATGTCGACGGTCAACGCGCCCAGGCTCCGGTCGAGCTGGTCCACGGTGCGCGGGCCGATGATCGGGGCGGTCACCCCGGGCCGGGAGAGCAGCCAGCCCAGCGCCACGTCGGCCGGGTCGTGCCCGAGGTCCGCGCAGAGCTTCTCGTACGCCTCGATGGTCGTCCGGTGCTCGGCCAGCGCGTCGGCGGAGCGCCCGCTGGCACCCCGCGCGGCACCACCCTCGGCCATCTTGCGCAGGACCCCGCTGAGCAGGCCGCCGTGCAGCGGCGACCAGGGAATGACGCCCAGCCCGTAGTGCTGCGCGGCGGGGATCACCTCCAGCTCGACGTGCCGGGTGAGCAGGTTGTAGATGGACTGCTCGGCGACCAGACCGAGGAAGTTGCGCCGACCCGCCGCGGCCTGCGCCTGGGCGATGTGCCAACCGGCGAAGTTGGACGATCCGACGTAGATCACCTTGCCCTGGGCGACCAGGGTCTCCATCGCCTGCCAGATCTCCTCCCACGGCGTGCTCCGGGAGACGTGGTGCATCTGGTACAGGTCGATCACGTCGGTCTGGAGCCGGCGCAGCGAGTCCTCGCAGGCCCGGATGATGTGCCGGGCGCTCAGGCCCTGCTCGTTGGGCCAGTCGCCCATCTTGCCGTAGACCTTGGTGGCGAGGACCACCTTGTCGCGCCGGCCGCCGCCCTGGGCGAACCAGCGGCCGATGATCTGCTCGGTGATGCCCTCACCGGTCTGCCAGCCGTACACGTTGGCGGTGTCGAAGAAGTTGATGCCGTGTTCCAGCGCCCGGTCCATGATGGCGAAGCTGTCCGGCTCGGTGGTCTGCGGCCCGAAGTTCATCGTGCCGAGGCAGAGCCGGCTCACCGACAGACCGGTGCGTCCCAGATTCGTGTACTCCATGGGTCCACCCTGGCACGCGGGCACTTAGAGTGCCTCGCTACCAGGGTGGCCGATGGATCAGGAGGACTCGCGGGCCGCCGGGCCGGTGCCGAAGAGGACGTCGTCCCAGCTCGGCAGCCGCTTGCGCGGCTTGCCGGAGGCGTCGGTCGACTCGCCGCCGGCGGCCGCCGCCGAACCCGTGCGGCGGGGCCGGAGCACCGCCAGCGACGGTACGGCCGGGACCTCCTTCGGCGCGTCCGAGTCGTCGTCGAACGCCGAACCCTGACCGCCGCCGAGCAGTGCCGCCGCGCCCCCGCCGACGGCCCGCTGCCGGGGTGCGTCGGCGCCGGCCAGCGCGGCCGGGGAACGCGGGTCGAGCCCGCGACCCGAGGTGCCGCCGAGCGGCCGGTCGAGGGAGGCGAGCAGGGCGTCCCGCCCGGCCCGGATCGGGTCCCGCCCCGGACGGCTGTGCTCGCCGGCCGCCGGCAGGCCGTGCCCGCCCCGGCTCGGCTCGCCGCGCGACGGGCCGGGCAGCGCGTGCCCACCCCGCTCCGGCGCCGGCTCCTGGCCGAGGATCGGCGTCGGACGCTCGGCGCACAGATACTGCGCCATGTCGTCGTGCGGGGTGACGTTCTGTCGCAGCTTGTCGAGGTCCCAGACCGCCTGCGCGGTGGCCTTGCCCGACGGCCAGGTGGCGATGATCCGCCAGGTGCCGTCGTCGCGCCGGTACGCGTCCCAGGAGATCTTCTCGGTGTCTATCCCGTGCTGGGCCAGCCGGCCGTTGACCACCTCGGCCAGCGGGGTCGGCTTCTCCGCGCCCTTGAGCCGGGTGCGCCGGGCGTGCTGGGCGAGCATGGCCCGCTCCTGGAGCACCGGGCCGGCGTAGCGCAGCACCCGGTCGACCGGGACACCCGCGATGCGGGCGACGTCCTCGGCGGACTCGCCGGAGCGAATCCGGGCCTGGATGTCCCGCGGGGAGAGTGACGGCGTCGGGTCGGCCGCGGTGGGCACCACCGCGAGCGGCGCCGCGCCGGGCTCGGCGTGCAGCACCGTGGCGATGCGTTCGTCGATGGGGAGGGCGAGCAGGCGCCCGACCTCGTCGGCGAGCACCAGAGCCTGGCCGTCCTCGGAGAGGGCGACGAAGCGTACTGGGCGCATGGCGTTGCCTCCGTCCCGCTTCGCTGGCCGTCACGCCACGAGCCGGCCACCCGGGCGTCCTCGGACCACCGTACGCTCCTCTACCCGAAGGTGGGGGATGCGACACCCGCATGTCGCGACTGAGCTGCGACGATGATCACGGTGGGTGGTCAATGGAGCCTCGTCGACCACCCACCGTGACTGTCTACTGGAGCCGATCCACCACGTAGTCGATGGAGGCGGTCAGCGCCTCCACGTCGGCCGGCTCGACCGCCGGGAAGAGCGCGACGCGGAGCTGGTTGCGGCCCAGCTTCCGGTACGGCTCGGTGTCCACGATGCCGTTGGCGCGCAGCACCTTGGCGATCGCCGAGGCGTCCACCCCGTCGGCGAAGTCGATCGTGGCGACCACGTTGGAGCGCAGCGCCGGGTCGGCGACGAACGGCGTGGCCACGTCGGAGCGCTCGGCCCAGCCGTACACGATGCCCGCGCTCTCGGCGGTGCGCTTGGCCGCCCAGGCCAGCCCGCCCTGCGAGTTCATCCAGTCGGTCTGCTCGGCCGCCAGGAAGATGGTGGCCAGCGCCGGCGTGTTGTACGTCTGCTCCAGCCGCGAGTTGTCGATCGCGGTGACCAGGTCGAGGAAGGCCGGGATGTAGCGGCCGGACGCCTTGATCTCGGTGGCCCGCTCCAGCGCGGCCGGCGACATCAGGGCCAGCCAGAGGCCACCGTCGGAGCCGAAGCACTTCTGCGGCGCGAAGTAGTAGACGTCGGTCTCGCCGACGTTGACCTCCAGGCCGCCCGCGCCCGAGGTGGCGTCGACCAGCAGCAGCGAGCCGGGGTCGGCGCCGGGCACCCGGCTGATCGGCACCGCGACGCCGGTGGAGGTCTCGTTGTGCGGGGTGGCGTAGACGTCCACGCCCGCCTCGGCGACCAGCGTCGGCGCGGTACCCGCCGCGGACTTGCGGACCGTCGGCTCGCCGAGGAACGGCGCGTCCGCGACCGACTTGGCGAACTTCGCGCCGAACTCGCCGAAGCTGGCGAACTGGGCGCGGTCGCGGACCAGGCCGAAGGTGGCGACCTCCCAGAAGGCGGTGGTGCCACCGTTGCCGATGATCACCTCGTAGCCCTCGGGGAGGGAGAAGAACTCGGCGATCCCCCGGCGCAGGCGGGCCACCTCGTCGCGGACGGTCTTCTGCCGGTGCGAGGTGCCCAGGTAGCTGGTGGCCACGTCCGCGAGAGCGGAGACGGCTGCCGGACGGACCTTGGACGGCCCGCAGCCGAACCGTCCGTCGGCGGGCTTGATGTCGTCGGGAATCCGGATGGTCGGTGCGTCAGCCACGGTTGTCGAGATCCTTCCGCATGGGCGAGGGCGGGCCCTTCACCGGGCGGGGACCTGCGGCGGACGCGTGCGCGGACGCACGGGCGGCCGGGATCTCCAGCCCGGTCCGGCGGCACTGCCGAGCCTTCATCCTCGCACTTCGCCCCGGCGCCATCGCCGTCGGTCCCACGCCGGCTCCTGAGGCGTACGCCACAGAGCGGCGGGTGCGGCCGGGCGGACGTACCGGCCGGTCGGCCGACCGCTAGATCGACTCCGTGTCGGCGATGTGGCGGTGTCGCGGCGGCTCGGATACCGCCATGTCGCCGACATGGCGAGCCGACGCCAACGTCAGTGCCGAGGCCGGCCGGGGCGCGGAAACGGCGGAACCCCCGCCCGGCGGGTGGGCGGGGGTTCCGGGGGTACGCGGGTCAGACGCCGTGCGGGATGGCGTCCCAGCCCTCGACCTCCTGCGGCTTGCGGGGGCGGGGGCCGACGTAGCGGGCGGACGGCCGGACCAGCCGCTGGAGCTTCTTCTGCTCCAGGATGTGCGCGCTCCAGCCGCCCATCCGGGCGCAGGTGAACATCGAGGTGAACATGTGCGCGGGCACCTCGGCGAAGTCCAGCACCACGGCCGACCAGAACTCGACGTTGGTGGCGAGCACCCGGTCCGGGCGGCGGGCCTGGAGCTCGGCCAGCGCGGCCTTCTCCAGCGCCTCGGCGATCTCGAAGCGCGGCGCGCCCAGCTCCTTGGCGGTCCGGCGCAGCACGCGGGCGCGCGGGTCCTCGGCCCGGTAGACCCGGTGGCCGAAGCCCATCAACCGCTCGCCACGGTCGAGGACGCCTTTGACGTACCCCTCGGCGTCGCCGCTGCGCTCGACGGCCTCCAGCATGCTCAGCACCCGGCTCGGGGCGCCGCCGTGCAGCGGGCCGGAGAGGGCGCCGATGCCGGAGGAGATGCAGGCCGCGGCGTCGGCGCCGGTGGAGGCGACGATCCGGGTGGTGAAGGTGGAGGCGTTCAGGCCGTGCTCGGCGGCCGAGATGAAGTACGCGTCGACGGCCTTGACGTGCCTCGGGTCGGGCTCGCCGCGCCAGCGCTTCATGAAGCGCTCGACGATCGTCTCGGCCTTGTCGATCTCCTTCTGCGGCACGGCGGGCAGGCCGAGGCCGCGGGCCGACTGGGCGACGAAGGACAGCGCGGTCACCGAGACCCGGGCCAGGTCCTCGCGGGCCTGCTCGTCGGAGATGTCCAGCAGCTGGTCGAGCCCCCAGTACGGGGCCAGCATGGCGACCGCGGACTGCACGTCGACGCGGATGTCGCCGGAGTGCACCGGCACCGGGAACGGCTCCGCCGGCGGCAGGCCCGGGCCGAACCGCCCGTCGACCAGCAGCGCCCAGACGTTGCCGAAGGAGACCTGGCCGATCAGATCCTCGATGTCGACGCCGCGGTAGCGCAGCGCGCCACCCTCGCGGTCCGGTTCGGCGATCTCGGTCTCGAAGGCTACGACGCCCTCCAGGCCCGGTTTGAAGTCAGACATGTCGTCTCCTGGCTTCCGGCTCGGTGCGCCCGCGCGGGCTCAGTCCGGCCCAGACCTTAGGCGACCCTCAGGGATGGTTTCGTGACATCTTGCCTGCTCGGTAACCAAGTGCGCGACCCGCTGCGACTGTGCCGCACATGACATCCCCGCCGGTGGAGGCCGTCACGCCCTCGGTGACACTCTTTCGTGGGGGCTGGCCAGCGTCGGGGGACGCGGGCGCCGCCACGAAATGGAGAAGCGACGTGACGGGCGACACACCACCGCCGGCGGCCATGCGTAACGAGTACGCCGCCGACCTGGGCCTTTCCGAGGCCGATCTGGCCGCGGACTGGTACACCCAGTTCGACCGCTGGTTCGCCGACGCGGTCGCCGCCGGGCTGCCCGAGCCGAACGCGATGGTCGTCGGCACCGCCGACGCCGCCGGCCGCCCCAGCGGCCGCACCGTGCTGCTCAAGGGCTACGACCCGGAGGGCTTCGTCTTCTACACCAACTACACCTCCCGCAAGGGCGGCGAGGCGACCGCCAACCCGCACGCCAGCCTGGTCTTCCCCTGGTTCCCGATGCAGCGGCAGGTGGTCATCGCCGGTTCGGTGGAGCGGGTCGACCGGGCGGAGACCGAGGCGTACTTCGCCAGCCGGCCGCGCGGGTCGCAGCTCGGGGCCTGGGCCAGCGCCCAGTCCCGGGTGATCCCCGACCGGGCGGCGCTGGACGAGGCGTACGAGGCGGTGGTGGCGCGCTTCGCCGACGTGGCGCAGATCCCCGCGCCGCCGCACTGGGGCGGCTTCCGGGTCCGGCCCGAGTCGGTGGAGTTCTGGCAGGGCCGGGTGAGCCGGCTGCACGACCGGCTGCGGTTCCGCCGTGCCGACGGCGGCGACTGGGTCGTGGAGCGGTTGGCTCCGTGACCGCGACCAAGGAGACCCGGCCGCGCGGGGCGCGCCGCTGGGCGATCGACCTGCGTCCGCTGGCGGTGCCGGAGTTCCGGCGGATCTGGCTCGGCGGCGGCATCGCCATGCTCGGATTCCAGTTCACGGCGGTGGCCGTGCCGGTGGAGATGTACGCGCTGACCCGGGACTCGTTCTGGGTCGGCCTGCTCGGCGTGGCCGCGTTCCTGCCGCTGCTGGTCTTCGGGCTCTGGGGCGGGGCGGTCGCCGACGCCCGGGACCGGCGGGGCGTGCTGCTGGTCAGTCAGGCGCTGCTCTGGGCGTCGATGCTGGCGCTGCTGCTCCAGGCGGTGCTCCGGGTGGGCAGCCCGGTGCTGCTGCTGGCCCTGGTGGCGCTCCAGTCGGTCGGCTTCGCGGTCAGCGGGGCGGCCCGCACGGCGAGCCTTCCCCGGCTCGTCCCGGCCGAGCTGGTGCCCGCCGCCAGCACGCTGAACTTCACCACGTACACCGCCGCGTCGGTGGCCGGGCCGCTGCTGGCCGGGCTGATCCTCGCGAGCTGGCGGACGGACGTCGCGCTGCCGATCGCGTACGGCCTGGACATGGTCCTGTTCACCGCCGCCGTCTGGGCGACCGTACGGATGCCGGCGCTGCCGCCCGAGCCGGACCCGGACGGCGACGGCAGCCCCCGCAAGGCCGGCCTGG
The DNA here is from genome assembly GCF_052814045.1 of Micromonospora sp. IBSANI012. Taxonomy (NCBI): domain Bacteria; kingdom Bacillati; phylum Actinomycetota; class Actinomycetes; order Micromonosporales; family Micromonosporaceae; genus Micromonospora; species Micromonospora sp. IBSANI012. The sequence continues at coordinate 593,128 of NZ_CP199933.1, forward strand.
CCAGCATCGTCGACGGGCTCCGCTACCTGGCCACCACGCCGGTGCTGATGCTCTCGTTCGCCATCGACCTGATCGCGATGATCCTGGCCATGCCCCGGGCGCTCTTCCCCGAGGTGGCCCAGGAACGGTTCGGCGGCGGCGCGGCCGTCGGCTGGCTGTACGGCGCGATCTCGCTCGGCGCGATGCTCGGTGGGCTCACCTCCGGCTGGATCGGCCGGCTCCGCCGGCAGGGCCTGGTGCTGGTGGTGGCGGTGGTCGGCTGGGGCCTCGCGGTGGCCGCGGCCGGGCTGGCCCGCCAGCTCTGGCTGGTCGTGCTGCTGCTCGCCCTGGCCGGGGCGTCCGACCTGGTCAGCGCGGTGCTCCGGCAGTCGATGCTGCTGGTCTACGCGCCGGACCGGATGCGCGGGCGGCTCCAGGGCGTCAACACGGTGGTCATCGCCGGCGGGCCGCGCCTGGGCGACCTGCGCGCCGGTGCGGTGGCGGCCGGGTTCGGCACCGGCGTGGCCTGGGTGGGCGGGGGCCTGGTCTCCGCGGTGCTCGCCGTCGCGCTGGTGGTGGTCTTCCCGGCGCTGCTGCGCTACCGGGCCACCCCGGCCGCCGACCGGGACTGAACCGGCCTTCGCCGGCGGGCGGGTCGCGGCGGGTCGCCGACCGGGACTGAACCGTCCGCCGCTGGCGGGTCGCGGCGGGCCGGGCGACCGCTGGGCGGGAAGCGGCTCGGCAGGTCCGACGGGGGCGGGGGCGGACGACTAAGGTCGCCAGACATGGAGAAGGCCGGAACCCGCCCGCCGTCCGGGACACAGTGGACCATTGCCGCCGACGGCCACGAGGCGGTCATCGTCGAGGTCGGCGGTGGGCTGCGGTCGTACCGGCACGACGGCGTGGACTACGTCGACGGGTACGCCGTCGACGAGATCTGCCCCGGATCGGCCGGGCACGTGCTGGCGCCCTGGCCGAACCGGATCCGCGACGGGCAGTACACCTTCGGGGAGCGCGCGTTGCAGCTCGATCTGAGCGAGCCGGCCCGGCGGAACGCGATCCACGGCCTGGTCAGCTGGGTGTCGTGGCACCTGGTCGAGCAGTCCGCCGACGCGGTCACCGTCGGGTACGACCTGCCGCCGACCCCGGGCTACCCGTGGCCGCTGCGGCTGCGGAACCGGTGGAGCGTCGGCGCGGACGGCCTGCGGGTCGAGCACGAGGCGACGAACCTCGGCGCGGAGGAGGCGCCGTACGGCTACTCGATGCACCCCTACCTGCGGCTGCCCGGCGTACCGGTGGACGAGGTGTCGCTGCGCGTACCGGGGCGGATCCGGGTGCTGCTGGACGGCCGCCTGCTCCCCATCGCCGCCACGCCGGTGGCCGGCACCGAGTACGACTTCACCGAGCCCCGCCCGATCGGCGACGCGGTGCTCGACCTGGCCTTCGGTGACCTGGTGCGGGACGCCGACGGGGGCACGGCGGTGACCCTGGCCGCCCCCGACGGCTCCGCCACGGTGCAGATCTGGGCGGACCGGGAGTTCGGTTGGTGGCAGGTCTTCACCGGGGACACGCTGACCGGTCAGCGGCACCGGCGGTCGGTGGCGGTGGAGCCGATGACCTGCCCGGCGGACGCGTTCCGCTCCGGCAAGGACCTGATCACGCTGAAGCCCGGCGGCACCTGGCAGGGCGCCTGGGGCCTGCGGCCCGGCGTCTGAGCGGCGGGGACATGGAGTTCGGCGAGGTCGTCCGGCGACGGCGGATGGTGCGCAACTACGACCCGGACCGTCCCGTCCCGCCGGACGTGGTGGACCGGCTGCTCGACCACGCGGTGCGGGCGCCGTCGGCCGGGTTCGCGCAGGGCTGGGGCTTCCTGGTGCTGGAGACCCCGGAGGACCGGGAGCGGTTCTGGACGGCGGCCACCCCGGGCGGCGGCGGCCGGGAGCGCTGGCTGGCCGGGATGCGCCGAGCCCCGCTGATCGTGGTGCCGCACGCCAACCGCTCCGCCTACCTGGAGCGGTACGCCGAGCCGGACAAGGGCTGGGCGGACCGGGCGGCGGAACGCTGGCCGGTGCCCTACTGGTACGTCGACACCGGCTTCGCCGCGCTGCTCATGCTGCTCACCGCCGTCGACGAGGGGCTGGGAGCCTGCTTCTTCGGCATCCCGCCGCAGCGGCTGGACGCCTACCGGGAGGCGTTCGGGGTGCCCGAGGAGTACCAGCCGATCGGCGCGGTGACCGTGGGTTACCGAGCGCCCGACCATCGGTCACCGTCCCTGCGTCGGGGGCGTCGGCCGGTCGGCGAGGTGGTCCGGCGCGGCCGGTGGAGTTGAGCGTGGTTCATGCGGTCCCGGGAGGGTATCGGCGGTAGTGAAACCGACATGAGGGAGTAAAACGCAGTGTGGCGGAGGCGGTTAGGCTGGCACGGTCATCGGTGCCGCACCGCGCGGCACCACGGCGTGACCCGGCTCCGCGCCGTCGGTCGGCCCGGCCACGGGGAGGGGAGCGTGCCGTGATCTTCAGAGCGGTCCGGGACGGGCGTCCGTACCCGGAGCACAACTTCACGCTCAAGCAGTGGGCGGAGATCCCGCCGCGCCCGCTGCGGCTGGACCAGCTCATCACCACCAAGCGGGAGCTGGCGCTGGACAAGCTCCTCGCCGAGGACTCGACCTTCTACGGCGACCTCTTCCCGCACGTCGTGCAGTGGAACGGCGGGCTCTACCTGGAGGACGGGCTGCACCGCGCGCTGCGCGCGGCGTTGCAGCAGCGCAACCAGATCCACGCCCGGGTGCTGGTGCTGGGCGGCCAGGAGGGATGACGCCCTCCTGACGACTCGTTAAGGTGGCCCCATGACCGCACCCCTGGACCTGCTCGACGTGGATGCCTCGCTCAGCGAGGAGGAGCGGCAGATCCGCGCCGTCGTGCGCCAGCTCGTCGACGACCGGGTACGCCCGCACGTCGCCGACTGGTACGAGCAGGGCCAGGTGCCGGCCCGCGAGCTGGCCCGGGAGTTCGGCAAGCTCGGCCTGCTCGGCATGCACCTGACCGGGTACGGCTGCGCCGGCGCCTCGGCGGTCGCGTACGGGCTGGCCTGCCTGGAGTTGGAGGCCGGCGACTCCGGCATCCGCTCGCTGGTCTCGGTGCAGGGCTCGCTCGCCATGTACGCCATCTGGCGCTACGGCAGCGAGGAGCAGAAGCAGCGCTGGCTGCCGGCGATGGCTGCCGGCGAGGCGATCGGCTGCTTCGGCCTGACCGAGCCCGACCACGGCTCCGACCCGGCCTCGATGGCCACCCGGGCCCGCCGCGACGGCGACGACTGGGTGCTCAACGGCGCCAAGATGTGGATCACCAACGCGCCGATCGCCGAGGTCGGCGTGATCTGGGCGCGCACCGACGAGGGGGTACGCGGTTTCGCCGTACCGATGGACACGCCGGGGGTGACGGCGCGCGAGATCCGGCAGAAGATGTCGCTGCGCGCCTCGCTGACCGGCGAGATCGCCCTCGACGACGTCCGGCTGCCGGCGGACGCCCAGCTGCCCGGGGCGATCGGGCTGAAGGCCCCGCTGAGCTGCCTGACCGAGGCCCGCCACGGCATCGTCTGGGGCGCGCTCGGTGCGGCCCGCGACTGCCTGTCGACGGCGCTGGACTACGCGACCACCCGGACCCAGTTCGGCCGGCCGCTGGCCGGCTTCCAGCTCACCCAGGCCAAGCTCGCCGACATGGCCGTCGAGTGGAACAAGGGCTACCTGCTGGCGCTGCACCTGGGCCGGCTCGCCGACGCCGGGAAGCTGCGCCCGGAGCAGGTCAGCGTGGGCAAGCTGAACAACGTGCGGGAGGCGCTGGCGATCGCCCGCCAGTGCCGGACGATCCTCGGTGCGAACGGCGTCTCGGGCGAGTACCCGGTGATGCGGCACGCCAACAACCTGGAGAGCGTGCTGACCTACGAGGGCACCTCGGAGATCCATCAGCTGGTCATCGGGCAGAAGCTGACCGGGGTCTCCGCCTTCGCCTGAGCGGCGCTTCACCCGATCGGGTCGCTCGACGCGCGGGTGTCGTATCCGGCACGTACCGTCATCGCTAGACGACGTGTCTGACGAGGACGGTGAGGGCCATGGCCCGCGACGGTGACATCAACGAGCCCACCAGGGAGTTCCCCGGCTACCCGACCGCCGACACCCTTCCGGCCCGGTCGGACGACACCTCCCCGCCGCGGCCGGGCGGGTCGGCACCCTCCGGCGGGCCCACCCGGGGCCTGCTCATGGTGCTGGGCGCGGCGGCGCTGGCGGTGGTGGTGCTGCTCGGCGCCCAGGCGACCGGGATCTTCCCCGACTTCCGCAACCCCTTCGCCAAGGAGCAGACCGACCGCAGCCAGCCGCCGCTGCTCAAGTCGATCCAGGACCTCAGCCGCTACGTCGCCGCCGAGGGCAACTTCCAGGTCGTCGTCGACCTGCAGCACGACCGCAACAACGTGCCCGAGTTCCTGCTCAACCAGCGGACCCTCTTCGTCGGGGCGGGCAGCGTGGAGGCGTACGTCGACTTCACCAAGATCTCCGAGGGGGCGGTGGTCGAGTCCGCCGACGGCAAGTCGGTCGAGATCAAGCTGCCGGCGCCGCAGCTCGGCAAGACCAACCTCGACCTGCAGAAGAGCTACGTCTTCGCCGAGGAGCGCGGCCTGCTCAACCGGCTCGGCGAGCTGGTCAACGGTGACCCGAACCGGCAGCAGCAGGTCTACCAGCTCGCCGAGGAACGGATCACCGCGGCGGCGCGCGACAGCGGGCTGACCCAGCGCGCCGAGGAGAACACCCGCAAGATGCTGGAGGGCCTGCTCCGCTCGCTCGGCTACGAGAACGTCACCGTCACCTACGCCGCCCCCTGACCCGAGACCGGCAGCGCCCGCCCCGAGATGTCGGGGCGGGCGCTGCCGTGGGGGGAGGTCAGTAGCGGGTGGCGGCGCGGTCCTCGTTCGGCATCAGCACCCAGAGCACCAGGTAGACGATCACCTGGGTGCCGGGCAGCAGCAGCGACAGCAGGAACAGCAGCCGGATCATGAACGCCGAGGTGTTGAACCGGCGGGCCAGGCCGGCGCAGACGCCGGCGAGCATGCGCCCCTCGCGGGGCCGGACCAGTTTGCGACTCATCGTCGTACTCCCACTCTGCGGCGATCCGCCGCTCTGGAACCAACGGTAGGAAGGGGTGGCCACCGCGCCCTCCGTCGGAAGACGGATCCGGCGGCCCCGTACCCGTAGGTGGTTACCCGCGCCGCTCCCGCCCGACGCACCACCCGGGATGTGTCGTCACCTGCGGCGGAAGGGCGGGAGGTGCGGCGGGCGGGTAGGCTCGCCGGTCGGATGCCGCCCACCACCCCGGGCGGTGCCGACGGCCGCCGGAGACCTCGGCGGGCGGAACCCGGGTCGGACCCGGCACCACCGGGCGCGACGGCGAGGAAAGTGCAGCCATGATCAGTGTTTTCGACCTTTTCAGCGTCGGCATCGGGCCGTCCAGCTCGCACACCGTGGGCCCGATGCGGGCCGCGCGGACGTTCGTCGCCGGGTTGAAGGGCGACGGGCTGCTCGCCGACGTCGTCCGGGTCCAGGCCGAGCTGTTCGGGTCGCTCGGCGCCACCGGGCACGGCCACGGCAGCGACCGGGCCGTGCTGCTCGGGCTGGAGGGCGAGGCGCCGGAGACGGTCGACACCGACACCGTCGGCCCCCGGGTCGCCGCGATCCGCGCCGAGGGCCGGCTGCACCTGCTCGGCGTGCAGGAGATCGACTTCGACCCGGACCGCGACCTGGTGCTGCACCGCCGCCGGTCGCTGCCGTACCACCCGAACGGGATGACCTTCGCGGCCTACGACGCCGCCGGGGCGCAGGTCAGGGCCCGTACCTACTACTCGGTGGGCGGCGGGTTCGTGGTGGACGAGGCGGCCGCCGGGGCGGACCGGATCAAGCCCGACACGACCCGGGTGCGGTACCCCTTCTACACCGGTGCCGAGCTGCTCGACGTGACCGCCGCGACCGGGCTGTCGATCAGCGAGGTGATGCTGGCCAACGAGTGCTCCTGGCGCAGCGAGGCCGACGTGCGGGCCGGCCTGCTGGAGATCTGGCGGGTGATGCGGGAGTGCGTGGCGGCCGGCTGCGAGCACGACGGCGTCCTCCCCGGTGGGCTGAAGGTCCGCCGCCGCGCCGCCGAGCTGCGTCGGAGCCTGGAGGCGGAGACCGACTCCACCGACCCGCTGCGCGCGATGGACTGGGTGACGCTCTTCGCCCTCGCCGTCAACGAGGAGAACGCCGCCGGCGGTCGGGTGGTGACCGCCCCGACCAACGGCGCGGCCGGCATCATCCCGGCGGTGCTGCACTACTACACCCGGTTCACCCCGGGCGCCGACGAGGACGGGGTGGTCCGCTTCCTGCTGGCCGCCGGCGCGATCGGCGTGCTGTTCAAGGAGAACGCCTCGATCTCCGGCGCCGAGGTCGGCTGCCAGGGCGAGGTCGGCTCGGCCTGCTCGATGGCCGCCGGCGGGCTGGCCGAGGCCCTCGGTGGCACGCCGGCGCAGGTGGAGAACGCCGCGGAGATCGGCATGGAGCACAACCTCGGGCTGACCTGCGACCCCGTCGGTGGGCTGGTGCAGATCCCGTGCATCGAGCGGAACGCGGTGGCTAGCATCAAGGCGATCACCGCCGCCCGGTTGGCGCTGCGTGGGGACGGGGTGCACGCCGTCTCGCTGGACAAGGTCATCAAGACCATGCGGGAGACGGGCGCCGACATGAAGGTCAAGTACAAGGAGACGGCGCGCGGCGGCCTGGCCGTCAACGTGATCGAGTGCTGAGGGGCGTTCGTTCACCGACTGCTAACCTGTCGTCCGTCCTGGGAGGCGGGAGGCGACGGTGACCGCTGGCGTCGCGGCGTTGTGGTCGCACCGCAACTCGCTGCGGATCCTGGTCAAGCGGGACCTCGCGGTGAAGTACCAGCAGTCGGTGCTCGGTTACTTCTGGTCGCTGATCGAGCCGCTGGGCATGGGTGCGATCTACTTCTTCGTCTTCGGCGTGCTCTACTCCGGCGACACCGAGCGGCACCTCGGGCAGGCCGCCGAGTCGTACCCGCTCTTCCTGATCACCGGGATCTTCGCCTGGATGTGGACCAGTTCGGCGCTGAGCGAGGCGACCAACGCGCTGACCGGGCAGTCCCGCCTGATCACCACGATGAACGTGCCCCGGCAGGTCTTTCCGATCGGCCGGGTCACCGGCCGGTTCGCCGAGTACGTCGCCGGCCTGCCCATCCTCTTCGCCGTCGCCGCCGTCTACGCCGCGCACGGCAGGATCCACCCCGGCTGGTCGCTGCTCGCCCTGCCGCTGGCCGTGCTGGTGCAGGCCACCCTGCTGGTCGGGCTGTCGCTGCTGCTCTCGGCGGTCAACGTGCTGATGCGCGACGTCGAGCGCTTCATGCGGCTGATCATCCGGGTGCTCTTCTACGCCACGCCGATCATCTACCCGCTGAGCCTGGTCCGGGAGTCCGGGATGCCGGGCTGGGTGAAGGTCGTCTACGAGCTCAACCCGCTGGTCGGCATCTTCCAGCTCCAGCACGCGATCTGGTACCCGGACGAGTTCCCCGACGCCCGGCTGCTGGCCACCACGGTCGCCGGCAGCCTGCTGCTGCTGGTCGCCGGCTGGTGGGCGTTCCGCCGGCTCGAACCCGCCGTGCTCAAGGAGCTGTGAGGTGGCGCCGATCATCGAGGCCGAGGGCCTCGGTATCCGCTTCGTCCGCAACCGCCGGCGGCAGCTGCGGCTGCGCGAGCTGTTCATCCACCGGGGCGGGCGGGGTGCCGCGTCCGGACAGTTCTGGCCGCTGCGGGACGTCTCCTTCACCGTCGAGGCCGGCGAGACGATCGGCGTGATCGGGCGCAACGGCACCGGCAAGAGCACCCTGCTGCGGCTGATCGCCGGGGTGCTCATCCCCGACGAGGGGCGGATCCGGGTGCGCGGCGACGTCGCGCCGCTGCTGGAACTCTCCGCCGGCTTCTCCAACGACCTCACCGGGCGGGAGAACCTCTACCTCGTCGGCGGCCTGCACGGACTGTCGTCGGCGTACCTGAAGCGGCACTTCGACGACATCGTCTCGTTCGCCGGCGAGCAGGTGGAGCGGGCCATCGACACCTCGGTCCGGCACTACTCGTCCGGGATGAAGGTCCGGCTCGGGTTCGCCATCATCTCCCACCTGCCGCACCCGATCCTGCTGATGGACGAGGTGACCGCGGTGGGTGACGCGGAGTTCCGCAAGAAGTGCTATTCGACGATCGACCGACTGCTCGCGGAGGGGCGCACCTTGGTGCTGGTGTCACACAACGAGAAGGACCTGACCCGGTTCTGCCGTCGGGGGCTCTACCTCGACGGCGGGCGGCTGACCGTGGACGGCACGGTCGCCGAGGCGCTCGACGCGTACCACGCCGCGGTCCCGCGGTGACGCTCGCGATCGTGCTCGCCGCCGGTGCGCCGGCCGCGGGTCTGCCCACCGGCGCCGGGGAGACGCTCGCCGACCGGCTGGCCGCCCAGTGGCGCCGGGCCGGGGCGGACGAGGTGCGCGCCGCCGCCGACCTGGACGAGCTGGCCGCCCTGGTCGGCACCGCCACCGGCCCGGTGATCGTCAGCGGGGCCGACCTGGTCGCGCATACCGCCGTACTGAAGCACCTGGCGACCAGCCCGGTCGGCCCGACGGTGGCCCTGGTGCTCACCGACCCGCCGGCGGACGGCCGCACGGCCGTGCGCGAGGAGCGCGGCCAGGTGGTCGAGGCCGGGCCGGAGCTGCCGGACGCCACCGGCGTCTTCGGCGGCGCGCTGCGGGTCGGCGTGGAGGACCTGCCGGCCCTGGCGGCCGCCGCCCGGGCCGCCGCCGCCCGGCCCGCGGCCGGGCCCGCCGTGGACGGGCTCTTCGCCGCGCTCACCGCGCTCGGCACGCTGACCTTCGCCCACCGGGTACGCCTGCTCGTGGCGCACCGGGTCGGCGACCCCGCCGGGCTGCACGCCGCCGAGGCGGCGCTGGCGGGGGTGGACGAGGACAAGGCCGAGCTGCGGCTCTCGGTCAAGGAGCGGGACGACTTCTTCACCACCTACTTCGTCAGCACCTGGTCGCCGTACGTGACGAAGGCGGCGGCCCGGATCGGGCTCGGCCCGACCGCCGTGACCATGCTGTCGGTGCTCCTCGCGGTCGCCGCGGCGGTGTTGTTCGCGGTCGGCGGCCGGCCCGCGCTGGTCAGCGGGGCGGTGCTGCTCTACCTCGGCTTCGTGCTCGACTGCGTGGACGGTCAGCTGGCCCGCTACACCCGGCACTTCAGCGCCTGGGGCGGCTGGCTGGACACGATGGCCGACCGGGCGAAGGAGTACGTGGTCTACGCCGGCCTCGGCTACGGGGCGACGCACGCCGGCTTCCGGTACGGCTGGGCCCTCGCCATCGCCGCGATGACGCTGCAGACCGTGCGGCACATGACCGACACCTGGTACGGCGTGCTGCACGACGAGGCGGCCCGCCGGCCGAAGACGTCGGTGGGCGGGGGTGGCGGTGGGATCGGTGACCGGCTGAACGCCGCCTCGACCCGGGTGCAGGCCGACACCGGCTCGGTGTCGTACTGGCTGAAGCGGACGGTGGTCTTCCCGATCGGCGAGCGGTGGGCGCTGATCGCGCTGACCGTGGCGCTGTTCAACCCGCTGGTCAGTCTGGTCGCGGTGCTGATCTGGGGGACGCTGGCGTTCGCGTACACCGGGGCGCTGCGCACCTTGCGGGCCCGCTGGATGTGGGTGCCGGTGCTGGACACGGTCGACGCCACGCTGCACCGCGACGACGGTCCGCTGGCGGCGCGGCTGCCGGTGGTCCGTCCGATGGGCCCGTTGACGCTGGCGGTGCTGGCGGCGCTGGGTCCGGCGGCGCTGCTGGTCGCGGCGCTGCTGACCGACGACGGTGGGCTGCGCTGGTGGGTGCCGGTGGCGCTGCTGGTGCTGCTGGTCGGCGGGCTGGGGGCCGGTGCGGCGCACAACGGGCCGCTGGACTGGCTGGTCCCGGCCGCGCTGCGGGCCGGGGAGTACCTGTTCGCCATCGCCGTCGGGGTGGTCGGCGGCGCGTCGCCCTGGCTGATCTTCGGCTACGTCCTCGTGCTCACCCTGCACCACTACGACCTGACCGCCCGGCTGGAGAAGCGGCAGGCGGCCCCGCCGCTGCACCGCTGGACGCTGGGCTGGGAGGGGCGGTCGGTGCTGCTGGCGCTGGCGGCGATCGCCGGAAATGTGAGTATCGGTCTGGCTACACTCGGTACGTACCTTCTCGTGGGATTCGTGGCGAGTGTCGTCCTGGCCTGGGTCGTCCTGCCGGCCCGCGCCGCGCGGGTGACGGCCGTCCCGGTGGGAGGCGGTTCGCCGGGCTGACCAAGGGGGGCGGCCGGGATGACCCTGATCAGCTTCGTCGTACCGGCCTACCGGGTGCAGGGCTACCTGCGCGAGTGCCTGGACTCGATCCTCGGGCAGCCCTTCGACGACCTCGAGGTGATCGGCGTCGACGACGCCTCGCCGGACGCCGTCGGCGACATCCTCGACGAGTACGCCGCCCGCGACCCCCGGGTCCGGGCGCTCCGGCTGCCCCGCAACGTCGGGCTCGGTCCGGCCCGCAACGCCGGGCTGGACCGAGCCGTCGGGGAGTACGTCTGGTTCGTCGACGGCGACGACTGGCTCGCCCCGGACTGCCTGCCCGAGGTCGCCGACCGGCTGCGGGCCGGCCGCCCGGACGTCCTCGTGGTGGACCACGTCCGCGCGCACTGGAACGACACCGCCACCCGCAGCGCCATGGCCGAGGTGTTCCCGGAGCCGCCTGCCGAGGCCACCTTCCGGCTGCGGGACCGGCCGGAGACCATGCACCTGCTGCACACCGCCTGGAACCGGGTGGTCCGCCGGGAGTTCCTGGTCGACCTGGGGCTGCGCTTCGCCCCCGGCTGGTACGAGGACGTCTCCTTCACCTATCCGGTGCTGCTGGCCGCCGAGCGGATCGCCGTGCTCGACCGGGTCTGCGTCAACTACCGGCAGCGGCGGGCCGGGGCGATCACCCGGACCCGGGGGGACCGGCACTTCGAGGTCTTCGTGCAGTGGCACCGGGTGTTCGCGCTGATGGACCGCTGGGGTCCGGCGGTGACCGGGCTGCGGCCGGCGGTCTTCGAGCGGATGGTCTGGCACCACCTGACCGTGCTCGGCAACGGCGAACGGATCGCCCCCGCGCTGCGCCCGGCGTTCTTCGCCCAGATGGCCGCCGACCACCGGCGCTTCCGGCCGCCCGAGGGCTACCCCGCGCCGGACGGGCTGGCGGGGCTCAAGCACCGGTTGGTCGCGGCGGGGCGGTGGCGGACGTTCAGCGCGTTGCGCGCGGCGAACCAGGCCCGGGCGACGGCCCGCGGCACCGCCCGGCGGGCGCTGCCGGTGGCCCGGCGTACCGTGCGGCGGACCCGGGACGCGGTGCTGCGCGAGTACTACCGGGCCGAGCTGCGCCGGCCGATCGACCCGACGCTGGCCGTCTATGCCGCGTACTGGTACCGCGGGTACGCCTGCAACCCGGCCGCGATCCACGCCGCCGCCCGCCGGCTGGCCCCGCAGGTCCGGGGGGTGTGGATCGTCCGGCGGGACCGGGTGGACACGCTGCCGCCCGGCACCGAGTACGTGGTCGCCGGCACCCCCGGCTACTACCGGGCACTGGCCCGGGCCAGGTGGCTGGTGAACAACGTCAACTTCCCCGACTTCGTCCGCAAGCGACCCGGCTCGGTGCACGTGCAGACCCACCACGGCACGCCGGTGAAGGTGATGGGCCTGGACCAGCAGCGCTTCCCGCTCGGCGCGGGCGGGATGGACTTCGCCGGGCTGCTGCGCCGGGTGGACCGCTGGGACTACAGCATCACCTCGAACAGCTTCTCCACCCAGATGTGGGACCGGGCCTACCCGGCCTCGTACACCACGTTGGAGGTCGGCTACCCGCGCAACGACCGGCTGGTCGCCGCCACCGCCGGGGAGGTCCGGGAGATCCGGGGCCGGCTCGGTATCGGGCCGGACGAGCGGGTGGTGCTGTACGCGCCGACGCACCGCGAACACCTGCCCCGCTACCGCCCGCCCTTCGACCCGGAGCGGCTGCTCGACGTGCTCGGGCCGTCGGGGCGGCTGCTGATCCGCAGCCACTACTTCCACGACCGCGCCGGCCGGGCCCGCCGGCGTACCGGGGGCCGGGCGGTCGACGTCAGCGACCACCGCTGCGTGGAGGACCTCTATCTCGCGGCGGACGTGCTGGTCACCGACTACTCGTCGGCGATGTTCGACTACGCCGTCCTGGACCGCCCGATCGTCGTGTACGCGCCGGACCGCGACGCCTACGCGCTGGCCCGGGGTGTCTACTTCGACGTGACCGCCGAACCGCCCGGCGCCGTCGCGCTCACCTTCCCCGAGCTGCTGGAACTCTTCCGCTCCGGCGCGGTGACCGGGGTGGAGGCGCAGCGGGCCCGGCAGCGGTTCCGGGGCCGGTTCTGCACCTGGGACGACGGGCACGCCGCGGAGCGGGTGGTCCGTCGGGTCTTCCTCGACGATCCCGCCTGACGCTGTGGTCCCCGCCGACCGGGGGCACTGCCGGTAATCGAACCGTCATGACCGCAACATCGCACGTTTACCCGATGTGCTGATCCGATGATGCTCGTCACAGTCAAGCGGGGTTCGGCCGAGCTGGGGGAGGAGACGGTGACCACCGTCGCGCTCAAGGATGTCACCAAGGTGTTCCCGGACGGGACGCTCGCGGTCGACAGCGTCAATCTGGACGTCAACGACGGCGAGTTCATGGTGCTGCTCGGTCCGTCGGGCTGCGGCAAGTCCACCGTGCTGCGGATGGTCGCCGGCCTGGAGGACCCGAGTTCCGGCGCCGTGATGCTCGACGGCGAGGTCGCCAACGACCTGCAGCCACGGGAGCGCAGGATCGCCATGGTCTTCCAGGACTTCGCGCTCTACCCGCACATGACCGTCGGGGACAACATCGCCTTCCCGCTGCGACTGGCCGGTGTGGAGCCGACCCCGCGCGGGGAGCGGGTGCAGGACGTCGCGGGCGCGCTCGGTATCGGGGACGTCCTCGGCCGCAAGCCGAGCCAGCTCTCCGGCGGCCAGCGGCAGCGGGTGGCGATGGGGCGGGCGATAGTGCGCCGTCCGGGGCTCTTCCTGATGGACGAGCCACTCTCCAACCTGGACAGCGGCCTGCGTGCCGAGCTGCGCGCGGAGATCTCCGGGCTGACCCGGGAGCTGGGCGTCACCACCATCTACGTCACGCACGACCAGGCCGAGGCGCTGACCATGGCCGACCGGGTCGCCATCATGCGCAAGGGCGTCCTCCAGGACGTCGGCACGCCGACCCAGGTGTACGGCCGGCCGGCCACCCTCTACGTCGCGGCGTTCCTGGGCAGCCCCCGGATGAACCTGCTGGAGGCGTCGGTCTACGTCCACCTCGACCGGTACGTGACCCTCACCCTCGGCGAGCAGGCGCTCTACCTGCCGTGGGACGACATCCGCAGCCGGGCGGTGGCGCACTTCCACGGCGAGCGGATCGTGGTCGGTATGCGGGCCGAGGCGCTGACGCCGGTCGCCCCGGACACCCCCGGCGACGTGCTTCAGGGCCGGGTCCGCTACCTGGAGCACCACGGGCACGAGTCGCTGGCCTTCCTCGACATCGGCGCCACCGCGATCGTGGTGGACGAGATGGGCGCCACGGCCGACGACGCGCCGGCCGGGCAGCGCGGGCTGCGCCGGTTCGGGCAGGTCATGCAGCGGCTCACCGGCCGGGCCGGCGAGCTGGAGCCGATCTCCGCCCCGACCGGGGGCGGCAACCGGACCAGCGTGCTCCCCGACCTGGGGCGCCACCACCGCCGTCCCGCCGAGCTCGCGGTACGCCTCGCCCCGTACCCGGCGATCTCGGCGGGTCACCCGATGTCGGTCGCCGTACGGATGGACGCCCTGCACTTCTTCGACGAGCGCGGCGACCGGATCGACGTCGGCTGGCGCTGAGCCGTCAGGCTCGGGCGGGGCTGCGGGCGACCGTGCCCATGCCCTACGGTCAGCGCACCCAAGTCCACTGAGCATCGCCTGTAGAGAGGGGCCCGTCGTGTCGGGTGACCGTCCGAGCCCGCTCGTGATCGAGCGGATCCTGCGTGACCGGCAGGGCATCTGGCAGCAGATCGTCGCCGACGACGACCTGAACGCGCTGACCGGGCGGATGCTGGCCAGCTCCGCCGTCGCACTGGCCTGCTACGGGGCGGTGCTCGGCGCGTTCCACGGCGTGCTGATGGCGCTGACCTCGGCGGTCAAGCTGCCGCTGCTCTTCCTCATCACCCTGGCCATCTGCCTGCCCACGCTGTACCTGTTCAACCTGGTGTTCGGGGCCCGGCTGTCGGTACGCCAGTCGGTGGCCCTGGTGATGGTGGCGATCACGGTCACCTCGATGCTGGCGGTGGCGTTCGCCCCGATCAGCCTCTTCTTCCTGATCACGGCACCGGACTACGGCTTCTTCAAGCTGCTGAACGTGGCGATCCTGACGCTGTCGGCGCTGGTCGGGCTGCGCTTCCTCACCGGCGGGATGCAGGTGCTCAACGCGCACGGTCTGCTCGCCCCGTCGACCGCAGCCGCTGCCACTCAGGCCGCCGTCGCCGCCCCGGCCGCGCAGGCCGCCGTACCCGCCCAGCCGGCGGCCGGTGAGCCGGTCGCGGAGCCGGTGGCCGTGGCGGCGGGCGCGAACGGCGCTACAGGCGCGAACGGCACCACCACGCCGGCCGCCGAGGCGCAGCCGGTGTCCGTCGTCCCCGCGCAGCCGGCCGCCGGCGTCCCGGGGCAGCCGGTCGTGCTGGCCGGCCACCCGGTTGCGGCCTTCCCGCCCGGGATGGTGCCGCCGGGGTACGCCGGGGCGGGCCGGCCGTGGGTCACCCCGCCGGTACGGCGCGGCGAGTCGGAGCAGCGGCCGGCCAGCATGACCCTGCTGTACGTCTGGATCCTGCTCTTCGGCTTCGTGGGCACCCAGCTCGCCTGGACCCTGCGCCCGTTCGTCGGCAGCCCGGGCGAGGACTTCGCGCTGTTCCGCAGCATCGAGGGCAACTTCTACGCGGAGATCCTGCGCACCCTCGGCAACCTGTTCTGACAGGTCGCCGGGGCGGGGCCGCCCCGGCGCGACCGGGTGACGTCCGCACCACCGTCATGCCCGACCGGCGACCTCATGCCGGTCGGGCATGACGCTCTCCGGGGCGTCCTGCCCCGGTCCACCGCTGACCACGTGACCGTCCGACGCGCGAGCGCTGCCCCGCACCGCTGAAATTCCCGGTCCGCCGCGTCTTGCCGGAGAAGTTACCGACTAGTAACGTCGGGGCATGTCCATCGACTCGCGCCAGGTGGCGGCCGGAATGCTCCAGGCCGTGCCGTTCGCCCGTACCCTCGGCTTCGAGTTCGTCGAGGTCGCCCCGGAGGCCCAGGGCGGGGTTCGGGCCGTGGTCCGGCTGCCCGACACGCCGGCCACCCACAACCACGTCGGCGGCCCGCACGCCGGAGCCATGTTCACCCTCGGCGAGACCGCGTCCGGCACGGTGGTGATGGCCGCCTTCGGCCACCTGCTCGACCGTGCGGTGCCGCTCGCCGTCCGGGCCGACATCGCGTACCGGAAGCTGGCCATGGGGCCGGTGCTGGCCACCGCCCGGCTCGGTCGTACGCCGGCCGAGGTGGTCGCCGAGCTGGACGCCGGGCAGCGGCCCGAGTTCCCCGTGGAGGTCGAGATCGGCACCGAGGACGGCACCGTCACCGCCACGATGACCGTCATCTGGACGCTGCGCCCCAACCGCTGACGGCACCGACACCTGACGAAACGGGTTTGTTCGGGCGGTGCGCTGGATAGATTCGTACCGTGCTGGGCCTACCTGCTCATGTGTCCGCCTGTCTCTTCGATCTGGACGGTGTGCTGACGCAGACCGCCAAGGTGCACAACGCCGCCTGGAAGCAGACCTTCGATGCGTTCCTGGCGCGGCGTGCGGCGGCCACCGGTGAGCCGTTCAAGCCGTTCGACCCCGGGCCGGACTACAACCGGTACGTGGACGGCAGGCCCCGCGCCGACGGGGTCCGGTCCTTCCTCGCCTCCCGGGGCGTGGTGCTGCCGGAGGGCAGCCCCGACGACCCACCCGAGGCGGACACGGTCAACGGGGTCGGCAACCGCAAGAACGTCGTCCTGCTGGAGCGGATCCACCACGACGGTGTCGAGGTCTACCCGGGCTCGGTGACGTACCTGCGGGCGGCCGTCGCGGCCGGGCTGCGCCGCGCGGTGGTCTCGGCCAGCGCGAACTGCCGCGACGTGGTCGCCGCCGCCGGCCTGGAACCGCTGCTCGAGGCGCGGGTCGACGGTCTGGTGGCGCGGGCCGAGGGGCTGCGCGGCAAGCCGCACCCGGACACCTTCCTGGCCGGCGCGAAGCTGCTCGGGGTCGACCCGGCCAACGCCGCGGTCTTCGAGGACGCCCTCGCCGGGGTGGCCGCCGGGCGGGCCGGCGGCTTCGGCTACGTGGTCGGCGTCGACCGGGTCGGCCAGGCCGACGAGTTGCGCGCCCAGGGCGCCGACATCGTGGTCACCGACCTCTCCGACCTGCTGAAGGGGACGGCGGCATGATCCGCGAACGCGCTTATCCGGTCGAGCCCTGGCACATCCGGGAGACCCGGCTCGACATGGACGTGCTGGCCCAGTCCGAGTCGGTCTTCGCGCTCTCCAACGGGCACGTGGGGCTGCGCGGCAACCTCGACGAGGGGGAGCCGCACGGCCTGCCCGGCACCTACCTCAACTCCTTCTACGAGCTGCGCCCGCTGCCGTACGCGGAGGCCGGCTTCGGCTTCCCCGAGTCGGGCCAGACCATCGTCAACGTCACCAACGGCAAGCTGATCCGGCTGCTGGTCGACGACGAGCCGCTCGACGTCCGGTACGGCGAGCTGCTGAGCCACGAGCGGATCCTCGACCTGCGCGCCGGCACCCTGCACCGGGAGATGCACTGGCGCTCCCCGGCCGGGCGCCAGGTCAAGGTCCGCAGCACCCGCCTGGTCTCCTTCACCCAACGGGCGGTCGCCGCGATCAACTACGAGGTGGAGGCGGTGGACGGGCCGCTGCGGCTCATCCTCCAGTCCGAGCTGGTCGCCAACGAGACGCTGCCGGCGCAGAGCCGCGACCCGCGGGTGGCCGCCGTGCTGGAGTCGCCGTTGCTGGCCGAGGAGGAGCTGACCACCGACGACGGCGGGCTGCTCATCCACCGCACCAAGGTCAGCGGCCTGCGGGTGGCCGCCGAGATGGGCCACGACGTGTACGCCCCGGCGAAGGCCACCGTCGAGTCGGAGGGCTACGAGGACTGGGTGCGGACCACCGTCGGCTGCGTGCTCAAGCCCGGCGAGACGCTGCGGGTGGTCAAGTACCTCACGTACGGCTGGTCGAGCAAGCGGTCGCTGCCGGCGCTGCGCGACCAGGTCGGCGCTGCGCTGGCCGCGGCCCGGCTGGACGGCTGGGAGGGCCTGCGCCGGGAGCAGCGGGAGTACCTCGACGAGTTCTGGGACGCCGCCGACGTCCGGGTCGAGGGCGACCCGGAGGTGCAGCAGGCGGTCCGCTTCGGGCTGTTCCACGTCCTGCAGGCCGCCGTCCGGGCCGAGCGGCGACCCATCTCGGCCAAGGGCCTGACCGGCCCCGGGTACGACGGGCACGCCTTCTGGGACACCGAGATGTTCGTGCTGCCGGTGCTCACCTACACCCAGCCGTCCGCCGTCCGGGACGCCCTGTACTGGCGGCACTCGACGCTGGGGCAGGCCCAGGAACGGGCCCGGACGTTGAACCTCCAGGGCGCCGCCTTCCCCTGGCGGACCATCGAGGGCCCCGAGTCGTCGGCGTACTGGCCGGCCGGCACCGCCGCCTTCCACATCGCCGCCGACGTGGCCGACGCGCTGCGCCGCTACCTGCTGGTCACCGACGACGACCAGCTGGAGCAGGAGATCGGCCTGGAGCTGCTGGTGGAGACGGCCCGGCTCTGGCGCTCGCTCGGCCACCACGACCGCAGCGGTCGGTTCCACGTCGACGGGGTGACCGGGCCGGACGAGTACACCGCCGTCAAGGACGACAACATCTACACCAACCTGATGGCGCAGCGGAACCTGCTCACCGCCGCCGACTGCGCGATGCGCTTCCGCGACGAGGCGATCGACCTCGGAGTGACCGAGGAGGAGGCGGCGGAGTGGCGGGACGCCGCGAACGCCATGTACATCCCGTACGACAAGGCGCTGAAGGTCCACCAGCAGGTGGAGGGCTTCACCCGGTTGCAGGAGTGGGACTTCGAGCACACCCCGCCGGAGAAGTACCCGCTGCTGCTGCACTACCCGTACTTCGACCTGTACCGCAAGCAGGTGGTCAAGCAGGCCGACCTGGTGCTGGCCATGCACTGGCGGGGTGACGCCTTCACCGCCGACGAGAAGCTGCGCAACTTCCTCTACTACGAGCGGCGTACCGTCCGGGACTCCTCGCTGTCGGCCTGCACGCAGGCGGTGATGGCGGCCGAGGTCGGGCACCCGGAGCTGGCCCACCGCTACCTGCGCGAGGCCGCGCTGATGGACCTGCACGACCTCAACGAGAACACCCGCGACGGGGTGCACATGGCCTCGCTGGCCGGCGCGTGGATCGCGCTGGTCTCGGGCTTCGGCGGCCTGCGCGACCACGACGGGACGCTGTCGTTCTCGCCGCGCCTGTCCAGTCGGCTCAGCCGGCTGGAGTTCTCGTTGCAGTGGCGCTCGCTACGGCTGCGGGTGGACGTCCGGCCGCACCAGACCACGTACTCGCTGCGCAACGGCGGGACGGACACGGTGGTGGAGCTGCGCCACCACGGCGAGAAGATCACCGTGACCAGTGCCCTGCCGGTCACCGTCCCGGTGCCCACGCCGGACCCGCCCGGCCCGGCGCCCGAGCAACCCCCGGGTCGGGCCCCGCTGCTGCACCTGCCGGAGGACAACGCCTGACCAGCCCGACCGGCGACGAGGTCGGCTGGTCAGGGCTGGTCAGGCCGACCGCCCACGAGGTCGGCGGCTTCCACCGCACCTCGTGGTCGGGAAGGGTCAGAACTGGCGGCCGTTGGAGGGCCGGCCCCCCGCGTCGCGCGGAGCCATCGCGGCCGGGTCGTCCGCCGTGCGGGCCCGGGCCGCCTCGTCCGCCCAGTCCCGGCCGCGCTCGGCGTCCTGTTCGCGTTCTTCCTGCTCGGCCGTCCGGGTCTGCTGCCTGGACTTCTGCTTAGCCATGGCGATCCTCGCGATCCGTCGGGGCGCCGGGCACGCCGGCGCCGTCGTGCGGTCACCCTGCGGCTTCCCGAGGTCGTCGGCGACAAACGCCGGCGCGACCGCCGCAGCCCGTCGGGGCGCCCCCGCTTGGGTACCGGCGGCGCGGGTATGACCGCCGGGCCGGTACGGATCGACGGTACGGAGGGGTGCAGATGCGGACAGGAAGCAACGAGGTGACCATCCCGGTGGGCGACGTCGGGCTCCCGGCCGACGTGGTCGTCCCGGAGGGCGCGAACGGCGTGGTGCTCTTCGCCCACGGCAGCGGCAGCTCACGGCACAGTCCGCGTAACACGGCGGTGGCCGGGGTGCTGCGGAGTCGGGGCGCCGCCACCGTGCTGGTCGACCTGCTGACCCCGGAGGAGGACGCCGTCGACGCCGTCACCGCCGAGCTGCGCTTCGACATCGGCCTGCTCGCCGACCGGCTGGCCGGCATCGTCGACTGGCTGGGCACCGAGCCCACGCTGCGCCGGCTGCCGGTGGGCCTGTTCGGGGCGAGCACCGGTGCGGCGGCGGCGCTGGTCGCCGCGGCGGGGCGGCCGGACCGGGTGGCGGCGGTGGTCTCCCGGGGCGGACGGCCGGACCTGGCGGGCCCCGCGCTCGCCGGGGTACGCGCGCCGACGCTGATGCTGGTCGGCGGCCTGGACGAGCAGGTGATCACGCTCAACGAGCAGGCCGCCGCGGCGCTCACCGCGCCGCACGAGCTGCGGATCGTGCCCGGCGCCACCCACCTCTTCGAGGAGCCCGGCGCGCTGGAGCAGGTGGCGGCCGACGCGGCCGACTGGTTCGCCGCCCACCTCCGCGTCCCCGCCTGACCCTCCCCACCCACCCGGCTCCCGAGCGCGGCCCGCTCCGGAGAGCGCGGCCCGCTCCGGAGAGCGCGGCCCGCTCCACGAGCGCCCACTTTCCGCGCACTTTCACGGAAAGCGTGGCTATTCGGAGCGCGATAGCCACGCTTTCCGTGAAAGTGCGTGGCCGAGCGCGGGCCGGGGCGGGGTGGGGTGGGGCGGGGTGGGTGTGAGGGTCAGGCGTGGGTTGGGGGCGGAGTGGGGCGGGTGGTGGCGATCCGTTCGCGGTGGCGCTGGACGGTGTCGACGACCCGGTAGGCGACGGCGGCGATCGGCACCGAGACGAAGGCGCCCGCGACCCCGGCGATCAGCGTGCCGGCGGTGACCACCACCAGGATCACCGCCGGGTGCAGCTGCACCTGCCGCTTCATGATCAGCGGCTCCAGCAGGTTGCCCTCGATCTGCTGGACGGCGATCACCGCGAGCAGCACCAGCAGCGCCGTCGTCGGACCCTTGGCGGCCAGCGCCACCAGCACGGCGACCGTACCGGCGACCGTGGCGCCGATGATCGGCACGAAGCCGCCGAGGAAGGTGATCAGCGCCAGCGGCAGGGCGAGCGGCACCCGCAGCAGCACCAGGGACAGTCCGATGCCGATCGCGTCGATCCCCGCGATGATCATCGTCCCCCGGCTGTACGCGCCGAGGGTGTGCCAGCCGGCCCGGCCGGCCTCGGCGGTCAGCTCGCGGTTCGGGCCGGTCGTCCGGCGCAGCACCCACTGCCACATCGTCCGGCCGTCCTTGAGCAGGAAGAAGAGCAGCACCAGGGCGAGCAGGGCGGAACCGGCCACCTCGGCTGCCGTCCGGGCCTTGCCGACCGGGTCGAAGCCCCCGCCCATGCCGGAGCGCAGCTGCTGGAGGAGCCGGTCCAGCTGCGTGTCGCTGACCGGCAGGGTGGAGGTGACGAAGTCCCGGCTGCGCTGGACGCCCTCGCCGAGTTCCTCGCTCAGCTCGCTGAACTGGGCGGCGGTCAGGTTCCACACCAGCACGCCGACCCCGACCAGGATGCCCAGCAGCATCAGGAGCGACAGCAGCGCCGCCAGCGCGGGCGGTACCCGCAGCCGGCGCAGGCGCAGCAGCACCGGATCGAGCAGCGCGGTGAGGAAGAGCGTTACCGCCACGGCGATCGCCAGCGGCGCCAGCAGCACCGCCACCCGACCGAGCAGGTAGAGCGCGAACACCACGACCACCAGGCAGGCGCTCCACACCACCGCCGTGCGGACCAGCCAGGGCAGCGACGCCCAGGCCTGCCGTGGCCCCGGCCTGGCGCCCGCCGCCGTCACCTCGGGCGTACGCCCGGCACCGTCCTCGTCCACGTCGATCCTCCTCGGTCTCGGCGGGATCGATACCCGTACGGCCGCGCTCCGACACCCGTCGGTGGATCAACGCCGTCCCGGGCAGGTGGTTCCGCTCTGGACAGTCCCGGCCCTGAGACTCGACAACCGCCGCCGGGCATCGCCGGCGAGAAGCCCTGGCCCGCGCCGGCCACTGCGGCCGAGGTGACGGGGGCGTACGACAGGAGCCGGGGTGTTTGCGGCCGGGACCGGAGGGAACGCAGCAGGTACCGAGCGAGGAGGACCGTGGTGAGTGACTTCATGGACAAGGCCAAGGACATGGCCGACAAGCACGACAAGCAGGTCGACCAGGGCCTGGACAAGGCCGGCGAAGCCGCCGACCAGCGCACCGGCGGCAAGTACGACCAGCAGACCGACAAGGCCGTCGACATGGCGCAGGCGCGCACGGGTGAGGGCGACCAGGACCGCTGACCTCGCGTTTCCGCTGCCGGACCGCCCTCGGGTGGTCCGGCAGCGGCGCGTCCGGGGAGGGGCACGGTCTGGTCAGCATCGACCGGGCTCGCTACGATCCGCAGTCGTGGCATGACTCACCGTGGAGTCGTGCGGAGCGGACCGGCCCCGCCCGGCGCGGCGGGCCGCGGACCAGAGGGAGCCACCCCCGGTGACCGAGACTGCCCAGCCGACCATCCCGCAGCCCTACCCGTTCAGCGACCCCCACCGGCTCGACATCGACCCCCGCTACGCACGGCTGCGTCAGGAGCAGCCGTTGACCCGGATCCGGATGCCGTTCGGCGAGCCCGCCTGGCTGGCCACCCGGCACGCCGACGTCCGGACCGTGCTCGGTGACCCCCGGTTCAGCCGGGCCGCCTCGGTGGGCCGCGACGAGCCCCGCAACAGTCCACGACAGACCGACACGGGCATCCTCCAGATGGACCCGCCGGAACACACCCGGCTGCGCCGGCTGGTGGCGAAGGCGTTCACCGCCCGGCGGGTGGAGGAGCTGCGCCCGCGTACCCGCGCGGTCGCCGAGGAGCTGGTCGAGGCCATGGTCGCGGCCGGGCCGCCGGCCGACCTCGTCGCCCACCTGGCCACCCCGCTGCCGATCCGGGTGATCTGCGACCTGCTCGGGGTGCCGGTCACCGACCAGGGCCGCTTCCACACCTGGTCGGAGGCGATCGTGTCGACCACCTCGCTGCCGCCCGAGGTGGCCGAGAGCTACGTCGAGCAACTGCTGGGGTACATGGCCGGGCTGATCGCCCAGCGGCGGACCGCGCCGACCGACGACCTGATCGGCGCGATGGTCCGAGCCCGGGACGAGCACGCCGACCGGCTCAGCGAGGAGGAGGTCGTCCGGCTGGCCGCCGGCCTGCTCGCCGCCGGCCACGAGACCACCGTGACCCAGATCCCCAACATGGTGTACGTCCTGCTGACCGAGCCGGACGGCTGGGAGCGGCTACGGGCCGACCCGGCCCTGGTGCCGACGGCGGTCGAGGAGCTGATGCGGTTCATCCCGCTCGGCGCGACCGCCGCCTTCCCGCGGTACGCCCTCGAGGACGTCGAACTCGGCGGCGAGCTGGTCCGGGCCGGCGAGCCGGTGGTCGTGTCGATCCACTCGGCCAACCGGGACGAGCGGGTCTTCGCCGACCCCGACCGGCTGGACCTGGGCCGGGAGGTCAATCCGCACGTCGGGTTCGGCCACGGCGTGCACCACTGCGTCGGCGCGCAACTGGCCCGGATGGAACTCCAGGTGGTGCTGGAGACCCTGCTGCGGCGTACCCCCGGCCTGCGGCTCGCGGTGCCGGAGTCGGAGCTGACGTGGAAGAGCGGCCTGCTGGTCCGGGGGCTGACCGCGATGCCGGTGTCCTGGTGAGCCCGGAGCGGGGCCCGGCGGTGGCGGCCGGCCGGTGGCTCCGGTGAGCGCCGGGAGCGCGGCGGGCGACGCCGCCCGCTGGCGGGTCTTCGTCGACCCCACCCGGTGCATCGGGTCGGGGATCTGCGCGGGAGCCGCGCCCGCCCACTTCGTGCTGGTGGACGGGCTCTCCCGCCCGCTGGCCGAGCGGGTCGCCGCGGCGGACCAGGTGCTGGACGCCGCCGAGTCGTGCCCGATGGAGGCCATCATCGTGTCCGACGCCGAGGGGAGCCGGATCGCGCCCGAGCCGTGAGCCCGGGGCGCCCGGGTGGCCGGCGGCACCGGCCACCCGGACCCCCGACCGGTCACCAGCCCGGGTAGCGGACGCCGCTGATGTTGACCCGCAGCGTGTAGAGCGAACTGGAGGCGCAGAGGTAGAGGTGGTTGCGCTTCGGGCCGGCGAAGGTGAAGTTGGCGACCACCTCCGGCATGTGCAGCTTGCCGAGGAGGGTGCCGTCCGGGTCGAAACAGTGCAGGCCGTCGTGCGCGGCCACCCAGACCCGGCCGGCGTCGTCCAGGCGTACGCCGTCGAAGGAACCGGCGTCGCAGGTGGCGAAGACCTCGCCCCCGGCGAGCGTGCCGTCGTCGCGGACGGCGAAGCGGCGCAGGTGCTTGCGGCGGGTGTCGACCACGTACAGGGTGGACTCGTCGGCGCTGAAGGCCAGGCCGTTGGGTTGCCCGAAGTCGTCGGCGACCAGGTGCACCTCGCCGCTGGTCGGGTCGATGCGGTAGACGTGGTTGCCGCCGATCTCCGACTCGCCCCGGTTGCCCTCGTAGTCGCTGTCGATGCCGTAGCTCGGGTCGGTGAACCAGATCGATCCGTCGGAGTGCTCGACCACGTCGTTCGGGCTGTTCAACCGCTTGCCGCGCCACCGGTCGGCCAGCACGGTGTCGGAGCCGTCCGGCTCGGTGCGGGTGACCCGGCGGTTGCCCTGCTCGCAGCTGAGCAGCCGGCCGCGCCGGTCGACGGTGTGCCCGTTGGCGTACCCGGCGCTGTGCCGGAACACGCCCACCGCGCCGGTGGTCTCGTCCCAGCGCAGCACCCGGTCGTTCGGGATGTCGCTGAAGAGCAGGTACCGCCCGGCGGGGAACCAGGCCGGCCCCTCCAGCCACCGCCCACCGGTCCACAGGCACTCCACCCACTCGTCGCCGTTGACCCGTCGGAACCGCTCGTCGCACACCTCGAACCGGGTCCTGAACCTGTCCACCGTCTGCCACCCCCTGTGATCGTGTTCGGCGTGACGCTAACATGGCCGAACCACAGTCGGTCAGCTCATAATTCGACCGGATTGCATTCGAGGAGGCTCGGTGGACGACATCGACCGCGAGTTGCTGGCGGCCCTGCAACGGGACGCCACCCAGTCGTACGCCGCGCTCGCCGCGACGGTCGGGCTCTCCACCGGGGCGGCGCACGAGCGGGTCCGCAAGCTGCGGGAGCAGGGGGTCATCCGGCGTACGACGGTGGACGTCGAGCCGGCGGCGGTGGGTCGGGGGGTGCTGGCCTTCGTGATGGTCGAGGCGAACGCCTGGATGGGGGACCGGTCCACCCACGAGGCCCTGGCCGCCCTGCCCGAGGTGGAGGAGGCGCACGTGGTGGCCGGCCCCGCCTCGGTGCTCGTGAAGATCCGCGTGGGCACCCCGGAACAGCTCCAGGCCAGCCTCCGCCGGCTGTTCGCAGTCGAGGGGGTCACCGGCACCCGGACCATCGTCGTGCTGGAGACGTTCTTCGAACGTCCACTCGATCCCCGCCCGCCGACGGCCGCCCCCTGAACGACGCGACGGCCCCGCCCCGATGGGCGTGGCTGTCGCGAGGACGATCGGGGTCACCTCTGCTCGCGCAGCTCCGCCATCGAGGTCGGCCGGCCGCTGAGCGCGTCGCGCATCCGGTCCACCAGACCGGTGCCGGGGGCGAGCAGCTTGTTCGCCGGCGGGTGGTCCGGGGCGGCCGGATGGGGGCGCGTCGGCGCGGTCTTCTTCGCCGCCTGCACCTTGCCGGCCAGCTCGACCAGCTCCTCGCGCGCCATCGCGGCCCGCAGGCGGGGGAAGAGGTCGGTCTCCTCGTCCTCGACGTGGTGCCGGATCGTGCCGGTCAGGTGGGCGAGCAACGCGTCGAAGCGGGGGTCGGAGGGGTCGACCGACTCCAGTTCCTACATGGTCCGCTCGGCGTCGGCGTGCTCGGAGATCTCGTGCTCGGCGACCTGGCCGCCGTCCGGCAGCGCCTTGCGGGCGGCCGGGTAGACGTACGCCTCCTCGGCGACGGAGTGCCGGACCAGCTCGGCGATCACCACGTCGGCCAGCTGGCGGCGGTGCTCCGGCGTGCCCCGGCGGCTCTCCAGCTCGACGAAGATCGCCTCGACCTCGCGGTGGTCGGCCGTCAGCACGTCCACGACGTCCTGGTGGCTGTTCTCGTGATGGCTCATGTTCTCGTGCCCCTTAACCGGTGCGGACGGTCGGATGGGGGGCTGGTACCCGTCGGCCGCCGACCGAATCCCCTCCGGCGCGATCCGACGCGGCCGGGTCGCCGCCGCCGGCCGGACGGGCCGCTGAACAG
Source organism: Micromonospora sp. IBSANI012 (assembly GCF_052814045.1). Taxonomy (NCBI): domain Bacteria; kingdom Bacillati; phylum Actinomycetota; class Actinomycetes; order Micromonosporales; family Micromonosporaceae; genus Micromonospora; species Micromonospora sp. IBSANI012. The sequence goes on from NZ_CP199933.1 coordinate 619,058, forward strand.
CGACGAGGGCCGGCCTCCCCTGTCGGGGAGACCGGCCCTCGGTCGATCAGGTCGGGATCAGGAGCTGTAACCGCGGCCCGCGATCCAGTTGGCCAGCTCGGCCACGTCCATCCAGTACTCCTGGACGTCCGGCGCGGCCGGGTCGGCGATCTTGACGGTGTTGCCGTCGTCCTTGTACTCCACCACGGTCAGGTAGTGACCGGGGTAGTAGTGCTCGACGCCGTCGACGTCGACCGCACCGCCGAGGATGTTGGCGACCACCGGGTCACCGGCGTCCACCGCGGCCTTGACGTCGGCCCGGAGCCGCTCGATCTGCTCCTTGGACGCGACCTCGTCGCTGATCTCGGTGGTCTTGTACCTGCCGCCGGTGTACTCGTTGAGCACCCGGGTGACGTCGATGGCCGAGTCCGTGCCGTTCTCGGTGGTGCCGAGCTTCTCGGCCAGCTCGTCCTGGCTGACCGCCTTGCCGCCGGCCGACAGCGCCATCCGGGTCGACGCCGGGCCACAGTAGAAGAAGTTCGGCTGCGCCTGGTACTCGTAGCCGGCGCGGCGCTCGCCCTTCCCCTTGCCCTTCTCGGACACGACGGACGCGGACGCCTTCCCGGCCGGCGCGGCCTGCGCGGCCACGGCGGGGCCGACGATGGCGCCACCGGTCATGACCAGACCGGCGATGGAAAGCATGCCGTTACGGAAAATCGTCTTCATGGTCGAAGCTCCATTCGGGGGGTTGCCGCCCGGTCGTGCAGACCCGGACGCAAGCACCGGGAAAGGCGCTCGGATCATCAGCGGACGCGGGCCCACTCGGCCCGCGCTGACCAGCAACGCAACGACCGACGGCCCGGACCCATTCCGGCGCGGTCGTACGGAGAATCCAACGACCCGCCCCACCGCCCTGATTCCGCCGCCCCCGTGGCCCCCCTCACCCCCGCCCACCCCGAACCCGACACCCCGGCCGAGACCTCACACCGCCCAAGATCCGCGCACTTTCACGGAATGAGTGGCAATTCGGCGCCGAATAGGCACGCATTCCGTGAAAGTGCGGGGCCGTGAAGGGCGGGAGGTGGGGGTCAGGTGGGTGGGGGGAGGCTGCCGAGGAGGCGGGTCACGGCGATCTCGATGACGACCCGCTCGGGGTTGGGGCGGGGCTGGCGGTAGCGCTCGGCGTAACGGCGCTCGGCCTCGGCCACCGACGCCGGGTCGGTGCGGAGGGTCGCCCGGCCCTCGATGGTCAGCCACCACCGCCCGTCGAGGTGGCACACCGCGACGGGCGTGCCCTCGGGGCCGACGGCGGCGACGTGCCGGGCCTTGGCGGAGCCGCCGGAGGTGATCACCCGGGCCAGCCCGGAGTCCGGGTCGAACGTCACCCCCACCGGCACCACGTGCGGGGTGCCGTCGGCGCGCAGGGTGGTCAGCGTGGCGAGGTGCCGCTCCCGGCAGAACGCGACGACCCGCTCGTCGTGCGGGTCCAACCGATGGTCGCCGGCCATGTCCGTCCCCTTCCGGCCCGGTGCTCGGCCGGCCCGCACGATCATGGCACGCGACGGTGTACCCGGTCCTGACCAGGGGGAGTGTCCGGCTGGCCGGGCAACCGGCGGGCCTGCGCCCGGCGCTGGTGGGCGAGCCGGGTCAGGTAGATCAGCGCCCCGGCGAGGATCCCCATGTCGTCCAGGTAGATCGGGTCGGGCAGCACGTCCACCGGAAGGATCGTGTAGATCAGCGCGCCGTAGAAGGCCACCTTGCCCCCGACGCCGAGCGTGCCGAGCAGCCGGCGGGTGCGGACCACCCGGATCGCCAGCAGCACCGCGCCGACCAACGTCGCCAGCGCCAGGATGCTGCCGATGACGACGAGGACCAACGTCTCGCGGGACATGCCGTCACGCTAGCCGAACACCGCATCCACCGCCGACGAGCGCGGCGGTGAGACCCGGCGACTGACGGCCGCCGAGCCCGCTCGCGGTCAGTAGGCGGCGACGGCGGCCCGCCCCCGGGCCACGCCCGCCGACTCCCGCGCCGGCTCGGCCACCGGCCGCCGGGTCTCCGGCATCGGCACCACCGACTCGACCTCCTCCGGCCTGCGGTCCAGCGCGGCGAACGCCTCCTCGCGCAGGCTGCGCGCCGCCGCCACGGTCAGCTCGGCCGCCCGCCACGCCGCCCGCTCCCGCTCCGACGCGGCCCGGTGCCGGGCGGCCAGGTTGTCCCGGATGGCGCGGCGCAGCACCAGCTCCTGCTCCACCGGGTGCCGCCGCGGGTCCCAGCCGTTGCGGTGCGCGAAGACGTCGCTGAGCTGCTCCACCGAGAGCTCCTTGCGCCAGTACGCGTCCAGCGCGGCCCGGTGCAGGTACCGCTCCCGGTCGGCGTACTCGGCCGGGGTGCGGACCGTGCCGGGCAGTGGCATCGCGGCGGCGGCGGACAGCCGGCGGACGTCCGCCTCCGCCGCCTCGTACGCCGCCCAGGCCGCCTCGACCTCGTCCTGGGCGGCCAGCCACTCGGCGCGCCGCCGCCCGGCGGTGGCCGACGCGCGCTCGGCGGCGACCGACACCTCGCCGGCGTACCGGGTGCGTTCCCGCTTCTCCTCGGCCCGCTCCATGGTGCTGGGCATCGCGGCCTGCCGGATCCGGCCGGCGACGGCGGAGCGCAGCCAACCCGGACGGGCGACCAGCGCGCCGAAGGCGACGGCCGTGACGGCGAGCAGAACCAGCCAGATCACGGCGGCGGCGGGGACGTCGGGCAGGACGGAGGAGAAGACGGTCTGCATCACCAGCACCTCACGGCGGGGATCGATGTGAACGGGCGGGCCGGGCGAGCGGAGCGGCGGGCGTATCCGGGGCGGACCGCGTGGCGCGACGGGTCGCGCGGCGGTGGTCCGGCGCCGGGCGGGCGCCGCGTGGCTCAGCGCCGGGGCGGGCCGCGCCGGCCGGTGGCGTCCCGAACCGGGTCCGTCGTCGCCGCCGGCACCGCGAGCGGCCGGTCGGTCGAGGCGGCGTCACGCCGGGCCGGGATCGGCCCGGCGGGGAAGTCGGCGGGCTGCTCGTCGGTCGGCTGGGCGGTGGCCGGCACCGCCTCGCCCACCCGGGCGGCCGACACGGCGGGCCGGGTCGGCGTTGCGGCGGCCGGGCCGGTCGTCGGGGCGAAGACGCCGCCGAGACCGACCGCGAGCACCAGGGCGGTCAGCGCCAGCCGGGTCAGGTCGCGCAGCGTCGCCCGCCGAAAGGGGCGGGTGGACGCTACGGGCAGCACTTCCCCAACCTAGCGCCACCCAAGGGCCGGTGCAGCGGACCGAGGGCGTCCACGGGCGTGACCCGGACCACTCGTCCTACGTGGACATACCTGACGGGGACGGCGGGGCCGCGTTGGCCGGTGGCCTCCGCTGAGCACGGCGGTGCCGGGCGGGCCAGATGCCCCGGAACGCGAAGCGGCCCACCCGGTCCCTCCCGGGTGGGCCGTTCGTCGTGCGTCAGGTCAGCGGTCGCCGCCGAGCACCGGCGGGGCGGTGTCTGCGCCGTCGTGCCACACCATCTCGTCCTCGGTGAGCCAGGTCAGCCGCTCGTCGCTCTCGTCCTCGCCGTGCTGGCCACGCCCGCCGATCACGCCGTTACGCCCGGCGCCGGCCGTGGCCGCCCGGTTGGCCGGCGCCCCGCCCGTGCCCGGCCGGCCGCCGCCGTTGGCGCTGCCCAGCTGTCCCGAGGCCAGCCGTCCGGTGCCGGCGGCGGACCGGTTCTCCATGCCGGTGGCACCGGTGGCCGGCCGGACCGGCGTCGAGGCGGACGCCCGGCCCGAGGAGGCCAGCGCGCCGGTGCCGAGCACCCCGCCGGCCGCGATGCCGGCGGCCGCGCCGAACGCCATGCCCGAGCCGCCGCCCGAGGCACCGCCCCCCGCGCCGGCCAGGCCGGCGCCCCCCGGGAGCGCGCCGCCGGTGAGCGGTTCGGCGCCCGCGAGCGAGGTGCCGCTGCCGACCAGCCCACCGCCGGTGACCGGCGTGGTCGTCGTACCCGTGCCGGTGCCGCCCGTGCCGCTGCCGGTGTCGCCGGAACCGGTCGTCGGACCGTGCGCCGGGCTGCTGGGGTTGGACACCGTGGCGCCGCCACCCGGACCGGCGATCCCGGTGCCGGGCGCGGACGCCGGGCTGCCCACCGACGGGCCGGCCTTGGCCGTGGCGCCGTTGCGGTCGGCCTCACCCGGCAGTCGCGGCGGCGGGGCCGGCGGGTCGACGACCCGGCCGTACGAGGCGACCTCGTAGCCCGCAGCCAGGTCGGCCACCACCTGCACCATCCGCTGGTGGGCCTTCTCCTGCTCGGCCTTGTCCTGCTGGTGGCCCAGGATGCCGCCGACGATCATGCCCGGCACGCCGAGGACCAGGCCCTTGGTCGCCCCGTCCACCGCCTTGTCGTGGTCGTCGGTGGCCTCCGGGCTCTCCGCCGCGCGCTGGGCGGTGCGCAGTTGGCCGGCCATCAGCGAGAGCGCCTGCCGCACGTCGGCCGTGCCCTCGGCCAGGTCCGACGAGTAGCGCACGACCAGGGAAAGCCGGTCGTGGAATTCCCGCGCGGCGTCGCCCGTCCAGGCCGGGGCCAACTTGTCCAGGTCGGCGCCGAGATCCCGGGCGAGGTTGTCGAGCGTGTCCCGCAGCGAGCTCCACTGGCTGGCCAGGTTGTCGATCTGCTGCGGGTCGCCGGCGTGCACCGCGTCGTACAGCTCGCGGTGGCTGACATGCTGATAGCGCTGGGTGTACTCAGACACGACCGTCCCCCCGCTCGTTGAGCGCCTTGTCCACCCCGTTGAGCGCGGCCTCGATGTCGGCGGCGTTCGCCGCGTTGCGCGCCTCGGTGGTGCGGTAGTTCGTCATGATCGTGTGGGTCGCCGTTTGGGACGCCTCGACGGCGCGGCGCAGCCGGGCGACCTGCTCGGCGTAGCTCGCCTGCATCTCGCTGTAGCGGCGGGCGTTGCTGCTGGCGTCGGTGAAGGAGCCGAGCGCGGGCGGGCGGCACTGGAGCTCGGTGTTGAGCTTCTTCAGCGCCGCCTCCGCCTGGGCGAGCCGGTCCGCCAAACGCTGGTGAAAGTCCTCCAAGGACAGAACGTCGACTGTCGTACGCCCGGTCATGGCAGCATCCCCGTTGTCCATAGTCGATACGTCGGCCACGCCCAGGTTAGTCGACCGGCGCCAGCCGGGGCGACCCGTGGATCGGCCGTCGGCACCCCTCAACCGCCCTGCGCCGGCGCTCCGGTGGCCGCCTTCGGCTGTGGCGACGGGGTGCCGGGGCCGTCGCCGGGGGCGAAGTAGGACAACGCGTCCTGCCGCTCCAGGGTCGGGCCGGTCGGGATCAGCGAGAGCAGCGCCGCCGGCACGACCAGGGGCTTCACGCCGCCGTACCCAAGCGCGGTGACCGCGTCACCGGAGCGCTTCCCCAGCGGGTACCGCACCCCCTGCGGGCTGATCAGGTAGACCGTGGCGCCGGCCGCCGCCTCGGTGCCCTCGCCGGCGCCCGGGGCGGCCTGGACCAGCACGCCCTTGCCGCCCGGCAGCAGCACCTCCTCGGCCGTCTCGACGGCGTCGCGGGAGCCCTGCCGCACCGCCGTCGCGCCGTCGGCGCCGGCCAGCTCGGGCGGCGTCCGGTCGAAGACCTCCAGGGTGGTGGTCGGCGCACCGCCGGTCGGACCGGACCGGTAGCTGGCGCAGACCACCGTCTGCCCCGGGCGCACCGGGTGCAGCGCGGGCAGCGCCTGCGGCATGCCGTCGGGCTCCACCCGCCGGTCGGACAGCTCGCCCACCTGGTCCGGGCTGATGTCGGTGACCTGACCGCCGTCGCTCTGCAGCAGCAGGGCGCTCACCTCGCCGATGGAGACCAGGCCGTCCCGGGTCAGCACGTAGTGCTCGCCGGCGGCCCGGAACACCTGGCCGATCCGGGCCGGGCGGCCCCCGACCGACCGGCTGCTCGGCGTGCCGTCGCCGTCGATGCCGAGCTCCCGCAGCGCCGGCCCGGCCGGCACCGCGTTGAGCAGTTGCGCGCCGACGTCGAGCGCGGTGGCGTTGGCCATCCGCAGCGCGGCCAGCGCCGGGTCCCCGCCGACGATCTGGAGCCGGGAGCCGCCGGTGAGCAGGAAGCGCTGCCCGTCGCCCCGGACCAGCACCGCCCGGTCCGCCAGCGGCGTGCCGCCGGTCAGCGGCCGGTCGATCACCACCCGGGTGGTCGACCGGCGGGAGTCGCCCGGGTCGGGCACGTCGCAGACCGACCAGGGGAGACCGACCAGCGACTTGCGGTCCGGCAGGGCGTCGGGGGCGCCGACGATGCCCACGGTACGACCCCGGGGCCGGTCCTCGATCGACGCGCGCGACATCGTCCGGGTCGGCGGGTCGGCCTCGTTGAGGATCAGCCGCGCCGAGGCGTAGTTCAACGTCGGGTGCAGCACCCCGTCGGCGAAGACGTAGGTGGCGCCGGTCTCCCGCTCGATGACCAGCGTGTTCGCCTCCAGCGGCGCGGTGTTCCCGGTGAACTGGCCGTACGCGCCGGCCCCGCCGAGCACGATCGCGGCGGTGAGCACGCTGCCGATCACGGCCATGCCCAGTCGCCGCATCGGCAGGTTGGTGGTCTCGGGGTCGCCGGAGAGCAGCGCGGAGACGATGCGGCGGGTGACGAAGCGGTACGCCTGCACCTGATCGCGGCGGGTCCGCATGATTGACCTCCGGCGGGGGTGGGTCCGCGACGATCAGGTCCGAACTCCGCCGCGGGCTTCCCTACGATAAGGGGCCACGGGCGGGTCATCGGGACCCCCGCCCGTCCTCCGGCACCGCCCCGCCCCGCCGGATGCCCATGATGTCCAGAAGGGACGCTCACCGATGACGCAGCTCCAGGCGCCACCCGGTCGTACCCCCGCCGCCCCCGACGCCGCGGCCGACCGGCCGGTGGTGCCCGCCGACCGGCGCGGACGCGGTCGGATCGGGTCGGTCGCCGTCGGTCAGCTCGTCGTGCTGGAACTCTGCGCGCTCGCCGTCTGGGCCGCGCTGGGCGGGCCCGGCTGGGTGGTCGGTGTGGTCGGTGGCCTGGCCCTGTTCGCGACGGCGGCGTCGTTCGGCCGGCGCGGCGGCCGCTGGTGGTACGAGGATCTGCTGCTGCGCCGCCGGTTGGGGCGCCGCCGCGAGCAGGCCCGGGCGGCGGTCGCCCAGGGTGCCGTGGTCGACCCCCGGCTGGCGGCGCTCACCCCCGAGCTCAACGTGATCGAACTCACCGAGCGGGGTACCCGGCTCGGCATCGGCCAGGACGGGCGCGGCTGGTTCGCCGCCGTGGCGCTGACCGGGCGGCCCGGCGCGCCGGCCGGTTCGATCGAGGCGTCCGTGGTGGACCGTGCCCTCCAGGTGCTCACCGACTTCGCCGGCCCGGTCACCCTCACCCAGGTCGTCTCACACACCCTGGTCTGGTACCCGGCGCCGGGCGCGCCACCGGCCGCCCACCGGACGGTCTGGGTGGCGCTGCGGCTGTCCGTGCCGGACGCCCGCACCGAGACGGTTACCCGGGGCGGCGGGATGCGCGGCGTGCACCGCACGGTCGCGGCCGGCGTCGGGCGGCTGGGCAAGGCACTGAACGCGGCCGGGTTGAGCCACCGCGTGCTGGGCCGGGACGAGCTACGGGCCGCGGTGGTCTCCGCGGCGGGCCTCGACCTCGCCCCGGCGGCGCCCGCGGAGACCTGGACGGGGCTGCGCGGCGGCGGCTGGACGCAGCTCTGCCTGACCCTGCGCAAGCGGCCCGGGGCGTCGCTGGGCACCCTGGTGGACGCGATCACCTCCACCTCGGCCCCGTCGCACACGGTGGCGGCGGTGGTGGTGCCGGGCGGGCGGCCGGTGCCGCCCCTGCTGCGCGTCGCCGCCATGGACGGCCACGTCGAGGCCCTGGTCAAGGTGGTCCGCGACATGGCCCGCCGGTGCGGCATCCCGGCCCGGCCACTGGACGGCCAGCACGGGCCCGGGGTCTACGCCACCACCCCGGTCGCCACGGCGGCCGGCACGTTCAGGGTCGGAGATTGACGATCCAGCCGTAGAGCCCGCACACCCAGAACGCCAACGGCACCAGCGAGACGATCAGCAGGATCTCGACGATGTCCAGGGTCCGGCCCCAGACCGGCGAGATCCGCTTGCCCGCCACGCTCAGGCCGTAGATCAGGCTGACCACGGCGGTCAGCAGCAGGCCGCCGAGGACCAGCCCGAGCCGGGTCACCAGCGAGCCGCCGGCGAAGGTGGCCGCCGCGGTCAGCGCCAGCCCGGCGGTGCCGGTGACGAGCACCGGGGTGCGCTGGGCGCGCCCGATGAACGGCCGGGCCCGCAGCAGCGACAGCAGCGCCAGCACCAGGCAGAGCAGCACCGCCGGCAGCCGGCCGTTGCCAGCGAGCACCACCTGGCTGCCCAGCACCAGCAGCGACACCGTCCACAGCAGTCCGGTGAGGAACGCGTCGGCGCGCTCGCTGAGCCGCAGCACCCGGCGGCCGTCGACCGTTTCGGTGTCGGTCTTCAGGTCGTCCGGGCCGGTCGGGATGGACGGCACGGGCAGCCGGGCCAGCCGGTAGGCGGCCATCGGCAGCGCCGGCAGGGTCGCGAACGCGACGGTGGCGACGATCGCGGCGGCGGCCGCCGCGCCGAGGCCGAAGGCCAGCGAGAGCAGCGCACCGAGGGCCACCGCCGCGCCGACCGCGACGGCCCCGAAGAACAGCGGCATCCGGTCGCCGACCGCCAGCGCGGCGACCGCGGCGAAGAGCACCAAGGCGGTACCGGCCAGCAGCACGTGCGGACTCGCCAGCTCGGTCAGCGTCCGGTCGCCGGCCAGCACCAGCAGGCCACCCACGGCGGCGTAGCCGAGGCCGGCCATGGCGAGCACCGAGCCGGTCCGGCTGTCACCGGCCGCCCGGGACAGCACCGCCGCGCCCACCACCAGCACGACCGCCATCAGCAGGGCGGCCACCGCGCCGGGCAGCTGCGGCGGGCCGGCGAGCAGCGTGACGACCGCGCCGACCCCCAGCGTCACCGCCGCCAGCAGCACCGAGAACGTGCGGGTGGTGCCGACCTGCCAGGTGCCCGGGCGCTGGTTGGTCGCCGTCGCGACCGCGTCCACCACGTCGTCGAAGACGATCTCCGGGGCCGCCGCCGCGCGCGGGTTGAAGTAGAGCACCTCGCCGTCGCGGACCCCGAGCTGCGCGGCGGTACGGCCACCGTCGAGCGGCTGGCCGCCGAGCCGGGCCAGGCTCCAGCCACCGTGCCGTACGCCCTCGTCGGCGAGGTCCTCGCCGGCGTACCGCAGCAGGGTGGGGAGCAGGTCCGCCAGGGGCACGTCGGACGGCAGTGCCAGATCCATCCTCGTCCGGGGTGCCACGATGGTGATCCGGCTCAACCCGCCGGTCGCCGACTTCGTCGCCACTGTGGCCTCCTCGTGCTCTCTCAGATCCACCTCGGCCGGCGGCCTCGCCCCCGTGGGTCCACGACGCCCACGGGAGATTACCTACGATGGCGGGCACGTACGATGCCCACCCGACGACTCAGGTCGGTCGCGAAACCGCATCAGGGCCGCTTCTGGGGAGGAGACAGCCGTGAGCACGGTGGTGTTCCGCCGGCTTCCGCGTCAACCGGGGCCCGCGCTGCCGCGCGGCGAGGTGCTGCTGGAGTCCCCTCCGGAGCTGCCCGAACAGACGCCCCGAGGCATGGGCCAGCTGTTGATGATCCTGCCGATGGTGTGTGGGGTCGGCGCGATGGCGTTCCTCTACGCCGGTCGGGGCGGCGGCATGATGACGTACGTCGCCGGTGGTCTTTTCGGCGTGTCCATGTTGGGCATGGCGATCGGCTCGCTGGGCAACGGCGGCAACGACAAGGCCGAGCTGAACGCCGAGCGGCGCGACTACATGCGCTACCTGGCCCAGATGCGCAAGCGCACCCGGCGCGCCGCCGAGCAGCAGCGGGCCGCGATGACCTGGCGGCACCCGGAGCCGGACGCGCTCTGGTCGATCGCCGCGTCCCGGCGGATGTGGGAGCGGCGGATCACCGAGGACGACTTCGGCGAGGCCCGGATCGCCACCGGCCCGCAGCGCCTCGCCGTGGAGATCGTCCCGCCGGAGACCAAGCCGGTGGAGGACCTGGAGCCGATGAGCGCGATCGCGCTGCGCCGGTTCGTCCGGGCCCACTCCAGCGTGCCCGAGCTGCCCACCGCGCTCTCCCTGCGGGCGTTCAGCCGGATCGTGCTGCGCGGCGACCGCGAGCCGGTGCTGGACCTGACCCGGGCCGCGCTGGCCCAGTTGGCCACCTTCCACGCCCCTGACGACCTGATCCTCGCGGTGGTCGCCGCGCCCGACCGGCAGCAGGTGTGGGACTGGGTCAAGTGGCTGCCGCACGTCCACCACAGCGCGCGGACCGACGCCGCGGGCGCCCGCCGGCTGGTCTTCGCCAGCCTGGCCGAGGCCGAGGAGTCGCTCGCCGCCGAGCTGGCCGGGCGGCCCCGCTTCGCCCCGGAGGCCAAGCCGCTGACCAGCGCCCCGCACGTGGTCGTGGTGATCGACGGCGGTGAGGTGTCGGCGACCTGCCAACTGATGGGGCCGGGCCTGCTCGGCGCCACCACCATCGACCTCTCCGGCACCATCCCGCGCGACGCCGGCCGCTGGCTGCTCTGCCTGGACGCCGGCGACGGCAGCTCGCTGGAGCTGGTCCGGGGCGCCTCCAGCTCGCGGCTCGGCACGCCGGACCGGCTCAGCGCCGAGGCCGCCGAGGGGCTGGCCCGGCAGATCGCGCCGTACCGGCTCTCCCAGCAGCAGACCACCTCGGACGAGCCGCTGGCCCGCAGCATGGAGCTGCCCGACCTGCTCGGCGTCGGCGACGCGGCGGCGGTCGACGTGCAGCAGACCTGGCGGCCGCGCAGCCACCGCGACCGGCTGCGCATCCCGCTCGGCGTGGGGCCGGACGGCAACGTCGTCGAGCTGGACTTCAAGGAGTCCGCGCACGAGGGCATGGGCCCGCACGGCCTGGTGATCGGCGCGACCGGCTCCGGCAAGAGCGAGCTGCTGCGGACGATCGTCGGCGCGCTGGCGGTGACCCACTCGTCGGAGGAGCTCAACTTCGTCCTGGTCGACTTCAAGGGTGGCGCGACGTTCGCGTCGCTGGAGGCGTTGCCGCACACCAGCGCCGTGATCACCAACCTGGCCGACGAGCTGCCGCTGGTCGACCGGATGCGCGACGCGCTCGCCGGTGAGATGACCCGCCGGCAGGAGGTGCTGCGGGCCGCCGGGAACTACGTCTCCCGGTTCGACTACGAGAAGGCCCGTGCCGCCGGTGAGCCGCTCGCCCCGATGCCGAGCCTGCTCATCATCTGCGACGAGTTCAGCGAGCTGCTCGCCGCCAAGCCGGACTTCATCGACCTCTTCGTGATGATCGGCCGGCTGGGCCGGTCGCTCGGCGTGCACCTGCTGCTGGCCTCCCAGCGGTTGGAGGAGGGCAAGCTGCGCGGGCTCGACACCCACCTGTCGTACCGGATCGGTCTGCGGACCTTCTCGGCGGTGGAGAGCCGGATCGTGCTCGGCGTGCCCGACGCGTACGAGCTGCCGAACGCGCCCGGCCACGGCTACCTGAAGACCGACACCAGCACCATGCTGCGGTTCCGGGCGGCCTACGTGTCCGGGCCGTACCGGGCGCCGGGGGAGGGCCAGCGCTCGTCCCGGGCGCTGGTGCAGCGCCGGATCGTGCCGTACGGGGTGAACTTCGTGCCGGTGCAGGTCCCGCAGGCGCCGGTCGAGGCGGCCCCGGCCGAGGAGAAGCCGGCCGACGGCAAGGCCGTGGCGATGCTGGACGTGCTCATCGAGCGGCTCAAGGGTCGGGGCACTCCGGCCCACCAGGTGTGGCTGCCGCCGCTGTCCGAGCCGCCGAGCCTGTCCGAGCTGCTGCCACCGCTGGCCGTCCACTCGACCTTCGGGCTCTGCACCGCGACCTGGCCGGGCCGGGGGCAGCTCACCGTCCCGGTCGGGGTGGTCGACCGCCCGTACGAGCAGCGGCGCGACCCGATGATGGTGGAGCTGGCCGGCGCGGGCGGCAACGTGGTCATCGTGGGCGCCTCGCTCAGCGGCAAGAGCACCCTGCTCCGCTCGATGATCGCCTCGATCGCGCTCACCCACACCCCCCGCGAGGCGCAGTTCTTCTGCCTCGACTTCGGCGGTGGTTCGCTGCGCAGCCTGGCCGGGCTGCCGCACGTCGCCGGGGTGGCCGGCCGCCGGGACACCGAGGCGGTACGCCGCACGGTGGCCGAGGTGGTGGCGATCCTGGACGACCGGGAGACCCGCTTCGCCCAGCACGGCATCGACTCGGTCGCCAGCTACCGCCGGCGTCGGGCGGCCGGCGAGTTCGCCGACGACCCGTTCGGCGACGTCTTCCTGGTGGTGGACGGCTGGAACACGCTGCGCCAGGAGTACGAGGAGCTGGAGCAGACGATCACCAACCTGGCCAACCGCGGCCTGGGCTTCGGCGTGCACGTGGTGCTGACCGCGGTCCGCTGGGCGGAGATCCGGATCAACATGCGGGACCTGCTCGGCACCAAGCTGGAGCTGCGCCTGGGCGACGCCAACGAGTCGGAGATCGACCGGCGGGCCGCGGCCAACGTGCCGACCGGCGCGCCGGGACGCGGTCTCACCCGAGACAAGCTGCACTTCCTCACCGCGGTCTCGCGGATCGACAACCGCCGCGACATCGAAGACCTGACCGAGGCGTCGGCCAAGCTGGCCCGGCACGTCGCGGACGCCTGGCCGGGCTCGCCCGCGCCGAAGGTGCGGCTGCTGCCCCGCAAGCTGCCCTTCGACGAGCTGGTCCGGGTGGCGGACCGCTCCGCGCCCGGCCTGCCGATCGGCGTCAACGAGGCGGCGCTCGCGCCGGTCCACCTGGACCTGGCGAACGAGCCGCACCTCACGGTCTTCGGCGACGCGGAGTGCGGCAAGACCAACGTGCTGCGGGTGATCGCCCGGGGCATCACCGAGCGGTACACCCCGGCGCAGGCGCGGATCGTGATCGCCGACTACCGGCGCGGCCTGCTCGGCGCGGTCGAGGGCGACCACCTGCTCGACTACGCGCCGTCCAACCAGGTGTTCAGCCAGGGCCTCGGGTCGATCCGCAGCGCCCTGCAGAACCGGCTGCCCGGGCCGGACGTCACCACCGCGCAGCTGCGCGACCGCAGCTGGTGGAAGGGTCCGGATCTCTACATCCTGGTCGACGACTACGACCTGGTCGCCTCGGGCGGCAGTAACCCGCTCAGCGCGCTGCACGAGCTGCTGCCGCAGGCCCGCGACATCGGCCTGCACCTGATCGTCACCCGCCGGGTCGGCGGCATCGCTCGGGCCCTCTACGAGCCGGTGCTGCAACGCCTGCGCGAGCTGGACTCGCCGGGCCTGCTGATGTCCGGTAACCGCGAGGAGGGGGCGGTCTTCGGCACGCTGCGGCCGAGCCCGCAGCCGCCGGGCCGGGGCACCCTGGTCCGCCGCCGCGACGGTCAGCAGCTGATCCAGACCGCCTGGGTCGAGCCGGTGTGAGCGGGATGACCGGCCTCGATCCGGTCACCCGGCAGCGCAAACACGTCGGTCGATAGGTGGGAAAGGCTCGACGTGCCGCTACCGGTCCGTCCACAATGAGTCAAGGTGTGTGCGGTCTCCCGCCCGGGCAGGGCTGCGCGCGCTGGACACGGTGGGCTACCGTCTCCTACGGAGTGTCCGTCGGTGGGGTGTTGGCCTTGCCGCGGGGGAGGGCGCGGCAGATTCCGCCGCCACAACATGACGGAAGGGTGTGAAGCATGGCGTTCGAGGTCGAAGCAGCGACTCTGCATACCGCCGCGAGTGACGTGCGGTCCACGCGCAGCGAGGTCGACGGCGAGCTGAAGAAGCTGTGGAACGTGGTCGACGACCTGGCCATCGCCTGGAAGGGACAGGCGTCCACGGGCTTCCAGTCGCTGATGAACCGCTGGAACGAGGACACGGTCAAGCTGCTGACGGCGATGGACAACATCGCCGACCTGCTCGACAAGTCGGGTACGACGCACCAGGTCAACGACGAAGAGCAGCAGCAGATGCTGGACAAGTTCCACTCTGCTCTCAACCCGTGATCCGCCGAGAAGAGCAGGGGAGGAAATCATGAGCATCAAGGTTGACTACGCAGTCCTCGAGAGCGCCAACCAGCAGATGCAGTCCATCTCGAAGACCATCGACGAGAAGCTGGACACGCTGCGGTCGATGCTGTCGAAGCTCCAGTGGGACGGCCAGGACCGGGCCGCCTACGAGCAGCACCAGGCGCAGTGGGACACGGCTGTGCGCGACATCAACCGCGTCCTGAACGAGATCGGCGGCGCGGTCGGCGTGGCGCGCGAGAACTACGTCTCCACCGAGATGAGCAACTCCAAGGTGTGGGGCTGAGATAATCAGCCGTCGCGGCTCCGGTCCGGCTCGACCGGACCGGAGCCGCACTGCGTTGCGAGTCGTCGAGGTCCTGGGAGTGTCATGCGTACGCGGAAGAGTTTCCGGCCGGTGCTGAGGTCCATTGTGGCCGCGCTCGCCATGGCGGTCGCCGCCGGCACGGTTCCACTGGCGGCGCCGGCGCCGGCCCGCGCCGCTGACACCGTGCGCGGCCTCCAGTGGTACCTCGACGCGCTGAAGATCCCGCAGGCCCACAAGATCACCAAGGGGCGCGGCGTGGTCGTCGCCGTCCTCGACACCGGGGTCGAACCCGAGGTCCCCGACCTGCGCGGCCAGGTTCTCCCCGGCTACGCCACCGGCGCGGACGGGTCCGCCAAGGGCTGGGGCACCGACGACAAGATCGCGCACGGCACGGCCATGGCGGGCATCATCGCCGGGCGGGGTGGCGGCGACATGCGAGAGCTCGGCATCGCCCCCGAGGCCAAGATCCTGCCCGTCTCGATCGGTAGCCGGCTGGACGCCGGTGACCTGGCGAAGGGCATCCGCTGGGCGACCGACAACGGCGCCGACGTGCTCAACATCTCGATGGGCGTCAAGGAGGGCGCGACCCCGGACGAGGTGGCGGCCGTCCGCTACGCCCTCGAAAAGAACGTCGTGGTCGTCGCCTCCGCCGGCAACGTCCACCAGGACTACGCCGGCGTCGCCTCGCCGGCGGACATCCCCGGAGTGATCGCGGTGACCGGGCTGGGCAGGAACGGCTCGTTCTTCGGCGACAGCGTGCGGGGCCCGGAAGCCGTGCTGGCCGCGCCGATGGAGGAAATCATCTCACCGTTGCCCACCTCGGTGTCCGACAACGGCTACGGCGTCAGCAGCGGCACCAGCGAGTCGGCGGCGATCGTGTCCGGCCTGGCGGCGCTGGTCCGGGCGAAGTACCCGGACCTGGACGCGGCCAACGTGGTGAACCGGCTGGTCCGCACCGCGCAGGACCGGGGCACCAAGGGTCGCGACGACGAGTACGGGTTCGGGGCGGTGGACCCGGTGGCGGCGCTGACCCGCTCGGTGCCGAACGTGTCGAGCAACCCGCTGCTGGCCGGCGCGCCCGCCGGAGGTGACGGGGCGAAGCAGGCGCAACCCCTGCCGGAGCGGTCGAAGGACGACGGCCCGATTGTCTCGTTCGGCGTGAAGAACGGCACTGGTGCGCTGATCCAGGGCGCGCTCTGCCTGCTGGTGCCGATCGCGGTGGCGATCCTGGTGATCGTGCTGGTGCGCCGTTCCCGTCGCCGCCCGACCGCCCCGCCGGCCGGTCCCGGCTTCCCGCCGCCCGGCCACGCCGTGCCAGCCGGCCACGCCGTGCCGCCGGGCAACGTCCCGGGCGCCCGTGGCCCGTACCCGCCCGCAGGGCCGGCGCCGCACGGCGTGCCCGGGGGCGTGCCGCCGCAGGCGCCGGGTGCCTACGGCCCGCCCGGCGTGGCACCCCACGGTGCCCCCTGGCCGTACCCGGGGGCGACGCCCCCACCGCCGCCGGCCCCGCCGGGCTCCGGCGTGCACCACCAGTAAGCCACAAGGTCTGATCGGCGACGGGGAGGAACCGATGACGGACGACAGGACGCAGCAGTCGGACAGGGTCGAGATCGACACGCCCAACGTCCCGGTGGCACCGACCATCACGCCGTTCGTCTACTACGACGGCGTCTCGCTGGACAACGTCAACAAGGCCCACCGACCGACGCACCTGACGCCCGCCCCGGGCGGCGCGGGCGCCAAGACCGAGTGGGACGCCTCGACCCTCGACAAGGCCATCACGTGGCTCGACGACCACGCCGAGTTCCTCAACCAGCAGTCCTACAAGATGGAAGAGGACATCCGGAAGTGGATGCGCAACGCCAGCGGCGCGGCGGCGGTGGGCGGCGGCGGTGAGAAGAGCCCGCTCGGCAGCTTCGAGCGGGCCAACGCCCTCGCCACCAAGCACGCCGGTCTCTACGACAGCACCCAGACCAGGCTGCGGGAGCTCGCCCGTGAGCTCTGGAAGGCCGCCAACGCGCTCCGGAAGGTCAAGGAGAACTACGACACGGCCGATGAGCGCAACCGGATGAACGCCAACCAGATGCAGAACGCCATCAACAGCGCGTCCAGCCGCGCCGGGAAGAACTGAGTCGGGGGAGGCGGCAGATGCCGAGTTGGGAAGAGATGTGCCAGCAGATCGTCATCGACGGCAGGCCCGGTGACGTCACCAGCGCCGCCTTCGGCTGGGAGCAGTTGCTGAAGAACCTGAACACGGTCAAGCAGAACCTCGAAACCAACGTCAAGGACCTCGGCGAGACCTGGAAGGGGCCGGCGTACGAGGCGTTCAAGACCCACATCGAGGGGCTCGCGAAGACCACCGGCGAGGTGGTCGCGGACGCCGAGAGCCGGGGCGGCATCGTGCACTCGCTGAAGGACGCGGCGGACAAGCTGAGCGCCGCGCAGGCCGAGTTCCCGGTCCCGGCGAGCTGCGTCAACGACGTGCTGGAGGCCCGCAACGCCCGGGTCACGATCAGCGCCGGGTTCTTCGAGATGAAGGTCAAGCCGGACTTCCTCGGCCTGGCCGACCCGATCAGCTCGATGGTCGACTGGTTCAACGACAAGACCGACGACGCCAACCGGGTCTACGGGCAGGTCAGCGGCCACTACCTGGCGATCGACGAGAACCTGGACGCGCCGACCAGCACCGCTCCGCCGACGGTCCACGACGGCTTCAAGAAGCCGGAGCTGGGCGGGGGCGGCGGCGGTGGCGGTGGGGGCGGCGTGCCGGACATCGGCGGCGCGCCCTCCACCGGCGGCCTCGGCGGCAGCCCCTCCATGGGCGGCGTCGGCTCGCCCCCGGGCATCGGCACCGGCGGACCGGGCATCGGCACCGGCACCCACCCCGACCTCTCCTCCGGCACCGGCGGCTACCCGGGCGGCGGCGGCACCGGCAGCCTCGGCGACGAGTACGGCAGCGGTCTGGCCGGTGCCGGCGGCGGCGTCGGCACCCTGCCCGGCGCGGGTGGCGGTGGCCTGCCCAGCACCACCGGCCTCGGCTCCGGTGGCGGTCTCGGCGGTGGCGCCGGTCTCGGCGGCGCCGGCGGCATGATTCCCGGCGGCGGCTCCCTCGGCAAGGCGGTGAGCACCGGCATGCCCGGGATGATGGGTGGCGCGGGCGGTGCGGGTGCCGGCCGGGGTGCGGGCCGCGGTGCGGGCCGGCTCGGCGGCGGCGGAATGGCCGGCGGCATGGGCGGTGCGACCGGTCGTGGCGGCGCCGGCAAGGGCGCGGCCGGCGGCGTCCGGGGCGGTGCCGGGGCCAAGGGCGGCATGGCCGGCATGGGCGGCGGCCACGGCGCCGGCTACGGCGAGGAGGAGGCTCCCCGCAACACCTGGCTGGAGGAGGACGACGACGTCTGGGGCGCGGACGGCGGTGCCGCGCCCGGCATCCTGCGCTGAGCCTCGACAGGGAGCGCCGTCCACGGTCACGTGGGCGGCGCTCCGCCGTTCATGGGGCGCGCGTCGGCGGGCGGTCAGGCGTCGACGGTCTCGGCGCGCCGGCCGGGTCGCCACTTGCGCCGGCGGCCCAGGGCCACGATCGGTCGGGCCGCCAGCAGGGCCAGGGCGAGCACTCCCGCGGCGCCGGCGACCCAGAGCGCCACGGTGCGCTGCCAGCCCAGCGGGTCCTCCGCCGCGCCGGGTGGCGGCATGGCCCCGACCGGGGGGTCCGTCCGGGTGCCGAGCAGGCTGGTCAGCGCCCGGTACGGGTTCACCACCCCGTACCCGAGCTCGGGGTTGTGCCCCTCGG
The DNA here is from genome assembly GCF_052814045.1 of Micromonospora sp. IBSANI012. NCBI lineage: Bacteria > Bacillati > Actinomycetota > Actinomycetes > Micromonosporales > Micromonosporaceae > Micromonospora > Micromonospora sp. IBSANI012. Next base: position 637,263 of record NZ_CP199933.1, read on the forward strand.
GTGGGTTGTCGGCGGTGCGGGTGAGCCGGTAGGCGACCTGTTCCGGGGTGAGGTCGGGCCGGGTGGCGCGGATCAGCGCCGCCGCGCCCGAGACGTACGCGGCGGCGAAGCTGGTGCCGCCCTGCGGCTCGGCGAGGTAGCCCTGGCCGCCGGGGGCGGGGCCGACGATGTCCAGCCCGGGCGCGGCGATGTCCACGTAGTTGCCGCTGACCGAGCTGCCGACGTGACCGCCCTCCCGGTCGACCCCGGCGACCGCGATCACCCCCGGATACGCGGCCGGGTACGCCGGTAGGTCCTGCTGCTCCTGCTGCCGGTTGCCGGCGGCGGCCACCACCACGACGCCCTTGCCGAGCGCGTAGTCGACGGCCCGGGCGAGCTCCGGGTGGTCCACCGTGACCAGCGACAGGTTGATCACCTGGACGTCCTGGTCGGCCGACCAGCGGATCGCGTTGGCGATCTGCAGGGGCAGGCCGGGGTCGCTGGTGCGCTGGGTGTCGGGCAGGACCCGGACCGGCAGGATCCGGGCCGCGGGCGCGATGCCGCTGTACGGAGCGCCGGTGTCGGCCCGCCCGGCGATGATCCCGGCCACGATGGTGCCGTGGCCGGCCAGGTCGCACCGGCCCTGCATCGACGGCAGGCCGTTGAAGTCGCGGCCCTCGCGCACCTGCCCCTTGAGCAGCGAATGGGTGGGGGAGACGCCGGAGTCGATGACCGCCACGGTGACCCGCTCGCCCCGGGTGATCCGCCAGGCCGACGCCGGGTCGAGCCGGCGCAGCGCCCACGGTGTCTCGGCGGGGGCGACCCCGCCGGCCGGGCCGGAGCAGTTCGGCGCCGCCACGGCCGGTGCCGGCGGCACCACGAGCGAGGCGAGCAGGACCGCCATCACTCCACCGAGGACCGTCCGGGATGGACGCCCGGAGGTCTCGGTCAGCGCCGTCCCAGTCGGCCGGAAGCTCTCGCGCACGCGCTGAGATTACCGCCGCCGCGCCCGGGACGGGGCGACGGGCGGTCCGGACCTCCAGGCGCCCTGCGCCGGATGCTGCGCGAGGACGGCAGCCGGACGGGGCCGGCGGTCGCGCCGTGGTCGACCGGACCGACGTCCGGGCAGCCGACGCCCGGCTCCCGCCACCGGATTGCCGGTAAAGCGGGTGGTCGGTCGGGCCCAGGATCGCGGCGTGGTTCGACCGGACCGACGCCCGGGGCGGGCCGGCGAGCGCCGCCCGGTCGGCGCGGAGCGACGATGGCGGTCGTCAGGAGCTCGACTCGGCACGCTCGCCGGTGAAGAGGGCGAGCAGGTCACCCACCTGGCGGTCGGACTCGGCCGGGTGCCGGAAGTGGCCGCGCGGGTTGACCGTGTACTCGTTGCGCCGGCCCACCCGCGTGCGGTGGAGGTAGCCGCCGGCCTCCAGGTCGGCGACGATCGCCTGCGCGGCGCGCTCGGTCACCCCGACCTCGTCGGCGACGTCCCGCAGCCGGGCGGTGGGGTTGCGGGCGATGGCGAGCAGCACATGCGCGTGGTTGGTGAGGAACGTCCAGTTCCGGGTGCTCCCGTTCTGCGCAGTCGTCGCCATGCCCGTCATCGTATGGCCAGTCCATCGGCTTTTCCGCCCTGGCTCCCCCGGCTCCGCCTCCCGTCGGCCGGCCCGCAGGACGCCGCGACGAAACATCACGGCAACGCCGGGGCAACGTATGAAATCTGTATCACGTAAACCTTGACGTATCTTCTGCTGCGTGTGACGGTGGGCGGCGAGGCCGCCTCCGTCGCCGGCCCTGTGTGACCAGGCCGATCTCGCGAGGGACCGAGGTGAGGCAATGACCCTGACCGATCCGACGCAGGCGCTCGCCGAGCTGCACGCCGGCAACCGGCGCTTCGTGACGGGCGCGCAGCGCCACCCCAACCAGGACTCGCTGCACCGGGCGGCGGTCGCCGACGGCCAGCACCCGTTCGCGGTGATCGTCGGCTGCTCCGACTCCCGCCTCGCCGCCGAGATCATCTTCGACCGGGGCCTGGGTGACCTCTTCGTGGTGCGTACCGCCGGGCACACCGCCGGCCCCGAGGTGCTCGGCAGCGTCGAGTACGCGGTGAGCGTCCTGAACACCCCGCTGGTGGTGGTGCTCGGCCACGACTCCTGTGGGGCGGTGCAGGCCGCCCGGGACGCCGCGCGGACCGGCACGCCGCCGGTCGGGCACCTGCGGGCGGTGGTGGACGCGGTGGAGCCCAGCCTCCGGCGGGCCGCCGAGCAGGGCGTCGACGACGTCAACGGGATCGTCGACATCCACATCGCGCACACCGTCGAGGCGCTGCTGGGCAACTCCGCCGTACTGGCCGCCGCGATCGCCGAGGGGCGGTGCGCGGTGGTCGGCATGTCGTACCGGCTCGCCGCCGGTGAGGTGCAAACGGTGGCCGCGGTGCCGAGCGTCGTGCCGACCCAGGCCGGCGATCGGGCGACCGCCGTCGCTGGCTGAAACCCCCCGCACGCGACGAGGGCCGCCCCCACCGGGGACGGCCCTCGTTCGGTACGCGTCGCGCGCTACAGCATCGACATATGCACGTGGTCGGTGTGGTTCGACGGTCCGCTGTACGACTTCCACCCGGTCGCAGGGAACCAGATCTGCCGGTTCCAGATCACGTAGTAGATGCCGAGCCGGTCGGCGTTGCGGATCAGGAACGCGGCGAGGTTGTTGCCGTACATCCGGGTGTCGTTGTTGTGCCAGGGCGCGAAGCCGCTCCGCTGCAACGACCAGTCGCAGGCCTTGCCCTTCGGGTGCTCCCACGGCCCGCCGGGCCGGTAGCAGCCCGCGAACCGGTTGAAGCCGGCCCGCCGGACCTCCTTGTACGCGTGCAGGGTGCGCGGCGTGATGGTGCCGGAGGTGGTCGGGTCGTCCTCGGTGCGCGACTCGGGACGCCAGCCGCCGTCGGCCGTCCGGCCGGGGCCGATCCGAGCGACCGGCGAGGTCGCGTCGACCAGGCCGCCGGTGAAGCCCCGGCCACCGACCAGCTGAAGGGCCTTCTCGGCCTCCCGGCTCTCCCGGGCCATGTCGTTGGTGAGCTTCTGCTGCTCGCGCACCTCGGCGTCGAGCGCCAGCTTGGCCTGCTCCGCGCGGTTCTTGGCGGCGGTGACCTTGGCCAGCTTCTGCGCGTTGACCATGTTCAGCTCGTCCAGGGCGGCGGCGCGCCTGACGAACGAGTCGGGGGCGTCGCTCTCCAGCAGCATCGCCACCGCGCCGATCCGGCCGGTCCGGTACGACTGCGCCGCGATCTGCGAGACCGTCGGCTGCAACGCCGCCAGCTCGTCCTGCGCGCGCCGCACCTCCAGTGCGAGCTGCTGCTGGCGCTTCTTGGACTTCTCCAGCTGCGTCTTGGCCTTCGAGTACTCGCGGTTGCGCAGCTCGATGACGTCGGTGAGCAGCTTGGGCTCGTCGTCCTCCTCGTGCCCGGAGGGGGTGGGGGTCGCGGGCGCGGCGATCGCGGCTGTCGGCCCGCCCAGGATGGCCAGGGCGGCGAACACGGCCACCACCGGAGTCAACCAGCGGCGCAGGGGTGCCGTCACAGTGTTCCCTTCCGTCGACCGCCGACCGGGTTAGCTGACGGGTTCGGGACGGAAGTGGCCCCTACCGCTCGCGCGGATTCACCCCATGTACCTGGTTCCCCGGTTCGCCTCGCGGCGATTGGGCGGCGGCACCGCAGGCGCCGCTGCGCGCCTTCGGCGGTGACCGGCAGCGAGGTTACCCGAGAGTCGTACCGGGGATCTACGTCCAGAACCCGACTAAAAGCGTTATTTCGCCGTAGCGATGCGTGACGAGTGACGCGTTCGTCAGGTTCCGCGTCGGCGTCGGTCACGCAGCGGAGTCTCACCATGCGGTGTCCGTGCTCCTTTCCGGGTCGGGCCACCGTGCGGGGGCCGGGGTGGACGGTCCGCCGGGACGCGACGCGCTCAGCGCCTGGAGCGCCGCGTCCCGGTCGGCGGAGGGGCGGGGCGTGGGTGCCGGTCCGGTGTCCCGGGCCGGATCGTCGGCCGGGCCACGACCGGCGGTGGCGACCAGCGCGGCCAGCGCGGTGGTCAGCGGTACGGCGGCGACCAGGCCGAGCGTCGCCACCGCGCTGCGGACGATCTCCTGGGCCAGGAACTCGCTGGTGAGGATCTGGCTCACCGGCCGGCTGTCGGCGGTGAGCAGGAGCAGCAGCGGCAGCGAGGCGCCCGCGTACGCGAGCACGATGGTGTTCACCGTGGAGGCGATGTGCGCCCGGCCGACCCGGGTGGCGGCCCGGTAGAGCTGCGTCCGGGACAGTCCGGGGTTGGCGTGCGCCAGCTCGGTGACGGTGGCGGCCTGGGTGACGGTGACGTCGTCGAGCACGCCGAGCGAGCCGATGATGATGCCGGCCAGCAGCAGCCCGTGCAGGTCGACGTCGCGCTGGTACATCGACAGCGTGGTGGCCTCCTCGCTGCCGAACCCGGTCAGGTGGGTGGCGGCGGTGGCCAGGCTGCCGAGCACTCCGGTCAGCACCAGGCTGCCGAGCGTGCCGAGGACCGCCACCGAGGTCTGCGCGGTGATCCCGTGGGTCAGGTACAGCACCACGAACATGATCAGCGCGGAGCCGGTGATCGCGATCAGCAGCGGGGAGCCGCCCGCCGCGATGCCGGGCACGACGAAGGCCAGCAGGATGGCGAAGCTGGCGCCCAGCCCGGCCAGCGCGGCCAGCCCGCGCAGCCGGCCGAACGCCACGATCGCCGCCGCGAAGAGCGCCACCAGCCACACCAGGGGCTTGCCCCGCTGGTGTTCGGCGATCTGATAGCTGGTGGCGGTGGGGTCGGCCGGGTCGGTGAGCTGGACCAGCACCACCTCGTCGCCCACCGCCACGGCGGGTGCGCCCGGGCCGGCGGGCACCGGCGTCTCCACCTGCCGGCCGCTGTCCGGCCCCTGCTGGACCCGGACCGTCACGGTCCCGCACGGGCCCTCGGCCGCGCCGGGCGCCTCCGGCGTCGGTGGGCAGGGTTCGGTCACCACCCGGGTCACCGTGCCGTGGTGGCGCGCCGGCTCGGCGCCGCCGTCGGCCTGCCGCGAGTCGCGCGGCCACAGCACCAGGGCGGCGATCACCGTGACGACGAACAGCGGGACCACCGTCGCGACGAGGATCCGCCGCACCCCCGGTGGGGCGGACGGAGCGGGACGGGTGTGGTCGGCGCCCATTGCGAGTCTCCCAACGATCCAGGGCGGGGTACGTGTCAGCCGGCCGGTCGGTTCACCGGCGGAACGCGCGTGGCGGGTCGCGTACCCGGGTGTGGGCCCTGGGTGCCGGCGGGGTCACCCAGGGCGACCGGACGGCGCGGTCGCCCGGCGTGGCGACCCGCCCGGGCGGTCGCCCACGGCGGCCGAGCCCGGCGCGGTACGCGGGCCGGCGGCAGCTGCGGCGGATGGCGAGTCATGGCCGGAGAATCGTAGCCAGGTTCGGTGCGGGTCCGCCCGGTTCGTGCCGTCGGCAGCGCGCCCACCGGGCATCGTGAGGGCATGGACCAGCACGCCGGACCGGCCGGGCCCCCGGGGTCGGACCGGCACCGGGGGCACGACCGGCACGCCGGCCACGACCCGGAGATGTTCCGCCGCCGGTTCTGGCTCTGCCTGGCGTTGACCCTGCCCGTGGTCGCCACCAGCCACATGGTGATGGACTGGTTCGGTTACTCGCTGGAGTTCCCCGGCCGGTCCCTGGTCGGGCCGGTGCTCGGCTCGGTGGTCTTCTGGTGGGGCGGCTCGCCGTTCCTCGTCGGCGCGGTGCGTGAGGTGCGCGACCGGGCCCCGGGGATGATGCTGCTGATCGGGATGGCGATCACCGTCGCGTACGCCGCCTCGCTCGCCACCAGCCTCGGCGCCTTCGAGCTGGACTTCTGGTGGGAGCTGGCCGCCCTGGTCACCATCATGCTGCTCGGGCACTGGCAGGAGATGAAGTCCGTCGGGCAGGCGCGGGGCGCGCTCGCGGCGCTGGCCGCGCTGCTCCCCGACGACGCCGAGCGGGTCGGGCCGCAGGGCGGCACCGAACGGGTGCCGGTGAGCGGGCTGCGGGTGGCCGACGTGGTGCTGGTCCGCCCGGGTGGCCGGGTGCCGGCCGACGGGCGGATCGTCGACGGGGCCGCCGAGCTGGACGAGTCGATGGTCACCGGCGAGTCCCGCCCGGTCCCCCGGACGGTCGGGGACCGGGTGGTGGCCGGCACCGTCGCCACCGACTCGGCGATCCGGGTCCGGGTGGAGGCGGTCGGCGACCAGACCACCCTCGCCGGCATCCAGCGCCTGGTGGCGCAGGCGCAGCAGTCCGGCGGGCGGGCGCAGGCGCTGGCGGACCGCTTCGCCGCCTGGCTCTTCTACGTCGCCACCGCTACCGCCGTGCTGACCGTCGCGGTGTGGACCGCGCTGGGCGAGCGGGACGAGGCAGTGGTGCGGACCGTCACGGTGCTGGTGATCGCCTGCCCGCACGCGCTCGGCCTGGCCATCCCGCTGGTGATCGCGCTCTCCACCGCGTTGGCCGCCCGCTCCGGCGTGCTGGTCCGCGACCGGCTCGCGCTCGAACGGATGCGCACCGTGGACGTGGTGCTTTTCGACAAGACCGGCACCCTCACCAGGGGGGAGCACGCGGTCGTCGGGGTGGCCGCCGCGCCGGGGACCGGCGAGGACGAGGTGCTGCGGCTCGCCGCCGGGGTCGAGGCGGACAGCGAACACCCGCTGGCCCGGGCGATCGTCGCGGCCGCCGCCGAGCACGGCGGCCCGGCCCCGGCCGCCGGCTTCCGCTCGCTGCCGGGGCGCGGCGTCCGGGCCGACATCGACGGTACGCCGTACGCGGTCGGCGGCCCCGCGCTCCTGCGCGAGCAGCGACTGGAGCTGCCCGAGGCGCTGGAGCCGGCGGCCCGGCGCTGGGCCGAGCGCGGCGCGGCGGTGCTGCACCTGGTCCGCCTGCCGGACACCGTCCTCGGCCTGCTCGCGCTCGCCGACGAGGTACGTCCCGAGGCCCGGGAGGCGATCGCGGAGCTGCGTGCCGAGGGGGTCCGCAGCATCGCGATGATCACCGGGGACGCCCGGACGGTGGCCGAGGCGGTCGCCGCGGACCTCGGTTTCCGGCCCGGCGTCGACGAGGTCTTCGCCGAGGTGCTGCCCGCCGACAAGGACCGGAAGGTGACCGCGCTGCAACGCCGGGGGCTGCGGGTGGCGATGGTCGGTGACGGGGTCAACGACGCGCCGGCGCTGGCCCGGGCGGACGTGGGGATCGCGATCGGGGCGGGCACCGACGTGGCGATCGAGTCGGCCGGGGTGGTGCTGGCCTCCTCCGACCCGCGTGGGGTCGCCGGGGTGGTCCGGCTGAGCCGGGCGGCGTACCGGAAGATGCGGCAGAACCTCGCCTGGGCGGCCGGCTACAACGTGGTGGCGCTGCCGCTGGCGGCCGGCGTGCTGGCCTTCGCGGGGGTGGCGCTGAGCCCAGCGCTCGCCGCGGCGCTGATGTCCGCCTCGACGATCGTGGTGGCGCTCAACGCCCAGCTGCTGCGCCGGGTACGCCTCTGATCCCCGCCCGGATCGGGCTAGCGTGGTCGGGTGGGAACGGCGACGGCGCGGCCGGCCGGGTGGTGGGCCCGGCTGCTCCTGCTCGCCTGCACCCTGCTCGGGCTGGCCGCCATGCACACCATCGGCCACGGCACGCACTCCGTCGCGTCCCACCCGGACGGCCACGCCGCCGTGTCGCAGCGGGCGCCGGTCGCTCAGGCCGCCCTGCCCGAGGCGGTCCCGGTCGCTCACGGTGCCGTGCCCGAAGCGGTCCCGGTCGCCCATGTCGCCGGGCCGGCGTCGTTCGCCGACCAGGGCGGCGTGGTGGCGCTTCCCGCCGACCAGCCGGGCGGTGCCCCGAGTGGCTGGAGTGTCTGCCTGGCGGTGCTCGGCGCCTTCACGGTGGCTCTGCTGCTGGCGACGCTGCTGCTGCGCCGGGCCCGCCCTGCCGTCGCGACCCGCCACCCGTCGGGGCCGTCGCGCGGGCCGCGCGCCCCGCCACCCCACCCGGTCGGGCTTCGCCTCGCCTCGGTGTCGGTGCTGCGCAGATAGGACGCCCCGACGCGGCCACGCCGCGTCCGGAGTCCGCTGCGTACGTCCGCACACCGAAAGGTTTCGATCGTGTCCACTCGTACCATCGCGCGCCGTGCCGCCCTGGCCGGCGTCGCTCTCAGCGCCGCTCTCGCCCTGGCCGCCTGCGGCGGCGACGACCACCAGGCCGGCTCCGGCCACGACATGCCGGGCAAGGGCGCCACCGCCGGCCCCTCGGCGAGCGCGTCCGCCACGTTCGGCGACGCCGACGTGATGTTCGCCCAGATGATGATCCCGCACCACCAGCAGGCGGTGCGGATGTCGGAGCTGGCCGACAGCCGTGCCCAGGACCCGGAGGTCAAGCACCTCGCCGCGCAGATCAAGGCCGCCCAGGCACCGGAGATCGCCACCATGACCGGCTGGCTCACCGCCTGGGGCCGGCCCGTCCCGTCCGGCAGCCCGGGCAGCGGCCACCACGACCACGGCATGCCGGGCATGATGTCCGACGCCGACATGGCGAAGCTGGCGGCCGCCTCCGGCCGGGAGTTCGACCGGCAGTTCCTGACCATGATGATCGCCCACCACGAGGGCGCGATCACCATGGCGGAGGAGGAGCTCGCCAGCGGCGCCAACGCGGACGCCAAGGCCATGGCGCAGCAGATCGTCAACGCCCAGCAGGGCGAGATCGACGCGATGAAGAAGATCCTCGCCCGGCTCTGACCGCCGCCGGCCGGGGCGCCCGGAGCCGTCGTGGCTCCGGCGTCCCGGCCGGCGGGGTGACCGCGCCGGTCAGGCTCCGGTCCGCAGTGCCGACCGCCGCCGCTGATATTCCTCGTCGTCGATCTCACCGCGCGCATAGCGCTCGTCGAGGATCGTCCGCGCCGCAGAGGCCGCCGTCGACGGCGGCGGCTGCGCCAGCCGGTAGGTCAGGTAGCCCAGGGCCGCCAGGCCGGCCAGCGCCAGCACCGGCCAGATCCACATCAGGCCCGCCATCGGGCCGTACCCCATCATGGCCGCCCTCCGTCCGTGACTCGGGCGGCCGGTCCGGTGCCGGTGGCACCGGTCCCGGTCGTCACCTCCGACGCTAGTCGCGCCGGCGGCGGACGTCCGGGGGCGGCGGGCCCGGGTCGACCGGGCCGAACGTCCCGAAGCGGAAGGTGGGCTCAGCCGCGCTTCATCAGGCGGCCGACGGCGGCCATCATCTCGGCGGCCATCTCGTCGGCGCGGCCCTCGGCGGCCCCCTCGTGCATGCAGTGCCGGGCGTGGCCGTCGAGCAGGCCGAGGGCGACCTTGTCCAGGGCGGCCTGGATCGCCGAGATCTGGGTCAGCACGTCGATGCAGTACCGGTCGTCGTCGACCATCTTCTCCACGCCGCGGACCTGGCCCTCGACGCGGCGCAGCCGCGCGAGCAGCTGGTCCTTGCTGGCGGTGTAGCCCCGGGTCGGGGTGCTCGGTGTGGTCATGTCGACCAGGATAGCGTACCCCCTGGGGGTATGCTACGGTCCTCGGGAGAGCTACCCCTGGGGGGTATAGCATGGATGCGGGAGGAGAGTTGCCATGGTCACCACCACGTACCAGGTGCAGGGCATGACCTGCGGGCACTGCGTCAACTCGGTCAGCACCGAGGTGAGCGCGATCCAGGGCGTCAGCGACGTCCAGGTGGACCTGGCCTCCGGCCGGGTCACCGTCACCAGTGAGAGCCCGCTGGACACCGACTCCGTACGCGCCGCCGTCGACGAGGCCGGGTACGACCTCGTCGAGGCGTGACGGGGTCACCCGAGAGAACCGAGGTATTCCGATGAACACGGCGACGAAGCTGAGCGGTTTCGCCCTCGGCCTCGCGGCGATGTTCGGCACGGCCTACGGGGTCGGCCACCTGGCCGACCCCGTCACCCCGGCCGCCGACACCCGCCACGAGCCCGCCGGCGCCGACCACGGCTCCGACCCGCACGGCGGCTCCGACTCGCACGGTGGCGACCCCGCCGGTGCCGCGCACCTGCCCGGCGGGCTGCTCGTCTCCGACCGCGGCTACACCATGCAGCCGGTGGACGCCCCGACCGGGCAGTTCGCCTTCCGGATCACCGGCTCGGACGGCGCTCCGGTGACCGGCTACGAGGTCGCCCACGACAAGCGGATGCACCTGATCGTGGCGCGGCGCGACCTGTCCGGCTTCCGGCACGTCCACCCCGAGCTGGGCGCCGACGGCACCTGGCGGGTGGACTCCCCGCTGGGCGGGCCGGGCGTCTGGCGGGCCTTCGCCGACTTCACCCCGTCGGGCGGGGAGCCGCTCACCCTCGGGGTCGACGTGACCGTCCCCGGCCAGCTCCAGCCCCGACCGCTGCCGGCACCGGCCGCCAGCACCACGGTCGACGGCTACACGGTCACCCTCACCGGCACCCCGCAGCCGGGCCGCACCAGCCCGCTGACGCTGACCGTCAGCCGGGACGGGAAGCCGGTCACCGACCTGGAGCCCTACCTCGGCGCGTACGGGCACCTGGTGGCGTTGCGGCAGGGTGACCTCGCGTACCTGCACGTGCACCCGGAGGGCGTGCCCGGTGACGGGCGTACCCCGGCCGGGCCGGCGGTGAGCTTCGCCGCCGAGGTGCCCTCGGCCGGCAGCTACCGGCTCTACCTGGACTTCCGGCACGGCGGGGCGGTGCACACCGCCGAGTTCACCGTGCTGGCCGGCGACGCCTCGGCGGCCCCGGCCAGCACCCCCGGCACCCGGACCACCCCGACCGCTCCCACCCCGACCGCCGACGCCGGCCACGGCGCCCCCGGTCACGGGCACAACTGATCGGAGGTGCCGCGATGACCCCGACCGCGAACTCCCTGCCGGTCGCACCCCACCGGATCGAGCTGGCCATCGGCGGGATGACCTGCGCGTCCTGCGCGGCCCGGATCGAGAAGAAGCTCAACCGGATGGAGGGCGTGACCGCCACCGTCAACTACGCCACCGAGAAGGCCACCGTCCGGTACGCCGACGAGGTCACGCCGGAGGACCTCATCGCCACGGTGGAGAAGACCGGCTACACCGCCGTCCTGCCGCCCCCGCCCACCCCGGCCGGTACGACCGGACGGGCCGCCGAGCCGGCCGACGAGCTGCGCGGCCTGCGGACCCGGCTGTGGGTCTCGGTCGCGCTGACCGTGCCGGTCATCCTGCTGGCCATGGTGCCCGCCTGGCAGTTCACCTACTGGCAGTGGCTGTCGCTGACCCTGGCCGCCCCGGTGGTGGTCTACGGCGGGCTGCCGTTCCACCGGGCCGCCTGGATCAACCTGCGGCACGGCGCCGCCACCATGGACACCCTGGTCTCGCTCGGCACCCTGGCCGCGTTCGGCTGGTCGCTCTGGGCGCTCTTTTTCGGTGACGCCGGGATGCCCGGGATGACCCACCCGTTCCGGCTCGACATCACCCGCACCGACGGCGCCGGCAACATCTACCTGGAGGCGGCGGCCGGCGTCACCGTGTTCATCCTCGCCGGCCGGTACTTCGAGGCCCGCTCCAAGCGGACCGCCGGCGCCGCCCTGCGCGCTCTGCTGGAGCTGGGCGCCCGGGACGTCGCGGTGCTGCGCGGCGGCGTCGAGACCCGGATCCCGGTCGACCAGCTCGCGGTGGGGGACCGGTTCGTGGTCCGCCCCGGCGAGAAGGTCGCCACCGACGGGGTGGTGGACGAGGGCACGTCGGCCGTCGACGCCAGCATGCTCACCGGCGAGTCGGTGCCGGTCGAGGTCGGCCCGGGCGACACCGTGGTCGGCGCGACGGTGAACGCCGGCGGCCGGTTGGTGGTCACCGCCACCCGGGTCGGTGCGGACACCCAGCTCGCCCAGATGGCGAAGCTGGTGGAGCAGGCGCAGACCGGCAAGGCGGCCGTGCAGCGGCTGGCCGACCGGATCTCCGGCGTCTTCGTCCCGATCGTGATCGCCCTGGCCGCCGGCACGCTCGGCTGGTGGCTCGGCACCGGGGCGGGCCCGACGGCCGCGTTCACCGCCGCGGTCGCCGTGCTGATCATCGCCTGCCCGTGCGCGCTCGGCCTGGCCACGCCCACGGCGCTGCTGGTCGGGACCGGCCGGGGAGCCCAGCTCGGCATCCTGATCAAGGGGCCGGAGATGCTGGAGTCCACCCGCCAGGTGGACACCGTCGTGCTGGACAAGACCGGCACGGTCACCACCGGCCGGATGGCCCTGGTCGACGTGCTTCCCGCCGAGGGGGTCGACCGGGCGGAACTGCTCCGGCTCGCCGGGGCGCTGGAGGCCGGCTCGGAGCACCCGGTCGCCCGGGCGGTCGCGGCGGGCGCCGCCGAGGCGGGCGCGCTGCCGCCGGTCACCGCCTTCGCCAACGCCGAAGGGCTCGGCGTCACCGGCACGGTGGACGGCCACGAGGTGGTCGTCGGTCGGCTCCGGCTGCTGCGCGAGCGGGGCCTGGACGTACCCGAGGAGGTCGTGCGGGCGGCGGGCGACGCGGAGGCGGCCGGCCGGACGGCCGTGCTGGCCGGCTGGGACGGTCGGGCCCGTGGCGTCCTCGCCGTCGCCGACGCGGTCAAGCCGACCAGCCGGGCGGCGATCGACGGGCTGCGCGGCCTGGGACTGAAGCCGGTGCTGCTCACCGGCGACAACGCCACCGTCGCTCGGGCGGTGGCGGCCGAGGTCGGCATCGACGAGGTGATCGCCGAGGTGCTGCCGGCCGACAAGGTCGACGTGGTCAGCCGACTCCAGGGCGAGGGGCGGACGGTCGCGATGGTCGGCGACGGGGTCAACGACGCCGCCGCGCTGGCCCAGGCCGACCTGGGGCTGGCCATGGGCACCGGCACCGACGTGGCGATCGAGGCGGCCGACCTGACCCTGGTGCGCGGCGACCTCACCGCAGCGGTCGACGCCATCCGGCTCTCCCGGCGGACCCTGGCCATCATCAAGGGCAACCTCTTCTGGGCGTTCGCCTACAACCTGGCCGCGCTGCCGCTGGCCGCCGCCGGCCTGCTCAACCCGATGATCGCCGGGGCCGCGATGGCCTTCTCCTCGGTGTTCGTCGTCGCCAACAGCCTCCGGCTGCGCGGGTTCCGCCCGGTCGGCTGAGCCCGGGCGCGTCGCCGCCGGTCCCACCGTGGGGACCGGCGGCGACGTCGTTCCGCCCCGTCCCCAGCCCGCTGCGCCGACCACGGCACCGGTCACCGTGGGTGATCACGTATGGGTGATCGGTGTTTCCGGCGAAAAGGCCCGGGGTACATCCGGGACGTCGGAGGAACTGCAAACTGGAGGTTCGCATGGGTATCGACGACAAGATCGACAACGCTGGCGAGAACACCGCGGGCAAGATCAAGGAGGGCGTCGGTCGGGCGACCGACGACGAGCGCCTCGAGGCCGAGGGCCGCAACGACCAGGCGAAGTCCAACCTGAAGCAGGCCGGCGAGAAGATCAAGGACGCTTTCAAGAGCTGACCTACGCATTCCGCACGCCGGGCCGACGACTGTCGGCCCGGCGTGCGGCGCGCTGTGCCCGACGACGATCGCTGTCACCGCCGGGGAGCCGATTCGCGGCAGCGGAGCGTGAGTGCGGCCGGTACGACGACCGCGGCACGCCGACGTGACCTCGCAGCGATCCTGGTCGTTGCCAGAACGACATCCGCCGCGTTCCGACCTGGCGGCCGGGCGATGAGATCCGGCCGTGGGTCGACCCGCGCCGTCCCCTCCGGACGGCCGACACCCGAACGGGGAAGTCCAATGTTCCGAAGCTCCGCCGCCGCGCTCGCCCTGGTGGCCTGCGCCGCCCTCGCCACCGGCTGCCAGCAGGCCGGAAACGACGCCGCCGACCCGCAGGACGCTCCGGCCGCCGCGAGCGCCACCGCCACCGCGAGCGCCGCCTCGACGCCCAGCCCGAGCGCGTCGCCGACCGGCCCGAGCGCCGCCAACACCGCCGCCGTCTGCCGGCGCGCCGATGAGCTGATCATCGAGGCCAGCCGGAGGATCGCCGACGACTCGGCGGCGGCCACCCGCCGCGAACTCACCCCGGAGCAGCTCAACGGCCAGCTCAAGGGCACCCTCGCCGGGCTCGCCGACGACTTGCGCAAGCAGGCCGGCAACGCCGAGGACCCGCGGATCAGGGACCTGGTGACCGATGCCGCGAAGCAGATCGACACGGGAGCCGCGGCGAACAGCCCGGCGACCTGGATGGCGACCGGCTTCGTCCGCATCCCCGAGCGGCTCACCCGCGACTGCCACGTCTGACCGGCACGGCCCAGGGTGGACGACAGCGCCGCCTCAGTTCCGACCCCTACCGCGGTCGCTTCTCTGGGCCGGCGCTCAGCGCCGTACCCGGTAGGTGACGTGGGTGACCGTCGGGCCGGCGACCACCGATACCTGCTCCAGCCGCGGGTCGCCGACCCCCTCGAAGAGCCGTTCGCCGGCCCCGAGCACGATCGGCACGACATGCAGCTGGAGGGTGTCCAGCAGCCCCGCCGCCAGGCACTGGTTGACCGTGCTCGCGCCGCCCGCCACGGAGACCACCCGGTCGCCGGCCGCCGCCCGGGCCTGCCGCAGCGCGGCGGCGAGCCCCTCGGTGACGAACCGGAACTCCGTCCCGCCGCGCATCACCAGCGTCTCGCGCGGATGGTGGGTGAGCACGAAGACCGGCGTACGGAACGGCGGGTCCTCGCCCCACCAGCCGGTCCAGTCGAGGTCCCACGGCCCGTCGCCGCCGCCGAACATCCGGCGTCCCATCACGTACGCCCCGACGTCCCGGGTCATCTCGTCGACCACCTCGGCGTCGACGCCGCGCTCCCCGCCGGCCAGCCCGTGCCGCTCCCGCCAGGCGTCCAGCCCGAAGAACCACTCGTGCAGGCGCAGCCCGCCCCGACCCAGCGGGTCCTGCCGGCTCTGGTCCGGCCCCGCCACGTAACCGTCCAACGACATCGAGATCTGACAGCTCACTGTGGTCATGCGGGGTGGACTCCCGTCGTCGCCGGAACTCATCGGTCGCCCGCCAGCCGGGCCGCGCACACCTCCAGGTACCGCTGCTCCGGCAGGCTGGTGGTTCGCCGGGCCGCCAGCAGATACGCCTCCCGTGCCGCCTTCCGCTCCCCGGCCAGCTCCAGCAGGTGGGCCCGGACGGCCGCCAGCCGGTGGTGCCCGGCGATCCGCTCGTCGGCGTCGAGTGGGGCGAGCAGGGCGAGTCCGGCGCGCGGTCCGTCCACCATGGCCACCGCGGCGGCCCGGTTGAGGGTGACCATCGGGTTCGGCGACACGGCCGCCAGCACCCGGTAGAGCGCGACGATCTGCGGCCAGTCCGTCCGCTCCGCGGCGGGCGCCTCGGCGTGCACCGCCGCGATCGCCGCCTGGAGCTGGTACGGGCCCGGCGGCGACCAGGTCAGCGCCTCGGTCACCAGGGCCACCCCCTCGGCGATGGCGGCCCGGTCCCACCGGCTCCGGTCCTGCTCGGCGAGCGGGACCAGTTCCCCGCCCGGCCCGGTCCGCGCCGCCCGGTGCGCGTCGGTGAGCAGCATCAGTGCGAGCAGGCCGGCGACCTCACCGTCGTCGGGCAGCGCCCGGTGCAGCTGGCGGGTCAGCCGGATCGCCTCGCCGGTCAGCTCGGCCCGGTGCAGGTCCGCCCCGCTGGAGGCGGTGTAGCCCTCGTTGAAGATCAGGTACAGCACGTGCAGCACGGTCCGCAGGCGGTCGTCCCGCTCGGCCGGCGACGGCATGGCGAACCGCGCGCCGGCCGCCTCGACGCGCTGCTTGGCCCGGCGGATGCGCTGGCTCATGGTCGGCTCCGGCACCAGGAACGCCTGCGCGATCTGCGCCGTGCTCAGCCCACCCACCGCGCGCAGGGTCAGCGCCAGCTGCGCCGACCGGGGCAGCGCGGGATGGCAGCAGAGGAAGAACAGGGTGAGGCTGTCGTCCCCGGTGGACGGCGGCTCGTCAGCGGGCGGGGCGACCGCCGCGTACGCCGGCTCCCGGAGCGCGACGGCGACCTCGCGGTCGCGGCGGGCCCGCTCGCTGCGCCACTCGTCGGTCAGCCGGCGGCCGGCGACGGTGAGCAGCCAGGCACGGGGATTGTCCGGCACTCCCCGCTCCGGCCACTGCGTGGCGGCGGCCAGCAGCGCCTCCTGTACCGCGTCCTCGCAGGCGGAGAAGGCGCCGTGCCGGCGGACCAGGATGCCGAGGACCTGCGGCGCGAGGGCGCGCAGCAGGTCCTCCACCTCCCGCTGCGTCACATCTCGGTCCCGGCCTCGTCCATCACCGGGCGCACCTCCAGCACGCCGAAGCCCATCCGGACGTCGGGCCAGCGCGCGGCGATCTCGGCGGCCCGCTCCGGGCTGTCGCAGTCGACCATCAGGTAGCCGGCGAACTGCTCCTTGCTCTCCATGAACGGTCCGTCGGTCACCTCGGGGTGCTCGCCACGGAGCCGGACCGTCCGGGTCTGCGACGGGTCGGCCAGCGCCTGGCCACCGACCAGCTCGCCGGACTCGGTCAGCTCCTTCATGATCTCGTCGACCTCGCCGAAGAGCGTGGTGCGCTCCTGCTCGGAGAGGCCCTCGACGAAGCCGGGCCGGTTCCAGATCAGCAACATGTACTTCACGTGGTGCTCCTGACGTCGTGTGGCCACGCCGTCCGTGGCCCTCGATGACAGGTCGGAGCCCGCCCGGTGGATCCGACACCGTCGCCGGAAAAGAATTCTGCCCGAGCGGTCAACTCCGGCCGGGCAGCGGCCGGGCGGGTGGCGTGCCGGCGCTCAGTGACGCCCGGTCGGCGGCCGAGGTGCCGGAGTGCCAGCCGTCGGCGTCCCGGATGGTCAGCCGGGCCCGGGTGACGCCGGGGAAGAGGGTCTCCATCCGCTCGCGGACCGCGTCCGAGCGGGCGGCCAGCACGGGGAGCAGCCGTTCCGGGCCGGTCGCCTCGGCCGCCTGCCGGTCGGCCTCCTCCGTCGCGGCCCGCAGCCGCTCCCCGATCCGCAGCGCGAACGCGTGCAGGAACGACTCGTCGTACGCCTTGGTCCGCCGGCTGCTGCCCCGCTTGCGTTCGGTGCGCCCGCGCAGCATCGCGGCGGTGGCCTGCACCAGCAGCGACGTGTAGAGCAGCTCGACCCCTTCCAGGTCGCCCGCGAAGCCGAGCACGGTGGCGAAGCCCAGGTCGTCGTTCCAGACCGACTCGCACCGGTTCGCCGCCGCCACCTCCTGCACCAGCAGCGCCTTCGCCCCGGCGTACGGGGCGTCGGTGCCCAGGCGCATCCCGCCGGGCAGGTCGGGGCGTTCGGCGGTGGCCTCGACCAGCGCCCGGTCCAGACTGTGCCGGGCGATCAACTCCTGCGCCTTGCCGGTCAGCGCCTCCGCCTCGGCCGGGAAGGTGGTCGACTCGGCCTTGGCCAGCAGCGCCCGCACCCGGTCGAGCATCGGGGAACCGCTGCGCCCCGAGGCGGCGCGCCGGGCCACGGTCGGCCCGCCCCCGCCCGGCGGCGGGCGCAGCATCGCGATCGGCGGCAGGCCGTCCAGCAGCGCCAGCACCTCGACCGCGTCGCGTAGCGCGGTGATCCGGTCCTCGCCCTCGCGGGCGGCCCACCGGGCCAGCCAGCCGGCGTCGTCGTCCCACCACACCAGGGCCGCCAGATCGTCGAGCTGCTCGTCCCACCAGGGCGGGACGTCGCCGGCCTGCCCCCGCCGCTGGGCGGCGAGCGCGTCGCGTACCAGCCGGCCGGGTCGCGCGCCGAGGCGACGGGTCACCATCCGAGCCACGTCGACCGGCTGCCAGCCGCGCGACCAGAGCCGGGCGAGGGCGCCCGCCAGGCGGTCGAGGAGGGCGGCGTCCACCACCGCCGTGCCGTCCGGGGCGCCGGTGCCGACCACGAGCCGGTCCAGCTTCCGCTCCGCGTCGCGTACGTCGGTGCCGCGCACCGCCGCGACCGCGTCGGCGATGAGGGCGTGGGCGTCCGGCACGGGTGGTCCTTCCTGGGCAAGACGCCCGGGTGGTGTCCGGATCGTCGGGAGTGTCTGCCCGGCAACGGTACCGGGTGCGGATTCGACGGCCGGATCACTCATCCGCACGGGCCCCGTCCGCGTACTACTGCCCGAGCGGACGGAGGGTTGAGGGTGGGCAGCCTCACGGTGGGCGGGTCGGTCGACCGGGGCCGGCACCGTGGTCGTCGCGGGGCCGGGGCCCGGGCGACTGCGGTGGTGCTGGCGCTGGTGGTGGTCGCCGGCCTGGGCGGCGGCGCCTGGGCGGCCCGGCGCGGCGAGCTGGACCTCGGCGAGCTGATCGGTGACGTCCGCCGGGCGCCCGCGCCGGCCCGCGCGGCGGTGGCCGCCGCGCCGGCCGACGCCCCGCCCCCGGGCCGGCCGGCGGCGACGCCCACCGCCCGCGTCCTGGGCTACCCCGAGCGGGGTACGGGCACCTGGCGGACGGCGACCGCCCAGGGTGCGGTGGCCGGACGCGCGGGCGAGCTGCTGCGGTACCGGGTGGCGGTCGAGGGCGGCATCGACGAGGTGGACGTGGAACTCCTCGGCCGGGAGGTGGCCGTGGTGCTCGCCGACCGCCGGGGTTGGACGGGCGGGGGGCGGTGGCGGCTGCAACGGGTCGGTCCGGACGTCCCGGCCGACTTCACCGTGCTGCTGACCACCCCGGCGACCCGCGCCGACCTGTGCGGGGACGCCGCCGACCGCTACACCTCCTGCCGGAATGGGGACCGGGTGGTGGTCAACGTGGCCCGCTGGGCGCGCGGGGTGCCCGGGTTCGGCCGCGACCTGGCGACCTACCGGGCGTACGTGCTCAACCACGAGGTCGGCCACCGGCTCGGCATGGGACACGAGCTGTGCCCGGCCCGGGGCGCGCCGGCCCCGGTGATGCAGCAGCAGACGCTGGGCCTGCACGGCTGCGCGCCGAACGCCTGGCCGTACGTCGACGGCACCCTGCACACCGGCCGTCCCGGCGAGTACGACGACCCGGTGCCGGCCGGGGACTGACCCCGGCGTCGGCGTCCCGCCCACGGGACGGACCCTGTGCTTCCCCGCCGGCTGCGGCTAGGCTGGCGGCGCTGGTCTCTGCCTTCTGCTACGAGGGAACGAGCCCGGTGGGCGTAGGGAGCAGTGCAATGCACACCGAGCCTGGACAACTCTCATCAATATCGGCGGCCGATCTCCGGATCACTCTCACCAACATCGGCCACCTCCTGCGGGTGAGTGTCGCCGGCGAGGTGGATTTCGCCACCTCCGGCGAGCTGCGCGCGGCGCTGGACGCCGTGCTGGCCGACCTCACCGGCACCCCCGTCGAGGTGGACCTCGCCGAGGTGCCCTTCCTGGACTCCTCCGGCGTCCACGTCCTGCTCGACGCGTACGCCTGGGCCGCCGCCCGGGACTGCCCGCTGGTGGTGGCGAACGCGCGGCCCGTGGTCCGTCGGGTCCTGGAGATCACCGGGGTGCTCGCCCTGCTCGGGCTCGCTCCCGCTGGCCGGTGACGCTCAGCTCGCCGGTCTCCACCAGTTCGCGGGCCACGTCGATCAGCTTGACGTTGATCCGTTGGCTCGCCATCACCAGCAGCTCGAAGGCCTGGGCGCCGGTGAGCCGGTGCCGTTCCATCAGGATGCCCTTGGCCTGGCCGATCAGGTCCCGTACGTCCAGCGCCCGGCTGAGCTGGTCGAGTCGCCGCGCGTCGGCGATCGCCACGGCGGCGTGCGAGGCGAAGAGCAGCCCGACCCGTTCCGACTCGTCGGTGAAGGCGTGCGGCTCGCGGGCGTAGAGGTTGAGCGCGCCCAGATTGTCCCGGGCGACGTAGAGCTGGAACGACAGCATGCTGCCGACGCCCAGCTCCCGCGCCCGGGCGATGAACCTGGGCCAGCGCTCCTCGGTGTCCACGTCGGGCAGCCGGACGGTCCGCTCGGTGTACGCCGAGGTGAGGCAGGGGCCCTCGCCGGTCTCGTACTGCGCCCGGTCGACCCGCAGCACCACCTCACCGGTGCCGGCGGGGGTGCTCACCCGGCGCCGCCCCTCGATCTCGGTGATCCCGGCGTGCCAGGCGCCGGGCACGGTGTCCACGGCCGCGTGCACGATGGCCCGCAGGGTGTCCTCCACCGTCCGCTCGCCCTGGAACTCCCGGGCGAGCATGGCGAGCCGGGCGGCGAGGGCGTGACCGCTGGTCGCCCCGTCCCGGCCGGCGGAAGGGGGCACAGCAGGTCGGGAATGTGGTTGATCGTTGGCCGGCACGGTGCCTCCTCCCCACCGCATGCGGGGTTCCGGCACGCCACCGAGCCCGACGCGGTTTTTGACGAATCCGCCGATACCCCGGCGCGTCGCGCGTCAATCCGGTCGGTGATCAGGTCAACGGCTGCCCGGCGGGGCCGTGCCAGCGCACCAGCAGCACGGTCGCGTCGTCGCCGAGCTGGTCGTCCTGGTAGGCGAGGATCGCGTGCACCATGCGGCGGGCGGTCTCCGGCAGCGGCAGGTCGTCGGCGAGCGCCCGGACGGCGCAGTCGACCATCCGGTCGACGCCGAAGGCTTCCCCGTCGGCGGAGCGCGCCTCGGTGATCCCGTCGGTGTGGAAGAGCACGTCGTCGCCGGGCTCCAGGGCCTCCTCGATCACCACCGGGGCCCGGTGCTCGCCGAGGGTGACCGGCAGCGCGGTCGGGGTGGGCAGCACGGTCGCCACCCGTCCCCGGCGCAGCACCAGGCCGCTCGGATGCCCGGCGGAGATCACCCGCAGCCGACCATTGCGTTGGTCGAGTTCGGCCAGCACGCCGGTGATCAGGCCCCGCCGGTCGTGGTCGCGGACCACCGTGTCGATGTGGTGGTAGGTGGCGATCAGGTCGTGACCGGACCGCCGGGCGTTGCGGTACGCGGCCAGCGCCAGGCTGGCCAGCATCACCGCCCGCATCCCGCCGTACGAGCCGTGCCCCACCGCGTCGAAGAGCGCCAGGTGGGCGATGTCGCCGTTGACCGCGTAGTCGAAGGCGTCCCCGCCCACGTCGTAGCTGGGCTCCAGGATGCCGCTGATGGTCATGCTGCCCGTGGAGAAGGTCAGCGGCGGCAGTTGGGCGCGGAGCATCTCGGCGGCCATTCGCATCGGCGCGCGCCGGCGCACCAACTCCACGGTGTCGCTGTAGCTGGCCCGGGTGATCACCAGCTCCGCCAGGAGCGCGCAGGCCGCCTCGAACTCGGAGACCCGGTCGGCGGGGATCGGCTCGGCGGAGAGCACCTCCACCACGCCCAGCCGTTCCAGCCCGTCCAGCAGCGGCACCCACAGCCGCGGCGGCCCGGGCCCGCTGTCGGCGGCGTACGGGCGCATCATCGCGTACGCCCGCCCGGCCAGCGTGCCGTCGACGGCCAGCGAGCCCCGGTCGGCGCCCCCGTCGTCCATCGGCAGCAGCTCCCGCTGCTCGTGGTCGACCAGGTGGATCCGCATCGAGGTGGCGCCGAGTTCGGTGGCCATCCGTCCGGCCAGCGCCGGCAGGTCCTCCGGGCGCGCGTGGTGGGAGTGACGCAGCAGTCCGTGCAGCGCTGCCCGTTCGCTCACCGTCGCCGCCGTCCTGCCGCCCGCATGCCGGTACGGGTACCCCGCCGGTCGCCGCTCGGAACGCCGGCCGGTCAGCTCCGGGGGAAGGCGGCCCAGATGTTCTTGGTGCGGTCGGTGGCGTACCAGCCGACGTCCAGCGAGACGGCCTCGGCGATCTGCAGGCCCCGCCCGCCGGCCCCCATCGGACGGGTGTCGACCAGCTCCGGGATGGTGCTCAGGTCGTGGTCGGCGACCTCCAGGATGAACCGGTCCGCGGCGACCAGCAGGCGCACGATGGTGGGCGGGATGCCGTGCCGCAGGGCGTTGGTGGCCAGCTCCGTGGCGACCAGGACCATCAGCTCGGGCACCTCGTCCAGCTCCTTCCCGGCGACCAGTTCCTCGCCGGTCAGCGCCTGGTGCAGGGACGCCCGCAGGCCGCGCAGGTCGGCGGGGCTGCACAGCTGCCATCGCCGCAGCTCGGTAGCCTGCGGCGACGGGGGTGAGGTGCGCAGCTGTGCCATGATCCCGGTTTACCCTCCGTAGCCGTCTCCTAAGCCGTTTCCTCCGGTGTCGTGACTCGGACAGTGCCCCGCCGCAGGCCGCGGTTCCGGCCTGCGGCGACCCGCCGCGGACCGGAGTCGGGCGGGTGGCGCGGGCCCGGCCGGGTGCGTGGTTGTTCTACGCTCCTCTATGTGAGTGAGCTCATTCCGGAACCGGTGCACCCGGGACAGATCCGTACCTCCGACGCCGACCGGGAGCGGGTCGCGGCCGTGCTGCGGGAGGCGGCCGCCGAGGGCCGGCTCGACCTGGGCGAGCTGGACGAGCGGCTGGGCCGCGTCTACGCCGCCCGCACCTACGCCGAACTCGAACCCCTGACCCATGACCTCCCCGCCGTGGGGTCGTCGCTGTTCCCGCCCCCGCCGCCGGCGTACGTCGCCGGGGCGCCGGTGTCGCGCAGCGGCTACGCCCTGGCCGGCAAGTTCGAACGGTCCGGCCCGTGGAGCGTCGGCCCCGAGTTCACCTGCCTGGCGTTCTGGGGCGGCGGGCTGGTCGACCTGCGCGACGCGATCTTCACCGTGGGGGCGGTGCGGATCAATGCCTACGCCCTGATGGGGGGCCTGGAGATCTGGGTGCCCGAGCAGGCCACCGTGCATGTGACCGGGGTCGGGGTGATGGGTGGCTTCGACCACCGGGCCACCGGGCCGGGCGCGCCGGGTGCCCCGACGGTCACCGTCGGCGGGCTCGCCCTCTGGGGCGGGGTGGCGATCAAGCGCAAGCCCTCCGAGCGGGAGCTGCGGATGCGCAAGCAGGAGAAGAAGCGCAGGAAGCTGGAGAACTGGTCACCCGACTCCGACGACTGACGACCGGTCGGTCCGGTCGCCCGACTGCGACGGTGGGACCGAAAGCGGTTCCTTTCGCCGAGGTCCGGCCGCCCGGCCAGCCGATCGAGCTGCGGTAGTGGGCCACCGGGCAGTGCCGATCAGACGCCGGTTGAGATACCGTCGCGAGGTGATCGTCGAGGAGCATTGGTGGAACGGGGACGCGACGGCACGCGGCCGTCGCGACGTGTACATCCGCAGCGACGGGCTGCGCTGGGAGGTACAGGCACAGATCGGCGGCGCCTACGGCCGCTCGAAGGTGCAGGAGTGTCCGAGTCGTACCTCGGCGAGCATCCTCGCCGGGGCGTGGCGCGGAGGAAATCCCGCCTGGCGCGAGCTGCCCCGCTGAGCGCGGGCGCGTTCGCGCGCAACTGACGCCGACCCCCGCCGGCGCGGTGGTCCGCGCCGCCGGGGTTCCGCCGTCCACGTCGGGCCACCCACCGCCCACGTCGATCACGGTACGTCTGGCGGCCATGGTGGCCTGGGGCCGGTGCGTTCAGATGCCCGGCGCGATGCCGGCCTGCCGGTTCGCCTCCGCCATGTCGAGGCCGGACGCCTGGAGCGTCTCGCTCACCACGATGCCCAGCTGTGACACCACGATCGTGCCCGAGAAGCCCAGGCCCTCCGCGTACGCCCGGCGGGCCTCGCCCGCGGCCTGCACCGCGCGGGCCCGGGCGATGTCGGGGACGCGGCCGGCGAGGAAGTCCCGTTCCCACCTGGGCTGCGGTGGGCCGCAGTGCACCTGGCCGGCCGGTGCGGTGGCGATCACGTCCGCGGGCGCCTTCAGCGGTGCGACGATCCTCGGGTAGACCGTGATGCGTGGTGGTCGGGGCCGCGGGATCCGTACTGACCGTGGCGGTCGAACGGGGGCTGCGACCACCGCCTGTCCCCCGGTCGGTCACAGGGCGGGCGCCGGCGGCTCGGGTGGATTTCCGTAGGCGCGGATACCGTCCGAGACGGCGACCCCGGCCAGGACGAGGGTGGCGGTGAGGCCGGCCACCAGTGCGGGCGCGAGCATCAGGGCGGGGCTCGCGACGGCCAGTACGAGCAGTGCGACCAGCCGGGACGGTGACACGCGGCTGAACACCTCGTACTCGAATCGGGCGCGTCCGGCCAGGAACAACGCGGGTCCGCCGAGAACGACGCCGGCCAGCCAGGGCGTGGTCTGCTCGGTGGGATGGGCGATGACGATCTCGAAACCGGCGGCGGTGGCGACCACGCCGGCCACCATGAGCAGGTGGGTGTTGGGCGCGGACCGCACGAATCCGCCCGGATCCCGGGAGGCCTCGATGGCGGCTTGCAACAGGGCCCCGGCGCGGTGGACGTAGATCTGCCACAGCAGCACGGTGGCGGCGAACGCCACCAGCAGGGCCGCCGTGTGGCTGGCCGTCACGTGGTGGTCGGCGTAGGTGAGGGTGGTGACGAGGATGAGATCACCGAGGGCGAGCGTGAAGAACTGTTGATAACGCTCCGCCAGGTGGTCGGCTGCCACCCGGTACTGCGCCGTCGGTACCCGACCGAGTCGTGGAGTGGGGTAACGGAGCCAGGCCGCCCCGTAGTCGACGGCGAGCGCGGCGGCCCACAGCAGGCCCCGCGCCGGGCCCGTCACGAGAGCGCCGGCGAGCCACGGTACGGCGGACACGACGAACCAGAAGATGAACCGGCCGGCGTGCAGTTGCGCCTTGCGGCCGTGCAGTGCGGAGGCGAGAAAGATGCCACGTCCCACGTGGATCGCCACGTACGCGCCCGCGAAGACCAGGGCGTGGTCGGAGAAGGCTCCGGGCAGCGAGCCAGCCATCAGGATGGTCCCGAGCATGACCCAGAGCGTCATGACGAAGATGGGCGGCCGCTGCGCGTAATAGAGGTCGGTTGCCAACGCGGTGATGGACCAGACCCACCAGATCGCCATCAGCAGCACCACGGTCTGCAAGATCCCGACCCGGTCGAGACTCTCGGCCAAGGTTCGTGAGGTCAGGGCGAGCGCGGCGACGAAGACCAGATCGAGAAACAGCTCCAGCAGGGTCGCCCGCTGCGGCCCCTCGCCCTCGCGGGTGAGACCTACTGCTCGGTCGGTCGTCATCGGTCGCCCGTCTACTGACTCCGGGTCGTGAAGGCCTCGAGGAGCGGCTGGCGACAGGGAACCGGCCGAGTCGGATGCTTCGAGGAGCGCCGTACCGAACATTAGTCGAGCAATGGGCGTACTACGGGCAAAAGGTGTGATCCGCCCAGGGGGCGACGGTGGCGATCGAATCCCGTCTCCCTCCCGGCCGGCACTTCTCAGTCGCGCATCGCGTCGATCCGGGAATCCCGGCCGTACCTGGTGACTCCGTCGCCACCACCCTCGTTGTCCCACACCGCGTATGCATCGGGGCGGGTCGTGGCCGCCGGTGGTACCCGGACGGCGGCCAGGATGTCGGGCGCGCGCCTCAGGTCGTTCGGGTCGGCGGCGGTCGCCATCGCCCGCTCGGCTGCCGCCGGTGAGGTGGCGGGTGGCACCACGAGCAGGTCGACCTGGATGTCCCGGCCGGTGGTGGCGACCAGCAGGGCGGGGTCGAGGGTGTCGAACCAGCCGAGCCGGACCACGTCCGGTCCGACGGTCAACCGGCGGGGACGGCTGTCCCAGGCGTGGATGTTCAGCATGATGTGCCGGATCCGGCCATGACGTTCGGCCAGGGCGAGGACGAGGCCGGGG
The DNA here is from genome assembly GCF_052814045.1 of Micromonospora sp. IBSANI012. Lineage (NCBI taxonomy): Bacteria > Bacillati > Actinomycetota > Actinomycetes > Micromonosporales > Micromonosporaceae > Micromonospora > Micromonospora sp. IBSANI012. The sequence continues at coordinate 662,849 of NZ_CP199933.1, forward strand.
AGTTCGGCGGCCGGGTCCCAGGATCGCGGCCACCAGCCGCCGTCCAGTACCGCCCGTGCCCGGGCGGGGGCGAGGACGAGTCGAGGTGCGCGAGGCGTCGAAGCGGCGATCGGGGCGGCAGGTTCGCTGGTCACGGACATGGCTCAGCCTTCCCGGTGGGGCCGCGGGGCCCGGGCGACGCCGGTCGTCGACGGGGCGGTCGGACCGGGCGCGGGCCGCCCCGCCGATCGCGTCGCGGAACGGCGGGCGCGCATCCTCAGCTGTGCGATACGGGCGGTGCCGGGGAGGGCGACGAGCAGGACCCCGACGACCGCGGCCAGCAGCATTGCCACACCGAGCGGCAGGGCGATGTGTGCGCCGAGGAACGTCACCTCGGCCCGCTGTCCGTTCTGCAGTACGAAGATCAGGAGCAGCAGGAGCACGATCGCGAACACCACCGCGACGATCCACAGATCCCCGATCCGGGAGCGCTTCACGGCGGGGCGCAGGGGCGTCAGGCGAGTAGTGGCGGGGCCGTCGTGTCCGTTGACGACGGGAATTCGGACGTGGCTGTTTCGGGGTGCGGTCATCACGAACCGCCGCCTTCCGATGGGTGCCCGGCGTGCCTGGCTGCCGGCGTGGGCCAGCGCGGGCGTCGGGCGAGGGAGGGTCTGCGACGGAGTGTCGCGGCCCGGCGTACCGGTGCGGGGGAGGAGCCGGCCAGGGACACGACGGGAGGGTCCGCGACCTGGTCGATGGAGGTGCGGTGCCGCGGTGACCCCGATCGGTGGGGTGCGTCCGCCGGCGGCGGACCGTCAGTCACCGGGGTTCCCGAGCGACACCTCCAGCGTACGCCTGAACCGCCGGCACCATCGGCAGGCGATTTCCGGGCAGCGCTGCCTCCGGTGATTGTGCCGATCCAGTCCGTGAGGCGTACGGTGGGTATGTCGCCCGGGGTCCCCGGTGGCCGCCAGGTGCCCTCGCCGCCAGCCCGCGAGGGGCCTTTCACGATCGTCATCCCATCGGGGCAGCGAGCTCGTCGTGCTGGCTGATCGCCGACCACATCCCGACCGCACGATCCGCCGGTCACGCAAGGTTTCAGGTCCGCCCCGCGCCCCGATGGCCGGTGGCGGAGCCGACCGGCGCGAACACACCGCCGTCCGGGAGCGTGACCGCCCCGGACGGCTTCACAAGGGAGCACCCGATGAGGATCGCCAGGCACCGGATCGCCACCGTCCTTCGCGAACGAGGCCAGCACTTCAGGGCCGACTGGGTCGAGCGCGAGCTGCCGGAACGGGTGGACCCGGCCAAGCACGTCGGGCTGCTCGCCACCCTGCGTCTCGATCCGGCCGACCTCGCCGACGCGCCGTCCCCGTGAGGGTGGCGCTGCTCGGACCGGTCGCCTGGCGGACACCCCCGCACCACTACGGCCCCTGGGAGCAGGTGACCGGTCTGCTCGCCGAAGGGCTGGCCACCCGCGGCGTGGACGTGACACTCTTCGCGACGCTGGACTCGGTCACCTCCGCGCGGCTCGACGGGGTGTGCCCCCGGGGGTACGCCGACGACCCGGACCTGGACGGCCGGGTGTGGGAGGCGATGCACGTCTCGCACGCGTTGGCCCGCTCGGGGCAGTTCGACCTGGTGCACAACCACCTCGACTGGTTGCCGCTGGCCTTCGCCGAACAGTGCCGCGCTCCGCTGCTCACCACCGTGCACGGCTTCTCGGGCGCCGGGATCCTCCCGGCGTACGCCAGGGCCCGCTCGTCCTACGTGTCGATCTCCGACGCCGACCGGAGCGCCGAACTCGACTACGTCGCCACGGTGCACCACGGCGTCGACCTCGCCGCGCTGCCGTTCACCCGCGACGCCGGCCCCGGACTGGCCGCCTTCGGCCGGATCCATCCCGACAAGGGCACCCACACCGCCATCGAGATCGCCCGCCTCGCCGGTCGGCCCCTGACCATCTGCGGCATCGTGCAGGACGAGCGGTACTTCGCCGAGCAGGTGGCCCCGCACATCGACGGCGATCAGGTCGTCTTCCTCGGATCGGTGGGCCCCCGGCGGCGCGCCGAGGTGCTGGGCGCCAGCACCTCCCTGCTGCACCCGATCGCCTTCGACGAGCCGTTCGGACTGTCGGTGGTGGAGTCGATGGTCTGCGGCACACCGGTCGTCGCGTACGCGCGGGGGTCCATGCCGGAAGTCGTCGACGAAGGGGTGACGGGGTTCCTCGTACACACCGTCGAGCAGGCGGCCGACGCCGTCACCCGGGCTGCCGGCCTCGACCGGGCCGGCTGCCGGGCGCGGGCCCGGCAGCGCTTCAGCGCGGACCGGATGGTCACCGACTACCTGTCCGTCTACGACCACCTGACCAACCACGCCCGGCCAGGATCCCCCGCCCGCAGCTGACTTAGCCCCTCCGTTCCGCCGGCCACACACGCTGGCCGGCGTGCGCCGTCACCGCGTGAGGTTCGCCCCCGTGCTCCGGCGGCGGCCGACAATCGGAAGGCCCGACACCCATGCTCAGCTACGGATTCCTCAGCACCCACCCGCCGACCCGATGCGGACTGGCCACCTTCAACTCCGCCCTCGCCGCCCACCTGACCGGCGACGGCGCGCGCGGCGGCATCGTGCGGGTCACCGACCGCGGCGACGACCAGCGGCCCGGGCCCGGGGTGGTGCACACCTGGTCGACGCGCACCCCGGCCGGCTGGCGGGACGCCGCAGCCGCCTTGAACACCTACGACGTGGCCGTCGTGCAGCACGAGTACGGCATCTACCCCGGCGCGGACGGCGAGGACGTGCTGCCGCTGCTGCGCCGGCTCACCGTGCCGAGCATCGTCGTCCTGCACACCGTGCTCCGCCAGCCCTCCGCCCGGCAGAAGTCCCTGCTGGAGCAGATCGTCACCGCCGCCGGGGCGGTCGTCACGATGACCGACACGGCCCGCGACCGGCTGCTCGTCGGCTACACCGTGCCGCCGGGCAAGGTCACCGTCATCCCGCACGGTGCCGCCGAGCACGTCGGCGCACCCGTCGCCCGTCGTACCCGGCCGCACCTGCTGACCTGGGGGCTGCTCGGTCCGGGCAAGGGAGTCGAGTGGTCGTTACGGGCCCTCGCGCGGTTGCAGGACCTCGACCCGACACCCACCTACACCGTCGCCGGCCGGACCCATCCGAAGGTGATCGAGCACCAGGGGGAGGCGTACCGGTCGGGACTGCACCGACTCGGCGCGGAGCTGGGCGTCGCGCACGCCGTGGACTACCAGGACGTCTACCACGACCAGGTCGCGCTCGGCCGGTTGATCCGCTCCGCCGACGTGGTGGTGCTGCCCTACGACTCCCGGGAACAGGTCACCTCCGGCGTCCTCATCGAGGCGGTGGCCGCCGGAGTGCCCGTCGTCTCCACGGCGTTCCCGCACGCCGTCGAGCTGCTCACCGGCGGCCCCGGTCTGGTCGTACCCCATCAGGATCCGGCGGCGCTGGCCGCGGCGATCCGGCGGATCCTGGTCGAACCGGGCCTGGCCGCCCGGCTGGCCGGGCGCGTCCAGCCACTGGCCGCGCACCTGCGCTGGCCGGCCGTGGCGGCCCGCTACGGCACCCTGGCCGAGCGGCTCACCGCCGCCCGCCCGTCCGTGGTCAGCGCGGCGTCGGCGTGACCGCGACCACCGGCCGACCCACCACGTCGGTCGGTCGGCGCGCATCGGCGGCCCCCGCGCCGAGCTTCGCGCACCTCATCCGGTTGAGCGACGACACCGGCCTGTTCGAGCACGCCCGGCACGCCATCGTCCGCCGGGAGCACGGCTACTGCACCGACGACGTGGCCCGCGGCCTGGTCGTGACCAGCCGACAGCCGGAGCCGACCGAGGAGCTGCTCCGGCTCGCGGAGCGCTACCTCGCCTTCCTGACCCACGCGCAGGACGCCGGCGGCGCGTTCCACAACCGGCTCGGCCACGACCGGCGCTGGACCGACCAGCCCGCGCTCGGGGACTGGTGGGGCCGGGCGCTGTGGGGGCTGGGCACCGCCGCCGCCCGCAGTCCCGCCGCCTGGATCCGGGAGGAGGCGCTGGTCGCCTTCAGCAGGGGTGCCACGCGGCGTGCCCCGACTCCGCACGCGATGGCCTTCGCCGGGCTCGGCGCGGCCGAGGTACTGCGCCGCCACCCCGCCCACGCCGCCGCGGCCGCGCTGCTGGCCGACGCGGCCAGCGCGGTCGGCGGACCCGGGCCCGACCCGCGGTGGCCCTGGCCGCGGCAACAGCTGACGTACGCCAACGCGGCCCTCGCCGAGGTGGTCATCGCCGCCAGCCAGCTACGCCACGGCGGCCCACCCCTCGACGACGGGCTGCGGATGCTGGCCTGGCTGCGCGACGTCCAGGTCCGCGACGGGCGGCTGTCGGTCATACCCGCCGGCGGGTGGCGGTGCGGCGCGGTGCGGCTCCACCACGACCAGCAGCCGATCGAGGCCGCCGCCTTCGCCGACGCCTGCGCCACCGCCGCCACGGTCACCGGCGACCCCGGCTGGGAGACCGGGGTGCGGCAGGCGGTCGGGTGGTTCCTCGGCGACAACGACGTCGGCACGGTGATGTGGGATCCGGAGACCGGCGGGGGCTACGACGGGCTGACCGCGCACGGACCCAACCTCAACCAGGGTGCCGAATCCACCCTCGCGCTGATCTCCACCCTGCAGCACGCGGGACGGTGGGCGTGACCGGGACCCTGGCCGTCCGCCACGGCGTGACCCTCACCCCGGATCCACGCCGGGTCATCGCCAAGCTCTTCATTCCCGGCGAAGACGCCGCGGTGGTACGCACCCGCGCGGGAGCGCTCATCGACCGCGTCGCGCACCTCGACGACGAGGAGACCGGCAGGCTGCTGCGGGACACCTTCGACCGCTTCGGCGCCCGGCACCGCGACCTGGCCGGCACGTTCCACCACCACTACGACCTCGTGCGGCACCGCATCGCCCGGGCCCGTGACCTGTCCCCGACCACCCGACTCCTGGTCGGTGCCTACTTCAGCCACGAGTACGCGGTCGAGTCCGCCGCGCTGTGCAACCCGTCGATGGTCGCCCACCCCGACCAGACCAACCTGGACGCCGGGCAGTTGCGCGTCGCGATCAGCCTGCGCCAGATCGGCGAGGGCCACCTGTCGTCCATCGGGTTCGCCACGGCGATCGTCGGACCCGGGCGCCGGCTCACCGTCGCCGACCGGTCCGGCCCCCTGGTGGTCGGGCAGCGAACGGGCGTACGGCACCGTCGGGACCTGCTCGCTGCCGGCCTGGCCGAGGAGGACTGGGACAACGAGGTCACCGCCACCGTGCTGGACGCCCTGCCCGACCGGTACGACGAGGCTGCCTTCGAGCGGGTGCTCGGCAACCTGCCACCGGACCTGCTCTCGCGCAGCACCGGGCTGGACACCCTCGAACACCTGCGCCGCATCGACGCCGCGAGCTACGCCACGACCTTCCCCGCCGACACGGCCCTGCACGAACGGGTGCTCTGGCCGGCCACTCCGGCGGAGAGCAACGGCATGGAGGACGCCCGGTTCGTCAGGTTCACCGACGAGTCCGGACCGGTGTACCGGGCCACCTACACCGCCTACGACGGCCGGCGCATCGCGACCCGTGCGCTGGCCAGCACCGACCTGCGCCGCTTCGAGGTGACCCCGATGCGTGGGCCGGGCGCCCGCAACAAGGGCGTCGCGCTGTTCCCCCGTACCGTCGGCGGCCGTCACCTCGCGCTGTGCCGCGCGGACGGCGAGACCATCGGTCTGACCTGCCTGGACGGCGACAACCGGTGGCAGGAGCCGACGCCGCTGCACGCCCCCCGGGACAGCTGGGAGCTGATCCAGGTCGGCAACTGCGGATCCCCCATCGAGACCGACGCCGGCTGGCTCGTGCTCACCCACGGGGTCGGCCCGATGCGCCGGTACGCCGTCGGTGCGCTCCTGCTCGACCTGTATCGACCGGAGCGGGTGATCGCGCAGCTTCCCGGCGCGCTCCTGTCACCCGACACGGCCGACCGGGACGGTTACGTGCCCAACGTCGTCTACTCCTGCGGCGGGCTGGTCCACGCCGGGGAGCTGTGGCTGCCGTACGGCGCCAGCGACGCCCGGGTCGGGTTCGCCACCGTACCGGTGGCCGCCCTCGTCGCGGCGATGGTGGAATCCCCGCCGCCCGGCGGCCGGGACGGGTGAGCGCCGGGCCTGCGGGCCTGATGGACCGGTGGTTCAGGGGCGCTCGGCGGAGAAGTGGCCGCGCAGGGTGGCCAGCGCTCGGGTGATGAGCCGGGAGACGTGCATCTGCGAGATGCCGATCTGCTCGGCGATCTGACCCTGGGTGAGATTGCCGTGGAAGCGCATGCTCAGGATCCGGCGTTCGCGTTCCGGCAGGGTGGCGAGGGCCGGGCCGAGGGCGACGCGGAGCTCGACGAGGTCGAGGCCGTGGTCGTGGGCGCCGAGGGTGTCGCCGAGTTCCATGCTGCCGTCGGCGCCGGTCGGGGTGGACAGGGAGGTGGCGCGGTAGGCGCGGGACCCTTCCAGTCCTTCGAGGACCGTCTCCTCGGGCAGGTCGAGGTAGGTCGCGATGTCGGCCACGGTCGGTGAGCGCCCCAGGGTGTGGCTGAGGGTGCTGTTGGCCTCGGTGATCGACAGACGAAGCTCCTGCAGGCGGCGGGGCACCCGCACGGCCCAGGTGCGGTCGCGGAAGTACCGCTTGATCTCGCCGATGACGGTCGGGATGGCGTACCCGGTGAAGTCGACGCCCCGGGTGGGGTCGAAGTTGTCGACGGCCTTGATCAGCCCGACCACCGCGGTCTGGGCCAGATCCTCGTCGTGTACGCCGCGTCCCGAGTAGCGGCGCGCCAGGTGGCGGGCGAGCGGCAACCACGCCTCGATGGCGCGTTCCCGCAGCGCCGGGCGACGGGGATCGCCGGCCGGGGTCGCGGCCATCGTCGCCAGGAGGGCATCCGCGCTGTCGGCGCTCTGCGCGCTGCTGCGCTCGCCGAATCGGGTGCTGGTCGTCGGTTCGAAGGTGGTGACCATGAGTGTGGCCTTCCCGCACGTGCCCGCTGATCGAATCGACCGGAAGATCTCCGAACCGGCTGTCGCCGGGGCGCACGTACGGGCTGGTGCGCTGTCGCAAGGCCACGATCACGGGCCTCGCCACCGCGTCATGTCGTTCACTTGATGCCGCGAACGCTACCCGAAAGACGGATCAATTGCTAGCCGAAAGTATGAGGTGTCCCAGCGTGGCGGCCGGTGACTCGGCGACGGCGGGAGGATCACCCAATCCGCCCCGACACGGCTCGGCGATGGCTGACACTGAAGGTGAAAGGGCGCCGGGTCAGCCCGGTAGCCGGCCGTCAGGAGGGAGTGCATCGTGACGTCGGGATCGATGACTGCACGGATCAAGGGTCTGCTCAACAGCCCGAAGGGTCGTGACCTGATGCGGTTCGGCCGCACCCAGGCGGCCAAGCCCAGCACCCAGCAGAAGCTTCGACAGCTCATGGAGCGGGTGACGGGCGGATCGGGTCGACGCCGCTGATCAACTGGCGGACTGCGACGAGTGGACATGCGATCGTGAGTGACACCAGCATTGGCGCCGACCGCCAGCGGGGCAGTGACTACGCCGACCTCTCCCGGCAGGTCCGGGCCGCGGGTCTACTCGAGCGGCGGCGGGGGCACTACACCGTGCGGATCGGCCTCGTCGTCGCTTCCTTCGTCGGACTGTGGGGCCTGTTCGCCCGGTTGGGTGAATCGTGGTGGCAGCTGGGTGTCGCCGCGGCCCTCGCGGTGGTCTTCGCGCAGGCCGGATTCATCGGCCACGACGCCGGGCACCGGCAGATAGCCCGCACGCGGCGGGGGAACGACCTGATCGGCATGGTGCACGGCAACCTGCTGACCGGGCTCAGCTACGGCTGGTGGGTGGACAAGCACAACCGGCACCACGCCCACCCGAACACCGAGGGCAAGGACCCCGACATCACCGTGGCACCCCTGTCCTTCACCACCGGCCAGGCCCGGCGACGGCGTGGCCTCGGTGCGCTGGTCGTCCGCTTCCAGGCGTACCTGTTCTTCCCGCTGCTCCTGCTGGAAGGCCTGCACCTGCACGCCAACGGCGTGAAGGCCCTCCTCGGCCCACGCCGCATCGCGCGTCGGCCCGCCGAAGCCGGACTGCTCGCCCTGCACCTGGGTGGCTACCTCGCCGCCGTTCTCCTGGTGTTGAGCCCGGCGCAGGCCGTCGCGTTCATCGCGGTCAACCAGGGGGTGCTCGGCCTCTACCTCGGCTGCTCGTTCGCGCCCAACCACAAGGGCATGCCGATCCTCGACGCCGAGGACAACCTCGACTATCTGCGGAGGCAGGTCCTCACCTCGCGCAACGTCCGCGGTGGGCGGTTCGTCGACGCCCTGCTCGGTGGGCTGAACTATCAGATCGAACACCACTTGTTCCCGAGCATGCCGTGCCCCAACCTGCGCCACGCCCGGCCATTGATTCGCCGGTTCTGCGCCGAGCACGACATCGACTACCACGAGACCACCCTGGGCCGCTCCTGGGCCGAGGCACTGCGCCACCTGGACGACATCGGATCCGGCGAGCCGCGGACGGACGCCGCCCCGCGCTGAAGCCGGGTACCTCGTAGGTCTGGTCCGCAGGCGGTCCCGATGGCGGCGCGGCCTGCTCGGCCGGGTGCCCGGCGGCGTCGGGTCAGTCGCGCTGCTCCGGGTCGTCACCCCTGGTCGCCGTCGGCCGCTTCGAGGGGCGGGTCGGGGTCACCGTGAAGGGATGGCGCAGCTGCCGCATCGCCTCCTCGCTGCCGTCGAAGGTCACGCCCGGGTCGTCGAGCTCGTCGGTGGTCGGCGTGGCGAGAAACAACGCGGAGCGATCATTGTCGTTCGATGTCATGAAACAGTCCCATTTCGGCAGGTGAGGAGCGCACTGGTTCGCGGGCAGTTCTCGCCGCGCATTCGTGGTAATCGGCCGGCGCTCGCACTGGCGCTCGGTGGCGGTGTCTCGATCACGGGCGACCGCCCGGCGACACACCTCGAACCATACCCGGCGTTGCCATCCGTCGTGCACCCCCGCCGCAGCGGGCCGCCCGCCGGCCGCGACACGTTCTGATCCGTAGATTCTCAAGGGCACTTCGCGCAGCTGACGCTGCTCGCGCTTATCGTCGTGAACGGTGTGCTGACCGCGGAGTCGGGAGGCCGTCTTCCAGGCCGGGGTGCATGTGGTGCTGCTCGCGGCGTTCGCCTTCCTCGCCGTGAGTCCGTAGCGGCGGGCGTCAGGGGTCCGGGGGTGCGGTCCTCCGCCGGAGACGCCCGCCGGGCATGCCGGCTGGTTCTAAGCCGCCAGGACGGTGCCGGCCAGGACCACGTATGCCAAGCACACGCCCAGCGTCACGAGGATCATCAGGCCTGCCTTCGCCCCGGTCGATCGATCAGTGCGGGCGATCGAATGGTTGATAGCGAAGCCGACCCCGCCGAAGAGACCGCCGATGAGCCCGCCTGCGATCACGAGTAGAAACGGGAGAAAAATCAGGATCCGGAGCACGGCCGGCGTCTCCGGCCCGGTCCGGTGTTTCACCCCGTCGATCTCGATGACGGGGTACGGGTCGAGGAGGTTGTTCTTCAGCTTGGCGCGGACCGTCCCGCCGCCCACCGCGGGCAGTTCGAAGACGTTCCGGCGGCCGGTCTCCGGGATACCGCCCACCAGGACCCGCGGACTGCCCAGGGCCTTCACCTCGATCGCCACGGGCCCGTCGACTCTGTCTATCACCATCGGTTCGGTTTGCATGGGCGAGGACAGTAGACGGTGAGCGGACCCGCCGCTGCCCCGTGATGGCATCGCTGTCGGGGCGGGGGCTTACCTGCGGCGCATGGGCACGGTGGCGGAGTGTGTCCGGACGGCACCGGTGGAGCTGGCCCGGGCGCTGCGCGACCAACCGCCGGCAATGCGGCGCAGGGGCGTTCGCTGGGCGCTGTTGCGTTATCGGATCGGTGGACATGTTGAACCCCGTGTCGGGTCCGCGGTCAGATCACTTGGGCGAGTTCGGTGAACGCAGCGGCGACCCGCGTGGCCGGCGGGGTGTCGGTGGCGAACTCTCAGTGGGCCGCGTTTCATGTCGGCTCCGATCCCTTGTGGACACGGCGATGTCCCTGATTGCTCCCCGCGCCACCCGAGATGATCAAGGCCAAGATGCCGCTGGTCAGGAGCGAGCCGTCGAACCTTCCGTTCCCGTCGAATCCCGGTGTGAGCTGGCGATGGGTGGGGGCGGCGGGCTCGCCCTCTGCTCCCGTCGCTCCCTGGCTACCCGGATGACCTTCCAGGCAAGGCCGACCAGGAGCCCGCCGAGGCCACCCGCCAGGGCACTCCGAAGGGGCCCGTTCAGCGGCGACGAATCGTCTGAGTCGGTGTCGGTCGAGCCGTACGCCGCCGTGTCGCCGACGAGGGCCATGGGTGTGCCGCCAGGAGGGGCAGCGTTGCCGGGCGGTGGTCCGGTATCCACCGCCCGTGCCGCGGCGCCGATGCTGCCCGACACGGCCACGGCCGCTGTCGCAGGGTGGTGACCGGCTGGCGAGGCGTGTGCGGGGGTGGCCCCGAGGCTGGTCAGCAGCACCAACTGGCCGAGCAGCCCGAGGCGAATCAGCCACGGGCGTGCCGAGCGGTAGGAGAACACGCGCATGCCAACTCCCTGATCGACAAGCGTTGCAGCCTACTAAAATCCGGCCGTGGCCGTGGCCGTGGCCGTGGCCGTGGCCGTGGCCGTGGCCGTGGCCGTGGGGGGTCAGGCGCGATCAAATTGAAGCGGCTCCGGGCCGACCAGGCGGATGCCTTGCTGGCTTTCCAGCGAGAACCGGATATATCGCGCGGTCCATACTGGATCGTGGACAACGGGCACTTCGCCAAGTTCCCCGCCCGTCATCGTGCCCTGCGCGCCGAGCGGGACGGCCGGCCTGTGCCTCATCCATGTCGTCGTAAGCGATCACGGGCGACCTGATCGGCCGGGTCAATCTCGTGGACGTCGGGGACGGACTGCCGAGCTCGGCTACCGGAGCGGCGATCGCTCCACGGGGTGTCCCTATGGGTGTCGTCAAGCGGTGATGGGTGCCGCTGGGCGGGGTTGGTAGGGGATCTTGTCTCGGAGCATGGCGTAGAGGACGTCGCAGCATGGCGGGCGAGGCAGATGAGGGCTGCGTTGTGGCGTTTGCCTCGGCGCGTTTGCGGTCGTAGTAGGCGGCTGACGGGGTCGGCGAGGCGAACGACACCGAACGCGCCCACGTCCTGGCGGTGCTCGACAGCGACCGGTTTCGTCGACACCACCGTGACCGAGGCATTCGCGACGCTGCTCGATGAAGCCGCCTACCTGGCCTCGATCTCCACCTCTACCGCATCCTGCGCGCCGACAATCATCGGCGCTGGTCCCGCCCGAATCTCACCCGCTGCGAGTGATCCACGCTACCGTTGGTGAGGCGATTATGACTAACGGTTATCGGATCGAGGCGGGCGGAGGGGATGGCGAATGGCAGACCCGATTGCGGAGTTCTTCACCGCGCTCACCCTGCGGCATGACGCGGCAATTAGGAAGATCACGGGCACTATCCGCTGCGATCTGGTTGCGGACGGGCGGATTGAATATTGGTTCGTCGACATCAAAGCTGGCGACATGGACGTATCGCGGGAGAAGCGTGACGCCGACTGTCTCATCCGGGCTAACAGAAAATTGTTCTGCCGCTTTGTCACGGGCGAGGGGAATGCGATGGTGGCGTGGTTGGGATACCGGATTCACATCGCGGGAAGGACGGATCTGTTCCGCGCCTTCGAACGGCTCTTTCCAGGACCTGTTGGGGCACGTGACCCACGAAATCTGGCCGGCGGGCCCGGGAGGCTGGCACGATGAGCGACTTGATCAGTATTCTGGATGGCAATACTTTCGTGATCAGCGACGGCAGTGGCGACATTGATGCGTTGCCGTCGGTGCCCACCGGGTTGTTCTCGTTTGACACCAGATTCTTGTCGAGATGGCATCTAAGTATCAATGGCGAGCGACTGACGGCACTCGCTGTCAATGATCTTCAGTATTTCGAGACGCGGTTCTTTCTCGTTCCGGGCGCCCCAACCCACTACATCGACGCGAAGGTGACAGTGATCCGTCAGCGTTCGGTTGGCGCAGGTTTTGACGAGGAGCTGACGGTTCTCAACCACGAAAACAAGTTGGTCGACCTCACTGTCCGCTTGGAGGTGGGCAGCGATTTCGCCGATCTGTTCGAGATCAAGGACATGCGACAAAAGAAAGGCAGGTATTCCGCGCGGATCGACGACGGGTGCCTGCGGCTGGGCTACGACCGGGAAACGTTCCGCCGAGAGACGGTGATCTCGTCCAGTGCGTCAGCAGAGATCGATGAGAATGGGCTGACCTTTGCCATCCGACTCGAACCGCACGGGAAGTGGGTCACCCAACTGCGTGTGGCGACGCTAGGCCCGGATGGGCAGGAGGTTCGCCTGAGCCTGCGTGGCCAACCCATCAGCCGGGCAAAGCGGAAGCTGCGGGAGGATCTGCAGCTCTGGCTGGACCAGGCACCGCGTCTGGTGTGCGACTTCGAGCCACTGATGAGGACGTACCGAAGGAGCATCATCGATCTCGCCTCGCTGCGCTATACACCGCTGGTCTCCGGCGGGCGGATCCGGACCCTGATGGCGGCCGGCCTGCCGTGGTTCATGACGGTCTTCGGCCGGGACAGCATCCTCACCAGCCTGCAGGCACTGCCGTTCCTGCCGGAGCTCGCCGAGGCGACGCTGTTCGCGTTGGCAGTTCCACAGGGCAGCCGGCTGGACGATTTCCGCGAGGAGGAGCCGGGGAAAATCCTGCACGAGTTCCGCTACGGGGAGTCGGCCGTGTTCGAGGAGCAGCCGCACACGGCATACTTCGGCAGCGCCGACTCCACCCCGCTCTACGTGATATTGCTCGACGAGTACGAGCGGTGGACCGGTGACGACGCGGTGGTGCACGAGCTCGAATACGAGGCACGTGCCGCGCTCGCCTGGCTCGACACGTACGCCGACATCATGGGCAATGGCTACGTCTGGTATCAGCGCCGCAACGAGCAGAGCGGCCTGGTGAATCAGTGCTGGAAGGACTCCTGGGATTCGATCTCCTACAACGATGGCCGGCTGCCCGGATTCCCGCGAGCGACCTGCGAGTTGCAGGGTTACGCGTACGACGCCAAGCTCCGAGGTGCTCGGCTGGCCCGACGGTTCTGGGGTGACCCGGCGTACGCCGACCGGCTGGAGCGAGAGGCCGCCGACCTCAAGGAGCGGTTCAACCGGGACTTCTGGATTGAGGATCGGCAGTACTATGCCCTCGCCCTCGACGCCGAGGGCAGACCGGTCGACGCACTCGCGTCGAACATGGGCCATCTGCTCTGGAGCGGTATCGTGGATGAGTCCCGGGTCGGTAAGGTCGCCGAGCATTTGCTCGGCCCGAAGTTGTTCTCTGGTTGGGGCGTGCGGACCCTGGCCGTGGATGCGGAGCGGTACAATCCGGTCGGCCGTCACGTGGGTACGGTGTGGCCCTTCGACAACTCTTTCATCGCCTGGGGATTGCGCCGTTGTGGCCTTTCCGAAGAGGCGGGGCGGATCGCTGAGGCGATGATCGAGGCGGCCGAGTTTTTCGACGGGCGGCTACCGGAGGCGTTCGCCGGTTATGACCGAGCGCTGACGGAGTACCCGGTCGAGTATCCCGCCGCCTGTAGTCCTCGGGCGTTGTCATCAGGCGCCCCGCTGCTGCTGCTGCGCGTGATTCTCGGCCTTGAACCGCACGCTGATCATCTGATTATCCGGCCCGCGTTGCCGAAGCTGATTGGCCGGCTCGAACTGCTCGACATTCCTGGACGGTGGGGGCGGATAGACGCCCTCGGCCGCCACCGGTAGCAGCTACTCATCCTCAGACCGCCGCTGACCCGGCTGGGCGGACTGCTTCAATCGGCCCGCTACGAACGCAGAGCCGACGTCTACCAAGCCCTGCTCAGCCTGGCTGGCCTCTGGAGGGCGCCCCCGGACGCGGTGCCGGTCAGTCTCTCGGTAGGAGGGTGTAGCGCACGGTCTGCAGGCGGATCAGCCCATCCTGGAAGACGAACGTGTCGGTGCCGTCGACCGCCCGGTTCTTCCGTGAATCCGCGGCCCACTCGAGGAACAGTGTGTCGTTCTCGAATATCTGGGTCGGCAGCTCCCAGCGTGCCCCGGGCAAATCGGTCAGAAGTTCCTCGAACCCCTTTCGCACGCCCGCCTTGCCGCGCCGGACACCCGCTGGCGTGATGTAGACGGCGTCGTCGATGTAGTCGGCGACGATCTCGTCCAGATCCTCGGCCGCGAGGGCCTGTGTATGGTGGGCAAATACGTCTTTCGGATTACGAACCATGGCTACCCCGACGTGCGGATGTCAAGACTTGTCCCAACTGACGCTATCAGCTCCACCCATCTTGGCGGGCGGAACCCGGAGCGGGAGACGGCCAGGACCCGACAGGGCCGCTTGACGCCGTAGGCGGCACGGTGGGTGGAGATGAAACGGAAGCGGCTGGTCACCGATCCATCTCCTTTGCAAAATAGGCGGCTGCCTTCCGCGGGCTCTCCTTCTCCTACCGCAGTTCAGTGTCAATCCCCTGGAAGCGTGGAGGACTTCGTTATGCGGTTTGAGCCTTCAGCGCCCGGGGCGTTGATCGTTCGTAGTTGATCGGTGAGAGCCCGTCGCAGACCGAGTACTCACTGCCGCGGTCCGAATGGAAAATCACCCCGGCCACGTGGCCGCCGCGGGTGACCGCGGCCATGTTCAACGCCGCGACCCACGGTGGCCAGGTAGAGGCGGGCCCAAGCTGGTCCGGATCGACCTGGACACGGACACCGTCGCGCAGGTGATCACGTTCCCGACCGACGTGGCGCTGCCCTCGACGTACCTCAACGACGTCCGCTTCGACCTAGGCCGCAGCGACGCCGGCATCGCCTACATCAACGACTCCTCCGACTTCGGTCCGAACGGGATCATTGTCGTCGATCTCGCCAGCGGCGCCTCCTGGCGCCGGCTGCACGACCACCCGTCCACCAAGGCCGAATCAGTGCACTCCTTCCGGCCCGTGGTGGAGGGACGGCCCTTCCTGGAGCGGCCCGCCGACAGGCCGCCCAGGCCGGTGACCATTGGCTCCGACGGCATCGCCATCTCCGCCGACGGCTCCCGTCTCCACTACTGCCCGCTCGCCTCCCGCCGCTGGTACAGCGTCGCCACCGACGCCCTGGCCGACCGGACGCTCACCGACGCTGAAGTCGCCGCGACGGTGGTGGACGAGGGTGACAAGGGCGGCGGCTCCGACGGCCTGGAGACCGACGATGCCGGCCGGCTCTACCTGACCTCGTACGAGAACAACGCGGTGCTGCGGCGTCGGCCGGACGGCGAGTTCGAGACCGTGGTGCACGACGGTGCGGCTGCTTTGGCCCGACAACCTGTCCGTGGCTGCGGACGGCCACCTGTACGTCACCGCGAACCAGCTGCATCGGCAGCCGAAATACCAGCGCGGACAAGACCTGCGCCGCAAGCCGTACGCCCTGTTCCGCACCCCGATCCACGCCGGACCGGTGCTGCTGCGCTGAGCCGGCCGACGGCAGTTGGGGTGACCGCCGCCCGCCTGTCAGCCGACGCTCACCTACTCCGCGAACTTCCCTAGCCTCCGCCTTTCACGGCGGTCGTGATCTTCGAGGTCCCGCAGGTGGGGTCGACCCTTCCTGGTCCGTGGCTGCCTCCGCACTCGGCGTTCGCGGGGGTTCCGGTTCCCGCCCGAGGTCATCGTCGTCGCCGTGCTCTGGTATCTGCCCTTCAATCGGTCCTATCGGGACGTTGAGGAGTTGCTGGTCGAGCGTGGTGTGGAGGTCGATCACGTCACCGTCTACCGCTGGGTGCAGCGGTTCACGCCGCTGCTGGCGCCGGATCGGTGGTCTCGGCGAGCTGTTCGTGGAACCTGTGGGCCAGGGTGTCCCGCGTCTCCTGCAGCGTGTCATCGACCAGGGGGATGGACCAGCCGCCCGCCGCCGAGGTCCACCGCCGCCCAACTCCGGGCTCAGGGCCTCCTGCCCGACCCTGATACCCCGGATACATCACATCTTTGATCTTCGATGATGTGCGTGGTGTGTGCTCTCCAGCGGAAGCCGCCAGGGGCCAACCGGCGCCAACGCGGGTCAACGCCGGCCAGCAAGCAAGATCAGCAAGAGGGCCCGTGTGGTCGTCGCCCGGTCTGACCAGCACGGAGAACGCGGGTGAACAGCGGCCGCTCCCTGCCACCCCGGGTCGGCGCGCAGGTCGCTAGACTGGTCACTCGCGCCCTCGTAGCTCAGGGGATAGAGCATCGGTTTCCTAAACCGTGTGTCGCAGGTTCGAATCCTGCCGGGGGCACCAGGTCACACCCTTGATCACCGGTCATTCCCCCGCTTCGGGACCTCCCCGCCCCACTGGCCCTCCTGCAAGCGAGCCGGCGACGTGACGAGGGACATCGACGCAGCGAAGATCCTGATTGCCTCCCGCCCACAGGTACCTCTGCTTGTATCAACGGGGCAAGACGCCCACCCGACGGACGGCGCCCTTGGCCCGGCGGCTCAGAATTGCTGACGCTGCCGGGCCAAGGGCCACCTCGGCACCGGTCCGCTGGCGCTCGCCGAGTTCCGGTGCGACGCCGCCGGCTGAGGGCGGGCATCCGGAGGCAGCGGGGTCGGCCCGACGGACCGACCCCTCGCAGCGCACCGGTCAGACGGTCGCCGCGTACAGCCGCAACCCGGCCGGCCAACCGCCCTCACCGGCCACCGCGTCCCGGACGCCCTCCCAGCCGGCCCCGTGCGCGTCGAGCTGGTCGTGGACCAGGTCGACCCGGGTGCCGGTCTCGGTGGGGGTGAAGGTGACCGTGACCCGGCTGCCGGTCGCGTCCGGCGGCGGGACCTTCCAGTCGGGGCCGATCAGCCAGGCGAAGGCGAAGGTGCGCGGCGGATCCCAGGTGAGGACCGTGCCCCAGACGCAGACCTCGCCGGCGTCGTTCTCCTCCCAGAGTCGTCCGCCGACGTGCGGGTCGACGCCGACCTGCTTGAGTTCGCCGGAGAGCAGATGGTGCGAGCGTTCCCACCAGCGGTCCATGCCGGCGGTGAAGACGGTGAAGGCGTGCTCGGGCGGGGCGGCGACCTCGACGCTGGTGCGTACGACGGTGAGCTCGGTGGTTGTCACGGTGTCTCCTCGGGCGGTTGCTCCACGGCCTGCGCGAACGCGGCCAGGGCGTGATTCCAGAACTGGTCGAAGTAGCCGCGTACGGCGGCCAGACCCTGCGGGTCGAGCGCGTAGACGCGGCGGGTGCCCACAGCGGTGGACGAGACGAGTCGGGCTTCCTTGAGGACCTTGAGGTGTTGCGAGACCGCGGGACGGCTGACCGGCAGCTCGGCCGCGATCTCGGCGACGGAACGGGGGCCGGCGGCAAGCAGTTCGAGGACGGACCGCCGGGTCGCGTCGCCCAGGGCGTCCAACATCCGCCCTTGGTAAGTGGCCACGAACGGTAAGTCTAGGCTTTCCGATACCCCTGTCAAGGGCCGTTCCCTCTGGCGCAATCGGGCACGGCGGGGTAGAAACAAGCTCATTCCCACCCACGTCAGCCGGATGCCCGCCGTGCCGCTGAGAGAGCGCTCTCACCGCACCGGTCGGCAGCCCACACCGACAGGTAGGTCGATGACAGCCCACCTCCACCCGTCCCGCCGGCAGCTCTTCACCCTCGCTGCCGCGACCGCCGCCGCGGCGGGGCTCGCCCCCGCCCCCGCCGCCTCCGCCGCTCCCGCCCGCCACGAGGACGAGCCCGACTTCGGCCCGAACGTCTTCGTCTACGACCCGAGCACCCCGGCCGCCGAGATCCAGTCCACGGTGGACCGGCTCTTCGCCCGGCAGGAGCACAACGAGATGGGCACCGACCGGTACGCGGTGCTCTTCAAGCCCGGCCGCTACGAGGTGAACGCCCGGCTGGGCTACTACACGACCGTGGCCGGCCTGGGCGAGCACCCGGACGACGTGGAGATCCACGGCGCGGTACGCGTCGTCGGCCAGCCCGACCCGAACTCCCCGGCCGGCATCTCCGCGCTGACGAACTTCTGGCGTTCGGCGGAGAACCTCGCCATCACCCCCACCGACTGGTCGAACCAGTGGGCCGTCTCCCAGGCGTCGCCGATGCGTCGGGTGCACGTCAAGGGCATCCTCTGGCTGGAGCCCGGCAACGGCGGCTACTCCAGCGGCGGCTTCATCGCCGACTCCAAGGTGGACGGCATCACCATCAACGGCTCCCAGCAGCAGTGGCTCACCCGCGACAGCGAGCTGGGCGGCGACTGGACCAACGGGGTCTGGAACCAGGTCTTCTCCGGCGTGCTCGGCGCGCCCGCCCAGGGCTTCCCGAACCCGCCGTACACCACGCTGCCGACCAGCCCGGTGACCCGGGAGAAGCCGTACCTGTTCGTGGACTCCGTCGGCCGCTGGCGGGTCGCCGTGCCGGGGCTGCGTCGCGACACCGCCGGCACCAGTTGGGCGGCCGGCGGCGGCACGACCCGCTCGCTGCCGCTGCGGGACTTCTTCATCGCCCGTCCGAGCCACGACGCGCAGCGGATCAACCGGGAGTTGGCGCGTGGCCGGCACCTGCTGCTCACCCCGGGCGTCTACCGCCTGGACCGCGCGCTGCGGGTCATCCACCCGGGCACCGTGGTGCT
This sequence comes from Micromonospora sp. IBSANI012, assembly GCF_052814045.1. NCBI lineage: Bacteria > Bacillati > Actinomycetota > Actinomycetes > Micromonosporales > Micromonosporaceae > Micromonospora > Micromonospora sp. IBSANI012. Next base: position 681,579 of record NZ_CP199933.1, read on the forward strand.
CGGCCTCGGCATGCCGAGCCTCGCCCCGACCGGCGGCGACGCCGCGCTGCGGGTCGCCGACGTCGACGGCGTCCGCATCGCCGGCATCCTGGTCGACGCCGGCGAGGCGGAATCGGACGTGCTGGTCCAGATCGGCCACCGGCACTCCCGTCGCGATCACGCCGACGACCCGATCTCGGTGCAGGACGTCTTCTTCCGCATCGGCGGTCCCTGGGTCGGGCGCGCGCGGACCAGCCTGGTGGTGGAGAGCGACCACACGCTGATCGACAACGTCTGGGCCTGGCGCGGCGACCACGGCAACGGCATCGGCTGGACGGCCAACACCGCCGGCACCGGCGTGATCGTCAACGGCGACGACGTGACGGCCTACGGGCTCTTCGTGGAGCACTACCAGCGCTACCAGACCATCTGGAACGGCGAGCGCGGCCGGACGATCTTCTACCAGAGCGAGCTGCCCTACGACCCGCCGAGCCAGGCCGCCTGGACCAGCCCGACCGGCCGGGGCTGGGCGTCCTACAAGGTCGGCGACCGGGTACGCGAGCACGAGGCCTGGGGGCTGGGCGTCTACTCCCACTTCAACCAGGGCGTGGACATCCGCTGCGACCGGGCGATCGAGGCGCCGCGCCGGCCCGGGGTCCGCTTCCACGACATGGTGACCGTCTTCCTCGACGGCAGCGGCGGCATCGAGAAGACCGTCAACGAGGTCGGCACCCCGGTCGTCGGCAGCTACGGCACCAGCCCGGTGATCAGTTACCCGTGAGCACGGCGTGCGGGCGACCGCGCGGCGGTGACCGCCCGTCCCCATACCGGGGGCGGGCGGTCATGTAACACGATTCGCTCCGAAAGCGCTGCGCCTTCTTGCTGAGCGGCGCGGTGCGTGCCCGCATAGGCTCGAAATGCACTGAGGATCGCAGGTCACGGGCCGGGCGGACGCGATCGAGGGGGCGAGTCCGCTCCGGGCCGGGATCATCGGTGTCCACAATCCGCGTCAGCACGGGGGCCGCCGCTCGTCGCCCGCCGGTCAGCCGGCGAGCTGGTCCACCCGGGCGATCACCTGGTCGATCAGGCCGTAGTCGCGGGCCTGCTCGGCGGTGAACCAGCGGTCCCGGTCCCAGTCGCGCTGGATCTCCTCCAGCGTCCGACCACTGTGCTGGGCGATCAGCTCCTGCATGGTCCGCTTCACGTGCAGCATGTTCTCCGCCTGGATGGTGATGTCGGCGGCGGTGCCACCCATCCCGCCGGAGGGCTGGTGCATCATGATCCGCGAGTGCGGGAGCGCGAAGCGTTTGCCCGCCGCGCCGGCGCAGAGCAGGAACTGCCCCATCGACCCGGCGAAGCCGAGCGCCAGCGTGGCCACGTCGTTCTGCACGTAGCGCATGGTGTCGTAGACGGCCATCCCCGCGCTGACCGAGCCGCCCGGCGAGTTGATGTAGAGGAAGATGTCCCGCTCGCTGTCCTCGGCGGCGAGCAGCAGGATCTGCGCGCAGATCTGGTTCGCGGTGTCGTCGGTGACCTCGGTGCCGAGGAAGACGATCCGCTCCCGCAGCAGCCGCTCGAACACGTGGTCCCCGAAGGTCGGCTGACCGCCGTCCAGCATGCGCACGTCGTACCCGATCATCGCGACCGCCCTCCAGACTGGCGCCGGCGGGCGAGGAGCACCGCCCGGGAACCGGCGTCTCCAGCCTGCGCCCGGCACCGGTCGCGGCCCCAGGGTTTCTGCCGGCGGCAGATCCGCCGACGGCAGAACCGCGGCCGGCCTACACCGCGGTCAGCCGCCGCCGGCCCGTTCGGGCCCGGCGGCGGGCCAGCATCCTGGCGGTACGCGGGCCGGGGCGCCCGGCCGGCGCGGAGGCGATCAACCGGACCCGCAGCCCCGCCCCGCCGACGGTCGACCCGACGGGCGACGCCGGACCGCCGACGTGCAGGATCGGCCCGCCCAGCCGCAGCACCGGCCCGGCCGCGTGCCGGAAGGAGGTCGGGGCGGCCGACACCGGCGGCGTCGCCCCGGCGGGCTGGAAGCCGATCCGGACCGTCGGGCCGGTCTCGCTGCGGGCCGCCGGCACCCGGTCCAGCCGGGACAGGGCGGCCCGAGGCGCGGCGGGGATCCGCCGTTCGACCCGGCGCAGGTCGTCGCGGGCCTCTTCGAGCAGGTCGGAGAGGTTGATGCCGAGGGCGCGGCAGATCGCGGCGAGCACCTCGGAGGAGGCTTCCTTGCGCCCCCGCTCCACCTCGGAGAGATAGGGCAGCGACACCCCGGCCGCCTCGGCGACCTCGCGCAGCGTCCGACCCTGGCGCAGCCGTAGCCGGCGCAGGACCCCACCGATCACCCGGCGCAGCAACGACATGCGGGCCTCCTCATGGTCGGCGTCGGCGGAACTTCCCCCATCATGCCCGTCGTCGTGCCCGCCCACCCGCCCGGTCGGCCACCCCGGCGTGCGGATGCCGGCCGAACCGCTATGTTGTGGGCGTGCAGGCGATCCGGGGGAAGCAGGACCGACGGTGATCCATTTCCCGGCACAGCGGCGTGGCCCGCTGAGCGCGTTGAGCCTCCGGCTGGCCGCCGCCCTGGGTTTGGTGCTGCTGACCGTCGCGGTGGTCTTCCTCGACCGGGACGGCTACCGCGACGTCGACGAGAACGGGCTGACCCTGCTCGACTGCGCCTACTACGCGGTGGTCACCCTCTCCACGACCGGGTACGGCGACATCACCCCGTTCTCGCAGTCGGCCCGGCTGGTCAACGTCCTGTTCATCACCCCCGCCCGGGTGCTCTTCCTGATCATCCTGGTCGGCACCACCCTGGAAGTCCTGACCGAGCAGTACCGGACCGGCCGTCGGCTGGGGCGGTGGAGGAGAACCGTGAAGGACCACGTCATCATCTGCGGCTACGGCACCAAGGGCCGCAGCGCGGTCTCCGCCCTGCTGGAGAACGGCCTGGACAAGTCCCGGATCGTGGTGGTGGAGCGCAGCGGCACCGCGCTGCGGCAGGCGACCTCCGCCGGCCTGGTCGCCATCGAGGGCTCCGCCACCCGCTCGTCGGTGCTGGAGGAGGCGCACGTCCGCAACGCCAAGGCGGTGATCATCGCGACCGACAGCGACGACGCCTCGGTCCTGGTGGCGCTCACCGCGCGGCAGCTCACCGCCGGCCAGGTCCGGATCATCGCGGCGGTCCGGGAGGCGGAGAACGCCCCGCTGCTGCGGCAGAGCGGCGCGCACCACGTGATCGTCTCCTCGGCCACCGCCGGCCGGCTGCTGGGGCTCTCCACCTCGGCGCCGCCGCTGATCGACGTGGTGGAGGACCTGCTCACCCCCGGCCAGGGCATGGCGCTGGCGATGCGCTCGGCTGAGCGGCACGAGGTCGGCAAGTCGCCGCGCGAGCTGGAGTCCCTGGTCATCGCGCTGGTCCGCCGGGGCAAGGTGGTCACCCTCGCGGACAAGGCCGGCGCGGTGATCGAGACCGGCGACATGCTCGTCCACGTCCGCGACGACCGCCCCCAAACCACCGCCACCCACCCCTGACCCCCTAGGGCCCCGGACGCACTTACAGAGAAAGAGTGGCTATTCCCGACGGAATAGCCACTCTTTCTGTGCAAGCGGGTGGAGCGGGTGGGTCAGAGGATGGTCCAGGTGTCGCCGGTGGCGAGGAGACCGGCGAGCTGCTGCTCGGGGGTCTCGGTGACCTTCGCCTTGGCGGCGGCCACCTGCTCCTGCACCACGCTGTCGTACGACGGGCGCTCGACCGAGCGGAACACGCCGATCGGGGTGTTGCGCAGGTCGAGACCGGGCAGCCGGGACAGCGCGAAGGCGTACGCGGGGTCGTTGACTCCGGCGTCGTGCACCACGATCTCCTCGGCCGGGGTGGCCGCGGTCTCCCGGACCTCCAGCCCGAACCCGCCCGGCGGGTGGACGACGCAGAACTGCCCGTCCTTGCCGAACGTGATCGGCTGCCCGTGCTCCAGCCGGATCAGGTAGTCGTCCCGGGTGGCCGGCTCCTTGAGCTGGTCGAACGCGCCGTCGTTGAAGATGTTGCAGTTCTGGTAGATCTCCACGAACGCGGAACCCTGGTGCTGGGCGGCGGCCCGCAGCACCGACTGCAGGTGCTTGCGGTCCGAGTCGATGGTGCGGCCAACGAAGGTCGCCTCCGCGCCCAGTGCCAGCGACAGCGGGTTGAACGGGGCGTCCGCCGAGCCGACCGGGGTCGACTTGGTGATCTTGCCGACCTCGGAGGTCGGCGAGTACTGCCCCTTGGTCAGGCCGTAGATCCGGTTGTTGAACAGCAGGATCTTGAGGTTGACGTTGCGGCGCAGCGCGTGGATCAGGTGGTTGCCGCCGATCGACAGCGCGTCGCCGTCGCCGGTGACCACCCAGACCGACAGGTCCGGCCGGGACACCGACAGGCCGGTGGCGATCGCCGGGGCGCGGCCGTGGATCGAGTGCATCCCGTAGGTGTTCATGTAGTACGGGAAGCGCGACGAGCAGCCGATCCCGGAGACGAAGACGGTGTTCTCCCGGGCGATGTTCAGCTCCGGCATGAACTGCTGGACGGCCGCCAGGATCGCGTAGTCACCGCAACCGGGGCACCAGCGCACCTCCTGGTCGGACTTGAAGTCCTTGGCGGTGAGCTTCAGGGCGACGGGCTCAGACATTCTTCAGGACCTCTTCCAGCGTCGTCTCCAGCTCGGCGGCGGTGAACGGCAGGCCGCGGACCTGGTTGTAGCCGATCGCGTCGACCAGGTACTTGGCCCGGATCACGTGGGCGAGCTGGCCGAGGTTCATCTCGGGGATGACCACCCGGTCGTAGGAGCGCAGCACCTCGCCGAGGTTGGCGGGCATCGGTGCCAGGTGGCGCAGGTGCGCCTGCGCGATCGACAGGCCGCGCTGGCGCAGGCCCCGGCAGGCCGCGCCGATCGGCCCGTACGTCGAGCCCCAGCCGAGCACCAGCACCCGGGCGTCGCCGTCCGGGTCCTCCACCTCGACGTCCGGCACCGGGATCGTCTCGATCCGGGCCGCCCGGGTCCGCACCATGAAGTCGTGGTTCGCCGGGTCGTACGAGATGTCACCGGTCTTGTCGGCCTTCTCCAGGCCGCCGATGCGGTGCTCCAGCCCCGGCGTGCCCGGGATGGCCCACGGCCGGGCCAGGGTCTCCGGGTCGCGCAGGTACGGCAGGAACGTGGTGCCGTCCTCGCCGTTGGGCTCGGTGGCGAACTCGACCCGCAGGTCGGGCAGGGACTCCACGTCGGGCAGCAGCCACGGCTCGGAGCCGTTGGCGACGTAGTTGTCGGACAGCAGGATCACCGGGGTGCGGTAGGTCAGCGCGATCCGGGCCGCCTCCAGCGCCGCGTGGAAGCAGTCGGAGGGCGACTTCGGCGCGATCACCGCGACCGGGGCCTCACCGTGCCGGCCGTGCAGCGCCATGTTCAGGTCGGCCTGCTCGGTCTTGGTGGGCATGCCGGTGGACGGCCCGGCCCGCTGCACGTCGACGATGACCAGCGGCAGCTCCAGCGCCACCGCGAGGGAGATCGTCTCGCTCTTGAGCGCCACGCCCGGACCGCTGGTGGTAGTGACGCCGAGCGAGCCGCCGTACGAGGCGCCCAGCGCGGCGCCGACCGCGGCGATCTCGTCCTCGGCCTGCATGGTGACCACGCCGAACCGCTTGTGCTTGCTCAGCTCGTGCAGGATGTCCGACGCCGGGGTGATCGGGTACGCCCCGAGGAACACCGGCAGCCCGGAGCGGACGCCGGCGGCCACCAGGCCGAGCGAGAGCGCCGCGTTGCCGGTGATGTTCCGGTAGGTGCCCGGCAGCATCTTGGCCGGCTTCACCTCGTACCGGACCGAGAACGAGTCGGTGGTCTCGCCGAAGTTCCACCCGGCCCGGAAGGCGGCCACGTTCGCGGCGACTAGTTCCGGGCGGGCGGCGAACTTGCGCTCCAGGAAGCGCAGCGTCGACTCGTACGGCCGGGAGTACATCCAGGAGAGCAGGCCCAGCGCGAACATGTTCTTGGCCCGCTCGGCGTCCTTCTTGGACACCGCCTGGTCGGCGAGCGCGCCGACCGTCATCGAGGTCAGCGCCACCGGGTGCACCACGTAGCCGGCGAGCGAGTCGTCGTCCAGCGGGCTGGACTCGTAGCCCACCTTGGCCAGGTTGCGCCGGGTGAACTCGTCGGTGTTGACGATGATGTCCGCGCCGCGGGGCAGGTCGGCCAGGTTGGCCTTGAGCGCCGCCGGGTTCATCGCCACCAGCACGTTCGGCGCGTCGCCGGGGGTGAGGATGTCGTAGTCGGCGAAGTGCACCTGGAAGCTCGACACGCCGGGCAGCGTGCCGGCGGGCGCCCGGATCTCGGCCGGGAAGTTGGGCAACGTGGAGATGTCGTTGCCCAGCTGCGCCGTCTCGGAGGTGAACCGGTCGCCGGTCAACTGCATGCCGTCGCCGGAGTCACCGGCGAACCGGATGACCACCCGGTCCAGTTGACGGATCTGCTTGGTCACGCCTGCACCTCGCTTCGCTCAGCCCCGTCGCGCGGGCGGCTGAACCTGATGGTGACCCGGCCTTGCCCCGCCACGTGACCTCCTTGACGCGCCGCTGCGCCGATCCGCCCGTAGCTGGTCCGGCCCGCTGTCGTTTCTCACCCAGAGCCTACGTCGAGCCGTTAGGGCATCCTTGGTGGAGGTCCGACGAGTGGGAACGAATCCGAAGGTTGTTCGTCCGGTTGTGGGCCGTTTCGGGGTGACCGCCGTAATCGAGATCACGGCCGCCGACCCTTACCGGGCCGGCCGGTTCAGTCGGATGCCGGATTCGGCGAGGGGTCCGGCGCCGGCCCGCTCATCCGGCGCCGCAACGACGTGGTGGCCAGCGCGAGCGCCAGCACCACCAGCAGCCCGGAGATGACGATCAGGGTGACCGCGATCCGCTGCGCCGAGGTCATCGCGCCCCCGTCGGAGGTCTGACCGCCCACGGCGATCACGCCCTGCGAGCCGGTGGGGACCGGGGTCGCCGCCGGCGGGGTGGCCAGCGCCGCCACCGCGGTGATCCGGAAGCTCATCTGCAGCTGCCGGGTCCGCCCGGAGCGCGGGTCGAGTTGGGCGATCACCGCTCCGGCCAGCGGCGCCTCGCGCTGGGCCTGCGGGGTCGCGGCGACCGGCAGGCGCAGGGTGGCGGTACGGCCCGCCGCCACGGCCCCGGCGTCGCAGCGGGTACGCGTCGGCGAGACCACCTCGCAGCCGGGCGTGGAGAGCAGGCTGACCCCGTCGGGCAGCACCACCTCGACCCGTCCCGCGGCATCCACCCGGCCGGTGTTGCCCAGCCGGACGCCCAGTTCGGCCGGGCCGCCGCTGATGTCGAAGGCGACCTCGTCGGCGTCGAGGCTCATCCCGGGCACCGGCGGGCCGGGCGGGAAGAGGACCGCGAAGCCCTCGTTGTCCGCGGCGGTGGCCGTCCCCGCGCCGGACGCGGTGACCCGTACCGAGCCGCTGAGCGGCATCTTCCGCCACGCCTGGCCGTCGACCCGGACCCGGATCAGGCTGGTGAACTTCGCGCCCGGGGCGGCGGCCCACTCGCCGCACTGCCAGTTGCCGCCGCCCACCGCGGCGCAGCCCGGGGTGCCCGCGTCGGTCAGCCCGGCGGGCAGGGTGTAGGCGAGGTGGACCCGCCCGGCGAGCGCCCCGGTGTTGGCGACGGTCACCCGCAGCGTGGTGGTGGTGCTCCGGGCGTTCCAGTAGCCGGGGCCGAGCACGATGTCGCGGGTGGTGACCCGTACCCCGAGGCCGCCGGTGTCCTGCTGGCTCGGCGGCGGGTTGCCCGGGGGCACCGGCCGGTCGCCGCCACCCTGCGGGGGCGGCGGCGGGGCGGGCGCGGTGGTGGCCGGCGCGGTGGTGGCCGGGGCGGGGTCGCCGGGGGCGGGCGTCGCCGGGGTGGCCGTGGTCGGCTCGGGTGCCGGGGTGGTCGGCTCCGGGTCGGGGGGCAGCGTCGGCGGCGCGGTGGTCGGCAGCGGCTCGGTGGCGGTCGGCTCGACCGGCGGGGTGGTCCCGTCCGTCGGCTCACCACCCGGCGTCGTCGCGTCGGTCGCGGCGGTGACCACCCGCAGCACCGTCGCCGAGGCGGTGGCCAGGCCCGGCGCGGCCGCGAGCGCGACCGCCAGCCCGGTGGCCAGCGACGCCGCTACCAGCGAAGAGGTACGCCAGGCGAGCGCCCGCCGAACGGGGCGTACGTCCACGCGGGCCATCTGTCCTCCGTGACACGGGGTGAGCTTTCATTATTCGGTAACAGTTGCCGGAGGGCACTAGTCCCACCGGGAAACAAATTCGTAACGTGTTCGGTACGCCTCCCGGGCCGGTCGGGCAGGTCGGATGGCCGGTAGGCTGACCCACCGTGACCGGTTACCTGGGCTCGTACGCGACGCTCGGGCTCCTGCTGCTCGCCAGCGCCCTCTTCTTCGTTACGGCGTTCTCGGCCAACCGGGTGTTACGTCCTGGCCGTCCGGCCGATCCCTGGGGCAAGCGGACCAGCTATGAGTGCGGCCTCGACCCGGTCGGCGGCGACTGGGCGCAGATGCAGATCCGCTACTACGTGTACGCGTACCTCTACGTCCTGTTCGCGGTCGAGGCGGTCTTCCTCTTCCCCTGGGCGCTGGTCTTCGACCGCCCCGGCTTCGGCCTGGTCACCGTCGCCGAGATGGGCATCTTCGTGGCCGTGGTGGCGCTCGGCATCCTCTACGCCTGGCGCAAGAACATCCTCCGCTGGACCTGACGCCCGCGCGGGTCAGGCGAGGCCGCGGCGGGTGAGCGTCGGGGGCCGGTCGCCGCGGATCGAGGCGACCATGTCCAGCACCCGGCGGGTGGGGCGTACCTGGTGGGCGCGGAAGACCCGGGCACCGAGCCAGGCCGAGACGGCGGTCGCGGCGAGGGTGCCCTCCAGTCGTTCCGGCACCGGCAGGTCCAGCGTCTCGCCGATGAAGTCCTTGTTCGACAGGGCCACCAGCAGCGGCCAGCCGGTCCCGGTCAGCTCGTCGAGCCGGCGGGTGATCTCCAGCGAGTGCCGGGTGTTCTTGCCGAAGTCGTGCGCCGGGTCGATCAGGATGCCGTCGGGGCGTACCCCCAGGGCCACCGCGCGCTCGGCGAGCCCGGTCACCGTGGTGACCACGTCGGCGACCACGTCGTCGAAGGCGGCCCGGTGCGGCCGGGTACGCGGGGCGAGCCCGCCGGCGTGCGAGCAGACCAGCCCGGCCCCGGTCTGCGCGGCGACCCGGGCCAGCGCCGGGTCGGCGCCGGACCAGGTGTCGTTGAGCAGGTCCGCGCCGGCCGCCACCGCCTCCACCGCGACCTCGGCCCGCCAGGTGTCGATCGAGATCACCACGTCGGGGAAGGCGGCCCGGACGGCGGCGATGGTGTCCACCGTCCGTCGGATCTCCTCGGCGACGTCGACCTCGTCGCCCGGTCCGGCCTTGACCCCGCCGATGTCGATGATCTCCGCGCCCTCGGTCACCGCGGCCTCCACCGCGCGCAGCGCGCTGTCCTGGGCGAAGGTCGCGCCCCGATCGAAGAACGAGTCCGGCGTGCGGTTGACGATCGCCATCACCACCAGCTCGCCCGGTGCGAACGTCCGCCCACCGAGCCGCAGCGCCCCGGCCATCCCCGCCTCCCGCCCGTCGCCGGCCGGGTCGCCCGGCCGCTGACGACGCTATCCGGTCGACCGGCGCGCCGCCGGGCCGGGACGTCACCAGGGGATCCGGGGCGCTGCGGTGGTTGGGGTCGCTCGGGGGGCGGTCGCCGTGCCACGATCTGTCCATGGGTCAGGTTCTGCTCGTACTGGTCATCGCGTTGACCGTGGCGGCGGTGGTGTTCGGGGTGACGGTGCTGGTCTCCGGCCGGGACGCCGGCCTGGCGCCGGCCGAGCCGGACGGCCGGGCCGTGCCGCTGCCGGGCAGTCGCCCGCTGCGTGAGGCGGACGTCGGCGAGGTCCGCTTCGACACCGCGCTGCGCGGCTACCGGATGGCCCAGGTCGACCAGGCGATGCGCCGGGCCGCCTACGACATCGGCTACAAGGCCGAGCTGATCGGCGTGCTGGAGGCCGAGGTCGCGGCGCTGCGCGAGGGCCGGCTGGCCGACGCCGACGCGCTGCGCCGGGCCCGCGAGGAGGCGGCCGGCGAGCCCCCGGCCACCGACCCTGGTTACGCCGACCCCACCCTGGGGTACGCGGGTGCCACCGCGACACCGGCGCACGGGTCGGCGGACGCGCCGCGGGACGTCGAGCCGGGCGCGGCGGCCCCCGACGGCATCCGGCCGCTCGACGCCGACCGGCCGGCGGCCGACGACGCCGACCGGCCGCTCGACGCGCCGGCCCTGCGCACCGCCGCCGCCGACGCCGGGCCCGAGGCGTCCGTCGACACCGCGCCCGCCCTGCGCACGGCGGCCGTGGACACCGACCCCCGCTCCGACGGCACCGACTCCGATGCCGACCCGGCCGGCGGGCGGCCCGGCGACAGGGTCCGCTCGGAGTCGCTGTGACCGGCCCGGAGGGCGTGGACGGCCTGCGCGAGGCTGCCCAGCCCGGGGCCGGCGAGTTCACCGCCACGGTGATCGTGGACGCCCCCGCCCCCCGGGTCTTCGCCGCGCTCACCGACTGGGAGCGGCAGTCCGAGTGGATTCCGTTCACCAGGGTCCGCGTCGTCGAGGGCGACGGCGGGGAGGGCACCCTGGTCGAGGCGGTCACCACGCTCGGGCCGGCGGTGCTGCGCGACGAGATGCGGGTGGTCCGGGTCGACGCGCCGTACGAGGTCGGCGTCGTGCACTGCGGCAAGCTGCTCCGCGGTCCCGGCGTGCTGCGCTGCACCCCGCTGGCCCGGGACCGCACCCAGGTGGTCTGGCACGAGTGGTTCCACCTGCCCGGTGGGCCGGCCGGCCGGGTGGCGTGGCCGCTGCTCTGGCCGGGTTCCAAGGCGGGCCTGACCCTGGCGCTGAAGCGCTTCGCCCGGCTGGTCGAGCAGGGCCGGCTGCCCTGACCCCACCCGGCGCTGTCGGGGCCAGGCCCTACCGTGTACGCCGTGACTGACCTGGTGACCGGCCCCGACGGCCTGACCCGCTGCGCCTGGGGGTCGAGCACCCCGGACTACGCCCTCTACCACGACACGGAGTGGGGTCGGCCGCTGCGCGGGGACGACGCCCTCTACGAGCGGCTGACGCTGGAGGCGTTCCAGTCCGGCCTGTCCTGGCTGACCATCCTGCGCAAGCGGCCGGCGTTCCGGCTGGCCTTCGACGAGTTCCGGATCGAGCGGGTCGCCGGTTACGGCGAGGCCGACGCGGCCCGGCTGCTCGCCGACGCGGGGATCGTCCGCAACCGCGCCAAGATCGAGGCGGCGATCGCCAACGCGCGGGCCGCGCTGGAGCTGCCCGACGGGCTCTCCGCGCTGCTGTGGTCGTACGCGCCGCCGCCCCGGGCCACCCGGCCGGAGTCGTTCGCCGAGGTGCCCGCCCTGACGCCGGAGTCCACCGCGATGGCCAAGGCCCTCAAGAAGAGCGGCTTCCGCTTCGTCGGCCCCACCACCGCGTACGCGCTGATGCAGGCCACCGGCATGGTCGACGACCACCTGGCCGGCTGCCACGTGGCCGTCGCCCGGGTGGCCCGTGATGAGATGGGGGCATGACCGCGACCGACCACCGCGCCAGCGGGACGACCGACGTCGACGGGCCGGCTGAGGGCGCCTGGGCGGTGCTCCTGCCGGCCGGCCGGTACGACGCCGAACGCCTCGTCCACCACGACACCCTGGAGCTGCCCGCCCCGGTCGGGGAGTCCCGGCCGCGCCCCGGTGACCCGGTGGCGGTGCTGGTGCCGGAGCCGCCCCGGCTGGTGGCCCTGGGGCGGGTCGCCCGCGTGGGCGCGGACTCGCTGGCGGTGACGTACACCCGGCGGGCCTTCGACGAGCCGTCCCCGGCCGACCAGGTGCCGATCGCCGGCCCGGTCACCCCGCTGGACGCCGGGGTCTACCGCGAGCTGGCCGACCGGCTCGGCCCGCCGCCGCTGCGCCGCACCTGGCTGGTCAGCCTGGACCTCCCGATCGAGGCCGACTCCCGGGCCGAGGCGGTCCGGCTCTTCTGGTCGTACGTGCAGGAGCTGGGCCCGTCCGAGCTGCCCGCGTTCGTCTCGCCGTCCGGCGACGAGCTGGCCATGCAGGCGTTCGTGCTGGGCGCCGAGGCCAACCAGGACCCGGAGGAGGACGACTGACCCGGTCCGGGTGAGCGCCGGCCGGCCCGGCGGACCGGCCGGCGCTGGCACCGTCAGTGGCCCTCGAAGACCGGCTTGCGCTTCTCCACGAACGCCATCGTGGCGGCCTTGTGGTCGGCGGTGGCGCCGCAGATCGCCTGGGCCTGCGCCTCGGCGGCGAGGGCGTCGGCGAGGGTGCCCGCGTCGGCGATGGAGAGCTGGCGCTTGATCGCCGCGTACGCGACGGTCGGGCCGGCGGCGAGCCGGGCGGCCAGCTCCTGCGCGGTCGGCAGCACCTGCTCGTCGTCCTCGACCAGCTTGTTGAGCAGGCCCAGCCGGCAGGCCTCCTCGGCGCCGACCGGCTCGGCGAGCATCAGCAGCTCGACGGCCTTGGCGTGGCCGACCAGCCGGGGCAGCGTCCAGGAGGCCCCGGTGTCGGCGGCCAGCCCCACCCCGGCGAACGCCATCAGGAACTTCGTCTTCGGGCCGCCGACCCGGAAGTCGGCGAGGAAGGCCAGCGAGGCGCCCGCCCCGGCCGCCATCCCGCGCACCGCGGCCACCACCGGCTTGGGCAGGTTGGCCAGCCGGGCGGCGATCGGGTTGTAGTGCGCCCGCACGGTGTCCAGCGGGTTCGGGGTGGTCGACTGGAGGGTCTGCACGTGCTCGCGCAGGTCCTGGCCGGCACTGAACTGCCCGCCCGCGCCGGCCAGCACCACGGCCCGGCAGGAACGGTCGGCCTCCAGTTCGGCCAGGGTGTCCCGGAGCGCCTCCTTGAGCGCCACGTCGAGCGAGTTCATCGCCGTGGGGCGGTTCAGCGTCAGGGTGACCACGGCGTCGGTGCGGTCGACGAGCAGCGGCTCGGTCACGTTTCTAACGACCCTTCTGTCGGGCGATGCGGTTGCTGGCGTCGAGGCAGTGCTCGACGTACCGGTCGGCGGCCGGCCGCAGCCGGGCCGCGTGCCGGTCGAAGAAGCTGGCCGCGGCGGTGCCGGGCCAGCGCTCCGGGAGCAGCGCCGGGGGCAGCTGCGGGTCCCGGAACAGGAAGGTACGCCACGCGTGCACCAGCCGGAACCGGGCCGCGTACGCCTCCTCGTCGCCGCTGCGCACGGTCACCCCGGACAGCAGCGGTCGCTGCTCGGAGACGAACCGCTCGTACGCGTGCCCGATCTCGGTGAGGTCCCAGGCCCGGCGGACCACCCCCATCGCGCCCGGCGTGCCGGCGGCGTGCGCGGCGGTGAACCGCTCGTAGCGCACGCCCGCCTCCTCCAGCAGCAGGTCCACGTCCTCGCTCGCCCGGGTGGCCACCCAGGTGTGCTCGTCGAGGGTGCCGTAGCCCAGGAAGCTCAGGTTGGCGGCGAGGCGCTGCCGGTCCCGCCGGGCGGTCGGGGTCTGGAGCACCAGGAGGTCGAACCGGCCGTCCCAGGTGACCCGGCCGGTGCGGTAGATCCGGGCGCCCGCCTCGTCGAGTCGCCGGGCGGCCTTCGGTGTGATCGAATATCCCGGCCCGGTGACCAGCCGGAGCGGGTCCAACCAGCCCTGGCGGACCATCCGGGAGACCGCGGTGCGCACGGCCGGAGGAGCGATCCCGAGCGGCGACAGCAGCTTGACCAGGGCGGCGACCGGTGCACGGCCACCCCTCGGTCGGAGGTAGTCGCCGTACAGGTCGAAGAGTGCCGACCGTGCCTGCATGACCGCACATTGTGACAGGCCTTCTCAAGATAAGCTAGATGCTGTTACATCAATGCTGCTTCGGTTTGGGTCCGGCGGTGTTCATCAGGGAAAATCGGTGGTCGACACCTCCGCGCACGTTGCGGGTGGTCGTGACGAAGTGGCTGTGGGGCAACCCACCGACCCTGATACAGGTCTGAGGGGAGACAACATGGCGGCGATGAAGCCGCGGACGGGCGACGGTCCGCTGGAAGTCACCAAGGAGGGCCGGGGCATCGTCATGCGGGTCCCGCTGGAGGGCGGTGGCCGGCTCGTCGTCGAGATGACTCCCGACGAGGCCAATGCACTGGGTGACGCCCTGAAGGCGGCCGCCGGCTGATCGACCGACAGGCCGCGCGGCGACGCGCGGGCAGTTCGTCGTATCCCTGAGCCACCGGCCACGGCCGGTGGCTCAGGGTCTTCACCTGTGTCCGCGGGTGGCCAGGCCCCGCACCACGATCCATTCTCGGAGGTACGGTCCAGCGTGCTCGCCATCCGCCTGTCAGCCGGTCCGGACCGGCTCGACACCCTCGTCCTGCCCGTCCGCGCAGCGGCCGACACCGACGGGGGCGACACCCCGGCAACGCTGGCCCCGACCGGGCCGGCCCTGCCCGACGAGGTGCTGGCGGAGGCGACCGCCCTGCTGCCGGCCACCCGGCTGACCGGCCGGGCCGGCGAGACGTACGCGCACCTGCGCCCGGCCCGCACCCCCGCCCGGCTGCTGCTGCTCGGCATCGGCGACGGCGCCGACCGGGCCTGGCGGGCCGCCGGAGCGGCACTGACCCGCGCGGGCAGGGATGAGACGCACATCACGTTTTCGGTGCCGACCGGCACCGGCGCGGAGGCGGTCCGCGCCCTCGTCGAGGGGCTGCTGCTCGCCTCCTACCGGTTCCGGATGACCGAGGCCGGCGACTCGCCCGCGCTGACCGGGGTGGACCTGCTGGTCGACGACCCGGACGCGTACCGCGACGCGGTCGAGGTGGCCGAGACCACCGCCCGGATGACCCGGCTCGCCCGGGACCTCACCAACACCCCGTCCTCGGTGAAGAACCCGCAGTGGTTCGTCGCGCAGGTCGAGGCCGCCGCGGCCGACCAGCCCGACCTGCACCTGCGGGTACGCGGGCCCGAGGAACTGGCCGCCGAGGGCTTCGGCGGCATCCTCGCCGTCGGCGGCGGCTCGGCCAGCACCCCGCGCCTGGTGGAGCTGGACTGGCGGCCCGCCGACGCCCGCACCCACGTGGTGCTGGTCGGCAAGGGGATCACCTTCGACACCGGCGGCATCTCGATCAAGCCGGTGCCGGCGATGAAGCTGATGCGCAAGGACATGGCCGGCGCGGCCGCGGTGATCGCGGCGACGCTGGGCGCGGCCGCGCTGCGGCTGCCGGTGCGGATCACCACGCTGGCCCCGCTTGCGGAGAACATGGTCAGCGGGTCGGCGTTCCGCCCCGGCGACATCGTCCGCCACTACGGCGGCCTGACCAGCGAGACCACCAACTCCGACGCCGAGGGTCGGCTGGTCCTCGCCGACGCGCTGGCGTACGCGGTCCGGGAGCTCCAGCCGGACCTGCTGATCGACCTGGCCACCCTGACCGGTGCCAACGCGGTCGCGCTCGGCAAGCGCACCGGCGCCCTCTACAGCGAGAACGACCAGCTCGCCGCCGACCTGCTGGCCGCCGTCGACGCTGCCGGCGAGGCCGCCTGGCGGATGCCGCTGGCCGCCGACTACGTCGAGCACCTCGGCAGTGACCTGGCGGACCTGCACAGCTCGCCCGCCGTCGGCGCCGGCTCGGTGACCGCCGCGCTCTACCTGCGCGAGTTCACCGGCGACCTGCGCGACCGGTGGCTGCACATCGACATGTCCGCGCCGTCCTGGGCCGACGGCGACGACGCCGAACTGACCCGGGGCGCGACCGGCTGGGGCGTACGCGGGCTGCTGCGCTGGCTGGCGACGCTGGACTGAGCCGGCGGTCCCGGCCGGCGCGCGGCGGACGCCGGGCCGGGCGGTCGGCGGCGGGTCAGCACTTCACGGCGGCGAGCAGGCCGTGCCCCACCGGCAGTAGCGCCGGGATCCAGTGCTCGGACTCCCGGAGCGCCTTGATCGTCTCCCGGACGGTCACCGTCTCGGCGTCCCGCGCGGCCGGGTCGCCGATCCGCCCGCCGGCCAGGGTGCCGTTGAGGGCCAGCACCCCACCGGGTCGCAGCAGCCGCAGCGCGGCGTCGACGTACGCGGCGAAGCCGGTCGCCTCGGCGTCCACGAAGACCAGGTCGTACGCGCCGTCCGCGAGCCGGGGCAGCACGTCCAGCGCCCGCCCGGTGATGATCCGGGTACGCCCCGACGGGTAGCCGGCCTCGACGAAGATGCGCCGGGCGATCCGCTGGTGCTCGACCTCCAGGTCGATGGTGGTGAGCACGCCGTCGGCCCGCATCCCGCGCAGCAGCCAGACGCCGCTGACCCCGGTGCCGGTGCCGATCTCCACCACCGCCCGGGCGTTGCCGGCGGCGGCGAGCAGGCGCAGCGCCGCCCCGGCCCCGGGCGTCACCGCGTCGAGGCCCACCTCCCGGGCGAGGCTGCGGGCGGTCCGCAGCACGAGGTCCTCGCCGACGTACGACTCGGCGAACTGCAGCGCCTGCGCCGTCGGGGTGCCGGAATTGGCGACCGTGGCGATGGGACACCTCCGGGCGGCGGGAGTGGTGCGGGGGGCGGGTTGGCGGTATGAGCCTAGAGGCGAGCCTTTCGGCGCGCAGCCGCGCCGTCCGCCGTCGACGATCACGCCCGGCAAGAGCTGATGCCATCCGGCTCATCCGTGCAATCCTGGAAGCGGTATCCCTCGTTTCGCGACGGCCGCCGCACCACGCGGCACGGGGGGTCGGGGGACGGACTGGGAGGCACCGACGTGACCGACGGCTGGGACTGGCGCCAGCCCGGCGGGACTCCGGCACCGGCGGGACCGCCGGCCGGGGCGACGCCGGTGGGGCCGCCTGCGGCGCCGCACGGCGCCCCGGGCGGGACGACATCGCCCTGGTGGTCCGACGCGTTGGCCGACCCGTGGCGGGACCCGTACGCGCCGGCCGCCGTGGTCATCCCGGGCGCGCCCGACGCCGGGGCCGCGCCGGAACCGGTCAGCGACCCGGACGCCCCGGGCCGCCCGAGGCTGCGCCAGCTGCTGCTCGTCCCGCTGATCACCGCGCTGCTCGCCGGGTCCCTCGGCGGAGCCCTCGGGTACGCCTTCGCGGTCCGCGGCGGGGCCGGTGGCGGGGTGGCGCTCGGCGCCCGACCGGCCGAGGCGCCGGGCCTGGCCCAGCGTCGCCCCGAGTCGCTGGCCGGGGTCGCCGAGAAGGTCCTGCCCAGCGTGGTGACCGTCCGGGTGTCCAGCCTGGGCGGGGTGAGCGAGGGCTCGGGCTTCATCGTCAGCGCCGACGGGCACGTGATCACCAACGATCACGTGGTGTCCGGCGGCACCGGCCGGGCCTCGGTGGTCTTCAACGACGGCAGCACCGCGCCGGCCACCGTCGTCGGCCAGGACCCGGAGTCGGACATTGCGGTGATCAAGGTCAGCCGCACCGGGCTGCGCCCGGTGGAGTTCGGCGACTCCGACGCGCTGGCGGTCGGCGACCCAGTGCTCGCCATCGGTTCGCCGCTCTCGCTGGCCAACACCGTCACCGCCGGCATCGTCAGCGCCCTGGACCGCACCATGCAGGCCGGGGAGCCCGGCGGCCCGGTCCGCTACTACGCGGCGATCCAGACCGACGCGGCGGTCAACCACGGCAACTCCGGCGGCCCGCTGGTCGACTCCGCCGGCCGGGTGATCGGGGTCAACTCCACGATCAAGTCACTGGTCGCCGAGGGGCAGGAGGCGGGCAACATCGGCCTCGCCTTCGCCATCCCGATCAACCAGGCCAAGCGGATCACGCAGGACATCATCGGCACCGGCAAGGCCCGCCGTACGGTGATCGGCGCGCAGGTGGGCGGCGCCGGCACGATCACCGGCGGCGCCGGCGTACGGCTGGCGGCGGTGGAGCCATCCGGGCCGGCGGCCGGCGCGGGGCTGAAGGCCGGGGACGTGATCCTCAAGCTGAACGGCCGCCCGATGACCGAGCCGATCGACCTGATCGCCCTGGTACGCAAGTTCGCGCCGGGATCCGTGGTGACGGTGGAGTACCGGCGGGGGTCCGCCCGGCAGAACACCTCGGTGACGCTCGCCGCAGACGCCAAGTGAGGACCGGTCACCCCCTCCCGGCCGGGCACCCGACGTGCGTAGTCTTGCCTTGACGCCGACGAGGAGGCCCCAGCAGTGCTCGACAACCTGAACTGGTGGGAGATCGGTGCGCTGCTGCTCCTGGCGCTGCTGATCTTCGGTGACCGGCTGCCCAACGTCATCAACGACGGCCTGCGGATGGTCCGCAACCTGCGCGGCATGGCCCGCAACGCGACCGGCGACCTGAGTCGCGAGCTGGGCACCGACATCCAGCTGGAGGACCTGCACCCCAAGGCGTTCATCCGCAAGCACCTGCTCAGCGAAGAGGACGAGCAGGCGATCCGGAAGCCGTTGCAGGGCGTCTACGACAACCTGCGGGCGGACGTGACCGGCGTGCACAACGAGATCAAGGACGTCGCCGACGCCGCCGATCCGCGCGGCAGGGGCGGCCGCAAGGCCACCGCCACGGGCGGCGCGCCCGCCCCGGCCCCCCGCCCCAGCTACGACGACGCCACCTGACGCGTCCCGCACTCCCCACCCGACCGCACCCCGCACCACGCCCCCGTCCCGCGCGCTTCGCGCACGACCCGGGCAGGGCGCGCGGAGCGTGCACTTACAGAGAAAGAGTGGCCTCCCGAGCGCGGAAGGCCACTCTTTCTCTGTATTTGCGCGGATCTTGGGGCGCGCGGAGCGCGCGGGTGGGGTGGGGCGGGGTCAGCGGCCGGCGGGCTTGAGGCCGAGGGGCTTGCCGAGCAGGGACTCGCGGCGGACGGCGAGGCGGTCGGCGATCTGGGCCAGCGCCTTGGAGGCGGGGGCGTCCGGCTCGGCCAGCACGATCGGGTTGCCGGCGTCGCCGCCCTCGCGTACCCGGGTGTCGAGCGGGATCTGACCCAGCAGCGGCACCTGCGCGCCGATCGTCCGGCTCAGCGACTCGGCCACGGCCTGGCCGCCACCGGCGCCGAAGACCTCCATCCGCGAGCCGTCGGGCAGCTCCAGCCAGGCCATGTTCTCGATGACGCCGACCACCCGCTGGTGGGTCTGCAGGGCGATCGCGCCGGCCCGCTCGGCGACCTCGGCGGCCGCGGCCTGCGGCGTGGTCACCACCAGGATCTCGGCGTTCGGCAGCAGCTGAGCCACCGAGATGGCGATGTCGCCGGTGCCCGGGGGCAGGTCGAGCAGGAGCACGTCCAGGTCGCCCCAGTAGACGTCGCCGAGGAACTGCTGGAGCGCCCGGTGCAGCATCGGGCCGCGCCACACCACGGCGGCGTTGCCCGGGGTGAACATGCCGATCGAGATCACCTTCACGCCGTGCGCCTGCGGCGGCATGATCATGTCCTCGACCCGGGTCGGGCGGCCGTCCGCGCCGAGCATCCGGGGCACCGAGTGGCCGTAGATGTCCGCGTCGACCACGCCGACCGAGAGGCCCCGGGCGGCCAGCGCGGCGGCCAGGTTGACCGTCACGCTCGACTTGCCGACGCCACCCTTGCCGCTGGCCACCGCGTACACCCGGGTCCGGGAGCCGGGCTGGGCGAACGGGATCACCGGCTCCTCGGTGGCGTTGCCGCCGCGCAGCTTCGACTGGAGCTCCTGGCGCTGCTCGGGGCTCATCACGCCGAACTCGATCTCGACGCCCGTCACGCCGGGGACCGCCCCCACGGCGGCGGTGATGTCGGAGCGCAGCTTGTCCTTCAGCGGGCAGCCGGCGACGGTGAGCAGCAGCTCGACGCGTACGACGCCGTCGTCGCCGACCACGGCGGAGCGGACCATGCCGAGGTCCGTGATCGGGCGGCGGATCTCCGGGTCGTTGACGGTGGCCAGGGCGGCCTGGATCGCGTCGGAGATGGTGCTGACGGGTGCTGACATGCCCGCAATGCTACGTCGGCGGTGATCCGTCGCCGCCGGCAGCGGGGCCGGTGTGAGCGAATCGATGGCCCCTCCGGCGGGCCCGGGCCGCCCCGCCGGTCAGCCCTCCGGCCGGCCGTCGCGGGCGTAGTCGCCGTCCAGGTCGTCGCGGGGCTCGTCGAGACCCTCGCCGCCCCGCCGGACGGCCTTCTCCTGCTGCCGGCGTTCCAGCCGCTGCCGGCGCTGGGCCGCCTCGTCCAGCTCCTCGGCCAGCCGGGCCAGCTCGGAGCGGAGGAAGTCCCGGGTGGCCACCTCACCCATGGCGATCCGCAGCGCGGCGATCTCCCGGGTCAGGTACTCCGTGTCGGCCTTCTGCAGGGTGGCCCGCCGCCGGTCCTCCTCCAGCGCCACCCGGTCCCGGTCGGCCTGCCGGTTCTGCGCGAGCAGGATCAGCGGGGCCGCGTACGAGGCCTGCAACGACAGGATCAGGGTGAGGAAGGTGAAGGTGTACGGGTCGAAGCGCAGGTGCGCGGGGGCCAGGGTGTTCCAGCCGAACCAGAGCGCGATGACCACCGTCATGTAGACGATGAAGTTCGCCGTGCCCATGCCCCGGGCGATCCCCTCGGACCACCGGCCGAAGGCCTCCGGATCGAACCGGGGCAGCTTGACGCCCCGGGGCTCGCGCGGCTGGTCCAGTCGCTCGGCCCGTCGCTGGTCAGCCATCAGCGCCGTCCGTCCCCTCGGCGGGGCCCGGGGCCGGTACGGCGTCCCGGTCCCGCCAGTCGCGCGGCAGCGAGTGGTCGAGCACGTCGTCGACCGTGACCGCGCCGACCAGCCGGTTGTTGCGGTCCACCACCGGCATCGCGACCAGGTCGTAGGTGGCCATCCGGCGGGTGATCTCCGGCAGTGGGGTGGTCGGTCGCAGCGGGTCGATGTCGTTGACCACCACCCCGCCGAGCATCTCCGCCGGCGGCTCCCGGAGCAGCCGCTGGAAGTGCACCATGCCCAGGTAGCGGCCGGTGGGCGTGGTCATCGGGGCGCGGGCCACGAACACCTGGGCCGCGACGGCCGGGGAGAGCTGCTCCTCGCGGATCCGGGCGAGCGCCTCCGCGACGGTGGCGTCCGGCGGCAGGATCACCGGCTCGGAGGTCATCACGCTGCCCGCCGTACCGGAGGCGTAGCGCAGCAGCTGGCGGACCGGGTCGGCCTCGTTCGGCTCCATCAGGTCCAGCAGCACGTCCTGCTCCGGCGGCGGCAGCTCGTTGAGCAGGTCAGCGGCGTCGTCCGGGTCCATCTCCTCCAGCACGTCGGCGGCCCGTTCCCGGTCCAGCGCGGCGAGGATCTCCACCTGGTCGTGCTCCGGCAGCTCGCTGAGCACGTCGGCGAGGCGTTCGTCGTCGAGAGCCGCCGCGACCTCGTTGCGCCGCGCGTCGGGCAGGTCCTGCAGGGCGTTGGCCAGGTCGGCCGGACGCATGTCCTCCAGCACGGCGAGCAGGTTGGCCGTACCCCGGTTGGCGGCGATGCCACTCAGCCCGCGGACCCGGTCCCACTCGACCTGGTGCAGGTGGCCGCGGCGGGTGAGCCGGCCGGTCTGCTCGCGGACGGCGACCCGGGACAGCGACCACTCGCCACCCCGACTGCACTCCATCGCCACGTCGACCACCGCGCCCGGCTGGCCGCCCGGTTCGAGCTGGACCCGCCGGTCCAGCAGCTCCTGGAGCACCAGCAGCTCGTTGGGGCGCTTCTCGAAGCGGCGCAGGTTGAGGGTGCCGCTGCCGAGCACCACCGCGTCCGCGTCGATGGAGGTGATCCGGTTGATGGACAGGAAGATCCGCCGGCGCATCGGCATCTCGGCGACCAGGCCCACCACCTCGGGGGGACGCTGGGTCGGCCGGATCCGGGCCACCGCGTCACGCACCCGGCCCACCTGGTCGCCGTTCGGGTCGAAGACGGCGACTCCGGCGAGTCGGGCGATGTAGACCCGGTTCGGCGTGCTCACGGGCACCAGCCTAAGCGCCTAGTGTTTATCAACATGTCGACCTTGGCCTACGAGATCGTGGACGTCTTCACCGATCGCCCGTTCGCCGGCAACCCGCTGGCCGTGGTGTTCGGCGCCGAAGGGCTCGCCACCGAACAGATGCAGGCGCTCGCGCAGGAGTTCAACCTCTCGGAAACGGTGTTCGTGCTGCCGCCCACCCAGGTCGGGGCCACCTACCGGGCCCGGATCTTCACCCCGGCCGCGGAGTTGCCGTTCGCCGGGCACCCCAGCGTCGGCGCGGCGGTCACCGCCAGCCGGCGCGGCATGTTCGGTGTGGGCAGTATCACCCAGGAGTGCGGCGCCGGGGTGCTGCCGATCGAGGTCGGCGAGACCGGTGCCACCCTGACCGGCGGCACCCCCACCCTCGGGCCGGAGCTGGACCCGGAGCCGCTGCTGGAGATGGCCGGCCTCACCGCCGACGACCACGCCGGCCCGGCGCCCCGGGTGGCCGGCTGCGGGCTGGAGTTCCCCTACCTTCCGGTCCGCCCGGACGCGGTGGCCCGCGCCAAGGTCAACGCGGCGGCGGCGGAACGGTACGGGGTGGAGCATGTCAGCGTCTTCTCCTGGGACGCCGAGACGCAAACCGCGCACGCCCGCGTCTTCGTGCCCGGGCTCGGCGTGCCGGAGGACCCGGCCACCGGCTCGGCCGCCCTCGGGCTCGGCGTCTGGCTGGTCGCCAGCGGGCTGCTCCCCGGCGAGGGGCGCTCCGCGTACGCGGTCCGCCAGGGCATCGAGATCCACCGCCCGTCGGCGCTGGCCTGCACGGTGACCGCGGCCGACGGGGCGGCGGTCGGCGCCACCGTCTCCGGCCAGGTCATGGCGGTGGCCCGGGGCGAGATCCTGGTCCCGCCGTTCGTCGGTTGACCGGTGACCGCACGCCCCACGTACGAGAGGATGCCGGTGTGACGGACGAGGTGGACGCCCCGGTGTCGACGCCCCTGGTCGACGAGGCGATGAAGAAGGCGGCCGTGGCCTGGGTGAGCGTCGGCGACGGCCCGGCGCTGGCGCTGTGGTGCGTACCGCTGGAGGGATCGCTCTTCGTGGTCAGCGGGCCGGGCGAGCAGTCCGCGCCCGGGCTGGCCGACGCGGCGCAGGCGCGGGTGACCCTGCGCGGCGACCACGGCGGGCGGATCGTCACCTGGCCGGCCCAGGTGACCCGGCTGGCGCCGGGCACCGAGGCGTGGGAGACCGCCGCCCCGCTGGTGGCGGCCAAACGGCTGAACGCCTCCGGGCCCACCGCCGACCTGGTGGCCCGCTGGGCGGCCGACGGCTGCGCGCTGACCCGGCTCGCCCCGGCCGGCGCGCCGGACGCCGGCCCGGACCTGCCGGCCGGCTCGCTGGCCGAGGTGCCGCGCGAGACTCCCGCCGTGCGCGCCACCCGTAAACCGTTCCGCCTGCACAAGGTCCGCCGCCGCTGAGCCGGCGGCCCGGCGCTCAGCAACCCACCGGCACCGCGTCGACCAGCTCGACCACCTCGCTCAGCGAACCGACGACCGGGCCGTGCCAGTCCGGCTCGGCGTCGAAGACCAGGTGCCCGGCCAGGTCGGGGGCGGCCAGCCGCACGGCGGTCATCCCCGCCCGCTGCGCGCCGGTCAGCTCCCGGCTGCCGCCGTCACCGACGTAGAGGCAGTCCTCGGGCCGCACGGCGAGCCGACGGCAGGCGGCCAGGTAGAGCGCCGGGTCCGGCTTGCACCGGCCGACGTGGACGGAGAAGACCCGCGCGTCGAGCAGCGGGGCGACGGCCAGCTGCGGCAGGAACGCCGGCAGCTCGTGGGTGCAGTCGCTGACCACGCCGGTGCTGACACCCCGCTCCCGGAGCGCGGCGAGCGCGGGAACCGCGTCGTCGCGCAGCCGGGTGTCGGCGCGTACCGCCCGGTGCCGGGAGGCCACCGCCGCCCGGACGGCGTCGTCGGAGGGGTGGACGCCGGCCTGGGCGCAGACCCAGCGCAGCGTCGCCTCGGCGTTGCCGTGCCGGCCGCTGGCCCGCTGGTAGAAGGTGCGGTCGAGGACCGCGGCGAGCGTGTCGACGGGACAGCCGAGCAGCTCGGCGGTGGTTTCGTGGGCCGCGCCGCGCTGGACGCAGCGGGTCAGGGTGCCGAAGAAGTCGAACAGCACCGCGGGGTACCTGGGCATGGGAAAGCGCCTCCGGACGTCGAGGGGATCGCCGGTGCGGACGCGCATGATCGTAACGGAGCGTTGACGCTAAGTGGTGTCCGAAGTTGTGTGAGTATTGCTCTCCGTGTCTCCCACCCCGCACCGTCCGACGGTGGATCCGCTGACCGTCGGCGTCCTCGCGCTCGCCGTCGCCGCCGTCTCCTCCTCCGCCCCGCTGATCGCCTTCGCCGCGGCCCCGGCGCTGGCCGTCGCGTTCTGGCGCAACCTGCTCTCGGTCGCGGTGCTCGGCCCGTTCTCGCTGGCCCGCCGCCGGGCCGAGTTCCGGGCGCTGACCGTGGGGGCGGGCCGGCGGGAGGGCTGGTACTGCGCGCTCTCCGGCGTGGCGCTGGCCGCCCACTTCGCCACCTGGATGCCGAGCGCCCAGCTCACCTCGGTCGCCGCGGCCACCGCGCTCGGCGCCACCCAGCCGGTCTGGCAGGGGCTGATCGCCCGCTGGCAGGGCCGCCACCTGCCGTACGCCGTCTGGGTCGGCATCGCGGTGGCCGTGACGGGCGCGGTGCTCGCCACCGGCGCGGACGTCGCCGTCTCCGGGCGGGCCTTCGCCGGGGACCTGCTGGCGATCACCGGCGGCATGTTCGCCGCGGTCTACACCGCGTTCGGCGAGCGCGCCCGGGCCACCATCAGCACCACCACCTACACCACCATCTGCTACGGGGTGTGCGCGCTGATCCTGCTGGTGGTGTGCCTGGTCGGCGGCGTGCGACTGCGCGGGTACGACTCCGCCACCTGGCTGGCCATCCTCGGCCTGGTCGCCGGCGCCCAGCTGCTCGGGCACTCGATGTTCAACTACGCACTGCGCCGCGTCTCGGCCACCACGGTCAGCGTGCTGATCCTGCTGGAGGCGCCCGGCGCCGCCCTGATCGGCTGGGTCTGGCTCGGCCAGCTGCCCCGCCCGCTCGCGCTGCCCGGGCTGGCCCTGCTGCTGGTCGGGGTGGCCGTGGTGGTGCTCGGTGGCGCCCGCGCCGGCCGCCGCCCCGCACCGGCCCCGGTCCCCGCCGACGCCGCGCCACCCACCGGCTGACCGGTCCGCGCTTCTCGGGAGAACGCCGATTCCGCCGCCACGACCGCCGCTCGCGCGTGAGAGTGCGGAGGGAGGTGTGGCGGAGATGGCGCGGCGACAGGGCGACGGGGACGAGGCCGACATCGGCACCGTCGTCACCCCGTCGGCCGAGTTCCCGCCGCTCGCCCCGGAGGAGCTGGGCACCCTGCGTCGGATCGGTGACCGCTGGCGCGCCGACCACCCCGGCGAGCTGCCGATCGACCCGACCCTCGGTCGGCACGGCGGGCGCCCCACCCCGACCCGCTTCGGCCGGCTGGCCCCGATCGCCATGTTCCGCCGGGAGCAGCCGGACGAACTGGTCGCCACCGAACCGGCCAACCTGCCCGGCACCCGGTTCGGCCGGGCGCTGACCCGGCTGCGCCGGGCCGTCCTCGGTCCGCCGCTGTCCAGCGCGGCGGTGATCTACGAGCGGATGCGCAAGCTGGTGGCGCTGCCGGTGCTCTCCTCCGACCTGCTCAGTTCGGTGGCGTACGGCCCGGAGGCGATGCTGACCGTGCTGGTGCTGGCCGGCAGCGCGGCGTTGGGGCTCTCCCTGCCGCTGGCCGCCGGGCTGGTGCTGCTCATGGTGGCGGTCGGCATCTCCTACCGGCAGACCATCCCCGCCTACCCGCACGGCGCCGGGTCGTACATCGTCGCCGGGGACAACCTGGGCGCCGGGGCGGGGCTGACCGCCGCCGCCGGGCTGATGCTCGACTACGTGCTGACCGTGGCGGTCTCGGTGGCCGCCGGGGTGCACGCGATCACCTCGGCGCTGCCCGGGCTGGCGCCGTTCGCCGTGCCGCTCGGCGTGCTGGTGATCGCCGTGCTGCTCGCCGGCAACCTGCGCGGGGTCCGGACCGCCGGCAACATCTTCGTGCTCCCCACGTACGTCTTCGTGGTCGCGCTGCTGGCGTTGCTGGTGGTCGGCTACCTGCGGGCGGCCGGGCGCGGCTTCACGCCGGTGCCGCCGCCGGCGGTGCCGGCGGCCGAGGGGCTCGGCCTGCTGCTGGTGCTGCGGGCCTTCGCCTCGGGCGCGGTCTCGATGACCGGCATCGAGGCGGTGTCCAACGCGGTCCCGGCGTTCCGCCCGCCGGAGTGGCGCAACGCCCGCACCACGCTGGGCTGGATGGTGGCGATGCTGGTGCTGCTCTTCGCCGCGCTCACCCTGCTGATCCACCTGGCCGGCCTGGTGCCGAGGCCGGACCAGACCCTGCTGTCCCAGCTGGCCCGGGCCACCTTCCCGACCGGCCCCTGGTACGGCCTGATCCAGGCCGCCACCGCGCTGATCCTGCTGCTGGCCGCGAACACCGCCTTCAACGACTTCCCCCGGCTACTGTTCTTCATGGCCCGGGCCGGCCACGCGCCGCGCCGCTTCCTGCACATGGGGGACCGGCTGGCGTTCAGCGACGGCCTGGTCGCGCTCGCCGCGACCGCCGCGTTGGTCTTCGTCGCCTTCGGCGGGTACACCGAGCGGCTGATCCCGCTCTACGCGGTCGGGGTGTTCCTCGCCTTCACCCTCTCCCAGGCCGGGATGGTGGTGCACTGGCGCCGCCGGCGCGGGGCCGGCTGGCCGCGCCGGCTGGTGCTCAACGCGGTCGGCGCCACGCTCTCCGGGCTGGTGCTCGTCACCGCGGCGGTCGCCAAGTTCACCGAGGGCGCCTGGGTGGTGGTGATCGCCGTACCGCTGCTGGTGCTGCTCTTCCACCGGGTGCACCGGCACTACCGGAACCTGCACGCCGCGCTGGCCCTGCACCCGCCGCCGGTCGCGCCCGTCGCCGCCGGGCCCGCCGAGGGCGAGGAACTGCCCCAACAGGTACGCCACCTGGTGGTGGTCCCGATGGCCCGGCTCAACCGGGCTTCGCTGCGGGCGCTGGCGTACGCGGTGTCGCTGGGCCAGCCGACCCTGGCGGTGCACATCGCGCCTGAGGAGGCGGAGGCGGACCGGTTCCGCGAGCAGTGGCGGGCCTGGGGGGACCACGTGCGGCTGGAGACCATCGTGTCGCCGTACCGGGCGGTGATCGGGCCGCTGGCGCACTACCTGGAGGCGCTGCACGACACCGGGCCGGAGCTGGTGCTGACCGTGATCGTGCCGGAGGTGGTGCTGCGCCGGAGCTGGCACCGCCCGCTGCACAGCCGGACCGAGCAGCGGCTGCGCCGGGCGTTGCGGCCGCTGCCGGGGGTGGTGGTCACCAGCGTCCCGGTGCACCTCACCGAGTGAGCGCCGGGGGCCGGTGGGCGGTCAGCGGTCGTGGACCTCGATCACCCGGGTGGTCGGCGCCGCGTCGCCGATCGCCGCCCGCTGGGCCAGCCGGTCCGGGTCGGCCAGGAACCCCGCCAGCCCGGCCCGCGAGGCGAACCGGATGAGGTGCACCTCGGTGCGTTCGTCGGTGCTGTGCAACCGCCGTTCCAGCCGTCCGCCGTGCCGCCCGAGCAGACCGAGCACGGCGTCCTCGTACCGGTGGCCGGCGTCGACGGCGTCGGGTGCCAGGTCGACCACCGCCACCAGGAAGAGTTCCTCGCCCGGCGCGCTCATCCGTCGATGCCGACGGCCTCGGCGCTGGCCGTCCAGAGCCGGGCGGCGAGCTGCGGGTCGGCCGCCTTGCGCAGCGGCCGGCGCAGCTTCCGGTCGGCGTAGTAGGCGCCGTCGACCAGCCGGGACGGGTCCTGGTTGGCCAGCCAGACCAGTGTCTCCGCGCCCCGCTCCGGGCTGCGGAACGGCAGCAGCCGCATGCCGAGGGCGACCAGCCGGCTGTCCGCCCCGAACCGGGTCCGCACCACCCCGGGGTGGAAGCAGTACGACCGGACGTCCGGCCAGCGTCGGGCCGCCTCCGCGGTGAACAGGATGTTCGCCTGCTTGCTGGTGCCGTACGCGCGGATCGGCCGGTACGGGCGCAGCGTGGCGTTCAGGTCGTCCGGGTCGAGCGCACCGCTGCGGTGCGCGCCGGAGGCCGTCACCACCATCCGGCCGATCCGGTCGGCCAGCAGGTTGCTCAGCAGGAACGGGGCCAGGTGGTTGGCCTGCATGGAGAGTTCGAAGCCGTCCACGGTCGTGAGCGGTTCCAGCACGATCGCCCCGGCGTTGTTGACCAGCACGTCGATCCGGTCGTACGCGGCCCGCAACCGCTCGGCGAGCCCGCGTACGTCGTCGAGCACCGCGAAGTCGGCGCGGAACAGCTCGGGGCGCTCGCCGCAGGCCTCCCGTACCCGGTCCCCGGCGGCCTGGAGTCGGGCCGGGTCCCGCCCGACCAGCACGACCCGGTCGCCCCGGCGGGCCAGGGCCGTCGCGGCGGCCAGGCCGATGCCGGAGCTGGCCCCGGTCACCACCACGGTCCGACGGTCAGTGAGATCTTCCACAGGTCCATTCACCCCGGTCACGGCACGAGGTTACCGTGGCGTCACAACGCCCTTTGGGATCGTTAAGTTCTCGTTTCTCGTCATCCAGGTGGCGTCGGCGTGCCCGCCGGACGCTGGAAGGAGCGCATCCTATGGCCGCAGTCGGTCGCCCCCGCCGGTCCTGCCTCGCCGTGCCGGGTTCCAGCGTCAAGATGCTCGGCAAGGCCCAGGGCCTCCCCGCCGACCAGGTCTTCCTCGACCTGGAGGACGCGGTCGCCCCGCTGGCCAAGCCGGACGCCCGCAAGAACATCGTCGCGGCGCTCAACGAGGGCGACTGGGCCGGCAAGACCCGGGTGGTCCGGGTCAACGACCTGACCACCCCGTGGACCTACCGGGACGTCATCGAGGTGGTCGAGGGCGCCGGCGCGAACCTCGACTGCATCATGCTGCCGAAGGTGCAGAACGCCGCCCAGGTGCAGTGGCTGGACCTGACGCTGACCCAGATCGAGAAGACCCTGGGCCTGGAGGTCGGCCGGATCGGCATCGAGGCGCAGATCGAGAACGCGGCCGGCCTGGTCAACGTCGACGCCATCGCCGCCGCCTCGCCCCGGGTCGAGACCATCATCTTCGGCCCGGCCGACTTCATGGCCTCGATCAACATGAAGTCGCTGGTGGTCGGCGCGCTGATCCCGGACTACCCGGGCGACCCCTACCACTACATCCTGATGCGGATCCTGATGGCCGCCCGGATGCACGACAAGCAGGCCATCGACGGCCCGTTCCTGCAGATCCGCGACGTCGACGCGTTCCGCGAGGTGGCCAAGCGCTCCGCGGCGCTGGGCTTCGACGGCAAGTGGGTGCTGCACCCCGGCCAGATCGACGCCGCCAACGAGGTCTACCAGCCGGCCCAGGCCGACTACGACCACGCCGAGCTGATCCTCGACGCGTACGAGCACTACACCTCGGAGGCCGGCGGCAAGCTCGGCGCGGTGATGCTCGGCGACGAGATGATCGACGAGGCGTCCCGCAAGATGGCCCTGGTGATCTCCGCCAAGGGGCGCGCCGCCGGGATGACCCGCACCTCCAGTTTCACCCCGCCCTCCGAGTGAACCGGTCGGGCCGCCCCGGGCGACCGGGGCGGCCCCGGCGGTCAGGAGGTGCTGGAGGCGTCCATCACCGCGAGCACGATGACCACGACGTAGAACGCGAGCAGCAGCATCAGCAGGCCGGTCAGGATCCAGCCGACGATGATGGCCGCCTTGGCCATGCCCTCGCCGCCCTCACCGGTCTGGCGGATCTGCTTCATGGCGACGTGGCCGAGGATCGCGCCGACCGGCGCGGTGATGCAGGAGGCGAAGCCGACCAGCGAGAGCACCAGCGCGGCGATCGCCATGCTGTTGGTCTTCGCCACCGGCTGGCCGTACGCCGGGTAGGCGGCCGCCGGGTAGCCGGCCATCGCGTACGGGTCGACCGGGCCGGCCTGGGCCGGAACGGCGCCGGCGTACGGGTCGGCCGGGGCGTACGGGTCCCTGCCGGTCGGCTGGGCGGGAATGGGCTGGCCACTGACGGGCAGGGTCGGATCGGCCGACGGGTCGTGCCAGCCGCCGGGCGGTGGGGGATAGGTCATCAAGTCTCTCCGTCGCGTGTGGGTGCGCCGTCAGGGTAGTCATGACCGGACAAACCCGAGGTCCCCGTGGTGCCGCGTTGCCCGGGACGTCCCGAGCGGGCAGGATCTCGGCATGGCTATCGACGCGCGTGGTGCGGACCGTTCCGGCAGCCGATCGAGGCGGGACGTGAGCCGTCCCGGGCTGGCCCGGCGCACCCGCGCCGTCGCCACCGCCGGGCCGGACGACCAGGACGAGCCGGTGCCGGTGGCCGAGCCGGTCACCATGCGGCTGGACGGGCGGGTCGCCCTGGTCACCGGCGCGGGCAGCCCCGACGGCATCGGGTACGCGACCGCCCGCCGGCTGGCCGACCTGGGCGCCCGGGTGGCGATCGTCTCCACCACCCGGCGGATCCACGAACGGGCCGGCGAGCTGGGCGTCACCGGCTTCGTCGCCGACCTCACCGACGAGTCCGAGGTCGGCGCACTCGCCGACGCGGTGGCCGAGCAGCTCGGCGACGTCGAGGTGCTGGTCAACAACGCGGGCCTGGCCAGCCGGGCCAGTCCCGAGGTGCTGCGCCCGGTGGCCCAGCTCAGCTACGACGAGTGGCGGGGCGAGATCGACCGGAACCTGACCACCGCGTTCCTGTGCAGCCGCGCCTTCATCGGTGGGATGGCCGAGCGCGGCTGGGGGCGGATCGTGAACCTGGCGGCGACCGCCGGGCCGGTGAACGCGCTGCCCACCGAGGCGGCGTACGCGGCGGCCAAGGCCGGCGTGGTCGGGCTGACCCGTGCCCTGGCGATGGAGATGATCGCCGACGGGGTGACCGTGAACGCGGTGGCCCCGGGCACCATCTACACGGCGGCCTCGACGGTGGCCGAGATCAAGCAGGGGATGGGGACCCCGGTCGGGCGCCCCGGCACCCCCGACGAGGTGGCTGCCGCCATCACCTTCCTCTGCTCGCCGGCCGCCTCGTACATCACCGGCCAGATGCTGGTGGTGGACGGCGGCAACAGCGTCCGCGAGGCGCAGTTCCGCTGACCCTCGCCGGGGTCAGTTGTAGGTGCCGCCGCCGTCGGAGTTGGCCCAGATGGCGAGGCCGATCCAGCCGCAGCAGACGAGCAGGCCGATCGCGGTGAAGACGTAGCTGAGGATCAGCCCCCAGGTGGCGAGCTGGTCACCGTCCTCGCCGGTGCGCCGGATCTGCCGCTTCGCCAGGTGGCCGAGGACGATCCCGGCCGGGGCGAAGACGAAGGCGAAGACCAGCGACAGGATCGCCATGGTGTTCGGTCCGCCGCCGCCTCCCGGTGGCGGGCCGTACTGGCCGTACGGGCCCTGCGGCGGGTACGCCGGCTGCTGCGCCCACTGCTGGTGCTCCTGCGGCTGCCCCCACTGCGGCTGGCCCGACTGCTGGCCCCACTGCTGCTGCTCGGGCTGTTGCCCCCACTGCGGCTGCTCCTGCGGCTGCCCCCACTGCGGCTGCTCCTGCGGCTGCCCCCGCTGCGGCTGGTCGGGCTGCTGGCCCCACTGCTGCTGCTCCGGCTGCTGGCCCCACTGGGGCAGCCCGGAGGGCTGGCCCGGCTGCTCGTACGGCGACGGCGGCTGCTCCGGCTCGCCGGGTGGTGGATGACTCACGTCCGTTCGCCTCCTCCGCCGCAGGTCACAGCGCCTCTCTCTTGCGGACGCTACCCGCAGCGGTGAACCTTTTCACAGCGGTTGTGTGGACTGGTCACCTTGGCCTCGACGGTCCCGGGGCCGATACTGACCGAGCGTTCAGTTACCCATGAGTAATGCGCCGATCCCCCGGAGGCTGAGATGGCCAGACTCGCCCAGACGCCCGGCCTGACCGACGTGCAGCGGTCGATCCTGGAAACCGTCCGGGAGTTCGCCGACAAGGAGATCATCCCGCACGCGCAGCGGCTGGAGCACGCCGACGAGTACCCGACCGACATCCTCGACGGGATGCGGGAGATGGGCCTGTTCGGTCTCACCATCGACGAGGAGTACGGCGGCCTGGGCGAGTCCCTGCTGACCTACGCCCTGGTGGTCGAGCAGCTGTCGCGGGGCTGGATGTCGATCTCCGGCATCGTCAACACCCACTTCATCGTGGCGTACCTGATCTCCCAGCACGGCTCCGCCGAGCAGAAGGCCCGGCTGCTGCCGAAGATGGCCACCGGCGAGGTGCGCGGCGCGTTCTCGATGTCAGAGCCGGAGACCGGCTCCGACGTCTCGGCGATCAAGTCGAAGGCCGTCCGCGACGGCGACAACTACGTCCTCAACGGCCAGAAGATGTGGCTGACCAACGGGGCGTACTCGTCGGTGGTGGCCACCCTGGTCAAGACCGACACCGGCGCGGAGTCGGTCTACGGCAACATGAGCACCTTCCTGCTGGAGAAGGAGCCCGGCTTCGGCGAGACCGCGCCCGGCCTGACCATCCCCGGCAAGATCGACAAGATGGGCTACAAGGGCGTCGAGACCACCGAGATGGTGCTCGACGGCGTCACCGTCCCCGCGTCCGCCGTCCTCGGCGGCGCGGACAAGGTCGGTCGCGGCTTCTACCAGATGATGGACGGCATCGAGGTCGGCCGGGTCAACGTGGCCGCCCGGGCCTGCGGCATCTCCATCCGCGCCTTCGAGCTGGCCGTCCAGTACGCCCAGCAGCGCCGCACCTTCGGCCAGCCGCTCGCGAAGCACCAGGCCATCGCCTTCAAGCTCGCCGAGATGGGCACCAAGATCGAGGCCGCCCACGCGCTCATGGTCAACGCCGCCCGGCTCAAGGACGCCGGCCAGCGCAACGACGTCGAGGCCGGCATGGCCAAGCTGCTCGCCTCGGAGTACTGCGCCGAGGTCGTCCAGGAGGCGTTCCGCATCCACGGCGGCTACGGCTACTCCAAGGAGTACGAGATCGAGCGGCTGATGCGGGAGGCGCCCTTCCTGCTCATCGGCGAGGGCACCTCGGAGATCCAGAAGACCATCATCTCCCGGGGCCTGCTCAAGGAGTACAAGCTCTGACCGGTGCGCCGGTCACCGACCGGCCGGCTCGACAGCCGGCTCCGGCGCGGTGACCGGCCCGCCCGCCAGCACGTACGGGCGCGACCGGTACTCCTCGATCGCGGCGGCCAGCCGCTGCTCGGGCACGGCGGTGTCCCGACCACCCACCACCGGCGCCGGTTCCAGCGACGGCCACCTGACCGGTCGCAGCCGTACCCCGTTCAGCCGGCCGTCCCGCTTGTGCAGGCTGACCCGGTCGATGTTGGACCAGTCGTAGGACTGGCTGCCGTAGCGGATCCCGCCGGCGGTCAGCGCCAACCGGCCGGTGAACCGCGCCTCCTGGTAGGCGATCCGTCCCACCGCCGCCGCCGCGCCGAGGACCAGCAGCGTCCGGACGATCCGGCCCCACTCCCGGTCGGCCGGGAACCACGAGGTGATCACCACCGCCGTCCCGGCCACCAGGGTCAGGTCCGCCAGGACATCCACCCAGCCGGCCAGCGACCGCCGGGCCACCAGCCCCGGCTCGACCGCGTCCCGGCCGGCCACCCGGGCCGTCCAGGCCAGCCGGCCGTTCCGCCGCGGCCACCAGCGCCGTCCCAGGTGGTTCACGCCGAACACCAGCCAGACGCAGGCGAAGCCGTCGAAGGTGGTGGACCGGGACAGCGCCAGCAGCGGCGCGGCCACCGCCACCGTGACCACCGCGGCGACCGCCAGGGAGAGCAGCCGACGCGACCAGAGCCCGTCCCGGGCCGGGGGCAGGCGCAGGCGCGGCGTCCGCAGCAGAGGCATGGGCGCAGGGTACGGTCCGGCCGCCAGCAGTCCGGGCTGTCGAGCCCGGCTAGCGCTCGGCGCCGGGGACGCCGACCCCGAGGTGGCGACGGGCCGAGGCGACCAGCGCGTCCGGGTCGTCGGCGTAGAGGCGGACCTCGGTGACCGGCGCGCTCGGGCCCTTCGGCAGCGCGAGTGAGAGCGGCTCGCGGAGGACGACGTCGACGCTGGTCTGGCTGCCGGTGGAAAGGTTCAGGATCGGCCCGGCGTCGCCCTGCTCGACCTGGACGCCGCGGCTGGACGGCAGCGAACGGTAGCTCTTCGCGACGGTGGCGACGGCAGTCCAGGGCAGCGTGACGTCGAGCGAGATGCCGTTGCGGATGCGCAGCCCGTCGCGGTCGAGGACGTGCGGGTGGACCCGCAGGCTGGCGAAGAGCCCGATCATCCAGAGCAGACCCCAGATCCCGAGCCCGAGCGCGAGCTGCCGTACCCACGGCCACGGCACGGTCCGGCTGATGATCAGGTCGAAGATCGGGATCTCGATCGCGGAGAGGCCGATGAAGACACCCAGGATCGGCTTCACCACCCCCAGGTAGCTGAACGTCTCCGCGCCGGGCTCCACCGTCAGGGGCCGCCGCGCCAGCCAGCGGTAGAGGCTGCGCCACATGCCGATCTCGTACGTGACCGCGCGGCGCAGCAGCACCAGTACGAACCGCCAGCCGTGCTCCCGCATGATCGCCCACCCTCCACCGTTTTACGTTGCAGTCGCACTGTAAACGGCGGCTTCCGCAGGTGTCAATTCAGTCGCATTGTGAAACCATGGGCGCATGCCGAAGCGGGTGGACCACCGGGAACGCCGCACGCAGATCGCCGACGCCCTGATGCGGGTGGCCGCGGAGCACGGGCTGGAAGCGGTCAGCCTGCGGCACGTGGCGGCCGAGGCCGGTGTCTCCGCCGGGATGGTGCAGCACTACTTCCGCACCAAGGACGAGATGATGGCCTTCGCGCTGTCGGTCGTCCGCGAGCACAACGAGGCCCGGGTGACGGCGGCCGTCACCGCGCTGGGCGCGACCCCGTCTCCGCGTACCCTCCTGCGGACCATGCTCGGCGAGGTGCTGCCCCTCGACGCCCCCCGGCAGGCCGACGGCCGGGTCGCCCTGGCCTTCCTCGCCTACACCGCCGTACGCCCCGACGTCGCAGCCGGCCTGCACCAGGACACCGCCGGCCTGCTGGCCTTCATCGCCGGCCAGCTCCGAGCCGCCCAGGCGGCCGGCGCGGCCCGCCCCGAGGTCGACCCGGACGATGCGGCGGTGGGCCTGCTGGCGCTCATGGAAGGGCTCGGCGTCTACCTGCTCGGCGGGCACTTCCCGCCGGAGACCGCGCTCGCCGCGCTCGACGCCCAGCTCGACCTGATCTTCGGGCCGGACGGGCCGGCCGACTGAAACCGGCCGCTCAGCCCAGCCGGGTCAGCCCGGCGGCGGCGCGCTCCACGATCAGGCAGCGGTCCTCGACGTAGTCCATGCCCGCCTCCTCGGCGATCCGCCGCGCCTGCGCCGAGACGATGCCCAGTTGTAGCCACACCGCCGGCGCGCCGATCGCCGCGGCGTCCCGGACCACCTGCACGGCGTCCGCCGCCGGCCGGAACACGTCCACCAGATCGACCGGGTGCGGGATGTCGGCCAGTGACGCGTACGCCCGCTCGCCGAAGAGCTCGTCGACCGTCGGGTTGACCGGGATGATCCGCCAGCCGTACCGCTGCATCTGCAACGGCACGCTGTGCGCGGCCTTACGGGGGTCGCGGGACGCGCCCACGACGGCGATCACGGCCGAGTCGGCGAGGATCTGCTCAGCGGTACGCACCCGCCGACTCTAACCCCACCGGTGCAGTGGTCCGCCGGCTACAGGAGCGACAGTTGCTCGGCCGCGGGCGGCGCCTCGGGGGTCGGCAGCCGCCGGTTGTCGCCCCGCTCGCCCCGGTGCAGCCCGTGCCGGCGGGCCGCGATCCGCACCCGCGCGGTCAACTCCCGCTGGTACGCCTGCGGCGCGTACGCACCCGCCCGGTACAGCTCGCGGTAACGCGGCACCAGGTGCGGGAACTCCCGGGCCAGCCAGTGCGCGTACCACTCGCGGGCGCCGGGGCGCAGGTGCAGCGCCATCGGCGTCACGCTGGCCGCCCCGGCCGCGGCCACCGCCGACACCGTCGCGTCGATCGACTCGTCGCTGTCGCTGAGCCCGGGCAGGATCGGCGCCATCAGCACGCCCACCTCGAAGCCCGCGTCGGCGAGCGCGCGTACCGCGTCGAGTCGCCGGCGCGGGCTCGGGGTGCCCGGCTCGACCGCCCGCCACAGCGCCTCGTCGACGAACCCCACCGAGTACGAGACGCCGACCCGGGTCACCTCGGCGGCCTGGCGCAGCAGCGGCAGGTCCCGCAGGATCAGCGTGCCCTTGGTCAGGATGGAGAACGGATTGGCGAAGTCACGCAGCGCCTCGATGATCGGCGGCATCAACCGGTACCGTCCCTCGGCCCGCTGGTAGCAGTCCACGTTGGTGCCCATCGCGATGTGCGCGCCGCGCCAACGCGGGGCCGCCAGCTCCCGCCGGACCAGCTCGCCGGCGTTGACCTTGACGATCACCTTGCGGTCGAAGTCCGCGCCCGCGTCGAGGTCCAGGTAGGTGTGGGTGTTGCGCGCAAAGCAGTTGTGACTCACCACACCGTTGGCGATGAAGTCGCCGGTGCCGGTGGTGATGTCCCAGAGCGGAAGCTCCAGCCCGAGCGCCTCGATGCTGGTCACCCTGAGCCGGGCCTGACACTTCAGCGCGGCTCCCTCGATCGACCGCTTGCGCGTGATGGCGGGATCGGTCAGATGGAAGAAGCGGAGCCGCTCCGGCAGTCCGCCGGTCAGGCGCAGTTGTCTGACGCGGTTCGGTCGCCCCGGATCCTCGAGCACGGCCGTGAAGCCGAACCGGCTCAGGGCCGCCGCCGTCTGGTCGAGGATCGCGTCGTCGCCGTTGCTGATCCTGAGCGCGCCCCGGCTGCAGCTTCCCTCCGCGTCGAAGATGCCGGCGAGGAAGCCGAGTCGCCAGTCGTCGGTCGGGTCCGCGGGCCACTGAATCAGTTGGCTGATCATTTCGATGTGCCGCTGCTTCGACGTCCGGATGGCGGCCACTGCCTGCCGGGTGCGACTGGCCGCGGAGAAGGAAAACCGCTGTGTCTCGACACCGGCCTCGCTGAGGTAGCGCTCCGACCTCTGCAACGCTTCGTCATCGACCAGCGCCAACCGGAACCGGTGCACCGTCCCGTAGGAATAGGTGTGGGTGCCGAGGTGGGCGTCTCCCCGAACCATTCCGCAGAGGTAGCCACGGCGGTAGTCGGCGGACTCCTTGGGGCCGGTTGCGAAGCGGC
The DNA here is from genome assembly GCF_052814045.1 of Micromonospora sp. IBSANI012. NCBI lineage: Bacteria > Bacillati > Actinomycetota > Actinomycetes > Micromonosporales > Micromonosporaceae > Micromonospora > Micromonospora sp. IBSANI012. Next base: position 718,865 of record NZ_CP199933.1, read on the forward strand.
CGGTGCCGATCAGGCGGTTGTTGGTGGTCAGGTAAGGGCGCTGCCCTGGGCCGTTCATCGCTCCCGTGACGTACTTCCAACCCCGCTCCGACAGGAAGCGGTGGTCACCGCTGGCGATCAGTGAAGTGCCGTCCTCCAGAGTGACGCGGTAGGCGGGCTTCGTTGTCGACCACTTGTCGAGGACGGTGGTCACGACGTAACGGCGGTAAGCCCCCTGTTGCGCGGTGCCATAGATCCGGTCGCCCGGCTCCAACTCACTGATCGGCTTCGTGCGTCCGTCCGCCATCAGCACGGGAGTGTCACCCGAGACGCAGTACACACACGCATGACTGCACCCCCGGTACGGGTTGATCGTCCATTCGAACGGGACGCGGGACGCCCCGGGCACCTTGTTGATGATCGACTTGGCCTGCACCTCGTAGAAGGTCATCCCGGCGAAGCCGGGGGTGTCGAAGGTGCGGGCGATCGCGCCGGGCAGCGCCAGCGGCAGGGGTGGAGTCGCTGGCGCTGACCCGTCGGGATGCCCCTCGTCCGGGGGAGCGGAGAGGTTCTCCCAGCGCATGACACCCATTCGAACATGTGTACGAGAACAGCGCAAGTGACCCGCCGGACACCGGCTCCCGCCCGTCGGGCGGCGGGTGGAGGATGGAGCCATGGAGAGGTCGACCTTCGTCTACGACGGGGACTGCGCGTTCTGCACCCGGTGCGCCGAGTTCATCGAGCGGCGCATCCCGACCGGTGCCCGGGTGGTGCCGTGGCAGTTCGCCGACCTCGACGCCCTCGGGCTGACCGAGGCCGAGTGCGAGGAGGCGGTGCAGTGGGTCGGCGCCGACGGCTCCCGCGCCGCCGGACCCGACGCCATCGCCCGGCTGCTCGGCGACAGCGGTCCGCTCTGGCGGGTGGCCGGCGCGGGGTTGCGCGTCCCGCCGGTCCGCTTCGCCGCCTGGCCCGCGTACCGCTGGGTGGCCCGCAACCGGCACCGGCTTCCCGGCGGGACCGCCGCCTGCGCCCTGCCCCAGGAGGCGCGGGAGCGCCTGTACGGCCCGAGCGGCCGCCCCACCACCGACGCCTGACCCGCCGCCGGCGTCGTCGGGCTACGGCGTCGCCGGCCCGACCGCCGGTGCCGGGCCGACCACCGGTGGCGCCGCAGCGGGTACGTCGTCCGATGCCGGCCCCTGGTCCTCCGGTGCCGGCGAGTCCGGCGCCGGGCCGGTCCGCGCGGCGCCGTCACGGCGACGGGTGATCAGTTGGCGGGCCCACACCACCGGCCTGATCCGCTCCAGCGGCAGGAAGCTCGTCATCGCCGCCAGGTGCGGCGCGAACGAGATGGTGATCGTCGCGATGGTCACCAGGTGGAACGAGTAGAAGAAGCCGACCGTGGCCACCCGCCAGCGTTCGGGCAGCAGGAACACCACGGGGCTGAGGAGCTCGAAGGCGAGGATGCCGAACTGGGCGACGATCAGCAGGTACGGCACCTGCGCGATCAGGTCGGCGAATTCGGTGCCGCGCCGGATGATGGCCCGGGCGAGCACCGAGCCGGTCGCCCAGTCCAGCCCGCCGAAGCGCAGCTTGGCCCAGGCGGCGAGGAAGTACGTGCAGATCACGGCGATCTGGGTGACCCGCAGCGCCCAGCCGCCGGCCTCGGTGCGGGTCGGGTCGCCGTGCCGGGCGCGGCCGGCGGTGGGCAGGGCGGCCAGCGCGACGAGGAGCCCGATCCGGTCGTGGTCGACCTTCCCGTAGCTCATCGCGATGATCATCCACTCGAAGTAGAGCGCGAAGACCGACCAGCCCAGCAGTCGGGGCGCGCGGCCGGTCGCGGCGAGCAGGGCCAGTGGCAGCAGCGTCCAGAAGATGGCCGCGACCACGGTGGGCGTCGGGGTGGGCAGCGGGAGCAGCCGGCCGATCAGCAACGGCTGGTAGAGGTCGCCCGGGACGTCGACCCGGGTGCGTACCCACGGGGTGAAGACGACCAGGTCGGCGGCGACGAAGAGGTAGATCAGGGTGCGGAAGGCGGCCACCCGGCCGCGGGGGACCGCCTCGGTCAGCCAGCGGGTCACCGGGCCTCCTGCCAGCGCACCGTGGTCTCGTCGGTCCACCGTCCGGTGGGCCGGCCCTGGTGGATGCCGTACCAGCGGATGACGATGCGGACCTCGACCAGTTCCGGCGCGCCGGGGTGGCGTTCGGCGTACGCGTCGGCGACCTGCCGCAGCAGCGTCGGGTCGGCCGCGTAGCGGTCCTGCTGGCCCTCGATCTCGGCGCGGCGGATGCCGGTGGCGTCCTGGCCCAGTGCGATCACCGCGCCGGTGCGGTCGACGCCCTCCACGCGGGTGTCGGGGGCGGGTGCGTTCGGTGGCTCCGACGTGGAGTACATCCGGAACGGCCCGAACGGAAACTGGTCGTCGACTCCCCAGAGAGTGCCGGCGAGCAGCAGGGCCAGGCCGAGCGCGGTCGCGCCCAGCCGGACCGCGCGGCCGCGGGGGGTCAACGTCTCCATCGGGTCGTGACGATACGGGATCGGGATGTCGCGACGGTGTCCCCTGCGCGGTCCGCCGCCGGCCCTGCGTGTCGGCGGATACGCCGATGGCCGGACCCCCTGTGTGGGGGCCCGGCCGTCGTGGGTGGTGCTCAGTGCTTGTGTTCGGCCAGCTGCTTGCGCACGTCGTCCATGTCGAGGGCCTCGACCTGCTCGATCAGGTTCTCCAGCGCCGACTCGGGCAGCGCGCCCGGCTGAGCGAAGACGATCACGCCGTCCCGGATCGCCATGATCGTCGGGATGGAGCGGATGTCGAACTTCGCGCCGAGCTCCTGCTGCGCCTCGGTGTCGACCTTGCCGAAGACGATGTTCGGGTGCTTCTCCGAGGAGCGCTCGTAGACCGGGGCGAACCGCTTGCACGGGCCGCACCACTCGGCCCAGAAGTCGACCAGCACGATGCCGTCGCTCCCGGTCACCTCGTCGAAGTTGGCCGTGGTCAGCTCAACCGTTGCCATTGCACTCTCCGATCAGCGGATTGCTTTTTCGTCCCGTAGAACCAGGGCAGCCCCGATTGAATTCCCGGCCCGGGCGGGCCGAAACCGGCGCGGCCCGGGCGGGGCCGGCGGCAGACCGGCCACCTCATCGAACCGCATCTGTCGATCCCGCGCTGCGGAACGCAAATGCACTGCGCACTTGCGTCACCTCCCGTGATGGGAGCGCTTCCAAGGAGATCCACGCCACTCGCCGGTACGAATCGGTAACTTCAGCCTTGACAAGGGGTGACTGTGCGGCTAGAGATCGCATAGCACAGCGTCATCGATTACTCAGAGTGATGTCACAAAAGGGTAAATGTGACGTCCGTCTCTGTCGATGTGTCCACCCCGTACGGCAGAATCTGTGGCATCAGAGCGTGGGCGGCGGGTGCCGGGGAGGGCCCCGCCGCTCATTGCGTCTCCCCCCGGATGCGCCCGGTGTGACATTTCCACTCGGCCTCCGCCCCCGTCATCGCCTTAACCACCGGTAAGGCATGCTGTGCCGAACTCCATCGCCGCCCGTCGAAGGGGACAAGGATGCAGTTCGGCCGTTACTTCGAGGAGTTCGAGGTCGGCGCGGTCTACCGGCACTGGCCCGGCAAGACCGTGACCGAGTACGACGACCACCTCTTCTGCCTGCTCACCATGAACCACCACCCGCTGCACATGGACGCGCACTACGCCGAGTCGGCGAGCCAGTTCAAGCGCAACGTGGTGGTCGGCAACTACATCTACTCGCTGCTCCTCGGCATGTCCGTGCCGGACGTCAGCGGCAAGGCGATCGCCAACCTCGAGGTCGAGTCGCTGCGGCACGTCGCGCCGACCTTCCACGGCGACACCATCTACGGCGAGACCACCGTGCTGGACAAGCGCGAGTCCGGGTCGAAGCCGGACCGGGGCGTCGTCGCGGTGGAGACCCGCGGCTACAACCAGGACGGCACCCTGGTCTGCGTCTTCCGGCGCAAGGTCATGGTCCCGAAGAAGGAGTACGCCGCCGCGGCGGTGCCGGACGGCGTCGACCCGGAGCGGCCGAGCTTCCCCGAGCCCCGCTGACCGCAGCCCCGACGGGGCCCCTTCCCACCGTGTTCTGGCTGGGAAGGGGCCCTTTTCGCGATCCGGGGCATATGCTGGCGCCGGAGGTCCTGATGAGCCACTCCCTCGCCGGAGAGCCGCCCTCTGCCGGACGCCGTGCCGCACCGCTGACCACCGCCGTCTACTCCGCCGCCGAGTGGGACCTGCTCACCACCCTGCCCGGCCGGGTACTCGTGGCCGCCGCCTCCCCCACGCCCGGCCGCCCGCCCCGCGGCGTCGCCGCCGGGCTCGCCGGGCTCGACGCCGTGGCCGCCGGCCGGGCCTCCGACAGCGACCTGGTACGCGCCGTCGTCACCGCCATCTACGCCCGTCACGACGGGGCACCGGCCCAGGCCGACCGGCTCACCGATTTGGTCGACCTCCTCGCCGCCTGCCGGGCCGCGGAACGCGTACTCGGCCGGCGGGCCGACCCGGCCGACTCGGCTGCGTACCGGCAGTGGGTGGAGTCGGTGGCCGCCCGGGTCTGCCGGGCCGGCGATCCGCCCGGTCCCGCCGACCGACGGTTGCTGGACCGGCTCGGTGGTGCCCTGGGGCTGCGGTGACCGGGGCGGCGTCCGGCGGTGCCCCGGCCGGCCGTACCCTCTTGTGACCGTGACCGAGGACCAGCTCGACGTGGGTGTCGGACCGTGGCCCGGCGACCCGCCGGACGACCCGCGCTACGACCCGGAGCTGCTCGCCGCCGGCGACCGGCGCAACGTCGTCGACCGCTACCGGTACTGGCGGCGCGAGGCCGTCGTCGCCGACCTGGACGAGCGCCGGCACGACTTCCACGTGGCGATCGAGAACTGGCAGCACGACTTCAACATCGGCACGGTGGTCCGCAACGCCAACGCCTTCCTCGCCGCCGAGGTGCACATCGTCGGGCTGCGCCGGTGGAACCGACGCGGCGCCATGGTGACCGACCGCTATCAGCACGTCCGGCACCACCCGACGATCGAGGAGTTCGTCGCCTGGGCCGCCGGGCGGGACCTGCCGGTGGTGGGCATCGACAACCTGCCCGGCTCCCGGCCGCTGGAGACCACCACCCTGCCCCGCCGTTGCGTGCTCCTCTTCGGCCAGGAGGGACCGGGCCTGTCCGACCCGGCCCGCGCCGCCTGTGACCAGCTCTTCTCCATCGCCCAGTACGGCTCGACCCGGTCCATCAACGCCGGCGTGGCCAGCGGCATCGCCATGCACGCCTGGATCCGCGCCCACGCCGGCCCCCCGCCCGGCTGAGGCCGCCCGAGGCTCGCCGAAGGGAAACGGCCGCTCCGCTTGACGGGCCGCTGGCAGGGGGTCACGGTGGTGATGTGAGTGTCGTGGTGAGTTGTCCGAGGTGCGCCGGCCAGGTCCGGCTCCCCGACCTGATGCACCCCGAGTCGCGGTGCGCGCGGTGCGGCCCGGTCGCGCCGCTGCACGTACCGGAGCACATCGGAGCCGAGATCATGGCGAGCGTGGTCGACCGCGTCGTCGCCAACGAGAAGGCCGAGCGGCCCCGGGTGCCGCTCTGGTGTCCGTGGCCGCTGCCGCAGGGTTGGACGGTCACCGGGGTCGGCTGGGCCGGGGACGACCCCTCCGGCGTACGGGCCACGGCGGTGGCCTGCGCCGGGCCGGCGCCGCTGGGCGGGGGACCGGCCGAACTCCTGCTGGTGGCCGAGGAGCCGGGCGTCGGGCTGGGCGCCCGCTTCGCCGGGGTGTCCGGACCGGACCCGGGGCCCGAACTCGCGGAGGCGCTCACCGGCCCCGGCCCCGGGCTGGGCCACCCGGAGCACGTCGAGCCGGCCCGGATCAAGGTCGGTGGCCACCCCACTCCACTGTGGCTGGTGGATTCGGCGGCGGATCGAAGCGCGTACGCGGGCGAGGCTCGGGGAATGTGGCTGCATGCGATAGCCTGGCCGGCGAGCGCGGGTCACCTCCTCGCGGAAGACGTCGTCCTGCACGACCTTTCCGAGTGGACACCGCCCGAGCTCGTGTACGGCGCGCCGTCACCTCACCTGCACGGCAGGGCCTGACCGCCCTGACGGACTTGTGAGGGTACGGTCGCAGATATTCACTGTACGACACCATACTGATACTCTGGGTGCCGCTGCGGTAAACGGACCCGGCCCCGCGCGAGAGGATGGCCCGCTATGGTCAAGAAGGTCCTCACCTGGGCCGGCGTCGCATTCTTGATCTTCTTCGTCGCCTACCGGCCGAACTCCGCCGCGGACGTCTTCAAGTCGCTCGGCGGCGGCATCATGGACATCGCCCAGGGCTTCGGCGACTTCTTCACCAGCCTCGTCGCCTGACCGCCCATGGGCAGCCCCTCCGGACCCCCCTTCGATCCCGACGACCCCGACCGGGAGCGCCGGGAGCGGGACACCGAGCCGATCCCGCGGTTCCGTCCCGACGACGGTCCGGGTTACGGCTCCGGCCCGAACCTCTCCGACGGTCCGTCCCTTTCGGACGACATCGGCTACGGCGAGGGGCCCGGATACGCCGGTGAGGGCCGCTCCGGGCGGACCTGGGCGCGCGACCCGGAGGCCGGCTATCAGCAGGCCACCATCTCCGAGGAGGAGCTGGCCGGGCTGCGGGTGGACGCCTCCGGCATGCCGATGGGCCCCCGGCGGGTGCTGCCCCTGGAGGACGAGCCCAGCTCGCTGGTCGCCCGCTACCTCTTCCCCACCGAGCGCTACCGGGGCGAGTGGAAGCGGCACTGGATCCACCTCGCCACCCCGATCGTCGTCGGCATCGCCGCGACCTTCATCCTCGGCTACCTCTCCGGCTTCCTCGCCGGGCAGGACGTCGGCGCCCTCACCACCGTCGCGGTGCTGCTCTGGTTCGCGGTGATGGGCTGGGTCGCCTGGCGGGTCGCCGACTGGTGGTACGACCGCTTCATCCTCACCAACAAACGGGTCATGGTGGTCAACGGCATCATCACCCGCCGGGTCGCCATGATGCCGCTGGTCCGGGTCACCGACATGAAGTACGAGCAGACCCCGACCGGTCGCGCGCTCAACTACGGCACCTTCGTGCTGGAGTCGGCGGGCCAGGAGCAGGCGCTGCGGGAGATCAAGAACCTGCCCAACCCGAACGAGCTCTACCTGCGTGTGGTCGAGGAGATGTACGAGCCGCAGGCGGTCGAGGCGCGGTTGGGCAAGGAGGCCGACGAGGCCAAGGCCGACGACGGCGCCTGAAGCTTTTCGTCCGTTCATCGGAGGAACTGCGAACCTTTCGCCGTGGACCCCGCCGCCTCGGCCATGGCACCCTGCCTGCAGGGACGGGGTGCGGAGGTGACGCGTGGCCGAGCGGGATCCGCTCGAGGAGGAGTTCCGCGACTTCGTCGCGGCGCGCTCCAGTGCCCTGCTGCGCACCGCGTACCTGTTGGCGGGGGACTGGGCCACCGCCGAGGACCTGCTCCAGACCGCGCTGACCAAGACGTACCTGGCCTGCAAGCGGCTCGGCGGGATCGAGGCGATCGAGCCGTACGCGCGGCGGGTCATGGTCAACACCTCCACCAGCTGGTGGCGGCGGCGCTGGCACGGTGAACGCCCCACCGAGGTGCTGCCCGAGCGGGCCGGGGTCGACGAGATCGAGCAGCAGCTCGACCGGGACGTGCTCTGGCGGCACCTGACCGCGCTCCCTGCCCGGCAGCGGGCCGTGCTGGTCCTGCGCTTCTACGAGGACATGTCGGAGGCGCAGACCGCCGCGCTGCTGGAGATCTCGCCCGGCACGGTGAAGAGCCAGACCTCCCGCGCGCTGGCCACCCTGCGCCGTCGACTCGGCGAGGAGGCGGCCCGGGAACTGCCGGAGACGGTGATCCCGACCGGAGGGCGGCCCGTGCCGTCCGGGCCGGCTGCGGTCGTACCCCCGGAACCGGCCGGCCCACGGCGTGCCCCGCAGGCCGGGCGACCGGGACGGACGGCCGGAAGCGGCGCGACCACCCCGTCGCCACGCCCGGCCGAGGCCCGCGGTGCCGGCCGGGACGTGCCCGCCGGAGCGGGTCGGCGGCCCGAACTGCCCGTGCCCGGTGCCGTCCGCCCCCGGGCGGCCGTCCCGGCGGAGACCCGGTGAAGCCGACCCCGGCCGCACGGGACAACCGGACCGGCGGCCCGGAGCGTCCAATGGCTGTGACGCAGGACGACCTGGAGCGGGCGCTGCGGGAGACCTTCTCCCGCCGGGTCGCCGTGCCTCCGCCGTTGGCCGCCGATCCGGCGGGGCTGGCCATCGGCCGGGCCCGGCGGGTCCGTCACCGGCGGACGCTGACCGGGCTGTCGCTGGCCGCGGTCGCCACGGCGGCGGTGACCGCCGGGATGGCGCAGCTCGGCGGCCACCCCAGCCGCTCCACCACGCCCACCGTGGTGCTCGGCGACCCGCGCGGCGGGGCCACCGCGGCCGCCTGGCCGGTCGCCCCCGACCCACCGGCCCCGCGCGCCGAGGGAGAGGTCGAACTGATCGTCGGCGGTGCGCTGGTCACCGCCGAGGGAAAGCGGTACGACCTGGGCATCGGCCCGGTCGAACAGGCCCAGCGGCTGCCCGAGCACGGCGGCTGGCTGGTGGTGGGAGCACCCACCCCGGCCGGGCGCACCCTCTGGGTCGTGCCGTCCGGCGACGCCCCGCAGGTGCTGCTGGCCGGTGCCGAGGCGGTCGTGCTGAGCCCGGACGGCCGGCAGGTCGCCTGGCGGGACGGCGACGGGCTCTTCGCGGCCGGCCTGGTCGCCAACCGGCTCCTCGCCACCGCCGGTACGACCGCCGCGCACGGTGCCACGCCGGTCCGCTTCGTCGGCGACCGCGTCCTGGTCCGCTCCCACACCGGCGGCCACCTGCTGTGGCGGCCCGCCGCGGGCCCGCTGCCCGACGGCGACCGCAATGTCCTCGACGTTTACGGCGCGCTGCCCGACGGGAGGCCCGTCGGGCGGGTTCCCGCCGACGGGAACCCCGGCCGGTCCTGTCTGGCGGTGCTCGACCCGGTCGATCTCGCGCCGACCGCCACCGGCTGCGCCGCTCCGCTGGCCGGGGACGGCCTCGGGGCCGTCTCCCCCGACGGCCGGTGGCTGCTGGTCAACGGCCGTACCGGCGGGACCGACGGTGCGCTCCTGGTCGACCTCGCCGGCCCCGAACCGGGCCACGCCGCCCGGGCCGCCGGCCCGACGATCAGCGGCGAGGTGGCGTGGAACGGCGCCACGATGGCCGCCTACGTCGACCGGGGCGGGGCGCTGGCGCGGGTTGACCCCGACAAGGTGCTGGCCGGGGGACGGGCCTCCACGACGATGCTGAGCGGGGTCACCTCCGGCGAGCGCCCGGTCGTGGTGGCCGGCGCCTCCTGACGGCCGGGCGGTAGCGTCGGAGCGTGATCTCGCGTCCGGCGATCGACCTGCACACCCACTCCACCGCCAGCGACGGCACGTTGAGCCCGGCCGAGCTGGTCCGCGCCGCCGCCGACGCCGGGCTGGACGTCGTCGCCATCACCGACCACGACACCACCGCCGGCTGGGACGCCGCCGTGCGGGCGCTGCCGCCCGGCCTGACCCTGATCCGGGGCGCGGAGATCTCCTGCCGGTGGCACGGGGTGGAGCCGGCGGTCCCGCTGCATCTGCTCGCGTACCTCTTCGACCCGGACCACCCGGAACTCGTCGCCGAGCTGGCCCGGGTGCGGCTCGCCCGCGAGGTGCGCGGCGAGCGGATCGTCGAGCTGCTGCGCGCCGACGGGATCGACATCAGCTGGCCGGAGATCATGGCCGCGGCCGGCGGCGGGACGGTCGGCCGGCCGCACATCGCCGCAGCGCTCATCCGGGCCGGCCTGGTCGCCACCACCACCGAGGCGTTCGGGACGGACTGGCTGGGCGAGCGCTACCGGCTGCCGAAGGAGGACGTGGACGTGTTCCGGGCGGTCGAGCTGATCCGGGCCGCCGGGGGCGTACCTGTCTTCGCCCACCCGCGGGCGACCCGGCGGGGCCGGATCGTGCCGGACGAGCTGATCGTCGAGCTGGCCGCGGCCGGGCTGGCCGGCCTGGAGGCCGACCACGAGGACCACTCCCCGGCCGAGGCCGCGCACGTGCGCGCGCTCGCTGCCGAGCTGGGCCTGCTGGTGACCGGCTCGTCGGACTTCCACGGCACGCACAAGACCGTCCGGCTGGGCGCGCACACCACCGCGCCGGAGGCGTACGAACGGATCGTCGCGGCGGCCTCCGGGGTGACCGGCGTCGCTTCCGGCTGATCCGCGTTGCCGTCCACAGCGGCCCGACTACGGTTAGCCGGTGGATCTCAAGCTCTTCGGTGAGGTCTTCGTGACCCTGCTGGTAATCGTCGACCCGCCGGGCATGATGCCCATCTTCCTCGCTTTGACCGGGCCGCTGACCGCACGCGACCGCAACCGGGCCGCCTGGCAGGCGGTCGCGCTGGCGCTCGGCGTGATCGTGATCTTCGCGGTGGCCGGTCAGACGCTCCTCGACTACCTGCACGTGGACCTGCCGGCGTTGCAGGCGGCCGGCGGTCTGCTGCTGGTGCTGGTCGCGCTGGAGCTGCTGACCGGCAAGGCCGACGACCCCAGTCAGCAGGTCACGTCGAACATCGCGTTGGTGCCGCTGGGCACGCCGCTGCTGGCCGGTCCGGGTGCCATCGTGGCGACCATGCTCTTCGTGCAGCAGGCCGACGGTCTCGACGACCACTCCGCGATCGCCGCCGCGATCGTCGCCGTGATGATCGCGGTCTGGATCGTGCTGCGCTTCTCCGGCGGCATCGTCAAGATCCTGCGCCCCGGTGGCATCGAGGTGCTGACCCGGATCGCCGGCCTGCTGCTGGCCGCCATCGCCGTGCAGCTCATCGCCGACGCGGTCGCCGCGTTCGTCACCCAGTACGTGAACATGACCTGACCCGGCCCGGCTCCGGCGGCGGTGCCGGCGTGGCGGTGTCGGACCCGGGTGGCAGGATCGGACCCGTGCGACGAGCCTCCTCCGCCGGACGATCCGCGGGCGCCCCCCGACCCCGTGCCGAGCAGGCCGAGCAGTTGGGGTTCGAGGGCATGCCGGAGCGGCTCTTCGTCTGTACCCCCAGCAAACTCGGCGCGTACGAGGACTGCCCCCGCCGCTACCGCTACTCCTACGTCGACCGGCCCGCCCCGCCCAAGGGGCCGCCGTGGGCGCACAACTCGCTCGGCGCCAGCGTGCACACGGCCCTGAAGAACTGGTACGCGCTCACCCCGGAGCGACGCCGGCCGGAGGCACTGGCCGGGCTGCTCAAGGGCACCTGGGTGCGCGAGGGCTACCGCGACGACGAGCAGGAGCGGCAGGCCTACCGGCGGGCGCTCGGCTGGCTGGAGGCGTACGTCGAGACGCTGGAGCCGGGCGCCGACCCGCTCGGCGTGGAGCGGGTGGTCGCGGTCCGGACGGCGGTGCTGGCCTTCAACGGTCGCGCCGACCGGATCGACTCCCGACCCGGGCCGGACGGGCCCGAGCTGGTCATCGTCGACTACAAGACCGGCCGCACCGGGCTGGACACCGACGACGCGCGGGGCTCGCAGGCGCTGGCGCTGTACGCGTACGCCGCCGAGCGGACGTTCCGCCGGCCGTGCCGGCGGGTGGAGCTGCACCACCTGCCCACCGGGACGGTCGCCGCGCACGACCACACCACCGAGTCGCTGGCCCGGCAACTCACCCGCGCCGAGGACACCGCGCGCGACATCATGGCCGCCGAGCGGGCCGTCGCCGACGGGGCCGACCCCGACGAGGCGTTTCCGCCGGTGGCCGGGCCGCGCTGCGGCTGGTGCGACTACCGTCGCAGCTGCCCGGTGGGGTCGCAGGTGCCCGGCCGCGAGCCGTGGGCGGCGATGGACCGCCCGCCCGCACCCGGCGCCGACTCCGCCGCGGTCGCGGGCGGCGGTAGTTGAGGCGGGAAGCCCTGGCCACCAGCGGCACGGTGCCCTGAGCGATGGCCTGCAGCGCGGATCGAGGTGGTCACGGCTGAACGCCAGCACCCGCCGCTGACCCCGCCCGCCCTGCGAGATGTCCGGCTTCACCCAGAGTCACGCCCGTGCCGCAGGACTTGAGAATGAGCGGTATGCCTGTCAGGCATAAATATTCCGCTCAGGCATATCGCTCATCAGGGTGTGCCGGCTGGGCCGCCGGCGCGCTTGGGTCAGCGCCCTTTGTCACACCAGCCATGGCTGGTGGATGCCGAGCCGACCGCTCCGGACGGCGGGCGGGAAGGTGTCAGCGTCGGGCCGCACACTCCGGGGTGACCGGCCGAACCGTCACCGTCGCAGGTCAGGCGGCCGTGGCGGCGAGCCGGGCGGCCCGTTCCTTGGCCGCCTGCTGCATCGGGCCCTCCCGCCAGTCACGGGGCAGTGCGGCCAGGGCGAGGCGCAGCGCGCGGACGCCCAGGTCGGCCGAGAGCGCGGTGGTGGGCAGCCCCAGGCCGCCGTACAGCCGCAGCGCCCAGGGCGGCAGCAGGCCGAGCGCGGTGCCGGCGATCCCCAGGTACGCCCAGCGGGGCGGCCCGAGGCTCAGGCCCAGCCGGGCCGGCAGGCTCAGCTTCCACGGGATCGGCGGCGCGGTCAGGAACAGGCCGGTCTCGGCCGCCTCCCTGGTCATCCGCAGCTCGGGCCGTACCGCCCGGTAGTAGTCGGCGACCTCGGCGGCGCTGCCGGGCACCTCGGTCGGGTCGAGCCCGACCAGCGCGGCGGCGCGCCGCTGCTCGGCGTAGTAGCCGTCCACCTCGGCATCGGTCAGCGACAGCCCGGCCCGGCGGGCGGTGCTGACGAACGACTCGACCTCGGTGACGTGCACCCAGCGCAGCAGCGCCGGGTCGTCGATCCGGAACTCCTCGCCGGTCAGCGGGTCGGTCGCGCGCATCCGGGCGTGCAGGCCGCGCAGCCGGCGACCGGCCGCCTCCGCCTCGGCGGTGGTGCCGTAGATGACGGTGCCGACGTACGTGGCGGTCCGGATCAGCCGACCCCACGCGTCGGTGCGGTAGTTGCTGTTCTGCGCCACGCCGGCCATCGCCCGCGGATGCAGCGCCTGGAGGTAGAGGGAGCGCAGGCCGGCGACGATCAGGACCGGCTCGTCGTGCACCTTCCAGGTGACCGATCCCGGACCGAAGAGGCCGATGTCGTCGGAGTCCACCGCCCAAGAGTGCCACGGGACGCTCGGGTGGGACCCGCTCGTCGGGTCACCCGGTCACGGCGGTGATCGTCGACGGCGAGCGGGGGTGCTGCGGCTCGGGTCAGACGTCGGCGGAGCGGCGGGCCTGGCAGGTGGGGCAGAGCCCCCAGAAGGTCACTTCCGCCTCGTCGACCTGGAAGCCGTGGGCGGTGCTCGCGTCGAGGCAGGGGGCGTCACCGACGGCACAGTCGATGTCGGCGATCTCGCCGCAGCCCCGGCACACCACGTGGTGGTGGTTGTCGCCAACCCGGGCCTCGTAGCGGGCGGGACTGCCCGCCGGCTCGATCCGGCGGGACAGGCCGGCGCGGGAGAGCGCGCCGAGGACGTCGTACACCGCCTGGGTGGAGACCGAGTCGAGGCGTTCGCGTACCCGGCGGGTGATCTCGTCGACCTCCAGGTGGCCGCCGGCGGCCAGCACGTCCAGGACGGCGAGGCGCGGCCGGGTGACCCGCAGGCCCCTCGACCGGAGCAACTCCTCACCACTGGACATGAGGCAATGACAGCACGGGGTCACCGGGTCGACAAGTGAACCCGGCGGCACGTGGCCCCGGCCACAGCTCAACTGCGTTGTCGTAGTTGGTGAACCGCATCGGCTGACATCGCGTGTGTCCGATCGGGGGCGTGCTGCGACGGATGGATCGTCGTACGCTTTCGCGGCCAACCGCAGCCATCGTCGGAGGTGTCGGTGTTCAAGGAGATCAACGGCCTGCCGGGCCACATCCTGGTGATCCACGCGGCGGTGGTGTTCGTCCCGCTGCTGGCACTGCTCGCCTCCGCGTACGGGCTGGTGCCCCGCTGGCGCCCCCGGCTCGCCTGGGCGGTGGTGATCCTCTCCGTGGTGACGCCGGTGATCACCTGGGTCGCCACCGAGTCCGGCGAGGCGTTCGAGGAGTTCCTGAAGGGCAAGAACTACCCGCCCCAGTTGCTGGCCAAGATCCAGGAGCATTCCGAGTACGGCGAGACGACGCTCTGGCTCACCGTGGGGCTCGCCGTGGCGGCCCTGGTGCTGCTGGCGCTGACCAGCGACCGGGTGCCTACCCCGCGCCTGCCGTCCTGGGTCAGCTGGCTGCTCACCGGCATCATCGTGGTGCTCGCGGTGTTCGCGCTGATCTACGTCGTGCTGACCGGCGACACGGGCGCGCAGTCGGTCTGGGGCAACACCCTCTGACCGGTCGTCCCCCTCAGAAGAGCGCCCGGGAGCAGAGCAGACAGAGCAGCACCAGCAACACCGCCCCGGCCACCCCGCCGACGGCGTAGGTGACCCGCTGCGCGCGCTGCTCCGCCGCGTCCATGGCCTCCATGTCCTGCGGCGGCAGCGCCCGCGGTGGCGTGGCCTGGAGGTGCACCGGTGGTCGCCAACCGGGCGGCGGCGGGGTGGTCGGCGGCGGACCGGCGTAGCCGGGCCGCGCGGCCGCCTGCCCCGGGACCGGTGCCGGGGGTACGTCCGTCGGGGCGGCCCACGGTGACGGCGAGGTCGGCGCGCCGGGGGTGCCGGCACTCGCCACGCCGTTGGTCGTCGTCGTGGTGCCGGTCGCCGGCCCGGCGGGCTGAGGCCCCGCTGCCGGGGTGAGGCCGAAGGTGGGCTCGCCGAGCGTTGCACCGTCGGTGCCGGGAGTCGTCCGGTCGGTGTCGGGTGCCGTCGGCTGGGCCTGCTCGGGCGGCCGTCGCCAGAACTCGTCCTCGGAGCTGGCACCGCTGGGCGTCGTCACGCCGTCCGACGCTACCAACGCGGGAAGCGCGCGGCCGCCCGACGCGGCGACGGACTGGGTGCCGGTGACAGCGGTGAGGTGGCGGCGACCGGGACTGGTGTGGCTCGCAGCCGAGCTGCGGGAGGGCGCAGTCCCGGGTCAGGCTCGTCTGGTCGATGAGGCCGGGCAGCTGCACGCTCGCGGTCCGGGTCCACGTGTGGCCGCCAGGATCGGGCTGGGCTGGGATAGTGTTGCCGCTCGTGAGCATCGAGGAGCCGGACGTGCGCGACGACGACCGCGCCGTCGATCTCAGCGAGGATTTCGTGGTGCTGCCCGAGCAGACGGTGGACGACACCGACCATGGTTGGGGTGAGCGCGTCGGCGGCAACGACGACTGGCTGCTCGCCGAGCGCCCGCCGCACTGGGGCTGACCCACCCTTCTTCCGTCAGCGGGCCGTCGGGTCGGACATGTGACCGCCGCCGAAGCCGCCGTCGCCGAGCGGCGCCGTCCGTCCGGCGGGCCCTCCGAGGGCGTCCCCATGATCGGGTAGCAATTTCCGAGGCTCGCGTCGGCGTGTCGCGTCGGAAATTGCTACTCGATCACCCCTGCTGCTGGCGTTGATGGCGTCCGAAGAGACGCGATCGAGGCAGCCGCTAATGGAGATCGCGGCAGCAGGCTGTGCGACAGCGCTCGTCCCGTCAGGCCCGTGCGCGGGGCGGGCGGGCTGGGTCAGCCGCGTACCACGACGGCGAAGCGACTTCCCTCCGGCTGGCCGACGGCGCGTTGTGCCTGGTCCGGGCGGAGCGCCAGGTAGAGGGCGGAGGATCCGTCGGCGGCGTCGCCGCCCACCACGTCGAGCACCAGCGCTCCGGAGGCCACCAGTCCGGCCTCCACCGGCGTCCGGCCGGCCGGTACGACCAGCAGGTCGACCCGGGCTCCCGGCCGCAGCACCGCGAGCGCGGCGGGTTCGGCCAGCCGCACCGGTACGCCCACCGACCCGCTCGGTAGCGGCAGCGCGCCCCGCCGACCACCTCCGGTCGACGGCCCCGCCCCCGACCGATCACCTCCGGTCGACGGCCCCGACCCCGGCACGCCTGACTCCGACGACTCCCCGCCCGACAGGTCCCCGGCTGATCCGGTCCCGCCCGCTGATGCGGCCGGTGTGCCTGCGGCGATCGCGCCGTCAGCGGCGGAGCCCGGTGAGGGTAAAGACGGAGTGGGACAGCCGCCGGACGAGTCGAGGACGACCACCGCGAGGCCGAGCAGGGCGGCGACCAGCCCGAGGCGCAGCAGCGTGCCGCCGCCGGGCCGGCGGAGCCAGCGCACCGGGCGCAGGGAGTCCCTCCCGTCCGGGCCACCACCCACCATGCCGCCCACCTTCCACCTCGCCGTCGAGCCCCCCGGAACCCAGCGCGTGCCTCGCCGTCGGGGCCGCCCCGCATCCCGAGGGCCGCCAGCCGGCCTCGCTGTCCGGCCGCCGTCGCGGTGCTCGGGCAGCACGCTAGGGGGCAGGAGCGGACGCAGCAGTGCCGTGTGCACCGGCCTGTGGACAACCGGCAGGGCTGTGGACAACGCCCGAAGTGGCGCTCGACCTGCTACCGAGGGCCGGTGTGGTCGGACGACCGGACCGACCGAGCGAAACGCCCGTCGGCTGGGTCGTCGACGTCATCGTTTCCCCAGCGCCACAGCCCCCGCCCGACGATCACGGTCAGCTCGGCCAGCGACATCGGACACCCTTCGACTGAGCCAGATCACCAGGGACCGTCAACAGCAGCGGATCATCGGAACCCTTGCCCACGCCTTCTCACCGGTGGCCGCAGGGCCGATCGAGACCGCGTCCCGATCGCCAGGCCGACGGTCCCGAGGCTGAGTCGTTCGCATCATCAGATCCACAGCGCCGTACACCGGTCGGTAAGCCGGCCAGATCCCCGCGCCCCGGGGACCACGCCACCTCAGAAGAGCCAACCCTGGCCCTTCGCCTCGGCCACCGGCCGGCGCCTGATCAAGTGAGGACCGCACACCAAACCGGGCGAGGGGAGCGCATACGCCGAAAGCCCCCGCGGCCCAGACAGGGCGGCGGGGGCGGTGGCGTTCGAGATCAGGAGGAGGCGGAGGTGCTGGCCGCGGCCTTGGCCGACCCGCCGTTGGACGAGCCCGACGAGCCCGTCGAGCCCGTCGAACCGGACGTGCTGCCGCCGTTGGACGAGGTGCCGGACGACCCGCTACCCGACGAGGAGCCACTGTCCGACTTCGCCGGCTTCGGGGTGGTGCTGCCGGTCTTGCTCTCCGAGCCGGAGGAGCGGGAGTCGGTGCGGTAGAAGCCGGAGCCCTTGAACACGACACCAACCGAGTTGAAGACCTTGCGCAGCCGCCCCTCGCACGTGGGGCACTCGGTCAGCGGCTCGTCAGAGAAGGACTGCACCGCCTCGAGCTGGTGGCCGCACGCGGTGCAGGCGTACTGGTACGTGGGCACGTTCTCCTCCGGATCGGGTACGGCCGGTTGGCACTCGACGGTTTCGAGTGCCAATGGTGCGTCATCGGGCCCGGGTTCGTCCAGCGGACGTGGGGGGATCGACACCGGGCGCGTCGGTCAGCGTACGCAGACCGCCCGACGGGGTGATTACGGCGTGCACCGGGCGGTCGTGCGGCTGGGCGGGCAGTGCCTCGACCAGCTCACCGTCGTGCAACAGCGCCACGATCAGGACTCTTCCCGGTACCCGGGCCAGCGCCCGGTCGTACGAGCCGCCGCCGCGCCCCAGACGCAGGCCGCGGTGGTCCACCGCCAGCGCCGGCACCACCACCAGCTCCGCCTCGCCGATCGCGGCGCGGCCCAGCCGGGGGCCGGCCGGCTCCCGCATGCCGCGCCCGGCCGCCACCAGCGAGTCGGGCCCGTCGTACGCCGCCCAGTCGAGGTCCAGGTCGTCGCGGAGCACCGGCAGCAGCAGCTCGGCCTGGCCGGGCAGCGCCGCGCGCAGGGCCTCCGGCAGCTCCGGGCCGCCCGGCTCGGAACCCACCGGCACGTACCCGGTCATCCGGCGCGGGCGCAGCCGGCGTACCAGATCCACCAGCTCGGCCCGGACGCGCGCGGCGGCTTCGGCCCGCTGCGGCGCGGTCAGCGCCCGGCGGTGGGCGAGCAGCGCGACCCGCGTCTCGCGTTTGACCTGGTGCGCTCCATCAGGAAATTCGGGCACGCAACACTCCCTTGCGCAAACCGCGTCTTCCGGTAGCTCTGTGTCAGCATCGCAGGAACGGGCGCGGAACTTCCGGGGGGAAGCTTGACGCTACGCGGGCGGTTGACGGCGGCCTTCCTCGCGGTGGTGCTCGGCCCGGTGCTGCTCGGAGCGGTCTTCGTCGGCACCACCCTCGCGGCCGTCGACCGCAGCCGCTCCACCGAACGCCTCGGGCTCGCCGCCTCGACCGTGCGCACCTCGGTGGACGCCCTCTGCCAGCAACTCCGGGCCGCCGCCGACGCGGTCGCGCTGCGGACCGACCCCGCCGCCCGCGCCGGCGCCGCCACCCAGGTGGTCAGCCGGGGCCTGGCCGGCGCGATCCTGGTCACCGACGTGGCCGGCGCCACGACGTACGCCACCCCCGGCGCGCCCCCGACGCCCTGGCAGGACTGCTCCGGCGACCGGACGGTTGCCGGGCCGGTCCGGGCGCTCAGCGCCCGGGTGGACCTGCGCGACCCGGCCGGCGTCGCGCTCGGCACCGTCGCCGCCGCCCAGGTGGTCGACCCGGCGTTCGTCGCCCGGCTGGCCGCCGCCACCGGCGTCGCGGTCACCCTGCTCGACGGCCCCGCCGCCCCCGACCGGGTCACCCACACCACCGAGTCCAACCGGGTACGCGAGGCGGTGCTCGCCGCCGCGAGCACCGTCGACGGCGACCGGGTCACCGAGACCCCCGACGGCAGGTACGTGCGCCGCCTCGGCCCGAGCCCGGGGCAGCCGCTGCCGCTGGTCCTCTCCGTCCCGGGCGAGCAGCCGGCCGGGCTGCCCGCCGTGCTGGTCGGCGCGGTGCTCCTCGCCGCCGTGCTGGCGGTGCTGGCCGCCTGGCGGCTGGCCCGGGTGACCACCCGGCCGCTGGTCGAGCTGGCCGGCGCGGTGGACCGGGTGGCCCGCGGCGACCTGACCGCGCGGGTGCCGGTGCGCAGCCGGGACGAGATCGGCCGGCTGGCCGGCGCGTTCAACCGGATGACCCGGGAGACGGCCAGCTACGTGGCAGCGCTGACCAGCAGTCGGGACCAGCTGCGGGGGCACCTGGCGGTGCTCGGCGACACGCTGGCCAGCACCCACGACCTGCAACGCATCCTGCGGGTGATCCTGCACAGCGCGCTCGGGGCGACCGGGGCGCGGGCCGGGGCGGTGCTGCTGCTCGACCCGGACGGCGTGCTGGTGGGGCAGTGCGCCGAGGGGCTGGACGACCGGGTCCCGGACGCCGAGCCGCTGCGGGTGCCGGTCGGCACCGGGGTGATCGGCGCGGTCGCCGCCACCGGGGAGCCGCAGCGCGGCCGGTTCGAGCCGGCCGAGGCGCCGGCGGGGGAGCCGTGCTGCGAGACGTACGTGGCGGTGCCCTTCACCGCGCCCGGCGGCGCCGAACCGGCGGGCCGGGAGCCGGCGGTCGGGGTGCTGGCCCTCTACGACCGCCTGGGCGGCGCGGAGTTCGACGACGACGACCTGGCCACCCTGCGCACCTTCGCCGGCCACGCGGCGGTCGCGGTGGAGAACGTCCGGGTGCACGAGGAGGCGCAACGGCTCTCGCTGACCGACCCGCTGACCGGGCTGTGGAACTACCGCTACCTGCGCGAGTCGCTGCGCCGGGAGGTGGAGCGGGCCAGCCGGTTCGGGCGGATGCTCAGCATCCTCGCCCTGGACGTGGACCGGTTCAAGCGGGTCAACGACACGTACGGGCACACCGCCGGCGACGTCGTGCTGGCCGAGTTCGCCCGCCGGGTACGCGGCGAGATCCGCGAGGTCGACCTGGCGTTCCGGCAGGGCGGCGAGGAGTTCGTGGTGCTGCTGCCGGAGACCGACGCCCGGGGGGCGGCGATCGTCGCCGAGCGGTTGGGCGCGGCCGTGCGGGACACCCCGATCGTGGTCGACGAGCACGTGGCGATCACGGTGACCGTCTCCATCGGCATCGCCGTCTACCCCGACCACGCCAGCACCGGCCAGCAGGTGCTCGACGCCGCCGACGAGGCGTTGTACGCGGCCAAGGCCACCGGGCGGGACGGTTACCGGGTGACCGGGCTGCGCCCCGACGCGGTGACCGAGGAGATCCCGGTGCCGGCCGGCGCGGTCAGCCCGGACGACGAGCTGCCGCGCGCCGGGCCGGCGGCCACCAGGGCGGCGGAGGGTTCGAGCCGGCAGGTCGCCGGAGTCCCGGCACCCGCTCCGGGTGTGACACAGCCGGCTACGGGCGGCGCGTCTTCCGGTCCTCACCCGCCGCGGCAGAGCCGTGGCCGATAGTCTCGCGACATGTCGGAGCACTCAGCGAACCCCTCGACGGCCGCCGCGACCGGCCGTCCCCGTGCGGTCAAGGCCGTCATCCCGGCCGCCGGCCTGGCCACCCGGTTCCTGCCGGCGACGAAGGCGGTGCCCAAGGAACTGCTGCCGGTGGTCGACCGTCCGGTCCTGCAGTACATCGTCGAGGAGGCCGCCCAGGCGGGGCTCACCGACGTACTGCTGATCACCGGGCGCAACAAGACGGCCATGGTGGACCACTTCGACCGCCGGCCCGACCTGGAGGAACGGCTCGCGAAGAAGCCGGAGCTGCTGGCCGCCGTGCAGCGCACCACCGAGCTGGCCGAGATCCACACCCGCCGCCAGCCGGAGCAGCTCGGCCTCGGCCACGCCGTCGGGTACGCCGCGTCGCACGTCGGCGACGAGCCCTTCGCGGTGCTGCTCGGCGACGAGTTCGTCAAGCTCGACCAGCCGCTGCTGCCGGCCATGCTGGAACTCCAGGCGCGCACCGGCGGCGTGGTGCTGGCCTTCTTCGAGGTGGACCCGGCCGAGACCAGCCGGTACGGCATCGCCTCGGTCGAGCCGGCCGAGTCGGAGCTGACCGACATCGGCGAGGTCGTCAAGGTGACCGGCATGGTGGAGAAGCCGAAGCCGGAGGACGCGCCGAGCAACCTCGCCGTCCTCGGCCGGTACGTGCTGCCGGGCCGGATCTTCGACGCGATCCGGCGTACCGAGCCGGGCAGCGGCGGCGAGATCCAGCTGACCGACGCGATGGAACTGCTGCGCAACGAGGGCGTGCCCGTGCACGCCATCGTTTACCGGGGCACCCGCTACGACACCGGCATGCCGCTGGGCTACCTCCAGACGGTGGTGCAGATCGCCGTCGAACGCGACGACATCGGCGGTGAGTTCCGCAAGTGGCTGGCCGAGTTCGTCAACTCCGACGCGTCGGGCGGACCTAATACATGACAGCGACGGCCGACGCCGAGGCGGCCGCGAACGAGTTGACGCCGCTCGCCGACTACCTGGGCAGTGTGCTGCGCAGGTTGCGCGCGCTGCCTCCGCTCGACCTCGACCTCACCCAGGCGTACGGCAACGTCCTCGCCGAGGACGTCGTCGCGCCGCACTCGTTTCCCGCCTTCGACCAGGCGGCGGTGGACGGGTACGCGGCCCGCTGGGAGGACCTCGTCGGCTACGGCCCGGCCCCCTCCGGGGGGTCGGGCGGCCGTACCGTGCGGTTGAACGTGGTCGGGGACCTGGGCGCGGCGAGCTGGCGACCGGTCCGGCTCACCCCGGGCTCGTGCTTCTCGGTCGCCGCCGGGGCGCCGCTGCCGGTGGCCGCGGACGTGGTCGTCCCGGTCGAGTGGACCGACCAGGGCATGGCCGCGGTGGAGATCTTCCGGACCCCCAAGCGCGGGTACGGCGTCCGCCGCGCCGGTGAGGAAGTACCCGCCGGCACCCTGCTCGCCCGCGCCGGCACGTACGTCTCGCCGGCGCTGGTCGCCGTCCTCGCCGCCACCGGGATCGGGCACGTGGTGGTCCGGCCCAGCCCCCGGGTGGTCATCGTGGCCACCGGCGACGAACTCGTCGACGTCGGCCGGGGCAGCCAGCCCGGCCAGGTGGTGGACGCCAACTCGCACGCGCTGACCGCCGCCGCGGCCGAGGTGGGCGCGCTGGCGTACCGGGTCGGCATCTGCGACGACGACCCGGAAGGGCTGCGCGGCCTGCTGGAGGACCAGACCCTGCGGGCCGACCTGATCATCACCACCGGCGGCACCGGCACCGGCCCCGGTGACATGGTCCGGCGCATCCTGTCCAGGAGGGAGGGTGGCCGGGCCGGCCCGGTCACCTTCACCGAGGTGGCGCTCTATCCCGGCACCGCGCTCGGATTCGGTACCGTCGGCGCCGAGGAGGTGCCGGTGGTGTGTCTTCCCGGTGAGCCCGGCTCGGCGCTGATCGGCTTCGAGGTGCTGGCCCGCCCGGCCATCAACCTGCTCGCCGGGGCGGAGCCGGTGTTCCGGCCGAGCGTCCGCGCGCACCTGCTGGAGACCATCACCTCTCCGGGCGGGCTGCGCGAGTTCCGCCCCGCGCACGTCGCCGAGCGGCGCGGCGGGGGATACACGGTCCAGCCGCTGCCGGGTGGGCCGTTCACCCTGTCCGGGCTGGCCGAGGCGAACGGGCTGATGGTGCTCGGCGAGCGGGTGACCACCGCCGCCGCCGGCTCCACCGTGGACGTGCTCCTGCTGGATCGGCGCCGGTGAGTCTGTTCGGCTTCGGGCGGGCGCCGGGCTGGCCGGTGGTGTTGACCGACGGGCCGGTGGTGCTGCGGCCGTACCGGCGCTCGGACGCGGCCGCCTGGTCGCAGGTGCGCCGCGCCAACCAGGCCTGGCTGGCGCCATGGGAGTCGCACCTGCCGGGCACCTGGGACGAGACCAACTCGCCGACGGCGTTCCGCTACGTCCACAAGGACCAGCGACGCTCGGCGCGCACCGGTGAGGGCATGCCGTTCGCGGTCTGCCTCCGCCAGGACGGCCGGGACCGGCTGGTCGGGCACCTCAACGTGGGCAGCATCGTCCGGCGGGCGTTCTGCTCCGGGTACGTCGGGTACTGGGTGGACTCCGCAGTGGCCGGTCGCGGCGTGATCCCGACCGCGATGGCGCTCGCCGTGGACCACGCCTTCGGGCCGGGGGGGCTGCACCGGGTCGAAGTGAACATCCGGCCGGAGAACCGGCCGTCCCGGCGGGTGGTGGAGAAGCTGGGCTTCCGCGAGGAGGCGTACCACGTACGCTACATGCACATCGACGGGGCGTGGCGGGACCACATCGGATACGCGATGACCAGCGAGGAGGTGGCCGCCGAAGGCGGTCTGCTGGCCCGTTGGCACCGGATCCGTGGCCGCGAGGGGTGAGCCGTCCCACGGACGGGATCGGCGCGGCGCGCCGGCATCAGGGTCGAACGCCCGTAACCTCAAGTAACTGCAAGCTGTGGCAAGCGCTGCCCGCCCGTACGATCTGCGCCGTGGACGACCATCCGGGGAAGATCCTGCGGTGGCCCGGCGATTGCCCCGAATTCGGTGACGGGAGGGGTGAGGGTGCCGACCTCGGTGCTCCTCGCCGTCCTCGCCGCCGCCGGCCTGCTCGCCCTCGCGCCGGCGCTGGTCCGCCGGTACGACGCCACCGAGCGGCTGGTGGCGGAGCGGGCGCAGTCGACGGCGCGGGTGCTCCAGCGCCGTCGGCGACGCCGTACTGTCCCGGGACGGCGGCCCGTCAATCCGTCCCGCGCCCTCGTCGTCACGCTCAGTGAAGATGTGACCACGGGCGGTCTGAGCGCCCCGGTTTCCGCGCCCCCGGCGGCGGGCCGCCGCTCGGGCCGGCTGCGCGCCGTGCCGCCCGCCCCACGCAAGGCCCGCCGTCGACCGCCGCCCCGGCGCCGCCACACCCCGGCCGTCTACCGGCGTCGCCGGGTGCTCGCCGCGCTGCTGCTGCTCAACTTCGTCGAACTGGTCGGCGTGATCGTGGTCAGCCCCGGCTTCTGGATCAGTATCTCGGTCACCGGGACGCTGCTGGTGGCGTACGTCGTACACCTGCGCAAGCGGGCGGTGGCCGAGCGTCGGCGGCGGCGGATCCAGGCCCGGGAGGCGGCGTGGCTGGCCGCCCGGCAGGCCGAGGTACGGCGGGAGCAGGCCCGCCGGGCGGCGGCCCGCCGGGAGGCGCAGCGCCGCCTGGCGGCCCAGCGCGAGGCGGTACGCCGCACCGCGATGGGCCTGGACCGGTCCCGCGACCTGCCGGCCGCGGCCAGCGGGGGCGGCTCCGTCTCCTACCGCCGGGCCGGTGGACTGCGGGGACGGCCGTACCAGTCCGGCCGCGGCTCCTCCCACCCCGCCTGACCGGCGTCGTTCCGCGCGCCGGTTGCTCCTTGCGCCGTTTGTGGCGTGTCGCGGTGTTCGGTGGCTCGGACACCGCGACATGCCGCGTCCCGAGTCGATCTTCGAGTGGCGCCCGTCGGCGCGCCGGGGGTGGATTCGCGGCGGGGAGGGTGGACCTGTTAGCCTTGTCGCCGGCCCGCCTGATGAAAGCCAGGTGGGACCGAAGCCGGTTCGCCGGCGGAGGGGTTGTGGCGCAGTCCGGTAGCGCACCTCGTTCGCATCGAGGGGGTCAGGGGTTCGAATCCCCTCAACTCCACCCACTTCAAAGGCCGTTTCCCGTTCTGGGAGACGGCCTTTTTCGATCTTGTACAGCAGCGAACTACAGCAGTCGTCGACCGCACAGGCGATGGGCTGGCCGTGAGCTAATCCGGCAGCGGTGTGGGGTGCATCGTGAGGTAGGTCAGCCCCTGCTCCTCGTGAACCGTGCAGCTCAGTTCGTAGGGCTCGGCAGCGTCGATGCGGAAGACGAGGGTGACTCGATCCTGCATGAATCTCTCTGTGCCGGTGGGCTCGCCGAGGACGCCGGTGATCTCTTGCTGGTCCAGCCCTGCCCGTAGGGGGAGCCGGAGCGCGTCGATCATGCTCTGAGCCGTTGACTCCGGCAGGGCGACGAGGTCGATCGCTACCGAACGCGTTACCTCGGGAGCCGACTCAAGACGAAGCCACTCGGTGAAGCTCGACGCCTCGCCGACCCAGCAACGCTCCAGGTACTCCCAGCCGCGAAGCTGCTCAAGGTGCTCCGCCGCTACGAAATGGGCGAGGCGAAGCCGACCGAAGGCGTCATGCGAAATCCCCAACGGCTCCAACCCGACACTCCTTGAGTCGATCGAGACTCGCGACAGTACAGCAGCTCACAGGAACTGCTCGCCGAGCCGGGTGAGAGCCGCCTCGGTCGCCTCCGAAGCGACCTGGGCATAGATGTTCATGGTCACGGCGATCTGGCTGTGCCGCAGGATCCGCATCATGACCCGGGGGTGGACGTCGAGGGCCACCAGCAGGGTGGCACAGGTGCGCCGGGTGGTGTGCACGGAGATCTCCCGGATGCCAGCCCTGCGGCAGCGGGTCTTGAACTCCCGGTGGAAGTTCCTCGGCTCGACCGGCGTCCCGAGCCGGGTGGTGAAGACCAGGCCGTTGTCCTGCCAGGCCCGGCCGGCGTGCTCCCGGTGTCGCTTCTGTTCTCCCCGGCGAGACCGCAGGGCAGTGGTGCAGATGGCCGGCAGGGGCAGGGTCGCTTCCGACGCTTCGGTCTTGCTCTCCCGGTGCAGGAGCTGCCGGCGGACGCGCTGGAGCTGGTAGGCCACCGACAGCTCGTTGGCGGCCAGGTCGACGTCCTCCCACCGCAGGCCCAGCACTTCACCCCGGCGCAGCCCGAGGACCAGGATCAGCACGTACGCGGCGTAGAGCGGGTCACCGTCGGCGCGGGCCGATTCCAGGAACTGGCGGACCTCGTCGATGGACCACGGCTTGTCCTTGCGCGCGCGGGGCTTGGCCACCCGGAGCAGTGCCGCCGGGTTGCGGGTCAGCAGCTCGTCCCGGATGGCGTTGTTCAGGGCGGCGCGGAGCGTCGTCCAGGCGTCGCGGGCGGTCCGCTCGGAGACGGTCCGTCGGCAGCAGCAGCCAGCGGCGCAGCACTTTGCTTGCCCTCCGGTCGGGCGGCGTCCTTGCCCTGTAGGCAGCACTGGCAGGCGGACCGGAGTTGGTTGAGCCAGGTCTGCACGTCGCGCACGCTCAGCTGGTCGAGGCGGCGGGAGCCCAGCTCCGGCGTGATGTAGAGGCGGACGAACATGTCGTAGTTGGCCGCCGTTGCGGGGGCCAGGTTCGGCTCGACGACATCGCGGAGCCACGAGTCGAGGTAGCCGGCGAGGGTGGGCAGACGGGTGACAACCGGCCCGGCCTTGGCCTGCTGGTGCAGCCTGATCCACTTGTCGTGGACGGCTTCACGGGTCTGTCCGTATACGTACTTGCGGGTGCGCTTGCCATCGGGCTTGGTGACCCAGACGTAGGCGGCATAGCCGTTCCGGTAGGGGAAGATCGGGCCTTCGCCGTTGGCTCGGGCGCGTGCGGGCATCAGGCGGCCTCCTGGCGTTCGACCTGCTCGCGGATGTAGTCGTCGACCCATTCGGGGAGGATGCGGCGGTACTTGCCGTCCTTGATGGAGCGCAGCTCGCCGGTGGCGATCTTCATCTTGACCTTGGAGATGCCGAAGCCGAGCAGGATGGCGACCTAGGCGGGGGAGTACCAGCGCGGGGTGAGATCTCGGCTCATGCGGCGGCCCCGACGAGCCAGGCTTCGTAGGCGAGTTCTTCCCGGCCGACGCGTCTGCTCTCACGTCGCTGCCGGGCGGCGGTGTTGGCGAGCAGGGCGTCACCTTCGGAGAGCCGGCCGGATCCGATGTAGGTCAAGGTGCCGACGGTGACGGTGTCGGCGGGTTCGTCGTCTTCGGTGCGGCGGTAGGTGGCGCGGGTGTCGCGGAGCAGGCGGAAGGTGACGGAGTAGCGGCGGGCTTTGGTGAGGAAGTGGCCGCCGAAGCCGAGCATGTGAGCCCAGCGGCGCAACCCGGCGTAGGGGCGCGGTTTGGTGTCAGGGCTTTCTTGACGGTCGCCGGCGGTTGCGGCGCCACTGGCGTGTCGGTGTGCGTGGGCCGTCCGAGGTGCCAGCAGGCGTCGATGAGGCGGGCGAGGTGGTCGCCTTCCGGGTCGGCGTAGTCGTCGATGATGGCGGGGGTGAGCCGAGTGGAGCAGTGGCCGGTGGCTTCGGTGGCCTTGGTGGCGTACTTCGCCAGGTAGGCGGCCACCTTGTCGTCGGTCAGCTCACCGCTGGCGGTGTTGATGCGTCGAACGTCGACCTGCTCGCCCCAGGCAACCACCCAGCCTTCGGGCCGGTCCGGGTGCGCGGGCGTGGTGACGGTGATCCGCGAGGCTGCGACGCGGATCGCGTCTTCCAGGTCGTCGACGGTGATGCCGGCCGGTGGCGGCAGGAGCGCGTCCGGGTCGTCGGAGTCGATGCCGTCGAGGCGCAGCAGGACGTGGAAGTGCACGGCTGCCCGGCGCTGCATCTCGGCGGCCTTGCCGTGAGAGACCCGCACGGGCGGCACCCAGCGTTCCTTGCCGGAGGCGGTGACGACCCGGACGAGGGAGATGCCGCGCTTGCGGCAGAGGGCGGCGAGGTGGCGTTCGATGGCCTGTTTGGTGCGCCGCCACAGCTCTCCGGAGAAGTAGTTCCAGACGACTTGGTGGTTGTGGTCGTAGCAGTCCAGGCACAACGGCTGCCCGAGCCGCGCATCGTCGGCGTCGTGGCGGGCGAAGCACGCCGCGGGCTGCCCGTGCGGGCAGGTGCCGGCGCTGCTGCGGGCGCGGCAAGGGGACGGGCGGCAGTCGCAGGTACGACGGCTGTATGACATGGGCCGGGGAGCAGGGCTGAGACCTAGCTGGCCCCGTGCCCGTCAACCACGCCCCGGTACGCCCCCGGACGCTCAGCGATGGTGGGTAACGCTCGGACTCAGCTCACCTTGACCACCGCCGTCCGATTGGCGCGCCCAGCAAGCTCCGCAAGGACAGGTCCAATCACCACTAGATCATTTCTTAGATGTCGCGGCCGTCGAGTTCAAGGAGAATTCGTCCTTCTATAAAGGTGGGGGGAGGACCGACCACAAACGGGCCAGGTATCGGTCCACTTGGGCCCTGAGGGACGTGGCCGGAACCACCCGGCGCAGCAGGCCCGCACCCGCAGTGGCCGTTCATGAAGGTCGGCGTCCCCTCCGCGCAATCGACATTGCCGCAGTTCCCGCGTACCGAATTGCTCGGCCCGCCTAGTGCCGGTCCGCCGCAAGCGCATTCGCTGTGTCCAGTCGCAGCATTCATCGTCACCATACCGCCGCAGTCGACGGCCCAACAGCGCTTATCGACCAGGTTTAGACCCGTGTCGAGTAGCTTTAAGCAGCGGGTCCATCGAGGATCTGACGGGTCATCGAGCGGTGAGGGGTCGATCACCCCCGGTTTGTGGCCGTAGCCCTTCCATTTGGGATCACGGGGATCTTCGGTCGCGGCGAAACATCGCATTGTCTCCTTCATGGCTCGGGCCATGCCCGTACAGTCATCGCCGCCACAATCAGGCGTGTCAGGTGGGCACCGGTGGGCACCGCCCTTCTTCTTCATTGCTTCGTCGGCTTTTGCTTCTCGCTTCTTCTGCTCGTCGATCAGCTTATCTAGTTGCCTTATCGCTGCTTCCAGGCCCGGCCGAGCGGCCAGAGCACCTGCGACCACCGCAGCTTCTTGCGGGCTCTTCACGCCCTCCTTCTTGGATCGATCAATCGTCTTGTTTGCGGCGTCTAGGGCATCTTTCAATGCCCGACGGCTCTGCTCCAAGAGTTCTCGCTTTAACTGAGCGTCTCTCTTTTCTTCGGCTGGGTCGGGTTTCGGATCAGGCTTCGGCTTTTGCTCCTTTCCGGGATCTTTTGCGAGTTGACAGAACTTACCAAGCGGGACTCCAACGAACAGCGCCGACTCAATCCGCTTTTGCGCCTTCTCAAGTGGGCCTGCGCAAAGTCCCGTAGCTTCCGAGAGACACCTCGCCCGCCGACGATCCTCTGATTGCCCGATAGCCTGCTCCGCGATACATGCGACCGACGCGGCTTCCCGAGTTCGTTGGCCTGCCGCAGAACTCTCCCGACAACGATCCGAGCCGGATCCGCGTGGAGAAGCAGCATCACAGATTGTCTCCTTCAATGGGTCTCCACCGAGCAGACTACGTGCGCTTGCAAATGGGAGCCAAGTAAACATCGATGCCCTCGACGTGCTTGTGCCTAATGGGCCCCGCGATGGGGGCTCACTGCAGACTGCCCCGGAGCAGAGATATCCGTACACGGACGGACCGCGCTCTACCATCTCGGCGAAGGAACAGTCCAACCTTCCCAGATTCTCTCGTTTGATGATGGAGGAAAAGAAGGTGGTCAGCTCTACATAATTCTCATCTTTCACCAGGCCCTCGTTGGTACCTCTGTAACCCACGAGGTGTCCCGTGCGCCGATCGAAAAGCCACAGCCCGTGCCATAGCGCAGGAAGTCTCTGCGATTCGATACCTCGAACCAGAAGATCATAGTTCTGCATGAACCATTTGGCGAAAGGGCTTTCGAGCCCTTGGTACTTCTCTACGTCGTAGAAAAGGAGGAAGACATTACTGCAGGCCTGTGCAACTGGTGGCATAAGTCTCTCAAGGCCATTCTGTCTGAGGAAAGCCTCAAGTTCAGAATATGCTCGGGTTGCGCCTGCAGCGAACCATGCGGACTGACGGGAGCTAAGGCAGGCACTCTGGCGTGCCAGTGCCGTTAATGCCCGGACTGCCTCGACCTTTCCGTCTTGCTCTTCGAATAGACAGTCGAAGTACCGCAGTACGAGACGGTCGCCGATGATGTCTCCCGAGCACGACGTGTCATGCTGAAGGCCCTCGACGGACGTGTGCATCGAAGACAAAAGCTTCCTGCGCAAGAGGACGCACCATTGCAAGAGGGCCGTTCGTACAAGAACTTTGTCCGAGTTTATATTCGGGTCGGCGACTGCTGCCGCATATGTCTGCTGAAGAGCTCGATTAGTCGATAAGTCTAATTGAAGAAGCTCCTCGTCTAGTTCTCCTATTCCCGGGTGCGACGACCGGATTCGTTCAGGAATACTTGCTAGATCCAAGCTGTCCCGTGTCTGAAGACTTCTCAGTTGATGTTCGGCCGCAAGGCTTGAAAGATCATTGATGAGGGTGCGGAAGTTGTCATCGATGAACTCGGGCGAGATGCTTGCCTCATCGAGTCGCGGCCCCGTCGATCGTGAGTCCTCACGCCTTGAAGCTGATGACTCGACCTGCCCAACCACTGTCTTTCTGATTGTCTCTTGGATCTGTCGAGAAAGAATCGGGCCGCCTGGCTCATCGACGAACCCTAGGGCCACCGCCGGGGAAAGACCGTCGCTCAATCGGCATAATAGGGCGGTCGTGTCCCGATCAGCTTGGGCTGCGGCATCGTACAGGCGAACGAGAGCGGAGCCGGGAGAAGTAGAGCCTGGTATCGGTTGATGTCCAGTATTGACCCAAGGGCTCTGTAGCGTCGGAGTGCGTCGACGACTGAAGATACTCCAAGCCAGGCGAAACGAGCCCTCTGCCCTACGAACAGTGCTATGAGCAACTGGAATAGTGAAGGCGATCATTGATCCTAAGTAGGGGACCAACGAATCTTGCCCAGCGAGAAGGCTGTCGAGGTGGTCTGTGGACAGGGCCGCTCCAGCGATTGCCGCAAGCATCAGGAGGCAATTCCGAAAAATTGTTCCGCCTCCCAACGCCTTGCTGGTGGACCCGAAACAACCGCATGACAGCTGAACGCCTCGCGCGAGGAGCAGCGTAACGCCAGCGGTCAACATTAGAAGGAGTATTGCCGCCGAGACTGCGAATGCCTGGTGGAGGTATCCTACGGCGACCATGGTCCCTAGAAGTATCTCAGCCCATGCTAGGACCTTAACTGCGATCCTGGCTCTCTTACCTTCAGACAAGCCGGGCAGTCGGCGAAATACGGCGATGGACTGGCTCGGTGAGTACACCTTCCCTACACCCGCGATTGCCAGGAAGGTTCCAGTGGCGATCCGTAATGTCGTACCGACGGATTCGGCCGTAGTGGCGCCCATCAACATTAGGAAGGGAAACAAGATCGTGAGGCTTGCGGCCACCAGGAGTCGCTCGGAGTGTGGCATCCAAGATTGCTTCGCCCCGCGATGCCAACGTGATCTGGATGGGGGGTAGAAGTCCAGGGGTGGATTACTCGCGACATCCGGCATGGTTCCCCCTTCTTTGCGTCTAGGGAGAGCACACCCTCGGGTCGTTTATTCTGTCAATCGGGATCGTCCGCTTACTCCCGATTTTGCCGCTTTGCCTTTTGATACATTACGGCTCTCGCCGAAAGCGCCTTGTACGCGTGGAGTCACCGATCCGTGGCTAGGGCGTAGGGCGGAGTGCCCAGTCTCCGGACTGCACTAGAGCCTCCCTGAGCGTCCCCTGCTGCCGTAGAGGAGAACAGCTACCACGGAACGTGTCCTTCGGTCCTTTCGGCTGAAGCCGACCACCTGCCGGTCAGTTCGTTGCCGGTCCTGGACAGGAGGAGCTGGACCGCACCGTGGTAGGTCCTGCGGCTTGGCGTCTTCCCCTGCCGGGTACCTGTCAACGCCGGGGAAGCGGTCAGAAAACCAGGTGTAGTCCGAGGCGGTCGCGCTCATATCCGGATCTTCGCAGGCGTCACCGACACCGCTGGCGGGCCTCCATCTGGGGCAGGTGCAGATTGGCCGCCGAGGCGCTGGAGCGCTGTCTCGGCTGATTGGCTCATTCGCCCAGCGGAGCACCCTGCCAGCGCCATTCCTTCAGTTGCGGACGTCCCGGCAGCTCGATCCGGCCGGTGGACCACCGCAGCGCCGCCCACGGGTCGACGGTGGCCAGTTCCTGCGCCGCTTCCGGGAACAGTCGAGCAAGTACCCGGGTGCACACGTCACGCGGGGGATCGATGGCAAGACCGAGGCCCTGGGCGATGTCGTCCCCGTGCAGCAACGTCTCTGCGCACCCCATCGCGGCGAAGCCCTCCGGATCGGCTTGGCCCGTGGGGTGGTAGGCCCGAACGTCCGGTCCGGACGTGCGTACCGTGGCTGCCAAAATGCGGCCCCCCGTCTCGGCGAACTCCAGTACCTGTTCCGGGGAAGCGTCCTTGTCGGCGTTCGCCATGAAGCGGACATACCGGTTCTCCGGCCGGGCCACGAGTTGAGCCGCGAACGACATCAGGCAATCACCGATGTGCTCGGCGGTGTGCCAGCAGTCCCACTCCAGACTGCCCGCTTGCGCGAACCAATCCAGGCCGGTCGCTGGCCGTAGGCTGGCAACAACGCTGGACAATGCTGCGTCGAGATCATCGGCGGTGACCGCCACGGGTTCCCTCCAGGTTCGCGAGGCCGCTGCACTGACGTTGATCGGTAGCGGCCAGCTTGCCTGGTGGGTGTGACGAGGTGAGTGACAACGGGTGTGGACGCCAGCGGACCTGGGCGGACACGGCGGTTGATCCGTGGGCGGCGAATAGGCCGTAAGCCCGCATTATGGGCGGGCCTACCGGCCGCCCGAGCGGTTAGGGTGCGACGGGCGAAGCTACGACGTGAAGGCCGAGCGATGCGAAAACTGGTCAGTGCTGCGGCGTTCGTGCTGTCCATGCTGCTCTTTCCGCTCGGGCTGGTAGTGCTGCTCGTTTCCGAGGCCGCGTACCGGGCGTGGGGTGTCCCGGTGATGCTGGCCGCGCTCGGCTTGGCCGTTGTGTGGTGGCTCCTCAGCGGCCGGCACGACCAGGCCCAGGGAAAGGTCCGGCCCGGCCGGCACCTGTTGCTGACCCTCGCCGGCTTCTTCGGTGTCCAGTTCGTCCTCGTCGGACTCGGCTGGAT
This sequence comes from Micromonospora sp. IBSANI012, assembly GCF_052814045.1. Classification (NCBI taxonomy): domain Bacteria; kingdom Bacillati; phylum Actinomycetota; class Actinomycetes; order Micromonosporales; family Micromonosporaceae; genus Micromonospora; species Micromonospora sp. IBSANI012. The sequence goes on from NZ_CP199933.1 coordinate 751,593, forward strand.
CGCCGCCGTCCCGGGTGCGGCACGGTCACTTGCCGTCGCGTGGGTCGCGGTCGGCGTGGCCCTCTTCACCGCCTTCTGGCGGGGGATCGTCTCCCACTACGGAGACGGGGCCTGAGACCGGGCCAGAATCGCCGCCGCAGCATGGTCTGACATCTACGACCGAAATCAAATGCGCAGATCAGGGCAATGCCCCGGACTCAGAGCAACGGCACCCCACAACCGGGAGGGAGGTGGTTGCGGTGTCCAGGCGAACGAAGGCACCTCCTCGCGGCTGGCAGTTCTGGCGCCGAGCGTTCTGGACGCGGCCGGCGCTCCTCGTGCTTTACGGCTTGCTGGCGGGCGTGCTCGGATCGTTGGCGCTGGTCGACGTCCCAGACGGCATCCGCGACGCGGTCGCGATGCGGCGCGCCGTGGAGTGCCCCGTGGGGACCATGCGGGTAGAGCCGGAGGTCGATCCGCCGAAGGGCTGTCTCGAGCGGATTCCGGTCACCTTGTCCGGCCCCTGGCACAGTCGTGGCCCCGGCAGTGACTGGCACCTGATGGTGGAGCAGGACGCTGAGTACGTGCTGTTTGCCGAGACCGACGTTCCCACCTCGGGCAGCCGCAGGCTCAGGGATGAGGCAGAGGCAGAGGCGTTGCTGTGGGAGGGCACCCCCGTGGCGATCGAACTGTCGGCCGGCGATCGGGTGGAAACCGAGGCCTGGGGCCACCGCGGCTGGTTGCAGACCCTGTTCCTGGGGATGTTTGCCGCCTCCGGTCTGCCCATGCTGATCGAGGCTGCGCGGCTCAAGCGCCGTACTGCAGACGGTTGGTGGTCAGTCCGCGGCGAAAAGGTGGGACTGATGGTGTTGAGTCCGCTGATGGGGATCGCGTGCCTGCTGGCGATCCCGTCGATGCTTGGGCTCGTGCCGCTGATGCTGGGTCTGCGCCTGCAATGGGTGGCCGTCGCCGCCCTTCTCGGTCTCGGTCTCGTCGTATTCGCCGTGGTCAAAGGAGGGGCAGTCCGTGCTCGTCCGGGCGTCGAGGGTTGATCCGCTACCCGGGCTGGGAGATCGACTCGCGGTTGATGTAGGCGAACTGGGCCGCGAAGGCCAGCAGAGCCAGCACCGTGCCGATGCCGATCGCGAACCCGGGCGACAGCCCCGCGAGCCCGGCCAGCAGCGTGACCGCGAGCCCCACCAGCAGCGCGTTCACCGCGCCCACCATCGCCGCGGTGGTCAGCAACAGCTGCGCCCGCCGGGGCGCGTTACCGACCGCCGCCCAGGTCGCCCGCATGATGCCCTCGTCCTGCACCGCGTCGGCGAAGAAGTCGTGCTCGCCGGCCAGCCGGCGATGGTAGTACGCCCGGATGCGCTGGATCCGGGCGAGATCCAGCTCGTTCTCCACCATGTTCTGCACCAGCCGCAGGAATGTGAGCAGTCCGGTGATGACCAGCGTCGGCAGCACCGCCCCGAGGTACGGCCGGACGAGCGCGGCGTTGCTGGCGACGAAACCGAGCCCGATCAGCGCGGCAGAGAGCATGGACAGGAAGACGGTCGCCCGACCCACCGACTCGGTGACGGTCGCGCTGCGCGAGGTCTGAAGCACGAAATGTTCGGTGGTCAGGGCGGTGAGCAGCGCCTGCTCGCGTTCTCCGTCGTCCATGCACCTCACCGTCCGTGGGTCGACCAGGGGTCATCCGTGGCTCAACTCGGCAGCCGCCCGCTCGGTCACGCGGTGGGTTTTCTGGCGAGATTGGCGTTGCCACGTCGGACCTCAGCACTATGGTCGGTGAATGATCAATGGTGCTCATGTGATCATCTACAGCCGCGACGCAGAGGCCGACCGTGCCTTCTTTCGGGACACGCTCGGCTACCACCACGTCGACGCCGGCCATGGCTGGCTCATCTTCAAGCTCCCGCCGGCCGAGCTCGCCATGCACCCGACCGAGGGCGAGCCGGCCCACGAACTCTTCCTCATGTGCGACGACGTCGCGGCGACCATGGCCGACCTGACCGCGAAGGGCGTCGAGTTCACGATCCCGGTCACCGAGGAGCGGTGGGGGCTGCGCACCGCGCTGCGGCTGCCCGGCGGCGGCGAACTCGGTCTCTACGAACCGCGCCACCCGGTCGCAATCTGACGCGCCGGCTTGGCGGCTGGCCGAGGCCGACGGAGGGGCAGCCCAGAGGCCGTTCCCGCTACTCGGAGACGGCCTTTTTGGATCTTGAACCGCAGCTCAAACGAACTGCTCGGCCGGCAGGGGACGCGATGCCGCGAACCAGACACCCCGCAACTGCCGAAGCAGTAGCGTCGTAACCGAGACCCTGCCCCACCGGCGGCCTCCGCACATGCGACAGCCCGGCTGACGGTCCGCCCGGCAGCACGCATGCCAATAGACCGACCCCGGGAAGTCGCACGACGCCGCCGGGAAGACGCATGACGTCCTGACTCAGCCCAGGGAGGCCGCGATGAGCCCGAAAACCGACGCCAGCGGGACAACGAGCATCAGGAACGTCGACATGAAGCTCGAGGTCGTCGTCATCCCGGTCTCGGATGTCGACCGCGCGAAGGAGTTCTACGGGCGCCTCGGGTGGCGGCTCGACAAGACACCGCCTGGCATCGTCCAGTTCACGCCGCCGGGCTCCGACTGCTCGATGCAATTCGGCTCGAACCTCACGTCGGCCGCACCCGGTTCGGCCAAGTCGTACCTTATCGTCTCCGACGTCGAGGCGGCGCGGAACGCGCTGGTCGCCGCTGGTGTCGAGGCGAGCGAGGTCTTCCACCTCGGCCCGGAGGGGCCGGTGAACGGTCCGGATCCGGAGCGTCGCAGCTACTTCTCGCGCACCTCGTTCAGCGATCCCGACGGCAACAACTGGCAGGTTCAGGAGATCACGACCCGGCTGCCCGGGCGCATCCAGGCTGCCGCGACGTCGTTCACCTCCGTCAGCGACCTGGCGAACGCGATGCGGCGCGCGGCGGCCGCCCACGGCGAGCACGAGAAGCGCACCGGCCAGGAGGACCCGAACTGGCCCGACTGGTACGCGGAGTACATGGTGAGCGAGCAGTCGGGCGCGGAACCGCCCAAGTAGGCGGAGCCGCCCAGGTAAGCGCGAACCGCCCCAGGTGAGCAGCAGCAACGCTCACGGGCCGAAGGTGAACACGAACGCGCGCAGACCGGGTTGGCTGGTGCCGAGCGTCAGCAGGTGATCGTCCCGCGACGCCCCGGCGACGAGTCGGATCATCCCCGCCCGGTCGACGCGCGCCACCGCGTCCGGGTCGACGTCGTCGCCGCGCTCGTCGCCGATCGGGTTCCCGTCGAGCAACACGTCGATCGCCGCCTGTCCGGACGGACCGGGGTCCACGACGAGGTTCACCTCGCCGGCGTTGAAGGGCAGGGCGATTTCCCCGGTGCCGCTGGTGAGTTCGACGTACTCGCCGCTGGTCTCCCAGTCACCGGTCAGGGTGAAGGTGCCCGGCTCGGCGCGGTGCGCGCCGACGTACGTCTCGGGCGTGACGCCGAGGTAGGAGGGCTCGCCGGTCGTCGCGAACGCCATCGCCTCGGGGCTGACCGGCGGCAGCTTGGTGCCGGGCGCCCTGACCTCGATCAGCCGCCGGATCTCCGACTCCGCGCGCTCGTAGCTGCCCTCGCCGACCCATTGGTCGACCAGCAGTCCGTCCACGTCGAAGAGGTACTTCGCCGGCCAGGCGTTGTTGCCGAGGGCCCGCCAGATCTTGAAGTCGTTGTCGATCGCGATCGGATAGGTGAGCCCGTGGTCGCGGATCCCCTGGTCGATGTTCTCGGCGTGCTTGCCGAACTCGAACTCCGGCGCGTGTACGCCGATGACGACCAGGCCCAGGTCGGCGTAGTCGCGGTGCCACGCCTTGACGTAGGGCGACGTACGGATCCAGTTGATGCAGGTGTACTCCCAGATGTCAAGCAGGACCACCCGACCGTGCAGGGCGTCGGGAGCCAGCGGCGGCGAGTTCACCCACCGCTCGGCCATCAGGTGAGGGATTCGCATGGTGAGATCTCCTCAACCGGAGTCGTCAGCTGGTGAAATCGCCCCTGACGTCCCGGGCGTCCTCCTGGACGTGTTCCCCGGCTTCCCTGCCCCGGATCTTGTCGCGCTTGGCCACCCGTTCCGCCTGCGACCGCTCGTCCTGGTTCATGTCGCCCAGCTGGGCCCTGGCAGGGCCGGCCACCTGCTCGACGCTGTCCTTCGCCCGTTCGGTGGAACTCATGCCGCCCCCCTTGTCGGTTCGTGCACCAGTCGCGCTGTCCGCGCCTCCCGCCCCGCGTCCCCGCCCGCCGTGGCGGGAAACCCCCGGCGACCGCCGAGAAGGCTGCCGACGACCTGGCACAGCCAGGAAAGGCGGCGGGCCGGCCCCCACGATGGGGAGCCGGCCCGCCACGGGAACCGGGGAGGTCACGGCTTCCAGGAGCCGGCGGCCTCGAACTTGTGCTGGTACTCGACGACGCCGTTCTTGTCCTTGACGTCGAAGACCACCGCGCCGGAGCGCTTGCTACCGGCGCGGATGCCGCTGCCGGAGTCGAGCATGTCGCCGCCGCAGCCGGAGAGCGCGCCGGCCAGCCCGTTGACGGTGGTGCCGTCCTCGGCCACCCACTGGAAGTAGAACGGGTTGATCGACGCCTTGCCCTTGGTGACCGTCGCGGTCACGTCGGCGATCAGGTAGAGGCCCTTGTCGGGGGCGGGGGCGTAGGAGCGGCAGCCCTTGGTCGAGGTGGAGAACTTCCGGATGGTGATCTCGATGGTGCCCTCGTCGTCCTCGATCACCAGGGTGTCGCCGGGCTCCATGTTGAAGGTCTCGCCGTCGGCGGCCGAGGCGGACGCGGAGGGCTTCGTGCCGGGGAGGGCCGGCGCGGCGGTGGTGCGCGGGGTGGGCAGCGAGCGCTCGATCTCCTCCGCCTTGTCGGCGGCCTTCTTGCCGCCGGCGACCAGGGCGGCGATGCCTCCGCCGCAGCAGAGCAGGAGCAGCACGGCGACGATGATGCCGATGATGACCCACGGCTTCTTCTTCGCGCCGGACTGCACCGGCGGGCCGAGCGGCTGGCCGGGCGCCGGCGGGTAGCCGGGACCGGACACCGGCGGGTAGCCGCCGCCGGAGACCGGCGGGTACGGCGCGCCGGAGACCGGCGGCATCGACGCGTTCGGGTCGTACGGCGGGTACGGGCTGCCGGAGACCGGCGGCTGCGGGGCGCCCGACACCGGCGGGTACGGCGCGCCGGAGGTGGGGGGCTGCACGGCGGTCGGGTCCATCGGCGCGTACGGGGGCTGGGGGGCGGTCGGGTACTGCGGCGCGCCGGAAACCGGCGGCAGCGGCGCGGTCGGGTCCGCGGGGTACTGCTGATGCGGCACCGGCGCCGTGGGGAACGGGTCGACGGGCGGCTGGTTGGGGTCCTGCGGCCCGTAAGGGGGCTGGGGCTGGCTCACCGTACTCCTCGGCACTTCGGCTGCATCGGGAACTCTTCGACGCTAGTCGGTGCGGGCAACGCGGAATTGTCTCGGGTCCGACCCGCCGTTCGTCGATCCGGACCGGGCCGAACGGTCAATGCGTCAGCACGGCCGCGGTGCGCACGAGGTCGCCCTCGACGACGAATCGTCCGATGACGACCGACGGCGGGTCGGCCACGGTCGCCGCCGCCACCCGCACCGGGTCGATCCGCGCGGTGAACGTCCCGGCGTCCGGGTCCAGCTCGACCGTGGCGTCCTGGAAGTCCAGCCAGGAGCCGACCACCGGGTGCCAGACCTTGTAGACGGTCTCCTTCGCGCTGAACAGCACCAGCGGCCAGGACGTGCCGGCCGGTAGCCGGGCGCAGCGCTCCTCCTCCTCGGGGCGGCAGATCAGCCGGCGTACCCCCTCGCTGAGCTCGCGATGCCGCTCGGCGTCCATCCCGATGGACCGGACGTCGATCGCCCGGGCGACCGCGGCGGCGCAGTAGCCGCGGGTGTGGGTAATGGTGCCGACCAGCCCGGCCGGCCAGGCGGGGGAGCGGTCGGCCGCCGCCCGGACCGCCAGCTCGGGCAGCCCCAGCTCGGCCATCGCCCGCCGGGCGCAGACCCGGCCGGCGGTGTAGTCGCGCCGCCGGCTCTCCACCGCGCGCGCCCCGAGACCGCTCTGCTCGGCGGGGAGCAGCTCGCCCGCCCAGTCCGTCGGCCCGGCCACCACGACCGAGACGGTCGGCGGCAGCAGGTCACGCATCACCCACCCCCTTCAGGTACGACGACAATCTGGCCCGTTCGGCGTCGAGCCGGTCGGCCGGCACGGGCGGCGACTCGGGCCAGAGCGTCACCTCGGGCTCGCCGCCGCGCGCCTCCCAGGTGCCGACCACCCGACCCCGGTGCACCACCACCGGCGCGATCCAGCCGGCGGCCCGGCTCGAAACGTTCGCGGCGGCCATCGACGGTGAACGTACCGCAACCGCGTAACGCCGGAGCGTCCCGTAGCGCTGTAAGGGCGTCGCGGGGGGATCTTCCGGCGTCCGCGCGTCGTCGACGCGGCGGGCCGGTGCCAGGTACGACCATCCGAAAGGAAGTGACGATGACCGGTGCCCCGGCACCCTCGGGTCCCCACCCCGACGAGCACGTTCCGGTGACACCGGCGTGGACCTGTGACTCCTGTGGCGAGGAGTGGCCGTGTCCGACCAAACGCGCCCGGCTGCTCAGCGAGTATCAGGTGGACCGCGCTTCGCTCAGCGTCTACCTGGGCTCCTGTCTGGCGGCCGCCAGCGCCGACCTGCACGCCGCGCCGATGACGTCCCTTCAGGACCGGTTCATCGGCTGGGTCCCCCGGGGGCCGCTCACGACCTGAGCGGCGGTGGCCGCCCCGGTCGGGCGGCCACCGCCTCCGGTCAGGGCCGGCGGGGACGGCGGGTCAGCGCGAAGCCGACCACGCCGGCCACCGCGGCCAGGACCCCGCCGACCGTGCTCCAGATCCACCGGGAGCCGAGGTCGGGCAGCCGGTCGCCGAACCCGCCGTCCGCCTGTTCGGCCGGGGCCGCCGTCGGCTCCGCGGTCAGCACGGTGCCCGCCTTGGTGTTCGGCACCAGCGGCGCCTTCAGCTCGCCGTCGTCGCGCGAGCCGTCGCCGTCCGCGCTGACCAGCAGGTCGACGTCGACCGGGAGCCCGAGGTCGGCCTCGGGCAGCTCGGTCACCGACAGCCGGACGTAGTAGGTGCCGGGCAGCGGATCCGCCGACCAGGGCTCGGCCCAGGAGCGCACCTCGCGGAGGGTGCAGCCGAGCGACACGCTGCCGGCCGCCGCGTCGACCGTCGGGGTCTGCGCCCCGGCGGTGCAGGACTGCCGGCGGCGCAGCCCGTCGAAGACCTCGACCGTCCAGGTGGAGGCCCCGGTGCGGGCCTTCGGCAGCGACACCGTCGCGGTGATCTCGTGCCGCTGCCCGGCCGAGGCTGGGAACGACCAGTAGAGGTGGTCGCCGGTGGACGCGCCCACCCGTACCGGCTGGCCGGCGGCGATGCCGGTGGCGGTGAGGAAGGACGTGCCGGCCCGGGTGACCGGGGTGGCGCCGGGCGAGGGGGTGGGGGCGGCCGCGGCGGCGGGAACGGCCGGCAGGGCCAGCCCGGCGGCGAGCGCCGCCCCTGCCAGCATCATCGGGGTACGCATCTCAGTTCTCCCTCCAGGTGGCGACCCACCAGCGGGTGAGCAGCCCGGCGACCAGGCCGGTGAGCAGGCCGGCCAGGGTGAGCAGGGCGAGCAGCACCCAGCCCCGGCCCAGGTCGGGCGCGGCCGGGGCGGGGGACGAGGCGACCACGTCGACGGTCAGCTCGACCGGCATCCCCGGCGTGGCCCGGGTGCCCGGCCTGGGCGCGAAGGAGTTGCTCACCACCAGGCACACCGTCGTGGCGGGGACGGGCGTGGCACCGGGCGTCGGCGTGGCGCCCTCCTCCGTCGCCGACCAGCGCAGGCCCGCCGAGACCAGGTCGGTACGCCCACTGCCGGCGTCCACCCCGCGTACCAGTTCCCGGCCGTCGGCGGCGGTGGCCCGCAGCAGCACCCCGTGGTCCGGGTTCACCGGTCGGTCCAGCGCCACGCTGACCGAGGCGCGCAGCTCCTGCCCCGGCCGCACCGGCACCCGGTACCAGCGGTGCTCGGAGAACGCCTCCCGGTCGCTGTAGACGCCTGGGGCGAGCAGCGGCGCGTTCGCGCACTCCGCCGTGCCGCCGACCACGGTGGGCGCGGCGGTGTACGTCTCGTTCGCCCGGTCCACCAACTGCTTGATCCGGCCGGTCAGCTCGTCGGCGCTCTGCGCCGCCGTGTACGTGCCACCGGTCGCGCCGGCGATGCAGAGCAACTGCCGGCGTACCTTCTCGTCCGGGGCCAGGCCGAGGGTGTCGACCACCAGCTTCGTGCCCTGGGCGGCCAGCTCACGGGCCACCTCGCAGGGGTCCGGCGGGGCGCAGGTGTCCTCGCCGTCGGTGATCAGCACGATCCGCCGGGCGGTGGCGCCGGTGCCCAGGTCCTGGGCGGCGGAGCGCAGGGCCAGCCCGACCGGGGTGAAGCCGGTCGGGCGGAGGGTGGCCACCGCCGCCTTCGCCTGCACCCGATCGACCGGACCGACCGGCACGATCTGCTGGGTGTCCAGGCAGCCCTGCTTCTTGTCCTTGCCCCGGTAGGTCGCGCCGAGCACCCGGATGCCGAGCTGGGTCTCCTCGGGCAGCGCGTCGACCACCTCGTTGAACGCCTGCTGGGCGACGGAGATCCGGCTGCGGCCGTCGATGTCCCGGGCCCGCATCGAGCCGCTGACGTCGAGCACCAGCTCGACCTTCGGTGGCTCGGCGGGCGTCTCCTCGTCCGCCAGGGCCGGCGCCGGACCGGTCAGCACGGTGGCCGCCAGCAGTCCGATCAGGACGGCCGTCGGTCGTCTCTTGTTGATCATCGGGCGGAGTGTAGTGCCGTCCACTCTGGATGATCATTTGGGGGCGGGTGGCGCCCCTCGGATCGCCTCCGGCCCCCGGGGCCGGCGCGCGACTTCGGTGGGGCGTCCCGTCACGTCCGGGTGGATCGGGTGAGGCGTCCGTGTGCTTCCCGTGCGCCGTCCGGTGTCGGATCCTCCACCGTCCGTCCGGCGGCGATCCTCGTGATCGGGCAGGAAACGGTACGGACCTACACGTGCTTTAAGGCAGACCGTCGACAGAGTGGTGACCATCCGTCAATTGCCGGAGGTAAACCTCTCGCCCGGCTTGGCATCGGTCGGGAATCTGACCCAAGTCGCCCCGTTGTGCCGGTGCCGAAGGGTGGTTAAGCTTTGTCTTGCGCGCCCCAATCGCCCGCTTCCCCCGTGGCAGGCGATCGGGGCGCGCTTCATTGTGTGCGCGCCACCCCGCGCCACCGGCGACTCCCGCCCAGCCCGCCGCGCGCCGCCCCCTGCGGGGTCAGATCCAGCGGCCGTCCAGCCACATCCGCGCCGACCAGTCGTCGTACGGCAGCAGGTTGCCCACGAAGATCGGGTAGAAGTACGCGAAGCAGAGCGCGACCAGCAGCACGTACGCGCCGACGATCACGCCGCCGATCAGCCGGCGGTCGTCGCCGCGCGCCAGGTCGGCGTCGGTCGCCGCGCCGCCCTCGGGACCGGTCGGGGTGACGATCGCGCCCAGCACGTAGACCACGGCGAGGACCAGGAACGGCAGCGCCGGGGCGGCGTAGAAGGAGAACATCGTCCGGCCGTCGAGGGCGAACCAGAACCAGGGCAGCAGGCCGGCGGCGAGGCTGAGCAGGATCGCCCCGGCCCGCCAGTCCCGCCGGGCCAGGCCCAGCCAGGCGGTCGCGGCCAGCGCCGGCAGGAACGACCACCAGAGCAGCGGCGTGCCCAGCAGCAGGATCTCCGAGGCGCAGCTCGGCGCCCCGCACGCCCCGTCACCCGACCAGTAGAAGGCCACCGGCCGGCCGAGCAGCAGCCACTGCCACGGCCACGACTGGTACTTGTGCGGGGTCTCCAGGCCGGTGTGGAACTCGAACGCCGCCCGGTGGTACTGGTACAGGTTGTTCAGCGCGCCGAGGATCGGGGTGTCGCTCAGCCCCGGGGTGTTGGGGTAGCGGGCGGCCAGCCGGTAGTAGCCGTCGTCGCTGAGCAGCCAGCCCGACCAGGTGGCCACGTACGTCACGACCAGCAGCAGCCCGGCGAGCACCAGCCAGGGCAGCTCGTCGAGGAGCGCGTCGCGCCACGGGCGGCGTACCCCGGCGGAGCGCCGGACGCCGACCTCCCACAGCAGCGCCAGCAGCGCGAACGCCGGCACGAAGTACAGCGCGCTCCACTTCACCGCGCAGGCGCAGCCGAGCAGCACCCCGGCGGCCAGCCGCCACCACGGCCAGGTCCGCCAGCCGCCGGCCGGTCGCCCGGCCCGCCCCGGCGCGGCCGGGTCGAGCCCGTCGTCCAACGCCCGGGCCCAGCGCCGCCGCCGGGCGTCCCGGTCCAGCACCAGGGCGCCGAACGCGGCCAGCACGAACAGCAGCAGGAAGATGTCGAGCAGTGCGGTGCGGGAGAGCACCAGGTGGAAGCCGTCCAGTGCGAGCAGCAGGCCGGCCGCGCAGCCCAGCGTGGTGGAGCGGAACATCCGGCGGGCGATCCGGGTCAGCATCAGCACCGACAGGATGCCGGCCAGTGCCGCCGAGAACCGCCAGCCGAACTCCGGGGCGGTGGTGAACAGGTGCCCCGGCACCGAGATGTTGTGCTCCTGGTCGGCGTAGCCGAAGGCCCACTCGCCGAACCCGATCAGCCACTTGCCCAGCGGCGGGTGCACCACGTACGACGGGCCGTTGTCCTTGTAGTTCCACTCGACGCCCTTGTCGATCAGGCCGTAGCCGTCCCGGGCGTAGTAGATCTCGTCGAAGATCTTGCCCTTGGGGCTGCTCAGGCCGAGCAGGCGCAGGATCGCGGCGATCACCACCACCGCGGTGGTGGCGATCCAGGAGTTCACGTCCAGCCGGGCTTCGACGGTGGCGAGCCGGCGACGCACGACGGCCGGGACGCCGCCACCATCGGTGGGCGGAATGCCCTGGTCGGGTCCGGTCGCGTTCGCGCTCTGCGCTGTCGACGCACTCGTCACCCGGCGATCGTAGGCTCTGGAGGTGCCCGGTGGCGCCCATCGTCTCCGACATCGGCACGCCGATCGATGAAGGAGCGCTTCTCGTGGGTGAAATGTCCGAGCCCGGGCGCCTGGTCCTGCTCGGCGCGCCGCTGGGCAACCCGGCCGACGCCTCCGCGCGGTTCCGCGAGGTGCTCGCCACCGCCGACGTGGTGGCCGCCGAGGACACCCGCCGGCTCACCCGGCTGGCCCGGGACCTCGACGTCACCGTGGGCGGCCGGATCGTCTCCTACTTCGAGGGCAACGAGGAGCGGCGTACCCCGGAACTGGTCGAGGTGCTGACCGCCGGATACCTGGTCGCGCTGGTCACCGACGGCGGCATGCCGAGCGTCTCGGACCCGGGCTACCGGCTGGTCCGGGGCGCGCTGGACGCCGGCGTGCCGGTCACCGCCGCCCCCGGCCCGAGCGCGGTGACCACCGCCCTGGCGCTCTCCGGCCTGCCCTGCGACCGGTTCTGCTTCGAGGGCTTCCTGCCCCGTTCGCCCGGCGGCCGACGGTCCCGGCTGCGCGCGCTGGCGGCCGAGGAACGGACCCTGGTCTTCTTCGAGGCCCCGCACCGGATCGCCGGCGCGCTGGCCGACCTGGCCGCCACCTTCGGCGCCGACCGCCCGGCCGCGCTCTGCCGCGAGTTGACCAAGACGTACGAGGAGATCGTCCGCCGGCCGCTCGGCGAGCTGGCGGACTGGGCGGCCGAGGGCGAGCCGCGCGGGGAGATCACCCTGGTGGTCGCCGGGGCTCCGGAGCGGCCGGCGGAACGCCCCGACGACGACGCGCTGCGCGCCGCGGTGGCCGAACGGGAGGCCGCCGGGCTGTCCCGGCGCGACGCGATCAGCGAGGTCGCCGCCGGGTACGGGCTGCGCCGCCGCGACGTCTACACCGTGGTGCACGCCTGACGCGCGTCGGCCTCACCAGGCGGCGATCAGCATGCCCAGGGTGATCAGCACCGGCCCGCCGTACGCGCCGGCCTTGGCCCAGCGGCGCTGCCGCGCGTCGGCCAGCCGGGTCGCCCCGGTCCCGCGGGCGATGCCGGCCCCGCAGCCGGCGACCACCAGCAGCCCGAGCAGCCAGCTCAGGTGCCGGCCGAAACCGGTGCCGGCGTACGCGGTGTCGTCGCCCGCCCCGGTCATCCGCGCCGGCAGCGCCGTACCGGTGGCCCGGCGCTCGCCCGGCACCCCGCTGACCCGGACCCCGTGGGCCAGGAACCGGCCCCGGTCGGCGAAGAAGACGCCCCGGCAGCGCTGGGTCAGCCCGTGCCCGGTGCAGTCCGTGATCACCACCGTGCCGGTGCTGGCGTGCCCGACCGCGAGCCAGAACGGCCCGGCGCTCACCCAGGCGAAGAAGGCGGCGACCAGGCTCAGCGTCACCAGCACCGCCAGCCCCCGCACCGGGTCCGGCGGGTGCGCGGCGCGCGACGGGCGGGGGCGGGCGGGCCCGGCGGGCGGGCGCTCGCCGCGCTTCGGCTCCTCGCGCAGCGGCGTGCCGTCCCAGTGCACCTCCTCGATCGGCGCCCAGAAGGTGGCGTCTCCCTCCGCCGTACCCGCGTCGCTGTCGGCGCGCGGGCCGCGCGCCGGCTGACGGACCGGGACCCGGCGCGGCACCGCGTCGACCGGCGCGCCGGTGGTCGGCTCGACCTCGACCGGCGTCTCGTCCGGTCCCGGCACCACCCGCGGCTGGGGCGCGACCGCGCCGCCCCGCGCTGGCGCGGCCGGCGGATCCGTCCTGGTGCCCGGGGACTTCTCGCCGCGCCCGGATGCCGCTCGTCTGCCAGTCACGGCGTTCATTGGACACCGCGTCGGCTGAGGGTCCGGGCAGCTCAGGCCGCGTGTCGGGGACAAATCGGACGAACGGCCGGAGGTGGATCGACCGTCGGCGGTGTCGACCCCGACACGGGGAGGCCTATTGGTTCGCGGCCACCGGGGGGCGGTCACTAGGCTTGCTGGTCATGAGTCACGTTCTCGCGGCGGTCGCCTGGCCGTACGCCAACGGCCCGCGCCACATCGGCCACGTCTCCGGTTTCGGCGTTCCCTCCGACGTCTTCTCCCGGTACATGCGGATGGCCGGCCACGACGTGCTCATGGTCTCCGGCACCGACGAGCACGGCACCCCGATCCAGGTGCAGGCCGACGCCGAGGGGGTCACCCCCCGCGAGCTGGCCGACCGGTACAACCGGGTGATCGCCGAGGACCTGCGGGCGCTGGGGCTCTCCTACGACCTGTTCACCCGCACCACCACCCGCAACCACTACGCGGTGGTGCAGGAGCTGTTCCAGGGGCTGCACCGCAACGGCTACATCGTGCCCAAGGTCACCACCGGCGCGATCTCCCCGTCCACCGGCCGGACCCTGCCGGACCGCTACATCGAGGGCACCTGCCCGATCTGCGGCTACGACAGCGCCCGCGGCGACCAGTGCGACAACTGCGGCAACCAGCTCGACCCGGTAGACCTGATCGACCCCAAGTCGAAGATCAACGGCGAGACGCCCAAGTTCGTCGAGACCGAGCACTTCTTCCTGGACCTGCCCGCGCTGGCCGACGTGCTGCGGCAGTGGCTGGACACCCGGGAGGGCTGGCGGCCCAACGTGCTGCGCTTCTCGAAGAACCTGCTCGACGACCTCCAGCCCCGGGCCATCACCCGGGACCTGGAGTGGGGCGTGCCGATCCCGCTCGACGGCTGGCGCGACCGCGGCGACAAGCGGATCTACGTCTGGTTCGACGCGGTGATCGGCTACCTGTCGGCCTCCATCGAGTGGGCCCGCCGCACGGGCGACCCGGAGGCCTGGCGGAAGTGGTGGTCGGCCGACGGCGAGGGCAAGGACGCCCGCGGCTACTACTTCATGGGCAAGGACAACATCGTCTTCCACTCGGTGATCTGGCCGGCGCTGCTCTCCGGCTACTCCGGCGAGGGCACCAACGACGGCGAGCCGGGCGAGCTGGGCCGGCTGAACCTCCCCACCGAGGTGGTCTCCAGCGAGTACCTGACCATGGAGGGGCGCAAGTTCTCCTCGTCCCGCAAGGTGGTCATCTACGTCCGGGACTTCCTGGAGCGCTACGACGCCGACGCGTTGCGCTACTTCATCGCCGTCGCCGGCCCGGAGAGCAACGACACCGACTTCACCTGGGCGGAGTTCCTCCGCCGCAACAACGACGAGCTGGTCGCCGGCTGGGGCAACCTGGTCAACCGGTCGGTCTCGATGGCGGCGAAGAACTTCGGCGCGATCCCGCCGGTCGACCCGGCCGGGCTCACCGAGGCCGACGAGGCGCTGCTCGCCACCGCCCGAGCCGGCTTCGCCGTCGTAGGTGACCTGATCGCCAAGCACCGGCAGAAGCAGGCCATCGGCGAGGCGATGAAGGTGGTCGCCGAGGCCAACAAGTACCTCTCCGAGCAGGCCCCGTGGAAGCTCAAGGACGAGGCGGACAAGCCGCGGATGGGCACCATCCTGCACGTCGCCCTCCAGGTGGTCAGCGACGCCAACACGCTGCTCACCCCGTTCCTGCCGCACTCCGCGCAGAAGATCCACGAGCTGCTCGGCGGCACCGGCGTGCACGCGCCGATGCCGGTCATCGAGGAGGTCGACGATCTCGACGGCGGCCCGGCGTACCCGGTGCTGACCGGCGACTACACGGTCGGGGCGCGCTGGGAGTCCGTACCGGTGCAGGCGGGCCGTCCGCTCGCGGCGCCGAAGCCGGTCTTCCGCAAGCTCGACCCCTCCATCGTCGAGGAGGAGCTGGCCCGCCTGGCCGGCTGAGCCGCACGCGGCGGCGCGGCCCACGGGCTCCCCGGGGCCGCGCCGCCGATCTTTCCGCCTTAGCCGTCAGGCGCGGGCCATGCTGGGCTGGCTGAAGAAGTTCAGCATCGCCTTGGTGACCTCGTCGGCGTGCGTCCAGGGTGTGCCGTGCGGGGCACCCTTCAACGTGATCAGCTGGCTGCCCGGCAGCATCGGCTGGAGCCGTTGCCCGGTCGCCGGGTACGGCAGCACGTTGTCCTTGTCCCCCTGCACGATCAGCACCGGCACGTCGATCCTGGGCAGGTCGCCCCGGAAGTCGGTCTGCCAGGCCGAAACGCTGTCGTGGGTACCCTTCGCCGAGGCCATCGTGCCGATGTTCCAGTGCGCCCGGTACGCCTCCTCGCTGACCCACCTGCCCTTGTTCTCCGAGTAGTTGAAGAAGGCGTCGCAGAAGGACGTCAGGTAGGCGAACCGGTCGGCCAGAATGGCCTGCTGGAAGCCGTCGAAGAGCTTCTTGTCGACGCCCTCCGGGTTGTCGGCCGTCTTCAGCAGGAACGGCGCCAGCGGCGCCAGCAGCACCGCCTTGCTCACCCGGCTCGACCCGTACGTGCCCAGGTAGCGGGTCACCTCACCGGTGCCCATCGAGTGCCCCACGAGCATCACGTCCCGCAGGTCCAGCTCGGTCATCAGCACGTCGAGGTCCGCGCTGAAGGTGTCGTAGTCGTACCCCGTCGTCGGCTGGCCGGACGCGCCGAAGCCCCGCCGGTCGTACGTGATCACGCGGTAGCCGGCGTTCAGCAGCGGGATGGAGACCTTCTCCCAGGTCGCGCCGTTGAACGGGAACCCGTGGATCAGCACCACCGGCTGGCCGGAGCCGTGATCCTCGTAGTACAGGTCGATGGGCGCGGAGTTCTCCGCTCCGACGGTGATGAAAGGCATGCGGGTCTCCATGATCCGTGGAAGTCGGACGCCCGCGCTTTCCCGAACCGCTGCCCGTTATGCACACCCGCGCTACAGCGCGTACGGCTGGTCCACCACCTGGTCGTCGGTGACCTCGGCCCCCGGCGCCCACGTCTCGTAGACGCCCCGTTCGTGGCACTGCGACCCCGTGCCGACCACCGAATCCGGGTCCGGTCGGCACAGCCGCAACCGCAGCCACCCCGCCTCCTCCCGCAACACCAGGCACGGCACGTCCCGCCAGCGCGCGTACCGCAGCCGCCGGGCCACCCACTCGACCGGGTAGCGGGCGGCCCGGGTCATCGCCAGCACCCGGAAGCCGCCGGGCAGGTCGGCCAGCGCCTCGTACTCGGTGCCGCCGTGGCCGCCCACCAGTTGGGTGGAGCGGGGCGCGTCGCCGGTGGGCAGGTACTCCTGGTCGGGGGAGAGCTCCGGCACCGCGGCGAGCAGGTGCCGCCACTGCGGACCGGCCATCCGCAGCCAGCCGCGCTGTTCCGCCTGGTAGCTGTAGAGCACCACCTCCACCCCCTCGGCGGTGTACGCGAGCAGGGTGGCGTTCGCCGGCAGCGGCAGGTCGGCGCAGTCGCGGGTGACGAACTCCGGGATCAGCTGCGCGTTGCTCGGCACGAAGCCGGTGCCCAGCACCGGCGGGCCGAGCCGGTCCCGGGGCGGCAGCGCCAGCAGGCCCCGGTGCGCCGGACCGGCCGGCACCTCGTAGTCGACCGGGTCGGCCGCCCGCCAGCGCAGCACGTACGCCACGTCGTCGCCGCCCCCCGCGCCGTCGCCGCGCAGCACCGCCAGCGCCGCCGGCGTACGCAGGTGCGCCACGTCGTGCTCCCGGTAGCAGAAGCCGTGCGGCAGCCAACCCCGCACGTAGCCGGCGAGCTGCTGGGCGGAGAGCACCTTGACCATCCGGGTGCCGCGCCGCACCACCGCCGAGGCGCGCACGGTGCTGAGCGTCGGGTCCCCGGCGGCCGTCGGCCGCTGGCTGAGCTGGTGCACGTACGCCCAGCCGTGCTCACGGTGCAGCGGCACCAGCAGCGGCGCCTCCGGCTCCTCGGCCGGCTCCGTCGCCCCCTGCACCGCACCGACCTCGGTCACGTGGACGAACCTGCGCCACGGCAGCGCCGTGCCGGGCCGGGGCGCCCACTCGAAACCGGGTGCCTCGTCGGCGCGGAACAACTCGTACGCCGCGCCCCGGGCGATCTCCTCCGCCGGGTATGTCGTGCCCTCGTGGACGACGCGCAGCCCGGTGTCGCTGGCGTGAGGGGTGACGGTCATTCCGGAAACACTAAGCGTGACCGATGCCAGGCCGGTGAACAGTCGATGGCGTCTGAGCAACGTGGCCCGTCGGTGGTGTGTGATGCTGGCCGTGATGAGTGAGCCGACCGAAACCCGCAAGCAGCGGGCCGCCCGCCGGGCCGGGGAGTTCCCGCCCGCGCCGGAGGCGTTGCCCCGCCCCGTGCTCGACAGCCACACCCACCTGGACATCACGGTCAGCGAGGCGGGGGTGCCCGGCGGCGGTCCCGCCGACGACCCGGTCGCCGCCGCGATCGAGGTGGCCGCCGCCGTCGGCGTGGACCGGCTGGTCCAGGTCGGCGTCGACGTGCACTCCTCCCGCTGGGGCGCCGACGTCGCCGAGAAGTACCCGGCGGTGCTCGCCACCGTCGCGCTGCACCCGAACGAGGCGCCCCGGCTGGCCGACCTCGACGAGGCGCTGCGCGAGATCGAGGCGCTCGCCGCCCGGGACCGGGTCCGGGGCGTCGGCGAGACCGGGCTGGACTTCTTCCGTACCGGCGACGAGGGGCGGGCCGCGCAGGAGGAGAGCTTCCGGGCGCACATCGCCATCGCCAAGCGGTACGGCAAGGCCCTGGTGATCCACGACCGGGACGCGCACGCCGACGTGCTGCGCGTCCTCGACGACGAGGGCGCGCCGGACACCGTGGTGCTGCACTGCTTCTCCGGCGCCGCCGAGTTCGCCGCCGAGTGCGTCCGCCGGGGCTACCTGCTCAGCTTCGCCGGCACCGTCACCTTCGGCAGCGCCGGTGCGCTGCGGGAGGCCGCCGCGCTCACCCCGCTCGACCAGCTCCTGGTGGAGACCGACGCGCCGTACCTGACCCCGATGCCGCACCGGGGACGGCCGAACGCGTCGTACCTGATCCCGCTGACGGTCCGGTTCCTGGCCGATACCACCGGCGCGGACCTCGACGAACTCTGCGCCGCCATCTCCGCCACCGGCGACCGGGTCTTCGGCCCGTGGTGAGCGGGCCCGGTCCCGCCGATACGCTACGGGGCGTGACCGGACTCCTCGGCCCGGCGGAGATCCGGGAACTGGCCGCCCGGCTGGGCGTCGCCCCCACCAAGAAGCTCGGCCAGAACTTCGTGCACGACCCGAACACGGTCCGCCGGATCGTCACCGCCGCCGGGCTCGCCCCGGACGACGTGGCGCTGGAGGTCGGGCCGGGGCTCGGCTCGCTCACCCTGGCCCTGCTGCCGGTCGCCGCCCACGTGCACGCCGTGGAGATCGACCGGACGCTGGCCGGCGCGCTGCCGGAGACCGCCGCCCGGCACGCCGGCCCGGACGCCGCCCGGCTCACCGTGCACCACGCCGACGCGCTGCGGGTCCGCGCCGCCGACCTGGCCGACCCGGCCCCGACCGCGCTGGTGGCGAACCTGCCCTACAACGTCGCGGTGCCGGTGGTCCTGCACCTGCTGGCCGAGCTGCCCACCCTGCGGCAGGGCCTGGTGATGGTGCAGAAGGAGGTCGCCGACCGGCTCGTCGCCGGCCCCGGCTCCAAGGTGTACGGCATCCCGTCGGTGAAGCTGGCCTGGTACTCCCGGGCCCGCGCCGCCGGCAAGGTGCCACCGAACGTGTTCTGGCCGGTGCCCAACGTCGACTCCGGCCTGGTCGCCTTCACCCGCCGCGAACCGCCCCGCGCCGACGTCCCCCGGGAACGCGTCTTCGCCGTCGTGGACGCCGCGTTCGCGCAGCGCCGCAAGACCCTGCGCGCCGCGCTGGCCGGCTGGGCCGGCGGCGCCGACCGGGCCGCCGCGGCGCTCACGGCGGCCGGCGTCGACCCCGGTGCGCGCGGGGAGTCACTCACCGTGGAGCAGTTCGCCGCCATCGCCGCGTCGGCTCCGGCCGCCGCGCCCGCCGCGCAGTAGGCTGGCGCCGTGTCCGCCGGGGACACGCCGCACGTGTACGCGTACGACCTGGTTGACGGCCGCTGCGAGCCGGCCGCCGACTCCGCCGAGGAGCTGATCGTGGAGAAGCCGTTCGACATCCGCCCGCGCCGGCGGGACCTCGCCCCGTGACCGAGGCCTGGCGACCGGACGAAGACGACGAGCAGCAGCGGCGCGGCGCCAGCGGCCCGGTCCGGGTCCGGGTGCCGGCGAAGGTCAACCTGCACCTCGGGGTCGGGCCGTTGCGCCGCGACGGCTACCACGAGCTGAACACCGTCTACCACGCCATCTCCATCCACGACGAGCTCACCGCCCGCCGGGGCGACACGCTCACCCTGACCATGGAGGGCGAGGGCGCCGGCGAGCTGGCCCTGGACGACACCAACCTGGTGATCCGGGCCGCCCACGCCCTCGCCGGGTACGCCGGGGTGATGCCGCACGCCCGGCTGCACCTGCGCAAGCAGATCCCGCTCGCCGGTGGCCTGGCCGGCGGCAGCGCCGACGCGGCCGCGGCGCTGGTCGCCTGCGACGCGCTCTGGGGCACCGGGCTGTCCCGCGACGAGCTGGCCGGCATCGCCGCCGACCTCGGTTCGGACGTGCCCTTCCTGATCCACGGCGGCACCGCGCTGGGCACCGGCCGGGGCGAGGCGGTCAGCCCGGTGCTGGCCCGCCCCACCTCCTGGCACTGGGTGGTCGCCGTCGCCGACGGCGGCCTGTCCACCCCGGCGGCCTACCGGGAGCTGGACCGGCTCCGCGACGCCGGCAGCGCCGGCGAGCCGCTGGGCAGCACCGACGCCCTGCTCGCCGCGCTGCGCCAGCGCGACCCCCGGGTGCTCGCCGCCACCCTCGGCAACGACCTGCAGGACGCCGCGCTGGCGATGCGCCCGTCGCTGGTCGACACCCTCAAGGCCGGTGAGGCGGCCGGCGCGCTGGCCGGCATCGTCTCCGGCTCCGGCCCCACCTGTGTCTTCCTCGCCACCGACGCCGCCCACGCCGAGCGGATCGCCGGCGAGCTGGAGGCGGCCGAGGTGTGCCGGGAGGCCCGGGTCGCCCACGGGCCGGTCGCCGGAGCCCGCATCACCTGACCGGCGCGCCCCACGCTCCCGCAAGATCGACTCCAGGTCGGCGACATGGGGGTGTTCAGGTGGCGGGGACACCCCCGTTCCGGCGACGCGGAGTTGATCGTGCGCGCCGGGCCGGGGCGGCCGGGGGGACCCCTGTGCAGGGCAGCGTGCCGGCCGGAGCCGCGCGGCGTGGGCGGCCGGGCGGCCCGCGTACCCTTGGAGGTCAGGCGTCCCCAGGTGCCAGCCGGCACCGGGACGCCTTGATCATGGGAGGTGAGGTCGTGGCCAACATCGTCAACCTGGACCGGGTGTCCAAGGGGTACGGCGCTGCCGGGCCGCTGCTCACCGACGTCTCGCTCGGCCTCGACGACGCCGACCGGATCGGCGTGGTCGGCCTCAACGGCGCCGGCAAATCGACCCTGCTGCGGCTGCTCACCAAGCAGGAGGAACCGGACGACGGCCGAATTACTCACCGCCGCGACCTGCGGGTCCTCTGGCTGCCGCAGAGCCTCACCCTCGCCCCCGAGGCCACCGTCCGGGACGTGGTGCTCGGCACCGCCTGGCTGGGCCAGAGCATGGGCGCCGAGCACGAGTGGGCCGGCGACGCCGGCGTCCGCGCCATCCTCGACGGCCTCGGCATGCCGCACCTCGGCCTCGACCAGCCCGTCGGCCCGATGTCCGGCGGCGAGCGGCGCCGGGTCGCGCTGGCCGCGCTGCTGGTCCGCGAGTCGGACCTGCTGATCCTCGACGAGCCCACCAACCACCTCGACGTCGGCGGGGTCGACTGGCTGGCGAAGTACCTGGTCGGCCGCAAGGGCGCGCTGGTCGTGGTCACCCACGACCGGTGGTTCCTCGACGCGGTCTGCACCAGCACCATGGAGGTCGCCGACCAGACCGTCCGCGCCTACGAGGGCGGCTTCGCCGCCTGGACCCTGGCCCGCGCCGAGCGCGAGCGGGTCGCCGCGGCCACCGAGGCCCGCCGGCAGAACCTGCTCCGCAAGGAGATCGCCTGGCTGCGCCGAGGGCCGCCCGCCCGGACCTCCAAGCCGCAGTTCCGGATCGACGCCGCCAACGCGCTCATCGCCGACGTCCCGCCGCCGCGCGACACCATGTCGCTGCAACGGCTCGCCACCGCCCGGCTCGGCAAGCAGGTGTACGACCTGGAGCACGTCCGCCTGCACGCCGGCCCGAAGGAGATCCTGCACGACACCACCTGGCAGGTCGGCCCCGGCGACCGGATCGCCATCCTCGGCCGCAACGGCGCCGGCAAGACCACCCTGCTGCGGATGCTCGCCGGCGTCACCCGGCCCGACGGCGGCCGGTTCCACACCGGCTCCACCGTCCGGCCCGCGTTCCTGTCGCAGGAACTGGCCGAACTCCCGGGTCACCTGCGGGTCCTGGAAGCCGTCGAGGAGATCGCCCGCCGGGTGCAGCTCGGCGACCGGGAGATCTCGGCCGCCCAGCTCGCCGAGATCTTCGGCTTCGACGACCGGCGGCTCTGGACGCCGGTCAGCGACCTCTCCGGTGGGGAGCGCCGCCGGTTGCAGATGCTCCGGCTGCTCGCCGGCGAGCCCAACGTGCTCCTGTTCGACGAGCCGACCAACGACCTGGACACCGACACCCTGGCCGCGCTGGAGGACCTGCTCGACTCCTGGCCCGGGACGATCATCGTGGCCAGCCACGACCGCTACCTGATCGAGCGGGTCACCGACGTCGCGTACGGGATGTTCGGCGACGGCCGGCTGGTGCACCTGCCCGGCGGGGTCGACGAGTACCTGTCGCGGGCCGGCGGCGCGGAGCCGGCGCGGCTCCCGGCGGCTCCCACGGCCGCCCCGGGCGCCGCGGCTCCGACCGGCATGTCCGCCGCCGAGGCCCGGCAGGCCCGCAAGGAGCTGAGCCGGCTGGAACGGCAGATCGCCAAGCTGGAACAGAAGGAGACCGGGCTGCTCGACCAGCTCGCCGCGCACGCCACCGACTACGCCAAGGTCGCCGACCTCGATGCGCAGCTCAAGGAGGTACGCGCCGAGCGCGAGCGGACCGAGGAGACCTGGCTCACCCTGGCCGACGAGATCCCGCCGGTCTGACCGCCGCGGCGAGCCCGTCCCGCCGCGAGACGGGGGCCGTGTGCGGCGCCACATCCCGGCGTGCGGGACAATCGTCGTCGACCTCTCTCATCCCCACGGCGTTGGAGACTCAGACATGGCCCATACCCCCGTCAACCACCCCGCGCGGCCGATCTACCGGGCATTCGGCGGGCTCGTTGGTCTGTACCTGGTGATCTTCGGTGTGCTCGGCATCATCGCGAGCGCCGGCAACGACCTCCTCGCCCAGGATGACACCAAGGTCCTGGGTCAGGGGACGAACCTCGGATTCTCGCTGCTGAGCATCCTGCTCGGCATCGTCGTGCTGGCCGGCACCGTCATCGGCCGCAACCTCGACGTGGCGATCAACCAGTTCCTGGCCTACGGCCTGATGGTGCTCGGCCTGGCCGAGCTGGCGTTCCTGCAGACCGACGCCAACATCGGCAACTTCAGCATTCTCACCGTGATCGTGGTGCTGACGCTCAGCTTGGTCCTGCTGATGGCCGGCATGTACGGCAAGGTCGGCACCGACGAGGAGAAGGAAGCCTTCGAGAAGGCCCGGCTCGTCCTCTGATCCCTTTCTTCGGTTGCGCTTCGGGTTTCGCCGGAGCCCGACCTGCTCCAGGTGGTCAGGTTTGATCCCTGCGCGGGTCGGGCTCCGGCGAAAACCGTCCGTGGTCCCGCTTCGTCCGTGGCTTGCTCCCGGGCGGGGCGGGATCTTTCGTTGGTGTCTCCTGCCGGCCGGTTCGGCGGACAGGGGCGGCGGGCTGGGGGACAATTCTCCGGAAGTGGTCGTACTTGGACGGAGGGGTCAATGGCGCACATTCCGGTGAACCATCCGGCGCGCCCGCTGTACCGGGTCTTCGCCGGGCTGGTCGGGCTCTACATCCTCGTTTTCGGCGTCTGGGGCGTCTTCGAGACCTGGGGGCAGCCGCTCTTCGACCGAGGCCCCAACTGGGCGCTCGGACTCCGCACCAACCTGGCGTTCTCGCTGGTCTCCGTGGTCTTCGGGATCGTGCTGATGATCGGGGCGTCCCGGCGCGGCAACCTCGGCCACTACATGAACCTCACCGCCGGAGCGGTCTTCATGGTCACCAGCATCGCCATGATGTCCGTCCTGCAGACCACCGCGAACTTCCTGAACTTCTCCATGTCCACGGTGATCGTGTCGATGCTCTTCGGCCTGCTGCTGCTCGCCACCGGCCTCTACGACAAGGTCGGCACGGACGAGCACGCCGAAGAGGAACGCCGCCGCCGGCAACACCCGATCTCCGAGGCCGGCGCCCGCTGAACCGGCCGCCGGTCAGGCCCGCTTGCGGGTGATCAGACCCGGCTTCGCCTCCAGGTGGGACAGCCCGTTCCAGGACAGGTTCACCAGGTGCGCCGCCACGGTCTCCTTGCGCGGCTTGCGCACCTCCAGCCACCAGCGGCCCGTCAACGCCACCATCCCGACCAGGGCCTGCGAGTAGAGCTCGGCCAGCTTCGGGTCGTATCCCCGGGTGGAGAACTCGGCCGCCAGGATGTGCTCCACCTGGTGCCCGACGTCGTTCATCACGCTGCTGAAGTTGCCCGTCGCCGACATCAGCGGCGACTCCCGGACCAGCACCCGGAACCCGCTGGTCTCCTCCTCGATGTAGGTGAGCAGCGCCAGCGCCGCCTGCTCCAGCAGCTCGCGCGGGTGCCCGGCGGTCAACGCCGTGGTGATCCGGTCCAGCAGGGCGCGCACCTCGCGGTCGACCACCACCGCGTAGAGGCCCTCCTTGCCCCCGAAGTGCTCGTAGATCACCGGCTTGGACACCTTGGCCCGCGACGCCACCTCCTCGATGGAGGTGGCGTCGAAACCGCGCTCGGCGAAGATCTGCCGGCCGATCGAGATCAGTTGCTCCCGCCGCTGGGCCGCGGACATGCGTACCCGGGAGGGGGGCTTCGCGGCCGCCGCCGCGCTCGCCGCCCGCCGTCGTCCGTCGGTGGCCTCGTCCGCCATCTCGTCACCTCGCCGGCGCTCGGTGACGCCCTGTCGTGGGATGTTCCTGCCGCCGTGCCCGTCTGCCTCGGTCACCCGGCCATACTGCCAGGTAACCTCCGCGGGCATCGCCCGGTTTCAGCGCCGTGCGGCCGGCTTCACCAGCTTGGCGGCGATCCGCTCCGGTTTCGGCCAGCGGACGTCCCGCGCCGCGCCGGCCTTCTCCAGCAGCCAGATCACCCGGGCCGAGATGTCCACCTGACCGCGCAGCACGCCGTGCCGGGCGCTCGTCGGGTCGGCGTGGTGCAGGTTGTGCCAGCTCTCGCCGAAGGACAGGAGCGCCAGCGGCCAGAAGTTCGACGCCCGGTCGCCCTGCCGCACCGCGAACGGCCGCTCGCCGTAGACGTGGCAGACCGAATTGATCGACCAGGTCACGTGGTGCAGCAACGCGATGCGGACCAGACCGCCCCAGAAGAGCGCCGTCCACGCCCCGGACCAGGACCAGGTCGCCAGGCCGCCCATCACCGCCGGCCCCAGCACCGAGACCACCACCAGCAGCGGGAAGAGTCGGTCCACCCGCCGGGTGTCCCGGTCGGCCAGCAGATCCGGGGCGAAGCGGGCCCGGTTGGACAACTCCCGGCCGAACAGCCAGCCCACGTGGGCGTGGAACAGGCCCCGGGCCAGCCCGCGGACGCTCTCGCCGTAGCGCCACGGCGAGTGCGGGTCACCCTCGGCGTCGGAGAACGCGTGGTGCCGCCGGTGGTCGGCGACCCACTGGATGATCTCGCCCTGCACGGCGAACGAGCCGGCCACCGCCAACAACACCCGCACCGGGCGCGGGGCCTTGAACGAGCCGTGGGTGAAGTACCGGTGGTAGCCGATGGTGATGCCCAGCCCGGAGAGCAGGTACCAGAAGGCCGCGATGGCCAGGTCCGTGCCGCTCAGCCAGCCGCCCCAGGCGACCGGGACGGCGGCGAGCAGGGCCAGGAAGGGTACGACCACGAAGGCCCACAGCGCGATCAGGATGCCCGTGGACTGCGGGCCCTGGGTCAGTGGCTTCGGCCCGGTGGCACTCTCGTCCGTCACGGTCGACATGGCACCTCCCAGCGCAGATATACGCCTACGTCACCGTAACTTAGGGCTCCGCCCCGGTGGAGTGAACAGTTGCGGACATGAATGAAGGACGTGTCGCGGAGCCGAGAGCTGTACTGGAGGATCGAGGGTCTCGTCGCAGGGCTCGGTGCAGCGATCACGTAGGGGTGGGGCCGCTGAGAGGGAGGCGCTAAGCTGTCTTGCGTCACAATCGGCCGTGGTGTAATTGGCAACACCCGGGTCTTTGGTACCCGTGTTTCAGGTTCGAACCCTGGCGGCCGAGCCTTCTCTGATATCGCCCGGCACCTGGGGTATGGGACGAACTGCCCCGCAGTCTGGTTAGCATGACCGCGAGACTGTCGCCTTCCCGACGGGAGCCACGTCGTGCCCCAGCCCCACCTCCGTACCGTCGTCGTGCTCGCCGCCGGTGAGGGCAAGCGGATGAAGTCGGCGCTGCCCAAGGTGCTGCACCCGCTGCTCGGTCGTACGCTGCTCGGTCACGTGCTGACCGCGGCCGCGCCGCTGGCCGCCGACCGCACCGTGGTGGTGGTCGGTCACGGCGCCGAGCAGGTCCGGGCGCACCTGACCGAGATCGCCCCGGACGCCACCCCGGTCCTCCAGGCGCAGCAGCTCGGCACCGGGCACGCCGTGCGGATCGCGCTGGAGGCGGTGCCGGAGGCCTCCGGCACGGTGGTCGTGATCAACGGGGACGTCCCGCTGCTGCGCGCCGAGACGGTGGCCGCGCTGGTGGCGGCGCACGAGGGTGAGGGCGCGGCGGCGACCGTGCTCGCGGCCGAGGTGCCCGACCCGACCGGCCTGGGCCGGATCGTGCGCGACGCCGAGGGGCGGCTGGAGCAGATCGTCGAGGAGCGGGACGCGACCCCGGCGCAGCGCGCGCTGCGGGAGATCAACGCCGGCATCTACGCGTTCGACGCGGTGCGGCTGCGGGACGCGCTGGGCAAGCTCTCCACCGACAACGACCAGGGCGAGGAGTACCTCACCGATGTCTTCGGCCTGCTCGTCTCGGCCGGGGAGCCGGTGGGCGTGCACGTCGCCGCGGACCACGTCGAGACGCTGGGCTGCAACGACCGGGTGGAGCTGGCGGGGCTGCGCCGACTGCTGCGCGACCGGGTCAACGAGGCGTGGATGCGGACCGGGGTGAGCATCCTCGACCCGGAGACCACCTGGATCGACGTCACCGCCACCGTGGAGCGGGACGCGGTGATCGACCAGAACACCCAGCTGCGGGGCGCGACGGTGGTCGGCGAGCAGGCCGTCGTCGGGCCGGACGTGACGCTGATCGACACCGTGGTTGGCGCGGCGGCGACCGTGCTGCGCAGCCACGCGGTGGGCGCCGAGGTGGGTCCGGGGGCCAGCGTGGGGCCGTACGCGTACCTGCGCCCGGCCGCCCGGCTGGCCGAGAAGTCGAAGGTCGGCACGTTCGTCGAGGTGAAGAACTCCGAGGTCGGCCCGGGCGCCAAGGTGCCGCATCTGTCGTACGTGGGTGACGCGACGATCGGGGCGAAGGCCAACATCGGCGCGGCGACGATCTTCGTGAACTACGACGGGGTGAACAAGCACCGCACCGTGGTGGGCGAGGCGGCCTTCATCGGCTGCGACACCAGCCTGATCGCGCCGGTCGAGGTGGGCGCGGGGGCGTACGTGGCGGCGGGCAGCGCCATTTCGCAGGACGTGCCGCCGGGCGCGCTCGGGGTGACCCGGGCCCCGCAGCGCAGCATCGAGGGCTGGGTGGCCCGCAAGCGGGCCGGCACGGTGTCGGCTGCGGCGGCGGAGCGGGCGCTGGCGGAGGGTGCGTCGGCCGACACGCCGGTCGCAAGGGAAGGTGAGGCAATCCACGGGGACGCCGAGACCGTGGGACGGCCGTCGGCCGCGGGGGATACTGCAACCGAATAGTCCCCGGCTTCCGCCGCCGGGAACCACCGACCAACGGGAGCAGACGGGCCCATGGGCAGCATCGTCGCCGAAAACCGCAAGAGCCTGATGCTCTTCTCCGGACGTGGCTTTCCGGAGCTGGCCAAGGAGATCGGCGAGGTGCTCGGCGTCGCGCCGACGCCTTCCGACTCGTACGAGTTCGCCAACGGCGAGATCTTCGTACGCTTCAAGGACTCGGTGCGCGGTTCGGACGCCTTCGTGGTGCAGTCCGTCACGCACGGGGTGAACACCTGGGTCATGGAGACCCTGATCATGATCGACGCGCTGAAGCGCGGTTCGGCCAAGCGGATCACCGTGGTGCTGCCGTTCTACCCGTACGCCCGGCAGGACAAGAAGCACCGGGGTCGGGAGCCGATCTCGGCCCGGCTGGTGGCCGACCTGCTGAAGACCGCCGGCGCCAACCGGATCCTCACGGTCGACCTGCACACCGCGCAGATTCAGGGCTTCTTCGACGGCCCGGTGGACCACCTCTTCGCGATGGACGTGCTGGCCGAGTACGTGGAGCACAAGTACGCCGGCCGGCCGATGACGGTGGTCGCGCCGGACTCGGGCCGGGTGCGGGTGGCCGAGCGGTGGACCGACCGACTGGGCGGCTGCCCGCTGGCGTTCATCCACAAGACCCGGGACCCGCTGAAGCCGAACCAGGTGGTGGCGAACCGGGTGGTCGGTGAGGTCGAGGGTCGGGTCTGCCTGATCGTCGACGACATGATCGACACGGGTGGCACGATCAGCAAGGCCGCCGACATCCTCAAGGAGTCGGGTGCGGCGGAGATCGTCGTCGCCTCCACCCACGCCCTGTTGTCGGACCCGGCGACCGAGCGGCTGAAGAACAGCCCGATCAGTGAGATCGTGGTAACCAACACGCTGCCGCTCCCGCCGGAGAAGCAGCTCGACAAGCTCACCGTGCTGTCGATCGCGCCGCTGCTGGCCCGGGCGATCCGCGAGGTCTTCGACGACGGGTCGGTGACCACCCTCTTCGGCGGCCTGAGCTGAGCGCGACGCCGCGGCGGTGACCGCGGCGCCGCACCGTTCCCGCCAGCCGACGCGCCGGCGGGGACGGTGATGAGGGGACTGCCGGAAACCTCGGAATCAGCTCGGGTAGACTGGTGCGGTTGCCACGGCGAGGGTGCCCGGCGGGCCGCTGAAAAGCACCGCACGGAGGCACCGTCATCGACGCGGTGCTCCGGGCAGTCGTTCATGACGCATGAGCCCCAGCGAGCCCCTCGCCCCAGCACCGCAAGACGACAAGCCGCCGTAGCGAAAGCATCAGGAGTTTCCCCGTGTCCGAGGTAAAGATCAGCGCCGAGCCCCGTACCGAGTTCGGCAAGGGTGGTGCCCGTCGTACCCGCCGGGCCGGCAAGGTGCCCGCCGTGCTGTACGGCCACGGCGAGAAGCCCAAGCACATCGCGCTCCCGGCCCGCGAGTTCGCGGCCGCGATCCGCAAGGGCGGCGCCAACCAGCTCTTCGCGATCGAGGTCAGCGACGGCACTCAGGTGCTGGCGCTGCCGAAGGCGATCCAGCGTGACCCGATCAAGGACACCTTCGAGCACGTCGACCTGCTGCTGGTCCGCCGGGGCGAGAAGGTCACCGTCGAGGTCCCGGTCCAGCTGACCGGCGAGGCCGCCAAGGACACCCTGATCGTGCACGACCACGACACCCTGTCGGTGACCGCCGACGCCACCAAGGTGCCGGACCACCTGGAGGCCTCGATCGAGGGCATGGAGGCCGGCACCCAGGTGACCGCCGCCGACGTCGAGCTGCCGGCCGGCGTCGAGCTGGTGGCCGACCCGGAGATGGCCGTCGCCTCGGTGACCGCCGCCCCGACCGCCGAGCAGCTCGAGGCGACCCTGCCCGAGGTCGAGGTGGCCGACGAGGAGGTCGAGGCCGGGGTCGGCGAGGAGACCGCCGAGTCGTCCGAGGGCGCCGAGGCCGGCGAGCCCGCCGCCGCCGGTGGCGAGGAGAGCGCCGAGGCCAAGACCGAGGCCTGATCGGTTCGCAACGTTTACGGCAGGCGCTCCCGGCGGACAGCGGGGGCGCCTGTCGGCGTATCGGGACACGTGCGCCGAGCGGGAGGGACGGGACGTGACGGACGAGGCGGGGCCGTGGCTGGTGGTCGGCCTGGGCAACCCCGGTCGGGAGTACGCCGGTAACCGGCACAACGTCGGTTTCATGGTCGTCGATCTGCTGGCGGGCCGGGTGGGCGCGAAGTTCGGCCGGCACAAGCGGGCGGTGGCGGAGGTCGCCGAGGGGCGGCTGGGGTTCGGTGGGCCGAAGCTGGTGCTGGTCAAGCCGCTGACGTACATGAACCTCTCGGGCGGTCCCGTGGTGGCGCTGGCCCAGTTCCACAAGATCCCCGCCGAGCGGGTGATCGCGGTGCACGACGAGCTGGACATCCCGTACGGCCAGCTGCGCATCAAGATCGGCGGCGGCGAGGGCGGGCACAACGGCCTGCGCTCGATGTCGAAGTCGCTGGGGACGAAGGAGTACGTCCGGGTGCGGTTCGGCATCGGCCGGCCGCCGGGGCGGCAGGACCCGGCGGACTACGTACTGTCGGATTTCGGCGCTGCGGAGCGCAAGGAGTTGGAGTTCCTGGTGGACCGGGCGGCGGACGTGGTGGAGTCGGTGGTCACCAAGGGCGTGGAGCCGACGCAGAACGCGTACCACGGGGCCTGAGGGCGGGGCGTACCGGGAACGGGCCGCCCCGGCCGGTAGTCTGCGCCTTCTGGCGTGCCGCGACCCGCGTCCCGGATCGCGGCGAGGCGACGGGAGTGGTACGTGGGCAGTCCTCCGATGATCGACGGCGCGTTCGCCCGGTGGCTGGCGGCGCGGGCCGGGCAGGCGTTGCTGGGGTTGCGGGCCGAGATGGGATTCGCCGACGCGGGCGCGCTGAAGTCGGCCGGAGACAAGGTCTCGCACGACCTCATCCGTACCGAGCTGGCCCGGTGGCGGCCCGGTGACGCGGTCCTGTCCGAGGAGGACGAGGGCTCGCGGCTGGCCTGGGCGGCGGAGGTGAACCCCGGGGCGGTGTCCCGGCTGACCGCCGACCGGGTGTGGATCATCGACCCGCTGGACGGTACCCGGGAGTTCTCCGAGGAGGGGCGCTCGGACTGGGCGGTGCACGTGGCGCTCTGGGCGCGCAACGCGCCGACGCCGCACGGGCTGGTGGCCGGGGCGGTGGGGCTGCCGGCGCAGCACCGGGTGCTCGGCACGGACTACCCGCCGGCGTACCCGCCGATGACGTTGGAGGCGGCGACCTCGGGTGGCGGGCGGACGCTGCGCCTGGCGGCGAGCCGGAGCCGGCCGCCGGTGTTCCTGAGCGACCTGGCGGAGGACGTGGGCGCGCACCTGGTGCCGATGGGTTCGGCCGGTGCGAAGATCGCCGCGGTGGTGACCGGTGAGGTGGACGCCTACATCCACGCCGGTGGCCAGTACGAGTGGGACTCGGCCGCCCCGGTCGCTGTGGCGACGGCCACCGGCCTGCACGCTTCCCGGATCGACGGTTCTGCGCTGAAATACAACGAGGCGGATCCGCGGCTGCCGGACCTGCTGGTCTGCCGCAAGGATCTCGCCACTCGGTTGCTTGCAGCGCTGCAGAGACATTCCGGGTAGCCTGAGCGCTTGTTCTTGATGTATCCGACCGGAAAGGTCTGGAATCCATGAGCGGATCCGCGCCGATCGAGACCGTGTTATGACCGCCCCCGCCCGCTTCTACCAGGTCTCCCACCTCGACGCGCTCGAGGCGGAGAGCATCTTCGTGATGCGCGAGGTGGTCGCGGAGATGGAGCGCCCGGTGCTGCTCTTCTCCGGCGGCAAGGACTCGATCGTGATGCTCCGGTTGGCCCAGAAGGCGTTCGCCCCGGCCAACATCCCCTTCCCGGTCATGCACGTGGACACCGGGCACAACTTCCCCGAGGTCCTCGAGTACCGCGACCAGCGGGTGGCCGAGCTGGGCCTGCACCTGATCGTGGCCAGCGTGCCGGAGGCCCTGGCCAGCGGCATGGTCCGCGAGTCCGGCGACGGCATGCGCAACCGGATCCAGACCCCGGTGCTGCTGGACGCGGTGGAGAAGCACCGCTTCGACGCGCTCTTCGGCGGCGCCCGGCGGGACGAGGAGAAGGCCCGCGCCAAGGAGCGGGTGTTCAGCTTCCGCGACGAGTTCGGCCAGTGGGATCCGAAGAACCAGCGCCCCGAGCTGTGGTCGCTCTACAACGGCCGGCACCACCCGGGCGAGTCGATCCGGGTCTTCCCGCTCTCCAACTGGACCGAGCTGGACGTCTGGCACTACATCGCCCGCGAGCGCATCCCGCTGCCGTCGATCTACTACGCGCACGAGCGCGAGGTGGTCGAGCGCGACGGCATGCTCTACGCGGTGAACGAGTTCTTCCGCCCCCGCGCGGGGGAGGAGCGGTTCAAGGCCCGGGTGCGCTACCGCACCGTGGGCGACGCCTCCTGCACCGCGGCCGTCCGCTCGGACGCCGACACGGTGGAGAAGGTGATCGAGGAGGTGGCCGCCACCCGGATCACCGAGCGCGGCGCGACCCGCGGCGACGACCGGGTCAGCGAGGCCGCCATGGAGGACCGCAAGCGGGAGGGCTACTTCTGATGAGCACCGAGACCGTCGCGCCCGAGGTGGCCAGCCGCCCGATGGACCTGCTGCGCTTCGCGACCGCCGGCAGCGTGGACGACGGCAAGTCGACCCTGATCGGCCGCCTGCTGTACGACACCAAGTCGCTCTTCACCGACCAGCTCGCCGCCGTCGAGGCGGTCAGCGCGGCCCGGGGTGACGAGTACACCAACCTGGCGCTGCTCACCGACGGCCTGCGCGCCGAGCGGGAACAGGGCATCACCATCGACGTGGCGTACCGCTACTTCGCCACCCCCCGGCGGAAGTTCATCATCGCCGATACCCCGGGGCACATCCAGTACACCCGGAACATGGTCACCGGCGCCTCCACCGCCGACCTGGCGCTGATCCTGGTGGACGCCCGCAAGGGCCTGGTCGAGCAGTCCCGCCGGCACGCCTTCCTCTGCTCGCTGCTGCGGGTGCCGCACCTGGTCCTCTGCGTCAACAAGATGGACCTGGTCGACTACTCGCAGGAGGTCTTCGAGCGGATCGCCGACGAGTTCACCGCGTTCGCCGCGAAGCTCGACGTGCCGGACCTGACCGTGGTGCCGATCTCCGCGCTCAAGGGCGACAACATCGTCACCCGCTCGGAGAACATGCCCTGGTACGAGGGCCCGTCGCTGCTGCACCACCTGGAGCGGGTGCACATCGCCTCCGACCGCAACCTGGTCGACGTGCGGTTCCCGGTGCAGTACGTGATCCGTCCGCAGTCCACCACCGTCACCGACTACCGCGGCTACGCCGGTCAGGTGGCCTCGGGCGTGCTCAAGCCGGGGGACGAGGTGATGGTGCTGCCCTCCGGCTTCACCAGCCGGATCTCCTCGGTGGAGACGGCGGACGGCCCGGTGGCCGAGGCGTTCCCGCCGATGTCGGTGACCGTCCGCCTGGAAGACGAGATCGACATCTCGCGGGGCGACTTGATCTGCCGGCCGAACAACTCGCCGGCGGTGTCGCAGGACATCGAGGCGATGGTCTGCTGGATGGACGAGACCCGCCCGCTCCAGGTCGGCGGCAAGTACGCGATCAAGCACACCACCCGGTCCGCCCGGGCGATCGTGCGCGGCCTGCACTACCGGCTGGACATCAACACCCTGCACCGGGACGAGGCGGCCGGCGAGCTGAAGCTCAACGAGATCGGCCGGGTGCGGCTGCGCACCACCGTGCCGCTGCTCGCCGACGAGTACCGCCGCAACCGCACCACCGGCGGCTTCGTCATCATCGACGAGACCACCAACCGCACCGTCGCCGCCGGCATGATCGTCGACACCGCCTGACCCACCCCGGGTTTGCGGACGCACTTTCAGAGAAAGAGTGGCTATTCCAGCGTGGATAGCCACTCTTTCTCTGTAAGTGGCGACCCATCGCCGACGGGGCGAGGCGGGGTGGGGTCAGTCGAGGCGGGTGGCGCCGGGGGCGGGGAGGACCGTGACGGGGGCGGGGGCGGGGAAGCCGCGGTCGGCGTAGGCGTCCGTCACGGCGCGGGCCACGGCGTCGGACCGGTCGGCGTCGACCAGGGCGAGGACGCAGCCGCCGAAGCCGCCGCCGGTCATCCGGGCGCCGAGCGCGCCGGCCGCCAGGGCCGCCTCGACCGCGGTGTCGATCTCCGGGACGGTGATCTCGAAGTCGTCCCGCATGGAGGCGTGCGAGGCGGTGAGCAGCGGGCCGATCTCGCGTACCCGGCCGGCGCGGAGCAGGTCGACGGTGTCCAGCACCCGCTGGTCCTCGGTCACCACGTGCCGGACCCGGCGGCGGATCTCGTCGTCGTCGAGTCGGGCCAGCGCGGCGTCCAGGTCGGCGACCGGCACGTCCCGCAGCGCCGGCACCCCGAGCAGCGAGGCGGCCCGTTCGCAGGCGGCGCGGCGGGAGGCGTACTCGCCGTCGGCGTGCCGGTGCGGGGCGCGGCTGTCGATGACGAGCACGGCCAGCCCGGCGGCGTCGAGGTCGAACGGGATGTGTTCGACGGCCTCGGTGCGGCAGTCCAGGAAGAGGGCGTGCCCCTCGCGGCAGCGGATCACCGCGGACTGGTCCATGATCCCGGTCGGCGCGCCGACGTAGGCGTTCTCGGCCCGCTGGGCCAGCCGCGGCTGCTTCTCGGCGGGTAGGTCCAGCCCGCCCAAATCGACCAGAGCGGCGAGCACCGCCGCCTCGATGGCCGCCGAGGAGGAGAGGCCGGAGCCCACCGGTACGTCGGAGGCGATCGCCAGCCGCGCACCGGGCACGGCGTATCCGGCCTCGCGCAGCGCCCAGAGGACCCCGGCCACGTACGCCGCCCAGCCGGTGACCCGGCCCGGCTCGTCGACCTCGTCGGCGCCGAACTCCACGGCCTCGTCGGAGAGCTCCGAGCGGACCGTCCACCGCTGACCGGGCTGCGGGGCGGCGGCGACCACGGTCCGCAGGGTCAGCGCGAAGGGGAGCACGAAGCCGTCGTTGTAGTCGGTGTGCTCGCCGATCAGGTTGGCCCGGCCGGGAGCCGCCCAGCGGCCGGCGGGCAGCTCGCCGTACGCGGCGTGGAAGCCGGCGGCGGCGCGGGCCGCGACGTCGCCCGACGCGGCCCCGGGTGGCGCGGTCTGCGCGGCCGGCCCGCTCATCGCTGCCCCAGCACGTGCGCGCGGTAGAAGGCCCAGGCGTCGCCGACCATGTCCTGCAGGGTCGGCTTCTCCGGCGTCCAGCCCAGTTCCTCGCGGGCCAGCGCGGCGGAGGCGACCAGCTCGGCCGGGTCGCCCTCGCGGCGCGGCGCGATCTCCACCGGCAGCGGGTGGCCGGTGACCTCGCGGACCACGTCGACCACCTGGCGGTTGGTGAAGCCGTTGCCGTTGCCGAGGTTGTAGATCCGGTGCCGGCCGGGCACGGCGGCGCTGAGCGCCAGCAGGTGGGCCCGGGCCAGGTCCGCCACGTGGATGTAGTCGCGCACGCAGGTGCCGTCGACGGTGGGGTAGTCGTCGCCGAAGAGCTGGAGCTTCTCCCGCCGGCCGGCGGCGACGTCCAGCGCGATCGGGATCAGGTGGGTCTCCGGGTCGTGCCGTTCGCCGATCGCCAGGTCGTCGCGCAGGTACGCCCCGGCGACGTTGAAGTAGCGCAGCGATACGGCGGCCAGGTCATGGGCGATCGCCTCGGAGGTGAGCGCCATGTCGACGGCGAGCTTGGTGGCCCCGTACGTGTTGGTGGGGGCCTTGACCGCGGTCTCCGGGATCGGCAGCTCGGTCGGGTTGCCGTAGACGGCGGCGGTGGAGGAGAAGACCAGCCGGGGCACCCGGGCGGCGCGGACCGCGTCGATCAGGGCGATCGAGCTGACCGTGTTGGCGTGCCAGTACAGCTCCGGGCGGACCATCGACTCGCCGGCGGCGATCAGCGCGGCGAAGTGCAGCACCCCGTCGAAGCCGGCCTCCGGGGTGAGCACCCGGGCGGCCTCGTGGACGGGCAGCTCGACGTGGGTGGCGTCCGGCGCGAGCGCGGCCCGGTGGCCGGTGCGCAGGTCGTCGAGGACCGTCACGTCGTGGCCGTTGTCGAGCAGCATCCGGGTCACCACGCTGCCGATGAAGCCGGCGCCGCCGGTGACGAGCAGTTTCACGTCGGGTCCTCCTGCCTGGCCGCGTCCCGTCGCGGCCGTTCGTGATCACCCTACGGCCGCACGCTGTGCCCGCGCTCAGCGTCGCGGCCCCGCCTTATTCCATCATAAACCTTCATGACTGAACAGATCCGAACATCGCCGGTCGGCGGTGACGCGCAGCCTTACCATCTTTTCCATGCGGGAAGCGGGCGGTCCCGGGCTGCGTCGACGCGCGTCGGGGCGGCCCCGACGCCGGCCCGGGCCGATCGCCCGGACGGTGGCCCGGCTCGTCGTCCGGGCCGCCGACGGCGCCACCCGCCTCGTCACCGACCTGCTCGGGGCCAGCCCGGCGGCCGGTCGGGAGCGGATCAGCGAGGACGAGCTGCGCGACCTCGTCGCCGCCAACACCCGGCTCCACCCGGACGAGCGGCGGATCATCGACGAGGTGCTGGTGGCCGGCGCGAGCCTGGTCCGCGAGGTGATGATGCCCCGCACCGAGGTCGTCTTCCTCTCCGCCGGGCTGACCATCGCCGAGGCCGAGCGGGTGGTCCGGGCCGAGACGCACAGCCGCTACCCGGTGGTCGACGGCACCCAGGATGACGTGGTCGGCTTCGTGCACCTGCGGGACGTGCTGCTCCGCCCCGACCTCGACCCGTGCACCACCGTGGGCGAGCTGACCCGCGAGGTCAAGCAGCTGCCCGGCAGCAAGCGGGTGCTCGCCGCGCTGACCGAGATGCGCAAGGAGGGACACCACCTGGCGGTGGTGGTCGACGAGTACGGCGGCACCGCCGGCATCGTCACGTGTGAGGACCTGATCGAGGAGCTGGTCGGGGAGATCCACGACGAGTACGACGGCGACCCCGAGCCCGCGCACGCGGGCCTGCCCGCCGTGGTGGACGGCCGGCTCAACCTCGCCGACTTCGCCGAGCGCACCGGGGTGCCGCTGCCCGTCGGGCCGTACGAGACGGTCGGCGGCTACCTGATGGCGGCGCTCGGCCGGCTGCCGGTGGCCGGCGACGAGGTGCCGGTGTCCCCGGTCGACGCCGAGGCGCCGGACGAGCCGGTCGACGGCTGGCTGCTGCGGGTGCTGGCCCTGGAGGGGCGCCGGGTGTCCCGGGTCGCGGTCTCCGCGGCGCGCCTGCCGGAGCAGCGGCGCGAGGTCACCACCCCCGCCGGGCCGGCGGCGAGCCGACCCGCCGGCCCGTCATGACGTACGCCGGGCGTTGCTGACAGAATTGCCGTCATGTCCGACGTTCCCGCCCGCCCGCGCGTCTTCTCCGGCATCCAGCCGACGGCCGACTCGTTCCACCTCGGCAACTATCTCGGCGCGGTGCGGCACTGGGTGGCGCTGCAGGAGACCCACGACGCGTTCTACTGCGTGGTCGACCTGCACGCGATCACCGCGGGGCACGACCCGGCCGTGCTGAAGCAGCGCTCCCGGGTGGCCGCCGCGCAGCTCTTCGCGGTCGGGATCGACCCGGAGCGCAGCACCCTGTTCGTCCAGTCGCAGGTGCCCGAGCACTCGCAGCTGGCCTGGGTGCTCGGCTGCATCACCGGTTTCGGCGAGGCCAGCCGGATGACGCAGTTCAAGGACAAGTCGCAGAAGCAGGGCAGCGAGCGGGCCAGCGTCGGCCTCTTCACGTACCCGATCCTGCAGGCCGCGGACATCCTGCTCTACCAGGCGAACGCGGTGCCCGTCGGCGAGGACCAGCGCCAGCACCTGGAGCTCTCCCGCGACCTGGCGCAGCGGTTCAACTCGCTGTTCGGCCCGACCTTCACGGTGCCCGCCCCGCACATCGTCAAGGACACCGCGAAGATCACCGACCTGCAGGACCCGACGGCGAAGATGTCCAAGTCGTCGTCCTCGCCGGCCGGCATCATCGACCTGCTGGAGGAGCCGGCCCGCTCGGCCAAGAAGATTCGCTCCGCGGTCACCGACACCGGCCGCGAGATCGTCTTCGACACCGAGACCAAGCCGGGCATCTCCAACCTGCTGACCATCTACTCGGCGCTCTCCGGCCGGAGCATCGACGACCTGGTCGCGGCGTACGCCGGCAAGGGCTACGGCGACCTCAAGAAGGACCTCGGCGAGGTGGTCCGGGAGTTCGTCACCCCGATCCAGGAGCGCAGCCGCGCCTACCTCGACGACCCGGCGCAGCTGGACAAGCTGCTCGCCGCCGGCGCCGAGAAGGCCCGCGCGTTCGCCGCGCCGACGCTGCGCGCCGCGTACGACCGGATCGGGTTCTTCCCCCCGGTCCGCTTCGAGTAGCGGCTCCGGGCCGACGGGTACGGGTGGAGGGGTGGCGCGGAGCGTGGATCGCAGGGACGGGGCGTCGGTGGACGGCGACACCATCCAGATCGGGATCGCGGTGGACGTCCCGGAGCCGTGGGGCGGCATGCTCACCCGGCGCCGGGCCGAGTCCGGCGACCCGCAGGTGGTCCCGGCGCACGTGACGCTGCTCGGGCCCACCGAGATCCCGGTGGCGGCGCTGCCGGCGGTCGAGGAGCACCTGAGCCGGGTGGCCGCCCGGCACCTGCCGTTCACCCTGCACCTGCGGGGCACGGGCACGTTCCGGCCGGTGACCCAGGTGGTGTTCGTGACGGTGGCCGCCGGGATCAGCGAGTGCGAGCTGCTCGCCGCCGCCATCAACGCCGCACCCGAGCTGCACCGGGAGGCCCGCTTCCCGTACCACCCGCACGTCACCGTCGCGCAGGACGTCGCCCCCGAGGCGCTGGACCGGGCGTACGAGGACCTGGCCGACTTCTCGGCCATGTTCGAGGTGGACTCGTTCACGCTCTTCTCGCACAGCGGTGCGACCCGGTGGCAACCCCGCCGGGACTTCCGACTCGGCGGCTGACCGGGCCGGTGGCCACAGGCCCGCCCCGCGGCGGGAGATCGGCGAGGATGACGTGGTGGACGCGTGGGGCCGGCTGACGGGCGGGATCGACCGCCGGTTCACCACGGCCCGGCACCGGTGGCCCCGCTTCGACCACCTCTGGCGGGCCATCGACCTCTACGGGAACGTGCTGGGCGGGCGGCTGGCCGCGGCGATCGCCTACTACGGCTTCTTCGCCGTCTTCGCGCTCGCCCTGGTGGCGTACTCGATCTTCGGGGCGATCCTGGAGGACAACGACGAGGTCAGCGACGCCGCAGCCGGCTTCCTGCGGGAGAACCTGCCGTTCCTCGACCCCGGGCAGATCGCCGAGAGCAGCAACACCGTCGGCGTGATCGGCCTGGTCATCCTGGTCTTCACCGGGATCGGCTGGGTGGAGGCGATCCGCTCCTCGCAGCGGCTGATGTACGGCTTCAACCAGCAGCCCGGCAACCTGGTGGTGCGCCGCCTGGTCGACCTGGGCGTGCTGCTGCTGGTCTTCGTGATGCTCGGCATCTCGGTGGCGGCCGTCGACGCCCTGGAGTCCCTGCTGCGCTTCCTGCTGCGGGCCACCGGCTCGGTCGGCCTGACCATGGTCAGCGCGGCGCTCAGCGTGGTGGTCAACGCGGTGCTGGCGACGGCGCTGCTGGTGGCGGTGCCCCGGCTGCGGATGAGTCGCCGGCGGCTGCGGCCGGTGGTGCTGATCGT
This sequence comes from Micromonospora sp. IBSANI012, assembly GCF_052814045.1. NCBI lineage: Bacteria > Bacillati > Actinomycetota > Actinomycetes > Micromonosporales > Micromonosporaceae > Micromonospora > Micromonospora sp. IBSANI012. The sequence goes on from NZ_CP199933.1 coordinate 790,462, forward strand.
GGCGGTGGGCATCACGCTGCTCAACACCGTCGGGCGCTACTACGTGGTGCGCACCGAGCGGAACCCGGCGTACACGGTGGTGGCCGGCGCGGTCGGGCTGCTGCTCTACCTGTACCTGCTCAACCAGCTGGTGCTCTTCGGCGCGGCGCTCGCCGCGACCAGCCGGCACGGGCGGGTGGTCGACCTCTCCGACGGGCCCGCCCCGGCGGACCTCGACGTCGAGACGGATCCGGACACCGATCCGGGGACCCCGGGAGGGGCGGGCTGACGTGCTGATCGAGATTGACCCGGGCTCGGCGGTGCCCCCGTACGAGCAGGTGCGCGGGCAGTTGGCCGCGATGGTCGGCGACGGGCGGCTGCCGGTGGGCACCCGGCTGCCGCCGGTGCGCCAGTTCGCCGCCGAGCTGGGGCTGGCGGCGAACACCGTGGCGCGGGCGTACCGGGAGCTGGAGGCGGCCGGGCTGTTGGAGACCCGGGGGCGGCACGGGACGTACGTCGCGCCGGGCCGCGACGACGCGACCGACCGGTTGCAGCGGGCGGCGGCCCGGTACGCCGACGAGGCGGTGCGGCTGGGCGTGCCGCCGGATCGGGCACTCGCCCTGGTCCGCGCCGCTCTCGACGCCGCCCGCCCAGGCTGAGTCGACGGACGAACAGGTCAGGAAACCGACCGATGCGCGAACCGGCAGTTGCCGCAAATGCCACTCACCTTTCCGCCGTGACCGGCCATGATGAGCGCGTGGGCGCACTCGTGACGTTGGACCTGCCGGACGACTCGCCGATGCTCGGCCTGCCGTGGATCATCACGTTCGGCCCGCTCGGCGACCCCGCCGAGTGGGAGCCGGTGGTCTGCGGCCCGTACGAGCGCCCGCACGCCCTGGCCCTGGCCGAGGCGGTGGTGGCCGAGGAGCAGCTGATGGCGGTGGTCGAGCCGCTGGTGCCGGCGTTGTCGGCCGAGGAGGTGCGCGGCGAGATCGCCGCCGCGCAGATCGCCGCCGAGGACGAGGCGGCCCGGATCGACGAGTCCGACCTCTACGGGGACTTCGAGGACGTGCTCGACGAGGAGCTGGAGCAGGCGGCCGCGCGGGCCGAGCACCCGGTCGCGCCGCAGCCGGCACCCAGCGAGGACGAGCTGCGGGCCGGCTTCGAGCGGATCTCGGAGCTGCTGCGGCGCAAGGGCCGCTGACCCGTCAGCGCGGCGGGCCGTCCAGCACGCAGAACTCGTTGCCCTCCGGGTCGGCCAGCACGACGAAGCCCTCGTCACCGGACTGGCCGACGTCGGCGCGCCGGGCGCCCAGCGCGAGCAGCCGCCGTACCTCCGCCCCCGGGGTCCCCGTCGGCGACCAGGTCCAGGTGCAGCCGGTTCTTGCCCCGCTTGGGGGTGTCGGAGGCCTGGAGCCAGACCGTCGGGGTGCCGGCCGGCCGCTCGGGGGTGGGGTGGAGCTTGGCGTTGCCGTCGTCACCGCGCTCCACCCGGTAGTCGAGCCCCGCCGACCAGAAGCCGGCCATCAGGTCGAGGTCGGTGACGTCGAGGGTGTACTGCGCGACGTGCAGCGCCATCGGACACCTGGGGCCGGGCCGAACGGACACCGGCGCCCCGGGGAACTCCCCGAGGCGCCGGTGCCACCTCACCCCCCACCACAAGGGGTCGGCAGGCCCAGTCGCCCGTCGGCGCGGGGCACAACGGACGACCAGGTCAGTGGCGGGTTACCCGGCTCAGCGCCGTTCGAACCACGCAGCTGCGTCCACCGGCAGGAGATGCCCCGATCCCTGCTCGGTGAGGTCCTCGCTCGCGACGAGCGGCCGGCCGTACCCCTCGACGAGGGCCGGCGCGCCGCTGATGTTGACCACGCAGGTCAGCGTGGTCCCGCCGCCGGTGCGGCTGAAGGCGAGCATGCCGGGCCCGCCTTCCAGCCAGGTCACCCCGCCGGTCGTGCCGGCCAGCGCCGGGTGTTCGTGCCGGATCCGCAGCGCGGCGCGGTACAGCTCCAGGGTGGAGCCGGCGACGCCGGTCTGGGCGGCCACCGAGAGGGCACGCCAGGTCGCCGGGGCCGGCAGCCAGCTCAGCTCGCTGCCCTCCGGGCCGAAGCCGTACGGGGCCAGCTCGCCGCTCCACGGGATCGGCACCCGGCAACCGTCGCGGCTCTCCCCGGTACGCAGGAACGCCGGATCCTGGCGCAGCCCGTCGGGGAGGTCCAGCACCTCCGGCAGGCCCAGCTCCTCGCCCTGGTAGACGTAGGCGCAGCCGGGCAGGGCCAGCATCAGCAGGGCGGCGGCCCGGGCCCGGCGCAGGCCGACCTCGCCGTCGCCGTACCGGGTGACGTGCCGCTGCCGGTCGTGGTTGGACAGCACCCAGGTGGTCGGGGCGCCGACGATGGTGGACTCGGCCAGCGCGGTGTCGATGACCTTGCGGAACGAGTCGGCCGACCAGGTGGCGTCGAGGAAGTCGAAGCTGAACGCCTGGTGCAGCTCGTCCGGGCCGATGTAGCGGGCCAGTCGCTGCGGGGTCTCCGCCCACGCCTCGGCCACCGCCATCCGGCCGCCCGGGTAGCTGTCCAGGATCGGCCGCCAGGCGCGGTAGATCTCGTGCACCTCGTCCTGGTCGAAGTAGGGCAGGCGGCCCTTGCCGAGCAGTTCGGACTGGCGCTGGCCGGTGGTCAACGAGCTGAAGCCGACGTCCGGCAGCCCCTCGGCCTTGATCATCCCGTGCGCCACGTCGATCCGGAACCCGTCGACGCCGCGGTCCAGCCAGAAGCGGAGCACGTCCTCGAACTCGGCGCGCACCCGCGGGTGCCGCCAGTTCAGGTCGGGCTGGGCCGGGTCGAACAGGTGCAGGTACCACTGGCCGTCCGGCACCCGGGTCCAGGCCGGGCCGCCGAAGATGCTCTCCCAGTCGTTCGGGGGCAGCTCGCCGTGCTCGCCCTGGCCGTCGGCGAAGAGGTAGCGCTCCCGCTCCGGCGAGCCCGGGGCGGCGGCCAGCGCGGCCTGGAACCAGGGGTGCGCGCTGGAGGTGTGGTTGGGCACCAGGTCGACGATGATCCGCAGCCCGAGGGCGTGCGCGTCGGTGATCATCGCGTCGAAGTCGGTGAGCGTGCCGAACAGCGGGTCGACGTCGCGGTAGTCGGCGACGTCGTAGCCGGCGTCGACCTGCGGCGAGGTGTAGAAGGGGGTCAGCCAGAGCGCGTCGACCCCGAGGTCGCGCAGGTACGGCAGCCGCTCCCGGATGCCCCGGAGGTCACCGACGCCGTCGCCGTCGGCGTCGGCGAAGCTGCGGACGTAGACCTGGTAGACGACCGCGGACCGCCACCAGTCGGCGTCGGCGGCCGGCGGTGCCGGGTTGGTGGCGTCGGTCATCGGTGACGATCCCCGTTCTGTGGAGCACCCGGAGTGGGCCCGGGAGAGCGGATGTCAGTGCAGGATGCCGCCCGGTTGCTGCAAGAGTCAAGCATTCCTTGCGCAAGAAATGATGGCTCGCACCTTCCGGCCGGCCTGGCGACCCCCGTGCGGCTGTCCCGGCAGGCGGGACGGTGCCGGGACGGCCGCCGTCGTGGCGGCCGGCCGGGGCGCTCGGGTCGGGTCAGGCCGAAACGGCGAGGGCGGGCGGCGCCGGCCGGTGCCGGGTGCCGCCCGGGACCGGGTTGGCGCCGGCCGGGCGGACGACCGCGGTGGAGCCGCGCACCACCAGCTCCGGGCGGAACACGTACTCCGAGTGCGGCGCGGCGTGGCCGTTGATCTCGTCGACCAGGGCCCGCACCGCGGCGACCGCCATCGCGGCGACCGGCTGGCGCATCGTGGTCAGCGGCGGATCGGTGAAGGCCATCAGCGGGGAGTCGTCGTAGCCGACCACGGAAAGGTCCTGCGGGACCGACATGCCGCGCTGCCGGGCCGCCCGGATCGCGCCGAGCGCCATCAGGTCGGAGCCGCAGACGACGCCGGTGACCCCGCGTTCGATGAGCCGGCCGGCGGCCGCCTCGCCGCCCTCCACGCCGAAGAGCGAGAGCTCGGCCAGTTCGGCCAGGTCCTGCTCGGCAGCGCCGGCGAGCCGGGTCATCGCGGTCCGCCAGCCGGCCACCTTGCGCTGCACCGGCACGAACCGGTCGGGGCCGGTGATCAGGCCGATCCGGCGGTGGCCGAGCGCGACCAGGTGCGCGACGGCCAGCTCGGCGGCCTCACCGTCGTCGCACGAGACGAAGGGGGCGGCGACGTTCGGGACGTACCCGTTGATCATCACGACGGGCAGCGGGCGGGCGATCAGCGCGCGGTACCGGTCGTGGTTGGCGGCGGTGTCGGCGTGCAGGCCGGAGACGAAGACGATCCCGGAGACCTGCCGGTCCAGCAGCATCTCGACGTACTCGTCCTCGGTGACCCCGCCGGGGGTCTGGGTGCACAGCACCGGGGTGAACCCGCTCTGGGCCAGGGTCGACTCGATGACCTGGGCGAACATCGGGAAGATGGGGTTGTCCAGCTCCGGAACGACCAGCCCGACGAGCCCGGCGCTGCGCTTGCGCAGCCGGGCGGGGCGCTCGTAACCGAGCACGTCGAGGGCGGTCAGGACGGCCTGCCGGGTCTCGGGGGCCACGCCGGGGCGGTCGTTGAGCACCCGCGACACCGTGGCCTCGCTGACTTCGGCCTGCTGGGCGATGTCGGACAGTCGAGCGCGCATGGCGGAACTTTAGCTCACGGGCAAGTTCTTGCGTACGCTCCTGCAAGCCCTTCCATTCCCTGCAACCTCTTGCTAACGTCCCCGCAACATGCGAGAGCAGCGGCGCGGCATCGCAGCGCCGGTTGGCAAGAACTTACAGAGGTTCCCACTGGCGGGCCGCCCTTCCCCCGGCGGCCGCCACAACGACAGGAGTACCGATGCGCATCCGTACCGCGGGTGTGGTCGCCGTTCTCGGTCTGGCGCTCGCGGCGTCCGGCTGCGGCGACAACAGCAAGGACGAGCCGGCCGCCAAGGATTCCCCCAAGGCCGCGAGCGGCAAGCTCGTCATCTGGGCCGACGACAAGCGGGCGGCGGCCCTCAAGCCGTTCGGTGAGAAGTTCGGCCAGGAGAACGGCGTCACCGTCGAGGTGCAGGCCGTCTCCAAGGACCTGCAGACCAACTTCGTCACCGCCTCCCAGCAGGGCAGCGGCCCGGACGTCGTGGTCGGCGCGCACGACTGGATCGGCAACCTGGTCCAGAACGGCGCCATCGACCCGGTGCAGCTCGCCGCCGAGCAGAAGAGCGCCTTCAACGAGACCGCCGTCAAGGCCGTGACCTTCAACGGTCAGGTCTACGGCGTGCCGTACGCGACCGAGAACATCGCGCTGATCCGCAACACCGAGCTGGCCCCCGAGGCGCCGAAGACGATCGAGGACCTGGTCACCTCCGGCAAGAAGCTCAAGGCCGAGAAGAAGGCCAGCGAGATCCTCTGCCTCCAGTCCGGACAGAACGGCGACGCGTACCACATCTACCCGCTGTACACCTCGGCCGGCGGCTACCTCTTCGGCACCGCCGCCAACGGCGACTACGACCCGAAGGACCTGGGCGTGGGCAAGCCGGAGTCGATCGCGGCGTTCCAGAAGATCGCCAAGCTCGGTGAGAAGGGTGAGGGTGCGTTGAAGCGCTCCATCACCGGCGAGAACTCGATCGCCACCTTCACCGGCAAGAAGTGCGCCTACCTGGTCTCCGGCCCGTGGGCGATCGCCGACGCCAAGAAGGCCGGCATCAAGTACGACATCTCCCCGGTCCCCGGCTTCGCCGGTGGCAAGGAGGCCCAGCCGTTCGTGGGCGTCCAGTCGTTCTACGTCGCTGCCAAGGGCAAGAACAAGGCCCTGGCCCAGGAGTTCGTCACCAACTACGTGACCAAGCCCGAGCTGGCCGTGGCGCTGTACAACGCCGAGCCGCGTCCGCCGGCGCTGACCGCCGCCTTCGACCAGGTCAAGGGCACCGACCCGGACCTGGCCAAGTTCTCCGAGGCCGGCAAGAACGGCCAGGTGCTCCCGGCGATCCCGGCCATGGCCGCGATCTGGGACCCGTTCGGCAAGGCCGAGGCCGCCGTCATCGGTGGCGCCGACCCGACCAAGACCGTCACCGCCGCCGGCAAGACGATCTCCGGTCAGATCAAGTAATGAGCGCGTCGCTGTCCGGCCCGGGGTCTGCCACGCAGACCCCGGGCCGGGAGCCCGCCCGCTCCGGGCTCCCGCGCAAGTCCCGTGACGCGCGGCACCACGCGCCGATCACCCTGACCGGCCTCGTTGTCAAGGTGGTCCTGCTCGGCCTGGTGGCCGGGATCGCGATCTGGGCGGCATTCCCGCTCATCGAGGCCGAGAAGTGGGTCGGGCTGGCCATCCTGTCGGCCACCACCGCCGGCCTGTTCTACCTGTACCTCACCCGCCGACACATCCCGGCGAAGTACCTGGTTCCCGGCACGATCTTCCTGATCGCCTTCCAGATCTTCCCGGTGCTCTACACCGCGAGCACTGCCTTCACGAACTTCGGCGACGGTCACCGCGGCGAGAAGTCCGACGCGATCGTCGCCATCCAGAGCTCGTCGGTGAAGCAGGTCCCCGGCTCCACCCAGTACCTCCTCTCCGTCGCCACCAAGGGCGACCCGGCCACCGGGCCGCTGGTCTTCCTGGTGACCGACCCGAAGAGCGGCACCGTCTCCGCCGGCGACGCCGGCGGCCTGACCCCGCTCGACGCCGCCGAGGTCACCGTGGCGCCGGGCGGCAAGGTAACCGCCGCCGAGGGCTACCAGGTGCTCAACTTCGGCCAGGCCAGCGCCCGCAGCAAGGAGATCACCGACCTGGTGGTCCCGACCTCCGGCGGCGCGCTGCGCTCCTCCGGTCTCTCCCGCGCGTACGAGGGCAGGGCGATCCGGGCCTACGACGCCGGGTGCGACTGCGTCAAGGACAGCGAGACCGGCAAGACCTGGATGGCCGACGAGGAGATCGGCGCGTTCGTCGCCGCCGACGGCGAGCAGTTGGCCCAGGGTTGGAAGGTCAACGTCGGGCTGAAGAACTTCGATCGGGTGCTCACCGACCCGGCCATCTCCGGTCCGTTCTTCGGCACCCTGGTCTGGAACTTCGTCTTCGCGCTCGGCTCGACCGGCTTCACCTTTCTGCTCGGCCTGGCCATCGCGCTGGCATTGCACTCGCCGCGCATGCGCGGCACCAACCTCTACCGGATCCTGCTGATCCTGCCGTACGCGATGCCGTCGTTCGCGATGCTGCTGGTCTGGCGGGACATGTTCAACACCGACTTCGGTCTGATCAACAACCTGTTCGGGCTCGGCGTCGACTGGTTCGGGCAGGACTGGTCCGCCCGAATCGCGGTGATCCTGGTGCAGCTCTGGCTGGGCTACCCGTACATGTTCCTGGTCGCCACCGGTGCGCTCCAGGCGATCCCGCGCGAGCTCACCGAGGCCACCTCGGTCGACGGCGCGTCGCCCTGGCAGTCGTTCCGCGCGGTCACCCTGCCGCTGCTGCTGGTGGCGCTCTCCCCGCTGCTGATCTCGTCGTTCGCATACAACTTCAACAACTTCAACGCGATCTACCTGACCACCGAGGGTGGACCGTTCCCGGCGGACAACCCGACCTCCGGCGCGACGGACCTGCTGATCACGTACACCTACCGGCTCGCCTTCGGTGCCCAGGGCGCCCAGTTCGGCCTGGCGGCGGCGGTCTCGATCTTCATCTTCACGATCGTCGCGGTGGTCTCCGCGGTCAGCTTCTCGCGGACCCGCAAGCAGGAGGAGGTGTACTCGTGAGCACCCACGCGAACGCCCCGGTCGCCCGGAGCACCGCGGCCGGCAGGCGGAAGAACCGCTGGTTCGCCCAGGTCGGCTGGCGGCACGTGGTCGGGGTGGCGGCGGTGGCGTTCAGCCTCTTCCCGATCCTGTTCGTGCTCTCCGCGGCGCTCAACCCGCTCGGCACCCTCTCCTCCACGGACCTGGTGCCGACCAGTGGCGTGTCGTTCGAGAACTTCACCAACCTCTTCGACCGGACCCCGTTCGGGTGGTGGTTCCTCAACTCGCTGGTCGTCGCCGGGGTGGCGAGCTTCGCCTCGATCTTCCTCTCGGCGCTGGCGGCGTACTCCTTCTCCCGGATGCGCTTCGCCGGCCGTCGGGTCGGGCTGCTCTCGCTGCTGCTGATCCAGATGTTCCCGCAGTTCCTGGCCATCGTGGCGATCTTCCTGATCTTCACCACGGTCACCGACCTGTGGCCGGCGATCGGCTTCAACACGCCGTGGGGCCTGCTGCTGCTCTACCTCGGTGGGGCCTTGGGCGTGAACACCTGGCTGATGAAGGGCTTCTTCGACACGCTGCCGCGGGAGCTGGACGAGTCGGCGACCATGGACGGCGCGACGCACGCCCAGGTCTTCTTCCGGATCATGCTGCCGCTGGTGGCGCCGATCCTGGCGGTGACCGGGCTGCTCGCCTTCATCGGCACGATCAACGAGTTCCTGATCGCCAACGTGTTCCTCACCAACCCCGAGTCCAAGACCCTCGCGGTCGGCATGTTCGGTCTGGTGGCGGGCGAGCGCAACAACAACTTCGGGATCTTCGCGGCGGGCACCCTGCTCACCGCCGTCCCGACGGTGCTGGTGTTCCAGTTCCTTCAGCGGTACATCGTCTCCGGTCTCACCGCCGGAGCCGTCAAGGGGTGAATCGGAGGGGTGGCCGCTCCTCGCGCAGCGCGAGCTGAGTGGTCCGGGCCCGTACCTGGGCCGGGCCGAGTGGCCCGGGGCAGCGGCGGCCGGCCCTCCGATCAATCGCAGGCTGCGGCAAGGGCGTCGGGACGACGTGCACCGGAGCAGTCACGGGCCGACCGCCGCGGCCGGGAGACCGGCCGCGGCGGGGGCTCTCTCTCCCGGCCATCGACGCACGAAAGGCTCCACCGCCATGTCCGCGCAGCCGCACCACGACGGATCCGCCCTGTACGTACCCGAGCAGGAGCCGGCCCTCGGTCAGACCGTGCCGGTCTTCGTCCGGGTCCCGGCGGGCGCCGACGTGCGCACCGTGCACGTGCGGACCACCGGCGACGGCGAGCCCCGGTTCGCCGAGGCGGTGGTCGACCGCACCGAGGGCGGCGAGGTCTGGTGGCGGGCCGACGTCGAGGTCCGCAACCCGGTCAGCAACTACCGCTTCATGCTCTCCGGGACCACCGGCTACCGCTGGCTCAACGCCGCCGGCGTGATCTCCCACGATGTTCCGGACAACGGCGACTTCAAGCTGGTCAGCTACGCCCCGCCGCCGGCCTGGGCGCGGGACGCGGTGATCTACCAGATCTTCCCGGACCGGTTCGCCCGCTCCGCGGCCGCCGCCGGCCGTACGCCGCCGGACTGGGCGATCCCGTGCGACTGGGACACCCCGGTCATCGGTCGCGGCCCGGAGACGCCGTACCAGTTCTACGGTGGCGACCTGGACGGTGTCACCGAGCGCCTGGACCACCTGGCCCGACTCGGCGTGAACACCCTCTACCTCACCCCGATCTTCCCGGCCCGCTCCAACCACCGGTACGACGCGGCCAGCTTCGACACCGTCGACCCGCTGCTCGGCGGGGACGCCGCGCTGGCCCGGCTCGCCGATGCCGTCCGGGCCCGGGGCTGGCGGCTGCTCGGCGACATCACCAGCAACCACACCGGCGACGCGCACGAGTGGTTCACCACCGCCGCCTCGGACCTGCGGGCCGCCGAGCGGGCGCTGTACTACTTCGACGAGGCCACCGGCGACTACGAGTCGTGGAACGGGGTCACGTCGCTGCCGAAGTTGAACTGGGGCAGCGCGGAGCTGCGCCGGCGCTTCGCCACCGCCGACGACTCGCTGCTGCGGCGCTGGCTGCGTCCGCCGTACGGGCTGGACGGCTGGCGGGTCGACGTGGCCAACATGACCGGCCGGCGTGGCGCGGACGCGTACACCCACGAGGTGGCGCGGCTGCTGCGCGAGGTGGTCGCCGAGACCCGCCCCGACGGCCTGCTGCTCGCCGAGCACGGCCACGACCACACCGGCGACCTGGATCGGGACGGCTGGCACGGGACGATGAACTACGTCGGCTTCACCGACCCGGTCTGGTCCTGGCTGCGGCACGGCGACGAGCCGGTGCCGAACTTCCTCGGCACCCCGGGCGGGGTGCGGCGGCGCGACGCCGAGGCCGTGCTGGCGACCATGGACACCTACCGGTCGCTGATCTCCTGGCGCTCGTACACCCACTCGTGGCAACTGCTCGGCTCGCACGACTCGGCCCGGATCCGCACCGTGGTCGGTGACGCCGCCCGGCAGGAGGTGGCCGCCGGCCTGCTCGCCACCATGCCGGGCACCCCGGTGGTCTTCGCCGGGGACGAGCTGGGGCTGACCGGCACCAACGGCGAGGGTTCGCGGACCCCGATGCCGTGGCACCGGCCGGAGAGCTGGGACCGGGCCACCTTCGCCGCGTACCGGGGGCTGCTGGCGCTGCGCCGCGACGAGCCCGCGTTGCGCCACGGCGGCCTGCGTCGGGTGCACGCCGACGCCGACACCCTGGTCTTCCTGCGCGAGGCCCCGACCGGGGCGGTGCTGGTGCTCGCCCGCCGGGCCGCGGGCCGGCCCGTCCGGCTGACCGGCCTCGGGGCGGGGGAGAACGCGTACGGCGGCGCCCCGGCGCTGCGCCCGGACGCCGACGGCGTGGTCACCCTCCCCGCCGACGGCCCCACGTTCCAGGTCTGGCGGCTGTCCTGACCCGGGCCCGCCCGGCGCGGGGTCACGCCGCTGGCTGGCCGAGCAGGGTGCGGACGCCGGCGAGGTAGCTGCGGCGGTCCGGCCGGCCGGTGAGCACCTTCTGCATCAGGTAGCCCGGGACCAGGCCGAACAGCGCGGTGCCGACGGCCTCGGGGTCGGCGTCCGGGGGCAGCTCGCCCGTCTCCCGGGCCCGCCGGGCCAGCAGCGTGAAGCGGTCCCGGAAGCCGCTGTACGTCGCGTTCACGAACGTCGCCAGCGCCGGGTCGCGCAGCGACTCGCTCCACACCTGGATCGCCAGCGGCAGGATGCCGTCCTCGCCGGACTGCGCGTCGACGTAGGTCAGTGCCCGGTCCAGCGCCTCGACCAGGGGCAGCGGCGGCTCGGCGGCGGCCAGCTCGGCGAAGACCGCGTCCGCCCCGCCGATCACCGACTGGGCGATCGAGGTGATCAGGTCGTTCTTGCTCGGGAAGTAGCGGTAGACCGCGCCCACCGACAGCCCCGCTTCGTTTTAAGGAGTGGGCATGTCCCGGTCACCCCGGTCCCCGATGCTGCTCGCCGTGCTGGCCGCCGTCCTCGCGGTGGCGGCGCAGGCGTTGCTCGTACCCCTCTTCGCGGGGCCTGCCGCGAGCCTGGCACCGCGCGACCTGCCGGTCGCCGTCGCCGGGCCGGCGCCGGCCAGCGCGGAACTGGCCGGCCGGCTGGCGGCGGCCCGTCCCGGCGCCTTCACCGTCACCGAACTGCCGGACGCCGCCGCGGCCGACCGGGCGCTGCGCGACCGCGAGGTGTACGCCGCCTTCGTCGTCGGCCCCGACGGCGTCGGGCTGCACACCGCCCCGGGCGCGAGCCCCACCGTGGCGGCCCTGCTCACCGAGGCCGCGGCCGGGCTCTCCGGCGGACGGCCGGTGTCGGTCACGGCGGTGGTGCCGGCCGACCCGGACGACCCGCGCGGGGCCGGCTTCGCCGCCGGTTTCCTGCCGCTGGCGCTGACCAGCATGCTCGTCGGCGTCCTGCTCACCGTCCTGGTCACCGGCCGGCGCGCCCGGCTGGTCGGGCTGCTCGGCTACGCCCTGCTCGCCGCGCTGGTCGGCACCGCCGTGCTGCACGGCTGGCTCGGGGTGATCGGGGGCGAGCCGGCGGTCGAGGCCGCGGCGATCGGGCTCTTCGCGCTCGCCGCCGCCGGTGCCGTCGCCGGGCTGGGCGCGCTGCTCGGCGGCCCCGGGCTCTGCCTCGGCGCGCTGCTGGTCTTCCTGGTCGGCAACCCGCTCTCCGCGGTCAGCGCCGCGCCGGAGCTGCTGCCGCAGCCGTGGGGCGCCGTCGGGCAGTTCCTGCCGGTCGGGGCCGGCGGTACGCTGCTGCGCTCGGCCGCCTTCTTCGACGGTGCGGGCGCGGGCCGCGCCGTCGCCGTGCTGGCCGGCTACGCGGTGCTCGGGATCGGTCTGGTGCTGCTCGGCCGGCGCAGCTCGCCCCGGCCGGCCGCCGCCGAGATCACGGTATGAGCTCAGCCCGGCGGGGCGGCTACTACAAACTGTCGTTGATGGGGGAGGATGGCCGGCGTGGAAGCTCTTCGGCTGGTACTTCTCTACGTCCATCTGATCGGGTTCGCGCTGCTGCTCGGCGGCGCGGTCGCCCAGTACGTCAGCGGCCGGCTGCGGATCAACGCGGCCATGCTCTGGGGCTCGGTGATCGGTCTGCTCACCGGCATCGGGCTCTCCGCCCCGCTGCGCGACGGCGACGAGCCGGCCCCGGCGAAGCTTGTTACCAAGTTGGTGCTGGCTCTGCTGATCTTCGTAATGGTCTTCTTCTCCCGGAAGCGGGATCAGGTCGCCCGCGGGCACTTTCTCGCTATCGTCGGGTTGACGCTGCTCAACGCCGCTGTCGCGGTGTTCTGGCGGTAGCCGCCCGGACCCGCTCGCGGGCCCGGGGAAAGGGACTTTCGGGACAGCGGACGGGTCACATATCAGCACTCTGAGTGATCTGCCCCACGCCCGGGTTACGCCCGGATAACAGGCGTTCAACAGTCGTGCACGATTGGCGGCCGGTGGGTGGGCGCGGGCGTACGCTCCCGTCCGTAACGTGGGATGCCGGCAGCACAGCGCTGGTCGGTTCAAGGGCTGCCACCGCACGAGGCGCGGTGTGCAATGGAAGGAGACGTCTTGCGCTCTGTGCGTGGGATGCGGATCGCCTCCGCGATCGCGGCGGGTGGGCTCGTGCTGGGCGCCGCCGCGTGTGGTGAGGCCCCCAAGGACGACAACAACGCCGGCAACGGCGCCAAGAAGTACAGCGCCTGCATGGTGACCGACGTCGGCGGCATCGACGACAAGTCGTTCAACACCTCCGCCTGGAAGGGTCTCCAGGAGGCCAAGAAGGCGAACGACAACATCGACATCAAGAACGTCCAGTCGAAGGCCGAGGCCGACTACGAGGTCAACCTCAACGGCTTCGTCAACCAGAAGTGCGACTTCATCCTGGCCGTCGGTGGCCTGATGTCCGACGCCACCAAGAAGGCCGCCGCGGCGCACCCGGACCAGCAGTTCGGCATCGTCGACGCGAACCCGGGCGTGGACAACGTCTACCCGATGCAGTTCGACACCGCGCAGGCCGCCTTCCAGGCCGGCTACCTGGCCGCCGGGATGAGCAAGTCCGGCAAGGTCGGCACCTACGGTGGCCTGCCGATCCCGCCGGTCACCATCTTCATGGACGGTTTCGCCGACGGCGTGGCCCACTACAACAAGGCCAAGGGCAAGAACGTCCAGGTGCTGGGCTGGGACAAGGCGACCCAGAAGGGTTCCTTCACCAACGACTTCGTCAAGCAGGACGAGGGCAAGAAGGTCTCCGACACCCTGGTCGCTCAGGGCGCGGACATCATCATGCCGGTCGCCGGTGGCGCGGGCCTCGGCACCACCGCAGCGGCCCAGGCCTCGGGCGGCAAGTTCTCGGTGGTCTGGGTCGACGTCGACGGCTGCGAGAGCACCCCGAACTGCGGCGCGCTGCTGACCACGGTCGTCAAGAACATCCCGGACGCCGTCAAGGAGGCCGTGCTCAAGGCCGCCGGTGGCGAGAAGCTGCAGTCCAAGCCGGGCTTCGTCGGCAACCTGGCCAACAACGGCGTCTCGATCGCCCCGTACCACGACTTCGAGAGCAAGGTCCCGGCCGAGCTCAAGGCCGAGGTCGACAAGATCAAGGCGGACATCGCCGCCGGCACCATCACGGTCACCTCGAAGGCCCAGCCGACCAAGTGACCGCCTCCCCGGCCACCGCGATGGGATCATCGGCAGCGGAGGCCGGCGGGCACCAGGCATGACGATCGGCCGCCTCGGCGTACGTGGGACAACCCGCGTGCGCCGGGGCGGCCGATCCGCTCCACCCGCGGCCGGCCCCGTCGGCCGGCCGACCGGCAGCTAGGCTGCACCATCGCTCGCACTCCAGGAGGTTGCGCTGAGACTCGAACTGCGCGGCATCACCAAGCGGTTCGGTGATCTGGTCGCCAACGACCACATCGACCTGACGGTGGAGCCTGGAGAGATCCACGCCCTGCTCGGCGAGAACGGCGCCGGCAAGTCGACCCTGATGAACGTGCTCTACGGGCTCTACCAGCCCGACGAGGGCGAGATCCTGGTCGACGGCCAGCCGCTGAAGCTGAAGGGCCCCTCCGACGCGATCGCGGCCGGGATCGGCATGGTGCACCAGCACTTCATGCTGGTGCCGGTCTTCACGGTCGCCGAGAACATCATGCTCGGCGCCGAGCAGGTCAGGGGCGGCATTGCCGGTTTCCTCGACCGCCGGCGGGCCCGCCGCGAGGTCGCCGAGGTCTCCGAGCGGTACAACCTGCGGGTCGACCCGGACGCGGTGATCGAGGACCTGCCGGTCGGCATCCAGCAGCGGGTGGAGATCGTCAAGGCACTCACCCGCGACGTCGACCTGCTCATCCTGGACGAGCCGACCGCGGTGCTCACCCCGCAGGAGACCGAGGAACTGCTCACGGTCATGCGGTCGCTCAAGGCCGCCGGGAAGTCGATCGTCTTCATCACCCACAAGCTCGGCGAGGTCAAGGCCATCGCCGACCGGATCACCGTGATCCGGCGCGGGAAGACCGTCGGCACGGCCTCCCCGGAGGCGAGCCGGGACGAGCTGGCCGCGCTGATGGTGGGGCGCAGCGTCCGGCTCACCGTGGACAAGAAGGCGGCCACCCCCGGCAAGCCGATGCTCCAGGTCGCCGGCCTGGTGGTCGACGACGACCGGCAGATCCGCGCGGTGGACGGCGTCGACCTGACCGTGCACGCGGGCGAGGTGCTCGGTGTCGCGGGTGTGCAGGGCAACGGCCAGACCGAGCTGATCGAGGCGATCATGGGGCTGCGCCCCACCCTCGCCGGCACGGTCACCCTCGACGGCCAGGCGGTGCACGGCTGGTCGACCAAGAAGGTGCTCCGCGCCGGGGTCGGCTACGTGCCCGAGGACCGCAGCGTGGACGGCCTGGTCAAGGAGTTCTCCGTGGCGGAGAACCTGGTCCTTGACATCTACGACCGGCCGCCGTTCGGCAAGGGCCTGTCGCTGAAGCCGGACGCCATCGCGAAGTCGGCGAAGGAGCGGATCGAGCAGTTCGACGTCCGTACCTCCTCGGCCGACGCCCCGGTGGGCACCCTCTCCGGCGGCAACCAGCAGAAGGTGATCGTGGCCCGGGAGCTGTCCCGGCCGCTGAAGCTCTTCATCGCCGCCCAGCCCACCCGCGGCGTCGACGTCGGCTCCATCGAGTTCATCCACAGCCGGGTGATCCGGGAGCGGGACATCGGCACCGCCGTCATGGTCGTCTCCAGCGAGCTGGACGAGGTGATCGGGCTGGCCGACCGGATCGCGGTGATGTACCGCGGCCGGATCATCGGCATCGTCGGGCCGGACACCCCCCGCGAGGAGATCGGCCTGCTGATGGCCGGCATCACCCCGGACGCGGCCGCCCCGGGCGGGGCGACCTCCGACGGCGAAGCGACCCCCGGCACCCCGGCCGCGAGCGGCGGCACGACGGCGGCTCCGGCCCCCGAGGGCCCTGGTAGCGAGGACAAGGCATGACCAACCCCAACCCCGGCTCGGGCTCCCCGGACAAGGAGTCGGCGACCGAGGCGAACACGGCGGCGCACGCGGCCGGCGACACCAACCGTGCCGCCGCGATGACCGCCCCGAAGCTCCCGGAGCCGGCGCCCCGGCCCTCGCTGGGCCGGCTGTTCCTGGAAAACCTCTGGGCCGCCAACACCGTCATGGTCACCGTGCTGGCGCTGGTGCTGGCCATGGTGATCGGTGCGATCCTGATCATCGTGTCGGATCCGGAGGTGCTGGCCACCTACAGCTACATCACCGCCCGCCCGGCCGACGCGCTGAACGCCAGCTGGACCGTGGTCAGCGAGGCGTACGCGAACCTGTTCAAGGGTGCCGTCCTCGACCCGGACGCGGTCGGCTTCTCGGCCGCGCTCGGGCCGATCTCGGAGACGCTCACCTACACCGCGCCGCTGGCCTTCACCGGCCTGTCGGTGGCGCTGGCCTTCCGCGGCGGCCTGTTCAACATCGGCGCCCAGGGCCAGGCGACGATGGGCGTCATCCTGGCGGCGGTCGCCGGCTTCGCGCTGCCGCTGCCGCCGGTGGTACACCTGCTCGTCGCGTTGATCGCCGGTGCCGTCGGCGGTGCGATCTGGGGCTTCATCCCCGGCATCCTCAAGGCGCGGACCGGCGCGCACGAGGTGATCAACACGATCATGCTCAACTACGTCGCGGTCTACTTCCTGTCCTGGATCATCGTCCAGAACGGGGTGCAGAACCCGGACCGGTCGGACGCGATCAGCAAGCCGGTCGACTCCTCCGCACAGCTGCCCCGGCTGCTCGGCTCCGACCTGCGAGTGCACGCCGGCATCCTGCTGGCGGTCCTCGTCACCTGGTTCGTGGCCTGGCTGCTCAACCGCTCCACGCTCGGCTTCGAGCTGCGGGCCGTCGGCGCCAACCCGGACGCCGCGCGGACCGCCGGCATCAGCGTCACCCGGACGTACGTGCTGGTGATGGTGATCTCCGGCCTGCTCGCCGGCCTCGGCGGCAGCCAGATGGTGCTGGGTTCGACGGCGAACGCGTTGACCCCGCTGGTGGTCGCGCAGATCGGCTTCGACGGCATCCTGGTGGCGCTGCTCGGCCGGGTGAAGCCGTGGGGTGTGCTGCTCGCGGCGTTGCTCTTCGGCGCGCTCCAGGCCGGCGGCAACCGGATGCAGTCGTACTCGGGGATCTCGCTGGAGCTGGTGACAGTGCTCCAGGCGCTGATCGTCATCTTCATCGCCGCGCCGGCCCTGGTGAAGGCGATCTTCCAGCTCCGGGCCGCCCGCGCCGCCCGGTTGCAGACGAGCCTGGCGAAGGGCTGGTAAGGCATGTCCACCACCGCTGTCCCCGATGTCGCCGTCGCGACGGTCGACGAGGGATTCTGGACCCGCACCCGCAAGGTCGGCGCGGTCCTGCTGGCGCTGGGTGTGCTCGCCGCCGTGCTCTTCGGGGCGCTCGCCACCAGCCAGCAGGCCCGCTTCACCCTCAGCGAGACCGAGGGCGGCGCCGCCCTGGAGATCAACGGCACGGTCGGCGCGATCCTCTTCGGGATCATCGCCGCCGCCGCCGGAGCGGCCCTGCTGGCCGGCATCCCGAAGCGCTGGTTCACCCTGGTGCTCGGCGTCGGGCTGGTCGCCTTCGTGCTGAGCTTCCTGTGCTGGCAGGTCTCCGCCGCCCCCGAGGGGCGCAACTTCATGCCGCTGGTCAACATCGTCCGGGGTACGTTCATCCTGGCCCTGCCGCTGATCTTCGGCGCGCTGGCCGGGGTGCTCTGCGAGCGCTCCGGCGTGGTGAACGTGGCCATCGAGGGGCAGCTGCTGATGGGTGCCTTCAGCGGGGCGCTCTTCGGCAGCATCTCCGGCAACGTCTGGGTCGGCCTGGTCGCCGCCGCGATCGGCGGCGCGCTGATCTCGCTGCTGCTGGCCGTCTTCGCGATCCGATACCTGGTCGACCAGGTGGTCATGGGCATCGTGCTGAACCTGCTGGCGCTCGGCGTCACCGGTTTCCTCTACGAGCGGCTGATGCAGACCCAGGCGGAGAAGTACAACAGCGCGCCGCGCTTCTCCAACTGGGAGATCCCGCTGCTCAAGGACATCCCGCTGCTCGGCCCGGCGCTGTTCCGCGGCAACATCTTCCTCTACCTGGGCCTGCTGCTGGTGCTGGTCATCCACATCGCGCTGTTCCGCACCCGGTGGGGCCTGCGGACCCGCTCGGTGGGTGAACACCCGACCGCGGCGGACACCCTCGGCGTCAAGGTGCTGGGGCTGCGCTACCGCAACGTGCTGATGGCCGGCATGGTCGCCGGGATCGGTGGCGCCTCGTACACGCTGGCGCTCTACTCGTTCACCAAGAACATGATCGGCGGTAAGGGCTTCATCGCCCTGGCCGCGCTGATCTTCGGCCGGTGGAGCCCGACCGGTGCGCTGCTCGCCGCGCTCTTCTTCGGCTTCGCCGACCAGCTCGGCACGTACCTCGGGGCGATCGGCAGCAGCATCCCCAGCCAGTTCCTGGCGATGCTGCCGTACCTCGCGACGATCCTGGCGGTGGCCGGCCTGGTCGGCCGGGTGCGGGCGCCCGCGGCGGACGGGAAGCCGTACATCAAGGGCTGAGCCTTCGGCAGAAGCCAGATCCGTGCCCGGTGGGGAAATCCCCGCCGGGCACGATCGTTCCCGGGCCGGGGCGGGGGCGGGCGGGTGTCGGCGGACACCAGGGGTACCCCTTCCCGCGCCCGACCAGGCTGACTTGGGCAGAATGGTGGGATGACCGAGATCGACTGGGAGCGACTGCGGGCCGCCGCCACCGAGGTGATGCGGCACGCGTACGTGCCGTACTCGAAGTTCCCGGTCGGGGCGGCCGCCCTGGTCGACGACGGCCGGGTGGTGACCGGCTGCAACGTGGAGAACGCCGCGTACGGCGTCACGCTCTGCGCCGAGTGCGGCGTGGTCTCCGCCCTGCACGCCAGCGGGGGTGGCCGGCTCGTCGCGATGTCCTGCGTCGACGCCACCGGCGAGCCGCTGATGCCGTGCGGGCGCTGCCGGCAGCTGCTCTGGGAGAACGGCGGGCCCGAGTGCCTGGTCGAGTCCAAGGGCCGGCCGCTGCGCATGGCGGAGCTGCTGCCGCACGCCTTCGACGTGGCCGACATCGAGGCGGTGACCGGGGAGCAGCCGGTCCCGGTGGTGCCGGAGCGGCTGGCCGCCTGGCGCGGGCGGGGCACCGTCTTCGTGCACCCCGACATGTCCGCCGGGCAGCAGGTCTGGACGGCGTACTGGGAGCGGTCGGCGGGGGACGCCGAGGGCGCCGAGACCGGGGTGCTGGAGGAGGGCCCGAGCTGGGACGAGCCCGCCGAGGCGATCACCTGGGGGCACGCCCGGACGCCCCGGGTGGTGGTGGTCGACGCGAGCGGCACCATCTTCTGGGCCGGCGAGGGGGAACCGCCGATGGAGATCCCCACCCGCTGGCCCGCAGGCTGAACCCCTGCGCGGCGTACCGCCGATCAGCAGAACCAAGACAAGCAGAGGAACTCGACGATGAGTGCGTTCACGGCGGTCGACGTCATCCGTACCAAGCGGGACGGGGGAGTGCTGAGCGACGCCCAGATCGACTGGGTGGTCGACGCGTACACCCGGGGGCTGGTCGCGGACGAGCAGATGTCGGCGCTGGCCATGGCGATCCTGCTGCGCGGGATGACCCCGCCGGAGATCGCCCGGTGGACCGCCGCGATGATCGCCAGCGGCGAGCGGCTGGACCTCTCGCCGGTGTCCCGGCCGACCGTGGACAAGCACTCCACCGGCGGCGTCGGTGACAAGATCACCCTGCCGCTCACCCCGCTGGTCGCGGCCTGCGGTGGCGCGGTGCCGCAGCTGTCCGGGCGCGGCCTGGGGCACACCGGCGGCACGCTGGACAAGCTGGAGTCGATCCCCGGCTGGCGGGCGGCGCTGAGCAACGACGAGTTCATCTCCCAGCTGCGCGAGGTCGGCGCGGTGATCTGCGCGGCCGGCGAAGGGCTGGCCCCGGCCGACCGCAAGCTGTACGCGCTGCGCGACGTCACCGGCACCGTCGAGGCGATCCCGCTGATCGCCAGCTCGATCATGAGCAAGAAGATCGCCGAGGGCACCGGCGCGCTGGTGCTCGACGTCAAGGTCGGTTCCGGCGCGTTCATGAAGTCCGTCGACGACGCGCGGGAACTGGCCCGGACGATGGTGGAGCTGGGTGGAGCGCACGGCGTGCGGACCGTCGCCCTGCTCACCGACATGTCCACCCCGCTCGGCCTGACCGTCGGCAACGCGGTCGAGGTGACCGAGTCGGTGGAGGTGCTGGCCGGGGGCGGCCCGGCCGACGTGGTGGAGCTGACCCTGGCGCTAGCCCGGGAGATGCTGGACGCGGCCGGCCTGCGGGACGCCGACCCGGCCGAAGCGCTGCGCGACGGGCGGGCGATGGACGCCTGGCGCAGGATGATCCTCGCCCAGGGCGGCGACCCGGACGCGCCGATGCCGACCGCCAACGAGGTCGAGGTGGTCCGCGCCCAGGCCGACGGCTTCGTCGAGTCCGTCGACGCGTACGCGATCGGGGTGGCCGCGTGGCGGCTCGGCGCCGGGCGGGCCCGCAAGGAGGACCCGGTCAGCGCCGCCGCGGGCGTGGTGCTGCACAAGCGGCCCGGCGACCCGGTCCGGGCCGGCGACCCGCTCTACGAGCTCCGCGCCGACCAGGCCACCCGGATCCCGGCGGCGCGGGCCGAGGCCGAGCTGGCGGTCCGCCTGGCGCCCACCGCGCCGACCCCGTCGTCGCTGGTCATCGAGCGGATCGGCTGAACGGCCGACCGCCCGCGACCGGTCGGCCGGTGGGGGAACCTCGGCATGGTGCCGACCCGCCACGGGCGCTATTCTCCCAGCCCAGGGGGAGAGGTCGGCGGTGACGCCGGCGCGAGCAGACAGGGACTTCGACCGTGTTGGTACCCGCCCCCGATCCCCGGGAAGTCCGTGAGGCGAGCCTGGACGAGCTGTCCCGGTTGCGCCTGCCGTTGCCGCCTCCCCAGTTTCCGCTGGTGTGGGAGCCGGGCGACGAGATCGAGTTGCGTCCCACCGGGGAGATCGAGGCGCGGATCGCGGTCCTGCACCTGATCCTGGCCCGCTGCTTCGGGATGCCGCCGCAGGCGGCGATGAGCTGGCTGCTCGACTCGCACCTGGTCGAGATGCTCACCCCGCCCGAGTGGCAGTTCGTGATGGGCGGCAAGGGCGACCACCGCTCGTTCGTGCTGCATCACGACGCGCTCTTCTCGCTGGCCTGGGTGCTCGGCCTGAGCAAGCAGCTCGACCCGACCATCCCGGTCGACGAGCGGCTGGTGGAGCGGATGCCGCACCTCGTCGGCGGGGAGACGTTCGGCCAGTGGCGGGTCAGGATCCTGGCCGCGCCGCAGCACCCGGCCGACGCCGCCGCCCTGCTCGATCTGCACTACTGCCTGGACTGGGCGTACCTGGAGGCGGAGAAGCGTGGTCAGCCGCTGCCGGGGCTGGTCGACGCCAACGCGATCGGCCAGCGGCGCTGGGCGCTGGAGTGGGCGGTGATGCTGCGCGGGCCGTACCACGACGAGCCGCCGGGCTGGGAAGAGGTCGACCTCTCCACCTGAGCCAAGGTCAGCGCGGCCGCCAGACGGTGAGCCGGACGGCGGCGGTGACCGCGACCGGCTCCGGCAGCGCGGCGATCCGGGCGGCGAGCCGTTCCGGGTCGGTGTGCCAGGCGCTGGGGCCCATCCCGACCAGGGTCGCCACCTCGGCCCGGCTCAGCCGTAGCCGGGCGGTGTGCGCGGCGCCGCGCTCCTCGGTGAAGTGACCGGCCAGGCTGTCGGCGACCCGGTCCGCCTTGGCCGGGTCCACCCGCAGCAGATCGAGCGCGTCGACCAGCTCGGCGAGGTGCGCGTCGGTCGGGGTGACCACCAGCAGCGCCCCGGCCGGGTCGAGGACCCGGTGGAACTCGGCGCCGTTGCGCGGGGCGAAGACGTTCAGCAGCACGGCGGTCGAGGCGTCGGCGAGCGGCAGCCGCTGCCAGGTGTCGGCCAGCGCCGCCGCGGCCCTCGGGTGGGCCCGGGCCGCGCGGCGCAGCGCCGGCTTGGAGACGTCCAGGGCCAGCCCCACCGCGTCGGGCAGCGCCGCCAGTACCGCGGCGAGGTGCCGGCCGGTCCCCGCCCCGGCGTCCACCACCAGCGGGTACGGCTCGCCGTCCGCCCGCCGGCCGTCGCTCGTCGGGCCGACGACCAGGGTGGCCGCCTCGGCCAGCGCGGCGGAGATGACGTCGTAGTGCCCGGCGGCCAGGAAGTCCGCCCGGGCGGCGACCATGTCGGCGGTGTCCCCGACGTGCGGGGCGCGGCCGGTGAGCAGGTTGACGTACCCCTGCCGGGCGACGTCGAAGCTGTGCCGGCGCGGGCAGCGCAGCGCGCGGGTGTCGGGGGCCGTGGCCAGCGGTTCGGCGCAGACCGGGCAGCGCAGCCGGGCCAGCACGGCCGGGTGCATCCCGGCCCTGGGCTGCTCGGGCGGGTGCGGCGCGGTCACCCGGTGAGCCTACGTGAGCGGCTCGCGGCCCCGGCCGGACGCGCGTTGGACGTCGCCGCTTCCGGCCAGCCGGTCGACGACCCGGTGGGTGAACCGGTCGAGCGCGGCCAGCTCGTCCGGCTCCAGCAGGTCGATCAGGTGCCGGCGGACGGCGGCGACGTGGCCGGGGGCGGCGGCCTCGATCGCCCGTCGGCCTTCGGCGGTGAGCACCACCACCGAGCCACGGCCGTCGGTGGCGCACTCCTCGCGAATGACCAGCCCGCGCTGCTGCATCCGGCTCAGGTGGTGGGAGAGGCGGCTGCGCGACCAGAGCATCCGGTCGGCCAGCTCGCCCAGCCGCAGCCGTCCGTCCGGCGCCTCGGAGAGGTCGGAGAGCACGTCGTAGTCGGGCTCGGAGAGCCCGGCGTCGCGCATCAGGTCGCGGGCCAGCTGGAGGTCGAGCAGCCGGCGCATCCGGCGGTAGCCCCGCCAGGCGCGGTCCTCCCGGTCGTCCAGCCAGCGGGGTGCGTCCATGGCGGCCAGCCTAGCCGGATGGTTGACACGTCATCCACATCGCTCCTAGGTTGGTGACATGTCAACAAGATTGTGGGAGCTCTTCGGTGAGCGGGGTCGCGGCGTGCTGGTGACGCTGCGCCGCGACGGCCGGCCCCAGCTGTCCAACCTCGACTACCTCGCCGAGCCGGGTCTGATCCGCTGCTCGACCGTCGGCGACCGGGCCAAGGCGCGCAACCTGCGGCGCGACCCCCGGGCCAGCTTCCACGTCACCACGGCCGACGGCGGCGCGTACGCCGTCGCCGAAGGGATCGCCACCCTCACTCCGCCCGCCGCGACCGAGGACGACGCCACCGTCGAGGAGCTGGTCGAGGTCTACCGCCGGATCCGGGGCGAGCACCCCGACTGGGCGGAGTACCGGGCGGCGATGGTCGCCGACGGTCGCCTGGTGATCCGACTGGCCGTCGAGCGCGTCTACGGCTGGCGGCCCTGACCGGGTCCGCGGTCGCGCCCCGTGCCGCGACAGTGGACCCGGTCGACGGGTCGGCTCAGCGGGGCGTCCTCGCGCCCGCCGTCGGCTCGTCGAACGACCGGTACGGCCCGGCGACCACGCAGCCCGGCCCAGGCAGCCGGTAGAACTGCCAGCCCGCCAGGTAGCTGCCGTTGATCTCCTGCGGGCGCAGGTGGACGGCGAGCATCAGCCCCTCCGGGATCCGGTCCGGGTGGATGAGCACACCCCCGGGCGCGGGCAGGGTGACGGGCCCCTTCGAACCGAAGCCGACGGAGATGTCGAGGGGTACCGGATCGCCCCGGTCCTGCCGTGGGCAGTCGGCCTCCGAGCGCGTCGTCACCAGCACGGCCCGGGCACCCACCCGGCGCAGTTCGGCGTTGGCCGCGGTCGGGTCGGCCATGTCGTCCTGCCGTACGAGCACCGTGCCGTCCGGACCGGCCGTCGGCCCGCCCGTGGGAGCGGTGCCGGAGACGCCGGGGTCGGGCTGCTCGACGTGGCCGGTGAGGGCCACGGCCCCGCCTGCGGCGGCCAGGGTGGCCAGCCCCACCGCGGCCAGCGCCAGACGTCGACGTGCCGCGGTCACCGATCGCCGGCGCGCCGGGGCGATCTCCCGCAGCAGCGCGTCACGGCGTACGCGGACCCGTTCGGTGGGCAGGTGCGGCAGGTCCGGGCGGAGCGGACTGTGGTCCATCGGATCGGTCCTCCATCGCGAGGTCGGCGAGCACGCCGGTGCGCAGCTGACGGTGCGCCCGGGCCAGGCGGGACTTGACGGTGCCCAGCGGAATGCCGAGCGTGACGGCGGCCTCGGCCTGGGTCTGTCCGAGCCAGACGCAGGCCTCCACCACCTCCCGGTCCCGGCGGGCGAGCCCGGCGAGGTGGCGGTGCACGGCGGCGACCCGTCGCTCGGCGTCCACCCGCTCGACGACCGCGTCGGCGTGGTCGGCGGCGGGCTCGGGCGGCGGCACCCGGTCCAGCGCGGCCCGGTGCCGCCGCAGCGACCGGTGGTGGTTGCGGCTGACGCCCAGCGCGATGCCGTAGAGCCAGGGCAGGACGCTCGCGCCGTACGGCACCATCGCCCGTCTTCGCCGCCAGGCCTCCAGGAACACCACCGAGACCAGGTCCTCCGCGGCCGACCACGCCCCCGTACGCCGCAGGCAGTAGCCGAACACCGCGTCCGCGTGCCGCTCGAAGAGCGTGCCGAAGGCCGTGGTGTCACCGTCGAGGCTCCGGGCCCAGAGCTCTCGGTCGTCAGTCATGTCGCGCCCTCCCTGCCCCTGTCATGTCCGTACGGGGTGGTGCGGTTCACGGCGACGCGCCGCCCGGCGGTCCCGTCCCGGGGCCGGTCGGGGGCTGGCTAGGGTCTGAGCATGGTCGCAATCCGATACGAGGACATCGTCAAGGTCCCCAAGGCGCTGCTGCACGATCATCTCGACGGCGGCCTGCGGCCGGCGACGGTCGTCGAACTCGCCGCCGAGGTCGGTCACGAGCTGCCCACCACCGACCCGGAGGCGCTCGGCCGTTGGTTCGTGGAGGCGGCGAACTCGGGTTCGCTGGAGCGCTACCTGGAGACCTTCGCGCACACCGTCGCCGTCATGCAGACCGCGCCGGCGCTGCGCCGGGTGGCCCGGGAGTGCGCGCTCGACCTGGCCGCCGACGGGGTGGTCTACGCCGAGGTGCGGTTCGCCCCGGAGCAGCACCTGGAGCAGCACCTCACCCTGGACGAGGTGGTCGAGGCGGTGGTGGCCGGCTTCGTCGAGGGCAGCGAGCAGGCCGCCGCGGCCGGCACGCCCATCCGGGTCGGCACCCTGCTGACCGCGATGCGGCACGCCGCGCGCTCGCAGGAGATCGCCGAGCTGGCGGTGCGGCACCGGGACACCGGGGTGGTCGGCTTCGACATCGCCGGCGCCGAGGCGGGCTTCCCGCCCACCCGCCACCTGGACGCCTTCGAGTACCTGCAGCGGGAGAACTTCCACTTCACCATCCACGCCGGCGAGGCGTTCGGGCTGCCCTCGATCTGGCAGGCCATCCAGTGGTGCGGCGCGGACCGGCTCGGGCACGGGGTGCGGATCGTCGACGACATCACCCTCGGGCCGCCGCCGGTGCTCGGCCGGCTGGCCGCGTACGTGCGGGACAAGCGCATCCCGCTGGAGCTCTGCCCGTCGTCGAACGTGCAGACCGGCGCCGCCGCGTCGATCGCCGACCACCCGATCGGGCTGCTGCGCGACCTGCGGTTCCGGGTCACGGTCAACACCGACAACCGGCTGATGAGCGGCACCTCGATGTCCCGGGAGATGGCGCTGCTGGTGAACGCCTTCGGCTACGGCTGGAAGGAGCTCCAGTGGTTCACCATCAACGCCATGAAGAGCGCCTTCATCCCATTCGACGAGCGGCTGCGGATCATCGACGAGGTGATCAAGCCGGCGTACGCGAAGCTGCTGCCCTGATCAGTGGTGCGGGTGGCTGGCGACCAGGCCGGCCACCCGCCGCAGCACGTCGCGCGCGCGGGCGGCCTCGGCGCCCAGCCCGGTCTGCCGGCGCATAACCGCCGGTTCGGCGCGCAGCAGCGCCACCCCGCGCCGCAGCAGGACCTTCGGCGCCTTGCGCTGCTCGGCCAGGTCGCGGGTCAGCCGGCGGACGAAGGTCGCGCCGCGCGGGCGCCGCAGCGCGTACGCCCCGGCCAGCAGCCCTCGGCGGCGGCACTCCTCGACGATCTCGGCGGCGAAGATCCCTTCGGCGACGAAAAGTGGCGATCCGGCCACCTCGAATGGCCGGGTGGCCACCCGTCGGTCGGCACCGATCGCATAAACCGGCACTTCGGCCTTGCCCTCCTCGGCCAGTCGGGCAATTGTTTCCACGGCCGTCCCGGCGTCCCACGAGTCGGGCGAGTCCCAGTCCACCTGTCCGTTCTGGCGCGGCAACGTAGGGTCATCGCCGTCCTTGTAGAAGTCGTCCAGGCAGAGCACCGGAAGTCCGGTTCGTTGGGCTATATACGACTTTCCGGAGCCGGAGGGGCCAGCGAGCAGGACAACGCGGTGACGGTATTCCATTACGTTCGGTAACTCCGGCCAGACGGATTGCTATCAAATTGCATCAACATCTCATCACACCTTCGGCGACCGCCAACCTGGGCTTTCTCTTTCAGGGGCGGCGTGATGGAATCTCGGGGGTCCGACCCGCCGGGTCGGTCGCTGGGCGTTGCCCGTGGCAACGCGGGACGCTGCAATCGCGAGGGCGGTGACGTGAGCAAACGGCCGAAGACGGCGGGCTCCTTCCTGTCGCGGCTACGCCGGCCAGCTGGCCGGCTCCGCGACATGCCGATCTGGTCCAAGCTCGGTCTCATCATGATCGTGCCGACCATCGCCACGGTCGTCGTGGGCACCAGTGGTCTGGTGGACCACCTGCAGACGCTCAACAATGCCAACCGGGCGGGCGACCTGGCCAACCTGGTCGGGTACTCGGGTGACCTGGTCAACAGCCTTCAGGACGAGCGCACCGCCGCCGTCCTGCTGCTGGGCGCGCCGAAGGGCCAGGCCCGGGAGCAGTACCAGGAGGCGTACAACCGGGTCAACCAGCGGGTCGAACAGGCCAAGGCGCCGTACTCGCAGCAACGGCTGGAGATCGATGATCTCCCGGCCAGCCTCGAGACGCTGCTGGACCGGATCGACCAGGAGCTGAGCGACCTGCCCGGCACCCGGAGCCAGGTCTACAACGGCAAGCTCAGCCTCAGCGACGCGGTCGGCTCGTACCAGGGCCTGATCGAAGAGCTGATCAGCGTCCGGGACTCGGCCACCCAGCTCGCCGGCGACAACGACCTGAGCGACCGGATGCGGGCCGCCGCCGCCGTCGCGCGGACCAAGGAGTTCCTGTCGCTGCGCCGCGTCGCGGGGCACCGGGTTCTCCTCCAGAAGGCGTACATCGCCCCGCTGCGCGACGACTTCATCGCCAGCCAGAAGGGCGAGCAGCTGGCGCGGCAGACCTTCCAGTCGGTCGCCAACCAGTCCGAGCGTGAGCTGTACCAGCAGACCGTCGCCGGCTCCGACCTGCGCCAGGCGGAGGCCTACAGCGGCTTCATCAAGTCCCGCGACACCGAGAGCATCGCCGGGGT
This sequence comes from Micromonospora sp. IBSANI012, assembly GCF_052814045.1. Taxonomy (NCBI): domain Bacteria; kingdom Bacillati; phylum Actinomycetota; class Actinomycetes; order Micromonosporales; family Micromonosporaceae; genus Micromonospora; species Micromonospora sp. IBSANI012. Next base: position 817,870 of record NZ_CP199933.1, read on the forward strand.
CGACTTCGGCACGGACCAGTGGGACGCGGCAATGGTCGCCAACGCCGCGCTGATCCGTACCGTCGAGGTCAAGCTCGACGGCAACGTGGTCCGGCAGGCCGACGAACTCCGCTCCGACGTGCAGCGCCAGGTCTTCCTGGAGACCGGCCTGCTGCTGAGCATGCTGCTGCTGGCGATCCTCTTCGCGTACCTGGTCGCCCGGTCGATGGCCCGCTCCCTGCGCGAACTGCGCCAGGGCGCCCTGTCCATCGCCCAGTACGGCCTGCCGCAGGCGGTGGCCCGGCTGCGCGACCCGCAGCTCAGCGGCCAGCTCTCCCCGGCGCAGCTGGCCAACCAGATCGCCGAGCCGCTGCCGGTGCGCAGCAAGGACGAGTTCGGCCAGGTGACCGAGGCGTTCAACGCGGTCCACCTGGAGGCGGTCCGCACCGCCGCCGAGCAGGCCGCACTGCGCTCCTCCGTCGCGACGATGTTCGTCAACCTCGCCCGCCGTTCGCAGATCCTGGTCGACCGGCTGATCGGTCACCTCGACCGGCTGGAGCGCGGCGAGGAGGACCCGGACCGCCTGGCCGAGCTCTTCCAGCTCGACCACCTGGCCACCCGGATGCGCCGCAACGACGAGAACCTGCTGGTCCTCGCCGGCGCCGACTCCACCCGGGTGCAGCGCGAGCCGGCCGCCCTGATCGACGTGCTGCGCGCCGCGCAGTCCGAGGTCGAGCACTACACCCGGATCGAGTTCGGGATCATCGACCGGGACATCGAGGTCGCCGCGCACGCGGTCAACGACATGGTGCACCTCGTCGCCGAGCTGTTCGACAACGCGACCGCGTTCTCGCCGCCGGACTCGCAGGTCATGGTCGAGGCGCGCCGCATCGGCGACCGGGCCACCCTCTACGTCGAGGACCACGGCATCGGCATCAGCCGGGAGCAGCTTGGCGACCTCAACGAGCGGCTCGCCACGCCGCCCCAGGTCGACGTCGCCGTCTCCCGGATGATGGGCCTGGTCGTGGTCGCCCGGCTGGCCTCGCGGCACGGCGTCAAGGTCGAGCTGCGTCCCGGCTCCGACCGGGGCACGGTGGCCGAGGTCACCATGCCCACCTCCGTGCTGGTCCCGCGGGCACTCACCGGTCGCGGCCAGCCCGCCCCGGCGCTGCCCGCGGGCACGCCCGGCCCGCAGCAGTTCGGTGCGGCCCCGACCTTCGGCGCGGCTCCGGCCTTCGGCGCGCTGCCCGCGCTGGGCAACGGCCCGGCGCCGACCCCGCGTACCGGCGAGTCCGGCAACCAGGTCACCCTCGGCGGTCGGGCGTTCGACCCGGCCCCGCACAACGGCTCGCCGGCCAACGCCGGCGGGGGGCGCTCCATGCCGGCCTGGTCGGACCTGACCGGCGCCAGCGCGCCCAACGGCAACGACGGCTTCACGCCCCGCTCCTCCAACGGCCAGCAGATCGACCCGCTGCCGCAGCGACGGTCCGGCGACATCGACCCGGTCACCGGCCAGCAGCCGGTGATCCCGCGGCAGCTGCCGAGCAGCCCGGAGGCTCGCCCCTACAGCGCGCCGCCGGTCCCGCCGGTGTCCGCGCCGCCGCTCCCGCCGGTCTCCGGCGCCCCGGTCTCGGGTTACCCGGTCTCCGGCAACCCGGTCTCCGCCTCGCCGTACTCGGGCCCGCCGGTGTCGGCCTCGCCGTACTCCGGTCCGCCGGTCTCGGCCTCGCCGTACTCCGCTCCGCCGGCCTCGCCGTACTCGGGGCACCCGGTCTCCGCCCAGCCGTACTCGGGTCATCCCGTGTCGGCCGCCCCGGTCTCCGCCCAGCCGGCGTCCGCGCCGCCCCGGCAGAGCCCGCCGAGCCCGGCCGCTCCGCCGGCCTGGCCGCCGGTGCCGAACCAGGAGCAGGCCGCCCCGCCGGTGCCCGAGCGGCTCGCCGCCGCGCTGGACATGACCACGGAGCTGCCCCGGGTGGCGCGCCCCGAGCCGACCCAGCAGACCGCGCCGGCCACCCCGCCGGCCGTGCGGCAGCCGACCGCACACCCCGCCGCGCCGCAGGTCCGCGCGGGGCAGCCGGCCCCGGTGAACCGGCCGCCGACTCCGCAGGAGACGGCGAACCGGCAGCGGTACGCGGACGAGACGATGGAGCTGCCGATCTTCCGGGAGCTCGAGTCGGCCTGGTTCCGTACCTCCCGCAAGCCGGGTCCGGAGGAGGCCGCCGCTGCCGCCGCGGCTGCCAGGCCGGCGGCCAACGGAACCGCGACCCAGCAGATGCCCGCCGTCGACGCCGCCGGTCGCCCCGTCCCGAACACCGCACCACGGACGACAGGTAACGCACCGATGGCAAACACTCCGACGGCCGGAGGGACGCCGCGCGACAACGGCTCGGCGACCAACGGCGGCGGCCGCCCGGGTCAGGCCGAGGCTCTGCCCACCCGGCGGCCCACCGCCCCGCAGTCGGCCGGCTGGCGGACCGCGGCCGACGACGGCTGGCGTGCCGCCGTGGCGGCCTCCGAGGTGCCGGTGGCGGCCACCACCGAGACCGGTCTGCCGAAGCGGACGCCGATGGCCCAGCTCGTCCCGGGCGCGGTGGAGAAGCCGACCACCTCGGTGCAGCGGCGTACACCCGAGGCGGTGCGCGGTCTGCTGTCGGCCTACCACCGCGGCGTGCAGCGCGGGCGCAGCAACCCCTCGGACAGCAACCCCACCAGCTCGGAGGCAACTCCGGGAGGGCAGCAATCCTCGCAGTCTGGCTCCGGCCCGGCGGCCGGTAGCGGGCAGAAGGAGCAAGAAGGATGACAACTACGCAGGATCTCGGTTGGCTCCTCGCCAACTTCGCCGACCGGGTGCCCGGTGTCGCGCACGCGGTCGCCGTCTCCGCCGACGGCCTGCTCCTCGCGTCGTCACGGGACCTGCCGCGCGACCGGGCCGACCAGTTGGCCGCCATCGCCTCCGGTCTGGTCAGCCTCACCCAGGGCGCGGCCCGCTGCTTCGAGGGTGGCGCGGTGTTGCAGACCGTCGTCGAGATGGACAACGGCTTCCTGTTCCTGATGTCCATCTCCGACGGTTCCTCCTTCGCGGTGCTGGCCGCCCGCAGCTCTGACGTGGGCCAGGTCGGCTACGAGATGGCCCTGCTGGTCGACCGGGTGGGCGACGCGCTGACCCCGCAGCCCCGCACGGCCGTCGGGATGATGGGCTGACCGAGCTGACCACCGGGTCGGCACGGCAGCAACGACACGACAACAACGACGGGTTCCACCGGGCGAGAGCCGGTGCCGGGTACGAAGGAGGTGAGCGGCGACATGGCCGATCGTGACGAGCCAACCGGAGCGTTGGTCCGTCCATACGCCGTGACCCGTGGTCGTACCCGTCCCCGGCTCGACATCGCCATGGAGGCGCTCGTCGAGACGACGGTGCGCGGTCGCGCCGCTGCCAGTGGCAACGGCGGCCAGGGCCGCGAACACCAGTACATCGCCGCGCTGTGTGACGGACGCGTGCAATCGTTGGCCGAGATCGCGGCGCGAATGCAGCTTCCGCTGGGTGTGGCCCGGGTGCTCATCGCCGACATGGCGACGGATGGCCTGGTCGCGGTCCACGAGCCGACCATCCTGGACGACTCCGACGACGCGGTGGGCACTGAACTGCTGGAGAGGGTGCTGAGTGGACTTCGCAGGCTCTGACATGTCGCACCGGCCGCCGGCCCCGAGCGGGCGCGTGACGTCGGCGAAGATCGTTATCGCCGGTGGATTCGGCGTCGGCAAGACGACCTTGGTCGGCTCGGTCTCGGAGATCACGCCGCTGACCACCGAGGCCATCATGACCTCCGCGGGCGTGGGCGTCGACGACACCCGGCAGGTGCCGGGCAAGACGACGACCACGGTGGCGATGGACTTCGGCCGGATCTCGATCGACCGGGACCTGATCCTGTACCTGTTCGGTACGCCGGGCCAGACGCGGTTCTGGTTCATGTGGGACGAGCTGGTACGCGGCGCGATCGGCGCCGTCGTCCTGGTCGACACCCGCCGGCTGGCCGACTGCTTCGCGGCGATCGACTTCTTCGAGCACCGGCGGCTGCCGTACCTGGTGGCCATCAACTGCTTCGACGGGATGCAGTACCACGACCCGCAGGACGTCCGGGACGCGCTGGCGATCTCGACGGACGTGCCGGTGGTGGCCTGCGACGCCCGGAACCGGGAGTCGACCAAGCACGTGCTGATCTCGCTGGTCGAGTACGTGCTGACCATGCGTCGCTCGCGCGCGGTCGCCCCGGCCTGACCGGCCTCGACGCGCCCGGTGGCGGCTTCGGCCGACGCCGGGCGCGTCTGCGCGTCCTCGTCCGGTCGGGACTGGAGGTGTCGGCGGGCAGCCGCCTGCTGACCCGGTCCCGAGTGGACGCACCGACAGCCCCGAGCACCGTGGCCCCGCACGCGCCGCAGCCCCGCGCGCCGGCGGTGCCGGTGCCCGGGGCTGCGGGTGGGAAGAGGGTCGGGAGAGGGCTGGGCCGAGGGTCAGGAGACCCGGGCCCAGCTGCCCTGGGTGAGCTGGTAGACGCCCAGCGAGTCGCGCTCCATCCCGCCGTGACGGATCGGCGCGAAGGCGTACCACCCGGCCATGCCCTCGGTCACCTGCGTCTGCAGGTACGCCCGCAGCCGTCCACGGTCGACGCTGCTGGCCAGCCGGGCCGCGTTGGCGATGAGCTGGAGCGCGTCGGAGGCGTACGGGGCGAAGCCGCTGAACCCGCCGTACTCGTGGATGTAGCGGAACACGAGCTCGCGTCGGGCCAGCGCGGCGGTGGTGGTACCCATCAGGGTGGAGTCCGTCAGGCAGGTCGGGTGCACCGCGTACGCCCCCTCCACGGCCGCCGCGTTGCTGCCCTCCACGGTCTCCTCGGCGACCGCGGCCGCGTCGAGGAAGAGCGGACCGCGCCAGCGGGCCCGGCGCAGGGCGCGAGCGGCGCTGCCGCTGTCCGGAGCTGCCGCCCACACCACCACGCCGTCGGGGTCACCGGCCACCGCCTCCCGGGCGGCGCGGGCGAAGTCGGCGCCGGTGCGGGGAAGGCGTACGGTGCGGTCCAGCTCGACCCCGGCGGTCCGGAGCGCGGCCGCCACGGCCCGGACGCCGGAGTCGCCGTGCAGGCCGTCGGCGGCCAGCAGGGCGACCCGCTCCAGCCCCCGTGAGCTGATCAGCCGGGCCAGCTGGCGGGCGACGTCCACCGCGTCCGGCGTGAGCTTGTAGATGAAGGTCCGCTGCGTCAGCGGCAGGACGATGCCGTCCCCGGGCGCGAGCGAGACGAAGGGGGTCTGCAGCCGCTGGGCCACCCCGACGACCGCCATGGCGGTCTCGGTCAGCGTGGTGCCGAGCAGGGCGTGCACCCGGTCCTTGCGGATCAGGTCGGTGGCCTGCTGCGCGGCCAGCCGCGGATCGCTGCGGTTGTCCCGCACCAGCACCCGTACGCTCCGGCGCAGGTTGCCCACCTGCACCCGGTCGACGTTCAGGTCCTCCAGCGTGATCCGCAGGGCACGCTCCTGGAGGACGCCGAGGGCGGCGCCCCGGCCGGTGAGCTCCAGGCTGGCCCCGATCAGCAGCTCCGGGCCGCCCGGCGAGGCACTGCCGTCCGGCTCCGCCTCGTCCTGCGGCTGCGCCTGCCCGCAGGCGCTCAGCAACAGGCTGCTGGCCGTCGCGGTGAGCACTCCCCGTCGGGTGAGCACGGAGGAGCCGATTGCCGGTGTCGCCATTGGAGTCGCCTTCCCACCCCGGCGTCACCTGCCGCCGACGGTTCCGCCGGTATGCTTCCGGCCGCCCCGACCCGGCGTCAAATTATCCGGGTGTGGGCAGGAACACGCAGGTGGGAGGCGCTTTTCCCGGGCTCAGGAACGGTAACCGGCCGACCGGAACTCGTACTCGCGGTCGTCGTCGCGCTCGGCCGGGTCGCGGCTGAAGTCCCAGCCGCCGGCCGACTCACGACCCGGTCGCCCGCCGACCGCGAACCCGCCGATCTCCTGGCCGCGACGCCAGCCGCGGAAGTAGCCGGTGGTGTTCTCGGCGAGGCTCGCCGCGTCGCGGACGATCCGCAGCGGACGCTCCTCGCGCAGCGGCGAACCCGGCACCAGGTTGGCCTGCGGAACCCGCTTGGGCAGGCCGGCGGAGGTCTCCGCGCCGACCGCCGGGCGAGCCGCCTGCTCGGCGGCCTGCCAACCTGTGTCGGCGGTGGTCGCCCAGTCCAGCTCGGACTCCTCCTCGCTGTGGCCGACGAACCAGGCGGACCTGGCCTGCGCGAAGATCAGCAGGTCGCCGTCGCCCTCGTCGGAGATCGGCGGGGGCCGGTGCTCCATCGGCGCGGGGCGGCGCTCCGCCGGCTCGGGCCGGCGCTCCGGGGCCGGTCGGTCCGCCCGGGAGGCACGCCCGGAACGGCTCGCCTCCTCGCGGTCGACCAGTCGCAGCGGGGGCGTCTCCAGGCGCGGGTCGCCGCCCGAGGGCAGACCGTCGCGCAGTGCCCGGTCCGCCAGCGGCGGCGGCTCGACCAGCCGCAGCATCGGCGGCTCCGGCGGCAGGTCGTCGGCGAGCCACGGCGGGGTGACCCGACGCTCCGAACCGGGGTCGGTCGGCGCGTCCACCTGCCGGCCCGCGCGCTCGCCGTACGACGGCACCACCGGGTTGTTGGCGGAGCTGTCGGCCGGGTCCTCGGGGTTGTTGATCAGCGGCCAGTTCGCCCGGGACCCGGGCGGAGCGGACTCCGCCTCGGGGCGCGGGGTCGGCACCGGGATGCTCAGGTCGGTGGCGCTGAAGCCGCCCGTGGGCGCCGACAGCGCGCCGTTGGTCTTCGGGCGGGGCGGGATGACCGTGCGCTGCCGCTCGGCGCGGGCGCTGTTGATCGCCGCCGTGGTCAGGGTCGGCCGGAACGGCTCGCCCGCCTCGGCGGGGGGCACGTTGCCGCGCTGCGTCGGGGCGATCGGCGTGATGCCGGGCGGCGGCGGGGGCGGCGCGGAGACCGGACGGTTGGTCGGGGGGTCCCGGCGCACCACCGGCATGGCGGGATCGGTGCCCCGGCGCACGGCGGGCATGCTCGGGTCGGTGCCCCGGCGTACCAGCGGCATGCCCGGGTCGGTGCCGCGACGTACCGCGGGCATGCTGGGGTCGGTGCCCCGGCGTACCAGCGGCATACCCGGGTCGGTGCCCCGGCGCACGGCGGGCATGCCCGGGTCGGTACCCCGGCGTACCAGCGGCATGCCCGGGTCGCTGGCCCGGCGGACCGCGGGCATGCCCGGGTCGGTACGCGACGGCGGCGCCGAGGTCGGGGTGGCCGCCGCGGCGGCGGGGGTGAGCGGCGCGGGCGCGACCGGTGGCGGCGCGACCGGGGCCGGTGCGACCGGCGGCGGACCGAGCGGCCGGGGCATGGACGGCAGTGACCCGCCGGAGACCGGCTCGGGCCGGCTGCGCCGGCCGGTGGGGGTGGGACGTTCGGGCTCGGCCGGCCGGACGGGACGCAGCCCCGTCGTGCCGCCGCCGAGGGCGGACAGCTCGCCGACCGGCTCGCCCCGCCGGGCGGCGGCGCGACGGCCGGGTGCCGGAACAGGCGTGCTGACCCGGGCGCTGAGCGCGCCCACCAGGGCCTCGCAGCCGGCGTCGCAGGCCCGTACCGCGGCGACCGCCTGACGGACGGTCTCCGCGACGGCGGAGGTGAGCGCCCGGTTGACGGTGGCCCGGCGCGGGGTCTCGGAGATGGCCACCCGCAGGGCGGTGACCGCGGCGTCGATCTCGTCGTCGTCGGCCACGCCGTCGGCGGCCAGGTGCGCGGCCACCGCCTCGGCGGCCACCGAGACGTCGCGGCCCTGGGCGGTCGTGCCGCCGAGCATGCCGGGCTCGGGGAGGGCGTCGAGCACGGCGAGCGACACCGGCTCGGCCGGGTCCGGGTACGCCCGGAGGGCGGCCGGGTAGAGCTCGCGCAGCACCTCGCGTAGCGCCACGGCGGCCGAGTGGCGACCGGTGGACAGGGCGGCGTGCGCCGCCAGGACCTGCTTGAAGCCGGCCAGGTCCCGGGGTGCCGGCAGGGTGACCGCGGAGAGCGCCCCGGCCTGGAGGGCGCGGGCCAGGCCCACCGCCCGCCGCTCGGCCGGCGGCGACTGCATCTCCTCCAGCGAGTCGTCGTCGGCGAAGCGCTCGGCGAAGTCGTCGACCGAGTCGTCGTCGGCGATCGCGAGTGGACGCCCGGCGGCGCTCAGCAGCGAGGTGACCGTGTGGTCGTCACTGTCGGCCGCGATCGCCGCGCCACTCGGTCCGCCCGACCGCTCCACGAGCAGCGCGACCAGCTGGGCGTAGCCCGTCGGGTCGTCACCGATCTCGCAGACATGCAGCAGCCGGCCTGCGTCGTCGACCACAGCGGACGTCAGCGACGATCCGGCCGATGCCGGTCGGTCGGCCGGATCCGCCGAGGCCAGACCGCAGTACACGCGCACGAGCGCCACGGCGTCGTCCTCCTCCCGGGACACAGGGCTTTTCTCTGCCAGAGACTGATGCTCCCCGCTCGGGGTCAGTCGCGCCAGTCCACGACAGCAGAGATCTTGCCGACAATGGTGCGCCAACCCAAGCTTGCGGTTTGTGCCCCGATTTTCTTGAGCCGCCGCCGGCCGAGGAAACCACCGATTCCGCCGTTGACAGTTGCCCTCAGCGCCTCGTCCAGGTCGTCCAGGCTGGAGCCGGCGGAGAGCATGTCGAGCACCGCGGGTAGCCGCAGCGCGTACGACAGGTCACGGGCCACCTCACCGGCCTCGATCAGCAGCGTCGGGTCCCACGTGTCGTGCCCGCCGCGCAGGTTCTCCACTACCAGGTCCAGCTCGTACGTGTCCTCGTCGAGCGGCGCGATGTCGGCCGGTTCCACCCGTTCGGACAGTTCATTCCAGCTGTCCAGTTGGGACATGTCGTTGGGCGCGCCGGAACGGATGAAACTGACCAGTGCCTCGGGGGTCTTGAAGAGCAGCAGCCGCCCCTTGTGGGTGAGGAAGACCGGCACCTCCTCGTCGGCCGCCGCGTCCTGCTCGTCCTCCTCCTCCGCCTCGGACTCCTCATCCTCGGCGTCGGCCTTGCGCTTGCGACCCGCGGGCCGACCGCCCTCCTCGTCCTCCTCGGCGGAGAGCGCGGCGAACTCCTCGTCGAGGATCACCACCTCCTCGTCCTCGGCGTCCTCGGCCTCCACGACCTGGCGGCGGGCGAGGAACGGGTCGTCCTCGTCGCGCTCGGCGACGTCGGTCGGGGTCAGCTCCCGGGCCGGCCGGTACGCGCGCAGCGTGAAACCGGTGCCGGCGGGGAGAGCGATCTCCACCGGGTCGATCCGCAGCTCGTCCCAGAGGGAACGGTCGGCCGAGCCGCGCTCCACCTCGGGCTCGACCGGCCCGTCGGTGGCGTCGAGCTCGGGCTCGTCGGCGTCGGGCCGTTGGGGCGACTGGCGGGCCACACTGACCTCCGGGTGCGTCGGGTTGCCCACTTGCCGACACTTCCGGTCGGCTAGTGACTCTGGGCACATACCCTAGTGGTCAGCTCGGGGGGACCGGACCCCGCACCCCGCTGGCGATCCGCACGGCTGACAAGTAGCGTTACTACGTATGAGGGCTCAGGCGCTGCACGGACACCTCGACGCGCTGCTGCTCGCGGTGCTGGAGCAGGGCGCACTGCACGGCTACGCCATCATCGAGGCGCTGCGGGCCCGCAGCGACGGCAACCTCGATCTGCCCACCGGCACCATCTACCCGGCCCTGCGCCGGCTGGAGCGGGCCGGGCACGTGGCCAGCTCGTGGAGCACCGTCAGCGGCCGGGAGCGGCGCACGTACGAGCTGACCGACTCCGGCCGCCGGGCGCTGGCCGGCGAGCGGGCCGGCTGGCGCGAGTTCAGCGCGACGGTCGGCCGTTTCCTCGGCCCCGACACGCCCCCCACCGCCCCCGCCTGACCGCGACCCTCGCCCTCGGGGGCCCTCGTCAGTGGGCGGCGCGCAGCCAGCAGCGGGCGGCCCGGACGAGGGAGAAGTAGCCGGCGCCGACCACCACCGCACCGATGATCATCGGGGGCCAGGTCAGGGCGGCGTCCCAGAGCTCCACCGACCAGGCGAACAGGGCGACCCCGACGACCGCGCCGAGCACCAGCGCACCGGTCAGGCCCAACCCCAGCAGCCGCCCGGCCGCGGGCACGCCGGCCCGACCGCGTCGCGCCGCGCCCACGCCGAGCACCAGCCCGGCCAGGGCGAAGCCGGCCACCGCCAGCCAGATCCAGTTCACCGAGGCGGAGAGGAGCTGGTAGCCGGCGGGCGGCCGGGGGCCGTCGCTCCAGCTGGAACCCCGCCAGGTGAGGTCGCCGGCGACGAGCAGGGCCAGGGCCACCGCGAAGGCCCGCAGCGACAACCCGCGCAGCGCGGCCGCCGCCAGCTCCGCCTGGTAGGCCGGCACGAGCTGTGCCGGCGCGCCGAACTCGGCCACCGCGCGCCGCTCGGCCTCCGCCGCCGACAGCCCACCCTCCCGGTACGCCTCGGCGGCGTCGTCCAGCGCGTCCCGCAGCTCGACCATCAGCTCCGCCTTGAGCCGGGCCGGCCCGTGCAGCCGGTCGTCCAGCTCGCGCAGCCGGTCCGCCACCCGTACGTCTTCGCAGCCCCGCATGGAGCCACCCTGTCACGCGGACGGGGCGGCCGCGTCGGGGAGATTCCCGGAACCGGGCTCAGGGGGCCAGGGCGAGATACCCGCGCTCGGCCGCCGCCTGGAGCAGCCACTGGTCGCGGTACCAGCCCGGGGTGGCCATCAGCTCGGCGTGCCGGCCGCGCTGGATCACCCGTCCGGCGTCGAGCACCACGATCTCGTCCAGCCCGTCGAGGCCGCTGAGCCGGTGGCTGATCAGCAGCACCGTGTGCCCGGCCGGGGTGGCGGCCAGCGCGGAGGCGAGCACCGCGTCGGCGGCGGCCGGGTCGAGCCCTTCGGTGGGCTCGTCCAGCACCAGCACGCCCGGGGCGGCGAGCAGCGCCCGGGCCAGGGCGAGCCGCTGCCGCTGGCCGCCGGAGAGCTGGCCGCCCTCCTCGCCGACCACCGTGTCCCAGCCGTCCGGTTGTTCGCGTACCCAGTCGAGCAGGCCGGCGGCCCGGGTGGCGGCGGCCAGCTCCTCCTCGCCGGCGGCGGGCCGGCCGAGCAGCAGGTTGTCCCGGACGGAGGCGTGGAAGACGTACGCCTCGGCGAGCAGCCCGCCGATGGCGCGGGGCAGTTCCTCGGCCGGGTACGCCGACAGGTCCACCCCGTCCAGGGTGACCCGGCCGGCGTCGGGGTGCACCGCGCCGGTGAGCACGGCGGCCAGGGTGCTCTTGCCGGCGCCGCTCGGGCCGACCACGGCGACCCGGCGGCCGGCCGGAAGATCCAGGTCGACGCCGTCCAGGGCCGGGGCGGCGCCCTCCCGGTAGCGCACGGTCACCCCGTCGAACCGCACGTCGTGCTCGGCCCGGGAGGCCACCGTCGCCCCGCCGCGGGGAGCGGCCGGGGTCGCGGGGGTGTCGAGCAGCGTGGCGACCCGGTCGAGGCCGGCGCGCAGCTGGGTGCGCTGCCGGGCCGCGCCGACCAGGGCCAGCGCGATCTCCACCGCGGCGAGGGTGCCGACGGCCAGCACGCCGACCAGCACCCCGTCGACTCCGGCGCGCAGCGCGGTGAGCACCACGCCGGCGGCGGTCAGCCCGGCGACCAGCACCCCGGCCGCGTCGACGGCGAACCCGGTCCGGGCGAGCCGGCGTTCCAGCCGGGCCAGGCGGTCGGCGCGGTCGGTGGCGGCCCGCAGCGCGTACCTGGTGGCGCCGAAGGCGGCCAGGTCGGCGGCGCCGTGGGTGAGGTCGACGGCGTCGGTGGCGAGTGCCCCGCGCAGCGGCGCGACCTCGTCGGCGGCCCGCCGGGTCAGCGCGGTGGCCAGTACGGGCAGCGCGACCCCGGCGGCCAGCAGGCCCACCGCGAGCACCGCTGCCGCGGGCGGCGAGATCAGCGCGGCCCCGCCGACGGCCAGCAGGCTCACCAGCGCGGCGGCGGCCCCGGGGACGAGCACCCGCAGCAGCAGGTCCTGGACCGCCTCCACGTCGGAGACGAGCCGGCTCAGCGCGTCCCCGGACCGCTGTCCGGCGGGCCCCCGACGGGCGGCAAGGGTGGCGAAGACCCGGGCCCGCACGTCGGTGATCATGCGCAGCACGGCGTCGTGGCCGGCGAGTCGTTCGGTGTAGCGGAAGACGCCCCGGCTGATGGCGAGTGCCCGGACCGCGACGATGGCCACGGTGAGCCGGTCCAGCGGCGGCCGGCCGGCGGCGCTCATCAGCAGCCAGGTGGCGGTAGCCATCAGCGCCAGTCCGGCGAACTCCGTCGCCGCGGCGAGCAGCCCCGCGCCGGCCAGTCGGCCCAGGTACGGCCGGGCCAGCCGCAGCACGGTCCGCTCCGCGCCGGTGCGCACGGTGCCGGCGCCGGCCGGTGGTGGCAGCTCCGCCGGGGTCGGGCCGCCGGTGTCGCGGCCTTCCGGGCGGACGGGTCCGGTGGTCATCGGGTCGCCTCCCCGGCGGGGATCGGGGTCAGCTCGGTGACCCGGCCGTCCTCGACCCGGAGGATCCGGTCGGCGTCCGCCAGCAGCGCGGGCCGGTGCGCGACCAGCAGCGCGGTACGTCCCGCGACGAGTCGCCGGGTGGCGGCCAGCACCACCGCCTCGCTGGCGCTGTCGAGCCGGGCGGTCGGCTCGTCGAGGAGCACCAGCGGGGCGTCCCGGAGGAAGGCCCGGGCCAGCGCGACCCGCTGCCGCTGCCCGCTGGACAGGCCGTGCCCGCGCTCGCCCAGCGTGGTGGCGAGCCCGTCGGGCAGGTCCGCGACCACGTCCTGGAGCGCGGCGTCGGCGACCGCCGTGGCGAGCGCCGCGTCCGGGGTGTCGGGGGCGCCGAGGCGGATGTTGTCGGCGAGCGAGGCGGCGAAGAGGTGCGCCCGCTGCGGCACCCAGGCGACCTGCCGGCGCCAGGCGTCCCGGTCGACCTCGGCCAAATCGACGCCGTCGACGGTGACCCGGCCGGAGGTGGGGGTGACGAAGCCGAGCAGCAGGCCGAGCAGGGTGCTCTTGCCGGCGCCGCTCGGCCCGATGACCGCGATCCGCTCGCCGGGCCGGATGGTCAGGTTGACCTCCCGCAGCGCGGTGGTCCGCTCGTACGCCACGGTCACGTCGGTGAAGCGGATCTCGCCGTGGCCGTCCGGCGCCGGGACCCGCTCGCCGGCCGGGGCGGCGGCCGGGGCGGCGGAGACGGTCAGCGCCTCGTCCAGCGCGGTGAGGCCCTCCATGCTGGCGTGGAACTTGCTGCCGGCCGCCCGCAGCGGCAGGTACGCCTCCGGGGTGAGCAGCAGCACCAGCAGCGCGGTGGAGAGGGTGATCCCGCCGGAGAGCAGCCGGATGCCGACCGGCACCGCGACCAGCGCCACCGACAGGGTGGCGACCAGCTCCAGCACCAGCGCGGAGAGGAAGGCGATCCGCAGGGTCTTCATCGTGGCGACCCGGTGCCCGTCGGCCATCCGGCGCACCACGTCGGTCTGGGCCCGGGCCCGGCCGAAGGCGCGCAGCGTGGGCAGCCCGGCGACCATGTCGAGGAAGTGCCCGCCGAGCAGCGACAGCCGTCGCCACTGGCGTTCGGTGGCGGCCTGCGCCTGCCAGCCGAGCAGCGCGCCGAAGACCGGGATCAGCGGGATGGTCAGCGCGATGATCAGCGCCGAGCCCCAGTCGGCCAGGACCAGCCGGGCCAGCACGGCCAGCGGCACGGTCACGCTGAGCACGAGCTGCGGGAGGTAGCCGGTGAAGTAGGCGTCCAGCGCGTCCAGGCCCCGACCGGTGAGGGTGGCGAGCTGACCGGCGCGCTGCCCGGCGACCCAGCCCGGCCCGTGCCGGCCGACGGCGGCGAGCAGGTCGGCGCGGAGCGTCGCCTTCACGGTGGCCGCCGCTCGCGCCGCGACGGTGCCCTGCGCCCAGGCGACCAGTGCGCGTGCGCCGACGGCGGCGACGAAACCGGCCAGCGCGACCGTGTCGAGCCGGCCGTCGATCGCGGTCGCCAGCAACGCCGCCAGCGCGGTGGCCTGCGCCACGACCAGCAGCGCGGTGAGCCCACCCAGGACCGCGAGCACGGCGAGGTCGCGCCGGGCCGCGGGGACCCGACGCAGCAGACGCGGGTCGAAGGGACGGCGGTTCACCAGTACACCGGTGCCCTGCCGTCGGTCCGTCCCCGGAAAACCCACCAGCACATCGCCTGGAAGCCTAGTAGGGCCGGCAGGAGCGGCAGCGTCAGCCAGCCCAGCAGCCGCAACGTCGGGCCGCTGGCCGCCGCGTCGGCGACGCCGAGCGAGGCGGCCGGGTCGACGGTGGAGACCAGCACCGAGGGCCACAGGGTCGCCCCGACCAGCGCCACCGGCAGCGCCAGTGCCACGCCGGTGGCGGCGAAGGCCACGCCGGGCCGCCCCCGGCGCAGCGCCGCCCGCGCCACCAGCAGCGCCGCGACCAGCGACAACGGCAGGAGTACGGCGAACAGTGGGCGCGCCGCGGCGGCGCGTACCCGCTCGGAGAGCAGGCCCAGGACGGTGGCCGCGGCGACCGCGGCGAGTGCCACCGGGACCAGCCGGCGGGCCAGCCGGCCGATCGCCGCGGCGTCGGCGGCCGGCAGCCGGAGGGTGAGGAACGTCGCACCGTGCACGGCGACCAGGGCGAGCATCGCGAGCGCGGCGGCGGCGGCGAACGGGGTGGCCAGGTGGGTCACCCCGGCGACGTGGCCGTCGGCGTGTCGGGGTACGCCCTGGAGCAGCCCGCCGAGCAGCGCGCCCCAGCCCAGCGCGGCGAGCGCGCTCCCGGCGACCACCACCCGGTCCCACCGGGCGCGGGTCGCCTCGGCCGTCGGCCGGCTGCGCAGCTGCACCCCGGCGGTCACCAGGATCACCCCGACCAGCGCCCCGACCACGGCCGGGTAGAAGCCGGAGAGCAGCTCGCCCTCCAGCGTGGGGAAGGCGCCGAAGAGGGTGCCGACGGCGGCGACCAGCCACACCTCGTTGCCGAGGAAGAACGGGCCGAGCGCGGTGAGCGCCGCGCGTCGGCGGGCGGGGTCGGTGCCCCTCGCCAGCAGCAGCCCGACGCCGTAGTCGTAGCCGCCGAGGACCAGGTACGTGGCGAAGAAGAGCCCGAGCAGGGCGTACCAGGCGAGTTCCACGGTCGTCTCCTAGGCGAAGGCGGGTTCGGGGCGGGCGTCGTCGTCGGCAGGGCCGGGCGGGCGGCCGAGCGCGGGATCGGCGGCGCCCCGGGCGGCGTGCCGGGCGAGCAGCGTCCAGTTGGTGACGGCGAGGGCGCCGAGCAGCAGGCTGAAGCCGATCAGGGAGGCGAGCATCACCCCGACGTCCACCCCGGAGACGGCCTGCCCGGTGGGGAGCAGCCCGTACGCCACCCAGGGCTGGCGGCCGACCTCGCGGGCGATCCAGCCCAGGACCACCGCGACGAAGGGCAGCGGCAGGGCGAACAGGATCAGCCAGAGCGGGAAGCGCAGCCGGATCACCCAGTCCCGCCAGAGCAGCGGGAGCAGCAACCAGACGCAGCCGAGGGTGAAGCCGATCAGGATCATGAAGCCGAGGCCCACACTGGAGAGCACCGGCGGGCTGTAGTCGCCGGGGCCGAAGCGGGCGGTCCACTCGGCGACCAGCGCGTCGGCCTCCGGCCCGCCGCCGAACTTGGTCGGCTGTGCCTGCCCGACCGGCCCGAACTGAGCGAAGCCGAAGCCCTGCACCAGGGTCACCGCGACGGCGGCGGTGACCAGCCCGATCCGCAGCGAGGTGCGGAACAGCGCGAAGTCCGGCGTCCGGCGGATCAGATGCCAGGCGCTGACGGCGGCCATCAGCACCCCGCCGGTGAGCAGCGCGGCGGCGACCACGTGCCCGAACGCCATGCCGAGGGTCGGGTTGGTCAGCAGCGCGGTGAAGTCGGTGAGGTGGGCGACGCCGTCACGCAGCTCGTAGCCGACCGGGTTCTGCAACCAGGAGTTGGCCACCATGATCCAGAAGGCGGAGGCGTACGCGGTCAGCGCGACGCCCCAGAGCAGCGCGAGGTGCACCCCGCGGCGCAGCCGGTGCCAACCGAAGATCCACATGCCGAGGAACGTGGACTCCAGGAAGAACGCCAGCAGCGTCTCGATCGCTAGCGGCGCCCCGAAGACGTTGCCGACGTAGCGCGACAGGCCGCTCCAGTTCAGCCCGAACTGGAACTCCATCACGATGCCGGTGGCGATGCCGAGCACGTAGTTGATCACGTAGAGCTGGCCCCAGAAGCGGGTCAGGCGCTCCCAGGCCGGGTTGCCGGTGAGGAACCAGGCCGTCTGCAGGCCCACCAGCAGGGTGACCAGGCCGAGGGTGACCACCACGAAGAGGAAGTGGATCGAGGTGGTGGTGGCGAACTGCAGGCGCGCGAGGAGCAGGGTGTCCATGACCGCTCTCCAGGGTTGGCTCGCTTGTCGTAGCGACCCTACACGTAGTTCCACTACGCATATCTACTACACATCGTCGTACAGGATGTTACGACAGTCTGTAGTAGATGTGGTGCCGAGCTGGCCTCGAAGATGTGGCTCGATCGCCATCACGGTCGGGGGGGCCGGTGCCGGCGGGCCAAGGGCACCCCTTCACCCGCTTTGCTCTGCTGCGGTGACGGCAACACTGGGAGCGCTCCGGTGTTGCCGGCGGGGCAGCAGAGCAAAGCGGGTGGGACAGGGGTGTGGCCGGCGCGCGCCCATCCCGTAAGTGGCCGCAAGTCGCCGCCGGCTCCCCTGCCGGGGCAGGTCGGGTGGCGCAACGGCGAACCGGGCGCGCGAGGATCCGGCTCAGCCGGCGGGTGAACGTCCGGCTCGGCCGGGGAGGGAGGCCCGGGTCAGCTGAGGAAGAGGGAGATCGGCAGCGCGACCAGGGTGGTCGCCACCGCCAGCGCGGCGGCCCCGATCAGACGGGGCGGGCGGTCGGCCACCATCAGCCGCTGCACCCGGGCGTCCAGGTCGCGGTCACCCATGCCGAGCGCCCCGGCCGGGGTGATCCGGTCCCCGCAGGCCGCGAAGCGGCGCAGCGCGCCCGCCAGCGGCGCCTCGGCGTGCAGTTCGCGGGCCTTGTCGTCGGCGCGCATCTCGACCAACAGGGCGACCCGCTCATGCGCGTCGCGTACCCAGCGGAACCAGGGCAGCGCCCGGCAGAGCGCGGTGAACGGCAGCAGCACCAGGTCGTGCCGCTCCTGCGCGTGCGTCCGCTCGTGGGTGAGCACCGCCGCCAGCTCGGCCCGGTCGAGCAGGCTCAACGTGCCGGCGCTGACCACCACGCGGGGCTTCACCCCGGGCAGGCAGTACGCCGCCGCGCTCGGGTGGTCCAGCACCAGCGCGCCGGGCACGGTGGGATCCCGGCGGGCGACCAGGGTGAGCAGGTCCCGGTGGCGGCGCTGCGCGCGGACGCTGGCGTGGATGCTGCGGACGGTCGTGGTGAGCAGGACGGCGCCGATGCCGAAGCCGACGCCGACCAGCCCGAGGTGCACGGCGCCCAGCCCGGCCGGGAGCGTGCCGTGGCTCAGGTCGGTGGCCAGGGCGAACAGGGCGCCGCCGGTCGGCCGGTCGTACGGGGCCAGGCCGAGCGCCATCGGCAGGCCCATCGCGGAGAGGCCGAGCGCCAGCCCGACCGCCTGCCAGCAGACGATCGCGACCCGGGGGGCGCGCCACGTCCAGGTGGACCCGGCGAGGACCTGCGCGGTCAGGTAGCAGGCCAGCATCGACGCGGCGAAGTGCACGGCGAAGGCCACGGCTGCCGCCCCTACCTGTCCGTGGCCTCGTCGGCCCGCCTGGCTCGGCCGGCCCGCGGGTCCTCGACCCGGTCGGTCAGCCCGGCCTCGGCGCCCAGCGCCGCGCGGAGCACGTCCGCCTCCGTCCCGGTGACCGAGCGCGCGAAGCGGACCAGCGCCGCGTCCCGGCTGCCGCCGAGGTCCAGCGCGTCGAGCATGAGCTGGGCGATGTGCGCCTCGCGGCTGGCCGCGGCCCGGTACCGCCAGGCCCGCCCCTCCCGCTCGCGCTGCACCATGCCCTTGCCGGCGAGCCGGTCCAGCACGGTCATCACCGTGGTGTACGCCAGCTCACGGCCGTCGAGAGCGTCGGCGACCTCGCGCACGGTCACTCCGTCCGACGTGGCGGGGACCGAGTCCCACAGCACGTCCATCACCGCACGTTCGAGATCACCCAGCCGAGTCACCCCGCAATCCTACCTCGCGTAGTAGGTCACCGGCCGGGCCCGGGGGTGCCCGTCGACGCGACCGCACCCACCAGTTGGTGGCCCATCGACGCGCGGCGGACGGTCAGGCGAGCCGGGGCCGGCCGATGAGGGCGGTGCCGGCGACAGTCGATCGATGCCGGCCGTAGCCGTTCAGCCCGACCTGGGTGGTGGCGCTGTCCTGTGCCGGACCACCACCTTTCCGACACCACTTCCGCCTGATAGACGACCTCTAATCTGCGAAGGAGGCGGCCATGAGGGCTCGCGTTCGCTGCCTGGCCGTGGTGTCGGCCCTGGCGCTGCTGGTACCGCTCGGCGCGACGCCGGCGGCCGCTGCCGAACCCGCCGCCCCCACCGGGGTGGCCGCCGCGGTCGACGGCCTCGCCATCCGGGTGAGCTGGACGCCCCCACCGGACACCACGGGTGTCACCGGCTACCGCGTCAGCACCATTCCCGTCGGGCTGTCCCTGGACGTCCCGGCCGGCGCGGACCAGGCGGTACTGGCCGGGATCCGTCCGAACACGGCGTACGTCGCGCAGGTCGCGGCCCTGGCCGGCACCGACGTGTCGCCCGCCACCCCGGCCGAACGCACCGTCACCGTCACCGCCCCGGGTGGCTCGCTCACCGCCGTCCCGCCGGCCCGGCTGCTCGACACCCGGTCCGGGATGGGCGCGCCCACGGGGGCCACCCGGCAGGTGACCCTCACCGTGACGGGCCGGGGCGGCATTCCCGCCACGAACGTGGCGGCCGTGGCGTTGAACGTCACCGTCACCGGGCCGGCGGGCAACGGCTTCGTCAGCGCGTACCCGGGCGGGACGGCCCGGCCGACGGCGTCCAACGTCAACTTCCTCAAGGGCCAGACGGTCTCGAACCTGGTCGTGGTGCCGGTGGGACAGGGCGGCACCGTCGTCCTGTACTCGTCCGTCACGACCCAGCTGGTGGCCGACGCCGCGGGCTGGTTCTCCACCGCCGCTTCCGCGTCACCCGCCGCCGGCCTGTTCCACGGCCTCAGTCCCGCCCGGCTCGCCGACACCCGGGTCGGCCTCGGGGGCGCCACTCCCGGCCCCGACGGCCGGCTCGACCTCCAGGTGACCGGCGCCGGCGGGGTGCCGGCCGCCGGTGTGTCGGCGGTGGTGCTCAACACCACCGTGGCGGGGTCGACCGCCGCCGGCTTCGTGACGGCCTTTCCGGCGGGGCAGCCGCGACCCACGGCGTCCACGGTCAACTTCGCGGGCGGGCAGGTCGTCGCGAACCGGGTGATCGTGCCGGTGGGCAGCGACGGCAGGGTGAGCTTCTACAACCGGGCCGGCTCGACTCCGCTCGTCATCGACGTGACCGGGTGGTTCAGCGACGGCTCGGACCCCTCCGCCGGCGGCGGCTACCTGGCCACCGTGCCACCCACCCGGATCGTCGACACGCGCGTCGGGCTGGGCGCCCCCAAGGCGCCGGTCGCCGCCGGCGCGGCACTGTCGGTCGCGGCGGCCGGACATGCCGGCCTGCCAGCCGCGACCGCACCGGTCCCGCCGACCGGGATCATCGCCAACGTCACGGCCGTCGGGCCGACCAGCGCCGGCTTCCTGACCGTCTACCCGTCGCTCACCGCCCGACCCGGTGCGTCCGACCTCAACTTCACGGCGGGTAGGACGGTGCCCAACCTCTCGGTGGCCCCGCTCGGTACCGATGGCCGGATGCTCGTCTACAACCGCGCCGGCGACACGCACGTCCTGGTCGACGTGGTCGGCTACTTCCTCGGCGACAGCGCGGCGCCCAGCAGCACCCAGCAGGCCCGGCCCGGCGACGTCGAGGCCGTGACCGGCGCGCCCGGGGGTACCCGCGAGGTCGTCCTGGCGCCGGAGGCGACCGTGCCGGAGGTCGGCGAAGTGCTCACGGCCGGCGTGGCCCCCGCCACCCCGGACGGGCTGCTGGTGAAGGTCACCGACACGGGCACCGATGAGCAGGGCCAACCGGTTCTCACCACCGAGCCGGCGACGCTCCAGGAGGCCTTCGGCGCCGGCCACTTCTCGGTGTCGGCGCCGCTCTCCGCCGAGGACGTCGTCCCCGCCGGCGCCGCGGTCGGGCCGGGTCAGGCGGCACTGACGCCGGACCGGATCCAGCGCCGCCTCGCCGGAGGTGAGTCGGTCAGTGCGGTGGGGCAGGCGATCAACAAGGCGGTGAGCTGCTCGGGCGGTGGCTCGGTCACCGTGGTCGGAAGCGTCAGCGTCAGCCCGTCCGTCGACCTCTCGGTCGAGTGGGGCTGGTTCTCCGTGAAGTCGGCGACCTTCACCGGCACCCTCACCCAGGACGCCTCGCTGACCGCCACCGCACAGGCGGCCAGCGGCTGCAAGCTCGGCCCGGTGGCACTGCTGCCCACCCCGATCCGGTTCACCCCGATCACCTTCAACGTCGGGCCGGTGCCGGTGGTGGTCACCCCGCAGCTGCAGTTCTACCTCTCCGCCAACGGCACCGTCAGCGCGCAGGTCACCACGGGTGCTTCCCAGCACGCCTCCGGCACCTTGGGGCTGTCCTGGTCCGACGCCGGTCTCCGCCCGATCGCCCAGACCAGCAGCAGCTTCAGCTACACGCCGCCCACCCTCTCCGGCGGAGCGTCGGTGACGGCGAGCGTCGGTCCGCGGCTCGAACTGTTCCTGTACGGGTTGGCCGGCCCGTACCTGACGGCCGGCATCGTCGTCGAGCTCTCGGCCAACCCGGCGGCCGAGCCGTGGTGGACGCTGACCGGTGGTCTGGACGCGGGGGCCGGGATCGCCCTGCCCTCGCTCAACTTCGACAAGAGCAACCCGTCGATCCTCCGCTACCGCAAGGTGCTCGCCCACGCCCCGTGGCCGCAGCACCTCTACGCCGTGGAGTGCCTGAGCACCGACTGCTACTCGTCTCTCCGGCTCGTGCAGACCGACGACCGGGGCGGCGCCAAGCGACAGATCGGCGCGACCTTCACCGGGACGCCGATCGGCATGGCGGTCAACCCGGCCGGCACCGAGATCGTCTACCAGCGTGTGGCGCCGGACGGCGCAATTCCGCTCTTCGTCCGCAACATCGCCACCGGGCAGGACCGCCAGCTCACCTTTCAGGACCGGCAATGCGGCAGTTTCACCTTCGACGAGTTCCCGGTGTGGTCCCCGAACGGCGCGACCATCAGCTTCAGCCGTAGCAGCACCTTCGGCTGGTCCACCTGTCCCACCGACGGCATCTACCTGGTGCCCGCCGGGGGCGGCACACCCACCCGGATCTCCACGCGACGCTCCGACGGGCCGCCGTCCTGGAACCCGTCGAACGACCGGTGGGCGATGACCACCGCGACCCAGCCGCCGACCCTGTACACGAGCGCGACCAACGGCAGCGGGAAGAAGACCCTCTACACCGGGTCCAGCGGCGACGGCTTCAGCCCCGCCGCGTGGTCACCCGACGGCTCGACGATCGCGCTCGGCACCCACTCCGGCCGGCTGTACGGGTACTCGCCGGCCGGCGCCAGGCTGTGGAGCCTGACGCCGGCCAACTACTGCACCGGCTACCCGGTCGCCTGGGCTCGGGACAGCGAGTCGGTGTTCTACCTCGGGTGCCAGTCGGGTGACCACTCCCGCACGATCTACCGGGTCAACGCGGCCTCCGGCTCGGCACCCTCGCCCATCACGTTCGACCACAAGATCGTGGCGTTGGCGGTGGGCCGCTGAGGAGGCCTCAGACGCCCTTGGGGTGCCAGACCGTCTTGGTCTCCAGCAGCGTGGTCATCCGGGTGATGCCCGGGTCGGCGGTCCAGTCGTGGCCCGCCGGGGCGGGACGCAGCACCCGCTTGAGGTTCTGCGCCGCCTTGACCTCCAGCTCCGCCGCCAGCTCGGCGTCGGTCACGCCGCTCAGGTCGAGGGCGTTGACGTCCATGTGCGCGGCCAGCGTCGGCGCCGTCTCGGTGATCTTCCCGGTGAGCAGGTTGACCACCCCGCCGGGCAGGTCGGACGTGGCCAGCACCTCGGCCAGGGTCACCGCCGCGAGGGGCTGCGTCGGCGAGGTCGCCACCACCACCGTGTTGCCGGTGACGATCGCCGGCGCGATCACGCTGACCAGGCCGAGCAGCGCCGGCGACTCGGGGGCCACCACGGCCACCACGCCGGTCGGCTCGGGCGCGGACAGGTTGAAGTACGGGCCGGCGACCGGGTTGGCCCCGCCGTACACCTGGGGGAGCTTGTCGGACCAGCCGGCGTACCAGACCCAGCGGTCGACCGCCGCGTCCACCTCGTCGCCCGGCACGCCCAGCGCGACGAACTGCTCGCGCCGGCCCTCCAGCATCTCGGCGACCCGGTAGAGGATCTGACCCCGGTTGTACGCGGTCGCCCCGGCCCACCCCTTCACGGCGGCGCGGGCGGCGAGCACCGCGTCCCGGGCGTCCTTGCGGGAGGCCAACGACACATTCGCGTCCTGCACGAGATACGACCGCCCCGACTCGCTGCGTGGGAACTTACCGCCGATGAAGAGCTTGTACGTTTTGCGTACCGCGACCCGCTCAGACATTGAGGTAGCCCTCCAGCCCGTGCCGGCCGCCCTCGCGACCGTAACCCGACTCCTTGTAGCCGCCGAACGGCGAGGTGGGGTCGAACTTGTTGAAGGTGTTGGCCCAGACCACGCCGGCGCGGAGCCGGTCGGCCATCCAGAGGATCCGGGAGCCCTTGTCGGTCCAGATCCCGGCCGACAGCCCGTACGGCGTGTTGTTGGCCTTCTCGACGGCCTCGGCCGGGGTGCGGAAGGTCAGCACGGACAGCACCGGGCCGAAGATCTCCTCGCGGGCGATCCGGTGCGCCTGGGTGACCCCGGTGAAGATGGTCGGCGCGAACCAGAAGCCCCGCTCGGGCAGCTCGCACGGCGGCGACCAGCGCTCGGCGCCCTCCGCCGACCCGGCGTCGGAGAGCTCGCGGATCCGCTCCAGCTGGGCGGCGGAGTTGATCGCGCCGATGTCGGTGTTCTTGTCCAGCGGGTCGCCGACGCGCAGCTGGGCCATCCGGCGCTTCAGCGACTCCAGCACCCGGTCGGCGACGTTCTCCTGCACGAGCAGCCGGGAACCGGCGCAGCAGACGTGCCCCTGGTTGAAGAAGATGCCGTTGACGATCCCCTCGACCGCCTGGTCGACCGGGGCGTCGTCGAAGACGATGTTGGCGGCCTTGCCGCCCAGCTCCAGGGTGAGCTTCTTGCGGGTACCGGCGACCGAGCGGGCGATCGCCCGGCCGACCTCGGTCGAGCCGGTGAAGGCCACCTTGTCCACGCCGGGGTGCTCGACCAGCGCGCGGCCGGTCTCGCCGGCGCCGGTGACGATGTTGACCACGCCGGCCGGCAGCTCGGCCTGCTGGCAGATCTCGGCGAAGAGCAGCGCCGTCAGCGGGGTGGTCTCGGCCGGCTTGAGCACCACCGTGTTGCCGGCGGCCAGCGCCGGGGCGATCTTCCAGGCCAGCATCAGCAGCGGGAAGTTCCACGGGATGACCTGCGCCGCGACGCCGACCGGCTGCGGGTCCGGCCCGAAGCCGGCGTACGGCAGCTTGTCGGCCCAGCCGGCGTAGTAGAAGAAGTGCGCGGCGACCAGGGGCAGGTCGACGTCGCGGGACTCCTTGATCGGCTTGCCGTTGTCCAGCGACTCCAGCACGGCCAGCTCGCGGGAGCGCTCCTGGATGATCCGGGCGATCCGGAACAGGTACTTGGCCCGGTCCCGGCCCGGCATCGGGCCCCAGACCTTCTCGTACGCGGCCCGGGCGGCGCGGACCGCACGGTCCACGTCCTGCGCGCCCGCCTCGGCGACCTCGGCGAGCACCTCCTCGGAGGCCGGGTTGATCGACTTGAAGGTGCCGCCGTCGGTCGGGTCGACGAACTCGCCGTCGACGAAGAGCCCGTAGGAGGCTTTCAGGTCCACCACCGAGCGGGACTCGGGGGCGGGAGCGTATTCGAACATCACTCTCAGTCCAGGGTGAAGTAGTCGGGACCGGAGTAGACGCCGGTCGTCAGCTTGGTGCGCTGCATGAGCAGGTCGTTCAGCAGGCTGGAGGCGCCGAAGCGGAACCAGTCCGGGTCCAGCCAGTCCGCGCCGACGGTCTCGTTGACCGAAACCAGGTACTTGATGGCGTCCTTGGTGGTCTTGATGCCGCCCGCCGGCTTCACGCCGACCTGCCGCCCGGTGGCGGCGCGGAAGTCGCGGACCGCCTCCAGCATCACCAGCGTCACCGGGAGGGTGGCCGCGACCGGGACCTTGCCGGTGGAGGTCTTGATGAAGTCGCCGCCGGCCAGCATGGCCAGCCAGGAGGCCCGCCGCACGTTGTCGTAGGTGGCCAGCTCGCCGGTCTCCAGGATGACCTTGAGGTGGGCGTCCCCGCAGGCTTCCTTGGTGGCCACGATCTCGTCGTAGACCTCCTTGTAGCGCCCGGCCAGGAACGCGCCCCGGTTGATCACCATGTCGATCTCGTCGGCGCCGGCCTCGACGGCCGCCCGGGTGTCGGCGAGCTTGATCTCCAGCGGCGCCTGACCCGAGGGGAAGGCCGTCGCCACGCTGGCCAGGTGCACCCCGGACCCGCGCAGCACCTCGGCCACGTACGGGACCATCGCCGGGTAGACGCAGACCGCGCCGACGTGCGGGCAGGTCGGGTCGGCCGGGTCGGGGCGCAGAGCCTTGGCCGCGAGCGCCCGCACCTTGCCGGGGGTGTCCGCGCCTTCCAGGGTGGTCAGGTCGACCATCCGGATGGCCAGGTCGATCGCCTGGGCCTTGGCGGTGGTCTTGATGGAGCGGGTGCCGAGCTGTGCCGCCCGCTGCTCCGCGCCGACCTGGTCCACGCCGGGCAGGCCGTGCAGGAAGGTCCGCAGAGCGGTCTCGGATCGTCCCAGCTCGGAGAGGTCCGACCGGGCCGACGTCGCTGTCGCCGTCATGCCCCGAATACTACGCATCCTGCGGCGCAGTGATCATGGTCACGCCGGGTCTGCCGGCGCCGCCGCACGTGAGCGGGGTCGCTGGTCACCCCGCACCTGCAGTGCGGGCGCGGGCGGACCGGTAGGTTGAGCGATCGTGGACGTACACGTCATTGACCACCCGCTCGCCCAGTCCCGGCTGACCGCCATGCGGGACGCCCGCACCGACTCGTCGTCGTTCCGGGCCGCGCTGCACGAACTCACCACCATGCTGGTGTACGAGGCCGCGCGCACCTTCCCGGTCGAGAAGTACCCGGTGCAGACCCCCGTCACCGGCACCGAGGGCACCCGACTGGCCAACCCGCCGCTGCTGGTGCCGGTGCTGCGGGCCGGCCTGGGCATGACCGACGCCGCGCTCGCCCTGCTGCCGGAGTCGTCGATGGGCTTCGTCGGCCTGGCCCGCGACGAGCAGACGTACGAGCCGCGCGCGTACATGGAGTCGCTGCCCCGCGACCTGACCGGCCTGCCGGTGCTGGTGCTCGACCCGATGCTGGCCACCGGCGGCTCGCTGGAGCACTGCTGTCGGCTGCTCGCCGACCGGGGCTGCACCGACATCACCGTGCTCTGCGTGCTCGCCGCGCCGGTCGGCATCGCCCGGCTGGAGCAGTCCGGCCTGCCGTTGCGCCTGGTCACCGCGTCGATCGACGAGGGGCTCAACGACAACATGTTCATCGTGCCGGGGCTCGGCGACGCCGGTGACCGGCAGTTCGGCGGCATGCCCCGGTTCTGAGCCGGTCACGGTCCCGGGACGGATCTCGGCGGGTCGGCGCGCGGGCGAGCGCCCAACCGCTACCGTCTCGGGCCATGACTGGTGTTGCGCTCGCCGAAGAGCTGCTGCTGCTCGCGTACGACGACGAGACGGGCCGGGCGACCATGCCCCGGATCAGCCTCGACCTGGGAATGGCCGCCGCCGTCCTGGTCGAGCTGGCCCTGGCCGGGCGGATCGCGTACGCCGACGGGTCCCTGACGGTGACCGACCCGACGCCGGTCGGCGAGCCGATCATCGACGGGGTGCTCGGCCGGATGGCGGCCGACACCCCGCACAGCCCGTCCTCCTGGGTGCAGCGGCTGCGGCACGGCCTACGCGACCGGATCCTCGGTGACCTGGTCGCCCGGGGCGTGGTCCGGGACGTCGAGGAGACCGAGCTGGACTTCATCGTGGTGCACCGCTACCCGGTGGCGGACGCCTCGGTGGAGGACGACAGCCGGCGGCGGCTGGCCGAGGCGCTCGCCGGCGGGCAGCTGCCCGACGAGCGGACCGCCGCGCTGGCCACCCTCGTCGCGGTGCTGCGGATGGAGCCGGCGCTCGGCCTGAGCGGCGACGCCGCCACCGACGCCCGCCGCCGCCTGGAGGAGATCGCCGGCGGCGCCGGCTTCTCCGGCAACGTCAGCCTCGACGACTCCGTCGTCCGCCCCTCCGTCGGCCTGGTGGTCGCCGCTCTCGCCCGAGCCGTCGACCAGGCCCTCGGCAAGCGCGCCTGACACCCGCCCCTGCGCCGCGCCCGCCCGGCCCGGCCGCTCGCCCCGCCCGGGAGCATGCTCTCCGGACGCTTTGCTCTGCTGCCCTCACCGCAACGGATCGGGGCACTGACTGTTGCCCCCGGGGCAGCAGAGCAAAGGGTGCGAAGGAGCAGGTCCCGTCCGGTCGACCGGGGTGGCCGGGGTGGCCGGTGGGCGCCCCGGCTCGGGGTCGGCCACCCCCTCAGAGGCCGAGGGCCGCCGCGATCTCGGTGCGCAGCGCGGTCACGGCGGCCTGCGCGCGGGTGCGGGCCGCGGCGACGTCGCCGTCGACGACCGCCTCCACCACCTCCAGGTACGCCTTGAGCTTCGGCTCGGTGCCCGAGGGGCGGATCACCACCCGGGCGGCTTCGGTCCGCAGGATCACCACGTCGGAGGCGGGGAGCAGGTCCTCCGCCTCGCCGACCGGCTGCCCGAGCAGGGTGGTCGGGGTGGCCGCCCGGATCCGGGCCATCGCGGTGGCGATCTCGCGCAGGTCGTCGACCCGTACCGAGAGCTGGTCGGTGTGGTGCACGCCGAACTCGGCGGCCAGCTCGTCCAGCCGGTCGGTCAGCGTCCGGCCCTGCGCCTTGAGGCCGGCGGCCAGCTCGGCGACGGTCAGCGCGGCGGTGATGCCGTCCTTGTCGCGGACGTGCTCCGGGGCGACGCAGTAGCCCAGCGCCTCCTCGTACCCGAACACCAGCGGGTGCGCCCCGCCACCGGCCCGGACGATCCACTTGAACCCGGTCAGCGTCTCGTCGTACGGCAGGTCCCGCGCCGCGCACATCGCCCGCAGCAGCGACGACGAGACGATCGTGGTGGCGTACAGGCCGGTGACGCCGCGCCGCATCAGGTGGTCGGCGAGCAGGGCGCCCACCTCGTCGCCGCGCAGCATCCGCCAGCCCGTCCCACCGTCGCGGACGACCACCGCGCACCGGTCCGCGTCCGGGTCGTTGGCGATCGCGATGTCGGCGCCGGTCGAGTCGGCGAGCGCGACCAGCCGGTCCACCGCGCCCGGCTCCTCCGGGTTGGGGAAGTTCACGGTCGGGAAGGCCGGGTCCGGCTCGGCCTGCTCCGGCACCACTCCGGGCACCGGGAAGCCGGCGCGGGCGAAGGCGGCGGTCAGCACCGCCGCGCCGACCCCGTGCAGCGGCGTGTACGCCACGGCCAGGTCGCGCGGGCCGTCCGGCGAGACGACCGCGGCGGCCCGCTGGACGTACGACGCCACCAGGTCGTCGCCGAGCACCTGACCGGCCGGGCCGAGCGGCACCTCCGTCAGCGGGCCCACCGCCCGGATGGCCGACTCGATCCCCGCGTCGGCCGGCGGCACGATCTGCGCCCCCGCGCCGAGCGCCCCACCGAGCTGGGCACCGAGGTAGACCTTGTAGCCGTTGTCCTGCGGCGGGTTGTGGCTGGCGGTGACCATCACCCCGGCGGCCGCGTCGAGGTGCCGGACCGCGTACGCCAGCACCGGGGTGGGCAGCGGCCGGGGCAGCAGCAGCGCCGGCCGGCCCGCGCCGGTGGCCACCTGGGCGGTGCGCTCGGCGAACTCCCGCGAACCGTGCCGGGCGTCGTACCCGATCACCAGCGGACCCTCGCCGCCCTGGGCGCCGAGCCAGCCGACCAGCCCGGCCGCGGCCTGGGTGACCACGGCGAGGTTCATGCCGTTGGGGCCGGCGCGCAGCGGGCCCCGCAGCCCGGCGGTGCCGAAGGTCAGCGGCCCGGCGAACCGGTCGGCCAGCTCCGGCGCGCTCGCCGGCAGCCGGTCGAGCACCGCGCGGAGCTCGTCCCGGCTGCCCGGGTCGGGATCGTCGTCGAGCCAACGCCGGGCCCGGTCGCGAATGTCGTCAAGGTCAGTGGTTTCCGCCGCCATTGCCTATGGATAGCACGGCGGCGGATCACCTCGTCCCGGTGGCCTCGACTCAGCCGGCCGCCGTGAGCTGGAACGACTTCACCATCTCGTCGAAGATCGGCCTGCTCTCGGCGAACTTGGCATCGGTGGCCGAGAGGTAGAACGAGTACATCTTCCCGTCGCTGAGCACGCCCCGCCACACGCCGTGGCGCTTGGCGTCGCCCTCGCCGCAGGTGTACTCGAACTGGACGCCCGGCTTGCCGGCGGTGTCCTGCTCGTCCATGGCGACCTGCTCGTACGGGTCGCCGCAGCTGGTGCTCCTGGTCTGCAGGAAGTTCTGGGCGCTCTCCGCCCACCGGGTCGGGGTGCCCTTCCACTTCTCGGCGAGGATGCGGACCTTGCGGCCGTCGTCCTGCGGGTCCACGTAGTCGACGTAGGAGCCGCCGGCCGCCTTCTTCCAGCCCTTGGGCACCATCACCCGCACGCCCCTGGCGTTGTGCTCCTGCATCTCGGGCAGCTCGCCGCCGGCCGCGGGCGCGCTCGGCTGGACCTGCACCGGTGTACCGGGCTTCTCGTCGCCGCCGCTGAACATCGCGATCATGCCGATCAGCAGCACCACCGCCAGGCCCCCGGCCGCCGCGAGCTGGAGCTTGCGGGGCCAGCCCTGCACCGTGGCGACCAGCTTGCCGCCGGTGCCTTTGGCCTTGTCGAGCGCGCCACCGCCGGTGGCCCCGCCCGGCGCGGTGGTCGGTGAGGTCCACGGCTGGCCGGTGCCCGGCACCGACCACTGGCCCCCGCCGTAGACCGGCTGGGTGGCCTCCGGCGCGCCGCCGTACACCGGCTGGGTCGCGTCGGGGTGGCCGCCGATCCGCTGGGTGGCGTCGGAGCGCCCGCCGCCGATGCGCTGGGTCGCGTCCGGGTGCCCGGTGCTGAACCGCTGGGTGACCTCCGGCGCCCCGCCGTACGTGGTGCCCGGCGGGCGGCCCGCCGAGGGCATCGCGCCGGTCGGGGTGTGCAGCGGGCCGGCCAGCGCGTCGGCGTTGGTGTCGTCGAGCCCGGCGGCGGACCCGGCCGGGCTCGGCCGCTCGCCCCGGCGCAGCGCGGCCAGCCGGTCGGTCAGCGACTCGCCGGGAGCCAGCATGGCCGGGCCGCCGATCTGCCCGCTGGGCTTCGGCTCCGGCTCGGCCGCCGGGGGCGGCGTCGACGGGCGCTGCACCGGCACCACCGCGTACGGGTCGGTGACCGAGTTGACCGCGGTGGCGGTGCTGGTCAGTGGCCCGGCGAGCAGTTCGCGGAGCATCGCCCGGGCGGTGTGCACGTCGAGGCGGCGGCCCGGGTCCTTCTCCAGCAGGCCCATCAGCACCCGGGTCAGCGGCCCGCTGCGCTGCGGCGTGGCCGGCGGGTCCTCGACCACGGCGTGCATGGTCTCGATCGGGTCGCCCTTGTCGAACGGCGGCCGGCCCTCCACGGCGGTGTAGAGGGTCACGCCGAGGGAGAACAGGTCGCTCGGTGGGCCGAACTCCTGGCCCATGGCCCGCTCGGGGGAGATGAAGTGCGGCGAGCCGAGCACCATCCCGGGGGTGGTGAGCTGGACGTCGGTGGGCATCCGGGCCACCCCGAAGTCGGTCAGCACGCAGCGGCCGTCGGTGCAGATCAGCACGTTGGCCGGCTTGACGTCGCGGTGCAGCACAGCGTTGGCGTGCGCCACCTCCAGCGCGCCGAGCAGCGCGATGCCGATCTTGGCGACCGCGCGGGGCGCGACCGGCCCGTCCTCGATCACCATGTCGGCGAGGCTGCGCGCGTCCAGCAGCTCCATCACGATCCACGGCCGGCCACCTTCGGTGACCACGTCGTACACCTGGACCACGGCCGGGTGCTGGATGGCCGCGGCGGCGCGGGCCTCGCGCAGGGTGCGCTCGTACATCGCGGCACGGTCGCTGGGGGCCAGCCCCGGGGGCAGGACGACCTCCTTGACCGCCACGTCGCGCCGCAGCAGCGTGTCGGTGGCACGCCAGACCGTGCCCATGCCGCCGTTGCCCACCGCGGACCGCAGCGAGTAGCGGCCGCCGATGATCGTGCCGGGTGCCGCGCGTCCGTTGGGAGGACTGACCGGTCCGCCGCTCCACGTCGGGATCTGAGTCACAGAAAAGCCACCGGGGGATATCGAGGGGGCTGGGACACAACCCCCCTATCTTGCTGGTTCCGACGCCCGATGCGAAACCCGACGCGGCGCACCTTTGCTTACCGGACCGTACGTGCCCGCGCGCTCACCTGCCGTCGACCGGGGTGTGCGCTATCCCTCACCCATCGACACGCTCGCGCGTCCTACCATCCGGTGATGAGCGAACGGCGGTCCAGCGAGTCCGGTTTCCCCATCAAGGGCGTCTACACGGCGGCCGACCTCCCCGAGGAGCTGGAGACCCGGCTGGGCGGCCCGGGGGAGTATCCGTACACCCGTGGGGTCTACCCCACCATGTACACGTCCCGCCCGTGGACCATGCGGCAGTACGCCGGCTTCGGCACCGCCACCGAGTCCAACGCCCGCTACCACCAGTTGCTGCGGGCCGGCACGATGGGGCTGTCGGTCGCCTTCGACCTGCCCACCCAGATGGGCTACGACTCCGACGACCCGATCGCGCACGGCGAGGTCGGCAAGGTCGGGGTGGCCATCGACTCGATCGACGACATGCGGATGCTCTTCGACGGCATCCCGCTGGACAAGGTCTCCACCTCGATGACCATCAACGCGCCGGGCTCGGTGCTGCTGCTGCTCTACCAGCTCGTCGCCGAGGAGACCGGGGTCGCCGGCTCCGCGCTCAACGGCACCATCCAGAACGACATCCTCAAGGAGTACATCGCCCGGGGGACGTACATCTTCCCGCCGAAGCCCTCGCTGCGGCTGGTGGCCGACACGTTCGGCTACTGCCGCAAGGAGGTGCCGAAGTGGAACACCATCTCCATCTCCGGCTACCACATGGCCGAGGCCGGCGCGACGCCCGCGCAGGAGATCGCGTTCACCCTGGCCAACGGCGTCGAGTACGTCCGCGCCGCGCTGGAGGCCGGGCTGGCCGTGGACGACTTCGCGCCCCGGCTGTCGTTCTTCTTCGTCGCCCGCACGACGCTGCTGGAGGAGGTGGCGAAGTTCCGCGCCGCCCGGCGGATCTGGGCCCGGCTGATGCGCGACGACTTCGGCGCCAAGGACCCGAAGTCGATGATGCTTCGCTTCCACACCCAGACCGCCGGCGTGCAGCTCACCGCCCAGCAGCCGGAGGTCAACCTGGTCCGGGTCGCGGTGCAGGGGCTGGGCGCGGTGCTCGGCGGCACCCAGTCGCTGCACACCAACAGCTTCGACGAGGCGATCGCGCTGCCCACCGAGAAGGCGGCCCGGCTGGCGCTGCGGACCCAGCAGGTGCTGGCGTACGAGACGGACCTGACCGCCACCGTGGACCCGTTCGCCGGGTCGTACGTGGTGGAGGCGATGACCGCCGAGATCGAGGCGGCGGCGGTGGAGCTGATGGACCGGGTGGCCGACCACGGTTCGGCGGTGGACGCCATCGAGGCGGGTTTCCAGAAGCGCGAGATCGAGCAGTCCGCGTACCGGATCGCCCAGGAGATCGACTCGGGCGAGCGGGTGGTGGTCGGCCTCAACCGGTTCACCGTCGACGAGGAGGAGCCGTACGAGCCGCTGCGGGTGGACCCGGCGATCGAGGCCGCCCAGGCGTCTCGGCTGGCCCGGCTGCGCGCCGAGCGGGACAACGGCGCGGTCGAGCGGGCCCTGGCGGAGCTGCGCGCCGCGGCCGAGGGCACCGAGAACGTGCTCTACCCGATGAAGGATGCGCTGCGGGCCCGGGCCACGGTCGGCGAGGTCTGCGGGACGCTGCGCCAGGTCTGGGGGACGTACCGGCCCAGCGACCGCTTCTGACCAGCGCGTGAACGGCGGCCTCCGCCGGTGCCCCCGGGTGCCGGCGGAGGCCGCCGTCGTGTGCGGTCGGGGTCGACAGGGGTCGTCAGGGGTGCCCCGCCGGAGCTACCGTCGGTGCAGGTATCCGGTGCGGCACGGAGCTCCTCGAGGCTCCCGTGGGCGCCCGGGCAGCGTGGCCTTCCGGGCGGGGCGTGTGCCGCGTGGGTTCCTGGGTAACCCGAACGGGTGAACGGGACGGACAGCGTGTCCGGCCGCGCGCGGGACGACCGTGTCACCGTCGGGAGTCGCCTGGTCGCCGGCTGTCGTCGGTTAATTGTCCGAGCGGCAGTTAATCGCGGCGACTAATGCGACAATTCGGAACGACGGCCCCGGATCGACGCCGATTTCGCGACCGCCGAATCGGTTACGCGTTGTAGGAGGTGTGGGGCAGATGACGGCGTTCGAACGCGATCTACCTGCTGTCCCGCAGATATTCGAGCCCTCTCACCAGGGCTTACGTGACGCTGTGCGGTCCGATCACTACCGTAACGAGGTTGCCCAGCGTCACCGTCGGAGGTCTAGGCTGTCTGCTGTCCTCCCCGATGATCCGTCCATTCCTAGTGATCGAGAATTCGACGTGACGAGTGCGTTGACGCTGCCGAACGGCAGCCAGCTGGCGTCGTCCTGGCCGGAGGCGCCATCCGGGTCCCAGCCCCTGCCCTACGAGCTCGACCATCTGCTCGCCCTGCGGGTACCCGGCCTCATCGCCACCCGTCGCCACATCCACTCCCACCCGGAGCTCTCCGGCGAGGAGTTCGAGACGGCGGCGCTGATCGCGCGGGAGCTCTCCCTGGCCGGCCTGCACCCGCGGCTGCTGCCCAAGGGCAACGGGGTCATCTGCGACATCGACGGCCGCCCGGACGGGCCGGTCATCGCGCTGCGCGCCGACATCGACGCGCTGCCGCTGACCGACGTCAAGGACGTGTCGTACCGGTCCACGGTGGAGGGCGTCTGCCACGCCTGCGGCCACGACGTGCACACTTCGGTGATGCTCGGCGTCGGCATGCTGCTGGCCCAGCTCGCCGACGCCGGCCAGCTCGACGGCCGGGTGCGGCTGATCTTCCAGCCGGCCGAGGAGATCCTGCCCTGCGGCTCGCTGGAGGTCATCGAGGCCGGCGGCCTGGAGGACGTGGTCCAGATCTTCGCCGTGCACTGCGACCCCAACCTGCCGGTGGGCAAGGTCGGCCTGCGGGTCGGCCCGATCACCGCCGCCGCCGACAACGTCACCGTCCGGCTCACCGGCCCGGGCGGGCACACCGCCCGGCCGCACCTGACGGTCGACCTGGTCGACGCGCTCGGCCGGCTGGTCACCGAGGTGCCGGCGCTGGTCAGTCGGCGGGTGCCGGCCAACAGCGGGCTGCTGCTGGTGTTCGGCCACGCCTCGGCCGGCACCCGGTACAACGTCATCCCGTCCGAGGCGTGCGCCTCGGGCACCCTGCGGGTGATGGATCGCGACACCTGGGAGCTGGCTCCCAAGATCGTTGCTCAGGTGGTCCGGGACGTCATCGCGCCCACCGGCGCCACGGTCGACCTGGAATACCTGCGCGGCCGTCCGCCGGTGAGCAACGACGCCCGCGCCATCGGGGTCCTCACCGCCGCCACCGCCGCGGCGCTCGGCCCCGAGGGGATCGCCGAGACGCCGCAGAGCATGGGCGGCGAGGACTTCTCCTGGTACCTGGAGTACGTCCCCGGCGCGTTGGCCCGCCTCGGCGTCGGCCGGTCCGGGCCCAACGTGGACCTGCACCGGGCGTCGTTCGACGTCGACGAGCGGGCCATCCCCGCCGGGGTGCGCCTCATGGTCCAGACCGCGCTGCGGGCACTGGCGGCGGTGCGGTAGGCGCCGGCGGACGCGGCGGGCCGACCGGCGTGGTGGGCGGCGCCGGTGGCGCGGGCCGCCCGCGACGCCGCCTGCGCAGCACCGCCAGGAACACCACCAGGGGTACGCCGAACGTCAGCAGCCAGGGCAGCACCGCCCCGAGCACGGTCAGCAGGATGGTCATCGAGGCCACGAAGACCTTCCAGCCGCCGCGCAGCCCCACCATGAAGCCGGTCTCGGTCTCCTCCTCGGCCGTCGAGGCGTCCTTCCCGACGAACGTCACGGTGATGGTGGAGAGCGCGGTCAGGTCGGACAGCCGGCGCTTCTTCGCCTCCAGCGAGGCGAGGTCGGCCTCCCGCCGGGACACCTCGTCCTCCAGCGACACCAGCTCGGGGATCGAGGTGGCCCGGGACAGCAGCTTGCGGGCACTTTCCACCCTGGCCCGCTGGGTGGCGATCCGAGCGTCCAGGTCGACCGTCTCTTCGGTGACGTCCTGCGTCTTCACCTCCCGGCGCTGCTGCTTGCCGTACGTCGCCAGCTCGTCGATGAGCGCGGTGAACTTCGCCGCCGGCACCCGCAGCTCCAGCTCCGCCTCGGCGTCGGCGGCCACGCTGCGCCGGTTGTCCCCACCGACGAACCCACCGGCCGCGCCCACCGCGGCGACCGCCCGACGGGCGGCGCCCTCGACGTCGTCCACCTGCACCCGCATCGTTCCGGTGTAGATGATCGACCGCTGGTCCACCCGCAGGTCCGGTGCGCCCGCGCCGGCCTTGCCCTGCTCGGCCGCCCCACCCACCGGCGCCCCGCCAGCCGGGGCCTCGGCCGCCGAGTCACCCGCCGAGTCCGAGCGGTCCGCCGCTCCGCAACCGGCCAGCAGCAACGCCGCCAGCCCCAGCGCCGCCAGGGCCCTGCCCCGGCGTCGTGTCATCTGTCTGTCCATCCCCGCTCCGTCCTCTGACTACCCCGGTCCCGGGGCGATAGCTCGGACGCGACGCGACACCGCGCCGGTTCCGGCAGACTGCGCTGAGGACGTCACGATTCGATAATCGAGGAGTCACGTATGCAACTCACCAAGTACGCCCACTCCTGCCTCCGGCTGGAGCACGACGGGGGAGTGCTCGTCGTCGACCCCGGAGTCCTCAGCGAGCCGGCGGCGCTGGACGGGGTGGACGCGGTGCTGATCACCCACGAGCACCCGGACCACGTGAACGTCGAGGCGCTGACCCGGGCGCTGGAGCGCCGCCCGTTCACCGTCAACGGCCCGGCCTCGCTAGCCGGCGTCCTGGGTGACGCCGAGGAGGCGCTGACCGTGGTCGCCCCCGGGGAGTCGTTCACCGCCGCCGGCGTGGCGGTCCGCGCCTACGGCGGCCGGCACGCCGTCATCCACCCCGACATCCCGGTCGTGGAGAACCTCGGGTACCTGTTCAACGACGTCGTCTACCACCCGGGGGACGCGCTGTTCGTGCCGGACGACGTCCAGGTCGACACCCTCTTCGCGCCGATCCATGCGCCCTGGTCGAAGTTCTCCGAGGTGGTCGACTTCATCCGGGCGGTCGCGCCGCGCCGCGCGTACGCCCTGCACGACGGGCTGCTCAACGGCAACGGGTTCGCCGTGCTCGACCGGCAGTACACGGCCCTGTCCGGGACCGACTACCGGCGGCTGGAACCGGGCAGCCGGATCGACGCCTGAGCCGTGCCCGCGCTCCCCTCCGACCTGGTCCAGCGGCTGTACCGCACGCCCCCGGACCGGTTCGTCGCCGCCCGGGACGCCGCCGTCGCCGAGGCCCGCCGCTCCGGTGACGCCGCCGGCGCCCGCCAGATCGCCCGGCTCAAGCGCCCCACCGTGGCGGCCTGGCTGGTCAACCTGCTCGCCCTCGAACGCCCCGAACTGGTCGCCGACCTGGCCCAGCTCGCCGACGCGCTGCGCACCGCCCAGCGCGACCTGAAGGGGCCGAAGCTGCGCGAGCTCTCCGCCCAGCGGCGCGCGGTCGTCGCCGCGCTGGTCGCCGAGGTGCGCCGGATCGCGGCCCGCAACCCGGACGCCCCGTCGGCCGGGAAGCTGCCGCTGGGCGAGGTGGAGGCCACCCTCAACGCGGCGCTCGCCGACGCCGAGGTGGCCGAGCAGGTCCGTGCCGGCACCCTGCTGCGGGCCGTCCACTACGCCGGCTTCGGCGAGGTGCCCCGGCCGCAGCTGCGGCTGGTCACCGGCGGGTTGGAGGAGCCGCCACGGGCACCGGACCGGGCGGCGGAACGGGCCGGGGAGCGCCGGGCGCGCGACGAGCGGGCGGCGGAGCGGGCCGCCCGGGCCGAGCGCGCGAAACGACGCCGGGCGCTGGAACGGGAGCTGGCGTCGGCGCGTACCGAACAGGGGCGGGCGGAGAAGGAGCTGGACGGCGCGGCGGCGGCCGAGCGGGACGGCGGCGCCGCGCTTGAAAAGATCGAGGCCGAACTGGCCGAACTGGAGCGTCGCCGGGCCGCCGCCGAGCAGGAGGTGAGCCGGTCCAAACTGGCCCGCCGGGCTGCCGAACGGTCGCTCACCGCCGCGCGCCGCCGGACCGGCGAGGTGGAGGCGGCGATCGAGGCGCTGGACGCCGAAGAGGAGGATGTCGCCACGGGCGACGGCGAGGCACACTGAGCGCGATGGATGCGTGCAGCGGGCGGTCAGGATGACGCCGGAACAGGTGGCAGCCGCCAGCAAGCCCGCCGTGCTCGAACTGGGCGAGCTGTTCAGCCGCTGCCCGGGGACGCTGCGCCGGGCACGGCTGCTGGGCATCTCCGGCTGGGCCTTCTACATCACCGGGCGGGCCGGTGCCCTCGGCGACGTCCGCGCGGAGACCGTCGCCGCCGCGGTCGGCTTCATCGCCCCGGACGCCGTCGCCGACGGTTGGGACGCCGCCGCCCGGGTGGTCCGTCCGCTGGAGGTGGCCAGCGCCAACCTCGCCGAGTGCTGCCGGTGGGGTGCCCAGCACCTGGACGACCTGCCCGGGATGCCCCGGCTGGCCGTGCTGCTGGAGCGGGTGGTCGCCGCGGCGGACGCCACCGGGATGCCGCTCTTCGCCGCCTGGCGGGCGATGCCGGTGCCGCAGCACGCCGCCGGCGCCCGCGCCGCGGTGGCGCTGCTGCTGCTCCGCGAGCACTTCACCGGGGCGTACCTGCTGGCGGTGCGGGCGGCCGGGATGACCCCGCTGGAGGCGGTGCTCGCCGGGCCGGAGGGGGAGGCGGGGGCGTCGGCCTGCGGCTGGTCGCCACCGTACCCGCCGGTCGGCCCGCTGGTGCGGCGGCGGCTCTGGGCCGAGGCGATGACCGACCGGTTGACCGCCACCGCCTTCCGCACCTTGCGCCCGGGGGAAGGTGCGGAGCTGGTGGAACTGCTCACCGCCACCCGGGCCCTGCTGTCCGGCACCCCCGCGCGCTGACCACCGCCCCGGTCGCGGTCTCTCGGGCCGGGCGGTCGACCTTGGGGCGGAAAAAAACCGGCGGCGCGGGACCCGCCCGCCCTGCCAGGATCGCGCCGTGACGCTTCCCGCTGGTTGGACCACGCGCCGCCCCACCCTCGACGACGTCCCCGCCATCCTCGCCGTGGTGCACGCCGCCGACACCTTCGCCGTCGGTTACCCGGACTTCGACGCCGAGGACGTCCGGGCCGCGCTGACCGCCCCCTTCTTCGACCCCGCCCGCGACTCCTGGCTGGTCACCGACCCCGACGGGACGGTCGTCGCCTGGACGGCGGTGGACAACCCGACCGGGGTGGGCCGCGACTTCGTCGAGGTCTACGTCGACCCGGAGCGCGGCGCGGACCTGCGCGCCCCGCTGCTGGCCCGGATGCTCGACCGGGTTGCCGAGCGGGCCGCCGAGCGGGACCTGCCCGCGCTGACCGTCCGGTCCACCGTCTTTCCGCCGGAGACCCGCTGGGCGGCGGAGCTGGCCGAGGCCGGCTTCACCCGGGTCAAGCGGTACGTGCGGATGACCCGCTCGCTGGCCGGGCTCCCCGCCGAGCCGCCGCCCCCGCCGGGGGTGACCGTGCGCCCGCTGCGCCCCGACGACGAGGCGGACCTGCGCCTGTTCCACCGGATCTTCGACACCGCGTTCCGGGACACCCCGGACTACGAGGCGGTCGGCTTCGACCGCTGGCGGGAGCAGATCCCGGCGTCCGGCAAGGTCTGGGACGAGTGGTTCGTGGCCGAGGTCGACGGCGAGCCGGCCGGCGCGCTGCAATCCTCCGACCAGGCGCTGGATCAGGACATGGGCTGGGTCCGCACGCTGTCGGTGCTGCCCGCGTACCGGCGGCGCGGGGTGGGCGCGGCGCTGCTGTGGCGGGCCCTCACCGGCTACGCCACCAAGGGCCGCGCCGCCGCCGGGCTCGGCGTGGACCTGACCAACCCGACCGCCCCGGTGACCCTCTACCGCTCGGTGGGGCTGGCCGAGGTGCGCTGGACCGACATGTACGAGCGGCTCGTCTCCGCCGCGGGTGTGTGATGGGCGACGCCGCCCGGGGCCGGCGGTGACGGTCCGTGGCGCCCGGAGCAGACTGGACGCGTGCGATACGCGCTACGCCGACGCGGTGCCGGTGGGGCGGGACCGCAGCTCGGTGACGTAGTCGTCCGGCGCGCCCGCCTTCTCGGCGGCGTTCGCGATCTCCGACAGGTACCAGGAGGTCGGCAGGCCGCCCTCGTACCCGTCGAAGACGTAGACCCACGCGGTGACGTCGCCGTCCAGGGTCGAGACGCGGACGTGCAGCTTGCGGTACGTGCCGGCGGTCACGCCCTCGATCTCGTCGAGCTGCGCGGCGTCGTACGGGTGGATGTCGTACAGCGCCACGAAGACCCGGTCGCCCGGGGACTCGACGACGGTGCTGACGGAGCCCTCCCAGCCGATCACGTCCTCGCCCGCGAAGGTCAGCCGCCAGCCCTCCAGCCAGCCGGTGCCCACCATCGGCGAATGCGGACAGTAGGCGCGCATCCGGGCGGGGTCCAGGTTTGAGCCGTAGGCGGCGTAGTGACGCACGGCGATGACGATAGCTCGGCGGGCGGGTGGGGGAGAATACGACGGTGCGTGTCGGACACGTTCGGGAGAAGAAAGTCACTGTGAACATCGACGAGGGGCGTGCGCTGTGAGCCGGATCGTGATCATCGGCGGGGGACCGGCCGGCTACGAGGCGGCGCTGGTCGCCGCGCAGCTGGACGCCGACGTCACCGTGGTGGAGGCCGAGGGGGCCGGCGGCGCCTGCGTGCTCTCCGACTGTGTGCCGTCGAAGACGTTCATCGCCAGCTCACAGGTGGTCACCGGCTACCGGGACACCGAGGAGTTCGGGGTGCACTCCGATGGGCTGGAGGCGGTCACCGTCGACGCCCGCGCGGTCCACGAGCGGGTGAAGCGGCTCGCCCTGGCCCAGTCCGACGACATCCACACCAAGCTGGTCAAGGCCGGGGTGACCTTCGTGGCCGGGACCGCCCGGCTGGGCGAGGACACGCTCGGTCACACCCACCGGGTGATCGTCACCCCGGCCGACGGCGGCCCCGAGCAGTCGATCGCCGCGTCGACCGTCCTGGTCGCCACCGGCGCCACCCCGCGCCAGCTGCCCACCGCCGTGCCCGACGGCGAGCGGATCCTGACCTGGCGGCAGGTGTACGACCTGCCCGAGCTGCCCGAGCACCTGATCGTGGTCGGCTCCGGCGTCACCGGCGCCGAGTTCGCCAGCGCCTACCTGGCGATGGGCGTCCAGGTCACGCTCGTCTCCAGCCGGGACCGGGTCATGCCGCACGAGGACGCCGACGCGGCGATGGCCATCGAGCGGGTGTTCCGCAACCGGGGCATGAGCATCCTCAACAACTCCCGGGCGGACGCGGTCCGCCGCACCGACGACGGCGTCGAGGTCCAGCTCTCCGACGGCCGGCTCGTGTCCGGCTCGCACGCGCTGATCGCCGTCGGCTCGATCCCCAACACCGCCGACCTGGGGCTGGCGGAGTACGGCGTCGAGCTGGCCCGGGGCGGTTACGTCACCGTCGACCGGGTCTCACGTACCAACGTCCCCGGCATCTACGCGGCCGGCGACTGCACCGGTGTGCTGCCGCTCGCCAGCGTCGCCGCGATGCAGGGCCGGATTGCGATGTGGCACGCGCTGGGCGAGGCGGTCCGGCCGCTGCGGCTGCGTACCGTGGCGGCGAACGTCTTCACCGACCCGGAGCTGGCCACGGTCGGCGTCTCCCAGGACGAGGTGGAGGCCGGCAAGGTGCCCGCCCGCCAGGTGATGCTGCCGCTGTCGGGCAACGCCCGGGCGAAGATGGACGACCTGGCCGACGGCTTCGTGAAGCTGTTCTGCCGCCCGGCCAGCGGCCAGGTGGTCGGCGGCGTGGTGGTGGCGCCCAAGGCGAGCGAGCTGATCCTGCCGATCACCATGGCGGTGGAGAACAACCTCACCGTCAACGAGCTGGCCCAGACCATCACGATCTACCCGTCGCTGTCCGGGTCGATCACCGAGGCGGCCCGCCAGCTCATGCTCCACGAGCTGGAGTGAGCCCCGGGGCGCCGGGCCGGCCCGCCGGCCCGGCGCTGCCCGGTCCCCGGCCACCCCGGCGGACCAGGGCGGTGGCGACGACCGCGAGCAGCCCCACCTCGGCCAGGATCAGCAGCCGCTCGGCGAGCCCGATCAGCAGCCGGTCGCCCGGGTAGGCCGACCAGATCATGGCCCCGGCGAGCGCGAGACTGACCAGCGCCAGGGCGCGCAGCCAGGGCGCGGTCCCGGGCAGCGCGTCCCGCCGGGCGAGCAGCCAGCCACCCACCGGCAGCGCCACGAAGGTCACCACGGAGGCGTACCGGTGCAGGTACGCGGCGGCGTCCATGGGCAGGCCGGGCTCGTTCGTGGGCACCACCGCGGCCAGCAACAACCCGCCGGCCGCGGCGGCGAGCGGCAGCTCGCCCACGGTCCGGGACCGGCGGACGCGGCGCAGGGCGGGGATCAGCACGGCGGCGGCGACCGCGAGCGCCACCATCGCCACGTCGATGACGCCGCCCCGGTCGGACACGGCGAAGTCGCTGACGGTCAGCGACCAGGGGTTCAGGTCGTCGTTCACCTCCAGGTGGCCGATCACGGTGAGCAACGCCGCCAGGGCGATCGCGCCGAGGGCCACCAGGCCAAGGTTCCGGGTCGTGGGCATGCCGCCAGCCTGTCGCCGGAGCGACCCGAAGCGGATCGGGGACGCCCACCGAGATCGCGGCCGGGGTCCACCCCTAGTGCGGTGCCGGTGGGGCGATGGTCCGCCGGTGGGGAGGGCCTCACCGCCGCTGGACGCTACCGACCTGACGACACCAACGACTCACGCCGACGGCGATCCGTTGACGTCATCAGGTTGGTAGCGCCGGAAGGGGTGCCCGCGTCGCGCCGGGTGGCGCGTCCTGACGGGCATTGGGTCGCGACGGGCCCGCCGGGTCGTGGCGGGCATCGCGCCGTGACGGGCGCCGGGCGGTAAGGGGCGTCGCGCCGTGGCAGGCGTCGCGCCGTGACGGGCGTCGCGCGGTAAGAGGCGTCGCGCCGTGACGGGCGTCGCGTCGTGACGGGCGCCTGGCGGTATGAGGCGTCGCATCGTGACGGGCATCGCGCCATGACGGGCGCCAGGTCGTGACGGGGCGCCGCGCCGAGACCGAGCGGGGCGGGCGTCAGTCGACGGGTACCTCGCTGCGGGTGCGGGCACTGACCAGCGTCATCGCCCAACCCGCCGCCGCGAACCCGGCCGCCGCCGCGGCCGCGATCAGCGCCAGCCGCCAGGCCGACTCGGTCAGCGCCGTGCCGCCGAGGTGGCCGACCAAACCGCCGTAGGCCGCCCAACCGGTCGCCGCGGCGCCCTCGTAGAAGAGGAAGAGCCGGTAGGGGTACCGGCTGCGGCCGGCGGAGAAGCAGGCCGCCATCCGGCCGCCGGGCACGAACCGGCAGAGCAGGATGACCAGCGGCCCCGGCTCGCGCAGCCCCCGGGTCACCCGGCCGGCCATCCGGCGGGCCCGGCTCGGCTCGGCGTGCCGGGGCGCGTGCCGGTCGGGGGCGCTGCGGCCGAGCAGGTAGCAGGCCAGGTCACCGGCGAAGACGCCGAGCGCGCCGACGCCGATGGTCAGCGGCAGGCTGAGCCCGCCGTAGACGGTCAGCGCGCCGCTGGTGATCATCACGATCTGGGTCGGGATGACCGGCACGAACGCGTCGGCGATCAGCAGGCCGAGCAGCACGACGTACGCCCACGTCGGCGAGGCGACGTCAGTGAGAAGTTCGAGCACGACTGCCACCTCGCCGGTCAAGGCCGATCAGATCCCCCGAGCCTGACGGCGTGTTCGCCGTCACCGGGGCCAGCCCCGGCCGGTGGTGACGGTGGACACGACAGGGCCACTTGGGTACAACGACGCAGTTCGGCCGGGGGTGATGGGCGGAACGGGTCGAATCCGGGCGGGATGCGGACGGCGGATCCGCGCTCCTCGGCGTACCGTTGTCGGCGCGCGGCCGTACGCGCGTCGGGCCCCCCGTTCCTGACGAGCCGGCCGCCGCGGGTCGCCGGCAGGTCCCGTGCCGGCGGCCCGCCCCTCCTCCCGGCTCGCTCCGACGCCCATCCGGGCGGCCGGCGGCGCGAGCCGGAAATGCGCTGGCACCGCCGCGCGCCGCGCCCGTACCGTCGAAGCATGCGCAGCGCGGTGGTGACCACGACGCCGGGAAACCCCGGCGCGCCGCACTGACGTTCGACGTCGACGAGGCCCCGGGGCGATCCGCCCCGGGGCCTCGCGGCGTCCGTGGCGAGGTCGCTCCCGGGTCATCACCCGTGAGGAGAGCGACATGATCGACCACCGCAGGCTCGGCCGGGAGCTGGACCTGTTCGTCTCCGACCCGCTCGCCGGCGCCGGGCTGCCGATCTGGCTGCCGGCCGGCGCCGCCGCCCGGCACGCGGTCGAGGAGTACGTCCGTGACCTGGAACGACAGGCCGGCTACCAGCACGTCTACTCGCCGCCGCTGGGCAAACGGGAGCTGTTCGCGCTCTCCGGGCACCTCGGCTACTTCGCCGACGACATGTTCCCGCCGCTGCGGCTCAGCGCCGACGACGAGTTCGTGCTGCGGCCGGCGCTCTGCCCGCACCACGCGCTGGTCTACCGGGCGCGCGGCCGCTCCTACCGGGAGCTGCCGCTGCGCATCGCCGAGCTGGGCGGGATGTACCGGGCGGAGCGGTCGGGCGTGCTGGGCGGCCTGTCCCGGGTCCGCGCCATCTCGCTCAACGACGCGCACAACTTCTGCGCACTGGACCAGGTCGGCGAGGAGGTGCGGGAGATCCTGCGGCTGATCCGCGAGGCGCACGCCGCGCTCGGCGTCCGCCCGGCCGGGTTCCGGCTGTCGCTGCGCGGGCCGGGGGAGAAGTACGTCGGCGACGACGCCCAGTGGGCGCGGGCCGAGGACCTGCTGCGCGCGGCGCTCGACGGGGTCGCCTTCACAGAGGCTCCGGGCGAGGCCGCCTTCTACGGCCCGAAGATCGACATTCAGATCGTCGACGCCGCCGGCCGGGAGTCCACCCTCTCCACCGTCCAGCTCGACTTCGACAAGCCGGAGCGGTTCGACCTGTCGTACACCGACGCGTCCGGGGCCCGGCGGCGGCCGGTGATGGTGCACCGCAGCCTGGTCGGCAGCATGGAACGGCTCTTCGCCTACCTGATCGAGGTGCACCAGGGCGCCTTCCCGGCCTGGTACGCCCCGGTGCAGCTGGTGCTGCTGCCGGTCGATGCCGGGCAGGCGGGGGCGGCCGCCGAACTCGCCCGCCGGGCCGTCGCCGCCGGGCTGCGGGCCGAGGTCGACGCCGGCGGCTCGCTGGGCGCC
This sequence comes from Micromonospora sp. IBSANI012, assembly GCF_052814045.1. NCBI lineage: Bacteria > Bacillati > Actinomycetota > Actinomycetes > Micromonosporales > Micromonosporaceae > Micromonospora > Micromonospora sp. IBSANI012. The sequence goes on from NZ_CP199933.1 coordinate 862,026, forward strand.
CGGATCCGCGACGCCGCCCACCGCCGGGTGCCGTACGTCGGGGTGGTGGGCGCCCGGGAGGCGGCCGACGGGTCGGTCTCGCTGCGCCTGCGCGACGGCCGGGGGTTGGAACCGATGCCCGTCGCGGACGCGTTGGGGCTGGTCGGGGCGGTGGTCGCCGCCCGCTCGGCCGACCTGCTGCCGGCGCCCGCCTGAGCCGGTCATGAGGAGAGCGCCCCCTGGACCGACGGGGTCCGGGGGGCCGCCCCGTCGTCCTCGTCGTCCACCAGCGCGCCGGCGAACTGCGACCGGTACAGCCGGTGGTACGCCCCCTTCGCGGCGAGCAACTGCTCGTGGGTGCCCTGCTCGACGATCCGGCCGTGCTCCATCATCAGGATCAGGTCGGCGTCGCGGATGGTGGAGAGCCGGTGCGCGATGACGAAGCTGGTCCGGTCCGAGCGCAGCGCCGCCATCGCCCGCTGGAGCAGCACCTCCGTGCGGGTGTCCACACTGCTGGTGGCCTCGTCGAGGATCAGCAGCGACGGCTCGGCCAGGAACGCCCGGGCGATCGTGATGAGCTGCTTCTCGCCGGCGCTGACGTTGCTGCCCTCCTCGTCGATGACGGTGTCGTACCCGTCCGGGAGGCTGCGCACGAAGCGGTCCACGAAGGTGGCCCGGGCGGCGGCCAGGATCTCCTCCTCGGTAGCGTCCGGCCGGCCGTAGGCGATGTTGTCCCGGATGGTGCCGCCGAAGAGCCAGGTGTCCTGGAGCACCATGCCGATCCGGCTGCGCAGCTCGTCCCGGGGCATGCTGGTGATGTCCACCCCGTCGAGGGTGATCCAGCCCGCGTCCAGCTCGTAGAAGCGCATGATCAGATTGACCAGGGTGGTCTTGCCGGCGCCGGTCGGGCCGACGATCGCCACGGTGTGACCCGGCTCGGCGACCAGCGACAGGTCGTCGATCAGCGGCTTTTCCGGGTCGTACCGGAAGGAGACGTGTGCGAACTCGACCCGGCCGGTGACCCGGGGCGGCGCAACCTTGTCCTGGCTCTGCTCCTGGGCGTCGAGCACCGCGAAGACCCGCTCGGCGGAGGCCACCCCGGACTGGAGCAGGTTCGCCATCGAGGCGACCTGGGTGAGCGGCTGGGTGAACTGCCGCGAGTACTGGATGAACGCCTGCACGTCGCCGAGGCTCATCGTCCCGGAGGCCACCCGCAGCCCGCCGACCACGGCGATCGCGACGTAGCTGAGGTTCCCGACGAACATCATCGCCGGCATGATGATCCCGGAGATGAACTGAGCCCCGAAGCTGGCTCGGAACAGCTCCTCGTTCTTCGCGTGGAAGGCGGCTTCCACCTCGCGCTGCCGACCGAAGACCTTGACCAGCTCGTGGCCGGTGTACGCCTCCTCGATCTGGCCGTTCAGCTCACCGGTGTGCCGCCACTGGGCGATGAACTTCTGCTGCGACCGCTTGGCGATCCGCTGGGTCACGATCACCGACAGCGGCACCGCGACCAGCGCCACCAACGCCAGCAGCGGCGAGATCCAGAACATCATCGCCAGCACGCCGACGACGGTCAGCAGCGAGGTGAGCAGCTGGCTGAGCGTCTGCGACAGGGTCTGCGAGATGTTGTCGATGTCGTTGGTGACCCGGCTGAGCAGTTCGCCCCGGGGCTGCCGATCGAAGTAGGGCAAAGGCAGCCGGTGGAGCTTCTCCTCCACCTCGGCGCGCAGCCGCAGCACGGTCCGCTGCACCACCCCGTTGAGCAGCCACCCCTGCCACCAGATCAGCACACTGGCCGCCAGGTAGAGCGCCAGGGCCAGGACGAGCACCCGGCCGAGGGCGGTGAAGTCGATCCCGGCGCCCGGCACCACGTCCATCCGGGCGAGCATGTCGGCGTAGTTGTCGTTGCCGGCGGCCCGGGCCGCCGCCGCGGCCTGCTCCGTGGTGGTCCCGGCGGGCAGTTGCCGACCGATCACCCCGCTGAAGATCAGGTCGGTGGCGTGGCCGAGGAGCTTCGGACCGATGACGCTGAGCCCGATGCTCGCCACGGCGAGCGTGATCACCGCGGCCAGCTGGAGCCGGTGCGGCCGCAGCCGGCCGAGCAGGCGCCGGGCCGACGGACCGAAGTTCATCGACTTCTCGGCCGGCATCGCGGCGCCCATCCACGGCGGACCGCCGCGCTGGCCGCCGGGGGGCAGCCGCTTCGGCGTCCGTGCCTCCGGGACCTTCTGCTCGGGTACGGGCGCCCGGCCGTCACCGGCCTGCGTGGTCCGCTCGTCGGGCTTGCTCACGCCGGCACCTCCGCCGTCTGCTGGGACGCGACGATCTCGGCGTACGTCGGGCAGCTCTTCAGCAGTTCCTCGTGTCGTCCCGTGCCGACGACGCCGCCGTCCTCGAGCACGATGATCTGGTCGGCGTCGACGATCGTGGAGACCCGCTGGGCCACGATCACCACGGCCGCGTCCGCGGTGACCGGCCGCAGCGCCGCCCGCAGCCGGGCGTCGGTGCCGAGGTCCAGCGCCGAGAACGAGTCGTCGAAGAGGTAGATCTCCGGCTGGCGGACCAGCGCCCGGGCGATCGCCAGCCGCTGCCGCTGACCGCCGGAGACGTTCGTGCCGCCCTGGGCGATCGGGGCGTCCAGCCCGCCCGGCATCTCGGCCACGAAGTCCCGCGCCTGGGCGATCTCCAGCGCCTGCCACAGCTCCTCGTCGGTGGCGTCCGGGTTGCCGTACCGGAGGTTGCTGGCGACCGTTCCGCTGAACAGGTACGGCCGCTGCGGCACCAGCCCGATCCGGCGCCACACCTCGTCCGGTTCCAGCAGCCGCACGTCCACGCCGTCGACCAGCACCGCGCCGGCGGTCGGGTCGACCAGCCGGGGGACCAGGGTGAGCAGGGTGGTCTTGCCGGCGCCGGTGGACCCGATGATGGCGGTGGTCCGGCCCGGCCCGGCCCGGAACGAGATGTCGTGCAGCACCGGAGCACTCGCCCCGGGGTACTGGAAGGCGACGCGGCGAAGCTCCAGCTCGGCGCGCCTGGTCATCGCGATCAACGGATCGGCCGGCGGCACCACCGACGACTCGGTGTCCAGCACCTCGACGATCCGCTCGGCGCAGACCGCCGCGCGCGGCACCATCATCAGCATGAAGGTGGCCATCATGACGGCCATCAGGATCTGCATCAGGTACTGCAGGAACGCGGTCAGCGCGCCGATCTGCATCTGATCGGCGTCGACCCGCTGCGCGCCGAACCAGAGCACCGCGACGCTGGAGACGTTGAGCACCAGCATGATCACCGGGAAGATCAGGGCCATCAGTCGGCCGACCCGCAGCGCCGTCGCGGTGAGGTCGGCGTTGGCGACGCCGAACCGGTCCGTCTCGTACGGCTCGCGGACGAACGCCCGGATCACCCGGATGCCGGTGATCTGCTCGCGCAGCACCCGGTTGACCGTGTCGATCCGGGTCTGCATCTCCCGGAATCCCGGCACCATCCGCCGGACGACCAGGCCCAGCGCGATCGCCAGCACCGGCACGCAGACCAGCATCAGCCGGGAGAGCGCGAGGTCCTCCCGCAGCGCCATCACCATCCCGCCGACGCACATGATCGGCGCGGCGACCAGCATGGTGCAGCTCATCAGCACGAGCATCTGCACCTGCTGCACGTCGTTCGTGTTGCGGGTGATCAGGGACGGCGCGCCGAACCGGGCGACCTCCCGGGCGGAGAAGCGGTTGACCTGCGCGAAGACGGCGGCCCGGGCGTCCCGGCCGAAGGCCATCGCGGTCCGCGCGCCGAGGTAGACGGCGGCCACCGAGCAGGCGATCTGGACCAGGCTGACCAGCAGCATCCACCCGCCGGTACGCATGATGTAGTCGGTGTCGCCCCGGGCCACGCCCTGGTCGATGATGTCGGCGTTGAGGCTCGGCAGGTAGAGCGAGGCCATCGTGCCGACGAACTGGAGCAGCACCACCCCGGCCAGTGGCCGGCGGTACGGGCGCAGATGATTCCGCAGTAGGCGGATCAGCACGGGCGGCCTCCCGGTCTCGCCTCGTCGGATTCCTGGTCTGCCGGGTTCAACCGGGTGTCCTCCCCGTCGGACATGGTCACAATCAACTCGGTCAGGAACTCGCGGATCACCGCCTTCTTCGCCGGGTCGGCGTCGACGGAGGTCAGCGGGGTGTCGCTGTGGATCAGGTCGAAGAGGGCCTGCACGTGCTCGCGTCCCTTGTCGGTCAGCGCGAGCTGCACCGTCCGGCGGTCGGCGCCCGCCCGGTGCCGCTCGACGAAGCCGTCGCGCTCCAGGGTGTCGACGATCCCGGTGAGGGTGGCGGGCCGGACGAAGGAGCGTTCGGCGACGTCCCGGTGGGTGGTCTCGCCGGTGCGGGACAGGATGAACAGCACCCGCATCCCGGCGGTCGTGAGGCCGTGGTGCTCGGACAGGTAGCGACCCCAGTGCTGGTCGACCAGGTGGCCGGCGACCGAGACCAGCCGCCCCATCGGCGCGTTACGCAGCAGGTCCGGGAATCGGGCCAGGGGTTCCATGTGCACGGCGCTGACGTTAGCCCCCGGATCGTCAGGGGCCAAACTAATATCCGACATTGCATCTTGTCGTTGGCAAGTTATGCTGCCCGGCATGACGACGCGCGGCTACCATCACGGCGACCTGCGGCGGGCCCTGCTCGACGCGGCGGTCCAGGCGATCGAGGAGTCCGGGCCGGCCGCGCTGAGCCTGCGTGACCTGGCCCGCCGCGCCGGCGTGTCGCACGCCGCTCCGGCCCACCACTTCGGCGACAAGGCCGGTCTGCTCACCGCGCTCGCCGTCGAGGGGTACGACCGCCTCGCCGACGAGCTGCGCGGGGCCGGCGACGACCTGCTGGAGGTCGGGGTGGCGTACGTCCGGTTCGCCGTCGACCACCGGGCCCACTTCGAGGTGATGTTCCAGCCGGACCTCTACCGGGGCGACGACGCCGAGGTGCGGGCCGCCCGGGACCGGGCCCGCGCGGTGCTGCGCGGCGGACTGGCCGCCCTGCCCGCCGCCGCCCCCGACCGGGACGCCCTGGCCGCCTGGTCGATCGTGCACGGGTTCGCCACCCTCTGGCTGGCCGGCGCCCTGCCGCCCGAGGCCGGCCGGGACCCCGAGCAGACCGCCCGCGCGGTCATCCGCCGCCTCTTCGAGTGACCCCGGCCCGCCGCCCGGGATGATCCACCCCGGATGCGGCGAGTCGCGGTGTCCCGTCACCCGGACACCGCGACACGCCGCAAATGAGGTCAACCGCCCGCGTCGGGCGGGGTGGTCACCAGCTGGTGGGCAGCGCCATGCCCTCGGTGTAGCCGGCGGTGCTCTGCACGCCGACCAGCGCGCGCTCGTGGAACTCGTCCAGGCTGCGGGCGCCCGCGTAGGTGAAGGCGCTGCGTACCCCGGCGATGATCTCGTCGATCAGGTCCTCGACACCGGGCCGGGTCGGGTCCAGGTACATCCGGGCCGAGGAGATGCCCTCCTCGAAGACCGCCTTGCGGGCCCGGTCGAAGGCGCTGTCCTCGGCGGTACGCGCGCTGACCGCCCGCGCCGAGGCCATGCCGAAGCTCTCCTTGTACCGCCGGCCGTCCGGCTCGGTGTAGAGGTCGCCGGGGGACTCGTAGGTGCCGGCGAACCACGACCCGATCATCACGTTGGACGCCCCGGCGGCGAGCGCCAGCGCCACGTCCCGGGGGTGCCGCACGCCGCCGTCCGCCCAGACGTGCCGGCCCAGCGCCCGGGCCGCCGCCGCGCAGTCGAGTACCGCGGAGAACTGCGGCCGGCCCACGCCGGTCATCATCCGGGTCGTGCACATGGCACCCGGACCGACACCGACCTTGACGATGTCGGCTCCCGCCTCCACCAGGTCGCGTACGCCCTCGGCGGTGACCACGTTGCCCGCCGCCACCGGCACCGCGGGGTCGAGCTTGCGTACCGCCCGCAGCGCGGAGATCATCCGCTCCTGGTGGCCGTGCGCGGTGTCCACCACCAGGGTGTCCACACCGGCGGCCAGCAGCGCCTCCGCCTTGCCGGTCACGTCGCCGTTGATGCCGACGGCGGCGGCGATGCGCAGCCGGCCGCGGTCGTCCACGGCCGGCCGGTAGAGGGTGGCGCGCAGCGCGCCCTGCCGGGTCAGCACCCCGATCAGCCGGCCGTCGGGGTCCACCACCGGGGCCAGCCGCCGCCGCCCGGCCGACAGCCGATCGAAGCCGGTACGCGGGTCCGCGTCCGCCGGCACGGTGTGCAGCTCGGTCGACATCACGTGCCGCAGCTGGGCGAAGCGGTCCACGCCGACGGTGTCCGCCTCGGTGACCACGCCGAGCGGGCGGCCCGCCTCGTCGACCACGATCACCGCGCCGTGCGACCGCTTCGGCAGCAGGTGGATGGCGTCGCCGACGGTGTCGGTCGGGCCGAGCGTGATGGGCGTGTCGTGCACCAGGTGCCGCTGCTTGACCCAGGCGACGACGTTGGCCACCACCTCGATCGGGATGTCCTGCGGGATGACCGCGATCGCGCCGCGCCGGGCGACGGTCTCCGCCATCCGGCGGCCGGACACCGCCGTCATGTTGGAGACCACCAGCGGGATGGTGGTGCCCGTGCCGTCGCCGGTGGCCAGGTCGACGTCGAGTCGCGAGCCCACCTCGGAGCGGGCCGGCGCCATGAAGACGTCGTTGTAGGTCAGGTCGTGCGCGGGGACCGCGCCATGAAGGAACCGCACCCGGCCATCATTCCTGCTCGGGGCCCGGTCCGCCGCCGCTGGTGTCCCAAACCACCCCCGCCGGGCCGCCGCCCCCCGCCGGCGGGCGACGGTACAGCCGGTGGGCAGGGGCGGGCCGATGCCCTCCCCGGGTGCCCGGGAAGCCGTGCCGACCGGGTCAGGCGATGGTGCAGATCGCCGCGCCGGCGGTGATCACCGCGCCGACCTCGGCCGACAGCCCGCTGACCGTACCGGCCTTGTGGGCGTGCAGCGGCTGCTCCATCTTCATCGCCTCCAGCACCACCACCAGGTCGCCCTCGGCGACGGTGTCCCCGTCCGCCACGGCGATCTTGACGATGGTGCCCTGCATCGGAGAGGCGAGCGCGTCGCCGCTGACCGCCGCGCCGGCCTTGGCGCCGCCGCCCCGGCGGGCCGGCTTGCGGGCGGCGGGCGCGGCGCTGGTCGTACCCGCGCCGAGGCCGGCGGGGAGGCTGACCTCGAGCCGCTTGCCCGCCACCTCGACCACGACGGTCTCGCGACCGGCCGGCGCCTCGGCGGCGCCGGCGACGGCGGTGAACGGCGGCACGGTGTTGTCGAACTCGGTCTCGATCCACCGGGTGTGCACGGTGAACGGCTCGGTGGTGAACGCCTCGTCCCGGACGACCAGCCGGTGGAACGGCAGCGCGGTGGCCATGCCCTCGACGACCATCTCGTCCAGCGCCCGGCGGGCCCGCTCGATCGCCTCGGCCCGGGTCTCGCCGGTGATGATGACCTTGGCGAGCAGCGAGTCGAAGTTGCCGCCGATCACGTCGCCGGCCGAGATGCCGGTGTCCACCCGCACGCCCGGCCCGGTGGGCAGGCGCAGGGCGGTGATGGTGCCCGGGGCGGGCAGGAAGTTGCGGCCCGGGTCCTCGCCGTTGATCCGGAACTCGATGGAGTGCCCGCGCGGGGTCGGGTCCTCGGAGAACCGCAGCTTCTCGCCGTCGGCGATCCGGAACTGCTCGCGGACCAGGTCGACGCCGGCGGTCTCCTCGGTGACCGGGTGCTCGACCTGGAGCCGGGTGTTGACCTCCAGGAAGGAGATGGTGCCGTCCACGCCGACCAGGTATTCCACGGTGCCGGCGCCGTGGTAGCCGGCCTCCCGGCAGATCGCCTTGGCGCTCTCGTGGATCTGGGTGCGCTGCGCGGCGGTGAGGAACGGCGCCGGGGCCTCCTCGACCAGCTTCTGGTGCCGGCGCTGCAGCGAGCAGTCCCGGGTGCCGACCACGATCACGTTGCCGTGCTGGTCGGCGAGGACCTGCGCCTCGACGTGCCGGGGCTTGTCCAGGTACCGCTCGACGAAGCACTCGCCCCGGCCGAACGCGGCGACCGCCTCGCGGGTGGCCGACTCGAACAGGTGCGGGATCTCCTCCATGGTGCGGGCCACCTTGAGGCCGCGCCCGCCGCCGCCGAAGGCCGCCTTGATGGCGACCGGCAGGCCGTGGTCGATGGCGAACGCCATCACCTCGTCGGCGTTGCCGACCGGGTCCGGGGTGCCGGGGACCAGGGGCGCGCCGGCCCGCTGGGCGATGTGCCGGGCGGTCACCTTGTCGCCGAGGTCGCGGATCGCCTGCGGGGTGGGGCCGATCCAGGTCAGCCCGGCGTCGATGACGGCCTGGGCGAAGTCGGCGTTCTCGGAGAGGAAGCCGTAGCCGGGGTGCACGGCGTCGGCACCGGACCGGGCGGCGACGTCGATCAGCTTGTCGATCCGCAGGTACGTCTCGGCCGCGGTGTCGCCGCCGAGGGCGTACGCCTCGTCCGCCAGCGTGGCGTGCAGGGCGTCCCGGTCGGAGTCCGCGTACACGGCGACGCTGCCCAGGCCGGCGTCGCGGCAGGCGCGGATGACGCGGACGGCGATCTCGCCGCGGTTGGCGATGAGTACCTTGCGCACCTTGAGGGCTCCTCCCGGGAGGTCGTTGACCGGGAGTGTATCGGTCACTCTGATGGCCCTAACGATCGCTCAGTGTGGGATGGCGCACTGTTCCGGCCGCGCCCTAGTCAAACTTGTTTATTACGCTTGTCCGGTGTCTGCGACTCGGATGATGATTCTCGGCCTGGTCCGGTGGATGCAACCGGTACACGGCTACGACGTGCGCCGCGAGCTGCTGAGCTGGAACGCCGACCGGTGGGCCAACGTGCAACCCGGATCGATCTACCACGCCCTGCGCAAGCTGACCGAGGAAGGGCTGCTGCGCGAGGTGGCGACCGAGCAGGTCGGCGCCCGTCCGGCCCGCACCACCTACGAGGTGACGCCGAAGGGGGAGGACGAGTTCGAGACGCTGCTGCGCGGCCTGTGGTGGCAGTTGCACGAGACGCCGGACCCGTTCGTCGCGGCCTTCTCCTTCCTGCCCGCGATGCCCCGCGAGGAGGCCGCCGCCGCGCTGCGGAACCGGGCGAACCTGCTGCGCGCCGGTGTCGAGTCGATGCGTGCCTCGTTGGACTCCGACTGGATGCGCAACACCAAGCCGGTGCACGTGGCCTGGATGTTCGAGCTCTGGGCGGCCCGCGCCGAGGCGGAGGTGGCCTGGTGCGATCGGATCGCCGAGCGGATCGAGTCCGGGGTGTCGTACCTGCCTGCTGGACTCGCCGGGGCGGAGGGCTGGTCGGGATGGACCGACGGCGCGCCGCCCCGCGACGTGAACGCGGAATAATCAACGTTGACCACAAGAGCTATATCGCGTTAGCCTTCTCGCGCACCACGGGGGAGCGCGCCGTCCGGCGGCCCCGGGGGACAGGCGGCCGGCGCGTCCGGCCCGGACGACCAGGAGCAGACATGATCGAGACCAGGGGGCTGCGGAAGTCGTTCCGCTCCCGTGCCGGTCGGGAGACGAAGACGGTCGACGCCGTACGGGGGGTGAACCTCCAGGTCGCCGAGGGCGAGATCTTCGGCTTCCTCGGCCCCAACGGCGCCGGCAAGACCACCACCCTGCGGATGCTCGCCACGCTCATCGAGCCCGACGGTGGCGAGGCCACCATCGCCGGCGCCGACCTGCGCAAGGACCCGGCCGAGGTGCGCCGCCGGATCGGCTACGTGGCCCAGGGCGGCAGCACCTGGGACGAGTCCACGGCCCGCGAGGAGCTGGTGCTGCACGCCCGCATGTACGGCATCGCCAAGGCCGAGGCGCACCGCCGCGCCGCCCGTGCCCTCGACGCCTTCCAGCTCACCGAGTACGCCGACCGCAAGTGCAAGACGTACTCCGGCGGCCAGCGGCGCCGGGTGGAGATCGCCCTCGGCATCATCCACGAGCCGAAGATCGTCTTCCTGGACGAGCCGACCACCGGCCTCGACCCGCAGAGCCGCGCGCACATGTGGGACGAGATCCGCCGGCTGCGCACTGAGGGCATGACCGTCTTCATCACCACGCACTACCTCGACGAGGCGGACGCGCTCTGCGACCGGATCGCGATCATGGATCACGGCGAGGTGGTCGCCGAGGGGACCCCGGCCGAGCTGAAGCGGGAGATCTCCGGCGACGTGGTGCTGGTCGGCCTGGACGTGGCCAGCACGCCGCAGGCCGTGCAGCTGCTCGACGGCGAGGAGTTCGTCAACAAGCTGGAGACCGCCGACGAGGGCGGCCTGCGCCTCTACGTCGACGAGGGGGCCACCGCCATCCCGCAGATCCTCCGCCGGCTCGACGCCGCCGGACTCACGCTCTCGTCGATCGAGCTGCACCGCCCCAGCCTCGACGACGTCTTCCTCACCAAGACCGGCCGCTCGCTGCGCGAGTCCTGAGCATCCACCACAGGAGAATCGTCATGAAACTCGCCCGCGACACCTGGCTCATCTTCCAGCGCCAGATCCAGCTGCTGCTGCGCAACCCGGTCTGGGTCTTCGTCGGCGTCTTCCAGCCGGTGATGTACCTGCTGCTCTTCGCCCCGCTGCTCAAGCCGGCCCTGAACGCGCCCACCCAGGCCGCCGCCTACAAGATCTTCGTACCCGGCCTGCTGGTGCTGCTGGCCATCTTCGGCGGCCTGTTCCAGGGCTTCGGCCTGATCGCCGAGCTGCGCGCCGGGGTCATCGAACGCTCCCGGGTCACCCCGGTCAGCCGGCTGGCCCTGCTGCTCGGCCGCTCCCTGCGGGACGTGGTCTCGCTGCTCGTGCAGGCGGTCATCATCACCCTGCTCGCGCTCCTGTTCGACCTGCGCGTCTTCATCGGTGACCTGCTGCTGGCGTACCTGATGCTCGCCCTGATCGCGCTGATGACCTCGGCCGTCTCCTACGGTGTCGCGCTCAAGGTCAAGAGCGAGGACGCGCTCGCCCCGCTGATGAACACCGTCGCCCAGCCGGTGCTGCTGCTCTCCGGCATCCTGCTGCCGCTCACCTTCGCTCCGGGCTGGCTCCAGGGCATCGCCGACTGGAACCCGTTCTCCTGGGCGGTCGACGGCACCCGGGCGCTCTTCGCCGGGGACCTGGGCAACGACAAGGTGTGGCAGGGGCTGACCATCACCGCGGTGCTCGCCGTCGCCGGCGTCATCTGGGCCGCCCGGCAGTTCGCCCGCAGCGTCCGCTGACGAGAGCTGCCTCTCACCTGAGGCGGGGCACCGGCCAGGCGCTTGTAGCGTAAGGCCAGTGCCCCGCCTCACCCATGACAGGACCACCTGGCTGACCTACGCCCAGCTGGGGCTGTGGGGCTTCTTCCTCTACGGGTTCGGCCCCGTCGTACCGCTGCTCCGCGACGAGCAGGGCACCAGCGCCGCCGTCGCCGGCCTGCACAGCACCGCCATCGCCGTCGGCGCGCTGCTCGGCGGGGCGCTCTTCGCCCCGCTGGCCCGGCGGATCGGCCGGGCCGCCGCGATCTGGGCCGGGCTGGCCGGGGTCGCCGCCGGCGTCACCGCGTTCGGCCTGCTCCGCCCGCTGCCCGCCACCCTCGCCGCGGTCGCCGCCGTGGCCACCGCCGGCATGATCGTGGTCAGCGGCGTCGCCGTCGTCCTCACCGCCCGGCACGGCCCCGCCGCGCCCGCCGCGCTCACCGAGGCCAACGCCGTCTGCGCCGGCATGGGCATCCTCGCCCCGCTGGTCATCGGCGCCAGCGTCGACGCGGGCTTCGGCTGGCGGCCGGTGATGGCCGTCGAGGTCGGGCTGATCGCGCTGGTCGCGCTCGCCGCCCGCCTCTCCCGGGTACGCCCGCCGCAGGCCGCCCCCGCTGCCGCGGCTGCCGCCGACCCCGTCGGCGCGACCGCCGCGGCGGCGGCGCCCGCCGATGCGACCCGGGCCGACGACGTCCCCGTACCCCTCAGCGGCCGTGCCGGCGCGGCCGACCGCGTGGCCGGACGGCTGCCCCGGGCGTACTGGATCGCCTGGGTGCTGATGTCGGTCACCGGCTCGATCGAGGTCTGCCTGTCGCTCTGGACCGCCGACGTGCTCCGCTCGCACGCCGGGATGACCGCCGCCTCCGCCTCGGCCGCCGTCGCCGCGATCGTCTGCGGCATGTTCCTCGGCCGGCTGGCCGGCGGCCGGATCGCCCTGCGCTGGCCGCCCGCCCCGCTGCTGCTCGGCGCGCTGACCGTGTCGCTGGCCGGGTTCGTCCTGTTCTGGCTCGCGCCCGTCGGCTGGCTCGCCGTCACCGGCCTGGTGGTGCTCGGGCTCGGCAACGCGCTGCACTACCCCCTCGCGATCTCGATCGCGCTGGCCGTCGCCGGGCCGGCCGCCGACAAGGCGGCCGGCTGGTCCGCGTACTCGATGGGGGTGGGCTTCGGGATCGCGCCGGTGGCGCTCGGCGCGGTGGCCGACGGGATCGGACCGCACCTGGCCTTCCTGCTGCTGCCCGGCTTCATCGCCGCCGCCCTGCTGCTGACCGTGCGACTCGGCCGCGCCCTGCGCGCCGCACCGACGGACGACGACCGCGCCCCGACCCTGGTCGGCGCCTGACCCTCCGCCGCCAGCCACCCCCGCCTCGGCGCGCGCCGCGCCCGCCCGTCCTCGGCGCGGCGCGGTTTGGTGCGGCGCGGTTTGCGGTGTGTTGCGGTGTCCGGGCGGCTCGACACCGCGACACGCCGCAAGGTGGGTCAGTGGACCCGGGCGAGGGTCACGCCGTCGGCGATGGGGAGCATGACCGCCTCGACGCGCACGTCGGCCAGCACCTCGTCGTTGAACGCGGCGATCGCCCGGTCGTCGGCGTTCTGCGGGGCGAGCACCCGACCCCCGCGCAGCGTGTTGTCCACCGCGATGACCGCACCCGGACGCATCCGGGGCACCAGCTCGTCCCAGTAGACCGGGTAGCCCGTCTTGTCCGCGTCGATGAAGGCGAAGTCCAGGTGCCGCTCCTGGGGCAGCTCGCGCAGCGTCTCCCCGGCCGGGCCGATGCGCAGCTCGATCCGGTCCGCGACGCCCGCGCGCTCCCAGTACCGCCGGGCGATGCCGGTGTACTCCTCAGAGATGTCGAAGCAGGTCAGCCGGCCGTCCTCGGGCAGCCCCCGGGCGATCGCCAGCGAGGAGAGCCCGGTGAAGGTGCCCACCTCCACCGCCTGTCGCACGCCGAGCAGCCGGGTGAGGAAGGTCAGGAACGCGGCCTGCTCCGGCGCCACCTGCATCATCGCCTCATCTGGAAGGGCGGCGAGCGTCTCCTCGGCCAGGTCGCGGATGATCTCGTCCGGCGGCGAGCCGTGAGCGACGAGGTAGGCGTGCAGTTCCGGAGTCAGCGGCAACGGCTTGGTGGTCATGAACGGACGCTAGCCGAGATGTTCGACCTCCTGGCCCCCCGGCGCGACCTTCGTCCACAGGTCCGTGATGCTCAGCTCCAACTCGCCGAGGAGCCGACGCAGCAGCGGCAGGGACAGCCCCACCACCGTGCCCGGGTCACCCTCGATGCCGGTGAGGAACGCCCCGCCCAACCCGTCGATGGTGAACGCCCCGGCCACCGCCAGCGGCTCGCCCGTCGCCACGTACGCGGCGATCTCCTCGTCGCTGATGTCGGCGAAGTGCACGACCGTCGACGCGACCGCCTCCGCTCGCGCCTCGTGCGTCACGTCGATCAGGCAGTGCCCGGTGTGCAGCACCCCGCTGCGCCCGCGCATCCGCCGCCAGCGGTCCGTGGCGTCGGCGGCGTCCGCCGGCTTGCCCAGGATCTCCCCGTCGAAGGCCAGCACCGAGTCGCAGCCGAGCACCAGCGTGCGCTCGTCCGGGGTGGCGCGCAGCCGGTCGAGCACCGCGAGCGCCTTGAGACGGGCAAGCTCCAGGCAGAGATCCTCCGCCCGATCGGCGACCACCTGGGACTCGTCGACGCCGCTCACCAGCACGTCGGGTTCGATCCCGGCGGCCTGGAGGAGCTTGCGACGGGCGGGACTCTGGCTGGCGAGCACGAGGCGCAGCGGCAGGGAGTTCGGCACGATTCCGACGCTACCGGCTGGGCTGCGGAGACGGACGGGCGACCGGCCGGGCATCAGGACCCGGAGACAACCTGCACTGCCCAGACCCGACCTGGTAGGCCAGCGATGCTGGCCGCTGCGTGGTGTCGTCAGGGTGGGAAGCCGATGACTCGGGCACGCGCGCCGGTGAGCTCGTCCACGGAGCTGAGCGCGCCGACCAGTGTGTTGTCGAGCGTGGTCCCGCGGGCGACGAGCCCGAGCCGGGCGGTCAGGTCGAACACCTCGTCCACCCGGAAGCGGCGTGCGCCGGTCGTCAACGGCTGATCCGTGGCGGCGGGTCGTCAGCATCGCGGCGTCGCCGCCAGAGCAGGTAGCCGCCTGCTGCTGCCACGATCACGCCCAAGGCAGCGAGTCCGCGTCTGGCTGCTCCGTCGTCGGCATCGCTGGCCGGCTCCGAACCGGCCGTTGCGGTCAGGCCGCCGTCGGGCCGTGCACTTGCCGTCAGCGACTCAAAGCCGAGCGGGGGTACGTCTGCTGAGAGGGCTGCTACCAGGTCGATAACCCCATAGCCGTACTCATCGTCACGGCCCGGCGCCCCCTTGTCGACCGCAGTCGCTGTCAGGCGGTGTACCACCTCTTCTGCCGGCAGATGCGGATACTTGGCTCGGATCAGAGCTGCGGCTCCTGCGACTATGGCGGTGGCGCTGGATGTTCCGCTGCCCTCCGAGTATTTCCCGTCGTAGCTGGTGCTATAGATGCTCACCGCCGGAGCTACGACGTCGATCTCTGATCCAGTTACGGCGACGGCCGCATGTGCGCCAGCCTGGTCGACGCCACCTACCGCAAGGACCCCCTCCTCCGACGCCGGATAGCCAACTCCTATGTCTTCGGGGCGATTACCGGCTGCCGCGACCACGACAATGTTTGCTTGCAGCGCCGTTCTTATCGCTCGCTGAAGCCGCACACTTGCCCCAGCTGCAGCGGAGATGCTAATCACATCGGCGCCGTTCGAGGTCGCCCACTCGACGCCGGCAGCAAGGTTCTCGGTGTCTCCCTCGAGATTGCGGACCCTTGCGCGAATTGGCAAGATCTTCGCCTTAGGTGCGATTCCCAACGCGCCGGTATTCGCGCCTTGCCCGTGCGCGGCTACAAGCCCGGCCATCGCGGTGCCGTGGCTGTCTCGATCTTGCTGGCCGTCCCCGCAGCCGCCAGGAACTATGTCGGTCCCTGGGAGAAGGTTTCCTCGCAGGTCAGGATGAGGATCGACTCCAGTGTCGGGTATTGCGACAGTAACTCCTTCGCCTCGACTAATTCGATGCGCCTCGGGAACGTTCAGAAAACGCAGATGCCACTGGTCACCTCGCACCCGCTCTGCCCCTGTCGGATTAGGGGCCGCCTGGGCCGGAGCAGTTGGCTGAAGACCCACCGCCGTTGATAGGAGCAGCACCGGCAAAAGAAGCGAGGTGGCGCGATCGCTCACCGGGCAAAGCCGATGGCCGGGCCTGGGTCAATGGGACCCTCGTCGTCTGGAGGGCGGACCACCGGGTCCACCCCCTCGTCCGTTTCCCATGGATGGTCAGGGTCCCAACGTCGGGACTCACCCTCAACTGTTTGCCGGCCCCACGGACCTCCGCTTGCCCCACTTATTCCGTGAGCACCGCCGCCCATACCAGGTGCCCCGCCGATGGGAGGCATTCCGTGTGATCCGTTGAGCTGGGCCCGACCTCCACCAGGGCGAGAGCCAGCTGCGCCGGTAGGAGCCGTTCCGGCTCCACCTCCCCCGATAACGCCACCCACCGGATTTACCCGGCGAGGTGAGGCACCTCCACCTGGCTGCCCGAGGGTCATGCCTGGAACGCCACCGATCAAGCCGCCCGGCGGCATAGGCCGTGGCGGAACGGAGCGTGCGCCATGCGGGGCTTGGTTCGCTCCGCCGCCCGCCGGACGGTTGACCGGTCCAGCCTGGCCCGATCTTCCACCCGCATTGGCAGGCCGACTGGAAGGAGCGCCGGTCACTGACGGCAGAGTGGGCGGTATCCCGATGGCAGTTGACGAGTTGATTGGGCCTGTCGGTGCCAGGCCAAGCGGTCCGGGGGCGCTCGGGGTTGAGGCAAGCCCGGTACCTGCCCCGCCGAGCACGGGGCCGACATTTGGTGAGGTTGGCGCGGGAACAGGCCCTATGACCTTGGGTCGGCTTACTGACGGCGTCCCAACCGAAGCTGCAACCGGCACGGGCACAACCGGAGGAATGATTGGAGCTGGGCCGACCCCATAGGCATCAGGGTTTTCATTTTGCCTACCAGGAGCGGGACGCGAAGGAGGCTGGCGGAGCATCACCTGGGCCTGCTGGAGTTCGCTGCTTAGCCCGTACATGATTCCCCGGGCCTTCGTGTTCAGCTGCTCCAACTCCACGTCCGTCACCGGCGGATCGACCACCCGGCTGCCCGCCGCCGCCTTCGGATCCGCCAGCGTCGCCTCGTACGACCGCTTCTGCTGGAGCTTCGTCGAGTACTGCTCGTAGAGGTTCTTCAGCTCGGGCCGGGCGCTGTCGATGGCGCGGGTGGCGGCGGCGAGCGCGTCGTGGTTGGCGGCGGCGGCGTCGTGGGTGTGCTGGACGCGGTCGATGAGCTGGTCGAGCTCGCCCAGGTACGCCCGCGCGGCCGCGTTGGTCTCCGGGGGCCACGCCTCGGCCAGGCCGCGCCGATATTCGTGCAGCCGCCGCAGGTGGTTCATCGCGAGGTCGCAGACCTTGCGCCAGCCGGCGACCTGCTTCCAGTGCCCCTGGGTCTCGTGGTCCTGGACGCAGGCCCACATGCTGAGCACGTCCATCAGTTGCCAGTCGGTGACGCCGGACGTCCGGCCGCTGCCCCTGTCGATCACGGCAGCACCACCGGCCCGCCGTTCGGGCCGGTGGGGTCGGGCAGCCGGGTCCGGCCACCGGACATGGTGGAGTACGGGTTGGCGAGCGCCGCCTCCACGTCGGCGACCCTGGCCGAGGCGAAGGCGTCGGCGCCCCGGTAGTCGGCCGCAATCCGGCCGGCCGCCGAGGCCAGGTGGCCGGTGGCTCCGCCCAGGTCGTGCACCATGTTCGCCGTGGCCTGCTGGGTCTCCCAGTGGGCGTGCAGGAACTGCACCAGCTCGACGAAGGCGTCGCAGGGGTTGGGTACGGGGGCTTTCATGTCGTCGGCGATGTACGACAGGTGTGGCGCGTAGTTGCGTTCGACCTCGGCCTGGAGCCGGTCGGCGAACTCGCTCATCTGGCGGATGTCGGCCTCGATGCCGCCGTAGTCGCGCAGCCAGGAAGCTGGGCGGTCGTCCTCAGGGATCATCGATCCTCCCTACCCGTCACGGCCCCGTTTCCCTGAGTGAGGTTAATGGGTGCGGAGCGATCTCGGCAGTCCTGAGGACATCACCGTGGCTACGCCCCAGCTCAGTCCGGTCGGATTGGCGGAAGGGTCAGCGGGGGAGGCCGGAGGCGCGCCACGCGCCGGGTCCGGCGGAGGGCGCCGCGACGGTCGGCCGGGCGCTGCGCGCCCAGGCGGACGTGGCCACCGGCGCGGGCGCGGCGGCCGGTCGGGACCGGACGACGATCGCACCCACCAGCGCGGCCAACTCGTCGGCGGTCGGGACGCCCCGGACGACGCGGAACAGCGGCTCTTCGGCAGACATGGCGTCAGCGTACGCGTCGCGAACTTGACCTTCACCGCACAGTGGCGTGCCGGCGGTGTGAGCATCGGTGACGCCGGGTACCGTCTCTCCGATGTCTGACGCGCTTCCCCAACTTGTCGCTGACCGGTACCGGCTCATCTCGCCGCTCGGTCAGGGCGGCATGGGCCGGGTCTGGAAGGCGCGTGACGAGGTGCTGCACCGGGACGTGGCCATCAAGGAGCTCGTCCCGCCACCCAGTCTCACCAACGACGAGCGCCGCGAGATGCGGGAACGCTCCCTGCGTGAGGCCCGGGCGATCGCCCGGCTGAACCACGTCAACGTGGTCCGCATCTTCGACGTGCTGCGTACCGACGGCGACCCGTGGATCGTCATGGAGTACGTCGCGTCGAAGTCGTTGCAGGACACTCTCGCCGAGGACGGCCCGGTGTCGCCGGCACGCGCGGTGGAGATCGGGCTCGGTGTGCTCGGCGCGCTGAAGGCGGCGCACAAGGCCGGCGTGATGCACCGCGACATCAAGCCCGGCAACGTCCTGCTCGGCAACGACGGCCGGGTGGTACTGACCGATTTCGGTCTGGCCACCATCCCCGGCGACCCGAACGTGACCCGCACCGGCATGGTGCTCGGCTCGCCCGCGTACATCGCGCCGGAACGGGCCAAGGACGGCACGGCCGGTCCGGAGGCGGACCTGTGGTCGCTGGGCGCGACGCTCTACGCCGCCGTGGAGGGCAAGTCGCCGTACGCTCGGCCGTCGGCGATCGCCACCCTGGCGGCGCTGGCCACCGAGCCGCTGCCGCCGCCGAAGAACGCCGGGCCGCTCAAGCCGGTGCTCCAGGGCCTGCTCCGCAAGGACCCGACCGAGCGGATCACCGCCGAGGTGGCCGAGCGCCTGCTGCGCCGGGCCGGCGGCAAGCGCGCCAAGGGGATCTCGCTGCTGGACGGCGTACGCCGGCCGGGGCCGAACGGTCCGCGCGAGCCGCACAAGCCGCTGGTGCCGGCCCCGCGTCCGGCCGAGCAGAGCGCCGAGTCGACCCCGAAGCCGCCCGCGCCGCGAGCCGAGCAGGCCGCGGCGGGTGCCGCCACGGCGGCCGGCGTCGCCGCCACCACCACTGAGGACGAGACGAGCAAGGCGCCGGCGAGCGTCGACGCCGGGCCGACCGCCAAGGTCGACCCGCCGCGGCCGGCCGCCGACGCGGAGCCGACGGCGAAGGTGGACCGGCCGAACAAGCCGAGCAGCCCCACGTCGGTCATGCCGGCTCCGGTGAGCCCGGCGCCCGCGCCGGCCGAGCGCATTCCCGGTGCCGTGTACGACGGGACGAAGCGCGGCCGGCAGAAGCGGAACCTGCTGATCGGCGCGCTGGTGCTCGCGCTGCTGGTCGGTCTCGCGGTGCTCGTGCCGCTGCTCGGCCGGGGCGAGGACGACCCGGAGCAGGGCGGGCAGCAGGCCGGCCCGACCGGCGCCGCCGCGACCTCGTCGGTCGCCGCTCCGACGTCCGCGCCGGGCGCTCCCGCGCAGCCCAGCGCCGCCCCGCCCAGCCCGACGCCCTCGGCCACCCCGTCGACCGACCCGAACGCGCTGCCGGCCGGCTGGACCCTGCACAAGGGGCCGACCTTCTCCGTGCCGCTGCCGCCGGGCTGGCGCGGTGGCCAGATCAACTCGAACACGGCGGTCTTCCGGCAGGACAACGGAGTGGGCGAGATGCTCATCCAGTGGGGCTCCTCGCCGAAGAGGGACGCGGTCGCCGACTGGCAGCAGCAGGAACCGAACCGGAAGCGACTGGTCAACAACTACCAGTACCTCAGCATCGAGCGCTGCGACTGGTACCGGACCTGCGCCGACTGGGAGTGGCTGGAGACCCGGGACAACACCCGCATCCATGTCCGCAACCGGGGCTTCGCCACGGCCAGTGACCGGGGCTACGCCATCCGGTGGGAGGTCGCCCAGAAGGACTGGACGGCGCAGCTCGCCACGTTCGACCAGATCGTCAAGGGGTTCAAGCCCGACCGTCAGGGCTGACGCGCACGGGAATCGCATCCGTGGGAATCGGATTCGCATGACCTTCCGTCGTCCGGGGTATCTCTCCCGCGACGACGGAAGGAGGCACGACATGGGTTACCGACGCAAGGACGCCCGCCCGCGGCTGGCACTGTGGATGCTCGTCGCCCTCGGCGACATCGTCCTGCTGCTGGTCAGTGCCGGTATGCCGGCGCTGGTCGCGCTGCTCGCCGTCGTGACGGTCACCGCCGCCGCAGTCGCCGCCTGGCGGCTGTCCCGGCGGTCCGCACTGGCCGGCGAGGAGGCCGTGCCCGTGTCGATGGCCACGCGACGGAGGGCCTGAACGCGAACGGACGACGGCGGCAGCCGGACCGGGTTGATCACCGGTCCCGCTGCCGCCGACGCGTGCGGGGCTGCGGATCAGGTGTTGTTGGCCAGCGCGATCAGCCGGGTCCGGTCGCCGTTCCAGTAGTTGCGGTCGACGTTGCCGCTGATCCCGGAGACGGAGCCGGTGCTGGTGTACTGCCAGAAGCTCCAGAACGGGGCGCCGGCCGGCAGGGTGCCGACGGTGCTCGACCAGCGGGCGATCCAGAGCGGGTGGTTCGCCCACGGCGCGCTCCAGCTGCCTGTGCACTGGTTCCACCAGCTCGTCGTGGTGTAGATGACCGCGTACCGGCCGGTGCGGGACCGGTAGGTGTTGAGGAAGTCCTGGACCCAGTTCCGCATGCCGGTCGTGCTCAGGCCGTAGCAGTAGCCGCCGGCGTACGGGTTGGCCTCGAGGTCCAGCGCCGCCGGGAGGGTCCGGCTGTCCGCCGACCAGGCGCCGCCGTTGGAGGCCAGGTAGTTGGCCTGGGTCGAGCCGGCGGAGATGTTCGGCCGGGCGAAGTGGTACGCCCCGCGGATCACCCCGGCGTTGTACGCGTTGACGTAGTTGCTGTTGAAGTTCGGGTCCTTGTAGCTCGTACCCTCGGTGGCCTTGATGAAGGCGAACTGGATTCCGGAGTTGCGGACGCTGGTCCAGTTGATGGCGCCCTGGTAGCGGGAGACGTCGATGCCGGGGGTGGTGGCCGCGGCCGCCGGTCCGGCGGTGGCGACGAGGGCGGCCGCCGCGGTGGCGACGACGGTGAGGCCGGCGGCGAGGAGCCGGCGCAGCGAAAACGTGGGACGGGTCATGGATGCCTCCGGGGTCGTCGATTGATTGACGCCAATCCTTGGAGGTAGTTGCCCTAGATCGCAAGAGGGGTTAAGGAAATTTTCATCGATGCCCGTATGTGGCTCGCCCCTGATCGGTATCGGTCAGCCGCGGCGTGCCGGTAGGCTCCCCGCCCATGGTGTCGATCGACGGGCTGGGCGACCTCTGGGACAGACTCCTCGGCGCGCAGCCCGACCCACCCCCGCTGCTCGTCCTGGTCACCGCCGTCGTCGCGCTGGTGGTGGTCGCCACCCGGCTGCCCTGGCGGGTCGCCCGCAACGCGGTGACCATCGCGCACGAGGGCGGCCACGCCCTCGCCGCCCTGCTCACCGGGCGCCGGCTGCACGGCATCCGACTGCACTCGGACACCTCCGGCCTGACCCTCTCCGCCGGCCGCCCCACCGGCCCCGGCATGATCCTCACCCTGCTGGCCGGATACGTCGCCCCGTCGCTGGTCGGCCTCGCCGGGGCCTGGCTGCTCGGCGGCAACCGGATCACCCTGCTGCTCTGGCTCGCGGTGGTGCTGCTGCTGGCCATGCTGGTGCTCATCCGCAACGTCTTCGGCGTGCTGTCGCTGCTGGTCACCGGCGGGGTGGTGCTCGCCGTCTCCTGGTACGCCTCGCCGCAGGTGCAGGCCGCCTTCGCCTGGACCGGCGTCTGGTTCCTGCTCCTCGGCGGGGTACGGCCGGTGGTGGAGCTGCAACGGTTGCGCAGCCGGGGCCGGATGCCGCAGTCCGACGCCGACCAGCTGGCCCGGCTGACCCCGTTCCCCGCGCTGTTCTGGGTGACCGTGTTCGCCCTGGTGAACCTGCTCGCCCTGGCCGTCGGCGCGGCGCTGCTCACCGGCCCGATCCTCACCGACGCCGGCCTGACCCTCTGACCGGTCGGGGGAGCAGAATGGCCGCATGCGGTACGTGATCATCGGGGCGGGCGCGGTCGGCGGCACCATCGGCGTACGGCTGGGGGAGGCCGGTCACGACGTGACGCTGGTGGCCCGCGGCGCGCACCTGGACGCGATCCGGCGGCACGGGCTGACCCTGCGCACCCCGGACCGCACGGCGACCTGGCGCGGGCCGGCCACCGACGCTCCCGGGGAGCGGCCGCTGCCCGCCGACACCGTCCTGGTGCTCACCGTCAAGTCGCAGGACAGCCCGGCCGCGCTGGCCGCCTGGGCGGACGCGCCGGTCGCCGGTGGCGGCACGGCGGGGGAGCGGCTGCCGCTGTTCACCGCCCAGAACGGGGTGGCCAACGAGCCGGCGGCGCTGCGGCTCTTCGCCCGGGTGCACGCGGTCTGCGTCTGGCTGCCCGCCACCCACCTGGAGCCGGGCGTGGTCGTCGCCAACGGGTACCCGCACCCGGGGATGTTGCACCTCGGGCGCTACCCGGCCGGCTCGGACCCGCTGGACCACGCGGTGGCCGCCGACCTCACCGACGCCGGCTTCGTCGCCCCGGTGCGCGACGACGTGATGCGGTGGAAGTACGGCAAGCTGCTGGCCAACCTCGGCAACGGGCTGCAGGCGCTGCTCGGCGGCGATGTCCCCACCGACCTGCGCGACCGGGTCCGCGTAGAGGGGCAGGCGGTGCTCGCCGCGGCGGGGATCGCGCACACCAGCACCGAGGAGGAGGCCGCCGAGCGGGGCGACCGGGTCGGGCACCGGCCGGTCGACGGGCAGGAGCGGTCCGGCAGCTCCACCTGGCAGAGCCTGGCCCGGGGCGTCGGCTCCACCGAGGTCGACCACCTCAACGGCGAGATCGTCCTGCTCGGTCGGCTGCACGGGGTGCCGACCCCGGCCAACGCCGCCGTCGCGTACGCGGTGCGCCGGGCGGCCCGGGAGCGGATCCCGGCCGGTGGCTTCCCGCCCGCGGAGCTGGCAGAGATGATCGGCTGATCCGGCAACCGGCGTGGTGCCGCCGCGCGTGTCTCCTCCGAACGCCACGGGAGGTGAGCACGTGCCCGACGTCGACGGGTTCGACGAGTTCTACCGGGGCAGCCGGCAACGGCTGCTCGGCTTCGTCTACGTGCTGACCGGAAACGTGACCGAGGCGCAGGATGCCGTCCAGGAGGCGTACATCCGGGCCTGGCAGCGCTGGCCGACGGTGAGCGGGTACGACGACCCGGAGGCGTGGGTACGGGTGGTGGCGTCGCGCATCGCGGTCAGCCGCTGGCGCAGCCTGCGCAGCCGCGCCCGGGCGTATCTGCGGCACGGAGTCGAGGAGAGCGTGCCCGGCCCCGGCGTCGACACGGTCGAGGTGGTCGCCGCGCTGCGTCGGCTCCCCGAGGAGCAGCGCACCGCGCTCGCCCTGTACTACCTGCTCGGCATGCCCGTGGCCGAGGTGGCCCGGCAGACCGAGGCCCCCGTCGGCACGGTGAAGGCCCGGCTCTCCCGGGGGCGCACCGCGCTGGCCGGGCTGCTCGCCGTCTCTGACCTGGAGGAGGCCTGATGCGTGAGGACCTGAGCTTCGTCGACCGGCTGCACCGGGACCTCGGTGGGGTCCGCTGGGCCGAGCCGGCGGAGATCCGCGCCCGGGCCCGGCGACGCAGCCGGCGTACGGCGACGCTGGCGGCGACCGCCGTACTCGCGGTGCTCTCCGGCTCCGGATACCTGGCGGCGGCCCGGTCAGGGACGCCGGCGCCTCCCGCGCCGCCGGTGGCGGCCGTCCCCGCGACGGCGGCCGCCGGGCCGGCCGAGATCCCGTGGGAGGCGATGCTCTCGGCGCGGGACGTGCGGCTCAAGACCGACGTGCAGATCAGTGAGGCCGGCCTGGGCGAGGCGGTGCGGGTCGACCCGGTGCTGGAGGCGTGCGGCCGCGAGCGGGGTGTGCCGTCGGCAACGGCAGCGACGTCTCGCTATTCGCGGTCGCAGACCCTGCTGCGGCCGGCGGTCGACGGGGTCGCGCCACCGGTGCTCACCCAGGACGTCTACCGCATCGACCCGACGCAGAGCCGGCTGCTCTTCGGCACCGTCGCCCTGTTGCTCGACGCCTGCGCGAAGTGGGAGATCAGGGGATCCGGGCAGTTGGGGGGCGGGACGGTGCCGACCGTGACCCAGCACCGCTGGGAGAGGCCGGTCAGCGGCTTCGCCGGCGACGAGTCCGTGCTGCTGCGCCACGTGTCGCTGGCGCCGGTCAGCGTCGCCGACGGCCGCACCCTGGCCAAGCTCCCGCCGGTCGAGGCCACCTTGGTGGTACGCGTCGGCGACCTGGTCACCGTGATCACCACCGGGCCGGACACCCTCCAGGCCGACGGCACCCGTCCCGGCCCCGGCCTGAGCCAGGCCGACCTGGAGGGGCTCGGTCGCACCGCCGCCGGTCGGCTCTGCGTCGCCGCCGACCCGCGTTGCTGAACTGGAAGATCCCCGCGACCACCAGGGACGCGGGGATCTCCGGTAACGCCCGCTACAGCGGGATGTTGCCGTGCTTCTTCGGCGGCAGGGTCTCCCGCTTGGTGCGCAGCACCCGCAGCGCGCGGACGATCTGGGCGCGGGTCTCGTGCGGCGGGATCACGCTGTCGACGTAGCCGCGCTCGGCGGCGATGTACGGGTTGGCCAGGGTGTCCTCGTACTCGGCGATCTTCTCGGCCCGGACCGCGGCCGGGTCCTCGGCGTTCGCCAGGTCCGAGCGGTAGAGGATGTTCACCGCGCCCTGCGCGCCCATCACCGCGATCTGCGCGGTCGGCCAGGCGAAGTTCAGGTCCGCGCCGAGGTGCTTGGAGCCCATCACGTCGTACGCGCCGCCGTAGGCCTTGCGGGTGATCACGGTGACCTTCGGGACGGTCGCTTCGGCGTACGCGTAGATCAGCTTCGCGCCGCGCCGGATGATGCCGTCCCACTCCTGGCCGGTGCCGGGGAGGAAGCCGGGAACGTCCACGAAGGTCAGCACCGGGATGTTGAACGCGTCGCAGGTACGCACGAACCGGGCGGCCTTCTCGCTGGCGGCGATGTCCAGGGTGCCGGCGAAGTGCATCGGCTGGTTGGCCACCACGCCGACCGGGCGCCCCTCGACCCGGCCGTAGCCGATCACGAGGTTCTGCGCGTAGAGCGGCTGCACCTCCAGGAACTCGCCGTCGTCGAGCACGTGCTCGATGACCCGGTGCATGTCGTACGGCTGGTTGGCCGAGTCCGGGATCAGCGTGTCCAACTCCCGGTCCTCCTCGGAGATGTCGAGGTCGGCCGGGGCCTCGTACACGACGGGCTCGTCGAGGTTGTTCGACGGCAGGTACGACAGCAGCGCCTTGACGTACTCGATCGCGTCCTCCTCGTCGGTGGCGAGGTAGTGCGCGTTGCCGCTGCGCGAGTTGTGGGTGCGGGCGCCGCCCAGCTCCTCCATCGCCACGTCCTCGCCGGTGACCGTCTTGATGACGTCCGGGCCGGTGATGAACATGTGCGAGGTCTGGTCGACCATCACGGTGAAGTCGGTGACCGCCGGGGAGTAGACCGCGCCGCCCGCGCACGGGCCCATGATCAGCGAGATCTGCGGGATGACGCCGCTGGCCCGGACGTTGCGGAAGAAGATCTCGCCGTAGAGCCCGAGGGAGGCGACCCCCTCCTGGATCCGGGCGCCGCCGGAGTCGTTGATGCCGACCACCGGGCAGCCGATCTTCATGGCCAGGTCCATCACCTTGACGATCTTCTCGCCGAAGACCTCGCCGAGGGAGCCGCCGAAGACGGTGAAGTCCTGGGCGAAGACGCAGACCTGCCGGCCGTCGACGGTGCCGTAGCCGGTGACCACGCCGTCGCCGTACGGGCGGTTCTTCTCCAGCCCGAAGGCCGTCGACCGGTGCCGGGCCAGCTCGTCCAGCTCGACGAAGGAGCCCTCGTCGAGCAGCAGCTCGATCCGCTCCCGGGCGGTCTTCTTACCCCGCGCGTGCTGCTTCTCGACCGCGCGCGCCGACCCGGCGTGCACCGCCTCGTCGACCCGTCGCTCCAGGTCCGCCAGCTTGCCCGCGGTGCTGTGGATGTTGATCCCGGTCTCGGTAGTCACCCAGGGAATATAACGATGGTTCAGGACGACGCCGCTGTGCAGTACGCCTCAATACCCTCCGTCGCCGGGCCCGTAGGCTGACGGGATGCCGGGCTCGCCGTACACGGATCTGGAGCGCCCGCCGCTGTCGGCGGCGCGGCTGGCCCGCGCGCTGACCGCGCCGCACGGGCCCTGGCGCCGGCTCGACCTGCGGGCCGAGACCGGTTCCACCAACGCCGACGCGGTGGCGGCCGCCCGGGCGGGCGAGCCGGAGGGCCTGGTGGTGGTCGCCGAGCGGCAGACCGCCGGGCGCGGCCGGCGCGGCCGGGTCTGGCAGTCGCCGGCCCGCGCCGGCATCGCGACCAGCGTGCTGCTCCGGCCCGGCGAGGCCGTCGCCGACCGCGGCTGGCCGCCGGCCCCCGTCACCGGGTACGGCTGGCTGCCGCTGCTCGCCGGCGTCGCGCTGGTCGAGGCGGTGGCCCGGCTGGCCGAGCTGGAGACCCGGCTGAAGTGGCCGAACGACCTGCTGGTCGACGACGCCAAGTGCGCCGGCATCCTGGCCGAGGCGGTGCCGGGCACGTCCCCGGCGGAGCCGCCGGCGATCGTGCTCGGGATCGGGCTCAACGTCACGCTCCGCGCCGACGAGCTGCCGGAGAACCCGACCGGCCTGCCGGCCACCTCGCTGCAACTGGCCGGCGCGACGGCCACCGACCGGGACCCGCTGCTGCGCTCGCTGCTCCGCTCGCTGGCCGACTGGTACGACCGCTGGCGCACCGCCGGCGGCGACGCGGTGGCCAGCGGGCTGCGGGAGGCCTACGTCGCCTCCTGCGCCACCGTCGGCCGCCGGGTGCGGGTGCTGCTGCCCGACGGCGCCGAGCTGACCGGCCTCGCCACCGGCGTGGACGCCGACGGCCAGTTGCTGGTCGACACGGGCGCCGGGGAGCGGCGGTTGGCGGCCGGGGACGTGCTGCACCTGCGCTGAGCGCTCGGGTGGCGGTCCGGTTCGGGCGCGGCGCCGCGATCGGGCCGCGCGGCTGATCCGGCGGATCGCGGTGACCGGTTACGGTCAGCGCGTCCGATCCGTGCCGAGGAGGTTCCCCGTGGCGTTTCCCGAAGACGTGCTCACCGAGGACGAGCACGTCGTCCTGCATCTGCACCCGCACTGGAAGGCGCTGCTGCGACCGATCCTGGTGCTGGTCCTCGGCGTCACCGCCGTGGTGGCGGGCTGGGTCCTGCTGCCCGACGGCGACGGCGCCACGATCGCGCTGTACGTGATCGCGGGGCTGGCCCTGGTGCTGGCGCTCTGGCTGGGCCTCTGGCCGTTCCTGGTCTGGCGCACCACGCACTACCTGTTCACCAACGAGCGGGTGCTGCTGCAGCAGGGCGTGCTCTCCCGGGACCGGCGGGACATCCCGCTCACCCGGATCAACGACCACGCGATGAGCCAGCGCTTCGTCGAGCGGCTGCTCGGCTGCGGCACGCTCACCATCGAGTCGGCGGGCGAGCGCGGCCAGTCCGTGCTGCGCGACGTCCCGTCCGTGGGCCAGGTGCAGACCAAGCTCTACGAGCTGGTCGAGGCCCACCACGACAAGCACTCGCTGGGCGACGGGGAGATGCGCGACATCCTGGCCGACATGCGCGACGGCAAGCCGCTGCGCGACCCCACCAGCTGACTCCTGGCCCGACCCCGGCCTGATCGACCCCGGTTCGCGGAAGTGGCGGTGTCCGTTCGGACACCGCCACATGGCGACATTCGGGTGCCCGGGTCGCCCCGGGCGGCGGGGTCAGCGGCGGGGGCGGCGGGTGCCGGCGTGCAGTTCCGCGGCCAGCTCGGCGTCGAGGTCGGCGCCGACCGTGCTGCCCAGCCCGGCTTCCAGCGGGGCGGGACGTCCGGTCGGCTGCGGGAAGACCGGTTCGGCCATCGCGCCGCCGGGGCGCTGCGCCGCCTGCTGCTGGGCCTCCTCCAGCTCGCTGACCGACTCGGCCAGCTCGGCCACCGGGTCCAGCTCGGCCATGGTGTCCCACTCGTCCCGGCGGATCGTGTGCCAGGTCTCCTCGGCGTGCGCGGGTACCGGCTGGAACACGAACGTCCGATACGACCAGAACCGGAACATGGTCGCCAGCAGCACGCCGCCGGTCTTAGCCACGTTGAGCGCGAGCAGGCTGTTCACGCCCAGGCCGTACTTGGCGGCGGCGAGGACGCCCAGCTCGATCAGCAGGCCGGTGGCGTTGAACAGGAAGAACAGGACGTATTCCCGCTTCAACGCGGATTTCGGTCGATCCCGGTACGTCCAGTGCCTATTCATCAGATACGACGTGATCGTCGCCACCACGGTGGCGATCACGGTCGCCTTCAGTTGACCGTTGACAAAAACGGTGAGTGCCAGGACATTGAACACCGCGTAATTGATGACGGTGTTGATGCCACCGACGACGCCGAATTTGAGCGCCTCGTGGATGAACTTCTGCCAGCGCTCGGGCAGCAGACGGACAAGACGCATGCGGAACACCTTAGGGCAGTGGTTGGGGCCGGCAGGTCCCGGCCGGACGAGGTGGGCGGCAGGTCACGCCCCCGGCGGCCGGTCGTGCGCCGCCTCCGGAACCGGGGGGATTCCCGCTTCCACGAAGACGAACCGTCGGTAGGACCAGAACCGGAACAGCGTCCCCAGGCCGGTGCCGACGATGAAGCTGGCGATGTTGTCGGCCAGCGGGGTCTGGAACACCCCCGGCCAGATGCTGCCCAGGCCGTAGCGGCTGATCGCCAGGCAGGCCACGGCGATGCCCAGGCCCACCCCGTTGAAGAAGAAGAACAGCGCGTACTCGCGGGCCGGGTTGGAGCGCTTGCGGTGGCGCCAGGTCCAGAACCGGTTGCCCACGAAGGCGACGCTGGCCGCGATGACGGTGGAGATCGTCTTGGCGGTCACCTGCTCGACGTCACGCACGGTCGTCAGGTAGTTGAAGAACGCGAAGTCGATGAGGAAGGCGATCCCGCCCACCGTGGCGAACTTGCTCAGCTCGCGGACGAGGTGACCGAAGCGGTCCAGCAGTGTGCGGACCAGACCCGGGCGGGTCTGCGGAGACCCTGGCTGGTCCCCGGTCATCGTCGCGGCCACCCGCCGAGCGTACCGGTCGGGAGCGAGCCGGACGCGCAGCAACGGCGAGCCGGCCCGGATCACTGTCGACGCGGGTCGTAACCAGCTCGTCCGGTGCCGCTGCAGGTGAGCAGAGCGTAACTCTTTGTGGACCGATCGCCGATCGGTTCGTCCAATCGACGTGCCCGTCACCGGAAGCCCGGTTCCGCTGTCCGTCATCGTCCGTTCCGGTGGCCGCCAACAGTTCGCCGCAGGATTTGCGTGAAACTGCGCGGGAAAGCGGGTATTAGCTCGTGATGCCGCAGCCGGGCCGTACCTTGTGCAGTTCTTCACAACCAGTCCCACTGACTCGCGGCCCGGCCCGGTTTACGCTGAGCGCAATCCCAGGTTTCCACGATGGCGACGCGGCTCGCGCCCGCCAGACTCGTGCACCCATAGAACGGTCAGCGTCGACCACAAGGAGATTGTCATGGTTGCTCCGGCTACTGTTCGGGGTATCGATCAGGCCCCGACTACCCACCCCAAGCTGCTCGCCTGGGTCAGAGAAGTCGCGGAACTGACCACCCCCGACCGCGTGGTGTGGGTGGACGGGTCCGATGAGGAGTGGCGGCGCCTCACCGACGAGCTGGTCGAGTCCGGCACCCTGATCCGGCTCAACCCGGAGAAGAAGCCCAACTCCTTCTACGCGCGCACGGACCCGACGGACGTCGCCCGGGTCGAGGAGCGCACCTACATCTGCTCCGTCGACGAGGCGGACGCCGGCCCCACCAACAACTGGATGGCGCCGGCCGAGATGAAGCGGACGATGACGGAGCTGTACCGCGGGAGCATGCGCGGGCGCACCATGTACGTCATCCCGTTCTGCATGGGCCCGGTGGAGGCCGAGAGCCCCATGTTCGGCGTCGAGATCACCGACAGCCCGTACGTGGTGGCCTCGATGCGGATCATGACCCGGATGGGCGCCAAGGTCCTCGAGGCGATGGGCGACGACGCCGACTTCGTGCACGCGCTGCACTCCATCGGTGCCCCGCTCGCTCCCGGCCAGCAGGACGTCGCCTGGCCGTGCAACGAGACGAAGTACATCTCGCACTTCCCGGAGACCCGGGAGATCTGGTCCTTCGGCTCCGGCTACGGCGGCAACTCGCTGCTCGGCAAGAAGTGCTACTCGCTGCGCATCGCCAGCGTGATGGGGCGCGACGAGGGCTGGCTCGCCGAGCACATGCTGATCCTCAAGATCACCTCGCCGGAGGGCAAGGTCTACCACGTCGCCGGCGCCTTCCCGTCGGCCTGCGGCAAGACCAACCTCGCCATGGTGGAGCCGACCATCCCGGGCTGGAAGGTCGAGACCATCGGCGACGACATCGCCTGGATGCGCTTCGGCTCCGACGGCCGCCTCTACGCGGTCAACCCGGAGTACGGCCTCTTCGGCGTCGCGCCGGGCACCGACTGGAAGACCAACGCCAACGCCATGCGGACGCTGGACCGCGGCAACTCCATCTTCACCAACGTGGCCCTGACCGACGACGGGGACATCTGGTGGGAGGGCATGGGTGAGCCGCCGGCGCACCTGATCGACTGGAAGGGCAACGACTGGACGCCGGAGAGCGACAGCCTCTCCTCGCACGCGAACAGCCGGTTCTGCACCCCGATCACCCAGTGCCCCATCCTCGCCGAGGACTACTACGACCCGAACGGCGTGCCGATCGACGCGATCCTCTTCGGTGGCCGTCGCCGGGACACCATCCCGCTGGTCACCGAGGCCCGCGACTGGGTGCACGGCGTCTACATGGGCGCCACGCTCTCCTCGGAGACCACCGCCGCCGCGTCCGGCGCGGTCGGCGTCGTCCGCCGCGACCCGATGGCGATGCTGCCGTTCATCGGCTACCACGCCGGCGACTACTTCCGGCACTGGATCGAGATGGGCAAGGGCGTCGACGGCGACGAGGCCAAGCTGCCCAAGATCTACTACGTCAACTGGTTCCGCAAGGACGCCGAGGGCAACTTCCTCTGGCCGGGCTTCGGCGAGAACTCCCGCGTGCTCAAGTGGGTCGTCGAGCGGATCGAGGGCACCGCCGACGCGGTGGAGACCCCGATCGGCATGGTCCCGGCCCAGGACGCCCTGGACGTCGAGGGTCTGGACATGACCTCGGAGGACGTCCGGATCGCCCTCAAGGTGGACCCGGAGGAGTGGCGCAACGAGCTCCCGCTGGTCACCGAGTGGTTCGAGAAGTTCGGTGACAAGCTGCCGGGTGTCCTCTGGGCCGAGCTGGACGCGCTGCGCGCCCGGCTCGACGCGGAGCAGCCGCAGAAGTAGGTGTGACGGTTGCCCGTACCGGGCAACATCGGATCCCATGAGGACGGCCGCCGAGACCACCGAGGTCCGGCGGCCGTCCGCCGTCCGGGCGCTGACCACGCTGCTCGCCGTCACGGCGGCGGCCACCGTCGTGGTCGAGCTGCTCAACTGGTGGTACGCCCCGGAGCAGGAGTTCGGCCTGGCCGTACGCACCGGCTGGGCGATGCTCCGCTCACTCGCCTTCCTGGTGCTGATCGGGCACGTCAACCGGGGTCGTACCGTGGCCCGGCCGTTCGGGCTGATCCTCGCGGTGACCACCATCTTCGCGGTGGGGCGGCTGGTGGTGCCCCGGCAGGGGGTGCCGCCGCTGCCCGGGCTGCTCGGCTTCGCCCTGCTCACCGCGCTCTGCGTGAGCGTGGTCGCGCTGCTCTACCGCTCCGAGGCGGTCGGCGGGTTCCTCGTCCGGCACCGCAAGACCCTGGTGGTCTCCGGCGGCACGATTTCCTGGCGGGAGGCCGCCCCGAAGCGGCCGCCGGTCACCGGGTGGCTGCTCACCAGCCGGGTCGCCGCCTTCACGTACAGCCCGTTGATGCTGGTGCCGGCGCTGGTGGCCGGGGGCGCGATCCTGGACGGCCGGCTGGCCGCCGCGCCCGCGGTGGTGTTCTGGTTCCTCGCCGGCATCGCGGTCAGCTACGCGGTGCTCTTCTGCACCGCGTTCCTGATGCGCGGCCGCCGCTGGGCCCGCACCCTGCTGGTGGCGATCACCCTGGGCGTGCTCGCCGTCGACCTGCCGCTCTGCTGGTGGCTGCTCGGCGTCGACGGCCTGGTCCGGGACGGCGGCCCGCTCGTCGCCGCCGCCGTCCTCGCCCTCTACGGCCTCTGGCGCGCCACCCGCGCCGAACCACCCCCACCCCCCACCTGACCCCCGCCACCGGCCCCCCGGCCGTGTTGATCAAGAAGTTTGCGTCGGGATGCGGCCGAATCCCGACGCAAACTTCTTGATCAACGGTGTCGGGCGGGCGGGGCGGGGGCGCGGGTGGGTGGGTCGGTGCGGCGGCGGGGTTCGGGGGCGTGGGGCGGGCAGGATGGGCCGGTGGGCGGCTGCGGGCGGGAGGCGACGCGGTGAGCGACGAATTCGACCTGATCGTGGTCGGGGCGGGGCCGGCCGGGGCGGCCGCCGCGCTGGCCGCCTGCCGGTCCGGTGCCCGGGTGCTGCTGCTGGACCGGTCCGACTTCCCCAGGGACAAGGCCTGCGGCGACGGCATCGCCGCGCACGCGCTGGACGTCCTCGCCGGGCTGGGCGTGACCGGCGCGGTGGCCGGGTACGCCCCGCTGCCCGCCCTGCGCCTGGTCGGCCCGGGCGGCCCGGCGGTGGCCCGGGCGCTGCCCCGGCCCGCGTACACGGTGCCCCGCGAGGTGTTCGACGCCCGGCTGGTCGCGGCGGCGGTGGCCGCCGGTGCGGTGCTGTGCCGGCACACCGTCCGCCGGGTCGAGCCGCGCCACGACCGGGTGGTGCTGGACGGGGAACTGGCCGCGCGGGCGGTGGTCGGCGCGGACGGGGCCGGGTCGATCGTCCGCCGCGCGCTCGGCCACCCGCCCAACCCGGACCGCCACCTCGCGCTCGCCATCCGGGGG
Organism: Micromonospora sp. IBSANI012; assembly: GCF_052814045.1. NCBI lineage: Bacteria > Bacillati > Actinomycetota > Actinomycetes > Micromonosporales > Micromonosporaceae > Micromonospora > Micromonospora sp. IBSANI012. The sequence continues at coordinate 894,892 of NZ_CP199933.1, forward strand.
TACGCCCCGGCGCTGCCCGGCCCGCCCGAACAGTTCATCGTCACCTCGGGGCCGCGCTGGCCGGCGTACGCGTGGTCCTTCCCGATCGGCGACGGTCGCGCGAACGTCGGGTACGGGGAGGTGCTGCGGGGCGAGCCGCTGAGCCGCGCGCACCTGCTGGACCGGCTCGCCGCATTGCTGCCGGCGACCGACCCGGCCACGGTCACCGGGCTGCGCGCCCACCACCTGCCGCTGTCGACGCACCGGCCGTCGCCCGGTCGGGGTCGGGTGGTGCTGGCCGGCGACGCGCTCTCCCTGATCAACCCGTTCACCGGCGAGGGGATCTTCTACGCGCTGCTCTCCGGGGCGCTGGCCGGCGCGGCCGCCGCGGCGGCACCGGACCGGGCGGCCGACCGGTACGCCCAGGCCCTGCGCCGGCGGCTCGGTACGCACCTGCGGCACAGCTCGGTCGCCGCCTGGCTGGCCCGGCACCGGCGGGTGGTCGACGCCGCCGTCCGGGCGGCCCGCCGCGACGACCGGGTCTACCGCAGCGTCGTCGAGTTGGGGCTCGGTGACGGCCGGCTGGACGCCCGCACCCTCGCCATGATCGGCACCGGTCTCTCGGCGCGTAGTTAACCTCCGAGGTCACCATCGGCCGGGCGGGTCGCTACCCTGCAAGGTGATGACTCTGCGGAACCTCCTCTACTCCGTTTACGAGCGCCGGCTGACGGCGTCGCTCGCGGGCAAGCCGGTGCCCCGGCACGTCGGCGTCATGTGCGACGGCAACCGCAGGTGGGCGCGGGAGATGGGCTTCGTCGACCCCAACGACGGGCACCGGATGGGCGCCGAGCGGATCAAGGAGCTGCTGCGCTGGTGCGACGCCGCCGGTGTGGGCCACGTCACGCTCTGGCTGCTCTCCACCGACAACCTCTCCCGGCCGGCGGAGGAGCTGGATCCGCTGCTCCAGATCATCGAGGACCTGACCACCGAGCTGGCTGAGGAGGGCAACCCCTGGCGGCTGCGGATGGTCGGCGCGCTCGATGTGCTGCCTTCACACCACGCGCAGGCCCTCAAGGCCGCCGAGGAGCGCACCCGGGACCGCGCCGGCGGCGCCCAGGTCAACATCGCCGTCGGGTACGGCGGCCGGCGCGAGATCGCCGACGCGGTGCGTTCCCTGCTGCTCGAGCACGCCGCCACCGGCGGCACCATCGAGGAGCTGGCCGGCGCGCTGGACGTCGACCACATCTCCGAGCACCTCTACACCAAGGGCCTGCCGGACCCGGATCTGATCATCCGGACCAGCGGCGAGCAGCGCCTCTCCGGCTTCATGCTCTGGCAGTCGGCCCACTCGGAGTTCTACTTCTGCGAACTCAACTGGCCCGACTTCCGCCGCGTCGACTTCCTCCGCGCCCTGCGCTCCTACGCCAACCGCCAGCGCCGCTTCGGCGCCTGACGGCTCGCCCCGCGCTCGTGGCGGCGGTCGGTCAGGTGTCAGGTCAGGTGAGGCAGCGCCTTGGTCAAAAAGTCGCCGAGGGCGGCCGGGGAGTCGAGGGTGAGGTCGGCGGCGTCGGCCACCTCGTGACCGGTCTCCGGGTTGGCCACGGCCACGCAGACGCCGAAGAAGTCCGGGTCGGCGGCGGCGCGGGCCCGCAGCGCGGCGAAGGCCTTGATGTCGGAGACGTCGTCGCCGAAGTACCAGGCGCCACCGGCGTCGCGAACGATCTCGCCGATGACCAGGCCCTTGTCCCGGTCGACCGGGGGCTTGAGCTCCAGCACCATCCGGCCGGCCTGCACCTTCAGCCCCAGCCGCTCGGCCTGCGCGCGACCCCACTGCTCGACCTGCGGCCCCAGCCCCGGCGCGGTACGCCAGTGCAGGGCGACGCTCAACCGCTTGAACTCGACCAGCGTGCCGGCCGGCAGCTCGGCCCGGGCCAGGTCGGCCAGCTCGGCCATGGTCGGCACCCAGGGCAGGGCGGCCGGCTCGGTCACCGTCTCGCCCCCGGAGTGGCTGTGCTCCAGCCCGTACAGGCCGTACAGGTCGATGCCGGCGAGGCCACCGAGGTGGTCGCGGAGGAAGTCGACCGGGCGGGCGGAGACGATCGCCACCCGCTGCACCACCGGGGCGAGCGCCTCCAGCGCGGCGAGCACCTTGGGCGCGGGCTGCACGGCGGTGGGGTCGTCGTCGACCGGCGCCAAGGTGCCGTCGAAGTCGAAGAAGAACACGGTGTGGGCCGCCCGCGCGGCAGTGGCCCGCCAGGCGTGCTCGGCGTCCAACGGAGTCTTCGGCTGCTGGTTGCCCAGATTCAACGGCGGCACGCGCGACAGCGTACCCCGGCGGCGGCGGCTCAATCGTGGCCGCGAGATGACGCCTTCTCGCCTCCGGCGGTGGGCGATTTCCGGGTGGTCGGTCAGCGTTCGGCGGCTCCCCGGCGCGGGCGCCCGAACGGCAGCACGTCGGCCTCCTGGCCGTGGCTGAGCAGGTAACCCTCGACGAATCCGGTGTTCCGGTCGCCGGCCCGCGACTCGATCTCGTTGAGCCGGGCGACCAGGAACTCGGTCAGTGCGCTGACCCGGTCGTTGAGCCGCTCGTGCAGCTCGGCGACCACGGCCAGCACCACCGCGGTGCCGGCGGTGGTGAGCGCGAGGAGGTTGACGACCATTGGCATCTGCTCGCCCTCGACCGCGACTATCGCGACGTTTGCGGTCACGAACGATGTCACCGACACCGCCGCGACCACGACTGCCCACCATTTCAGGGTCATGGACAGACCCCTCCTTCTGTCCCGCAGGGCTGGGTTCGGCCTTGTCCCGTCCCCCCGCCGACGACGAGCCCAAGCAGTACGAATACGGACGCTAGCGCGCCCGTTCCTGGCCCGTAGCGAAACGAAGAGGTCTGACCAGGCGTTCTTTCGCCATCTGAGGAACTAGTGCGGTGTCCACCGACGTTCGCCGGGTTTCCGGTTGGGCGTTGTGGATCCTCGCCGTGGGGCGAGCGACTCCTCACCGGGTGGTGGGGCGGGCCTCCGCGGGCCAACTGGACCCTCACGTCGCCGGTGGTGCGGTGGGCGGCGGGGGTCACGCCGGGACTGGCCGGCACCAGGGAGGTGTCGGCCGGCTCGACGGTGCGTGACCACCTGCGGCAGCACGGGCGCTGCGCTGGTGGTGGTTCCGCCACCCGGGGTGCGGGTGGCGATGCTGGCGGCCGCGACCAGGTCGCGGTGCCCGGAGAATGCGCAGTGTGGGCAGGACATGGTCCGTCCTCGGGGTTTGGGCACCCTCTTTCGGCAGGTTGGGCAGGTGGAGGAGGTGCCTCGTTCGTTGACCAGCCGCACGGTGATCCCGGCCAGAGTGGCCTTGTCGGTGAGGACCTGGATCAGCCGGCCGATCTGCCACTGCCGCAGCCGCAGGTTGTGCCGCCGCCCCGCAGGCAGGTCGAGCACGCCGCGGGGGTCACCGACGTGCAGCACGCCTACCCGCTGTCGTGCGGCCCAGGAGACCACTGTGCGGGCGGCTTCATGCTGGGCCTGGCGGACCCGCCGCCGATGCCGGCCCTCCACCCGCCGCGCCCGCCGACGGTACTGCCGCCACCGCCGCGACCCCCGCTCACCCGGCTTCGGGGCTCGCCTGGCGACGGCGCGGCGGCGGGCTTTCGTGTCGGCCAGGTGCATGCGATGCTCGGCACGGATCGCCCGTCCGGACACCAACAGCCCCTCCCCGTCAGGGCCGGCCACCGCGTACGGGTGAATGATCCCCAGATCCACCCCCGCCACCCTGCCGGGATCCGGTTCCTCGCCTGGCGGGTAGACCGCAACCGGCACCTCGGCGGTCACCTCCAGGAACAGCCGGCTACCGTCGCACAGCAGGGTGATCGACCGGACCTGCTCGGCCGGATAAGGCACCTCCCGGGCCAGGCGCACCCACAACGGCGCTGTGCCTCTGGCGGTGGGGATCCGCACTCGGCGCGCGTCGATGGTGAACGTGCCGTGATACCAGCGCACCGGCATCAACCCACGCCGGCGACGCGGGAACCGCGCCGACAGATCCCCGTCCTTGCGGCGTTTCGCCGCCGCGAACCACGCATCCGAGAACCGACGCAACACCGACCGCGCGCCCGTGGAGTCCAACTCGGCGAACGTGCCCGGCCCCGAGGTTGCCAACTCCCGGCACAACTCCTGATAGCCGACCAGGGCCGCGTCCCCGCGGCGGCGACGCCATGCGTTGACCTCCAACACACACGCCCACACATCCGCAGCCGACCGCAGCACTCCAAAACACCGCCGCCGCTGCCCCGACGTCACCCGCAACCCCACCCGCGCCGTCCGATGCACCACCCGAGGCGCAGACGGATCACGACGACGAGGCACAAACCGAAGCCAACACCACCCCTACGACACTTCCACGAACCAGCAACCCGGCAAGGGTCAAAGTGGACACCACGCTAGCCGGCCTGTTCGTCTCGTTTTCGGACGTCGGTCGGCAGAGTCGGGCGATAAGCGAGGTAACGAATGGTTTCTCGAATGTGGAACTTCTCCGCTTCCGAGACGGCGGGATCGACCAGCCGGCGCAGCAGGGCCTCCACGTCCGGGTCCATCGGGGGTGGCGTCGCCGCGGCGCGGGGCGCGGAGGCCCGGTCCCAGCCCAGCGCGGCGAAGGCGGCGGCGGGGTTGAGCCCGAGCCCTTCGCAGAAGGCGACCACCCGCTCCACCTCCGGGTCGCTGGCCCAGTCGCCGCGGACCCACCGGTTGATGGTCTGCCGGGAGACGCCGGTGCGTCGGGAGACCTCGGTGCCCGTCCAGGCCCGCATCGCCCGGGCGTCGTCGAGCGCCCGGCGGACGAAACTGGCGAAGGCGATCTTCCGGGCGGGGGCGGTCTCGGTCACCCCGTGACGGTACGGCCGGACGGCCGTGGTGGGGAGTCCGTGTGTACGGGTGTCACGCGAACGGGACGACTCTCTCCGGGCGCGTGTTAACGATCCAGGGGCCTTTCTGAGGGGTGTCACCTGGGCAGAATAGAAGGACTTAGGTGCGGCGGTAACCGGACGAAAAGCTGATACTGTCACGCTCGTGGGACAATCTACGGTGTGTCACGTGCATGAGACGATTAGTGCTCACATGCGTCACGCCCTGAGCGCGAGGGGGGTGCGGTGACCGAGCTCGCGACCCGTTCCCAGGCCTTCGGCCTGATCGCGGAGGGGGTGGCCGCGGGACTGAGCGCGCCCTGGCGCCTCTACCTCGCCCGGGGATGCCGCTACCTGTCCCTGAGCGTAGGGGACCGGGACGAGTGGAACGCCTGGCGTACCCATCTCGGTTGTCCGGAGCTGAGCGTCCGGGTCTACGACGCCGGCGGCGAGATCCGCCGCACCTCCGTCGCCGAGATCGTCCTGGACGGGTGCCGGATCAGCGTCGAGCTGGTGGAGGAGGTCAGCACCGACGACCTGGAGCGGCTCCTGGTCGTCGACCCCACCACGATCGAGCCGGAGGACCGGTGACCGGGCCGGCGCGGCGCGGCGGAGCCGCCGGATGAGCCCGTTCCTCGCGGTCTTCCTCGTCCTCGTCCTCGGCGCCACCAGCTACGCGGCGGGCCGACTGCACGGCCAGCTCAGCTACCGGATCGGCTATCGGTTCGGCTACCGGCAGGGCTACTTCGACGGCGACCGGGGGGCGTGGAACCGGCGACGCCGCGACGCCCAGGCCGCGATCGCCTCGGCCCTGGCCGGGCCGGTGAGCGGGCCACCGGTGGTGACCACCGCGACGGTCACCACCACCGCGGTCGCCCGCCAGGGCACCACGTACACCGGCTCGTCGTTCACCGCCCCGGTCCCGCCGGTCACCGGCCGGCACCCGACCGGGACCCTCGTCCGGCGGCAGGGCTGACGACCCACGCCGGCACCGACCCGGTGCGTCGTCCGCGGCGGGCACGCACCGTCGGGGCCACGTCAGACCGGTGACGGTGGCCCCACCGGCCGGGATGCGCGCAGGGGGCATGCATCCCGGCCGGTCCGCCGCCGGCGTTCACCTCACGGTCGAGGGAGATCCACCTCCACCACTAGCCGAGGTGGCCCGGCGCCGCTAGCGTCTAGGCATGGCACGGGGTTCTCCCGGGCCAGCCGGTCCGCCCGGAACTGCGACCTCGCGCACGGGGTTCCGCATCCGACCCCGTGTCCCCGGGCACCGGAGGAGGCGGAACACGGGTGGCGGGTGCCCATCCGTCGGAGCAGGCCTGTGACGACTCGCCGTACGCCCGCCGGTGCCGACCAGACCCCGGCCGCGACTGCCACGACCCGCCGAGCCACCCGGAGCCGCCGTACGACGGCCGCCGCCCCGGCCGGCACCGAGGAGCCCCGACCAGCCGGCCAGGCCTTCGTCCTGGACACCTCGGTGCTCCTGTCCGACCCGGCGGCGTTCCACCGCTTCGCCGAGCACGAGGTGGTCCTGCCCCTGGTGGTCATCTCCGAACTGGAGGGCAAGCGCCACCACCCCGAGCTGGGCTGGTTCGCCCGGCAGTCCCTGCGCATGCTGGACGAGCTGCGGGTGCGGCACGGGCGGCTGGACCGTCCGGTGCCCGCCAACGACGCCGGCGGCACGCTGCGGGTGGAGCTCAACCACTCGGACGACGGCGTGCTGCCGCCGGGCTTCCGCAACGAGTCCAACGACGCCCGGATCCTCTCCGTGGCGTTGAACCTGGCCGCCGAGGGCCGGGAGGTGACCCTGGTCAGCAAGGACATGCCGCTGCGGGTCAAGGCCGCCTCGGTCGGGCTGCGGGCCGACGAGTACCGGCACGGCCAGGCCAGCGATCCCACCTGGACGGGCATGGCCGAGCTGGAGCTGGGCGAGGAGGAGATCGGCCAGCTCTACGCCGGTGAGGCCCTCGACCTGGACGCCGCGGCGGGCCTGCCCTGCCACACCGGCCTGGTGCTGCACTCGGCCCGCGGCTCGGCCCTGGGCCGGGTGCTGCCCGACAAGACCGTCCGGCTGGTGCGGGGCGACCGGGAGGCGTTCGGCCTGCACGGTCGCTCGGCAGAGCAGCGCGTCGCGCTGGACCTGCTGCTGGACGAGTCGATCGGCATCGTCTCGATGGGCGGGCGGGCCGGCACCGGCAAGTCCGCGCTGGCGCTCTGCGCCGGCCTGGAGGCGGTGATGGAACGCCGCAAGCACAAGAAGGTGATCGTCTTCCGCCCGCTGTACGCCGTCGGTGGCCAGGAGCTGGGCTACCTGCCCGGCTCGGAGTCGGAGAAGATGTCGCCCTGGGCGCAGGCGGTCTTCGACACCCTCGGCGCGGTGGTGCACGAGAACGTGCTGGAGGAGGTCACCTCGCGGGGGATCCTGGAGGTCCTGCCGCTGACCCACATCCGGGGCCGGAGCCTGCACGACGCCTTCGTGATCGTCGACGAGGCGCAGTCGCTGGAGCGGGGCGTGCTGCTCACCGTGCTGTCCCGGATCGGTCAGGGGTCCCGGGTGGTGCTCACCCACGACGTCGCCCAGCGGGACAACCTGCGGGTGGGCCGGCACGACGGCGTGACGGCGGTGATCGAGGCGCTGAAGGGGCACCCGCTCTTCGCGCACGTCACGCTCAGCCGTTCGGAGCGGTCGCCGATCGCCGCGATGGTGACTGATCTGCTGGAGGACATCCCGCAGTAGTCGCCTCGGGCGTCTGTTGCGCCCACTTCCGTCCACATTCACCTTGTGGCGCAGGTCACAAATGTGTCTCTTGGTTTCCCATCAGTCTCACTGTGCGCGATGGTGTCCAACGAGCGCCCGCGCCCCGACAAGATCGCCGAGCATCGTTCGTCCCACCCCCGGACGAGCCCCGGCGAGGGTCGGTGCGTCGGATGCGACCGGCTCAGGTCGGGGCGCTCGCGGCACGACCGCGTCCGGAGACGGCCGGCCCGCGCCGCGTCCTTGCCCCCGACGAAGGGACCACTTCGTGAGTCGGCTGTGGAGCCGGTTCGGCGCCCGTACGGCCGCTGTCGCACTGCTCTCCGTGGGCGTTGCCGGCGGCTTCTATCTGGGCGAAGACCGGGAAACCCAGCAACAGGGCCTGACCGCGCAGGTCGGCCTCGAGGTCGACCAGGCCGAGTACGACTACCAGCGCGAGCGGCAGGCCGACCACCAGCGCAGCTCCGCCAAGCAGCGGGCCGCCGAGTACCAGGCGAAGCTGCGGGCCGCCGCGGCCGCCAAGGAGGCCGCCGAGCGGGCCCGCGAGGCCGAGGCCGCCGCGGCGTCCCGGAAGAAGGCGCGGGAGGCGGCGGCCAAGGAGGCCGAGGCCAAGACCCAGCCGTTCACCGGTCCGATCCCCGCGTCCTGCAACGAGTACAGCGGCAACCGCGAGATCGGCTGCGCGCTGCTGCTCGACGCCGGCTTCAAGATCGACCAGATGCCGTGCCTGGACAAGCTCTGGACCAAGGAGAGCGGCTGGAACCACAAGGCCAGCAACCCCTCCTCCGGGGCGTACGGCATCCCGCAGGCCCTGCCGGGCAGCAAGATGGGCACGGTCGCCGACGACTGGCGGACCAACCCGGCCACCCAGATCAAGTGGGGCCTGGGCTACATCGAGGGCCGGTACGACGACCCCTGCGGCGCGTGGGCGCACAGCCAGAGCGTCGGCTGGTACTGATCGTGGCGAACGAGGGCGGGGCGGGTGGGCGACCACCCGCCCCGCCCTCGTCGTGCTCCGGGCCGGCGGGCCGCCCAGGTGGCGGTCGGCCACGAATGCTGATACCCCTGTCAGGGTGACCCTGCACCCTCCGGGCGGCGACCCGGCCCGGTTCGGCACCGACGCGTTCTACGCCTCCCTCGGCCGGGCCTTCGTCGCCATGTGCGCGGTCGTGCCGTTCCTCTTCCTCATCGAGGCCCTCGACCAGGGGCTCGACTTCGGCCTCGACGTGGCCGCGGGGATCATCCCGCACCGCATTCAGGGCCTGGACGGGATCTTCTTCTCGCCGTTCCTGCACCACGGCTTCGAGCACCTCTACAGCAACAGCATCCCGCTGATCCTGCTCGGCACCTTCGTGCTCGCCGCCGGTACCCGGCGCTTCCTCTGGTCCACCCTGATCATCGTGCTGGTCAGCGGGCTCGGCGTCTGGTTCACCGGCGCGCCCAACTCGGTGGTCGTCGGCGCCAGCGGGGTGATCTTCGGCTACCTCGGCATCCTGCTCACCCGGGGCCTGGTGGAGCGCAGTTGGTGGAACCTGGCGGTGGTGCTGCTGGTCGGCCTGCTCTACGGCTGGCAGCTGCTCGGCATCCTCCCCACCGATGAGCGGATCTCCTGGCAGGGGCACCTGTTCGGGCTGCTCGGCGGGGTGGTCGCGGCGATCCTGTTCCGGCGCCGTCGGCCCGAGCCGGGCGGGCCGTACCACTCGGAGTCGACCCTGACGATGCCCTGAGTCGCCGCTGCGCGCCGAAGATCGGGACATGCTTGCCCGGCCGGTGCGGCGGGCCTACCGTCGGCATCAGCACGCGTTGATCCGCCAGCGGAAAGCGACGGTACGCCCATGCGCGAGGTCGATGTCGCGGTGATCGGGGCCGGCCCGACGGGCCTGTTCGCCGCGTACTACGCCGGGTTCCGCGGGCTGTCCGTGGCGGTCCTCGACGCGCTGCCCGAGCCGGGCGGGCAGATCACCGCGATGTACCCGGAGAAACTGATCCTGGACGTCGCCGGCTTCCCCGCCGTCAAGGGACGGGACCTGGTGGCGAACCTGGTCGCCCAGGCCGCGCCGTTCCACCCGGAGTACCTGCTCGGCACCCGGGCGGAGAAGCTCGCCCACGTCGACGGCCGGCCGGTGCTCGGGCTCGCCGGCGGTGACCAGCTGCGCTGCGGCGCGGTGGTGATCACCGGTGGGCTGGGCAGTTTCACCCCGCGCCCGCTGCCGGTGGCGGAGAGCTTCGTGGGCGGCGGGATCGTCTACTTCGTACCCGAGCCGACGGCGCTGGCCGACCGGGACGTGCTGATCGTCGGCGGCGGTGACTCGGCCTTCGACTGGGCGTTGACCCTGCAACCGCTGGCCCGCTCGGTGACGCTGGTGCACCGGCGGGAGAAGTTCCGGGCGCACGCGTCGACGGTCTCCCGGGTGCTGGCCCTGCCGGTGCGGGTGATCGTCAACGCCGAGCTGACCAGGCTGCACGGGGATGCGACGGTGACCGCCGCCGAGATCACCGTGCGCGGCGGCGACGCGGAGACGCTGCCGGTCGACACGGTGGTGGCGGCGCTGGGCTTCACCGCCGACCTCGGACCGCTGGCCGAGTGGGGGCTGCGGCTGGACCGCCGGCACATCGTGGTGGACAGCGCGATGGCGACCAACCTGCCGCGCGTCTTCGCGGCCGGGGACATCACCGAATACCCGGGCAAGGTGCGGCTGATCGCCACCGGCTTCGGCGAGGCGGCCACCGCGGTCAACAACGCCGCCGTGGCCATCGACCCGAGCGCCCACCTCTTCCCGGGCCACTCCTCCGACGCCGGCTGAGGCGAGGGTCAGCGGGGCAGGCCGATGAGGTCGGCCATCAGCCCGGTCTGGTGGTCGAAGTACGCGTCCCGGTGCGGGATCGTCCGGTTGAGCCGGCCGAACAGCTCGAAGCTGATCAGGCCGAACAGCTGGGTCCAGCCGGCCATGCCCCGGGCCAGCAGCGACTCCGGCAGGGCGGGGAAGAGCCCGGCGGCTATCTCGGCCAGGTCGGCGCGCACCGGTTCGGGCAGCTCGTCGTCGGGGGCGGCCAGCCGTCCGTCGACCAGTCCGTCGCGCAGGATGCCGACCAGGGTCACCGGCGGGCGCTGGGCCGGCAGGACGGTGTCGTCGGGTGCGGCGTATCCGGGCACCGGGCTGCCGTAGAGCAGGGCGTACTCGGCGGGGTGGGCGAGCGCCCAGGCCCGGGCCGCCCGGCACACCGCGTGCCAGCGGCCGCGCAGGTCCTGCCGGTCGGCGCCGGCGTCGGCCGACTCCACCGCGTCGCCGAGCGCGTCGTACGCCTCCAGGATCAGCGCGGTGAGCAGGTCGTCGCGGCTCGGGAAGTAGCGGTAGATGGCGGAGGAGACCATCCCCATGTCCCGGGCGACCGCCCGCAGCGAGAGGTTGGCGCCGTCGGTGGCGAGGTGGCGGCGGGCCACCGCCTTGATCTCGTCGAGCATCTCGGCGCGGACGCGGGCGCGGATCGAGGAAGCGGGCATGGGTCCACTCTGCCACGGAACGGAGCGGCAATCAAAAAAGAGAGCACTGCTCTTGACGACTCGGTGGGCGGGCGGTCATGCTGGTGTCGGCAAGTGAGAGCGGTGCTCTCGGTTCGTATCCCCGCTTCGAAAGGCGTTCCCATGTCGCTGCACGTGATCGTCGGCTCCGGTCCGGTCGGCACGGCCACCGCCCGTCTCCTCGCCGAGCGGGGTGAGCGCGTCCGGGTGGTGACCCGCCGGGGCAGCGGGCCGGAGCACCCCGCCGTCGAGCGGGTCGCCGCCGACGCCGCCGACGCCGACCGGCTCACCGCGCTGACCGAGGGCGCGGACGCGCTGTACAACTGCGCGAACCCGGCGTACCACCGGTGGCCGACCGACTGGCCGCCGCTGGCCGGCGCGCTGCTCACCGCCGCCGAGCGGACCGGCGCCGTGCTCGCCACGGTCGGCAACCTCTACGGGTACGGGCCGGTCGACGGCCCGATGACCGAGCAGACCCCGCTCGCCGCCACCGGCACCAAGGGCCGGGTGCGCAACCGGATGTGGGAAGACGCGCTCGCCGCCCACCGGGCCGGCCGGGCCCGAGTCACCGAGGTGCGCGGTTCCGACTACCTCGGCGCCGGCGGCACGTCCCTGCCGATGCTGGTGCTGCCCAGGGTGCGCGACGGGCGGCGGGTGTTCCTCCCGGTCGACTGGGACGCCCCGCACACCTGGACGTACATCCCGGACGTCGCCCGTACCCTCGTCGTCGCCGCCACCGACCCGCGGGCCTGGGGCCGGGCCTGGCACGTGCCCAGCGCACCCGCCGCCGGCATGCGGGAGCTGGCCACCCGCGCGGCGGCGCTGGTCGGCGCGCCCGCGCCGAAGCTGACCCGGATGCCCTACCCGGTGCTCTGGCTCGGCGGCCTGGCCAACCCGTTCGCGTGGGAGCTGCGCGAGACCGCCTACCAGTTCGACCGGCCGTATCTGATGGACTCCACCGCCGCCACCGCCACCCTCGGCATCGAGGCGACGCCGCTGGACCGCGCGATCGAGGAGACGGTCACGGCCCTGCGCCGCTGACCCGCCGGCACCCGCCGCGAGCCCGGCCCGGGCTCAGCGGCGGGGTGCCGGGCCGAGCGCGGCCACCAGCACCGCCACCAGGGTCAGCGCGGCGCCCGCCAGGGTCGTCGGCCCCGGGTGCGAGGCCGCGGTCGGCAGGACCAGGTCCAGCAGTACGGCCCCGACGATCTGCCCCGCGATGGTGGCCAGCCCGAGCAGCAGCACCCCGGTGAAGCGGACGATCGCCGCCGCGATCGCGATGAACACGATGCCGATCGGCCCGCCCAGATAGAGCCACGGCTCGGCGGGCAGGGCGCCGGTCGGCCAGCCCCGGACCGCGCCGTCGACGGCGAAGGTGACCAGCAGGGCGGCCGTACCGACGGTGAAGTTGACCAGCGTGGCCGCCAGGGCGCTGCCCGAGGCGACCCGGACCCGACCGTTGACGGCCTGCTGCCAGGCGATGCCGACCCCGGCCAGCAGCGGCAGCAGGGCCAGCACCAGGGCCCCCGGGTCGCCCAGCCGGTCGCCCACCGCCAGCAGGACGGCGAGCACGGTCAGCGCCGCACCGGCCAGCCGGCTCGGCGTCACCGGCTGCCGGCCGGTCGGGCCCACCCCGGCCCGGTCCACCGCCAGACTGCTCGCGGACTGGCCGGCGACCACCGCCACCGTGAAGACGGCCACCCCGAGCGTGCCGATGGTGAGTCCCTGGGTGGCGACCAGGAACGCCCCGCACAACCCGCCCAGGCACTGCCACGGGCGCAGCGAGCCGTCCCGCAGCGCCGCGCGCAGGTCGCGCAGTCCCCGCCGCCCACCCGGGGTGGCGGGGACCAGCACCAGCAGCACCAGCAGGCCCAGCCCGAACGAGACCACCGCGGCGGCGATCCCGTCGGCCAGGCGTACGCCCAGTTCGCCGTTGATCCGGGACTGCACGGCCACGGCGAACCCCGAGGCGGTCGCCAACCCGGTCGCGACGATCCGCCGGGACGCCGGGACGGTCGGACGGACCGCCGTCCCGGTCGCGCTCACTCCTGCTCGGCCAGCGGCCGGCCGTCGAAGTCGATCGCCGAGTAGAGGGCCAGCTTCTCCAGCCGGTGGTACGAGTCGATCACCCGGATCGTGCCGCTCTTGGAGCGCATCACGATCGACTGGGTGTACGCCCCGCCGGCCCGGTAGCGCACGCCGCGCAGCAGGTCACCGGAGGTGACGCCGGTGGCCACGAAGAAGCAGTTGTCGCCGGTGACCAGGTCGTCGGTGCTGAGCACCCGGTCCAGGTCGTGCCCGGCGGCCAGCGCCTTCTCCCGCTCCTCGGCGTCGCGCGGCCAGAGCTTGGCCTGCATCGCCCCGCCCATGCACTTGAGCGCGCAGGCCGAGATGATCCCCTCCGGCGTGCCGCCGATGCCCATCAGCACGTCGACGTCGGACTCGCCCCGGGCGGCCGCGATCGAGCCTGCGATGTCGCCGTCGGAGATGAACCGGATGCCCGCCCCGGTACGCCGGATCTGCTTGACCAGGTCGTCGTGGCGGGGGCGGTCCAGCACGCAGACCGTCACCTCGGAGACGTCGGTGCCCTTGACCTTGGCGATCCGGCGCAGGTTGTCGGCCACCCCGGCGTTGATGTCCACCACGTCGGCGTACATCGGACCGACGGCGAGCTTCTCCATGTAGAAGACCGCGCTCGGGTCGAACATCGCCCCCCGCTCGGAGACCGCGAGCACGGCCAGCGCGTTCGGCATGCCCTTGCTCATCAGCGTGGTGCCGTCGACCGGGTCCACCGCGACGTCCACCTCGGGACCGGTGCCGTCACCCACCTCTTCGCCGTTGAAGAGCATCGGCGCGTTGTCCTTCTCGCCCTCGCCGATCACCACGACCCCGCGCATCGGGATCGAGTTGATCAGCTTGCGCATCGCGTCGACGGCTGCCCCGTCGCCGCCCTCCTTGTCGCCCCGGCCGACCCACCGGCCGGCGGCCATCGCCGCTGCCTCGGTGACCCGGACCAGGTCGAGGGCAAGGTTGCGGTCGAGATCCTGGGGGATCCGCGTCCTGGTGTTCGTCGTCATGACGGCTTCCTCCTCGCGACGTTGCGGGGTGGACCGGCAGGGTGCTGCGGTCGCCGCTGCCGGCTTTGTCGCTGATCCTCACACGATGACAGGTCCGGAGCCTGGGCGGGGCGGTGGTGGGCGGGATCGGTCACTCACGCGGCTGCCAGAATGGACGGGTGGACCCCGCACAGCCTGCCGACCGCGTACCCGCCGACCAGACCCCGCCCGACGGCCAGCCGCCGGTGACCCCGACCGGGGCGACCGACGCGGTGGCCGGGTCCGGCCCGTCGAAGGGACCGGGCGGCCGCTCGGCGACCGAGGCCGGCACCGAGGCGGCGCTGGTCGAGACGACCGCCGGCGCCGGCGGCGGCGAGCCGGCACTGGTCGAGCCGGCGCCCGACGCCGCCGCAGTGGACGCCGACGTGCCGCCGGCGCGACCGGCCGCCGGCGGGCGGCCCGTCGGCAAGGAGAAGTCCCGCTCCGAGCGGTCGCCGAAGGACATGGCGCTCTCGCTGCTGGTGCTGCTCGTCCCGATCGCCCTGCTGGTCGCCTTCTACCGGGGTTTCCTCGGCGGCGAGCAGCCGACCGTGATCGACGCCGCGCCCGTCTACGAGCAGGCCCGCGCGGCGAACGCCTTCCCGGTCAGCGAGCCGGCCGGGCTGAGCTCCGGCTGGCGTACGGTCAGCGCCAGCTACCGCACCGTGGAGGGCGGCGCCAACCTGCGCGTCGGCTATCTCACTCCGGAGGGGCGGGGCGTGCAGCTGGTGCAGAGCAACGTGCCGCCGGAGAAGCTGCTGCCGGCCGAGCTGACTGCCGAGGGGCAGCCCCAGGGGCCCACCGACCTGGGCGGGCACAACTGGCAGCGGTACACCGGCCGGGGCAACGACCAGGCACTCGTGCTGCTCGAACCGAACCGCACGATTCTGGTGATCGGCGACGCCCGGGAGAACGAGCTGCGGCAGCTCGCCGGCTCGTTGCGCTGACGCCGCGGGGGCCGGACGGGCCGGCCCTCCGTTAGGCTGCCCCGGCTCGATTCCCGACCCGTCGCGGCCGGGTGCAGACTCGCGGAAAGAGAACAACGTGAACCTTCGACGGTGGAGCGCCGGTCTCCTCGCCGCCGCCCTCTTCGTTCCCGGCCTGGCCGCCTGCAAGTCGGAGTCCGCCGACTCCGACGGCACGGCCGCCGCCTCGCCGACCCCGGCCGACCCGAAGGCAGCCCTCCTCGCCTCCACCGAGGAGATCAGCAAGGGCAACTTCACCTTCACCATGACCGGTGGCCCGGAGGTGAACGGTGGCGGCACCGTGCACACCCCGTCCAAGAGCGCCGAGCTGAAGGTGGTCAACAGCGCGGCCTCCGCCGACGACATGTCGATGACGATGCACCTCGTCTTCATCGACACCGACAGCTGGGTCAAGCTGGAGATTGGCGGCGAGATGGCCGACGCCATCCCGGCCTTCAAGGCGATGAAGGGCAAGTACCAGCACATCGACCGCACCAAGGTCAAGGGCGTCAAGGACCTGGAGTTCGACTTCGCCGACGTCGACCCGGCCGGCAGTGACGCGCTGGTCAAGGCGGTCACCGACGTCAAGCAGACCGGTGCGGGGGCCTATGCCGGCACCCTCGACGCCACCAAGCTCACCGACTCGGACATGCTCGACGCCGACGACATCAAGAAGCTGGGCGAGAAGGCCGGAGCCCTGCCGTTCACCGCCAAGCTCGACGGGCAGGGCCGGCTGACCGAGTTCACCGTGCAGATGCCGGCCGTGGGTGACACCAAGGCCTACGACATGACCGTGCGGTACGCCGACTACGGCACCGCCACGCCGGTGCAGAAGCCCCCGGCGAAGCAGGTCGTCGAGGCGTCCGACCAGGTCTACGAGATGTTCAAGGACTGATCGCCCTCTCGGGGTGGGGTGCGGCGTGGTCCGCCGCCTCCCACCCGAGGAGTGGCGTTCCATCAGGTGGACCGGACAGGGATTGCCGAACGCGGCGTCAGGGAACAGAAGGTACGCGACCTCGCCGGCTCGTTCCGTCGGCCGGACGGGACTCGTGCGGCGGGGCAGGTGCAAGGCCTCGACGCCACGCCTCCGGCGCCCCCGCGGGCCGGACGACCCACTTGAGAGGTTCACGTGACCATTCGGCGCTTCAGCGCGGCGGTCTTCGCCGCGACGCTGCTCACTCCTGGGCTTGCCGCCTGCAACAGCACCGGGACCGGCGAGGCGGGGGCCTCCGCGTCCCCCACGGTCTCCGGCAGCGCCTCGCCGGGCGCCTCCGGCGCGATCAACGGCGACGCCAAGCAGGCCCTGCTCAACTCCACCAACGAGATCAGGAACGGTAACTTCCGGTTCACCATGTCCGGCGCCGGTTCGAACGCCGAGGGGCAGGTGCACGAGCCGAGCCAGAGCGCCGAGATGCGCGTCCTGATCGGTGACGCGTCCTCCGACCTGTCGATGAAGCTCGACCTGATCCACGCCAAGCCGGACAGCTGGGTGAAGCTGGAGCTGGGCGGCAAGTCCGCCGGCAGCATCCCGGGCGTGCAGAAGCTCAACCTCGGCAAGTACCAGCACCTCGACCAGACCCGGATCAAGGGCAACAAGGCGCTGGGCTTCGACTTCGACAAGATCGACCCGGCCGGCAGCGAGGTGCTGACCCAGGGCATCACCGAGGTACGGCAGACCGGCGAGGGCACCTACGCCGGCACCCTCGACGTGTCGAAGGCCGCCGAGGCCGGCTCGGTGGACCAGTCCGTGGTCACCGCGCTCGGCCCGCAGGCCAAGTCGGTGCCGTTCACGGCGAAGCTGGACCCGCAGGGCCGGCTCAGCGAGATGGTGATCCAGATTCCGGCCGCCGGCCAGAACGCCGCGCAGGACATCAAGGTCACCTACTCGGACTACGGCAACGCCGCCGCCGCGCAGAAGCCGCCGGCCGACCAGGTGGTCGAGGCGCCCAAGGAGTTCTACAACCTGTTCAACTGAGCCGTCGATCAGTGGCGGGGCGGCTGTCGGCCGCCCCGCCACTGCTGTCCGGACCCCGGGCGGGCGTCAGGAGTCGGCGGCCTGTCGGGCGGCGTCGATGCGGGCCCGGGCGCCGTCCAGCCAACGCTGGCAGATTTCCGCCAGCTTCTCGCCGCGCTCCCACAGTGCCAGCGACTCCTCCAGCGA
Organism: Micromonospora sp. IBSANI012; assembly: GCF_052814045.1. Lineage (NCBI taxonomy): Bacteria > Bacillati > Actinomycetota > Actinomycetes > Micromonosporales > Micromonosporaceae > Micromonospora > Micromonospora sp. IBSANI012. The sequence continues at coordinate 912,267 of NZ_CP199933.1, forward strand.
GGTGCCGCCGGCCTCCAGCTTCTCGACCACCTGGGCCAGCTCGGCGCGAGCCTGCTCGTAGCTGAGCCGCTCGTCCTTCGTCTCGTCGGTCATCGCACCCATCCCACCACACTCCTCAGCCGTCGACGGTCGCGGTCAGCTCGCCGTCGGCGAGGCGTACCCGCAGGGGGTCGCCCTTGGCCACCTCGGCGGCGGCGCGGACGACGTGGCCGTCGGCGCGCTGCACGATCGCGTACCCGCGGTCGAGGGTGGCCGCGGGGGAGAGCGCGCGCAACCGGGCCAGGGTGTGCCGCAGGTCGTCGTCGGCGGCGCCGAGCCGGTGGTCCAGGCAGCGGCCCGTCCGGTCCCGCAGCGCGCTCACCTCGGCGGCCCGCTGGTCGACCATCACCTGCGGGCGGGCCAGCACCGGCCGGGAACGGAGCAGGTCGAGCCGGTGCGATTCCCGGTCGACCAGGTTGCGGACCGCGCGTTCCAGCCGGGACCGGGCCTGACCGATGAGGCGGACCTCCTCGGTGAGGTCGGGCACGACCCGCTTGGCCGCGTCGGTCGGCGTGGACGCGCGGACATCGGCGACGTAGTCGACCAGCGGTGCGTCCGTCTCGTGGCCGATCGCGCTGACCACCGGGGTGCGGCAGGCGAAGACCGCCCGGCACAGCGCCTCGTCTGAGAAGGGCAGCAGGTCCTCGATGCCCCCGCCGCCCCGGGCCAGGATGATCACGTCGATGCTCGGGTCGGCGTCGAGCACCTTCAACGCGTCGACGATCTGCGGCACCGCGCTCGGCCCCTGCACCGCCACGTTGACCGTGCGGAACTCCACCGCCGGCCAGCGCCGTCGGGCGTTGGTGAGCACGTCCCGCTCGGCGGCCGAGGCGCGCCCGGTGATCAGCCCGACCCGCTGCGGCAGGAACGGCGGGCGGCGCTTGCGGGACCGGTCGAAGAGCCCCTCCGCCGCGAGCAGCTTCTTGAGCTTCTCCAGCCGGGCCAGCAGCTCGCCAAGCCCCACCTGGCGGATCTCGTCGGCGCGCAGGCTCAGCGTGCCCCGGGCCGCGTAGAACTCCGGCTTGGCGTGCAGCACCACCCGGGCGCCCTCGCGCAGCTCCGGCGCGCCGGAGTCGAGGACGTCCCGGTTGGTGGTGACGGTCAGACTGAGATCGGCGGACGGGTCGCGCAGGGTGAGGAAGACGGTGCTGGCGCCGGGGCGCCGGCTGATCTGCGCCACCTGGCCGTCCACCCAGACCCAGCCGAGCTTGGCGATCCAGGCGCCGACCTTCTGGCTGACCACCCGGACCGGCCAGGGCTCCTCGGGGGTGCTGCGCGGGGCGTCGGTCACCCGCCCACCCTACGGTCAGCCCCCGACGACCTGCGGCAGCCCCGACAGCGCGTGCCGCTCGCCGGGGCGGGCGGTGAGCACCCGGGAGTCAAGCTCGGCGGTGCTGACACCGGGGGCGACCACCTCCCGGAGCACCTCGTGCACCTCGGCCAGGATGGCGCCGGCCCGGGCCATCAGCGCGATCTCGTCCGGGGTCTTCTGGATCACCACGGCGCGCGTCCTTTCGTACCCGAAATGTGGGTTTCGGATGGTGGCCGGTGGCCGTGCGCGCTGCCGGTCCGCCCATGCTGCCGATCTCCGACCCCGGCTGTGCTGAGGGTCGCAGCCGCTGCCGGCGGAAAACCCGGCACGTACGATGGTCGGGTGACCCAGGCTGAGACGACCCCCCGGACCGGCAAGCGCGTGCTCCTGGCCAAGCCCCGCGGCTACTGCGCGGGCGTCGACCGGGCGGTGCAGACCGTGGAGGAGGCGCTCAAGCTCTACGGCGCCCCGATCTACGTGCGCAAGCAGATCGTGCACAACAAGCACGTGGTGCGGACGTTGGAGGCCCAGGGCGCGATCTTCGTCGAGGAGAACGAGGAGGTGCCGGAGGGTGCCACCGTCATCTTCTCCGCGCACGGCGTCGCCCCGGAGGTCTACGAGCAGGCGAAGGCGCGCTCGCTGAAAGCGATCGACGCGACCTGCCCGCTGGTGACCAAGGTGCACCAGGAGGCGAAGCGGTTCGCCGCCGAGGACTACGACATCCTGCTGATCGGCCACGAGGGGCACGAGGAGGTCATCGGCACCGCCGGCGAGGCCCCCGCGCACATCCAGCTGGTGGACGGTCCCGAGGGCGTCGACAAGGTCACCGTGCGGGACCCGAACAAGGTCGTCTGGCTCTCCCAGACCACCCTGTCGGTGGACGAGACGCTGGAGACGGTCGCCCGGCTCAAGTCCCGGCTGCCGCTGCTCCAGTCGCCGCCCAGCGACGACATCTGCTACGCCACCTCCAACCGGCAGCACGTGGTCAAGGAGATCGCCCCCGAGTGCGACGTGGTGATCGTCGTCGGCTCGCGCAACTCCTCCAACTCGGTGCGCCTGGTCGAGGTCGCCCTGGACGCCGGCGCCCGTGCCGGGTACCTGGTCGACTTCGCGGACGAGATCGACGACGCCTGGCTGACCGGTGCCGGCACGGTCGGCGTCACCTCCGGCGCGAGTGTGCCGGACGAGCTGGTGCAGGACGTGCTGACCCACCTCGCCGCGCGGGGCTTCACCGACGTCGAGGAGATCACCACCGCCAACGAGCGGCTGACCTTCTCGCTGCCGCAGGAGCTCAAGCGCGACATGAAGGCCGCGGCCGCGCGGGCCTGACCGGGAACGGATCGCCCGCCGGGCACGTCCCAGTGGGCATGAAGACTCCTCGGATGGTCGTCGCCGCTCTGGTCGTCTGCGCGGCGCTGAGCGCCTGCGGCGGTCAGGACGGCGACGACCGGACGGGCACCCCCAGCCCCTCGGAAGGATCGCCGGTGACCAGCGCGCCCAGCAGCGGCCCGGCGCAGCCGGGCGACCCGACCGCCGTCCCGCCGACCGCCCTGCCCCCGACCGCGCTGCCGCCGACCAAGCGGCCGCCGGTCGGCCCCAGCGTTCCGCCCGGCCCGGGCGCCACCACCATCACCGGCACCGTTGAGGCCGGGGTGGAGCCGAACTGCCTGCTGGTCGAGGGCTACCAGCTCATCGGTGGCCCCCGGGACGTGCTCACCGTCGGCGCCCGGGTCACCGTCACCGGCCAGCCCAAGCCCGACATGATGACCACCTGCCAGCAGGGCACCCCCTTCGTCGTCGAGTCCGCCCGCCGCTCCTGAGACCAGCGCCGGCTGCCCGACGGTGGGGCCGCCCCTGTCCCGCCCCCTGCTCTGCTGCCCTTCCGGCAACGGTGAAGCGCTCCCAGTGTTGCCCCCGCCGCAGCAGAGCAAAGGGGCAGGCGAAGGGGGGAGCCCGCCCCCGGGGACCGGGGACGGGCTCCTGTGGTGCTCGGCGGTCCGGAGACCGCCGTCAGGCGGTGCTCAGTTCACCGCGCCGATCGCGACCGAGCCACGGCCGACGACCGCGCCCTCGGTGGTGGTGACGGCCAGGTCGCCGTAGAGCTCCCGGCCGGCGGCCGGGGCGGACAGGGCGGTCACCGTACCGGTCAGGGTGGCGGCGTCGCCGTTGTCCAGCGGCAGCGGGGTGGTCGGGGCGGCCAGCGTGCCCAGCGACGGGGCCGAGAACGAGTCCCGGTAGTCGTAGGCGGTGCTGGTGCCCGGGCCGTCGACGGCGTACCCGTCCACCACGACCCGGTAGGTGCCGGCGACCGGGTTGGTCAGGGTGACCGCCTCCTCCGAGTCACCGTCGGCCGAGATGCCCACCCGGGTGGCCCCCCGGAAGACCGACAGGTCCAGGTCGGCGCCGAGGTTGGCGGTGTTGCCGATCCGCGCGGTGAAGCTGCTCGCCCCGGCCGGCACCGTCACGGTGTACTCCTGCTGCGCGCCCTCGGCGATGGTCGGCCGCTCGGCGTGCACGCTGGACAGCGGGCCACCCTGGCCGGTCACCGCGACCGGGCCGAAGGTGTTGGTCAGGTCCCAGGTCACCTCGGTGGGGGTGCCGGCGGTGACCGACGGCAGCTCCACCACGGCCGGCTCGACCTTGACGCCCTGCACCCGCGCCTGGAGCTGGTACGGGTTGTTCAGCGCCGGCGAGGTGCGCCGGGCCTCGACCTCGATCTCCCAGATGCCCGGGATCGGGTTCTGGTAGTCCCGCTCCTGCGGCTTGCAGACCGCCGCGTCGGAGAAGTTGGTGTAGCAGGCGGTGCTGGCGGTGCTCTCCACCGGGACGCCGTACGGGTTGATGGCGATGAACCGCGTCTGCGAGCCGGTGGCGATGCCGGAGAGGTTGACCTGGAGCGTGCCCGCCCCGGCCGGCACCGTCACGAAGTACGAGGTGAAGCTGTTCCGCTCGACCGAGCCCTCGGCCGACCACGAGTACGCCGGCTGCTTCACGTCGTTGCCGACGACCACCACGGTGGAGACCTCGAAGTCGACCACCGAGGTGGCCGGGTCGTCGATGGTCATCAGCGCGCCGTGCGCCCCGTCGGTGCGGGGCTTGGCGACCACGTTGACGGTGACCGTCTTGTTCAGCGGCAGCACCACCGACCGCGGCGCGGTGAAGGTGCCGTCGTTGCCGCGCAGCGTGACGTCGTGCCGGATGCTGCCGGCCGGACCGCTGGTGCGGGTGATCTTGACCTTGTACGTCCGGGTCTGGTCGACCTTCTGGCCGCCCTGGCCGGCCGCGCACCGGTTGTAGACGCCGGTGCCCCGGTCCGGGTTCGGCACGAAGCGCCCGGTGCCCGCGTCGTAGCGGGTCAGGTTCTTCGACAGCTCCGTGCAGACCGGCGCGTCGGAGGCGTACGAGCGGGTCTCGACGCCGTCGGCGAGCAGGTCCCAGGCGCCGGGCACGTTGAGCATGCCGTAGCCCTGGGCGTACGTGGCGACACCGGCGATCGGCTGGGCCGAGGTGTAGATGGCCCGGCGCAGCGCGGCCGGGGTGACGCCCTGGTCGTTGGCCTTGGCGGCGGAGAGCAGCAGCGCGGCGGCGCCGGCGGCCTGCGGCGAGGCCATCGACGTGCCGTTGAGCATCTGGTAGCCCGGCGGCAGCGGGTAGCCGGCCTCGGGGACCGGGTTGCCGGCCTGCCAGGTCGGCGCGGTGGAGATCGCCGAGCCGGGGGCCGCGATGTTCGGCTTGAAGCCGCCGTCCTCACGCGGGCCGCGCGAGGAGAAGTTGAACAGCGCGTTGTCCTTGCGCACCACCGAGCCGTAGTTGGCCAGCCAGGTCTCCTTGCTGATGCTGGCCGCGACGCTGACCACGTTGGACGCCACCGACGGGTCGCCGATGGTGTTCAGGCCCGGACCGGAGTTGCCGGCCGAGATGAACAGCTGCACGCCGTAGGTGCTGATCAGGTCGTTGTAGAGCTGGGCGCGGGCGTTCGAGCCGTCGTTCAGCGCCGGCAGGCCGCCGATCGACATGTTGACCACGTCGACCTTGCGGTTGATCACCAGGTCGGCCATGCCGGTGGTGAGCGCCGCGGCGGTGCAGCCGCCGCCCCAGGAGCAGGCCCGGGCGGAGACCAGCTTGGCACCGGGCGCCGCGCCGTCGAGGGCGGTGTTGCCGAGCATGTCGTTGGCGGCGGTGATGCCGGCGACGTGCGTGCCGTGGGTGGCCTCGATGATGCCGATGTTGACGTAGTCGACCAGGCCGGGGCCGCCCACCGGCGCGGTGTCGACGTCCTCGCGGTACTCGACCACGAACGGGATCTGCTCGCGGACCGCGGTGGCCGGGTTGTCGGTGCCGAAGTGGCCGACCTGGAACTTCTCCTTGTACGGGCGCATCAGCTCGTCGTCGGTGAAGTTGCGGTTCTGGTTGACGTCCACCCAGATGTCGTGGCTGGTGGTGTCGTAGAGGACACCCCACGAGTCGGTGGTGTCGCCGTCGCGGTTGACGTCGCCGGCCGGGTCGCTGCCCACCGTGATCGACTCACGGAAGGTGGCGAACCGGTAGGTGCCGGCCGGGGCCGTCCAGGCGGTGGTGCCGATGGTGAAGGTCGGGCCGGTCACCTCGGTGATCATCGCCCGCCAGGTGGCGTCCTCCAGCGGGTCGGTCGCGGTGACCCAGTCGACGATCTTGCGCTCGCCGGTGGTGGTCTTCTGCAACGCCGGCTGGTCGAGGTCGACACCGGAGTCCATGATGCCGATGGTGACCCCGCGCCCGTCCCACTCGGGGTGGGCGGCCTTGAAGGCCTCCGCGCCGGTCTCGTTGGTCGGCATGTACGGGTTGACCGCGCCGGTGCCGGCACCCGGGCCGGCCAGGGTCTCGCCCTGCTCGGCGGCGGTCGCGCCGTTCGGCGCGGACTCCGGGGTCGGGTCCGGGAGCTGGATGGTCTCGTCGAGGTCGACCGCGGCGACGCCCGGCAGCGTGGCGGCCTTGAGCACCTTGGCGGTGGGCACCTTGGCCAGCACATAGCCGATCGAGTCGAAGCGCTGGCTGACCGTCCCGCCGAGGTCCTTCATCGCGGCGGCGACGTCCTTCGCCTCACCCTTCTCGGTGGCGACGATCAGGGTCACGGTCGGCGCGTGCTTCGCCTCGGCCTCGGCGAGCAGCTTGGCGTCGTGCGAGCCGAGCGCCTCGACGGCGTTGGTCGGGGCGTCCGGAGTGGTGGCGGGCGCGGCGCTCGCGGTGGCGGCGCCGCCCGCGCCGGCCATGGCGCCGGCGGCCACGACCGAGGCGAAGAGCCCGGCGGAGGTACGCCGGCTCAGGTTGCGGGGTTTGCTCACGTTCTCTTTCCTCCAGAGAACAGGGCCCTGAGATGACAGGGCACGCGTGAGCGAATCCTTTGTGCTGCCTTGTGGCGATGTCACTACCGAACGCTGCCTTGTGACCACTTCGTGACATGCGCAGGTGCGTACTGTCACATCCAGGACGCTAGCTGGACCGGTCCAGGGTGGACGTGCCGTCCACCAGCTCCGGGGCCTGCGGCTGCCGGGGCGCCACCTCCACCTGGGCCGGGGCCGTCAGCTCATGGTCGGAGACGCCCAGCTCGGCCAGCTTGCGGGCGCTGACCAGCACCCGCGCCTCCAGCGAGCCCACCGCGCGGTTGTACGCCGTGACCGCCCCACCGAGCGAGCTGCCGAGCTTGCCGACGTGGTCGCCCAGGGTGGACAGTCGCCCGTACAGCTCGCGGGCCAGCGAGTGGACGGCGACCGCGTTGCGGGCCAGCGCCTCCTGCCGCCATGAGTAGGCGACCGTGCGCAGCAGGGCCACCAGGGTGGCCGGCGTCGCCAGCACCACGTCGCGGGCGAAGGCGTGCTCCAGCAGCGTCGGGTCGCGCTGCAGCGCCACGTCGAGGAACGGGTCGGCCGGCACGAAGAGCACCACGAACTCCGGGCTCGAGTCGAACGCCGCCCAGTACGACTTCGCGGCCAGCGCGTCGACGTGCGCCCGCAGGTGCCGCGCGTGCGCGTCGAGGTGGGAGTCCCGCCCCCGCTCGTCGCGCGCCTCCATCGCGGTCAGGTAGGCGTCGAAGGGCGCCTTGGCGTCCACCACCACCGTCCGGCCGCCGTGCAGCCGGACCACCAGGTCGGGGCGGACCCCCTGATGGTCGGTGGCGGCGGTGACCTGCTCGTTGAAGTCGCAGTGCTCCAGCATGCCGGCGGCCTCGACGATCCGGCGCAGCTGATGCTCGCCCCAGCGGCCCCGGACCTGCGGCGCCCGCAGCGCCGCCACCAGCTGCTTGGTCTCGGTGCGCAGCTCGCCGGAGACCGTGCTCATGGCGCGGACCTGCTCGCGCAGCTCGGCGTAGGCGTCGACCCGGTCGCGTTCCAGCTCGCCCACCCGCTGCTCGTAGCGGCGCAGGGTGTCGTGAAGCGGGGCCACCGCCCGGGCCACCGCCTCCTGCGACTGGGCGGTCGCCTCGTAGCTCAGCGCCCGCATCGACTGCTCCAGCCGCCCCTCGCCCTCGCGGGTGGCCCCCAGGGTCGCCTCCAGCCGGGCGATCTCGGCGGCCGACCGGGCCCGGGCCGCGTACCAGCCCGCCGCGCCGCCCCCGGCCAGGCAGACGACCACCACGGCCAGCGTCGAGAAGTCCATCACCGAACTGCTGCCAGGATGTCCCGTCCTTCAGGGCGGGGAGGAATGGCGGCCATGTTTGCCTCAGCCATGATCGGCCTTTCTTGTAAGGTTGGTCCTGTGAGGACGGCGTACAAGTGTCGGGCGTACCCGACACCGGAGCAGGCCAGCGTGCTGAACCGCACGTTCGGCTGTGTCCGCGTGGTCTGGAACCGCACCCTCGCCGCCCGCCACGCCCGCTACCACGCGGAGGGCAAGTCGACCTCGTACGCGGAGACGGACCGGGCGCTGACCGAGATGAAGCGGCTGCCGGAGTTGACGTTCCTCAACGAAGTCAGCTCCGTGCCGTTGCAGCAGACGTTGCGGCACCAGCACACCGCCGTGACCGCGTTCTTCGCCAAGCGCGCCCGCTACCCCCGGTACAAGTCGCGGCACGGCCGCCAGTCCGCCTCGTACACCCGCTCGGCCTTCCGGATGCGTGACGGGCAACTGTCCCTCGGCAAAACCCCGGGAACGCTGCGGGTGGTGTGGTCGTGGCCGGATGTAGACGTGACCGCGCTGGACCCGTCGACGGTGACCGTGTCGCGTGATCCGGACGGCCGCTGGTACGTCACCTTCGCCGTCGCCGTCGCCGCCCCGGACGGCCCCGAACCGGCCGGTCAGGTTGTCGGCGTCGACCTCGGCCTCACGGACTTCGCGGTACTGTCCCAGCCGGTGCCGGGCCTGAGCGACGATGAGGGCAGGATCGCTCACCCGAAGCACATGGAGCGCCGCGAACGCCGGTTGAAGCGGTACCAGCGGATGATGGCCCGCAAGCGGAAAGGTTCCGCGAACCGGGCCAAGGCCAAGCAGAAGGTCGCCCGCGTGCACTCCCGGGTGCGGGATGCCCGCCGCGACTTCCTCCACAAGACCAGCACAGCCTTGGTGCGCCGGTTCGACGCCATCGCGGTTGAGGATCTGGCGGTGGCGAACATGGTCCATAACCGCAGCCTCGCCAAGGCGATCTCCCGCACCGGCTGGGCCGAGTTCCGGACCCTGCTGGCCTACAAGGCGCACCGCGACGGCCGGCACCTCGCCGTCGTGGACCGATGGTATCCGTCCAGCAAGACCTGCTCGGCGTGCGGGCATCTGCTCGCCACACTCTCGCTCGGCACACGTCACTGGACGTGTCCGAGTTGCGGCACCCGGCATGACCGGGACGTCAACGCCGCCAAGAATCTCGTTGTCGCCGCCGGGCTGGCGGAGACGAAAAACGCCTGCGGAGCGGACGTCAGACACGAAGGGCAACCTTCCGTGCAGTCTGCGATGAACCAGGAACCCTCCCGGGTGACCGGGGGAATCCCCCGCCTTTAGGCGGGGGAGGATGTCAACAGAGCTTGCCAAACGGGTACGACTCGACGCCTGCGGGTACGTTCAGCGGCATGGAACTTCTGCTCGTGGCGATTCTCGTGGCCCTCCTGGTCGGCGGGTTCGTCTGGTGGCGGCGGGAACAGGCCGCCCGCGAGGCGCGCAGTCTCGCCGACGTGCGCGCCGACGCCCAGCGCTGGTACGAACGCCTCGGCGGCCAGGTGATGAACCTGCACGGCGACGCCCCGGCCGTCCGCCAGGCGCTGGTCGACGCGGCGGAGCGCTACAACGCCGCCGGCAGCCAGCTGGAGCAGGCCGGGACGGTCCAGCAGTACCGGCTGGCCCGGGAGACCGCGCTGGAGGGGCTGGCGTACGCCCGGGCGGCGCGGGTGGCGCTCGGCCTGGACCCGGGGCCGGAACTGCCCCCGCTGGCCGCCGCCCAGGGCACCGGCGAGTTGACCAAGGAACGCCAGGTGCAGGTGCAGGGGCAGACGTTCAAGGCCGGCCCGCAGCCGGGCCAGGACACCCCCTACTACTACCCGGGCGGGCGCTACCAGGGGCGGCCGGTGCCGGCCGGCTGGTACTCCACCCCCTGGTGGAAGACCGCGCTCGGCGCCGGCGCCGGTGTGCTCGGCGGGCTGCTGATCGCCGACGCGCTCTTCTCGCCGGCCTTCGCCGACCCGGGCTACGGCTACGAGGCCGGCTACCAGGAGGGCTTCGGCGACGGCGCCGACCACGGCGACCAGGGCGACGCCGGGGACCAGGGCGCCGGGGACCAGGGCGCGGACTACGGCGACCAGGGTGACTTCGGCGGCGCCGATCAGGCGGCCGACTTCGGCGGCGGGGATTTCGGCGGCGGCGGCGACTTCGGGGGCGGGGATTTCGGCGGCGGGGATTTCGGCGGCGGCGACTGGTGACCGACCGCCGGCTGAACGGCACGCGAAAAGGCCCCGGTCGGAGTGACCGGGGCCTTTTCGTCGCGTCCGTCAGCCGGTGTTGCGCATCCCGGCGGCGATGCCGTTGACCGTCGTGAGCAGGGCCCGCTCCAACGCCGTACCGTCGCTCGGTGCGCGGCGGCCGCCCGGCGCGGTCGCCATCGCGCGCCCGGCGGCCCCGGAGTCCCGGTACTGCCGCAGCAGCGCCACCTGGAGGTGGTGCAGCGGCTCCAGGTAGGTGTCCCGGACCGCGAGGGTGCGCTGGAGCACCGGCGAGTTCTCCAGCAGGGCGGGTGCGGCGGTCACCGCCAGCACCTCCTGCTTGGTCAGCTCGTACTCCTGCTCGATCTTGTCGAAGATCGGGTGCAGCTTCTTCGGGACCAGGGTCTCCACGTAGCGGCGGGCGATGCTCAGGTCGGTCTTGGTGAGCATCATCTCGACGTTCGACAGGAACGTGCGGAAGAAGTGCCAGTTGCGATTCATCTCGGCGAGCACGTCCTCCAGCCCGGCCGCCCGGGCCGCCGCCAGCCCGGAGCCGACCCCGAACCAGCCCGGCACGATCTGCCGGGTCTGCGTCCAGCCGAACACCCACGGGATGGCCCGCAGCCCGCCCAGCCCGGCCCCGGTGTTCGGCCGCTTCGCCGGCCGGGAGCCGATGTTGAGCGCGCCGAGCAGTTCGGTGGGGGTGGAGGCCCAGAAGTACGCCGGCAGGTCCGGGTCCTCGACCAGCCCCCGGTAGGAGCGGAAGGCCGCCTCGGAGACCACGTCCATCGTCGCGTCCCAGCGCTCCAGCATCTCGGCCGGTTGGCGGGGCGCGGTGTGCAGCAGCGTCGCCTGGAGCACCGCGGCCACGGTCAGCTCCAGATTCTCCCGGGCCAGTGCCGGCAGCGTGTACTTGTCGGAGATGACCTCGCCCTGCTCGGTCACCTTGATCGCGCCGTCCAGGGTGCCGTACGGCTGGGCCAGGACCGCCTCGTGCGTCGGCCCGCCGCCGCGCCCGACCGTGCCGCCCCGGCCGTGGAAGAGCCGCAGGTGCACGCCGTGCCGGGCGGCCACGTCGCGCAGCGCCCGCTGCGCCCGGTGGATCGACCACTGGCTGGTGGTGATGCCGGCCTCCTTGTTGGAGTCGGAGTAGCCCAGCATCACCTCCTGCACGTCGCCGCGGGCCGCGACCAGCGCCCGGTACGCGGGCAGCGACAGCAGCTCGTCGAGCAGCTCGCCGCCGGCGTTCAGCTCCGACGGGGTCTCCAGCAGCGGCACGAAGCCGATCCGGGCCCGGCCGCTGTGCACGTCGATCAGCCCGGCCTCGCGCCCCAGCACCACGGCGGCGAGCACGTCGTCGACGCCGAGGGTCATCGAGATGATGTACGACTCGATCACCTCGGCGCCGAACCGGTCCTGCGCCTCGCGGATCGCCCCGAACACGTCGAACGTCTTCTGCGCGTTCTCGGTCAGCGGGGTGTCCAGCGTCGACAGCGGCCGGCGGCCGGCCAGCTCGTCGGCGAGGAGCTTGGTCCGCTCCAGCCGGGTCAGCGACGGGTAGTCCGACACCTCGCCGACCGCCGCGTAGAGCTGGGCCAGCACCGCGTGGTGCGCCTCGGCGTGCTCGCGCACGTCCATGGTGGCCAGGTGCAGGCCGAACGCGGAAACCGTACGGATGGTGGAGGCGAGCCGGCCGACGGCGGTGAGCTGCCCGGAGTTACGGGCCAGCGAGGCGCGCAGCAGCTCCAGGTCGGCGATCAGCTCGGCCGAGCCGCGGTAGTCCCGCCCCGGCACGTGCGGGGTGCCCCGGCGCAGCCGCTCCCGGGTGTTGGCCAGCTTCGCCTTCACGCACCGCGCCTTGAGCCGGTACGGCTCCTCGGCGTTGACCCGGCGGAACCGGGGCGCCACCTCGGGCAGCGCGTCCAGGTCGGCGGCGAGGCTGGCGGAGAGGTCCAACGACACCGCGCGCAGCCGCCGGGAGACCGAGACCTCGTTGATGAGCTGGTCCATCGCCTTCTCGGTGGCGCTGATGCCGTGCTCGTGCTGGATCTGGAGCACCTCGCGGGTGACCGTCGGGGTGACGAACGGGTTGCCGTCCCGATCGCCGCCGATCCAGGTGCCGAAGGTCAGCGGGCGGGCCGTGGGCGAGGTCTCCACGCCCAGGGTGCGCAGGGTGTCGGCGAGGTCGTCGAGCACCTGCGGGGCGGCCTCGGCGTACAGGTCGCGCAGGTAGTAGATGGCGTTGCGGGCCTCGTCGGTCGGGTCCGGCCGGTCCAGCCGCAGCTCGTCGGTCTGCCACATCAGGTCCAGCAGCTCGGCCAGGCGCCGGTTGGCCGGGCCCTCGTCGCTGGCGCCGTAGAGGATGGCGTTGGTGGTCTCGGTGTCCAGTTCGTCGGCGATGGCGCGCAGCTTGGACAGGATCGAGCGGCGGGCCGCCTCGGTGGGGTGGGCGGTGAAGACCGGGCGTACCGCGAGCCGGCGGGCCGCCGCGGCGATCTCCTCGGCCGGCACGCCGCGCTCGGCGATCATCTTGGCCGCCTGGTCCAGCCAGCCGCCGTGCGCCGCCCGGCGTCGGCGCAGGTCCCGGGCGCGGTGCACCTGCTCGGTGATGTTGGCCAGGTGGAAGTAGGTGGAGAAGGCGCGGGCCAGCTTCGTGCCGGTGGTGACGTCCAGCCCGCCGAGCCGCTGCGCGGCGGCGGGAGCGTCGGAGCGGACCTGGGCGCGGATCTCCTCGACCAGGTCGAGCAGGGGGCGGCCCTCCTGGCGGGCCAGGGTCTGGCCGAGCAGAGTGCCGAGGCGGCGGATGTCGGCTCGCAGGGCGGCGTCGGGGCCGTCGTGATCGTGCTGGTCGGTCACCATGCGCTCCTTACGTGAGTACGAAGGACAGCGCTGTCCGACTCCGTCGATCGTATCCATGGGGACCCGCCGGTAAGGAGGGGGCCCGCGATGTCACCTTCCCCACGATCTCCGCCGGCATCACGCGTCCGGCCTGGTGTCCGGCTGCCGGCTCGGCCGTCGGGCGGCCCGGCGACCCCGCACCAGGGTGGCGCTGAGCAGGCCGAGCAGCCCGAGCGCGACCCAGACCAGCAGCCCGGCCAGCGGCCACCGGGCGGCCCGCAGGTCGAAGTAGACCGCCGACTTGACCAGATCGGTGGCCAGCCCGGGGACGTTCCAGCGGTGCATGCCGCGCAGGAACGCGGGCAGGAACTCCGGGGCGTAGATGCCGCCGGAGCCGGGGTTGCCGAGCACCACCAGCAGCAGGATCACCAGTCCGGTGCCGAGCAGGCCCAGCCAGGCCTGGACGGCGGCGGCCACCATGGCGGCGGTGAAGGCGGTGAGCATGCCGACGGCGGCGAGCGTCGGCAGGTCGTGGTCCCAGACGTCGAGCACCGGCCCGACCAGCAGCGTGGCGATGACCGCCAGCAGCACGGCGTGCACCGCCAGCGAGGCGATCCGCAGGCCGGCCCGGCGGAGACTGCGCGGGGCGGTGCCGAGCGAGATGCCCAGCGCGGTCGACGCCAGGTAGCCGCCCAGCACCAGGCCGACCGCCAGGTAGAACGGCACCAGGCCGCGCGGGTCGTCGGCGGAGACCGGCACCTCTTCGGTGACCTCGATCGGGGTCTGCGCGCGCCCGGCCGCGGTGGTCAGCACCTGGGTGACGAGTTCCGTGGCGGCGGGCGCGGACGCGCTGGCGGTGGTCAGCAGGAGCTTTCCCTGGGGCGTCGAGCTGAGCACCGCGTACACCTCGCGGCCGTTCAGGCCGTCGTCGGCCGCAGCCGGGTCGTCGTACTCGATGGGTTCGATCGTGTCGGTCCGGTCGCGCACCCCGGCGAGCACGGCCTGGGCGCGCTGGTCGCCGAGGACCACGCCGACCGGAACGTCGCGCGGGGTCGGCCGGTGCAGCGCCCCCACGTAGGCCGCGATGAACGCCGTGGCCAGGGCCAGGGTGCCGACCAGCAGGGCCGCCGTGCGGGGCAGCCACTCGCGGGTCCGCAGCTCCGGCTCCTCGTCCACGTCGCCAGCCTAGGGCCCCGCTTGCCCGTGTTCGTGGCGTTTCGCCCGCCCCTGCCCGGCGGGGCCCGCCACGCTGGTCCGCCGGGCGGACGACCGGAAAACCCGTTGGCCGCGCTCGGTAGCGTCCGGACATGACCTTCCCGAACTACCCGCGCAAGCCCCGCCCCGGCGACCGGGTCGCGGTCGTCTCACCCTCCGCCGGCCTGCCGGGCCTCTTCCCCCACGTGTACGAACTGGGCCTGCGCCGGCTGCGCGAGGAGTTCGGCCTGGAGCCGGTGGAGTATCCGACGACCCGGACGATGGGCGCCGACCCGAGGGACCGGGCCCGGGACCTCACCGCCGCCTTCGCCGACCCGACGATCACCGCCGTGCTGGCCACCGTGGGCGGGGACGACCTGATCACGGTCACCCCGCACCTGGACGACGCCGTGCTGCGGACCAACCCGAAGCCCTACTTCGGCTACTCGGACAACACCAACGTCCTCAACCACCTCTACCGGCTCGGCATCGTGGCGTACCACGGCGGGTCGGTGCTGGTGCACCTCGGCCGGTCCGGCCGGCCGCACCCGCTCACCCTCGACTCGCTGCGCGCCGCCCTGTTCACCTCCGGCTGGTACGACCTCACGCCCGCGCCGGAGTGGGGCGACGAACCGCGCGACTGGCGCGACCCGGCCACCCTGACGCAGGAGCCAGTGATGTTCCCCGGCACCGGCTGGCACTGGCAGGGCCCGTCGACCGTGGTCCAGGGGCGCACCTGGGGCGGCAACCTGGAGATCCTGCACTGGCTGATGGCCGCCGACCGGGTCCCCGCCGCTGCGGAACTGGCCGGTTCGGTGCTGGTGCTCGAAACCTCGGAGGAGCTTCCGAGCGCCCAGGAGGTGTTCCGGATCGTGCGGAACATGGGGGAGCGGGGGCTGCTCGCGGCCTTCCCCGCCGTCGTCGTCGGCCGCCCCAAGGCGTGGGACTTCGACAACCCCCGGCCGGTCGCGGACCGGCTGGCGTGGGCCGAGGCGCAGCGGGAGGCGGTCAGCCGGGCGCTGGCCCCGTACCGCCCCGACGCGGTGGCGGTCTTCGACGTCGACCTCGGCCACACCGACCCGCAACTGATCATCCCGTACGGCGGGGAGATCCGGGTGGACGCCGTCGAGCGCCGGATCTCGGTCCGGTACTGATGGGCAACTCGCGGGCGTACCCGATCTTGCGTACGGGCGACGTCGACCGGGCGCTGCACGCCGTCGGACACCTGCTCGGCGTGGCCGACCTCGCGGGGACCGAGGTGGAACTGTGGGCGCAGACCGGGCGGAACTCCGGGCTGCCCCGCTACCTCGACGCGTACGGCCATTGGCTCGGGGCGACCGGCGAGGACCGGATGTTCGTCGACGGCGCCTGGGCCGAGGCGAAGCACGGGCCGCGGGACCCGGCCGATCCGCAGGTCGAGGTCGGGCTGACCGTGCACGGGTTGGGCCTGGTGGAGGGGCGGTTGGCGGAGACCGTCGGGCCCGACCGGGCCCGGGTGGACTGGTGGGTCAACGGGTGGCCTGCGGTGTGCTGCCTCGACCTGGGCGCGGAGTACAAGCACGCATACGTCCAACTGGTCCTCAACGCCGCCGACGTCTGGGCGACCGAGCCGGCCGACGGGCACACCGTCTTCGTCCACGTGCGCGACGGGGAGCCGGAACGGGCCGAATGGCTGGCCGGCCGCGCCGGTCTGACCGTGCTCGGCCCCTGCCAGTTCGGCTTCTGACCCGCCCGGTTCAGTTCGCCGGCCCGGCCGCTGTCCGCCGTCGCGGCCTGGCAACGCGGGAGCGGGTCAGCCGACGACGGCGAAGGCGCGCACCGGGAAGGTGCCCATGCCGGCCACCATGGGCGGGGCGGCGGTGAACCGGAACCCGTCCGGGGGCAGGGCGTCCAGGCCGGTCAGGTGCTCCACGATCGGGATGCCGGCGGCCAGCAGCGCGCTGTGCGCCCGGCGTTCGCCCCCGGACGCCGGGCTCATGTCGTCGATGTTGATCGAGTCGACGCCGACCAGCGCGGCGCCCGCCTCCACCAGGGCGCGGGCCCCGTCGCCGGTGAGGTACGGGGCGTCCGGCGCGCCGTACCGGTCGGTGCCGAAGTGCGCGGACCAGCCGGTGTGCAGCAGCACCGCGCGCCCGGCGACGTCGTACGGCGCCAGCAGCAGCCGGTCCACCGCGCGGGTGCCGGCCGGCACCCGGACCACCAGGCCGGGCAGGTCGGCGAGCCGGTCGAGCGGGACGCCGGTGAGGTCGACGCCCTCGGCCCAGCGGTGCGCGGGGGTGTCCAGGTACGTCCCGGTGTTGGCGATCATGTCGATCCGGCCCACCTGGAACTCGGTGCCCGGGGCGTAGTTCGCCCGGGACGCCTCGCGGGTCAGCCACTCGCTGATCCGGGGGGCCGGCCAGCCGGGCAGGGTGGTCATGCCATCGGTGATCACGTGACTCAGCTCGACCAGGCGTCGGCCCGTGTCGCCCGTTTCGGCGCTGACGCCCCGGCCGCCCTTGTGTGGCTCCTCGATGATCGTCCTGCCGGTGATCCGTACGTCGGCGACCATCAGCAGCCCGAGGTGCCGGACGAAGAGCGCGGCCAGCGCCGCGTCGTCGATCTCGGGCCCCGGAATGTCCAGCCGGAACCCGTCGGTCCGCAGCCCGCCCCCGTTGGCGAACGTGACCTCCGCGTCGAACTGCGCCCGATACTGCTTCCCCATCCACCCACCCGACCACGCCCACCCACCCCAGTCAAGATCCACCCGACCCGGCCGCCGGCGCAAGATCCGCGCACTTTCAGAGAATTCGTGGCCTCCGACGCGGAAATAGCCCCGCTTTCCGTGAATCTGCGCGGATGGAGCGGCGCGCGGGCGGGGGCGGAGGTGCCGCGCCTGGGGGGTTCGCGGCACCTCCACGTCGGCGGGTCCCCGCGGGGGCCGCCGTTCCCGGCGAGGGCTGCGGGCCTCCCCGAACAGGTCCGCGCACCACCTCCGGCCGCCTCGTCGGGCGGCTCGGTCCGGGCTGACGTGATCCATCCTCGGGGCGGGACAGGTCCGCGGTCTTGAAGATTCTTGCTCGAATGGCCGCCGGGGTCGGTCAGGCCGCCTCGGCGGCGGTGAGCAGCCGGCGCAGTCGGGCCGGCGGGTGGCCCACCTGTTCCCGGACCACCCGGGTCAGGTGCGCCTGGTCGGCGAAGCCGTGGTCGGCGGCGACCGTGCCCAGCGGCTGCCCGTCGTCGTCGGCCAGCACGTCGAGCACCGCGCGGACCCGCAGCCGGTTGCGGTACGCGGTGAGGCTCTGCCCGGTGACCCGCTGGAACACCCGGCTCAGGTGGTGCGGCGAGCAGCCCACGTGCTCGGCCACCTCGGTCAGCCCCATCCGGAAGTCGGAGCCGGCGAGCACCTCCCGGGCCCGGTCGGCCAGCCGGCGGTGCGCGGCCAGGGTGGCGGGACGCCGGCCGACGGCCCGTTCGATCTCCGCGCCGGGCTCGCCGGCACCGATCGGGCTGACGCTGAGCAACCGGCCGACGAAGCGGTGCATCCGCTCGGTGAACTCGAACCGGTCCACGCCGCGCGCGCAGCGGGCCACCAGCATCCGGTGCTCCAGGTCGAGGCGTTCGTCCACGCTGCCGTCCCAGCCGCGCCGGTCCAGCCACTGCGCGGCGTCCGGCCGGCCAGCAGCTCCGGTGACAGTTCCAGGCAGGTGTAGACGTCGCCGTCGCCGAGCGGGTGGCTGACGTGCATCTCGTCGCCGGGCCGGCTGAACAGCACCGAGGTGGCGTCGGCGAAGGTGAGCTGCCCGTTGAGTCGGCGCAGGGAGGCCCCGGAGCGGCCGAGGAAGACCCGGTGGCCCAGGTTGGGCAGCGGCCCGTGCCAGCCGGGATCGTCGACGAGGCAGCGCACCTGGTAGAGCAGGGCACCCTCGGTGGCGCCCAGCACCCGCCACCGACCCGAGGTGGTCCGTGCCCGGGGATCACCGCCGACCTGGTCCGGCATCGTTCCTCCCGTCGCCGAGGCCGCCGGCGGATCCGGTACCGGCCCGGCCGCCACGGCTCCAGCCCGGATTGTCTCCCGAGCGGGATAGTCTCGACAGGTGCACCCCCCGTCCGGCTGGACGCGGGGCCGTCGCCGTGCGTCGATTTCCTGGAAGTGATCACAGATGCTCACCGGACTCTTCTCCGCCGCCCTGGCCGATCCCGGGCTGGCCCGGGCGCGTGACCTGGCGCGCTCCGGTGCCGCCCAGGTCGACGGCCTCGACCTCACCGCCCCGGCGGCGCTGCGCCCGTTCGCGGTCGCCGCCGTCGCGGCCGATCCGGTCGACGCCGGTGGCGGTGCCGGCCGGCCCGTGCTCGCCGTGACCGCCACCACCCGCGAGGCCGACGACCTGGCCTCGGCGCTGGGCAGCCTGCTCCCGCCCGAGCAGGTGGCGGTCTTCCCGTCCTGGGAGACGCTGCCGCACGAGCGGCTCTCGCCCCGTTCCGACACCGTCGGCCGCCGGCTGGCCGTGCTGCGCCGGCTGGCGCACCCGCAGTCGGCCGACGCGCACGGCCGGACCGGCCCGCTGCGGGTGGTCGTCGCGCCGGTGCGGTCGCTGCTGCAACCGCAGCTCAAGGGGCTCGGCGATCTCGAACCGGTGCAGCTCACCGCCGGCGACGAGGCCGACCTGGAGGAGGTGGCCCGCCGGCTCACCGACATGGCGTACGCGCGGGTCGACCTGGTCACCAAGCGCGGCGAGTTCGCGGTGCGCGGCGGCATCCTGGACGTCTTCCCGCCCACCGACGAGCACCCCTCCCGGGTCGAGTTCTGGGGCGACGAGGTGGAGGAGATCCGCACCTTCGCCGTCGCCGACCAGCGCACGATCGAGCAGGTCCCGCAGCTCTGGGCGCCGCCCTGCCGGGAGCTGCTGCTCACCCCGTCGGTGCGGGAGCGGGCCGCCGCCCTGGCCCAGGAGCACCCGGAGCTGGCCGAGATCCTCGACAAGCTGGCCGAGGGCATCCCGGTCGAGGGGATGGAGTCGCTGGTCCCGGCGCTGCTCGGCAACGAGAGCCTGGAGCTGCTGCTGGACTGCATGCCGGCCGGCACCCACGTACTGCTCTGCGACCCGGAGCGGATCCGCACCCGGGCGCACGACCTGGTCCGTACCTCGGACGAGTTCCTCCAGGCCAGTTGGGCCGCGGCCGCCGTCGGCGGCCAGGCCCCGGTCGACCTCGGCGCCGCCGCCTTCCGGACCCTGGCCGAGGTACGCGCGGCGGCCCGCACGCTGGGCCAGCCCTGGTGGACCCTCGCCCCGTTCGGCCTGGTCGAGGCGGACGCCACCGCACCGGTCCGGCAAGCCTGGGAAGACGAGCCCACCGAGGTCGACGTCACGCCCGACGACGCGATCGCGGTGAGCCTGGCGGCGCAGCCCGCCCCGCTCTACCACGGCGAGACCTCCCGGGTGGTCGACGACCTCAAGCGCTGGGCCGGCGAGGGCTGGTCGATCGCGCTGGTCTTCGAGGGGCACGGCCCCGCCCAGCGGGCCGTCGAGGTGCTCCGCGACGCCGGTCTGGGTGCCCGGCTGGTCGAGGAGGTGCCGGCCGCGCCCGCCCCCGGCGAGGTGCTGGTCAGCTGTGGCTGTTTGACCGCCGGCTTCGTCGACGAGGCGTCCCGGTTCGTGCTGCTCACCGGCAACGACGTCACCGGCGGCCGGGGCACCTCCACCCGCGACATGCGCAAGATGCCGAGCCGCCGCCGCAACACCATCGACCCGCTGGAGCTCAAGGCCGGCGACCACGTGGTGCACGAGCAGCACGGCATCGGCCGGTACGTCGAACTGGTGCAGCGCACGGTCAACGGCGCCTCCCGCGAATACCTGGTCATCGAGTACGCGCCGAGCAAGCGCGGCCAGCCCGGCGACCGGCTCTTCGTCCCCACCGACCAGCTCGACCAGCTCAGCCGCTACGTCGGCGGCGAGCAGCCCACCCTGCACAAGATGGGCGGCTCGGACTGGCAGAAGTCCAAGGCCCGCGCCCGCAAGGCGGTCAAGGAGATCGCCGCGCAGCTGATCCAGCTCTACGCCGCCCGCAAGGCGTCCAAGGGGCACTCGTTCGCACCCGACACGCCGTGGCAGCGGGAGCTGGAGGACGCCTTCCCCTGGCAGGAGACGCCGGACCAGCTCGCCGCGATCGAAGAGGTCAAGCGGGACATGGAGCAGACCGTCCCGATGGACCGGCTGATCTGCGGCGACGTCGGCTACGGCAAGACCGAGATCGCCGTCCGGGCCGCCTTCAAGGCGGTGCAGGACGGCAAGCAGGTGGCCGTGCTGGTGCCCACCACGCTGCTGGTGCAGCAGCACTACAACACCTTCGCGGAGCGGATGGGCCAGTTCCCGGTGACCATCCGGCAGCTGTCCCGCTTCCAGACACCGAAGGAGTCCGAGCGGACGTTGGAGATGATCGCCGACGGCACCGTCGACATCGTCATCGGCACCCACCGACTGCTCCAGACCGCGACCCGGTTCAAGCAGCTCGGCATGGTGGTCATCGACGAGGAGCAGCGGTTCGGCGTCGAGCACAAGGAGCACCTGAAGACGCTGCGCGCCTCGGTGGACGTGCTGAGCATGTCGGCCACCCCGATCCCGCGGACGCTGGAGATGGCGATCACCGGCATCCGGGAGATGTCCACCATCGCCACCCCGCCGGAGGAGCGGCACCCGGTGCTCACCTTCGTCGGGGCGTACGACGACCGGCAGGTGGCCGCCTCCATCCACCGCGAGCTGCTCCGCGACGGGCAGGTCTTCTATCTGCACAACCGGGTCGAGTCGATCGACAAGGCGGCCCGGCGCATCCGCGAGCTGGTGCCCGAGGCGCGGGTCGCGGTGGCGCACGGCCAGATGGGCGAGGACGCGCTGGAGAAGGTGATGGTCGGCTTCTGGGAGAAGGAGTTCGACGTCCTGGTCTGCACCACGATCGTGGAGTCCGGCATCGACATCCCGAACGCCAACACCCTGATCGTGGAGCGGGCCGACCTGCTCGGCCTGGCCCAGCTGCACCAGATCCGCGGCCGGGTCGGCCGCGGTCGGGAGCGGGCGTACGCGTACTTCCTCTACCCGCCGGAGAAGCCGCTGACCGAGCACGCCCACGAGCGGCTGGCCACCATCGCCCAGCACACCGAGCTGGGCGCCGGCATGTACGTGGCGATGAAGGACCTGGAGATCCGGGGCGCCGGCAACCTGCTCGGCGGCGAGCAGTCCGGCCACATCGAGGGCGTCGGCTTCGACCTGTACGTCCGGATGGTCGGCGAGGCGGTGTCGGCGTTCAAGGGCGAGCGCCAGGAGGAGGAGGTCGACGTCAAGATCGACCTTCCGATCGACGCGCACCTGCCGCACGACTACGTCGGGGTGGAGCGGCTGCGGCTGGAGATGTACCGCAAGCTGGCCGAGGCCCGGGACGAGGAGCGGCTGCGCGAGGTGGTCGCTGAGATGACCGACCGGTACGGCGAGCCGCCCGCCCCGGTGCAGAACCTGGTCGCGGTGGCCCGGTTCCGCCTGCTGGCCCGCCGGTACGGCCTGACCGACGTGTCGATGCAGGGCAAGCACATCCGGTTCGGCCCGCTGCCGCTGCCGGACTCCAAGCAGCTGCGGCTCAAGCGCTACCACCCGGACTCGGTCTACAAGCAGGCCACCGACCAGGTCAGCGTGCCGCGGCCGAGCACCCGCCGGATCGGCGGCGAACCGCTGCGCGACCAGGCGCTGCTGGAGTGGTGCGCGCAGCTGCTCTCCGACGTGCTGGGCGAGCCGGCGGCGCTGGCCGGGGCGTCGGCGTGAGGCGCCCCCGCCCGCGGTGGGCGGCGTCACACCGCCGTACCGGGCATGAGAGAGTGACCGGCATGCGTGCACGCCGTCTCATCGCCGCCGCCAGCGTCGCGGCTCTCGGTGTCCTCTCCCTCGCCGCCTGCGGAAAGTCCTCGCCCGACGTGGCCGCGTACGTCGGTGACCGGACCTACTCGGTCGACCGGGTGGACGCGATCTACGACGACGCCCAGGCGAAGTACGCGGAGGCGATCCGCCAGAGCGCGACGCAGGCCGGCGTCACCCCCGACGCGGAGCAGCTCCGCTCCCGGGTGACCCGGCAGGACGTGGTGAACCTGCTGGTCAGCATCGACCTGGGCAAGCGGGTCGTGGCCGAGCAGGGCCTCCAGGTGCCGGACCAGGTCACCCCGGAGCAGCTCGCGCAGCAGCTCCAGATGCCGCCGCAGGCGGAGTTCGCCAAGCTCTGGGGCGAGTGGGCCGACATCTCCATGGTGCTCAGCCAGAAGCTGCCGCCGGCCGACCTCAGCGACGCCTCGGTGATGGCCGTCTACCACGCGATCGAGGAGACCGGCGGGATCCAGTCCGGGCTCTCGGTGGGCGAGGTGCGGCAGCTCTTCGGCGAGGGCGGCTTCGTCCGTACCGCCTCGGCGCTCAGCGCGGCGCTGGAGGAGCAGGCCGACAAGGTGGACCTGTCGGTCAACCCGCGCTTCCGGCCGCTGGGCGTCCCGTCCTGGGTCAACAAGGGCCAGGAGCTGGTCTTCTACGCCCTGCCGTACGTCGACGCCAGCGGCCCGGTGACCGACATCTCGACCCCCGAGCCGGTCGCCACCCCAGCCGAGCAGGCCGGGTCGGTGGCCCCCTGAGCATGTCCGCACGGATCGTCCTGCTGGTCACCTCGCCCCGGCTGCCGGCCGGCCTGCTGACCGCCGCCGCCTGGGACGTCGTACGCTCCGCGCCGGTGCTGGCCGGCGGGGAGAGCGCGCTGACCACGGCGGTGCGGGCGGTGGGCACCGAGGTCACGGTGATCGAGGCCGGCGCGACGCAGGCGCTGCTCGACGCGGTGGCGGCGCACGGCACGGCGGTCTGGTTGGCCGGTCCCGCCGGTGACGAGGCGCTCGCCCGGGAGCTGGGCCTGCGGCTGGCCCGCCAGCCGGGGCTGGCCGAGCTGGAGCTGATGTACGGCTCGTGGGATCCGCCCGGGGCGCGGCTGCTCGACGCGGTCGAGGTGATGGACCGGCTCGCCTCGCCCGGCGGTGACCCGTGGAAGCGCTCGCAGACCCACCGCAGCCTGGCCGGCTTCCTGCTGGAGGAGTGCTACGAGGCGTACGACGCGATCAGCGCCGACGACACCGACGCGCTCCGCGAGGAGCTGGGCGACGTGCTGCTCCAGGTGCTGCTGCACGCCCGGCTGGCCGAGGAGCTGCCCGAGGGCGAGCGGTGGAGCGTCGACGACGTGGCCGGCGGCCTGGTGGACAAGATGGTCCGCCGCAACCCGCACGTCTTCGCCGGGGCGGAGGCGGGCACGCTGGAGGAGATCGAGGCGAGCTGGGAGCGGATCAAGCAGGCTGAGAAGGCCCGCGCCTCGGTGCTGGACGGCATCGCGCTGAGCCAGCCCGCGCTCGCCCTGGCCGCAAAGATCCTGGACCGCGCCGGCCGGATCGGGCTCGCCGTTCCGCCCCCGCTGGCGGACACCCAGGTCGACCCGGAGGCGCGACTCGGTGCCAGCCTGCTGGCCACCGTCGCCGCCGCCCGGCAGGCCGGCATCGACCCCGAGGCCGCCCTGCGCCGCACCACCCTCGCCTACGCCGACGCGGTCCGCAGCGCGGAACAACCCCCCACCCCCTGACCCCCCGCCCGTCCCGTCGATCACGAGGTTGACGGGCCGGACTCCGCGGCAACCTCATGATCGACGAGAGTCGGTGGGCGGGTGCCGGGACGGGCCGGTCGGTAGGGTCGGGGAATGGAAGAGTTCGTGCCGCTGGCGGAACGGATCGTCGAGGCGTTGCTGGAGAGCCGCCCCGGGCTGGCCACCTCCGCCGGTGACCACCGGTACGACGATCGGCTGCCCGATCTCTCCCCAGAGGCCGTCAAGGCCGACCAGGCGATGCTGCGCGAGGCCGCCGACGCGCTCTCCGAACTCGACCCCGATGCGCTCGAGGTGGAGGAGCAGGTCGACCACGCGCTGCTCAGCGCCCTGGTCGACCGGGAGCTGTTCGAGCTGGGCGAGATCCGCGGGTACGAGTGGGACCCGCTGCGGCACAACCCCGGCCCGCTGCTGCACGCGGTGATGGCCCGCCCGTACGCCCCGGTCGAGGAGCGCCTCACCCACCTGGCCGGGCGGCTGTCGGCCGTACCCGATGCCCTGGCGACCGCGCGCGCGACGCTGCGCGACATGCCCCGGATCCACGCCGAGACGGCGGTGGGGCAGTTCACCGGCACGGCGGCGCTGATCCGCGACGAGGTGCCGCTGCTGCTGGCGCAGGCGCCCGCCATGTTCGACCGGGTGGAGCCGGCCGCCACCGCGGCGATCGCGGCGCTGGAGGAGTTCGTGGCGTGGCTGCGCATCGGTCTCGCGGCGGACGCCGGGCCGGGGCGCGACCCCCGGCTGGGGCGGCGGCGCTGGGAGGCGCGGCTGTGGCACACCCTCGACACCGAGCTGGGCGCGGCCGAGGTGCAGCGCCGCGCCTGGGCCAACCTGGACCGGGTCACCGAGGAGATCCGCGCCGCGGCCGTCGAGCTGGTCGGCGGGCCGGCCGACGACGAGACGGTACGCCGGGCGCTGGACCTGCTCGCCGCCGAGCACCCCGACAATCACTCCATCGTGGACCTCGCCTCGACCACCCTGGACGAGGCGGTCGACTTCGTCCGGGGCCGTGACCTCATCACCCTGGTCGACGATCCGTGCGTGATCCAGGAGATGCCCGAGTTCGCCCGGGGGGTGGCCGTCGCCTACTGCGACTCGCCGGGCCCGCTGGAAACGGCGGCCCTGCCCACCTTCTACTGCATCTCGCCCACCCCGGCGGACTGGCCCGCGCACCGGGTGGAGTCGTTCTACCGCGAGTACAACGACCACATGATCCGGAACCTGACCGTGCACGAGGCGATGCCCGGCCACTTCCTCCAGCTCGCCCACGCCCGCCGGTACGCCGGCCCGACCCGGGTCCGCCCGCTGACCGAGTCCGGGGTGTTCATCGAGGGCTGGGCGGTCTACACCGAGGAGCTGATGGCCGGCCTCGGCTTCGGTGGCCTGCCGGTGCGGTTGCAGCAGCTCAAGATGCAGCTGCGGATGACCATCAACGCGCTGCTGGACCAGCTGGTGCACTGCGAGGACCTGCCCGAGGCGGAGGCGATGGCGCTGATGACCGGGCGCGGCTTCCAGGAGGAGGGCGAGGCGGCCGGCAAGTGGCGGCGGGCGCTGCTCACCTCCACCCAACTCTCCACGTACTTCGTGGGCTACAGCGAGATGGCCGACATCGCCGCGGCGCGCCCCGACGGGGTGTCGGTGCGCGAGTGGCACGACGCGATGCTCGCGCACGACTGCCCGCCGCCGCGCCACCTGCGTACCCTGCTCGGCGTCTGACCCGGCTCAGCGCCGCCCGGCGGTCACCGCCGCGTCGATCAGCCAGCGCGAGATGGAGTACGCCGGCGGCAGCTCCGCCGGCAGCGCGTCCAGCGGGAACCAGCGCGCCTCGACCAGCTCCCGCTCGTCCACCACCGGCTCGGCGGACGGGTCGGCGGCGGTGGCGGTGAACCCGGTCAGCAGCGTCCCCGGCCCGGACATCGCCCACGGCTGGCTGCCGAAGTAGGCCACCCGGTCGACGGCCAGCCCGACCTCCTCGCCGACCTCCCGGCGTACCGCCGCCTCCAGCGTCTCGCCGGCCTCGACGAACCCGGCGACCAGCGCCCACAGCTCCGTCGGCCCGTACGCGTGCCGGACCAGCAGCAGCTCGTCGGGGCCGCCGGCCGGGCCGGGGCGGGTGATCGCGGTGAGCACGGCGGCGGAGAGCCGCATCGGCACGTACAGGTCGCAGCCGGGGCACCGCCGGGCCGTCTCGCCGGGCACGTCGGCCAGTTCGGCCCGGCACGCCCCGCACCACCGGTGGGTACGCCGCCAGGTGACCACGGCCAGCGCCCGCCCGGCCGCCGTGGCGTACGGCTCCGGCAGCTCGGCGGCGAGCGACCGCCAGCTGCGCCAGCGCCCCCGCGACTCCGCGGCCTCGGCGACGTCGGCCGCCCACGCCGGTACGCCGTCCAGCGTGCCGACCGGTACCCAGGCGGCGTCGGCGGGCAGCTCGCCGACGCGGGCGAACCGCCCGTCGGCGCGGGTGAGCACCCGGCGACCGCAGACGGGCAGGGCCAGGTCGTCCGGCGCCGGCGCGGCGGTGCGGTCCGCCCCGGGAAGGAACCCGGGCGTCGCCGGCCCGGACGCCACCGCCGCTGCGGCGGGTGGGGTCGGCGGCTGCCCGGCGGGCAGCCGGTGGCCGGCGGGAAGGTCCGGGGAGGAGGCGGTCACGAGGTGGCCGGTCGGCGGTCCACCACGCCCGCGCCCGGTGGCACGTCGAAGGTGGCCGGGTCGACCGTCTCGGTGTAGCGGGTCAGCGCCACCTCGGTCGACGTGCCGTCGAGGGTGCCGGTGAAGCTGCCCAGCAGCCCCTCGGTGGTGACGCAGGTGGTGAAGTCGCCGGCCGAGCGCCGCACGTCGACGCAGGTGGCGTGGTGGCCGGCGACGGTGGTGTCGCTCTGGGTGACCTGGGCGTCCGGGTCGAGGGCGGCTTCGGTGAGCAGCGCCATCACGGCCGGCGGGGTGACCAGGCCCCGCTTGTCCGCCTCGGTGTAGACGACCACCGACGGCTTGCCGGCGGTCAGCTCCGGCGGCAGCACGGTGCAGGCGGTCCGGCCGCCGGAGTTCTCGCACCGGGTGACCGCCTCCTGGGTCACCGTGATCTTGCCGTCCGGCCAGGTGTAGGCGGAGCGCAGCGGCTCCTGCGTCTGCGCGATCGAGGCCGTCCGTCCGCCGGCGAACCGATAGTCCGCGGCCCAGGTGCCGGTCAGCGCGCCGTCCATCCGGGCGGCCAGGTCGTTGACCAGGTCGGCCCGGCCCAGCGCCCGGCCGGCGTCGTCCAGGGTCTGGCATCCGGTCACCGTGAGCGACGCGGCGACCGACACGGCCAGCACGCGGAGGGTGGTCGATACGGCGGGCATGGCGACCAGCGTGGTCGATCGGGTCCACCCGACGCAAACCCGTTGCCGGTTGAGGCCCGAGAATCCGGGAATGTCCGTGTCACCCCGCGCGCCGGTGGGGATCCGGGGCGCGGTACGAACGGCGGGCGACGACGTGCGGCCGGCCGTCGCCCGATACGCTGCGTTCAACACCTGCCCCAGCCGCACCGTCGCGGCCCATACCGGATTCGCACACACGAACGAGGAGCGACTCAGTGGCAACCATCGAGGGAATCGTCGCCCGGGAGATTCTCGACTCGCGGGGCAACCCGACGGTCGAGGTCGAGGTCGGGCTCGACGACGGCACGATCGCCCGCGCCGCGGTGCCCTCCGGCGCCTCCACCGGCGCCTTCGAGGCGATCGAGCTGCGCGACGGTGACTCCGACCGCTACCAGGGCAAGGGCGTCGAGAACGCGGTCGCCAACATCGAGGACAAGATCGTCGACCAGCTCATCGGCTACGAGGCGAGCGAGCAGCGGCTGATCGACCAGAAGATGCTCGACCTCGACGGCACGGACAACAAGGCCGAGCTGGGCGCCAACGCCATCCTGGGCGTCTCCCTGGCGGTGGCGAAGGCCGCCGCCGGCAGCGCCGAGCTGAGCCTCTTCCGCTACCTGGGCGGCCCGAACGCGCACCTGCTGCCGGTGCCGATGATGAACATCCTCAACGGTGGGGCGCACGCCGACTCCAACGTCGACATCCAGGAGTTCATGATCGCGCCGATCGGCGCGCCCAGCTTCCGCGAGGCGCTGCGCTCCGGCGCGGAGGTCTACCACGCGCTGAAGTCGGTGCTGAAGAAGAAGGACCTCTCCACCGGCCTCGGCGACGAGGGCGGCTTCGCCCCGAACCTGCCGACCAACGCCGCCGCGCTGGACCTGATCGCCGAGGCGGTGGAGAAGGCCGGCTACCGGCTCGGCACCGACATCGTCTTCGCGCTCGACGTGGCCGCCACCGAGTTCTTCGACAACGGCACCTACACCTTCGAGGGCAGCGCGAAGTCCGCCGAGGAGATGAGCAACTACTACACCAAGCTCATCGGCGACTACCCGATCGTCTCCATCGAGGACCCGCTGTCCGAGGACGACTGGAGCGGCTGGGCGACCCTGACCGCGGCGGTCGGCGACCGGATCCAGATCGTCGGCGACGACCTCTTCGTGACCAACCCGCAGCGCATCGCCCGGGGCATCGCCGAGAACGCCGCCAACGCGGTGCTGGTCAAGGTCAACCAGATCGGTTCGCTGACCGAGACCCTGGACGCGGTGGACCTGGCCCACCGGGCCGGCTTCAAGTGCATGATGAGCCACCGGTCCGGCGAGACCGAGGACACCACCATCGCCGACCTGGCCGTCGCCACCGGCTGCGGCCAGATCAAGACCGGTGCCCCGGCCCGCTCCGACCGGGTGGCCAAGTACAACCAGCTCCTGCGGATCGAGGAGGAGCTGGCCGACGCGGCGCGGTACGCCGGCGCGGGCGCGTTCCCGCGTTACCGTTCGGCCTGACGCGCTAAGCCTCGGGGGAGGGGTGTGACGATGCAGCAGCGCCGCACACCGGGCGGTCAGCGCCCCGCCCGTCGACCGACCGGTCGGCCGGGCGGGGCCCGTGGCGCCCGGCCGACCGTGCGCGACGGCGGGGTCCGCGCCGAGCCGCGGGCGGCCGCCGGCCGGACGCGGGGCGCCGAGGGCGTACGCTCCGCGAACCGTCCCGCCGCCGCCCGTCGTACGGCGGCCGGCGGCACCATCAAGCGGCTCACCGCACCCCACCCCCGACGCTTCACCGGGCGGGCCACCGTGCTCTTCGCGGTGCTGATCGCGCTCGCCCTGGCGTACACCTATCCGGTCCGGGTCTACCTCGACCAGCAGGTGGACATCGAGCGGATGGAGGCGTCGCAGGCCGCCCAGCGGCAGCGCATCTCCAACCTGTCCGCCGAGGCGGCGAAGTGGCAGGACAAGGAGTACATCAAGATCCAGGCCCGGGAGCGGTTCTACATGGTCCCGCCGGGGGAGGTCCCGGTGATCGTGCTGAACGACCCGGAGGGCGCGGCCCGGGACGCCAACGCCGGCAAGCCGCCGGTCCCGCCGAAGACCCCCGACCCCTGGTACGACACGCTCTGGTCCAGCGTGCGGGCGGCGAACGGCGAGCGCCCCGAGAAGTGAGCACCACCCCAGCACCGAACGAGAGATGGGCACCGTGACTGTCGTACCACCGCAGGAGCCGGCGGCGGACTCCGTACCCCTGCCGCAGCGGGAACCGGCCACCGAGGCCGACCTGGCCGCGGTGGCCGCGCAGCTCGGACGCCCGCCGCGCGGCACCCGGGCGGTGGCCCATCGGTGCCCGTGCGGGCTGCCCGACGTGGTGGAGACGACGCCGCGGCTGGCCGACGGCACGCCCTTCCCGACGCTGTTCTACCTGACCTGCCCGCGCGCGACGGCGGCGTGCAGCCGGCTGGAGTCGGCCGGGCTGATGAAGGAGATGGCCGACCGGCTCGCCGAGGACCCGGAGCTGGCCGCCCGCTACCGCGCGGCGCACGAGGACTACCTCGCCCGGCGGGAGTCGATCGGCCAGGTGCCGGAGATCGCCGGCATCTCCGCCGGTGGGATGCCGGGCCGGGTCAAGTGCCTGCACGTGCACCTGGGGCACGCGCTCGGCGCCGGGCCGGGGGTCAACCCGTTCGGCGACGAGACGCTGGCGCTGGTGGAGAAGTGGTGGGCGGCCGGGCCGTGCGTGGACGTGCCGGCGGCGGAGTGACGTGAGCGCCGCCGACGAGATCGTCGTACGCCGGGCGCGCACCGGTGACGTGCGCGGCATCCGGCGGCTGGTCGACACGTACACCGACGACCGGCGGCTGTTGAGCAAGGCCACCGTCACCCTCTTCGAGGACGTGCAGGAGTTCCGGGTCGCGGTGACCGGCGACGGCACCGTGGTCGGCTGCGGCGCGCTGCACGTGATGTGGGAGGACCTGGCCGAGATCCGGACGGTGGCGGTGGACCCGGTGTGCCGGGGCCGCAAGATCGGTCACCGGATCGTGGGCGAGCTGATCGACGCCGCCCGGGAGTTGGGCGTCGCACGGATCTTCGTGCTCACCTTCGAGACCCGGTTCTTCGGCGCGTTCGGCTTCACCGAGATCGACGGGGCGCCGGTGCCGCAGCCGGTCTACGAGCAGCTGCTGCGCTCGTACGACGAGGGTGTCGCGGAGTTCCTGGACCTGGAGCGGGTCAAGCCGAACACGCTCGGCAACACCCGGATGCTGCTGCGGTTGTAGCCGGTACGCCCTCGGCGTGCTGCCCGGCCACGCCCTCCGGATGCGGCCACGCCGGCGAGCGTGATACCTCAGAGGCATCAAGATGACTCTCAGGTATCACCCTCGAAGGGGTGATGCCGCCGGCGGCGACCGACAGGTTGGGACGGCGGGGCTGCCGTAGGGTTGCTGCCGTGACGACGCGTGTGGCCGCCATCGACTGCGGGACCAACTCCATCCGCCTGCTGGTCGCCGACCTGCCCGACCCGTCCGCCGGGGCGCAGGCGCCGCTGGTCGACCTGACCCGCCGGATGGAGATCGTCCGGCTCGGCCAAGGCGTCGACCGGACGGGCCGGCTCGCCCCGGAGGCGATCGAGCGGACCCGGGTGGCACTGGCCGACTACGCCGCCGAGATCGAGAAGCTGGGCGCCGAGCGGGTGCGGATGTGCGCCACCTCCGCCTCCCGGGACGCCGCCAACGCCGGGGACTTCCGGGCCATGGTCGAGCAGACCCTCGGTGTCGCGCCCGAGGTGGTCACCGGCGACGAGGAGGCCCGGCTCTCCTTCACCGGCTCGGTCCGGGGGCTGCCCGCCGACGCGGAGCCGCCGTACCTGGTGGTCGACATCGGCGGCGGCTCGACGGAGTTCGTCGTCGGCACCCGGGAGGGCGGGGTGCAGGCGGCGATCTCGATGGACATCGGTTGCGTCCGGATGACCGAGCGGCACCTGCACGGCGACCCGCCCACGCTGGACGAGATCGCCGCCGCGCAGGCCGACATCGCGGTCGCGGTGGACCGCGCGCTCGAGGCCGTCCCCGGCCGCCAGGCCGCCACGCTGGTCGGCCTCGCCGGGTCGGTCACCACCGTCGTCGCCATCGCCCAGGGCCTCACGGAGTACGACCCGGAGCGCATCCACCACGCCCGGGTGTCGTACGACCGGGTGGCCGACGTGACCGCCGACCTGCTGGCGAAGACCCGCGACGAGCGGCTGGCCATCCCGGTCATGCACCCCGGGCGGGCCGACGTGATCGGCGCCGGTGCGCTGGTGCTTCGCGTGATCATGGAACGCGCCGGGATGCCGTCCGTGGTCGCCTCCGAACACGACATCCTCGACGGCATCGCCTGGAGCCTCGCCCCGCAGGACCAGCGTCGGTAGTTCATTGCGACGGCTGGCGCCGCCAGTCCGACCACTGCCCGCGCCCGTCCCCGGAGCCGCCCGACAGCAGGCCGGCCCGGTCCGAACGATCGGGCCGGTCCGCACCGCTGGTCCGAACCAGCTCCGGCTCCGGCGTCGTGGGTGGCGTGCCCAGGCCGAGACCGTCCACGCCCAGCGGGCGGTCCCGTCCCGTTGCGGGCGCGAGGATCTCGTCCGGTACCAGCGCAGCGGGTGCGTCCGCGGCGGGCTGCGGCCAGCGCTGCCAGCGGTGGATGCTCACGACCCCGACGAGCAACAGCGAGCCCACCAGCAGTGTCGTCCCGGTCCGTACGGGGGCCGCCAGGTCGACCTGGTGGCCGATCAAGGTCAGTTTGTGGTCGAGCAGTCTCATCAGCGCGGCCGGGCGGATCAGTAGGCCCAGGTAACTGGCCGAGTAGACCAGCCCGGTCAGCGCCGCGCCCAGCGGGGAGATCCGGAGCGTGGCGATGAGCCCGAGCAGGAGCCCGGCAGCCGCCAGCACCAGGGCGGGTCGAACGAAGTCACTGCTGTCCAGCGCGCCGCCGTCCTGCGCATTGGCGAACGCCTGTGCTGACCGGTCCTGGCCAAGGGCGAACAGGATCCAGGCCAGCGGACCCACGATGGCTGCGGTGATCACGGTTCGGATGTGTCGCATCCGGGCAAGGTACCGATCTTGCTCGTGGATCAGCAGGCCAGCTAAGCGAAACTTAATTCGAAGGCGGAGCCTGGGACACGGCACGTGCGGGGTGGAGTGTTCTTGACGGTACTACGCAATCCGCACTACTCTCGAATCCGTGGATACCACGCAGCTCCTGAAGGGCGTGCTCGATCTGGCCGTCCTCGCCGTGCTCAAGGACGAGGACGGCTACGGTTACGACATCCTGCGCCGGCTCCGCGAGGCCGGTCTCGACGAGGTCGGCGACGCCTCGGTCTACGGCACGCTGCGCCGGCTCTTCGGCGCCGGCCTGCTCACCACGTACGTGGTGCCCAGCGAGTCCGGGCCGCACCGCAAGTACTACGCGCTGAACGCCGCCGGTCGGGACCAGCTCACCCGCTCCGGCAAGACCTGGCGCTCGTTCGCCACCACCATGGACAGGTTGCTCGACGATCGGGGGATGGCGGCATGACCGTCACTGGGCAGGAGATCACGGACTACGTGGAGCGGGTGCGGGCCGCGCTGGCCGACCTGCCGCCGGCGGTCCGCGAGGAACTGACCGAGGACCTGCCGGAGCATCTCGCCGAGGTCGCCGCCGAGGACGGCGGCTCGCTGGTCGAGCGGCTGGGCGAGCCGGAGGCGTACGCGGCCGAGTTGCGCGCCGCAGCCGGCGCGGGCGAGCGGTCCGCCGGCCGACCCGGCCTGGAACAGCGGTTCGGCGCCGTCGCGGGCCGGGTCCGCGTCCGGCTCTCCGGCCTGGACACCCGGCTGGGCCCCCTGCTCGGGTACGCCTCGGCGAGCGAGTTCCTCCGCCTGCTCCGCCCGGCGTGGTGGGTGCTGCGCGGCTACCTGGCGGCGTCGCTGCTGGGCGCGATGACCGGGGCGCCGCTGGCCGTGGTGCCCCGGGTGGGCAGCAGCGCGATGGCCGGGCTGGTGCTGCTGGTCGGCTGCGTGCTGGCCTCGATCTGGCTGGGTCGCCGGGACGGCGAGCTGCGCCGCTGGCCGCGCTTCCTGCTGCGCGCCGGCACCCTGGTGCTCGTCGTGTTCGCCCTGACCGCCCTGGTGCAGGTGGACGAGCGGGCCCGCTGGCACGGCGACTACGGCTACGACCCGATCTCGGTGCGCAACCCGTACGACGAGGTGCAGGACGTCTACGTCTACGACCGCGAGGGGCGGCTGGTGGAGAACGCCCGGCTCTTCGACCAGAACGGCACCCCGATCCGGCTCGGCTGGCCATCCTGCACCGACCCGGCCCTGCCCGACGTCAACCCGGTGCAGCGCGGCTACCCGTACTGCCCGGAGCAGGCGCCGTTCCGGCCCCGTCCGCCGGCCCAGGTGCCGGTTCCGCCGGGCACCGCCCCGACGACCGCCGCACCCTCGGCCACCGCGACGCCGACCGGTGCCGCGCCGACGCCGACCGTGAGCGCACCGGCGCCGACCGGGGGCGCGCCGGCCCCGACGGTGACCGCGCCGGCCGGGCCGACCGCTCCGGCGCCCGTCCCGACGAGCTGAGGATCGACTCTGGGAAATAGCTGAACGGATGAGGGGAACGGGACAGCGCATCTCGATCTTGATGGCTACGGTGTCGTCTGCTCGTCCACCCCTCGGAAGGATCCTCAGTGTCAGAGCAGGTAGCACCGCCCTCCGCGCCGCAGGCCGCGCAGCCCGAGCAGCTCGCGCAGCCCGACCCGGCCCCGCAGGCCGACCCGGCCGCGCCGGCGGCGTCCCCGGTCGAGCCGGCGGCGAAGGGATCCGGCGGCCGCAAGGCGCTGGGCATCATCGGCGCGGTGGTCGTGTTCCTGGTCGTCGCCGGCCTCAAGTTCGGCCTCGGCACGGCCATCGGGAGCTTCCTGAACAAGGACGAGACCGCCGAGGCCAAGGCCGGTGACTGCATCGCCGAACTGCCCGCCGTCACCGGCACCGAGGAGCGCTCGGTCAGCAGCGCCGAGGTCGTGAAGTGCACCTCGACCGAGGCCGTCTACACCGTCGTCGGCCGGGTGGAGGACCAGACCGAGGCGCAGGCCAAGAGCGGCCAGGCGTGCGAGCAGTACATCAAGCCCGGCGAGGACGGCTACGTCTTCTACAACATCGCCCCGGGCGGCAAGGGCTACCTGCTCTGCCTCACCAAGAAGGCCTGACCGGCCGGGACCACGAAGGCCGGATCGGCCTCGGCACCACCGTCGGACGGCGGCGCGGGAAGCCCCCGCGCCGCCGTCGTCGTACGCCGGTTCGCCATGTGGTGAACGGGAGGTATATGCCACTGTTCTCGCGTCTTCCCGGCGCGCTCACGGCGTGGCAGGCTACCGGCACGTAGGACCACTGGGCGACCAGCCAACGATGACTGACCGCTAGGAGGACGGCCGATGGGCGAGATGGTGAGCTACGCCAGCAACGGTGGGACGAGCGAGGGGTATCTCGCGATACCCTCCGGCGGTGCGGCCAGCCCCGCGGTCATCGTCATCCAGGACTGGTGGGGTCTGGTGCCCCACATCCGGTCGGTCGCGGACCGCTTCGCCGAGGCGGGCTTCGTCGCCCTCGCCCCGGACTTCCGGCACGGTCAGCCGGCCAGCAAGCCGAGTGAGCCCCGGCAGATGCTGAACAGCGCGCAGATGGACGAGGCGGCGGCGGACATCGCCGTCGCGGCGGACTACCTGGCCGGTCGGCCCGAGGTCACCGGCAAGGTCGGCTGCGCGGGTTTCTGCGCCGGAGCCAGCCTGGCCCTCTGGGCGGCCACCCGCTCCGAGCGGATCGTCGCCACCGCCGCCTTCTACCCGCGGCTGCCGTGGGAGGCGATGCGCTCCGAGTGGACCGACTACGCCGGCAAGGCGGCGGTCATCCACTGCTCCGAAGCGGACGGTCTCTCCGCGGCGGACGGCGTACAGACCGTCCGCCGGGCCATCGAGACGGCCGGCGGCACCTGCCAGACCCACGACTACCCGGGCACCGCGCACGCGTTCTTCAACGAGGACCGGCCGGAGAACTTCGACCAGCGGGCCGCCGCCACCGCTTGGGCACGCACCCTGGAACTCTTCCGGGCCAAGCTTGGCTGAGCCCCGTACCCCCGTGGAGGTGGTCGCCCGCGCCGCGCGGGCGACCGACCTGGCCGACCTCGACGGCGCGGTCAGCAACTGCTTCGCCTGCCCGCGCCTGGTCTCCTGGCGGGAGGAGGTCGCCCGGACGAAGCGGGCGGCCTTCCGCGAGCAGCACTACTGGGGTCGCCCGGTGCCCGGCTTCGGCACGTCGGACGCCCGGATCGGCATCCTCGGGCTGGCCCCGGCCGCGCACGGCGGTAACCGCACCGGTCGGATCTTCACCGGCGACCGGTCGGGCGACGTGCTCTTCGCCGCCCTGCACCGCGCCGGGCTGGCCAACCAGCCGACCAGCGTGGCCGCCGACGACGGGCTCACGCTGCGCGACACCCGGATCTTCGCCGCGGTGCGGTGTGCGCCGCCGGACAACAAGCCCACCCCGGTCGAGCGGGACACCTGCGCGCCGTGGCTGCACCGCGAGGTCGGGCTGATCCGGCCCACCCTGCGCGTCGTGGTCGCGCTGGGCGCCTTCGCCTGGGCGGCGTGGTGGCCGGTGCTGCGCGACGTGTACGGCGTCCGCCCGCCCAGCCCGCGACCGGTCTTCGGGCATGGGGCACACTGGTCCGGGACGGCCGCCCCCGAGCTGCTCGGTTGCTACCACGTCAGCCAGCAGAACACCTTCACGGGACGGCTGACACCATTGATGCTGGACGACGTGTTCGCCCGGGCGAAGCAACTCGCCGGGGTGGACTGAGGCTGCGTGGGGCGGTGGCGATGGACCTCGGCGTGCTGCGCAGGTGGTGGCCCGTCCTCGCGGTGACCCTCCTGCTGGCCGCCGCGGCGCTCGCCGCCGGGCACTCCTCGATCGGCGCGAGCCGGATCCCGCCCGCCGCCAAGCAACTCCCGTACGTCCCGGACTATCCCTCCGCCGCGCCGGCCCCCTCCATCCCGGTCGAGCCGCGCGCCGGCGCCGAACGGACCCAGGCCGACATCCCGCAGTGGATCGCGACCGCGGCGATCGTCCTGCTGGGCCTGGCCATCCTGCTCGCCCTCGGCTACCTGGCCTGGACGCTGATCCGGGGCGCCCTGCGCCGCACCACCCGGGCCGTCCCGGCCGCCCGCGCCCGGCGCACCGCCGAGGGCACCGCCCGCGAGGTGGTCGCCGCCCTCGACGCCGGCCTGGTCGAGCTGGACGACGCCGATACCGACCCGCGCACCGCCGTGATCGCCTGTTGGGTACGCCTGGAGGAGGCCGCCACCGAGGCCGGCGTGCCACGGCGTACCGGGGACACCCCGACCGACCTGGTCACCCGGCTGCTGCGGGGCGACCCGGCCGCCGGGGTGCCCGCCATCGCCAGCGCCGACGTGCTGGACGGGTTCGCCCACGTCTACCGTGAGGCCCGGTACGCCACCCACACCGTGGACGCCCGGATGCGCGACCAGGCCCGGGCGGCGCTGCGCCGGCTGCGCGGCGAACTGACCGCCCTCGCCACCGCCGCCGAGGAGGTGCCGGCGTGAACGCGCGACCCGTCGAGCCCCGGGCGGTGCGGTCGTGACCGAGCGCACCGGCCTCGACGACCTGCTCACCTTCGAGGAGGAGCCGTCGCCGCGTGCCGGCCGGCAGCGCGGCGGACGGGGTCGGGCGGTGCTGCGTACCCTCGTGGTCGCCGCCGCCGTCACCGCGGTGGTCCTCGCCGTCCTGCGCGCGGTGGGCCTCCAGGTCTCGATCTGGATCGTGGTGGCGGGCGTGCTCGCGGTGCTCACCGTCCGCCGGGTCACCGCTGGCCTCGCCCCGCCGCCCCCGCCTCGCGCCGGCGGGCGCGCCCCCGCCGGTGAGGAGCCCGACGTCTGGAACTGGGGCGCCCGGGACGCCCTGCGGACCGCCATCAACGGGTGGGAACGGCCGCTGGACTGGTCCTCCGGCAACCGAAAGCGGTTCACCGAGCGGATCCTGCCGCGGCTGGGCGAGCTGGCCGACGAGCGGCTGCGCCAGCGCCACGGCCTGACCCGCGAGTCCGACCCGGCCCGCGCCCGCACCCTGCTCGGGGAGCCGCTGTGGACGTTCCTCAGCACCCCCTCCCGCCGCCCCCCGTCGCCGCGCGACCTCGCGGCGATCGTCGCCGAACTGGAGAAGATCTGATGAACGACGTGGACCGCAGCATCCCCGCCTCAGAGGTAGGCCACCTGGCCCGGGCGGTGCTGGACGCGGTCGGTCAGGTCGTGGTCGGCAAGCGGGAGGCCCTGGAGCTGGTCCTCGCCGGCATCCTGGCCGGCGGGCACGTGCTGCTGGAGGATTTGCCCGGCCTGGGCAAGACGCTGACCGCGCGGTGCTTCGCGCAGGCCCTCGGCCTGGACTTCCGCCGCCTCCAGTTCACCCCGGACCTGCTGCCGGCCGACGTCACCGGCTCCTTCCTCTACGACCAGCGCAGCGGTGACTTCTCCTTCCGCGCCGGCCCGCTCTTCACCAACCTGCTGCTCGCCGACGAGATCAACCGGACGCCGCCGAAGACCCAGTCGGCGCTGCTGGAGGCGATGCAGGAGAAGCAGGTCTCCGTCGAGGGCGTGACCTACCGGCTGGACGAGCCGTTCCACGTGCTCGCCACCGCCAACCCGATCGAGTACGAGGGGACGTACCCGCTGCCCGAGGCGCAGCTGGACCGGTTCCTGCTGCGGGTGTCGTTCGGCTACCCACAGCGCGAGGAGGAGTGGGACGTGCTGCGCCGGCGGATGGACCGCCGCCGCGAGGAGGCCGAGATCAAACCGGTGGTGGACGCCGCCACGCTGCGGGCCATGCAGGCCGCGCTGGAGGACGTGGTGGTGGAGGACTCCGTCGGCCGGTACATCGTGGACCTGACCGCGGCCACCCGTGAGCACCCGTCGGTGCTGGTCGGCGCCTCCCCGCGCGGCTCGCTGGCGCTGCTGCTGCTGGCCCGGGTCCGGGCGGTCTTCGCCGGCCGCGACTACGTGGTGCCGGAGGACGTCAAGGAGGTGGCCGCCCCGGCGCTCGCGCACCGGATCACGCTGCGCCCGGAGATGTGGCTGCGCCGGGTCAATCCGTCCTTCGTGGTCGGTGAGGTGCTGGAGCAGACGCCCGCCCCGGCCAGCGGCGCGCTGCCCAGCTACGCGGCCGGCCGGCCGGGGCGCTGACGACCGTGCCCACCGAGGAAGCGGCGGAACCGGCGGCGGGCTGGGCGCCCACCTGGGCGCTGGGCCGGGCGGTGCTGCTCACCGGGGTGCTGCTGATCGCCGCCGTGCTGCTCGGCCGGGTCGACCTGGTCGTGCTCGCCGCGCCGTTCGCGCTCGGCACCGCGTACGCGCTGCGCCGCCGGCCCACCGGCGCGCCGCAGCTGGAGATCCTCGCCGACGACGCGCACCTGGTCGAGGGCGGCGCGATGGCCGGCACGGTCAGCGTCAGCAACCCGGACACCGTGGCGTACGACGTGGCCGTGGTGCGGGCCCGCGTCTCGCCGTGGCTGCGCGTCGAGCGGGTCGGCTTCGGCGGGGCCGGCGTGGACGTGCGCCGCTCCGGCGGCGCGGACCGCCCCTTCGTCACCTCGATCCCCACCGGCCGGGCCGTCGACCTGGAGCTGTCCGGCACCGCGCTGCGCTGGGGGCGGCACCCGATCGGCCCGGCCGGCGCGCGGGTCGCCGCCGCCGACGGGCTGCTCGTCTCCCGCGCGGTGATCACCGATCCGGTGCGGATGCGGGTCTACCCGGAAACCGAGCAGTTCGAGGCGGTGGAGGCGATGCCCCGGGCCGCCGGGCTGGTCGGCGCGCACCACTCGCGCCGCCCCGGCGAGGGCGGCGAGCTGGCCGGCGTCCGCGTCTTCGGGCCCGGCGACCGGCTGCGCCGCATCGACTGGCGGGTCTCCCTGCGGGCCCGTCAGCTGCACGTGGCGGCCACCCTGTCGGACCGGGACGCCGAGGTGGTGGTCCTGCTCGACGTGCTCGCCGAGGCGGGCCGATCGGGCGGGGTGAAGGGCGCCGCGTCCGTGTTGGACACCACCGTCCGGGCCGCCGCCGCGATCGCCGAGCACTACCTGCACCGGGGTGACCGGGTGGCGATGCTGGAGTACGGGCCGGCGGCCCGCCGGCTGCGCCCGGCCACCGGCCGCCGGCAGTACCTGACGGTGCTGGAGTGGCTGCTCGACGTGCGCGCCGAGGCGTCCCCGCACGAGCCGTACGACCAGGTCTTCGGGCCGCAGGTGCTCTCCGCCGACGCGCTGGTGGTGGTGCTCACCCCGCTGCTGGACGAGCGGTCCGCGCAGATGCTGGCCCGGCTGGCGCGGGGCGGCCGGTTCGTGGTCGCGGTGGACACGCTCCCCACCGACCTCGCCCCGCCCGGCGAGCGGGGCTGGGCGCCGGTGGCGTTCCGGCTGTGGCGGCTGGACCGGGACACGATGATCGCCCAGCTGCGCGAGCACGGCGTGCCGGTGGTGCGCTGGGCCGGCGCGGGCAGCCTGGACCAGGTGCTGCGCGACGTGGCCCGGCTGGCCACCGCCCCGCGGGTGGGTGCCCGGTGAGCGCGAGGAACGCAGCGCAGCGGAGTCCCGCAGTCGCGAACGAAGGTCGGCACAGATGAACGCGGTCACGGAACGGGTGCGGGCGCTGCGCGCGGCGGCGAACCGGGTGAGCCTGGCGCCGCTGCTGGTGCGCGCCGGCATCTTCCTCACCGTGCTGGTCGGCCTGTTGCTGGCGTACCCGGTCGAGATGTTCTCCGCGCGGGCGCTGCTCGCCCTCACGGTGGTGGCGGTGCTGCCGGGGGTGGCCCCGCGCCGCGGGTGGCCGACCTTCGCCGCCCTGGTCACCGTGGGCGGCTGGGTGATCGCCTCCGCCGGGTACGACCGGCCGATCGCGCTCTGGCGGCTGCTCGCCGTGGCCGCCGCCCTCTACCTGGCGCACACCCTCTGCGCGCTCGCCGCGGTGCTGCCCTACGACGCCGTGGTCGACCCGGATCTGGTGCTCCGCTGGCTGAGCCGGGCCGGCGCCGTGATCCTCGCCACGGCCGTGGTCGGGGTGATCCTGGCCTGGCTGGGCGAGATCGGCGGGGGTGCCGGGTTTCAGGCGGCGACGGTGGCCGGACTGCTGGTGGCGGTGGGGTTGAGCGGGCTGCTGGGCTGGCTGCTGCGTCGCGAATAGCGGGACGGCCCGGGACGTTGCGCAGGTCACAGGGGTTGTGCTCCGTCACAGAAGGGGGTCTCGGACGGGATTACCCGAGCCCCCCGGGGAAAGATAGATGACGTGAATCCGAAGCGGATCCTTGTCGTGGGTGCCGGGCACGTCGGCCTGTACGCCGCTCTGCGCCTGTCCAAGAAGCTGAGCTCCCGTGAGGCCGAGGTCGTCGTCGTCGACCCGCAGCCGCACATGACCTACCAGCCGTTCCTCCCCGAGGCGGCGGCCGGCAACATCTCGCCCCGGCACTCCGTGGTGCCGCTGCGGCGGGAGTTGCGCCGGTGCAAGGTCGTGGCGGGTGCGGTGACGCGGATCGACCACGACCGGAAGACCGCGGTGGTGCAGCCGATCAGCGGCCCGACCCGGGAGATCCAGTACGACCACGTCGTGGTGGCCCCCGGCTCGGTCTCCCGGACGCTGCCGATCCCGGGCCTGCACGAGCACGGCATCGGGTTCAAGACCATCGGCGAGGCCATCTACCTGCGCAACCACGTGCTGGACCGGCTCGACGTGGCCGCCGCCACGCCGGACCCGGTGGTCCGCCGCTCGGCGCTGACCTTCACCTTCGTCGGTGGTGGTTACGCCGGCATCGAGGCGCTCGCCGAGATGGAGGACATGGCCCGGGACGCGCTGCGGTACTACCCGGAGCTCAAGCCCGAGGACATGCGCTGGGTGCTGGTCGAGGCGACCCAGCGGGTGCTGCCCGAGGTCGACCGGGACATGGGCGCCTACACCGTCCAGCAGCTGCTCAAGCGCAACATGGACATCCGCCTGGACACCCGGCTGGAGTCCTGCGTCGACGGCGTGGTCAAGCTCTCCGACGGTGACACCTTCCGCTCCGACACCATCGTGTGGACGGCCGGCGTGAAGCCCTCGCCGATGCTCGACGCGACCGACTTCCCGCGTGACGAGCGCCGGCGGGTCACCTGCCTGCCGACGCTGCAGATCGTCGACGGCGACCGGGTCGTCGAGGGCGCCTGGAGCGCCGGCGACTGCGCCGCCGTGCCGGACCTGACCAAGGAGCCGGGCAACTACTGCTCGCCGAGCGCCCAGCACGCGGTGCGTCAGGCGGCCCGGATGGCCGACAACATCGCGAACGTGATCCGCGGTCGCGAGCCGGTCAACTACAAGCACAAGCACGCGGGCAGCGTGGCCAGCCTCGGCCTGCACAAGGGCGTCGCCCAGGTGTACGGCGTGAAGATGACCGGCTGGCCGGCCTGGGCCATGCACCGGACGTACCACATGAGCCGGATCCCGTCGTTCAACCGCAAGGTCCGGGTCGTGGTCGACTGGTCGCTGGCGTTCTTCCTCAAGCGTGAGGTGGTGGCCCTCGGCCAGCTGCACGACCCGCGCGAGGAGTTCGCCGAGGCGTCCCAGCCGGTCGGCGCCGGCCGCCGGGTCTGATCCCGTTCGTGACGAAGGCCCCCTCCCGGCACGGGAGGGGGCCTTCGTCGTATCGGGGGCCGGGTCAGACCCGCCAGGTCCAGGCGTCGGCGATCCGGGTGCCCGGGCCGTAGAGCTGTACCAGGGTGCGGCGCAGGCTCTCCGCGTGCGGGGCGTCGTCGGTGACCGCCACGCAGGAGGCGCCCCAGAAGTCGGCGTCCGCCCGGGCCTGCCGGCGCTGCTCGTCGCCGATCACCGGCTCGTCGCCCCGCCGGGCCACGTCGGCCAG
This sequence comes from Micromonospora sp. IBSANI012, assembly GCF_052814045.1. NCBI lineage: Bacteria > Bacillati > Actinomycetota > Actinomycetes > Micromonosporales > Micromonosporaceae > Micromonospora > Micromonospora sp. IBSANI012. The sequence goes on from NZ_CP199933.1 coordinate 954,453, forward strand.
CAGCGCCGAGGTGGGCTGCTTGTAGGTGCCCATCGCGGCGGTCCCGTCCCGGCCGTACGGGCCGATGAAGAAGCCCTCCGGGATGCCGAACGCCCCGTCGGCCGCCGCCGCCCAGCGCATCGGCCAGGGATCCTTGGGGGTGGCGGCCGGCACCGGCACCAGCACCCCGCCGGGGCGTACGCACTCGCGCCAGTGGCCGCCGGTGATGAACTCGGGCAACGGCGGCCGGTCGGTCGTCGGCAGGGGAGCGGGGAAGACGCTGAGCAGGGCCGCCCCCACCGCGGCGGGGACCAGTCGCCGGCCCCGACCGGGCTTCCGCAGCGCCCGGTCCACCGCGAGCACCAGCAGCGTCGCGGCCAGCGGCAGCAGGGTCAGCCCGAACCGCATCGGCAGCGCGCCGTCGATCACCGGCAGGCCGGCGAGCAGCGCGTACGGCCCGGGCACCGCGGTGCGGGTGCCGTCGTCAACCACCTCGGGGCCGAGCGACAGCGCGCCCATCGCCAGCGCGCCGGCGACGCACGCGACCACCAGCGGCCGGCGCCCCAGCCAGAGCGCGCAGCCGGCGGTGACCAGCAGCAGCGGCAGGCCGAGGAAGGTGTTGTACTCGGCCGGGCCGGTGGTCAGCCGGGCCGACGAGTCGCTGCCGACCACCGACAGCGGGGAGATGGTCCACCAGCTGCGCAGGTCGGCGGAGAAGTAGTGCGGGCTGAACATGCCGTCGGCCACGCCCTGCGGCCCGGCGAACTGGAACCACAGCGGGTAGCCGAGGACGAGCAGGGCCAGCCCGGCGGCGAGCATCAGGCCGCCGGCGAAGCCGGGCAGCGCCCGGCGCAGCAGCTCGCGGTCGGTCATCGCGTACGCCACCGTCATCACCAGCAGGGTGACCGCGGTGAGGAAGAGCACCTCCTCGCCGATGAAGACCTGCGCGGTGACCGCGGCGGCCAGGCCCAGCGCCGAGGTGACCAGCCGCCGGCGGTCCGGCCCGCCCAGCGACGCCGGGCCGGGGTCGGCCGCGCGGAGCATCCGCACGACCAGCCAGACGATCACCGGCACCAGCCACTGGGCGGTCATGTGCAGGTGGCTGTTGGACTGGGACACCATGCCCGGCCCGAAGCCGCACAGCCCGGCGCCGAGCGCCGCGGCGAGCCGGTGGGCGCGCAGCGTACGGGTGAAGAGCAGGTACCAGGCGACGGCGGTGCCGGCGAGGTTCACCCCGGCCAGCAGGGCGAAGGTGACCGGCGCGCCGAAGAGCAGGGTGACCGGGGCGAGGAGCACGCCGAGCGCGATGACCGTGGTGTTGGTCATCAGGTTCACCCCGTCCGGGCTGTTGAGCCGGTCGGTGAGCAGGCCGAAGTCGCCGAGCACGGCCCGCGAGTCGACCGCCAGGAACCACTCGTAGAGGGTCTGGTCCGCCGGGTTGAGCGCCAGCACCCGGCCGGTCGGGTCGGGCCAGAGGCCCTGGGTGAGCCAGCCGGCGAGCAGCGCGAACGCGAGGCAGACGAGCAGGCCGATGCGGTGCCGGGCGACGGACGCCCGCCAGCGGGTGGCGCGGGATCCGGGCGCGGCGGGCTCGGCGAGGCCGACAGCCAGGTCGGGGTCGGCGTCGGACGCCGTACGGGCTGCGCTGGTCACGCGCTCGACCCTAGTGCGGCACCGGTGACGGGGTACGCCGGGTCGCCGGTGAACGGTTACGGTGACACTGCACCGCGCGTGTCGGCGCGCCGGTGCCGCCCGCCCGGGTGGTGGAACGGCAGACACGGCCGCCTTAAAAGCGGCTGCCGAAAGGCGTGCGGGTTCGACCCCCGCCCCGGGCACACTCTCAGCTTTCCCTCAGCCGGCTCACGGGCGCGCGGGTCGCCGTCTCCGTTTACCCTTGTAGGGCACGTCGTGCGTGCGATGACCCCCTGAGGGAGGCCTGAGAAGTGAAGACCTCGAACCCGGTGCTGGCCCGGCTCGGCCAGGCGGCCGAGCGGGAGCGTTCCGCCGGGTACGCCCCGCCCGGGCAGTACGGCTACGGCCAGCCCGGCATTCCCCAGCAGTATCCGGGCCAGCCCGGCTACCCGGTGGCCCCGGCCGCCGGCACCATGACCATCGACGACGTGGTCGTCAAGACCGTCGCGCTCCTGGGCATCCTCGGCGTCTCCGCCGCGGCCGCCTGGGTGCTGGTGCCGGACAGCCTTCTCTACACGGCCTGGATCGGCGCCGCGATCGTCGGCGTGGTCCTCGGCCTGATCATCTCCTTCTCCCGGATCGCGAACCCGGCGCTGGTCGTCGCGTACGCGGTGGTCGAGGGTGCCTTCGTCGGTCTGGTCAGCAAGGCGTACGAGACCGCCTACGAGGGCATCGTGCTCCAGGCCGTGGTGGCCACCTTCGGTGTCTTCTTCGTGATGGCCATGCTCTACAAGGCGAAGGTCATCCGGGCGACCCCGAAGTTCGTCAAGGGCATGATCGCCGTGATGGCCGGCCTCTTCGCCGTCATGCTGATCAACTTCGTGCTGGCGGTCGTCTTCGACGTCAACACCGGCCTGCGCGACGGCAGCCCGCTGGCCATCGGCTTCAGCCTGGTCTGCATCGTGGTCGCGTCGCTGAGCTTCGTGCTCAGCTTCAAGGAGGTCGAGGACGGCGTCCGGATGGGGCTGCCCCAGCGCTACTCCTGGACGGCCGCGTTCGGCATCGTGGTCAGCCTGGTCTGGCTCTACCTGGAGCTGCTCCGGCTGATCAGCTACTTCCAGGGCGACGACTGACCGTCGGCACCCTTCGGCGCCCGCCACCGCGACCCGCGGCGGCGGGCGCCGTCGTCTGTGCGGCCGGGCCGGGCCGCCGCATCTCGGCCCGGCCGTTTCCCCGCCACCGGCGGGCCGCCCGGGGGAGAGTGACACCAGGGATACCCCCGGCGAGGAGGTGGCGGGTGCGCAGCGCCAACCCGGTCCTGGACCGGCTGGACGACAGCAGCCGGGCGCACCGGCTGCCCGGTGCGGGCGGCGCGGAGGCGGTGACCGTCGACGACGTGGTGGTCCGTACCGTCGGGCTGCTGCTGCTCACCGGCGCCACCGCGGCGGTGGCCTGGGTGGTCGTGCCGCAGGCGGTGTGGGTCCCGGCGGCGCTGGCCGGCACCGCCCTGGCCGGCATCGCGCTGCTCCTGGTGATCTCGCTGCGCGGCATCACCCACCCGGCCCCGATCATCGGGTACGCCCTGCTCCAGGGGGCGCTGCTCGGGGTGGCCAGTCGGGCGTTCGAGCTGGTCTACCCGGGCATCGTCGCGCAGGCGGTGGTGGGCACCTTCGGGGTGTTCCTCGGGATGGCGGTGCTCTACCGGGCCCGGCTGGTCCGGGCCACCCCGCGGCTGGCCCGCCTGGTGGTCGGCACGCTGATCGGGCTGCTCGCGGTCAGCCTGGTCAACCTGGTCTTCCGGCTGTTCACCGGCCGGCAGGGCGTGGAGATCTACAGCATCTCCGGCCGGGTCGGCTGGCTGCCGTACGCCTTCTCGGCGGTGGCGATCATCGCCGGGGCGCTCAGCTTCATCCTCGACTTCGACCAGGTGGAGCGATCGGTCCGCACCGGCCTGCCCCGCCGGTACGCCTGGCTCTGCGCGTTCGGGCTGCTGGTCGGGCTGATCTTCCTCTACTGGCAGATCCTGCGGCTGCTGAGCTACCTGCGCCGCTGAGCGGGGTGCGGGGCGGGGCGGCCGTAGACTCGGCGGCGATGAGCGCAGCGGAGTTGGACCGGGCGGTGGAGCTGCTGGTCCGTCAGGTGGGGCACTGGCAGCAGCCGCGGTGGGCGGCGAAGGCCGAGGGGGGCAACGTGGCCCGTGCCGACCTGGTGCACCGGCTGGTGCAGGAGCTGGCCAACCTCGGCGCGGACGCCGAGGGAGAGCCGCGTCGGAACGTACCCCGGTTGGACAACGACCTGGCACTGGTCGACCAGCTCCGCGTGGTGGCGGCCGACCTGGTCGCGGCCGGGGCGTCGGACGCGACGCTGGCCCGGGCCGCCGCCGAGGTGGCGGCGACCCGCTCGGCGCTCTGACGCCTCAGCTCTTGAGCCAGCGTCGTACCTTCCGCCGGCGGGCCCGGTCCCGGGCGGCGGGGATCGCCCGCAGGTCCCGATCGGCCGCCGTGGCCTGCCGGGCGTGCAGCAGCCCGTAGGTGAAGGTGTTCTCCCCGTCGGCGTACGCGCGCAGCGCCTGGCGTCGCAGCACCTCCCGGGTGACCACCGAGTCGTGGTGCGTGCCGAGCAGGTCCTGGAGGTCCTTGAGCCGTTCCACCAGGGTGGCGGCGGGTTGCCCCGCGTCCGGCTCGCGGACCTCGACGGCGTACCGGGCGGCCTTGTACGCCTTCCGCGCCTCGTGCAGCGCGACGTCCCCCTCCTGCGTCCCGTCGAGGGCCCGGTCCAGCCGGTCGTCGGCGCGGGTCACCGCCCGGCGGACCCGGCGGGCGACCCACCGCGCGTCGACGGCACGGGCGGCCGGTGCCTCCAGCAGCCGGTCCAGTCCGGCCAGCAGCTCGGTGTAGCGGTCGGAGTCCAGCGTCCGGACCAGCTCGTCGAGGGCGGTGGCGAGGTCGGCGGCGAACCGCTCCGCGATCCGCGCCGCGACCGGGCCGAGAACCAGGTCGGCGGGCTCGGCACGGACGGCGTCGGTGAGCCGGGCGGCCATCACCTGCGCGTCGCGGACCGACCCGAGCTGGCCGCCCAGCCAGCGGAGCTCGGCGCGCAGGGCCTCGCTGCGCGGGCGGTCCCAGCGGCCACGGAAGGTGCGCAGCGTGGCCCGCAGCCGGCGGACGGCGACCCGCATGTCGTGCACCGCGTCCTCGTCACCGTGCCGGGCCCCGGGATGGTTCGCGATCAGCACGTCGCGCTGGGCGAGGGCGTAGTGGGCGACCGGGTCCGTCGGGGCCGCGTCGGTGACGGCGGCGAGCCGGCCGGCGAGAGCCCGGTGGGACTTGGAGACGGGAACCGGGCGGGCGCCCGCCTCGCGCAGCCGCGACTGCACCGCGTCGAGCAGCCGGTCGTCGCCGTCGACCAGCTCGACCTCGATCTCCCGCCACGCCTGCCGCTCGCCGGTGACCAGGTCCCGCCCGTCGACGGTGTCCTCGGCGACCTCGGCCAGCACCCGGCCCGCTGCGTCCAGCAGCCGTCGTTCCACCCGGTGGGTGGTGATCCGGGCCGCCGGTTCGACCGCCTGCCCGCGGGAGGCGGCCCGGAACAGCCCGACCAGCTCCGCCGGCGGGTCGAGGTCGTCCGCGCCGGCCGGGAACTGGTACTCGGTCCGGGCGCCCCCGGCCGCGCCGACCTTCAGGTGCCAGCCGGCGTCGTGACCGCCCGTCCGCCGACGCAACGCGAAGCCGCTCCGCGCCAGCCGCAGGTCCGGGGTGTCCGCATAGACCGCGTCCAGGTCGAAGGCGGTGGCGTCCGACATCGTCGCGACGCCACCGCACCCCGTCAGGTCCGGCAGCCGGAAACCCTCGTCGGCGGAGTACTTGCGTTCCCGCTCCACCACCCTCGCCATGCGGATCCGATACCCCCGCGGACGACCGGCGAACCGGGGTTCAGCTGAGCCGCTCCAGCACCATCGCCATGCCCTGGCCGCCACCGACGCACATGGTCTCCAGGCCGATGGTCTTGTCGTGCCACTCCAGGGAGTTGAGCAGCGTGCCGGTGATCCGGGCGCCGGTCATGCCGAACGGGTGGCCGACGGCGATCGCGCCACCCATCACGTTGACCTTCTCCTCCGGGATGCCGAGCTGCCGGTAGGAGGGGATCACCTGCGCGGCGAACGCCTCGTTGATCTCGACCAGGTCGACGTCGTCGACGGTCATGCCGGCCCGCTTGAGGGCCTGCCGGGACGCCTCGACCGGGCCGAGGCCCATGATCTCCGGCGACAGGGCGGTCACGCCGGTGGAGACGATCCGGGCCAGCGGGGTGAGCCCGAGGTCCTTCGCGCGCTGGGCGCTCATCACCACCACCGCGGCGGCGCCGTCGTTGAGCGGGCAGCAGTTGCCGGCGGTGATCCGGCCGTCGGGGCGGAAGACCGGCTTCAGGCCGGCGACGGCCTCCAGGGTGACCCCGGCGCGCGGGCCGTCGTCGGTGCTGACCACGGTGCCGTCCGGCGTGGTGACCGGGGTGATCTCGCGGGCCCAGAAGCCGTCGGCAATCGCCTTCTCGGCGAGGTTCTGGCTGCGCACGCCGAAGGCGTCCATGTCCTCGCGGGTGACGTCGTACACCTGGGCGAGGTTCTCGGCGGTCTGCCCCATCGTCAGGTAGATGTCGGGGAGCTGGCCCGCCTCGCGCGGGTCGGTCCACACCTGCGCGCCACCCGCCGCGCGGGCCTTGGAGCGCTCCTGCGCCTCGGCGAAGCGCGGGTTCTCCCAGCCGCCGCCGACCAGCGCCTGCGCCTCCGGCGGAAGGGTGTCGGAGTTGCCCCGGGCGTACCGGGAGACCGTCTCCACGCCGGCGGAGATGAAGACGTCACCCTCACCGGCGCGGATCGCGTGCATCGCCATCCGGGTGGTCTGCAGGGAAGAGGCGCAGTAGCGGGTGAGGGTGGCGCCGGGCAGGCCGTCCAGGCCCATCAGCGTGGCGACCACCCGGGCCATGTTGAAGCCCTGCTCGCCGCCGGGCAGGCCGCACCCGAGGTAGAGGTCCTCGACCTCGGTCGGGTCGAGCCCGGGGACCTTGTCCAGCGCGGCCTGGACGATGGTCGCGGCGAGGTCGTCGGGGCGGACCTCGCGCAGCGAGCCCTTGAACGCGCGACCGATGGGGGAGCGGGCGGTGGCGACGATGACGGCGTCGCGGGACGACTCAATCGGCATGAGCCAACGTTAACTCGCCGGTAACTTGGCGCGGAAGCTGCCGGGGCGGCGGGAAATGTCACCCTGCGGCGGGCTCCCGCCCGCCCGTCCGCCGCCCGCTCAGTGGCGGGAGGCGCTGGTGGCCGCGGCGGCCACCGCCGGCAGCAGGGCGTGCGCCCAGACCCGGTAGCCGTCGGCGGAGGGGTGGAAGCCGTCGGGGCAGAAGGTCCCGGCGTCGGCGCGGAACACCGGCCCGGTCTCGGTGCCCAGGTCGACCACGCTGCCGCCGGCGTCGAGCACGGCCGTCGTCTGCGCCCGGGCGGTCCGCCGCCCCGACCAGCCGAGCACCTGCCGCAGCGGCTGCGCGACGGCGCGGACCGCGCCCAGGTCCGGACAGGTGCCGACCACGACCTCGACCCGCGCGTCGCGCAGCCGGCGCACCGCCGCGCCGAGGTACGCCGCGGCCTCGCCCGGCCGGCGCATCGCGGTGGCGTCGTTGGCGCCGATCAGGATCACCGCCACGTCCGGGCGCTCGCCGAGCAGCGCCCGGGCCACCTGGGTGGCCAGGTCGGTGGAGCGGGAGCCGGAGACCCCCACGCTGGACAGGTGCACCTGCCGCCCGGTCGGCCCCTCGGCCAGCAGGTGGGCCAGTTGCCCGCCCACGGTCTCGTCGAAGCGTTCGACCCCCACGCCGAGCGCCGAGGAGTCGCCCAGCAGCACCAGCCGTAGCGGCGGGGCGCCGGCCCGGCCGACCGTGGCGCGCAGCGCCAGGCCGAGCTCCGGCTGGGCGTAGCTGCGGTTGCGGGCGGCGACGGCCTGCCCGGCGAGCACCGCCGCGCCGCCGATGGTGCCCGCGACCAGGGAGAAGGCCGCCGCCTTGCCGAGCCGGAGCGCCAGCTCCGCACCGATGCCGCGTTCGGTCATGACGACACCTCCCCGTGCGGGACGTCGCGCCGGCAGGCGCGCTCCTGGCGGCGGTCGGCACGGGGCTCCGCCGCGCGGGGCCCGGTGGTTCGCTCGCTCATGCCGATCCCTCCAGTGTGGGTGAGTCGGTGGCGGGACCGGGTTGCGGCACCGCGCCGACGCCGAAGAAGGCCCGCCGGCGCAGGTGGGCCCAACGGCCGGCCGGTCCGCGGTCGCGACCCCGGACCTGGGTGCCGCTGACCTCCGTCCCGGCGTGCCGGGCCGCCTCCTGGGCGGCCTCCGGCAGCGACCGTACCCCCTCGCCCCGGGTCGGAACCGGCCTGCGTTCCGCGCCGGCGCCCAGCGCCGAGATCACGGTGGGCAGCAGCGCGGCGGCGGCCACCGCGTACCCCTCCGCGGACGGGTGGAACCGGTCCCAGGCGAACATCCGGGTGGGTTCGGCGACGAACCGGGGACCGAGCATGTCGCCGAGGGAGACCGTCCAGCCACCCGCCTCCACCACCGCCACCGTCTGCGCGGCGGCCAGCTGCCGGCTCCACCGCCGGGCCAGCCAGCGCAGCGGCGGCTGGATCGGCTGGATCGCGCCGAGGTCGGGGCAGGTGCCGACGACCACCTCGCAACCGGCGGCCCGCAGCGCGCGGACCGCCTCGACCAGATAGCGCACCGCCAGCCCGGGTGGGGTGCGGTTGGTGACGTCGTTGCCGCCGATCAGGATCACCGCGACGTCCGGGTCGCACTCCAGCGCCGACTCGACCTGCGGCCGGAGCCCGGCGGAGAGCGATCCCACGACGGCGAAGCGGTGCACCCGCACCGGCCGGTGCAGCCGTCGGGACAGCCCGGTGGCGAGCAGCGCCCCCAGGGTCTCCCGGCGCCGGTGCACGCCGTAGCTGGCGGCCGACGAGTCGCCGAGCACCACCATGGTCAGCGGGCGGCCGGGGCACTTCGCGCCGTAGACGCCGTCGCAGCGCGGCGGGGGCGCCTCGGCCATCGGGATGGTGCGCCGGGCCTGGCGGGCCTGACCGAGCAGCACCCCGCCGGTCGCGACGAACGCCGCCGCGGTGGCGCCCGTGCCGATCGCCGCCATCCGGGCGATCTGGCGGGCGCGGTGCCAGCGCGGACCCGGTACGACGGAACCAGCCACCCCCATACCGCCACGTTATCGCGCCGGCCCGACACGCCGCTCTCCTCGGGCTGGCCGGTTCGTGCCTGGGAAGCGCCGCTTCTGGGTACCTGTCCGGTGACGGCGACGGGCGACGGGCGCCGGAGGAGCAGGTCGCGGCGGGCTTGCGCTCCCGCGTCACGCTGGTCGGGCGGAAAGGGGTCGGACGAGATGAGCAGGACGTTGAAGCGGAGCGCGGCGTTCACCGCGCTGTTCCGGGCACTGGCGGCGGGCACCCGGGGCGGGCCCTCGCTGGGCGCCCGGCTGGCGGCGCTGCCCCGGATGATCAGGGCGACCGCCCGGGGCGAGTACGACGGCGGCCTCCGGCTGGCCATGATGACGGCGGCGACCGCGTACGTGCTCTCGCCGGTGGACGTGGTGCCGGAGCTGTTCCTGACCATCTTCGGCCTGGTGGACGACGCGGTCATGGTCACCTGGCTGGCCGGCAGCGTGCTGGCGGAGACCGAGCGCTTCCTGGAGTGGGAGGCGCGTCGCAGCTCCGTCATCCCCGGGCAGATGATCCCCTGACGGCACGTACCCTGGGCGACGAACGAAACGTCTGCCCGGCCGCCGACGCCGGCGCCGCAACGAAGGGCACAACGAGGTGCAGTACTACGACAACGTCGTCGAGTTGATCGGCAACACCCCGCTGGTACGGCTGCGCAACGTCACCGAGGGCATCCAGGCCACCGTGCTGGCGAAGGTGGAGTACCTCAACCCGGGCGGTTCGGTGAAGGACCGGATCGCAATGCGGATGGTGGAGGACGCCGAGGCCGCGGGCATCCTCAAGCCGGGCGGCACGATCGTCGAGCCGACCAGCGGCAACACCGGCGTCGGGCTGGCCCTGGTGGCGCAGCTCAAGGGCTACAAGTGCGTCTTCGTCTGCCCGGACAAGGTCAGCCAGGACAAGCAGGACGTGCTGCGCGCGTACGGCGCCGAGGTGGTGGTCTGCCCGACCGCCGTCGCGCCGGAGGACCCGCGCTCCTACTACAACGTCTCCGACCGGCTGGCCCGGGAGATCCCCGGCGCCTGGAAGCCCAACCAGTACAGCAACCCGGCCAACCCGCGCTCGCACTACGAGACGACCGGCCCGGAGCTGTGGAAGCAGACCGAGGGCGGGCTGACCCACTTTGTGGCCGGCGTCGGCACCGGCGGCACCATCTCCGGCATCGGGCGCTACCTGAAGGAGGCCTCCGAGGGCCGGGTCAAGGTCATCGGGGCGGACCCGGAGGGTTCGGTCTACTCCGGCGGCACCGGCCGGCCGTACCTGGTCGAGGGCGTCGGTGAGGACTTCTGGCCGGAGACGTACGACCGGGGCGTCGCCGACGAGATCATCGAGGTCTCGGACAAGGCCTCGTTCGAGATGACCCGGCGGCTGGCCCGCGAGGAGGGGATGCTGGTCGGCGGCTCCTGCGGGATGGCCGTGGTGGCCGCCCTGGAGGTGGCCCGCAAGGCCGGCCCGGACGACGTCATCGTCGTGCTGCTGCCGGACAGCGGCAAGGGCTACCTGTCGAAGATCTTCAACGACAACTGGATGGCCCGGTACGGCTTCCTCGACAACTCGGGCACCGAGCCGACCGTCGCCGACGCGCTCGCCAGCAAGCCGGGCGGCCTGCCCGAGCTGGTGCACGTGCACCCCACCGAGACGGTCCGCGACGCGATCGACTACATGCGCGAGTACGGCGTCTCGCAGCTGCCGGTGCTCAAGGCCGAGCCGCCGGTGGTGACCGGCGAGGTGGCCGGCTCGATCGCCGAGAAGGACCTGCTCGACGCGCTCTTCACCGGGCAGGCGCACCTGCACGACACCATCGAGCGGCACATGGCCGAGCCGCTGCCGATGATCGGCGGCGGGCAGCCGGTGAGCGAGGCGGTCGGCCTGCTGGAGAAGTCCGACGCGGCGCTGGTGCTGGTCGACGGCAAGCCCAAGGGCGTGCTCACCCGGCAGGACCTGCTCGCCCACCTCGGCGCGCGCTGACCCGACGACGTACCGCGGGGCCTCCTCCTGTCGGGGGGAGGCCCCGCGTCGTCGTACCGGGCGTCGGAACGCACAGCGGCGGCACAACGAGGGCACAGCCGCGCCGGATGTCCGCTTCCTAGCGTCGGCGGTGGATCGAACGATCCGCCACCGAGGCCGGGAGGACCTGATGACGCAGCACGACCACCACGAGGGGCAGCGGGTCAGCCGGCGCCGGATCATCGCGGGCATCGGTTCGGTCGGGCTCGCCGGCCTGCTGGCCGCCTGTGGTCGGGACGGCGGCGGCACGGTCATCACGTCGACCGGGGCGACCGTCAGCCCGCAGGCCACCACGGCCAACGACCTGACCTCGCTCTTCTCCGGCGCGAACACCTGTGTGCTGACGGCGGACACCACCCAGGGGCCGTACTACTTCGACGCCGACAAGATCCGCAGTGACATCCGGGAGGACCGCGCGGGTACCCGGCTCCGGCTGGCGATCCGGGTGCAGGACAGTGAGCGGTGCGGCCCGCTGAAGGACGCCGTGGTGGAGATCTGGCACTGCGACGCGGCGGGCCTCTACTCGGGCGCGGAGGCCCAGTCCAGCGGCGCGGGCGGCGCCCCGGGCGGGAACGGCGCCCCGGGCAGTGCCCCGCTGGCCGGCGCCCCGGCCGGCGGTCCGGGCGGCGGCGGCCCCGGCGGCGGGCAGGCGGCCGACCTGACGCCGACCGACGACCAGCGCTACCTGCGCGGGGCGCAGGTCACCAACGCCGACGGGATCGTCGAGTTCACCACCGTCTGGCCCGGCTGGTATCGGGGCCGGACGGTGCACATCCACGCCATGGTGCACGTCGGCGACCAGCGGGTGCTCACCACCCAGCTGATGTTCGACGAGGCGCTCAACAGCAGGGTCTTCGCCGCCCAGCCGTACGCGGCGCACACCGGCCGGGACACCTTCAACGACAACGACTCGATCTACCGGGACAGCATGCTGCTGAAGGTGACCGAGGAGCAGGGCGGCTACCTCGGCGTGATCGTCTTCTCGGCGGACTCCGACCAGGACGGGACGTGACGGCTCAGCGGCTCAACGGGTCAGCGGCCCAGCTCGGTCGGCACCGCGACCACGTCGACGAGGGCGCCCCGGCGCAGCACGGTCACCGGCAGCCGGGTGCCGATCGCCGGGCCGAGCATGAGCCGTTGCAGGCCCTGGCCGTCCCGGACCGGCCGGCCGCCGGCGGAGAGGATCACGTCACCGAGGTAGATCCCGGCCAGTCCGGCGGGGCTGCCCGGCACCACCTCGACCACCCGCAGGCCACGGCGCTGGCCGATGCGCTCGGCGACCTCCGGCGGCAGCGGCACCGGGACGCCGGCCACCCCCAGCCAGGCCCGGCGCACCCGCCCGTTGGCGATGAGGTCGTCGACGATCTGCCGGGTGGTGGAGTTGATCGGCACGGCCAGCCCGAGGCCGTAGCCGGCGACGGCGGTGTTCACCCCGATCACCCGGCCGGCCGAGTCGGCCAGGGCACCGCCGGAGTTGCCGGGGTTGAGCGCGGCGTCGGTCTGGATGACGTCCTCGATGAGTCGGGTGACCCGGCCGTCCCGGGCCGGCAGCGATCGGCCCAGGCCGGACACCACCCCGGCGGTGACCGAGCCGGCCAGCCCCATCGGATTGCCGACCGCGACCACCAGCTGGCCGATCCGCAGGGTGTCCGCGTCGCCCAGCTCCACCGGCGGCACGGTCGCCTCGTCCACCCGCAGCACCGCCAAATCGGAGAGCGGGTCCGCCCCGACCACCCGGAACCGCGCCTCGGTGCCGTCACCGAAGGCGGCCGAGCCGTCCCGGGCGCCCTGCACCACGTGGGCGCTGGTCAGCAGCAGGCCGTCGGTGCCCACCGTGATCGCGGAGCCGGCGCCGGCCCCGCGCGCGGTCCGCACCGACAGGGCGGCCACGCTGGGCAGCACCCGGGCCGCCACGCCGGTGACCACCCGGGAGTACGCGTCGAGCGCGGCGTCCTCCGCCCGCTCGGTGTGATCGGTGTCCATGAACCCGGCAACGCGGCCGGATCGACGGGCATGCCCCGATCAGCTCAGAGCGAACGGGGCGGGTCAGAGCGGTCGGGCGTACCGGACCTGCGGGACGACGATCGGGCCGAAGTGCTCGTCGCGCCGGGTGCCCTCCGGCGTCCAGCCGCCGCGCTCGTAGAAGCGACGCGCGGTGAGGTTCTGCGCCAGCACCCACAGCACCGCCCGGGACCAGCCGCGCGACCGCATGGCGTCCAGCGCGTCGACCATCAGCTCGCGGCCGGTGCCCCGGCCCCGCTCGTCGGGGTCGAGGTGGATGGCGTTGAGCAGGCCGGTGGCCGGATCGGCCTCGTCGTCCGGGCCCAGGTAGCTGAAGCCGACCAACTGGCCGTCCCGCTCGGCCAGCGTCATCCGGTGGTCGTCACGCTCCCAGCCGAACCGCTCGACCCAGTACCGGCCCATCGCGTCGGCCGACGGGTCGGCCAGCGCCTCCGCCGGCAGGAACGAGGAGTACGCGGCCACCCGCGACGCCCGGTGCAGGGCCCCGACCGCCATCAGGTCGTCGACGGCGGCGGGGCGCAGCGTGATGGTCATCCGGCCGAGGCTACCCGGCGGGGCGGGACCGGCACGGTGGTCAGGTCCTCGGCGATGACCAGGTCCCCGGCGAAGTGCCTGCGGGCCTCGTCGGCGAAGCGGCGCAGGTCGCTGTACCGCTGGGAGAAGTGGGTGAGCACCAGCTTGCGTACCCCCGACTCGGCCGCCACCCGCGCGGCCTGAGCCGCGGTCAGGTGGCCGGCCTCGGCGGCCAGGGCGGTCTCCGACTCCAGGAAGGTCGACTCGATGACCAGCAGGTCGGCGTGTTCGGCGAGGGCGTACACCGCGTCGCAGAGCGCGGTGTCCATCACGAAGGCGAACCGCTGGCCCGGTCGGGTCACGCTCACCTCGTCCCGGGTGACGCGACGCCCGTTCAGGTCGAGGTGGCCGACGCGGAGCAGCTCCCCGACCGCCGGCCCGGTGATCCCGTACGCGGACAGCCGCTCCGGCAGCATCCGGCAGCCGTCCGGCTCCACCAGCCGGTAGCCGTACGCCTCGATGGAGTGCCGCAGCCGGCGGGTCTCCAGCGTGCCCCCGCGCACGGTGATCCGCTGCCCGTCCGCCTCGATCGGCTCGACGGCCAGCTCGGCGGTCTCGTGGAAGGAGGTGGCGTGCCGCAGCCGGGCGAAGTACTCGGCGCCGCCGGCCGGGAAGTGCACCGCCACCCGGTGCGGCACCCGGTCCAGGGAGAGCCGCTGGATGATGCCGGGCAGGCCGAGGCAGTGGTCGCCGTGGAAGTGGGTGACGCAGATCCGGGTCAGGTCGGTGGCGGTGACCCCGGTGTGCAGCAGTTGCCGCTGGGTGCCCTCGCCCGGGTCGAAGAGGATCACCTCGTCGTCCCAGCGCAGCACGTACCCGTTGTGGTTGCGCTGCCGGGTGGGGGCCTGACTGGCCGTCCCGAGCACCACCAGCTCGCGCATGGACAAGGCGGCCTCCCCGCTGAGCTGACCGGTCCGGCCGGGCCGGACATGAAGCGACCCCCGGGGCTTCCGCGCTCGCGCGCGGGCCGGCTGGACTGGGCCGGCACCCCGGGGGTCGGGTGGCTGTCGTGGTTTCGCCGCACCGCTGCCACACGGTCTCGACGATGGTGCAGATGCCCGCCTCGCGGCGGACGGGGTATCACTGTCGAGGACAGCGGCTAGCGGACAGCCACCTCACGAGTCCGATTGCTATACAAGTCTGGACCACCTCCTTTCCCGTGTACGGCCACGCTATCCAGTTCCGCGGGGCACCGGCAACGGATTTCGATCACAGCCCGGACGGAAATGCGTCGGGCCCGCCCCGTCCGCCGACGGGCAGCGGTCGGGGCGGGATCAGGAGGCGTCGGCGATGCCGATCGGGCCCTCCCGGGGCCCCTCCTCGTTGGCCGGCTGCACCGCCAGCGACGGGAAGTCGGCGAGGTCGCCCTCGGGCTCGGCGTCCCACTCCGGGAAGACCAGGTCGCTCTGGAGGTAGAGGCAGAGCAGTTGGGTGAGGTGGCGCAGCCCGTCCAGGTGGGTGCGCTCGTGGCCGTGGGTGGCGTCCACGCCGAAGCCGAGCAGGGCCACCCGGGCGTGCGCGCCGGCCTCGACCGCCGCCGCCACATCGGAGCGGTAGTAGTCGAATACGTCCCGGACCAGGTCGACGCCGTGCTCGCGGGCGATCGAGGCGAGGTTGCGGGTCAGGTGGTAGTCGAACGGGCCCACCCCGTCGCCCATCGCCAGGGTGGCCGCGTCCTCCCGGGACTGCTGGCCGGGGGCGACCACCGCCGCGTCCACCGAGACGATCTCGGCGACGTCCGGGTCGAGGCCGTGGCTGGCGCCGTGGCCGATCTCCTCGGTGAC
Source organism: Micromonospora sp. IBSANI012 (assembly GCF_052814045.1). Classification (NCBI taxonomy): domain Bacteria; kingdom Bacillati; phylum Actinomycetota; class Actinomycetes; order Micromonosporales; family Micromonosporaceae; genus Micromonospora; species Micromonospora sp. IBSANI012. Next base: position 969,714 of record NZ_CP199933.1, read on the forward strand.
GGTGACCAGCAGGTGCGCGGTGACCGCCGGGGTGATCCCGGCGTCGACCATCGCCTTGAACGCGGTGAGTACGGCGGCCACGCCGGCCTTGTCGTCCAGGTGCCGCGACTTGACGTATCCGCTCGGGGTGATCGTCGGGTTGGGCAGGAACGCCACGAAGTCGCCCGCGTCGATGCCGAGCGCGCGCAGGCCGGCGACGTCGTCGACCGGCTCGTCGAGCCGTACCTCGACGTGCTCCCAGCCGACGCCCTGCACGTCGACGTCGTCGTTGTAGCGGTGCCCGCTGGCCTTCAGCGGCAGCACCTGACCGGTGATCAACCGGTCCAGGTCGTCGGTGAAGACCCGGACGTGCGCGCCCTCGGCGAACCGGGCGCTGTGCGTGCCGATGGTCTTCAGCTCCAGCCGGCCGTTCTCCTTGAGCCGCTTCACCATGCCGCCGATGGTGTCGGTGTGCACCACGATTGCCCGGTCGGCACCGGTCTGGCGGGGTCCGGGCAGGCTGGCGCTCAGCGCCCCGCGCCGGGTCAGCGTGGATGAGACGCCCAGCGCGGAGAGCCGCTCGCCGACGTACTGCTGCACGTGGTCGGTACGCCCCGACGGGCTGGGGATCTCCAACAGCTCCAGCAGCACCTGGCGCAGGTAGTCCAGGTCGATCTCCAGCGGCTTCGGGCTCACGCGGCGGCTCCCGGGCCGGCCGGGCTCCAGAGCCGCTGCGGGGCGCGGGTGCCGGGGAAGAGCAGGTCGACGAAGCGCTCGGCGGTCGGCTGCGGCTCGTGGTTGGCCAGCCCCGGCCGCTCGTTGGCCTCGATGAAGACGTGCTCCGGCCGGTCCGGCGCCGGCACCAGCAGGTCCAGCCCGGTCACCGGGATGTCCAGCGCCCGGCTCGCCGCCACGCAGGCCTCGGCGATCGCCGGGTGCAGCTCGGCGGTCACGTCGTGGATGGTGCCGCCGGTGTGCAGGTTGGCGGTCCGGCGGACGGCCAGCACCTCGCCCTCGGGCAGCACGTCGTCCATCCGGTACCCGGCCTCCCCGACCACCTCGCGGGTCATCTCGTCGACCGGGATGCGGGACTCGCCCCCGGTGGCGGCGGCCCGGCGGCGGCTCTGCCGGTCGATCAGCGCGGCGATGTCGTGCACCCCGTCGCCGGTCACCTGCGCCGGCCGGCGGACGGCGGCGGCCACCACCTCGTGGTCGATCACGATCACCCGCAGGTCCTCGCCGTCGCGCAGCTCCTCGATCAGCACGTCCGGGCAGAACCGCCGGGCCAGCTCGACCGCCGCGGTCAGCGCCTCGGCGGTGCGCACGCCGACGGTGATGCCGTTGCCCTGCTCGCCCCGCGCCGGCTTGACCACCACCGGCCCGACGTCGGCGAGGAAGGCGAGGTCGTCCGGCCCGCCGGTGGCGGTCCGGCCGCGCGGCACCGACAGCCCCGCCTCGCTGAGGATCCGCCGGGTGACCCGCTTGTCGTCGCAGCGGCTCATCGCCACCGCCGAGGTCAGCTCGGACAGCGACTCGCGGGTGTGGATGGTCCGGCCGCCGTTGGTCAGCCGCAGTTCCCCCCAGCGCGGGTCGGTGACCTCCACCCGGATGCCGCGCCGCATCGCCTCGTCGGCGACGATCTTCGCGTACGGGTTGAGGTCGTCGTACCCGGCCGGGGTGGCGGGCAGGAAGAGCCGCTCGTTGATCGGGTTCTTCCGCTTCACGCAGAGCGTGGCGGTGCGGTGGAAGCCCAGCCGCTCGTAGAGCCGGATCGCGCCGGAGTTCTCGGCGAGCACGGAGAGGTCGACGAAGGCCCGCCCCCGCTCGTCCAGCCGGTCGGCGAGCCCGGTCAGCAGTGCCTGGCCGGTGCCGGGCGGCGCGGTGTTGAAGTCGACGGTCAGGCACCAGAGGCTGGCGCCGTTCTCCGGGTCGGCGAAGACCGCCACGTGGTCGACGCCGGTGATGGTGCCGACGATCTCGCCGGTGGCGGCCTCGGCGACCAGGTGCAGGAAGCGGTCGGTGCCGGCGTTGTCGACCAACACGTCGACCGGCGCGGTGACCATGCCGTTGCGGGCGTAGATCCGGTTGACCGCGTCCGCGTCGTCGGCGTCGCGTAGCGGCCGGATCAGCAGGCCGGGGACCTCGCCGTCGCCGTCGGTGGCGGCCGGACGCCGCTCGCCCAGCGGCAGCCGGTAGGTCAGCGACGGGTCGATGAACAGCTCGTCCGGGAGCCGGGACACCAGCACGTGCGGGTCGCGCAGGTAGATGCAGATGTCCCGGGCGCCCGCGGCCTCGGACCGCAGCACCGCGGCGACGGCGGCCTGCTCGGTGAAGGTCTGGCCGAAGACCAGCCGACCCCAGCCGCAGTCCAGCACCACGCCGTCGGCGTCGTCGGACGTCGCCCTCGGTTCGGGCGCTCCCGGGGCCACCGGGTCGCCGCCGGGGCCGATGCGTTCCCGACGGCGGCCGAGCACCCGGTCCCGGTCGGTCCGCGCCGTGCCGGTCGCCAGCGTATCCGTCACGGTCAGTCGATTCCGTGGCTCTGGAGCCACATTTCCAGGAGTCCCAGCTGCCACAGCTTGTTTCCGTTCAACGGGGTCAGTTCGGCGTTCGGGTCGGCGAGCAGCGCGTCGACGTAGTCGGCGCGGAACAGGTCGCGGCGGCGGGCGGCCGGCGCGGAGAGCGCGTCGCGTACCCGGTCGAGCAGCTTGCCCTCCAGGTGGGTGAGGCCCGGCACCGGGAAGTAGCCCTTGGGCCGGTCGATCACCTCGTGCGGCAGGACCCGGCGGCCGATCTCCTTGAGCACGCCCTTGCCGCCCTGCGCCAGCTTCAGCTCGGGCGGGCAGCTCGCGGCCAGCTCCACGAACTCGTGGTCCAGGAACGGCACCCGGGCCTCCAGCCCGTGCGCCATGGTCATGTTGTCCACCCGCTTCACCGGGTCGTCGGTGAGCATGATCTGAGAGTCGATCCGCAGGCCGGCGTCGACCGCGGTCTGCGCGCCCGGCCGGGCCAGGTGCGCCGCCACGAACTCCCGGGCCGGGTCGCCGTCGGTCAGCCGGTCCGGGTTGAGCACCCGGGCCAGGCCGGCCGCGTCCCGGTCGAAGAACGCCTTGGCGTACGTCTGGAGCGCCTGCTCCCGGTCGACTCCAGCCAGCGGCGGGTACCAGTGGTAGCCGCCCAGGATCTCGTCGGCGCCCTGCCCGGACTGGACCACCTTGACGTGCCGCGACACCTCCTGGCTGAGCAGGTAGAAGGCGACGCAGTCGTGGCTGACCATCGGCTCGCTCATCGCCGCGACGGCCGCCTCCAGCGGCGGCACCAGGTCGCCGGCGGCCACCTTGAGCTGGTGGTGGTCGGTGTCGAAGGTCTTCGCGACCAGGTCGGAGTAGACGAACTCGTCGCCCTCCCGGCCGCCGACGGAGTCGAAGCCGATGGAGAAGGTGGAGAGCCCGGACTGCCCCTCGCCGGCCAGCAGCGCGACCACCAGGCTGGAGTCCAGCCCGCCGGAGAGCAGCACGCCGACCGGCACGTCGGCGACCATCCGGCGGCGCACGGCGGTGGTCAGCGACTCCAGCAGGGCGTCCTGCCAGTCCTGCTCGGACCAGTCGGCCCGCTCGGCGGCCTGGGTGAAGGACGGGTCCCAGTAGACCCGCTCGTGGGTGCGGCCGTCGGGCTCGTAGACCCGGACGGTGGCCGGGGGCAGCTTGGTGACGCCGCGCAGGATGGTCCGCGGCGGCGGCACGATGCTGTGGAAGCTCAGGTAGTGGGCGAGCGCCACCGGGTCGATGGCGGTGTCCACGCCGCCGCCGGCCAGCAGCGCCGGCAGGGTGCTGGCGAAGCGCACCACGCCCGGCGTCTCGGCCAGGTAGAGCGGCTTGATGCCGAGCCGGTCCCGGGCCAGCACCAGCCGGCCGGTGTCCCGCTCGCTGATCGCCACGGCGAACATGCCGATCAGGTGGTCGACGAAGTCGAGCCCCCACTCGGCGTACGCCTTGACGACGACCTCGCTGTCGCCCGAGGAGAAGAAGCTGTGCCCCTTGGCCTGCAACTCCTCGCGCAGCTCGCGGTAGTTGTAGACGCATCCGTTGAAGACGCCGGTGAGCCCCGCGTCGGGGTCGACCAGCGGCTGCCCGCTCGCCGCCGACAAGTCGATGATCTTGAGCCGCCGGTGCCCGAGGGCGATCGGCCCCTGCGACCAGACCCCGCTGTCGTCCGGGCCCCGGTCGCTCATCGTCGCCGCCATGCGCTCCACCGCCGCGACGTCGGCCCGTGAGCCGTCACGGCGGAACTCCCCAGCCAGTCCGCACATGCCAGGGAATGCTGCCAGAGGTTGTTGCAGCTCGCCTGTTGAGCCGATGTCGATGGCGTTACGTGTTTGCTAGGATGCGCGCCGCTCGTGTGCGGGCCCGAGGTCATCGCCGACTTTCCTGCCGGCGGCCGGGTGCGTGCCCGAATCGGGCCGGGCCCGCGGTGTGACAAACACCGCAGGCCCGGAACCGGACATCAGGTCGGTCAGCCCCCGGTACGGGCCACGCCGACCGGGCAGCTCAGCCCGTTGGGGCCGTGGTTGCAGTACCCGTTCGGGTTCTTGGTCGGGGCGAGGTACTGCTGGTGGTAGTCCTCGGCGAAGTAGTAGTCACCCAGCGGCGCGATCTCCGTGGTGATCTCGCCCTTGCCGGCCCGCGCCACGATCGGCGCGAACGCGTCCCGCGACGCCTCCGCGGTCGCCCGCTGCTCGTCGGTCGTCGTGTAGATCGCCGAGCGGTACTGGGTGCCCACGTCGTTGCCCTGGCGCATGCCCTGGGTCGGGTCGTGGTTCTCCCAGAAGACCTTGAGCAGGTCCTCGTAGGCGATCTTCGTGGGGTCGTAGACCACCTGGACGACCTCGGCGTGCCCGGTCATCCCGGAAGAGACCTCCTCGTACGTGGGGTTCCGGGTGTAGCCACCCGCGTAACCGGCCGACGTGGTGAGCACACCCGGGAGGGTCCAGAACAACCGCTCGGAACCCCAGAAGCAGCCCATGCCGAAGACCGCGACCTGCGCGCCCTCCGGGAACGGGCCCTTCAGCGAGGACGGCAGCACCTCGTGCCGGTCAGCAACCGGCATCGCGAGCGGCCGGCCCGGCGGGGCCTGGTCGGGGGTCGGCATTTCAGCCTTCATGCGGCGAAGGAACACGGTGGAACTCCTCTCGTACCTCTGCCCGCATGCAACACCCGCGGGTCCGACTTCCTTACCCGGCTTGCGTGTCCTCAGGCTCCGGCGGCAGCTGGCGCCGGTCCGAAAATCACCCGATCGTGAAAGAGCCCAGATAAACCGCCATTAATAGTCCATATGTCGTGAAGGATCCGCTACCTTGACTGAGCGTTCAGTCGGTTGGTCCGGCCCGACGCGCCGGTGCCCGGCACCGGAAGATCGAGATTCTTCGGATGGTGGCGTGACTCGTGCCGCGACGGTCGGATTGCTGGCGGTGTTCCTGATGCCTCCGGTGCTCACCGGCGCCTGTGGGCGGTCGGAGCCGGTCCCGCAGCGGGTCGGCGTGCCGGCCTACTGGTCGCCTGCGACGCCGGACGGCCGGGCGATGTTCGAGCGGCTGGCCCGGGGCGGCCCGGCCACCGGGATCGTCGTCGTGAACGGCTCGCGCAGCGCGCCCGAGCTGCCGTACGACCCGCACTGGGGCGAGGTGTTCACGGTGCTGCGGCGAGCCCAGGCGCGGCCGATCGCCTACGTGGACACGGGCTACTTCGGGCTGACCTTCGGCGGACCGGCGCTGGCGACCCGGGCGGACGGGCCCGGCCGGGGTCGTTCCGACGTCGACGCCTGGACGGCACAGATCATCCGTGACGTCGACGACTGGTACCGGGCCTACGGGGCGGCAGGGCTCCAGGGGATCTTCCTGGATCGGACGACCGCACTCTGCGGCCCGGGAAATCGGTACGTCGATCTCTACCGGGGGGTCGCCGCCCGCATCCGGGACCGCTACCCCGGCGCGTACCTGGCGATGAATCCCGGGCGTCCGACCGAGCGGTGCTACCGGGGCCTCGCCGACACGCTCGTCACATTCGAGGGGCCGTACCGCGACTACCTGGGCTGGCAGCCGTCCGGCTGGGAGAACGACCTGCCCGCCGAGCGGTTCTGGCACCTGGTCTACGCCGCCCCTGGCCGGCACGGTCTGCATCGTGCCGTCGCGCTCAGCAAGGAACGCAACGCCGGCTTCGTCCACGTCACCGACGGTGAGCACACCGTGGACGGCCTCGGCCATCCGTGGACTTCGATTCCGGACGAGGACTACTGGCGCGCCGAGCAGACGGCTGCGTTCGGCCGTGCGGTGACGCCCGCGGCCGACGTCGCGCCCTCCCACTGACCACTCCGGTCGATGCTCCACAGGGGACTAACTGACTGACCAGGCAAAACGTCCCCTCTTGAATCGTTTGACTCCAACGCCCGATTGCTCCTGTTAGGTTCCCCCGGTAACCCTTCGAGGTGAATTCATCTATGTCCTATGGCAGTTCATGCCTTCATGTGCTTTTGTGTCCGTTTTTTCCGGCTGGAGGTCGATAGTGGGTCGTTATGCAGGCGTCCGAACGGTGGTGGCCGCACTCACGGCGGTGATGGTCACGAGCGCGGTGCTCGTCGGTCCGGGCTCGGCGGCGCCGACCCGACCGGACCGGGTGCCGTCCTCGGCGGTGGGCCTGGCGCCGGTGACGGTGCGGCAACCGGTGGGCGAGCCGCAGCCGCTGCCGCGCATGCGCGGCACTGTGCCGCTGCGGCGCACGCACCTGTTCGACTCCGGTGCCGATGAGCGTGGCTCGGCCCGCTCGGCCCGCTCGGCCCGCTCGGCCCGCTCGGCCTCTCCCGGCCCGTCGTCCGCGCCCGGCACCGGTCCGTCCACGCTGGGCGCCGCCGCGGACGGCAGCGCGACCGCCACCGCGACCGGGACCGGGACCGGGACCGACAAGGTCGCGCTGCGCGCGCTCGTCGTCGCCGTCGACGACAGCGACTACGGCCTGCCCACCTGGAAGTCGACGCTGGACCGGGTCGGCGCCGCCTACGACGTCCTGCTGACCCGCAACACCTCGCTGACCGCGGACACGCTGGTCCGTCCGGACGGCGTCGGGCGCTACGACGCCATCCTGCTGACCAGCAGCGGCCTGCTGTACGAGGAGAACGGCGGGTACGTCAGCGGGCTCAGCGCCGACGAGTGGAACCTGCTCTGGGCGTACGAGCGGGGGTACGCGGTGCGCCAGGCGGTGCTCTACGGCAGCCACGGCGCCTGGCCCGAGGACTACTGCCTGCAGGCGGCGAGCGAGGGTTCGGTCGGTGCCACGCCGCTGAAGACGGCGCTCACGGCCGCCGGAGCCCAGGTCTTCGACTACCTCAAGCCCAGCGCCCAGATCCCCGTCGTCGAGTCGTACGTCTACCGCACCGCGGTGCGGTCGAACTGCTCGGCCACCCCCGTGTTGACCGCCGGCAGTGACACCGTCGGGGTGCTCAGCCCGTCCGCGGACGGCCGCGAGCGGATGATGCTGACCTTCACCTCCAACCAGTACCTGCTCCAGTCCGACCTGCTGGTGTACGGCCTGTTCCGGTGGGCCAGCCGGGGCCTCTTCCTGGGCGAGCAGCGGCACTACCTGCACGTCGACGTCGACGACTGGTTCAACTCGGCCGACCACTACCACCCGGACGGCCACATCGAGTCCGACCCGGGGTACCAGATGTCCGGGCACGACGCGTACAACGTCTCCCTTCGGCAGCAGGCGCTGCGCCAGAAGTATCCGCTGGCGAGCGGGTTGACCATGGGCATGGCGTACAACGGCGGCGACGCGAACCTGAACGCGGGCAACAGGTGCTACCCGAACGGGGGGATCAACAGGCTCACCCCCACCACCCGGTGTCTGGCGAAGGAGTTCCGCTGGATCAACCACACGCTCACCCACCCGGAGATGAACTTCACCGACTACGCCACGAGTCGCGCCGAGATCGCCGACAACCTCGCGGCGGCCGGCAAGCTCGGTCTGCCGGTGGACGGCAGCGTGCTCAAGACCGGCGAGTACTCCGGCCTCGGCGTCTACAACCCGGATCCGAACAACGACACCGACCCGCCGACGGACTTCGGCCTGACCGCGTCCAACCCTGAGCTGCTGCGGGCGGCGCGCGACCTCGGCGTGAAGTACCTGCACGGCAACATGTCATTCCCGAGCCACCGGCCGGCGTGCTTCAACTGCGGCACCACGCACCCGTTGGAACCGAGCGTCACCGTGGTGCCGGACTGGCCGACGAACATCGCGTACCACTGCACGACGCCGGCGGAGGAGACCGCCTTCTACAACTCCTTCTACGGGCCGAACGGCAAGTTCCCGTTCTGGCCGACGAACCGCACCTACAGCCAGGTGATCTCGGCGGAGACGGACGTGGCGCTGAGCCACATGACCAGCGGCTCGCTCTACACCCACACCTTCCACATCGCCAACCTGCGCGACTACGGCTCCGGCCGGACGCTGCTCACCGACTGGCTCGACAGCATCCTCGGCAAGTACAGCTCGTACTACGCGGTGCCGGTGCGCAGCCTGGACTGGCCGGCCCTGGCCCAGCGGACGGTCAGCCGCAACAGCCACTTCGCCCAGCTGGCGGCCGGGGTGGACGGGGTGTTCGACCGCGCGACCGGCACCGTCACCGTCAGCTCGCCCCAGGCCGGCACGGTCACGGTGAGCGGGGCGCGCACCGCTGACTCCACCACCTACGGCAGCGAGGTGTCCGCGCCGGTCACGCTGTCGACCGGGCAGCCGGTCACGATCACCGCGAGTCCGCTGCCGTGAGAGTGGCGCTGGTCTCCGAGGGGACTTACCCGTTCGCCATGGGCGGCGTGAGCATCTGGTGCGACCAGCTCATCCGGGGGCTGCCCGAGCACGACTGGGAGATGGTGGCGCTCACCGTGGACGGCACCGAACGTCCGCGGTGGGAGCCGCCGGCCAACCTCAGCCGGTTGCGCACCATCCCCCTGTGGGGGCCCCGGCCCGATCGCCGCCGGCCGGGGCGACGGTCGGGCCGCGAGTTCCGGGAGGCCCTTGCCGCGTTGCTGGGTGCCGTCCTGCGACCGGACGACCCCGAGCCGGGGCGGAAGGAGGTGAACCGGATCCGGTTCCTGCACGCACTGCGCATCATGCACGAGTACGCCGCCGAGGGCGGTGACCTCACCGGTGCCCTCACCTCGAACACCGCGCTGGCCATGACCAGGGACGCGTGGCGAGGCGTACGGGCGGACGAGCCGGAGCTCACCCTCGCCGACTGCGTCACCGCGCTTTCGCTGATCGAGCACATGCTCCGACCCCTCTCGGCCGAACCGGTCCGGGCCGATCTCGTGCATTCGTCCATGAACGGGCTGTGCATGCTGGTCGGGATGACCGCGAAGTGGCGGTACGGCACGCCCGTCGTCATGTCGGAGCACGGCATGTATCTGCGCGAGCGCTACCTGGACCTGCTCGGGTCCGACGAGCCGTACCCGGTCAGGGTGCTCGTCCTCGGCTTGCACCGGCAGCTCGCCCGGGCCGCGTACCTCGTCGTCGACGCCCTGGCTCCGCACGGCGGCTACAACCGGCGGTGGCAGCTGCGCAACGGCGCGGACCCCGAGCGGACGTGGACCGTCTACAACGGCGTCGATCCGGACGAGTTCCCGGCGGCGAGGGGAGAACCGGCGGAGCCGGTGATCGTCTACCTCGGCCGGATCGACCCGATCAAGGACCTGCACACCCTGATCCGCGCGTTCGCGCTGGTCCGGGCCGAGGTGCCTGGGGCTCGGCTCCGGATCTTCGGTGCTGCCCCGGCCGGGGGCGCCGAGTACCGCGACAGCTGCCAGAAACTGATCGCCGACCTGGGGCTCACCGGTGACGCCGTGCTCGAGGGTCGGGTGGGCATGCCCGTGGAGGCCTACCACCAGGCGCAGGTGGTGGTGCTGACCAGCATTTCGGAGGGTTTTCCGTACGCCGTGGTCGAGGCGATGGCGTGCGGCCGTCCGATGGTCTGCACCAACGTGGGCGGCGTGGCCGAGGCGGTGGGCGACGCCGGGTACGTGGTGCCGCCGCGCGACCACGTGGCGGTGGCGGCGGCCTGCGTACGGCTGCTCCAGGACGCGCCGCTGCGGGCCCGGCTGGGTGCCGCGGCGCGGGACCGCGTCCTGGCGCACTTCACCCTGGACCAGTCCATCGAGGCGTACCGGCGGATCTACCGGGACCTCGTGGGCAAGGGGACAACGGCGCCGCGCCCCGCCGGGCCGGTGATGGCGGTATGACCACAACCGCGGAAGCCCCGACGCTGGTGCTGCCCCGGGTCGTCGACGACCCGGTGGTCGGCCTGGTCGAGCGGATGCGGCCCCAGCTCGGACGGCCGGTCGACGCGCTGCAGATCGCCGCCGCGCTGGAGTCCGACGGCCTGACCGACCGCTCGGCCCGGGACGACTACGGCCACCCGGACGTCTTCGTGCTGGCCGAGGAGGTGTTCCGACGGCTGGACCCGGAGATCCGGCCGCCGGCGGTCCCTCGGGCCGCGCCGGCAGACCCCGTCCGCGCCGCCCGGGACCTCTCGCACGGTCTGCTGTACCTGATGCCCGGCGTGCTGCTCCCGGCCGTGCTGGCGATCCTCGCCGAACGGTCGGTGGTGCTGGCGCTGCTGATCGTGGGGCCCCTCGGTTGGGTCTGGTCGGGTGGGACCGCCTGGCTGGCCTACCGCCTCGTCGGTCGGAGCCAGGTCCGCGTCGCCGCCCGGCTGCTCCGGGGGTCGACGCTGCTCGGCCCGGCGGTCGGGGCCGCCGCCACTGCCGCCCTGGCCGGCAGTACCAGGGATGACCTGCCCCCGGTGCTGCTGGCCAGTGGCCTGCTGATGTATCAGGCCGCCGCGACCGCCGCACTCTTCTACCGGCGGGAGGGCTGGCTGCTCGCCGCGATGGCGCCCGCCGCCGCGGCCGGCGGTGCGTACCTGCTGACCGGGCGGCCCGATGCCCCGGTCGCCGTGATCGTGGCCGTCGGGTCGGTGGCCGTCGGGTTCGTGTTGGCGCTCGGGTGGACCACCCGGACCGATCTCCCCGCCTGGTACGCGAGGCCCGCGACGCCGCCCGCCGAGCTTCCCCTGCACCGTGCCGTCCGCCCGGAGCTGCCGCAGCTCTGCGCCGTCCTGGTCTACGCCGCGCTCTCGGCGGCGTACCTGCTGCACTCGGCCGCGCGTCACCTGTCCGGCCCGGTGGACCTGGCGGTCGCCGCGGCGCCGCTCGTGCTCGGCATGGGACTGGTGGAGTGGCGCGTCCGCCGGTTCCACGAACACGCCCGGGAACTGCTGCGCCGGGCGTGGTCTCCGCGCCGGTTCGCCACCGGCGTCTGGGCCCGGTTGGCCCTCGAGTTGGCGCTCGCCACGACCGCGGTGGCGGTCCTGGCGCTGCCGATGTTCGCACCCCTGCGCCAGGCCGGGCTGCTCAGTACGGCGGGAACCGTGCTGGTGGCCGCCCACGTCGCCGTCGCCGGCGCGTACTTCCTGGCTTTCGTCGTCGCCGGGCACGGCCGTTTCGGCCGGCTCAGCGCGGCACTCGCCGTCGCGCTCGCGGCACACCTGACGGTGCTGCTGCTGGTGCCGGGCGGATCCAGCCCACTGGTCGACGCCGCCGCCTACCTCGGCAGCGCCGTCCTGCTCCAGGCGATGCTCCTCGCCGCCCTGGCCGGGGTCCTCGGCCAGGCCTGGCGATACCGGTAGTGACACAACGACGGGAGACATAGATGCATGCGGTGATCCTGGCCGGCGGGAAGGGCGTCCGCCTGCGCCCCTACACGACGGCGCTACCCAAACCGTTGGTGCCGATCGGCGACGACCACGCGGTGCTGGAGGTGGTGCTGCACCAGTTGTCGGTGTGCGGCTTCACCCACGCCACGCTGGCGATCAACCACCTCGGCCCGCTGATCAAGGCGTTCGTCGGTGACGGGTCGTCCTGGGGCCTCCAGGTCGACTACGCCGAGGAGACGGCCCCGCTGTCCACGGTGGGACCGCTGTTCGCGCTCCGGGACCGACTACCCGAGCACTTCGTCGTGATGAACGGGGACGTGCTCACCGACCTCGACTTCGCGGATCTGCTGCACACCCACGTACTGTCCGACGCGCCGCTGACGGTGGCCACCGCGGTCCGCACCGTGCCGATCGACTTCGGCGTCCTCGACGTGCGTGACCGGCGGGTCGTCGGCTTCACCGAGAAACCGACGTTCCACTACCGGGTGAGCATGGGTGTGTACGGGATGTCCCGGCGGACGCTGGGCCCGTACCCGCAGGGCCTGGCCCTCGGTTTCGACCAGCTCGTGCTGGACCTGATCGATCGCGATGATCCCCCGGTGAGCTACGACTTCGAGGGCTACTGGGTTGACATCGGCCACCCGGAGGACTACGACGAGGTCAACCGAACCTTCGAGCAGCTCAAGCCCATGCTGCTGCGGCAGAAGGAGGTGGAGACGGTATGACCCGGGTACTGGTCTTCGGCGGTTCCGGCTTCATCGGCCGCCAGGTCTGCCGGCAGCTCGAGCAGGATCCGAGGGTCAGCAAGCTGACCACGCCCGGCCGCGCCGAGGTCGACCTGGTCCACGGTCGGGTGGACGACCTCGTGGCGCTGGTGCGGGCCGCCCGCCCGGACGTCGTGGCCAACTGCACCGGCTCGATGTCCGGCACCGGCCACGACCTGGTGGCGGCGAACACCGCGGTGACGGCGAAGCTGATCGACGCCATCGCCGCGGTCCGGCCGGCCATCCGCTTCGTCCGGCTGGGCTCGGCCGGCGAGTACGGACCCGTCCCGCCCGGACACTCGGTCCACGAGGACGACCCGGCCCGGCCGGTGAGCCAGTACGGCCTGAGCCACCTGGCCGCCACCGGGCTGGTGGAGCTGGCCGGCGGCGCCGGCCAGGTCGACGGCGTGACGCTGCGGGTGTTCAACCCGGTCGGCCCCGGCCTGCACGAGGACACGGTGCTCGGTCGGGCGAAGGCGCTCATCCGACACGCGCAGCGCACCGGCTCGGACGAGATCTCGATGGGACCGCTGTCGGCGCATCGCGACTTCGTGGACGTGCGGGACGTGGCGGCCGGCGTCGTGGCCGCCGCGTTCGCACCCCGCCTGGACGCCCGGGTGGTCAACCTCGCCAGCGGCCGGGCCGTGCCCACCCGACGGGTGGTGGAACTGCTCGCCGAGGCGGCCGGGTTCGGCGGCGACATCCGTGAGGAGGCAGCCGCTCCCACCCGGTCCGCCGCCGTCTCCTGGATGCGGGGCGACAACTCGCGGGCGGCGCGGCTGCTGGCCTGGGTCCCGGTGCACGAGCTCACGGAGTCGGTCAAGGCGGTGTGGGCCGGTGGGGACGGCCGGTGAGTCGGCGCGGGCCGGGATGCTGGCGGCGGCTCGTGGCGGCGACGCTGGGCGTCGGGCTCGCGGTGACCGGGGCGGCGTGCACGGACGACACCTCGCGCCCGTCCGCGACCCGGCCCACCCCCGGCCGACCGGTCAGCGACTGGCTCTACCAGTTGCAGGGCTACCCGGGGGGCCGGCTCGACGCGGTGGCCCGGGCCCCCCAGCCGCTCGCCGTGATCGACCTGGCCCGGAACGCCCACGCCGACTACTTCACCCGGGCCGAGATCGAGGCGGTGCGGGCGTCGGGGAAGGTCGTCCTGGCCTACTTCGAGATCGGCAGCATCGAGCAGTTCCGACCCGAGTATCCGGAGATCCGGCAGCACGGCGACCTGATCCTCAACCGATGGCCGGACTGGCCCGACGAGTTCTTCGTCCGGTTCTGGGACCAGCGGTGGTGGGACCTGGCCGTCCGGCCCCGGATCGACCAGGCCGTACGAGCCGGTTTCGACGGGATCTACCTGGACACGCCGCTGGCCTACGAGGAGCTGGAGCTGTCCCTGACTCCGGGCCGGACCCGCGCCGACCTGGCGCGGGCCATGGTCGACCTGATCGTCCGGATCAGCCGGTACGCCAAGTCGCACCGGCCGGGCCTGCTGGTGTTCCCGCAGAACTCCCCGGAACTGCGTGAGTACGACGGCTACACCGGGGCGATCGACGGGATCGGCATGGAGGACCTCTTCTACCGATCATCCGACGAACCATGCGCGGAAAGCTGGTGCGAGGAGAACCTCGGCAACGCGCGAGCGCTGCGCGCCGCGGGCAAGGTGGTCCTCGCCGTCGACTACGCCAGCCGTGCCGAGGACGTCCGGGCCGCCTGCGCCCGGTACCGGCAGGAGGGGTTCGGGGGTTATGTGACCTCCCGGGCGCTCGACCGCCTCAGCCCGCCCTGCCGCTGATCGCAGACCAGTCAACTGACCGAACGAATAGGAGAGCACGAGTGCCCATGACAATCGGAGTGGTGGGGATGGGCTACGTCGGCCTGACCCTGACCGCCGCCCTGGCCCGGAAGGGCTTCACCGTGCACGGCGCCGACGTCGCGCCGTCCGTGGTCGAGTCCCTGTCGAACGGCCGGCCGCACATCTACGAGCCCGGGGTCGAGGAGACCTTCGCCGAGTACGGCGGCCGGTCCATCTTCGTTGACGCCCGCTTGCCCTCGGACACTGTCGACGTGGCGGTGATCTGCGTGTCGACGCCGGTGGACGAGGAGACCCACGAGCCCGACCTGCGCAATCTCGCCTCGGCCGCCGCGGGGGTGGCCGAGTGGTGCGGGCCGGACACGCTCGTGGTGGTGCGGAGCACGGTCCCGGTGGGCACCAGCCGTGCGGTGGTGCTGCCGGCACTGCTCGCGGCCTGGGGTCGGGCCCGTCTGGTGATGGCCCCCGAGCGGACCATCCAGGGGCAGGCCCTCCGCGAGCTGGTCGAGCTGCCGCAGGTGGTCGGTGGCCTGGACGACGAGAGCCTCCGCGCGGGCCTGGACTTCTTCGGGGGCCTGACGGCCCAGCTGGTTCCCGTGTCCAGCCTGGAGGCGGCGGAGCTGGTGAAGCTCTCCAACAACTGCCACACCGACCTGATCTACGCCTTCGGCAACGAGATCGCCCTCATCGCCGAACGGCACGGGCTCGACCCGCTGGAGGTCATCCGCGCGGCCAACCTCGACTATCCGCGTCCCGACCTGGCCAAGCCCGGGTACGTCGGCGGCGGCTGCCTGTCCAAGGATCCGTACATCATGATCAACAGCTCGCCGGATCGGGAGCCGTTCCTGGTCGGCCGCGCTCGCGAACTCAACGAGTACCTGCCGGTCCATGTGGCCGAGCGGCTGGTCGGGATGATCCGCGAGCAGCGGGGGAGCAGCGAGGGCGCGCGCCTCGCCGTCCTCGGCTGGGCCTACAAGGGCTGGCCACCCACCGACGACATGCGCGGGACCCCGATCGCGACGATGATGCCGGTGTTCCGGGCCGCCGGGATCACCGTGCTCGGTCACGACCCGATGGTCGCGCCGGAGGTGATCCGGCGGTACGGCGGTGAGCCGATCAGCCTCGACAAGGCGTTCAGTGCGGCCGACGCGGTCCTGGTGATCAACGACCACCCGGACTACCGGGCGATGCGGATCGACTCGGTGCTCGGTGTGGACGGCCCGAAGCTGGTCTACGACTCCTGGCGGATCCTCGACGAGGCGGCCGTCACGGCGGCGGGCGTCCACTACGCCGGGCTCGGCTACGACGCGAAGCAGGTGGCCGCGTGAGGGCGCTCCTGCTGGGCGGGGCGGGCTTCATCGGCCTGCACCTGGCCCGTCGGCTGACCGCGGACGGGCACGCCGTGACCATCGTCGACGACTTCTCGCGGGGGCGCGACGATGCCGACCTCGCCGTGTTGCGGGACGCGCCGGGTGTGGAGATCCGCTCCGGGGACCTGACCGACCCGGCCACCTGGGCGGCCCTGCCGCACGGCTGGGACCAGATCTACCTGCTCGCCGCGGTGGTCGGGGTCCGCAACGTGGAGTCCGACCCGGCCCGGGTGGTCCGGGTCAACACCCTTGCGGCGCTGCACCTGCTCGACTGGATCGGCCCGGAGGAGAAGCTCTTCTTCGCCTCGACCAGCGAGGTGTACGCCGGTGGCGTCGATCTCGGTCTGGTGCCGGTGCCGACGGCCGAGGACGTACCGGTGGTGGTGGCCGACCCGACGGCACCCCGGTTCAGCTACGCGATCAGCAAGCTGCTCGGGGAGGCCGCCGTCCTGCACACCGCCCGGACGACGGGCTTCCCGGCCGTGGTCGGTCGCTTCCACAACGTCTACGGGCCGCGGATGGGCGCCGACCACGTCATCCCCGAGCTGTCCCTGCGCGCGCTGCGGGGGGAGGACCCCTATCGGGTCTACGGCACGGACCAGACCCGGGCGTTCTGCCACGTCGACGACGCGGTGGAGGCGATGCTGCGGCTGATGGACACCCCCGGCGCCGCCGGGCGGGTCGTGCACATCGGCAACGACGCGGAGGAGACCAACATCGGCGACCTCGCCAAGCTGGTGCTCCGGGTCGCCGAGTTCGACCCGAAGCTCGCGCCGGTCCCGGCCCCGCCGGGGGCGGTGGCCCGGCGCTGCCCGGACCTGTCGCAGCTCCGGGCCCTCACCGGCTATGAGCCGGTGGTTCCGCTGGAGGAGGGGGTGCGGCGCACCTTCGCCTGGTACCGGGACCGCTGGCCCCGGTAGCGGAACACCTCTCGAGCCAGGAGAGGCCGGCGGCGACCCCGGTTGCCGCCGGCCTCTCCCGCGGATCTCGACGACCGGTGGGGCGGATGGTCACGGCCGGGCCAGCGCGGCGGCGACGCGGTCGGCGTACCCCTGCGCCTCGGCGTCGTCGGCGTAGCGGGTGCGCGGCCAGAAGAAGCCGCGCAGGCCGTCACCCTTCGTCCGAGGCACCACGTGGGTGTGCAGGTGTGGGACGGACTGGGACACCTTGTTGTTCATCGCCACGAACGTCCCACCGGCTCCCAGACCGGACTCCACCGCCACCGCGAGCCGCTGGACCAGGCCGAAGTAGCCGGGCAGCGCCGTGGCCGGCAGGTCGGTCAGGGTGATCAGGTGGGTGCGGGGCACCACCAGCACGTGGCCCTTGAAGACCGGCCGGGTGTCCAGGAAGGCGACGCCGTCCGGCTCGTCGGCCACCCGGAACGCCGGCACTTCGCCCGCCACGATTCCGCAGAACACACACCCGCTCACCGGGGCAGCGTAGTGCGGTGTCCCGGCGTCCGCCCGGCGGCGCGAGCGGCGTCCGCCGGGGAGGACGGGGCGACCCGCGGCGGGTTCCGCCCGCTCCGGCGGACCGGCGGACTAACGTCTCGGGAATGAGTCACGGCTTCGAGACGCTCGCCATCCACGCCGGCCAGGACCCCGAGGCCCGCACCGGCGCGGTGATCCCACCGATCTACCAGACCAGCACCTACGCCCAGGACGCCGTCGGCGCGCCTCGGCACGGCTACGAGTACAGCCGTTCCGGCAACCCCACCCGGGACGCGCTCCAGGAGTGCCTCGCCGCCCTGGAGGGCGGCCCGGTCGCGCTCGCCTTCGCCAGCGGCCTGGCCGCCGAGGACACCCTGCTGCGCACCGTCTGCAAGCCGGGCGACCACGTGGTGATCCCGGACGACGCGTACGGCGGCACCTACCGGCTCTTCGCCCGGGTCGCCGAGCGCTGGGGGCTGGACTACACCCCGGCCAAGGTCTCCGACACCGACGCCGTGCGGGCCGCCATGCGCGCCACCACGAAGATCGTCTGGGTGGAGACGCCGACCAACCCGCTGCTCGGCATCGCCGACATCGCCACCCTGGCCGCCGTCGCGCACGACGCCGGGGCGCTGCTGGCGGTCGACAACACCTTCGCCTCGCCGTACCTGCAGCAGCCGATCGCGCACGGCGCGGACGTGGTGGTCCACTCGACCACCAAGTACATCGGCGGACACTCCGACGTGGTGGGTGGCGCGTTGATCGCCGCCGACGCCGGCCTCGGCGACGAGCTGCGCTACCACCAGAACGCGATGGGCGCGATCAACGGGCCCTTCGACGCCTGGCTGACCCTGCGCGGCATCAAGACCCTCGGGGTACGCATGGACCGGCACTGCGACAACGCCGAGCGGATCGCCGCGTACCTGGACGGGCACGCCAAGGTCGCTGAGGTGATCTACCCGGGCCTGCCCTCGCACGCCGGTCACGAGGTGGCCGCGAAGCAGATGCGCCGGTTCGGCGGCATGATTTCCTTCCGCGCCTCCGGTGGCGAGGAGCACGCCGTGGAGATCTGCAACCGGGCCAAGCTCTTCGTGCTCGCCGAGTCGCTCGGCGGCGTGGAGTCCCTGATCGAGCACCCGGGCCGGATGACACACGCAAGTGCTGCCGGCTCGCCGCTTGAAGTTCCCGGCGATCTCGTGCGACTGTCTGTCGGCATCGAGACGGTCGACGACCTGCTCGCCGATCTGGAGCAGGCGCTGGGCTGACCGCTGGCTGGGGAGGGTGGCCGTGCAGGACATCATGCCGACCTGGGTCGGAGCGACCGCCAAGCAGATCGCCCGCGGCGTACGCCGGGGCGACGTCTCGGCCACCCAGGTCGTCGCCGACCACCTGGACCACATCGCCCGGGTCGACGCCGACCTCGCCGCGTTCCGCACGGTACGCGGCGGGGAGGCGATCACCGAGGCGGAGAAGGTTGACGAGCAGGAGGACCTGGCCAACCTCCCGCTGGCCGGGGTGCCGGTGGCGGTCAAGGAGAACACCGCCGTCGCCGGCGTACCCACCTGGAACGGCTCGGCGGCCGTGCGTACCGGCGTCGCGGAGGCCGACCACGAGGTGGTTCGGCGGCTGCGCGGCGCCGGCGCGGTGATCCTCGGGCTGACCCGGATGCCGGAGCTGGGCCTCTGGGCCCTCACCGACGACGAGTCCGGGATCACCCGCAACCCGTGGGACACCCGCCGCACCCCCGGCGGCTCCTCCGGCGGCGCCGCCGCCGCGGTGGCCGCCGGGCTGGTGCCGATCGCGCACGGCAACGACGGGCTCGGCTCGATCCGGATCCCGGCGGCCTGCTGCGGCCTGGTCGGCCTGAAGCCGGGCCGGGGCGTGATCCCCACCCAGCTTGGCGCGGAGGACTGGTTCGGCCTCACCGAGCACGGCATGCTCACCACCACGGTGGCGGACGCCGCGGTCGGTTTCCAGGTGCTCGCCGGGCGCCGGGCCGACAAGCTGGTCCCGCCGCCGCGGCTGCGGGTCGGTGTCTCGCTGCGCTCCCCGGTGCGCGGCGTCTCGCCGGACGCCCCCAACCGGGACGCGGTGGCCGCCGCCGGCCGGCTGCTCGCCGCCGCCGGCCACGACACCGTCCCCGCCGACCCGGTCTACCCGACCGCGCTCGGCCTCCAGGGCATCGCGACCTGGTTCGCCGCGGCCGCCGCCGACGTGCGCGCCGCCGGGGTCGCCCGGCGGGACCTCCAGCGGCGCAGCCGCCGGCACGTCGCGCTCGGCGAGTGGGCGCAGCGACGGGGGTACGTCCGGGAGGCCGACCGCACCGCCTGGCGCGAACGCTCGATCAACTTCTTCACCGACCACTCGGTCGACCTGCTGCTCACCCCGGCGCTGGCCGGCCCGCCGCCGGAGGCCGCCGCCTGGTCCAGCCGGTCGTGGGTGGCCAACATGAAGGCCAACATCCGGTATGCCCCGTACGCGGCGCCCTGGAACATCGCCGGCCTGCCGGCCATCGTGGTGCCGGTCGGCCGGCGCCCGGACGGCCTGCCCGTCGCCGCGCAACTGGTCGGCCCGCCCGGCTCGGAGCTGCTGCTGCTCTCCGTCGCCGGGCAGTTCGAGATGCAGGCGCCGTGGGCCCGGCACGCCCCCGGCTATCCCCGGGTCGGAACGGGGTCGCCGGCCGCCGCATGATCGTCTAGCGTGTGCGCACCCCCCTCGCCGCACCTCCCTGGACGGTCCCCATGCTCTGCCAGACCTGCGGGGACGCCACGTCCCCGAGCTTCAACGAGTGCCAGAACTGCTACACCCCCCTCGGGCAGCCGGCCGTCACGCCGGGGCTGGAGACCCACGCCGTGCGCGGCATCGGGCTGGCCGCCTCGATCGCGGTCGGCGTGGCCGCCGCGTTCTACCTGCTCTCCGCGCTCGCCCCGGTGGCCGGGATGGTGCTGGCGCGACAGGCCGAGCGTGACGGCGACAGCGACGTGCTCCTCGGGGCCCTGCTCGTCGAGGGCGTGTTGACCCTGCCGTTCGTGGTGACCTACCTGGCCGCCGCCGTGCTCGTCATCATCTGGACCTGGCGGGCGCGCAAGAACATCGACGCCTTCCCCGGCGCGCTGCCCGTCCTCGGTCAGGGTTGGGCGATCGCCGGCTGGCTGGTGCCGTTCGCGAACTTCGTGGTGCCCGTCCGGGTGGTGGCCAACATCGCCCGGGACAGCCTCTGGCGCCGGAGCACCCCGTGGCTGGTCGCCGTCTGGTGGGCGGCGTGGCTGGTCTTCAGCGTCGGCGAGCGGCTGTTCACCCGCAAGAACGACCTCGAGTTCGCCCGGCTCCCCGAGACGGCCGTCGACCACGAGGACTTCCAGGCGTACGTGGACTACTACCAGGGCGCCCTCGGCCGCAACGCGATCCCGGCGATCGCCTGCGTGGTGGCCGCGGCGTCGTTCATCGTGCTGATCCGGAAGATCTCCGCCGCCCAGCAGGACCGGATCGCCCGCGCCACCCCGGCCTGGCCGTACGCCCCGGGAACCCCGGTGCCCGGCGGGTTCGCCCCCGGCATGCCGGTGCCGGCCGGCGCGCCCGGCACGTTCGCCCCGCCGCAGCCGCAGCCGCAGCCGGTGACCGCGCCGCAGGCCTCGGCCGACACGCCCCCGGCGTCGCCGCAGGTTCCCCCGGTGGCGGGTGGCACGATCGGGGCATGACGGAACTGGTCGGTCTCGCCGACGTACGGGCCGCGCGGGAACTGCTCGCCGGCATCACCCGCACCACCCCGCTGGAGCCCTCCCGGCCGCTGAGCGCCAAGCTGGGCGGTCCGGCGTGGCTGAAGTGCGAGAACGTGCAGCGCGCCGGGTCGTACAAGGTGCGCGGCGCGTACGTGCGGATCTCCCGGCTGAGCGAGGAGGAGCGCGCCCGGGGCGTGGTCGCGGCCAGCGCCGGCAACCACGCCCAGGGCGTCGCCCTCGCCGCCGGCCTGGTGGGCGCCCACGCCACCGTGTTCATGCCGGTGAACGCGCCGCTGCCGAAGGTGGCCGCCACCAAGGGGTACGGCGCGCAGATCGAACTGGTCGGCAACACCGTCGACGAGTCCCTGGTGGCGGCGCAGACCTACGCCGAGCGGACCGGCGCGGTGCTGATCCACCCGTTCGACCACCCCGACGTGATCGCCGGTCAGGGCACCGTGGCACTGGAGATCCTCGAACAGTGCCCCGACGTGAAGACGATCATCACCGGGGTCGGCGGCGGTGGCCTGATCTCGGGCATGGCGGTGGCGGCCAAGGCGCTGCGCCCCGACGTACGGGTGGTCGGGGTCCAGGCGGCCAGCGCGGCGGCCTTCCCGCCCTCGCTGATCGCCGGCGAGCCGGTACGCCTGCCGTCCTTCGCCACCATCGCCGACGGGATCGCGGTCGGCCGGCCGGGGGAGATCACCTTCACCCACGTCCGCAAGCTGGTCGACGAGATCGTCACGGTCTCCGAGGAGGACATCTCCCGGGCGCTGCTGATGCTGCTGGAGCGCGGCAAGCAGGTGGTCGAGCCGGCCGGCGCGGTGGGCGTGGCCGCGCTGCTGGCCGGGGTCGTCGAGGTGGAGGCGCCGGTGGTCGCGGTGCTCTCCGGCGGCAACATCGACCCGCTGCTGATGCTGCGGGTGATCGAGCACGGCCTGGCCGCGGCCGGGCGCTACCTGCGGTTCACGGTGCGCTGCTCGGACCGGCCCGGTCAGCTCGCCTCGCTGCTCACCGAGATCGCCGAGCACCGGGCGAACGTGGTCGACGTGGAGCACCAGCGGGCCAACCCGCACCTGCGCCTCGGCGAGGTGGAGGTGGCGCTGTCGGTGGAGACCCGGGGCGTCGAGCACTCCGACACGCTGATCAGCGCCCTGCGGGCCAGCGGCTACCAGGTGGTCTTCGCAGCCGAGGCGTGAGCGTCCGGCCCCGTGCCGCGGGCCTGGGTTCCCGGAACGCGCGGGCCCCTGGCCATGCCGGCCAGGGGCCCGCGCGACGTTGTGCCTGCGGTCAGGCGGCCTTACCCCGAGCGTCGGCGCCGTCCGTCCCGGCCGTTGTCATCGCTGCCTGGTCTGACTTCGGCCGGGGCGCCGGCAACCGCATCAGCGGCACGGTCGGCCCGTCGATGTCGGGACGCTCCACGGTCCGGCCGCGCCATCGCCGCGACCATTCACGAATTGGCAGGGTGCGGTCCTTGTGGCTCATGGCGGGGCGCTCGATCAGGTGCCAGGACGGCACCGCCAGCGCCAGCGTGCCGAGCGCCGAGAGCAGCAGGTAGACGGCCACTCCGTAGCGCGCGCCGCCGACCAGCGCGATCGCCTGCTGGACAGGGAAGCCGTAGATGTAGATGCCGTACGAGTAGTCGCGCTCGCGGCCGATGCGCCGCAGCGGACCCGGAAGGGCGACCGCCAGGTAGAGCAGGAGATAGGCGTACGCCGGCAGGCCGATGACGTAGAAACCGCCGAGCCACATGCTGAGGGCCAGGGCGACGCCCGCCAGAGCCGCCAGCGCCCCGTGCATCGGCATGCGGTGCCGGTACAGCCGCGCCGCCGCCCCGAGCAGGAACAGGAAGCCGAGATAGATCATGTGGCGGTTCACGAACGACCCCAGCAGGGGGAACGGTCCCAACGAGCCCCGCCCCGGCGGGTGGGACGTCCAGGTCGGCGCGTTGATCAGGTCGGCGACGATGAACGCGAAGCAGATCGCGGCGAGCAGCAGCACGGTCCGGGGCGCGTTGCGCAGGACCCGGGTGGCCATCAGTGCGGCGACCAGCACGTAGCACGCCAGTTCGTACTTGAGGCTCCACAGCGAGCCGTCGAAGGCGGTCGGCTTGCCTCCGAACGACTGGCCGTACGGCCCCTCGGCGAGCAGCCCGGAGATCTGGTACTGCTGCATGGAGGCGAACCAGTTGGCGGCGATGTAGTCGAACGGGCCCTCCGCGTGATTCCAGAAGCCCTGGAGGCTGCCCTTCTCGTACAGGGCGACGAGCGGCGCGATCGCCAGCGCGGTCACCACGAGGCACACCCAGAAACCGGGGAAGATGCGCAGGACCCGGTGCCACGCGTACCGGCCGACGCTGAATTTCAGGCCGCTGCCGGTGATGAGGAATCCCGAGAGGACGAAGAACCCGTAGACCGACATGACCCCGAGATCGGTCTGGCCGGAGGACTCCAGCCGGCCGGGCTCGGGCTGGCCGATCCCGAGGGGCCACGCATGGGCGACCAGCACGGCCGACGCCAGCACCAGGCGGATCAGGCCGAGGGCGTTGTGCCGTGAGGAGAACCGCTCCTCCAGGGTCGGCAGGCGACGGCCCGCCCAGGGCGTCCTCAAGTAGACCTCCGGGTTGTCACAGCCAGGTGTACCCGTGGCACCCTAGCCGGCAGCCTCCTGAGGGAAAAACCCTGCGACTTCGGGTTGAAAGTCGTAAATACGGACTTTAGGCCGAAAGTCGTTACATACGGGATGTGGGCGGGCCGCCCGCGGCGCTCAGCCGGAGAACGGCTCGAAGCTGACCACGGTCACCTTGATGTCGGCGCCGCTCGGCGCCGTGTAGGTGCAGGTCTGGCCGGGGCGACCGCCCAGGATCGCCTTGCCGAGCGCCGACTCCGGGCTGTAGACCGTCAGGTCGGTGGTGGAGGCGATCTCCCGCGAGCCGAGCAGGAACGTCTCGGTGTCGGCCTGGTCGTCGTCGAAGTAGATCGTCACGACCATGCCGGGCGACACCGAGTCGGCGGTCGGCGCCTCGCCGACCTTGGCGGTGCGCAGCAGCTCCTTGAGGTAGAGGATGCGCCCCTCGGCCTTGCCCTGCTCCTCGCGGGCGGCGTGGTAGCCACCGTTTTCCCGCAGGTCGCCCTCCTCGCGCCGGGCGTTGATCTCGGCGGCGATGACCGGCCGGTTGGCGATGTGCTGGTCGAGCTCGGCCTTCAGGCGGTCGTACGCGTCCTGGGACAGCCAGGTGGCGGGCGCCTCGTTGTCATTGGTGGACACAGGCGTACTCCTCGATCGTGCGGAACTGGCTGACAGGTGAGTTACCAAGTTACCAGTGCGGCACACCCGCGGGTGTCGTCGATCACCCCGGCGCCGGTACCCGACCGGTGGTCCCGGGGCGTCCGCGCGGGGCCGGCGGGTCAGCCGGCGGGCCGGCAGCGGACGACCTCGCCGATGAAGGGCCGCGCGGTGGAGGCGATCCGGTGCTGGGCGGTGGCGTGCCGCGCGCCGGGCCGCGCGCTCACCGCGACCTCGTCCCGACCCACCTCGGCGCCGTCGTGGGAGCGGGCCCGCAGCACGCACACCGCGGAGCCGCCCTCGGGCAGGGTGACCCGGAAGTCGACCCGCACCCCGGTGTCGGTGACGTCGGTGTAGGTGATCACCTCGGCGTCGTACGCCGGGTCGCCGTACCGGGCGTAGAGCTGCGTCGCGACCAGGGCCAGGCCGGCGACCAGGGCGGCCGCCAGCACCCAGGCCAGCAGCGGCCGGCGGCGGCCCGGCTCGCGCCGGCGGCCGTACCGTCCGGGCGGGAACGCGGGCGCGCCCGGGGTGATTGTGGCGTGCGTCTCGGTCACCGGCGGGTATCTCCTGGCGTTGTTGTCGGAAGCATCGGCAAGAATGGGAGAGTTCCACGCTCCCAGCCCGTCCTGCCGTCAAGGATGACAGGTCGGCGCCGGCAGGGTCCGGCACGGGGGAGGATTCCGGCAGGTCAGCCGGGCGGCCCGGGGTGGGCCGTCGGCCGGCACAGACGAGGAGCGCCCACAGTGGCAGAGCAACTGCGTCTCATGGCGGTGCACGCGCACCCCGACGACGAGTCGAGCAAGGGCGCCGCGACCATGGCGAAATACGTCGCGGAGGGTGTCGACGTCCTGGTCGTGACGTGCACCGGCGGCGAGCGCGGCAGCGTGCTCAACCCGAAGATGGACCGGCCCGACGTCTGGGCCAACATCGGCGAGATCCGCCGCGCCGAGATGGACGCCGCCCGGGCGATCCTCGGCGTCGAGCAGGCCTGGCTCGGCTTCGTCGACTCGGGGCTGCCCGAGGGCGACCCGCTGCCGCCGCTGCCCGAGGGCTGCTTCGCCCTGGAGGACGTCGAGGTCGCCGCGGGTCCGCTGGTGCGGCTGATGCGCGAGTTCCGTCCGCACGTCGTCACCACGTACGACGAGGAGGGCGGCTACCCGCACCCCGACCACATCATGACCCACAAGGTGAGCGTGGCCGCCTTCGAGGCGGCCGGCGACCCGGAGCGCTACCCGGAGCTCGGCGAGCCCTGGCAGCCGCTGAAGCTCTACTACGACATCGGCTTCTCCAAGGGCAAGATCATGGCGCTGCACGAGGGCATGCTCGCCGCCGGCCTGGCCTCCCCCTACGAGGAGTGGCTCAAGCGCTGGGACGACCGTCCCGACAAGGGCCCGCGAATCACCACCCGGGTGGAGTGCGCCGACTACTTCCCCGTCCGCGACGACGCGCTGCGCGCCCACGCCACCCAGATCGACCCGGACGGCTTCTGGTTCCACGTGCCGATGGAGCTGCAGCGGCACGCCTGGCCCACGGAGGACTTCCAGCTGGTCCGCTCGCTGGTCGACAGCCCGCTGCCCGAGTCGGACCTCTTCGCCGGGGTGCGCGAGACGGCCCATGCCCGCTGACCGGGTGGGGAGCTACGCTGAAACCCCACCGCACATCGGAGAAACACCATGCTGACCGCCGCTGCCCAGGTGCTCGCGGAGAACAACTTCGGTGACACCCGCACGGGTGGTCTGGCCGGGCCGATGGGCCTCTTCCTCATCCTGCTCCTGGCCGCCGCCACCATTCTGCTGATCCGCAACATGAACGCCCGGCTGCGCCGGCTGCCCGACCGGTTCCCCACCCAGGGGCAGGCCGACACGTCGGCCACCGATCCGGCGGGCGGGACCTCGACGCAGGAATCACGCACCGATACCCCCAACGGCCCCCAGCAGGACCGAAACGGCTAGTCGGAGCGTGAATCACGCCGATCCGGGTCGTCAGCCCCTGTTGCGACCACCCGGATTGGCTTAGCCTTCCGCCGGGGGGACCGAAAAGTCCCTGAGCCGTGCGCGGGAGGGGGCGCCATGACCGTCGCAGCAGCGTCCGTCCCGGGCATTCCCCGTGTGCCGGCGGACGGAGCGGGCCGGTGACGTCCAGCCGGGCCGGCGACGAAGTCGACCGGCCCGATCCGGGCGGCACACCGCCACGGGTGCTCCTGCTGATCACCGCCGTCACGCTGACCGCCTTCACGGCGGTCCTGATCGGCCTGACCGCCCCCGTGACGCTGCCGCCGGACGACTCTCTTCCCGCCGCCGCGCGGTTCGGCATCGCCCTCGCCGCGTTCGCGGTCGCCCAACTGGCCCGGCTGAGGTTCCGCACCGCCACCGGCATGGTCAGCATCACCTGGGGCGAGGCCGCGCTGATCGTCTGCCTCTACCTCGTACCGGCCGGGTGGCTGCCGGCCGCGGCGCTGCTCGGCACCGGCCTGGCCTGGACGGGGATGTCGCTGGCCGTCGACCGCCGGCCCCCGCTCGAGGTGCTGCGGATCGCCGCCTCGCTGACCGCCGCCACCGCGCTCGCCGTCGCGGTCGCCACCGCGCTCGGCGCGCCGCTGCTGGCCGCGCCCACCCCCGGGCTCGCGCTGGCCCTGATCGCCGGCTCGGTGACCTACCTGCTCGCCACCGCCTGCCTCGGCGGCGCCACCCTGGCGCTGCGACACGGCGTCGCCATCGGCCCGCCGGTGCTCGCCGCGCTCCGGGGCAAGCTGCTGATGTTCGTCGGCAACGTCGCGGTCGGCCTGGTCGTGGTCGCCCTGGTGGAGATCGACGCCCGCTGGCTGCTGCTGCTCCCGCCCCTGCTCTGGCTGCTCCAGCAGACCTACCGGCACCGGCTCCGCGCCGACCAGGAACGGCGGGACTGGCGGGCCTTCGCGGAGGCGACCGCCGCGCTCAACCAGCTCGACGAGCGCGGGGTGGCCACCGCCGCGGTGACCGGCGCGCTGACCCTCTTCGGCGCGGAGCTGGTCGACGTCGACGTGGCCCGGGGCGACGGCCGCTGGCGTCGGTACCGGGGGGACGCCTCCGGCCAGGTGCGCGACCGCGAGGTCGGGCCGCCCGCCCGGCCGTCCACCGCGGAGCACGAGCTGGCCCGCCCGCTGAGCGTCGGCGACGTCGAGGTCGGCGAGCTGCGGGTCCGCTTCCCCGCCACGGCGCCACCGAGTGCCCGCGAGCGGGACGCCGTGGCCGCCTTCTCCGACGCCCTCGCCGCCGCGCTGCACGACGCGGCCACCCACCGCGAGTTGCGGCTGGTCAGCGCGCGGTCGTCGTACGAGGCGGTGCACGACGCGCTGACCGGGCTGGTGAACCGGGCGGCCATGCTCAGCAAGGGCGACCAGGCGCTGCGGCAGCTCGCCCACGACCACCCGGTGGCGCTGCTGCTGCTGGACATCAACCAGTTCAAAGAGGTCAACGACACCCTCGGGCACGCGGCCGGCGACCAGCTGCTGCGGCTCACCGCCAACCGGCTGGGCACCCTCGCCCGCCCGGGCGACCTGCTGGGGCGCCTCGGCGGGGACGAGTTCGCCCTGCTGCTGACGTCGGTCCCGGTGGTCGGCGACCGGTCCGCCCCGATGGCGTATGCGCTGCGCCAGGCCCGGGAGATCGCCGAGCGGCTGGCCGCGCCGACCGAGGTGGCCGGGGTGCGGATGTCCGTCGAGGTGTCGGTGGGGGTGGTGGTGGCCGGGGCGGGCAACGCCGACCTGACCGAGCTGCTGCGCCGGGCCGACATCGCCATGTACCAGGCCAAGGAGGGCGGCGGCAGCGTCGCCGCGTACGACAGCGCCCGGGACGCCGCGAGCACCGACCAGCTGGCGCTGCTGGCGGAGCTGCGGGAGGCGTTGCAGGCGGACGACCAGTTGGTGCTGGCCCTGCAACCGGCGGTCGACCTGGCCACCGGCGCCCCGACCGGGGTGGAGGCGCTGATCCGCTGGCGGCACCCGCGCCGCGGCTGGCTCGGCCCGGTCGACTTCATCCGCCCGGTGGAGAACAGCGAGCAGCTCGGCGCCTTCACCCGGTACGTGCTGGACAAGGCGCTCGCGGTGGCGGCCGACTGGGCCCGGGAGGGCCTGGACGTGCCGATCTCGGTGAACCTGTCGGCCCGTAGCCTGCTCGACCCCCGGCTGCCGGCCGAGATCGCCGACGCGCTGCGCCGCCACCAGGTGCCGCCGCACCGGTTGGTCCTGGAGATCACCGAGACGGTGGTGATGAGCGAGCTGGAGGTGATCGACGAGGTGCTGGCCACGGTCCGCGCGATGGGCGTGCAGCTCGCCGTCGACGACTTCGGCACCGGCTTCTCGTCGCTGACCTTCCTGACCCGGATCGCGGTCGACGAGCTCAAGGTGGACCGCTCGTTCGTGATCCGGATGGCCGAGTCGCCGGAGGCCGCGGCGATCGTCCGGACCACCGTCGGGCTCGCCCACGAGCTGGGGCTGCGGGTGGTCGCCGAGGGGGTGGAGACCGCCGAGCAGCGGCTCGCCCTGGCCGAGCTGGGCTGCACCGCCGCCCAGGGCTACCACTTCTTCAAGCCGATGCCGGCCGACAAGATCGGCGCGGTGCTTGGCACGCTGCGCGAGTCGGCCGAGTCGAACGTCTTCCCGCTGCGCGCCGACGGCGCCTCCTGACCCACCGACGCGTCCGCACCCGGCGGCTGCGCAGCGGCATCCGCGCGGTAGGCGGCCCCGCGTGCCCGGACCGCCCGCTCGCGGGATGCGGCGTGTCGCGGTGTCCGGGCGGCGGGACACCGCGACACGCCGCAAACGGTTGCCCGGGCGGCGGGTCAGGCGCGGGGGAGGACCTCGCCGACGACGGTCGGCAGGGCCGCCCAGTCGGCGGAGACGATGCTGGCGTGCGCCGCCGCCAGTTGGGCGACCCGAGCCCGGGCGGCGTCCGGGTCGGTGTTCCCCACCTTCGGCGGCACGTTCTGCGCGTCGGTCATCACCAGCAGGTAGTGGTTGGTGGCGTACCAGGAGGTGTCGATGCCGCCGCCGACGTACGCGCTCGCGTCGCCGTCGAAGACGATGAACCACGGCCGCAGGCTCACCTCGGTGTAGCGGGTGCGCGGGTCGCCGGCCTGGGCGTTGTGCACGGCGGGGAACGCCTGGGCCCGGGCGAGGGTGCCGGCCGACGCGAGGCCGGTGAGGTGACGGGCGTACTCGACGTCGGTGCGGAGCGTGTCGGTGGGGTTGCCCTCCTCCACGGTGCCTGGGATCAGCTCCACGAGCACCTTGCCGGCGAGCTGCTGGCGGGTCGGCCAGGCGTCGGCCCGGGCGGCGGCGTCCAGCGAGGCGTACCCACCGCGCAGGTCGACCGGGCGGAAGACCCGGTCGCCGAGCCGGGCGGTGAGCAGTGCGTCGAGCTGGATCGGGCCCTGCCCGGTACGGGCGCTGAAGCCGGTCTTCAGCTCCAGCTTGAGCTGCACCGGCCCGGCGTCGGGGTGGGCGCCCAGCCAGAGCCGGATGTCGTCCAGGCAGTGTTCGAGGTTCTTGTTGCGGGTGCCGGTGTAGAGCTGCGCCGCGCTGGTGGCGGCGACGCAGTTGTTGTCGTTGCCGAGCGGGTTGGAGTGGCTGACCCGCCACTGGCGCGTGATCACGTCCGGCCAGACGTCCAGCTCGATCATCCCGGGCCGGGCGTCGAGCGCCTGCGCCAGGTAGGTGTAGGTGCCGCGCTCGTACGCGTTGTGGGTGCCGACGGCCGTGGTCCCGGAGATCCGGGTGGCGGGGTCCACGGCGGCGGCCGCGGGTTGTCCGGTGAGGACGACCGCGAGCACCGCGACCGAGGTGAGTACGGACAGACGACGGAATCCGCGCATGCGTGCCTCCTCGCGAGGCCGGCGACGATCGCCGGCATGCACAGATATAAATAGATGAAAGTGAACTACGGAAGGCCCCGTGATTGCCGTCGGTCCGACCGGCGCGGGCCCGTCCGGCTGGATATGGTCGTCGGGTGAACCGACTCGCCGACGCGACCTCGCCGTACCTGCTCCAGCACGCCGACAACCCGGTCGACTGGTGGCCCTGGTGCGCCGAGGCGTTCGCGGAGGCGAAGCGGCGGGACGTGCCGGTGCTGATCTCGGTGGGCTACGCGGCCTGCCACTGGTGTCACGTGATGGCGCACGAGTCGTTCGAGAACGAGCAGGTCGGCGCGCTGGTCAACGACGACTTCGTGGCGATCAAGGTGGACCGGGAGGAGCGGCCGGACGTCGACGCGGTCTACATGACCGCCACCCAGGCGATGACCGGGCAGGGCGGCTGGCCGATGACGGTCTTCGCCACCCCCGACGGCACCCCGTTCTTCTGCGGCACGTACTTTCCCCGGGCGAACTTCATCCGGCTGCTCCAGTCGGTCGCCACCGCGTGGCGCGACCAGCGCGAGGCGGTGCTGCGCCAGGGCGCCGCCGTGGTCGAGGCGATCGGCGGCGCCCAGGCCGTCGGCGGCCCGACCGCCCCGCTCACCGCCGAGCTGTTGGACTCCGCCGCCGACCAGCTCTCCCGCGAGTACGACGCGACGAACGGCGGCTTCGGCGGGGCGCCGAAGTTCCCGCCGCACATGAACCTGCTCTTCCTGCTCCGGCACCACCAGCGCACCGGCTCGCCGCGCAGCCTGGAGATCGCCCGGCACACCGCCGAGGCGATGGCCCGGGGCGGCATCCACGACCAGCTCGCCGGCGGCTTCGCCCGCTATTCGGTGGACGCGCACTGGACCGTGCCGCACTTCGAGAAGATGCTCTACGACAACGCCCTGCTGCTGCGGTGCTACGCCCAGCTCTGGCGGCTCACCGGCGACCGGATGGCCCGGCGGGTGGCCCGGGACACCGCCCGGTTCCTCGCCGACGAGCTGCACCGGCCGGGGGAGGGCTTCGCCTCCGCACTGGACGCCGACACCGAGGGCGTCGAGGGGCTGACCTACGCCTGGACTCCGGCCCAGCTCGTCGAGGCGCTCGGCGAGGAGGACGGCCGCTGGGCCGCCGACCTCTTCGAGGTCACCGAGGAGGGCACCTTCGAGCACGGCACGAGCGTGCTGCGGCTGGCCCGGGACGTCGACGACGTCGACCCGGCGATCCGGGCCCGCTGGCGGGACGTCGTCGGCCGGCTGCTGGTCGCCCGGGACACCCGCCCGCAGCCAACCCGCGACGACAAGGTGGTGGCCGCCTGGAACGGCCTGGCGATCACCGCGATCGCCGAGTTCCTCCGGGTCGCCGCCCTCTACGCCTCGCCCGACGACGAGGACGCCAACCTGATGGAGGGCGTCACCATCGTCGCCGACGGCGCGATGCGCGACGCCGCTGAGCACCTGGCCGCCGTGCACATCGTGGACGGGCGGCTGCGCCGGGCGTCCCGGGACAAGGTGGTGGGCGAGCCGGCCGGCGTGCTGGAGGACTACGGCTGCGTGGCCGAGGCGTTCTGCGCGATGCACCAGCTCACCGGCGAGGGGCGCTGGCTGGAGCTGGCCGGCGGGCTGCTCGACGTGGCCCTGGCCCGGTTCGCCGCCCCCGACGGCGGCTTCTACGACACCGCCGACGACGCCGAGCAGCTGGTCGCCCGGCCGGCCGACCCGACCGACAACGCCACCCCGTCGGGGCGCTCGGCGATCGTGGCGGCGCTGGTGGCGTACGCGGCGCTGACCGGGGAGAGCCGGTATCGGGAGGCGGCCGAGGCGGCGCTGGCCACCGTCGCGCCGATCGTGGCGCGGCACGCCCGCTTCACCGGCTACGCGGCGACGGTGGGGGAGGCGCTGCTGTCCGGGCCGTACGAGATCGCGGTGGCCACCGACGACGCGGTGGGTGATCCGCTGGTGGCCGCCGCTGTGCGGCACGCCCCGCCGGGCGCGGTGGTGGTGGCGGGTCGGCCCGACCAGCCGGGGGTGCCGCTGCTCGCGGACCGGCCGCTGGTCGACGGGCGGCCCACCGCGTACGTCTGCCGGGGTTTCGTCTGCCAGCGGCCGGTGACCTCCGTCGACGACCTGGTCGCCCAGCTCGGCTGATGCCCGGATTCGATCTGGCGGGCCGGCGCCCCTCGCGGCGGTGATCGCCGGCGGCCCGGATAGGCTGGCGGCGCTATGGATTCCCGTACCGGTCTGCCCGTCGTCGGCATGGTGGGCGGAGGCCAGCTGGCCCGGATGACCCACCAGGCCGCCATCGCCCTCGGCCAGTCACTGCGCGTGCTGGCGCTCGCCCCGGACGACGGCGCCGCCCTGGTCGCCTCCGACGTCCAGTACGGCGACCACACCGACCTCTCCGCGCTGCGCACCTTCGCCAAGGGCTGCGACGTGGTCACCTTCGACCACGAGCACGTGCCCACCGAGCACATCCGCGCCCTCGCCGCCGAGGGCGTGAAGCTCTTCCCGGCCGCCGACGCGCTGCTGCACGCGCAGGACAAGCGGATCATGCGGGAGCGCCTCGGTGCACTGGGCGCTCCGAACCCGGCCTGGCGGCCGGTCGCCGAGCCCGCTGACCTGGTCGCCTTCGGCGAGGAGAACGGCTGGCCGGTGGTGCTGAAGGCCGCCCGCGGCGGCTACGACGGCCGGGGCGTCTGGATGGTCGACGACCCGACCCGGGCCGTCGAACTGACCGCGACGCTGCTCGCCGGCGGCACCTCGCTGATCGTCGAGGAGCGGGTGGCGCTGCGTCGGGAACTGGCCGTGCAGGTGGCTCGCTCGCCGTTCGGGCAGGTGGCCGCGTACCCGGTGGTGGAGACCGTGCAGCGGGACGGGATCTGCGTCGAGGTGCTCGCCCCCGCGCCCGACCTGTCGGAGGAGCTGGCGCTCGCCGCCCAGCAGCTCGCCATCGACCTGGCCACGGCGCTCGGCGTGGTCGGCCTGCTGGCGGTGGAGCTGTTCCAGACCGACGCCGGCCTGGTCGTCAACGAGCTGGCCATGCGGCCGCACAACTCGGGGCACTGGACCATCGAGGGTGCCCGCACCTCGCAGTTCGAGCAGCACCTGCGGGCCGTGCTCGACTACCCGATGGGGGACACCTCGCTGACCGCGCCGGTGGTGGTGATGGCGAACGTGCTCGGCGGCGAGCCGGGCGGCATCTCCATCGACGAGCGGCTGCACCACCTCTTCGCCGCCGAGCCGGGCGCCAAGGTCCACCTGTACGGCAAGCAGGTGCGGCCGGGCCGCAAGATCGGGCACGTCACGGTGCTCGGCAACGACCTGGACGACGTACGGGCGCGGGCGGCGCGGGCCGCTTCCTGGCTGCGGGAGGGGCAGGCGTGAGCACCGTCGGGCTGATCATGGGCAGCGACTCGGACTGGCCGGTCATGAAGGCCGCCGCCGAGGCGCTGGACGAGTTCGGGGTGCCCTACGAGGTGGGCGTCGTCTCCGCCCACCGCACCCCGGTCAAGATGATCGAGTACGGCCGTTCCGCCGCCGACCGTGGCGTCAAGGTGATCATCGCCGGGGCGGGCGGCGCGGCCCACCTGCCCGGCATGGTCGCCTCGGTGACCCCACTGCCGGTGATCGGCGTGCCGGTGCCGTTGAAGCACCTCGACGGGATGGACTCCCTGCTCTCCATCGTGCAGATGCCGGCCGGGGTGCCGGTGGCCACCGTATCGATCGGCAACGCCCGCAACGCGGGCCTCCTCGCCGTTCGCATCCTGGCTGCCTCGGACCCGGCGCTGCTGAAGCGGATGACCGCCTTCCAGGCGAGCCTGGAGGAGATGGTGGCCGAGAAGGACGCCGCCCTCCGCGCCTCCCTCGCCTGACCGCTCCACACGACGACGGCGCTCACCGTCGGTGATCCCAGGCGTCATCACGCAACGTGTCGGCTGTGCCGCCCCCCGGATCCCAGGTTCGCTCCCTTTGCTCTGCTGCCCCACAAGCAACACCACCTTGAACAGCCGAAACGCGATACGCCCGCGGGCCAGCCGCTCGACGGGCCGTCACTCGGCGTGACTGTTGCGTGGAGCGCAGCAGAGCAAAGGCGCTGCGGGGTGTGGCTTGGGTCGGAGTTGACGTCACCGCTGGTAGCCGCGGCTCCTGATCACGCGGGGGATCGACCGAGCCGCCCGGCGGCGACCGGCGACCGGCACCGGCACCGGCACCGGCACCGGCACCGGCATCGTCCCGGCCGGGACAAGGCCCCCCGCACCAGGCTCGGCAACCAGTTCGTGACACGCGACCACCCGGCACGCTCTGCGCAACACGGCAGTCACGCCACAGGGACCCTCCGATTCACCTCATGCCGCGCAGCGCGGTCTGCAACCGCTCCTGGGCGCGGCGGCGGCGCTCGTTGCTCGCGCCGAGCACCAGCAGCACCACGCCGACCGGGATCAGCACCAGCCACGGGCCGAGGCTGAACAGCGCGTGCACCGCGGCGATCGCGGTGACGGTGGCGCCGACGATCACCGGTGCCTGCTGCCGGCTCGTGGTGCCGAAGATCAGCACCGCCACCGCGCCGAGCAGCAGCAGCACCTGCCGCAGCATGCTGGACTCGGTCGCCAGCACGATCGCCAGGGTCGGCACGAACGCGGTGACCAGCGCCGGCCCGTACGCCACCCAGCTCGACAGGTCCGACCGGTGTCGCAGCTCCAGCACCCCGACCAGCAGGGCGAGCGCCGCGAACGGCAGCGTGTACGCCTCCGGCAGCGCCACGTCGGCGACCCGCATCAGGATCCACCAGGCGGTGATCTCGCAGGCCACCACCGCCCAGAACAGGATCTGCCGTTCCAGCGGGCGGCGCCCCGGCCGGCTCGCGGCCACCCCGAGCACGGCGCCCCAGGCGGCCAGCAGGGCGGCGATGTGCCGGGGCGAGTCGTAGGCCAGCGCCAGGGCGATCAGCGCGGCCGCGTACCCGGTCCACTCCACGGTGGCCGCCTCGGGCTGCGCCTCGGGGCGGCGCAGCCTCGGCAGGGTCGCCCCGAGCACCTGCAACGCCGCGCCGACCGCCAGCACCCCGAACGCCGACCAGACGGCGGCGAGCCCGGCGACCAGCCCGGCGGTGAGCACGAAGAGCTGCGCCATCAGCGAGGCGAAGAGCCAGCCGAGGATGCGCGCCCGCTGGGTGGTGCCGTACAGCGCCGCGACGGCGCCGACGCCCACCGCGCCGCCCAGCGTGAACAGGGTCAGGCCCTGGGTGCCGAGGCTGCCGGCCAGCCCGGCGCCGCCGCCGGCCAGCCCGATCACGAAGACCAGCACCCGGGTCACCCGCAGCGACCGGGCCGGCTCGGCCAGCGGCGGGGGCGGGGTCAACGCGAGCCCGAGCATCGAGATGGTGAAGACCGCGAGTGCCGCCAGGGCGCTCTCCGGCCAGGCGTGGCCGAGCGCCACCGGGGTGATCAGCAGGGTCACCGCCAGCCCCGGCAGGACCACCGGCACGGCCCGCGCGCGGCGCCCGCCGCTGAGCCCGGTGGCCGCCAGCGCCGCGGTCGCGGTGAGCAGCAGCGCGGTCAGCACGTGGGTCGGGTCGACCGCCTCCGGGGGCGGGGTGAGCAGCTCCGGCGGCGGCCCCTGCCAGATCCGGGAGAGCATCCGGTGCGGCTCCACCAGGGCGATGTAGAGCAGCGGCGCGAGCGAGGCCAGGGCCAGCGCCGTCGGCAGCGCCGCCGCGGCGAAGGCGCCGACGGCCGGGCTGATGCGCCAGCGGCGTCGGGTGCCGTCGTCCGGCAGCCGGCGCAGCGCGCCGTCCAGCAGCACGGCCCACCGGCGTACCGGCTGGGCCGAGCCGACCGGCGGGACGGTGGCCGCCCGGACCAGCTCGGCGAGCACCCCGAGCAGCGCCGCCGCGGCGGCGTACACCCCGGAGGGGAGGTGGGCGAAGATGGCGGCCAGCGCGCTGACCGTCGCGCCGCCGACGATCGCCGCGCTCGCGTACGGCAGGTACTGCGGCACCTGGCGGCGGACCGCGGCGACCCCGGCCAGCCCGATGCTGGACGCCGCCAGCGCGCCGGTCAGCACCACCTGGGCCGAGTGACCGAACTCGGCGGCCAGCGCGGCGACCGCGCCCGGCAGCGCCAGCAGGGCCGCCCCGGCCGCCGCGCCGCCGATCCGCACCAGGTGCGGCGGCATCCCCTCGGTCTCCACGTCCTCCGCCAGCGACGGGGCGAGCCCCCGGGCCAGCGCCGCGACGACCAGGCCGATCAGCGCGATGGCGGCCAGCGCCAGCGCGGTGGTCCACGGTCGGACCAGCCCGGCCGCCGCCGCGTGCAGCGCCACCGCACCGGCCGCGACCGCCCGGGAGAGCCCCGCGCGCGGGTCGGCCGAGGCCACCGCCGCCATCCCGAGGACGGTGGCGACCATCGTCCCGACCAGCACCGGCGACCACCAGGGCAGGTCGAACGCGGCCGGCGCCCCGATGGTGGCGAGCACGACCGCCGCGCCGGCGATGTCGTACTTCCAGGGCGGCGGAAGCAGGATCCCGGCCGCCGTGCCGAGCATCGCCAGCGCCACCGGGGCCTGCCAGGTGGCGCCGCCGGTGGGCGCGGCCGGCCAGCCGGTGAGGTCACCGGCCCAGATCGGGCCGGGCGTGGCGAGCACGCCGACCCCGCCGCGCAGGGCCGACCAGCCGGCGAGCAGGCCGATCAGGGTGCCGCCGACGGCGATCCCGAGCACCGGCCCGCGGCGCCACTCCTCGGGCATCGCCCGGGCGGCGACGGCGACCAGCAGCACCAGCGCGGCGGCCACCGCGAGCTGCCCGCCGGCGGAGATCACCGCCGCGATCCGGGCCAGCGTGGCGATCAGCGCGGCGGTGACCGCCGCGGCGGCCAGGTCGGAGCCGTCGAGGGCGAGGTCGGACCGGCGACCCGCGTCGATCCGCGGGGCGAGCAGCAGCAGCACGGTGGCGACCAGCAGCAGCCCGCCCACCCAGGCGTCGGCGGCGGTGGTGCCGGGGGCGCCGAAGGCGGCGGCGACGACCGCGAGCGCGCCGAGCGCCGTGCCGGCCGCGTGCGGCAGGGCGATGTGTCGCTGGGAGACCTGCACCATGGCCGCGTAGCCCAGCGTGACGCAGACGGCGAGGAAGCCGGCGGCCAGGATCGGGACGGTGAGCTCGCGCAGCAGCGCCGGGGTGGGCGCCGGGACGGCCGGTTCGGTGGCGGCGACGAAGGCGGCCACCGCGCCCGGCAGCGCGAACGACGCCCCGCCGGCCGCCCAGCCGGAGAGCGTGTCGGCCGCCGCCGGGGTGATCCGCACCCGGGGCGCGAGCGCGACCAGCACCCCCGCCACGACGAGGGTGACCAACGCCGCCGCGGTCAGCGCGGGCCGGCTCAGCGCGGCCCCGGCGCCGATCACGCCCACCACCGTCGCGGTGACGGCGTGCACCAGCGCGGCGCGGGTGGTGCCGGCGGAGAGGCCGAGCACCCCGATGCCGACCGCGGCCAGCACCATCGGCCACGGCGCGGCCGCCCAGCCGAGCCCGAGGGAGGCCGGCACGGCGAGCGCCGTCAGCCCCGCGCCGACCACGGCGAACTCGCGGCGGATCTCGGGAGGCAGGGCGAGCACCGCCGCGACGGTCAGCAGCAGGGCGCTGGCGGCCAACTGCCAGGCCGCCGGGCCGACCGCCGCCGCCAGCTCGCCGGGGAACCGGGTCAGATCGGCGTTCCAGGCCGGCAGGGCCGCGCGGGCCGGGGCCAGGCCGGCGCGCAGGGCGCCGCCGGCGACGACCACCCCGCTGACCGTGAGCGCCGCCGCGGCGGCGAACTGCGGCCCGCGCCGGGCCGCCTCCGGTACGGCCCGCACGGCCAGCCCGGTGAGCGTGATGACGGCGGCAATCAGCAGCAGCGCCCGGCCGGGGTAGGCGACCGAGGCGATCCGGCCCAGCGCCCCGATGACGGCCAGCGTCATGATGCCGGCGGCCACGTCGGGCAGCGGCGGTCGCCGCAGCACCAGCGCGCCGGCCAGGCCCACCGCCGCGGCCAGCAGCAGCGCCGCGCCGGCCACCGTGGCCGCCGGTACGGTGGCCGCCCGCAGCAGCGCGGTGACCGCGTACGCCAGGGCGAGCGCCACCGCCGCGCCGTGCAGCAGCCAGGTCACCTGGGGCAGCCAGGGCACCGGCCGGACGACCTCGCCCGGCGTCGGGGCGGCCGCCCCGCCGAGCACCTCGCCGGCCTCCTCGGGCGCCGCCTCGGGCCGGCCCTCGGTGGCGGTGCGCTGCCGGGGCGCGGTCGGCGCGGTCGGCAGGTCGACCGGCAGGTCGCGGCGGACCGGGCGTTCCAGCAGCAGCGACGAGCGGGCCAGCCAGAGGTCGAGCACGGCGACGACGGTCAGCGCCAACGCCCACCCGCCGGGGCCGGTGATCCGGTCGTACGCCAGCAGCGGTACCACCGGTTGGGCGGCGAGCACGGCGGCGAAGCGGGGGGCGCGCAGGCCGGTGCCCCGGGCGTACCCGAGGGCGACGGCGGCGGTGACCGCGAAGATCACCCCGGAGAAGACCGCGCCGGAGGCGCCGCCGGCGCCGATCCGGTCCACCGCCCACAGTGCGTACCCGGCCAGTGGCACCAGCAGCAGGCCGACCGTGGAGATCGTCTCGGCGGTCGAGGTGAGCCCGCGCCGGGCGAGCACGGGCGGGGCGAGCAGCAGCAGCACGGTGGCGACGAGCAGGATGCCCAGCCGGGCGAGGGCGTCCATCGAGCTGGTCGCGACGGCGGCGAAGACCACCGCGGCCACGGCCAGCAGCAGCGCGCCGAGCCCGAGCGGGATGTTCTGCACCTCGCGGGAGGACGCCTCCGGCGGGTGCTCCGGATCGTCGGCGTCCAGCCAGGTGGCGGTGGCGCGCGGGGGTGGCGGCGGACCGTCGTCGGACCCGGGCGGTGCGGCGCCCTGCCGGGGCACCCGGGGCGGGGCGCCGGTGGCGGCGGTCGGGGGTCGGCGCCCCGGCTTGCGGCGCAGCACCCGGCGCGGGCGGGTGGCCTGCCTGGTCCGCTCCTCACCGGCGTGGGCGAGGATGTCGCGCTGGAAGAGGGCGGCCTGCATCTTGGCGGCGATCTGCCGCTGCTCGGCGAGGATGGCCGCCTCGCGCGCCTTCATCTCCGCGATGGACCGCTCGATCTCGGCCAGGTGGTCCCGCCACTGCGGCTGCTCGGCGCCGCAGTGCGGGCAACGGGCGGCCGGCTGTATCTGCCGCCCGCACGAGGAGCACTGAAAGCTCTCCACGACACCCCTCCACCCGGCCGGCCCGCACTGTGGACCTCCAGTGTCGAGCATGCCCTGCCCCGGCGCGGATTTCGACACCTGGCGCTGGCGATTCGGCACAACGACGAGCGTCGGCCGGGAAGCTATGCTTCCCGGCCGGCGCGTCGGCGCGTAGCCGTCAGGGGCGGCCCATGCCGCGGTATTCCCAGCCGGCCTGGGTCCACAGTGTGGAGTCGAGGCAGTTGCGCCCGTCGACCACCTTGCGTCCGGCGGCCAGCTCGCCGAGGACGACCGGGTCGGCGTTGCGGAAGTCGGCCCACTCGGTGAGCACGCAGACCAGGTCGGCGCCGGTCACCGCGTCGTTCATGCTGGCCTCGTAGGTCAGCTCGGGGGCCACCCGGCGGGCGTTCTCGGTGCCCTGCGGGTCGTACACGTGCACGTCCGCGCCGGACTTGGCCAGCAGGGCGGCGACGGCGAGCGCCGGGGCGTCGCGGACGTCGTCGGTGTTGGGCTTGAAGGTGGCGCCCAGCACGGCGATCCGGGTGCCGGAGAAGTCCGGGCCGGCCGGGCCGGAGCGGCGGCCGAGCAGGTCGGCGGCGAGCTGGAGGACCCGGGTACGGCGGCGGAGGTTGATCAGGTCCACCTCGTGCAGGAAGCGCAGCGCCTCGCCGGCGCCCAGCTCCTGCGCCCGGGCCTGGAAGGCGCGGATGTCCTTGGGCAGGCAGGCGCCGCCGAAGCCGAGCCCGGCCTGGAGGAACCGGTTGCCGATGCGCGGGTCGTACCCGATGGCCCGGGCCAGCTGGGTGACGTCGCCGCCGGCGGCCTCGCAGACCTCGGCCATCGCGTTGATGAAGGAGATCTTGGTGGCCAGGAAGGCGTTCGCGGCGACCTTGACCAGCTCTGCGGTGGCGAAGTCGGTGACCACCAGGGGCACCTCGCGGTCCTCGGTGGCGGCCAGGTCGAAGACGCCCTTGTGGGCGGCGTAGAGCATGCCGTTGGCCCACTCGGTCTTGACGCCGACCACGATCCGGTTGGGGCGCAGCACGTCGTCGACGGCGAAGCCCTCCTGGAGGAACTCGGGGCTCCAGGCCACCTCGACGCCCAGGTCGTTGGGGGTGTGCTTGCCGACGAGCTGCTCCACCCACTCGGCGGTGCCGACCGGGACGGTGGACTTGCCGACGATCAGCGCCTTGCGGGTCAGGTGCTGGGCCAGGCTGGTCACCGACGCCTCGACGTACGACAGGTCGGCGCCCATCCCGTCGGCGCGCTGCGGGGTGCCCACGCAGATGAAGTGCACGTCGCCGAAGTCGGCGACCTCGCCGATGTCGGTGCTGAACCGCAGCCGACCGGCGGCGAGGTTGCGCCGGAGCAGCTCGTCCAGGCCCGGCTCGTGGATCGGGACCTCGCCCGCGTTCAGCTTGGCGATCTTGTCCGCGTCGACGTCGAAGCCGAGGACCTCGTAACCCAGCTCGGCGTAGCAGATGGCGTACGTCGCGCCGAGGTAACCGGTCCCGAGGAAGGTCACCCGCGGTCGCGGGGCACCCGAGGGCGGCGTCACCGGGGTGATGGCCGGCACCGGCTGGATGTTCGGGTACGGGATCGTCACGCCTGTCTTCTCCGCTCGCACTGGCGGCGCGTCGCTGCGTCGCGTTCGGCTGGGGCGCCATGGCCGGCGCCGAGGGAACTTTGTCGTCTTGTGTGAGGGTAGTTGTGCCGTGTCGACGCCTGTCGTGCGCGAGCCTACCCGCCGGTAAGGTCCGGTCGGACCTGGTAGCTATCCTTCACTCTGCGGCAGTCGGCGGACCTTCAAAACGCCACAGACTGCGCATGATAGCGGTGAAAGGGGAGGGCCGACATGGCCGCAGAGCAGTCGTTCGACGTCTACCGGTTGCCGGAGGAGCACGAGGCGATCCGGGAGGCGGTCCGTGAGGTCTGTGCCGCGAAGGTGGCCCCCAACGCCGCCGAGGCGGACGAGACCGGTGAGTTCCCCAAGGCGTCCTACGACGCGCTGCGGGCCGCGGACTTCCACGCCCCGCACATCCCCGTCGAGTACGGCGGCGCCGGCGCGGACGCGCTGGCCACGGCCATCGTGATCGAGGAGGTGGCGCGGGCCTGCGCCTCGTCCTCGCTGATCCCGGCGGTGAACAAGCTCGGCACCATGCCGCTGATCCTGGCCGGTTCCGAGGAGCTCAAGCAGAAGTACCTGACCCGGGTCGCCTCGGGCGACGCGATGTTCTCGTACTGCCTCTCCGAGCCGGAGGCGGGCAGCGACGCCGCGTCGATGACCACCCGGGCGGTGCGCGACGGCGACCACTGGGTGCTCAACGGCGTGAAGCGGTGGATCACCAACGCGGGCGTGTCGGAGTACTACACCGTCTTCGCTGTGACCGATCCCACAGCCCGCTCCCGGGGCATCTCCGCCTTCGTGGTGGAGAAGGCCGACGCCGGGGTCAGCTTCGGCGCGCCGGAGAAGAAGCTCGGCATCAAGGGCTCCCCGACCCGCGAGGTCTACCTCGACAACGTCCGGATCCCGGCCGACCGCATGATCGGCGCCGAGGGCACCGGCTTCGCCACCGCGATGAAGACCCTGGACCACACCCGGGTCACCATCGCCGCGCAGGCCGTCGGCATCGCCCAGGGCGCGCTCGACTACGCCAAGGGATACGTCAGCGAGCGCAAGCAGTTCGGCAAGGCGATCGCGGAGTTCCAGGGCATCCAGTTCATGCTCGCCGACATGGGCATGAAGCTGGAGGCGGCCCGGCAGCTCACGTACGCCGCCGCCGGCAAGTCCGAGCGCGGCGACGCCGACCTGACCTACTTCGGCGCGGCGGCCAAGTGCTTCGCCTCCGACGCCGCCATGGAGATCACCACCGATGCGGTGCAGCTGCTCGGCGGCTACGGCTACACCCGCGACTACCCGGTCGAGCGGATGATGCGGGACGCCAAGATCACCCAGATCTACGAGGGCACCAACCAGGTGCAGCGCATCGTGATGGCCCGTCAGCTCCTCAAGGGCTGACGACGACCGGTCGGGCGGGCGGGCCGGTTCGCCGGCCCGCCCGCGGCCGTCAACGGTTGTCGGTGCTGTCGCTCGCGGCCCCGTAGCGGGGCGGCGCGGTCCACGGCGACTCCGTGCCGCTGCGCCGGGGCAGCGGCTCGGTGGGGGTGCCCAGGTCCGGGTAGCCGAGGGTGAGCGGGGCGGTGTCCTGCTCGCTCCGCGCCCCGGACGGCGGCCAGTCGCCGAGCGTGAAGGTGTTCTCCGGCGGTGTGCCGTCGGCCGGGGTCAGCTCCGCCCCGGTCGACGGCGCCGCCGGCCACTGTCGCCACCGCTGCACGCTGAAGGTCGCCATCAGCAGCAGCAGGCCGATCAGGAACAGCGTGCCGTTCCGCACCGGCTGGTCCAGCGGCAGCGGGTCCCCGAGTACCTTCCAGCCGTCCGGAATCTTGTCGAGCACGGTGAACGGGGCGATGAACATCCCCACGTACGGGATGACCAGCAGCAGCCCGGCGACGAGGGGGCCGAGCGGCGAGATGCGCAGGGTGCCGAGCAGACCGAGCAGGATGCCGGCGACGCCGAGGTAGACGGCCGGCTCGATCAGGTTGGGCGTGCTGTACGTACCGATCTCCACCCAGCGGTTCACGGTCCGACCCGACCCGTCCTGCCCGAGAGTGATCAGCACCCAGGTGATGGGCGCCACCACCAACCCGGCGAGGAAGCTCCAGAGATGTCGCATCCGCGCACCGTACCGTTTCCTCCATGACCGAGCACCCCTCCGCCGCCCCGCCGGGCAAGCCCACCTCGTACTCCCGGGTCACGTTGAGCCGCATCATGACCGCCGTCGACGTCAACCTCTACGGGACGGTGCATGGCGGGGTGCTGATGAAGTTCGTCGACGACGTGGCCGGGGCCGCCGCGGCGCGGCACAGCGGGGGCACCGCCGTGACCGCGGCCATCGACGAGATCGTCTTCTCCGAGGCGGTCCGGGTCGGCGACCTGGTGCACGCGCACGCCCAGGTGAACTGGACCGGGCAGACCTCGATGGAGGTGGGCGTCCGGGTGGTCGCCGAGCGCTGGGACTCGGCCGAGGACGAGCCGGTCCGGGTGGCCACCGCGTACCTGGTCTTCGTCGGCGTCGACGTGGGCGGCGCGCCCCGGGCGGTCCGGCCGGTGCTGCCGGAGACCCTGGAGGACGAGCGCCGGTTCCGGGAGGCGGAGATCCGCCGGGCGCACCGGCTGGCCCGGCGCCGGGCCATCCAGGCGCACCGGGCCGGCTGAGGCGTCCCGCCCGTCCCGCCCGTCCCGCCCGTCCCGCCCGTCCCGGTGCGGGGCGACCCACACAGGTGGCCGGTCCGGCGTGTGGGCCGGCCACGCCCCCTCACCGGCGCCGGGTGCGGAGAATGACGCTTCGAGGTAGGGCAAGATGGCGCCACGGCCCATTCACAGTGTGGTGCGGGGCCCGAGGGAGGGTGGAGCAGTGGGTGACGTGCTGTGGACGCCGCCGGCGGACGTACTCCAGCGGTCGCGGATCGGGAACTACCTGCGCTGGCTGCGTGAGCACCGCGGGCTGGACTTCGCCGACTACGACGAGCTGTGGCGCTGGTCGGTCGACGACCTGGCCGCGTTCTGGCGCTCGGTCTGGGACCACTTCGAGGTCGTCGCGCACACCCCGCCGACGGCGACCCTGACCGACCCGGCGATGCCGGGCACCCGCTGGTTTCCCGGAGCCACGCTCAACTACGCCGAGAACGTGCTGCGGATGCCGGGCCGCTCGGACGACGACCCGGTGGTGATCGCGCACGGCCAGACCCGCGCGCCGGTCACCCTCACCGCCGCGCAGCTGCGCGAGCAGGTCCGCCGGGTGGCGGCCGGGCTGCGCCGGCTCGGCGTGGTCGCCGGGGACCGGGTGGCCGCGTACGCCCCGAACATCCCCGAGACGTACGTGCTGCTGCTCGCCACCAGCAGCCTCGGCGCGATCTTCTCCTCCTGCGCGCCCGAGTTCGGCACCCGCAGCGTCACTGACCGCTGGCAGCAGATCGAGCCGAAGGTGCTGGTGGCCGTGGACGGCTACCGGTACGGCGACAAGCCGGTGGA
The DNA here is from genome assembly GCF_052814045.1 of Micromonospora sp. IBSANI012. Lineage (NCBI taxonomy): Bacteria > Bacillati > Actinomycetota > Actinomycetes > Micromonosporales > Micromonosporaceae > Micromonospora > Micromonospora sp. IBSANI012. Next base: position 1,014,024 of record NZ_CP199933.1, read on the forward strand.
CCGGCGCGGCGAGGTGGCCGCCATCCGGGCCGCGCTGCCCTCGCTGGAGCACACCGTCGGCATCGCCTACCTCGACCCGGCGGGCGCCCCGCCGGTGGGGGCGCTGGCCTGGAACGAGCTGGCGGCGGAGACCGACGAGCCGCTGTCGTTCACCCCGGTGCCGTTCGACCACCCGCTCTACGTGCTCTACTCCTCCGGCACCACCGGCCTGCCCAAGCCGATCGTGCACGGGCACGGGGGCATCCTGCTGGAGCACCTGAAGATGCTCGCCCTGCATCACGACCTGGGCCCGGCCGACCGGTTCTTCTGGTTCACCACCACCGGCTGGATGATGTGGAACTTCCTGGTCTCCGCGCCGGCGGTGGGCGCGACGATCGTGCTCTTCGACGGCAACCCGGGCCACCCCGACCTGGGTGCGCTCTGGCGGCTGGCCGAGGAGACCGGCACGACGTACTTCGGCACCTCGGCGCCGTTCCTGCTGGCCTGCCGCAAGGCCGGCCTGGTGCCCCGGGAGATCGCCGACCTCTCCGCGCTGCGCGGGGTCGGTTCGACCGGCGCGCCGCTGCCCGCCGAGGGCTTCACCTGGGTGTACGAGACGGTCGGCGAGCGCCCCCAGCTCCAGTCCCTCTCCGGCGGCACGGACGTCTGCACCGGGTTCGTCGGCGGGGTGCCGCTGCTGCCGGTGCACGCCGGTGAGATCACCTGCCGGGCCCTCGGCGCGCGGGTGGAGGCCCGCTCCGCCGACGGCACCCCGGTCATCGGCGAGCTGGGCGAGCTGGTGATCACCGCGCCGATGCCGAGCATGCCGGTGGGCTTCTGGAACGACCCGGACGGCCGCCGCTACCGGGAGGCGTACTTCGAGGTCTACCCCGGGGTGTGGCGGCACGGCGACTGGATCACGATCAACGACCGGGGCGGCTGCGTCATCACCGGCCGCTCGGACGCCACCCTGAACCGGGGCGGCGTCCGGCTCGGCACCGCCGAGTTCTACTCGGTGGTCGAGGGGCTGGACGAGGTCGTCGACTCGGTGGTCGTGCACCTGGAGGACGACGAGGGCGGCGCCGGCGAGCTGCTGCTCTTCGTGGTCCTCGCCGAGGGTCTGGAGCTGGACGACGCGCTGCGCCGGAAGATCTGCCGCGAGCTGCGTACCGCCCTGTCGCCCCGGCACGTCCCGGACGAGATCCACCAGGTCCGCGCCGTGCCGCGCACGCTGTCAGCGAAGAAGCTGGAGGTGCCGGTCAAGAAGATCCTCACCGGCACCCCGGTGGACTCGGCCGCCGCCAAGGGCGCCCTGGCCAACCCCGAGTCGCTGACCGCCTTCGCCACCTTCGCCCAGCGCCGCGCCAGCGACCACGACACCCCCACCCCCGCCTGACCCGCCCCGCACCGCGCCCGCCGGCGCGGTCGCGGGGCCCGGCTCAGCCGACGATCCGGGTCACCTTCTCGGACGCCACCCGGCCGTCGAGCCGGGTGGCGTCGAGGTTGCCGCAGAGGACGACGCTGGCACCCCGCTCCAGCGGGGCGAGCAGCCAGTCGACCGGGTCGGGGTGCCGGGCGGCGTCGACCAGGAGGCGGTCGCCGGGGGCGATGCACAGCTCTGTCGCGCGGTCGGTCGCCCGGGCCAGCAGCGCCGCGTCGCCCGGGCCACCCTGCGAGTACGGCGTGAAGTGGTCGCCGTGGGTGCGTACCTCGACCACGTAGTCGGCGAAACCGGCCGGCACCGCGCGCAGCGGGGCGGCGAACGGAGCGAGCGCGAGGGCGTACCGGTCCCCGGCCGGCCAGGCGGTCGCCTCGGCGACCCGGTCGGCGGCGGCGAAGAGCACGTCCACGTCGCCCGGCGTGTCGGCCACCGTCACTCCCGCCGACCAGCAGCCCAGCAGCACCGCGGCGGTCTGCCAGTGTGGCGGGAGCAGCACCGCGGCGGCGTCGCCGGGGGAGAGGGCGAGCTCGTCGACGAGCAGGTTGGCGGTCTTGGCCACCCAGTTCGCCAGGGTCGCGCCGGACAGTTCGGTGCGTTCGCCGGTGGCGTCGTCGTACCAGGTCAGCAGGGGGCGGGCGGGGTCGGTCGCGATCGCGTCGGCGAAGACCCGGGCAATGTTCTCGGCCATCGGCGCGAACGATACGCCGCCGAGACCCGTACTCGATGACGATGACAAGTCGGCGTACCGTCGGGTCGCAGTCAGCGTCCGGACCGGGCTCCGGCGTAGGCTTGCCCGGAGTGTTGTTCCCCACAGACCCGCCAGTTCAAGGAGTCGCCCCGTGACCGCCGGTCGCCCGCCCCGCGTGCTCATCGACGCCACGAGTGTCCCCGCCGACCGTGGCGGCGTCGGTAGATACGTCGACGGCCTCCTCGGCGCCCTCGGCACCGTGTGCGGTACGGGGGTGGACCTGGTCGTGGTCAGCCTCCGCACCGATCTGGAGCGCTACACCCGGATGCTGCCGGGCGCGGAGGTCATCCCCGCCCCGGCGGCCGTCGCGCACCGGCCCGCCCGCCTCGCCTGGGAGCAGACCGGCCTGCCGCTGCTCGCCCAGCAGGTCGGCGCCGAGGTGCTGCACTCGCCCTTCTACACCTGCCCGCTGCGGGCCGGCTGCCCGGTCACCGTGACCGTGCACGACGCGACCTTCTTCACCGAGCCGGAGCACTACGACAAGTCCCGGCGGACGTTCTTCCGCAGCGCGATCAAGACCTCGCTGCGCCGGGCCGACCGGGTGATCGTGCCGAGCAAGGCCACCCGGGACGAGTTGATCCGGCTGCTCGACGCCGACCCCACCCGGATCGACGTCGCCTACCACGGCGTCGACCAGGCGGCCTTCCACGCGCCCAGCGAGGAGGAGAAGGCCCGGGTCCGGGCCCGGCTGGGGTTGGGCAACAACAGCTACGTCGCCTTCCTCGGCGCCAAGGAGCCGCGCAAGAACGTCCCCAACCTGATCCGCGGCTGGGCCCGCGCGGTGGGCGACCGGGACAACCCGCCGGCCCTGGTGGTCGCCGGCGGGCAGGGGCACGACGACGACATCGACCGCGCGGTGGCCGAGGTGCCGTCGCACCTGCGCCTGCTGCGCCCGGGCTACCTGCGCTACGCCGACCTGCCCGGCTTCCTCGGCGGCGCGCTGGTGGCCGCCTACCCGTCGTACGGCGAGGGGTTCGGGCTGCCGATCCTGGAGGCGATGGCGTGCGCCGCCCCGGTGCTCACCACCCCGCGCCTCTCGCTGCCCGAGGTGGGTGGCGACGCGGTCGCCTACACCAGCGAGGACCCGGACCAGATCGCCACCGACCTGGCCGCCCTCCTCGACGACGAGCAGCGCCGGCTCTCCCTGGCCAAGGCCGGTTTCGACCGGGCCAAGGAGTTCACCTGGGGGTCCAGCGCCGAGGTGCACATCGCGGCGTGGAGCCGGGCCCGGGCCTGAGCGTGCGACGACCCTGCGAACGACCCCGCGTCCGCCCCGAAACGGTTCGGGCATGATGTGCTGATGCTCTACGCCGTCATCCCGGCGGGTGGCAGCGGCACGAGACTGTGGCCGCTGTCCCGCGCGGGGCACCCCAAGTTCCTCCACCCGCTCACCGGCACCACCGCCTCGCTGCTCCAGGCGACCGTCAACCGGCTGGCGCCGCTGACCACACCGGAGCACATCCTGGTCGTCACCGGAGCGGCGCACGCGGCGGCGGTGGCCCGGCAGCTCACCGGCGTGCCCGAGGAGAACATCCTGGTGGAGCCCTCGCCGCGGGACTCCTGCGCGGCGATCGCGCTGGCCGCCGCGGTGATCGCGCAGCGGGACCCGGAGGCGGTGATGGGCTCCTTCGCGGCCGACCACCTGATCCGCGACGCCGACGCCTGGGTGGAGACGGTGCGCGCGGCGGTACGCGGCGCGGAGCGGGGTCTGCTGATGACGGTGGGCATCACCCCGACCCGTGCCGAGACCGGGTACGGCTACCTGGAGACCGGCGAGCCGACCGGCGACGGTCCACTGCGCCCGGTCACCGAGTTCAAGGAGAAGCCGGCCGCGCCGGTCGCCGAGGCGTACCTGCGCTCGGGGCGACACCTCTGGAACGCCAGCATGTTCGTCTGGCGGGTGGACGTCTTCCTCGCCGAACTGGCCCGCCAGCAGCCGGCCCTGCACGCCGGGGTGAGCGCCATCGCCGCCGCCTGGGGCACCCCCGAGCAGGACGACATCCTGGGCACGGTCTGGCCGACGCTGCCGAAGATCTCCGTCGACTACGCGGTGATGGAGGGCGCGGCGACCGCCGGTCGGGTCGCGACGGTGCCCGGCGACTTCGGCTGGAACGACGTCGGCGACTTCCACACCCTCGGTGACGTGCTCCCCGCCGACCCGGACGGCAACGTGGTGCTGGGCACCGACGCCAAGCCGGGCGTGCTGCTGCACGACTGCGCCGACCTGGTGGTGGTGCCGCAGTCCGGCCGGCTGGTCGCCGCGCTCGGGGTGCGGGACCTGATCGTGGTGGACACCCCGGACGCGGTGCTGGTCTGCCCGCGCGACCGCGCCCAGGACGTCAAGGTGCTGGTCGACGCGCTCAAGGAGCGCGGCGAGGAGGGCCTGATCTGACCCGCCTCGCCGCCGGTCGCCTGCTCAGGCGCGGCGGCGCAGCGCGGCCAGGGCCGGCGCGACGAGCTGGACCGTCCCGCCGGCCAGCGGCTCGGGCAGCCGGTCCGGCGGGAACCAGCCCAGTGCCTCGGACTCGTCGCTGACCCGTTCCACCGCGCCGGGCGGGGCGAAGACCGCGAAGCGTACGTCGTGGTGCAGCGAGCCGCCCTGGCAGGCGACCGGGTGGATGTCCACGTCGATCGGCACCGGGTCGACGACCAGGCCGGCGATCCCCGACTCCTCGGTCGCCTCGCGCAGCGCGGCCCCGGCGAGGGTGCGGTCGGCCGGCTCGCAGTGCCCGCCGAGCTGCACCCACCGGCGGAACTTGCCGTGCAGGCAGAGCAGCACCCGGTCGCCGGTGGCGTCCAGCACCAGCGCGCTGGCGGTGACGTGCCCGGGTCGGTGGCTGCGGCCCATCGCCACCGGTCCGGCGGTCAGCAGCTCCAGGGTGCGGTCCCGCGCCTCGGCGGCGGCGGGGCTGGTCGCCGTCCACCCACTCAGCAGCGCCACCGCGTCGGCGTGCAGCGCCGCCTCGCCGCCGGACGGGGACGGGCGGCCGGCGGGGTCGGTGGTGGCAAAGACGTCGGGCACCCCGACACTCTACGAGCGTCGGCTCCGTACCCTGGCCCAGTGACCCTGCGACTCGTCGAGTTCGTCGTGGCCGGCAACGAGGCCAGTGACCTGCTGCCGGTCCGTTCCCCGGCGCTGCTGCGCGCGTACGGCGCCCGGCGCGGGTTCTGGACGGTGCTGGACGAGGGCCCGGTCGAGCGCTGCCTGGCCCTGCTGCTGGAACGCTCCGACGGCGAGTGGATCGCCCGGCACGTGCCCGCCGACGCCGGCGTCGAGAACGGGCGCACCGAGGACGGCGAGGCGCTGGCCCACCATGACGGCTGGGTGTACGTCTTCGGCTCGCACTTCGGCTCGAAGGCCGGCCCGCTGCGCCCGCGCCGGGCGTTCGTGGCCCGGTTCCGCGAGGACGACGCGGCGGCGGGGACCCTGCCGGTGCGGGTGGTGCGCAACCGGTTCCGGGTGCACCGGGTGGTCAACGACGCGTTGGCGAAGGCACCCTTCACCCCGCTGCCGCCCGGCGACCAGGTCCGCCGCCGGTTCATCGTCGAGACGCTGGCCCGGGGCACCGCCCGGGCGAAGAGCTGGGTGAGCCGGCTCGCCGAGGACGACCTGCCGCTGAACGTGGAGGCCGCCACGTTCACCCCGGACGGCACCGTGCTGCTCGGCCTCCGGTTCCCGGTGACCGCCGCCGGTGAGCCGATCCTGGTCGAGCTGGCCGGGGTGCCGGAGATGTTCGCCGGGGACGGCGACTGGCCGGTGGCCGGCCGGGCGTACGCGCTGACCGGGGTGACGCCGCCAGGCGCGCTGGTCGGCTTCCGCGCGATCGCCCCGACCGCCGACGGCGACTACGCGGCGGTGGTCGGCTCGATCGACGCGCTGGGCAAGGGCTCGGTGCTGCTGGACGACCATCCGGCGGGAGGTGGGGTGACCTCCCGGCACGTCCGCTTCCGGTGGCGGCCGGACGCCGAGGAGCACCTGGTCACCGGGGAGCTGGTGGCCGATCTGGCGCCGTTCCACCACGTGGAGGGTCTGGCCGAGCTGGACGGGAGCTGCTTCTACGTCACCGACGAGGACCACCGGGTCGCGCTCTGGATCGGCTGACCGGCCCGCTCGGCGCGGAGCGCCCGGGGGACACCTCTGCGGACCAGGGCCGCAGACCCTCGTGGTGTCTCCCGGACGCGCCCACCGCCCCCGGGCGTCCCGGTCGGGTGGCTGGTGGACCCCTTCGCACGCCGGACCGGGCAGTAGGAGCATGCCAACCGGCGGTCGGGGCGTCGAGGTTTTTCAGCTCACGCTTAAAAGTGGAGGTAAGTGCCGGGCGGGTAGAGTGCAGAGGGTCGGTGGGCAATCCCCCTGCCCGCCCTCAGGAGCGCTTCCATGCTGACGATCCACTTCTCTCAGGAGGACATACTCCGGACCAGGGTGGCCCCCGCGGCCGACCCGATCTGGGAACTGGTGCTGAGTCTGCACCTGCTGCAGGGCCGCACCCGGGACCCGCTGATGGCGCACTGGCGCCGGGGCGTCGCCCGCGAGCTGCGCCGTGACGTCACCTCCAACCAGCTCCGGCTGCTCTTCGCGCTGAACCCGCCGCGCGGCTACTTCCCCGACTTCCTCACCCCGTACCAGAGCGTGGCGGGGTTCGAGGCGGGGCTGGACGCGGTCCGGGCCACCCCGATCGACCTGCTGAATCGGGACCTGACCGTGCTGGCGGGGGCGAACTCGCTGCCCTCCTCCGCCTCCGCGCTGGCCCGCGGCGAGCCGGAGGTGCTGCAACTGCTGACCGACTCGATGACGCAGTACCGGTCGGTGGCGCTCGAGCCGTACTGGGGGCGGATCCAGGCGGCGGTGGAGGCCGACCGCAACCGCCGCGCCCGCGCCCTGCTCGACGGCGGGGCGGAGGGGCTGCTGGCCAGCCTGCGCCCCACCATGCGCTGGGACTCCGGGCGGTTGGAGGTGCACGACTACCCGTACAGCCGGGAGCTGCACCTGGACGGGCGCGGGTTGCTGCTGGTGCCCTCGTTCTTCTGCGCGCGTACACCGGTGGCCCTGCTCGACCCGGCGCTGCCCCCGGTGCTGGTCTATCCGGTGGACCGGCTGGGCGGTCTGGTCCCGGCGCCCGGCGAGGGTGCCGGCCCGACCCGCGAGGGAGCCGGGCGGGAGGCGCTCGCCGCGCTGCTCGGCCGGACCCGGGCCGCGGTGCTGGAGGCCAGCGACGACGGCTGCACCACCGGCGAGGTGGCCCGGCGGTTGCACATCTCGCCGGCCGCCGCCAGCCAGCACACCGCCGTGCTGCGCAACGCCGGGCTGCTGGTCAGCCAGCGGGACCGCAACATGGTGCTGCACACCCTGACCCCGCTGGGCCGGGCCATGCTGGACGCCTGACCCGGCCCGGCGTCAGATCGCCAGGCAGGCGCTGGCGGTGCTGCCCGACGGGGGCGGCAGCAGCGCCGAGGGCACCCCCTCGGCGGCCAGCGCGGTGCGCAGCCGTTGCAGGTCCGCGCCGAAGCGCACCAGGTCCGGCCGGTCGACCGGGGTGGGCGCCGCGCCGAGGATCAGCCCGGTGGCCCCCGCCGGCCAGCCCGGGACGGTGGCGACCAGGCCGGCGCGTACCTCCTCGTCGGTGACGTGGGTGAAGGCGGTGCCGGGCGCGACCACGTCGGCGACCGCGGCGACGGCCCGCCGGACCGCCTCCGGGTCGGCCGGCGTCGGACCGGTGCCGTCGGCGAGGGTCGCGGCGGACCGGAGGCCGGCGGCCCGCGCCTCGGCGGTGCCGAGGGAGAAGAGGTCCATCGTCGCGTCCCGGACCAGGACGCTCGCGCCCGCGCCGTCGTCGGTGCGGCCGGCGCCCAGGTAGCCGCGCACCACCGCGACCGGGACCTGGTCGCACTTACCCTTGATCAACTCGCCGGCGCCGGCCAGTTCGTCCACCACGGCCATCTGGGTCAGCTGCAACTCGTTGCCGTACGGGTCGACCTCGCCCCGGTGGTCGCGGATGGCGGACATGCCGGCCACGCCGAGCGCCACGTCGGTGAGCCCGTTGCGCCAGGGCCGACCCATGGTGTCGCTGACGATCACCGCCACGTCGACGCCATACCGCTCGGCCAGGGCGGCGCGCAGCGCCCGGGCCGAGGCGTCCGGGTCCTTGGGCAGCAGCACCAGCCGGGTCTTGTCGACGTTGGAAGCGTCGATCCCGGCGGAGGCCATCACGAAGCCGTGGTGCGTCTGGACGATCCGGGTCGCGCCACGGGTCGCCACCACCCGGGCGGTCTCGGCGGCCAGCACCTCGTCGCGCGCGGCGAGCCGCTCCGGCCCGTCCGCCGGCACGTCGACCAGCCGGCCCTCCGCCTTCGAGACGATCTTGCTGGTGACCACCAGCACGTCCCCGTCGCGCAGCCACGGCGCGGCGGTCGCGATCAGCGCCGCCAGGTCGTCGCCCTCGGTCACGTCGCCGATGCCCAGCACCGGCAGGATCTCCAGTCTCACACCAGCTCCAACGCGGCCCGCACCATCTGCGCGGTCGCCGCCTCGTCGGTCATCCGCAGCGGCGCGGACCGGACCGCCACCCCCGGCACCGAGGTGCCCTCGTCCTCCGGCGCGACCAGCCAGCCGTCGAGCAGGCCGCCCTCGCTCCGCCCGCCGTAGAGCCGGCCCACCCCGGCGGCGCTGCACTCCACACCCAGCACCGACAGGCACCGGTCGGCCATGCCGCGCACCGGAGCGCCGCCGATGATCGGGGAGACCCCGACCACCCGGGCCGGACCCTGGGCGACCGCGTCGCGCAGCCCCGGCACGGCGAGCACCGGGGCGACGCTCACCACCGGGTTGCTCGGCGCGACCAGCACGGCGTCCGCGCCGGCGATCGCCTCCAGCACCCCCGACGCCGGCTTGGCGGTCTCCGCACCGACGAAGACGAACCGGTGGGTGGGGATGTCCGCCCGGTAGCGCACCCACCACTCCTGGAAGTGGATCGCCCGCTGCCCCTCCTCGCCGTCGACCACCACATGGGTCTCCAGCCTGTCGTCGGTGGCCGGCAGCAGGCGTACGCCGGGCTGCCAGCGGCTGGCCAGCGCCTCGGTCACCGCGGAGAGCGGGTACCCGGCGTTGAGCATGGTGGTCCGCACCAGGTGGGTGGCGATGTCCTTGTCGCCGAGCCCGAACCAGGTCGGCTCCGCGCCGTACGCGGCCAGCTCCGCCTTGACCGTCCAGGTCTCACCGACCCGTCCCCAGCCGCGTTCCGGGTCGGCCCCGCCGCCCAGGGTGTACATGACGCTGTCCAGGTCGGGGCACACCTTGAGCCCGTGCAGGAGCAGGTCGTCGCCGACGTTGACCACGGCGGTCACCTCGGCGCCCACCTCGCGGGCGTACGCCCGGACGCCGAGCAGGAACCGGGCGCCCCCGATCCCGCCGGTCAGAACCACAATGCGCATGACGTCCATCCTCGCGTACGCGACGCCTGCGGTCCGACGGTGGTCCGGGAGACTAGGCTCACGTCGGCATCTGTCCGTTTCGCCCGAGGGAGAACTCGTGACCAGCCCCGCCGAGCCGGCGCCGAAAGACGCGACGCAGGCCCGCCAGCTCACCGGTCCACTGCGCGAACTCGCCGCGTTCGTGCTGCTCGGCGCGAACGCCGTGCTGCTCTTCGTCGGACTGATCCGGCTGCTCGCGCCGGCCTCGGAGTACAGCACCTTCTCGAGCCGGGCCGGCAGCACCTTCTTCTCGTTCGTCGGCATCGAGGCGACCGTCCTGCCGCTGCTGGCCGTGCTGCTCGCCACGCACGTCTCGCCGGTGCTGCCGCGGGCGAAGCAGATCACCCAGGTCGCGGTCGGCGAGTACGCCTTCGGCGCGCTCTTCGGCACACTGACCTTCCTGATCTGGCTGGTCAACCGGCTGGCCGACGCGGAGCTGCTGGACGCCCTGCTCGGCCTGCTGACCCGGGCCGCCTGGTTCGCGTTCTTCGCCCTCGCCGCGTTCGTCGTCTACCGGGTCTGGCGGGCGTTCTACTTCGTCCCCCGCCCCAAGCCGCAGCCCGGCGTGTACGGCCAGCCGCAGCCCGGTTGGCCGCAGCAGTCCGGCCAGGGCGGCTACCCCTCCGCCGGTTACCCGCCCCCGGGCCAGCCCGGCGGCCACCCCGGCGCCGGCTACCCGCCCGCCGGCCAGCCGTCCGCCGGTTACCCGGCCGCCGGCCAGCCGTCCGCCGGTTACCCGGCCGCCGGCCAGTACGGCCAGTACGGCCAGCAGGGCCCGGCCTCGGCCCCGCCGTTCGGCGCCGCTCCGCAGTCGGCGCCGCCGTTCGGCACGCCGCAGTCCGCGCCGCCGTTCGCCGGCCCGAACACCGCTCCGCCGTTCGGCCAGCCGCCGTCGGCCGACCCGACCCAGACCATCCCGCGCCAGCCCGGCGAGGTGGGCGGGCCGGCCGTGCCGCCCGGTGGCGAGGACGTCGACCGGACCCAGCGCTTCCACCGCGACGACCCGAACTCCCCACGCTGAGCCGAGCCGCCCGTCCACTGTCGTCGTGTGGGCGGGCGGGTCAGCGAAGCAACAATGTGGTGAGCGTGATACCTCAGAGGTATCAAAATGACTCTGAGGTATCACGCTCGATGTGATGCGCCCGGACGACGGAGTGACGCTCCGTGGTCGGAGGATCCGCCTCCCACCGGGCAGCAGCCGGATTGAAGCCCGGCGGCTGCCACCTAGCCAGCCGGGCCGGAGCTGGTCGGATCCGAGCCGGTTCCCCTGAGCCGGCCGCACCTTGGACGGCCGCGCCCCGAACGCCGCATCTCAGCCGGCCCCGCCGGCCTGCCGACCGGCCCCGCCGGCAACGGGTCAAATCGATCAGCCGGGACGGGCCGGCGCGGCTCGGTTGATCTCACACCGTGTTCCGTGCCCGTCCGGCCGTCCGAGCCAGCGCATAGGCTGAGCGGATGGCTGACCGCACCGATCCCGCCCCGACCGAGGCGAGCGTGCAGCGCGCGCTGCGCCGGGCGGCCACCGGCCGCGCGCTGGACGTCGCGGAGGCGACCGCGCTGCTGGCGGCCCGGGGGGCCGAGCTCGACGAACTGCTCCGCGTCGCCGGGGAGATCCGCGACGCCGGGCTGCGCGACGCCGGCCGACCGGGCGTGGTGACGTACTCCAAGAAGGTCTTCATCCCGCTGACCCGGCTCTGCCGGGACCGCTGCCACTACTGCACCTTCGCCACCGTGCCGCACCGGCTGCCGGCCGCCTTCCTCGAGCAGGACGAGGTGTTGGCGATCGCCCGGCAGGGCGCGGCGCTGGGCTGCAAGGAGGCCCTGTTCACCCTCGGTGATCGGCCGGAGGAGCGCTGGCCGGCGGCCCGCGAGTGGCTGGACGAGCGCGGGTACGACTCCACCCTGGACTACCTGCGCGCCTGCGCGGTGGCGGTGCTGGAGGAGACCGGCCTGCTGCCCCACCTCAACCCGGGCGTGCTGTCCTGGTCGGAGCTGCAACGGCTCAAGCCGGTCGCGCCGAGCATGGGGATGATGCTGGAGACCACGGCGACCCGGCTCTGGTCCGAGCCGGGTGGTCCGCACTTCGGCTCGCCCGACAAGGAACCCGCGGTGCGGCTGCGGGTGCTCGACGACGCCGGCCGGGTCGGGGTGCCGTTCACCACCGGCATCCTGATCGGCATCGGGGAGACCCCGGCCGAGCGGGTCGACGCGATCTTCGCGATCCGCCGGAGCATGCGGGAGTACGGCCACCTCCAGGAGGTGATCGTGCAGAACTTCCGCGCCAAGCCGGACACGGCGATGCGCGGCATGCCCGACGCCGAGCTGCACGACCTGGCCGCCACGGTGGCGGTGGCCCGGCTGCTGCTCGGCCCCAAGGCCCGGATCCAGGCCCCGCCCAACCTGATCGAGGGCGAGTACGACCTGCTGCTGCGCGCCGGCATCGACGACTGGGGCGGGGTGTCGCCGCTGACCCCGGACCACGTCAACCCGGAGCGGCCCTGGCCGCAGCTCGACGAGCTGGCCCGGCACACCGAGAAGTCCGGCTTCACCCTGCGCGAGCGACTGACGGTCTACCCCGAGTACGTCCGGGCCGGTGACCCCTGGCTCGACCATCGGCTGCTGCCGCACGTCGGCGCGTTGGCCGACCCGGAGACGGGGCTCGCCGTCGAGTCCGCCCGGCCGGTGGGCCGGCCGTGGCAGGAGCCCGACGAGACGTACGGCGGGCGGACCGACCTGCACGCCACCATCGACACCACCGGGCGTACCGGGGACCGGCGGGGCGACTTCGACAGCGTCTACGGCGACTGGTCGGAGGTCGCGGGCAAGGTGACCGCGGGGGCCGCCCCCGGCGGCGGTGACGCCGACGTACGGGCCGGGCTGCGGCTGGCCGCCGACGACCCGGCGGCGCTGCTGGAGCCTCGCCACGCCGACCTGGCGCTGGCCCTCTTCGGCGCGGACGGCCCGGCGCTGGACGAGCTGTGCCGGCTCGCCGACGACGTCCGGCGCGACGCCGTCGGCGACGACGTCACCTACGTGGTCAACCGCAACATCAACTTCAGCAACGTCTGCTACGTGGGCTGCCGGTTCTGCGCCTTCGCCCAGCGGGAACGGGACGCCGACGCGTTCCGGCTCTCGGTGGAGCAGGTCGCCGACCGGGCCGAGGAGGCCTGGACGGCCGGGGCCACCGAGGTCTGCCTCCAGGGCGGGATCGACCCGAAGATGCCGGTGACCGGCTACGCCGACCTGGTCCGGGCGATCAAGGCACGGGTGCCGGGGATGCACGTGCACGCCTTCTCCCCGATGGAGATCGTCACCGCCGCCGCCAAGGCCGGCGTGCCGGTCCGGGAGTGGCTGACCCGGCTGCGCGAGGCCGGCCTGGACACCATCCCGGGCACCGCCGCGGAGATCCTCGACGACGACGTGCGCTGGGTGCTCACCAAGGGCAAGCTGCCGGCCGCCGCCTGGGTCGACGTGGTCAGCACGGCCCACGAGCTGGGCATCCGGTCCAGCTCCACGATGATGTACGGCCACGTGGACCACCCCGGGCAGTGGTTGGCGCACTTCCGGGTGCTGGCCGGGGTGCAGGACCGCACCGGCGGGTTCACCGAGTTCGTGGCGCTGCCGTTCGTGCACACCAACGCGCCGATCTACCTCGCCGGCATCGCCCGGCCGGGGCCCACCTGGCGGGAGAACCGGGCGGTGCACGCGATGGCCCGGCTGCTGCTGCACGGCCGGATCGACAACATCCAGTGCTCCTGGGTGAAGCTGGGCGACGCCGGCACGGTGGCGATGCTGCAGGGTGGCTGCAACGACCTGGGCGGCACGCTGATGGAGGAGACGATCTCCCGGATGGCCGGCTCCGGCAACGGTTCGGCGCGTACCGAGGAGCAGTTGCGGGCCATCGCGGCGGCCGCCGGACGACCGGCGCGCAAGCGGACGACCGCGTACGGTCACCACCCCGCGTAGCGTCGAACCTTTCCCCGGCACCGGCCGTACCACTGGTCGCCGGCGGCGGTTGAGGCGAGGGCCGCCGTCGGCAGCCCCTCGCGAGCCACCGCGGGCGCGTACGCGCCGCCGGAGGAAAGGTTCCCCATGACGAGTGACGAGCGGAAGCGGCCCTGGCCGCGACTGACCCGCCGGCAGACGTTGACCGCTGCGGCGAGCGCCACACTGGGCGCCGCCGCCCTCACCGTGCCGGGCCTGTCGGCCGCGCAGAACGCCCCGTCGGCCGCCGGCGCGAAGGACGACCCGATCGTGGTCCACCTGCGCGACGCCGCCACCGGGACGATGGACGTCTTCGTCGGCACGTCCCGGATCGAGGTACGCGACCGCGGGTTGGCGGACCGGTTGCGGCGCGCCGCCGGGCGGCGCTGACCCGCCGGCGTACCGCCCTCCCCGCACGGCCCGGCGCGGGCTCTCGGCGCCCGGCCACCCTCACCTCACTCCTGATCCCGCAAAGGTTGGTCCGCCATGTCCTCCCACCGCGAAGCACCGGAGATAAGCAAGGACCCGGTCGCCGACAGCTCCGACCTGTACGCGTTCGTCAGCCCCGATCGGCCCGACTCGGTCACGCTGATCGCCAACTACGTGCCGTTGCAGCTCCCCTCCGGCGGACCGAACTTCTTCGAGTTCGGCGACGACGTGCGGTACGAGATTCACATCGACAACGATGGTGACGGCCGTCCCGACGTGACCTACCGGTTCGAATTCAGCACCGAGATCACGAATCCGAACAGCTTTCTTTACAACACCGGCCCGATCGAGTCGTTGGACAGCGAGAACTGGAATCGGCGCCAGTTCTACAAGCTGACCCGGGTGGCCGACGGTCGGGAGCACGTGCTCGCGCACAAGCTGCCCTGCCCGCCGTGCAACGTCGGCCCGCTCTCCACCCCGAACTACGCCCAGCTGGCCCGCCAGGCGACGTACAGCCTCTCCACCGGGGAGCGGGTCTTCGCCGGGCAGCGCGCGGACGGCTTCTTCGTCGACCTCGGCGCCATCTTCGACCTGGGTACGCTGCGGCCGTTCCAGCAGTTGCACGTCGCCGGCAAGAAGCTCTTCAAGACCGAGGGCGAGCCGGTCAACGCCGTGGACCGGATGAACGTGCACAGCATCGCGGTGCAGGTGCCGTTGAGCAAGGTGCGCCGAAAGGCCAACCGGTACGGCCAGGCCGACCGTGCCTCGGTGATCGGCGTGTGGACGTCGGCCTCGCGGCAGCAGGTGCGGGTGCTCGGCGACCGGGTCGCCGCGGACACCGCCACCGGCCCGTGGACCCAGGTGTCCCGGCTGGGCAACCCGTTGTTCAACGAGGTCATCGTGCCGATGTCCCAAAAGGACCTCTGGAACACCCTGCCGCCGTCGGAGGACAAGCGGTTCGCCCGCTTCGTCGAGCAGCCGGAGCTGGCCGCCCTGCTGCCGGCCCTCTATCCGGGCGTCTTCCCCCGGCTGGACGCCCTGAACAAGGCCAAGAAGCCCCGGGCGGACCTGGCGGCGATCCTGCTCACCGGCATCCCGGCCGGACTGATCGACGGCTTCACCAACAACACCGGCGACGTGCAGGCCGACATGCTGCGGCTGAACACCGCGATCAAGCCGACCGCCAAGCCGGACCGGTTCGGCGTGCTCGGCGGCGACTTGGCCGGCTTCCCCAACGGCCGGCGGGTCGGCGACGATGTGGTGAGCATCGCGCTGCGGGCCATCGCCGGGGTCACCGTGCCGCTGGTGGACAAGGCCTTCACCCCCGACGCGGCGGCCGGCGCGGTCACCCCGGGGTTGAGCGCCGCCGACGTGACCGCACCCTTCCTGGCCGGCTTCCCCTTCCTGGGCACCCCGTACGACGGGTTCAACAACCCGCCGGTGGCGAAGTCCTGAGCGGAGGGAGGACGTCATGCACGGGCACGACCACCGGTACGGGCCGACGGAGAGCGGCACCGTCCTGCTCGACCTGGGCGCCGACACCGGCGCGCTGATCGTCCACACCGGCCGCCGGCTGCACGGGCGGGAGATCGAGATCAGCCGGGCCGACCAGCCCGGCGGGCCGCGTACCCATTCGGCCGTGCGGGAGCGCGTCGTCCGGGACGGGATGTTCCACAGTGCCGTGTACCCGGACCTGCCGGCCGGTCCCTATACCGTCTGGTGGGACGAGCGGACGCCCGCCGGCGCGATCTCCGTCACCGGCGGCGCCGTCGCCGAGTTCGTCTGGCCGAGCAGCGCTCCGCCGGGGGTGGGCTGATCACCGCACCGCGTCCGAACCGTCACGCCCCGTCCACATCGTGGACGGGGCGCTGTCGGCATTTCCCGCTCGACGGGCGGCTGTGGTCGAACCGCGTTAACCTGTGCCCCACCAAGAACTCGATCTTGATGGCTGGTCCACCGGAGCCTCCGCCGGCGTACCCCGGCGGCGTCCACGTTGGGCACGCCACGGCAGAAATCTCGGGCAACTCGCCGGAGAGGGCGTTACTCGGCCGGGGTCTGAATCGATAGGGCAGGTTGCGAGGCGGGCGACCGAAGTGGTCGCTCGAGCGGTGTCGGGAGGGCGACTCCATTATCAAGTTCAGCTTGACGGCGCACGCATTACACGCGTGTAATTTGAATGGGGTTGTTCGCACGGAACGCAACAAATGGGGACCGTACGGACAAGCACGCCTTTCGCGTGGGGGGTTGCAGCGGCGATGACGCCGGTGCGCGACAAGGAGGCATCTGATGGACGGCCAGCTTGAGGTGGCCGACCTGCTCGGAAACGCGCCGGAGTGGCAGGAGCGGGCGCTCTGCTCGCAGACCGATCCGGAAGCGTTCTTTCCCGAGAAGGGCGGCTCGACCCGCGAGGCGAAGCGGATCTGCTCGCGGTGCGAGGTCAAGACGGAATGCCTCGAATACGCTCTCGGTCACGACGAGCGGTTCGGGATCTGGGGCGGGCTCTCCGAGCGGGAGCGGCGCAAGCTCAAGCGGCGGGCCGCCTGAGCTGACGTGTGGGGCCGGGGCGGTGGGGGCCGCCCGGCTCACGCCCGGGTCGGTGCCGCGGGGGCGGCCCGACCGAGGGGGGTCAGGCCAGCTCGTCCGGGTCGACCCCGAGCAGGTTCGCCACCTGCTCGATGATCACGTCGTGCACCAGGTCGGCCAGGTCCTCGCGGTCCATCGCGCGGAACTCCAGCGGCCGGCGGTAGAGCACGATGCGGGGCGGCACCTCCTGCCGGCCGGGGCGCCCCGGCAGCAGGCGGGCCAGCGGCACCTCGCCGTCCTCCAGCACGTCCGAGTCGTAGACGTTCAGGTCCGGCGGGACGTCCTCGACGGCGAACTCGACGCCGGCCAGCTCCTTGGCGAAGCGGCGCTCCAGCGTCTCGACGGTGTCCAGCACCAGGTCGTCGAAGACCTCGGCCTTGGTGCGGGACAGCGGGACGGTCGCCGGCACCAGTCGCCCCCGCAGGCCACGACCGTGGCGGTCGCGGTGGGTGCGCCGGCCGGAGCCGGGGCGGCGGTGTTCCGGGCTCGTCATGAGGCACAGGGTAGCTCCCGCGCCGGCCTGGCCTGCGGCAGCGCCGCACTCCTGGCGCGGCGGGCCGAGCGGGCGCGAATTGTGATCACCGTGACGGGCGTGTCGCAACGCGAACCGGTGCGCCGGACCCGGTAATGGAGATACCCTGCCGCCGTGAGGTCACCACGGCGCTGCTCCCGTAACGGCTGCCCCCGGCAAGCGGTCGCCACATTGACCTATGTCTACAACGAGTCGACCGCGGTGGTGGGCCCGTTGGCGGCCTTCGCCGAGCCGCACACGTACGACCTCTGTGAGCCGCACGCCCGGAGCCTGACCGCTCCCCGGGGCTGGGACGTGGTCCGGCACGAGGGCGAGTTCGAGCCGCCGCCGCCCACCACCGACGATCTGGTGGCCCTGGCCGAGGCCGTCCGCGAGGCCGCCCGCCCGGTGACCCCCCGTCCCCCCGAGGACGACCAGAACCACCCCTCCCCCCACACCGGCCGCCGAGGCCACCTCCGCGTAATCCCCCCCAACCACTAACCCGCACCCCCTCCCGCCCTGGGACCCCGGCGCTGCCCGCTTGCCCCGGTGATCAAGAAGTTTGCGTCAGGACCAGGGCCCTGGATGACGCAAACCTCTTGATCACCGAGCCCTGGACGCGGGCCGGGAGCAGTGGGGTCAGTGGCCGAGGAGGCGGGAGAAGGCGGCGGCGCGGCGGGAAGGGCGACCCTTGCGGGCTTCGGCGGCGTCGGCCGAGAACATCACCTTCAGGCCGGCGTTGACCGCCAGCCAGCGCAGGGGCTCCGGCTCCCACTTCGGGGAGCGGTGGTTGACCCAGGGGAGCGCCGTCAGGTCGCTGTCCACGCCGCGGATCAGGTCGGCGAGGGTACGGCCCGCCAGGTTGCTGGTGCCCACCCCGTCGCCCACGTAGCCGCCCGCCCAGCCGAGACCCGTCGCGCGGTCCAGCCCGACGGAGGCCGACCAGTCCCGGGCCACCCCCAGCGGGCCACCCCAGGTGTGGGTGACCGGCACCTCGGGGCCGAGCACGGGGAAAAGTTCGCCCAGCACCCGGCGCAGCGCGCGGAAGACCGCCGGCTCCCGGTCGTACGCGGGGGAGACCCGGGAGCCGAAGTGGTAGGGCGCGCCCCGCCCGCCGAAGGCCAACCGGCCGTCGGCGGTGCGTTGGCCGTAGATGATGACGTGCCGGTGGTCGGAGAACGTCTCCCGCTCGGCCAGCCCGATCCGGTCCCAGGTCTGCGCGGGCAGCGGCTCGGTGGCCACCATCAGCGAGTAGACCGGGGCGATGGCGCGCCGCTGCCCGGGCAGCCCGGGCGTGTACCCCTCGGTGGCCCGGACCACCACGGGCGCCCGGACCGTGCCGTACGGGGTGACCGCGGCGCCGGCCCGGATCGCGGTGACCGGGGTGCGTTCGTGCAGGCGTACCCCGTGGCGCTCCACCGCCCGGGCCAGTCCACGGACCAGCTTGGCCGGGTGCACCACCGCGCAGTGCGGGGTGTACGTCGCGCCGAGCACCCCCTCGGCGGCGCACCGGGCGGACGCCTCGGCGGCGTCGAGCAGCACCAGGTCGTCGGGGTCGAGACCGTGCTCGCGGGCTGCGGCCACCTCGGCGCGGGCCCGGCCGAGCTGCGCCTGCGACCGGGCCAGCACCACCGTTCCGCCCTGGTGCCAGTCGCAGTCGATGCCCTCGGCGGCGACCACCCGGCCGACCTCGCGCACGGTCTCCTGCATGGCCCGCTGCATGGCCAGCGCCCGGTCCCGGCCGTGCCGGCGGGCCAGCGCGGGAAGCGAGGTGGGGAAGAGCGCGGAGCACCAGCCGCCGTTGCGCCCCGAGGCGCCGTACCCGGCGATCTCGGCCTCCAGCACGGTGATCCGCAGCGACGGGTCGGCGGTCGCGAGGTGGTACGCCGTCCACAGCCCGGTGTAGCCGGCGCCGACGATCACCACGTCGGCGTCGGTGTCGCCGGGCAGCGACGGGCGCGGGTCCAGCGGCTCGTCCACCATGGACAGCCAGTGGGACAGCTCCTGGTAGCGCATCACCACTCCGGTGGGGGCAGGTCGTGGCGCAGCCGTGGGTCGGGCTGCGGGGTGCCGAGCGATTCCACCACCGGCACCACCCCGGCCCAGACCGGCCGGTCGAGGTCGTCGTCGGGGTCGTCGGGCGGGCCGTCGCTGACCTTCACCGAGCACTCGTCCAGCGGCAGGGCGAGCACCAGCGTGGCGGCCAGCTCCTTCGCCGACGGCGGCCGGATCGCCGCCCAGCGGCCGGGCAGCAGGTGCTCGGAGAGGCGTTCCAGGGCGGCCAGCCTGTCGTCGCCGTCGACCACGCTCAGCTCGCCGAGCACCATCGCGCACCGGTAGTTCATCGAGGAGGCGAAGGCGCTGCGGGCCAGCACGAGACCGTCGAGCAGGGTCACCGTCAGGCAGGCCGGCGCGCCCGCCGCGAGGTGCCGGAACAGTCGGCTGCCGGTCGAGCCGTGCAGCAGCACCCGCTCGCCGTCGCGGGCGTAGGCCACCGGCAGCGCGTACGGCTGACGCCCGTCGGCGATGGCCAGGTGACCGACCCGGCCGGCGTCGAGGACGGCGTGCAGGGTGGCCCGGTCGTGGACGGCGAGCTCGGGCAGCCGGCGTACCCGGGTGCGGTCGGTGCCGCCGACGGCCTCGCTGCTCCCGGTCCCGCCGGTGCGGGGCCGGCTCCCGGTGTCCCGGGAACCGGCCCCGTCCAGCGCGGACCCGCCGCTCAGAGGCGGTTCCATGCCTCGGTCAGCACGGCGCGCAGGATCTGCTCGATCTCGTCGAACTGCTGCTGATCGGCGATCAGCGGCGGGGCGAGCTGCACCACGGGGTCGCCCCGGTCGTCGGCCCGGCAGTAGAGCCCGGCCTGGAAGAGTGCGGTGGAGAGGTAGCCGCGCAGTAGCCGCTCGGACTCGGCCTCGTCGAAGGTCTCCCGGGTCGCCTTGTCCTTGACCAGTTCGATGCCGTAGAAGTAGCCGTCGCCCCGGACGTCGCCCACGATGGGCAGGTCGTTGAGCTTCTCCAGGGTGGACCGGAAGGCGCCCTCGTTGGCCCGGACGTGCCCGATGAGGTCCTCGCGGGCGAAGACCTCCAGGTTGGCCAGGGCCACCGCGCAGGAGACCGGGTGGCCACCGAAGGTCACCCCGTGGGCGAACATGCCGGTCTCGGTGAGGAACGGCTCCATCAGCCGCTCGCTGGCGATCATCGCGCCGAGCGGGGCGTACCCGGAGGTGATGCCCTTGGCGGTGGTGATGATGTCGGGCTGGTAGCCGTACCGGACGCAGCCGAAGTACTCGCCGAGCCGGCCCCAGGAGCAGATCACCTCGTCGGAGACGAGCAGCACGTCGTACTCGTCGCAGATCTCCCGGACCCGCTCGAAGTAGCCGGGCGGCGGCGGGAAGCAGCCGCCGGAGTTCTGCACCGGCTCCAGGAAGACCGCGGCCACGGTGTCCGGCCCCTCGCGCTCAATGGCGCGGCGGATCTCCTCGGCAGCCCAGCGGCCGAACGCCTCGGGCGAGTCGCCGTGCTCGGGGGCGCGGTAGAAGTTGGTGTTCGGCACCTTGATGCCGCCGGGCACCAGCGGCTCGAAATCGCTCTTGATGCCGGGCAGGCCGGTGATCGACAGCGCGCCCATCGACGTGCCGTGGTAGGCGATGTACCGGCTGACCACCTTGTGCTTGTTCGGCTGGCCGGTGCGCTTGAAGTACGCCCGGGCCAGCTTCCACGCCGTCTCGACGGCCTCCGAGCCGCCGGTGGTGAAGAAGACCCGGTTCAGGTCGCCCGGGGTGAGCGAGGCGATCTTCTCCGCCAGCTCGACCGCCTTGGGATGGGCGTACGACCAGAGCGGGAAGAAGGCCAGCTCGGCGGCCTGCTTGGCGGCCGCCTCGGCCAGCTCGGTACGCCCGTGGCCGGCGTTGACGACGAAGAGCCCGGCGAGCCCGTCCAGGTAGCGGCGGCCCTGCGAGTCCCAGACGTACGCGCCCTCGCCGCGCACGATGGTCGGTACCTCGCCGGCGGAGTAGCTGGCCATCCGGGTGAAGTGCATCCAGAGGTGGTCGGTGGCGTTGGCCATGTCAGCCCCATCGGGTCTCGGGCCGGTCAGGGGGTGACACCGGCCGCTCTGCCCACGGTTATCGCACAGTCCGATGGCCCGAGGCAAGTGGGATCGGCAGTCAATCGTCGTTGAAGCAACGAATTCTGCGATCCACCACGGCTGGCGCTACGGAATCCGTACGGGTCGGCGAAGTCGGGCCGTTGATCAGGCCGTACCCCAGGTGTAGGTCTGCTTGCGCAGCTTGAGGTAGACGAACGCCTCGGTCGCCAGCACCCCGGGGACGGCGCGCAGCTTCTGCAGGATCTCCAGCAGGTGGGCGTCGTTGCGGCAGACCACCTCGGCCAGCAGGTCGAACGAGCCGGCGGTGATTACCACGTAGTCGATCTCCTCGAACTCGGCGAGCCGGTCGGCCACCGTCTCCAGGTCGCCGTCGGTACGCAGGCCGATCATGGCCTGGCGGGGGAACCCGAGCTGGAGCGGGTCGGTGACGGCGACGATCTGCATCACTCCGGCGTCGAGCAGCCGCTGCACCCGCTGCCGCACCGCCGCCTCGGAGAGTCCGACCGCCTTGCCGATGGTCGCGTACGGCCGGCGGCCGTCCTCCTGGAGCTGCTCGATGATCTGCTTCGCGACATCATCGAGCAGAGCGTGACTGGCACCCTCACGGACAGCTACCCGCCGCCCGCCGTTGCCGTTCTCCTGCTGCCGGTTCGTCATCGACCACTCCCCATGTCCGTTCCCCCGGGTGAGCCTAGTGCCATCGGGAAGTGTGGCGTATTTCGTCGTCCATGGCTAATCCCGCAACGGAATCCCTTGTGGGGGCGGTCACCTCATGTCAGGATCAGTCGTCCCAGGCACCTGACCCCTCCCGCCGGCGCGTCACCCCCGTCCCCGCCGCCGACGGACGACCCCCTAGGAGTCGTCACATGCGAACTCCCCTGAAGCCCTTCACCCGGCGTGGACTACTCACCGGCACCCTCTCCTCGGCCGCCCTGCTCGCCGCGGGCGGCGCGCTCGCCGGCTGCGGCACCAAGGCCGCGACCCAGACCGAGGAGGGCTGCAAGAGCGAGGACCTCTCCGCGACGGAGAAGAAGCTCGCCTTCTCCAACTGGCCGCAGTACATGGACACGGACGAGAAGGACGAATCCAAGCGCCCCAGCCTCGACGCGTTCGTCCAGAAGACCGGCATCCAGGTCACCTACACCGAGGACATCAACGACAACAACGAGTTCTTCGGCAAGGTGCAGAACCAGCTCGCCGCGTGCCAGGGCACCGGGCGGGACATGATGGCTCTCACCGACTGGATGGCCGCCCGAATGATCCGGCTCGGCTGGATCCAGAAGCTGGACAAGTCGAAGCTGCCGAACGTCGAGGCCAACCTGCTGCCGTCGCTGCGCAACCGCTCCTTCGACCCGGAGAACCAGCTCGCCATCCCGTGGCAGTCCGGCCTCGCTGGCCTCGCCTACAACGGCAAGGTCACCAAGGAGATCCGCACCGTCGACGAGCTGCTCACCCGCCCCGACCTCAAGGGCAAGGTGACCGCGCTGAGCGAGATGCGGGACACCATGGGCCTGCTGCTCCAGTCCAACGGCCACGACCCGGCCAACTTCACCGGCGCCCAGTTCGACGACGCCCTCAACAAGCTCAAGAAGGCCGTCGACTCCGGGCAGATCCGCAAGTTCACCGGCAACGACTACGCCCCCGACCTGGCCAAGGGGGACATCGCCGCATGCATCGGCTGGTCCGGCGACGTGATCCAGCTCGGCTTCGAGGACGAGAAGGTCAAGTTCGTCGTGCCGGACTCCGGCGTGATGCTCTGGTCGGACAACATGCTGGTGCCGAACAAGGCCACCCACAAGGCGAACGCCGAACAGCTGATCAATTACTACTACGAGCCCGCGGTCGCCGCGAAGCTCGCCGCCTACGTGAACTACATCTGCCCGGTCAAGGGTGCGCAGGCGGAGATGGAGAAGATCGACCCGGAGTTGGCCGCCAACCCGCTCATCTTCCCCGACGAGGCGATGCTGTCGAAGTCCAAGGTGTTCATGGCCCTGGACGAGAAGCAGGAGCGCGAGTACGAGGGCAAGTTCCAGCAGGTCATCGGGGCGTGAGGACGATGGGACACGAGTCACCGGCCGGCGACCTGAGGCTGGCCAACCTCACCAAGCGGTTCGGCGTCTTCACCGCGGTGGACGATCTCAGCCTGACCATCCCGCAGGGCTCGTTCTTCGCCCTGCTCGGGGCGTCCGGCTGCGGCAAGACCACCACCCTGCGGATGATCGCGGGACTGGAGGAACCGACCAGCGGGCAGGTGCTGCTCGGCGACCGGGACATCGCCCGGTTGCGGCCGTACAAGCGGCCGGTGAACACCGTGTTCCAGAGCTACGCGCTATTCCCGCACCTGAACATCTTCGAGAACGTGGCGTTCGGGCTGCGCCGGCGCGGCATCCGCTCGGTCGACGACGAGGTCATGCGGATGCTGTCGCTGGTGCAGCTCGACGACTACGGCAGCCGGCGCCCCGCGCAGCTCTCCGGTGGGCAGCAGCAGCGGGTCGCCCTGGCCCGCGCGCTGATCAACCGCCCGCAGGTGCTGCTGCTCGACGAGCCGCTGGGCGCGCTCGACCTGAAGCTGCGGCGGCAGATGCAGATCGAGCTGAAGCGGATCCAGACCGAGGTCGGGATCACCTTCGTGCACGTCACCCACGACCAGGAGGAGGCCATGACCATGGCCGACACGGTCGCGGTGATGAACGCCGGCCGGATCGAGCAGCTGGGCGCACCGGCCGACATCTACGAGTTCCCGGCCACCGCGTTCGTGGCGAACTTCCTCGGCCAGTCCAACCTGCTCGCCGCCGAGGCCGCGGGCACCGCCGGCACCGAGGTGCCGGTCACCGCCCACGGCGCCCGCTTCTCGGTGCCCGCCGACCGCGCCCGCGCCGACCGGGGCGCGGTCTACCTGGGGGTACGCCCGGAGAAGCTGCATCTGGTCGGCTCCGCCGACCAGATGCCCGGCGGACACCAGCACATCGAGGGTGTGGTCACCGACGCCTCCTACGTGGGCGTCAGCACCCAGTACCTGGTCCGCACCGGCTGGGGGAGCGAGATCTCCGCGTTCGCGGCGAACAGCGGCGCCGGCGGCCAGTTGCCGGTCGGCAGCCGGGTGGTGGCGCACTGGGACCCCCGGCACGCCTTCCTGCTGCCCCGGGAGCCGGGTCAGGACGACAGCACCACCCCGCTGCTCGACGAGCCGGTGGGTGCGGCCTCATGACTGCGCTGGCCCACGTACCGACCCCGTCGGGGCAGGCGGCCGCCGCGCCGCCACCGCCCCGGCAGGTACGGCACCGGCTGCTGCCGTACCTGCTGCTGCTGCCCGGCGCGGCCTGGCTGTTCGTCTTCTTCGGCCTGCCGCTGCTGCAACTGGCCGCAGCCAGCCTCTACGACCCCAGCGGCTCGCTCTCCACCGGGTACGCGCTGACCTGGGCGTTCGGCAACTATCCGGACGCGTTGCAGGCGTACTGGCCGCAGTTCGCCCGCTCCTTCCTCTACGCCGGGATCGCGCTGGTGCTGGCCCTGCTGATGGGCTACCCGCTGGCGTACGCCATCGCGCAGAAGGCCGGCCGGTGGAAGAACCTGCTGCTGGTCTGCGTGGTCGCCCCGATGTTCACCAGCTTCCTGGTGCGCACCCTCGCCTGGAAGACCATCCTGTCGGACAACGGCGCGCTGGTGGGGCTGCTGCGCGACCTGCACCTGCTCGCCCCCGACGGCCGGCTGCTCGCCACCCCGGTCGCGGTGATCCTCGGCCTGACCTACAACTTCCTGCCCTTCCTGGTGCTGCCGCTGTACGCGAGCCTGGAACGGCTGGACTACCGGCTGCTGGAGGCGGCGAGCGACCTGTACGCCAGCCCGGTGCAGGCGTTCCGCCGGGTCACCCTGCCGCTGTCGATGCCCGGCCTGATCGCCGGCACGCTGCTCTTCTTCATCCCGGCCACCGGCGACTACATCAACGCCGAACTGCTCGGCACCCCGAACGAATACATGATCGGTAACGTCATCGACTCGGCGTTCCTGGTCCGGCTGGACTACCCGCAGGGCGCGGCGCTGTCGTTCCTGCTGATGGCGGCGATCCTCGCGGTGGTCTTCGTCTACCTGCGCCGCGCCGGCACGGATGAGGTGGTCTGATGAGGGTCTCCCGTTGGCTGGCCGACCGCTGGGTGATGGGCGTGGCCCTGCTCGTGCTCGGCTACCTCTCCCTGCCGATCCTGGTGGTGGCCGGGCTGTCGTTCAACCGCCCGTCGAGCCGGCTGTCGTACGACTTCCACGAGTTCACCCTGGACAACTGGCGGCAGCCCTGCGCCACCTCCGACATGTGCGATGCGGTGGTCCGCAGCGTGCAGATCGGCTTCATCGCCACCGTCGTCGCCACCGTCATCGGCACCCTGATGGCCTTCGCCCTGGTCCGGCACCGGTTCCGCGGCCGTACCGGGATCAACGTGCTGATCTTCCTGCCGATGGCCACGCCGGAGCTGGTGATGGGCACCTCGCTGCTCGCCCTCTTCGTCGCCGCCGGGGTGCCGCAGGGCTTCTGGACCATCGTCATCGCGCACGTCATGTTCTGCGTGTCGTTCGTGGTGGTGACGGTGAAGGCGCGGCTGGCCGGGATGGACCGGCGGCTGGAGGAGGCCGCGATGGACCTCTACGCCAGCGAGTGGCAGACCTTCCGGCGGATCACCCTGCCGCTGGTGCTGCCCGGCATCGTGGCCGCCGCGCTGCTCGCCTTCTCGCTCAGCTTCGACGACTTCATCATCACGAACTTCAACGCCGGCACCACCGTCACCTTCCCGATGTACGTCTGGGGCGCCGCCCAGCGGGGCATCCCGCCGCAGGTCAACGTGATCGGCACGGCGATGTTCGTGATCGCGCTGCTGCTGGTCGGGGTCAGCTCACTGCGCGGACGGCGGGCCCGGCGCACCGACCTCGCGGTCGCACCGGCGGCCGGCGGGCGGGCGAAGAGCCCGTCATGAACCTCCCGCATACCGGCCGGGCGCTCGCCGACGCGGCGCCCGTGCCCTACTGGCTCGACCGCCCGGAACGGCCCGACCCGCTGCCGCCGCTACACGGTACGCACACGGCCGACCTGCTCGTCGTCGGCGGCGGCTACAGCGGCCTGTGGTCGGCGCTGCTCGCCAAGCGGGACCACCCCGGGCGGGACGTGCTGCTGGTCGAGGCGGGCACCTGCGGCTGGGCGGCGTCCGGGCGCAACGGCGGGTTCTGCGCCGCCTCGCTGACCCACGGGCTGGCCAACGGCGTGGACCGCTTCCCCGGCGAGATCGACGAGCTGGAGCGGCTCGGCCGGGAGAACCTGGCCGCGATCGCGGCGACCGTCGAGGCGTACGGGATCGACTGCGACTTCGCGCGCACCGGCGAGCTGGCGGTGGCGGTCGAGCCGTACCAGCTCGCCGGGTTGGCCGAGGACACCGAGATGGCCCGCCGGTACGGCCACGACGTCCGGCTGCTCGACCGCGACGAGGTGCGCGCCGAGGTGGACTCGCCGACGTACCTCGGTGGGATGTGGGACCGGGACCGGGTGGCCATGCTCGACCCGGCGAGGCTGGCCTGGGGCCTGCGGCGGGCCTGCCTGGAGCTCGGTGTGCGGATCCACGAACACACCCGGGTCACCGGCCTGCGCCGCGACGGCGCCGCTCTGCGGGCGGGGACGGCGGGCGGGCCGGACGGGGCGCCGGGGTCCGTGCGGGCCCGGCAGGTGGTGCTCGCCACCAACGCCTTCCCGCCGCTGCTGCGCCGGCTGCGCGCCTGGCTCGTGCCGGTCTACGACTACGCCCTGATGACCGAGCCGCTGACATCGGCGCAGCGGGACGCCATCGGCTGGCGCAACCGCCAGGGCCTCGCGGACACCGGCAACCAGTTCCACTACTACCGGATCACCGGCGACCAGCGGATCCTCTTCGGCGGCTACGACGCGGTCTACCACTACGGCAACCGGATCGCCCCCGAGCTGGAGCAGAGACCGGCTACCTTCACCGCCCTCGCCGACCACTTCTTCACCACGTTCCCGCAGCTGGAGGGCCTGCGCTTCAGCCACCGCTGGGGCGGGGTGATCGACACCTGCACGCGGTTCTGCCCGTTCTTCGGCACCGCCTACGACGGCCGGCTGGCGTACGCGGCCGGCTACACCGGGCTCGGCGTCGGCGCCACCCGGTTCGGCGCGCGGGTGATGCTCGACCTGCTGAGCGGCGAGGAAACCCCGCTGACCCGGCTCGACCTGGTCCGCAGCACGCCGCTGCCGTTCCCGCCGGAGCCCGTCCGGGCCGCCGGCATCAACCTCACCCGCTGGTCGCTCGCCCGCGCCGACGCGCGCGAGGGCCGGCGCAACGTCTGGCTCCGTACTCTCGATCGTCTTGGTTTGGGGTTTGATTCCTGATGCGCATCCTGCTCGTCGGCGCCGGTGGCGTCGGCTCCGCCGCTGTCGCCATCGCCGCCCGCCGCTCCTTCTTCGAGACCATGGTCGTCGCCGACTACGACCTCGGCCGCGCCGAGCGTGCCGTGGCCCGTCACGGTGACCGGTTCGTCGCCGCCAAGGTGGACGCCTCCTCGGCCGACGCGGTCGCCGCGCTCTGCCGGGAGCACCGGATCACCCACGTGCTCAACGCGGTCGACCCGCGCTTCGTCATGCCGATCTTCGACGGCGCCTTCGCCGCCGGGGCCGACTACCTCGACATGGCCATGTCGCTGTCCCACCCGCACCCGTCCCGCCCCTACGCCGAGACCGGGGTGAAGCTCGGCGACGACCAGTTCGCCGTCGCCGACCGGTGGGCGGCGGCCGGCCGGCTGGCGCTCTGCGGCATCGGCATCGAGCCGGGCCTGTCGGACGTCTTCGCCCGGTACGCCGCCGACGAGCTGTTCGACGAGATCGACGAGATCGGCGTCCGCGACGGCGCGAACCTCACCGTCGACGGCTACGACTTCGCGCCGTCGTTCTCCATCTGGACCACCATCGAGGAGTGCCTGAACCCGCCGGTGATCTGGGAGGCCGACCGGGGCTGGTACACCACCGAGCCGTTCAGCGAGCCGGAGGTCTTCGACTTCCCGGAGGGGATCGGTCCGGTCGAGTGCGTCAACGTCGAGCACGAGGAGGTGCTGCTGATCCCGCGCTGGGTGAAGGCGAAGCGGGTCACCTTCAAGTACGGCCTGGGCGACGAGTTCATCGAGGTGCTGAAGGCCCTGCACAAGGTCGGCCTCGACTCGACCGCTCCGGTCTCCGTCCGGGGCGTCGAGGTGTCGCCCCGGGACGTGGTGGCCGCCAGCCTGCCCGACCCGGCCACCCTGGGCGACCGGATGCGCGGCAAGACCTGCGCCGGCACCTGGGTCACCGGCACCGGCAAGGACGGGCGGCCGCGCGAGGTCTACCTCTACCACGTGGTCGACAACGAGTGGTCCATGCGGGAGTACGGCCACCAGGCCGTCGTCTGGCAGACCGCGGTCAACCCGGTGGTGGCCCTGGAACTGCTCGCCACCGGCGCCTGGTCGGGGACCGGGGTGGTCGGCCCGGAGGCGCTGCCGCCCCGCCCCTTCCTCGACCTGCTCACCGGGTACGGCTCGCCGTGGGGGATCCAGGAGCGATGAACCGCTACGGCCCGATGTACGGCCCCGACGTCACCTTCCTCGGGGTGGACCGCTGCACCCTGGACGACCCGGCGTCGTACGCGGACGCCGACGTCGTCATCGTCGGGGCGCCCTTCGACGGCGGCACCTCGCACCGGCCCGGCACCCGGTTCGGCCCGTCCGCCATCCGGCAGGCCTGCTACCTGCCGCACGACGGCTCCCGCCCGTCCCTGGCGATGCGCGTCGACGGGCTGCGCGACCTGCGCGTCTACGACGCCGGTGACGTGGAGATGTTCTCCGGCGACATCGAGCGGTCGCTGGCGTCGCTGGAGGCCGCCGTGTACGCCGTCGCCGCCGCCGGCGCGATCCCGATCGTCCTCGGCGGGGACCACTCCATCGCCCTGCCCGACGCCACCGGGGTCGCCCGGCAGCACGGGCTCGGTCGGGTGTCGCTGGTGCACTTCGACGCGCACGCCGACACCGGACACATCGAGTTCGGCTCGCTGCACGGGCACGGCCAGCCGATGCGCCGGCTCATCGAGTCCGGCGCGGTACGCGGCGACCGGTTCCTCCAGATCGGCCTGCGCGGCTACTGGCCCGACCCGCCCACCCTGGCGTGGATGGCCGCCCAGCGGATGCGCTCCTACGAGATGACCGAGCTGGTGTCGCGCGGCCTGGACACCTGCCTGTCGGAGGCCTTCACGATCGCGACCGACGAGTGCGAGGGGGTGTTCCTCTCCGTCGACGTGGACGTGGTCGACCCGGGCATGGCACCGGGCACCGGCACCCCCGAGCCGGGCGGCCTGACCTCGCGGCAGCTGCTCGACGCGGTCCGCCGGGTCTGCTACGAGCTGCCCGTGGTCGGGGTGGACGTGGTCGAGGTCGCCCCGCCGTACGACCACGCCGACATCACCGCGTACCTGGGCAACCGGGTGGTCCTGGAGGCGCTGTCGGCCATCGCCCGGCGGCGCCGGGACGCGGCCGGCGGGCCGCCGTGGGATCCGCGACAGCCGCTGCTGGACGGCCGCTGACCGGCGCCCGCACCGGTTCGGGGCACCGGATCCCGCCGGGTACGGCCATAATCGGCCGATGACCGAGACGCTCGCCGAACGGGCCGCACCCCGCCGACCTGACGTGCGGGCGGCCCTGCTGGTCACGCTCGCCTGGTACGGCGCGGTCGTCCTGGCGCTCCTCGGGGGCACGGCCCTGTTCTCCGGGGCCGTTCCGCCAGGGTGCGGCGACGAGTGCACCTCCGACCGGGACAGGTGGCTGCTCTTCGGGCTCTACACCCTGACCCCGGCGCTGTTCCTGGCGGTGCTGGTCAGCCTGGTACTGCTCTGGCTGACGGTCGCCCGTCGGCCGGTGCGGTCCGCCGCGGTGGCCGGCACGCTGTCCGCCGTACCCGTGCTGCTGTTGCTCGGCGGCCTCGTCCTGCTCGTCCTGCGGTAGCCGCCGGCGCTGTCCCGGCGCGCACCCGGGCCCTGAGAGCGATCGATCGGTCGGGCATTGACAGCGGTCGCACGCTTGGTGATCATGTTAGGACGCTGCGGCCGTACGGGGGCCCGCAGCCCAATCCCTGGAGGACCGTCATGGGTCGTGCCATGTCCGCATTCGCCCTGGGTGTCACCGCCCTCGCCGCCGCCGTGCTGGTGGACACCGCACCCGCGTACGCCGCCACCGAGCAGCTGCGGCTGGACTTCGACGCCACGCCGACCGGGCAGGTCGAGCCCGGCCCGTGGACGTCCGGCTGCTTCGCCGACGTCGCCACTCCCGGCGACTCCGGCTGCATCGCGGTGGGCGCCCCGGGCAGCATCTCGCGGGCGAGCCGCCCCAGCGGCACCGGCACCAGCCCGGCGATCGCCTTCCCCGCCTCGGGCAGCGCGGTGATCCAGGTGCCCGACGCCGCCCACCTCAACCCGGGTACCCAGGACTTCACCATCAGCACGCTGGTGAAGGTCACCTCGGGTCAGGTGACCAGCGGGGCGAACCTGATGCAGAAGGGCGTCTTCGCCGACCCGGCGCAGTGGAAGCTCCAGCTCGACAGCGGCAAGCCGGGCTGCCGGATCGCCGGCACGGGCGCCGACGGGGCCGCCTCGCTGCTGCTCACCGCCGACGCCTCCATCGCCGACCAGGGCTGGAAGTTCGTCCAGTGCAAGCGGCGCGGCGACGTGCTCAGCCTGATCGTCGGCGCCGAGACGGTGAAGACCGCGACCGGCGCCACGATGGACATCACCAACGCCGCGAAGGTGAACATCGGCGCCAAGGGCGCCGGGCTGACCAACAACGACCAGTTCCGCGGCGAAATGGACAACGCGGTCTTCAGCATCGGCTGACGGCGCTCGACCTGTGGGCGGGTGCGCGGCGCCCGCCCACAGGCGCGCTCGGGGACGTCGCGCATAGTCGGCCCGACACTGGCGCTATCGGTGACGGCGATTGTTTAGTTCAGGCTATAGTTGGGGGATGGCGGAGCAGACCAACCGGCGCTGGACGGTCCGCGTGACCGGCGAGGTGCGGCAGTGGTTGCGAGACCTGCGGCGTGCCGACCCCGACACGTACCGGCGGGTGAGCGTCGCCGTCGACATGTTGGCGGAGATCGGGCCGGGGCTGGGGCGCCCGCTCGTGGACACTCTCCGGGGGTCCAGCGTCAGCAACCTGAAGGAGCTGCGGCCTCGGTCCGGCCGCGACGTGGCCGTCCGGGTGCTCTTCGTCTTCGACCCGTGGTCCCAGGCGGTGCTGCTGGTGGCGGGCGACAAGGCACACAACTGGACCCGCTGGTACGAGGAGAACATCCCGCTGGCGGAGATCACCTACAAGGCATGGCTCGACCACGAGAGGCAGCGGAGGGGGGAGCAATGACAGAGTTCCATGACTGGAACGACGTCCGGAACGAACTCGGCGACGACGACGCTGAGTACGAGAGGGAGCGTGCCCGTACCGAAGCGTGGGTGAGCGCGTTCCATCTGGCGGAGGAGCGCAAGCGTCTCGGGCTCACCCAGCGTCAGGTGGCGGAGTTGATGGGTGTGACGCCGGGACGGGTCAGCCAGATCGAGAACGGCGACCTCGACGTGAACGAGGTGGCCACCTTGAGCCGTTATGCCAATGCGCTCGGGGCACGGCTGCGCATCATCTTCGACTACGGCAACGATCTGCGTCAGATTGCCTGACCAGCAGCGGTCCCGCCGTCCCCGGCGGGACCGCTGCTCGGCTCAGGTGGCGAGCCGGGAACGGATGAGGAAACGGACCCCGTCCGGCGCCTCCAGCGAGAACCCGCTGCCCCGCCCCGGCACCACGTCGACCGTCAACCTCGTGTGCTTCCACAACTCCCACTGCGCCGACGACATCCAGAACTCGACCGGCTCGGGCACCCCGTCGACAGCGAGCGACGCCAGCAGGACGTCCGACGATCCGGTGCGGAACTCGCCGGCCGGGTAGCACATCGGGGCGCTGCCGTCGCAGCAGCCGCCGGACTGGTGGAACATCAGCGGCCCGTGCCGCTCCCGCAGCGACCGGAGCACCTCGGCCGCCGCGGGGGTCACGGTCACGGTGGCGGCCATCAGAAGAAGCCGAGCTTCTTGGTGGAGTAGCTGACCAGCAGGTTCTTGGTCTGCTGGTAGTGCTCGAGCATCATCTTGTGGTTCTCCCGCCCGATGCCGGACTGCTTGTACCCGCCGAACGCGGCGTGCGCCGGGTACGCGTGGTAGCAGTTCGTCCAGACCCGCCCGGCCTGGATCGACCGCCCCGCCCGGTACGCGGTGTTCATGTCCCGGGTCCACACGCCCGCGCCCAGCCCGTACAGGGTGTCGTTGGCGATCTTCACGGCGTCGTCCAGGTCGGCGAAGGAGGTCACCGAGACCACCGGGCCGAAGATCTCCTCCTGGAAGATCCGCATCGAGTTGTCGCCCTCGAAGATGGTTGGTTCAACGTAGTATCCGCCCGACAAGTCGCCGCCCAAATCCGCCCGTGATCCTCCGGTCAGTACCCGAGCGCCCTCCTGGCGGCCGATGTCCAGGTAGGACAGGATCTTCTCCAGCTGGTCGTTGGAGGCCTGCGCGCCGACCATCGTGTCGGTGTCCAGCGGGTGACCCTGCACGATCCGGCCGGTCCGCTCCACCGCCGCGGCGAGGAAGTCCGAGTAGTGGCCCTGCTGGATCAGCGCCCGGGACGGGCAGGTGCAGACCTCGCCCTGGTTGAGGGCGAACATGGTGAAGCCTTCGAGCGCCTTGTCCAGGAAGTCGTCGGAGGCGGCGCTGACGTCGTCGAAGAAGATGTTCGGGCTCTTGCCGCCCAGCTCCAGGGTGACGGGTTTGATGTTCTCGCTGGCGTACTGCATGATCAGCCGCCCGGTGGTGGTCTCGCCGGTGAACGCCACCTTCGCCACCCGGGGTGACGAGGCCAGCGGCTTGCCCGCCTCGACGCCGAAGCCGTTGACGACGTTGACCACGCCCGGCGGGAGCAGGTCGGCGACGAGCGACAGCAGGTAGTGGATCGACGCCGGGGTCTGCTCGGCGGGCTTGAGCACCACCGCGTTGCCGGCGGCGAGCGCCGGGGCGAGCTTCCAGACCGCCATCAGGATCGGGAAGTTCCACGGGATGATCTGCCCGACCACGCCGAGCGGCTCGTGGAAGTGGTACGCCACGGTGTCGTCGTCGATCTCGCCGAGGCTGCCCTCCTGGGCCCGGATCGCGCCGGCGAAGTACCGGAAGTGGTCGATCGCCAGCGGGATGTCGGCGGCCAGCGTCTCCCGTACCGGCTTGCCGTTCTCCCAGGTCTCGGCGATGGCGAGGGATTCCAGGTTCTCCTGCATCCGGTCGGCGATCTTGTTGAGGATCAGCGACCGTTCGGCGACCGAGGTGCGTCCCCAGGCGTCGGCGGCGCCGTGCGCGGCGTCGAGCGCCTTCTCGACGTCCTCGGTGGTGCCCCGGGCCACCTCGCAGAAGGTCTGACCGGTCACCGGGGTGGGGTTCTCGAAGTACTGCCCGCCGTGCGGCTTGACGTACTCGCCGCCGATGAAGTGGTCGTAGCGGGACTGCCAGTGGGTGGGGGCGTCGTAGCGCGTCATGGGTACCTCCGCCGTCGTCAGGGGTGATGGCGGGACGTTAGTTTCCGCGACGTTGCAGCGACGTTGCGCGCGGAAGGTCGTACTCGGCGGAGAGCTGGCCGATGCGGGCCAGGGCGAGCGGCCGGCGTGGCGCGCCCGGCGGCAACGCCCGTGCCAGGGCCTGCCAGCCGGTGAGGTCGTCGGCGCCGGCGGGCGTCGCGGTCCAGGCCGCGAGCAGCGCCGGGTCGCCGGCGGCCAGCACGGCGGCGCGCAGCTGCCCGTCGACCAGCCGGCGCAGTCGGGCCACTCCCGGCGCGTCGGAGGCGGGCAGCAACGGCCCCGGGTACGCCCGGAGCGCGCCCGCCGCGTCGCCGCGTTCCAGCAGCTCGCCGACGGTACGGAAGTCGGCGCGCACGGTGCCGCGCAGCCGGTACGGGCGGGAGTCGAGCAGTTCGGGGCCGAGCGCGCGGCGCAGCCGGGACAGCTCGGCGCGCAGGGTGACCGGGTGCAGCCGGTCGTCGCCGTAGAGGTCGAGGCCGAGCTGTTCGCCGGTGCGTCCCTCGGGGTGGTCGAGCAGCAGCACCAGCAGTTCGCTGTGCCGGCGGCCGAGCCGGACGCGCCGCCCGCCGACGCGCAGCTCGGCCTCGTCCCGGCCGAGGGCGGCCACCGAGATGACGTCGGGTTCGGCCGGCGCGGCGCTGGCCAGGAACGCCTCGGCGGCCCGCGCGGTGGCCCGGACCAGGGCGAGGCTCTGTGGGGTGGCGAGGTGGTCGCCACCGGTGATGTCGATGGCGCCGAGCAGCCGGCCGGTGGGGTCGTGGATGGGTGCCGCGGCGCAGGTCCAGCGCTGCACCGGGCGGACGAAGTGCTCGGTGGCGAAGATCTGCACGCTGTGGTCGACGGCGAGGGCGGTGCCGGGGGCGTTGGTGCCGGCGTGGGCCTCGTCCCAGCGGGCGCCGGGGACGAAGTTCATCCGTTCGGCGTGCCGGAGCACCCCCGGATGCCCCTCCACCCAGAGCAGCCGCCCGCCGGCGTCGCAGACCGCCATCAGGTGCGCGCCGTCGTCGGCGATGCCGCCGAGCAGGTCGCGGAAGAGCGGCAGCACCCGGGCGAGGGGGTGGGCGGCGCGGTAGCTCTCCAGCGCGTCGTCGATGAGGTCGACCGGGGCGGTGGCCTCCGGGTCGAGCAGTGCGCCGGCCGACCGCCGCCAGGACGCGGCGACCACGTCGCGGACCCGGGGCGGCAGGTCGCCGGCGGTGAGGAACGCTTCGTGGGCGGCACCGACCTGCGCGATCCGCTCGGCCGGATCGGCACCGAATTCCAGGGCGAGCCACGGGTCGGCCATCGGCGACCTCCTCGCGCCCATCGTGACGCAGCCCACCCCTGATCGCCAATACCGGTTGCCGCGCCGATCGGCGCCGGCCATCCTGGTGCCTCGGTCGTCCCCGCAAGGGCGCGGCGTCGTGAGTGGAGAAGGGGCGGTCGTGATGGTCGGGACGAGGGAACGGATGCTGGTGCAGCTCCAGCTGGTCAGCGGCGACCGCCACCTGGTGGCCTGGGTGCGCGACGACCGCCGGGTACGCGTCGGCGTGGAGCTGTCGCTGCGCGACCACGCCGAGCCGGACCGGTTCTGGCGGGTGGTCGCCAAGGGCGAGCCGCGCGCGGCCGGCGAGATCCACCGCGGCTGGCACAACGACATCTGACCTTCCGCGTGGGCCCGGGTTCTCCCGGGCCCACGCCTTTCCGCAGAACTTGTCATTGACAAGTTGATGGGCCCGGGCGCAAACTTGACGACGACAAGATGAGCGGTCCGGTCGGGGAGGTCGGGATGGAACCCACGATGGTGCGGCGGTTGTGGCAGCTGGTCGAGCCCGTGCACGCGCTGGTCTACTACGCGCCGGAGCTCACCGAGGAGGCCGCGGCGCTCGGCCTGGCGACCGACGAGCGGTGGCCCGGCTACTTCGCGCTGCGCTCCGCCCCGCTGGGCGCGGCCGGCCCCGAACTGGTGACAGCCACCTACTACAGCTTCAGCCCCCGGATGGTCGCCGAGTACGTCCCGGCGATCTGGTCGGTCGCCGACCCGGCCAAGGTGCTCGACGCGCGACTGTCCGGCGTGGACCGCGCGCTGCGTGCCCTGCTCGGCGACCGGGTCAACTCGCCCGAGCTGGCCGAGGCGGCCGCGCTGGCCCGCCGGGCCGCCGAGGCCGCCGACCTGGCCGGGCGTCCGCTGGCCGCCGCCAACGCCGACCTGCCCTGGCCGGACGCCCCGCACCTGGCGCTCTGGCAGGCCGCCACCGTCCTGCGCGAGCACCGCGGCGACGGGCACGTGGCGGCACTGCTCACCGCCGGCCTCGACCCGACCGAGGCGCTGGTCTCCTTCGCCGCCGTGGGCGCCGCGCCGGTCGAGGTCTTCGCCAGCCGCCGCTGGTCGGCGCAGGAGTGGACCGCCGCCCGGGACCGGCTCGCCGGCCGCGGGCTGGTGGACGCCGACGGGCTGGCCACCGACGCCGGGCGCCGGCTGCGCGACGAGGTGGAGCGGCGTACGGACGAGCTGGCCGCCGCCCCGTGGCGGGCCCTCGGCCCGGCCGTCGGGCGGCTCGCCCAACTCCTCGCGCCGGTCACCCGGGCGGTGGTCGCCAGCGGGATGCTCCCGACGCAGAGCACACTCGGAATCCGCCGGGACGCGCCCGCTTCGTGACGATCGGTAGCGGCGTCGGCGTCTCCGCGTCACCAAATCGGCCTTCCGGAAGCTCTCCTGCCAGAACCGCTGAACCGCGCAGCGCTCCCACGCCGTACCAGGCGGCGTACGGAGATCACCGGACGACGGGAGACAAAGGTGCAGCGCAAGCACGTGTTGGCGGCAGGGGTGGCGGCGGTCGCCGCAGCGGTGGTGGCGGTCGGGACCGGGTTCGGCTTCGCCGACACCACCCCCGCCCGGCAGAGCGACTGCCAGGGCTCGGTGACGTTCTCGGCCGAGGGCGGAGCGCCCGCCGCGACCAGCGACCGGTTCCCGGTGGGCACCCGGCTGCGGGTGACCAACCTGGACAACAACCGGGCGGCGACCGTGACGGTGACCGGCCCGTCCGGGAGCTGCGTGCTGCTGAACGCGGCTGCGATGGAGCTGGTCCGGGAACCGGGCAAGAACGTGATCCGGCGCAACCTGGTCGAGCGCCTGGACGGTGCCGCCGCGCAGCCCGGGGGAGCGACCCAGCCGGGCGGTCAGACCCGGCCGGGCAACACGCAGCCACCGGCGCAGCCGGGTGGCGCGCCTGCGGCGAGCGTCTGCGCCGGTGCGATCACCTTCTCCGCCGAGGGCGGGGCGCCCGCCGCGACCAGCGGGCAGTTCCCGGTCGGTACCCGGCTGCGGGTGACCAACCTGGACAACAGCAAGGTGGTCACGGTGACGGTGACCGGCCCGTCGGGCAGTTGCGTGCTGCTCAACGCCGCCGCGATGGACGCGATCCGGGAGCCCGGCAAAAACCTGGTGCGCCGCAACACCGTCGAACTGCTCCGCTGACCCGCCGCCCGTCCGTCGGGCGGCGCCCGGCGACGGAGTGCAACACCATGGGTGTCACGGGCCTGCCGTGACACCCATGGTGATGTGCCCAGCCCGACCGCCGGGTCAGGCGAGGCGGCGGATGCGGCGGAGAGCCAGGTAGAGCAGGAGCGCGGCCAGGGCGACGAAGATGCCGGTCTCGATGCCCTGGAACAGCCAGAACCGGCTCCCCGGCTGGTACAGCTGCCAGTTGTAGGCGCCGGGGCCGAACTCGGTGACCGCCCGGCAGGCCTTGCCGCCGGGGCCGGTGGCGTCCGGGGGGCAGGCGGCCTGGGCGCCGGGCAGCACCAGTTCGCCGGCGGCGTTGCGGATGCCCCGGTCGACGATCCAGTCGCCGGGCGCCCCGCCCGGCTCGCCGGTGGTCCCCTCGATCGCGACGGTGCGGGTCCGCAGCGGCAGGTAGTGCGGCCGGGCCAGCACGGTCAGCGCGATCCGCAGACCGGCGAACCCGACGAGGGTGACCGTCATCGCGGTCAGCATCCGCGGCCAGAACACCCCGGCGAAGATGCCCAGCGCGACCGCGAAGAGCGTGTAGCCGATCGGGACGGCGCCCTGCATGTCGAAGAAGAAGACGTCGAAGCGGCTCTGCTGCCCGGCCCGGCTCAGCGGCTCGGCCCACCAGGACATGCCCAGCCCGTAGGCCACCGCCGCGACCGCGGTGAACCCGACGACGAACGCGAACTTCACCAGCGCCCACCGGCGGCGGCTGACGCCCTGGGTCCAGACGAACCGGTGGGTGCCCTGCTCGACCTCGCGGGCCACCAGCGGGGCACCCCAGAACAGGCCCACGAGCAGGGGCAGGACGAGGAACAGCACCCCCAGCACGGCCACCGAATCGAACTGGTTGGTGAACTCGTTGAAGGCCCGGTGGCACGGTTCGGCCCGCTCGGGCGGCGCTGCGGCGCTCAGCACCCGTACGCACTCGGCCAGGCCCTTGTCGGCGTACGCCGCGCGCATCGCCAGCCCGGTGGGGATCATCAGGGCGGCGAGGACGACCAGCCCCGCGCCGGTGAACAGCGCCTGCCGGCGGTGCTGGCGCCAGGTCAGCCAGATCATGCCGGCACCTCCCATGCGGTGTGGCTGGCCGGCGTCTCGCCGTCGGCGAGATAGGCCAGGATCAGGTCCTCCAGGGTGACGTCCTGCTCCGTCCAGTCCGGATCGTGGACGGGGCCGTCGGCGCGCACCAGCAGGGTGGACTGGCGCGCCGTGTGGCTGGCCCGCACGACCGCGGTGACGCCGGGGATCGGCGCGCCGTCGTGCCGGGGGCCCACCAGCCGGCGGTGCCCCTCGACCAGCTCGTCCACCGGGCCCACGAGTTGCACCCGGGCGGCGTTCAGCACCACCAGGTAGTCACAGACCCGTTCGAGGTCGGCCAGCAGGTGGGAGGAGAGCAGCACGGTGGTCTCCGACTCGGCGACGCTGCCCATCAGCGACTGGAGGAACTCGCGTCGGGCCAGCGGGTCGAGGCTGGCGACCGGCTCGTCGAGCAGCAGCAGTAGGGGCCGTTTCGCCAGTGCGAGCGCCAGTGCGACCTGCGCGCGTTGCCCGCCGGAGAGCTTGCCGACCCGCAGGTTGGGCGGGATGCCGAGCTGGGCCAGCCGGTTGCGGGCCAGCGCGCCGTCCCAGCGCCGGTTCAACCGGCCGCCGAGGGCTACCAGCTCGGCGGCGGTGAAGTCGCGGTAGAGCGGGGTGTCCTGGGCGACGAACCCGATCTCGGGCAGCAGCTCCGGGTTGTCGTACGGCGACTCGCCGAAGATCCGTACGGCGCCGGCGTCGGGTCGGAGCAGCCCCACCGCCAGGTGCAGCAGGGTGCTCTTGCCGGCGCCGTTGGGCCCGACTAGGGCGGCGATCCGCCCGGCCGGCAGGTGCAGCGAGCAGTCTCGCAGCGCCCAGGTCTTCCCGTAGCGTTTGCCCAGCCCCTGGGCCTCCAGGGCGATCTCCATCTGGTGTCCTCTCATCGTGCCGGGGCGGTCTTCGTGCCTTCGGTGTCAGCGGTGAGGGCGGCCCGCATGGTGGTCTCGACGAGGGCGGTGACGTCCTCGGGGGTCAGTCCGGCCGCGCGGGCGCGGTGCA
The DNA here is from genome assembly GCF_052814045.1 of Micromonospora sp. IBSANI012. Classification (NCBI taxonomy): domain Bacteria; kingdom Bacillati; phylum Actinomycetota; class Actinomycetes; order Micromonosporales; family Micromonosporaceae; genus Micromonospora; species Micromonospora sp. IBSANI012. The sequence goes on from NZ_CP199933.1 coordinate 1,053,501, forward strand.
GCCACGCCACCAGCTCCTCGCGCAGTTCGGCCTGGTTGGGCAGGGACGTGCCGGCGAGCGTGCGCCGGACGAAGGTGCCCACCCCCGGGCGACCCTCGACCAGGCCCTCGATTTCCAGCTCCCGGTACGCCTTCAACACCGTGTTCGGGTTGATGGCCAGGGACTGGGCGACGTCGCGGACCTTCGGCAGTTGGTCACCGGGCGTCAGCAGGCCCACCCGCAGGGACTGTTTGACCTGCTGGACCAGCTGCACGTACGTGTTCACCTTGGACCTGCCGTCCAGCACGAACTCGATCACCCAGTCGCCCTTCCATTGTCCTACGACAGTAGGACTATAGGACAGGATCGGGCGTCCGGTGGACCTGTGACACGAAAAAGCGCCACGGGTGTCGTCGACACCCGTGGCGCTCTCTGCCAGACGGTGGCTCAGCCGAAGGCGGCGTCCAGGATGTCCAGACCCCGGGCCAGCTCGTCGTCGGAGATGACCAGCGGCGGGAGGAAGCGCAACACGTTGCCGTACGTACCGCAGGTCAGGGTGAGCAGGCCGGCGGCGTGGCAGGCCGCCGAGATCGCCGCCGCGGCGGCCGGGTCCGGGACGAGGGTGCCCGGCTGCACCAGCTCCACGGCGAGCATCGCGCCCCGGCCGCGTACCTCGGCGATGCGCGGGTCACGCTCGGCGATGGTGCGCAGCCGCGCCGCCATCACCGTCTCGATCCGCTGCGCCGCGCAGGTCAGGTCCAGCTCCCGCATGGTCTCGATGCTGGCCAGCGCCGCCGCGCAGGCGATCGGGTTGCCGCCGTAGGTGCCGCCGAGGCCGCCGACGTGCACCGCGTCCATCAGCTCCGCCCGGCCGGTCACCGCCGCCAGCGGCAGCCCGCCGGCGATGCCCTTGGCCAGGGTGATCAGATCCGGCACGACCTCCTCGTGCTCGCAGGCGAACCACTGCCCCGTCCGGCAGAACCCGGTCTGGATCTCGTCGGCGACGAAGACCACCCCGGCCGCCGTCGCCCACTCCCGCAGCGCCGGCAGGAACCCCGCCGCGGGTACGACGAAACCGCCCTCGCCCTGGATCGGCTCGATCAGCAGCGCGGCGACGTTCTCCGCGCCGACCTGCTTCTCCACCATCTCGATGGCCCGGGCCGCCGCCTCGGCGCCGGACAGGCCCCCGTCGCGCAGCGGGTACGACATCGGCACCCGGTAGATCTCCCCGGCGAACGGCCCGAACCGGTGCTTGTACGGCATGTTCTTCGCGGTCAGCGCCATGGTCAGGTTGGTCCGACCGTGGTACGCGTGGTCGAAGACCACCACCGCCGGCCGCCCGGTCGCGTGCCGAGCGATCTTGACGGCGTTCTCCACCGCCTCGGCGCCGGAGTTGAACAGCGCCGAGCGCTTCTCGAAGTCCCCCGGGGTGATCGCGTTGAGCTGCTCGCAGACCGCCACGTACGACTCGTACGGGGCGACCATGAAGCAGGTGTGGGTGAAGCGCTCGACCTGCGCCTTCACCGCCTCGACCACGCGGGGCGCGGAGTTGCCCACGTTGGCGACCGCGATGCCCGCCGCGAAGTCGATCCACTGCCGGCCCTCGACGTCGGTGATGGTGCCGCCGCCGGCGTGATCCACGTAGGACGAGATGGTGCTGCCGACGCCCCGGGCCACCGCCGCGCCGCGCCGCTTGTGCAGTTCCTCTGACGACGTCACTGGTCAGCCCTCGATGTTGTGCATGACGTGCTTGATCCGGGTGTAGTCCTCCAGGCTGTAGACCGAGAGGTCCTTGCCGTGCCCGGAGTGCTTGAAGCCGCCGTGCGGCATCTCTGAGACGAACGGGATGTGGGTGTTCACCCAGACGCAGCCGAAGTCGAGCCGCCGGGTCATCCGCATCGCCCGGCCGTGGTCCTTGGTCCAGACCGAGGCGGACAGGCCGTAGTCGACGCCGTTGGCCCAGCGCACCGCCTCGTCCTCGTCGGAGAAGCGCTGCACGGTGATGACCGGCCCGAACACCTCGTCCTGGATGATCTCGTCGGCCTGCCGTACCCCGGAGACGACGGTCGGGGCGTAGAAGTAGCCGCGCTCCCCGAGCCGGGAGCCGCCGGTCTCCACGCTGGCGTGGTCCGGCAGCCGGTCGACGAAACCGCTGACCCGGGCCAGCTGGTTGGCGTTGTTCAGCGGGCCGTAGAGCACGTCCTCGTCGTCCGGCGCGCCGGTCTTCGTGTTGCGGGCCTGCTCGGCCAGCGCCGCCACGAAGTCGTCGTACACGCCGGGGCCGGCGAGCACCCGGGTGGCGGCGGTGCAGTCCTGGCCGGCGTTGAAGTAGCCGCCGACCGCGATCGCCTCGGCCGCCGCCGCGACGTCCGCGTCGTCGAAGAGCACCACCGGGGCCTTGCCGCCCAGCTCCAGGTGGGTCCGCTTGAGGTCCGGCGCGGCGGCGGAGGCGACCTCCATGCCCGCGCGGGTCGAGCCGGTGATCGACACCAGCTGCGGGGTCGGGTGCGAGACGAGGGTACGACCGGTGTCCCGGTCGCCGCAGACCACGTTGAACACGCCCGGCGGGAAGAACTCCGACGCGATCTCGGCCAGCAGCAGCGTCGACACCGGGGTGGTGTCGGACGGCTTGAGCACCACCGTGTTGCCGGCGGCGAGGGCCGGGGCGATCTTCCAGACCGCCATCATCAGCGGGTAGTTCCAGGGCGTCACCTGGGCGCAGACGCCGATCGGCTCGCGCCGCACGTACGAGGTGTGCCCGGCCATGTACTCGCCGGCCGAGCGGCCTTCGAGCAGCCGGGCGGCGCCGGCGAAGAAGCGGAACTGGTCCACCGCCGGCGGCAGCTCCTCGTCGGCGGTGAGCTGGCGCGGCTTGCCGGTGTTGCGCACCTCGGCGTCGACCAGCTCGGCGGCGCGTGCCTCGACGGCGTCGGCGAGCTTGAGCATCGCCTTCTGCCGCTCGCCGGGGGTGGTGTCCCGCCAGGTCTCGAAGGCGGTGGCGGCGGCCTTCATCGCCGCGTCCACGTCCGCCGCGCCGGAGACGGGGGCCTGGGCGAAGACCTCACCGGTGCACGGGTCGATCAGGTCGGCGTAGCCGCCGTCCGCCGGTTCGACGTACTGGCCGTTGACGAAGTTGCGCAGCTGCTGCTGGTCGCTCATGAGGATGTCTCCGAGGGGTGGCCGGGAGTCTGGTCGCGGAGGTATTCGGAATCTCGCTGCCATCTTCGCTACTGAATTCGCGGCAGACAAGGCCTGTGGCGACTGTTTCCGTGCGGGCGGTCGTCGTCTACGCTGCCGACGTGGAGCCGAGAGCCTTCTATGTCGCCGGTCGCCCCGTCCACGGTGAGGGCGAGCTGACCGTCACCCACCCGTACGACGGCCGGACGGTGGGGCGTACCACGCTCGCCACGGCCGACCAGGTCGAGGCCGCCGTCGCGGCGGCGGCCGGCGTGGCGGCGCAGGCCGCGGCCCTGCCCGCGCACGTACGGGCGGCGGCCCTGGACCACGTCTCCCGGCGGCTGGCGGAGCGGGCCGAGGAGGTCGCGGCGCTGATCACCGCCGAGAACGGCAAGCCGGTCAAGTGGGCGCGGGCCGAGGTGGGGCGCGCGGTGTCGACGTTCCGCTGGGCGGCGGAGGAGGCCCGGCGCTTCTCCGGCGAGTTGCAGCGCCTGGACACCGACCCGGCGGCGACCGGGCGGATCGCCCTGGTGCGCCGGGTGCCGCGTGGCCCCGTGCTGGGGATCGCGCCGTTCAACTTCCCGCTGAACCTGGTGGCGCACAAGGTCGCCCCGGCGATCGCGGTGGGCGCGCCGATCATCGTGAAGCCGGCCCCGGCGACGCCGCTGTCGGCGCTGCTGCTGGGGGAGATCCTGGCCGAGACCGAGCTGCCCGAGGGCATGTTCTCGGTGCTGCCGCTGCCCAACGAGCGGGCCGCCGAGCTGGTCGCCGACCCGCGGCTGCCGGTGGTGTCGTTCACCGGCTCCGGCCCGGTGGGCGCGGCGATCCGCCGTTCCGTGCCGGAGAAGCACGTGACGTTGGAGCTGGGCGGCAACGCGGCGGCGGTGATCTGCGAGGACTGGGCCGCCGACGAGGATCTGACCTTCGCCGCGCACCGGATCGCGATGTTCTCCAACTACCAGGCCGGGCAGTCGTGCATCGCCGTGCAGCGGGTCTTCGTGCACGAGTGGCTCTACGACGGCTTCCTGCCCCGGCTGGTCGCGTCGGTGCAGGAACTGCGGGTGGGCGACCCTGCCTCCGGGTTGACCGACGTCGGGCCGCTGGTGTCCGAGGAGGCGGCGCAGCGGGTGGAGGCGTGGGTGGACGAGGCGGTCGCCGCCGGCGCCACCATCGAGGTGGGCGGCCGGCGCGACGGTGCCACCTACCCGCCGACCGTGCTTTCCGGCGTGCCCGCCGACGCGAAGGTCTGCAACGAGGAGGTCTTCGGGCCGGTCCTGGTGGTCGCGCGGGTCACCGACGATCGCGCCGCGTTCGCCGCCGTCAACGATTCCGCGTACGGGTTGCAGGCGGGCGTGTTCACCCACCGCCTGGATGTGGCGTTCGAGGCGGCGCGGGTGCTGGAGGTCGGCGGGGTGATCGTCGGGGACGTGCCGTCGTATCGCGCGGACCAGATGCCCTACGGCGGGGTGAAGGGGAGTGGCGTGGGGCGCGAGGGGCTGCGCAGCGCGATGGAGGACTACACCGAGCCGCGGGTGATGGTGCTGACCGGGGTGGCGCTGTAGCCGGTGTCAGCCGGCGTGGCGCGGTGCCGGCCGGGCGTGTCGGCGTCGGGGGCGGTCACCTCGTTGAGCGGTATGCCTGTCAGGCATATTTATGCCTCTCAGGTATATCGCTCAGGCGGCATACGACCGCCGCTCACCAGGAGCCGTCGTCGCGGACCCGGGCCGGGGCCAGGCCGAGCAGGAGCGTGGTGAGCGCGGCGTCGATGTCGTCGCCGAGGAACCACTCGCCGGCCTGATCGAGGGCGAAGATCCGGCCGTGCTCGTCCACCGCGAGGATGCTGTCCTGCCGTTCGGAGCCGATCGGGAACAGTCGCGCGCCGAGGACGGCACCGAAGTCGGCGAGGGTGTCGGCGGTGTGCGCCGCATGGAGTGGATCGATGCCGAACCAGGAGATCCACACCTCCCGTCCCGGGCCGCGGCGGCCGGACGTCAGGCCCGGAAACCGCGTGAGCGCTTCCTGAGCAGCCGGAAGGTCCGGATGCATACTGACTCGCTCCTGCGTCTCCAGGATCGCGATCCGGGCGATGTCTGCGTCTCCGCGGCCGGGCCGCCAACCGCCATCCACGAGCGCACTCGCCACCTCAGCTGGGAAGCGGCCCGGCTCCGGTGAGGTGCGAGTCTCCGGTCGCAACTCCCGGGTGTACGCCAGATCCGACCACCCGATCACCGCGAAGTGCACCAGGAAGTTCAGGCAGGAATCGCATGCCCGATCCGCCAGACCGGCGGCCGGGTCTCCCGGTTCCCTTGCACGGAAAATCTGGAACGGGGATTCGAAGAGAAGCAGCTCCGCCTCCCGCATCGTCAGCGGAGCCTCGCCCGCGGCGGCGCGGCGGTGGTCGTACTCGTGGAGGACGTCGGAAACGACGATCAGCTCCGCGTGGCGGTCGCCGCCCCGCGCCAGGTGCCCGGCCGGCAGATCGTCCAGGTACGCGCGGACCAGCGGGTGGTGGTGCAGCTCGATGTCGCCCTTGGCGCCGTGGCCGAGGTACGTGCGGCCCTCGACGGTGAGGTGGGCGACCGTGGCGGGCGTCGGCAGGCGCCGGATCTCGCGGAGCAGCTGGCTGGCCGGGTCGACCGTGCGCGGCGCCGGGCCGTCGGCGGGGCGACTGCGGCGGTACATCTGCTCGACGGCGGCGACCGGCACCCGCGGCCAGGTGGAGACCTCGCCGGTCTCCTTATCCACCACCGTCGTGGGCAGGTCACCCGGCACGGTGTCGACGTCGGGTGCCACGACGGAACGGATCACGTACCCCAGGTCGAACTCGTCGATCCTCGGACGGCACTCGTAGCCCAGCCGCTGTGAGTCGCGGCGGGCCCACACCGTGGCGAGCTGCTCGGCCTGCTGGCGATCGATCACGAGCTGAAAACTACCGGACCCCCACGACTTCGTGGCACCCGGTATGGTTCGCCTGACTGAACGTGACCGGGGGAGGGTGGCGTTGGCCGAAAGTGTGGACCGGGAGGCCAATCGCGCGCTCCGGGCGCGGTTCGACGAGGTGTACGGGCAGTACCGGCGGCTCCGGTCCGGTTTGGACGAACTGCAGACCAAGCTGGCGGAGCTGCGGATCACCGAACGCTCGGAGGACGGTCAGGTCACCGCCACCGTGGGAGCTCGGGGCGAGTTGATCGCCGTGGAGCTCAGTCCGGCCGTCTACCACGCCCGGGACCCGAGAGATCTGAGCCGGAAGATCACCACGACGGTCCACCGGGCCACCGCTGCCGCCGTCGCTGCCACCCAGGAGCTGGTTGCCGGTTACCTACCGGCGGGCTCCGGCTCTGTGGAATTCCTCCGCAGCGGCGACTTCGGCGCGCTGCTCGGCCGGGCCGACGCGGCGCTTGAGGACGAAGGGGAACGGCGTGGCTGAGGGGCAGCTCTGGCTCGACCCGGACCGGGCCCGGCGCGGCGGTACCGACCTCCACCTCGCCGGCGAGGCGGTTGGCGCCCGATGTGAGCAGGTCGGCGGTCGCATCGCGGCGGCGAGCGCGCAGCAGCCGTGGGGTCGCGACGACATCGGCGCCGCGTTCGAAAAGAGCTACCGCGGCTACGAGGAGACGCTGCTGCGCGCCTGGGAGGGCGTCGGCCGGGCGTTGGCGGGCCTCGGGGTCGACGTCGTGTCGTCCGTCGAGGCCACAGTGGAGACCGACGCCGCGAGCGGCCGGCGACTCGACGGAGTGTCCGGCCAGCACGACTACCGGCGCTGACCTGCGGAGGACCGAGCCGTGAGCCTGCTGCCCAGCCCGATCCCGCACCCGCTCGACTACAGCCCCTGGGATCTGCCGGGCTGGGTCTACGAGGCACTCGACTGGGTCATCGGGGTGGAGTGGCCGGAGGGGGACGAACGCGCGGTCTGGGACCTCGCCGACCAGTGGCACGGCGTCGCTGCGGCGCTCGCCGGGCCGCGCGACGACGCGATCGCCGCCGCGGCCGAGGTGCGCAGCGGCTACGGCGGCATCGGCCTGGTGGCCGAGGCGTTCGACACGGCCTGGCGGCGGGTTGCCGAAGGCGACGAGGCGCCCCTGCCCGTCCTGCTCGCGATAAGCGGCGACCTCGGCCGGCTGGTCGAGGAGTGCGGCTGCGACATCGAGGGCGCCAAGCTCGAGGTCTGGATCGAGTTGGGCATCCTCGTCGTCGAGCTGCTGGCGATCGCCGTGGCCAGCGTGGTGACCGCCGGCGCGGCGTCACCCGCCGTCGGCGCGGCGACCACCGCCAGCCGGCTGGTGATCCAGCAGATCTTCAAGCGGCTGCTGGCCCAACTCGCGAAGAAGGAACTGAAGCGGGGCCTCAAGGAGGCCGGGGAGCGGGCCGCCAAGGAGGTGGCCCGGGGCGGCATGCGTGGGCTGGGCAAGCGCGCCGCCCGAGGCGGGCTGGAGGAGGCCGCGGAGGAGTCCGGGATCAGCCTCGCCACGCAGGCGTACCAGAACTCCACCGGACGTCGCCACGGCCTGGACCTGGCCGACCTGGGTGCGTCGGCGGTCGGTGGGCTCGCCGGCGGCGCGGTGGCGCCGCTGGCGGGGCTCGGCCGGCACGCCCACGGTCGCGGCACGCGGATCGTCGAACACTTCGGCCGGGAGATGACCGGCGAGACCCTCGCCGAGGGCGCCGCGGGCCTGGCCACCGGCCAGGGCGTCATGTCGCTCGAGGACGCCGCGCGGGCGGCCGTCTCCGGCGCCACCGGTTCGGCCACCGGCCAGGTCGACGCGGCGGTGCGCGCCCGCGTCGACGGGCAGTTGAGTGCGCTCGCCGCGCCGCTCCCGCCCATGGAGCTGCCCCTCGTGCCGCCGGGGGTGGCTGCGGGCGACCTCCCCTCGCCCCGGGACGGATCGTCTTCCGAGGCGGGCGCTTCGGCCTTGTCCGGCGGCTCGGGAATGGGAGCGACGCTTGGGGCCTCGCTCGCGGACGCCGCTCCGCCCGCACCGCAGCCGGACCGGGAGCCAGTGGCGGTCAGCCCGGGGGACACTGTTCCGGCTGGGGAGGCCGGGTCGGTGTCGGGTCGCGGGGCGTCAGCGGCCGTCACCGTGGATGCCGACGCCGCCGCATCGACTCAGGCGGGGCACGGACAGTCGTCGAGCAGCCCCACGCTCTCGTCGGTTACGGCCGAACGTCCGCCCTCGCCACAGGTTGGCGAGGTGCCTGCCACCGCGGCTCACTCCACCACCACGCCGACGGCTGCCAACCCGGCGGCGTCCGCCCCTGTGACTACCGGCACCGTGACCACCTCCGCCACCACGGCGACGCCCACCACGCTTACGTCGCCCGCCACCGTGACGTCGTCCGCCACCGCGCCGATGTCCGCGACCTTGACGACGTCCGCCACCGCGACCTCGTCCGGCACCATTACCTCGACCGGCGCCGGGGCGGTCGGCAGCGCGGCGACCAGCCTCCCTCCGGCCAATGCGAACGGGTCTGCGTCCGCGCACCCGCCGGTGGCCGTCGCGCACGGCAGTCCTCCGGCCGTCACCCCGCTACCGGTGCAGCGGCCCACCCCGGTGGGTGTGGAACCGCCGCCTCGGCAGGGCTCCGGGGCGCCGCAGCAGGTCGGTGACGTCGCCACCCCGAACCGGTTCCCGTCGCTGGAGGCGCTGGCCCCGACGACCTCACCACTTCCCGAGGCGCAACCCTCGCCCGTTCGACCGGGACCGGCCACCGAACTGCCGCGCCCGAGGACGCCCGAGTGGTACGCCGCGAAGTGGGCGGCCGAGCGGGAAGCCTTGGAGCGACGCCGCTACCAGGGCTACTTCGAGTCGCAGCGAGCCAGGTACGAGGACAAGCGGCGGTTCGACGCGGCCAGCCGCCGTAAGGATGTGGCTCGAACCCACGAGGAAAGGGCACGCCGGTCTGCCCGTCGCGCGATCGAGTTGCAGCGCGAGGGTCGCGTCGAAATGGCGGACTGGTTCCAGCGGCTTGCGAACCAGGACCAGCGTGACGCGTTCGACGAGCAGGATCTGGCCGATGACATCCTGGCCGGCAGGGTCGTGCCGGACCAGGTCTTCATCGACAACCCGGCCGACTTCCAGCGGATCAACGACGACGTCGCCGATCTGGCCCTCGGTGCGGTCGAGACGAGCGACCGGTCGGCGCTGACCGGTGCCGACGACCACCCGCCGCCAATCGACCGTTCCCGCCGGTACGGGCAGTGGGGTGGGCTGCGCCCGCCGCTGGCTCTGCACCAGACCGACCTTGAACGGCAGATGCCCCGCCACCCCGACGGCAGCGTCGTGCGTACCGCCGATCCCCGGTGGGGCGGGTGGTTCGCGCTCGCCAACGACGGCGGGCCACAGGCCGACCCCACCCGCGGCATCAACTGCCTCGACTGCACGCTGTCGCTTTTCGAGACCTGGGTACACGGCCGACCGCGGGTCTCTGCTCCGCGTACCTTCGACGGCTACGCCGCGGGTGACATCCGCTGTCCGATCATGGGCGAGAAGAACGGCCCGCGGCGGGTGGAGCAGGTCACCGGCGGGCGTTTCCAGAGGCTGGTGGGCCGTCGGGAAGGGGCGACGGACAGGTCGGCCGTGCGCGGCGCGGTCGACCGTGGCTTCGAGAACCTGCGCGTCCAGCTGAAGATCGGCGGCCACGGCAGCTACGCGTTCCTCATCACCGAGTGGGAGAACGGGGGGTCGCACGCCTGGGTCGCCCTCAACCAGAGCGGCACCATCCTCTACCTCGACCCCCAGAGCGGCGCGGTCTACGACCAGCCCCTATACCGCCACCGGGGCGTTGCCGACCCGGACAACGTGGTCAGCGTCGACGCCCTCGTGCTCGGCGGTGACGGCCGGCCGATGCCGCTGGGTGGGCTGGCCCGGGGACAGTTCAGTGTCCTCCCCGATCTGCCCGACTATCCGTCGATGCCGGAGGACGAGGCCGGGTACGGCGACCCGTACCTGAACCGCCTCCACCTGCTCGACGGCCCGGGCACCGCTTCCCCTGGAAACGGTCCTCCGGCGAACGGCGTGCCACCTGCCGCGCCCGACCTCCCGCCGGAGGCCGATGAGCCGCCCGGCGAAGCGGAAGAACTGCGGCGAGCGCGTCAACTGGCGTACCGGGAGCGCCAGACTGCCGAGCTGCCGGCCCGTGAGGTCGTCGTGGCGAGCGCCGATCTCGACGCGGTGTTCGAAGCAGGCCTCACCCCTGCCGAGGTGGCCGCCCAGCTCGACGGTCCGACGCTCAGGCGGCTCGCCCCGCACCTCGACCAGGCGGCGGCCTACGACGTGGCGCGGTTGCTCGCCGATCCGCGGGTTGCTCGCATGCTCGACGAAACGTGGCGGACGCCCCCATACGGCGAGCCTATGCTCGCCGAGACGCTGGTCAGTCAGTTCACGCAGCATCCCAATCTGGCACGGATTATCCTGGCCACGCCGGAACTCGCGAACTCGCTGACGGCGCGTCCGCTGACCCTGCACCACCTCGCGACCCATCAGCGGGCCATCGACGTCCTGGGATCAGTGCTCGACGACATCTCCGCGATGAGGCCGACACCTGGCGCCACAACTGCGTCGTCCGTACAAGCGACGCCACTCACTACTGAGCAGCGGCAGATTTCAGAAGCCATCAAGGCCCGTAAGCAACCGGTGTACCAGGCCAACTTCGATCTGTCGAGGCAGCACGATGAAGAATATCGGCTGGCGTACCTCACGAGCCTCTACCAGGCTGCCGAGGTGGCGCAGCGCGAGTTGAACCAGCTCGCCTCGTCGTTGGCGGCTGGGGGTGGCCGCCCTGGATGGCGGCGCCAACGCAAGGGCTATCGCCGTGTTCTGGACAAACTCGTCGAGTACGACAACGACGCATCCAAGTTGAAGGATCTGGCCGCTGCCAAGGTGCAATTTGAGCGCCTGGAAGACGTATACGCAGCGCTTGCTGCGTTGGGCCGGCGCAATGACGTCGTGGTGCTCAACATCAAGGATCGTTTCATCAAGCCCCTGACGAGCGGGTATCGCGATGTACTGCTCAGCTTGCGGATGTCCAACGGCCACGTCGCCGAACTGCGCCTGCATCTTGCTGCAATGGACGATGTTGCGGTGTGGGAGCATCCTCTTTACGAGGTTCGGCGAGACCTGGAGGCGATTGCCGAGGCTGAGGGCCGCGAGCTGACAGCCGCAGAAGGTCGGATCATGGACGGTTTGCTCTGTAGGGAACGGGAAGCCTTCTGGTCGGCACTGAACCAGGGCGAAAGTGAGAGTGGACGGCGTTGAGGCGGGCAGAGGGTCTTGAGCTCCCAGCATTCTTCAATTACTACGACACACCGGTGAAGGTCGTCGGTACTTCTGACGGCGGCATGCTCGCTTGGAAGTTGGTCAGAGAGACCGGCGGCTGGCAGTCGGCGGACCGGCTGATAGACAAGATTTTGTTGGTGGGCGGCGATGAGGTGGAGGCCCTGAGTCGCAATGAGTTCATAGAATTGACCGAGTACGAAAGGGGGCGTTATCTCAGGGGAAGCGGCCCGATCTTCGCACTCTATGAAACCGTCAGCGCTATTATCGACACGTTGACCCGAGAGCGGAGGTATCCGACTCCCGGGGAGACAGCCCTGATTCGCGGGATCCATCAGAAGACCTTCGTCATGTTCGAGGAAGAGCTCCAGCGCGCGGGCGAGGCAGGTGCCGATCCCTTGCTCGCGGACAGTTGATGAGGGTTGCGGAGACCGCGCCTCTCGTAGCTCCAGAATTCTCTTGCAACCCGCGCGCAGGTGGGTCAGGGTCGCGAGATGACGGACCCTCACGCCGACATCCCCGCTGACCTCCCCACCCGCTCCTTCGGCTGGTCGGACATGTTCCTCAAGCCGGAAGACGACCCCCGCTCCGACGGTGGCTTCGACGACGAGCGGAGCCTGCTGGTCGGCTACCTGCGTGACCATCGGCTGACCTTGGAACTCAAGTGCGCCGATCTCGACGCCGAGGCGCTGGCCCGGCGCAGCGTGCCGCCGTCGACGATGTCACTGCTCGGCCTGGTCCGGCACATGGCCGAGGTGGAGCGGGGCTGGTTCCGCCGCACCATGGCTGGCGAGGACGCGCCGCGGATCTGGTGCACCGAGGAGGAGCCCGACGCCGACTTCGATGGCGCGGTCGCCGATCCGAAGGTGGTCGAGGAGGCGTGGGCGGCCTGGCGCGCGGAGGTCGCGTACGCCGAGCGTTTCGTCGACGAGGCTGCCGACCTGGGCGTCAAGGGGCGCCGGGATGACCTGACAATCTCGCTGCGCGAACTGCTGGTGCACATGATCGAGGAGTACGCCCGCCACAACGGCCACGCCGACTTCCTCCGCGAGCGCATCGACGGCCGCGTCGGTCAGTGACCTGGGCGAGCGGTGCGGGCGGCCCGCCCAGCAGGCCCGGCAGCGGGGTGGCGAGATCCACATAGGCGCGGGTCATGACGAACTCCGGCATGTCCAAGCGGCAGTCGACGGCATGGGCGGGCGGCCTTCTGCTGGGCCTCGTCATCGGCCTGGCCATCTTCCGGGACACTGGCGGGGTGGCCTTCGGCGTCGCGATCGGGTGTCGCCTTCGCGGTCGCCTTCGGTGGCCCCCGCACGGATGAGCGGCCGGACAAGGCCGACAGCGGCGAATAGCGACGGCCACCAATCCCGTCACGCGGCGGGAGTCTGGATGATCCGCACCATGTGCGCGAAGTTGCGGTGCCCGTCGCTGGGGAACACCGCAACATCGCGTAAATGGAGTCGATCAAGCAGGACCGGGCCGGACGCGTCGGAGGCAGCTGGCGGCGGATCGAAGCGACACGGAGCCGAGCAGGCCGAGAGCGGAAGACGGCAGGGCCGGTCAGCGGCGACGACCGGCGGTGCGGTCTTCAACGCCGGCGACAGAGACGCGCTGCGGCCACGGAGAGGGGCGCCGGTGCAGGTGGACACGCCGAGGACGGTCGCGGAGGCGATGGCCGTACAGGATCGGTTGCGGCCGCTCGCGGACCTGGTCGGGCCCGGTCCGCGCCGGCCCGCGACGGTGGCCGGCCTCGACGTCGCGTACGCAGAGAGGGGTGACCTGCTCGCGGCGGCCGTCACGGTGCTGGACGCCGCGACCCTGACAGTGGTGGACCGGGCGGTGAGCGTGGGGCGACCGGCGTTCGAGTACGTGCCGGGGCTGTTCGCCTTCCGGGAGCTGCCGGCGTTGCTGGCCGCCCTCGACGGGCTGACGGTGCAGCCGGAGCTGCTGGTCTGCGACGGGCACGGGCTGGCCCACCCGCGCCGGTTCGGGCTGGCCTGTCACCTGGGGGTGGTGACCGGGCTGCCGGCGATCGGGGTGGGCAAGACGCGGCTGGTCGGCGAGTCGGCGGAGCCGGGGCCGCGGCGCGGTGACAGCACGCCGCTGGTCGACGGGGGCGAGACCGTTGGGCGGGTGCTGCGGACCCGGGACGGCGTCAAGCCGGTCTTCGTCAGCGTCGGGCACCGGATGAGCCTGGACAACGCCGTCGACCAGGTGCTCGCGCTCACCCCGCGCTACCGGCTGCCGGAGACCACCCGCACCGCCGACCGGCTCTGCCGCGACGCCCTGGCCGCCGCCCGCACCTGACTCATCGCTGTTCCTGAACGGCGAACCCCGCTGGATGCCCGCCGTCACCGCCATCGCCCCACCCGGCGACCCGCGGCGACTTCGACGGGCTACGCCCCGTCATCGCCATCGCTCCACCCACCGCAGCGGCGATCCTCGAGGCGACTCCGACAGTCTCCGCGCCGGCACCGCCATCGTCCGCACTCATCGCCGGGACCTGCCCCGACGCGGCCCGCCGTCATCGCGATCGCCCCACCCGCACCCCGACAGAAAGGGCGGCCGGCGTGATCCAGGACACGGCCGGCAGGGTAATGCGGCACACATCTGGAGCGCTCAATGGGGAGAGGACCCCCCGACCCGGTAGTAGCCTGACCGCCGGACTCCAGCGGGGAGAGACGGTGAGGTGGAGATGTCCGTGCGTCGGCAGGTCGTACGGCTGGTGACGGCTGCTGCGCTGCTCGGCGGCCTGCTCGTCGTCGGCGTCGCTCCCGCGTACGCCGATTCCGACCGGGTCGGGGTCCGCGCGGCGAGCAGCTTCAGCGCGGGCGGTTCCCCGGGCGGCGTCTCGATGGAGGTGCGCAAGCGCACGGAGGGCTGCGTGCTGCTGCGCAGTTCGCTCGGGTTGCGGCTCACCGGGTTGAATCCGGACCAGGTGCGGGTACAGGTGAACATCGGCGGCCGCTGGTTCCCGGTACCGGTTTCCGGCGGTGGTGGCAGCGTCGCCACCGGCCGTACCTCGCCGGCGAATGCCACGTTGTGCAAGGGGAAGAGCATCACCGTTCGCTACCGGGTCGCGTTCGTCGCGGGCGCGCCGGCGGGCAGGTTGGAGGTGGTCGGCGAGGCGACGACCGCCGTCGGCCGGTTGATCGGCCGGGGCGCCGACACCTCCCGGGTGGGTGGCCGCCTCGCCGCGTCGCCGACCCCGAGCCGCAAGCCCACCCCGACGCCCACCCCGAGCGCGACCGAGACCCCGGCCGCCGTCACGGACGAGCCGACCCAGGCCGCCCTCGCCGCCCCGAACACCGGCCAGGCCACCGCCGCTGCCGAAGAGTCCTCCGGAGGATCCATGATCATGTGGTTCGGCATCGCCCTGGTAGCCATCGGCGCCGGGCTGATCGCCCTGCTCATCCGCAACAACCGCACGGACCGCGGGCACGCCGACGAGCAGGCGTACCCGGCCGTCCCGCTGCCCCGCAACCCCGGTCCGACCACCTACCGCTCCGGCGGCGGGGTGCCGGGCGCGACCCCCGCGCCGACCCCCCAGGTGTACGGCCAGCAGCCCGCCCCCGCGCGCCCCAGCGGCCTGTACGGCGGCGCCGGCGCGTACCCGACCGTCCCGCCCGGCCCCCGCCCGTCCGGCGGGGTGTACGGCGCGCCGACCTCGGCCCCGCCGGCCGCCACGCCCCCGGCGCCGCAGCGCCCCGCCGCGCCGCCGGCCGCCCCGCCCGACGGTGAGGCGACCACCTTCATGCCCCGCCTCCCCGGCTAGGACGGGGCGGGCCCGGCCGCTCCGTTAGGCTCAGGTTCGTTGACGACCTGCTGTCGAGGAGTGAATCCCGGTGTCTGACCTGTCCCAGATCGTGAAGGCGTACGACGTCCGGGGGACGGTGCCGGACCAGTGGGACGAGCGCACCGCCGAGGCGCTCGGCGCCGCCTTCACGCAGGTGCTCAACGAGAGCGGCGAACCGGGCGACGCCGTGCTGATCGCGCACGACATGCGGGCCACCGGCCCCGCCCTGGCGAACGCCTTCGCCACCGGCGTGCGCGCCGAGGGCCGTACGGTGATCGAGCTGGGGCTGGCCTCCACCGACATGCTCTACTACGCCTCGGGCGCGCAGGGCCTGCCGGGCGCGATGTTCACCGCCAGCCACAACCCGGCGCAGTACAACGGCATCAAGATGTGCCGCTCCGGCGCCCGCCCGATCGGGCAGGACAGCGGCCTGGCCGACATCCGGGACCGGGCGCAGGCGCTGCTCGCCGCTGGTGAGCGCCTGGCCGGCGAGCTGCCCGCCCCGGCCCGGCGGCGCGACCTGCTGCCGGACTACGCCGCGCACCTGCGCAAGCTGGTCGACCTGTCGAGCATCCGGCCGCTGAAGGTGGTCGTCGACGCGGGCAACGGGATGGGCGGCTACACCGTGCCCACCGTGCTCGGCGAGGCCGCCCTGCCGGCCCTGCCGCTGGAGATCGTGCCGCTCTACTTCGAGCTGGACGGCACCTTCCCCAACCACGAGGCCAACCCGCTCGACCCGAAGAACCTGGTCGACCTTCAGCGCGCGGTGGTGGCGCACAGCGCCGACATCGGGCTCGCCTTCGACGGCGACGCCGACCGCTGCTTCGTGATCGACGAGCGCGGCGAGCCGGTCTCCCCGTCCGCGATCACCGCCCTGGTGGCGGCCCGGGAGCTGGCCAAGCACCCCGGCTCCACGGTGATCCACAACCTGATCACCTCCCGCGCGGTGCCGGAGATCATCCGGGAGCACGGCGGCCAGCCGGTGGTGGCCCGGGTCGGCCACTCGTTCATCAAGGCCGAGATGGCCCGCACCAACGCCGTCTTCGGCGGCGAGCACTCCGCGCACTACTACTTCCGGGACTTCTGGTTCGCCGACACCGGCATGCTCGCGGCCATGCACACCCTGGCCGCCCTCGGCGAGCAGTCCCAGCCGCTGTCGATCTTCGCCAGCATCTACGAGCGGTACGCCGCCTCCGGTGAGATCAACTCCACGGTTGCCGACCAGGCGGCGAAGGTCGCCGAGGTGCGCGCCGCGTACCCGGAGGCGGAGGTCGACGAGCTGGACGGCCTCACCCTGCGCTTCCCGGACGGGGCCTGGTTCAACCTGCGCCCCTCCAACACCGAGCCGCTGCTGCGGCTCAACGTGGAGGGCCCGACCGAGGAGCGGATGATCTCGCTGCGCGACGAGGTGCTGGAGCGCGTTCGCCGATAAGATCGCCTGCGCCGGTCGGCACCGCCGACCGGCGAGACCGCACACGTGGAAGGAGCCGCACCGTGGCCCTGGACCCGCAGTTGCTCGAGATCCTCGCCTGCCCGGACACACACCACGCCCCGCTGGACTACGACGCGCAGGCGCAGACCCTCACCTGCACCGAGTGCGGTCGCGTCTTCGAGGTACGCGACGACGTGCCGGTGCTGCTGCTGGACGAGGCGCGCGGCGGCCCGGAGGCGCAGCGGTGATGGACGGTTCGGCCGGGGTCAGCGGCCGGCGGGTGGCCGACGAGTCCGTCCTGGACGACCCGGACACCTTCGCCGAGCAGGACCCGGGCGGCATGCTCCGCTTCACCGCCTCGGCCGGCGCCCAGGTGCGCGAGTCGGCGAGCCTGGCCGCCGAGGCCAACCTGTCGCTGCTGGAGGACGACGGTCGCCCCCGGGCGGTCGTCATCGCCGGCATCGGCACCGCCGGGCGTACCGGTGACGTGCTCGCCACGGTGGCCGGGCCGCGCTGCCCGGTGCCGGTCATCCCGCACCGCAGCGCCGGCGTGCCCGGCTGGGTCGGCGCGGCCGACGTGGTGATCGCGGTCAGCGCCTCCGGTCGCAGCCCCGAGGCGCTCGGCGCCGCCGAGGCCGCGCACCGCCGGGGTGCCCGGCTGGTCGCCGTCGGGGCGCCCGACTCGCAGCTCCAGTCGGTCGCCGAGCGGGCCCGTGCCCCGTTCATCCCGGTGCCCCGGCGCGCCCCGGCCCGGGCCAGTCTCTGGGCGCTCACCGTGCCGGTTCTGCTCGCCGCCCGTACGCTCGGCCTGGTGAAGGTCAACGAGGCGGATCTGGCGGAGACCGCGGCCCGGCTGGACGCCGACGCCGACCGGTGCCGTCCCACCGCCGAGTCCTTCGTCAACCCGGCGAAGTCGCTGGCCCTCGGGCTGGCCGGGTCGATCCCGATCGTCTGGGGGTCGTCCCCGCTGGCCACCGTCGCGGCCCGGCGCTTCGGCGACACGCTGTCGGCCAACGCCCGCTACCCGGTGGTCACCGGGGCGCTCGGCGAGGCCGGCCGCGGGCGCGTCGGCCTGCTCGACGGCGTCTTCGGCGGCCTGGTCGAGTCGGCGCGGGACATCTTCGCCGACCGGGACGAGACCGAGGGCGACCCGACCCGGCTGCGGCTGGTGCTGCTGCGCGACGGCGGGCTCAACGCCGAGGACGACACCGACGAGCCGCTCGCCGTCGAGGAGCGTCGCGCCGAGGCGGTGCAGACCCTCGCCGAGCGGCGCGGGGTGCGCTGCGACGTGGTGACCGCCGAGGGCGGCTCCGCGCTGGAGCGGCTCGCCTCGCTCGTGGCCGTACCCGACTTCGCCTCGGTCTACCTGGCCCTGGCCCACGGCCTGGACCCGATGGCGGTCCCGGCGATCACGGAGATGAAGGAGCTGTCGAACCAGTGAGCGAACGCAAGGGGCGAACCGTCCTGCTCAGCGGCGTGGCGACCGATGCCGCGCGGCGGAACGGAGCGGGAGCGTGAGCGCGAACGGCGGGACCAAGGCGATCGTCGCCGCCCTGCTGGCCAACGTGGGCATCGCCGTCACCAAGTTCATTGCGTTCATCCTGACGGGTTCCTCGTCGATGCTGGCGGAGTCGATCCACTCCGTCGCCGACTCCGGCAACCAGGGCCTGCTGCTGCTCGGCGGCAAGCGGGCCAAGCGCGAGGCCACCCCGCAGCACCCCTTCGGGTACGGCCGGGAGCGCTACGTCTACGCGTTCATCGTCTCGATCGTGCTGTTCAGCGTCGGTGGTCTCTTCGCGCTCTACGAGGCGTACCACAAGTGGCACGACAAGGAGGGCATCCACGAGTACCAGTGGGTGCCGGTCGCCGTGCTGGTGATCGCGATCGTCATGGAGTCGTTCTCCTTCCGGACCGCCATCAAGGAGTCCAACCACATCCGGGGCAACCAGTCCTGGGTGAAGTTCGTCCGCCGGGCCAAGGCCCCCGAGCTGCCGGTGGTGCTGCTGGAGGACCTCGGCGCGCTGGTCGGTCTGGTCTTCGCGCTCTTCGGCGTCGGCATGACCCTGATCACCGGCAACGGCGAGTGGGACGCGGCCGGCACCGCGATGATCGGTGTGCTGCTGGTGACGATCGCGATCATCCTCGCCATCGAGACCAAGAGCCTGCTGCTCGGTGAGGGCGCCGAGGCACCGGATCTGGCGAAGATCGAGCAGGCGGTCACCGGTGGCCCCGAGGTCGAGCGGATCATCCACATGAAGACGCTCTACCTCGGCCCCGAGGAGCTGCTGGTCGCCGCGAAGATCGGCGTCTCGGCCTGCGACACCGCGGAGGAGCTGGCCCGCGGCATCAACGCCGTCGAGGCGCGGATCCGCGCAGCCGTGCCGATCGCCCGGGTGATCTACCTGGAGCCGGACGTCTACAGCGCCGCCGCCGACCGCGCCGGCACCGGTGCTGCCTCGCACACCGCCGTACCCGGGCCGGAGGCCGAGTCGGGCGGGGTGTCCGGGCGGGCCGGAGGCTGACCGTGGAGCTGCTGCACGGCCCGATCCGCGACTACGCCTGGGGGTCCCGCTCGGCCATCGCCGAGTTGCAGGGGCGCCCGGTGCCCAGCGACGGGCCGGAGGCGGAGCTGTGGCTGGGCGCCCACCCGGGCGCCCCGGCCACGGTCGACCGCGGCGGCGAGCGGGCGAGCCTGGTCGACCTGATCGCCGCCGAGCCGGGCCACTGGCTCGGCGCGCAGGTGGTCGACCGGTTCGGCACCCGGCTGCCGTTCCTGCTGAAGGTGCTCGCCGCCGACGCCCCGCTGAGTCTGCAGGCCCACCCGGACCCCGAGCAGGCCCGGGCCGGGTACATCGCCGACGGCGCGCGCGTCCAGGGGCGGCGCAACTACGTCGACCCGTACCACAAGCCGGAGCTGCTGGTCGCGCTCGCGCCGATGGAGGCGCTCTGCGGGTTCCGCGACCCGGCGGACTCGGCGGACGTGCTCGCCGCGTTCGGCGTACCCGCGCTGGAGCCGGTGGTGGCCGCGCTGCGCACCGGACCGACGGGCCTGCGGGACGCCGTGCGCCTGCTGTTGACCTGGCCGGCGGCGCAGCGCGCCGGGCTGGTCGACGCGGTGGTGGCGGCGCGCGTCGCCGGCCCGGACGCCGAGCTGGCCCGGTCGCTGGCGGCCGACTACCCGGGCGACCCGGGGGTGCTGGTGGCGTTGCTGCTCAACCACGTGCGGCTGGCGCCGGGGGAGGCGATCTGGATGCCGGCCGGCAACCTGCACGCCTACCTGCGCGGCACCGGGGTGGAGATCATGGCGGCCAGCGACAACGTGCTGCGCGGCGGGCTCACGCCGAAGCGCGTGGACGTCGACGAGCTGCTCCGGGTGCTCCGCTTCGAGGTGCTGGCCGAGCCGGTGGTGATGGCGCGGCCGGTGGCGCCGGGCGTGGTCTGCTGGCCGGTGCCGGTCGAGGACTTCGCGCTGCACCGGGTGACGGTGGACGCGGCCACGCCCGAGGTGCGGCTGCCGCTGCCCGGGCCCCGGGTGGTGCTCTGCCGGGCCGGCCGGGTCTCGGTGGACGACGGGACCGGCCCGGTCACCCTCGCTCCCGGCCAGGCCGCCGTCGGGCCGGCCGCCGCGGGCCCGCTGGTCTTCACCGGCACGGGTGAGGCGTTCGTCGCCACGGCCGGCCTCCGCTGACGCCTTGTCGAGCTGGCTCCCGGCCCTCGCGCCCACGACACGAGTCCGACTTTTCCGAAATAGCTTGACTCGCCTCTGGCGCAGTGTGACTCTATGGGTACGCAGCGTTGTCGCGACGAAGGTCCGGTAGCGCGCGGGGAACCAAACCGGGGGGATGCACGGGGCGGCCGGCTCGTGGACGGAAAAGTCTGTCCATCACCGACCGCCCCGTGCGCTGTCTCCGGCGGCCGCCCGTGCGGGGCTGGACCATGCGCGTAAGGTGGAAGGTCGCGCAGCACACCCGTTCGACAGGAGCTTCCATGACCAGCACCCTCCCGGCGTCCACCAGTGGCGCGCGGCCGAGCACCCTCGCCGAGGGCGACTACAAGGTGGCGGATCTGTCGCTCGCCGAGTTCGGGCGCAAGGAGATCCGGCTCGCCGAGCACGAGATGCCCGGCCTGATGGCGATCCGCCGCGAGTTCGCCGACGCCCAGCCGCTCGCCGGCGCCCGGATCACCGGCTCGCTGCACATGACCATCCAGACGGCCGTTCTGATCGAGACCCTGGTCGCGCTCGGCGCGCAGGTCCGCTGGGCGTCCTGCAACATCTTCTCCACCCAGGACCACGCCGCCGCCGCGATCGTCGTCGGCCCGAACGGCACCCCCGAGGCTCCGGCCGGCGTACCGGTCTACGCCTGGAAGGGCGAGAGCCTGGAGGAGTACTGGTGGTGCACCGAGCAGGTGCTCGCCTGGCCCGACGGCGCCGGCCCCAACATGATCCTCGACGACGGCGGTGACGCCACCCTGCTCGTGCACAAGGGCGTCGAGTTCGAGAAGGCCGGGGTCGTCCCGCCGGTCGAGTCCGCCGACTCCGAGGAGTACGCGGTCATCCTCGGGCTGCTGCACCGCTCGCTCGCCGAGGACGGCCAGCGCTGGACCCGGATCGCCTCCGCCATCAAGGGCGTGACCGAGGAGACCACCACCGGCGTGCACCGGCTCTACGAGATGCACCGCGCCGGCACCCTGCTCTTCCCGGCCATCAACGTCAACGACTCGGTGACCAAGAGCAAGTTCGACAACAAGTACGGCTGCCGCCACTCGCTCATCGACGGCATCAACCGGGCCACCGACGTGCTCATCGGCGGCAAGATGGCGGTCGTCATGGGCTACGGCGACGTGGGCAAGGGCTGCGCCGAGTCGCTGCGCGGCCAGGGCGCGCGGGTCGTGGTGACCGAGGTCGACCCGATCTGCGCGCTCCAGGCGGCGATGGACGGCTACCAGGTCGCCACCCTGGACGACGTGGTCGAGCGGGCCGACATCTTCATCACCGCGACCGGCTGCTTCGACGTCATCACCAACGAGCACATGGCCCGGATGAAGCACCAGGCCATCGTCGGCAACATCGGCCACTTCGACAACGAGATCGACATGGCCGGTCTGGCCAAGCGCTCGGACGTCACGCGGGAGAACATCAAGCCGCAGGTCGACCTCTGGAAGTTCGACGACGGCCACGCCATCATCGTGCTCTCCGAGGGCCGCCTGCTGAACCTGGGCAACGCCACCGGCCACCCGAGCTTCGTGATGTCGAACTCGTTCGCCAACCAGACGATCGCCCAGATCGAGCTGTTCACCAAGACCGACGAGTACCCGGTCGGCGTCTACGTGCTGCCGAAGCACCTGGACGAGAAGGTCGCCCGGCTGCACCTGGACGCGCTGGGCGCCAAGCTGACCCAGCTCACCAAGGAGCAGGCCTCCTACCTCGGTGTTGCCATCGAGGGCCCGTTCAAGCCGGAGCACTACCGCTACTGAGTTCCGCCTCGACGAGGACCGGGTCGGCCGCCGCGCGGCCGGCCCGGTCCTTTTCGCGTACGCCCACAGCCGGGCCCCCCGGCGCTCCGCGCCGGCTCCCGCCGGCCCCGCCCGCCGGCCCCGTTTGCGGCGTGTCGCGGTGTCCGGGCGGGGGGATACCGCGACCCGCCGCATCTCGCGCGCGATGGCACGTCGTGCCGCGCTGGGGCGTGGCGGGCGCTCAGTGTGGGGTGCGGCGGGTGGGTCGGATCCAGGTCCAGACGCACCAGGCCAGCCAGGCCAGTGACACGGCGGCGGCCAGCGGGCGCAGCCGCAGCTCGCTGAGCACCACGACCAGCGCCAGCACCGCCAGCCAGGGCAGCAGGCCCCTCATGGCCGGCGTCCGGTGGCGTGGGGCTGGTCGGTGGTGGACCGCCGCCGGAGCGCGGGGTCGGCGGTCGCCGGCGCGGGGGCGGAAGTCCCTGGTGGCGGCGGGTCGGCCGGCGTGCTGGTGGAAGTGATCAAGGGGCCTCGTCCCGTCCGTGAGCGTCCGGCCGATCCTGTCACGCGACGGACAGGTGAACTCGTGGCGATCGACTTGACGGCACCCCGGGAGCAGGAGGAAGGTAAGTCTGCCCTAAGTTAACTGAGGCAACCCTCATCAAACCGGAGTAACGATGTTCGCCACGTACCTGATCGGCCTGCGTGAGGGCCTGGAAGCGACCCTGGTGGTCAGCATCCTGGTCGCCTTCCTGGTGAAGTCGCAGCGCCGGGACCGGCTGCCCCAGGTGTGGGCCGGCGTCGGTCTGGCCGTGGTGCTGTCGGTGCTCTTCGGCTGGCTGATCGAGTACACCTCCACCTCGCTGCTCGCCCGCTCCGAGGACCGCGAGCTGTTCGAGGCGGTGACCTCCGTCGCGGCCGTGGTCTTCGTGACCTGGATGATCTTCTGGATGCGCAAGGCCGCCCGGACGATCGCCGGCGAGCTGCGGGGCAAGCTCACCGAGGCACTGGCGGTCGGCTCGCTCGCGGTCGCCGGCATGAGCTTCCTCGCGGTGATCCGGGAGGGGCTGGAGACCGCCCTGATCTTCTACTCCGCCGCCCAGGGCGCGGCCGGGGACAGCGGTCCGCTGCTGGCGCTGATCGGCGGCATCGTCACCTCCGTGGTGATCGGCTTCCTGCTCTACGCCAGCGCGCTGCGGATCAACCTGTCGAAGTTCTTCACCTGGACCGGCGCGCTGCTCATCCTCGTCGCCGCCGGCATCCTCAAGTACGGCGTGCACGACTTCCAGGAGGCCGCTGTCCTGCCCGGCCTGAACGACCTGGCCTTCGACATCACCTCGGTGCTCGACCCGAGCACCTGGTACGCCGCCCTGCTCGCCGGGATGTTCAACATCACCGCCACCCCGAGCGTGCTCGAGATGGTCGCCTGGGTCGCCTACGCCGTGCCGGTGCTGTTCCTCTTCCTCCGCAAGCCGTCGCCCGCCGGCAAGCCGACCGCCCCGGCCGCGACGCCGACTCCGCCCACGACCGCCCCGGCCGGCGAACTGGCCCCGGCCGGCGAAGCCGCCCCGGCTACCGACGCCGCCCCGGCCGGTGAGCCCGCCGGGTCCGACATCGACCGCCCGGCCTCCGCGCCGCAGCGCGCCTGAACCCACCTGCTCCGAGGAGACAGAAACTGATGCGTACCACCCGCTTCCTGGTGCTCGCCGCCGCCGGCGTGCTGGCCGTCACCGGTGTGACCGCCTGCAGTGACGGCAAGGAGCAGGACGGCGCGAAGGCCGCCAACGCGGTGAAGGTCAAGGCCAATGACACCGCCTGCGAGGTCGACGTCACCGCCCTCGACGCCGGCCAGGCGACCTTCACCATCACCAACTCCGGCAGCAAGGTCAACGAGTTCTACGTGTACGCCGCCGGTGACCGGGTGATGGGCGAGGTGGAGAACATCGCCCCGGGGCTCAGCCGCGAGCTGCGCGTCGAGCTGCCCGCCGGGACGTACGAGACCGCGTGCAAGCCCGGGATGAGCGGCCGGGGCATCCGGGGCGCGCTGAAGGTCAGCGGCACCGCCGCGACCGTCGCGCCGGACGCCGCGCTGGCCCAGGCCACCGCCAGCTACCAGCGGTACGTGAGCAGCCAGACCGGTGCCCTGCTGACCAAGACCGAGGAGTTCGTCACCGCGGTCAAGGCCGGCGACGTGGCCAAGGCCAAGGCGCTCTACCCGGTCGCCCGCACCTACTGGGAGCGGATCGAGCCGGTGGCGGAGATCTTCGGCGACCTCGACCCCAAGATCGACGGCCGCGAGGAGGTCATCGAGGAGGGCATGGAGTTCACCGGCTTCCACCGGATCGAGAAGGACCTCTGGCAGTCCGGCGACATCAGCAAGGACGGCCCGATCGCCGACCGGCTGCTGGTCGACGTCAAGGAGATCGTGGCCAAGGCCAACGCCGAGAAGCTCTCGCCGCTCCAGCTCGCCAACGGCGCCAAGGAGCTCCTCGACGAGGTGGCCAGCGGCAAGATCACCGGCGAGGAGGACCGCTACTCGCACACCGACCTCTGGGACTTCAGCGCCAACCTGGAGGGTTCGAAGGCCGCGATCGCCGCGCTGCGCCCGGCCCTGGAGCAGCGCTCGCCCGAACTGGTCACCCAGCTCGACACGGAGTTCGCCAACGTCGAGAAGGCGCTCGGCCAGCACCGGGCCGGTGACGGCTGGAAGCTGCACACCGAACTGAGCAAGGACCAGCTCAAGGAGCTGTCCGACAGCATCAACGCCCTCGCCGAGCCGATCAGCAAGGTCGCCGCCGTCGTCGCCCGATGACGGCCGGTCCCACAGGAGAACCGATGAGCGAGCAGAGCAGCGCGTCCACCCCGTCCGCAGAGGCTCCCCGGGGCCGGCTGTCCCGGCGGCGGGCCATCACCCTCGCCGGGGTCGGGGTTGCCGGGGTGGCCGGCGTCGCCGCCGGCGCCGGGGCGCTGCTGGTCCGGGACGCCGACCAGGCGGTGGCCGGCGACGTGGCGGCCGGCGCGGTGCCGTTCCACGGCGAGCACCAGGCCGGCATCACCACCCCCGCGCAGGACCGGCTGCACTTCGTCGCGTTCGACGTGATCACCAAGGACCGGGCCCGGCTGGTGGCGCTGCTGCAGGAGTGGACGGCCGCCGCCGCCCGGATGACCGCCGGCCGGGACGCCGGGGTGATCGGCGCGGTCGACGGCATGCCGGAGGCCCCGCCGGACGACACCGGTGAGGCGCTCGGCCTGCCGCCGTCGCAGCTCACCCTCACCATCGGCTTCGGGCCGACGCTGTTCCGGGACGCTCAGGGCAGGGACCGGTTCGGCATCGCCGACCGGCGCCCCGCCGCCCTGGCCGACCTGCCGCACTTCGCCGGGGACGCGCTGCGCCCGGAAATCTCCGGTGGCGACCTCTGCGTCCAGGCCTGCGCCAACGACCCGCAGGTGGCGGTGCACGCCATCCGCAACCTGGCCCGGATCGGCATGGGCGTGGTGAGCGTCCGCTGGTCGCAGCTGGGCTTCGGGCGTACCTCGTCGACCTCGCGGGGCCAGGCGACGCCGCGCAACCTCTTCGGCTTCAAGGACGGCACCGCCAACCTCAAGGCGGAGGACGCCGGGCTGCTGCGCGAGCAGCTCTGGGCCCAGCCCGGTGACGGGCCGGACTGGATGACCGGCGGGTCGTACCTGGTGACCCGGAAGATCCGGATGCAGGTCGAGACCTGGGACCGCACCTCGCTGGTCGAGCAGGAGCAGATCGTCGGGCGGACCAAGGGCGTCGGCGCGCCGCTGGGCCGCCGGGACGAGTTCGACGAGCCCGACTTCGCGGCCAAGGGCGACGACGGGGAGCCGGTGATCGCCGACACCGCGCACGTGCGGCTCGCCCACCCCAGCCGCAACAACGGCGCCCGGCTGCTGCGCCGGGGCTACAACTTCGTGGACGGGTCCGACGGGCTGGGCCGCCTCGACGCCGGGCTCTTCTTCATGGCGTACCAGCGGGACCCGCGCAAGCAGTTCGTGCCGATCCAGACCCAGCTCGCCCGCAACGACGCGATGAACGAGTACCTGCGGCACGTCTCCAGCGCGCACTTCGCCTGCCCGCCCGGCGTCCGCGACGCCGCCGACTGGTGGGGCCGCTCGCTCTTCAGCTGACCGTTTCCCGCCCGCCGTCCGGTCGAGCGGGCCAACGTGCCGGCAGCCGGTCCGCGCGACGACGTCGCGGGCCCGGCGTCAGGCCGGGGGCGCCGGCGGGCCCGACGCGGGGCGGGGGGCCGGGACCGCGGGCCGGAGGCCGTCCGCGGTCGCCCCGACGGGTACGGCGGGTGTGGCCGGGGTCGGTGACAGCTCGGGCCAGAGGCTGGCGGTGAGCGTGCGGGCCCGACGCAGCCGCAGCGCCCCACGGCGGTTGCGCTCGGCCAGCACGGCGGCCAGCAGCAGCGGCTCCGGTACGCGGGCCGGCGGTGGCGGCGTCGTCACCGCGGCCACCTCGCTCCACAGTGCCCGCGCCAGCAGGGTCCGCGACGGCTCGGCGAACCGGTGCGCCCGGGTCAGGTACTGCCGCAGGGCCAGGGCCAGCGGGTCGTCCAGCCGGGTCAGGTCCAGGCTGACCGCCCAGCCGGTCAGCGGCGGAATGATCATCGGTGCCGGCAGCCAGGGCTGCTGGGTACGGGTGTGCACCACCATCGTGCCGGCCACCAGGTCGCCCAGCCGCCGGCCGCGCCGGTCGGTGAGCATCACCGCCACGCCGGCGACCCAGCTCAGCAGCGGCAGCACCAGACCGGGCCACTCCACCGCGACCCCGACCAGCGCCCGGCTCAGCGACTGCCGTACCCCGACCGGGCCGCCGTCGGCGCTGACCACCCGCAGCCCGACGGCCATCTTGCCCGGCGTGCGGCCGTGGTTGAAGCGTTCGAAGAGCACCGGGTAGCCGACCAGCAGCAGCACCAGCAGGACGGTCGCCAGCGCGTTCAGCAGGGCGCCGTCCACGCCGGGCAGGGCGTTCAGCGACAGGCCCGCCAGCGCCATCGCGAGCAGCACCACCAGCACCAGCTGGACCGCGACGTCCAGCAGCAGCGCCAGCACCCGGGAGCCCAGCCGGGCCGCCCGCACGTCCAACTGGACGGCCTCGCCGCTGACCAGGCCGGCGTCGGCGCCCGTCGGGGAACGGTCGGCCGCGCCGGTCGCGGCGGGCACCGGTGGTTGCGCTCTCACCCGCACAGTGAACACTATGAGCGCCGGACGGGGGAGGACGAGTGGATCTCGACGCGTACGTCGCCGAGCACCAACACGAGTGGCGGCGACTGGAGCAGCTCTGCGACCGGCGCCGGCTGGACGCCGACGAGGTCGACGAGCTGGTGGCGCTCTACCAGCGCGCCGCCACCCACCTGTCCGCGCTGCGCAGCCGCTCACCCGACCCGGGTCTGGTCAGCCGGCTCTCCCAGCTGGTGCTGCGCGCCCGGGCCCGGGTGACCGGGCGGCGCGGCGCGTCCTGGTCCGCGGTGGCCCGGTTCCTCACCGTCGGCTTCCCGGGTGCCGTCTACCGCGCCTGGCCGTGGTGGTGCGCGGTGGCGACCGGGTTCAGCCTGCTCAGCGGCTTCCTCATCTGGTACGTCGCCGGCCACCCGGAAACCGCCGCGGCGTTCATCGGCCCGCAGGCGGCGGCCGACCTGGTCGAGTCGGGCTTCGCCGGCTACTACACCGAGTTCTCCG
Source organism: Micromonospora sp. IBSANI012 (assembly GCF_052814045.1). Classification (NCBI taxonomy): domain Bacteria; kingdom Bacillati; phylum Actinomycetota; class Actinomycetes; order Micromonosporales; family Micromonosporaceae; genus Micromonospora; species Micromonospora sp. IBSANI012. The sequence continues at coordinate 1,081,318 of NZ_CP199933.1, forward strand.
CGCCGACCTTCGCCTTCCACCTGTGGACCCACAACGCCTGGATCGCCGCCCAGTGCCTGGCGTCCGGCGTGCTGGTGGTGCCGGTGTTCTACCTGCTCTGGCAGAACGCGCTCAACGTCGGCGTGGTCGGCGGCGTGATGGTCTCCTACGGCCGGGCCGACGTCTTCTTCGGACTGATCACCCCGCACGGCCTGCTGGAGCTGACCGGGGTCTTCGTCGCCGCCGGGGTGGGCCTGCGGACGGCGTGGGCGTGGATCTCTCCGCCGGCGCACCTGACCCGGGGCCGGGCCGTCGCCGAGGCGGGCCGCTCGGCGATCCTGGTCGCCGTCGGCCTGGTCGGGCTCTTCGCGGTGTCCGCGCTGCTGGAGGCCTTCGTCACCCCGGCGCCGGTGCCGATCGCGCTGCGCGTGGCGCTCGGGGCCACGGTCTGGCTGGGCTTCCTCGGGTACGTGGTGGTCCTCGGCCGCCGGGCGGTCGCCGCCGAGTCGGTCGCCGCCGAGCGCACCGACCCCTGGCTGGCCGAACTTTGGCCCTCCACCGACCCCGCCCGCGCCTGGCACCCCCCGACCCGGACCGCCGACCCCACCCGCCGCTGACCCGCCCTCCCTGCCCCCACCCCGCCCGTTCCCGCCCCACCCGGCCGCTCCCGCCACTGCCTCCGCTGCGGTGATGAAGAAGATTTGGTCTGCCGGCATGGCGTGTCGTGACCGAAACTTCTTGATCACCGCTGCGGGCGGGAGCGGGGGGTGGGAGCCGGGGGGGTCAGAGTTGGCCGAGGGCCTTGAGGCGGAGGTAGGTGTCGGCGACCGTGGGGGCGAGGCGGTCCGCCGGGGCGTCCACCACGGTCACGCCGTACCGGGCGAGGGCGGCGCGCACCCGGTCCCGCTCGGCCAGCGCCCGCCAGCCCGCCGCCGCCGCGTAGGCGTCCTCGGGCCGGGTCGGCGCGGCGGTGGTCAGCCGGGTGAGTACCGGGTCGTGCACGGCGGCCACCACCACCCGGTGCCGGGCGGCCAGCCGGGGCAGCACCGGCAGCAGGCCCTCGCCCAGCGCGCCGGCCTCCAGGGCGGTGAAGAGCACCACCAGGCTGCGCTGCCGCTCCCGGCGGAGGATCTCCCCGACGATCAGCTCGAAGTCCGTCTCCACCAGCGCCGGTTGCAGCGGCGCCAGCGTGGTCACCAGCTTGCCGAGCAGGGCGGGGCGTCCGCTGCCGGTGACCGTGGCCCGGATCGCGGCGTCCGCGGCGATCAGGTCGACCCGGTCGCCGGCCCGGGCGGCGAGCGCGGTGAGCAGCAGCGCCGCGTCGATCGCGGTGTCCAGCCGGGGCTCGTCGCCGACGCGCACTGCCGAGGTGCGGCCGGTGTCCAGCACGCAGACCAGCCGGCGGTCCCGCTCCGGCCGCCAGGTGCGGACCAGCACGTCGGCCCGCCGGGCGCTGGCCCGCCAGTCGATCGAGCGGACGTCGTCGCCGACCACGTACTCGCGCAGGGTGTCGAACTCGGTGCCCTGGCCGCGTCCCCGGGTGACCTGCATGCCGTCGATCACCCGCAGCCGGGAGAGCTTCTCCGGCAGGTGCCGCCGGGAGTCGAAGCGCGGCAGCACCCGCAGGGTCCAGGCCGGGGTGACCGGCCGCCCGGCGCGCTGCCGGAAGGCCAGCCCCAGCGGGCCCAGCGAGCGCACCGCCAGGGCCACCGCGGGCCGGTCGCCGCGCCGGCTCGGGGTGAGCCGGCTGGGCAGCAGCGCGTCGCCGCCCGCCGCCACCGGCACGACCCGCCCCGGCGGTACGTCCGGCCGGGCCCCCGCCGAGGGCACCCAGGCGTCGCGGACCTGGGCGCGCAGCGTACGGCCGGAGGTGTTGGCCAGGCGCAGCGCCACGGTGGCGGTGCCGCCGAGCCGGACGGTCCGGTCGCCCTCACGGGTGGCGGTGACCGCGTGCAGCGGCGCGGCCAGCGCCCAGTCCAGGGCGCAGAGCAGCAGCACCGCGCCGGTCATCGCGACGACCCCGAGGAACGGGTCCGGCCACGCCGGCAGGGTCAGCGCGCCCCCCAGCAGCAGGACGGCCGCCCGCCAGGTCATCGCGGCGTCGGCACGGTGGCGAGCACCGTGTCCAGCACCGCGTCCACGCCGACGCCCTCCAGCTCCACCTCCGGGCGCAGCCGCAGCCGGTGCCGCAGCGTCGGCCGGGCGGTGGCCTTGACGTCGTCCGGGGTGACGTGGTCCCGCCCGGCCAGCCAGGCCCACGCCTTCGCCGTGTTGAGCAGGGCCGTCGCGCCCCGGGGCGAGGCGCCCAGCTCCAGCGCCGGGGTGGCCCGGGTGGCCCGGCACAGGTCCACGATGTAGCCGAGGACGGGCTCGGCGACGTACACCCGGCCGACCGCCTCCCGGGCGGCGGCCAGGTCGGCGGCGGTGGCGACCGGTCGTACGCCGGCGGCGGTCAGGTTCCGCGGGTCGAAGCCGGCGTGGTGGGCCCGCAGCACGCCCAGCTCCTCGTCCCGGGTGGGCAGCGGCACGGTGAGCTTGAGCAGGAACCGGTCCAGCTGCGCCTCCGGCAGCGGGTACGTGCCCTCGTACTCGATGGGGTTCTGGGTGGCGGCGACGATGAACGGGTCGGGCAGCGGCCGGCGGGCGCCCTCGACGGAGACCTGCCGCTCCTCCATGACCTCCAGTAGCGCCGACTGGGTCTTCGGCGGGGTCCGGTTGATCTCGTCGGCGAGCAGCAGGTTGGTGAAGACCGGCCCCTCCCGGAAGGTGAACGCGGCGGTGTGCGGGTCGAAGATCAGCGACCCGGTGACGTCGCCCGGCATCAGGTCGGGGGTGAACTGCACCCGCTTGGAATCCAGGTCCAGCGCCGCGGCGACCGTCCGGATCAGCAGCGTCTTGGCCACTCCCGGTACGCCCTCCAGCAGCACGTGCCCCCGGCACAGCAGTGCGATCACCAGCCCGGTGACCACGGCGTCCTGCCCGACGACCGCCTTGGCCACCTCGGCGCGCAGCCGGTGCAGGGCGGCACGGGCGTCGTCCGCGCCGGCGGTCGCGGTCGCGGCGGATGCGACGGGGTGGGTCACCGGAGGTCTCCTTCGGTCGGGTGGTCGGGGGGTGCCGCGACCGTACGGGTCACCCGGTCCAGCGACCGGGCCAGTGCGAGCAGTTCGGCGTCGGAGGACGGCTCCCCGCCGTACAGCAGCTCGTGCGCCTCGTCGGTGGTGCCGCCGGTCCGCGCGGCGACCAGCGCGGCCACCTCCGCGGGCGGGGTGGTGGCGGGCAGGTTGAGCCGGGCGGCGAGCCGGTCGAGCGCGGCGGCGCGCAGCGTGTCGGCGGCCGGGCCACGGGCGCGGGCGCGCTGGTAGAGCCGCGCCCGGCCGAGGACCGTCTCGGCGGAGCGCACCCGCACCGGCAGCGGCTCGGCGACCGGCGGGCCGAGTCGGCGGGCCCGCCAGAGCACCACCAGCAGCGCGGCCAGCGCGAGCTGCACCAGCAGCGCCCAGAACCAGGCGGGGAACGCCGCCCAGAGCGGGTTCTGCCGGTCCGGCGGTTGGCCCTGCCCCTGGTCCTGCTCGTCGCCGGCGGACGGGTCGTCGCCCTCCGACGGGTCGCCGGAGCCGCCCGGGTAGCCGTCGCCGGGCTGCCCGCCGTTGCCGTCACCGCTGCCGTAGGTGGTCGAGCCGCCGGGGGTGGGCGACCAGGCGGGTTCGCCGCTGGTGCCGGTGCCGAAGTGCGGGGGCGGGGCGGGTCCGTCCAGGTCGAGCCAGACCACCCGGCCGTGGCCGCCGAGCAGCCCGGTGGCCAGCGCCTGGTTGCCCCACTCGCCGATCCGGTCGTTGCGGAACGGGTCGCCGGCGCCGATCACCACCACGTCCGCCGCCCAGGCCAGGTGCACCAGCCCGCCGGAGTAGCAGGTGCGCAGGGTGGCCGCGAAGTCGGCCCGCGGGGCGTACCGCTGGAGCTGGGCGGCGGCGGTGCCGGCCCGGGCGGCCTCCGGCAGCGGGCAGGGCACCCCGTCGGCGTCCGGGGCGACGGCCCGGGTGGCCCAGCGCCGGTCGGCCCGCACCACCGGCAGGTCCACCGACTCCAGCACCCGCAGGGACGGGTCGACCAGAATGAGCCGGCGGCCGGCCGGCAGCTCGCCCAGCGCGCCGACGGTGTCCGGGTGCAGCAGCTCCGGCTGCGGTACGAAGAGCGTCGCCGGGCCGCTGTCGAGCGCCAGCAGGGCGCGCAGGGTGTCCGTCTCCCGCTGCACGGTGACGCCCTGCCCGCGCAGCGCCTCGGCCAGCCGGCTGCCGCCGTCGTCGCCGGTCGCCACCGGGGAGAGGTAACCCCGCTCGGTGGCGTCCGGCTGGTCGACCGCGTGGGTGACCACGGTGATCGTGAGCAGCACGGCGGCCAGCGCGAACGGGATCACCAGCCGGTGCCAGCGGCGTCGCCGCCGGGGCGGGGGCGGGGCGGTCGAGGTGGCGGCCGGCGGTGCGGCGGTGGCGGTCATCGCGGCTCCTCCGGACCGCCGGCCAGCACCCGGTCCAGTTCGTCGGCGAGCTCCCGCATCCGCCGGTCATGCTCGGCGGAGGCGGTACGCCGGGCGTACCAGAGCTCGGAGAAGATCGTGCCCGCCGCGCGGAGCGTCGGGTCGACCGGGGGCCGGTTGCGGGCCGCCGCCTCGGTCAGCTCGGTGACGGTCATGCCGGGGCGCTGCTCGACCGCCCCGGTGGCGACCAGCCGGCGGACCATGCCGCGCAGCCGTTCCCGTACCGCCTCGGCGAAGCGGCCCTCGGCGGCCAGCCGGTCGGCCAGGGAGAGCGCCGGCCCGGGGGTCGGTGCCGCGTCGCCCGCCCGGGGCCGGGGCAGCTCCGGGGTCTCGGCGACGGGCCGGGTCCGGCGGCGCCGCCGCCAGCGGGGCAGCCGGAAGCGGAGCCGGGGCAGCCGGAGCCGGGGTAGCCGGAAGCGGAATCGGGGCAGCCGGAGGCGGAGTCCGGGCAGCCGGAGGCGGCGGCGGAGCCGGGGCAGTCGGCGCGGCACCCAGGCCGGCCAGTGGTACCAGGCCAGCGCGGCCAGCCCGGCGGCCAGCACGAGCAGCAGCGCCGCGAGCGGCAGCGGCAGCAGGTCGCCGAGCGCGGCGGTGGCCTCGGTCCACCAGCGGCTGAAGCTCATCGGTCGGCCGCCAGCAGGACGGGCTCGGCGAGGCCGGCCGGGGAGCGGGCGAGCCGGATGTCGAGGCCCTCGGTGCGCATCCGGTTGTCCAGGTGGATCACCGCGTCCAGGCAGGCCAGCGCCGGGTAGGCGACGGTGTTCACGCCGGCCCAGACCGTGATGGCGGCGACCTGGGCCAGCGCCGGGTCGCCGAGATCGATCAGGTCGAGGGAGTCGAGCCCGGTGAGGACGCCCAGGCCGAGGCCGATCCGCAGGATCCACCAGCCGAGGTAGCCGAGCAGCCGGACGGCGCCGGCCTGCCCGCCGCCGCGCACGGCGAGCCGCGCCGCGCGGCCGACGGCCCGGTGCACCGGCAGCCGGTCCACCGCCAGCGCCGCCGCGACGGAGCCGAACAGGGCGTACGCGACGAACCAGAGGGGGCCCATCAGGCCGGCGAGCATGACGACGAGGCCGACCAGGAGCGCCAGGAGCAGGGTGGCGCCGTAGCGGGCATCCCGGGGGCGGAGCAGTTCGCGTACGCCGGCGCGGCGACCGAGCAGCGCGGCGCCGGCAGCCCGGGCGGCCGGGTTGCCGAGCAGCGTGACGATCGCCGCCTCGCTCGCCGCGCCCAGCGCCAGGAGGAACCACACCGGGGCGATCCCGTCGCCGCGCAGCAGCCAGGTCGGCGGCTCGACGCCGGCGGCCAGCCGCAGCGGGTAAAGGAGGAGTTGCTCGCCGACCGCGAACAGGGCGCCCAGCGGGAGCAGCAGCCGGCCCTGGGTACGCAGCAGCAGCACGGCCGAGTCGAGCAGCTCGCCGACGGTGAGCGGGCGCCTCGGGAGCACGGCGGTCGGGCCGACGTCGGGCACGCGTACTCCTGCTCCTGACGGGTGTCGGTGGCGGGCGCGGGGCACCCGGGGGATCATGGTGACACGGCCCGTCCGATCGGGTGGACCCGCACGCCGCGCGGCCCTCGCGGATGACCTTCGGCGGCGATCTTCCGCGTGGGACGTGCGGTGACACCACTCACGGCAGTACCGTGCCGGGTGACGCCGATCCCACCGAACTGAACGGGGATGGAAACATAAATCCCATGAGAGCCCGGGTACTGGTGGTCGACGACGACCCCGCGCTCGCCGAGATGCTCGGCATCGTCCTGCGCAGCGAGGGCTTCCTGCCCTCGTTCGTCGCCGACGGGGAACGGGCGTTGGCCGCGTTCCGGGACAATCGACCCGACATCGTGCTGCTCGACCTGATGTTGCCCGGTATGAGCGGTATCGACGTGGCCCGGGCGATTCGGACCGAATCCGGCGTGCCGATCGTGATGCTGACCGCCAAGAGCGACACCGTCGACGTGGTCCTCGGGCTGGAGTCCGGCGCCGACGACTACGTGGTCAAGCCGTTCAAGCCCAAGGAGCTGGTCGCCCGGATGCGGGCCCGGCTGCGGCGCGGCGAGGACGTCGCCCCGGAGATGTTGACGATCGGGCCGCCCGGCAACCAGATCACCATCGACGTGCCGGCGCACACGGTGAGCCGGGACGGCGAGGAGGTGAAGCTGACGCCGCTGGAGTTCGACCTGCTGGTCGCGCTCGCTCGCAAGCCGCGCCAGGTCTTCACCCGCGAGGTGCTGCTGGAGCAGGTCTGGGGCTATCGGCACGCGGCCGACACCCGGCTGGTGAACGTGCACGTGCAGCGGCTGCGCGCCAAGATCGAGCCGGATCCGGAGCGCCCGGAAATCATCCTCACCGTTCGGGGCGTGGGCTACAAGGCGGGTACCGGATAGCCTGGTCGCACCGTGACCAGTTCCCCGACCCCCCACTCCCGGACCCCCGCCGGCTGGCGACCCGCCGCGCGGGTGCTCTGCCGTGCCCTGGTGAGTCAGGGCCTCGGCCTGCACCAGACCTGGCGCCGGTCGCTGCAGGTGCGGGTGGTCACCATCACGCTGGTGGCCTCCAGCCTGCTGGTCGGCGGCTTCGCCTACCTGATCGCCGACAAGATCACCAACATCCTGGTGGAGAACGCCCAGACCGACGTGCTGCTGCGGCTGCGCAGCGGCAGCGACTACTCGGCGAAGCAGTTCAACCTCTACAGCCAGCCGCAGGAGGCCCAGCTCCAGGACACCATCGAGGGCACGGTCAACTACCTGGCCGGGGGCGACCCGCAGCAGACCAGCGGGGTGGTCGTGGCGATCACCGCCGACAGCTACGCGGGGATCATCGAGACCCGGACCTCCCCGGCGACCGATGTCCGGCCGCTGATCAGCCGGGAGCTGCGGGCCGCCGTCGCGGACGGCAAGGTCGCCCACCAGGTCCGCACCGGCCGGCTCGGCGGCGCGCGGACCAAGTACCTGGTGTACGGCTCGCCGGTGCCGACCCGGTTCGGCCAGCTGGAGCTCTACTACCTGGTGCCGCTGACCCGGCAGGACGCCACCGCCGCCGACGCCCGGGCCACCGTGCTCGCCACCGGGGTGGCCCTGGTGCTGCTGCTCGGCCTGCTCGCCGCCCTGGTCACCCGCCTGGTGGTGACCCCGGTCCGGGTGGCCGCCCGCACCGCCCAGCGGCTCTCCGCCGGCCTGCTCGACCAGCGGATGGTGGTCAACGGCGAGGACGACCTTGCCCTGCTGGCCGCCTCGTTCAACCAGATGGCGACCAACCTGCAACGGCAGATCCTCCGGCTGGAGGAGATGTCCCGGTTGCAGCGCCGGTTCACCTCGGACGTGTCGCACGAGCTGCGTACCCCGCTCACCACCGTCCGGATGGCCGCCGACCTGATCTTCGCCGAGCGCGACGAGTTCGACCCGGCCGTCGCCCGCAGCGCCGAGCTGCTCCAGGCCGAGCTGGACCGGTTCGAGGAGCTGCTCACCGACCTGCTGGAGATCAGCCGCTTCGACGCCGGCTTCGCCATGCTCGACGCCGAGCCGACCGACCTGGTGCCGGTCGTGCACCGGGTCGCCGACCGGCTGGCCGGCCTGGCCGAGCGGGTCGGCGTGCCGATCCACCTCGACGTGCCGACCACGCCGGTCATCGCCGAGGTCGACCCCCGCCGGGTCGAGCGGGTGCTGCGCAACCTGGTCGGCAACGCGGTCGAGCACGGCGAGGCGAAGCCGGTGCTGATCACCCTCGGCATGGACCAGACCGCCGTCGCGATCACCGTGCGCGACCACGGCGTCGGGCTCAAGCCGGGGGAGGAGAAGCTGGTCTTCAACCGCTTCTGGCGGGCCGACCCGTCCCGGGCCCGGCAGACCGGCGGGACGGGCCTGGGCCTGTCGATCAGCCTGGAGGACGCCCGGCTGCACGGCGGCTGGCTGGAGGCGTGGGGCGCGCCCGGGCAGGGTGCCCAGTTCCGGCTCACCCTGCCGGCCCGCGCCGGGGATCGGCTGACCACCTCGCCGCTGCGGCTGGTGCCGGCCGACGCCGCCTTGCCGTTCGGTGGCCCCCGCCCCGACGAGCTGCTGGCGATCGGCACCACCGGCGAGGGCGCGCTGGCCATCGGGCCGGCCCCGGCCGCCGACGACGACCGGGCGGAGGTGCACTCGTGAGCGCGCGGAGTGAGCCGGTGTGGCGAGCCGCGCAGTCGCGAACTCGGGCCGACGCCGTGAGCGCGCGGAGTGAGCCGGTGTGGCGAGCCGCGCAGTCGCGAACCGAGGGGACGCCGTGAGGGCGGCGCGCGGGCGGACGCTGGCCGGGGCGCTCTGCGCCGCGCTGCTGGCCGTGGCCGGCTGCGGCATCCCGGAGAACACCGAGGTGCAGGTGGACGGGTCCGGGCCGGCGGTGGCGGCGGGCTCGTCCAGCTTCCGCCGCAGCGAGCCGCCCGCCCGCGCGGCCGCCGGCACCGACCGGGAGACCTTCGTCCGCAACTTCCTCTCCGCCGCGGCGGGCGAGCCGGATCGGGCGTACGCGCGGGTCAAGCAGTTCATCGCGCCGGAGAACAAGAGCCGCCTCCAGGAGAAGCAGGGCAGCGAGGTCGCGGTCAACGTCATCCGGCTGACCGAGGCCCCGGTGATCACCGAGAACGCCAACGGGCTCTTCTCCGTGCTCCTGCGGGTGCAGCAGATCGGCGTGCTGCGGTCCAACGGCGTCCTGGCTCCCCCGCTGGCGACCGAGCGGGAGTACCGGTTCACCCTGCGCGGCGCCATCTCGCCCGGGCAGCAGGGCACCGAGGAGGCCGGCCTCTTCGTCACCGATCCGCCGAACGTGCTGCTGCTCAGCGAGGGGGCGCTGCAGGAGTACTACCAGACCCGGCCGGTCTACTTCTGGAACTCCGACCAGACCCGCCTGGTCGCCGACCAGCGGTACCTGCCGCTGGCGGTGCCGGACGAGCGGCGGGTCAGCGAGGCGGTCAAGTGGCTGCTCGCCGGCCCGTCGGAGTGGCTGCGGCCGGCTGCCCGGCCCCTGCCGGACCGCACCGCGCTGATCAACAACGCGATCGAGACGGACGGCCGCTGGGAGGTCACCCTCGAACTGCCGGGTGACGACAACCGCGAACTCGGCAGGATCGGCATCCAGCTCGCCTGGTCGCTGCCGGAGCTGGACGGCCAGCTCCAGCTCACCACCCGCAACCAGTCCCGGGTGGCGATCGCGGACCTCAAGCAGCACCGCCTGGCGCACCCGCTCTACCCGGTCGACGACACCCCGCAGCGGTTCACCGTCTACGACGGCGCGGTCCACGCGCTGAGCTTCCCGGGCGAGGCCAGCGGGCTGGTGCCGCTCCTGCCGGCCGACAACCGCAACATCGTCTCGGCCGGGCTCAGCCGGGTCGAGGACCGGACTTTCGCCGCCCTGGTGGTCAGCGCCCCGGGCGGCCGGCAGCGGTTGGCCGTCGGATCCGGCACCGCCACGGTGGAGGGCGTCCACCGGGGCACCCAGACCTTCGGCGCGATCGGGCGCCCGGTGTGGCTGCGCTCGCTCGACCCCGGCCAGCCGTACGGGCTGGTGGTCGCGGACGGCCAGCTCTACCGCTTCGACGACCGGGCCCGGACGGTCCCGGTGCCGTTGACCGCCTCCGGCCGGGTGACGGCGGTGGCCGGCTCGCTGGACGGGCACCGGCTCGCCCTGGTGATCGGCGGCCGGCTCCACCTGGCGGCGGTGAACCTGGCCGGCGGCCTGGTCTCGGTCGGCCCGGCCCGCGCGGTGGCCACCTCGCTGCGCGACCTGTCGGCGGTCGACTGGGCGGCGGAGAACACCCTGGTCGTGGCCGGCACGGCGGACCGGTCGGCGGTCTACTACGTGAGCACCGACGGCGCGTTGGAAACCGCGCTGGTGGCCGACGTGGGCGCCCGGGTGACGCACCTGGCCGCGTACCCGACGAACCCGGTGGTGCCGCTGCCCAGCGCGCTGATCATGTACGAGGCGAACGGGGTCGCCTACCGGTATCCCTCGCCGGACACCATCCGGCGCGACCAGGTGCTGGAGGTGACGCCGCCACCGGCCGGCGTCCGCCCGGGCAGCCCGACCGCCCCCTTCTTCCTGTACTGAGGCCGTCGTGCGGGCGGTCGGCGGGCTCTGGGCGGACCTGACCGACCTGGTGCTGCCGAGCGGGTGCGCGGGCTGCCGGCGGACCGGTTCGGCGAGTCGGCGGGGGTTCTGCCCGGCCTGCGCCGACGCTCTCCAGGCGCTGCGCCCCGCCCCGGTACGCCCCACCCCCGCCCCGCCCGACCTGCCGCCCTGCCACGCCCTCGGCCCATACGCCGGGCCGTTGCGGGAGGCGCTGCTGACGTACAAGGAACGGGGTCGGCACGGCCTGGCCGGGCCGTTGGGCGCGCTGCTGGCCGAGGTGGTGGCCGCCGCGGTGGGCCCGGTGCGACCGGTGCTGCTGGTGCCGGTGCCGGACACCGCCGCGGCGGCCCGGTCCCGCTACGGCGACCACCTGGGTCGGTTGGCCCGGCACGCGGCCCGGCGGCTGCGCGGGGCGGGGTGGGACGTGCGGACGGCCCGACCGCTGCGGGCGCTGCCCCGGCCCGACTCGGTGGCGCTGGACAGCGCCGGGCGGGCCGCCGCGGCGGCGTCGGCGTTCCGGGCCCGCGCGGGCCGGGGTGGGCGTGAAGCCGGCGGGCGGAGCGTGGTGGTGCTCGACGACATCCTCACCACCGGGGCGACCCTGGCCGCGGTGGCCCGCACATTGCGGGGCCTGGGAATAACGCCAAACGTCGCGGCGGTGCTCGCGGCAACGCAAAAACGACGCCATTGGTGACGCTTCGTGTTTCCGTTTCACCCCATGGTGTATGAGGTGTGAAATTCCAGAGCGTCTTCGACAACTGGGGGTGACTGCCGGCCGAACAGGAGTTAGCGTTTTCCTGTCGGGGGTAGGAGGTTCCAAACCCATCCCCGACGGTGGAAGGAGGCGTAGCCGTACCTGACCGGTCGACGCCGCAGGGATGCTCCCAGGGTCGGTCGACCGGATTGAAGATCAGACGACCATCCGAAAAAGGGAGGTCACGTGGACATCGTGGTCAAGGGCCGAAACGTCGAAGTGCCGGACCATTACCGGGTGCACGTAGCTGAGAAACTCGCAAAAATCGAACGCTACGACCACAAGCTCATCCGCGTAGACGTGGAGTTGTTCCACGAACGCAATCCCCGCCAGTCCGACACCTGCCAACGCGTGGAGATCACCTGTGTCTCCCGAGGGCCGGTGATCCGGGCGGAGGCCTGCACGAACGACTTCTACAGCGCGCTCGACGCGGCCATCGCCAAGCTGGACACCCGACTGCGCCGGGCGGCCGACCGCCGCCGCGTGCACCGGGGCCGGCACGCGCCGCTCTCCGTCGCCGCCGCCACCGCCGATCTGCCGGTGGCCGAGCTGGCCGCCCCGTCCGGCGGTACGGCCACCGCGGTGGCCGAACGGGTCGAGGAGGAGCCCGCCGACGAGTACGACGACCAGCCCTGGCACATCGCCCGGGCCAAGGTGCACCCCGCCGAGCCGATGACCGTGGACGACGCCCTGTTCCAGATGGAACTGGTGGGGCACGACTTCTACCTGTTCCACGACAAGGAAACCGGCCGGCCGAGCGTCGTCTACCGGCGGCACGCGTACGACTACGGCATCATCTCGCTCGACGTCTGACCTCTGTCCACCCCTCGCAGCCGGTCACGGAGCCGGGTGGTTCGCCCATCCCGGCTCCGGTGGCCGGCGCGCGTTCAGCGCGGGTCGTCGGCGAGCAGCGCGTAGAGCACGGCGTCCGCCCGGACGCCGTCCCGGCCGGGGAGCCGACCCCGCATCAGCCCCTCCCGCCGGAACCCGGCTCGCTCCAGCACCCGCTGGGAGCCGACGTTCTCCGGCGCGGTACCGGCCCAGAGCCGGGCCAGCCCGACCGGCCCGAAGGCCCAGTCGGCGAGGAGACGCACCGCCCGGGTGGCCAGCCCTCGGCCGCGCGCCTCGGGCAGCAGGCTGTAGCCGAGCATCGCCTGGCCGGTGGCCGGCTCGTCGTAGATCATCGCGCAGCCGCCGGCCAGTTCCCCGGTGCCCGCGTCGCAGAGCGCGAAGTCGGCCGAGCTGCCAACCAGCCATTCGCTCTCCGCGACGGCGCAGCGCCGCGCGATCGCCGCCCGGGTCGGCGGGACCTGCCGTACCCGGCTCGCCACCACCTCCGGCAGCGTGTGCAGCCGGTACAGCGCGTCGGTGTCCGCCGGGGTCAGCCGGCGCAGCGTCACCACGCCGTCGGTGAGCCGGCCGTCGGGCAGGTCCGGCAGTGCCCGGGGCGTCGGGCCGGCGGGGTCGTCGGTGAGGCGTACCCAGGCCCACAGGTCGTGCCGCCCGCCGCCGCGCGTCGGGTTCGCGGCCTGGCGGACCCCCTCGTACCGGAAGCCGGCGGCGAGCGCCACCCGCATGCTCGCCGCGTTCTCCTCGTGGGTGAGCAGCTCCAGCCGGGCCGCGCCGGCGGCGAAGGCGTGCCCGGCCAGCGCACGGGTGGCGGCGGTGGCCACGCCCCGGCCGCGGGCCCACGGCGCCACCCAGTAGCCGATCTCCGCCTGGCCCCGGGCCGGGACCGGCTGGCTCAGCCCGATCCCGCCGAGCAACCGGTCGGAGGCCGGGTCCGCGATCGCGTACGCGGCGCCGCCGGTGGCCCAGGCGGCCGGCGCGCCCTCGGTGATCCACCACCGGGCGCTCTGCTCGGTGTACGGATCGGGCATGCCGGAGATGAACCGTCGGGTGAGCGGGTCGGCGCAGGCGGTGGCGGTGTCCGTGACGTCGTCGAGCCGGAACGGGCGCAGCCGGACCTCGTCCGCCTCGATGGTCTCCGGGGTCACCGGGCCAGGTCCTCGGCGACCAGCGCGGCCACCCAGGCGTCGCCCCGGCCGCCGTCGCGGGCGGTCAGCCGGGCCCGGGCGGTGCCCTCGAACGAGAACCCCGCCTTCTCCGCCACCCGGCGGGAGGCGGTGTTGCCGACCAGCGCCAGCCACTCGATCCGGGCCAGGCCCAGGGTGGTGAAACCCCAGGCGGCCAGCGCACCCACCGCGGCGGGCATGTAGCCCCGGCCCCGGGCGTGCGCGGCGGTCATGAAGCCGACGTTGCCGCCGAGCGGGTCGGAGCCGATGCGCAGGTCGACCGAGGCCACGTACCGGTCGTCGGGGTCGGCCACGGTCCAGTACGCCCCGGTGCCCCGGGCCCAGGCCGCCTCGGCGAAGTCCCGCAGGAAGCCCTCGGCGTGCTCCCGCTGGTACGGGTGCGGCACGGTGGTCCAGCGGACCGTGTCGGGGTCGCGGCAGGCCTCGACGATGGCGTCGAGGTCGCCTTCCTCCATCGGGCGCAGCCGCAGCTCGGTGTCGCCCGCCGTGACGAAGAGGACGGGCTGCGGCCGACCGAAGACGGCGGCCCGGCGGGCGTCGAGGGTGTCCGGGCCGGCCGGCCCGGGTTCGCCCGGCGCGGGCACCTCGCCGGGGAGCAGCGAGCCGATCCAGCCGGCCGTCCGGCCGCCCTCGGCCGGGTGGGCCAGCCGCAGCTCGCCGGAGACCCGGAAGCCGGCGCGCAGCGCGACCAGCCGGGAGTAGTGGTTGCCGACCTCGGCCTGCCAGACCAGCCGGCGCAGCTTCAGCGCGTCGAACGCCCAGCGGGCGACCGCCCGGGTGGCTCGGACGGTGACGCCCCGGCCGCGCGCCCAGGGCGCGGTCCAGTAGCCCATCTCGGCGGAGTCCAAGCCGCGGTCGATCGAGACGAGGCCGCAGGAGCCGAGCAGCTCGCCGGTGCCGGCGTCGCAGACCGCGAACGGCGCCCCGGTGCTCTCGGCCCACGCCGTCCGGGCGATGCCGGTGACGAACCCGTGGGCGTGTTCCGGCAGGTACGGGCGCGGTACGGTGGTCCAGCGCTGGATGTCCGGGTCCTGGCAGGCGCGGTGCACGGCGTCCGCGTCGGTGGCCTGCCAGGGGCGTAGCAGCAGGCCGTCCTCGATGATCTCCACAGGCTCCATCCGAGCCATCGTGCCGGATCGTTCGCGGTGGGCGTAACCGGATAACCGCCGGTGGCGGCACCACCCGCGCGATATGTCGGGTTCGCCGGGCCGGACCGCCGCCACCAGTGACCATCGCGCCGACGGAGCGCCTACGATGGTTCGAGACTGTCTAGGGGAGCGTTGATCCGTGTCGATTCTGGAAAAGGTCCTTAGCGCGGGCGAGGGCCGTATGGTGCGCCGGCTCAAGGCCATCGCCGCCGCCGTCAACTCGATCGAGGACGACTACGTCAACCTCAGCGACGACGAGCTGCGCGGCCTGACCGAGCAGTACAGGGAGCGGCTCGCCGATGGTGAGACCCTCGACGACCTGCTGCCGGAGGCGTTCGCGACCGTACGGGAGGCGGCGGCCCGGGTGCTCGGCCAGCGCCCGTACGACGTCCAGGTGATGGGCGGCGCGGCGCTGCACTTCGGCAACATCGCCGAGATGAAGACCGGTGAGGGCAAGACCCTGACCTCGGTCATGGCGGTCTACCTCAACGCGCTCTCCGGCAAGGGCGTGCACGTGGTCACGGTCAACGACTACCTCGCCCAGCGCGACGCCGCCTGGATGGGCCGGGTGCACGAGTTCCTCGGCCTGACCGTCGGTGTGGTCCTGCCGAACCGGCCGGCCGCCGAGCACCGCGCGGCGTACGAGTGCGACATCACCTACGGCACGAACAACGAGTTCGGCTTCGACTACCTGCGCGACAACATGGCCTGGTCGCGGGACGAGCTGGTTCAGCGCGGCCACAACTTCGCGGTCGTCGACGAGGTCGACTCGATCCTGATCGACGAGGCCCGTACGCCGCTGATCATCTCCGGCCCGGCCGAGCACTCCGCCCGCTGGTACCAGGAGTTCGCCGGCGTGGTGGCCCGGCTCCAGCCCGGCACCGACGGCGAGGGCGACTACGAGGTCGACTACGCCAAGCGGACCATCGCCATCACCGAGCGCGGGGTGGCCAAGGTCGAGGACCGGCTCGGCATCGACAACCTCTACGAGTCGGTGAACACGCCCCTGGTCGGCTACCTGAACAACGCGATCAAGGCCAAGGAGCTCTACAAGCGCGACAAGGACTACATCCTCAGCGAGGGCGAGGTCCTGATCGTCGACGAGTTCACCGGCCGCATCCTGCACGGTCGCCGCTACAACGAGGGCATGCACCAGGCGATCGAGGCCAAGGAGGGGGTGGAGATCAAGCAGGAGAACCAGACCCTGGCCACCATCACCCTGCAGAACTACTTCCGCCTCTACGAGAAGCTCTCCGGCATGACCGGCACCGCCCAGACCGAGGCGAGCGAGTTCAACAAGGTCTACAAGGTCGGCGTCGTGACGATCCCGACGCACCGGCCGATGGTCCGGCTCGACCGGGCCGACGTGATCTACAAGACCGAGAAGGCCAAGTTCAACGCGGTGATCGAGGACATCGCCGAGCGGCACCAGATGGGTCAGCCGGTGCTGGTCGGCACGGTCTCGGTGGGGAATTCCGAGATCCTCTCCCAGTTGCTGCGCCGCCGCGGCATCCCACACTCGGTGCTGAACGCCAAGTTCCACGCGAAGGAAGCGGAGATCGTCGCCCAGGCCGGGCGCAAGGGCGCGGTCACCGTCGCCACTAACATGGCGGGCCGGGGTACCGACATCCTGCTCGGCGGCAACGCCGAGTTCCTGGCCGCGAACGAGCTGCACCAGCGCGGTCTGGACCCGGTCGAGCAGGCCGACGAGTACGCCAAGGCGATGGAGGAGGTCCTGCCCACCTGGAAGCAGGCCTGCGACGCCGAGGCGGAGGAGGTCGCCGCCGCCGGTGGGCTCTACGTGCTGGGCACCGAGCGGCACGAGTCCCGGCGGATCGACAACCAGCTGCGCGGTCGGGCCGGCCGGCAGGGCGACCCGGGCGAGTCCCGGTTCTACCTGTCGCTGCAGGACGAGCTGATGAAGCGCTTCCGGGCCGGCGCCGTCGAGGCGGTGATGGAGCGCTTCAACATCCCGGAGGACGTGCCGATCGAGTCGAAGATGGTCACCCGCCAGATCAAGAGCGCGCAGGCCCAGATCGAGGGTCAGAACGCCGAGATCCGGAAGAACGTCCTCAAGTACGACGAGGTGCTCAACAAGCAGCGCCAGGTGATCTACGCCGAGCGGCTGCGGGTGCTCAACGGCGAGGACCTCTCCGACCAGGTCCGCAACATGATCGACGACGTCGTCACCGCATACGTCACCGGCGCCACCGCCAACGGGTACGCCGAGGACTGGGACCTCGAGCAGCTCTGGTCCAGTCTCAAGCAGCTCTACCCGGTGGGCATCACCATCGAGGAGATGGAGGAGGAGGCCGGCGGCGCCCGCGCGAGCATCGACGCCGACTTCCTGCTGGCCCGCCTCAAGGAGGACGCGCACGCCGCGTACGACCGGCGCGAGGAGACGCTCGGCGAGGAGGCGGTACGCCAACTGGAGCGGATGGTGCTGCTCCAGGTGATCGACCGCAAGTGGCGCGAGCACCTCTACGAGATGGACTACCTCCAGGAGGGCATCAGCCTCCGGGCGTACGCCCAGCGCGACCCGGTCATCGAGTACCAGCGCGAGGGCTTCGACATGTTCGCCACCATGATGGACGGCATCAAGGAGGAGACGGTCGGCTTCCTCTACAACCTGGAGGTGCAGGTCCAGGAGCCGGAGCCGGAGGCCGAGGAGGTCCAGCTGCTGGAGAAGCCGGTCGAGATCCGGGCCAAGGGTCTCAACCGCGCGCCGCAGCAGCAGGGCCTGCAGTACTCCGCCCCCACCATCGACGGCGAGGCCGGCCAGGGTGCGGTGGCCGTGGAGCGGCCCGAGCAGCAGGCGCCCGCCCTGGGCGTCGGGCGTTCGGAGACTCCGGCCCGTCCGGCGGCGCCGGGGGCGTCCGGCGCGCCGCGTCGTCCGGCGGCCACCGGGGCGAGCGGTCAGGCCGTCGCGGCCAGCACCGCCCGGCGCGGGTCGGCGCCGGCGGAGCGTGCCGATGGCGGCAACGGCCCGTCCCGCAACGCGCCCTGCCCGTGCGGCTCCGGCCGCAAGTACAAGCGCTGCCACGGCGCGCCCAACGGCGGCGCCTGATCCTGACGCGGGGCCCCGCCCCGCCGAATCGGTACGACGAGAGCCGCAGCCCTTTGGGACTGCGGCTCTCGCCGTCCTGCCGCTCGCACCGGCCCGCCCCGAAGCGCCCGCGACCCCATCGCGCGGCTCGGGGCTTCAGCCCGCCACTGCGGAGATGTGGCGGTGTGGGCGCGGTCGGCTCCGCCGTTCCGGCGATGTAGCGGTGTCGGTGCCGTGCCGATACCAGCATGTCGGCGATCTGGAGTGGATCATGCCGCGCCCGGGCGGATCCTCGGCCGCAATGGGCGAGGTGGTCAGAGCACCTGGAGGGCGGTGCAGAGCCAGCCGCCCCGGCGGTGTTCGAGGCGTACCGCCAGGGCCCAGGTGCGGCCGGCGCCGGCGAGCACCGCGGCCGCCTCGACGGCCGCCGACCGTGGCTCGCACACCCGGAGCCGGCGCAGGTGCACCACCGGCCGGCTCGACCGACGGCGGTGCGGGCCGGTGCGGGCCGATGCCCGGGTGAGCTGCTCGGTGACCTCAGCGGCCCGTCCGGGCTCGACCAGGGACCGGAGCTGCCCGGGCGGGCGGTAGCCGTTGAGGATCTCCAGGAAGGTGGCGACGAACCGCTGGGCGGCGCGGCCGGCCTCGGGCGTGGCCGTGGCGAGGGCGCCGGGCGGCGGGCCGGAGCGGGGCCGGGGCGGCCCGGGGCGGGAGTCGTGCCGCCGGCCGGGCGGGCGCCCGGCGGGCTGGTGCGCGGCACCGAAGAGGTCGAGGGCGAGCTGCCCGCTGGGGCGGGGCCAGAGATCCGCCGACTCGTCGACGTAGGGCGGGTCGCTGACCGGGGCCGGGCGCAGCCGGACCGGGGGCCGGGAGGGCCCGGGACGGCGGGAGTCGATCATGCTGCTCACCTCTGATCGTTGCGTTTGCGTTCGTTTGCCTCCGGCACGCTTCGATACTCGGGCATGACAGTGTCCGCCGTCAATGGCGGTCAGCGTCGGGGTGGCTACTCGGTGTCGCGATCGGCGAGCGGGTTGCCGCGTACCCACTCGGCGGTTTCGGCGTACTTGCGCTGGATGTACTCCTCCAGCTGGGCGCGCTCGACGCGCCACTGGCCGCGCCCACCGATCTTGATCGCGGGCAGCTCTCCGCTGCGCACCATGTGGTAGACCTGCGAGTCCGAGACGTTCAACTCGGTGGCCACGTCGGAGAGCAGGAGAAACCTCGGCTCCACGGATAACCCCCGGTGTTGGCGTCGTTTGCCTCAGTTTGCCACCGCCGGCCGGACCCGCCCAGCACCCACCCGGCCGGCGGTGCGGTGCGGCAACTTCCGCCGGGCCGGTGCGGGGTGTATGACGGTCTCGGCGTCCGGCATGATCGGCGCCCGGACCGGCAGACCCGCCGGTCCGCGAACGATCGGGGGATACGACGGTGAGCAACGAGCTGGTCCGGGTGTACGTCCCGGCGACCGTGCCGATGCTGGCCCGGCTGCGGGAGCAGGGGCTGTCGGCCGACCAGGCGCACGCCGTCACCCCCGCCCTGCGCGAGTGGTACGCCGAGGGCGACGAGGAGGAACTGGAGTACGTCGCGTTCACCCGCGCCGCCCAGGACGCCCTCCAGCTGCTGCGGAAGGACCCGGCCGCGCCCCGGCGCCGGGTGGTGGTCTCGGTGGACCTGCCCCCGTCGGCGGTCGGCCGGGGCGACGGTGACCTCGGCTCCAGCACGGTGCGGCTCGACCAGCCGGTGCCGGTGCGGTCGGTGGCCGCGCTGCACGTGGACGGCGCGGACGCGGTGGACGACGTGGCCGCCGCCGTCGAGGTGGTCGCCGAGGCCCTGGCGGGCGACCCGGACGCCCAGTTCACCGTCGACAGCGCCGAGGACCACGAGCTGGAGTGGTACGACCCCTCCGAGCTGGACCTGCTGCTCCGCGCCGCCTCCTGATCCGACCCGCCGGCGGGCGCCCGGCCCGCTCCGGAACCGACCACGCCACCGGCGGAGCGGGACGCCCCGGGCGGAGCCGCCTCAGTCCTCGACCGGCTCCGGCTCGTCGTCGTGGGGCGCCGGGCCGAGGGTGCGGCCGAAGGCGACGAGCGCGGTCAGCGCGCCGACGAACAGCACCCAGATGCCGTTGTCGACCCGGGAGGTGCCGAGGCTGGTCTGGGCGACCGCGTCCGCCTCGCTCAGCGCACCGGCCAGGTCGAGCAGGGTCCGGCCACCGATCCGGATGATCACCTCGGCGAGCAGCAGGAGCAGGCCCGGGCCGGCCCCGGCGACCAGGTACGCCGGCCAGCGCAGCGCCGGCGTCGCCGGGTCGCGGCGCATTGCCCGGCGGCGGGCCCAGGTCAGGTAGCCGAAGGCGAGCAGGCCGGCGAGCAGGCCGGCGAGCAGCGACTCGGTGCGGGAGACCCACTTGGCGGCGCTCACCAGCGACGCCTGGGAGCCGTCGGCGCCGAAGAGGTCGAACAGCGGGTCGCGGGCCCGGCTGAACGCCACCACGAAGACCAGCGTGCCCAGGGCGGCGGCGACCACGGCGCCGACCGGGGCGGCGTCGCGGGCTCCGGCCAGTGCCCCGCCGATGATGGCCGCGGCGGCGCTGGTGCCGGCGATCGTGTTGGTGGTCGCGTTGTCGGCGTAGGTCAGGTTGATCGCGAGGGCGGCGGCGAGCCCGACCAGCAGGCCGGTGCCGACCGCCACCACGAAGCGCAGGGTGGCCCGGTCGACGCCCCGCCGGGCCAGCAGCCCGGTCACCGCCAGGGCGACGGCGGCCCCGGCCACCAGGGCGGCCGAGATGACCCCGGGCAGGGCGAAGGCGGAGAGGCTGATCGCGGTGAGGCCGGCCGCCGCCGAGCTGATCGCCTCGCGGGTCGACCAGAGCATCGCCGCCAGCCAACCCACCGCCAGCAGGGCCAGCACGGGTGCGCCCGGGGCACGCGCCGGGCGGGGGGCCTCGGCCACCGGCGCGACCTGGTCGGCCTGGTCGGCCGGGACGGTGGTGTCCGGCCGGTCCGACTCCGCGGCCGTCGAGCTGCCGGGCTGCTTGCTCATCGTGTCCCCTTCGACGGGCGCCCGACCGCAGCGGCGGGCCGGGGCAGGTCACCGGCCATCCAGCGTACGCGCCCGGCCCGGCCGGCTCCGCGCGCCCGCGCCCGCGCCGCCGGCCTGCTTTCCTTCGGCCGAAAGGGCCGTTCGGGTACGGATCACCGCCCGGCCCGCACCCCTACTTCTCGATCTATGGTTTCGGGGCGGGCGGGGCGCGATCGGCGGGGAGCGGGCGTGGGAGAATCGCCGGAGGTCCCGCCGCCGCGACGCCTCACCCGCGCGGTGCCCGGCGTCCGGCCGTCCGGTCGGTGCCCGCGGGTCCGATTTCGCCACCGCCGTCGAGATCGCACAGGAGCCTGTGATGGACGCCGTGTTCTCCGTACCCGAGCCGCGCAACGAGCCGGTACGCACCTACGAGCCGGGCAGCGCCGACCGGGAGCGGCTGCAGCGGCGGCTGACCGAACTCGCCGCCGAGCGGATCGACCTGCCGATGACGATCGCCGGCGAGCAGCGGATGGCGGGCGGTGAGTCGATCGACGTGGTCCAGCCGCACAAGCACGCCCACGTGCTCGGCGTCACCGGCCACGCCACCCACGACGACGCCCGCGCCGCCGTGAAGGCCGCCAAGGACGCCGCGCCGATGTGGCGCGCGCTGCCGTTCGAGGAGCGGGCGGCGATCTTCCTGCGCGCCGCCGAGCTGCTCGCCGGCCCCTGGCGCGACACGCTGAACGCCGCCACCATGCTCGGCCAGTCCAAGACCGCCGTCCAGGCGGAGATCGACTCGGCCTGCGAGTTCATCGACTTCCTCCGGTTCAACGTGCACTTCGCCCGGCGGCTGCTCGAGGAGCAGCCGATGTCGTCGCCGGGGGTGTGGAACCGCTTCGACCACCGCCCGCTGGAGGGCTTCGTCTACGCGGTCACCCCGTTCAACTTCACCGCGATCGCCGGCAACCTGCCCTCGGCGCCGGCCCTGCTCGGCAACACCGTGGTCTGGAAGCCGGGCCCGACCCAGCAGTTCGCCGCGCACTTCACCATGCGGCTGTTCGAGGCGGCCGGCCTGCCGCCCGGCGTGATCAACATGGTCACCGGGCGCGGCGAGGAGGTCTCCGACGTCGTGCTCGCCGACCCGGACCTGGCCGGCATCCACTTCACCGGTTCCACCAAGGTCTTCCAGCACCTGTGGCGGACCGTCGGCGAGAACCTCGCCGGCTACCGGGGCTACCCGCGACTGGTCGGCGAGACCGGCGGCAAGGACTTCGTGGTCGCGCACACCAGCGCCGACGTCGACGCCCTGCACACCGCGCTGATCCGGGGCGCCTACGAGTACCAGGGCCAGAAGTGCTCGGCCGCCTCGCGGGCGTACGTGCCGCGTTCGCTCTGGGAGGGCGGGCTGCGCGACCGGCTGGCCGCCACCACGGACTCGCTGACCTACGGCGACGTCACCGACTTCAGCAACTTCGGCGGCGCCGTGATCGACGAGAAGGCGTTCAGCCGGCACACCGCCGCGCTGGAGCTGATCTCCGGCGACGACACCTGCCGGATCCTCGCCGGCGGCACCGCCGACGACTCGGTCGGCTACTTCGTCCGGCCCACCCTCTTCGAGTGCAGCGACGCCGCGCACGAGAGCTTCACCACCGAGTACTTCGGTCCGATCCTCGGCGTGCACGTGTTCGACGACGCCCGCTTCGACGACGCGGTCGCCCAGGCCGAGTCGATCGCGCCGTACGCGCTGACCGGTTCGATCTTCGCCAACGACCGCCGGGTGGTCGAGGCGGTCGCCGAGCGGATGCGGTACGCGGCCGGCAACTTCTACATCAACGACAAGCCGACCGGCGCGGTGGTCGGGCAGCAGCCCTTCGGCGGCGCCCGGGCCAGCGGCACCAACGACAAGGCGGGCTCCTGGCTCAACCTGGTCCGCTGGCTGTCGCCGCGGACGATCAAGGAGACGTTCGTGCCGCCGACCGACCACACGTACCCGCACATGGGCTGAACCGGCGACGGCCGCCGGTGGGGCGCAGCGTCACCGGCGGCCGGGCCGGCCCGCGGCCGCGGGCGGGGCGCTGGCTGCGCGGCGGAGCCCGACCGGCCGTCCGGATGGGGCCCCGGACACCGTCCGGCCGGTAGGCATCGATAGTCCTGGCAGCACTGTCGTCGGCCGACAGTGCACATTGGAAATCCTCCCGGGTGGCAAATCCGGAAATCCTGGACGCTGCGACGGCAAAGTGGCAGCTTAGAGGGCATGGCGGAATCCGGAGTCAACCCCACCGCGGCAGCCCTGCTGGGGCTGCTGCACGAGGGCCCGATGACTGGCGGCCAGCTGATGGCCGCCGCTGAGCGCCGACTGGCGCCGTACTGGTCGATGACCCGCAGTCAGGTGTACCGCGAGTTGCCGGTGCTGGCCGAGCGGGGTTTCGTGCGGCTGGGCAAGCCCGGGCCGCGGATGAGCCAGCCGTACGCGATCACCGCCAGCGGGAAACGGACATTTTCCCGCTGGCTGGCGGAGAACCCGGGTCGGGACACCATCCGCAACCCGATCGCCCTGCGGATCGCCTTCGGCGACCTGCACTCGGCCAGCCAGCTGAAGAACCTCTACGCCTCGGCCAACGAATACCACACCGAGGCCCTGGCGCACGTGCGCGAGCAGGTGAAGAACGCCAAGAAGGAGGGCGACACCTACGACGCCAGCGCGCTGGAGTTCGCCGTCGCCTACCACAAGGCGGCACTTTCCTGGCTCAAGACCGCCCCGGTCGGCTGATCATCTGCCCGGGTCGGCGGTGTGACGTGAGCGGACCGCCGCACGCACAGTACGCTTGTCTGTCGTGACCGCTGCCGATTACGCCGAACAGCTCAAGGACCTCGACGCCACCCTACGCAACATCGAGGCGGTGCTCGACCTCGACCGCCTGCACGAGGAGAAGGCCCGGCTCGAGGAGCAGGCGTCCGCGCCCGACCTCTGGGACGACCAGGCGAAGGCGCAGCAGGTGACCTCGCAGCTCTCGTACGTCAACGGCGAGATCGGCAAGCTCGGCAGCCTCCGCTCCCGGCTCGACGACGCCGGTGTCCTGCTGGAGCTGGCCGAGGCCGAGGCCGACCCGGGGGTCCTCTCCGAGGTCGAGACGGAGATCGGCGGGCTGCGCAAGGCCATCGAGGAGATGGAGGTCCGCACCCTGCTCTCCGGCGAGTACGACTCCCGGGAGGCGCTGGTCGCCATCCGGGCCGGCGCCGGCGGGGTGGACGCCGCCGACTTCGCCGAGATGCTGCTGCGGATGTACCTGCGCTGGGCCGAGCGGCACGGCTACCCGACCGAGGTCTACGAGACCTCGTACGCGGAGGAGGCCGGCCTGAAGTCCGCCACCTTCACCGTCAAGGTCCCGTACGCCTACGGCACCCTCAGCGTCGAGTCGGGCACCCACCGGCTGGTCCGGATCAGCCCCTTCGACAACCAGGGCCGCCGGCAGACCAGCTTCGCCGGTGTCGAGGTGCTGCCCGTGGTGGAGCAGACCGACCACATCGACATCCCCGAGAACGAGATGCGGATCGACGTCTACCGGTCCTCCGGCCCGGGCGGGCAGAGCGTCAACACCACCGACTCGGCGGTCCGGATCACCCACATCCCCACCGGCATCGTGGTGACCTGCCAGAACGAGAAGTCCCAGCTGCAGAACAAGGCCTCCGCGCTGCGGGTGCTCCAGGCCCGGCTGCTGGAACGCAAGCGGCAGGAGGAGCAGGCCAAGCTCCAGGGCCTCAAGACGGACGCCGCCGGCTCGTGGGGCGACCAGATGCGCTCCTACGTCCTGCACCCGTATCAGATGGTGAAGGATCTCCGAACCGAGCAGGAGACCGGCAATCCGTCCTCGGTCTTCGACGGGGAACTGGACAGCTTCATCGAGGCCGGCATCCGCTGGCGCAAGCAGCAGCAGCTCGCCAACGACGCTGCGTGATCAAGCGGGGGCGGAGCGCGTCGTCGATCTCCTGGTGGGAGGGGTAATCGATGACGCGCCTCGCACAGGTGGGGCGTAGGACTTGGCTCAGCGGTTACACCGCGTAGACTCACCACCCGTGATTCAGCTTGAGCAAGTGACGAAGACGTACCCGAAGGCGTCCCGGCCTTCGCTCGACAACGTGTCCGTCTCGATCGAGAAGGGCGAGTTCGTCTTCTTCATCGGTCCATCGGGCTCCGGCAAGTCCACGATAATCAAAATGCTGCTGCACGAGGTCAGCCCCAACAAGGGCCGGGTCGTCGTGAACGGCAAAGACGTCACCACGATGCGCTCCTGGAAGCGACCCCACTTCCGGCGCTCGATCGGCTGCGTCTTCCAGGACTTCCGGTTGCTGCCCAACCGCACCGCCTACGAGAACGTGGCGTTCGCTCTCGAGGTGATCGGCAAGACCAAGGCGGTCGCCCGCCGGGTCGTGCCCGAGGTGCTGGAGCTGGTCGGGCTCGGTGGCAAGGAGCACCGCTACCCGCACGAGCTCTCCGGTGGTGAGCAGCAGCGCGTGGCCGTCGCCCGGGCGTTCGTGAACCGTCCGCTGATCCTGCTGGCGGACGAGCCGACAGGAAACCTGGACCCGGACACCTCGATCGAGATCATGCGCCTGCTGGACCGGATCAACCGCACCGGCACGACCGTCGTGATGGTCACGCACGACTCCAACATCGTGAACCAGATGCGCCGTCGCGTCGTCGAGATCGAGAGCGGCCGCATCGTGCGCGACCAGGCCCGCGGCGTCTACGGGTGAGCCGGCGCTCCACCCCTGCCGTACACCCTGACGACGAACACCTCATGCCGGAGAGCCGGAGGAACACCCGATGCGGATGAAATACGTCCTGTCCGAGGTACTGGTCGGATTGTGGCGCAACGTCACCATGACCATCGCCATGATCATCACCATGGCGGTGTCGCTGTTCATGCTGGGCGGAGCCGGCCTGCTGTACCAGAAGGTCGGCGACATGAAGGACCTCTACTACGAGAACGTCGAGGTCTCGATCTTCCTGGCGACCGACGTCAGCGAGCAGCAGCGCAACGACCTGCACGCCAAGCTCAAGAGCGACCCCCTCGTCAAGGAGGTCCTCTACGTCAACAAGGACGAGGCGTACAAGCGGTTCCAGGAGATGTACCAGGACGCCCCGGACCTGGTGAACGCCGTCAAGGCGGACCAGCTGCCCGAGTCGTTCCGGCTCAAGCTGGTGAACCCGGAGCAGTACAAGAACATCTACGACCAGTACAAGGACACCGAGGGGGTCGACGAGATCGTCGACCAGAGCCGGCTGCTGGACAAGGTCTTCGGCGTCCTCACCGGCATCCAGACCTTCGCGCTGGTCATCGCGGTGTTCATGGCCGCCGCCGCGCTGCTCCTGGTCGCGAACACCATCCAGGTCGCCGCGTACAGCAAGCGGCGTGAGGTCGCGGTCATGAAGCTCGTCGGCGCGTCAAACTGGTTCATCCAGGCGCCGTTCGTGCTGGAGGCGGTGGTCGCGGGTCTGATCGGTTCGATCCTCGCGCTGGTGTTCATGGCGCTCGGGAAGTACTTCGGCGGCAGCGGCTCGCTGTCCGCCCTGGAGGGCCTGATCACGCCGGTCTCGTGGGGCGACATCCTGCTGATGTTCCCGATCATGGCGGGCGTCGGCGCCCTGTTCAGTGCGGTCACCGGCTGGATCACGCTCCGCTTCTACCTGCGGGTCTAGTTACCCGACGGCTCCGCCAAGGGCCCTTCCGCGTCGGAATAAACGGCGCGGGAGGGTCCTTGTCATTCGGGTAGCATGATCTCCGCCCCGCGGCCGGTCGTACCGGTCGTGGATCACGGGAAAGGGGGTGGCGCCGATGCCACGGGAAAAGGGTCGCAAGGTGGTCGCCTCCAACAAGAAGGCGCGCCACGACTACGCCATCCTCGACACGTACGAGGCGGGCATGTCGCTGACCGGCACCGAGGTCAAGTCGCTGCGGGCTGGTCGGGCCTCCCTGGTCGACGCGTTCGCCCAGGAGCGCAACGGCGAGCTCTACCTGCACGGCATGCACATCCCGGAGTACACCCAGGGCACCTGGACCAACCACGAGCCCCGGCGTACCCGCAAGCTGCTGCTCAAGCGGCTGGAGATCGACCGGCTGATCGGCAAGACCCGCGAGGGCGGGTTGACCATGGTGCCGTTGCAGGTCTACTTCTCCGACGGCTGGGCGAAGGTGGAGATCGCCCTGGCCAAGGGTAAGAAGTCGTACGACAAGCGTCAGGACCTCGCCAAGCGGGACGCCGACCGGGAGATCGCCCGGGTGGCCGGCCGGCGTGGCAAGGGCATGGACGAGTGATCTGTCGTCTTTGTCCGAGTCGGTAAAGTCGGCCGGGGGCTCGGGATGAATCCCGTTGCGGCAGGCGTTAGTCTTGACAGAGCCGCCAGTAGGGCGGCCGACCGAGGGGGTGACTGGTTTCGACTTCGTACGTTGCGGCAGGGGAAGCGAGCCGAGGAAGCCGACGTCGTCTCGAGAATCGTTCGTCGGAAACCAATAAGCGCCAAGAACAATCGCGCTGACTTCGCTCTCGCCGCCTGAGGCGAGTAGTGAGTCTGTCGGCCTGGGAGCGCCTTCGACCCAGTTAGCCGGCATCAGCTAGAAGGCTGGCCAATCGGACCCGGTCGCGGGGTCCGTGCGGCGAGATCAATCAGCGACTGGGCCCGTCACACCAACTTGCTCGCGTGAGCGGTGGGGCCGAGTAGAGGCATAGCGAGCTGCGCTCGGAGAAGCCCTGACAAACCGGCGAAGGACCCGGGTTCGATTCCCGGCACCTCCACCACCTCATGTGCGCCCCGGTCCATCGGACCGGGGCGCACAGTCGTCTCCGGATACTTCTGGGGGTCGTCCGGATACTTCTGGGGCCACTGGGACCGATGGGGCCAATGAGGCGTTCCGGCCCCCTGGACAGCGCCCGAACAGGGGTTCACCATCGCTGTACGCGGTAGCACGCAAGCGCGGGAGGTGCCCATGGCCACCGGTCCGATCCAGCAGCCGTCCGTCGCCCCGCCGGCGGTCCGCCCGCCCGCCGCGCGCCGGCCCAGCCCGCCCGGCGACCTGCCCGCCCTGGCCCGGGCGCTCGCCGTACCGCCAGGGGAGCCGCGCTGGCGGGAACGGGTCATCGTCCACCTCACCCCGGTCCGCCGGGGCTTCGCCGAACACGTCCGGATCACCGAGGGCCCGGCCGGCCTCTACGCGGAGGTGCTCGCCCAGGCGCCCCGGCTGCACCGCGGCGTCCGGCTGCTCACCCGCGAGCACGCGGCCATCGTCGCGGCGCTGGCCGACCTCCAGCGGGCCGTCGAACGGCCCGGGGTCTGCGCCGAGGAGCTGCGCCGGCGCACCGACGACCTGCTGCGGGCGCTGTCCCGGCACCGGCAGCGCGGCGCGGACCTGCTCTGGCAGGCGTACCAGACGGACCTCGGCGGGGAGACCTGACCGGCGGGAACCGGCCCGTGCCGGGCGGCGTCCAAGTGCGTATGCGTCGACTCCTCGCCCTGCTGGGCCTGCCCCTGGTGGTCACCGCGGCCGGCTGCGCGCCGGCCGGCTCCGACCCGGCCGGGCCGTCCGCCGGCCCGGACCACCGCTGGGAGGCGTTCCACCAGCGGGCCGCGGAGGTCGCCGAGGACTGGCACCCCGCACCCGCCTGGCGGAGCGGGTACGTGCCGTTGCAGGACCCGACCGTGCTGGTCGGCGACCCCGGGTTCACCGCCGACACCGAGACCGCCTTCCGGGCCGGGTGGTACCGGGACCAGATCGAGCTGCCGGCCGCCCGCCCCGCCGACGGCACGATCCGGTTCCCCGACGGCACGATGACCGCGCCGCTGCTCAGCGCCGCCGAGGCGTACCGGCAGCTGGACCAGGGCGACCCACCGCCGTGCGAGGGGCGGCCGAAGGCGCCCGGCCCGACGATCGAGCCGGGGCCGGACGGCTCGGTCTCCAGCCCGGTCGCCACCGCCTGCGTCCCGCTCACCGTCACCGCCGTCCGGCTCGGCACCGCTGGAGTCCGCACCAGCCGCGGCGTGGCCGACGTACCGGCCTGGTTGTTCACCGTGGAGGGACTGGCCGCCCCGGTGGCCCGGGTGGCCGTCGCGCCGCAGTCGGTCACCCCGGTACCCGAACCGACGGCTCCCGCCCGGCCCGCCCCCGCCGACGTGGTCGGCGCCGAGCACACCGAACGGGTGGACGGCACGCGGCTGACCTACGTGCTCGGGGTGGGCGCCTGCGACACCGGGATCACCCCGCTGGTGCAGGAGCGCGAGGACGTGGTCGTGGTCGGCGGCGGGGTGGTCCGGGCCAGCGGCGTCTGCACCGACCAGCTGAAGCTGGAGCCGGTCACCGTCACCCTCTCCGCGCCGCTCGGCGGCCGGCCGGTGCTCGACGTGCTGACCGGGCGGGTGCTGACCCAGCGGGCCGGTTGACCGGTCAGAGGATCCTGGGCAGCTCGCCGCTGATCGGCGCCGGGAGCACCGTCGGGCCCTCGGCGCGCAGCGCGTCGGCCAGCGCGGCGGGCAGGTCGTCCGGCGTGCCGACGACCCTGGTGGCGCAGCCGTACCCCTCGGCGATCGCGGTGATGTCCAGGCCGGGCAGTTCCAGCCCCGGCACGCCGGGGGTGTGCTTGAGCTCGGCGAACGACTTGAGGATGGCGTACTGCTGGTTGACCGGCACCAGCACGACCACCGGCAGGCGCAGCCGGGCGGCGGTCCAGAGCGCCTGCACCGAGTAGTGGAACGAGCCGTCGCCGATCACGGCGACCACCGGCCGACCGCGACCGGTGTCCCGCTCGGCGAGGGCGATGCCGACCGCCGCCGGCAGGCCGTACCCGAGCCCGCCGCTGGCCATGGTGAAGTACGACGCCGGTCGGACCATCGGCAGCCGGCGGCGCAGCGCGGCCAGGTTGGACGGTGACTCCTGGACCAGCACCCCGTCGGTGGGCCAGCAGGCGGCCAGCGCGGCGAAGAGCGTGTCCGCGTCCGGCGGGTCGGCCGGCTCCGGCGGCTCCACGGCCGGCCGGGGCTCCGGCGCCGGTCGGTCGGCCGCCGGGAGCAGGTCCAGCAGCGCGGCGAGGGTCAGCCCGGCGTCGCCGAGCAGGCTGTCGCCGACCGGTGCCCGGGCGGCCTCGTCCGGGTCGTCGGTGACGTGCAGCAGCCGGGCGCCCTCGGGCAGGTGGGCGCCGGGGATGTGCGGGTAGTACCGGAACACCGGGGCGCCGACGACCAGCACCGTGTCGTGCCCGCGCAGCTTCTCCGCCAGCGGCGCGATGGCGAAGGGCAGCACCCCCCGGTAGTGCGGATGCTGCTCCGGGAACGCCGCCCGCTCCGGCGCCGGGGCGGACCAGACCGGGGCGGCCAGCCGCTCGGCCACCGCCACCGCCAGCGGCCAGGCCGCGGCCCGGTCCACCGCCGCGCCGAACACCAGCACCGGGGAGCGGCTGGCGGCCAGCAGCGCGGCGAACTCCCGCAGCCGCCGGGGGTCGGGCCCGAACCGGGTCGCCACGGTACGCACCTGGGGCGGCGGGTCCGCCGGCTGGTCCCAGTCGTCCAGCGGCAGGGAGAGGAAGACCGGCCCGGCCGGGGGCTGGGCGGCGGTCGCGTACGCCCGCATGAACGCCGCCGGGACGTCCTGCGCGCGGACCGGCTCGTAGCTCCACTTCACGTACGGCTGGGGCAGCTCGGCCGGTGCCCGGCTGGTCAGCCGGGGCTCCGTCAACAGCATCTCCCGGCTCTGCTGGCCGGCGGAGACGATCAGCGGCGTGCGGTTGTGCCAGGCGGTGACGAGGTTGCCCATGCCGTTGCCGGTGCCCGGCGCGGTGTGCAGGTTCACGTGCGCCGGACGGCCGGTGGCCTGCGCGTACCCGTCGGCCATCGCCACCGCGGACGCCTCGTGCAGGGCGTGCACGTAGCGGAAGTCCGCCGGGAAGTCCCGCAGGAACGGTTGCTCGGTGGAGCCGGGGTTGCCGAAGACGGTGGTCAGGCCGAGGGCGCGGAGCAGCTCATAGGTGGTGTCCCGGACGGTCGCCATCGCCCCCCGCCTCCCTGTTCCGGCGCGTGCCGGCGCCCGCCGGCGCCCACGCCGACAGAGAGCCCCCCGACCTGCCGAATCTATCGGGGGCAGGTGGACAAGTCGGGCGCTTTGCCGCTCACTGGGCTGGGCGCACCCGGCCGGGGACGGTCAGGGCAGCGGGAAGGGGGTCTTGATGCCGTCCAGGGCGTGCCCGCACGGGCAGTCCCGGTCGGTCGGCAGCGCGCCCACCGCGTCCAGCAGCACCCCGCGCAGCCGGTCGGTGTTCTCGGCGAAGACCCGGAACACCTCCTCCTGGGTGACCGACTCCCCGGCCTGCACGCCGGCGTCCAGGTCGGTGACGAGCGCGATCGAGGTGTAACAGAGGGCCAGCTCGCGGGCGAGCACCGCCTCCGGGTGGCCGGTCATGTTGACCACCGTGCCGCCCATCGAGGCGTACCAGCGGGACTCGGCGCGGGTGGAGAAGCGCGGACCCTCGACCACCACCACCGTGCCGCCGTCCACCGCCGCCACGTCCCGGCCGGCCGCGGCGGCCAGCAGCGTACGCCGCCCGACCGGGCAGTACGGGTCGCCGAACGGCACGTGCACCGCGCCCCGGTCGTAGTAGGTTTGGGCCCGGCCGCTGGTCCGGTCGATCAGCTGGTCGGGGACCACAAAGGTGCCCGGGCCCAGCTCCGGCCGCAGACCGCCCACCGCGCACGGGGCGACGACCTGGCGCACCCCGAGCGACCGCAGCGCCCACAGATTCGCCCGGTACGGGATCAGGTGCGGCGGGTACCGGTGGTCGCGGCCGTGCCGAGGGAGGAAGGCCACCGGCCGCCCGCCTACCTCCGCGACGGTGATCGGGTCCGAGGGCGCCCCGTACGGCGTCTCGACCACGTGCTCGGTGGCGCCGTCCAGGAGCGCGTAGAGCCCCGACCCGCCGATCACCGCGATGTCCGCCGTCGGACCCATTCGACCCTCCCTCGTTCCCGCTCGATCACCCGCCGGTCAGACCTTAGCCACCGCCCCGAGCGCAGGCTATGGTGCCAGGCATGGCGGTGACAGCGCGGATGGCCGACGGCAACCGGTTCCACGACCCGGCGCGCGGCTGACGGTGTCCGAGATGCAGGAGGAGGGACGGGCGATCGGCGGTCGAGCCATTGAGTCCATGACCGGGCGACTGCTGGTCGCCACCCCGGCCCTCAAGGATCCGAACTTCGATCGCACGGTGGTGCTGCTTGTCGCCCACGAAGCGGGCGGGGCGCTCGGCGTGGTGCTCAACCGGGCGACCGAGGTGCCGGTCGCCGACGTGCTGGGTGACTGGAGCGACCTGGCCCGTCACCCCGCGGTGCTCTTCGAGGGCGGCCCGGTGCAGCCGGACTCGGCGATCTGCCTCGCCCGGATGCGGCACCCGATGCGCCGGCTCAAGGGCTTCCAGCAGATCTCCGGCGCGGTCGGCACCGTCGACCTGTCGGCCGACCCGGAGAAGCTGCGCGACGGCATCGGCGGCATCCGGGTCTTCGCCGGCTACTCGGGGTGGGGTTCGGGTCAGTTGGAGCAGGAGGTCGAGGACGGCTCCTGGTTCGTCTTCGACGCGCTGCCGGGGGACGCCTTCGTCGACCGGCCGGACGACCTGTGGCCGATGGTGCTGCGGAGACAGGGCGGAATGATGGCGGCGGTCGCCCACTTCCCGCCCGACGTGGCGCTGAACTAGCCGCGGCGGGGTGGGGCCCCCGCGAGATGACCATGCCGGGCGGCGTGTGTATAGTTCTCTGCGTGCCCGGGACACCGGGGACGACAGCAAGGGGCCGTGGCGCAGCTGGTAGCGCACCACACTGGCAGTGTGGGGGTCAGGGGTTCGAGTCCCCTCGGCTCCACCTTGTTTTTGCAGGTCAGCGACATAGGTCATACACAATGATCTATGTCGCTGCACATGTCTTCTCACATGCCTCGGGACAAGGCTCGCCGAGGCCGCCTGGATCCGACTGGTGCGTCCGCTCCGGGTTCGGAGCAGATGCCCTGCTGAGTGCAGTCTCCGTGGGTCCCGCACCGCCTAGTAGCTACCTCGCCGGTATAGCCGAGGAGACACCGCACCAAAGCGGCAATGTGCGAGTCGAGGCGGGCTGCGCGAGAAGTCGCTTCATCGCCGCCGCGGGCTGTGGGCGTCGCGGCGTGCCCGGGTGTCTGGGGCGCCCCGACACCGACCCGGGTGGATCAGTGCCGGGGTGCGAACGGTCAGCCGAGCACCAGCGAGGGGTTCGCCCGCAGCGCGGCCACCGTTGCAGCGGGAGCGGTGGCGGGCGAGCCGGCATTGTACGGCGGCTGTGGGTCGTACTCGATGCCGAGCTGGACTGCCTGCGCGACTTCGTCGCCAGCGATCCGTCCGGTCAGGGCCAGGGCCATGTCGATGCCCGAGGAGACGCCGGCTGCGGTGACGTACTTGCCGTCGAAGACCACCCGCTCGCCGGTCGGCGCCGCGCCGAAAGCCTCCAGCTGATCCAACGCCAGCCAGTGTGCGGCGGCGCGGCGCCCGTGCAGCACTCCGGCCGCGGCCAGCAATAGGGATCCGGTGCATACGGAGGTGGTCCAGGTGCTGGTCGCGTCAACCGTGCGTAGCCAGTCGAGGATCCGGGAGTCGCCCATGCGGGCGATCTGCCCGGGGCCGCCGGGCACCACCACGACGTCGGGGCGGGTCACCTCGTCGAGGGTGGCGTCGGCCTGGAGGGTGAGGCTGCCGACGTCGGTGACGACCGGGCCGGTCCGGTCGGCGACGAAGACGGTACGGGCATCGGGGATCCGGCTGAGCACCTCGTAGGGGCCGACGGCGTCGAGGGCGGTGAACCGGTCGAAGAGAAGCACGGCGATCTGCACGACGTTTTCCAATCTGAGGTGAGAAACGGTCAGCGGGCGTCGACGGTGAACGGGACGGTGATCACGTGGCCGTCGGCGAGGCGGAACTGGCCCCAGAGCCGGTAGCGGCCCGGGCGGGGGAAGTCGGCATGCAGGTCTAGCTCCGGCCCGTAGGTCTGGCCGGGCAGGGCGAACACCGGCCGGCCGTCGGCGTCCTCGGTCTCGGCGTGCTCGTGGGCGAAGCTGTCGCCCGCCGCCGACATGATCACCACGTGCCCGGCGGCGGCGAGGTACGGCCGCAGCCCGGTCAGCGGCCGGTCGGTGGCCGCGTCGGCGAAGCGGTACGTGAAGCGGCTGCCGCCGACGTGGGCGGTCCCGTCCAGGGTCACCTGTATCCCGTCGACGACCTGCTGCCGCCCGGACACCGCCGGCAGTTGGTGGATGACCGCCGCGGGGTCGCCGACCGTCACCTCGTGCCGCTCCAGCACCTCGGTCAGCTCGCCCTTGCGCCGGAACTCGGTGTGGATGGTGTACCGGCCGGGCGTAGGGAAGGTCAGCTCGACGGCGAACTCGCCGGGCCGACCGGTCGGCTGCGGGTGGACGTGGGCGAAGGTGGCCAGGTCGTCGCGGACGGCGATCAGGTGCATCCACGCCTCGTGGCTGCGACTCACGTCGCGGATCGCCTGGCCGGTCACCGCATCGGTGACCCGGATCCGCAGCGTGGCGGGTTGGCCGGGCGCCACGGCGGCGGGCAGCCGGACGTCGACCCGGACCCCGGCGTCCTCGGCGTGCACCGGTTCGGTCTCGGCGGTCATCATGGTGCTCATCGCCGGCCGCATCGGCATGCCGGTGCCCTGGGTCCAGGCCAGCACCCCGTTCATGCCGCGCGCGGCGGCGTCGGTGCGGCTCAGCGCGGTGAAGCCGGCGCCCACGGCGAGCGCGAGCACGGCCACCCCGGTCAGGTACGCCCATTCGCCGAGCCGGGCGCCGAGGTGGGGCCGCAGCGCGGCGGCCGTCTCCGGGCGGCGGAAGCGACGCAGCCGCAGCGCGTTGGTGACCACGCTGACCGAACTCATCGCCATCGCGGCGGCCGCGAGGGACGGATCCAGCAGGATGCCCCAGGCCGGGTAGAGCAGCCCGGCGGCCACCGGGATGAGCAGGATGTTGTAGCCGAACGCCCACCCCAGGCTCTGTTTGATGGTGGTGACCGTACGCCGGGACAACGCGATGGCCGAGACGATGCCGCGCAGGTCCCCGCCGACCAGGGTGATGTCGGAGGCGGCGATCGCCACGTCCGTGCCGGTGCCGATGGCGATGCCCAGGTTCGCGCGGGCCAGCGCCGGAGCGTCGTTGATGCCGTCGCCGACCATCGCCACCACGGCACCGCGCTCCTGCAGGGCGGCGACCCGGGCGGCCTTCTCCTCGGGCCGGACGTCGGCGATCACGTTGTCGATGCCCACCTCGCGGGCAATCACCTCGGCGGTGACCGGGTTGTCGCCAGTCAGCATCCACACCTCCAGGCCCAGCGCCCGCAGCTGGGTCACCGCGTCCCGGGACTCGGGCCGCAGGGTGTCGGCGACCCCGACGACGCCGGCGAGCCGGCCGTCGAGGGCGACGTACACGGGGGTGCCACCGGCGGCGGCGACGGCGGTGACCTCGCTCGGCAGGGCGGCGACGTCGACGCCATGCCGACTCATCAGTGCGATGTTGCCGATGAGCACGCCGCGGCCGTCGACCCGCGCCTCGACGCCGTGCCCGGGCATCGCCGCGAAGGACTCCGCCGCCGGTACGGCGAGGCCGCGTTCGCGGGCGTGCCGGACGATCGCCTCGCCGAGCGGGTGTTCCGAGCCGGTCTCGG
Source organism: Micromonospora sp. IBSANI012 (assembly GCF_052814045.1). NCBI lineage: Bacteria > Bacillati > Actinomycetota > Actinomycetes > Micromonosporales > Micromonosporaceae > Micromonospora > Micromonospora sp. IBSANI012. Next base: position 1,116,660 of record NZ_CP199933.1, read on the forward strand.
CCGCCGCCGCGTAGGCCAGCAGCTGGTCGGCGTCGACGCCGTCAACGGCGTGCACCGCGGTGACGTCGGGACGGCCGCGGGTGAGCGTGCCGGTCTTGTCCAGCACCACTGTGGTGATCCGCCGAGCCTGCTCCAGGGCGTCGCCGCCGGAGATGAGGATGCCCAGCTCGGCGGCCTTGCCGGTGCCGACCATGATCGCGGTCGGGGTGGCGAGGCCCAGGGCGCAGGGGCAGGCGATGATGAGCACCGCGATCGCGGTGCCGATGCCGAGGGTCAGCCGCCCGTCGGCCGGCCCGGCGACCGCCCAGACGGCGAAGGTGAGCAGGGCCAGCCCGATCACCGCCGGCACGAACCAGGCGGACACGGTGTCCACGAGCCGCTGCATCGGCGCCTTGGCACCCTGGGCCTCGCGGACCAGGCGGACGATCTGGGCGAGGGTGGTGTCCTGACCCACCGCGGTGACCCGGAACACCACCGAGCCGGTCCGGTTGACGGTCGAGCCGATGACCACGTCCCCGACCGTCTTCGTCACCGGCATGCTCTCGCCGGTCAGCATGCTCTCGTCCACGGTCGAGGCGCCCTCGGTGACCGTGCCGTCCACCGGCACCTTCTCGCCGGGGCGCACCCGGACCAGGTCGCCGGCCATCACCGCGTCCACCGGCACCTCGGTCTCGACGCCGTCGCGCAGCACCCGAGCGGTGCGCGGGCGCAGCCCGAGCAGCGCCCCGATCGCTGCGCCGGTCTGCCGGCGCGCCCGGGCCTCCATCCAGCGCCCGGTCAGCACCAGCGCGATGACCACCACGGAGATCTCGAAGTAGACGTGCAGCGGCAGGCCGAGCCGTTCGGCCACCGCCGGCCAGAGCGTGACGAAGGCGCTGTAGGCGTACGCGACGGTGGTGCCCAGGGCCACCAGGGTGTGCATGTTGACGCCGCCGTGCCGGGCCGCCGCCCAGGCCGCCCGGTAGAAGGGCCGGCCCGCCCCGAACTGCACCACGGTCGCGACGACCAGCAGCGCCGGCATCAGCCAGTCCATCGCGTCGATGGACAGCGGCAGGTACATCAGCACCATCATGGACAGGCCGGTGGCCAGGGTGAGCTGCCAGATCCGCTTGAGCCGGGTGACCTCCCGATCCTCGGCCCGGGCCCGCTCGGCGTCCTGGTCGGCGGCGCCGGGCGCCTGGGCTTCCGGAGCCGCGCCCGGCCGGTCGGCCGGGATCGTGGCCGTGTAGCCGGCCCGCTCGACCGCCGCGGTCAGCGCCGGCGGGCTCACCCGGGCCGGGTCGCAGACCACGCTCGCCGTCTCGCTGGCCAGGTTGACCTCGGCCTGTGCCACGCCCTCGACCCGGCTCAGCGCCCGCTCCACCCGCCGGACACAGGACGCACAGGTCATCCCGCCGATGTCCAGCGTGCCGGAGACGACCGTCGGTGTCGTCATCGCACTGCTCCTTCCGTACCGGGCGGCGCCGCCACCCGTCGCTGCCGCCCGCTGGCGCGGGTCGGTGTGGCCAACCTCCCGGCAGCCGCTGTCCGCCCGCTGTCCGCGGCCCGTCGGCCGCACCGAGGTACGCGACAGGGCGCGGACAGCGCGCCCCGGCACGGTTCGAGCAGCCGGGCCGCCACGGGGCGGCCCGCCGAACGAAGGAGTGCACCGTGAACCCGCTCGTCCTCTCCGTGCCGAACATCAGCTGCGGCCGCTGCGTCGAGGCGATCCAGGAGGAGGTCGGCCTGGTCGCCGGCGTCCGCGCTGTGGCAGTGGACCTGGCGACCCGTACGGTCCGGGTCGACGGCGACGCCGACGAGGCCGCCGTCCGGGCTGCCATCGGCGAAGCCGGCCACCAGGTCGCCTGACTGGACGAGGGGAGACGGACCGATGGACCTGGACACCGTGATCGTCGGGGGCGGTCAGGCCGGGCTGGCGCTCGGCCACCACCTGCGCCGCGCCGGCGTGCCCTTCGCGATCCTCGACGCGCATACCCGGGTGGGTGACGCCTGGCGGCACCGGTGGGACTCGCTGACCCTGTTCACCCCGCGCCGGTTCTCCGCCCTGCCGGGCCTGCCGTTCCCCGGCGACCCGGACGGGCACCCCGGCAAGGACGAGGTCGCCGACTACCTGGCCGGGTACGCCGCGCACTTCGACCTGCCGGTCCGGCTCGGCTGCCGGGTCACCTCGGTCCGCCCCGGCGCGGCGGGCGGCTTCACCGTCGACACGTCGACGGGGACGCTGCGCGCCCAGCGCGTGGTGGTCGCCGCCGGCGCGTTCCACACGCCCCGGATCCCCGACGTGGCCGGGAAGCTCGCGCCGCGGGTCGCGCAGCTGCGCAGCACCGCGTATCGGAATCCGGAGCAGCTGCCCGGCCCGGTCGTCGCGGTGGTCGGCGGCGGGAACACCGGGGTGCAGATCGCCGCCGAACTCGCCGACCACGGCCGGCGGGTGGTGCTCGCCGCCTCGGCGATCGGTCCGGTGCTGCCGCAGCGCTGGCTGGGCCGGGACATCTTCTGGTGGTTCTCCCGGCTGGGCAGCATGCGGCTGAGCGCCGAGAGCCGGCTGGGCCGCCGGATAGCTGCCCAGAACCCGGTCATCGGCACCGACGTCGCCGGGTTGCTGCGCCGGGTCGACCGGGTCGGCCGGGTGGTCAACGCCGCCGGTGACGAGCTGCTGCTGGCCGACGGCGGGCGACGCCGGGTGGACGCGGTGGTCTGGGCCACCGGCTTCCGCCCGCACTACGCGTGGCTGGAGGTGCCGGTGCTGGACGCGTCCGGCGCGCCGGTGCAGCGGGCGGGTGTGACGGACTGGCCCGGGCTGTACTTCCTCGGCCTGCCGTGGCAGCGCGCCCGCGGCTCGGCGGTGCTGGGCTGGGTGGGCCGGGACGCCGAGGTGCTGGCGGGCCGGCTGGCGCAGGAGCAGCTGGCCGCACCGGCCCGACCGGCGCCGGCCGTCCCGGCCTGATCGGAGCAGCTCACCGCCGTTTGGGTGATCGTTCCGAGCGCCCGCGGGACGTACCATGGGGCCCGCTCGGGCGGCCGCCCGGCGACCGGAGCGGGCTCCAGGGCAGACGCCGCAGCGGACGGGAGTGCGATGAGCCGGGACATCGGGCCCACCACGGTGAGCTTTGGGGTGCTCGGCACCGTCGAGCTCCAGGTGGCCGGTCGCCCCGCCACGCCCCTCGCCCCGGCGGTCCGCGCGCTGCTCGCCCGGCTGGTCCTCGCCGCGGGTCGGGTTGTCTCCGCGGACGCGCTGACCGACGCGCTCTGGGGCGACCAGCCTCCGGCCGACGTCACGAACGCGCTGCAGCTGCGGGTGTCCAAGCTGCGCCGGGCGCTGGTGGCCGCCGGGGCGGGCGGCGACCTGCTGGTCACCCGCGCCCCCGGCTACCAGCTCGCCGTCGCCTCGGACGCGGTGGACGCGTACCGCTTCGAACGGTTGCTGGAACAGGCCCGTGGCGCGACCACCGGCGACGGACCGGCCGCGGCGCTGGCCTGCTTCGACGAGGCGTTGCGGCTGTGGCGGGGACCGGCCCTGGCCGACGTCGGCGATGCCGAGTGGGCCCTCGCGGAGGTGGCCCGCCTGGCGGAACTGCGGCTGGGCGCGGTGGAGGACCGGCTGGAACTGCTGCTGGAGGCCGGCCGGCAGGCCGAGGCGGTCGCCGACCTGGAACGCCTGGTCGCCGCCCACCCGCTGCGCGAGCGACTGCACCGGCTGCTGATGTTGGCGCTCTATCGGGGCGGGCGGCAGGCGGACGCGATCACCGCGTACCACGCGCTGCGGCACCACCTCGCCGACGAGCTGGGCATCGACCCGGCACCCGAACTCCAGGCGCTCGCCGAGGCGATCCTGCGGCAGCAGGTGCCCGCCCCGGCACCGGCGACAGCGGCCGTCCCGCCCCCGGCTCGGCCGGCCGACCAGCCCCCCGCGGCACCGGCCCCGCACGCGCCGGCCCCCGCCCTCGGGGCGCCGCAGCGCGGCGACCTGCCGCGCCGGCTCGCCTCGGTCATCGGCCGCCAGGCCGACGTGCACCGCGTGCTCGACCGGCTGCGCGAGGCGCGGGTGGTGACGCTGACCGGACCGGGCGGCGTCGGCAAGACCACCCTCGCCCTGGAGGCGGCGCGCCACGCCGACGATGCCCTGGCCGACCGGGTGCACCTGGTCCGCCTGGCCGCCCTGCCGAGCGGCGCCGATCTTCCTGAGGCGGTCGCCGGCCAGCTCGGCGTGGCCGCTGGTGGGCCAGGCCCGGCGGCGACCGCCGCGTTGGTCGCCTGGCTCGGCGCCGACCGCGCGCTCCTGGTGGTCGACAACTGTGAGCACGTCATCGACGAGGCGGCGGAACTGGTCGAGCAACTCGTCGCCGCCTGCCCCGCGGTGACCGTGCTGACGACCAGTCGAGAGGCGCTGGCCGTACCCGGCGAGACGCAGCTCGCGGTGGCGCCGCTTGGCGTACCCGACGGGCCGGCTGATCTCGCGCGGCTCGGCGACAGCCCGGCGGTGGTTCTCTTCGTCGATCGGGCGCGGGCGGTGCGCCCCGGGTTCGTCCTCGACGAGACGACCGCGCCGGTTGTGGCGGACATCTGCCGCCAGCTCGACGGCATGCCGCTGGCCATCGAGCTGGCGGCCGCGCGGGTGAAGGCGCTGCCGCCCGGCGAGATCGCGGCACGGCTGCACGACCGGTTCGCGCTGCTCACCGCGGGAGCGCGGACCAGCGAGGCCCGGCACCGCACGCTGCGCGCCACCCTCGACTGGAGCCACGACCTGCTGTCCGAGGCCGAGCGGCGGCTGCTGCGCCGGCTGGCGGTGTTCCGCGGTGGCTGGGGCTTGGCGGCCGCCGAGCAGGTCTGCGCGTTCGACGGACTGGCCGCGGAAGAGGTCCTCGACCTGCTCTTCCGCCTGGTCGACCGGTCCCTGGTGGTGCCGGACCCGACCACCGGGCGGTTCCGGCTGCTGGTCACGATCCGGGAGTACGCCGCCACCCGGCTCGCCGAGGCGGGCGAGACGGAGACCGCCCGCGACCGGCACCTCACCCACTTCATTGAGCTGGCCGAGCGGTACGGTCCGCACGCCCGGACCGACGCGGACGCCTGGGCGCGCCTGACGGAGGAGCACGACAACTTCCGCGCCGCCGTCGACCGCTGCCTGGACCGGCGCGACGGGGTCGACGCCGGCCTGCGCCTGGCGGACGCGCTCTTCCTGTTCTGGAACTACGGCCCCCGGTACGAGGGGATCCGGGCCCTGACCGCGCTGCTCGCCGCCGGTGACATCGCGCCCGCCGCCCGGGCCGCCGCCCTGCAGCGGATCGGCTTGCTCGGCGTCTACTACCCCACCGCGCAGACCCGGGCCGCGGCCCGGGAGAGCCTGGTGGAGTTCGAGCGCCTGGGCGATCAAGTCAACACCGCGACCTCGCGGCTCGTCGTCGCGTGGGAGGGCCAGTACGACGGCGATCCGGACCGGTACCGGGCGATGGTCGCCCAGGCCCGTCGCGAGCGGGGCGACACCGACGACCCGTGGTGGCACGGGACGGTCCACTACGTCGAAGCGCTGCTGGATCTGCGGACGGGCGCCTTCGAGCGGTCCGCGGAGCAGTGGACCCGCAGCCTCGAGTGGACCCGGAAGGCCGGGGACCGGCTCCTGCCCGCCGGGATCCTGGCGCACCTCGGCATCGCGTTACGCGAGGCCGGCCGGCCCGACGAGGCGATCGCCACGCTCGAGGACGCGGCGGCGGAGGCCCGGCGAAATCCCTCCCCGCACGCGCTGGCCTTCACCCTCGTGCAGCTCGCACACGCCCGGCTGGACGGGGGCGATGCCGAGGGGGTGCCGGCGATGCTCGCCGAGGCGGACGAGACCGCCCGCCACAGCGGCAACCCGCGCTGCCAGGCCTGGGCCGCCTGGGGCCGGGCCCGGACCGCGTACGCCGACGGCGACGCGACCACCGCGGCGGACGAGTGCCGCCGCGCACTGGAGCTGCTCCAAGAGCGGGAGTTCCCGTGGGCGCGGTACCGGCTCTGGTCGCTGACCGCCGACGCGGCGGCCGCAGCGGGGCGGCCGCAGGAGGCGGATGCGATCCGGCAGGCCGCCGCGGACCTGGCGGCGGGCCGCTAACCGAGGCCGCAGTCCGGGCCGTCCGGACAGGGCGCCAGGCCGGCCCGGCGCAGGCTAGCCGGGTCCACCTCACCGCCCACGCGCAGCGTGCCGGCGGCCACGTCGAACTCCAGCGACATCACCCCGGACAGGTCACTCACCCGGCGGCTGACCGCGCGTACGCACCGCCGGCAGAGCCCGGGCGGCAGAGCCACCGTCACCACCCGCGTCGCGTCCGCGGGTGCGCTGGGGTCGTTCCGTTCCACCATGCCGGCCAGCCTGATCGCCGCCGCTGGCGGCGGCCTGTCCATTCGCTGTCCGCTCCCGCCCGGTCGACGGCCAGCGTCCGGACAGCACGGCCAGCGACTCTCCTCCTGTCACAGATCCCTGACCGAGGAGTTGCCATGAACCACCTGCTCACCGCCGAGCTGTTCCAGCTGGAGCACGCCGAGCTGGTCCGCCAACTGCGCCGGGACCGACACGACGCCACCGTTCGCGCGACCCGCACCCCGCTGCACCGCCGACCCGCCCGCTGAGCCACCCGCCCCCGGACGCACCAGCCAGGAGATCCCCAATGACCACGAGCACCGCCCCCGCACCCATCACCACCGTCGCCGTGCAGGCCCGGGACGTCGTGCGCACCTACGGCCGCGGCGACGCCGCCGTCCGCGCCCTGGACGGCGCCACCGTGTCCATCCCAGCCGGCCGGTTCACCGCGATCATGGGTCCGTCCGGCTCCGGCAAGTCGACGCTCATGCACGCGCTGGCCGGCCTCGACACCGTCGACGCCGGGCAGATCCTGCTCGGCGGGACGGACCTCGGCCAGCTGACCGAGCGGCAGCGCACCCTGCTGCGCCGCGACCGGATCGGCTTCGTGTTCCAGGCCTTCAACCTGGTGCCGACCATGACCGCGCGGGAGAACATCGTCCTGCCGCTCACCCTGGCCGGCCGCCGGCCCGACCCCGAGCGCCTGGCCCACCTGGTCGCCACCCTCGGCCTGACGGACCGGTTACGGCACCGGCCCGGGGAACTCTCCGGTGGCCAGCAGCAGCGGGTCGCGGTGGCCCGCGCGCTGGTCACCAGCCCGGAGATCGTCTTCGCCGACGAGCCGACCGGCAACCTCGACTCGCAGGCGGCCGAAGCGCTGCTCGGCTTCCTGCGACAGGCCGTCGACGAGCTCGCACAGACCATCGTGATGGTCACCCACGACCCGCACGCCGCCGCGTACGCCAACCGGGTGGTGTTCCTCGCCGACGGCCGGATCGACGGCGAACTCCACGCACCGACCGTGCCGGCCATCCTGTCCCACATGGCGCGCCTGACCGCGCCCGCCGCCACCGGAGGGAACTGACATGTGGCGCCTGACCCTGCGTACCACCCTCGCCCGCCGGACCCGGCTGGCGCTGACCCTGCTCGCGGTCGTGCTCGGCGTCACCTTCGCCACCGGCGGCCTGATCCTCACCGACACGTCCGGCCGGCTGCTGGACGGGCAGTTCCGCACCGCGACCGCCGGCGTCGACCTGACCGTGCGGGACGCGGTCGCCTTCGACTCCGCGATGGGTGTCGAGGTCGCCCGGGACCCGCTGCCGGCGGGCCTGCCGAAGCGGATCGGCTCGGTGCCCGGCGTGGCCGCCGCCCGGCCGCTGGCCCGCGGCCAGGGCCTGCTGGAGGTGGACGGCGAGCCGATCGTGCCGAGCGGCGCGTCCCTGCTGTCCTCCTGGCAGCCGGCGCCCGTGGGTGCGTTCACCGTCCGCAGCGGCCGGCCCCCGGCGGCCGACGACGAGGTGGTGATCGACGAGGACACCGCCCACGGTCACCGCATCCGGCTCGGCGACACCGTCACCGTCCGGGCGACGGACACCGCCCGGCTGCGGGTGGTCGGACTGGCCGGGTTCGGCGCCCGGGACGGCCTGCCGAACAGCACGGTCGCCCTGGTCACCCTCCCGTCGGCGCAGCGCCTCCTCCGGCTCGGCTCCAACGTCTCCGAGGTCGCGGTCGTCGCCGCGCCCGGCATCGCGCCGGAGGACCTGCGGGACCGGATCACCGCCGCGGTCGGCGGCGGTTACGAGGTCACCCCGAGCCGCGACATCGCGGCGGCCGGGGCGGCGGCCGCCCGGGACCAGCTCAGCTGGCTGCAGCTGGTGCTGCTCGCCCTGGCAGCGGCCGCCCTGCTGGTCGGCGCGTTCCTGATCGCCAACACGTTCTCCATCGTCATCACCCAGCGCACCCGGGAACTCGCCCTGCTGCGGGCGGCCGGCGCGACCGGCGGGCAGGTGCTGCGCTCCGTCCTCGGTGAGGCGCTGCTGGTCGGGCTCGCCGCCTCGACCGTCGGGCTCGGTCTCGGCCTCGCCGCCGCCACCGGCATCCGGAACCTGGCCGGGGCGTTCGGCGTACCGCTGCCGGAGGGCGGGCTGGTGCTGACCGCCCGTACCGTGCTGGTGGCGTTCGCGGTCGGCGTCCTCGTCACGGTCGGCTCGGCGGTCGGCCCCGCCCGGCGCGCGGCGGCGGTGACGCCAGTGGCGGCGCTGCGCGACACGGCCGCCGCCCGTACCGGACGGGTCCGGATGGTCGTCGGCGCGCTGGCCGCCGCGGCAGGCCTGGCCGCGACGGCCGCGGTGCTCGCCGCGGACGCGCCGATTGCGCTGCTCGGCGTGGCCGCGCTGGGCGCCGTCGGCGGGCTCGCGCTGCTCGGACCGGCCATTACCCCCGCCCTGGTACGCCTCGTCGGCCGGCCGCTGACCGCCGTCGGCGTGACCGGCCGGCTGGCCACCAACTCGGCGGCCCGCACGCCGCGGCGCACCGCGGCCACCGCCTTGGCGCTGGCCCTCGGGCTCGCGCTGATCAGCTTCATGGCCGTCCTCGGCACCTCGGTCAAGAGCTCGGTCCGGCAGTCGTACGCCGAGGTGATCACCGCCGACCACGTCGTGGAAAGCGCCCGCGACGAGATGCTCGGGGGCCTCTCTCCAGCCGTGTACGACCGGGTCAGCCGGCTGCCCGAGGTCGCGGTAGCGTCCCGGCTGCGTTATGGCCACTGGCGCGACGGGGACGGCACCCAGGCCCTCACCGCCGTGGACCCTGCGACGCTGCCGCGGGTGGCATCCCTGCACTTCACCGCCGGCAACCTGGCGGCGCTGGCCGGCGGGGGCATCGTGCTGGCCGAGCACGTGGCCCGGGACCGCGGCCTGGCCGTCGGGGACGAACTGCCGATGACCTTCTCCCGCACCGGCACCCGCGGGGTTCCCGTCGTCGGCCTGCTGCGGGACGGGGACGCCCGGGCACTGTCCACCGACTACCTCATCTCGCTCGACACCTTCGCCCGGCTCTACAGCGAGGAGATGGACGCGAGTGTGCTGATCCGGACCGCCGACGGGACGGACCGGGCCACCGCGGAGCGGGCGATCAAGGCTTCCTTGGCCGACACCCCTACCGCGCAACTGCGCGACCAGGCGGCCGCGGTCGCCGGCCGAACGCAGATGATCGACCAGGTGCTCGGCCTGGTGACAGTACTGCTGATGCTGGCCGTGCTGATCGCGCTGCTGGGCATCACCAACACCCTCGCCCTGTCGATCACCGAGCGCACCGCGGAGATCGGCCTGCTCCGGGCGGTCGGGATGACCCGTTGGCAGCTGGGCTGGATGATCCGGGGCGAGGCGGTGCTCGTCGCCGCGCTCGCGAGTGTGCTGGGGATCGCAGTGGGCGGCGGATTCGCCGTGGCCACGGTCCGCGCGCTCGGCCGGGACGCCCCGACCGTGCTGGCGGTACCGGCCGGCCGACTGCTGGTGCTGGTAGCCGTCGCCCTGGTCGCAGGCCTGCTGGCTGGTCTACTGCCCGCCCGCCGCGCCGCCCGGCTCGACGTGCTGTCCGCCATCGGCACTCCCTGACACCTCGACGGCGGCACCGGCCTCACCCGGCGCCGCCGGCCGTTGTTCTGAGCCGGCGCCGCCGGCCGTTGACCAGAGAAAGAGAGCATCATGAATGACACCGTTCACGTCCGTCCGGCCGAACCCGATGACGCGCCCGTCGTGCACACCCTGGTCCGGGAAATCGCCGCACACGAGGGGGACAGCGAACACGCCATCGTGACCGTGGACGAATGGCGTACGATACTCGGCCGCCCCGACGTCACCGTCCTGCTCGCCGAGCGTGCCGGCGAACCCCTCGGCTACGTGTCCGCGCAGCGCCGGCTGCACCTGTGGAGCGGCCGGGACATTCTTGCCCTGGACGACCTCTACGTGCGCCCGCACGCCCGGGACGCCGGTGTCGGACACTGGCTCATGGTCACGCTCGCCCGGTCGGCCGCCGCGGGCCGGCTCGCGATCCGGTGGGAGGTGAAGCCGGACAACGAGTCGGCGCAGCGGTTCTACCGCCGGCTCGGCGCGACGCTCTCCACCAAGGTGATCGCCGGCTGGCGTCCGGAGAGCTATCTTCCGCTGGTTGACTGACCGACCGATGCGGGACGCGGGTCCGTCCTGACGTGGCAGCGCTGCATAGGCCCGCCGCGGTGTGCCGCGGCGCCGTACCGAAGGTGACGCCCTGAGCATGATCCGCGACGCCGGTACCGGGCCTGCCCGGAGGGGTGCCGAGTTCCTCGGTCGGCACCCCTCCGGGAGGATCGGCCCGTCATGCTGTCTCACAGCCGTCTCACGGATGACCCGGGACGGGGCAGTACCAGCCATCATGGCTCGGACCGGGGGATGGCCGCTGAGCTGCGGATTGGACTTAGGCTGACACGCCTCGGGAAGCTTCGGCACACTGTCGGGCGCACTGGCAGTGTGGGGGTCAGGGGTTCGAGTCCCCTCGGCTCCACCCTTGAGACCAGGGCGTTCGTCAGAGATGACGGACGCCCTTTGTCGTTCCTGGCGGCGAAAGTAGCCAAGCAAGTAGCCACAGCTACTGCCCCTCGCCCCACAGCACGTTCTCCATCGCGTCGGCAGCCTGGACGAGCTGAGTGGGCATGACGTGGCGGTAGATGTTCATGGTGACGCCGATCTGGGAGTGACCGAGGAGCTCCATGAGCACCCTGGCTGGCACGCCCTGGGCGAGCAGGAGCGTGGCGGCGGTGTGCCGCAGGTCATGAAGACGGACCTTCCGCACCTGGCCCGCACACATGCCGCCCCGGCCACGCGCCATGCGGTGCCAGCTGCCTCCGACGCAACAGATTGCCGATCTCCAGCATCCAGGCTTCGCCGACACACGTTGATGTCGGAGAAGCGATGGGTTTCTCGGAGGTGAAATTTGGGGGGCACGGTCCGGGATGCCGCTCGGCAGAGTGCGCGGCGACGAGCCCGCGACGCGTACGACCGCCTTCGCACGTACGGGGTTGTAGCGGTGCAGGCGGGTCTGGCAGCCGGGCTGGCGTGGCTCATCGCGGACAATGTCCTGAACAATGCGCAGCCGTTGTTCGCCCCCGCCGTAGCCATCGGCGTGATAGCGGGAGCCATCGGCAATCGGGTCAGACGAGCGGGCGAGCTCGTCGCCGGGGTGGTCGTCGGGGCGTTCGTCGGACATTGGCTGATCCGGCTCATCGGCGTAGGGCCGGCACGAACGGGCCTTGTGGTGGCATTGGCCATATCGGTAGCAGTCCTGTTTCGGGGCGGCGGAGCAGCCATGGCGCAGGCGGGAAGCACGGCCTTGCTGCTGGGACTGGCGGCGGAAGGGCCGGATCTGGCGGTGCCGCGAACGGAGGGCGCTCTGGTCGGTGCCGTTGTCGCCATCGCCGTGGCGGTGCTGATCCTGCCGCTCAACCCGCTGCGTGTCGTACATCGGGCAGGCGGTCCAGCGACGGATCTCTTCGCCCGCGAACTCACCGCCGCCGGGCAGGCGCTGACCCGTCGTGACCTCAAGCAGGCCGAGGATGCCTTCCACCGCTTCACCACAGCGAAGCCGGAGGAACACAAGACGACCGAGATGGTCGCCGCAGCGCGAGAGGTTGCCATCCTCTCCCCATGGCGCAGGCGACGGCTGGGCATGATCCGCCGCTACCAGCACGCCGCCGAGCACCTCGACAACATCTACACCATCGGCAACGAGATGATGGGGTGGACCGTGGCGACCATACGCAAGGGCGAGCCGGTACCGGCTGGCCTACCAGCGTCGATCGAGCACCTGAGCCAAACGCTGCGGCTCCTGCATCGTGACTTCCTCGCCGGACAGGAGCCGGAGCCGGCGCGCGCGGGCGCTGCAGGCGATCAAACTAGCCAACGAGGCACACACAGAAGGTCTCGAGCTCTCCGGGAATGCTGTCGTCACGCAGCTGCGCGCTGCCGTCAGCGAGCTGCTCCAAGCATCCGGACTCCCAGCGGACCAGGCCAAAGCGCAGGCAGGTATGACACACCGCGTCTGACACGAGGCGCCCCGCTCCTGTACCTCAGTTTGCCCGCGGCTCCGCTTGCAGCTCGGGCACGTCCCGCTGGAGGACCGGGGCGATGGCGGTGTCCAGCGCCAGCGGGTGAAGGCGTCGGCTGCGGGCGACCTCGGCGGATGAGACGCCGGTGAACCCGGCCCGGTCGAGGGTCGCGTAGACCGTGACGGTCGGCCAGCGAGATCCGCCCAATGCGCCGTCATCGGCCGACCCTGCCCGCCTCACGGAACGAGATCCGGTGCCGGTTTCCCGATAAGGCCGGCCGGGACGACGGCTGGTGTTACGACTGCCTGATGGGCGCCATCGACGACGGGACCCGCTGAGACATGGCGGCCGGGGATGCGCGGCGCCTGATGCCCACCACGCAAGCTACGGGGCGGGCGACGTTCCTGGAGCTCTTCTTCGATCTGGTCTTCGCCTACGCGCTCAGCCGCATCTCCACCCGGGCGTTCGAGGCCCTGACCCTGGATCCGGGCGGCAGCGAGGGCTGGAGCCCGGTCACCGGCGGCGGGAAGCTCCTGCTGCTGTTCTTCGCGCTCTGGGGAGTCTGGCAGGGCATCGCCTGGACCACCAGCCGGTACGACCCGCACCACGGCTGGCTGCAACTGATCGTGATCATCGCGCTGGTGGCCAGCATGGTGATGGGCGTGGCGATCCCCCGGGCGTTCCGCGAGACCGGGCTGGCCTTCGCCGTGGCGTACGTGGTCGCGCAGCTGTCTCGGCCGGTGATCCTGCTGCTCGCGCTGGGCCCCCACCCGTACCGGCGGCTGAAGATACGGATGGCGATCATCTTCGGCTCCACCGGGGTGCTCTGGATCATCGGGGCGCTGCTGCCGGCCAACCCGCGGATCGTCCTTTGGACGTCGGCGCTCATCGTCCAGTACGCCGCCGCCCGGTCCGGCTGGCCCGTGCCGGGACTGGGCCGGTCCACCATCGCGCACTGGAACATCGCCGGCGAGCACCTGGCCGAGCGCTATCAGCAGTTCTTCCTGGTCGCGCTCGGCGAGACGGTCCTTGTGGCCGGCCTCGCCTACGACACGGGCCCCTACGGGCGCGGCCAGACCACCGCCTTCGCCCTGGCGCTGGCCACCTCGATCCTGCTCTGGAGGATCTACGTCCAGCGCGCCGGGCAGATCCTCGGCGAGGCGGTCGCCAAGGCCCGCCACCCGGCCACCATCGGCCGGTCCGCAGCCGAAACCCACCTGATCATGGTGATCGGCCTCACCACCACCGCGATCGGCTACGAGCTGACGATCAGGCATCCGCTGAGCAATCCGGAGGTCGCCTGGATCGGGGTGATCATCGGCGGTCCGGCCCTCTTCCTGGCCGGCCGCGCCCGCTTCGAGTACGAGGTGTTCAGCCGAGTGTCGCCATCCCGGTGGATCGCCACGCTGGTGCTGCTGGCCACGGTGCCCGTCCTGGTGCAACACCCGCCGCTGATATCGGCGGCTGTAGTCGTCGCAGTGCTGACCGCCGAGGCCGTCGCCGACGCTCGCAGGGCCCGCGGGCGCCCCCCGGAACCGGCCGCACCACCCTACTAGCGGCGATGCGCACGCAGCGGCCCGCGCCACTCTCCCCGCTTGACCTTCTCCCTAGTCGCCCGCTCTCGTAGCGCTCGGGACGGCGGTTGCGCAAATCCGAGGAAGGTGGGTCCATGTGCCAAACGTGTGCCAGGTCGACAGGTGATGTGGGGTCAGGGGTTCGAGTCCCCTCGGCTCCACCCTTGAGAACAGGGCGTTCGTCAGAAGTGACGAGCGCCCTTCGTCGTTCCCGAGGACGGTAATAGCCACGGTCGGAGCCCCTCCGCAGGCATGGCCTAGCGGGCAATCTGCAGGCCGTCGTCGATGCCCCCGCGGGCGTCGAGGTAGCCGCTGATCCGGTCCATGGCGGCCCGGTACGTCTCTCGCCGCCGGTCGGCGGTCGGGAGCCGGCTGAGATCGAGGACCCGGATGGTGGGCTTCAGGGAGAGCCAGATGGGGATCGCCTCCGCCCGGGTGACGGTCCATCGGCGGTCGGGCTGTTCGGTGAAGGTGAACTTGGCCAGGACGCCTTCGCGGTTGGCGTCCTCGGGGAAGTCGTGCCGGGCGAGGGTGTTGCCGACCCCGTAGGCGATCCACTTGCCGCCGACCTTCTCGAAGGGCTGCACGACGTGGGCGTGGTGTCCGATGATCAGGTCGATGTTCGGGTCGGCGATCAACTCGTTGGCCCAGCGCAGCTGGTTCCCGTCGGGGGTGTGTTCCATCTCGGTGCCCCAGTGGGCGGACAGGACGATGATCTGCGCGCCGGCCTTGCGGGTCGCTGCGGCGGCCTGCTTGATGGCGGGCACGTCGATGCGGTTGGCCAGCCACGGTTTGTCCGGTGGCGGCGGGTGGCCGTTGAAGTGCGTGGCCCAGGACAGGTGGCCGATCTTGACGCCCTTCACCTGGTAGATGGTGGGGGTGGCCTGTGCGGCGCTGCTGCGGAAGGTGCCGGTGTGCTGCAGTCCGGCGGCGTCGAGCGCGTCGAGGTTGGCGTAGACGCCCTGCTCGCCCTGGTCGAAGGAGTGGTTGCTGGCCGTCGAACAGGTGTCGTAGCCGGCGGTCCTGATGGCCGGTCCCAGGTCGGTGGGGGCGCGGAACCGGGGAAAGTCCGCCGGCGCGCCGGGACCCATGGGGGCCTCCAGGTGGCAGATGGCCAGGTCGGCGGACTCGACCGCGGGCCGGATGGGGGCGAACATCGGGTCGAAGTCGTAACCGGGCCGACCGGCCTTGATCGCGTCGGCGCCGGCCTGCTGCCAGGTGGGTGGGTGCACCAGGATGTCGCCGGAGCCCAGGATGGTGACCTGCCGAGCCCCCGCCGGGGCGGTCGACGTGACGGTGCCGGTCAGCCGGTCGCGGATCACTTCTGCACGGGCTGCCCCGACCGCGGGGGGTGGGGCCACCAGCGCGGCGACGAGCAGCATGCGGATGATGGAAAGGCGCACGCCCGGCTCTTCCCGATCGGAGGCGGATGATGCCGCGCCGCCGCTGACGGAGCTGGCCGTCGGCCGACAGGGCCCGGTCGGCACACCTCGTCACCGGATACCGGGTTGCCTGCTCCCCACCCCCACGGCATCCTCCCCGCATGATCGAGACGCGGGTGCTCAGCGAGGGCGACTGGAAGATGTGGCGGGAGTTGCGGCTCGCCGCGCTGGCGGCGGCGGCGTACGCGTTCGGTTCCCAGCTGGCGGACTGGCAGGGCGAGGGCGACCGCGAGGAACGCTGGCGCGGTCGGCTGGCCATCCCCGGCTCGTACAACATCATCGCGATGCTCGACGGGCAGCCCGTCGGGATGGCCAGCGGGGTGCCGACCGATCAGGACGGCGTCGTCGAGCTGATCTCGATGTATGTGGCGCCGGTAGGACGTGGCCGGAGCGTGGGCGACCACCTCGTCCGGGCGGTCGAGCAGTGGGCTCGGCTGGTGGGCGCGGAGACACTGCGCCTGGCCGTGGTGGAGGGCAACCGGAACGCCTGGGCGCTCTACCAGCGCAACGGCTTCCGTGACACGGGTGAGCTGGGCGACCTCATGCCCGACGGCGTGCGTCGGGAGCACATCATGGCCAAGATTCTCGCGGCCTGACCGTCGGCATCCCGGGCTGGCTGGTCCAGCCGGATGTTCACCCTGCGGTCTTGCGGGCCGTGCGCCGGTTGCCGAAGGACTCCATGGTGGTGGCCTTCTTCGCCGGCGCCCGGGTGGCCGTGGTCGTCCGCGCGCGGGCAGCCGCGGCCTTCTTCGCCGGCGACTTCTTCGTCGCCGCCCTCGTCCCGGGCGCCTTCTTGGCGGGGGCTGCCTTCTTGGCGGCGGGCGCCTTCTTGGCGGCGGCCGCCTTGGCGGTCGGGGTGCGGGTCGGGGCGGCCGTCGCGGTGGTCGCCTTCTTCCGGGCCACCCGCGCCGTCGTCGGGGTGGGCTTCTCACCCGGGGTCTTGGCCAGGCTCGCCCCGGTGGCCCGCTTCGTGGCGGCCGCGACCTTCTTCGCCGCCGCCTTGCGGTTCGTCGGGGCCTTGCGGGCCCCGACGGCCTTCCGGGCGCTGGTGGGCCTGGCGGCGGCCCCGGTCGTGCTCCGTCGAGCGTCGGCCATCGTCGCTCCTCCTCGGGGTGTCCTGCCGAGGCCCGCACCGACGGTGCCGCTGACGGGACGGGCCGGTCCAGCCGGGTCGAGCCGACCGGCCCGCTCGGCGCCCGTGTCTTCCCCCACCCCCGGCACCCAAACTCTCCCGACGGCGGGTACGCCTTCAGGGCGGCCCTGGACGGCCCGCAGGCGCCGAGCTATCGCCGATGAGTGAGCAGGTGGTCGAGGGGCGACAGGGCGTTCACGGCCTGCGGTGGCAGGTCGGTCGGCGACGAATACGCGGGAAGGCGAAGCACGCGGCCAAGCTACCGAGCCGGCCGGCACCACCGCCCGTCGAACTTTTGGCGGCTCCCGCCCGTACCAGTGCTCGGGAGGTCCATCATGACCGTACGCCGAGTGCTCGCCGTCCTCGCGGCCGTCGCCGCGAGCGTCCTGCCGACCGCGACCCCCGCCGCCGCGCACGGCGCGCCCACCAGCCCGCTGAGCCGGTCCGCGGCCTGCGGCCCGGAAGGCCCGCACGCCGCGACGCCGGCCTGCCAGGCGGCCGTGCGGGCCGGAGCGGCGGTACGCGAGTGGGACAACATCCGGGTCTTCGGCGTCAACGGCCGGGACCGGGAACGGATCCCGGACGGGGAGCTGTGCAGCGGCGGGCTGTCGGCGTACCGGGGGTTGGACCTGCCGCGCACCGACTGGCCGGCGACGGAGCTGACCGCCGGGGCGAAGTTCACCTTCCGCTACCGGGGGACCATCCCGCACAAGGGCACGTTCCGGCTCTACGCCACGCGCCCCGGCTACGACCCGCAGAGCCGGCTGACCTGGGCGGACCTCTCGTCGCGCCCGTTCCTGACGATGACCGACCCGCCGCTGCGCAACGGCTCGTACCAGCTGGCGGGCCGGCTGCCGGCCGGGTTGACCGGGCGGCACCTGATCTACACCGTGTGGCAGAACTCCGACACCCCGGACAGCTACTACTCCTGCTCCGACGTGGTGTTCCGCAAGCCCGGCCGGGCCACGCCCACCGCAGCGGCCAGCCCGGCCAACCCGGCCGTCGCGCCGCGCGCCGCCAGCACTGCCGTCCCCGGGTTGACCGCGGCGCCGGTGCCGGGCGATCCGGGCGTACCCGTGGCGTCGGTGACCCGCCTCGGCGGTGACAGCCTCCGGCTGGTGGTCGGCGCGGCGGCGGCGGTCACCGTGCTGCTCGCCGCGATGGTCGCCATGCGGCTGCGCCGGGCCGGCACCGTCCCGCCCGGCCGCGCCTGCGACGTGCGCAACCACCGCGCCGGCCGCCGCCGTATCTGGTGACCCCGGCGCCGCCGCGCCCCGGCCGCGCCACCTGAGGTGGGCGGCGGCCGGGACGCCCCGGCGGCTCAGCCGAGCAGGCCGTCGATCTCGGCCAGCTCCTCGGCGGTGAAGTCGAGGTTCTCCACCGCGGCGACGTTCCCCTCCAACTGGGCCACGCTGCTCGCGCCGATGATCAAGCTGGTCATCCGTGGGTCGCGCAGCGCCCAGGCGAGGGCGAGCTGAGCGAGGGTCTGCCCCCGCCGCTCGGCCACCCGGCCCAGGCCGCGGATGGTGGCCAGCTTCTCCTCGGTCAGGTCGCTCTCGTTGAGGAAGACGCTGGTGCGCACCCGCGAGTCCTCGGGAATGCCGGCGAGGTAGCGGTCGGTGAGCAGGCCCTGGGCCAGCGGGCTGTACGCGATGCAGCCCGCGCCGACCTCCGCCAGCGTGTCGAGCAGGCCGTCGTCCTCGGTCCACCGGTTCAACATCGAGTACGACGGCTGGTTGATCAGCAGCGGCGTGCCCAGGTCACGCAGGATCGCCGCCGCCCGGGCGGTCTGCTCCGAGTCGTAGTTGGAGATGCCGACGTAGAGCGCCTTGCCGGAGCGGACGACGGCGTCGAGCGCGCCCATCGTCTCCTCCAGCGGGGTGTCCGGGTCGAACCGGTGCGAGTAGAAGATGTCGACGTAGTCCAGCCCCATCCGGCGCAGTGACTGGTCCAGGGAGGAGACCAGGTACTTGCGGGAGCCCCACTCGCCGTACGGGCCGGGCCACATCAGGTAGCCGGCCTTGGTGGAGACGATCAGCTCGTCCCGGTAGGGCTTGAGGTCGGTCGCCAGCATCCGGCCGAAGGCCTCCTCCGCCGCGCCCGGCGGCGGGCCGTAGTTGTTGGCCAGGTCGAAGTGGGTGACCCCGAGGTCGAACGCGCGTCGGACGATGTCCCGCTGCCGCTCGAAGGGCCGGTCCGGCCCGAAGTTGTGCCACAGGCCGAGCGAGACGGCGGGCAGCCGCAGCCCGCTGCGTCCGGTCCGTCGGTAGGTCATCGAGTCGTAACGCTGATCAGCGGCGAGGTAGGTCACGACGCCGACCCTATCCGGCGTCCCGGAACGGGCGTGCCGTCCCGGTGTGCGGGGGTAGCTTCGAGCCCATGCGCTTCGTCCCGCTCGACACGCCCAAGCCCATCTCCAAGATCGGTCTCGGTACCTGGCAGTTCGGCTCGAAGGAGTGGGGTTACGGCCCCGACTACGAGCGTCGGGCGGCGGACATCGTGCGGCGGGCGCTCGACCTGGGGGTCACCCTCTTCGACACCGCCGAGATGTACGGCTTCGGCCGCAGCGAGCGGATCCTCGGGGCCGCCCTCGGCGCCGACCGGGAGAAGGTCGTGGTGGCCAGCAAGATCTTCCCGATCCTGCCGGTCGCCCCGGTGGTGCAGCAGCGGGCGGTCGCCTCGGCGGCCCGCCTCGGCGTGCAGGGCATCGACCTCTACCAGGTGCACCAGCCCAACCCGGTGGTCGCCGACACCACCACCATGCGCGGCATGCGCGCGTTGCAGGACGTCGGCCTGGTCGCCGAGGTCGGCGTCAGCAACTACAGCCTGCGCCGCTGGCGGTTCGCCGAGGCGGCGCTGGGCCGGCGGGTGCTGAGCAACCAGGTCCGCTACAGCATGATCGACCGGGGCCCGGAGGAGGACCTGATCCCGTACGCGGAGCAGGCCGGCCGGATCGTCATCGCGTACAGCCCGCTCGCGCAGGGCTTCCTCTCCGGGCGGTACGACGCGAAGCACCCGCCGAGCGGGGCGGTGCGCCGGGCCAACCCGTACTTCCTGCCGGAGAACCTGGAACGCGGCACCGCCCTGATCGCGACGCTGCGCGAGGTGGCCGACGCGCACGACGCCACCCCCAGCCAGATCGCGTTGGCCTATCTGCTGCACCACCCGAACGTGGTGGCCATCCCCGGCGCGTCCGGTGTGGAGCAGATGGAGCGCAACGCGGCCGCCGCCGAGATCGATCTCGGCGCCGACGAGTACGCCGCCCTGGCCACCGCCGCCCGGCAGTTCCGGCCGGTCACCGGCCTGGCCGCGGTGCCGAGGCTGATCCGCGCCCGAGTGGGGAAGTGAGCATCATGGACGACATCACCGCGCTGATCCTGGACGACCACGCCGCCTTCCGGCGCGGCTTCGCCCGGCTCGACGACGCCCGCGACGAGACCGAACTGCTGGCCGTCTGGGAGGCCCTCGCCCTGCACCTGGACATCCACGCCGAGGCGGAGGAGGCGATCCTCTATCCGCACCTGGTGCGGCACGGCGACGACGGCGAGGACGAGACCACCGACGCCATCGGCGACCACAACGAGATCCGCGACGCCATCGCCGAGTCCAAGCTGCACCCGGTGGGCTCCGACCAGTGGTGGGCGGCGGTGTGGAAGGCCCGCCGGGAGAACAGCGAGCACCTCGCCGAGGAGGAGGACGGGGCGCTGCCGGACTTCCGCCGACACGCCAGCGTCGAACTCCGCGCCGAGCTGGGCGCCCGCTGGCTGACCTTCTACGGCGAGCACAAGAACGGCCGCAACCTGACCTTCGACGACAAGGACCCGCGGAAGTACGTGCAGGAACACCGCTGAGCCGGCGGCGCCGCCCGAAGTGATCCGCGGGCGACGAGGCGGCGCCGGAATCCCCGACACGGGGGAGTCGGCACGGCGCGGCGGGGCGGGAGAATGGCCCGGTGACTCCCCGGGCGCTGATCGCGCCGCTCGTCCGTGCGAGCACCTGTCGCCGTGGCGTGTTCCTCCTGCTCGGCGGGGTGCTGGCCCTGCCGTACGCGCTGCTGGCCGGCACCTTCGTCCAGCTCCTCACCCGCGGCGAGGTGCCCCGGCTGCTGGTCTTCGCGCTGATGGTGGTCGCCGCCGTCATCGGCGCGGTGCCGTTCTTCCTCGACGGCAGCCGGACGCTGGAGATCGCCGCCGCCCGCGCCCTGCTCGGCGTGCCGCTGCCGGAACCCGCCGCCGGGCACCCGGCCGACCGGGAGACCCGGCTGCGCGCCGCGCTCTGGATCGCCCTGCACATGACCGTCGGCGGAACGGTGATGTTCGCGCTGATCAGCGCCCTGCCGATGGCGTTGTCGTTCATCGCCCAGCAGTTCGGCGTCGGCACCCAGCTGGTCGCCCAGGAGAGCTGGGGCCCGCTCGACGGGCGGGACACCGGCTGGCTCACCCTCACCGGGGTGCTGATGCTGCTCGGCCTCGGCTACGCGGTCGCCGGGCTGGGCACGCTCGCCGCCTCGATGGCACCGGCGCTGCTCGGCCCCTCGGCGTCCGAGCAACTCGCCGCCCTGGCGGCGCGGGCGGCCCGGCTCGCCGAGCGCAACCGGCTGGCCCGGGAACTGCACGACTCGGTGGGTCACGCGCTGACCGTGGCCACCCTCCAGGCCGGCGCGGCCCGCCAGCTCCTCGACGGCGACCCGGAGTTCGCCCGCCGGGCGCTCGCCGCGATCGAGGAGACCAGCCGGCACGCGATGGACGACCTGGACCACGTGCTGGGCCTGCTCCGGGAGACCGAGGACGCCGCCCGTGCCCCGGCCGGCACCGCCCCGCAGCGGACCCTGGCCCAGCTCGACCGGCTCGTCGCGGACACTCGGGCAACCGGGCTGCGGATCGACGCGCGGGTCGACGGGGAGCTGGCGGAGCTGCCCCCGGCGGTGTCCCGGGAGGGCTACCGGATCGTGCAGGAGGGGCTGACCAACGCCGCCCGGTACGGCCGCGGCCCAGTGCGCCTGCGGGTGGACGTACCCGGGGAGGCGACGGCGCCCGCTCCTCGCGGGCCGTCGGACGCGCCGAGCCGGCGGTGGTTGGAGATCGAGCTGGAGAACCTGCTGGGCGGCGCGGCGCGGCCGGCACGCGGCGGCCGGGGCCTGGACGGCATGCGGGAACGGGTGCTGCTGCTCGGCGGGCGGATCACCGCCGGCCCGGAGAATGATCACTGGCGGGTCCGGGTGCGGCTGCCGGTGCCGAGGGGGGAGACGCGGTGAGCACGGACGTGCTGATCGTCGACGACGACGAGCTGATCCGGGTCGGGCTGCGGGCGATCATCGACGCCCAGCCGGACCTGCGGGTGGTGGGGGAGGCCGCCGACGGCGCCGAGGTGCCCCCGCTGGTCGCGCGGCTGCGGCCCCGGGTGGTGCTGATGGACGTGCGGATGCCCGCCATCGACGGCATCCAGGCCACCCGGCTGCTGCTCGCCGCCTCCGCCGACCCGCCCCGCGTCCTCGTGGTCACCACCTTCGAGAACGACGAGTACGTCTACGAGGCGCTGCGCGCCGGGGCGAGCGGCTTCCTGCTCAAGCGGGCCCGCCCGGCGGAGGTGGTCACCGCCGTCCGGGCGGTCGCCGCCGGTGACTCGCTGCTCTTCCCGGCCGCGATCCGCCGCCTCGCCGGGGCGTACGGGGGGCGGGGCGGGGACCGGCTGCGCGCGGCCCGGCTGACCGAGCGGGAGGCGGAGGTGTTGCGGCTGATGACCACCGGCCTCTCCAACACCGAGATCGCCGGCCAGCTCGTGGTCGGGGTGGAGACGGTCAAGACGCACGTCGGCAACGTGCTGGCCAAGCTCGGCGTGCGGGACCGCACCCAGGCCGTGATCGCCGCGTACGAGTCGGGTTTCGTCGTCCCCACCGGCTGATCCCCTCGCCGGGGGAGCGGGTTCGCCACCGCTCGGGAGGGCGGTGGCGGCACCGCCGCCGAGGCTGGAGCCATGACGACGACCATCACCTCCACCCCGTCCCGCCGGCGGCTCCGGCTCGACCTGGCCCCGCCGCTCGCCGCCGCCTGGCTGGGCGGCTGGGGCCTGCTCGCCCTGGTCGGCACGCTCACCGGCGCCGGCTACCCGTTCGGCGCCAACGACCCGCACGGCGGCGGGGCCAACCTGCTGCGGCTGGTCCCGGTCGCGGTCGGCGCGCCGCTGCTCGCCGGGCTGCTGCTGGCCGGGGCGGTCACCGCCCTGGTCCTCGCCGACGCGGTACGCCCGCCCCGGCCGCTGCGGGCGCTGGTGCTCGGCTACGGCTGGGCGCTCGCCTTCGTCCTCGCCGTGGTGGTGCCCGACGCCCGGGTGCTGGTCGTGCTCGGCTACGCGCCGATGCTGATCCTCGGCGCCCCGTTCGGCTGGCCGCCGGTCGACTACGCCGACGTCTTCACCTGGGCGCTCTTCGCGCGCTGCGCGGCCCTGGTCGGTGGGGTGCTGCTCGCCGGGGCGCTGCTGGCCTGGCAACGCCGTACCGCCGGGGCCTGCCTGTCCTGTGGGCGCGGCGGCGGCGCGCGGGGCTGGACCGCGCCGGACGCGGCGGCCCGGTGGGGCCGCTGGGCGGCCGGGACGGCGGCGGTCATCCCGCTGACCTACGCGGTCACCCGGTTCGCCTGGGCGGCCGGCGTCCCGCTGGGCATCTCCCGGGACTTCCTCGCCGAGCTGCGCGAGACCGGGCTGGTCTGGGCCGGCGCCGGGCTGGGCGCGTTCGCCACCGTCGGCGCGCTGCTCACCCTCGGCCTGGTCCGCCCCTGGGGCGAGCGGTTCCCGCGCTGGATGCCCGGGCTGACCGGCCGGCGGGTGCCGGTCGGGCTGGCCGTCGTGCCGGCGACGCTGGTGGCGCTCTCGGTCACCGCGGCCTCGCTCGGGCTGGTCACCAGCCCGCAGTTCTGGGCCATCGATGGCGGGTTCAGCCTGACCACCGCGCCGATGCTGCTCTGGCCGCTGTGGGGCGTGTCACTCGGCGCGGCGGCGCTCGCCTATCACCTGCGGCGGCGGGGCGCCTGCCGGTCCTGCGGCCGAGGTTGACCAGTCCCACCGGCCGGCTGGCGCGGCTCGTGGGCCTCCCCACCCGGCGGGGGCGTGACCCACCCGGGCGGGAGCGGGTCGGCCGGGTCGGACCGGTGGTGCGGACCGGTGGTGGGGGCCGGTGGTGGGGGCCGGCGGTGGGGGCCGGCGGTGCGGGCCGGAGCGGACGGAAGGGGGCGGTGACGTGGCGGACCGCGCTAGCGTGGGTCGGGTGACTGCGCCAAACCAGGTTCTCCCGGTCCCGCCCGCCGACCTGCCCGGCACGCTCGGCGAGCTGCGCGCGGCCGGGCACCGGCACCGCACCGTCAAGCAGGAACTCCGCGACAACCTCCTCGCCCGGATGCGTTCCGGCTCCGATCGCTTCCCCGGCATCGTCGGCTACGACGACACCGTCCTGCCCGAGGTCGAGCGGGCCCTGCTCGCCGGCCACGACATGGTGCTGCTCGGCGAGCGCGGCCAGGGCAAGACCCGGCTGATCCGCTCGCTGGTGGCGCTGCTCGACGAGTGGACCCCGGTGATTCCCGGCTCCGTGCTCAACGAGCACCCGATGCACCCGCTCACCCCGGCCTCCCGCGCGCTGGTCGCCGAGGCCGGCGAAGACCTGGCCGTCGGCTGGCTGCACCGCTCGATGCGCTACGGCGAGAAGCTGGCCACCCCGGACACCAGCGTCGGCGACCTGATCGGCGACGTCGACCCGATCCGGCTGGCCCAGGGCCGCACCCTCGGCGACCCGGAGACCATCCACTTCGGACTGGTGCCGCGCACCAACCGGGGGATCTTCGCGGTGAACGAGCTGCCCGACCTGGCCGAGCGGATCCAGGTGGCGCTGCTCAACGTGCTGGAGGAGCGGGACATCCAGGTCCGCGGCTACCAGCTGCGGCTGCCGCTGGACCTGTTCCTGGTGGCCAGCGCCAACCCGGAGGACTACACCAACCGGGGGCGGATCATCACGCCGCTCAAGGACCGCTTCGGCGCGGAGGTCCGTACCCACTACCCGGTCGACCTGGAGCTGGAGCTGGCGCTGATCCGGCAGGAGGCCGAGTTGGTCGCCGAGGTGCCGGAGCACGTGCTGGAGGTGCTCGCCCGGTTCGCCCGCGCCGTGCGGGAGTCGCCGTCGGTGGACCCGCGCTCCGGCGTCTCCGCCCGCTTCGCGATCGCCGCCGCCGAGACGGTCGCCGCCGCCGCGCTGCGCCGATCCGGCCTGCTCGCCGCCGGTCCCGCCGCCCAGGGGGTACGCCCCGAGGCCCCGGTCGCGCGGGTCGGCGACGCGGTGTCGGTGACCTCGACCCTGCGCGGCAAGGTCGAGTTCGAGAGCGGCGAGGAGGGGCGCGAGATCGAGATCCTGGCCCACCTGCTCCGCACCGCCACCGCCGAGACGTTCCGGGCCCGGCTGGCCGGGCTGGACCTGTCCGGCTTCACCGGCCTGGTCGCCGAGGGCACCATGATCGAGACCGGTGAGCTGGTCTCGTCGGCCGAGCTGCTGCGCCAGGTCGGCACCGTGCCGGGGCTGGCCAAGGCGCTGGACCGGCTCGGGCTGGGCGACGCGCCCACCCCGGAGGAGGCCGCCGCCGGGATCGAGTTCGTCCTGGAGGGGCTGCACCTGACCCGCCGGCTCGGCAAGGACGTCACCGAGTCGGGCCGTACCGTCTACGGCGGCCGGGGCTGAGCGTGGCCGGCAACCGGTTCCGGTACGGCCAGTGGCGCGGCGGGCCCGACCCGCTCGCCCCGCCGTACGACGTCCGGGCCGCGGTGGACGCCGTCGGCGCGGAGGTGCTGGCCGGCGGCAGCCTGCGGGACGCGCTGCGCGACCTGCTGCGCCGGGGCCCGCAGGGGCGCGGCGGCCTGGACGATCTGGCGGCCCGGGCCCGCCGGCTGCGCCGGGAGGCGCTGCGCCGGGGCGACCTGGACGGGGCGGTGACCCGCTCCCGGGCGCTGCTCGACCAGGCGCTCGCGGCGGAACGCGACGAGCTGCGCGGGCGCGCCGACGACGACGCGCGGTTCGCCGAGGCGGTGCTGGACAACCTGCCCCGCTCCACCGCCCGCGCCGTGCAGGAGCTGGCCGGCTACGAGTGGGCCAGCGACGAGGCGCGGCAGACGTACCAGCGGATCCTCGACGGGCTGCGCGGCGAGGTGCTGGAGCAGCGCTTCGCCGGGCTGCGTGACGCGGCGCGGGCCGCCGCCGACCCGGCGGTGCAGCGGCAGCTGGCCGAGATGATGCGTGACCTCAACGACCTGCTGGCCCGGCACGCCCGCGCCGAGGACACCACCGATGCGTTCGCCGAGTTCATGCGCCGGCACGGCGAGTTCTTCCCGGAGCGGCCGAAGGACGTGGACGAGCTGGTCGACGTGCTCGCCCGCCGCTCCGCCGCCGGGGAGCGGCTGATGCGGTCGCTGTCGGACGGGCAGCGTGCGGAGCTGGCCGGGCTGATGCGGCAGTCCCTCGGCGACCGGCTGGCCGGCGAGCTGTCCGCGCTGGACGGGCACCTGCGGGCGCTGCGCCCCGACCTGAACTGGCAGCGCGGCGAGCGGGTCCGCGGTGACCAGCCGCTCGGCTACGGCGAGGCGGCCGGCGCGCTCGACGAGATCGGCGAGCTGGACGACCTGCTCGACTCCCTCGACCAGGGGCACCCCGGCGCGACCCTCGACGACGTGGACGTCGAGGCGGTGGCCCGGACGCTGGGCCGCGACGCCGCCGACGACGTCCGCCGGCTGCGGGAGCTGGAGCGGGAACTGCGCCGGCAGGGGTGGGTGAGCCGGGACGCCGACGGGCTCACCCTGAGCCCGAAGGCGCTGCGCCGGCTCGCCGGCACCGCGCTGCGGCGGGTCTTCGCCGACCTCACGGCCGGGCCGCGCGGCCAGCACGACCTGCGCTCGGCGGGTGCGGCCGGCGAGGTCAGCGGGGCGTCCCGGCCCTGGGAGTACGGCGACGAGCAGCCGCTGGACGTGGTCCGCACCCTCACCCGGGCGGTCCGCCGGGCCGGCCCCACGGTGCCGGTCCAGCTCGACGTCTCCGACTTCGAGGTGGTGGAGACCGAGCGCCGGGCCTCGGCGGCGGTGGCGCTCTGCGTCGACCTGTCGTACTCGATGATCTCGCAGGGGCGCTGGGGGCCGATGAAGCAGACGGCGCTGGCGCTGTCGCACCTGGTGGCGACCCGCTTCCCGCAGGACGCCCTGGAGATCGTCGGCTTCGGCCGGGAGGCGCTGACGCTGACCCAGCAGGAGTTGGCCGCGGTGGAGCCGGACATGCAGCAGGGCACCAACCTCCAGCACGCGCTGCGGCTGGCCGGGCGGCACCTGCGCCGGCACCCCGGCGCGGAGCCGGTGGTGCTGGTGGTCACCGACGGGGAGCCGACCGCCCACCTCGACCCGGACGACGGGGAGGCGCTGTTCCACTGGCCGCCGCTGCCGGAGACGATCGAGGCGACCATCCGCGAGGTGGACAAGCTGACCCGCTACGGCGCCACGCTCAACCTCTTCATGCTCGGCGACGATCCGGGGCTGCGCCGCTTCGTCGACGCGGTGGCCCGCCGCTCGAAGGGCCGGATGTTCACCCCCGACCTCGACGACCTCGGCGAGTACGTCGTCTCCGACTACCTGCGCGCCCGGCGGGGCCGGCGCTGAACCGCCCGGCGGGGGCGGGCGCTGAACCGCCCGTCCGGGTGATCCCGGTGCGGTAACGCCCCGGTCCGCGCCGGTCGGCGGGGTTGACTGGGGACGTGGAGAGCGCGGGGCTGCGGCGGATCTACGACGAACTGCTCGCCGAGGTGGAGGCGGGCGGCTTCGGCGAGCCGCCGCAGGGGCAGCAGAGCGCCGAGCAGATCGTGGCGCACCTGGCGGCCAACGACGAGCTGATGAGCGAGGCCACCGAGGCGGTCCTCGCCGGCTCGCCCTTCGCCTACTACGACCTGGAGACCATCCACCGCCCCCAGGTGGACGCGCTGGTCGCCGACTGCGGCGGCCTGGACGGCCTGGCCACCCTGCTGCGGGCCACCAGCCAGAAGCTCTGCGCCCTGGTGGACCGGCTCGGCACGGCGGCGGACACCCCGGTCGACACCCACCTGCGGGAGGGCTTCGACCTGGTCGTCGACGACACCCTGCCGTGGTCCCGCACCCTGGACCTGCACGCCCGCGTTCACCTGCCGAAACACCTCGCGCAGCTCCGGGTGCTGCGGACGCCGCCGGGGGTGCCCATCGTCGACCGGCCGACCGTCGACCGGTCGGTCGGGTCGTGAGCCAGCCGGTGCGGTGAGCCGGCGCGGGACGGGCCTGCGCAGAGCGGCCCGTTCGGTCGTCCCCGCGCTGTTGCGGCACCGGATCCGGATGGCGTTGCCGCTGATCGGCCAGTGCGCGCTGACGGCCGGCGTGGCCTGGTGGATCGCGGCGACCGTCTTTGGCCACCAGGCGCCGATCTTCGCCGCCACCGGCTCGTTGATCTGCCTGTCGGCGGGTCTGGGCGGGCGGGGCCGGCAGGCCGTCGACCTGTTCGTGGGGGTGCTGGCCGGCGTCGCGGTGGGGGAGGGCGTCCAGGCCCTCGACCTGGGCAGCGGATTCCTGGTGATGGTGCCGGCGCTCGCGCTGGCGATGTCGATCGCCGCCCTGGTCGACCCGCGGCCGCTGACCTACGTCCAGTCCGGTGCCGCCGTGCTGATCGTGGCCGCACTGGGGCCGGCGCAGTCGCCCGCCGGCTATCTGCTGGACGTGGCGGTCGGGGGCGCGCTGGGTCTGCTCGGCAGTCAGGTGCTGTTCAGCCCCGATCCGGTGAAGCTGGTCGCCGCGCCGGTCCCGGACATCCTGCGGGACACCGCGGTCGCGCTGCGGACGGCGGCCGAGGCGCTGCGCCGGGGCGGGCCGGGGCTGGCGGCCACCGCCTGCGAGCAGGCCCGGCACGCCAACGCCCGCCTCGGCCGGCTCACCGAGGCCCGGGTCGAGGCCCGCCGGGTCACCGGCCGCACCGTACGCGGGCGCCGGCGGGCCGCCCGGCTGCACGGGGCCGACCGCCCCCTCGACGACGTCCACGTGCTGGTCGCCGCCGCCCTGCTGCTCTGTGACGACGTGCACCGGCAGCTCACGTCCCACCCCACCGTGGCGTCGGGCCCGTTGCCGGACCGGTTGACCGAACTGGCCGACGGGCTGGGGGAGCTCTCCGCCGCCACCACCGACCGCTCCGGATCCCGGCCCGGGTCCACCGCACCGGTGCCGTCCGGCCCCGGCGACGACCGCCCGGTGATCGAGGTGCACCTGCGCGACGCCACCGCCGCCCTGCACCGGCTCCGCGCCGCCGCCCCACCCTGACCCCGGTGACCGAGCCCGTCCCCGCCCGCGGCGCGGGAACGCGGGTCAGGGGTGCCGGTGGAACGCCCGGCGGTACGCGCTCGGGGCGACGCCGATGCGCTGGCGGAGCTGCTGGCGCAGGGCGGCGGCGGTGCCGAAGCCGCAGCGGTGGGCCACCTGGTCGACGGTCAGGTCGGTGGTCTCCAGCAGCAGCCGGGCGTGGTCGGTGCGCTCCTGGAGCAGCCACTGGGCGGGGCTCAGCCCGGTCTCGGAGCGGAAGTGCCGGGTGAAGGTGCGCACGCTCATCCGCGCGTGCTCGGCCAGGTCGCGCAGGGTGACCGGCTCGTGCAGCCGTTGCCGGGCCCACTCCCGGGTGCCGGCGGTGCCGGTCCCCGCCCGGTGGGGCACCGGCCGCTCGATGTACTGGGCCTGGCCACCGTCGCGCCACGGCGGCACCACGCAGCGGCGGGCCGAGCGGTTGGCCACCTCGCTGCCGTGGTCGGTGCGGATGACGTGCAGGCACAGGTCGAGGCCGGCGGCCACCCCGGCCGAGGTGAGCACGTCGTCGGAGTCGATGAAGAGCACGTCGGGGTCCAGGTCGACCGCCGGGTGCAGCCGGCGGAACAGGTCCGCGTACGCCCAGTGGGTGGTGGCCCGCCGGCCGTCGAGCAGCCCGGCGGCGGCCAGCACGAACGCGCCGGTGCAGATCGACATGATCCGCGCGCCCCGCTCGTGGGCCGCCCGTAGCGCCGCCGCCACCTCCGGGTCGAGGATGCCGTCGGTCAGCGCCGGACCGCCGTGGATGCCCGGTACGACCACCGTGTCGGCGGCCTCGACCAGTTCGAGCCCGTGGTCGGGCAGCACCTGGTACCCGGCGGTGCTGCGCACCGGGCGGCCGCCCGGCGTGCAGGCGTCGACCGTGTAGAGCGGCTGCAGGTCCTTGGTGCGGGCGGTGCCGAAGACCTGGGAGGGGGTGCCGAGGTCGAGGCCGACCACCTGGTCGATGGCGAGCACCGTCACCCGGTGCGGGACGATCGTCATGGCCCGATTATTGCGCATGATGGCTTTCCGGCCACTCGTCGTCGGCGGGGCCGCCGCCGAGACTCGTATCGTGAACCGAACCCGCCGTCTCCACCCCGCCTGGCTGGTCGCCGCCGTCGCGTTCGTCGCGCTGGTCGGCGCCGCCGGCTTCCGGGCCACCCCCTCGGTCCTGCTGCACCCGCTGCACGCCGAGTTCGGCTGGCCGCTGGCCACCGTATCCGCCGCCGTCTCGGTCAACCTGCTGCTCTACGGGCTGACCGCGCCGTTCGCCGCCGCGTTGATGGACCGGTTCGGCGTCCGGCGCGTGGTGGCCGGCGCGCTGGCGTTGGTGGCGGCCGGCAGCGGCCTGACGGTGTTCATGACGGCCAGTTGGCAGCTGATCCTCTGCTGGGGGGTGCTCGTCGGGCTGGGCACCGGGTCGATGGCGCTCGCCTTCGTGGCCACGGTCACCGGGCGCTGGTTCGTCCGCCGTCGCGGGCTGGTCACCGGGGTGCTGACCGCCGGCGGGGCGGCCGGGCAACTGGTCTTCCTGCCGCTGCTCGCCGTGCTGGTCCGCGATCACGGGTGGCGCACGGCGGCGCTCGTCGTCGCCGGGGCGGCGCTGGCGGTCGTACCGCTGGTGGCCTGGCTGCTGCGGGAGCACCCGGCGGATCTCGGCCTGCCCGCCTACGGCGCGGCGGAGGTGGTGCCGCCCGCGCCGACGACGGGCGGCGCGGCCTCCCGGGCCGTCGGCGCGCTGGCCTCGGCCGCGCGGACCCGGCCGTTCTGGCTGCTCGCCGGCGGGTTCGCGATCTGCGGCGCGACCACCAACGGGCTGGTCGGCACGCACTTCGTGCCGGCCGCGCACGACCACGGGATGCCGGAGACCACCGCCGCGGGGCTGCTCGCCCTGGTCGGGCTCTTCGACATCGTCGGCACCATCGCCTCCGGCTGGCTCACCGACCGGGTGGACAGCCGGCTGCTGCTCGGCGCCTACTACGCGCTGCGCGGCGGGTCGCTGCTGGTGCTGCCCGGCCTCTTCGCCGGCACGGCCGAGCCGAGCATGCTGGTCTTCATCATCTTCTACGGCCTGGACTGGGTGGCCACCGTGCCGCCGACCGTCGCGCTGTGCCGGGAGTACTTTGGCGCGGCGGGCGCGGTGGTCTTCGGCTGGGTCTTCGCCGCCCACCAGTTCGGCGCGGCGATCGCGGCGACCGGAGCGGGCCTGGTCCGCGACCGACTCGGCGACTACGCCCTGGCCTGGTACGTCGCCGGGGCGCTGTCGATCGGCGCGGCCGGGCTCTCGCTGCTGCTGCGCCGCCGGGAACCGGTGCCGGTGCCGGTGCCCGTGGTGGCGCCGCCGGCCCGGGCCTGGAGCTACCGGGGCTGAGGCGTCAGCCCACCGTCCACTGCTGCTGGGCGGCGCCGGTGCACGGGACCTGACGGATCTCGTCGCCGGCCTCGGTGCCGCCGTCGTCGACCTCGCCGCACTTGCCGGAGTGCACCGCCACCAGCAGCACCGGGCCGGTGCCGACCGGGGTCAGCCGCCACTGCTGGTTGGCCTGCCCGTGGCACGGAAACTGCTGGAGCTTCGCGCCGTCGTCGGCGCTGCCGCCCTCGACGTCCAGGCACTGGGCGTGCGCCGCGTTGGTGAGGGTGACCAGGTCCGGGGCGACCGGGTTGGCGACCCACTGCTGTTCCGGCCCGCCGGTGCAGGCCGCCAGCTCGGCGACGGCCTTCTCGTCGTCGCCGTCGGTACCGAGGCAGAGGCCGGAGGCCACCGCCCGGAACACCTTCGGCCCGGCCACCGGGGCGGGCGGGGTGGTGGGCGCGGCGGTCGGCGAGGGCGCGGCGGGGGTGGTCGCGGCCGGCTCGGTGACCTCCGGCGACGGCGGCTGAGCCGGGGGCGCGGAGGCGGCCGACGCCGGCACCACCGGCTGGCCGCCGCCGCCGAGCACGCCGGTGGCGAAGAAGACCCCCACCAGTACGCCGACCAGCCCGGCGGCCAGCGCGAACCGCATCAGCGGGTCCCGGGGCAGCCCGGGGCGGGCGGCCCGGCGGGCGCCGTAGACGGTGCCGGCCGGGTCGTGGTGTTCGTCGGGGACGGACATGGGGGAATCCTGACCCACCGGACCGGTCGATGGCCACCCGGCCCGGCCGGCGGTGACTCAGTCGACGACCGTGACGTCCTTCCAGAACGCCACCCGGTCGCGCACCATCTCGGCGTCGGGTTTCGGGTCCGGGTAGTACCAGACGGCGTCGGCGCTGGTCCGGCCGTCGTGCTCGAGGCTGTAGTAGGAGGCGGTCCCCTTCCACGGGCAGAACGTGTGGGTCGCGGACTCCCGGATCAGGTCGTCGCGCAGGGCGGCGCGGGGAAAGTAGTGGTTGCCCTCCACCAGGACGGTGTCGTCGCTCTCGGCGATCACCAGGTCGTTCCAGACGGCTTTCGGCATGGGTCCACGCTATGCCGTCCGCCCCGGACCGACCACCGGTCGGCGGCAGATCAGCGCGTGGGCTCCGGGTCGGTCACGTCGGCGACCGTCGCCCCGAGCGTGGTGATCGCCGCGTCGGCGTCCAGCGCGACGGCGGCGCCGTGCTCGCCCGCGCCGAGGGTGATCTCCCGGCCGCGCAGCCGCTCGTCGGCGACGACCGGCCAGGCGGTGGTCGCGCCGAACGGGGTGATGGTCCCGCGTGCGTAGCCGGTGGCGTCGCGGGCCGCCGCCGCGTCGGGCATCGAGAGCCGGCTGACGCCGAGCAGCGCGCGCAGCTTGGGCCAGGAGATCACCCGGTCGCCCGGGGTGAGCACGAAGAGATGGTCGTCCGGGCCGCGGCGGACCACGATCGTCTTCACCACGTCCGGCACCGCGACGCCGCGGGCGGCGGCGGCCTCGGCGAGGCTGCGCACCGGCCCGTGCCGGATCACCCGGTACGGCAGACCGGCGGCGTCCAGGGCGGCGAGGGCGGGCGACGGCACGTCCGCCACGGTAACGCGACCGTCCGATAGTGGTGGCGAAAAGGCCACCGTGGACATCCCACGCGCGGGCCGTTCGGCGCGTAAGGTGATCTCATGCGCGCGCTGCGTGATCATGACCTGGCGGTGGACACGTTGCGGCGGTCGTACGCCGCGGTGCCCCTCGGGGAACCCGTCCGCCTCGCAAAACGCACCTCGAATCTGTTCCGCCCCCGGGCGGCCACCAGCTCACCGGGCCTGGACGTCTCCGGGCTGGACGGCGTGCTGTCGGTCGACCCCCGGGCCCGTACCGCCGACGTGCAGGGCATGTGCACGTACGAGGACCTGGTCGACGCCACCCTCCCGCACGGACTGATGCCGCTGGTCGTGCCGCAGTTGCGCACGATCACCCTGGGCGGCGCGGTCACCGGGCTGGGCATCGAGTCCACCTCGTTCCGCAACGGCCTGCCGCACGAGTCGGTGACCGAAATGGACGTGCTCACCGGCGCGGGCGAGATCCTCACCGCCCGCCCGGAGGGCGAGCACGCCGGCCTCTTCGCCGCCTTCCCCAACTCGCTGGGCAGCCTCGGCTACGCCACCCGGCTGCGCATCGAGCTCCAGCCCGTACGCCACGCCGTGGCGCTGCGCAACGTGCGCTTCAGCCGGCTGGAGGAGCTGACCGAGGCGATCGGCGACGTGATCGTCAAGGGCGAGTGGGAGGGGCAGCCCGTCGACGCGATGGACGGGGTGATGTTCAGCCCCGGCGAGGCGTACCTGACCCTGGGCGCCTTCACCGACGACGCGCCGCAGCTCAGCGACTACACCGGCCAGGAGATCTACTACCGGTCGCTGCGTCGGCGCACCCGCGACGCGCTGACCACCCACGACTACCTCTGGCGCTGGGACACCGACTGGTTCTGGTGCTCGGCGGCGTTCGGGGTGCAGCACCCGGTGGTCCGCCGGCTCTGGCCGGCCCGGTGGCGGCGCAGCGACTTCTACCACCGGCTCGTCCGGCTGGAACACCGGCACCAGATCGCCGCGCGGGTCGACCACTGGCGCGGGCGCCCGGCCCGCGAGCGGGTGGTGCAGGACGTCGAGATCCCGCTGGAGGCCACCGCCGACTTCCTCCGCTGGTTCGCCGCCAACGTCGGCATGAACCCGGTCTGGCTCTGCCCGCTGCGGTTGCGCGAGCCGGCCGGGCCGGGCTCGGCGCGGTCCTGGCCGCTGTATCCGCTCCGGCCGGGGCAGACCTACGTCAACATCGGTTTCTGGGGAAGTGTGCCGATCGCCGACGGAGCGGCCGACGGCGACGTGAACCGCTCGATCGAGCGGGCGGTGTCCGACATGGGTGGTCACAAGTCCCTCTACTCGGACGCGTACTACGACCGAGCGGCCTTCGACCGGCTTTACGGCGGGGAGACCTGGCGTGCCGTGAAGGACCGCTACGACCCGGATCACCGGCTCACCGGACTCTACGAGAAGGCGGTTGCACGAAATTGACATCGTCCTGGCCCTTGAGCCAAGGACTCCCACGGTCGCCCGTGGGCCTTCCTGTTTCATCGCCGGCCGCCTCGAAGGGGGGACTCCCATGAGGTCTTACGACAGCTCCGCAGGCGTTTTGCCTCTCCGCCTGCCCGGCGGCGAGGATGTTCTTCGCGGCGTTGACGTCCCGGTCGTGCAAGGTTGCACATTTCGGGCAGGTCCACGAACGGACGGCGAGCGGCATGGTCGGATTAATGCGGCCGCACGCCGAGCATTTCTTGGACGACGGGTACCACCGGTCGAGGACAATCACCGTCCGCCCGTACCAGGCGGCCTTGTATTCCAGCATGCTTCTCAGATGAGTCCAGGCCGCATCGGAGATCGCGCGCGCCAGGCGGTGGTTGCCGAGCATGTTACGAACGCTGAGATCCTCGATCACGATCGTTTGGTTCTCGCGAACGAGTCGAGTCGACAGCTTGTGCAGGTGATCGTGCCGCCGGTCGGCGATTCGGGCATGGATTCGAGCAACCTTCTTCCGGGCCCTCACCCGATTGTTGGATCCCTTGGCTTTTCGGTTCAGTTCACGCTGCGCAGCGGTCAGCTGCCGCCGATCAGCATGTTCATGGCGCGGGTTGGGGACTTTCTCGCCAGTGGACAGGGTGACCAGTCTGGTGAGACCGACGTCGAGTCCTACTTCTTGGTCGACGGCAGGCAGCGGCCTTACTGTCCGGGTCTCGACCAGAATCGACACGAACCAGCGACCGGCCGCGTCGCGCGAGACGGTCACGGTGGACGGCTCCGCGTCTTGCGGCAACGGTCGAGACCACACGATCGCCAGCGGCATCCCCATCTTGGCCAGCGTCAGCTGCCCCCCTCGCCATCGGAAGGCCGAGCGGGTGTACTCCGCCGACGCCCGAGACCTGCGCTTGGACTTGAACCGCGGATATCGGGAGCGCCGGTCCCAGAAGGCAACGAAGGCGGCCTGCAAGTGGCGCAAGGTCTGCTGCAACGGAACGGCGGACACCTGGTTGAGAAACGCCAGCTCCTCGGTGCGCTTCCACTGGGTCAGCCATGCCGACGTCTCTCCGTACGTCGTCCGTTGTCCATCGTCTGTCCACCTCCGGGCACGCGCCTCGAGTGCCCGGTTGTAAACCAGGCGGACACATCCGAACGTCCGCTCCAGATGCTCGGCCTGCTCCGGGGTGGGATAGAAGCGGTACCGAAATCCACGCCTTATCGACCCGCTCATGCTGCACATCTATCAGCTGCCTGTGACAGCCCTGTCTGAAAGGGGGGAGCGGTGCGTTCTCCCGGCCCCTGGCGGCCGGAAGCCCACGCCGCGCAACTCATGAGCCTGACCGACCGAGAACAGGGGGCGAGCAGTTCCCCCGGCACACCGCCGCCGGCCGGGGGCCGGCGCGCCGGCCCCACCGTCGCCGACGTCGTCCGGGCGCTGACCACCGGCGAGCTGCCGGTGCGGATCACCGGGTACGACGGCAGCGCGATCGGCCCGGCCGACAGCGGGATCACCCTGTCCATCTGCTCCGAGCGTGGTCTGACGTACCTGCTCACCGCCCCGGGTGACCTGGGCATGGCGCGGGCGTACGTCAGCGGCGACCTCCGGTTGCAGGGCGTGCACCCCGGCGACCCGTACGAGGCGTTGCGGGTGCTCAAGGACGAGCTGCGGGTGCGTACCCCGTCGCTGGCCGAGGGCCTGGCGCTGGTGCGCGGGCTCGGCTGGGAGCGGCTGCTGCCCCCGCCGCCCCCGCCGCAGGAGGCGCAGCCGCGCTGGCGGCGGGTGATGAACGGGCTGCGCCACTCCCGCCTGCGGGACAGCACCGCCATCTCGCACCACTACGACGTCTCAAACGCCTTCTACGAGAAGGTGCTCGGCCCGTCCATGACCTACACCTGCGCGGTGTTCCACAGCCCGGGCGACACGCTGGAGCAGGCCCAGGCGGCCAAGTACGACCTGGTCGCCGGCAAGCTGGCGCTGAAGCCGGGGATGCGGCTGCTCGACGTGGGCTGCGGCTGGGGCGGCATGGTCCGGCACGCCGCCCGGGAGTACGGCGTGAAGGCGCTCGGCGTCACGCTGTCCCGGGAGCAGGCGCGGTGGGCGCAGGCGGCGATCGAGCGGGAGGGGCTGACCGAGCTGGCCGAGGTGCGCCACCTGGACTACCGGGACGCCCCGCGGCAGCAGTTCGACGTGGTCTCCTCGATCGGGCTGACCGAGCACATCGGGGTGCGCAACTACCCGGCGTACTTCGGGGCGCTGCGCGACCGGCTGCGGCCGGACGGCCGGCTGCTCAACCACTGCATCACCCGGGCCGACAACCGGGCCCCGCACCGCTCCGGCGCCTTCATCGACCGGTACGTCTTCCCGGACGGCGAGCTGGCCGGGCCGGGCCGGCTGATCAGCGAGATCCACGACGTGGGGCTGGAGGTGCACCACGAGGAGAACCTGCGGCAGCACTACGCGCTGACCCTGGCCGCCTGGTGCCGCAACCTCGTCGAGAACTGGGACTTCTGCGTCTCGGAGGTGGGGCAGGGCACCGCGCGGGTGTGGGGCCTCTACATGGCCGGGTCCCGGCTGGCCTTCGAGACCAACGGCATCCAGCTGCACCAGGTGCTGGCCACCCGCAACGGACCGGCCGGGCAGACGTCGTACCCGCTGCGCCCCGACTGGACGCCCTGACCGCGAACCGCCCGAAGAGAGCCGCGCCGGGTCGGCGCGGCTTTCCTCGACCCTATTGACAAAGGAAGTTTTTACGTACAAGCTCATTTGTGCGATGAGAGACGTCATGTACCTGGAGCAGATCGAGCAGGCCGAGGTCCTGCTCAAGCCGCAGCGCGTCGAGGTGCTGCGGCAGTTGGCCGAGCCCCGCACCTGCACCGAGGTCGCCGCCCGGCTGGAGCAGACGCCGCAGCGCGTCTACTACCACGTCAAGCAGTTGGTGGCGGCCGGGCTGGTCGAGCAGGTGTCGAGCCGGAAGGTGCGCGGCATCAGCGAGGGCATCTACCAGGCCGCCGCCCGGTCGTACTGGCTCTCGCCCCGCCTGGTGGGGCGGGTCGGCGGGGTGCGCCGGGCCCGGGACGAGCTCAGCCTGGGCTACCTGCTCGACCTGATGGAGGAGGTCCAGGCGGACGTCGCCGCCCTCGACCGGTCCGCGCCGGAGCTGCCCTCCATCGGGGTGTCCGGCGAGATCCGGGTGCCGGCCGAGCGCCGGCAGGAGTTCCTGCACGACCTGCAGTCCACGCTGCGGGACCTGTTCACACGCTACGGCGGCGCCGAGGGAGACGCCTTCAAGCTCGCCGTGGCCTGCTACCCCAAGGGGGACGACCGTGAGTGATCTGTTGAAGCTGGGTGCCCGTCTCGCCGCGCCGGTCGAGGCCGTCCGGCGCGCCCTGACCGACCCGGCCGAGCTGCGCGTCTGGTTCGCCGAGCACGCCGAGGTGGAGCTGCCCCGACGGTACGAGTTCTGGGGCCGCTTCACGCCCGAGGGCGACGCTCCGCACCAGCGCCTGCTGCACGCCGACGAGGACGCGCTGCGCTTCGCCTGGCTGCTCGACGGGGTGGAGACCACCAGCGAGATAGCCCTGACGCCCGAGGGTCCGGACAGCACCCTGCTGACCCTCACCCAGAGCCACTTCAACTTCGCCGAGGCGCTGGACGGCAGCACCATCCGGGGAGTGCTCCAGACCTGGTGGAGCCTGTCGATCGCCAACCTCGCCGCGCACCTGGAGGGGCGACCGCAGCTGCCGAAGACCGACTTCACCTCCGCCGACCTGCGCGGCGAGCTGCTGATCGGTGCGCCGGTCGAGCGGGTCTGGCAGTCGCTGACCGACTCCGCCCAGGCCAGCGCCTGGTTCGGCTACCCGATCGGCATCGAGCCGTGGGTCGGCGGCCGGTACGCCATGGGCGGCTTCGAGGCCGGGTACGCGGCCAAGGTGGTCGACCTGGAGCCCGGCCACCGGATGTCCGTCGACTGGGGACCGACCGGCATCAGCACCTGGGAGCTGGCCGAGTCCGACGGGAAGACCAAGCTGACCTTCGTGCAGAGCGGCTTCGACGAGGGCAACCCGCCGTACGCGGCCTGGAGCGGGTCGGTGGCCGGCCTGTCCGAGCTGCGCCGCTACCACGAGATGGCCGACTGGCAGCCGATCTGGGTGCTGGAGGAGCTGCCCACCGGCGCCTGACCGTCGCGCCCTCTCCACCGGCGCGGGCCGCACCCCCCTTGTGGACTTGGTGCGGCCCGCGCGGTCCGTGCAGCCTGAGCCGGTTCCGGCGTGACCCCTGGCGCGTCGACCGGCGGTGGTTTGGCGGGGTGCCGCTCCGGGGTGCTCGTGCTTGTGCGGGGGTGCCCGCCCGAGCGCCTCAGGCGGGATGGGCTGATCGGGTGTGGCCGGGCGGCAAGGGCGCTGTCGGTGCCCTTTCGAGCTGATGACGCAAACGATTCATCCGCCACCGCCACCGCCACGGGTGCCGGGCGGCCCGCGGGTGGTCGCCTCGCTAGCCTGATTCGTTTGCGTCATCAGCTCGAAAGGGCTCGCACACCCCATGTCATGGTGACGGCGGCCTGGTGACGTCCGCCCCAGAGGTCGCCCAACTGGTGTGCCTGGGCAGATGCTGGTCGATCACCGACGGCCGCGCGGCCGGCAGGCGCCTCCGCGCTGGTCGGACCGCCGGCCGTCCCGCCGATGCCCACCGACCCCGAACCCGGTGGGTGTCGGCGGGACGGTCCCGCGCCGTCAGCGGTCCAGCTCGCCCGCCCGGCGCAGCAGCGCGCGGCGTTCCGGGTCGGAGCCGACCAGGTCGGCGGCGGCGCGGAACAGCGCGGCGGCGCTTACCGGGTCGCCGTGGCGGGCGGTCAGCTCGGCCTGCGCGGCGAGCGCCGGCGGGTAGCCGTCGAGCGCGCCGCCCGCGCGGGCCTCGGCGATCAGGGCCAGCCCCGCCGCCGGCCCGTGGGCGTAGCCGTGCGCCACCGCCCGGTTGAGCCGGACCACCGGGGTGGGCCGGATCCGGGCCAGCTCGTCGTAGCAGCCGGCGATGGCGGCCCAGTCGGTGTCGGCGGCGGTCGGGGCGGTGGCGTGCGCGGCGGCGATCCGGGACTGGAGCGCGTACGGGCCGTGGCCGGCGCGGTCCAGGGCGGCGAGTCCCTCGGTGATGGCGGCGTGGTCCCAGCGGGAGCGGTCCTGCTCATCGAGGGTGAGCAGGTCACCGGCCGGGTCGCGGCGGGCGGCGCGGCGCGAGTTCTGGAACAGGAACAGGGCCAGCAGCCCGGCGACCTCCGGCTGGTCGGGCATCAGCCGGTCGAGCAGGCGGGCCAGCCGGATCGCCTCGTCGGCGAAGGCGGGCTCGCCGTCGGCGTCGTACCCCCGGGTGAAGAGCAGGTAGAGAACGGCCAGCACGCCCGGCAGCCGCTCGACCAGCGCGGGCCCGGTCGGCACCCGGTAGGGGATGCCGGCGGTGGCGATCCTGGTCTTCGCCCGGGTGATCCGCCGGGTCATGGTGGACTCGCTGACCAGGAAGGCGCGCGCGATGTCGGCGGTGGGCACCCCGGCCACCGTGCGCAGGGTCAGGGCGACCCGTGCCTCCAGGGCCAGCGCCGGGTGGCAGCAGGTGAAGACGAGTCGCAGCCGGTCGTCCACCACGTCCCCCTCCGTCCCGGTCGGCGGTTCGGGATCGGTCAGCAGGGCCAGGTCCCGCAGCCTGCGCCGCTCCACCGCGGCCCGGCGCAGCACGTCCACGGCCCGGTTCCGGGCGGCCGTCATCAGCCAGCCGCCCGGATTGCCGGGCACGCCGTCGCGGGGCCACCGCTCCAGCGCCGAGGCCAGCGCCTCCTGGGCACAGTCCTCGGCGAGCGTCCAGTCGCCGGTGACCCGGATCAGCGCGGCGACGATCCGCGGGTACGCCTCGGCACCCGCGTCCGCCACCGCGTCCGCCGCGTCGACCACCCGCGTCAGTCCAGGCCGGCGAAGGGGCGCAGCTCGATCCGGCCGCCGTACGCCATCGGGTGGGCCCGGGCGACCTCGATCGCCTCGTCCAGGTCGGCGCACTCCAGGATGTCGAACCCGGCGATGACCTCCTTGGTCTCGGCGAACGGACCGTCGCTGAGCAGCAGTTCGCCGCCGCGTACCCGGACCGTGGTGGCCGCCGAGGGCGGCGCCAGCGCGTCGCCCACCAGGCGCTGGCCGCTGGCGTCCCGCTCGGCCACCCACTGGTCGATGTCGGGCGCGGCGTTCGGGTCGGTGTCCGGCTCGGTGTCGGTGCAGACGAACATCATGAACTTCATCGGTCGGGCTCCTCGGTGTCGTGGTCTCTCACCAGGGTGACGAACGCCGGACCCGGATCCGGACACCGACCGGCGGGAAATCTTCGCCGACGCACCGGTACGGCGGGTCCACCGGGTCGGGGCCGGACACGGGTGGATCATGTCATCGGCACCGCTCACCGGCGACGGAGTTACCGAGGAGGACCGCGATGCCCCGCGACGACTGGAAGGGTGTCGTCAACCAGATCCTCTACGGGTTGATCTTCACCGCGGAGCTGGACGCCGTGGCCGCCGCCCGGATGGCCGAGGCGATGGTCGAACGCCGGTCGTTCGGCGCCGGTCCGAGCGTCTACGCCGCGGCGATCGCCCGGGCCCGGCGGCACCGCGGCCCGCTGACCGACGAGCTGCCCACCCCGCACGACGAGGAGCGGTTCCGGGAATTCCTGGAGCTGCTCGCCGTCCAGCTCGACGCCCGTCGGCCGTGGCGACGAACCACTTCCTGAAAACGGGTGTGTGAGCGCCCTCCGGTGGGTACAGGCCGGCGATGTTCTTCATCTTCGGACTGCGCACGTCCGTCAACCGGTCCGGCGTGGTCACCGCGGTCTGCCGCAACTGCGGCAACCGGGCCGCGCAGGTGATCACCCGCCGGTCGACGAAGTTCACCCTCTTCTTCATTCCGCTGATCCCGGTCCGCACCCGCTACGTGCAGCAGTGCTCCTTCTGCGGGGCCGAGTACGGCATCTCCAAGGACGAGGCCCGCAGCCTCCCGGTCGGCTGACCCGGCGATGGCCCGCTTCCTCTGCTGGCTGATCGGCCGGCAACCGGTCGTGCCCGCCCCCGCGCCGGTGCACACCGTCTCCCGTCCGCCCTGCACCCCGGGCCGTCGCCGGCACCGCCGTCGCAGCCGGCCGCTGGCCGGGGCCCGTTCGCCCCGCTCACCCTGGAACCGATCCGCCGAGCGCTGACCATGTGATCTTCCGCCCGTACCGGATGCCTGCCCACCTCCGCGTCTTAGGCTGGGGCCGCCGTCCGAACGGGGAGAATCTTTGCGTAACCACCCGGCCGTCGTGCTGGTCGCCGTCCTGCTGTCCACCCTCTCGCTGCCGGTCTCGCTGACCGGCGCGTCGGTCGCGCTGCCGGACATCGGGCGGGACCTCGACTCCGGGCTGGCCGGCGTGCAGTGGGTGGTGAACGGCTACAACGCCACCTTCGCCAGCTTCATGCTGGCCACCGGGGCGCTGGCGGACCTGCTCGGCCGGCGTCGGGTCTTCGCCACCGGCGTCGCGATCTTCGCCGGCTCCGGGCTGCTCGCCTCGGTCGCCGGGAACATCGTGCTGCTCGACCTGCTGCGCGCGCTGGCTGGCGTCGGCGCGGCCGCCGCCGCGACCAGCGCCTCCGCCCTGCTGGCCCACGCCTTCCCGGGCCGGGCCCGCGCCCGGGTGTTCAGCATCTTCGGGACCACCATCGGCGTCGGCCTCGCCTTCGGACCCTCCATCGCCGGCCTGCTGATCTCCGCGTTCGGCTGGCGGGCGGTCTTCGCCGCGCCGGCGCTGGCCGCGGTGGCGGTGCTGGCGCTCACCCCGCTGCTGCCCGAGTCCCGCCAGCCGCACGCCGGGCGGATCGACTGGCCCGGAACGGTCACCTTCACCGCCGCGCTGCTGCTGCTCATCTTCGGTTTCGTGCAGGGCCCCGAGCTGGGCTGGTCCGCCCCGGTGATCGTGGCGGCCTTCGCCGCGGCGGTGGCCCTGCTGGTGGCCTTCGTCCGGGTGGAACGCCGGCGACCCGAGCCGATGTTCGACCTGGCCCTGCTCGCGAGCCCCCGCTTCCTCGGCATCTGCCTGGCGGCGGCCACCATCGTCGCGGTGCTGGTGCCGCTGCTGGTCTACCTGCCGTCGTACCTGACCACGGTCGTCGGGATGAGCCCCGGCGCGGCCGGCGCCACGCTCATCCTGCTCACCGCGCCGACGCTGGTGCTGCCGTTGCTCAGCGGTGCCCTGACCCGGCTGGTGCCGGCCCCGGCGGTGATCGTCACCTCGGTGGCGGTGGTCGCGGTGGGCGCCGCCTGGGCCACCGTGCTCGCCCCGGACAGCGGCACCGCCGCCCTGGCCGGCCCGCTGCTCACGATCGGCGTGGGGGTGGGGTTGTCGATCGGCCTGCTCGACGCCATGGCGATCGGCAGCGTCGCCGCGCACCGGGCGGCCACCGGCGCCGGGATGATCAACACGGCTCGGCTGGCCAGCGAGACCGTCGCCATCGCGGTGGTCGGCGCGGTGCTGGCCAGCACCACCGCCGGCCGGCTCGCCGACCCCGGCTTCACCGGCGGCCTGCACACCGTGCTCTGGGCGATGGCCGCCGTGGCCCTGCTCGCCGCGGTGGCGACCGCCGTGCTGGTCCGCCGGGCCCGCGTCCCGGCCGAACCGGCGCTGAGCGCCTATCCTGGCGGATCGTGACGAGCACCGCGCAGCGCCTGGCCGCGATCCGCGGCGACCTGCCCCCGAAGCGGCACAACGCCCGGACCATCGCCGCGCTCACCGGTAACCCGGGCTGCGCCCGGCGGGCGGTGCTGGACGGCGCCGGGGTGGACAAGCCGAGGCTGGCGAAGGTGATCGGCTTCCCGGCCCACTTCGGGCAGTCGCGCTTCGCCATCACCCGGGGCAACGCCTTCGAGGCGCAGGTGAAGGCCGACGGCGGGGCGGAGCTGCTGCGGCTGGTCGCCGAGCGGCTCGGCGTACCGGTGCCGGAGCGGGCCGGCTGGACGGACCTGGGCGGCGCGGACGACCTGCCGGACCGGCACGAACGGTCCCGCCGGGCGCTGACCAGCCAGGGGCCCGAGGCGGCGCTCTTCGACCACCCGCTGCTCGGTCTGGACGTCGCCGGCCAGCGGGTGCACCTGGAGCCCGACCTGGTCGCCGCCCGGCTCGGCGGCCGGTTCCACGTGGTGGAGATCAAGTCGTTCCCGGTGGTCGACGGGCAGGCCGACCCGGCGAAGGTGGCCGCCGCGGCCATCCAGTCCGCCGTCTACGTGCTGGCGCTGCGCGAGCTGCTCGCCGCCGAGGGGCACGACGAGGAGCTGGTCTCGCACGACGTGGTGCT
Source organism: Micromonospora sp. IBSANI012 (assembly GCF_052814045.1). Classification (NCBI taxonomy): domain Bacteria; kingdom Bacillati; phylum Actinomycetota; class Actinomycetes; order Micromonosporales; family Micromonosporaceae; genus Micromonospora; species Micromonospora sp. IBSANI012. The sequence continues at coordinate 1,160,356 of NZ_CP199933.1, forward strand.
GATCTGCCCGCGCGACTTCGGCAACCGGCCGGTGGCCAGCCTGCTCGACGTCCGCAAGCAGCTGCTGGTGCTGCGCCGGCAGCTCGACCGGATGGCGAAGCTGGACGCGCTGCTCGACACCGTGCCGGCGGACTTCACCGCCGACCCGACCGCCGACCCGGCGACGCTGGCCGCCGGCCTGCGCCGGGTGCCGGCCCGCTACGCGCCGGAGTGCCTGGCCAGCTGCGAGCTGGCCTACTTCTGCCGCAACGAGGCGGGCGGGCACACCGGGGCGCTGGGCCGGCCGGTCCGCGAGGCACTGGGCGGCATCGCCACCGTCGCCGAGGTGCTGGCGCTGGCGACCGGCGAGCGCGCCCCCGAGCCCGAGCAGGAGGAGGCCGCCGCGCTGCTGCGGGCCGCCGCCCAGTTGCGCGCCGACGCCCTCGCCGGAAACCCCGCATGAGTACGCCCCGCGCCCGCCGCGCCCCGGCCGCCCGGAACCGGCGGCCCGCGTGAGTACGCTCCGCGCTCTCGCCAGGGCGCAGGCGCTGACCGCCGGGGTGGCCCAGCCGGTGGCCACCGTCCGGCACCTGCACCTGTCCGAGCGTCCGCTGGTGGTGGTGCCGTTGGCCATGGCCGGCGAGGCGAACGCGCCACTGGCGACGCTGGTCGGCGCGGCCCCCGACGAGGCGCGGCTGCTGATCGTGCCGCAGCCCCGCAACCGGGACCAGCGCTTCCGCTTCGCCGCCGAGCTCGCCGCCACCGTGCTGCCCTACCTCGACGAGTTCCGCGACGTCACCGAGGCGGTGCCAATCGACCGGGGCCGCGACGTCCGGCACCGGTACGTCGACGCGCCGCAGCTGCTGGTGCCGAACCCGGCCGGGATCACCTTCCTGCGGCTGCTGGGCCGCTCCACCCGGTTCCGCCGCCCGGACGGCGACTACCCGGTGCACCCGTCGGTGCCGCTGCTCGGGCGGTGGCTGACCTTCTTCGCCGAGCGGGCTGAGCACCCCGGCTCGTCGGCGCTGGTGGCGATGACCGATGCGCTGAGCCTGCACTGGGCCACCGGCCAGAGCGTGGTGGAGGACCTGCACCTGCCGGCGCTGCTCGGCTGGATCGATCCGCCGGCCGGCATGACCGGGGCACAGGCGGCCGCCCGGGCCGAGGACCCGGCGGTCTGTCCGCCCGCCGGCCCGGCCACCGACCCCGAGTTCGACAACCGAGTGCTCGCCCCGGCCGTCGCCGCGTACGCCGACGCGGGGGACGACCCGGTGGCGCGCGGCGCGGCGTACGCGGAGCTGGAGCGGGTGCTGCGCAACCAGCTGGCGCCCACCTGGGAGCTGATGTGGCGCGGCGTCGGGCTGCTGCGGACCCTGCCGCCCGGCGCCCGGGTGGCCGGCCGCTGGGACGGCGACAAGGACGCCTTCACCGGCCACGCCGAGCACGTCGACGCCGGCGGCGGCCCGCAGCCGCGGCGCGACGGCGCGGTGGTGGCCGCCCGGCGGCTGCACCGGCTGGAACGCGCCCTGACCACGTACGCGGTGCAGCGCGCCTACGACGACCCGCTGGTGATGGCCGAGCACCGGCTGACCGGCGAGGCGTTCGTCGGGGACGTGACGCTGGCCGACCCGAAGCGGGTCGACGACACGGGGAAGCGGCCGGTGCTGCGCCCCCGGATCCAGCTCGTCACCACCGAGCCGGTGCTGGTGCCGGTCGGCACGACGCTCTACTCGCCGGCCCGGCCGACGCAGAAGGCCAGAGTGGTCTTCCTGACCCCGGCGGCGGACGGCAAGACCGAGGTGGTGCTGGAGCTCTCCGGCGCGATGGGCCGGGGGCTGACCGCGCCGCCGGGCAGCGTGCCGGAGGTGGGGGAGCGGCTCTGCTACACCACCCTGTCCGAGGCGTTCCTGCCCGCCGGGGCCTTCCCGACGCCGGAGGAGACGCCGTGGACGCACGGCGGCCCGCCGCCCACCCGCGCCGACGACGCGCCGGCCGCGAGCGACGCCGACCCCGCCGAGGACTGGGCCTGAGCAGCGGCGGCCCGGGCACCGCCACCGTCCACGCGCCCGGCCCGGGCACCGCCACCGTCCACGCGCCCGGCCCGGCCGATGCCGACGGCGGCGGCTGACCGCCGCGGCGCCCCCGCGCCCCTCCTGGCCGGACAGCTCGCCGCGCCCGCCGTCGCGCCGGTCCGGCCGTCCTGGACGGACGGTGCTGCCCGGTTCCATCGGCCCTGGCGGGCCGCTGCCGTGCTGGCTAGGCTGCGATGGTTCGCCGCCCGTGACCGGTCCTCACCATCGAGGTGCGCACAGGAGAGAGAGCCGGAGCGACCATCGTGCTGCCCGATGACGCCCCCCGAGAGGCCGTCGCGCCGCCCCGCCCGACCCGCGCCCGGCGGGTCGGCGCGGTTGCCGCGGCGCTGATCGTCCTCGTCGAGGCGGTCTGGCTGACGGCCGCGCTGCCCGGCGCCGCCCTGGCCGGCGACGTCGGCGCGATCACGGTGGCCGGGTGGTCGACCCTCGCCTGCGTCGGCGCGGCCCGCCGGCACCCCGCGACGCTGCGCCGGTTCTGGACGCTGCTGGCGGTCACCATGGCCCTCGCCGCCGCCGGCCGTACGCTGTGGACCGTCCAGCGCCTCGGCGGCGAGGCACTGCCGCACACCCCGCTGATCGGTGCCGTCTTCACCGCCGGCATCCTCACCGGCACCACGGCGCTGCTCTGCTCGCTCGCCGCCCCGCGCAGCGCGGTGGGCCGGGCCCGCACCCTGCTCGACGGGGTGATCGTCGCGCTGGCCCTGATCCCGATCGGCTGGGTGGTGGTGTTCCAGGACATCGCCGACGCCGACCTGGCCGATCCGCTGCGCACCTTCGGCCTGCTCTACCCGATGCTCGACCTGATGCAGCTGACCATCCTGGTGGGGGTGGCCGGCCCGTCCCGCCCGATCTGGCGGCCGCTGACCCTGATCGGCGCGAGCCTGGCCACCCGGGCCGGCGCCGACGCGGTCTACGTCTCGCTCGTCGCGCACGGCACCTACGCCCCCGGGCACGTGATCGACGTCTGCTGGCCGCTGAGCTACCTGCTGATCGGCGTGGCCACCACGTACCCGCCGCCGCCGGCCGGCGAGGGCGGCGACGAGGGCATCGAGTCGCCGCTGCCGCCCTGGTGGCGGGTCGCCCTGCCGTACCTGCCGGTGGGCGGGGCGATCATCGCGGTGGTGCTCGCCCGGCACCCCACCGGGCAGACCCCGCACCTGGTCTTCATCGGCATGATGGCGCTGCTCGGCGTCCTGGCGCTGCGGCAGGGGCTGGCCGCCAACGAGAACCTCCGCCTGGTGGCACGGCTGCGCCGGCTCGCCTACGACGACCAGCTCACCGGCCTGCCCAACCGGCTGATGTTCAACCGGCAGCTGCGCCGGGCGCTGCGCGACGGGCCGCCGGTCGCCGTCCTGCTGCTGGACCTGGACGGGTTCAAACAGGTCAACGACCGGTTCGGGCACGCCACCGGGGACACCCTGCTGACCAGCATCGCCGACCGGATGCGGGACGCGGTCGGCGACGACGGCACCATCGCGCGGCTCGGCGGGGACGAGTTCGCCGTGCTGGTCGACGGGGACCGCCCGGTCGCGCCGGAACGGCTCGCCGAGCGGCTGCTCGCCGCCCTGCAACCCTCCGCCGGCGAGGAGGACGTCGGCATCCACCCGTCGGCCAGCATCGGCATCGCCGAGTACGGCCCGCAGCACGCCTCCCACACCGACCTGCTGCGCGACGCCGACATCGCGATGTACGCGGCCAAGGCCGCCGGGAAGTCGGCGTACCGGACCTGCACGCCGGGGCTGCGCGAGTCGGCGGTGACCCGGGCGGAGCTGATCGCCGACCTGCGCCGGGCGGTCGACGAGCAGCAGCTGCACCTCGACTACCAGCCGATCGTCGACCTGGCCACCGGGGCGGTCCGCAGCGCCGAGGCGCTGGTCCGCTGGCGGCATCCCCGGTTGGGGCTGCTCGGGCCGGCCGCGTTCCTGCCGCTGGCCGAGGAGACCGGCCTGATCGTGCCGATCGACCGCTGGGTGATCCACGAGGCCTGCCGGGCCGCCGCGACCTGGCGGGAACGGGCGCCGGAGGCCACCGTGGCGGTGAACATCGCCGCCGCCCACCTGCGCCGCCCGGACCTGATCGCCACCGTCACCGCGGCCACCGCCAGCGCCGGGCTGGCGCCCCGCGCGCTGACCCTGGAGCTGACCGAGTCGGCGCTGATCGACGGCAGCGAGGCGGTGCTGGAGCGGCTGGGCCAGCTGCGCGAACTGGGCATCCGGATCGCCATCGACGACTTCGGCACCGGCTACTCGTCGCTGAGCTACCTGCACCGCATCCCGGCCACCGAGCTGAAGATCGACCGGTCGTTCGTCTCCCGGCTCGACACCGACACGCGCGCGTACGCGACCGTGGAGATGGTGACCCGGCTGGCCGGCGCGTTCGACCTGGCGGTGGTGGCCGAGGGGGTGGAGACCGAGGGGCAGCACGCGGCGGTCACCGCGATCGGCTGCGTGCACGGGCAGGGCTACCGCTACGGCCGGCCCGGCCATCTGGCCGACCTGCACCCGGTCTCCGCCCCGGTCTGACCGGTCGGCCCGGCCGGACGGCCCCCGACGGTGGGAGTCGAAGGTCCCGGAAGGGACAGGGGGTTCGGCCCTGACCGGGATCCCCCGAGCCGCCGCACGATGGGAGCCGACACCAACGACGCCCCCACCCACACCGGGAGATACGACATGAAGCGGCGCACCCTCGACCTGCTGTTCAGCATCGGCGGACTGGGCCTCACCGTCCTGCTGCTCATCGCCGGCATCGTCCTCACCTCGAACGCGAACTTCGCCAACGACTACGTACGCGACCAGCTCGGCGCGCAGCACATCAGCTTCAAGCCGGCCGACCAGCTGACCGACGAGGAGAAGAAGGCCGACTGCCTGGTCGAGCACGCCGGCCAGCGGCTAACCACCGGCAGGCAGGCGGAGTGCTACCGAGGTGCGGGCCAGTGCTCAGCCCTTCAGGGCGGGGGTGAGGGCCCGCGGGGGAGGGCCGTGTAGGCCCGAGTGTGCTCTAGCCTGGTCGGTTCTGCTGCTCGATGTATTGATGCAGGATGGTCGAGGGTGCGTCGGCGACGGAGCCGGCGAAGTATGAGGCTGACCACAGCCTGTTGGTCTGGTAGTAGTGGCGAACCAGGTCGGGGAACTCCTGCCGCATCCGGCGTGATGACACTCCCTTGAGGCTGTTGACCAGCTTCGACAGGGCGACCTTGGGGGGGAAGTTCACCAGCAGGTGAACGTGATTGTCCTCGCCGTTGAACTCGATCAGGTCGGTGTCGAAGTCGGTGCACACCGCCCGCATGATCTCCTCCATCCGCGTCAGGTGCCGGTCGCTGAACACCTTGTGGCGGAACTTGGTCACGAAGACCAAGTGGGCATACAGGGCGAACACACAGTGTCTGCCTGCCCGGATTCCATCGATATCGCTCATAGGCCAATGCTAGATTGTCCGATGTGCAGCTTCGGTACAACTTCCGCGTCTACCCGACGGGCGGGCAGCAGGAAGCGCTGGCGCGGGCGTTCGGGTGTGCGCGGGTGGTGTTCAACGACGGGCTGCGCGCACGGCAGGAAGCCCGGGAGCAAGGGCTGCCGTACGTGTCCGACGGGGACCTGTCCAAGCGGCTGATCACCCAGGCGAAGAAGACCGCGGCCCGCGCCTGGCTGGGCGAGGTGTCCGCGGTTGTGCTTCAGCAGGCTCTCGCGGATCTGAACATGGCGTACCGCAACTTCTTCGCCTCGATCACCGGTGCGCGCAAGGGTCGCAAGCTCGCCGCGCCGCGGTGTCGTTCGCGCAAGGACAACCGGCAGGTCATCCGATTCACCGCCAACGCCCGGTTCAAGGTCCTGGACAACGGCCGGTTGCGGCTGCCGAAGATCGGCGACCTGGCGGTGCGGTGGTCGCGGACGCTGCCCTCCGCACCGTCGAGTGTGACGATCATCAAGGACGCCGCCGGGCGGTACTTCGCCTCCTTCGTCGTGACCGCCCCCGACCAGCCGCTGCCCCCGGCCGGCACCGAGGTGGGCATCGACCTAGGGTTGACCCACTTCGCGGTCCTGTCCGACGGCACGAAGGTCACCGCCCCGAAGTTCCTGCGCCGGGCCGCCCGCAAGCTCAAGCGGTTGCAGCAGGACCTGTCCCGCAAGCAGCGGGGCAGCAACAACCGCAAGAAGGCCGTCGTGAAGGTCGCCAGGGCGCACGCCAGGGTGGCCGACACTCGGCGGGACTGGCAGCACAAGCTCTCGACCCGGATCATCCGCGACAACCAAGCGGTGTACGTCGAGGACCTGTGCGTGGCCGGTCTCGGCCGGACGCGGCTGGCCAAGGCCGTGCACGACGCCGGCTGGTCGCAGTTCGTCGCAATGCTGGAGTACAAGGCGACCCGACACGGGCGTACTTTCGCCCGAGTCGACCGGTTCTTCCCCTCCACCCGGATGTGCTCGGGCTGCGCACGGATCAACGACAAGATGGCACTCAACGTCCGATCGTGGACCTGCCCGTGCGGGGCGATCCACGACCGGGACGTCAACGCGGCCATCAACGTGCTCGCGGCGGGACGCGCCGAGAGCCTAAACGCCTGTGGAGCGCAGGTAAGACCGGCACCCGTGCCGGCACCGCGCCGGGAAGCAGGAATCCGCCCGAACGCCGCGTGTCCCACGCGCAGCGTGGAGGGAACCTCCGTCCTTAAGGGCGGAGAGATCGTCAAGCCAACGAGTTCATCGGGCTGCACCTGACCTCGATCGCCGGCGGCAAAACGTACGCCGACCTCGGTGAGCCGCGGACCGAGCTGCGCGCCAAGGTGGAGCAGGCCACCAGGACCAACGACCCGGCCCTGGCCGACCTGCAGAAGCAGCTCGCGGAGGTCAGCGGCCAGCGGGACACCGTGTTCAAGGGCGAGACCCTGCGCGGCCTGCTGCTCACCTCGTACGGCTTCAGCGAGTTCGGCCGCAAGGCCGAGCAGGCGGCGCTGGTGACCTTCGTCGGGGCGGGGCTGCTCCTGCTGCTGTCGATCGCCGGCCTCGTGCACGCCTTCCGCACCCCGGCCACCGAGGCCTTCGCCGCCCCGGAGCGGGCGAAGGACCGGGCCACCGCCTGATCCCGCCCCGGACGCCCCCGGCCTCTTCACCCCCTCTCCAGGCCGGGGGCGTTCGCGTGGGCCGCCGCGCCGATCCCCGGCGAGGGTGTGACGCGGCGCGCAGAATCGGGCTTGACCCTCACGCAACGGCAGGCGGGAGCCTTGGTCGCGGAAGGGAGGGAAACCATGGCGTACACGGTGGGTCAGGTGGCGAAGGCGGCCCGGGTGACGGTCCGGACGCTGCACCACTACGACGAGATCGGGCTGCTGTCGCCCAGCGGACGCACCGCGGCGGGCTACCGCCGCTACGACGACGCGGACCTGGAGCGCCTGCAGCACATCCGGTTCTACCGGGAGCTGGGGTTCCCGCTGGAGGAGATCGCGGCGATCCTCGACGACCCGACCGCCGACCCGGGGGCGCACCTGCGCCGGCAGCACGAACTGCTGAGCGGGCGGATCGGGAAGCTTCAGGAGATGGTCACCGCGATCGAACTCGCGATGGAGGCGAGAAGAATGAACATCAATCTGACCCCGGAGGAGCGGTTCGAGGTCTTCGGGGACTTCGACCCGGACGCGCACGCCGAGGAGGCGGAGCGGCGCTGGGGCGACACCGACGCGTACCGGGAGTCGAACCGGCGGGCGGCCCGTTACTCGAAGGAGGACTGGCTGCGCAACAAGGCGGAGAACGAGGACTGGGGGCGGCGGTTCGTCGAGGTGATGGCGTCCGGGGCGGCGGCGGACTCGCCGGAGGCGATGGCGCTGGCCGAGGAGCACCGGCAGCTGATCAGCCGCTGGTTCTACGACTGCTCCTACGAGATCCACACCGGGTTGGCCGACATGTACGTGGCGGACCCGAGGTTCACCGCGTACTACGAGGCGATCGCGCCGGGCATGGCCGCGTACCTGAACGAGGCGATCCACGCCAACGCGATCACGCGCGCCTGAGCCGGTGTGGGCGGTGCGGGACCCGCCTGGCAGGCATATTGGTGCCTGTCAGGCGGACCGCCCCACCACACCACCGGAGGTCACCGTGCTCATCGTCGCCGGCAGTCTCTACGTCGACCCGGCCGGGCGGGACGCCTACCTGGCGTCCTGCGCCGAGGTCGTCCGGCAGGCGCGTTCCGCGCCCGGCTGCATCGACTTCGCGATCAGCGCCGACCTGGTCGAGCCGGGCCGGATCAACGTCTACGAGCGCTGGGACACCGACGACCAACTGCTCGCCTTCCGCGGTTCCGGCCCGGCGGAGGAGCAGGTGGCGGCGATCCTCGGCGCCGAGGTGCACCGCTACCGCATCTCCGGCGTCGAGGCCCCCTGACCGCCGCCCGTCCGGGCGGTCCCGGCTCACCCTCGGTGATCAAGAGGTTTGCGTCGGGGAAGGGCATCTCCCCGACGCAAACCTCTTGATCACTTCGCGGCCGTGGGCCCTACAGCAGGAGGTCGAGGACGAGGACGCCGAGGAAGCCGACCACCGAGATGATCGTTTCCATCACCGACCAGCTCTTGATGGTCTGTCCGACCGTCAGTCCGAAGTACTCCTTCACCAGCCAGAAGCCCGCGTCGTTGACGTGCGAGAAGAACAGCGACCCGCAGCCGACGGCCAGCGCCAGCAGCGCCACCTCCGGTCCCTGGAGGGTCTCCGCCAGCGGCGCGACGATGCCGGCGGCGGTGATGGTGGCGACGGTGGCCGAGCCGGTCGCCACCCGGATGCCGACGGCCACCAGCCAGCCCAGCAGCAGCGGCGAGAGGTTCGCGCCCTCGGCCGCGTTCGCGACCAGGTTCCCCACGCCGGCGTCGACCAGCACCTGCTTGAAACCGCCGCCGGCGGCGACGATCAGCAGGATGCCGGCGATCGGCGGCAGTGACCCGCCGAGGAAGCCGGAGACCTGCGCGCGGCTGAAACCGGTCCGGTAGCCGAGGAAGATCATCGCGAAGATGACGCCGGCGAGCAGGGCGACGATCGGGGTGCCGACGATGTCCAGCGCCTTGCGGCCGGCGGTGCCCTCGTCGAGGGTCAGCTCGCCGATCGCCCGCAGCAGCATCAGCACCACCGGCAGCAGGACGGTGATGACCGCGGCCCACAGGGCCGGCGCGCGGCGCGCCCGTACCCGCTCGGTGGCGGCCTCGTCGATCGGCTCACCCGGGCGGCCGGCGCCGGGGTTGACCAGGTCGTCCTCGGTGACCAGGTCGCCGTCGGCGTCGAGCGGGCCGCGTCCGGTGGCCGCCGGACCCCGCCCGCCGGCGAGCGCGACCGGTCGCCGGGTGGGCAGCAACGCCTCCGGGGCGGTGGCGGGCACGTAGCGGGCGATGAAGTTGCCGAAGATCGGACCGGCGACGATCACCGTCGGGATGGCGACCAGCAGTCCCAGCGCGAGGGTCTGGCCGAGGTTGGCGCCCAGGGCGTCGATCGCGACCAGCGGGCCCGGGTGCGGCGGCACCAGGCCGTGCAGCACCGACAGGCCGGCCAGCGCCGGGATGCCGATCTTCATCAGCGGTACGTCGGTGCGCAACGAGACCAGCAGCACGATCGGCACCAGCAGCACGACGCCGACCTCGAAGAAGAGCGGCAGCCCGATGAGGGCGGCGACCCCGGCCATCGCCCAGGGCAGCGCCGTGCCGGAGACCCGGCCGACCACCCGTTCAACGATGCTGTCCGCGCCGCCGGATTCGGCGAGCAGGCCGCCGATCATGGCCCCGAGCGCGATCAGCAGGCCGACCCCGCCCACTGTGGAGCCGACGCCGCCGCTGAACGAGGTGACGATCTTGTCCGGGCTGACACCGGCGACCACGCCGAGCACCGCCGCGCCGAGGATCAGCGACAGGAACGGGTGGACCTTGCCCCAGGCGATCAGGAGCACCACCGCGGCGATGCCCAGCAGGGCCGCGGTGATCAGTTGGGCGTCACCGGCGTCGGTGAGCGGCTCGGCTGGTGCGGCGAGGAGAGTGGTCACGGTAATCACGACCTTCGGACGGCGTCCGGTCCCTTGCGGGACGGGCGATCACATGGGTGCGGGAGTGGGTGACGGTTCCGGCGGCAGGCTCGGAGCCAGCCGTCGCAGCGACGCGAAGGTCGGGACCAGCGCGTCGTACAGCTCGGAGAAGAGCGGGAGCAGCGCGGCGTAGGTGGCGGCGGCGGAAGGATCGGGGCGTACCGTCTCGTCGATCTCCACCAGGTCGGCGGCGACGTCGATGGACGGGATCAGCCCGAGCGCCTGCATGCCGAGCAGTGCCGCGCCGAAGCTGGAGCCCTCGTGCCCGGCGGGGAAACGCACCGGCATGCCGAGCGCGTCGGCGAGGATCTGCCGCCAGAGCGGGCTGCGCGCGAAGCCGCCGCTGGCCCGGATCTCGCGTACCTCGTTGCCGGCCGCCCGCACCGAGGCCAGCACCAGGGCGAGCTGCTGGCACACCCCCTCCAGCGCCGCCCGGATCAGATGCTCGCGGCGGTGGCCGTGGGTCAGCCCCACGTACGCCCCGCGCGGCAGCGCGCTCCAGTGCGGCGCCCGCTCGCTGAGCAGGTACGGCAGCATGATCAGCCCACCGGAGCCGACCGGCGCCCGCTCGGCCAGCGCCAGCAGCTCCTCTTCGGAGTCCTCGCCCAGCTCCGGAGCCAGCGCGTCGCCGGCCCACTGGAGCACGATGCCGCCGTTGTTGATCGCGCCGCCGACCACCCAGCGGTCCTCGGTCAGCGCGTAGCAGAACACCCCGCCGAGCGGGTCGACGGACGGCCGCTCCACGGCCACCCGCATCGCGCCGGAGGTGCCGATCGAACAGGCCACCACGCCCGGCCGGACCGCCCCCAGGCCGAGGTTGGCCAGCGGGCCGTCGCCCGCGCCGACCACCACCGGGGTGTCGGCGGGCAGCCCGGTCGCCACGGCCGCCTCGGCGGTGAGGCCGGGCAGCACCGTGGTGGTCGCGACGAGCTGCGGCAGCTGCTCCTCGACGATGCCGGCGATGCCCAGCGCCTGCGCGTCCCAGACCAGGTGGTGGATGTCCATCAGCCCGGTGGCCGAGGCCACCGAGTGGTCGGTCACCAGCGCGTCGGTCAGGCGCAGCAGCACGTAGTCCTTGATGCCGACCCAGTGCGCGACCCGCTCGAAGAGCTTCGGCTCCTGCTCGGCGAACCAGACCAGCTTCGGCAGCGGCGCCATCGGGTGCACCGGGGTGCCGGTACGCCGGTGCAGCGCCAGCCCCGGCGGGGCGGCCCGCAACCGCTCGGCCTGCGCGCTGGCCCGGGAATCCGCCCAGGTCACCGACGGGGTCAACGGGACGCCCTCGGCGTCCAGGCCGAGCAGGCTGTGCATGGCGGTGCTGAACGACAGGCCCGCCACCGGCCCGGGCAGTTCACCGGCCACGGTACGGACGCACTCGACGACCGCGTCGAAGATGGTCAACGGATCCTGTTCCGCCCAACCCGGGTGCGGCTCGTCCAGCGGATAGCCCACGGAATGGTGGGCGAGCTGCTCGCCTTCGGTGTCGTAGGCGACCACCTTGGTGCTGGTGGTGCCGATGTCGACGCCGAGCACGACCCTGTCGCTCACCGGCCCACCTCCGCGCCACCTGCCGAATGGCCCCGTCGCCGTCCGGCTGCGGCTGACGTTACCGAGGGTTCGGGTACCCCGCACGGCGCACGGGATGATCTCGCCTCGGCCGGCATCGCCGCCGGCCTTCCTCGCAGGCGGACATGAATCGACGCAGCGCATCCGCCAATCGTCCGGATTGATCCCCCGATCGGGTGGTTCGCGCGCATCGGCGTGTCCGCCGGACTCGCCGCCACCGTTGATCCGGATGACACCCCGGTTGGTGGCTCGCGCGGCGAAGGAGTCGGCGTGGCAGATACTGATTCGACGGGTTCCACCTGGCGTTACACCTGGGCGCGCAAGCAGAACGAGCGCCGGCAGCGGGCATACCGCGACGCCGAGCGGGCGTGGCGACAGCGCGACGACGAGCTGCGGCGACTGCGTACCCTCGCCGTCGACCTGCACGGCTCGGTCGCGGCCGGCCACGGCCTGCCCCTGGAACTCGCCCCCGGCGAGGTGGTCTTTTGGGCGCTGCCCGCCGCGCAACTGGTCGAGGTCCGGCACAGCACGGTGCTGCCCGCACCCGACCTGACCGTCGAGCCGCTGGCGGCGCCGCTGCGCCACCGGCTCCCGGACGGCGTCCGGGCCACCGATGCCGGCGTGGCCGTCATCACCAACCGCCGGCTGGTGCTGCTCGGCGGACGAGGCCGGCGCGACTGGGCGTACGGGAAGATGACCGGCCTGTCCCACGACCCGGCGGCCCCGGTCTCGCTGATCCAGGTCCTCGACCGGCGGCGCACCTGCGGCCTGCTGGTGCCGCCCACGGCGGCGGCCCAGTTCCGGTTCACCCTCACCCTGGCCTTCGCCGACGCCATCGAGCAGCGCGCGGCGGTGATCGCGCAGCTCGACGAGCTGATCGCCGAACACGAGCAGACCCGGCCGTTCCGGCCGGCGATCGCCACCCCCGGCCAGGCCCGGCTCGCCGGGCGCATCCCCGGCGGCCGGCGCACCGTCGCGGTCGCCGCCGCGCTCGCCCTGGTCGTGCCCGCGGTCCTCTTCGAGTCCGACCCGCCGGTCAGCCCCGGCTCCGACGTCGCCGTCGCCGCCACGCCGGTGCCCGCGCGGGTGGCCGCGCCCCGTGCCGCCGCGCCCGCGCCGTCCGCCGCACCGAAGCCCCGCCGCTCGCCGGCCGCGCCCGCGCCGTCGGCCGAGCGGCGCTGCGGCGCCCCGACGAACCCGATGGGGTACGACTTCTGCGGCGGTGAGCGCGTCCGCCGGCCCGACCACCGGATCTGCGACTTCTTCGACTGCGCGCAGGACTTCTGGGCGGGGCGCGGCTACCTGGTGCAGTGCCGCGACGGCGCGGTCAGCCTCACCGGCGGGCGGCGCGACGCCTGCGCCGGCCACCGGGGAGTTCGGCGCACCGTGTTCAGCTGAAGTCGGGCAGGGTGAGCGTGCCGTCGTCGGCGAGTGGGAAACCCGGATTCCAGGCGATCTCCCAGACGTGACCGTCGGGGTCGGTGAAGAAGCCGGCGTAGCCGCCGTAGAAGGTCTCCGCCGCCGGGCGGGTGACCCGCGCGCCGGCCCGCTCCGCCGTTGCCAGCACGGCGTCGACCTCGGCGCGGGAGCGGACGTTCTGCGCCAGCGTCAGGCAGCCCGGGCCGGTGTCCGGTACGCCCGCGTCGGAGGCCAGCTTCTCCCGGCCCCACAACACCAGGGCGAGACCACCGGCCTGGAAGAAGACGGTCTCCTCGACCTCCTGACCCCGCCAGCCGAGGCGCTCGTAGAACGCCCGGGCGCGGGGGAGGTCGGCGACGCCGAGGGTGATCAGGCTGATCCGCTGTTCCATGCCCCGGACCGTACCGCCGGGGACCGTCACGTTCCGGTAGGGCGTTACGTCAGGTGGGCATGAGGAGCTTCGTCCGGGCCGCCTGCGCCCTGCTCGGGTTGACCGCACTGCTGGTCGGAGGGTGGGCGCTGCGCCGACCGGACGGTTTCGCCGAGGCGGTCGACTTTCCCGGCAGCCACCACTTCGTCCACGACGTCGGCGCGTTCCAGCTGGGCATCGGGGTGACCCTGCTGCTCGCCGCGATCTGGGCCGACGCGCCGGCGGTCGCCCTGGCCGGATACCTCGCCGGGGCGCTCGCGCACACCGGCACCCACCTCGCCGACCGGCACCTCGGCGGCAGCGCCGGCCAGACCTGGCTGGTCGGGCTCTCCGCCGCGCTGGCGGCGGCGGCGCTGGTGGCCCGGTGGCGCGAACTCGGCGGCGTGCTCGGCGCGGTCGAGGTCGGCGCGGCACCGGGGTGGGCGCCGTTCACCCGGCAGAAGACCGTGCTGCTGACCAGCTTCCGCCGCGATGGCACCCCGGTAGGCACGGCGGTGAGCATCGCCGTCGACGGCGACCGGGCGTACGTGCGCAGCTTCGAGCGGGCCGGCAAGACCCGGCGCATCCGCAACGACTTCAGGGTCATCGTCGCCCCGTCCACCGCTCGCGGGCGACCGACCGGCACGGCCGTCGAGGCCACCGCACGTCGGCTCACCGGCGACGAGGACCGGCACGCCGCCCGGCTGCTGGTTCGCAAGTACCCCGTGCTGCACGGCGTGCTCGTCCCGGTGGCTCACCGCCTCGGGCGGCGGCGCACCGGCCGTACCGTCCACTTCGCCCTCACCACGCCGCCGGCCTGACCGCAGCCGGGTGGCGGGGCTGCCGCACCATGTACGGCGTGATCAACCTCAAGCGGAAGCGGCACAAGTCCAAGAAGAAGCGCGACTGGTGCGACGCCGACTGCTCCTTCTGCGACTGCGACGGCCCGGACTGCTGCGACTTCGGCCTCTTCTCCTTCCTGCTCACCCTCGGCGCGACCACCGCCCGGGTCAGCCGGGCTCCGGTGGTGGACCGGGCTGGCCGGGCGGCCATCCTCGGTTACCGGCGCTGGCTGTCGCACCGCTGGCCGGGCCAGTGCCGGTTCACCCCGACGTGCAGCGCGTACGGCCTCACCGCCGTCGAGCGGTACGGCCTGGCGGTCGGCGGGCGGATGGCGGCGGAGCGGCTGCGCCGCTGCCGGCCCGGCGTGCCGCGCGGCACCCACGACCCGGTGCGATAACCGCTCGCCGGCGACCCCGCGCCGGCGCTACGGTCGGCGACCGTGACCCGCACCGTGACCCTCGTCCTGGTCGACCCCGCCGGCCGGCTGCTCGGGGCACTGCCTCCGTACGAGGTGCCGACGCCCTGGTGGCAGGAGGTCGACGCGGTCGTCTGCGGCGCGCCCGTCGAGGTCGCGGTGCTGCGGCTGCTGTCCGGCGTCAGCGACCGACCAGGCGTCGGCGGCGCGGTGTCGTACCTGGCCGAGGTGGCCGCCCCACCCGCCGTACCGCTGCGACCGGTGGACCTGGAACTCGCGCCGCACCCGCTGCGCGCGCCCTACGCCGAGCCGGGCGGGCCGGCCGCCACCGTCGGGTGGGCCACCGCCGCCCTCGACCGCCTCGGCCGGCCGGCGAAGGAGGTGGCGCAGCGGCGCACCTGGAACCTGTCCGCGATCTGGCGGCTCGACGGTCCGCACGGCCCGGTCTGGCTCAAGCAGGTACCCGGCTTCTTCCGGCACGAGGCGGCGGTGCTGCGCCGGCTCGGCGCGGTCACGCCCGGCCTGGTGCCGCCGCTGCTCGCCGCGGACGACGACGGCCGGATGCTGCTCGACCACGTGCCGGGGGAGGACCGCTACGGGGCGGACCCCGCCGAACGCGACGCCATCGCCGCCGACCAGCACGCTCTCCAGGTACGCGCGCTGCCGCTGGCCGACGACCTGGTGGCGGCCGGGGTGCCCGACCTGCGCGGCGCCGCCCTGGCCCGCTGGATCCGCGTCGCGCTCGCCCCGCACCACGCCGACGCGGTGCTGGACGGGCTGGAGGAGCGGCTCGCGCAGGCCCGGCGGTGCGGCGTGCCGGACACCCTGGTGCACGGCGACCTGCATCCCGGCAACGTCCGGAGCGACGGTGACCGGCGAGTCATCATCGACTGGGGCGACTCGTTCGTCGGGCACCCGGCCTTCGACATCCTGGAACTGACCATCGGGCTTCCGGCCGACGCCTCGGACGCGCTGGTGGCCGCGTGGTGCGCCCGATGGCGGGCCGACGCGCCCGGCTGCGAGCCGGAACGGGCCGTGGAGCTGCTGCGGCCGGTCGCGGCGGTGCGGGCGGCGGCCGTGTACGCGACCTTCCTCGCCGCGATCGAGCCGAGCGAGCGGGTGTACCACGACGCCGACGTGCCGCACTGGCTGGCGCAGGCCGCCACCCTGCTCGGGCGGGGATGAGCCATGGAGATCCAATCGGACGACCGCGCGTGGCTGCGCCTCCGGCCGAGCGGCTAGCTGGGCGCGGCGGTGCGCGCCCGGCTGGCTCGCCGGTCCGTCACTCGGGGGCGTGGCAGACGGCCTCGACGTTGTTGCCGTCCGGGTCGCGGACGAACGCGCCGAAGTAGGTCGGGTGGTACTCCGGCCAGAGCCGGGGCGCGTGCAGCACCTCGGCGCCGGCGGCGACCGCGGCGTCGTGGAACGCCCGCACGGCGGCCCGGTCCGGCGCGGTGAACGCGATGTGCGCCTCGCGCGCCTCATCGCCGGTGTTCACCGGGCCGAGCCAGAAGTCGGGGCTGTCGGTGCCGTACCCGATGACCGGGCCGAACTCCATCACCCGGCGACCACCGAGCGGGGCCAGGACGGCGTCGTAGAAGGCGGCGCTGGCCGCCACGTCACGGACCTGGATGGACAGGTGGTCGAGCATGGGTGCCTCCTGCGGGCGTCGGGTCCGGGTCAGGCTAGAACTTCGCTACGACACTCCGCCCGCCACGACACGACCGCCTGAGTGATCTGCCCGCCACGCCCGGCGGCTCGGGCAGAACCTACCGGTAACATCCGTGCTGACCGGGCCCTACGCTGAGTCATCGGGAACGCATTGGACGTCAGGCAGGTCTCCTACTTCCTCGCGGTAGCCGAGCACGGTGGCTTCAGTCGGGCGGCCTCGGCGCTCGACGTCGCCCAGCCGACGCTGTCGCAGTCGGTGCGCGCGCTCGAGCGCGAACTCGGCACCGAGCTGTTCCACCGGGTCCCACACGGGTTGGTGCTCTCCTACGCGGGCAGGGCCTTCGTCGGCCCGGCCCGCCAGATGCTGCGCGGCATCACCGCCGCCCGCGCGGCGGTGGGGTCGCACGCCCGAGCCACGCCCGCCCTCGACCTGGTCGCCGTGCCCGTGCTGGCGGCCTACCCGGGAGCGTCCCTGGTCGGCTCCTTCCGGCGCGAGAAACCGCACATCGTCGTCCACATCGACGAGCCGGAGACCGACGACGGCCTGCACATCCTCGTCCGGGACGGGCACAGCGAGCTGGGCCTGACGCACCTGCCCCTGCCGCACCTCGGACTCCACGTCGTCGAACTCGGCGTACAGGAGCTGTGGTTGGCGTTTCCGCCCGGCACGGACGTCGGTCCGGGTGACGCCGTGCCGCTGGCCCGGCTGCACGGCGCCGACGTCCTCGGGGTGCCGCGCGGGAGCTGGGAACGGGACGACGTCGAGCGGGCGCTGCGCGATCAGGGCGTCCGCACCCGGCTCGTGGTCGAGGTGGCGCACCCGGAGGCGCTCGCGCCGCTCGTCCTCGGCGGTGCCGGCGCCGCCTTCCTGGTGCGGGAGACCGCGCACTCGGCCGCCTCGCTCGGTGCCGTCGTGCGCCCGGTCGACCCGCCGCTGCGGCAGGCGTACGGGCTGGTGCACCGGCCCGGTCCACTGTCGCCGGCCGCCCGCGCGTTCGTGGCACACGCCCGCGCCAGGTGCCGGGCGGGGCGATGACGGTCGACCTTCGCCAGCTGGAGTACTTCCTCGCCGTCGTCGAGCACGGCGGCGTCACCCGAGCGGCCGCGGCCATCCGCATCGCCCAGCCGTCCCTGTCACAGGCGATCCGGGGGCTGGAACGCGAACTCGGCATCGAGCTGTTCCACCGCACCGGGCGCGGCCTGGTCCTCACCGTCGGCGGCGAGGCGCTGGTCGCCCCGGCCCGGCAGGTCCTGGAGGACGCCACCGCCGCCCGGGCCGCCGTCGCCGACGTGGTGAACCTGCGCACCGGGCGGCTCGACATCGCCGCGCACGCCGCACTGACCGTCGACCCCCTCACCCCGGCGATCGCCACTCTGCGGCGACGCTTCCCCGGCATCGCGGTGCGCGTGCTCGAGCCTCGCGACGACGAGGACCTGGCCCGGCTCGTCCGCGACGGAAGCTGCGAGCTGGCCCTGACGTACCTGCCCATCCCCGACCTCCGGCTGCCCGTGCGGGAGTTGGGCGCACAGCAGGTCTGGGCGGTGCTGCCGCCCGGCACGCCCGCTCCCGACGGGCCGCTGCCGCTGCGGGCGCTCCAGGACACCCCGGTGATCGACATCCAGGGGCACAGCGCGCTGCGCGCGACGGTCCTGGCCGCGCTCGCCACGGCCGGTGTGCGGATGCGTCGCGCGGCGGTGACCCGGCACCGTGAGGCCGTCGTACCCATGGTGCTGGCCCAGGCCGGTGCCGCGTTCCTGACCCGGTGGTACGCCGACGAGGCGGCCCGCGGCGGGGCCGTCGTGCGGGCGCTGGACCCACCGGTGGTCTGCCGGTTCGCGCTGGTCCACCGGCCCGGGCGGCTGTCGCCGGCCGCCCAGGCCCTGCTGGAACTGCTGCCCGGGCCGGACTAGACCGGCCACGCCGTGACGCCGTGGGGTGCGCGCCGCCCCCCATAGCCGCCGCCTATGGGGCGGGTGACGGCTCGTCTTTGATTTCGCCGGCCCGCCGGTCTTCGATCAGTGGACCCCCACCCGCGTCCGGTCCGCGACGCCGCTCATCCCCTTCGACAGCGAGGAAAAATGGCCCAACTGTCGCTGGCTTCCGTCCTGGCCGAGTCCGCCCGCCGCCGACCCGCGCATCCCGCGATCGTCTGCGGCGACGAACGCGTCACGTATGCGGAGCTGTGGGCGCAGACCCGGGGCTACGCCGCGGCGCTGGCCGAGCGGGGGGTACGCCCCGGTGACCATGTCGCGCTCATGGCGGCGAACGTGCCGGACTTCCCGCGCGCCTACTACGCGATCCTCTCGCTCGGCGCGGTCGTGGTGCCGATCCACCTGCTGTTGACCGCGGAGGAGGTGGCGTTCGTCCTGCGCGACAGCCACGCCCGCGCCCTGGTGCACGGCGGCGGTGACCCGGCGACGGCCGTGAAGGCGGCGGAGCTGGCCGGAATACCGGCGGTCCCGCTGGACCCGGCCGATCCGGACTCGCTGGTCGCGGCGGCCGCCCGGCTGGCGCCGCGGCCCGGGCTGGTGCCGACCGCGCCGGACGACCCGGCCGTGGTGCTCTACACCAGCGGCACCACGGGTCGGCCGAAGGGCGCGGTGCTGACCCATTTCAACCTGACGATGAACGCCACCGTCAACGCCTTCGACGACCTCGGGGTACGCCGCGACGACGTGCTCCTCGGGTGCCTGCCGCTGTTCCACAGCTTCGGGCAGACCGCCGCGATGAACACCGCGTTCCGCGCCGTCGCCACGCTCGTGCTCCAGCCGCGCTTCGACCCGGTCCAGGCGTTGGAGCTGATGGTCGCGCACGGCGTGACCGCGTTCCTCGGCGTGCCCACCATGTACATCGCGCTGCTCGACGCGGCCCGCAGGGGCGCACCGCGCCCGTCGTTGCGGCTGTGCGTCTCCGGCGGCGCGTCGCTGCCGCTCAGCGTGCTGGACGAGGTCGCGGCGACGTTCACGACGACCGTCTACGAAGGCTACGGCCTGTCCGAGACCTCCCCCGTGGCCACCACCAACCAGCCGACCTTCGGCACACGGCCGGGCAGCGTCGGCTGTCCCATCTGGGGCGTCGACGTCGAGGTGGCCCGGGCCGACCGGGAGGACCGCGTCGAGCTGCTCCCGCCGGGCGAGATCGGCGAGATCGTCATCCGTGGGCACAACGTCTTCGCCGGCTACCTCGGCCAGCCACGGGCGACCGCGGAGGTCCTCCGGGACGGCTGGTTCCGCACGGGCGACCTCGGCATGCGGGACGAGGCCGGGTTCGTCACGATCGTCGACCGGAAGACGGACCTGATCATCCGGGGCGGCTTCAACGTCTACCCCCGGGAGGTCGAGGAGACGATGCTGCGCCACCCGGCGATCGGGCAGGTGGCGGTGGTCGGCGTACCCCATCCGACGCACGGCGAAGAGGTGTGCGCGGTGGTCATCCCGGCGGCGGAGGTGACCGCCGACGAGATCATCGAATGGGCGCGCGAGCAGGTGGGCCGCCACAAGTACCCGCGGCGGGTGGAGTTCGTCGACGAGTTCCCGTTGGGTCCGAGCATGAAGGTCCTCAAGCGGGAGCTACGGTGGCGCTTCGCGCAGGACCGGACGCCCTGACCCGTGCTGAAGACCCCGCACGTGACCGTCGTCGAACAGTGAAGGAGTTGCAGTGGCCCGATCCCCCCTCGACCCCGCGGTCGCCCGCGCCGCGTGGCGCCGCGCCGAACCGATCCACGCCATGATCTACTTCGCCCCCGAGGCGCGGCAACGGTACGACGCGCTGGGCCTGGACAGCCTGACGGGCTACTTCGCGTCCCGGTCGGCCGCGTTCGGTGCGGTGCCGGCCGAGCCGGTCATCGCGACGTTCTTCAACTTCAAGCCCGCACTGGTACGCGCGGCGCTGCCCGCCGCGTGGGAACGGGTAGACCCGCCGGCCGTGCTCCGCGCCCGCCTGGACGCCGCGGACGCGGCCCTGAGCCGGGCCTTCTCGCCTGTGGAGGACGCAGCGGCGGCCGTCGCCGAGGCGGCCGGGCTGGCGCGCCAGGCCGCCGAGTCGGCGTGCGAACAGCTGCCCGGGCGTCCGCTCTTCGCCGCGCACGCGGCGCTGCCGTGGCCGGACGAGCCGCACCTCGTGCTCTGGCACGCGCAGACGCTGCTGCGCGAGTTCCGCGGCGACGGGCACGTGAACGCCCTCGTCGTCGCCGGCATCACCGGCCTCGACGCGCTCGTGCTGCACGCCGCGACCGGTGACGTGCCGGTGCGGTTCCTGCTTCGCAGTCGTGGCTGGACCGGCGACGAGTGGGCCGCGGCGGTGGACGGCTTGCGATCCCGCGGCCTGCTGGCCGACGGTGGCGCCGACGACCTCGCGCTCACCGACGCCGGCCGGGAGCTGCGTCAGTCGGTCGAGGACCGGACCGACGCTCTCGCCGAACCGGCGTACCGGGTGCTCGGCGAGGACGGGTGTGCGCGGCTCGCGGAAGCGGCGCGGCCGCTCAGCCGCGCCGTCGTCGACGCCGGGCTGCTCAACCTGAAGGCCACGCCCACCGCGGGATGACCGGGCTCACCGGCGACGCACCGCCCGGCTGGCAGTCGGCTCCGGGGTTCGCGCGCAGGAGCCCACCGAGCGTCCGGCGGCCGTCGCCGGACGCTCGGGGCCGTCACCGCTGCCTCGTTGACGCGCCGTTGCCGACCCCCGGCCCGCCGCCGATCGCCAGTACCGGCCGCCACCCCGCAGCGAGTTGGGCGTCCAGTTGGCGCCGCAGCACATCCAGCTCCTCGGCGAGCGCCTCGGGCCGGTACCGGTTCAGCGTCTCCACCGCCTGGCGGAGCGCGGTCACCCGCAGTGCCGGGCCGGCCAGTCCCTCGAACATCCGGCTGTCGGAGAGATCGTCACTGCCGCTGGTGGGGAAACCGGGGGCGACCATGCCGGTCAGCCCGTGCCGGGCCCGCGCCTCGGCGACCTCCGTCCAGGCGTCGGTGAGGTGGCGCCGGACGACCACCGCTGCGTCCTCCACCGCCAGGTAGAACTCCTGCCACGTCTTGGCATGCGCGGCCAGGTGCTTCTCGGCGTCGGCCGCCAGCGCGGCGTACCGGTCGACGGCGTCCTGGCGCCGCTGCCTGATCCGTTCCTTCCGGTCCGCGTACGGGTTGTGCGAGCTGGCCTTGAAGGCGATCGCCGCGATGGTGAGCAACACCAGCAGGGCCACCAGGGGCCAGCGCAGCTCGGGCTGGGGTAGCCGGTCGCCGCGCAGCCAGGCCCACATGCCGAGCACCCCGACGACCAGGCTGGCGAAGCCCACCGGCAGCGGCCAGCTGGGCCAGGGCAGGTCGTCGCGTTCCCGTTCCTCGTCCTCGGGGCGCCAGGCCACGAAGACACGACGGAACAGGACCCGCCAGCCGAGCCGACGACGCCAGCGCCGCCGGTCCGCCCGGGACCGGTGCCGGAACAGCGGCACCGCCAGCCAGCTTCCGGAGAGGATCAGCGCCATGGCGATGCTGAAGCCCGGCACGTAGGAGATCCAGTACTCGAAGCTGAGCTTGTCGTCCGGGGCGTCGATGGCGTCCCGGAACGACGTGGCGAAGAAGACGGTGTCGTAGATCGCGCTGACCAGGATCACCGCCCAGATCACCCAGGGGCGCTGCCAGGCCGGCTGGGAACTGCGGTCCTCCGCGCCGTCGTCGGCGTGCTCCTGGTCGTTGCGGCGCTTCTCCCGCGCCGCGTCGTGGAGTTCCCGTTCGGCGACGAGCACCGCCAGGGGATGCAGCGCGGTCTTCGCCTGGTGCCAGGCGTCGATCAGGCGCTCCCCGGCCTCCCGCAGCGCGGGATGCGACGCGGCCAGTGCCTCCTCCGCCTCGCTCCGGGCCCGGATCAGCCGGGCCGCCTCGCGGTGGGAGAGCTGGTGGGCCTCGTACGGCTCGGGCTCGGCGACCGGTTCGTCGGCCGCGAGTCGGGTCGACCCCAGGGTGAGCTGTTGCGGGCAGGGGACGGGAAGGTAGCGGCGGCCGTTCGAACCGCCGACGTGGCGCACGTCGTCCATCGCTCATCCGCTCTCTGTGGTGATCACGATTTCCACCCTGCGGTTGCGTTGCAGGCACGCCTCGTCCCAGCTGCCGTCCGGCAGCTTCTCCTGCGGGCAGAGCCGCCCGGTCTCGCCGGCTCCCCGCGTCTTGGACACCGGCAGTCCCAGAGCGGTCAGCTCCCGACCCACGGCGGCCGCCCGGCGCTCGGACAGGGCCTGGTTGTGTCCGGGGCTGCTGCGGGAGTCGGTGTAACCGATCACCTCCAGGGCGGTGACGCTGGTGTCCTTGATCTGCTCGGTGATCTCGGCCAGCCGCTTCTTCCCGGCCTGGCCGACCTCGTCGGAGTCGGTGGGGAAGAGTGCCGCCGAGTCCACGTTGTAGGTCTTCCGCTCCACGGGCGGGGTGGGCGGTCCGGCGCCGGGCGTGAAGCGGACGACCGGGTCGGGGAGAGGCACGGTGCCGGCGGTAACGGTGTCGCCGCGCCGGACGACGGCGACCGGGGCGGTGGAGACCTCGCAGGAGGCCGCCCCGACGACCAGGCAGAGGCGCTCCCAGTACTGCTGCAGCCACGCCAGGTGGCCGGTCTCGAGCACGGGCTGGCCGTCGGCCGGATGCCCCACCCCGACCATGGTGAGGTGGACACCGGCCAGCGAGGTCGGCCAGTCGGGCCGCTTCGGGCAGTCGCTCGCGGCCGCGTCGATCAGCTGCGGCTTGCCGACGGTCCCACGGCTCAGATCGGCGCACCCGGCGGTGGAGAGTCCGTCCGTGGCGACCACCACCGTGCGTCGCTGGTCCCCGGCAAGCCGGGTGTGCGTGGCGGCCACGCCCAGCGCCCCGAGTACGTCGGTTCCGTTGGTCCGGGCCGGGGTGGTCGCGGCCTGACCGGCGGTGCGGCCGAGGCAACCCCTCGCCATCTCCCGGTCCCGCTTGCGGTTGCTGTCCCGTTTGCTCGTCGAGGCGGTGGGATAGTTCTCCACGGTCCAGGCGACCGTGGCGGCGGAGCCGTCGAAGGTGCCGATGGAGACCACGTCGCCGCGGTCGACCGCCCGGCCGAGCGCGTCCGCGATCGCGCCGGCGTAGTCGGGCGCCGGGCCGGCCGACCGGGTGGAGGCCGTGACGTCCAGGAGGACCGTGGTGTTGCCGACGCCGGTGACCGGCAGGTCCGCCGGACGCGTGCAGTCCGGCTCCTCCTCCTCGCAAGCGGTCGTGGCGCCGAGCATCGTGACGAGGGCGACGGCGAGCGCGAGCCGGGCCGCCTTCACGAGCCGGCCTTCGCCGCGGGCTCGCTGTCGATGACCGGCCAGCCGCCCTCGTCCAGTCCCATCTGCTTGCAGAACGCCTGTACGGCCTTGTCATAGGCGTTGGCGAACTCGTACATGCCGACGTGCTCGTGGTCCTTGCTGGCCTGCCGCAGCACCTCCGCCAGCTCCACCACCGAGGCGCGCCGGTGGTTGACGAACCGGGCGAAGACGGTGGCGAAGGCCGGGTCGGTGAGCTGGGTGGCGTACGCGACCATCGCGTCGTGACCGAGGCTGTCGAGCAACTCCCGCCAGCGCACGGTGACCTGCTCGAAACGGTCGGCCCGGAGCAGGCCGAGGGAGGCGTTGGCCTCCACGTCGAGTTCCTGGAGTGCGAACGGCAGCAGGTGCTCGTGGACCCGCGGGTCGGGCAGCACCCGCACCTTCGCGCGGCACCGCACCTTTCCGGCGTCTCCCGAGTAGCACCAGTCGGTGTCCAGCGCCTGCTGCATCGCCTTCTCCGCCGCCGCCGAGTGGTACGGCGAGAAGGTGCGGGCGACCTCCCAGATCCGTTCCCGGACGGCGTCCTGGGCGCTGCTGGTGAACTCGCCGGCCTGCTCGGTCAGCTCGTCGTAGTCCATCTCCCGGCTGGACCAGACCAGGTGGGTGTGCACCTGGAACTCGAAGACGTCACCGGCGCAGAGCGCGGTCACCACGGGGCCGTCACCGGAGGGCTGGTAGACCACGTCCTCCAGCCGCTGCCGGATCCGCTCGGTGGGCTTCGGCTCTTCCTTCCGGGTGCCGCGGAACCAGTCGACCAGCCGGCGCCAGAGGCTGCGCCGGGGCGCGTCGGTTTCGGATTTCTTGCTGCTCACGGGTGACCTCCCGGGTCAGGGGTGGGATGAGGAGGGCTGTCGCCGGCGGCTGGTTCGCCCCAACGCATGCCGGCCAGGCGACGGGCGGTGGGCGACGTCGTCCACCGGTGGCGCAGGTAGAACCGGCCACGGACGGCCACCGGGCCGACCAGCATTCGGCTGACCAGCGCGACGACCCGCTCGGCGAGTTCCGCGTCGTCGTCGGCGAGCCGGATCCAGGCGTGCAGCACGTTCCAGGCTTGGTACGCGGTGGAGCCGTCGGTGAGCGCGCCCTGCCAGAGCGCGACCAGTTCGGTGGCGTCCGGGGTGAAATCGGGGGTGCCGGCCAGCAGCAGCGGCCAGCCCTCGCGGGGAGACGGACCGCGGCGGCGGGCCAGCAGGGTGAGACCCCGGGCGGAGTGCACGCGCAGCCGGTGCAGGTCGTCGCGGTGCCAGTCCACCAGCGCCCGCCAGGTGGCCTCCGGCGCTCCGGGCGTGTCGGCGAGGTACGCCTCGGCCGGTTGGTAGAGGGTGACCAGCGACCGGGCGACCGACGCGCTGGCGTTCAGGTCGTCCCGGCTGGCCAGGGTACGCAGCTCTCGCAGCGCCTCCTCGGGGGCGAGCAGACCGATGCGGGTGCCGTAGGCGCGGGCGGCGGAGTCGTGCAGCAGCGCGTTGCCGCTGCGCACCCAGTCGCGTACCCGGCCCCGGATGCGTCCGAGGAGGCGGGTGTCGCCGGCGGCGATGTGCAGGGCCCACGCGGCTGCCTGTCGTACGGTGCCCCGGCCGTCGCCGGCCCACCGCCGGACCACCGCGCTCCACACCTCGTCGAAGTCGCAGGTGGCCAACCAGCCGGCCAGGTACGCGGCCCGTTGCCGGACCGCGTCGCGGCGGGTGAAGACCAGTTGCTCCAGCCAGAGCAGCAGGGGCAGCCGGGCGCCGTCGAAGTCGTTCCAGGTCACGTCCAGCACGTCGGTCAGCAGCCGGGGGTCGACCAGCCGGGCCCGCCGGGGCTGCTCGACGACGTCCGCGGCAGCGAGCGGGCCCTCCTCGGGCCCGGACCGGAGCATCTGCTCCACCCCACCGTCGAAGACGACCCGGGTCACCCGCTCCGCCCCGCTCTCCACCGCCTGGAAGATCGCCAGCAGCAGTTCCCCGGCGTCGAAGACGTCGGCCAGCGGGTGCCCGTCGAAGGCCGCGTACGCGATCTGGAAGGCCTGGCGGCGCGGCGCCGCCTGCGGATCCTCCTCGCCTTCGCCCGACCTGGCCGCCTTTCCGGCCTTGAGCAGCTTGGCGGCGAAGTCCCGGCGGCTGCGCCGCAGCCCCGCCAGTGCGGCCGTGAGTTCCGCCTCCACGCCTGTCCACCCGGCCAGCGCGGTGGCGAGTTCCACCGTCTGCGCCGGCCGAGGATGGGCGGCCAGCTCGTCGACCACCGTCTCCTGCTGAACGCACCGCTCCACGAAAGCCATCCGGCAGGCACCGCGGCAGGGATCGCAGTCGGCGGCGCACCGGCCCTGGCGGGTCAATGCCCGGAGCAGGTGTCGGCGCAGCACGTCCTGCGGTGACGGGGGCACATGGCCCACCGCGTACGGCGCGAGCGACGGGCCGGGCGCCTCGGCGCTGTCCTGGAGGATCACCACGTACGCCTTGCGGTCGCGGGCGAGCCGCTCGAAGGTACGCAGCGTGCCGGCGCCGACCGTGGCCCGCCCGGGCAGTTCGAGCACGGTGCCGTGGCCGCGTAGCAGCAGGTTCTCCTCGCCGGCCAGCTCCGCGGCGGTCACGTCGGAATGGGTGGGTTCGATGCCCGCCACCTTGTCGATGCCGGCGACCCGCCACAGCAGCATCTCCGCGGTGGTACGCCGGCCGGTGCCCACGCGGCCGTGGAGCAGGACCACGTGGTGGTCCTCGAGCCGGGCGACGGTCTGCGGAAAGTCGGCGACCTCGACGTAGGTGCGGGCCGTCTCGCGCACTCCCTCCGGGGTGCGCAGCGACCGCAGCACGCTGACCTGCCGCCCGTCGGCGCGGGCGATGTTGATCAACGCGTTGTTGCCGTTGACCTGTACGCCCTGCACAGTCTGACCTGGCCGCAGGCTGGACGGCAGCGTGTCGCCGGTGGTGGGTTCCTCGGTACCGCCGTCGCGCCAGCTGGTGTCCGACGAGTGCGACCTCTCGCCGGTCGTCCCCTCGTCGAGCGGGCGGAGCTGATCCATCTGCTCCCGGTAGCCGCCGGCGCGCTCCGTTGGGGCGGGGTCGCGGCCGCCCGCCGCCTGCTCGGGGGGTGACGGGGCTGGGGACGGACCCGCCGGCCCGTCCATTGCGTCCGGACCGGCAGGCTGCGGTCCGGCGGCCGAAGGCGCCTCGGCGACCGGGCGCGGCTCAGGCTCGCCGGCCGGCTCCGGCGGAGGCGCCGCGCCCGGCTCCTCGGCGCTCACGCCGAGCCTCCCCCGAAGTTCATGTCCCCCATGTCGACCCGCGCCTTGTTGCCCTTGATCGTGATGCCGGTGTTGGTGGTCGGACCCGGCTCCTCGCGCCGGCGGCTGTCCGCAGGCGAAGTCGCACGTCTCCGCCGGTCCGGTTCCGTGGCGGGTGCGGTGGCCTCGCGCGGCGCGCAGCCCCGGTCCGGCCCGTCGTCAGTGCCGGTCACGTACGGCGGGAAGTGCCCGGGCAGGTAGAGCCAGGAGACCGCCTCGTACCCCTTCTCCGGCACGGCGGCGCGGATCCGCCGGAACATCTCGGGCTGCAGTCCCAGCTCGCCGAAAGGCACGACCTGCTGGTAGACCGAATCGGAGACGACCGCGACGATCGGCGCCCCGGGCACCGCGGTCGTGGCCTCCCGGGCGGCGTCGGAGTCCCGCAGCCGCACGGAGCTGACGATCGCGTCTCCGCCGCGGGGAACGCCCTCGCCGTCCACCCTGACGGTGCCGAAGTCGACGCCGACCCGCAGCCGCAGCTGACTCGCGTCGTTCTTGTTGCGGTTCCAGGCCAGCACGCCGACCCGGAGTCGGTTGAGAAACTCGGCGATCAACCAGGCCAGGGGCACGTCGGCGGGGGCCAGGGTGAGTTCGCCGTCGCCCCGCTCGCGCCTGATCCAGGACCCGCGGTAGGGGCAGGACTTCTTGGCCTCGGCGATGATCTCCTCGGCCGCCAGGGCGAGGTCGGACTGACGGGGGTAGCCACCGGCGCTGGAATTGACGATGTCGGAGGAAATCGACGTCCACGGGCGTGGAAGTTCCACGGACAATCACCTGCTTCGAGGGAGGGGACGGTTGTCACTGTGCGGCGGAAATTGCGGGACCAGCCAGTTGATCTACATCAGCTGATGCAATTCGCGGTCCTGTCCGCGATTGCCCACAGCGCGGTCTCATCCCGAATGAGGATCGAACCGTGTCGGGTGCCGACCAGGCCCGCCCGGGAGAACCGGCGCAGAATCCGGTGCACCGAGACCTGTGAGGCGCCGACCAGGCGGGCCAGCTCCCGTTGGGTGGTGTGGGCGACGAGCAGGTGCCCGTCCGCGACCGCCAGCTCGTACAGCACGCCGGCCACCCTGGTGGCGGTGTCGTAGGACGCGGCGACTGTGCGCCGGTCGGCTGCCCGTAGTCGCGCGGCCAGGAGCTGCGCGAACCGCCGGTTGGCCACCGGATGGTGACGCAGGAAGTGGTCGAAGGCCGGGGTGGGAATGTGCCGGGCCACCACCGGTCCGACCGCGACCACCGAGGCGGACCGGGGCCGGTCGTCGAGGTAGGACAACTCGCCGACGAGGTCCCCGGACGAGCGCAGCGCTATGCCGAGCGGCTCCCGTCGGGCGCCGTCCACCTCCACCCGGGCCCGTCCACTGGTGAGCAGCAGGAGGTGGCGTCCCCGGTCGCCCTGTCGGAGCAGGCACCGGCTGTCGGCGAACTCCGCCCGCGCGCCCAGGCGTAGCAGGGCGTCCTGGTCGGCGGGGTGGAGGCGGCCGAGGAAGCTGGTCCTGGGCCACCGGGCCGGGGTGGTGGTACGTGGCGGATCGGAGTCGGACATCGGGTGCTCCTCTCGTTCCGACGCGTCGGTCACAGCAGGCTCACCGCGATCAGGGCGGCGGCGAGCATGGCGAAGACGGTCCCGGCCCGGGTCCACCGGTACTTCGTCATCGCCAGGCGGCTGATCCAGCAGAGCTGGGAGATGAGGCTGGGCATGGTGTCGTGGGCGGCCCGCTCCACGTAGCGGCGGACGAGCGCCGGGTCACGCAGCTTGTGCACGTGCCCGAAGTAGGCGACGAGCCGCAGTTCGGGGTCACCGCTGGTCCTCGGCAGCAGCGCCATGATCAGGGCGACGAGCGTCAGGGCCCCGAACAGGCAGCCCGCCCACCAGGTCCAGACGGCGGTCCCGGCCAGCCGGCTCGGTGACCAGGACGCTCCGACCAGCCCGGTCACCAGGGCGAGCAGCGCCCCGCCGAAGAGGCTGAGCCAGTGCGTCGCCTTGGCATCGGCCCGGCGCAGCTCGTCGCGGGCCTCGGCGAGCAGCCGCTCGGTGAGCCGCACTGCGGCGCCCGTGCCGGTGTCGGCGCGCCGCAGTCGGTGCGACCGGTCGGAGGCGGTGAGGGTGGAGCGGACCGTGCGACGCGGAGTGAGTCGGGATCGGGTGGGGTGGGCCATGAGGCTCCTTCGCGGACGGGTGGACACCGTCATCGACGAGGGTCCCGCGAAACGTCGGGCGGTACGTTGCCGATGGCTACGGGCGCTGTGTCGACATCGACACAGAACCTGCCAACGACCGCAGCAGCTCCGGTTCGACGACGACGATGCGGAGCCGCCGGGTCAGCACGATCCGCCGATCGCGCAGCACCCGCAGGGTGCGCGCCACCACCTCGCGCGAGGTGCCGACGGCGGCGGCGAGATCCTGCTGGCTCAGCGGAAGGTCGAGCAGTATCCCCTCGGGGGTGGCGACGCCATGCTTGTTGAGCAGCTCCACCAGCAGGACGACCAGCCGGTTGTCGCCGTTGCTGGAGCCGTATTCGACGCGCCGGCCGTCGGCCTCGCGGAGGCTGGCGGCCAGGTGGCGGAGCAGGGACAGGGCGATCTCCGGCCACTCGGTCAGGCAGATGTGCAGCCGCTCGGCGGTGAGCACGGTCGCCTCGACCGGGGACAGGCCGGTCACCGTGGCCAGCCTGGGTCGCCCGTCGACGGCGGACAGCTCACCGAGGATGTCGCCGGGACCCCGGATGGCCAGCAACGCTTCCCACCCGCGACGGGAGGTGGAGGTGACCTTCACCCAACCCTTCTCGATCAGCACCACGTGACGTGAGGGGTCTCCCTGGTGGAACAACGGGGTGCCGGCCGGGTACCGCTGGCGGGTACCGGCGCCGGTCAGGGCGGCGCGCGCGGCCGGCGAGAGGCTGGTGGCGAAACCGCCGGCCGGGGCCTGGCCCGTCGGTACCGGGTGGGTCGTGGCGCTGGAGTCGTCGCGGCGAGGACGGGGTGTCATCGGTGTCCACTCCTCTCGTCGGGCACTCGGCCTGCCGCGGCAGTCTCGTAGGCGGGACTGAGGGCGGTGGGGGTGAGAGGTGATCGAGTAACAGGATGGGTTCCTTTGTAGCGTTCGCCGCAATAGGTCGTGATCCGCCGAATGGACATGAGGGTGGCGCGGAAAGGCATTCAGTGGATGGCCCGGTGGCGGCACTTTCGCGCAGGCTTTTCAACCGTTCATTCACCGATTCGCGGTGCTGGCGGGGAGGGGTCACCCGCCGAATGGGGAAAGGACCAGCTCTTCGTTTCGTGAATTGTCAGCCGCTCGAAACGGCAAATGCCCCGGTCAGCGCGGTCGATCGGACCTAACCTGACCTTCCGCCCCACCGTCCGAACCCGGGCGCACCACCGTCCGGTCTCGTGGACGCTCCGCGGAGCGCCCTGTCGGATCTCGGACATCCAGCTTGCCCACCCGGATGTGCGACGGTGAGCCGTTTGCCAGCCGGATGACCTCACTGGACCGCATCGAACCGACAGTTCCTGTTGCCAGCGCCCGGTCGTGAACCCGGCGCCCTCGCGCTCTTTCACCCTCCATCCACAGGCGCTGAAGGCGATTCCGGGGATCACGCTCGTGGAGTGCGGCACGGGGCGCGCCGACAAGCAGTCGACCCGTGGCTGCATGACCGACCGGACGGGGCGCGGTTACGCCGCATTGGGTGGGCGCTCGTCGTCGCATGGCTGACGATCCGACGAGCGCTGGTTCACGCCGCGCGTCAACTCCGGGCTGGCGCGTCGGCGCCAGCCCGGAGCAACGATCGCCTTACTGCAGAGCCAGTACGGCCAGGTAGCCGAGGTGGTCCGAAGCCCACCGGCCGTCGGGGGTCTGCCGCTCGTTGCCGAAGATGAGGCTCGAGACGGGTACGACCTCCCCCCGGAACAGGACCATGTCGATGCGGTGTTCGACGGCGTCGGCGGGCTGGTTCAGGTCGTCGCCCAGACCCGCGGTGTAGCCGGGTTCACCCGGGTGCAGGATCTCCCACGTGTCCCGCATCCCGCCGGCCACCAGCGCGGCGTAGGCGAGCCGGTTCTCGGCGACGGGCAGGTTGGGACCCGTGTTGAGGTCACCGGCGAGGATGACGTCGCCCGGCGCGGTGGCCAGCGGCCCGGCCAGCAGTTCGCGCGCCTGCAGCACCCGGACACCGGGGTGGAAGGCCTCCAGGTGGGTGTTCACGAACCGGAACGGGCGCTGCCCGTGCACCACGTCCACCGCGGTCCAACCGCGGGTGCTGGTCACGGTCCCGCCCGTCGCCGCGAGCGTGAAGCTGAGGTTGTTGGCGAAGGTGCCGGACGAGGAGTCGGTCACCTTCACCCGGCCGCCGTGGCGCACCAGGATCACGTCGCGCATCGTGAGCCGTACGTCGAGGAAGTGCGGCCCGCCCGCCGGCGCCTCCAGATCGGCCTCGGCCTGTACGACCGCGACGTCGTACGCGTGACCGGAACGGCTCAGCTCGCCCATGAGCAGCGCCAGGTAGTCGTACCGGACCTCGGTGGCTGGTGCGGGGTCACCGAATGTGCCGGTGCGCCACAGGGCGACCTCCTGCAGGCCGACCAGATCCGGCTTGTTCTCGGTGATCTCCCGAGCGAGCAGCTTCGCCCGGGCCGGAAAGTCGACCAGGCCGACGTGGCTGAACAGCGCGGAGTTCGCGGCCAGGAACGCGCCCGGTGTCGGCGCGCCGATGGACGGCGTCAGATCGCCACCCAGATACAGGTTCCGGGTCATCACGGTGACTTTGGACTGTCCCTGGGCATGAACGGGCGCACCGAAAATGCCGAGGCTGACCAGTGCGATGGCGGCTGCGAGGGCAACTCTCGCCGCTCGCCAGCGGGAGGTGGTGGGTGTCGGGAGCATCCTCTTCGATCCTCTCTCCCGGCGACTACGCCGGCGTCGGACGTGAGATCGATCCGGTGGTGCGGATGGGGACGCGTAAGGCGGCGTCGCGACCTGTCGGCGGGGCGCGGCCCGAGGCGGTGCGTGCACCGTATCGCCGCGCGGCGGGCGGGGATAGCCGTGGATATCGGCGGTTCGGCCCCACCCGCCAACCGGTACGGGTACTCGACGATGACACCGGCCTCCGCGTCGAGCAGGGCACTGTGGATGTGGGGCGGCGGCACCTCCACGAATCGGCCCCACGGAACCAGCCGAACCGGTCGACGGCTGCGGCGTGTCCTGCGCCGCCGCGCGCGGTTGTACCGGGTGGACGCGGAACCCCTTCGCGATGAGAGGCGACCCGGTGGCGACGGACGGGACGACTGTGGGCTGGCGGGCCCGTTGGGTCATCCGAGAGAACGAGCGGCGGCGCACGGCGTACGAGGCTGCCGTCGAGGCGTGGCGGCGACGCGACATCGAGCTACGGGAGTTCTGCGCGCGGGCCGAGGAACCCGAGCAGCCGGCGGAGACGCCGGTGGGGCTGCCGGTGACCGTCGACGACGACGAGGTCGTGGCCAGCGTGCAGGCCGGGGCGGAACTCCTCGAGGTGACGGCTCGGCACACCGCCGGCCTGCCCGCGCCGGAGCTGGCCGTCGTTCCCGTGGGGGACCCGGCCCGGTCACCCGGGCGGACGCGGGGCATCGCGGTGGTCGACGCCGGCACGGCGGTGGTCACCGACCGGCGGTTGATCCTCATCGGGCGCCTCGGGGTCCAGGAGTGGCCGTACCCGCAGCTCACCGGGGTGGCACACCATCCGGAAGAGCCGTTCACCCTGCTGCACGAGCACGGCCCGGGCAGGATCCGGGGAGTACGGGTGCCGCCGACGGCCGCGTCCGCCTTCCGGCTGCGACTCACCGTCGCGTACGCCGACGCCGTCGGGGAGCGGGACGCGCTCCTGGACCGGCTCGACGAGGCGGTGGTGGCGCACTGGCGTACCCAACCGGCGGCACCGTCGCCGGCCACGCCCGCCGAGGCCCCGGCCGTCGCCCGCCTCGCGCGTCCGGCGCTGGTCGCCGCCGTCGCGGTGCTGGTGGCCCTGGCGGGGGTCGTGGGCACGGTCCGCTGGTCCGCGGCCGACCGGCCGGTGGTCGGGATGGACATCGGCGGCCGCCCCGGCGCGGCCTCGATCGACCCCGATGAACCCTCGCCGTCGACCGCCGTCGGCGCGCCGCTCAGCTCCACCGATCCCAGCGCGGCTCCGCGGCCGGACGCCACCACCGGGCCCGGCACGTCCGGTCCCGGTACGGCACCGGGGCCCAGTGTCGGGCCGGTCACCTCGCCCGGACCGGGCCCGAACGGTGGTGCCGCACCGACCAGCCCCTCGGGGCGGCCGTCGGCCAGCAGCACCGGTGGCCGCCCGAACCCCTCCACCGGCTCGCCGAGCCCGACCTCGGTCGACCTCTGCGGCGCACCGGAGAACCCGTACGGCTACAACTACTGCGGCGGCTCCTACATCTACGAGCCGGCCGCGGACGTCTGCGACTGGTTCGACTGCGTGGCCACCTTCTGGAACGGCAAGGGCTACGTGGTGCAGTGCGAGGACGGCCTGGTCAGCATGACCGGCGTACCAGGCGGGCCGTGCGCCGATCACGGGGGCACCCGACGCCCCGCGTATGTCTGACCGGGGCGGTGGCCCGGTCCATGGCTGCCAGGGAACAGGACGTGATGAACCGCACCACGACCCGGTGCGTTGACCCTCGTTGGGCTCTGGAGCGATGGCTGGCAGAGCGGCTGACCATGGTCGAGGGGAGCCGGTGATGGATGATCGGGCGGAGTGGGACGACCTGCGCGAGCGCCGGATGGCGGAGCCGGGCGCCGCCGAGGCGTACGAGGCCGCCCGGATCGCGTTCGAGCTGGGCCAGACCGCGCGGGAGTTGCGGAAGCACGCCGGCCGCATGGTTCTCCGCCGGCGGGCGGCCCGTTCGTGAGCACCTCGGTGCCGGAAGGCATGCTGGCTGTCCGCTCACCTGACCGGCCGCACCCCACGTCGAGCTGATCCCTGGGACACCGGTCGGACAGGCGGGAACCTCCACCGGGCCGGCGGCCGTCGAAGGGGGCGGAGGTGAGCGGGGATGGGCGGACGACGCTGGCTGGTATGGGTGACCGCGGTGGCCGTTCTGGGTGGCTGCGGCGCGACCGGCAGCGACGCGGGCGGGGATGACCTGGACCGGTTGCGCCAGCAGGCGCGCGACGCCCTGACCCGGTATGACCAGGCGGTCCTCGACGCCGGTGGGGCGCAAGCCTTCGTGCCGGTCGGGGAGCTGACCGGCCAGCTCGGCGACTGGGAGCAGCCGAACGGCGACAACAACAAGCAGGCGTTGCTGACCGGCCGTATCGAGGCCGCCACGGCGCTGCCCGCCCTCGGGCAACCGACGGGGAAGGTGGTCTGGGAGAACGGCAGGACGCAACCCGTTCCACTGACGTCGGCCGAGGAGGCACTCGCCCAGCTGAGAGCGGCGGGCGCCGGGGACTGCTCCGGGTGCGTACCCCTGGAGGTCACCGCCGCGCGCCTGACCACGGTGCGGATTTCCACCACGCGCGGCCCGGCGGCGGTCCCGGCCTGGGAGTTCACCCTCAAGGGCACGGCGGTGCGGCTGACCCGGATCGCGGTCGCCCGCTCGGCTGCCGTCGTGGTGACGCCACCGGCCTGGGGGCCCGAGTACCCGCACGGCGGGCTGGCGATCGAGTCGGCGACCGGGAGCACGACGAGCCGGCGGCTGACCGTGGCCTTCACCGGCTCCCCGGCCCCCGGAAGCCAGCCGTGCGGCGTCGACTACAGCGCGGAGGCCGTCGAGTCGGCCAACGCCGTCGTCGTGATCGTCATCGCGCATCCCCACGCCGACGGCGAGGCGTGCGGGGACATCGGAGCGCGGCGGATCGTCACCGTCGAGCTGGTCCGACCGCTGGGGGAGCGGGCGGTCCTCGAGGTGCAGCAGGGCCTGCCGGTCGCGCTGACGATCAACGGCTGACCCGACGGGCTAAGTGAGTGAGACCTGGACGGCGACGTCACGCTTGGGGTAGTGCTGGTCCACCTGATCCGAGCCGTACTTCTCGCGGAACATCTCCACCACGTGATCGACCCGGTCCGGTTCGGTGATCGGGGTCGCGGTCGAGCTCACCGCCGTCCCGTTGACGGCCAGCTGCACGAACGGTGTCTGCCGTACGTTCTTGTACCAGTCGCTGTCCGAGCCGGTTATCGGGACCAGGAACGCGCTTTCCTCCTCCTGGACGAACCAGACGGGGTGAGAGATCTGCCGTCCGGTCTTCCGGCCGGTCACGGTGAGCTCGATCTCGCTGGCGCCCTCAAGGGCGTCCCGGACGGCTTTGGTCACGGTGTCCTCCGTCAATCTTGCCGGCAGTGCTCCCGCTTCCCAGGCTATGGACGATCGCGGGCGCTCGCGGCGGGATCCGCGACACCGGCAGCAGCACCCGTCCCGGGCACCGCAGCGGGCGCAGGACGAACTGGTCCTGGCGTGCGACGGGCGATGTTCCTCGGCACCCCGCGCTGATCCCCGTCGAGCGGCCCTCCTGACAACCGGCCGGGAGGGCGCGGTTCATGACGGCAGATTCAGCTCCACGCAGCAGGCACCGGGGCGGGGGGCCAGCCGGGCCTCGACATCGGCGGCGCCGAGCCCTTCGAGCAGGCCGGTGAGGAAGGCTTGGTTCAGCCCGCACACCAGTGCGGTGTGCCGGGTGGCCAGGGCGTGGAACGGGCAGTTGTGCAGTAGGACCCGCCGCTGCGCGTCGGGCCGCGGCTCGAATCCGAGGCCGCCCAACGCCGACAGGATGTCGCACCCGTCCTCGGCCAGTCCGGTGCCCAGGCTGCGGCCGTGCTGCCCGGCGAGCCGACGCGAGGCGGCGTCGGCGTGGGCCGGGTCGTCGACGACCGCGTCGGCGAGGATCTCGGCGATCAGTTCGTAGCGGCGTTCCGGGACCGTGACGGCGAGACCGTCCCCCGCCAGCTCGTACACCTTGGGGCTGCGACCCCGGCCTCTCGGCTGGTCGGGTGGGGCCTGATAGCGGGCCCGCAGCAGGCCGGCGTCGACGAGCTTGTCGAGGTGGAAGGCGGCCAGTCCGCGGGAGATCCCGGCGGCGTCGGCGGCCTCCTCCCGGGTGACCGGGTGGTCCTGGTGGCGCACGTGGTCGTACAGCGCCCGCCGGGACGGATCGGCGAGCGCGGCGACGGCTGTCCATCGGTCCGGCATCCCACCGAGATTATCACCAGCGTCTGCTATTGAAATTCTGCTGCGCCGGGTACAGCATGAATAACAACAATGTTGGTTGGTGAAAACGGGTGGGTGGTCGACATGGAACTGATGGGCCGAGCGTCCACCATCCACCGTCTGTCGATGGGAGCCGATGTGTCCCTCAGCCCGCTTCAGGTCGACCGGCGGCTGGCTACCAAGGACCTGGTCGCCGCCGAACAGGCCGCGGCCGCGTTCCTGGCGGCACTCGGCGTGAACCTCGACGCCGACGGGCTGGCCGAAACGCCGGGCCGGATGGCCCGCGCCTACGCCGAACTGCTCACCCCGCGCGAGTTCCGGCTCACCACCTTCGACAACGACGAGGGCTACGACGAGCTCGTCGTAGCCCGGGCCATCCCGATCCGCTCGGTGTGCGAGCACCACCTGCTGCCGTTCATCGGCGTCGCCCACGTCGGGTACCTGCCCGGCGAACGGATCCTCGGGCTGTCCAAACTCGCCCGGGTGGCGGAACTCTTCGCCCACGGCCCGCAGGTCCAGGAACGGCTGACCAAGCAGATCGCCGACTGGCTCACCGCCCACCTGCGCCCGAGAGGCGTCGGGGTGGTCGTCGAGGCGCAACACCTGTGCATGACCCTGCGTGGAGTGCAGGCGGTCGGAGCCACCACCATCACCTCCACGCTGCTCGGCGCGCTACGCGACGACTCGCGCTCCCGCGCCGAGTTCTTCACCCTCACCGGAGTCGGCGCCCACGCCTGACACGTCCCGCTAGGAGAATCCGTGACCCAGCAGCGTCAGTTCGTGATCGTCGGGGCCGGGCTGGCCGGAGCCAGAGCCGCACAGACGCTTCGCGAGGAGGGCTTCGACGGCAAGATCGTCTTGTTCGGCGAGGAGACCGAGCGCCCGTACGAACGGCCGGCACTGTCCAAGGGCCTACTGCTGCGTACCACCGAGCGCGACAGCGTCTACGTGCACGACGCCGGCTGGTACGTCGACCACGACGTCGACCTGCGTACCGACACCCGCGTGACCGCCCTCGACCGCCGGTCCCGGCAGGTCACGGTGGCCGACGGGCAGCGCTTCCACTACGACAGGCTGCTGCTGGCCACCGGGTCACGGGCCCGGACCCTGCCGATTCCCGGCGCGCACCTCGACGGCGTGCTGCGGCTGCGTACCCTCGCCGACAGCGCCCGCATCTCCGAAGCCCTCGTCGACGGCGCGAACGTCGTCATCGTCGGCGCCGGCTGGATCGGCCTGGAAGTGGCGGCCGCCGCGCGCACCCGCGGCGCCGCCGTCACCGTCGTCGAGACCGCCGACCTGCCCCTGCAGCGCGTCCTCGGCGACCAGCTCGCCACCGTCTTCGCCGACCTGCACCGCGCCCACGGGGTCACCTTCCACTTCGGTGCCCAGGTCCACGAGTTCCAGGGGTCGCACCGGGTCACCGCAGTACTGCTCGCCGACGGCACGGTCCTGCCCGCCGACCTCGTCGTCGTCGGCGTCGGCGTCCAGCCCAACACCGAGCTCGCCGAACAGGCCGGCCTCGCTGTCGACAACGGCGTCGTCGTCGACGACACCCTGCGTACCAGCGACCCGGACATCTGGGCCGCCGGCGACCTGGCCAACGCCCGCCACCGGATGCTGGGCACCCGGGTGCGGGTCGAGCACTGGGCAAACGCCCTGCACTCGGGGCCCGCCGCCGCCCGCGGCATGCTCGGTCGGGTCGTCAGCTACGACCGGCTGCCCTACTTCTACACGGACCAGTACGAGCTGGGCATGGAGTACACCGGCCACGCCCCGCCCGGCTCCTACGACCGGGTCGTCGTCCGCGGTGAGCTCACCGGCGGCGAGTTCATCGCGTTCTGGACCGCGCAGGGGCGGGTGCTGGCGGGCATGAACGTCAACGTCTGGGAGGTGACCGGCCCGATCGGGCAGCTGATCCGCTCCCGGCAGCACGTCGACCTCGACCGTCTGGCCGATCCCACCGTCGCCCTCGACAGTCTGATCGGTCAGGAGTGAGCGGACCCCGGCGAGATGGTCGGCGAGACCGCCGGTAGGTGTACCAGCGACCCGAAGGGGTACCCGCGTCCAACACATCCCGCCAGACAGGTGGTCGCGGTGGAAAGTCGAGCCAAGGCGATGGGCCACGGGATCCATCCCATGATGATCGTGTTCCCGTTGGGGCTGTTCGCCACGGCGGTGATCTTCGACATCCTGTATCTGATCACGGACCGCGCTGGATTCCAGATCTCCGCCGGGTACATCATCGGCGCGGGCGTCATCGGCGGCCTCGTCGCCGCGGTCTTCGGGTTCATCGACTGGCGGGCCATCCCGTCCGGTACCCGCGCCAAGCGCGTCGGCGCGATCCACGGCATCGGCAACGTCGTCGTCGTGCTGCTGTTCGCGGTGAGCTGGTTGGTGCGGGCGTCCGCCGAGAACTGGGAGCCGAACGCCCTGGCCCTGATCTGCAGCTTCGCGGGCATCGTCCTGTCCGGGATGACTGCCTGGCTCGGCGGCGAACTGGTCGAGCGGCTGGGCATCAGTGTCAGCGACGGTGCCGGGGTCAACGCGCCGAGTTCCCTGTCCCACCGTCCCGCGCGCGGCGCCCGCTCCTGACCCGACGGGACGGCATCGCCGCGATGCCACCGGTCGTCGACCGTGCCCGTGCCGATGGAGGAACCATGAGCGGGTTGCGTACCGACCTGTACGAGCTGCGGATGGCGGCCAGCTACCTGCGCCGGGACATGGTGCAGCGCGCAACGTTCAGCCTGTTCGTCCGTCGCCTACCGCCGCAGCGTGGCTTCCTGGTGGCCGCCGGGCTGGCCGAGGCGCTGGCGTTCCTGGAAAGCTTCGCGTTCGACGAGGGCGAACTCGGCTATCTGCGCGACACCGTCGGGCTCGACCAGGCGACGCTGGCAGCGCTCGCGGGGCTGCGGTTCACCGGTGACGTCTGGGCCGTACCGGAGGGCCGCGTGGTGTTCGCCGACGAACCGCTGCTGGAGGTCACCGCGCCGATCGCCGAGGCCCAGCTGGTGGAGACCGGCGTGCTGAACCTGATCACCTTCCACACCACGGTGGCCAGCAAGGCCGCCCGATGCCGCCTCGCCGCCGGCGACGCGCAGTTGGTCGACTTCGCGTTCCGCCGCACGCACGGGATCGAGGCCGGGGCGGGCGTGGCGCGGGCGTCCGCGATCGCCGGCTTCGCCGCGACCAGCGACGTCGAGGCCGCTCGACGCTACGGACTGACGCCGTCCGGGACGATGGCCCACTCGTACGTCGAGGCGTTCCCCGACGAGCGTGCCGCGTTCCGCGCGTTCGCGACCGACTTCCCCACGAACCCGGTGTTCCTCGTCGACACCTACGACACGCCCGCCGGAGTGCGGGCCGCCGTCGACGTCATCGCGCAGCTGGGACTGTCTGGCCCGATGGGCGTGCGGCTCGACTCCGGGGATCTCGCCGCGCTGGCCGTGCAGACCCGCGCGATCCTCGACGACGCCGGGCTGACCCAGGCCCAGATCGTGGCCAGCGGCAGCCTCGACGAGGACGCCATCGCGGCGCTTGTCGCCGCGGGCGCACCGATCGACGCGTACGGCGTCGGCACCCGGATGGGCGTCTCCTTCGACGCGCCGTCCCTGGACAGCGCCTACAAGCTGGTGGCCGTCGGCGACCGGCCGGTGCTCAAGCTGTCGCCCGGCAAGGCCACCCTGCCCGGTCCCAAGCAGGTCTTCCGTGATCCCACCGGTGCCGGCGGCGACGTGGTGGGGCTGCGCGACGAACCCCCACCGGGCGACCGCGAGCCGCTGCTCGTGCCGGTCATGCGCGGCGGCCGTCGCCTGGCCGCCGCCGACCCGGCCGGTGAGGTACGCGCTGCGCGCGGCCGGTTCGACGCCGACCTCGCCTGGCTACCCGAGCCGGCGCGCCGGCTGGCGGACCCGGCGCCGCTCACCGCCACCGTCAGCCCGGCCCTCGCCGCGCTGCACGAGCGGGTGGCCGCGCAGGTGGCGCCGGGCGCGACCTACTGACAGCCGCGCCGGCCGGACTCGTCGACTACGCCGGCGTCGGACGTGAGATCGATCCCGTGGTGCGGATGGGACGGCTTCGGGCTGGCATGCCCGTGGGTCACCCGAGAGAAGGAGCGGCGGCACACGGCGTACGACCGGGCGGGCCCTGCGCCGACCACGGCGGCACCCGACGCCCGGCTATGTCCGACCGCGGCGGTGGCGCTGGTCGACGCCCGGCACGGCGGCGGGTGTCGGAGCGGAGCCGGGCCCGGTCGGGTGCCCGTCTGCGCCGGAGGGACCGCTCGGCTCGTCAGTCGGGCAGGCAGGTCCCGTCTGGCAGGAGGCCGACGATCTCCTCGCCGCCCGCACCGCCCGGCACCTGCTCGAGGTTGTCGACGACGCAGACGTCACCGAGGCGAGCCGCGTAGAGCAGCGCGCCCACCTGACCTGGATCGCCCGGACGAGCCAGCCGTGCCGTGCTCGCTGAGGTCTCCGTCCGGCTCAGCCACAGCCGAGCCGCATCGACATCGTGCTGCGTCGGTTCGTGTGACGCCCGCCGACGGGCGCATTCCGGCTGGGTGCCGGTCATGCACCAGCCGGCGTGCGACGCGGCGAGGCGAATGGCCCTGGCCCTGTCCCTGACCGCCGTCCGCTGCCCCTCGGTCACCGGTGCGCGGCGCGGGTCCAGGGCCGCGGGCGGTCCGCACTCCTGGGAAGGGCCCGGGTTCAAGCCGAACACGGGGCAGCCGTACCCGATCGACTGCTTCCCACCCGCCGGCCGTTCGGGTTCGCCGACGAACCACCGGACACTCGCGGTGGCGGCCACGACAGCGACGACCGCGCCACACAGGACCAGCCGGGTGTGGGCCAGCCACCGCCGACCCGAACCGCCTTGGCCGACGGGCAGCTCACCATCATCGCGCACGACGTGCATCTTAGAAGTCCATCGATCGCCGGGCGTTGAGCTGACGACGGCCCTCACGCCAGTACGATGTCGAGTTCTTCCGCCACCTCGGAGACAATCCCCGCGACGTCTCTGAGGAAGCGGTTCTGGTCGGGCGAGGCGCTGACGGTTGGTACCGGGGCGCCCTTGTCATAGACATCGGAGGCGATGATGCGTGCGCGGACAAACGTGGATCCGGTACCGCTCTGGCTGTAGGCCGTCTGCCAGCCGAGTCTGACTTCGTCCTGCATCCTTCGGCGGGTCAGATCCATCAGCCTCTTGGTCACGGCATTCGAGACATCGTCGATGACCGCCTGCTTTTCGTCGTCACTCGGCTCGCCCCGATCCCACCGCACCGGCCGCTGCAGCATGAGGTACACCTGTCGCTGCAGTTCGAAGCGGAGATCGGCGACCGGCTTGAGGTTGTCGTACTCGTCCGTCCAGCCCTCCGCCAGGCGGCGGCTCAACGCCTTTACGCGGGTCCAGTGCTCCTTCGGTGCATCCGGGTTCACATCGAGCCCTAGCAGGCCACGCCAGCGCAGGTGGAAGTTCTTCGCCGCCTCCGTCACCACGAGCGAGAGATTCATCCGGTCGTAGACGGGCCGGCTGGGGCCAGCCTCGACCGCGTGCTCTGGGTAAGACAAGGCATCGAGCAGCCGCTGGAACTCCTGGATTGACCGTCCGCCCATCTTTTTCTTCGCGTTGAGCGACTCGTGGATTCCGCCGACGAAGAACCGGGCGCAGTCCAGGCGGCGGCGCAGGACACGCTCTGCAGCGGGCCCGAGCTCGTCGCCGATCGCCTGCAGCACATTCTCCACCGACGCCAGGACGTGCTCCTCGCGTGCCGAGAATGTCGGCAGGTTGTCTCCCTTGACGTGGTCGAAGTGGGTAAACAGGAAGTGCAGCTTCATTGCGTTGCCCGAGACCGCAATGCCCTTCAGCGCCGCCACAGGAGCCGCCTGCATCGGCTGAGTCGCGTTGTCGACCAGCAGCACGGCATCGACCTTCTCGAGCTGAACGGCGACGCGGGTCGACAGCGTGGCAACCGACTTCGGGGTGTGGCCGAGACCCTCGCCATCTACCAAGACAAGCTTTGCCGACCGCGAGCCCCACTCCGGCACGAACGGACCGCTGACTCGGATCCCGTTCACTAGCGGCGTGAGCAGGCGGCCGAACAGTGGCGCGTAGTTGCTGGAGAACCTGGTGACGTACTTGATGAACGTCGTTCTGTCGTCGGTACTCCACGACCAGCTGACCGGCCAGCCCTGCCGGTTCCGCCGCAGGACGCCGACATCCAGCGTCGAGAAGCGCTTTTCGATCTCATCGACCAGAGAGTCCACGATGCTGTGAAACTCGTCGGACTGCCGCAACTCGGTATCGAGGTTTTCCTCGATGTACTCCGCAACGACCCGCTCGTCTTCCTCGCTGGCATCGAACTCCTCGCGGATCGCGCTGGCATGCCGTTCGACGATCACTCGGACCGAGCGCGCCGCTTTTTGGATCACCTGCCGGGTAACCTCGAGGTCAACCTGG
Organism: Micromonospora sp. IBSANI012; assembly: GCF_052814045.1. Classification (NCBI taxonomy): domain Bacteria; kingdom Bacillati; phylum Actinomycetota; class Actinomycetes; order Micromonosporales; family Micromonosporaceae; genus Micromonospora; species Micromonospora sp. IBSANI012. The sequence goes on from NZ_CP199933.1 coordinate 1,202,999, forward strand.
CCGTACTCGGCAGGATCGATGTCCTCGTCCTCCTCGACGTCATCGTCCACGAGGTCCTCGGCGGTCGGCGCTGTGGCGCGGCCCAGCACATAGCTGAAGCGGAATCGCTGGTTGATGTGGTCGAGCAGCCGCCGAATCACCTCGGCGTCATCCTTGCCACTGAAGGCGGCCAGCGCGGCCGCAGAGACGTTCTCGGTGAGGTAGTCGATCACTTCGTCGCGAGGGGTGAACGTCACCGCGGCGCGGTAAGTCTCGTCTGCGCTGGTGATCAGCTCCGTGTCGGCAACAGTGGTCTTCGCCGTTGACGTCGATGGGAACCGCTCGGTATCCGGGTCGGTGCCGAGGATCTGCCGGACGACGGTTGTCTTGCCGGCCCCAGTGGTGCCGAGCATCATCACGGTTCGGTATCCGTCGGCCGCCGTCGGAAGAGGAAGCAGCTCTTCGCGTACGCCTGCGAAGTCGAGCTCCACAGCCTCCAAGCCCTCGTAGAAGATCTCCACGACCCGCGCGTCGAACCGAGCTTCGGCGCTCGCCCGAGCGGTCAGCTCCCAAAGACTTGGCGTTCGCAAGATCTCATTGAGCTGCTCGACCATGCGACCCGCCTCGGCATTATCGGCCGTTCCGAGTCCCCGACGAACCCGGCGGCCGGGCTTACCCGTACCGATGTCGAGCCTGCTTGGGTGCCGGAAGATGACCGACCAGCTCTCACGGCCCTGGTTGCGGCTCTTGGTGGCGGTGTAGAACTTCACGGAGCCTCCCGGTTGTTCCTACGGTGTACCGACCGACAGCATTGCACGACTGTCCACACACGTCAATGAAGCGGTACACCCATGGAACAACTGCTTCGGCTAACCACAGATCGGTGGTCAGATGGTGACGACCACTTCGCCGGTCGAGCGCATACTGTTGTGGATCACCGCTGCGGCACTGCTCGCCGGCTGCGGCGAGGAGCGGCCCAGCAGCCGACGAGGTGGAGGGCCTACGCTCACCTCCTCCTAGGCGAACCAGTCGGGGTGGGTGATCTGCCGTCCGGCCTTCCGGCCGGTCACGGTCAGCTCGATCTCCCTGACGCCCTCAAGTGCTTCCCTGACGGCCTTGGTCACGGTGTTGTCCGTCAACGTCTCGAAGTGCTCCCGCCTGCCAGGCTATGGACGTTCGCGCTGGCCTTTTGTGCGATCCGGAAATCAGGTCGGTCCCGAGCCTCTCCGACGGGCGCATACTGAAGGACGTGCATGGTGTGCTCGACTGGGCGTGGCGACTCGATGTCGGCCAGGTGGTCGGGCTCGCTCTGCTCGAGAACGTGATCCTCTTCCTGGCCGCCGTCGGCGCCGGCAACGCGATGCTCCGGCTGCCGACGGTGGTACGGCTGCTGCCGGACCCCGGCCGGATCAGCCAGCTGCAGGTGTGGCTCGCCGGTGGGGCGATCCTGATGAACTCCCTGGTCACGGTCGCCGGCTGGGGGTTGTGGAAGGCCGGGATCATCCACCCTAACGCGGACCTGGGCCTCCGCGCCCTGGCCGATTTCGTCCTGCTGCTCCTGGTGATGGACCTGCTGATGTACGCCGGCCACGCGGTGGCGCACCGGCCCCGGCTCTTCCCGCTGGCCCACGCGCTGCACCACCGCTTCGTCGACGCCCGGCCCGCGACGCTGTACGCGCTGCATCCGCTGGAGATCCTCGGATTCGGCGGGCTCTGGCTGGCGGCGCTCGCCACACATGCGTTCTCGGTCTGGGCGATCGTCGCCTACACCGCGGTGAACCTCGTCTTCGGGATCTTCGGGCACCTGGGCGTGGAGGTGCTCCCGCCGGTGGCCCGGCGCAGCCGGGTGTTCCGCTGGGTGGCCACCCCGACGCTGCACGCGGGACACCACGTCGAGCCGGCGGTCAACCTCGGCTTCTACACGTCGATCTGGGACCGGCTCTTCGGCACGCTCGCCCCTGACTACGACGAGCGTCGCCTGTCGGCCGAGCCCGAGCCGTACGCCCTGGTGGCCTGATCCGGTCCCGTCTTCTCCTGCCATGGTGGGCGGCAAGGCCGGTAGGTGTCCGGAGCGCGCCGGCAGGAAAGAGCCGGTGTACGGGTATCGACCAGCTACGGGCTAACACGCCCCGCGTCTTCACGCGTCCGAAAAGGATTGCCCGACGTAGGTAGGATGCACACGGGGTAGCGGAGGCTGCCCGGCAGAGTGACGGGCGGGCGCCCAGAGGCATCCCCGCCTCAGATGTCGGTTGTGCCGAACAAACGGGGGTAGACCATGTTCGAGCGGCTGGGCAGATTCGTGGTACGCAGGGCCTGGTGGGTGATCCTCGGCTGGGTGCTCGCGGCCGCCGCCATCGTCCTCACCACACCGTCGCTGAGCGACATCACCTCCGCCGATCAGGGCAGCTTCCTGCCCCGCTCGTACGAGTCCGTGCAGGCCATTGAACTCGGGAAGAAGGCGTTTCCGCAGCAGGCCACGGCGACAGCGACCGTTGTGGTCAAGCGCGCCGACGGGCAGGCGCTCACGCCGGCGGACGAGGCGAAGGTGGGCCAACTCGCCCAGTCGCTCAAGGCCAAGAACATCTCGCACACGTCCGGCTACCTGACCGGCCCGCAGGCCGTGGCGCCGGACAAGTCGGTGCAGGTGGTGAACGTCGGGCTCGATGCGGCCGCCCCGGACGACCCGGCGCTGCTCGATGCCGTACGCGATCTGCGGGCGGCCATCGGTCCGGAGCTGGCGGGCAGCGGACTGACCGCGGGCGTGGCCGGCGACGTAGCGAGCTTCGTCGACAACGAGGACACCTTCAACAAGGCCTTCGCCGTGGTCGGCGTCGCGACGATCATCCTGATCATCGGACTGATCCTGATCATCTTCCGCAGCCCTATCGCCGCGCTGCTGCCCGTGGTGGTCATCGGCGTTGTTATGGCCGTCACGAGCGGGCTGGTCGCCGCGGCGGGTAAGGCGTTCGACCTCAACGTGAGCCAGGATCTGCAGACGGTGCTGCTGATCGTGCTGTTCGGCATCGGCACCGACTACATCCTGTTCCTGCTCTTCCGCTATCGCGAGCGGCTGCGTGCCGGGGACGACAAGCGCACCGCGATGATGGTCTCCGTCGAGCGGGTCGGCGAGGTCATCACGTCGGCCGCGGGAGCCGTCATCGTCGCGTTCCTCGTGCTGCTCCTCGCTTCCCTGGGCTTCTTCGGCTCGCTCGGCCCGGCGCTCGCGATCGCCGTCGCCGTCATGCTGGTCACCTCGCTCACGCTCATCCCGGCGGTCGTCTCGTTGCTCGGCCGGTACGTCTTCTGGCCGTCCAAGGCGTGGCAGCGTGCCCCCAAGGCCACCATGGCGCGTCGCCTCGGGACCGCCATCGGTCGGCGGCCGGCGCTCGTCGCGGCGGCATCCGGCGCCCTGCTGGTCGCGCTCGCCGCAGGATCCTTGGCCTACAAGGCCGACTACGACTTCAGCTCCGGCTTCCCACAGGACACCGAGTCGGCGAAAGCCGCCGCAGACCTGCAGCGCGGGTTCGCCGCCGGCGCCCTCGCCCCGACCGAGGTCTACCTGACCACCGACACCGGGTCGCCACTGACCGAGCAACAGGTCAGCGACTTCGCGGCGGCCGCGGCCGGTGCCCCGGGAGTGGGCCGGGCGCAGCCCCCGGAGCGCAGCAACGACCCGAGTGTCGCCCGGGTCAACCTGTTGCTCGACGAAAACCCGGTCTCCAACGAGGCGATCACGCTCGTCCGCGACGACCTGCGCGACGCCCTGCACGCGGCAGCCCCGCCCGGCACCCGGGCGGTGGTCGGCGGACCCACCGCGATCTTCGCGGACATCAACTCGGCGAACAACCGCGACCTGTCGGTGATCCTGCCGGTGGCGGCCGGCCTGATCGCGCTCATCCTCGCGCTGCTGCTGCGCAGCCTGGTCGCGCCGATCTACCTCGTGATAGCGGTGCTGCTCAACTTCGCCGCCACGCTGGGCGCCACGGTCTACCTCTTCCAAGGGCTGCAGGACAAGCCCGGGATCACCTTCCAGCTGCCGATCATCCTCTACCTCTTCGTGGTGGCGATCGGGACCGACTACAACATCCTGATGATCGCCCGACTGCGCGAGGAGGCACGGGAGGGCAACGAGCCGCACGAGGCCGCCGCCATCGGAGTCGAACACGCCGGGCCGACGGTCGCGGCGGCGGGGCTGATCCTTGCCGGGACGTTCGGGGTGCTGATGCTCGCGCCGATCTCGTTCCTGCAGCAGATGGGCTTCGCGGTGGCGATCGGCATCGTGCTGTCGGCGTTCGTCATGTCGATGTTCTTCGTGCCGGCGCTGACCGCGCTGATCGGGCACAAGGCGTGGTGGCCGGGGCACGGCGACGAGCGGCCGGCCAGGGGGCGGCACGCGTCGCCGGAGCCGGCGAGCGTAGCGAAGGCGTAGCGGGGAGGCCGCAGCCAACACGGCTCGGATGGCTGGGGGCCGTTTTCCGTCGCAGAACTCAGTGTCGTCCGAGCAGGTTGTCCGCGACGTTCTCCAGGTGCCGGCGCATCGCGGCGTGCGCGCCTTCGGGGTCCCGGTCGTGAAGGGCGTCGACGATCGCGATGTGCTCGGTGTGGTAGCAGCGTCGCCGCTCAGCGGTTGAGGTGCGCCGCTTGAGGCTGCCCCAGACCGGCAGTTGGCGGGCGGTGTTCATAACCTCGAACATGTTCATCAGCAGGCCGTTGTGTGCGGCTGCGGCGACCGCGTGGTGAAGCTTGGCGTCCCAGAGCTCGAACGTCTCGAATTCGTTGCTGGCGGCGCCACGCTCCAGGCACCCGGCAATTCGGTCGAGGTCGGCCTGGGTGGCGACGCGGGCGGCCAGGGCGGCGACCGGTGGTTCGAGGACCAATCGGACCTGCATGATCTCGGCCGGGCTGGTATCGGAGGGCGCGACCCGAACGGCGTGGACCGCGGCCTTGGTGAGGAACGTCCCGCGCCCGACCTGCCGGACCACCACCCCCTCTCGCTCGAGGACCTCGAGGGCGCGCCGGATCGCGCCACGTGGCGCGGAGAGTTGTTCGACGAGGGTTCGTTCGGTGGGCAGCTTCGAGCCCGGCCCGAACCTTCCCTCCTCTGTTCCCTGGGCGAGCAGAGAGCGTAGGGACTGCTCCACGGACGTCACCGCATCAGCTTACTGGTCCGAGGGCGAACCAATCTAGACCAATGTGGTCCGGGTGCTCGGTTTCCGAGACGGCCTATGGACAGGGCTTGGGTGTGAGCGTACGTTTCTCGCCAAGCCCATTGGTTGCAATTGGTTCAGATTGGTTCCGCATGAAACTGGTGACCATGTCCACTGGATCAGGCCCGGCCGTCGGCGTCGTGGACACCGACGAAGGCACAGTCCGTGACGTGACCGAACTGCTCCCGGCAGGGGCCGGAATTATCGAGGTCATCGAGGGCTGGGCGGAGGTCGGCAGGGTTCTGCGAGAGCGCGTCAAGGAGCTTCCGGCACGGCCGTTGGACTTGGTCGACCTGCTGGCGCCGATCCCGATGCCACGGCGCAACATCTTCTGCGTCGGTAAGAACTACCGCGAACACGTGGTCGAGTTCGGCCGCAGCGGCTACGACAACCCCGACCGTTCCGAGGCTATGCCGGAGCATCCGGTGGTCTTCTCCAAGGCCACCACCGCCGTAACCGGCCCCTTCGCCGACATCGACCCGCACCACGGGGTCACGTCCGAGGTGGATTACGAGGCCGAGCTGGCAGTGATCATCGGCCGGGGTGGACGCGGCATCAGCCGCGAGCAGGCGTACGAGCACGTCTGGGGCTACACGATCGTCAACGACGTCACAGCCCGGGACCTGCAGCGGGCGCACAAGCAGTGGCTGATCGGCAAGTCACTGGACACCCACTGCCCGATGGGCCCGTACGCGGTCTCCGCCGACGAGATCCCGGACGTGACCGCGCTGCTGGTCGAGAGCTCCGTCAACGGAGAGCGCCGCCAGTCGGCACCGGTCAAAGACCTGATCTTCGACATTCCCGAGCTGATCGCCACCCTGTCGGCCGGGATCACCCTGCTGCCCGGCGACATCATCGCCACCGGCACACCCGCCGGCGTCGGCATCGGCTTCGACCCGCCGCGCTTCCTGACCAGCGGCGACATCGTCGAGGTCACAATCACCGGCTTGGGCGCCCAGCGCAGTCGCGTGGCCTGACCCCTCCGCAAACCACAAGGAGAATTGTGAAGATCAACGGCAAAGAACTCGCTGTCGAGGTCGACGGACAGGGCCCCGCGGTGCTGCTTGTGCACGGCCTCGGTGGGACGTCGAACTTCTACCAGGTGCAGGCGCAGGCGCTGGCCGAACGGTTCCAGGTCATCCGGGTCGACTCGGCGGGTGCCGGCCGCTCCGAGCTCGCCGAGGACATCAGCATCTCCGCGCACGCCGATGACCTGGCCGTCGTCCTCGACGCGCTCGAGGTTGACTCCGCCGCGGTCGTCGGCCACTCGATGGGCACGCTTGTGGTCCGCGACCTCGCCGCCCGCTACCCCGACAAGGTGTCCGCGCTGGCGCTGCTCGGCGCCGTACGCGAACCGGCCGAAGCCGGCCGGCAGGCCCAGCGCGACCGCGCCGCGACCCTGCGGGAGAAGGGCACCGCCGCCGTCGCCCCGGGTGTGGTCGCCAACGCGCTCTCCGAGACCACCCGGCGGGACAAGCCCGAGGTGGCCGCGTTCGTCCGGGAGCTGGTCATGCGCCAGGACCCCGAGGGGTACGCCCGCAACTGTGAGGCGCTGGCCGCTGCCACCGACCCCGGCCCCATCGCCGCCGCACTGCCGCTACTGCTCGTCACCGGCAGCGACGACAAGGTCGGACCGCCGGAGGCGAGCCAGGAACTCGCCGACGCCCACGGCTCCGCCACTGTCGAGATCCTCCCCGGCGTCGGGCACTGGACCGCGCTCGAAGCCGCGGCCCCGATCACCAACCTGCTGCTCAAGTTCCTGTAACCGCCCACCACCGTCCCACCTCACCGCGCCCCGGGCGGGGGCGTACCTGCGCCGGCCGACTGGACCGACGCCACCGCAGTGCAGAGGAGAAACGCCATGCCCGTCCCGTCCAGCAAGGTCCTGTTCCGCAACGTCAGCATCCTCGATTCGACCGGCGCCGACCCCTACCCGGGGGATGTCCTCGTCGAGAACGACCGTATCGCCGCCGTCGGTGCCGTCGACCCTTCCGAGGCCGAGGGGGCCCGCGTCATCGAGGGCCGCGGCCGCACCCTCATGTCGGGGCTGTGTGACGCGCACACCCACTTCTCCTGGAACAACTCCGCGGACCTCGACGGACTGGGCACCATGCCCGTCGAGGAGCATCTGCTCTTCTGCATCGAGTCCGCCCGCACCTACATCGACTCCGGCTACACCATGTGTCTGGGTGCGGCATCGGCCAAGGAACGCCTCGACGTCGTCTGCCGCGACGCCATCAACGCCGGGCGCATCCCCGGCCCGCGCTACCTCGCCAACGGCCCAGAGATCGCCGTCACCGGCGGGGCGCTCATCAAGAGCATCACCAAGTTCGCCGACGGGCCCGAGGGGATGCGCAAGGCCGTCCGCGAACTCATCGACATCGGCGTCGACCAGATCAAGCTGTCGATGACCGGCGAGGAGATCACCGGCACGCAGCGCGCCGAGGACACCTACTTCTCCGACGAGGAGACCGCCGCCGCCGTAACGGAGGCCCACCGGCGTGGCAAGCGTGTCTGCGCCCACGCCCGCTCGGCGGAGAGCGTGAAGATGTGCGTCCGCAACAAGGTCGACATCATCTACCACGCCAGCTTCACCGACGCCGAGGGCATGGACATGCTCGAGGCCAACAAGGACTGGGTGTTCGTCGCCCCCGGCATCAACTGGCTGGTCGCCACCCTCTACGAGGCCGAGTCGTTCGGCTTCCCGCAGGAGGCCGCGGAGGCCGTCGGCTACAAGAAAGAACTCGACCAGGCGATCGAGGGCCTGCGCGAGATGCACCGACGTGGCATCAAGATCCTGCCCGGCGGCGACTATGGCTTCGCCTGGACCCCGCACGGCACCTACGCCCGCGACCTCGAGCACTTCGTCGAGCTGCTCGGGTTCACCCCGATGGAGGCGATCATCTCGGCCACCGCGTGGGGCGGCGAGATCATGCTACGCCCCGACGAACTCGGCAAGGTCCAGCCCGGCTACCTCGCCGACCTGCTGCTGGTTGACGGCGACCCGCTCGCCGATATCACCATCCTGCAGGACCACGAGAAGCTGCACTACATCATGAAGGACGGCAGGTTCCACAAGGAGTCGGCGGCCGACGAGGCACCGACCCCGGACCCGGCGAACATGCCGAGCACCGGCACCGAACTCCTGGTCCAGCAGCGCCCCTGACCCACGTACCCGAGCGCCGGCGACCGACCCGGTCGCCGGCGCCGCACGCCGGGAGCCGGATGATGACCCTGCTGATCTGCCGCACCTGCCCCCGCTACGACACCCGTGCCAGCGGAGAGTTCGGCCGCCGGCTCACCGCCGCCATCAGTAACATCGCCGACGACGACGCCGGCACCACGGTGACTGTCCGCAACGTGCAGTGCCTGGGGGGATGCCCGGAAGACGGTGTCGTCGCCGTCGACGGACCGGGCAAGGCCCGCGTGCGCTTCACCGGGCTCACCGAGGCCGACGCCGAGGCCGTCCTCGCCGCAGCCGCGGCCCACGACGCCTGTCTCAGCGGCGCGCCCGCCGACTGGGAGATCCCCGCCGGGCTGGTCGACCGGGTCAGCTCCGTCACGTTCAAGCGCCTCCCACGCGCCGGTACCGACCGATCGCTCGCGATCGGGAACTGACAGGCACGCCGCCCACCCGATGACGATGACCAGCCGACGAACGTACGCGCTGTCCCGCCCGTCTCGTCACCCTGCCACGGGACCAAGGTCCCGGCACGCGGTCAGATCGTCCCCTGCCGGGGACGGTCGCGGCGGGGCAGGCTGAGGACGACCGAGCCGGTCCGGCATCCGCGAGCGGTACGCCGGCGGAAGCGCGGGAGGCCGGCCCGCAGCGGGACCCCTCAGCGGGTGATCCGCCGGGGCCGGCCGGGCGGCCCGCCCGGCTTCGGCCGGTAGGCGGGTAGCCCGATGGCGATGGCGAGCATGCAGGCCGCACTGGTGTCGAACGCATCCGAGACGTCCTGGTCGCAGAACGTCAGGCCGGTGCCGCCGTGACCGAGGGTGAAGGCGGCCAGTTGCAGGCGGCCGGCGGCCACCCCCGCCTCGAACTGGGCGACCCGGTACCCGCGCTCGCCGTACCCGTCCAGCACCAGGTCGAGATCGGCGCAGGCGAAGTCGGTGTACGCCGAGTCGCCGCCGAGCGGCTGGTCGACGCAGAGCCCCTGGCTCAACGTTCGTACCTCGGGCTCCGGCGCCGGCCGGCGCAGCTGCGGCGGGCCGTCGACCTGCTGGTACAGGCCGGGCTCCGTGCCGTGCACCGCGTGGACCGCGACCTCGTGGGAGAGCAGGGTGGTCCCGGTCGGGATCGCGTCGGCGGGGACCGCTCGGGTCGCCGCAGCCAACGCCCAGTGCAGCAGCTCGGCGGGGGCGACCTGGCGGCGCATGCGCCGGGTGGAGCCGCGGCGCAGGATGACCGACTCGATCGGCTCGCTGCCGGCCGCAACCGGTGCGTCGACGGTGTTGGTGGCGCGGGGCAGGCGCGCGACGGCGGCCGTCCGCCAGCCGGTCACGTCGTCGCCCGTGGTGAGCTCACCGGCCTGCTGCACCCGGATGACCAGCGGGAAGTCGACCGGCGCGGGGGAGAGCGGCGTCGGCGGGAACTGCGGCGCAGGTAGCTCGACCGGTTCGGCGGCGGTCGTCGCGGTGGGCCGGCCGCAGGTGATCACCGCCACCGGGAACTCCGTCACGCCGTCGACGCCGAGCAGGCGAGACACGGCGGCGTCGACGAAGCCCAGCCGCACCCGCACAGGTAGCCCGTGGCCTTCGGCGACGGCGAGCAGATTCGCCAGCATCGTCCCGGCGTCCCAGTAGACGTGCCGCCAGCCCCGTTCGGCGTACTTCCACGCGGTGCGCCACGGGAGGCCGGTGACGACGAGGGCGAGCGGGCCGGCCGCGACGTCCGGGTCGGCGGTGGCGGCGGCCAGCGCCCGGCGGTGGTCCCCGGCCACGAGTGCCTCCAGGCCGAACACCTCCGGCGCGAAGTGGTACAGCCCGGCGTCGAGCCCGGCCACCTCGCCGACCACCGCGTACATCTCGAGGGGGTGGAGATTGCCGGCGGAGGCGGCGGCCCGGAACCAGAGGTCGTCACCGGCGGTTCGGGTGACGCCGGCCGAGTAGAACAGCAGCCGGGCGAGGAGTTCGCCGTCGATGGTCGGGTCGCTCGGCGGTACCCGTCCGGACAGGGTCACCGCGGCCGGCGCCCCGGTCGGCGGCAGGTCGCGGGGGAGGGGGTGCACCGGCGCCCCGAGGTGGCGTTTGAAGGGCTGGGGACGGTTGCTCGGATCCATCGGGGCGAACCCCGGGACACCCGGCGGCCGGCCGCCGCGACACTGGTTCGTCTGGTGGTGGTAGAGCCGGGTCACCTCGCCGCCGCGCATACCCGCCGGCGCCCGGCGTATGCCCGAACGAGCGCGGTGCCGGGCGCGGCAGCCGTGCTCAGCCCGCACCCGCCGCGCAGCCGTCTCACTTCGGTGCTGCCGCCGGGCGCTACCAAGATGCGGGCCAGTGCTCCGCCCTTAAGGGCGGGGGTGAAGGCCCGCACGGGAGGGGCCGCCAGGCCCCGAGCGTGCCATTGACCGTGGTAAAATCTGGGCGGGCTCCAGCGATAACCAAGCTGGAGCCCGCCGCACCAGACGTCGCCGCAGGGCATGCGGAGACGGAAAACGCCTGTGGAGCGGACGTAAGACCGGAGCACGTTCCGGCTGATCGCGGTGAAGCAGGAACCCACCTGGGCGTTGCGCGTTCCGCGCGCAGCGCGGAGGGAATCCCCGCCATTCATGGCGGTGGAGGAAGTCAAGGCAGGTACACCTCCCAGCCGGAGGTGGTGAGGTTCGGCACCGGAATCCGGTGCCAGTCCTTGGCCCAGTCGGGCGGGGCGGAGTTCTTGACCAGCAGGGCGAAGCGTCCGGTCGCCGCGGCCTGCCTCAGCTGCGCGGTGCTCGCGTTGCGGTTGTATCCCCGGTCCTCCAGCGCCCGGCACCCCGCGTAGTAGGCGATCGGGATGGCCTCGTGGCCGGAGATCACGCACGGCGGTCGCACCCCGTGCGATCGCAGGGTCTGGACGAGGCGGGTCCAGTCGCCGCGGCTGCGGACCTGCTCCGCCACGACGTGGTGCAGGATGCCGGCCTGGATGGCGAGGTGGCCGGCGAAGCCCAACGCAAGCACGGCGGCGACGACCCGCCGCCGCTGACCGACGGCCGTGGAGAACAATGCGGCGAGCCCCGGGATGGCGCAGACCAGAGCAAGGGCGTAGGTCGGCAGCAGGAACCGGGGTGCGGAGTATCCGATCAGGAACAGGTAGGGGAAGGCCATGGCGGCGGCGATCACGAATGGCAGCCATGCCGTCCGTGCCATGCCCGCCCGGTGGGCCGCCCGGACAGCCAGTGGCACCAGCACCGCCAGCGCCAGCCACCACAGCACCGCCGGCCACCGCACGGGGCTGCCGCACGGTCGGCACAGGATCGGCCCGTCCAGGGTGCTGATCACGTGCCCGAGGGAGAACTGCAGCTTCGTGCCGCCCTGCACGTGACCGGCCTGGCGGATGCGCTCCAGGAGCCCGCCGTAGCGCAGCTCGGCCTCGACCGCCCACGGTGCGCCGCCGAGCACGAGACCCGCGACCACTGCCGCGGTCAGCCGCCACCGCCGGAACGCGGGCACCGCGACGGTGGCGGCGAGCAGCGGGAGCCCGAGCCAGAAGGCGTCGGCCGGACGCATCAGCGCGGCCACGGCGAGGGCGGCGACGAGCCCGAGGTACGCCCCGGGCCGGGCTGGCTCGGCCACGGCCAGCAGGAAACATCCGACCGCTGCCACCGCCGCCATCGCCGTGTAGTGGTTGGGCATTGCGGCGTTCGCGTAGAACAGGGCGGTCCAGAGGCTCGCGTACATCCCGGCGGCGATCGCGGCGGCGCCGGGCCGCCGGGACACCCGCGACCACACCCAGAACGCCAGCCCGAGCGACGCCGCCGCGGTGACGGTGAGGAACAGCCGGAGGACGACGGTGGAATCGAGCCAGGACGCTACGGGCCACACCAGCAGGGTCACGCCCCGGGCGCGCGGTGCGCTCATGAACGCCGGCGGCGCATGGTTGCCGTGCTGGCTCACATAGACGACCTCGTCCCAGCCGAGGTCGAGACTGGCCGGCACCGCGACCAGCGACGCCGCGGCGAAGATCACGCACACCGCGACCAGGGGTCGCGCGCCGGACCGGGGTGTCACGGATGAGGAGAGCACCAACACCTCGCTCGACGAGTCACGCCAGGCCGCGCCCAGCGAGGAGGGTGGGGATTGTCCGAGCAGTCCTCACCTTAGTGGGAAACGTGGCCTACTGGGTTGTTTCCACAAATCTTGGAGTCTTCTCCGCGAATCGACCATCGGTCAGACCTTGATCGGTCCGTAACCCGGTGATCTGCTCAGGAAAGCCGATGCCGAGCGGCGCACGGCGCTCTCGGGCGTCACGTGATCAAGGGCCGCAAACAGCCAGTACGTCCCCGACCGGAGACCGGCGACGCGCTGCGGGCCCGGCTCGGCGCCGGCCCGGTGACACTGTCGTGGACCGGCATCGCGAACAGCCCGTACGTCTACAACCTGGCGCTGACCAGCGACCACAAGGTGCCGAACGTGCTGGCCTTCGACGCCGCCGACTCGGACGTGGCCGCGCTCGACGAGCAGTGGTACGCGCAGCGCACCGCCGGCACGTTCGGTGATCTGATGACGGCCGGGGGTCCGTACGGCACCCGGGTCTTCCTCGGCAACCGGCAGGCACATCAACAACATCTTCAGCAAGCTGGGCATGCCCGTCCGATGGCGACAACCGCCGGGTGCTCGCGGTGCTCGCGTACCTGAATGGCTGAGATTCTGTGCCCGCGTTTGGGCGAATGGATCTTAGCTGGGTCGTCTATAAAGCTGCGGTCATCGTTCCACGGGTAGCAATCGGGCGTGTGCCCGTTGCGCGGCGCGGAGTGCGGAGAGCTGGCCGTGGAACGAGCTATGGCGGTTCTGGTCGAGGTTGAGCGGCAACACGCACGAACGGATCAGTTCGTCCTCAAGCTTCCACGGCTGCTCCGTCGCAGTCCACACGACCTGGGCGTGTTCGGCCATCCAGGCGGTGAGCCGTTCCTCGCCATCTCGGCCAAATGTGAGCCGATTGCCGCTACCGACCCGCCGTAGGCCAATCCCAAGCTCGCCGGCAAGGAGCGAGCCAAGCGTCAGGCGCAGCGTCGACCCGGCCGCGTTGCCCCGGTAGTGATAGCGGATCCGGCTGCGGATCGTCTGCCGGCTCGGAGGGCGTCCGTTGCCCGGTGGCGCCTTCGGCGAGATGCCCACGTAGAGCAGCACCGCCCCATCCTGCGTATGGCACCCGGCAACCGGCACCAGGGGTGGCGGTGACGTGAAGTACCAGGCGTAGACACCGGGAGCCGCAGGTATCGGGCAGTCCCGTCCGCGCACTTCCGCAGCCCGGTAGAGCCGGTAGGGGCGAAGCAATGCCTCCTCTGGACCCACTAGCGCTCCTCGTCTGTGCTGCTAGGAGTGCAGCGACGCGCGGTAGCCGAGGTGGCCCCAGGCCTTTCCGTGTTCCGCGGCCATTCGCACCGTGCCCACCTGCCGTCCTGTGGCTGGGCTTCAAGATGCTCGCCGATCCAGATGCCCCCTGCGTCGAAGAGGACGTAGTGGTTAGGGCAGAGGCAGAGGATGTTGTCGAACGAATCGGGACCGTTGTGAGGGCGGTCTAGGGGGCGGACGTGCGCGGCCTCCGCGTTGGGGCCGGCTGGGGTTTCTAGTCTGGTGTCGCAGAGCTGGCAGCGGTAGTCGTAGAGCTGCTTGACCTTGAGCGCGAGGGCGGTGCTGCGCACGAGACGCTGGATCACCGCCCGGACCTGGGGTGCTGTTCCCTGGCCGGTGGCCGATCGACGTTGTCGAGGCTGACGAGTCGGAACCTCCAGATGCGGAAGCCGTCTTTGCCGTCCGTGTGCCAGTGATCGACTACTCGGAAGAGTCCGTCATAGCGGAAGCCTGTCGATGGCGAGAAGGCTGGGTCCCCGCCGGCGCCGCGGATGACGCGTACGGGGTTGCCCTCAAGCTGGTTGCGGGCTAGGCCGGCGTTGCCGAGGGTGAGTTCCTGGTGAGCGACTTGCCGCTTGGTGGAGGGATCGTTGCCTCCTTGCCCGGTGTACACGATCTCGTCGCCGTAGTCTTCATCGTCGAAGTAGCCCCCTGACACGACGATGGACTCGGCGCCATCCTTGCCGCCGCAGATCCCACCCTGAAGCGGTCGGTGGACCTTTGAGGCGGCCAGTTGTGCTCGGTTGGGAAACGTCGACCCAACGGGATAGCCCGAGATCTCTCCGTACGTCCGCCCACTCATGCCGGCACCGTAAACCATACGGCCAACAAGATCGATAGGGCGGCAGGGACGCATCGCCCCTATGCATTCAGCGGCTCGCCCTTGAACACCTCTCGCCGGTGCCAGGAGACGTGGTCGGCTGCCGGGACAGGCGTGCCCGGACGCGGCCGCAGCATTCGACCATGCAGGTCGTACACCGTGCGCCCGACGTTCGTCCGAGCGGTGAAGGCGGTCGACACGTGAATCCGCAGATCTGAATCAAGAGCCAGGGCGCCAAAGTCGAACAGCTTGTGGTGCAGTACGCACAGCGCAAGACCGTTGTCGAGGGTGTCCGGGCCGTCGAAGGCCCACCACCGCACGTGCGCTGCCTCCACTCCCACGGAGGCGCTGAGGAGTTGGCCGTCGTACCCACAAAAGGCGCACTGCCGGTCCCATGCCTGCAGGACCGCAAGCCGCCACGTGGCGTCCCGTCGGCGGACGGCGGCCGGTGCCGCACCCGGGACATGCAGGATCTCGTCGGGATCCAGTCCTGCAGCAGTGAGGACATCCGGAGCGATCGTCGGCGGAAAGTGGCTCTCCACCAGGGCGCGAGCGGCCGCCCTCAGCAGGTCGGGATCGTGCCGCAAAGCGACCTCGATGGGACCAGCAAGCCGGCCCACCACGTCGTGCGCTGTCAAGGGGCCGACCGAATCCATCGGCACGTCATGGTCGAGCGTCCAGACGCCGTCGCTGCGCAGCCGCGTAAACGGATAGGCCGCACGCTGCACGTCAGGCGTCCTCGAGGCGGGGGCGAACTCCGCAATCAACTTGCTCAGCCGTGCCTCCGCCTCCGACCAGGGCAGCTCGCTTGACCCTGTGTCCGAGAGGCGCCCGAGAGCCAGCAGCACCAGGAGTGGCTTGTGCGGCGCGCGCCGCCCGTGGCGTTGATGGAGGCGGAGCGAGGCAAGTCGATCCAGCACCTCTTGACGGATTGACGTCATGCGGCGATCGTCCGGGCGGCAGCGTACATGTCGGCTGGGAGCGGGTGCTGCAGCCGCCAGAGGATCCGCATCGGCCGGTCGCTCGTGTGCTCCACGTACGTCATCGGCCCGGCGTACAGGTACGGCGGCGCGCCCAGGTCGCGGTCGGCCACCTTGCTCTCCCGAACGAAGAGGTGCACCGTCGACCCGCGCTCGGCGTGGTTGATGTAGCGCTGCCCGGTCCCCGACGCCGACGACGTGGTGCTCTGCGACTCCCACTGGAACAGGCTGTCGGTGATGGCCCGGTCGGCGTACATGGTCGTGGGGGAGTAGTGCTCCTCGGACTTGACCAGCGTGACGAAGAAGAGGTCCGCTTGCTCCGACTCAAGCCACTTCACCCCCTCGCGCAGCGACCCCGGGTTTGCCATCCCGAAGGCCGCGCACGCCTCGTTGCGGCTGTAGCGGGCGTGCACCCGCAGCGGCGCCCGCCCCGACTCCGGCGCCACCGTCACCCGGTGGATCCGGTCCCGCAGCACCTCGGCGACCTGGCGCAGCTCCGTGCAGCGCGCTGGCTCCGCCCAGAGCCGCTTCAGCCGGGCATCGCGCTCGGTCAGCGGCACCGACGGCCCCCATAGGCTGAAGTGCAGCATGTCCAGCAGCCGTCCGCCGCCGGGCTGCTCGCCACTCGCGACCCGAGCGAGGAGGTCCAGCCGGTCGACGTCGTCGATGTGCAGCATCCGCCCGATAGCCCGGCCGAGCTCCCGGTCGTCGGGCCCGCCGGACGAGGTGTTGATGCCCGCCAGGCGCCGCAGGCCGGCCCACCCGCCGATGCTCGCCGACCGGTAAATGTCCTCGATCTCCAGGCCGGTCTCCCGCAGGAACTCAGCCAGGGTCACCTCACCGAGCTGCCGCAGCTCAGCCACCAGGCCGTTCTTCGAGGTCGGCAAGGCCGACTTCAGGTTGGCGAGCACGACCTCCTTCGCCACCCGGTCCAGCTCGACGTGGCAGCCGCTCGGCAGGGACGGGAAGTCGTCCCGGACGGCCGCCTCGACGGCCCGACGGCTGACTCCGGCCAGCGCCCGCCAGCGCAGGTCGAACCGGAAGTTGGCGTTTTGCCCGCCGATGAAGTCGAGCACGGTCAGGCAGGGCTTGTCGTCGTCGAGGCGCAGACCACGGCCGAGCTGCTGCAGGAAGATCGTGGCGCTCTCGGTGGGGCGCAGCATGAGGATCGTGTCGACCATCGGCAGGTCGACGCCCTCGTTGAACAGGTCGACGGTGAAGAGCACCCGGAGCTCACGGTTGCGGAACGCCGTCAGCAGCGCCTGCCGCCCGGCGGCGTCGACCCGCGAGGTCACCGCGGCCGACGGTACGCCTTGCTGGGTGAACCAGTCCGCCATGAACTCGGCGTGCCCGATGCTCACGCAAAAGCCGAGGGCCCGCATCTGCCCGACGTCGGCGGTGTCGCGTACCGCCCGCAGGATCATCCGGGCCCGGGCGTGGTTGCCGGTGTAGACGCCGTCCAGCTCGGCCGGGTCGTACCCCTGCCCACGCTTCCACCGCAGCTGCGACAGGTCCACGTCGTCGTGCAGCCCGAAATATTGGAACGGGCACAGCAGTTGCCGCTCCAACGCCTCCCACAGGTGCAGCTCCGCGGAGGCGCGGCCGTCGAACCACCGGCGCACGTCGCCGCCGTCGCTTCGGTCGGGGGTTGCGGTCAGTCCCAGCAGTACGCGCGGCCGCAGCCGCTCCAACATTCGCGCGTACGTCGGCGCCTCGGCGTGGTGGAACTCGTCGACGATCACCATGTCGTACGCCTTGGGGTCGATCGCCTGCCGATGCAGCGACTGGATCGAGGCGAAGACGTACGTCCAGTCCTTCGGCTTGTCGCCGCCGACGAGGGTCTCGCCAAAGCTGCCGTCTCCCATCACCTGCCGGAACACCGAGCGGCTCTGCCGCAGGATCTGCTCCTGATGGGCGACGAAGAGCAGCGAGTCAACGTGGCCGGCCTTGCGCAGCCGGCGGTAGTCCAACGCCGCCACCACGGTCTTGCCGGTGCCGGTCGCCATCACTACCAGGTTCCGCCAGCGGCCGTGCACCAGCCGCTCGGCGTCGAGGTCGTCGAGGATCTCCTGCTGGTAGGGGAACGGGCGGACGTCCAGGTTCGCGATCTCGGTGGGCGCCTCGTCGGGGCGCTCGCCGCGCAGCGCGACGCGCAGCCGGTCGGCGTCCTTCGCCGGGTCGTAGGCCTCGAACGCTGAGTCGTTCCAGTAGTCGGTGAACGTCGCCTCGAAGGTGTCGATGACGTGCGGCTGCTCCAGGTTCGAGATCCGCACGTTCCACTCAACGCCGTCGACCAGCGCGGTCTTCGAGAGATTGGACGAGCCGACGTAGGCGGTGGTGGTGCCGTTGTTGCGGCGGAACAGCCACGCCTTGGCGTGCAGGCGGGTCGTCCTGGTCTCGTACGAAACCTTGATCTCGGCGCCTAGCTCGGCGAGCCGGTCCAGAGCCCGCTGGTCGGTCGCGCCCATGTACGTCGTGGTGATGACCCGCAGCCGACCACCGCGGGCGATCAGGTCGCGGACGGCGCCCTGCACCTGGAGCAGGCCGTGCCACTTGATGAACGCGCAGAGCAGGTCAACCTCGTCGGCGGAGGCCATCTCATGGGTGACCTCGTGGCCGATGCGCGGCTGGTGGCGGCCGTTGACCAGCAGCGCGCCGGTGGAGAGCGGGGTGGTGGGGCGCACCGGGAAGGTGGGTGCGATGGGCGGCGTCGGTGGGGGCGCGATGGCGTGCAGCAGGCGCTGCGCGTCGGCGACTTGGTCGTCGGTGCCGACCGCGCGCGGCTCGGCCTGGGCGATGCTCTCGGCGATCCGGTTGGCCAGCTCGACCTGGCGGGCGAGCTTGTCGTCGCCGCCGCCGACGGCGAGCAGCGCCCGGCGGGCCAGCGTCGCGATGTGCCGAGCGAGCAGGTCGTGCGCGTCGGCCGGGTCGAGTTTGGCCTGCTGGACCAGGGCGGGGTCGACATGCTGGAGGCGCTCGGCGAGCTGCTGGGTGATCAGGTGCTCGTACATACCCGGGCCAAGATCAGTCACGCCGGAAAGGCTAGCCAGCCGATGTTCAACGCGCTGCCCCGATGTGAGCGGCACGGGCGACGCGACCAGCATGCCTTGACGTCTGTGACCAGCCCAAATGGACCGAGCACGGTCGTAGTTGCCTCGGGGCAATATCAACATCCGGGACTATTGACTTGGCAATGAGGCCAGCCCGGTCCGGCTGAACGGATGACTGGTCAGGGGTCCCGCTGCTGGGACTCCCGGCGGTAGGGTCCGGGAACCGTCAGTGGGAAGTGGGGGTGACGGTGCTTACCGAATTGGCACTGCCGCCTGTGGTTGAGACGGAGCGCATTATCTCGGCGGTTGGGGCTGATCTGGGCTTCGGCGAGCCTTGGGGCGTGGTGGTCGACTCGCCGCTGGGGGCCGGCAAGTCGACGCTCGTCGTGCGCGCGGCCATCGAGCTGGCCGCCGGCGAGCCGATGATCGGCACCGCGGACCAACGAGTCCGCAATCCAGACGAGCGTGAGAACTCCCATCGAGCCTCGCTAGATCCTCCCAATTCTTAGTTGCCTCGCCGAGCCGAGGCTCCGATGGGCTGAGGGCCCGTCAAGAGAGGTGTTGCAGCGAGGATCGACCCGGAAGGAGCAGACTTGTCGCGGGCGGGCGAGGCACTAGCCGATCAGGAACGGGCGTGGAGGCCTCGGCTTCGAGTGGTGTCCCTGGCCTGTGAGCTGGACGTACCAGAGGAAGCAGTTCGTCCCACGCTGCAGAACCTCGGAAAGCTGTACAGGCACCTAAGCAACCCTGAGCGGCGAATTGTGCTGTTCGACCGCCTGCCGGCATGCGTGGTGGTCGGGCTATCCGGCATCGGCGCTATCGAATATAGCCACGGAACGTTCTGGCGCGCCGTCAGTCAGGAGATGGGTGTCCGGCTCGATGGCAGCGATCAGAGACTGCTCGGGGAAGCGTTCCGGCGGGCCCTTGACCGTTTCGACATGGCTCGTTTCACGAACTTTTCCCGAGTCAACGTCGACGAGATCCTCATGCACTCGGGTGTGCCCCTGTCTTGCCTCGCCGACTTTCTCAACGCACTGCTGCGTCAGCAGGCGCGGGACCCAGACGTTCTCACGCCCGCCGAGTTCATGGAGTGGGCAACCGGTCCCGGCTGGGAGTCCCGGTTGTATGACCTGGGGAAGCCGTTGCAGAACCTGCTCCGACACGGCGGCGCTTACGTCGAGGATCTGGTCGACCGGTGCCTGGAGCTCGTGGACCGGCTCCGGGAGCCGGTGTTCGTATCCGACGGCCTGCAGTTGCCGGAAAGCTTAGTCAGAGCGGCCGTAGGGCTGGCTGCGTCGGGAGTGCTCAATCTGTCGCAAACCCGGGAGACCGGTGCAGGAATGGGTACTCGTCCACGCCTCGCGCTGGATCCGTACGGGCGTGGGCTCACGCTGTGGTTGCCCCCGATACCCGACACCGAGAGCGGCGAGGTGACGTGGGACCTCGTCGTTGGTGCTGAGCCACAACGGGTACGGAGCCGCTCCGTTCATCCAGGAACCATGGACACCGCACCGGCTGTGAGCGTGCCTCTGCCACGGCCGGTCCGGCACGTTGACGTCAACCTGCGCGGATACGACCTGAGTCTCGTCCTTCCGGTCGTTGACCCGGACGACCCGCTGATGATCTTCACGGATGAAGGACGTCGAGTCCCCGCATCCGCTGCCCTGCCGCCCACATCCGTCTGGCTCATGTACCCCGCGGCCAGAGACGGATCTGAGCCGGTCGAGTTCGTTGGTTCTCCGATCTTCGGGGACGAGCCGCCCGCTCCGTATGGCTGGGAGCAGTGGCGGCTGCGTCAGATCAACCTGGCCGAGGTGACGCGGCTCCGGCTCGAGGACAAACCCTGGCGCAACGTCGAAGGCGGCAGGCGCCCGAAGCTCGAGGTTTCGCGTCCGCTCCCACACGTGCGCAGCTCGCTCGATGCCCCCATCTGGGCCGAGGCGCCGCACCTGCTCCTGCCCGGCGAACACGGCATGATCACGGGCTGGACCATCCGTGTCCGCCGCCCCGGCTCTGCTCAAGTCCTCTCGGTCAGAGACATCCAGGTGGGTGAGGACACACGAATCGACCCGTGGGCGGAGGTGAAACGTCCGCTCGTCGGGGCGTATGAAGTAACCGTTCGAGGACCGCTGGGCCGGGGCGTCTCGCACAAGTTCGAGTTCGCGGAAGGCCTGACTACGTCGTGGACGCCGGCGTGGCGAGAGCTGCGTTATACCGGCCTGCAACCTTGCACCGTCACGCCCAGCGCTGCTGACCCCGAACTCCACGTCACCCCTACCGCTGTTCGACTGACGTCCGATCAGCCATACGCCAACTTTCTCGTGAGTGCCCACGGCGAGGAGTGCGCCATCAAGGTCGCCCCGCCTCACCTGGCCGTTCAGGCCGCGGCTGGGGGCACCAGGGCCGACTGGTCGGTACGTCCAGCCCGCCTGGAGACCGAAACCATCGGCGAGACGCGACTCATGGTCCGCTTACCCGGGGAGATGCGAGCCGAGCTCGTTGTTTTCGATGGCGTCGTCCCGGTCCAGCGGATCGGCACCAGCGCTAAGGCCGCTCCCGGGATCGCCCGGTTCGAACTAGCACGCATCGCCGACACGATCCAGCGCCTCGGCACCGCGGAACTCAAGGTCGACCTCGAGGGCCTGCAGTTTCCGGTGGCGAGGTGCGTACCTCGTAGCCTCGCCAACGGCGTGAGCGTCGACGATGAGAGTGGCTGCCTTGTGGTGGAGGGCGGCGTCGTTGCCGAGGGCTTGATGGCTGGCATCTATCTGCCGTCCGCCCCCTGGCGGGAGCCCCACATTGTTGCGGTAGGCGACGACTTTCGTACGCCTCCGTTGCCGGACGTCGTCACATCGGCAGGGAATGTCGTTGTTCATCTGCGGATCGAGGACCCGTGGATCCCGCAGGAGTGGCCCCGGTGGCCCGAGGCGTCCAACACGTTCATCATTCGCGGCCGAGAGTGGCGGGACATCGGCGGCGACAGCGACGAGGCTGCGCTGTCGCGATACCTTGCGAGCGCTGGGCCGCTGCCTACCTCGTCGGGCGTTATCAAGCTGGCGTTCGACCTCTACCAACGCGCGGACGACGTCAAGGGAATCGGAATCCACGGAGACCTCCGCAGCGTTGCCGCAACGCTTCTCGCCGCAGATCCTCGTGCAGCCTTGGCCTCCATACTTCAAGAGCGGCTGTCACCGTCGATGACGGTGGCTCCGCTTGTGAGCTCCGGTCTCGTCATGCTCGCGCCCCAGCGCTACCTCTCTGACGACCATGAGATTGCGTTGTGGGGCCCTAGCCCGGTCGCGGCTGCCATCGCCTCCGCTCATCAGCTCGGGACGATGACGGTCCGCTCAGGGCTGTACGAGCGCATCGCAGCGGTGTGCGGCGCCCAAATGGTCGATACCTTGCTGATGGCCGACCAGGATCCGTACGCCGGCGTCGGCGCGTTCGGTGCCGAGGCCGAGCAGCTTGCTGCGATGGAACCGGAGCAGTTGGATGCGCTCTGGTCGGCCGCTCCGGTCGTGCCGGGTGGCCTTCTCGACGGTGACGAGCGCTGGAGTGCGGCGCGCGAGCTGTTCGACGCTCGACTTCGGCCCGGCCTGGTCAGCCTCGCAGGTAAGACGGAACGACACCTGCAGCTGCTCGTGCGCTCTCTCGAGCGCGTCGGCGGACCCGAACTCGCGGCGGCCGTGCGCGCTCGTGAACAGGGCCCGGGATGGCGTTCGCTGCCCGCGCTGTCGATCGCGCTGTGCCTCGCGTCGAGGCTTGCCGCGCGAGGGCACGAGCCGCTGGCGAGCGACATGTCGCGGCTAGTCAAGGGCCATGGCGTACTCGCCCGACGCGCGCCCCGGCTGACCACTGTCGATGTCGTACTGGCCGAACTCCTCGTGACGGGATTGGACCTATGAGCAAGCTCGACCCCATCGCGACGACCAAGGCGATGGTGGACGCGTACCAGCGGTACCTGCACACCCTGATCGAACCTCGCGACCCAAAGCTCGCCCGCGCGCTGGACGCGGCGATCGCCGCAGCGATCCAGGACGGCGTCACGAAAGGGCCGATCCTGGAGGTAACCCCGCCGTACGCCCAGGGACGGTCGCTCCGTGAGCTGATCGGGGAAGGGGTGCTCCACCCGGAGTTCGCCAGCTTGGCCGGGGGGCTTCCGCTGGACCGGCCGCTCTACGTTCACCAGGAGCAGGCCCTTCGGAAAGCGACCCAAGGCCGTAACCTCGTCGTGGCAACTGGTACCGGCTCGGGGAAGACCGAGAGCTTCCTGATCCCAATCCTCAATGAGCTCGTCGCTGAACGGGCAGCGGGCACCCTCGGGCCTGGAGTTCGCGCGCTGCTGCTCTACCCGATGAACGCCCTGGCGAATGACCAGATGAAGCGCCTCCGGGTGCTGCTCCGCGACATGCCCGACATCAACTTCGGCCGTTATACCGGGGACACGAAGCACACCATCCGGGCTGCCACCAGTGTCTTCGAGCAGCAAAACCCAGGAGAGCCACGGGTTCCGAACGAGTTGCTCAGCCGCGAAGAGATGCGGGCGACGCCGCCCCACATCCTGCTGACCAACTACGCGATGCTGGAGTACCTGCTGCTGCGTCCGCTGGACATGGACCTGTTTGAGGGGGACTTCGCCGGTAAGTGGCGGTTCATCGTTGTGGACGAAGCGCACGTATACGACGGTGCCCGGGGCGCCGAGCTCGCCATGCTGCTGCGCCGCGTTCGAGACCGCGTGGCACGAGGTGGCGTGATGCAATGCATCGCAACCAGCGCCACGGTCGGAGGCGATCCGGGTGCAGCTGCTCACTTCGCCTCGTCGCTGTTCAACGTCCCGTTTGAGTACGACGCCACGGACGCCTCTCGCCAGGACGTCGTCGGCGCCACCAGAATCGACCACCCTCGGGGCCAAGAGTGGGGGCCGATGCCAAGCGCTGCGTATGCACGCCTACTCGATGCCGACGATCCAGCGGCCGGGATTCTCGCCCATGCAGCCAAGGCCGGCTTCACTACCAGCGATGCTGGCGAAGCCCTGGCGCACGAGCAGCGGGTCATGCGCCTACGCAGCCTGTTGGCTCGAGGGCCGGTGCCGCTGCCTGACGTCGCCCGGGCACTGCTGCCCGGAGATGAGCAGGCCACCCCCGTGACGGCCGCCCTCGTCGCGCTAGCGAACTCAACACGGGACAAGACGGAGACGCCCGTGTTGTCCGCCCGGTACCACCTCTTTGCCCGTGCGACAGAAGGAGCATTCAGCTGCCTGGGGGGCAACGGCCCTCACGTCAGCTTGAACCGACGTGAACGCTGCGACTGCGGCGACGCGAGCTTTGAGTTTGGATGCTGCCGCCGCTGCGGCACGGTCTACCTCTCGGGAGCGCTGGAGCGGGTAGGCGCGAATAGGATCTTCAGGTCCCGACGGACTTTCGATGAGCGCCGGGTGTGGCTGGCCCTGGCTGACGTGCTGAGTGCGGGAGCTGACGAGGACGACCTCACCCTGAACCCGCTCAAGGCGGTCGCCGGAGACGAAGGCGGGCTTTGCCCACGATGCGGCACCTTCAAGGTGGGACCGGCGGGCAGCTGTCCGGCCGAGGGCTGCACCGGAGCCGAGATGCGGTCGGTGCGATTCATCAAGGACGGACAGGAAGAGCTGACGTCCTGCCTCACCTGCGGCGGCCGGGCCTCATCGCTGGTTCGGCTGTTCCAAACCGGCAACGAGGCTGCGGTCTCCGTCCTGGCCACCGCCCTTTACCAACTGTTGCCACCGGCACCCGAGATGGAACAGGCGAATCGGCCAGGTGGCGGTCGGAAGCTACTGCTGTTCAGCGACAGCCGGCAAGCGGCGGCGTACTTCGCGCCTTACCTCGACCAGTCGTACGGCCGCCTGCAACGACGGCGGCTGCTGTACCGCGGCATCCTCAAAAGCCTCGCCGTTGACGGCGACGTGCGGCTCACTGACGTGGTGACGCATGCCGCTGCTGAGGCCAACCAGTTCGGCGTCTTTGAGACGTACGACTCCAAGCAGGCTCGGGAACGGAAGGTTGCGCTCTGGGCCCAACAGGAGATCGTCGGCCTTGATGAGCGGCTGAGCCTTGAAGGGTCTGGTCTTGTCCGCTGGAGGATGTGGCGAGATCCTGCCTGGCAAGCCCCGCCACCTCTGCGGGCGCTTGGTTTGTCAGAGGACGAAGTCTGGGACTTGCTGAACGAGTTGGTGCGCTCCGTCCGCACGCAGGGCGTCGTGGGGCCCCTTGAAGGCGTAGATCCACGTGACGAGGCTTTCGACCCGCGGCGGGGACCTATCTACATCCGTGAGACGGGGGCGGAAGCCAAGCGGAAGGTGATCAGCTGGAGTCCGACCAGCGGCGTGAATAGGCGACTCAACTACCTGACCCGGCTGCTCGCCCGGCTTGGGTCACCCACCGACCCGGCCGCCCTGCTCCAGGGCACCTGGAGGTTCGCCACTCAAGGGCCTCCCAAGGCATGGTTCCGCACGACCAACGACGCCAAGCTTGGTGTGGTGCACCAACTAGAGCCGCGTTTGCTGATGTGTGAGTCGGCGGAGGGCGCAACCCTGTGGCAGTGCACGGTGTGCCGGAAACTCGTACCCGTCGGGGTGCGTGGGGTGTGCCCGACGATGAACTGCAACGGGGAGTTGCTGCCTTGGACGTTGCCGGCTGTCGAGGTGGACGGCGATCACTACCGGGCCATCTACCGGTCGATGAAGCCAATCCCGCTCGCAGTACGTGAGCACACCGCTCAGTGGAGGGGCGAGCAGGCGGCGGAGATCCAGCAGCAGTTTGTCCGTGGCGAGATCAACGCGCTGTCGTGTTCTACAACATTCGAGCTCGGCGTGGACGTCGGTGAGCTTCAGGCTGTCCTGCTCCGAAACGTCCCGCCCGCTACGGCCAACTACGTACAGCGTGCTGGGCGTGCTGGGCGACGGACCGACTCGGCCGCGCTGGTGGCCACCTACGCCCAGCGAAGGTCCCACGACCTGTCGAGGTTCGCGGAGCCGAGCCAGATGATCGCCGGGCAGGTGCGGGCTCCCTACATCCCCTCGGGGAACGTGCGCATCGACCGCCGGCACGCGCACTCAGTGGCTCTGGCGGCGTTCTTCCGGGACCAGTTCCGGGTGTTCGGGACCGTCTGGCGCCAGGTCGGGGAGTTCTTCCTACCCTCTGACGGGCAGCCTGCGCCGGTCGGCGTGGTCGCCGATTACCTACGACCAGTCCCTGATGCGGTGACCGAAGCACTCGCCAACGTCCTGCCGCTGACAGTGCAGCGGGAAATTGGCCTGGACTCCGGCGCGTGGGTTGACCACCTCGTGGACCTGCTCGAGACCGTCCGCGTCGAGGTCGAACATGACTTTGCGATTTACGCCGACAAGCGCGACGAGGCGGTCGAAGCCCGGAATTATCGTCAGGCAGATCTTTTCACGCGGCTGATGAACACGATCACCTCCCGTGAGCTCCTCGGCTTCCTCGGTAACCGGAACGTGCTACCGAAATACGGCTTCCCCGTCGACACGGTCGAGCTCAAGCTCGGCTTCGCCGATCCAGAGGAGGCCAAGAAACTTGAGTTGTCGAGAGACCTCAGCAGCGCGATCTACGAGTACGCGCCGGGTTCGGAGATTGTCGCCGGCGGCCGGCTCTGGCGCTCGGGAGGCATCTACCGCCTCCCAGAGCGGGAGCCCGAGCGCCGGTACTACGCGGTCTGTGGGAATTGCAACTACTACCGGGAAGACCTCGACCGACTCGACTCGGTGTGTCCCTCGTGTGGGGCCCAGCTGACCGGTGCACCCCGCCGCTACATGGTGCCGCTCTTCGGCTTTGTGGCAAGTCGCGAGGCGTCACGCGCCCCTGGTGGCAAGCCCCCGGTGCGTTCCTGGCACGGCGGCACCTATGTCGTCTCTCCAGGTGCGGAGGTCGAGGAGAGCATCCACGACTTGCCAGGAGGGAAGATTACTGCGCGAAGCGGCACCCGAGGTGAACTGATAGCCATCAGCGACGGCCGGGGTGGGAGCGGGTTCCTCATCTGCAGCTGGTGCGGCTTTGGCCTGCCGAACGGGAACAAGGCCCCGAGCAAGCACGAGAAGCCCGTCAATGGCAAGCCTTGCACGGGGCCATTTGAGAGTCTGTCGCTTGCCCACAAGTACCAGACCGACGTACTGGAGCTGAGCGTTGAGGGAGCCGCTGTTGTCGGACTAGACACAGACGCCTGGCGGTCGGTCCTGTACGCGATCGTGCAGGGCAGCAGCGAGGAGCTAGAGATCTCCCGGGATGACATCGACGGGACGGTCTTTGTGACTGACACCGGCGGCACCGCCCTGATGCTCTTCGACACCGTGCCCGGTGGCGCAGGCCACGTCCGCAAGATCGCGCAGAACCTCACGGCTGCTCTGGCGCGGGCGCTAAAGACCGTCAGTGACTGCGAGTGCGGACCCGAAACGAGTTGCTACCGGTGTCTTCGCGTGTTCCGCAACGAGAAGCACCACGAGCGGTTACGTCGCGGCGCCGCGGCCGATGTTCTCGCCCGGCTCATCGGCAGAGCCCCCACCGCCACAGCTGGCCTGCTGCGGCTGAGCCTGGCTGAGCTGCCCCAGGCCGGCGCCATCGAGACGCGGTTTCTGCTCGATGAGGCCCCGGGAGAGGTGTTCGAGCCCGTGGCCAACAACCATCTCGACCTCTACGACGGCCGAGTGGTTATCGCGTCCATCTCCGGGGTGCCAGACGTTGGCAGGCTGTGGCTCCGCTACGACGACGCTGGGATCGCTGAGGCGGGCATCCATCCTCAGATTGGCGAGGCGGTGCTTGCGGCAGCCGAGGAAGTGGAGGTGATGGCGGTCTCTGTGTGAGAAGCGCCTGTACAGCCGACCTGCGTGGCTATCCATGCGGTAGTCGCCCGTAGCAGTATCAACATCCGGGGCTATTGACAGCGTGGAGTAGTCGGTCCGATCTAACCAAAGGGATGACCGGCCTGGGGTCCCGCAGCCGGGACTCCCGGCGATAGGGTCCGAGGACCGTCAGTGGGAAGTGGGGTGACGGTGCTTACCGAGCTGGCACTGCGGCCTGCGGTTGAGGCCGAGCGCATGATCTCGGCGGTCGTTGCTGACCTCCGCTGCGGCGAACGCCGGGGCGTCGTGGTCGACTCGCCGCCCGGGGCCGGCAAGTCCAACCTTGTCGTGCGCGCAGCTGTCGAGCTGGCCGCCGCCGGTGAGCCGCTGATCGTCATCGCCCCCACCAACGAACAGGTCGACGACCTCGTCGACCGCCTGGCGCGCCAGACACCTGCAATAACTGCACGACGGCGAGGTCGTCCGTCGACAGCGACCGCCTATCTGGTCTGGGGGTATCGGCATGGCCGAGACGCTCTATAAGGACACGACCTACACCGTCTCCCTGCTGGTGCAGTCGATCGCGATGGGCAAGGTGGCGCTGCCCGACATCCAACGGCCGTTCGTGTGGCAGGCGGCCAAGGTCCGAGCGTTGTTCGACTCGATGTACAAGGGCTTTCCGGTTGGCTACTTGCTCTTCTGGGAGACAGGTGCCGACGCGGGGGCTCGGCAGATCGGCGTCGACACGGCAAAGGTGGTGCCGAACCACCTGATCGTTGACGGGCAGCAGAGGCTGACGTCGCTCTTCGCCGTCATGACTGGTACCAAGGTGCTGCGCGACGACTACTCCGAGGCGCGCATCCGGATCGCATTCCGACCGTCTGATGCGACCTTCGCGGTGACTGATGCCGCGATCGAAAAAGACCCGGAGTTCATTCCCGATATCAGTGTGCTATGGCAGCCGGGCGGCAAGAGGGCGACCACCAAGGGATATCTCAAGGCGGTGAGCGCACGCAGAGAGATCGACGATGCCGAGGAAGAGCGACTGGAGGAGGCGATCGACAGGCTCTATGACCTGCAGCACTACCCCTTCAAGGTGGTCGAACTCTCGGCCTCCGCCGATGAGGAGCAGGTCGCGGAGATCTTCGTCCGGATCAATAGCGAGGGCGTGGCCCTCATCCAGGCCGACTTCATCCTCACCCTGATGTCGGTGTTCTGGGAGAAGGGGCGTCGCGATCTGGAGGAGTTCTGTCGCGCTTGCCGGACTCCCTCGCTTAGCGGTGCCTCGCCGTTCAACTGGTACATTCAGCCCCAGCCGCCGCAACTGCTCCGCGCCACAGTGGCGGTCGCCTTCCGACGTGCGGTCCTGAAGCACATGTACACCTTGCTGCGCGGGAAGGACCTGGATACCGGGAAGCCTTCACCCGAGCAGCGGGATGCCCAGTTCGCCCGGTTGGCGGCAGCGCAGGAGCACGTACTCAACCTGACCCACTGGCACGAGTTCCTGCTATGTCTGGAGCGGGCTGGGTTCCGTGGGAAGAAGATGATCTCCAGCGAGAACGCGATCATCTTCTCGTACGCGATCTGGCTGATCGGTCGCGTTGACTTCGGCGTGCCTGTCACGCGGCTGCGCGAGGTGATCGCCCGTTGGTTCTTCATGGCCCACACCACGTCGCGGTACTCCGGTTCCTTTGAAACGCAGGTGGAGCGGGACCTCTCCCAGCTTTCGGGAGTAGCTGCCGGTGATGCCGACGGTTTCGTGCGGGTCCTCTCCAAGATTGTGGATGACACCCTGACCTCCGATTTCTGGGAGATCACGCTGCCGAACGAGCTGTCGAGCTCGGCATCGAAATCGCCGGCACTGCTGGCATATATCGCCGCGTTGAATATCGTGGATGCGGATGCCTTGCTTTCCACGGGCAAGGTCCGTGCTCGCCTGGACCCGGCTGTCACTGCAAAAAAGGGTATTGAGCGGCATCACCTGTTCCCGCGCGCCTATCTCCGCAAGCAGAAGATCACCGACACCAAGAGGATCAACCAGATCGCCAACATGGCACTCGTCGAGTGGCATGACAACATCGCAATCTCCGACCAGGCACCCGCCGAGTACTGGCCGGATCAGCTCACCAAGAAAAAGCTGCGCGAGCCGGATCTCGCCAAGCAGATCCGCTGGCATGCGTTGCCAGGTGACTGGACTAAGTTGTCCTACGACGAGTTCCTCGCCCAGCGGCGAAGGCTGATGGCCGGCGTGGTTCGGTCGGCGTTCGGACGGCTCACCGACCAGCATTATTCGCCCGTCTACCCTCCCGCCGGTCTACCTGTGGTTGAGGCGATCCCGTCGCGCACCCAATACGCCGTGCGGGTCGTCGATCTGCTGGACGCCGGGTTGCTGAGCGCCGGGGCGGTGCTGATCAATCCAACCGATGACGTGGAAGCGACCGTCCTCGCCGATGGCCGGATCGAGTTCGACGGCAATACCTACGACTCGCCGTCGGGCGCCGGAGACGCGGCGCACGGCCGGACCACCAACGGCTGGGCGTATTGGCTTGCAGACGTAGACGGCCTCCGGCCACTCGCCGCACTGCGTGATGAGTTGCTCAAGTCGGAGGAACCGAAGCCCTGACAACATCAAGGCTCGGGGCTGACTGTATGAACGCCGGAAGGAGGTCCCAGGGTGGGGGCCAGTTGTGCCCCGAAGCCTTGTGACTCGGCTCTTGATGGTGGGCGTAGAGGGTGTGCTGCTGTTCCAGGCAGCTGCCGGTGGAGCAGGTAAGGTGCCAGAGTTCGTCCGAGGGTCAAGGGAGCCAGTGCATGCGTGAGGATTCGCCGCGCTGGGAGCAGATCAACGCCAGCTCCTACACCTGGGAACAGGAGGGGCTGCGCGAGCTTGCCAGCTACCTGCCCGACGCCGACCCGTACCACGTCTGGGCGAACGTCGAGTTCGTCGGCGCCGACGGCTCCATCAACGAGGTCGACGCCCTGGTGCTCACCCCCAGCGGGCTCTACGTGCTAGAGCTGAAGCACTGGCAGGGCGAGATCCGTGGCGACGGGACCCAGTGGGTGCGCCGGGCGCCGAACTCCCGACTGATCCCCGAGGACAACCCGTACATCCTGGCCAACCGGAAGGCGAAGCGGCTGGCCAGCCTGATCCGCTACTACGCGCGGCAGCACGGGCGGGAAGGTCAGGCGCCGTACGTCGGCGCGGCGGTGTTCCTGCACGCCAGGGGAATGCGAGCGAGCCTGGACGCCATCGGCGGCCAGCACGTCTACGGCCTGGAGGGGCACGACTCCGGGCTGCCCGGCCTCAAGGATCTGCTGCTTACCCCGCCCCGCAACCCGGCGCACCGGGTGGACGAGGCGCGCGGGCGGCAGATCGTCGAGCTGGTCCGCGGCGCCAAGATCCGGCCGTCGGTGGCGGACCGGAAAATCGGCCAACTGCTGCTGCACCCCAAGCCGTTTGCGGAGGGTCTCGGCTGGCAGGACTTCCTCGCCGGGCACGCGCTGGACACCTCGCTGGTGCGTCGGGTGCGGTTCTACCTGACCAGCCGAGCCGCCGAGCATGAGGTGCCGGCGATCCGCAAGGCGGCGGAGCGGGAGTTCCGCCTGTTGCAGGGCATCCACCATCCCGGGGTGGCCCGGGCGCATGACCTGGTCGAACATTCCTGGGGCCCGGCGGTCGTCTTCGACCACCAGCAGGACTGGGTACGCCTCGACCAGTGGCTGCTGCGCCGCGGTGACTCGTTGACCCTGGTCCAGCGGCTGCAACTGGTGCAGGATCTCGCCGAGATCATTGACTACGCGCACTCCCGCCGGCTGGCTCACCGGGCGCTCTCGCCCCGGGCGATCTATGTCGGCGACCCGGAAGGGTCGCGCCCCACGCTGGTGGTGACCGACTGGCAGACCGGTGGGCGGTTGAGCGGCAGCACCCAGCTCACCCGACTGGGCCCGTCGAGCGACCCGGCCAGCCTGGAGCTGTTCTTCGACGACGAGGTCCGCCGCTACCAGGCGCCGGAAGCCGAGAACGCCACCCGACTGCCCGGCCATCAGCTCGACGTGTTCTCCCTCGGAGCGCTGGCGTACCGGATCTTCGCCGGAGCGGCCCCGGCCGCTACGCCGGAGGAACTGGTCAGCGCGGTCCGCGACAGCGGCCTGCACCTGGACGCCGCGGTCGACGGGATGCCGCACACGCTGGTCACCCTGGTCTACGACGCGACCCGGGGCGATCCCGCGCAGCGGCTCGCCGGAGTGTCGGCAATCCGTGGGGGCCTGGAGAAGGTGTGGGAGGAGCTGACCGCGCCGGAGCCGGAGCCGGTGGCCGATCCGCTCTCAGCCCACCGGGGCGACCTGCTCGACGGCGGCCTGGAGGTGAAGGACCGGCTCGGTTCCGGCGCCACCGCCGTCGCCCTGCTGGTCACCCGGGCCGGCGGGGACTCCCGCGAGCTGGTGTTGAAGGTGGCCCGCGACGAGCAGCACGAGGAGCGGCTGACCGCGGAGGCGCGTACCCTCGCGAGGTTGAAGCACCCCCAGGTGGCCGCGCTGGTCGACGGCCCGGTGCGGGTCGGCGGCCGGACCGCCCTGCTGATGGAGAGCGCCGGGCCGCGGACCCTCGCCGAGGAGCTGCGCGGCGGCCG
The DNA here is from genome assembly GCF_052814045.1 of Micromonospora sp. IBSANI012. NCBI lineage: Bacteria > Bacillati > Actinomycetota > Actinomycetes > Micromonosporales > Micromonosporaceae > Micromonospora > Micromonospora sp. IBSANI012. The sequence goes on from NZ_CP199933.1 coordinate 1,235,049, forward strand.
GCTCGCGTTGGACCTGCTGGAGCGGTACGGGCGGGACCTGCTCGACATCGTCAACTACCTCGACGGCCAGGGTGTCTGGCACCGTGACCTGAAGCCGGCCAACCTGGCGGCCCGGCCGAGGCCGAAGGACAAGCAGCCGCACCTGTGCGTCTTCGACTTCTCGCTCTCCTCCGCTCCCGCGGACCAGCTCGGCGCGGGCACCGTCGGCTACCTCGACCCGTTCCTCGGGCCGCCGCGCCGGCTGCGCTACGACGCGGCGGCGGAGCGGTTCGCAGCGGCGGTCGTCCTCTACGAGATGGCGACGGGCATTTTGCCCCGGTGGGGCGACAACGCCAACCCGGCCGCCGTCAGCGATGAGGTGAGCCTCGACCCGGCGGTGTTCGACCCGGCGGTCGCCGACCGGCTGGTGGAGTTCTTCGGCCGGGCGCTTGCCCGGGATGCGGCGGCCCGGTTCGACACGGTCGACGAAATGACCGACGCCTGGCGGGCCATCTTCCAGCAGGTCCCGCAGCCGGCCGTGACTCCGGTCGGCCCGGTGCCGGCGGTGGTGGGGCTGACCCGCGAGTCGCCGTTGGAGGTCACCGAGCTGACCGCCCGGGCGCGCTCGGCGCTGGAGCGACTCGGCATGCACACCGTCGGCGAGCTGCTGGACGCGGAGCCGTCGGCGCTGACCCGGGCCAAGGGGGTGCCGGACGCCACCCGCAAGGAGATCCTCGCCCAGGCGCGAGCGTTGCGCGCCGTGCTGCCCGGCGGCAGCGAAGCGGTCGCTCTCGAGGAGCAGCCGCAGGCCCAGGGCGTGGAGGCGCTCTGCGCGACCCTGCTGCCCGCCTCGACCTCCCGCAACCACCGGACGCTGGCCGTCCTGCTCGGGCAGACACCCACCGACGACGGCACGTTCCTGTGCTGGCCGGCGCAGAGTGAGGCGGCCCGGGCCACCGGCCGGAGTCAGCCGCAGATCTCCAAGCTGATCAACGCACAGGCCAAGACGTGGCTGGGAGTGTCGGCGCTGGAGGCGGTGCGCAACGAGATCGTGGCGCTGCTCGACGCCCGTGGCGCGGTGATGTCCGCCGAGGAGCTGGCCCAGGCGCTGATCGCCGCGCGTGGCTCCTACACGCCCGCGCCGAAGCGGCTGCCGCAGGCGGTCGGGCTGGTCCGCGCCGCCGTCGAGGCTGAGCTGAGCACCGGCGGGGACGCCCGGGTGGCCATCCACCGGTTCCGCACCTCCGGCACCGTCCTGGTCGGCCGGGAGCCGGACGATCCGGCGTCCGACGTCACCGCCGCCGACTTCCTCGGGTACGTGGTGGAGCTGGGCGGCCGGGCCGCCGAGCTGGCCGCCGCCGACCCCCTGCCAACCCGGCAGCGAGCCGTCGAGGAGCTGCGCCGGCTGCCCGCGCCGGCCGGGATGTCAGCCGTGGCCGACCTGCGGCTGTTGCAGCTCGGGGCGATCGGGAGCAATGACCGGGTCGACGTCAACGCGCAGGGGCAGCTCTACCCGGTGGGGATGCCGGCGGAGCGCGCGCTGCGGTTGTCGGTGGGCAGCCTGATCGGCCAGCGGCTTAGCGAAGACCAGATCCGCGACCGGGTGCACAGCCGCTTCCCGCGGGCCGAGAGGGTGCCGAACCGGCCCAAGCTGAACGACCTGCTCGCGGCGGCCGAGGTGCCGCTGACCTGGCACCCGCTCGACCGGGTGTACGGGCCAGCGACCACGGCGGCGTCGGTGACCGGTACCCGGATGGCGAGCACCCATGCGCCGCTGCTCGGGCTCACCGCCGCCGACGAGGTGGGGGAGAAGCTCGCCTCGGCCATCGAGCGGCGGGCCTTCCTCGCGGTGCTGGCGCCGCTGCGCCGGCTCGGCCCGGCCCGGCGAGCGCTGCTGGCTCGGTTGCCGCTGACCGAAGTGGACGTCACGGCGATCCTGCTGGACCGGCTCCGCGCGGTGGGCTTCCCGTGGGAGGCGATCGTGGCGGCCGACAACGGCTCGCCGCTGGACGCCGACTTCCGCAGCCTGGTGGACCTGGTCCGGCACCAGGTGGTCCCGGCGGTCAGTGCGGCGATCGCCGCCGCCGACGGGCCGGTGCTGATCACCGAGTCGGCGCCGCTGGCCCGGTACGGGCAGCTCGGGCTGCTCCAGGAACTGGCCGATCCGACCCGGCCCCGGCCGGCGGCCCGGCTGCTGCTGGTGCCGGCGCGGCGTCCCGAGCCGGCGGTGCTGGACGGGGTGCAGTTGCCGCTGACCTCACCGGCCAGCCAGTCGCTGTGGCTGGCTGAAGACTGGCTCTACCCGGCTGGTGCCCCAAGCGCCACCGCCGGGTAGCCGGTATCGGGACACACATCGTGGCCGGCTCGCGCTCGTTCCGCCGGTGCCACTGTGGACCACCGAGCAGTAGTCTTCCGATGTGGAAGCCTTCGAGTCCTTCGTCGCCATCGCTCTGCAGGACGAGGGCTTCGTGGTGTCAGAGGCGGTGAAGTTCCCGGTGACGCAGCCGACCGCCAAATCCGCTTACGTGGAGATGCAGACGCATGGCTTCGAGGTGGATCTCGTTGCCGCTCGCGCTGATCGGCTTGTGCTGGCCACCGTCAAGTCGGCCTTCGGATCCCGAGGGGTCGTCGCCGAGCATGTCACGGGAACAACCGAAAACACGCGGGCGAGGAAGCTCTATGCCCTCCTGAACAACCAGACGGTACGCGATGCTGTCGTCCTCGGCGCGTCTCAGCGGTTCGGCTACTGCGTCGATCAGATTGAACTTCGCTTGTACGTCGGCCGGTTCGCGGCGCCGACCACAGGAGCGCACGAGGTCAAGATCCGGGACTGGTGCGGGGGACAGAACGTGGGAGCCGGTCCCATCCGAGTCTTCGGCGTCGGTGACGTCGTCGCGAAAGTCGTCCAAGCTGCCGCCAAGAAGCAGTACCGGAACAATCCGGTGCTTGTGACGATGAAGGCGCTCGAAGCGGCTGGCCTGCTGAAACTGGCCCTTCCGGATCACCCCGACGACGTTGGCACACTGACTTGAACGCTCAACGGCGAGAGGATTGTCATGCCACACATCACCGACCGCGTCATCCTGCGGGCCTGGCGGCAGCGAGGCGAGACGGGACGCATCCATTACGTCACCGCCAAGGCTGGCGGTGGCGAACGACGGCTGTACGTCGATGAGGGCAGCGCTCTCTACACGGTTCTCGAAGGTCACCTTCTTGCCGTTGGCTACACCGGCCCGGCGAGCGGCAAGGGCGACGAGGAGTAGGGAGGTGGCGCCGAAGGCGATTCGGGGTAGTGGCGGCCGGACCCGCTACCCGTAGAATCTGCCGGTGATCGAGCTGAAGGCGCTTCAGGCGCAGGTCAAGACCCTGGTAGAGGACCTGCGCGGGCAGGTCGCGGAGGCGCCGGCCCTGCGCGCGGAGCTGCGTCGAGAGCACGCCCAGGCCAAGGCCGCCGAGCGGGTCGGCGGCAGCTTCGAGACCTGGCTCGACGACGTGCTCGACCAGGCGGCGGTGGCCTGGGTGCTCGGCTGCGTGTTCGTCCGGTTCTGCGAGGACAACGAGCTGGTCGAGAAGCTGTGGATCGGCGGTGCCGACCCGGCCGCGCCCGCCGAGCGGGCGGTGCAGCACCGGCAGGCATACCTGATCGCCAGCCCCCGGGACAACGATCGGCACTGGTTGCGGGAGGCGTTCGGCTACCTGCGCGGACTCAAGGCCACCGGCAAGATCTTCGACCAGCACAACCCGGTGTGGCGGTTCGACATCTCCGGCCCGGCCGCGGAGGAGCTGAGCGACTTCTTCCGCCGGGGCGCCGGCCAGGAGTCGCTGCGCCGCGACGACCTGAACACCCGCTTCCTGGGCGACCTCTACCAGGACCTGTCGGCGCACGCGAAGAAGACATACGCGCTGTTGCAGACGCCGGAGTTCGTGGAGGAGTTCATCCTCGACCGCACCTTCGAGCCGGCGGTCAAGGAGTTCGGCCTCGCCGCGACCAGCGTGATCGACCCGACCTGCGGGTCCGGCCACTTCCTGCTCGGCGCGTTCCACCGTCTGGTTCGAAAGTGGCAGGACCGGGAGCCGGCCACCGACGTCAAGGTGCTCGCCGAGCGGGCGCTCGGGCAGGTGACCGGCGTCGACATCAACCCGTTCGCGGTGGCGATCGCCCGGTTCCGGCTGTTGATCGCCGCGATGAAGGTGTGCGGGCTGACCAAGTTGGAACGCACGCCGGAGTGGCCGATTCGGGTGGCAACCGGCGACTCCCTGCTGCCGTGGGACGGGTACCGCTCCCGGGCACAGGGCGATCTGCTCAAAGTGCTGGCGAGTCAGGCGGAGGAGAAAAACGAAGCCGAGGCAGGGAGAAAGCAAATTTTCGCATACGAGAGCGAGGACGCCGACCTTCTCAAGGACTACCTGGCTGAGAACCAGTACACGGTGGTGGTAGGCAACCCGCCCTACATCACCGTCTCCGACAGCGCCCGCAACCAGCTCTACCGCAGCATCTACCCGACGGTCTGCCACCGTCAGTACGCGCTGACCGTGCCCTTCGCCAAGCGCTTCTTCGATCTGGCTAAGTGGTCCGACGAGCACGGCGAGGGTTCCGGCCACGTCGGCCAGATTACGGGTAACGCTTTTATGAAGCGCGAGTTCGGCAAGCATCTGATTGAGAAGTATTTCGCACATGAAGTCGAGTTGACGGAAGTCATTGACACTTCCGGTGCCTTCATTCCCGGTCACGGCACGCCCACCGTAATCCTGGCCGGTCGCGCCAACAAGCGCCGCCGCTCGCCCAACCTTCGTGCGGTCCTCGGTGTCCGAGGGGAGCCAGCCACGCCGGACAACGCATCCGAAGGTTCGGTGTGGACGGCGATCACGACTCAAATCGACCATCCGGGTTCGAATTCTTCCTGGGTTACGGTGGTCGACCTGCCCCGCCAACAGTTAGCCACGCATCCGTGGAGCCTGTCGGGTGGAGGTGCGGTCGATCTGATGAAGCTCCTTAACAGCTCATCGGATCGACTTTCGACTAAAGCCGCCATGGGCTTTGCCGCAATCACCGGAGAGGACGATGCTTATCTCCTCGATGCCGCTAGCGTTCGGAGACACGCGGTTGAGGCAAGTCGACGCTCGGTAAGCGGCGAGGACGTCCGTGACTACATTTTGCGCGACGGGCCCGTCTGCATTTTTCCCTACGACGGGAAACTCGTGCGCACGGCAGCCCACCAGATTCCAGCCCTTATGCGAGTCCTATGGCCGAACCGGCGGGTGCTACAGGTGCGCAAGCGTTTCGGGCAGGCGGTCGAATCAATCGATCACCTGGAATGGTATGATATTCGAGAACTGTATCGGGACAAGTTGAAAACGCCACTCTCGATCGCTCTTGCAGAGGTGGCGACGCATAATCACTTCGTGTTGGACCGGGGCGGAAAGGTATTCAACAGGACCGCACCAGTTATTAAGTTGCCGGAGACCGCGACCGAGGACGACCATCTCCGATTGCTGGGAGTGCTAAATAGCTCGACCTCCTGCTTCTGGCTCAAGCAGTCTTGCTTCCCAAAGGGTGGCAGTGGAATCGGGCGGGGTATCCAGCCGGAGAGTTGGATGGAGCGCTATGCGTTCAACGCGATGAACGTTGAACGGTTCCCGCTTCCAGAAGCGTACCCGTTGGAGCGGGCGCGCGAGCTGGATGGGCTGGCGCAGCGGCTGTCTAGCCTGACCCCGGCGGCGGTTGCCGCCTCGGGGGTGCCTACCCGGCAGCGGCTCGCGGATGCTGAGGTCGAGTACCACTCGGTACGGGCGCGGATGGTCGCGCTCCAGGAGGAGTTGGACTGGGAGGTCTACCGGCTCTACGGGCTAATCGACGAGGACCTGACCTGCGCCAACCCGCCGGAGCTGGCGTTGGGCGAGCGGGCTTTCGAAATCGTCCTGCACACCGGTGGGGCGCAGACCGAGTGGTTCAATCGGCACGGGTCCAAGCCGATCGACCGACCGCAGCCGCACTGGCCGGCGGAGTACCGGTCCCTGGTCGAGCGGCGGATCGCTGTGATTGGGTCCAACCGGCACATCGGGTTGATTGAGCGGCCAGAGTGCAAGCGGCGCTGGTCCACCGACGGGTGGGAAAAGATGCAGTCGGCCGCGTTGCGGGACTGGCTGCTCGACCGGTTGGAGGCGCCGGAGCTGTGGGGCGGGCAGCCGACGCCGCTGTCGGTGGCGCAGCTCGCCGACCGGGTTGGCCATGGCCAGGATTTTCGGGCGGTGTTGGACCTGTGGGTCGGGCATGACAACTACGACCTGACCCGGACGCTGGGTCTGCTGATCGCCGACGAGCATGTGCCGTATCTGCCAGCGCAGCGTTACAAGCCGTCCGGGCTGCGCAAGCGGGCGCAGTGGGAGCGGACCTGGGCGTTGCAGCGCCGCGAGGACGCGGGGCAGAAGGTCGAGATCGAGGTGCCGCCGAAGTACTCCTCCGCGGACTTCATCCGGCCGTCGTACTGGAAGGCGCGCACGAAGCTCGACGTGCCGAAAGAGCGGTTCATCTCCTACCCCCAGGCGGGTCGGGACAGCGACGGCAGTGAACTGCTCGGCTGGGCCGGGTGGGACCACCTGGCGCAGGCGCAGGCGCTTGCCACGGTTTACCTCGACCGGAAGACGCAGGAGGCGTGGCCGGCGCACCGGCTGCTGCCGCTGCTCGCCGGGCTGGTGGAAATCGAGCCGTGGCTGCACCAGTGGCACTCGGGCGAGCAGCCAGGCTTCCCTGGGTCGCCCGCCGAGTTCTTCACCGACTTCATCAACGCCGAGCTGTCCCAGCTCAGCTCCGACCGCTCCGCGCTGGCGCTGCTTCGAGGTGTGCCAGAACTGTCTTGAGTCGCGTCAAGCGCCAGCAGTTACCCGACCAGAATGGGTCGGTCGGATGCTGGCATCCTGCACTGCTGGGTCTAATGGCGTTGAGATCCTGCAGAAGGTTAGGTCAGGCGTTGAAGCGATAGAGCCGGCAGTCGGAATGTTGACGCTTGATCAGGTGAATCAAACCAGCTTAGCAATGCAATGGACAGGAGCGTTTCGCGCTGATAAACACCATAAACCGGTGGGAAATCATACTTATGGCGCCGTTGACTGTGACGCCCGGGGGAGCTGGGACCGCGTCAGATGTCGTACCATCCGCTCATGCCTGCTAGCTTCGACAGATTTCGGCAGACCTTCTTCGCCAAGTTCCCGGAAGCCGCGCGACTCGAAAAGGCCCTCCGCACCCCACGGAACAGTAATCCGATGTTCTTTTTTCAGGAGTCGCGTGACCCTGACTTGAAGAAGTCGTGGCTTGTGCTTGGTCGACTTGGGCCAGAGATGGAGGCAAGTCTTTCTATTAACGGAGAGGTTCTATTTCTCTTCAGTCCTCATGAAGAGTTTCAGCGCCGATCATTCAACAAGTTGATAGATAAGGCGCGGCAGGAGATCATGGATGTGCAGCGGCAGCTTTTTGGCGTCGTTCGCTTTACGCCCGATTCCCACATCTCCCTCATCTACTCGACGGATCCTTCTCTCACCAAGAACCTGAAAGCATGGAATGCGGACGGGGCAGCGTCCTTGGTTGCCCGAGTTCCCCTGCTTAATGGTTCATTTGAGGGGATAACCTCCGAGTTGCGGAGCTCGATAGCAACCGTCCTGGCGTCACGGGATCTATACGGCGGCAAGAATCCGGTGACGGGCCGCGACTTCTTTGGTCGCCTCGAAACGATCCAGTCTGTATCGGCCGAACTACGTAACGGGCGGTCAATCGGCCTATTTGGGCTGCGTCGCTCCGGCAAGACATCGCTGCTGAAGGAGTTGCAACGACGAGAAGAGCCGTCGGGCCTCGCCCTCGTTCTTAGTGATCTGGAATCTACTGATGCTGTAGACGATATCCTGCGCCAGGTTTCCCAGGACTTGCTGAATGTTCTCCGCCGTATGAAGGAGACTCGAAGTGACATTTGGCTGGGCCCGGAGGCTGAACATGAGGCCAAAACCTTCGGAGAGTTGTCTGCCAGATTGATTCGTGTGGCAGAGCGCAACTCCTCGCTGAACTTTGTCATCGCGGTAGACGAAGTCGAGAACCTACGCAGACTTGCGCGAGTCTCGCCAGAGAAGGTGCGCCTTTTCCTCGGATCTATTAGGAGAGCGGCTCAAGCTACGAAGAATCTATCGCTATTCTTCACCGGCCTCACTACCGCCTTTTTCGACCAGAGCATGATCGTGGACGAGGTTGATAATCCACTTTTCGGATTTGTTGACTCTCACTTCCTTCCGCCATTTTCTCTGGCGGAATCAACAGGCCTTGTCAGGGATCTGGGCACCTTGATGATGCTGGAATGGGAGGAGGAGGCGCTTTCGGCGGTGCACAACCTGACTGGCGGTTTCCCATTTTTCGTGCGCGACCTTGCTTCCGCTGTCAGGCAAGTTGCACTCGCTGAGTTGACCGAGCTTCCTCAGATATCTTCTCAAGTCATGATCAGAAAACTTCATGTGGATGCAGCCTTTCAGCAATGGAAAGATCAGGCCGGGCGGACTTGGCGCGAGGTCATTCGGACGCTGGAGTCATATCACCCGGTAATGGCAGAGATGCTGCATGCGAACGCCGAGGAAGAGATTAGGGAGTGGCGAAGTATCGGAGTTGAGGGCGAGTTGTCCGCGCTGGCGCTGCAGCGCCTTGGCTTGCTGATTGCTGCCGATGGTGGAGGACTGAAACGCTCGGCAAGCCTGGTGGCGCTGGATGGGCTTGCAGGAAAGCCGACGGTTCTTGTCGTTGATATTCAAAAGAGGCGCGATCTTCGCAGCTTGTTGTCGCAACCAGAAAGCCTCCACCTAGAGTTCAAGTCCACCGCGCGATGGAACCTTCGTAGTGGTAAGAAGGATCAGGCCATCGAAGATGCTATTGTCAAAAGCGTTGCGGCATTTTTGAACACTGATGGAGGAACCCTGGTGATTGGGGTAAACGACGATGGTGAGCCGCGAGGATTGACGGAAGATCTAAGCACCTGCCGCGGTAGCTTCGATCAGTACGAGCGCTGGCTCATGGGAAGCCTTCTTGGCCAAAAAATCGGGGCCGAGATTGTCTCTCAATATGTTCAGTACGCCAAGCACTCGTTAGACGGGCATGATTTAGTGGTCTTGGGGGTCCGGAAGTTTCCTGGGATCGCGTGGGTCGCGTCCGGAGAGGATGATGATCTCTATGTCCGTAATGGAAACGAGACTCGGCAGTTGCGTGGACGGCGGGCTGCGGAGTTTGCTCGAAGTCGGCCAGCCTGAGGAAGGTAGGCGTCGAAGGTGCCGCTGATTAGGGTGAGCACCGGTTTGGGCTCAGGGAACGAGCGTTCCTTGCTTGACTCCTGCAATGAATGACGACCACGCTACCCGATTGAAGGTGAGGATCGGGGCGCTGCGGTCCTTGCTGTCGCGCAGCCCGATATTGCCCGCCAGGTTGTCCGCAACTTCGACGCAGTTGCCGGAGCCGTTGCTGCGGGTGCTCTTGCGCCAGGTCACCGTGGCCTGGTTGACCTCTTCCACCCGCGCCGTCCTCTCATAGCTCGTCGATCGCCCCCTGGATCAGGTCGCGCGACTCCCGAGCGCTGGCCGCCGTGGCTACCAGGTGCTCGAAGACCCGGCTGTACTCCCTGACCTGTTGGCCCTCGAGGTAGAGGCTACCCGCGCGGGTTTCGACGTAGACGACCCCCGGATCGGCCGGCTCGGGGAAAGTCAGCACGCTGAAGGCGCTGCCCATCGACCCGTATTCGCCCGCGCCAAAGGTCAGGATCTGGATCGTGCGTCCGGGCCGGTCCGCCTCTTCGGCCAGCCGCCGCAACTGCGCCTGGAACGACTCAGTCCCGCCGACCGGCCGCCGCAGGGTCGCCTCGTCCAGCACCACCCAGACCTTCGGGGGAGTGTCGGCGTTCTGCCGGCGCATCCGCAACTCCACCCGGCGGTCCACCTCGTCCCCGGGGGCGTCCGGGTGCTCGGCGCGGATGACCGCGCGGGCGTAGTCCGCTGTTTGGAGCAGGCCAGGGATCAGTTGCGGCTCGAAGGCGCGGATCTCCGACGCCTCGGCCTCCAGTCCGACGTAGACCTCGAACCAGTCCGGCAGGACGTCGTCATACGCCTGCCACCAGCCGCGCTTCCGGGCGTCGCGGGCAACCTGGACGAGTGCGTCCACCTCTTCGCCCTCGACGCCGTACAGCTCAAGGAGGCCACGGGCGACCGGTGGCATGACGGAGACCTGGGCGTTCTCGATGCGGCTGATCGCCGACTTCGAGATGCCCACCTCCTTGGCGGCCTGGTCTGCGGTCATGCCGGTCTGCTCGCGGAGGCGACGCAGCGCGGCAGCCAAACGTCGACGCCGGACGGTCGGACTTCCAGTCATGCCCGTCAGTGTGGCGGAACAGGACGCGCTTCGCAACGACACTCTCCCGAATCGGGAGTTGCATAAAGGGTGCAGTCCGCTGCACGATGGGTGAGCTGCCGGATCGTCTGAGCTACCAGAGCCGTCCAGAAGTCCGCGCTGCTCGGTGTGCCCTGCTGCCGTACTGCTGGTCGAAGGCTGCGGCGGCAGGTGCCGGGGTGGGTCCGCCGTTGCGGTGCGGGCCGGTGGGCCCACCCCATCCACAGGTGAAACTCGACGGTGAGAGGCAGGTCCTGTCATGCGCGTCTTCTTCCGGCGTGCCCGGCGTCGTCAGCGGTCGGTCAGCGGGCCGACCTGCTACCGCTCGGCGGCCTACCATCCGCTGCGCCCCTGGCAGGTGCGTGAGCGAGGCTTCCGGCCGACCCCGTTCGGGCGGCGTGGGCTCGACCCGCAGGAGGTGCGGGAGTTCCTCGACCGGGTCGCCGGTGACCTGGCCGTCGTCTACGACGCTCTCGCGCAGAGCCGGCGGGAGACCGACCGGGTCAAGGACGCGCTGCGCCGCTGGCAGTCGGCGCAGGCCCGGGTCCGCAACGAGCGGGGGTACGACCGGTGACCGAGCGTTGGGTCATCCACCTGCCCGTGGTCGCCGGCGACCTGGTCTCCGCCCAGCGGCTCGCCCGGGTGGTGGCGCATTGGACGCAGGTGCTGCCGCAGACCGAACCGGGCGGCACCACCGTGTCGACCGAGGACGACCAGAACGTACGCCACTGGGTCTTTTGCGACCGCCTCATGCCGGGCGGCCGGCGGTGTCTGCTCCGGCCAGACCATGACGGTGAGTGCTCCCGGCGGTTCCGGCGGCGGTGAGCGCGGCGGCAAGGATCTCCTGATCGCCAGGCCGGCGGGCTGGGACCTGCGGCGACCACACCTTAGGATCGGCGGGTCGCCGGTGACGCCGGCGTCACGGGGAGCTGGTGGGGGCGAGGAGCGGCGATGACCCTGTTGCGGGACGTGATCGAGATTCCGACCTCGGTCGGTGACGGCGACTTCGTCGTCCGCGCCGCCGAGGGCGCCGACCTGCGCCGGTACGTCGTCACGGACCAGCTCCGGGACAACTTCGCCGAGGCGCTGCGCCGGATTGGCCACGCGGTCACCACCGGCCGTTCCCAGGCGATGTTCCTGCACGGGTCGTTCGGCTCCGGCAAGTCGCACTTCATGGCGGTGCTGCGGGAGGTCCTCCAGCACAATCCGGAGGCCCGGCAGGTGCGCGGGCTGTCGGAGCCGGTGCTCGCCGCCGACCCATGGCTGCGCGACCGGAAGCTGCTCACCCTCACCTTCCACATGCTCGACGCGCGCTCGGTCGAGCAGGCGGTCCTGGAGGGCTACCTCAACCAGATCACCAAGCTGCACCCCGAGGCGCCCGTGCCCGCCGTACACCGGTCGGACGCGCTGCTCGACGACGCCGCGCGGCTGCGCGAGCGGATGGGCAACGACGCCTTCTTCGCCGCGTTGCACGACGGCGGTGGCGCCCCCGCGGCCGGTGGTGGCCTCGGGCTCGCCGCGCTGCGCGCCAAAGCCGACGGCTGGACCCCGCAGAGCTACGCCGCCGCCGCGGCGGCACCCCCCGGCACCGAGCAGCGGGACCGGCTGGTCAGCGCGTTGACCAGCACGTTCTTCACCGGCGCGGTCCGCAGCGGGGAATACCTCGACCTGGACACCGGCCTCGCTGTGATCACCCGGCACGCCAAGGCCCTCGGGTACGACGCGCTGGTGCTCTTCCTCGACGAGCTGATCCTGTGGCTCTCCACGAAGATCAGCGACCACACCTTCGTCAACACCGAGGGCGCCAAGCTCAACAAGCTCGTCGAGTCGGCCGACGCCACGCGGCCGCTGCCGCTGATCTCGTTCGTCGCCCGGCAGCGCAACCTGGAGGACTTCCTCGGCCCGCAGGTCGGCGGCACCGAACGGGAAGCCCTGGCGCACGTCATGCGCAGCGTCCAGGGCCGGTTCGGCGAGATCGTCCTCGAAGACACCAACCTGCCCGAGATCACCGAGAAGCGGTTGCTCAAGCCGATCGACGACACGGCCCGCGCGGTGATCGACAACGCCTTCGCCGCCGTGCGGGGCAATCGGGAGGTGTGGGACGCCCTGCTGCTCGGCGCCCAGTACGGCGACGCCGGCATCGGCTCCGACGCCGCCGCCTTCCGCAAGCTCTACCCGTTCTCGCCCGCGCTGGTGGCGACCCTGGTGGCTCTCTCCCAGGCGTTGCAGCGCGAGCGCACCGCGTTGAAGGTGATGACCGAGCTGCTCGTCGATCGCCGGGACTCCCTCAAGGTCAACGACCTGATCGGGGTGGCGGCGCTCTTCGACCCGCTGGTGCTGCACGGTGAGCTGCCCGACCGGCCCAAGCTCAAGCAGCTCTTCCAGTCCGCACGCACCCTCTACATCCAGAAGCTGCGCCCGATCCTGCTCAACCTCAACGGCATCGGGGAGGAGCAGGCGGCCGGGCATCAGCAGTTCCAGCTCGACGACAAGCTGATCAAGACGGTGCTGCTCGGCGCGCTGGTGCCCGAGGTACCGGCCCTGCACAACCTCACCGCCGCCAAGCTGCACGCGCTGAACTTCGGCTCGATCACCTCGCCGATCCCCGGCTACGAGCGGCAGATCGTGCTCAACCGGCTCGACCGGGTCGCCGACAGCGCCGGTGAGCTGCAACTGACCAAGACCCCCGACCCGGTGGTGTCGCTCAAGCTGCACACCGTTGACTACGACAAGCTGCTCGACCTGGTGCCCGAGCGCGAGGCCAACACCACCGGCGTCCGGCAGCAGCTCATCCGGGAGCTGGTCACCGCCGAGATGGGCATCGCCGGCAGCGAGGGGCAGCTCGGCGAGCTGCTGCACGCCCGGGCCTGGCGCGGTCGGTCCCACACCATCCAGGTGAAGTTCGGCAACGTCCGCGACCCCGACACCATGCCGGCCTCCGCCCTGATCGCCACCGGCGAGGCGTGGCGCGTCATCATTGACTACCCGTTCGACCCCGAGGGCTACGAGCGCAGCGCGGACCGCGCCCGGATCGAGAGCCTGGAACGCGGCTCGCGGACCGTCTTCTGGCTGCCCTTCTACCTCACAGACGAGCTGCTGGGGAAGGTTGGTCAGCTCCTGAAGATCAACTATCTGCTCGGCAACGGCACCGGGGACCGGCTCAACTCGCTCGCCGCCGACTGGCCGCTCGTCGACCGGCAGCAGGGCAAGGTCTACCTCCAGCAGCGCCAGACCCAACTGCGCGGCACGCTGATCAGCGCCCTCATGCAGGCGTACGGGTCGGCCACCTCGCGCGGCACCGACGTGCAGGAGGACAACATCGGGGTCTTCCACACCCTCGCCGACGGCCTGCACGTCGGCGACCCCCGCGGCGGCACCCTCGCCGAGGCGTTCACCAACCTCACCGGAGAACTCCTCGCCTGGTCCTACCCGGGTCGTCCGGCCATGCCCGACGACGAGAAGCCCGTCACCCGCGGCGAAATGAACAAGATCCTGGAGTACGCCAAGCTGGCCGCCGCCGACCCCGCCCGGGGCGTCAGCGTGCCCAACCCGGCCGACCAGCGCATCCTTCGGCGGGTCTGCAACAACCTGCGCCTCGGCGAGCTGATCGACGGCCGCTACGTACTCACTACCAGCACCAGCCGGTGGAGCCAGCACCTGCTCCAGGCCGCCGCCAACGAGAACTACACCGACCACTTTCCGGTGCACGTGCTGCGCGGGCTCATCGACGAGCCCGCCGCGTTCGGCTTCGACCGCGAGCTGCAAAATCTGATCATCGTCGTCTTCGGGCTGGAACAGCAGCTCGCCTGGTACCAGCACGGCGGCAAGGTCGACATGACCAACTTGGCTGCCGTGCGTGACGACCTGGAGCTGCGGCACCCGCCGATGCCCGACGAGAATGCCTGGGCAGATGCTGTGCGTCGGGGCTCGGCGATCTTCGGCGGGGCCCTGCCCGTCTGGCGTACGCCGGCCAACCTCGGCGAGCTCGCCGGCACGCTGCGCGAGGCAGCGCGCGCCCGGAAGAAGGGGGCCGGCGATCTCGTCGACGCACTGACCGCGCACGCCGACGTGCTTGGCCTGGACATTTCGGCCCCGACCGGTCGGCTCGCCACTGCGCGGCGGGCGGCCCGGTTCGTGACCGAACTGACCGCCGAGCGCGACGACGTGGTGCTGGTCGAGACGGTGGCCCGTGCCGATCTCGGCGAGGTCGACGACCAGGCCGTCGGCGAGGTGCTCAGCCAGGCGGGCAGGATCAGCGCCGAGTTGGCCCAGGCGCACCAGTGGCCCCTGCTCCAGGCGATCGCCGCCCGGGCCGCCCACGACGCGCGGGCAGCGGCGATCATTGGGCAGCTCCGGGACGTCGCCCGGCACGATCAGCACGGACAGGACCTGGTCGGCGCCCTCCAAACGGCGTCGGCGGCGTCGGCGGCACTGCTCGCCGCCGAGCAGCCGACGAAGCCCGTCCCGGTCGACCCGCTCGTGACGCCTCCGGTCGTCACGCCGCCTGTGGGGCACACGCCCCCGGCGAGTCCTCCGGTCGTCCCTCCGGCCAGGCCGCCGGGCGACTCCGATCCCGCTCTCGTGCCGGTCGGTGACGGCAAGGGTCCCGGGCCAGGTGGTGACGGGTCGGGCCCGCCTCGGGGTAGCGACGGCTCGGAGTCGGGGGGCGGCGGGGCGATCGCTGTCGTTTCACAGCGCCGTGAGGTCGCCGACGCGGCCAGCTGGGAGAAGGTCGCCGCCGAGATCGAGGCCGAGGTCACCGCCGGACGGCGGGTCACCGTCACCTGGGAGATCCGGTGACTGCCCGGGTCGCCAGGCCCCGGGCCAAGACCACTCCGAATCGGGCGGGCTCGTGAGCGCCCCGGTCAGCGCGGCGCAGCCGGACGCGGTCCGCCGCAAGGTCGAGGCGTGGCTGGCCGAGGACGACTCGGCCTACGCCATCGCGCTTGCGGCCCGCCCGGAGCCACTGGCCGAGCCGGTGCTCACCGTCGGCGGCACCAGTGTCCGGGTCGTCCCCTGCCCCACCCCGCTGGCCGCCCGCGCGGCCCTGCACGACCGGGCCGACGGCGAGCGGCTGGTGCTGCTGACCGAGCTGACCGACAGCGAGCTGGGCGACGGGCTCCTCGCCCACCTCAGCAAGCAGACCGTGCGCAAGATCGACCCGTGGGACCTGGTCCGCCAGATGTTCGGCGGGGTCAAGGATCTCGATCCCACCCTGGTCCGGGTCGGACGCTGGGTGGCCAACGCGCTCAGCGACCACGCCCCGTCGGACGGCTGGCCCGCCCCACCCGGTGCGATCCTCACCCGCGACCACGCGCTGCGCAGCCTCACCTCCGCACTGCTCGACCTGCCACCCGCCGAACTCGACGACAGCGGCCTGGTGCAGTGGAGCACCGATGCCAGCCGGCAACTGCGCTTCACCACCGTGCCCGACGTCATCGCCGAGGGCGTCACGGCGTACTTGACCGGGACCGCCGGCCGCGCCGCCATCCCGATCATGGCCGCCGTACGGGCCGGGCACGGGGTGGACGTAATCCCGTTGGGGCTGCTGGCCGGGCTCCTCTGGCCCGCCGGCAGCGAGCGGGCCGCCGAGGTGGAGGCCGCCGTCGGCCGGACCCGGCTGGAACCCCGGTTCGGCGGGTCCCGGCTCACCCCACAGCAGGCCGAGGCACTGCACCAGGCCGCCGAGGCGTGGGTCTACCGGACGGTCGACTCCGGTGACGACGGCCGAGCCGAGGCGATGCGGATGCTGCGTCGGGCCGAGGCCATCGCCGCCGAGATCGGCATTACCGCGCTGCTCGGCGCATCGACCGTCCTGCCCAGTGGATTCGTCCAGCGGCTACGGGCCTTTGCTGACGCCGTACGACTCGCGGTGCCGGCCGGCGCGTCGGCGCTGCCGGCCGCGGTGACCCGGGCGCAGTCGGCGCTCGCCACCGTGGAGGCGCACCGGGCCGCCGAGCCGCGCCGGGTGGAAACCGCCCGAATGGCCGTACGGCTCCTGCGCTGGCTCCACACCACCGACGGCCCACCGCCCGCCACCCTGCTCGACGCGCTGCACCGGCAGGTCCGTCAGGACGGGTGGGTCGACCGAGCCCGGCTCGACGTCTTCGCCGGCGATCCCGACCAGCAGGTCGCCGATGCGTACCGGCTGCTGCATCGCACCGTGGACGCCCGTCGGGCCCGGCACGACCAGCAGTTCGCCACGCTGCTCGCCGCCGCCACCAGCGCCGAGACCGAGCCCGGTGCACTGCTGCGCGTCGAGGACGTGCTCGACCGGGTGGTCCAGCCGATCGTCGACCAGGCCCGCCGCGTGCTGCTGCTCGTGATGGACGGGATGGGCGTCGCGGCGGCCACCGAGCTGGCCGAGTCGGTGACCCGCACCGGCGCCTGGGTGGAACTCACCCCCGACGGCGGACCCCGGACCGGCGTGCTGGCGGCCCTGCCCACCGTCACCGAGGCCAGCCGGTGCAGCCTGCTCAGCGGACGGATCACGGCCGGCGGTCAGCAGGCCGAGCGAAAGGCGTTCGGGGAACGCTTCCCGACCGGACGACTGCTGCACAAGGCGGCCCTGCGGGCCGGCGCCGGGACGGCCGTGGACCCGGAGGTGCTGGCCGCGCTCAACGACCCGTCGATTTCGGTGGTCGCCGCCGTCGTCAACACCATCGACGACGCCCTCGACCGCAGTGACCCGGGTACCACCGTCTGGGGCGAGGACACCATCACGGCCGTCGGCGACCTGCTGGCCTCCGCCGCTGACCGGGTGGTCGTCCTCGTCTCCGACCACGGCCATGTCGTCGACCGGGGACCCGAGTCAGTGACCCTGCCCAGTGCCAGCAGCGAGAACCGGTGGCGACCGGCGACCGGCCCGGCGGGCGACGCCGAGGTCAACGTGACCGGCAGCCGCGTGGCACTCGGCGGCGGCGCGGTCATCCTGCCCTGGCGCGAGGAGGTCCGGTACGGGCCGCGCAAGGCCGGCTACCACGGTGGCGCCGCACCGGCGGAGGCCGTGATCCCGCTCCTCGTGCTGACCGCCGGCGACGACCAGGCGGTCCCGGGATGGGCCGGTGCCCCGGTGGCCAGCCCGGACTGGTGGCGGGAACCGCTGACCGAAAGCTCGTCCGCGCCGGCCGACTTTGGCATGGCAAACCGACGTCGCCCGCGCCGGCCCCTCGAGCAGCAGCCCGAAGGCCTCTTCGACCTGGCACCGGTCGCTGCCGCGCCGGCCGCCGCCCCCCAGCCGGTCCCGACGGCTCCCGACCTGGTGACGGCCCTGCTCGCCAGCGACCGGTACGCCCAGAGGCGCGACCCCCGGATGCCGCTGGCCGACGAACGGGTCGCCGCGCTGCTGGGCACCCTGCTGGCTGGCGGTGGTCGGGCGACCCTCGACACCCTCGCCGCCCGGGCCGGGGTCCCGGCGCACCGGATCGCCGGCACCGTGGCCGCGCTGCGGCGGATGCTCCAGGTCGAGGGCTACCCCGTGATCACCCTCGACCCGGACGGCCGTACCGTCCACCTCAACCGGGCGTTGCTGATCGAGCAGTTCGAGCTGGAGCCACGGTGACCGTCGAGTTGTCCGCCCGCCGTCGTCGAGACATCGTCGACGCCCTGCGTCGCGGTGTCGTCCCGAGCAACGGACTCGATGCGCTCGCGGTCGGCCTGGACAGGTTCACCGCCGCCCTCGACGACGACCTCGACCGGGTCGCCGGTGGCGGCAGCGTCTTGAAGGCCGTACGGGGCGAGTACGGCGCCGGCAAGACCTTCTTCACCCGGTGGCTGGCCGAGCGAGCCAAGCGGCGGGGGTTCGCCGCCGCCGAGGTGCAGATCTCCGAACTGGAAACGCCCCTGCACCGGATGGAGACCGTCTACCGCCGGCTGGTCGAACACCTCAGCACCGAGCAGTTCTCCCCGAGCGCGTTCCGGCCCGTACTGGACGGTTGGATCTTCGCCCTGGAGGAGGACGTCCTCGCCGGCGGCACGATCGCCGAACACGACGCGGAAGCGCTCGACCGGGCGGTCAGCGACCTGCTGGAGCGGCGGCTGGGTGACATCTCGCGCAGCACGCCAGGTTTCGCGGCGGCCCTGCGAGGCTACCGGGCCGCCACCGCCACCGGCGACCACGCGACCGCAGACGGTCTCGCGGCTTGGCTGGCCGGTCAGCCACACGTCGCGGCGTCGGCGCGCCGGGCCGCCGGGGTCAAGGGCGACCTCGACCACTACGCCGCGTTGAGCTTCCTGCGGGGTCTGCTCACCGTCCTGCGCGACAGCGGGCACCAAGGGCTGCTACTGGTGCTCGACGAGGTGGAGACGCTGCAACGGGTGCGCTCCGACGCCCGGGACAAGGCGCTCAACTCGCTGCGGCAGCTCATCGACGAGGTGCACGCGGACCGCTTCCCCGGCCTCCTGGTGCTGATCACCGGGACGCCCGCCTTCTTCGACGGTCCGCAGGGGGTCCAGCGGCTCGCGCCGCTCGCCCAACGGCTCGCCACCGACTTCGGTCCCGAGCCACGCTGGGACAATCCGCGAGCCACCCAGTTGCGACTGCCCGGCTTCAGCCCGGACGCCCTCGTCGAACTCGGCCAGCGGGTACGGGAGATCTACGGCAGCGCGGCCGTCGACTCCCGGGTCGACGACGCGTACCTCGCCACGCTGGCCCGAGCCGTCACCGGAGCGCTCGGCGGTCAGGTCGGCGTGGCACCCCGCATCTATCTCAAGAAACTGGTCGCGGACGTCTTCGACCGGGTCGACCAGTTCGCGGACTGGGATCCACGGCAGCACTACGAGCTGACCCTGCGGGCCGACGAGCTGACCGAGGTCGAACGCAACGCCGCCGCCTCGGCCGACGACATCGAACTGCCGATCTGACATGCCGCCCGACCTGGACCCGGTCGTGCTGCATCACCTGGTCAACACCCTCGGCTGGCGCGATCTGCGCCCGATGCAGCGAGCCGCCGTCGCGCCGGTCCGCGGCGGCCTGGATGCCCTGCTCCTTGCCCCGACCGCCGGCGGCAAGACGGAGGCGGCGCTCTTTCCGCTTTTGAGCCGGATGGCGGAACAGCGGTGGACGGGCACTTCGGTGCTCTACCTCGCCCCGCTGAAGGCGTTGCTCAACAACCTCCAGCCCCGGATTCAGCGGTACGCCGGCTGGCTCGGACGACGGGCCGCCGTCTGGCACGGTGACGTCAGCACCTCCCGCCGTCGGGCTGTGCTCTTCGAACGGCCCGACATCCTGCTCACCACGCCCGAGTCGCTGGAATCCATGCTGGTCAGCACGAAGGTCGACCACCGGCTGTTCTTCGCGGACCTGCACGCCGTCGTCGTCGACGAGGTGCACGCCTTCGCCGGTGATGACCGAGGCTGGCATCTGCTGGCCGTGCTGGAACGACTGACCCGGGTGGCGGACCGACCCTTGCAGCGGATCGGACTATCCGCCACCGTCGGCAACCCCGGGGAACTGCTCAGCTGGCTGCAGGGATCGGGCGCGGGCAGCCGGTCAGCGCAGGTGGTGGCCCCCAACCCGGTCGAGGTGGTCGATCGGCCGCCACCGGGTGACATCGAGCTGGACTACGTGGGCTCGTTGGCCAATGCCGCGACGGTGATCGCCGGGTTGCATGGCGGCGAGAAGCGCCTTGTCTTCTGCGAGTCCCGACAGACCGTCGAAGAGCTCGGTCAACTGCTGCGGGAGAAGGGGGTGACCACCTTCCTCTCCCACGCGTCGCTGTCCGCCGACGAGCGCCGCCGGGCCGAGCAGGCCTTCAGCGAGGCCCGGGACTGCGTGATCGTCTCAACCAGTACCCTTGAGCTGGGCATTGATGTCGGCGACCTGGATCGGGTGATCCAGATTGACGCACCCGCCACGGTGGCCTCGTTCCTGCAACGGCTCGGGCGGACCGGGCGCCGGCCGGGAAGCCGCCGGAACTGTCTGTTCCTGACATTGAGCGGAGAGGCCCTGGTCGAGGCGGCTGCCCTTCTCCTGTTCTGGTCGAGGGGCTGGGTCGAATCGGTGACGGCACCGCCCGAGCCCCGGCACATCGTGGCCCAGCAGGTGCTCGCGCTCTGCCTGCAAGAGCACCGGATGGGCGATCAGCTGTTGGCTCAGGCGTGGAACGGGCTGCACCCCTTTGAGGAGAGCGCACGGCCAATCGTCCGCCACCTGATCGAGGATGGTTACCTCGACCAGGACGGGGGGATGCTGTTTATCGGCCCGGCTGCTGAGGAGCGCTTTGGGCGTCGTCACTTCATGGAGATGACGGCGGTGTTCGCCGGGCCACCGGAATTCACCGTCCTGCTCGGGCGCAACGAACTGGGGCGGATCGATCCCAGCCTCCTGACCGAAAAGGTTCGGGGCGAGCGTCGGCTCCTGCTGGGCGGCCGGAGCTGGAGGGTCACCTACATCGACTGGCGCCGTCGACGGTGTTTCGTCGAGCCCGCCGAGGGGGGCGGCCGGGCTCGCTGGCTGGGCACCGGTTGGGCGGGCCTCAGCTTTGACCTGGTCCGTGCCGTCCGAGAGGTGTTGCTTGGCGCTGACCCTCCGGTGAACTTGACGAGGCGAGCTATGAGCCGGCTGGGTCAGGAGCGGGATGAGAAGCTCCATCTGGTGCACCCTGGCGGCAACGTCATCGTGCGCGAGAAGAATGGCGACCTGCGGTGGTGGACTTGGGCGGGCTTCCGCGCCAACGCAACCTTGACCGCAACTCTCGGCCAGGCGGTCGACCCGGTGGAGCGCTTCGACGACTGCAGCATCCGGTTACGGGAGGACTTAACGCCAGATGCCTGGTTGTTGGCCGCCGCGGAGGCGAATGAGCGGCTCTGCCTACCCGAGATTGACGAAAAGGCCCTCAACGGTCTCAAGTTCTCCGCCGCCCTCCCGAAGCGGCTGGCCATGGCCACGCTCGCGGCTCGCTCAGCCGATCTCGAAGGTGCTGCCGCCATCCTTCGTCAACCCACCCGCTTCGTATCCATCAGCTGAGGGGCGAACAGGATCGCTGGTTGGGGCAAGTAGCTCAGGCTGCTGCCCCTACTACTCAGCGCCGCCCCGGACGCAAACGCTACGACCCTGGTGGCCGTCGACAAGGCCCTCCGCCCGCAGGGTCAGCATGGCTGACCGGATGACCTGGGTTGACACGCCGGACTGCCTGCACAGCTCTGAGATGGACGGCAGCTTGTCGCCCGGCTTCAGCTCGCCGGACCTGATCTGCGTCCGAATGTCATTGGCGATCCGCTCGTAAAACGGCGTTACTGGCATGGTGGTGCTCCCTCGTGGGCACCACCATCTGATCACCGCGGCCCTCGTCGGCAAACAGGGCAATCCGCCGAAGATCACTGGCCGCCTTCACGCTTCCCCAGCCCTACACGATGGAAGCCGCTGCCGGCGCTCCTCGCTCGCCGGGCCTGCACGTGGTCCTCGACCGCGGCACGGTCGTCTACGTCGGCTACACCGGGAACCTGCGCGACCGCCGTCGGCAGCGCCTGACGGGTAACCGGTACTCGTCGGTGCTGCGCGAGCAGATCGGCCAAGAGCTTGACGAGCTCGGACCGATGGCATCGGCCAGCGACATCGCCGGCTGGCTGGGCAAGCGCGAGGTCCGCTGGCAGGAGACCGACAACCCGGGGGGTACGAAGGAAGCCCGGGTCCTGGCTCTGAAGCCGCGCTTCAACCGGCAGGTGCCGAAACCCCGGTGACGGGCGGGGTCAGCCGCCGTAGAACCAGTGCGCGCAGCGCCAGCTCACAGTCCAGGCCGCCCGTCGCCACGGTTTTGCCGGCCTCGGTGGCGAGCGTGTACGCGTCCTCGATAGCCAGGCAGGCCCCCTGCGCCAGGCCCCGCAGCATCGGGTGGGCGGCGTCGCTGGTCAGCGCGACCGAGTCGAAACACAGGTCGGAGGTCCGCCTTCTGCCGATGTCGACGTCTGTACGTAGCACATCAGCATGAGATTCCACGGACGGGATCTACTCAGTCGGCGCGGACATTCCGGACCCCAAGGCCACGTCCCTCCGGGCTCACCTCTGTTTACGGGGTCGCCCGCGCTTGGACTTCGGTGGACGCCAGGAGTTCAGGTCATGTTCGGTGATATCCCACCGGTGCATCGAGTCGTCCAGGAACGTGCGGAACGTGTTGTACTCCTGCTCGGTGCACCATTGTTTAACCCACGGCAGCACTTCGAGCAGACCGGCGAGTAGCGGGACGATGTCGTCACGGTCCCGTCCGGCAGATGCGAGGTCGGCGAGCACCCGTGCGCGGTCCTCGACGGACCAACCGGCCCATCCGATGAGGGCGTCCCTAACGGTGCCACCCATCCGCGGGTACGAGATGAACCGTTCGCTCGGCACGTCGTACTTGCCGCGGTGTCGCCAGTAGCTGGCCTTCAGGAAGTCGCCGCTGCTGTACCTCGGTGGTTGTGGGATGGGCTCTCCGTTTGCGTTGAGCGGGTCGTTCCTGAGTAGCGCATCCTCCTCCCGTTGCAGCCGCCATGTCTGCTCCCATGCGGCGCGCTTCGCCATCCCCGAGTCGCGATATCGCATGGCGGCCAGGTACGGGACCATCTCGTCAGGGAGGAGGTCCCGGACGACATCGACGAGTGGTTTGCCTGGTGTGTACAGCTCGGCCGCCTGCCTAATCGTCCGGTCCGTGCCCAGTAGCTCGGCGAGCCGTGTGATCGTCAAGGGACGTGCGCGGCGCACCTCGTCTTCATCGTCGTACCAGAGGTCGGCCCTTTCGAACCGGTCGAGCAACCATGTCCGTAACGCTGCGGATTCCAGCAAGTCCCAGCTCAGTGAGATCCACCGTCTTTTGAATTCTGGCCGCTCAAGGGCCCGTAGCCGGGCGTCCCGTTGCACGGCGTCAATGCGTCTCAGCACTACCTCCCGGTAAGCGACTGGCCAGTGTGCTGGCAGGTCGGTCACTGGCTTAGTGCCATGCCGAGCAAACCAAGCGGTGTTCAGCTCGCCTGCGGCCACCTTCCGTGCCATGACGATTTCGAAGGCCCGCTCGCCGAGGCCCAGTAGCGGGATCGCGGAGGCGGGCGAGAGCAGATCTTCGTCCTGCATGACGCCGTACCGGAAGTAGACCTCCCAATCCAGTTCCTCCTGTAAGGCCACAAGGCGGGCACGGGCGGTCTCCCAGCGAGCACGAGCCGCTGCGAGCGCCGCGCGGGTCGGAGCTTGGTCAGCCAGGACCGCTTCAGGGGTGGCCGCGGCCAGTTCGCGGGCGAGTTGGTCCAGTTCTCCGGCGTATTTGGTGTGCAGTTCCTCGGGCAGTGGCAGGTCGCGCAGCCGGGTGGCGGTGAATTCGTAGAAGGCATCCCAGTGCTCACCCGTGCCGGTCTGATCGACATCCGGTCTGCCCTTGCTGTTGCTGCCATGCTTTAGCCAGAAGCAGACTGTGGAGCTGTTGAGCATCCCGACGAGGTCCGTGCGGCGTCGTGCCGTCGCGGCCGGCGGGAGTTCCATGACCGGCGCCGAGTGCAGTGGCACCTCGTCGCCGTGCAAAGCAGCAAAGTGGTTGTGTGTGGCGACCCAGGAGTAGGTGATCAACCGCTCCTGCGTGCCCCTCCGTCCGGCCAGCTGGTGCCAGCCGTACCACGGCCGTCCACTGCTCGCATACGAGTTGTCCTGGCTGTGCGGGCGGTTCCGTAGTACGGTCCGATGCGGCCACAGCCGTCGCTGGTGTCGGGGGTGCGCCCCGAGCGGAATGATCTGGCCTTCGGAGTCGTACGGGAAAAAGGCGTAGCGGTCGGCAACGGCGTTCCAGTCCCGGACCTCGGATCCCGAAATTACGCCCACCAAGGCCTCGTCGAAGGGTATCCCCGACCGCGCGAAGGTGTGACGGGGCGCGGTGAAGAGGTCATCCGACCCGGTGTTTGCGAAGTATCCGATTCTGACTACCTGGTCGCCCAGCCGGCGAGGCGCACGGGCGATCTCGTTCAGTACGTCGGTCGCCTCGTCGGTCGCAAGCAGGAGAGGAAACGCCGAGAGATTCTCACGGCTGACGTAGCGTGACGCCGTCCAGGTGTCCGCCTGACCAGGACGCGCCGTCTGTTGCATAAGAGATCGCCAGACATGCGCCTGAGCCGGATCGACCGGTACCGTGGGCTCGCCACGCAAACTGACGACGGTAAGCACTGGCTCCGTGTCCCGAGGCGGTTGATTCCGCCCGACGAGCACCACTGTGGGCGTCCCGTGACCTGGAATGAATGCACCCGCGGTGTCGATGATGTGGGTGAGCGTGACCCGGCGTGGGAAGAAGTCCTCCACGAGCTTCCGGCCGAACTCGCGTTTCATGAAGGAGTTGGACGTGATCTGACCAACGTAGCCGCCAGGCCGGGCCAGCTGGAAGAACCGCTGTGCGAAGGGGACGGTGAGCGCGTACTTGCCCGTGCAGGCGTCGTACCTGGCGCGGTAGATCTTGTCGACGGCCTTGTCCCGAACCGTGGTGTAGGGCGGGTTGCCTACCACCACGTCGTACTCGCCGGTGAAGGGGTCGTCGATCAGTGAATCCGCGACGGCAATGTTGAAACGCCAGTCAAGGTGAGTCACGTCGCGAAGATTCTTGGCGCCGCAGGCATGTACGGCGGCTATCAGTAGGCGGAACCGGGTGATGGCCACGGCGAAGGGGTTTAGATCGACGCCGTGCACGGTGCGCAGCGCACGACCGACCAGATCCTCGACAGCAGCTGTGGGCGCCGACCCCCGCCAGGCGGACAGCAGCCGCGCGAACGCCTCGAGCAGGAAGTTACCTGAGCCGCAGACGGGATCGATCAGGCGGATGGCCTCGTGCCCGCAATCCTCGATGGCCGGTTCGAGCGTGAGGTCCAGGATGAAGTCGGTGACGAAGACGGGGGTCTGCAGCAGGGCGTACTGCTTGCGAGCGCGTTCCGCCACGTCCTGGTACAAGTCGCCCAGAAGCCGTGTGTCTAGGTCGGGGTCGGCAAGGTCGTGAGCCGGCTCTCCCTGCCCACCGCGACGGTCCCAAAACGCGACCAGGTGGCCGGCCGCCTCCTCGGAGACCGGGTAGTCGAAAACTAGGTTCTGTCCGCGCTCGAACAACCCGGTTCCCGGATCGACCTCGGCGAAAGCCTCAAACCGAGACAACAGCCATGAATAGTTGCCGTCCATCGTAGGCGCCGCGGGCGGCCGACTGATTAGGCCATTGTCCTCAGCGAAGCGTACGAACAGGGTGCCTAGCACCCATGCGACCGCGGCTTGGCTGAGCTGCTCGTCAAGGCCGTTGCTGCGCTGTGCATCACGTAGATCCTGTTCAACCTGCCGTACCAGCCGAGACAGTTGGATGGTCAGGTCTCCGGTCGCCACGTCGATCTCGGCCTCCAGTATTTTTTGACTCGTGTTAGGACAGTCGCTACTCTACAACCACAGCTTCCTCCGTCGCACGCCGCCTACCCGCACCGCGCGGCCGTGCAACCGGTGCCCTACTCGCATCGGAGCTGCCGGAGGGCGTACCTAGAAGGGACGGATCGAAGTTGACCGGTTCTACCCGCGCCCTCTGGCTCGCGGTGATCATCGTGTTCAGCCTTATGGTCGGCGCCGCGGCGGGCGTGCTGATATGGATGAGCACACGCGACCCGATCAGGGGGATCTTCACCGGGGCTGCCAGTTTTGCGGGCACGGTGGTGCTCTTGCTGGCGATGGCCGCCTTCCTCTCGCCCGATCCCAAGCGACCCTGACGTTCAGACGTCGAGGTCGCATGAGGCGCACGGCCTCATCAGAGTTGCGCGCATTGGCGACTCGTACCGACGACCTGCAGCATCGCACGCTGGCCGCGATGCGGGCGTCAGCCTGGCTGCCGCTGGCAGGGTCACCGGCAGGGGGACGACGCAGCTGCTGGTCGAACTGCTCGCCGACTCGTCGGGTGCGGGGGCCTGCCTCCTGCGTCGGCTCGAGGTCGACCCGACCCGCTCCAGCCGCCTCGGCCGGTAGTGTCGGCCGTCATGCGGATGGTCTACACCTCGGCACCGGACCAGAGCTTCATCTCCGCCCGCGACCGGCTGGTGCGGCGGTTCGATCGTTGGGCGCGGCGGTACCGCCGGCCGGTCGACGCGTTCGTCGTCGAGGCGTTGCTCGACCACCGCTGGGCCGACGGTGACGGCCTGCTCGGGCGGTGGCAGCCCGAGGACCTAGAAGAGGCGCTGCTCGACTGGTTCCCCCGCCAGGTGACGTTGCCGCCGGACCAGTGGGCCGCTGTCACGCCGACCGTACGCGCCTTCGTCGACTTCCTCTTCGACCAGGACCTCGCCGACCGACGCTGCGCTGACCGGCACCTGCTGCACGTCGCCCTGGACAAGCTGGCCGCGCCGTTCGCCGACGCGATGGCGGACCAGAGCCGGTACGGGCTCGCGAAGTTCTGGACCAGCCGGATGCTGCACGAGGGCGTCGATCTCACTGATCAGGCGGCCGCCGAGCGGTTCATCGCGGATCTGCACGCCGGCCGCATCGCCGTCGACGAGGACCTGCTCCACCAGGTGATGGCCAACCACCTGCTCGGCGCGGATCCCGACCGGCACCCGCCGCTGCCGCTGGTGGCCGTGCCCGACGACGACACGCTCCGCAGGCTGGCCGCCGAGTCCGTTGTCGTACGCCGGCTGCGGGAGCTGGTGCGGTGGCTCGGTGACGGGCGGACCCTCACCACCACCGGCAGGCTGCGGCTGGCCGACGCGCGGGAACTCGTCGCGCTGCTCGACACCGGCGACATCCTCGACCCCGTGATCGGCGACCGGGTCTTCAAGACCCGCAGCAGCGACGAGCTGTACCAGCTCACCGTGCTGGTCGCCTGGGCCCGAGCGGCCCGCGTCGTGCGGGTGGTGAAGGGACGGCTGGTGCCGGTCAAGAGCGCGGCGAAGGTGCTGGCGGACCCGCTCGCGCTGTCCCGGCGGGCGTTCACCGGATTGTTCGAACTCGGCGAGGCGATCTGCGGCGGCGGGTGGGTTGAGTCGGTGCTGCGGTGGCGGTTCGACGAGGCGGTGTTCGCCGTGACCATGGCCCTGTACATCGCGCCGGAGCCTGTGGCGATCGACGAGTTGCGGCAGCTCGCCTACCAGGCGGCATGCGATGGACTGGGGCTCGACCCCGGAAGCGAGGAGCAGGAGCGGGACTGGCGCCAGCTCGCCGACATCGACACCGATCGGCTGCTCGACCAGCTGGCCATGCTCGGGGCGATCGACAAGGATGCGGCTGCTGCCCTACTGACGCCCTTGGGCGTCGGTCTGCTCGCCGGGCACCTGCGGGAGTTGGGCGTGACCGTGCCGACCCTCGACCAGATGTTGGAGGAGACAGCGGAGGTGGTGGTGGCCACCGCCACCGGGAGCCCGCCGGAAACCGCCGCCGCCCTCATGCACGCCTGGTGCGCGCACCACCCGGACACTGCCTCCGCCGAGTTGCGGGCCCTGGCCGAGCGCACCGACGACCCGAACATCGCAGGCTCGCCCTGGCGTACGCCTGAACCGGCGCCTGCGACGAGCATCGCCGCGGGTATGGACGCGCGGCACGGCCAGGGTCTTCTCGCCCTAGCCGTGTCCGTCGCTGGCAGTTCTACCTCATCGTCGAGCGGTACATGAGGATGCGTGGTGGGCAATGATCAGTCAGGGCGCCGAGTTGGTGCTGCCGTGTCCGGTATGCGGTACGGCGGTGCCCCAGGACGTCGCGGAGCGGCTGGTCCAGAACCGACTCCAGTGGACGGTGTCGGTCGAGTGCCCAGCCTGCGGGAGCGCCACCGAGGAAGTTGGGTGGGACGAATCGCCGGAAGTGATTCGTGAAGCCCTTCGTGACGCCCACGGTTGGTCCCGCATCAGGCTTCCGTCGTCGGCAGCGAGCCCAGCAGTGATCATGAAGGCAATACGGCAGGGACAGCAGCAGGTGACGCTCGCCGATGCGCGGGAGTGTGCTCGCAAACTGCTTGCCGGTGAGTTTTGTGGGACCAGAGGCGAGATGGAGTTGCTGGCCGAACGGTTACGTGACATGGGCGTTGCCGCCGATGTCAGCCGGCTGCCGGCCGCAGGTGCCCGTTGCAGCGCCGGCTAGTCATCGGCGGCGCCACGATCGGATGACGCTCAGGTGGGCGGAACAGTTGCCGGTAGTGTGCGGGGCGCCTGGGAGGAGGGGCCGATGCTGGGGCTGGAGGTGCCACCCGCGGTCGAAGCGGCGCGCGTCATCACCGCCGTACTCGCCGACCTGCGCTCCGGCACCCACCGCGGCGTGGTGGTCGACTCGCCGCCCGGCGCCGGCAAGTCCACCCTCGTCGTCCGCGCTGCCGTCGAACTCGCCACCGCCGGCGAGCCGCTGATCGTCATCGCCCAGACCAACGAGCAGGTCGACGACCTCATCGACCGCCTCGCCCGCAAGGCCCCCGAGCTGCGCATCGGCCGCCTCTCCGCCGCCGACTACCGGCCGTCCGACCGGGTGAAGGGCCACGAGACGGTCAAGGTCGCCGCGAAGGTTGCCGACCTCGGCGGGCCGGCGGTCATCGTCGGTACGGCTGCCAAGTGGGCCACCGTCACCGAGGGATCCTGGCCCTGGGCGATCGTCGACGAGGCGTACCAGATGCGGTCGGACGCCCTGCTGCGCGTGGCCGGCCGGTTCGAGCGGGCGCTGTTCGTGGGTGATCCGGGCCAGCTCGACCCGTTCTCCACCGTCGAGACCGCGCGTTGGACCGGCCTGACCTGGGATCCGATGCAGTCGGCGGTGGCGGTGCTGCTGCGGCACAACCCCGAGCTGCCCGTCCACCGCCTGCCCGTGTCGTGGCGGCTGCCGGCGTCGGCGGCGCCGGTGGTCGCGGCGGCGTTCTACCCGTTCACCGGGTTCCGCGCGGGCACCGGTCCCGACGACCGGGCGCTGTCGTTCACCGAGCCCGGACCGGGGGACGCGCTCGACGCGGCGGTCGAGTTGGCCGCCACCACCGGATGGGCGCTGCACGAACTGCCGGCCCGGCATACCCTGCGCACCGACGCGGAGGCGGCCTCGGCGTGCGCCGCGCTGGCGCTGCGGGTGTTGCGGCGGGGAGCCGTCGCCGTCTCCGAGCACGCGCCGGCCGGCGCGCCGGTCACCGCCGACCGGATCGCCGTCGGGGCCGCGCACCGCGACCAGGTCGCGGCCATCCGCGCCCACTTCGGCGAGGCCGGGGCGGGCGTCACCGTCGACACCGCCAACCGGCTCCAGGGCCGCGAGTACGACGTCACGATTGTGCTGCACCCGCTCTCCGGGCGGCGGGACGCCACGGCCTTCCACCTGGAGTCGGGGCGGCTCTGCGTGCTGACGTCCCGGCACCGGCACGCCTGCATCGTGGTGGCGAGGGCGGGTATCGGCGAGCTGCTGGACGCCCACCCCTCGACCGAGTCCGTGCACCTCGACGTGCCCGTCAAGTTCCCCGACGGCTGGGCCGCGAACCAGACGATGCTCGCGCACCTGGGAGCGTCGTAGTCCGCCAGGGGCGACGATGCTCGCGTCGGAGGCCGCCGACCGGATCGCCCGGCGGAGGACAAGGGAACGGAACTGGGCCGGACTCGGTGGAAGACCAGCCCTGAAGGCAGGCGACGGGGCTGCCGGACGGCACGCTTCCTCGCTACCGTCCGAGGATGACCGAGATCGCGTACGGCGACCTGCTCGCCGGCTTCACGCCTGCCCTGCCGTACACGATGGACACGGCGGAGAGCGCACCCCGCGCGGCCGGTGTCCACGTGGTGCTCGCGGGCGACACCGTCATCTACGTCGGCCGCACCGGGAACCTGCGGGACCGGCTGCGTCAGCACCTGACCGGCAACCGGGGTTCGTCGGTGCTGCACGACCAGATCGGCCAGGAACTCGACCGGACCGGGCCGGTGGCGACGGCCAGCGACATCGCCCACTGGCTGAACCGGTGCGTCGTCCGCTGGAAGGAGACTGAGAATCCGGAGGCTGAGAAGGAGGCCCTGGTGCTCGCCCTCACGCCGCGCTTCAACCGGCAGGTGCCCCGGCCCCGCCCGGTTGTCGACCAGAACGGCTGACTCCTGTTGCGGCGGCGATGCTGAATCGTTTACGTCATCAGCTCTGTAGCGACCGACCAGCCACCGCCGCCGGCCGCGGGGGCGCTATCAGACGAAGCCTTCCTCGACCAGGATGACCTCATTCGCGGTGATCTCGTGCCGCTGACCGGAACCGCCGACCACCCGCATCCAGCTCTCGGTCGTCAGCTTCGCCCGATCGTCCTCGACGGCGAGGGTGAAGTTGAAGCCGCCGTACATGCCGGGGACGGAGAAAAGCGCTCCGCCGCGGGGCGTCTCCAGCAGCACCTCCAGCTCCGGCAGGCGCAGCCGGTGCTCGTCGACCAGGTCGCCGACGCGAGCGCGGATCAGCCCGTGGAAGTGCTCCTGGACCGCGCGCAGCTCGTGGTCGGGTACGTCGATGAGGCGGGGCGGGGTCAGGACCTGCCGCAGATGCTCATGGCCCAGGCGGACGGCGATGTCCAACGGGCGTTCCCGGTCGGCGGTGCGCAGTGCCCGCCAGGCGCCCAGCTCGACCAGGCGTCGCACGACCTCGACGGGCGCGCCGGCGTTGGCGGCCTGGTGCAGCGGGGCGTACCAGGAGGTGCCGTCGAGGCGGGCGGCGTTGATCCAGTCGGCGTTACGGGGCTCGGCGAGCACTGCGGAGACGCCGTCCCAGTCGTACGCGCGGGCCCGGTCGGCCAGCTCGTGCCGGGCCTTCACCGCCCACGCCGACAGGGACGTGCTGCGGGTGATTCCGTCCCACCGATGCGTCATGAAGATCATTGTGTCGTAGTGGCTCGTGACCCCGAACCGTCGGTGGGGGTTGCTTCAATGGGCGCCCACGACGGACGGGGGAGACGGATGACCGAGGTGCGCATCGCGCGATGGGACGAGGACGACCTGGACCTGCTGCGTCGCCTCAACGCGCCGGAGGTCCGGCACCACACCGGCGGCCCGGAGACCGACGAGCAGGTGCTCGCCCGGCACGAGCGGTATCTGCAGGGGCACGGTCCCCGCAGCGGCTGGATGTTCACCGTAATGCTGCCCGACGGGGTGAAGGTCGGCAGCGTCGGCTACTGGGAACGCGTCTGGCACGACGAGCCGGTCTACGAGATGGGCTGGGCGATCCTCCCCGAGCACCAGGGGCGGGGCCTGGCCACCGCCGCCGTACGCGCCGTGGTGGCCGAGGCCCGCGCCCACGGCCGGCACCGGTGGGCGCACGCGTACCCGTCGGTGGACCACCCGGCCTCGAACGCGGTCTGCCGCAAGGTCGGGTTCACGCTGCTGGGCGAGACCGAGTTCGAGTATCCGCCCGGGCACCTGATGCGCTCCAACGACTGGCGGCTCGACCTGAAGGCCTGACGGGGTCGGTCAGCGCGCGGCGTCCAGGCGTTCCCGCTGCGCGGCGGTCAGCTCCAGCTCCACCGCTTCGAGGCTCTCGTCGAGCTGGGCCACCGACGAGGCGCCGACCAGCGGGATCGACGGCGTCTCGCCGCCCATCAGCCAGGCCAGCACCACCTGGTTGACCGTCGCGCCCGTCTCGGCGGCCACCTCCCGCAGCGCGGCCAGCCGGCCGGGCGCGCTCGGCAGGTCGTACTCCCGGCCCAGCGGCTTGTCCGGCCGGGTGTAGCCGCCCCTCACCAGCGGCGAGTACGCCACCAGCGTCAGCGCCGGCTCCGCCCGCAGGTAGCTGGCCAGGTCACCACCGACCGAGCCGGGGTCGCCGTCCGGGTCCAGCGCGCTGGGCAGGTCGGTGCGCCGCTGGAGGTAGGTGTGGTGGTACTGGAGCACCTCGTACCCGGGCAGGCCGGCGGCGGCGGCCAGCGCGCGGGCCCGCTCCACCCGCCACGCCCGGTGGTTGCTCGCCCCCAGCAGCCCCACGGCGCCCTCGGCGACCAGCTCGCCGAAGGCGGCCACGGTCTCCTCCAGCGGCACCGTCCGGTCCTCGATGTGCGCGTACAGCAGGTCCAGCTTCGCCATGCCGAGCCGTTCCCGGCTGCGCTCCGCCGACTCCCGGATCACCTTGGCCGACAGCCCCTCGGCGTTGTCGGTGTAGCTGGTGCCGGGGGCGAGCGGACGCGCCCCCAGCTTGGTGGCGACGACGATCTCGTCCCCGACGCCCCGGCTGCGCCGCCAGCGGCCGAGCAGTTCCTCGCTCTCGCCGCCCTGCCCGCCGTTCATCCAGAACGCGTAGTTGTCCGAGGTGTCGACGAAGGTGCCACCGGCCTCGACGTACCGGTCGAGGATGGCGTACGAGGTGGCCTCGTCGGTGGCGGTGCCGAAGAGCATCGCGCCGAGGCTGAGCACGCTCACCTCGCGCCGGGTGCGCGGGTCCGTGCCGATCGTGCGGTACCGCATGAGGTCTCCCATTCGACGTGGAGCCTCCACCCTGGACGTTCGAGCGTGCTCGAAGTCAAGGGTTCACCGGCGGACCGCCCGCAGCGCGAGGATCAGTTGACCCCGGTCGGTCGGCGCTCCGCCGCGTGGGCGGCGGCCGTCGTGCCGACGGTGCGTGCCGGCACGGTCGGCGCGTCCCGGCCGGTGCCCCGCCGCCCGTCGCCGCCCTTGTCGTTGTTCTGCTCGTGGTAGTCCTGCTCGACGTTGACCGTCCAGACGTCGTGGCCGGCGCCGTGGGCGATGTTCTCGGCGGTCAGCATGGCGGTCAGCATGGAGTGGTCCTGGTTGTTGTAGCGGTGCATCCCGTTGCGCCCGACGGGGTGCACGTTGGGCAGCTCCCGCGCCAGCCACGCCCGGATGGTGTC
This sequence comes from Micromonospora sp. IBSANI012, assembly GCF_052814045.1. Taxonomy (NCBI): domain Bacteria; kingdom Bacillati; phylum Actinomycetota; class Actinomycetes; order Micromonosporales; family Micromonosporaceae; genus Micromonospora; species Micromonospora sp. IBSANI012. Next base: position 1,268,151 of record NZ_CP199933.1, read on the forward strand.
GACGTTGTGCTGGTAGCGGTCGTCGTACACCGGGTAGGCCTTCGGCATCCGCACCACGTACCCGCTCTCCACCGCGCCGGGCCGCACCAGGCCGAGCTGCTCCAGCTCGGCGGTGGCCCGCGCGACGAGGTCGGCGTCGGAGGTCCGCCAGGTCTCGTCGTCCTCGAACACGAAGTACTCCAGCCCCAGGCAGGTGCGGCCGTCCTTGACCAGGTACGGCGACCAGGAGCCGAAGTTCTGGATCCGGCCCACGTTCACCGCCGGGTCGTGTACGTAGATCCAGTTGTCCGGGAAGGAGAACTCCTCCGGCACCACCAGCGCCACGGTCAGGAAGTCCCGGTAGCGCAGGTCGGCGGCGCATTCGAGCACCTCGGGCGGGGCGGCCGGGCGCACCGCGGCCACCAGCTCGGAGATGGGCATGGACGAGATGACGTGGTCGGCGGGGAGGCGGCGTTCCCCGCCCGGCCCGTCGACGGTGACCGCCACCGCCCGCCTGCCCTCGCGGTGCACGGCCTTCACCCAGGTGCCGGTGGTCACCTCGCCGCCGCGCTTGCGGACCTCCTCGGTGCAGCGCTCCCACATCATTCCGGGGCCGAACTTCGGGTACTGGAACTCCTCGATCAGGCTGGTCACGTCCTTGCGGTTGCGGCGGGGCAGCAGCGCGTTGAGCACCGCGCGGGCCAGCGACAGGTTCTTGATCCGCTGGGCGGCCCAGTCGGCCTGCAACTGGTCGGCCGGCATCCCCCAGACCTTCTCCGTGTAGGTCTTGAAGAAGATCGAGTAGAGCCGCCAGCCGAAGCGCGCCGACACCCAGCCCTCGAAGTGCGACTGGTCCTTCGGCGGGCGCAGTCGCGCCCGGGCGTACGAGCCCATGCAGCGGGCCGCCTCCCGTACCCCGAGGTTGCGCAGGGCGTTGCCGGCGTTGAGCGGGTAGTCGTAGAGCGCACCCCGGTAGAAGATGCGGCTCATCCGGGGCCGGAGCAGGAACTCCTCGTCGGGCAGGATCTCGTGCCAGAACTCCTCGACCCGGCCGACCTTGGTGAAGAACCGGTGCCCGCCGATGTCGAAGCGCCAGCCGTCGCGCTCGACGGTACGGCTGATCCCGCCGACCACGTCGTCGGCCTCGAACACCCGTACCGACGCGCCGTGCCTGAGCAACTCGTACGCGGCGGTCAGGCCCGCCGGGCCCGCGCCGATGACCACCGTGCCGTGACGCTCGTCCATCCTCACGCCGCTCCCTGCCCTCGGGTCCTGTCGGACAGGCGCGGTTACCCGTTCTCTGCGCTGTCTCACATCCGTCGGCCCGGAACTCCTGATCATGCCGCTCGGGGTCGGGCGGTGGGGGGCGGAGAGGTGTCAGCAGGCGTAGGCGGGGGATGCCCGGCCGGCAGGTTCGCGGCCGCCGTGGGTGGGTCGCGGGTCGGACCGACTCCGTGAGGAAGCGCCAGATGACCGACGGCCCGCGGGACACCGCAGCGGACGGCCGCGCACCCGCCACCGGTCTCCCGGCACGCTGGGACCGCCTGCTCGGCCACGCCGGCGACCTCGTCGTCCGGGTGCCCGAGCGCTGGCGGTACGTGCTGGCCCTGTTCGTCGGCGCGAAGGTCGTCCTCAGCCTCGTCGGGGTGATCGCCCTGGCCGCCTGGGACGGGGCGCCCGCCGCACCACCGGCGGACGAGGCCGGCGTGCGCGCCGACCAGGCGGCGATCTCGCCGCACCGCTGGATCGGAATGTGGTTCGCCTGGGACGCGCTGATCTACGACGGCCTGAGCCGGCAGCCGCTCACCGGCGAGTGGAAGGGGGGCTTCGGCTTCCCGCTGCTCTACCCGTTCCTGGCCCGGGTGGTGGCGGTCCCGCTGGGCGGCGACACCGCCATGGCGCTGCTGCTGATCAGCAACGTCGCGTTCCTGCTGCTGCTCTACTACGCCCTGCGGCTGGGCGAGACGCTGCTCGGCGACGACGCCGCGGCGCGCCGGTTCACCCGCTACCTGGTGCTGCTGCCCACCGCGTTCCTGTTCCAGGCCGCGCTGACCGAGTCGCTGTTCCTCTGCCTGGCGCTGGCCACCTTTTACTACGCCGAGCGGGGGCGGTGGGTGACGGTGGGGGTGCTGGGCTACTTCCTCGGGCTCAGCCGCTCGGTGGGGTTCCTGGTGGCCGTCCCGCTGGCCCTGGTGCTGCTGCGCCGGCATCGCTACCGGCTCGACCCGCGCAGCCTCTGGACGTACGTCCGCACCGGCTGGCCGTTGCTGCTGATCCCGGCCGGCTGGTTCACCTTCATGGCGTTCTGCCGGTGGAAGGGCGGGGACTGGTTCGCCTACAAGCACGCCCAGGAGAAGGGCTGGGGCATCGTCGTGCAGAATCCGCTGCCGGTGATCCGGAACGGCCTCACCGGCGACCACCGGGACGCCGTACGGGTCTGGTTCGCCGTGGCCGTGCTGGCGGTGGTGGTCGCCGGCTTCCGCCGGCTCGGGCTGCCCTACTTCGTCTACGCGGTGCTGATGGTGCTCGCGCCGCTGTCGATGGGGCCGCCGGTGTACAAGAGCCTGCTGCGCTACCTGATCGCCGCGTTCCCGGTCGGCCTGGTCCTGGCCAGGTGGGCCAGGAACGCCACGGCCGACGCCTGGCTGAGCGCCGCGCTGGGCCTGGTGCAGGGCGCGCTGTTCGTTGTCTGGCTGGCCTACTGGACGCACTTCATCATCTGAAGCGGCGCTACGTCGCCTCGCGGAACGGGTCGACGGCGACCCGGTGCAGCCGGGTCAGCAGCTTCGCGGACTTCTCCAGGTCGCCGGCCTCACCGGCGTTGAGTTCCAGCACGTAGCTGCCGCGCGCCACCAGCACGGTGCAGAGGTAGGAGGTGTCGTCGTTGACCAGCCGCTCGCACCAGGAGACGGTGTCGGCGTCCGCGGGCACCAGCGGCGCCTTGGGGCGTACGACGGTGGTGGTCGTCCGGCCGTCCGGTTCCTGATACGTCCGGCACTTCGCCAGGGCCGACTTCAGCTCGCCGACCAGCTTGCGCCCCGGCACCGTGAGGTAGCCGACGACGTACTGCCGGATCCAGACCTGCTCGCCCTTCCACTGCCGCTCCCGGTTCGCGGTCCGCTTGCGGTCCGACGGGAGGTTGTCGCGGCACGGGTGGGCCAGCTTGAACGCCTCGGCGGTCTCCGAGGTGACGTCCGCGATGGCCGGGTGGAAGTCGGTCAGGTCCACCAGCGCGGCCTTGACCTGACCGCGCACCTCGGCGGTCGACGTCGGGGTGGGCCGGGGCGGTGGCGGCGGGGTCGGTGCGGCGGAGACCGGCGCCGACCAGCGTGGCGGGGGCGCCTCCTCGGCGGGGCCGCAGGCCGCCGCGCCGAGGGCGACCAGCATCGACAACAGCAGTGCGGGGGTACGGCGGTGCGACATCGCGCGGACGCGGTCCTCTCGTACGCGAAGAAGGGGCCCCGGTTCAGGGCCCCTTCTTACGTGCGCCGTGCCGCCGCGCCGCGTTACACCCGTCAGCTCGGCAGGTAGTCGAACTCGTCCGGGTTGGGGCCCTGCCGGCCGGCCTCGCCCCGGTCCAGCCCGCTGATCCGCTCCATCGCCGCGTCGTCCAGCGCGAAGTCGAAGATGTGGAAGTTCTCCTCGATCCGGCTCGGGGTGGTCGACTTGGGGAAGACGATGTCGCCGCGCTGCACGTGCCAGCGCAGCACCACCTGGGCCGGGGTGCGGCCGACCTCCTCGGCGACGTCGACCACGGTCGGGTCGTCGAGCACCTTGCCCTGGGCGATCGGCGACCACGCCTCGGTGATGATGTTGTGCTGCCGGTCGTACGCGCGCACCTCCTCGTTGCCGAAGTACGGGTGCACCTCGATCTGGTTGACCGCGGGCACCACGTCCGCCTCGGCGGCGAGCCGCTCCAGGTGCGGCACCTGGAAGTTCGACACGCCGATCGACTTCGCCCGGCCGTCGCGCTGGAACTCCTCCAGCGTCTTCCAGGTGGAGACGAAGTCGCCGTCGTAGAGGGTGGGCAGCGGCCAGTGGATCAGGAACAGGTCGATGTAGTCCATCTTCAGCGCGGACAGCGTCGACTCGAACGCCCGGCGGGCGTCCTCCGGCCGGTGGAACGCGTTGTTGAGCTTGCTGGTCACGAAGACCTCGGCGCGGTCCAGGCCGGAGGTGCGGACCGCCTCGCCGACCTCGGCCTCGTTGCCGTACATCTCGGCGGTGTCGATGTGCCGATAGCCGATCTCCAGCGCCCGGCCCACGGCCTCGACGGTGTCCTTCGGCTCGATCTGGAAGACCCCGAAGCCGAGCTGCGGGATCGTGTTGCCGTCGTTGAGGGGGATGTCGGGAATCGTGTTCGCCATCCGGCTCTCTCTCCCATCGTCAGGGGCACCCGGCCGGGCGCCGGAAGCGCTTCCACGGCGTCCGCCGCAGTGGTGCCACCAGCCTGTCCTACCCGGTCGGGCCGCTCCCTCACTCCGCCCGTCCGGGTGATCTGCGACAACCCCGGCCACGGAGCCCACACCGCTCAGTCGGCCGTGGCGTCGAACAGCACCGGCCAGGGCCGGGCCGACGGCGCCACCGCGGCCGGCGGCGCGGGCTCGACAGTGGCCAGCACCTCGGCCGCGAACTGGCCGAACATCGGTGCCGCGGGGTGCGGCGCGCGGTCCGGCCAGGCCGCCGCGGTCCGCTTCACCAGTGGTCGCCCGGCCAGCGGGCGCCAGGCGATCCGGGGCTCCCGGCGGGCCAGCGACTCCGGCTCCAGCGCCACCGCGCCGCCCGCCAGCAGCAGACCGAAGACGAACTCCGGATTACGGGCCGGCCGCACCCGGCCCGGCGTGAAGCCGTGCCGGCGGCAGACGTCCAGGACGTGGTCGTACCAGCCGGGGGCGGTGGACCGGGGCGCGGCGACGAGGTCCAGCCCGGCCAGGTCGGCCAGGGCCACCTCGCGCGGCCGGGCCAGCGGCGACGCCCGGGGCAGCAGCACCCCCACCGGTACGGTCACCGGCGGGCCGAAGCGCAACCCGGCCGGCTCCTCCGGATACTGCAGCAGCCCGGCGTCCAGCCGCCGCTCGGCGAGCATCCGCACCTGCTCGGCGCTGGTCAGCTCGTGCAGGTCGACGTCGAGCCCCGGCGCGGCGGCGGCCAGCCGGTCCAGCAGGGCGCGCAGCGTCACCGCCGGCGTCTCCGGCGGCACGCCGGCCCGGAACACGCCCAGCGCGCCGTCGCGGACCTGACGCATCAGGTGGCGTACCCGAAGCTCGCCGGCCAGCAGCTCCTCGGCCTCGCCGAGCAGCAGTTGCCCGGCGGTGGTCAGCCGCACCTGCCGCCGGGACCGGTCGAACAGTTCCACCGCCAGCTCGCGTTCCAGGCGCTGGATCGACTGGCTCAGCGGCGGCTGCGCCATGCCCAGCGCCTCGGCCGCCCGGCCGAAGTGCAGCTCGCGGGCGACCACCACGAAGTGCCGCAGGTGGCGGAGCAGATCCACGCCCGGACCCTACGGCAGCCACCGGTTACCGTGCCGGGGTGGCAGCGGAGCAGCGCATCGAGGAGATCCTCGCCCGGGCCGGCATCACCGGCAGCCTGCACGTCGTACCCGTGGACGGTCCGGCCGGGCCGGAGGTCGCCGTGCGGGCGGACGAGCAGACCCCGATCGCCTCCGTGTTCAAGATCCTGCTGGTGCTGGAGTTCGCCCGGCAGGTCGCCGCCGGGCAGCTCGACGCGAGCGAGCGGGTGCTGGTCCGGGCCGGCGACCGGCTCGGCGGGTGGGGTGTGGCCGGCTGCGCCGACGACGTCGAGGTGTCCCTGCGTGACCTGGCGTACTTCGCCATGTCGGTCAGCGACAACACCGCCGCCGACCTGCTGCTGCGCCGGGTCGGCGCGGACGTGCTGCCGATGCTCGCCGCCGAGCTGGACCTGCCGCGTACCCGGATCCTCGGCGGACCGAGGCAGCTGGTGGAGCTGATGCTCGCGGACGTGGGCGCCCGCACCGAGGCGGACTTCGCCCGGATCTTCCCGACCCTGCCCGAGGAGCGGGTCCGGGCGATGCGGGTCTTCGACCCCGCGCACACCACGTCGAGCACGGCCCGGGAGATCACCCGGCTGCTCGGCCTGATCTGGCGGGACGAGGCGGGCCCCGCCGCGGCCTGCGCCACCGTCCGGGAGCTGATGTCGCGGCAGCTCTTCTGGACCCGGCTGGCCTCCGGCTTCCCGGCGGGGGTACGCGTCGCCGCGAAGACCGGCACCCTGCCCGGGCTGCACCTGGAGGCCGGGGTGGCCGAGTACCCGGACGGCAGCCGGTACGCGATCGCGGTCTTCGCCCGCACCGACCGTCTCGCCACCCGGCGGATCGACGTCGACCTGGCCATGGGGGAGGCCGCCCGGACGGCGGTGGAGGCGGTGCGGGCGGCCTGACTTTTCCGCACACCGACCCGCCACTTCGGCGGCGCTGAGCTGGACCGATATCGCTCCGGATATCGCCCCCGCCGGCCTTTGATCTTGGACGTGGCGGCGGGCGCGGTGGTGGGGTGGGAACCGACCGCGCACACCGCAGACGGGGAGGATCCACCATGTCCGCACGCCCACTAGACCGCCGCCGATTCCTGCGCACCACCGCCGCCGGGGCCGCCGTGGTGACCGCCGGCGGACTCGCCACCGGGACGCCGGCGCAGGCCGCGCCGACCGCCGCCGGCCGTACCCGGCAGGGTGCGGTGAGCTTCCGCTGGTGGGGCACCTCCGGCTGGCGGATCGACATCGGCGACCGCACCGTCCTGGTCGACCCGTACCTGAGCCGCTACGACACCGGGCTGTTCCGCGGCGCCTTCGACCCGGCCACCCCGCTGACCGTCGACACCGCCGTCGTCGACTCCCTGGTGGACCGGGCCACCACCGTGCTGGTCACCCACACCCACTGGGACCACTACAACGACGTGCCGCACATCGCCGCGAAGACCGGCGCCCGGGTCTTCGGCACGCTGACCGCGTACCACCTCGGGCTGGCGTACGGGCTGCCGGCGAGCCAGCTCAGCCCGGTCAAGGGCGGGGAGGTGCTCGACTTCGGCGACCACACCGTCGAGGTGGTCAGCTCCCTGCACAGTCGCAACGCCGGCTGGTCGATGGCCTTCCCCGGGGTACGGGTCAGCCAGCCCACCCGGCCCGCCACCATCGCCGACCTGCCGGAGGGGGACACGCTGGCGTACCAGGTGCGCGTCGACGGCGGTCCGTCGGTGTTCTTGATGGGTGCCAGCGACTTCGCCGAGCGCAACCTCACCGGGCTGGCCCCGGACGTGGCGATGGTGGCGTTGCAGTCCACCACCGCGACCGCCGACTACGTGCCCCGGCTGCTGGCCGCCCTGGACCACCCGAAGGTCGTGGTCCCGGTGCACTGGGACAACTTCGAGACCCCGCTGGCCAACCCGCCGGTCGTCGGCCCCGCCGACCGGCGGCGCCTGGACGACCTGGTCGCCGCAGTCCGCCGGGCCTCGCCCCGCACCCGCGTGCTGGTGCCGGAGTACGGGACGGCGTACCACTTCTGAGCGGGGACGCGGCGGGGCCGGGATCGCGAGATCCCGGCCCCGCCGGCGTACGCCCGCGTCACTTGGCGAGCGGCTGGCCCTGCTTGTCCTTGAAGGAGCCGACCAGGATCATGATGAAGTCGATGAAGCTCCAGATCCCGAGGCCACCGATGGTGACCAGCTGGAGGATGCCGGTGCCGACCTTGCCGACGTAGAACCGGTGCACGCCGAGCACACCGACGAAGAAGCAGAGCAGCAGGGCGACGACCCAGGACTTCTGGGTGCCGACGGTAACGGGAGCAGTCACTGCGGTCCTTTCTCAGGTGAGATAGCCGCGGGAGCGTATCGAGCGGCACCGACCCGAGGCAAGATCGTTAAACCGCCGATCGCCCGGACGGGCGAGCAGGTCCGGACCGATCTGGTGGCCCCGGCCGCTCCGGTCAGGACGCGGTCAGGTCCCGCAGGGCCCGCACCGACTTCCAGTTGCGGGTCGTGGCCGCCACACCGAGCTGCTTCTCCAGGTAGGCGTTGGTGAACTTCGACCGGCCGTACCCGCCGTCGGGGAAGTGCAGGTGGACCTCCCGACCGGCCACGGTGAACTCGACGTTCTCGTTGCCGGGCACGGTCAGCGCCGCGACCTTCGCCTTCGTCGGGGCCGCGGCCAGGAAGGCGACCAGCAACCGGGTCGGGTCGTCCTGCCGACCGGTGTACGGGCTGCCGTCGACCACCGCCGCCAGCTCCGCGCCGCTGCGGACCAGCACCGGCACGGTCAACCCCAGCTCGCCGGCGAGCGCCTGCTCGATGCCCTTCGCCAGCCGGGCGGCGTCGGCGGAGGTGCTGCCGAACACGACGTTGCCCGACTGGAGGTAGGTCTTTACGTCGGCGTGCCCCAGGTCGGCGACCAGGCGGCGCAGGTCGGCCATGGCCAGCCGGGTGGTGCCGACGTTGACGCCGCGCAGCAGTCCCACGTACCGGTTCATGCCGGCTCCCCGGCGGTGCTCAGGTGCCGGTCGAAGAAGGCGACGATGCGGCGCCGGGCCTGGGTCGCCGACGGCTCGTGCGGCCCGCCACCGACCCGGGCCACCACCTGCTGCATCCGGGGCAGCTCGCCCGGCCGGTGGTGGTTGAGGAAGCCGTGCCGCGCCGGCGGGTAGACGGTGACCTCGTGCGGGACCTCATTGGTGGTCAGCGCCGACTCCAGTCTGGCCGGGGCCGACCGGAGGCTGACGTCCTTCCCGCCGAAGCTGCCGATCACCGGGCACGCCTCGGCCAGCAGCCGTTCGGCGTCCTTCGGTACCTGCCCGTAGTTGATGCTCGCGGCGGCGAACCCGTGCCCGGGCGCGAGTTGCAAGGCGAAGCCGCCGCCCATGCAGAAGCCGATGACCCCGATCCGGCCGGTGCAGTCCGGCCGCCCGGCGAGCCAGGCGCGGGTCGCGTCCAGCTCGTCGAACGCGCGGCCGGTGCCGCTGAGCAGCGCGCGGAAGGTCGCGCGCACGCAGCGGCCCCGCTTGTCCCACGAGTAGAGGTCGGGGGCCACCGCCAGGAAACCCGCGCCCGCCAGCCAGTCCGCCTGACGGCGGACATCCGGCGTCATGCCGAAGGCGTCGTGGACGACGACCACGCCGGGCCGCGGCCGGTCACCCTCCGGTTCGCTCAGGTACGCGGGCAGCGTCCCCTGAGCGATCGGGATCTCCACGTCGGCCACGGAGCCTCCTCACCTGTCGACGTCCGGTACCGCCCAGCCTAGGCAGACTCTCCACTCACGGGAAGGCGCGAAGCTCCCTGGCGCCGGTTCTCCTTCAGAGTCGGCGGATGGCGGCGGAGTCCAGCCGGAAGCCGACGGTCCGGTCGACCAGCCGGTCCACCAGGTCGGCCTTGCGCAGCCCGGCCACCCCACGCAGCCCGAGTCGGGCGGCCAGCGCCCGCAGGTCCTTCGCCGGCCAGGGCGTCAGGTACGCCGTACCCTCCGCCCGGCTGGTCATCGCGGTCAGCGCCGGCACCGCCGCCTCCAGGCCGGCGGTCGGCGGGGGTGCCGACGGTCGGACGGCGGCGGTCGGCGCGACGGGCACCACGGCCAGCCGGGCGCGGCCCTCGGCCAACGCCGCGACGTCGGCGGCCGGCAGGTCGGCCAGCAGGTCGGTGACCCGGGCCAGCAGCGCGGCGGCGCGGGCGCCCTCGGTCACGCCGCCACCTCGGCCGGTTGCAGGTGCGCGATGAACTCGGTGGTGATCTGGCGCAGCTCCTCCTGCACGGCCGCCGAGGTCACCCGGTGCCGCAGCACCGCCGGTACGCCGCGCGGGGTGTTGGCGGCGAAGAGGGTGACGTTCTCCCGCAACACGGTGGGGAAGACGGGCAGGCCGAGCGCGCGCACCTGGTCCATGTAGCCCTGGTGGGCGGCGATCGGCCGCTGCGCCATCAACTGGATCATCGTGAAGACCACCCCGGCGATGCCGGGGGCGACCTTGTGGTGCCGGCGGATGGTGGCGAAGCGCCGCGAGTCCGCGTTGTAGCGGTCGACCAGCTCCCGGACGTTGCCGCAGAGGTAGTCGATGCCGAGGGTCGACAGGTAGTCGGCCTTCGCGGGGATGAGCAGGTGGTCGCTGGCGATGATGGCGGACTGGGTGACCACGTTGAAGTTCGGCGGGCAGTCGATCAGCACCAGGTCGTAGCCGCCCAGCGCCTCGTCGTGCAGCCCCTCGGCGAGCGAGCCACGCACCCGGAACAGCTCCGCGTCGTACTCGTCGCCGTCGGCCACGCCCCGGGCCAGCGCCAGGTCGATGTCGGTGAGGCCGAGGTGCGAGGCGATCAGGTCGAGCCGCCCGGCGCCGGTGAGGTGGGCGTTGGCCGGGCCGGGGGAGACGACCAGCTCGCCCAGGGTCACCGCCGGGGTGTCGCCGCGCAGCCCGTCGTACCAGCGCTTGACGGTGCGCCCGTCGCGCAGCCGCTCCCGCCAGTCGTCCGGGTCGTAGAAGCTGAAGGTCAGGCTGGTCTGCGGATCGAGGTCGATCAGCAGCACCTTCATCCCCCGGTTGGCCAGCTCCGCCCCGAGGTTGGCGGTCAGGGTGGTCTTGCCCACCCCGCCCTTGTAATTGATCACGGACACCACGTACACCGACGGCACCTCCCCAGTGGAGGGAACCGTAGCGGGGTCCGCGGATCTCGGACACCCGGCCACCGTGGCGAAGCGCCCACCGATCCGTGCGGTGCTACAGTCTGCGCTGCTCAGCGGCGCTTCTCGGGGGAGGGTGGGACCATGGCCGGGGCGTTCCGCGACACCCTGTCGAAGCTGCTCAAGGCGCGCGTCCCGGTGCTGCACGTCGAGTCGTACGAGGAACAGCGGGTGATCGGCGAGATCAGCGCGGTCGCCCACGACGCCGCCCGCGTACGAACGCCGCGCGGGGTCTGGACCTGGTCGGCGACCCGCGGACTGGTTCCGCCCGACGGCAGTCGCCGCCAGGGCACCACCGACCCGGAAGCCGCACTCGACGCGGCGATCCGGGTCGACGAGCCCGCCGTACTCGTCTTCGCCGATCTGCACCCCGCGTTCGGCGGCGCCGGCCGTCCCGCCGACCCCGGCGTGGTCCGCCGGCTGCGGGATCTGGCGGCGGCGTTCCGGTCCGGGCCGGTGCCGCGCACCCTCGTCCTCGTCTCGCCGCTGCCGCACCTTCCGGTCGAGCTGGCGAAGGACGTGACCGTCCTCGATTTTCCGCTTCCCACCGAGGCGGAGATCCGCGCCGTCCTCGACGGGATGATCGCCGCGAACGCGGCCGGCGGCCGGATCCGGATCGAACTCGACGAGGAGGGTCGGGAGCGGCTGGCCCAGGCGGCCCTCGGGCTGACCCTGCACGAGGCGGAGAACGCGTTCGCCCGGGCGATGGTGGACGACGGGGTGCTTGACGAGCGTGACCTGAGCGTGGTGCACGAGGAGAAGCGACAGGCCGTCCGCCGCTCCGGAGTGCTGGAGTTCGTCGAGGGCGCGGTCGAACTGTCCGACGTGGGCGGCCTGGAGAACCTCAAGCGCTGGCTGGCCAAGCGGAACGGCTCCTGGCTGGCCGAAGCCGGCGCGTACGGCCTGCCCGCGCCACGCGGCGTACTCATCACCGGGGTCCCCGGCTGCGGCAAGTCGCTGACCGCCAAGGCGGTCGCCGCCGCGTGGCGACTGCCGCTGCTGCGACTGGACATCGGCCGGGTCTTCGCCGGCCTGGTGGGCTCCAGCGAACAGAACATGCGCTCGGCGATCCGGGCCGCCGAGGCCACTTCGCCCTGTGTGCTCTGGCTCGACGAGATCGAGAAGGGCTTCGCCGGCGGTACGGGCGGCGACTCCGGCACCTCCGCCCGCGTCTTCGGCTCCTTCCTGACCTGGATGCAGGAGAAGACCCTGCCGGTGTTCGTCATCGCCACCGCCAACGACTTCGAGGGTCTGCCCCCGGAACTGCTGCGCAAGGGACGCTTCGACGAGATCTTCTTCGTGGACCTGCCGACCCGGGCCGAACGTGCCTCGATCTGGGCGCTGCACGTCCACCGCCGGCTGCGCCACCCCGCGGTGGCCGGCGAACTGACCGTCGACCACGCCCTGCTCGCCGAGTTGGCCGAGCTCAGTGACGGCTACTCCGGCGCGGAGATCGAACAGGCCGTCGTCGGCGGACTCTTCGACGCGTTCTCCGAACGGCGTCCGCTGCGCCGCGACGACCTGGTGCGCGCCCTGGTCAGCATGGTCCCGCTCAGCGTCACCCAGGCCGAGCGCCTCACCGCCGTCCGCAGTTGGGCGCAGAGTCGCGCGGTCACCGCCACCGCGGCCGAGGACTGGGACCTCGGCGCCCGCGCCGCCGGTCCGTCCACCGGGCCGCAGGGAGGCCCTGGCCACGGCGGCCGGGCGGTGGAGTTCTGATGCCGTGTCCCACCATGACGACAGGAGAGCGCCGGTGAGCATTTCACTGCTACTCGTACCGCTGGCGGTGGCCACCGTGGCCGCCGTGCACGCGAGCAGCGCGGACCGCGACGACGACGGCCGGCTGGTGTGCCAGGTGCAGACCCGAATGCGGGACGCGAACCTGCTCGCCGCCGCGCTGCGCGACACCGACGCCGTGGTCACCGTCCACGGGGACGAGCTGACGGCCACCTGGGCCGGGGTGAGCGCCGACTTCCGGCGGGGCGCCGACGGCATCTGGACGGCCCACCTCACCGGCCAGGTCGACGAGGAGCGGGCGGTCGGCATCGTGCGGGCGGTCGACGCCGCGTACGGGCGGCAGGTGCAGCGGGCGGTGCTCGACCGGCTGCGCGCCCAGGCCCCCGCCGCCGGGCTGCGCCTGGAATCCGAGCAGATCACCGAGGACGCCGCGGTCCGGCTGGTGTTCGCCGTCGAGGGCAGGTCGGCATGAGCCGCCCGCCCCAGATCGTGGTGACCGTGCACCCGGACGGTTCGGTCAGCGCCGAGACCCACGGCGTGCTCGGCGAGCGCTGCCTCGACTACGTGGCCGTACTGGAGGACCTGCTCGCGGCGCGCGCGGTCGACAGCACATACACCGCCGACCTTCACCGCGCCAGCGTGCCCACCCTGCAGGAGAACACCCATGTCGACCATGCCTGACCCCACCTGGCCGCCCCCGCCGCCCGGCCCCGGCCCGGGACCCGCGCCGTTCGGCGCCGGCGTGCCGGCGACGGCCGGCAATCCGGCCGCCGACCGCGGCTGGCGCCTGCGGCACAGCTGGTGGCTGCTGATGCCCATCCTCGGCTGCGGCTGCATCGGCGGCTTCGGCTTCATCTACGTGGGCCTGCGGGCCCGGCGTCCGCACTGGTGGATCGCCGGCATCGGGTACGCCTTGCTCGGCTGGGCCGCCTTCGCCACCGTCGGCGGGACGGACAAGGACAACCCGGTGTCTGACGTGGCCACCGCGATGACGCTGGCCGTCTGGATCGCCGGCATCGTGCACGCCATGCTGATCAACCCTGCGTGGCTACGCTGGCAGGCCCAGCACCGCCCCTGGTACACGCAGCCGGCGCCCCCTGCGGCCGGCGCCCCGTACCCGCCGGCACCGTTCGCGCCGCCCGGCCCGGCCTGGCCGGTGGGCCCGCAGCCGGTGCACCCGGCCGGTCCGCCGTCGGCGTACTGGGGCACCGGCCCGGTCGCCGCGCCCGTGCCGGCGCAGCCCGTGCCGCCGGTGCCGCCGGTCGCGCCGGCCGGGGCGTCGGTCGCGCCGACGGGTCCAATGGTGGACGTCAACTCCGCCAATCACGACCAGCTTGTCGCCCTGCCCGGCTTCGACCCGGCCCGGGCCCGGCAGGTGCTCGCCACCCGCGACGCCCGTCGTGGGTTCGGCAGCCTGGCGGAATTCGCCGCCGCCGCCAACCTTGCGCCGCACGAATACGCCCGGCTGCGCGACACGCTGGTCTGCCTGCCGCCGGCCGGCCCCGCAACCCACCCCGGACAGTCGCATGGACGCGTACTCGATTTCTGAGGCCGGTCCGGTCCGGCGGCCGGCGTCCGGGTCGGAGCTGGTCGTCCCGGTGGGCCGGTTCGTCGCCTCGACGAGGGCGGAGGGCCCGGGCGACCGGACCGCCGTCTGGGTCCAGGGCTGCGCGATCCGCTGCCCCGGTTGCTTCAATCCCCAGCTGTGGAGCTTCCGGGGCGGGGAGCCGGTGGCGCCGGCCGACCTGGTCCGCCGGATCCTCGACACCGGCACCGACGGCCTGACCCTGCTCGGCGGCGAGCCGTTCGACCACGCCGCCGCGTTGTCAGAGGTGGCGGCCGAGGTGCGGCGGGCCGGACTGTCGGTGATGACCTTCACCGGCTACACCCGCGACGGCCTCCGGCGTGCCACCGACAGCGGTCGCAAGGACGTGGCGGCACTGCTGGCCGAGACCGATCTGCTCGTGGCCGGCCCGTTCCTGGCCGACCGGATCGACACCCACCGGCCGTGGGTCGGCTCCACGAACCAGGAGTTCGTGCTGCTCACCGACCGCTTTCCGGGGATGCTCGACGGCCTGCCCGAGACCACCGACCGGGTGGAGATCACGGTCGACGCCGCCGGCCGGGTGGCGGTCAACGGCTGGGCGGAGCTGGACGCCCTGGACGAGTTGTTCGCCGCCGCTCAGCTCCGCCGGGCCGGGCGGCGGTAGCCGTAGGTCGCCGGGGCGCATCGTGGACGGCGGCTGACCTCGGAGCGTCGCCGCCGTGGTCGGCACGGTGCCGGCGATGGCCGTGCTGCTGAACGGGACGGCGATCGCGGGCGGTGCGGGTCTACCGTTGCCGGCATGCGCGCCCTACGCCCCGCCGCCGGCTTGCTCCTCGCGGCCGCCGCCGTGGTGCTCTGGGCGGTCGGCATGACCGTTCTGCAACCGCTGACCGAGCCGATCGGGCCGTGGCCGGAACGGTTGGCGAGCAACAACACCTACGGGGCCCGGGACATCCGCTTCCTCGCCATTGTCCTGGTCGCCGTCGGGCTGGTGCTGGCCGGCGGGGGCGACCGCCGGTGGACCCACCCGGCGCTGGTGCTCGGCGCCGGTGCGGTGGTGGCGGACGTGCTGCTCGACCGGGCCGACGTCACCGGCGTCCCGGCGACCGTGCTGCTGGTGGCCGGCGGTTGGGCGGCGGTCGGCCTGCTCGCCGCCTTCCTGGTCCGCCGGCACGGGCGACCCGGCCGGCCGGTCCACTGGCAGCACCGCCGCGCCCTGGGCATGGCGGCGGCCGTCGCCGCGACGCTGGTCGTGGTGGCCGGCGCGCTGCAGTCGCCCACCGACCGGGAGCCCGAGCTCACCCCGGCCTGCCTCGCCGCCGCGGCGCTGTCGCTCGCCGCGTCGCTGGGCTGCGCACTCGCCGCCGCCTCCGCGCCCGGCCGGGAGCGCCGGTGGTGGGCGCTCGGCCTCGCGCTGGCCGGCGCGGTCGGCCTGGCCGTCGGCCGGCTTCTCCCACCCGGTCACCGGTGGTGGCCGGCCCTCGCCCTCGGGGTGGTCCTGCTGACCGGTACGACGCTGCTGTCCTGGGACCGCCCGGGTGGCCGTCCGCCGTGGCGGCGGCACGCCATGGCCGGCGCCGCGATGCTCCTCGGCCTGCCGGCCGTGGGCGTGCTGGCGCTGCTGGCCCAGGCCGCCCTGCCGGTGGGCGCCGTGCTCACTGACGGGGCGGGCAACATCGCGGTCGACGCCATGGACACCGACGCGCTCTGGTCGCTGGCCGGCCTGCTCACCGGCCTGCTGCTGGGGCTGCTGCTGGCCTGGCCCAACGCCCTCGGGCACCCGGCCGGGGGTCAGCCCCGGCCGGAGGGACCGCCCGGGCCGGAGGCACCACCGGGACCGGACGGGCCGCGCCGGGCCAGCGCCGAGCGGCGGTAGCCGTACAGGGCGTAGACGACCGCGCCGATCACGAACCAGACCGCGAACCGCAGCCAGGTCACCGGGGCCAGGAAGGTGATCAGCCAGACCGAGAAGAGCGCGCCGACCGCCGGCACCACCGGCATGCCCGGCAGCCGGAACGTGCGCGGCGCGTCGGGGCGGCGGTAACGCAGCACGATCACCGCGATGCAGACCACCACGAAGGCCAGCAGGATGCCGATGTTGGTCAGCTCCGCCGCCTGCCGGATCGGCAGGAAGCCCGCGATCAGCGCGGAGCCCACCCCGACGATCCAGGTGACCCGGATCGGCACCCGGCGCACCGGGTGCACCTTGGCGAACCAGGCCGGCAGCAGCCCGTCCCGGCTCATCGAGAACCACACCCGGGTCACCCCGAGCATGAAGGTGAACATCACGGTCAGGATGCCGATGATCGCGCCGACCGCGATCACGCTGGCCAGGCCGGAGAGGCCGACCGAGGCGAACGCGGAGGAGAAGCCGCTCTCCGGGTCGATCTCCCGGTAGTTCTGCATGCCGGTGAGCACCAGCGTGGCCAGCACATACAGCACCATCGAGATGAGCAGCGAGTAGATGATCGCCTTGGGCATGTGCCGTCGGGCGTCCCGGGACTCCTCGGCGGCGGTGCTCATCGCGTCGTAGCCGAAGACGGCGAAGAAGACGGTGGCCGCGCCGGTCAACGCGCCGCTGAGGCCGAACGGGAAGAACGGCGAGTAGTTCGCTGTCCGGATGTGGAAGAAGCCGACCACGATGACCAGCAGCACCACGGCGACCTTCAGCCCGACCACGAGCGTCTCGACGCGGGCCGCCGTCTTGATGCCCAGGGTGAGCAGGAACGCGATGAACAGGCAGAGCACCACGGCGAACAGGTCGACCACGTGCCCGTCGCCGGTGCCCGGCGCGCCGAGCATCCAGGCCGGCAGGTCGAGGCCCAGCTCGCCGAGGAGGAAGGCGAAGTAGCCGGAGATGCCGATCGCGACCACCGCCACGATCGCGGTGTACTCCAGCAGCAGGTCCCAGCCGATGAACCAGCCGACCGCCTCGCCGAGCACCACGTAGCCGTAGGTGTAGGCCGAGCCGGCCTTCGGGATCATGCCGGCGAACTCCGCGTACGACAGTGCGGCCGCCGCGCTGGCCAGGCCGGCGACCAGGAACGACACCAGCACGGCCGGGCCGGCGGTCTCGCTGGCGACCGCCCCGGCCAGGGCGAAGATCCCGGCGCCGATGATGCCGCCGATGCCGATCGCGGTGAGCTGCCACAGCCCCAGCGCGCGGGACAGCTGCTCGACCTCGTCGGCGATCTCCTCGACCGGCTTGCGGCGGAAGATGCCGGTGCCGTTGCCTGCGGAGGTCATCGTCGTCCCCTTCACCCTCGGTGTCGAGTCCCGCCGGGGTACGTACGCCCCAACGACGCGACCGGGGCCCCGGTCACTCGACGACCGGGAGCACGACCTCGTTGCGGCGCAGGAACCAGGGCTTCCACGGTGGGTCGAAGCGGGCGTACCGGATCGCGCCGGTGGGGCTCAGCCCCGCCGCGGTGACCGCCCGGCCCAGCGCGGTGGCCCGCTGTTCGAACGCCTTCTGGCTCCACCGGCCGGAGAACCGCATCGCGGCGGCGAGCTGTGCGGGGATCTCCCGGACGGTGATCCGGGGATCCTCCGGTTCGGGCACGGTGGCGGCGGTGAGCGCGGCCGGCAGCACGAAGCGCACCACCCAGCAGCCGGGTCGCTCGCCCTCCTCCTGCACCACCGGGGCGGTCATGCCGACGTTCCGCCGGGACCGGTTCGCCCCCGAGATGTAAGCGGCCAGCGGCTGGAACCCGGCGTTGCCCGCCTCGAGGAACGACCCGTCGACCCGTAGCTCGGCGACCAGGTGGGCGGGGTACCGGCGCAGCTCGAAGCCGGGGTGCCTGGCCACCACCCGGTACGGCTGCTGCTCGGTCATGGGCCACGCTCCCGGCCGTCAGGGCTCCTCGACAGCCACGCTACCGTCCGTCACCATTTCCCTCCCGGTGAAGCGGAAGCCGGACCAGCCGCCAGTACTGCCGCCCGTCGGAGTCGCGTACCACCACCCCGAGCCGGAGCATACAATCATTTTTGGTTGTATCACCGATGAGAGTATCGGAGCTGAGTGCATGGACGGTTTCGTCGGACGTACCCGAGAGTTGGCCGTGCTCGACGGGATGCTCGACAAGGTCCGTCGGGGGGGCCGGGCCGGCCGGCCGGGGCGTGCCCTGCTGATGCGCGGGCGGCGCCGGGTCGGCAAGTCGCGACTGGTGGAGGAGTTCGTCGAGCGCGCCGAGGTGCCGCACCTGTTCTTCACCGCCTCCGCCCAGCCCACCGTCACCGCGGACCTCGCCCTGTTCGTGGCGGCGGCCGCCGACTCCTCGCTGCCCGGGGCCCACCTTTTCGTGGCCCAGCGGCCGACGACCTGGGACGCTGCGCTCACCCTGCTCGCCGCCGCGTTACCGACCGACCGGCCGAGCGTCGTCGTCCTCGACGAGATGCCCTATCTGATCGCCACCGATCCCGGCTTCGAGGGCACCCTGCAGAAGGTCTTCGACCGGGAGTTCTCCCGGCGTCCCGTGCTGCTCGTCTGCGTCGGTTCGGACCTGGCGATGATGGAGGCGCTCAACGACTACGGACGGCCGTTCCACCAGCGGGCGACCGAGATGGTGATCCCGCCGCTGAGCCCGGCTGACGTCCGCGACATGCTCGGCCTCACCCCGGCCGAGGCCTTCGACGCGTACCTGGTTTCCGGTGGGCTGCCGCTGATCCTCGACGAGTGGCCCGGTGGCGCTTCGTTGAGCGACTACCTCGCCGACGCGGTGACCGATCCGACCTCGGCGCTGCTGGTCAGCGCGGAGCGGGCGTTGGCCGCCGAGTTTCCGACGCAGTCGCAGGCGGGCCTGGTGCTGCGAGCCATCGGCTCCGGTGAGCGGACCTTCTCCCTCATCGCCCGGGCCGCGGGCGATCTGCCGCAGGCGTCGCTCAACCGGGCGCTGCGTCTGCTGACCGACAAGCGCATCGTCGACGTGGCGGTTCCGCTGTCCACCCGGCCCTCTCGGGAGACCCGCTACACGGTCACCGACCCCTACCTCCGCTTCTGGTTGTCGTTCCTCGGCCCCCACCTGCCGGAGATCGAGCGCGGCCGGGGCGACCTGACCCTGGAGCGGATCAGGACGTCGTGGACGTCGTGGCGGGGCCGTGCGATCGAGCCGGTCGTCCGGGAGTCGCTGCGCCGACTACCCGCGGGCCACCTGCCGGACGGCACCGCGGTGGTTGGCGGCTACTGGACGCGTACGAACGACCCTGAGATCGATCTGGTCGGTGCCGACCGGGGGCCGGTCGCTCGCCGGATCACCTTCGTCGGTTCCGTCAAGTGGCTGGAGAACCGGCCCTTCGACACCCATGACCTGGGGCGGCTGCTTGCGCACCGGGCCCGGATGCCCGGGGCCGACGAACGCGTCGAGCCGGTCGTGGTGTCCCGCGGTGGGACGGCCGTGGAGGGCGTACGGGTCCTGTCGGCGGAGGACCTCCTCACCGCGTGGCGCGATTGAACTTTCGTCCGGTTCGGGCCGTACCACTGGCCGAGGATGCGCTGCGGCGATCAGCCGCAATCGCTGCCGAGCTGCGGGAGGCCTGCCGTGCGAGTTGGTGAGCAGTCGACGGATCCCATCGATCAGATCCTGGGCGAGGTGCCGGTGCCGGCGTCGCTGACACCGGAGGACGTCCGGCTCGCGGTCCGGGCGGTGGTGGTGCACGCCGCCGAGGAGTGGCCCAACGGGCCGCTGTGCCGCAACGACGGCGCGTCGTACCCGTGCCGCCTGCACCGCTGGGGCCGCCGCGTGCTGGAGACGCACGGGCTCAACGAGCGTCAGATCGACGCGCTGATCCGGCACGGCAACCCCTTCGTGCACGTGCCGTTCCCGTTCACCTTCACCGGTCCCGCCACCGCCCGGGCCGACCGGCCGGCCCCGGTCCACCCGGGCCGTACCCCGACCGACCGGCCGGCCCACGGCCATCCGACGCGCGGCCAGACCGGCCGGGTCACCGCACCGGGAGTCCGGCCCGCCGTCCGGTCCGGTGGGCCCGGCCGGCCGGTGGCACCCCCCGCCACCGCGCCGCGCTGGCCCCGGGCGAGCTGAGCGGAGGTACGACCGCCCGCATCGCCCGGGCGCCACCTCGCCGGCCGGCCCGATGGTCCCCTACCCCCGGGCCGGCCGGCGACGTCCTCGCCGACCGGCGTGCGCGCGACGTGGCGGCGTCCCACGGAGGGGACACCGCCACGTCGGGTGGATCGTTCGGCTCAGTTGCCGCTGCCCACCCCGCAGTTCGGGGCGGACCAGGTGGTCCTGTTCGTCGTTCGGTCGCTGTTGTTCTCGCGCCGCGAGTCCACGTGCACGTGGGTGCTGTGGCCGGGGTACCCGGGGCCGAGGATCCCGCTGAACCCGTGGTTGCGCGAGGCCCGGGCGAGCTCGCACAGCGACCTGTTCCGCGAGGTCACGTCGGCGGCGTTGCCGTAGAGGTGCTGGCTGTCCGACGCGCCGCCGACCTGGTTGTTGCAGGCGGTGCTGCGGAAGCCGCCGTTGACGTTGATCGGGTGGTCGCCCAGCCCTCGGCGCAGCGCCTCCAGCTTCCACATGGTCCGCACCGCGTTGGCCCGGGTCTGGTCCGCCGACAGCGGGCCCCCGCTCCACCCGCCGCGGCCGCATCCGTCGTCCAGCTCGGAGTAGCTGAAGTGCGCCGGGGTGCAGTCGTTGTCCTGCAACTGGTAGAGCTTGTTGAAGGTCTGCGGTCCGGCGATGCCGTCGCTGCGCAGCCCGTACGCCGTCTGGAACCGCTTGACCGCGGCGGCGGTCTCCGGTCCGTAGCGGCCGTCGATGCGGACGATCCCGCCGGCGCCGGCCCAACCGGCGACCCGGATCTGCAACTGGCGCACGTCGTTGCCGGAGCTTCCGGCGGAGAGGGTGCGTTGCCAGGTGTAACAGCCGTCGGCGTGGGCCGCTGGAGCCGCGACCACCGAGGCGATCGCGGCTCCCGGCAGCGCCAGGGCGAACGCGACGGCAGCCCGCTTCAAGGTGTTCACGCGCACAGAAGTCCTCCCGATAGGAGAGCGATTGAGGTGACCCGTCAGGACATCGACCGGAACGTCCCGCGCTTTCCACCCTGACAGCTCGGCTGCCGGTTGGTGGCGATTAACGAGAATTGTCCTCACGATCGACCGTGCCTGGGCATTGCCTGTGAATTGCGGTGAATTGCGAAACACCCATTCGGAGCACACGTTGCGGGACCGGAATGGACGACCCGACAGGTCGGCAAGGTGACACGGGGGAGTCCGTCGGCACACTCCGGGTGATGTCGCCGCCCCGTCCCGGCCCGGTAACGTCAGGCGCGGTGGTGTGACGGGGGAGGTGGACGTGGCACGCGGTGGCGTCTTCTGCGTCGAGGGGCAGTGGCACCGGGACCTCAACGAGCGCGGCTCCGTGCTGCCCACCCTGGAGCTGCTGGAACGGCTCGGCCGGATCCGCTTCATCCACAAGGACGCCGCCACCCGGGACGAGCTCTTCTACTTCCTCGACCGCTGGCTGCTCAAGCAGTACGCCGACTACCGGGTCGGTTTCTTCGCCATGCACGGCGAGCCGAGCCGGCTCTGCCTCACCGACTGGGATTCCGTGGAGCTGACCGACGTGGCGCAGCGGATGGCCGGCCGGTGCGAGGGACGCCGGCTCTATTTCGGCAGCTGTTCGGTGCTGCGGGCCTCCGATGCCGTGCTGCGCGACTTCCTGGAGGTCACCGGAGCGGCCCTGATCTGCGGTTTCACCCGCGACGTCGACTGGGTCGAATCGGCCGCCTTCGAAACCGTGCTGCTCGACGTGCTCGCCAACGGCCAGCGGCACAACGCCGCCGAGCTGCGGATGGGCTCGGCGCACTGGGCGCCGCTCGCGGCGTACCTCGGTTTCCGGGTGATCTACGCCAACGGCCGCGCCTGGCGCCCGACGGCCCGGCCCCGGGTCCCCACCCAGGCCGCTCCCGGCGGCGTCGCCGGCCGGGCCCGCTGACCCGGCCCGGCCCGCGGCCGGAGCACGCCGGCCCGGGCCTGGTAGAACCGACACATGGCACGCACCATCGCGAGCAACACCCGGGTCGACCGGGACGCCCTGATCGAGTTCATCCGCCCCCGACACCGGGTCCTGCTGATGGCCACCCGGTCCGACGGCCGGCCGCAGTCCTCGCCGGTCTCCTGCGGGGTCGACGCCGAGGGCCGGCTGGTCATCTCCACCTACCCGGAGCGGGCGAAGGTGGCTAACATCCGCCGCGACCCGCGCGTCTCCGCGTGCGTGCTCTCGGACGACTGGAACGGGCCCTGGGTGCAGGTCGACGGCACCGCCGAGGTGCTCGACCTGCCGGACGCCCTGGAGCCGCTGGTGGAGTACTTCCGCAGCATCTCCGGCGAGCACCCGGACTGGGACGAGTACCGGCAGGCGATGGTCCGCCAGGGCAAGTCCCTGATCCGGGTCACCATCGAGAGCTGGGGGCCGATCGCCACCGGCGGCTTCCCGGCCCGGCTGGCCGACTAGGTCCTAAGCCTCAGTACGCGGCGGTGAACCGCATGTTCTCGAAGCGCGGGTTCTCGATCTCGTCGACGATGGCGACCGCCAGGTCCTCGTAGGTCAGCACCGAACGGCCGCCCTCGTCGACCACCGGGTGCTCGGTGCCGGTGCGGTAGCGGCCGGTCCGCTCGCCCGGGTGGAACTCCACCGGCGGCGGGGACAGATAAGTCCAGGTCAGCCCGTCGGCCGAGGCCCGGTAGAGGGCGAGGGCGTCTGCCTGGCCCAGCGCCGCGTCCCGATACTCGTCGGGGAAGTCCGGCTCGTCGAGGAGCGGCGTGTCGTTCGGCGTCAGCAGGGTCGCCCCGCCGCCGACGTGGATGAGCCGGGGCGGGTTCGGTACGTCCCGCAGGACGGTGACCAGGTTCTCCGCCGCGTCGCGCCAGAGCGCCCGCTCCCCGCCGCCGATCGCCACCACGATGACGTCGGCGTCGGTGGCCAGTTCCCGGACGCTCTGCGCCGAGGTGGCGTCCCCGGTCGCCACCTTCACCCCGGCGGGTAGCCAGGTGAGCGCCTCCGGGCGGCGGACCGCCGCCGTGACCCGGTGTCCCCGACCGGCCGCCTCGGTGACGATCCGCGAGCCCGCGGTGCCACCGGCGCCGTACACCACGACGTTGCTCATGCCGGCACTCCGCTGCGGCTGACGGCTCGCTCGCTGCGCTCGCTCATGCCGTCCAGGCTATGGACCGGTCCGGCCGCCCGTCGGCGGAACGGCTCAGTCGACCAGGGCGGAGTAGACCAGCTGGCGCAGCTGCGAGCGCAGCGGGTAGGTGCTCGACGGCATCAGCTGGGTGAACAGCAGCGCGGTGATCTCCTCCACCGGGTCGACCCAGAAGGCCGTGCTGGCCAGGCCGCCCCAGTAGTACTCGCCGACGCTGCTGGGCACCCGGGCGGGCACCGGGTCCTGCACCACGGCGAAGCCCAGGCCGAAGCCGATGCCGTCCAGCACCGTCTCGGCGAACCCCTCGGGCTCGAACGACGCCAGGTCGCCGCCACCGGGCAGGTGGTTGCGGGTCATGTAGCGGACCGTGCGGGGCGCGAGCAGGCGTACGCCGCCCAGCTCGCCGCCGCGCAGCAGTAGCTGGGTGAACCGGTGGTAGTCGGCGGCCGTGGAGACCAGCCCGCCGCCGCCGGAGAGGCAGTCGGGGCGGTTCAGCGCGGCGGCCCCGATCCGGTCGACGCGGACCGCCTGCCCGGTGCCGGGATGCGGGGTGTAGAGGGCGGCGAGCCGTTTGGCGTCCGGCTCGTCGACCCACCAGCGGGTGTCGGTCATGCCCAGCGGGGTGAGGATCCGCTCGGTGAAGAACGCGTCCAGGCTCTGTCCGGAGACCACCTCGACCAGCCGGCCCAGCACGTCGGTGGAGACGCCGTAGTTCCAGCCGGTGCCGGGCTGGAACATCAGCGGCAGCCGGGCCATCCCGGCCGAGGCGCCGGCCAGGTCCAGCCCGGCCGGCACGCCCAGGTCGTAGCCAGCGGCGCGGTAGAGGGCGTCGACCACCGAGGTCTGCGCGAAGCCGTACGTCAGGCCGGAGGTGTGGGTGAGCAGGTGCCAGACCCGGATCGGCTCGATCGCCGGCACCGTGTACGGCTTGAGCGCCGAACCCTTGTCGAAGACCCGGGCGTCGGCGAACTCCGGCAGCCAGCGGCTGATCGGGTCGTTCAGCTCGAAGTGGCCCTCCTCCCAGAGCATCATCGCCGCGACGGAGGTGATCGGCTTGGTCATCGAGTAGATGCGCCAGAGGGTGTCCCGCTCCACCGGCGCGCCGGCCTCCACGTCCCGCATGCCGTACGTCGAGGAGTGCGCGATCTCGCCGCGGCGGGTGACCACGATCTGCCAGCCGGCGAGCCGGCCGTCGTCGACGTACCGGCCGAAGTGTTGGTCGATGCGCGCGAGTCGCGCCGGGTCGAAGCCGATGAGGTCCGGGTCGGTAGTACGTGCCACGCTCACGTCGCCGAACCTACTAGTCGGTACGCCGGCGGCGGAAGGCCCACCGCCGCTGTCGGTGCCGCCGCATAGGGTGGTGCGATGCCCGAGCCGACCGAGGACGTCACCTTCCGCCAGCAGGACTGGTACGCCGAGGAGCTGGTCGACCGGCATTTCGTCAACTGTGTCTTCCACGACGTCGACCTCACCCAGGCGGTGAGCCGGAACGCCTCGTTCACCGGGTGCACCTTCGGCAACGTGCGGTTCAACTCCTCCCGGCACGTCGACTCGGCCTTCACCCGCTGCGTGTTCCGGCGGTGCAACTTCTTCGAGGCGGAGTTCACCGGCTGCAAGCTGGTGGGCAGCACCTTCGACCAGTGCGACCTGCGGCCGTTGCGGGTCGCCGGCGGCGACTGGTCGTTCGTCGCGCTGCCCGGGGCGGACCTGCGCGGGGTGAGCGTCACCGACGTGCGGATGCGGGAGGCCGACCTGACCGGGGCCAACCTGACCGGGGCGACGGTGACCGGCGTCGACCTCTCCGCCGCGCAGCTGCACGCCGTGCGGCTGGGCCGGGCGGACCTGCGCGGCAGCGACCTCACCGCGCTGGACCCGACGGCGGTCGAGCGGGCCGGCGCGCTGATCGACCCGGAGCAGGCGCTGGTGCTGGCCCAAGCGCTGGGCTTCGAGATCCGCTGACCCCGGGCAGCCGCCAGCCAGCAGCCGGGCAGCCGGGCGGGCACCGCAGTGCGCTTCGTGCGCCTCGCCGGCTTCGAGGCGGTGACGACCCTGAAGTACCGTCGCGTCGGGCGTCGGTGCGGATGCCCGGTTCGGTGGGGTCTGCCACCTCCTGCCGGGCACCCGGGGAAATCGGCGCTGACCTGGTTGATCTTCGCCGAGGCGCGGCGCGGCGCGGCGGTCTACCGCCCGGACGGCATCACTGATAGGAAAGTTTCCGTCACTACCGCTTGGTAACGAACTGGAAACGCCCCTGCCCCCGCAGGTGGCGCAAGAGGCCGTTCGGATGAAAACGTGAGGCGGCTCACGCAGCGACCCGCGACCGCCGCGCGGGCGCGACCGTGGATGTGGAGAGCGGAGAAGCGGTGACGGACGACGAGCCGAGACGGACGGGGTTCGACCGGGGCCTGAACACGGCACGCCGGATCGCCCGGCACCGGCAACGTCGTCGGTGGACCGTCGAGGCGCTCACCGCCGTCGTCTGCCTCGCCGCGCTGGTGGCGTACCTCAGCATCGACCCGGAGCCCGAGCCCCGCGGCGAGGGCGCGGCACTGCCCGGCGTGGCCTCGACGCCGGCCGGCCGCCCGACCGGCCTGCCCGGCCAGGTGACCGGGGCCGGGGTCGCGTCGCCGGGGTTGCGGCCCCGGCAGCGCCCGCCGACGCCCCCACCGTCGCCCTCGCTGACCCCGACGCCGGCGCCGCAGCCGACGACGCCGCTGCTCAGCGTGTCCCGGGCCGACGTGCCGGCCATCGTGGACCTGACCCACCTCGGCACCCGGGACTGGGTGCACTGGGGGCTGCGCGGCCCGGACTCCGTGGTCCGCAAGCGCGGGGGCTCGGGCGAGATCCGCGACGAGGGCGGGCCGGGCGCCCGCAGCAGCTACGACACCGACCCGGAGCTGTTCGGCTGGCGCGACGGCGCCCCGGTGCAGGGCGAGGGGGGCACCTCGACCGGCATCCACACCTGCGACGTCGGCAACGGCTTCCGCCTCGCCGTGCTCGGCAGCGGCGAGCTGCGCACCGTCCACCTCTTCGCCGGGCTCTGGATGGCCCGCGGCCGGCTCGACGTGCGGCTCTCCACCGGCGGCCCGACCAGCACCCTGCGCCTGGAGGAC
This sequence comes from Micromonospora sp. IBSANI012, assembly GCF_052814045.1. Taxonomy (NCBI): domain Bacteria; kingdom Bacillati; phylum Actinomycetota; class Actinomycetes; order Micromonosporales; family Micromonosporaceae; genus Micromonospora; species Micromonospora sp. IBSANI012. The sequence continues at coordinate 1,294,374 of NZ_CP199933.1, forward strand.
CCGCACACCAACCACAGCGCCCAGTTCGTCGTCCGGTTCCGGGTCGCCGCAGGGCAGAAGCTGCTGATCTCCTGGACCACCGAGGAGACCTTCAACGACTGCGGCAACGTCGCCCTGCGCGCGGTCGCCCTGCGCTGACCCGGTTCGCCCGCTCCGCGCGGCGGGGCGGAGTAGCGTGGGCGCGACGACGACGACAAAGCGCGGGAGGCAGGCCGTGACGGCGGGCGAGCAGGTGCTGGACAGCCCCGAGGGCTGGGTGGCCGACCACATCCGACGGTACGTCGAGACCGGCGGCGAGCAGGGGCACGAGTGGCGGCCGGGCGTCTTCACCCTGCTGCTGACCACCCGTGGTCGCCGCAGCGGCAAGCTGCGCCGGACCGCGCTGATCTACGGCCGCGACGGCGACGACTACCTGGTCGTGGCCTCGCAGGGCGGCGCGCCGCAGCATCCGGCCTGGTACCTGAACCTGCTCGCCGATCCCGAGGCCGAGGTTCAGGTGGGCGCCGAGACGTTCGCGGTGCGGGCGCGGACCGCCGGGCCCGAGGAGAAGCCCCGGATGTGGCGGACGATGGTCGACATCTGGCCGGCGTACGACGGCTACCAGACCAGGACCGACCGGGAGATCCCGGTGGTGGTGCTGGAGCGGGTGTGACCCTTACCCGCCCCTTACCCGCGAGGTAATCGACGGGCCGGGGTGACCGGCGCAGAATCGTCCCCAGTGGCCCGGCGGCACGGGCCGATCCCACGGGGAGGGACGATGCCCGCCTTCGCGCTGGCCCACCTGCGCACGCCGCAGATCAACGAGGACGTCCTCGAGTACATCGAGAAGATCCAGTCCACTCTCGACCCGTACCAGGGCCGGTTCCGGGTGCACGGCGCCGAGGTGGAGGTGCTCGAGGGAGACTGGCCCGGGACGGTGGTGATCGTCGAGTTCCCGGACGTCGAGCAGGCCCGGGCCTGGTACCGGTCGCCGGCGTACCAGGAGATCCTGCCGCTGCGCACCCGGCACATCGAGGGTTCGACGCTGATCGTCCAAGGGGTCGGGCCGGACTACGACCCGCGCCGCACCGCCGCCCGACTGCGCGAGGCCGCCGCGGCGGCCGGCTGAGCCGACGGGTGCGGGGGCCCCGGCGGGGCCCCCGCACCCGTTCTCAGCAGGCGATCGGCTTCACCCAGGAGCACTCCAGCCCCTCGGGCGCGCGCGGCGCGTCGGGCGCCACCGGCGGCGCCACCCGCGCGGTGGTCACGCTCTTCTCGGTGTACGACGCCAGCGCGATGGCGATCTGGTCCTCCAGCCCCTTCACCGACGAGGCCAGGTAGTTGTTGAGCACCACGGAGAAGGCCAGCACCCGGCCGTCGGCGTCGGTGACGTAGCCGGAGAGGCCGGAGACCCCGGTCAGGCTGCCGGTCTTGGCGTGCACGTTGTTCGCCGCCGGCGTGTTGCGCATCCGGCTGCGCAGCGTCCCGCCGACGAAACGCTCGGCGTTGCCGGCGATCGGCAGGGCGGCGTACCAGTCGGCGAACCAGGGCTCGGCGCGGACCGCGGCGAGCAGGGCGACGAACTCGGCCGGCGGGATGAGGTTGCGCCGGGACAGCCCGGAGCCGTCGCGCTGGCGCAGGGTGCCGGTGTCCATGCCGGTGTCGGCGACGTACTCGCTGATCGCGGTCAGCCCCGCCGACCAGGTGCCCGAGCCGGAGATGACCCGCCCGACCTCCTTGGTGAGCACCTCGGCGTGCCCGTTGTTGGACAGCTTCAGGAACGGCACCATCAGCTCGGCGAGGGTCATCGAGTCGTGCCGGGCCACCGGTGCCGCGTCGTCCGGGGTGGCCCGGCCGAGCACGGTACGCCCGAGCACCCGCACGCCGTGGCGGCGCAGCGCGGCCCGGAAGACGTCGGCGGCGTACCCGGTCGGCTCCCAGACGGTCATCCAGTCGCTGGCCGCCGCGTCGCCGACGGCGATCTGGCCGGTGACCACCACGGTGTTGGTGCCGTGCTCCCGTTCGAAGGTGATCGTGGTCTCGCCCTCGGCGACCGTCTCGGCCCGGTTGTCGATCCGCACGTAGCCGTTGGGCGGCGTCATGGTGACCGTCGGCGGCGCGCCCGCGCTAGCGGCCGGGGCGGCGTGCACGATCACGTTGCCGGCGTCGTAGTCGGTGTCCGGGGCGACGGTCAGCGCCGAGACCTGCGCCGCGTAGTAGTACGACTCGTCGTCCCAGGTCCAGTCCGGACCGAGCCGGGTGCGGTCGTAGCGGGTGTCGTCGGCGACCAGGTTGCCGGTCACCACCCGTACGCCGTCCGCGGCCACCTCGGCGGCGAGCGCGTCGTAGTCGGCGGCGAGCATCGTCGGGTCGCCGCCGCCGCGCAGGTACAGGTCGCCGGAGACCAGCCCGGCCCGGCGCTGCCCGGTGCTGTGCACGTCGGTGGTGAACCGGTGCCCCGGGCCGAGCAGTTCCAGCGCCGCGGTCGAGGTGAGCAGCTTGGTGTTGGAGGCGGGGATCAGTCGGCGGTCACCGTTGCGGTCGTACAGGGTCTGCCCGGTGGCGGTGTCCACCACGACCACGCCCGCCTGCGCTCCGGTGAGCCGGGCGTCGGCGAGGATCGCGTCGATGGTGGCGTGCAGCCGGGTGGCCGCCGGGGTCGGCGACTCGGCGGTGGCGGGGAGGGCGCCGGCGGCGGCCACGGTGGCGGCGAGCGTCGCCAGCGCCAGACTCCGGGTAAAGAGACGACGATGCATGCGTCGACGCTGTCACGGAGATTTCCGCCAGGCAAGACTCCTCGCCGAAAGTTTTTTCCGGATCTCGGTCCGGGCGCGGCGGGGCGGCGGCTGACCGGCCCCGGCCACCTCGCTCCCAGCGTACGGCGACAGCGGCGCTGAGGAGCGGAAACGCCGCAGGCGCGGGGGCGCTCCCACAGAGCGCGCTCTATTTGACGGACGCCCGCTGAGGGGGCACGGTGGGTGAGGGGGCCGCGCGATGCGCCCCGATTCGCCGGGCGACGACCGATTCGCCGTCAGGTGCGCGCTCCGCAACTCCGCGCGACGTCCCGAGAACCCACGAGGAGTTCCGCCATGCTCACCATGACCGACAACGCCGTGCTCGTGATCCGCGACCTCGCCCTCCAACAGGACGTCGCCCAGGACGGCGGGCTGCGCATCGCCGCGGACACCGACGCCGGCTCCCTCACCATCGAGCTGGTGCCGGAACCGGCGCAGGGCGACAAGGTGGTCGACAACCAGGGCGCCCGCATCTTCCTCGACCCGGACGCCGCCGAGCTGCTCGAAGACACCTCGGTCGACGCCGTCGTCGACGACGAGGGCATCGTGCAGTTCGGCTTCACCGAGAGGGAGTGACTCAGCCGGCCCGGCGCGCCTCGCCGCCCCGGTGCGGCCGGGTGGGACGGCCGCGTTCCTCCTCGCCGCGCCACGGGCCGGGGCGCTGGTCCCGGGCCGGCCGGGTCAGCGTGGCCAGCACGTGCGCCAGGTGGTGCGACGTGCTCCACGCCGTCCAGTTGGTCGGCGAGCCCGCACCGGCCACCCGCCGGGCGCGGCGCACCAGCTCGTGGTCGCCCCAGGAGAAGCCGGCCCCGGCCGGCGGCCAGTGCGGCGCCGCCACCAGCGTGCGGCACAGGTCCGCGAAGCGCTCGTCGCCCCGGCCGCCCCGCCGCGACCAGCGGTAGACCCACCAGGCGCCGTCCGCCGTGTACCGCACCGTGGGGAACCGGTCACCCGGCCCCTCCGCGGCGGGCGACGCGGCGGCGACGCCGTAGTCGCCGTACCCGACGCCGAGGTCGGCGAGGCGCTGCCAGAGCAGCCAGTCCCAGCGGTCCAGGCGTACCGGCTCGTCGGTGGGGAGACGGGACAGCGTCGGCGGCATCCCGCCGGCCGCCACGGTCACCGTGCGCCAGGTGTGCCGGCGCGCCCAGTCCACCAACCGCCGCACCCGTGGCTCGGTCACCCGCAGGTCGGCCGGGCAGCAGACGTCGCCGGCGTCGATGAGCAGGTCGCACTGCTCCGGCACCAGCCGGCCGTACCGCCAGATCCGCTCCGCCGCGGCGGTGCTCGCGTCCGGCCCGGCCCGGTCCTGCCCGGCCCGCAGCCGGACCACGGCGCGCCGGGCGTACTCCTGCGCCGCGACCCCGTGCGCCACCAGCCGGCGGTCGCTGTCGGCCAGCCCGATCACCGGCACCACCGGTACGCCCCAGCGGACCAGCTCGGTCTCCGGCACCTCGGGCAGGGCGGAGACGTCGACCGCCGGGACGAGCCCGACCGGCAGTCGGCCGAGCAGGTCGAGGGTGATCGGGTCGACTGTGGAGAGTTCGAGAACCGGAGCGAGCAGTGGAACCACGGCGCCATCCAGATGGGACAGCGCCTCCAGCTCGCCCCGCCGGCTGGCGAGGATGGGGCGGTAGACCGGATCCGCCACCCGACCCCGGTGGGCGGGCACCATACCTCAGCCTAGCCAGACATTCGCCTGCGTCACAGGGGCGAACGGCCCGTGGTGACCGGAAACCGTTGCGGCCGACCGCCGATCGGCCCGGCCGAAGTCAGGGGTGGGCCGGCCGTTCGGGCCGTGCTTGACTGGCCGGTGCCGCCGACGGTGAGGAGCAGCCGATGCCGCAGGACGCTTGGATCCTGCTCGTCCCGGGGAGCACCCGGGCCGGGTCCACCAACACCGCCGCCCTGCGTACCGCGCACGCCCTGGCTGTGCCGGGGGTGAGCACCATGCTGTACGACGCGCTGCGGGAGCTGCCCGCCTTCGACCCGGACCAGGTCGACGCGCCGCCCGCGCCGGTGGTGGCGCTGCGTGCCGCGCTCGCCGACGCCGACGCGGTGCTCTTCTGCACCCCCGAGTACGCCGGCACCCTGCCGGGCAGCTTCAAGAACCTGCTCGACTGGACGGTCGGCAACGGCGACCTGTACGGCAAGCCGGTGGCCTGGGTGACCGTGGCCGCGCCCGGCCGCGGCGCCGGGGCGGAGCAGACCCTGCGGATGGTGCTGGGCTACCTCGGCGCCGACATCGTCGAGCCCGCCTGCGTACGCCTGCCGGTGCCCCGCGACGGCGTCGGCGCGGACGGGTTGCTGGCCGACGCGGAGCTGCGGACCGGCCTGGCCGACGTGCTGGGCCGCCTCGGCGCGCACGTCGACCGGGCCGCCGCCGTGCCGGCCTCCGGTCCGCCCGCCCGCCCCTGACCGGGCGCCGGCGGGCGGTCCGGCTGCGCGCCGGCTCAGTCGTCGTCCCCGTGCCGGTCGCCGCCGTGGTCGTCGCCGCCCCGGTCGTCCCCGCCGTGCCGCCGGTCGTCGTCTCCGTCGTCGCTGTCGTCCGCGCCGTCCCGGCGGTCGCCGCCCCGATCGTCCGAGCCGGCCGCGTCGTCGCCGTGCCGGTCGTCCGCGCCGGCCCGCCGACCGTCCCGGGCCGTCCGGTCGTCGCCGCTCTCCGGCCGGACGCGCAGCACCGCACCGGTGTCCCGGTCGACGTGGACGTCCCAGCCGGCGGCGCCGGACACTACCTCGACGCTCCACACCGGACGGCCGTGCTCCCGCTCGGCCTCGACGTCGACGACCCAGCCGCCGCCCACCGCGGCGAGGGCGATCGCCCCGGCCCGGTCCCGGTCGACCCCGCCCGGCGTCGCCCCGGCCGTGGACGGGCTGTCGTCGGGCGTGGGGGTGTCGTCGACGCTCGCGGCGGCGAGGGCGGCGCGCGGGGCGTCGGCCTGCCGGTCGGCGGCGGTGACGCCGAGGGCCGCGCCGGTCACCGCCAGCACCGCCACGCCACCGGCCGAGGCCAGGATCAGAGAGGTACGTCGCATGATGTCCACCTTCCGTCGGTCCCGTTCGCTGTCCTGCCGAGCATCGACCGGAGGCGGATAGCGGCGCGCTGTCCCGACGCTAAGCGGTGGTTATCCCGGCGGTCGGCCCAACCACAGGCGCACCACGGCCCCGCCGCCCGGCCCGGTGCCGAGTTCGAGGTGACCGCCGCCGGCCCGGGCTGCCCGGTCGGCGATGTCCAGGCCGAGGCCGGTCGACCCCGCCCCGCTGGACCCCCGCCGGGCCGCCCCGGCGGGCAGCCCGGGCCCCTCGTCGGCGACGGTCAGCAGCACCCCGTCGGCGTCCGCCGCCAGCCGCACGGCGAACGGGGTGCCGTCCGGGGTGTGCGCGAAGACGTTGCCCAGCAGGGCGTCCACCACCGCCGCCAGCTCGTCGGCGGCCACCCCGACGGGCAGCGGCCCCGGCGCCAGATCCAGAGTCACCCGCCGACCGGTGTCCTCGGCCAGCACCGACCAGAACGCCACCCGCTCGCCGACCACCGCCGCCGCGTCGCTGACCGCGCGGCCGGCGGCGGGCGAGCTGCGCCAGCGGGCCTCGCGGATCAGCCCGCTGACCGCCCGTTCCAGCCCGTCGACGGCGGCGGTGACCCGGGCCGCGTCGTCCGGGTCGCGCAGCGACTCCGCCTCCAGCCGCAGCGCGGTCAGCGGGGTGCGCAGCCGGTGCGACAGGTCCGCCACCTGCTCCCGCTCCTCCCGCAGCAGCACCTGGATCCGGCCGGCCAGGTGGTTGAGCGCGCCGGCCACCTCGCGCAGCTCCGCCGGCCCGGCCGGCTCGACCCGGGCGTCCAGCTCGGCGTTGGCCAGCCGGTGAGACACCGTGGACAGCTCGGTGATCGGGCGGGTGAGCGAGCCGGCGAGCCGGTCGGCGACCACCAGACCCACCACCACCAGGAGCGCGCCGAGCAGCGCCAGCACCGTCCACGCCCGGGTCACCCCGGCGGTCAGCTCGGCCCGGGGCACCACCGTGCGGATCACCGCCGCCCCCTCCGGCCGGCCCTGGACGGCGATGACCACCTCCCGGCCGCCGTCGGACTCCGCGGTCAGGCTCTGCCCCCGCGCGGCCAGCGCCACCGCCGGCGTACGCGGCGCGGGCGCGCCCAGCACCGTGCCGTCGGGCAGGAAGACGGTGACCGGCCGCCCCGACTCGGCGACGAGCTGCTCGACGGTGATCCGGACGGTGTCGAGCTCGGCGGTGCCGACCACCGGCACCAGGCTCTGCGCGTCGGCCGTCGCGCGCACGGTCGCCCGGTCCTCGGCGACGGTGCGGACCAGCAGCGCCAGCGGCACCAGAAAGGCGATCAGGGTGAGCACGCTGACCGACGCGACCAGCAGGGCCAGCCGTCGTCTCACCCGACGGTCCCGGGCGGTGGCGCCAGCCGCACGCCGACGCCCCGGACGGTGTGCAGGTAGCGGGGCTGCTGGGCGTTCTCGCCGAGCTTGCGGCGCAGCCAGGACAGGTGCACGTCGACGGTCTTGTCGGCGCCGCCGTACGGGATCCGCCACACCTCGGTCAGCAGCTCCCGCTTGGTCACCACCTGCCCGGGCCGGCCGGCAAGGTGGTGCAGCAGGTCGAACTCGCGCGGGGTCAGCTCCACCGGAACCCCGTCCAGGCTGACCTGGCGGGTACGCGGGTCGATCCGCAGTCCGCCGACCACCAGCGCCGGATCGGCGTCCCGGTCATCCGGGGCGGCTCGGCGCAGCACCGCGCGGGCCCGGGCGTCCAACTGCGCCGCGGTGAACGGCTTGACCACGTAGTCGTCCGCCCCGGCGTCGAGGATCCGGACGATCTCCCGCTCGTCGTCGCGCGCGGTGGCCACGATGACCGGCACGGAGCTGACCGCCCGGAGCATCCGCAGCAGCTCGGCACCGTCCAGGTCGGGCAGTCCCAGATCGAGCACGACCAGGTCCGGCCGGTCCTCGAGCGCGTCCCGCAGGCCGGTCAGGGCGGTGGAGGCGGCGGCCACGGCGTGCCCGCGGTCGCGCAGCGCGCGAATCAGCGGCGTACGGATGGTGAGATCGTCCTCGATCAGCAGCAGGCGGGCCACACCTGGCAGGCTAATCCGCGGCGCCGCTGCCGGCCGCCCGCCGCAACCCTCCCTTAACCCTGCCCTGGGCGCGCCGCAACCCGGCGTCGGGCAGACTCGGGGAATGCCCGGTCGCCCCCTGCTCGCCGTGCTCGGTTGGCTCGCCACCGCGGTCGCCGCGCTGCTCATCGGCCTGGCGGCGATCCGGCTGGTGGGGGAGAGCATCAGCGGCACCCCGGGTGGCGTCCGCAGCCAGGAGGAGGTGCGGCGGGCGCTCGCGACGGCGCCGCCGTCCCCCGCCGGGGTCACCCCGCCGGCCGTCGGCCCGACACCCTCCGGCGTCGCCGTCACCTCGGCCGCGGGCGCGCGTCGGGTGCTGGCCACCACCGGCGGGACGGCGGTGGCCGAGTGCGGGCCGTCGGGGGTGCGGCTGATCTCCTGGGCGCCGGCGCAGGGCTACCGGGTCCGCGACGTCGACCGGGGCCCGGACGAGCACGTCGAGGTCCGCTTCGCCGGCCCGGAGGGCGAGGACGAGCTGAAGGTGGTCTGCGTCGGCTCCCCGCCCGTGCCCCAACGCCGCCACTGAGGCATAACCGCAGGTCAGAGAGGGCATCGCGCACGGGTCTTCGTGCGCACGTTCGCCGGGGACGGCAGCGCCGCCGACCAGCCGTTCCACCTGGCGGTGCTGACCTGAAAGCCCGGACACGGGCGCACGGCGCCGCACGACCCCTGGGTCGTCACGTCGCCGCGCTCCGGCCGTCTCCCACCACCGCAGCCCTTCGGCGGTACGCCAGCGGGGACCTGGCTCGACAGCTGCGCGTACGCAGCCGTCAGTGTGGTCGATGCCCGTTGCGCGGGGCGGCAAACCTCCGGCGGGTGGGGAATTCCACCATCTGCCAGTCCCGGCGTGACGGAGGCCCGGGCCGGGTATGAGCGCGCCATGGAGCATTTCACGATCGCGACCGTCGCCCAGAAGAGCCCGGACTTCCGCCGGGTGCTCTGGACCGGTGAGAAGACCCAGCTTGTGATCATGACCATCCCGCCGGGCGGCGAGATCGGTGAGGAGGTGCACGACGGGATCGACCAGATCCTGACCTTCGTCAGCGGTACCGGCGAGGCGCGGGTGGCGGGGGAGACCAGGGAGGTCGTCCAGGGCGACCTGGTGGTGGTGCCGGCCGGCACCAAGCACAACTTCGTCAACACCGGGCCGAACCCGCTGGTGCTCTACACCGTCTACGGCCCGCCGGAGCACGCCGACCAGGTGGTGCACCGGACGAAGGAGGCGGCCGACGCGGCGGAGGCGGCCGGCGAGGACGAGCCGCCGACGTCCTGACCGCCCCGGTGGCAGCGGTCCACCGGCCCCGCCGACCGGCCCGCCCGGCCGGCCCGTTGACCGGCCTGAACGCGGTCGGTCCGGGTACCCGGGGCGGGTGGACCAGCCGCCGATCTCCGACTACGGGTTCCTCTCCGACTGTCGCTCCGGTGCGCTGGTCGGCCGGGACGGCTCGGTCGACTGGTGGTGCCCCGACCGGTTCGACTCGCCGTCGGTCTTCGGCCGGCTGCTCGACCCGGAGGCCGGGTACTGGCGGCTGGCGCCGCTCGGGCCGTCCCGGGTGGAGCGGTCGTACCAGCCGGACACGCTGGTGCTGCGGACGGTCCACCACACCCCCGAGGGGAGCGTCGCGGTCACCGACGCGCTCGCCGCCGAGTTGGGCGCCCGCGGTCACCAACTGGGCATGAACTCCCCGGCGGTGCTGCTGCGGGTGGTCGAGGGGCTCGCTGGGCGGGTCCGGATGGGGCTGGACTTCGCGCCCCGCCCCGAGTACGGCCTGCTCACCCCGTACCTGCACGAGCAGGCCGACGGCGCGGTGCTGGCCGTCGCCGGCCCGGTGGCGCTGACCCTGCGCGGCAACGGGCCGGCGCTGCGCGCCGGGCGGGACCGGGTCCGCCAGGAGTTCGAGGTCACCGCCGGGCAGTGCGTCGGCTTCGACCTGGCGTATGCGCCGGTGCACGGCGACCCGCCGGCCCGAATGGACCCGTTGACCGCGCTCGCCGAGACGGTGCAGGCGTGGCAGGCGTACCGGGGGCCGCACCACTACGACGGTCCGTACGCCGAGCAGGTGCGCCTGAGCACGACGGTGCTCACCGGTCTGACCTACACCCGCAGCGGCGCGGTCGCCGCGGCGCTGACCACGGCGCTGCCGGAGCGGTACGGCGGCGAACGCAACTACGACTACCGCTACTCCTGGCTGCGCGACTTCTCGATGACGATGCGCGCGTTCTGGGTGGCCGCCTGCCCGACCGAGACGAACCGGCTCTTCGCCTGGGCGACCCGCGCGATCGGCCGGATCGGCGACGAGCCGGTCCCGGTGCTCTTCGGCTTGGAGGGGGAACGGGACATCTCCGAGCGCGAGCTGGAGCACCCGCGCGGCTACGCGGGCAGCCGCCCGGTGCGGGTCGGCAACGACGCCTGGCGACAGCGGCAGCTGGACGTGCCCGGTGAGGTGATCTCGGCGGTCTGGCGGCTGCACGAGTATCTCGGCGAGACCTTCGAAGAGGAGTTGCGCGAGATGGTGGTCGGGCTGGCCGAGCAGGTCGCCGCGACCTGGCGGTTGCCGGATCACGGGATGTGGGAGACCCGGGACGCCGAGCGGCACCACCTGTCGTCCAAGGTGCTCTGCTGGAGCGCCCTGCACCGGGCCGTCGAGTTGGCGCCCCGGCTGGGTGAGCGGGCTGACCCGCGGCGGTGGGCCGCGATCCGCGACGAGATCCGGGACACGGTGCTGCGCGACGGCTGGAACGACCGGATCGGGGCGTTCACCGGGGCCTTCGGGTCGGCGGAGCTGGACGCCTCGGCGCTGCTGCTGCCGATGTTGCAGTTTCTGCCCGCCACCGACCCCCGGATGCGCGCCACCATCGAGGCGATCGAGCGGGAGCTGGGCACCGACGACGGCCTGGTACGACGGTGGGGCACCGACCCGGCCGGCTTCGTGCTCTGCTCGTTCTGGCTGGTCGAGTGCCTGCTGTTGGCGGGCGAGGAGGGCCGGGCCCGGCGGCTGTTCGAGCAGATGCTCGGGCACGCCAACGACCTCGGGCTCCTCGCCGAGCAGGTGGACCTGCGGACCGGCGCGCAGCTCGGCAACACGCCGCAGGCGCTGTCGCACATCGGGCTGATCAACGCGGCCTGGCGGTTCGCGGATCTGAGCTCCGGCTGAGCGCCGCGACGAGATCCCGCAACACTCCTGCAATCGCCAGGCACTGACGCGGCCGGTCGCCGCATCCCACCATCGGTCAGGCCGCCACCACGGGTACGCCGGAGACGTCCACCGTCTCCGGATACTTCAGCCCCGCCCCGGTGTTCAGCACCACCACCCGCTCGCCGGCCCGGATCCAGCCGCCGGCGCGCAGGTGCCGGGCGGCGGTCAGGCAGGCCGCCCCCTCCGGGCAGAGCAGCAGCCCCTCCCGGCGGGCGAAGTCCCGCAGGTCGGCCAGGATCTCCGCGTCGTCGACCGCGAGCGCCGTGCCGCTGCTCTCCCGCAGCGCGGCCAGGATCAGCTCGTCGCCCAGCGGGGCGGGGACGGTGATGCCGAAGGCGACGGTGTGCGCGTCCGCCCAGGGCTCCGCCCGGTCCTGTCCGGCGGCGAACGCCCGCACCACCGGGGCGCACCCGGTGGACTGCACCGCGACCAGGCGGGGCAGCTTGTCCTCCACCCAGCCCAGCTCACGCAGCTCGTGCATCGCCTTGTGGATGCCGATCAACCCGACCCCGCCGCCGGTCGGATAGATGATCACGTCGGGCACCTGCCAGCCGAGCTGCTCGACGATCTCGTACCCCATGGTCTTCTTGCCCTCCAGCCGGTACGGCTCGCGCAGCGTGCCCGCGTCGAAGACCGTCCCGCCCGAGTCGGCGACCAGCTTCGCCACCCACCGGCCGGCGTCGCTGATCAGCCCGTCCACCAGGCGCAGGTCCGCGCCCGCGGCCAGGCACTCCCGCCGGCAGATGGTCGGCGCGTCCAGCGGCATGGCGATGGTCGCGCCCATGCCGGCCCGGGCCGCGTAGGTGGCCCAGGCCGCCCCCGCGTTGCCGTTGGTCGGCATGGCGATCCGCTCGACGCCCAGCTCCCGGGCCCGGCTCACCCCCACCGCCGCGCCGCGCGCCTTGAACGACCCGGTCGGCGTCAGCCCCTCGTCCTTGACGATCAGATCCGGAATGCCGATCTCCGCCCCGTACGCCGGCGCGCGCAACAGCGGCGTCCAGCCCTCGCCCAACGTGGTGACGTGCCGCTCGTCGGCCACCGGCAGCACCTCGCGGTAGCGCCACAGGTCGGCCGGGCGCAGGCCGAACCGCTCCGGCGTCACCGCCTCGGCCACCGCCGCGAGGTCGTAGCGGGCCAGCAGCGGCGAGCCGCACCCACACAGGTTGGCCGGTCGGTCGGCGTCGTGCTCCCGTCCGCAGCGCGGGCACTCCAGGTGGGTCAGGTACACGATGCTCCTCGCCGTCAGCCTGCCTCGATGCTCAGCCAGCGGCGGCTGCGTCGGCCCGGCTCGTAGACCGAGTCCAGCCGCTTGGCCACCACACCGGGCAGCCCCTGCCCGCGGGCCGTGTCCAGCGCCTCGGCGCCGGTGCCGGGGAACCACGGCGGAGTCTGCCAGTGCGGCCCGGCCAGCGCCAGACCGTCGAGCAGCTCCCGGCGCTGTGCGTACGGCACATCGAGGCTGGCCACGCCCTCCAGCCAGAGCAGATCGAAGAGCAGGAACTGCGCGTCGGGGCCGGCCCGACCCGTCCGCGCCGGACGGACCCGCCCGGCGGGATCGATCCGGACCAGGACGCCGTCCAGCACGGCCTCCGTCGGGGCCAGCGCCTCGGCCATGTCCCGCAACCAGGGGTACGCCCCGGTGACGTCCTCGTCGGTCTCCGACAGCAGCCGCAGCCGGCCGCCGGAGACGTACGCCATCGCCCGCACGCCGTCCCAGCGCAGCTCGTAACCCCACTCCGAGCTGTCGCCCGGCAACCGGCCGGACGGGGTGGGGTGCATCGGGCGGACCAGCTCCGGCATGCTCGTCCAGCCGGGCGGGGGCGGGTCGGTACGGCGGACCATCCAGTCCCGCCCGTCGCGGCCGCCGGTGGCGAAGAGGACGTACCGGCCGCTGGTACGCGCGCCGTGCAGCACCACGATCACCTCGTCGTCGCGCCACTTCTCGCACTGGTAGGTGCCCCGGTCGTGCACGGTCATCGTCCCGCCGCCGTACTCGCCGGCCGGGATCTCGCCGTGGAAGTCGAGGTACTCCATCGGGTGGTCCTCGGTGTGCACGGCCAGGTGGTTGCGCCCGGTGTCCCGGGGCAGGCCGCGCGGCACCGCCCAGGAGGCGAGCACCCCGTCGTGCTCCAGCCGTAGGTCCCAGTGCAGCGCGCGGGCGTGGTGCTGCTGGATGACGAACCGGGCCTCGCCGGCCTTTCGCCGCCGGCGCGGCCGCTCCGGCGGCACCGGTTCCGGGGTACGCGCCGCGTCCCGCTTGCGCCGATACTCCTCCAGACGGTCCGCCACACCGGCATTCTCCGGCAAACCGCCCGGCTCCGCCGGTTGCCCGGTTCCGGGGCATGTCACCGGCGATCGCGGGTAGAACGGTCGGTATGGACCAGCACCTCGACCAGCCCACCGCGCTGCTCCCCGGCGACGTCCGGATGCCGCTGCTCGGCTTCGGCACCTGGCAGGCCAGCGGCCAGGCCGGTTACGACGCCGTGCTGGCCGCCCTCGACGCCGGCTACCGGCACATCGACACCGCCACCATGTACGGCAACGAGGAGGAGGTCGGCCGGGCGATCAAGGAGAGCGGGCTGCGCCGGGAGGACATCTTCATCACCACCAAGCTGCCGCCGGACCGGGTGGGGCGGGAGCGGGAGACCATCGAGGCGAGCCTGCGCGCGCTCGACACCGATCACGTCGACCTCTGGCTGATCCACTGGCCGCCGTCCTCGCCGGCCGACAGCATCCCGGTGTGGCGGGAGCTGCTGGCGGCCCGGGACGAGAACCTGACCCGGGCGGTCGGGGTGAGCAACTACAGCACCGCCCAGATCGACGAGCTGATCCAGGCCACCGAGGAGAACCCGGCGGTCAACCAGATCCGCTGGAGCCCGTCGCTGTACGACCGGCAGCGCCACGTCGAGCACCGCGACCGGGGCGTCGTGCTGGAGGGCTACAGCCCCTTCAAGACCAGCGACCTCTCCGATCCGGTGCTGACCCGCATCGCCGCCGCGCACGACGTGTCGCCTGCCCAGGTCGTGCTGCGCTGGCACATCGACCACGAGATCGTGGTTATCCCCAAGTCGGTCACCCCGGAGCGGATCAGGGCCAACGCCGATATCTTCGATTTCTCGCTGACGGCCGAGGAGATGCGCGACATCGACGCGCTCGGGGGCTGAAGGACCAGCGGCTTTACCACTCTGGTTGTGCTTCCGCCAGGTGTCGAAGAGTGGAATGCTCCGGCGGTTCGGTCGAGGGCGCCGAATCGTTCAGATGAACCGGTGCGCATTCATTCGTACTGGTGTACGAATCCGGTGCTGAGCGTGCCCCAGTAGGCCGCTCACCTGCGTCGATGGGCTGCTCGGGGAGTGTCGACGGGACGGTGATCGATGTTTTCGTACCGACCCGGCTCGACACAACTGCCCGACTTGCCGGGTGTCGCTGAGGGTGCAACGGCGGACTGCCGTGGGGATGGCGGTCCCACGGGTGCGGATGGCGGTTCAGCACATCTCCACCGTGCTGTACTCGCGGCATTTCCGTGTCCGAGGCGCGCCCTCGACGGTGTGCTGGGCGGAATGGCGTTTCTTGCCCTTCGCATTGACGTGACTGCATTCCATTGACACTTTTCCGCGTTCGGGCCGGCCCTGTTCATGGCCGCCCGACACGCCCGAGCTGAAGCCCTAAGAACGGCCAAGACTCCGTTCAGTGACGAGAGTCGGCGATAAGTCCGGATCGCCACCTTCATCCTCACAGTTCGTGACCATGCTTGTGCGGCGTGCTCCGCGATCCCTACAGTCCCGGTGCACACACAACTGGACACTCACGGGGGAGGATTTGTGGCACGTCGGAAGACTGCCACCGTCCGTTCATGTCTTGCGGCAGGCGTTGCGGTGATGACGGCGGTCGCATTGTTCGGCATTTCGGGAGAACCGGCGGCGTACCTTGCCGCCGGCCCCGATGGCGTGACGGGTGGCGTGGAGAACAGGTCCGACGAGGCGGTGTCCCTGCGGACCGCCCGCGAGACCGGCAAGCCGGTGCAGGTCAAGAGCCTCACGTCGGAGACGACGGAGGTCTTCGCGCTACCGGACGGACAGTTCCGGGCGGACATCGCCACGGGCATGCAGCGGTTCCGCCGGGGCGGTGACTGGATCCCGGTGGACCTCACCCTCAAGGCGGCGGCGGACGGATCCGTCGCCCCCGTGGCGCACCCCAACGACCTGCGGATCTCGGGCCCGGCCGGCACCGGCCAGCACGAGTTGGCCGCGGTCGGCACCGGGGCGGACCGGGTGGCGATGGGCTGGTCGGGCGCGCTGCCCGCGCCGGTCCTGCACGGCAACCGGGCGACCTACGTGGACGCCCGCCCCGGCGTGGACCTCGTCGTCGAGGCGACCCGGACGGGCTTCGAGCAGTTCCTGGTCGTGAAGGCCCGCGGCGCCGCCGCCCAGGTCGAGTCGGTCACGTTCCCGTTCACCGGCCCCGGCGTCGCCGGCGCCAACCGGGGCAAAGACGGCTCGATCGCGATCACCGACCGGTCCGGCAAGCAGACCGCGCACATCCCCGCCCCGCTGATGTGGGACGCGAAGAAGAACATCACCGGTGCGCCCGCGGTGGAGAAGTCCATCCGCGCCGAGCTGGCCAAGCGCGGCGATGCCGTCGAGCTGACCCTGGCCCCGGACCGCGCCTGGCTGCGCGACCCGGCCACCGCGTACCCGGTGACCATCGACCCGACGGTCAACCCGCTCGGCACGACGTTCGACACGTACGTCCGGGAGACCGTGGGCACCGACAAGAACCAGGAGCCCGACCTCCAGATCGGCCTGCTGGCCACCACCCCCGCCACCCTCACCCGGTCGTTCCTCACCTGGGACACCACGGTCCTGGCCGGCAAGCAGATCAACTCGTCCACGGTCTCGTTCTGGAACTTCTGGTCGCACACCTGCACCGCGACCGCCTGGGAGATCTGGACCACCGGCACGTCGACCTACACCACGACGTTCACCAACCAGCCCACCTGGGAAGCCTTCGACGCCAAGTCGACGGCCACGCTCGGCTCGACGAGCTGCGCCGACGGCTGGGCGACGATCGACGGCAAGAGCTTCTTCCAGCGCGCCGCCACCGCGAACAAGACCCGGGCCGGCATGGGCGTACGGGCCACCGACGAGACGGCCACCGCCGGCTTCAAGCAGTTCCGGTCCCGCGAGGGCGCCAACGCCGCCGAGGACCCGAAGGCGACGGTCACCTACAACTCCTGGCCGACCGTCACCTCCCGGGCCACCGTGCCGACCACGAGCTGTGTCACCGGCTCCGGCCGGCCGGCGGTCAACACGCTGACGCCGCAGCTCAAGGCCACCGTCTCCGACGGTGACGGCACCGCGATGACCGTCACCTTCGAGTGGTGGGCGATGAACGCGGACAAGGCGATCGGCTCGGCGTCCTTCACCGGCGTCGCCTCCGGCGCCACCGCCGCGGCGACCGTTCCGGTCGGCGCCTTCGTCGACGGCGGCATCTACCGCTGGCGGGTCAAGGCGGCCGACGGCGTCTCCGGCAGCGACGTCTGGTCGTCGTTCTGCGAGATGCAGGTCTACACCACGGTCGCGCCGGTCACCGGCTGCACCGGCGGCACGGACAGCGACTTCAACGGCGACGGCGTCGCCGACGTCGCGATCGCCGATCCGGAGGCCACCGTGATCGGCTGGGCCCGGGCCGGCCGGATCCACGTCACCTACGGCGGCAGCACCACGGTGCACACGCTGTCCGAAGGTATGGCCAAGGTGGGCGGTGAACCCGAGGCCGGTGACCGCTTCGGCACCTCGATCTCCAGCTACGACGCGAACAACGACGGCTGCACCGATCTGGCGGTCGGCGTGCCGAACCAGAGCATCACCGGCCAGCCCCAGGCGGGCGCCGTCTACGTGCTGCTCGGTTCGCCGGCGGGTCTCGCCCAGGGACCGGCCGCGCTGGTCTACCACCAGGACGTCACCAACGTCCCGGACGCGGCCGAGGCGTACGACAAGTTCGGCTACTCCGTGGCGGGGAGCCGGACCGCCAGCGGCGAGCCGTACCTGGTCATCGGCGTACCGGGCGAGGGCCTGACCGGCGGCGCGTACGCGGGCATCGTCCACTACATCCGGGGCAACCTGAACGTCGCGCTCAGCCAGAGCGCCGGCCTCCCCGGCGGACCGGAGATCGACGACCGCACGGGCTTCGCGGTGGCGGCCTCCAAGTACCACTGGGCGGTCAGCTCGCCGGGTGAGGCGATCGGCACCGAGACGTTCGCGGGAGCGGTGAACGTCTTCAACCAGACGTTCGTCAACGGCCTGCCCACCCTCGCCGCCGAGCTGAACCAGAACCAGACCCCCGTCTCCAACGTCGCCGAGGCCAACGACAACTTCGGCAAGTCGATCTCCATCGCCCCGTACCGGCCGGTCGGCTCGCCCGCCGGAACCGCGGACTCGCTGGTGGTCGTCGGCGTGCCGGGGGAGGACATCACCGTCGCGGCGACGAACACCCCGGCGCCCGACGCCGGCCTGGTGCACCGTTTCCACGTCACCGCCGCCAACACCTACACCGAGCTACCGGAGATCACCTACAACTCGGAGGACGGTGACTACCTCGGCGAGCAGGTCGTCGTGGTGAACACCGCGCCGGCGAGCGAGGGCACGAACTCCACGATGTTCATCGCGATCGGTGTCCCGGGTGAGGACGCCGGGGACACGACGATCGACTCCGGCCGGGTGCGGGTCTTCCCCGCACTGGCCAACCCGATCGGCACGCCGGTGACGATCGAGCGCAACGGGTCGAGCCTGCCGGGCAGCGTCCGCGGTCAGGAGCTCGTCGGCGCCTCGCTCGGTGCCACCTCCAAGCAGCTCTACGTCGGCACCCCCTATGGCGACGACGCCGTCTACGGCTTCGCCTGGTCGAGTCTGGCCGGCGGTTCGACGGTGCCGACGCAGACCTGGCGGCCGGGCCAGGGTGGTCTGCCGCTCGACCAGAAGGTCTTCGGGGCGGCGGTCAGCTGATGAAACTCATGAATGTGCACAGTTCAACGGGGGAGGACCGTAGGGTGGCCCGTCGCACGAGAAAGCGAGGCCGGCTCTTCACGATCGGTCTCATGGTCGGACTCGCCGGCCTGCTGTCGAGCACGGCGTACGTCGAGCAGCGCGCGACGGGTCCGGTGCCGGCACCGGTCGCCGCGGTGGAGGAGAGCCCGGTCCGGGACACCGAGGCCGAGGCGATCCTCGCGGCCGCGTCGCTCAACCAGCCGGTCGAGGTGCTCGCGTTCCGTACCGAGTACCGGGACGTCTTCGCCCAGCCGGACGGCACGTTGATCGCCAATGAGCACAACCAGCCGGTGCGGGTCATCCAGGGCGAGACGTGGGTGCCCACCGACGCCACCCTGGTGCAGAACGTCGACGGGACGATCACCCCGAGGGCGGCGCTCATCGACATGCGGATCTCCGTCGGCGGCACGGATCCGCTGCTGGTGGTCCGCAAGGACGAGCAGGTGATGACCCTCACCTGGCCGTACGCGCTGCCCGCGCCGGTGCTCAACGGCGACCAGGCCGTCTATCCCGAGGTCTTCCCGGACGTCGACCTCGTGATGAACATGACGGTGGAGGGCTTCTCGCACGTCATCGTGCTGAAGACCCCCGAGGCGGCGAACACTCCCGAACTTCAGGGCCTGAAGCTCGGGGTCACCGGCCAGAACCTCACCATCCAGGAGACGGAAGACGGCGGCGTCGTCGCTCTCGACCCCGCGACCGGCAACCCGGTCCTGGAAGCCGACGCCCCGACCATGTGGGACAACGGGACGCCCACCGGTGAGGAGAGCACCCCCCCGGCCACCACCGCCTCCGCCAAGACGGCTTCCGGAACGCTGGCCGCCGAGTCGACCGCCGACACCGTCGCTGGCGGTGAGACCGACCTGGAGACGGCGCGCGGCCCGGAGGACACCTCGACGGTCGCGCCGATGGGCCTGGACTACGCCAACGGCGCGCTGACTCTCACCCCCGACGCCGCGATGCTGGCCGACCCGGACACCAACTGGCCGGTCTACCTCGACCCGGTGTGGCAGGCGACCACCAACAGCTCGTGGGCGATGGTCGACAGCGGTTACCCCAACGAGGAGTACTGGAAGTTCGACGGCAAGCGGCACGAGCGGATCGGCCTGTGCCCCGAGTCGTGCAACAGCTCGAAGGTCAAGAGGGTCATCTACACGTTGTCCACGCCGTACTCCGGTAAGACCATCCTCAGTGCCGAGTTCCGGGTCACCCTGCAGCACGCCTGGAACTCCACCCCGCAGGACGCCCAGCTCTACCTCCTGCCGAAGACCATCAGCTCGTCGACGAACTGGAGCAACCAGCCGGGTGGGTCCAGCTGGAGCACGGGTGCCAACTGGCTGGACACGAAGGCGCCGAGCAGCACCCAGTCGACCTGCACCTCGACCAACCAGAACGCGAGCTGGAACGCCAAGGAGGCGGTGCAGATCGCCGCCACCAACGGCTGGGGCAACGTCACCCTCGGCCTGAAGGCCGAGAACGAGGGCAATTACCAGCACAGCAAGCGGTTCTGTGACAACGCCGTGCTGTCGGTGCGTTACAACCGGGCGCCGCTGATCGCCAACCAGTCGGAACTGACCATGAACCCCGGTGGTGCCTGCGTCTACGGCTCCGGTGCTCCGGTCATCCCGTCGATCCCGACGCTCTCGGCGGTGCTCCGTGACCCCGACCACTCGTCGGCCCACACCGAGCAGATCAAGGCCGAGTTCCGGGTGACCTGGCGACCGACGGGTGCCACGGTCGACACCGTGCGGACCTATCAGACGTTGCTGAAGGCCAGCGGATCGATCTTCAGTTACAAGGTGCCGTCCGACATCCCGCAGGAGGGCATTCCGATCTTTTGGGACGTCCGGGCGAGCGACAACACCAGTTGGGGACCGTGGAGCTCCGACGGAACCCGTAACACCTGTCAGTTCAGCTACGACACGAAGGCGCCTGCTCCGCCGGACGTGGACTCGCCGGACTTCCTGCCGCTCGACGCCACCGACGGCGGTTCGACCGAGTGCAAGACGGACGAGGAGTGGCACGAGAAGCTGGGCATGCAGACCAGTTTCACCTTCGACTCCGCCGCCACCGACGTGGTCGAGTACCGCTGGGGCTTCAACACCAACCCGTCGCCCACCAACAGCATCAAGCCGGCGGTCGCCGGCGGTGCGTCGACGATCCAGTGGACGCCGACCAAGGAAGGGGTCTGGACGCTGCAGGTCATGGCCGTCGACAAGGCCGGCCTGGGCAGCGCCCCCGCCTCCTGCATCTTCCGGGTCGGCAAGCGGCCGCCGGTGGCCCAGTGGTCGTTCTCCGAGGTCGACGGATCGAACTACGCGGAGGACTCCCTCGGCGGGCACAAGGCCTACCCCGGTAGTGGTGTCATGTTCGGTTTCTACGGCCCGGGCGGGCAGTTCGACACCGCGGCGATGTTCGACGGCGACGGGAACGCCTACCTCGCCACCACCGACACCGGAATCCTGGACACCTCCGGCAGCTTCACGGTGTCGGCGTGGTTGAAGACCCGGGACCCCGCCCTGCGGCAGGTCGCGGTCAGCCAGGACGGCACGGGTGAGCCGGGCTTCAGCCTGGGCGTCGACTCGGGGCGCTGGTTCTTCAGCATGGCCAGCAACGACGTGGTGTCGCTGCACGAATGGAAGGTCACCTCGACAGTCTTCGCGACGGCGAACTGGACCTACCTGACGGCGTCCTACGACGCGGCCACCAAGAAGATGTCGCTGCTGGTGAACGGGGGTGACCTGGTCACCGGGGACCGTCGCTCGGTGGTGAAGGCACGCGGTGCGTTGCAGTTCGGCCGGCGCGTGGTCAAGGGCGGTTACACCGACAACTTTGCCGGGGAAATGGCCGACGTCGCCCTGTTCGACCGGCCCATCCTCGCCTCGGAGGTGACCGGGCTCAAGCAGACGGCCATCAACCGCACCGCGTACTGGCAGCTGAACGGCGAATCGGGTCTGGTCAGCCCCGAGTACGACAACAAGGCGGCGATGACCCTCTCCTCCGGCGCGGCGATCTACAAGAGCACCTTCCCGCCGACCGCTCCGCTGCTCGGTGCCGGTCACCTGCGGCTCACGGGCCAGTCGGGCAGCTACGCCAGCACCACGACCAACGCCGACATGGCGGGGAGCTTCACCATCACCGCCCGTGCCCGGATGACCAGCAACTGCAAGGGCACCCCGATGACCCTCTTCTCCCAGAAGGGTGCCCACCACAGCTCGGTCATCGTCCGCTGCAACGTGGACGGTGTGTGGGAGCTCGCCGTGCCGGCGAGTGACGCGCCGGGCGCGACCGTCGAGACGTACCCGACGCAGCAGGCGCCGAAGACCGTCACCAAGGGTGACCTGGTCGCCCTGGTCTACAACGGCTACACGCGAGAGTTCCTGCTCTACGTGAACGCCACCGTGGTCAGTTCCGCTCAGCTGTCCGTGCCGTTCAACGCGACCGGCGGTCTGCAGCTCGGCCGCGCCTTCATCGACGACCAGCCCCGGGAGCACTTCTCCGGAGCCATCGACGATGTCCGCGTCTACAACGGTGTGGCCGACAAGATCCTGCTCCAGCGGCTCAACATCACCGTCAAGGAACAGCCCAACCTCTGATCGCACGGGCCGTCGGGCCGCCCTGTCGAGGGCGGCCCGGCGGCTCCTGCCCACTTTCCCCGACCACCCGTGGAGGGTTGATGTTCTCCCGACAATTGGTCGCGTCCGGCGTGTTCCAACGCCGGATCAAGCGACCGGTGTCCTGGGCGATGGCCGGCGTGCTGAGCCTGAGCTTCGTCCAGGTGACCTCCGCTCCCGCCGCCGCGGCCCAGGGGCGCACCCGTCCGACCGCCACCGACTCGAACAAGGTCCTGCCCAAGCGGGACCCGCTTCCGGCCAAGCCGGTCAAGCCCGACGCCGCCGAGGCGGCGGCCACCACCAAGCCGGCGACGGTCACCTGGCCGGCCGCCGGCGCCACCGAGATCAGCGTGCCGCCGTCCTCGTCCGCACCCGCCTCCGCCGCCGGTCGGGCCGTCGCCCCGGCGGCCGGCCCAGCCGCCACCGCCAAGGCGGGTGGCCTGACGGTGTCGGTGGCGGCTCCGACCGCCCCGGCGAAGGCGGCAACCGCGTCCCGGAAGGTCGCGGAGCCGCCGGCACCGGGCAAGGTCCGGGTCGAGGTCCTGGACCGCAAGGCCGCCGAGCGGGCAAAGGTCGACGGCCCGGTCGTGCGGGTGGCCCGTGCCGACGGCCAGCAGGCGGCCGGTGACGTCCAGCTCGCCCTCGGGTACGACGGCCTGGCCGGAGCCTTCGGCGGTGACTTCGGCAGCCGGCTCCGGCTCGTCCGGCTGCCCGAGTGCGCCCTGACCACGCCGGAGAAGCAGAGCTGCGCCGGCGAGGCGCTGCCTACCGTCAACAACGGTGAGGCGCGGACCGCCTCGGCCCGGGTGACCGCCACGGCGGGCACCGGCAGCATCTACGCGTTGACCGCCGGCGACTCCTCCTCCCAGGGCAACTACGGCGCGACGAAGCTCGCTCCCTCGTCGAAGTGGTCGGTCGCCCCGTCCACCGGCGGGTTCTCCTGGTCGTACCCGCTGCGGACGCCGCCGGTTCCCGGTGGCGGCGGGCCGGGCGTCACCCTGGCCTACTCGTCCCAGTCGGTGGACGGCCGGACCTCGACCACCAACAACCAGGGCTCCTGGATCGGTGAGGGCTTCAGCTACGAGCCGGGTCACATCGAGCGCCGCTACAAGGCCTGCGCCGACGACGGCCACAACGAGGTCGCCGACCAGTGCTGGGCGTACGAGAACGCCACCATCCTGCTGAACGGCAAGTCGACCGAGCTGATCAAGACCGCCAGCGGCTGGAAGTTCAGCTCGGACGACGGTTCGAAGGTCGAGAAGCTCGCCGGTGCCAGCAACGACGACAACGACGGCGAGTACTGGCGGGTCACCACCACCGGCGGCACGGAGTACTACTTCGGTCTCAACCGCCTGCCCGGGTGGACCACCGGCAAGGAGGAGACCGGATCGACCTGGACCGTCCCGGTCTACGGCGACGACGTCAACGAGCCGTGCAACAAGACGGCGTTCGCCGACTCCCACTGCAACCAGGCGTGGCGGTGGAGCCTCGACTACGTCAAGGACCGCTACGGCAACGTCACGTCCTACTTCTACGGGCGGGAGAGCAACTGGTACGCCCGCGGCAACCGCACCGACCTCAACGGGATCGAGTACCACCGCGCCGGCTGGCTGAAGCGGATCGACTACGGCCAGAAGGACGGCCAGGTCTACTCCACCAACGCCCCGGCCCGGGTGCGCTTCGACACCGCGGAGCGCTGCCTGCCCAGCGGGACCATCGACTGCGACCCGCAGGACCTGACCACCACCACCGCGCCGTACTGGCCGGACGTCCCGTGGGACCGCAACTGCGCCAAGGACACCAAGTGCAAGACCGACCAGATCACCCCGACCTTCTGGACCCGGAAGCGCCTGGTCGGCATCACCTCGGAGATCCGGGGTGCCAGCGGCTGGACCGGGGTCGACAACTGGAAGCTCGACCACCTGCTCACCGACAACGGTGACGGCAGCCGCACCCTCTGGCTCAACAAGATCACCCACACCGGCCTGGTCGGCGGCAGCGCCGCCATGCCGAGCGTGGAACTCGCCGGCCTCCAGTTGCCCAACCGGATCGACAAGACCGGCGACTTCATCGCGCCGCTGATCCGGTTCCGGCTGGCCACCGTCTACACCGACACGGGCGCGCAGATCGACGTCAACTACGCGACGCCCGACTGCGCCGAGGGCAACCTGCCGACCGAGGGCAAAAGCACCCGCCGCTGCTACCCGGTCAAGTGGAACCCGCTCGGCAGCGGGGACCCGATCACCGACTGGTTCCACAAGTACGTGGTCAGCGCCGTCATCGAGACGGACCGGACGGCCCGCTCTCCCGACATGGTGACCAAGTACGACTACCTCGACGGCGCAGCCTGGCGGCACGCCGACGAGGACGGCATCACCGACCCGAAGGACCTCACCTGGAGCGACTGGCGCGGCTACGGCCGGGTGCAGGTGACCCAGGGCAGCGGGCAGACGCAGACCACCAAGGCCGAGTACCGCTACCTGCGGGGCATGCACGGGGACAAGGACCCGGACGGCGGGACCCGGACGGTGACGATCACCGACTCGACGGGCGGCACCTACACCGACCACGACGAGGTCTCCGGCTTCCAGTACGAGAGCAAGACGTTCGACGGCACCAACGAGATCAGCAAGACGATCACCACGCCGTGGCGGTACAGCACGGGCAGCGAGACCCACACCTGGGGCACCCGGGGCGCGTACTTCGTCAACACCGCCTCCACCCGGGACTACACGGCGCTCGCGGCCGGCGGCTGGCGGCAGACGAAGACCACCACGAGCTACGACACCACCTACGGGCAGGCGTACCAGACCGAGAACGAGGGTGACGTCGACCTCACCGGCGACGAGGCGTGCACGCGCACCAGCTACGTCACCGACGCCACCACCTACAGCGACAACAAGCCGTTCTTCCTGAAGAACCTGGTGTCCCGGGTCGAGTCGGTCTCGGTGAAGTGCTCGGCGACGCCGAGTCGGGCCACGCAGGTGATCACCGACGACCGCACGTACTACGACGGGCAGGCCCTCGGGAAGTCGAAGAGCTCCGGCAACCCGACGCGCACCGAGCGGCTGTCCAAGCACGACGGCACCACTGCCACCTACGTCCGGGTCGCGGAGGGCACCTTCGACGGCTACGGCCGGCCGCTGACGGCGACCGACGCGGCGGGTTCGGTCACCACGAGCAGCTACGTCGAGACCAACGGCCTCACCACGCAGGTCAAGGAGAAGAGCCCGCTCCAGCACGAGACGGTCACCAACTACGCCCCGGCCTGGGGCAGCCCGATCCAGCAGGTCGACCCCAACGGGATGAAGAGCATCCTGGAGTACGACCCGCTGGGCCGGCTGTCGAAGGTGTGGCTGCCGGACAACACCGGGACCACCGGCCTGCCGCCGAGCATCAAGTACACGTACCTGATCCGTACCGACAAGCCGGTCGCGGTCAAGACCGAGAAGCGGCAGAACGACGGCAACTACAGCGTCGAGTACCAGCTCTACGACAGCCTGCTGCGCCCTCGCCAGATCCAGACCGAGGGCCCGGACGGCACCAGGATCATCGCCGACACCTTCTACACCCCGACCGGGCAGCTCGACCGGACGTACGAGACGTACCAGGCGGCGGGGTCTCCCACGGACGTGATCTACCCTGCCCGTCCCGCCGACACCAACGCCCAGACGCTCTACGTCTACGACGGTGCGGATCGGGTGATTGCTGAGGTATTCGCGGACGCCGGCGTCGAGAAGTGGCGGACCACCACCACCTACGGCGGTGACCGGGTTTCTGTCGACCCACCGCAGGGTGACACCCCCGAGACGTCGGTCATGAATGCTCTGGGGCAGGTCACCGAGATGCTCCAGTACAAGGGCGGCAGTCCCACCGGGGCTTTCGACAAGACCGAGTACACGTACACCCGGGACGGCCAGCTCGCGACGGTCAAGGACCCCCTGGGCAATCTCTGGGAGAACAAGTACGACCAGCGCGGCCGCAAGGTTGAGACGATCGACCCCGATGCGGGCCGCTCGTACTTCAAGTACGACGACTTGGACCAGCTCACGGTCAGCACCAACGGCGTTGGCGAATCAGTCAGCTACCGGTATGACGCCATCGGCCGGAAGACTGCGGTGTACAAGGGTGCTGATCCCGGCACTGGTCAGTTGCTGAGTTCCTGGACCTACGACCTGGAGATGCTGGGCGAGATCTCCTCGACGACCAGGCACACAGCGGACGGCGACTACGTCACGTACTACGGCACCTACGACGAGTTCTACCGGCCGCATGCCAGCTACTACCAGGTTCCGGACGGCGCGGGTGCCGAGCTGGCGGGCATGTACACCTTCGGCACGGAGTACAACTTCGACGGAACCGTGCAGACGGTGGCTATGTCGGACGGTGGCGGCTTGCCGTTCGAGTCGATCGCATACACGTACGACAGCTTGGAGCGGCTGAAGGGCACCACGGGCGACGCCGCCTACGTCACCGACGTCGCCTACGCGGCCACCGGTGAGGTGCTCCAGTCGGAGGTGCAGCTCGGCGCGAAGAAGGCCTGGTCGACGTATGAATACGAGCGGGGCTCCAAGCGGCTGAGCCACGTGCGGCTCGACCGCAGCGGCGCCCCGGTCATCGACATCGACGCCCGCTACACCTACGACGATGCGGGCAACATCACGCAGATCGCGGACACCCCGTCCGGGGCGCAGGACGTGCAGTGCTTCACGTACGACTACCTGCGTCGGCTGGAGCGGGCCTGGACCTCGGCCAGCGCCACCACCGACCCGTGCGCCGGTGGCCCGTCCACGACCGGAGTGGGGGGAGTTGCCCCCTACCACCACTACTACCAGTACGACGCGGTCGGCAACCGCAAGAGCGAGACCCAATACGCGTCGGACGGCGCGTCGCTCCTCGAGCGGAGCTACGAGTACCCGCTTGCGGGTCAGGCAAAGCCGCACACGGTCAGCAAGATGACGGAGAAGACTCCGTCCGGAGAGCGTCTCCACAGCTACGAGTACGACGACGCCGGCAACACCAAGAAGCGCAGCAAGGTGGGCGAGGATCAGAGCCTCGTCTGGGACGCCGAGGGCAACCTGGAGTCCGTTACCGCCAACAGCAAGACGACCAGCTTCGTGTACGACGTCGATGGCTCCCGGATGCTCCGCAAGGAGCCAGGTACCACAACCCTCTATCTGCCGGGCATGGAAATTCGGCTCAACACCGCCACCCACTCGACCGATGCAACCCGCTATTACCCGGTTCCAGGCGGTGGCACGCTCGTTCGGAAGTTGAACGGCCTCCACTATGTCGCGCCGGACCACCACGGAACCGGCCAAGCGGTGGTCGACGAGACGGGCGCCATCGTCCACCGGCGGAGTACGCCGTTCGGCGAATCGCGCGGCAACCCCTTGACACCAGGGCAGTGGCCGACAGAGAAGGGATTCGTCAACGGTAACCAGGACGCCAGCACGGGGCTCGTGAACATCGGAGCCCGCGAGTACGACCCGGCGATCGGTCGGTTCATCTCGCTGGACCCGGTCATCGATGTCAAAGATCCGCAGCAGATGCACGGGTATGCCTACGCCAACAACAACCCGGTAGCGTTCTCCGACCCTGATGGCCTGCGCGCATGCTCCGATGACGCCTGTGGCCCCGGCGCCGACTACGTCGACCTCCAGGGCAACTACCACGATGTTCCTGGTCACAACGATGGCTGCCATGGGTGCTCGGGTGCCTACGACCCGCACGCGCCGAACGAGAACCACCCCCGTGCAACGGGGGGTGGCGGGGATGATGACGCGGCAGCTGCCGCGGCAGCCGCCGAACGCGCACGGCAGGCACGGATCGCCAAGGCCAAGGCGATCATGCTCGAAGCGGCGAAGATGCTGGCCAAGGTCGCCATGGACGAGCTGGGTATCACCGATGCGCTCAACTGCTTCACCAAGGGCGACCTCGGCGGGTGCATCGAGACGGCGATCAACGTCGCGACGTCGTTCGTCGGCGGCATGGTGGCGAAGTTCGCTCGCAAGTACGCGGCGCCCTGGAAGTGGGCCAAGGCAAAGGAACTTGGCCAAAAAGTTTGGGGGTTGCTCGGCAAGCTTGTAGACGGCGTCAAGGAACTCCGTGCCGCTAGCAAGTGCGAACTGCACAGTTTCGCCCCGGGCACCCTGGTGCTGCTCGCTGATGGTTCGAAGCGGCCGATTGAGGAGATCGACACCGGCGACAGGGTGTTGGCGAAGGATCCCGAGACCGGCCAAGTCTCGACGCAAGACGTCGTCGCCACACACATAAATCAAGACTCCGACCTGACTGACCTTGTCGTGTCGGCCGGGGGTGGTCCTGCTCGGGTATACAAGACCACTCAACACCACCCGTTCTGGAGTCAGGACAGGCGTGAATGGGTGGACGCAGCCGACTTGACCGTCGGTGAGCGGCTCATTGATGCGACCGGTGCTGCCGTCTCCGTGATGACCGTTAAATCGTATGTCGGTCTGAAGACGATGTACGACCTAACGGTCGACTCGATCCACTCCTACTTTGTGGCCGTCGAGTCTGACGCCCCCTCGGTCCTGGTCCACAACTGCAATATCACTCTTTACCACTACACCACGAAGGAGAATTACAACAAGATCCGTGCCGGGGGCCAGAACCTGACCTTCAAGGCGGGAAATGCCAAGAACGGCACCGGCTCATACTTCACGCCGCAGAGTCCTAGGGCGGTGGCTGCCAGAGGTCCCAACGGCTTCAAGAAGTTGGGGCTCACGAAGGCGAAGTCGGAGTACGTCTTCGAGATCACCGTCCCCAAATCGAAGGTGAAGAAACTCACGGGTGGGCGCGGCGAGTACGTGTACTATTCGCCGCAGGACCTGACGGTGCCCCGGAGTGCCGTGCAGTATGCAGGCAAGACTGCCGATTGGCCGGGCTGATGGATCTAACAGGCGTTGACACCCTCATGATCGTCTCTCGCGACGCGCGCGACGGCCTCGCGCAGTTCACGCGGGACATGCGTGAGATGTGGCCCTCTGCGCTGATTACCTTAATGGATTCGAAGAGTTGCGCCCAAATTGCTTCCTTCGGAAATGCCGCCGACTTCCCAATGAAGGGGGAGATGACCTTCGCGAGAGACGCTCGCATGGATGATCACTGGGAGCTTGAGGGGTATTCAGCCATGTCTGACGGAGCTGGGCCCTTCGCGATCTTCTACGAGTGCCGGAAGAACCTCTCGTTGGGGGTCAATGTCGTCCGGACCTCTGGTGAGGCGACGGAAGGGTTTTCGAGCTGGGAGGACACTGATCTGCTTCTGCTGGAAGCGACAGCGGTCACTTTGGTCTCTCATGGGGCACCAGATCAGGACAGCTTCAGCTCAAGTATTTGGAACATGCTAAGAAATCGCATGGCCGGCGGCTGAGGCCCGAGGGCGACGGAGTCGGGAAGGGGCGCGACGAATGGTCGCGTCCCTTCCCATTCTCCGACAAGTCGGCTGAGTAGCGCAGAAATGAGGGGGCGACCGCGCGGTCGCCTCCCCTTCATCCCTACCCAGAAGACGTCAGCCCCGTGAGCAGGTGACCCCGTTGAGCGAGAAACTCGTCGGCGACGAGTACGCCCCACTCAACGTCCCCTGATACCCGAAGTTCGCGGTACCCCCGGGCGCGATGGACCCGTTGAAGCCGACGTTCCGCGCGCTCACCGTGGACCCGCTCTGCGTGACGGTCGCGTTCCAGGCGTTGGTGACCTGCTGCCCCGCCGGCAGGTTGTAGGTCAGGTTCCACCCGTTGATGGTGCTGGAGCCGGTGTTGGTGATCGTCACATCGGCGGTGAAGCCGTTGTTCCACGCGTTTGGCGTGTACTTCACCGCGCACCCGCTACCCGTCGGCGGAGTGGTGGTCGGCGGCGGCGTGGTGGGCGGGGTGGTGGAGCCACCGCCGTTGACGCTGGCGGCGAAGGAGGTCACCCCGAGCCCGGCACCGCCCTGCCACGGCTCGAAGCCTGCCTGGATGCTCGTCAGGTACCAGCTGCTGGTGATCGCGCCGCGGTTCTTCACGTCGTTGATGAAGTCGAGGACGCTGAAGTTCATGCTCGTGATCGGCGACGGCGCGACGTACGAGATGACGTTGTTGGAGCCGTTGCTGCCCCGCCAGACCTCCCAGGTTCGGCCGACCAGTGTGGTCGTCTCGACCGGCGAGCCGATCGGCTGGATCGAGCCCTGGCGGTTGAGCCAGATCATGATTTCCATCTGGTTCACCCCGTCCTTCTTCGGCGTGGGGTCGAGCCAGATGTCGTACGAGGCGTTGTAGCTGGCCCCGCTGACGTACTTGTAGGTGATGCTGCTGGTGGCGCTGCTGATCTGGCTGACCTGGATCGGCAGGTTGGTGCCGGGGGAGCAGTTGGTGTAGTGGCAGCCGAAGAAGACCGACGGGTACGCGGTGGGGGCGCCGTTGGTGGGGTTGCTGCCGTTCTGGGTGGTGATCTCGAAGCCGGTGCTGGTGACGTTGATGCACTGCTGGGCGGTGGTGCCCCAGCGGTTGTTCTGCACGACGTACCGGTTCTGGATCACGGTCGAGCCGAACTGCTCGCAGATCTGGGTGTCGGCTGAGGCCGTGCCGCCGAGCGCGACGGCGACCAGCGATCCGGCGGCCAGCAGGCCGGCGGCGGCGATGGCGCGGAGTGGACGTTTCATCATGCTCCTCGGGATGCCGGCGTGGGGGCGCCGGACCGGACGGGGAGGGGCGCGGGAGCGCTCCCACATTCATTCGACACATTTACATATCTGCAACACGAGTGCAAACGGACCCTCCCCGAACCCGCCCCCGGACGGCGGAGGGGGATGCGGTGGAACCTCCACGCCGCTTCCGCATCGCGCCCTGGCAAAGCGGGCGAAGCCGCAGCTCAGCCGGGGGTTGGAAGGCGTCGGCGTGCCGGGGGATGGCGGGTCGGCCGGGCGGTGACGTGAATCCCTTACACGAATGGGAGCGTGGGTCCGAGGAGCGGGACCGCCAGGGCCGATCAGGCCTACCGTGTGTCGATCGCGCGGAGTAGTGTCTTGCCTCCAACGCGTGCCGATCCCCCCTCCGGAGGCGTACACCACCATGGGTGGCTCCCCCCTGCGCATCCTCGTCGTCGGCGCGGGCATCGCCGGTCTGGCCGTCGCCCGGGCGCTGCGGATGGCGGGTTTCCGGCCGGACGTCACCGAGAAGCTGCCCCCGAACGAGCTGGTCGACACCGGTCTCTATCTCCCCGGCAACGCCGACCGCGCGCTGCGCCGGCTCGACCTGGACGGCCCGGTCCGCCGGCTCGGCCAGGTGATCCACCGCCAGCGCTTCCTGGACGCGGCGGGCGAGCCGCTCTGTGAGGTGGATCTCGACGCGCTCTGGTCCGGCGTCGGCGAGTGCCGGGCGCTGCTCCGGCGCGACCTCTACCAGGTGCTGCTCAGCGGCGCCGGCGGCGCGGTGCGGCACGGCGCCGAGGTCAGCGCCGTCGAGCTGCTGCCGGCCGGCGTCGGGGTCACCTTCACCGACGGCACCGGCGGCGAGTACGACCTGGTGATAGGCGCCGACGGGCCCCGTTCGGCGGTGCGTTCCCTGGCCGCGCTCGGCGGGCCGCCCCGCCCTGCCGGTCAGGTGGTCTACCGGGGCGTGGTGCGCGACGGTCCGGAGGTCACCGACTGGACGGCCCTGCTCGGGCAGCGGGCCGGCTTCCTGGTGGTGCCGATCGGCGCGGGCCGGCTGTACTGCTACGCCGACGAGGCCGGCACGGTCGCCCCGGCCGATCCGGGCGCGCGGCTGCGCGAGCTCTTCGGGGAGTACGGCGGGCCGGTGCCCGCGGTGCTGGACGCGCTGCGCGACGTCCAGGTGGGGCTCACCGACGAGGTCGAGCTGGGCCGCTGGCACCGCGGGCGGGTGCTGCTCGTCGGCGACGCCGCCCACGCCACCGCGCCGACCCTGAGCCAGGGCGCGGCGATGGCGCTGGAGGACGCGGTGGTGCTCGCCGAGTCGCTGACCGCGGCCGGCAGCGTCGAGGCGGCGCTGGTGGCGTACGAGAGTCGCCGCCGCCCGCGTACCCGATGGGTGCGGGACCGGACCCGCGACCGCAACCGGACCCGGGACGTGCCGCCGGCGCTGCGCGACCCGCTGCTGCGCGGGCGCGGCGGTCGAATCTTCCGCGAGCACTACCGGCTGCTGGTCGACCCGCTGTAGAACGGCCCTCCATCCTGCCGCACCACCCCGAGCGGCGCACCCACCTGCCGGGGACTATCCTCCTTGCGGATGACGGCTCGCAGATGACATGCGCGTGCCGAGCGGGACAACCGAGAACCGGAGGCCATTCGTGACCACCGTCGCACCCAAGCCGGTCGTGACCCGGCCATGGCCGGTCCGAGAGCCGGTCAAGGGGTCGGCCATCGCGCGGCTGCTGCGCACCACGGACGCGAAGCAGATCGGGATCATGTACATGGTCACCGCGTTCGTGTTCTTCATGATCGGCGGCCTGATGGCCCTGATCATGCGTGCCGAGCTGGCGCGGCCGGGCCTGCAGTTCCTGTCGCCCGAGCAGTACAACCAGCTGTTCACGATGCACGGCACGATCATGCTGCTGTTCTTCGCGACGCCGATCGTGTTCGCCTTCGCGAACTACGTCGTGCCGCTGCAGATCGGCGCCCCTGACGTCTCCTTCCCCCGGCTCAACGCCTTCGCCTACTGGCTCTACCTCTTCGGTGGCACCATGGCGACGGCCGGCTTCATCAGCCCGGGTGGCGCCGCCGACTTCGGCTGGACCGCCTACACCCCGCTGAGCACCGTCGAGCACTCGCCGGGCGTCGGCGCCAACATGTGGGTCGTCGGCCTGGCCATCTCCGGTCTGGGCACGATCCTCGGCGCGGTCAACCTGATCACCACGATCCTGACCCTGCGGGCCCCGGGCATGACCATGTTCCGGATGCCGATCTTCACCTGGAACATGCTGGTCACCAGCCTGCTGGCGATCCTGGTCTTCCCGCTGCTGGCCGCCGCGCTCTTCGCGCTCGCCGCCGACCGGCTGATGGGCGCCCACGTGTACGACCCGGCCACCGGCGGGCCGATGCTCTGGCAGCACCTGTTCTGGTTCTTCGGCCACCCAGAGGTGTACATCATCGCGCTGCCGTTCTTCGGCATCATCAGCGAGGTCATCCCGGTCTTCTCCCGTAAGCCGATCTTCGGCTACAAGGGTCTGGTCGCCGCGACCATCGCCATCGCCGCGCTGTCGATGAGCGTCTGGGCGCACCACATGTTCGGCACCGGCCAGGTCCTGCTGCCGTTCTTCAGCTTCCTGAGCTACCTGATCGCCGTGCCCACCGGTATGAAGTTCTTCAACTGGATCGGCACCATGTGGCGGGGCCAGATCACCTTCGAGACGCCGATGCTCTTCTCGATCGGCTTCCTGGTGACCTTCCTCTTCGGTGGTCTCACCGGTGTGCTGCTGGCCAGCCCGCCGCTCGACTTCCACCTGCATGACTCGTACTTCGTGGTGGCGCACTTCCACTACGTGCTCTTCGGCACGATCGTGTTCGCCGTCTTCGCCGGCATCTACTTCTGGTTCCCGAAGATGTTCGGCCGGATGCTCGACGAGCGGCTCGGCAAGATTCACTTCTGGCTGACGATGATCGGCTTCCACACCACGTTCCTGGTGCAGCACTGGCTGGGCAACGAGGGCATGCCGCGTCGGTACGCCGACTACCTGCCCAGCGACGGCTTCACCACGCTGAACACGATCTCCACGATCGGCGCGTTCATCACCGGTATCTCGACCCTGCCGTTCATCTGGAACTGCTGGAAGTCGTACAAGACCGGCCCGGTGGTCGAGGTCGAGGACCCGTGGGGCCACGGCAACTCGCTGGAGTGGGCGACCACCTCCCCGCCGCCCCTGCGCAACTTCGACCGGATGCCGCGGATCCGCTCCGAGCGGCCGGCCTTCGACTACAAGTTCCCGGAGCTGGCCGCCGGCCACAGCCTGGCCGGTCCGCCGGAGGGCGGCTCCAAGCCGCTCACCAGCGAGTCCGACGGTGGTGCCAGCTATCGCGAGGACACCGCGAGCAACGTCGACCGCTGACGCGCCGCACGCGACACGACGACGGGCGCCGCACCCCACCAGGGGTACGGCGCTCGTCGCCGTTTCGGGCGGACCGGGGTCGGTCGTGGCGTCTTCCGGTCTGGGCGGCGCTCGGTTGCCTCTCCGGGTCGTGCCGGCGTCGGTCGTGGCGTTTCGGTCTGGGCGGCGCCCGTCGCCGTTCCGGCTCCGACCGGCTCGGCCGTGGCGTTCCGATCTGGCGGCGCTCGGTTGCCGGTCCGGCCTGAGTGGCGCTCGGTTTGGCCGGTCCGGTCTGGGCGGCGGCGTCCGCCTCGGTTCCGGGTCCGGCTCTCCTGGCGCGCCGGCCGCCGCGTCGCGAACCGTTCGTCCGGCTCGACCCCGGCGCGCTGGCGACGGCGACATCGGTGGATCGCGGACCGTCACGCCCGCCGGGAAGCGGATGCGCTCGTGAGCGATATACCTGAGAGGCATAAATATGCCTCTCAGGTATATCGCTCATCGGCTATGTGTCCGACCGCCGCGACACGCCGACCCGGGGCCACCGCGACACGCTCGACCCCCGACCCCCGACCCCCGACCGCCCGACCCGCCCGACCGCCGGGCTGCGGGGCTGCCGGGCTGCGGGGCCACCCGATCGCCGGGCTGCCCGCCCCCCCCAACCGCCGGACTGCCAGGCTGCCCGACCGCCCGACCGCCCGACCGCCCGACCGCCCGGCCGCGCTGGGCCGCCGGGCCGCCAGGCTGCCCGACCGCCGGGTCGCCGGACCGCCGAGCCGCCGGACCGCCGGGCTGCCAGGGCGCCGAGCCGCCGAGCCGCGGAGCCGGGCACGAGAGCGTGCACCAGACCGCCCGGCGGACGGCGGGGTCAGGTGGTGGCGGGGGCCAGGTCGGCGGCGTCGGACATGGCGGCGGTCTCCCGTCGGTGGCGCAGCTCGACGGGGAGCACGGCCAGCGTCACCGCCAGCCCGATCGCGCCGGTGAGCGCGAAGCCCCACAGCGGCAGCGAGGCGTCGATCACCGCGCCGGCGAGCGGCGCGCCGAGCGCGATGCCGACGGTGACGGCGGAGCCGTGCAGCCCCATCGCCTCGCCGCGTACGCCCGCCGGGGCGAGCCGGCTGACCGCGTCGGAGGTCGCCGCGATGGTCGGGGCGCAGAGCGCGCCGGCCGGGATGAGGGCCAGGCAGAGCAGCCACCAGTGGCCGCCGCCGAGCCCGACCGGGATGGTGCAGAGGCTCAGCGCGGCGGTGAGCGCCAGCGGCGAGAACGAGCGGCGGACCGCCCCGTACGCGAAGCCACCGACCAGCGAGGCGACCGCCCACATGGTGAGCACGGCGCCGGTCCAGCCGACCTCGCCGCTGGCCCGCAGCACGGCGACCACCGCGACGTCGGTGCCGCCGAGCACCAGGGTCGCCGCGCCGCTGACCGCGAGCACGGCCAGCATCCGGGGGGTGAGCCACTCCCGGCGGGAGGTGCGGGGCTGCGGACCGGCCGGCTCGTCCGCGCTGCGGGTGGGCGGGTTGAGCAGCCAGAACGCGACGCCCGAGGCGACCACGCCGGCACCGACCGCCCAGAGGGTGGTGCGCGCCGAGACGGTGGTGGCCAGCGCGACGGCGAGCGCGGGCCCGACCATGAACGACAGCTCGACGGACATCGAGTCCAGCGCGTACGCGGGGCGTCGCCGGTCCTCGGGGGCGAGCGCGGCGATGGACTGCCGGATCACCGAGAAGATCGGCAGGGCGAGCAGGCCGGCGAGGAACGCGGCCGGCAGCAGCACGGGCAGCGAGAGCGTCGGCGCGCTCGCCCAGAACACCGCCTCGGCGACGGTGGTGAGGGCGACCACCGGGCGCAGGCCGCGCCGGTCGACCAGGCGGCCGAGCAGCGGCGAGCCGAGCGCCGCCCCGACGGTCATCGCGGCCCCGACCAGGCCGGCGGCGCCGTAGCCGCGGCCGAGGTCGAGCACCACGAAGAAGGTGAGCGTCACCCCGGTCGCGGTGAGCGGGATGCGGGCCAGCACGGACACCAGCAGCAACGACCGGAGCCCGGGCAGGGCGAGCGCTTGCCGGTAAGGCGTCAAGTTCATGATGGTCCGTACCTCCGGCGGCCATCCTTGACCGGAGGTACGACATCGGCAAGCGATTACCGGCTCAAGCGTCCCTGATCACAGGCTCGCCCCGCAGGGTGACGCCGGCGCCGTCCATCGCCCGCAGCGCCACGTCGAGGGTGGTCCGCGCGACGGCGGCGGTGAGGTCGAGCAGCACGGTGGTGGCGAAGCCCTCCTCGGCGGCGTCCAGCGCGGTGGCCCGGATGCAGTGGTCGGTGGCGATCCCGACCAGGTCGACCCGGTCCACGTCGTGCCGCCGCAGCCAGTCGGCCAGGCACTCGCCGTCGTCGGCGTGCCCCTCGAAGCCGGAGTACGCCGCGGCGTGCTCGCCCTTGTGGAAGATCATCTCGACCCGGTCGGTCTCCAGGTCCGGGTGGAACTCGGAACCGGCGGTGCCGACGACGCAGTGCCGGGGCCACGAGTCGACGTAGTCCGGCGGATCGCCGAAGTGCGCGCCCGGGTCGACGTGGTAGTCCTTGGTGGCGACCACGTGGTCCCAGCGGTCCGGCTCGGCGGCGAGCAGCCGGGAGACGCCGGCCGCGACCCCCGCGCCACCGGCGACGGCGAGGGAGCCGCCCTCGCAGAAGTCGTTCTGCACGTCCACGATGATCAAGGCGTTGGCCATCGGAGTGACTCCTTCGTCAGCTTGCCGGGACGACGGTGACCGGCACCGCCGGGTCACCGCCGGAGAGCTTGAGCCCTTCCCACGGGATGGAGATCAGGCACTGCCGCAGGTGCTCTCGCGACTCGTCGAGCGAGGGCAGCGCGACCGGCTCCCCGTCGACGATGAAGGAGCGCTGGAGTAGCCGGTCGTTGGGCTGCCGGTCCGGCACGCCCTGCGGCACGATGATCTCCTCGGTGGCGGTGCCGGTGGGCTTGTGCCGGCGTACTGCGACCTTCCGGCCGCCGATGGTGGCCTTGTGCTCGGAGCGCTTGACCACCGGCCGCCCCTCCACCTCGACCAGCTTGTAGACCAGCCCGACGGTGGGCGCGCCGGAGCCGGTGACCACGGCGGTGCCGGCGCCGTACATGTCCACCGGCTCGGCGGCGAGGGCGGCGATGGCGTACTCGTCGAGATCGCCCGAGACGATGATCTTCGTTTCGGTGGCGCCGAGCGAGTCGAGCAGTTCCCGGGACTGCTGGGCGATCACCGCCAGGTCGCCCGAGTCGATCCGGATCGCCCGCAGCTCCGGCCCGGCCACCTCGATCGCGTTGCGGATGCCCTGGCTGATGTCGTACGTGTCGACCAGCAGCGTGGTGTCCTTGCCCAGCGTGGCGACCTGCGAGGCGAACGCCGTCTTCTCGTCGTCGTGCAGCAGGGTGAACGCGTGCGCGGCGGTACCGGCGGTGGGGATGCCGTAGCGCCGGCCGGCGGCGAGGTTGGAGGTGAACCGGAACCCGGCCAGGTACGCCGCCCGCGCCGCGGCCACCGCCGCCTCCTCGTGGGCTCGCCGGGAGCCCATCTCGATCAGGGTGCGACCACGGGCCGCGGTGACCATCCGGGCCGCGGCGGCGGCCACCGCGCTGTCGTGGTTGAGCACCGACAGCACCAGCGTCTCCAGCACCACGCACTCGGCGAAGCCGCCGGAGACGGTGAGGATCGGTGAGCCCGGGAAGAAGAGCTCGCCCTCGGCGTACCCGTCGACGTCGCCGGTGAAGCGGTAGCCGGCCAGCCACTCGGCGGCCCGGTCGTCCACCACCCCGGTGCGGCGCAGGAAGTCCACCTCGTCGGCGTCGAAGCGGAAGTCGCGGATCAGGTCGACCAGCCGGCCCGTCCCGGCGACC
Organism: Micromonospora sp. IBSANI012; assembly: GCF_052814045.1. Taxonomy (NCBI): domain Bacteria; kingdom Bacillati; phylum Actinomycetota; class Actinomycetes; order Micromonosporales; family Micromonosporaceae; genus Micromonospora; species Micromonospora sp. IBSANI012. Next base: position 1,332,067 of record NZ_CP199933.1, read on the forward strand.
ACCCCGTAGCGGCGCCCGGCGGGCAGCCGCCGGCTGAACACCTCGAAGGCGCAGCGGCGTTCGGCGGTGCCGTCCCGGAGGGCGGCACTGACCATGGTCAGCTCGTAGTGGTCGGTCAGCAGCGCGGGGCGAAGGGAGCTCACCGCCCCAGCCTAGAGTTCACGCCGATTCCGTGCCGTCGTGGCCCGTGAGCGACCGCAGCGCCGCCGGCAGCTCCGCCCGCCCGGTGATGCCCAGCTTGCTGTAGACCCGCTGGAGGTGGTTCTCCACCGTGCGGGTGGAGAGGAACAGTCGCTCGGCGATGGCCCGGCTGGTCACGCCGGCGGCGGCCAGCGTGGCGATCTGGCGTTCCCGGTCGGACAGTGACGGTCGCAGCGCCTCCAGCGCCGGTGTGCGGATCTGGTCGCAGCCGCCGAGCAGGCCCGCGAGCCGCTGATGGGCGGCGCCGGCCGAGGCGGCGCGTTCCCGGCGCAGCTCGCGCAGCGCGGTGGCGGTCGCCTCGGCGGCCCAGACCGGCAGGTCGAGCGCGGCGAAGCCGTCGGCCACCGCCAGCAGCTCGGCGCCGTCACCGGCGACGGTGGCCCGGGCGTACCGGGCCAGCAGCGGCGGCAGCACCCCGTCGACCTGCTCGGAGAGCTCACCCAGCCGCTGCGCCACGGTACGCCGGCTGCCGTCGGTGCAGGTCGGGCCGACCGGGGCCGCCGCCTGCCCGAGCCGGACCAGGTCGTGCAGGACCAGCACCTCGTGCCCGGCGAAGCCGTCGGCGCGGAGCCGGTCGGCCAGGTCGCCCAGGTGCTTGGTGGCTCCCGGCAGGTCACCCCCGGCCGCCAGCACCGCCCCGCGGGCCTGCTCCAGCCAGGGGTAGAGCACCACCATGCCGGGCGCGTGCGTCCGGTCGGCCTCGGCCATCGCCTCGGCGGCGTGCTCGGCCTCGCCGCGCAGCGCCGCCGCCTGGGCCCGTTCGGCCTGCGCCAGCCCGGCGTAGACCCGGCTGGTGGCCAGCACCGCGCAGGCGCCGAGGCTGACCTTGAGCGCCTCGCCGCTGCGGCCGCGCAGCCGGGCCGCGTACGCCCGGAGGATCGCCAGGTAGCCGGTGCCGAGCCGGAAGTCGCCGGCCCCGGCCAGGTCGGCGAACTCGTCGGCGACGATCGCGTCGATGCCGGCGAGGTCGCCGGCGAGGGCCAGCCGGGTGCCCCGGGCCAGTTCCATCGCGAGTTGGAGGTAGGGCATGTCGCTGCGCCAGTGCGGCGCCTCCGCCGCCACCCGGGCGATCGCGGTCGCGCTGCACCGGAACCGCCCCCGCGCCGCGTCCAGGTGGGCGATGGTGCAGCGGGCCAGCTCCCGCGCTGCCACGCTGGCGGCCGGGCGGTCCAGCACCGACCGGGCGAGCCGGAGCGCGTCCTCCGCGTCCAGGCGGTGCAGCCGCATGATCGCCTCGAAGGCGCGGACCCGCGCCTGGTCGCCCGGGTCGGTCAGGGCCGCACCCGCCTGGGCGATCTCCTCCACGGTGGACTCCCGGCTGAGCCCCCAGTAGCTGACCATGCCGCGGACGGTCAGCCAGCGGCTGCGCCGCTGGTCGCCGTCGATCTCGCCGGCCACCGCGTCGAGCACCCGGATCGCCTCGTCGGGCCGGTCGCCGAACATCAGGATGGTGGCGAGCAGCTCCGCGGCGTCGAAGCCGCCGCCGGCGTCGAGCGCCGCGCGGGCCAGCCGGGTCGCCAGGGGTACGTCGTACCGGGCGAACGCCTGGGCGGCCGCGCCGAGCAGCAGCGTGGCGTCCTGGGCGGTGCCGGAGTCCAGCCGCCACACCGCGACCCGGAGCAGGTCGCCCCGGCGCCGCGCGCCGACCAGCTCCAGCAGCTCCGCCAGGCGGGCCTGCAGCCGCCGGGTACGGGTGACCGGACAGCGGCGGCGCATCATCTCGCCGTAGAGGGGGTGGGCCAGCCGGACGTCGAGCCGCCGGTCGTCGCGGACCATGGTGATCAGGCCACGCTCCTCGGCCAGCTCCACGTCGGCCTGCTCGGCGGCCTGGTAGAGCAGGTGCAGGCCGAGCGGTTCACCGAAGGCGACCAGCTCCACCACGGCGCGCACCCCCGGCTCCAGCCGCCCGATCCGGGTGTCGATCAGGTCGGTGAGGCTGGGGGCCAGCTCCAGTCGGCCGGTCCAGCGCCAGACGCCGTACCGGCGGTCCAGCTCACCGCCGGCGGCGGCCAGCACCAGCTCGCGCAGCAGCAGCGGGTTGCCGGCGGAGAGCCGGAACAGCCGGTCCGCCGAGCCGGCGTCGACCGGACCGTCCAGGATGGCCGCGAGCAGGTCGGCCGTCTCGGCCGGACCGAGCGGGGCGAGCTCGAAGTGCTCGACCAGGTCGTCGGTCCACAGCGCCCGGATCGGCAGCGGCACCTGCTCGCCGTTGCGCAGGGTCCCCAGGATGGTGGTGTTCTCCTGGCGGGCGAGCAGGTGCACCAGCGCGGCCGACGGCGGGTCGAGCAGGTGGGCGTCGTCGATGGCGAGCACGATCCGCCGCCCGGCGGCCTGCTCCTGCAACACCTCGACGCCCCAGCGCAGCACGCCGGCGGGGGAGAGCCCCTGTGGCTGCTCAGCGGGGAGCACCTGGGCCAGCCCGCCGAACGGCAGCGCCGCGGTGGCGGTGCTGGCCGCCACGTACCAGATCGCGTAGCGGTCGGCGGGCAGCACGCTGACCCCCTCGCGCAGCAGCCGGCTCTTGCCGATGCCGGCGTGACCGCTGAGGATGAGCCCGCGCCCCTCGGCTCCGTCCACGGCCGAATGCAGACGGTCAAGTTCATCCGTTCGGCCGACGAAGCCCCACCGACTCATCGGTGCAGCATATCGACGGAAATCCGTCCGCGCGCACACCGTCACGCTGCGAAGTTGAGTAATGTCGTGGTTACCGGTGAGTATCCGCGGTTTTCGGTGCTGGAGGGTGTCGGAACGTACCCTTCCGGAATCCGGGTGCCACCGCACCGGATGTCCATGCGGGCTGCTCACCGCCGCCCGCCCGCCACGGGAGCCGCCGATGAAGCCCGGTCCACTCCCCGGGGTCGACGTGCCCGGCGGTCCCGGCGGGGCGGCCGAGCTGCCCCGCTGCGGTCCGCTCCCCGCCCGCCTGGGGGTCACCGAGCCCGGCGCCGACGAGCCGCTCGCGGTGGTCGCCGCCGGTCCGGCCGCCGCGGCCCGCCGCGAGGTGCTCGCCGCCCTGCTCGGCGTCGCCTCCGGCATGCTCGACGTGCCGGCGGGCAGTTGCCTACTGGTCCGGCACGCCCGGGTCGCCACTCGCGCGGCGTACGTGCCGGGCTACCGGCTGCCCCACGCCTACGGCGCCGACCAGGCGGCCGCCGGCCCGGCGCTGGCCCGTCCGCCGCGCCGGGTCGAGCTGAGCCTGCCCGAGCCGCTGCTGCGCCACTTCGCGGTGCTCGACACGCCGGACACCGACGCCCTCGGGGTCGCCGGCGGCCGGGTGCTCCTCGACGCGGTGGGCCGCGGCGGCGCGCTGCTCTACGTCATCGGCGCCGACCAGGCCTTCACCGGCGCGGAGCTGCACCTGCTGGCCGAGGTGGCCCGAGCCCCGGTCGAGGTCTTCTTCGTGGTCACCCCCGGCGCGGGCGGCTGGGCGCCGGCCGAGGCGGCGGGCGGGACGGACGACACGGAGGCGCCCGTCCCGTCGCCCGGCGACGCGGCGTCCGAGGCACCGGCCCTGCTGGACCCGGCGGAGGTCAGCGTCGAGGCGCACCGGGCGGCCCTGCTCGCCGCCGTGCCCGCCCTCGCCGGCGCCCGCTGGTTTCCGGTGCACCGGGCCGAGCATCCCGGCCTGCGCCGGGCCCTGGTCGGCTGGGCCGCCGACGAGGGGCTGCGCCGCGCCAGTCTCCAACCGCCCGTGCTGCCCGGCGCCCACGGCCGGGTGGCCGTCGTGCCCGACGCCGACGCGGGGGACTGGTCGGAGCGGCTGGAGCGGCAGACGCGCACCTGCGCCCGCAGCATCCGCCAGCACCTCGCGCTGGAACTGGCCAACATCCACCTGCGCGCGGTCCACGAGATCGTCTTCGGGGTGGGCTGCGCGGGCCTGCCGCAACTGCTCGACCGGGAGATGGAGGCGCTGTCCCTGCTCGCCACCGTCCAGTGCGACCAGGCCGTGCGCGCGGTCATCGACGACGCCGCCGCGCGGGTCCTCGGCGCGCCGCTGGCCGAGGGGGTCCGGCAGCGGATCGCCGCGGCCGTGCGGTGGGGCCTGGCCGACCAGCCGCAGGGCCGGGACCTGGATCGGGTGCTCCTGGTCACCAGCACCGCCGGGGTGGGTGACCTGGTCGGCACCGGCGCGATCGACGCGCTGGCCGGCCATCCCGGTGCGGCCCGTTCCGAGGTGCTGCCGCCGGTGGCGGTGGCGCTCTCCGGCGGGTGCTGGCAGCACTGGCGCACCCCGGGCAACAACGACCCGATGGCCGCCCGGTCCTGGGCCCAGCGCGCCCTGCGCGAGGTGGAGCTGGAGCTGTCCCGCGAGGTGTCCCGGCGCTTCGAGGCGGTCCGTCTCTCCCTCGGCGCGGTGCTCTCCGATGCCCTCGACCACGGCATCCTGCTCGCCTGAGCGCGGCGTCGTCGCGTCGCCGCCCCGCCCGGTCCGCGCTGCCCGGGAGGGTGATCCGGGCCGCCCCGGCGTTCCGGTTCATCGGTTCGCCGAATCCGGTGGCACGATGGGGGGCATGGCGGCTCCACAGGTTGCACCGGTCGAGACGCCGGACACCGACGAGGTGCCGGTCTCGGACCGGCCGTGGGTGACGATCGTCTGGGACGACCCGGTCAACCTCATGACGTACGTAACCTGGGTCTTCCAGAAGCTGTTCGGGTACAGCCGGGAGAAGGCCGAGAAGTTGATGCTGGACGTGCACCACAAGGGCCGGGCCGTGGTGTCCAGCGGCGCCCGGGAGCGGATGGAGCACGACGCGTCGCAGCTGCACGCGTACGGGCTGTGGGCGACGGTGGACCGCTCGTGAGCATGTTCCGCCGCCAGGGCGGCCGCTACGTCGCCACCTTCGCCGTCGACGAGGTGCGGGTGCTGCGCAAGGTCGCCTCCGAGGTGGTCGGGCTGCTCACCGACGGGTTCGACCACACCGACCCGGTGGTCGGGCGACTCTTCCCCGACGCGTACCCGGACGACCCGGCGAGCACGGCGGAGTTCCGCCGGTACACCGAGGGCGACCTCAAGACCGCCAAGATCGACCAGGCCGGCGCGATCCTGGCCGCGCTGCCGGACGAGGCGGGCGGCGAGGTGCGGCTGGACGCCGAGGCGGCCGAGGCGTGGCTGCGGGCGCTCAACGACGCCCGGCTGGCGATGGGCGTCCGGCTGGAGATCAAGGACGGCACCGACCTGGGCGAGGAGCTCGACGACGCGGTCGCCGAGGACCCGACCTCCTCGCGGGTGTTCCAACTGTCGGTCTACGCCTACCTGGGATATCTCCAGGAGTCCCTGCTCAACGCCCTGATCGACTGAGTGTGACGGTCACCGCCTCGCAGTCGGCGGCCGGTGGGCGCTAGGCTGGGCGGCGTGCTGAGCATCGACCGGTCGATCGTCGAGGCGATCGTGGCGCACGCGCGCCGGGACCACCCGGACGAGGCGTGCGGCGTGGTCGCCGGTCCCGCCGGCAGCGACACCGCCACCCGGCACATCCCGATGGACAACGCCGCGCGCTCGATGACGTTCTACGAGTTCGACTCGATGGAGCAGCTGCGGGTGTGGCGGGAGATGGACGACCGCGACGAGGAACCGGTCGTCATCTACCACTCGCACACCGCGACGGAGGCGTACCCGTCCCGGACGGACATCTCCTTCGCCGGCGAGCCCGGGGCCCACTACCTGCTGGTCTCCACCCGTGAGCCGGACAGCGAGGAGATCCGCTCCTTCCGGATCGTCGACGGCGTGGTGACCGAGGAGCCGGTGCGGATCGTGGACGCGGCGGTGGACCCGCACGCCGTCCAGTCCTACATGTTCGGGCAGAGCCCGGCGACGGTCGACTACGAGTGTTCCGGCCGCTGACCTTCAGCGCCGTTCACTTCTCGTCCGTCACCGAGGCACACCCGATCAAGGAGCACGACACCATGGCCATCGAGGTTCGCATCCCCACCATCCTGCGCAGCTACACCGGCGGCGCGAAGGTCGTCGAGGGCGCCGGGGACACCCTGGGCGACCTGCTCACCGACCTGGACTCCCGGCACGCCGGCCTGCGGGGCCGGCTGGTCACCGACACCGGCACGCTGCACCGCTTCGTCAACGTGTACGTCAACGACGAGGACGTCCGCTTCCTCGGCGCGCTGGACGCCAAGCTCACCGACGGCGACAGCGTGACCATCCTGCCGGCCGTCGCCGGTGGCGCGTTCGGCTTCGCGGCGGCAGCCGCGATCAGCCAGCACCGCGCCGCCGCGGCCGCCATCGCGTCGCCCGTCGCTCGCTGACCGGCGGGCGTCATGGCGCGGTACGACAGCCTGCTCGACGCCTGCGGCGGCACCCCCCTGGTGGGGTTGCCCCGGCTCTCGCCGACGGTGCCCGAGGGGGCACCGCCGGTGCGGCTCTGGGCCAAGCTGGAGGACCGGAACCCGACCGGCAGCATCAAGGACCGGGCGGCCCTGTTCATGGTCCGCGCGGCCGAGGAGTCCGGCCGGCTCCGGCCGGGTGACACCATCCTCGAGCCGACCAGCGGCAACACCGGCATCTCGCTGGCCATGGTGGCCAAGCTCCGCGGCTACCGGCTGGTCTGCGTGATGCCGGAGAACGTCTCCACCGAGCGGGTCCAGCTGCTCCGGATGTACGGCGCGGAGATCATCTTCTCGCCGGCCGCCGGCGGCTCGAACCAGGCCGTCGCCACCGCCAAGCAGATCTCGGCGGAGCACCCCGACTGGGTGATGCTCTACCAGTACGGCAACGAGGCCAACGCCCGGGCGCACTACGAGACGACCGGGCCGGAGCTGCTGCACGACCTGCCCACCATCACCCACTTCGTGGCGGGCCTGGGCACCACCGGCACCCTGATGGGCACCGGCCGCTACCTGCGGGAGAAGGTCGACGGCATCCAGGTCGTCGCGGCGGAGCCGCGCTACGGCGAGCTGGTCTACGGCCTGCGCAACATCGACGAGGGGTACGTCCCGGAGCTCTACGACGCCACCGTACTGTCCCGGCGTTTCTCCGTGGGCACCCGGGATGCGGTGCTGCGGACCCGGCAGCTGGTGGAGGTCGAGGGGATCTTCGCGGGCTTCTCCACCGGCGCGATCCTGCACGCCGCCCTCGCGGTGGCCCACGAGGCGGTGCGGGACGGTCGCCGCGCCGACGTCGCCTTCGTGGTCTGTGACGGCGGCTGGAAGTACCTCTCCACCGGCGCCTACGGCGGCACGCTCGCCGACGCCGAGGACGCCCTGGAGGGGCAGCTCTGGGCGTGAGGCCCGACCCCGGGCCGGCCGGTCCACGCCGGCCGGCCCGCGGGTGTCACGTTGATGACAACTTCCAGTAGATGATTCTTGCCCCGCCGTCGCTGCGCGTAGGCTGCGCAGCGTGGCGTACGCGTCGGTAGAGATCATCGGCGAGGCTCGCACCGGCGTGTCGACTACGGTGAGTAGCGACAGGGCGACGGGATGAGGCTGACCGTTCTCGGCTGCGCGGGCAGCTTTCCCGGCCCCGAGTCCCCCTGCTCCGCCTACCTCGTCGAGGCGGACGGCTTCCGGCTCCTGATCGATTTCGGCTCCGGGTCGCTCTCCACCCTCCAGCGCTACGCGGGGCTGCACGCCCCGGACGCCATCCTCCTGACCCACCTGCACTGCGACCACATCCTCGACGCCGCCTCGTACGTGGTGGTCCGCCGGTACGCCCCCGACGGGCCGTACCCGCCCCTGCCGGTGTACGCCCCGTCCGGCGCGCCGGACCGGCTGGCCGCGGTCTACGACCAGGGCGACAGCACGGTCGAGGACGTCTACCAGTTCTACGGCCTGCAGCCCGGCACCTTCCCGATCGGCCCGTTCACGGTCACCGTCGACCGGATGAACCACCCGGTCGAGACGTACGGGGTGCGCCTGGAGCACGGCGGGCGGGTGCTCTGCTACTCCTCGGACACCGCGCCCTGCGACGCGCTGCTCCGGCTGGCCCAGGACGCCGACGTCTTCCTCTGCGAGGCGAGCTACCTCGACGGCATGGAGAACCCGCCGGATCTGCACCTGACCGGCCGGGAGGCCGGCGAGGCAGCGACCAAGGCGGGAGTCGGGCGGCTGCTGCTGACCCATCTCGTGATGGCCTGGGGCAGCGAGTCGCACACCATCGAGTCCGCCGCCGGCGCGTACGCCGGGCCGCTGGAAGTGGTCCGGGCCGGCGCCGCGTACGACATCTGAGCGGGACCACCCGGCGCGGGGCTTCAGGGGGTTCTGACCAGGAACGTCCAGCCGAGGGCGATCCACCGACCCGGATTCGTGCCGGACTGTTCGCCGCCGTGTCAGCGGCTCGTTGGCTCGCGCACCGCTGCGGCCGGCACGGTGGCCGTATGCGGATCGCCATCGTGACCGAGTCGTTCCCGCCCGACGTCAACGGTGTGGCGCACTCGGTCGTCCGAACGGCGGAACATCTCGTGCTCCGCGGGCATCAGCCGCTGGTCATCGCCCCCGCCCCGCCGGGCGGCCGGCGCGGCGCCGACGACCGGCACGACTACGAGGTGGTGCGCATCCCGAGCGTGCCGCTGCCGCGCTACCAGGGATTCCGGCTCGGTGTGCCGAGCACCCGGCTGAGCGAGGCGCTGCTCGCGCACGCGCCCGACGTGGTGCACCTGGCCAGCCCGTTCGTGCTCGGCGCGCGGGCCGCGACGCTGGCCCGGCGGCACGAGCTGCCGACCGTCGCGGTCTACCAGACCGACGTGGCGTCGTACGCCCGGGCGTACCGGGTCGGTTGGGGTGAGGCGGCAGCCTGGCGCCGGCTACGGGAGATCCACAACTTGGCCCACCGCACCCTGGCCCCCTCCACCAGGGCCGCCGCCGACTTGCTCGCCCACGGCGTAGGGCGGATCTGGCTCTGGCGCCGCGGGGTCGACGCCCTGCGGTTCACGCCGGACAAGCGCTGCGACGCGTTGCGCCGCGACCTGGCGCGGCATGGTGAGGTGGTGGTCGGCTACGTGGGCCGCCTCGCGCCGGAGAAGCGGGTGGACCTGTTGGAGGCGACCTCCCGGCTGCCCGGGGTGCGGGTCGTGGTGGTCGGTGACGGACCGGCCCGGCAGCACCTGGAGCGGGCCCTGCCCCGGGTGCGGTTTCTCGGCGTGCGGCACGGCGATGACCTGGCCCGTATCTACGCCAGCCTCGACGTGTTCGTCCATACCGGACCGCACGAGACGTTCGGTCAGACCGTGCAGGAGGCGTCGGCCAGTGGGGTGCCGGTGGTCGCGCCGGCCAGTGGCGGCCCAGTCGATCTGGTGGAGCCCGGCGTCACCGGGCTGCTGGTCCCGCCCGGCGACGCCGCCGCCCTCGCCGACGCGGTGGCCGGGCTGGTCGCCGACGCGAGCCGGCGGACGGCGTACGGGGCCGCCGGGCGGGCCGCGGTCAGCCGGCGCAGCTGGGGACGGGTGGGAGACGAACTGGTCGGGCACTACCGTGCGGTCCTGGACGGCGCACCGGCCGCCCGGCTGCCCGCCGCGTGATGGCCGCGCGGGGGCTGCGGATCGTCCGGCTGGCGAACTTCGTCTCCGGTCGCTCCGGCGGGTTGCGTACCGCGCTGCGCCACCTCGGCGAGGGCTACCGGGACGCCGGTCACGAGCCGGTGCTGGTGATCCCCGGCGACCGGGCGGGCGTGACCGGGCACCCCTGGGGGCTGGAGATCACCCTGCCCGGGCCGACACTGCCCGGCAGCGGCGGCTACCGGGTGCTGACCGACCGGGTGGCGGTGCGGCGGCTGCTCACCCGGCTGGCGCCGGATCGCCTGGAGGTCTCCGACCGCAGCACCCTGCGCTGGACCGGTGGCTGGGCGCGGGCCTACGGGGTGCCGGCGCTGATGGTGTCCCACGAGTGCCTGACCGGACTGCTGGGCCAGTGGGGGATCGGCGGATCCGCCGCCGGGCGCGTCGCGGACCGGCTCAACCGGCGGACCGTCGAGACGTACGACCGGGTCGTCTGCACCACCCGGTGGGCCGCGGAGGAGTTCGTCCGGGTCGGGGCGCCCGCCGTCGACCTGGTGCCGCTCGGCGTGGACCTCGCCACGTTCCGCCCGGACCGGTCCGATCTCGCCCTGCGCGAGCGGTACGCCGACGACACCGAGGTGCTGCTGGTGCACTGCGCGCGGCTGTCCACCGAGAAGCGGCCGGGCCTGGCGATCGACGCCCTCGTGGCGCTGCGCCGGGCCGGTGTGCCCGCGGTGCTGGTGATGGCGGGCGACGGACCGCTGCGCGGCGCGCTGGCCCGGCGAGCGGCCCGGCTGCCGGTGCATTTCACCGGGTTTCTGCCCGACCGGTCGGCCGTCGCCGCGCTGCTTGCCACCGCCGACGTGGTGCTGGCGCCCGGCCCGGTGGAGACCTTCGGCCTGGCCGGCCTGGAGGCACTGGCCGCCGGCACGCCGGTGGTGGTCAACGCTGCCAGCGCGCTGCCGGAGGTGATCGGTGGGGCCGGCGTCGCCGCGTACGGCACGCCTGCCGCGCTGGCCGACGCGGTGTGCCGGCTGCTCGACCGGCCGGTCGCCGCGCGGCGGGCCGCCGCCCGCGCCCGAGCCGAGGAGTTCGGCTGGCCCGCCGCGGTCGCCGGCTTCCTGCGGGCGCATAGCGAGTCGCACACCGTCGAGTCCGCCGCCGGCGCGTACGCCGGGCCGCTGGAAGTGGTCCGGGCCGGCGCCGCGTACGACATCTGAGCCAGCGGGACGGCCGCCCGCCGGCCCGCGGCCGGGGCGGCGGGCACGGCCCCCGCGCACCTATGATCACCGCCGTGACGGACCCCTCCTTCGGCGTGGACGGGCCCGGCCGGCCTCCGGCCCCCGGTCCGGTGTGGCCCCCGGCCACCCCCGGCCACCCCGCCTCGCACCCGCAGCCCGGTCCGCAGCCGCCGTGGTCGCCCCCGGTCCACCCGGCCGCCGCCGCGCCACAGGCACCCGTGCCGCCGTCGGCCGGATGGCCGGCTGCGGTGCCCGGCGCCGTCCCGCCCGGGTCCGTGCCGCGCGCGCACGCGCCCGGCGCCGTCCCGCCCGGGCCGATGCCGCCGCCGAACGCGCCGCAGCGCAGGTCCAGAGTGTGGTGGATCGTGCTACCCCTCGTGCTTCTGCTCGCCCTCTGCTGCTGCGGCGGGGCGGGCTGGTTCGCCTACGACGAGTGGGGCGAGGACTGGTACGACATGCGGCAGCGCCGGGAACTCCAGGAGCGCCTCGGCGCGCCGGAGGGGTTCCGGCTGGCCGGGGTCCACGAGCAGGGGGGCAGCATCGACACCCTGACCGCGTCCTACCACGTCAGCTGCGACCAGGGGCAGAACTGCCAGAGCGACGCGACGGCGCGCCTGCACCGGTGGCTGCTCACCGCGGGGGTGCGGGACCTCACGATCGACGTGGTCCGGCAGTGCCTGCGCGACCGCGGCCGCCCCGACGGGCCGGGCTGCCGGTGGGACGGCGAGCGCGACGGCTGGCTGGTGACGGCCGCCACGACGGGCTGGGCGCGGGACACCACGGGCGGAGCCGGCCTGACGCTGGAGCTGGCCATCGCGGGACGCGCCTGACCAGGCGGGACGTGGGTGGCCCGCCACGGTCGGGTCGTCGGGGCGGCCCGGTGGGGTGGCTCTCGGCGTCGGCGCGGCAGTTCCGTCCGCTGTGGACCGGGGCCTCGAAGGCGGCGTCGTCGGCCTAGGATCTCGCCGGTGAGCCACTCTCCCTCCGATGCGACCGGCTGGCAGCCCCACCCGTCGGCCCCTCCGGCGGGTCCGCCCGGCCCGCCCGGCCAGCCGTACCAGCCCGGCCCGTCCGGCCCGTCCGAGCCGGCTGGGCCGTGGCCGGGCCACCCGGGCCAGCCGCAGCACCCGCCGTCGACGGCCGCCGGACCGTACCCGCCGGCGCCCCCGGCGGGCGGCCACCCGCACCCGCCGGCAGGCACGCCGTACCCGCCGGCACCGCAGCCGGGGGGCGCGCCGTACCCGCCGGTCGCCACGCCGTACCCGCCGTCGCCGGGCGCCGCTCCGGTTCCCGGGCCCGGGTTCGCCGCCGGACCGTACCCGCCGGCCGGTCAGCCGGTCGGGTACCCGGCGCCGGCCTCACTCCCGCCGACCGGAACCGGCCCGGCGCCGGCGCGCGGGTCCACCGGGCTGCGGGTGTTCTTCGTCGTGCTGGCCGGGTTGCTCACCGTCGGGCTCTGCGTCGGCGGCGGCCTCGCCGGGTACGTCGGTTGGTTCGTGCCCCGGCAGGAGATGGCCCAGCGGAAGACGATGCTCACGGACTGGGGGCGCCCCGCCGGCTTCACCTCCGACCGCCTCGTCGAGGGTGACGACGCGTCGCAGCAGGTGTACCGGTTCACCTGCCCCGAGGGCCGGTGCCCGGTGGACCTCGCCGAACGGGTGCACGACTGGCTCACCGCGGCCGGCGCGCGGGACGCGAAGATCGAGGACGTGACGCGCTGCGTGGAGCACGGCTTCCAGTACGGCGGCCCCACCTGCACCTGGGCGTGGCGGGTGGACGGCTGCCGGGCGTCCGCCACCACCACCGGGTTGGACCGGGTACCGCGTGGCTGGGACCGGCCGCTCGTCCTCAACGTCCGCGTCGAGGAGTGCGACTAAGCGGAGGTGGAGCCGTCCTGCCACGGACGACCGGTCCGCCGTCCTGCGGGACGCGGGTCCCAGGTCCGGGGGTGGCCCGCTGGGCCCGTGGGCCCGTGTCCGGTCCGGCGGAGCGGGTCCGGTACCCGATCGGCGGACCGCCGACGCGTCGTGGACCGCTCTGCTGGACACCCCGGGGCGGTTCGATCAACCGACCGCATAAGGTGCAGGGATGGCGCGACCTGACGGGCGGCTGCCCGACCAACTCCGACCGGTGACCCTGACCCGCGGCTGGAGCACCCATCCGGAGGGCTCCGTGCTCGTCGAGTTCGGTGGCACGCGGGTGCTCTGCACCGCCAGCGTCACCGAGGGGGTGCCCCGCTGGCGCAAGGGCTCCGGGCTCGGCTGGGTGACCGCCGAGTACGCGATGCTGCCGCGGGCCACCAACACCCGCTCGGACCGGGAGAGCCTCAAGGGCCGGGTCGGTGGCCGTACCCACGAGATCTCCCGGCTGATCGGGCGGAGCCTGCGGGCGTCCATCGACCTCAAGGCGCTGGGCGAGAACTCGATCGTGCTCGACTGCGACGTGCTCCAGGCCGACGGCGGCACCCGGACGGCGGCGATCACCGGCGCGTACGTGGCGCTGCACGACGCGGTGACCTGGCTGGCCGGGCGCAAGGCGCTGGCCGGCAAGCCGGAGAAGGTGATGCACCGGTCGGTGGCGGCGGTCAGCGTCGGCATCATCGCCGGCGAGCCCCGGCTGGACCTCGACTACTCCGAGGACGTCGCCGCCGAGGTCGACATGAACGTGGTGTGCACCGGCGAGGGTGACTTCGTCGAGGTGCAGGGGACCGGCGAGGCCGGCATCTTCTCCCGTGCGCAGCTCGACTCGCTGCTCGACCTGGGGCTGTTGGGCTGCGTGGAACTGGCCGACGCTCAGCGGAAGGCACTCGCATCATGAACAAGGTCCTGCTCGCCACCCGCAACCGCAAGAAGCTGATCGAGCTGCAGCGGATCCTCGACGGCGCGCTCGGCGCGCACCGGATCGCCCTGATCGGGCTGGACGACGTCGAGGAGTACCCGGAGCTGCCGGAAACCGGCCTGACCTTCGGCGAGAACGCGCTGATCAAGGCCCGGGAGGGTTGCCGGCGCACGGGCCTGCCCACCATCGCCGACGACTCGGGGCTCGCGGTCGACGCCCTCAACGGCATGCCGGGCGTGTTCAGCGCCCGCTGGGCCGGCCGGCACGGCGACGACCGGACCAACCTCCAGCTGGTGCTGGACCAGATCGCCGACCTCCCCGACGAGCACCGCGCCGCCTCGTTCGTCTGCACCGTCGCGCTGGTGCTGCCCGGCGGCAAGGAGCACCTGGTCGACGGCCGCCAGGCCGGCCGGCTGCTGCGCGCGCCGCGCGGTGACGGCGGTTTCGGGTACGACCCGATCTTCCTGGGTGACGGTCAGGACCGCACCAACGCCGAGCTGACGCCGGAGGAGAAGGACGCGATCAGCCACCGCGGCAAGGCCCTGCGCGAACTCGCCAAGCTCGCCGCCAAGGTCCTCCCGCCCACCACCTGACCCCCTCATCCCGCGCACTTACACGGAAAGAGTGGCTATCCGACGCGGAATAGCCACTCTTTCTGTGTAATTGCGGCAAGAGGGTCAGGCGAGCGGGCCGACCTCGCGTTCGATGGCGGCCCGCAGGTCCGGGCCGGCCAGGACGGCGCGGGCGGCCTCCATCACCGGGGCGAGGAAGACGTCCGGGCCGGGCTCGCCGGCGACCGGGGTCAGCGCCTCGACGGCGGCCCGGCCGGCGGGCGACGGGGTGAGCGGTGCGCGCAGCTGGAGCCCGCGTACGGCGGCCAGCAGCTCCACCGCGAGCAGGCTGGTCAGGTTGTCCAGCACCGTGCGCAGCTTCTTGGCCGCCGCCCAGCCCATCGAGACGTGGTCCTCCTGCATCCCGCTGGTGGGCAGCGAGTCCACCGAGGCGGGGGCGGCGAGCCGGCGGTTCTCCGCCACGATCCCGGCGGCCGTGTACTGGGCGATCATCAGGCCGGAGTTGACCCCGGCATCGGGGGAGAGGAACGCCGGCAGCTCCCGGTTGCGGGCCACGTCGAGCAGCCGGTCGACCCGGCGCTCGGCGATCGCGCCCACCTCGGCGGCGGCGATGGCCAGGTAGTCGGCGGCGAAACCGAGCGGCGCGCCGTGGAAGTTGCCGGTGGACTCCACCCGGCCGTCGGGCAGCACCACCGGGTTGTCCACCACCGAGAGCAGCTCCCGCGCGGCCACCGTCGTGGCGAAGTCCAGGGTGTCCCGCGCGGCGCCGGCCACCTGCGGGGCGCAGCGCATCGAGTACGCGTCCTGCACCGCGTGCGCCAGGTCGTCGCGGTGCGAGTCCATCACCCGCGAGTCCTGGAGCAGCCGGTGGATGTTCGCCGCCGACGCCGCCTGGCCGGGGTGCGGCCGGATGGCGTGCAGCTCGGGCAGGAACGGCCGCTCCGAGCCGAGCATCGCCTCGATGGCCAGGGCGGCGGTCACGTCGGCCATGGTGAACAGGTGCCGGGCGTCGTGGATCGCCAGCAGCAGCATGCCCAGCATGCCGTCGGTGCCGTTGATCAGCGCCAGCCCCTCCTTGGCGGCCAGCGCGATCGGCTTCAGCCCGACCCGGCTCAGCGCGTCGGCGGCGTCCATCCGCTCGCCGGCCGGGCCGAGCACCCAGCCCTCACCGAGCAGCACCAGCGCGCAGTGCGCCAGCGGCGCCAGGTCGCCGGAGGCGCCGAGCGAGCCGTGCTCCGGCACCCACGGGGTGATCTCGTGGTTGAGCAGGTCGACCAGGGCCTCGGCGACCAGCGGGCGGACCCCGGAGTGGCCCAGCGCCAGCGAGCGGACCCGCAGCAGCATCATCGCCCGGACCACCTCGCGGGGCATGGGCGCGCCGACCCCGGCGGCGTGCGAGCGGATCAGCGCGTGCTGCAGCTCGGCCCGCCGCTCGGGTGCGACGAAGGTGTTCGCCAGCGCGCCGAAGCCGGTGGAGACGCCGTAGACGGGTCGGCCGGCGGCCTCGATGCCGTCCACGATGGACCGGCTGGTGCTCATCGCCTCCAC
Organism: Micromonospora sp. IBSANI012; assembly: GCF_052814045.1. Classification (NCBI taxonomy): domain Bacteria; kingdom Bacillati; phylum Actinomycetota; class Actinomycetes; order Micromonosporales; family Micromonosporaceae; genus Micromonospora; species Micromonospora sp. IBSANI012. Next base: position 1,347,907 of record NZ_CP199933.1, read on the forward strand.
GGCGGCCGGGTCGAGGACGACCTTGGCGGTGCCGCGGGCCACCGCGAGCACGTCGGCGGGGGTGATCCCGGTGGGCAGGATGGTCACGGTCATTGCGGGACTCCGTTGTGCAGAACCTGGCGGATCAGTGGTACACCCGGCCGGTAGGCCAGGTGCAGGTGGGACGGGGCGTCGAGGATCACGAGGTCGGCCCGGGCGCCCGGGGTGAGCACCCCGACGTCGTCGCGGCGCAGCGCCCGCGCGCCCCCGGCGGTCGCGGCCCAGACGGCCTCCGCCGGGGTCATCCGCATCTCGCGTACGGCGAGCGCGATACAGAACGGCATCGACGAGGTGTACGACGAGCCGGGGTTGCAGTCGGTGGCGAGCGCCACGGTCACGCCCGCGTCGAGCAGCCGACGGGCGTCCGGGTACGGCGAGCGGGTGGAGAACTCCGCCCCGGGCAGCAGGGTGGCGACGGTCGGCGAGCCGGCCAGCGCGTCGACGTCGGCGTCGCTCAGGTGGGTGCAGTGGTCGACGCTGGCCGCGCCCAGCTCCACCCCGAGGCGTACCCCCGGCCCGGGGCCGAGCTGGTTGGCGTGCACCCGCACGCCCAACCCGGCCGCCTGCCCGCAGGTGAGGATCGCCCGGGTGTGGTCGGCGTCGAAGGCGCCCCGCTCGCAGAAGACGTCCACCCAGCGCGCGTACGGGGCGGCGGCGGCGAGCATCGGCCCGCAGACCAGCCCGACGTAGTCGTCGGGGCGGTCGGCGTACTCGGCGGGGACGACGTGCGCGCCGAGGAAGGTCGTCTCCGCGCTGACCTCGGCGGCGATCCGCAGCGAGCGGGCCTCGTCGGCGACGGTGAGGCCATACCCGCTCTTGATCTCCATGGTGGTGCTGCCCTGCCGCATGGCCTCCGCGCGCAGCCGGCGCACGGTGGCCCGCAGCTCCTCGTCCGAGGCGGCCCGGGTCGCGCCGACCGTGGTGCGGATGCCGCCGCCGGTGTACGGCTGCCCGGCCATCCGGGCCGCGAACTCGGCGGCCCGGTCCCCGGCGAACACCAGGTGGGCGTGGCTGTCCACGAAGCCCGGCAGCACCGCGGCGCCGCCGGCGTCGATCCGCCGGTCGGCGGCCGGGGCGTCCCGGGACGGGCCGATCCAGGCCACCCGGCCCTCCTCGACCAGCAGCGCCACCCGGCGGCGGATGCCGAGCGGGCCGCCCTCGCCCGCGCCGGCGATGTTGGTGACCAGTTCGCCGATGTCGTCGACCAGCAGGCTGCTCACGGCGTCCCTCCGCTCTGTGACCCGGTGGCCCGGCGTGCACCGCGCACCGGCCGGCCCGCGGGGCTACGCACCGGACACCGCCGCGGTCGCGGCGCGCAGCTCCGCCGGCACGTCCACGGTCAGGTGCACGCCGTCGCGCACCACCTGCCGCCCGTCGACCACCACCGAGCTGACGTCGGCGGCGGTCGCCGCGAAGAACGCCCCCACCGGCGGCACCCCGGCCGTGCGGGCGGTGTCGAGCCGTACCGTGACCAGGTCGGCGCGGTCACCGACGGCGAGCCGGCCGGCGTCGGCCCAGCCCAGCGCGGCGTGCCCGCCGGTGGTCGCGGCGGCCAGCAGGTCGACGGCGCTGAAGTGCCCCCGCCGGCGGGTGCGCAGCCGCTCGTCCAGCTCGACCGCGCGGGCCTCCTCGAACAGGTCGATCACGGCGTGGCTGTCACTGCCCAGGCTGAGCGGGCTGCCGGCCTCGACCATCCGCCGAGCCGGCCCGATCCCGTCGGCCAGGTCCCGCTCGGTGGTGGGGCAGAGGCAGACCCCGGTGCGGCTCTCCCCGAGCAGCGCAACGTCCGCGCCGGTCGGGTGGGTGGCGTGCACGGCGGTGACGGCCGGCCCGAGCACCCCGTGGTCGGCGAGCAGCCGGGTGGGGGTGCGGCCGTGTACGGCCCGGCAGGCGTCGTTCTCGGCGGGCTGCTCCGACAGGTGCACGTGCAGCGGCGCGCCGCGCCGGTCCGCCCAGCCGGCGACGGTGGCGAGCTGTTCCGCCGGCACCGCGCGGACCGAGTGGATGGCCGCGCCGACCCGGGCGTGCCCGGCCTCGGGAGCGAACGCGCTGACCCGGTCCGCCCAGCGCAGCGCGTCGCCGTCGCCGAACCGCTGCTGCGGCCCGGCCAGCGGGGCGCCGTCGACCGTGGCGGTCAGGTAGCAGGTGTCCAGCAGGGTGATCCGGATGCCGGCCTGCGCGGCGGCCTCGACCAGCGCCGCCGACATCTCGTTCGGGTCGTCGTACGGGGTGCCGTTCGGGCCGTGGTGCAGGTAGTGGAACTCGCCGACGCAGGTCACCCCGGCCAGCGCCATCTCCGCGTACGCGGCCCGGGCCAGGGCCAGGTACGAGTCCGGGTCGAGCCGCTGCGCGACCGCGTACATCCCGTCCCGCCAGGTCCAGAAGTTGCCCCGCCCGGCGTGGGTGCGCCCGCGCAGCGCCCGGTGAAAGGCGTGCGAGTGGGCATTGGCCAGGCCGGGCAGCGTCAGCCCGGGCAGCCGGACGGCGTCACCGAGCACCTCCACCCCGGCGGCGGGCCGGCCGGCGGTCAGCGGGGCGACCGCGGTGATCCGCCCGTCGACCGCCTCGATCAGCACGTCCGGGGTGGGCTCGGCGTGATCGGGCAGCCAGGCGTACTCGGCCAGCCAGCGGGTCATCGGCATGCCAGCTCCCGGAGCACCCGGGCCAGGGCGGTGACCCCGGCGGCGCAGTCGGCGTCGGCGGCCGACTCGGCGGGGGAGTGCGACACCCCGGTCGGGTTGCGCACGAAGAGCATCGCGGTGGGCAGGTGCGCGGCGAGCACCCCCGCGTCGTGGCCCGCCCCGGTGGGCAGCACCGGCGCGTCGAGCAGCTCGGCCAGCCGGTCGGCCAGCCCGCCGTCGAAGGCGACCAGCGGGGTGGCCGACTCCTCCGTGCAGGTCAGCTCCGTGCCGTCCCGCTTCGCCCGCTCGGCCGCCTTGGCGTGCACCGCCCCGACCAGCCCACGCAGCGTCTCCGGTTCGGCCGCCCGGGCGTCCAGCCAGCCGGTCACCCGCGACGGGATCGCGTTGGTGGCGTTCGGCTCCACCGACACCCGGCCCACGGTGGCGTGCGCGTCGCGCAGCCGGGCCTCCTTGTTCGCCGCCAGCACCGTGAACGCGTACGTCAGCATCGGGTCGCGGCGGTCGGCCATCCGGGTCGTACCCGCGTGGTTGCCCTCGCCGTGGAAGTCGAAGCGCCAGCGGCCGTGCGGCCAGATCGCGCTGGCGACCGCGACGGGCGCGTCGGCCTCGACCAGCGCGCGGCCCTGCTCGACATGCAGCTCCACGAAGGCGGCGAAGCGGCCGAGCAGCGCCGGGTCGGCGCCCCCGGGCCGGTCACCGAGCGCCTCGGCGAAGCTCACCCCGGCCGCGTCGCGCAGGCCGGCCGCGCGCTCCACCGCGATCTCCCCGGTGAGCAGCCGCGACCCCAGGCACGGTACGCCGAACCGCGCCCCCTCCTCCTCCACGAACGCCGCCACCGCGATCGGTCGGCCCGGCACCACGCCCGCGCCGCGCAACTCGTCGACGGCGAGGAACGCGCTGACGATGCCGAGCGGCCCGTCGTACGCCCCGCCGTGCGGCACCGAGTCGAAGTGGCTGCCGGTCAGCAGCGCGCCGCCGGCCTGCGGGTCACCCCACCACGCGAAGAGGTTGCCGTTGCCGTCGGCGGTGACCGGCATGCCCCGGTGCTCGGCCTGCTCGCGGAACCACTCCCGCAGCCGCAGCTCCGGCTCGGTCAGCGCGTAGCGCAGGTAGCCGCCGCTGCCGGCGTCCCGCCCGACCGGCGCGATCTCGTCCCACAGCGCCCGGAACCGGGCGGTCAGGTCGGTCACGCCGGTCCCTCGGCCATCGGCACCCGCACGCCGGTACGCTCGGCGACCTCGCGGGCGGCCTCGTACCCGGCGTCCACGTGCCGGATCACGCCCATCGCCGGGTCGTTGGTGAGCACCCGCTCGATCTTCTGCCCGGCCAGCGCCGTGCCGTCGGCGACGCAGACCTGCCCGGCGTGGATGGACCGCCCGATGCCCACCCCACCGCCGTGGTGGATGGAGACCCAGGACGCCCCGCTGGCGGTGTTGACCAGCGCGTTGAGCAGCGGCCAGTCGGCGATCGCGTCGGAGCCGTCGGCCATCGCCTCGGTCTCCCGGTAGGGGCTGGCCACGCTGCCGCAGTCCAGGTGGTCCCGGCCGATCACCACCGGCGCGGACAGCTCACCGGAGGCGACCATCTCGTTGAACCGCACCCCGGCCTTGTCCCGCTCGCCGTAGCCGAGCCAGCAGATCCGCGCCGGCAGGCCCTGGAAGGCGACCCGCTCGCCGGCCATCCGCATCCACCGGGCCAGCGACTCGTTCTCCGGGAACAGCTCCAGGATGGCCCGGTCGGTGGCGGCGATGTCCTTCGGGTCGCCGGAGAGCGCCGCCCAGCGGAACGGGCCCTTGCCCTCGCAGAACAGCGGCCGGATGTACGCCGGCACGAAGCCGGGGAAGTCGAACGCCCGCTCGTAGCCGGCGAGCTGGGCCTCACCGCGGATCGAGTTGCCGTAGTCGAAGACCTCCGCGCCCGCGTCGAGGAAGCCCACCATCGCCTCGACGTGCTTCGCCATCGAGGCGCGGGCCCGGTCGGTGAACTCGGCCGGCTTCGCCGCCGCGTAGTCGCGGGCGTCGGCCAGCTCCACCCCCTCCGGCACGTACGACAGCGGGTCGTGCGCGCTGGTCTGGTCGGTGACGATGTCGATCTCCACGCCCCGCCGCAGCAGCTCCGGGAAGACCGTCGCGGCGTTGCCGACCACGCCGACGCTCAGCGCCCGGCGCTCCCGCTTCGCGGCCAGCACCCGCTCCACGGCGTCGTCGAGGGAGTCGGCGACCTCGTCCAGGTAGCGGTCGTGCACCCGGCGGTCCAGCCGGGTCCGGTCCACGTCCACGATCAGGCAGGCGCCGCCGTTCATGGTGACCGCGAGGGGCTGCGCCCCGCCCATCCCGCCGCAGCCGGCGGTCAGCGTCAGCGTCCCGGCCAGCGTGCCGGCGAAGCGCTTCGCGGCGACGGCGGCGAACGTCTCGTAGGTGCCCTGGAGGATGCCCTGGGTGCCGATGTAGATCCACGAGCCGGCGGTCATCTGCCCGTACATGGTCAGGCCGAGCTGCTCCAGACGGCGGAACTCCGGCCAGGTGGCCCAGTCGCCGACCAGGTTCGAGTTCGCCAGCAGCACCCGGGGCGCCCACTCGTGCGTGCGCATGACCCCCACCGGGCGGCCGGACTGCACCAGCATCGTCTCGTCGTCGCGCAGCTCGGTGAGCGTACGCACCAGCGCGTGGTACGACCGCCAGTCCCGGGCGGCCTTTCCGGTGCCGCCGTAGACGACCAGGTCGTCCGGGCGCTCGGCCACCTCCGGGTCGAGGTTGTTCATCAGCATCCGCAGGGCGGCCTCCTGCGGCCACCCCTGGGCGGTGCGTGCGGTGCCGCGAGCGGCGCGGACGGGCTGGTGCATCTCGGAACTCCTCTCAGCCGAGGAACAACTGGCGACGGGCGGCGGACGACTCGAACGCCTCCAGGCGGGCCTGCGTGTCCGCCGGGGAGGCGTCGCAGATCGCCTGGAGGACCACCATGGCCAGGGTCATCGGGGCGGTGTGCAGGTCGAAGACGAGGTCGGTGCCGACCGTGGCGGGCAGCACCAGTTCGGCGTACTCGGTCGCCGGGCTGACCGGCGAGTCGGTGATCGCGACCACGGTCAGCCCGGCGTCGCGGGCCTCCCGCAGCGCCTCGAAGGTCTCCCGGGGGTAGCGGGGCAGGACGAAGGCGAGCAGGGCGCTCGCCCCGGACGCTGCCGCCTGCTCCATCCGGTCCGTGAGCAGGCTGCCGCCGTCGTCGAGCACCCGGACGTCCGGGTGCACCTTCGCGGCGAAGTAGGCGAAGTACGCGGCCAGCGGCGCCGCCGCGCGCAGCCCGAGCACCGGCAGCGGGCGGCTGGCCGCCAGCAGGTGCCCGGCGGCCGCGATCCGGTCCCGGTCGGCGAGCTCGCCGGCGAGCCGCTCCAGGTTCGCGATCTCGGCGCGGACCGCCCGCTGGAGCTCGTTGCCGTCGCCGGCGCCGCCACCGGCGGTGCCGGAGGTCAGCTCGCGCAGCCGCCGGCGCAGCGCCGGGTAGCCGTCGTGGCCGAGCGCGACGGCGAACCGGGTCACCGACGGCTGGCTCACGCCGGCCAGCTCGGCCACCTCGGCCGCCGACAGGTACGACGCGGCGGCGGCGTGCTGCACCAGGCAGTGCGCGATGCGGCGCTGGGTGGGCGTGAGCCGGACGCCGTGGAACAGGTCGAGCACCCGGTCGGGGGGCGCGGCGACGGCTCCGTCATTCATGGCGTGACTGTATGCATGAAAACTTTCAGACGCAACCGTCGTCCGTTCGGTCACACCCGTCCGACCGTCGGTGGTCCACACGGGAGGAGCCCCTGGTGGGGCGGGTTCGGCCGGGACTGCCGGCGGCCGCCGCGCTCGCGACGTTTCTGTACTATCCGCACGGCGGGTGAGCAGAGGAGTGAGGCATGCAGCCGGACGGTCCGTACAGGTTCACCGAGGTGATGGGCGTCTGCCAGGTCGGCAGAGCCTGGTGGGCCGTCGACGGGCAGGACCGGCTGGTGACCGTCGCGGTGCTCGAACCCGTGGTGGCCGAGGATCCGGCCTGGCGTCGGGCCTTCTCCGGCATGGCCGACGCGCTGGCCGCCCCGGGCGGTGGCGGCGGGCCGTACCTGGCCGCCGACTTCACCGCGGCCGCGCCCTGGGTGGCGTACGCGGCCGACGGCGGGCCCGGTGCCGACCGGCTCTTCCTCGCCCTGGGCCACGAGATCCACAGCGAGGAGGCGGGCGAGGACAGCACCGTGGCGATGCTCCAGGTGCCCCCGACGCAGCAGTCGCAGCCGGCCCCGTGGGCGGTGCAGGGCGACCCGACGCAGGTCTCCGCCCCGCCGCAGCCCGTGTCGACGCCGCCGGTGTCGACGCCGCCGCACCAGGTCGCCCCGCCGCACCAGGGCACCCCGCCGCCGGTCTCCGCCCCGCCGCAGCCGGTCGCCACGCCTCCCGTGTCGGCCCCGCCGCAGCCGTTCTCGACGCCTCCGTACCCGGTCTCCACGCCTCCGCACCAGGTGTCCGGGCCGCCGGTGTCGCCGGCCTACCCGCACCCGACCAGCGTGCCGCCGTACGACCCGCTCGCCTCCACCGCGCGCCGGATCCAGCCCTCCGAGCCGCGTCGACGCCGTACCGGGCTCTGGCTCGGCATCGTGGCGCTGGTGCTGGTGGTCCTCGCCGCCGCCGGTGGCGTGGCGGTCTGGGCCGGATCGGACGACGGCGAGGGCTCCCCGCCGCCGTACACGCTCGAGGAACGGGCCGTGGCGGTGGCCTCGCCGTCCCTGGTCTACGTGGAGGTCGTGTTCACCGGATACCTCCGGGACAAGCGGACCGGAGCGCCCCTGCGGGCGGCGCCGATCACCTTCAACCGCCGGTGCAGCGGGTTCGTGGTGAGTCCGGCCGGCCACGTGCTCACCAACGGCTTCTGCGTGCGCCCCACGGGCGACACCCCGCGGCAGAACGCGCTCTACGCGCTGGGCCGGGTGCTGATCCAGGAGAAGAAGCTCGAACCTGGCAAGCTCGACGACTACGTGGCGCAGCAGCTCAAGACCACCGTTCTCACCGGCGTCGACGCCGCAAAGGAACCGGAGGTCCGGCTGTTCGGGCAGGTCAACGTGGCCAAGGGCAATGTCACCGACGCTCCGGCGATTCCGGGCGAGATCGTCAGGACGTGGGAGCCCCAGGCGGGCAACGTGGCCCTGGTCAAGCTCGCCCAGGGCGATCTCCCCGTCGCCGAGCTGAACCCGGCTGCCGACCTCAAGGAGGGAACGACACTGCTCTCCATCGGGTACGGCACCACGGACAAGGACCCGCTCACCGCCACCTTCACCGTCCAGTCGAAGCGGGTGACCGTGACCGGCTCCGGCACGTCGGGAACGATGCCGGTGTCCCGGGTCAACGACGACGTGGGCCTCTACTCCCGCGGCGGGCTCGTCGTCGACACCAACGGCCGGGTCGTCGGCATCCTCGACAACGACGAGGAACTGCCCACCAAGGCGAACCGCATCGTCGTACCGGCGTCCACTCTCGACGCGATGCTGACCGAGGCCGGTGTCACCGACGAGCTTGGCGACACCGACAAGCTGTATCGAAGTGGGCTCGACGACTACTTCGCCGGCCGGTACTCCGACGCCATCACCCGGCTCGAAGCCGTCACGGCCAAGTCGCCCGCCAACCTGGTGGCGCAGACGTACCGGCAGAACGCGGTCGACCGCCAGAAGATCGGGGCAGGCGACTGACGCCTGCCCCGGCGTGGCCGGTCGTCCGTCGCCGCTACCGGCTGTTGCGGACGAGCGGGAGCAACCGGGCCTGGTAGCCGTTGAGGTACCGGTCCGGGTCGGCCTGGAGCACGGAGCCGAGGAGCGTGCCGAGGACGTCGCGGAAGTCCACCGTGGCCTTGAGGTCGCCGTTGTCCAGATCGACCAGGCTCGGTTGCTCGCCGTGCAGTCCGCCCGCGACCCCGGGGCCCAGCACGAAGAGCGGGCCGGCCGTGCCGTGGTCGGTGCCGTCCGACGCGTTGGCCCGGACCCTGCGGCCGAACTCGCTGTACACGGCCACGGTCACCCGCCGGCCGGCCCTCGTCTTCGCCAGCCGGTTCAGGAACGCGGACAACGCCTCGTCGAGCTGCTTGAGCAACCACTCCTGCCCGACCCGCTCGTTGGCGTGCGTGTCGAATCCGCCCAGGCTCACCGAGTAGACCCGGGTGGGTACACCCGCCTCGACACACCGGGTGACCAGAGCGAGCTGTGCCGCGAGGGAACTGCCACCGCCGGTCGCGGTCGAGGGCAGGGGCGGCAGGTCGCCCGTCCCCGACGGGATGGTGGCCTTCTGCGCCTGGTGCACGAGCTTGTTCACCTGGAGGAAGTCCTGGTACGCCTCGGCCGCGCGCGCCTGCAGGTCCGACTCGCCGGCCTGGGGTTGCCCGAGGGCGGCCAGCAGTTCGGCGTCGATCCCGCCCGGTAGTTCGAGCCCGCCGACCGCTACGCACGCGCCCACGCGCGTCCCACCGACGAGAAGCGGCGGGAGTACGGGCTCGAAGCTGACCGCCGCCTCGGCGGGTGCGTTGGTGCCGTCGAGCCAGCGGCCCACCCAGCCGGTGGCGACGGGCACCTCCGGTGATGCCGTCTGCCAGATGTCCATGGACCGGAAGTGGCTCCGATCGGGCCGGGGATAGCCGACCCCGAGCACCACGGCCAGCTGCTTGTCGTCCCAGAGTCGTTTCAGCCCGGTCAGCACCGGATTCAGCCCGAGCGCGTCGTCGAGATGCAGTACCTGCTCAGGGGCGTACGCCAGCTCGGGGCGGGCGGAGTGGTACGCCGGATCCGCGTACGGAATGACGGTGTTCAGGCCGTCGTTGCCGCCGTACAGGGTGAGGAGGACCAGCTTGTCGATGCCGTCGTCCGGGTCCGGTCCGTGGTCGCGGGTCGCCGTGGCGAGCAGTTCGGCCAGTCCCATCCCGCCGGCCGCCAGCGCGGCGGCGCCGCCGGCGGCCGCCGAGGCGAGGAGGAACCTGCGTCGGGTCAACGAATCCATGTCAGATCACCAGGTACTCCGGGCTCACCAGACCGAGGGTCAGGAGCTGTCGGGGGTTCTTCGCCTGTTTCAGGGCCAGGTAGGTCCGGTTGGTCCACGTGTCGATCGCGAGGATGTTCGCCAACTGTTCGGCGGTCATCCGGTCGATGCCGGCCAGCCCGGCGAGCAGGTCGGCCAGACCGAGGCGCACCTGCGCCGCCGCCGAGTTCAGCCACGCGGTTCCGCTCGGCCAGCCGCCCACACTCTGTGGGGCGAAGGGAACCTGACCCAGGCCGGTCAGTCCCGCCACGACCCGGTGCAGCGTCTCGTCGGGGAACCGGGCGGGCCTGATCTCCAACTGCCGCATCGCGCCGACGAGCCATTCCACCGGCTGCTTCACGAGCCGGTAGCGACCCGACCGAAACTCCTCGTCCTCGAAGAGGACCCGCAGCATGCGCATGCCGACCGGGAATGCCGCCCGCATCCGCTGCTCGGTGGAGCTGACGATCGGCTCGGAGGAGGAGCCGTACCGGAACCACAGGCGGGAGGCGATGAAACGGGCGCAGGCCGGCTGCTCCGCGAGGAAGTCGACCAGCGTGTGGGCGTCGAAGTTGGCCCTGGCGCCGAGGATCGTCTTGGGCCCGGCGTCGTGGCTGTCCGGGAAGAAGATGGCCGTCTCCGGCACACCGAGGTCGGTCCGCCACCCGGTCAGCGCGCGCCCTGCCTCCTTCACGTCCTGCTCGGTGTAGTTCCCGATACCCAACAGGAACAGTTCCATCAGCTCGCGGGCGAGGTTCTCGTTCGGCGCGTCCTTCGTGTTGAGCTGCCCGTCGAGCCAGTACACCAGTGCGGGATCGGACACCAGCTTGCGTGCCATCACCCCGATGGTCGGCGAGCTGCGGATCTTCCGCTGCTGCGCCAGCATGAACTGGGGGCTGCCGACCTTGCGGATCGAGGTGGCCCAGTGTCCGTGCCAGAAGAACGTCAGCTTCTCGTTGGCCTGGTGGTCCGCGACCGTCAGCCGGTCCAGCCACCACCGCACGATCGCATCGGTGTGCTCCCGTCGGGTCGCTTCCGCCGCGGCCCGCTGCTCGGTGGTCGGATTCGGGAGATCGTCGAAGGGATCGCGGCCGAGGTTCGGCATCGGTGAAGCGGCGGCACCCCGGTCCGGCCCGGCGGGCGCCGTCAGCCTCGACACGGTTGCCGCGTAACCTGCTTTCCGCGCTGCCGTCAGCTCGGACGCCGTCGGACCGAAGCCCGCCCGCCGCAACAGCATTGCGACGTCATCGCTCATCGTTGTCAACCTACGTCGAGGTCGCGGGATCCTGGAACCCGGTCTCCGCCGTCCACTGTCCTCGCTGGACCAGGCACGAGCCAGTCTAACGGATCTTGTTGCGGAGAGTGACCCCCGGGACCGGGCGGAGGACGCGGGCCGGGACCGCCCCCGGCGACCCCGGTCCCCGCGCGTCCTACCTGGACCGGACCGCGATCAGGCCGAGCAGGTTCGCGCGCATCTTCCGCAGCACGCCCACCGCGGTCGCGAGCTGGTCGACGTGCGTGGAGCCGACCCGAGCCACCACCACGGTCGCGTCCGTGGCGGTCACCAGGACCTTCGCTTCGGCGTCCGACAACAGCGGCGGAGCACTCACGATGACGAGGACCTCGTCCAGCCGACACGACTCCAGCACGGCGGCCAGCCGGTCCGGCTGGAACAGCATCTCCGCCGGCCCCGGTTCGACCTGACCGGTGGGAAGGACGAAGAGCGGAAGATCCGGGTGCCAGTGGACCGCCACGTCGTTGACCGACGCCTCGCCCCGGAGAACGTTCGCCAGCCCGACGTCGTTGGCGGTGACGAACAGCTCATGGACCTCGGGGTTCCGGAGATTCCCGTCCACCAGCACCACCGTCTCGCCGGCCCGGGCGAACGCGATCGCCAGGTTCCCGGCGGTGGTGGCCCCTCCGTCACCGGCGGCAGCACTGATGACCGTGAGGCTGGTCAGGCGGTCTCCGACCGCCTGGAGCCGGAGGTTCGTCCGCAGCTGCCGGAAGACCTCGGCACGGTCGGAACCTTCGTCGTGGGCCATCAGGCCGGCCGCCGCCGGCTCGGCCTCGACCACCCCCACCAGGGGCAGCTCCGCCACCTCGGCTGCGTGGCTCTCGTCCCGGACAGCACGCTCCCGCGCGTACGCCGTCAGCGCCGTTGCCGTCCCCACCAGCAGACCACCGGCGAGACCGAGGCCGAGGTTGGTCAGCGGCCGGGGTGAGTCCGGGGACGGCGGCGTGATCGCCGGGCGGACGACGGACACCTTGACCGGAGGGGTGTCGATCCCGGTCGGCTTCTCCAGCCTGCCGATGAAGTCGGGAAACTCGTCCGCGATCGCGTTGGCGATGTCCCGGGCGCGTTCCGGATCCTCGTCGCCGACCTCGACGGTCAGGACCGCCGTGCTGGCCTTGCCCGTCACGCTGACCTGCGACATCAGCTCCTCGGGCGAGTAGGGCAGACCCAACCGGCCGATCACCGCCGCGGCGACCTCAGGGCTGTTGGCGATCTCGGCGTACGACCGGACACGTTGCAGGATGTAGTTGCCGCCCGTGTCGAGTTGACGGATGTCCCTCGTCGGGAAGTTCGGCGAAAAGAACAGCTGCGCGTCGGCCTTGTAGACCGGGGTCTGCACCAGGGATGCCAGTCCGCCGCCCAGCCCGCCGAGCAGGGTGAGCACGAGGACCGCCCACCGGTACCTGCGTACCGCGTGCAGGTGGTGTCGGGGCGTCAGTCGGCTCCACTGTCCGAGCGCCGAACGTGATCTGCCGACGATCCCACGGATGCCGGATGGCGAGATGTCCGCCGGCGGGGTGGACGCGCCGGCTGGCCGCAATCCGTCCGAAAGCCTCACTCTTGATCCTCACTCGTGTCGGCCAGCCGCCCACCGGCGGCCGAATTCGACTCGTACGAAAACGCGGCCGTGCTGCTCATGGCGACCCGGCAAGCAGGACGTCGGCGGCCCCGGGCGTGTCCTGGACAGGGTCCTCCTCGGCGGAGTCCCGGGAGAACGCCAGACCGGCCGCCAGAATCAGCACGGCGACAGCGCACGGCCACAGATAGAAGTCGAAGAAGAAGATCTGCACCGCGATCCCCACGACCAGCATCCGGGCGACCAACGAGCTCGACCTGACCAGCAGGCTCACCAGTAGGGCGACGAAGGGCAGCAGGGTGAGCAGTCCCAGGTCGTACCAGAGGGTGAGGTAGCTGTTGTCGAAGGTCTGCGCCAGGTAGTCACCGATGCCCACCTGCTGGAAGAATCGGACGTGCGCCTCCGGCCCCAGACCGAACAGCACGGTGTCGTAGCTCTCCCGCAGGCCGGACCACGCCGCGTCGTAGCGGCTGTACCGTGCGGTGGCCGAACTCGACCCCGTCATGTTGGAGAGCCGGGAACGCACCATCTCGATCGCGCCCTGCACCGGGCCGGGACCGACCACGACGAGTGCCGAGCCGGCGGCGACGGCAGCCGCGACGAGGCCGACACCGCGTAGGGTCACCTTCCGCTCCTGGGCGAGGTACCAGACGACGGCGGCGCCGGCGATGCCGAACCACGCGCTACGTGAGCCGGACAGCAGCAGTCCCACCGCGCCGGCGGCGAACGGCACCTGCCAGAGGCGCCCGCGCAGGGCGATCGCGACGCACATCGACATCATGCAGTAGGTGCCGTAGACGATCGGGTGCCCGATCGTGCCCACCGATCTGCCCCCGCCCGCAGACGAGGTGAACGCGTTGCTGATCGCCAACTCGTCGAGGATCGGCCACGTCCCGGTGAGGCGCTGGTGGATCGCGAGCAGCGCCACCGGCACTCCGACCCAGGCGAACGCGCGGGCCAGTCCCTTCATCGCCTGCGGATCCCGGCGGGCCTCCTCCACCACGTGCCAGGCGATGACGGCGTAGCAGACGAACGGCGCGAGCGCGAAGACCAGGTCCTTCGGTCCCCGCCAGTGCGCCAGGGCGGCGAGGAAACCCGCAACCGGCACGGCGAACGCGGACATCCCGACGAACGTCAGCGGTGCGTCCGGGTCAAAGCGCTGGAGGCGCCCGAAAAGGGCGATGACCGTCGCCGCCAGCAGGACGACCCACACGGGTTTGGTGGGATAGCCCGGATCCGCGGTCACCGGCACGAGGAGCAGAACCGCGAACAGCGTGTGGTTCAGCCGGGACGGCGTCCAGACTCCCCAGACGAGCAGCGCGACCAGCCCCAGGATGCCCAGCAGAACGGGCTGCCAGCCCGCCAGCACGCCGACCGTGACCGCCAGCACGGCGGGCAGGCCGAACATCCGCACCGACCTGGTCACGGGTGCAGTTCTTCGAGGTAGGCGACGAACCGCCGCGCCGAGGAGGGGGCGGAGTTCAGGTCGCGCGCCCGCCGCCCCGCCGCCGACGTCAGCCGGTCGACGCTCTCGTCGTCCTCCGCCAGGCTCAGCAGGGTCCGCGTCAACGCCTCGACATCCGGTTCCACCAGCACTCCGCCGCCGTCGGCGAGGATCTCCGTGGTGGCCCCCGCACGGAAGCCGATCACCGGCGTCCCCGCCATGAGCGACTCCACGGTCACCCGACCGTAGGCCTCGTTGCGGGACAACATCAGGGTCGCGTCCGCTTCCGCGTAGAGCGCGTGGGGATCGTCGGTCCACTCGGACATCTCGACGAGGTGACCGACCCCGTGCTCCTCGGCGAGCGCCCGAAGTGCTCGCTGCGCGGCCAGGTCGCCGACCCCGGCCAGCTTCAGTGCCAGCGGGCGCCCCGCTCTGGCGCATCGCCCCAGCGCCTCGATGGCGTCCGCCTGCCCCTTCTCCGGCGTGTAGCGCCCGAGCAGGACGAGTCTCTCCAGCGTGGGCGAGCCACGGCGCCCGTCCGCCGTCGGATCCCCGGCCCGGGGCGCGACCGACGGCGGGATCACCCGCAGCTTGTCGCGGACGGCGGGGGCCGCGGTGAGCAGTTGACCGGCGACGTACTGCGAGATCGCGACGACGCCGTCCGCCAGGCCGGCGATGGTCCGCGCGATCGCCTTCCGGGGTACGGCCGACCGCAGGCTCGGGTTGGTGAGCAGGCTCTCCCTGATCGTCCAGACGTGCCGGATGCCAGCCAGCCGGGCGGCGATCGCGCCGGCCGGGACGACGGCCGAGTTGGTGACGACGAGGTCGGGTCTCGCCCGCCGCAGGTAGCGCAGGTACCGGGGAACCGAGACCGCCGCCTGACCGGAGCGGACCAGGCCGACCAGGGCCGTGTGGCGCCGTCCCATCCACAGCCTGGTCGGCAGGACCACCACCTCCGCGCCCGCTCGTACGAGTTCGGCCCGCAGTGGCCCCTCGGCCGGCATTGTGACGGTGACGCGGTGGCCACGGACCTCGACAGCCTCCCGCACCAGGGTGATCAGGGAACGCTCCGCGCCCATCAGGTCCGAGGAGTGGCTCACGAACAGGATGTGCACGCTAGAACCTTCCGGTGGGGCCGTGAACGCCCCGCAGACCGTCCCAGTATCCGGCCAGGACAGCGAGTGCGGCACGTCTGCGCTCCCGGCTGCCGTCGGCGAGCTGGAACACGGACCTCGCCACGTTCCGGTAGTGGATCGGCTCGCCGATCAGCAGCCGCCGCAGCGGACGCGGGTAGTGCTTCCGCACGTAGAGGATCTCGTTGCGGTGGTGGTAGTACCGGGCCCGGGGGCTCGATCCGCTGAGGCTGCCGCCCCGCTTGTGCCACACCTCGGAACCGCAGACGAACCCGATCCGGCCACCCGCGTCGCCGATCCGGCGGACGAGATCGAATTCCTCCTTGTAGTGGAAGAACCGCTCGTCGAACAGGCCGACCTCGATGACCCGGGCCAGACGCAGCAGGAGCGCGGCGCCGGTGACCATGTCCACCTCGTGGGCCCCTTCCGCGCAGCCTGCGCAGCGGACCGGACGGACCTTGCCCTTCGGCAGCATGGCGGCCACGACGTACGGTTCGACGTCCGGGTCGCCGGGGTCGGCGGAGGTGGTCTGCAACGACGTCGACACCTCGAAGCGGTCCGCGTGCCGCAGCAGGGTCGACAGGGCGTGCGGCCGGGGCACCGAGTCCGCGTTCAACAGCCACACCCAGTCGGCGCCGCGGGCCTGGGCTTCCCGGATGCCCGCGTTCATGCCGCCCGCGTAGCCCAGATTCCGGTCGAGCCGCAGCAGGGTGACGGGCCCGTCCAGCCGCTCGAGCTTCTCGACGGAGTCGTCGGTCGAACCGTTGTCGACGATGACGACGTCCGGCACGGTGCTGCCGCCGGCGACCGCCCGGAGGCAGCGGACGGTGTCGTCCGCGCAGTTCCAGTTGAGGATCACTGCAACGACTCTGTCAGGCAACGGTGCCAACCTCACTGTTCACGGGACTGGTCGCTGAAGTCGGCGCGAACCGCGGTCCGGACCACTTCCTGAGGGCAACGGCGGTGACCGAGCTGTGCAGCGCGAACAGCACGACGGAGAGGAGGGCGACGCCCACGGCGCCGAACTCGGCGGCGGTGAGCGAGTAGCCGACGATCGCGACCACGGCGGTACCGGCGGCGATCGCCGCGGTCGCGCGTTCGCCGCCGAGGTTGACCAGCCGGGCGCTGAGGATCTTGCCGACGGTCACCGCGATGCTGCGCGCCACCAGTACGAGGCCGAGCAGCAGTGCCGCCTCGTAGCCGCTGGTGATCACGCCGATTCCCGCCAGCCCGATCAGGACCAGCACCCCCATGCCGACGGCGAGGTACAAGGCCCGGCGTAGCACCTCGTTCAGCCGCTGGGCCGAGCCGTCCGCATGGTCGCCGAGGGTCCGCTGGGCCGCCACGACCGCGCCGGCCTGGGTGAACTCGATCGCCGCCACCGCCAGCGAGTACACGGCGAGCACGTCCGGTCCCTGATAGCGGGCCAGGGCAAGCTGGTCGAAGCGGTACGTGAAGACCTGGGCCACGGCGCCCGCGTGGGTGAGGCCCAGCCGGGCGACGCGTTCCTCGGGAGGCGATGCCCGTCGCGCCATGCGGGTCAGCGACAGCCCGTGCTTCGTCCACAGCGCCACCGCCATCAGCGCCTGGCACCCCAGCCAGGCCAGCAACCACAGTTGCGCGTCCTCGACGGAGGCGAGGATCAGCAGGACGTACAGCGCCGGCGCGGTGGCGGCGAACGCGGCGCGGTACCGGTAGACACTGAGGAACCGGCCCAGGGTGAGCCCGGCCGCGGCGGGAATGTTGCTCGCCGCGATGCACGCCGCGCCGGCGGCGGCGATGGCGGGGGTGGCCTCCTCCGAGTACCGCGCGAAGATCCAGGCCAGCGCCGCCGTCAGGGGCACGGTGGCCGTGTAGATGGCCAGGCTGCGCCGCCCGGCCGACTCGTCCAGCCACTGACGGCCCTGGGCCAGCAGGAACGTCTCCAACGACAATCCGCCGACCGCGACGCCGGTGGCGGCACTGGTCGTCGTCGCCACCAGCAGGCCGCGTTCGGTTGGCGGAAGCGCGACGCTGAGCAGGATGGCGATGCCGGACATCGCCAGGGCCGAGACGTACATCAGGGTTGCGCTGCCCGTCGCCCGCCGGACCGAACCACGCAGCTGCCGGGTCATGCCAGCAACCCCGCGACCGTGCCTCGGAGGACCGCGGTCGCCGCCTTCGGGCCGGCCACCACCAGCGCCTTGGCCGCGTAGAGGAGCCGGGCGAGGGCGGCCAGGGGAAGCCGTCTGCCGTAGTGCCTCCGGAAGAAGATCATGCAGCTGCGGCTGGCGTGGAAGTACGTGACGAGCGACTTGGCCTTCATGTCCCGGGTCGCGCCGGTCGCGCCGCCGCCGGAGTGCTCGACCGCGAGACCGTCGACGACCGTGACCGGGATGCCGAGGCGCGCGGAACGGACGGCGATGTCCGCCTCCTCGTAGAAGAGGAAGAAGTCCTCGGTGAAGCCACCCAACTTCTCGAACGCCTCGCGGGTGAGGAGGATCGAATGGCCGGCGACGTACGTCAGGGTGCGCGACGCCGCGGATCCCGCCGCCGGCTGGCCGCTACGGCCGGTCAGCAGGTCGAGCGCGCCCAGGTCGGGGTGGGTGCCGCCGTCGGCGCCGACGCTCGTCGTCGCACCGATCGCGCAGTCGCCCGCCCGGCGCACGTCCAGCGCCGACGCGAGGACGCCGCTGGTGATCCGGGTGTCCGGGTTGAGGACCCAGATCACGTCGGCGCCCATCTCGAGGAGCCAGCGCGCGCCGCGGTTGTTCCCCGCGGCGTAGCCGACGTTGCCGTGGCCGTGGATCACGCGGACCACCAGGCCGTGTCCGCGCGCGAACTCGGCGACCGCCTCGAGTTCCCGCTGTTGGTCACTGTTGTCGACGAGCGCGACGGCGACCCGGGGCTCCGCACCGGCGTGGTGGGCCACCAGCGAGCGGACGAGTCCGGCGCAGTCGTCCGCGGACAGGTAGTTGACGATAGCGATGCCGAGGGTGCTCATCGGGACGTCACCGTCGCTCCCCTACGCGACCGCATCTGCCACCCACGCCGAGAACGTCGCGGCGAAGGCCGCTTCGGAGAACCTCGCGGCATTCGCCTGGATGCGATCGGTTCGCAGTTCGCCGACGCGGGCCGCCAGGGCGGCGAAGCCGCGTGCCTCGGTGGACCCGACGAGGAAGCCCGTCTCGCCGTCGACCACCGTCTCCAGCAACCCGCCGCGGTCGATGCCGATGACCGGCGTACCGCAGGCCTGTGCCTCGACCGGGATGATGCCGAAGTCCTCGTGGACCGGGAAGAGCAGTGCCTTCGCGCCCCAGTAGAGCTGGCGCAGTCGTTCCTTGCTCGGCATGACCTCGAAGGTGACGGGGACGCTGACCCGCTCCGCGAGACGTCGGAGGTTGACCTCCTCGGGCCCGGAGCCGGCGATGACCACCGGGAGTCCGGCGGCCTCCGCGATCGCGATGATCAGGTCGAACCGCTTGTACGGAATCCACCGCCCGACGCCGAGCAGATAGTCCCTCGGCTGGGCCCGGTCCGCCGGGGGAGCGTCCGCGAAGAAGGGGACGTCCACCGGCGGGTTGACCACGACCGCGTCACGTCGCCAGTAGTGCCGGATCCGGGCCTGCACCTCACGCGAGTTCGCCGCGTAGCTGTGTACGTGTCGACTGAACCGGACGTCGACGGCCTGGAGCGCGCGGCGTGGCAGGGCGAGCAGCGGGCTCGACCCCCGGCCGTCGAAGGCGGGACTCCAGATGTACCGGGCCGGGGCATGGACGTAGCTCAGGTGCCGCGTCGTCTCGGGCGGCCCCAGTTTCACGGTGTGCGCGAAAGCGTGGCTGGACGAGATGACCACGTCGAACCGCTGACGGGTGAGGGTCCGCCAGGTCATCGGCATGAGGGGAAGGGCCATCGCCTTGCTGCGCCGGACCGGGGTCCGGGCGAGCCAGGACTCCCGCAGGTCCGGGTCCTCGACGCCGTGGTCCTTCCAGAGCACGAACCGCTCCGCGTGCGGGACGAGTTGGGTGATGTTCCGGAAGACCTTCTCCGAGCCGCCGGTCGCGCCGAACCACTCGTGGACGAGCGCGACGGACGAGCCGGACAGCGCGGGGAGCGCAGGGTGCTGCCCGGACAGGTGGCCGGCGGTCGTGCTCACCGGCTCTCGCCTCCGTCGGGGCGCCGCCCTGGCGCGTGCGGGATCCTGGGCGTGACACCCTCGCGTACCACGTGAACTCCCTGTCGTCCGAAATGCGGTGTGGGGTAGCAGCGGTCTGAGCCGGGACGGTGGAACCTCACCCGTCAGTTCTCGGCCTGCTGGTGGTCAGGGCTGGAGCGGCGCGACCGGCCGATGGGCGCAGTCGAACGACGTAGCGCCGGCTGGCGTGACATGGTGCGTCCTCCCCGTGACAGCCCTGGCGACGGACGTCGAGCCGGCGGGCGAACGCAGGATATGGGTTGGCCAGCGGTGCCGCCAGAGCCGGCGAGCCAACTCACGTCCTCCCGTCCGTAGGCCGCGACCTCCCGGCCTGCGGCCGGGAAATCGGCGGTGGGGGTCAACGACCACCACCGCGGAACACCTCCGCCACCGTGCGCAGCAGGATCTTGATGTCGAGCCAGAGCGACCAGTTCTCGATGAAGTAGTTGTCGAACCTCGTCCGATCGGAGATCGGCGTGTCTCCTCGAAGGCCGCTGACCTGTGCGAGACCGGTGAGCCCGACGGGTGCCCGGTGACGCATCGCGTAGTTGGGGTACTCGGCGGAGAACTTCTGCACGAAGTACGGCCGCTCCGGCCGCGGCCCCACCACGCTCATCTCCCCGCGCACGATGTTCCAGAGCTGGGGCAGCTCGTCCAGCGACGTCCGACGCATGAACCGTCCGACCGGACCGACCCGCCGGTCGTGCGCGATGGACCAGTTGGTCTGCGACTCGTGCTCGTCGACCGGTCGCATGGACCGGAACTTGACCACCTTGAACGGCCTGCCGTACCGGCCGATCCGCTCCTGGTAAAAGAAGATCCCCCGCCCGCCCTCGAGAAACGTCGCGATCGCGCAGAGCAGCAGCAGCGGACTCAACACGACCAGCGCCGCGGTGGCGAGGACCACGTCGGAGGCGCGCTTGATGGCCCACCGCGGACCGGACAGGGTCGTGTCACCGATCTGGACGATCGGGATCGCACCGACGTGGTCGGGGTAGCCGCCCTGGGAGCCGGACCCCCACAGCCGGGGGACCGCCCAGAGGTTGCAGGCCGCGCTCGCCGGGCGGAGCAGCGAGTCCATCAGGGACGCCTCCGGACAGTCCGGGTCGGCGATGACCAGGACGTCGCAGTCCAGCAACGGAATGAGCGCCTCGAGCTCGTCGAGCGTGCCTATCAGCGGAATGCCCCCGACCTGCTGCCGCGACGGAGCGTCGACACAGCCGACGAAGCGCAGGCCGTACTGGGGGTAGCGGCGCAGCAGCCGGGCCAGTTCCAGCCCGATCGGCCCACCACCGACGATGATGGCGTTGTGCTCCAGCCAACGCCGCCGGCGCGCGACGATGGTCAGCTTCCGGGTGAGCGCCCGGCCGATGATGACCAGCCCGGCCGACAGCGCGACGTCGTGCATGAAGCCGCTGACGTACGGCACCGAGTCGTGGCGTTCGGCCGCGATGATGGCCACCGCCGCGCCACAGGCGAGCAGGCGCCCGCAGAGGCTCGGCAGCTCGTCCAGGATGCTCAGGTGGCGGCGGGCCCGGTAGAGCCCGCCGAAGGCGAAGACGGTCACCGTGAGCACGCCGTTGGCCAGCGTCCCGCGCCAGTAGTTCTGGCTCAGCAGCAGCGGGGTGAGCAGTGCGGCGACGTCGACCGGGACCGTCAGCATCCAGGCCCGCAGCCAGCGGGTGCGCTTGGAGGCCCGGGAACTGGCGTACGGCAGCACCGCCGTGGTGTCCAGCCCGGCCCGCGGCGGGGCGGTGACCGCGGGCTCCGCGGCATTCCGGGCGGTGGGGGCGACCGGGCGCATCCCCTCGCCGCCGGCCTGCCCGGGCGGTGGTCCGGTCACCCGCCACGACGTGTCGTCGTGGCCCGGCCTGGTCGCAGCCGGATCTCTTGTGGCAGATTGCCCTGACATGGTCGATCCTCCCCCGTGACAGCCCACGGCACGCGTGACACGGGCCCCGGGCGCCCGCAGGATACGAGCGGGGCCACATCCGCCACCAGGACTGGCAAGGCGGAGCTGTCTCCTACTTTCCGGCGGCCACGATCTCGGAGACCGAGTCCCGGCGGACCGCGTCGAACATCTGCTTGGTCCTCGTGTTGTCCGGGAACACCACGCTCTCGCTGCCCACCTGGCCGGTTCCCTTCACCGGGCAGGTGTAGAACCCGAGGTTGCCGCTGCGCAGGTGGCGCATCTCCATCGCCAGGTCCACCAGCGACATCGACTTGTCGACCGCGACGGAGTTGGCCGTGGCCTTCACGAACGAGTTCAGCTTGGTGGGGCTGCTCAGCGTCCCACCCGAGGCCGCCTTGTCGAGGATCGCCTTGATGACCTGCTGCTGGTGCTTGATCCGGGTGAAGTCGCCGTTGGCGAACGCGTAGCGCTCGCGGGCGTAGTCCAGCGCGGCCGCCCCGTCCATCGTCTGCCGACCCGCGACGAACTCGCGCTTGCCGCCCGGGTTGAGCGAGTGGGTCGAGGTGAAAGCCTGCTCCACGTCGATCTCGATCCCGCCCAGGGCGTCGACGATCTCCTTGAAGCCGGCGAAGTCGACCATCGCCACGTGGTCGATGCGGACCCCGGTGAACTTCTCCACCGTCTGCACCATGAGCGGCACACCGCCCCACGCGTAGGCTGCGTTGATCTTGGCGTCGCGGCCGCCCCGGCCCTGGTCCGAGCGTGGGACGTGCGTCCAGGTGTCCCGCGGGATCGAGATGAGCTGGGCGCTCGACCGGTCCTTCGGCAGGTGGGCCAGGATGATGGTGTCGCTCCGGGAACCCCCGGTGTTCTCCGGGTCGCGCGAGTCGCTGCCCAGGATCATGATGTTCATCGCGCCCTTGGCGACCACCTGCGGCCGGGACTCCTCGGGCACCCCGGTGAACGCGTCGACCCGGTCGATGGAGGAGTTGACCGAGCGGTAGTACAACCCGCCCGCCAGGACACCCCCGCCGGCCAGCAGCGCCAGCACCAGCAGCACGATCAGGGCGATACGCCGGCCGCGACGGCGACGCGGAGCCGGAGCGGACGGCTGGCCCGTAGCGTCGACATCCTCTTCGGACGCGGGGAGGCGCGGTTCGGAGTCGGCGAGCTGCTGGCGATCTGACATGGTCGCGATGCTACTGATTCGCCCTTGCCTCCGGGGACCCTCGTCCGGACGGTCAGCCCCGGCCACCCGGACGGTGAATCCAAAACTTTCTTCGCCACTCTTCACCTTCACCTGGTACAACCTCGGCGTGGACGCAACGACGCTTCGCCGGGCCATCGCCCGCACCCGCCTCGCGCCGGTCGCCGCCTTCCCGAAGCGGCTCGGCCGCGTCGCCCGGCACGACGCCAGGGTCATCCGCACCTCCGCCCGCTGGCTGTTCACCTCCCGCGAGCACCACAACTACACCTACGAGCTGACCAAGCTGAGCCGCCAGCACCTGACCTGGTTCGTCAGCGTCGTCTGCGACACCCCCGTCAAGCAGGTCCGCGCGTACGTCGAGGAAATCGAGTCCGACGACACGCTGCGCGGCCACATCGAGCGGGCCACCGCCGGCGCCGCCCGCCGTGGCCTGGCCGACAAGCAGGTCCGGTACGCCCGGCGCGTCGGCTGGTACGCCATCGTCCGCGCCACCCGACCCGGCCACGTCGTCGAGACCGGCGTCGACAAGGGGCTGGGCAGCTGCGTGCTCGCCGCCGCCCTGCTGCGCAACGCCGCCGACGGGCACCCCGGGCGGCTCACCTCGCTGGACATCAACCCCGAGGCCGGCTACCTCGCCCGCACCGCACCCTGGTCCGACGTGGTCGATCTGGTCATCGGCGACTCCATCGCCTCCATCGCCGCGCTGGACCGGCCCGTCGACCTGTTCCTGCACGACAGCGACCACAGCCGGGCCCACGAGAAGCGCGAGTTCGAGGCGGTCGAGCCGAAGCTCGCCCCCGGCGCGATGCTGCTCACCGACAACGTCACCCACACCGACGTGCTCGCCGCTCACGCCGAACGCACCGGCCGGCGCTTCCTCGCCTACCGGGAGACCCCGCGCGACCACTGGTACCCCGGCGACGGCATCGGCGTGGCCTGGTGAAAGCTCGTCTGGTGAGGTGCGTGGCTTAGCTTTCGCTTAGCCGGCTTGTCGCCCGGCGTACCGGTCCGGCAACATCGACCGGCGTGACCGACGGCAGCGCTCCCAGCGACCCCGCCCCCCGCCCCGCCCGTACCCGTTGGCTGGCCGCCGGCGGTGTGGCGGCGCTCGCCACCGTGCTGGGGCTCAGCCTCGCCCTGCGCTCCGGCGCCGCACCCGCCTGCGCCGCACCCCGGGCGTTCGCCGCGCCGCCCGCCGGAGGCACCGTCCACAAGGGAAAAGCGACCTTCTACGACTCGAAAGGCGCGGGCGGCAACTGCTCCTACCCGTCCGCGCCGGCCAACCGCCGCTACGTCGCCCTCGGCCCGTCCGAGTACGCGGCCGGCGCCGCCTGCGGCGGCTTCCTCGACGTCACCGGCCCGCGCGGAACCGTCCGGGTGCTGGTCATGGACCAGTGCCCGGAGTGCGAACCCGGCCACCTCGACCTGTCCCGGGAGGCGTTCGCCGAGATCGCCGACCCGGTCCAGGGCATCGTCGGGATCAGCTACCACGCGGTGGTCGACCCGCCGCTGCCCGGCCCGCTGACCTTCCGGATCAAGGAGGGCGCCTCGCAGTGGTGGTTCGCCGTGCTCGTCGGCCAGCACGGCAACCCGCTGCGCTCGGTCGAGGTGCGGCAGGGCAGCTCCGGCGCCTGGCGCGACGCCGCGCGGCAGGACTACAACTACTGGCTGATCGAATCCGGCGCCGGCCCCGGGCCGTACGCCATCCGGGTCACCGACGTGTACGGCCACCGCGCCACCGCCACCGGCATTCGGATGGCGCCGGGCCAGGTGCAGCGCAGCACGGTCAGGATGTACGGCGGTGCCGCTCCCGCCAGGGCCACCACGCCAACGCGGTCGCCGTCGGCGCGCCCCAGCCGGTCGACCTCGGCATCCCCGTCGGTGTCGGCGTCTCCCGCCCTCGCGGCGGCCGCCTCTCCGCCGGCCGTGCTCGACGCGGCGGTGGCGCCGGTGCACCCCACCCGTGCGGCCGGTTGCGGCGGCTGACCGTCAGCCCGCCGGCTCGTCCAGGTCCCGCCACATGAGGATCTCGTCGCGGTCGTCGCCCGGCGCCACCCGCAGCGCGCCCGGCAGCCGCCCGATCTCCCGGTAGCCGAGCCGGGCGTAGAACTTCTCCAGGCCGAGCCCGCCCCGCACCGTCACGTGCAGCGCCCGCCAGCCCAGCTCCGGGGCACGGCGCGCCGCCTCCCGCATCAGGTCGAGGCCGTAGCCCCGGCCCTGGGTGTCCGGGTGGACCATCACCCGCTTGAGGATGCCCCAGTGCGTCTTCAGGTGGAACCGGTTGTCCGCGAAGATCAGCACCGCGACGAGGCGATCGCCCTCGTACCCGACGAGTAGCCGGTCCGGCCCGTCGGTGATGTCGCCGAGGGTCCGCTCGGCGACCGGACGGACCTCGGCGGCGCTGACCGGGGCGACGAAGCCGACCGCGCCGCCGGCGTTGGTGACGTCGACCCAGAGGTCGACGATCCGCTCGCGCAGGTCAGGGGTGAGATCGGGGTCGAGGACGAAGCGCAGACTCACGCCGGCAATCCTGACGAACAGGCGCGGCGTGAGCCCGCAATGGTGACGCGCCTGACAGTGCCGCCTGGTGCGGGAGAGGGGATTCGAACCCCCACGTCCTCTCGGACACGGGCTCCTAAGGCCCGCGCGGCTGCCGTTACGCCACTCCCGCCGACCCGCTGAGTCTAGAGCGTCGCGCCGAAACGGTGTGCAGTCCCGCTCGCCGGAGGATGTTCGACACCGTGCCATGGCTGACCACGCATTCGCCGCCGGACGACTCCCGGATGAGATCGGCCAGCTTTCGCGGGCCGAGTGCGGGGTTCGCGAGGGCGTACCGCACGACCGTCTCGTGGTGAGTGGACCGTGGTGCTGGTCCGGAAGCCTGTCGGGGTGTGGGAGTGACCGTGCCGGTGGTGGCGAGTCGTCGGCGAAGGCGCGGGAGGTGGTTGCGGTGACAGCCGATGCTTCTCGCCGCGTCGATCGGGCGGAGGACGCCGGCTTCCACCTGTCTGATCAGATCCGCCACGGCGTCCGGCGCGAGTGGTGCCGACAGCCGGGGTGGCCTCGCCGGAACGCCGGTGGGCGGCGGTGCGGGGCCCCGATTCCGGCCGGCGTAGGTGGCTGTCTGACTGTGGCAGTTCGGGCAGAGCAGCCGCAGATTCGGCGGGCGGTTGTCGAGGAAGTCGCCGTCGATGTGGTCGACGTGCAGGATCAGCGGGCGACCCCGCCACGTCGGCCCGATAGCGCACTCCTCGCACTCCTCGGGGACGCCGATGTCCCGTAGCGCCCACTTCAACCGGCTGCCAGGTGTGCGGCGGGCACCCTGCGGCAAGCGCACCAGCAGTTGCGAGGAGGTGGTCCGCCGTTCGCCCCGGCGACCCTTGTTGTGTGCGTTGCCCGTGAAGTGCGACGTGTCGACGCCGAACCGCTTCAACTGGCGGCTGATGTGCGCGTGCGACCCACCGCTGATGCGGACGCCGAGCAGCCGCATCACCCCGGCGATGGAGTGCGCGGCGGCGGCCGCCTCGGCGAGCGCCTCGGGCGTGTACCGGTATCGGACCACGCACGGACCGTAGCGGCCGGGTGTGACAGCCTCAGTCGAGGCCGAGGTCCCGCCGCAGCTTCGCCACGTGCCCGGTGGCCTTGACGTTGTAGAGCGCCCGCTCGATCTTCCCGTCCGGGTCGATGACGAACGTGGAGCGGATCACCCCGGTCACCGTCCGGCCGTACATCTGCTTCTCGCCGTACGCGCCGTACGCGGTGAGCACCGCCTTGTCGGCGTCGCCGACCAGCGGGAAGGTGATGGCGTCCCGCTCGCGGAACTTCGCCAGCTTCTCCGGCTTGTCCGGCGAGATGCCGACGACCTCGTAGCCGGCGGCCTGGAGCGAGGCGAGCGAGTCGCGGAAGTCGCAGGCCTGCTTGGTGCAGCCGGGGGTCATCGCGGCCGGGTAGGCGTACAGGATGACCCGGCGGCCGCGCAGGTCGGCCAGGGAGAGCGTCTCGCCGGTGTCGGTCGGCAGGGTGAAGTCGGGAGCGGGGTCGCCGGGGTTGAGGCGGTCGGGCGCGGTCATGGCAGCGACCTTACCGCCGTCCGGGACGGCGTCGGGCGACCCGCGCCGGCCGCGTCGTGATCAAGACCATGGCTTGTTGCCAAGTGTTGGCAACAACATGGTCTGCCAAATAGGCTGCGCGGTGTGGACACCCTGGCGATGCACATCTCGAACGGGATCATCAACGGTCCCGTGGCGGGGATCTTCGCGGCTGTAGCGCTCGCCGCGCTGACCTTCTGCGTGCTGCGCGGCCGGCGCGACCTGGACGACCGGCTGGCCCCGATGGCCGGCCTGGTCGCCGCCTTCATCTTCGCCGTGCAGATGCTCAACTTCCCGATCTTCACCGCCGGGGTGAGCGGCCACCTGCTCGGTGGCGCGCTCGCCGCGCTGCTGGTCGGCCCCTGGGTGGGCGCGCTCTGCGTGGCGGTGGTGCTGGTCGTGCAGGCGCTGGTCTTCGGTGACGGTGGCGTCGCGATGCTCGGCCTGAACATCACCAACATGGCGATCCTCGGCACCGCCGCGGCGTACCTGCTGATCGCCGGGCTGCTGCGGGTGCTGCCCCGCACGCCGGCCGGGCTCGGGGTGACCGCGTTCGTCTCCGCGCTGCTCAGCGTGGTGGTGGCGGCCCAGGGCTTCGTCCTCCAGTACTGGCTGGGCGGCACCACCGACCTGGGCGGCAACATCACCGGCCTGGCCGGCACGATGGCCGGCGTCCACCTGCTGATCGGCATCGGCGAGGGCCTGATCACCGCGACCACCGTGGTCACCGTCGCCAAGGTCCGGCCCGATCTGGTGTACGCGCTGCGCGCCCTGAAGCCGGCGACGCCGGCGCCCGTCCCGGCCGTCGGAGGTGTCCGGTGAGGAAGCGTTCCTGGGGTTTCGTGGCCGTCGGCCTGCTGGTGGCGCTGCTGCTCGCCGGCGTGGTCAGCAACTACGCCTCGGCGCACCCGGACGGGCTGGACTCGTCCCTGCTCAAGGGCTGCACGGTCGACGCCGACGGCGAGATCACCGGTGGCTCCTGCCCGGCCCAGCAGGCGAAGGACCACGAGTTGGCCGACAGCCCGCTGGCCGACTACGGCATCCGGGGAGTGGACAACGGTTTCCTCTCCACCGGCCTGTCCGGGGTGCTCGGCGTGCTGCTCACCTTCGCTATCGGCGGTGGCGTCTTCTGGCTGCTGCGTCGGCGCGGCCCGGCCCGCCCCGACGACGCCGACGACGCCCCGCGCGAGGACCGGCAGCCGGCCGGCACCGCCGGCTGAGCAGGGGTACGCGGATGGGCGCGGGACACGCGCACGTGCTCTACCGGGACGCGGCGTCACCGGTGCACCGGCTGGCCCCCGAGGTCAAGATCGCGGCGATGGTGCTCTTCACGCTCGCCGTGGTGGCCACCCCGCGCGAGGCGTTCTGGGCCTTCGGCGGGTACGCCCTGCTGGTCACCGGGGTCGCCGTGCTGGCCCGGGTCGGGCTGCGCTGGCTGCTGCTGCGCGCCACGGTCGAGCTGCCGTTCGTGCTGTTCGCCTTCGTGCTGCCGTTCCTGGGCGCGGGGGAGCGGGTGCAGCTCGTCGGGCTCAGCCTCTCCGTCGACGGCCTCTACGGCGGCTGGAACATCCTCGCCAAGGGCACCCTGGGCGTACTCGCGTCGCTCCTGCTGGCCGGGACCACGACGACCCGTGACCTGATCCTCGGCCTGGACCGGCTGCGCTGCCCGCAGATCCTCACCCAGATCGCCACGTTCATGCTGCGCTACCTGGACGTGCTGGTCGGCGAGGCCCGCCGGATGCGGGTGGCCCGGGTGTCCCGGGGTGACGACCCGCGCTTCCTGTGGCAGCTGCGCGGCTACGCCGCCGGGGTGGGGGCGCTGTTCCTGCGCGCCTTCGAGCGCGGCGAGCGGGTCTACCTGGCGATGGTGTCGCGGGGCTACTCCGGGCGGATGCCGGCGGTCTGGCAGGGCGCGGGCGCGGCGAGCGCCGGGCAGTGGCTGGCCGCGGCGACCGTGCCGCTGGCGGCCGTCTTCATCGCCGCCACCGCCGTCGTCCTGACATGATCGGGTACGTGCAGACCGCTGTCTCCCTGGACGTCCGCGGCGTCCGGTACGCGTACCCGGACGGTCACCTCGCCCTGGCCGGGGTGGACCTGAGGGTGCCGCGCGGCGAGCGGGTGGCGCTGCTCGGCCCGAACGGCGCCGGCAAGACCACCCTGGTGCTGCACCTCAACGGCATCCTCACCCCGACCGAGGGGACGGTCAGCGTCGGCGGGCTCACGGTCAGCCGGGACCGGGCCGAGCTGGCCGAGGTCCGGCGCCGGGTGGGCATCGTCTTCCAGGACCCGGACGACCAGCTCTTCCTGCCCACGGTGGCCGAGGACGTGGCGTTCGGCCCGGCGAACCTGGGGCTGCGCGGGGCGGAGCTGGCCGAGCGGGTGGACGAGGCGCTGGCGGCGGTGAAGATGAGCGAGCACCGCGACCGGGCCCCGCACCACCTCTCCTTCGGCCAGCGGCGTCGGGTGGCGGTGGCCACTGTGCTGGCCATGCGCCCGGAGATCCTGGTGCTCGACGAGCCCTCGTCCAACCTCGACCCGGCCGCCCGGCGGGAGCTGGCCGAGATCCTGCGCGGCCTGCCGGTGACCCTGCTGATGGTGACCCACGACCTGCCGTACGCGGCGGAGCTCTGCGAGCGCGCGTTCATCCTGGACGCGGGCCGCATCGTCGCCGACGCCCCCACCCCGGAGATCCTCGGCGACGCCGACCTCCTGGCCCGGCACCGCCTCGAACTGCCCTACGGCTTCACCCCGCACTCCCTGCCCCGCCCCTGACGCCCCCCCGCCCCGATTCCGACCGGCGGACCGGACCAGGCCGGGCGAGGGCAGGGACCGGAAGGACGGGGGCGGGTCAGGCGGGGACTTCGGTGTGGGCCGTCGCCGTCGGGGCGGTGCGGGAGGCGGCGTGCAGGCGGAGGATCCCCGCGCCGACCGCGCCGGCCCCGCCGACCAGGACCGCCACGAGCAGCAGCCGGGCGTACTGGCCCGGCCAGGGGACGGGGGCGACCGCGCGGGACAGGACGCCGAGGTTGGCGACGCCGGCGAAGAGCGCCAGGCAGGCACCGGAGAGCGCCAGCGCGAAGTCGGCCGCGGCCGGCCGGCGGGCCAGCGCGTAGCCGCCCGCGGCGATCGCCCCGAGCCCGGTGAGCAGTGGCCAGATCTGCCCGCTGAGCAGCCCGCCCAGCACCCCGCCGACGCCCTCCGCGCCGGCGTCCAGCTCCCGCCCGACCACCAGGACCACCGCCGCCGCGCCGCCGAGCGCCAGCAGCGCCCCGACCGCGCGCAGCGCGCGGTCCCCGGCGACCGAGCCGGCCGGCAGCAGCCCCGCCGCCGCGACGGCCAGGAAGCCGAGCGTGGCGGCCACCCACCAGGGGTACGGGTCCGGCGGCGGCACCCAGTCCAGGGTGCCCTGGATCTCCACCTGCTCCGCGCCGTCGCGGACCGGCACGGCCCAGTCGCGTACCCGGTGCGTCCGGTTCGGGTCGGCGACGGCCTGGGCCGGCGGCCCGGATTCCCGCCACTGGGTCCGCTGGTCGTGCCAGCGCACCCTCGGCTCGTCGGCGATCCGCCGCCACTGCGGCGGCGCGGCCGGGTCCGCCTCGGGCGGCAGCGCGGTGTCGCCGGCCAGCGTCCGGTTCAGGTACGTCGCCGGGGAGCGGCTGTTCTCGTACGCGCCACCCGGCCCCACCCGCAGGTACGGCTCACCCGAGTAGCCGATCACCTCGACGTCCCGGCCGGTGCGGTTGACCAGCTCCAGCCGGGCGCCCGCCTCGACGGCCCGTACCGTCAGCCCGGGCCGGGCCGGGGTGAGGCCGGTCGCCTCGGTGCGGTAGTCGGTGCCGTCGGGCGCGTCCGCGCCGTGCGCGGCGGCCGGCGTGGCGAGGGCGAGCAGGCTGAGCAGCGCGGCCGTGGCGACCAGGCCGGCCCGGCGGAGCAGGGCGAGGATCACTTGCCGGCCGCCTCCACGGCCGCGGTGATCCCGGCCGGGCTGCGGTCGGCGACCTCCCTGCCGTTGACCTTGATGGTCGGCGTGCTGGTGACGCCGGACCTGCTGGCGTCGTCGGTCACCTTCTCGGTCCACGGCTTGTACGTCCCGTCCTTCACGCAGGAGCCGAACTCGTCCCGGTTCAGGCCGACGCCCGCGCCGATGTCGATCAGCTCGTCGTTGCTGAGCCCGGCGCTGCCCTCCGGCGGCTGCCGCGCGAAGAGCGCGTCGGTGAACTCCTTGAACTTGCCGCCCTGGGCGGCGCAGCCGGAGGCGGCCGACGAGCGGGTGGAGTATTCCGTGGTGGAGAAGCGGTTCAGGTAGGCCACCGGGTGGAAGATCACCCGGGCCTTGCCGTCCTTGACCAGCTGGTCGATGGTGGCGCCGCTGACCTGCTGGAACTGCTTGCAGGCCGGGCAGAGGTAGTCCTCGTAGAGGTCGATGGTGACCGGGCCGCCGCCGATCACGATGCCGGTGCCGGCGTCGCTGGCGCCGCGCGGCGCGGTGAACTCGTCGGCGCGCTGGCTGGACCAGACGCTCCAGCCGATCAGGCCGGCGATCACCAGTACGACGACCGCGGCGACGGACGCCCAGAGCGTGCGCCTGCGCCGGCTTTCCCGGGCCAGTTGCTCGCGGACCACCCGGGCGGCGTCCCGCTGCCCCTTGCGACTACTCATCGTCGTCCTCCACGGCGGGTTCGCCCGTCAGCCAGCCGTCCACCGAGACGGGGGTGCGGGGCCAGATCAGCAGGAACCCGGCCAGCGCCAGGAATCCCAGGTCCCGGAGGATCTCCGGGAGGTAGCTCGGGGCCTGCCCGGCGGCGAGCTGACCGCCGCTGCCGAAGCAGCCGCAGTCGATGGCCAGCCCGCGGCTCCAGGCCGAGACGATGCCGGTGATGAAGACCACCAGCAGCGCGGCGGAGACGCCGGCGGCGAGCCGGGTGGCCAGGCCGACCAGCAGGATCGCGCCGAGCGCCAGCTCCACGAAGGGCAGCGCCGCGCCGACCACCGTGGCCACGTCGTACGGCAGCAGCTGGTAGGCGTTGACCGCGCGCCCGGAGGCGGCGAGGTCACCGACCTTGGCGGCGCCGGCGACGAGCCAGACGGTGGCCAGGCCGAGCCGGGCGGCCAGCCCGATCCAGGGGCGGACGGCGGGCCAGCGGGCGGCCCGGGTGCGAGGTGCGGTCACGATCATTGGTCGTCGCGTCCGGCCGATTGGTTCCACCGGTCAGCCGGCCAGCGCATCGCCGACGGCGTCGACCAGGTCGTGCCGGGCGCGGGCCACCCGGGAGCGGATGGTGCCGACGGGCACCCCGGCCACGGCGGCCGCCTCGGCGTACGAGAGGCCGAGCAGCTGGGTCAGCACGAACGCCTCGCGGCGCTCGGTCGGCAGCCGGCGGACCAGGTCGGCGGCGCCGAGGTGCCCGGCCGGGTCCGGGTACGGGCGGCCGGTGTGGGCGTCGGCGGCGAGCCGCTCGTCGAGCCGGCGCCGCCGGACGACGATGCGCAGGTGGTCGGCGCAGGCTCGCCGGGCGATGCCGAGCAGCCAGGTACGCGCGCTGGCGCGCCCCTCGAAGCCGGCCAGCGCCCGGAACGCCCGCAGGTAGGTCTCCTGGGTGAGGTCGTCGGCGGTGTCCGGGTCGACCAGCGCGGCGGTGAACCGCCACACCTCGGCCTGGGTGGCCCGGACGAAGGCGGCCTGGGCGAGGGGATCACCGTCGCGGGCGCTCAGCGCCCAGTGCGTCGCCGTGTCGCGCGCAGCGCCGGGTGCCGCGTCGGGGCGGCCGGCGGTGGTGTCGCGCGGGGCGGGGATCACGTCACCCGAGGTTACGCGGCGTACCCGGGGCGAGCAGGGCCGTTCGGCCCTTTCTATGGCCCGGCCCACGTCGGGAACTTTCCCGCCCCACCACCCGACTACCTCCTCATGAAGTGCGACGACGTACGCGTGGCGCTGTCGGCGCGGCTGGACGGCGAGGACCCGCAGGCACCGGCGGCGGCGCTGGACGCGCACACCGCGTCCTGCCCCGACTGCCGGTCGTGGCTGGCCCGGGCCGAGCAGGTGACCCGGCTCACCCGGGTCCGCTCGGTGCAGGTGCCGGACCTGACCGCCCGGGTGCTGGCGGCGGTCGCCGCCGACCCGGTGCTGGCCGCGCGTTCGCCGGCGGCCGTCCGGGCCGCCCGTCGTCAGGTGCTGCGGGTCGCGGTGGCGGTGGCCGCGGTGGCCCAGCTCGCCATCGCGCTGCCGATCCTGCTGGCCGGGCTCGGCGTGGCCGCCGATCCGCACACCAGCCGGGAGATGGCCTCCTTCGACGTGGCCCTCGCGGTGGGTTTCGCGCTGGCCGCGTGGCGACCGGAGCGGGCCCGGGCGTTCCTGCCGGTGGCGCTGGTGCTGGCGCTCTGCCTGGCCGGCACCAGCGTGGTCGACATCGCCAACTCCACCACCGCCCTCGTGCACGAGGTCGGCCACCTGGCCGCCGTGGTGCAGGCCGGCCTGCTGTGGGCGCTCGGCCGGGTCAGCGGCGAGGCCGACCGGCCCTGGTCGCGCGCGGTCGTGGCGGGGCGCGGGTGAGGCCGACCGTTCCGGGGCCGCCGGCCGCCGCCCGGCCGGGGTCGGACCGGTCCGGCGCCGGTACGGGGTCGGGTCGGCGCAGGGGCGTCGCGTCGGCGAGCATGGCCGGCATGAACGTCGTCGATCGTCGTTGGTTCGCGCGGCTGGGTACCGCCGCCGGCCTGCTGGTCACCCTCGTCGCGCTGCTGCTCGCCCCGGCCGCTCCGGCCAGCGCCCACGCCGTGCTGGCCAGCAGCAGCCCGGTCGCCTCGGCCGTGGTGCCGAGCGCCCCGGCCGAGGTGGTGCTGACCTTCAGCGAGTCGGTGCGCAAGGTCACCGGCAAGATCCGGGTGATCGCCCCGGACGGCTCCCGGGCCGACCGGGGCGAGCCCACCTTCGAGGGTGCGCTGGTGACCGTGCCGGTGGACCCGTCCGGGCCGCGCGGCACCTACCTGGTGAGCTACCGGGTGATCTCCGCCGACAGCCACCCGGTGTCCGGCGCCTTCACCTACTCGGTCGGCGCTCCCTCGACGCCCCCCACCGACTCGGGGGCGGAGAGCCGGGCGAACCCGGTGGTGGAGAACGCGGTCAAGGTGGTCAAGTACCTGGGCTACGTGGGTCTGCTGCTGGTGGTGGGTCCGGCGCTGGTGCTCGCCGCCCTCTGGCCGCACCGGCTGTCCCGCCGGGGCCCGGCCCGGCTCGCCTGGGCGGGAGTCGGGCTGCTCGCGCTAGCCACTCTGGCCGAGCTGTGGTTGCAGGTGCCGTACACCGCCGGAGGTGGGCTGACCGACGTCACCGGGGCCGGCTTCAGCGAGATGCTCGGCAGCACGTACGGCACCGCGCACCTGGTCCGCCTGGGTCTGCTCGCGGCGGCGGCGTTCCTGCTGCGCCCGCTGACCCGGGGCCCGGTCGGTCGTACCGACGCGCTCATCCTGGCCGTGCTGGGCGGGGCGGGACTGTTCACCTGGCCGCTGGCCGGGCACCCGGCGGCCTCCCCGGCGCCGGCCGTGTCGGTGGCCGTCGACGCGGTGCACCTGGGCAGCATGGCGGTCTGGCTGGGCGGGCTGGTGATGCTGGCGGTCTTCCTGCTGCGCCGCGCCGACGAGCGGGAGCTGGGGGCGATCCTGCCGATCTGGTCCCGCTGGGCGGCGCTGGCGGTGGCGGCGCTGCTGCTCGCCGGGATCGTGCAGGGGCTGATCGAGGTGGGCGGCGTGCGGCCCCTCGTCGACACCACGTACGGCCGGCTGCTGCTGGCGAAGGTAGGGCTGTTCGTGCTGGTGGTGGCGGTGGCCGCGTACTCCCGGCAGCTGGTGCGGCGGCGGACCGCCGCGCAGCGCCCGGTACCGGTGCGGCGGGCCATCTGGGTCGAGCTGGCGATCACCGCGGTGGTGCTCGGCGTGTCGGCCACCCTGGTGCAGACCACCCCGGCCCGGGTCGCCGCCGATGAGGTGGCCGGCGCGCCCGCCGGCTACTTCTCCACCACGCTGACCAGCCCGATCTACTCGCTGCAGGTGGAGCTGGATCCGGCCGAGCGGGGCAACAACTCGCTGCACCTGTACGCGTACACCAAAGACAACCGGCCGCAGCCGGTGGCCGAGTGGAAGGTGACGGCCGCGCTGCCGTCGGCGGGCATCGAGCCGATCGACATCCCGCTGCTGCCGCTGACCGACAACCACGTGACCGGGGAGATCAGCTTCCCGAGCGCCGGCGAGTGGCAGCTGCGCGTCACCGTCCGCACCTCCGACATCGACCAGGCCACGGTGACCGCCACCGTGCCGATCAGGTAACGAGAAAGGCTCTCTCACAGATGATCCGTCTCCGGCGTCCCGCAACCGCCGCCGCTCTCGCGCTCGCCGCCGTCACCACGGCGGTGCTCGGCTTCGCCGGGCCCGCCTCGGCGCACGTCACCGTCAACCCGAAGGAGGCCGCGCAGGGTTCCTACGGCCGCTTCGCCTTCCGGGTGCCGAACGAGAGCGACACCGCCTCCACCACCAAGGTCGAGGTGGTGCTGCCGGAGAACGCGCCGGTCGGCTCGGTCTCCACCATGCCGGTGCCCGGCTGGACGGTGGCGGTGGAGAAGCGCAAGGTGGACCCGCCGATCGAGGTGCACGGCAGCCAGCTCACCGAGGCGGTGTCGAAGCTGACCTGGACGGCCACCGGCGACGCGGCGGTGAAGCCCGGCCAGTTCCAGGAGTTCCCGGTCTCGATGGGCCCGCTGCCGCAGGTCGACCGGATGGTCTTCAAGACGTTGCAGACGTACTCCGACGGCAACGTCGCGCGGTGGATCGAGGAGCCGACGCCGGGCGCCGAGGAGCCGGAGAACCCGGCGCCGGTGCTCACCCTGGCCCCGGCCTCGGCGTCGGCCACGCCGGGGGCGTCGCCGGCCGGGCAGGCCGCGGCCGATGACGACGAGGACTCCGACGGTACGGCGACCGGGCTGGCCATCGCCGGTCTGGTGGCCGGGCTGGCCGGTCTGCTCCTCGGTGGACTGGCCTTCGCCCGGACCCGCCGGGAGGCGACGCCGAAGGCCTGACCCGCTCCGCCCGCCGGCCCGTCGGAGTCGCTCCGGCGGGCCGGCGGCTGTCCGTCCCGCGCGATATGCACAGATCACGGCGGTCTCGTCGGTAAGGTCGGCCGGGTACCCGGTCACCGAAGGAGACGGAACGGATGCGGTTCGTGCGGTCGCTCGTCGGAATGCTGCTGTTGGTCGTCGGGATCCCCGCCCTGCTGGCGGGAAGCGGCCTCAGCCTGGTCGCCCAGCGCGCGAGTACCGACGGCACCTTCAGCGCCCGCTTCGAGCCAGTGCGCAGCGCGGGCCGGGCGGTCGTGGTGCAGGACGTCGACGCGCTGCTGCGCGCGGAGGCGCCGTTCACCCGGGTCGGCGGGGCGAGGCTGCGGCTGACGGCCCGTACCGCCGACGGGCCGGCCTTCGTCGGCCTGGCGCCCGCCGACGAGGTCCGCCGCTGGCTCGCCCCGGTCCCGCACGTCACGGTCGACCGGATCGCGTTGGCCCGCGGGCCGTTGCCGGTCCGGTTGACCGACGCCGGCGCCGCGCCCACCGCCGGGCCCGCCGGCGTGGTCCAGGCCAGCCCGCTCGACGCGCCCTTCTGGGTACGCGAGGGAATCGGCGCGGTCGAGTGGACCCCGGGGGAGCTGGCCGATCGCCGGTTGAGCCTGGTGGTGATGCGCCCCGACGGCGGCGCGGACCTCGCCCTGGACCTGCGGGCCGAGGTGCGGTCGGACTGGTTCCGCCCGGTGGCCTGGGGTGCGCTGGCCGGCGGGCTCCTGCTGATCGTGCTGGCGGTGCTGGTGCTGCTGCGCCCGGTACGCCCGCGCGAGGTGGTCTTCGTGGTCGAGCCGGACCAGGTCCCGGTGCTCGCCGGTCGGCTGGGCGTCAGCTCGCTCAGCGGCCTCGGCGCGGCACCCGAGCCGGAGCGGCAGCTGGTGTCGGTCGGGGCGCCCGAGCGGTCCCGGGCCGCCATCGGCGCGGTGCCGGCGCGGCGTCCGGCCACCCTCGCCGACCTGCCGCCGTGGCCGCCGGAGCGTCCGGAGGAGACGGCCGAACCGGTGCCCGGAAGCCCCCGGCCCGTCGGCACGGACTGACCCGGCACGGCGAACGGCCCGCCGCGCTGCCGACGCGGAGGGCCGTCCTCACCGGGGGATCGGTGCTACCCGACAGACGTCTGCGGTAGGTGTCGCCAGATTAGCGGCGAAAGTCGGCCACTGGAAGATCTGTCCATTTAGCGCAACTTATTCGTGGGTCGGCTCCGTCCGGCGGCGCACCGGGAGCGTCACCAGCAACAGCAGGGCCAGCAGCACATAGGCGTTGCGCACCAGGAACTCCGCCGGGGTGTCGGTACGCGCCGGGGCCACGCCCCAGTCGAAGAAGGACACCACCCCGTAGATGATCACGAACGCCGTGCCGACCGCGAGCGCGAGCAGGCGACGACGACTCCGCGTCCCCGCCACGGTGTCCCGGTCGGCGCGCAGCGCCGCGTCCACCAGCACCACCACCGCCGGGATGAACCAGTAGATGTGGTGGGTCCAGGTGATCGGGCTGACCAGGCCGCCGACCAGCCCGGTGAGGGTGAGCCCGGTCAGTTCGTCACCGGCCCGGGCGGCGCGGGCCGCCCGCCACAGGCCGTACCCGGCGACGACCGCGACCAGGGCCAGCCAGAGCAGCTGGTTCGGCCTGGCCGGTGCGTCGATCCGGCTGAGCAGCCCGAACAACGACTGGTTGCCGGTGTAGTCGGTGCGTCCGACCCGGTTGGTGGCCCACAGCTCGTGCGTCCAGAAGCGCCAGGAGTCCCGGGGCGCGAACGCCGCGGCCAGCAGCGTCGCCGCCGCCGCGGTGACGCCGGCCACCACGGCCGCCCGCCACCGCCGGCTCACCAGCAGGTAGGCGATGAAGATGCCCGGGAAGAGCTTGAGCGCCGTCGCCAGCCCCACGCCCACCCCGGCCCAGCGACGCCCCCGGGGTACGGCGAAGAGCAGGTCGGCCAGGATCAGCACCACCAGCAGCATGTTGATCTGCCCGAAGGTGATCGTCTCCCGGGTGCTCTCCACCGCGAACACCAGCAGCACCGCCACGGTGAGGGTGAAGGTCCGGGGCAGCCCGTGCCGTTCGATCACCGGGCGGACCAGCCAGCGGGTGGTCACGATCACGCCGATCGCGGTCAGGACGGTGAAGACGGCGATCGTCACGCCCAGCGGGAGCATCGCGAACGGCCGCAGCAGCAGCGCGCTGAACGGCGGATAGGTGAAGTACAGCTCGCCCTGGACCCGGTCCGGCTGCACGTAGTCGTAGAGCGGGTGCCCGGACGACCACCAGTCCATCGCCCGCATGTAGATCTTCAGGTCGAAGAAGTCGTGCACCATGCCGGGCAGGTAGAGGGCCGGCAGCACGGCGGCCAGCGCCAGCACCGCGACGACCCGACGGACCGTCCGGCCCCCCTGGTCGTCGGAGCTGACGGCGGGTGGCGCGACCGGTTCTGCTGGCACGGGGAAACCCTAGCGGTCCGCTCCGCCGCCGGTGCCGAGGCGCGACACCTGGGCTGCGGCTAGTCTGTCCCGGTGGCTGACCTTCTCGTCTGGATCGACTGTGAGATGACCGGGCTGGATCTCGCCAGCGACGCGCTGATCGAGGTCGCCGCGCTGGTCACCGATCCCGACCTCAACGTGTTGGGCGAGGGGGTCGACGTGGTCATCCACGCCGACGAGGCGGCCCTGGCGGCGATGCCGGAGATCGTGCGCACCATGCACGGCAAGTCCGGGCTGACCGAGGAGGTGCGGCGCTCCACCGTCACCCTGGCCGAGGCCGAGGACATGGTGCTGGAGTACATCACCAGCCATGTCAAGGACCCGCGGACCGCCCCGCTGTGCGGCAACTCGATCGCCACCGACCGGGGCTTCATCGCCCGGGACATGCGCCGCCTCGACGCCCACCTGCACTACCGCATGATCGACGTGTCCTCGATCAAGGAGCTGACCCGGCGCTGGTACCCCCGGGTGTACTTCGGCCAGCCGCAGAAGGGGCTCGCCCACCGGGCGCTGGCCGACATCCGGGAGAGCATCCGCGAGCTGGAGTACTACCGGCGGACGATCTTCGTACCCCTGCCCGGACCGGACGTGGAGACGGCCAAGGGGATCGCCGCCCAGCTGTAGACCGGGGCGTCGGCCCGCGCGGGCGGGCGGTGCGCAACCCGCTGGACGGGGGCGGCGGGGGTGTGGCTATTATTAGTCCGCACCGCCCGGGCGACCGGCGCGGAAGGCATGGTGGCTGTAGCTCAGTTGGCAGAGCACCGGGTTGTGGTCCCGGTTGTCGTGGGTTCAATTCCCATCAGTCACCCCAGACACGAAGGCCCCCTCCTCGCGGAGGGGGCCTTCGTCGTGTCCGGGCCGGTCAGGGGGTCGGGTCCACGCTGGGAGCCTCGTCGCCGGGGGTGGCCTCCGGGCTCGGGGTGGCCTCCGGCTCCTCGTACGGCAGGGCGCTGCCCTTGACGTAGTCGTCCCAGCTCATGTTCCAGTCGGTCCAGCCGTTGCCGTTCTGGAGCTTGCGCTCGGTGCCCTTGACCGTGATCGGGTCGCCGATGCGGGTGTTCTCGAAGAGCCACTTGCCGTCGGCCATCGAGACGTTCACGCAGCCGTGAGAGACGTTGACGCTGCCCTGCTTCCCCTCGGACCAGGGCGCGGCGTGGATGAACTCGCCGCCCCAGGTGAGCCGCTGGGCGTAGTCGATCTTCGTCCGGTAACCCTCCTCGGGGCCCAGCTCCTCCAGCGTGTCGAAGACCGTCTTGCGGAGCTTCTCGATCACCACCATGGTCCCGCTGGACGAGGGGGTGGTCTTCTTGCCGAGGCTGACCAGGATCGTCTTGACGACCTTGCCGTCCTTGGTGACGGTCATCCGCTTGGTCTTGTTGTCCACCTGCATCACCAGCGACGGGCCGATCTTGACGTCCACGGTCAGGTCGGAGCGGCCGTACCAGCCGTCGCCCATCGGCAGCCCGCCGGCCTGCACCCGGTACGACACGGTGGTGCCCGACTTCCAGAACTCCTTCGGGCGGTAGCGGACCTCGGTGGGGCTCGACCAGTGCCAGATCCCCGTTTGCGCCGGCGTGGAGGTGACGATCATCCGACGCTGGACGTCGTCGCGGTAGTCCTCGGGGATGGCCCGGCCGAACCGGACGATCAGCGGCATGCCCACCCCGACCACCTGGTTGTCGCCGAGGAAGCTGGTGATCCGTACCTGCTTGTCGGGCTTGGCCATCACGGTGAAGGCGCTGGTCGCGGTGGCCGGCTTGCCGTCGTCACCGGTCGCCGTGACGGTGGCGGTGTACTTCTCGCCGTACTCCAGGGCGCCCGCGGGGAGCCAGCTCTTGCCGTCCGCGGCGAGCTCGCCCTCGACGGCCTTGCCGCTGGCGTCCTTCAGCTCGACGCTGGTCTCCTCGGCGTCCTTCGTGGTGAAGGTGATGCCGGTGGAGGCCGGGACGTCGGTCGCGTCGGCCTTGGGCTCGCTGATGGTGGCCGCGGCCTTCGGGGCGCTCTCGCCGCTGCCCTGCCAGCTCGACGGCTTGTCGTCGCCGGAGCCCGTGCAGGCGGAGGTGAGCGCCAGCGTCGCGGCGAGAAGCCCCGCCGCGAGTGCGCGGCGCCGCCCGGCGTGCCGGGTCAGCCGGTGGTGGGTAGCTCGCATGATTCCCTCACAGTCGTGGTCCCCGATGCCCCATCCTCTCCCACTGACGCGAGAAAGCGCCGGTCGGTTGCCGGCCGTGAACTGAAACACGCCGATGGGGGAGTGCGAATTCCGGTAAAATGTGGGACTTTGGCGAGGGCTGCTCGGTTTCTTCCGGCCCCACGCTCCAGTGACCGGCGCGGGCCGGGCCCGCTCCGGTCGGGCCGGCGTGACCGCCGACCCGACCGGGTGGGTGCTACAGCAGCGGGCCGGAGCCGCCGTCCGGCACGGGCAGGGCGCTGCCCTTGACGAACTCCGACCAGCTCAGGCTCCAGGCCGTCCAGCCGTTGCCGGGGGCGACGCGGCGCTCGGTGCCCTTGATGGTGATCGGGTCGCCGATCTTCGTCTGATCGAAGAGCCAGCGGCCCATCGCCATCGAGACGTTGACGCAGCCGTGCGAGACGTTCTGCCGACCCTGCACCCCCTCGGACCAGGGCGCCGCGTGGATGTACTCGCCACCCCAGGTCAACCGTTGGGCGAAGTCGATCTCGGTGCGGTACCGGTTCTCCGGGTCGGGGTCGTCCATGGTGTCGAAGACCGTCTGCTCCTTCTTCTCCATCACCACGAGGGTGCCGCTGGAGGAGGGAGTGCTCTTCTTGCCCAGGCTGACCGGCAGGGTGCGGACCACCTCGCCGTCCTGGTACACCGTCATCTTCTTGGTGCTGTTGTCGACCTTCATCACGAAGGACCGGCCGATCTTGGCGGTCGCCGTACGGTCGACGTTGCCGTAGCGGCCGTTGCTCAACGGCATGCCGGCCAGCGCGATCCGGACGTCGAGGGTGGTGCCCGGCTTCCAGTACTCCGGGGCCCGGTAGTAGGCCTGGGTGCCGTTGTAGACCCAGTGCCAGGCGCCCGGCTGCGGCGGGTCGGTCTTGACGAACATCCGCTTCTGCACGTCCGCCCGGTCCTTCTTCGGGATGCCCGGGTGGAACTCGACGACCACCGGCATGCCCACGCCGTACGTCTTGTCGTCGAAGAGGTAGAGGCCGGAGCTGATCATCGACTTCGGCTTGGCCATGGTGGTGAAGGTGCTGGTGCCCTGCCGGGACTCGCCGCCGGCGCCGGTGCCGGTCACCGTGGCGGTGTAATCGGTGCCGTACTTCAGCGGGGCCGACGGCACCCAGGAGGAACCGTCCAGCCGCATCCTGCCCGCGACCTGCTTGCCGTCGGCGGAGGCGAGGGTGACCGAGGACACCGTGCCGCCGCCCGGCAGCTTCGCGCTGATCTCGGTGCTCACCGGCTTGTTCTTCGCCCCGTCGGCCGGGCTCACCGTCAGGCTCTGGGCCGGCGCGGAGGTCCCAGCCTCCGGTGAGGCGGTGGGCGCACCCGTACCCGGAACCGCGCCGCCGCCGACGAACTCGGCGGCCTTCTTCTTGTCGTCTCCGCACCCGGTCAGTGCCAACGACGCCACCAGGGCCAGGGCACCCACCATCGCCCCGGCCCGCGTGAACCTGCCCATTCCCACCCCAGTTCTCGCGTGCCTGGCGACATGGTGCCGTATCGACGCCGCCGCCCTGGTCCCGCCGAGCAGTCGGCCGAGCGGTTTGTTGGCTTTTGCCCGTTAAGCTCGGCCGAACAGGGGAGCCGGGTATCGGATTGGAACCCGGCTCAGGGACCTGCTAATGTTCTCTCCGTTGCCAACGAGCGCCGCTAGCTCAACTGGCAGAGCAGCGGACTCTTAATCCGCGGGTTCGGGGTTCGAGTCCCTGGCGGCGCACCGTGTAACACAGGCTCTGGCCTGGTGGTTCTCCACCAGGCCAGAGCCTTTTTCGTGTCTCTGTGAAGGTCAGGGTGCTCGAGAGCAGTGGGGCCGTTCCGGCCGGCGGTGGACGTGGTGCCGTGACCGTGGACGCGTGCACCGGCCTGCCTTACGCCAGCCACGTGTTCTGTCTTGCGTTGCTCCGCCTGCCGCGAGGGGGGTGTCGGTCGGGGCACGTTGGAGTCAGCTGCGATCAGCGCCGCCGGCCGGCACCTCAGCGGCCAACCGGATCGCTGCTTCGAATGCCGTCGCCCAAGGGAAGGCCTGCTGGCGGCTGTTGCCGCTGCCGAGTGGGTGTGGCTCCCATCCGTCGTCGGTCCCGAGAAGGATCCGGACGCGCTCATCGCGGAGGCACGCCACGGCGCGCTGAAAGGGTGCGCGGGCGGCCAGGGCGGCATTGACGAACGGGACGACCACGGTGGGCACCTGCCGGCCGATCAGCTCGGCGATTGTCGTCATCGCGTAGTTGTCGGCGATGCCGAGGGCGATCTTGTTGACGGAGTTGTAGGTGGCGGGGGCAATGACGAGCGCGTCAGCGGCGGGGAGAGATCGGCTGGCGCCGGGGGACGATCGGTAGGTGGACCGGACCGGATGCCCGGTCAGCCGCTCTATCGCTTCGGCGTCGATG
This sequence comes from Micromonospora sp. IBSANI012, assembly GCF_052814045.1. Lineage (NCBI taxonomy): Bacteria > Bacillati > Actinomycetota > Actinomycetes > Micromonosporales > Micromonosporaceae > Micromonospora > Micromonospora sp. IBSANI012. Next base: position 1,390,585 of record NZ_CP199933.1, read on the forward strand.
AAGTCGAGGGCGCTGGGGGTGGCGGTGACCGCCGTTGTCCACGACTGTTGCGTCGCGGTGGTGACCAGTTGTGTCACGTCTGCGGCGGGGCCGGCAGCGCAGACGACGATCTGCAGGTGGCCGCTGGTCATACACGGATCCCGGCGTGCTGGGCGAAGTCGAAGACAGCGCTGCGAACGTGCCCCCGGGTTAGGACTGCCAGGTCGCTGGCGATGCGCTGAACCGTTGGCCGGCACCGGATCTCCTCCGGTGCCACCTCATACGCGCTGCGTAGCGCGTAAAGGCCGTGCTCGTAGCGTCCCCACTGGGTGTAGGCCCGAGCCACGTCGACGAGCAGCGAGGCCTTGCGTTCGGCGAGGCCGAGCTTGTCCAGCGGCACCTGGCGGGCGAGGGCGATGGCGGTGCCAGCGTCGCCCAGGGTCAGCGCGATGTTGACGCGGTGCAGAAGGACGTTGGTGGCACCGAAGCCGGTCCACCGCTCGTTGCCGTCGTAGCCGAGTCGATCGGCGGCATGGGAGGCCTCATCAAGCATGGCTTTTGCGTGGTCTCGGTTGTCGTCGCGGGCGGCGGCGATAGCACCGCGCAGCAGCAGGGCGCCATAGACGGCGACCGCGTCGGTCGAGGCGAGTCGGGTGCCGCGTCGGAGGGTCTCGGCCGCGGCTTCAGCGAGCTGCTGTGCCTGATTGCTGTGGCCGTTGCTCATGAGAGCGTGGGTCATGATCCGGGCGCTTGCACCCATCACCACCGGGTCCTGACTGCTCGAAGCGGCACGGGTGCTGCGTTCGGCGGCGATCAGCGCCATGCCTTTGTCACCGACCTTGAGCAGCACGCTGCCGACGACGTGGTACAGGTCGCTGGCCAGGGCATCGACCTGCGCCCGCTGCTCACCCTCGGCGTCCGCACGAGTTGGTTCCAGGGCAGGCAACAGGGCCACGAGCCCGGCGAAAACCTGCTCGTAACGGCACGCCTGATAGGCGATTTTCGCGGCGGCTACGTCCCGAGCGAACTGCCGGAGCGGTAGCGCAACTGGCTCGTCGTTGCGAGGTCGCGGTGCGACCAGTACTTGGAGCAGGGTTGCCGCGTTCGGCCGAGTGATGCCGCTGATCGTCATGCCCGTCAGGAGATCTCTGCGCCGCACGTCGCCGTCCGAGTCGAAGTCGTTAATGCCGCCTCCGCCAGTATGGGTGTGCGTGTTCCTGACGGGCAGCGTCGCGGGATCCGCAAGTGCATCGCTGGTACCCGCTCTCACCAGCGCTGCGAAGCGCTCGCGGACGTCCGGGGTGGTCCGCGCCAGCACCGTGTCCAGGGCGGCCTGCATGTCGGCACGCAGATGGACCTTATTGCCCTGGCTACTCCACTTGGCCACTGTTCGCCGTGCCGCGCCCAGGTGCTCAGCGAAGCCGGTAACGCTCATCCGCAACGCCTGACGCAGCGCGTTTGCTTCCCGGCCGGTCCAGGTCGGCACCGCGGCCATGGCACGTCCTCTCGATGGGGACAGTCGGCCAAACGATCGTAACGGCACTTGGCGTGCTGGCAGGTGCACCGTGAGTGCACCGCCAGGACATCCCCATTGCCGCGTTCACCGAGCGAACCTGATTGGGCTGGTGCGCCACTCTCGGCGAGTAGGCGGCCGGCACGCAATCGCAGCCTCACGCCAGGGAGCTCGGATGAACGACGGAATCGCCGGGAGGCAGGAGTTCGCCTTGTTGCTTCGGCCGGTGCCGCCCCAGCTCGCTCCCGCACGCGTGCGGATGACGCCCCGCCTGCGTACCGCCATGAGGGCTGCGTGGGTGGGTGATCGGCGGTCTGCTCCCAGCCGCTGTGGTGCGGCGGTGGGCTCGCCCTTCCCACGGCGGGCCCACCGCTCACGGTCTCGATCGGGGGTGCCGGCATGACGGTGTACGTCTCGCGTAACGCGGTGGCCGACCAGTCCTGGCGCCCCGAGCCCGGGTGGGCGTCGTCGCAGTGGTCGGTGCGGCCGGCTGATCCGCCGTTGCTCACCCACGTGTGGCGTCGGCTGTTCGAGCAGCAGGCCCGCGAGGGTGAGCGCCGGTGACCGGGCAGCGTCGTCTTGCGGCGTACCGAATCGCGCCAGCCGGGGTGGAGCATTTGCCGTTGCGTCCACTGTGGTTGTGCCGCCGGTGCGGGCAGCCGTGGCCCTGCGGGGCGGCGAAGCTCGCGCTCGTTGCCGAGTACCGGGACAACCCGGTGAGCCTGTTCCTCTACCTGGCCGCCTGTCTGCACGACGCGATCGACGACCTGCACCGGCTCAACCCGAGCGTGACGGGCAGCGCCGCTGACATGTTCGACCGGTTCCTCGGCTGGCCCGCCCGCCACACCCACGCCTACCGCGTCACGCTCCTCGAAGGCGCGGGGATTGAGGAGTCGTCACCGTGAACGGCATCGGCCTCATCACCGCGACCGGCCAGCCGGCGATCGCCGGTAGCTTCCATACCTTGGTGGTGCAGCCGACGAGCTTCTGCAACCTCGACTGCAGCTACTGCTACCTGCCCGACCGCAGATCCCGGCGCCTGATGAGCGATGCGGTCGCGCAGGCGTGCGCCGACTCGATCGCGCAGCAGTACAGCAGTCATCCGGTGAGCGTCGTGTGGCACGGGGGCGAACCCACCGCCACTCCCATTGGGTTGTTCCGGGAGCTGCTGGCCCCGTTCGAGGAGCTGCGGCGTGCGGGGATGGTGCGTCATGAGATCCAGACGAACGCGACGCTGATCAACCGGCGGTGGTGCGAGCTGTTCGCTGCCTACGAGTTCGAGGTCGGGGTCAGCATCGACGGACCGGGCGCGTTGAACCGTAACCGCCTCGACCGGGCCGGTAACCCGACGGACAGCCGAAGCCTGCGCGGCATCCTGGCCTTGGCCGACGCCGGTTTGGAGTATTCGGTGATCTGTGTCGTCACACCGGAAACCATCGACCAACCTGACACCCTCGTCGACTTCTTCACCGGCCTGCCCGGCTGCGGGTCGGTGGGCTTCAACATCGAAGAGCAGGAGGGCGCCGACCGGGCACCGGTGCCAGAGGACGCCGCTTACCGGTTCTGGCAGCACCTCATCAGGCGTCGCGTCGGCGGCAGCCCGCTGCGGATCCGCGACGTGGACCGCCTGGCCGACTACCTCGCCGCCACCCGCGCCGGACACGTCGACCACGCCCCGTACGAGCCGATCCCGACCGTCTCCTGGGATGGGCAGGTGGTGCTGCTGTCACCGGAACTCCTCGGCGTCACCGATCCGCGATACGGCGACTTCATCGCCGGCAACGTTCTCCGCCAGACGATCACCGGCATGCTCGCCCGCGCCGGCGACCTGCGCTATGTCAACGAGTTCATGACTGCCCTCAACGACTGCGCCAGCCACTGCGCCTTCTACGGCTTCTGCCGGGGCGCCCAGGCCGGCAACCGCTACTTCGAGCACGCGACGTTCACCGCCCGAGAAACGACCTACTGCCGAACCACCCGGCAAGCCCTCGTCCGCGCCGCCGCAGACCACCTCACCCCTCAAGGAGGACCACCATGACCAACGCTCTCGCGACCCTCGTCAACGCCGCGCCTGAGCAACTCGCCCGCCTCGGCGTCGGCCCAGACCGGTCGGTAGCGTCGATCGACGCAGCGAAGTTCGACAACCGGCCCACCTGGGACAACCGCGGGAAGTTTGACAGCCGACCCGGCTGGGACAACTGGAACAAGAAGAAGTAGCCCCCCACCGCTGGACGCGCGGGTTGGCGTGCCCACCCCGCACCCACACAGGTTGAGGACACATGCGCACCACCACGATCGGCGACGTGAAGGTCCTGCTGCCGGACCTCGACCCCGACGACCTCGACAAGGTGACCGAATTGTCGGATGCTCTCACCGAGGTCCTCGTCGAAGGCGCATCCTGCCACGGCGTGCAGCTCGAAGGAGCCAGTATCCGTAGCAGTCGGATCACCGGCGCGGACCTCAGCGAGAGCACCTGGGAAACCGGCAGCCTCTACGGATGCGAGATCATCCGCACCGACTTCTCCGGCGCGGCCATTACCGGTATCACCATCGAACGATGCGCGATCACCGGCTCTCGGTTCACCGGTACCCGGCTCACCGATGTACGCCTCAAGGACGTCCTGTTTGACGGCTGCCGCTTCGACTACGCCACCTTCCAACGCGTCATCGCCGCCGGCTCGGTCGCCTTCACCGACTGCACCCTCACTCACACCACCTGGTCCACCTGCCGCCTCCCCGGCATCGCGCTGCGGTCCTGCGACCTCAACGGCCTGGAACTGGACTCCTGTCACCTCGACGGCGCGGACCTGCGGCACAGTCGCCTCCAAGGACTCAAGACGTCCCTCGACAATCTGCACGGCCTCACCGTCGGTGAGGACCAACTTTCTGACCTCACCCAGCTGGCCATCAACGCCCTGCGCCTCACCGTGCGCAACGACCAACTTCGGGGAAGCCACCGTGGTGGCTGCTGATGCCGTCCGCACCGGCAGCCCCGAGCAAGGCTCTTATCTGCATCCGAACCTCCGGCTCGGGTAAGAGGCGCCCGCTACCACCTTGGCGTAGCTAAGCCGCTGAGTCGTTGTGCTTGCGCACCAGTTCGGGCAGCTCAGCCAGCGAGTCGAGCCGGAGCAGGCAGCGATCGCGCGATGACGTGCCCAGCAAGGCATGCAAAAGGGTTCATAAGTCCTAGAAACGGAGCAAACGCCACCTAGTGTCAGAGTGCCGTGCCCGGATCCCTCGAGGAGTCAGCCGATGTCGCACCATCTCGACACCCCGCTCGCCGCGCAGTCCGGTCAGCTCTACCTGGACGACCTGTACGTCTTCGACGGCGAGCGCGGCACGGTCTTCGTCATGGACGTCAACAGTTCGGTGACCCGGGCCGACATCAAGCGTGGCTTCCACCACGAGGCGCGGTACGAGTTCAAGATTCACTTCGATGGCGCCGATCTCGAGGACCTCACCTACCGGGTGGCCTTCGATGAACCGGACGCCGACGGGCGGCAGGCGGTGACGCTGCACACGCTGACCGGCACCGAAGCGCGCAGCGACGCGGCGACCGGCGAACTCCACGTCCAGGGGCGGACCGGCGAGGTGGTGAGCAGCGACATCCTGCGGCTCTGGGCCGGCCGGATCGCCGATCCCTTCTACATCGACCTGGACCAGCTCGCGACCGTCAACGACGCCTTCAAGAACGGCGCCAAGCTGGACCGCTCGAAGTGGCGACCGGAGAACGCGAAGAACAGCTTCGCCGGCACCACCGTCGAGTCCATCGTCCTCGAGGTGTCGCACGACGAGCCGCGGCTGCGCGACGGGGCGCAGATCGGCGTCTGGTGCACCACGAAGCTGGCGACGGACGCCGGCGGATGGCGGCCGATCAACCGGGCCGGCCACCCGATGATGTGGCCGATCTTCTGGCCGACCGACACCGACTTCTCCGACCCCGCCAACGTCCGGCACCCTTGCGACGACCTGAAGGCGGACGGCGAGAACATCGCCTCGACCGTCGCGCGGGTGGTCGCCGCGAACGGCACGGCTCCCGATCCGAAGGCGTACGGCAGGAGCGTGGCCCGGCAGGTCTACCCCGATCTGCTGTCGTACCGGGTCGGGACGCCGGCGAACTACGGCTTCGCCGTGCGGAACGGGCGCACGATGCTGGACAACGCCCCGGAGGTGATGTTCTCCCTGGTGCTGAACACGGGGATGACCTCGGGGCTGACCGCGGACGTGACCCGGGAGGCCCGCTCCGGCACGTTCCCCTACGTGGTCCCCGCCTGACGCGGTGGTCGCTCCGCACGACGGTGGCGATGCCGCTGGCCGTAGCGCCGCACGGGACCGACTGAGTCAGCGCGGCGTGGCCGGCGGGCGTAGTCCGTCGAGGGCGACGCCCAGCACCCGTTCGCGCTGCTCCGGCTCGGGGAACTGGGCCATGGTGAGGCCGCTGAGCAGCCGGACCACGTCGTCGAAGCTGATGTCGGCGCGGACCGCCCCGGAGGCCTGGGCGCGGCGCATCAGCGGCTCGCCCGCGGTGTAGATCTCCGTCCGGCAACTCCGGAAGACCTCGGAGTCGCGCAGCAGCTCCTCGGCCAGGGCCCGCTTGGTGGCGGCGTAGCCGACGAACCGGTGCAGCCAGGCGACGAGCGCGTCCCACGGGGGCAGGTCGGCCAGGTCGGCCGCGGAGCGACTCAGCGCCCGGACCTCCTCGACGTAGACGGCTTCGAACAGGGCCTGCCGGGTGGGGAAGTTCCGGTAGAGGGTGCCGATGCCCACCCCGGCGCGCCGGGCCACCTCTTCGAGCGAGGCGGACGCTCCGTTCTCGGCGAAGGCCTCGCGGGCGGCCGCGATCAGCGACTCGTAGTTGCGCCGGGCGTCGGCCCGCTTGGGTCGCTGTGCGAAGACGTCGGGCGTCTGTCCCGCGCTGGCCATGACGTGCGTCACCTCACCTCGGTTGCAACCGGAGGCACCCCTCCGCTAGCTTAATGGAGGCACCCCTCCGGAACTGTCCGGAGTCATGCCTCCGCTTAGCTTACCTCCCCGGGCGCTCCGCGCCGATCCCGCCGAACAGTGCGACGGGCGCCGCCCCGAAGCCCTGACGAGCCCAGCTGCCCGTCCCCTCCGTACGCGGAATTGGAGTTCCCCGCATGACAGAGACCGTCCGTCGCGGCTCCCGCCGGCTCACCTTCCTCGTCCTGGCGGCCGGCACCGGGTTCTTCGCGATGCTCCAGTCGCTGATCACCCCGGTGCTGCCGACCATCCAGCATGACCTGCACACGTCTCAGAACACCGTCACCTGGGTGCTGACGGCCTACCTGCTCTCCGCGTCCATCTTCACGCCGATCCTGGGCCGGGTCGGCGACATGGTGGGCAAGGAACGGATGCTCGTCGTCTCCCTCGGCGCGCTCGCCCTCGGCTGCCTGCTGGCCGCCGTCGCGCCGAGCATCGGCGTGCTCATCGTCGCCCGGGTCGTCCAGGGCGTCGGCGGCGCCGTCTTCCCGCTGTCGTTCGGGATCATCCGCGACGAGTTCCCCGCCGCGCGGGTTTCCTCCGCGGTGGCCGCCATCTCGGCGATCGTCGCGGCCGGCGGCGGCCTGGGGGTCGTGCTCGCCGGTCCGATCGTCGGCGCCCTCGACTACCGGTGGCTGTTCTGGATCCCGATGGTCGTCGTCGGGCTGACCGCCGTCGCCGCGTACTTCGTCGTGCCGGAGTCGCCGGTGCGTACCCCCGGCCGGATCGACTGGCGGGCCACCCTGCTGCTGTCCGGCTGGCTGGTCGCCCTGCTGCTGCCGATCAGCAAGGCCGCCGCCTGGGGCTGGACCTCGGCTCGGGTGGTGGGCCTGCTGGCGCTCGCCGCGGTGCTGCTGTCCGGTTGGCTGGTCGCCGAGATCCGCTCCAGCAACCCGCTGATCGACATGCGGATGATGCGTCTGCCCGGAGTCTGGACGACCAACCTGGTCGCCCTGCTCTACGGCGCGTCGATGTTCTCCGTCTACGCGTTCCTGCCGCAGTTCGTGCAGACCCCGACGGTGGCCGGTTACGGCTTCGGTGCGACCGTCACCCAGGCCGGCCTGCTGATGCTGCCCATGCTGGTCGGCATGTTCGTCGCCGGCCTCCTCGCCGGCCGGCTGGAGTCGCGCTTCAGCGCCAAGGCGCAGCTCGCCACCGGTGCGGCCTTCAACGTGCTCGCCTCCGCGATGCTGACGGTCGCGCACGACACCCGCTGGGAGATCGGGGTGGCCGGCGCCCTTGTCGGTCTCGGCATCGGGCTGGCCTTCGCCTCGATGGCCAACCTCATCGTGGGCAACGTCCCGGCCGGGCAGACCGGGGTGGCGACCGGCATGAACGCCAACATCCGCACCATCGGCGGCGCCGTCGGCGCGGCCGTGGTCAGCGGTGTGATCACCGCCCACCCGCAGGCGAACGGGCTGCCCCGGGAGGCCGGCTTCACCCTGGGCTTCCTGGTCCTCACCGGGCTGGCCCTGGCGGCCGCGGTGGCGGCGCTGGCCGTCCCGTCCGGGCGGCGCGCGTCGGCCGACCGCCGGCCGGCCCCCGTGCCGGAGCTGGTGACCGTCCCCGCGGGCCGCTGATCCGCCCGGCGCGAGTTCGGCCGCGCGCCCCCGCCCGGAACGGGGGCGCGCGGCCTCCCGTCCGATGGACGGGCGGTAGATCGTCAACTTGTCGTTGACGACGAGGGCCTCGTCAACCTATGGTTGACGCATGACGGATCCCATCCAGATGAGCAACCCGGTACGCCTCGACGACCTCATCCAGGCCATCAAGAAGGCCCATCCCGACGCGCTCGACCAGCTCAGCGACGCGGTCATCGCGGCGGATTACCTGGGCGAGCTGGCCGACCACCTGATCGGCCACTTCGTGGACCAGGCCCGGCGCTCCGGTGCCTCGTGGACCGAAATCGGCAAGAGCATGGGGGTCAGCAAGCAGGCCGCCCAGAAGCGCTCCGCCGCGAAGGTCGACGCGGCCGCCGCCCTCGACCCGAGCGCCGGCTTCGGCCGCTTCACCCCGCGGGCCCGCAACGTCGTGATGGCCTCGCAGAACGAGGCCCGGGCCACCGGGCACGCGGAGATCCGGGCCGAGCACCTGGTGCTGGGGCTGCTGGCCGAGCCGGAGGCGCTGGCCGCCAAGGCGATCATCGAGGAGGGCGTATCGCTGGACGACGTGCGGCAGGCGGCGACGGCGGCGCTCCCGCCCCCCGCCGAGCAGGTGCCCGACCTGATCCCCTACGACGCGCAGGGCAAGAAGGCCCTCGAACTGACCTTCCGGGAGGCGCTGCGCCTCGGGCACAACTACATCGGCACCGAGCACATCCTGCTCGCCCTGCTGGAGCTGGAGGACGGCTCGGGCGTGCTCTCCGGGCTGGGACTGGGCAAGGACGGTGTCGAGGAACGGATCATGGCCGCCCTGGCGCTGTACCGGTGACCCTCGCGGGGGACGCGATGTCCCCCGCGCCGGGGAGTTCCCGCCGCTTGGATGTCGGCAGAGTCCCAGGTGGACCGTCCCGCCGGCGCGCCCGGCCGGCGCGGGGCCGGGCGGTCCGTCGATGGCCGGGGCGCGGCACGGGGGGACGCCCCGGCCATCGACGGGTACGGGGTCAGGCGACGGCGACGGGGAAGCCGTAGCGGGCGGCGTGCTCCGGGTCGGTCGGGTCGACCTGCCGGATGCCGGCGTCGGCGAGGCGCTTGTTCACCTCGTCCAGCTGCTCGCGGACCAGTCGGGCCTCCTCCTCGGTGACCCGCCCGCGATGCGGTCGGCCGGCGTGCTCGATGGTGCCGTAGTCGATCTTTTCCGCGCTCTTGCGCGCCTTCGGCGGGCGTACCCGCTCGGCGGTGCGCAGCAGTTGGGCCATCGGAACGTCGGTGGCCATCGCGTCGAACTCGCTGGCGGTCAGCACCACCCGGCGCGGCTCGCCGCCGCCGTGCCGGTCGTGGATCTCCACCACCGCCACGTCCAGCGCCGCGTCGTCGATGCTCTCCACCTCGATCGGGGTGGCGTCCAGCTGCACGGGCCCGGCCACCAGGTCAGGGTGCTCCAGCACGACGACCTTGACCACCTCGTCGTCGGCCCGCAGTACCGTGCCACTGAAGTCGGAGACGTGGATCGTCTTCTTGCCCATGCGCGGAGCTTCTCCTGTCGTAGGCCGAGTTTCGGACCACAAGACGCTACCCGACAGGTGTGCGAAAGCCCCGGCTGGACGCCCCGGGTGTGTCGCCCCTTTCTCCGGCGCGGTCAGCGGGCGGTGAGGCCCCGGCGGGAGGAGACGCCCGCGGGAAGGCTGTTGAGGTCGCCCCAGGAGAGCGCGGCGTTCACCCCGCGCCCGGTCCGCGCCTCCCGGTACGGCGGTTGGGCCGGAAATCGCCCGGCGGCCTCGGCCGCCCGCCAGATCCTCGCGGTGTCCTGCTGGTACCGGTCATTCGGCTGATTCGGCATGACCATTACCGTCCCAAAAGAAGTTGTACATGTATGGAAATGAATATGACGCTCGATCGATGTCTCGGGTTCCCGGGCACCGGCCTTGCTCGGTACCTCTACCCGGGTGGCCTGGCCGTCAACCGGCCCGCGTCCAGCGCAACGGGAGGTCGGCCCCGCCGGCACGGCGTACGGTGATCACGACGAGGTGGTCGTACCCGAGCGGGCGAGGGAGGTGTCCGGTGCTCGACCGCCGGCTCTACCTGCACCTGGTCACCTGGCTGGGCCAGTGGCCGGCCGGCCCCGGCCTGCACGTCGTCGGCTCCCGCCGGCGCGGGCGACCGGCCTGGGACGGGCGGCTGCGACCGGCGATCGCCGTGCAGGCCGCCGGCAGCACCGTGCTCTCGGTGCCGCCCGAGCGGGTGGAGGCGATCCGCGCGCTGGCCCGCGGGCCGGAGGCCGAGCTGCTCGCGGCGCTGCCCGCCGCCGTCGGCCAACCGGACTGGATGCTCGCCGACGACGTCTTCCGGTGGTGCCTGGACCCGGCCCCGCTGCCCGAGGTGGGGCGCTGGGTCCCACCGACCGACCCGGCGTTCCCTCCCTGGCTGCGGCTGTTCGACCGGGAGGTGCTGGTGGTCCGGGACGCCGACGGCGGCTACCTCGCCGGTGTCGGGATCAAGCGACACGACCTGCACGGACACGAGCTGGCGGTGGGGACGACGCCGGCCGCGCGCGGCCGGGGACTGGCCCGCCGGCTGGTCGCCCAGGCCGCCCGGCGGGTGCTCGACGAGGGCGCCGTCCCGACGTACCGGCACGACCCGGCCAACGTCGCCTCGGCCCGGGTGGCGGACGCGGCCGGCTTCCCGGACCGGGGCTGGCGATCGTACGGCGTCTATCCCCGGTGACCGGCCGCGCGGGTGTGGCGCCGCGCTGACCGCGCCGGTGTGGCGTCGTGGTGGCAGGGCGCGGACCGTGGATTCCGGGCCGAATCCACGGTCCGCAGCCTTCCCCCAGGCCCTCCCGTGTGCCGGCGTACCCGCCGACCGGTCCCATTGATGGTGACGCTACGTACGGATCGGCTCGTGAGCAAGAGGTAACCGACCGTTTCGGCGTGTCCGGTAGTGGACTTGAGCTGCGGCAAGAGTCGTCGACCCGGTGGGCGGCAATGGTGACGGAGCGTGCGGGGTGGGCGGCGGCGGACCGCGACCCGGGCTGTCGCGCCGCCCGGCGGGTATCGTCGTGCCGCGACGGCGGCAGCTCGGCGAGGAGCGGGACATGCGGGTGGACAGGCGGCACGAGGACGGCGGGCGGGTCGTCCTGCGGCCCGTCGGCGACCTGGACATCGCCACCGCCGCCGTGGTGCAGGACGCCCTGGACGCCGCCCTCGACCTGCCGGACACGGTGGAGCTGGTCGTGGACCTCGCCGAGGTGCCCTTCCTGGACTCGACCGGCGTCGCCGCCCTGCTGCGCGGGGCCGCCGAGGCCGTCGGTCGGGGCGCCAGCCTGCGGGTGGTCGACCCGCAGCCGGTGGTGGCCCGGGTGCTGCGGATCACCGGCGTCGACAGCCTGGTCGGGCTTGCGCCCCGCCACCGGAACCCGCCCGCCGTCGACCCCGACGCCCCCGCCGCCTAGGACTCCGGCCCCTCCGGCCGGCGGCAGCGCCGCAACCAGGCCTCAGCCGATCAGCCCCAGCGCCTCCGCCGCCGCCCGGCCGTTGGCGTGGCTCGCCCCGTAGGTGGTGACGAAGGCGCGTACGCCGGTCGGCCGCCAGCGCCCCGGCCAGCCCATCTCGACCACGGTCACCGGGTACGCGGCGGCCAGCGCGTCGACCAGCTCGGCGCCGCCGGGCAGCCGGTGCAGGTGCCGCCCGACCAGCACGATCGGCCGGCCGTCGGCGAGCCGCCCCAGCGCGGCGGCATCCGTCTCGGTGGCGACGACGCGGACCTCCTCCAGGCCGTCCAGGTGCGGGCCCAGGCCCCACGGCACCCGCCCCTCGGCCATGGTGGCGGTGGCGTGCAGCTGCACCACCAGCGGCCGGGCCAGCCCGTCGACCTCGCCCTCGACGCGGACCGCCTGGCGCGCGGCGGCGTACCCGAGGTCGGTGGGGGTGACCGGCGGGATGCCGGCGGCCCGGGTCCAGGCGGCGAGCGCGGCGGTGCGGCCGGCCGCCTCCTCGACCCGGGCGCGGTCCAGTCGGCCGTCGCCGATCGCCGCGACGATCTCCCCGGCCACGTGCTCGACCAGCGCGGCGTCGACCTTCGCGCCGATGCAGAGCAGGTCCGCGCCGGCGGCCAGCGCGCGCACGGCGGCCGGCCCGACCCCGCCGGCGGCCAGCGCGGCGCCCTGCATCTCCAGCGCGTCGGTGATCACCGTGCCGGTGAAGCCGTACTCGCCGCGGAGCAGGTCGACCAGGACGGCCCGGCTGAACGTGGCCGGCCCGTCCCCGGTGAGCGCCGGCACCCGGATGTGGGCGGTCATCACGGCCCGGGCGCCCGCCTCGACGACCGCCGCGAACGGCGGCAGGTCGCGCTCGCGCAGCAGGGCCGGGGACACGTCCACGGTGGGCAGCTCGTGGTGCGAGTCGGCCACGGTGGCGCCGTGCCCGGGGAAGTGCTTGGCGCAGGCGGCGACCCCGACCGACTGGAGACCCTCGACGGCGGCGGCGGAGTGGGCGGCGACCCGGGCCGGGTCGGCGCCGAACGACCGGGTGCCGATCACCGGGTTCTCGTCGGCGGTGTTGACGTCGACGGTCGGGGCCAGGTTGACGGTGATGCCGAGGGCGGCCAGCTCGGCGCCGATGGCCGCGTAGACCCGGCCGGTGAGCGCGGTGTCGTCGACCGCGCCGAGCGCCGCGTTGCCCGGGTACGGGCTGCCGGTGGCGTGCGCCAGCCGGGTGACGTCGCCGCCCTCCTCGTCGATGGCGATCAGCACGTCCGGCCGGCCGGCGCGCAGCGCGAGCGTGCTCGCGGCCACCTGCGCGGGATCCTGGACGTTGGTGCCGAACAGGGTGTGCCCGGCCAGCCCCTCGGCGACCAGCTCGACGGCCCACTCCGGCGGCACCGGCCCCGGGTACGCGGCGAGCAGCGTGCCCAGCGCGAGCCGGCGCAGTCCTGGATCCAGCCCCACGTGTCTTTCCCCCTTCGGTGCCGGACGGCACGAGTGTCGCACCGGGAGCGGTCGGTCGTCCGAGTTCCCGGGTACGGGGTGGCCGATACGCTACGGGCACCGCCCGCAGGTCGATTCGGTTGGCGAAGTTTACGGAAACCAGAGGACGTGGCATGAGTGCGACCCGGCTGCCCGGCACACCCCGCCTGTTGCGGGCGCTCAACGACCGAGCGGCACTGGAACTGCTGCTCGAACGGGGCCCGCTGACCCGGGCCCGGCTCGGCGAGCTGACCGGCCTGTCCAAGGTCACCGCCTCGCAGCTGGTCGAGCGGCTGGAGGAGCGCGGGCTGGTCACCCGGGTCGGTGAGCAGGCCGGCGGGCGGGGCCCGAACGCCCAGCTCTACGCGGTACGCCCGGGCAGCGCGCACGTGGTCGGCGTGGACGTCGGCGCGGAGCGGGTGGTGGCGGTTTGCGCGGACATCACCGGAGCCGTCATCGGCCGGGTGGAGCAGTCGACCCGGGACACCGACGACCCGGTCGGCGTGGTGCACAACGCGGTGGTGCGGGCGGCGAGCAGCGCCGGCGCGGAGCTGTCCAGCGTGCGGCGGGTGGTGCTGGGCACCCCCGGCCTGGTGGACCCGGGCACCGGCGACATCACCTTCGCCTTCAACCTGCCGCGCTGGCACCGCGGCCTGCTCGCCGCGCTCCGCGAGGACCTGCACACCCCGGTGGTCTTCGAGAACGACGTCAACCTGGCCGCCGTCGCCGAGGCGCAGTCCGGCGCGGCCCAGGGGCTGGCGGACTTCGTGCTGGTCTGGGTGGGCGCCGGCGTCGGCCTGGCGATCATGCTGGGCGGGCGGCTGCACCACGGCAGCAGCGGCGCGGCCGGTGAGATCGGCTACCTGCCGGTGCCCGGGGTGCCGATCCCGCGCGACGTCTCCCGCCGGGCCAAGCCGGCGTTCCAGCAGCTCGCCGGGGCGGACGCGGTCCGCGCGGTGGCCCGTGAGCACGGCTTCGACGCCGGCTGCGCGGCCGACGCCGTGCGCGACGCCGTCGCCGCCGGTACGGCCGGCGCCCCGATGCTCGACGAGCTGGCCCGGCGGCTGGCCCTCGGCGTGGCCAGCACCTGTGTGGTGCTGGACCCGCCGCTGGTGGTGCTCGCCGGCGAGGTCGGGCAGGCCGGCGGGGCGGCGCTGGCCGAGCGGGTGCAGCAGGAGGTCGCCGCGATCACGCTGGTCCGGCCCCGGGTGGTGCCGACCGGGCTGACCGAGGAGCCGATCCTGCGCGGCGCGCTGCGCACGGCGCTGGACGCCGTCCGGGACGAGGTCTTCGGGTCGACGGTCGGCTGACGCCCGTCGCCGTACGCCACCCGTCATGTGAAGGAATTCTTCACCACCGGTCCGACCTCGGCAAGATCCTGCCGAGGTCGGACCGGTGGCGGCCGCCTGGTGCCGGGCGCCCCGGCCCGACGACCGGTCAGATCAGGTCGCGCCGGCGGAACACCGCGAACGCGGCCGCCGTCACCGCGCCGGCGAGGGCCAGCAGCACCAGCAGCGCCGGGAGCCAGGTGATCGTGTACGTGCCGTCGCAGAAGCCGAAGCCCGACGAGTTCCGGCAGGCATGGCCGTCGTAGAGCTCGATCCGGCCGGCGAGCCACGCCGCGATGTAGGTGGAGAGCATCAGCTGGTCCGGGCGGGCCACGTCGAGGATCTGGAACACCAGCCGCGCACCCAGCTCCCAGACCACCGCGTACGCGGCCACCGCGCCGAGCGCCGCCGAGGTGTGCCGGCCCAGCGTGGCGATGCCGAAGCCCAGCGCGGTGGCGAGCAGCACCAGCACCAGGCCGCGCCCGTAGCGGCCGCCCAGGTCCTGCCAGAACGCCGCGTCCAGCCGGCCCGGCAGCCCGGCGGTCTGGGCGATCGTCCAGAACGTGCCGAGGTAGACCACCGTCGCCACCACCGACAGCAGCGTCACCACCCCGAGCAGCGTGCCCAGCTTCGCGCCGAGCACGGTGAGCCGGCGCGGCCGCCACAGCAGCAGGTTCACCACCCCGCCGGAGTTCAGGTCGGCGCCGATGTACGAGGCCCCGACCAGGAAACCGAACAGCATCAGGAAGGCGATCAGGAAGTACAGCAGCGGACCCGCCTGTTGGCCGAAGACGAAGACGCCGCTGAGGAAGTCGGCGACCACCGGCAGTTGGTCCCGCAACACCGGGTCCACCTCGCTGCAGTCTGCCGGCAGGTACCTGTTCTCGTCGATCGGCAGCTCGCCCGCCTTGACCTTCAGGCAGTACTCATGGTCGGCCTCCATGCCGCGGATCACCTGGGCGAGCTGCGCCTCCGCCGCCGCGACCTCGCTCGCCGACGGTTGGTGCGACCCGACCAGGGTGGTGGCCGTGGTGATGGCGAAGGCCAGGGCCAGCAGCACCAGCATCAGCTGGACGAAACGGCGGGCGGCGAGCCGCTCCACCTCGGCACGGACGAGGTTCACGCCTGCACCCCCCGGCCGGCGGTGACGTCGAGGTCGATCATCGGTGCGTCAGGTCCCTCCCCGGGCAGGGCGGCCTCGCCCACCTGCCGCGGCAGTGTCGGATGTGGTGCGGTGCCGGTCAGTTCCAGGAAGACGCTCTCCAGGTCGGGGCGGATCGGGGTCAGCTCGCGTACCCAGAGCCCCTGCTCGCCCAGCGTGCGGGCGATCAGCTCGGGGTCCTCCGTGCCGGCGACCACCAGCAACCCGTCGTGGTCGGTGACCGACAGGCCGGCCGCCCCCAGCAGCTCGGCCGCCCGGGCCGGTTCGGCCACCCGTACCCGCCACTCGTGCTGGTCGTAGCCGGCCAGCACCTCCTCGACCCGGCCCGCCGCCACCCGGCGACCCCGGGAGATGATCGTGACGTGGTCGCAGATCAGCTGGATCTCGGCCAGGATGTGGCTGGAGACCAGCACCGTCACCCCCGCGTCGGCCAGCGACCGCATCAGGTCCCGCATCTCGCGGATGCCCGCCGGGTCCAGCCCGTTCGCCGGCTCGTCCAGGATCAGCAGCTCGGGATCCTTGAGCAGGGCGGAGGCCACGGCCAGCCGCTGCCGCATGCCCAGCGAGTAGCCCTTCACCCGGTCGTGGCCCCGGTCGCGCAGCCCGACCTGCTCCAGCACCTCGTCGACCCGGCCGGTCGGCACTCCGCCGGCCAGCGCCAGCAGCCGCAGCGTGCGGTGACCGGTGAAGTTGCCGAAGAACTGCGGGCTCTCCACGATCGCGCCGACCCGGCCGGTCACCCGGGCCAGCTGTTCCGGCGCGGGGGCGCCGAGCACGCTCATCCGGCCGCCGTCGGCGCTCACCAGGCCCAGCAGGGCGCGCAGGGTGGTGGTCTTGCCGGAGCCGTTCGGGCCGAGGAAGCCGTGCACCTGCCCGGCCTCCACCAGCATGTCGAAGCCGTCGACCGCGACCCGCCGCCCCTGCCGCAGGGTGTGGAACGTCTTGCGCAGCCCCTCGATCTCGATGACCGCGCTCATCGGCGCCGCTCCTGACCTCGATCGGGCATGGCACGTCCTCCGGCTGTGGTGACCAACGACACGGCGCCTCACCTTATGGCCAGGGCCTCGCCCGTGGGGGGCACCCCGCGGGCTGCGTGGTTGGATGGAGCGGTGACTGGTGACCTGATCCCCGGCGCCGCCGGCGCCCCCGCCGCCCCCGCCCCCGTGGACGCGGATCTGGTGGTCAGCCTCGACGGTGTCGGCGTCAAGCGCTCCGGCACCGCGCTGCTGCACGACGTGGACTGGCGGGTCGAGCTCGACGAGCGGTGGGTCGTCCTCGGCCCCAACGGCGCGGGCAAGACCACCCTGCTCAACCTGGCCGCCGGCCGGCTGCACCCGACCAGCGGCACCGCGCACGTGCTCGGCGAGCGGATCGGCCGCACCGACGTCAACGAGCTGCGGATGCGGATCGGCCTCTCCACCGCCGCGCTGGCCGAGCGGGTACCCGCCGAGGAGCGGGTCAGCGACGTGGTCGTCACCGCCGCCTGGTCGGTGGTCGGCCGGTGGCGGGAGAGCTACGACCGCACCGACGAGTCCCGGGCCCGCGCGCTGCTCGGGCAGTTGGGCGTCGGGCATCTCGCCGAGCGGGCGTACGGGACGCTCTCCGAGGGCGAGCGCAAGCGGGTGCAGATCGCCCGCGCCCTGATGACCGACCCCGAGCTGCTGCTCCTCGACGAGCCGGCCGCCGGGCTCGACCTGGGCGGGCGCGAGGACCTGGTGGCCCGGCTGGCCGAGCTGGCGTACGACCCGGACGCCCCCGCCCTCGTCCTGGTCACCCACCACGTCGAGGAGATCCCGCCGGGCTTCACCCACGCGCTGCTGCTGCGCGAGGGCGGGGTGGTCGCCCAGGGGCTGCTCGCCGAGACGCTCAGCGACGACAACCTCTCCAAGACCTTCGGCCTGCCGCTGGTGGTCGAGCGGCGCGGCGAGCGGTACACCGCCCGGGCCGCCTGAGCCGGCCGCCCGGCTCCCGGCCCGACGGCTGGTCCTAGACTCGCCGCAACGTGCAGGTCGGCAGGAGGTCGTGGTGCGGCAGACCCGGGTCGTCGTGGTGGGCAGCGCGAACATGGACCTCGTCGGCACCGGCCCGGCGCTGCCCCGGCCGGGGGAGACCGTGCTGGGCAGCGACTTCGTGACGGTGCCCGGCGGCAAGGGCGCCAACCAGGCGATCGCCGCGGTCCGGGCCGGAGCCTCCTGCGCCTTCCTCGGCGCGATCGGCTCCGACGCCTTCGGCGTCACGCTGCGCGCCCGGATCACCGCCGCCGGGGTGGACACCGGCCAGCTGCGGGTGGTCTACGGCGCGTCCGGGGTGGCGCTGGTCATGGTCAACGCCGTCGGGGAGAACGCCATCCTGGTGACCCCCGGCGCCAACACCGCCTTCACCGGCCTCACCGGTGGCGAGCTGGACGCCGTACGCGAGGCGGACGTGCTGGTCGCGCAGCTGGAGATCCCGGTCGAGACGGTGACCGCGGCGGCGCTGGCGGCCCGGGAGGCCGGCACCCGGGTCATCCTCAACGCCGCGCCGGCCCGGCAGGTGCCGGCCGAGCTGCTGGCCGCGGTGGACCTGCTCGTGGTCAACGAGCCGGAGGCGCAGGCACTCACCGGCCGGGGTCGGGACGAGCCGCGTGCGCTGCTGGAACTGGTGCCCCGCGCGGTGCTGACCCTGGGCGGTGAGGGCGCCTGGTACGGCGACCGGGACGGCGCGGACGTGCACGTGCCGGCGGTCGAGGTGGCCGTCGTCGACACCACCGCCGCGGGCGACGCGTTCACCGCCGCGCTGGCGGTGGCCTGGGGCGAGGGCCGGGAGGTGCTGGACGCGGTGCGCTGGGCCGCGGCGGCCGGCGCGGCCTGCGTACGCCGGCTCGGCGCCTCGGTGGCGCTGCCCCGGCGGGACGAGATCGACGCGCTCTACGCCCCGCCGGCCGGCTGACGCCACCCAGCCCGTGTCCCCGGCCGACCCCGGAGCGCCCGGTCACGCCCGCCCGCCAGGTCAGGCGGCGTCGCGCGGGAAGGCCCGGCGGTACGCCGACGGCGAGGTCCGCATCGCCCGACCGAAGTGGTGCCGGTAGGTGACCGCGCTGTCGAACCCGACCGACCGGGCCACCTCGGCGACCGGCAGCCCGGTCGACTCCAGCAGCACCAGACTGGCCCGCACCCGCTGGTCGATCAGCCAGCGGATCGGGCTGGTCCCGGCGGCCCGGGCGAACTGCCGCAGGTAGGTACGGGAGGACATGTGCGCCTGCCGGGCCAGCCGCTGTACGGTCAGTGGCTCGGCGAGGTGGGCCAGCGCCCAGTCCATGCTGCGGGCGATCCGGTCGTCGCCCGGGTCGGCCGGCACCGGCGCCTCGATGAACTGCGCCTGCCCGCCGTCGCGGTGCGGCGGGATCACCAGTCGCCGGGCCACCGCGTTGGCGATCGCCGCGCCGAAGTCCCGGCGGACGACGTGCACGCAGAGGTCCAGGCCGGCGGCGCTGCCCGCGCTGGTCAGCACGTCGCCGTCGTCCAGATAGAGCACGTCCGGGTCGACCTCGACGCGCGGGTACCGCCGGGCCAGCAGGTCGGCGTACCGCCAGTGGGTGGTGGCGCGCCGGCCATCGAGCAGGCCGGCGCCGGCGAGCGCGAACGCCCCGGAGCAGATCGACATGATCCGCGCGCCGGCCCCATGCGCCCGGCGCAACGCGGTGACCAGCTCCGGTGACGGCTCGGCGGTCACGTCGGGCACGCCGGGGACGATCACCGTCCCGGCCCGGGCCAGCACGTCGAGGCCGTACGGGGTGTGCAGGGCGGCGCCGCCGACCACCGGTACCGGGCCGGGGCGTTCGGCGCAGACGGTCAGCGCGTACCAGTTGACGTCGAACTCGGGGCGGGCCAGCCCGAACACCTCGGTGACGATGCCGGTCTCGAAGACCGACATCCCCGGGTACGCCAGCACGGCCACCGTACGGGTCATGGCGGGATGTTAGCGGAGGACGTCGTTCCCGCCACTCCCGCCGGTGGCGGTGGCCGGCCGAGGATCGGAGGCATGTCGTACACGCTTTCGGTGCCGCCGGCCGACCCCGCCGTCGCCGCCGCCCACTTCCTCGACCGGCTGACCTTCGAGACCGACGTCAGCGACGTGCACGCCGACCTGACCGCCCGGGTGCCGAACCTGGTGGTGGTCGACTCGCGGGGGCCGGACGCCTGGCGGCAGGGGCACCTGCCCGGCGCGGTGCACCTGCCGACGGCCGAGATCGCCACTCGTGCCGCCGAGCTGGTGCCGGCCGGTTCGCTGGTGGTCATCTACTGCTGGGGGCCGGGGTGCAACGGCGCCACCCGGGCGGCGCTGGAGTTCGCCCGCCTCGGCTACCGGGTCAAGGAGATGCTGGGCGGCTACGAGTACTGGGTCCGGGAGGGGCTGCCGGTGCGTACCCCGACCGGGGAGATCCGCCGGCCGGTCGACGACCTGACCGCCCCGCGCGCCACCGCCCGCTGCGACTGCTGACCGGCCCCGGCCCCGGCCCCGGTCGGTCAGTCGGTCGGGTCGTCGGTGAGGCGCTCGCCCCGGCGGCGCAGCATGCCGAGGCCGGGGATGCCGGCGACGGCGAGCTTGAGGTCGCGGGTGACGTCGAGCAGGTCGTGCAGGTCCGGGCCGACCCGGTCGAGGGTGGCCAGGATCGGCAGGATGTCGGCGGTCAGGTGCTCCTTGAGCTTGGGCAGCTCGTCCACCAGCCGGATCGCCGCGGTCACCTCCTCGTGGCTGAGCTGCTCCACGAAGCGGGTCGCCATCGGTGCGCCCCGGCGCAGCGCCGGCTCGTACGCCGCCATCAGCTCGCCCGCAGTGGCGGTGGCCTGCTCGGCGGCGGCGATGGTGCCCGCGGCCCGGCCGGCGACGGCGTCCGCCTCGGCGACCACCGTGCCGGCCGCCCGGGCCACCCGCTCGGCCTCCCCGACCACCACGGCCGCCGCGCCGGACACCTGCTCGGCCTCGCCGACCACCACCGCGGCCGCCGCGGCGACCTCGGTGGCGGTCTCGATCGCGGTGGTCGCCGCCGCGCTGATCACCGCGACCTCGCGGACCGCCGCCTCGGCGTCGGTGAGCACCCGGTCGGTCCGGTCCAGGGTGCCCTCGATCCGGTCCACCACCCCGTTGATCCGGGCCAGCAGCGCCTCCACGCCGTCGAGCACCGCGAACGCGCGGGCCGGCACGGCGGCGAACGAGGCGGCCGAGCCGAACGCCTGGTCGAGGGCGGAGCGGGTGAGGCCGACGACCGCGGTCGGCCGGGGGAGGGGGATAGCCATGTGACCAGTGTGCGTCGGCCCGGCCACCCGCGCCCGACGGCGCGGTCCCGGTCACTGCCCGGCCGGGCGTCGCGCGGGCACCGGCCCGCCCGCTCGGGCGATAGGGTGCCGGGCATGTCGGTCCGCCCCCTCGGCGCCACGCCGGCCGCCCGCCGGGTCGCGGTCCTCGCGGTCCTCGCCGCGCTCGCCCTGGCGTTCGGCGGGTACGGGCTGGCCCGGGCCGACGCGGGGCTGAGCACCCGACGGGCGACCATCGACGGGGTGCCGTTGACCGAGGTGCGGGCCACCGGCGTGGCGGGCCGCCGACCCGGTGTGGTGATCGCCCACGGGTTCGCCGGCTCGGCCCGGCTGATGCGCCCGATCGCCGACACGGTGGCCCGGCAGGGCGCGGTCGCGCTGCTGCTCGACGTCGCCGGGCACGGCGCCAACCCGGCCCGGCTGCCCGGCGCCGGGCGGGACGCCGCCGACTCCCGCGCCACCCTGGAGCATGACCTGTCCGTCGCCGTCGCGTACCTGCGTACCCGGCCGGACGTCGACCCGGCGCGGATCGTCCTGGTCGGACACTCGATGGGCGCCGGCGCGGTCACCCGCTACGCCGCCGGCCACCCGGACGTCGCCCGCACCGTCGCGATCTCGCTGCCCGACTCCGACGACCTGCCCGACGGTCGGCCGGACGGGCTGCTGCTCATCGTCGGCGGCGCGGAGTTCCCCGCCTTCCGCGACACCGCCGAGGCGACGTCCCGCCGAGGCGTCGGGCGGCGGCTGGTGGTCGTACCCGGCGTCGAGCACATCTCGGTGCTCTTCGCCGGTCGTACCCATGACGAGGTCGCGGCGTGGGTGGGTGGCGGCGGCGATCCGCCGCGACCCCTCGCGCGGCTGGCGCCGGCCGGGTTGCTGCTGCTCGGGTTCGGGCTCGGCTTCGTCCCGCTGGCGACCCTGCTGCTCGGCCGCCGGTCCCGGCCGTCCCGGCCGGCCGCCCCGACCCCCGCGGTGCTGGCGGTGGCGGCGTCCGCCGCCGGCCTGGGTGCGCTGGTCGGCGCGCTGGCGCCGACCACCCGGCTTCCGCTCGCGGTCGGCGGTCACGTCACCGGTTTCCTGCTGGTGACCGGCGTGCTGCTCGTCGCCGCCGCGCGGTGGTGGCCGCTGCCCGCCGCCACCTCGGCCCCGGTCCCGGCGACCGCGCCGGTCGCCCGCCGCGCGCCGGTGCGGTCCGCGGTCGCCGCCGTCCTGCTCACCGGGTACGCGGTGACCGCCGTCGCCGTGCCGATCCACCTCGGGTTCACCTCGGCGCTGCCGGTGGGCGACCGGTGGTGGCTGCTGCCCGTGGTGGCCGCCGCCTGCCTGGTCTTCCTCACCGGCGCGGAGTTGGCGACGGCCGGGCGGAGCTGGCGGTACGCGGCCGTCGGCGGGATCGCCGTGCTGGCCCTGACCGCCTCGGCCGTGGTGGGGCTGGCACCCGGGTTCGTGCTGCTGGTGGTGCCGCTCTTCGCGGTGCTGGTCGGCTGGCAGGCGGCCTGGGCGGCGGTGCTGCGCCGGGTCGGCGCGCCCCGGTGGCTGCCGGCCCTGGTCGGTGCGGCGCTGCTGGCCTGGCCGATGGCCACCACCCTGCCGCTGACCTGACCTTTGCCGGCTTGGGATCCGTCCCGTGCCGAGGGTGCAGCACGCGCCGGGTCGTCATGGCCGCCGGCGCGCCACCCGCAGCGCCCACCAGATCAGCGGCGCCTGCAACGGCAGCCGGCCGTAGGCGACCGCCCGCCGGGCCGGCCCTCTGTCCCGCCAGTCCGCCGCCATCTGCACGTTCGCCGGCAGCACCGCGGCGAAGAGCGCGGCGGCGGCCAGCCCACCGCGCCGCCGGGTCGCCGGGTGGGCGACCGCCGCCGCCACCGCCAGCTCGGCGGCCCCACTGGCGTAGGTCCAGAAGCGGGCCGGCCCGGGCAGCGCGCGCGGCACGATCGGGTCGTAGAACCGGGGCTTGAGGAAATGGATGACGCCGGCGGTGGCCAGCAGGCCGGCCAGGGCGGCAGCCTCGCCACGACGGGTGGTCAACGATGCTCTCCCTGGTGCTCGACGGCGCGCTGCACGGCCCGGTAGATCTGCCCGAACCGTAACGCGTCCGGGGTGCGCACCAGCATCATCTCCTGCCCGTGGTGCTGCACCCACAGCTCGTGCACCCGGTTGCCGCGCTCGTAGGAGCGGTCCAGCCAGCTCAGCGGCACCTCCAGGAACGGGGTCAGGGCCAGCGCGCCGACCGCGCAACCGGCGAGGATGACCAGCGCCAGCTTCCAGTTGCCCCGGTCCTGCGCCGACCAGGCCAGCGAGACCACGCAGACCAGCGCCACCAGTGGTGGCAGCGAGAGCAGCAGCACGAGGACGCCCCGGCCCAGCACCCGCCCCCGGACGGCCAGCGTCGTCGCACCCCGCGCGTGCCAGACGTACGTCACGTCGGCGATCCGGACCGCGTGCCCACCGGCCCGGATCGACTCCGAGGTCACCTGGACGGTGTCGTCCCGGTAATAGAGGGTCATCACTAGACCCTAACCATCCGTGGGCAAGACCCCGCCCCCGTCGCTCCGGCAGCCGGTCGCCTCTCCGGTCCGCGCGTCCGCTCGGGCTCCGGGCGTGGTGTTGGGACGCTGCAGAGCTGATGTCGTCGATGAATCATCCGGCTCGCTCAGGGGCAGGCCCGTCCCGCTGCGACTGAGTCGTTGACGACATCAGCTCCACAGCGTCC
Organism: Micromonospora sp. IBSANI012; assembly: GCF_052814045.1. Lineage (NCBI taxonomy): Bacteria > Bacillati > Actinomycetota > Actinomycetes > Micromonosporales > Micromonosporaceae > Micromonospora > Micromonospora sp. IBSANI012. The sequence goes on from NZ_CP199933.1 coordinate 1,414,136, forward strand.
GGGGGCCACCCGCCACCACCCGGGACCCCACACAGGGCCGGTGGCCAAGGGAGCGCGGACCGGGGGACCGGCGGCGTCGCGGCGGGACGGCGCGGGACGGTCGGGCGGCGTACCGTCCGGGCGCATGGCCGACAGCGAGCGCAACGTCGAGGTGGTCCGCCGCTACCTGCGGACGTTCGTCACCCGGGACCTGGCCGAGCTGCGGGCGGTGGTCGCCGAGGACGTGGAGATCTACGGGTCCGGCCGGGCCGTCCGGGGCCGGCACTTCGTCGAAGGGGCCGTCGCCGCGCCGGGGTTGACCGTGCTCGACCAGGAGATCCGGGAGCTCTTCGCGGCGGGCGACCGGGTGGTCGTCTCGATGGCCCAGACCTACCGGCGGGACGCCACCGGCGCCACGGCGGTGCAGAGCGCCTGCAAGATGTACCGGCTGGCCGGCGGCCGGATCGTGCAGTTCTGGGGCGAGCAGGACCTCTACGGCCTGCTGCGGGGGCTGGAGATGTTGCCCGACGGGCCGATCGAGTTCTGAGCGCCGGGCACCGGGCGGCGGCTCTCCATCGCCCGCTGCACCGCCCGGTAGACCTGACCGAAGCGCAGCGCGTCACCGGTGCGCAGCAGCAGCACCGGCCGGCCCCGCCAGCGGGCCCACATCTCCCACTGCCGGCTGCCCCGGGCGTACGAGCGGTCGAGGTGTTCGAAGAGGAAGTCGGCGAGCGGGCCGACGGCGAGCCCGAGCAGCACCGAGGCGCCCACGATCGCGACGGTGACGGTGAGCGAGCGGTGCAGCCAGACGGCCAGCGCCACGCCCAGCACGGCGGCGACCAGGGGGCCGGCCAGCGCCACGCCCAGGGCGCCGCGCCCGGCGAGCACCCGCCACGAACGGCTGCCCCGCTGGTGCCAGACCATGCCGATCTCGGCGAGCGGGAAGGTCCGCCCGTCCACCCGGATCGCGGTGGAGGTGACCTGCACCGACCTGTCGTCGTAGTACGTGATCATGGCGGCACTCCCGGTGGCGGGGCTGACACCAGCCTACGTACTCCAACGACCGGGCCGTAAGGTTGGCACGCGACTTCGACGAGGAAGTGAGGGCAGCGTGAGCGGGTTCGTGCGGCTGGAGACCAAGGACGGCATCGGCACCATCCGGCTGGAGCGGCCGCCGATGAACGCGCTCAACACCCAGGTGCAGGAGGAGTTGCGCGCCGCGGCCGCGGCGGCCACCGCCGACCCCGGCGTCCGCGCCGTCATCGTGTACGGCGGGGAGAAGGTCTTCGCCGCCGGCGCGGACATCAAGGAGATGGCCGACATGTCCTACGTGGACATGGCGGAGCGGGCCGCGGACCTGTCCAGCGCCCTCGGCGCGATCGCCCGGATCCCCAAGCCGGTGGTCGCCGCGATCACCGGGTACGCCCTCGGCGGCGGCTGCGAGCTGGCCCTGGCCTGCGACTGGCGCGTGGTGGCCGAGGACGCCAAGCTCGGCCAGCCGGAGATCAAGCTCGGCATCATCCCCGGCGCCGGCGGCACCCAGCGGCTGGCCCGCCTGGTCGGCCCGGCCCGCGCCAAGGACCTGATCATGTCCGGCCGGATGGTGGACGCCCAGGAGGCGCTGCGGATCGGCCTGGTCGACCGGGTCGCCCCGGCCGCGCAGGTCTACGACACGGCCGTCGAGCTGGTGACGCCGTACCTGACCGGCCCGGTGCAGGCGCTGCGCGCGGCGAAGCTCGCCGTCGACGGCGGCCTGGACATGGACCTCAACTCCGGTCTGGCCTGGGAGAGCCAGCTCTTCGCGGCGCTCTTCGCCACCGACGACCGGCGCGAGGGCATGGCCGCCTTCGTGGCGAAGCGCAAGCCGGACTTCACCGGCCGCTGACCGTCGGCTCGGGCCGGCGACCCCGCGTGTGGTCGCCGGCCCGCCAGGTGAACCGAGAAGTGTTCACATCCTCCGTACCGGCCAGTAGCGTGTGACACCGGTCAGGTGACGAGGGGAGCGGCGATGACGGAACGGGTCGAGGGCCACGGCGGGGAGCTCGCGCTGGCGGCGCTGCGCGCCAACGGCGTACGGGAGATGTTCACCCTCTCCGGCGGGCACGTCTTCCCGCTCTACGACGCCGCCCACAAGCACGGGTTCCCGCTCTACGACGTGCGGCACGAGCAGTCGGCGGTCTTCGCCGCCGAGGCGGTGGCCAAGCTCAACCGCCGTCCCGGCCTGGCCGTGCTCACCGCCGGCCCCGGCGTCACCAACGGCGTCTCGGGGCTGACCAGCGCGTTCTTCAACGCCTCCCCGGTGCTGGTGCTGGGCGGGCGGGCGCCGCAGTTCCGCTGGGGCTCGGGCAGCCTCCAGGAGATGGACCACCTGCCGCTGGTCGCCCCGGTCACCAAGCACGCCGAGACGGTGTTCAGCACCGACGACATCCCGCGCGCCGTCACCGCCGCCCTGACCAGCGCGCTCACCCCGCACCGGGGTCCGGCCTTCCTGGACTTCCCGCTGGAGGCGGTCTTCAGCGTCGGCGACGCCGAGCTGCCCGCGCCGGTCGCCGTCGCGCCGGTCGAGCCGGACCCGGACGAGGTGGCCCGCGCCGGCCGGCTGATCGCGGGCGCGCAGCGCCCGGTGTTCATCGCCGGCTCCGACGTGTACGCCGGCGACGCGGTCGCCGCCCTCCGCGAGGCCGCCGAGGCGCTCGGGGTGCCGGTCTTCACCAACGGCATGGGGCGCGGGGCGCTGCCGCCGGAGCACCCGCTCGCCTTCGCCAAGGCCCGCCGGGTCGCCCTGAAGGGCGCCGACGTGGTCGTCGTCATCGGCACCCCGCTGGACTTCCGGCTCAGCTTCGGCGACTTCGGCGACGCGGCGGTGGTGCACATCGTCGACGCCCCCAGCCAGCGGGCCGGGCACGTCCAGCCCGCCGCCAGCCCCGCCGGCGACCTGCGGCTGATCCTCTCCGCGCTGGCCGGGCAGACCGGCGACCGGGTCGACCACGCCGACTGGATCGCCCAGCTGCGCACCGCCGAGGACGCCGCGAAGGCCCGCGACGCCGAGGAGATGGCCGCCGACACCGACCCGATCCGACCGGCCCGGGTCTACGGCGAGCTGCGCCGGGTGCTCGCCCCCGACGCGATCACCATCGGCGACGGCGGCGACTTCGTCTCGTACGCCGGCCGCTACCTGGAGCCGGCGCAGCCGGGCACCTGGCTCGACCCCGGCCCGTACGGGTGCCTGGGCACCGGCATGGGCTACGCGATGGGCGCCCGGGTCAGCCACCCGGACCGGCAGATCTGCGTGCTGATGGGCGACGGCGCCGCCGGTTTCTCGCTGATGGACGTGGAGTCCCTGGTCCGGCAGCGGCTGCCGGTGGTCATCGTGGTCGGCAACAACGGCATCTGGGGGCTGGAGAAGCACCCGATGCGGGCCATGTACGGCTACGACGTCGCCGCCGACCTCCAGCCGGAGCTGCGCTACGACAAGGTGGTCGAGGCGCTCGGCGGGGCCGGCGAGACGGTGGCCAAGGCCACCGACCTCGGGCCGGCCCTGGCCCGGGCCTTCGACGCCGGGGTGCCGTACCTGGTCAACGTGCTCACCGACCCGACCGACGCGTACCCGCGCTCGTCGAACCTGGCCTGACCACGACGCCGCGACCGCCGCAGCCGGGTGACCGGCGGCGGCGGTCGCGTTCTGTCAGCAGCTAAATCAGCGGAATGTCAGCGGCCGTCGCCGTAACGTCAGACCCCTCGCGCATCGTTGGGCGACCAGCGATAACGATCGGAGTTCTGATGACATACGCGATCCGCGCCGAGGGGCTGGTGCGCCGCTTCGGCGCCACCACCGCCCTTGCCGGGGTCGACCTGGAGGTTCCCACGGGGACGGTATTCGGGTTGCTCGGCCCCAACGGCGCCGGAAAGACCACCGCGGTACGGGTGCTCGCCACCCTGCTCGCCCCGGACGAGGGGCACGCCACGGTCGGCGGGTACGACGTCGGCCGCGACGCCCACCGGGTGCGCCAGCTGATCGGTCTGACCGGCCAGTACGCCTCCGTCGACGAGACCCTCACCGGCACCGAGAACCTGCTGCTCATCGGCCGGCTGCTCGGGCTCGGCCGGGCCCAGGCGCGGGCCCGCGCCGCCGAGCTGCTCGCCGACTTCCAGCTCACCGACGCCGCCGGCCGGGCGGCCAAGACCTACTCCGGTGGCATGCGCCGCCGGCTGGACCTGGCGGCCAGCCTGGTCGGGCGGCCGCAGGTGCTCTTCCTCGACGAGCCGACCACCGGGCTCGACCCGCGCAGCCGCAACGAGCTGTGGGACATCGTGCGCACCCTGGTCGCCGACGGGGTGACCGTGCTGCTCACCACCCAGTACCTGGAGGAGGCCGACCAGCTCGCCGGCCAGATCGCGGTGGTCGACCACGGGCGGGTGATCGCCCAGGGCACCCCCGAGGAGCTGAAGGCGAAGACCGGCGGGCAGGTGCTCACCGTGCGCCCGGTCGACCCGACCGACCTGCCGACCGTGCGGGCCATCGCCGGCGAGGTGGCTCGGGCGACGCCGGAGATCGCCCAGACCACCGTCACCGTGCCGGTGAACGACCCGGACGTGCTGCCCGCGGTGGTCCGCCGGCTCGACGCCGCCGAGATCCAGGTGGCGGAGCTGGCCCTGCGCGGTTCCAGCCTGGACGAGGTCTTCCTCTCCCTCACCGGCCACCGGGCCGAGCAGGACGCCTCCGCCGACGTACTCGAAGGGACCCCGGCATGACCGCCGTCACCGCGCCCGCGCCCGCGCTCGCCCCGGCCCGCCGGCTCGGCGTCGGCGCCGGCCTGCGGCACACCCTCACCCTGGCCTGGCGCAGCCTGGTGCAGATCAAGCACAACCCGATGGAGCTGCTCGACCTGAGCATCCAGCCGGTGATGTTCGTGCTGCTCTTCACCTACGTCTTCGGCACCGCGATCGCCGGCTCGTCCGGCGAGTACCTGACCTTCATGCTGCCCGGCATCATGGTGCAGAACGCGCTCTTCGCCACCATGACCACCGGGTTCGGGTTGAACAACGACCTGACCAAGGGGGTCTTCGACCGGCTCCGGGCGCTGCCGATCGCCCGCTGGGCGCCGCTGGCCGGCCGGATCCTCGCCGACACGGTCAAGCAGGCCTGGTCGATCGCGCTGCTGCTCGGCGTCGGGATGATCCTCGGCTTCCGGGTCGGCAACGGTGCGCTCGGCGTGCTGGCCGCGTTCGCCCTGCTGCTGGCGTTCACCCTGGCCGCGTCGTGGATCTCGGTGCTGGTCGGGGTGCTGGTCAGCGAGCCGGAGAAGGTGCAGATCTTCGGCTTCATGGTGATCTTCCCGCTCACCTTCACCAGCAACATCTTCGTGCCCACCGACCGGATGCCCGGCTGGTTGCAGAACTGGGTCGAGGTCAACCCGGTCACCGTCGTCGCCGACGCGTTGCGGGGGCTGCTGGTCAGCGGCCCGGTGGCCGGCCCGGTGCTGCAGACCCTGCTCTGGGGCGCGGGAATCGCGGTGCTCTTCGCGCCGCTGTCGCTGCGCGCGCTCAAGCGTCGGGTGTGAGCCGGACGGCCTCCCCGGCCGTCTTCACCACGCCTCGGCGAGGGCTTCCGCACCGAGCGCGGCGCAAGCCGCGTCCGGGCCGCTGCGGGTGCCCGTCACCGCGGCTGCGCGAGCGGGATCCGCCTAGACCTCCGGGCGGTCCTCCTCGCGCGGCGGGTCGCCCTCGCGGTGGCGCAGGTCGTCCTCCCGCCGGCGCAGGTCCTCCTCCCAGCGGCGGAACAGCTCCTCGTCGTCGCGACGGGAGTGTTCGGCGATGGAGTCGAGGAACTCCGGGTCGTCGTCGGGCGCGACCGGTCCGCGCCGGTCCCGTCCGGTGGGGGCGGGGCCGGCCGGGCCGGGCCGGGCGGGGGTGGCCTTGCGGCCGGCGAGGAACCAGGCAATCGAGCCGACCAGCGGGAAGAACAGGATGATCAGCACCCACGCGATGCGGGGCAGCGCGCGGATGTCCTCCTCGTCGGCGGAGAGACAGCTGATCAGCGCGCAGACGGCCAGGACGATCTGGACCGCGAAGAGCAGGAGAGACAACCGGGCCATGCCCCCATGATGGCGCACCGCGGCCCGTCACCACATCCCGCGCAGGACCAGCGGCACGGCGAGCAGCGCCAGCACGGCGGTGGCCAGGGCGACCGCGGGCAGGGCCGGCGGGCCGACCCGGATCGGCCCGCTGCCCGCGGCCCGGAGCCAGCAGGCCGCCACCGCCCCGGCCCAGACCAGCACCACGGCCGCGGCGAGCAGCGCGCCGGGCACGTCCCCGGTGAGGGCGAGCCGGACCGCCAGCACCGTCACCACGGTGAGCGCCAGGGCGGTGCGCCGCCAGGCCAGCCGGGTGCGCTCCGCTTGCAGCCCCGGGTCGCCGGTCACCGAACGCCGACCCCCCTCGCCAGCACCGCGCCCACCAGCAGCAGCGCGCCCAGCCCGACGATCAGGGCGAGCACGGCGGGGAATCGGGAGACCGGCAGCTCCTCGCCGAGCCGGATGGCCCGTTCGGTACGCGCCCAGTGGTCCACCGCCCGCACCGCCACGGTGCCGCCGAGCAGCAGCAGCGCGACCGCGATCGCCTCGCGCAGATGGCGCACCGGCGTCGGTGGCAGGAACTGGGCGGCGGCCAGCCCGCCGGCGATCAGCGCCAGCCCGGTGCGCAGCCAGGCCAGGAAGGTGCGTTCGTTGGCCAGCGAGAAGCGGTAGTCGGGGGCGGAGCCGACCGACCTGAGCTCCGACGGGTCGAACCACCGCCTGATCGCCTGCCACACGGCGCCGATTATCCGCTTTGTGTCGGGCATAGCCTGGACGGATGACCGATCTTGAGCCTGGCGCGCTGCGCGCCGCGTACGACAGCCAGATCCGCCCGGAGATCCCGGACCCGGTGCCGGCCGGGGTGACCGTCGAACGGGACGGCCCGCTGGTCCGGATCCTCGGCCTCGACCACGGCGGCTTCCTCACCTACCGGACGCTGGACGGGCTGGCCGGCGCGGAGCTGGACGCGCTGATCGCCCGGCAGGTCGAGCTGTTCCGGCAGCGGGGTGAGTCGGTGGAGTGGAAGCTGAACGCCCACGACGAGCCCGCCGACCTGGCCGACCGGCTGCGCGCCGCCGGGTTCGTGCCGGAGGACCGGGAGACCGTCCTGATCGGGCCGGTCGCGCCGCTGGCCGGCGCCGTCCCGGTGCTGCCCGAGGGGGTACGCCTGCGCGAGGTCACCTCCCGGGCGGACCTGGAGCGGATCGCCGCGATGGAGCAGGAGGTGTGGCAGGCCGACCGCAGCCACCTGGTGACCGGGCTGGAGAAGGAGATCGCCGCCGACCCGCAGTCGATCACCGTGGTGGTGGCCGAGGCGGGGGAGCGGGTGGTCAGCGCCGGCTGGGTCCGCTACCTGGCGAACACCGGCTTCGCCAGCCTGTGGGGCGGCTCGACGTTGGAGCAGTGGCGGCACCGGGGCATCTACCGGGCGCTGGTGGCGTACCGGGCGCGCCTGGCGGACCAGCGGGGCAAGGCGTTGCTCCAGGTGGACGCCTCGGAGGACAGCCGGCCGATCCTCCAGCGGCTCGGCTTCGTACCGGTTACCACGACCACCCCGTACGTCTACACTCCGTGATGATGGAGCAGCGGCTGACGGACGACGAGCGGCTCACCCTCAAGACCGGCGCGTTCGGGGCGGTCTTCCTGGTGTCGAACGCCGATCCGGGCATGCTCGCCATGATCCGGGAGAGCATCGCCGCGTCCGGGGCGCTCAACGGCGCCAGCGGGGTGGTGAAGGAGGCGCTCACCACCGGGCCGCTGCCCAGGTTGCCCCGGGACTCCGCGCTGGAGGTCGAGTCCGTGGTGCTGCCGGCGCTCGGCCGGGCGGTCGACATCCTGCGGGCGAAGTCGCCGCAGGACCTGGCCGCGTACCGGGACGTGGTGCTGGCGGCGGCCGACCGGGTGGCCCGGGCACACCGGGGGGTCGCACCGGCCGAGGCGGCCGTGATCGAACGGATCAGGGGAGCCCTCGCCGAGCCGGCGTGACCGCTACCCGCTCGCCGGGGGCGGCCCGCCCGCCGGGTCGCCGCCGGGCGCGGTCCAGACGGTGTGCACGGTGTCGCGGACGCAGAGGTCACGGACCCGGCCGCACGCGCACCGGTACGCCTCCGCCTCTGCCGGGCGGCCGCAGCGCTCCGGTGCGTGGTCGCCGCCGGCCGCCACGCCGACCGGACGCCCCGCATCCTGTCCCGACATGTCATGACACCTCCTGGTTTGTGAGTCTAGCCGGGCGCGCGGCCCCGGTGAGCTGTGTCACTCTGAGTGCCCAGGAAGCCGAAGCTACTGGCAGGTAACATTGCGCCGTGGGCAACTGCACAAGCGCCCGCGGTTGACCGGGCGTCAACGGACGCGCGAGGCTGCGCCCGTGACCGGGCGAGCGATCGCCACACCAACAGGAGGGTCGTCGAAACGCGATGAACATCGTCGTACTCGTCAAGCAGGTGCCCGATTCGGGCGCGGACCGCAACCTGCGTCCTGACGACAACACCGTCGACCGCGGTTCGGCGAGCAACGTCATCAACGAGATGGACGAGTACGCCATCGAAGAGGCGTTGAAGATCAAGGAGGCGCACGGCGGCGAGGTCACCATCCTGACCATGGGTCCGGACCGGGCGACCGAGTCGATCCGCAAGGCGCTCTCCATGGGCCCGGACAAGGCCGTGCACGTGGTGGACGACGCCCTGCACGGGTCCTGCGCCGTGGCCACCTCGAAGGTGCTCGCCGCCGCCCTCGGTCAGCTCAACGCCGACCTGGTCATCTGCGGTGCCGAGTCCACCGACGGTCGGGTCCAGGTCATGCCGCACATGATCGCCGAGCGGCTGGGCGTCGCGGCGCTGACCGGCGCCCGCAAGCTCACCGTCGACGGCGCCACGCTGACCGTCGAGCGGCAGACCGAGGAGGGCTACGAGGTGGTCACCGCCTCGACCCCGGCCGTGGTCTCCGTCTGGGACACCATCAACGAGCCGCGCTACCCGTCCTTCAAGGGCATCATGGCCGCCAAGAAGAAGCCGGTGCAGACGCTCTCCCTGGGTGACCTCGGCGTCGCCCCGACCGAGGTGGGCTTCGACGGCGCGACCAGCGCCGTGCTGGAGCACACCAAGCGCCCGCCGCGTTCCGGCGGCGCCAAGATCACCGACGAGGGCGAGGGCGGCGTCAAGCTGGTCGAGTTCCTCGCCACCGAGAAGTTCGTGTGAGAGGTCTGGACATGTCTGAGGTTCTCGTCGTCGTCGAAGCCACCCGGGAATTCGGCGTCAAGAAGGTCACCCTGGAGATGCTCACCCTCGCCCGCGAGCTGGGCACCCCGAGCGCGGTGGTGCTCGGTGGCGCCGGCGCCGCCGAGGCGCTGAGCGCCAAGCTGGGCGAGTACGGCGCGGAGAAGATCTACGCCGCCGAGAGCGAGGAGATCGACGGCTACCTGGTGGCCCCGAAGGCCACCGTGTTGGCCGAGCTGGTCAAGCGGGTGCAGCCGGCCGCCGTGCTGCTCGCCTCCGCGCAGGAGGGCAAGGAGATCGCCGCCCGCCTCGCCGTCAAGCTCGACAACGGCATCCTGACCGACGTGGTCGGCCTGGCCGCCGACGGCACCGCGACCCAGGTCGCCTTCGCCGGCTCCACCATCGTCAAGTCCAAGGTCACCAAGGGCCTGCCGCTGGTCACCGTCCGGCCGAACTCGGTCAACCCGGCCCCGGCGCCGGCCACCCCGGCCGTCGAGCAGCTCACGGTGGCGGTCACCGACACCGACAAGCTGGCCAAGGTCGTCGACCGGGTCGCCGAGCAGAAGGGCTCCCGCCCCGAGCTGACCGAGGCCGGCATCGTGGTCTCCGGTGGTCGTGGTGTCGGCAACGCCGACAACTTCAAGCTGGTCGAGGAGCTGGCCGACCTGCTCGGCGGCGCCGTCGGCGCGTCCCGCGCGGCGGTCGACTCCGGCTTCTACCCGCACCAGTTCCAGGTGGGTCAGACCGGCAAGACCGTCTCCCCGCAGCTCTACGTCGCGCTGGGCATCTCCGGTGCGATCCAGCACCGGGCCGGCATGCAGACCTCGAAGACGATCGTCGCCGTGAACAAGGACGGCGAGGCCCCGATCTTCGAGCTGGCCGACTTCGGCGTGGTGGGCGACCTGTTCAAGGTCGTGCCGCAGGCCGCCGAGGAGATCCGCAAGCGCAAGTGACCCCGCCCCGGGGCGCCGCGACTACCGGCGCCCCGGCCGGTCGCAGCTACGAAAAGAGTGGCCATCCTCGCGGATGGCCACTCTTTTCCGTCTGCGCCGCCGTTCCCGTGCGGTGGGAAAAGGGAGCTGATCGGCGGGCCGGGGAGCTGAGCCGGCCCGCCGATCAGCCCGTCAGGGCGCCCCTCAGCAAACTGTCGCCGGAGTGGGCGGGCTTGTTGTCGTACTGCTCGGCGGAGACGTCGACAACCGAGTATGCCTGAAGATCGACATTTGGTGGTAGCGGGAGCAGCGCATCCCCCGACGGATCGCGCAGCACACCGATTGAGAACATCTCCATGCTGGTCGGGTTGATCAGCCAGACCTCGTAATACCCGGGAACGTCCGGGAGATTCGCGACGACGGGAAGCAGCGGGCGTACCGGGTGGTCGCCCGCGAGGAGTACGCCAAGACGAAGATCCCGTTGGAGCGGTACGTCGCCCGGGACGGCAGACCGCGGCTGACGCTGATCACCTGCGGCGGCCCGTTCGACCCGAAGACCCGGCACTACCGGGACAACATCGTCGTCTCGGCCGTACCGGCCTGAGCCGTGACACCGGTGGACCCGTCACCCGCCGGCCCGGCCGCCCGGATGGCGCCCTCGTGCGGCGCCCCGCCCCGGCGCCGGCCCGGGCCCCCGGTGGTCCGGCGTCCGGCGGGACGGCTGCAGGCCGTTAGGCTGAACGGTGATGGCATACCTGGATCACGCGGCGACGACCCCGATGCTCGACGAGGCGTTGGAGGCGTACGTCGCCACCGCCCGCGAGGTCGGCAACGCGTCGTCGCTGCACGCGGCGGGCCGGCGCGCCCGGCGACGGGTGGAGGAGTCGCGGGAACGGGTCGCCGCCGCGCTGGGCGCCCGCCCCTCCGAGGTCGTCTTCACCGGCGGCGGCACGGAGAGCGACAACCTCGCCGTCAAGGGCGTCTTCTGGGCCCGCCGCGCCGCCGACCCGGGCCGGGTCCGGGTGGTCTCCAGCGCGGTCGAGCACCACGCGGTGCTCGACGCGGTGGACTGGCTGGCCGACCACGAGGGCGCCGAGGTGGGCTGGCTGCCGGTGGACGCGGCCGGCCGGCTGGACCCGGAACGGCTCCGCGCCGAGCTGGGCGCGCACGCCGACCAGGTCGCCGTGGTGACCGCGATGTGGGCCAACAACGAGGTCGGCACCGTCCAGCCGGTGGCCGAGCTGGCCGCGGTGGCCGCCGCGCACGGGGTGCCGTTCCACACCGACGCGATCCAGGCGGTCGGTCAGGTGCCGGTGGACTTCGCCGCCAGCGGCGTCTCGGCGCTCACCGTCACCGGGCACAAGCTCGGCGGCCCGACCGGGGCCGGTGCCCTGCTGCTGGCCCGCGACGTGCCGGCGACCCCGCTGCTGCACGGCGGCGGCCAGGAGCGCGACGTCCGCTCCGGCACGCTCGACACCGCCGGCATCGTGGCCTTCGCCGTCGCCGTCGAGGCCGCGGTGAAGGGCCAGCAGGAGTACGCCGTACGGGTGGCCGCGCTCCGCGACGACCTGGTCCGGCGGGTCCGCGAGGCGGTGCCCGAGGTGATCTTCAACGGCGACCCGACCGACCGGCTGCCCGGCAACGCGCACTTCTCCTTCCCCGGCTGCGAGGGGGACGCGCTGCTGCTCCTGCTCGACGCCCAGGGCATCGCCTGCTCCACCGGCTCGGCCTGCTCCGCCGGAGTGGCCCAGCCCTCGCACGTGCTGATCGCGATGGGCGCCGACGACGACCGGGCCCGCTCCTCGCTGCGCTTCACCCTCGGCCACACCAGCACCCCCGCCGACGTGGACGCCCTGATCGCCGCCCTCCCGGCGGCCGTCGACCGGGCCCGCCGCGCGGCCGCCCTGCGTACCCTCCGCTGACCCGCCGCCTCCCGCCCCGGCTCGGCGTTGTCCGCCGGGCCGCTGCCGGCGTCTGCCGCCGGCCCCGACGGTCGGCGGCGGTGACGCTTCGCCCGGTTCGTCCCGGCCGTGAGTGCCCGAACGCGCGGCTGGCGGTGACCGGCGGCGCAGCCGGGTGGCGGGGGTGGGGACGGCCGCGCGGGGGCGGATAGGGTCGTGGGGTGAGGGAGGTGTCACGGTGAGGGTTCTGGCGGCGATGTCGGGCGGGGTGGACTCCGCCGTCGCGGCGGCGCGCGCCGTGGAGGCGGGGCACGACGTGACCGGGGTGCACCTGGCGCTGGCCCGCAACCCGCAGACCTACCGCACCGGGGCGCGCGGCTGCTGCACCCTGGAGGACTCGCGGGACGCGCGGCGGGCTGCCGACGTCATCGGCATCCCGTTCTACGTCTGGGACATGGCCGAGCGGTTCCACGCCGACGTGGTGGACGACTTCGTCGCCGAGTACGCGGCCGGCCGTACCCCGAACCCCTGCCTGCGCTGCAACGAGAAGATCAAGTTCGCGGCGGTGCTGGACCGGGCGGTGGCCCTGGGCTTCGACGCGGTGGTCACCGGCCACCACGCCCGGCTCGGCGCGGACGGCCTGCTGCGCCGCAGCGTCGACCTCGCCAAGGACCAGTCGTACGTGCTCGCCGTGCTGACCCGGGAGCAGCTCGACCGGTCCCTCTTCCCGCTCGGCGACTCCACCAAGGCGCAGGTCCGCGAGGAGGCGGCCCGGCGCGGGCTGGCGGTGGCCGACAAGCCGGACTCGCACGACATCTGCTTCATCGCCGACGGCGACACCCGCGGCTTCCTCGCCGGCCGCCTCGGCGAGGCGCCCGGCGACGTGGTCGACGCCCTCACCGGCACGGTGGTGGGCAGCCACACCGGCGCCTACGCGTACACCGTCGGGCAGCGGCGCGGCCTGCACCTGGACCGGCCCGCCCCGGACGGCCGCCCCCGCTACGTGCTCTCCATCACCCCGAAGACCAACACGGTGACCGTCGGCCCGGCCGAGGCGCTGGACGTCTCCCGGGTGCAAGCCACCCGTCCCGTCTGGACCGGCGGCGAGCGACCGACCGCACCGGTCGAGTGCGAGGTGCAGCTGCGCGCCCACGGTGACGTGGTCCCCGCGACCGTCGAGCTGACCGGCGACGGGCTCCGCGCCGAGCTGCGCCGCCCGGTGCGCGGCGTGGCCGCCGGGCAGGCGATCGTCGCGTACCGGCCGGACCCGGCCGGCGACGTGGTGCTCGGCTCGGCCACCATCACCGACTGACCGCTGCCGTCCGCCTCCGGCCGGCCACGCCGAGCGGCTACCCTTCGGCCGTGACTGATCAGCCTTGGCCCTGGCCCGCGGGGGCAGCAACCGGCATCGGTTCGCTGCCCGGCACCGACATCGCCGAAGCGCAGCGGGTCGTCCTCGGCGAGCTGCCCGCCCTACCCCACCTGCCCGAACTGCCCGCCCGTGGACCGGGCGCCGACCTCATCGGCCGGACCGGCGGGTTGCTGGTGGAGCTACCGGTCGAGCTCTACGCGGCCCGTTGGCGGATCGCGCTGCGCCCCGGCCGGGACCTGCGCCGGGCCCGGGACCTGATGGAACGCGACCTCGACCAGCTCGCCGAGCAGGCTGAGGGGTACACCGGGCCGGTGAAGATCCAGGCGGCCGGACCGTTCACTCTGGCGGCCGCGCTGGAGCTGCCGATCGGCGGGCGGCTGCTGCGTGACCCGGGCGCGGTGCGCGACCTGGCCGGTTCCCTGGCCGAAGGGCTGCGGCTGCACGTCGAGGCGGTGGCCCGCCGGCTACCCGGGGCGTCGGTGCTGCTCCAGCTCGACGAGCCGTCCCTGCCAACGGTGCTCGCCGGGCGGGTGCCCACCGAGAGCGGCTTCGGCGCCCACCGGCCGGTCGAGTCCGAGGTGGCCCGCGCCCTGCTGCGCACCGTGATCGAGGCGGCCGGGGTGCCGACCGTGGTGCACTGCTGCGCGCCGGACGTGCCACTGGAGCTGATCCGGTCAACCGGGGCGGTCGCCGTGGCGCTGGACCTCGCGCTCGTCACCGACCTGGACCCGCTCGGCGAGGCGATCGACGCCGGGCTCGGGCTGTTCGCCGGCGCCGCGCTCACCCAGCCGCCGTCCGCCGGTCGCGCGCCGACCTCGGCCGAGGTCGCCGACCGGGTACGCACGCTCTGGGACCGCCTCGGCTTCCCGCGCCGCCAGCTCGCCGAGCAGGTGGTGGTCACCCCGGCCTGCGGCCTGGCCAACGCCACCCCGGGGTACGCCCGGGCCGTGCTGGCCGCCTGCCGGGACGCCGGCCGGCGACTGCACGAGGAGTGAGGGTTTTTCGTCGTACCCGGTGGGCAGGATGACCGACATGATTGGACAGCTGCGTTCCACGGTGATCGACTGCCCGGATCCCCGGGCCCTGGCCGGCTTCTACGCCGAGCTGCTCGGCCTGCCGCTGGTGGAGGAGAACTCCGACGGCGACGACTGGGTGGTGCTCGGCGGCTCGCCGGGGCACCAGCCCCGGCTCGCCTTCCAGAAGGCGCTCAACCTGCGGGCCCCGGCCTGGCCGGACCCGGAACGGCCCCAGCAGTTCCACCTCGACGTCACCGTCGACGACATCGAGGCGGCGGAGAAGGCGGTGCTCGCCCTCGGCGCGCGCCGGCTGCCGGGCGAGGGGGACGGCTGGCGGGTCTACGCCGACCCGGCCGGTCACCCGTTCTGCCTCTGCTGGGACTGAGCCGACCGCGGCCGGCCGGGGGTTGCGGCCGGGCGGCATGATCGCGGGCGTGATCGACTCCTCGCCCCGCCGTGCCTCCGGTTCGCTCTTCGGTCTCGCCTACGGCGACGCCCTCGGCAAGCCGACCGAGTTCCTGACCGTCGCCGAGATCACCCGTCGCTACGGCCCGGGCGGCCCGCGTGAGCTGGTCGGCGATCCGGCGCTGGTCACCGACGACACGCAGATGGCCCTGGCCGTGGCGTGGGCGCTGCACGACGCGTCCGCGTATACCCCTGAGGTGGTCGAGCCGCTGCTGCGGCAGCGCTTCGGAGCGTGGGCGGTCAGCCCGGACAACAACCGCGCCCCGGGGATGACCTGCCTGCGGGCCTGCGCCGAGCTGGGTCGTGGGCTGCGCTGGCAGGAGGCGACCGTGGTCGACTCGAAGGGCTGCGGCGCGAACATGCGGGTCACCCCTGTCGGGCTGCTCGACGTCGACCTCGACACTCTGGCCGGGCTGGCCCAGCTCCAGGCCGGTCTCACCCACGGTCATCCGACCGGCCTGGCGGCCAGCGAGCTGACCGCGTACGCGGTGCGGCTGCTGCGCGACGGTGCGGGCCTGGCCGAACTGCCCGACGTGCTGATCGCGCGGGCGGGGGAGCAGCGGCGGGTCTACCGCGCCGACTGGCTCGGCGACCTGTGGCAGCGGTCCGGCGCGACGTCCCCGGAGGAGTTCGTCGCCCGCGGCTGGGACGAGTGCCGGCAGGCGTTGGACCGGCTGGTCGCCGCGCTGGGCCGACCCGACGACGGCGGCGACCCGTGCCGCGACACCGGTGAGGCGTGGATCGCCGAGGAGGCGCTGGCCACCGCCCTGCTCTGCGCGCTGCGCCACCCCGACGACCCGGTCGCCGCGATCGCCCGGGGCGCGACCACCGCCGGCGACTCCGACTCGATCGCCGCCCTGGCCGGCGCCTTCGTCGGCGCCGCCCACGGCATGGCCGCCTGGCCGCAGGACTGGTCCACCCGCATCGAGTACGCCGACCAGCTCACCACCCTCGCCACCCGCTGGGACTGACCGGGCGGCCAGGATCGACCACCGCGGTCAACCTCACGGTCGACGCGGTGGGTGGGTCAGCTGGGGAGGTGGGGGAGGGACCGCAGGCGGTGCCAGAGGGACTGGTCGCAGGTGCCGGCGCGGTGGGTGAAGGCGCTGCTCGGGACGTGGACGGACTCGGCCAGGTCGAGCCAGCTGTCGTGGTCGGCGTCGGGGTCCCACTCGTGGGTCGGGATGCGGACGTGGTCGTCGCGGTTGCTCTTGTCCTGACTGGTGATCTTCAGGACGTCGGCGCCCCGGTCGTCGGCGCGGAGCACCAGGCAGGGGCGCACCTTCGAGCCGGTCCCGTCGTGGAACGGGACGTCGGCCCACCAGATCTCGCCCGGCCGGGGCGTACCCGTCGGGGTGCGCGGGCGGGGCGGCGCGGTGGGGCGGGCCCGGTCGCGCGGCGGCGTGCCCCGCTCGGGCGGGGTGCGTTCGCCCGCCGCCGGGCGGCCGCCGCGTCGTCGCCACTCGTTCCAGGCCCAACCGGCGGCCACGGCCAGCACGACCAGCACCGCCCACCACACCCACTCGGGCATTCCCACTCCTGCCTCTCCGGCGCCGACGCCGCCGACGTCCGGCGATCGTCGCACGGCCGACGGGTCGCCGCCCGTCGGGCGCGGCGGGGGTGGCGGGGGATTGTCCCACCGGCCCGATACGGTGCGGAGGTAGCGTGATCACGGGGAGATCCCACTGGTGTCCGGAGGCGGCAGGGTGTCCGAAGAAGCGATCCCTCAGCAGGTCAGCCCCGCGCAGGAGGCGGCGGCCGGCGGCGAGCCGACCCCCGAGGCGCGGGAACGGCACGCCACGCTGAGCCAGGAGCTCACCGAACACCAGTACCGCTACTACGTCCTCGACGCGCCGACCATCTCCGACGCCGAGTTCGACCGGCGGCTGCGCGAGATGGAGGCGCTGGAGGCCGAGTTCCCGGCGCTGCGCAGCCCCGAGTCGCCCACCCAGCGGGTCGGCGGCACCTTCTCCACCGACTTCACCCCGGTCACCCACGCCGAACGGATGCTCTCCCTCGACAACGCCTTCGCCGACGAGGAGCTGGCCGCCTGGGCCGAGCGGGTCGAGCGGGACGCCGGCGGCCCGGTGCCCTACCTGTGCGAGCTGAAGGTCGACGGCCTGGCCATCAACCTCACCTACGAGAAGGGCCGCCTGGTCCGCGCCGCCACCCGGGGGGACGGGCGGACCGGCGAGGACGTGACGGCCAACGTCCGCAGCATCCGCGACGTGCCCGGCCGGCTGACCCCGTCCGCCGAGTTCGGCGACCTGCCCGAGCTGCTGGAGGTGCGCGGCGAGATCTACTTCCCGGTGGCAGCCTTCGCCGACCTCAACGCCGGCCTGGTCGAGCAGGGCAAGGCCCCGTTCGCCAACCCGCGCAACGCCGCCGCCGGCAGCCTGCGGCAGAAGGATCCGCGGATCACCGCCTCCCGGCCGCTGCGCCTGGTGGTGCACGGCATCGGCGCCCGGCGCGGTTTCCGGCCCACCGCCCAGTCCGAGTCGTACGCGGCGCTGAAGGCGTGGGACCTGCCGACCAGCGACCGCTGGCGGGTGGTGCCCGACCTGGCCGGCGTCGCGGACTACATCGCCTACTACGCCGAGCACCGGCACGACGTCGAGCACGAGATCGACGGCGTGGTGGTGAAGGTCGACCCGGTCTCCATCCAGGGCCGGCTCGGCTCGACCAGCCGGGCGCCGCGCTGGGCGATCGCCTTCAAGTACCCGCCGGAGGAGGTGACCACCAAGCTGCTCGACATCGACGTCAACGTCGGGCGCACCGGACGGGTCACCCCGTTCGCCGTGCTCGAACCGGTGCGGGTGGCCGGCTCCACGGTCGCCCTGGCGACCCTGCACAACGCCCGCGAGGTCGAGCGCAAGGGGGTGCTGATCGGCGACACGGTGGTGCTGCGCAAGGCCGGCGACGTGATCCCCGAGGTGCTCGGCCCGGTGGTCGACCTGCGTCCCGCCGACGCCCGCCCGTTCGTCATGCCCACCAGCTGTCCGGCCTGCGGCACCCCGCTGGCGCCGGCCAAGGAGGGCGACGTCGACATCCGCTGCCCCAACAGCCGCAGTTGCCCGGCGCAGCTGCGCGAGCGGGTGTTCCACCTGGCCGGGCGGGGCGCCTTCGACATCGAGGTGCTCGGCTACAAGGGCGCCGCCGCGCTGCTCGACGCCGAGATCATCACCGACGAGGGTGACCTGTTCCAGCTCGACGCCGAGCAGCTCGGCCGCTCGCCGTTCTTCGTCAACAAGGACGGCACGCTCGGCAGCAACGCCACCAAGCTGCTGGACAACCTCGCCGTCGCCCGCGAGCGCGACCTGTGGCGGGTGCTGGTCGCGCTCTCCATCCGGCACGTCGGCCCCACCGCCGCGCAGGCCCTCGCCCGGCACTTCCGCTCGATCGAGGCGATCGACGCGGCGAGCGAGGAGGAACTCTCCTCGGTGGACGGTGTCGGCCCGACCATCGCCGCCAGCATCAAGGAATGGTTCGCCGTCGCCTGGCACCGCGAGGTCGTGCAGAAGTGGGCCCGGGCCGGCGTACGGATGGCCGAGGAGGCGGTCGACGAGGGGCCGCGCCCGCTGGAGGGGGTCACCGTGGTGGTAACCGGCACCCTCGCCGGGTTCAGCCGGGACCAGGCGTCCGAGGCGATCCAGAGCCTCGGCGGCAAGGTCAGCGGCTCCGTCTCCAAGAAGACCGGCTTCGTGGTGGTCGGCGACAACCCCGGTTCCAAGGCCGACAAGGCGGCCACCCTCAAGGTGCCGGTCCTCGACGAGGACGGTTTCCGGGTGCTGCTCGACCGGGGGCCGGACGCGGCCCGGGAGGTCGCCCGCGTCGAGGGGTGAACCGGCGGGCCGGCGGGGATCTTGGGGTCGTATACCAACTTAATTACGACTACGACCGATTCGTGACTGTCGCCTCGGGCTACGGCCACCCAGGGCGTTTCATTGGGGCACGGTGCGCGACCGGCGCGCGCCGTGGACCGCATGCCCGGGAGGTGCGATGGAGACAGCCGACCCCCGCAACTCCGTCCCGCCCGGGCGGGAGGCGCGGTTCGCCGGCTTCGTCGCCGCGGTGGTCGGGCTGGCGCTGCTGGTCTCCGCCCTGCCGCTGATCGGGCTCCCCGACCGCCTGCCCCGGCTGCCGGCGGCGTTCTGGGCGATGGCGGCGCTCGCCGTCGCCAGTGACGCGCGGCCCTTCGTCCCGCCGGGCCGGCGGCACACCTCGGCCGTCTTCCCGTCCACCTGCTTCACCTTCGCGATCCTGCTCGGCTGGGGGCTGGGGCCGGCCGTGGCGGTGCAGGCCGTCGCGGTCGCCGTCTCCGGCTGGCGGATGCGCCACGCCCTCTGGCGGACCACCTTCAACGCCGCCCAGTACGCCTGCGCGCTCGGCGCCGCGTACCTGGTACTCCGGCTCGGGCCGGGCGGACTCTTCGACGGCGGTCGGCTGGGCTGGACGGACGTGACCGCCGTCGGCGGCGCCACCCTCACCTGGTTCGCCGTCAACTTCGGCCTGGTCAGCAGCGCGCTGCGGCTGCGCTTCGGCGGCCGGTGGTGGCCGAGCGTCCGCCAGGCGCTGCCGTACGAGCTGCTCTCCACCGGTTCGCTGCTGCTGCTCGCCCCGGTGCTGGTCACCGCCGCCCGGGCCAGCGCCGCGCTGATCCCGCTGGTGCTGGTGCCGCTCTTCGCCGTCTACCGGATGTCCCGGCTCTCCACCGAGCAGGAACACCTCGCCGCGCTCGACCCGCTCACCGGCCTGCCCAACCGCAAGGCGCTGCTCGCCGAGGTGGCCGAGCAGGTGCACCTGCACGCCGAGCGGGTCGCCAAGGGCGACCGGGACGCCCACCTGGCCCTGCTCCTGATCGACCTGGACCGGTTCAAGAACGTCAACGACGCGCTCGGTCACGCCGTCGGCGACCGGCTGCTGGTCGAGGTGAGCGCCCGGCTGGTGGACGTCGTCGGCGGCCGGGACATGCTGGCCCGCCTCGGCGGGGACGAGTTCGCCATCGTCGCCGGCCGGCTCGACGGCGTCGACGAGGCCCGCGAGCTGGCCGACCGGGTCGTCGCGGCGCTCACCGAACCGGTGTCGCTGGACGGGCTGCCGCTGGACGTCGGCGCCTCGATCGGCATCGCGCTCTTCCCCGAGCACGGCGAGGACTTCGCCACCCTGATGCGCCACGCCGACGTGGCGATGTACGACGCCAAGCACCGCAACGACACCGTCGCCGTCTACGCCGCCGAGTCGGACCACAACTCGGCCGAGCGGCTGGGGCTCCTGGCCGACCTGCGCCGCGTACTCGAGGCGGGGCCGCCCGCCGGGCGGACCGTGCGGGGCGGCGACGGCGCCGCGCTGCCCTCCCGGCTCGCCGCCGGGACGGACGCCGCGGGACCGGACGGCGCCGGGACGAACGGCGCGGGCGGGCGCTGGTGGCCGCGGCGCCGGCGGGCGCGAATCGCGGTGGACGGCTCCGACGAACTGCTGAACCAGATCCTGACCGGCGCCGACCCGACCCGCCGCCGCGCCGGGCAGCCCGCCGCCGAGCCCGAGCGGCCCGAGCGGCCCGAGCTGCCGGCGGTTCCCGCCCCGCCGGAACGGGCCGAGGACGCGGCGGCCGACGTCGGCGTCATCACGATGTACTACCAACCGCAGATCGCCATCGCCACCGGCGAGGTCGTCGGGGTGGAGGCGCTGCTGCGCTGGCGGCACCCGCGCCGGGGCATGGTGGACCCGGAGGAGCTGATCCGGGTGGCCGAGCAGAGCGCGGTGATGCGGCTGCTCACCCAGCGGGTGGTCGACGACGTGGTGGAACAGCTGGCCAAGTGGTCGGCGGCCGGCGTCCACCTGCGGGCGGCGCTCAACGTCAGCGTCCGCGACCTGCACACCGGCGAGATCGCCGACCGGATCGCCGACCGGCTGGCCGCCTTCGGGGTGGCCCCCGAACGCCTGCAACTGGAGATCACCGAGGGCGCGCTGATGGCCGACCCCCGGCGGGTGCTCACCACCATCTCCCGGCTGCACCGGATCGGGGTGGCCATCTCCCTGGACGACTTCGGCACCGGGTACTCGTCCTTGCAGCACCTGCGCCGGCTGCCGCTGGCCGAGGTGAAGGTGGACCGCTCGTTCGTCCTCGGGATGGCCGACGACGCCGACGACGCCGCCATCGTCCGGTCGATGATCGAGCTGGCCGGCGCGCTCGGCCTGCGGGTGGTCGCCGAGGGCGTGGAGGACGAGCGGACCTGGCGGATGCTGCACGCGGCCGGCTGCGACGTGGCGCAGGGCTGGTTCCACGCCCGGCCGATGCCCGCCGACGAGCTGGTGACCTGGCTGACCCGGTACCGGCCGGTGCACCCGACCGGCGGCCCGGACGCCGAGGCGCCGCGCCGCCCCACCCGCTGACTTCGGCACGGTGGGCCGACCGGTGAGGTGGCCGTGGTGGGCCGACCGGCTGAGCCGGCGACGGCGACCGGACCGACCCGCCGGGCGGGCGCAGGGGGAGTCGGAGGCGTCGGCGTGACCGCAGGACAATAGACTCGCTCCGGTCACCGCGCGTCATCTCCGATCGCGCGGCCGGCACACCGCAGACGCAGCAGGACAGCCACGAAGGGGGCACCGATGGCCGCCATCTCCCGCGAGGAGGTCGCGCACCTGGCGCGACTGTCGCGGCTCGCCGTCACCGAGGAGGAGTTGGACGTCTTCGCCGGCCAGCTCGACGTGATCCTCCAGTCGGTGGCCCAGGTCGGCGAGGTCGCCGCGGCGGACATCCCGCCGACCTCCCACTCGGTGCCGCTGACCAACGTGCTCCGCGAGGACGTGGTGACGCCGTGCCTGACCCCGGAGGAGGCGCTGTCCGGCGCGCCCGACGCCGACCAGCAGCGGTTCCGCGTCCCGCGGATCCTGGACGAGGATGTGGCCTCATGAGCGACCTGACCAAGCTGACCGCCGTCGAGATCGCGGGTCTCGTCGCCAGCGGCGAGACTTCCGCCGTCGAGGTCACCCGGGCCCACCTGGACCGGATCGCCGCCGTCGACGACCGGGTGCACGCCTTCCTGCACGTCGACTCCGCGGGCGCGCTCGCCGCGGCCCGCCAGGTGGACGACCGCCGGGCCGCCGGCGACGAGCTGGGCCCGCTGGCCGGCGTGCCGGTCGCGGTCAAGGACGTGCTCACCACCAAGGGCGTGCCCACCACTGTCGGGTCGAAGATCCTGGAGGGCTGGCGTCCGCCGTACGACGCGACGATCGTGCAGCGGCTGCGCAACGCCGGCACGGTGATGCTCGGCAAGACCAACATGGACGAGTTCGCGATGGGCTCCTCCACCGAATACTCCGCGTACGGCCCGACCCACAACCCGTGGGACCTGGACCGGATCCCGGGCGGCTCCGGTGGCGGCAGCGCCGCCGCGCTGGCCGCGTACGAGGCGCCGCTGGCGATCGGCTCGGACACCGGCGGCTCGATCCGCCAGCCGGGCGCGGTCACCGGCACGGTCGGCGCGAAGCCCACCTACGGCGGCACCTCCCGGTACGGCCTGGTGGCGTTCTCCTCGTCGCTGGACACCCCCGGCCCGTGTGCCCGTACGGTGCTCGACGCCGCGCTGCTGCACCAGGTGATCGGCGGGCACGACCCGCGCGACTCGACCTCCATCCCGGCCCCGGTGCCGGACGT
Source organism: Micromonospora sp. IBSANI012 (assembly GCF_052814045.1). Classification (NCBI taxonomy): domain Bacteria; kingdom Bacillati; phylum Actinomycetota; class Actinomycetes; order Micromonosporales; family Micromonosporaceae; genus Micromonospora; species Micromonospora sp. IBSANI012. The sequence continues at coordinate 1,436,744 of NZ_CP199933.1, forward strand.
GGTGGCTGCCGCGAAGCTCGGCGCCACCGGCGACCTGACCGGCGTGAAGCTCGGCATCGTCACCGAGCTCACCGGCGAGGGCGCGGAGCCGGGCGTGATGGCCGCCTTCCGCGAGTCGGTCGACACCCTGGCCAAGCTGGGCGCCGAGATCGTCGAGGTGTCCTGCCCGCACTTCCGGTACGCCCTGCCGGCGTACTACCTGATCGCGCCCAGCGAGTGCTCCTCCAACCTGGCCCGGTTCGACGGCGTCCGGTTCGGCCTGCGGGTCGGCGACGACGGCAACCGGTCGCTGGAGGAGGTCATGTCGCTGACCCGGGAGGCCGGCTTCGGCGCCGAGGTCAAGCGGCGCATCATGATCGGCACGTACGCCCTCTCCTCGGGCTACTACGACGCCTACTACGGGCAGGCGCAGAAGGTCCGCACCCTGATCACCCGGGACTTCACCGCCGCCTTCGAGCGGGTCGACGCGCTGATCTCGCCGACCACGCCGTTCGTGGCGTTCCCGATCGGCGCGCGCACCGCGGACCCCTACCAGATGTATCTGGCGGACCTGTTCACCATCCCGACCAACCTGTACGGCGGCCCGGGCATCTCGGTGCCCTGCGGCCTCTCCGACGGACTTCCCGTCGGCCTGCAGGTGATGGCCCCGACGATGGCCGACGACCGGATGTACCGGGTCGCCGCCGCGCTGGAGTCCGTGGTCGGCACGTTCACCCCACCGGCGCTGTGAGGCAGGAGCTCAGATGACCACGACACTGCCCGCGTACGACGAGGTCGTCGCGCGCTACGAACCGGTGATCGGCCTGGAGACCCACGTCGAGCTGGGCACGAACACCAAGATGTTCTGCGGCTGCCCGACCGACTTCGGCGGCGAGCCGAACACCCGGGTCTGCCCGGTCTGCCTGGGCCTGCCCGGCTCGCTGCCGGTGGCCAACAAGGCGGCCATCGAGGCGACCATCCGGATCGGCCTGGCGCTCAACTGCTCCATCGCCGAGTGGTGCCGGTTCGCCCGGAAGAACTACTTCTACCCGGACATGCCGAAGGACTTCCAGATCAGCCAGTACGACGAGCCGCTGTGCTTCGACGGCTACCTGGACGTCGAGATCGGCGGCGAGCTGGTGCGGATCGGCATCGAGCGGGTGCACCTGGAGGAGGACACCGGCAAGACGCTGCACGTCGGTGGCGCCACCGGCCGCATCCACGGCGCGACCGAGTCGCTGGTCGACTACAACCGCGCCGGCATCCCGCTGGTGGAGATCGTCACCAAGCCGGTGCCGGGCACCGGCGCGCTGGCGCCGGAGGTGGCCCGGGCGTACGTCACCGAGCTGCGCGACGTGCTCCGCTCGCTGGACGTCTCCGACGTGCGGATGGAGGAGGGCTCGCTGCGCTGCGACGTGAACACCTCCCTCAACCTCCCCGGCGAGGAGTGGGGCACCCGCACCGAGACCAAGAACGTCAACTCGCTGCGCTCGGTGGAGCGGGCGGTGCGCTCGGAGATGCTGCGTCAGGCCGCCGTGCTCGACGCCGGCGGGAAGATCACCCAGGAGACCCGGCACTTCCACGAGGACACCGGCGACACCACGCCGGGCCGGTCCAAGGAGACCGCCACCGACTACCGGTACTTCCCGGAGCCGGACCTGGTGCCGCTCGCCCCGGACACCGCCTGGGTGGCCGAGCTGAAGGCCGCCCTGCCGGAGCTGCCCCGGCTGCACCGCCGCCGGCTGCAGCAGGAGTGGGGCCTGTCCGACCTGGACATGCAGTCGGTGCTCAACGCCGGCGCGGTCGAGCTGATCGAGGCCACCATCGCCGCCGGCGCGACCCCGGCCGCCGCCCGCAAGTGGTGGCTGGGTGAGCTGTCCCGGCGGGCCAACGAGGCCGGCATCGAGCTGGCCGACGTCGGCGCCACCCCGGCGCAGGTCGCCGAGCTCCAGGGGCTGGTCGACGCGGGCAAGCTCAACGACAAGCTGGCCCGTACCGTCCTGGAGGGCGTGGTGGGCGGCGAGGGCTCGCCGACCGAAATCATGGCCAACCGGAACCTGGAGGTCGTCTCCGACACCGGCGCGCTCACCGCCGCCGTGGACGAGGCCATCGCCGCCAACCCGGAGGTCGCGGACAAGATCCGCAGCGGCAAGGTCGCCGCGGCCGGCGCGCTGGTCGGCGCGGTCATGAAGACCACCCGCGGCCAGGCCGACGCCAAGACCGTCCGCGAGCTGATCCTGGAACGCCTCGGCGTCCAGGGCTGAGCCCGACACGTCGAAGGCCGCCGTCGCAACCCGGCGGCGGCCTTCCCGCTTCCCCCCGAGTACGCGCGATCCGCGCCACCCCTCGCGAGGGCGTCAACGGCGACGCCCGGATGGAGTCACCGTGAACCAGCACGACCTCGACGTCCTCGACGAGATCCAGCGGCGGGTGCTCTGGCTCGCCACCCGGATCGTGGACGCGGCCAACCACGACCGGGACACCGGCGACGGGGTGAAGGTCGGCGGCCACCAGGCCTCCAGCGCCTCCCTGGTCACCGCGATGACCGCGCTCTGGTTCGCCCACCTCGACGCCGAGGACCGGGTCGCGGTCAAGCCGCACGCCTCGCCGGTGTTCCACGCCATCCAGTACCTGCTGGGCAACCTGGACCGGTCGTACCTGCCGAAGCTGCGGGCGCGGGGCGGGCTCCAGTCGTACCCGTCGCGCACCAAGGACCCGGACGAGGTGGACTTCTCCACCGGCTCCGTCGGGCTCGGCGCCGCCGCGCCGCTGTTCGCCGCGGTCACCCGCCGCTACGTCGACGCGCACTTCGGGGCGCGTCCGCACTCCCGGTTCGTCGCCCTGATCGGCGACGCCGAGCTGGACGAGGGGAACATCTGGGAGGCCGTCGCCGACCCGGCCACCACCGGGCTGGGCAACGTGATGTGGCTGGTCGACTTCAACCGCCAGTCGCTGGACCGGGTCGTCCCCGGCATCCGGATCAACCAGTGGCGGGGCCAGTTCGAGGCCGCCGGCTGGCACGTCGTGGAGGTCAAGTACGGCCGCAAGCTCGCCGAGGCGTACGCCCGGCCGGGCGGCGAGGCGCTGCGCGACTGGATCGACCTGATGCCCAACGAGCAGTACCAGTCGCTGTTCGGGCTGGAGGGGCCGGCCCTGCGCAAGCAGTTCCTCGACGGCGCGCCGGCCGAGGTGGGCGCCTTCGTCGCGGACATCGGAGACGACGAGCTGGGCCCGCTGGTGACCGACCTGGGTGGGCACGACCTGCAGGCGCTGCTCGACGCGTACGCGCAGTGCGACGCGGTGACCGACCGGCCCAGTGTGGTCTTCGCGTACACCGTCAAGGGGTGGGGGCTGCCGATCGCCGGCAACCCGCGCAACCACTCCGCGCTGCTCAGCACCGAGCAGGTCGACGCGCTGCGCGCCGCCAACGGCCTGACCGCCGAGACCGAGTGGGACCGCCTCGACCCGGCGTCGCCGGCCGGCATCCGGGCCGGCGAGCGCCGGGAGGCGCTGTCCCGCGCGCCCCGCGAGCGGTCGCTGGGGGTCGCCGTCCCGGAAACCACCCGGGTACGCGCCAACAAGCCCGTCTCCACCCAGGAGGTCTTCGGTCGGGTGCTGGTCGACCTGGCCCGGGATCCCGCCGTCGCGCCGTACCTGGTGACCACCGCGCCGGACGTGGCCACCTCCACCAACCTCGCCGGGTTCATCAACAAGACCGGCGTCTTCGCCCCCACCGAGCAGCGCTCGTGGACCGAGGACCGGATGCTGCGCTGGACGGAGAGCCCCGCCGGCCAGCACATCGAGCTGGGCATCTCGGAGATGAACCTGTTCCTGCTGCTCGGGCAGCTCGGCCTGTCGTGGGACCTGTCGGGGCAGCCGCTGCTGCCGATCGGCACCGTCTACGACCCGTTCGTGCTGCGCGGGCTGGACGCGTTCCTCTACGGCACCTACTCCGGCTCCCGGTTCGTGGTCGCCGGCACCCCGTCGGGCATCACCCTCGCCCCCGAGGGCGGCGCCCACCAGTCGACCATCACCGCCTCCGTCGGCCTGGAACTGCCCGGCGTCACCTTCCTCGAGCCGGCGTACGCGGCCAGCCTGGACTGGCTGCTCTGCGACGCGCTCGGGCAGATCGCCGGCGGGTCGACGCCGGCGGCCACCGCCGCGCCGGCCGAGGACGGGGCGTACTACTTCCGGCTGAGCACCCGGCCGATCGACCAGGCGCCGTTCGAGGCGGCCCGGGCCCGGATCGGGGACGCGGTGCTGCGGCGGCAGGTGGTCGCCGGGGCGTACCGGCTGGTCGACGCGCACCAGGCGTACCCGCAGCTGGCGGACGCCCCGGTGGTCACCCTGGCCGGCTCCGGCGCGGTGCTGCCGGAGGTGCTCGCGGCCGCCGCGGAACTGGCGGAGGAGGGCATCGCCGCGCACGTGGTGGACGTGACGTCGCTGGACCGGCTCTACCGGGCCTGGCAGCGGACGCTGCGCCAGGGTGTGCGGACCGCGACCGTGCCGAGCGTGCCCGGCGCGCTGCGGGCGGCGTTCGGCGACCGGGCCCCGGTGGTGACCGTGCACGACGCCGCCTCGCACGCGATGGCCTGGCTGGGCTCGGCGCTCGGCGTGCCGGCGGTGCCGCTCGGGGTGGACGAGTTCGGCCAGTCCGGCAGCGTCCGCGAGCTGTACGAGCTGCACGACCTGCTGCCCGGCAGCATCGTCAACGCCGCCCTGGCCGCGCTGTCGCTGCGCTGAGCTGAGCCAGGGGCGCGGAGCCTGAGCCGAGCCCGCCCCGCCGCCATCCGCGGTGGCGGCGGCGGGACGGCCCGGTTCGCGTTGGGCACACCGACTCAGCGTTTCCGGCCCCCGTCGGTCCGTTGCGGAGGTCGGTGGCGGCGGCGGGACCGGCCATGTGCCCGTCGGGCACACCGACCGAGCGTCCCCGGCCCTGTCGGTCCGTTTCGGAGGCGCCTGCGATTCACCCGGCGTGAGGGTTGCGGAGGGTGACGGTCGGCGTGGGGCCGCGCACCTCCGGTCGCCCCTTTGCTCTGCTGCCCTCCCGGCAACACCGCTCCTGACCAGGGCATCGCCGACAACGATCTCCAGATGCTCGATCACCTTAGGTGACTGTTGTCTCCGCGGCAGCAGAGCAAAGCGCGCGAGGCGGTGTGCCGGTGATGGAGAGAAGCTTGCGTTGGGTGACGATCCCCGGAGCCGGAGCCGGAGCCGGAGCCGGAGCCGGAGCCGGAGCCGGAGCCGGAGCCGGAGCCGTGCTGCCGGTCCGGCGTCGGCTGGGCGGTCAGCGCTCGGCCGTGGGCCGCTGCCGGCAGCGAGCCGGTCGTGCGGCTCGCTGCCGTCGGAGCGCGCGGCCGGGGTGGGTCAGCGGGTCGGGGTGGGGGTGACGGGGACCGGGGCGCCCTGTGCCGGTTCCTTGACCACGTGGCGTTCCAGGTTGACCTGCGCCTGCCCGGTGCCGCCGACCGTGATGTCGTCGTAGGCCTGGAGCCGTTTCTGCTGGTCGAGGTAGAGCACGGTCATCGACAGCGGGGTCGGCTTCTCGCCCTCCAGACCGCGCAGCCCCGCCCCGCCGGTGGAGCCCTCCACCATCAACTGGGTGGACTGCTTGCCGAGCTGCTGCGGCAGCTTGGACACCTGGCGGGCGTGGGTGTGCCCGGCGAGCACCAGGGGGCAGGTGCCGGAGAGTGGGCCGGCGGAGGCCGGGTCGTGCACCAGTGCGATGTTCACCGGTCGGGGTGAGCGCTGCACGGTGGCCGCGAGCTGCTCACCGGCCCCGATCACCTGCTCGGCGACCTGCTTGGTCAGACCGCTGCCGGCCGGCGAGGTCTCCTTGTCGGGGGTGAACCGGGGGTCGCCGATCCCGGCGATGGTCAGCCCCGCGACGCTGGTGGTCGAGTTGTTGAGCACGATCGCGTTCGGCTGCCGGGCCACCGCCGCGGCGGTTCGCGAGGAGTCGTGGTTGCCCCGGATGTAGACGTATGGCTTCTTCAGCAGGCCGATCGAGCCCACGAAGGAGGCCTCCGGCTCGCTGCCCCAGTCGGTGATGTCGCCGGTGTCGATCACCACGTCGATGTCGAACTGCTCCACCACGGTGCGGATCAGCTGCCAGCCGGTCGGGTTGAGGTGCATGTCCGAGACGTGCAGCACCCGGGTGGTGCCGGGCGCCGGCTCGTACACCGGCAGCGCCGAGACCGTGGTGTAGAGCTGGCTCACGTTGCCGACGATGCGCTGCAGCTGCTCGGCGTAGCGCGAGTAGTCGTTGGCGATGCGGCGGGCGTCGCCGACGATTGCCGGGGCGTTGACCAGCAGCCCCTCGTACCGTGGCTCCTCGATCGCCTGGGGGCGCAGGGTGCCCGCGGCGAGTCCCAGGCTGCCGGCGGTGACCGCCAGCGCGAGCCCGGTGGACCACGCGGTGCGGCGGACGTCCCGGAAGACCAGCCCGGCCAGCAGCAGCGTGGCCAGCACGGCCGACCCGGCGGTACGCAGCCCGAGCCGCATCACACCGTCGCGGACGTCCTCGACCGCCGACAGGCTGGCCCGGTTGATGCTGGCCGGGTCGTCGATCAGCGCCTCGGTCTTGCGCTGGTCGAGCGCGCCCAGCCGGACGGTCAGGTGGGTCGGCCCGTCGTGGCTGTCGAGCTGGAGCGCGCCCAGCGGCGGGACGTCGACGGTAGTGCTGCCCTTGATCGCCGGGGCGAGGGTGAGGTTGGCCCGGAACGGGCCGATGTCGGTGTTCACCCGGCCGCCGGCCAGCACCCCGATCACGGCCCCGGCCAGCGCGACCGTCAGGACGGCGAGCACCACGCCCACCCGCCGGACCCACCCCGACCGGCCCGCCCGGCCGGCCCGGTCCCGCCGGGGCCGCCAGCGTCGCTCACGCCGGGCCGGGGGAGTGTCCTCGTCCCCGGGCCCGCGCTGCTCGTTCTCCCCACCGTCCATGCTGAGATTCTGACCTGCCCAATGATGGATCTTGCCAAACCCGACCGACGGCGGCGCGTTCCGCGCCGAAACTCCCGGTGTGTCGCGCCTCCCGGCCGCTCATGACAGCCGTTCGGCCGGTGCTCAGCTGCGCCCGGCACCACCGTCGGCGAAGACCAGCCGCAGCAGCCGGTCGTCCTCCGGCGCCGGCTCACCCCGCCCGTCGTGGTTGGACGTGGAGACCCAGAGCGAGCCGTCCGGGGCGGCGGCCGCCGCACGCAGCCGACCGTACCGGCCGGTCAGCAGCTGGCGGGGCTGCCCGAGCACGGTGCCGGTGTCGGTCAGCTCGAGCAGCCACAGCCGCTCGCCGCGCAGGCAGGCGGTGACCAGCAGCCGGCCCGTCGCGGCCAGCCCCGAGCAGGACGCCTCCGCGGTGCGCCACTGCACGATCGGGTCGACGTACCGCTTGTCGCCGGCCTGCCCCTCGACGGTGGGCCAGCCGTGGTTGGCGCCCTTGTCGATCCGGTTGATCTCGTCCCAGGTGTTCTGGCCGAACTCGGTGGCGTACATCCGCTTGCCGGCGTCCCAGGCCATGCCCTGCACGTTGCGGTGCCCGAGCGACCACACCGGCGAGCCGGGGAACGGGTTGCCGGGCGCCGGTCTGCCGTCCGCGGTGATCCGCAGGATCTTGCCGCCGAGGCTCTTCCGGTCCTGCGCGAAGTCCCGGTTGCCGGCGTCACCGGTGCTCACGTAGAGCTGCCCGTCCGGGCCGAAGGCCAGCCCGCCGCCGTCGTGGTTGCCCGCCTTCGGGATGCCGGTGAGGATCGGCGTCGGCGTGCCGCCGAGCTTCAGCCGGGCGACCCGGTTGTCCCGCTCGGTGGTGTAGTAGACGAAGACGGTCTCGTCCCTGGCGTACGCCGGGGAGACCGCGATGCCGAGCAGCCCCGCCTCGCCGCCGGCCGCCACGTCCGGCACGGTCTGCACCGGCGCGACCCGCAACCCCTCCGGGCCGGATTCCGGGCCGACCTTGAGGATCCGCCCGCTGTCCCGCTCGGTGACCAGGGCGCCGCCGTCCGGCAGGAACGCGATGCCCCACGGCACCCGCAACCCCTTGGCCAGGACCGTGGCGACCACCTCCTGACCGGCGCCGCCGGCGCTCGCCGACGCGGACGGGGTGGGCAGGTTGGGGGGCTCGCCGGCCGGGTCCGGCTCCGGCGGGCCGAAGCTGCACCCGGAGGTGGCCAGCAGCAGCGCCGCGCAGGACGCCGCCAGCGCCGCGCGACGGCGGCCGGTGCGGGGGTACGGGGGACGGGCGCTCACCCGGCCCAGCCTAGCCCGCGAATCCGGACTCCCCGGCCCACCGGCGACGGTCGAGGGCGTCGCGACCCGCTCAGCGGGCCCGGACGGCGAGCAGCGCGACGTCGTCCTCGCGCCGGTCCCCGGAGGCGAGCAGCAGGTCGCACAGCTCGGCGAGGGGGAGCGGGCCGGAGTCGGAGAGTCGGCTCAGCAGCTCGGCCAGCCCCTCGTCGATGGAGCGGTCCCGGCGCTCGATCAGGCCGTCGGTGTAGAGCAGCAGGGTGTCCCCCGCCGCCAGGGTGGTCTCCTGGCTGCTGCGGGGGATCGGCCGGGCGAAGCCGAGCAGCGGCTCGCGCCGGCCGCCGAGGACCCGGACCACGCCCTCGGCGTCGACCAGCAGCGGCGGTGGGTGCCCGGCGTTGCACCAGCTCACCGTCAGGCCCCCGGCCGCGCGGGGACGCAGCCGGGCCAGGGTGGCCGTGGCGGCGGCCGGGATGCGCAGCCCGGAGATGGCGCGGTCCAGCTGGGTCATCAGCTCGTCCACCGGGTCGGTCCGGCCGAAGGCGTTGCCCCGGACCAGGTTGCGCAGCTGGCCCATGGTCGCGGCGGCCTCGATGTCGTGGCCGGCGACGTCACCGATCGCCACGACCAGGTCGCCGTCGGGCTGGACGAAGGCGTCGTACCAGTCCCCGCCCACCTCGACCCGGTCCGCCACCGGCTGGTAGCGGGCGGCCAGCTGGACCCGGGGGCTCTCCGGCAGGACCGGCAGCATGCTGTGCTGGAGCACCTCGGCCACGCGCCGCTGCTCGTCGTACATCCAGCTGTTGCCGAGCGCCTGGCCGGCCCGCCGGCCGATCTCCAGGGCGGTGTGCAGGTCGCTGTCGTCGAAGGGCCGCCGCCCCGGGCCGTTGATCAGCGTCACGCAGCCGACCACCGCACCGCGCCCGGGCGCCGGCACCGGCACCGACAGGTGCGACGCGAAGCCGAGCCGGTCGGCGAGCGACACCATCTCCGGGTCGGTGGTGGCCCGCCGGACGTCGTCCAGGGTGGCCGCGCTGCCCAGCACGGGCTGGCCGGTGCGCAGCACCATACGGGTGATCGACTCCGGGCCGAGGCCGGTCGTCATCAGCTCGGCGAAGCGGTCGACCTGGGCGGCTTGGCCGGGGTCCCGGTGCAGGGCGGTGACCCGGCGTGGCGCGCCCGCCCGGTCGACCAGCGTCACCAGCGCCCAGTCGGCCAGCAGCGGCACCACCGCCGCGGTCAGCCGGTCCACCGCGGTGGCCACGTCGAGGGTGCCGGTCAGGGTCTCGCTCAGCGCGGAGAGCAGCTTGAGCCGCTCGTGCGCCTCCTCGACCCGCCGCCGGGCCTCCTCCGCGCCGTCGAGCGCGATCCGCAGCCGCAGCTCCGACGAGCAGGCGGCGGCGAGGTCGGCCAGGGTACGCAGCTGGTTGGCGGTCCAGGCGCGGGGCTTGCTGTCGATGGCGCAGAGCGAGCCGAGCACCCGGCCGTCCAGATCGGTCAGCGGCATCCCCGCGTACGCGACCACGCCCAGCTCCGCGATGGCCAGGTTGTTCCACACCCGGGGGTAGAGCCGGGCGTCGGGCAGCACCATCGGGATCTCGATGTCCACCACGTGCTGGCAGAACGAGTGGCTCAGCGGGGTCTGCCGACGGGCGGCCCACGGCTCCGGCAGGCCGACCGCGCCCGGGAAGAACTGCCGTTCGTCGGTGACCAGCGACACCAGCGCGACCGGCACCTCCAGCAGGTAGCTCACCAGCCGGGCGAAGCGGTCGAACGCCTCGTCGGGTTCGGCGTCCAGACCGGTCTCGGCGAGCGCGCGCAGCCGCGCCGGGTCCGTCAGCGCGGGAATGTCCACGGCGGGCAGCGGACCGCGACGGTGCGGGGAGCGCTCGGTCATCGGCCACCTGTCTGCGCACGTGCGGGGCACCGGGTTGCGCTCCGACCCTCGGTTATACCCGGCAGGCGGCGGTGACGCCCACGGGCGGTGACGCCCGCCGCTCGACCCCGATGAGCCGGTCCGCCGGACCGGGTCGGGTCGCGGTCGCTATCGTCGGCGGACGTGAAGGTATGGATTCCGCACGAGGCCGGGGTCGGGTTGCTCGGCGAGGCGCCCGCGGGCGTCACGGTCCAGGCGTGGACGGACCCGGGACGCCCGCCGTCGGACCCGGCCGGGGTCCGGTTCTGGGTGCCGCCGTTCCTGGCCGCCGGGGACACCGCCGCGATGCTGGCGCGGCTGCCGGACCTGGCGGTGGTCCAGCTTCTCTCCGCCGGGGCGGACGCCTGGGTCGGCCGGGTGCCGGACGGGGTGACCCTCTGCGACGCGCGGGGCGTGCATGACGCCGGCACCGCCGAGTGGGTGCTCACCGCGATCCTGGCCCAGCTGCGCGGCTTCCCCGCGATGGCCCGGGCCCAGGCCCGCCGGGAGTGGGCGTACGACGAGGTCGCGCCGACCGACGAGTTGACCGGCAAGCGGGTGCTGATCGTCGGCGCCGGCTCGATCGGCGCGGCGGTGCACGCCCGGCTGGCCCCGTTCGACGTCACCGTCACGCTGGTCGCCCGCACCGCCCGCCCGGCCGACGGCGTGCACGGGGTGGACGAGCTGCCCCGGCTGCTGCCGGAGGCGGAGGTGGTGGTGCTGCTGGTGCCGTTGACCGAGCAGACCAGGGGCATGGTGGACGCGGCCTTCCTCGCCGCGATGCCGGACGGCGCGTTGCTGGTGAACGCGGCCCGGGGCCCGGTGGCCCGGACGGAGGCGCTGGTGGCGGAGCTGTCCAGCGGCCGGCTGCGGGCCGCGCTGGACGTCACCGATCCCGAGCCGCTGCCCACCGATCATCCGCTGTGGGAGCTGCCCAACGTGCTGCTCACCCCGCACGTCGCCGGCTCGGTACGCGGCCTGCTGCCGCGGGCGTACCGGCTGGTGGGTGCGCAGCTGCGGCGGTTCGCCGCGGGGGAGCCGCTGGTCAACACGGTGACCGACGGCTACTGAACGGGCTCAGCGCTCACCGGGCAGGTGCTGCCCGGTGGCGGAGACCAGCCGGGGCAGGTCGGTGTCGCGCACCGCGGGCAGCATGACCTCCTGCCCGTCGTCGAGGCGGGCGACGGCGCGCCCGCGGGGGTCGGCGGTCAGCTCGACGACCCGGTCCCAGGCGATCCGGCGGCTGCCGGCCAGGGCCCGCAGCCGCAGCCCCCGCCGGTCGGCGTCGGTGCCCGCCCGCCACGCCCAGACCGCGACGGCCAGCGGGATCAGCAGCACCGGCAGCAGGTACCACTCGGCGGTGGCCAGCGGCAGGGCGCCGATGAAGGCGACGATCGCCGCGACCAGGATGGCCTGGTTGTACCGGAAGCGGATGGTGTCGGCGCTACTCACCCTCCGATGATCCCACCCCGGCACGGCCCCGCTCCGCCCGGGCGGTGGACGGTGACCGGCGCCATCCGGCAGTGACATGCGTCACTGCAGGGGGCCATAACCGACGTTCGGATCCGTCGTTGGCGGGGGTGGTGGGTGTCGGATATCTGTCCTGTGTCCCGTCCCGCCCGCATCGCCGCACCGCCCCGTGTCCCCCTCACGAAGGCGACCGTCGTGCCTCACGCGTACCTGGTCCACCGCCCCGCGCCCGCGGTGGCCGCCGTGCTGGCGGCGGCCGCACTGCTGGCCACCGCCGCCCTGGCCGGCGTGCTGCCACCGCTGGCCGCCGCGACGCTGGCCGGCGCGGCCGGCTGCGCCCTGGCCGGTGTCCGACTCTCCCGGGAGGCCGCCGCCGGTGGCGGCCGGGACCGGCGGGCACCGCGTCGCCGACGGGCCGCCGCGCTGCTCGACGCCGCCGTGCTGGTGGTCGGCCTGACCGTCGCCGTCCTGCCGCTGGCCGCCGGGGAGCAGCGCGCGAACGTCGCGGCCACCGGGCTGGCCGCCGCGACGCTGCTGTACGGCGGCGGCCTGCTCCTGCTCCCCGGCCAGTCCCGGCTGGCGCCCCGGGTCCGGCTGCGCCGGACCGTCGACGTGCTCGGGCTCGGCACCGCCCTGTTGTTCGCCGGTTGGGTGCTGTTGCCGCCGGGTGACGTCCCCTCGCTGGCCCGCGCCGTCACGGTGCTCGGTGCGGGCGGGCTCGCCGCGCTGCTGGTGAGCGCGCTGGCCGAGCGGCGGCGTCGGCCCGGCGCGGCGCTCTGTCGGGCCGGGGCGGCGACCGCCCTGCTCGGCCTGGCCGACCTGGTGGTGCTGCTGGCCTACCGGGCACCGGCCGTGACGACGCTGACCGCGGTCGCGCCGCTGCTGGCGGGTGCCCTGTTCACCGCGGCCGGGATGGCGCGAGTGTCGGCCGGGGATCCGGCCCTGGGCACCGGTCCGCCGCCGGCCTGGCCCCGGGTGACCGCGCCGGCCGCGGTGGCCACCCTCGCCGCCGGGTACCACCTCTGGGCGGTCGGCAGCTTCACGCCGACCGCCGTCCTGCTCGGGCTCGCGGTGATCCCGCCGCTGGTCGGGCGGGAGCTGATCACTGCCGCCGACAACCGGCACTGGGCCAGCCGGCTGGCCGCCCGGGAGGCGCACTTCCGGGCGCTGGTCTCCGGTGGCCGCGACCTGATCCTGCTGCTCGACGACGAGCTGCGGGTGCGCTGGCTCTCCGCGGCCGGCGCCCGGTGGTTCGGGCTGCGCGACGACGAGGTGCGCGGCCGGCGGCTGGTCGAGCTGCTGCACCCGGACGACGCGCCGGGCGCGCTCGGCCGGCTGGCCGCGCACCGGGGCGGCCAGGAGCCGCTGCTGCTGGTGGCCCAGATGGCCACCGGCGACGGGGGCTGGCGGGAGACCGAGTCGACCGTGAGCGACCTGCGCGGGGTGCCCGAGGTCGACGCGGTGGTGCTGCACGTGCGCGACATCGGCGAGCGGCGCCGGTTGGAACGCGAGCTGCACCGGCTGGCCGCCACCGACCAGCTCACCGGCCTGGCCAACCGGCGCGAGCTGATGCGGGCGCTCGGCGCGCGGGGCGACGGTTCGGGCGCGCTGCTGCTGCTGGAGGTGCACGGCCTCGGTGCGGTGACCGAGGGTGCGGGGCCGTCGGTGGCGGACGGCCTGCTGCTCACGGCCGCCCGCCGGCTGCGCGACGTGGTCGGCCCGCACGACCTGGTCGCCCGGGTGGCCGGCGAGGAGTTCGCCGTCCTCACCGCCGCCGGTCCGGTGCCGGCGTACGCGCTGGGTGGCCGCCTGGTCGCCGCGCTCGGCGAGCCCTGCCCGACGCCCGGGTCGATGGTGCGGCTGCGGGTGAGCGTCGGCCTGGCCGAGCTGGCCGGCACCGGGCCGGAGGACGCGCTGCGCCAGGCGGACCTGGCCCGGCGGCGCGCCGTCCAGCTCGGCCGCAACCGGGTCGAGTGGTACGACGCCTACCTGGAGGAGCAGCTGGTCCGCCGGCTGGACCTGGAGCGGGAGCTGCCCGGCGCGGCCACCCGCGGTGAGCTGGACCTGGTCTACCAGCCGGTGCTGGGGCTGGCCGACCGGCAGCCGGTCGGCACGGAGGCGTTGCTGCGCTGGCGCAGCCCGGTGCTGGGCACCGTGCTCCCGGCCGAGCTGCTGCCGGTGGCCGAGGACCTCGACCTCGTCGGCGAGCTGGGACGCTGGGTGCTGGACCGCGCCTGCCGGCAGCTCGCCAGCTGGTCGACCGGGGGCCGGGAGCTCTGGATGGCGGTCAACGTGACCCCCCGAGAGCTGCTGGCGCCGGATTTCCTGCCCGGGGTGGCGTCCACGCTGGCCGGGCACGGGGTGCCGGCGCACCGGCTGGTGGTCGAGGTGGCGGAGCCCCGGATCGGCCGGGACCTGCCCACCGTGGTGGCCCGGCTGGCCGGCCTGCGGTCGCTGGGGGTGCGTACCGCGTTGGACGACTTCCGCGCCGAGCACGCCTCCCTGGCCCAGCTGCGCCGGCTCCCGATCGACCTGCTCAAGGTCCGGCCGCAGCTGGTGGGGTCGGCGCACGACCCGCAGCGACCGCTGATCGACGTGGTGGTCAGCCTCGGCGAACGACTCGGCCTGTCGGTGGTGGTGGAGGAGCTGGAGTCCGACGCCGACGTCGACCGGGCGCAGCGGGCCGGCTGCCCGTACGGCCAGGGGTTCGCGCTGGCCCGGCCGGCCACGGCGGAGCGGGTGGAGGCGTACTTCGAGGAGTTCCCGTCCGCCTCCCGCTGAGCGGTTCAGGAAATGCTGAACCGGTTCATCTGACCCGAGGTGGTGCGGTGCTGCCGCGCGGGGTCAGGTGGGCGGTCTCGTCCTGCAGGCCGCTCACCGGCTCGCCGGCGATGACCGCCAGCAGCTGCCGCGCGGCGTGCGCGCCGTACGCCGGGATGTCCCGCCCCAGCGCGGTCAGCGGCGGGTGCACCAGCTGGCAGAGCGGCGAGTCGTCCCAGGCCACGATGGAGAGGTCGCCGGGGACGGCCAGCCCCATCTCCTGCGCCACCGAGAGCCCGGCGATCGCCATGACGTCGTTGTCGTAGATCACCGCGGTGGGGCGGTTGGCGGAGCTGAGCAGGCGGCGGGTGGCGCGGGCGCCCTCCTCGCCGGTGTAGTCGGACCAGACGGTGACGGCGTCGGCCAGCCCGAGCCGCCGGCACACCTCGGCGAAGGCGTCGGTACGGATCTCGGTGTGCAGCAGCGAGGGCAGGCCGCCCACCCGGGCGATCCGCCGGTGCCCGAGGGCGACCAGGTATTCGACCGTCTCCACCAGCGCCGCGGCGTCGTCCGACCAGACGCTCGCCAGGCTGCCGGTGTGGCCGGGTCCGCCGATCACCACGGCCGGCAGTTGCAGCTCCTCCAGGGCCGGCACCCGCCGGTCGTCGGTGCGCAGGTCGCAGACGAAGACCCCGTCGACGCGCCGCTCGGCCCACCAGCGGCGGTAGACCGCGATCTCCGCCTCCTGGTCGGCCACCACCTGGAGGGTGAGCGCGTACGACCGGGCGGAGAGTTCCGCCTCGACGCCGCTGATCAGCTCCATGAAGAACGGCTCGATGCCCAGTATCCGGGCGGGCCGGCACAGGGCCAGGCCGACGGCGTTGGCGGTGGCGCCGGAGAGCGCGCGGGCGGCGCTGCTCGGGCTGAACCCGATCTCGGTGGCGATGGCCAGGATCCGTTGACGGGTGGCCTCCGAGACGCCCGGCTGCCCGTTCAGCGCGTACGACACCGCGCCCTTGGACACCCCGGCACGTCGCGCGACGTCGGCGATGGTCGGCCGCTTCACCGGCGTGCTCCTCAATCCTCGCGGCCCCCCGGGCCGGTCCCACGGCGCCGGGATCACCGGCGGCCCTCACGCTACCCCGACCCGGTCGGGCGAACGCCCCGCCGGATCGGCGGACAGCGGACCTGCTGAAACGATCACTTGCGCGGTTAAGCACACCCGTTAACCGGCCGTTGACAGTGCTGGACCCGGCCCGTACGGTGTCCCCACTTATCCGGTTCAGTCAACGTCTCTCGATGTCGGGGAGCGGAGTCATGGAAGGCGCGGTGAAGTCGTGACCCGGCAGACGTTGCACGAGGGCTGGACGCTGCGGGCCGTACCGGGGCCGCAGGTGCCGGACGGGATCGCCGGGCGGGCGGTGCCCGCCACCGTGCCCGGCTGCGTGCACACCGACCTGCTGGCCGCCGGCCTGATCCCCGACCCGTTCGTCGACGACAACGAGACCACGCTGGCCTGGATCGGGCGCACCGACTGGGTCTACGAGACCAGCTTCGACCGGCGGCCCGGCGACGACGAGCGGGTCGACCTGGTCTGCGCCGGTCTCGACACGGTCGCCACGATCACCCTCAACGGGGTCGAGGTCGGCCGGACCGAGAACATGCACCGCGGCCACCGGTTCGACGTCGGCGCGCTGCTGCGCCCGGGGGCGAACACCCTGACCGTCCGGTTCGACTCGGCGTACCGCTACGCGGAGGGCCACCGGGACGCCCTCGGCGACCGGCCCAACGCCTACCCGGAGCCGTTCCAGTTCATCCGCAAGATGGCCTGCAACTTCGGCTGGGACTGGGGACCGACCCTGGTCACCGCCGGCATCTGGCAGGAGATCGGGCTGCACGCCTGGTCCACCGCCCGGCTCGCCACCGTCCGTCCGCTGGTCACCGTCGCCGGCGGGGTGGGACGGGTCGACCTGCACGTCGAGGTGGAGCGGGTCGCGGCCACCCCGTTGACCGTCCGGGCCGCCGTCGCCGGCGCGGCCGTCGAGGCCGTCGTCCCGGCGGGGGAGCGCACGGCGGTGGCGACCCTCACCGTCCGCGACCCCGAGCTCTGGTGGCCCCGGGGGTACGGCGAGCAGGCGCTGCACCGGCTCGACGTCACGCTCTGCGCGCCGGACGGCCGGACCCTGGACACGTGGTCCCGCCGGATCGGCTTCCGGTCGGTACGCCTGGACACCACCCCGGACGCCCACGGCACCCCCTTCGCCCTGTACGTCAACGACACCCCGGTCTTCGTCCGCGGGATCAACTGGATCCCCGACGACCCGTTTCCCAGCCGGATCACCCGGGACCGGCTGGCGCACCGGCTCGACCAGGCCGCCGGAGCCGGGGTGAACCTGCTGCGGGTCTGGGGCGGCGGCCGGTACGAGTCGGAGGACTTCTACGACCTCGCTGACGAGCGGGGGATCCTCGTGCAGCAGGACTTCCTCTTCGCCTGCGCGGCGTACCCGGAGGAGGAGCCGTTCGGCACCGAGGTGGCCGCCGAGGCGGCCGAGCAGGTCACCCGGTTGGCCAGCCACCCGTCGCTGGTGCTCTGGACGGGCAACAACGAGAACATCTGGGGCTGGTACGACTGGGATTGGCAGGAGCCGCTGGCCGGGCGCACCTGGGGTCGGGGCTACTACCTCGACCTGCTGCCCCGGATCGTCGGGGAGTTGGACCCGACCCGGCCGTACTGGCCGGGCAGCCCGTGGTCGGGCAGCGAGGAGATCCACCCCAACGACCCGGCGCACGGCACCATGCACATCTGGGACGTCTGGAACACCGACGACTACCCGAAGTACCGCGAGTACGTGCCCCGCTTCGTCGCCGAGTTCGGCTACCAGGCACCCGCGGCGTACGCGACGCTGCGCCGGGCGCTGACCGACGAGCCCCTCGCGCCCGACTCGCCCGGCATGGCGCACCACCAGAAGGCCACCGACGGCGACGCCAAGCTCCAGCGTGGACTCGACGCCCACCTGCCCGAGCCGGCCGACTTCGACGACTGGCACTTCCTCACCCAGCTCAACCAGGCGCGGGCCATCCAGCTCGGGGTGGAGCACTTCCGTTCGCACCGGGACGTCTGCGCCGGCACCATCGTCTGGCAGCTCAACGACTGCTGGCCGGTGACCTCGTGGTCGGCGATCGACGGCGACGGCCGCCGCAAGCCGCTCTGGTACGCGCTGCGCCGGGCATACGCTGACCGGCTGCTCACCGTCCAGCCCCGCGACGGCGGGCTGGCCCTGGTGGCGGTCAACGAGACCGGCGAGCCGTGGCGGGCCCCGGCGACGGTCACCCGGCTGACCCTGGCCGGTGAGCCGAGGGCGAAGACGGCGTACCCGCTGGACGTCCCGGCGTACTCGGCGGTGGTGCTGGCGCTGCCCGCGGACCTGGCCGGGCCGGAGGAGGCCCGCCGGGAGCTGCTGGTCGCCGAGGCCGGCGACACGGCCGAGCGGGCCCTCTGGTTCTTCGCCGAGGACCGGGAGATCGACTGGCCGGCCGCCCGCTTCGACGCGACGGTCGAGCGCGGGAAGGACGGCCAGCGGGTCCGGGTGACCGCCCGGACGGTGCTGCGCGACCTGACCCTCTTCCCGGACCGGTTGGACCCGTCCGCGGAGGTCGACCGGGCGCTGGTCACCCTGCTGCCGGGGGAGTCGGCGACCTTCACCGTGCGGGCCGACACGGCGCTGGACCCGGTGGCGCTGACCGCCCGCCCGGTGCTGCGCTGCGTCAACGACATCGACGGCGCGACGCGGGCGGTCCCGGCCGCCGCCACGGAAGGAGCCACGGCGTAAGGCGCGACGGGCGGCGGCTGGCCGGCGACCCCGACACGCACGACCTGGACAACCTTCGCGCCGAGTAGCGCTCCGCCCGCAGTGCGGCCGACCGTGGCCGGCCGACGCGTGGTCGGCCGGCCGCGGGGACGTCCTCCGACCAGCCACGGGCACCGAACGGTCGTGGCGCCTCGCACGGCACGGCCGACGGCCGCTACGCAGCGTGGCCCGCGCGGACCCGGACCCGGCGGTGAGCGATATACCGCTGAGTCATATTTATGCCTCTCAGGTATATCGCCCACCAGGCATACGCCCTCCCCGCCACGACACGCCTGCTGGCGTTCACCCGATCGCGGGCGTGGCGCGACTGCGGTCACCCGAAAGAGGTCACCGCCGCGCCGGGGCGCCGCTCACTCCGGCACCCGCCGGTACGCGCCGTCGCTGGCCGACGTCGCCATCGAGGCGTACGCGCGCAGCGCCGCCGACACCGGCCGCTGCCGGTCGACCGGGGTGTACGGCCGATCCCGCTTCTCCTCGGCGACCCGGCGCGCCTGGAGCACGTCGTCGGGAACGTTGAGCTCGATGGACCGGCCCGGGATGTCGATGACGATCTCGTCGCCCTCGGCGACCAGCGCGATCAGGCCGCCCGAGGCCGCCTCGGGGGAGACGTGCCCGATGGAGAGCCCGGAGGTGCCGCCGGAAAAGCGGCCGTCGGTGAGCAGCGCGCAGGCCCGACCCAGCCCCCGGCCCTTGAGGAACGAGGTGGGGTAGAGCATCTCCTGCATGCCGGGGCCGCCCTTCGGGCCCTCGTAGCGGATCACCACGACGTCCCCGGCGACGACCTGCTTGGCCAGGATCGCCGAGACCGCGTCGTCCTGCGACTCGTAGACCTTCGCCGGACCGCGGAAGGTCAGGCACTCCTCGGGCACCCCGGCGGTCTTCACCACGCAGCCCTCCGGGGCGAGGTTGCCGTACAGGATGGCCAGCCCACCGTCGGCCGAGTACGCGTGCTCCCGGTCCCGGACGCAGCCGCCGGCCGCGTCGGTGTCCAGCGACGACCAGCGGTTGGCGGTGGAGAACGGCTCGGTGGTGCGCACCCCGCCCGGGGCGGCGTGGAACAGCTCGACCGCCTCCGGCGTCGGCGAGCCGCCCCGCACGTCCCAGTCGGCCAGCCAGCGCTGCAGCGAGGGGGAGTGCACGGCGTGCACGTCCCGGTGGAGCAGGCCGGCGCGGTCCAGCTCGCCGAGGATGGCGGGGATGCCGCCGGCCCGGTGCACGTCCTCCATGTGGTACTGCGGCGAGTTCGGCGCGACCTTGGCCAGGCAGGGCACCCGGCGGGAGATCGCGTCGATGTCGGCCACCTGGAAGTCCAGCTCGGCCTCGCGGGCGGCGGCGAGCAGGTGCAGGATCGTGTTGGTCGACCCGCCCATCGCCACGTCCAGGGCGACCGCGTTCTCGAAGGCGGCCCGGCTGGCGACCGCGCGGGGCAGCACCGAGGCGTCGTCGCCGTCGTACCACCGCTTGGCGATCTCCACGGCGGTGCGGCCGGCCTCGACGAAGAGCGACCGGCGCGCGGCGTGGGTGGCCAGCGTCGAGCCGTTGCCCGGCAGCGCCAGACCGATCGCCTCGGTGAGACAGTTCATCGAGTTGGCGGTGAACATGCCGGAGCAGGAGCCGCAGGTCGGGCAGGCGGAGCGCTCGATCTCGCCGAGCTGGTCGTCGGTGACCGCCTCGTTGGACGAGGCGATCATGGCGTCGATCAGGTCGATCTTGGAGTGCACGATCCCCTCGATCGCCACCGTCTTGCCGGCCTCCATCGGCCCGCCGGAGACGAAGACGGTCGGGATGTTCAGCCGCAGCGCGGCCAGCAGCATCCCGGGGGTGATCTTGTCGCAGTTGGAGATGCAGACCAGGGCGTCCGCGCAGTGCGCGTTGACCATGTACTCGACCGCGTCGGCGATCAGCTCCCGGCTGGGCAGCGAGTAGAGCATGCCGCCGTGGCCCATGGCGATGCCGTCGTCGACGGCGATGGTGTTGAACTCGCGACCCACCCCGCCGGCCTCGGCCACCGCGTCGGCGACCAGGCCGCCGAGGTCCTTCAGGTGTACGTGACCCGGGACGAACTGGGTGAAGCTGTTGGCGATGGCGACGATCGGCTTGCCGAAGTCGTCGTCGGTCATCCCGGTGGCCCGCCAGAGGGCCCGGGCGCCGGCCATCGTCCGACCGTGGGTGGAGGTCCTCGACCGCAGCTCAGGCATGCATACCAGTCTGGCACCGTCCCGGCGGTGGCCCCCAGCGGTCCGAGCGTGTCCCAACAGATGCACACCCGGTGCTCCGCGCGGGGCACGGATCCGGCACAGTTGAGGACGTGCGTTTCCCCCCGGGCCTGGTCGCCGTCGCGCTCCCCAGCGCCCTGGTCGCCGTGACCGCCACCCTGCTGCTCGTCGGGTCGGTCCGGCGTCGCAGCGGCCCGGACCGCCGGCCGTACGCGCTGCTGGCCGCCGCCGGCGGGTTCGCCCTGGTCGGCCTGCTGGTCGGGGTGGGCCTGGTGCTCGGTGATCCGCACCACCCGCCGCACCCGGCCCGACTCACCGGGTGGCCCGTCCTGATCTCCGTCGCGGTGACGCTGAGCGGCCTGGCCGCCGCCGCCGGGCTGCTCCGCCTGCCGGGGGCGGTGGTGTCCCGGCCGGCGACCGCCCGGCTGCTGCTGGACGCGCTGATCGTCGCGACGGCCCTCTGGTTCGTCGGCTGGGTGCTCTTCTCCGCGCCGACCCGGCTGCTCGGGTCGGCCACCCCGGTGGCCTGCCCGGCGATCCTGCTGGCCACGGTCAACGCCGCGCTGACCGTCGGGGTGACCCTGACCGTGCTGCTGCGCGCCGCTCCGCCCCGGGGCCGGTTCGGGCTGCTCGGCGCCGGCATCACCGGCAACGCCGCCGGCGGGCTGGGCGTGGCCGGCGGGGTCTGCCAGGGCGGCCCGGGGATGACCCTGACCAGCGCCGCGCTGCTCGCCGTGGGCCTGCTGGCGGTCGCGCTGGCGGTGCACCGGGTCGAGGCGCCGGGGCAGGTCGACGTCGACCTGATCCGGCGGGACGGCGCGTACGCCTTCGTCCCGATGTTCGCGATGGCGGCCTCGGCGATGTACCACCTGGCCCAGGGCGGGCGCTTCGACGCGCTCGGCATCGTCGCCGGCAGCGTCGAGGGGTTCGCGCTGGTGGCCCGGCAGTACCTCACCCTCAACGACATGCGCGGGTACGCCGGCCGGCTGGCCGAGCGCGAGAAGCACTTCCGCGAGCTGGCCCACACCGACCCGCTGACCGGGCTGGCCAACCGGCGGGGCCTGCTGCGGGAGCTGCAACGCTGCGCCGACGAGGGCGTCGGGTGCGTGCTGCTCGGGCTCGACCTGGACGGCTTCAAGAACGTCAACGACATGCGCGGCCACGATGTGGGCGACATGGTGCTGGCCGAGGTGGGCCGGCGGCTGAGGGGCAACCTGCGCCCCGGCGACCTGGCCGCCCGGCTCGGCGGCGACGAGTTCGCCGTGCTGATGCGCGGCCGGTCGGCCGACGCCGACGTGGTCGCCGAGCGGCTGCTCGGGGTGCTCGGCCGGGCGTACGAGCAGTCGGGCGGGCCGGTCTTCCTCTCGGTGAGCATCGGGGTGGCCGGGCAGTGCGGCGATTCCGACTCGGTGACCCTGCTGCGCCACGCCGACCTGGCCCTGCGGTACGCCAAGCAGCGCGGCAAGAACCGCATCGAGCGCTACGACGGCACGCACGACCAGCTCCTGCTGCGGCGGACCCGGCTGGAGCACGAGATGCGCGGCGCGATCGAGCGCGACGAGCTGCGGCTGGTCTTCCAGCCGGTCGCCTCGCTGCCCTCGGTCCGCCCGGTCGGCGCCGAGGCGCTGCTGCGCTGGCACCACCCGGAGCTGGGCAACGTCCGCCCCGACGAGTTCATCCCGCTCGCCGAGGAGTGCGGGATGATCGCCAAGCTGGGCGCCTGGGTGCTCCACCAGGCCTGCTGGCAGCTCTCCCGCTGGCTGGCCGACGGCCACGACGTCTGGGTCTCGGTCAACGTCTCCCCGCGGGAGCTGCACGCCCCGGAGTACGTCGTCCAGGTGGCCGAGGCGCTGCGCGCCCACCACGTGCCGCCGCAGCGGCTGGTGCTGGAGGTCACCGAGCACGCCGTCGCCACCGACCTCGACGAGCTGATCCGGCGGCTGACCGCGCTGCGGCGCACCGGGGTGCGGATCGCGCTGGACGACTTCGGCGCGGGCTACTCGTCCCTCGGCCAGCTGCGCCGGCTGCCGATCGACATCCTGAAGATCGACCACAGCCTGGTCGCCGAGCACGAGCCGGTCCGCCCGGTGGACACCGACGGGCCGGCCTTCGCCCCGATGGTCGACATCGTCATGCGCCTCGGGCACCAGCTCGGGTTGGAGGTGATCGCCGAGGGCGTCACCACGCCGACGGAGCTGGCCGCGGTGGTCGCCGCCGGCTGCCGGTTCGGCCAGGGCGCGCTCTTCGGCTGGGGCGTGCCGGCCGAGCACCTGGAGGCGATGCTGGACGCCGCCACCTCGCCCGGCGCCCGGCCGGGGCCGCTGCCGGCCACGCCGCTCGCCGCTCGGCGGCCGGTGCCGGCGCCGCGCGTCGGTGGGACAGGATCCGCGCAGGTCGGACCGGTCGCCAAGCCCGGGGCAGGAGACGGTGTCCCCCGTTCGTGAACCAACATGTGGGATCAGTTGACTCATCGCGTGAGATGCGTCAGGCTGGTCCACATGTCGTCGATCCCGTCGCAGCGAGTACTTACCTGAGCGCACTCTCCCTCACCGAGAGTGCGCTGGCCCCGTGCATCTGCACGAGGGCCGTTTTTATTGCCGTCGGACTCCACCGGGCGGGCCCCGCCCGCGTCGCACGTGTCGAAAGAGCCTCCACCCTCCAGCCGAAGGCCTGAACCGCCATGACGAGACCCACGCCAGAGACACTCGCCCATTCCGCCCGGCGGGCGCGCACGGCCACCGAGCCGGCCGGCGACGCCGACCACACCCCCGCGCCGCGCGGGGCCGCCGCGGCCACCCCGGCCGTACAGCAGCCCGCCCCGGCCCAGGTCTCCGGGGCCGGCTCGCTCGTGCGGTCCCTCGAGGCGCTCGGCGTCGACGTCGTCTTCGGCATCCCCGGCGGGGCGATCCTGCCCGCGTACGACCCGCTCTACGACTCGACCGTGCGGCACATCCTGGTCCGCCACGAGCAGGGCGCCGGACACGCCGCCACCGGGTACGCGCAGGCCACCGGCCGGGTCGGCGTCTGCATCGCCACCTCCGGCCCGGGCGCGACCAACCTGGTCACCCCGATCGCCGACGCGTACATGGACTCGGTGCCGATGGTCGCGATCACCGGTCAGGTCGCGCGGCCCTCGATCGGCACGGACGCCTTCCAGGAGGCGGACATCCAGGGCATCACGCTGCCGATCACCAAGCACAACTTCCTGGTCCAGACCCCGGAGGAGATCCCGCAGGTGCTGGCCGAGGCCTTCCACCTGGCCTCCACCGGGCGGCCCGGGCCGGTGCTGGTCGACATCCCCAAGGACGTCCTCCAGGCGCCGACCACCTTCGCCTGGCCGCCCACCCTGGACCTGCCCGGCTACCGGCCGACCCTGCACCCGCACGGCAAGCAGATCCGCGAGGCGGCCCGGCTGATGGCCATGGCCCGCCGGCCGGTGCTCTACGTCGGCGGCGGCGTGCTCAAGGCCGGCGCCACCGAGGGCCTGCGCAAGCTCGCCGAGCTGACCGGCATCCCGGTGGTCACCACGCTGATGGCGCTGGGCGCGTTCCCCGACTCGCACCGCCAGCACCTGGGCATGCCCGGCATGCACGGCACCGTCGCCGCGGTGTACGGCCTGCAGAAGTCCGACCTGATCGTGGCGCTGGGCGCCCGGTTCGACGACCGGGTCACCGGCCAGCTGGACTCGTTCGCCCCGGACGCCACGGTGGTGCACGCCGACATCGACCCGGCCGAGATCGGCAAGAACCGGCACGCGGACGTGCCGATCGTCGGTGACGCCAAGCACGTCATCGACGAGCTGATCACGGCGGTCACTGCCGAGCGCAAGGCCGGCCACCGGTCCGACCTGGCCGACTGGTGGACCCAGCTGGACGACCTGCGCCAGCGTTACCCGCTGGGCTACGAGGAGCCGTCGGACGGCACCCTCTCCCCGCAGTTCGTGATCAAGCGGCTGGGCGAGATCGCCGGCCCGGACGCGATCTACGTGGCGGGCGTCGGCCAGCACCAGATGTGGGCCAGCCAGTTCATCTCGTACGAGAAGCCGGGCACCTGGCTCAACTCCGGCGGCCTCGGCACCATGGGGTACGCCGTGCCGGCGGCGATGGGCGCCAAGGTCGGCCGGCCGGACACGGTGGTCTGGGCGGTCGACGGCGACGGCTGCTTCCAGATGACCAACCAGGAGCTGGCCACCTGCGCGCTGGAGGGCATCCCGGTCAAGGTCGCCGTGATCAACAACGGCAACCTGGGGATGGTCCGGCAGTGGCAGACCCTCTTCTACGGTGAGCGGTACTCCAACACCGAGCTGGGCACCCACAAGCACCGCATCCCGGACTTCGTCAAGCTCGCCGAGGCGCTCGGCTGCGTCGGCCTGCGCTGCGAGACCGCCGAGGACGTCGACAAGACGATCGAGGCGGCGATGGCGATCACCGACGCGCCCGTCGTGATCGACTTCGTGGTCGGCAAGGACGCGATGGTCTGGCCGATGGTGGCCGCCGGCACCAGCAACGACGAGATCATGTTCGCCCGTGGCGTCCGCCCGGCCTTCGACGAGGACGAGATCTGATGACTCTGCACACCCTTTCGGTCCTGGTGGAGAACAAGCCGGGTGTCCTGGCCCGGGTCTCCGGCCTGTTCTCCCGGCGCGGGTTCAACATCGACAGCCTCGCCGTGGGCGAGACCGAGAACCCGGTCGTCTCCCGGATCACCATCGTGGTCAACGCCGAGTCGTCCCCGTTGGAGCAGGTCACCAAGCAGCTCAACAAGCTGGTCAACGTACTGAAGATCGTGGAGCTGGACCCGCAGGTCTCGGTGGCCCGGGAGCTGCTGCTGGTCAAGGTCCGCGCGGACCGCAACGCCCGGGCGCAGGTGCTGGAGACGGTCAACCTGTTCCGGGCCCGGGTGGTCGACGTCGCGCCGGACACGCTGACCATCGAGGCCACCGGCACCCCCGACAAGCTGGACGCGCTGCTGCGCGACCTCGAACCGTTCGGCATCAAGGAGATGGTCCAGTCCGGCACGGTGGCGATCGGGCGCGGCTCGCGCTCCATCACCGCCGGGCCCGCGCTGCGAGCCGCCTGACCACCGCACAAGTCCACGACGGGCCGCTCGGACCGCCGTACGAAAGGGAAGTCAATGAGCGTTGAGGTGTACTACGACGACGACGCCGACCTGGGCCTGATCCAGGGCCGCAAGGTCGCGGTGATCGGGTACGGCAGCCAGGGCCACGCCCACGCGCTGTCGCTGCGCGACTCCGGCGTCGACGTGGTGATCGGCCTGCCGGCGGGCTCGAAGAGCCGGCCGAAGGCCGAGGAGCAGGGCCTGCGGGTGCTCACGCCGGCCGAGGCGGCCGCCGAGGCGGACGTCATCATGATCCTGGCGCCGGACACCGCGCAGCGCGGCCTGTACGCCGAGGCGATCGCCCCCAACCTCGCCCCCGGCAAGGCGCTCTTCTTCGGCCACGGCTTCAACATCCGGTACGACCTGATCAAGCCGCCGGCCGACGTGGACGTGGCGATGGTCGCCCCGAAGGGCCCCGGTCACCTGGTCCGCCGCCAGTACGTCGACGGCAAGGGCGTGCCCTGCCTGGTCGCCGTCGAGCAGGACGCCAGCGGCACCGCGTTCCAGCTCGCCCTGTCGTACGCCAAGGGCATCGGCGGCACCCGGGCCGGCGCGATCCGGACCACCTTCACCGAGGAGACCGAGACCGACCTCTTCGGCGAGCAGGCGGTGCTCTGCGGCGGCGCGGCGGCGCTGGTGCAGACCGGTTTCGAGGTGCTCACCGAGGCCGGCTACGCCCCCGAGGTGGCCTACTTCGAGTGCCTGCACGAGCTGAAGCTGATCGTCGACCTGATGTACGAGGGCGGCATCGCCCGGATGCGCTACAGCGTCTCCGACACCGCCGAGTACGGCGATCTCTCCCGTGGCCCCCGGGTCATCGACTCCCGGGTCAAGGACGAGATGCGCAAGATCCTCGGTGAGATCCAGTCCGGCGAGTTCGCCCGCGAGTGGGTGGCCGAGGACGAGGCCGGCCGGCCGAACTTCGCCAAGTGGCGGGCCGAGGGCGCGGCCCACCCGATCGAGGAGACCGGCCAGAAGCTGCGCGCCATGATGAGCTGGGTCGACCGGCCCATCACCGAGACCGCCTGACGCGCGGCCCCGCCCCGGCGGGGCCACCGCGACGCGGCCCGCGCCCCGACGCTCTCCCCGGCGTCGGATCGCGGGCCGCGTTGGCGCTCGCGACCGTTGGCTCGCGACCGTCGGACCGACGGAAAGAAGCTGCGTCGCCGCCGAGCCGGCGGTCACCGCGGAAACTCCGATGCCCGTCGAGCCGGATGCCGCACCGTCATATTCATGCCGCTGAGGCATATCGCTCACAGTGTGTCCCGCGTCGGCGGCCGTCACGCTGCGTGCGATCTCAGGCGGAGGGATTCGGTCCGGGTCGGGCGGAGCGAACCGCCTCTGCCTCGGCGGCCGTCCGGTCCGCCCCGTGCTGGCGGCCGAGGCGGGCCAGGATCGCGGCGAGGTCGCCCAGCGCCCCGGCCAGCGGCAGCCGGTGGGCGTCGGGGTCCACGGCGAACAGGTCGCGGCGGACCGCCACGCCCTCCCGCAGCAGGTCGCTCGCCCCGAGCGGGTCCCCGGCGCCGTCGACCGCTCGGCCCAGCTCCACGAGGGTGTCGGCCATCAGGTCGCGGTAGCGGGGGTCGGCCCCGGCCAGCTTCCGGGCCAGCGCCACCGCCTCCCGGCCGGCGGCCAGGCCCGCCTCCGCCTCCGCCACCTCACGCGTCGCCGCCAGGGCGCGGACCAGCCGGGGCCACCACACCTCCGGCAGCTCCTCGGCGTACGCCCGGCAGACCGCGACCGCCTCCGCGACCGGCGCGCCGGCCGACGCCCGCTCGCCGGCGGCGATCCGCAGCTCCGCCAGGTCGAGCAGGGCCCGGACGAGCACGTCGTCGTCGACGTCGCGGGCCAGCTCGACCGCCTCGGCGAGCCGGTCGGCCGCCTCGTCCCGCCGTCCCGCCCGGGCGAGCAGCCCGGCGAGGGTGAGCAGAGCGTCGGCCAACCCACCCTGTCGGCCGCGCGGGCCGGCCGCCACCGTCACCCGCCAGCGGGCGACCGCCTCGTCGGCGCTCCGGTGGGCCTGTCCGGGGTCGCCCAGGGCGTCCTGACAGCAGGCCAGCATGCTCAGCACCCGGGCCAGTCGCGGCCGGGACGGTGGGTGCAGCCGGAGCCAGAGCGGCGCTGCCAGCTCGGTACGGACCTCGGTGACCAGCTCCGACGCCTCGGCGTGCCGTCCCGCCGCGACCAGCGACTCGGCCAACCCGATCGCCAGCTGGTGGCCGGCCGGGGCGTACCGGGCCCGGCGCAGCAGGGGCAGCGCCCGGTGCCGCGCCAGCGCCTCCCGCCGTACGGCCAGCGCCTCCTCCTGCCGGCCCAGCCTCGCCTGGCAGTCCCCGATCACGCCCAGCGTCAACGCCGAGCGCACCCGCTCGTCGGTGCCCCGGGGGCCGATCCGCCGCCAGATCGCCCGGGCGCCGAACGCCAGCGGCAGCGCCTCGCGTACCGCTCCGCAGGTGTGCAGGTGCACGGCCGCCAGCCGGCGGGCCTCGGCGAGCACGAGCAGCGCGGCGCGGTCGGTGGTGTCCTCGACGTACCCGATCGCCTCCCGGCACTGTGCGGCGGCCGACGCCGCGGTGCGGTCGTCCGGGACGGCGGCCTGCGCCACCAGGGCCCGGGCGAGGCTGGTGCGGTGCCGGCCGGGCTGCTGCCGGTCCAGCCGGCGGTAGAGCGCGACCGCCTCGTCGGCGGCGGCCGTGCGCCGGGCGGTGGCGGCGGCGCTGGGCCGGGTGCCCACGTGCTGGGACCGGGTGACCAACGCCTCGGCCAGCGGCGGGCCGAACCGGAGCGGCGCCCGCCGGGCCAGCCGGCGCAGCAGGGCGATGCGGACGGTGGGCGACACGGCCGGCTCCCTCCCCGTGAAGGTGCTGCGCTCCGTTGTAACCGGGCCGCGCCACCGGATGCGCCGGGTGAACGCGGGATGACGGGCGGGCTACGACGCTGTGTGAGGGCCCTCACCCCGCCGTCCGGGACACGTCGGGCATCGCGCCACCTACGATCCCTGGTAGGTGCGTAGCCGGCACCTGACCCGGCCATGGCACGGATCAGCGCAGGGCGCAGCGCGGCGTCCCGACGCCCCAGGCCGACCGCATACGACGTCTACGAGGACCGATGAATCCTGTCGTACTGATCGCCGAAGAACTCGCTCCCGCCGCCATCGAGGTGCTCGCCCACGACTTCGACGTACGCCACGTCGACGGCACCGATCGCCCGGCCCTGCTCTCCGCGCTCTCCGAGGCCGACGCGGTGATCGTGCGCAGCGCCACCCAGATCGACGCCGAGGCGATCGCGGCCGCGCCGCGGCTCAAGGTGGTCGCCCGGGCCGGCGTCGGGCTGGACAACGTCGAGGTGCCGGCCGCCACCGCGCGGGGCGTCATGGTCGTCAACGCTCCCACCTCCAACATCGTCTCCGCCGCCGAGCAGGCGGTCGCGCTGCTGCTCGCCGTCGCGCGCAACACCGCCGCGGCCAGCGCCGCGCTCAAGGCGGGGGAGTGGAAGCGGTCCAAGTACACCGGCGTCGAGCTGCAGGGCAAGACCGTCGGCGTGGTCGGCCTGGGCCGCATCGGCGTGCTCTTCGCCCAGCGCATCGCCGCCTTCGGCACCCGGCTCATCGCGTACGACCCCTACATCCAGCCGGCCCGGGCGGCCCAGCTCGGCGTCCGCCTGGTGGGCCTGGAGGAGCTGCTGCGGGAGAGCGACTTCATCTCCATCCACCTGCCGAAGACTCCGGAGACCGTGGGCCTGATCGGTGAGAAGGAGCTGGCCGTCGTCAAGCCCGGCGTCCGGATCGTCAACGCCGCCCGCGGCGGCCTGGTCGACGAGCAGGCCCTGGCCGACGCGATCGCCGAGGGCCGGGTCGCCGGCGCCGGCGTCGACGTGTACGCCAAGGAGCCCTGCACCTCCTCGCCGCTGTTCGCCTTCGACAACGTGGTGGCCACCCCGCACCTGGGCGCCTCCACCCACGAGGCGCAGGACAAGGCCGGGCTGGCCGTGGCGAAGAGCGTCAAGCTGGCGCTGCAGGGCGAGTTCGTGCCGGACGCGGTCAACGTGCAGGCCGGCGGCGTCGTCGCCGAGGACGTCCGCCCGCTGCTGCCGCTGGCCGAGAAGCTGGGCCGGGCCTTCACCGCCGTCGCCGGCGGGGTGGCCGCCAGCGTCACCGTCGAGGTGCGCGGCGAGATCGTCAACCACGACGTGTCGGTCCTCAAGCTCGCCGCCACCAAGGGGTTGTTCAGCTCGGTGGTGGAGGAGCAGGTCACCTACGTCAACGCGCCGCACCTGGCCGCCGAGCGGGGCGTCGAGGTGACCCTCGCGACGCAGGCCGAGACGGTCGACCACCCCAACCTGGTCACCGTCCGTGGGGCGTTGCCCGACGGCCGTACGGTCAGCGTCTCCGGCACCGTCACCAACACCGGCACCCGTGACGTCATCAAGCTGACCGAGGTGGACGGTTTCGACGTGGAGATCGGCGCGGAGGGCATCCTGCTCTTCCTGCGCTACGTCGACCGGCCGGGCGTGGTCGGCACCGTCGGCACCCTGCTCGGCGAGGCCGGCGTCAACATCGCCGCCATGCAGGTGGCCCGTCGGGAGGCCGGCGGCGAGACGCTGATGACCCTCACCGTCGACCAGGCGCTCGGGGCGGACCTGCTCACCTCGGCGGCCGACTCGATCGGCGCGACCTCGGCCAGCGCCGCCGACCTGCGCGACGAGTAGTACCCGCAGGCACGACGCAGAGGGGCCCGGCCGTCTCGGCCGGGCCCCTCGCCGTACGGCGGGTCAGCCCGCGACGCGGGACGGCGGCGGATAGACCGAGCCGTCCTGGGCGTCGAAGAGCATCAGGCCGTGCTGGCCGGCCAACCGCTCGATGTCGAGCAGCACCTGGTCCTCGCAGGTCGGCACGAGGTTCAGCTCGACGTGGTCGCCGGCCGCGTGCAGCGGTGCGACCTCCCACGGCGTACCCGGTCCGGCCGGCCGGTCGGGGTAGCTCGCGGTGATGGCCCGGTAGAAGGCGACGACCCGCGGGTCGGGGTGCCGGTCACCGTGGCGTCCCTCGCGGCACCGCCGCACCGCCGCCCGGACGTCCTCCGGCGTGGCCCCGTCAGGCAGGGCCCACACGCTCAGATCGAAACTCACGGCGGACAGCGTGCCATCCGCCGTTCACCGTTATGCAGCGGACCCGCCGACGACCGACTCCGAGGTGACGCGAGGTCCGTCCAAGACGGTCCGCTGTGGAGACTCTTGCGTCGAGTTGCGTCGATTCGCTAGCGTACCGGTGCGGTCGCCGGCCGAGTCGAGCGTTCGGCCCGTCTTCGGGTGACGAGGTCAGGCGTTCCGGCCGACCGGTCCGCACCCCTCGATTGCGCGAGCCACGCGCACTCGTCGCTGACCGGCCTCCACGGTCGTTGCCGAGACCGTGGGGGCCGATCGCGGGCCCGCCGACCGCGCCACCCGTGGACCCCCTCCACCGGTCGGCCGACGTGCCTCCGCCGCGCTCAGCGACGCCGGTGGGCGAAGAGCGCCTGATATCCCGAGCCGTTGCGGAACCAGGCCAGCCCGGTCGGGCCGGCCGCGTACAGCGCGGTGGCGTAGGCGTCCGCCACCGCCAGGTCGGGCCCGACGACGGTGGCGGCGACCAGCTGGTCGGCGGGTTCGCCGGTGTGCGGGTCGACCACGTGGTCCCGGCGGCCCGTCACCCCGGAGGTGCCGACCGCGCCGGCCGTCATCTCCAGCACCAGCGGCGGGCGACGCCCGTCGGTCGGGTGGTGCACCGCGACCCGCCAGGGCCCGCCGTGCGCGGCGTGACCCCGGACGGTGAGGTCCGCGCCGGAGAGCACGGCGTAGTCGTGGATGCCGGCGGCGCGCAGCCGGGCCGCCGCCCGCTCCACCGCCCAGCCGTTGAGCAGGCCGCCCGGATCGAAACCGCCGGGTACGGCCCAGGCGTCGAACCAGCCGTCGGTGGCGGCGCGCATCGCCGCGCAGCGGTCCACCAGGTCCGCCAGCGGCGGGTACGACTCGGGCGCGATCTCGCCCCGGCGCAGCCGGGAGACCAGGCTGTCGGGCCGGCCGGGGCCGTAGGTGAGGTCGATGGCGCGCAGTTCGGCGACGGCGTCGCGCAGCGCGTCCCCGACCAGCCGGCGCCCGACGTGCTCGGGGGCGTTGAGCAGCAGCGAGTACTCGGCGGTGCTGGTGCGTACGGTGTGCTGGACGGCGATCCGGTCGACGGCGGCGTCGCCGGCGCGGTCGACCCGGTGGCTGCTGGTGCCGAGCCGCAGGTCCGGCCGGCGCCGGCCGAACGCCGCCTGGTCCACCCACCGGGTGCGGGGCTGCTCGTTCGTCCCGGCCGGTCGGTACCGCTGGTCGATCCGCATGACACCGCTCCTTCGCCGACGGCGCCGCAGCACCGCGGCGAATCCCGTCACGGGCCCCCGTGACCCGTTCGTCATCGACCATAGGCAGCGGACATGACCGCACCATGAATGTCACCTGGAAGCCTCCTGAGCATCCGCATTTCCCGAATGTTGGACAACGCGTACCGGGAGGCGGGACGGCGACGTACCGTGCACGTGAACGACGAGGTGAGGAGCGCCAGGTGGCACGGATCGCGGTGGTGGCCGGGGACGGTATCGGACCCGAGGTGGTCGCGCAGGCCCTCAAGGTCCTCGACGCCGTGCACCCCGGGATCGAGACCACCCGCTACGACCTCGGCGCGGCGCGGTACCACCGCACCGGCGAGGTGCTGCCCGACGCGGTGCTGACCGAGCTGGCCGACCACGACGCCATCCTGCTCGGCGCCGTCGGCGACCCCTCGGTCCCGCCGGGTGTGCTGGAGCGCGGCCTGCTGCTCAAGCTCCGCTTCGCCTTCGACCAGTACGTCAACCTGCGCCCGTCGCGGCTCTGGCCCGGCGTGCCGGGCCCGCTGGCCAACGTCAAGCCCGGCGAGGTCGACCTGGTGGTCGTCCGGGAGGGCACCGAGGGGCTCTACGCGGGCGCCGGCGGCGTGCTGCACCGGGACACCCCGGCCGAGGTGGCCACCGAGGAGAGCCTGAACACCCGGCACGGGGTCGAGCGGGTCGTCCGGGACGCCTTCGCCCGGGCCGCCCGGCGCGAGCGCCGCAAGGTCACCCTGGTGCACAAGACCAACGTGCTGACCCACGCCGGTTCGCTGTGGGCGCGCGCCTTCGCGGCGGTGGCGGCCGAGCACCCGGACGTGACCACCGAGTACCAGCACGTCGACGCCGCCGCGATGTTCCTGGTGACCCAGCCCCAGCGCTACGACGTGGTGGTCACCGATAACCTCTTCGGCGACATCCTCACCGACATCGCCGCCGCCGTCACCGGCGGGATCGGGCTCGCCGCCAGCGGCAGCATCAACCCCGACGGGACGTACCCGTCGATGTTCGAGCCGGTACACGGCTCGGCGCCGGACATCGCCGGCAAGGGGCTCGCCGACCCGGTGGCCGCGGTGCTCTCCGCCGCGCTCCTGCTCGACCAGCTCGGCCACGCCGACGCCGCCGCGCGGGTGACCGCCGCCGTCGCCGTGGAGCTGGCCAACCGCACCCCGGGCGTACCGCTGCGCACCGAGGAGGTCGGCGACCGGCTCGCCGCCCACGCCGTGGCCTGACCGGCCGCCGGCACGCTTTACCGGTCCGCCTCCCCGGTCCGCCGGACCCGGGGCCGGGCCTTCTCGGCCCCGCCGTCGTCGCTGCTCCGCACACCCCCGCGGCGCCCCATCCGGGGCGTTCGATCCGCCGGGGCGGAGCTATCCGCTGAACGACCGTTCGGGGTAAGTTTCTGGCACCAGTGATTCGGTGTGCGGTCCCGCACGCCGTCGACCCGCAGGGAGGTCAGCGCGATGAGCGGTGGTGACAAGCTCGATTTCGAGATCCGTCCGAATCCCGCACCGGTATCCGCCGCCGACCGGGCCGCCCTGCTGGCCAACCCGGGCTTCGGCCGGGTCTTCACCGACCACATGGTCACCATCCGCTACGCCGAGGGCAAGGGCTGGTACGACGCCCGGGTCGAGGCGCGCGCGCCGATCCCGATGGATCCGGCCAGCGCCGTGCTGCACTACGCGCAGGAGATCTTCGAGGGGCTCAAGGCGTACCGGACGGCGGACGGCGCGGTCACCATGTTCCGCCCCGAGGCCAACGCCAACCGGTTCATCGCCTCCGCCCAGCGGCTGGCCATGCCGGAGCTGCCGGCGGAGACGTTCGTCGAGTCGCTGCGCCGGCTGGTCGAGATCGACCGGGAGTGGATCCCGGATGGGCCGGACGCCAGCCTCTACCTGCGGCCGTTCATGTTCGCCAGCGAGGTCTTCCTCGGCGTCCGCCCGGCCAACGAGTACCTCTACTGCGTGATCGCCTCGCCGGCCGGGGCGTACTTCGCCGGCGGGGTCAAGCCGGTCACCGTCTGGGTCTCCCCGGACTACACCCGTGCGGCGCCCGGTGGCACCGGCGCGGCGAAGTGCGGCGGCAACTACGCCGCCTCGCTGGCCGCCCAGGCCGAGGCGATCGAGGCCGGCTGCGACCAGGTGGTCTTCCTCGACGCGGTGGAGCGCCGGTTCGTCGACGAGCTGGGCGGCATGAACGTCTTCTTCGTCTACGACGACAACACCCTGGTCACCCCGCCGCTGACCGGCACGATCCTGCCCGGCATCACCCGCGACGCGGTGCTCACCCTGGCCGCCGCCGCCGGGCACCGGGTCGAGGAGCGGCCGGTCAGCTTCGCCGACTGGCAGGCCGACGCCGCCAGCGGCCGGCTGCGCGAGGTCTTCGCCTGCGGCACCGCCGCGGTGATCACCCCGATCGGCCGGGTGCGCTTCCCCGACGGGGAGTTCCTCATCGGCGGGGGCGAGCCGGGCCGGTCGACAATGGCGCTGCGCGAGCAGTTGGTGTCGATCCAGCGCGGCGAGGCCGAGGACCCGCACGGCTGGGTGCAGCGCGTCCTCTGACCACTCGTGCCGACCGCCGGCCCGCCGCCGTGTGCGGCGCGGCCGGCGATCGGGCATTGCGGGCGGCCGGGCGCGCCGCCGGCTAGTCGAGCAGGTGGTCGCGGAGAGCGGTGAGCTGGTCGTCCGTCACTCCGGCGTGGCGCAGGTAGCCCTCCACCGAGCCGTGCCCCTCCCGCAGCTCGGTCAGGAAGAGCGCCATCGCCTCGGCCGGCGAGGCCAGGAACGGCGGGGGCGGTTCCTCCGTGTGCGGGGCGGTGGCCGCCAGCCAGGCGCTGAACCGGGCCGACGCCTCGCTGCTCAGCGCGTAGTCCTCGGTGATGTCGGCGTCGCTCACGCCGAGCACCGAGAGGGTGAGCGCGCAGACGATACCGGTGCGGTCCTTGCCGGCGACGCAGTGCACGACCACCGGGGCGGTCGCGCTGTCGGCGATCAGCCCGACCGCCTCGGCCAGCCCGGCGGTGCCGGTCTGGGCGAGGTCGGCGTACCGGTCGGCGAGGTAGCGGGCCAGGTTGGACCCCGGCTCGTACCGGCGCTGCGCCCAGTCCGCGTGCTCGGGGTGGATGTGCCGGTAGGCGAGCCCGTCCAACTCCGGCACCCGGCCGTCCCGTTCCACCTCGGACGGTCGCCGCAGGTCGATCACGGTCCGGATGCCGAGGGCGACGAACGCGTCCCGGTCGGCCCCGTCGAGCCGGTGCGGTGAGTCGGAGCGGTAGAGCCGGCCCCAGCGGACGGTACGGCCGTCGTGGCCGGAGTAGCCGCCGACGTCGCGGAAGTTGAACATGGCGGAGAAGGGGATCCTGCGGTTGACCTCGATGGCGTCCACCCTGACACGGTAACGGCCGGTGGGGTCACCCCACCGGCCGTCACTGGCTGCCTCGGTCAGCGTGCGGTGCCCGGGGGCAGGTTGCCGTAGCTCTCGTCGTAGTAGCCGCCCAGCTTGTCCCGGTAGGCCGGGTCGCTGTGGCTGGTCTCGTCGTACTCCGGCGCGGCCTTGATCTCGTCCTTGCTGCGGTCGACGTAGACCTTGCGGTCGTCGTGGTCGACCTGGTTCACCATGCCGGCCGGCAGCATGACCTTCTTGCCGAAGATCCACGGCCCGGTGTCGACGACCAGGTAGCTGCCGCCGACCTCGTGACTCGCGCTGTCGATCTTGCCGATGCCGCCGTCGGTGGCCTCGACCTTGTAGCCGACCAGGTCGGCGTCGGCCACCCCGGCCTCGTCGCGGTAGCTCCACGGGTTGAAGGCGCCCGTGGGCGCACCCCCGGCGAAGGCTCCCTGACCGCCGTCGAGCACCGGCTCGGTGGTGCCGTGCGTGCTGTGCGGGTCGAGCCTGTCCATGGGTAACTCCTGTCCCGACTGTTTCCGTCGTTGTGGAGGGATCGTCTTCCGTGTCCACAAAACAGGTACCCCGACCGGACCCTTCTAACACCACGGGCCCCGCAACGCCGGTGGGCCGGCACCGCGATCGCGGCACCGGCCCACCGGGGCGTACCAGGTCAGGCCAGGGCGGCCTGCGCGTCGAGGGCCACCGCGGCGGCGTGCACGACGGCGGCGATGCGCAGCCCCTCGTGCACCTGCTCCCGGGTGAACCCGGCACCACGCAGCGCCTTCTCGTGCGACTCCAGGCAGACGCCGCAGCCGGTGATCGCCGAGACGGCGAGGCACCACAGCTCGAAGTCGCCCTTGTCGACGCCCGGCCGGGCGATGATCTGCATCCGCAGCCGGGCCGGCATCGAGGCGTACTGGTCGTCGCCGATCAGGTGCTTGGCGCGGTAGTAGACGTTGTTCATCGCCATGATGGTGGCGGCGCCCTTGGCGGCCTCGATCGCCTCCGGCGTGAGGTGGGCGGTCGCCTCGTCGGCGATCTCCTTCAGCACGACCGGGTTACGCGCCGCGACCGCGCAGGCCAGGGCGGTGCCCCAGGCCTGCTCCGGCTTGAGGGTCGAGGTGCCGACGGTCGAGCCGAGGTTGAGCTTGATGTCCTTGGCGTACTCGGGCAGAGCCGCCTTGACCGCGTCCAGACCCATCTCAGGCACCGGCGCCGGCGAGCAGCGCGTTGGCGTCCAGGGTCTCGCCGCCCTTGTTCCAGTTGCACGGGCAGAGCTCGTCGGTCTGCAGGGCGTCGAGCACCCGCAGCACCTCGGAGACGTTGCGGCCGACCGAGCCGGCGGTGACCATGGCGAACTGGATCTCGTTGTCCGGGTCGACGATGAAGGTGGCCCGCTGCGCCACGCCGTCCTCGCCGAGCACGCCGCAGTCGGCGGTCAGCTCGCGCTTGATGTCGCTGAGCATCGGGAAGGGCAGCTCGCGCAGGTCCGGGTGGTCCTTGCGCCAGGCGTAGTGGACGAACTCGTTGTCCACCGAGACGCCGAGCACCTGGGCGTCGCGGTCGGCGAACTCGCCGTTGAGGCGGCCGAACTCGGCGATCTCCGTCGGGCAGATGAAGGTGAAGTCCTTCGGCCAGAAGAAGACCACCCGCCACTTGCCCTCGTAGGACTTGTGGTTGATGGTCTCGAACGCCTTGTCGGCGTCCAGCGAGACGCAGGCGGTGAGTTCGTACTCAGGGAAGCGGTCACCGACAGTGAGCACGGGTCCTCCTTGGCAAGCGGTTGTCAACGGCGCGAGGCCGGTAACTGGATCGGTTCCAGATACTTCCGCAGCGTCGTTCGCGCCTGGTGGCGGCCGGGTGACTTGTGAAGTCAATCACGAGCGGCGGGTTCCGCCCCGATCGTGGTGATTGATCAGCCATCGGCCACCCTGAGTCACCGTCCCGAGATGTGGATTGTGCCTCCCAAAACCGGGGGTGGGGTGGCAGAGTGGCGATCGTGACCAGCACCGTCCTGATTATTGACAGCTAGCGCGCCGGCTTCCCCTCCGCCGAGCGCGCAGACCTCCCGCATCCGCGGGGGGTCTTTTTGTTGCTCCCCCGCCCGAGGTCCGTGAGGAAGGCACTCCCATGACGTTCCAGGTGTACGACACGACGCTGCGCGACGGTGCCCAGCGTGAGGGGCTCAGCTACTCGGTGGTCGACAAGCTGGCCGTGGCGCGGCTGCTCGACGAGTTCGGGGTGGGCTTCATCGAGGGCGGGTGGCCGGGCGCGGTGCCGAAGGACACCGAGTTCTTCCGCCGGGCGCGGACCGAGCTGGACCTGCGGCACGCCGTCCTGGTCGCCTTCGGCGCCACCCGCCGGGCCGGGGTGCCGGTGGCGGCCGACCCGCAGGTGCGCGGGCTGCTCGACGCCGAGACCCCGGCGGTCGCCCTGGTCGCCAAGGCCGACCTCCGCCACGTCGAGCGGGCGCTGCGCACCACCGGCCCGGAGAACCTGGCGATGATCCGCGACACCGTCGCCCACCTGGTCGCCGAGGGTCGCCGGGTCTTCGTCGACGGCGAGCACTTCTTCGACGGCTACCGGCACGACCCGGCGTACGGCACCGCGGTGGTGGAGACGGCGCTCGCCGCCGGCGCCGAGCGGTTCGTGCTCTGCGACACCAACGGCGGGATGCTGCCGTCCATGGTGACGGCCGCGATCGCCGACCTGACCGCGCGCACCGGCATCGCCCCGGAGCTGTTCGGCATGCACGCCCAGAACGACACCGCCTGCGCGGTGGCCAACACCGTCGCCGCCGTCGAGGCCGGGGTCCGCCACGTCCAGGGCACCGCCAACGGGTACGGCGAACGCCCCGGCAACGCCGACATCTTCGCGGTCGTCGCCAACCTCCAGCTCAAGCTCGGGCTGCCCGTCCTACCCGAGGGCTGCCTGGAGCAGATGGTGCGGGTCGCGCACGCCATCGCCGAGATCGCCAACATCGCCCCCGACACCCACCAGGCGTACGCCGGGGCCGCCGCCTTCGCCCACAAGGCCGGGCTGCACGCGAGCGCGATCAAGGTCGACCCGTTGCTCTACAACCACGTGGACCCGTCGGTGGTGGGCAACGACATGCGGATCCTGGTGACCGAGATGGCCGGCCGGGCCAGCGTCGAGCTCAAGAGCCGCGAGCTGGGCCTGGACCTGGCCGGCCATCCGGAGGCGCTGTCGAAGGTCACCAGCCGGGTCAAGGAGCTGGAGGCGGGCGGCTGGTCGTTCGAGGCGGCCGACGCCTCGTTCGAGCTGCTGGTCCGCTCGGAGTTGCCGGACGCCGCGCCGCCCCGGCCGTTCGCGCTGGAGTCCTACCGGGTGCTGGTCGAGCACCGCGAGGACGGCGCGGTGGTCTCCGAGGCGACCGTGAAGATCCGGGTACGCGGCGAGCGGGTGATCGCCACCGCCGAGGGGAACGGCCCGATCAACGCCCTCGACGAGGCGCTGCGGGTCGGCCTGTCCCGGCACTACCCGGAGCTGCGTGACTTCGAGCTGGCCGACTACAAGGTGCGCATCCTGGAGGGCAGCCACGGCACCGGCGCGGTGACCCGGGTGCTGGTGGAGACCGCCGACGGCCGCGGCCGCGACTGGACCACCGTCGGCGTGCACCCCAACGTGGTCGAGGCGAGCTGGCACGCCCTGGTCGACGCGCTCACCTACGGCCTGGACCGCGCCCGGGTCTGACCCGCCCGTCGGCGCGGTCGGGCCGGGGTCGGTGCCCGCCGGGGTCACGCCGTCGGCAGGCGCAGCTCGGCCAGCACCGCGCGGTGGTCGCTGCCGGGCACCGGGTGCACGGCGACGGACCGGACGGCGATCCGCCGGTCGACCAGCACGTGGTCGATGGTGACCGGTGGGATGAGGTCGCCGTCGTACGGGCCCCAGGTGCCGGCGAACCCCGCTCCGGCGGCGTCGGCCGCGTCGACGTACCCGGTGGCCAGCAGCGCGCGCAGCGGGGCGTGGTCGAGGGTGGCGTTGAAGTCGCCGGCGAGGATGCGCAGCGGCCCGTCCGGGGTGGCCGGGGGCTGCGCCCGCAGGTCGGTGAACCACTCGTCGACCACGCCGACCGCGTAGGGCGCGGCCGGGTGCGCCGACTCGACCCGCACCGGGGGCGCCCCCGGCACCGCCACGACGGCGTACGCCTGGCTGAACTGGAAGCCGGCGTTGCGCCGGAAGCCACCCTCGGCGAGCGGGAGCCGCGAGTAGAGGGCGGAGCCGGTGGTGCCCACCTCCGGGTTGAGCTGCCGGTGGGGCAGCAGCCCGGCCAGGCCCTGCCGGTCGAGCGCGGCGCGGGCCTCGGGGGTGAACTCCTGCACGGCCAGCAGGTCCACCCGGTGCCGGCGCACCAGGTCCACCACCGTCCGGGCGTCGGCACCGCCCTTGAGCAGGTTGGCGGTGAGCACCCGCAGCACCGGCCCGCCGGCCGCCGGCTGGTCGGCGGCGACCGCCCGGGGGACCACCGCGCCGAGCAGCGCCAGCGCCACCACCGCCGCGGCCACCGCCGGCCCGCGGCGCCGCAGGGCGAGCGCCAGCACCAGCGGGACCAGGCTCCAGGCCGCGACGTACGGGGTGAAGGCGACCGCCTGCACCAGCGGCCCGCGCTCCAGCCCGGCGAGGCGGACCAGCGCCCAGGCGGCACCGGGCACGACCGCCAGCCAGCAGAGCAGGGCGCGTAGCGGCGGCCGGGTTCGGGCTGGCAGCTCCGTGGTGATCATGAACGTCAGACTAGCGCTCGCGCTCGCGCCGCATGCCCCTCCAATCGTTTCATGAATGGTGCAGCCCTCGCCTCTCGCAATTAAGGAAACCATCCGGAGGGAATGCGGAGCGCCTTGATCGACTATTGACGCTCGGCTTTTTCCGGTGCTACCTTCCTCCTGGTTGTGGCGCGCCACAACACAGC
Source organism: Micromonospora sp. IBSANI012 (assembly GCF_052814045.1). Taxonomy (NCBI): domain Bacteria; kingdom Bacillati; phylum Actinomycetota; class Actinomycetes; order Micromonosporales; family Micromonosporaceae; genus Micromonospora; species Micromonospora sp. IBSANI012. The sequence continues at coordinate 1,477,009 of NZ_CP199933.1, forward strand.
GTAGTAATCCCAGCTCAAGCCGGGTAAGAACCGTTGAAGTGTCAACGTTTCAGGTGCGGTCGAAAGTGTATTGCTTTCGTCAACCCGGCTCGTCCGCAACAATCAATGGGCCCGCCTCAAATGCGGGTCGGCCGTATCACCACGGTCAGAAAAAGGGGAGACCTGTCATGACCACATTTTTCAGGCGCAAAGCGGCGCCGGTGGCGGTCGGCGTCCTGGCGCTCACCCTGGCCGGCGGGGGAATCGCCGCCGCCCAGCCGACGACCAAGGCCCCGGCCGAGGTCGGCCAGCCCGGCGTCCGGCAGCCCGGCGGCAACACCCAGCCGCCGGTCTCGGCCGCCGACGCGCGTGCGGCCAAGGCGGCGCTGCAGCAGGGCACCACCCTGGCCGCCCCGCCGGGAGCCGGTGCGGTCGCCTTCGCCGTCGTCGCCGCCAACGGGACGCTGCTCCACCACTCCGCCAACGTCGTCTCCACCACCAAGTACGGCCCGGGCCAGTACCAGGTGCTGCTCGACTACAACGTCGTGCTGAAGGCGCACTCGGCGACCATCGGCACGAACGACCCGGCCAACGTCCCACCCGGTGGCGAGGTTGCTGTCGCGCCGCGCTACCTGACGCCCAACGCGGTCTTCGTCCAGACCCGGACCTCCGGGGGCTCGGCGGCCGACCGCCCGTTCCACCTGGTCGTCGCCAACTGAGCGCCGCCCGCCACGGTGCCGGCCCTCACGTGGGGGTCGGCACCGTCTGGTGTGGAACGCGCCGTCGTCGCCCGCTAGCGAGGTAACGGGCGGCTCGTCCCGCTGCGGGTAGGAAAGGGCCTGCCAGGGGGTGATATTCCGACGTTTGCCCGCCCGGTACCCCGGGAAGCAAGCACCGTGACGGACATCTCGGACACCCTGGCCAGCCTGCCCAGCCCGGCCGATCCTGACGCGGCGGCCACCGAGCTGGAACAGATCCTCTTCGAGGTCAGGCGCGTGATCGTCGGGCAGGATCGGCTCGTCGAGCGCCTGCTCACCGCACTGATCGCCGACGGTCACTGCCTGCTGGAGGGCGTACCCGGCGTGGCGAAGACCCTCGCCGCGCAGACCCTCGCCACCGTCGTCGGCGGCACCTTCTCCCGGATCCAGTTCACCCCCGACCTGGTCCCCTCCGACATCGTCGGCACCCGCATCTACCGGGCGTCGAAGGAGAGCTTCGACGTCGAGCTGGGCCCGATCATGGCCAACCTGGTGCTGGCCGACGAGATCAACCGGGCCCCGGCCAAGGTGCAGTCCGCCCTGCTGGAGGCGATGGCCGAGCGCCAGGTCTCCATCGGTGGCCGGAGCTGGCCGGTGCCGGAGCCGTTCCTGGTGCTCGCGACCCAGAACCCGATCGAGTCCGAGGGGGTCTACCAGCTCCCCGAGGCGCAGCGCGACCGGTTCCTCATGAAGATCGTCGTGGGCTACCCGAGCGACGCCGACGAGCTGGCCATCCTCTACCGGATGAGCACCGACCGGCCCCGCGCCCACCGGGTGCTCGACCCGGGCCGGCTGCGCGGGCTGCAACAGCGCGCCGAGCACATCTTCGTGCACCACGCGCTCGCCGAGTACGTCGTCCGCCTCATCCTCGCCACCCGCGACCCGGGCCGCTTCGGGCTGCCGGAGATCGCCCCGATGCTGGCGTACGGGGCGAGCCCCCGGGCCACCCTCGGCCTGGTCGCCGCGGCCCGCGCCCAGGCGCTGCTGCGGGGCCGGGACTACGTGCTGCCGGAGGACGTCCGCGATCTCGCCGTGGACGTGCTGGCCCACCGGCTGGTGCTCTCCTTCGACGCGGTCGCCGACGGGGTCTCGCCCGAGTCGCTGGTGCACCGGCTGGTGCAGGCGGTGCCCCCGCCCGTGCTGGCCACCGGGCAGCCCGAGCACGTCGCCGACCTGGCTGCCGCATGAGGCGCCGCACCGCGCCGGCGCCCGCCGGACCGGGCCTGGCCGACCTCGCCGGCGATCAGCGGCTGCGCCGGTTGGAACTGACCGTCACCCGTCGGCTGGACGGGCTGCTCCAGGGCCAGCACCGGGGTCTGCTGCCGGGGCCGGGCAGCGAGATCGCCGGCAGCCGGGAGTACCGCCCCGGCGAGGACGAGGTGCGCCGGATGGACTGGGCGGTGACCGCCCGCACCACCGTGCCGCACGTCCGCGAGGTCGACGCCGACCGGGAACTGAGCACCTGGCTGCTGGTGGACGCCAGCCCCAGCATGGAGTTCGGCACCGCCGAACTGGACAAGCGGGAGCTGTCGGTGGCCGCCGTCGCGGCGATCGGCTTCCTCACCGCCGGCACCGGCAACCGGCTCGGCGCGCAGCTGCTCACCCCGACCGGGCTGCGCCGCTTCCCGGCCCGCAGCGGCCGTACCCATCTGCTGGGCGTGCTCCGCACGCTGCTGGCCGCGCCGCGTACCGGTGACCACGACGAGCGGACGGAACCGCCCGACCCACCCGACCTGGCGGAGGCACTCGCGGCCGTGCAGCGGGTCGCCACCCGGCGCGGCCTGGTCGTGGTGGTCTCCGACTTCCTCGACGGCCTGCCGGAGGACCACGACGAGCCCACCGGATGGGAGCCGGCGCTGCGCCGCCTCGCCGCCCGGCACCAGGTGCTCGCGGTCGAGATCACCGACCCGCGCGAGCTGGAACTGCCCGACGTCGGCCTGATCACGCTCGCGTGCCCGGAGACCGGCCGGCGGCGGGAGGTCTGGACCGGCGACGAGGCGCTGCGCCGGCGCTACGCCACCGCGGCGGCCGCCCAGCGCGAGCAGGTACGCCGGGCGCTGCGCCGGTCCGGCGCCACCCACCTGCCGCTGCGCACCGACCGGGACTGGACCGCCGACGTGGTACGGCACGTGCACGCGCAGCGCCGCCTGGCCGCCGCGCCGGCCGCCAGGCGGGGAGGTGTCGCGTGACCTGGCAGTCGCCCGCCCGGCTCCTGCTGCTGCTCGGCGTGTTCGCGCTGGCCGGCGGCTACCTGCTCGCCCAGCGCCGACGCAGCCGGTACGCGGTGCGCTTCACCAACCTCCGGCTGCTCGACCGGGTCGCGCCGACCCGGCCCGCCTGGCGGCGGCACGTGCCGGCCGGTCTCTTCCTGGCCATGCTGGCGCTGCTGGTGGTGGGCTTCGCCCGGCCGACGGCCGAGGTGCGGGTGCCCCGCGAACGGGCCACCGTCATGGTCGCCGTCGACGTCTCCACCTCGATGCTCGCCACCGACGTGGAACCGGACCGGCTCGCCGCCGCCAAGCACGCGGCCCGGCGGTTCGTCGACGGCCTGCCCGACGAGTTCAACGTCGGGCTGGTCGCGTTCGCCGGCAGCGCGGCGGTGGTGGTGCCGCCCGGCACCGACCGGGAGGCGTTGCACGAGGGGATCGACCGGCTCGCCGAGGGCATCACCGGGGTGCAGGGCACCGCGATCGGCGAGGCGATCAGCGCCTCGCTCGGCGCGGTCAAGAGCCTGGACGCGACGGCGGCGAAGCAGCCACCGCCGGCCCGGGTCATCCTGCTCTCCGACGGGGCGAACACCTCGGGCATGGACCCGATGGAGGCCGCCGCGGCGGCCGTGGCGGCCAAGGTGCCGGTCCACACCATCTCCTTCGGCACCCCGGGCGGGTTCGTCGACCGGGGCGGCCGACCGATCCAGGTGCCGGTCGACGGGCAGACCCTCAAGGCGGTGGCCGAGGACACCGGAGGTGGCTTCCACGCCGCCGGCAGCAGCGAGGAACTGCGCGACGTCTACGAGGACATCGGCTCGTCGGTCGGCTACCGCACCGAACGCCAGGACATCTCCGCCCGCTTCATCGGCCTCGGGCTGGTGTTCGCGATGGGTGCCGCGGCCGGATCGATGCGGTGGTTCTCCCGCCTGCCCTGAGCCCGCCGAAGCGACAGTGAGGAGCGCACGCATGGCAGTGCAGACCGGACTGGGCGAGCCCCGGGGACCGTGGTTCGTCTCGCCCGAGCTGGGGCCGGACGGGCGGCCCCGGTGGGACGTACCGGGGGCGGGGGAGGACCCGTCGCGGCGCCGCTGGCGCGGTCGGCTGCTGACGGCGGCGGCGGTGGTCGCGCTCTCCACCGTCTCCGGCGCGGCGGCCGGTGGCTGGGTGGCCGGCCGGGACGGCGGCGCGGGGCCCTCGGCGGCGTCCGCCGCGCCGGTGCCGGCCGAGCTGGTGACCGCGGCGCAGAAGACCGTGCCGGGCGTGGTGTCGGTGATGGTCGGCGGCGGCGCCGCCAGTTCGGCGTCCGGCTCCGGGTTCGCCATCGACAACCAGCAGCACATCATCACCAACGACCACATCCTGGCCAAGGGCGGTGGCGGCGAGGTGACCGTGGAGCTCTCCGACGGCCGGCGCTACGCCGCCGAGGTGGTCGGCCGGGAGCCGGGCAGCGACCTGGCGGTGCTCCGGGTGCCGGCGGTGGCCGGGCTGGCGCCGCTGCCGCTGGCCAAGCCGCGCTCCACCAAGGTCGGTGAGCCGGTACTGGCGGTCGGTTCGCCGCTCGGCCTGGCCGGAACGGTCACCGCCGGCATCGTCAGCGCCCTCGACCGCCAGGTACGCCTCGGCACCACCCGGCGCAGCGCGGTGCAGACCGACGCCTCGATCAACCCGGGCAACTCGGGAGGGCCGCTGGTCAACGCCCGGGGTGAGGTGGTCGGGGTGAACACCGCGATCGCCACCATCGACGGCAACGGCTCGATCGGCATCGGGTTCGCCATCCCGATCGAGCAGGTGCAGCAGACCGCCGACACCATCATCGGCAAAGGCGGCTGAGTCGGGCGTGCCCGGGACGCGGCGGTCGTAACGGTAAAACTGTCGGATTCCTGGCGAGGAACCATCGGGCCATAGAAATATCACGCTGAGTATGGATACTGGCGTGGGTGGAGCTTCCTCTCATAGCGGTCCTGCTGGCGGTGGGACTCTTCATCGGATGGGGCGTGGGCGTGCAGTACGCCCGGGCCAAGCGCGGCTGGACCGACTACAAGGCCGCCAAGAACGCGGTGCCGGGCGCCCGGAAGACAGCGTGGCTGCTGGTCCGGGCCGTCACCACCAAGGTCGGCGTCATCGCGCTGCTGCTCGTCGGGGCGGTCGCGTACGCCGCCGTCGGCTCTGACCACGAGCGGGCGGATCCGGCGCCCAGCCCGTCGCCGAGCTCGTCCGCCACCCACGGTGCCCCGAAGGGGCGCTAGCCTCGGGGCGTGGACGACGGACTGCGGGTGACCGACCGGTGGAGCGTGCCCGCCGCCGAACTGCGGGAACGGTTCTCCCGCTCGTCCGGGCCGGGCGGGCAGGGGGTCAACACCGCCGACTCCCGGGTGGAGCTGAGCTTCGACCTGGCCGCCTCGCCCAGCCTGCCGCCGGCGCTGCGGGCGCGGGCGCTGGAACGGCTGGCCGGCCGCCTGGTCGACGGGGTGGTGACCATCGCCGCCAGCGAGCACCGCGCCCAGCTCGCCAACCGGGAGGCGGCCCGGGAGCGGCTGATCGCGCTGCTGCGCGAGGCCGTCGCGCCGCCGCCACCGCCCCGACGGCCGACCCGCCCGTCGCGCGGTGCCAAGGAACGCCGGCTGGCGGAGAAGAAGCGCCAGTCGCAACGCAAGCGGGACCGCCGGGTCGACGGCGACTGAGCGGGAAATCCGGTGTGCTCGCGCGGGAGCGGTGCCTAGGCTGCCAGCATGTCCACCGACACCCTCGTCACGCTGCACGGTCGTTCGCTGCTCGCCTGCGCCCCCGACGGACCCCGGCTGTGCGGGGGCGGCGACGCGCTGGACGTGATCGGCGAGGCGCTCGGCCACGGGGCGGAGCTGGTGGTGCTGCCGGTACGGCGGCTCGCCGACGAGTTCTTCACGCTGCGCACCGGGGTGGCCGGTGAGCTGGTGCAGAAGTTCGTCAACTACCGGCTGCCGGTGGTGGTGGTCGGCGACATCTCCGCGCACGTCGCGCGCAGCACCGCCCTGCGGGACTTCGTCACCGAGTCCAACCGCGGTCGCCAGCTCTGGTTCGTCGAGACGATGGCGGAGCTGGAGGATCGGCTGCGCCCGGCGGCGTGAACCGGCCGGCGCCCGACTGAATGGCGGGAGGGCGTTGAGCCGCGCCCGGCCGGTGCCGGCGGGTCACTGCCGCACGGCCTCCCGCATCGGGGCGGCGCCGAGCGTCTCCGCCACGATCAGGGCCAGGCAGGCCGCCACCAGCAGCGCCAGGGCGAGCAGCGGCCCGACCCCGGCGGTCAGCGGGATCAGCGCCAGCAGCACCAGGGTGGCGGCCGCCCGGATCCGCCGCAGTCCACCGGTGAGCCGCCACCAGAAGAGCTGGTCGGCCAGGAGGAAGAGCACCACGCCGCCGAAGAGGGCGAGGTGCGCGGGCCACCGCAGGGGCGGGGTGGCCGTCAGCAGGCCGTGGGTGCCCAGCACCGACATGGTCGTGCGCAGCCCGAGGGAGACCAGCACGATGCCGGTGATCATCGGCAGGTGCAGGTAGCCGTAGCCGATCCGGGCCAGTGTCGTCCGCCGCGCTCCGTCGGCCCGCTCGAGGGCGTGCTCCCCGGCCGTCGAGTCGACGTTGAAGTACCACCACCAGAGCGCGGCCAGCAGCGCGGTGCCGAGCGCCGTGGCCACCACGATGCGCAGCGAGATCGGCGTGTACATCACCGCCGCGCCCATCGAGATGACCGCCTCGCCGAGCGCGATGATGACGATCAGGCTGTACCGGTCCGCGCAGTGTGACGCGGACGGGATCCGCCAGGGCGGGGGGAGCAGCGCCACCCCGGCGGACAGGTCGATCGCGATGGCGAGCAGCCAGAGGCCCGCGCGGACGGGGCTGAGCAGCCGGACGTCCCCGACCGGCTCGGGGATCAGCGCGGCGGCGATCAGGAGGGCCAGCGCGGTGAGGGTCGGCACGGCCATCGGCAGCACCCGGCCGCGCAGCGCCGGTTCGGCGCGGGTGACCGCCCAGAACGACCCGAGGTGCAACAGCCGGATCACCGTGTAGCAGCCGACGAAGAGCACCGGGCCGGAGAGACCGCCGACCGCGTCGTTGAACGCCTGCGGAATCGCGATCGTGATGACCGCGGTCACCGCGACGGCCAGCAGCATCACTCCCCGCACGGCGGGGGTCTCGGCCCGCACCGTGTTGGACAGCCAGGCGTACGCCGCCCAGGCCCACCACAGCACGATGAGCACCAGCAGCCCGTGCAGCAGTCCCCGCCACGTCGGGTCCTCCGCCATCACGGCGGCCACCTGGAGGAACGCGTACACGAAGACGAGGTCGAAGAAGAGCTCCTTCGGGGTGACCCCCGGCGGTTCCCGGCCGGCCGGCCCCAGCGCCGCGTGCAGGCGCCGGTGCTTGTGCCGGAAGACCGTCACGTCGCTGAGCGCCATCGCCGCGGTCGCGGCGGCGACCAGCGCCAGCTTGGCCAGCACCGGGGCGCCGGCCGCCAGGGGCGCGGCGGCCACCACCAGCGCGACGCCGAGGATCGGGGACCGGCCGAGCAGGCGCAGGGTACGCAGCTCGAACGCGATCAGCCCGGCCAGGTAGAGGAGCACGCCCCCGTAGAGGGCGGCCAGCCCGAGAATCGGCGACTTGTCCGACGGCACCCGCAGCTCGCCCAGCACGTACTTCAGGCCGAGCGACACCAGGATCAGGCCGCCGACCATCGGCAGGTGCAGATAGCTGTACGCGTCCCGGGCGAGCCGGGTCCGCCGGGGGCCCGTGACGTCGTGCAGTGCCTGTTCGGCGGCGAACCGGGCCACGTCGAAGTAGGTCCACCACAGGGTGCCGACCAGCATCACGCTCAGCAGCACGCCGGCGATCACCGGCCAGGTGAGCGGTTGGGCGATGGCGGCGCCCTGGCTCAGGCCCACCGACAGGATGGTCTCGCCGAATGCGATGAGGATGATCAGGCCGTGCCGCTCGGCCCAGTAGGTGATCGAACGGATCCGCCAGCTGCCCACGCCGACCAGCGCGAAGCCGACGTACTCGACCAGGACGGCGGCCCCCACCAGCGCGAATCGGATCCACTCCCGGGCGGTGTCGTCGGCCGTGCCGGTCGGCACCAGGGCCGCGGCCAGCAGCAGCACGATCCCGGCGCCGGCGGGCAGCCAGACCCGACGGAACTGCTGCCGCGACCCCGGGTCGGACCAGCGGGCCCAACTGCCCAGCGCCAGGCCGCCGCCCTGCACCAGGGCGTAGCCGACGGCGAAGACGAGCGGCCCGGACAGGCCGCCCGGCTGGTCGCCGAACGCCTCCCGCACGGTCAGGCTCATCACCAGCAGGGTCGCGCTGACCCCGAAGATCAACCCCGGCACGAAACCGCGGTCCAGCCGGACCGTGCTGCCGAGCCAGGCGTACCGGGCCCAGCACCACCAGAGCAGCACCAGGATGAGCAGGCCACGGGGCACGCCGGCGGGGTTGAACTGCTCGGAGATGACCCCGGTGACGTTCAGGAAGGCGTACACGAAGACCAGGTCGACGAAGAGCTCCAAGCGGCTGACGCCGTGACCCTCGCCCGCGAGCTCGATCCGCCCGAAGCCGCCCACCCCATCACTGTGTCAACCGGTGACGGTCCGTGCGGCCGATCCGCCGGCCGGTGGCCCGATCTGGTCGTGGCGATCCCGCGCAGCGGGCGGACCGGAGGCGGTCAGGCGACGGCGTCGAGGGCGGTCAGCAGACGGGAGCGCAGCACGGCGGCCCGCTCGGCGAAGCCGCGCTGGGCGGCGGCGTACTCGGCCCGGCCCTCCGGGGTCTCCACCCGCACCGGCGGATAGCCGAGCGCGGCCAGGTCGTACGGGCTGGCCCGCATGTCCAGCGTTCGGATCTCCCTGGCCAGCGCGAAGCAGTCCGCCACCAGTTCGGAGGCGACCAGCGGCGAGAGCTTGTACGACCACTTGTAGAGGTCCATGTTGGCGTGCAGGCAGCCGGGCTGCTCCAGCGCGTGCTGGCTCTCCCGGGTCGGGCTGAGCAGGTTCAGCGGCCGGGCCGGCGCGGTGAAGAACCGGTACGCGTCGAAGTGGCTGCACCGTACGCCCCGCTCCTCGACCACCGCGGCGGTGCGCTCCGGACTCAGCCGCAGCGGCCAGGAGTTGTGCCGGACCTCCTCCTGGGTCTGCCGGTAGACCATCGCCCACTCGTGCATGCCGAAGCAGCCGAGATGCGCCGGCCGGCCGGCGGTCGCGGCCAGCAGGTCGCGGATCCAGGCGATCGACTCGGCGCGCCGGGCGCGTACCCGATCGGTGTCGAGGGTGACCCCGGCGGCGTCGGCGCGGTAGTCCGGGCCGAACTCGGCCGGCCCCGCGTCGCGCAGCAGCACCCCCGCGCCAGGGTGCCAGCGGCGCAGCTGGGCCGGCCGGTGCGAGTAGTAGGTGAAGAGGAAGTCCTCGACCGGGTGCCGGCCGCCGCTGCGGCGGCGGGCCAGGTGCGGCGCCAGCCACGCGTCGACCCGGGCGACGTGCGCGGCCCGGCGGGCCTGCCACTCGGCCGCGTCGAGGGCGGCGGGTGCGAGGGCGGCGGTCACGGACCCAAGGGTACGACCGCCGCCCGGCCGCCGGTCAGGGCACGTCCACCCGGATCCCGGCGGAGAAGACCCCGCTGCGCAGCTCCAGCTGCTTCGGCTTCTGCGCCCCGTTGACCGTGAACACCAGCGGCAGCACCACCCGGTTGCCGGCCGCGACCGGCTGGGCGAAGACGTCCCGGCCCAGGTTCGCCAGCCGGGTGGCCGGCTCGTCGGTGCTGACCCAGTTGCCTCCGGGCAGGTAGGCGCGCTGGAGTTGGCCGTGCCACACCTGCTGCTCGGGCGTGAGGTTGCGCACCCCGACGGTCGCGTTGCACCGGCGGCCCGTCCCGCCGGCCGTCTCGCAGGCCACCCGGTAGACGGTGAACTCGAACGCGTTCTCACGCAGCGGCACGCCGACGCTGCCGGTGGCGCCGCGACCCATCCAGGCGCCGCTGGTCGGCTGCTTGGTGGTGTCGATCGCGGCGACCCGCTGGGTGGCCGTCCACGCGGCGGCGAAGACCACCCCGGCCAGGATCGCCGCGGCCACGCCGACGATCATCCAGACCGGTGGCTTCCGCCGTCGCCCCGACCCGCCCGGGGCGGCCGGGCGCGGGTAGACGGTGCCACCGCCGGGCGCGGCGGCGCCGCCCGCGTACGTGGGATTGCCGACGACCGCCGGGGCCGCGCCGGTCGGCTCGACGCCGCTGCGCCGCCGCCGGGCCCGCTGCCCCCACCAGAGGCCGCCGCCGGCGATCACCAGCAGCGCGGCCAGCGCCGCCGCCAGGATCGGCGGCCGCCGCCAGGCCGGGGCCGCCTCCTCCACCCGGGTCGTCGGTGGCGCCGCGGCCTGCCAGGTCGCGGTCGCGCAGTCGTACGGCCGGTTGCCGTCGCTGGTGAACGCGCAGGCCGGCGCGGTCACCGCGGTGCCCGGCGGGGTCGCCGCCAGGGCGGTGTCCAGCGTCGTCGTGCTGCGGGCGGGCAGCCGGAGCCGCCAGGTCACCTCCGCCGTGCCGTTCCCGGCGGACCGGATGGCCCGACCGCCCGCACTGACCGCGGTCGGCGACGCGCCGGCGGGCAGCTCCTGCCGCACCGTGGTGTCGAGCGGGAAGACGCTGTCGTTGCGCAGTTGGATCCGGTAGCCCGGCACCGGCGTCCCGGCCGGTGCCACCGTCACGGTGACCGGCTGGGCCGGTCGGGGTGAACCCGGATTGGCGGTGGTGGCCATCCCCGGCGCCGGCATCCCCGGGGGCACCGGGATCACGGCTCCGGTCGCCGCCGCCCCGGGCGCCGCCGGCGGCGGGTGCCCCGCCGGCTGAGGGGTGGCCATCGGCGTCGCCGGCCCCGTGGGCAGGGGTGTGGCGGCCGGGCCGGTGGGCGTGGCCGTGGCCGTGGCCGGCGGGCTGGCCGGCGTGGTGACCGCCGGTGCCGCTTCGGCCCTGGTCGTGGGCGTCGCCGTCGGCAGCGCCGGCACGGCGGCGAGGATGCCCAGGCCGTTCACAAACACGGCGAGGGCCCTGTGGTGTCGTCTCGATGCAGGCATACGAACGAACCTCCGGAGCCGACGGTAGGGGCGCGGACACTCCGCCCGGGTACGAAGTGCCGAAGCCCGCCCCGATCGCCGGCCGATCGCCTACCCTGCGCCGATGCCGCCGCGGCCTCCGGCGTCGACGGGGTGCCACCACGTGGGCGGGAGCTAGATTGGCCAGGTGCGTATCGCTCGTTTTGCTCATGCCAAGGGAATGTCGTTCGGGGTCGTCGAGGGCGAGCCGGGGGTGGGCCCGGAGGGCCTGACCATCGCCGAGATCGAGGGCCACCCGTTCGGTCAGGTCACCTTCTCCGGCGCCCGCTGGGCGCTCTCCGACGTCCGACTGCTCTCGCCGATCCTGCCCAGCAAGGTGGTCTGTGTCGGTCGCAACTACGCCGAGCACGCCGCCGAGCACGGCAGCGAGGTGCCGAAGGAGCCGCTGCTCTTCCTGAAGCCGTCCACGTCGGTGATCGGCCCGCGGGACGCCATCCGGCTGCCCATCTTCTCCAAGCAGGTCGAGCACGAGGCGGAGCTGGCCGTGGTGATCGGCGCCCCGGGCGCCCGCCGCGCCGACCGGGCCGCCGCGGCGAAGGCCATCTTCGGCTACACCTGCGCCAACGACGTGACGGCGCGGGACCTCCAGCGCTCGGACGGGCAGTGGACCCGGGCCAAGGGCTTCGACTCGTTCTGCCCCATCGGCCCCTGGATCACCACCGGACTGGACGTCTCCGACCTGGAGATCCGGTGCGAAGTGGGTCGTAACTCGGACGAGATGGAGGTACGCCAGCTCGGCCGGACGAAGGACATGGTCTTCGACGTACCGGCCCTGGTGTCCTACATCTCGCACGTGATGACGCTGCTGCCCGGCGACGTGGTGCTGACCGGCACGCCGGCGGGGGTTAGCCCGCTCACGGAGGGGGATACGGTCACCGTGCGGATCGAGGGGATCGGCGAGCTCACCAATCCGGTGGTGCCGGTCGCCTGACGCGTCCGACGCCCCGTTTTCGCAGCTCACAGGCGTTTCGGGGGGTTGGATTTGGCCTGCCGGCGCGGGGAGGGTAAAGTTCACTCCCGGCGCCGCAAGGGGCCAATGGGGTATGGGGTAATTGGCAGCCCGACTGATTCTGGTTCAGTTAGTCTAGGTTCGAGTCCTGGTACCCCAGCGCAACCGCGGATTCGCGAGAATCCCGGACGCTGGATTCTGGCGGAGTTCCGCTCCGTCCCTCCCGAGGGACGGCAGATGATCTCTGATAGAGTGCAGCTTCCCCACCCGCGCGGGTGGGGAAGCAGGTGAAGTTCTGGCCCCGTCGTCTAGCGGCCCAGGACGCCGCCCTCTCAAGGCGGTAGCGCCGGTTCGAATCCGGTCGGGGCTACAGTGCTGGCAGCCCGTTCCACCTCGGTGGGGCGGGCTGTTTCGTGTTCCCGGCTCCTCGTCTTTCCGGCTTTCCGGAGCCGCCGGACCCCGTCGTCGTCGGACGCTGGTGGTGCCGCTAGACTACAGCCGCACCGCCCACCAGGGCGGTGAAGCAGGAAAAGTGCCTGGCCCCGTCGTCTAGCGGCCCAGGACGCCGCCCTCTCAAGGCGGTAGCGCCGGTTCGAATCCGGTCGGGGCTACATCGCCGAACGGCCCGTCTCGCGACAGCGAGGCGGGCCGTTCGCCTTTCCCGGCAGCGGCCCCGGCCGGGTGCGTGCCTGCGGTGGACCGACGCTCGAAGCCGCCTTCAGGAAGCGTCGGCCGGGTGCCGGCGGGCGGAGGTCCGGTGAGTCAGGTGCCGGAGGCTGCGGCTCAGCGAGTGCCGGCCCGCCCGGTCGTGTCGCGGAGGCGGCGGCCCGGCGAGCGATTGGTTCCGTGGAGTCGGCCCGCCGACCGGGAGCCACAGGCGTGCCGCAGACGCTGTAGAGCTGATGTCGTAGCCGAATCACCGGTGGGGCGCCGGCGGCCCTCGGCAGTCCATCCCACCCGTGATTCGTTCACGACATCAGCTCCACAGCGAGCGACCCCTGCCCCGACCGGCCGACCAGATCGGTCGAGGTCGCCCCCCGCCGCCGACCTCGGTGATCAAGAGGTTTGCGTCCGCCGGAGCCGGCTGCGGACGCAAACCTCTTGGTCAACTTTCAGCCCAGGTGGGCCGGGGCGGGCCGGGCAGGGTGGGCCGGGGTGGGCCGGTCAAAGGCCGGGCCAGGTGCGGTGTGGCGAGGCCGGTGCGGGGTCGGGGGAGGGACGGGGGTCAGAGGCCGGAGAGGCGCTGGCCGGCTCGGACCACGGCCATGGCGTGGCGTTCGCCGGGGCGGCGGCCCAGGCGCTCGATGGGGCCGGAGATGCTGATCGCGGCGATCACCCGGCCGGTGCGGTCGCGGATCGGGGCCGAGACGCTCGCCACACCCGCCTCCCGCTCGGCGACGCTCTGCGCCCAGCCACGGCGGCGTACCTCGGCGAGGGTGCGGCCGGTGAACTTGGCGCGGGGCAGCAGCGGCATGACCGCCTCCGGGGGCTCCCAGGCGAGCAGGATCTGCGCCGCGGAACCGGCCGTCATCGGCAGCACCGAGCCGACCGGCACGGTGTCCCGCAGGCCGCTGGCCCGCTCGGCGGCGGCCACGCAGACCCGCTCGTCGGCGCGGCGCAGGTAGAGCTGGGCGCTCTCCCCGGTGGCGTCGCGCAGCGCGGCCAGCAGCGGCTCGGCGGCGGTCAGCAGCACGTCGGGGGCGGCGTTGGCCAGCTCGCCGAGCCGGGGCCCCGGACGCCAGCGCCCCTGGGTGTCCCGGACCAGCATGCGGTGGATCTCCAGCGCCTGCGCCAGCCGGTGCGCGGTGGCCCGGGGCAGCTTGGTGCGTTCAACGAGTTCGGCCAGGCTGGCGCCGTCGACACAGGCGGCCAGGATGACCACCGCCTTGTCGAGGACGCCGACACCGCTCATACTGTGTCCCACAAGCCGAAACTTACCTCCCAGAATTTAGGATGTCCAGATGGTGGGAGTCACTCGACCGAGGACCCTGGCCGAGAAGGTCTGGGACGCGCACGTGGTACGGACCGCCGAGGGTGAACCGGACCTGCTCTACATCGACCTGCACCTCTTGCACGAGGTGACCAGCCCGCAGGCGTTCGACGGGCTGCGCCTGGCCGGTCGTCCGGTTCGCCGTCCCGATCTCACGCTCGCGACCGAGGACCACAACACCCCGACCGGGTACGACGACCCGAGCTTCCGGTCCCGTCGCGGTGACCTGCTCACCATCGCGGACCCCACCTCGCGTACGCAGATCGAGACGTTGCGCCGCAACTGCGCCGAGTTCGGGGTGCGGCTGCACCCGCTCGGCGACGAGAACCAGGGCATCGTGCACGTGATCGGCCCCCAGCTGGGCGTCACCCAGCCCGGCATGACCATCGTCTGTGGCGACTCGCACACCGCCACCCACGGCGCCTTCGGTGCGCTCGCCTTCGGTATCGGCACCAGTGAGGTCGAGCACGTGCTGGCCACCCAGACGCTGCCGCAGGCCCGCCCGCGCACCATGGCGGTCACGGTGACCGGCCAGCTCGGCCCCGGCGTCACCGCCAAGGACCTGGTCCTCGCGCTGATCGCCCAGGTGGGCACCGGCGGCGGGCGCGGCCACATCGTGGAGTACCGGGGCGAGGCGATCCGCGCGCTGTCCATGGAGGGGCGGATGACCGTCGCCAACATGTCCATCGAGTGGGGCGCCAAGGCCGGCCTGATCGCGCCGGACGAGACCACGTTCGCGTACCTCAAGGGGCGGCCGCACGCCCCCGAGGGCGCCGACTGGGACGCGGCGGTGGCCTACTGGCGGACCCTGCCCACCGACGAGGGCGCGACCTTCGACGCCGAGGTGACCCTCGACGCCAGCCGGATCACCCCGTTCGTCACCTGGGGCACCAACCCGGGGCAGGGCGCGCCGCTCGGCTCGGCCGTGCCGGCCCCGGAGGACTTCGGCACCGACGCGGAGCGGACCGCCGCCCACCGGGCGCTGGAGTACATGGCGCTGACCCCGGGCACCCCGCTGCGCGACCTCGCGGTCGACGTGGTCTTCGTCGGCTCCTGCACCAACGGCCGGCTGGAGGACCTCCGCGCCGCCGCCGACGTGCTGCGCGGGCGCAAGGTCGCCGACGGCGTACGCATGCTCGTGGTGCCCGGTTCCGCGGCCGTGCGGGAGGCGGCCGAGGTGGAGGGGCTGGACAAGGTCTTTGCCGACGCGGGCGCCGAGTGGCGTTTCGCCGGCTGCTCCATGTGCCTCGGGATGAACCCCGACACCCTGAAGCCCGGCGAGCGCTCGGCCTCGACCTCCAACCGCAACTTCGAGGGCCGCCAGGGCCGGGGAGGGCGCACCCACCTGGTGTCCCCGCCGGTCGCCGCCGCCACCGCCGTGGTCGGCCGGCTCGCCGCCCCCGCCGACCTGTAGAAGGGCAGCCGAGATGGACAAGTTCACCACCCACACCGGCACCGCCGTGCCGTTGCGCCGGTCCAACGTGGACACCGATCAGATCATCCCGGCCGTGTACCTCAAGCGGGTGACCCGGACCGGTTTCGCGGACGGACTCTTCAGTGCGTGGCGGGAAGATCCGGCATTCGTGCTCAACGATCAAACCCATTCTGGAGCGTCGATTCTCGTGGCCGGTCCGGAGTTCGGCACCGGATCATCGCGCGAGCACGCCGTCTGGGCGCTGCGCGACTGGGGCTTCCGCGCGGTGATCTCGCCGCGATTCGGTGACATCTTCCGGGGCAACGCGCTCAAGGAAGGCCTCCTTCCGGTGGAGCTGGAATTGAAAGCCGTCGAGGAGATCTGGGACCGGGTCGAGTCCGATCCGACCACCGAGGTCACCGTCGACCTGGTCGCCCGTGAGGTCCGGGTCGGCCCGGCGAGCTGGTCGTTCCCGCTGGACGACCACAGCCGCTGGCGGCTGATGGAAGGCTTGGATGACATTGGACTCACCCTCCGGCACGCCGCCGAGATCAGCGCGTACGAGGCGTCCCGGCCGTCGTTCAAGCCCGCCGTGGCATAGCCGTACGCCCGACCGCTCATCGGTTTTCGCCCCCACCGGTCCGCCCGGTGGGGGCGAATCCGTTACGACACAAGGGCTTTTTTCCACCGAATGTTTGTGTCCCGGCAGCACAGGGCATACCGTGCGCGCAGAATGGCTCGCGTCGAGTCAGTTGCACAATCGGGAGGAAGTCGTGAACAAGGCCGAGCTCATCGAGGCGCTCGCCGCTCGCCTGGGGGACCGGAAGACGGCGACGGCGGCGCTCGACGCGGTCATCGCCGAGGTCCAGGGGGCGGTAACCAAGGGCGAGAAGGTGGCGATCACCGGATTCGGAGCTTTCGAAAAGCGCGTCCGTGGCGCCCGAACAGCGCGCAACCCGCGTACCGGTGAGGCGGTGAAGGTCAAGAAGACATCCGTGCCGACCTTCCGCGCCGGCGCCGGTTTCAAGGAGATGGTGGCCAGCGGCAAGGTGCCGAAGGCCGCCGCGCCGGCGAAGAAGACCACCGCGGCCGCCGCCAAGGCCGCCGGCGCGAAGGCGACGGGGGCCAAGGCGACCGGCGCCAAGGCCGCCGCCGCGAAGAAGACGACCGCCACGGCGGCCAAGAAGACCGCCGCGGCCAAGGCCGCCACCACCAAGAAGGCCGCACCGGCGAAGAAGGCCGCCGCGGTCACCAAGACCGCCGCGGCCAAGAAGGCCGCGCCGGCGAAGAAGGCTCCGGCGAAGAAGGCCGCGCCGGCGAAGAAGACCACCGCCGCCAAGAGCACGGCGGCCAAGAAGACCACGGCGAAGAAGGCTCCGGCGAAGAAGACCGCCGCCCGGCGCTGACCTGCGCACGTACGCCCGTGAGGGGCGCCCACCGCACGGTGGGCGCCCCGCACACTGTTTCCGGCCCGTTGACCCGGGGCCCGCCGGCTGCGCAGAATCGCCGCACCCCCACCGGTCGGCGAGGAGGCCTCGTGCGCTACCGCCACCGCACCACCGTCGTCATCGCCCTCGGCCTGGTCCTGCTGACCGACGTGCTGCGGGTCTTCCTGCCGTCGGTCATCACCATCTTCGGGCAGGCGGCGTCCACTCCGGCCGAGCTGCTCGGGGCGTTCGCGCTCGGCTGGTTCGTGCTCGCCCTGGCCGTGCCGCCGCTGCTGCGCCGGGTCGGTGCCCGGCCCGTGGCCCTCGTCGCCGCGGTCGTGCTGGCCGGTGCCCGGCTCGCCGTCACCGGCTTCCCCGGCGGGCGGGCGCAGCTCTGGCTCGCCACCGCCGGCCTGGTCGCCGGGCTCTGCTGGCTCACCGCCGAGGCCGCCGGGTCGAACCGGCCGGTACCCGGGCTGGCGCTCGGCCTGGCCGCCGCCGCGGTCCTGCACACCGTCTCCGACACCTACCGCTCGCCCTGGCTGGGCGGCGCGGAGGTCTGGGTGCTGGGCGTCGTGCTGGCCGCGCTCTTCCTGGCCGGACAGGCGCTGCCCGCCCCGCCCGCCGGCGCCGGCGGTGCCCGTGCCTGGCTGCTGGCCGGGCCGGCGCTGCTGCTCGCCGGCATGGTGGCGCTCTCCCCGGCGGTGGCCCGCACGGCGATGTCGTACCAGTTCGGCCTGCTGGGGTCGTCGCCCGCGCAGGGCTCGGGAGTGGCCGTCGCGCCGCTGTTCGGGCCGCTGCCGGTCGCGGTGGCGGTCGGTGGGTTCCTGCTCGCCGCGTTGACGCCGCCGCGCCGGCCGGCCGGGCGGTGGATCGGCCCGGTGGCCCTGCTCGCCGGGGCCGTGCTGGTGGCCCTGGGGCGGGGCGAGCTGCTGCTGCCGGCCGTCCTGCTCACCGCGGTCGGCCTCGGTGCCTGCCTGGCCCGCTGCGACACCGCCGAGGAGCAAGAACCCCTCGGCCCAGCTGGCGACGGCGAGGCGGGCGGATCCCACCGGGCGGCGGGCCGCCGGGGGTATGCCGTCGTCGGCGGGATGCTGGTCTTCGCCGTCGCGGCGGTGCTCTACTACGCCGCCTACGACCTCGGCTACCCCAACGGATGGGTGCCGGTGGCCGTGGCCGTCCTGACGGCTGCCGTCGCGCTGTCCGCCGGGCCTGTGCCGGCGCGTATCGCGCCTGTGCCGGCGCGTACCGTGCCGTCGCTGCCCCCGGTGCGGACCGCCGCGTGCGCCACGGCGCTGGCGCTGGTCGCCGCGCTGACCGCCGACCAGACGCTGGTGGCCGGCAACCGCGAGGGGCCGCCGGCGACGGTGCGGGTGGCGGCGTACAACATCCGGATGGGCTTCGGCATCGAGGGCCGGTTCGATCCGGACGCCCTGGCCCGGGCCGTCGGCCGGGCCGACGTGGTGGTGCTGAGCGAGGTGGACCGGGGTTGGCTGCTCAACGGCGGCCACGACACCCTCGACCTGCTGGCCGAGCGGCTGGACATGCCGTACGTCTTCGCGCCGGCGGCCGACCCGCTCTGGGGCGACGCGGTGCTGAGCCGGTGGCCGTTGGCGGCGGCGCGCACCCGCCGGCTGCCGGCGGTGGGCGCGCCGACCGGGGCGCAGGGGCTCGGCGTCACCGTCGACCTCGGTGCCGACGTACGCCTGGCGGTGGTGGCCACCCACCTGCAACCGCCGCCCGGGCGGGAGCCGGTGGTCCAGGCCCGCGCGGTGGCCTCGTTCGCCCTCGGGTACGCCGCCGGCCGCCCCCTGGTGGTGGCCGGCGACATGAACACCGAACCCGGCGCTCCCGGCTTCGCGGAGTTCACCCGCGCCGGCCTGGTGGACGCGCTGGCGGCGGCCCGGCCGTTGCCGACCAGCCCGGCCGACGAGCCGCGCGACCAGATCGACCACGTCCTCGTCTCGCCCGGCCTCACCGGCGCCGACGCCGTCGCGCCGCGCGGCACCGCCAGCGACCACCTGCCGGTCGCGGTGACCCTGACCCTGCCGCCCGCCTGACCGGGACAGAGCACCCGCCGGTCTCAGAGCCGGTCGGCGGCGACCAGCCGGTCGGCGGCGAAGGCGAGCAGCCAGCCGCCGCCCTTCGGGGTGGTGAAGTCGTCGGTCCGCCCGGTCAGCCGCTCCAGCGCGCCCGGGATCACCTTGCCCTGGCTGCACACCGCGACCGGTTCGCCGGCCGCGGCCAGCTCCGCCAGCCGGCCGGCGGTCGCCAGCGCGCACTCGTCGCCGAGCTGGCCCGGCTGCGGCTCGTCCAGGTCGCCGTCCACCTCGATCGGCAGGTCGAGCAGGGCGGCCGCCGGGTCGAGGGTCTGCACGCAGCGGCGCGCCGAGGCGGACAGCAGCCGGGTGGGGCGGATCAGCGCCACCAGCGGTGCCAGCCGCTCGGCCTGGGCCCGGCCGGTCACGTCCAGCGGGCGCCCGTCGTCCGGGCCGGACCAGGTGGCGCGCTTGCCGGCGCGGGCGTGCCGGACCAGCGCGATCGTGCCGGTGACCCGGGGCAGCGCGGCGAACGCGGCCAGCACCTCCGCGTCGTGCGGATAGCTGACCAGCCGGATCGCGTCGTCGGCGGCGAGCCAGCGCACGTCGTCGACCTCGGTGCCGGGCTGGAAGCCGCCCTCGCCCACCGCCCGCATCGACCAGTAGTCCACCGTCTTCGGCCGACCCTCGCTGCGGTAGCGCACGGTGGGGAGCCGGACCTGCGGCACGGCCTGTACGTCGGTTTCCTCGGCCACCTCGCGGACGGCGGCCAGCAGCGGGTGTTCGCCGGGCTCCAGCTTGCCCTTCGGCAGCGACCAGTCGCCGTAGCGGGGCCGGTGCACCAGGCAGACCTGGAGGCCACCGTCGGCGTCCGGCTGCCAGGCGACTCCACCGGCCGCCCGGATGTCGACCGGTTGCTCCTGCGCCATCTGATCACCCTACGTCCGGGCGACCCGCCGTACGGGCCGCTCAGCTTCGTCCAGCGGCACAGCGCCGCGGCGCCCGGACCTGTCACGACGGGCGATGGCGGTCGCCGTCCCGGTCAGCCGGCGGTGCCGCCCACCCGGCGCAGCAGCAGCTCCTGCAGGTCCGTCAGCGGCTCCTCCGGGGTGCCGGCGCGGCGGGTCCAGGCGCCGTCGCCGGCCAGCTCGAACGAGTCCACCTCGGGGCTGAACGCGGCGGTCAGCACGTGGTCGAGTTCCGCCCGGGCGACCGGGTCGCTGACCTGCACCAGGGCCTCCACCCGCCGGTCCAGGTTGCGGTGCATCAGGTCGGCCGAGCCCATCCAGAACTCGGCGTCGCCGTTGTTGCCGAACCGGAAGATCCGCGAGTGCTCCAGGAACCGGCCGAGGATCGAGCGGACCCGGATGTTGTCCGACAGCCCCGGCACCCCCGGCCGCAGCGTGCACATGCCCCGGATCAGCAGGTCGACGTGGACGCCGGCCCGGGACGCCCGGTAGAGCGCGTCGGTGATCTCCTCGTCGACCAGCGCGTTCACCTTGAACTGCACCAGCGCGGGCATGCCGAGGCGGACGTGGTCGATCTCCCGCTCGATCCGCTCGATCAGGCCGCTGCGGATGCCCTGCGGCGCCACCAGCAGCCGCCGGTACGCGGTCTGCCGGCTGTAGCCGGTGAGCACGTTGAACAGGTCGGTCAGGTCGGCGCCGATCTCCGGGTCGGCGGTGAGCACCCCGAAGTCCTCGTAGAGCCGGGCGGTCTTCGGGTGGTAGTTGCCGGTGCCGATGTGGCAGTAGCGGCGGATCTGGTTGCCCTCCTGGCGGACCACCAGGGCGGTCTTGCAGTGCGTCTTGAGCCCGACCAGGCCGTAGACGACGTGGCAGCCGGCCCGTTCCAGGGTGCGCGCCCAGCCGATGTTGGCCACCTCGTCGAAGCGCGCCTTCACCTCCACCAGCACCACCACCTGCTTGCCGGCGGCGGCCGCGTCGACCAGCGCGTCGACGATGGGGGAGTCGCCGCTGGTGCGGTAGAGGGTCTGCTTGATGGCGAGCACGTTCGGGTCGGCGGCGGCCTGCTCGATGAAGCGCTGCACGCTGGTGGCGAACGAGTGGTACGGGTGGTGCACCAGCACGTCCCCGTCCCGCAGCGTGGCGAAGACGCTGCGCGGCACCTCGCCCTCGGCGAGCCGGGGGTGGGTGGCCGGCACGAACGGCGGGTCCTTCAGGTCGGGGCGGTCGGCTTCGCCGTAGAGCTGCCAGAGCGCCGAGAGGTCCAGCAGCCCGGGTACCCGGAGCACGTCGTGCCCGTCCATGTCCAGTTCCCGGACGAGCAGCTCCAGCATGTGGTCGGAGATGCTGGCCGCGACCTCCAGGCGTACCGGCGGGCCGAAGCGGCGCCGGGCCAGCTCCCGCTCCAGCGCCTGGAGCAGGTCCTCGTCGCGGTCCTCGTCGACCTCCACCTCGGCGTTGCGGGTGACCCGGAACAGGTGGCACTCGACCACCTGCATGCCGGAGAAGAGCTGGCCCAGGTGCACCGAGATGAGTTCCTCGACCGGCAGCATCCGCAGCCCGGGCTGTTCCCGGGCGACCCGGACGAAGCGCGGCACGTTGTTGGGCACCTTCACCCGGGCGAACAGCTCGGAGCCGCCGTCCGGGTCGCGGACCGCCACCGCCAGGTTCAGCGACCGGCCGGAGATGTACGGGAACGGGTGCGCCGGGTCGACGGCGAGCGGGGTGAGCACCGGGAAGATGTGCTCGCGGAAGTAGGTGCGCAGCCGTTCCCGCTCGGGGTCGTCCAGCTCCGCCCAGCGCAGGATGCGGACGTCCTCGGCGGCCAGTTTGGGCAGCACGTCCTCGACGAAGCAGGAGGCGTGCCGGCCGACCAGTTCGGCGGTCTTCTCGGTGATCAGTTCCAGCTGGGCGCGCAGCGGCAGCCGGTCGCCGCCGCGTACCGGCAGGCCGGCGGAGAGGCGGCGCTTCAGCCCGGCCACCCGCACCATGAAGAACTCGTCGAGGTTGCTGGCGAAGATGGCCAGGAACTTGGCCCGCTCCAGCAGCGGGGTGCGCGGGTCCTCGGCGAGCGCCAGCACCCGGGCGTTGAAGTCCAGCCAGGAGAGCTCCCGGTTGAGGAACCGGTCCTCGGGCAGCGGCGCGACGGCCGGCGGCTCGCCGTCCGGACCGGTCGGCGGGGTGGGCCGGTCGCCCGGGTCGAGCACCTCGTCCAGCCCGGCGGAGGCCCCCGCGGCGCTGGCGCCGGGGGAGTCGGGCGTGGTGGCGACGGTCTCCTCGGGAGCGCGGGTGCCGCCGCGGCGGCGGGCGCCGTTGCGGGGGCCGGTCGGGTCGGCGGCGTGGGGCGGGCGGGCGGGGTGCTCGCGAGGGGTGCTCACCCGCTCATAATCACCCGATCCCGGTTAACGCAAAATGAACTCGGGCGGGTCGGCTCAGGCCATCGTCGGCAATGTCACCCGGACGACCTCGCCGTCCGGACCGAGGTCCACCCGCAGCCGCTGCCCGAGGCGGAGCAGCCGCAGCCCGGAGGCGTCGAAGGCGGGCGCCGGGAAGGCCAGCTCGGTGCCGTCGTCCAGGAGCAGCACGCCGGTGCGGGTCTGCGCGTCGAAGGTCGCCACCGTGCCCTGCATGCCAGCACCGTACCCCGACCCGCTCTCCCCTGGGCGCGCGGCGAGCGCGGCGGTGCGCGGCCCCAGCCCGAGGCGCCGCGCCGCCGCCAGGTCGGCGGCGGTGTCCACGTCGCGGCGCAGTGAGGGCCACGGCCCGGCCAGGGGCAGCGCCCCGCTCGCGGCGTGCGCCGCCGCCGAGCCGACCCCGAACCGGGGCGCCAGCGGCACGCCGGGCGGTGTGGTGAGCAGCACGGTGCCGCTGCCCGGGGCGTCGGCGACGAAGCGGCGTACCGCCGGGTCGTCGGCGGCGGCCCGCAGCGCCGCCGCCAGCTCCGCCGGACGCAGCGCCGGCAGGTCGGCGGTGAGCCCCGCCACCCAGGCGTCCGCGGCGGCGGCTGCGGCGCCGTGCCGGAACGCGGCGTTCAGCCCGGCCTCCGGCTCGTCCGGCACGATCCGGGTGCCGGCCGCGCCCAGCAGCGCCGCGGCCCGCTCGTCGCCGGTGACCACCAGGACCTCGGCGACCGCGGGGCAGGCCCGCACCGCGCGGACCGTGTCGGCCGCCAGGGCCAGTGCCAGCTCCTCGTGGGGTACGGCCGGCAGCGCGCCCCGCAGCCGGCTCTTCGCCGCGCCCAGGCGCTTCACCGGCACCACCACGGTCCACCTCGGCTGACCCACGCGACAATCCTGCCAGCGTCGACGGTGGTACCCGCACTGGCCGTACCCGGGGCGAGCAGGCATGATTTCCGCTGCGGGCCGCACCGGTGGGTGCGGCGCGCGGGGTTGGGGCGACGAGGAGGCAGGGTGACACGGCGCAGGCTGGGTTTCTGGCAACGTTTCGCCGTGGCGCTGGTCAAGCCCGTGATGCTGGTCTGGACCCGGCGTACCTGGCGCGGCGCTGAGCAGTTGGGCCGCGACGGCGGCATCATCATCGTGCCCAACCATCTGTCGCACGCCGACCCGCTGGTCTCGGCGCACTTCATCTACGACGCCGGGCGCTGGCCGCAGTACCTCGGCAAGGCCAGCGTCTTCCGGGTGCCGGTGATCGGGTGGATCCTGCACCGCTGCCGGCAGATCCCGGTGGAACGCGGCACCGCCGACGCGGTCAAGTCGCTGGACCAGCTGATCGCCGCGCTCGACGCCGGCGGCGCGGTGGTGATCTACCCGGAGGGCACCACCACCCGCGAGCCGGAGCTGTGGCCGATGAAGGGCAAGACCGGGGCGGCCCGGCTGGCGCTGGCCACCGGCGCGCCGGTGATCCCGCTGGCGATGTGGGGCCCGGAGAAGCTGTTCGACCCGCGGACCACCCGCTTCGGCCTGCGCCCCCGCACCCCGGTGACCGTGGTCGCCGGCGAGCCGGTCGACCTGAGCCGGTGGGCGGGCGCCACCCCGAGCCGGGTGGTGCTGGAAGAGATGACCGACGAGATCATGTTGAGCCTGCGCGACATGCTCGCCGACATCCGGGGTGGCACGCCGCCCCCGCTGTGGGAACGTCCCGCCCGTCCGCGTACTCCCGAGGTGACCGAATGAGCGAGCGGATCGACCAGCTCAGTGTGGTGGCGCCGCGCGCCGCCGATCGTGTGGAGGCGAGGGCATGAGCGGCCACGTGGCGGTGCTGGGGGCCGGGTCCTGGGGGACCGCCTTCGCCAAGATCCTCGCCGACGCCGGCCGGGACGTGACGATCTGGGCCCGGCGGGAGTCGGTCGCCGACGCGATCCGGGTCCACCGGCGCAACCCGGACTACCTGCCCGACCTGCGGCTGCCCGAGCGGGTCACCGCGACCGGCGAGGCGGCCAAGGCGATCTCCGGCGCCGAGCTGGTGGTGCTCTCGGTGCCGTCGCAGACGCTGCGCGGCAACCTCGCCGACTGGGCCGGCCACCTCGCCCCGGACTCGACCCTGGTTTCCCTGATGAAGGGCATCGAGCTGGGCACCACCCGGCGGATGAGCGAGGTGATCGTCGAGACCGCCGGGGTCAGCCCGGACCGGGTGGTGGTGGTCTCCGGCCCCAATCTGGCCCCCGAGATCGCCGCCGAGCAGCCCGCCGCGACCGTGGTCGCCGGCACCGACGCCCGCCGCGCCGCGCTGGTGCAGTCCTCCATCCGGACGCCGTACTTCCGCCCGTACACCAACGACGACGTGATCGGCTGCGAGCTGGGCGGGGCGGTCAAGAACGTGATCGCCCTGGCGTACGGAATCGCCACCGCGATGGGCTTCGGCGACAACACCCGGGCGATGCTGATGACCCGCGGGCTCGCCGAGACCGCCCGGCTGGGCGTCGCGCTCGGCGCCGACCCGATCACCTTCGCCGGCCTCGCCGGCATGGGTGACCTGGTCGCCTCCTGCTCCTCGCCGCTGGCTCGCAACCGCACCTTCGGCGAGCACCTCGGCCGGGGGGAGACGCTGGAGCAGGCGCAGGCGGCGACCCGGCAGACCGCCGAGGGCGTGAAGAGCTGCCTGGCCATCCGGGACCTGGCCCGGGCGCACGGGGTGGAGATGCCGATCACCGAGCAGATCGAGCGGATCTGCCACGAGGGCATGGACCCCCGGCTCGCCGTGGACGCCCTGATGAGCCGCACCGCCAAGCCCGAGTCGTACGAGTGAGCGCCGCCGAGCCGCAGTGGCGGGACGGCACCCGCTGCGTCCGGGCCGGGCTGCCGGAGCCGGTGCCCGGCGACCCCTTCCTGCCCGGGCCGGTCTTCGCCGCGCCGTACCACCTCGACCCGTGGGAGGGGCCGGCCGCCGCGGCGAACGGCTACGGCCGGCCGGACAACCCCACCCGACGGCTGCTGGAGTCGGCCATCGGCGAGTTGGAGGGGGGCGACTGCCGGGTCTTCGCCAGCGGTCAGGCCGCCATCACCGGGCTGCTGCTGGCCGTGCTGCGGCCCGGGGACACCGTGCTCCTCCCCGCCGACGGGTACTTCCCGGTGCGCGCCTTCGCCACCGCCACCCTGGAGGGGATGGGGGTACGGGTCCGGTTCGTGCCGACCGTCGGGCCGTACCCGTCGTTCGAGGGCGTCCGGCTGCTGATGCTGGAGACCCCGGCGAACCCCGGCCTGGACGTGGTCGACGTCGCCGCGCTCGCGCGGGAGGCGCACGCCGCCGGCACCCTGCTGGTGGT
Source organism: Micromonospora sp. IBSANI012 (assembly GCF_052814045.1). Lineage (NCBI taxonomy): Bacteria > Bacillati > Actinomycetota > Actinomycetes > Micromonosporales > Micromonosporaceae > Micromonospora > Micromonospora sp. IBSANI012. Next base: position 1,502,585 of record NZ_CP199933.1, read on the forward strand.
CGACAACACCACCGCCACCCCGCTCGGGCAGCGCCCGCTGGACCTCGGCGCCGACCTGGTGGTCGCCTCCGGCACGAAGGCGCTGACCGGGCACTCCGACCTGCTGCTGGGCTACGTGGCGACCCGCTCGGCGGAGCTGCTGGAGACGCTGACCGCCTGGCGCACCACCACCGGCGCGGTGCCCGGGGCCTTCGACGCCTGGCTGGCGCACCGGTCGCTGGGCACCCTCGACCTGCGGCTGGCCCGGCAGTCCGCCAACGCGGCGGCGGTGGCCGAGCTGCTCGCCGGGCGCGCCGACGTGACCGGCCTGCGCTGGCCCGGGCGGCCGGAGGACCCGGCGTACCCGGTGGCCTCGGCGCAGATGCGGCGGATGCCCGGCGTGGTCTCCTTCGACCTCGGCGACGCCGACCGGGTGAGCCGGTTCGTCGAGGCCGCCCGACTGGTCGCCGCCGCGACCTCCTTCGGCGGCCTGCACACCACCGCCGACCGGCGGGCGCAGTGGGGCGACGACACCGCGCCGGGCTTCGTCCGGCTCTCCTGCGGGGTGGAGGACACCGCCGACCTGGTCGCCGACATCGCCGCCGCGCTGGACGCCGCCGGGCCGGTCCGTCCGCTATCGTGATCCCGGCCCGCGTGGGCCCCGACCCGAGGAGGTGAGTCCGATCCGCCAGTCAGCAGGAACGGCGCTCCCCTCCGAGTCCCCGTCGCACCGCTAGGCGACGGCCGGGAGCGCCGACGAGCGTTCCCGAAAGGCATCCCATGGCACCGACCGCGTTTTTCGTCGACCGTCCCGCCCTCGTCTCGCGGCTGCGCGCCGCCGGCTGCGTCTACGCCGAGGACGAGGCGGAACTGCTCCTCGCCGCCGCCGACTCCGCCGAGACGCTGACCGCGCTCGCCGACCGCCGGGTCGCCGGCGTTCCCCTGGAACACCTGCTCGGCTGGGCCGAGTTCTGCGGGCTGCGGGTCGCCGTCGACCCCGGCGTCTTCGTGCCGCGCGGCCGTACCGCCCTGCTGGTGGAGGCCGCGGCCGCGGTCGTCGGGCCGGCGCCGGCGGTGGTCGACCTCTGCTGCGGCTCTGGCGGCACCACGCTCGCCCTCGCCGGGCGCCTCGCCCCGCGCTGGCTCGCCGCCGTCGACGTGGACCCGGCCGCGGTGGCCTGCGCCCGGCGCAACCTCGCCGGCCGCGACGTGCCGGTGCTCACCGGCGACCTGTACGACCCGCTCCCGCCGGCCTGGCGGGGGCGCCTCGACCTGGTGGTGGCCAACGCCCCGTACGTGCCGACGGAGGCGGTGGCGCTGCTGCCGGCCGAGGCGCGGCTGCACGAGGCGCCGGTGGCGCTGGACGGCGGGGCGGACGGGCTGGCCGTGCTGCGCCGGGTGGCCGCCGGGGCGGTGGACTGGCTGGCGCCCGGTGGTCACCTGGTGGTGGAGGTCAGCGAAACCCAGGCGGATGCCCTCTGCGCGGCGATGAGCGCGCTGGGGCTGGTGCCGACGGTGGTGCGGGAGCCGGAGTGGGACGCCACCGCGGTCACCGCCCGCCGGCCGGACTGACCGGCGGGCCGCCGGATCGGCGGGCGTGCTGGCCGTTCGCGGCATGGCGGGAGCGAAAGGCGGGAACTAGCCTCGTTCCAAGGTCGGGCGGGAGGCGGTGGCAGCGTGGACGTGCCGGTGGTGGTCGGTCTGGACAACGGTGGCACGAGCGACAACGCCACCGTGCTCACCCTGGACGGCCGGTTCCTGGTCGACGGGCTGCTGGAGATCCCCAGCGAGGTCCAGGCCGGCCCGGAGGCGGCGATCGAGGCGCTGGCCCGCGCGCTGGACGGCGTCCTGGCGCACACCGGCGTGCCCCGCGAGCTGGTGCGGGCGGTCGGGCTGGACACGCCGGGGCCGGCCAGCGCCACCGGCGTCATCTCCTCGCGCGGGTCGACCAACTTCGCCCAGCCGGCCTGGCACGGGTACGACGTGCGCGGCGCGCTGGAGCGGCGGCTCGGCCTGCCGGTGGTCTACCACAACGACGGCAACGCGGCCGCGCTCTACGCCCACCACGTCCACTTCGGAGCGGAGGCGATGGTCCGGTCCTCGGTGTCGGCGATCGTCGGCACCGGGCTCGGCGGCGGCGTGGTGGAGAACGGTCGGGTGGTCACCGGCGCGGCCGGGATGGCCGGCGAGTTCGGGCACGTGCACATCCCGCTGACCGGGCTGCTCGCTCCCGGCCAGCCGGAGCCGACCTGCGCCTGCGGCTTCGTCGGGGACGCCGAGAGCATCGCCTCGCTGACCGGGATCCGGCGCAGCCTGCTGCCGTTCTGGCTGGGGCGCCACCCCGACCACCCGCTCGCCGCCGAGCCGGCCGACCGGGCCGCCAAGCTGCTGCGGGGGTACGCCGAGCGCGGCGACGAACTGGCCCGGGAGGTCTTCGCCCAGCAGGCGGCGGCGCTCGGCCGGCTGTTCACCATCGCGGCCAACTTCACCGACCCGCACGCGTACTTCGTCGGGGGTGGGGTGGTGGAGGCGGCGCCGGAGTTCCGGGAGTGGTTCCTGGCCACCGTGCGGGAGAACACGGTGCTCCGCGCCGAGCAGGCGGCGGTGGCCATCTTCGCCCTGGTGCCCGACCGCGACATGGCCGGCGCGCGCGGCGTGGCCATCGCCGCGTTGGAGGCGCTGCGCGCCGTTCCCGCTCCCCAGCCCACCCTGGCCGCCTGACCCGCCCCGGCGGCCCACCGGGTTGGCCACGGAGTTCGCGTCCCGGATCGGGCCACCCGGGACGCGAACCTCGTGACCAACCCGATGGGTGGGGCCGGGGGTCAGGGGCGGGGTGGGGCGGTGGCGAAGGCGGCCCAGGCGGCCGGGGGGAAGAGCAGCACCGGGCCGGCCGGGTCCTTCGAGTCGCGGACCGCGACCAGGTCCGGCACGGTCGCCAGCTCCACGCAGGCGCCCTGGTCCCCGCTGTATGTGCTCTTGCGCCAGCTGGCCGTCGCCAGCGCCGCGCTGATCGTCGGTGTCATGGTCCTACCGTCCCTTCAACAGTTGCAGGAGCTGGTCGCGGCTGTCCGTCGGGCTGAGCGCGACGGTCCGCAGGTGTTCCATGATCTTGGTGCAGGTACGCAGGTCGCCCGGCCGGTCGAGGACCATCTGCCCGGCGACCGTCTCCACCGAGGCGATGATCGGGTCCTCGGGGTCGGCGAACTCGAGGATGTGCAGCGAGCCGCGGGTGCCCCGGTGGTAGCCCGCCGCCAGCGGGATGACCTGCACCGTGACGTTGGGCAGCTCGGCCATCTTGAGCAGGTGCTGCAGCTGCCGCTCCATCACCGAGCGGTCACCGACCGGGCGCAGCAGCGCGCCCTCGTCGATGATCGCGTCGAAGATGGGCGGGTCCTCGGCGGTGATCCGCTGCTGCCGGTCCAGCCGTAGCTGCACCCGCTGCTCGACCTGGTCGTCGCCGAGGGTGTGCGGCCCGCCGCGCATCACGCCCCGGATGTAGTCCGCGGTCTGCAACAGGCCGGGCACCACCGAGGGCTCGAAGTTGGCGATGCCGGTCGCCTCCGCCTCCAGGGCGATGAAGTCGATGGTGCGTTTGTCCAGCAGGTGCGAGTACGGCACCCACCAGCCGGGCTTGCGGGTGTCCTTGGCCAGCTGCACCGCCGCCGCGATGTCGTCGGACCCGACGCCGTAGAGGCTGAGCAGCGCGCGCACGGTGGCCGGGCTGACGAGCGTCTGGGCGTTCTCGTAGCGGGACAGGGTGCTGCGGGTGCTGTTGATCTCGTCGGCGGCGCCCTCGAGGGTCAGGCCGGCGGCCTCGCGGTGGGTGCGCAGGGCGATGCCCAGCCGGCGGGCTCGGGCGGTCTTCGGAGCCATACGTCGATGGTGACATATCTTTCCGGGAACGTGTGCATGAGAGAACGTCGATGAGAGTTGCATTCACGCGTGTCCACCTGTCAATCTGTGATGGCGTCCTCACCAACGGTTGTCGTGGCGACGGCGGTGGTGAGCGACCGGAGGGGATGGGGCGCGTGGCGATCGGGTTTACTCCCCCGTACCCGATCGCCACGTGCCACCGCCACCGTCCATCGGGGAGGGACCGCGGGATGAGGCTGACCGGATGGCAGGGCGAGCGGCGATGACCCGTTTCCTCGTGGTGCTCACGGACGTCCGCCCCGTCGAGGGCGAGGTCCGGGACGAGCGACGGGACCCCGAGCGGCGCCGCCAGGTGGTCGGCGCGAGCAGCCGGGAGGCCGCCGACCGGATCGCCGGGGCGTTCATGGCGCTGGGCATGGTGCGCGCCGGGCGGCAGCGGGTGAAGGTCATCGCCGTCGGCCGCCGGCACGGCGCCGTCAGCGTCGGAGGCGACTGAGCCGACTACGCACCGTATCGGTACGGGTGACCGTTTGCGAGGGAGGTACGCGTCCTCCTGGGTATCGCCTTCGGCGCGCCGCCACCCACAGTAAGGTCGACCGGGTGAGCGCCGCTGGCGGCTCCGCAGTCGCGTACCGAGAGGTGACCCAGTGACCACCCCAGGCAAGACCCGCGTGGCGATCGTCTTCGGCGGTCGCAGCCCCGAGCACGGCATCTCCTGCGTCAGCGCCGGCAGCGTGCTCGGCGCGCTGGACCCCGACGAGTTCGAGGTGGTGCCGGTCGGCATCACCCGCCAGGGGCAGTGGGTGCTGGCCAGCGGTGACCCGGCCCGGCTCGCCATCAGCGACCGCAAGTTGCCGGAGATCACCGCCGGCTCCGGTGCCGAGGTGGTGCTCCGCGCCGACCCGACCGCTGGTGGCCTGATGGTGCTCGACCCGACCGAGGGTCCCCGGGCGCTCGCCGACGTGGACGTGGTCTTCCCGGTGCTGCACGGCGCGTACGGCGAGGACGGCACCATCCAGGGCATGCTGGAGATGGCCGACATCCCGTACGTCGGGGCGAACGTCTTCGCCTCCGCCGCCGCGATGGACAAGGAGTTCACCAAGAAGCTCTGCGCCGCCGAGGGCATCCCGGTCGGCCCGTACGCGGTGCTGCGCAACGGGATGACGCTCAGCGAGCAGGACAAGCAGCGCCTCGGCCTGCCGGTCTTCGTCAAGCCGTCCCGGGCCGGTTCGTCGTTCGGCATCACCAAGGTCGACGACTGGGCGCAGCTCGACGCGGCGGTCGCCACCGCCCGCGAGATCGACACCAAGGTGCTGGTCGAGGGCGCGATCGCCGGCCGGGAGATCGAGTGCGGCGTGCTGGAGGGCGAGGCCGGCGGCGCGCCCGAGGCGTCCGTGCTGGCCGAGGTGCGGGTGGTCTCCGGCCACGACTGGTACGACTTCGAGGCCAAGTACATCGACGACGCCTGCGAGTACGACATCCCCGCCGGGCTGCCGGACGAGGTGACCCGGCAGGTGCGCGAGTACGCCACCCGGGCCTTCACCGCGCTGGACTGCTCCGGCCTGGCCCGGGTCGACTTCTTCGTCACCCCGGAACTGGACGTCTACCTCAACGAGATCAACACGATGCCGGGCTTCACCCCGACGTCGATGTTCCCCCGGATGTGGGCGGCCTCCGGCCTGGAGTACCCCAAGCTGGTCAACCGCCTCATCCGCACCGCCCTGCACCGCCACGCCGGCCCCCGCTGACCCGCGCATCCCGGTCAAGATCCGCCCACTTGCACGGAAAGAGTGGCCATCCGCGCCCGAATGGCCACTCTTTCGCAGAAAGTGCACCCGAGTCCGGGCGTGCGCCCGGGGCGCGGGGGATGGGGCAGGGGGTCAGCCGGTGCAGCCGGCGGGGGTGTCGCCGGCGGAGGGGACCGAGGCGACCACGGCGTCGGCGAGCGGAGCGATCCACTGCAACGGCTGCTCGTACGCGCGGGGGACGATCACCCGGACCGCGGTCTCCCGGTCGACGGTGGTGAGCACGGTCGCGTCGGCCTCCTCGGCCGCGTACCAGCAGACCTTGTTGATCCGCCAGACGTCGCCGGTGGCCGGGACGGCCGGCTCGGCGCCGCCGCAGGCCACGGTGAGCGCCGGGTCGCCGTACGCGGCGTTCTGCTCGGCGCCGGCGGTCACCGGTCGCTGGGCCAGGTCCCGCACCGACGGCGGGAGCTGCGACATCAGTGCCCGGCAGACGGTGGCCGGCCGGGTGGCCAGCGCCGGGGCGGCCATCTCGACCGGCGTGGTGGACTGCGGGCGGGCGCTGGTGGCGGTGGGGCTGGGCGCGGCGGCCGGGGTGTCCGGTGCCAGCTTGGCGAAGGTGAACCCGGCCACGGCGACCGTCACCGGCACCGCGATCAGGGTGGCGACCAGCGCCGCCCGGCGGGTCGACCGGTCCCAGCCCGGCTTGCGGGCGGCGGTCGGCGCGGCCGGCTTGCGGCTGGCGGTCTGCTCGGCGCCGGCGGTCGGGGAGGAAGTCATCTCGTCCACTTACAGGCGCACCACCGAACACGTGAGGGTGCGGGTGATGCCGGGCACCATCTGCACCTTGCTGACGATGAGTTTGCCGAGCTCGTCGACGGTGTTCGCCTCGGTGAGCACCACCACGTCGTACGGCCCGGTGACGGCGTCGACCCGCACCACGCCGGCAAGGTCCGCGATCAGCCCGGCCACGTCACGCGCCCGGCCGACCTCGGTCTGGATGAGGATGTACGCCTGTACCACGACTCGACCTCCGTCCGTCGCCGCCCGTGGGCGGCCCGAAGGGTGAAAGTACCTTACGGAGCAGGCGTGATCCCTATCGGTGGTCGAGGGGAAGCAGTGAGCGAGCGCGGCGAGGGAGTGGCATGAGTGTCGGAGGTGTCGGGGAGTTCGGCCTGATCGACCGGGTGACCGCGCGGCTGACGTACGGATCGGGCTGCCTGCTCGGTCCGGGCGACGACGGCGCGGTGGTGGCCGCCCCGGACGCGCGGGTGGTCGCGTCGACGGACGTGCTGGTCGAGGGGCGGCACTTCCGGCGGGACTGGTCCGGCGCGCGGGACGTCGGCCACCGGGCGGCGGCGGCCAACCTGGCCGACATCGCCGCCATGGGGGCCACCCCGACCGCGCTGCTGGTCGCGCTCTGCATGCCGGCGGACCTGGAGACGGCCTGGGCGGAGGAGTTGGCCGACGGGCTGGCCGCGGAGGCGGCCAAGGTGGGGGCGAGCGTGGTGGGCGGGGACATGTCCGCCAGCCCGACCCTGACCATCGCCGTCACCGCCCTCGGCGACCTGGGCGGCCGGGCGCCCGTGGTGCGCTCCGGGGCGCGGCCCGGGGACGTGGTGGCGGTGGCCGGGCGCAGCGGCTGGGCGGCGGCCGGGCTGACCGTGCTCTCCCGCGGGTTCCGCACGCCCCGGCTGCTGGTCGAGGCGTACCGGCGGCCGGAGGTGCCGTACACCGCCGGCCCGCACGCGGCCCGGCTCGGCGCCACCGCCATGATCGACATCTCGGACGGGCTGCTGGCCGACCTGGGGCACGTGGCGAAGGCCAGCGGGGTCGGCCTCGACGTGCACCGGGACGCCTTCGAGGTGCCCCGGCAGATGCGCGACGCCGCGCAGGCGCTCGGCGTCGACCCGTACTCGTGGATCCTCGGCGGGGGTGACGACCACGCGCTGGCCGCGACCTTCCCCCGCTCGGTGGCCCTGCCCGACGAGTGGCGGCCGGTCGGCCGGGTGGTGGAGGGCACCGGCGTCACCGTCGACGGTGAGAAGTACGACGGTCGGGGCGGCTGGGACCACTTCCGGTAAGGGGTGGTCGTACCCTTCACCCGTGAGTGAGATCGAGATTGGCGCGCTGGCCTTCGATTCGCCGGTGGCGCGGTCGCTGATCCGCGCGGCCCTGGCCGACCTGGGCCAGCGGTACGGCGGCAGCGGCGACGAGACGCCGGTCGACGCGGCCGAGTTCGTCCCACCGCAGGGCGCCTTCCTGGTCGCGTACCTCGACGGCGAACCGGTCGGCTGCGGCGGCTGGCGCAGCCACGGCGACGACACCGCCGAGCTGAAGCGGATGTACACCGCCCCGACCGCCCGGGGCCGCGGGGTGGCCCGCGCCGTGCTGGCCGCCGTCGAGGAGTCCGCGCGCTACCACGGGCGCAAGCGGATGGTCCTGGAGTGCGGCGACAAGCAGCCCGAGGCGATCGCCATGTACACCTCGGCCGGGTACGAGCGGATCCCCAACTTCGGCTTCTACGCCGACGCGCCGGGCTGCCTCTCCTTCGGCCGTACCCTCTGACCCGGCCCGGCCGGGTCGGTCTCAGCCGACGCTGATCTCCACCAGCCCCGCCGCGTGCCGGGCGGCCCGGGTCGCCTCGGCGGGGTCGTCGCCCCAGGTCAGCACCAGACCGCTGCGCCGGGCCGAGGAGACCACCTCGCCGAGGGTGTCGCCGACCGCGACGTCCACCTGTGCGCTGAGCACCCCGGGCGCCCGCAGCGCGGCGCGCACGCCCGTCACGGCGGTCACCGTCCCGGGCGGGGCGAGCAGGAACTCCACCGCCGCCGCGCCCGCCGGCCTCGCCGGCAGCGCGGGCCGTTCGCCGCGCAGCAGCCGCAGGTACGCGGGGATGAACCCGCAGTCGTACGCGACCGAGACCAGCGCGGCGATCATGTCACCGGGCAGTCGGGCGGCGCACTCCACCAGGGTCGGCACCCCGTCGGCGAGGATCCACTCGCTGTGCAGCACCCCGGTGCGGAACCCGGCCGCCGCCGCCAGCCGGGTGGCGACCTCGACCAGCTCGGCCCGGGCGGCCGCGGGCAGGGCGGACGGCACGGTGTGACCGGTCTCGACCGGTCGGGGGCCGGGCAGCACCCGCTTGTCGGTGACGTTGGCGAAGCACACCTCGCCGTCGGCGACCAGCAGCTCGACGCTGTGCTCCGGGCCGACGACCAGCTGCTCGACCAGCACCTCGGTGGGCAGGCCCCGGTCGGTGGCCTCGGGCGGCTCCTCCGGCTCGGCGGTGGTCGCCCAGGCCGAGGCGATCGCCGCCGGTTCGGTGATCAGCTGCACGCCCAGGCTGCCGGAGCGCCGGGTCGGCTTCAGCACGCACCGGCCGCCGAAGCGCTCCGCGAAGGCCGCCGCCCGCTCGGGCGTGTCGACCAGCTCGTACGCCGGGTTGGGCAGCCCGGCCCCGGCCGCGACCTGCCGCATCCGGTGCTTGTCGGCGAAGACCTCGGCGGCCTCCGGGCCGGCGCCGGGCAGGCCGAGCCGGTCGGCCAAACGGGCGGCGGCCGGGACGGCGTACTCGATGCCGGGGACCACCAGCCGCGCGGCGGCCAGCCCCGGTTCCCGGGCCAGCAGCGCGTCGACGTCCAGCCCGGTCTGGTACTCGGCGGGCACCACCCGCGAGACGACGGGCAGGTCGGCCGCGAGCGCCGCGACGTCCCGGCGGTGGATGACGTCGGGCTCCTCGACCAGCACGACGGCGCCGGGCGGGAGTTGCTCGTCGAGCCAGCGCAGCATGCCGAGCGCCGCGCCGATGAAGATCAGCTCGTCGCGGCCCAGGTCCAGGTCCACCGGTCGGTCCTCCGTACGGCGTCGGTGCGCCGAGGCCGGAGACCGGTCGGTCAGGCGGCGCAGGCAGACCGTAGCCGGGCGCCCGGGGCGGGTCGAGAGAGTCGTCGGGGACCGGTCACCGGTGCGGCGATCGACCCCGGACACGACAGAACCGGCGGACCGTCACGGCCCGCCGGTGCTGGCGAATGTTCGAGCTGGAGGCGTTACCGCGTCAGGCGCGGGTGACCTTGCCGGCCTTGATGCACGAGGTGCAGACCTGCATCTTCTTGGTGTTACCGCCACCGGCCGGGGTACGCACCGACTGGATGTTCGGGTTCCAGCGGCGGTTGGTCCGCCGGTGCGAGTGGGACACGTTGTGGCCGAAGCCCGGTCCCTTGCCACAGACGTCGCACACGCTAGCCACGGGATACTCCTGGGATTGATACGTTCATGAGGTCGCCGGCAGGCGCTGCCCGGGCAACCTGGCCAGGTTACCCGATGACCGGGGTGTCGGACCAACCGCCCCGGACGGACCGGCTGGGTGTGAAGCGGGCCACCGGCACGGCGGGCGGGAGAGACACGCCGTGGCGGGCCGTCCGGCCCGGGCGGGTGTCGGTGCGCGACAGTAGGCTTCTGGCCGTGCTTGACACCCTCGACGCCGCCGCGGTGCGCCGCTGGTGCGCGGGTGGGCTCACCGCGTTGCGGCGCCACCAGGGCGAGATCGACGAGCTCAACGTCTACCCCGTCCCCGACGGCGACACCGGCACCAACATGGTGCTCACCCTCACCTCCGCCCAGCAGGCGCTGGCGATGGACCTCGACACTCTCCCGGGGGACGGGCCCACCGCGCACGGGCACGCGCTGCGGCTGATGGCCCGCGGGGCGCTGCTCGGCGCCCGGGGCAACTCCGGGGTGATCGTTTCGCAGATCCTGCGCGGCCTGGCCGACGCGCTCGCCCCCGTCCCGGCCGTGGCCGGCCGGGAGCTGGCCGTCGCGCTGCGCGCCGCCGCCGACGCGGCCTACGCGGCCGTCGCCCGCCCGGTGGAGGGGACACTGCTCACCGTGGTGGCGGCCGCCGCGACGGCCGCCGAGCAGGCCGACAGCGACGACCTGCGCACGGTGGCCCGGGCGGCGGCGGGCGAGGCCGCCCGCGCCCTGGCCCGCACCCCGGAGCAGCTGCCCGAGCTGGCCCGGGCCGGCGTCGTCGACGCCGGCGGCCGGGGGCTCTGCCTGCTGCTCGACGCGCTGGTCGAGGTGGTCACCGGAGAGAGCCCACCCCGGCCGGCGCCGGTGACCCGGGCGGTCCGCCCGCCGCTCACCACCGTCCGCGAGGCCGGCTCCGACGAGTACGCGTACGAGGTGCAGTTCCTGCTCGACGCCGACCACGATGCGGTGGCCCGGATGCGCGCCGAGCTGGCCGGGCTGGGCGACTCGCTGGTGGTGGTCGGCGATGGCGCCTCACCGGCGGCCTCCACCACCTGGAACGTGCACGTGCACGTCAACGACGTCGGCGCCGCGGTCGAGGCGGGCGTGGTCGCCGGCCGGCCGTACCGGATCTCGGTGACCCGCTTCGCCGACCAGACCGCGCCGGCGCCCCGGCCCGGCCCGTCCGCCGACGGCCGGGCGGCCGTGGTGGTCGCGGCCGGCGCGGGCATCGCGGAGCTCTTCGCCGGCGAGGGCGCCACGGTCGTGCCGGGCAACCCGTCCACCGGCGAGCTGCTGGACGCGATCCGCGCCACCGACGCGGCCCGCGTGGTGGTGCTCCCCAACGACCCGAACACCCAGGCCGTGGCGAGCGCCGCCGCGAAGGAGGCGCACCGGCTGGGCATCAAGGTCAGCGTGGTGCCGACCCGCTCGCCGGTGCAGGCGCTGGCCGCGCTCGCGGTGCGCGACCCCCGGCGACGCTTCGAGGACGACGTGATCGCGATGGCCGAGGCCGCCGGCGCCTGCCGGTACGCCGAGGTCTGCCACGCCAGCCGGGAGGCGCTCACCGTGGCCGGCCCCTGCCGCCCCGGCGACGTGCTGGCGCTGGTGGAGGGGGAGGTGCACCTGATCGGCGCCGACCTGGTCGACACCTGCGCCGCGGTGGTCGACCGGATGCTGGGCGGCGGTGGTGAGCTGGTCACCCTGCTCACCGGCGCGGACGCCCCGGACGGTCTCGCCGACGCGGTGCGCGCGCACGTCGGCCGGCGCTGGCCGTTCGTCGAGGTGCAGGCGTACCCGGGCGGCCAGCCGCACTATCCGCTCCTGGTGGGGGTCGAATGACGTCCGAGCAGTCCACGGTGGACACGCCGCTGAAGAAGCTGGTCGGGGAGAAGACGGCCAAGGCCCTGGCCAGCCACCTCGACCTGCACACCGCAGGCGACCTGGTCTACCACTTCCCCCGCCGGTACGACGAGCGCGGCGAGCACACCGACATCCGCTCCCTCGACGTGGGTGAGCAGGTCACCGTGCTGGCCCAGGTGCAGCGCACGGCGGTGCGGCCGATGCGCCAGCGTCGGGGCAACCTGCTGGAGGTGACCGTCGGCGACGGCTCCGGCGGGGTGCTCACCCTGACCTTCTTCGGCAACCAGGCGTGGCGAGAGCGGGAGCTGCGCCCCGGGCGCTGGGGGCTCTTCGCCGGCAAGGTCACCGAGTTCCGGGGCAAGCGGCAGCTCAACGGCCCGGAATACCAGCTCCTCGGGGATTCGACCGACGGCGAGGCGGCGGCGAGCGAGGAGATCGAGGAGTTCGCCGGCGCGCTGATCCCGGTCTACCCGGCCGCCGCGGCCGTACCGACCTGGGTGATCGCCCGCTGCGTCCGGGTGGTGCTGGACACCTTCACCCCGCCGGAGGACCCGCTGCCGGCGACCGTGCGGGCCGGGCGCAACCTGGTCGGCATCGGCACCGCGCTGCGGGAGATCCACCGCCCCTCCAGCAAGGAGGAGCTGTACCGGGCACGCCGCCGGCTCAAGTGGGACGAGGCGTTCGCCGTCCAGCTCACCCTGGTGCAGCGCAAGCACCGGGCGGCGTCCTGGCCGGCCCGGCCCCGCCCGCCGAAGCCCGGCGGGCTGCTCGACGCGTTCGACGCCCGGCTGCCGTACGAGCTGACCCCCGGCCAGCGCGACGTCGGCGTCGAGATCACCGCCGACCTGGCCACCCCGCACCCCATGCACCGGCTGTTGCAGGGCGAGGTGGGTTCGGGCAAGACGGTAGTGGCGCTGCGGGCCATGCTCCAGGTGGTCGACGCCGGGGGGCAGGCGGCGCTGCTCGCCCCGACCGAGGTGCTCGCCGCGCAGCATTACCGGGGCATGCTCGACCTCCTCGGGCCGCTGGCCATGGCCGGTGAGCTGGGCGGGGCCGACGACGCCACCCGGGTGGAGCTGGTCACCGGTTCGCTCGGGGCGGCGGCCCGGCGGCGGGCGTTGACCGAGGTCGCCGAGGGGCGGGCCGGCATCGTGCTCGGCACCCACGCCCTGCTCTACGAGGGGGTGGACTTCGCCGACCTGGGCCTGGTGGTCGTCGACGAGCAGCACCGGTTCGGCGTCGAGCAGCGCGACGCGCTGCGGTCCAAGGCCGATCAGCCGCCGCACGTGCTGGTGATGACCGCGACCCCGATCCCGCGCACGGTGGCGATGACGGTCTACGGCGACCTGGAGACCTCCACCCTGTCCCAGCTGCCGCAGGGCCGCTCGCCGATCGCCTCGCACGTGGTGCCGGCGGCGGAGAAGCCGGCCTTCCTGGACCGGGCCTGGCGCCGGCTGCGCGAGGAGGTCACCGCCGGCCACCAGGCGTACGTGGTGTGCCCGCGCATCGGCGAAGGGCCGGCGAGCGAGGAAGAGCCGCCGCGGGAGGACGACAACGGGCGGCGGCCCCCGCTGGCCGTGACGGAGGTGGCGCCGCTGCTCGCCGAGGGACCGCTGCACGGGCTGCGGATCGGTGTCCTGCACGGGAAGCTGCCCGCCGACGAGAAGGACGCGGTGATGCGTTCCTTCGCCGACGGCAACCTGGACGTGCTGGTCGCCACCACCGTGGTGGAGGTCGGCGTCAACGTGCCGAACGCCACCGTGATGATCGTGCTGGACGCCGACCGGTTCGGCGTCTCCCAGCTGCACCAGCTGCGCGGCCGGGTGGGTCGGGGCACCGCCCCCGGGCTCTGCCTGCTGGTGTCCGAGGCCGCCGAGGGGTCCTCGGCCCGGGAACGCCTCGACGCGGTGGCCTCCACCACGGACGGTTTCAAGCTGGCCGAACTGGACCTGGAACAGCGCCGGGAGGGCGACGTGCTCGGCGCCACCCAGTCGGGGCGCCGCTCGCACCTGCGGCTGCTGTCGCTGCTGCGCGACACCGACCTGATCCGCGACGCCCGCGCCGAGGCGATCACCCTGGTCGAGGAGGACCCGGAGCTGGACCGCCACCCGGCGCTGGCCGCGTCGGTCGCCGCGCTGGTGGACGAGGAACGCGCCGAGTACCTGGAAAAGGGCTGACCGACCGGGCGTCGCGCGTCCCGTGCGGCTACGTCCCGGGCGGCTGCGTCCGGTGCGGCTGCGCGCCGCCCCGGGCGGCTGCGTCTCGTGTGGCTGCGCGCCGCCCCGGCGGGGTGGGCCCGGGCGTTGCCGAATCGTCGGGCTGTCGGTCCGCCCCCCGTGCGAGGCCATGTCACCCCCTGCGCGTCCTTTCGAGCTGATGACGTAGACGATTCACGGCGGCCTGCCTCGCCGCCGCTCCGCGCGCCTCTTGGCGGCCAGCTTCGACCACCCCTGCCGTGCCGTGGGGTTGCTGGTGGACCGGCGGGGTGAGCCGCGCCCCGTGCCATTCCCACGCCGGGCCGGGGGCATCGCCCGCACTCGCCCACGCTGAATCGTTCACGTCATCGGCTCCAAAGGACGCGCAGGGGGTGAGGTGGTCCCGCACGGGCGCGGCAGGCCGCGCGGACCGGGCACCGGTTGCACGCCGCCCGTGCCGTCCGTGCCGCCCGCGCTGTGCGTGCCGCCCGCGCTGTGCGTGCCGTCCGTGCCGCCCGCGCTGTGCGTGCCGTCCGTGCCGCCCGCGCTGTGCGTGCCGTCCGTGCCGCCCGCGCTGTCCGTGCCGACCGCGCTGTCCGTGCCGACCGCGCCGGCCGGCGTGGGCGCCGGTCGAGCTGAGCCTCCGGCCGGGCCTCCCGCAGGTCCAGCGGCGCGGGCGGGAACGGCGCGAGGGCGCGCCGACCGGTTGGTCGACGCGCCCTCGGCTTCAGGCAGGTGGTGCTCAGGCGGTGAAGCGCACCCGGCGGCGGCGGGCCACCACGAACAGGATCGCGCCCGCGGCCAGCAGCACGACGGCGCCGGCGGCGATGCCACCGGTGGCGGCGCCGGTGACCGGCAGGCCGCCACCCTCACCCTCGTCGCACTTCTTCGGCTGGGTGTACTCGATGGTCTCGGAGCCCTCGACCACGTCGTAGGAGACGGTGACCTTCAGGCCCTTGTACGCGTCGAAGGTGACCGAGCTGGTCTTGCCCGGGGTCGACTCGAGCTTCTTGGTGACGCCCTTCTCGGTGGTGAACGTGGCGGTGAAGGGGATGCCCTTCGCCGGGTTCTCCACGATGAAGGTCATCTCGTCGCAGGTCTCCTCGAGCCGGAACACCGGCTCCTCCGGCTCGCTCGGCGTGGTGGCCGTGCTCGACGGGGTCGCGGTCGGGCTGGTGCTCGACGGCGACGGGGTGGCCTCGGGGGACTTGGTCGGCTCCGGGGACTTCGTCGGCGTCGGCGCGCTCGGCGACGGCGACTCGGTTGCGGCGCAGTCGCCGGCCGGCTGCGCGGAGACGGTGCGCTCCTCGGTGATGATCCGGTCGCCCCGCTCCCACCGGGCCTCGACGGTCAGCTTGAGCTCCGGCAGGGCGCCGGTGAAGGTGTGGGCCTGGGTGCCGGTCAGCGGGCCGTCACCCTTCTTGGGCAGCACCGCGTTCAGCGCCAGCGCGCCGGTGAAGCCACCCGGCACGGTCGAGTCGAGCTTGGTGATGGTGCCCTCGAGGTCGCTCTCGCTGTTGCCGACGGTCCAGCTGACAACGATCTTGCCGTCGGGCGCGGCGCAGTAGGTGCCCGAGGGCTCGGGGTGGTGGGCCATCGCGGGTCCGGCGACCGTTGCGACGCCGGCGAGGCCGATCAGCGTGCCAGCGGCGATCGCCGCGACGCGCCGGAACTTCAGGCGGTTCACGTGTACTCCTGACGGGGGGAGATTCGCGGGGTGTGCGGCCGGGGAGGCGGGAGCCGGCGGGGCCGAGCGGTCGTGGCTCAGCGCGACCTCCCCGGGGTCGCGGCGCGTCCGCGCGAGCGCGAGCGTGCCGGGTGACTGTACCGACGGGTAGTGAACGCTCCCGCCGCCGGCGGGTGTTGTTGCCGTTTCGAGATCATCGATAGACCGAGCGTCACCGGACGACTGCGCCCTCCATGGTGGACGGCCGGCATGCGAAGGGCGCGCCGACCGGTCGGTCGGCGCGCCCCACGGGACCACAGTGGATCAGGCGGTGAAGCGGATCCGTCGGCGTCGGGCCACGACGAAGAGCACCGCGCCGGCCGCCAGCAGGGCGAGCGCGCCCGCGGCGATGCCGCCGGCCGCCGCGCCGGTCACCGGCAGGCCCTCACCGGGCTCGCCCCCGCCGGCGCCGCCCTCGGCGCAGTCCTTCGGCTGCTCCCAGGCCAGCGGCCCGCCGGAGTCCAGGTCGCCGGTCACCGTGACGGTGAGGCCCTTGCTGGCCGTGAAGCTGACGGAGCCGGTACGGCCCGGCTCGACGGTCAGCGTCTTCGCCTCGCCCTTGCTCGGGGTGAAGGTCGAGGTGACGGTCGCGCCGTCCTCCGGGTTGCTGATCCGGAAGGTCATCGCGTCGCAGGTCGACTCGTAGTCGGCGTCCGGCGCGCCCACCTCGGGCTGCTGGCAGTCCTCGGGCTTCTGCCAGCCGCCGGTGAAGTCCTTCATGCCCGCGGCCGTCACGGTGATCTCCTGCGCCTGCCCGGGGTTGAGCTTCCGGGTCTCGATCTTGCGCATGGGCACCGTGACGGTCTCGGTGAAGCCGCCGCTGCCGGTGATGGTGAAGGTCGCCGCGGCGTTGCCGGTCCGGTTGACCAGGGTCAGCTCGACGCTGCCCTCGCAGTCGGACTCGGCGATCACCTCGGGCGCCGCCGAGCAGCTGCCCGAGCCGCCGTTGTACCAGCCCCTCGGGCCGGTGGACCGGGCGCCGATGCCGGAGGAACTGCCGACCTTGCGGTCGCCGTACCGGTCGCTGGTGTCGGTCAGTGGGTCGATGATCGTGCTGCCGAAGAGGAAGTCGACCTGGGTGTGGCAGTTCGGCACCTCGACCCGGAAGTCCAGGGTGGCCACACCCAGCTCGCCGTCGGCCACGCCGACGAACTTCTTGATCGACTTGTCCAGCACGTACTGCGGCACGGCGAATGTCGCCGACGGCGTCACGTACGACACCAGGGCCAGTTCCTGCTGCTCGCCCGCGCAGAGCGGGCCGTTGGTCAGGGTGATCGAGGCCTCGCCCTTCGGGCCGTCGAAGGTGTGCGTGTACCTCGCGTCGCCGGCCTTGACGCAGTTGGGCGCCGGCGGCGTCGGTGTGCTCGGTGAGGCCGTCACGGTCGGGGAGGCCGACGGCGAGGGCGACGTGTTGGTGGCGTTCGCCGGTGCCGTGAAGGCGAAGGCCGTGGCGAGGCCGGCCAGCGCGGCGGCGGCCACGGCGAGCGGTCGCCGGAGCGACGGCTGGGGACGGATCACGCGTACTCCCGGGGTGAGGATGCGTCAGGGTGCGGCGTGGGGTGGCGGTGGCTCTGGTCCCGGTCGCCTTGCGGCACGTCCGGTGACGGCGCGCTCCCCGGCGCCGCGTGGCCGGCGGAGCGTCGCCGGCACCCGGCCGACCCTAAACGGATCGTCGTTGGGGTTACAGCGCTCAGGATGGGCTAAGGATCATGTTATGAATCTGAGATCATTGATATACCAGCAGTGATCATGAAGGCGCCGATCCGGGACGCACCGTGTCGGCCGGGCCGGCCCGGCCGTCGCGTAGCGTCATCGCCATGAGCAGGGGTAGACCGTGACCCGGATCGTCGCCGGCACGCTCGGCGGCCGGCGGATCGCCGCGCCGCCCGGCGCCGGCACCCGACCCACCTCCGACCGGGTCCGCGAGGCGTTGTTCAGCGCGGTGCAGACCGAGATCGACCTGGTCGGCGCCCGCTTCGCCGACCTGTACGCCGGCTCCGGCGCGGTCGGGCTGGAGGCGCTCTCCCGGGGCGCCGAGCATGTGCTGCTGGTCGAGTCCGACCCGCGCGCCGCGCGCGTGATCAGAGAGAACGTCGCCGCGCTCCGGGCCGCCCCCGCCGCCCGGCTGGTCACCGGCAAGGTGGCCGGCGTGCTCGCAGCGGGCCCGGGCGGCGAGCCGTACGACGTGGTCTTCGCCGACCCGCCGTACGCGGTGCCCGACGCCGACATCACCGCCCTGCTGGCCGCCCTGGTGGAACACGACTGGCTGGCCCCCGGAGCCCTGGTGGTGGTGGAGCGCTCCAGCCGCACCGGCCCGGTCGAGTGGGTGGAGGGCGTCACCGCGGAGCGCAGTCGCCGTTACGGCGAGACCACCCTTTGGTACGGTCGCCGATCATGAGACGTGCGGTGTGTCCCGGCTCGTTCGACCCGGTTACCAACGGACACCTCGACATCATCGGACGGGCCAGCCGGCTCTTCGACGAGGTGATCGTCGGCGTGCTGGTGAACCAGGCGAAGAGTGGCCTGTTCACCGTCGAGGAGCGGATCGACATGCTCCGCGAGGTGACCTCCTCGTACGAGAACGTGCGGGTCGAGTCCTTCCGTGGCCTGCTGGTCGACTTCTGCCGGGCGCAGGAGGCCAGCGTGCTGATCAAGGGCCTGCGGGCGGTCAGCGACTTCGACTACGAGTTGCAGATGGCGCAGATGAACATCGGCCTCGCCGGGGTCGAGACGCTGTTCATGCCGACCAACCCGCTCTACTCCTTCCTCTCCTCCAGCCTGGTCAAGGACGTGGCGAAGTGGGGTGGCGACATCTCCGCGCACGTGCCGGACCTGGTGCGCCACGAGCTGGTCGCCCGGCTCGGCCCGGAGCACCGGGGCTGACGTTCGTCGCGACGCGCCGCGCCGGGGTGGATCGGGCGGGGCTCGCCCGCGCAGGACATCATGTGTGGAGCGGGAACCCGGCCGTAACCCGCATCATGTAGGTCGGCCGACGAACGACAGGGAGTGAGGTACCGGTGGACCCGCTCGATCGCATCGACGAACTGATCGCCATGGTGGAGCAGGCCCGCTCCGTCCCGATGTCGCGGAACAACTGCATGGTCGACCGGGGCGAGATGATCGCGGTCCTGGACGAGATGCGCGCCGAACTCCCCGCCGACCTGCGCCGGGCCGCCGCCCTCCTCGAGGAGCGGGACAAGATCATGGAGGCCGGCAAGCGGGAGGCCGACCGGATCATCAGCGAGGGTGAGGCGGAACACGCCCGCCTGGTGTCGGTGAACGAGATCACCGTCTCGGCGGAGCACGAGGGGGCCCGGATCATCGCCGAGGCCCGGGCCGAGGCGCAGCGGCTGCGCGACGAGGTCGACGACTACGTCGACACGGCGCTGGCCAACTTCGAGCAGTTCCTGACCCGGGCGCTGGCCTCGATAGAGCGCGGCCGGGACAAGATGCACGCGCTGCGGGAGATCGGCACCTTCGGTGGGGACGAGGCCGAACGCCCGCTACCCTTCTGAGCGGCACCTCACCAGCCGACACGCGGGGCGGGCGTCGCCCCCGGTTCGACGCTGGGGTGGTCGCCCAGGTAACCTTTTTTGTCGGCCTCTCACCGGCCGGAGTCTGACTATGCCCAAACACTCGCCATCGACACTCAATCCCAGGTCGCCGCTGGTCCTCGACACGAGGGACCTGCCGCGTCGGCCTGGTGCGTTGCGTACGGTCAAGCGGGTCGCCCCGGCACCGGCGGACCTCGGCGTGGAGTTGATCGGCGTGCCGGAGGGCGCGGACCTCGACCTCGACCTGAGGTTGGAGTCGGTGTCCGAGGGCGTGCTCGTCTCCGGGACCATCAGCGGTCCCGTCCGGGGCGAGTGCGGCCGGTGCCTGCGCCAGATCAACGACTCGGTGGTCGTGAACGTCCAGGAGCTGTACGCGTACGAGAACAGCGCCACGGACGAGACGACCGACGAGGACGAGGTGGGCCGGATGCAGGGCGATCTGATCGACCTGGAGCCGGCGCTGCGGGACGCGGTGGTGCTGACGCTGCCGACCAACCCGCTCTGCCGGGAGGACTGCCCAGGACTGTGCCCCGAGTGCGGGGTGCACTGGGACGATCTGCCGGTCGACCACAGTCACCAGCAGATCGACCCGCGTTGGGCGGGCCTGTCGCAACTGAACCGTACAGAGGAGTAGGAACCGTGGCCGTCCCGAAGCGCAAGATGTCGCGCAGCAACACCCGGTCCCGCCGGGCGAACTGGAAGGCGGCCGTGGTCGCGACCGTGGCCTGCCCGCAGTGCAAGTCCCCCAAGCTGCCGCACGCCGCGTGCTCCGTCTGCGGCACGTACAACGGCCGCCAGGTCCTCGAGGTCTGAGACCTGGACGCCGAGTGACGCCCCCGACCACGGGTCGGGTGGCGCGCGCACCCTGGCGATCGCCCGGTGCCCCGGCTCCTTCCGACGCCGGCCGGCCTGCTCCGGCCGGCGTTCCGATGGAGCCGGGCACCGCGCGGATCGCCGTTGACCTCCTCGGCGGGGACGATGCCCCCGCCGTCGTGGTTGACGGCGCTCTGCGAGCCGTACGCGCCGATCCGGACCTGCACCTGCTGCTCGTCGGCCCGACCGAGGTCGCGGCCGCGGTGACCGACGCCCTCACCCCGGCGCAGCGCGCCCGGACGACGGTCCGCCCGGTGCGGGCCGCCGCCGGCCCGGCGCACCACGCGCCGCGCGCCGACAGCACCGTCCGAGCGGCCGTCGCCGCCATCCGCGACGGTGCCGCCGACGCGTTGGTCTCCGCCGGTTCGACCGGCGCCACCGTCTCCGCCGCCGCGCTCGGCTTCGGCCGCTGGGCCGACGTCCGCCGGCCGGCCCTGGTGGCCACCCTGCCGGCCGTCGCCGGCCCGGTGGTCCTGCTCGACGTCGGCGGCTCCCTGGAACCCCGCCCGCTCACCCTCGCCCGGCACGCCGTGCTCGGCGCCGCCTACGCCGCGGTCGCGCACGCCGTCGACCGGCCCCGGGTCGGCCTGCTCTCGGTCGGCACGGAGGCCGGCAAGGGCGACCGTCCCCGCAAGGCCGCCGACGCCCTGCTCACCGCCGCGTCGCTGCCCTGCGGGGCGCGCTACGTCGGCCTGGTCGAGGGGTACGACGTCGCGCTCGGCGCGCGCGCCGACGTGGTGGTCACCGACGGGTTCACCGGTAACGTGCTGCTCAAGGCGATCGAGGGCGCGTACGCGATGGCCGGCGGCCCGCCCGCCGGCGGCGGTGCCCCCCGCGCGGCGGCCCTGCTCGGGGTGGCCGGGACGGTGGTGGTGTGCCACGGCGCCGCCGGAGCCGAGGACGTGGCCTCCGGCATCGCCCTCGCCGCCCACCTGTGGCGGCGGGGCGCCAGCGACCGGGTCCGCGCGCTGCTCGACGGCGCCGCCGTCGGGTCGCCGGCCGTGGACCGCACCGACGAGGTACGCCCGTGAGCGCGAGAACGGGGTTCGCGCCCCCGGCAGTTCCGAACGAAGAGGTAGGCACATGACGAACGACAAGCGGCGGCGTGCTCCCGTCGGTCACCTCGAGGCGGCGTTCGGTGTGACGCTCGAGCCCGAACTGCTGGAGCGCGCGCTCACCCACCGCTCGTACGCGTACGAGAACGGTGGTCTGCCCACCAACGAGCGGCTGGAGTTCCTCGGTGACTCGGTGCTCGGGGTGGTGATCACCACCGCGCTCTTCCGCAACCACCCGGACCTGCCCGAGGGGCAGCTCGCCAAGCTGCGGGCCAGCGTGGTGAACATGCGCGCGCTGGCCGACGTGGCGCGCGGCCTGGGGCCGGACGGGCTCGGCGCGTACCTGCTGCTGGGCAAGGGCGAGGAGAGCACCGGCGGCCGGGACAAGGCGAGCATCCTCGCCGACACCCTGGAGGCGCTGCTCGGCGCGATCTACCTCCAGTACGGCCTGGAGACCGCCGCGATCGTCATCCACCGGCTCTTCGACCCGCTGATGGCGGAGTCGGCCGGCCGGGGCGCCGCGCTGGACTGGAAGACCAGCCTCCAGGAGCTCACCGCCGCGCTGGGGCTGGGCGTCCCGGAGTACCGCATCGAGGGCACCGGACCGGACCACCTCAAGACCTTCACGGCCTGGGTGGTGGTGGCCGGCAACCGCTACGGCGGGGCCGAGGGGCGCAGCAAGAAGGAGGCCGAGCAGCGGGCGGCCGAGGCGGCCTGGCGGGAGCTGACCGAGCAGGCCGAGAAGGAGCAGGCCGAGCGGGCCGAGCAGGAGCGGGCCGAGCGGGCCGAGCAGGAGCGGGCCGAGCGGGCGGCGGCGGAGGCCGGGGCGGCCACCGACCCGGCCGAGGCGGGGCTGGGCCGTGCCTGAGCTGCCCGAGGTCGAGACGGTCCGGCAGGGCCTGGCCCAGTGGGTCACCGGCCGCCGGATCACCTCGGTCGAGGTACGCCACCCGCGCGCCGTCCGGCGGCACGTCCCCGGCGCGGCCCACTTCGCCGACGTGCTGGCCGGTCGTACGGTCACCGACGTGCGCCGGCGTGGCAAGTACCTCTGGCTCCCGCTGGACAGCGGCGACGCCCTGATCGGCCACCTCGGGATGTCCGGCCAACTGCTGCTCCAGCCGATCGCGGCGGCCGACGAGCTGCACCTGCGGGTTCGGTTCCGGTTCGCCGACGACGGTCCGGAGCTGCGCTTCGTCGACCAGCGCACCTTCGGTGGCCTCTCGGTCAGCGAGGGCGGTGCCGAGCTGCCCGCGGAGATCGCGCACATCGCGCGGGACCCGATGGACGAGGAGTTCTCCGACGCCGGGTTCGTCGCGGCGCTGCGGCGACGGCGTACCGAGGTGAAGCGGGCGCTGCTGGACCAGACGCTGATCTCCGGGGTGGGCAACATCTACGCCGACGAGGCGCTCTGGCGGGCGAAGCTGCACGGCGCCCGCCCGACCGACGCGCTGACGGCGCCGGCGGCCACCCGGCTGCTCGGCCACGTCCGCGACGTCCTCGGCGAGGCGATCAAGCAGGGCGGCACCAGCTTCGACGAGCTCTACGTCAACGTCAACGGCGAGAGCGGCTACTTCGACCGGTCGCTCAACGCGTACGGCCGCGAGGGTGAGCCCTGCCGGCGGTGCGGTACGCCGATCCGGCGCGAGTCGTTCATGAACCGGTCGTCGTTCAGCTGCCCGCGGTGTCAGCCGCGGCCCCGGGGCGCCCTGAAGGGGTGACCCCGAGCCGGCTCGGGGTTGCGCCGGTGTGCCGTCCCCCGGCGTCCCGCAGATCCGCCCGGTTTGCCCGGCCGCCCGCTCCGATCACCCGCACGGCCGGCTTTCGCCGCGTCCGGGACGAGCCGGGGCCGATCCCCGATGTCCGCGCCCGCCGTTGTCCCTAGCGTCGACACGGTCGGCAGCGGGCCGACGCGTGGAGGGGGGGCCCGGGAGATGGGCAGGAGACCGGTGACGGTGCGGGTGGCGCGGTGGAGCGCCGAGCACCCGTGGCGCGCGATCGCGCTCTGGGTGGTGTTCGTGGCGGTGTGCTTCATCGGGGGCAACGCCGCGGGCATGAAGGAGGCGACGAGCGCCGACCAGGCGGTGGGGGAGTCCGGCCGCGCCGAGGCGATCGTCACCGAGGGGAACTTCGCCGACCCGGCGGTCGAGAACATCCTGATCACCTCCCGGGCCGGGGCGCTGGACCAGGCCGCGGCGAAGCGGGCGGCGGTCGACGCCGCCGACCGGCTCCGGCAGGTCACCGGGGTCGCGTCGGTGGGCACGCCGGTGCCGTCCCACGACGGCGACGCCCTGCTGCTGCCGATCACCATGTCCGGCGAGCGCGAGGACGCGGCCGACCGGGTGCAGCCGCTGCGCGACGCCACCGCCGAGGTCCAGGCGGCGCACCCGCAGCTGCGCGTCGAGGAGGTCGGCGGGCCGTCGATCAACCAGGCCCTCGACGAGACCCTGGGCAAGGACTTCAAGCGGGCCGAGCTGCTCAGCCTGCCGGTCACCCTGGCCATCCTGATCGTCGCGTTCGGCGCGCTGATCGCCGCCGGCGTGCCGGTGCTGCTGGCGCTCTCCTCGGTGGCCGCCGCGATGGGGCTGTCCACCCTGGCCTCGCACCTGGTGCCGGCCACCGACACCACGGCCAGCGTGATCCTGCTGATCGGCATGGCCGTCGGCGTCGACTACTCGCTGTTCTACGTCCGCCGGGAACGGGAGGAACGGGCCAAGGGACGCTCCGGGCTCGACGCGGTGGAGATCGCGGCGGAGACGTCCGGGCACGCGGTGGTGGTCTCCGGCTTCGCCGTGGTCATCTCGATGGCCGGGCTGCTGCTCGCCAACGACGCGGTCTTCTCCTCTCTCGCGGTCGGCTCGATCCTGGTGGTCGCGGTCGCGGTGACCGGCTCGCTGACCGTGCTGCCGGCGCTGCTGGCCAAGCTCGGCCGCTGGGTCGACCGGCCCCGGGTGCCGCTGCTCTGGCGGCTCACCGCCCCGCGTACCGGGCCCGACGGTCGACCGGCGACGCCGCGCTTCTGGCCGGCCGTGCTGCGCCCCGCGCTGCGGGCGCCGCTGGCCACCCTGGTCGTCTCGGTCGGGCTGCTGCTCGCCCTGGCCGCGCCCGCGCTCGGCATGAAGCTGAACTTCCCCGGCATGGAGGACCTGCCGCGCACCACGCCGGCGATGCAGGCGTACGACCGGCTCACCGCCGCCTTCCCGAGCACCGGCACCAGCCACCAGGTGGCCGTACGGGCGCCCGCCGAGCAGGCCGACCGGGTGCGCGCCGCGCTGACCGAGCTGGCCGGACGGGCCGGCGCCGACCCGCTGTTCGCCCCGGTCGAGGCGGACGGCCCGAAGATCGAGGTGTCGGCCGACCGGCGGGTGTCGGTGCTGGAGCTGGCCACCCCGTACGCCGGCCGGTCCGACGAGGCGGCGCGCTCGCTGGACGAGCTCCGCGACGACCTGCTGCCGGCGGCGCTCACGGGCATCCCCGGTGTCGAGTACGCGGTCGGCGGCGAGGTCGCCGGCAACCAGGACTACGCCCGGCACATCCAGGAGAAGCTGCCGATCGTGATGGCCTTCGTGCTGGCGCTGACCTTCGCGGTGATGGTGCTGACGTTCCGCTCGGTCGTGGTCGCGCTCACCTCGATCGTGCTCAACCTGCTCTCCGCCGGCGCCGCGTACGGCCTGCTGGTGCTGGTCTTCCAGGACACCTGGGCGGAAGGGCTGCTCGGGTTCACCTCGATGGGGGCGATCGTCTCCTGGCTGCCGCTCTTCCTCTTCGTGGTGCTCTTCGGGCTCTCCATGGACTACCACGTCTTCGTGGTCAGCCGGATCCGCGAGGGGGTCCGGGCCGGCATGTCGAACCGCGACGCGGTGGCGTACGGGATCACCTCGTCGGCGGGCGTGGTGACCAGCGCGGCCATCGTCATGGTCGGAGTGTTCGGGATCTTCGCCTCGCTCAGCACGATCGACATGAAGCAGCTCGGCATCGGGCTGGCCGCCGCGATCCTGCTGGACGCCACGATCATCCGGGCGGTGGTGCTGCCGTCGCTGATGACGCTGCTCGGCGACGCCAACTGGTGGGCTCCGCGCTTCCTGCGGCAGAAGCCGGCGGCCCCGCCGGCCGACCCGCCCGCCCCGACCCCGGAGCTGGTCGGCGCCCGCTGAATCCCCGCTGAGGGGCCCCTGCCGCAGCAGGGGCCCCTCGCGGCGTCAGGGGAGCTGGCAGGGGTCGCGCCAGGCGTCCAGTGATCGGTTCTTGCGGATGGAGGCGAAGCCGTACCCGAGGGTGGTGACGCAGAACGTCGCCGTCCGGCCGGTGTACTCGACGTGGAAGACCGGCTTGTCCGCGTCGACGAACGGCAGCAGCTTGGCGCAGACCTTCAGCCGGACGCACTCCTCGACGACCGCGAAGTCGAAGTCGGGCGCGAGCGCGGCGACCTGCCCGACGTCGTTCATCAGGCCGGGGGAGAGGTCGAGTGAGCGGGCCAGCACCGCCAGCCGCCGGTTGAACGTCAGTTGTTCGTCGTAGCCGAGCGGGAAGCCGGAGCGGTGGGCGTACCCGTCGGCGTCGGCCAGCGCCACCGCGCCGAAGCCCTTGCCCCGGCAGAGCCGGAACCGGTCGGCCAGCACCGACTCCAGCACGTCCCACCGGCGTACGTCGAGCCAGCGGCGCTCTGCCCGGCCGGTGGGGTTGCCCCGCACCGCAGGCGGGAAGCGGGTGGCGTCCGGGTCGGTGCCGGCGTACGAGCCGACGTGCACCTGGCAGACCAGCCGGCGGTCCCGCCCGCGCAGCGCGGAGGTCTCGGCGGCGGTGGTCCGTACCGGGTCGAGCAGGAAGACGTCCGCCGCGACGTCGGTGTCGACGGGCCCCTCGAGCTGCCATTGCCACTGCCACCGGTTTGCGTACGCGGTCGGCCACGGCGTCGGCGCGCCCGGCGGGACCAGCGGGGTGTGGCAGGCGGGGGTCAGCAGGGTGAGCGCGACGACGGCCGGCAGGGCCCGGCGGACGCCGCGCCGGGTCGCCGGTCGCCGGCGCGCGGCGCTCGGCAGCGGCCTGCTCCGCCGCGCGGACGCTGGCAGCCGGATCCGCATCGGCAGCTCCCGGGTCGTCGGGCGGCGCCACACCGCCCCGCGCCGTCCCGCACGGCGCACCTCACCCGGTCAAACGAGACGCCCCCGCCGACGACGCGGTCGCGTCGTGGACGGGGGCGTTCCGGTACGCCTCAGCGCGGGGTGGCGAAGACCTGGGTCCAGTACGGCCCGTTGCTGCTGGCCACGCCGACGCCGATCTCGGTGAACGTGCAGTTGAGAATGTTCTCCCGGTGACCTTGGCTGTTCATCCAGGCCCGCATGACCTCGGCCGGGGTCTGCTGGTTCCAGGCCACGTTCTCGCCGTAGGTGCGCCAGGTGTAGCCGACCCGCTCGATCCGGTCACCGGCGTCGCTGCCGTCGCTGCCGGTGTGCGACATGGTCCGGTGGTCGGCCTGGTCCTGGCTGTGCCGCTGGGCGGCCAGCATCAGCTTGTCGTCGATGCTCACCTTTCCGCAGCCGGCCTTGGCCCGTTCGGCGTTGACCAGGTCGACGACCTGCTGCGCCTTGCTGCTGACGCCGGGGCTGACGGAGTTGGGGGTCGACGCGCTGCTGGTCCGGGTGCTCTGCCGGGACGCGGCCGTGGTCCGCTTCGGCGCGGGTGTCGGCTTGACCGTCCGGCTCGGCGACGGGGTCGGGCGGGCGGTGGTCGGCGTGCCGGTGGGGGAGGCGGTGGCGGCGCCGGCCAGCGCGTCGGCGGGGGTCCCGGCGTCCGGCGCCAGCGGGGCGGCGGCGACGGTGTCGTCGACGGAGGTCGGGTCGGTTGCTCCGCCGTCGCCACCGGCCAGCGCCAGGGCGCCCACGCCGAGGCTCACCACCAGCGTGGCGGCCGCGGCGGCGCCGCCGAGGACCAGCGGGCGCGGGAACCGGCTCCGCTGCCGGTGCCGGCCCTGTCCCTCGGCCGACGGCTCGGCGTCCACGGCCCGCAGGCTGCCGGTGGTGTGCCGCCAGTCGGCGGGCGGGGCGAACTCGGGAGCGGGCGCGAAGGGGGCGCCGGGCGCGTCCGGGTACGCCGCCGGGTCGAGGTGACCGTTCGGCGGGGCGGCCGGGGTCCGGTCGGTCCACGCGTACGGCCGGTGGTCCGGTTCGGTACGCCACTGCGCGGTCGGGGCGTCCGCCAGGTCGTCGCCCGGCTGTTCCGGCTCGTCGCCGAAGAGGTACGCCGAGCGCGGCTCGGGACGGTCGGTCAGCCAGGCCGGCGGCTCGTCGGTGGGCGGTTGCGGGCGCCGCGGGGCGCCGTCCGGGTCGATCGGGTCGGTCCAGCCGTACACGCCTGTCGCCTCCACGGGGTCGGTTGTGGCCGCGCTGACGCTACGGGCGTGCCCTGAACTGCGGCAACGTGGCTAAGGAAGAGTTAAGGCGATGTCGACTCACGTGGTGACCGTACGCACATTTCCCGGCGTACAGTTAAGGAGTCCGGACAGAGCGTGTCCGAGCCTTGCGGCCCCCGGCAAGTGGACAGGGTAGACGTGGAGATGATCTACGGCCTGCGAGAACTTGACGAAGAGGGGGGTGTCGGCTCAATATATAGGTGTCGCCAGTCGCGCCCAGTCATGCCCGGATTATGCCGGGGTGGCAGTCGCGGACAGTTATTGGGCGCGCGTTGGCCGGCCTTTCCGGCAGCGCATATCAAGGAGTCAGCATGGCGAAAGCCCTCTACGGCCACGTAGGCGCAGCGCCCGACCGGCGTCTGCTCGACGAGGTCACCCGTCTGCGGGCCAGGGTTCAGGCACTCGAGTTCGAGATCACTCGGCTGCGTGCCGACAATGATCGGCTCGCTGCGGCCGCCGCGGAGGCCGACGACCTCCTCCGGCTGGCCGAGCCGGCCCTGACCTGATCCACGGGATCCGGAAAAACTGAATCGCACCACCGCGAAAACGCGCGCCGACACTTATGTGCCGGCGCGCAGCTCTGTCTCCCGTGGTTTTCCGCCCGCAATTTCCCGATCTTGTACGCGTCGACTCCGCCATTCGTCGTCCGGTCCGCGCGCGGTGGCCGTCCCGCGGGGCGGGTCGCGTGCCGACGGGTCGCCGCCGAGGGGTTAGTCTGCGGGTTCACCAGGCTCGCGCAGCCGGCGACGGTACGGCGGCCACCGGACGAGGATCGAGAAGGTGCATCTCAAGAGCCTGACGGTGAAGGGTTTCAAGTCCTTCGCCTCCGCCACGACGCTCAAGCTGGAGCCCGGGATCACCTGTGTGGTCGGCCCGAACGGCTCCGGCAAGTCCAACGTCGTCGACGCCATCGCCTGGGTGCTGGGCGAGCAGGGCGCCAAGGCGCTGCGTGGCGGCAAGATGGAGGACGTCATCTTCGCCGGCACCGCCGGGCGGGCGCCGCTGGGCCGGGCCGAGGTCACCCTCACCATCGACAACACCGACGGCGCCCTGCCGATCGAGTACACCGAGGTCTCCATCACCCGCCGGATGTTCCGCTCCGGCGAGAGCGAGTACGAGATCAACGGCGACTCCTGCCGCCTGCTCGACATCCAGGAACTGCTGTCGGACTCCGGCATCGGCCGGGAGATGCACATCATCGTCGGCCAGGGCCGGCTCGACGGCATGCTGCACGCCAAGCCGGAGGACCGGCGGGCGTTCATCGAGGAGGCGGCCGGCGTCCTCAAGCACCGCAAGCGCAAGGAAAAGGCGCTGCGGAAGCTCGACGCGATGCAAGTAAATCTCAACCGCGTGACCGACCTCACCGCCGAGCTGCGCCGCCAGCTCAAGCCGCTGGGCCGGCAGGCCGAGGTGGCCCGGCGGGCCGCCGCCATCCAGGCCAACCTGCGCGACGCCCGGCTGCGGCTGCTCGCCGACGACCTCGCCACCCTGCGCACCACCCTGGACCGGGAGATCGCCGACGAGACCGCGCTGCGCGAGCGGCGTGAGCAGGTCGAGGCCGAACACGGCGAGGTGCAGGCCCGCCTGGGCGAGCTGGAGGCGGCCCTGGCCGAGGACGCGCCGCTGCTCGCCGCCGCCCAGGACACCTGGTACAAGCTCTCCGCCCTGCAGGAACGGTTCCGCTCCATCGAGCAGCTCGCCCGGGAACGGCTGCGCCACCTCAGCGCCAGCACCGACGACGAGCGGCCCGGCCGCGACCCGGAGCAGCTGGAGGCCGAGTCGCAGCGGGTCCGCGAGCAGGAGGAGGAGCTGCGCGCGGCGCTCACCGACGACCAGATCCGGCTGGCCGAGGCGGTGGAGCACCGGCAGGAGCTCGAACGGCAACTGGCCGCCGCCGAGCGGGAGCTGGTCGCCGCCGCCAAGGCGATCGCCGACCGCCGGGAGGGCCTGGCCCGGCTCACCGGGCAGGTCAACTCGGCCCGGGCCCGCACCACCAGCGCGGGCGAGGAGATCGAGCGGCTCGCCGCCGCCCACGCCGACGCGCTGGCCCGCGCCGAGAAGGCCCAGGCCGACCTGGACGCGGTGGCCGAACAGTCCACCGAGGCGGACCGGGACAACGCCGAACTCGACGAGCGGCACGCCGAGGCGGTCGCCGTCCACGAGAAGGCCCAGGCCGCCGTGCGCTCCCTCGCCGACGCCGAGCGGGCCACCGAGAAGGACGCCGCCACCTGGAAGGCCCGCGAGGAGGCGCTCGCCCTCGGCCTGCGCCGCAAGGACGGCGCGGGCGCGCTGCTGGCGCGCGCCGGCGAGGTGCCCGGCCTGCTGGGCAGCCTGGCCGGCCTGCTCACCGTCGCCCCCGGCCACGAGGCGGCCCTCGCCGCCGCCCTCGGCGGGCTCGCCGACGCGGTTGCGGTCAGCGGGGTGGACGAGGCCGTCGAGTCGATGCGGCTGCTGAAGATCTCCGACGCCGGGCGGGCCGGGCTGCTGGTCGGCAGCCCCGCCGGCCCCGGCATGGACGGCCCGGCCGACGCCCTGCGTCCGAAGCTGCCGGACACCGCCCGCTGGGCGCCCGACCTGGTGGAGTGCGCCGCCGAGATCCGCCCGGCCGTGCACCGGGCGCTGCGCGACGTGGTGCTCGTCGCCGACCTCGCCGCCGCGGCCGAGCTGGTCGCCGGCAACCCGGAGCTGCGCGCGGTCACGCCGGACGGCGACGTGGTCGGGGCGTACGCGGCGGCCGGCGGGTCGGCCAAGGCGCCCAGCTACATCGAGGTGCAGGCCGCCGTCGAGGAGGCCCGCGCCAACCGGCTCACCGCCGAGCGGACCAGCGCCGAGCTGCGCGACCAGCTCGTCGACGCGCGGGCCGAGGTGGCCGCCGCCAAGGAGGCGGTGCAGCACGCCGCCGCCGCCAAGCGGGAGGCGGAGAGCCACCGCAACGCCGCGGCCCGCCGCCTCGCCGAGCTGGGCGCCGCCGCCCGCTCCGCGAAGGCGGAGACCGACCGGCTCGGCGAGTCCCGCTCCCGCGCCGAGGCGGCCCGCGAACGCGACCTGCTCGCCCTGGCCGAGCTGGAGGAGCGGCTGCGGCTGGCCGAGGACACCCCGATCGACGCCGAACCCTCCACCGAGGAGCGTGACCAGCTCGCCGCGATGGTGCCCCGGGCCCGGCAGAACGAGATGGAGGTCCGGCTGGCGGTGCGTACCGCCGAGGAGCGGGTCTCCTCGATCGCCGGCCGGGCCGACTCGCTGGCCCGGCAGGCCACCGCCGAGCGGGCGGCGCGCGAACGTGCCGCGGCCCGGCGGGCGGCGCGCACCCGCGGCGCGGCCATCGCCCGGGCGGTGGTGGGCGGCGCCCGCGAGGCGCTCACCCGGCTCACCGCCTCGATCGCCGCGGCCGAGGAGCACCGCGACGCGGTGGCGCGCGAACGCGCCGGCCGCGAGGCCGAACTCCAGGAGGTACGCGGAGCGGCCAAGCGCCTCGGCGCGGAGCTGGAACGGCTGACCAGCCAGGTGCACCGCGACGAGGTGGCCCGCGCCGAGCAGCGGCTGCGCATCGAGCAGCTGGAGGCGAAGGCCGCCGAGGACTTCGGCCTGGACGTGGAGACCCTGGTCGCCGAGTACGGTCCGGACCAGCTCGTCCCACCCACCCAGGTCGACGTGGCGACGGCCGAACGCGACGGTCTGCCGGTGCCCGAGCCGGTCCGCTACGAGCGGCCGGTGCAGGAGAAGCGGGCCGCCAAGGCGGAGCGGGAGCTGGCCCTGCTCGGCAAGGTCAACCCGCTCGCGCTGGAGGAGTTCGCCGCGCTGGAGGAGCGCTACAAGTTCCTCTCCGAGCAGCTGGAGGACCTGAAGGCCACCCGGCGGGACCTGCTCACCGTGGTCAAGGACGTCGACGACCGGATCCTGGAGGTCTTCGCCAGCGCCTTCGAAGACACCGCCCGGGAGTTCGAGCAGGTCTTCACCGTGCTCTTCCCCGGCGGCGAGGGCCGGCTGATCCTCACCGACCCGGAGGACCTGCTCACCACCGGCGTCGAGGTGGAGGCCCGCCCGCCGGGCAAGAAGATCAAGCGGCTGTCGCTGCTCTCCGGCGGCGAGCGGTCGCTGACCGCGGTGGCCATGCTGGTGGCGATCTTCCGCGCCCGGCCCAGCCCGTTCTACATCATGGACGAGGTGGAAGCGGCGCTGGACGACGTTAACCTCGGCAGACTGATCACGCTGCTGGCACAGTTGCGGGAGAAGAGCCAGCTGATCGTCATCACGCACCAGAAGCGGACGATGGAGATCGCCGACGCGCTCTACGGCGTGACCATGCGCAGCGGGGTCACCCAGGTGATCAGCCAACGGCTCAATCGGGCCGACGAGGACGAGCGGCCTGGCCGCGGCGAGGAGAACGGGTAGTGGCTCGGGAACGCGCGACGGCGCTCCTGCTGGACTTCGACGGCGTACTGCGTCGGTGGGACCCCGCGGTGGCCGCCGGTGTCGAGCGGGAGCACGGCCTCTCCGAGGGGGTGCTCGGCGAGATCGCCATGCAGTGGGGGCGGCTCCAGCCGGTGCTGACCGGACGGGTCAGCCACGCCGAGTGGGTGAGCAGCGTGGCGGACGCGTTGACCGATTCGGTGGGCAGCCCGGAACGGGCCCGCGCCGCCGTCGAGCAGTGGCAGCGCTACCGGGGCGAGGTCGACCCGGAGGTGCTGGCCTTCGTCCGGGAGGTCCGCGCGGCCGGCGTCCGGGTCGGGCTGGGCACCAACGCCACCGACCTGCTCGACGCCGACCTCGCCGCGCTCGGCCTGGTCGGCGAGCTCGACGTGGTGGTCAACTCCTCGGTGATCGGCGTGCACAAGCCGGCCAAGGAGTACTTCCAGGCGGCCTGCGAGGCGCTGCAGACCCCGCCGGCCCGGGTGCTCTTCGTTGACGACGAGGACTGGGCGGTCCGGGGCGCCCGCGCCGCCGGGCTGTCGGCGCACCGGTGGGGCGGCCCGGCCGACCTGCGCTACCTGCGGGCGGCGCTGGCGTACTGAGGCGCTGCACACGCTGACCCCGCTCGGGGAGCACCTCCTGCGGGCCGGGCGCGGCAGCTGACCGACGCCCGGCGGCGGGAGGGGTCAGTCGCCGGTCACCCCGTCGAGGCGCTCGCGGATCAGGTCGGCGTGGCCGTTGTGCCGGGCGTACTCCTCGATCATGTGGACGTACACCCAGCGGACGCTGAACTCGTCGGCGCTGCCGTCGCGGCGCGGGCGCGAGAAGGTCTGCTCCAGCGACAGGCCGGCGGCGGCCTTGCGGGCGGCCTCGACCTCGGCGGCGAAGGTGGCGAAGTCGGCCTCGGCGTCGGCGTCGGCGACGGCGTTGAAGTCGGCGTCCGGGTCCTCGTCCGTGCCGTAGATGCCGGGGATGTCCTGCCCGGCTGCCCGGATCCGGAACCACCAGCGCTCCACGTCCGCCATGTGCCGCACCAGCCCGAGCAGCGTCAGCCCGGACGGCTCCACGCTCGGCGTCCTGAGCTGCTCGGCGGTCAGCCCCGCGCACTTGAGCAGC
This sequence comes from Micromonospora sp. IBSANI012, assembly GCF_052814045.1. Taxonomy (NCBI): domain Bacteria; kingdom Bacillati; phylum Actinomycetota; class Actinomycetes; order Micromonosporales; family Micromonosporaceae; genus Micromonospora; species Micromonospora sp. IBSANI012. The sequence continues at coordinate 1,535,628 of NZ_CP199933.1, forward strand.
AGCGTCTGCCGGTGGTAGTCGAGCCAGCCCTCCAGCATGGTGCGCTCGTCGCCGACGTACGGTTCGTTGGTCCGGTTGATCTCCGGTGCTCTCCAGGTCATCCGGACATCCTCGTCCTCGGGTCCGACACCGGCGAGTGGTTATCGCCCGCCGGCCCGCGCTACCCGGCGGCGGTCCGCCCGACCTGGCCCCGCCAGTGCGCCAGGCTCTCGACCACCGTGCCGGTCAGCGGGTGGTCCGGGCCCACCACCCGCAGGCAGTCGGTGACCAGTTCCGCCAGGGCGGCGGCCGCGCCGGCCGGGTCGCCGGCCTCGCCCCGCCACCAGGCGAGGTTGCGGCGGGTGTCCAGCGTTTCGGGGTGGTCGACGCCGAGCAGCCGGACGTAGTCGTCGAGCAGCGCCCGCGTCTCCGCGATGGCGGCGGCGTGCTCGCCGGCCGCGCCGAGCTGCCAGGCCAGCCCGTTGCGGGCGTTGAGCGTGGTGGTGTGCTCGGGCCCCAGCACCCGCTGGCAGTCGGCGAGCAGCGCACGCAGGGCGGTGACCGCGCCGGTCCGGTCGCCCGCCTTGCCCCGCAGCCAGGCGAGGCTGCCCCGGGTGTTCAGCGTGTCCGGGTGCTCCGGGCCGTGCAGCCGGAGGCGGTCGGTGAGGAGCTGGGCGGTGGTCTCGGCGGCCCCGGCGGCGTCGCCCGCCTCACCTCGCCAGTAGGCGACGTTGTGCCGGGTGGTGAGGGTGAGCGGGTCGTCCGGGCCGACCACCCGCAGGCAGTCGGTGAGCAGCTCGGCGAAGGCGTCCGCGGCCCCGGCGGCGTCCCCGGTCCGGCCCCGCCAGAAGTTGCGGTGGCCGCGGAAGCTCAGCGTCTGGGGGTGGTCCGGCCCGAGCAGCCGGAGGCAGTCGGCGATGACCTCGTCCAGACCGTCCACGGCGGCCCGGACGAGTCCGGACTCGCCGAGACTCTCGTAGAGGCGGAAGAGCACCTGGTGGGAGCCGGCGCGCAGCAGCAGGTCGCCGACGTGGTCGCGCAGGGCCGCGGCGTTGGCCCGGAAGGCCTGGCTGACCGGGGGCTCGACCTCGGTGGCCGGCCAGCGGTGCAGCAGCGCGGCGGCGGCGACCCGGACGGCGGCGACGAGCTGGGTGTCGGTGAGCCGGTCCCGGGTGGCCCGTTGCACCAGGGCGTGCACCCGCAGGCTGCCGCCGTGCGGGTCGTGGGTGACCAGGCTGAGCCGGTGCAGGTTGTGCAGCGCCCGGGCCACCTGCTCGACCTCCACCGGCGTCCCGTCCCCGGCCGCCCGGGCCGTGGCCAGGTGGGCCAACGCCGCCGGGGTGGCGAAGAGGCCGGTGGGTACGCCGTTCGGGTCCAGCAGCGCCGCCAGCTCCAGCAGCGGGCGGGCCAGGCCGACCGGCGCGGCCGCGTCGGCGGCGTCGATCGAGAGCGACCAGGTCGCCGCCACCGTCGACCGATGGTCGTCGGGGAGGGCGTCCGGCTGCGGCACCAGGTCGTCGAGCCGGCGCTTGCGGTCGGCGAGCATCCGGCGGTACCCGGCGCAGTCCAGGCCCCGGTCCCGGATGAACGCAGCGGCCTGGGCAACGGCCAGCGGCAGGTGGCCCAGGTCGGCGGCGAGCAGCCCGGCCTCGGCGAGCCGGGCCGGGTCGGCGACGGCCCGGGTCAGGTAGCCGACCGCCTCGTCGCCGGTGAAGAGCCCGACCTCGACCAGGGTGCGGTCGTCGGCGCCGAGGACGGCGTCGCGCCGCCTGGTGGTGACGATGGTGCGGCCGTTGCGGTTGGCCGGTGGCCACCAGCCGGCCGCGTCGGCCGGCGCGTCGAGGTTGTCCAGCACCACCAGCCAGCGCCGGTCGGTGTGTTCGCACCAGCTCAGCAGGGCAGCGGCGGCCTGTTCCGGGTCGGCCGTCGGGTCGGCCAGCCGCAGTTCCCGGGCCGCCTGGGCGTACGCGGCGACGATCGCGTCCCGGCTGATCGCGGTGGCCCAGACCAGCAGGTCCAGTTCGCCGCTGTCGACCAGGCGGCGGGCGAACTGGGCGGCGAGCTGGGTCTTGCCCACCCCGCCCATGCCGGAGAGGACCTGGGTGAGTACGGCGGTACGGCCGGCCCGGGCGGCGCGGGCCAGGTCCAGCCGGGCGCGCCGGTCCTGGAACCAGGACGCCGGTTGCGGGATCCGACCGACCCGTACCGTGCGGGTGCCGCCGGCCGCTGGGCGCTCGGCGGCGCGGGTGGTGCGCAGGGCCTGTACGGCGGCCACCGTGCCGACCAGGGAGAGCACCGCGCTGACGATGCCGGCGATCCACCCGGCCTGCTCGGTGCCGGCCCAGCCGGGCCGGGGCGCGAGCGCGGCCGGGGACCGCCGGAGCAGCAGGGCCGCCGCGACGGCGGTCAGCAGGGCCAGGGCGAGCAGCACCACGACCCGCCGCCGCGGGGGACGGCGGCCGAAGATCTCACCCACCCCACCATCATCACGGGCGGCCGCACCCCGGCCCCTCGGCGCTCCGGAGCGCATCGGCCGCCCCACGGACGGTGAGCGGATCCGAACAGGTGACCCGCCGGCGGGTCGTCCGGCCACAGTGGTGGCTCGGGGTGCCCCGCCGGGCGGGTCAGGGCACCACGACGACCGGCCAGCGGCCGGTGCGGACCAGCCGGGTGGCGACGGAGCCGACGAGGCGGTGCCCCGCCTGCTCCGACGCCCCGACCACGACCAGGTCCGCCCGGGTCTCGTCGGCCGCCGCGCACAGCTCGGTGTACGCGTCCCCGCGCCGGCAGAGCAGGGTGACCGGCACGCCGAACTCGTCCGCGCCCCGCCGGCACTCCCGGCGCAGCTCGGCGACCAGCTCGTCGTGGGTGCGCTGCAGCGCGCCGGCGTCCACGCCGGGGATCAGCGTGGCGAAGCCGGGCGGTGAGCTGACGAAGACGACGACCAGGGCGGAGCCCTGCCGGCGGGCCAGGCCGGCGGCGTACCAGCCGGCCCGCTCGGCGGTGCGGGTCCCGTCCACCCCGACGAGCACCACCCGGGGCCCGTCCGTGCCGCGCTCGTACGGCAGCGGACGGGTCTGCGGGCCGTACTCCTCGCGGTCCACCGGTGCGCTCACGGCGTCACTCCCTGATGCCGGTCCGTACCACGGCGGCCCCGCCGCCGGCGGCGACGGTCGACTCCCGCTCGACCTCGGCGGCGAGCGGGTCACCGGTGTGCCGGCGCAGCGGCACCTCCCGGATGAAGCAGACCGCGATCAGGGCGATCAGTCCGAACGGCGCGGCGACCAGGAAGATGTCCCCGGCGCCGTGGCCGTACGCGGACTCCACGACCAGGCGGATCGGGGCGGGCAGCGTGTGCACGTCGGGCAGGGTGCCGCCGCTGCCGGAGCCGGAGGCCGGGATGCCCAGGCCGGTCAGGCCCTCGGCGATGTAGTCCTTGACCCGGTGCCCGAGCACCGCGCCGAGCGCCGAGACGCCGATCGCGCCGCCGAGGCTGCGGAAGAAGGCGACGGTCGAGCTGGCCGCGCCGAGTTCGTGCGCGCCGACGGTGTTCTGCACGGCCAGCACGAGGTTCTGCATGGTCATGCCGAGCCCGATGCCGATCAGCGCCATGTAGCCGGCGAGCTGCCAGTACGGGGTGTCGTAGCGCAGCGTGCCCATCAGCGCGAAGCCGAGGGTGAGCAGCGCCGAGCCGGCCACCAGGTACCGCTTCCAACGACCGGTGTTGGTGATGATCCGGCCGGTGACCGTGGAGGAGACCAGCAGGCCGAGGATCATCGGCAGGGTCATCAGGCCGGACATGGTCGGGCTCTCGCCGCGACTGATCTGGAAGTACTGGCCCAGGAAGACCGACGCGCCGAACATGCCGACGCCGACCGCGATGCTGGCGATGACGGCGAGGGTGATGGTGCGGTTGCGGAACAGGTGCGGCGGGATCATCGGCTCGCTGGCCTGGTTCTCGACCCGGACGGCGAGCACCGCCAGCAGCAGCGCGCCGGCCACCAGGGCGGCGGTCTGCCAGGAGAGCCAGGCGTACCGGTCGCCGGCGAGGGTGACCCAGATCAGCAGCACCGAGACGGCGGCGGTGATCAGGGTGGCGCCCCACCAGTCGATCTTCGCCGCCCGCTTGACCACCGGCAGGTGCAGCGTCTTCTGGAGCACGACCAGGGCGAGGATTGCGAACGGCACGCCGACGTAGAAGCACCAGCGCCAGCCGAGCCAGGAGGTGTCGACGATCACGCCGCCGATCAGCGGGCCGCCGATGGTGCCGACGGCCATCACCGCGCCCAGGTAGCCGCTGTAGCGGCCCCGCTCGCGCGGCGAGATCATCGTCGCCATGATCACCTGCGCCAGCGCGGTGAGGCCGCCGGCGCCCACGCCCTGCAGCACCCGGCAGGCGATCAGCTGCCCGGTGGACTGCGAGAGCCCGGCCAGCACGGAGCCCAGCACGAAGATGGTCAGGGAGAGCTGGACCAGGATCTTCTTGCTGGTCAGGTCGGCGAGCTTGCCCCAGATCGGGGTGGTCGCGGTGGTCGCCAGCAGCGTCGAGGTGACGACCCACGTGTACGCGGACTGGCCACCCTTCAGCTCGGTGATGATCCGCGGCAGCGCGTTCGAGACGACCGTCGAGGAGAGGATGGCGACGAACATGCCCAGCAGCAGGCCGGAGAGGGCCTCCAGGATCTGCCGGTGGGTCATGTCGACGGCGGTCGCCCGGGTGGGCGCTGGCGCCTGGGTCATCGTGACTGCCTCCGTGGGAGTGGAGAGAAAGAGTTGCCTCAGGCAACCGTACGGCTTGGTTGCCTCAAGCAACAACTTGGCGGACCGGCAGGGTATTCCGCCCGGACGGTCGGGTCAGAAGGTCTCGTTGAACCGGTGCAGCAGCCGGGCGAACTCCGCCACGTCCCGCCTCGGCCAGCTCTCCATCGTCCGGCGGATCTGCCCCAGCCGGGCCGCCCGCGCCGCGTCGAAGCGCCGGGTGCCCTCCTCGGTGAGGCTGATCAGCGCCGCCCGCCGATCGTCCGGGTCCGGGTCGCGGCGTACCAGGCCGAGCCCCTCCAGGCCGTGGATCTGCCGGCTGAGCGTCCCCTTGCCGATGCCGAGCCGGACGGCCAGGTCGGTCAGCCGGATCGAACCGGAGCGCCGGAGCCAGAGCAGCAGCCCGTACGCGTTCGGCTCCAGGTTCGGGTGCACCTCCCGGGCGATCTCCCAGGACAGCGCGCGACCCCGGCGCAGCAACGCGGTCAGTTCGTCCTCCACCGCGCGCAGGGTCTCCGGCAGATGCTCTTCCACGGCACAGAGCGTACGGGGCCGGCTCAGGCCGCCGGGGTGAGCCGCTGCCGGGCGACCTCGCGCAGGTGGCCGTCGCTGGTGGTGCCCTCGATCAGCACCTCGGCCTGCCGGCCGGTGTGCGCCAGCGTGGCCACCGCGTTGCCGAAGTACGGCCCGGCCAGCTTCCGCCAGCGCACGCTCGGCCGGCGTACCCCGGCGGAGCGGGCCAGCGCCCGGGTGGCCGCGGCCGGCCCCGGCGACCAGCCCAGCTTCATCAGCGGGCGCATCCCGGCCGGCACCTGGTTGTGGATCGGGGAACAGGTCAACTGGTGCACCGGGGTACGCACCGCCGGGTCGGCGAACCGGGCCCGGGCCACGTACGAATGGTGCACGTCGCCGGAGAGCACGCTGATCGAGGCCGGCGGCGCGTACGCCGGGCCGGCGCCGACCCGCTCGCCCGGGCTGCCCGGGGCGCCGCTGCCGAGCCGGGCGAAGAGCGCGCCGAGCGCCTCGAAGGAGCGGCTGAACGCGGCCCAGTGCTCCAGGTCACAGGCCCGGCGGATCCGCTCGGAGAGCCTGGCCAGCCACGGCCGGCGGGAGTCGGCGAGCCGCTCGTTCCACGTCTCGACGTGGTGGATCCCCGGGGGCAGCAGCCAGGGCAGCGAGGCGCCGACCACCAGGTGGTCGTAGACCCCGTGCGCCCGGTCCAGGAACCAGGACCACTCGCCGGGCGGCAGCATGGCCCGGTTGCCCGGTTGCAGCACCCGGCTGCACCGGTTGTCCAGCATGACCAGCCGGGTCCGCCCCAGGTCGAGGGCGTAGCTCCACTGGTACTGCACGGCCCGCCAGCGCTCGGTGTCGTGCGCCTCGTCGGCCTCGGCGTCCACCCGCTCGCCGAACTCGCGCAGCACGGTGGTGGCGTCCTCGGCGGCGACCACCTTGGCGTAGAGCGGGTCGTCGGCGATCTCGTCGGGGGAGAGGTTGCCCAGGTGCTGGTAGACCCAGTAGGAGGCGAGGCCGCTGCGGATCCGCTCGGCCCACCAGGGCTGCCGGCGCATCTCCGCCCGCCAGGAGGCGGAGGTGTTCCAGTCGTCGATGACCTCGTGGTCGTCGAAGATCATGACGCTCGGCACGGTGGAGAGCAGCCAGCGGATCTCCGGGTCGCGCCACGACTCCAGGTAGAGCTTGGTGTACTCGTCGAAGCTCACCACCTGGTCGGTGGGGGCGTTCTTCGGGCGCCGACGGCGCCGCTTGAGCAGCCGCTTCACCGTGGGCGAGGTCACGTCGGCGTAGACCTGGTCGCCGAGCAGCACCAGCAGGTCGGGCAGGCCGGCCGGGTCCGGGTCGGCCATCAACCGCCGGGCGTACGCGTCGAGCGCGTCCGGGGGCAGCCGCCGGGTGGTGGCGTGCTGGGTGGTCTCCCGGCACGAGCCGAAGATCAGCCGCACCGGCTGGTCGAGGTCGTCGGCGGCCCGGGTACGGATCACGCTGGGCGGGAAGTCGTCGCGCGGCACCGGCCAGGCGACCTCGCCGTCGACCAGCACCTCGTAGCTGGTGGCGCTGTCCGGAGTGAGCCCCTCGACGACCACGAGCGCGTAGTGGTGGTCGTACGCGGAGAAGGTCGGCGCGGAGCCGACGGCCCCGTCGGCCGTGCGGACGGTGACCACGGCGGGCGCGCTGGTCTCGACCCAGACGGTGGCCCGCGTGCCGACCACCCGCCGCAGCAGGGGGCCGATGAGCAGGCATGGGGCGGGCATGGCGAGACCTCCGAGGTGAGCGGACTTCATCTTTACTACCCCGCCGGCGGTCGCACCACTGCTGGCTGTGGCCGAGCCTACCGCCGGAGCCGGCCGACGCCACGGGGTGCGGTCGATGAGACGCCGCCGCCGGCATCTGACAGGATTTCGGCATGACGGAATACCTCCTCGTCGCGCTCGCCCTGCTCGCGGTGCTGATCCTCGGCGGCCTCAGCCTGGTGGTGCCCCGGCTGCGCCGGCGCCCCGAGCCGCCGCTGCCGGAGACCGAGGTCGGCACCCGGGCCGAGGAGGACCTGGCGGGTCCGCCCGTCCAGGCGCCCGAGGCCGAACTCACCACCGGCATCCTGGTCGAGCCGCCGGTGATCGTGGCGCCCCCGCTGGAGGTGCCCGAGCCGACCGCCGGGCGGCTGGTCCGGCTGCGCTCCCGGCTGTCCCGCTCGCAGAACGCCTTCGGCAAGGGCCTGCTCGGCCTGCTCAGCCGCGACCACCTCGACGAGGACACCTGGGAGGAGATCCAGGACAGCCTGATCACCGCCGACGTCGGCGTCGACGCCACCCGGGAGATCGTCGACCGGCTCCGCGAGCGGACCCGGGTGCTCGGCACCCGCTCGGCCAACGAGCTGCGCGCGCTGCTCGCCGCCGAGCTGGTCAACGCCCTCGACCCGAGCCTGGACCGCGCCCTGCGGACCGCCCCCAAGGACGGCCGGCCGGCGGTGCTGATGGTGGTCGGCGTCAACGGCGCGGGCAAGACCACCACCTGCGGCAAGATCGCCCGGGTGCTGATCGCCGACGGCCGGACGGTCACCCTCGGCGCGGCCGACACCTTCCGGGCCGCCGCCGCCGACCAGCTGGAGACCTGGGGCAGTCGGGTGGGCGCCATCACGGTGCGCGGCGCGGAGCGCGCCGACCCGGCCAGTGTCGCCTTCGACGCCGTCCGCGAGGGCATCGAGGCCGGCACCGACACGGTCCTGATCGACACCGCCGGTCGCCTGCAGAACAAGGTCGGCCTGATGGACGAGCTGGGCAAGGTCAAGCGGGTGGTGGAGAAGCACGGCCCGATCGACGAGACACTGCTCGTCCTGGACGCCACCACCGGCCAGAACGGCCTGGAGCAGGCCCGGGTCTTCACCGAGGTGGTCAACGTGACCGGGGTGGTGCTGAGCAAGCTCGACGGCACCGCCAAGGGCGGCATCGTGATCGCCGTGCAGCGCAAGCTCGGCATCCCGGTCAAGCTGGTCGGGCTGGGCGAGGGGGCGGACGACCTGGCCCCGTTCGACCCGGCGCAGTTCGTCGACGCGCTGCTCGGCACCGAGCCGCTCGCCCGGGACGCGTAATCTCGCAGTGACGACTGACGATCGCGCGTTCGCCGGGTGGCGTGACCCACGCCACGCGCCGCCGGCCCTGGGGAGACCGTACGTGACCTCGCAGGAAATCCCGCTGCACGGCGGGAACGTGAGCACCGTGGTCCGGGTCGGCGACACCGTCCGGCGCAACGCCGGCCCGTGGACGCCCTCCGTGCACGCCCTGCTGCGCCACCTGGAGTACGTCGGGTTCACCGGCGCGCCCCGCGCGCTCGGCATGGACGAGCGCAACCGGGAGGTCTTGTCGTACCTGGAGGGGGAGTGCGGGGAATATCCGCTGGCCCCGCACTGGGTCACCGACGAGGCGCTGGTGACGGTGGCGACCATGCTGCGGATGTTCCACGACGCGCAGTACGGCTTCGCCCCGCCGCCCGGCGCGGTCTGGCGCTCGTTCGGCCCGCCCCCGCCGGACACCGAGGTCATCTGCCACCACGACGCCGCCCCGCACAACGTGATCTGGCGGCCGGACGGCACCCTCGGGCTGATCGACTTCGACCTCGCCTCGCCCGGCGCCCGGATCTACGACGTGGCGTACGCGGCCTGGACCTGGGTGCCGATCTTCTCCGACCGGGACTCGATCACCCTCGGCTGGAAGCACCCGGACCGGCCGCGCCGGCTGCGGCTCTTCGCCGACGCGTACGGGCTGATCCCGCGCGACCGGCACCGGCTGATCCGGACCCTCCGCAAGCGGATCGTCGACCACGTCGAGGGCATCCGCCGGATGGCGGCGGCCGGCGAGCCGGCGTTCGTGCGGATCGTGCACAAGGGCCACCTGCGCCGCCCGATGCGCGACCTGCGGCTGCTCGACTACGAGCGGCACGCCCTGGAGTACGCCCTGCGCTGACCCGGTCGACCCGGGAGGAGTGGCCGTTGCGCGCGCGACGGCCACTCTCGCCGTTTCGGGGACCATGATCGACGTTCTTCACACGCCCGAAACAACCCGTCACGCGTCGGAAATCGAGCGGTGTCGGTGAAGGAAACAGGCGGCGGCGAAGCTTCCCGCCAACCGGCTGACGGGCGATGCTGCCAGGTTCCAGTCGGATGGGAGGACTTCCACACCGAGAGGAGGCAGCGTGGAGATCAACACCGGCAACACCGCCTGGTTGCTCCTGTCGTCTGCGCTCGTGCTGCTCATGACGCCGGGGCTGGCCCTGTTCTACGGGGGGCTCAACCGGTCCAAGGGCGTACTCAACATGATGATGATGAGCTTCTCCGCGATCGGGCTCATCTCCGTACTCTGGGTCATCTACGGCTTCACCCTCGCGTTCGGCACCAACGACAACGCGGGCGTCAACAACGTGATCGGCAGCTTCACCCAGTACCTCGGCACCGAGACCAGCTTCATCGGCGAGGAGTGGCTCTTCCTCGGCGCGGGGACCGGCATCCCCACGTACGTCTTCCTGGTCTTCCAGATGATGTTCGCCGTCATCACGGTGGCCCTGATCAGCGGCGCGGTCTCCGACCGGCTGAAGTTCTCCGGCTGGCTGCTCTTCGCCTTCGCCTGGTTCACGCTGGTCTACATCCCGGTCGCGCACTGGGTGTGGGGTGGCGGCTTCATCGGCGCCAAGATCAAGGCATTGGACTTCGCCGGTGGCACCGCGGTCCACATCAACGCCGGCGCCGCCGCGCTCGGCCTGGTGCTGGTGCTCGGCAAGCGGCTCGGCTGGCCCCGGGAGAGCTTCAAGCCGCACAACGTCCCGCTGGTCGCGCTCGGTGCCGGCCTGCTCTGGTTCGGCTGGTTCGGCTTCAACGCCGGCTCCGAGCTGACCGTCGACGGCACCACCGCGGTGGCCTTCGTCAACACCCAGGTCGCCACGGCCGCCGGCCTGGTCGGCTGGATCATCGTCGAGTGGCTGCGCAACGGGAAGCCGACCCTGGTCGGCGCCTCCTCCGGCGCCGTCGCCGGCCTGGTCGCCATCACCCCGGCCTGCGGCTTCATCGCCCCGTTGCCGTCGGTGCTGCTCGGCCTCGTCGCCGGCGCGGTCTGCGCGGTGGCGGTCGGCCTGAAGTACAAGCTCGGCTTCGACGACTCGCTCGACGTGGTCGGCGTGCACTTCGTCGCCGGCTGGATCGGCTCGCTCTCCATCGGCCTCTTCGCCACCCTCCAGGTCAACTCCGCCATCGAGGGCCTGGGCGGCAGCGAGGGCCTGTTCTACGGCGGCGGGCTGACCCAGCTCGGCCGTCAGGCGCTGGGCAGCGGCATCGTCTCGGTCTACTCCTTCGCGGTGGCCGTGGTGATCGCGCTCGCCGTCAAGGCGCTGATCGGGCTCCGCTCCGACGCCGAGGACGAGGTCGCCGGCATCGACGTGGCCGAGCACGCGGAGAGCGCGTACGACCAGTCGCCGACCACCGGCAGCGCCGGCGGTGGCGCGTTCGCGCTGGCCGGGCTGACCCCGGGCGCCGCGAAGCCGGCCTCGGACGAGGACGGCGAACCGGCCACCGAGCCGGTCAGCGAGAAGGTCGCCGGTTAACGTTCCTGGGATGGAGGGGTTGGACATGAAGCTGGTGACCGCGGTCATCAAGCCGTACCAGCTGGACGCGGTGAAGGAGGCCCTGCACGCCCTCGGCGTGGCCGGCCTGACCGTCAGCGAGGTCCAGGGGTACGGGCGGCAGAAGGGGCACACCGAGGTCTACCGGGGTGCCGAGTACACGGTCGAGTTCCTGCCCAAGATCCGGGTCGAGGTGCTCACCGACGAGATGGACGTCGACAAGATCGTGGACGCGATCGTCGCCGCCGCCCGGACCGGCAAGATCGGCGACGGCAAGGTCTGGGTCACCGGGGTCGAGGAGGTCGTCCGGGTCCGTACCGGCGAGCGCGGCCTCGACGCCCTCTAGGAGCCACCATGACCTCGTTGATCAAGAGGAATGCGTCAGGACACGCCGACAACGGTGACGCAAACCTCTTGATCAACGAGGTCGGTGGCATCGGGGAGGCGGCGCGGCGGGAGCGGGCTGCGGGGTTCGACCGGTGGCTCGGGTCGTTGTTGCCGGGGCGGGACGGGATCGCGCTGGTCGCCGTCGGCGGCCTGGGGCGGCGGCAGTGCGCGCCGCACGGCGACCTCGACCTGGTGCTCCTGCACGCCGGGGTGCCCGGTGTCGACGAGCTCGCCGCGTCGCTGTGGTACCCCATCTGGGACGCCGGCGTCCGGCTCGACCACTCGGTGCGCACCCTCGCCGAGGCGCTCTCGGTGGCCCAGGACGACGTCAAGGTCGCCCTCGCGCTGCTCGACGCGCGCTTCGTCGCCGGCGACCGGGCGCTCGCCGACACACTCATCCGCACCGCCGCCGACCACTGGCGGCGCACCGCCGTCCGTCGGCTCCCCGCCCTGCGGGAGCTCACCGAGAGTCGCTGGCGTACCCACGGCGAGCTGGCCTTCCTGCTCGAGGGAGACCTCAAGGAGGCCGCCGGCGGGCTGCGCGACGTGGGCCTGCTGCGGGCCATCGCCACCGCCGGCATCACCGACGCGCTGCGCCCCGCCGTCCGGGCCGCGCACCTGCGCCTGCTGGACACCCGCGACGCCCTGCACCATCAGGTCGGCCGCCGGGTCGACCGGCTCATCGCGCAGGAACGCGACGGCGTGGCCGGGCTGCTCGGCCTGCGACAGTCCCCGCCCGGCGGCTCCGACGACGCGCAGCAGGCCGCCGCCGTGACGAGCGACGGTGACGTCCTGCTGCGCCGGGTCGCCGGGGACGCCCGCACCGTCAGCCACGCCCTCGACGACGCCTGGCGCGCCGCCGACCGGTTGCGCTCCGGCCGCCGCCGGGGCGGCGACGGCCGCCCGGTGCGCCGGCCCGTCGCCCGGGACGTCGTCGAGCACGACGGGGAACTGGTGCTGGCCCGCACCGCCATCGGCGCCCGCCCCGACCCGAGCCTGTCGCTGCGGATCGCCGCCGCCGCGGCCACCACCCGGCTGCCGATCGCCCGGGCCACCTGCGAGTGGCTGGCCGCGTACTGCCCGCCGCTGCCCGCACCCTGGCCGCCGGCCGCCCGCGCCGCGCTGATCACCCTGCTCGGGGCCGGTCCCGGTCTGGTGCCCGCCTGGGAGACCTGCGACCGGTACGGCCTGATCGACGGCTGGCTGCCGGAGTGGACCCGGCTGCGCAGCCTGCCCCAGCACAACCCGGTGCACCGGTTCACCCTCGACCGGCACCTGGTGCAGACCGCGTACGAGGCGAGCCGGCACACCCGCGAGGTGGACCGCCCCGACCTGCTGCTGCTCGGCGCGTTCCTGCACGACATCGGCAAGGGGCTGCCCGGCGACCACAGCACGGTCGGCGCCCCCCTCGCCGAGGCGGTGGCCGTCCGGATCGGCCTGCCCGCGCCGGAGGCGGCGCTGATCGGCACGCTGGTCCGGCTGCACCTGCTCCTGCCCGACGTGGCCACCCGGCGGGACCTCGACGACCCGGTGACCATCGCCGGGGTCGCCGAGCGGGTCGGCGACACCACCACGCTGGACCTGCTGCACGGCCTGGTCCGCGCCGACGCGGCGGCCACCGGGCCGGCCGCCTGGTCGGACTGGAAGGGGCGGCTGGTCGCCGAGCTGGTGGCCCGGGTGCGTACCGCGCTGGACACCGGCGCCCTGCCCGCGCCCCCGGCCCCGGACCCGGCGCTGGTGGCGGGGCCGCTGCCGGTCGTACACCTGACCGAGGACCGGGTGTCGGTGGCCGCCGCGGACCGGCGCGGCCTGCTCGCGACGGTGGCCGGCTGCCTGGCCCTGCACCGGCTGGAGGTGCTGGCCGCGGACGCCTCCACGGTCGACGGCCGGGCCTTGGTCGAGTGCCGGGTGCAGCCGCGCTACGGGCTCGAGCCGGACCCGATCGCGCTCAGCGCCGACCTGCGTCGCGCCGTCAACGGGGACGTCTCCGTCACCCAGCGGCTGCGCGGCCGGGCTCTCGCGGCGCGGGGGGAGGGGGCCGCGCCGCGGGTGGTCTGGCACCGGGAGGCAGCCACCGACGCGGTGCTGCTGGAGCTGCGCGCCGCCGACGCCGCCGGGCTGCTCTACCGGGTGACCTGCGCCCTCGACGAGGCCGGCGCCCAGGTCCGCGCGGCCCGGATCTCCACCCTCGGCGGTGACGTGGTGGACGCGTTCTACCTGGTCGGCGGCTGGCCCTCCGACGCCGAACGGGCCCGGCTCGAAGCCGCCGTCCTGGCCGCCGTCTGACCCGACCGCCGACCGCCGGGTACGTCCGGCGGCGTAGGCGCGGTGCCGCGCGCGGGCGGACGACGCCCGCCCGGACCGGGGGCAGAATGACCGGCATGCGCCTGCGGGAAGACTCCGGCAGCCGTCGCCAGGAGGCGGTGGCCGACCTGGCGCTGGCCGTGGTCCTGCTGCTGCTCGGCCTGCTCGCCACCGGCCCGGCCGGCCGCAACCAGCCCGGCGCCACGCCGGTCGACGCCGGCTGCCTGGCCCTGGTCACGGTCGCCACCCTCGCGCTGACCGGGCGCCGCCTCGCACCCCGCGCCACCCTCGCCGTGGTCACCGTCGCCGTCTCCACCTACCTGGTGCTCGGCTACCCGTACGGGCCGGTGCTGCTGACCTTCCTGGTCGCCGTCTACACGGTGGCGGTCCGGCTGCCGATCCGGCCGGCCGCCGTCGCCGCGGCGGCGGCGCTCGCGGTGATCCTGGTGCACGTCTTCTGGTCCCGGGGCTCCTCGCTCGGCCTGCCCGGGGTGCTGCCCGGATCGGCCTGGGTCGTCGTACCGTTCGCGCTGGGGGTGGCGGTGCGGACCAACCGGGAGACCGTCACCCGGACCCGGGCCGAGCAGGCCCGCCGGCAGGCCGACGAGGAGCGGCTGCGGATCGCCCAGGAGGTGCACGACGTGGTGGGGCACGGGCTCGCGGCGATCAGCATGCAGGCCGACATCGCGCTGCACCTGCTGCCCAAGCGGCCCGAGCAGGCCGAGGCGGCGCTGACCGCGATCAGCCGGACCAGCCGGGAGGCCCTGGACGAGCTGCGGGTCACCCTCGGGGCGGTCCGGCGCGGCACCGAGCGGGGGCCGGTGCCGGGGCTGGCCCGGCTCGACGCCCTGCGGGAGCGGTTGGCCGGGGCGGGCCTCGCCGTCGACCTGCGGGTGACCGGCGAGCCACGGCCGCTGCCCGGCGCGGTGGACCTGGCCGCGTACCGGGTGGTGCAGGAGGCGCTGACCAACGTGCTGCGGCACGCCCGGGTCGCCGCCGCGCGGGTGCGGGTCGACTACGGCCGGGAGGAGCTGGTGGTGGAGGTGACCGACCGGGGCGTGGGCGCGCCCGGCGCGGCGGGGCACGGGCTGGCCGGGATGCGTGAGCGGGTCACCGCGCTGGGCGGCTCGCTGACCGCCGGCCCCGGCCCCGACGGCGGCTTCCGGGTGTCCGCCCGGCTGCCGGTGGAGGCGCGGCGGTGATCCGGGTGGTGGTCGCCGACGACCAGGACCTCGTCCGGATCGGCCTGCGGGCGCTGATCGAGAGCGAGGACGACCTCACCCTGGCCGGCGAGGCCGCCGACGGGCTGCGGGCGGTGGAGCTGGCCCGCCAGGTACGCCCCGACGTGGTGCTGATGGACGTCCGGATGCCCGGCGTGGACGGCATCGAGGCCACCCGGCGGATCGTCGCCGACCCGGAGCTGGCCGGTACCCGGGTGATCGTGCTGACCACCTTCGAGCTGGACGAGTACGTCTTCGACGCGCTGCGGCACGGGGCGAGCGGCTTCCTGACCAAGGACACCCGGCCGGCCGAGCTGCTGCGGGCGGTGCGCCTCGTCGCCGAGGGGGAGGCGCTGCTCTCGCCGTCGGTGACCCGGCGGGTGGTGCGGGAATTCGCCACCCGGCCGGCCCGGGTGCCCCGCCCGCACCCCCGGCTGGACACCCTCACCGAGCGGGAGCGGGAGGTGGTGGGGCTGGTCGGCGAGGGGCTCAGCAACGCCGAGATCGCCGACCGGCTGGTGGTGAGCCCGGCGACCGCGCGTACCCACGTCAGCCGGGCGATGGTCAAGCTGGCCGCCCGGGACCGGGCCCAGCTGGTGGTCTTCGCGTACCAGTCGGGGCTGGTCGACACCTGATCGTCCGGCGGTCCGGGCCGGCGGTGCGGGGCGGGCGGCCGTGGTGGAAGCGGGCCCGCGGAAGATCGCGACCGGGCCGGCCGGGTCTGCGCTGCCAGGGCCCGACCCGCGCGCCCCGGGCCGGGCCGGCGGCGGTGGCCGGGCCGAAGCGCGGGTGCGGGCGGCGGGCTACCCTTGCGGTGGCCGGTTCCTGCACCCCGGCCGCGTTGTGCCCGCCGTAACACTGACAAACGGGATGTTCGCGTGTTTGACACCTTGAGTGACCGCCTGTCCGGGATCTTCACCAAGCTCCGCGGCAAGGGTCGGCTCACCGACGCCGACATCGACGCCACCGCGCGCGAGATCCGCATGGCGTTGCTGGAGGCGGACGTCGCGCTGCCCGTGGTCAAGGGTTTCATCGCCAACCTCAAGGAGCGCGCCCGCGGCGCGGAGGTCTCCGAGGCGCTCAACCCGGCGCAGCAGATCGTCAAGATCGTCAACGAGGAGCTGATCAACGTCCTCGGCGGCGAGGGGCGGCGGCTCCAGTTCGCCAAGCAGCCGCCGACCGTGATCATGCTGGCCGGTCTCCAGGGTTCCGGTAAGACCACCCTCGCCGGCAAGCTGGCCCGCTGGCTCAAGGCCCAGGGTCACCAGCCGCTGCTGGTCGCCGCCGACCTCCAGCGCCCCAACGCCGTCGGGCAGCTCCAGGTGCTCGGTGGCCGTGCCGGCGTCGAGGTGTACGCCCCGGAGCCCGGCAACGGCGTCGGCGACCCGGTGCAGGTGGCACGCGCCTCGATCGAGCACGCCAAGCGGGCCGCCCGGGACATCGTGATCGTCGACACCGCCGGCCGCCTCGGTATCGACGCCGAGATGATGCAGCAGGCCGCCGACATCCGGGACGTGGTCCAGCCCGACGAGGTCATCTTCGTCGTCGACGCGATGGTCGGTCAGGACGCCGTGCGGACCGCCGAGGCGTTCCGCGACGGCGTCGGCATCACCGGTGTCGTCCTCTCGAAGCTCGACGGCGACGCGCGCGGTGGCGCCGCGCTGTCGGTCCGGGAGATCACCGGGCAGCCGATCCTCTTCGCCTCCACCGGCGAGAAGCTGGAGGACTTCGACGTCTTCCACCCCGACCGGATGGCCAGCCGGATCCTCGGCATGGGCGACGTCCTCACTCTGATCGAGCAGGCCGAGCAGGCCTTCGATACCGATCAGAAGGAGAAGATGACCGCCAAGCTGATGGGCGGCGAGCAGTTCACCCTGGAGGACTTCCTCGACCAGCTCATCGCGGTCCGCCGGATGGGCCCGATCGCCAACGTGCTGGCCATGATGCCCGGCATGGGGCAGATGAAGGACCAGCTCGCCGAGCTGGACGACAAGCACTTCGACCGGGTCACCGCGATCATCCGGTCGATGACCCCGGGCGAGCGGACCAACCCGAAGATCATCAACGGCTCCCGCCGGGCCCGCATCGCCAACGGCTCCGGCGTCACCGTGATGGACGTCAACCAGCTGCTCAACCGCTTCACCGACGCGCAGAAGATGATGAAGCAGATGGGCGGCATGATGGGCCTGCCCGGCGCGGGCCGGCGCAAGGCGACCAAGTCGCCGAAGAACAAGCGCAAGGGCACCAAGGGCGGCGGTCGGCCGCGTACCGGGGCGGGCGCCGGGCTGCCGGGCGGCTTCCCGGGCGGCATGCCGCAGCTCCCGCCGGGGCTGGACCCGGGCGACCTGGCCGGCGGTCAGGGCCTGCCGCCGGGCTTCAAGCTCCCGAAGATCGACTTCAACAAGCTCGGCAAGGGCGACGGCAAGCGCTGACCCCGGGCGGCCGGCGCGCGTCGCCGGCACCCGGGTCGCCTCGGACCGGCCGGTTCGGCCGGGGGGCGGTCGGTACCGCCACCCGGCACCGAATCACCGGCCCCGCGACCGCTTCGGTGGACGCTGACCAAGGAGGCTCTCCCGCCGCGCCTCCTTGTGCTCGGCGCGGCGCCGCTGCCGCGGCGTCAGCGCCGGCCGGCCACTCTGCCGCAGGTAGTTGGGCACCCGTCGGTCGTTCGGAATCGGCATGCTCATCGCGCGACCTCCTTGTCGGGGTGGACGGCGAGAGGGATGTCCCGCAGCGCGGGCACCTCCTGCCGTTGCGGCTCCCGGGTCAGGGTCGCGGTGAGCCGCTCCGAGCTGACCTCCAGGTACGGCGGCGCGTCGCCCTCGGCGTACTCGGCCACGGCGATCGCGACCGGCGGGCGGCACTGCCGGTCCGGGCGCACCTCGATGGTCTGCCCCGGCTGAATCAGGTACGACGGCCGGTTGACCTTGCCACCGTCGACGGTGAAGGTGTTGTGGGCGACGAGATCCCGCGCCGCGTCGACCGAGGGCGCGAAGCCGGCCCGGTGCACCAGCGCGTCGATCCGCTGTTCCAACTGCCCGACCAGGTTCTCCGTCGCGTCGCCCGGCTGCCTGCCGGCCGTCACCACCGCGCGGGCCAGCTGCCGCATGCGCAGCTCGTACGCCGCCCGGACCTGCCGCTGGTCGGCGTCGCTCAGCTGGTAGCCGCGCGGGGCGCGCCGCGGCCCGCCGCGGACACCGATCGGGTGCCGCTGGCGGCGCATCCGGTAGCCGTACGCCGGATGCAGCGGGACCTCGTCCGTGGGCGAGGGACGTACCGTCGTCCGGACAGCCATCTTTCCTCCCTGACCTCTCGGGTCCGACCACCGTCCACCGGCACCGGGTGAGGCCGCCCCACCCCATCCGGGTGAGCCTGCGGGGGTGGTAGCCGGGGCGGCTCGGGCCCGGCGCGGCACGGCGGCGGGTGATCCGGTAGGACTGTGCACATGGCTCTGCATGTGCGCGGTGTGCTCCTGCCGGACGACGAGGTCCGGGATCTCTGGCTGGTCGGCGACCGGGTCACCTTCGAACCGGTGCCCGGCGCCGAGACCGTGGTGGACGGCGGGTACGTGCTGCCCGGCCTGGTCGACGCGCACTGCCACATCGGCATCGCTCGGGGCGGTTCCCCGATCACCTCGCTCGACCAGGCCCGCGAGCTGGCCCGGATTGACCGGGACGCCGGGGTGCTCGCCATCCGGGACGCCGGCTCGCCGTTCCCGTACCCGGAACTCGACGACGAGCCGGGCCTGCCGCGACTGGCCCGCGCCGGGCGGCACGTCGCCCCGCCGAAGCGCT
Source organism: Micromonospora sp. IBSANI012 (assembly GCF_052814045.1). Lineage (NCBI taxonomy): Bacteria > Bacillati > Actinomycetota > Actinomycetes > Micromonosporales > Micromonosporaceae > Micromonospora > Micromonospora sp. IBSANI012. Next base: position 1,554,190 of record NZ_CP199933.1, read on the forward strand.
ACCTGCGCGACATCGGCGTGGAGGTCGGCGCGGCCGAGGTGGCCGCGACGGTGGCGGCCCAGGCCGCCGCCGGCAACGGCTGGGTCAAGCTGGTCGGCGACTGGATCGACCGGGGCGTCGGCGACCTGGCGCCGTCCTGGGACGCCGACACGATGACCGCGGCCGTCGCGGCCGCGCACGCCGCCGGGGCCCGGGCCGCCGTGCACACCTTCTCCGAGTCGGCCGTGGAGATCATGGTGCGCGCCGGGGTGGACTCGGTGGAGCACGGCACCGGCCTGAGCCTCGACCTGATCGACCTGATGGCCCGGCAGGGCACCGCGCTGATCCCCACGATGATCAACATTCGGACCTTCGGCGGCATCGCCGACCAGGCCCGGGCCAGGTTCCCCGGGTACGCCGACCACATGCTCACCCTGCGCGACCGCTTCCCGGAGGTGGTCCGGGCCGCGTACGAGGCCGGCGTGCCGATCTACGTGGGCACCGACGCGGGCGGCGGCATCGACCACGGGCTGGCCGCCGAGGAGATGCTGCTCCTGCACGAGCAGGCCGGCATGTCCGCGACGGACGTCCTCGCCGCCGCCTCCTGGGGCGCCCGCGCCTGGCTCGGCTTCCCCGGCCTGGTCGAGGGCGGCCTCGCCGACCTCACCGTCTACCCCGAGGACCCCCGCCGGGACCTGCGCGTGGTCCGCACCCCCTCCCGCACCATCCTCCGCGGCCACCCCCTCCCCTGACCCCCCGCGCCCGCCCCTCGGCGCGCACTTTCATGGAAAGCGTGGCTATTCCGGGCCGCTTAGCCACTCTTTCGGGGAAAGTGCGCGGATCTTGGAGGGTGGGACCTGGGTCAGGGGGTTGCTGCCGTGAGGAAGAGGTGGAGGGCGAGGTCGGCCAGGGAGGACGCGGTCTGGTCGATGGGGGCGCGGGGCAGGACGATGTGGCTGACCACGAGGCGGACGACGGTGTCGGCGGCGAAGGCCAGGGCCGCCGGGTCGGCGGCGGGCAGGTGGTCGCCCGCCCAGTCCAGCAGGGCGCCGGAGGCCTCGGTGAGCACCAGTTCGGCGCGGGTGGTCAGGTACGGCAGCAGCGCGTCGGAGCCGCCCCGGGCGCTGGTCAGGATCGCCTTGATCAGCGGATTGCCGGCCGCCTCGGTCAGCGTGTGCCAGATGGCCGCGTACGCGCCGGCCCGCACGTCGGCGCCGTGCTCGCGCAGGGCCGCGCGGACGTCGGCGACGAACCGGTCCACCTCGCGTCGGGCGAGCGCCTCGGCCAGCCCCGCCTTGCTGCCGAACTCGTTGTAGACGGTCTGCCGGCTCACCCCGGCCGCGGCCGCCACCCCACCCATCCGTACCCCGTCCCACCCGGACGCGACGGTCTGCGCGCGAGCGGCGTCGACGATCATGTCGCGCAGCCGCTGCCGGGCGGAATCCCTCAGCTCACCCATGGTGGTCGAAGTCTACGATCGCCGACCCGCCCCGACGTCCGCCCGGCGGGCCCTAGGCACAGGGCCGTCCGGCCGTCCGGCCGTGCGGCGACGCGGACGCGGCGCGCCGCCTCCCGGGCGCAGCGGCGGGGCGGACGCCGCCTAGGATGTGCGGTCATGGCACGCGTGCTCACTCCCCGTGCGGAGGACTTTCCCCGCTGGTACCAGGACCTGATCGCCAAGGCGAAGCTGGCCGACAACGGCCCGGTCCGCGGCACCATGGTCATCCGACCGGCCGGCTACGCCATCTGGGAGCGGATGCAGGCCGAGATGGACGCCCGGATCAAGGCGGCCGGCGCGGAGAACGCGTACTTCCCGCTCTTCATCCCGGAGAGCTACCTCAAGCGCGAGGCGGAGCACGTCGAGGGCTTCTCGCCGGAGCTCGCCGTGGTCACCCACGGTGGCGGCAAGCAGCTCGCCGAGCCGGTGGTGGTGCGCCCCACCAGCGAGACGGTGATCGGCGAGTTCATGGCCAAGTGGATCGACTCGTACCGGGACCTGCCGCTGCTGCTCAACCAGTGGGCCAACGTGGTCCGCTGGGAGCTGCGCCCGCGGATCTTCCTGCGGACCAGCGAGTTCCTCTGGCAGGAGGGGCACACCGCGCACGCCACCCGCGAGGATGCCCGCGCCTACGCGCGGCGGATCCTGCACGAGGCGTACGAGGACCTGATGGTCAACGTGCTCGGCATTCCGGTGGTGGTCGGTCTGAAGACCGCCCGGGAGCGCTTCGCCGGCGCGACCGCCACGTACACCTGCGAAGGCATGATGGGCGACGGTAAGGCCCTCCAGCTCGGCACCAGCCACGAGCTGGGGCAGAACTTCGCCAAGGCCTTCGACATCAGCTACTCCTCCGCCGAGGGCGGCCGGGAGCACGCCTGGACGACCTCCTGGGGCACCTCGACCCGGATGCTCGGCGGTCTGATCATGGCCCACGGCGACGACAACGGCCTGCGGGTGCCGCCGAAGCTGGCGCCGGTCCAGGCGTACGTGATGATCGTCAAGGACGGCGAGGGCGTCGCCGAGGCGGCGGCCAAGCTCCGCGACGGCCTGCGGGACGCCGGCGTCCGGGTCGCGCTCGACGACCGCACCGACACCGCGTTCGGCCGCCGGGCCGTCGACGCCGAGCTGCGCGGCTACCCGGTACGCGTCGAGGTCGGCCCCCGCGACCTGGCCGCCGGCAATGCGGTGGTGGTCCGGCGTACGGACGGCTCGAAGGCCCCCACCCCGGTGGCGGACGTGGTCGACGCGGTGCTGGCCGCCCTGGAGGCCGACCAGCGGGTGCTGCACGACCAGGCGCTGGCCCACCGCGAGTCCCGCACCGTCGAGGTGTCGACGCTGGCCGAGGCGATCGAGGCGGCGGCCACCGGCTGGGCCAAGGTGCCGTGGTCGGCGGTCGGCGTGGCGGGTGAGGCCGAGGCGAACGGTCAGGGCGTCACCGTGCGCTGCCTGCTCCGCGCCGACGGCTCGGTGCCCGACTCGGAGGACGAGTCGGACCTGGTCGCCATCCTCGCCCGCGCCTACTGAGGTGCGCCCGGGCGGTCCCGCCGACCGGTTCGCGCCGGGTCGTCTGATCATGCACCGCAACGTGCGGCACGGCCGGATCGGTTGGGTCCGGCCGGGCCGGGTGGTCAGCGACGACGAGCGCGGACTGCTGATCTGGATCGCCCGGGACACCCCGGTCGCCCATGAGGTCACCGAGGCCGGCCTGGGGATGCGGGCGATGCCCTTCACCGAGTGGATCTCCTCGTCGTACCGGCTGGCGCGCGGCCGGTGGAGCGGCCCGCCGCTGCTGAAGTTCCTGCCCACCGGGGCGGCCCACTCGGTCTGGTGGTTCTCCGACGCGCGGGGCCGGTTCGCCAACTGGTACGTCAACCTGGAGGAGCCGGGCGTCCGCTGGGACGACGGCCAGGTCGCCGGGGTCGACGTGGTGGACCAGGACCTCGACGTGGTGGTGTACCCGGACCGCAGCTGGCGGTGGAAGGACGAGGAGGAGTTCGCCGAGCGGCTCGCCTTCCCCGACGACTACTGGGTGGCCGACGAGGCGGCGGTACGGGCCGAGGGGGAGCGGGTGATCGCCCGGGCCGAGGCGGGGGTGTTCCCGTTCGACGGCACCTGGTGCGACTTCGTCCCGCCGCCGGACTGGGACGTACCCGACGAACTGCCACCCGGCTGGGACCGTCCGCCGGTCCGCTGACCGTGTTCCGCGTCACCATCACGCCGCGTCGGGTGACCTGTCCGGGTCCGGTGTGAGAGATCGGCGCCGGATCTGGCAGAATGGGTCGCTGGTATCCGGCGCACGTCCGGCGCCCTCTAACCCGGGCGTGTCGCCAGTCCACCGAGTTGTCTCCGGCCCAACCCCACTGTGCCGGTCGGCGCTCACCCGTGCACCGCCCGTACCGGGTCGGTGAGATCGCAACAGGAGCGAAACAACTGTGGCCGTAAAGATCCGGCTCCTGCGGATGGGCAAGATCCGCAACCCGCAGTACCGCATCGTCATCGCCGACTCGCGCACCAAGCGCGACGGTCGCGCGATCGAGTTCGTCGGCGTGTACCAGCCGAAGGAAGACCCTTCGGTGATCGAGGTCAAGTCGGACCGGGTCCAGTACTGGCTCTCCGTCGGCGCGCAGCCGAGCGAGGCGGTGCAGCGTCTGCTGGAGCTGACCGGTGACTGGCAGAAGTTCAAGGGCCTGCCGGCCCCGCCGCCGCTGAAGGTCGCCCCCGAGCGCGCCGACCGCAAGGCGGCGTACGAGGCCGAGGCGAAGGCCGCCGCCGGCCTGGCTCCGGAGACCCCGGCCAAGCCGGCCAAGAAGGCCGCCAAGGCCGAGGCGCCGAAGACCGAGGCTCCGGCCGAGGCCCCGGCCGCTGCTGCCGACGCCGGTGAGCAGGCCTGACATGCCGCTGCGTCCCGCGCTGGAGCACCTGGTCAAGGGCATCGTGGACCACCCGGACGACGTGCGCGTCCGGATGGTCGACTCCCGTCGGGGCAAGCGGCTCGAGGTCCGCGTGCACCCCGAGGACCTCGGCACCGTGATCGGGCGGTCCGGTCGGACCGCCAAAGCACTGCGCCAGGTGATCGGCTCCATCGGTGGACGCGGAGTACGCGTCGACATCGTCGACTCGTACTGATGCTGCTCATCGTCGGCAGGATCGGCAAACCGCACGGCATCCGCGGTGAGGTCACCGTGGAGGTGCGGACCGACGAGCCCGAAGCGCGTTTCGCCCCTGGTTCGGTGCTGCGCACCGAACCAGGGGCGTCCGCCCCGGCCAACCCCGCCCCCGGTCCCGGCGTGGTGTTCACGGTCCCCGCGGAGCTGACCATCGAGTCGGCCCGCTGGCACCAGGGCCGGATGCTGGTCGCCTTCGAGGGCATCCTCGACCGCGAGGTCGCCGAGGCGCTGCGCGGCACCCTGCTCGGCGTGGACAGCGCCGACGTCGCGCCGCCGGAGGACTCGGAGGAGTTCCACGACCACCAACTGGTCGGTCTCGCCGCGGTCACCCCGGCCGGCGAGCACCTGGGCGAGGTGGCCCGGATCGACCACGCCCCCGCCTCGGACCTGCTGGTCCTGCGCCGCCCCGAGGGGCGTACCGCGCTGATCCCCTTCGTCAAGGCGATCGTCCCCGAGGTCGATCTCGCCGGCGGTCGCGTCGTGGTCGACCCGCCGGCCGGTCTGCTCGACCTCTGAGACCGGAGCCACCCCCAATGCGCGTCGACGTCGTGTCGATCTTCCCGGAGTATTTCGCCCCGCTGGACCTGTCGCTGATCGGCCGGGCCCGGGAGAACGGGACGCTGCGGCTGGCCGTACACGATCTGCGGAGCTGGACCCACGACGTGCACCGCACGGTCGACGACACGCCCTACGGCGGCGGCCCGGGCATGGTCATGCGGCCGGAGCCCTGGGGTGAGGCGCTCGACGCCCTCGCCCCCGACGAGCTCAGCCCCGACGGGCACACCCTGCCCCGGCTCCTGGTGCCCTCGCCGACCGGCGTCCGGTTCACCCAGGCCATGGCCCACGAGCTGGCCGCCGAGTCGCATTTGCTCTTCGCCTGCGGCCGGTACGAGGGCATCGACCAGCGGGTGCTGGAACACGCCGCGACCCGGATGCGGGTCACCGAGGTCTCCCTCGGCGACTACGTGCTCTTCGGCGGCGAGGTGGCGGTGCTGGTGATCCTGGAGGCGGTCACCCGGCTGCTGCCCGGGGTGCTCGGCAACGCCGGCTCGCTGGACGAGGAGTCGCACGCGCACGGGCTGCTGGAGGCCCCGATGTACACCAAGCCGGCGACCTGGCGCGGGCACGAGGTGCCGGAGGTGCTCCGCTCCGGCGACCACGGGCGGATCGCCCGGTGGCGGCGCGACGAGGCGCTGACCCGCACCGCCGCCCGGCGGCCCGACATGATCGCCGCGCTGCCCCCGGAGAGCCTGGACAAACGGGACGTCGCCGCGTTGGATCGGGCCGGATTTCAGCTGCCGCCGGGGGATGTGGCAAAGTAGAGGGGTTGCCGCATCCACCCGCGCCCGCGGGCGGCTGCGAGGATCCTCGACCGGGGTCGGCCCGCCGACCACCACCCGGGGATCAGAATCACCCATCCGCGCACCGAGTGACGGTGCGCCGTGAGCCTCACGAGGACGCAGCGATGAACATCCTGGACGCCCTTGACGCCCAGTCGAAGCGGACCGACCTCCCCGATTTCCGTGCCGGTGACACCGTCAAGGTGCACGCGCGGGTCGTCGAGGGCAACCGGTCCCGTGTCCAGATCTTCCAGGGCGTCGTCATCCGCCGCCAGGGTGACGGTCTGCGCGAGACCTTCTCGGTCCGCAAGGTCAGCTTCGGCGTGGGTGTGGAGCGGACGTACCCGCTCAACGGCCCGGGCATCGACCGGATCGAGGTCGTGACCCGCGGTGCCGTGCGTCGCGCCAAGCTCTACTACCTGCGCGAGCTGCGCGGCAAGAAGGCCAAGATCAAGGAGAAGCGGGAGAAGCAGCCCAGCTGACTTCCCGCTCGCCACGCCGCCTGAGCTGCGCGGGTGTCGTATCGACCAGATCGCATTACCCTGGTCGTACGGGCGCAGCGGGGCAGCGACGCCGCGACGCTGGTCACGGCGTGCGAATGTCCACTACCGCCCGTGGGGCCTCGACGAGGCTCCCGGGCGGTAGTGTCGTTTCTGCGGACCGGGGAGTGGCGTGGTGCAGGTGCTTGACGAGGACGGCACAGTCGATCCGTGGCGCCGGCGGACCCGGCGCACCCGCCGGCAGATGCCGCTCTGGCAGGAACTCCCGCTGCTGCTGGTCGTCGCCTTCTGTCTGGCCGTGCTGATCCGCACCTTCCTGCTCCAGGCCTTCTTCATCCCCTCCGGCTCGATGGAGGACACCCTCCTCATCGGCGACCGGGTGCTGGTCAACAAGGTGGTCTACGACGTGCGTGACCCGGTGCGCGGCGAGGTCGTGGTCTTCCGGGGCACCGACCGGTGGGTCGCGCAGGAGGTCCAGGAGCCCGAGCCCGGCTTCGCCGGCAAGGTCGGGCGGACGTTCGGCGACCTGGTCGGGGTCAGCCGCCCGGGCGAGAAGGACTTCATCAAGCGGGTCATCGGCGTACCGGGCGACCGGGTGAAGTGCTGTGACGACCAGGGGCGCGTGCTGGTCAACGGCACCCCCCTGGACGAGCCGTACGTGATCCGCAACTCGCCGCTCGACGTGCCGCCCAACGCCCGCGAGTGCCGGTCCCGGCGCTTCGAGGAGGTGGTCGTGCCGCCCGGTCAGATCTTCGTGATGGGCGACCACCGACTGGTCTCGCAGGACGCCCGCTGCCAGGGCCCGGTGCCGATCGACAACGTGGTCGGCCGGGCGTTCATGGTGGTCTGGCCGTCCCAGCGGTGGACCTCGCTGCCGGTGCCGGAGACCTTCGACCGGCTCTCCCGGCCGGCCGCCGCCCCGGCCGTCCCGCCGCCGGCTGAGCCGGCCCCGGTGGGCGGTGTCGCTCTCGTCCTCCCGGCGGTGACCCTGATGTCCGTTGTCGCGCGTTCCGGACGATCGGCCCGCGCCCGGGGACGTAGGCTCCACCCGTGATTGACGAGCAGACCGACAAGCCCCGCAGTTCCTTCTGGAAGGAGCTGCCCATCCTCCTGGGCGTGGCAATCCTGGTGGCGGTGCTGGTCCGCTACTTCGTGTTGCAGACCTTCTTCATCCCGTCCCCGTCGATGGAGAACACCCTCCAGATCGACGATCGGGTGCTGGTCAACAAGTTGGTCTACGACTTCCGGTCACCGCACCGCGGCGAGGTCGTCGTCTTCAAGGCGCCGACCGAGTGGAGCGGCAACCCCGACGGCGAGGACTTCATCAAGCGGGTGATCGGCGTCGGCGGCGACCACGTGGTCTGCTGCGACGACGACAAGCTGGTGATCAACGGCAAGCCGCTCTACGAGCCGTACATCTTCTCGGCCAACGGCGAGCGGGACAAGCCGGCCGACCAGGAGTTCGACATCACCGTGCCGGAGGGGCGGCTCTGGGTGATGGGCGACCACCGCTCCGCCTCCGGCGACTCGCTGGAGCACTGGCAGCAGTCCGGTCGGAACATCGACAGCGCCACCATCCCCGAGGACCAGGTCGTCGGGCGGGCCTTCACCGTGTTCTGGCCGGTGGACCGGGCCACCTGGCTCACCGTACCCAAGCAGTTCGACGCCGTCCCCAACCCGTAGCGGACCCGCGGCCCGGCCCCGGGCGTGGCAGTTCGTCACCGGCGTCTGGCAGGCTGGGGCGGTGACCGTCTACACCCCTCGCCGCGCGGCCCGGGTGCTGCTCGTCGACGCGGGCGGCCGGGTGCTGCTCTTCAGCGGCTGGGACCCGTCCCGCCCCGAGCACCGGTACTGGTTCACCCCCGGCGGCGGGCTCGACCCGGGAGAGACGCCCGCCCAGGCCGCCGCCCGGGAGCTGGGCGAGGAGACCGGGCTGCGGCTGGACCCGGGCGCGCTGGGCGCGCCGGTCTGGTCCGAGACGGTCGAGTTCCCCTTCGACGGCGTCTGGTACCGGCAGGAGCAGGAGTTCTTCCTGGTCCGGGTGGCGGGCTGGGAGGTGGACACCACGGGCTTCACCGACATCGAGCGGGCCAGCGTCTCGGGGCACCGCTGGTGGTCGGTCGACGAGCTGACCGCGACCGGCCACCGCTACTACCCGGAGGACCTGCCCGCCGTGCTGACCCGGGCCCTGACCGACCCGAGCGGGGTCGCGCCGTGCTGACGCCCCCGCGCACGGTGGTGCGCCGCGAAGGTGGTCTCTACGCCCTGGAACGGGCCCTGCAACGGCGCGGCTTCCGGCACGTCGCCGGGGCCGACGAGGCCGGTCGGGGCGCCTGCGCCGGGCCGCTGGTCGCCGCCGCCGCGGTGCTGCCCGAGGGGCGGCGCGGTGAGATCGACGGGCTGGCCGACTCCAAGCTGCTCACCCCGGCCAGCCGGGAGCGGGTGTACGAGGAGGTCGTCGCCCGCGCCCTGGCGTACGCGGTGGTGATCATCCCGGCCGAGGAGGTCGACGCCCGGGGCCTGCACGTGTGCAACCTCGCGGCGATGCGCCGGGCGCTGGCATCGCTGACCACCCGACCGGAGTACGTGCTGACCGACGGCTTCGGCGTGGACGGGCTGGACGTCCCGGGGCTGGGGGTGTGGAAGGGCGACCGGGTGGCGGCCTGCGTGGCGGCGGCCAGCGTGCTGGCCAAGGTCACCCGGGACCGGCTCATGGTGGAGCTGGACGGGCAGTACCCGGGCTACGGCTTCGCCGAGCACAAGGGGTACATCACGCCCGAGCACAGCGAGGCGCTGCGCGAGCGCGGCCCCTGCGTGGAGCACCGTTTCTCGTACGTCAACGTGGCCGCCGTGTCCGGCCGCGCCGGCCGTCCGCCGCGGTCCCGACGCCCCGTCGTCGGGCCCGCGTCCGAGCCGATGGAGCGCTTCGACGCGTCAGGGGGTACCGTCGGCGTGGCGTTGGGCGAGCAGCCTCGGCCTCCGGCGCCGGTGGGGGAAGATGTGGTCATGGAAGGCGGAGTGCGATGAGCGCGGAAGATCTCGAGAAGTACGAGACCGAGATGGAGCTGCAGCTCTACCGGGAGTACCGCGACATTGTCCGCCAGTTCTCCTACGTGGTGGAGACGGAACGCCGCTTCTACCTCGCCAACCAGGTCGACCTGCACGTGCGCAACTCCGACGGCGAGGTCTACTTCGAGGTCGAGATGCACGACGCCTGGGTGTGGGACATGTACCGCCCTGCCCGGTTCGTGAAGAACGTCCGGGTGATGACCTTCAAGGACGTCAACGTCGAGGAGCTGGAGAAGCCCGACATCTCCCTCCCCGCCGACTCCGGCTTCGGCGGCTGACGCACCGCTCCTCCCGCCGGCATCCCCCACCCGCCGGCCCGCGCGACCTCTTCCCCCGGCCCTACCGCCTGCCTGGGGTCACCACCACCGTGTGCGTTCGGCGGCACTGACGCCGGGGCCGCCGCCTCGCGGGTCAGTCCGCGAGGACCGCGACCTCGACCCGCTGGACCAGGTTGTTGGCGAACCCGCCCCGGTTCCACGGCTGCTCGACAGGCTGGGTCCGCCCCGACGCGTCGGTGGCCCGGGCGCCGAGGACGTACCGGCCCGGCTGCGGCGACCACTCGTACCGCCAGCGCCGCCAGGACCAGTCCCCGCCGCGCGGCGGGTCCACGATGGCCGGTGCCCAGGTGGCCCCGCCGTCGGTGGTCACCTCCACCGAGGTGATCGGCGCGTGCCCGGACCAGGCCCGACCGTCCACCGTGCACAGGCCGGGACGCAGCACCCGGGTGCGGGTCATGAAGTCCGGGAACCCCGGCGGGCGGACCAGGGCGCGCGGCTCGATCCGGGTCACCGGCTCGCCCGGGTCGTCCGCGTCCCGGCGCAGCCGGTAGGCCACCGCGTTCTGGTAGCCGCCGAACTCCTCGGTCAGCACGGTGATGCTGCGCAGCCACTTCACGTGTGCCATGCCGTACCAGCCGGGCACGATCAGCCGCAGCGGCGCGCCGTGCTGCGGCAGCAGGGGAGCGCCGTTCATCTCGTACGCCAGCAGCACCTCCTCCCGCAGCGCGTCGCCGACCGGGAGGGCCCGCTGGTAGTCCTGCTCGACACCGCGCTCGACGCCGTGGTCGGCCCCGGTGAAGACCACGTCGACCGCCTCGGGCGCGATGCCGGCCTCACGCAGCAGCGGCGCGAGCGGGGTGCCGGTCCACTCGGCGTTGCCGACCGCCTCCACCAGCCAGGGCTGGCTCACCGGCCGCGGGTGCAGCAGCGCCCGGCCGTTGCCGGCGCACTCCAGCGTCACCTGCCGGGTCACCCGGGGGCGCGAGCGCAGCTCGTCCAGCCCGAGGATGAGCGGCAGGCGTACCGCCCCGTCGACGGTCAGCGCGTGGCCGGCCGGGTCGACGTCCGGAATGTCGTAGTGGATCAGCAGGTAGTGCAGGCCGGCCGGGGTGACGTCGTAGCGCAACGCCTCCAGCGGGATGCCGTGGTTGCGGGCGGCCAGTTGCAGCTCCTCGGCGCTGATCGCCTCGTCCGGCCCGGCCACCCGGGAGGGGCGGCTCACATCGTCCACGCTGGTCACGGCGGCCTCCCCGGTCTCTACCCTCGGCGCGTGGGCCCAGCCTAGTCGCCGCGCCGGTCCACCGGTCCGATGCCGGCGCGGCTGGCTCCGCCCCCGTCGCCTAGCAGATCGACTCGATTGGTGGGCGTTGTCCACAGGGCGGCCCGTCGTCCACAGCGGACGCGCTGTCCGGTTCGGCCGGTGGCCGGTGCGGGCATGCTGCGGACATGCGGAGAGCACTGCGGGCGGTGACGGTGTGGTGGGCGGTCCTGCTGGTCCTCGGCCCGCCGGGCGCCGTCGTCGCGGCGACCCCCGGATCGGGGGCTGACCGGGCGGGCGACGTCCGGCTCGTCGCACCGCCGGCCGCCACAGCCACCCGTGCCGCGTCGCCCTCCCCGTCCGGCGGAGCGGTCGACCGCCGAACGCCCCCGAAAATCGCAGCGGCGCGGGCCACCCTCGGTGCGGCGGCCGGTGCGTCGGCCTTCCGGTGGCCGCTCGACGGCCCGCCCCGCCCGGTGCGGCGTTTCGACCCGCCGCCCCGACCGTGGCTGCCCGGTCATCGCGGGGTCGACCTGGCCGCCGCCGCGGGAGCGACCGTGCGCGCGGCCGGCGCCGGGACGGTGCTCTTCGCGGGCGTGGTCGCCGGCCGGCCGGTGGTCACCGTGGGGCACGCGGCGGGCCTGCGGACCACCTACGAGCCGGTCCGACCCGAGGTACGCCCCGGCGACCCGGTCCGGCCCGGCGCGCCGCTCGGCGTGCTGCTGGCCCGGCATCCCGGCTGTCCCAGCCCGGCCTGCCTGCACTGGGGGCTGCGCCGAGGTGCGGACTACCTCGACCCGCTGGCCCTGCTCGGGCTGGGACCGGTCCGGCTGCTCCCGGTGCGCGACCCGAGCGGCCCGCTCACCGAGCGGACGGCGAGCGGCCCGCTCACCGAGCGGACGGCGAGGGCCGCCTGCCGGTGTGGTCGGCGCGAGCCGGGGTCAGGGTCGGGCGAGCAGCGGGGGCAGCCGGACCGCCAGCCGTTCGTACTCCTCGGCCGTGTTGTAGACCTGCGCGCAGAGCCGTAGCCAGCCCCGACCGTCCCAGGCCATCACCGCCACCTCGGCGGCGAGCCGCTCGGCGATCCGGCCGCCCAGGGCCCGCGCGGTGTCCAGGGTGGTGGCCACGCCCGGCGGCAGCGGCACGATCCGCATGGCGATCGCAGGTCCCCCCGGGTCCGGCAGGTCGGCCGGCGCCACCCCGAGGGCGTCCCCGACCACCCGTTGCCCGTACGCGGCCAGCGCCGCGTTGTGCGCCCGCACCCGGTCCAGGCCGAGGCTGCGCAGCGCGTAGAGCCCCGCCGGGGCGCTCAGCCAGCCCGTGTAGTCGAGGGTGGCCTGCCACTCCACGTTGCCGGGGAAGCCGGCGCCCTGCTCCCAGGAGACCACCAGCGGCTCGATCCGCTCCCGCCACTGCGGGGCGACCACCAGCACCGCGGTTCCCCGCGGGGCGAACGCCCACTTGTGCAGGTTGCCCACCCAGAAGTCCGCGCCGACGGCACCAACGTCGACCGGCAGCATGCCGGGCACGTGCGCCGCGTCCACCAGCACCGGTACGCCCCGCTCCCGGGCCACCTGGACCACGGCCGCGACCGGAAAGAGTCGGGCGGTGGCCGAGGTGAGCTGGTCGATGACGAGCAGTCGGGTGCGCCCGGGTCGCAGACCGGTGCGGACGATCTCGACGACCTCCTCGTCGGTGGCGGTCAGCGGCACCCGCAGCGCCCGGGTGCCCGCCCCGGTACGGCGGCACTCCCGCTCGATGCTGAAGCCGACCGCGCCGTACCCGTGATCGGTGGTGAGCACCTCGTCGCCGGCCCGTAGGCCGAGGGACTGGAGGACCACCGCGACGCCGGTGGTGGCGTTGCCGACCAGCGCCGTGCCGTCCGGATCGGCGCCCAGGAAGGTGGCCAGGTGCCGCCGGGTGTGGCCGATCCGGTCGGCCAGCCCCTGGGTGAAGAAGCGCAGCGGGTTGGACTCCATCTCGTCGCGCAACCGCTGCTGCGCCCGCTGCACGCTGATCGGTACCGCGCCGAACGCGCCGTGGTTGAGGTAGCTGACCGCCGGATCGAGCGAGAAGAGCAGTCGGGCCCCGGGAATCGGCTCGGGCGGCCGGGCGACGGTCACGTAGTGATCATATCCGTCGACGGATCAACCGCCGTCGGTTCGCCGTCCTCCGGCGGCAGCCCGCCCCAACGAGCAGGCACCGTGCTGCCGGCGGTTCGACCCGGTGCGGCGGCGCCGATCGGCAGCGGGTGGGTCAGGCGCGCGGGTGTGCCTGCCGGTACGCGGCCCGCAGCCGCTCGACCGAGACGTGCGTGTAGATCTGGGTGCTGCCGAGCGAGGAGTGGCCCAGCAGTTCCTGCACGGCGCGCAGGTCCGCGCCGCCCTCCAGCAGGTGCGTCGCCGCCGAGTGCCGCAGCCCGTGCGGGCTGACCCGGGGCAGGCCGAGGGACTCGGCGTACCCGGCCACGATCCGGCGCGCCGTCGTCGGGTTCAGCCGCCCGCCCCGCGCGCCGAGCAGCAGCGCCTCCCCGGAGCCGGGCACCGCCAGGGCGGGCCGCCCGGAGCGCAGCCAGTCGTCGATCGCCCGCTGGGCCGGCACCCCGTACGGCACCGAGCGTTCCCGGCCGCCCTTGCCGAGGACACGGATCACCCGGCGACCGTGGTCGACGTCGGCGACGTCCAACCCGCACGCCTCGCTGACCCGTACCCCGGTGCCGTAGAGCAGTTCCAGCAGGACCCGGTCGCGCAGTCGCACCGGTTCGTCCTCGGGGCGGGCGGGGTCGGCTGGACCGTCCCGCCGGGTGGCCGAGTCGTCCCGGCGTCCGTCCGGGTCGGGCCCGGCCGGGTCGGTCACCTTGTGCCCGGTCGGGTCGGTGGGCCGAGTCGGATCGTCGTGTCGCGGTGCGGCGGTGCGTGCGGCCGCGCCGGGGCGGGTGCCGGCGGCGGGTCTGGTCGCTTCGGCGGGCCGGGTGCCGCCGGCACGCCGATCGGGCGCCTCCACGAGGGCGGCGGCCTGGTCGGCCCGGAGCACGGTGGGCAGGTCGCGGTGGGCCCGGGGGCTGGACAGCGGAGCCGCCACGTCGGTGGGGAGCACGTCCGCGCGGTGCGCCCAGGCGCTGAAGGTGCGCGCCGCCGCCGCCCGCCGGGCCAGTGACGTCCGGGCCGCGCCCACCGTGCGCTGCCGGGCCAGCCAGCTGCGCAGCACCGTCAGGTCCAGCTCGGCGGGTGCGGAGCAGCCCATCCGTACCGCGTGGTCGAGCAGCGAGACCACATCGGCCACGTACGCCCGCACGGTGTGCGCGGATCGGTTGCGCACCCGGGCCAGGTGGTCGGCGAAGTCGTCCACGGCCTCCCGCATGGCCGGTGGCAGCGCCTCGTGGGTGGTCCGGGTGGCCCGCGCGCCGCCCGTCATCGCCCCGCCCGTGCAGTCGACGGGCAGGCCGGAGCGGGAAGGCGTGGCACCGCATGACGTCCGCCTGGCATGGGCTCAGCGTAAGCGCGCGCCGGGCGGTCGGCAGAACGCTGCGCATCGACACGACGCTGCGCGAGGACGCCCACCGGCCCAGCCGTTCCGTCCCACAGGCGCGGCGTGGACAAAGAAGACCTGACCTTGGCGCGGCGGCACGCCGTCGGTGCTGGCCGGTGGTGGCGTGGACGGGGAGACTGGAGGCAGGGACGGCGCGTGCGCCGTCGCCCGGTTGCCTCGGCGGGGGACGCCGACGGGAGGAGGGGACCGCTCATGGGCCTGGACGTCGTCCTCTACCGGCTGGTCCGTGGCGGCCCGGGCCGCCGGCCGTCCTCGGTCGCGGCGCAGGTGGTGCCCGACCCCGACGACCTGCTGCTCGACCTGCTGAAGCGGGGGCGGGGCGGCGGACGCACCCCGACGCTGGACCGGGTCGACCCGCTCGGTGAGCTGGTGGTCGGGGCGGAGCGGGCACCCCAGCTCCTGACCGAACTGGACTGCCTGGTCGAGGCCGCCCGCACTCCGGCCGAGACCGCGCAGGTGCGGCGGGTCGCGGTGCTGGTCCGCCGGTGCGTACGCGAGCGTGACCTGGAGATCCGGTTCGAGGGGGACTGAACCCGGTCAGCGTTTGGCCTCTCGCCCCCGACCGGCGGGGGCGCGCGCCGACGTGGCAGGTCGCGCCAGGGCGTACCCGCCGTCCCGGCGGAGCACCATCGCCAGCTCCTCCAGCAGGGAGAGCTTCCGCATCGCCGTCCGTACGTCGACCCCGGCCCGTGCGGCGAGCGCGTCGAGCCCGACCACCCCGCGCCGGGGCAGCGACTCCAGCACCATGGTCGCCTCGTCGTCGAGCAGGTCGCTCGGGCGCTCTGGCCCTCGTGTAAGCGGGGCCAGGTCGGTCCCGATCCGGCCGACCTCCTCCAGCACGTGCGGCACCCCGGTCACCAGCCGCGCGGCCGGCTGGTCCCGCAGCACCTCATGCGCCCCGACCGACATCGCCGAGGTGACCGGGCCCGGCACCACCATCGCCCGCCGGCCCATCGCGATCGCCCGGTTCACCGTCTGCGTGGCACCGCTGCGGGCCGCCGCCTCCACCAGCACCGTTCCCCGGGTGGCGGCGGCGATCACCCGGTTGCGGATCAGGAACCTCGGCCGCAGCGGGTCGGCACCGGGCATCCACTCGCTCACCAGCAGCCCGGTCTCGGCGATCCGATCGAACAGGGCGGCGTTGCCCATCGGGTACGGCCGGTCGACGCCGCAGGCCAGCACGGCCACCGTCAGCCCGCCGGCGGTCAACGCGCCCCGGTGCGCCGCCGCGTCGATGCCGAACGCCCCGCCGGAGACCACCGTCCAGTCCCGCTCGGCCAGTCCGTACCCGATCTCGGTGGCGACGTGCAGGCCGTACCCGGTGGCGGCCCGCGCGCCGACCACCGCGACGGAGCGGTCCAGCGCCTCGCCGAGCGGCCAGCCCCCGCGTACCCAGAAGCAGAGCGGCGGGGCGGTCTCCAGGTCGACCCGCCGGCTCGTTCCGGACAGCACCAGCCGGTGCAGGTCGTCGAGGCGGGCGGGCCACTCCTCGTCCTCCGGGGTGAGGACGCGGGCACCGATCCGCTCGGTGCGGGCGAGCGCGTCGGCGGCGACGGCGCGTGCGTCCTCGGCACCCGTGCGCGCCGTCACCGCCGTCCGCAGGCTCGCCTCCGGCGCGCCCCCGTCGAGCAGCAGGTCCAGCGCCGCCACCGGGCCGAGCTGCTGGACCAGCCGGTGCACCGACCGGGTGCCCGGCTCGGTGAGCCAGGTCAGCGCCACCCGGGCCAGCAGCCGCTCCTCGCTGGTGCTCATGCTCCCTCTCCCGTCCTGAGTTGGATGGCCTCCAACACGTCCTCGCGCTGCGGCCTGGCCCGTCCGTCGAGGTCCGCGATGGTCCAGGCCAGCCGGATGATCCGGTCGAAGCCACGGGCCGAGACGGCCCCCGAGTCCAGCCGGCCGCGCAGCTCGGCGGTGTCCCGCGCGGGCAGCCGCCAGGGCGGCCGTCGCAGGTACGGTCCGGGGATCTCGGCGTTGAGCCCGCGGCCCACCGGAGCCCAGCGCACCGCCGCGGCCTGCCGAGCCGTGGCGACCCGGGCCGCCACAGTTGCTGAGGACTCGCTGGCCACGGCCGCCTCCATCAGTTCCGCCGCCCGCACCGGCAGCAGTTTCACCTGCACGTCGATCCGGTCCAGCAACGGCCCGGAGAGCCGGCCCAGGTACCGCCGCCGGGCCAGCGGGCTGCACTCGCAGTACGCGTCGCCGGCCGGCTTCGCGCACGGGCAGGGATTGGCGGCCAGCACCAACTGGCTGCGGGCCGGGTACTCGGTGCCGCCCCCGCTGCGGGCCAGCTGGATCCGGCCGTGCTCCAGCGGTTGCCGCAGCGCCTCCAGCGCGCCCTTGCTGAACTCGGGCGCCTCGTCGAGGAAGAGCACGCCGCGGTGCGCCAGCGAGACGGCCCCCGGCCGGGCCAGCCCGGACCCGCCGCCGACCAGGGAGGGGATGGTCGCCGTGTGGTGCGGGGCCTGGAACGGCGGCCGGCGCAGCAGCCGGCCGCCCGGCGGGAGCAGTCCGGCGATCGAGTGCAGCGCGGTCACCTCCAGCGCGGCGGCGTCGTCCAGCTCGGGCAGGATCGAGGGGAGCCGCTCGGCGAGCATGGTCTTGCCCGCGCCGGGCGGCCCCAGCAGGGCGAGGTGGTGCCCGCCCGCGGCGGCCACCTCCAGCGCCCGCCGGCCCAGCGCCTGCCCCGCCACCTCGGCCAGGTCCGGGCCGTCGACCGGGGGCGGCGCCGGCGCGGCGGGCGGCTCGATCAACGGGCTGCCGTCGCGGACGAAGCAGGCCAGCCGGTGCAGCGTGTCGACCGCCCGGACCCGGATCCCGGGGATGACCGCCGCCTCGGCGGCGTTCTCCACCGGCACGATCACCCGGTCCCGCCCGGCGCGGGCCGCGGCCGCCACCATCGGCAGCACCCCGCGTACCGGCCGGACCGTCCCGTCCAGGCCCAGTTCGCCGAGGATCACCACGCCGTCCAGCGGCACCAGGGGCAGCTCTCCGGAGCCGCCCAGCACCGCCGCCGCGATGGCCAGGTCGAAGGCGGAGCCGTACTTGGGCATCGTCGCGGGCAGCAGGTTGAGCGTGATCCGCCGGTTGGGCCAGCGCTGACCCGAGTTGACGATGGCGGCCCGTACCCGGTCGCGCGCCTCGTGCAGGGCGCTGTCGGGCAGCCCCGAGATGACCACCGCCGGCAGCCCGGCGGCCAGGTCGGCCTCCACCTCGACCAGGTGGCCGGTGACCCCGACCAGCCCCACGCTGAACACCTTGGCGTAGCTCACGCCAGCACCCCCGGCGTACGCATCAGAACGCCCCCTTGAGGTGCTCGACGCGGGCCGCGCCGGCGGCGGGCAGCCGGACCGCCAGCACGTCGAAGCGCACCTCGTCGGCGTCGACCCCGCTCTCGGCCAGCCAGCGGGCGGCGAGCCCGCGCAACCGGCGGGCCTTGGCCGGCACGACCGCCTCGGCCGGGGTGCCGTAGTCGTCGGTGCGTCTGGTCTTCACCTCGCAGAAGGCGAGCACCCGGCCGTCCCAGGCGATGATGTCGATCTCCCCGTCCGGGCAGCGCCAGTTGCGGGCGACCGGACGCAGCCCGGCCCCGATCAGGTGCCGGACCGCGCAGCGCTCGCCGTACGCGCCGACCGCCTGGTTCCGCTTCGTCATGCCGGTCAGGGTGGTCCGGCCGGCGGCGCGCCGGGGCCCGCGGCGGGCTGCCTGTGGACGACGAGCGGGCCTGTGGACGGGCGGACGATCATGGGTGCCCCGTGCTAGAGGCCCGCGTTCGCGGCCGGCCGCCGCAGGCGGGGGAGGGCTCCGCCGCCCGAAGAGGCCAGACCTGTGCCGGGAGGGACGAATGGCGCCGGTGGGGTGGGTGGCATAAGTTGCCGGACGTGGACGCACGACGGAGCTATCCCGAAGATCAGGAGTCGCGCTGGTACCCCGCCGGGCAGGAGCGCGGCTACGGCGAGCCGGAGTGGCGCGGCGCGGGCGAGTCCCGCCCCCGGGACGACGAGTACCCGACCCCCGAGCAGCGCGCCGCGGAGGAGGGCCGGTTCGCCGATCCGGGCGGCCCGGGCCGGTACGGCCAGACCGGGCGTTACGGCACGGCGGACCGGCTTGGTGACGCCAGGGGCGAGTCCGAGGGATACCGCCCGGCCCGCTCGCGCCGGGCGGGCGACCCGGACGTCTCCGGCGAGCTGCCGGGCGACCGCCCCGGCCGGCGGGCGGCCCGGGAGAGCGCCGACCCCCTCACCACCACCGGGGCTGGTCCGTTGACCTCCGCCGACCCCCTCACCACCACCGGTGCCGGGCCGCTGACCAGCGGTGTCGACCGACTCGGCGGCCCCGGGCCGGCCGGCGTGGAGGCGGGGGAGCGGCCGGATCCGGTACGGTCCGCCCCGCTGGGCGGGTACCCGATCGTCGAGCCGACCCGCCCCGCCGAGCCGGCGCACCCGCTGGAGATGCCGACCGGCCCGATGCCCCCGGTCATGCCCCGCCTGGACGGCGCGGTGGGCCCCGAGGCGGCGTACCGGCCGGCCGGCGCGCCCTCCGACGGCGTCTACCGGACCCGCCGGCCCGCGCTGGCGGTGATCCTCGGCCTGCTGGTGCTGGTCTTCGAGCTTCCCGCGCTGCGGGTGCTGGTGCACGGCCTGACCGGCGACCCGGTCTCGACGTCGCACGTCGTCGTCGGCACCTTCCTGGTCACCGGGCTGCCGATCTTCGCCGCCGGCCTGTACGGGCTGCGCACCGGCGGCCTGGCGATGGCCGACGGGGCGCGGGGCTGGCTGCGCCCGCCGACCGCCTACCTGACCGTCGGGCTGGTGCTCTTCCTCGCCGCCGCCCTCGCCGCCGGCTGACGCGGGCGCCGCCGGGCTCGCCGCCGGCTGACGCGGGCGCCGCCGCGCTCGCCGCCGGCTGACCGGGCGGGACGCCGCCGACCGACCCGAGCTGGACGGCGCCCGCCCTCCCGGCCCGGGTCGGCGCGGTGTTGAGCAGGTGCGGAGATCCCGGTCGGCGTGCCGCGTCCGAATTCGCGACCGGGGCACCGGGGCCGGCGGGTTCGCGAACCCGCCAGCCCGGCGACGCGACAGGCGCGTACACTGGTCGACTGGCGACCGCCTCGCGCGGTCGACCTCGCGCGCCCTCTCCACGGTTCGTCGTGGGGCGGCGGCCTCCCTGGTCCCGATCTTGGTCGGGTCCGTCATGGCCGACGACCGGGCGCCAGGCGTCCGGCCGCCGGCCGGACGGGACAACCAGGGACAATAGGAGTACCCACCATGGCCGTCGTGACCATGCGTCAGCTGCTGGAGAGCGGTGTCCACTTCGGGCACCAGACCCGGCGCTGGAACCCGAAGATGAAGCGCTTCATCTTCACCGAGCGCAACGGTATCTACATCATCGACCTGCGCCAGACCCTCGACTACATCGAGAAGGCCTACGAGTTCGTGCGCGGGACCGTCGCCGAGGGTGGCAGCATCCTCTTCGTCGGCACCAAGAAGCAGGCTCAGGAGGCCATCGCCGAGCAGGCGACCCGGGTCGGCCAGCCGTACGTCAACCACCGCTGGCTCGGTGGCATGCTGACCAACTTCCAGACGGTGTACAAGCGCCTTCAGCGGATGAAGGAGCTGGAGGCTCTGGGTGACCTGACCGGCACCGCCGCCGGTTACACCAAGAAGGAGACCCTGCAGCTCTTCCGCGAGAAGACCAAGCTCACCAAGACCCTCGGTGGTCTGCGGGACATGCAGAAGCTCCCGGCCGCGATCTGGGTGGTCGACACCAAGAAGGAGCACATCGCCGTCGACGAGGCCCGCAAGCTGGGCATCCCGGTGATCGCGGTGCTCGACACCAACTGCGACCCGGACGAGGTCGACTTCCCGATCCCGGGCAACGACGACGCGATCCGCTCGGCCGAGCTGCTGACCAGGGTCGTGGCCGCCGCCGTCGCCGACGGTCTGATCGCCCGCTCCGGCCGCCGCCGGGGCACCGACGAGAAGCCCGAGCCGGGCCAGGTCGGCGCCGACGAGCCGCTGGCCGAGTGGGAGCGCGAGCTGCTCGAGGAGCCGAAGAAGGCCGACGAGCAGCCGGCGCAGCAGGCTGAGCAGCCGGCCGAGCAGCCGGCGACCGCCGCCGCGGAGTGACCGCACCGCCGCTTCCCCACCGTCCGTTTTCACCGACGGTGGGGAGCGGCGGGTACGCCGGGCACATCCGGCCCGGATCCGGGTAACCGGCACCCAGACCATCCCACCCGCAGTTCCGACATCGAAGAGAGAGTCATGTCCAACTTCACCGCCGCGGACGTCAAGAAGCTCCGCGACCTCACCGGCGCCGGCATGATGGACTGCAAGAAGGCGCTGACCGAGGCCGAGGGCGACTTCGACAAGGCCGTCGAGATCCTGCGTGTCAAGGGCGCCAAGGACGTGGGCAAGCGGGCCGGCCGTACCGCTGCCAACGGCCTGGTCGCCCACTCCGGCAAGGCCCTGCTGGAGCTCAACTGCGAGACCGACTTCGTCGCCAAGACCGAGGCGTTCGTCGCCCTGGCCCAGCAGCTGGTCGAGCACGGCGAGCGCAGCGGCGTCAGCAACGCCGAGGAGCTGCTCGCCTCCGAGCTGGACGGCAAGACCGTCGCCGACCTGGTCCAGGAGCAGTCCGCCAAGATCGGCGAGAAGCTGGTGCTCAACCGCTTCGCCAAGCTGGACGGCAACGTCGCGGTCTACCTGCACCGCAAGAGCCAGGATCTGCCCCCGGCCGTCGGCGTGCTGGTGGAGTACGCCGGCCAGACCGACGAGGCCGGTGACGCCGACGCGCGTGCCGCCGCCATGCAGATCGCCGCCATGCGGCCGAAGTACCTCACCCGGGACGAGGTTCCGGCCGAGGTCGTCGAGTCCGAGCGGCGCATCGCCGAGCAGACCGCCCGCGAGGAGAACAAGCCCGAGGCGGCGCTGCCGAAGATCGTCGAGGGTCGGGTCAACGCCTTCTTCAAGGACTACGTCCTGGTCGAGCAGGCGTCGGTGGCCGACAACAAGAAGACCGTGAAGCAGGTGCTGGCCGAGGCCGGCATCGAGGTGACCCGCTTCCTGCGGTTCGAGGTCGGCCAGGCCTGAGCCGCCGGATCGGGCGTGTGACGCGCCCGAGGGCAGGGAACGTCGACGAGGAGGCCGCCGGTGTACGTGACAGGCACCGCGGCCTCCTCGTCACATAGGGTCGGCAACGGCAGTTGCGCGGTACGCGGCGCGCAGGACGTGCGCGCGGGGAAGGGCGGGGCGGATGACGCAGGTTGTGAGTGACCGGAGCCTGGGAGCGGACGACCCGACGGCGCCGCCGCCCGGGCGGGCCCGCCGGGTGGTGCTGAAGCTCTCCGGCGAGGTCTTCGGTGGCGGGGCGATCGGCGTCGACCCGGACGTCGTCCAGGCCATCGCCCGGCAGATCGCCACCGTGGTCCGCCGCGGTGTGCAGGTCTCCGTGGTGGTCGGCGGCGGCAACTTCTTCCGCGGCGCCGAGCTGCAGAAGCGCGGCATGGACCGGGCCCGGGCCGACTACATGGGCATGCTCGGCACCGTGATGAACTGCCTCGCCCTCCAGGACTTCCTGGAGAAGGAGGGCATCGAGACCCGCGTGCAGAGCGCGATCACGATGGCCCAGGTCGCCGAGCCGTACATCCCGCTGCGCGCCATCCGGCACCTGGAAAAGGGCCGCGTGGTCATCTTCGGCGCGGGCGCCGGCATGCCGTACTTCTCCACCGACACCGTCGCCGCCCAGCGCGCGCTGGAGATCCGCGCCGACGTGGTGCTGATGAGCAAGAACGGCGTCGACGGCGTCTACACCGCCGACCCCCGGATCGACCCCTCCGCCAGCAAGTTCGACTCGATCACCTTCTCCGAGGTGCTGCGCCGCAACCTGCGGGTGGCCGACGCCGCCGCGTTCAGCCTCTGCATGGAGAACGGCCTGCCGATGCTGGTCTTCGGCGCCCAGGGCGACGACACGATCATTCGTGCCGTCGGCGGCGACAAGATCGGTACCCTGATCACCGCCTGAACGGCCCGGCCGACCGCCTCGGCGGTCCTCCGATAGACAGCAGCAGAGCCCACCACGAGTAACAGAAGGAGGCGAGGAGACCGGTGATCGACGACACCCTCCTCGAGGCCGAGGAGAAGATGGACCGTGCCATCGAGCACGCCAAGGAAGAGTTCGGCGCCATCCGCACCGGCCGCGCCAACGCCGCCATGTTCTCCAAGGTCGTCATCGACTACTACGGCACCCCCACCCCGCTGCCCCAGATGGCCTCCATCGCGGTTCCCGAGCCGCGCATGGTGATCATCAAGCCGTACGACAACTCGCAGATCAACGCCATGGAGAAGGCGATCCGCGACTCCGACCTCGGCGTGAACCCGAACAACGAGGGCAACCAGCTGCGCATCCTGCTCCCCCAGATGACCGAGGAGCGCCGCCGCGAGATGATCAAGGTGGCCCGGCACAAGGGTGAGGAGGCCAAGGTGGCCATCCGCAACATCCGCCGCAAGGGCAAGGAAGAGCTGGACCGGCTCGTCAAGGACGGCGAGGTCGGCGAGGACGAGGGCCGCCGCGCCGAGAAGGAGCTCGACGACCTGACCCAGCGGTACGTCGGCAGCGTCGACGAGCTGGTCAAGCACAAGGAGACCGAGCTGCTCGAGGTGTAGCCGCCCGGACGGTTCGCCCCGTCCCGGACGCCACCGAGGCCCGCCCCCCGCACCCGGGGAGCGGGCCTCGCCTCGTTCAGCGCGGGATCCGGACGCTGCGGGCCGTCTCGGTCAGCGTCGTCCCCTGGTACGCGTCGTGCAGCTCGAACCGCACGACGGCCCGCCCCGGGTGCAGGACCGGTCGGCCCGGTAGAAGCTCATCGAGAGGCTCGTGGTGCCGCCGTCGCAGGTGATCTCGCCGGCCGCCGGCGACCGGTCGGTGCCTGGTAGTACCGTCCCTGCGCCCGGGTGCCGGTTGCCGGCTGGGCTCGTCCGCCGCCCCCGGTCGTCCCGTGCAGTAGGCTCGGCACGATTCCCGGCCACCGCGCGGTGAACGGCGGGAATCGGCCGGCCGTCGGGCCGGTCAACCGGACGGAACAGTCACGCGTGTAGGGGATGGCCTTGGTCTTGCGTCATGTGGTGGAACTCGTACCGTCGTCGCTCGGTGCGTGATGTCCCACCCCGACCCCTACGGCGGCGCCGAGCCTCGCGGCTGGGACCGCCCCGAGCGCCCGCCCGCGCTGCCCTGGCCGGAGCGTGACGTCGAGTCCACCGGCCCGTGGAACCGGCAGTCCGGCGCCGACCTGTACGCCGGGCCGCAGGCCCGCCCCCGGCCGACCGCCCGCCGGTACGACGAGCCCGCCCTCGACCCGTACGACGGGCACGGCGACCCGTACGACCGCCACGACGTCGACCGCTACGGGGCGTACGACGACAGATACGACCGGCGCGGTCCCGGGCGCCCGCCGCGCGACGACGACATGCCCACCTCCTCCCTCCCGCCGGTCCGCGACGACGACGTGCCGACCTCCCAGTTCCCCGCGGTGCGGGAGGTCTCGGAGCCGGAGCGCGACCCGCAGCGGCCCCCGGGGCGGCGCCAGCCCGGCCGGCGCCGGGCCAGCGCGGACCGGCCGGCGACCGGGCAGCCGGCGTCCAGCCGGGCCGGCCGCAACCTGCCGGCCGCGATCGGGGTGGGGCTCGGGCTCGGCGCGCTGATCCTGATTCCGCTCTTCTTCTACCTGCCGGCGTTCCTCGCCGTGGTGGCCGGCGCGATCGGCGTGGGCATCTGGGAGATGGCCCGGGCGGTACGCCGCAGCGGCGCCCACCCGCCGCTGGTGCCGTTGATCGCCGGCGGCGTGCTGATGATCGGGTTGGCCTGGTACGCCGGGCCGGACGCGCTCAGCCTGGGCCTGCTGGTCACCGTGCTGGGCACGATGATCTGGCGGCTCGGCGACGGCCCGGCAGGCTTCCAGCGGGACCTCACCGCGGCCACCCTGATCGCGGTCTACGTGCCGTTCCTCGGCGGGTTCGCGGCGCTGCTCGCGGCGGCGCCCGACGACGGGCACCTGCGGGTGCTGGCGACCCTGGTCGCCGTGGTGCTCTCCGACACCGGCGGGTACGCGGCGGGGGTGTCCTTCGGCAAGCACCCGATGGCCCCCTCGATCAGCCCGAAGAAGTCCTGGGAGGGCTTCGCCGGGTCGGTCTCGGCGGCGGCGGTCGGCAGCGCCGTGCTGATCTGGCTGCTCTTCGACGTGGCGCCGTGGTGGGGCGCGCTGTTCGGGGTCGCGGTCTCCGTCGCGGCGGTCCTCGGCGACCTCGGCGAGTCCATGATCAAGCGTGACCTGGGCGTGAAGGACATGAGCAACCTGCTGCCCGGGCACGGCGGCCTGATGGACCGGCTCGACTCGATCCTCTTCGCCGTCCCCACCGCGTACCTGCTCCTGGCGGTCTTCGTGCCGGTGGTGAGCTGAGGCATGAATCACGCCCGGCAGACCGTGTCGCCCGCCCGGTGGGGGTCGATTCGGCACCTCCGGACGGGTGTGTTCCGCGGTCGGCGTGACAGACTGGACCGGCCATGACGAGCCTGCCTGTGATCCCCGTAGACCCCGACGCCCCTGGGCGCCGGCCCGCGATGCCGCCCCGCCACCTCGCCGACCTGGACCTGCCGGGCCGGCAGGCGCTGATGGCCGAGCTGGGCGAGCCGGCCTTCCGCGCGAAGCAGGTCTCCAACCACTACTTCGGCCGGCTGGTGCGCGACCCGGAGCTGATGACCGACCTGCCGACGGCCACCCGGGAGCGGCTGGCCGGGGCGCTGCTGCCGACCCTGCTCAACCCGGTCCGCGAGCTGGCCTGCGACGACGGCGCCACCCGCAAGGCGCTCTGGCGGTTGCACGACGGCTCGCTGGTGGAGAGCGTGCTGATGGGCTACCCGGACCGGGTCACCGTCTGCATCTCCAGCCAGGCCGGCTGCGGCATGGCGTGCCCGTTCTGCGCCACCGGCCAGGCCGGGCTGACCCGCAACCTGTCCACGGCGGAGATCGTCGACCAGGCGGTCTACCTCGCGGGCGTCGCGGCCTCCGGCGCGGTGGCCGGGTCGCCGCCGCGGCTGTCGCACGTCGTCTTCATGGGCATGGGCGAGCCGCTGGCGAACTACAACCGGGTGGTGGCGGCGATCCGTCGGCTGGTCGCGCCGGCCCCCGAGGGGCTGGGCCTGTCGCAGCGGCACATCACCGTTTCCACGGTCGGCCTGGTTCCGGCCATCCGCCGACTGGCCAGCGAAGACCTCTCAGTGACCCTTGCGCTGTCGCTGCACGCGCCCGATGATGATCTGCGCGACGAACTCGTGCCGGTCAACCAGCGCTGGAAGGTAGCCGAGGTGCTGGACGCAGCGTGGGACTACGTGGCCCGGACGGGGCGCCGCGTGTCGATCGAGTACGCGATGATCAAGGACGTGAACGACCAGCCGTGGCGGGCGGACCTGCTCGGGCGGCTGTTGGCCGGCAAGCTGGCCCACGTGAACCTCATCCCGCTCAACCCGACACCCGGCAGCCGCTGGGACGCGAGCGCGAAGCCGGTCGAGCGCGAGTTCGTCCGGCGACTGCGCGAGGCCGGGGTGTCCACGACGGTGCGGGACACCCGGGGGCGCGAGATCGACGGCGCGTGCGGGCAGTTGGCTGCCGCCGAGGACAGGGACACCGATGCGCCGCGCGGGCGTGACCGGGCGTAGCGACGAGACCAGGAGACATAGTGGCGAGTCAGGGTCAGCGTTTCCGGCGTAAGGCGCTCCGCCGGGGATACAAGGTCGACGAGGTGGACGCCTTCCTGGACCGGGTCGAGGCGACAATCGCCGGCCAGCCGGTCGGCGCGCCCGTGGCCTCCCAGGAGGTCCACGACGTCGTCTTCCGAGTCCGCTTCAACGGCTACGACGAGTGGCAGGTCGACCTGCACCTGGACCGGGTCGAGCGGCAGCTGGCCGAGCTGGAGGAGCGCGGCGGCCCCGGCGGTCGCGGCGCCGACCCGCGGGGCGCCGACCGCCTCGGCCCGCCGATGCGCGACGACCACCGCGGCCTGTCCCCGGTGCCGCAGCCGCTCCCGCCGCGCGCCATGCCGGCCCAGGCCGGCCCGCAGGGCTACGGCAACCGGTACGACGAGCCCACCGGCGCCTTCGCCGGCGGGTACGACGCCCCCCGGGGCGGCTACGACGCGCCGCGCGGTCCGGGTGGTCCCGGCCCGGGCGGGCCGATGGGTCCCGGTGGTCCGGGCGGCCCGGGCGGGCACGGCGGTCCGCCGCAGCGCGGCCTGCCCCCGGGTCAGGGTGGCTACGGCGCCCCGGAGGAGCCGCGGTTCGACGGTTTCGAGGCGGGCCGGCACGGCCGCGCCGACATGACCGCCGAGATCCGGATGCCGGAGCGGGATCAGCGCGACATGCGCGGGCGCGGCCCGGCCGGCCCGCCCATGCAGCAGCCGGCGCTCGGTGGCCCGCCGATGGGCGGCCCGCCGCCGATGGCCGGTCCGCCGGTGGGCGGTCCGCCGATGGTGGGCCCGCCGATGGCCGGTCCGCCCGGCAGCGACCTCTACCGGGTCGACCAGATCCGGCGCAGCTTCCAGGTGCGTCGCTTCGGCAGCGGGTACGACCCGGACCAGGTGGACCGGTTCTTCGAGACGCTGCTCGGCGGCATGCAGGGCCGCAACCCGATGCCGGTGAACCCGAAGGACCTGGACACCCTGCGCTTCGGGCTGGTGCCGGGCGGCTACTTCGAGGCCGAGGTCGACGCCGCGCTCAAGGACGTGCAGGACATCTTCTTCGGCCGCTGACCGCGCGACGAGGACCGCCGCGAGGAGACAGCAGCGACGGGACCGGAGCGACGGGGACCGACGTGACGAAAGGGCCCACCCCCGACGGGGGTGGGCCCTTCACTCGTTCGCGGTCCGGCGCGGCGGTCGGGTCAGGAGCGCAGGCCGTTGCGGCGCAGCACGGCGTCGCCGATGACGATCGCCAGCAGCAGCACGGCCAGGCCGACCAGCCAGATGTCCTCGACCCTGCCCTCGTGGTTGCCGCACAGCATCGCCAGCAGCGCCAACGCGGAGAGCACCGCGCCGATCCGTCCGGACCTGCGGTGCCCGGGCTTGTGCTGATCTGGCGCGGTTACCGGCTCGCTTCCTGCCACTGTCGGTCCTTCCCTCGCGATCGGATCTCCGGTTAGTCTGGCACGCCCCGCGGCGGGCCCGGCGCAGGGTCCGGCCTGATGGGGGTACGACGTCGCGGGTCGGCGACCACACTGCCTCCGGTAGCGTTCGGACGTACACCTTGATTGTCGTTTTGAGGGGGACTGCGGTGCGAGTGACCGGTACGGGGCATGCCAGCATGCGGATCGACACGGCCGCGGGCAGCATCCTGTGCGACCCGTGGGTCAATCCCGCCTACTTCGCCTCGTGGTTCCCCTTTCCGGACAACTCCCAGCTCGACTGGGCGGCCCTCGGCGACGTCGACTACCTGTACGTCTCGCACCTGCACCGGGACCACTTCGACGCCGCCCACCTCAAGCGGTACGTCTCGAAGGACGCCACCGTGCTCCTCCCCGAGTTCCCCACCTCGGAGATGGAGGACGAGCTGCGGGCGCTCGGCTTCACGAAGTTCCTCAAGGCCCCGAACGAGCAGGTCGTCGAGCTCGACGGCGGCCTGAAGATCATGATCCAGGCGCTGACCAGCCCGACCGACGGCCCGATCGGCGACTCCTCGCTCTGGGTGGAGTACGACGGGGTCCGGCTGCTGAACCAGAACGACGCCCGCCCGACCGACCTGAGCGTCTTCGCGGAGCTGGGCCACGTGCACGCGCACCTGCTCCAGTTCTCCGGCGCGATCTGGTACCCGATGGTCTACGAGCTGCCGCAGGCGGCCAAGACCGCGTTCGGCAAGCAGAAGCGCGACCGGCAGTTCGACCGCACCTGGCGCTACATCGACGACCTGAAGGCCGACCACGTCTTCCCGATCGCCGGCCCGCCGTGCTTCCTCGACGACGCGCTGTGGCAGTTCAACGACATCCACGGCGACGAGGGCAACATCTTCCCCGACCAGTCGGTCTTCCTCGCTGAGTACGCCAAGGTCGGCGGCACCAACGGCATCGTGCTGCTGCCCGGCAGCGTCGCCGAGGTGACCACGGAGGGCGCGAGCACCACCCACCCGGTGCCGGTCGACGAGTTCTTCGCGAACAAGACCGCGCACCTGGAGGAGATGCGGGAGCGCAAGCGCCCGATCATCGAGGCGGAGAAGGCGTCCTGGCGGCACCCCGAGGTGGACGTGCTCGGCGAGATGAAGCGCCGCATCGAGCCGCTGCTGGACGAGTCGATCTACTTGGCCAAGGGCGTCGGCGGCCCGGTCCGCTTCGACCTGGTCGGCTACGACGGCGAGAGCGTCGAGTCGATCGTGGTGGACTTCCCGGGCAAGGAGGTCCGCCCGTACGCCGACGAGAAGGTCCGCTACCGGTTCCGTACCGAGCGGGCGCTGATCGAGCACCTGCTGCACATCGGGGAGGTGGACTGGGTCAACTCCCTCTTCCTCTCCTGCCGCTTCTCGGCCGCCCGGATCGGCCAGTACAACGAGTTCGTCTACGCCTTCTTCAAGTGCCTCTCCGAGGAGCGCCTCCAGTACGCCGAGGGCTGGTACGACGAGCACGAGCGGGCCGTCGACGCGGAGGACATCACCATCGGCGACTGGGTGGTGCAGCGCCGCTGCCCGCACCTGAAGGCGGACCTGAGCCGGTTCGGCATCGTCGAGGGCGACCAGCTCACCTGCCAGCTGCACGGCTGGAAGTTCGACATGCCCAGCGGTCGCTGCCTGACCAGCGTCGGCCACAAGATCCGCGCGCATCGCGCCGACGAGCAGACCCCCGCTCCCGCCGGCGAGGCGCTCAGCTGACGATCCGGCCGGGGCGCGCCGACGACGGGCCCCGGCCGTCCCCGATCCGCGCCCCCGCCGCACCGCTGTGGGCCACCATGCAATGGAGGGTGGCGAAAGCCGCGGGCCGGCACCGCCGGACACCAGCGAGAGCGGGGCGGGGCGTGACGGGGGCAGACGCCGAGCAGCGGGACTACCGGTACAAGCGGGACCGGGAGATGAACCGGGACGCCTCCCGGGTGGAGACGTTCAGCGACGGGGTCTTCGCGGTCGTGCTGACGGTGATGGCCGTCGAACTGCTGCAGAACGGCCCGGCCCGGGATCCCGGGACGCAGCTCCCCGACGCCCTCGTCCACGCCTGGCCGACCTACCTGGCATACGTGATCACCTTCGGGATCGCCGGTCAGATCTGGCTCGGCCATCACAACATGTGGCGGTACGTGGTCCGGGTCGACCAGGTGCTGCTCATGTTCAACCTGCTCGTGCTGCTCTTCGTGGCGGCGATCCCGTTCACCGCCGACCTGCTGTCGGACAACCTGCGCGGCAGCGAGACCGAGCAGCGGCTGACCGCCGCCCTCTACCTCGGCACCGTGCTGGGCGAGTCGCTCTTCTTCAACCTGAGCTGGTGGTGGGCCCGCCGGCGCCGGCTGCTCCACCCCGACCTGGACCCCCAACTGGCCCGGGCGGTCTCGCGGCGGCTGGTGGTGCGCCCGCTGCTCTACACGATCGCCTTCGCCTCCGTCTTCGTCGACCCTATCCTCAGCCTGCTCCTCTACCTGCTGCTGCTCGTCGGCCTGTCCCTCATCCGCCGCCCCGGCGACCTGCCCCGGTCCGCCTCCGCCGAGGCCGGCGGCGAGGTCAGCGGCCGAGGTCGGTAAGGATGCGGCGGGCGGCGTTGTGGCCGGCGGCGCCGATCACGCTGCCCGCCGGGTGGCAGCCGGCGCTGCCCGCGTAGACGCCGTCGACGCCGGTCGCGTACGGCATGCGGTCGGTGAACGAGACGGTGTTGTCCACGTGGTGGATGTGCCCGCCGGTGATCCCGAAGTGCGCCTCGATGCCGGGCGGGGGCAGCGGCACCGCGTCGGCGATCAGGTCGCCGGTGCCGGGGGCGTACCGCTCGCAGATGGCGATCAGCTTCTCGACGTACCCGGGCATGGCCTCGTCCCAGGTGGTGCCGGCCAGCTCGTAGGGGACCGACTGCACGAACAGGGCCGAGGAGTGGTGGCCGGCCTCGTCGGAGAGCGACGGGTCGACGGTGGTGTGCAGGTACCACTCGATGGTCGGCTCCTCGGGCAGCCGGCCGGCCTGCACGTCCGCCCACATCGCGCGCAGCGCGGCCATCGGCGCCTCGCCGCCCCCGCCGACCAGCGAGGCCGAGCCGGGGAGCAGGTGGATGGTGGAGCCGAACGGGCTCGGCGCCCCCGCCGGCAGGCAGGCGAAGCGGGGCAGCCCGGTCAGCGCCAGGTTCAGCTTCAGGGTGGTGCCGGGGCGGCGGACCGCCGTCATCCGCTGGTGCAGCGGCGCGGGGAGCGCGCCGTCGGGCAGCAGGTCCATCAGCCGGTACGGGTCGCAGGCGCCGAGCACCACCGGGGCGGCGACGCGCCGGCCGTCGGCGAGCGTCACCCCGCTGGCCGCGCCGCCGTCCAGGGTCACCCCGGTCACCGGCGTACCCGTGCGGATGGTGGCCCCGGCGGCGCGGGCGGCCTCGGCGAAGGTCCGCGAGACGGTGCCCATGCCGCCCCGCGCGATCATCCAGGTGCCGTCCGCGCCGGGCAGCCGGCACATGTTGTGCACCAGGAAGTTGTGCCCGGTGCCGGGGTCGTCCGGGCCGGCGTTGAGGCCGGAGAGGCCGTCGGTGACCGCGTACATGCTGACCAGCAGCTCGGAGCGGAAGTCGAAGCGGGCCAGGTGGTCGGCGACCGAGCCGCGCACCAGGTCGACGAAGACCTGCCGCAGCGCCGGTCGGACGTACCGCTCGGCGGTCTCCTCCACCGGGAGCGGCTCGGCCAGCCAGGCCGGCGCCAGGTCCTCGCGCAGCTGGGCCAGTTCGGCCTGCAACGCGTCGTCGGCCGTCGCGTCGGCGGGGGAGAAGAACTCCGCGAGCTGCTTGCGGGTCGACGCGGTGTCGCTGCCGAAGAGCAGGTACGGCGAGCCGATGCCGCCCGGCGTGGGCAGGAAGTAGTGCGGGTCGCGGCGCAGCACCGGGATCCGCACGTCGAGCGTGGCGAGCAGCTCCGGCGGCATCAGCCCCAGCAGGTACGACCCGGTGGAGTGGCGCAGCCCGGGGACCTTGGGGAACGGGTTCTCGGTGCGGGTGGCCCCGCCGATCTCCTCCGCCGCCTCCAGCACCAGCACGTCCAGCCCGGCGCGGGCCAGCAGGACGGCGGAGACCAGGCCGTTGTGCCCGGATCCCACGATCACGACGTCGGCGCGGGTCGGCAGCTCACTCGCTTCGCTCATGACCGGGCAGCCTAGTGCGGCGCGGCCCGCGGCGGGAGGGCTTCGACGGCGGGAGGCTTCAGTGGCGGGAGGGCCTCAGCGGCGGATGGCGCGCCAGCGGCTCAGGGCCAGGGTGGCGGAGTAGCCGGCCAGCACGATCACGTGGAACACGTAGAGCCAGAGCAGCACCGCGACGCCCGCACCGATCTCGTCGAAGCCGCCGAAGGGCACCCCCAGGTCGATCGGGAGCGAGGCGAACAGCACGAACCCGTGCAGGAAGCCGGCGAGGTTCGCCGCCGTGAACGAGCCGAGGACGAGGGTGGACAACCAGTCCGGGGAGGCGGGCCCCACGACCCGGAACACCCACATCAGCACCGGCGTGAGCACCAGCCACACCCCCAGGAACGACAGCACCACGCCGAGCGCACCGATCCAGCCGCCCTGCCGGACCAGGTGGGTGGTGGTGGGCAGGGCAACCAGGATCGACAGCAGCAGCGCCGGGGCCGGGGCGAGCAGCGGCAGCAGCAGCAGCCGACCGCGCCAGCCCACCAGCGACTCGTCCGGGTTCGGCGGCGTGGCGACCGAGACGAACGCCCGACGCAACCCCTCGCCGTAGAGCGACGCCGGCAGCAGAGAGGCCAGCGCGAGCAGCGGGGTCAACTGCACCCCGGCCGCGACCAGCGCCTCCACCGCCCGAGGCGCCCCGATCGCGTCCGGCAGCGTGTTCACCGCGTACGAGGTGAGCCGGCGGACCCGGTCCCCGCCGGCGAGCAGCGAGGTCAGCCAGATCGCCAGCAGCGCCACCGGCACCACGGCGATCGCCCCGTAGAAGGTGATCGCGGCGGCGTGCAGCGAGAGGTCCCGACCGCGCACCGGCCGGAAGGCGGCGCTGGTGATCCGCTTCGTGCGCTGCCATGCGTGGCCCATCGCGATCTCCTTCCCCCGCCTGGGCCGGGGCACGCATTACGATCGCGCGTCATGACGGTGCTCACCACGGAACGCCTGGTGCTGCGGGACTGGACCGACGCCCCGGCGGACCTGGATCGGATCTTCGACATCTACTCGCGTACCGAGATCACCCGCTGGCTGGCCGCGTCCGGCCTGCCGCTGACCGACCCGGCCCAGGCCCTGGACCGGCTGGCCAGCTGGCGGAAACGGCACGCCGGCCAGGGCGGCCGCTACGGCACCTGGGCGATCGAGGTCCGGGACACCGGCCGGGTCGCCGGCACCCTGATCCTCAAGCCCCTGCCGGGCGCGGACGGCGTCACGGAGACCGACGACATCGAGGTGGGCTGGCACCTGCACCCGGACTCCTGGGGGCACGGGTACGCCACCGAGGCGGCCCGCGCGGTGCTGGCCCGCGAGTTCGCCGCCGGCACCCCACAGGTGTACGCCGTGGTCTCGCCCGGCAACGACCCGTCGATGGCGGTGGCCCGCCGGCTCGGCATGGTCCACCTCGGCCGGCGCACCGACTGGTACGGCGGCGAGGTGCTGGAGACCTTCGTCCGGCGGGCCGACACCTGACGCCCGCCGGGACAGCGGGGGGTGCCCCGCGGGCCGTATCGTCGTCCGCCGTGATGATCAGTTTCGAGACGCAGCCGGACCGGCGGCGACTCACCGCCGCCCTGCGCCGCGCCTACCGGCGCACGTTGCTGCTGTACTGGCTCTGCCCGGTCGCGCTGCTCCTGCCGGCCCTGGTCGACGTGCTCCTCGGAGATCCGCTGGAGGGGGTGCCCTGGTTCGCCGCCGCGGTGACCGCCGTGGTGCTGTCGCCGCTGATCCTGCGGGCGCTGGTCCGGGCCAGTTGGAAGATGCACGGCATCCCGATCACCTGGACGATCTCGGACGAGGGCGTGCGCTGCGCGAACGCGCTCTCCGACAGCGTCATCCGCTGGGAGGCGCTGACCGGGGTGGAGCCGATCCCCGGCCAGTTGCTGTTCCGGCTCAGCCGGCACCAGGTGTTCCCGGTGCCGATCGACGGTCTGAGCGTGGAACAGCGGGCCGAGCTGTACTCCTACCTGCGCGGCCGGGGACTGCTCACCGCCGATCCGGTCGAGCCGGGGCCGCAGGCCGTCCGGCGGTAGGCCGCCCCCGCCGGATCGGTCACGCACGGTAGTGCCCACTTTCCGGACATGCCGGTGAGCGATATACCTGAGAGTCATATCTATGCCTCCCAGGTATATCGCTCACCAGGCATACGTCGTCCCACCGCCACCCGCCATGGGGCAGCGGAGGCGCGGCGCCGGTCCCGATTCAGGATCCGGGCGGCGAGGGGCTGAGGCTCCCAGCGGGCGCACAGTGACGCCGGGGCAGAATGGCCGCGTGACAACTCCCCGCGACCTCGTTCTGCTCGGCTCCACCGGCTCGATCGGTACCCAGGCCATCGACATCGTGCGGCGCAACCCGGACCGGTTCCGGGTGGTGGCGCTGGGGGCCGGCGGCGGCAACGTCGAGCTGCTCGCCGCGCAGGCCCTGGAGCTGGGCGTGGACGCGGTCGGGGTGGCGAAGTCCTCCGCCGCGCAGGACCTCCAGCTCGCCTTCTACGCCGAGGCGAGCCGGCGCGGATGGGCCACCGGGGACTTCCGGCTGCCGAAGATCGTCGCCGGCCCGGACGCCATGACCGAGCTGGCTGAGTGGCCGTGCGACATCGTGCTCAACGGGGTGGTCGGCTCGCTGGGGCTGGCGCCGACGCTGGCCGCGCTGCGCGCCGGTCGTACCCTCGCCCTGGCCAACAAGGAGTCGCTGGTGGCCGGCGGCCCGCTGGTGCGGGCCGCGGTGACGCGGCCGGGGCAGATTGTTCCGGTCGACTCCGAGCACACCGCCCTCGCGCAGTGCCTGCGCTCCGGTGCCCGCGCGGAGGTGCGGCGGTTGATCGTCACCGCCAGCGGTGGGCCGTTCCGGGGCCGACGACGAGACGAACTGACCGAGGTCACCCCCGAGCAGGCCCTCGCCCACCCCACCTGGAACATGGGCAAGGTCATCACGATCAACTCGGCCACCATGGTCAACAAGGCGCTGGAGGTGATCGAGGCGCACGAACTCTTCGACGTGCCCTACGCCGACATCACCGTGATGGTCCACCCCACCTCGGTGATCCACTCGATGGTCGAGTTCGTGGACGGCTCCACCATCGCCCAGGCCAGCCCGCCGGACATGCGGCTGCCGATCGCGGTGGCGCTCGGTTGGCCGGATCGGGTGCCGGACGCCGCCGCCGCGGTCGACTGGACGAAGGCCCACACCTGGGAGTTCGCCCCGCTGGACGACGAGGCGTTCCCGGCGGTCGCCCTGGCCAAGGCCGCCGGCGAGACCGGCCGGTGCCGCCCGGCGATCTACAACGCGGCGAACGAGGAGTGCGTCGCCGCCTTCGTCGCCGGCCGGCTGCCCTTCCTCGGCATCGTCGACACCCTGCGCCGGGTGTTGGAGGAGGCACCCGATTTCGGCGAACCAGGTACCGTCGAGGACGTGCTCGCGGCCGAGTCGTGGGCACGTGCGCACGCGCAGGAGATCATCTCGGGGTCGGGGAAGGAAGCTTGATGCTCTATCTGCTCGGGGTGGTCGCGATCGCCCTGGGGATTCTCATCTCGGTGAGCCTGCATGAGGCGGGTCACATGCTGACCGCCAAGGCGTTCGGGATGAAGGTCACCCGCTACTTCGTCGGCTTCGGCCCGACCCTCTGGTCCTTCCGCCGTGGTGAGACCGAGTACGGCATCAAGGCCATCCCGCTCGGCGGCTTCTGCAAGATCGTCGGGATGACGCCGCAGGACGACGACGTCGAGCCCGGCGACGAGCACCGGGCGATGTGGCGCTACCCGGTCTGGAAGCGGACGATCGTGATGTCCGCCGGCTCGGTGACCCACTTCGCGCTGGCGATCGTCGCCATCTGGCTCGTCGCGATTTTCGTGGGGATGCCGAACAAGGACCTCCCGAACCCGCTGCCGGCGCACGTCAAGATCGTGGACTGCGTCATCCCCACCGACGCGCAGCGTGAGTGCGCCCCCGGCGACCCGGCCAGCCCCGCCAGGCAGGCCGGGCTGCGCGACGACGACAAGATCGTCGCGGTGAACGGGACGCCGGTGGCCGACTACACCGAACTGGTCAAGAAGGTCCGCGACCTGCCCCCGGGCAAGGCCACCATCCGCTACGAGCGCGACGGCGTGCAGAACGACGCCCAGGTATCGCTGGCCGCTGTGCAGCGCAAGCCGCTGGACGACCCGAACGGCGCCCCGAAGACCGTCTCCGCCCTCGGCGTCGCCGGCCCGTCCCTGCCGCCGGGCGTGCCGGCCACCGTCACGTACGGCCCGGTCGAGGCGATCCCGGCCACCGCCGGCTACACCAAGGACCTCGCCGTCGGCACGTACGAGGCGATGAAGCGGATCCCGGAGAAGGTGCCCGCCCTCTGGACCGCCGTCACCGGCGGCGAGCGGGACAAGGACACCCCGATCAGCGTGGTCGGCGCCAGCCGGCTCGGCGGCGAGGCGTTGGCGAACGGCTTCTGGCAGATGCTGCCCTTCCTGTTCATCTCGCTGAACTTCTTCGTCGGCGTGTTCAACCTGCTGCCGCTGCTGCCCCTGGACGGCGGCCACATCGCCATCGCCTGGTTCGAGCGGGTCCGCTCCTGGCTGTACGCCCGGATCGGCCGCCGCGACCCGGGCCGGGTGGACTACATGAAGCTCATGCCGCTCACGTACGCGGTGATCCTGGTCGGTGGCGCCTTCACGCTGCTGACCGTCACCGCGGACGTCATCAATCCGATCACGCTCTTCTCAAGGTGAGTGCCTGAAGTGACCGCTGTCAGTCTCGGTATGCCCGCCGTACCGCCCCCGCCGCTGGCCCCCCGTCGGGCCAGCCGCCAGATCATGGTCGGCTCGGTGCCGGTCGGTGGCGGTGCGCCGGTCTCGGTGCAGTCGATGACCACCACCCTCACCTCCGACGTCAACGCCACCCTCCAACAGATCGCCGAGCTGACCGCGTCCGGCTGCCAGATCGTCCGGGTCGCCGTGCCCAGCCAGGACGACGTCGAGGCGCTGCCGGCGATCGCGCGCAAGTCGCAGATCCCGGTCATCGCCGACATCCACTTCCAGCCGAAGTACGTCTTCGCCGCGATCGACGCCGGCTGCGCCGCCGTCCGGGTCAACCCGGGCAACATCCGGCAGTTCGACGACAAGGTCAAGGAGATCGCCAAGGCGGCCGGTGCGGCCGGCGTGCCGATCCGGATCGGCGTGAACGCCGGCTCGCTGGACAAGCGGCTGCTCGCCAAGTACGGCAAGGCCACCGCCGAGGCGCTGGTCGAGTCGGCGCTCTGGGAGTGCTCGCTCTTCGAGGAGCACGGGTTCCGGGACATCAAGATCTCGGTCAAGCACAACGACCCGGTGGTGATGATCCGGGCGTACCGGCAGCTCGCCGAGCAGTGCGACTACCCGCTGCACCTGGGCGTCACCGAGGCCGGCCCGGCGTTCCAGGGCACCATCAAGTCGGCGGTCGCCTTCGGCGCGCTGCTGGCCGAGGGGATCGGCGACACCATCCGGGTCTCGCTCTCCGCGCCGCCCGTCGAGGAGATCAAGGTCGGCAACCAGATCCTGGAGTCGCTGGGCCTGCGCGAGCGGGGCCTGGAGATCGTCTCCTGCCCGTCCTGCGGCCGGGCCCAGGTCGACGTCTACAAGCTGGCCGAGGAGGTCACCGCCGGCCTGGAGGGGCTGCCGGTGCCGCTGCGCGTCGCCGTCATGGGCTGCGTGGTGAACGGCCCGGGTGAGGCCCGCGAGGCCGACCTCGGCGTCGCCTCCGGCAACGGCAAGGGCCAGATCTTCGTCAAGGGCCAGGTCATCAAGACCGTGCCCGAGGGGCAGATCGTGGAGACGCTGATCGAGGAGGCGCTCCGCCTCGCCGACGAGATGGGCGCCGAGATCCCCGAGGAACTCCGCGACCTGGTCCCCGGCGCCACCGTCACCGTCCACTGACCCACCCCGCCCCACCCCGCACGCCCCGGCGCCCCGCGCGCCGCGAGTGCACTTACAGAGAAAGAGTGGCTATTCCGGAAGGAATAGCCACTCTTTCTCTGTATCTGCCGACCCCACGCGCGTCCGCCTGCGGGCGGGGCGGGGGTCACTCGGATTCGGCGAGGATGGCGTAGAGCTTGCGGCGGGTCTCGTCGAGGACCTGGGCGGCGCGTTCCCGCTGGTCGTCGGTGCCGGTCATCATCACCTGGCGCAGCGCGTTCATCGCCTGCGCGCCGGCGTCGCGGATGTCGTGCCAGCTGTTGACGGTGTTCTCGGCGAACTCCGCCCAGGGTGGGGTCTGCGCCGCGGCGGCGGCCTCCTCGCGGCCGGCGTCGGTGAGGCCGAACCGCTTCCGACCGCCGGCGGAGGGGTCCGTGCTGGCGGCGATGACCCCCTCGTCCTCCAGCAGCTGGAGGGTCGGGTAGATCGAGCCGGGGCTGGGTCGCCAGGCCCCGCCGGTGCGGGAGTCGATCTCCTGGATCATCTCGTAACCGTGCATCGGCCGCTCGGTGAGCAGCGCCAGCACGGCGCCGCGGACGTTCGGCCGGCGCCCGCGGCCCCGACCCCGGCCGCCCCGGCCCCCACCCCAGCCGCCGTGCCCGTGCGGGCCCGGCGGGACGGGCGGGAAGCCGAACCCGCGTCGACGGGCCTCGTGCATCGCGTGGAAGTGCTGATGGAATCCCATGCCACGATCCCTTCTCGGAATGTCGTTGATGCATCGACGATATATCGGCAACGTGTCGGCGACAAGTGGTTGGCCGAGGCGGGCACCAAACCGTACGTACGTCTTGTTAGAGTGTCGGCGTGCGCCTGCTTCCCGAACCGGGTCCGGCCCGGACCCTCGCCCTCTCCACGCTGGTCAACACGGTCGGCCGGGGCACCTGGCTGACCGTCAGCGCGCTCTTCCTCACCCGGTCGGTCGGCCTCTCGGTGCGCGAGGTCGGCGTCGGCCTCACCGTCACCGCGCTGGTCAGCCTGATCGCCAGCACGCCGATGGGATACCTGGCCGACCGGCACGGCCCGCGCGGCATCCAGCTCGCCGCGCTGGTCGCCTCCGGCGTCTTCACCGCCGCCCTGGTGGCCGTCCGGTCGTTCCCGACGTTCCTGGTCGTCGGCGTGCTGATGGCGGTCGCCGACGCTGCCAGCCGGGGCGCCCGGGGCGCGCTGATCGCCGGAGCCGTCCCCGCCGACCAGCGGGTCCGCACGCGGGCCTGGCTGCGCGCCGTCACCAACGTCGGGATCTCGGTCGGCGCCGTGGTCGCCGGCGTCGGGCTCGCCGCCGACACCCGCGCCGCGTACGTCGCGCTGATCCTGCTCGACTGCGTCACCTACCTGCTGGCGGCGGTGGTGCTGCTCCGGCTGGCGCCGGTCCCGCCCGTGCCGGCGCCCACGCACGGGCCACGGCTGATCGCGCTGCGGGACCGCCCCTTCCTGGCCTTCACCGTGCTCGACGGGCTGATGTCGATGCACTTCGGGCTGCTCAACATCGCCCTGCCGCTCTGGATCGCCGACCACACCACGGCGCCGCACTGGCTCATCTCGGCCTGCATGCTGGTCAACACGGTGACGGTGGTGCTCTTCCAGGTCCGCGCCTCCCGGGGCACCGAGGAGCTGCCCGGGGCCGCGCGGGCCGCCCGGCGGGCCGGCGTGGTCATCGCGGTGGCCTGCGCGCTCTTCGCCGCCAGCGCCGGCGTGCCGACCCCGGTCGCCGTGGCGCTGCTGCTGGCCGGGGCGCTGGTGCACGTGGTCGGCGAGCTGTGGCATGCGGCGGCGGGCTGGGGCATCTCCTTCGGCCTCGCCCCGGCCCGGGCGCAGGGCCAGTACCAGGGGGCGTACGGGATGGGCATGCAGCTCGGCGGGATGGTCGCCCCGGTGGTGGTGACCAGTCTCGCGGTCGGCTGGGGCGCGCCCGGCTGGCTGGTGCTCGGCGGGTTGTTCCTGGTGCTCGGCGCGCTGGTGCCGCCGGTGGTGCGGTGGGCGGCGCGGACCCGGCCGGCCGAGCCGGTGGCCGAACCTGTCACCGTCTGACCGGTCGACCGGCGAGTGGCCGCCCACATCTGGCAGGCTGGTAGCCGTGCTGACGGTGCCGGTACGCCAACTGGGGGAGTCGGAGCGCCGCGCGGTCGAGCGGCTGCTCGACCTCGACCCGTTCGCGGGCGCGCAGGTCGCCGAGCGGGTCGCCGCCCGTGGCCTGGCCTGGTGGCGGGCCGAGGGGCGGATCCTGGGGTACGGGGCGCGCCGCAACCTGGAGTCGATCTGCTGGCTGGGCGGCAACCTGACCCCGGTGCTCGCCTCGGAGCCGGCCGTCGCCGCCTTCGCCGAGCAGCTCGCCGCCGAGGAGCGCCTCTGCTCCTCGATCGTCGGGCGGGCCGACGCCGTGCTCGGCCTCTGGGACCGGCTTTCCACCCACTGGGGTCCGGCCCGGGACGTCCGCCCCAACCAGCCGCTGCTGGCCACCGACGCGCTGCCCCCGGTCTCCGCCGACCCGCAGGTGCGCCGGGTGCGCGCCGCCGAGATCGACCGGCTCTTCCCGGCGGCGGTGGCGATGTACACCGAGGAGGTCGGCGTCTCGCCGCTGGCCGAAGACGGTGGGCGGGCCTACCGGCGGCGGGTCACCGACCTGGTGCGGGCCGGTCGGGCGTACGCCCGGTTCGTCGACGGCCGGGTGGTCTTCAAGGCCGAACTGGCCGTGGTGACCCGGCGTACCGCGCAGGTCCAGGGGGTCTGGGTGGCCCCCGAGTGGCGCGGGCGGGGGATCGCCACCGCGGCGATGGCGGCGGTGGTGCGTGACGCGCTGCTGCGGGTCGCGCCGACCGTGAGCCTCTACGTCAACGACTTCAACCTGCCCGCCCGCCGGGTGTATGAGCGCTGCGGCTTCCAGCCGGTCGGCACCCTCGCCACCGTGCTGTTCTGACCCGTCCCGCCCGCCGGTCATGGCGGGGATCACGCCCGCTCCAGTCGGGGAACCGGACGTACGGCGCTATGCTGGGCATGTTTTTATACTGACCAGTCAGTTCAAGCATGTCGGGATGTTGAGTGAAGATCGTCGAGGCGCACGGGTTGGGTCTGCGCACCCGCCGGGGCTGGGTGTACCGGGACGTCGATCTGACGGCCGAGGCGGGGGAGCTGCACGTCGTCACCGGGCCGCCCGGCAGCGGGCGCACCTCGCTGCTGCTCGCCCTGGCCGGCCGCTTCCCGCACAACGAGGGCACCCTGCGCACCCGGGGGCCGGCCGCGCTCGGCCAGGTCGCCGGGGTGCACGAGCCCGACCCCGCGCTCACCGTCGCCGAGCACCTCCAGGAGCGGCTGCTGCTGCTCGGGCCCGTCCCGCGCCGCCGTCGCCAACTGGTGCCAGTGGCCGCCGTCCGGGCCCGCCGGGCGTACCGGCGGGACGCCTTCGCCGCCGCGATCGCCGGGGCGGGCTTCACCGACGTACCCCTCGATCCGGACGTGCGCGGCCGCGACCTCACCCCGCAGCAGCGGCAGGTCCTCGGCCTGGTCCTGGCCACCCTGAGCGGCCCCAGCCTGATCGTCGCCGACGACGTGGA
The DNA here is from genome assembly GCF_052814045.1 of Micromonospora sp. IBSANI012. Classification (NCBI taxonomy): domain Bacteria; kingdom Bacillati; phylum Actinomycetota; class Actinomycetes; order Micromonosporales; family Micromonosporaceae; genus Micromonospora; species Micromonospora sp. IBSANI012. The sequence goes on from NZ_CP199933.1 coordinate 1,595,682, forward strand.
CGCCGGCTCCGACGCCCCCGAACGGGCCTGGCTCTGGGATGCCCTGGCCCGCCTCGCCGACCAGGGCTACGCGGTGGTCGCCAGCGCCCGCGCGGTCGAGCCCGGCGCCCGGGCCGTCGTGCACCGGCTCGGCGACCCGTCGCTGCCAGTCCGTCCCGACCTCAGCCTCCCGGCCACCACCGTCCCAGCGCGCACCGTCGCCGTCCCTGCCCAGGCCGTCCCGACGGACGCCACCGACCCCGACGCGACCACCGACCCCGACGCGACCGCCGACCCCGACGCGACCGCCGACCCCGACGCGACCGCCGACCCGGAGGGCGCCGGCGACCCGGCCGACGACCCCGCCACCCCCGACATCGTCGACCCCGAGGTGAACCGATGAGCGTCTTCCGCCTCGCCCGCTTCGAGCTGCGCCGGATGACCCGGGGCCGGCTGCCGCGCGCCGCGCTCGCCGTGCTGACCGTGATCCCCCTGCTCTACGGCGCCCTCTACCTCTACGCCTTCTGGGACCCGTACGGGCACATGGACCGGATCCCGGTGGCGCTGGTCAACGCCGACCGGCCTGCCACCGCCGGCGACGGCACGGTGGTGCACGCCGGCCGGGACCTCACCGACGAGCTGCTCGACCGCAAGGTCTTCGGCTGGCACGTTACCGACGCCGACGACGCCACGGCCGGCCTGCGCAGCGGCCGCTACCACCTGGTCTTCTCCATCCCGGCGGACTTCTCCGCCACCCTCGTCGCCAGCCCCGAGCCCGACCAGCCGGCCCGCCGCGGCGAGCTGCGGGTGGTCAACGACGACGCCACCAACTACCTCTCCGGCCTGCTCGCCCGCTCCGCGTTCAGCGAGATCCGGGCCGCCGCCGCGGAGAGCACCGCCAGCGGCTACTTCGACAAGATGCTGGTCGGGTTCACCGACCTGAAGGCCGAGACCGGCAAGGCCGCCGACGGCGCCGGCCAGCTCGCCGACGGGCTCGGCACCTCCCAGGACGGCGCCGGGCAGCTCGCCAACGGGCTGGACCGCTCGGAGGCGGGCGCCGGGCAGCTCGCCGCCGGGCTGGACCGCAGCGCCCAGGGCGCCGACCAGCTCTCCTCCGGCCTCGACGAACTCCGCACCGGCGCGACCCAGCTCGCCGACGGCAGCGCCCAGGCGGCCACCGCCACCCGGGCCGCCGCCGACAAGGTGGACGCCCTCGCGGACCGGGCCGAGCCGTTCCTGCGCGAGAACGCCGACGAGATCGGCACGGCCGCCACCGTCATCGCCGAGGGCGCCGACGCGCTGGCCGACGGGCTCGACACGCTGCCCGAGCAGGCCGACGCCGTGCTGACCCAGGCGCGCAAGGTCGCCGACCGCCTCGACGCGCTCGTCGCGGCGCATCCCGAACTCGCCGACGACCCGACCGTCACCGCCGCCCGCGCCGCCGCCGACAAGGCCGTCGCCGAGGCCGAGGACCTGGCCGCCACCATCGACCGGACCGACCTGGCCGCGCTGCAGAAGCAGATGCGGCAGGTCGCCGCCGCCGCCCGCGAGGTGGCCGCCGCCGCGCCGCACCTCGCCGACGACGTGGCCGGCGCCAACGCCAAGGTGCACCGGCTCGCGGACGCCATCGACAGGATCGCGAAGGGCAACGCCGAGCTGCGGGACGGGCTCGGCACCGCCGCCACCGGCGCCGACCAGCTGCGGGGCGGGCTGTTCCGGCTCTCCACCGGGGCCCGGGACCTCGACGGCGGGCTCGCCCGGCTCAGCGGGGGCAGCGACCGGCTCGCCGCCGGCCTGACCAAGCTGGAGGGTGGCGCCGGCCAGCTCGCCGACGGGCTGACCGCGGGGGAGAAGAAGATCCCCGGGTACGACGACGCGGCCGACCGGGCCGGCGTCCTCGGCGACCCGGTCTCGCTGGACCGCACGTCCGAGCACCCCGCCGGCTCGTACGGCGTCGGGTTCGCCCCGTACTTCCTCGGGCTGGCGCTCTGGGTCGGCGCGATGATCACGTACATGCTGCTGCGGCCGGTGAACCAGCGGCACGTGATGTCCGACGCGCCCGCCTGGCGGGTCGCGCTCGCCGGCTGGCTGCCCGCCGCGGCGATCGGACTGGCCCAGGCCGGCGTGCTCTTCACCGTGGTCACCCTGGTGCTCGGCCTCGACCCGGAGTACCCGGCGGCGACGTTCGGGCTGCTCGCGCTGACCTCGCTGGCGTTCACCGCGATCATGCAGTGGCTCGGCGCGCAGCTCGGCCCCGCCGGGCGGCTCGCCTCGCTGGCCCTGCTGATGCTCCAGCTCACCTCCTCCGGCGGCACCTACCCGGTGCAGACCTCGCCCGACTTCTTCCAGGCCGTCCACCCGTGGCTGCCGATGACGTACGTGGTGCAGGGGCTGCGGCACACCATCAACGGCGGCTCGTCGGCGACCGTGGTCACCGGCGCGCTGGTCATCGTCGCCTTCGGCGCGGCGGCGCTGGTGCTCACCGTCAACGCGGCGCGCCGGTCCCGGCGACTGACCCCGGCGAAGCTGCACCCCGAACTGACCATGTGAGGATGCTGATGGGCCGGACGGGGGTACGCGAGCAGCCCCTCCCCGGCTCGCACCGGTCCGCCACGGGCCGGTCGGGCGGACGGGGAGGGCGAGTGACGGACGGACGGTCGCGGCGGCGGGAGGACACCCGGCAGCGCCTCTTCGTGGCGGCGGTGGAACTCATCGCCGAGCAGGGCTTCTCCGCCACCACCGTGGACGACATCGCGGCCCGCGCCGGGGTGGCCAAGGGCACCGTCTACTACAACTTCGAGTCCAAGACGGTCCTCTTCGAGGAGCTGCTGCGGCACGGCATCGGCCTGCTCACCGCCGACTTCCGGGCCGCCGTGGCCGACCTGCCGCCGCGCGAGGCGCTCGCCGCCCTGGTCCGCGCCGAGCTGGAGTACATCCGGCGCTACCGGGCCTTCGCCCAGCTGCTGCTCTCGGAGATGTGGCGGACCAACCGCGAGTGGCAGCAGACCCTGCGCCTGCTGCGCGGGGAGGCGATCGAGGTGATCGCCGACACCGTCCGGGCCGGGGTGGCCAGCGGTGACCTCCCCGCCGACCTGGACGTGCGGACCGCCTCGTCGGCGCTGTTCGGCGTCGGTCTGGTGGTGGCCGTGGACTGGCTGGTCTTCCAGCCGGAGCGACCGATCGAGGACGTGCAGGAGGCGCTGCTCGGCATCGTCCGGCGGGTCGCCCAGACCTGACCCCCGGGGGAGCGCCGGGCAGGTCGGGGCGCGGGTGGGGGCGCGGTAATTGCGTTGATTCGTCGCGGCCGGAGGGCCAGGCTGGGACGTACCGCCACCACCCCGAGTCCGGAGGGACCCTCCCATGCGCCTGCTCCGTGATCTCTGGGCCACCGCGCCACGCCGGATGGCGGTCGTGGTCGTCCTGATCGTGCTCGGCGCCGCGGGGCAGGCCGCCGCCTCGGCCCTGGCCGGCCCGGTCCTGGTGCACCGGTCCGCCGCCTTCTTCGCCCTACTGGTGGTGGCGCTGGTCGCGGCCGTCCTCAGCGACCTCGTCATCGGCCTGCTGATGGCCGGGCTCACCGCCGACTGGTCCGCCGACGTCCGCCGCCGGCTCTGCCGGGTGGCGCTCGGGCAGGACCTGACCACGCTGGAGACCACGCCGGTCGGCGAGCTGCTGGACCGGATCGACAACGACGTCTACCAGGTCGCCTCCGAGCTGCGGAACACCGGCGTACGGCTCGTCCAGGGGCTGGCGGTCTGCCTGCTGGCCACGGTCAGCGCCCTGTTCGTCTGGTGGCCGGCCGGTGTCGGCATGCTCGTGCTCACCGCCCTGCTCGGCGTCGTGCTGCGCCGCCCCACCGCGCGCATCGCCCCGGCCCGGATGGCCGAGGAGGAGGCCTGGTCGGACCTCGCCGCCGTGATGGAGGAGGCGGTGCACGGCCAGGACGACGTGCGGACCAGCCTGGCCCGGCCGTACGTGCTGCGCCTCTACGCCGGGCGCGCCGCCGAGGTGCTGGCCCGGTGCCGTCGGGTGTTCCTGATGTCCGCGCGGGTCACCACGATCGCCGCCGGCGCGATCCGCGCCGGCATCGCCGCCGTGGTGCTCGGCGGGGCCTGGGCACTGGCCACCGGCCGGATCGACGGCGCCCGGCTGACCGCGATCTGGCTGCTGGCCATCGCCTTCGGGGCCACCGTTGAGCACATCGCCCGCTGGGTGCCCCACCTGCAGTACGCCCTCGGCGCGTGGGCCCGGGTGCAACTGCTCTCCGACGCCCGGCAGGAGCCGGCGGGCGGCGCGGCCCCGGCCGAGGGCGACCTGAGCGTCCGCGGGCTCACCTTCCACTACCCGGACACCGCCGACGGCGAGCGGGGGCCGGCGCTGCGCGACATCCGGCTCGCCTTCGTCCGCGGCCGGTCGTACGCCCTGGTCGGGCGGACCGGGTCGGGCAAGTCGACGCTGGCCAAGGTGCTCACCCGCGCGGTCGACGTGCCGCGCGGCACGGTCTTCCTCGGCGACACCGACCTGGTGGACCTGGACGTCGAGCAGTTGCGCCGGTGGGTCGCCGTGGTCCCGCAGCGCACCGAGATCCTGGCCGGGACGCTGGCCGAGAACGTCGCGCTCTTCGACCCCGATCTGCTCGACGACGCCACCCGGGCGCTGGAGGAGCTGGGGCTGGCCGGCTGGATCGCCGAGCTGCCCGACGGCGTCCGGACCCGGCTGGGCGAGGGCGGGCACGTCCTCTCCGCCGGTCAGGAACAGCTGGTGGCGTTCGCCCGGATCCTGGTCCGCGACCCGCACGTGGTGATCCTCGACGAGGCCACCGCCCGGTTGGACCCGGTCACCGAGACCCGGGTGCGCCAGGCCACCGAGCGGCTGCTCACCGACCGGATCGGCATCGTCATCGCGCACCGCCTCTCCTCGGTGCGCCGCTGCGACGAGGTGGTGGTGATGGCCGACGGCGCGGTGCTGGAGGCCGGCCCGCTGCGCGAGTCGGAACGCTTCGCCGAACTGCTGGCCAGCAGCCACGCCGCCGCGTACGCCCCGGCCGGCGCGGGCCGGGGCGGGGTGGACCTGCTGCCCGGGCCACGCGACCCGTGGGAGCTGGAGCCGCCGGCGTCGGCACCGGCTCAGGTCGAGCGGCCGGTCACCGTGCCGGTGCCGAAGACCGACCCGCCGCCGCTGCCCGCGCCGCCGCCGGCGCGCACCATGCGGGAGATCCTCCGGCTGGGCACCAACGACCCGAGGTACGGCCTGGTGTCGGTCGCCATGTTCGTCGTGATCACACTGCTCGGCCTGGACGGCGCGGTGCTGCCCTGGCTCTGGGCGGACGTGGTCGACGGCGGCAGCCCGTGGCTGCCCGCGCTCGGCATCGCCGCCGCGCTGCTGGTCGTCCTGCCGCTGCCGTTCTACACCAACCTGTGGTTCCCGCAGTGGTGGGTACGCCAGATGCTGCGGATCAGCCTGCGCCTGGTGCACGGGCAGACCGGGGCGCGCCGGGTCAGCGGGCACACCCCGGCGGAGGTGGTCGCCCAGAGCGGCGACACCGAGCGGGTGGTGCAGCTCGCCGACAACCTGATGGACCAGTTCATCGCCCTGGCGATCGTGGCCACCATGACGGCGGTGACCGGCAGCTTCGTACCGGCGCTCTTCTTCGCCGGGACGATGGTGGTCTCCGGGCTGGCGGCGACGCTGTTCGGGCCCCGGCTGGAGCGGTCCGCCCGGGGCACGGTGGCGGCGCGGGCGGCCTTCGCCACCGCGCTGGTCTCCGCGCTCTCCGCGGCCCGCACGGTGAAGCTGGCCGGCGCCACCCGGCCGGTGCTGACCCACCTGGCCGCCCTGGACACCGTGCGCAGCGACCGGCAGCGCCGGGAGATCTCCGCGCAGGTGTGGGCGCGGTCCACGCCGTCGCTGGTCAGCGGCCTGCTGCCGATCGGCGCGTGGGCGCTCTACCTGGCCGGTGGGCTCTCCGCCGGGGCGACCCTGGTGGCGGTCTCCACGCTCGGCGCGGCCCGCTGGTTCGCCTGGACCACCGCGTCACTGGTCTCGCACTACCCGTCGGCGCGGGTCTGGACCCGGCGGACGGCGGCGATGTGCGGGGTCGGGACGTACTCGGCGGCGGTCCCCGGGGTCGACCTGGCCGCCGGCACCGCGCCCGCGCCCGTGCCGCCGGCCCGGCGTCCGCTGCGCCGGCTGGAGCTGGCCGGCTTCGGTGCCCTGCACTCCGACGGCACCCTGGCCGTGCGGGACGTCGACCTGACCGTCGACCGGGGGCAGCTGGTGCTGGTCGTCGGGCCGGTCGGCTCCGGCAAGTCCTCGCTGCTGCGCGCGCTGGCCGGGATCGTGCACCACATCGGCACGCTGCGCTGGAACGGTGAGCCGGTGACCGAGCCGGAGCTGTTCCTGCGCCCGCAGCAGGTGGGGTACGTCGGGCAGCTGCCCCGGGTGCTCTCCGGCACGGTCGCCGACAACATCGCGCTCGGCCACGAGGTGGACGCGGCCGGGGCGGTGTCGACCGCGCAGCTCGACCACGACCTGGCCGCCGCCGGGGGCGGGCTCGGGCTGCTCATCGGGCACAAGGGGACCCGGCTGTCCGGCGGCCAGTTGCAGCGGCTGGCGCTGGCCCGGGCGCTGGCACCGCGTACCGAGCTGCTGGTGGCCGACGACGTCTCGTCGGCGCTGGACGTCACCACCGAGCTGGCGCTCTGGGCGGCGCTGCGCGAGCACGGCGTGACCGTGGTCGGCTCGACGTCGAAACGCGCGGCCCTGGTCCGGGCCGACCACGTGGTGGTCCTGCGCGACGGGGCGGTCGCCGCCCAGGGCCCCTGGCGCGACCTGGAGGACGACTGGGGCCACCTGGCCGGCTGACCCCGGCCGGATGATCGACGGTTCGCGGCGTGTCGCGGTGTCCCTGGACGGGGACACCGCGACACGCCGCGAACGGAGTGGATCAAGGGTGGAACGGCCGACCGGTCAGAAGGCGCGGGCGTACTGGTCGGGCCAGCCGGGGTGGGCGCCGAGCTTGGCGGCGGCGCGGCGGGGCCAGTACGGGTCCCGGAGCAGTTCCCGGCCGAGCAGCACCAGGTCGGCCTCGCCGCCGGCGACGATCTGCTCGGCCTGCTCCGGCTCGACGATCAGGCCGACCGCGCCGGTGAGCACCCCGGCGTCGCGGCGGATCCGCGCGGCGAGGGGCACCTGGTAGCCGGGCCCGACCGGGATGCTCGCCCGGGCCGCCGCGCCGCCGGAGGAGGCGTCGACCAGGTCGACCCCGGCGGCGGCGAGTTCGCCGGCGAGCACGACGCTGTCCTCGACGGTCCAGCCGCCCTCGACCCAGTCGGTGGCCGAGATCCGGGTGAGCACCGGCACCTGCTCGCCGACGGCGGCGCGCACCGCGCGGGCCACCTCCAGGGTGAGCCGCATCCGGGCGGTCCGGTCGCCGCCGTAGCCGTCGGTGCGGTGGTTGGTCAGCGGGGACAGGAACTCGTGCAGCAGGTAGCCGTGCGCGGCGTGGATCTCCACCGCGCCGAAGCCGGCATCGACCGCCCGGCCGGCGGCGGTGGCGAAGGCGGACACCACGCGGGCGATCCCGGCCTCGTCGAGCGCCGTCGGCTCGCGGTGGTCGGGGAGGAACGGCTCGGCGCCGGGGCCGACCGGGGTCCAGCCGCCCTCGGCGTCCGGCACGCCGCCGCGCCCGGCCCACGGCCGGTACGTCGACGCCTTGATCCCGGCGTGCGCGAGCTGCACCGCCGGCACCGCGCCCTGGGCGGCGACGAACCCGGTGACCGGGCGCCAGGCGTCGACGTGGGCGTCGGACCAGAGCCCGGTGTCCTGCGGGCTGATCCGCCCCTCGGGCACGACGGCGGTGGCCTCGGTGAGGATCAGGCCGGCGCCGCCGACGGCCCGGGAGCCGAGGTGGATCCGGTGCCAGTCGGTGGGCAGGCCGTCCGGGCCGGCGCTGTACTGGCACATCGGGGCGAGGGCGACCCGGTTGGGCAGGGTGACCGCGCGCAGGGTGAGCGGGGTGAACAGGGCACTCATGTCGGTGATCCTCCGTCAGCGGTGGCGAGGAGGGCCCTGCCGGGCAGGGCCCTCCTCGATCAGCGGTCGGGCCGGGCGGGCTCAGGCAGGGACCGGGGTCAGCCCGTCCTGCCGGGTCGGCCGCTCGGTCTCCTCGGCGTCGGTCAGCTCACGCCGGCCGGCGGAGTCGTACGCGGCCCGGTCCAGGGTGCCCTCCCGGGCGGCGACGATGGTCGGCACCAGCGCCTGCCCGGCCACGTTGGTGGCGGTGCGGATCATGTCCAGGATCGGGTCGATGGCCAGCAGCAGGCCGGCGCCGGCCAGCGGCAGACCCAGCGTGCTCAGGGTCAGGGTGAGCATCACGATCGCGCCGGTCAGGCCGGCGGTGGCCGCCGAGCCGACCACCGAGACGAAGGCGATCAGCAGGTAGTCGGTGACGCCCAGGTCCACCCCGAAGACCTGCGCGACGAAGATCGCCGCCAGGGCCGGGTAGATCGCCGCGCAGCCGTCCATCTTCGTGGTGGCGCCGAACGGCACCGCGAACGAGGCGTACTCGCGGGGGACGCCGAGGCGCTCGACGGAACGCTGGGTCACCGGCATGGTGCCCACCGAGGAGCGGGAGACGAAGGCCAGCTCGATGGCCGGCCACGCGCCGGCGAAGAAGCGCAGCGGGTTGAGCCGGCCGGCCGCCACCAGCAGCAGCGGGTAGACCACGAACAGCACGATCGCGCAGCCGACGTAGACGGCGGTGGTGAACTTCGCGAGCGGGGCGATCAGGTCCCAGCCGTACGAGGCGACGGCGTTGCCGATCAGGCCGAGGGTGCCGATCGGGGCGAGCCGGATCACCCACCAGAGCGCCTTCTGCACGATCTCCAGCAGCGAGCGGTTGAGCGCCACGAACGGCTCGGCCGCCTCGCCGACCAGCAGCGCGGCGGCGCCGACCACCAGGGCGAGGAAGACGATCTGGAGCACGTTGCCCTCGACGAACGCGCCGACCGGGTTGGTCGGCACGATGCCGGTGAGGAAGTCGGTCCAGGAGCCGGTCTTCTTCGGCGCGGCCGCGCCGGCCAGGTCGAGGCTGACCCCCTTGCCGGGGTCGGTCAGCAGGCCGAGGCCGATGCCGACGCCGACCGCGATCAGCGCGGTGGCGCCGAACCAGAGCAGCGTCTTCAGCGCCAGCCGGGCGGCGTTGGCCACGCCGCGCAGGCTGACCACGCTGACCACGATGGCGGTGAAGACCAGCGGCGGGACGGCCAGCTTGAGCAGCTGGACGAAGAGGCCGCCGATGGTGTCGAGGGTGCTGGCCAGCCAGCTCAGGTCATTGGCGCGGGCGAGGAAGCCCAGCGCCACGCCGAGGACGAGGCCGAGCAGGATCTGTGCGGAAAAGGGAAACTTGCGCAGGGCGGAAGCCATGAGGATGCGTCCAAGGTCTGTCGGTGGTCGGTGCGGGCGGCGTCAGAGAGCGGGCCGCGCCGGACAGACGCCGCTGGCCTGCAGTCGGAGATCGACGTACAGGCGCACGGTGAGGTGCCAGACATTGGTCATCGCCTGGCGACGCTACTCCCGGCCACCGCGCAACGGGAAGGACCGAAGGGCGTGAGGCTCCTTACAGGGCGCGGTTGCCGTCCGTTGACCGCTTCGTCACGGCCGGGTCCCGGCGCAGGCCCAGCGCCGTCGCCGCCGCCAGGCCCCAGCCGAAGGTCACCGCCAGCAGCACCCGCTCCAGGCCGCCCACCAACCCGCCCCGACCGGCGATCAGCATGGCCAGCGCGATCGCGCCGGACAGCGGCAGCGCCAGCGCCCCGCCCAGGGCCGAGATCCGACGCACCGCGGGCGTCGTCGCCGGGGACCAGGCCAGCGCGAGCATCGCGAAGACCACCGCCGCCACCCCGGCGATGCTCGACCCGCCGTGCACCAGGTCCGCCACCGTCGCCGCCTCGAACGGCGGCAGCGGACAGCCCGTGCTGCACGTCACCACCGCGGAGAGCAGGGTGAACCCGCTGCCCGCGCCGAGCAGCGCCGCGGCGAGGCGCAGCGCCGCCGGCAGCGCGGCGGCGAGCAGCAGCAGCGCCGCGGCCAGGGCGAAGACCCCGATCCGGTACGTCGGGGCGTACGCGCTGTCGGCGACGCCGGCCTCGCTGACGTACCCGGTCAGGCCCGGACCGGGACCGGCGACCACGGCGACGATCACCGCGACGGTGCCGGCCAGCACACAGCCGGCGGCGGCCGACGCGGCGGCGGCCCGGGCGGGGCCGACGGCCCGGTCCGGCTCAGCCACGCCCGTGCGGCGTGGTCCAGCCGTGCAGGTCCGGGCCGAGCGGCACGATCCGGGTCGGGTTGATCATCTCGTGGGTGGCGTAGTAGTGCCGTTTGATCTGGTCGAAGTCGACCGTCTCCCCGAACCCCGGCGTCTGGAACAGGTCCCGCGCGTACGCCCAGAGCACCGGCATCTCGGTCAGCTTCTGCCGGTTGCACTTGAAGTGCCCGTGGTACGCCACGTCGAAGCGGACCAGGGTGGTGAACAGCCGGACGTCCGCCTCGGTGATCTGCTCGCCCATCAGGTAGCGGCGCCCGGCCAGCCGCTCCGACAGCGCGTCCAGCCGGGCGAAGAGCGCGGTGTACGCCTCGTCGTACGCCTCCTGGGAGGTGGCGAAGCCGCACCGGTAGACGCCGTTGTTGACGTCCCGGTGGATCTCGGCCATCAACGCGTTCATCTCCGGACGCAGCTCGACGGGGTAGAGGTCCGGCGCGCCCGGGGCGTGAAACCGCCGCCACTCGGTGGAGAAGTCCAGCGTGAGCTGGGGGTAGTCGTTGGTGACCACCCGCCCGGTGAGCGTGTCGATCAGCGCCGGCACGGTCACCCGGCCGGTGTAGTCCGGGTCGGTGGACAGGTACGCGTCGGAGAGGTAGCCGATGCCGAGCACCGGGTCGAAGCCGTCCGGGTCGAGGCTGAACCGCCAGCCCCGCTCGTCCCGGATCGGGTCGACCGTGCCCAGCGAGACGACCTCATCCAGGCCGAGCAGGCTGCGCACGATCCGCGCCCGGTGCGCCCACGGGCAGGCGCGGCACCAGATCAGCCGGTAGCGGCCCGGCTCCAGCGGCCAGCGGTCCTGCTCGTCCGGCCCGCCACCGGGCGGCGAGGTGGAGTGCGGGGTGACCCGACCGGTGAACCGGTTGGGCTGGCGGACGAACGCGCCGCCGCCGGCGGTCTCTGCGCTGAACTGGGCCCGGGCCATGCCGTCAACCTATCCGCTCGGCGCGTGGATATCCTGGCGCTCGGGCGTCCCCGCGACCCGGGCCGACGCGCCGCCGCCGAGCCCCTTCCACCCCCCGAAGGACAGCGCCGATGACCGTGGCATACCTCGTGGCCGGAGTCCGCACCCCGATCGGCCGGTACGCCGGCGCCCTCGCCGGGGTACGCCCCGACGACCTCGCCGCCCACGTGATCCGCGAGCTGGTCGCCCGCCACCCGTCGGTGGACTGGGCCCGCACCGACGACGTGGTGCTCGGCTGCGCCAACCAGGCCGGCGAGGACAACCGCAACGTCGCCCGGATGGCGGCGCTGCTCGGCGGGCTGCCCGAGGAGGTCCCCGGCAGCACGGTCAACCGGCTCTGCGGCTCCGGCCTGGACGCGCTGGCCACCGCCGCCCGGTCCATCGTGGCCGGCGAGGCCGACCTGGTGGTCGCCGGCGGGGTGGAGAGCATGAGCCGCGCGCCGTTCGTCATGCCGAAGGCGGCGACGCCGTTCGCCCGCACCGCCGAGGTGTACGACACCACCATCGGCTGGCGGCTGGTCAACCCGCTGATGAAGGCCGGCTGGGGCATCGACTCGATGCCCGAGACGGCGGAGAACGTGGCCGCCGAGTTCGGCGTCGACCGGGCCGCGCAGGACGAGTTCGCGCTGCGCTCCCAGCAGCGGGCCGCCAAGGCGCAGGCCGACGGCCGGTTCGCCGAGGAGATCGTGCCGGTGACCGTGCCGGCCGGGCGGCGCGAGACGAAGCTGGTCGAGGTCGACGAGCACCCCCGGGAGACGTCGCTGGAGAAGCTCGCCGCGCTGCCCACCCCGTTCCGCGAGGGCGGCACGGTGACCGCCGGCAACTCCTCCGGCGTCAACGACGGCGCGGTGGCGCTGCTGGTCGCCTCCGAGGCCGCGGTCGCCCGGTACGGACTGACCCCGCTGGCCCGGATCGGCGGGGCCGCCGCGGCCGGCGTACCGCCCCGGATCATGGGCATCGGGCCGGTGCCGGCCACCCGTAAGCTGCTCGACCGGTTCGGCCTGGGCCTCGGCGACGTCGATGTGGTCGAGCTGAACGAGGCGTTCGCCGCGCAGGGCGTGGCGGTGCTGCGCGAGCTGGGCCTGCCGGAGGACGCCGAGCACGTCAACCCCAACGGCGGCGCCATCGCGCTCGGCCACCCGCTCGGCGCCAGTGGCGCCCGGCTGGCGCTGACCGCCGCGCTGGAGCTGCGCCGCCGGGGCGGCCGGCGGGCGCTGGCCACCATGTGCATCGGCGTCGGGCAGGGCATCGCGCTGATGCTGGAGTCCGCGGCCTGACCCGTCGCGCCGGTCGGCGGCGCGAGGTCGAGCAGCCGCCGGTGTCCCGGGCGCCGGGACACCGGCAGGTCACCGCCGCCGGCGGGACGCCGTTGGGGTTCCCTGATCACCGCCCAAATGTGGATCTCCCGCGCTCGGGCGTACGCGCCTAGAGTGGTCAGCACCACACCTTCCGCGGGTCGGCCGGTGTCGCCTCCGCGTGCCTGCGCGCGTCCGGACACCGGTGCCCTCCCGCACCGCGGCGACGAACTGGGGCGAACCGATGCAGATGCCGGACGGAACTCCCGCCGAGATAGACCTGAGCCGGCCGAGCGCGGCCCGGGTCTACGACTACTTCCTCGGCGGCGCGCACAACTTCGAGATCGACCGCCAGCTCGCCGAGCAGATCGCCAGCATGACGCCGAACCTGGCGGCCACCATGCGCTCCGGGCGGGAGTTCCTGCGCCGGGCCGTCCGGGTGCTGCTCGACGCCGGCATCGACCAGTTCCTCGACATCGGCTCGGGCATCCCCACCGTCGGCAACGTGCACGAGGTGGCGCAGGCCACCAACCCGCAGGCCCGGATCGTCTACGTCGACATCGATCCGGTGGCCGTGGCGCACAGCCTGGAGCTGCTCGCCGGCAACGACCGGGCCACCGCGATCCGCGCCGACCTGCGGGAGCCGAAGCTGATCCTGGACGAGGCCCGGGCCAGCGGCCTGATCGACTTCAGCCGTCCGGTCGGCATCCTGCTCGCCGGGGTGGTGCACTTCATCCCCGACGTCGACCGCCCGGCCGACATCCTCGCCGCCCTGCGGGCCGCCGCGGTGCCCGGCAGCTTCCTGGTCATCTCCCACTCGACCTTCGAGGACCAGCCGCAGGAGATGCTCGACGCGCAGCGGCTGTCGGCGCGTACCGCCACCGAGATCACGCTGCGCTCCCGGGCCGAGATCACCGGCTTCTTCGGCGACTGGACGCTCCTGGAGCCGGGCGTGGTGCACATGCCGTTGTGGCGGCCCGACTCACCCTCCGACGTGGACGAGCACCCCGAGCGGTTCGGCGCCTTCGGCGGCGTCGCCCGGTACGACCGCGCCGCCGGCTGAGCCCGACATGGCCGCCGTCCCGGATTCCGGCGGGGACGATGTCAACCGCCCCGGCGCCCAGCGGTACGCCGCCGACTGGGCCCGGGCGGTGCGCCGGCTCGGTTTCGTGCCGCTGAGCGCGGACGAGACCGAGCGGCTGCTGCTCGTCCACACCGTACGGCTGGGCCAGGCCGTGCTCGCCCGGCAGTTCTCCGCCACCCCGGCGGAGGACGTGGGCCGGGCGCTGGTGGAGGCGCACCTCACCGAGCCCCGGGTGCTGGACTGGTCGGTGCACGCCCTGGGTCACCGGTTTCTGGCGCAGGTGCTGCCGGACCGGGTCCACCCCGCCGACGTCGCCGACCGGGTGGCGGCGCTGCAGGGGGCGCTCGCGGCCGGGTTCGCCCGCGCCCTGCGCAACCGGACCTTCAGCCAGCAGGAACGCATCGCCCGCTCGGCCTGGCAGGCCCGGGACGCGGTGGAGCGGGCGCTGCGCGACAGCGAGGCGCGCTTCCGCGCGGTCTTCACCGGCGCGGCGATCGGCATCGGCATCGCCGGCATCGACGGGCAGATCATCGAGGTCAACCAGTCCTTCGCCGACATGCTCGGTTACCCCGTCGACGAGCTGCGGCAGATCAACGTGGCGTCGCTGTTCCACGTCGACGACGCCGCCGGCATGTGGGAGCTGTACCAGGAGCTGATCGAGGGCAAGCACGACCACGCCCGGGTGGAGAAGCGCTACCACCGCAAGGACGGCACCGTCGTCTGGACCGACCTGGCGGTCTCGCTGATCCGGCACGACGACGGACGCCCCCGGTTCACGGTGGCGATGATCGAGGACATCACCGAGCGGTACGAACTCCAGCAGCGACTGCGGTTCCAGGCCCTGCACGACCCGCTGACCGGCCTGCCCAACCGGACGCTGTTCTTCGAGACCCTGGGGCGGTGCTTCGAGCGGGCCGGTCCGGAGCAGCGGATCGCCGTCTGCTTCTTGGACCTGGACGGCTTCAAGGCGGTCAACGACAGCCTCGGCCACGACCTCGGCGACCGGCTGCTGATCACCATCGCCCGCCGGCTGGCCGACTGTGTGGCCGGGCAGGGCCATCTGGTCGCCCGGATGGGTGGCGACGAGTTCGTCATCCTGGTCGACGGGGGCGACGGGCTGGACGACGCCGTCGGCGTCGCCGAGCTGGCCCTGGCCGCCGTCTCCGCCCCGGTGCTGGTCGGCGACCAGCAGCTCGCGGTCTCCGCCAGCGTCGGCGTGGTGGAGTGCCCGGCCGCCGAGACCAGCGCCTCCGAGCTGATGAAGGCCGCCGACACCACCCTGTACTGGGCGAAGGCGGAGGGCCGGGGCCGCTGGGCGGTGTACGACCCGGAGCGCAGCGCCGCCGACATCGCCCGGTCGGCGCTCGCCGCCGGGCTGCCGGCCGCCCTGGACCGGGACGAGTTCGTGGTCCACTACCAGCCGATCGTCTCGCTGCTGGACGGGGCGATGCTGGCGGTGGAGGCGTTGGTCCGCTGGCGGCACCCGGAGCTGGGCCTGGTCGGGCCGGACCGGTTCATCGGGCTGGCCGAGGAGACCGGCCTGATCGTCCGGCTCGGCGAGTGGGTGCTGGGGCAGGCCTGCCGCGACGCCCGGGCCTGGCACCGCGAGTTCCCCGGGCAGCCGCTGGTGGTCAGCGTCAACCTGGCCGCCCGGCAGGCCGACGACCCGGCCATCGTCGACACCGTGGCGGGCGCGCTGAGCCGGACGGGCCTGCCGGCGGAGCTGTTGCAGCTGGAGCTGACCGAGAGCGCGGTGATGGGCACCGCCGGGGAACCGCTGCGCTCGCTGCGCCGGCTCGCCGGGCTGGGCGTCCGGCTCGCCATCGACGACTTCGGCACCGGGTACTCCAACCTCGCGTACCTGCGGCGGCTGCCGATCCACTGCCTGAAGCTGGCCGGCCCGTTCGTCGAGGGGATCCGGGCCGAGGAACCGGACGCCCCCGTCGACCACCGGGACGAGCGCATCGTGGACGCCCTGGTCCGGCTCGCGCACGCGCTGGAGCTGTCGGTGACCGCCGAGGCCGTGGAGACCGGCGCCCAGGCCGAACGGCTGCGGGCGCTGCGGTGCGACACCGGTCAGGGGCGCTGGTTCGGCCCGCCGATGCCGGCGGAGGAGATCACCGCCCGGCTGCGCGGCGGGGAGGCGGCGTGAGCGTTCGGGTCGGGCGCGGCGGGGCGTACCCGGGTGGTGGTCCCGCCGGGGGCCGTGGGCGACGGGCGGAGGCGGCGTGGGCCTGACCGATTCACAGGCGGCCGTGTCGGTGGTGGCCGCGCTGGCCATCCTGGCCGGACTGGCCGGCGTGGTGGTGCCCGGGCTGCCGGCGCTGCCGCTGTGCTGGGGCGGCGTGCTGGTCTGGGCGCTCTTCGGCGGCGCGGGTCCGGGCCGGTGGGCGGTGCTCGCCGCGGCCACCGTGGTCGCCGCCGGGGGGACCGTCGTCAAGTACGCCTGGCCGGGGCGGAACCTGAAGCGGACCGGGGTGCCCACCTCGTCGCTGCTCGCCGGCGGCCTGCTCGGGCTGGTGGGATTCTTCGTGATCCCGGTGGTGGGGCTGGTGCTCGGCTTCGTCGGCGGGGTGTTCGGCGCCGAGCGGCTGCGACTGGGCAGCAACCAGCTCGCCTGGCCGGCGACGGTGCAGGCGCTCAAGGCGGCCGGGCTGTCGATGATGGTGGAGTTCCTGGCCGGGCTGGTCGTCGCCGCCCTCTGGGTCGCCGGCCTGCTGTTCGCCTGAGCCAGCGGCCGGTCCGGGCGGTGGGCATCGGTCAGGGCCGACGCCATGCGGATCACCGTTCTCGGTGGGCTCGGTGCGTGGCCCAGATAGTGACCGGCCCCGGCCTGCGATGGCCGTCCGAGAGCTCATATAGTCGCGTTCGTGAACGTCGAGCACGTCCGGCAGGCATATGCGTCCGTCGCGGAGCTCTACATCGGGCTGTTCGGTACACGCCAGCAGGTACACGCCGACGACCTCGCCTTCATCGGGCGACATCTGGCGGGCCGACCAGGCCCGGTGCTCGATCTGGGCTGCGGGCCTGGCCATATCACCGATTACCTTCGCTCGCTGGGCGTCAACGCAACGGGAATCGACATAGTCCCCGAGTTCATCGCCCATGCGCGGGCAGCCCACCCGAGCGGTAGCTACCAACTCGGGTCGATGGAAAATCTCGCCGTTGCCAACCACTCCATCGCCGGCATCCTGGCCTGGGGCTCGTTGATCCATCTGCCGCCGCAAGACCTCGACGGCGTGCTCGCTGAGTTCCGGCGAGTAACGGCCCCGGCCGGAACGTTAGTGCTTGGTCTCTTCGTAGGTGACGAGGTCGCCGCCTTCGACCACAAGGTCCTGACCGCCTATCGCTGGCCCGTTGACGAGTTCTCCGAGCGACTGGCGCGAGCCGGCTTCACGGAAGTTGAGCGCCTGCAGCGGCCCAGCGAAGGCACTCATCGGCCACACGCCGCCATCGCGGCAATCGCGACCGAAGGGTGAGCTGAGTCGGCGAGCCGCCGTGCACTCACATCGGTCGGACGCTGCGTGACGGGCGCAGAGGCATGCCGATTGGTGGATCAGTGGGCCATCCAGGTGACCAACGGGCCCGCTGTCGCGGCTATGAGCACGCCATGCGATGCGGTGGGAGACACTCGGACGATGAGCGGCATGCCCCCGGAGACGTGGTATCACCGATGCCTGGGCTGGCACGCCCCTGCCCTGCGGCGAGCCGTCATCGTCGCCTCCATCGGGCTCATTGTCGCTCTGGCGCTCCTGCCGTTCATGACGTGGGAGTTGGCCGCGGTCGGGGGCTGGGACGCCGCTGCGCTCGCCTTCCTCCTCACCATCTGGCCGATCATTATCCGAGCAGACGGCTCCCACACCGAGATGCTCGCCATGCGTGAGGACGAGACGCGGGGAACCGCCGTGGTGCTGCTGGTAGGGGCGGGTGTCACCAGCCTGCTGGGCGTCGGCTTTGCTCTCAGCACTGCCGGGCGGCAGAGCGGCTCAATGCGGGTGCTGCTCGTCGGCGTCGCAATGCTGACCGTCCTGATGTCGTGGACCGTTGTCAACACGGTCTTCACGCTGCGCTACTGCGACCTGCATTTCCGATCAAAGACCGGGGGGATCGGCTTCGGCGGCCAGTCTGCGCAGGGGCGGCCGACCTACCGCGACCTGGCCTACGTCGCCTTCACGATCGGCATGACCTACCAGGTATCGGACACGGCCATCAGCGATCCGCGGATCCGGGGCAGTGTGCTGTCCCATGCCTTCCTGTCGTACGTGTTCGGTGTGGTGATCGTGGCGGGTTCCGTCAACCTCATCGCCGACCTGGCCCGCTGACCGGGTCGGACTGACCGACCGGTGGCCGAGGTCCTTCTCGCCGGACCGCCCGGGCGGAGGGACGGCGGCACGGGGCACCCGTCGGGCACGGCGGAGCACGCCGTACGTGAGAGAGAGGTGGGTGCCCCGCGCCGCCGCGGACCGGGCGTTGCCGAGCGCCCGGGGAAGGCCCGTCGCGATCGGGCCTGGTCACAGGTTCAAGCATGCCGCCGGGCCGCCCCGGTCGGCAACGCAATTTGCGAGTTCGGGACTTGCGACGGATTGACCGCGGTGATCCACGGGACGAGACTCGGGCGCACTCGTACCGGGGATCACCTCAGGGAGGTGTGCAGTGGCCACGACGCCCTCGCCGACCGCCGAGCAACCGATGGACGACGACGCCCGACGGCTCGCCGAACTCGGTTATCAGCAGGAGTTGCGCCGCAAGTGGAGCGGCTTCTCCAACTTCGCCATCTCGTTCTCGATCATCTCGATCCTGGCCGGCTGCTTCACCACCTTCGGCCAGGCGTGGAACAACGGCGGCCCGGTCGCCATCTCCTGGGGCTGGCCGCTGATCTCGCTGTTCATCCTGATCATCGGCTTCTGCATGGCCGAGCTGGTCTCGGCGTACCCGACGGCGGGCGGCATCTACTGGTGGGCGGCGAAGATGGGCCGCCCGGTGCACGGCTGGTTCACCGGCTGGCTCAACCTGATCGGGCTGGTCGCCGTCACCGCCTCGGTGGACTACGGCTGCGCGACCTTCCTCAACCTGACCCTGTCCGCGCTCTTCGACGGCTGGGCGGGGACGCTGCGCCAGGCGTTCCTGCTGTTCGTGATCATCCTGGTGCTGCACGGCCTGATCAACATCTTCGGGCACCGGATCATCGACGTGCTCCAGAACGTCTCGGTCTGGTGGCACGTGGCCGGCGCGGCGGCCGTGGTGGCGATCCTGCTGCTGGTGCCGGACGACCACCAGAGCTTCAAGTTTGTCTTCACCGAGCGGTTCAACAACTCCGGCTTCGGCGACGGCGACACCGGCGGGCTGACCTTCTGGTTCTACGTGCTGCCACTGGGCTTCCTGCTCACCCAGTACACGATCACCGGCTTCGACGCCTGCGCGCACGTCTCCGAGGAGACCCGGGGCGCGTCGCAGGCCGCCGCCAAGGGACTCTGGCGGTCGATCTTCTATTCGGCGGTCGGCGGTTGGATCCTGCTGCTGGCCTTCCTCTTCGCCGCCACCGACGTGGACGCGATCAACGCTCAGAACGGCTTCTCCGGGGCGATCTTCGAGACCGCGCTGACGCCGTTCTTCTTCAAGGTCGTCATCATCATCTCCACCATCGGCCAGTTCTTCTGCGGGATGAGCTGCGTGACCTCGATGAGCCGGATGACGTACGCGTTCAGCCGGGACCGCGCGGTGCCCGGCTGGCGGCTCTGGTCGAAGGTGGACCGCAACGGCACGCCGGCCAACGCGATCATCGGCGCCACCCTGGCCGGGCTGGTGCTCACCCTGCCCGCGCTCTACGAGAGCCCGTCCGGCATCCCGATCGCCTTCTACGCCGTGGTCTCGGTGGCGGTGATCGGGCTCTACCTGTCGTTCGTCATCCCGATCGCGCTGCGGCTGCGGATGGGGGACCGGTTCCAGCCCGGACCGTGGACGCTGGGCCCGAAGTACAAGCTGCTCGGCTGGATCGCGGTGATCGAGATCGCCGTCATCTCGGTCTACTTCGTGCTGCCGATCGTCCCCGCCGGGGTGCCCGGCAACGCCGACTTCAGTTGGTCGGCGGTGAACTACGCGCCGCTCGCCGTGGGCGGGTTGCTGCTGCTGGTCGCCGTCTGGTGGTACGCCTCGGCCCGGAAGTGGTTCACCGGCCCCCGCCGTACCGTCGACCTGCCGGCGCCGCGAGCGGCCACCGACGCCGCGCGGGCCGACGAGCCGGCCTGACCACGGACCCGGCCCGGGCCCCGGGGTTTGCCGGGGCCCGGAGCGGGGGCATTGACCGTGATCGCGACAACCAGTAGACCTTGGTGATGGAGGCGCGCCGATGAGGAAAGCTCCGCTCACGCTGGAACAGCTCCGGGTCGCCGTCGCCGAAGGTGAGATCGACACCGTCGTGCTCGCCCTGGTCGACATGCAGGGCCGGTTGCAGGGCAAGCGCTTCCACGCCCCCTTCTTCCTCGACCAGGTGGTCGCGCACGGCAGCGAGGGCTGCAACTACCTGCTCGCCGTCGACGTCGACATGAACACCGTCGACGGGTACGCGATGTCGGGCTGGGATCGCGGCTACGGCGACCTCGCCATGCTGCCGGACTTCGACACCCTGCGCCGGGTGCCCTGGCAGCCCGGCACGGCCATGCTCCTGGCCGACCTCGGCTGGCTGGACGGCGGCGGGCCGGTGGTCGCCTCGCCCCGGCAGATCCTGCGCCGTCAGCTCGACCGGCTGGCCGCGCACGGGCTGACCGCGTACGCCGGCACCGAGTTGGAGTTCGTGCTCTTCCGCGACTCGTACGAGGACGCCTGGCGGCGCGGCTACCGCGAGCTGACCCCGGCCAACCAGTACAACGTGGACTACTCGCTGCTCGGCACCGCCCGGGTCGAGCCGCTGCTGCGCCGCATCCGCACCGAGATGGCCGGCGCGGGGCTGACCCCGGAGAGCGCCAAGGGCGAGTGCAACCTCGGCCAGCACGAGATCGCCTTCCGGTACGACGAGGCGGTGGCCTGCGCCGACCACCACGTCATCTACAAGAACGGGGCGAAGGAGATCGCCGCCCAGGAGGGCATGTCGATCACCTTCATGGCCAAGCCGAACGCCCGTGAGGGCAACTCCTGCCACATCCACTTCTCGCTGCGCGACGCCGACGGCCGCTCGGCGATGCTCGGCGACGGGCCCGCCCACCTGTCGGTGACCGGCCAGCGGGTGCTGGCCGGGCTGCTCGACACCATGCGCGAGCTGAGCCTCTTCTTCGCGCCGAACGTCAACTCCTACAAGCGCTACCAGCCCGGCTCGTTCGCCCCGACCGCGCTCCGCTGGGGCACCGACAACCGCACCTGCGCGCTGCGCCTGGTGGGGCACGGGCAGGGCATGCGGGTGGAGAACCGGGTGCCCGGCGCGGACGTCAACCCGTACCTGGCGATCGCCGCCCTGGTGGCCGGGGCGGTGCACGGCATCGAACGGGAGCTGGAGCTGGGCGAGGAGTGCCGCGGCAACGCGTACGACGACCCGGCCGCCGAGCGGGTCCCCGCCACCCTTCGCGACGCCCTCACCCGGTGGGAGTCCTCCGCCGTCGCGAAGGACGCCTTCGGCGACGAGGTGGTCGCCCACTACGCCAACCAGGCGAAGGTCGAACTGGCCGCCTTCGACGCGGCCGTGACGGACTGGGAACTCGTCCGTGGCTTCGAACGCCTCTGAGGCCGCCCGGCTCCCGCACCCGTGGGGCCGGCACGGGACGGGCGCGACGCGCCGGGACGACAGCTGCGCAAGCACCGTGGAGAGGGCAGGGTGGGACGGGTGACCGACGTGCGGAACCCGGCGACCGGGGAGATCCTGCGAAAGGTGCCGGCCAGCTCGCCGGCGGAGGTGGACGCGGCGATCGAGCGGGCCGCGCGGGCGTACGAGAGGTGGCGGGGCGTGGCGCCGGGCGACCGGGCGCGGCTGCTGCGCCGGTTCGCCGCCGTGGTGGACGCGCACCTGGAGGAGCTGGCCCGGCTGGAGGTGCACAACGCCGGGCACACCATCGGCAACGCCCGCTGGGAGGCGGGCAACGTCCGGGACGTGCTCGACTACTACGCCGGCGCCCCGGAGCGGTTGACCGGTCGGCAGATTCCGGTGCCGGGCGGGCTGGACGTCACCTTCCACGAGCCGCTCGGCGTGGTCGGGGTGATCGTCCCGTGGAACTTCCCGATGCCGATCGCCGGCTGGGGTTTCGCCCCGGCGCTCGCCGCCGGCAACACCGTGGTGCTCAAGCCGGCCGAGCTGACCCCGCTGACCGCGCTGCGGCTGGGCGAGCTGGCGGTCGAGGCGGGCCTGCCGGAGGGGGTGTTCACCGTCCTGCCGGGGCAGGGCGGCGTGGTGGGGGAGCGGTTCGTCACCCACCCGGCCGTGCGCAAGGTCTGTTTCACCGGCTCCACCGAGGTCGGCACCCGGATCATGGCCGGCTGCGCCGAGCAGGTGAAGCGGGTCACCCTGGAGCTGGGCGGCAAGAGCGCCAACCTGGTCTTCGCCGACGCGGACCTGGCGAAGGCGGCGGCCACCGCGCCGTACGCGGTCTTCGACAACGCCGGCCAGGACTGCTGCGCCCGCTCCCGGATCCTGGTCCAGCGCGGCGTGTACGACCGCTTCCTCGAACTCCTCGAACCGGCCGTGCGCGCCTTCCGGGTGGCCGACCCGGCCGCCGAGAGCACCGAGATGGGGCCGCTGATCTCGGCCGCGCACCGGGACCGGGTCGCCGGGTACGTCGACGGCGCGAAGGTCGCCTTCGCCGGCTCGTGCCCCGACGGCCCCGGCTACTGGCACGCCCCGACGGTGCTGCTCGCCGGGTCGCCGGCCGACCGGCACTGGCGGGAGGAGGTCTTCGGGCCGGTGGTGTCGGTGCTCCCGTTCGACGACGAGGCCGACGCCGTGCGGCTGGCCAACGACACCGAGTACGGCCTGTCCGGGTCGGTCTGGACCCGGGACGTCGGCCGGGCGCTGCGGGTGGCCCGCGCCGTCGAGTCGGGCAACCTGAGCGTCAACTCGCACTCCTCGGTGCGGTACTGGACCCCGTTCGGTGGGATGAAGCGCTCCGGCCTCGGCCGTGAGCTGGGCCCGGACGCGCTGCACGCCTTCACCGACGTCAAGAACGTGTTCATCAGCACAGAGGAGTGACGAGCGTGCAGGGACGACTTCAGGACCGGGTGGCCGTGGTGACCGGGGCGGGCAGCGGGATCGGGCTGGCCACCGTGCGGCGCTTCGCCGCCGAGGGGGCGCGGGTGGTCTGCGTCGACATCGACGCGGAGGCCGGCAAGCGGGCGGCCGACGAGGTCGGCGGCGATTTCGTCGCCTGCGACGTGGCCGACGAAGCGTCCGTCCGGGAACTCTTCGACGGCGTGGCGCAGCGGCACGGCCGGGTCGACGTGGCGTTCAACAACGCGGGCATCTCCCCGCCCGACGACGACTCGATCCTGGACACCGGCCTGGACGCCTGGGAGCGGGTGCTACGGGTCAACACGACCAGCGTCTACCTCTGCTGCAAGTACGTCATCCCGCACATGCGCCGGCAGGGCAAGGGTTCGATCATCAACACCGCCTCCTTCGTCGCGCTGATGGGGGCGGCCACCTCGCAGATCGCGTACACGGCGAGCAAGGGCGGGGTGCTGGCGATGACCCGGGAGCTGGGCGTGCAGTTCGCCCGGGAGGGGATCCGGGTCAACGCGCTCTGCCCCGGCCCGGTCGCCACCCCGCTGCTGCTGGAGCTCTTCGCCGCCGACCCGGAGCGGGCCGCCCGCCGGCTGGTGCACGTGCCGATGGGGCGGTTCGGCGCCCCGGAGGAGATCGCCGCCGCGGTCGCCTTCCTGGCCAGCGACGACGCGTCGTTCATGACCGCCGCGCAGTTCGTGGTGGACGGCGGCATCACCGGCGCGTACGTCACCCCACTGTGAGCGCGAGGAGTGAGCCGGGTTTGCGAGCCCCGCAGTCGCGAACGGTGCTGGCCCGGTGAGCCGCCCGCTGATCGGGATCAGCGCGTACGTGGAGCCCGCCGCCTGGGCGGTGTGGCGGGACGTGCCGGCGACGCTGGTGCCGCAGGCGTACGTCCGGGCGGTCAGCGCGGCCGGCGGCCGGGCCGTGGTGCTGCCCCCGGACGACGTGGACGCCGACGTGGTCCGGGTGCTCGACGGGCTGGTCCTGGCCGGCGGCGCCGACGTCGGCCCGGAGCGGTACGACCAGCCGCCCGACCCGCGTACCGAGCCCCGGCCGGACCGGGACGCCGGCGAGCTGGCGCTGCTCGCCGGCGCGCTCGCCGCCGACCTGCCGGTGCTGGGGATCTGTCGGGGCATGCAACTGCTCGCGGTCGCCCACGGCGGGGTGCTGCACCAGCACCTGCCGGACGTGGTCGGCCACGACCGGCACCGCCCGGCCCCGGGCCGGTACGGCGCGCACCCGGTCCGGTTCGCGCCGGGCAGCCTGGCCGGGGCGGTGCTGGCCGGGGTGGACCGGGTCAACTCCTACCACCACCAGGGGGTCGCCGACCCGGGGCGGCTGGTCGCCAGCGGCTGGGCGGACGACGGGGTCGTCGAGGCGGTCGAGGATCCGCGCCGGCGCTTCCTGCTCGGGGTGCAGTGGCATCCGGAGAACGAGGCCGACCCCCGCCCGATCACCGCTCTGGTCCGGGCCGCCCGTTCCAGCTGACGGGAACGGCCGTCCCACTCTTCGGCGGCGGGTGCGAGGATGGCCGGCATGGGGAAGGTGTATCCGGAGATCGGCGGGCGGCTGCGGGAGTTCATCGAGGCGCAGCCGGTGTTCTTCGTGGCCTCCGCCCCGTCCGGGCCGGACGGGCACGTCAACGTCTCGCCCAAGGGGATGCGCGGCACCTTCCGCGTCGTCGACCCGCTGACCGTGGCCTGGCTCGACTACCACGGCAGCGGCGCGGAGACCCTGGCCCACCTGCGGGAGAACGGGCGGGTCACCGTCATGTTCTGCGCCTTCACCGGCCCGCCCAAGATCGTCCGGTTGCACGGCCGGGGCGTCGCCACCCCGCTCACCGACCCGGGCTTCCCGGCCCTGCTCGCCGGCTTCCCGGAACCGCCCGACCCGCACGCCGTCCGCAGTGTGGTGACGGTCGCCGTCGACCGGGTCAGCGACTCCTGCGGGTACGCGGTGCCGCTGATGGACTACCGCGGCGAACGCGACCTGTTGATCGAGTGGGGTTCCCGCCGCACGGACGAGGACCTGGCGGCCTACCGGAGCAGGAAGAACGCCGCCAGCATCGACGGCCTGCCGATCTTCTGACCCGCCGCCCCGGCCGGACGGGCCCGCTCCGGGCGAGCGGTCCGCCGCCGGTGACGGCAGGATGAGACCCAGGTAACCAGCGTCCGCTGGGGCCGATGCGTTACGTTGCTGATCCGTCTGGGTAGAAGGCGGGGCACGGCCGGTGAACGCCGAGGCGATCGCGGGACACGGCCGGAGCGGGAGGGTGCATGAGCTCGGCCCAGGTGGGCGAGGGCGAGCGGAACTCGTCGGGTCGGTCCGGCGACGGCTCACTCCCTCCGCAGCTCGCCGAGGCGTTCGCGGCCGGTGGCGAGATGGGCCGGAGGCTGGCCGGGTACGACTGGTCCCGCACCCCCCTCGGCACCCCCGACGCCTGGCCGGCGGCGCTGTGCCACGCGGTCAGCATGATGCTCGCCTCCCGCGCCCAGATCGCCATGTTCTGGGGTGCGGATCACCGGGCCTTCTACAACGACGCCTACCTGCCCACCATCGGCACCAAGCATCCGGGCGTCATCGGCCAGCCGGCCCGCGAGCACTGGACCGAGACCTGGGACGTGCTCGGCCCGGTGCTGGACGACGTGCTGCGCACCGGCGAGCCGTACCACGGTGAGGACCACCCCTTCGTCATCGACCGGCAGGGCTTCGTCGAGGAGGTCTATTTCGACGTCTCGTACGACCCGATCCGGGCGGCCGACGGGCGGGTCAACGGCGTCTTCTGCTTCGTGAACGAGACCACCGGCCGGGTGCTCGGCGAGCGCCGGCTCCGGGCGCTGGCCGAGCTGGGCTCCCGGCTCGGCGAGGCGCGCACCGTGGCGGAGGTGGGCCGGATCGCCGGCGAGGTGCTCGACGGGTACCGCGCCGACATCCCCTTCGCCCGCGTCCGGCTCTACGACGACACCGGTCAGCTCGCGCTGGCCGGGTGCAGCGGCACCGGCCCGGGGGGCGTCCCGGCCGAGGCGTCGCCCACGCTGCTCCGGGTCGCCGACGAGGGCGTCCCCGCCGAGATCGACGTGGCCGACCTGTTCGGCACGGTGCCGCCGGAGGCCGCCGACCGGGCCCTGGCGCTGTCGCTGACCGCCACCAACGAGCCCGCCGGGGTGCTGGTCGTCGGCGTCTCCCGGCGGCTGTTCCTCGGCGACGAGTACCGCAACTTCTTCGACCTGGTCGCCGCGCAGATCTCCCGGGCCGTCGGGCAGCAGCGGGCGTACGCCCAGGAGCGGGCCCGCGCCGCCGAGCTGGCCGCGCTCGACCGGGCGAAGACCAACTTCTTCGCCAACGTCAGCCACGAGTTCCGCACCCCGCTGACCCTCGTCCTCGGGCCGCTGGAGGAGATGCTCGCCGATCCGGCGCTGCCCCCGGCGTACACCGACCGGCTGACGATGATGCACCGCAACGCGCTGCGCCTGCTCAAGCTGGTCAACACGGTGCTCGACTTCTCCCGGCTGGAGTCCGGCCGGCTGGCCGCCCACTACCAGCCCACCGACCTGGCCGACTACACCACCCGGCTGGTGAGCACCTTCCGCTCCGCCGCCGCGCGGGCCGGGCTGAGCCTGGTGGTCGACTGCCCACCGCTGCCCGGGCCGGTCTTCGTCGACCGGGACATGTGGGAGAAGATCGTCCTCAACCTGGTGTCGAACGCGCTGAAGTTCACCTTCGACGGCGAGATCCGGGTGCGGATCCGGGCGGTCGACGGTGTCGCCCGGCTGGAGGTCAGCGACACCGGCGTCGGCATCGTGCCCGAGGAGCTGCCGCACATCTTCGAGCGGTTCCACCGGGTGCCCGGCGTGCGCTCGCGCACCCACGAGGGCACCGGGATCGGCCTGGCGCTGGTCCGCGAGCTGGTCGAGATGCACGGCGGCCGGGTGGTGGCGAGCAGCCGGGTGGACGAGGGCAGCACGTTCACGGTGACGATCCCGTTCGGCTCCGCGCACCTGCCCGCCGACCGGGTCGCCAGCGGCGCGCCGGCCCCGCTGGCCGAGCCGCAGCAGGCCCGGCTCTACGTCGCGGAGACCGCGATCTGGGGCGACGGCGGCGACGTCGCGCTCGCGCCGAAGCCGGACGACCGGGCGGTGACCGCGGGCACCGGCCGGATCCTGCTCGCCGACGACAACGCCGACCTGCGCGAACACGTCACCCGGCTGCTCGGCCCGTCGTACGAGGTGGTGGCGGTGCCCGACGGCGTGGCAGCGCTCGAACAGGCGATGGAGAGCTCCTTCGACCTGGTGCTGACCGACGTGATGATGCCCCGGCTGGACGGCTTCGGCCTGGTCACGGCGCTGCGGGCGAACCCGCGGACCCGGCACGTGCCGATCGTGCTGCTCTCCGCCCGGGCCGGCTCCGCCGAGGCGGTCGCCGGGCTCTCCGTCGGCGCCGACGACTACCTGACCAAGCCCTTCTCCGGGCAGGAGCTGATCGCCCGGGTCCGGGCCAACGTCGAGCTGGGCCAGCTGCGCGGTGAGATCATCCGCCGGCTCCGGGCGCTGGCCGACGCGGCGGTGGCGGTCAACACGGCCCGGTCCACCGCCGAGGTGGTGCAGGTCGCCGCCCGGCACGCGCTCAGCCTGGCCGAGGCGGCCCGGGTGCTCGTCACCACCGCCGGCGCCCGCCACGAGGTCGACGCCGGCGGGATGGTCGCGGCCGAGCCGTCGCACGTGCTGCCGCTGACCGGCATCGCCGGCGCGCAGCTCGGCGAGCTGCGGGTGTGGCACCGCGAGGGCAACGGCACCGAGCAGGCCGCGCTCACCGAACTGGCCCGCCTGGTCGGGGTACGCCTGGAGAACGCCCAGCTCTACGAGGCCGAGCACCGCATCGCCACCACCCTCCAGCACAGCCTGCTGCCCCGGACGCTGCCCCAGCTGCCCGGCGCGGTGGTGGCCAGCCGCTACCTGCCCGGCAGCGCCGACGTGGAGGTCGGCGGCGACTGGTACGACGTGATCGGGGTCGCCGACGACGAGGTCGTACTGGTCATCGGTGACGTGGTCGGCAAGGGCGTCCAGGCCGCCGCCGCGATGGGCCAGCTGCGCAACGGGCTGCGGGCGTACCTGCTGGAGGGCTACGACCCGGGGGAGTCGCTGACCCGGCTGAACCGGCTGGTCGGCTCGACCGAGCGCCAGTCCTTCGCCACCGTCGTGTGCCTCTGGTTCTCCCCGCGCACCGGCCGGCTGCGGTACGCCAGCGCCGGCCATCCGTCCCCCCTGCTGATCCGAGGAGACGACGTGGCGTTCCTGCACGAGGCGGCGCTCGGTCCGCCCATCGGCGCCATCGCCGGCACCACGTACCGCACCGTCGAGGGCGAACTGGCCCCCGGCGGCCGGCTGCTGCTCTACACCGACGGGCTGGTCGAGGACCGGCAGGTGGGCATCGACGAGGGGTTGGCCCAGCTCCGCCGGGACGCCGCCGTCCGGGGCGAGCACGTCGCCGACCTGGTCGACGCCGTGGTGGAGCGGGTCGCCGAGCGGACCCGGCACGACGACGTGGCGGTGCTGGCGCTGGAGGCCGTCGAGCTCAACCGGTTCGCGCTGCGGCTGCCGGCCGACCCGACCCGACTCAGCGTGCTGCGCAAGCGGCTGGAGGATTTCCTGGTCGCCCACCGGGTCGGCGAGACCGACGTGTTCGACCTGACCGTGGCGGTCTCCGAGGCCGCCGCGAACGCGATCGAGCACCCGGTGGCGCCCACCGACCCGACGATCAGCGTCGAGGTGACCATCGCCGACCGGACGGTGGTGGCGACGGTGCGCGACAGCGGCCAGTGGCGTGAGTCGACCGGGGCGGGCTTCCGCGGCCGGGGGCTGGCGCTGATCCAGGCGCTGGGCGAGCTGACGGTCAGCCGGGGCGCGGACGGGACGGAAGTGCGACTGACCCGGCGGCTGCGGGACTGAGCCCGGCCCCCGGGCGCCCGGCGCCGGTCAGTCCCGGCGCAACCAGTCCTGCTCGCCGAGGCCGGAGATCTCCAGCACCCGGGCGACCTGCCGGGACGGCAGCACGGCCAGCCGGCCGGGAACGCGCTGGGCGAGCTGGACGACGGCGTGGATGGCGGCCGAGTCGAAGAACGTCACGGCCCGCAGGTCCAGCGTGACCCGCGCGGCGGGCTCGCGCAGGGCGGCCTGGAGCATCGTGTCGGCGGTCGCCATGTCGACCTCGCCGGTCACCACGACGTGGAGGTGGTCTCCGTCGAGCTCCGCGCTCACGGCGAAGACGGGAGGTGCTCCTCCTTGATCCACGCAGTCACAATGGCACAGCCGTATGCGCTCGGCAACAACCGCCGCGGCCCGGCCGTGGCGGGGGTCACCGCGGGGCTCGGCGATAAGCTGTCGCCATGACCGTCCGTGCGCCGCTGACCCCAGGCACGCTCTCCCCGTGGCGAGCGGTTCCTGGCCACATCGTCCGTCCGGAGTACGTGGGCAAGAAGCGTCCGCAGGAGTGGCGTGGCTCGCACGTGCAGACCCCGGAGACCATCGAGAAGATGCGGGTCGCCGGTCGGCTCGCCGCCCAGGCGACCCAGCTCGCCGGCGAGCACTGCAAGCCGGGGGTGACTACCGACGAGATCGACCGGGTGGTGCACGAGTTCCTCGTCGACCACGGCGCCTACCCGTCGACCCTGGGCTACAAGGGCTTCCCGAAGTCCTGCTGCACCAGCCTCAACGAGGTGATCTGCCACGGCATCCCCGACTCGACCGTGCTCCAGGACGGCGACATCATCAACGTCGACGTCACCGCGTACCTAGACGGGGTGCACGGCGACACCGACGCGACGTTCTGCGTCGGGGAGGTCAGCGAGGAGGCCCGGCTGCTGGTCGAGCGCACCCACGAGGCGATGATGCGCGGGATCAAGGCGGTCAAGCCCGGCCGCCAGATCAACGTGATCGGCCGGGTCATCGAGTCGTACGCCAAGCGGTTCGGCTACGGCGTGGTGCGGGACTTCACCGGTCACGGCATCGGCGAGGCCTTCCACAGCGGCCTCTACGTGCCGCACTACGACAGCCCGCGCCCGACCGACATCATGGAACCGGGGATGACCTTCACCGTCGAGCCGATGATCACCCTCGGCACCTACCAGTACGACATGTGGGACGACGGCTGGACGGTGGTCACCAAGGACCGCAGGTGGACGGCCCAGTTCGAGCACACCATCGTCGTCACCGACGACGGTTTCGAGATCCTGACCCTGCCGTGACCGAGACCCCGGCCGCGTTGCGCGAGGCGCACCACGCGGACGTGTCCG
Source organism: Micromonospora sp. IBSANI012 (assembly GCF_052814045.1). Taxonomy (NCBI): domain Bacteria; kingdom Bacillati; phylum Actinomycetota; class Actinomycetes; order Micromonosporales; family Micromonosporaceae; genus Micromonospora; species Micromonospora sp. IBSANI012. The sequence continues at coordinate 1,625,815 of NZ_CP199933.1, forward strand.
GCGGCTGGCTGCGCCCGGCCGTCTTCGGCGCGATGGACGGGCTGGTCACCAACATCGCCCTGATCGCGGGCGTCGGCGGCGGTGGCGTCTCCCCGCGCAGCATCGTGCTCACCGGCACCGCCGGCCTGGTCGCCGGCGCCATCTCGATGGGGCTGGGGGAGTACACCAGCGTCCGCTCGGCCAACGAGCAGGTCGCCGCCGAGGTGGCCAAGGAGCGGCGCGAGCTGGAGCGGCACCCCGAGGCGGAGGCCCGCGAGCTGGCCGACGCGTGGGTCGCCCGGGGCCTGCCCCGCGACCTCGCCACCCAGGTCGCCGAGGCGGTCCGGCGTAACCCGGAGGAGGCGCTGCGGGTGCACGTCCGGGAGGAGCTGGGCGTCGACCCCGACGAGCAGCCCAGCCCCTGGTCGGCGGCGACCTCGTCGTTCCTCTGCTTCTCGGTCGGGGCGCTGGTGCCGCTGCTGACCTACCTGCTCGGGTTCACCAGCCTCTGGCTGGCGCTCGGCGTCGGCGCGGTGGGGCTCTTCGTGGCCGGGGCGATCGTGGCCCGGTTCACCAACCGCCCCTGGTGGACCGGCGGCCTACGTCAACTCCTGCTCGGCACCGCCGCCGCCGCGGCCACCTACCTCGTCGGCGCCCTCATCGGCATCCAGGGCGGCATTGGCTAACCCCTCCCGGCCCCTCCCAGGGGCGCACTTTCAGAGAAGGAGTGGCTATTCCGCGTCGGATAGCCACTCTTTCTCCGAAAGAGGGCGCACGGGAACACGGGCGGTGGGTGGGCGGGGCGGGGTGGTCAGGTGGTGAGCAGGTCGTCGACGGTGCCGTCGACCGGGCGGCCGCGGGCGGCCAGCTCGTCGGCCTGCCGGCGCAGCACCGTGCCCACCTCGGTCATGTCCGCGCCCGCCAGCCCGGTACGCCGGACCGCGTCACCGGGATCGCGGAAGTAGGTGCGGGTGAGCAGCCCGGTCACCGTGGCCGCCGCGAGCCGCGCCTCGCCGAGCATCAGCAGCGCCTGGTCGGTCTCGTACCACTCGGCGAGCCGGGCCGCCCGGGCGTGCGCCGCGCAGCCCCGGTACCAGGCCTGCCGGGCGGCGGTGCTGAACTCCGCCGGGCGGGCCCGGGCCAACCGGCCCAGGTGCTCGTCGCGCAGGGTGCGCAGCCAGCCGGTCGGGTCGTAGAGGGCGGTGGTGGTGACGTACCGGTCGGCGGTCAACGGCCAGAGCGCGGTCAGCGCCCGAGCCTGCCGCAGGTACTCCTCCGCGCCGGCCACGGTGAGGTCGACCAGCACGCCGTCCACCCGCCGGGTCGACGGCTCCGGGCCGACCCCGGCCCGGTAGGTGGCCAGCAGCAGCCCGACCTCACGGTCCCCGCCGCCGTCGTCGTCGCCGTGTGCCAGCGGGCCGTGCACGGCCACCGCCAGGATGTCCGCCGGGAACCGCCGCCGGGCCGCCTCGGCCACCCGCTCGGCGACCCGCCACCGTGGATCGTCGAGGTGTTCCTCGGCGCCGATCTCGGTGCTGCTGACGCCCACCGGGTACCACCTCCGTCACGGTCCGCGCACCGTCGGTACACCGCACCCTAGCCAGCGCCGGCCGCCGCGCCGGGCCGCCGCGCCCGGGTCAGTCCGGCGCGTCGCCGACCGGTCCGCCGGTCGGCACCAGCCGGAAGATCCGGATCTCCCGGTCGCCGGCCCGCTCGACGTACGTCCGGTACGCCGGCCACTCGGTGACCAGCAGCCGCCACAGCCGGTCCCGCTCGGCGCCGGTGGCCACCTCGGCGCGGACCGCGACCCGGCGCCCCTTCACGTCCACCTCGGCGTTCGGGTCGGCGAGCAGGTTCATCGCCCAGCCCGGCTGGTGCTGCTGCCCCCAGTTCGACCCGATCACCACGTACGCGTCGCCGTCCGGCACGTACAGCAGGGGGTTGCTGCGGGGCTTGCCGGAACGGCGGCCGGTGGTGGTGATGACCAGCGAGGGGATCAGCCCGAGCGCGACCACCCGGCCGCGGGTGAGCCGCCCGACCACCCGGTCGGCGGGGACGAGCAGGCGCATGGTGGCGCCGAACCACGCGTGGTGACCGAGTCGGCGGGTGAGGGTTCCCAGGACGGACACGCCGCCAGTCTGCCGGGTCGGCGGGCCCGACGACACCCCCGCCTAGTACAGCCGTCGCTCCACCGCCAGCCGGGACCGGGTGAACAGGCCCGCGCCGAGCATCGCCACCAGCGGCACCACCACCAGCACCCCGAGGGTCGGCCAGGGCACCACCACCGGGTACGGCGTCTCCATCGGCCAGGCCTCGGCGTACTGGCGGTTGACGGAGGTCAGGATGATCACCGCCGAGCCGAGGCCGGCCACGATGCCGAGCACCGAGCCGAGGCCGGCGATCACTCCGGCCTGGCAGAGGGAGAGCACCCGGCGTACCCCCGGACTGGCGCCGACCGCGGCGAGCGTCGACAGGTCCCGACGGCCCTCCGCCGCGGCGAGCCCGGTGGCCGTGCCGGCCGCGCCCAGGGTGATCACGCCGGCGCCGAGCGCCAGCAGGAGCAGCAGCGGTCGCTGGTCCGACGCCGGCGGCCCCGACTCCACCTCGACCAGCACCGGGACCAGCGACCGCAGCTCGGCGCCGAGACGCCGCTGCTGGGCGGCGCTCGGGGTGGCGTCGGTCTGCACCGCGTAGCCGAGGTGTTCGGCGGCCAGGCCGAGCCTCGTCGCCGTCGGGGCGGAGAGCACCAGCCGGTCGACCGGCAGGCCACCGCGCAGCACGTACCCGGGGGCGGCGACGGTGGTGCTCACCGGCGGACCGGGACCCTCGGACGCCCGGTCGGCCGTTACCGCCACCGTCCCGTCGACCAGGTAGCGCGGATCGGTCACCACCACTCCGCCGGCCCGCAGCACGGCTGACGCCCGCACCACCTCGTCCGGCGGGGCGTCGGTGAGCGCCGGCAGGGCGGCCCCGTCGTCCACCAGCACCGGCAGGTACGTCCCCTGTGGGCTCGGCGTCGGCCGTCGGCAGCGCGGGTCCGCCAGGGCGCGCTGCCGGGCGGCGGCCGACCGGAACACCTCCGCCTCGAACGGGCAGACCCGCTCGGGCGGCAGCATCGCGGTGACGGTGCAGTAGTCGTCGGGCTTGCGGGGCGCCGCACAGATCGGCACGTCGACCGCGCCGACCGAGCCGGCGGGGAGCAGGGCCCGCACCCGGTCGGCGACGGCGGGCACCGGCGGCAGGTCCGCCCCGTTCGCCGGCCCGGACCGCAGCAGCAGCACGTGACCGGGCGGGAGGCCGGGCTGCCAGTCGGCGCGGGTGCGGGCGTCGTCGCTGGCGACGTAGACGCCGAGGGCGACGCTGCCGGCGACCGCGGCCATCACCGCGGAGATGGCCGGACCCGCGGAGGAGCGGTTGCGGCTGGCGTCGCGCAGCGCGATCCGCGGCGCCAACGGCAGCGCCCGCCCGGCCCGGGCGAGCAGCCCGATCAGCGTGGGAGTGGCGAAGACCAGCCCCAACTCGCCGAGGGTCAGCCCGGCGAGGATCACCGTCGGCCCGCTCCGCTGCGCCCCGAACGCGGCGATCGCGGACCCGACGACGGTCAGCGCGGCGCCGAGCACGGGCCAGCGGCGGCGGTGCGGCGGAACGGTGCGCCGGCCGGCCAGGCCCGCCACCACGTCCTGCCGGGCCGCGGCCCAGGCCGGGGCGAGCGCGGCCAGCACCCCGGCCAGTACGGCCACCGCCGCGATCAGGGCCAGCGCCGCCGGGAAGACCCGGTAGCCGCCGCCGCGGGCACCGAAGAGGTACTGCTCGACCAGCGGCCGACCGGCGAACGCGGCGGCGATGCCGAGCGCGAGCCCGAGCGCCGCCCCGCCGGCGCCCAGCACCACCCCGTCGGCGAGCACGATCCGGCGCAGGTGGGCCGCGTCGCCGCCGGCCACCGCCACCAGGGCGAGGTCCCGGCGCCGCCGGCGCACGCCGACCGCGAAGGCCGGCCCGACCATCAGCACGACCTCCAGCAGGCCGAGCCCGCCGACCAGCACCACCGAGCCGGTCTCCTCGGCGTCGCCCGGGACCGGCGTACGGGTCAGGTCGGCCTCGACGACGGCCGCGCCGGGGACCGGTGTCCGCGCGCTGATGCTGATCCCGTGCGCGTTGAGCCGGTCGGTCAGCGTCGCGTCCACCGGTCCCGGCAGGTCGACCAGCCAGCTCTCCTCCGCCGCGCTCTCCGGCGGGGGCACCGCACCCGGGTGCAGCGCGACCACCTCGGTCAGGTCGTCGCGGAACTCCACCACGCCGACCACGGCGTAGCTCCGGGAGCCGTCGGCCAGGGTCACCCGCTCGCCCACCTCGGCTCCGAGGCGGCGCAACGCCCGGGCGCTGACCGCGATCTCGTCGGGGCCGGTGGGTGTCCGGCCGGCCCGCAGCCGGGCCGTCGACCGGGCGAGCGGGTCGGCCAGGTCGAGCGACCGGCCGTTGAAAGCCACCAGGTCGTCGTCGATGCGTACCTCGAACGGCACCCACCAGCGCACCCGGGCGACCCGGCTGCCGGCCGGCAGCAGCGCGACGACCTCCTCGGCGGTGACCCGGCGGCTGCGCGACGGGTCGTCCCCGATCGGGTAGGCGCTGTCGCCCCACGGGTCCTGCGCCACCGCGGTGTCGGCGATCCAGCGCAGCTCGGCGTCGGCGGCACCGAGCCGCTGCGCGGCGCGTTCACCGCGGGTGAGCGCGGACATGTCGTAGCTGACCGCGACGAAGGTCAGCGCCAGCACCGGCAGCGTGATCATCGCCAGCACCAGCGCGGTACGCCCGCGCGCCCGGCGCGCCTCCCGGCGGGCGATCCGCAGCGCGGCCCGCCACGACCCGACCGTCCCGGCGAAGCGCCCGTTGCCGCGCCGCACCGGAGACCGCCTCACCGACCGCTGCCGGAGAGCAGTTGCTCGACGCCGCCCAGCGGCGCGGTCGAGTCGACCATCACCCCGTCGCGCAGGAAGACCACCCGGTCGGCCCAGCCGGCGTGCCGGGCCTCGTGGGTGACCAGCACGCCGGCCGCCCCCGCGTCGACCCGGCGGCGCAGCAGGGCCAGCACCGCCTCCCCGGTCTGCGAGTCCAGCGCCCCGGTCGGCTCGTCGGCCAGCACCAGCCGGCGTTCGCCCACCAGTGCCCGGGCGATCGCCACCCGCTGCTGCTGGCCGCCGGACATCTGGTCGGGGAAGCGCCCGCCGAGCCCGGTCAGCCCCACCTCGTCCAGGGCGGCCAGCGCGGCCCGGCGCGCCGGCCGGACGCCGACGCCGTCGAGTTCGAGGGGGAGCGCCACGTTCTCCGCCGCGGTGAGGCTGCCGAGCAGGTTGAGGTCCTGGAAGACGTAACCGATCCGGCGGCGGCGCAGTCGGGCCAGCTCGCGGCGGTCGAGCGCGCCGAGGGACTGGCCCTCGACCCGCACCTCACCGGCGGTGGGACGGTCCAGCCCGCCGGCCAGGGTCAGCAGGGTCGACTTGCCGGAGCCGGAGGGGCCCATCACGGCGACCAGCTCGCCCGGCTCGACGGTGAGGCTCACCCCGCGCAGCGCGTGCACGGCGGCGGCGCCCCCGCCGTGGGTGCGGTGCACCTCCCGCAGTTCGAGCACCGGGCCGCCGGCGGCGCTCACCGCACGCCCGCCCGCTCGTGGTCGCCGTCGCTCATCGGCGGGCCTCCTCGTCGGTGTGCCACACCGCCCCGGGCCGCCCGGCGGGGCCCGTGGGCGGGGCCGGGCGGTACCGGACCAGGCTCGTCTCGCAGTGGTCCAGCCAGCGGATCTCCGCCTCGGCCTGGAACACCATCGCGTCCAGCACCAGCCGCCAGGGCAGGTCCTCCGGCCGGTCGCTGGCGAGCTTCAACCGGGTCAACTCCTGCAACGTGCGCATGGTCGCGCTGCGCTGGGTCTGCACCACCGACCGGACGTCGACGCCGGGGGTGGTCAGCGCCAGGGCCAGCTTGATGGAGAGTTCGTCCCGGGGCCGGTCGGCGCGGCTGATCGGGGTGGCGAACCAGAGCGCCAGGTCCGCCCGCCCGGCGTCGGTGATCTCGTACGGCCGCTGCCCGCCCTCGTGCTCCGGCAGCGAACGGACCAGGCCGTCGCGTTCCAGCCGGTTGAGCGTGGTGTAGACCTGCCCGATGTTCAGCGGCCAGGTCGAGCCCGTCGACTCCTCGAACGCGGCGCGCAGCTGGTAGCCGTACATCTGGCCACGCTCGAGCAGGGCGAGCAGGCCGTGACGGATGGACATGGCAACGGAGTATGCATACCTGGTATGCGCTCCGCAACCGGAGCGCGGGTCGGCACGCTCAGGTGGGCCGGCCGGGGAACGCCACGGTGACCGGCGACACCCCGGCGGTCCGCCGCCACCGGGTGGCGCGCACGGCGCAGTCGGTCAGCGCGTTCAACGCCCGGGTGCGGTCCGCGCCGGTGGTCACCGGCAGCGCCGCGCGCCAGAACGCCGCCGTCCGCTCCTCGATCTCCACCGCCAGCCGCAGCGCGGCGGCCCGGTCGGTGACGGGGAACGGCAGCGCGTAGCCGGCCCGGTCCGCCGGGACCTGGCCACCCCCGGCGCTGAGCTGGAGCACCAGCGCGTCGCGCCGGGCCCGGTGCGCCGCCTCGGCCGCCCGGGCGTCGCGGCGGGCGGCGTCGGTGAGGCGTACCCCGATCGGGCCGTACGCGAAGATCGCCGCGTACTCGGCGGCCAGCGCGTCCGCCAGCGCCTGGGCCGGGTCGGTGGGGGCCTGTCGCCGGGTCACCGCAGCACCTCCACGTGGGTGGCGCGGGCGGCGGCGATCGAGCCGAGCACGGCGGCCCGCTCCGCCGGGGCCGCCCCGCACGCCTTCGCGGCCGACTCCCGGCCGCGCTGTTCCGCCGTTCGCAGCTCGGCGAGCAGTCCGTCCCGGTCGGTCGCCGGCGGGGTGGCGCCGGCGGCGGGGGAGCCGGAGGGCGCGGGCGCGGGGCGCCCGATCAGCCGCTGGATCTCCTCGGCGTGCGCGGCGTGCGCGTCGGCGATCGGGGTGAGCCGGTCGGCCAGCGCCGGGTCGGCCGCGACGGCGGCCCGGTGCCGGGCGGCCAGCTCGCGTGACTCGGCGGCCAGCGGCTCCAACGGGTCCGGCGGCGGGGGCGGTTCGTTCCGGTCGAAAAGATCACAGCCAGTCAGCGGCAGGGTCGCGCCGCCGGCCGTCAGCAGTGCCCCCGCGCGCAGCAGCGCCCGCCGGGTTTGCCCCGGTCCACCGCGCTGCGTAGTCGTTCTTCCTGTCACCACCGGTCAAGTCAACACCATCTCCGCCGTCAGGTGGGCGACCGGCGTCGGTGCGCCGCCCGGCCCGGTACCCGACCGGCGCGTTACGCTCTGCGCAGCCACCGGCGCGTTCGCCCCGGTGGCGTGTGGGCATGCGGCCACCGGGCCGCCGCACAACAGGAGAAGGGTGCGCCAGATGACGCAGCGTGGCCGTGCCACCAGGCCGACGGGCCCGACGGGGCGACCCCGTCGTACCGACGGCCCCCGGGGCGGGGACCGTGCGGGCGCACCCCGGGGCGGTGACCTCGCCGCCCGGCGCAACCGGCTGCGCGAGGTGATCGAGCCCGTCGTGCAGGGCGCCGGGTACGACCTGGAGGACCTGTCGGTGTCCCGGGCCGGCCGGCGGCACGTCGTACGCGTGATCGTGGACGCCGACGGCGGGATCAACCTGGACGCCGTCGCGGACGTCTCCCGGGCGGTCTCGGCGGCGCTGGACGCGGCCGAGGAGGCCGGCGGCGACATCGTGGCGGGCGAGTACCAGCTGGAGGTCAGCTCACCCGGCGTGGACCGGCCGCTCACCCTGCCCCGGCACTGGCGGCGCAACGTGGGCCGGCTGGTCAAGGTGACCCTCCGGGCCGGCGCGGGCCTGCCCGGGCAGCGCGGCGAGCAGCCCGCCGGGGACCGTCAGGTCACCGGCCGGGTGGTGGCGGCCGACGACGAGCGCGTGGTGCTGGAGACCGATTCCGGCCGCGCCGAGCACCCGTACGCCGAGCTCGGCCCCGGCCGGGTGCAGGTCGAGTTCAGCCGCCTCGACGAGATCGACGAGGCCGGCGACGACACCGACGACATTGACGACATTGACGACATCGACGACGAAGATGATGTGGAGGACGAGGAGAGGTGAACATCGACCTCGCGGCGCTGCGCGCACTCGAGCGCGAGCGGGAGATCCCGTTCGACACGATCCTCGCGGCGATCGAGACCGCGCTGCTGACCGCCTACCGGCACACCGACGGGGCCGAGTCGCACGCCCGGGTGGAGATCGACCGCAAGACCGGGGCCGCCCTGGTCTACGCCCAGGAGGTCGACTCCGACGGCACCGTGGTGCGGGAGTGGGACGACACCCCGCACGACTTCGGGCGGATCGCCGCCATGACCGCCAAGCAGGTGATCCTCCAGCGGCTGCGGGAGGCCACCGACGAGGTGCACTTCGGCGAGTACGTCGGCCGTGAGGGCGACCTGGTCACCGGGGTGGTGCAGGCGCACGAGGCGCGGGTCGAGAAGGGCATCGTCAGCGTCGACCTGGGCAAGCTGGAGGGCGTCCTGCCGCAGTCCGAGCAGGTGCCCGGCGAGCGGTACGTCCACGGCGAGCGGATCCGCTGCGTCGTGGTGCACGTGGCCAAGGGGATGCGCGGCCCGCAGATCACCCTCTCCCGCTCGCACCCCGCGCTGGTCAAGAAGCTCTTCGCGCTGGAAGTGCCGGAGATCGCCGACGGCACCGTGGAGATCGGCGCGATCGCGCGTGAGGCAGGTCACCGTACGAAGATCGCGGTGCGCTCCACCACGCAGGGCGTGAACGCCAAGGGCGCCTGCATCGGCCCGATGGGCCAGCGGGTCCGCGCGGTGATGAGCGAGCTGCACGGTGAGAAGATCGACATCATCGACTGGTCGGACGACCCGGCGACCTTCGTCGGCAACGCGTTGTCGCCGGCCAAGGCGCTGCGGGTCGAGGTGGTCGACCTGGCCAGCCGGACCGCCCGGGTGACCGTGCCGGACTTCCAGCTCTCGCTGGCGATCGGGCGCGAGGGGCAGAATGCCCGGCTTGCCGCCCGACTGACCGGTTGGCGGATCGACATCCGGTCGGACGCGGAGCAGACCAGCCCGGCGGGACGGGGCGGAGCCGATCACGTGCCGGAGCCGGGCGGCGCGATCTCGAGCAGCTAGGGGTAGACTTCCTCCAGTGGTACGACGCGCGCAGCCGGAGCGCACCTGTGTGGGTTGCCGGAGACGTGCGCCGGCCAGCGAATTGCTGCGGTTCGTCGCGGTCGGCGACGAGGCTGGTCACAGCCTCCGGCCTGATCCGGCCCGCAGGCTGCCGGGTCGGGGAGCGCACATGCACCCGGATCCGGCCTGCTTCGCGCAGGCGGTGCGGCGGCGCGCCTTCGGGCGTGCGCTACGCATCACCGGGGTCCTCGACCACGGCGAGCTGGCGGAGCACGTCGATGCGCCAACCACTACGTCCGGTCAACCCGACCGGGCGAGGGTCGCTAGCAAGGTAGGACGACCGACATGAGCACACGATGAAGTCCCTGAAATGACCAGGCTTCAAGTGCACGAGTGAGGTTGTTGCGGGTACTGCCCGCACGACCTCGGAGTGAGGAGTGCAGTGGCAGGTAAGGCCCGCGTACACGAGCTGGCAAAAGAGCTCGGGGTCGAAAGCAAGACCGTTCTCGCCAAGCTGAAGGAAATGGGCGAGTTCGTGAAGTCCGCGTCCAGCACCGTCGAGGCGCCCGTCGCCCGACGGCTGCGTGGCGCATTCGTCGCGTCCGCCGGAGGCACCACGGCGCAGGCCGCCCCGTCGGCGGCCGCACCGACTCCGACCCCGACCCCGACGCCGTCCCCCGCCCCGGGCGCCCCCCGGGTGTCGGCCAAGCCGATGCCGCCCCGGCGGCCGGCCGCGCCGACCCCTGGGCCGAAGCCCAAGGGCCCCGTTCCCGGTCCGCCGCAGCCGGCGGCCCCGGTCGCCAAGCCGGCGAGCGCCCACGACATCGAGGTGGCGGCCGCCGAGGCGCGTGCCGCCGCGCTGAAGGCTGAGCAGGAGGCCGCGGTCAAGGCCGCGCAGGCCGCCCGCCAGCAGCAGCGTGAGAACGTCCGACGGGAGCCCCCGACCGAGGGTGGTCCCCGTCCGGGTCCCCGCCCGGGTCCCAACGCCGTGCCCCCGCGTCCGGGTACCCCGGCCGCCGGTCGTCCCGGCGCGCCGACCCCGGGTCCGGGTGCCCGTCCGGGCGGTCGTCCGCCGGCGCGCGGCGCCGGTAACAACCCGTTCGGTATCCAGGGCGGCCAGCAGCGGCCGCCGGCCGCCGGTGGCCCCCGGCCCAGCCCGGCGGGCATGCCGCCGCGGCCGAGCCCGGCCTCCATGCCGCCGCGGCCCAGCCCGGCCTCCATGCCGAGCCAGCGTCCCACCACCGGTCGCCCCGGCGGCCCCGGTGGCGGTCGTGGCGGCCCCGGTGGCGGCGCAGGTCGTCCCGGCGGCGGCGCCGGCGGTGGCTTCCGCGGTGGTCCCGGTGGCGGTGGCGCCGGCGGTGGCTTCCGTGGTGGTCCCGGTGCCGGCGGCGGTGGCGGTGGCTTCCGTGGCGGTCCCGGTGGCGGCGGCGGTGCTCCGGGCGGCGGTTTCCGTCCGGGTGCCCCGGCCGGCGGCGGTGGTCGTCCCGGTGGCGGCGGTCGTGGCCGTGGCGGCGGTGCCGCGGGTGCCTTCGGGCGTCCGGGTGGCCGGCCGACCCGCGGTCGCAAGTCCAAGAAGCAGCGCAGACAGGAGTTCGACAACCTGTCGGCCCCGACCATGAGCTCGGGTGCCCCCCGGGGTCAGGGTCAGGTCGTCCGGCTCTCCCGTGGCGCCTCGCTGTCGGACTTCGCCGACAAGATCAACGCCAACCCGGGTTCGCTGGTCCAGGAGATGTTCAACCTGGGCGAGATGGTCACGGCGACCCAGTCCTGCTCTGACGAGACCCTGCTGCTGCTGGGTGAGCACCTCGGTTTCGATGTGCAGATCGTCAGCCCGGAGGACGAGGACCGCGAGCTGCTCGCGCAGTTCAACATCGACCTCGACGCCGTGGTCGCCGAGGAGCGCCTGGTCAGCCGTGCGCCGGTCGTGACCGTCATGGGTCACGTCGATCACGGTAAGACCAAGCTGCTCGACGCGATCCGCAAGGCGAACGTCGTGGCCGGCGAGGCGGGTGGCATCACCCAGCACATCGGCGCGTACCAGGTCCACGTCCCGCACGAGGGCGAGGACCGCGCGGTGACCTTCATCGACACCCCGGGTCACGAGGCGTTCACCGCCATGCGTGCCCGTGGTGCCCAGGTGACGGACATCGTGGTGCTGGTGGTGGCGGCCGACGACGGCGTGATGCCGCAGACCATCGAGGCGCTCAACCACGCCAAGGCGGCGGATGTGCCGATCGTGGTCGCGGTCAACAAGGTCGACAAGCCCGAGGCCAACCCGGACAAGGTCCGCCAGCAGCTGACCGAGTACGGGCTGGTCGCCGAGGAGTACGGCGGCGAGACCATGTTCGTCAACGTGGCGGCGAAGCCGGGCATCGGCATCGACGACCTGCTCGAGGCGGTCCTGCTGACCGCCGACGCGTCGCTGGAGCTGACCGCTCCGATCGACGGGCCGGCGCAGGGTGTGGCCATCGAGGCGCACCTGGACAAGGGCCGCGGTGCGGTGGCGACGGTGCTGGTGCAGAAGGGCACCCTGCGGGCGGGCGACTCCATCGTCGCCGGCGGGGCGCACGGCCGGGTTCGGGCGATGCTCGACGAGAACGGCAACCAGGTCGCCGAGGCAGGACCGGCCCGTCCGGTGCTCGTCCTCGGTCTGACCGCGGTGCCGGGCGCCGGCGACACCTTCCTCGCGGCGGCCGACGACCGTACGGTGCGGCAGATCGCCGAGCAGCGGCAGGCACGGCGGCGGGCGGCGTCCTTCGCCAACTCCCGCGGTCGGGCCACCCTCGAGACGCTCATGGAGCAGCTCAAGGAGGGCGAGAAGACCTCGCTCAACCTGGTGCTCAAGGGCGACGTCTCCGGTTCCGTGGAGGCCCTCGAGGACGCGCTGTTCAACCTCGACATCCCGGAGGAGGTCCAGCTCAGGATCATCCACCGGGGCGTGGGCGCGATCACCGAGAGCGACGTCATGCTCGCGAGCGCCTCGTCCGAGGCGGTCACGATCATCGGCTTCAACGTGCGGGCCGCCAACAAGGTCCGCGAGATCGCCGACCGCGAGGGCGTGGAGATCCGGTACTACACGGTCATCTACCAGGCCATCGAGGAGATCGACGCCGCGCTCAAGGGTCTGCTCAAGCCGGAGTACGAGGAGGTCGAGCTGGGCAGCGCGGAGATCCGCGACGTCTTCCGCTCGTCCAAGATCGGCAACATCTCCGGTTGTATCGTCCGGTCCGGCATCATCCGCCGCAACGCCAAGGCGCGGGTGCTGCGGGACGGGGCGGTCGTGGCGGACAACCTCACGATCAGCTCTCTCAAGCGGTTCAAGGACGACGCGACGGAGGTCCGCGAGGGCTTCGAGTGTGGTCTGACGCTGGGCGGTTTCAACAACGTCCAGGTCGGCGACATCATCGAGACCTTCGAGATGCGGGAGAAGCCGCGCGCCTGATCCGGTGCTGACACAGTGATCAAGGGGTTTACGCCGTCCGGCGTAAACCCCTTGATCATGTCCGGGGATGTCCGTATCGTCCGAAGCGATGTACACGGGAACCGCGGTCTTCGACCTGCTGCTGCCGGGCGACTCACGCTCGCTCAAGGCCAAGAGATCATATGTACGCCCCATCGTGGCGGCGCTGCGCCGTTTCGAGGTGTCGGCCGCCGAGGTGGGCGCGCTCGACCTGCACGGCCGGGCCGAGATCGGCGTGGCCGTGGTGGCCGCCGAGGCGGCCCACGTGCGCGAGGTGCTCGACTCCTGTGAGCGCCTGGTGGCCGGGCGCCCCGAGGCCGAACTGCTGTCGGTGCGCCGCCGGTTGCACGGCGAGGACGACTGACGCCGGGGTGGCCGGCGCCACCGGCGGTGCCGCGCGACCGGCCCGGCCGCGCGGGTAGTGTTCGACATGTTGGGCGGTCGGTCCCGGCGGTGCCCTGCGCCGTCGTGCCGGCCGGGAGCAGAACGCCCTGGAGGTGGGGGACATGACGGATCCGGCCAAGGTACGCCGGCACGCGGAGCGCATTCGCGAACTGGTCGCGTCGGTGGTGCGGAGCCAGATCAAGGACCCCCGGCTCGGGATGATCACCATCACCGACGCCCGGATCACCGCCGACCTGCGCGACGCCACCGTCTTCTACACGGTGCTCGGTGACGCGGCCGCCCAGGCCAGCACCGCCGCCGCCCTGGAGAGCGCCAAGGGCATGCTGCGCAGCACCGTCGGCAAGGCGCTCGGGCTGCGCCACTCGCCGACCCTGACCTTCGTCCTCGACGACGTGCAGGACCAGGTCAAGCACATCGACGACCTGCTCGCCGCGGCCCGCCAGTCCGACGCCGAGGTGCAGCGGCTGGCGGCCCAGGCCAAGTACGCGGGCGAGGCCCAGCCGTACCGGATCGACGAGGACGAGGACGAGGACGCCGAGGGCGGCCAGGACGACGACGAGGGCACCCCGTCGGCCACGGATCGGCGGTGAGCGGCACCCCGGGCGCGGCCGGCGATCTGCTCACCGGGCCGGCCCGCACCGGCCCGGACGAGTCCGACTGGGCCGCCGCCGTCGCGGCGGTACGCCGGCTGCCGGCCGACGCCCGGGTGCTGCTGATCTGTCACGTCAACCCGGACGGCGACGCGCTGGGCAGCATGCTCGGCTTCGGGCTCGGGCTGCGCCGGCTCGGCGTACGGCACCTCCAGGCGACCTTCCCCGGGCCGCCCGAGGTGCCCGAGCCGTTCCGCTGGCTGCCGGGGCTCGACCTGCTGGTGCCGTCGACCGGGGCGTACCCCGATCCGGACCTGGTGGTCTGCTTCGACGCGGCGAGCGAGTCCCGGCTGGGTGAGCTGGTCGACCGCCTCGACACCGCCGGCAACGCGCTGGTCCTCGACCACCACGCCTCCAACACCCGGTTCGGCCGGGTGCACCTGGTCGATCCGGCGGCCGCGGCCACCTCGGTCGTCGTCGACGAGCTGCTCACCCGGCTCGACGTGCCGCTGGACGCGGAAATCGCCCAGTGCCTCTACGTCGCGCTGACCACCGACACCGGGTCGTTCCGGTTCGAGGCCACCACCCCCGCCGTACACCAGCTCGCGGCCCGGCTGCTGGCCACCGGCATCCGCCCGGGGGACATCTCGCGCCAGGTCTTCGACACCCGGCCGTTCGGCGCCGTCCAGCTCTTCGGCGAGGTGCTGGGCCGGGCCCGCCTGGAGCCGTCGGCCGCCGCCGGCCACGGACTGGTCTGGACGCACGCGACCCAGGACGACCTGGCCCGGCACGACCAGCGCCCGTACGTGCTGGAGGCGCTGATCGACTCCGTGCGGTGCACCGCCGAGGCCGACGTGGCGTGCGTGCTCAAGCAGGTCGGCCCGGCCGAGTGGGCCGTGTCGATGCGCAGCAAGGGCGCGGTGGACGTGAGCGCCGTGGCGGTGGCGCTGGGCGGCGGCGGCCACCGGTTCGCCGCCGGGTTCACCGGTGCGGGCAGCGCCGAGGACGTGGTGCGCTCCATCCGGGCCGAGCTGGATGGCGCGCTGATCGCCCGCTGATCTCCGCGCGCCCCGAAGTGTGTTGGTCTTCCCGCGCTGTGTGAGCGCGGGGAGAATCGGAGGATGGAGCAGCCCCCCGAGCTCACCGTCGACCTGCCGCGCGCCTGGGACCGTCCGGTGGTCACGGTGCCGGTGCTGGCCTGCCTCTCCCTGGTCGGTGGGCAGCTGCCGTCCTTCTCGACCCAGGCCAACCTGTGGACCCTGGGCACCGGCGGCGCGCTGATCTGGCTCGGTCTGGGCAACCGGGTGCCCCGCCGGCCGGCGCCGCGCCGGCTCGGGCGGGGCGCGCTCTGGTGGGTGCTGCCGGCGGCCGTCTTCGGCGTCCTCGAGGCCGCCACCTTCGTGCTGTCGGTCGGTAACGAGTTCCCCACCTTCTCCCGGCTCGCGGACCCGCTGCTCACCGACGAGCTGGTCCGCTCCGCCGCGTGGTTCGGCTGGCTGGCCGCGTTCTGGGGGCTGGTCCGGCGATGATGCGCACGCTGGCCGTCACCGGCTTCCTGACCGCCCTGCTGCTCTTCGCCGCCGTCGAGTGGGCCTCCCGCCGTCCGGGCTCCCGGGTGCCGTCGCTCGGCGACGTCTGCGCGTACGTGATGCGGTACGAGGTCGGGCCGGTCCCGGTGGGCCGGATCGGCGTGTTCGGCTTCTGGTGGTGGCTGGGTTGGCACTTCCTGGCCCGGTGAGCGTCCCGGCCGCGATCTCGCCCAAATGGCGGGAACTGTGGGCAGCATGTGGAACTGAACGTTAATTTGGGAAACGACCGGGCGCCGCGTCGCGACGCAGGTCGTGGGCGGTGGTGCCACACCCGGCGCCGCCTCCCTCCAGGGTCAGACCGACCCGGGCTCACGCTGCCAGGCGAGCCGCTCCGGTGATCCCGGACCGCCGCTGGGCGCTCAGCAGAACCGCCCGTAGGGCCGCCGTCCCCGGTGGTCCGCACCCTGGAAGGGAACTCCCATGCCGACCAAGCCCAAGCCCGAGACCACCGACGAGGCGCGCGAGCAGATGCGGCGCGCCCTGCAGACCTCGATGGACACCCGTCAGTGACGCTGCCCGACCGGCGGTGACGCCGACGTCCCGCGTCGCCGACGTCACCGCCTCTCGGCCCTGTTCGCCGGCCCGGCGCCACCACCTGGCCCCCTTGCCGGTACCGCCCTGCTAGCGCTGTCGGGTCCGCCCGGCGCCTGGCCCGCCTGCGCGGCTCGTCCTGTCGAGTCCGCCCGGCGCCTGGCCAGCCCTGCCCGGCTCGCCCACTCGGCCCCGCCCGGTCCTGCCGGAGTCGCCCGACCCTGTCGGAGTCGCCCGGCCCTGTCGGACGCCCGGCCCGGCTCGACCCTGTCGGGTTCACCCGGTCTGTCTTGCCCGGCCCTGCCCGATCGCCCGCCGCGCGGCGAAGCCCGGAGCATCCCGCATCCGAGCGGTCGGGGTCCCCGCCGTCCGACCCCTGACCGGTACCGTCGCCCGGTGCGTCGCATCCTGATCGTCGGCAGTTCGGGTGCCGGCAAGAGCACCCTCGCCCGGGCGGTCGCCCGCCGGCTCGACCTGCCGCTGATCCACCTCGACCGGCACTACTGGCGACCCGGCTGGATCCCCGCCGCCGACGCGGCCTTCCGCGCCCAGGTCGCCGCGCTCGCCGCCGGCGAGCGCTGGGTGATGGACGGCAACTACGGCGCCACCCTCGATCTCCGCCTGCCCCGCGCCGACCTGCTGGTGCTGGTCGACCTGCCCTGGCCGCTCTGCCTCGCCCGGGTCGTCCGCCGCCGCTGGGACCGCCGCGCCGCCGACCGCCCCGACCTGCCCGCCGGCTGCCCCGAACGGCTCGACCTGGGCTTCCTGCGCTACATCTGGCGCTATCCCGGCCGGTCCCGGCCCCGGGTCTTCGCCGCGGTCGCCGCCCACGCACCGGAATTGCCGGTCGTCCGGCTGCACAGCCGCCGCCAGGTCCGCCGCTGGCTCGACACCCTCTCTTCCCGCTGAACCACCCGCGCCCGTGTCGCGGTCTTCCGGAGCGGGGGACACCCCGACACGCCGCATCTGGAGTGGATCACCTGGCGCCTAGGCGTAAGCGCTGATAGGTCTTGCGATCCTTACCGCCCTCGTGCCAGGATCGGCGGCGATGAGTCAGACCGCCACCGCCACCGCGATCGCGCCGCCGCGCCGGATCGCCGCCCTCGCCCTGCCCGCGCTGGTGGTGCTCGCCGCCGAACCGCTCTACGTGCTGGTCGACACGGCCGTGGTCGGGCACCTCGGCCGGGTGCCGCTCGCCGCGCTGGCCGTCGGCGGGACCGTGATGACCCTCACCGCCTGGCTGGGCACCGTGCTCGCGTACGGGATCACCGGCCGGGCGGCCCGACGGTTCGGTTCCGGCGACCGGGCGGCGGCGGTGGCCGAGGGCGTGCAGGCGTCCTGGCTCGCCCTCGGGGTGGGCGTGCTCGTCGCGCTCGCCATGCAGCTCGGCGGCGGGGCGCTGGCGCGTACCCTCGCCGGGGGCGGTGACGACGTGGCCGGCGCGGCCGCGCAGTGGCTGCGGATCGCGGCGCTCGGCGCGCCCGGGCTGCTCCTCGCCGCCGCCGGCAACGGCTGGTTGCGCGGCATCCAGGACACCCGCCGCCCGCTGGTCTTCGTGCTCGCGCCCAACCTGCTCTCCGCGCTGCTCTGCCCGCTGCTGGTGTACCCGGCCGGGCTCGGGCTGGCCGGCTCGGCGGTGGCCAACGCCGTCGCGCAGACCGTCTCCGGCGCGCTCTTCGCCGCGGCGCTGGTCCGCGAGCGGGTCTCCCTGCGGCCCCGGCCCCGGCTGATCCGGCAGCAGCTGGCGCTCAGCCGCGACCTGCTGGTCCGGGGTGTCGCGTTCCAGGCCAGCTTCCTCTCCGCCACGGCGGTCGCCGCGCGGTTCGGCGCCGCCGCCGTCGGCGCCCACCAGATCGCCCTGCAACTGTGGTTCTTCACCGCGCTGGTGCTCGACGCCCTCGCCATCGCGGCCCAGGCGCTGATCGGCGCCGCGCTCGGGGCCGGCGACGCCGCCGGGGCGCGGGCCCTCGCCCGCCGGTTCGCGCTGCTCGGCGGCGTTGCCGGCGTCGGCTTCGCGGTGCTGATCGCCGCCGGGGCCGGCGTCGTGCCGTCCTGGTTCAGCTCCGATCCGCAGGTGCGCGAGCAGGCCATGGTGGCCTGGCCCTGGTTCGTGGCGATGCAGCCGCTGGCCGGCGTGGTCTTCGCCCTCGACGGCGTGCTCATCGGCGCCGGGGACGTGCGCTACCTGCGCAACCTGACCATCGTCGCGGCGCTCGGCGGCTTCCTGCCGGCGATCTGGCTCGCCCACGGGCTCGACCTGGGGCTCGGCGGGATCTGGGCCGGGCTGACCCTGTTCATCGTGATCCGCCTGGTCGCGCTGCTGCTGCGGCTGCGCTCGGGCGGGTGGGCGGTGACCGGCGCGGTCCGCTGACCCGGCCGGCCCGAGTGCGGTGACGCGCGGCGGGACGCGTCCTAACTGTCCGTGCCGCCGTCCTGCCCTGCGCCGACGGTGCCGGTGGGCGACGGCGCCGGCGGCGCCTCCCCGCCGACCAACTGGACGACGGCGACGCCGACCACGATCGTCAGCGCGACCAGGAGTACGGCGACGCCGACGAGGAATCCGGCGCCGAGCTTGCCGCGATGCCGCGCCCAGGTCAGCCGGCGGCGTTCCGCGGCGGTCAGCTCCTGCTCCGACCCGGCCTCGGCCATCCAGGACGGCAGGCGGACCGGCTCGTCGGCGGCGGCCACCGCGAACCGGTCGTGGGTGTTGCCGGAGGACTGTCCGTCGGTCATCGGGCGCCTTTTGGGTCGGGCGGTGGGAGCGGGTGCATGATCTTCGCACCCGGCGGCCCGTCGCGTGGTCCCCTGTCGGGTGCCGGCCGCCGATTCAACGCCCGGCGCGCGGACGAGGTCGGCTCAGAGGGTGCCCTCGCGCATCCTGCCGAACAGGTACGCCGCGCCCGCGACGAGCACCGTGGCGACGGCCGCGACGAACACGAACGACACGACCGCCGAGAGCACCGGGTGTCGCTCGCTGAACCGGGTGTGCGCCCGCCACCGCCACACCGCGCGCCGCAGCTCGCGCAGCAGCGGCGTCCGGTCGACCAGCTCGGAGAGCAGCCGGCCCGGGGTGCGGCGGGGCGGCTCGGGGTTGCGCATCCACTCCGGCAGGTCGACCCGGGCGCGGTGCTCGTGGGAGGGCGGGTTGCTCATCGGGACTCCGGGGGACGGTGGTGGGGACGCGAGGGGCATTGTGCCGTGCGGTGACGGCGCCGGTGACCCCGTCTGGCAGGCTTGGCGGTCGTGAGCGGTGACGGGCTGATCGTGGTGGACAAGCCGGGCGGCATGACGTCGCACGACGTGGTGGCGCGCATCCGCCGGCTGGCGCGGACCCGGCGGGTGGGGCACGGCGGCACGCTCGACCCGATGGCCACCGGCGTGCTGGTGATCGGGGTGGGCCGGGCGACCCGGCTGCTGACGTACGTGATCGGCGCCGGCAAGAGCTACACCGCCACGGTGCGGCTCGGGCAGGCCACCGTCACCGACGACGCCGAGGGCGACGTGATCGCCACCACCCCGGCCGGCGAGCTCACCGACGAGGCGGTCCGGGCGGCGTTCGCCGCGCTCGCCGGCGAGGTCGACCAGGTGCCCAGCGCGGTCAGCGCCATCAAGATCAACGGGCAGCGGGCCTACAAGCGGGTACGCGAGGGCGAGAGCGTGGAGCTGCCCGCCCGGCGGGTCACCATCTCCCGCCTCGACGTGCTGGCCATCCGCCGGGACACCCCCGACGTGCTGGACGTGGACATCGACGTGACCTGCTCGTCCGGGACGTACATCCGGGCCATCGCGCGGGACGCGGGCCTGGCGCTCCGGGTGGGTGGGCACCTCACCGCGCTGCGGCGCACCGCGGTGGGCGGCTTCCGGCTGACCGAGGCCGCCACCCTCGACGAGTTGGAGCAGCGCGCCCCCGAGGTGGTCAACCTGCCGCTCGACGCGGCCGCCGATCGGTTCTTCCCGCGCCGGGAGGCCAGCGCCGACGAGGCGAAGGTGCTCTCCCACGGCGGGCCGCTCGACGCGGCCGGGATCGCCGGGCCGTACGCGGTCTTCGGTCCCGACGGCGGCCTGATCGCTATCGTCAGCGAGCGGGACGGCCGGGCCCGCGCGGAGATCGTGCTCGCCCCGGCCTGACGGCGGCGGTGGGTGCGCCGGTCGCGCGGCCGGCGCGGGTACCCGGCGAGGCCGGGAAAGCAGGGGAGGAGCGGCATGCAGCGGTGGCGGGGGTACGACGCGGCGCCCGGTGGCTGGGGGCGTTCGGTCGTCACCATCGGCGTCTTCGACGGCGTGCACAAGGGGCACCAGGCGACCATCGGGCACGCCGTGGCCCGGGCGCGGGAGCTGGGGATGAAGTCGGTGGTGGTCACCTTCGACCCGCACCCGGCGGAGGTGGTCCGCCCGGGCTCGCACCCCGCCGTGCTCACCGAGCCGGCCCGCAAGGCGGAGCTGATCGAGGCCCTCGGCGTCGACGTGCTCTGCGTGGTGCCGTTCACCCAGGAGTTCTCCCGGCTGCCGGCGGAGGCGTTCGTGCACGACGTCCTGGTCGAGCACCTGCACGCCGCGCTGGTGGTGGTGGGGGACAACTTCCGGTTCGGGCACCGGGCGGCCGGCGACGTGGCGCTGCTGACCCGGCTCGGCCGCACCTTCGGCTTCGGGGTGGAGGGCGCGCCGCTGGTGGCCGAGGCCAACACCGTCTTCTCCTCGACGTACATCCGCTCCTGCGTCGACGCGGGCGACGTGGCCGCCGCGGCCGCCGCGCTGGGCCGCCCGCACCGGCTGGAGGGGGTGGTGGTCCGGGGCGACCAGCGCGGACGTGAGCTGGGTTACCCCACCGCCAACCTGCTCCGCCACCGGTACGCGGCGGTCCCCGCCGACGGGGTGTACGCCGCGCGGCTGGTGCGTCGGGGGCAGCGGGAGCCCCTGGCGGCGGCGGTGTCGATCGGCACCAACCCGACCTTCTCCGGCCGGGAGCGGCGGGTGGAGGCGTACGCGCTGGACTTCTCCGGCGACCTGTACGGCGAGCGGCTGGCCCTGGACTTCGTCGCGCACCTGCGGGAGCAGCGCCGGTACGACGCCATCGAGCCCCTCGTGGCGCAGATCGCCGAGGACGTCGAGCGGACCCGCCGGGCGATCGGCTGAGCGCGCCGCGGGCGGCTTCGCCGACCTTGACCGGATGGGACCGGGCCGGACTGGTAGTCTGGCGGGGACGTCGGCTGACCGACGTGGGGCCTCGCGTGCCTGCACGACGCCGCGGGTGCGAGGTACCGGTCCGTTCCGGTCTCCTGACCGGTTCGACGGACACCAGTGATCAACCCACCGAAACAGGGAGAACATGGCGCTCGACCAGGAAGCCAAGGCCACGATCCGTGCGGAGTACGCGACCGCCGAGGGCGACACCGGTTCGCCGGAGGTGCAGGTCGCGGTCCTCACCAAGCGGATCGCCGAGCTGACCGAGCACCTGAAGGTGCACAAGCACGACCACCACAGCCGCCGCGGGCTGCTGCTGCTGGTCGGCCGGCGCCGTCGGCTGCTCAACTACGTCCAGAAGAAGGACATCAACCGCTACCGGTCGCTCATCGAGCGACTCGGTCTGCGCCGGTGACGTGACGGGGGAGTGGCCTGCGGCCGCTCCCCCGTTCCGGTACCACTGAAGAACAGGGCCGCGCGACCACCCGAGAGGGAGCCGGTCAGCGTACCGGTCTCCGGTAGTGGCCTCCGGGCACCCCGGCATCACGCCGGTCACCCGGGCGCTTCGATCGAAGACCGGCCGTCTGAGCAGCTCCCGTGTCGTGGGCCCCCGACGCGAAGGAGCACGACAGCACCATGACCGAGACCAACCTCGGCACCGAATCCCGTACCGCTGTGATCGACAACGGGTCCTTCGGCACCCGTGAGATCACCTTCTCCACCGGACGGCTGGCCCGTCAGGCCGCCGGTTCGGTCGTCGCCCAGCTGGGCGAGACCGTGGTCCTCTCCGCCACCACCGCCGGCAAGCAGCCGAAGGAGCAGTTCGACTTCTTCCCGCTGACGGTCGACGTCGAGGAGCGGATGTACGCCGCGGGCCGGATCCCCGGCTCGTTCTTCCGCCGCGAGGGACGCCCCAGCGAGGACGCGATCCTCACCTGCCGGCTGATCGACCGGCCGCTGCGCCCGTCGTTCGTCAAGGGCCTGCGCAACGAGGTCCAGGTCGTCGAGACCGTCCTCGCGCTCGACCCGCAGCACCCGTACGACGTCGTGGCGATCAACGCCGCCTCGATGTCGACCAAGCTCTCCGGCCTGCCGTTCTCCGGCCCGATCGGGGCCACCCGGATGGCGCACGTCGACGGCCAGTGGGTCGCCTTCCCGACCATCGAGGAGCTGGCCCGGGCCACCTTCGACATGGTGGTGGCCGGCCGCGCCCTGGCCGACGGCGACGTCGCGATCATGATGGTCGAGGCCGAGGCCACCGAGCACACCGTGGCGCTGGTCGCCGGCGGTGCCCCCGCCCCGACCGAGGAGGTCGTGGCCAGCGGCCTGGAGGCCGCCAAGCCGGCCATCCGCGAGCTGTGCCGGGCGCAGAGCGAGCTGGCCGAGGTGGCCGCCAAGCCGGTCGCCGAGTTCCCGGTCTTCCTCGACTACCAGGACGACGTCTACGCGGCGGTGGCCGACCTGGCCCGCGCCGACGTGGCCCAGGCGCTCACGATCGCCGGCAAGGCCGCCCGCGAGGAGGCCCTGGACGGGGTCAAGGCCCGGGTCGCCGAGGAGCTCGGCGGTCGCTTCGAGGGCCGGGAGAAGGAGCTCAGCGCCGCCTTCCGGTCGCTGACCAAGTCCGAGGTCCGCAACCGGGTGCTGCGCGAGCAGATCCGGATCGACGGCCGCGGCCCGCGCGACATCCGCCCGCTGACCGCCGAGGTCGGCGTGCTGCCCCGGGTGCACGGCTCGGCGCTGTTCGAGCGGGGCGAGACCCAGATCCTGGGTGTCACCACGCTGAACATGCTGCGCATGGAGCAGTCGCTGGACACCCTCTCCCCGGAGAAGTCCAAGCGCTACATGCACAACTACAACTTCCCGCCGTACTCGACCGGTGAGACCGGCCGGGTCGGTTCGCCGAAGCGGCGCGAGATCGGCCACGGCGCGCTCGCCGAGCGGGCGCTGATCCCGGTGCTGCCGAAGCGCGAGGAGTTCCCGTACGCCATCCGGCAGGTCTCCGAGGCGCTCGGCTCCAACGGCTCCACCTCGATGGGTTCGGTCTGCGCCTCGACGCTGGGCCTGCTGTCGGCCGGTGTGCCGCTGAAGGCGCCGGTCGCCGGCATCGCCATGGGCCTCATCTCCGACGAGGTCGAGGGCAAGACCCAGTACGTGACGCTGACCGACATCCTCGGCGCCGAGGACGCGTTCGGTGACATGGACTTCAAGGTCGCCGGCACCCGGGAGTTCGTCACCGCGCTGCAGCTCGACACCAAGCTCGACGGCATCCCGTCGGACGTGCTGGCCGCCGCGCTCCAGCAGGCGTACGAGGCCCGGCAGACCATCCTCGACGTGATGCAGGCGGCGATCGAGGCTCCGGCCGAGATGTCGGACTACGCGCCGCGGGTCACCACGGTCAAGATCCCGGTCGACAAGATCGGCATGGTGATCGGCCCGAAGGGCCAGACCATCAACGCCATCCAGGACGAGACCGGCGCCGAGATCTCCATCGAGGACGACGGCACGATCTACGTCGGCGCGACCAACGGCCCGTCGGCCCAGGCCGCGGTCGACCGGATCAACGGCATCGCCAACCCGACCCTGCCGAAGGTGGGGGAGCGGTTCCTCGGCACGGTGGTCAAGACGGCCGCGTTCGGCGCGTTCGTCTCGCTGCTGCCGGGCCGCGACGGCCTGCTGCACATCTCCAAGGTGGGCGACGGCAAGCGGGTCGAGAAGGTCGAGGACTTCCTCAACGTCGGCGACAAGGTCGAGGTCGAGATCGCGGACATCGACGCCCGCGGCAAGATCTACCTGGACAAGGTCCGCCCGGAGGGCGCCGAGGCGCCGGCCGCCGGCGAGGCCGCCGGTGGCGAGCGTCCGGCCGGTCGGGGCGGCGACCGCGGCGGTGACCGTGGCCCGCGCGACCGTGGCGACCGGGGCGGTCGTGCCCCGGAGCGCGGCGACCGGCCCCAGGGCGGCGGCGAGGGTGGCGAGGGCGAGGGCGGCGAGCGTCCGCGTCGCCGGACCCGGCACAGCTGACCCACCGCGCCACAGAACCACCCACCCCTCGTCAACTGAAAGCAGGTTTCCGTGAGTCGGGCCCAGCGTTCGTCTTTTCCTGCGGGTCGACGGGGGGTGGGGCCGTCCGGAGCCGTCCGGCACGCCACCGGGACGCAATCCGGTCGCGCGGGGTCGGGCCGGGCGGTCACCCGCACGCTGAGTGACGACCCGCTGGGCGGCACGGTACGCCGTACCGTGCTGCCCAGCGGGTTGCGCGTGCTCACCGAGGCGATCCCGGCGATGCGCAGCGTCTCGTTCGGCATCTGGGTGGCGGTCGGCTCGCGGGACGAGACCGGCCCGCAGGCCGGCGCGGCGCACTTCCTGGAGCACCTGCTCTTCAAGGGCACCCACAAGCGCGGCGCGCTGGAGATCTCCTCGGAGATCGAGGCGGTGGGCGGCGAGACCAACGCCTTCACCACCAAGGAATACACCTGCTACTACGCCCGCGTGCTGGACGAGGACCTGCCGCTGGCGATCGACGTCATGTGCGACCTGGTGGCCGACTCGGTGATCGAGGCGGCCGACGTGGAGACCGAGCGCGGCGTCATCCTCGAAGAGATCGCCATGCACGACGACGAGCCCGGCGACGAGGTGCACGACCTCTTCGCCCGCGCCGTCTACGGCGACCACCCCCTGGGCCGGCTGATCTCCGGCACCGAGGAGACGGTCACCCCGATGACCCGGCGGCAGATCCACAGCTTCTACCGGCGCCGGTACACCGCGCCGCAGATCGTCATCGCCGCCGCCGGCAACCTGGACCACGCCACCGTGGTCAAGCTGGTCCGCCAGGCGCTGCGCGGCACCCCGCTGGACACCGACCCGGCGACCCCGGCTCCGCACCGGCCGGCCACCCCGGCGGTACGCACCAGGCCGGCCGCCACCCTGGTGGAGCCGAAGGAGTCCGAGCAGGCGCACGTCATCCTCGGCTGCCCCGGCATCGACCGCCTCGACGAGCGGCGCTTCGCCCTCGGCGTGCTCAACAACGTCCTCGGCGGCGGCATGTCCAGCCGACTGTTCCAGGAGATCCGCGAGCAGCGGGGCCTGGCCTACTCGGTCTACTCGTACGCCAGCCAGTACGCCGACAGCGGCCTCTTCGCCGTCTACGCCGGCTGCGCGCCGGGCAAGGTGGATGAGGTGCTGGAGCTGACCCGCGCCGAGCTGGCCCGGGTGGCCGCCGAGGGGATCAGCGAGGCCGAGCTGGCCCGGGGCAAGGGCATGAGCAAGGGATCGTTCGTGCTGGGCCTGGAGGACACCGGCTCGCGGATGAGCCGGCTGGCCAAGGGGGAGCTGCTTTACGGCGACCTAATGCCGGTGGACGAGCTGCTCACCCGGGTCGACGCGGTCACCCTGGCGGACGTGAACACGCTCGCCGCCGAGCTGCTGAGCCGGCCGATGTCCCTGGCCGTGGTCGGCCCGTTCGGCGAGCACGACTTCTCCGCCTGACCGCCGGACCCGCCCGCCCGGACGGGGCGGTCGTGGGATGCGGCGGGTCGCGGTGTCCGCGCCGCCGGAAGGCGCAACACGGCCCAATTGGAGTGGATCACCGGCGTCCTGTGGAACGTGGGTGGTCCCGGCGGGTGAGGGCGTCCCGATTGGGATAGGTTGTGCCCCGTGACTGACGAACAGGAGAAGGGCCTGGACGAGCCGATCCGGGTCGGCGTGCTGGGTGCCCGGGGCCGGATGGGCGTCGAGGTGTGCAAGGCGGTCGACGCGGCCTCCGACATGGACCTGGTGGCGATGGTCGACCAGGGCGACTGGCTGTTCAACGCCTCCGACGCGGGCGCCGAGGTGGTCGTCGACTTCACCACCCCGGACGTCGTCATGGACAACCTGCACTGGTGCATCGACCAGGGCATCAGCGCGGTGGTCGGCACCACCGGCTTCACCGAGCAGCGGATCGAGCGGGTGCGCGGTTGGCTGGAGCGCAAGCCGGGCGTCGGCGTGGTGATCGCCCCGAACTTCGGCATCGGCGCGGTGCTGATGATGCAGTTCGCCGCGCGGGCCGCCCGGCACTTCGAGTCCGTCGAGATCATCGAGCAGCACCACCCGCGCAAGCTCGACGCCCCCAGCGGCACCGCCACCCACACCGCCCGCCGGATCGCCCAGGCGCGCGCCGACGCCGGTCTCGGCCCGTCGCCGGACGCCACCTCCGACGAGGTGCCGGGTGCGCGCGGCGCCGACATCGACGGGGTACGCGTGCACGCCGTGCGGGCCACCGGGCTGGTCGCCCACCAGGAGGTGCTCTTCGGCACCACCGGCGAGACGCTGACCATCCGGCACGACTCGTACGACCGGGCCTCGTTCATGCCCGGCGTGCTGCTGGCCGTCCGCGCGGTGCGTACCCGCCCGGGCCTGACCATCGGCCTGGACTCGCTGCTCGACTGAGCGTCCGCCCGGCCGGCCCGTGCCGCGGGCCGGCCGTCGCGCCGGCAGGTGCGCAACGGCGGTCAAGCGCGCCGGCCACCCTCGGGTGCAGGCTGTTCGCATGACGACGACGGACGGACTGACCCGCATCCTGCACTGGGTGCAGGTGGGCGTGGACGATCCCGGCGTCAGCCCGGCCGCGCTGGCGGCCCGGGCGCACCTGTCCCGGTTCCACTTCGACCGGCTGGTCGCGGCGGCCACCGGGGAACCACCCGGCGCGCTGCGCCGCCGGCTGCTGCTGGAGCGCGCGGCGCACCGGCTCACCACCACCGACCGGACCGTCCTCGACGTCGCCGTCGAGGCCGGGTACGGCTCACACGAGGCGTTCAGCCGCGCCTTCCTGCGCTCCTACGGCGCGTCGCCGACCCAGGTCCGGCGGCGCCGGCCACTCACCTTCCGCGAGCTGGAGCTGCCCTGTCCCAGCGGCGTGCACTTCCAGCCCCCCGGTGGCCTGCGGCTGCCGGGCACCCATGAGGAGACCGCCATGGACGTCCTGCAACATCTCGTCGACCACCACGTCACCACCCTGTCCGCCGTCATCGAGCGGGCCGCCACCCTCGACGACGAGGTGCTCGACCGGCCCGTCACCGTCTCGGTGGAGACCATCGACGACCGACCGACCCTCCGTTCCCTGATCAACGCCATGGTGACCCAGGAGGAGCATTGGCTGTCGGCGTTGCGCGGGGGCGACTGGCCCGACGAGAGCGACCAGTCGATCGCCGGGCTGTCCGCGCGGCACGAGGTGGCCGGGCGGGACTGGCGGGCCTTCGTCGCCCGGACGCTCGCCGACGGGACGCTGGCCGACACCTTCGTCGACACCACCTGCTCGCCGCCGACCACGCACACGCTGGGCGGCACCATCGGGCACGTGATCACCTTCGCCGCGGTGCGCCGCACCCTCGCCATCGGGGCCCTGCACACCGCCGGCGTCACCGACCTCGGGGCCGGTGACCCGCGGCCGTACCTGGACGCCCGGGCGAGCTGAGCCACGGTCGAGGCTCACCCGGCCGGGCCCTGGGCGACGGGCCGGGTGAGCACGACCGGCCGGTGCGACACGGGGTGAAACGGCTCGTCACCCGGTCCGGCCGGGACCTAGGCTGATCCTCATGATCGATTCTGGGCTGCGCGACCGGGCCGGACGTCACATCACGCTGCGGCCGGTCGACGACGACAACTGGCGGGATGTCGCCGACGTGGCGCCCCGCGAC
This sequence comes from Micromonospora sp. IBSANI012, assembly GCF_052814045.1. NCBI lineage: Bacteria > Bacillati > Actinomycetota > Actinomycetes > Micromonosporales > Micromonosporaceae > Micromonospora > Micromonospora sp. IBSANI012. The sequence continues at coordinate 1,653,421 of NZ_CP199933.1, forward strand.
GACCAGCGCGCCTGGGTGCCCGCGCTCGCCGCCCGTTACCTGGTGCTGACCATGCGCTCCGACGTGTGGACCTCGCTGGCCGTCTACGCCGACGAGACGGTGGTCGGACACGCCATGTGGGGTGTCGACGACGACGGCTCCCGCTGGATCGGCGGCATGGTGATCGCCGCCGACGAACAGGACCGGGGCGTCGGGCGGGCCACCGTCCGTACCCTGGCCGACTGGCTCGCCGCGCAGGACGGGGGCAGCGTGGTCCGCCTCTCGTACCACCCCGACAACACCCCGGCGGCCCGCCTCTACACCGCCCTGGGCTTCGCCCCGACCGGTGCCGTAGAGGACGACGAACTGGTCGCCGAGCTCACCTCCTGACCCCGCCCGGCCACGAGGTCGACGGCGCGCTCCGCCGACTTCAGGACCGGTCCGGTCACGCCTCGACGGCGGAGTCGGGCGCGTGGCGGGGGGAGGGTACGGACGGTGGGGTCAGGGTGAGGGTCGGCGGCAGGTTGGCGAGGGTGGCGTGGCCGGTGGCGTCGACGTGGACGTCGACGCGGGCGCCGGCGACGCGCAGGCCCTGCACGGAGACGGCGCCCAGCTCGGGACCGGCCAGGGGACGCAGGGCGAACCGACCGTTCGGCACGTCCGGGTGCAGCCCGGTCGCGGCGTGCAGCAGCAGCACCGCGGCCGCCGCCGACCAGGCCTGCGGGCTGCAGGCCGCCGGGTAGGGAACCGGGCGGCCGAGCAGCGTACGGTCGTCGCCGCCGTAGAGCTCGGGCAGCCGGTGGTCGAACGCCTCCGCCGCACCGAGCAGCCCCTCCGCCAGGCCCAGCGCGGCCTCCCGGAAACCGGCCCGGGCCAGCCCGGCGAGCACGATCGCGGTGTCGTGCGCCCAGATCGACCCGCAGTGGTACGACAGCGGGCTGAACCCGGCGTCGCCGGTGGACATGGTGCGCAGCCCGAACCCGCCGGCCAGCGCGTCGCCGGTGAGCAGGTGGGCGACCTGCGCCTCCTCCTCGCCGGAGAGCAGGCCGGTGCCGAGCAGGTGGCCGATGTTGCTGGTCAGCGAGTCGACGGGGCGCTTGTCCCGGTCCAGCGCCAGCGCCGGGTGCGGGCCGTGCGGGCCGTCCACCCAGAAGGCGGCGCGGAACCGGGTGGCGAGTGCGTCGGCGTACCCGCGCCAGCGGTCGGCGCCCGGGCGGCCGAACGCGTCGAGCAGGTCCGCCCCGCCGACCGCCGCCTGGTACGCGTACCCCTGCACCTCGGCCAGCACGATCGGCGGCGCGGCGAGCCGGCCGTCGCGGAACCGGACCGCGTCCCCGGAGTCCTTCCAGCCCTGGTTGGTCAGGCCGTGCCCGGTGGTGTCGACGTACTCGACCAGGCCGTCGCCGTCGGCGTCGGCGTGCTCGTCGAGCCAGCCGAGCGCCGCCTCCAGGTGTGGCAGCAGCGGCTCGATCTGGTCGGCGAGCAGTCCCCAGCGCCAGGCGTCGTGCAGCAGCGCCACCCAGAGCATGGTGGCGTCGACCGTCCCGTAGTACGCCGGCGGCAGCCGCAGCCCCTCGCCGAGCATGGTGAACTCGTGCCGGCGCAGCTCGTGCAGGATCTTGCCGGGCGCCTCACCGGTGGCCGGGTCGAGGCGGGCACCCTGCCGGCGGGCGAGCACCCGCAGCGTCCCGGCGGCCAGCTCGGTGCCGAGCGGCAGCATCATCCGCGCGGCCCAGAGACTGTCCCGGCCGAACAGGGTGAGGAACCAGGGCACCCCGGCGCCGAGAAAGACGTCGGCGGGGGCGGCGGGTTCGGCCAGGCGCAGCCCGCGCAGGTCGTCCAGGGACCGGTCGAGCAGGCGGACCAGCCGCCGGTCGTCGGCGCGGACCACCGGCCGGGACCAGTCGGGCTCCCCGGTCGGGGCGGTCACCACGGCCCGGGGGTCGTCGACCCGCAGCCGCCACCGCAGCGTCGCGGTCCCGCCGGGACGGAGGTCGACCGGCCAGGACAGCCGGGGCGCGGTGGCCCGGTCGGTGTCCACCCGGGCGCCGTCGCCGGTGACGGTCACCGTGATGCCGTCGGCGGCCCAGCGCACCCGGCCCGGCTGCCCGGTCCGGGCCTCGATCGGCGTGGCCGCGCCGCCGGACTTGACCACCTCGATCGGGGCCAGGTCGCAGCCGAGGTCGACGCTGACCGTGGCGCGCACCGGCACGGCGGCCGTGGAGACGACGGTGATCTCCTCGTCGACGCCGTTCGGGCCGGCCCGGCGGGCCCGTTCCACCCGCACGGTGGGGTCCGCGCCGGGGTCGCCGAGCCAGCGGGCGAGGCCGACGAAGCGTGCGCCGTGCGGGCCGTCGGGGCCGTGGGCCAGCGCCTCCGGCTCCCGGTCGTCGATCCGCAGCTCCGCCCGGGACAGCACCCGGGCGTCGGCGTGGAAGACCCCCTGAACGCCGGCCGGGCGGATCTGCCCGGCCCGGTCGCCCAGCGCGCTGGTCGGGGCGAGGACCACCCCGACCAGCTCGTGCAGCAGGGGTTGCAGCTGGCGTTCGGTCACGGTCGCGGCTCCAGGTCCTGAGGGGGCGGACGAACTCTTGACAAGCCGTCCGGGGCGGTGCAAAGTGCGAAACATTCCAGAAACTTGAACGATCTAATCCTGCCGTATCCGAATTGGATCGTTCAAGACGGCGAGAGGCATCAAGTGTCTGAAAAGGTGACCATCGCGACGGTGGCCCGGCGCGCCCAGGTCAGCCGGCAGACGGTGTCCAACGTGCTCAACTCGCCGCACGTCGTGCGGGAGGAGACCCGCCGGCGCGTGCAGGAGGCCATCGACGCCCTCGGTTACCGGGCCAGCCAGGCCGCCCGGCAGATGCGTACCGGCCGGTCCCGGCTGATCGCCGTCCGCATCGAGCCCACCCGCGACGGGATCAACGGCTCGGTGCTCGACCGTTTCCTGCACGGCCTCACCGAGACCGCCGAGGCGGCCGGCTACCGCGCGATGCTCTACACCGCCGCCGACGCCGCCGCCGAGATCGCCACCTTCGACGACCTGCTCAGCGCGTACGACCTGGACGGGTTCGTGCTCACCGGCACCGACCACGGCGACCCGCGTACCGCCTGGCTCGCCGAGCGGGGCGTGCCGTTCGTGACCTTCGGCCGGCCCTGGGACGACCCCGACGCCCACCCCTGGGTCGACGTCGACGGCGCCGCCGGAACGGCCCAGGCCACCGGCCACCTGCTCGCCGCCGGTCACCGCCGGATCGGCTTCATCGGCTGGCCCGCCGGCTCCGGCGTCGGCGACGACCGCCGGGCGGGCTGGCGGGAGGCCCTGCGGGCGGCGGGCGTGGACCCGACCGGGCTGGACCGGGAGGCGGTGGACGGCATCGCCGAGGGAGAGCGGCTCGCCGCCGACCTGCTCGCCACCGCGTCCCCACCGACCGCCCTGGTCTGCGCCAGCGACTCGCTCGCCCTGGGCGCCCTCCAGGCCGCCCGCGCCGCCGCGCCGACCACCGGAACGGCCGCCCACACCGCCGCGCCGGCCACCGGCCCGGCCGCCCACACCGGCACGCCGGCCGTGCCGGTGATCGGCTTCGATGACACCCCGGTCGCCGCGGCGGTCGGCCTGACCAGCGTCAGCCAACCCCTCGGCGACGCCGCCGCCCGCTGCGTCGACCTGCTCACCGCGGTCCTCGACGGGCCCCCGCGGACCCCTGCCCCCGTGCTGCTCCAGCCCTCGCTGGTGCTGCGGCACACCGCCTGACACCGTCCCCCACCCAGGAGAACCGATGGCACCTCGAACCCTCACCCGCGCGGCGGTGGCCGGCCTCGCCGCCGTCGCGCTCCTCGGCTCCGCCGCCTGCGGCAGCGGCTTCGACGACGACGAGTCCGGCACCGCGCAGTCCAGCGGGCCGGCCAACCTCCAGATCCTGATCGGCTCCTCCGGCGACGCCGAGACCAAGGCGGTGCAGGACGCCGCCGCGAAGTGGGCCTCGTCGTCGGGCAACCAGGCCACCGTCACCCCGGCCCAGGATCTCACCCAGCAGCTCGGCCAGGCCCTGGCCGGCGGCACCCCGCCGGACGTCTTCTACGTCGACGCGGCCCGGTTCGCCGACTACGCCAGCGTCGGCGCCCTGGAGCCGTACGGCGACAAGATCAGCAACAAGGACGACTTCTACGAGAGCCTGCGCACCACGTTCACCTACGACGGCAAGCTGTACTGCGCGCCGAAGGACTTCTCCACCCTCGCCCTCCAGATCAACACCGACCTGTGGACGAAGGCCGGCCTGACCGACGCCGACGTCCCGACCAACTGGGACCAGCTCACCGCCACCGCCCGCAAGATCAAGGCGAAGGGGCAGGTGCCGCTGGCCCTCGGCGACACCCGGGACCGGATCGGCGCCTTCCTGGTGCAGAACGGCGGCTGGCTGCTCAGCGAGGACGGCAAGCAGCCCACCGCGGACACGGCGGAGAACCTGGCCGCCCTCACCTACGTGAAGTCGCTGATCACCGAGGGGCTGGCCCGGTACCCGAAGCAGCTCGACGCCGGCTGGTCGGGCGAGGCGTTCGGCAAGGGCAAGGCCGTGATGACCATCGAGGGCAACTGGATCAAGGGCGCGCTGCAGAACGACTTCCCGAACGTCAAGTACAAGGTGGTCGAGTTGCCCGCCGGACCGAAGGGCAAGGGAACCCTCTCCTTCACCCAGTGCTGGGGCATCGCCGCCAAGAGCAAGCACAAGGAGCAGGCGGTCAAGTTCGTCGAGGCGATGACCGCCGGCGAGCAGCAGATCACCTTCGCCAAGGCCTTCGGTGTGATGCCGTCCCGCCAGTCCGTGCGCGAGCAGTACACGGCGGCGTTCCCGGCCGACAAGCCGTTCATCGACGGCGCCGCATACGCCCAGGGCCCGGTGAACGCCCCGAAGATGGACAGCGTCGTCGGTGACCTGGACACCGGCCTGCAGGGGCTGGCCAACGGCGACCCGAAGACCATCCTCAGCAACTTCGACAAGAACGCCAAGGCCGCGCTCGGCGGCAGCTGACGGGCCGGGGGCGCCGCCGCACCGGTGGCGCCCCACGGCGAGTCGAAGGAGGGTGGATGGCAACAGAAGCAATCGCCGCGCCGGCCACCGCGACCGGCGGCCCGGAGCGTCGGCGCGGCCGGGGCGTCCGCGGTGACGAGAACCTGGCCGGCTGGCTCTTCGTCGCCCCGGTCATCGTGATCCTCGGCCTGTTCCTGCTGCTGCCGATCCTGATGGCGCTCTGGGTCAGCCTCACCGACTGGAACGGTCAGGGCAGCCCGTTCACGTCGAAGGTGCCCTTCGTCGGCGCCGACAACTACACCCGGCTGTTCACCGAGGACGGGCTGGCCCGTCGGGACTTTATGACCAGCATCCGCAACAACGTCTACTACGTGGCGATCGTGGTGCCCGCGCAGACCGCGCTCGCCCTCGGGCTCGCGCTGGTCGTCAACAACCGGATGCTCAAGGGCAAGGCGTTCTTCCGCAGCGCCTTCTACTTCCCGTCGGTGACCAGCTCGGTGGCGATCAGTGTGGTCTTCCTCTTCCTGTTCGCCAACTCCGGTGCGGTCAACGCGCTGCTCGGCGTCTTCGGCGTGGACGGGCCGCAGTGGTTCGCCGACTCGCGCGGCGTGCTGCACCTGCTGCTCGGGGCCCTCGGGATGGACACCGCGCCGGCCGCGCTGGCCGGCGGCGGGCCGTTCGGGCTGAGCTGGTGGGACTGGCTGTCCGGGCCGAGCGTCGCGATGATGTCGATCATCACGCTGGTGGTGTGGACCACCTCCGGCACGTTCATGCTGATGTTCCTGGCCGCGCTGCAGAGCGTCCCGGTGGCGCTGGACGAGGCCGGCACGCTGGACGGCGCGAGCCGCTGGCAGCGATTCCGGTACGTCACCCTGCCGATGATCAAGCCGACCATGTTCCTGGTGCTCACCCTCGGCCTGATTGGCTCCTGGCAGGTCTTCGACCAGGTCTACGTGATGAGCCAGGGCGAGCCGGCCAAGACCACCCTCACCCCGGCCTACCTGTCGTACCGGACCGCGTTCCGGGACTTCGACTACGGCTCCGGCGCGGCCATCTCGTTCGTGCTGTTCCTGATCATCATCGTGCTCACCCTGGTGCAGCGCCGGGTGATGGCCGACCGGGACACCGACCGGCCGCGGCGGGCCCGGTGGTGGCGTCGGCGCGTACCGGAAGGGTCGCCGTCATGACCGCACTCACCGACCGCCCGCCGGTCGCGGCGGCGCCCGCCCACCGCGACCGCCGCGGCGCCCGCACCCTGGCCACCCGGATCCTCGGGTACGCCACGCTGCTCTTCTTCGGGCTGGTCTTCCTCTACCCGTTCGTCATCCAGCTCGGCAACTCGTTCAAGACCGAGCCGGACGCGGCGGCGAACCCGCTCTCGCCGATCCCGGACCCGCTGACCGTCGCCGGCTTCGAGCGGATCTTCGCCGGCACCAACTTCCCGCTCTGGCTCGGCAACTCGCTGCTGGTGACCGTCCTGGTCACCCTGGGCCGGGTCTTCTTCGACTCGCTCGCCGGGTACGCGCTGGCCCGGCTGCGGTTCCGGGGACGGTCCGGGCTGTTCGCCGCGGTCATCGCGGTGATGGCGGTGCCCGGCGTGGTGCTGCTCATCCCGAAGTTCCTGGTGCTCAACCAGCTCGGGATCTACAACAGCTACGCCGGGCTGGTGGTGCCGCTGCTCGCCGACGCGGCCGGCGTGTTCATCATGAAGCAGTTCTTCGAGTCGATCCCGGTCAGCATGGAGGAGGCGGCCCGCATCGACGGGGCCGGCGTCTTCCGCACCTACTGGTCGGTGGTGCTGCCGATGGCCAGGCCGGCGCTGATCACGCTCACCATCCTGTCCTTCCAGGGGTCCTGGAACGAGTTCCCGCACAGCCTGGTCTCGGTGCAGGACCCGGACCTGTTCACCCTGCCGCGCGGCCTGGCCGACCTGGTCAGCGGCTCGCTGGGCAAGGGCACCCAGTATCCGTTGAAGCTGGGGGCGGCGCTGCTGGCCACCATCCCGGTGGCGGTCCTCTTCGTGATCTTCCAGCGGTACTTCGTGCGGGGCGCCAACGAGGGCGCCGAGAAGGGCTGACCCCGCCGGTGGCGGTTCCCGGCCGACGCCGGGAGCCGCCGCGTCGGGTCAGTCCTGCGCGAGCACCGACAGGATGTTGCCGGCCGGGTCGGTGAACCAGGCGATCGTCGGCCCGTTGCCGCGCATGATCCCCTTCTCGTCCTGGCCCATCCCCTCGTAGCGGGCGAACCGCACGCCCCGCGCGGTCAGTTCGTCCACGGCCCGGTCGACGTCCGGCACCGGGAAGTTCAGCACGGTGTTCCGGGCCGGCTCGTGGTCCGCCTTCGGGTACACGAGCACCGGCCGGTCCCCGGCGATGTGCAGGGTCAGCAAGCCGCCCATCTTGTCGTCGCGCGACACCCGCAGGCCGAGGGTGTCGGCGTAGAACTGCTGGGCGCGTCCGATGTCGTCCACCGAGAATGAGCTGAACGCCTTGGTGTCCGTGAACATGCTGGTCTCCGTTCCTGCGTGGCCGGCGGCATGACCGTCGCCGGGTGGCTGCCGTCCCGGTCATGGTCCTCCGCCGACGGGGCGCTGTCCTGGGATGGACTCGGGCGGTGGCCGGAATTCATCGGCCCGGACACCGGCCCCGTCGGCGCCGTACCGCTCAGGGCAGCCGGTCGGGCAGGTTGAACAGCGGGAAGAGCCGCGGCTGGAGGAAATGGGTGAGCCGGGTGATCCGGCCGCCGGAGGACTCCACCAGCTGGATCGAGAACGGCCGGTGGCCACCGGCCGGATCGGGCCGGAACTGCGCGAGGGCCGGCCCGCCGTTGGCGGCCACCGGCAGCAGTCGGGAACCCCGGCAACCGGCGCCCGGCCCGGTCAACCATCGGCCGATGTCCGCCGCTCCCCGCAGCCACAGCGGGTACGGCGGCATGGCGTGCACCGCGTCCTCGCGCAGCAGCGCGACCAGGGCGTCGATGTCGTACCGCTCGAAGACCTGGACGTAGCGGTCGAGCAGCTCCCGGTGCTCCCGGTCCAGCGCGGGGGCCGGCGCGGCCGTCTCCCGGTCGGCCATCGTGGCTCGGGCTCGCTGCAATGCGCTGGTCACCGCGGCGACGGTGGTGTCGAGCAGCTCGGCGACCTCGCCGGCCCGCCAGCGCAGCACGTCCCGCAGGATCAGCACCGCGCGCTGCCGCGGCGGCAGGTGCTGCAACGCCGCGACGAAGGCCAGCCGGACCGACTCGCGGGTCACCGCCAGCTCGGCCGGGTCCTCGGGAAGGACGACGGCGTCCGGCGCCGGCTCCAGCCACTCCCGGCCCGACCCGGGCGCGCCGAGCGACGTCGCCACCGGGGCGGACGGCACCCCGAGGTCCATCGGCAGGGCCCGCCGGCCCTGGCCCCGCAGCAGGTCAAGGCAGACGTTGGTGGCGATCCGGTAGAGCCAGGTGCGCAGGCTGGACCGTCCGTCGAAGCGGTCGAGGCCGCGCCAGGCCCGCAGCATCGTCTCCTGCACCGCGTCCTCGGCGTCGAAGACCGAACCGAGCATCCGGTAGGCGTAGCCGGTCAGCTCGACGCGGAACCGCTCCAAACCGGCGGGGTCGGCCGCCGGGCGCGCGCCCGGCACCGGGGCGGCCGGGCTCGGGCCGGCGTCGGGGCCCGCCGTCGCTGCGGTCATGCGGCCACCGTAGGCGACGCCTCCGACACCGGTGGCCGACGGCGCGCGCCGGCTGCCGGTCAGTCGGTGGCGACCGGCTCGGTCGGAACCGCGACGTGCAGGCGGACCTGGGGGACCAGCATGTCGTCCACGTCGAGGGCCCGGGCCGCGCCGTCCGGCTCCCAGCCGGTGCTGGTCAGGAACTTCCGGGTCGCCTCGTCGCCGTCGAACGCCCACGCCACCGCGCGGTCGAAGCCGTCCTCCCGCCACAGGTCGACGGCGGCGGCGAGCAGCCGGCTGCCGTGCCCGCGCCGGCCCCACCGGGGCTCTACCAGCAGGTCGGTCACCGCCACCACGCCCGTGCCGAGGGACTCGGCCGGCTCGTCGGGGGCGAGCGCCTCGGCGTCCGCCGGACCGGAGGCGGCGAACCCCACCAGATAGGATTGCTCGGCCTGTTCGACGGCGACCAGCACACGGTGCGCGCCGGAGGGCGGCTCCTGCACCGCCGCGCTCCACCGCCGGGCGAGCCATGCCTCGTCCAGGTTGTCGAGCACGTGCCGGGGCAGGATCCGGCGATAGGCGACCCGCCAGGTCGCGAGCTGGATGCGTGCGATCTCGCCGGCGTCCTCGGGACGCGCCGGGCGGACGTACCCCATGGCCATGGGCCAGAAGCCTACGCAGGGCGGGAGTGACGATGGTGGCGCAGGGTGCCAGGCGGACGGCCGCGCAGGTCGCCGGGGTGGTCGCGCTCGCCGTCGCGGTGACGGCCTTCCTCTCCGTGGCGGCCGTCCGGCACGGCTTCTTCGACCTCAAGGTCTACTACGGCGCGCTGACCTTCTGGGTGCACGACCACGGCGAGATCTACGACTACCTCAAGCCCGGCACCCAGTACGGCTTCACCTACCCGCCGTTCGCCGCCCTGGTGATGCTGCCGATGGCGTACCTGCCGTGGCCGGCGGCGATCACCGTCAGCGTGGCCGCCAGCGTGGTGGTCAGCGCGGTGCTCATCTGGTGGCTGCTCGACCCGGTCTCCCGCCGGGCCGGCTGGTCCCGCTGGCTCACCCTGGCCGTCGCGCTCTGCCTGGCCGCCGCGTACGAGCCGATGCGCGAGACGATCAACTTCGGCCAGGTCAACATGCTGCTGCTCTTCCTGGTCGGGCTGGACCTGCTGCGGCTGCTGCCGGCCGGCAACCGGTGGGCCGGCGTGGGCATCGGGCTGGCCACCGCGATCAAGCTGACCCCGGGCGTCTTCATCGTCTACCTGCTGATCACCCGGCGCTGGCGGGCCGCGTTCACCTCGATGGCCGCCGCGGTGGTGGCGACCCTGCTCGCCGCCGCGCTCTTCCCGGACGCCTCCCGGGAGTTCTGGACCTCGTCGCTGTGGAACACCAGCCGGGTGGGGGAGCTGGCGTTCGTCTCCAACCAGTCGTTGCGCGGGGTGGTGGCCCGGCTGGACCCCGACCACCCGAGCACCCTGGCCTGGCTGCTGCTGGTCCTGGCCACCCTGGGGATCTGGGCCTGGCGGTCCCGGGCGGCGGTGGCCGTCGGCGACGAGGCCACCGGGCTGGCGCTGACCGGCGCGGTGATGTGCCTGGTCAGCCCGGTCACCTGGGTGCACCACCTGGTCTGGCTGATCCCGGCGCTGATCCTGCTGGTCGACAACGCGATGGCCGCGCCCGCGCACGGTCCGCGGCGGCGCGCCCTGCTGGCCTTCGCGGTCATCGCGTACGGCCTGCTGATCAGCCGGATCGTCTGGGCCTGGGAGAAGGACTTCACCGGCCTGGACGGCTTCCTGGGCAGCAACACCTACGTCTGGATCAGCCTGGCGCTGCTGGTGCTGCTGCCGATCCGGCGCTGGGCCGTCCCGGCCGCCGTCGGTCCGGCCGTCGGGCGGCCGGAGCCCACCGGGTCAGCCGTCGAGCCGGCCGGCGTACCGCAGCTCGTCGAGCCGGACCGGGGGACGCCCACCGGCGAGCGGCACCGGGTAGGTGGACCGCTCGCCGTCCGCTGACAACCCGGCCCGCTCGTAGAAGCGGCGGGCCCGGGTGTTCTCGGCCAGCACCCAGAGCCGGTACGCCCGCCAGCCCCGGCCCGCCAGGCCGTCGCGGGCCGCGGCCAGCAGCGCCCGCGCGGTGCCGTCACCCCAGTGCGCCGGCTCCACGTACGTCGCCAGCACCTCGCCGTACGTCGGGTCCAGGTCGCCCCGGTCCTGGTTGTTGCGGTACGGCCCGAAGGTGACGAACCCGGCGAGTACCCCGTCGACCTCGGCGAGCAGCGTGGTGAACGGGTGCTCCGGGTCGGCGGTGCCGAGGTCCCGACGCCGTTGCGCCCAGGCCACCGGGTTGAGCCGGCGCAGCACCTCGTCGGGCATGATCCCGGCGTAGCCGGCCTGCCAGCCGTGGATGTGCACCCGGGCGATCGCCTCGGCGTCTTCGGGCTCTTCGCGGCGGATGGTGAGCATGTGTCCGTTCTATTCCTCGCCGGGCGTCCGGTCCAGCGTCCGCTCCGGCGTCGTACCGCTGGTTTAGGGTGCCCGACGATGGCCGCACCGGAATCACTCTCGCTCGCCCAGGCCCGGCGGGTGGCGCTGGCCGCCCAGGGCTTCGCCGACCCGGCGCCCACCGGCGTGCCCACCCGGCGACACCTGCGCCGGGTGCTGGACCGGGTCGGCTTGATCCAGATGGACTCGGTCAACGTGCTGCAACGGGCGCACTATCTGCCGCTCTACAGCCGGCTCGGGCCCTACCCGACGGCGCTGCTCGACACCGCCGCCTACCGCCGCCCCCGCGAGCTGTTCGAATACTGGGGCCACGAGGCGTCGCTGGTGCCGGTGGGGCTGCACGCGGCGCTGCGCTGGCGGATGGCCAAGGCCCACTCCGACGCCTGGGGCGGCATGCGGCGCATCGCCCAGGAGCAGCCCGAACTGGTCGCCTGGGTCCGCGACGAGGTGGCCGCCCGGGGGCCGCTGACCGCCGCGGAGATCGAGCACGACGCGCCCAGGGAGACCGGCAACTGGGGGTGGAACTGGTCGGCGGTGAAGCGGGCCCTGGAGTTCCTCTTCTGGGCCGGCGAGGTGAGCGCCGCCGACCGGACGACCTCCTTCGCCCGCCGCTACGACCTGCCTGAGCGGGTGCTGCCGGCGGCTTTCCTGGCGGTGCCCACCCCCACCGACGCGGAGGCGTACCGCACGTTGGTGTCGGTGGCCGCGCGGTCGCTCGGGGTGGCCGCCGAGCCGGAGCTGCGCGACTACTTCCGGCTCCCGCTGGCTGGTGCCCGGCAGGCGATCGCCGAGCTGGTCGAGGCCGGTGAGCTGCGGCCGGTGACGGTGCAGGGCTGGCGGCAGCCGGCCTGGCTGCACGCCACCGCCCGGCTGCCCCGGTGGGTGCGCGCCAACACCCTGGTCAGCCCCTTCGACCCGCTGGTCTGGGAGCGGGCCCGCACCGAGCGGCTCTTCGACTTCAGCTACCGGATCGAGATCTACGTGCCCGCGCCGCAGCGGGTGTACGGCTACTACGTGCTGCCGTTCCTGCAGGGGGAGCGGTTCACCGCGCGGGTCGACCTCAAGGCCGACCGGCGGGCGGGCGTGCTGCTGGTGCCGGCCGCCTGGATCGAGCCGGGCGCCGACCCGGGGGAGACCGCCGTCGCGCTCGCGGCGGAGCTGTACCGGCTCGCCGGCTGGCTCGGTCTGGACGCGGTGGCCCCGCCGGTCGCCGGGGATCTCGCCGATCCGCTGGCCGCCGCGTTGAAGGGCGTGGCCGGTGTACCGTGAGCGCGTGACGAGCGTGGACGGGTCGGCGGGTCAGCCGGGTCAGCAGGTGCCCGACACCGGCGCGCCGCAGGCCGCCCCGCCCGGCGCGGTGGCCACCCCGCACGCCGAAGCCCTTCCGGGTGAGGGTGGCGCGCCCGGCGCGGGCGAACCGCACGGGCACGCCGGACACGCCGAAGGCACCTGGGCGCACGACACCGCTGCCGCCGCCTGGCCGCCCGGTGCCTACCAGCAGGTCGAGCCGGACCGGCTCACCCGGTTCGTACTCCGGGTGCACGCGCGCTCCCCGCGCTGGGCGGCGCCGCTGGCTGCGCTCGGCTGCGTCGGCATCGGGATGGCGTACGCGCTGGTCAGCGACCCCACCCGCAGCGACCCGGACGCCGCCCCGAGCTGCCTGCTCAAACTGACCACCGGCCTGGACTGCCCGGGCTGCGGCGGCACCCGCGCCCTCTGGTACGTGCTGCACGGCGACCTGCCCGCCGCCGCCCGGCACCACTTCCTCTTCGTGTTCGCGCTGCCCTTCCTGGCGTACCTCTTCGTGGCGTGGGCCGGGAAGCAGGCCTTCGGCTGGCGCCTGCCCGAGCTGCGGATCAGCTCGCCGGTGATCGCCGGGTTCCTCGCCGTCTGGCTGGCCTTCTCCGTGGCGAGAAACCTGCCCTGGGCCCCGTTCACCGCGCTCTACGTCTGACCACCCCGGCACCCCCGGCACCCCCGGCGGCCCCCGCCGCGCTCCCGGCGGCCCGCCGCGCGGTGCCGTCTGCGAGATCTTGGACACTTGTCGTTCCCCCGGAACGAAAACTGTCCAAGATTCGCAGCTCACGGCCGCTGTCGAAGCCGGGAGGTCAACTTTCGCGCACCGGTGCGGGGCAACTACAGTCCCAGGAATGCCGGAGATGGTGCAGCCCCAGGTCAAGCTGATCGCATGGACCCAGTTCCAGGCCCCGGACGACGTGCCGTGGTCGACCGACGCCGAGGGCGGTCAGGCCCTGGCGGAGTTCGCCGGCCGGGCCTGCTACCAGAGCTGGAAGAAGCCGAACCCGGCGACCGCCACCAACGCCGGCTACCTGGCGCACATCCTCGAGGTGGGCCACCTGAGCGTGCTGGAGCACGGCTCGGTGAGCTTCTACTTCACCGGGGTCTCCCGCTCCTTCACCCACGAGCTGATCCGGCACCGGCACTTCTCGTACTCCCAGCTGTCCCAGCGCTACGTCCCGGAGCGGGACGCGGCGATGGTCGAGCCCCGGGTGATCGCCGAGGACCCGGAGCTGCACAAGAAGTTCGTCGAGGCCGCCGAGGCGAGCGTCCGGGCGTACACCGAGCTGCTGGAGGGGCTGGAGCAGCGCTTCGTCGACGAGCCGAACCCGACGCTGCGGCGCAAGCAGGCCCGGCAGGCGGCCCGCGCGGTGCTGCCCAACGCCACCGAGACCCGGATCGTGGTCACCGGCAACTACCGGGCCTGGCGGCACTTCATCGCCATGCGCGCCACCGAGCACGCCGACGTGGAGATCCGCGAGCTGGCGGTGGAGTGCCTGCGCCAGCTCCAGCAGGTCGCCCCGAACGTCTTCGCCGACTTCGTCATCTCCACCCTGCCCGACGGCACCGAGGTGGCGACCAGCCCGCACGCCGAGCTGTCCTGAGCCCTTCCCCACCGGCGCTCCGGTGGTCGTCCGCTAGGTTGTGAACATGACGCACGACCAGCTTGCCGCCCCCGATCGGGGCGCGTCCCGCCCGTTCGGGCGACTGCTCACGGCCATGGTGACCCCGTTCACCGACGACGGATCGCTGGACCTGGACGGCGCCGTACGGCTCGCCACCCACCTCGTCGACGAGCAGGGCAACGACGCGCTGGTGCTCAACGGCACCACGGGTGAGTCGCCGACCACCACCGACGCGGAGAAGGAGACCCTGATCCGGGCGGTGGTGGAGGCGGTCGGCGACCGGGCCAGAATCGTCGCCGGAGTGGGCACCAACGACACCCGGCACACCATCGAGCTGGCCGCGTCGGCCGAGAAGGCGGGCGCGCACGGCCTGCTGGTGGTGACCCCGTACTACAACAAGCCGCCGCAGAGCGGGCTGCTGCGCCACTTCACCGCGGTCGCCGACGCCACCGGGCTGCCGATCATGCTCTACGACATCCCGCACCGGGCCGGGGTGGCCATCGCGACCGACACGCTGGTGCGCCTCGCCGAGCACGGCCGGATCGTCGCGGTCAAGGACGCCAAGGGCGACCTGACCGCCACCAGCTGGGTGCTCAGCCGCAGTGACCTCGCCTTCTACAGCGGGGAGGACGCGCTCACCCTGCCGACGCTGGCCGTCGGCGGGGTCGGCCTGGTCGGCACGTCCACGCACTTCATCGGCGCGCCCGTCAAGCAGATGATCGAGGCGTACGACGCGGGGGACACCGCGACCGCGCTCGCCCTGCACCGGCAGCTGCTGCCGCTGCTCACCGGGATCTTCCGTACCCAGGGCGTGATCCTGGTGAAGGCCGGCCTGGCGGCCAAGGGCCTGCCGGCCGGTCCGGTGCGGCCGCCGCTGGTGGACGCCACCGCCGACGAACTCGCCCAGCTGCGCGCCGACTGCGCCGCGGCGGGCCTGGAACTGCCCAAATGATCGAACGACACGACGGACGCCGGGTAACGGCGTCGCAGAATGAGGTGGACGCGTGACCGAGGCGCACATCGAGGGTGAGCTGCCCCCGCCGCTGCCGGAGGGCGGCCTGCGGATCATCCCGCTCGGCGGGCTCGGCGCCATCGGTCGGAACATGACCGTCTTCGAGTACGACGGCAAGCTGCTCGTCGTCGACTGCGGGGTGCTCTTCCCCGACGTCGAGCAGCCGGGCGTCGACCTGATCCTGCCGGACTTCGGCCCGATTCTGGACCGGCTGGACGACGTCCAGGCGATCGTGCTCACCCACGGTCACGAGGACCACATCGGCGCGGTGCCGTACCTGCTCGCCCACAAGCCGGACATCCCGCTGGTCGGTTCCCAGTTCACCCTGGCCCTGGTCGAGGCGAAGCTGGCCGAGCGGCGGATCCAGCCGTACACGCTGACCGTGCGGGAGGGCGGCCGGGAGCGGCTGGGCCCGTTCGAGTGCGAGTTCTTCGCGGTCAACCACTCGATCCCGGACGCCCTCGCCGTGGCCATCCGCACCCCGGCCGGGCTGGTGCTGCACACCGGCGACTTCAAGATGGACCAGCTCCCGCTGGACGGCCGGATCACCGACCTGGCCGGCTTCGCCCGGCTCGGCGCGGAGGGCGTCGACCTGCTGCTGTCGGACTCCACCAACGCGGAGATCCCCGGCTTCGTCACCCCCGAGCGCGAGATCGGGCCGGTGCTCGACTCGATCTTCGCCAAGGCGCGGGGGCGGATCATCGTCGCCTCGTTCGCCTCGCACGTGCACCGGGTGCAGCAGGTCTTCGACTCGGCGATCGAGCACGGCCGCAAGGTGGCGCTGATCGGCCGATCGATGGTGCGCAACATGGGCATCGCCCGCGACCTCGGCCTGCTCAACATCCCGCCCGGCCTGGTGGTCGGGCTGGAGGAGGCCACCACGCTGCCGCCCGAGCAGATCCTGCTGATGTCCACCGGCTCCCAGGGCGAGCCGATGAGCGCCCTCGGCCGGATGGCCAGCGGCGACCACCGGCACATCACCATCGCCCCCGGCGACACGGTGGTACTGGCCAGCTCGCTGGTGCCGGGCAACGAGACCTCCGTCTACCGGGTGATCAACCGGCTGGCCCGTGCCGGCGCGGTGGTCGTGCACAAGGACGTGGCCAAGGTGCACGTCTCCGGCCACGCCCCCGCCGGCGAGCTGCTCTACCTGCTCAACATGGTGCGCCCGAGCAACCTGATGCCGGTGCACGGCGAGTGGCGGCACCTGCGGGCGCACGCCCGCCTCGGCGTCGAGTCCGGCGTCGCCCCCGACCGGGTGGTGCTCTGCGAGGACGGCGACGTGGTCGACCTGGTCGAGGGCCGGGCCAGCCTGGTCGGGCACGTGAAGAGCCGCTACGTCTACGTCGACGGGCTCGCCGTCGGCGACGTCAGCGAGTCACTGCTGACCGAGCGGCGGATCCTCGGCGACGGCGGCTTCATCGCCACCACCGTCGTGGTCGACTCGGTCACCGGCAAGGTGGTCGGCGGCCCCACCCTCTCGGCGAAGGGCTTCTCCGAGGACCCGGAGGCGTTCAACCCGGTCGTCCCGCTGGTCACCGAGGCGCTCAACCGGGCCGCGGCGGACGGCATCACCGACCCGCACCAGCTCCAGCAGATCGTCCGGCGCACCGTCGGGCGCTGGGTCAACGACAAGTACCGGCGCCGTCCGATGATCGTCCCGACGGTCGTCGAGGTCTGACCCACCGGCTCCGCACGCCGGTCCACCGTCCGCGGTGGGCCGGCGTCGTCGTGTCCGGGTACGCCCCGGCGAGTGACCGCGTGGACACGCTGCGCTGAAAGGTCCGGTTCCGGGTCAACCGATCGGCCGTCGTCTCCGTACTCCGTTCCGGCAGGCGTACCCCGCGCCGGCCGGGAGGAGCTTGGCGGATGGACCGCAGACGGATGACAGCCATCGGTGTCGTGGTGGCGGCGGCGGGATTGACGGCGGCGGTGACCCTGCCGTCGTTCGCCGGTGAGAACGCCGCCCCGCGAGCCGGTGGACCGGCCGGGGCGAGCGCCACCGGCGGGGTGGCCCCCGAGGTGCTGGACGCGCTGAGCCGCGACCTCTCGCTCAGCCGGGAGCAGGCGGTACGGCGGTTGGCGGCCGAGCGGCGGGCCACCGGCACCCTCAACCGGCTGCGCGCCGAGCTGGGCGCGGCGTACGGCGGCAGCTGGCTCAGCGCCGACGGCGCCACGCTGACCGTGGCGGTCGCCGACCCGGCGCAGGCGGGCCGGGTCCGCGCCGCCGGTGCGGTGCCGAAGGAGGTCGACCGGGGCGTGCGGGAGCTGGACGCGGTCAAGGGCCGGCTCGACTCGGCCGGTGGCCGGGCCACCCCGGACATCGCCGGCTGGTACGTCGACGTCGCCACCAACTCGGTGGTGGTGCTCGCCCGGCCGGGCGCGGAGGAGGCCGGACGCCGGTTCGCGGCGGCGACCGGGGCGCCGGCCGGGGCGGTACGGGTGACCGCCTCCAGCGAATCCCCGCGGCCGCTGTTCGACGTGCGGGGCGGTGACGCGTACTTCATCAACAACGCGGGCCGCTGCTCGGTCGGCTTCTCCGTGGTCGGCGGCTTCGTCACCGCCGGGCACTGCGGCCAGCCGGGGGACCGCACCACCGGCGCGAACCGGGTCGCCCAGGGCACCTTCGCCGCGTCGTCGTTCCCTGGCGACGACTGGGCGTTCGTCGAGGTCAACAACCAGTGGACGCCGCAGGGCGTGGTGAACGACTTCAACGGCGGCACGGTGCCGGTCAACGGCTCCACCGAGGCCCCGGTCGGCGCCTCGATCTGCCGCTCCGGCTCCACCACCGGCACCCGCTGCGGGGTGGTCCAGGCCAAGAACGCCACCGTGAACTACCCGGAGGGCACGGTCACCGGGCTCACCCGGACCAACGTCTGCGCCGAGCCCGGCGACTCGGGCGGGGCGTGGCTCTCCGGCGACCAGGCCCAGGGCGTCACCTCCGGCGGGTCCGGCGACTGCACCGCCGGCGGCATCACGTTCTTCCAGCCGGTCAACGAGATCCTCCAGCGCAACAACCTGACCCTGGTCACCGCGGAGAGCCGGTCGGCCCCCGCCGAGCCGCCCGCCGGCGGCGACGCCACCGCCCCGCCGGCGACCGCCGCCCCCACCGCCCCGCCGGCCGGCGACTCCCCGGTCTGCACCGGTGACGTCAGCCGCTCCGGCGCCATCGCCGCCGGCCGTTCCCAGGCGCAGCCCGACGGCCGCTGGTTCGTCGCCGACGGCGGTGCGCAGAGCGCCTGCCTCGACGCCCCCGACGGTACCCAGCTGGTGCTGGAACTCCAGCGCTGGACCGGCACCGGCTTCCGGACCGTGGCCCGCACCGCCACCGCCGACGGCGTCGCGCGGCTGGAGGCCGAGGGCTCGCCCGGCGCCTACCGCTACCGGGTCACCGCGCTGAGCGGCTCCGGCCAGTACACCCTCGCCTTCTCGGCAAGCTGACCCACCCCCGACCGCGGCCCCCGACCCCACCGCCCGGTGGTCGGGGGCCGCTCCGCGCTCCCCGCCCCCCACCGCCCGGTGGTCGAGGGTCGCCCCTCGTCCCCCGCCCCCTATGGCCGCACTTTCAGAGAAAGCGTGGCTATGGCGCGCGGAATAGCCACGCTTTCTCGGAAAGTGCGGGCTGGGGTGGGGGTTGCGGGCGGGTGCCGGGCGCAGGCGGGCGGCCGGTGGTGCGTCGGTCGGGGGCCTGCTTCGGGGTCAGCGGAGCAGGGCGTTCAGTTCGCCGTAGGAGGTGGCGGGGGTGAGGGCGGTGTAGGTGCCGCCGGTCAGCCGGGCGGCCCGCTGCTGTGGTGTCGTCATGCGGCAAGTCCACCAGCGCGGCGCGTCGGCGTCCGGCGGCTTTCGGACCTCACCCGCGTCGGTCAGGGCAGCGCGGCGACCGTGTCGGCGTACGCGACGCCGGTGGCGACCGCAGCGTCGATGAGGACGCCGAGCTGCGCCGGGGCGACCCCGTGCTCCAGGTCGGTGGTGACGTCGCCGGCCAGCACCAGCTCGCCCTCGCCCAGGTCGTGCACGTACGCCTTCGGCAGCAGCCGGTCGTGGTTCCAGGCGTTGCAGAACTCGTACGCCTCGGTCAGCCGGTCCGCCGGCAGTCGCCGGGCCGCCACCACCCGGGCGTGCAGGATCTCGCCGCGCCGCCCGACCTGCCGGAACTGGATCACCGCCTCGTGCCAGCGCCCGACCACCACCCCGCCGGCGTCCACGGCGTAGATGTCGCCCCGGCGGTCCAGCACCGTGATGATCATCGACAGGCTCAGCGGGGCCAGCTCGTCGGCCGCCGGGGCGAACGGCGGGTCCGTCGCCGGGTCGTCGCCGGTCTCCTCGTCGGGCAGCGGCACCGGCGTGGCCAGCGGCCGCTCCGCCAGCCAGGAGGCGATCCGGCCGGACTGGTGCCCGGTGCCGTTGCGCGCGTCGAAGCTGCCGGCCAGCCCGGTGGCCAGGGTCAGCAGGTCGGTGCCGAGGGTCTCCACGTCCACCTCGGCCGCCGGCCGGTCGCCGTGCGCCGGGCGGTGCACCCGCCGCCCGGCCAGCCCCGCCTCGGCGGCGAGGGCGCAGACCAGCGCCCCGGCGGCGGCGAACTCCATCGCGGAGAGGTCGTCGTACGGGTGGTCCAGCCGGGGCAGCTGCTCGGCGAGGATGTCCAGCCCCCGGCCGGGGTGCCCGGCCAGCGCGCAGAAGCGCAGGTGCGCGGCGAGGTACGGGAAGGCCCCCCGCTCCCGCCGGTGCCGCCGGTACGCCCGCAGGTGCGCCTGCCCGGCCCGCTCCGTCTCGCCGGTGCGCAGCCACGGCAGCAGCGCCACGGCCAGCGCCCGCTCGGGCGAGTCGGTGCAGTCCACCGCGCCGTCGAGGACGGGACGCAACGTCTCCAGCGCCGCCTGGTCGTCGCCCCACCCGGCGAGCAGCTCCGCACGGCGGGCCGGCAGGCAGCCGGGGCAGCCGGCGGTCGGGTCGGGCTCGGCGGCGGCCCAGTCGTCGTACCGACGGCGGGCGGTGGGCTCGTCGCCGAGGTGGTCGGCGAGCCGGCAGCGCAGCTGGGCGACGAGCCCGGTCCGCTCGCCGGCCCGCCGCGCCAGGTCGTCGAGGAGGGCGCGGGCCTGGTCCAGGCCGACCCGCGGGGTGCCGATCGCCGCCTCGACCGCGTAGCGCTGGTGCCGACGCAGCAGCTCGGCGTCGCCGGGGCGTTCGGTCAGCAGGCCGGGAGACCGGTCGACGGCGGCCAGGCAGCGCCGCACCGGCTCGGCCAGCCGCCACCGCTCCCCGTGCAGCAGGTACGCCTCGACCAGCGCGAACCGGGCGTCCAGCCCGGAGTGCGCGTCGCCCAGCGCGT
This sequence comes from Micromonospora sp. IBSANI012, assembly GCF_052814045.1. NCBI lineage: Bacteria > Bacillati > Actinomycetota > Actinomycetes > Micromonosporales > Micromonosporaceae > Micromonospora > Micromonospora sp. IBSANI012. The sequence goes on from NZ_CP199933.1 coordinate 1,673,851, forward strand.
CGGCCCGGGCGGCGATCCGGTCCAGCTCGGCGAAGCGGGCCTCGCCGTCGGGCATGTCCCGGGCGTCGGCCAGCGCCGCGACCAGCTCCGGGACGCGGCCGGTCAGCCCCCGCCCGACGGGCTCGCCCCGGCCGGTCACCGGGTCGTCCCGCCGGGAAGCTGGGCGACGGCGGCGGCCAGTTGGCAGCCGGTGGAGATGCCGCAGTCAAGGAGTTGGTCGAGCTGGTGCGGCGTCACCCCCCGTTCCAGGTCGGTGATCACCTCGCCGCAGACCCGGGCCACCCCCTCGTCGTCGACGTGCACGAACGCCTTGGGCCAGAGCCGGTCGTGGTTCCAGGCGTTGCAGAAGGCGTAGAGCGTCGGGACGTACTCGATGCCGAAGGCCGGGGCGGCCATGGTGCGGACCTGGAGCAGCTCGCCGGCCTCGCCGGGGCGCAGGAACCAGATCAGGTTGTCGTCCCAGCGGCCGACCAGGTCGCCGTCGGCGTCGGCGGAGAACGCGTACCCGCGGTTGCCGAGCACCGCGGCGATCAGTTCGCCGGTCAACGGCCGCAGGGCCTGCGGGTGCCCGGCCAGGGGGTCGTCCGGACCGTCCTCGAAAGCAGGCGACGCCATCGGGCATCCCTTCCTGAGGCAAATAACACGTCTGGGGGCGTGGTCCGTGCTGCGACGCGCGGACACGACCCGGAAAAGCGGCGATCTCCCGGGTCACGCCGTTACGGTGACTGTATGGCGGGCCGTACCTCTCAGGCGAGCCGGCGACGCGGCGCGTCGCCGCGCGGTACCACGAACAGCCGTGCCCGTCAGCCGGCGAAGAAGGCCACCCGGGCGACCGCCCGGCGGCGAACGGCGGCCCGGCCCGGCCCGGCGGTCTACCTCGGGCGCGCGGTCGGTGCACTGTGGATGGGGCTGGCGCACGGCGTGGGCTGGGCGGTCCGTGCCGCCGGCCGGCAGGCCGCCTCCGCCCGCGACCTCGACCCGGAGCACCGCCGCGACGGCGCCGGGCTGCTGCTGTTCGGCCTGGCCATCCTGAGCGGGGTGGGGATCTGGTTCTCCGGCGCGGGCCCGCTCGGCGCCCGGCTGGCCGACACCGTCCGGCTCTTCCTCGGCGCGATCGCCATCGTGGTGCCGGTGCTGCTGATGATCGGCGCCTGGCGGCTGATGCGCACGCCCGCCGACCCGGAACACCGCGGCCGTGGCCTGGTGGGCTGGGGTTCGATGCTGGTCGCCACCGCGGCGATGCTGCACATCGGACAGAACCCGGTCGACCCGGTGCAGCGCGACTACGCCGGCGGGCTGATCGGCGCCGGGGTCGGCGACCTGCTGGAGGCGGGGGTCACCGCCTGGGTGGCGGTGCCGCTGCTCATCCTGCTGCTCGTCTTCGGTCTGCTGGTGGTCACCGCGACCCCGATCAACAAGATCCCCGAGCGGCTCGGCCTGCTCGCCGGCACGCTGGTCGCGCCGCCGGCCGACCCGGAGGCGGAGGAGGACCCGGCCGCGAAGCCGGCCCGCCGCCGGCCGGCGAAGCGGACCGCGCCGCCACCGCTGGACCCGGACGACCTCGACGACTCCGACGCGGTCAACCTCCAGGACACCCTGGTGCTGCCGCGCAAGTCGCCGGCGAAGGTGCCCGCCAGCCGCAAGCCGGTCGAGCCGCCGGAGCACTCGCCCGCGCCCACCCGCGCCGAGCAGCTCGCGCTCACCGGGCTGGCCGGCGACTACACGCTGCCGCCGGCGAACATGCTCAGCGGCGGCGCCGCGCCGAAGACCCGCAGCAAGGCCAACGACGAGGTGATCGCGGCGCTGACCGGCGTCTTCGAGCAGTTCGACGTGGACGCCGCGGTCACCGGCTTCACCCGGGGCCCGACGGTCACCCGCTACGAGGTGGAGCTCGGGCACGGGGTCAAGGTCGAGCGGATCACCCAGCTCTCCCGCAACATCGCGTACGCGGTGAAGTCGCCGGACGTGCGGATCCTCAGCCCGATCCCGGGCAAGAGCGCGGTCGGCGTGGAGATCCCGAACACCGACCCGGAGAACGTCGCCCTCGGCGACGTGCTGCGCTCGCGGGCCGCCACCAGCGACCACCACCCGATGGTGGTGGCGCTCGGCAAGGACATCGAGGGCGGCTACGTGGTGGCCAACCTGGCCAAGATGCCGCACATCCTGATCGCCGGCGCGACCGGCGCGGGCAAGTCGTCCTGCCTGAACTCGCTGCTGGTGTCGATCCTCACCCGGGCCACCCCGGACGAGGTGCGGCTGCTGCTGATCGACCCGAAGCGGGTCGAGATGACCGGGTACGAGGGCATCCCGCACCTGGTCACGCCGATCGTGACCAACGCGAAGAAGGCGGCCGACTCGCTGGACTGGGTCGTCCGCGAGATGGACATGCGCTACGACGACCTCGCCGCCAACGGGGTCCGGCACATCGACGACTTCAACCGCAAGGTGCGCAACGGCGAGATCAAGGCCCCGCCGGGCAGCGAGCGGGAGATGCGCCCGTACCCGTACCTGCTGGTGATCGTCGACGAGCTGGCCGACCTGATGATGGTCGCCCCGCGCGACGTGGAGGACTCGGTCGTCCGGATCACCCAGCTGGCCCGCGCGGCCGGCATCCACCTGGTGCTGGCCACCCAGCGCCCCTCGGTCGACGTGGTCACCGGTCTGATCAAGGCGAACGTGCCGTCCCGGCTGGCGTTCGCCACCTCCTCGCTGGCCGACTCGCGGGTCATCCTCGACCAACCGGGCGCGGAGAAGCTGCTCGGCCGCGGCGACGGGCTCTTCCTGCCGATGGGCGCCTCCAAGCCGGTGCGGATCCAGGGCGCCTGGGTGACCGAGCGCGAGATCGCCGACGTGGTGAAGTTCTGCAAGGACCAGCGCGAGCCGGAGTTCCGCCCGGACGTGCTGGCCCCCGCGCAGGACAACAAGAAGAAGATCGACGAGGACATCGGCGACGACCTGGACCTGCTGGTGCAGGCGGTCGAGCTGGTGGTCACCTCGCAGTTCGGCTCGACCTCGATGCTCCAGCGCAAGCTGCGGGTCGGCTTCGCCAAGGCGGGCCGGCTGATGGACCTGATGGAGACCCGGGGCGTGGTCGGCCCGTCCGAGGGTTCCAAGGCCCGCGACGTGCTGGTCAAGCCGGACGAGCTGGAAGAGGTCCTGGTCGGCCTGCGCGGCGCCGAGGACTGACGGTCCCGGCCCGGTGGCCGGCCGCCCCGGGTGCCGACGTGACGGGGTCCCGCGGCCGGCAGAACCGCGCAACTGCGGTCGTGACACGACGAGGCCCGCCGGAACGCCGGCGGGCCTCGCGGGGAGTCTGCGGTGGTCAGTTGTTGATGATCGCGGCGACGAGGGCGACGCCGATGATGGCGCCCACGACGCTGGCGGCGGCGGCGTACCAGCCGAGCGGCTTGTCGCCGAGCACCGCGCCGACGATGCCGAGCACCAGGCCGGCGATACCGAAGATCACCGGCGCCACGAAGATGGCGACGACGGCGAAGACGAAGGCCAGGATCGTGCAGATCCGGGCGGCGTTGCTGCGCGGGCGGGCGGTCGCGTGCATGTCGGCCATGACGTCCTCCGTGGTGAGAGCCTCTTGGGTGTCCGGCCGCTGTCTACCCACTCCGGCCTCGGACTACTCATCAGGGCCGATACCGCTCGTCCCGCCGCACCCCCTCGGGGGCTCAGTGGAAGAACTTGAGCCCGACCACGCCGGCGACCACCAGCAGCAGGCAGGCGATCCGGGCGAGGCTGGCCGACTCGCCGAGCGCCACCATCCCGTACGCGGCGGTGCCGACCGCGCCGATGCCGACCCAGACCGCGTAGCCGGTGCCGACCGGGATCTCGCGCAGCGCGTACGCCAGGCCGAGCATGCTGAGCACCAGGGTGATCAGGAAGACGACGGAGGGGAGGGGGCGGCTGAAGCCGGCGCTGCGCTCGAGCGACACCGCCCATGCGGTCTCCAGCAGGCCGGAGAACACCAGCACGATCCAGGCCACGGGTCATCACCTCGCGAAGCAGGCCCGGACCCTCGGGGCCGGGACGAGTCGGTCTACCTGTCGCGGGGCGTCTTGGCCTGACCGGGTACGCCCACCACTCGTCCGGGACGGCCGGGGCCGCCATCGCCGACGCTAACACCGCCCGGGGCGGGCGGGTGGTGATCTCGCGCACCACCGGTTGAGCTGAACCTGACTTCAGGTTGCAGGATGGCAAGCATGACGCTGATCTTCACCGACCGGGAGGTCGCCGCCGCCCTGGACGCTTCGGCGACCGTCGCGGCGATGCGGGACGCGCTGCTGGCGGCCCACGCCGGCCGGCTCGTCGCCCCGCCCCGGGCGGCTGCCCCGCTGGACGGCGGGCGGATCGTGCTCACCGCCGGCCACCTCACCGGCGAGTGGTACGGCTTCCGGTCGTACGACACCTTCGGGTTGCCGGAGTCCGAGCAGCTGGTGGTGCTGCACGACGGGCGTACCGGGGCGGTGCGGGCGGTGGCGGTCGGCGAGGAGTTGGGCTCCCGGCGTACCGGGGGGTTGGGCGGGGTCGCGGTGGACGCGCTGGCGCGGCCGGACGCGGCCACCCTCGGGGTGATCGGCTCCGGCCGGCAGGCCTGGACGCAGGTCTGGGCCGCCGCGGCGGTACGCCCGCTGCGCGAGGTGACGGTGCACAGCCGCTCGGCCGCCCGCCGGGAGGCGTTCGCGGCCCGGGTCCGCGCCGAGCTGGGGGTGCCGGCCCGCGCGGTGGACTCGGCCCGGGCGGCGGTACGGGACCGGGACGTGGTGGTGCTCGCCACCACCAGCACCACGCCGGTGCTCGACGCCACCGACCTCGCCCCGGGCACCCATGTCAACGCGGTCGGCTTCAAGCAGGCCGACCGGCACGAGTTCGGCTGCGACCTGCTGGACCTCGCCGACCTGCTGGTCACCGACTCGCCGGCCCAGGCGGGCGCCTACTCCCCGCCGATGCTGGCCGCCGTCGAGCCGTACGCGGGCCGGCTGCGCGACCTGGGCGCGGTGCTGGCCGGCGCGGTCCCCGGCCGGACCGGCGCGGACCAGGTCTCCGTCTTCTGCTCCACCGGCCTGGCCGGCACGGAGGTCTTCCTCCTCGACCGGCTGGTGCGGGTGGGCGCGGCGACGGTCTGACCGGTCGCGGGTGTGAGCCGGCCGATGCGGCGGCCCGCCGTTGCCGGCCCCCGCCCCGCCGCCCGGTACCCTCGGATGGTGTCTGCCACCTCCACCTCCCCCGCCCCCGACGGCCGCCGTGTCGCCCTGCTGACCCTGGGCTGTGCCCGCAACGAGGTCGACTCGGAGGAGCTGGCCGCCCGGCTGCACGCCGACGGCTGGCAGGTCACCACCGACGGCGAGGGCGCCGACGTGGTGGTCGTCAACACCTGTGGCTTCGTGGAGAAGGCCAAGCAGGACTCCATCCAGACCCTGCTCGCCGCCGCCGACACCGGCGCCAAGGTGGTCGCGGCCGGCTGCATGGCCGAGCGGTACGGGCGTGAGCTGGCCGACAGCCTCCCCGAGGCGCAGGCGGTGCTCAGCTTCGACGACTACCCGGAGATCTCCGCCCGGCTGAACGCGGTCGTCGCCGGCGAGGCGGTCGCCGCACACACCCCGCGCGATCGGCGCGAGCTGCTGCCGCTCACCCCGGTCTCCCGCCGGGACAGCGCGGTCTCGCTGCCCGGGCACGGCACCCCGGCCCGGGGCGTCACCGAGACCGACGAGCACACCCCGGCCCACCTGCGCCAGGTGCTGCGCCGTCGGCTCGACACCGGTCCGGTCGCCTCGCTGAAGCTGGCCAGCGGCTGCGACCGGCGCTGCGCGTTCTGCGCCATCCCCGCCTTCCGCGGCGCCTTCGTCTCCCGTACGCCGGACGAGCTGCTGGCCGAGGCGGAGTGGCTGGCCAAGACCGGCGTCCGTGAGCTGGTGCTGGTCAGCGAGAACTCCACCTCGTACGGCAAGGACCTGGGCGACCCCCGGGCGCTGGAGAAGCTGCTGCCGCAGCTGGCCGCCATCGACGGCATCGTCCGGGTGCGGGCGAGCTACCTCCAGCCCGCCGAGACCCGGCCCGGCCTGGTCGAGGCGATCGCCACCACGCCCGGCGTGGCGCCCTACTTCGACCTGTCCTTCCAGCACTCCAGCGAGCCGGTGCTGCGCCGGATGCGTCGTTTCGGCTCCACCGACCGGTTCCTGGAGCTGCTGGCGGGGGCCCGTGCCCTGGCGCCGGAGGCCGGCGCGCGGAGCAACTTCATCGTCGGCTTCCCCGGCGAGACCCGCGCCGACGTCGACGAGCTGGTCCGGTTCCTGACCGAGGCGCGGCTCGACGCGATCGGCATGTTCGACTACAGCGACGAGGACGGCACCGAGGCCGCCGGCCTGCCCGGCAAGGTCTCCGCCGCCACCGTCAAGCGCCGCTACGACAAGCTCAGCGCGCTCGCCGACGAGCTCTGCTCGCAGCGGGCCGAGGAGCGGCTCGGGTCGACCGTCGAGGTGCTGGTCGACTCGGTCGACGGCGGCGTGGTCGAGGGGCGGGCTGCCCACCAGGCTCCCGAGGTCGACGGCTCGACCACGCTGGTCGCGCCGGTCGGCGGCGGGGTCGACCTGGCCGCGCTGCGCCCCGGCGACCTGGTCCGCGCGACGGTCAGCGCGACCGAGGGTGTCGACCTGATCGCCGTGCCGGATGAGATGATCTCGGCGGCGCCCGGCGCGGAACGGTGACGGCGGGTCCGGAGGAAGCGGGGGAGCCACGTGGTGCGGTGCCTGGTACGCCCCGGCGGCCCGAGCGGGGTGCGGCCGTGACCGGGGCGACGGAGTCGGCGCCGGTGGTCGCCCGGGTGCCGGTGCTCAACGCGGCCAACGCGCTGACCGCCCTGCGGCTGGTGCTGGTGCCGGTCTTCGCGGCGTCGGTGATCGTCTCGGGGACGACCCACGCCGGCTGGCAGATGGCCGCCTGTCTGATCTTCGTGCTCGCCTCGGCGACCGACCTGGTCGACGGCTGGATCGCCCGCCGGTTCAAGCTCGTCACCTCGGTCGGCAAGGTCGCCGACCCGATCGCCGACAAGGCGCTCACCGGCGCCGCCCTGGTGCTGCTCTCCTGGTACGACCGGCTGCCCTGGTGGGTGACGGCGGTGATCCTGGTGCGGGAGTGGGGCGTCACCGCGCTGCGCTTCTGGGTGATCCGGCGCGGGGTGATCGCGGCCAGCCGGGGCGGCAAGATCAAGACGGCCCTCCAGATCCTCGCGATCACCTGGTACCTCTGGCCGATGCCGGCCGGCCTCGCCGCCGTCGGCCCGTGGATCATGGCCGCCGCCGTGGTGGTCACCGTGGTCACCGGCTTCGACTACGTCGCCCAGGCGCTGCGCCTGCGCCGCCCCGCCCGCTGACCGCACCCCTGCCGACCCGCGGTCGCCGGGGCGCGCCCCGGCGTGTCGCCGCAAGAGCGCCGTGACCGGCGCCGCCGGGCGCAGGATGAGTAGGCGTCGGCAGGCGGGGAAGGGAAGCGGGACATGGGGACGGACGCGAACAACGAGCGGCCCGCCGGGAGTCCGGCGGCGGCCGTGGTGCACAGCCTGCACGAGCGGCACGAGACGCTGGCCACCGTCGAGTCCCTGACCGGTGGGCTGCTCTCCGCCTCGATCGTGGAGATCGCCGGGGTCAGCGGGGTCTACCGGGGCGGCCTGGTCACGTACGCCACCGAGCTGAAGTCGGAGCTGGCCGGCGTACCGGCTGAGCTGCTGGCGGAGCGCGGGCCGGTCGACCCGGACGTGGCGCGGGCGCTCGCCGAGGGCGGGCGGCGGCGCTGCGGGGCGGACTGGGGGCTGGCCACCACCGGCGTGGCCGGGCCGGAGCCGCAGGACGGCAAGCCGGTCGGGCTGGTCTACGTCGCGGCGGCCGGGCCGGCCGACACGGTCGTCCGCCAACTGGACCTCGACGGTGGCCGGGACCACATCCGCTCCGCCGCGGTGATCGAGGCGCTGCGGCTGCTGGTCGAGCGCATCCAGGCCGCCGAGGAACCGGCCGGGGCCGGCGTGGACGACGACGCCACCGCCGCGGCGGCCGGCCGGCGGTGACCGGTGATCGGATTTGACGGGCGGGGTGGGATGTCGGCGGGGCGGGCAACGGGTACGGTTGCGGGAAGGCTCCGGCGCGCGACGCCGGCGACGGCGCGGGTGACCGTGTGCGGCGCGGGCGGATGCCCGGGCGAGAGGGATTCCCGTCAGGGGGAGGTGCGATGGTCCTGCTACGCCGCGTGATCGGCGACGCTCTGCGGGCGCGCCGGCAGGGTCAGCACCGCACCCTGCGTGAGGTCTCGACCGCCGCCAACGTCAGCCTCGGCTACCTGTCCGAGATCGAACGCGGCCAGAAGGAGCCCTCCAGCGAGCTGCTGGCCGCGATCTGCGACGCCCTCGGCGCCCGGCTCTCCGAGCTGCTGCGCGAGGTCAGCGACACGGTGGCCCTCGCCGAGCAGCTGCCGGGCGTGCTGGTGCCGATGCAGGAGGAGCCGGCCGAGCCGACGCCGGCCCCGGTGGCCGTGCGCAAGGCCACCAACCGGGGCGTCCGCCAGGTCACCTCGGACGGCAAGGTGGCCGTCTCGGTCCGCCAGGACTCGCCGCTGAAGGCCACCCTGCGCAGCACCCGGGTCCGTCCCGCCGAGCGGGACGTGGTCTGCGCCGCCTGACCTCCCGCCCGCCGCGACGCATGGCCGGGCTCGCCCCCGCCGCGTAGGGTTGATCGCAGGCCGTACGGCGCGCTCCCGTGGCGCGGATGCCCGACTGGCGTCCGGCTGCGACGATGGGGGCACGCCGCGTGGCCGGTCGGCCGGTCCGGCTCCGGTCGAGGCGCAGCGACGCTACTGAGGGGATACCGCGGAGATGGCGAACCCGTTCGTCAAGGGCTGGAACTACCTGATGGCGCTCTTCGGTGCCAAGATCGACGAGCACGCCGATCCCAAGGTGCAGATCCAGCAGGCCATCGAGGAGGCGCAGCGCCAGCACCAGGCGCTGGTCCAGCAGGCGGCCGCGGTGATCGGCAACCAGCGCCAGCTGGAGATGAAGCTCTCCCGGCAGATGTCCGAGGTCGAACGGCTCCAGGCCAACGCCCGGCAGGCGCTGGTCCTCGCCGACCAGGCCCGCGCCCGGGGCGACGAGACCGAGGCCGGCCGCTACGAGCAGTCCGCCCAGGTGCTGGCCACCCAGCTGGTCTCCGCCGAGCAGGCCACCGAGGACCTGAAGACCCTGCACGACCAGGCGCTCGGCGCCGCCGCCCAGGCCCGCCGCGCGGTCGAGAACAACTCGATGATCCTCCAGCAGAAGCTCGCCGAGCGCACCAAGCTGCTCAGCCAGCTGGAGCAGGCCAAGATGCAGGAGAGCGTGGCCCGCTCGCTGGAGTCGATGTCCGCGGTCACCGCCCCCGGCAACACCCCCTCGCTGGACGAGGTGCGCGACCGCATCGAGCGCCGCTACGCCAACGCGATGGGCCGCGCCGAGCTGGCCGGCAACTCCGTCGAGGGGCGGATGCTGGAGATCCAGAAGTCGACGCTGGACAGCGCCGGTTCGTCCCGGCTGGAGCAGATCCGCGCCAGCATGGCCGGTGACCAGCTCGGCAAGCAGGAACAACCGGCCGTGCAGCAGCAGACCCAGCCGGCCGCCCCGGCGGCCGACCCGGCCGCCGCCGCCCGGCTCGACGAGATCCGGACGAGCATGACCCGCGACCGCGGCACGGGGGACACCACCGCCGCCGGCTGAGCGGACGGCACGAGGAGGTACGGGTGGCGGACGAGCGAGCACGACACTTCCGTCGGCTGCGCCGGTTGCGGCGTTCCGCCCGACGGTGGAGCGTCCTGGCCGGTGGGCTCGGCGGCGCGGCGGCGGTGCTGACCCCGTACGCCGGGCTCGGGCTGCCCGACGCGGCCTGGGCCGGCGCCGCGGGCAGCGCGGTGGCGCTGGCCGCCTGGCGCTGGGTCGACCTGCGGGCCCTCGCCGCCCGACCCGCGCCGCCCGCCCTCGACCCGGCCGAGGCCGCCGCCCGCTCCCGGGCCCGGCTGGTCGCCGCCGTGGAGCGCCTTCCCGTCGGCCCGGGCGTGCTGGCCGAGGTGCGCCGGGTCCGGTCCCGGCTGGCGCTGCGCGGCACCACCGCCGCGCAGGCGTGGGCCCGGCTGGACCGGGCGGCGCTCACCCTCGCCGGGATGGCGCCCCGGCTGACCGGGCTGGCCGAGCCGGCGGTGCTGGAGGCCGCCGCGGCCGACCGCTCGCTGCGTGACCTGGCCGGCCGGGCGGCCAGCGTGGAACGCGCCCTCAAGCTGGCCCCGGCCGAGGCCCGGCCCCGCCTCGCCGAGGCGCACCGGACGCTGATCGGCCAGCTCGACAGCGGGGTGGCCGCGTACGAGGGGCTGGTGGCGGCGGCGGCCGGCTACGTCGCCGAGGACGCCCGCCCCAGCACCGAGCACCCGGCCGCCTCCCGGCTGACCGAGGCGACCGATCTGCTGCACGGCGTGGCGTCGGCCCTGGCCGAGCTGCGCGCCGTCGGCGAGCCACTGCGCGCCCCCACCCGCTGACCGGCCCGCCCGGGCACCGCTGCCCGGGCGGATCAGTCCGGCGTGGTGACCGGGATCGGCCCGGTGAACGGCGAGCTGCCCACCACGTTGAACGAGCGGATCCGGTAGTGGTACGTCACGCCCCGGGCCAGCCCGGTGTTGGTGAAGCCCCGGCCGGTGACGGTGAAGGTGGCCACCTCCCGGGTGAACGACGGGTCGAGCGCCCGCTGCACGGTGAAGCCCGCGCCCGGCCCGTTCGGCGTACCCGCCGCCCAGTTCAGCACCACCGTGGCCGTGTCCGGCGCGGGGGCGCTCGGGGTGGCGGTCACCCCGGTCGGCACCGTCGGAGCCCGCGGGGTGGTCACCGTGGCCACCGTCGACCACGGCGACGCCGCGCCGAGGTACGTGGTGCGCACCCGGTAGTAGTACGTGGTGTCCGGGGCGACGGCCGGGTCGAGGTGGTTGTCCGCCACGCCGACGGCGGTGGTGGCCGGCCCGCTGGTGAAGGTGGGGTTGGTGGCCCGCTGCACGTCGATCCCGGTGGCGAAGGAGCGGTTCGTCCAGCGCAGCGCGATCCGCAGCGGCGCGGCCGGCGGGACGGCGGCGGCGATCCCGGTCGGCGCGCTGAGCCGTACCGACGCGGGGGCGCTGTTGGACCAGGCCGAGCAGCTCACCGCGTTCTCCGCCCGGATCCGGTAGTGGTAGGTGACGCCGGGGGTGACCGTCGCGTCGGTGTACCGGGTGGCGGTGGCCGCCACGGTGATCGTGGTCAGCCCCTCGGTGAAGGCCGGGTCGGTGGCCCGCTGGAGCAGATGGCTGCTGGCCGGCGGGCGGCTGCCGTTGCCGGTCCAGGCGAGGGCGATCGCCGGCAGCGCCGTCGCCGAGCCGGGCATCGGCGTCGCGGTGAGCCCGCTCGGCCCCCGGGGCGAGACCCGCAGCACCAGCGGCCGGCTCATCCCCAAGTCGCGGTGGCCGGCCGCGCCGCTGGACCAGCGGTACTCCCAGCCCAGGTTGACCAGCTGGTTGACCACCGTCGCCGGGCGCCCGTCGAGCGGGCTCACCGGGGTGGAGCCGACCCGGGCGCCGGCCGGGCGGGTCGGGTCGAGCAGCCGGAGACTGTCGCCGATCTTGAACGGCAACGGGGGCACCACCGGGCGCAGCGCGACCACCACGTCCTCGGCGGGGTTCACCCGGATGGTCTCCTTCCAGCCCAGTTCCCCGCCGTCCGGGGGCCGGACGGTGCCGTCCCAGCCGACCCGGTTGACCAGCTGCACGTCGCAGCCGCTGATCCGCACCACGTGCGTCTGCCGGCCGGTGCCGCTGATCCGCCACACCTGGGTGCCGTCGGCCGCCGCGCCCGGGGGACCGTCCGGCTCGGCGGCGACCAGCACCTCGGTCGCCGGGTCGGCCGGGCCCAGCGGCAGGGACGCCGGGCCGAGCGGCCCCCCGTGCGGGTGGGCGACGCCGAGCCGTCCGGCCTGCCGGCCGTGCCCCGGCTCGAAGACCTGCCCGACCGTCTTCACCACGATCGGCAGGCTCACCGGGGCGGTGGCGCCGGCCGGGGTGAAGCTGACCGCGGTGGCGTGCACCGGCACCAGTGTCCGCCCGGCGGTACGGGTGCCGAACGCAGCGTCGTACTCCGGCTGCGGCACGATCGGCGGTCGCTGGCTGGCCGCGTACGCCCCGGGCAGCCGCTCGACCAGCCGGCCCAGGTCGTACGGCTCGGCCGGGGTGCCGGCCACCCGGAACTGGAGCAGGGTGCGGGTGTTCGGGCCGTACCCGGGGCGGGTGCCGGCGACGCCGCCCTCGGCGCTGCGGTCCCGGGCGTCGGTGTGCTGGTCGTAGCGGGGGTCGAAGCAGGGCAGCGGGGCCGGGGCGTCGTTGTAGAGGATCAGCGTGCCGCCGGGCGGGACGGTGGAGAAGTCCACCACCACGTCGGCCCGTTCGCCGGGGGCGAGCAGCAGCGCGTGGGTGTCCACGTTGAGCACGGTCGGGTCGCGCCGGTCGTAGCGGTAGCCGACCGGCCGGTTCGGCACCACCACCGGCGCGGGGAGCAGGCCGCACTCGTTGCCGATCCGGATCATGCGGGGCCCGGCCGCCCGGGGGTCGGGCACGCCACCGTCCCGCCCGTCGGTGGGCCAGTCGGGGGGCCGTCCCGAGGCACGCATCGCCTCCACCATCGGCACCTCGCCGGCCCCGGCGTCGGCCAGCGCGCCGTCCGGGTGCCACATCGCGGCGTCCGAGCGGGCCCGGTAGAGCGCCAGGTTGAGGCTGCGGTCGGCGCAGGCGTTGAGGATCCGGAACCGGTACGCCTTCGGCTGCACCCTCAGGTACGGGTACGCGACCCCGTTGACCAGCGCGGTGTCCCCGTACGCCTCGGGCACCGCGCTCGGGTGGGGCAGGCCCGGCGCCCGGGGCGGCTCCTCCGGAGCGGCCACCGGGTCGTGGTGCGGATTGTCCACCGGGCCGACCCAGAGCGGGTCGTCACCGCCCGAACCGGGTACCCAGGGGCCGTAGTCCCACCGCCCGGTCGGGTTGCGCCCGGAGGCGACGTACGGGTTCTGCCGGGGCTGGTAGACGTGCGGGTGCCAGAGGTTGCCCCGGGCACCCCACCGGTCCCGGTCCCAGGTCGGGTCCTCGGCGGCGAGCTGGGCGTCGTCGGGGACGAACGTCTTGTCCTGGATCACCAGCGGACACTGCTCGGCGGGGAGCACCCCGTCGGCCGCCAGCCGCTCCTCGGCCGGGTCGGTGAGCAGGTAGGGGGCCAGTTGTCCGGAGTAGACGGTCAACCGGGACATCCCGAGGGTGTTGTCGTGCAGCCACATCAGCCGCCCGCTCTGCTCGTTCGGGAAGTAGAGCGTGGTGGCGCCCAGGCCGGGGGGCGGCATGTCCGGCACGTGGCTCAGTCCCGGCCCGTTCGGGTACGGGGTGATCTCGCCCGCCGGCGTCACCCACTGCCACGGGTTCCCGGCGCTGGTCCAGCCGGTCTGCGCGCCGGCCAGGTGCGGCACGGCCCGGTTCTGCGGGTACGGCGCCGGCCCGTCCAGCGGCCCGATGCCGGCACCGTCCAGGGTGGTGTCGACCGGGAGGAAGAGCTCGCCGGCCCGCCCGGTGGGCAGCTGGTTGATGAACTTGACCCGTACCGGCCGCCCCCGCCGCGCGACGATCATCGGCCCCAGGTGGTACGGCCGTTCCGGCGGGGCGACAGTGTTGTGCCCGTCGAGGTCGGTGCCGAGGTTGAGCTGCCGGTAGCCGCGCAGCCGGGTGGTGGGCAGGTCGCGGTGCAGCCGCTGGGTGTACTCGCAGAGGCCGATCTCGTAGTAGTCGCAGCCCGGGTAGCTGATGGTGTCCGGCACGGCGACGGGCAGGTGCGCGCCCAGCCCGTTGCGCCCGAGGGGGCCGGGCAGCGGCAGCGCGTCGACGAACTTGCGGATGCCGGTGCCCGGCACCACGCGGCCGTGTCCGTCGAGCGTCGGCAGTGGGCTGTGCGCGAAGTTCGGTACCGGCCCGAAGCAGCGTGGGACGGCGGCCGGGTCCAGGCTGGCCGGCGCCGGTCCGGCCGGCTCGCCGGTACGCGCCGCCGGCACCGTCGGTCCACCGACGCGGTCGGTGCGGACCGCGCGGACCGGCCAGCTGGAACGCAGTCTGCGGAACAGGGCCATGGCTCTCCCCGGGGCCTGGGGGCACGACGGCCGCCACCTCGACGTGGCGGGTGGTCGCGCCCGGCAGTGACGAGCGGTGAGCACTCAACCGCAGCATGCGACCTGGGAGGCCGGTTAGGAACTACCCAATCGTCCCAATCCGGTACGTGTCCCTGTCGGACGGGCGTGTCGGGTCAGGGCTGTGTCGCGTTAGGGCTGTGTCGGGTCAGGGCTGTGCCGGGTCGGGTGCCAGCTGGCACCTCGGGCACCAGTAGGTGACCCGCTCGCCCAGCTCCTCCTTGCGGATGGCCGTGCCGCAGCGCCGGCAGGGCTGCGCGCGCCGGCCGTAGACGTAGCTGGTCCCGCCCCGGTGCAGCGAGCCGGTGGTGCTCTGCGTCCAGCGGCCCCGGTTGGCCGCGAGCAGCCGCTGGGCCAGCGCCACCGTGCCGGCCAGGTCGGGCACCGCCCCGACCGGGGTCCACGGCGAGACGCCGCGCAGGAAGAGCACCTCGCACTTGTAGAGGTTGCCCACCCCGGCGAGGTTGCGCTGGTCCAGCAGCGCCTCGCCGATGGTGGCCTCCGGGTGGGCGGCGAGCCGGCGGACCGCCTCGGGCGCATCCCAGTCCGGGCCGAGCAGGTCGGGGCCGAGGTGCCCCACCAGGGACTCCTCCTCGGCCGTCGGCAGCAGGGCCAGCTCGTGCAGGTGGTAGCCGACGGCCACCGCGCTCGGGGCGCGCAGCACCACCCGGATCAGGTGCGCGGGCCGCGCCCCCCAGCGCTCCCCCGGCGCGTACGCCCGCCAGGCGCCGTCCATCCGCAAGTGCGAGTGCAGCGTCCAGTGCCGGACGTCCGACCGCCCCTCGGGCGCGGCCAGGCGCAGCAGCAGGTGCTTGCCGCGGCTGGCCGACTCGCGCACCGTCCACCCGGTGAGGTCGCTGGTGGCCAGCTGCGGCACCCGGAAGTCGCTGCCGGTCAGGGCAGCGCCGGCCAGCGCCCGGTGCAGGACGCGGGCGGTGTTCCAGACGGTGTCGCCTTCGGGCACCCCACCATCCTCCCTCGGCCGAGCCGAATTCGCATGTGTCGCTATTTGTACGGTGCTTCCCCTTCATGTCTTGAAAATGCACTATCAGGAGGTTCTGAGGAGAATGCCGTGGGCTGTCCCCCATCTCGTACCCTGTCCTCCCTGCTCGCGGGCGTGCTGACCGCCACCGCCGCCGCGAGTCTCATCCCCGCCGCCGCGCTCGCCGCTCCAGCGGACGTTCCCGCCGCCGCCGCGCCGGGCGTCGAGCGCTGGTCCGCGGACCTCGCCGTCGCCAGCGGCGACGACGTCAACGTCCGGTGGAGCGCCGGCCGACTCCGGCTCGCCGACACCCGGCCGTCCGCCCGCACCCGCCCCGCCGCCGTCGGCGGGCCGGTCGCGGAGGGCGCCCTGCTCGCCGCTCCGCGCACCCTGGCCCGCCCGGCCAGCCGGGTACGCGCCCAGGTCACCGCAGAGGTGGCGGGGGGCGGCGGGGTGCAGGCCCAGGTGCGGGGCTGGCGGGCCGCCGGCTGGACCGAGTGGCGGGAGGCCACCGGCGCGGGCGCGGTCTTCGACCGGCCGGTCATCCGGGTCCAGACCCGGGTGCTGCTTACCGCCCGCGACCCCCGCGCCACCGCGTCGGTACGCGCCGTCGAGCTCACCGCCGACACCGTCGCCACCGTGTCGGCCGCCACCGCCGGCCTCGTCTACCGGGTCTTCGCCACCCGCGAGGGGTCGGTCGGCGGGCAGACCGCCAACGGCCGGATCATCCAGGCCCGGGACCACTTCGTGGCGCTGCCCAGCCGGCGCGGGCTCTCCCCGCTCAACACCGGCGACTACACGGTGCGGGTCTGCACCACCAGCGGCAGCCGCTGCGAGTACGCCCCGGTCTGGGACGTCGGGCCGTGGAACACCCGGGACGACTACTGGAACCCCAGCGCGGTCCGGGAGAACTGGAAGGACCTGCCGCAGGGGCGGCCGGAGGCGCAGGCGGCGTACCAGTCGGGCTACAACGGCGGGCGGGACCAGTTCGGGCGCACCGTGCGCAACCCGTCCGGCATCGACTTGGCCGACGGCACGCTCTGGGACGGTCTGCTGCTGACCGACAACGCCTGGGTCGACGTGGCGTACCTGTGGACCGGGACCGGACCCCGGGGCGTGGTCGGCGACGGGCCGCTCAACGTCCGTACCGGACCCGGCACCGGGTACGGCGTGCGCGGGCTCGCCGCCAGGTACGCCAACGTGCCGATCCAGTGCTACGTCGTCGGGCAGACGGTGACCGGGCCGTACCGCACCACCAACCGGTGGAACCGGCTGGCCGGCGGCCAGTACGTCAGCCACGCGTACATCTCTGCCGTGTACGGCGGGACCGTGTCGCTCTGCTGACCCGGCTCAGGACCGGCGGGGCGCGGACGTCCCGCCGGTCCGCGCGCTCCACTTGCCCGGTGCGGGTCGCCCGGGCCGCCCGGTGCAGGTCGCCCGGTCAGGGCCGTGCGGTCAGCCCTCCCGTCAGGGCCGCTCGTCGGGGTGGGGTGCGCGGACCATGTCCTGGTAGCGGGGGTGGCTGGCGCCGTAGACGGCGAAGTTCAGCCGGGCGTGGCTGAGGCTGAGGTCGCCGTTCGGGCCGCCGCGCACCTCCTCGGCGTCCGCGTCGGCCTGACCGTCGTCGGTCCAGAAGCACACCGGGCAGGTGCCCCCGCCGGTCCGCGCGGCGCAGCAGGGACAGGCGACCGGTACCCAGAGCTCACCCACCGGAGCAGCATTCCACACCGGACGGCGCGGCGGCAGGGTCAGCGCTGCCCGCACACCGTGACCACGTCGCCCGGCGCCACCCCGAGCAGTTCCGCCGCCCGGCCGCCGTTCACCGCCACCGCCAGCAGGCCGGCGGAGTCCACGAAGAGCACCAGCGCCCCGGCCGGCGCGTCGGCGAAGGTCCGGCCGCGGACGGCGGCCCGCCCGGCCACGCGCGTGGTGGGAGGCACCGTGGCCAGCAGGTCGGCCCCGGCGGCGAGCTGGACGTTGCCGAAGTGGTCGACGGTCAGCACCTCGGCGGTGAAGCCGTCGGCGTCCCGCCGCAGCACCGGTTCGGGCAGGCGGACCAGGGTGGCCGGGTCCACCGGCGGCCCCGCGTCGGCCGGCGGGGCGCCAAGGGCGAGCCGGGCCGCGACCGGGGCGAAGACGTCCCGCCCGTGGAAGGTGCGGGACACCTCTGGGGCCAGCCACTCCGGATTGGTCAGCTCGACGGCCGCGGTGAGCCCGCCCAGGGCCTCGGCGGCGGCCAGCAGCAGGCCGTTGTCCGGCCCGACCAGCAGCCCGCCCGGGGTGACCAGCGCGATCCCGCGCCGGGCCGTGCCGACGCCCGGGTCGACCACGGCGACGTGCACCGCGTACGGCAGGGACGGCACCGTCTGCGCCAGCACCGCCGACCCGCGCCGTACGTCGGCCGCCGGCACCAGGTGGGTCACGTCGACGACCCGTACCGCCGGGGCGAGCCGGGCGATCACCCCGTGGCAGGCGGCCACGAACCCGTCGGTGAGGCCGTAGTCGGTGGTCAGCGAGATCCAGGCGGTCGGGGCCATGTGCAGCAGGCTAGCCGGTGCGGGGGTAGCACTGACCGGAGAACGCCGCTCGGCCGACCGGCCGGTGCCGCCCGGTCACCGCGTTGGGCAGACTGCCGGGGTGACGAAACGCGCTCGTGTCCTCCCGGCCGCCGTGACGATCCTGCTCACCCTCGGGCTTGCCGCCTGTGGCAGCGACCCCGAGCCCGGTGACCCGTCCTGGGCCAACGGTTCACCGAAGGGCGTGGCCACCAGCGAGGCGCCGCCGCCCGAGGACCCGGCCGCCCCGACGGACGACAAGGCGCCCCGTACCCCGTCGGAGAGCCCGTCCACCCCGGCGTTCCGGATGCCGACGAAGGCCGCCGGCACCCCGGGCGCCCGGAAGGTCGTCGACGCCTTCAAGGCGGCCGGTCTGAAGGTGACCAACCTGCGCAACCGGACGGTCGACTGTGGACCGGACGGCGCCGGCATCGGCTGCGCCGAACTGCTGACCACCGACGCCGTCAAGGTGTACGTCTTCCCCAACGAGGCGAACGCGACCAACCAGATGGACGTCTGGGGTGCGGACGCCTTCCGCAAGGGTGCTGTCGTGCTCAGCTATCTGGGCACGAAGACCGGGGCGGCGGAGCGCAAGCGGTACAACGACGTCCTCACCAAGGTGGGCTGACCGCCGCGCCGGGGTGTCGTCCTGGTTCCGGACGCCCGGTACCGGGGAGGTCCGCGCCCTGCTCCTGGCGGTCGGTCCGCCCCGGACCCCGGTGAGCGGTTCGAGCCTGCGCCGGCGGCGGGCCTGCTCCTGGCGGATCGGTCCGCCCCGGACGCCGGGGGAGCCAGTTCAAGGCTGCGCCGGCGGCGGACCTGCTCCTGGCGGTCGGTCCGAACCGGACGCAAGTGAGCGGTTCGAGCCTGCACCGGCGGCGGACCTTCCTGTGAGCGTGATGCCTCAGAGGTATCGATATGCCGCTGAGGTATCACGTCGGCCGTGCCGACCGCCGCCGGCCCGGACCAGTCGAGGAGTGCTGCGGTGACGGTGTCGCCCAGCGTGTCGGCCGCCGGCCCGGGCCGGCAGACCAGCGCGGTGCGGCCCGCCCGTCGCACCGCGGTGGCAGGGAAAGCAACGGTGGCAGCGCCCCGCCCGTCGCACCGCGGTGGCAGGGCGCAACAGCCCGGGGTCAGCCGCGTAGCCGCAGCCCGCGCGGGGTGGCGCGGAAGCCGGCGGCGGTCAGCGCGTCGCGCAGCGGCGAGGAGCGCACCGCCTCGCCGTCGGCCCGCTCCACCGACATCGCCCCCAACGCGCCGGAGTGCACCGCGTCGGCGAGCGCCTTGCCGGCCGCGGCGAGGGCTTCGGCGTCGTCGGTGAACGACAGGATCGTCCGGCCGCCCCGCTCCACGTAGAGCACCAGGTCCCCGTCCACCAGCACCACCAGCGCGCCGGCCTTGCGCCCGGCCCGGTGCCCGGTCGCCGGGGCGGCCCCGTCCCCGGAGTCCACCACCCGTTCCGGCCAGGGCAGCGCCGCCCCGTACGGGTTGGCGGGGTCGGTGGCGGCGAGCACCACGGCCGGCCCGCCCCGGCCCCGCGCCCCGTCGACCGGGTCGGCCAGCGCCCGGATCCGGTCCACCGCGCCGGGCACGGCGAACTGGGCCGCGCCCAGCCCCTCCACGAAGTAGCCGCGCCGGGCGGCGCCGCGCTCCTCCAAGGCGGAGAGCACCGGGTAGACCGCGGCGAAGCCGCCGACCACCTGCTCGGCCATCACCGCACCCCGGGTCACCACCCCGTGCCGTTCGAGCAGCAGGTCGGCCAGCGCGGCGGAGCGTCGGGTCGGGTCAGTGTCCCGCTCCGGCAGCCGGGACCAGCGCCCGGCCACGGTCGGCGGGCCGCCCCGGGTGGGCAGCGCGACCCGGCCCGGCCGGCGGTAGCGGGTGCGCGGCGCGGACGGCCGGGACCGGTGCGCCCCGCCGCCGCCGAGCACGGCCCGCAGTGGGGCGAGGGTGTCGTTCGTGAGGTGGCCGGCCCAGACCAGGTCCCAGATCACACCGGTCAGCGCCGCGTCGTCGGTGGCGCCGACCCGGTCGGACAGGGAGCGGAAGAAGAGCGCCTGCCCCTCGGTGAGGGCGTCGAGGACCGCCTCGTGCAGCGGGGTGAGGGTCAGCGCCTCGTCCGGCGGCGGCAGCAGCAGCGGCGCGGTGTCCGCGTACGCGAGGGTGACCCAGCCGTCCCCGCCGGAGATCGCCCCGGCGCCGGCCCAGACCACCTCGCCGCTGGCGCAGAGCTCGTCGAGCTGGGCGGGGGAGTAGTCGGCGACCCGGGCGGGCAGCACCAGCCGTTCCAGCGCGGACGCCGGCACCGCCGCCCCCTGCACCTGTTCGATGGTGGCGGCCAGCGCTTCCACGCCCCGCGCCGACGAGCCGACCTGCTGCCAGCGGGGCAGGAACGCCGCGAGGGCCCGGGGCGGCACCGGCTCGATCTCCCGGCGCAGCGCGGCCAGGCTGCGCCGGCGCAGCAGCCGCAGCACCTCGGCGTCGCACCACTGGGTGCCGACGGTGTCCGGGGCGAACTCCCCGGAGACCACCCGCCCGGTGGCGGCGAGCCGGCGCAGCGCCTGCTCCACCACGAACACCCCGAGCCCGAACCGGGCGGCGCAGGTCGCCGCCGCGAACGGCCCGTGGGTGCGGGCGTACCGGGCGACCAGGTCGCCGAGCGGGTCGGCCACCGGCGTCAGGTACGCCTCGGCCACCCCGACCGGCAGCGCCACGCCGAGCGCGTCCCGCAGCCGGGCGGCGTCCTCGACGACCACCCAGCGTTCCTCGCCGGCGACCCGGACCCGCAGCACCCGGCGGGCGGACTCCAGCTCGGTCAGCCAGGGCAGCGGCGCGCCCCGCTCGGCCAGCTCCGCCTCGGAGAGGTCGCCGACCACCCGGAGCAGCTCGACGACGTCCTCCGCGTCGCGGGGCCGGCGCTGCTCGGTGAGCCAGCGCAACTGCCGTTCGGTCTCGGCAAGCACCGCCGGGTCCAGCAGCTCGCGCAGGTCGACCCGGCCGAGCAACTCACCGAGCAGGGCCGAGTCGAGCGCGAGCGCGGCGGCCCGGCGCTCGGCGAGTGGGGCGTCCCCCTCATAGAGGAAGGCGCCGACGTACCCGAAGAGCAGTGAGCGGGCGAACGGCGACGGTCGGTCGGTCTCCACCTCGACCAGGCGCACCTTGCGGGCGGTGAGGTCGCGCATCAGCTCGGCCAGGGCCGGCTGGTCGAAGACGTCCTGGAGGCACTCCCGGGCGGCCTCCAGGGTGACCGGGAAGTCGGCGTACTCGCGGGCGACGTCGAGCAGTTGCGCGGCGCGCTGCCGCTGCTGCCAGAGCGGCTGGCGGCGGCGCGGGTCGCGGCGGGGCAGCAGCAGCGACCGAGCGGCGCACTCGCGGAACCGGGACGCGAAGAGCGCGGACGTGCCGACCGACTCCTCGACCAGCTGGGCGATCTCGTCGGGCTCGAAGACCACCACGTCGGCGCCGGGCGGCTCCTCGGCGGTGTCGGGCAGCCGCACCACGATGCCGTCGTCCGAGGGCATGACCTGGGCGTCCACTCCGTACCGCTCGGCGAGCCGGCGGCCGATGGCCAGCGCCCACGGCCCGTTGACTCGGGCACCGAGCACGCTGTGCACCGCGAGCCGCCAGTCGCCCAGCTCGTCGCGGAACCGTTCGACCACCACCGTGCGGTCGTCCGGCAGCGAGCGGGTCGCGGCCTTCTGCTCGCGCAGGTACGCCATCAGGTTGCCGGCGGCCCAGTCGTCCAGCCCGCCGGCGCGCAGCGCGGCGACCGCGGTCTCGTCGCTCTGCCGCAGCAGGGCCCGCACCCGGGCGCCGATGGCCCGACCCAGCTCCACCGGCCGGCCGAGCTGGTCGCCCTTCCAGAACGGCATCCGGGCGGCCTGGCCGGGGGCGGGGGAGACCAGCACCCGGTCGGGGGTGATCTCCTCGATCCGCCAGGAGGAGGAGCCGAGCAGGAAGACGTCGCCGACCCGCGACTCGTAGACCATCTCCTCGTCCAGCTCGCCGACCCGGGCGGCGCGTTCCGCGCCGGCCAGGAAGACCCCGAACAGCCCCCGGTCGGGGATGGTGCCGCCGCTGGTCACGGCCAGCCGCTGGGCACCGGGTCGGCCGGTGAGCACGTCGGCGGCGCGGTCCCAGACCAGCCGGGGGCGCAGCTCGGCGAAGGCGGTGGACGGGTAGCGCCCGGAGAGCATGTCGAGCACGGCGTGCAGCGCGGAGTCGGGCAGCTCGGCGAAGGGGGCGGCCCGGCGGACCAGCACGGCCAGGTCGCCGACCCGCCACGGCTCCAGGGCCACCATCGCGACGACCTGCTGGGCCAGCACGTCCAGTGGGTTGCGCGGGTAGTGCAGCTCCTCGATGGCACCCTCGGCCATCCGCTCGGCGACCACGGTGCAGGAGAGCAGGTCGCCCCGGTGCTTGGGGAAGACCACACCCCGGGAGACCGCGCCGACCTGGTGCCCGGCCCGGCCGACCCGTTGCAGGCCGGCCGCGACGCTGGGCGGCGCCTCGATCTGCACCACCAGGTCGACCGCGCCCATGTCGATGCCGAGCTCCAGGCTGGAGGTGGCCACCACGGCGGGGAGCTGACCGGACTTGAGCGCCTCCTCGATGTGCTTGCGCTCCTCGCGCGACACGCTGCCGTGGTGGGCGCGGGCGATCACCGGCGGCGCGCCGACCGCCGCGCCCGACTGGGCCATCACCTCGGCCGGCGGCCGGTTGGCCCGCAGCGGCCCGACCGGCCCGCCCCACGCCTCGGAGCCCGTCTCCGCCGTGCCGTCGGGGGCGCTCGCGGCGGCCAGCTCGTCGGCGGCGAGCTCGTTGAGGCGGGCGCAGAGCCGTTCGGCGCTGCGCCGGGAGTTGGTGAACACGATGGTCGACCGGTGCGCCCGGATCAGCGCGAAGACCCGTTCCTCGACGGCCGGCCAGATCGACGCCCGGCGCGGCCCCGGGCCGCCCAGGTCGTCCTCCGGCGGCTCCTGCTCGTCGAGGCGGGTCATGTCCTCCACCGGGACCTGGACGCTCACCTCGATGGTCTTGGCGCTGGCCGGCTGCACCACGTCGACCGGGCGGGCACCGCCGAGGAACCGGGCGCACGCGTCGATCGGCCGGACCGTGGCGGAGAGGCCGATCCGCTGGGCGGGGGTCTCCAACAGCTCGTCGAGGCGTTCCAGGGAGAGCGCCAGGTGCGCGCCGCGCTTGGTGCCGGCGACCGCGTGCACCTCGTCGACGATCACCGTCTCGACGCCGCGCAGCGAATCCCGGGCGGCGGAGGTGAGCAGCAGGAACAGCGACTCCGGCGTGGTGATGAGGATGTCCGGCGGGGTGCGGGCGAAGGCCCGCCGCTCGTCGGCGGGGGTGTCGCCGGTGCGCATCCCGACGGTGATCTCCGGGGGTGCGACGCCGAGTCGGGTGGCCGCCTGGCGGATGCCGGCGAGCGGGGCGCGCAGGTTGCGCTCGACGTCGACCGCGAGCGCCTTGAGCGGGCTGACGTAGAGCACCCGGCAGCGCTGCCGCGCCTCGGCGGGCGGCGGCTCCTTGGCCAGCCGGTCCAGCGACCAGAGGAAGGCGGCGAGCGTCTTGCCGGAACCGGTCGGCGCGACCACCAGCGCGTTGCGCCCGGCGGCCACCGACCGCCAGGCGCCGGTCTGCGCCGGGGTGGGCGCGGCGAAGGCGGCCGTGAACCACTCCCGGGTCGCCGCGCCGAAGCCGGCCATCACCCGCGCGCCGTCGGCCCCGCCCACCTGCTCTGTCACGCCTTCCATCCTGCCCGGTCGGTGTGACATCCGGCCGGGGGCGGACGCGGTCTGTCCGGCTGCGACTGCTTACGGGTCGGATGAGCGGCTTGACGTGTTACGTCTTAACTAACTGCTTGCTTGTGACGCGCAACATAAAGTAACTTCACTCGCAACGCAGCGTCGGGTGGAGGGGATCGGATGACCGTCGAGGAGCCCGGCTTCGCGCCCGCCACCGACGTGCTCATCCGGAAGGTCGACAGTCACCTCGCCGCCGTCCGGGGCAGTCTGCGCGGCCCCGAGCTGGAGCTCGCCGAGCGGCTCGCCCGTTCGCTGCGCGAGCTGGTCGTCTCCACCGCCCAGGCCAGCGCCGCCGATCGGGGTCAGGTGCGGGCCGCCGTGCACTACTTCGTCCTGCGCCGGGAGAGCCGGGGCAACCTGCTCTCGGTCCGGTCGCTGGCCGCCGCCCAGCGCGTGGTCAACAAGGTCGTCATGCAGCTCGGCCGCCCCGACCTGCTGGTGGAGACCCGGCGGGACCGGCCGTCCCGGGAGGCCGCCGTGCCGGCCGGCGACGTCGCGCTGCGCTGACCTGCCGGGCGGGTCAACCGCGCGGCTGAGTCGTTCACGACATCAGCCGACAGGAGCACCGGGGGCAGCTGCCACCTTCGCCTTGGAGCGCGGCGACGGCGGGCGATTTCCGCAAAACGGCCCATCGACCGGTGATCTGGCGTCTGATCGGTGCAGACCGGGACATTCCTCCCGGCGCGCGCCGCCAGCTCGACCGGGGAGGACGCGTGCTCGTACTGCTGCTCCTCCACCTGGCGGCGGCCCTCGCCGCGCCGCTGCTGGTCCGGCGGTGGGGTCCGCGCGCCTGTTACCCGCTGGCGCTGGCGCCGGCCGCCGCGTTCGGCTGGGCGCTGACCCGTACGCCGACGGTCCGCGACGGGGGCACGGTCGTCGAGACCTACCACTGGATCGATCAGCTCGACTTCGACGTGGCGCTGCGGCTGACCACGCTGTCCTGGCTGATGACCCTGCTGGTCGGCGGCGTCGGCGCGCTGGTGCTGATCTACTGCGGCCGGTACTTCGCCCCCGACTCCGCCGGCCTGGCCCGGTTCGTCGCGGTGCTGGTCGCCTTCGCCGGCGCGATGCTCGGCCTGGTCCTCGCCGACGACCTGCTGCTGCTGTACGTCTTCTGGGAGCTGACCACGGTCTTCTCCTACCTGCTGATCGGCCACAGCACCGAGCGGCGGGCCAGCCGCTGGGCGGCGGCCCAGGCGCTGACCGTCACCACCCTGGGCGGCCTGGCCATGCTGGTCGGCTTCCTGATCCTCGGCCAGCACGCGGGCAGCTACCGCTGGTCGGAGATCGCCGGCGCGCCGTTGCCCGGCGGGGCCGCGCTGGTCGTCGCGGTACTGCTGATCCTGACCGGCGCGCTCGCCAAGTCGGCGATCGTGCCGTTCAACGCCTGGCTGCCGGTGGCGATGGCGGCACCCACGCCGGTCAGCGCGTACCTGCACGCGGCGGCCATGGTCAAGGCGGGGATCTACCTGATCGGAATGCTCGCCCCGGTGCTGGCCGACGTCGGGCCGTGGCGACCGGTGGTGCTCACCCTCGGCCTGGTCACGATGATCGCCGGCGGCTGGGCGGCGCTGCGGCAGTGCGACCTGAAGCTGCTGCTGGCGTACGGCACGGTCAGCCAGCTCGGGCTGCTGGCGGTGGTGCTCGGCGCCGGCAGCCCGGACGCCGCGCTCGCCGGGGTCGTGATGCTGCTGGCGCACGCCCTGTTCAAGGCGGCGCTGTTCCTCGTCGTCGGCATCATCGACCACGAGGTGGGCACCCGTGACCTGCGGGAACTGTCCGGCCTGGGGCGACGGGCGCCGGTGCTCGCCGCGGTGGCCGCGCTCGCCGCCGCCTCGATGGCCGGGGTGCCGCCGCTGCTCGGCTTCGTCGGCAAGGAGGCGGTCTTCGCCGCGCTCGCCGAGCGGCCGGTCGTACTCGCCGGGCTGGTCGTCGGCACCACCCTCACCGTCGCGTACAGCATCCGGCTCCTCTGGGGGGCCTTCGCCACCCGGCCGGACGTCGAGCCGAGCGAGCCCGACCCGGTGCCCGTGCCGATGCTGCTGCCGCCGGCCCTGCTCGCCGTGGGCGGGCTCGTCGCCGGCCCCACCGTGGCCGGGCTGGAGGGGCCGCTGCGCCCGTACGCGGAGCTGTTCGGCACACCGCACGAGCACCTGGCGCTCTGGCACGGCCTGACCCCCGCGCTCGGCCTGTCGGCGGTGGCGCTGGCCGGCGGCTACGTGCTGCACGCGGTGCGCGGCCCGCTCGCGCCCGCGCTGGCCCGGCTGCGCTCGCCGGTCGGCGGCAACCAGGGGTACGAGTGGGTCACCCACCGCTTCGACCGGCTCGCCATCGAGGTCACCGGCGCCACCCAGCGCGGTGCCCTGCCGCAGTACCTGGGCGCGGTGCTGCTCGCCCTGGTGCTGGTGCCCGGCGCGACGCTGCTGTCCGCCCGCCCCTGGCGCGAGCGGATCGCCCTCTGGGACAGCCCGATGCAGCTGGTGGTCACCCTCGTCGTCGCGGTCGCGGCGCTGCTGGCGGTCCGCGCCCGCCGGCGGCTGACCGCGATGCTGCTGGTCGGGGTGACCGGCTACGGCACCGCGATGCTCTTCGTGCTCTACGGCGCGCCCGACCTGGCGCTCACCCAGTTCCTGGTGGAGACGGCGACCATCGCCGTCTTCGTGCTGGTGCTGCGCCGGTTGCCGGAACGCTTCTCCGCCCGGCCGCTGCGCCGCAGCCGGTGGGCACGGCGGCTGGTCGGCGTCGGCGTCGGGGTGGTCCTCGCCGGCCTCGCCCTGGTCGCCGCCGGCGCCCGGACCGCCGCGTCGATCTCGCTGGCCTTCCCCGACCTCGCCGTGGTCGAGGGGTACGGCCGCAACGTGGTCAACGTGACCCTGGTGGACATCCGGGCCTGGGACACCATGGGCGAGCTCGCGGTGCTGGTGGTGGCCGCGACCGGGGTGGCCAGCCTGATCTTCGAGCGGTCCCGCACCGGCCCTCGACCGCGCCGGGGCGAACCGTCGCGGGCGCCCCGGCGGGACACCGGGCCGGTCTGGCTCAGCGGTGGCCCGACCCTGCAGGAGCGGCGCCGCTCGATCGTCTTCGAGGTGGTCACCCGGCTGATCTTCCACACCATGGTGCTCTTCTCGTTCTTCCTGCTCTTCTCCGGTCACAACGCTCCCGGCGGCGGCTTCGCCGGCGGTCTGGTGGCGAGCCTCGCGCTGGCCCTGCGCTACCTCGCCGGCGGCCGGTACGAGCTGGCCGAGGGCGCCCCGGTCGGCGCGGGCACGGTGCTCGGCGCCGGGCTGGCGATCTCCGTAGGCGGCGGCGTGGTGTCCCTGCTGACCACCGGCGACGTGCTGGAGAGCGCCAAGGTGAACCTGCCGCTGCCCTGGCTGGGCGAGCCGTACCTGGTCACCTCGCTCTTCTTCGACGTCGGCGTCTACCTGGTCGTGGTCGGGCTGGTGCTGGACATCCTGCGCAGCCTCGGCGCCGAGGTGGACCGGCACATCGAGGCGGCCGGCAGGTCCCAGCGGGGGCTCGTCGTCGAGCGGGAGGGGGAGTCGGGGTGAGGCAGGGCGGCGCGGGGCCGACCCTGGTGCTGGTGCTCGCCGTCGGCGTGCTCGCGGCCACCGGGGTGACCCTGCTGCTGGAGCGCAGCCTGACCCGGATCCTGCTCGGCGTCATCCTGCTCGGCAACGGGGTGAACCTGCTCATCCTGCTCGGCGGCCGGTCCGGCGCGGCGCCGGTGGTCGGCACCGCCGAGGTGGCCGAGTTCAGCGACCCGCTGGTCCAGGCCATGGTGCTGACCGCCATCGTGATCACCTTCGGGCTGACCGCGTTCCTCGCGGCGGTCGCCTACCGCAGCTGGTATCTGAGCGGCGACGACGAGGTGCAGGACGACCTGGAGGACCGCCAGATCGTGCAGCTCGCCGAGCGCAACGAGGTGCTCGACGCCGACCTCGGCGGGGAGGGGCCGGACGGCGACCCGGAGCAGGTGGACCCGGAGCCCGCCCGACGCCGGCTGCGCGGACGGGGTGGGCGGCAGTGAACCGGCTCGTGCCGCTGCCGGTGGTGGTGCCGCTGCTCGGCGCCGCGCTGACCCTGATCCTGGCCAACCTGCCCCGGGTGCAGCGCACGGTCAGCGTGGTCGCGCTCACCGGCAACCTGGTCGTCGCGGTGGCGCTGCTGGTGCAGGCGTACCGGCACGGGCCGGTGGTGACGCAGGTGGGCGGGTGGCGGGCGCCGGTGGGGATCGTGCTGGTCGCCGACCAGTTGGCCGCGCTGATGCTGGTGGTCTCCTCGGCGGTCACCCTCTGCGTGCTGATCTACTCCATCGGCCAGGGCCGCAGCGAGACCAGCGAGTCCGCGCCGGTGAGCATCTACCACCCGACCTACCTGGTGCTGACCGCCGGCATCACCAACGCCTTCCTCGCCGGGGACCTGTTCAACCTCTTCGTCGGCTTCGAGATGCTGCTGGCGGCCAGCTTCGTGCTGATCACCCTGGGCGGCACCGAGGCCCGGATCCGTACCGGCTCGACGTACGTCGTGGTCGGCATCCTCTCCTCGATGATCTTCCTGGTCGCGGTCGGGCTGGTGTACGCCGCCACCGGCACCCTCAACATGGCCCAGCTCGCCACCCGCCTCGACGCGCTGCCGGACGGCGTACGGCTGGGGTTGCAGCTGATGCTGCTGCTCGCCTTCGGCATCAAGGCGGCGGTCTTCCCGGTCTCCGCCTGGCTGCCGGACAGCTACCCCACCGCGCCGGCCCCGGTGACCGCGGTCTTCGCCGGCCTGCTCACCAAGGTCGGCGTCTACGCGATCATCCGGACCGAGACGTTGCTTTTCCCCGGCGGGCAGGTCTCCGGCTTGCTCATGGTGGTGGCCGGGCTGACCATGGTGGTCGGCGTGCTCGGCGCGGTGGCGCAGTCGGACATGAAGCGGCTCTTCTCGTTCACGCTGGTCAGCCACATCGGCTACATGATCTACGGGGTGGCGCTGAGCACCGCCGCCGCGCTCTCCGGCGCGATCTTCTACGTGGTGCACCACATCACCATCCAGACCACGCTCTTCCTCGTCGCCGGGCTGGTCGAGGAGCGCGCCGGCAGTACCGACCTGCGCCGGCTCGGCGGCCTGGCCCGGATCGCCCCGCTGCTCGCGGTGCTCTTCTTCGTCCCGGCGATGAACCTCGCCGGCGTCCCGCCCTTCTCCGGCTTCCTCGGCAAGGTCGGCCTGCTCCAGGCCGGCGTGGCGGTCGGCGGGCCGCTGCCCTGGGTGCTGGTCGCGGCCGGCACGGCGACCAGCCTGCTCACCCTCTACACCGCCTCGCGGGTGTGGAACATCGCGTTCTGGCGGGCGCCCCGGCTGGCCACCGACGAACCGGTGGTCCGGCTGCCGCAGCTGATGGTGGGCGCCACCGCCGCCCTGGTGGTGCTCGGCCTGACGTTCACGCTCGCCGCCGGCCCGCTGTTCCGCGTCACCGCCGACGCCGCGGCCGACCTGCGGCTGCGCACCCCGTACGTGCGGGCCGTGCTGCCTGGCGGTGCCCCGTGACCGCCCCGGACGCCGCCGGGTCACCGCCGAAGAGGCGCGCCGGCCGCCGCCGCGACCAGGCGATCGCCCTGGGCTGGCTGATCGCGGTCTGGAACCTGCTCTGGGGCGAGATCTCCTGGGGCAACCTGCTCGGCGGGGCGCTGGTCGGCGTCGCGGTGCTGCTGTTCTTCCCGCTACCGCCGGTCTCCTTCGGCGGCCGGCTGCGGCCCCGGGCGCTGCTGGTGCTGCTGGCGACGTTCGTCGCCGAGCTGGTCGCCGCCAGCGTGCACGTCGCCGCGATCGCCGTCCGCCCCGGCTACCGGCCGCGCGGGGCGATCATCGGAGTACGCCTGCGGGTGGGCACGGACCTCAACCTGGCGCTCACCGCCGAGCTGATCTCGCTGGTCCCCGGCACCCTGATCCTCGAGATCGACCGGGACGCGGGCGTCCTCTACGTGCACGTCCTGGACGTCCGGCGTCCGGAGGACCTGTCCGACAGCCGGGAGCGGGTCCTCGCCGTCGAGGAACGCGTCGTCCGGGCGATCGGCTCCGACGCCGAGGTGCGCCTGCTCGCCACCGATCCTGTCGACCGGAGGTCCAGATGACCGTCGTCCTCACCGTCGTCCTGACCGTGCTGCTCTCGGTCACCGCGCTGCTGGCGCTGGCCCGGATCTACCGGGGCCCGTCCCTGCTGGACCGGGTGATCGCCGCCGACCTGCTGCTCGCGATCATGCTCTCCGCGGTCGGGGCGGAGGCCGCGGTCAATCGGCACGCCACCACGCTGCCGGTGCTGGTGGTGCTCTCGCTGCTCGGGTTCGTCGGCTCGGTGGCGCTGGTCCGCTTCGCCGTCCGGGAGGAGGCGTGACGCGCCCGGCCCCGGCCCGGCTGCCCGCCGTCGCGAACGAAGAGGTGGCCCGGTGAGCGCGGGTACGGTCGCCGACTGGCTGGGAGCGGTCGTCCTGGTGGCGGGGGCGCTGCTCAGCCTCGCCGCCGGGATCGGGGTGCTGCGCTTCCCGGACGTGCTGGACCGGATGCACGCCGCCACCAAGCCGCAGGTGCTCGGGGCGCTGCTCCTGCTGCTCGGGCTGGCGCTGCGGCTGCGCAGCCCCGCCGACCTCGGCATGATCGCGCTGGTCGCCGTCTTCCAACTGGCCACCGCGCCGGTGGCCGCGCAGATGATCGGGCGGGCCGCGTACCGGTCGGGGCGGGTGGACCGGACCCTGCTGGACCGGGATGAACTGGCCGAGCACCGGAAATAGGGGATGAGCGGCGGCTTTGTCCCCACCTTCAGCGGGCTTTCAGCGACCGCCGATAGAATTGGCGCATGATCGACTCCTCTGCCCAGGAGGGCAGCAGTAGCCAGCCGGGTCGTGCCCGGCATCCCATCGCCCCGACGTCCCCGGGAGCCCTGAGCGACCCGTGTTGATCGTCGTCGGTCTCGTACTCATCATCGTTCTCACCGCCGCCACCGGCTACTTCGTGGCCCAGGAGTTCGGCTACGTCGCGGTGGACCGCGGCCGGCTCAAGCAACAGGCCGAGGAGGGCGACCAGGCGGCCGCCCGGGCCCTGGAGGTGACCGGCCGGCTGTCGTTCATGCTCTCCGGCGCCCAGCTCGGCATCACCGTGACCGCCCTGCTGGTCGGTTACGTCGCCGAGCCGTACCTGGGCGCCGGGCTGGCCGAACTGCTCGGCGGCGCTGGTGTCTCCACCGCGGTCAGCCTCCCGCTGTCGGTGACGCTGGCCCTGCTCATCGCCACCGTGGTCCAGATGGTCCTCGGTGAACTCGCCCCGAAGAACCTGGCCATCGCCCGCGCGGAGCCGCTGGCCCGGGCGCTGAGCCGCTCCACCCTGATGTACCTGAAGGTCGCCGGCCCGCTGATCACGCTCTTCGACCGGGCGGCGGTGCGGCTGCTGCGCCGGGTCGGCATCGAGCCGATCGAGGAGCTGCCCAGCGGCGCCACCCCGGAGGACCTGGAGCAGATCATCGCCGAGTCCCGGGAGGAGGGGCACCTCGACGCTGAGATGTCCGACCTGCTCGACCGGGGCCTCGACTTCCGGGAGCTGACCGCCGGGGAGGCCATGGTGCCCCGGGTCGACGTGCACACCGTACGGGCGCACGAGCCGGTCAGCCGGGTGGTCGAGCTGCTCGACACCGGCCACTCCCGCTTCCCGGTGCGCGGCGCCGAGGGCGTGGACGACCTGGTCGGCGTGGTCGGCATCGCCGACGTGCTCGGCGTACCCCCGGCGCGGCGCGCCACCACGCCGGTCAGCGCGGTGGCCGTACCCCCGTTGCTGGTGCCCGAGACGCTGCCGCTGCCGACGGTGCTGGACCGGCTGCGGTCCGGGCACCGGCAGCTGGCCTGCGTGGTCGACGAGTACGGCGGCTTCGCCGGCGTGATCACGCTGGAGGACATCGCCGAGGAACTGGTCGGCCCGATCCGGGACGAGGACGACCCGCCGGAGCGCGCCCCCGCCCGGCAGGCGGACGGCTCCTGGGTGGTGCCGGCCCGCTGGCGGATCGACGAGGTCGCCGACAGCACCGGCATCGCGCTGCCCGAGGCCCCCGAGTACGACACCCTCTCCGGGCTGGTCATGCGGGAGCTGGGCCGGGTGCCCGAGGTGGGTGACCGGCTGGAGATCAGCCTGCCCGCCGACGGTGAGCAGCCGCGCGAGCGCGCCCTGGTCGAGGTGCTCGTGGTGGACCGGCACGTGGCCGACTCGGTGCGGCTGCGGATGGCCGGCGAGGCGCCCGGCGGGGAGGTGGCGGCATGAGCCCCGGCGTCGCACTGCTGGTCTCGGCGCTGCTACTGGCGCTCAACGGCTTCTTCGTGGCCGCCGAGTTCGCCCTGGTGGCGAGCAAGCGCTACCGCCTGGAACAGGGGGCCGCCGGTGGCGGTCGCGCGGCCCGGGCCGCCCTGGACGGCGTCCGCGAACTGTCGCTGATGCTGGCCGGCGCGCAGCTCGGCATCACGCTGTGCACCCTGGGGCTCGGCGCGCTCGCCGAGCCGGCGATCGAACGCCTGCTCAGCCCGCTGCTGCACACGGTGGGCCTGCCCGATGCGGCCAGCCACGCCGTCGCGCTGGTCTTCGCGCTGGCACTGGTGACCTTCCTGCACCTGGTCGTCGGGGAGATGGCCCCGAAGTCGTGGGCGATCACCGACGCCGAGCGGTCGGCGCTGCTGCTGGCGTTGCCGTTCCGGGCCTTCGCCCGGGTGGCCCGGCCGGTCCTGTCGGCGCTCAACGCGCTGGCCAACGTGATTCTGCGGCTGGTCGGGGTGCAGCAGCAGGATCAGCTCGCCCAGGTGCACGGCCCGGACGAGCTGCGCATCCTGCTGGAGCAGTCCCGCGAGCACGGGCTGCTCGGCGCCGAGCAGCACCACCTGCTGACCAGCATGCTGGAGTTGCAGGGCACCACCGTCCGCGACGTTATGGAGCCTTTCGACGAGATCGTCACGGTCCGTCGCGACGACACTGCGGACCGGATCGAGCAGGTCAGCCGGGACAGCGGCCGGTCCCGGCTCGCCGTGCTGGACCCGGGCGGCGAGGTCTGCGGCCTGGTCCACGTGCGGGAGGCGGTGCGGGCGGTCACCACCGGCCGGCCGGCGACCGCGGGCGAGCTGATGACCCGGGCGTTCACCCTGCCGGCGACCTCCTCGGTCACCGAGGCGGTGGCCGCGATGCGCGCCGACCAGGCCCAGCTCGCGCTGGTCCGCAACGGCGGCGGCCCGACCCGCCCGATCGGCTTCGTGGCCCTCGAGGACCTGCTGGAGGAGGTCATCGGCGAGTTCGACGACGAGACCGACCCAGTCCCGCGCGGCCGCCGCCTCCGCTGACGCCCCCACCCCACCCCATCCCACCCACCTCCCGCCCGGCCGCCGGCTCCCCGTGACCCGGCGGCCGGCCTCGTTCCCAGCCCGCCGCCCCCCAAGATCCGCGCACTTTCCGAGAAAGCGTGGCCATCGGGCGGGAAATAGCCACTCTTTCCCCGAAACTGCGCGCCGGACCGCGGCTCGGGGTTCTCGGAAGTGCGCGGTGGACCGGGGCGGGGCGGGGAGTGTCGGGACGGGGGGTGGGAAAGCCCCGGGCGGGGCGAGGGGCGAGGGGAGCGCGGGCGTGCGGGTGACCGGGGTGGCGCGGGAGTCCGGGTGGACCGGGCTCTCGGTGAGCACCACGTTGACCAATCCGAGCACCCGGCCGGGGCTGCGGCTGCCGGGGCGGGTGACGCTCGCCGCCGGGCCGGACGACGTGCCGATCCGGCACGTACGGCTGGGCTTGGTCGCCACCGCGGAATCGGACGATCCGCACAGTCCACGCCGACTGGTGCAGTACCACCAAGTGCCGATCGGCGGCCGGTTCGTAGTGCCGGCCGGGCGACGCCGGGCGATCGACTTCGCCCTGCCGCTGCCCTGGGAGACCCCGGTGACGATCTTCGGCGGGGTGCCCCTGATGAGCATGCGCACCGGGCTACGGACCGAGGTGTCGGTCGACCCCGAGCTGGACCAGGGGGCGATGGTGCCGCTCTTCGTCCATCCGCTCCCCACCCAGCAGCACATCCTCGCCGCACTGGACACGCTCGGCTTCCTGATCCGGCAGGCCGGCCTGTCGCACGGCCGGCTGCCCGGCGTCGAGCAGGCGCTGCCGGTGCACCAGCGACTCGGCTACTGGGTGGGACCGATCTACGCCGGCCCGATCACCGAGCTGGAGGTGATCTTCGTGGCGAACTCGGCCGGCCTGGAGGTCGTCCTCTGGCTGGACCGGCGGCTGTCGCTGACCGGGATCAGCCACCAGAGCATCAGCCGCTTCCGGATCTGGCACACCGGTGCCGACCAGCGGGACTGGGTGGCCGTCGTGGACGGTTGGCTCCGCGCGGCGATCAACCGGCACGCGGCGGCCGCCTCGCACGCCGACTGGTCCGCCCAGATCAGCGAGTCCGCCCACGTCAGCCGCCATCCCGACGAACCGGTCGGGCCCGGCTACGGCCTCGGCGGCACCGCCGGGGGCGGGGGCATCGGCGGCGGTGGCGGCGACGGCACCTGATCGCCCTGCGCCGCCGCCCGACAGAGACGGGGGCGACGGCACCCAGGCGCCGACCGGCCGGTGTCAGACCGAGGCGGTGGCGAGCTTGAGGCTGAAGCCGAGGAAGAGCACCGCGACGCCGGTGGTCGCGCTCGCGGCCAGCCGCCGGCGGCGCCGGAACTGCGCGGCCAGGAAGGTGCCCATGAAGATCAACGCGGTCAGGTAGAGCGCGCTGGTGACCTGGGCGATCAGTCCGAGCAGCAGGAACGACAGCGCCGGCCAGGCGTATCCGGGGTCGACGAACTGGATGAAGAACGAGATGAAGAAGAGGATCGCCTTCGGGTTGAGCAGGCTGATCACCAACGCCTTGCGGAACGGGCTGCGCATCGCCGCCGGCTCCGCGGCGTCGATCAGCCGCGGCGCCGCCGGGTCGTTGCGGTCGCGCCAGCGCCGCCAGGCGCCGCGCAGCATTGTCAGCCCGACATACCCGAGGTACGCCGCACCCGCGTATTTGATCACCAGGAAGAGCGGCGGGTACGCCTTGAGCAGCGACGCCACCCCGGCGGCGGAGAGGAACATCAGCACCCCGTCGCCGACGAACACCCCACCCGCCGCCCGGTAGCCGGCCCCCACACCCCGCTTCGCGGCGGTGGAGAGCACGAAGAGCGAGTTCGGCCCCGGCAGCAGAATGATCGCCACGGTCCCCAGCACGTACGTCCAGATGTCGGTGATGCCCAGCACGCCCGCCATCATCACGCCACGGGTGCCGTACGGCGAAGCCTTTCCCGCAGCCTGGTCTGTGCGTTCGGCCACTCGTCGACGGTCATCGCGTACTGCACGGTGTCCCGCCAGGAGCCGTCCGGGCGCTGCCGGTGCATCCGCAGCACGCCCTCCCGGGTGGCGCCCAGGCGCTCGATCGCCGCCTGCGAGCGGGTGTTGCGGATGTCGGTGTGCCAGGCCACCCGGACCGCGCCGAGCTCGTCGAAGGCGCGGCCGAGCAGCAGCAGCTTGGCCTCGGTGTTGATGCCGCTGCGCCACCAGGGCCGGCCGAGCCAGGTGTGGCCGATGGCGACCGCCCGCCGCTCGGGGTCGATGTCGTAGTACGAGGTGGTGCCGACCACCGCGCCCGTCCGCGCGCAGCGCTGCACCCAGGGCACCCGTTCGCCCCGGTGCCCGGCGGCCAGCGCGCCCGCGACGATCTCCCTCATGGCGGCCGGGTCGGTGGGCAGCGGGTGGCCCAGGTGCGCCCAGACCTCCGGTTCGGCGGTGGCGGTGAAGAGCTCGTCGGCGTGCGCCAGGTCCAGCGGCTCCAGCAGCACGTGTTCGCCCCGCAGGGTCGCCGCCTCCCGCCAGGGTGACCCGGCGCTCCGCAGTCCCGCCGGCACCGGCGCGGTGACGCCCGCGTCCGGTTCCGGCAGCCCGGCGGTCAGCCGCAGCGGCACCACCCCGGCCCAGTGCGGCAGGTCGAGGTCGGCGGGGTCGTCGCGGACCCCACCGGTGCGGGAACGCAGCGACACCTCGCGCAGCGGCAGCGCCAGCACGGCCGTCTCGGCCAGCTCCCGGCGGCTCGGCGGGCGGCTGTCCGCGCTGCGACCGGCGGCGACCTTCTCCACCAGGGCGGTCAGCATCCGTGACTTCTCGGCGTCGTCGGTGACCAGGTGGGCGGTGCCGTGCGCGACCACCGACCGGTAGTTGGCGCTGTGGTGGAACTGCGAGCGGGCGTAGACCAGCCCGTCGAGCAGGGTGACGGTGACGCAGACCCGCAGCCCGTCGTCGCCGCGCGCGGCGAGCAGCGGCCGGCTGCCGGTGGAGCCGTGCAGGTAGAGGGTGTCGCCGATGCGTACGTGCAGGGTGGGCAGCAGCCGGGGCTCGCCGTCGACGGTGAACCCGAGCACGCAGTGGTACGCCTCGTCGAGGACCGCGTGCACGGCGGCCGGGTCGTAGCTCATCCGGTCGCGGGAGCGGCTGGCCGTGGTACGCGGGGTCGGGGCGTACATGCGACATCCCACCTTTGTTCTAGTACAATCTCCGAACTGTGGCAGTACGTTATCAGATCAGTGGCGGCACGTCGGCCGCCATTTCGGCGAGCGTGGAAACCGGCATCCGGGCCGACGCGCTGGCCCCGGGCAGTCCGCTGCCCGCCGTCCGGGCGCTCGCCACCGAGCTGGGGGTCAGCCCGGCCACCGTCGCCCGGGCCTACCAGGAGCTGCGCCAGCGGGGCCTGGTCGTGACCGCCGGCCGGCACGGCACCCGGGTGCGCCCCCGACCCCCGGTCGCCGGCCGGCGCGCCGCGCTGCACCCGCCGCCCGCCCCCGGCACCCGCGACCTCTCCCAGGGGCAACCCGACCCCCGGCTGCTGCCCCCGCTCGGCCCGCACCTGGCCGCGCTCGCCGCCGAAATCGGCCCACCCGTCGGGTACGCCTCGACCGCCCTGCTCCCCGCATTCGCCGAGGCGGCCCGGGACCGGCTCGCCGCCGACGGCGTACCGGCCGAGGAGATCACCGTGACCGGGGGCGCGCTGGACGGCATCGAGCGGCTGCTCGCCGCGCACCTGCGGCCCGGTGACGCGGTGGCGGTGGAGGACCCGGGCTGGGCCAACCTCCTCGACCTGGTTGCCGCGCTCGCGCTGCGTCCGATCGGCGTACCAATGGACGACGACGGGCCCACCGAGGCCGGCGTCCGCGACGCCGTGGCCCTCGGCGCCCGGGCGCTGGTGGTGACCAGCCGCGCGCAGAACCCGACCGGCGCCGCGGTCTCCGCCGAGCGGGCCGGGGCCCTGCGGGAGCTGCTCGCCGGCCGCCCCGACCTGCTGCTGATCGAGGACGACCATGCCGCCGAGCTGGCCCGGGTGCCGCTGCACCCGCTCGCCGGGGCCACCCCGGCGTGGGCCTTCGTCCGGTCGGTGAGCAAGCCGTTCGGGCCCGACCTGCGGCTGGCGGTGCTGGCCGGCGACGAGGCCACCGTGTCCCGGGTCGCCGGCCGCGCCAGGGTCGGCGCCGGCTGGGTCTCCACCGTGCTGCAACGGCTCGTGCTGTCGCTCTGGCGCGACCCGGCCACCGCGGAACTGGTCCGCCGCTCCGGCGAGGAGTACGAGCGGCGGCGCACCGGGCTGCTGACGGCACTCGCCGCCCGGGGCCTGGCCGGGCGCGGTCGCAGCGGCATCAACATCTGGCTGCCGGTGCCGGACGAGACCAGCGTGGTCACCGCGCTGCGCGACGCCGGGTGGTCGGTGGCGCCCGGCGCGCTCTACCGGATCGGTGCCGAGCCCGGGATCAGGATCACCGTCAACGCGCTCGACGACGCCGACCTGCTGCCGGTCGCCGACGCGGTCGCGCGGGCGCTCCGGCCGGCCCCGCCGCGCCGGTTCACCGCGTGACCCGGCTGGTCCTCGATACGCATGGTCGACGTTCCGGAGGGTAAGCGCGCGGCCAGGAGGTGATCGGTCATGGCTGCACCCAAATCGAGGACGGGGCTCTGGATCGCCATCGCGATCGCGGTGATCGTGCTCGTGATCGTGGTGATCGCGATCGCGATGGGCGGTGGCGACGGTGGCGGGGAATACTGACGCGCGCCGGCGCGCCCGCGCCGGACCCGGTGTCGCCGGCGAATCCGGTATATAAAGTTCGCCATGGCCGAGACCGACGCCGCGCCCGGTGCGCAGCAGTTCATCCCGCCGCAGGCCGACACCCTCGACGACCTGCGCGCCGCAGCCGCCGGTTGCCGGGGCTGCGAGCTCTACCGCGACGCCTCGCAGACGGTCTTCGGGCGGGGTGACGAGAGCGCCCGGGTGGTCCTGCTCGGCGAGCAGCCCGGCGACATGGAAGATCAAAAGGGACTGCCCTTCGTCGGCCCGGCCGGCCGGCTGTTGCGCCGGGCGGTCGACGACGCCGGTCTCGACCCCGGGCACATCTATCTGACCAACGCGGTCAAGCACTTCCGCTTCGAGCTGCGTGGGAAGCGGCGTATTCACCAGACGCCGGACCGCGTGCACATCACCGCCTGCCGGCCGTGGCTGGTCGCGGAGTTCTCCCGGTTGCGTCCGGACCTGGTGGTGGTGCTCGGCGCGACCGCCGCCAAGGCCCTGCTCGGCCCGGCGTTCCGGGTCACCCGGCAGCGGGGCGAGCTGCTGCCGTGGCCCGCGTCCGCGCAGCGCCCGGAGGACTTCGTCCGGGTCCCGGTGGACAACGCCGGCAAGGTGGCCGACGCGCCGGCCGCGCAGCTGCTGGCCACCATCCACCCGTCCGCCGTGCTGCGCGCCGACGACCAGGACGCCGCGTACGCGGGGCTGGTGCAGGACCTGACCGTCGGCGCCCGCGCGCTGGCCGGGTAACGGTCCGGGTCCGCCGTCGTCTTCGGGCTCTTGCTCGCCACGCGCGCCCTGACCCGGGTACGCCGATGGGAACGCCTGCCACCGCCCCCTGGGCAGCGCGGATGAGCGGTGCCACACTGGCCGCCATGGAGCAGCATCTGTACGAACCGGTCCACGAGGAGTTCCGCGACCTGTGCCGGGAGTTCCTGGCCCGCGAGGCGGTGCCGCACCACCCCCGGTGGGAGGCCGACGGCATCGTCGACCGCGAGGTGTGGCGCAAGGCCGGCGCGGCCGGACTGCTCGGCATGGACGTCGACACCGACCACGGCGGCGGCGGGCAGCGCGACTTCCGGTTCAACGCGGTGCTGGACGAGGAGATCGTCGCGTCGGGCTGCTCGGGGCTCGGCTTCGGCCTGCACAACGACGTGGTGGCGCCGTACCTGACCGAGCTGACCACCGACGAGCAGCGCAAGCGCTGGCTGCCCGGGTTCTGCTCCGGCGACCTGGTCACCGCGATCGCGATGAGCGAGCCGGGCGCGGGCAGCGACCTGGCGGGGATCCGCACCAGCGCGGTCCGCGACGGCGACGGGTGGGTGCTCAATGGGCAGAAGACGTTCATCACCAACGGCGAGATGGCCGACCTGGTGATCGTGGTGGTGCGTACCGCGCCGGACCAGGGCGCGCACGGGGTCAGCCTGGTCGCGGTGGAGACCGGTACCCCCGGCTTCACCCGGGGCCGGCGGCTGGCGAAGGTGGGCCTGAAGGCCAACGACACCGCCGAGCTCTTCTTCGACGACTGCCGGGTGCCGGCCGAGAACCTGATCGGCACCGAGAACCACGGCTTCTACCACCTGATGGCCAACCTGCCCAGGGAGCGGCTCAGCATCGCCGTCGCGGCGGTGGCGGCGGCGGAGAAGCTGCTCGCGGTGACCCTCGACTACGCCCGCTCGCGGGAGGCGTTCGGCCGGCCGATCGGCAAGTTCCAGCACAACCGGTTCCTGCTGGCGGAGCTGGACACCGAGGTCACCATCGCGCGCACCTTCGTCAACCACTGCGTGGCCGAGTTCAACGCCGGCCGGCTCTCGGTCACCGACGCCGCGAAGGCCAAGTGGTGGACCACCGAGCTGCAGAACAAGGTCGCCGACCGCTGCGTGCAGCTGCACGGCGGCTACGGGTTCATGCTGGAGTACCCGGTGGCGAAGGCCTGGTTGGACGGGCGGGTGCAGACCATCTACGGCGGCACCACCGAGATCATGAAGGAGATCATCGGGCGCGGGCTCGGCCTGTAGCGAAACCGGGTCCCCCGGGGCGGGGCCGGTTTGCAAGGATGGGGCCGCGTCTGACCCCTTACCGAGGAGGCCGCA
This sequence comes from Micromonospora sp. IBSANI012, assembly GCF_052814045.1. Taxonomy (NCBI): domain Bacteria; kingdom Bacillati; phylum Actinomycetota; class Actinomycetes; order Micromonosporales; family Micromonosporaceae; genus Micromonospora; species Micromonospora sp. IBSANI012. The sequence goes on from NZ_CP199933.1 coordinate 1,713,650, forward strand.
TGGCCACCGACCTGACCGCTCCGGCCCGTACCCGGCCGGACGTCGCGCCGATCCAGCGACGGACCCTGCGCCTGCTGTTCACCACCCAGATCATCGGCGGGATCGGGGTCACCATCGGCATCTCCGTGGGGGCGCTGCTCGCCGCCCGGGTCGCCGGGACCGCCGTCGCCGGGCTGGCGCAGAGCGCCGCCGTGGTCGGCGGGGCGCTGCTCGCCGTCCCGGTCACCCGGATCATGAACGGGCACGGCCGGCGACCAGGGCTGGCCGTCGCCTACCTGTCCGGCGCCGTCGGCGCCGTGCTGGTGGTGCTCGCCACGGTCAGCCGCTCCGTACCGCTGCTCTTCCTCGGCATGCTCCTCTTCGGCGGCGGCACCGCGGCGAACCTCCAGGCCCGCTACGCCGCGGTGGACCTCGCCGAGCCGGCCCGCCGGGGCCGCCAGCTGTCGCTGATCGTCTGGGCCACCACCATCGGCGCGGTGGCCGCGCCGAACTTCGCCGCGCTGGCCGATCGCACCACCAGCGGGTGGGGACTGCCACCGCTGGCCGGTCCGTTCGCGTTCAGCGCCGCCGCGTTCGTGCTCGCCGCCGTCGTACTCCTGGTGCTGCTGCGGCCCGACCCGCTGCTCACCGCGCGCCGGCTGGCGGCGGCCGACGCCCCGGTCGCGGCCGCCGTCGCGGACGTCACCCCGCCGGCCGAGGCCGTCGCCGCGCCGACGCGGACCGCCCGGCGCGGTGCGGGGATGCGCGCGGCCTGGCAGGTGGTACGCGACCGCCCGGCGGCCCGGCTCGGCATCGCGGCGGTGGCGGTCGGCCACGTGGTGATGGTCGCGGTGATGTCGATGACGCCGGTACGCCTCGGCGAGTCGCACGGCGACGCCGACGTGCTGCGGGTGGTCGGCATCGTGCTGAGCCTGCACATCGCCGGCATGTACGCGCTCAGCCCGCTGGTGGGCTGGCTCACCGACCGGCTCGGGCGGCGCGTGGTCGTCCTCGGCGGCGTCGGGCTGCTGCTGGCCGCGTGCGCGGTCGCCGGCACCGCCGGGCACCACACGCCCCGGCTCTCGGTCGGCCTGGCCCTGCTCGGGCTGGGCTGGTCCGGCACCATGGTGGCCGGCTCCACCCTGCTGTCGGAGTCGGTGCCGGCGGCGGTCCGGCCGAGCGTGCAGGGTCTCTCCGACCTGACGATGGGGCTGGCCGGCGCCGGCGCCGCCGCCCTGAGCGGGTTTGTCATGCGGGCGGCGGGTTATCCGGTGCTGACCCTGCTGGCGGCGATCGCCGTGGTGCCCCTGGTGGCGCTAGCGTTGCGTCCGGTGCCGGTGGGGGCACCGGACGAGGAGGACTGATCACGTGCGGCTGACCGACTTCTGGGCCCGGCTGGACGAGGCCTTCGGGCCGGGCTACGCGGCCAGCATCGCCCGCGACCAGGTGTTGTCCCAGCTGGGCGGGCGGACCATCGAGCAGGCGCTCGCCTCGGGTGAGCAGACCCACGTGGTGTGGCGCGCCGTCGTCGCCGCCTATCCCGACCGGGTGCCCGCCCGGCTGCGCTGAGCGGCGTTTTCGTCGCTCCCGCGTGTCGCTTGCCGACTCGTACACCTGTTCGGCTATTGTCCACAGCGGGGTGCTCGTCCACAGCTCACGGCCCGTCGGCTGGTTTTCTGTCGGACCCAGCGCCTAGCGTGTCCCGCGTGACGCGAAGCTCAGGAAAGACGCCGGCGAAGGCAGGGGTGGCAAACATGGCCGCAGGGCCCGACCGGGAGAAGGCACTCGACCTTGCTCTCGCTCAGATCGACAAGCAGTTCGGCAAGGGTTCGGTGATGCGGCTGGGGGAGCGGCCGGTCATCCAGACCTCGGTGATCCCCACCGGCTCGATCGCGCTCGACGTGGCGCTCGGCGTGGGCGGTCTGCCCCGCGGCCGGGTCGTCGAGATCTACGGTCCCGAGTCCAGCGGTAAGACCACGGTCGCCCTGCACGCGGTGGCCAACGCCCAGCGGGCCGGCGGCATCGCCGCCTTCATCGACGCCGAGCACGCGCTCGACCCGGATTACGCGAAGGCCCTCGGCGTCGACACCGACGCCCTGCTGGTCTCCCAGCCGGACACCGGCGAGCAGGCGCTGGAGATCACGGACATGCTGGTCCGCTCCGGCGCGATCGACATCGTCGTGATCGACTCGGTGGCGGCCCTGGTGCCGCGCGCCGAGATCGAGGGCGAGATGGGCGACAGCCACGTGGGTCTCCAGGCCCGGCTGATGAGCCAGGCGCTGCGGAAGATCACCGGTGTGCTCAACAACACCGGCACCACGGCGATCTTCATCAACCAGCTCCGCGAGAAGATCGGCGTGATGTTCGGCAGCCCGGAGACCACCACCGGTGGTCGGGCGCTGAAGTTCTACGCCTCGGTCCGACTCGACGTGCGCCGCATCGAGAGCCTGAAGGACGGCACCGACGTGGTCGGTAACCGGACCCGGGTCAAGGTCGTGAAGAACAAGGTCGCCGCGCCGTTCAAGCAGGCCGAGTTCGACATCATGTACGGCAAGGGCATCTCCCGCGAGGGTTCGCTGATCGACGTCGGCGTGGAGCAGGCGATCATCCGCAAGTCCGGCGCCTGGTACACCTACGACGGTGACCAGCTCGGCCAGGGCAAGGAGAAGGCCCGGGAGTTCCTCAAGGAGAACCCGGACGTGGCCGCCGAGATCGAGAAGAAGATCCTGGAGAAGCTCGGCGTCGGGGTCGGCGCGGGCGACGCCGCCGGCGGCCCGGAGCTGCCGCCGGTCGACTTCTGATCGGCCGCCGGCTAAGTGGCAGGACGACGCGCCCGCACGGGGCGGGGCTGGGATGCCAGCCCGCCCCGGGCGGGTGATGGCACCACCCCACGCCCCCGTCGAGGGCGTCGTGGCCGGTCCGACGAGACCGAGCCGGAGGCGACCCCGACCCCACCGCGCGACGAGGCCGAGGTGGCCCGGGAGATCTGCCTGCGGCAGCTCGCGGTGCGCCCGCGTACCCGGGCCGAGCTGGCCGGGGCGCTGGCCAAGCGGGGCATCTCCGACGAGGTGTCGGCCGACGTGCTCGACCGGTACGACGAGGTCGGCATCATCGACGACGCCGCCTTCGCCCGCGCCTGGGTCTCCAGCCGGCACACCGGCCGGGGCCTGGCCCGCCGGGCGCTGGCCAACGAACTGCGCCAGCGCGGCGTGGACGGCGACGTGGCCAGCGAGGCGCTCGGCGAGCTGGACGAGGAGACCGAGGCGGAGACCGCCCGCGCCCTGGTGGAGCGGAAGCTGCGCACCGCCCGGGGCGAACCGGACGCGGTGTTCCGCCGGCTGGTCGGGATGCTCGCCCGCAAGGGCTACCCGCCGGGCGTGGCGATCCGCGCGGTGAAGGACGCGCTCGCCGCGCAGAGCGCCGAGGCGGCCGAGTTCGCCGAGCAGATCGACGCCGACGCCCTGGCCGAGGCCGAGGGCGAACTCGACCGCGACACCCGCGCCACCGACTGACCGCCGCCTCCCGGTGAGACGCCCGCGCACCGGCTGAGGGACGTCCCGCAGAGGTGCCCCGCGCCGCTCCGCCCGGTGCCGCCCAGCGCGGCCCTGTGTCGCCCGGCATCCGTGAGACGCCCGGCGCTGATCATGCCGGCGCCGTCCGGGCGGGGGAGGATGATCCGGTGCTGAAGGCGTGTCTCAACGGCGGCCGGGGCCGCGACGAGCATCCCGGCGTGCCGGTCACCCCGGCCGAGCTGGCCGCCGACGCGGCCCGCTGCGCCGACCTCGGCGTGGCCGCCGTGCACGTCCACCCCCGCGACACCTCCGGCGTGGAGTCGATGGCGCCCGCGGTGATCGCCGACGCGGTGACCGCCGTCCGGGCCGCCCGGCCGGGGCTCCCCGTCGGGGTGAGCACCGGGGCGTGGATCGAGCCCGACCCGGCTGCCCGGGTCGCCGCCGTACGGGCCTGGACGGTGCTGCCCGACTTCGCCTCGGTCAACGCGCACGAGGACGGGGCGGAGGCGGTGGCCGCCGCACTGCACGAGCGGGGCGTGCTGGTCGAGGCCGGCCTCTGGACCCCGCAGGCCGTCCGCGCCCACCAGGGGTGGCGGGTGCCGGTCGGGCGGATCCTCGTCGAGTGCACCCCGGACGACCCGACCCGGGCACTGGCCGCCGCCGACGCCATGCTCGCGCTGCTCGCCCCGGGTGGCCCGCCGCTGCTGCTGCACGGCGAGGGTGCCGCCGCCTGGCCGGTGCTCGCCGAGGCGGTACGCCGGGGCCTGGACACCCGGATCGGCCTGGAGGACACCCTCGGCCTTCCGGACGACGCTCCCGCCCCCGACAACGCCGCCCTGGTCGCCGCAGCCCGCTCCCTCGGCACCTGCTGACCAGCCGCGCTCGGCGCCCCGTGATCTCGCGCTCCCAGTGGGGCCGTGAGCAGGTCTGGAAGGCGACGCGCACCCCGGCTCGCCGGGCCGTTTGTCCGCTGCTGTCCGTCATGCCGTCAGCAACGGGTGACGGCTCAACTTCGCTCCGTTCGGGGGGTTTGATCATGAGTTCTTGACCGAACGGCCCTCGGCGACCTAGCCTCGCCCTACAGGCTCACATTGCCCGACCAACGCAGGCTAAGCGCACAACATAGATCGCGTAACAGAACAGCATCACTTTGGCCAGCTCCACCGGCCTTTGACGGTCGCTCCGGACAGCCGGTCCGGAGCCGATCCGACAACTGCACCCGGCGGTCGACGATGCCCCTGCGGGGGCACCGCCGACGGAGAGCTGTACCCGCGGCCAGCCGCTCGGTCGGGCGTCCAGGGCCGTGGAGGCGCGTGCCCGCCGGCACGAACCTCCACGGTGTCGACGTTCAGGGGAGGCGGCGATGACGGGGCGGCACAGGGACCACGGGTCCCCAGGGGGTGTCGGCGGTCGGGGGTCCGCCGGTGGCGTAGGGCGGTCCGACCTCGCGCGCGACAGTGACGGGGCGCCGAGATGAGCGGCGTCGAGGTGGTGCTGCTCGTCGCCGTGCTGCTGCTGGCGTTGGTCGTGGTGGGCGCGGTGCTCTTCGGCGTCCGGGCGATCCGCGGCTTCCGCGCGGCCCCGGCCCCGGAGGACCCGGCCTTCATCGCCGAGAAGGACCGTCAGGAGCAGTCCCTGGCGGCGTTGCGCAGCGCCGCCGACCACGCGAACAGCACCATCGACGTGGCGAAGTCCGCCGCGGCCGCCGCCCGGACCGAGGCGGCCGCCGCGAAGGCGGAGGCGAAGTCGGCCCGGGCCGAGGCCCGCCGGGTGCTCGACGACGCCCGTGCGGAGGCGGACACCATCCTGGAGCGGGCCCACCGGCAGGCCGAGGCCGATGCCGAGCAGTTACGGACCGCCGCCCGGCGCAGTGGTGAGCGGGAGGTGGCCGTCCTGGCCGCCACGACCCGCGAGCAGGCCGCCGAGGTGGAACGCCGGGCCGCTCGGATGGACGAGCGGGAGCGGCTGCACACCGAGGAGGTCGAGCGCCTCGCCGAGCGGGAGCGGCAGCTCACCGCGGCCAGCGCCGAGCTGGCGCGGCGGGAGGCCGGGCTGGTGGAGCGGGAGACCGAGCTGGCCGCCGCCGAGGAGCAGCGCCGCCGTGAGTTGGAGCGGGTCGCCGGGCTGACCGCCGACGCCGCGCGGGCGGAGCTGATCGAGGCGATCGAGACCCAGGCCAAGCGGGAGGCCGCGCTGCTGGTGCGGGACATCGAGTCCGACGCCCGCAACACCGCCGAGGGGCGTGCCCGGCACATCGTGGTGGACGCCATCCAGCGGGTGGCCAGCGAGCAGACCGCGGAGAGCGTGGTCAGCGTCCTGCACCTGCCCGGCGACGAGATGAAGGGGCGGATCATCGGCCGGGAGGGGCGCAACATCCGCGCCTTCGAGTCGGTCACCGGGGTCAACCTGATCATCGACGACACCCCCGAGGCGGTGCTGCTGTCCTGCTTCGACCCGGTACGCCGGGAGGTCGGCCGGCTCACCCTGGAGAAGCTGGTCCTCGACGGCCGGATCCACCCGCACCGGATCGAGGAAGTGCACGACCTGGCCCGCCAGGAGGTCGAGGAGCTCTGCCACCGGGCCGCCGAGGACGCCCTGGTCGAGGTCGGCATCACCGAGATCCACCCGGAGCTGGTCACCCTGCTCGGCCGGCTGCGCTACCGGACGTCGTACGGGCAGAACGTGCTCAAGCACCTGGTGGAGACCGCGCACATCGCCGGGATCATGGCCGCCGAGCTGCGGTTGGACATTCCCACCATCAAGCGGTGCGCGTTCCTGCACGACATCGGCAAGGCGCTCACCCACGAGGTGGAGGGCTCGCACGCCATCATCGGCGCCGACCTGGCCCGCAAGTACGGCGAGAGCGAGGACGTGGTGCACGCCATCGAGGCGCACCACAACGAGGTGCCGCCGCAGACCATCGAGGCGGTGCTCACCCAGGCCTCCGACGCCTGCTCCGGCGGGCGGCCGGGCGCCCGGCGGGAGAGCCTGGAGGCGTACGTCAAGCGGCTGGAGCGGATCGAGGAGATCGCGGCCGGCAAGCTCGGCGTGGAGAAGGTCTTCGCCATGCAGGCGGGCCGGGAGGTCCGGGTGATGGTCAAGCCGGAGGATGTCGACGACATCGGCGCGGCGGTCCTGGCGCGGGACGTGGCCAAGCAGATCGAGGAGGAGCTGACCTACCCGGGTCAGATCCGGGTGACCGTGGTCCGCGAGTCCCGGGTCACCGAGATCGCCCGCTGACGGTACGCAGACGAAGAGGCCGGCCCACGTGGGCCGGTCCTCTTCGTCGTACGTGTCGGATCAGTTGCCGCCGGCGCCCTCGGCCTGCGACATGAGCGCCGCGGGCGGCGGGTTCTGCGCCGGGGTGCCCGCGGTCTTGCGGCCCTGCGAGAGCCGGCGCTGGAGGTACTGCGCCAGCTTCGACAGCGAGTAGTTGACGGCGATGAAGAGCACGGCGATCACGACGTAGACCTGGATCGGGTTGCCCAGCACGCCGATGATCTGCTTGCCGATGTTGAGCGTCTCCTCGTAGCTGATGATGAAGCCCAGCGAGGTGTCCTTGAGCACCACGACCAGCTGGCTGATCAGCGCCGGCAGCATGATCCGGAACGACTGCGGCAGCAGGATCATGCGGGTGGCCTGCATCGGCGAGAGGCCGATCGCGGCGGCGGCCTCGGCCTGGCCGCCGGGCAGCCCCTCCATGCCGGAGCGGAGGATCTCCGCGATGACCACCGAGTTGTAGATGGCCAGGCCGATCACCAGGTACCAGAGCGTGTCGAAGGTGATGCCGAACTCGGGGAAGCCGCGGGCCACGAAGAAGATCGTGATGACGACCGGCAGGCCGCGGAACACCTCGACGCAGACCCGGGTGACCGCCGAGAGCAGCAGGCTCAGCCCGCGCAGCAGGTACGCCACCGGCGTCGCCAGCCCGGTGAAGCGCCGCCGGGTCAGGCTCTTGAGCTGGATCCGCAGCACGGCCAGCAGGGTGCCGATCACCAGCGATGCGACGATGGCCAGCGCCGCCGCGATCAGGGTGTTCTTGAAGCCGATGCCGATCCGCTCCCAGACCAGGGAGAAGTTCTCGTTGGAGGGGTCGACCAGCGGCCCCCACAGCTCCATCGAGAACTGGCCCTTTTCGTCCAGCGGCCGGTAGATCAGGAAGTACGCCCCGACGAGCAGGACCACCCCGGCGATCACGCTGCTGATCAGGGTGATCCGGCGCTGGCGGGGGCCGGGGACGTCGTAGAGGACGCTGGTCTGCTGACTCATCGGGCCACCGCCTGTCGCTTCTCGATCCGGTCCAGCAGGGCGCCGAGCGGGACGGTCATGATCAGGTAGCCGATCGAGATGCCGATGGCGACCGGGATGAAGGCGTAGCCCTCGGCTCCGGTGAGCTGGTCGGCCGTGGCCGACAGGTCGCCGACGACCCCGAAGAAGCCGGCCAGCGCCGAGTTCTTGATCATCGCGATGATGACCGAGCCGAGCGGCACCACCGAGGCCTTCCAGGACTGCGGCAGCACCACGTACCGCAGGTTCTGGCCGAAGGTCAGGCCGAGCGACCGCGCGGCCTCGGCCTGCCCGGCGGGCACCGCGTTCACCCCGGACCGCAGCGCCTCGCAGACGAACGCCGCCGTGTAGAGCACCAGGGCGATCAGGGCGAAGCGGAAGTACGGCAGGTCGGTGTCGAGCCGGCTGAACACCGCGTCCAGGCCGGGGAGGCGCAGGAAGTCGGCGTTGGAGCCGAGTGCCGGCAGGCCGAAGGCGGCGAAGAACATCACCACGGTCAGCGGCATGTTCCGGAAGACGTTCACATACCCGGTGCCGACCGCGCGCAGCGGCGGCACCGGGGAGATGCGGAGTACCGCCACGACGGCGCCCAGGAGCAGGGCGCCGATCGCGGCGAGTACGCAGATCTGGAGGGTGAGCCAGAAACCACCCGCAAAGACGTCGAACTTGTCGATGAGCACGTTCACGGGTCGGTGTTCCTCCCCACCCTCTGCGATCGAAGGATCAGATCAGTAGCGGTTGACGGTCGGGGCGGTGCCCAGCTCCGCGCCGAACTTGCCGGCGGTGTCGTCCCAGGCCTTCTTCCAGCTGCCGTCGGCGAACGCCTTCTCGAGCGTGTCGTTGATGAAGGTACGGAACGCGGTGTCCTCCTTCTTCACCCCGATGCCGTACGGCTCCTTGGTGAAGTTGTCGCCGGCGAGCTTGAAGGAACCCTCGTTCTTGGCGATGTAGCCGAGCAGGATCACGTTGTCCGTGGTGACGGCGTCGACCTGGCCGCCGTTGAGGGCGTCGCGGCACTTGTCGTAGGTGTCGAAGAGCACCAGCTGGGTGGCGACGTCCTTGACGTACGTCTTGATCGTCTCGGCCGGGGTGGAGCCGGTGACCGAGCAGACCTTCTTGGTGCCGTCCTTGAAGGAGTCCGGGCCGGTGATCGTGGTGTTGTCCTTCTTGACCAGAATGTTCTGGCCGGCCTCGTAGTACGGGCCCGCGAAGGCGATGCGCTCCTTGCGCTTGTCGTTGATCGTGTAGGTCGCGGCGACCAGGTCGACGCTGCCGTCGACGATCTTGTCCTCACGGACCTTGGACGGCGTCTCCACGAACTCGATCTTGTCCTCGGGGATGCCGAGCTCCTTGACGATGATCTTCGCGATCTCGACGTCGAAGCCCTCCGGCTTGCCCGACAGGCCCTTCTGACCGAAGCCCGGCTGGTCGAACTTGGTGCCGATCTTGATCTTCTGGGCCTTGTTGAGCTTCTCCATGGTGCTGCCGGCGGCGAACGACTTGCTGCCGGCGCCGGTGCCCTCGTCGGAATCGCCGCCGCAGGCGGCCATGCCGAGCGCCAGGGTGGCGGCCGCCGCGAGCGCGGCTACGCGCTTGATACGCATACTCATCTCCTTCTTGGACGGAGCCCGCCGGAGGACGGCGTGCTCCACGTACGGACGCCTAGTGCGTGAGGATCTTGGAGAGGAAGTCCCTGGCCCGCTCGCTGCGGGGGTTCGCGAAGAACTCGGCCGGCGGGGCGTCCTCGACGAGCTGGCCGTCGGCCATGAAGATGACCCGGTTCGCGGCGTGCCGGGCGAAGCCCATCTCGTGGGTCACCACGACCATGGTCATGCCGTCGCGGGCCAGCGAGGTCATCACGTCCAGCACCTCGCCGACCATCTCCGGGTCGAGCGCGCTGGTCGGCTCGTCGAAGAGCATCGCCTTCGGCTGCATGGCCAGCGCGCGGGCGATCGCGGCCCGCTGCTGCTGACCGCCGGAGAGCTGGGCGGGGAACTTGTCGGCCTGGTTGGCGATGCCGACCCGGTCGAGCAGGGCCAGGCCGCGCTCGCGGGCGACGGCGGGCTTCTCCTTGCGCACCTTCACCGGGCCGAGGGTGACGTTCTCCAGGATGGTCTTGTGCGCGAAGAGGTTGAACGACTGGAAGACCATGCCGACCTCGCTGCGCAGCCTGGCCAGCGCCTTGCCCTCGGCGGGCAGCGGCTGCCCGTCGAAGGTGATGGTGCCGGAGTTGATGGGCTCCAGCCGGTTGATCGTCCGGCAGAGCGTCGACTTGCCGGAGCCGGAGGGGCCGATCACCACGACCACTTCGCCCCTGCCGACGGAGAGCGACACGTCGTCCAACACGTGCAGCGGGCCGAAGTACTTGTTGACCCCGTCCAGCACGATGAGCGGTTCGCCCGTCGTCACGTCGTACACCGTCCCTGTCGTCTGTCCCGGAAGCGGGGTCGGTCGACCCCCGGTTGGGCAACTGTAGGCGGGGTGAAGTGGCGGAACGCAACCTGGTTGGTCACGGAGCGGTAACACCACTGCCGGCCGTGCCCAGGAGTCCGAATTCCGCCCCTGCGCGGGGAGTCCGAGTGGCGGTGGCGGCGCTTCGCCGAGATCATATGGGGATGACCGACCGGGTCCGCCTGACCGATTACGCCCGTGGCGGCGGCTGCGCCTGCAAGATCCCGCCCGGCGAGCTGGAGGCGATGGTGGCCGGGCTGGGCCCGGCCGCCGGCACCGCCGAACTGCTGGTCGGGCTGGACCACGGCGACGACGCCGCGGTGGTCCGCCTGGACGAGCGGACCGGGCTGGTCAGCACCGCCGACTTCTTCACCCCGGTGGTCGACGACCCGTACGACTGGGGCCGGATCGCCGCCGCCAACGCGCTGTCCGACGTGTACGCCATGGGCGGCACCCCGCTGGTCGCGTTGAACCTGCTCTGCTGGCCGCGCGAGGTGCTCCCGCTGGAGCTGGCCCGTGAGGTGCTGCGCGGCGGGCAGGACGTGGCCCGGGAGGCCGGCTGTCACCTCGCCGGCGGGCACAGCGTCGACGACGACGGCCCCAAGTACGGCCTGGCCGTCACCGGCGTGGTCCGCCCCGAGGAGCTGATCACCCTCGACGCCGGCCGGGCCGGCCTGCCGCTGTCGCTGACCAAGCCGCTCGGCGTCGGGGTCTTGAACACCCGGCACAAGCGGACCGGCGAGCGGTTCGCCGAGGCGGTCGCCTCGATGGCCGCGCTCAACCGGGATGCCGCCCGCGCGGCGGTCGCGGCCGGCATCCGGTGCGGCACCGACGTCACCGGCTTCGGCCTGCTCGGGCACGCCGCGAAGCTGGCCCGGGCCAGCCGCCTCACGGTCGCGATCGACACCACCCGGGTGCCGTACCTGCCGGGCGCGCGGGAGGCCGTCCGGGACGGGTACGTCAGCGGCGGCACCCGGCGCAACCTGGAGTGGGTGACCCCCTGGACCGACTTCGGGTCCACCGACGAGGCGGGCCGGCTGCTGCTCGCCGACGCGCAGACCTCCGGCGGGCTGCTGGTCGCCGGCGAGGTCCCCGGTGGCACCGTGGTCGGCGAGCTGCTGCCCGCCGGCGAGCACCGCCTCGTGCTCCGCTGACCCGCCCGCCGGTCCGCCCGGCGAGGAGGAGCCGCGGCGGCGCGAACCCGACCCGAACCCGCCGGCCCCGGTTACCCGGATCGGGCACCATACCCGATAAAATGTCACCTTCCCGCTACTCGGCGCAACGGCGCCCGAGGAAATTCTGCCCGTAATGGTCACAGACCGGTAACTTGCCCCCGACTGAGGTCATATGCACCCCACCATCGTCAGTAAGGCCCGATCCGGAGGCCGTTGGGACGAACGCAGCGAGGAGGCGGCATGACCGAGCTGTGGAACTGGAGAATCGACGGGGCGGCACCCGTGGAGGTGTACCCCGCGCTGGCCGAGGCGCTCGGTCGGGTGGTGATGCCCCTCGCCGTCGCCGACCCGGCCCGGCTGCCCACGTACGCGGTGATCTGCGACGTGTGGGAGGCGCCGGGCGAGTTCGGCACGGTGGTGGACTGCTACGGGGTGCCCGAGCGACTCAACGAGCGCACCAGCATCGCCGCGCTGGCCCGGCTGCTGGACCGCAACTGCCTGCTGACCGACGACACCCTCGACGCCGGCCGGCACCTGCTGGTCGCGCCGGACGGCACGATCCGCCCGGTGCACTTCGACGTGACCGAGACCGACGACGGCGAGGTGCTCAGCAACCAGCGGCTCTGCACGCTGGCCCATCCCGGCTGCCGGGGCTGGTCCCGGTGCCACCGCTCGCGCTGGGCGCCCGACTCGGTCAACCCGGCCCTCGCCGCGGCCTGACCTCGCCGAGTCCGCCCCCGCCGGGGCCGACCCCCGCTCAACCGGCACCGACTGAGCGGGCCCCGAATGAGCCGGCCCGGGCTCAGCCGGCCCCCACCGAGCCGGCCCGGGCTCAGCCGGCCCGCGCCGGGCGCGAGCCGCGGACCTGCAGCTGGTCGAGCAGGGTCGCCGTGGCGGCGGCCACCGCGCGCACCGCCGCGTCGAACGCCTCGGCGTTGTGCGCGGCCGGGGCGCGGAAGCCGGAGATCTTGCGGACGTACTGCAACGCCGCCGCCTCGATGTCGGCCGGCGTCACCTCCGGCACGTACGGCTCACGCAGGGTCTTGATGCTTCGGCACATGGCTCCTCCTCGTTCGGGTCCACCCGGTCGGCCCGGATACGCTGTGCACGTCATGACTACCGCAGCCGCCAGCAGCCCGCGCACCTACCAGGTGCGCACCTACGGCTGCCAGATGAACGTGCACGACTCCGAGCGCATTTCCGGCCTGCTGGAGCAGGCCGGCTACGTGCGCGCCGCCGAGGTCGACGACAACCCGGACGTGGTGGTGTTCAACACCTGCGCCGTCCGGGAGAACGCCGACAACCGGCTCTACGGCAACCTGGGTCATCTGCGCCCCGTGAAGGACAAGCACCCCGGCATGCAGATCGCCGTCGGCGGCTGCCTGGCCCAGAAGGACCGCGGCGAGATCGTCCGCAAGGCCCCCTGGGTCGACGTCGTCTTCGGCACGCACAACATCGGCTCGCTGCCGGTGCTGCTGGAGCGGGCCCGGCACAACGCCGCCGCCGAGGTGGAGATCCTCGAATCCCTCGACGTCTTCCCGTCGACGCTGCCCACCCGGCGCGAGTCGACGTACGCCGGCTGGGTGTCGATCTCGGTGGGCTGCAACAACACCTGCACGTTCTGCATCGTGCCCTCCCTGCGCGGCAAGGAGAAGGACCGCCGCCCCGGCGACATCCTCTCCGAGGTGCGCGCCCTGGTCGACGAGGGCGTGCTGGAGGTGACCCTGCTCGGGCAGAACGTCAACTCCTACGGCGTCGAGTTCGGCGACCGGTACGCGTTCGGCAAGCTGCTGCGCGCCTGCGGTGACATCGACGGCCTGGAGCGGGTCCGGTTCACCAGCCCGCACCCGAAGGACTTCACCGACGACGTGATCGCCGCGATGGCCGAGACGCCGAACGTCTGCCACTCGCTGCACATGCCGTTGCAGTCCGGCTCGGACGACGTGCTGCGCGCGATGCGCCGCTCGTACCGGTCGGAGAAGTACCTGGGGATCATCGAGAAGGTCCGGGCGGCGATGCCGGACGCGGCGATCACCACCGACATCATCGTCGGCTTCCCCGGCGAGACCGAGGCCGACTTCCAGCGCACCCTGGACGTGGTCCGCGAGGCCCGGTTCTCCTCGGCATTCACCTTCCAGTACTCCAAGCGCCCCGGCACGCCTGCGGCCACCATGGACGGCCAGCTGCCCAAGCAGGTGGTGCAGGAGCGCTACGAGCGGCTGATCGCCTGCGTCGAGGAGATCACCTGGGCGGAGAACAAGCGCCTGGTGGGGGAGACCGTCGAGGTGCTGGTCGCCGTCGGCGAGGGGCGCAAGGACGAGCGCACCGGCCGGATGTCCGGCCGGGCCCGCGACGGGCGGCTGGTCCACTTCGACGCGGGTTCGCTGGTCGGGCAGATCCGCCCCGGCGACATCGTGCACACCACCGTGACGTACGCGGCCCCGCACCACCTCAACGCCGACGGCGAGCCGCTGTCGCACCGGCGTACCCGGGCCGGTGACGCCGCCGAGGCGGGCCGCTCCCCGCGTACCCCCGGGGTGCTGCTCGGGCTGCCCACGGTCGGCGCGCCGGCCGCGGCGCCCGCGCCGGCGACCGGCTGCGCCGCGCACTGACGCCACCGCCGACGGCCGGGACCTCCCCGTGGAGGCCCCGGCCGTCGCCGTGTCGGGGGCGGTCAGCAGGCGGTGCCGTTGAGCTTCACCGTGCCCGGCGCGGACGCCGCGCCGTTGGCGGTGAAGCCGATCGTCACCGACGCCCCGGCCGCGAGGGACCGCGACCAGTCGGGCGCGGCGGCGGTGACCGTCGTGCCGGACTGGGTGACCGTGGCGTTCCAGCCGCTGGCCAGGCTCACCCCGGACGGCCAGGCCCAGGTCACCGACCACGGGTTCACCGCTGCGGTGCCGGTGTTCTTCACCGTCAGCTCGCCCTGGAAGCCGCCCTGCCAGGCGTTGACCTGCTTGTAGCCGGCGGTGCAGCCGCCGGTCGGCGCCGGGGTCGTCGGCGTCGGGCCCGGGGTGGTCGGCGTCGGCGACGGGCCACCGCCACCCACCGGCGGGATCAGGTACGGCTGGAGGATGGCCTGCTTGGCGGTGTTGATGTTCGTCCAGTCGTCCAGCGCGATGCCGCCGGTGTCACCGGAGTTCGGGTTCCAGGACCAGTAGGTGAAGGACATCCCGTTGACCCCGGTGCCGGTGTAGGCCATCAGGTTCTCCAGCCAGACCTTGTCCTTCGGGTCGACCAGGGTCGTGCCGAACTCGCCCATCATGATCGGCGCGATGTTCTGCTTGTGCAGGTAGCCCCAGTACTTGTCCCAGATCGCCGGCATGTTCGCGGGGTAGTCGGGGGCGTCGAACCAGGCCTGGTGGTAGACCGAGGTGGCGTACTCGTGCGGCGAGTAGACCAGCCGGTTCGCCACGGTCAGCCGGACCGGGAACTGCCCGGCCTTCGACAGGTTGCCGCCCCACCAGCCGCAGTCCTCGTCGTTGCTGGGGTCGTTGTCCCAGACGTTCGACAGCCCGCCGCTGGGGCAGCTCACCCCCTCCACGAAGATCAGCCAGTTGGGCTGCACCCCGAGGATCGCGTTGCCGGCCCGCTCGGCCGCCAGCCGCCAGTCCCGGGCGGTGTCTGCGCAGCCCCAGCAGGCGCCGGTGGCGGCCGGGTTGGTGCCCTCGGCGTGCGGCTCGTTGTGCAGGTCCGCGCCGATCACGGTCGGGTTGCCCGCGTACCGCTGGGCGAGCATCTTCCAGTCGTTGATCCAGGTCGCCTCGGAGACGGTCGAGGTGTACCAGAGCGGCGACTGCCCGGCGGCGGTCGGCCGGTGCCGGTCCAGGATGACCCGCATCCCCTTGCCGCCGGCGTAGTCGATCACCTTGTCGAGGATCTGCAACGGGGAGAGCCCGACCAGGTCGGGGTTGACGAAGTCGTTGATCCCGCTGGCGGTCGCCCCCGGCTTCAGCGCGTCGTTGGAGTAGGGGATGCGCAGCGTGTTGTAGCCGAGGCCGGCCATCTTGTCGAGCTGACCGCGCCACGGGTTGCTCGACCAGAGCCCGTGGAACGTCTTGTTGTCCGTCTCCATGCCGAACCAGTTGATGCCGGTGAGCCGGACCGTGGCGCCGGTGCTGTCGACGATCTTGTTGCCGCTGGTGTGCAGGTAGCCGGTGCCGGTGCCGCCGACGGCGGCGGCCGCCGGGGTGGTGCTGACGGCGGCGGCGACGAGGACGCCGGCCGCGGCGGTGGCGAGCGCGGTGAGCGCGCCGCCGAGGGCGGTGGGTCGGTGCATGCGAGCTCCACTTCGGATGCCCCGCCGCGCCGTGGTCAGGCGGCGCGAGGGGCGGAGGGTCAGGTGGGTGGCCGCGCTCTTGCCCGGGTACGCGGACAGTGCGCGGCGGACGGCGTCACGTGGACGCCTCCACTCGCTACGGACACCGGCGACTCCCGACGGCGGTGTCCACCGTCGATGCCCTCGCGCCGGGGCCTGACCTGGCTCTGCCGCCCATTCTGATCAGCACACCTCGATGCGTCAACCGCCCCCACCAGGACCACGCTTTCCCACCCACCCCCGGCCCCACCCGGGTGCACTTTCCCGGAAAGCGGGCCTGTCCGCCGCCGAATAAGCCCGCATTCTCTGAATGTGCGCGGATCTTGAGGGGGTGTGGGGTGGGGGTGGATGTGCGGGAGCCCCGGTCCCGTCGAGGGACCGGGGCTCCCGGAGGGTTACGGCGTCAGCCGGCCTGCTCGGCGAGCTGGAGGAACTGCCGCTTGGAGGCGAGCGCCTGCTCGGCCTCCTTGATCCGGCGGGCGTCCCCGGCGGCCTGCGCCCGGGCCAGCCGCTCCTCGGCCTCGGCCACCTGCGCCCGCATCTGGGCGAGCAGCGGGTTGTCCTCCTTGGTGGTCCGCCGCCAGGCCGAGTCCATGACCTCGCGGACCTTGTCGTCCACGGTCCGCAGCCGCCGCTCCAGCCCGGCGGCGGCCTCGCGCGGCACCCGACCGGCCTCGTGCCACTGCGCCTGGATCTCCCGCAGCTTGGCCTGCGCGCCCTTCGGGTCGGCGTCGACGTCCAGCGCCTCGGCCTCGGCGATCAGGGCCTGCTTGCGCTCCAGGTTGGCCCGCTGCTCGTTGTCGCGGGCCGAGAAGACCTCGCTACGCCGGCTGAAGAAGGCGTCCTGGGCGGCCCGGAACCGTTCCCAGAGCTTCTGCTCGACCTCCTTGGAGGCGCGCGGCGCGGCCTTCCACTGGTTCATCAGCTCCTTGAGCTGGTTGGCGGTGATCGCCCAGTCGGTGGAGTCCTTCAGCTTCTCCGCCTCGGCGACCAGCTCCTCCTTGACCGTCTGCGCCTGCTTGCGCTGCTGGTCCAGGGAGGCGAAGTGGGCGCCCCGGCGGCGGGTGAACCCGTCCCGGGCGGCGGCGAACCGCTTCCACAGCTCACCGTCGGCCTTCTTGTCGACCCCGCGGATGGTCTTCCACTCGTCGAGGATCTCCTTGAGCCGGTCACCGGCGGTCTTCCAACCGGTCGACTCGGCGGCCAGCTTCTCCGCCTCCTCGACCAGGGCGGTCTTGCGGGCGAGCGCCTCGCCGCGGGCGGCGTCCCGGGCGGCCTTGGCCTCGCCGGCCTTCTCCTCGGCGACGGCGGCGAGCTTGTCCAGCCGTGCGGCCAGGGCGTCGATGTCGCCGACGACGTGCGCCTCGGCCAGCGAGGCGCGGATCCGACGGATCGTGGTCAGGGAGTGGCCGGCGTCCGCCGCGCCCGAGTTGAGCCGGGCCTCGGTCAGGTCCACCTCGGTCACCAGGTCGGCGAAGCGTCGGGCGAAGTGGGCCAGCCCCTCCTCGGGGGCACCCGCCTGCCAGGATCCGACCACCCGCTCGCCCTCGGCGGTCTTGACGTACACGGTGCCGTCCGCGTCCACCCGTCCGAAGGCAGTCCAGTCGCTCATGTGCCCATCCTCGTTCTCCCGGCGTCGACGGGGCGGACCCCGCGAACGCCGCCACGGCGCAGCCAAGTTACTCCCGGCATTGTCACAGGTCCGCCCCCGTGAGTGTGAAGCGCCTGTCGTCGACCGTGACCATACGGTGTCCTAGCGCTGCAATGACCGGATCGGCGCGGGGACGCACCGGCGCGTCCGGCTACCGTGAACCCGTGCCTCTGGTCGCCGCCGCCGTCTGCCCCCACCCGCCCCTGATCGTGCCCGAGCTGGCCGGCGCCGCCGCCGCTGAGCTCGACGACCTCCGCGCCGCCTGTGACGCCGCCGTCACCGGGCTGCTCGCCACCGCGCCGGACGTGGTCCTGCTGGTCGGCGACGGGCCGCGGACCACCACGTTCGACGCGGCGGACTACGGCTCGCTGCGGGCGTACGGGCTGGACCGGCGTGTCCCGCTCTGGAAGACCAACTGCGCCGGCGGCGAGCGGCTGCCGCTGAGCCTGACCGTCGGCGCCTGGCTGATCGGCCGGTCGGGAACCCCGCTGCCCCGGCTGGCCCGGTCGGTGGCGACCGACGCGTCGCCGGCCGCGTGCGCCGAGCTGGGGGCGGCACTCGCCGGCGAGCCCGATCGCCGGGTCGCGCTGCTGGTGCTGGGCGACGGCTCGGCCTGCCGGGGCCGGCAGGCGCCCGGCTACGACGACCCGCGCGCCGAGGCGTACGACGACGGGGTGGCCCGGGCCCTGGCCGACGCGGACGCCGACGCCCTGCTCGGCCTGGACCCGGTGCTGTCGGCGCAGTTGCGGGTGGCCGGGCGGGCGCCCTGGCAGGTGCTGGCCGGCGCGGTCCGCGCGGCCGGCGGCGACTGGCGGGGCGAGTTGCGCCACTACTCGGTGCCCTACGGCGTTGCCTACGTCGTGGCGTCCTGGGAGCCGGCGTGACCGGCGCGGTGGTGGCGGTGGTCGGTCCGACCGCCGCCGGCAAATCCGCGCTGAGCATCGCCCTGGCGCACGCGCTCGACGGTGAGGTGGTCAACGCCGACTCGATGCAGCTCTACCGAGGCATGGACATCGGCACGGCCAAGCTGACCCCGGCCGAGCGGGAGGGCGTGCCGCACCACCTGCTGGACATCTGGGACGTCACCGAGCCGGCCAGCGTCGCGGAGTACCAGCGGCTGGCCCGCGCGGCGGTCGACGACATCCTGGCCCGGGGCCGGGTGCCGCTGCTGGTCGGCGGCTCCGGCCTGTACGTGCGGGCGGTGCTGGAGCAGTTCGAGTTCCCCGGCACCGACCCGGCGGTGCGGCAGCGGCTGGAGGCGGAGCTGGCGGCGGTGGGGCCGGCCCCGCTGCACGCCCGGCTGGCGGAGGCCGACCCGGCCGCCGCGGCCGGCATCCTGCCCGGCAATGGCCGGCGGATCGTCCGGGCCCTCGAGGTGATCGAGCTGACCGGGGCGCCGTTCACCGCCTCACTGCCCGAACCGACCCCGTACTACCCGTCGGTGCAGCTCGGCGTCGACCTGGACACCGCGCTGCTGGACGAGCGGATCGCGCTGCGGGTGGACCGGATGTGGGCCGACGGGCTGGTCGCCGAGACCCGTGAGCTGGTCGGACACGGCCTGCCCGAGGGGCGCACGGCCAGCCGCGCGCTCGGCTACCAGCAGGTGCTGCGCTTCCTGGCCGGGGAACTGACCGAGACCGAGGCGCACGACGAGACGATCCGGGCCACCCGGCGCTTCGTCCGCCGGCAGCGCTCCTGGTTTCGCCGCGACCCGCGGATCCACTGGCTCGACTCGGCCTCGTCGGCGGTTGTCGACACTGCGCTGCGGATGGTCGCCGACCATCGGGGATGATGGGAGCGTGGAGTTCACCAAGGGCCACGGCACCGGCAACGACTTCGTCATCCTGCCCGACCCGGACGGGGCGCTCGACCTGACGCCCGGGCTGGTCGCCGCGATCTGCGACCGGCGGCGCGGCGTCGGCGGCGACGGCGTGCTGCGGGTGGTGCGGGCCGCGAAGCACCCCGAGGGCGCCGCCCTGGCGGCCGAGGCCGAGTGGTTCATGGACTACTGGAACTCCGACGGGTCGTTCGCGGAGATGTGCGGCAACGGCGCCCGGGTCTTCGTCCGCTACCTGCTGGAGAACGGGCTGGCCACCCCCGCCGGTGCGGCGCTGCCGGTGGCCACCCGGGCCGGCGTCGTACGCGCCCGGGTCGAGGCCGACGCCATCGCCGTCGAGATGCGCCGCCCCCGGGTGTACGACGCCTCGACCGCCACCCTGGGCGGGCTGACCCTGCCCGGCGCGGCGGTGGACGTCGGCAACCCGCACCTGGTCTGCGCGCTGCCGGCCGGGCTGGAGCTGGACACCCTCGACCTGACCCGGGCGCCCGAGTACGACGCCGGGGTCTTCCCGGCCGGGGTGAACGTCGAGTTCACCGCGCCGGGGGAGCCGGTCGCCGGCACCGACGGGCACGTGCTGATGCGGGTCTACGAGCGGGGCTCGGCCGAGACGCTCTCCTGTGGCACCGGCGCCTGCGCGGTGGCCGCGGTGGCCCTGCGCGACGCCGCCCGGGACACCGGCACGGTCGCGGTCGACGTCCCCGGCGGTCGCCTGACGGTGACCGTCACCGACGACTCCTGCTGGCTGGCCGGCCCGGCCGTCCTGGTGGCCACCGGCACCGTCACCCCCGCCACCCTGCGCCCCTGAGCCGTCGGCCCGCCGGCCCGTCGACGGGCTGACGGCGCGGCCCTGTCGCCAGGGAAAGGGTGACACGGGTGCAGCGCCCAGGAGACGACCCCTCGCCCGACACGCTTTGCTCTGCTGCCGCGGGCGCAACACCCGGTGTCCGGATATCGGACGTTCGGCGTTGCCGTGGGGGCAGCAGAGCAAAGCGGGTGACATGTGCCCGCCGACCCGCCAGGACGTGGCGCTGAGCCGACTCGTCCGTCCGGGGTCAGCGGGCGCACCCGCAGGCGGGCGTCAGGGGGTCGCGGAGGCGTTGGCGGCGATCTCGGGGAGGTCGGCCGGGCCGGAGTCGGCGGCCGGTCGCGGCGCGGTGGCCGGGTTCTGGGCGGCGGCGCGGACGGCGGCGGCGACCGCCGGGGCGACCCGGGAGTCGAAGACGCTCGGCACGATCACCGTCGGGTTGATCTTCTCCTCGCCGACCACGTCCGCGATGGCCCGGGCCGCGGCGATCGCCATCTCCTCGGTGAACTCCTCGGCGTGCGCGTCGAGCATGCCGCGGAAGACGCCCGGGAAGGCGAGCACGTTGTTGATCTGGTTCGGCTGGTCCGAGCGGCCGGTGGCGACGACCGCTGCGTGCTTGCGCGCCTCCCGCGGGTCGACCTCCGGGTCCGGGTTGGCCAGCGCGAAGACGATCGCGTCCTTCGCCATGGTGGCGATGTCGTCGCCGGTGAGCAGGTTCGGCGCGCTCACCCCGATGAAGACGTCCGCACCGCGGACCGCGCCGGGCAGGTCGCCGGCGTAGTTGTCCCGGTTGGTGTTCTCCGCCAGCCACTGCCAGGCCGGGTTGAGCCCGGTCAGGCCGCGGTGCAGGGCGCCCTGCCGGTCGTACGCGATGATGTCGCCCACGCCCTGGCGCAGCAGCAGCTTCATGATCGCGGTGCCGGCCGCGCCGGCTCCGGAGACGACCACCCGGACGTCCGCGAGCTGCTTGCCCACCACGCGCAGCGCGTTGGTCAGCGCGGCCAGCACGCAGATCGCGGTGCCGTGCTGGTCGTCGTGGAAGACCGGAATGTCCAGCGCCTCGCGCAGCCGGGCCTCGATCTCGAAGCAGCGCGGCGCGGCGATGTCCTCCAGGTTGATCCCGCCGTACGCGGGGGCGATCGCCTTGACGATCTGCACGATCTCGTCGGTGTCCTGGGTGTCCAGCACCACCGGCCAGGCGTCCACCCCGCCGAAGCGCTTGAACAGCGCCGCCTTGCCCTCCATCACCGGCAGCGAGGCGGCCGGCCCGAGGTTGCCCAGGCCGAGCACGGCCGAGCCGTCGCTGACCACCGCGACGGTGTTGCGCTTGATGGTCAGCCGGCGGGCGTCCGCCGGGTTCTCGGCGATCGCCATGCAGACCCGGGCCACCCCCGGGGTGTACGCGCGGGACAACTCGTCGCGGGTGCGCAGCGCCACCTTCGGGCTGACCTCGATCTTGCCGCCGAGGTGCAGCAGGAACGTGCGGTCGGAAACCTTGCGCACGTCCACGCCGTCCAGCGCGGTCAGCGCGTCGACCACCTGGTCGGCGTGGCTGGCGTCGGCGGTGTCGCAGGTGAGGTCGACGATGACGCTGGTCGGGTCGGAGTCGACCACGTCGAGGGCGGTGACGATCGCGCCGGCCTCACCGACCGCGGTGGTCAGCCGGCCGATCGAGGAGGCGTCCGCGGGTACCGCGATCCGGATCGTGATCGAGAATCCGGCACTCGGTAGTCGGGTGATTGCCACGGGGTCCCTCCGTCGACGCTGAGCGGCTCGCCAGGCATTTCTACCCGCCCGCCGAGGTCGCCCGGCAGCCGCCCCCGACTTTTGCCACCTCAGGGGCGGGCATATAGCAGGTGCGTCCGGCGTTGCCACATGTCAGGATTACTTTCCTTAGGCGTCAAAAAACGGACAGGAGACCGGTTTGCGGAACCAGGAGAGCTTCGTGCCCTTCGAGGACGAGGAGCTCGATGTCACCACCGGCGAGATGGAACTGTCGGAGCGTCAGTCGCTGCGGCGCGTCCCCGGCCTCAGCACCGAACTCACCGACATCACCGAGGTCGAGTACCGGCAGCTGCGCCTGGAGCGGGTGGTCCTGGTGGGCGTCTGGACCGAGGGCACGCAGAACGACGCCGAGAACTCGCTGACCGAGCTGGCGGCGCTGGCCGAGACGGCCGGCTCGCAGGTGCTCGAAGGGCTGATCCAGCGGCGCAACCGCCCGGACCCGGCGACGTACATCGGCCGGGGCAAGGTCGACGACCTGGGCGCGGTGGTCCTCGCCACCGGCGCCGACACCGTCATCTGCGACGGTGAGCTGTCGCCGTCCCAGCTGCGCAACCTGGAGCAGCGCACCAAGGTCAAGGTCGTCGACCGGACCGCGCTGATCCTCGACATCTTCGCCCAGCACGCCAAGAGCAAGGAGGGCAAGGCGCAGGTCGAGCTGGCCCAGCTCGAATACCTGCTGCCGCGCCTGCGCGGTTGGGGTGAGACGCTGTCCCGGCAGACCGGTGGTTCCGGTCGCGGCGGCGGCGCCGGCGGCGGCGTGGGTCTGCGTGGTCCCGGTGAGACCAAGCTGGAGACCGACCGGCGCCGGATCCGCACCCGCATCTCCCGGCTGCGCCGTGAGATCAAGGGCATGAAGACGGTACGCCAGACCAAGCGCGCCCGGCGCTCGCGTAACGCCGTGCCCGCGGTCGCCATCGCCGGCTACACCAACGCCGGCAAGTCGAGCCTGCTCAACCGGCTGACCGGCGCGGGCGTGCTGGTCGAGAACGCGCTCTTCGCCACCCTCGACCCGACCACCCGCAAGGCCACCACCTCCGACGGGCGGCTCTACACCCTCTCCGACACGGTCGGCTTCGTCCGGCACCTGCCGCACCAGATCGTCGAGGCGTTCCGCTCGACCCTCGAGGAGGTCGCCGAGGCGGACCTGGTGGTGCACGTCGTCGACGGCGCCCACCCGGACCCGGAGGAGCAGGTCCGCGCGGTCCGCGAGGTGCTCTCCGAGGTCGGCGCCGACCGGCTGCCCGAGCTGCTGGTGGTCAACAAGACCGACGCGGCCGACGAGGACACCCTGCTGCGGCTCAAGCGGCTCTGGCCGGACGCGATCTTCGTCTCCGCGCACAGCGGGCGCGGCATCGACGGGCTGCGACAGGCCGTCGAGGAGGGGCTGCCCCGCCCGGCGGTGGAGATCCACGCGGTGCTCCCGTACGACCGGGGTGACCTGGTGGCCCGGGTGCACCGGCAGGGCGAGGTGCTGAGCACCTCCCACCTGCCCGAGGGCACCCTGCTGCACGTGCGCGTCGGTACGGCGCTCGCCGCCGAGCTGGCGCCGTACGCCGCGGTGGAGGCGGTCGCCGGAGCGCGGTAGCGCTCCCGGCGTAACACGCCCGTTCACCGCGGCATGCGACACTGGCGCAATGCGCCGCGCTGTTTCCTCGGTCACGGTTGCCCTCGGTCTGCTGGGGGCCACCGTGGCGTCCACCGGTGTCGCCCTGGCGGCACCGGCGACCTCCGCTCCCGCTCCGAAGAAGCGCTGTACCGTCACCGACACGCGGCTGGACGAGCTCTCCGGGCTGGTGACCACGAAGACCGGCTACATCGTGGTCAACGACAGCTCGCTGCAGGACAACCGCAAGCGGGTCTTCTACCTGGACACGAAGTGCCAGGTCACCAAGGAGGTCCGCTACTCCGGGGCGGGCCCCTTCGACACGGAGGACCTGGCCGTCTCGCCGGACCGGCAGACGCTCTGGATCGCTGACATCGGCGACAACCCGGGCAAGGACCGGCGCCCCCGGATCGCGGTGTGGAGCATGCCGATCGGCGGCGGCAAGCAGCCGGTGCTGCACCGGATGTCGTACCCGGAGCAGAAGCCGCACGACGCGGAGGCGCTGCTCATCGGTGCCGACGGCCTGCCGTTGGTGATCACCAAGGTGCCGAGTGGCAAGTCGGAGATCTACACCCCGACGGGGAAGCTGCGCAACGGTGACACCGACCCGGTGCCGATGAAGAAGGTCGGCGAGATCAGCCTTCCGGAGACGACCACCGACAACCCGATGAACATCTTCGGTCGGGTGGCGATCACCGGGGCGGCCCGCTCGCCCGACGGCTCGAAGGTGGTGCTGCGCACCTACGCGGACGCCTTCGAGTACGACGTCACCGGTGGCGACATCGTGGCGGCGCTGACCACCGGCAAGCCCCGGGTCACCCCGCTGGCCGATCCGTTCGGCGAGGCGATCGCCTACACCTCGGACGGGAAGACCTTCCTCACCGTCTCCGACGGCGGCACCCTCAACGACGACGACCCGATCGACATCCTCGCGTACACCCCGTCAACGACCGGGGCCGAGGCGCTCCCCGGAGCCGACGGCGCCAAGAAGCCGGTGGCCGAGAAGTCCTGGTACGACTCGCTCAGCCTGGACCAGATCACGTACCTGATCGGCGCGATCGGCGTGCTCGGCGCGCTGCTGGTCGGTGCGGGCATCGTCGGCATCCTGCGGTCCCGGCGCCGGCCCGCGCCGGTCGACGACAGCCGGGACGGCGACGACCCGTTCTCCTCCGGAGCGATCGACCGGGGCGGCCCCGGCGACGGCTTCGGCCCCGGCGACCGGGACGGTCCGCGCGGTGGCGTCTACGGCGGCGCTCCGGCCGCCGGCGTCTACGGCGGCCCTGGGCCGGCCGGTGGCGCCCCGGGCCGGGCGCCCGGGGGCGGCGTCTACGGCGGCGGTCCCGGTGGCCGTCCCGACGGGCCCGGCGTGCCGGCCGGCGGGCGTCCGGCCGGGCCGGGCGGGGGCCGTCCCGGTGGCGGCGTCTACGGCGGCGGTCGGCCGGCGGGCGGCGGCGTCTACGGTGGCGCCCCCGCGGGCGCTCCCCAGGGCGGCGGTGGCCCGCGTGGCGGTGGCCCGGGTGGCCCGCCCGGCGGCGCGCCGAACGGCGGCGGACCGCGCGGCGGCGGTGACCCACGCGGTGGTGGCGGCGTCTACGGCGGCGGTGGACGTGGGGAACCCCCGCGTCGCCACCCCCGGGACCCGCGCTCCGGCCCGCGCCACGACGACGGGTACGACGACCCGCGGGGCGGCCAGTACGGGTACGGACAGCCGCCCGGCCGGGGCGAACGCTACTGAGCCGAGCAGCACCGCTGACGTGACCGGCCGGCCATGCCGGCAGGTGCCCTGACGCGACGACGGGTGGCAGCCCCTGGGGGCGGCCACCCGTCGGGTGCGTGTGGGGTCAGATCCGGCGCAGCACCGCGACGACCCGGCCCATGATGGTGGCGTCGTCGCCGGGGATCGGGTCGAAGGCCGGGTTCTGCGGCATCAGCCAGACGTGCCCGTCCCGCCGCCGGTAGGTCTTGACCGTCGCCTCGCCGTCGAGCATGGCGGCCACGATCTCACCGGAGTCGGCGGTCGGCTGCTGCCGGACCACCACCCAGTCGCCGTCGCAGATCGCCGCGTCGAGCATCGAGTCGCCCTTGACCTGGAGCATGAAGACCTCGCCCTCGCCGACCAGCTCGCGGGGGAGAGGGAAGATGTCCTCCACCGCCTGCTCGGCCAGGATCGGCCCACCGGCGGCGATCCGGCCCAGCATCGGCACGTACGCCGGGGTGGGCCGCTGGGAGCGGCTCAGCTCGTCGTCGACGGCGTCGCTGGGGGCCCGGACGTCCACCGCGCGCGGCCGGTTGGGGTCGCGGCGCAGGAAGCCCTTCTTCTCCAGCTCCTTGAGCTGGTAGGCGACGCTCGACGGGGAGACCAGGCCGACCGCCTCGCCGATCTCGCGCACGCTCGGCGGGTAGCCCTGCCGCTCGACCCAGCTGCGGATGAACTCCAGGATCCGGCGCTGCCGGGCGGTGAGGTCGACCGTGGCCGGGTCGGGGAAGCTGCTGACCACCGGCGTGACCGCGCGCACGGCCGGCTGCCCCGTCCGACTGCGGGCGGGGCGGGGGCGCCGAGTGGCCGGCGGACCCGCCTCGGCGATCTGCTGCGGGTTCTTCGGCCGGCTGGCCCGGTCCTCGGTCACGTCCGTCCTCCCTGGTCGGCGCTGGGTGCCTTGGCGGCTCGTGGTGCGTGCGGGGGGTGTTGCGGGGCCGGGCCCGACGTCGTGCGGCGCGCCCGGTTGTTCATGACCGTATAGGTGGGATCGGTCATTTTCAAACATCTGTACGACCTGCCGTCGGCGTGTCGGCGCGGCATTGCTGGAAACTCGAACGCGCGTTCTGATAAATGGTACGTCGTCGTCGAACTCCTGTTCGACTCGCCAGGTGCTTTCGCGATGGCCGTCCGTTTCCCGCGTCCCGCCCGGACGGGCGGTAACCTCCCGCGTGCCGTGCCGTTGGGGATGTCGGCGGGCGGCGCGCGGGCGGTTTTCCAGGTGACGCGCCGGACACGCCGCCAACTTGACCACACCCCGTCGGCGGCATACGGTCGACCCCTAGATGTAGTAGTCACACGGGCGTAAGTTGCCTACAGGTTGGGTTCGACTACCGACCGCACTCCCGTACCGTCGACGACGGCGACGGCCACCGAAGGTGGCCCCGCCGGACCGACGCGTGCCCGGAGACGGTCGGCGGGCGCCCACGGTCGATCAAGGAGGTCAGGCTATGCGGTGTCCGTACTGCCGACACGCCGACTCCCGGGTGGTCGACTCGCGGGAGGCCGACGACGGGCAGCTGATCCGTCGTCGCCGTTCCTGCCCGGAGTGCGGCAAGCGGTTCACCACGGTCGAGGAGGCCGTGCTCGCGGTGGTCAAGCGCAGCGGGGTGACCGAGCCGTTCAGCCGGACGAAGATCATCGGCGGGGTGCGCAAGGCGTGCCAGGGCCGGCCGGTCGACGAGGACTCGATTGCGCTGCTGGCGCAGAAGGTCGAGGAGACCGTGCGGGCGAAGGGGGCCGCCGAGATCCCGAGCCACGAGGTGGGGTTGGCGATCCTGGGCCCGCTGCGGGACCTGGACGAGGTGGCCTACCTCCGCTTCGCCAGCGTCTACCGGTCCTTCGACTCGCTCGCCGACTTCGAGCGCGAGATCGAGACGCTGCGGGCCGCCGCGCGCGCCCGCGCCGACGCCGGCGCGGTCGAGGCCGCCGGCCGGACCAGTTGATTTTCGAGTTTCTGACAGATGACGACGCGCGGTGGGTGACCGCGCAGACGAGGGGGCGGATGAGATGGCGGGGGACGGCGTGACAACCAGTCGGTCGCGGACGAAGGCCGGCGCGGGGTCGGGGCTCAAGGTCCAGCGGGTCTGGACCACCGAGGGCGTGCACCCCTACGACGAGGTGGCGTGGGAGCGCCGCGACGTCGTGATGACGAACTGGCGGGACGGCTCGATCAACTTCGAGCAGCGCGGGGTCGAGTTCCCCGAGGCCTGGAGCGTCAACGCGGCCAACATCGTGACCACCAAGTACTTCCGGGGCGCGGTGGGGACCCCGGAGCGCGAGTGGTCGCTCAAGCAGCTGATCGACCGGGTGGTCACCACGTACCGCAAGGCCGGTGAGGAGCACGGCTACTTCACCAACGCGGCGGACGCCGAGGTCTTCGCGCACGAGCTGACCTGGATGCTGCTGCACCAGGTGTTCAGCTTCAACTCCCCGGTCTGGTTCAACGTCGGCACCCCGTCGCCGCAGCAGGTCAGCGCCTGCTTCATCCTCGCGGTCGACGACTCGATGGACTCCATCCTGGACTGGTACAAGGAGGAGGGGCTGATCTTCAAGGGCGGCTCCGGCTCCGGCGTCAACCTGTCCCGGATCCGTTCCTCCCGCGAGCTGCTCTCCTCCGGCGGCACCGCCTCCGGCCCGGTCAGCTTCATGCGCGGCGCCGACGCCTCCGCCGGGACCATAAAGTCCGGCGGCGCCACCCGGCGCGCGGCCAAGATGGTCATCCTCGACGTGGACCACCCGGACATCGAGGAGTTCGTGGTCACCAAGGCGCGCGAGGAGGACAAGATCCGCGCGCTGCGGGACGCCGGCTTCGACATGGACCTGGGCGGCGCCGACATCGTCAGCGTGCAGTACCAGAACGCCAACAACTCGGTCCGGGTCTCCGACGAGTTCATGACCGCGGTGGAGAACGGCGGCGGCTTCGACCTGCGCGGCCGGCTCGACGGGCAGACCATCGAGACGATCGACGCCAAGAAGCTGTTCCGTACCATCTCCCAGGCCGCCTGGGAGTGCGCCGACCCCGGCCTGCAGTACGACGACACCATCAACGACTGGCACACCTGCCCGGAGACCGGGCGGATCACCGCGTCGAACCCGTGCTCGGAGTACCTGCACCTGGACAACTCCTCGTGCAACCTGGCCTCGCTCAACCTGATGAAGTTCCTCCGCGCCGACGGCGGCTTCGAGGTGGAGAAGTTCGTCCGCTCGGTCGAGTTCGTCATCACCGCGATGGACATCTCGATCTGCTTCGCCGACTTCCCGACCGAGAAGATCGGCGAGACCACCCGCGCCTACCGGCAGCTCGGCATCGGGTACGCCAACCTGGGCGCGCTGCTGATGGCGTCGGGCCTGCCGTACGACTCGGAGCAGGGCCGCTCGGTCGCCGCGGCGATCACCTCGCTGATGACCGGCACCGCGTACCGCCGCTCGGCCGAGCTGGCCGGCATCGTCGGCCCGTACGAGGGCTACGCCCGCAACGCCGAGCCGCACAAGCGGGTCATGCGCAAGCACGCCGCCGCCAACGACGCGATCAAGCCGGCCGGCACGGTCGCCACCGCGATCCAGCGGGAGGCCACCAAGCAGTGGACCGAGGGCAACAAGGTCGGTGACAAGTTCGGCTGGCGCAACTCGCAGGCCAGCGTGCTCGCCCCCACCGGCACCATCGGCCTGATGATGGACTGCGACACCACCGGCGTCGAGCCGGACCTGGCGCTGGTCAAGTTCAAGAAGCTGGTCGGCGGCGGCTCCATGCAGATCGTCAACCAGACCGTGCCGCGCGCCCTGCGCAGCCTCGGGTACCCCGAGGAGCAGGTCGAGGCGATCGTCGAGCACATCGCCGACCACGGCCACGTGGTGGACGCCCCCGGCCTCAAGCCGGAGCACTACCCGGTCTTCGACTGCGCGATGGGCGAGCGCTCCATCGCCCCGATGGGGCACGTGCGGATGATGGCGGCGGTCCAGCCGTTCATCTCCGGCGCCATCTCCAAGACGGTCAACATGCCGGAGCAGGCCACCGTCGAGGACGTCGAGAAGATCTACTTCGAGGGCTGGAAGCTCGGCCTCAAGGCCCTGGCGATCTACCGGGACAACTGCAAGGTCGGCCAGCCGCTGTCGGTGGCCAAGCCGAACAAGGCCGCCGAGTCGGCCCCGGCCGCCGTCGCGACCGCCGCCCCGGCGGTTGAGAAGGTCGTCGAGTACCGGCCGGTGCGCAAGCGGCTGCCGAAGAAGCGCCCGTCGGAGACGGTCAGCTTCTCCGTCGGCGGGGCCGAGGGCTACCTCACCGCGTCGTCCTACCCGGACGACGGCCTCGGCGAGGTCTTCCTCAAGATGTCCAAGCAGGGCTCGACCCTGGCCGGCGTGATGGACGCCTTCTCGGTGGCCATCTCGATCGGCCTCCAGTACGGCGTGCCGCTGGAGACGTTCGTCAGCAAGTTCACCAACATGCGCTTCGAGCCGGCCGGCATGACCGACGACCCGGACGTGCGGATGGCCGCCTCGGTGATGGACTACATCTTCCGTCGCCTGGCCCTGGACTTCCTGCCGTACGAGCGCCGCGCGGAGCTGGGCATCTTCACCGCCCAGGAGCGGGCCGCCCAGCTGCGGGCCGAGGCCGAGGCGGAGAGCGCCGGCACCGACCTCACCGCCATGGCGTCCTCCGCGCCGGTGGAGTCGCCGGAGACGAAGACCGGTCCGGTCGCCCAGCCGGCCCAGGAGGTCGCCGACGTCGCCGCCGCCAAGCCGGCGCCGGCGGTGGGCTCCTCCACCGAGCTGCTGGAGGCCGTGATCGGCAAGGCGGCCGACGCGCCGCTCTGCTTCACCTGCGGCACCAAGATGCGCCCCGCCGGTAGCTGCTACGTCTGCGAGGGCTGCGGCTCCACCAGCGGCTGCAGCTGACCTGACCAGGTGGGCGGCAGGGTCGACCCTGCCGCCGACCCGACCATCGGAATGTCCCCCGCACCGTCACGGTGCGGGGGACATTCCGCATATGCGGGGCCGGTCGGCAGCCCACCCATGGCACTGCGCCACGCGTCCGGGATCACTGCGATCATCGGAACATGACCATCGCCGCGAGCTACGCCGAGTTCGCCGCGCGCGAGACGCGCGGAGTGTCGCCCGGGTACGAGCGCCTGTCCCTCGCCGTCTCGCGCGACGAGGAGCTGCTCGCCCTGCTCGGCACGTTGCCGCCGGACAAGCGGCAGCCGAATCTGCTGTTCGGCGTCGTCCGGCTGCTCGGCGGGCCGGTCGACGACCCGGCCGCGTTCCGCGACTTCACCGTGGCGAACTGGCCGGCGGTCGAGGCGGAGCTGCGCACCCGGGCCACCCAGACCAACGAGCCGGGGCGGTGTGCCGTACTGCTGCCGGTGCTCGCCGCGTTGCCGCAGCCGCTCGCGCTGCTGGAGGTCGGCGCGTCCGCCGGGCTCTGTCTCTACCCGGACCGGTACGCCTACCGCTACGGCGAGCACGTCCTCGGCGCGGGCGAACCGGTCTGCGAGTGCGCCCTCACCGGAATGGCGCCGCCGAGCCGCCTACCCGAGGTGGTGTGGCGGGCCGGCCTGGACCTGAATCCCCTCGACGTGACCGATCCCGCCGACGTCGACTGGCTCGACGCCCTCATCTGGCCGGAGCACGAGCATCGCCGGGCCCGCCTCCGGGCGGCGGCGGCCGTCGCCGCGGCCGAGCCGCCGCTGCTGGTCCGCGGCGACCTGGTGGACGACCTGCCGCCACTGGCCGCGCGGGCGCCGGCCGGGGCGACGCTGGTGGTGTTCCACACCTCCGTGCTCTACCAGGTGCCGGCCCCGCGGCGGGAGGCGTTCGCCGCGGTGGTACGCGGGCTGCCCGGCTACTGGATCTCGAACGAGGCCCCGGAGGTGCTGACCCACGACGGGCTGCCGGAGTCGCCGGGCGAGGCGCTGTACAACGTGCTGGCGCTCGACGGACGGCCGCTCGCCTGGACCCGTTCGCACGGGCAGGCGATGACCTGGTTCGGCTGACCCGGGCTCGCCGGGCACCGCGGCGGTCGGCCGAGTCCGCACGAGCGGGGGCTGCCACGTCGGTGCGGCAGCCCCCGCCCGGTACGTCAGCGCTGCTTCTGCTGGCAGGGCACGCAGAAGCGGGCGTGCGGCAGCACCTCCAGGCGTTCCTGGGGGATCGGCCCGGCGCACCGCTCGCAGATCCCGTACCGGCCCTCGGCGATGCGCCGCAGCGCCCCGGTGATCTGCTCCAGGCTCTGCCGGGTCGCGGCGAGCAGCGCGTCGCGGGTGTGGGCCTCGGCCGGATCACCGGTGTCGGCGGTGAGTTCGGTGAGCCGGGCGGTGTGCATTTCGAAGTCGGACGTCAGGGTCGACCGCAGTTCGTCGATCCAGTTCTGCTGGCCCGGCTGGGTGTGCGTGGTCATGGCGTAGCTCCTCGGAAAAAGAAAAAGGGCCGAAGCTGTGGAAGCTTCGCCCTGGTGGCCGTTCAGTGGGTGTGCACCGGTCCAGGAGGGCTACGTCCGGCGGGGCTCGGCAGGCCGGGGGCGACCGAGCCGGCGCGCGACGGCGCGACCGCGACTCGCACGACGCGGGTCGCCACGGTGACCCGGAGGGCGGGCCGGCGGACAGCAGCGGGCGCCGCCGTCGTGCTGACGGCGGTCCTCTCCTGCTGCCCGGACAGACGCATCCGGCAACCATAGGCCGGGCCGACCGGAAAGCCAACGCCCTTAGCTCGCGGTCACGCCTCCCGCCGGTGGGCGTGTGCCCGGCGCGCCGGTCCTCGTCAGTCCCGGGCGCGCTCGTGCCGCAGCAGGACGACGCCGTTGCCGAAGGTGCGGGTCCCGGTCAGGCGCAGCGGCTGCCGGTCGCCCGACGCGGGGAAGAGTTGGCGGCCGCCGCTGAGCACGACCGGGTGGACGTAGAGCCGGTACTCGTCGACCAGGTCGTGCCGCAGGAAGGTGGCGAGCAGGTCCGCCCCGCCGAGGGCAAGGTCGCCGCCCGGCTCGGCCTTGAGCCGCCGCACCTCGTCGGGTACGACGTCCCGGACCAGGGTGGCGTTCCAGTCGACCGCGTCCAGCGTCCGGGAGTAGACGATCTTCGGCATGTCCCGCCAGATGCCGGCGAACTCCACCATCGGGGCGGTGCTGGCCGGGTCCCGGTCGGCGGTCGGCCAGAATTCGGCCATCAGCTGGTAGCTGCGGCGCCCGTTGAGGAACCCGCCCATGGTGCGCAGCTCCGCGTTGAAGTGCCGGTGCAGCTCGTCGTCGACCAGATGCCACCCCAGGTCGCCGCCGGGGCCCTCGAAGAACCCGTCGAGCGACACGCTCATGTGTACGACGATCTTCCTCATCTGCCGTCCTTCCACAGTCGAACCCCCGTCGGCGTCCAGCATTCCGCAGCCCTACGACACGATCGGTCAGGTGACCGGTGACTCCCGGCGGGTCACGCGTGGCCGGTGGCGGCGGACGGCTTCGTAGACTGCGCCGGTGGGTGCAGAGCGGCGACCGTTGGCGGACCGACCGTTGACCGAGCCGCACCCGTCCCGGCTGTCGCCGGAGCATCCCGACCGGGAGCGGATCCTCGCGGCCCACTCCGCCGCGCTCGCCGCCGGTGAGGCCGGCTACCTCGACCCGGCCACCGGGCTCTTCGTGCTCAGCGCCGGCTTCCTGGCCCGCCGGGGCACCTGCTGCGGGCGCGGCTGCCGACACTGCCCGTACGTCGACGACTGACCGCCAACCAGGCGATATTCGGGTGCCCGGACCGGTGGCGCCGCCTAGGTTGGGTCGGCCGAGCCGCCGGTTCGGTGCCGGCCCTCGTCGGCCCATCCCTGCCGCTGGAAAGTGGTGACCCGTGACCCGGCACCTGGAGGCCGCCCCGCCGGTGCGGCCCCGCCTCGGGCCGCTCTGGCGCAGCCGCGACTTCGCCCTGCTCTGGGGCGGTCAGACGGTCAGCGAGGTCGGCACCCGGATCTCCGGGGTGGCGGTACCGCTGCTCGCCGCCGACACCCTGCGCGCGAGCGTGTTCGAGGTCTCCCTGCTGGCCTTCCTGGCCTGGCTGCCGTACCTGCTCTTCTCGCTCCCCGCCGGCCTGCTCGCGGACCGGGTCGACCCGCGGCGGCTGATGGTCGCCTGCGACCTCGGCCGCGCCGCGCTGCTGCTGTCACTGCCGGTGGTCGCCCTGGTCGGTCGCCTCACCCTGCCCTTCCTGTACGTCGTGGTCGGGCTCTCCGGCGTGCTGACGGTGCTCTTCACCGTGGCGTACAAGGGCACCCTGCCGAGGCTGGTGCCGGCGGATCAACTCGTCGAGGGCAACGCCCGGCTCGCCGTCAGCCAGGACGCGGCCCAGCTGGTCGGGCCGATGGTCGGCGGGGCGCTGACCGGGCTCGTCGGCGCGGCGCGGACCTTCCTCGGGACGGCGTTCGCCTTCGTGGTCAGCGCGGTGACGCTGCTGCTGATCCGGCAGCCGACCGCCGCCCGACCCGCCACCGGCGATCGGGTGCCGGCGCGGGTCGCCCTCACCGAAGGGCTCGGGTTCATCCGCCGGCAGCCAATCCTGGTACGGATCCTGGCCTGCGTCACCACGTCCAACTTCTTCGCCATGGCGACGAGTTCGCTGGAGGTCACCTACCTGGTGCGGGAGCTGCACGCCTCCCCGGCGGTGGTCGGGGTGGTCTTCTCCCTCGGCGCGGTGGGCGGGCTGGTCAGCGGCGCGTTGGCCGACCGGCTCTCCCGGTGGATCGGCTCGGCGCGGGTGATCTGGGTCGCGATGGCCGTCCCGGGGCCGCTCTACCTGCTGGTGCCGCTGGCCCGACCCGGCTGGGGACTGGCGCTCTACGCCGTCGGCCTCGCCGCGTTCTCCGCCAACGCGGTGCTGTTCAACGTCGCCATCCTGTCGTACCGGCAGCGCATCACCCCGCCGGAACTGCTCGGTCGGGTCAACGCCTCGTTCCTGTGGATCTGCTTCGGGGTGGTGCCGCTCGGCGCGCTCTTCGGCGGGACGCTGGGCAGCCAGTGGGGGCTGCGGCCGGCGCTGGTCCTGACGGCGTTGGGGACGTGGAGCGCGGCGCTCTTCGTGGTCTGCTCGCCACTGCGCCGGATGCGCGACCTGCCGCCGGCCTGAAGAGGCCGGAGTGACGCGGCGGTCGCGGACCGCGACCCTCGACGAGGGTCCGCCCCGGGTGCGCGCCGAAGGACTTTCGCGCCGGCACGGGTTGCCCGTACGGTGTCCGACGGATATCCGGCGGGCCCCCGCCGACGACCGCGGAGGTTCCCCGTGCACGCGCGGATCTGGCTCACCGCCTCAGCCGTCCTGCTGACCACCGGCTGCGGCGCCCAGCCCCGACCGGTGGCCGTGCCGGCGGTGGACCCGGTGACGGTGGAGGTGGCCGCCGCCTCCTCGGGCGGCGCGTGCCGGCTGCTGGACTTCGCGGTGATCGAGGAGCACGCCGGTGTCCGGTTCGACGTGGCCGCCGCCAGCGACAAGGGCGACACCCACACCTGCGTGGTCCGCGCCGAGCGGGCCACCCTGCCCGAGCTGACGCTGACCGTCACCGACACCTCGATCGACGTGCCGACCTTCAACGCCGACGTGCTGCCCGACGGGGCGACCAAGGTGTCGAAGCTGGGCCAGGTCGCCTACCGCCGCACCCTCGCCAAGACGGCGAAGCACGGTCCGGTCGCCGAGGTCGGCTGGCTGGCCACCGAGGACCGGTTGGCCACCCTGCACTGGACGTGTGAGCGTGGCGCACCGAAGGCCGAGGCCGAGGAGCTGACCGGCAAGCTGGTCAGCCTGGCGAAGAAAATCAACACCCGGGCCATGTGAGGCTCGCGGGCAGGGCGCGCCAACGGAAGCGGGCCGCCCGCGCGGACCGAGGCAACGGCCCCGGAGAGCAGGCGGCCCGAGCCGTCAGTGGGCGGCGACGAAGACCCGCGAGGCGACCTCGCGGGGCAGCCGGACCCGCTCGCCCGAGCGGTCGATGAACACCCCGTCCCGCTCCTGCGCGACGGTGACCGTGGCGCCCGGGTCGACCCCGGCGGCGTGCAGCTGGCGCAGCACGTCGGCGTCGGTCTGCACGCTCTCGCAGATCCGCCGGACCACCACCGTCCCGGAGAGGCCGGGGAAGGCCAGGTTGCGCTCACCCTCGACCGTGTCGGCCTCGGGCTCCGGCGAGCCCAGCTCCTCCAGCCCCGGGATCGGGTTGCCGTACGGCGAGCGGGTCGGTCGGTTGAGCAGGTCGTAGACCCGCTTCTCGACGGCGTCGCTCATCACGTGCTCCCACCGGCAGGCCTCCTCGTGGGCCTCCTCGTAGGGCATCCCGATGACGTTGACCAGCAGCAGCTCGGCGAGGCGGTGCTTGCGCATCACGGAGACGGCGCTGTTGCGACCCAGCGGGGTCAGCGTCAGGTGCCGGTCGCCCTCGACGGTGAGCAGCCCGTCGCGCTCCATCCGGGCGACGGTCTGGCTGACGGTGGGCCCGCTCTGCCGTAACCGCTCGGCGATCCGCGCGCGCAGCGGCGGCACACCCTCCTCCTCGAGCTCGAGGATGGTGCGAAGGTACATCTCGGTCGTATCGACCAAATCGTGTTTCACGTCAGCCCTCCGGTGCACGATGCTACCCCGCAGCCCCGACAACGGCCGGTGCCGAACCGCCAGGTCGCTGCCCGGATGGTGTTGACTGGTCGCCATGTCCGGAACTCAGGAGCCGCTGATCGAGGCCGAACAGCTCGCCGCCGCGCTCGCCGAGCCCGACCCGCCCACCCTGCTCGACGTGCGCTGGCGGCTGACCGGGCCGCCCGGCCGCGAGGACTACGCCGCAGGTCACCTGCCCGGCGCGGTCTTCGTCGACCTGGACACCGCGCTCTGCGGTCCGCCCGGCGCCGCCGGCCGGCACCCGCTGCCCGACCCGGCCGCGCTGCAGGCCGTGCTGCGGGCCGCCGGCGTCCGCGCCGGTCATCCCATCGTCGTGTACGACGGCGGCGACGGCATGGCCGCCGCCCGCGCCTGGTGGACCCTGCGCTGGGCCAGTCACCGACCGGTACGGCTGCTGCACGGCGGGTGGCCGGGCTGGCTCGCCGCCGGCCTGCCCACCTCCACCGAGGCGCCCGCCCCGCCCCCGGGTGACGTGACCGTCCGCCCCGGCGCCCTGCCGGTGCTGGACACCGCCGCCGCGGCGGCGCTCGCCGCCGCCGACGAAGGCGTCCTCCTCGACGTCCGGGCCGCGCCCCGCTACCGGGGCGAGACCGAGCCGATCGACCCCGTCGCCGGGCACGTGCCGGGCGCGGTGAACCTGCCCGCCCCGGAGTACGTCACCGAGGGGCGCTTCCCGGCCGCCGAGGCGCTGCGCGAGCGGTTCGCCGCCGCCGGGGTGACCGAGGGCACGCCGGTCGGGGCGTACTGCGGATCGGGGGTGACCGCCGCGCAGGCGGTGCTCGCCCTGCACCTGGCGGGGCGACCGGACGCCGCGCTCTACGTCGGCTCGTGGAGCAACTGGGTGGCCGACCCGGACCGGCCGGTGGCCACCGGGGAGACATCACCCCGCTGAGCAGCGCGTGCGGTGGGCGGCCGGCGGCGCTCGTGCGACGATGACCTCATGTCGGACGACACGGTGGTGGTGTGGGACGAGGCCCTGCTCGCCTACGACATGGGGGAGCACCCGCTCGACCCGGTACGGGTCGAGCTGACCATGGCGCTGGCCCGGGAGCTGGGTGTCCTCGACCGGCCCGGGGTCCGTCTGGTCCGGCCGACGCCGGCCGACGACGCGCTGCTCACCCGGGTGCACCAGCCGGACTACCTGGACGCCGTCCGGGCCGCGCCGCGCGACCCGCTCTTCGCCGGGTACGGGCTGGGCACCTCCGACAATCCCGTCTTCGACGGCATGCACGACTCCAGCGCGCTGATCGCCGGGGCCAGCGTCGCGGCCGCCGAGGCGGTTTGGCGGGGCGAGGCCCGCCGCGCGGTGAACGTGGCCGGTGGGCTGCACCACGCCATGCCGGACCGGGCCGCCGGCTTCTGCGTCTACAACGACCCGGCGGTGGCCATCGCCCGCCTGCTCGACCTCGGCGCCGAGCGGATCGCGTACGTGGACGTGGACGTGCACCACGGCGACGGCGTGCAGGAGATGTTCTACCGGGACCCGCGGGTGCTCACGGTCAGCCTGCACGAGACCCCGCTGGCGCTCTTCCCCGGCACCGGCTTTCCCGACGAGACCGGTGGCCCGGGAGCGGAGGGCAGCGCGGTGAACGTGCCGCTGCCGCCCGGCATCGACGACGCCGGCTGGCAGCGCGCCTTCCACGCGATCGTGCCGTCGGTGCTGCGCGCGTTCCGGCCGCAGATCCTGGTGACCCAGTGCGGCGCGGACGGGCACCGGATGGACCCGCTGGCCGACCTGCACCTCACCGTCGACGGGCAGCGCGCCACCTACCTGGCCCTGCGGGCGCTCGCCGACGAACTCTGCGAGGGTCGCTGGGTCGCCACCGGCGGCGGCGGGTACGCGCTGGCCGAGGTGGTGCCCCGGGCGTGGACCCACCTGCTGGCGATCGCCAGCGGCGACCCGATCGCGCCGGCCACCCTGACCCCACCGGCCTGGCGGGAGCTGGTCGCCAAGCGGCTGCCCGGCCGGGAGATCCCGCTGCGGATGACCGACGACGCCGACCCGGCGTACGAGCCGTGGCAGCCGACCGGCGAGCCGACCTCCGTGGACCGGGCGATCGCCGCCACCCGCAAGGCGGTCTTCCCGCTGCTCGGGCTCGACCCGCACGATCCGCGCGACTGAGCCGGTGACCTGGGGAGGGGACCGACCGGTGACCACTGTCGGCCAGCCGGTGGACGTGCTGCTCAGCGACGGCAGCACCGTCCAGCTGCGCCCGATCCGCCCCGCGGACGGGCCGGAGATCGTGGCGATGCACTCGCGCTTCTCCGAGCGCACCCGCTACCTGCGCTACTTCTCCCCGTACCCGCGCATCCCCGACCGCGACCTGCACCGCTTCGTCAACGTCGACCACCGCGACCGGGAGGCCTTCGTGGTGCTCGCCGGAGACCGGATCGTCGCCGTCGGCCGGTACGAGCGGCTCGGCCCGGAAGCCCCGGAGGCCGAGGTGGCGTTCGTGGTCGAGGACGCCTACCAGGGGCGGGGGATCGGCTCGGTGCTGATGGAGCACCTCGCCGACGCGGCCCGGCGGGCCGGCATCGTGCACTTCGTGGCCGAGGTGCTCCCCGCCAACGGCGCGATGCTGCGGGTCTTCTCCGACTTCGGTTACCAGGTCCAGCGCCAGTTCGCCGACGGCGTGGTGCACCTGAGCTTCCCGATCGCCCCCACCGAGTCGACGCTGGAGGTGCAGCGCGGCCGGGAGCACCGCACCGAGGCCCGTTCGATCGCCCGGCTGCTCGCCCCGCGCGGCATCGCCGTCTACGGCGCCAGTGCCACCGGGCAGGGTGTCGGCGCCGCCGTGCTCGGGCACCTGCGCGACGGCGGCTACCCGGGCGCGATCGTGCCGGTGCACCCCAGCGCGGCCACCGTGGCCGGGCTGCCCGCGTACCCGTCGGCGGCCGACGCCGGTCTCGACATCGACCTGGCGGTCGTCGCCGTGGCCCCCGACGCGGCGCCCCTGGTGGTCGCGGACGCCGCCGCCGCCGGCGCGCACGGCCTGGTGGTCATCTCCGCCGGCTTCGCCGAGGCCGGGGGAGAGGGAGCGGCGGCGCAGCGCGCGCTGGTCCGCGCCGCGCACGCCGCCGGCATGCGGGTGGTCGGCCCGAACTGCCTGGGCGTGGCCAACACCGACGAGAAGGTACGCCTCAACGCCACCCTCGCCCCCGTCCTGCCGGCGCCCGGCCGGGTCGGCCTGTTCAGCCAGTCCGGTGTGTTCGGCGTGGCGCTGCTCGCCGAGGCGCAGCGGCGCGGGCTCGGCCTGTCCACCTTCGTCTCGGCCGGCAACCGGGCCGACGTCTCCGGCAACGACCTGCTCCAGTACTGGCAGGACGACCCGGGCACCGACGTGATCCTGCTCTACCTCGAGACCTTCGGGAACCCGCGCAAGTTCGCCCGGCTGGCCCGCCGGATCGGGCGGGACAAGCCGGTGGTCGCGCTCGCCTCGCTGGCCCGCCCGGCCGGCCTCGGCGCGGGGCCGGCGCTGGACGCCGCCGCGGTCAGCGCGCTGTTCGCCCAGTCCGGGGTGATCCGGGTGGACACCGTCGCCGAGCTGCTCGACGTTGGTCTGCTGCTGGCCCGCCAGCCGCTGCCCGCCGGCCCCCGGGTCGGCGTGGTCGGCAACTCCTCGGCGTTGACCGGGCTCGCCGCCACCGCCTGCGCCGCCCAGGGGCTCACCGTCGCCGACGGGTACCCGCGCGACGTCGGCCCGCACGCGGGCACCGCCGAGTTCAGCACGGCGCTGGCCGAGGCGACCGCGGACCCGGGGGTGGACGCGCTGGTCGCCGTCTTCGCCCCGCCGCTGCCCGGCCAGGTCACCATGGAAGAGGCGGACTTCACCGCCGCCCTGCCGACCGCGCTCGCCGCCGGCAAGCCCACCGTGGCGACATTCCTGGCCGGGCGGGTGCCGGCCGGCGTGCCGGCGTACCCGAGCGTGGAGGAGGCGGTGCGGGCCCTGGCCCGGGTCACCACCTACGCGGCCTGGCTGCGCCGGGACCCGGGCACGCTGCCCGAGCTGCCCCGGGTGGACCCCGTCGCCGGGCAGGCCGCGCTGCGCGCCGACGCCATCGACCCGGCCGGGCTGCTCGCCGCGTACGGGATCGATGTGGTCGGCTCCGCGCCGGCCGCCACGGCCGACGAGGCGGTGGCCGCCGCCGACCGGCTCGGCTGGCCGGTGGCGCTCAAGGCCGCCGCCGCCGGCCTGCGGCACCGGCTCGACCTCGGCGCGGTACGCCTCGACCTGGCCGACCCGGTCGCGCTGCGCCGCGCGTACGCCGAGATGGCTCCGGTCTTCGGCCCGGACGTGCTGGTCCAGCCGATGGTCCCGCCCGGCGTGGCCTGCGTGGTGGAGCTGATGGAGGACCCGGCCTTCGGGCCGGTGGTCGGCTTCGGTCTGGGCGGCGTCGCCACCGAACTGCTCGGCGACCGGGCCTGGCGGGCGGTGCCGCTGACCGACCGGGACGCCGCCGAGCTGGTCGACGAGCCACGGGCCGCGCCGCTGCTGCGCGGGCATCGGGGCGCGGCGCCGGTCGACCGGGCGGCCCTGGTCGACCTGCTGCTGCGGGTCGGCCGGCTCGCCGACGAGCAACCCCGGGTCCGGTCGCTGACGTTGAACCCGGTGCTGGCCCGGCCGGACGGCATGTCGGTGCTGCACGCCAGCGTCCGGATCGGCTCGGCGGGCGCCCGCCCGGACACCGGCCCCCGGCGCCTCTGAGTCGCGGCTCAGCCGCGGCTGGAGATCTGCTGCACGCCCCAGGCGTTGCCGTCCGGATCGGTGAAGAAGACGAAGCCCACATTGTCCAGCGGGTGCGGCACCGGCCGGGGATTCTCGCCCAACACCTGGATCTCGCTGACCTCCACGCCCCGCGCGACCAGCTCCGCGCGCGCCTTCTCCAGGTCGGGCACCACCAGTTGGAGACCCTTGAGCGAGCCCGGCGGCATGTCGGGCACCGCGCCGCGGCCGATCACGACCGAGCAGCCCGAACCTGGGGGAGTGAGCTGCACGATGCGCACGTCGTCGCCGATCCGGGTGTCGTGGTCGACGGCGAAGCCGAGCCGGTCGGCGTAGAACTCCTTGGCCCGGTCCACGTCGCTGACCGGTACCACCACCACTTCCAGTGTCCAGTTCATACGCCGACCCTGCCCCACCGGTACGACAACACCCAAGCGCCACACGCGCCGGGGCCTTCGGATCGTGGGTGGGTCAGCAGGCGTACGCCTCCAGCCGCTGCGCCCGCTCCGGCGCGCGCAGCTTGAGCAGCGTCACCTTCTCGATCTGCCGGATCCGCTCCCGGGACAGGCCGAACTCCTTGCCCACCTCGTCCAGGGTGCGCTGCCGGCCGTCGTCCAGGCCGAACCGCAGCCGGATCACCGCCTGCTCCCGCTGGGAGAGGGTGGCCAGCACGATGCTCACCTCGTTGCGCAGCTCACCGTTGGCGGCCGCGTCACCCGGCTCCTCGCGCGGGTCCACCGCGGCGACGAAGTCACCCAGCGCGCTCTCGCCGTCCTCGCCGACCGCCTGGTCCAGGCTGACCGGCTCCCGGTCGTAGGAGATCAGCTCGATCACCTGGTACTCCGGGATCTCCAGGGCGACGGCCACCTCGGCCACGGTGGGCTCCCGGCCCAGCGAGACCGACAGCTCGCGGCGGACCCGGACCATCCGGTTGACCTGCTCGACCATGTGCACCGGGATGCGGATGGTGCGGGCCTGGTCGGCCATCGCCCGGGTGATCGCCTGCCGGATCCACCAGGTGGCGTACGTGGAGAACTTGTAGCCCTTGGCGTAGTCGAACTTCTCCACCGCGCGGATCAGGCCGAGGTTGCCCTCCTGGATCAGGTCCAGGAACGCCATCCCGCGCCCCGTGTAGCGCTTGGCGATGCTCACCACCAGCCGGAGGTTGGCCTCCAGCAGGTGGTCCTTGGCGGCGCGGCCCTGCGCCACGATCAGCTCCAGGTCACTCTTCAGCTCGGCGGAGACCGGGGTGCAGGCGGAGAGCTTCTCCTCGGCGAACAGCCCCGCCTCGATCCGCTTCGCCAGCTCGACCTCCTGCGCGGCGGTCAGCAGCTTCGTCCGGCCGATCCCGTTGAGGTACGCCCGGACGAGGTCGGTGGAGATGCCGCGCTCGTCGGTCGCGTCCAGGTCGGTCAGGGTCTCCGTGCCGTGCTCGGCGTCGATGGTGGCGGCCGGGCGCGTCTGGTTCTCGATCATCTGCAGGGCCATCTCAGTCTCTCCCCGTGTCCGCTTCTGTGCCGCGTACCGGCCCCAGTGGTGCCGATGACAGACAGCTTTCCAACCGGGGCGTGAAACGGGAGTGAGGCGATCGGGGACCCGACAGCAATCCGGTCGGTTGCCGGGTGTCGTCGCCGGGTCCGCTTGCCGGCGACGGTTACCGTGCCAGCGGTCGGCCACCGGGGCCGGCCGGAACAGGCGACGGAGGACGTGGTGGTCTTCAAGCGGCTCATGCAGGCGATGGGTGTGGGTGGTCCCTCGGTGGAAACCGTGCTGGCCAACCCGAACTGCCGTCCGGGCGGTCAACTGGAGGGACGGATCCAGGTGGCCGGCGGGGACCACCAGGTGGACGTCTCCTATGTGGCCCTCGGCCTGGTCACCCGGGTCGAGGTGGAGAGCGCCGACTCCGAGTACGACACCA
The DNA here is from genome assembly GCF_052814045.1 of Micromonospora sp. IBSANI012. Classification (NCBI taxonomy): domain Bacteria; kingdom Bacillati; phylum Actinomycetota; class Actinomycetes; order Micromonosporales; family Micromonosporaceae; genus Micromonospora; species Micromonospora sp. IBSANI012. The sequence goes on from NZ_CP199933.1 coordinate 1,756,076, forward strand.
CGCAGGAGTTCGGCCGGCGCCAGGTCACCGGCCCGTTCCGGCTGGAGCCCGGCCAGCGGTACGACATCCCGTTCCGCTTCGACGTGCCCTGGGAGACCCCGCTGACCGACCTGTACGGGCACCACCTGCACGGGATGACGATGGGTCTGCGTACCGAGCTGGAGGTGGCGCGGGCCGTCGACAAGGGCGACCTGGACCCGGTGGCGGTGCACCCGCTGCCGGCGCAGGAGCGGCTGCTGGAGGCGCTGCTGCGGCTGGGCTTCCGGTTCGCCCGGGCCGACGTCGAGCGGGGGCACATCTACGGCGTACGGCAGAGCCTGCCGTTCTACCAGGAGATCGAGTTCCACCCGGCGCCGCAGTACGCCCGCGCGATCAACCAGCTGGAGCTGACCTTCATCAGCGAACCGCAGCAGACCCAGGTGGTGCTGGAGATCGACAAGCGGGGCGGCATCCTCACCGAGGGGCGCGACGCGTTCGGCCGCTTCACCGTCGACCACGCCACCCTGGACCGCACCGACTGGGCCGCCCAGCTCGACGGCTGGCTCCGCCAGTCCATCCAACGCCGCGGCCTCTTCTTCTGACCCTCACCCCCCCACCCCACCCCCACCCCGGCCGCCTTTCGGCGGTGATCAAGAAGTTTGCGTCAGAAAACCAGGGGCGGTTTCTAGGCTTCAGTGCAACTGATCTTGGTTGGGCTGGAGGTGCTGGTGGCGAGGCCGGGTGTGTTGACGTTCGGGCATCGGCAGGTGTTGGAGCATTTGTGGGCCTCGGGTCGGACGATCTCGCAGATCGCTGGGCTTCTCGGGGTGCCGGTGTGCACGGTGTCGCGGGAGGTGGCGCGGAACAACAGTGCTCGGCATGGAACGAAGAATCCGCTCGGGCGGTCGTTGCCGCCCGGGCGGGCTCGTCGCCCGTATCGGTGGGGGTATCAGGCGCAGTGGGCGCAGCGGCGGACTGACGCGGCGCGACGCCGGGCGACAACGTCGAAGCTGGCGGTGGGTACGCGGCTGCGGCAGGTGGTGGCGGGGAAACTGGCTCGTAGGTGGTCTCCGAAGCAGATCGCCGCGTGGTTGCGGGCCACGTTCGCCGACCGGCCGGAGTTGCAGGTGTCCCACGAGACGATCTACCAGGCGATCTACGTGCAGTCACGGGGGAACCTTCGGGCCGAGTTGACCCGGCAGGTGGCCCTGCGGTCGGGGCGCACTGCGCGGCGCCCGCAGTCACGTACCGCGGGTGCCGCCCGTAGCCGGCGGCCCTGGATCGGCGACCTGCACATCAGCGCCCGCCCCGCCGAGGCCACCGACCGGGCGGTGCCCGGGCACTGGGAAGGTGATCTGGTCATCGGCAAGGCCGGCGCCTCAGCGATCGTGACCCTGGTGGAACGCAGCACCCGTTACGTGATGCTCGGCGCCCTACCCAACGGCCGCGACAGCGAAGCCGTCATCGGCGTACTCACCGACCTGACCACGAGGATGCCGACGCACCTGCGCCGCTCACTGGCCTGGGACCAGGGCGTGGAAATGGCCACCCACCCGCAGTTCACCGTCGTCACCGGCTGCCCGGTCTACTTCTGCGACCCCCACAGCCCCTGGCAACGCGGCACCAACGAGAACACCAACGGACTACTACGCCAGTACTTCCCCAAAAGCAGCTACGACTTCCGCACCATCGACCAGGCCGGCCTCGACGAGGTCGCCCACGAACTGAACACCCGCCCCCGCCAGACACTGAGCTGGGCAACCCCAACCCAGCGTCTCGCTCAACTCATCACGCCCTGACGATTGCACTCACCACTTGACATCGCCAGGCTCGGCTGACGCAAACTTCTTGATCAACGAGGCGGGGCGGGGGCCGGGGGCGGGGACGCGAGGTCAGAGGTCGAGGAGGAGGGTGCGGGGGCCGACGTTGACGCTCTCCACCAGCATGTGGGCGCGGAAGCGGCCGGTCTCGACCTTGGCGCCGCGGTCGCGGAGCGCCTCCACCACCGCCGTCACGAGGGGTTCGGCGACCTCCGCGGGGGCGGCGGCGGTCCAGCTCGGACGCCGGCCCTTGCGGGCGTCGCCGTAGAGGGTGAACTGACTGACCACCAGGATCGGGGCGCCGGTGTCGGCGGCGCTGCGGTCGTCGTCGAGGATGCGCAGCTCGTGGATCTTGCGGGCCATCGTCTGCGCCACCTGCGGGGTGTCGGCGTGCGTCACGCCGAGCAGCACCAGCAGCCCGTCGTCGATCTGGCCGACCACCGCGCCGTCGACCGTCACGCTCGCCCGGCCGACCGTCTGCACCACCGCCCGCATCAGCGGACCCCCCTTCGGCCGCCGTCCGGCTCCGCCGGCGCGACCCGCGTCACGCCATCACCGGCTCGATGACGCCGCGTTCGATCAGGTGCGCCACGATCGGGCCGGCCGCCTCGGCCAGCTCCTGCGGGGTCACGTCGTGCGCGGCGGCCAGCAGGGCGAGCTGGTCGCGCAGCGCCAGCCGGCCGTCGCAGCCGCCGACCAGCGCCAGCACGAGCGGGTCGACCTCCTCGCTCCAGCGCAGCCCGTGCGGCATCGTGAGGACCTGCCGGTCCACCGCCCACCCCTCGTCGCCCATGGTGGCCTCCTGCCGCAGCTGGAGCCCCTCGGCGGCCCGGTAGCGCTCGGCGAGCAGCGCATCGGTGTCGCGTACCCGGAGGAAGTCCTGGCGGTCGAACCAGGTGGCGACCCGGTCGCCCATCGGGGGTTCCACCCGCTGGCGCAGGTCCTCGATCCGGACGACCGGGTCGGCGTGCCCGGACCGGCGCAGCGAGACGATGCCGAAGCCGATCGCCTCCACCTTGTGCGCGTCGAACCAGTCCAGCCAGGCCGCCATCCGCTGCGGGTCGGTCGCCTCGCCGACGTCGGTGAGCCAGAGGTTGACGTACGCCATCGGGTCGGCCACCTCGCGCTGGATCACCCAGGCGTCCAGGCCGGTGCCCGCGAACCAGCCGGCCACCCGCTCGTGCCACTCCTCGCCGGCCACGTGCACCCAGTTCGCCAGGTACTGCATGGTGCCGCCCTCGGTGAGCAGGCCCGGCGCGGCGGCGGCCAGCTCGGCGCCGATCGCGTCGCCGACCCGCCCGGAGTCGCGGTAGACGTGGGTCGTGGTGCCCGGGCCCACCACGAACGGTGGATTGCTCACCACCAGATCGAAGCGGCGTCCGGCGACCGGGGCGACCAGGTCGCCGCGGAGCAGTTCCCAGTCCTGGCCGTTGAGCGCGGCGGTGGTGGCGGCGAAGCGCAGCGCCCGCTCGGAGACGTCGGTGGCGGTGACCCGGTCAGCGTGGGTGGCCAGGTGCAGCGCCTGGACGCCGGAGCCGGTGCCCAGGTCCAGCGCGGTCTGCACCGGCCGGCGGACGGTGGCGCCGATCAGCGTCTGGGTGGCGCCGCCGATGCCGAGCACGTGTTCGCTGTGCAGCGGCCGGCCGGGGCGGGCGCTGGCCGGCACGTCGGCGAGGACCCACCAGTCGTCCCCGTACGGTTCCAGGTCGACGCCGGCGCGCAGGCCGTCGCCGTGCCGTTCGACCAGCCCGCCGGCGAGCGCCTCGGCGAGGTCCAGCGGGGCGAGCGCGGCGGCGACCGCCGCCTCGGGCTCGGTCTGGTCGCAGATGAAGACCCGGATCAGCGTGGCGAGCGGGTCGCGGTCCTCGGTGGCGCGCAGGGCGGCGCGGAAGTCGTTGCGGGCCACCCCGCCGGTGGCCTGCGCGCCGAGCCGGCCGGCGATCCCGTTCGAGGTGAAGTCCGCCCGGCTCAGCGCGGTGCGCAGCGCCTCGACGCCGGCGGGGGAGAGCAGCATGTCGTGTCGTTCCACGTCGCCATCCTGCCCCCCGACGGCGGTCGATCGGCCGGCACCCGCGACATCCATACCGCGAGCTGTATTGATTGGCCGTTATCTCTTTTATGACCATCAATGTATGGCTAGCATCTGGCCCAACATCCGTCGATGGGCGTCCCGGCGGCCACCAGCCTGCCCGGGGCGTACCGGTAGGGAGTCAGACGATGTCCGCTCTGCCCGTGCCCCGGCGCCGCGCGATCCGCGCCCTCGCCGTCACGGCCGCCGCGGCGGCGCTCTCCGTCGCCGCGTCCACCCCCGCCCTCGCCGCCCCCACCGGAGAGGTCCGCGGCGCGTCCGCGCCCGGCGCGATCAGCGGCAGCTACCTGGTCGTGCTGCGGGCCGACGCGGTCGGCGCCGCGAACACCCTCGCCGCCCGCACCGCCGTGCCGGACCGCGCCGCCACCCTCGCCAAGCGGTACGGCGGCAGCGTCGCCGACGTCTACAGCGCCGCCCTCACCGGCTTCAGCGCGAAGCTGAGCGCCGGCCAGGCCCGCCGGCTCGCCGCCGACCCGGCCGTCGCCTACGTCGAGCAGGACCGGGTGGTCACCGTCCAGGGCACCCAGGCCAACCCGCCGTGGGGCCTGGACCGGATCGACCAGCGCAGCCTGCCGATCAACGCCAGCTACACGTACCCGAACACCGCCTCCAACGTCCGGGCGTACATCATCGACACCGGAATCCGGACCACCCACACCGACTTCGGTGGCCGGGCCAGCTGGGGCACCAACACCGTCGACAGCAACAACACCGACTGCAACGGCCACGGCACCCACGTCGCCGGCACCGTCGGCGGCAACCGGTACGGCGTGGCGAAGGCCGTCCGCCTGATCGCGGTGAAGGTGCTCAACTGCTCGGGCAGCGGCAGCACCACCGGCGTGGTGAGCGGCATCAACTGGGTGACCGCCAACGCGGTCAAGCCGGCGGTGGCCAACATGAGCCTCGGCGGCGGCGCCAGCTCGTCCATCGACAACGCGGTGACCAACTCGGTCAACTCGGGCGTCACGTACGCGGTGGCGGCCGGCAACTCCAGCGCCAACGCCTGCGGCTACTCGCCCGCCCGGGCCGCCGCCGCGATCACCGTCGCCACCACCAGCAGCGACGCCCGCGCGTCCTACTCCAACTACGGCTCCTGCGTGGACATCTTCGCGCCGGGGTCGAGCATCCTGTCCGCCTGGCGGACCAGCGACACCGCCTCCAACACGATCAGCGGCACGTCGATGGCCTCGCCGCACGTGGCCGGCGCCGCGGCGCTGGTGCTCTCAACCAACCCGTCGTACACCCCGGCGCAGGTGGCCAGCTACCTGACCACCAACGCCACCACCGGCAAGGTGACCAACCCGGGCACGGGCTCGCCGAACCGGCTGCTCTTCGTCGTCAACTGACGGCGCCGTCCGGCGCGACGGAGCCGGACGGGTCAGGCGACCGGCAGCGCCGACTCGTCGACCCGGGCGGGGCTGGGCTCCGCGGGCCAGGCCCGGGCGGGGCCTTCCACGTGGAGGGAGACCTCGGTGCCAACCGGGACGGGCTCGGAGTCGTCCCAGACCCGGGCGGTGACCCGGGTACCGTCGGCCAGCCGGAGGGCGACTAGCGCGTCGTGGCCGTGGAAGTCGTGCCGCAGCACGGTGGCGGTCACCGTGTCGGCGCCCGACGCGGGGGCCAGGCGCAGTTGCTCCGGACGGACCAGCACCGTGACCGGGCCGTCGGCCGTCGGGCCGGCGATCGGGAGGGTGCCCAGCGGCGTGCGGGCGGCCCCGGCGGAGGCGACCGCCGGCAGCAGCACCGCGTCGCCGACGAACCCGGCCACCCACGGGTCGGCCGGCTCCCGGTAGAGCGTGGTCGGCGTGGCGGACTGCACCACCCGCCCGGACCGCAGCACCACCACCCGGTCCGCCACCGACAGGGCCTCGCCCTGATCGTGGGTGACCAGCACGGCGGTCGCCCCGTCGACCCGCAGCGCCTCCCGGACGTCGTGCCGCAGCCCGGCTCGCAGCCCGGCGTCGAGCGCGCTGAACGGCTCGTCGAGCAGCACCAGCGACGGGCGCGGCGCCAGCGCCCGGGCCACCGCGACCCGCTGCTGCTGGCCGCCGGAGAGCTGGTGCGGCATCCGGTCGCCGTGCCCGGCGAGCCCGACCAGGGCCAGCACCTCGTCGACCCGGTCGCCCCGTCGGTCGGCGCGGTCCAGCCCGTAGGAGATGTTCGCCGCGACGGTGAGGTGCGGGAAGAGGGCGCCCTCCTGCGGCACCACGGCGATCCGGCGGCGGTGCGCCGGCAGGTGCCGACCGGGGCCGGCCACCTCGCGCCCGTCCACCCGGATCGCTCCGGCGTCGAGGCGTTCGAAGCCGGCCAGGCAGCGCAGCAGGGTGGTCTTGCCGCAGCCGGACGGGCCGAGGACGGCGGTCAGCGCGCCCGCCGGGACGGTCAGGTCCACGCCGTCCAGCGCGGTCACCGGGCCGTACCGCTTGACGACGCCGGTCAGCACCACCTCGCTCATCGGTCCTCCTTGTCGAGCAGGCCGCCCCGGGCGACCAGCCACCAGGTGGGCAGCGCCGAGATGACCACCAGCAGCGCCGCGTACGGAGCGGCGGCCGCGTACGCCCCGACGGAGGTCGCCGTCCACAGCTCGGTGGCCAGGGTGTCGGTGCCGGTGGGGCGCAGCAGCAGGGTGGCCGGAAGTTCCTTCATGCCGGTGAGGAAGACCAGCGCCGCCCCCGCCCCGATTCCGGGCAGGGTCAGCGGCAGGGTGACCGTGCGCAGCACGGCCAGCGGCCCGCGCCCCAGCGAGCGGGCCACCTCCTCCAGGCCGGGTGGGGCCTGGGCGGCGGCGCCGGCCACCGCGCCGACGGCCAGCGGCAGGAAGAGCGTCGCGTAGGCCAGCGCCAGCAGCCACGGGGTCTGGTACAGCGGATACGCGACGCTGATGCCGAAGAAGATCAGCGACAGCCCGATCACCACCCCGGGCAGGGCGTGGGCCAGATAGGCGAGCCGGTCCAGCGCGGTGGCCAGCGGGCCGGGGGCGCGTGCGGTGAGCAGCCCCAGCGGCAGGGCCAGCAGCATGGTCAGCGCGGCGCCGGCCAGCGACAGCCAGAGCGAGTTGCCGGCGGCCGTGGCGACCTCGCCGAGCGCGCCGGGCCGGGACACCCCGCTGACCAGCCGACGGGCCAGGCTGAGCGCCGGCACGCCGAGCGCCAGCGCGGCCACCGCGAGCAGCGCGGCGAGCGCGGGCCAGCGGGCCGGACCGAGGCGCAGCCGGGCGGCGGGGCGACGGGCGCCGCCGAGCCGGGCGTACCGGGCGCCGCGCCGGCGGGTGGCGGTCTCCCCGGCCAGCAGCAGCACGGTCAGCGCCACCAGCACGCTGGAGAGCACCAACGCGCCGGTGCGGTCGAAACCCAGGTCGAAGGCGACGAAAATGGCCCGGGTGAAGGTGTCGGCGCGCAGGATCGACACCGCGCCGAAGTCGGCCAGCACGTAGAGCGCGACGAGCAGCGCCCCGGCGGCGGTCGCCGGCCGGATCTGGCGCAGCGTGACGTCGGTGAAGGTGCGCCAGCCGCCCCGGCCCAGCGAGCGGGAGACCTCCTCCTGCGCCGGGTCCGCGCCGCGCAGCGCCGCCGCGACCGGCAGGAAGACGTACGGGTACGAGCAGAGGGTCAGCACCAGCGCGGCCGGCCAGAAGCCCTCCAGCCGGTCGAAGAGCGAGACCCAGGCGAAGGCGGCGATGTAGGTGGGCACGGCCAGCGGCAGCGCGGCGAGCACCGCGAAGGCGCGCCGACCGGGCAGGTCGGTCCGGGTCACCAGCCAGGCGGCGCCCACGCCGAGCAGCACGCAGGCGGTGGTGACCACGGCGGCCAGCGCGAGGCTGCGGACCGCCAGCAGCCCGACCCGCTCGGTCCACAACTCGGCGACGACCCGGTCGGCGCCCGCCTCGGCGGTGCGTACCGCGAGGTAGACCAGGGGGATCAGGGCCACGGCGACCGCGGCGGTCGAGGCCGCGAGCAGCGCCGGGCGCGGCGCCAGCCGGCGCACCGACCCCGGTACGCCGAAGCGGGCCGGCCCGGAACGGGCCGGCCCTGCCTTGGGCGCAGTGGTCGGGGCGGTCAGGGTACGAGCCCCGAGTCCTTGATCAGGCCGATCGTGGCGTCCAGCGTGTCCAGGTCGTTCAGGTCGATGTCCGGGGTGTCCAGCTCGGCCAGCGGCGGCACGCCGGCCGGGGTGCCGGCCCCGGTGACCACCGGGTACTCGAAGGTCTGCTCGGCGAAGTACTTCTGCGAGTCCGGGCCGAGCAGGAAGTCCACGAAGGCCTTGGTGTCCGGGTCCTCGGCGGAGCGCTTGAGCACGCCGACGCCGGCGACGTTGACCAGGGCGCCGGTGTCGCCGCCGGGGAAGAAGTGCAGCTTTGCCTTGAGCGCGTCCGGGGTGGTGCCCTTTTCCTTGGCCACCTCGCCCAGGTAGTAGTGGTTGACCAGGCCGACCTGGATGCTGCCCTTGTCGATATCCTCGACGATCTTGACGTTGTTGTCCCGGATCTGCGGCTCGTTGGCCTTGAGGCCGGCGAGGAAGTCCTTCGCCTTCTGGTCGCCGTGCTGCACCCGGATCGCGGTGACGAACGCCTGGAACGAGGCGTTGGTCGGGGCGACGCCGATCTTGCCCTTCCACTTCGGGTCGGTCAGCGCGAAGACCGACGTGGGCAGCTCGGCGGCGGGCACGCTGTCGGCGTTGTACGCGAGTACCCGGGCGCGGGCGCTGACGCCCACCCACTGGCCGGTGCGGGCCCGGTAGATCTGCGGCACCTTGTCGAGTGCGGCGGCGGGCAGCGGGGCGAACATGTCCCGCTTGGCGACCGCGCCGAGGGCGCCGGCGTCCTGGGCGAAGAAGGCGTCGGCCGGCGACTTGCCGCCCTCCTCCACCAGCTGGGCGGCGAGCTGGGCGGTGGTGGCGTAGCGGGTCTTGATGGTGATGCCGGTCTGCTGGCTGAACTTGTCGAGCAGCGGCTTGACCAGGGCCTCGTTGCGGCCGCTGTAGACGGTGATGGTCTTGTCGCCGGGCTTGCCGGGATCGGCGGCGTCGTCCTCGCCGGACCCGCACGCGACCAGGCCGAACGAGAGCAGGCCGGCGGCGACGGTGACCGCGAGGGACCTGCGGGCGGGAACGGGCACGGCGGCACTCCTTCGGTTCCGGCCGGCGGGCGCTCCACCGACGCGGAGAAGTTAGCACAGGCTAACCTTGGTGTTCCTGTGGGTCCGGGGCCCGCTCGGGGAGTCGGCAACGCGCCCGTTGCGCCGACCGGCAGGATGGGCGCATGACGCTCTCGCTGCCCATCGACCCCGAGGCCAACCGGCTGCTGGAGCGCAGCCCGCTGGCCCTGCTGACCGGCATGGTCCTCGACCAGCAGATCCCGCTCGAGAAGGCGTTCACCTCGCCGTACGTGCTGGCGCAGCGGCTGGGGCACGAGCCGGACGCCCGGGAGCTGGCCGGGTACGACCCCGAGGCGCTGGTCGAGATCTTCGCCCGGCCACCGGCGCTGCACCGCTTTCCGAAGGCGATGGCGGCCCGGGTCCAGCAGGTGTGTCAGGTGCTCGTCGACCGGTACGACGGCGACGCCGCCCGGCTCTGGTCGGACGCCGCGGACGGGCGGGAGCTGCTGCGCCGGATCGGCGAGCTGCCCGGCTTCGGCAAGCAGAAGGCGCAGATCTTCGTCGCACTGCTCGGCAAGCGGTACGACGTGCGCCCGGACGGCTGGCGGGAGGCCGCCGGCGGGTACGGCGAACCGGACGCGTACCGGTCGGTGGCCGACATCACCGACCCGGAGTCGCTGCGCCGGGTGCGCGAGTTCAAGCAGCAGATGAAGGCGGCGGCCAAGGCGACGAAAGCCTGACGCCACCGCTTCCCGTGCGCGATCGTGAGTTCGTCGGGCGACGACGGCGGGCGGGGGGATGGCGGAGCAACCGGGGGAGCGGTTCCTCCGCGGCGAGGAGACCTCGCCGCGGGCGACCTTCCTGGAACTTTTCTTCGACGTCGCCTTCGTCTTCGCGCTCACCCGGGTGTCGAACCGGCTGGTCAACGACTTCACGGTGGAGCGGCGGCTCGTCCTGCCCGAGGCGGGGCAGACGCTGCTGCTCCTGCTCGCCCTCTGGTTCGTCTGGTCGCTGACCACGTGGACGACGAGCCGCTACAACCCCGACCAGCCGGCGCTCCAGCTGGTCGTGGCCGGTTCGATGTTCGGCAGCATGGTGATGGCGGTGTCGCTGCCGGAGGCGTTCGAGTCCCGGGGTCTCTCCTTCGCGCTCGCCTACGTCGCCGTCCAGGTGGGCCGCCCGCTCGTCCTCACCGTGGTGATGCGGGGTCATCGGGAGCGGCACATCGCCGGCCGGATCCTCGCCTGGTCCGCGGTGGCGGGGGTGCCGTGGATCGCCGGAGGAATCCTGCAGGACGACGCCCGCGGGGTGCTCTGGACCCTTGCGGTGATCATCGACTACGGCGCGGGGCGGCTGGGCTGGCCGCTGCCGGGACGCGGCCGTACGCCCGCCTCCTCGTGGACGGTCACCGGTGAGCATCTGGCCGAGCGCTACCAGCAGTTCATCATCATCGCGTTGGGCGAGATGATCCTCATCAGCGGATTCACGCTGAGCGGGAGCGAGTTCACCCCAGCGCGGTGGGTCGCCTTCGCCATCACGTTCGCCACCACGGCCCTGCTCTGGCGCATCTACTTCTACCGGGCCGGTACAGTGCTGGCGGACGCGGTGGCCGGGTCGGCCCGGCCGGGGCGGCTCGCCGAGTCGGCGACGTACACCCACCTGGTCATGGTGGCCGGCATCGTCGCCTCCGCCGTCGGCTATGAGATCGTCATCGCCCACCCCGGCGGGCACACCGACCCGGCCTGGCTCACCGTGATCATCGGCGGCCCGGCGCTCTTCGTGCTCGGTCGGGCGCGCTTCGAGTACGAGGTGTTCGGACGGGTGTCCCGGACCCGGTTGCTGGGGCTGGTCGTGCTGGTGGTGATGGTGCCGCTGATGACGCGGCTGCCCCCGCTGGCGGTCGCCGCGGCCACCTCGACCGTGGTGGCCGGAATCGCGCTGGCAGACGCGCTGCGGGCGCACGGCCGTCCGCCCGAGCAGCCCTCGCCGCCACTGTTGTGACGGACGGTCAGGCGGCGGTCGGGCGGGACAGCGAGGCCAGTGCCCGCCGTACGTCGGCGAGGGAGACGGTGGCGGAGTCGTCCAGGTCGGCCAGCCCGGCCTCGATCCACTGCCGCATCAGCGTGGTGACCCCGATGCCCCGGGCCTCGGCGGCCGCCCGGACCCGCTCGTAGGTCTCCAGCGGCAGGCGTACCGAGCGGCTGACCATCGGCACGTCGCTGTCGGGGGTGGGCAGCTCCACCGGCTGGCTCTCGTCGATCAGCTCGGCGAACGCGTCGTCGCCACCGTGGAACCGCTTGGTCGCGTCGTCACGGTTCATCGTGACCGCCTCCTCGTCGGCGATCCCTCCGCACGGCCTCGTCGTAGCGCTTGGCCTCGACGTCGCTCAGGTCGCGGGCGGAGAGGATGTCCCAGTCGTTGTCGGTGCCGTCGGCCTCGGCGAGCAGCACGGCCAGCCGCCTGCCGCGGCGGTTCGCCGCGTAGACGACCATGACGTCGTCGCCCAGGTGCCGGATCACCCGGCGGGTGCTGTGCAGGGCTTCCCAGACTTCCCCGGGTGTGACGTCGTAGACCCGCAGGTTGGTCAACGCCTCGTCGGTGAAGCTGAAGCGGTTGCCCACGAGCGGAGCGTACCACGGGCGTAACACGCACTGGGATGGGTCAATTTTCGCTGATCACGGCCCGGGAGTGACAGGATGGGTCGTAATCCCCTCGAGGAGGTCCGTGGTGAAGCGTCAGGCGTACCAGCCGATTCTGATCACCGACGCCTCGCGCAGCCAGGACGACCAGCTCACCAGTCGGCAGAAGCGCTACGTGCTGATGATGGGCATCCGGGTGGCCTGCGTGATAGTCGGCGCGATCCTGGTCGGCGCGAAGGCCCCGCTGCTCTGGCTCTGGCTGCCGCTGTGCGCCGTCGGGATGGTGCTCATCCCGTGGCTGGCGGTGCTGCTGGCCAACGACCGCCCGCCGAAGGAGCAGCACCGGCTCGCGGGGAAGTTCCAGCCCAGGATGCGCGACGAGACGCCGCCGATGAGCCTGACCGCCGAGGAGCGGCCGCACAAGGTCATCGACGTCGAACCCTGACCGCCGGGCGCCGGACCCTGCAGATCCGGCGCCCCTGCCGGTGCGTTCGGGTCAGCCCGTCGGCCGGGCGCCCACCGTCGAGACGGCCAGGGCTCCGAGATCACCGGCCCGGCCCAGCGCCGCCCGCGGCTCCGCGCCGCCCAGCCAGGCGGTCAGCAGGCCCGCCGCGAAGGCGTCCCCGGCACCCGTGACGTCAACCACCGCGACCCGCCGGGCGGGCGCCACACTCACCGTCGCGCTCCGGTCGACCCAGACCGCCCCGGCCTCGCCCCGCTTCACCACCACCCGCCGGGCCGACACCGACAGCGCCCGCGCCTGCGCCCCCGGATCCAGCCCGCCGGCGAGCACCCCGGCCTCGTCCGCGTTGACCAGGAGCAGGTCGACGTCGCGTACCCAGGACAGGAAGGCCGCCGCGCCGACCCGCCGCAGCGGCGCCGCGGACGCCGCGTCGACGCTGGTGGTGAACCCGCGCGCGCGGGCGGCGGCCAACGCCGCCAGCCCGGCCGGCCGCGACGCGGCGTCCAGCAGGCAGTACCCGGACAGATGCAGGTGCGCGGCGTCCGGCGCCGCGGCCAGCGCCCGCTCGACGTGCTCGACGGTCAGCCGCAGGTTCGCGCCGCGTTCGGTGACCATCGTGCGTTCCCCTGCGGTGGCCAGCACGATCACGGTGCCGCTGGCGTGGCCCGGATGCACCTCGACGGCGCACTGGACGCCGACTCGCTCCAGTTCGGCCACCCGGTCCCGCCCGGCGCTGTCGTCGCCGACCGCGCCCACCAGCGTCACCGGCACGCCCTGCGCCGCGATCCACGCCGCGGTGTTGGCCGCCTGGCCACCCCCGCTGACCTGGATCGTCGCCGGGGTGTCCGAGCCGGTGGCCAGCGGCCCGGCCAGCACCGCCACCACATCGGTGATCAGGTCACCGACCACGACCACCCGGGACGGGCCGGTCATGCCGGCGTGTCGGTGCGCAGGGCGGCCGCGGCGACGGCGATCCGGGCGGCCAGGTCGGCGTTGCGCAGGATGATCCGCACGTTCACCGCCAGGCTGGCGCCCTCGGTGGCCGAGTGGAAGTGGGCCAGCAGGAACGGGGTCACCGCCTTGCCGGTCACCCCCTCGCGGCCCAGCCGGGCGAGGCCCTTGGCGAGGGTCCGGTCGTGCAGCGCCGGGTCGAGCTGCTCGTCGGTCGGGAGCGGGTTGGCCACGATCAGCCCGCCGCCGTGCACCCCCTGCTGCTCCCGGGCGGCCAGCACGTCCGCCACCTGCTCCGGGGAGTCCACCGACCAGTCCAGGTCGAAGCCGGCGTCGGTCAGGTAGAAGCCGGGGAACCGCCGGGTGCGGTAGCCGACCACGCCCACGCCGAGGGTCTCGAGCCGCTCCAGCGTCGCGCCCACGTCGAGGATCGACTTCACCCCGGCGCAGACCACCGCGATCGGCGTCCGGGCCAGGGTGACCAGGTCGGCGGACTCGTCGAAGGTCTGCGCCGCCTCCCGGTGCACGCCGCCCAACCCGCCGGTGGCGAAGACACCGATCCCGGCCGCTGCGGCGACCGCGCTGGTGGCGGCCACCGTGGTGGCGCCGTCCGCGCCGGTGGCGGCGGCCACCGCCAGATCGCGTACGGAGAGTTTGCTCACTCCGTCGACGGTGGCGAGGCGGGTGAGCTGGGCGTCGTCGAGGCCCACCACCAGCTCGCCGCCGACCATTCCGATGGTGGCCGGGACCGCGCCGGCCTCCCGTACGGCCCGCTCGATCTGGCGGGCCACTCGCAGGTTGTCCGGTCGGGGCAGACCGTGCGAGACGATGGTGCTCTCCAGGGCGACGATCGGTCGACCGTCACGCAGGGCGTCGGCGACCTCAGCGCCGAGACGGATGTGAAAGTTGGTCACCTCCGTTACCGTACGGGCCGCCGTCGGGGTGGGCTGCGGTGGACCGGCCCCCACCGACCTGCCAAACTGGAAAGTTGGAGGTGTCAACAGTGAGCACACAGATTCTCGAACGGCCGGAGCTGAAGGATGCGGACACCGGTCCGGAGATGTTCCACTACGTCCGCAAGGAGAAGATCGCCGAAAGCGCCGTCATGGGTACCTTCGTCGTGGCGCTCTGCGGCGAGACGTTCCCGGTGACCAAGGCGGCCAAGCCCGGCTCGCCGGTCTGCCCGAAGTGCAAGGAGATCTACGACTCGTACGGCGAGTGATCCCGGGCGGCCGGTCCGGCCGCCCCCGTACGCTTCGGCGGTGTGACCACCTCCACCGCCCTGCTCTTCGCCGACCTGACCGGGGTGGCCGTTTTCGCCGCCTCCGGGGCCTCCGCGGCGGTGGCCAAACGGCTCGACCTCTTCGGCGTCGTCTTCGTCGGCTTCGTGGCCGCCCTCGGCGGCGGCATCTTCCGTGACCTGGCCATCGACGAGGTGCCCCCGCTGGCCTTCGCCGACTGGCGGTACGCCACCACCGCCGCGGTGACCGCCGCCGCCGTCTTCTGGCTGCACCCGCAGCTGGCCCGGCTGCGCACCACGGTGCTGGTGCTGGACGCGGCGGGCCTGGCGCTGTTCACCGTCACCGGCACGCTCAAGGCGCTCGACGCCCACGTACCGCCGGTCGGCGCCTGCGTGATCGGCATGCTCACCGCCATCGGCGGCGGGCTGGGCCGGGATCTGCTCACCGCCGAGATCCCGGTGGTGCTGCGCCGGGAGATCTACGCGGTCGCCGCGCTGGCCGGCGCGGTCGCGGTGGCCCTGCTCGACGCCGCCGGACGCGCCGGCACGGCGCCGCTGACCGCCGCCGCCCTGCTGGTTTTCGCGCTGCGGCTGGTGGCGCTACGGCGGCGCTGGTCCGCCCCGGTGGCCACCCTGCGACCCCCGAAGACCGGGGTCCGCGGCCCCCAAACCTGACCACCCGCTCGCGTCCTTTCACCCCGCGCGCCGCGCCCGGCCGCGCGTTTTGCGGCGTGTCGCGGTATCGCCGGGGCCCGAACACCGCGGCACGCCGCAAAACGGGTCGGGCTGGCCCCGCTACCGGCGGCGGCTGGCGAGTTCGCATCCTGGCTGTGCGCCTTGCGGCGTGTCGCGGTGTCGCGGGGCCGGGATGCCGTAACACGCCGCAAGGCGGGTCGGGCCAGCCGTGCCGGCTGCCGGTCGGGCCGGCCTCGCCGCCGGTGCCGGCCGACGAGGTCGCACACACCGGCCGCTCGGTTTGCGGCGTGTTGGGGTGTCGCCTGTGCGGGACAGCCCGACACGCCGCAGAGCGGGTCGGGTGGGGCGCGGGCGGGGGTGGCGGATGTGACCAGCGTGGCGTCGAGTGGGGCGAGCGGCGTCTGCTGGTTATGCTGAGTCGGCCTTCGCGGCATCTTCTGCGCGGAGGCGTTTTCATGGGCGGCGGTACCCGTGGCCCTCGGCCGGGGTCCGCCATGGTGCGGTCGGAGAGGAGCCCCGCGTGGCAGCCCGGTTGCCGGCGCTAGAGACGTTCCCGCCCCTGCGTGCCTGGCAACGCAAGGCGATGGTGGAGTACCTGCGCCGCCGCACCGACGACTTCACCGCGGTCGCCACCCCCGGCGCCGGCAAGACCACCTTCGCCCTGCGGATCGCCGCCGAGCTGCTCGTGGACGGCACCGTCGAGGCGGTCACCGTGGTCGCCCCGACCGAGCACCTGAAGACCCAGTGGGCGAGCGCCGCCGCCCGGGTCGGCATCCAGCTCGACGCCGCGTTCCGCAACGCCGACGTGCACTCCTCCACCGACTTCCACGGCGCGGTCGTCACCTACGCGCAGGTCGGCATGGCCCCGCAGGTGCACCGACGGCGCACCATGACCCGGCGCACGCTGGTCATCCTCGACGAGATCCACCACGCCGGCGACTCCCGATCCTGGGGCGACGGGGTCAAGGCCGCCTTCGAGCCCGCCGTACGCCGGCTGATGCTCACCGGTACGCCATTCCGCTCCGACGACAACCCCATCCCGTTCGTCACCTATGAGCGCGGCGGCGACGGGCTGCTGCGCTCGCGCGCCGACTCGGTCTACGGCTACTCCGACGCGCTGCGCGAGGGCGTGGTCCGGCCGGTGCTCTTCCTGGCGTACTCGGGGGAGACCCGGTGGCGCACCAACGCCGGCGACGAGCTGGCGGCGCGGCTGGGCGAGCCGATGACGCAGGACCTGGTGGCGCAGGCCTGGCGTACCGCGCTGGACCCCGCCGGGGACTGGATGCCCCAGGTGCTCCGGGCCGCCGACGCCCGGCTGACCGTGCTGCGCAACGCCGGCATGCCGGACGCGGGTGGCCTCGTCATCGCCAGCGACCAGCAGAACGCCCGCTCGTACGCGAAGCTGATCGAGCAGGTGACCGGCGAGAAGGCCGCGGTGGTGCTCTCCGACGACGTGGGGGCGTCCGCGCGGATCGCGACGTTCGCGGCGTCCGAGCAGCGCTGGCTGGTGGCGGTCCGGATGGTGTCCGAGGGCGTCGACATTCCCCGGCTGGCGGTCGGCGTCTACGCCACCAGTGCCAGCACCCCGCTCTACTTCGCCCAGGCGATCGGGCGTTTCGTGCGGGCCAGGCGGCCGGGGGAGACCGCCTCGGTCTTCGTGCCCAGCGTGCCGCACCTGCTCGGGCTGGCCAGCGAGATGGAGGCCGAGCGGGACCACGTGCTCGGGAAGCCCAAGGAGTCCGACGGCTTCGACGACGACCTGCTGGAGCGCGCCCAACGCGACGACCAGGCCAGCGGTGAGCTGGAAAAGCGTTTCACCGCGCTCTCCGCGACCGCCGAGCTGGACCAGGTCATCTTCGACGGCGCGTCCTTCGGCACCGCGGCCCAGGCCGGCACCCCCGAGGAGGAGGAATACCTCGGCCTGCCCGGTCTGCTCACCGCCGACCAGGTCTCCATGCTGCTCACCAAGCGGCAGGCCGAACAGCTCGCCGCGCAGCGTCGGCGGGCGGCCACGCAGACCGCTGAGCCGGCCGCTGACGCCCCGGCGGCGCCCGCCGCACCGATGAGCGCCGCCCAGCGTCGGGTGGCCCTGCGCCGCCAGCTGAACGCCCTGGTGGCCGCCCGGCACCACCGCACCGGCCAGCCGCACGGCAAGATCCACGCCGAGCTGCGCCGCCTCTGCGGCGGCCCGCCCAGCGCCCAGGCGACGATCGAGCAGCTCGAAGAGCGCATCGCCACCGTCCAAACCCTCTGACCCCACCCGCCCCGGCCACCCCGGCCATCAAGATCCGCGCACTTTCACGGAAAGTGTGGCTATTCGGCGCGTCGAGGCCACTCATTCCGTGAAAGTGCGCGGATCTTGGGCGGGGCGCGGGGCGCGGGGCGCGGGGCGCGGGGCGCGGTGGGGGAGAGAGCGCAGACGAAGCCGGCCGGGAGCCCCTTGGGGCTCCCGGCCGGCTATGTCGTCGTTATGTGGTTGCGGATTCAGTTCGCCATCAGATCGGCGCCACGCCAGCTGAACTCCGGGTCCGTCGCGAACTTCACGGTGATCTTCACGAGATCCTCCGCGTACTTGTTCGCGTGGTGCCCACAGAACACCAACTCGCTCCCACCCGCCAGAGTGATCCGGAGCTTGCCGGCAGCATTGCAGCGGTCGCACCGTTCATCGGCGGCTGGGGGAGCCACCGTCTCGGGCGGCGGCGTGAGGGTCGGGGTCATCGCCTTCCTCCTCTGGTCGTCACCGATGAACACTCTCTTCGGTCGTTGCTCACCCATCGTGCAACACCCTCGTCGGGCCCTGCCTTCCCTGTGTGCCCGCGGGCGACCGAGGTCACACATGGCAGGGAGACAGTGTGCCGTGTGCCAAGGGTGCCACGTCAACGATCACAAACAGGCAACCGACCGATCACCTTTGAGTGTTCTACGGCTAGTGGTCAAACCGACACGGCTGGTTGACGTGAAGGGGTCAGTCCAGGTAGTCGCGGAGCACCTGGGAACGGGACGGGTGACGCAGCTTGGACATGGTCTTGGACTCGATCTGCCGGATCCGCTCCCGGGTCACCCCGTACACCTGGCCGATCTCGTCCAGGGTGCGCGGCTGACCGTCGGTCAGGCCGAAGCGCAGGCGTACCACGCCCGCCTCACGCTCGGAGAGCGTCTGCAGCACCTGCTGGAGCTGGTCCTGCAGCAGCGAGAAGGAGACGGCGTCGACCGCGACGACGGCCTCGGAGTCCTCGATGAAGTCACCGAGCTGGCTGTCGCCCTCGTCGCCGATGGTCTGGTCCAGCGAGATGGGCTCCCGGGCGTACTGCTGGATCTCCAGCACCTTCTCCGGTGTGATGTCCATCTCCTTGGCCAGCTCCTCCGGGGTGGGCTCGCGGCCCAGGTCCTGGAGCAGCTCGCGCTGGATCCGGCCGAGCTTGTTGATCACCTCGACCATGTGCACCGGGATGCGGATGGTGCGGGCCTGGTCGGCCATCGCCCGGGTGATCGCCTGCCGGATCCACCAGGTGGCGTACGTGGAGAACTTGTAGCCCTTGGTGTAGTCGAACTTCTCGACCGCGCGGATCAGACCGAGGTTGCCCTCCTGGATCAGGTCCAGGAAGGCCATGCCGCGGCCGGTGTAGCGCTTGGCCAGCGAGACGACCAGTCGGAGGTTGGCCTCCAGCAGGTGGTTCTTGGCGCGCTCGCCGTCGCGGGAGATCCAGCCCAGGTCCCGCTGCATGTCGCGGGTGAGCTTCTCCTCACCCTCGTCGGCCGCGCGCAGCCGCTCGGCGGCGTAGAGCCCGGCCTCGATCCGCTTGGCGAGCTCCACCTCCTGCTCCGCGTTGAGCAGCGGCACCTTGCCGATCTGCTTGAGGTACGCCCGGACGGAGTCGGCCGAGGCGGTGAGCTCGGCGTCGCGACGCGCCTGCTTGAGCGCCTCGGACTCCTCGTCGTCCCACTCGAAGTCGTTGTCCGTGGCGGAGCTGGCCGCGTCGGCCTCGGCGGCCTGGGTCAGCTCGGCCGGCTCCTCGACCACCACGTCCTCGATCACGGCCGCGAGCTCCTCGGGGTCGATCTCGCCCTCGGCGCCCTCGCCCTTGGCCTTGCCGGCGGTGGCCTTGGTGGCCTTGCCGGCCGCGGCCACCGTCGCCTTGGTGGCGCGGGTGGACTTCGTCGCCTTGGCGGCCGGCGCGGCGGCCTTGGCGGCCACGTCGGCGGTGGTGGCGGCGGCCTTGCGCGGCGCCGCCTTGCGCGGGGCGGGCGCCGGGGCCTCGTCGGCGGCGGGCGCCTGCTTGGGGGCGGGCGCCGCGGCCTTCTTGGTGGTCTTGGCGGTGGTGGCACGCGAGGCCGGGGTGGCGGACCGGGCCGCGGCGACCCGGCGACGGGTGCTGGCCGAGCCGTCCACGACCACGGTCACCCCCGCATCGGAGAGCGCCCGCAGAATCTTCTTGGCCTGGGCCGGGGTCACCTCAGCGGACTCGACGGTGCGCGCGAGCTGGGCCGACGTCAACTGGCCGCCGGCGCTCTGCGCGTGGGCGATCAGGGTGTCGGTGAGCGAGCGAACGTCGGCGCCGGTCTGGCGGGGTTCTGTCACGAATGACCTTCCGGAGGCGAAGAGCGAGCACGGCCGGGTCGTCCGGCGCAGCGTGGGGCACCGTGCCGGGCGATGTCGTTGAGGGACCCCCGTGTCCCGGGCCGGCCGTCCGGCGGCGGTCCGTGGCGCGTGGGCAGGGTGAATTGTAACGCCGTCTGCGGCGATCATCCTGCGGCGCACGGCGTACCGGCGGCGGGGACCGCCGATTCGGCGCAGATGTGGACTTTGTAAGGATGATACCTGCGCGCACGGCGGGGCGTCCCGATCGTGCGGGAAGGGACGAACCATGACTCGTTCGGCGCCGAAACCGGCCGAACTGCTCACGATCGCGATCGATGTCGCCCGGCAGGCCGCGGCCACCGCGCACCGGATGCGCGCCGAGGGGGTGTCGGTCGCCGCCACCAAGAGCACCGTCACGGACGTGGTCACCGCTGCGGACCGCGCCGTCGAGCGCCAGGTCCTCGACGCGCTGCACCGGGTACGCCCCGACGACGCCGTCCTCGGCGAGGAGTACGGCGCCGGGGCGGCCGACGGTGCGGCCAGCGGGGTGCGCTGGATCGTCGACCCGATCGACGGCACGGTGAACTACCTCTACGGACTGCCGTACTGCGCGGTGTCGCTGGCCGCCGAGGTCGACGGCGAGGTGGTCGCCGGGGTGGTGCGCAACGTGGCCACCGGCGAGGAGTGGACCGCCACCGCGGGCGGCGGGGCCTGGCGCGACGGGCAGCGGCTGCGCTGCTCGACCGAGGTCGACCTGGGCCAGGCGCTGGTCGCCACCGGATTCGGCTACGACCCGGCTCGCCGTTCGCATCAGGCCCGGGTGATCGCCGAGCTGATCCCGCACGTCCGCGACATCCGCCGGCTCGGCGCCGCCGCCCTGGACCTCTGCCTGGCCGCCGAGGGACGGGTGGACGCCTACTACGAGAAGGGGCTGGCCGCCTGGGACCAGGCGGCCGGTGGCCTGGTGGCCGCCGAGGCGGGACTGCGGGTCGCCGGGCTGGGTGGCCTGCCGGCCGGCCCGGACCTGGTGATCGCCGCGCCGCCGGCGCTCTTCGCGCCGCTCCACGACCGGCTCGCCGACCTCGACGCCTCCGGCGGCCCCTGACCGCCCCGGACAGGGCCGACCAGGCCGGGGGCTCCGGCGGCCCTTGACCGTCCGGGCCGGCCGACGCGGGCCGGCGCCTCCGGCGGCTCCTGCCCGCCCCGGACACGGCTGCCCCGGGCTGGGCCTCCCGCGGCCCTTGACCGTCCGGGCCGGCCGACGCGGGCAGAACCTGCTCCGCTGACCGGAGCCGGACGGCGGCGGCCGGCGCGACCGGCCGGATCTCCGACAGTGAAACGGCGGTGTCCCGGGGAACACCGCCGTTTCGGTCAGATCAGTCCGGTCGGTCCGCCGGCCCGGCCGGCGGAACGGTCACTTCTCGACGGGCATCGGGCAGGAGCCGGCCGGCGCCTCGGGCGCGCCCAGGTCGCCCAGGGACTGGTTCACCTCGGTGGTGGTGGCCAGCTGCTGAAAGCCGTTGCCCAGCACGACGTCGACGGTGTCGTCCTTGCGCTTGGCGTCGTACACGGGCTCGGCGTTGTTCAGGAAGTAGGCCCGCAGCAGGTGCGCGGAGCCGACGCCCTTGGGGCCGTAGCGCAGCACCGCCACCTCGTCGACGCCCTTCGGCGCGGTGGCCGTCTTCTTCACCTGGAACTTCCGGTTGCGGAAGTCGTCGGCGATGTTGCCGGCCAGACCGATCTGGTCGGTGGCGTTGAAGACGTTGATCTTCACGTCCTTCGGCTCGCGCAGGGTGATGTCGGCAAGCGGCCAGCCCTCGGGGCAGCCCCCGGCGGCGCCCGCCCTACCCTGGGTGTCCCGCACCATGGCGACGACGACGAAGACCAGGGCGACCACCGCCAGCAGACCGACGACAACGAGTGCTCGCACTCGCGCAAAACTCATCTGGGCGCTCCCCGGACAATGATGGGTGGCGGCGGCCAGCCGGTGGTCGGGCCGCCCCGCCGGCCGTCGAGTACGCCGCTGAGGTTAACGGTTGTCCGACCGTCGCGTGGAAACAGTCCGACATGCCGGCGCGCCATCCGGGAAGCGGGTACTACTACCCCTATCTTCGTGTCGCCTGAGTCACATTGGGAACAACTCGGGGTGCTGGGGCGTACATCTCAGCCACGAGGGCGGTATACATGCCTCGCCCGAGGGGGGTAAGGTTCCGCGCTCGCTGGGGGAGGCCCCTGTCGGCCCCCGGCCAGAGCGGCCGGCGGGTCGGGTGACCGACACAAAGGGTGGCCGGCCAGTGGGAACCGAAACAACGTCGTCCGGCGTTACAACCGGAAGCGACAATATCGATATGGGAGAGTGAACCGATGGCCACCGACTACGACGCCCCGCGTCGCGACGAGGTCGACCTCGGCGAGGACAGCCTGGAAGAGCTCAAGGCACGGCGGGTCGACTCACAGTCGGGCGCCGTGGACGTCGACGAGGCCGAGGTGGCCGAGAGCTTCGAGCTGCCCGGCGCCGACCTGGCCGACGAGGAGCTGACCGTCAAGGTCCTGCCGATGCAGCAGGACGAGTTCCGTTGCGGCCGCTGCTTCCTGGTCCACCACCGGAGCCAGCTGGCGGTCGAGCGCAACGGCGAGCTGATCTGCCGCGAGTGCGTCTGACCCCGAACCGCACATCGGCGGCGGCCGCCACGACGGGGCCGCCGCTGCCCGAGCTGCCGTGCGGGGGCGGCGGGGAGCTGCTTGACTCGTAACAGGCGGTGACCACGCCGACGGGAGCACGGGAGGTCGGGCGGCATGAGCGAACGCGACGAGCGGGCCGGTGGGCCGGCGGGGGGTACGCCGACCGGGCCGCGCCCCGGCGCCGGGGCGGACGCCTCGGCGCAACCCGGAGCCACGACGCGCCCGGAGACGGGTGCCACCCATCGCCCGGACGGCGCCGGCGGCCCGCGCACCGGGGCCACCGATGCCCGGGAGGCGGCACCGTCCGGCGCCGGCCCGACGTCCGGTGGCGCGGCCGGAGCGGCCGGCGGCACCCTCGACGCGCCGTCCGGCACGCCGGAATCGGCCGACCGCGCCGCTGAGGAGCTCGGTGCCACCGTCGCCGCGCTGACCGCCGACGACATCGAACCGGCCCGCCGCCGTCAACTGCTGGCGCGCGCCAGCGGGCTGGCCGACCGGTTCAAGCCGAAGGCCGCGCTGCGCTGGATGACCGACACGGTCTCCGACGTGGCGCCGCGCATCCCGGTCCGGGACCTGGCCACGCTGCGCCGGCACCTCCCGGGCGCCGGGGCCACCGGTGCCCGGGAGGCGGCACCGTCCGGCGCCGGCCCGACGTCCGGTGGCGCGGCCGGCGACACCCTCGGCGCGCCGTCCGGCAGGCCGGAATCGGCCGACCGGGCCGCTGAGGAACTCGGTGAGACCGTCGCCGCGCTGACCGCCGACGACATCGAGCCGGCCCGCCGCCGCCAACTGCTCACCCGGCTGGTCGGGCAGGCGCGCGCCCGCGGGCTGGCCGACCTGTTCAAGCCGAAGGCCGCCCTGCGCTGGATGACCGACACCGTCTCCGACGTGGCGCCGCACATCCCGGTCCGGGACCTGGCCACGCTTCGCCGGCACTTCCCCGGACTGGACGACGAGGCGCTCGCCGAGCGGCTGGTGCGCAACGCCGCCCGGGCCACCGCCGGGGTGGGCGCCGCCGGCGGCGGCGTCGCCGCCGTGGAGTGGGTGGCCACCCCGACCCTGCTCTCGGCGCCCGTGCTGCTGGCCGCCGAGACGGTCGCCGTGGTGTCGATCGAGCTGAAGCTCATCGGGGAGCTGCACGAGGTCTACCACGTGCCGCTGCCCACCGGGGGCAGCCAGCGGGCGATCGCCCTGATGCAGTCCTGGGCCAACCAACGCGGAATCAACCCGATGACGCCCGGGGTGGGCGTCGGCGCGGTGCTCGGCACCGCGGCCCGCAAGGAGCTGCGGGACACCCTGCTCAGGCGGTTCGGGCGCAACCTGACCACGCTGGCGCCGTTCCTCACCGGCGCGGCCGTGGCCAGCTACCTCAACCGGCGGGCCACCCTGACCCTCGCCGACGAGATCCGCCGGGACCTGCGCCGCAAGGGTGGGGCGCTGCCCGGCGGCCGGCGGGCCCTGCCCTGAGGAGTCAGGCCGCGTCGCGGGCGGCCATGACCGCGCGGGCCAGCTCGACCGGGTGACGGGTGCTGACCACCCAGAACGGGGTCGGGTCGGCGGGATCGTCCAGCACCACCTGCACCGCGCCGCCGATCCAGGGCCGCTGCACCACGAAGGCCAGCGGATCCGCGCCCACGCCGAGGACCTCGCGGCGCCCGGCGGCGTCCAACGGGACCACGTCCGCCACGTACCGCACCGGCAGGTGGGCGTCGTCCACGAACAGCTCGCCGTCGCGCACCGCCACCCGGACCCGGCCCAGCCACCACAGCGCGAGCGCCGTCGCCGGCGGGAGGACCACGAAGGGCAGCCAGGCCCGCACCCCGGGCGCGCCCATCCACAGCTCGGCGGCCAGCAGCCCGGACAGGGCCAGCCCGACCACCCAGAGCCACCAGGGCAGGCTCAGCCGTTCGGAGTGCTCCGCGGCCGCCGCGGTGCGCGGGGCCGGCGAGGACGGGGAAGGCGACACGCTCACACCTGCGAGGGTACGG
Organism: Micromonospora sp. IBSANI012; assembly: GCF_052814045.1. NCBI lineage: Bacteria > Bacillati > Actinomycetota > Actinomycetes > Micromonosporales > Micromonosporaceae > Micromonospora > Micromonospora sp. IBSANI012. The sequence goes on from NZ_CP199933.1 coordinate 1,780,295, forward strand.
CGCGCGGTGGCCGTCCGACCCGGCAGGATGGCAGGGCCACCCCCACGAACCCGACGGAAGAGGGAGCACCGTGACCCACGTCGTACCCGTGCCCGTGCGGCAGCTCGACCCGGAGCTGCCGCTGCCCGCGTACGCCCATCCCGGTGACGCCGGCGCCGACCTGGTGGCCGCCGCGGACGTCGAGCTGCCCCCCGGCGGCCGGGCCCTGGTCCCGACCGGGGTGGCGCTGGCGCTGCCGGAGGGGTACGTCGGCCTGGTGCATCCGCGCTCCGGCCTGGCCGCCAGGCTCGGCGTGACGGTGCTCAACGCGCCCGGTACGGTCGACGCCGGCTACCGGGGTGAGATCCTGGTCAACCTGATCAACCATGATCGGGACACGCCGGCGAAGATCTCCCGTGGCGATCGCATCGCGCAGCTCGTTGTGCAGCGGGTGGAGCGGGCGGATTTCCAGCCGGTGGCCGAGCTGCCCGGGTCGCGGCGCGGGGCCGGTGGACACGGCTCGACCGGCGGACACGCCGGTCTGGTGCCGCCGCCCGCGACCGGTCGACGGGAAGATCCCGACCGGGCGGGCGGACAGACGGAAGAGGTGGCAGGGTGAGTGCGAACAGCGGAGGGTGGGCGCAGTGATCTTCAGCCGGAAGCGGGCCGACGGCGGGCGGGGTGCCCGTGACGAGCGGGCCGCCGAGGTCCTCGACTCGTACGACGCCGAGCCGACGGGTCCGTCGCGTGGCCCGTACGACAGCTCGGAGGCGCCGGACGGCGTGGAGCGGCTCGACCTGGGCAGCCTGCACATCCCGGCGGTGCCCGGCGTCGAGGTGCGCGTGCAGGCCGACCCGCAGGGCGTGATTCAGCAGGTCGTGCTGGTGCACGGGGAGAACGCCCTCCAGCTCGGCGTCTTCGCCGCGCCCCGGTCCGAGGGCATCTGGGACGAGGTGCGCGAGGAGATCCGCCAGTCCCTCTTCGCCGACGGCGCCGCCGCCCAGGAGGTCGAGGGCGAGTACGGCACCGAGCTGCACGCCCGGGTACGCACCCCGGACGGCCTGACCGACCTGCGTTTCGTCGGCATCGACGGGCCGCGCTGGATGGTCCGCGGTGTCTACCAGGGCGCCGCCGCCACCGACCCGGCCGCGGCTGGGCCGCTGGCCGAGTGCCTGGACGGCCTGGTCGTCGACCGGGGGCACGAGGCGAAGCCGGTCCGCGAGCCGCTGCCGCTGCGGCTGCCCCGCGAGGTCGCCGAGCAGGCCGAGGGGGGCGAGGGCGGCGCTCCGGCGCCCGCCCCGCGCGAGGCCTGACCGGCACGGCAACGACCACTCACCGGGCCCGGCACCGTCCACCGACGGAGCCGGGCCCGGTGCCGTGTCCGGCCGGTCCCGGCCGCCTCCGCCCGCCCGGATGGGCCCGCCCGCCGTCGCGGGTACGCCGGACCGGCCCGGCGGGTGGGATCGGCGTACGCTGGCGGGACGGTTCCGGCATCGGCGGGGCCGGGCCAGTGCCGGCGCGGGCCGGTCAGCGTGGAGAGGGTGGCGCGGAGGTCATGACGACCGACGAGGGCCGGGTGTCGCTGCGGCGCATCCTGCAGCGGCTCACCGCGAGCGAGGCCGAGATCGAGGCCGAGGAGCTGCAACGGGAGAGCGCCGAGTGCGGCGGGGTGCCGGCCCGGCAGTGCATGCGCGGCCAGGTGGTCTCGGTCGCCGGCCGGCTCCGCACCGTGGTCTACACCCCGCGGACCAACCTGCCCACCCTGGAGGCGGACCTCTACGACGGCAGCGACGTGGTGACCCTGGTCTGGCTGGGCCGGCGGCACATCGCCGGCATCGAGCCGGGGCGGCACCTCACCGCCCGCGGCCGGGTGGCCGTCCGGGACGACCGCAAGGTCATCTACAACCCGTACTACGAGCTGGAGTCGCCGAAGTGACGACGGGACAGCAGCCGGCCACCGCGCCACAGATGCCCCCGGAGGACGACGGGCAGCTGCCCAGCCTCGCCGAGCAGATGGCCGACCAGCTCGGCGGCTGGCGGGGCCTGGTCGAGTCCAGCATCCCCGTGCTGGTCTTCGTGCTCGCCAACATCGTGGGCGACCTGCGGCCCGCCGTGATCGCCTCGGTCGGGGTGGCGGTGCTGATCGCCGTCGCGCGGCTGGCCCAGCGGCGTCCGGTCCGGCACGCGGTAAACGGGCTCGTCGGCATCGCCATCGGCGCGTTCATCGCCTGGCGCACCGGCGACGAGCGGGACTTCTACCTCCCCGGCATCCTCTACGGCATCGCCTACGGGGTGGCCCTGCTGATCTCGGCGGCGATCCGCCAGCCGCTGGTCGGCTGGATCTGGTCGGTGCTGGTCGCCAAGGGGCGCTCGGAGTGGCGCGACGATCCCCGGCTGGTGCGCACCTTCACCCAGCTCACCGTGCTCTGGGGCGTGGTCTGGCTGGCCAAGGTGGGCGTGCAGGCCGGGCTCTACCTGGCCCACCAGGACACCGCGCTGGGCGTGGCCCGGCTGGTGCTGGGCTACCCGCCGTACGCGCTGCTGCTGCTGATCACCGTCTGGACGGTCCGCCGGGTGACCCGGCAGGGCGCGCCGCGGCCGCTGCCCGGCGCCTGAGCCCGTCCGGCCACCCGCTGGGCGGCGCTCCCGGCCGTCTCTGCCACCGCTGGCCCCCGGCCGGACGCCTGAGCGGCCGTGCAGCCGGCCGAACACCGCCGGGCCGGCACCTGCCCCGCCGCGCAGTGGGCTGAACGCCCGCTGGGCCCGGCGCCGGGTGGTCCGCCGGCCGGCTCAGCCGCGGCCGCGGGTCCGCTCGACGCTGTCGGGGCCGAGGATCACCGCGCGGACCTCGTCCTCCACCTCGGCGGTGCAGACGAAGATCAGCTCGTCGCCGGCCTCGATCGGGTCGTCCGGACTGGGCACCAGCACCCGCTTGCCGCGCAGGATCGCCACCAGCGCGGCGTCCCGGGGGATCGGCACCGCGTGGATCGGCTGACCGACGTAGGGCGCGGTCGGCGGCAGGGTGATCTCGACCAGGTTCGCCTCGCCCTGCCGGAAGGTCATCAGCCGGACCAGGTCGCCGACGGTGACCGCCTCCTCGACCAGCGCGGCCATCACCCGCGGCTTGCTGACCGCCACGTCGACGCCCCACTGCTCGGTGAAGAGCCACTCGTTCTCGGCCCGGTTGACCCGGGCGACCACCCGGGGCACCGCGAACTCGGTCTTGGCCAGCAGCGACACCACCAGGTTGACCTTGTCGTCACCGGTCGCCGCGACCACCACGTCGCAGCCGGCGACGTTGGCCTCCTCCAGGCTGGTCAGCTCGCACGCGTCGGCCAGCACCCAGTCGGCGGCCGGCACCCGGTCCGGGCGCAGCATCCGGGGCTGGCGCTCGATCAGCATCACCTGGTGGCCGTTGTCGATCAGCTCCTGGGCGATCGACCGGCCGACGTTGCCGGCGCCGGCGATGGCGATCCGCATGCTCAGAGCCCTCCTTCGGGCGGCGTCGCGGCCACCGCGGTGACCGAGGCGGCGATGTCGTCGGTGACCAGCACGTAGAGCTGGTCACCCTCCTGCACGACGGTGGAGGCGGTGGGCAGCGTGCCGATGCCGAAGCGGATCAGGTACGCCACCCGCGCCCCGGCCGCCTCCTCCAGCTGGTGCAGCGGCCGCCCGACCCACTCCTTGTGCACCGGCACCTCGACGATCGAGACGGTGCTGGTGGGGTCGCGGAAGATCTCGATGTTGCCCTCGGGGACCAGGTGCCGCAGCATCCGGTCGGCCGTCCACCGGACGGTGGCCACGGTGGGGATGCCGAGCCGCTCGTAGACCTGCGCCCGGCGCTGGTCGTAGATGCGGGCGGCGACCCGGGAGACGCCGAACGTCTCGCGGGCCAGCCGGGCCGAGATGATGTTGGAGTTGTCGCCGCTGGAGACGGCGGCGAAGGCGTCCGCGCGCTCGATGCCGGCCTGGCGCAGCACCTCGCCGTCGAAGCCGGCGCCGGTGACGGTGATGCCGGCGAAGTCGGGCCCGAGGCGGCGGAACGCGTCGGCGTCCTGGTCGATCACCGCCACCGAGTGACCCCGGGACTCCAGGCTGTGGGCGAGGGTCGAGCCGACCCGGCCACAGCCCATGATCACGACATGCACTGGTGTCCCTCCCAAAGGTGCCGCCCGTTCGGCGGACGGCGGTGCTCTCTGCGAGCGTGCCACGTCCGCCGCGCCGACGGGGGACCGACCGTACCGCGCGGCTGCGCGCGGTGGTGATCAGGCACCCCCGACGGTCGGCGCGCGGTGGTCGTACCCTTAGCGCTTGTGGCCAGTCCCACCTCGCTGCTGAAGCGACTCCTCGTCGGTCGACCCTTCCGGTCCGACCGGCTCCAGCACACCCTTCTCCCCAAGCGCATCGCCCTGCCGGTCTTCGCCTCCGACGCGCTCTCCAGCGTCGCGTACGCGCCCGACGAGATCCTGCTGACGCTGTCGATCGCCGGGGCGTCGGCGTACTTCTTCTCACCGTGGATCGCCCTCGCGGTCGTCGTGGTGATGCTCACCGTGGTCGCCAGCTACCGGCAGAACGTGCACGCCTACCCGTCGGGCGGCGGCGACTACGAGGTGGCCACCGTCAACCTCGGGCCGCGGGCCGGCCTGGCCGTGGGCAGCGCGCTGATGGTCGACTACGTGCTCACCGTCGCGGTGTCGGTCTCCTCCGGGGTGGCGAACCTGGGCTCGGTGGTGCCCTTCGTGGCCACCCACAAGGTGCTCATCGCGGTCATCGCGGTGGCGCTGCTCACCGCGATGAACCTGCGCGGTCTTCGCGAGTCGGGCACCGCCTTCGCGATCCCCACCTACGGCTTCATCATCGTGATGGTCGGGATGATCCTCACCGGGCTGGTCCGGATCTTCGTGCTGGGCGACGACCTGCAGGCACCCAGCGCCGGGCTGGAGATCCAGGCCGAGCACAGCGTGTCCGGGTTCGCGCTGGTCTTCCTGCTGCTGCGGACCTTCTCCTCCGGCTGCGCCGCGCTCACCGGTGTGGAGGCGATCTCCAACGGGGTGCCGGCGTTCAAGGCGCCGAAGAGCCGCAACGCGGCGACCACCCTGCTGCTGCTCGGCACGATCGCGGTCAGCATGCTGGTCGGCATCATCTGGCTGTCCCGGCTGACCCGCCTGCAGTTCGTCGAGGACCCAACGACGCAGATCCTCTCCGGCCCCGAGGGGTACGTGCAGAAGACCGTCACCACCCAGCTCGGCGAGACGGTCTTCGGTTCCGGTTCGGCGCTGCTCTTCGTCGTGGCCGGGATGACCGCGCTGATCCTCTTCCTGGCCGCCAACACCGCGTTCAACGGCTTCCCGGTGCTCGGCTCGATCCTGGCCCAGGACCGCTACCTGCCCCGCCAGTTCCACACCCGGGGCGACCGGCTGGCCTTCTCCAACGGCATCGTCTTCCTGGCCGTCTTCGCGATCGTGCTGATCGTCGGCTTCCAGGCCGAGGTGACCCGCCTGATCCAGCTCTACATCGTCGGGGTGTTCGTCTCGTTCACGCTCTCCCAGGCCGGCATGATCCGGCACTGGAACCGGCACCTGCGCACCGAGCGTGACCCGGAGGCCCGGCATCGGATGGTCCGGTCCCGGGCGATCAACGCCTTCGGCATGGCGATGACCGGCACCGTGCTGATCATCGTGCTGCTCACCAAGTTCCTGCTCGGCGCCTGGATCGCGATCGCCGCGATGGCGGTGATCTACCTGGTGATGCTCGCCATCCGCCGGCACTACGACCGGGTCGCCGCCGAGCTGGAGCCGACCGAGGTCCGGGGCATGCTGCCCGCCCGCAACCACGCCATCGTGCTGGTCAGCAAGCTGCACCAGCCGACCCTGCGGGCCATCGCGTACGCCCGGGCCACCCGGCCGGACACGCTGACCGCCGTCACGGTGAACGTCGACGACAAGGACACCCGCCAGCTCCAGGCGGAGTGGGAGCAGCGCGAGGTGCCCGTCCCGCTCACCGTGGTCGACTCGCCGTACCGGGAGATCACCCGACCGATCCTGAACTTCGTCGCTTCCACCCGCCGGGCGTCGCCCCGCGACGTGGTCACCGTCTTCATCCCCGAGTACGTCGTCGGCCGCTGGTGGGAGAACCTGCTGCACAACCAGAGCGCGCTGCGGCTCAAGGGGCGGCTGCTCTTCGAGCCGGGCGTGATGGTGACCAGCGTGCCCTGGCAGCTCGCCTCGACCGCCAGCAAGAACCTGGACCGCCTCGACGCCACGCTGAGCCGGACCCCGGCCCGCGGGCCGCGGGTGGCCCCGCGCAGCACCCTGCCGCCGAACGTCCCGCCGGTCGTCTCCGCCCCGCCGGGCGAGAGCGGCCCGTCGAGCGGGGACCGGCCGTGACCGGCCCGACCAGCGGCGTGCCGGGCGCGGGGGAGCGGCGCGGGCTGGAGGAGGCCGAGCGGGTCGAGCTGACCGTCGGCGCGGTCGCCCCCGGCGGGCACTGCGTGGCCCGGGTCGACGGCCAGGTGGTCTTCGTCCGGCACGCGCTGCCCGGCGAGCGGGTGGTGGCCGAGATCACCGAGCTGCACAAGGGCTTCGCCCGCGCCGACGCGGTGGAGATCCTGACCGCCTCCCCGGACCGGGTCGAGCAGCCCTGCCCGTTCGCGAAGCCGGGCCGCTGCGGCGGCTGCGACCTGCAACACGTCACCCCCGCCGCCCAGCTCGACTGGAAGACCGCCGTGGTGCGCGAGCAGCTCACCCGCCTGGGCGGCCTCACCGAGGCCGAGGTGGACGCGCTCGGGGCGACCGTCGAGGCGCTGCCCGGCGGGCCGCTCGGTTGGCGCTCCCGGGTCCGGTACGCCGTCGACGCCGCCGGCCGGGCCGGGCTGCTCAAGCACCGCTCGCACGAGGTCGTGCCGATCGACCGCTGCCTGATCGCCCACCCGGCGATCCGGGAACTGCCGGTGCTCACCCCGTCCGGCGCGCGCTGGCCGGACGCCGAGGCGGTCGAGACCGTCGCCTCCACCGGCGGGGACGTCAGCGTCGCCGCCGTCACCGAGGGGGTGGCCACTCCAGTCAGCGGGCCGCAGACCGTCCGCGAGGTGGCCGCCGGCCGGGAGTGGACGCTGCCCGCCGCCGGTTTCTGGCAGGTGCACCCGGCCGCCGCCGACACCCTGGTCGGGGCGGTGCTCGACCTGCTCGACCCGCGCCCCGGCGAGTCCGCCTGGGACCTGTACGGCGGGGCCGGGCTCTTCGCCGCCGCCCTCGCCGGCCGGGTTGGCCCGCAGGCCCGGATCACCCTGGTCGAGTCCTCCGCGCAGGGGGTCGCCGCCGCCCGGGAGAACCTGGCCGACCTGCCCCGGGTGGAGGTGGTGGCCGCCCGGGTGGAGACCGCGCTGGCCCGCCGCCGGGTCACCGGCCCGGTCGACCTGGTGGTGCTCGACCCGCCGCGCTCCGGCGCGGGCGCGCCGGTGGTGCGGGACGTGGTCGCCGCCCGGCCGCGTGCCGTGGCGTACGTGGCCTGCGACCCGGCCGCCTTCGCCCGGGACGTGCGCACCTTCACCGGGCTCGGCTGGCGGCTCGCCGGGCTGCGCGGGTTCGACCTGTTCCCGATGACCCAGCACGTCGAGTGCGTGGGGTTGTTCCTGCCGCCCGGGCGGTGACTAGCCTGACCCGATGAAGATCGTCGGGTTGATGTCCGGCACCTCGTACGACGGGGTGGACGTGGTCGCCGCCGAGTTCACCGCCGACGGCGACACGCTGCGGATGCGTCCGCTGGGGCACCGGGGGCTGGACTACGACGACGCCCTGCGCGAGTCGATCGGCGCGCTGCTGCCCCCGGCGGCCACCACGATCGAGGCGGTCTGCCGGCTGGACAACGCCCTCGGCGAGGTCTTCGCCGCCGCCGCCGCGCTCGGCGTCGAGCTGGCCGGCGGGCGGGCCGACCTGGTGGTCTCGCCCGGCCAGACCGTCTTCCACTGGGTCGAGGACGGCACCACCCGGGGCACCCTCCAGCTCGGCGCGCCGGCGCGGGTGGCCGCCCGGGTCGGCGTACCCGTGCTGGCGGACCTGCGCTCGGCGGACGTCGCCGCCGGCGGTCAGGGCGCGCCGCTGGTCCCGGCCTTCGACGCGCTGCTGCTCGACGCGGCCGGCGGGCCCCGGGCCGCGCTCAACCTGGGCGGCATCGCCAACCTCACCGTCGTCGCCCCGGGCGCGCCCGTCCTCGGGTACGACGTGGGCCCGGCCAACGCCCTGCTGGACGCCGCGGCCCGGCGCTTCCTGGACCGCCCCTGCGACCTGGACGGGGCCCGGGCGGCCGCCGGCCGGGTGCACGCCGGCCTGCTGGACCTGCTGCTCACCGAGCCGTACTACGCCGCGCCGCCGCCCAAGTCCACCGGCAAGGAGCTCTTCCACGCCGGCTACCTGGACGATCGGTTGGCCGCGCTGGGCGAGCCGGTGGCCCCGGACGACGTGCTGGCCACCCTGACCGAGCTGACCGCCCGCACGGTGGCCGCCGCGTGTGACCGGCACCGGGTCACCGAGGTGGTCGCCGCCGGCGGGGGAGTGCGCAACCCCACACTGCTGGGCCGGCTGGCCGCCCTCGGCGCCGGACGCTGGCGGCTGCGCACCACCGACGAACTGGGCGTGCCGGCGCAGGCCAAGGAGGCGTACGCGTTCGCCCTGCTCGGCTGGCTCTCCTGGCACGGCCTGCCCGGGGCGATCCCCTCGGTCACCGGCGCCCGCCGGGCGGCCGTGCTGGGCGCCTGGACGCCGGCCGGGCCGCCGCACGGCGCCACCCCGCCCAACCCGCCCCGGCGGCTGGTCGTCGAGCCCTGAACCTGGGAACCAGCTGGGATGATCCACGGCCGAGCTGCGGTGCGGCGGGCGGCCGATAGACTCTTCGCTCATGAGTGTTGAAGAGGGCACGGCCAACCACGGTCGGCTGCTGGGCGCCGTCCGCGGTCCGCAGGACGTCAAGCGGATGACCGCCGAGCAGCTGGACATCCTCGCCGCCGAGATCCGTGACTTCCTGATCGCCAAGGTCTCCCGCACCGGCGGGCACGTCGGCCCCAACCTGGGCGTGGTGGAGCTCACCCTGGCGATGCACCGGGTCTTCGACTCTCCCCGCGACCGGCTCCTGTTCGACACCGGCCACCAGTCGTACGTGCACAAGATCCTCACCGGGCGGCAGGACGGCTTCGACAAGCTGCGCCAGCGCGGTGGGCTCTCCGGCTACCCCAGCCAGGCCGAGAGCGAGCACGACCTGATCGAGAACTCGCACGCCTCCACCGCCCTGTCGTACGCCGACGGGCTGGCCAAGGCGTACGCCCTGCGCGGCGAGCAGCGCAGCGTGGTCGCCGTGGTCGGCGACGGCGCGCTCACCGGCGGCATGTGCTGGGAGGCGCTGAACAACATCGCCACCGCCGGCAACCCGCTGGTGATCGTGGTCAACGACAACGGCCGGTCGTACTCGCCGACCATCGGCGGCCTCGCCGACCACCTCTCCTCGCTGCGGCTCAACCCCGGCTACGAGAAGGTCCTCGACACCGTCAAGGACGCCCTCGGCTCCACCCCGCTGGTCGGCAAGCCGATGTACGAGGTGCTGCACGCGGTCAAGAAGGGCATCAAGGACGCGGTCGCCCCGCAGGCGATGTTCGAGGACCTCGGCATCAAGTACGTCGGCCCGGTCGACGGCCACGACATCGCCGCCGTCGAGTCGTCGCTGCGCGCCGCCAAGAACTTCGGCGGCCCGGTGATCGTGCACGCGGTCACCCGCAAGGGCTACGGCTACCGCCCCGCCGAGGAGGACGAGGCGGACTGCCTGCACGGCCCGGGCGCCTTCGACGCCGAGACCGGCAAGCTGCTCGCCGCCCCGTCGGTGAAGTGGACCCAGGTCTTCGCCGACGAGCTGGTGGCCATCGCCGACGAGCGCCCAGACGTGGTCGGCATCACCGCCGCCATGGCCGAGCCCACCGGCATCGCCACCCTGGCCCGCAAGCACCCCGAGCGGGTGTACGACGTCGGCATCGCCGAGCAGCACGCCGCCACCTCGGCCGCCGGCCTGGCGATGGGCGGCCTGCACCCGGTGGTGGCGGTCTACGCGACCTTCCTCAACCGCGCCTTCGACCAGGTCCTGCTGGACGTGGCGATGCACAAGCTGCCGGTGACCTTCGTGCTCGACCGGGCCGGCATCACCGGGCCGGACGGGCCGAGCCACTACGGCATCTGGGACATGTCCGTCTTCGGCGTGGTGCCCGGCCTGCGCATCGCCGCGCCCCGCGACTCCGCCAGCCTCCGTGAGGAGCTGCGCGAGGCGGTCGCTGTCGACGACGGCCCGACCATCGTCCGCTTCCCGACCGGCACCGTCGCCGCCGACCTGCCGGCCGTACGCCGGATCGGCAGCGTCGACGTGCTGGCCGAGTCGGCGCGTACCGACGTGCTGCTGGTCGCGGTCGGCTCCTTCGGCCAGCTGGGCATGGAGGTCGCCGCCCGCCTGGCCGAGCAGGGCTACGGCGTGACCGTGGTCGACCCGCGCTGGGTCCGCCCGGTCCCGGACGAGCTGGTCGAGCTGGCCGCCGGGCACCGGCTCGTGGTCACCGTCGAGGACGGCGTCCGGGTCGGCGGCGTCGGCGACGCGCTCGCCCAGTCGATGCGGGACGCCGACGTCCGGGTGCCGCTGCGCGACCTCGGCGTGCCGGCCGGCTGGCACCCGCACGGCACCCGCGCGCAGATTCTCACCGACCTGGGGCTCACCGCGCAGGACGTGGCGCGCAACGTCATCGGCTGGATCTCCGGCCTGGACGCGGAGCCGGTGGAGCCGGTCCGGCTGCCGGCCAGCGAGGCCAGCCCCAACTGACCGGTCCGACCCGACGGGCGGCCCCGCACTCGCGGGGCCGCCCGCCGTCGTCTCCGGCCCGGTCTCCGGGTGCTGGTCGCCCGCGTGATCGACTCCGTGTCGGCGAGGTGGGGGTGTCCTGATCGCGTGATCGACTCCGTGTCGGCGACGTGGCGGTTTCCTGGTCGTGCTCATACCGCCGTTCCGGCGACACGGAGTCGATCGAGCCCACGCGGTGCGGAGCGGGACCGGCGGTGTGGGGCCTGCGCGGTGGGTCAGCGGCCGCCGACGGAGCGGTAGTAGGTCTTCTCCGCACCGGCCAGGCTGAAGGTCTGCCTCGCCGCCGGCATCGGCACCACCGCCAGGCCGGGGCGGTCCACCAGCCGGGGCGTGCCCGGTGGCACCGAGAGCGAGGTGTCCCGGGTGCCCCGCCAGGTCAGCACCACCAACGGCTGCCCGGGCACCGGCAGCACGTACGTCTGCAGGGGGTTGGACCGGTCCGCCGGGGAGACCACCGGGGTGCCGCCGCCGGCGGGCCGGTAGACCACCGCGGTCATCGTGCCGGCGTCCGTCTCCCAGGTGAGCTGCTCCAGGTCGCCCGGGTCGCCGCCGCCCAGCGCCATCTCGCCGATCGCCCGGACGCTCACCTTCTCCATCGGCCACGACTCGGGGGCCGAGCGGGGGGCGTCCCGGTCGCCGATGCGGCGCGGGACGCTGCCGAACGGACCCCGCTCGTCGGCGAGCACGCAGGTGTCCAGCCCGTCCAGGGCCCGGCGGCCGGAGCCGGTCTCGTCCCGGACCAGCGGGTAGCGCGGCTCGGCGGTGGCGGTGCCGAGGTCGAGCAGACGCTCGGCGGCGCGACCGCGCGGCAGCGACTCGGTGGCCCGCAGCGTCGCGGTGACCGGCACGGCCGCGCAGGCCGGCACGCGTACCGGGCGGCTCAGCCCGTCGGAGAGCACCAGCGCCCGGCCGTTCGGCCCGAGCAGGCGCTCCACCCGTCCGGAGGTGAGGTAGCGCCGGCCGTCGGCCAGGTGCACCGGCAGGACGTCGGCGTAGGCGAGGTAGCCGGGGTCGGAGTACTCGCTGGCCCGGGTCACCGTGTACCGGCCGCCGTCGCCGGTGAGCTGGAGCAGCCAGGACGCGCCCTCGCCGGGCACGTCGGCGGCGACCAGGGCCAGCCGGGTGCCGTTCACCTCGCCAGAGAAGAGGATGCCGGAGGAGGGCAGGTGGGCGCGGTCGTCGATCGGCGACCGCCAGGCGCGTACCGCCTCGGCGACCGCCCGCGTCGCGCCGGCGTCCCCGGCGAGCGAGCCGCGCGGCGGCCAGACCGGCAGCCTGCCGTCCAGGCTGTCGTAGCCGACCCGCAGCTCGCGGGCCCCCCGGTCGGCGACCGGGCCGCAGGCGGTCGCGGCCAGCACCATGGTGAGCAGTGCGGTGGCCGTCGTGCCGTGGCGGCGGACTGAAGCCACCTGTACGCCTCCCGATCGCTTCGCCGTCGTTGCCGGAAGCCCACATGGTACGCAACGGTCGGGGAGCGCCTCGCGGCCGTGTCCGACGGCCACAAGGGACAGCAGTGTGAATTCCGGGCTATTCTCCGGCTCCGGTAGACTCCGCCGACTGTGACGTCTGTCGAGCCCCGTGGCGCCTCCGCACCGGACCCCGACGCCTCTCCGGGCGCCGCCCGCGGCGCCACGGCGACCGCGACCGCGTTCCCGGCACGGGTCCTCGACACCCTGGCGGCGAAGGCACCCGCTGCCACCGCGCCGACCGTGGAAGCGCCGACCGGCCGAGCGCCGACCGTGGACACACCGGCCGGCCGAGCGCCGACCGTGAACACACCGGCCGGCCGAGCGCCGACCGTGGACGCGCCGACCGTGGACACCCCCGCCCCGACGGCGCCGGTCGTGGACGCGCCCGCCCCGACGGCACCGGTCGTGGACGCGCCCGCCCCGACGGCGCCGGCCGTGGACGCGCCGGCGCGGGGCGTACCCGGGAAGCGGCCGGCGACGGCGGACGGCGACGGTGCGACGGCGCCCGCGCGGCGCTGGCGCTGGACGGCCCGGCGCAAGGACCTCGCCGTCTACGGGATCTTCCTGCTCGTCGCGCTCTGGGTGACCAGCCAGCTCTGGGTCGACCCGGCCGGCCGGGTCGCCTCGCTCTACAGCAGCGACCCCGCTCAGGTGCAGTTCTTCCTCGCCCACTCGGTACGTGTGGCGCTGAACGGCGAGTTCCCGTTCTTCACCGACCAGTTCAACTACCCCGACGGCGTCAACCTGATGGCCAACACGGCCGTGCTGGCGCTGGGCATCCCGATGGTGCCGATCACCCTGCTCTTCGGACCGGCCGTGTCCTTCGTGGTGCTGGTCACCCTGGGCCTCGCCGGCACCGCCGCCGCCTGGTACCACGTGTTCTCCCGGCACCTGGTCCGCCGGCGGCTGGCCGCCGCGGTGGGCGCCTGGTTCTGCGGGTTCTCACCGGCGATGCTGTCGCACGCCAACTGGCACCCCAACATCATCTCCCAGTTCCTGCTGCCGTTCATCGTCTGGCGGGTGATGGTGCTGACCCGCTCCACCCGGCCGGTGCGCGACGGCGCGCTGCTGGCGCTGCTGGTCACCGCGCAGGCGTTCATCAACGAGGAGATCCTGCTCTTCACCGCGCTGGCCTGCGGCGTCTTCCTGACCGCGATGGTGGTGCAGCGCCCGGCGCTGTGGGCGGTGGCCTGGCGTCCGCTGGCCAAGGGGCTGCCGGTGTGCGCGGTGCTGGCCGGGGCGCTGCTGGCGTACCCGCTCCACATCCAGTTCGCCGGACCGATGGCGTACCACGGGCTCAGCGACGCGGTCCGCGACTACGGCAACGACATCGCCGCCTTCTTCGCCCCCGGCTCGCCGACCTTCGGCGGCAACGAGCGGGCGAACGTCAACCTGGCCCCGAACTACTCCGAGGAGAACGCCTTCTTCGGCTGGAGCCTGTCGCTGCTCGCCGTCGGCATCGTGGTCTGGCTGCGCCGCGAGGTGCTGGTCCGGGCGCTCGCCGCGACCGGGTTCTTCTTCGCCGTGCTCTCGCTCGGCGAGCGGGTGTCCTGGTGGGACCGGGACCTCATCACCGGACCGTGGGACCTGCTGGTCCGGCTGCCGCTGCTCGACGCGGTGGTGCCGACCCGGTTCGCCCTGATCACCAGCGTGGTGATCGGCATGCTGCTGGCGCTGGCCGTGCAGCGGGCGTGGACGCTGCGCGGCATCGAGTGGCGGCACGCGAAGACCGTCACCGTCGGCGCCCTGGTGCTCGCGCTGCTGCCGATCGTGCCGATGCCGTTGAAGGTGACCTCCCGCCCGCCGGTGCCGACCTTCATCACCGCCGACCGCTGGCGGCAGTACGTCGGCCCGGACCAGACGCTGGTGCCGGTGCCCGTGCCGAGCATGGGCAACACGAACGGGATGCGCTGGGCGGCCTCCACCAACCTCGACTTCAAGATCCCCGGCGGCTACTTCCTCGCCCCGCGCAACGGCAACACCGGCGACCCGGGTCGCTTCGGCGGCCGGCCCAGCGGCATCGGCGAGCTGCTCGACGAGGTCGCCACCACCGGGCGGACGCCCAAGCTCGACGACCGGCAGCGCCGCCGCTGCCTGGACGAGCTGCGCCACTGGAACGCGGCGGTCCTGGTGCTGCCGGTGGGCCAGCAGCACGCCGAGCCGCTGCGGCGCACCGTCGAGCAGCTGGTCGGCCCCGCGAAGCGGGAGCTGGACGTCTGGGTCTGGGACGTCCGGCCGCTGACCGCCCGCACCGCCTGACGCGCCCGCCCTCGGCGGGCCCGGTGGGCGGTCAGCCGACCAGCGGTCGCACGTCCCAGAGCCACACGTCGTCGACCCGCTGCGCCGGCCCGATCAGGCCGGTCATCAGCTCGCGCAGCACCGCCTCGCGCGGGTGTGCGCCGAGCACCACCACCGAGGCCTTCCAGTAGCGCAGGTCCTCGACCGCCTGGCGGCGGTTCTCCTCGGTCAGCGCCGGCACGGTGCCGGTGTCCATGCTGGAGTAGATCAGGGTGCTGGTGGGCCTGTTCGGCGCGCCGAAGACCCCCTCACCGTCGAGGTTGGGCCCGATGAAGTAGCCGCCCGGCACCGGGAACTCGTGCCCGGTCAGCGCGCTCCAGCGCAGCGTGGGCAGGCCGTGCACGTTGCTCGGGATCGGCACCGGCACCAGGGTCCGGCCCGCCGGGACGTACGGGCGCCAGCCGCCGGCGGTGATGAAGTGCGGCGGCGGGTCGACCGGCTGCGCCGGCAGCGGGCGCGGGAACAGCGGCAGCACGGCGAGCGTGATCGCCGCGTACCCGACCGGCCGGACCCAGCGCCGCCGGGCCGGCGTGGCTCTCGCCGCCGCCGTGCCGGCGTCGTCGGCCGCCGCGCGGGGCGCGGGGACCCGGGCGCGGCCGTAACCCGCCGCGGCGTCCCAGGCCAGCGCGAGCAGGACCCCGACCGCCGCGGCCACCACCAGGGCCAGCCGGGTCGGCATCATCATCTCCACCAGCGGCAGGTCGTCCGGGATGTACGCCCACGGGCCGTCGACCGTCGTCTCCACGCCGTCGAAGCGCACCTTCGGGCCGATCGCGGCGACGGTGAAGACCAGCACCAGCACGCCGGCGATCCGGGCCGGCAGCGAGCGACGCCAGAGCAGCACCAGGGCGACCAGCGCCACCAGCACCAGCGGCCAGCCGAACCAGGTGTTCTGCTCGGTCAGGCCGATGGTCGTCTCCACCGCCTCGTCACCGGCCACGGTGTCCCGGGCGAAGGTGACGAAGGCCATCAGGTCCTCGCCCCAGTTGTGGAAGATCCCACCCTGCAACCCGCGGTAGGACTGCGGGCCGTTGAACTGGTACCAGATCGGGTAGGCGGTCAGCAGCAGGGCCAGCCCGCCGCCGAGGCCGAGCGCGGCCACGAAACCGCCCGCCCTGGCCCGCGCCGCGCGGGGTCGCTGCACCACGTACGCCAGCACCGCCATCAGGCAGGCCAGCGCGGTGAGCAGCAGCATCTCCTCGTTGATGAAGATCTGGTACGCCACCAGCAGCCCCAGCACGACCCCGTCGCGCCGCCACCGGCCCGGCTCGCCCAGGCGCAGCACCCGGGCCACGATCACCGGCAGCAGGAAGTTGGAGACGAAGTTCGGCTGCCCGTTGGCGTGGTGCACGATGCCGGGCGCGAAGCCGAGGAAGGCGCCGCCGACGAAGGCCGCCGCCCGCGAGCGCACCAGGTGGCGCGAGAGCATCCAGTACGAGGTGCCCGCGGTCGCGGCCAGCGCGCCGCCCAGGTAGAGCGCGTACGTCACCTGCGGACCGAAGAGGAGGGTGACCGGCGCCAGCGGCAGGGTCATGCCCAGCAGCGAGGTGTTGGCCATCATGTTCACCCCGTCCGGGGCGTTCTGCCGGGCGCTGAACAGCGGGTTCTCCAGGTGGCGCACCGAGTACGCGCCGTGCGAGAAGAGCCACTCGAACCAGCTGTGGTCGGTCGGCAGGTGCGACGAGACCCGGTGCTGCACGTCCACCCAGTAGTTCAGGCACACGAAAACGCCGAGCAGCACATAGGCTCCGATGGCCAGCACGTCGGCCCGGCTCGGGCGCCGACGGGGCCGCCGTGCCGGATCGGCCGCGACGGGCTCGACCGCCTCGGGCGCGGACGTCTGGTTCAACGAGGGATCTACCACCGGCACAGCCACGACGGGCCATCGTACAGGCGGTGACGCGCCGCACCCGCCGGGCCGGTGGGGCGTCCCGCAGGGTGCGCTGCGGCCGGCAGCCGGCGGTCGGGGGAGGTCGGGCGTGGCGCTCATCGATCTGGGTGACGTCCGCGAGGAGTCGGCGCCGGAACCGCCTCGGCGTCCGCCGCTCACGGTCGGGCGGCCGGCGCGGGTGGCGGCGGCCCTCGTGCTCACCCTGGTCTCGCTGGCCGCAGCGGCCCCGGCGGCGGCACCCACCAGCTTCACCGTCCCGGCCCGGTCCACCACCACGGCCTTCCTCCAGGACGACCGGTTGTTCGTGGTGGAGCCGGCGGACCTGCCCGCCGGGCGGGGCGGGCAGTTGACCGCGTACGCCGTGCCGGCGGTGGGCGACGGTCCACTCGCGCCGCTGTGGCGTACGCCGCTGCCGGCCGCCGGCACCGAGGGTGCGGTCTTCGTCCACCGGGACGTGGTGCTGGTCACCGGCGGCTCGTTGGACGGGCCGCGCCGTGCCTTCGCGTTCGACCTGGGCACCGGGCGGCTCCGGTGGGAGCGGCCGGGCCACCTCGCTCCGGCCGGGGACGCGCTGCTGGCGCTGGAGACCGGGGGTGCGGAGCCGGGGCGGGTCAGCTCCGTCGACCCGGCCACGGGGCGGGTCGGCTGGTCGGTGGCGACGCCGGTGGAGGCCACCACCTACCGGGTCCGGCCCGACGGCGTCGACCGGATCGTGGCCAGCCCGTCGTCCGGGCAGGTCGAGGTCTGGGACGCCCGCACCGGGGCGCGGCTGCGCAGCGCCGACATCCGCCCCGGCGAACTCCCCGTCTACCAGCGGAGCCAGTCGGTCGACGAGCTGCTGCTGGTGGTCCGGGACACCGCCGCCCTGGTGACGGCGTACGGCCTGGACGAGCTGGACCGGCGCTGGCAGATCCGGTTGGGACTGGTCGCCTACTTCGCCGCCTGCGGGCCGCTGCTCTGCGCGTACGGGCAGACCGGCGGGATGTGGGCGCTGGACCGGGCCACCGGGGACGTCCGGTGGCGCGCCACCCGCTGGCACGAGACGCTTATCGAGCGGGAGGGCCGGATGCTGGTCCGGGGCCCGGGCAGCGGCGCGCAGGACTCCTTCGCGGTCCTCGACACGGCCACCGGGCGGGCCGTCGCCGACCTGGGCACCTGGGAGGTGTCCGGCCGGTATCCGGCCGAGGACCGGCCGATCGGGGTACGGCCCGCCGACGGCGACCGGCTGTTCGTCGCCGAACTGGACGTCGCCGGCGGCCGGACCCGTGTCCTCGACGTGCTCGCCGGGGTGACCGGCGACTGCCAGGCCGACGCGCGACTGCTGCTCTGTCGCCGCAGCGGCGGTGGCTTCGGGATCTGGCGGCTGAACCGATGACCGTCATCGACCTGGGCGAGGTGGGCCATGGCGTCGAACCGGTCCCGCCGCCCCGACCGCCTCGTCCGGTCGGCCGCCCGGTGCGGCTCGCGCTGGTCGCGCTCCTGGCCCTGCTGGGCCTGGCCGCAGCGGCACCCGGATCGCCGCCGCCTGTCGAGGTGGCGGTGCCGGCCGGGCCCGACCCCGGTCAGCTCGTCGGCCGCGACCTGCTCGTTCTCCCCGTGCCGACCGCCGCCCTGATGGGGCGGGAGCTCACCGCGGTGGGGCTCGCGGACGGGCGGATCCGATGGCGGTCGCCGGTGCCCGCCGGGCATCACCTGGTCGTGCTGACCGAGGTGGGCGGGGACGTGGCGGTCACCTCCGACCCGGGCGGTGAGCCGGTGTCGGCGGTGCTCGACCACACCGACGGCCGGGTGCGGTGGCGCCAGCCGGGCGTCGTGGTGCCGACCGGCGACGGCGGCCTGCTGCTGGAGGACGCGGAACCCGACCGGGTCGCCGTGCGGGGCGTGGACGTGGATTCCGGCTCGCCGCGCTGGTCGGCCGCCATCGGTGCGGGCGCGATCGGTTACCGCTACGACGACCGGCGGATCACCCAGATCGTCCTGGTCGCAAACAATGGCCGGGTCGAGGTGCGGGACCGGACCACGGGGCAGCTCCGCCGGGCCTTCCGGATCCTGCCGACCCGCGGCCCGATGCGGGAGACCGTTCAGGTCATGGGGGACGTGCTGTTCACCGACGCCGGCTCGGGGCAGGTGGCCGCCTACGACCTCGACACCGGGGGTCTCCGCTGGCGGGCGCCGCTCGGCCCGGCCGCCCCCTTCGCCCACGCCTGCGGCGACGCGGTCTGCCTGGGGCAGCGCAGCGGCGCCCGGGTGCTCGACCTCACCACCGGTCGGCTGCGGTGGGCCGACGACCGGTGGTCACCGGTCTGGCTGGTCGACGACCGCCTGCTGGCGGTCAGCTCCGCCGGGGGACCGGAGGCCTTCGCGCTGCTCGACCCCGCCACCGGTCGGGTGCGCAGCGAGCTGGGGCCGTGGCAGCTCGTCGGCGCGGACGTGTCGGGCGGCCGGCTGGTGGAGCGACCCCTGCTGGTGACCCGGGCGGTCTCCGGCGGTCGGCAGCTCCTCGGTGAGCTGGACGTCGGCACCGGCGAGGTGCGGCCGCGCGACGTGCTGCCCGGCGGCTGGGAGTTCTGCACGCACCGGGGTCGCGGCGTCGTCTGCTGGCGGGCGAACGGTGAACAGGGGGTATGGCGGCTCGGCGGCTGATCACCAGTTCGGCTGGGCGGGCGGCGGGGGCAGCGGCACCGACGCCGGGTGAACCACGTACGCCGCCCCGCCGCTGCCGTCCTGCCAGGCCGCCTCGAAGCGCGCCCGGTCCACGATCCGGCGCACCGACGCGTCGTCCGGCGCGTACGGGTCGTTGAGGACCGGGTCGCCGGCCTCGGTGAAGCCGACCAGCACCATCAGATGCCCACGGGTGTCGTAGTCCAGCCCGGGCACCTGGCCGGCGCGGAACGCCGCGGAGACCACCAGCGGTATCCCGGCGGCCACGAACGCCTCCGCCTCGGCCAGCGAACGCAGCCGGGTGACGAACGCCTCCACCCCGTGCAGGCCGGCGTACGCGGTGTTGAACGCCCAGTTGCCGGCCCCGGCGTACGCGTGGTCGTAGCAGTGCCGGGCGGCGTGCACCACCACCGGGCGGGGGCCGGGCGGCTCGACCCAGGCGTACCGCTCGGGCGGCGGCCCGGCGCCCCAGAAGGCCAGCACCATGGACAGGCAGGTGGGACTGCACCAGGAGTCCCCGCCGCCGCCCCAGCGGGACTCGCCCCCGATGGCGTGCCGGCGCTGGGAGTAGCGGGGCACGGCCAGCACCACGCCCCGCGCGCCGACCACACCCGCGCCCGCCGTCGGCCCGTGAGCCGCCGTGGCGCTCGACACGTCAGGTCCGTGCGTGGACTCGCCGGTCTGTCCGTTCGTCCCGTGCGGGGGCTGGTCGGCCGGGCCGGCGGCCGGGCGGGGCGCCGGTCCCGAGGCGACCGCGCCGACCGTGCGCAGCACCGGGCCGGTGGTCGCGCCCACCGGACGTAGCAGGGTCACCCGGACCTGCCAGCCGGTCACCGTGGCCTCGCCGACCACCAGCGTGTCGGTGTCCACCCGGGCGTCGGGGTCCCGCTGCCCCGGCACCGAGGTGCGGCGTACCGGGTCCTCGCCCTCCGCCCAGCGGGCCAGCGTGTGCCAGCCGGTGGTCGGCGCGTCCGCGTGCCAGCAGCGCAGCTCCACCTCGACCCAGCAGCCGGGCGGGGTCCGGGCCGTCCAGGAGGGCACCACCTCCGCGACGGCGAAGTTGGCCGGCACCGGGGGAGAGGTCCAGCTCCCCACCTCGTACGTCCCGCCGTCGTGCTTGCGCCGGTCGACCGGGTCGGTCAGCTCCAGCCCGCCGACGTGCGACCGGACGCCGACGCCGGTGCCGTGGCGCGCGTCGACGGCGAGGCGGAAGCCCCGGTAGGCGATGTCCCGCCCGGTCGGTGTCGCGGTCACGGCTCGTCCCCCTGTAGATCAGCGCCAGAAGCATCCCGTACCCCGGAGGTTTCTTGCAACGACCCGGGCGGGCGGTGACGCCGGTTTGGCGGCCGGCACTAGGTTGTCGGGCAGGTCGGCGAGGAGGTCGGGATGCGGGTGCTGGTGGTCGAGGACGAGCGGAATCTCGCCGACGCGATCGCGCGCGGGCTGCGCAAGCGCGGCATGGCGGTCGACGTGGCGTACGACGGCGACACCGGCCACGAGGCCGCCTTCGTCACCCGGTACGACGTGGTGGTCCTCGACCGGGACCTGCCCGGCGTGCACGGCGACCAGATCTGCGCCGACCTGGCCGCCTCCGGCACCCTGACCCGGGTGCTGATGCTGACCGCCAGCGACAGCGTCGCCGACCGGGTGGAGGGGCTCGGCCTGGGCGCCGACGACTACCTGCCCAAGCCGTTCGCCTTCGACGAACTGGTCGCCCGGGTGCAGGCGCTCGGCCGGCGGGCCACCCCGGCCGCCCCGCCGGTGCTGGAGGTCGGCGACGTGGTGATCGACCCGGCCCGCCGGGTGGTCACCCGGGGCGGGGCGCCGGTCGACCTGACCAACAAGGAGTTCGGCGTCCTCTGCGAGCTGGTCAAGGCGCGCGGCGCGGTGGTCTCCAGCGAGGAGCTGCTGGAACGGGTCTGGGACGCCAACACCGACCCGTTCACCACCATCGTCCGGGTCACCGTGATGACCCTGCGCAAGAAGCTCGGCGACCCACCACTGATCGAGACGGTCGTCGGCGCCGGCTACCGGACGGCCGAGGTGGCGGCGTGAGCGCGAGGCGTGAGCCGGGGTTGCGAGCCCCGCAGTCGCGAACTGAGGTGGCGGCGTGAGCGCGAGGAGTGAGCCGGGGTTGCGAGCCCCGCAGTCGCGAACTGAGGTGGCGGCGTGAGCGCGAGGAGTGAGCCGGGCACGCGGGTGAGCCGGCGGCTGCGTCCCACCCTGCGGCTGCGGTTGACCCTGCTCAACGGGGTGCTGCTGGTCGGCGCCGGGGCGGTCCTGGTGGTGCTGGCCTGGCTGCTGGTCCGCGACGCGCTGCGCCCGAGCGACGAGCTGCGGCCGGGCACCACCGTGCTGCTGGCCGACGGCCGGTCGCTGGACGCCGCCGACTGGCAGCGCCAGCTCGTCGATGCCGCCTCGCAGGAGTTGCTGCTGAAGGGGCTCGTCGCGCTGCTGGCGATCAGCGTGGTCGGGGTGGCCGGGGCGTACCTGGTGGCCGGCCGGGCGCTGCGCCCGTTGCACCAGGTCACCGCCACCGCGCAGCGGCTCGGTGAGGCCACCCTCGACCAGCGGATCGGCTGGTCCGGGGCGGACGACGAGGTGGCCGAGCTGGCGCGCACCTTCGACGCGATGCTCGACCGGATCGCCGCCGCGTTCGAGTCGCAGAAACGCTTCGTGGCCAACGCCTCGCACGAGCTGCGCACGCCACTGGCCGTGATGCGTACCGAGATCGACGTGACGCTCAGCGACGACGAGGCGGACACCGCCGAGTACCGCCGGATGGCCACCGTGGTGCGCGACGCCTCGGAGCGGGCCAACGGGCTGGTGGACGCGCTGCTGGTGCTGGCCCGCAGCGAGGCGCAGACCGGCCGCCGGCTGGCCCGGCGTACCGAGTGCGACCTCGCCACCGGCACCGCCAACGCGCTGTCCGCGATGGCCCGGGAGGTGGAGCGGATCGGGCTGCGCGTGCAGACCTCGCTGCGGCCCGCCCCGGTGGTCGGCGACCCGGGGCTGCTGGACCGGCTGGCCGGCAATTTGATCGAGAACGCGGTCCGCTACAACCACCTGCACGGGCGGCTCTGGGTGCGCACCGACACCGACGGGCGGATGTCCCGGCTGGTGGTGGGGAACACCGGGTTCGAGGTGGACCAGGCCGACGTGCCGGGGCTGTTCGAGCCGTTCCGGCGGGGTGGGCGGGAACGGACCGGGGCGCGCGGTTCCGGGCTGGGGCTCTCCATCGTCCGGGCGGTCTGCGACGCGCACGGCGGGACCGTGACGGTGCTCGCCCGCTCCGGTGGCGGTCTGGAGGTGACCGTCGCGCTGCCGGCCGCCGACGTCGAGTGCCCGGCGCCCCCGGCCCGCTCCGGCGGCGCCGCGCCGGCCGTCCGGTCGGAGCCGCACCGGAGGCGGTGACGCCGGCCCGTCCGGGCGTCCGTACGCTGCCCAGGTGCTCGCCGCCTTCGTACCCATCTGGGTGCTCACCGGGCTCGGCTGGGTGACCGGACGACGCCGGCTGCTGGGCGGTGAGGCCGAGCGGGTGCTCGGCGGCTTCGTCTTCCACCTGGCGATGCCCGCCGCGCTCTTCACCGCGCTGTCCCGCACCAGGCTGGACGTGCGCCTGCCCGCACTCGGCGCCTTCGCGGCGAGCACCGTCGCCACCATGGCGCTGGCGTTCGTCCTCTGCGCGGTGGTTCGTCGCCGTGGGCGGGGCGAGGCGACGATCGGGGCGATGGCGGCCGGCTACGTCAACTCGGCGAACCTGGGCATCCCGGTGGCGCTGCAGGTGCTGGGCGACGCCACCTTCCTCACCGGGGTGCTGCTCTTCCAGGTGCTGGTGGTCACCCCGGTGGTGCTGGTCCTGCTGGACCGGTCCGCCGGGCGGGCGTGGCGGCCCGGGCGGCTGCTGACCCTGCCGCTGCGCAATCCGGTGATCGCGGGGCCGGCCCTGGGCGCGCTCTGCGCGGCCCTGCACTGGCGGCTGCCGGACCTGATCGGCGCTCCGCTCGCCCTGCTCGGGGCCGCGGCCGTGCCGACCGCGCTGGTCACGCTCGGCCTCTCGCTCACCGCCGGCTCGCGCGCCGCCGAGCCGCCCACCGGCGACCGGCCGGTTCCCCCCGCCGGACCGCCCGTCGGCACCGGACCGCACCCGGCCGGTCCCCCGGCCTCCGGCGGTGTCGCCGCCACCAGCGCCGTCGTGGCAGTCCGTGCGGCGCCGGCGGTCGACGGCGCGGCAGGCGTCACTGACGGCGAGGGCGTCCCGGTGACCGGCGGTAGGTCGCGCGGGGGCGGTGGGAAGGTGGAGGTGGCCCTGCTGTCCGGCCTGAAGCTGCTGGTCCAACCGGTGATCGCCTGGTCGGTCGGGCGGCTGGTCGGGGTCACCGGCACGGACCTGCTGGCCCTGGTGGTCTGCGCCGCGCTGCCGACCGCCCAGAACACCTACATCTTCGCCCGCGAGTACGGGCGGGCCGAGGTGGTGGCCCGGGAGACGGTGGTGGTGACCACCGCGTGCGCGATGGGGACGCTGGCGCTGATCGGCGCGCTGCTCGGCTGACCGGGGTTGTCAGCCCCGGGCCGGGATGACAAGATCGTCGCGTCGGCCCGACGGGCGGAAGGGGGCGCGCAGATGTCCATCACGATCAATGTCGCGCCCCACCCCGTTCACCGCTGACATCCCACGCACCCGGGGCGCGTCCATCCAACGCGGAGGAACACCGTGAGTGCACGGATCCACAACATCGGCATCGACTGCCGCGACACCTACGCCCTGGCCGGATTCTGGGCCCAGGTCTTCGAATGCCCCCGCCAGCCGGACGACTTCCCCGGCGACCCGGAGGCGATGCTGCTGCCCCCGGGCGGGCCGGAGGTGCTCTTCCTGGCCGTCCCGAACGAGAAGGTGGTGAAGAACCGCCTGCACCTCGACATCGAGCCCACCGACCGGACCCGGGACGAGGAGGTGCAGCGTCTGCTCGGCATCGGCGCGGTCCAGGTCGCCGACCAGCGCCGGCCGGACGGCTCCGGCTGGGTGGTGCTGGCCGACCCGGAAGGTAACGAGTTCTGCGTGCTGCGCAGCGCCGCCGAGCGGGCCGCCACGGCCGGCTGAGCCGACGAAGGCCCCGTCCACCTCGGTGGACGGGGCCTTTCTCAGGTCGTACGGGTCAGGACTTCTGCTCGATCTGCCCGCGCATGGTGGGCAGTTCGGCGGCAGCCTTCTCACCCGACGTGAAGTAGACGATGATCATGCCCAGGCTGCCCTTGTCGCTCCACACGCAGACACCGAGCGGCACGTTGGAGGCCTCGGCGTCGCCGCACTTGGCCTCCCCGCCCAGCGGCCCGGCGTCGACCTTCTTCATCTCGCCGAGCTGCACGTCGCTCTGGCCCGCGCCCTTGATGGTGTCGTCCATCGTCTTGGTCGGGTTGGTGTTCAGGCCGGAGGCGGCGGCGATCATCACCAGGTTCTTCTTGGCCGCCGTGCCGTAGAACGCGCCGACCGTGCTGGTGGCGTCCGGAAGGGAGCTCTTCAGCTCCGTCTCGAGCTGCTTGGCGCCGTTGAGCAGGGCCGGGTCGGTCGACTTGGCCCGACCGGCGAGCGTCGCCGGGGCGACCACCCGGGTCTTGGTGGCGTCGACGGTCTCCTTGACCTCGTCCTTGACCGCGAAGAACGTGATCGCGGCGCCGCCCAGGCAGAGCACCAGCACCACGGCGAGCGAGATCAGCACGATCTTGCCGACGTTGGACTTCTTCTTGGCCGGCGGCAGGCTCGGGTCGCCGTACGGCTGGCCGCCCTGCGCCGGGTAGGCACCCGGCTGCTGCGGCGGCGGGTAGCCCCCGGACTGCTGCTGCGGCGGGGAATAGCCGCCCGGCTGCTGCGGCACCGGGTAACCGCCCGACTGCTGCGGCGGCGGGTACGAGCCGTAGGGCGCGCCGCTTCCCGGCTGCGAGGAATAGGGATCGGACGGCGGCTGCGACATGAGGTCAGCTCCAGATCGTCAGGTGAGGACGCGTGATATTAGCCAGCTCACCCGGCACCCGCTGCCCCGTCCGCACCGGGCACGACCGGTCGGTCCGGGGTAGACGGTCACGGTGGCCGGTACCGCCCGAACGGGCATCCGACCACCGTGACCTGAGCTTTTAACCTCAGGAGCGCTTCTCGACCTGACCCCGGATGGTGGCGAACTCGGCCTTGGCCTTGGCCGCCGAAGAGAAGAACATCACGATCAGGCCGACGCTGCCCTCGTCGGCCCAGGTGCACACCCCGAGCGCGATGCCGGAGCTCTTGCCGGCGCCGCACTTGGCCACGCCCCCGAGCGGGCCGGGGTTGATTGTCGACATCTTCTTGACCGCCAGCGACGAGGACAGCCCGGCGACGGCATCGTCCAGCTCCTTCTCGGGGAAGAGCACCGGGCCGGAGGCGCCGGCCACCATCACCAGGTTGCGCTTGCCGGCGCTGCCGTAGAAGGCGCCGACCGCGCCGGTCTCGTTGCGTACCCCGGACTTCATGTCCCGGACCATCTCATCGGCGATCCGGCGCAGCTGCGGCTCGGTGTTCTTCGGCCGGCCGGCCAGCGTCTTCGGCGTGACCAGCCGGATGTCCGGGGCCGGCTCGGCCTCCTCCTCCGACGGGCTCGGCTCGGGGGCCGCCGTGGTCGGGGCGGCGGAGACGCCGGGGCTGGAGCTCGCCTTCGGGTCCGGGTCGTCGTCGGAGAGCGCGACGTAGGCCAGGCCGCCGCCGCCCGCGCAGAGCACCAGCAACCCGGCGAGGACCAGCGACAGGATCAGGCCGAGCCGGGACTTCTTCGCCGGCGGCGGCGCCGGCGGCAGGCCGTACGCCGGGGCGCCGGCGAAGCCGTCCGGCTGCACGCCCGGGTACCCGCCCGGCTGCGCCGGCGGGTGGACCCCCGCCTGCCCCGACTGGTACGCCGGGTACTGCTGGGTGGGCTGCGGGTCGGCCGGCCGGTACGGCTGGGTGGCGTCGGGGTGGCCGCCCTGCTGCGGCACGTGCGGCCAGGCCTGGGTCGGCCCGGTGCCCGGGGGCGGCGGTGGCTGGTGCGGAGGCGGGTACGAGCCGGGCTCCGGCTGCGTGGACCAGGGGTCGACCGGCGGTGTGGACATGCATCAGCTCCAGGCGAGGGTGAGAACGCGTGATGTTAGCGAGCCGTGGGCCGGCCGCGCTGCCCCGTCCGAGTCTGACCGGGCCGGGCAAGTGGCGCGCGGGGCAGGCCCGCGCCGGTGCCCCAGACGCGATCGCGGTGGCCGGCGACGCCCCTGATGAGCGTGCCGACCACCGCGATCGCGGTGCAGCGGAAGGGATCAGCCGCGCAGGCTGGCGACCCCGCGCGGCAGGAACCGCTTGCCGGTGACCTTCTCGGAGGTGCCGGTCCGGTCCAGGTACGGCGTGACGCCGCCCAGGTGGAACGGCCAGCCGGCGCCGAGGATCATGCACAGGTCGATGTCCTGCGCCTCGGCGACGACGCCCTCGTCGAGCATCAGCCGGATCTCCTGCGCCAGCGCGTCCAGCGCGTTCTGGCGTACCTGCTCGGCGGTCAGCGGCTGGTCGCCGACCACGAGCAGCTTGGCGACCTCGTCGTTGATCTGGTCGTCGACCACGATCGGCTGGCCGGAGTCGGCGATCCGCTTGAGGTTCTCGCTGACGCCGAACCGGTCCGGGAAGGCGGCGTGCAGGGTGCCGCCCACGTGGTACGCCACGGCCGGCCCGACCAGCTGGAGCAGGGCGAGCGGGCGCATCGGCAGACCCAGCGGGTCCAGCGCGCTGTTCGCCACGTCCAGCGGGGTGCCCGCGTCGACGGCGGCGAAGACCGTGCCGAGGAAGCGGGTGAGCAGCCGGTTGACCACGAACGCCGGGGCGTCGGAGACCAGCACGGAGGACTTCCGGAGCTGCTTGCCGACGGCGAACGCGGTGGCCAGCGTGGCGTCGTCGGTCCGCTCGCCGCGGACGATCTCCAGCAGCGGCAGCACCGCGACCGGGTTGAAGAAGTGGAAGCCGACGACCCGCTCGGGGTGCTCCAGCTCCTCGGCCATCGCGGTGATCGACAGCGACGAGGTGTTGGTGGCGAGCACCGCCTCCGGCTTGACGATCTTCTCCAGCTCGGCCCAGACCTGCTTCTTGACATTCAGGTCCTCGAAGACCGCCTCGATGACGAAGTCGGCGTCGGCGAAGACGCCCTTGTCGACCGAGCCGCTGACCAGGCCGTACAGCTTGGCGGCGGTGCCCTTGTCCATCCGGCCCTTGCTGACGGCCTTCTCGATCTGGGTGTGCACGTAGCCGACGCCCTTGTCCACCCGGGCCTGGTCCAGGTCGGTCATCACGACCGGCACCTGGAGGCGGCGGGCGAAGAGCAGGGCGAGCTGGCTGGCCATCAGGCCGGCGCCGACGATGCCCACCTTGGTGACCGGCCGGGCCAGGCCCTTGTCCGGCGCGCCGGCCGGCCGCTTGGCCCGCCGCTGCACCAGGTCGAAGGCGTACAGGCCGCTGCGCAGCTCCTCGGAGAAGACCAGGTCCGCCAGCGCCTCGTCCTCGGCGGCGGTGCCGGCGGCGAAGTCCGCGTCCTTCGCCGTCTCCAGCAGGTCCAGCGCCTTGTACGCGGCCGGGACCGCGCCGTGCAGCCGCTGGTCCAGGGTCTGCCGGGCGAAGTAGAGCACGCCCGCCCACATGTCCTTGTCGACCTCGGGCCGGGTCACGGTGACCTCGCCCCGCACGACGCCGGCGGCCCACTCCAGGGACCGCTCCAGGAAGTCGGCCGGCTCCAGCAGCACGTCCGCGATGCCCATCTCGGCAGCCTGCTTCGGCTTGAGCATCTTGTTCTGCATCAGCGGGTTCTGGATGATCACCTGGGTCGCCGCCGGGATGCCGATCAGGTTCGGCAGCAGCTGGGTGCCGCCCCAGCCGGGCACCAGGCCGAGCGAGACCTCGGGCAGCGCCAGCGCCGCCGCACCGCCGGAGAGGGTCCGGTAGTGGCAGTGCAGCGCCAGCTCCAGGCCGCCGCCCATCGCCGCGCCGTTGACGAAGGCGAAGGTCGGGATCGAGCTGTCCTTGAGCCGGGCGAAGACCCGGTGGCCGAGCCGGCCGATCTCCAGCGCCTGCTCACGGTCGGCCAGCGCCGGCAGGCCGACGATGTCGGCGCCGACGCAGAAGATGTACGGCTTGCCGGTGACCGCGATGAACGCCGGGTCGGCGGCCAGCGCGGCGGTGATCGCCTCGTCCAGGCTGGTCAGACCGGCCGGGCCGAAGGTGTTCGGCTTGGTGTGGTCGAAGCCGTTGTCGAGGGTGATCAGGGCGGCCGGCTTGTCCAGCCCCGGCACCCGCACCGCGCGCAGCAGCGCCCTGGTGACGACCTCGTTCGGTGCGGCGAGCGCGCTCACTTGTTGCCCTCCCAGTGCGGGTTCTCCCAGATCACGGTGCCGCCCATGCCGATGCCGATGCACATGGCGGTGAGGCCGTAGCGGACCTCGGGGTGCTCGGCGAACTGGCGGGCCAGCTGGGTCATCAGCCGTACGCCCGAGGACGCGAGCGGGTGGCCGATGGCGATCGCCCCGCCCCACGGGTTGACCCGCGGGTCGTCGTCGGCGATGCCGAAGTGGTCGAGGAAGGCGAGCACCTGCACGGCGAACGCCTCGTTCAGCTCGAACAGGCCGATGTCGTCGATGGTGAGGCCGGCGATGCGCAGCGCCTTCTCCGTCGAGGGGATCGGGCCGACGCCCATCACCTCCGGCTCGACGCCCACGAAGCCGTACGACACCAGCCGCATGGCGATCGGCAGGCCCAGCTCGCGGGCGGTGGCCTCGTCGGCGAGCAGGCTGGCGGTGGCGCCGTCGTTCAGGCCGGCCGCGTTGCCCGCGGTGACCTTGCCGTGCGGGCGGAACGGGGTCTTCAGGGTGGCGAGCTTCTCCAGCGAGGTCTCCCGGGGAGCCTCGTCGGTGGTGGCCAGGCCCCAGCCGCCGTCGGCGTCGCGGATCGCGACCGGCACCAGGTCGTCCTGGAGCTTGCCGTTGGCGTACGCCTTGGCGGTCTTCTGCTGCGAGGCGAGCGCGAACGCGTCGGTGCGCTCCTTGGTGACCTGCGGGACCCGGTCGTGCAGGTTCTCCGCGGTGGCGCCCATGACCAGCGCGGACGGGTCGACCAACTTCTCCGCGATGATCCGCGGGTTGGGGTCGACGCCCTCGCCCATCGGGTGCCGGCCCATGTGCTCGACGCCGCCGGCGATGGCGATGTCGTACGCGCCCATGGCGATGCCGCCGGCGACGGCGGTGACGGCGGTCATCGCGCCGGCGCACATCCGGTCGATGGCGAAGCCGGGCACGGTCTTGGGCAGCCCGGCCAGCAGGGCGGCGGTGCGGCCGATGGTCAGACCCTGGTCGCCGATCTGGGTCGTGGCGGCGATGGCGACTTCCTCGACCCGCTCCGGCGGCAGCTGCGGGTTCCGGCGCAGCAGCTCACGGATGCAGCGGATCACCAGGTCGTCGGCGCGGGTGTTGGCGTACATGCCACCCGCCTTGCCGAACGGGGTACGGACGCCGTCGACGAAGACGACATCCCGGACTTCACGGGGCACTTGGAGCCTCCTCTTCGACCATAATTCGGCCTCCGCGCCGCTAGGCGGCGCTACGGACCGAATGAGGGTCGGCCGGCACGGGCGTGTTCCCCCGGATGCTACTCGCCAGTAACCAACCCCGACACCACCCCCCGTGTGGCCCACCCCACACCCGCGCGCCTCCCCGCGAGTGCCGTCGATCATGAAGTTGTCGCCCCGACCCGCCGGGCGATGTCAAGTGGTGAGTGCAATCGTCAGGGCGTGATGAGTTGAGCGAGACGCTGGGTTGGGGTTGCCCAGCTCAGTGTCTGGCGGGGGCGGGTGTTCAGTTCGTGGGCGACCTCGTCGAGGCCGGCCTGGTCGATGGTGCGGAAGTCGTAGCTGCTTTTGGGGAAGTACTGGCGTAGTAGTCCGTTGGTGTTCTCGTTGGTGCCGCGTTGCCAGGGGCTGTGGGGGTCGCAGAAGTAGACCGGGCAGCCGGTGACGACGGTGAACTGCGGGTGGGTGGCCATTTCCACGCCCTGGTCCCAGGCCAGTGAGCGGCGCAGGTGCGTCGGCATCCTCGTGGTCAGGTCGGTGAGTACGCCGATGACGGCTTCGCTGTCGCGGCCGTTGGGTAGGGCGCCGAGCATCACGTAACGGGTGCTGCGTTCCACCAGGGTCACGATCGCTGAGGCGCCGGCCTTGCCGATGACCAGATCACCTTCCCAGTGCCCGGGCACCGCCCGGTCGGTGGCCTCGGCGGGGCGGGCGCTGATGTGCAGGTCGCCGATCCAGGGCCGCCGGCTACGGGCGGCACCCGCGGTACGTGACTGCGGGCGCCGCGCAGTGCGCCCCGACCGCAGGGCCACCTGCCGGGTCAACTCGGCCCGAAGGTTCCCCCGTGACTGCACGTAGATCGCCTGGTAGATCGTCTCGTGGGACACCTGCAACTCCGGCCGGTCGGCGAACGTGGCCCGCAACCACGCGGCGATCTGCTTCGGAGACCACCTACGAGCCAGTTTCCCCGCCACCACCTGCCGCAGCCGCGTACCCACCGCCAGCTTCGACGTTGTCGCCCGGCGTCGCGCCGCGTCAGTCCGCCGCTGCGCCCACTGCGCCTGATACCCCCACCGATACGGGCGACGAGCCCGCCCGGGCGGCAACGACCGCCCGAGCGGATTCTTCGTTCCATGCCGAGCACTGTTGTTCCGCGCCACCTCCCGCGACACCGTGCACACCGGCACCCCGAGAAGCCCAGCGATCTGCGAGATCGTCCGACCCGAGGCCCACAAATGCTCCAACACCTGCCGATGCCCGAACGTCAACACACCCGGCCTCGCCACCAGCACCTCCAGCCCAACCAAGATCAGTTGCACTGAAGCCTAGAAACCGCCCCGAGTGGAGGGGCGACAACTTCATGATCAACGAGAGGCGGGGCGGGTCAGGAGGTGGGGAGGGCCTCGGTGAGGGCGGGGACCAGGAGGGTGAGCTGCCACTCGCGGGCGCCGTAGCCGCGCAGGGTCTCGGCGACGGTGGCCTCGGTGATCTCGTCCGGCGGCAGCCAGGCCAGGCGGCGTACGGAGTCGGGGGCGATCAGGTTCTCCGCGGGCAGGTTGTGCTCCGCGGCCACCCGGACCACCACCTCCCGGCAGCGGGCCAGCCGGCCGGCGGCCACCGGGTCCCGCTCCGCCCAGCGGTGCGGCGGCGGCGGACCCTCGACCGTCGGGGTGACCGGCAGCGCGTCGTCCGGCAGCTGCCGGGCGTCGTCCAGCGCCGCCAGCCAGGTGCGGGCCAGCCGGCGCACCGAACGGCCACCGAACCCGGGCAGGGTCAGCAGCGTCCGCTCGTCCTTCGGATCCAGCTCGGCGGCGGCGACGATCGCCGAGTCCGGCAGCACCCGACCCGGGGCGGCGTCCCGCCGGGCGGCGATCTGATCCCGGGCGTACCACAGGGAGCGGACCCGGGCCTGGGCGCGCGCTCCCCGTACCCGGTGGATGCCGGAGGTGCGCCGCCACGGCTCGGCGCGGACCCGGGGCGGGCGGGCGCCGTTGCGGATCAGCGCGGCGAACTCCTCCGCCGCCCACTCCGACTTGCCCTGCCGAGCCAGCTCCTCGTCCAAGGCGTCGCGGAGGTCGACCAGCATCTCGACGTCCAGGGCGGCGTAGGTCAGCCAGGACTCGGGCAGCGGCCGGCTGGACCAGTCGGCCGCCGAGTGGTGCTTCTCCAGCGTGTAGCCCAGCACCTGCTCGGTGAGGGCGGCCAGGCCGACCCGCTCGAAGTTGGCCAGCCGGGCGGCCAGCTCGGTGTCGAAGAGCCGGCGCGGGCGCAGCCCCACCTCGGCCAGGCAGGCCAGGTCCTGGCTGGCGGCGTGCAGCACCCACTCCGCCCCGCCGATCGCCTCGTCGAGCGCGGTCAGATCGGGCAGCGGCAGCGGGTCGATCAACGCCGTCCCGGCGCCCTCCCGGCGCAGCTGCACCAGGTAGGCGCGCTGGCTGTAGCGGTAGCCGGAGGCCCGTTCGGCGTCCAGGGCCACCGGGCCGTCGCCCGCGGCGAAGCGGGCCACGACCTCGTCGAGTTCGCTCGGGGTGGCCACCGGCTGGGGCGTGCCGTCGCGGGGAGCGGTCAGCGGAACGGGGCCGCCGTCGGGCTGGTCGGTCCCCACGTCCTCCGGCTCCGGCGCGGCCGAGGGCTGGTCGTCTCCCGTACGGCTTTCGGCGGCCCGACGGCGCAGGGGTGGTTCGTCGGTCACCTGACAACCCTAGTGCGCCGCGCGATCCGGTGTGTGCAGCCGGTCCGGCGTGTGTCGGCGAAGCGGCCGGAAGGTGTCGCGAAAGGCCGGACAACGGGGGAGACAAAGCGCGTACGCGTAGGTACGGTCCATCGAGCGTCGCGCCGGTGGAGGTGCCCGAGGTGGCGCCACACGGGGGCGACGGGGAGGGCGGGGGCCATCATGACGGCTGGGTACGGGCCGGGCGGCGGGACACCGACGCAGGGCACGGAAGAGCGCGGGCCGCAGGCGGCCGGCGACGACCGCCCCGGACCGCTGGCACCCCGGATCGAGCGGCCCTGGCCGTCGGCGTACCCGCCGCCGAGCGTACCTGGTCAGCCGGCCCCGCCGTCGGCGTACCCGCCGCCGAGCGCACCCGGCCAGCCGACCCCGCCGTCGGCGCCCGGCGCCGAGCAGCCCGGCCTCGCGGGGCAGCCGACCATCGACATCGCGCCGGCCGGGGCCTACCCGCCGCCCAGCGGCACCTGGTCCCCGCCACCGCAGCCCGGCCAGTGGAGCGCTGCGGCGCCCGCCGCGCCGGCCTACCCGGGCGCCCCCGGGCCGTTCCCCGGTACGCCGGCTCTCGGCCCCTTCCCGCCCGGGGCGATGCCGCCGCCCGGCCCGTCGGCGCCGCACCGGGGGCGTGGGCTCACCGTGGCCGCCCTCGTGCTCGCGGGCGTGCTGGCGGTGGTCACCGGGGTCCAGGCGTACCAGATCGACCGGCTCTCCGACCGTGTCGCCGCCACCGACGGTCGGCTCGCGGCGGCCCGGGAGGGTGCCGAGGTCCGGCTCGACGGCCTCGAGCAGCGGGCCGGGGCGCTGGAGAAGCAGGCGGGCGCCGCCTTCAACCCGGAGGCCATCGCCAGCGCCGTGCTGCCCAGCGTCTTCCGCGTCCGGGCGGGCCAGTTCACCGGCACCGCCTTCGTCGTCGGTAAGCCCGCCGCCGGAGGCGCGGCGAACCTCTTCACCAACTTCCACGTGGTGGAGTCGGTCTGGGAGGGCGGCGGTCGGCAGGTCTTCCTGGAGCGGACCGACCAGCGCTTCCCGGCCACCATCGTCAAGGTCGACAAGGACAACGACGTCGCCCATCTGCGGGCCACCGGCAGGTTCAGCGGCCTGACCACCGCGCCCAGCCCGGTGAAGTCCGGGCAGCAGATCGTCGTGGTCGGCGCCCCGCTCGGGCTGGCGGACACCGTCACCACCGGCGTGGTGAGCGCCTTCCGCAAGGACGAGGACGGCTCCGGACAGGTGATCCAGTTCGACGCCCCGATCAATCCCGGCAACTCGGGCGGGCCGGTGATCAACGGCGCGAAACAGGTCGTCGGCATCGCCACGGCCAAGGCCCGCGACGCCGAGGGCATCGGGCTCGCCGTGCCGATCAAGACCGCCTGCGACGGCTTCCGGATCTGCTGATCCCCGCCCCCGGGTCGGCTCTGCGCCCGGCTCCGGCCGGTGTCCACCGACCGCCTCTCCTTCCGACCGGCCGTTTCCGGCCGGCCCCGCCGACACCCTGTCGGCCATCGACCCAGCTCATCCCCGGTCCGTCGCGAGCGCATCGCGGCGGGCCAGTCACCTGGAGGAAGAACAGATGTCCCAGCCACCGACCGGGCCGGAGGGCTTCCGGCCGGCGTACCCGCCGCAGCCGCCGGCCGCCCCCGGTCAGCAGCCGCCGGCGGCCCCCCATGCCGCCGCCGCGCCGAGCGCGCCGCACCCGGGCGGACCGGTCTCCGCGCCCCCGGTCCCCGGCCAGTACGCGCCCGCCCCGCCGGTCTCCGGGCCCGCGTACGGCCAGCCGATGTCGGCTCCGCCGGTGTCGGGGCCGGTGTACGGGCAGCCGATGTCCGCTCCGCCGGTCTCGGGGCCCGCATACGGGCAGCCGATGTCCGCTCCGCCGGTCTCCGGGCCCGCGTACGGCCAGCCGATGTCCGCCCCGCCGGTGTCGGGGCCCGCCTACGGGCAGCCGATGTCGGCGCCGCCCGGGTCGGCGCCCCCGTTCGGCGTGCCCGCCCCGGGTGCCGGCAAGGGCCGGACGGTGCTGATCCTGGCCGTCGTGGCCGGGCTGCTCTTCGTGCTGAGCGGCGTGATGACCGGCCTGTTCGTCGTCAAGAGCAGCGAGCTGGCCAGCACCGAGCGGCGGCTGTCGGGTCAGGTGAGCGAGCGGGACGGCACCATCGCCGCCAACACCAAGGAGATGGAGAAGCTCCGGGTCGACCTGCAGAGCGCCCAGGACAAGCTGGCGGACACCGAGCAGGACCTCACCGGCACCCGCAACGACCGGGACGAGCAGGCCCGGCAGAAGAAGGTCATCGCCACCTGCCTGGACAAGCTGACCACGGCGCTCGGCGCGGCGGCGGCCGGCAACCGCAGCGCCTTCGACAAGGCCAGCAAGGGCATGAACAAGGTCTGCGACGAGGCCGAGAACTACCTCTGAGCGTCGTCGCCCGGGGTCAGGCCGCGCCGGCCGAGCGGCGCTCGGAGAGCGCGGTCACCCCGGGCGGCGGCAGCCCCGCCGTCGAGGCGAGCAGCGCGCACCACGCCTGAAGGTGCGGGGCCAGGTCGTCGCCGAGCGGCGTCCAGGAGGCGCGGATCTCGACGTCCCCGGCGGCGGGCGGCCCGGCCAGCTCGCCGAACCGGGTCGACATGGTCTGGGTGACCGTGCCGCCGGCCGCCCGGTAGGGCGCGTCGTGCGCCTCCAGGGCGTCGACCAGCCAGGTCCAGCCCACCCCGGGCAGCAGCGGGTCGGCGGCCAGGTCGACCTCCAGCTCCGCGGTGACGTAGGTGACCAGCCGCAGGGTGCCCTGCCACGCCTCGTGACCGGCCGGGTCGTGCAGCAGGATCAGCCGCCCGGTGGCCACCTCGTCCTCGTCGCGCAGCACGGCGGCGGAGAGCGCGAAGGCGTACGGGGCGAGCCGCTGGGGGGCGCCGACCTCCTCCAGCGCGATCTCCGCCCGGGGGGTCACCGACCGCAGCCCGGCGACCGCGCGGGCGAAGGTCTCCGGGAGCGCGATCGGGGGGGCCATGACCGGCAGCCTATGCCGCGCTCCGCCCGCCCGCGCGGACGGCGCGCCGAACGCCGGGACTGCGAAGGGGGGCCGCAGCCGTGCGGGCGGGCGGAGCGGCGGCACGGTTCCGCCCGTCCGCACCAGGGCCGGACGGCCCGGTGGGCGCGGGTCACAAAAGCCGGCGCTGCCCACTGGGGTCCGCCCCGCGCGTGGCACGATTGCCGCGATGACCACCGACACCACGGGCACTGTCGCCCGAGACGGAGTACCCCGCCCCGGCGGACCGGCCGACTCGCCCTTCGTCCGGGCCTGCCGCCGCGAGCCCGTCCCGCACACCCCGGTCTGGTTCATGCGCCAGGCCGGCCGGTCGCTGCCGGAGTACCGGGAGATCCGGGCCAACGTGGGGATGCTGGAGTCCTGCCGCCGCCCGGACCTGGTGGCCGAGATCACCCTCCAGCCGGTGCGCCGGCACGGCGTCGACGCGGCGATCCTGTTCAGCGACATCGTGGTGCCGGTCGCCGCGGCCGGGGTCGACCTGGACATCGTCGCAGGCACCGGGCCGGTGGTGGCCGAGCCGGTGCGCACCGCCGAGGACGTCGAGCGGATCCGCCCGATCGGCCGCGACGACGTGTCCTACGTGGACGAGGCGGTCCGGCTTCTCGTGGCCGAGCTGGGCGAGACCCCGCTGATCGGGTTCGCCGGCGCGCCGTTCACCCTCGCCAGCTACCTGGTCGAGGGCGGCCCGTCGCGGACCCACGCGAAGACCAAGGCCCTGATGTACGGCCAGCCGGAGCTGTGGCACGCGCTCTGCGCCCGCCTGGCCGACGTGACCCTGTCCTTCCTGCGGGTGCAGATCGAGGCCGGGGTCTCGGCGGTGCAGCTCTTCGACTCCTGGGCCGGCGCGCTCTCCGAGGCCGACTACCGCCGCTACGTGCTGCCGCACTCGGCGACCGTGCTCTCCGGGTTGGCCGACGCCGGTGTGCCCCGGATCCACTTCGGGGTGGGCACCGCCGAGCTGCTCGGCGCGATGGGCGAGGCCGGCGCCGACGTGGTCGGCGTGGACTGGCGTACCCCGCTGGACGTGGCCACCCGCCGGATCGGCCCGGACCGGGCGGTGCAGGGCAACCTCGACCCCACCGTGCTGCTCGCCCCCTGGTCGGTGGTGGAGACCGAGGTCCGGCGGATTCTGGAGCAGGGCCGCGCGGCCCCCGGCCACGTGTTCAACCTCGGCCACGGCGTCCTGCCGGAGACCGACCCCGAGGTGCTGACCCGGGTGGTCGCGCTGGTGCACGAGGTGTCCGCGCGCCGGGCCGAGCAGGGCTGAGGCGTCGTGTCGCGGCCGTGGCGGGTGGCGGTGGTCGGCGGTGGGATCGCCGGGCTGGCCGCCGCCGTCCGGTTGCGCGACCGCGCCCCCGCCGGCACCGAGATCACCGTGTACGAGCAGTCCGGCGCGCTCGGCGGCAAGCTGCGGACCGGTGAACTCGCCGGGCAGCCCGTCGAGTTCGGCGCCGAGTCGTTCCTGATGCGTGACCCGGCCGGCGGGGAGTCCGCCGCCGTCACGCTGATCCGCCGGCTCGGCCTGGCCGAGAAGATCGTCCACCCGACCGTCGGGCAGGCCGCGCTCGCCGTCGACGGCGGGCTGCGCCCGGTGCCGGGCGGCACGCTGGTGGGCGTACCCGGGGATCTGGAGCGGGTGGCGACGGTCGCGCGGCCGGCGGTGGACGCCGACCGGGACGGCGGCCGGCCGCTGCTCGGGCCGGACGAGGACGTCGCGGTCGGGACGCTGGTCCGGGCCCGCCTCGGGGACCAGGTGGTGGACCGGCTGGTCGACCCGATGCTCGGCGGCGTCTACGCCGGCCGGGCCGACGACCTGTCGCTGGTCACCACGATGCCGGCGCTGGCCCGCGCGGCCCGCGTCGAGCACACCCTCACCGGGGCGGTCCGCGCCGCCCAGGCCGCCGCGCCGCGCGCCCCGGGCGCGCCGGTCTTCGGGACCCTGGCCGGCGGGCTCTCCACGCTGGTCGAGGCCGCGGCGACGGCCAGTGGCGCGACCATCCGACTCAACGCCGCGGTCCGCGAGCTGACGCCGACCGCGGCAGGCTGGCGGCTGACCGTCGGCCCGACCCGCGACCCGGAGCTGGTCGAGGCGGACGCGGTGGTGCTCGCCCTGCCGGCCCGGCCGGCCGCCCGGCTGCTCGCCCCGGTCACCGCCGAGGTGGCCACGACGATCGGCGGGCTCGACTACGCCAGCGTCGCGCTGGTCACCCTGGCCCTGCCCAACCCGGAGCTGCCGGTGCTCTCCGGCTTCCTGGTGCCGGCCACCGAGGGCCTGCTGATCAAGGCGTCCACGTTCTTCACCACGAAGTGGGGGCACCTGGCCCGGCCGGACGGGATCGCCCTGGTCCGCGCCTCCGTCGGCCGGTACGGCGACGAGACGTCCCTGCACCTGGCGGACGCCGACCTGGTGGCCACCGTGCACCGGGAGCTGTCCGGCGTGCTCGGGGTGGCGCTGCCCGCGCCGCTCGCCAGCCACGTGCAGCGCTGGGGCGGGGCACTGCCGCAGTACGCCCCGGGGCACGGCGACCGGGTCGCCGCCGCCCGGACGGCGCTGCGCGCCGCCCACCCGACGCTGGTCCTGGCCGGCGCCGGCCTCGACGGGGTAGGCATTCCGGTCTGCGTCCGCTCCGGCGAGACGGCGGCCGGAGAGATCATCGAAGCACTGGGAGGATCGGGTTCATGACCGAGCAGACCAACGCGGCCCGGCTCAAGGAGCTCAACGCGAGCATTCGCTACACCATGTGGTCGGTGTTCCGGGCCACCAGCCCGCTGCCGGCGCTGCGGGAGAACGTCACCGGCGAGGTGGAGGTGCTCCTCGAGGAGCTGGCCGGCAAGGACGTCGTGGTCCGCGGCCTGTACGACGTGGCCGGCCTGCGCGCCGACGCCGACCTGCTGATCTGGTGGCACTCCTCCTCCAGCGACGCCCTCCAGGACGCCTACCTGCGCTTCCGCCGGACCACCCTGGGTCGGGCGCTAACCCCGGTCTGGTCGCAGATGGCTCTGCACCGGCCGGCGGAGTTCAACAAGAGCCACATCCCGGCGTTCCTCGCCGACGAGGAGCCCCGGCCCTACCTCTGCGTCTACCCGTTCGTCCGCTCGTACGAGTGGTACCTGCTGCCCGACGCCGAGCGGCGCGAGCTGCTGGCCGAGCACGGCAAGATGGCGCGCGGCTACCCGGATGTCCGGGCCAACACGGTCGCCTCGTTCGCCCTCGGCGACTACGAGTGGATGCTCGCCTTCGAGGCCGACGAGCTGCACCGGATCGTCGACCTGATGCGCGACCTGCGCGGCTCCGGCGCCCGCCGGCACGTCCGCGAGGAGGTCCCGTTCTACACCGGTCGGCGCCGCTCCGTCGCCGACATCGTCAACTGCCTGGTGTGACGGGCTTACCGGGATTGCGTACCCCCGGTAACGTGTCAGATCCATCACGGTAACTGTCGCTGCCGTGCGGATCCGTCTGGAGGCCCGGTGTCGCAGCTCGTCGAGTTCCCGCTGGACGGCGGTGGCGCGATCCGGGTCGAGATCAGCGACGAGGAGGGCGTGGTCCCGGTCGGCCGGGCCGGCGAGGTGGTGGCGCGGGCGCACCAGACGCTGGAGTCCGCGCTGGCCCAGCTGCGGCCGGTGACCGACGCCGTGCTGCGCAACCTGCGCGACGCCGCCGAGCCGCCGGATCGGGTCTGCGTGGAGTTCGGCGTGAAGCTGGCGGCCAAGGGCGGGCTCGTCGTGGCCAGCGGCACCTCGGAAGCCAACCTCAAGGTGCAGCTCGAATGGAACCGCGCCGACCCCGCCGCCTGAGCCGGCGGCGGCGGACCACCGCGTGATGCCCGGCGCGACGGGGCGTCCACCGCAGCGGCCCTCAAGCCCGGTGCCCGGCGAGGCGACGCTCGCGGTGGCGGCCGTGCACGACCGGGCCGGGAACGTCGTCGGCGCGGCCTTCCTGATCGACTCCACCCGCCTGCTGACCTGCGCCCACGTCGTGCAGGCGGCACTGGGCCCGGAGCCGGTGGCGCCCGGGCCGGCCGACGCCGTCGTGGTGTCGGTGAGCTTCCCCCTCGTGGCGCCGGGCCGCCGCCTCGCCGCGCTGGTCCTGCCGCAGCACTGGCAGCCGGGGC
The DNA here is from genome assembly GCF_052814045.1 of Micromonospora sp. IBSANI012. Taxonomy (NCBI): domain Bacteria; kingdom Bacillati; phylum Actinomycetota; class Actinomycetes; order Micromonosporales; family Micromonosporaceae; genus Micromonospora; species Micromonospora sp. IBSANI012. Next base: position 1,819,941 of record NZ_CP199933.1, read on the forward strand.
GCCCGGACGGCTCGGGGGACTACGCCGTCCTCCAGCTCGTCGCGCCGGCGCCGATCGGGGCCCGGCCGGTCCGGCTGGCCCGCCCCGGCCAGGCCGGCACCCGGGACCGGGTCTGCCGGGTCTTCGGCTTCCCCCGCGCGCTGCCCGGGGGCCGCTGGTTCGAGGGGTGGGTGGTCGGGCCGATCGGCGGCGGCTGGATCCAGCTCGCCAACCGCAGCGACTCCGGCTACCAGATCGAGCCGGGTTTCTCCGGCGCGCCGGTGTGGGACAGCCGGCTGCGCTGCGTCATCGGCATGATCGTCGCGGTCGACCAGGTGGTCCGGCCGCAGCCGGCCCGCCCGGCCGCCTTCATGATTCCGATCCGCCGGCTGCCGGTGGCCGACCAGTACGGCCGGCCCCGGGTGCTGCCCCGCTGGCGGCAGCCGTTCAGCCGGTGGCGCACCGGTCCCGCCCCGGCCGCCGCCCGCTGGTCGCCGCGAATCCGGGCCCGGGTGGCGGCGCTGTTGGTGGCGCTGCTGGCGGTGGGTCTCGCCGCCGTGCCCGAGCCGCTGGGCGGCTGCGCCGGGCCGGTCGAGCTGCGGGTCGCCGCCGCCCCGGACGACCTGGTGACCTACCAGGCGGTGGCCGCCGCGTACGAGTCGTGGACCGCGGCCCGCGCCGGCGGCTGCCGGACGACCAACGTCTTCGTCTATCCCGCCGCGCCGCGCGAGGTGGCCCAGGGTCTCCAGCTCGGCTGGTCGGAGTCCGCCGGCCGGCCGGCGACCGAGGGGGACCCGGGGACGCCGGGCTGGTACCCGGCCGACGTCGGGCCGCGCCCGGACGCCTGGTTCCCGGCCGCCGAGATGCCGTCGCAGCAGGTGCTGAACCTGACCACCGTCCGGGACTACCTGACGGTGGCCCGCTCGCCGCTGGTGCTCGCGGTGCCGCGCGCCCTCGTCGACCCCGGGCGCGACGACGCCGACCGGCAGCGTTCGCTGTCCTGGCCGGAGCTGTTCGCCAAGGCCAGCCGGGGCCCGGGGGAGGAGCCGACGGTCACCGCCTCGGGCCGGCGGGTGACCGGCACCGGGTGGCAGGTCGTCCGCCCCGATCCGGCGGTGTCCCCCGAGGCCCGGATGGTCGACGTGGCGCTGTACGACGGCGCACCCGACACGGCGTGGATCCGCCAGCAGGTCGAGCAGCGCCTGGAGGCCGCCCAGGACGAGCGCGGCTTCCCGCTGGGCAGCCTCGCCGCCGTGCTGTGCCGGCAGCGGCAGCTCGCCGCCGACCCGGCCGCCCCGGCGCCGCCCGCGGTGGTCACCACCGAGCAGGCGCTGGTCCGGTTCAACCTCGGAGAGCGGCTCGGCGACGGCTGCGTCGAGCACGGCCGCCCGGCGCCCGGCCGCGCACTGGTGGCCTTCTATCCGGAGCTGACTCCGGGGGTGGACCACCGCCTGGTCCTGCTGCGCTGGCCGGACTCCGTGCAGAGCCCCGCCGCCCGGGCCGCCGCGGACGACCTGCGCCGCTGGTTGACCGGGCCGGGGCGGGACGAGCTGCTGGCCCGGGGCTTCCGGGTGCCCGGCCGGGACGGGACCGGCCCGGCGCTGACCGAGGAGAACGGCGTGCTGCCGGGCTGGCTGCTGGACAACCCGCAGTGGGAACTCGTCGACGGCTCCGACGCGCTCGCCCTGAACACCGCCGACCAGCGCTACCGGGAGGCCCGGCGGCCGGCCCGGGTGCTGCTGGCGCTGGACACGTCCGGCTCGATGCTGGCGGAGGCGGGCCGGGGCACCCGGTTCGACGTGGCGGTGGACGGCATCGCCGCCTCGCTGCGCCGCCTCGGCGGCCGGGACGAGGTCGGGGTGTGGGCGTTCTCCACCGCCTACCGGGGGGAGGCCGGGCGGCTGCGGGAGGTCGGGCGGGCCGACCGGGCGCGGGACGAGGCGCTGGTCGCCCGCCTGCGGCGGACCGTGCCGGCGGGGGACACGCCGCTGTACCGGACCATCGACGCCGCGATCGGCGAGGTGCGCCGGCTGGGCGGCGGGGACGACCACCTGCGGGCCGTCGTGGTCCTCACCGACGGGCGGGACACCGCCAGCGGCGGCCTGGTGCCCCGGGTCGACGGCGACCCCCCGGTACGCCTCTACGTGATCGCGGTCGGCGAGGCGAGCTGCGACGACCGGGTGCGGACCCGCACCCTGCGGCAGACCGCCCGGGCCAGCGGCGGGCAGTGCCTGCAGGCCGAGGCGAGCACCGTGGACCGGGCGCTGACCGGGCTGTTCCGTCAACTCTGGGAGAAGGGGGCCGGCCAGTGACCGACCGGAAGCCGCGCGGTGCGTCCGGGACTCCTCGTCGCCGGCGCCGGGTGCCGGCGTCGTTCCTGTTCGGGGTGGCCGTCGGCACGGTGGTCGGTGTCGTCGCCACGCTGGGCTGGTACGTCGCCACCCGGGAGGAGCCGCTGGAGCGCGGCGAGCTGGTGATCCTCAGCGGCAGGGACACCAGCTCCGGCGGGCCGCGGGAGGAACTGGTCAAGCTCTGGAACGTGCTGCACCCGCAGAGCCCGGCCCGGATCCGCGAGGCCCCGGTCACCACCGACCAGCAGCACAGCGAGATGGTGGGGATCGCCCAGGCGCAGGCGGCGGGCGGCGGCGACGACCCGGACGACGCCGTGGACATCTACAACCTCGACGTCACCTTCACCGCGGAGTTCGCCGCCGCCGGCCACCTGCGCCCGATCGACGAGGCGCGACTGGCCCCCGGGCACCTCGACGCGTTCGTGCCGGAGGTGCTGGACAGCTGCCGCTACCGGGGCTCGCTCTGGGCGCTGCCCTTCAACACCGACGCGGGCCTGCTCTTCTACCGGTCGGATCTGGTAACCGGGGCGCCGGCCGCGCCGGGCGAGGCGCCCCGCTTCGACTGGGACGCCATCATCGACCGGAGCGCGGCGCTGCCCGGCGCGGGCGGCGCGACACAACGGCCCGCCGCCGGGTACGTCGGGCAGTTCGGCCCGTACGAGGGGCTGACCGTCAACGGGATGGAACTGCTCTGGGCCGGCGGCGTCGACCGGCTCGTCGACGAGACCGAGAACCGGGTGGTCTTCCAGCGCGAGCGGTGGGAGCGCCGGCTGCGTGACGTCGCCGCGGCCCGGCGTGACGGCCTGCTGGTGGGCGACGCCTTCACCGTCCCCGGCGACGAGGCGCGCAGCCTGCGGGACTTCCAGGAGGGCCGGGCGCTGTTCATGCGCAACTGGCCGGTCAACTACCGGTCGCTGGCCGCCACCGACGCGCCGGGCCCCCGGGTGCCGTTCGAGGTGACCCGCCTGCCCGGCCCGTCGGCGCTGGGCGGCCAGAACCTCGCCATCGCCAAGCAGAGCCGGCAGCCGCGCGCCGCCCAGGCGCTGATCGAGTTCCTGACCCGGGAGGAGGCCCAGCGCACGCTGTTCACGGTGGGCGGCTTCGCCCCGACCCGGACGGACGTCTACGCCGACCCGGCGCTGCGGCAGCGGTTCCCGTACCTCGCGCTGCTCGGCGAGGCGGTCCGGGAGGCCCGGGTACGGCCCCGGGTGCCGCACTACTTCCAGTTCAGCCGGGTGTTCCGGGAGGGCGTCCGGACCGCCCTGGAGGGGGACGGCACGCTGCCGGAGGACTTCGAGGCCCGGCTGAACCGGGCGCTGCGGGGTGGCTGACGGCGGCCGGAGCCGAGGAAGCCGACGGACCTCTTCGCCGCGGCGGTCGCTATCCGTCAAGGTCTCCCGAGTGGCCGGGTCGGCTCTGCCGGCGCATCGGGACGTGCGGGATGCCGTCCTCGACGTACTCCGGGCCGGTCACCGCGAAGCCGTGCCGGGCGTAGAAGTCGACCAGGTAGGACTGTGCCTCCAGCACGCACGGCCGGTCGCCGACCAGCCGTAGCGCCTCGGTCATCAGCCGGCCGGCGTGCCCGCCGCCGCGCGCCGCCGGCGCCACCACCACCCGGCCGATCCGCGCCGAGCCGTCCGGGTCGGCCAGGATCCGCAGGTACGCCAGCACGGCGCCGTCGCGCTCCAGCCAGAGGTGCCGGGTGCCGGGCTCGACGTCCCGCCCGTCCAGCTCCGGGTACGGGCAGTGCTGCTCGACCACGAACACGTCGATGCGCAGCCGGAGCAGGTCGTGGAAGGTGCGGGCGTCCAGGTCGGCGAAGGCGGCGACCCGGACCTGGGCGGTCTGCGGCGGCATCCCGCGATGGTAGGCCGCGCGGTGGGGCGTACCCCGGAGAGCCCCGGCCCGGTGCGGGCCGGGGCACGCGGTCAGGCCGGGCGGGCGCCGACCGCGTCGCGGATCTCGGCGCCCTGGCTCTCCTCGGCGCGGGCGCAGTGCGCGCAGCAGAAGAACCGGCCGCCGACCTCCACACCGTGGCCGAGGATTTTGACGTCACAGTGCTCGCAGATCGGCGCCAGCTTCTGCGCCGCGCACTCGAAGCAGTCGAAGGTGTGCGTGTCACCGCTGACCGTGCGCACCTCGAACGCCATCCAGTACTCGTTGCCGCAGACCTCACAGGTAGCCACGATCAAAACCCCCCGAATCAGGACATGTGACCTCAGGGTGCGCCAGGGCGAGGCCGTTGGGGGCGAAATGCCGCGACTGGGTCCGGCCGGACGGCGTTTCGCCCCCGGCGTGTCGCGCGTTGGGCCTGGTGAACCGCCTCGACCCCGGAGGACCACGTGATCAAGCGCAACAAGCTCTTCGGCAACCAGACCCGGGTCACCTTCTGCCTGCCCCGGGACGCCCCGCCCGGCCCGGTCAGCGTCGTCGGCTGCTTCAACGGCTGGGAGCCCGGCCGGCACGAGCTGGTCGCCCGCCGCGACGGCACCCGGACGGTGACCGTCAAGCTCGGCCCCGGCGAGTACCGCTTCCGGTACCTGGCCAGCGGGGGTGTCTGGCTGGACGACGACTCCGCCGACCGGGTCGACGAGAGGGGCAGCCTGCTGCTGCTCTGAGGGAGGCAGGAGGCTCATGAACGTCGATGGTTTTATCGACAGGAGTCTTTACTGTTAACAAGGTTTAATTTATGTTGGTGGCACCTTCAGCAGGCCGAAGCCGAGGAGTTGCCATCATGCGTCGAAGAGTCACCGTCCCGGTCCTGGCGGCGGGCGCCGTCGTGTCCTCGCTCGCCGTCGCCGCCCCCGCCCAGGCGCACGGCTACGTCTCCGGACCGCCCAGCCGCCAGGCGCTCTGCGCGCAGAACCGGGTGCCCGACTGCGGGCAGATCAAGTACGAGCCGCAGAGCGTCGAGGGCCCGAAGGGGCTGCGCAACTGCCATGCCAACATCGCCCAGTTCGCCGTCCTGAACGATGACAGCCGGGGGTGGCCGGCCACCTCGGTCGGCAGTTCGGTGACGTTCACCTGGACCAACACCGCCCGGCACGCCACCAGCAACTGGGAGTACTTCATCGGCGGCACCCGGGTGGGCGTCTTCAACGGAGGTGGCCAGCAGCCCGGCGCCACCGTGTCGCACACCGTGAACCTCGGCGGCTTCTCCGGCCGGCAGAAGATCCTCGCGGTATGGAACATCGCGGACACCGCCAACGCGTTCTATTCCTGCGTGGACGTGCAGATCGGTGGCGGCGGCGGTCCGGCCCCCAGCCCGACGCCGACCCCCACCAGCTCGCCCACCCCGACGCCGCCGGCTCCCACCACGCCGCCCGCCCCGAGCGGCAGCTGGACCGCCGGTCGCGCCTACCAGGTGGGTGACCAGGTCACCTACAACGGGCTGACCTACCGCTGCCGGCAGGCGCACACCGCGCTCCCGGGCTGGGAACCGCCGAACGTGCCGGCGCTGTGGTCGCAGGTCTGACCGGACGGGTACGGCCCGTGCCGGTGCGGGCCGCATCCGGTCCCCGACGCGACCCGCCCGGCCGCGCCGTGGCGGTGCTGCTCGCCGCCCTGCTGCTGGCCCCCGGCTGCGCGGACGCCCCGTCGACACCGCAGATCTCCCGCCCCGCGACCACGGGCTCGCCGGACGCGGCGCTGGGCACCCTCGACGTGCTGTACCTGACCATGATGGTGGCCCACACCGAGCAGACGATGGAGATCGTCCGGCTCGGACGCGACCGGGTGACCGACCCCGAGCTGCGCACCCTGGTCGCCGCCATCGAGGTGACCGAGGCCGACGAACTGGCCACCATGCGGGCCTGGCTCCGCGACGCCGGCCCGGCCGCCACCGCCGGGCGGCACGACCACAGCGGTCATCTCGCCGCCCCGGCGGACCTCGCCCGCCTGCGCGAGGCCCCGGCCGGCCAGGTCGACCCCGTGCTGCGCGAGCTGCTCGGCCGCCATCAGCAGGAGGCCGCCGACCTGTCCCGGGCGCACCTGGCGACCGCGACCGACCCACGGGTACGCGAGCTGGCCCGGCGGGTCGAGCAGTCCCGCACCGCCGAGGTGCGGCTGCTGACGGCGCCGGCCGGCCGGTAGCCACCTCGCGGACGTAGATCGACTCCATCTCGCCGGAACGGCGGCATGAGCGCGACCAGGAGACCGCCACCTCGCCGACACGGAGTCGATCATCCGGCCGGCGATCGAGTCCGCCGGTGCCCGGTGGGTCAGGCGTCGGTGCGCGGCTCCAGCCGGATCGACAGCGAGTTGACGCAGTGCCGGGTGTCCTTCGGGGTGAAGTGCTCGCCGTGGAAGACGTGCCCGAGGTGGCTGTCGCAGCGCGCGCAGCGGATCTCGGTGCGGCTCATGCCCAGGGTGCGGTCCTCGATCTCCTTGACCCGGCCGGGGATGGCGTCGTCGAAGCTCGGCCAGCCGCAGTGCGAGTCGAACTTGGTGTCGCTGGAGAAGAGTTCCAGGCCACAGGCCCGGCAGTGGTAGACGCCGGGGGTCTTGGTGTCGACGTACTCGCCCGTCCACGGTGGCTCGGTGCCGGCCTCGCGCAGCACCCGGAACTCCTGCGGGCTCAACCGGACCCGCCACTCTTCCTCGGTGCGGGGCAGCTCGTTCTCGTCAAGACTCACCCGCCAACGGTACGTCGGATGTCGGGGGCGTCGCATATGGTCGCGGAATGGGCGGCTCCTCGAAGGCGACGGTGACCGAGATCGAGGTCGCCGGGCACACCGTCCGGCTGAGCAGTCCCGACCGGGTCATCTTCCCCGGCCGCGGCTTCACCAAGGCGGACGTCTTCCACTACTACCTGGCGGTCGGCGACGGGATCATGCGCGCCCTGCGGGACCGCCCCACCACGCTCCAGCGCTTCCCCGAGGGCATCGAGGGGGAGATGTTCTTTCAGAAGCGGGTGCCGACGCGGGGCGTCCCGCCGTGGGTGCGCACGGCGAAGATCAGCTTCCCCAGTGGGCGCAGCGCCGACGAGCTCTGCCCGGCCGACCTCGCCCACGTGGCCTGGGCCGCCCAGATGGGCACCATCGTCTTCCACCCCTGGCCGGTGCGGGCCGCCGACGTCGACCGCCCCGACGAGCTGCGCGTCGACCTCGACCCGCAGCCCGGCACCGACTTCGCCGACGCGGCGACCGCGGCCGGCGAGGTGCGCGCGCTCCTGGCCGAGCTGGGTGCGACCGGCTGGCCGAAGACCTCGGGTGGCCGGGGCGTGCACGTCTACCTGCGCATCGAGCCCCGCTGGACGTTCACCGAGGTGCGCCGGGCCACCATCGCGCTCGCCCGCGAGCTGGAGCGCCGCCGCCCCGACCTGGTCACCACGGCCTGGTGGAAGGAGGAGCGGGGCCGGCGGGTGTTCGTCGACTACAACCAGATGGCCCGCGACCGCACCATCGCCTGCGCCTACTCGCTGCGCGCCAACGCCCGGGCCACCGTCTCCACCCCGGTCACCTGGGACGAGCTGCCCGACGTCGAACCGGACGACTTCGACCTGCGCAGCGTGCCCACCCGGCTCGCCGAGCGGGGTGACCCGCACGCCGGCATCGACGACGCCCCGTACGACATCACCCCGCTGCTTCAGTGGGCCGAGCGGGACGCGGCCGCCGGCCAGGGTGACATGCCGTACCCGCCGGACCACCCGAAGATGCCGGGGGAGCCGAAGCGGGTGCAACCCTCGAAGGACCGCGACCGCCCCCGCTGACCGGCCGCGGCCCGGGCCCTCAGCCGGGGTACGACCTCCGCAGCGCCGCCTCCAGCCGCGCCAGCCACTCCTTCCCGCTGCCCGGCACGTTCGGCACGAGGTCGTGCAGGTTGTCCCAGTCGACGTCCCACTCCCGCACCTTCGCCGGGGTGAATTCGGCCGCCTCGGCGCCGAGTTCCTTCGTCAGCACCGAGGTGACCAGGCCCCACGGCACGGTGGTGTGTTCGGCGAGCAGGGTCGCGTCGTAGAGGTCCTTGCCCTGCGGCCACATGTCGGTCTCCAGCCAGAGCAGCTTCCAGGCCAGGGAGAGCTGCGGGCTGACCGCCCGGACGTGTACGGCCTGGTCCCCGAGGCGCACCTCGGTCAGGTGCGCCGGCTCGGGCAGCTCCTCGTTGAGGACCAGGTCGAGCTGCACGGTGCCGGGCGGCAGGTCCGGGGCCCGCCAGGGGAGGACCAGCCGGCGTCCGGGTGCCCTCTCGTAGGTCCAGATGTCCTCCGCGGCCACGCCGTCCGCGTTCACGACCACCCCGTCCGGATCCTGCGGTGCCCGCCGGACCGCGGCCACGATGCCGTCGAACAGCCCGCCGGCGTCGGGCAGGGTCAGCGTCGAGGGGGTGACCACGAAGTCCAGGTCGCCCGGTTCACGGGCCGCGTCCCCCAGCCAGGTGCGCAGCAGCACGCTGCCGCGCAGCACCAGGTGATTTCCGCAGGGCGACCCGGCCAGAGCGTCGAGCACGGTGTGCATCGCAGTGTGTCGGGCGCTCCGCCACCGCGCACCGGTCACCTCGTCGTCGAAGACCGGCTCGCCCGCGGCGTACGCGTGCCGGAACTGCTTGAGCGCCGGCTCGAAGACTCCGCTCTGCCGTACGCCCGGCCCCCGGCTCACCGGCTGGTAGGTGCTCGGGAAACCGTCCTCGCCGGCGGGCTTGGCTCGCATCGTCTCCTCGAACGCGTTGACTCGTTCGCGGAACAGGTCGCGGGTCATGCCGCCCCTCCGATCCAGCCGGCGTCGATCGCCGCGTTGTCGTCGGCCACCACGTACTCCTCCTCCACGCTGACGATCTCGTGACCCCGGGCGCGTACCGCCTCGACCAGGGCGGCCAACCGGCGCCGCGCGTTCTGCTGCCCCACCCTTTGACAGCGCTGGGTGACGAACCTTTCGTGCCGCCCGTCCGGGCGATCGCGCCGGGCGTTGCGGGACAGGTGCGCCCCGTACGGCTCGACCGCGGCGGCCAGGCCCTCCAGTTCGGCCGAGTCCAGCAGCAGCTTGAGATGGTGCTCGAAGTACCGGCCGGCCGGCTCGCGCCGGGCCTCGTCGTCCCCGGCCGGGACGCCGGTGTTCCACGGCGCCGCCTCGATCTTCGTGCGGACCACCTCGAACCCCTCGTCCCGCAGGGCGCCCGCCCAGCCGACGGCCCGGGTGCGCTGGTCGGCCAGCGTGCCCGAGCCCGTCCCGGTGACCATCGGCTGGACCGGCACCGCGCCGCGGGCCAGCCGGATGTCGGTGAACTTCAGCCCGTACCGGGACGCGAACTCCGCCAGCCGCTCGCCGGCCGCCGGGCCTGGGCGGACGGTGAGATGGATGTCGAAGTCGCCACTCAACTCCGTGGTCGGGTCCGTGATCACGCCGGCGATGCTAGTGGCCGGGTCGGGCACCGCGCAGTTCCGTCTCAGCAGCCGCCGGGCCGTCCAGCTGACGGGATGAGCGGGCCGTCCAGGCCAGGAACCTCTCGAACAGGTCCGCCGGGGACGGGGCGGGGTTCGGGTTGAGGCGGATCAGGTCGGCGGTGGCGTCGAAGAGGCAGCCCGCCATGTAGATGGAGAGCGCCACCGGGTCCCGGCGGTACTCCATGCCCAGCAGCAGCCGCGCCGGCGGGCACGGCCAGGCGGCGGCGCACACCCGACACAGCCAGAGCGGTCGCATCGGCACGTGCGGACGGACCGCCCGCCGCTGACGGTCGGGTACGGGTGAGACGTTCGGTGCAGGCATGCCCCTAACGGTGACCGGGGAGTTGACCCGAGTCAAGTAGCCGGGTCAACTGTCTAGCGTCCGCCGTATGGAGCTGGTGGGAGCGCACGAGATCCGCGTGATGCTGGGCAACATCAGTAAGCAGCGCGTTTACGTGATCACCAGTCACCGCAACTTTCCGGAGCCGGTCGCTGACCTCATGCAGGGCAAGGTCTGGCGGAAGTCCGACGTGGAGCAGTGGATCAAGCAGCACCGGCCGGATCTGGCCACCGACTGACTGCTCGTCAGCGGTGCCCGGCCATCGCCTCCACCGCCTCCTTGGCGGTCTTCAGGTCCGCGCCGGTCGCCGCCCGGTACGCCTTGATGGCCTTGATCTTCTCGCCCCGGGCCAGGTGCTCGCGGACCCCGGGCAGCGCCGGTCCGTCGTCCACGACGCCGAGGTGGTCCATCACCAGCTGGAGCCGGCGTTCGATCTCGGTCAGCCGCGCCGCCGTGCCGTCCCGGCGGGCCGGGACGGACAGTTGCGCGCCGAGCAGCGCCACGACGAACAGCAGCAGGACGATGAGGGTGGCTTCCATGTCGGTGATCCAAGCAGATCGACGTCCGGCACACTGGCCGCCACGACCTCCACCTCGGGCGTGGTCCGGCGACTGCCTCGACGTCCACCACGCCGACGGCGGACTGCGGCTGGCCGCCCTCGACGGCAGCGTGGCCCGTTTCGCCGAGGCGCTGCGCGCGGCCGCCACATGGGCCGACCTGCGCTGGGACGGCGTCGGATAACGATCATGTAAAGGGCGCGAACCTTTTCCGGCCCGTACCCGCTCTACCTGGTCACCGGCCCAGCGAGGGCCCCGGGGGAGGCGTACGGATGAAGCTGGTGTGGAGGCGGGCCCGCGAGGCGCGGGGCCTGCTGCTGGCGGCGGCGGTCGCCGCGTTGGTCGCCGTCGCGCTGGTCACCGGGTTGTCCGACTACAACCAGCGGGCGGTCGACGCCGGGCAGCGGGCGATGCTGGAGGCGGCGCCCGCCGCCGAGCGCAGCCTGCTGATCAGCGGCTCCGGCGGCCGGGACGCCACCGAGGCCGCCGGCCGGGACCGGACGGTCCGCGACCGGTTCGCCGGCGGGCTGGGTGGGGCCACGGTCACCGTGTCCGGCGCCCGCCACGGCACCGGCCGGGAGCTGACCGGCGACCTCGGCGCCGCCCGCACCGACGACGACCCGGTCTTCGCCGACCTGGCCACCCTCGACGACCTGGCCGCGCACGCCGAGCTGGTCGGCGGCGACTGGCCCACCGCCGGGGCGAACCCGACCCAGGTCACCGTGCCCGAGCGGGTCGCCGGCGCGCTGCGGCTCACGCCCGGGGCCCGGGTGCCGATGACCGACCGCAGCTCCGGACGGGCCGCCGACGTGGTGGTCGCCGGGATCTTCCGCCCCCGCGACCCGGCCGCCGCGTACTGGCAGCTCGCGCCGGGGGTGAGCGGCACCGGCGGCGGCGACAGCGGCTCGTACGGCCCGTTCGCCCTCGACCCGGCCGACTTCGCCCGCACCTTCCCCGGCTCCACCTCGATCTCCTGGGTGGTCGAGCCGGACCTGCGCAGCGTCGCGCCGAGCCGGTTGCCCGAGGTGAAGGAGGCGGTCGCGGCCGCCGCCGTCGAGGTGCCGGAAGAGGCCGGTCTCGGCTCCTCCGCGCAGAGCTTCACCGGCCTGGACCGGCTGATCGACCGGCTCGGCCGGGCCGACCTGGTGGGCCGCTCGGCGCTGCTCACCCCGCTGCTGCTGATCGTGGTGCTCGGCGGCTACGCGCTGGTGCTGGTCGCCGCGCTGCTCAACGAGGACCGGCGGGCGCAGACCGCGCTGCTGCGCGCCCGCGGAGCCGCCCGGGGCCAGCTCGCCAGTCTCGCCGTACGGGAGGCGACGCTGGTGGTGCTGCCGGCCGCGCTGCTCGCGCCGCCGCTGGCCGGCGCGGCGCTGCGCGGGATCAGCGGGGGCGAGGGCCCGGCCGGCCTCCGGCTGGACAGCGGCGGTGCCGGGGCGGTCTGGGCGGTCGCTCTCGCCGCGGCGGTGGGCTGCCTGCTCGCCATGGTGCTGCCGGCCCTGCGCCGCGCCGGCAGCTACGTCGCCGACATGGCCGCCCGGTCCCGCCCCACCCGGGCCGCCACCGTGCAGCGGGCCGGGGTGGACCTGGCCCTGGTGCTGCTCGCCCTGCTCGCCTGGACGCAGCTACGGCAGTACTCCTCGCCGCTGGCCGGCGCGGGCGGTCGGCTCGGCATCGACCCGCTGCTCGCCGTCGCGCCCACCCTCGGCGTGCTGGCCGGGGCGGTGCTCGCCCTGCGGCTGCTGCCCCCGGCCACCCGGGTCGCGGAACGGTTCGTCGACCGGCGACCGTGGACGGCGACCATGTTCGGCATGTGGCAGGCGGGCCGCCGACCGCACGCCGGGCCGGTGCTGCTGCTTGCGCTCGCCGTCGGCGGCAGCACCCTGGCCTGGTCGCTGGTCAGCACGTGGGAGCGGTCGCACACCGACCAGGCCGACCACACCGTCGGGGCCGACCTGCGGGTCGTCGAGCGCGGCGGCGCCGCGCCGATGGACCGGTCCGCCGGGCTGGCCGCCGTGCCGGGGGCCGAGGAGGTGCTGCCGGCCTGGCGGGACGAGGTGCGCCTGGGCCGCGGCGACCTGCCGACCACCGTGCTCGCCCTGGACGCGGCCGCCGCCCCGGACGTGGCCCTGATCGCCGACCGGCTCGCCGATGAGCCCCCGAACGAGCTGCTCGGCCGGCTGGCCCGGGACCGCGGCGCGCCGGCCGGTGTGCCGCTGCCCGCCGGCGCCCGGCAGCTCACCGGCACCCTCCGCACCCCGGTACGCGAGCCGGTGACCAGCCAGCGGATCCAGGCGTCGGTGCTGCTCACCCGGGCCGACGGGCTGGCCCTGCAGCTGCCGCTGGCCACCACCGACTCCCTGGTCGACCGCCCGGTGCCCTTCGCGGTCGATCTGCCCGCCGGCGCCGCCTGGCGGGTGGCCGGCTTCCAGGCCGAGGCCGGCGACGCGGCGGCCCGCGGTTACGGCCTGCGGATCGACGGGCTGCGGGTGACCGACGCGGCGGGCACCGCCCAGCCGGTCGCGCTGACCGGCGAGTGGTCGATGGTCGACGCGGTCGGCGAGGCGCCGGTGCCGACGAGCGCCGTCACCCCCGGCGGGGTGGACGCCGACTACGACATCGCGCTGACCGAGGGCGGCCGCTTCGCCCGACAGCCGACGGTCCGCTTCGCCGTCGTACCGGCGGGGCCGAACACGCCGGTGCCGGCGCTGGTCACCCCGCAGGTGCTGACCGCGCTGAACGTCCGGCCCGGCGACGTCGTCCCGCTCGCCCTCTCCGGGGCGTCGGTGCCGGTGCGGGTGGTCGGCGAACTGGACGCGGTACCGGGCGCCGTCGAGGCCGGCGGCGCGATGCTGATCGACCTGCCCGCCGCCACGGACTGGCTGGTCCGGCAGCGGGCCACGGTCCGGCCGGTGCCGGAGTGGTGGCTGCGTACCGACGCCGGTCAGCACGCCGCGGCGGCGGCGGCGATCCGGGAGCTGCCCGGCGTGACCGTCCTCGACCGGCGGGCCGCCGCCGCGGAGGCCGCCCGGGACCCGTACTGGCGGGGCGCGCGGACCGGACTGCTCGCCGCGGCACTCGGGTCGGTGCTGCTCGCCCTGGTCGGCCTCGCCGTGGACGTGTGGGCCACCGCCCGGCACCGGCTCGGCGAGTTCGCGGTCCTGCACACCCTCGGCGCCGGGCCACCCCTGCTGGCCCGCGCGCTGCTGGCCGAGCAGACCTTCCTGGCCGGCATCGGGGTCGCCGTCGGCCTGCTGGTCGGGGCGGGCGTGGGCGCCACCATGGCCCCGCTGGTGATCCTCACCCCGAGCGCCGGCCGGCCGGTGCCGGAGGCGGCCTTCACCCTGCCCTGGACGCCGATCGGCCTGACCGCGCTCGGGCTGCTGCTGGCCGCGCTGGCGTTCAGCGCCGTCCTGACCACCGGCATCCGGCAACGCGTCGCGGCCGCCCGGCTGCGGATCGGGGGAGAACGATGAGCGTCCTGGCCGTGCTGCGCCGGGTGCGCGCGTACGGGGGGCACTTCCTGCTCCTCGCGGTGCTGGCGCTGGTCACCGCGCTGCTGGTCACCGGGATGCCGCGGATCGCGGACCGGCTCTCCGGCCAGGGGTTGCGCGAGCAGTTGGCCGACGTACCGGGACCCCGGCGCGACCTGCTCTACACCCGGCCCGCGCAGCCTCAGCCTGCGCCGGGGGTCGCGGCCACCCAGCGGGCCACCCTGGACTCGCTGGCGGGGCAGCTGCCCGCGCCGGTGCGCGAGGTGGTCGGCGAGCGCTGGTACGTCGCCGACACCGAGTTCGGCCGGCTGACCGGGCCGGAGCTCACGTCCGACAAGGGGCTGATCGACCTCAGCCTGCGCACCATGACCAGGCTGCGGGAGTCGGCCACCCTGGTCGACGGCCGCTGGCCGGGCGAGGGGGCGGACCGGGCCGCGCCGGTGGAGACCGTGCTCGCCGAACCGGTCGCCCGGCAGCTCGGCCTGCGCGCCGGCAGCCGGCTGCACCTGGCGTTGCTCGCCCCGGACCGCCGGGAGTACGCCGCCACGACCGTCGCGGTGGTCGGCCTGTTCCGGCCCGTCGACGCCGAGGGCGGCGCCTGGGACGCGCTCCCCTCGGCGCTGCGGCTCACCCCGCCGGTCGGCGACGGCAAGCCCTTCCAGATGGTGGGGCTGACCGACGACGCCGGCTTCGACGACCGGGCGGCGGCCGGCTGGGCGGTCGGCTTCAGCTGGCGCTACCGGATGGACCCCGAGCGGCTCACCCCGGGTCGCCTCGACGCGGTGGTCGACGGCATCGCCCAACTGGACCGTGAGCGCCCCGCCGGGCTGCTGCTCGCCCAGGGTGCCGACATCCCGCTGCGGCAGTACGCGCACTCGCTCGCCGCCGCCCGTACGCTGCTGACCGTCATCGCCGCCGGGGTGCTCGCCACCCTCGCCGGCCTCACCGTGCTCGCCGCCCGGCTGGCGGTGCGCCGCCGCCGCGACGAGTACCTGCTGCTGCGCGCCCGGGGCGGCTCGACCACCACGGTGGTCCGGCGCGGCCTGGCCGAGTCGCTGCTGGTGGTGCCGGCCGCCGCGGTAGCGGGGTGGCTGCTCGGCGGCCTGCTTCCCGCCGACCCGCTGGGCGCCGGCACACCCGACGCGGCGAGCCGGCTGACCGTGGCGGCGGCGGTGCTGGCCACCCTGGCGCTGCCGGTGGCGGTGCTGACCGGCCAGCGGGGCGGCGGTGGCCGGCGGGACCTGCTGCGCGCCCAAGGTGGCGCGGGCCGGCTCACCGTCGAGGTCACCGTGGTCGGCCTGGCCGCGCTCGCCGCGTTCCTGCTGCGCCGCCGGGGACTCGCCCTCGGCGACGAGGTGGACCCGCTGCTGGTGTCGGTGCCGGTGCTGCTCGCGATCGCCGCCGCGCTGCTGGCGCTGCGCGCGTACCCGTGGCCGTTGCGGCTGTTCAGCCGGCTGGCCGCGCGGGCGCGCGGCGCGGTCGCCTTCCTCGGCACCGCCCGCGCCGGTCGGGCCGGGGTGGCCGGGCCGCTGGTGGTGGTCGTGCTGGCGGTCGCCACGGCGGCCTTCTGCGGGGTGGTCGCCGTCGGCATCGAGGACGGGCGGGACCGGGCGGTCGCCCAGACGGTGCCGGCCGACGCGCTGGTCAGCGGCGACCGGTTCGCCCCGGACACGGCGACCGAGCTGGCCGGGCTGCCCGGGATCCGGGCGGTCACCCCCGTGCTGGCCACCCCCGGCCAGCGGCTCTACGCCGACTCCGACGGCAGCCCCGGCGGGGCCGGCGAGGCGTACGTGCTGCTGGTGGAGCCCGCCGGTTTCGCGGACGTGGCCCGGCGCTCCGGGCTCGACCTGGCGGTGCCCGCCGCGCTGCGGGCCGGCGGGGACGTCGCGACGGCGCTGCCCGCGCTGGTGTCGCCGGACTTCGCCGCCGCCCTCGCCGACGCGCAGCTCGCCGACGGCGCGGGCCACCGGCCCGGCTGGGTGGACGTGCAGGGCAACCGGCTGCCGTTCCGGGTCGCCGGCACGGCGGAGGAGTTCCCGCTGATCCCGGGCGGGACGGGGCGGTTCCTGGTGCTGCCCTGGCCGGGGCAGCCCGCCAACGCCCCGCACCCGCTCGCGCCGACCGGGTTCCTGCTCGCCGCCGGGGACGCCACGGTCGACCCGGCGGCGCTGGGGCGGGTCGCCGAGGAGGGACAGGCCCGTTACCAGACCAGCGGCGCGGTGACCGGCGGGAAGCGACCGCTGCCCCCGCAGGTGACGACCTGGGCGGCCGAGCGGGAGCGGCTGGGCGGCAGCGGGGTCAACGGGCTGCTCGTCTTCGGCTTCGCCACCGGCGCGGCCGGCGGCGGTGTGCTGGGCCTGCTCGCGCTGGCGTTCGCGGTGCTCGCGGGCGCCCGCGGCCGGGCGCAGGTGCTGTCCCGACTGCGCACGATGGGGCTGTCCCGCCGGCAGTGGCGGGCCCTGCTGCTGGTGGAACTCGCCCCGCTGGTGGTGGTCTCGGTGCTGACCGGCGCCGTGGTGGGCGCCCTGCTGCCGGTGCTGCTGAACCCGGTGCTGGGGCTGTCCGCGTTCACCGGCGGGGCGCCGGTGACGGTGCGTTTCGAACCCGGCCTGGTGGCCGGGGTGCTCGGGCTGGCCCTGCTGGCGCTGGCCTTCGCCGTCGCGGTCGAGGCCGTGAACAACCGTCGGATGCGCCTCGGCGAGGTGCTCCGGCTCGGAGAGGAGAGCTGAGATGACCGCTACCGCCGAGACGTCCGTCGTACCGGATCTCGCCGCGTTGCAGCGGCGGGCCGCGCAGCGCGCGGCCGAGCGGGCCGGCGGGCAGGACCGCCTGCGCGGGCACATCGTCTGCGACGGCCTGGTCCGCATCTTCAAGACCGAGGGGGTGGAGGTGGTCGCCCTGCAGGGGCTCGACCTGGTCATCGACCGGGGCGAGCTGGTGGCGATCGTCGGCGCGTCCGGCTCCGGGAAGTCGACGCTGCTCAACATCCTGTCCGGGCTGGACACCCCGACCGCCGGCATCGCCCGGGTCGCCGACTACGACCTGCTCGCCCTCTCCAACCGGCGACGGTTGAGCTACCGGCGGGACGTGGTCGGCTTCGTCTGGCAGCAGACCGGCCGGAACCTGCTGCCGTACCTGACCGCGCGGGAGAACGTCGAGCTGCCGATGAAGCTGGCCGGCCGGGCCGGCGGCGGGCGGGCCCGGCGGCGGCGGGCCGAGGAGCTGCTGGACCTGGTCGGGGTGGGCTACTGCGCCGACCGGCGTCCCGGCCAGCTCAGCGGCGGTGAACAGCAGCGCTGCGCGGTGGCGGTGGCGGTGGCGAACGACCCGGAGGTGCTCTTCGCCGACGAGCCGACCGGTGAACTGGACGAGGCCACCGGTGCGGAGGTCTTCGCCGCGCTGCGCACCATCAACGCCGAGCTGGGCGTGACGATCGTGGTGGTCACCCACGACCAGGCCGTGGCCACCCAGGTCCGCCGGACCGTCGCGATCCGCGACGGCCGGACCTCCTCCGAGGTACGCCGGACGGCGCGGATCGGCGCCGACGGCAGCACCGAGCTGGTCAGCGAGGAGTACGCCGTGCTCGACCGGGCCGGCCGGATGCAGCTGCCGGCGTCCTTCGTCGACGCGTTGGCGCTGCGCGACCGGGTCCGCCTCAACCTCGAACCGGACCACGTCGAGGTCCGCCCCGGCGACCGCACGCCGGAACCGAACGGGAGTGACGCATGAGCGAGCAGGTTTCCGCCGGCCGGGCCGGTGCCGCGGCCCTCGTCGACGAGGTGGTCCGGGTGGAGGGGGTGAGCCGGACCTTCGGCCGGGGTGAGCACGCCGTGCACGCGGTGCGCGACGTCTCCTTCGTGGCCGGCCGGGGTGAGCTGGTGGCCGTCCGGGGCCGCTCGGGCGCCGGCAAGACCACCCTGCTGAACCTGGTCGGCGGGCTGGACCGGCCGGACAGTGGCCGGGTACGGGTGGCCGGGCACGACGTGACCGCCGCCGGTGAGGCCGAGCTGCTGCGGCTGCGCCGGGGCACGGTGGGCTTCGTGTTCCAGACCTTCGGGCTGGTGCCGATCCTCTCCGCCGCGGAGAACGTCGGCGTGCCGCTGCGGCTGGCCCGGGTGCCCGCGGCGGAACGGGAGGAGCGGGTGGCCGTCCTGCTGGAGCTGGTCGGGCTGGGCGGGCACGCCGCGCAGCGGCCGTACGAGCTCTCCGGCGGGCAGCAGCAGCGGGTGGCGGTGGCCCGGGCCCTGGCCAACGAGCCGGCCCTGCTGATCGCCGACGAGCCGACCGGCCAGCTCGACTCGGAGACCGGGCGCTCCATCATGGACCTGCTGCGCGCGGTGGTGCACGCCCGGGGCATGACGGCCCTGGTCGCCACGCACGACCCGGCCCTGATCGAGCTGGCCGACCGCACCCTCACCCTGCGCGACGGCCACCTGGTCGACGCCTGACCCCCGCCGCCCCTCCGCGCCCCACCGCCCGGCCGTGCTCCGGCTCGGTGCGCGCCGGCCGCTGTGGGACGACCAGCACCCCGTCGGCGGACGCTATCGACCTGATGACGTAAACGAATCACCCGCCGCCGGCGCCCCCTCACCAACCCACACCCGTGCCCCCGCAGGCCCTCACCGGCCCGCACTCACCCCGGTGATCAAGAAGTTTGCGTCGCCGTGAGGGCGGATTCTGACGCAAACCTCTTGATCACCGGGGTGGGGGAGCGAGGGTGATTCGTTTGGGTCATCAGGTTGGTAGCGGGTGAGGTGGGGGAGTGGCGGGGCGGTCAGAGGGGGAGTTTCATGCCCTCGTGGCTGGCGACGAAGCCCAGGCTGCGGTAGAAGCGGTGGGCGTCGGCGCGGGTCTTGTCGGTGGTGAGCTGGACCAGCGCGCAGCCCCGCTGCCGGGCCTGGTCGACGGCCCACTCCATCATCCGCCGGCCCAGCCCCCGCCCGCGCAGGTCGGACCGGACCCGCACCGACTCGATCAGGGAGCGCTCGGCGCCGTGCCGGCCCAGCCCCGGGATGTACGTGATCTGCATGCAGCCGACCAGCTCGCCCGCCTCGTCGGCGACGATCAGGTGGTTGCGCGGGTCCGCGCTGATGTCGGCGAAGGCCCGCTCGTACGCCTCGTCGACCTCGGTGAAGTCCCGCGCCTTGCCGAGCACGTCGTCGGCGAGCAGGGCGATGACGGCGGGCAGGTCCGCCCGGACCGCCTCCCGGAAGATCACATCGGTCATGGCCGCAGCCTGCCACAGCGACACTCGACGATGTGCGGGCGTGGGTTGCCCGGAGCGGGCAGCATGGTGCGGCATGGAGCCCCTGCTGCTGCCCTTCCGGTGGATCTACCGGGGACTGGTCTGGTTCGCGAACTCGCCGCGAACGCTGATCATCTCGTACCTGCTGATGATCGTGGTGGCCGGCGTCATCTACGGCGAGGTGGAGAACGCCAGCCCGGCCGACGCGGTCTGGTGGGCGGTGGTCACCGCCTCCACCGTCGGGTACGGCGACATCTCGCCGACCACCTGGGCGGGACGCTTCCTCGCCGCCCTGCTCATCTCGACGATGGTGCTGCTGGTCATCCCGCTGATCACCGCGCACTTCGCCAGCCGACTCATCGTCGATGACGACGCCTTCGAGCACGACGAGCAGGAGGAGCTGAAGCACGACGTCCGCCGGATGCGGGCGCTGCTGGAGGAGTTGGCCACGCGGTACGACATCGACCTGCCCGAGCCGGAGCGGCGTCGGCCGCTCAACGCGCCGGACAGCGCAGCCCCTCTCTGGGAACGGTCAAGGAGAGCAGGTAAGCGTCCACCGCGTTCGTGACGCAGGTCGTCTGCGGGTAGGCGGTGTGCCCCTCGCCCTCCCAGGTCAGCACCCGCCCCACGCCCAGCATCGAGGCCAGCCGCGGAGTCTGCTCGTACGGGGTGGCCGGGTCGCCGGTGGTGCCGACCACCAGGATCGGCGGCGCGCCGACGGCCTTGCCGGTCGGGTACGGGTCCCGCTGCCCCGGCCACTCCACGCAGCCGAGCATCCCGACCGCCAGGGCCGGCCCGAACAGCGGGTACTTCTGCCGCCACTGCGACTGCACCTGCCGGATCCGCTCCCGGCTCGGCTTCTCCGTCTCGTCCGCGCAGTTGATGGTCAGGTTGGCGTCGAAGAGGTTCGAGTAATGCCCGTCCTCCTCCCGGCCGGCGTACGCGTCGGCGAGCCGGAACACGTCGGCCGGGTCGCCGCCCTCCAGCTTGTCGATCGCCCGGCCCAGCTCCTCCCAGCCCGACTCCGTGTAGAGCGAGGAGATGACCGCGTAGAAGACCCAGCCGGAGGTGGCCTCCCGGCCGCCGGCGCCGCGCACCGGCGAGACCTTCGCCTTCTCGATCGCGGCGGTCACCGCCGCCCGGGCGTCCGGCGCGATCGGGCAGCGGCCGGCGTTGGCCGCGCACCAGCGGGTGAAGTTGCCGAACGCCCGCTCGAACCCCTTGGCCTGGCTCTCCGAGCCGGCCAACAGCTTCTGCTGCGGGTCGACCGCGCCGTCGAGCACCAGCGCGCGCACCCGCTGCGGGTAGAGCTGGGCGTACGTGGCGCCGAGCAGGGTGCCGTACGAGTAGCCCAGGTAGGTCAGCTTCTCGTCGCCGACCGCCGCGCGTACCGCGTCCATGTCCCGGGCGGCCTGCTCGGTGCCGTAGAGCGGCAACTGGTCGCCGTACTTGTCGCCGCAGCCGGTGCCGATCTTCCGGTTCAGCGCGACGTAGTCGTCGAACAGTTCCTGGCTGGCCGGGTCGGGGTCGAAGCCGAAGCTGGTGTCGAGGTCGGCGTCGGAGATGCACTTGACCGGGCTGGACCGGGCCACCCCGCGCGGGTCGAACCCGACGATGTCGAACCGGTCGGTGATCGAGGCGGGCAGCCCGCCGAACGCCTGCCCGAAGGAGAGGTAGACGGCGGTGTCCACGCCGGACCCGCCCGGACCGCCCGGGTTGATCACGAGGGAACCGATCCGGTTGCGCTGCTTCGACGAGCGGGCCCGCAGCAGCGAGATCTCGAAGGTCTGCCCGCCGCCCGGGCCGGCGGTCGCGCCGCCGCCGGTGCCCCAGTCGCGCGGTACGGCGATCTTCGCGCACTCGTACCGCATCCCCGGCGCGCCGCGCCCCACCAGGTCCTCCGCGACCTCCGGGCAGTCCCGCCAGGTCGGGGTGGTGCCCGGCGCCGCGGCCCCGCCCTGCGTCTCGGTGCGCGGCGCGAGGGCCGGCAGCGTGCACCCGGCGGCGAGCAGCGCCGCCGCGGCGAGCCCGGCGACGGTGAGCCGGACCCGGCGGACGAGGTGGGCAGTGGGGGTCACCAGCGAGCCTCCATGATCGTGTCGACGGCCAGGCTACGCGGGGCCGGCGGCGGCCGGCTCCACGGTGGCCGTCGGGTCGCCGCGCAGGACCTGGTCCACGTCGAAGCGGATCGGCCGGTCGAGCTGGTCGTAGCGGCAGGACCGGGGGTCGCGGTCGGGTCGCCAGCGGACGAACCGGGCGGTGTGCCGGAACCGGTCGCCCTCCATCGCGTCGTAGCCCACCTCGACCACCAGCTCGGGGCGCAGCGGCTCCCATTCGAGGTTCTTGGTGCCGGTCCAGCGGCTCACCCCGCCCGGGATGCGCTGGCCCCGCTCGTGGTCGCCGTGCACCCACGGGTGCTCGTCGCCGATGTCCCGGTAGGGGGCCAGCTCCTCCAGCAGCTCCGCGCGCCGGGCCATGGTGAACGAGGCGCTCACCCCGACATGGTGCAGCACCCCGGCGTCGTCGTAGAGGCCGAGCAGGAGCGAGCCGACCACCGGGCCGGACTTGTGCCAGCGGAAGCCGGCCACCACCACGTCGGCCGTCCGGGCGTGCTTGACCTTGAACATCGACCGCTTGCCCGGCTCGTACGGCAGCTCGGCCGGCTTGACGATCAACCCGTCCAGCCCGGCGCCCTCGAACACGTCGAACCAGCGGCGGGCCGTCTCCGGGTCGGTGGTCACCTGGGTGACGTGCACCGGCGGGCGGACGCCGGCCAGCGCCTGCTCCAGCCGGGCCCGGCGGCGCGGGTACGGCTCGTCGAGCAGCAGCTCGTCGCCGAGGGCGAGCAGGTCGAAGGCGACGAAGTCGGCCGGGGTCGTCTCGGCCAGCAGCTTCACCCGGGAGGCGGCCGGGTGGATGCGCTGGGCGAGCAGCTCGAAGTCGAGCCGGGGCTGGCCGCCCGGACCGTCCCGGCGGATCACGATCAGCTCACCGTCGACGGCGCACCGCTCGGGCAGCTGCCGGCGGGCCTGCTCGACCACCTCGGGGAAGTATCGCGTCATCAGCTTGCCGCCCCGGCTGGCCAGCTCGACCTCGTCGCCGTCGCGGAACACGATGCACCGGAAACCGTCCCACTTCGGCTCGTACGTCAGACCGGGCTCGGTGGGCAGTTTCGCCACGCTCTTGGCCAGCATCGGTTCCACGGGCGGATTGATCGGCAGGTCCACGGCGACCAGTCAATCAGACGGTGCCGACAGTCGTGAGGCAGATCACCGGCGGTGGCGGTGCGGCGTGTCCCCGTCCGTCCCGCCCGTCCTTCCCGTACGAATCACGTTTGCGCAGCTCAGAGCTACCGTCGCCGGGTGGAGTGGGTGTGCTGCTGCTGCGGGCGGTGGCGGGTCAGCGTGGAGCTGATCCGGGGCCGGCAGCGCTATCGGCTGGTCCGCCGCTACCCGGCCGAGTTCGGTGGCGGCAAGGACGTGCTCGGCGAGGTCGGTACCGTGACCGAGCTGGAGGAGCTGCTGCGCCGACGTACCCCGCTCGACCTGGCCGACCTCCGCGAAGCCGCCTGACCCCCGCCCCACCCTAGGCTGGACGGGTGTCCGAGCTGACGTACCAGGAGGTCGGGGCGACCCGGCACGGGCGGCTGCCGGCCGGCTGGCACCACGTGCGCCACCGGTACCGGCTGCCCGAGGGGTGCTACGCCCTCGCCGCCGAGGCGGTGCTGACCTGGCGGCTGCACCGGACGGCCGGCTTCCGGATGCGCACCGACGCGCCGCGCGCCACCCCGGGCGTCCGGGTCACCACGGGCCTGGGGGTGGGGCCGCTGCGGGTCTGGGGCCCGTGTGAGGTGGTCTGGGTCTCCGACGACGAGCGCAGCGCCGGCTTCGGCTACGGCACCCTGCCCGGGCACCCCGCGCGCGGCGAGGAGGCCTTCCTGGTCACCCGCGACGACGCCGGCACGGTCTGGTTCGAGGTGACCGCGTTCAGCCGGCCGGCCCGCTGGTTCATGCGCGCCGCCGGGCCCGCCGGCCGCGTCGTGCAGCACGGGTACGCGCACTGGCTGGCCCGCACCCTGCGCGGCCTCTGCGCCCGGCGCTGACCCGCGCCCACCACGGCCGGGTGGCGCCCGCCCGAGGGTCGGAGACGGCCCGGCGGGATCAGAAGCGGGCGAAGGAGCGGATCGGCGCGCGCGGCCCGAACTTCGGCGCCTGGATCCCGGCGGCCTCCAGCAGCCCGCAGACCCGCCCCCGGTGCCCCCGGAACGGCTCCAGCAGGGCCAGCATCCGAGCGTCGTCGCCGCGCGCCTCACCGGCCAGCGCCCAGGCGACCGTGTTCGGCACGTGGTAGTCGCCGACGCTGACCGCGTCCGGGTCGCCGTACGCGATCCGGACCACCTCGGCGGCGGTCCACGGGCCGATGCCCGCGATCGCGGTCAGCCGCCGGGTCGCCTCGGTGCTGTCCGCGCAGCGTTCCAGCCGGTCGGCGACGGCGGCGGCCCGGCGCAGCGTGTCGGCCCGGCGCTGTTCCACCCCGAACGGGTGGAAGACCCAGTACGGCGCGGCGGCCACCACCTCCGGCCCGGGCGGCAGCAGCAGCGGCTGCATCGGCCCCGGCGCCGGCTCGCCGAAGTGCCGGACGGTCGCCGCGTACGCCCGGTACGCCTCCTTGCCGGTGACCTTCTGCTCGAAGATCGCCCGCAGCAGCCGGGGGAAGACCTGGCCGGTGGCCGGCATCCGCCGCCCCCGGTGCTGGGCGGCCAGCCGGGCCACCAGCGGGTGCGCGGCGGCCAGCTCGGCGAACCCGGTGAGGTCGTCGCGCAGCCCGGCGATCGCGTCGGCGCGCTCGACCACCCAGTCGGCCCCGGGCCCGTACCCCTCGGCCAGCAGCTCCCCGCCGCCGGAGCGCAGCGCGAGGGTGGCCGGCCCGGCCGGGGTGCGGGTGGCGTACCAGAAGGTGTCGGCGGCGATCCGCGCGCACGGGTCGTACGGGCTGAAGGTGAGCGACCGGACGGAGGCGGCCAGCCGGTAGTCGGCGGGCGGGCGCAGCGCCCGGCGCGCGGCGGGCTCGGTCCAGGTCACCCGGACACTCTGCCACGTGCCGCCCCGGTGACGGACGACACCGCCGACGCCCTGCACGTCGACGGTGTCTCCGTCCCGGGGCGGACCGGCCGCGTACGGCCATGGGTACGGGTTGGGGTGACCTCGGCGGCGCGTCTGCTGGCGTCGGGCGCGCCACCGCCCTCGTCCGTCCCGGGGATCCGTGGGGGAGGGGTCCGGCGAACGGCGCGTGGCGCCGGCCCCGGCGGACCGGCGCCACGACCTCCGGACGCGCGACGCTGCCGGTGCGCCGGCGTCCCGTACCTGTGACGATGGCCGGCCGCGCCCTCCCCGGCTGCGACCGGCCACCGTGTCCGAGTGGCGGCGGGAGATCAGTACGAGTAGCCGGAGCCGCCCGCGTCCGAGCCGCCCGAGTCACCGGCCGCAGGCGGGGCGACCGCCTTCGGGGTGCCGGTCGGCAGGCAGGTCAGGTTCTTCTTGCCGTTCGGGTCCACCACGAACCAGGTGCCGCCGACGCCCTGGCCCTTCCACTGCCCCGGCTTCTTGTCACCGATGTAGCGGTAGACCGGCCAGCCCCCGATGGTGATCTGCCGGGTGCCGTCCTGGCGGGTGACGGTGCCGACCTTGTCGTCGGAGACGCCCTCGAGCTGCGGGTTGCCGTCGGTCAGCGCGGGCGGCCACACCTGGGCGCACTTGTCCACGCAGTTCGACGACGGCGGATCGTCGGAGTCCTTGTCGAAGCGGTAGAGGATCCAGCCGTCCTGGTCGGTGACCACGTTGCCCATCCGGGCGACCTTCTTGCCGACCAGCTCGTCGGTCAGGCGCACGTCGGCGGGGGGCGGCGCCTGGTCGGCGGGCGCTTCGGCGGAGGCGGAGGCCTCCGGTTCGACCGCCGCGGTGGGCTCGGCCGCGGCGACGGCGACCGGCTCGGCAGCGCTGGAGTTCGCCCCGTCGTAACCCGCGGGAGCGCAGGCCGTAAGTGCGACCATCGCGCTCGCGACGATGACGGTTCGCTTCATCTGTGCCACGTGCCCTCCTCATTCTTGGCAGTTCACCGAGTAGTACGGAGGGTTCACTGTCAAGGTTGAACGATTGACAGTGGGCAATTTCACTCAAGCCCGTTGAACCGTTCCGGGTCCGCGTACGTGTGCAGGCACGTCGGCGTCGCCGCGGCAAAGCCGAAACGGCGCCGGCCCACGCGGGCCGGCGCCGATCGGGAGTTCGCCGGTCAGGGAACGACGGTCACCAGCGGGCTGGCCACCCCGTTCGCGTCGACCGACTGCACCTGGACCTTGGCGATGTCGCCGGGCGACGCCGAGGTGGACGCCTCCAGCTGCAGGTCCTGCGGGTTGGTGTTGGTGCCGTAGCCGGTGCCCGGCACCGACCAGGTGGAGACCACCTCGGTGGTGGAGTTCTTGCGGACCACCACCAGCCGGCAGGTGCGCGGACCGGGCAGCCGGGTCAGGTTGAACCCGATCCAGGTGCCGTACTCCTTGCGGGCCAGCCACATGGTGGCCTTCACCCCGGTGCTGCCGTCGGTGGCGTCGTGCTGCTCGCCCTCGATCTCGTTACCGCCGACGGCCGGCCCGGAGCGGGTCGGCTCCGGGCTCGCCGGCCCGTCCACCGTCGCGGTCACCGTCGGCTCGGCGATCACCTGGTCGCGGCCGCCGTTGCCGTCGAGGACGGCCACCCCCAGGCCGCTCAGCGCGCCGACCGCCACCACCGCGGCGGCGGTGGCGAAGACCCGCCGGAACTGGGCGCGCCGCCGGTGGGTGCGGACCGCGACGAGGGTACGGTCCAGCAGGGCCGGGTCAGTGGCGGTGTGCTCCATCGCCATCATCGTCTCGCCGTCGATGTCGGAGAGCAGCCCCACCACCGGGACCATCGTCTCCAGCTCCGCGGCGCAGGCCCAGCACGTGGCGAGGTGCTCCTCGAACCGTTCGGTGTCCTGCTCGTCCAGCACGCCGAGCGCGTACGCGGCAACGTCCATGTGGTCCGCCCGGCTCATTCCGTCACCCCCCTCTCCTGCAGAGCCGTGCGCAGCGCGCGCAGCGCGTAGTAGACCCGCGACTTGGCGGTGCCGAGCGGAAGGCCCAGCTCCTCGGCCGCCTCCGGCACCGTGCGGCCCCGGAAGTACGTGGCCACCAGGATCTCCCGGTGCGACTGACTCAGCGTACGCAGCGCGTCGGCCACGGTCATGGTGCGCAGCACCCGGTCGGTGCTGTCCGCCTCGGCGAACGCGGTCAGGTCCCGGTCGTACGTCTCCGCCGGCCGGGCCTGCTCACTGCGGTGCTCGTCGATGGCGATCCTCCGGGCCACGGTCACCAGCCAGGGTCGCAGCGAACCCTGGCCCTGCACGCCGAGGCGGTGCGCGTTGCGCCACGCCCGCAGCAGCGTCTCCTGCACGATGTCCTCGGCGCGCTGCCGGTCACCGCCGGTCAGCCGCATCACGAACATCAGCAGCGGCCCGGCGTGCTCGGCGTAGAGCAGGCGGACGAGCTGGTCGGAATGGCTGGCCTCGGGGGACGCCGCCTGGTGGCGTCCGGGCGCCGGTCGCGGCGTCACCGGGCCATTCTGGCGATCGGTGGGGCCCGCGTCGACCCCCCGGCCCGACCTCGAGGCACGGGACTGGGGCTGGGCCCGGGCGAACATCCACCCTGGCCTGGCCATCTCACCGTGCAAGCCGGCCGCGACCGCGTGCATGCAGACCTCCTGGTGTCCAACGACATCAGCCGGCCCACGGAGAGGGCCGCCCCGTGATACGTGCGGGTCGGCCCAGCGGATCAACGACGTACCGAAAAGATTCCGGGCGGCGGCGGGGTGGAGTCGGTCGCGTCGGCGTCGCACACCACCGGCGCGCCCCCGGCGAACCGGTCGAGTTCCGCGCCGGCCACCACCCGCCCGGGGAACCAGTCCCCGGCGGCGCGCCGGGTCAGCTCCGGCACCGGCGGCTCGACCCGGCCCGCGACCAGCACCAGGTTGCCGTAGCGGCGCCCGCGCAGCACCGCCGCGTCGCCGACCAGGCAGGCCCGGGGCAGCACCGTACGGACCGTGGCCACCTGGGCCCGGGCGTGCCGCAGGGGTGGACCGTCGGCGAGATTCGCCAGGTACCAGCCGGACGGGGCCAGCACCCGGGCCACCTCGGCGGCGTACTCGACCGAGGTGAGGTGCGCCGGGGTACGCGCGCCGGCGAAGACGTCGGCGACCACCACGTCGTACGCGGCGTCCCGGGTGGACGCGAGGGTCGCGCGGGCGTCGGCGACCCGCACCTTCAGCCGGGGGTCGGTGGGCCAGGGCAGCGCCCGCCGCACCAGCTCGACGAGCGCGCCGTCCACCTCGGACACCCGCTGGGTGGAGCCGGGGCGGGTGGCCTGGAGGTAGCGGGGCAGGGTCAGCGCGCCGCCGCCCAGGTGCAGCACCCGCAGCGGCGCGCCGGCCGGGGCGAGCAGGTCGAGCGCCGCGCCGATCCGGCGGACGTACTCGAACTCCAGGTGGGTCGGGTCGGCCAGGTCCACGTGCGACTGCGGGGCGCCGTCGAGCAGCAGGGTCCACGAGCGGGGCCGGTCCGGGTCCGGCACCAGCTCGACCTCACCGGTGTCGACCGGCGCGACGACCCGGTCGTCGCCACGGCGGCGACCCATCAGCGACCCGCCGCGCCGGCCCGGGTGGCCATGGTCAGCGCCCGGTGCAGCAGCCGGGCGTCGCCGAGCAGCCCGCGCAGCCGCCGCTCCAGCCCGGCGATCGGCACCAGGTTCTGTGGGGCGCGCGGGTCCTTGTACGGCGAGGAGGCGAACCGGGGCAGCGTCACCAGCGACAGGTCGGCCAGCGCGATCGCCTCCTCCGGCGGCAGCTCCGCCGAGCACTCCATCCGCACGATGCCGGCCCAGGGCGCGCCGAGCGCCACCGGCAGCCGCAGGTACCAGGACCAGCCGCCCCAGGCGGTGCCGAGGCGGAACACCGGGGACCGCTCACCCGGCGCGAGCCCGGTGACCACCGCGGTGAGCCGGGCGTCGAGGTACTGGCTGTGCTGCGTCTTGATGTAGCCCAGGGTGCGCGGCAGCTGCCGCCGGCTGCGCAGCGGCCCGTCCACCACCAGCAGGTCGCCGTCCACCCGCGCGGCGTCGGAGACCGCCACCTCCAGCGCGGTCAGCGGCGCCTGCACCGCCGCGGGCAGCTTGCTCAGCTCGCCCGTGCCGCCCACCCGGTGCACCGGGTAGCGGACCCGCCCGCAGACCACCTCCTGCGCCGACGGGCTGGCGGTGAATAGCCCGCGCCCGACCTGCGCGCCGGCCAGCTCCGCCGCGCCCCGCTCCAGGTCGCAGCGGACCACCCCGGCCGCGTACGAGGCGGCGATGCCGGGGAACGAGGCGCCGTCGTCCTCGGCCGTCCAGACGCTGGCGTCGATCCGGCGTACCCCGTCGACGAGCAGCACCACGTCCGGCGCGCGCAGTCCCGGGCGGGCGCCGATCGCCCGCCAGTCCACCGCCGGCAGCTCGACGTCCGCCTCGACCTGGGCGCTGCTCGGCGCCGCCGGCCCACCCACCGAGGCCTCGAAGGAGGCCCCGTACGACGGGTCCCAGGCGTCGACGAAGAGCCGCGGCCCGGTCACGCTCACAGGCCGGTCCGTTCGACGCGGGCCGTGCGGGCGTCCTTGCGGACCTCGTAGCGCACCGGGATCCGCTCGGCCAGCGCCGGCACGTGGGTGACCACGCCGACCATCCGGTCGCCCCGGGCGGCCAGGCTCTCCAGGGTGGCGGCCACCGTGTCCAGGGTCGCCGCGTCGAGGGTGCCGAAGCCCTCGTCCAGCACGATCGACTCCAGGCTGGCCGCGGTGGTGGACATCCCGGCGAGCTGCTCGGACAGCGCCAGCGCCAGGGCCAGCGACGCCTGGAACGTCTCCCCGCCGGAGAGCGTGCGTACGCCCCGGCGCAGCCCCGCGTCGTGGTGGTCGACCACGGAGAACTCGCCCTTGTCGTGGACCAGGTCGTACTGGCCGTTGGAGAGATCGCGCAGGATCCGGGAGGCGCCGTCGACCAGCAGGTCGAGCGCCTCGGCGAGCAGCCACCGCTCGAAGTTGTTGGCCCGCAGGTGACCGGCGAGCGCCCGCGCGACGCGGGCCTGCCGCTCGTGCTCGTCCCGCTGCCGGCGCAGCTCACCAGCCTGCTCGCGGCGTTCCTCGATCCGGCGCCGGTCCGCCTCGGCCCGCTCGGCGGCGACCGCCACCGCGTGGACCGGGTCGTCGGCGGGCGGCAGCCCGGCCGCCGACAGCAGCGCGGCCAGCCGTTCCTCCACGGCCTCGGCCGCCGCCTGCGCCTCGGTCACCGCCTCGGCCAGCCCGACCCGTTCCGCCCGCCGCCGCTGCGCCTGCCCGGCCGTCCAGTCGACCAGGGTGGCCCAGGCGGCAGCGACGTCCTCCCGGTCGGTGGCCGGCGGCCCGAAGCGGGCCAGCCCGTCCCGGGCGGCGTCGAAGCCGCGCCAGGCGGCGCGCAGCCGCTCCTGCGCCGCGTCCAGCGCGCCACGGGCCCGCCGGGCGGCGTCCCGGCCGGCGCGTACCGCCCCCGCCGCCTCGTCGAGGGCCCGGCGCAGCCGGGCGTGCTCGTCCAGCGCCGCGCGCAGCGCTGTCGGCGTCGCCGCGTCGGCGAGCTGGGCGTCCAGCTCGGACAGTCGGGCCGCGAGCTGGTCGTGTCGGGCGCGGGCGTGCACCAGCACCCGCTCCAGGTCGCGGGCCGCCGCGTCGCGCTCCTGCACCAGCGCCTGGGCCGCCTTGCTGGCCGCCCGTGCCGCCTTTCCGGCGGCGGTGGCCGCGGCCACCGCCGAGCCGGCCGGCACCGCCGGCACCCGGGCCACGCTCTGCTCGCACACCGGGCAGGTGCCGCCGTCGGCCAGGTGCGCCCGCAGGGCGACCGCCTGGTCGGTGGCCTTGGCCTCCTCGTGGGCGCGGAACGCCGCCTCCAGCTCGGCCTCGGCCCGGGCCGACGCGTCCCGCGCCGCCGTCAGGGCCGCCACCGCCGCGTCGTGCTCCCGCTGCGCCTCGGCGACCGCCGCGCGGACCGTCTCGGCCTCGCCGGTCAGCCGCTCCCGATCGGTGTACGCCCGCAGCAGCAGCCGCAGCGTGCTCTCGTCGCCGGCCCCGGCCAGCTCGCCGCGCAGCTTCTCCTCGCGCTCCTCGGCCAGCGTCACCGCGGCCGCCGCCTCGTCGGCCGCCGCCCGGGCGGTGGTCACGGCCCGGGCCACCTCGGCCACCCCGTCCGGCGCCCGCACCCCGGTCAGCCCGGCCAGATCCGCGTCGAGGTCGGCCAGCGCCGCCGTCGCCGCCCGGGCCGCCGCCCGCGCGCTCTCCCGCTCGGGTACGGCCGACCCGACCGCCTCGGACAGCTCGCGCATCCGGTCGACCTGCGCGGTCGCGGCGGCCAGCGCCGCGTCGTCGACGTCGGTCAGCCCGGCGAGCACCTTGTCCACCGCGGTCAACCCCGCCTCGGCCTGGCCGGCCCGTTCGGTGGCGCGCTTCTGCACCTCCTCGTAGACGCCGAGGCCGAGCAGGTTGACCAGGATCTGCTGCCGGGTGGCCGGCTTGGCGTGCAGGAAGTCGGCGAACTGCCCCTGCGGCAGCAGCACGCAGGAGGTGAACTGCTCGTACGGCAGCCCAACCGCCTCCAGCACCGCCTGCTCCATCTCGGCCGGCGTCCCGGCGACCACCTCGCCCAGGTCCTCCGGGCTCAGCCCGGTGTCCAGCTTGGTGATGTCGAAGCCGGCCGGCATGAGCTGCAACCCGGCGTTGGCCGTCTTGACGTTGCCCCGGCCGTCGCGGCGGACCACCCGGGTGGCCACGTAGCGGGAACCGGCGGACTCGAAGACCAGCCGGACCCGCGCCTCGGTGGCCGACGGGGCGAGCGCGTTCGCCAGGCCCCGCGTGCCGCCCCAGCGGGGCACCGTGCCGTAGAGGGCGAAGCAGATCGCGTCCAGCACCGTCGACTTGCCCGACCCGGTCGGGCCGACCAGCGCGAAGAAGTCGGCGTCGGTGAAGTCGACCGTGGTCTCGTCCCGGAAGACGGTGAAGCCCGCCATGTCCAGCCGCATCGGACGCATCAGCGATCGACCTCCTCGAAGAGCTCGTCGAAGAGCTCCCGCACGCCGTCGTCGTCGTGGCCCCGGCTGTCCAGGTAGTCGGCGAACAGCTCCCGGGGGGAGCGGCCGGCCCGCTGGGCGACCCGGGTGCCGCTGCCCGGGGCCGGGACCAGCTCCGGGTCGATCCGGATCTCCAGCGCCCGGGGGAGCAGCTCCTGCACCTCCTCGCGCAGGCCGGCCCGCGGCTGCTCGCGGACGAACACCCGCAGCCAGCCCTCGGGCGGGGTCAGCTCGGCCAGTTGGGCGAGGGTGCCCCGCACCGTGCGCAGCGACACCGCCGCCGCCACCGGCACCTCGCGGACCTGCGCGGCGGTCTGCGCGGTGACCTCCACCAGCGTCACCGAGGCGACGTTCTCCTGCTCGCCGAAGTCGACCGCCAGCGGACTGCCGCTGTAGCGGATCGGGCAGGGCCCGATCACCCGCTGCGAGCGGTGCAGGTGGCCCAGCGCCACGTAGTGGGCGTTGCCCGGGAAGACCGTCGCCGGCACGGCGTAGCCGAGCACGGTGTGCGCGTCCCGCTCGCCGCCGCCGGTGGTCGCGCCGACCACGGTGACGTGGGCGGTGACCAGGTGCACCCGGTCTGGCTCGGTGAACCCCTCGGTGAGCCGGGCGAGGACCCGGCCCAGGTGGTCGGCGTACGTCTGGGTGGCCTCGGCGGCGGTCAGCTCGTACATCTCCACGGCGCGGACGGCGTACCGCTGGGAGAGGAAGGGCAGCGCGGCGAGCTGCCAGCGCTCGCCGTCGCGGGTGGTGCCCTCGATGACGTGCTCGGCCGGGTTCTCCCGGACGCCGCCGCGCAGCGTGATGCCGGCCGCCTCGGCCCAGGGCCGCAGCGCGTCCAGGGCCTGGCCGTTGTCGTGGTTGCCGCCGATCGCCACCACGTCGGCGCCGGTGCGCCGCAGCGCGGTCAGCGCCCGGGTGACCAGCCGGGTCGCCTCCGGGCTGGGAGCGGCGGTGTCGTAGAGGTCGCCGGCGACGATCACCAGGTCGGGGCGCTCGTCGCGGGCGATCTCGATGACCCCGGCCAGCACCTGCTTGTGCTCGTCGGCGCGGGACTGCCCCTTGAGCACCTTGCCGACGTGCCAGTCCGAGGTGTGCAGGATCTTCATGGGTGCGCGCTCCCTAGAACGGGATGTCGTCGTCGCCGGCGCCCGAGCCGACCACCGCGAACGGGTCGGCCGACTGGGTGATCGAGCGCAGCGTCTGCGAGGGCGGCCGGCCCGCCTCGGAAACCCGGGTCGCCCAGGCCGGGAAGGGGAACTCCAGGCAGAGCGGGACCGGGATGTCGGGCTGGTTGACGAACATGGTGCCCGGCTTGGCCAGCAGCGCCCGCTGGCGCTGGGCCGGCGGGAGGAAGCCGTACTCGGGGCGGGACGCCTCGGCCGGGTCGAGCCGGCCGACCACCCGGATCGCCGAGTTGGTGACGATCCGCCGCTCCACCTCGCTCGCCGTCTGCTGCGCGCCGATCAGGATCACCCCGAGCGAGCGGCCCCGCTCGGCGATGTCGAGCAGCACCTCCTTGATCGGGGAGGAGCCCTCGCGCGGGGCGTACTTGTTGAGCTCGTCGAGGACGACGAAGAGCAGGGGCTTGGCGGTGCCGGACTTCTCCTTGCGCTCGAACTCGCTCTTGAGCGTCACACCGACCACGAAGCGCTGCGCGCGGTCCGGCAGGTTGTGCAGGTCGACCACGGTGACCTGGGCGCTCTCGGCGGTGTTGATGCTGTGCGGGCGGCGGGTCGCCAGGTCGCCCCGGATCAGCCGGCCCAGGTCCTTCTTGCTGCCGATCAGCCGGCGGGCGAAGGCGTTGACCGTGCCGAGGCCGACCGCGCTGCCCGCCCAGTCGCTGCGGGTCTCGTCGTCGTTGAGCTGCTCGACGATGTGGTCGACCAGGTCGGCGTACGAGCCCAGCCGGACCCCGTCGAGGCTCACCCCGCCGTCGGCGGGCTGGGCGTACCGGGCCAGGTGGGCGGCGACCGAGTGGACCACCATCGTGTACTGCTGGCGCTCGTCGTCGGCGTCGGCGAAGACGTACGGCAGGAGCCGG
The DNA here is from genome assembly GCF_052814045.1 of Micromonospora sp. IBSANI012. Classification (NCBI taxonomy): domain Bacteria; kingdom Bacillati; phylum Actinomycetota; class Actinomycetes; order Micromonosporales; family Micromonosporaceae; genus Micromonospora; species Micromonospora sp. IBSANI012. The sequence continues at coordinate 1,853,511 of NZ_CP199933.1, forward strand.
TCGGCGCAGAACTCGCTCAGCGTCCAGTAGAAGCTGTCCACGCCGGTGAGCCGGCTGCTCACGTCCGGCGTGCCGGAGGAGTCGCCGACCCGGGGCGGGGCGTAGACCCGCACGTCGGGGAAGGCGCCGGCGTCCAGCCCGAGCTTCGCGTACGCGGCCCGGGTCGGGTCGTCGAGCCGGGCGTTGGGGTGGTCGAGGAAGAGCAGGTCCTCGCCCTTGACGTTGAAGATCAGCGCCTTGGCGTTGACCGCGTCGCCGCCGAGCACCCCGGAGCGGAAGACCGAGTAGAGCAGGAAGGTGGCGAAGCTGGTCTTGGTGGCCACGCCGGAGATGCCGGAGATGGAGACGTGCGCGCCCCGGCTGCCGTCGAGGAAGTCGGCGTTGAGGTAGACCGGAACGCCGTCGCGGCCCATGCCCATCGGGATGCGCCGCTCCATCCGGTCGAAGTGCAGCGCCCGCGCCCGGGCGTCGCCCTCGGCCCGGTAGACCGCCGCGCCCGGCGCGGGCGGCACGTAGAACTCCGGGTCGACCCGGGTCGTGGTGATCTCGGCGGCCTCCTGCACCTGGGCGGGGAGGGTGCCGTCGGCGATGGCGAACACGTCCGAGTCGAACTGGGCGCCCTCGTGCCGGGCCCGGACCTGGGTGACCACCCCGGCGATGGTGACCGGCTCCCGGTCGGGCAGCTCACGCCGGGTGACGACCACGTCGTCGAGCTGGAGGTAGCTGTCGGGGGAGACGGCGGTCCAGAACTGCAGCGGGGTGGCGTCGGCGGTGCCGAGCACCCGGCCGACCGGCCGGCCCGGGCCGTCGAGCAGGTCGTCGGTCATCGGGGGACTCCGGTCAGCTGCTCGTCTGGGTCAGGGCGCACGCCCTGCATCCTGCCCGAGGAGTACGACACGTTGCCACGCGACGCGGCGGACGCCACGCGCCGTCGTCGCGGGCCGTCGCGCTGCGGGACGACGCGACCACGGTGCGTCCCCTCGTCAGTGCGATTCCGCCACCGAGGGGCGTGATCCGCGAGAGCATCGGAGGGCCGCGAGAACGAGGAGTGCCGTGGGGACGAGACGAGGCCGACTGGTCGGGCTGCTCGGCCTCGCCGCGCTGCCCCCGGTGCTGGAGGAGGCGCTGCTGGTCGGCGTCGGCCTGCACGCCGCCCGGGGCCTGGCCCCGCAGGCCACCGCCGTGTGGCCGTACGACTCGTACCACGACCTGCGCTGGCTGCTGGTCTACCACAACTCCTGGGAGATGTTCCTGCTCGGCGTGCTCCTGCTGACCGTGCTCCGGGGTGCGCTCTCCGCCGGGCTGACCGCGCTGGCCTGGCCGGCCGGGGTGCCGCGGCCCTCCTGGCGCTGGCTGGTCCGGCGCAACCTGGAGGTCACGGTGCTCGCCGCGGTGGTCATCTCGCCGTGGGCCGCGCTCTCCGTCGCCTTCTCGGCGGTGGCGCTGTCGTGGTACCTGTTCGCCTCCCTCGGTCCGATGCTGATGCTCGCCCCCTTCCTGGTCCGGGCCGGGGTGGTGAGCCGGTGGTGGAAGGGGCTGCCGACGATCGAGCTGTTCGGCTGGGCGTCGCTGAACTTCGTGGTGCTGACCCTGGCCGGCGCGGTGATCTCCAGCACCCCCGGGTGGTGGACGGTGCTGGTGGCCGGTCTGGCCGGCGTGGCGAACGGGCTGCTCTGGCAGCGCACCGTGGCCGCCGCGACGGCGCCGGTCCGGCGCTGGGCGCGGGTGCCGGTCGGCCCGATCGCGATCGCGCTCGCCCTGGCCGGCGCCATCTGGGCCCAGGCGTTCATCGGGTTCGCGGCCGGTGGGGGGCAGGGGCAGTGGCGGCCACCGGTGCTCAGCGAGCGGATGCCCGACCGGGTGCCGCACGCGGTGATCGTCCTGGGCGGGCACAACTCGAGCTGGGACGGGACTCCTGCCGCCGACCCGCGGGTCGAACGCTTCTCCTACCGTGGCCTGGACGCGCAGGGCCGGCCCCTGCCGTACCCACCCGAGGCGACCCACCGGTCACTGGATTCCAGCAGCGCCCTGCTCGCCGACCAGGTCGAGTCGCTGCACCGGCGTACCGGACGCCCGGTGGCCCTGGTGGGGCAGAGCGAAGGTTCCATGGTGGCCCGCACCTACCTGGAGCGGCTGCCCCGCGGCCCGGTGACCACGGTGGTGATGTTCAGTCCGCTGGTCCAGGCCGGCCGGACCTACTACCCGCCGCCCGGACACGCCGGCTGGGGGGTGGCGGCCGGTTGGGAGCTGCGGGCCATTTTCTGGCTGTCGAACCTGCCCCTGGCGGTGAAGGACGAGCCGGACAGTGCGTTCGTGCGGTCGGTGCTGAGCAACGCGCCGTTCTACCGCAACCGCACCCTCTGCCCGGTACCCGGGGTCCGGATGATCGCCTTCCTGCCGACGATCAGCGCCGCGGAGGCGCCGCCGGGGGAGTACAGCCGCGTCCCGGTCTACCAGCAGCCCGCGCTGCACGGCGGCCTGGTGGGCGAGCGGGCGGTGGAGGACCGGGTGGTCGCCTTCCTGGCGGGGGAGCCGGTGGAGATGCCCCGGCGGGAGTACGGCCTGCTGCAACGGCTGGGCGCCGCCTGGCAGGCCCCGCCGCTGGCCCTCATGCTCAATCCGATCTGGTCGGCGACCAGGGAAGGGGATCCGGCGATGACGGGCCGGGTCTGCGAGCCCCGCTGAACCCACCCGCGGCCCGGCCCGTGCGACGGTGTCGCAGCAGCAGTCGCATGACCGCGGCGTCGAGCCCCACCACCAGCAGCGCGGGGACCGGCGCGTACGGGAACAGCAGCAGGTCGACGGCGGCGCTCAGGGTGGCGCAGCCGAGGGCGACCGACGTCGTGCCCCGGCGTCCGGTGGCCGCCGCCAGGCCGGCGAGCGTGACCGCCGCGCCGATCGCGACGTGCAGCCAGGCCCAGCCGGTGATGTCGACGAGGTACATGCCACGGCTGGTCTGTACGACGAACGGGTCGACGGTCGTGGTGGCCCACGCGGACAGCAGGTCCACCAGGCCGCTGATGGCGAGCAGGGTGCCGGCCAGCAGCGGTGGGCCGGGTCGCTGCGCCCCGGTGGCGTCGACCGGCTGAGGAAACCCCATCTGCCCAGGTTAGGGCCTGCGCGTGCGGCGCGGACCGGAGTCGACGTCGCCGGGAGCGACGGGCGGAACGCGAAAAGTTCCGGAAAAACCTCGGCCGTAAGTCGTGACAGAGAAGGGCCGCCTGGGTTCAGAATAGCCACAGCATTCATCGAGGAGCGGCCTCGCCACGGCCGCTCTCCTCGCCACCGCTGCCACGGTGCCGACCGCCGCCGCGGCGGCGCCCGGCGTCTCCGGTGACTCGTTCACCCGGGCGGTCGCCCAGCTCAAGGCGCACTCCGGCGCCGGGCTCGCGGCGGACGGCCAGAGCTTCACCCTGCGTCAGGTCGCCACCGACGCGGACGGCACCGAGCACGTCCGGCTCAACCGCTACTCCGACGGCCTGCCGGTGCTCGGCGGTGACGTCGTGGTGCACCTCGGCAAGGGCAACGCGTGGCGGGGCGCCAGCCAGAGCCTGACCGCCGCCCCGCGGCGCGCCCCGAAGGCGAAGCTGAGCACGGCCGCCGCCGGCCGGGTCGCGCTCGCCGCGTCCACCGCCACCGGTCGCACCGTCTCCGGCACCCAGCTGGTGCACGACGCCGACCAGGCCGGCACCGCCCTGGCGTACGAGGTGGTGGTCGGCGGCACCTACGCCGACGGCACCCCGAGCGAGCTGCACGTGCTGGTCGACGCCACCACCGGCGCGGTCCGCGACTCCTGGGAGGGCGTGCAGCGCGACGGCACCGGCAACACCTTCCACTCCGGTTCGGTGACCGTGGGCAGCACGGCCGCCGGCGGCACCTACCAGCTCGCCGACGCCACCCGCGGCAACCACCGCACGTACGACCTCAACGGGGGCACCAGCGGCACCGGCACCCTGGTCACCAACGCCGGCAACGTCTTCGGTGACGGCACCCTGGCCAACCGGCAGACGGCCGCCGCGGACGCGGCGTACGGCGCGCAGAAGACCTGGGACTACTACCAGAGCACCCACGGCCGCAGCGGCATCCGCAACGACGGGGTCGGCGCGTACAGCCGGGTGCACTACAGCAGCAACTACGCCAACGCGTTCTGGAGCGACTCCTGCTTCTGCATGACGTACGGGGACGGCGGCTCCGGTTGGTACCCGCTGACCTCGCTGGACGTGGCCGGGCACGAGATGACCCACGGCATCACCAGCAACACGGCCGGCCTGCGCTACAGCGGTGAGTCCGGCGGCCTGAACGAGGCCACCAGCGACATCTTCGGCACGCTGGTGGAGTTCTCCGCCGCGAACAGCAGGGACCCGGGCGACTACCTGATCGGCGAGAAGCTGCGCAGCAGCGGCGTCCCGCTGCGCTACATGGACAAGCCCTCGAAGGACGGCTCGTCCGCCGACTGCTGGTCCAGCGGCGTCGGCCGGCTGGACGTGCACCACTCCTCCGGCGTGGCGAACCACTTCTTCTACCTGCTCGCGGTCGGCAGCGGCTCCTCGTCGTACGGCACCAGCCCGACCTGCAACGGCAGCACCGTGGCCGGCATCGGCAACGCCAAGGCCGGCGCCATCTGGTACCGCGCGCTGACCACCTACATGACCTCGCGGACCAACTACGCCGGGGCGCGCACCGCCACCCTGTCGGCCGCCCGGGACCTGTACGGCGCGGGCAGCGTCGAGTACAACACGGTCGCCGCCGCCTGGTCGGCCGTGAGCGTCAACTGACCGGCTGAGCCGCCGGCGGGCGGATTCCTCCGCCACCCGCCGGGGGAGCACGGCTCGTGCCACGGGCGCGGGTACGCCGACCGGCGTGCCCGCGCCCGTCGTCGTGGCCGGGGCGGACTGTCCGCGTACCCCCTCCGGTGGCGGCCGGGGGACGGCCCGGCGCGGCCGGGGCACGCCCGGCGGCCGGCGGACCCGGTGGACCGCTGCGGTCCCGGCGACCGCTAGGCGGGCGGGGCGGCTCCGGCGGGTGGCGGCCCGGCGGCGTCGCGGGCGTGGCGCAGCATCAGCACGCCGTCGTCGGCGGCGAGCACGTGCCGCAGCGGCAGCTCCCGGGGCCCGCCCGGGGCACCGGCGGTGATCCGGCCGGGGCCCGCCCCGGCGAGCAGCGGGGCGACGGTCAGGCAGAGCTCGTCGACCAGGTCGGCGGCGGTCAGCGCGCCGAACAGGTGCGGGCCGCCCTCGCAGAGCACCTGGCCCAGCCCCCGCCGGCGCAGCTCGGCCAGGCCGACGGCCAGGTCCACCCGCTCGTCGCCGCAGCGGACCAGCTCGGCGACGTCGGTCAGCCCCGGGGGCGGCGCGGCGGCGGCGTGGGTCAGCACCACGGGTCGCACCGGCGCGTCGGCGAACGCGGCCTGCGCCGGATCGAGGTCCAGCGACCCGGAGACGACCACCAGGGTGGGGTACTCGGGCAGACCCCGCTCGCGCCGCCAGGCCCGGCGCGGCTCGCTCAGCCGCACCGCGCGGTAGCCCTCGTGCCGCAGCGTGCCGGCGGCCACCAGCAGCCCGTCGCAGAGCATCCGGAGCAGCCCGAATACCCGCTTGTCCGGCTCACCGGAGAGCCCGGCGGAGTAGCCGTCCAGGGTGACCGCGCCGTCGAGGCTGGCCACGAAGTTGACCCGCAGGTGCGGGTGGTCGGCGCGACCGTAGAGCGCGGTCAGCTCGGCGTCGTCCAGGGGCGGGGTGGCCGGCGTCGGCCAGATCCGGCGGATCGGGGTTCCGACGGTCATTCGCCGGCCGGACCGGTGACCGGAGGGGTGGGTCCGGGGGTACGGTGCTGGCAGTCGCACCACTTCCGGCCGGGACAGTCGTCGTGCCGCCGCTCCCGGCAGGCTCGGCAGATCATGTCGGCAGCCTATGCGGTGGGAGGAGGGGGCAGCATGCCACGTCAGATCTTCCAGCTGAAGATGTCCCTGGCCGGGGTCCGCCCGCCGGTCTGGCGGCGGGTGCTGGTACCCGGCGGCTACACCCTCGACCGGCTGCACCGGGTCGTGCAGCACGCGATGGGCTGGCGCGACTGCCACCTGCACTCGTTCGAGATCGACGGGGTGCAGTACGGCGAGCCGGACCCGGACGGCGAGCTGTCGCTCCGCGACGAGCTGGACGTCCGGCTCGACGCGGTTCTCGGCAAGGGCAGCAGGCTCCGCTACACCTACGACTTCGGCGACTGGTGGGAGCACGACCTGGTGGTGGAGGACGCCTTCACCGCCGACCCGGAGGAGCGGTACCCGTCCTGCCTGGACGGCGAGCGCGCCGGCCCGCCGGAGGACGTCGGCGGCCCGTCCGGCTACCTGCTCCTGCTCGCCGCGCTCGCCGACCCGCGGCACCGGGAGCACGCGGCGATGCGGGATTGGGCGGGCGGCGGCTTCGATCCCGCCCGGTTCGACCCGGGGCGGGCCAGCACCCTGCTGCGTCACCTCTGCTGATCCCCTCCGTCCGCTGAGGACCGGTCGAGGGCATCGGCCGTAACGATCTGGGAACGCTCCCATCGGTCTATTGACACCCCTGACACCTCGCGGCAATCTCATGGGAGCGTTCCCAAGACGTGGCGCGGATCACCACGCACACCGCCCGGGCCGACCCGGTCCGCCGGCGGCGGGAGCGCGCAGATCACCCCCCACCACACAAACCCAGCCTCACCACTGAAAGAGGGGTCAGGATGAGCGTCACCACGCGGCGTACCCGCCTCGCGGCCGCCGCCCTGGCCGCGGTCACCGCACTCGGCGGTCTCGCGGCCTGCGGCAAGGACGACGACGCCACGGCGTCCGGCGGGAAGCCCGCCAAGCTGGTCGTGGACACCTTCGGCGAATTCGGCTACGACGAGATCGTCAAGCAGTACGAGAAGGACACCGGCATCAAGGTCGAGCTGCGCAAGACCGCGCAGCTCAACGAGTACCGGCCGAAGATCGTCCGGGCGCTGGCCACCGGCAAGGGCGCGGCCGACGTGGTCGCCCTGGAGGAGGGCATCCTCAACGAGTTCAAGTCGAACCCGGCGAACTGGGCCGACCTCGGCAAGCTGGTCGCCAAGGACCACAGCAGCGAGTACCTGCCCTGGAAGTGGGAGCTGGGCAAGGCGCCGGACGGCCGGCTGATCGGCCTGCCCACCGACGTCGGCAGCCTCGCCGTCTGCTACCGGCGTGACCTCTTCCAGGCCGCCAAGCTGCCCGTCGAGCGCGACCAGGTCGCGGCCCTCTGGCCGGACTGGAACGGCTTCATCGAGACCGGCAAGAAGTACCGGGCCGCCACCGGCAAGGGCATGCTCGACTCGGTGACCACCGCCTCCAGCGCCGTGATGTTCCAGCAGGGCGGCGACCTGTTCTACGACTCCAACGACAACGTCGTCGCCGACAGCAGCGCCTCGGTGAAGAGCGCCTGGGACACCGCGATCGCGATGGCCGACGCCAACATCACCGCCGAGACGGCCACCTGGTCGCCCGAGTGGTCGGCCGGCTTCAAGCAGGGCACCTTCGCCGCGACCTTCTGCCCGTCCTGGATGCTCGGCATCGTCGCGGACAACTCCGGCCCGGAGAACAAGGGCAAGTGGGACGTGGCGCCGGTCCCCGGCGGCGCGGGCAACTGGGGCGGCTCCTGGCTCGCCGTGCCGACCCAGAGCAAGTACCCCAAGGAGGCGGCGAAGCTCGCCGAGTACCTGACCAACGCGCAGAGCCAGGTGGCGGCGTTCAAGCTCAAGGGCCCGCTGCCGACCAACCTCGAGGCGCTGAAGAACCCGGAGTTCCTCGCCTACACCAACGAGTACTTCAACAACGCCCCGACCGGCAAGATCTTCGGTGACAGCGTCTCCAAGATCCAGCCGCTGCACCTCGGTCCGAAGCACCAGGCCGTGAAGGAGAACGCCTTCGAGCCGGCGCTGCGGTCGTACGAGAACGGGCAGTCGACCAAGGACAAGGCCTGGGAGCAGTACGTCAAGGACGCCAAGACCCAGGGCGCCTTCTGATCACTGACCCACCACGGCGGGTGGCGTCCGGGTCTCCCGGGCGCCACCGGCCGCGTCCCGTTGCACGTACCGCCCGCCTCACCGGCCCCGCCGGCGCCGGAAAGGATCCCGCATGAGCCTGTCGGCCACGACCGCGCCGCCGTCACCCACGGCGTCGCCGCCCCCACCCACCCGGCGCCGCCGCCGGGCGCTGTCGCTCAACCGCCTCGACCTCAAGCTCTCCCCGTACCTCTACGTCGCCCCGTTCTTCGTCATCTTCGGCATCTTCGGGTTCTACCCGATGCTGCGCACCGCGTGGATGTCGCTGCACGACTGGAACCTGATCGGCGAGCACAGCTTCATCGGGGTGGACAACTACACCCGGCTGTTCACCGACGAGTACTTCTGGAACGCGACGGTCAACACCTTCGGCATCTTCCTGCTCTCGACGATCCCGCAGCTGCTGCTCGCGCTCTTCCTGGCGACCCTGCTCAACCGCACGTTCCTGCGCGCCCGGACGCTCTTCCGGATGGCCATCTTCATGCCGAACGTGGTGTCGGTCGCCGCCGTGGCGATCGTCTTCGGCATGCTCTTCCAGCGCGACTTCGGCCTGATCAACTGGCTGCTCGGCCTGGTCGGGATCGACGCGGTGGACTGGGACGCGCAGCGGTGGAGCTCCTGGACCGCCATCGCCTCCATGGTCAACTGGCGGTGGACCGGCTACAACACGCTCATCCTGCTGGCCGGGATGCAGGCCATCCCCAAGGACCTCTACGAGGCGGCGGCCATCGACGGCGCCAACCAGTGGAAGCAGTTCTGGCGGATCACCCTGCCGATGCTCACGCCGACCTTCGTCTTCGTGGTCACCCTCTCCACCATCGGCGGGCTCCAGCTCTTCACCGAGCCGCTCGTCTTCGCCAACGGCAACATCATCGGCGGCGACCAGCGCGAGTTCCAGACCCTGGCCATGTACATGTACGAACTGGGTATCGAGAACCTCAACACCGCCGGGTACGGCGCCGCCGTGGCCTGGGCGATGTTCGTGATGATCGCCCTGGTCTCGCTGGTCAACTTCCTGCTCGTCCGCCGTACGGTCAAGTGAGGAGCGACCGAGTGAACTCCGCGTCCCAGCGCCTCTGGCGCACCAGCCCGCTGATGTACGTCGCCCTCGTGCTGGCGGTGCTCTTCTCGATCTACCCCTTCTACTACATGGTCGTCATCGCCACCCGCAGCCTGGACTCGATCAACGACGTGCCGCCGCCGGTCACCCCGGGCGGCGCGTTCGGCGACAACGTCGACCGGGTGCTCGACAACGACGCCGCGAACTTCCTCACCGGCCTGCTCAACTCGCTGATCGTGGCCGGCGTGGTGACCGTCTCGGTGGTGATCACCGGGTCGCTGGCCGGCTTCGCCTTCGCCAAGCTGCGCTTCCGGGGCCGCAACATCCTGCTGCTGTCGATCATCGTGACCATGATGATCCCGACCCAGCTGGGCCTCATCCCGCTCTGGGGCATGATCCAGGACCTCGGCTGGTACGACACCCTCTACGCGGTGACCGTGCCCTTCCTGGTCAGCGCCTTCGGCGTCTTCATGATGCGGCAGTACGCCACCCAGGCCATCTCCGACGAGCTGATCGAGGCCGGCCGGGTCGACGGGGCCAGCACCTTCCGGATCTTCTGGAACATCGTGCTGCCCGCGCTGCGCCCGGCCGCGGCCGTGCTCGGCCTGCTCACCTTCATGGAGACCTGGAACTCCTACCTGTGGCCGTACGCCGTGCTCACCCCGGAGAATCCGACCCTGCAGGTGTCCCTGGCGTTCCTCTCGTACGCCTACTACACCGACTACTCGCAGGTGTTCGCCGCGACCGCCATCGGTACCGTGCCGTTGGTGCTCGTGTTCGCCCTGTTCGGCCGCCAGATCATTGGCGGGATCATGGAAGGTGCCGTCAAGTCGTGAGCAACCCAGACCACCCGCCCGCAGTCGGCGTACTCGACCAGGGGCCGGAACTGATCTTCCCGCCCGGCTTCCTGTGGGGCGCGGCGACCGCCGCGTACCAGATCGAGGGGGCGGCCACCGAGGGTGGCCGGACCCCGTCGATCTGGGACACGTTCAGCCACACCGAGGGGCGGGTGGTCGCCGGGCACACCGGTGACGTGGCCTGCGACCACTACCACCGGATGCCGTCGGACGTCCGGCTGATGGCCGAGCTGGGCCTGAAGTCGTACCGGTTCTCGGTGTCCTGGCCGCGGGTGCAGCCGGGCGGCTCGGGCCCGGCCAACACCGAGGGCCTGGACTTCTACCGGCGGCTCGTCGACGAGCTGCTGGGGCACGGGATCGAGCCCTGGCTGACCCTCTACCACTGGGACCTGCCCCAGCCGCTGGAGGACGCCGGCGGCTGGCCGGCCCGGGACACCGCCGGCCGGTTCGCCGACTACGCCGAACTCGTCGCGGACGCCCTCGGCGACCGGGTGACGTACTGGACGACGCTGAACGAGCCCTGGTGCTCGGCGTTCCTCGGCTACGGCTCGGGCGTGCACGCGCCCGGCCGCTCGGACGGGGCGGACGCCGTCCGCGCCGGGCACCACCTGATGCTCGGCCACGGGCTGGCGGTGCAGGCGCTGCGGGCGTCCCGGCCGCAGGCCCAGCTCGGCATCACCGTCAACCTCTACCCGGTCACCCCGGCCAGCGACGCGCCCGCCGATGTCGACGCGGCCCGGCGGATCGACGCGCTGGCCAACCGGTTCTTCCTCGACCCGGTGCTGCGCGGGTCGTACCCGACCGACCTCGCCGCCGACCTGCGCGAGGTCACCGACTTCGGGCACGTGCGCGACGGCGACCTCGCGGTCATCTCCACCCCGCTGGACCTGGTCGGCGTCAACTACTACAGCCGGCACGTGGTCGCCGCCCCGGTCGAGGGCGCCGAGCCGGAGCCGTACTGGCGGGCGCCGTCGTGCTGGCCGGGCAGCGAGGACGTCCGGTTCGTCACCCGGGGCGTGCCGGTCACCGACATGAACTGGGAGATCGACGCCCCCGGCCTGACCGAGACGCTGCGCCGGGTCCACGAGGAGTACACCGACCTGCCGCTCTACGTCACCGAGAACGGCTCCGCCTTCGTCGACGCGGTCATCGACGGGCAGGTCGACGACGTCGACCGGCTGGCGTACTTCGACGCCCACCTGCGGGCGGCGCACGAGGCGATCAGCGCGGGGGTGCCCCTGCGCGGCTACTTCGCCTGGTCGCTGATGGATAATTTCGAATGGGCCTGGGGCTACACCAAGCGGTTCGGCATGGTCTGGGTCGACTACGACAGTCAGGCCCGTATCCCCAAGTCCAGCGCCAGGTGGTACGCCGAGGTGATCCGACGTAACGGTCTGGCCGCACAATAGGCGAAGGCCAGCCAGTTCTCCGGGCGGCTCCGCGCCCACCCGCTCCCCACGGGTGGCGCGGATCCGCCCGACGTCGGAGGAGCAGACGATGACAACGCAGCGCACCCGGTCGCTCGGGCGCCCGACCCTCGACGCGGTCGCCGCCCGCGCGGGCGTCGGGCGCGGCACGGTCTCCCGGGTCGTCAACGGCTCGCCGCAGGTCAGTCCGGAGGCTCGGGCCGCCGTCCAGCAGGCCATCGCGGAGCTGGGGTACGTGCCGAACCGGGCCGCCCGGGCGCTGGTCACCCAGCGGACCGACTCGGTGGCCCTGGTGGTCTCCGAGTCCGGCGACCGGGTCTTCACCGAGCCGTTCTTCGCCGGCATCGTCCGGGGCGTCAGCTCCGGGCTGCTGGAGACGCCGTTGCAGCTCTGGCTGGCCATGGTGCAGTCCCCGATCGAGCGGGAACGGGTCGAGCACCACCTGACCAACCAGCACGTGGACGGGGTGCTGCTGCTGTCGCTGCACGACTCCGACCCGCTGCCCACCCTGCTGGAGGAGCGCGACCTGCCCACCGTGCTCGGCGGCCGGCCCGCGCGGATGCTCCAGCCCGGGGCGCGGCCGTCCTGGTTCGTCGACGTGGACAACGTCGGCGGCGCGCGGCAGGCGGTGGAGCACCTGGCCCAGCTGGGCCGGCGCCGCATCGCCACCATCGCCGGCCCGCAGGACATGGGCGCCGGCCTGGCCCGTCTCACCGGCTACCGGGACGCCGTCCGGGCCGCCGGGGCCGAGGTCGACCCCCGCATGATCGCGTACGGGGACTTCAGCGAGGGCAGCGGCGCGGCCGGGATGCGCCGGCTGCTGGAGGTCTGCCCCGACCTGGACGCGGTCTTCGTCGCCTCCGACCTGATGGCGTTCGGCGCGCTGCGTACCCTGCGCGAGGCGGGGCGTCGGGTGCCCGAGGACGTCGCCGTCATCGGCTTCGACGACGCCCCGATCGCCCGGCAGGCCGATCCGCCGCTGACCACCGTCTTCCAGCCGGTCGAGGAGATGGGCCGCCAGATGGCGCGGCTGCTGGTCGCCCGCATCCGCGGCGACGAGATCCCCGCCCCCCACATCCTCCTCGACACCCAACTCATCCACCGCGCCTCCGCCTGACCCCCCACCGCCGGCCGCCGCCACCCCCCAAGATCCGCGCACTTTCCGAGAAAGCGTGGCTATTCACGGCCGAATAGCCACGCTTTCTCAGAAAGTGCGGGCGGAGGGCGTGGGCCAGGGGCGCGTGGGAGTGGGGCGCGGTGCAGTGCGCGGGGTACGGGGGCGCGCGGGGTGGGGGAGTGCGGGGTCAGGCGGGGGCGGTCCGGGGGCGGAGTTCGCGCTTGGTGCGGGATCCCGTGGGCCTCGGCGGGGCGGGCGTCGAGCCCGCCGTCGTCACCCCTCCCGGGCTGCGCGCAGGCCGTGCTCGACCAGTGGGGCCACCATGTCGCCGATGCGGTCGAAGCCGGGGCCGAGCGTCTGCCCGAGGGTGTGCCGGTAGTGGATGCCCTCGCAGATCACCGCGAGCTTGAAGCAGCCGAGCGCGACGTGCCAGTGCAGCGGCCCGACGTCGACGTCGCTGCGGCCGGCGTACCGCTCGATCAGTTCGGCGCCGGTGGGGAAGCCGGCGCGCGGGCCGAGGCCGTCGGCGACCGGGTTGCCGGCGGCGAGGTCGCTGTCGCCCAGCACGTCCCAGTAGGTCAGCAGCAGGCCGAGGTCGGCCAGCGGGTCGCCGAGGGTGGCCATCTCCCAGTCGAGCACGGCGCGCACCGACACCGGGTCGACGGTGGCGAGGAGGTTGTCCAGCCGGTAGTCGCCGTGCACGATCCGCCCGGCGTTGGCGCCCTCCGGAACGGTGCCGCCGAGCAGGTCGCGCAGCTCGTCGATGCCGGGCAGCGGACGGCTGCGGGACCGGTCGAGCTGGCCGGCCCAGCGACGTACCTGCCGGCCGAGGTAGCCCTCGGGGCGGCCGAAGTCGGCGAGCCCGACCGCGGCCGGGTCGACGGTGTGCAGCGCGGCGAGGGTGTCCATCATCGCCAGGGCCAGGTCGCGCCGCTGCTCGGGGCGGAGCGGGTCGGTCTGGGCGCGGCTGCGGAACACCTCGCCGCGGACCCGCTCCATCAGGTAGAACGGCGCGCCGAGCACGTCGGTGTCGGCGCAGTGCAGCAGCGCCGCCGGGACCGGTACGTCGGTGGGCGCGAGGGCGGAGATCACCCGGAACTCGCGGGCCATGTCGTGCGCGGTGGCCAGCACGTGCCCCAGCGGGGGTCTCCGCAGCACCAGCTCCCGCTCGCCGACGCGCAGCAGGTACGTCAGGTTCGACTTGCCCCCGGCGATCAGGGTGGCCGACAGCGGCGCGTCGGCCAGCTCGGGCCGGTGGGTGGCCAGGTAGCCGGCGAGCCGGTCGAGGTCCAGCCCCCTGGGCGACCCGCTCCGCCCGGCGGCGGTGGGCGCGGTGTCGGGGGCGGCCGGAGAACTTCCCGGCCGGAGCGCGTCGACGGCCGGATCGGTCATCCGAATAGTTGATGGCAGCTCAGCTTTCTTGTCAAGCCGGGGATTTCCCCCCGGGACATGCCGCTGCAACAGGGGCGAAATGGTCAACCGGCAGGCTGGTGCCCAGCCTGCCGGCCGCCACGGTCGGCCCGCCGAGCGGAGGGACAGACATGTTGCTGAGAGTTCGGGTGACCCTGCCGGACCGTCCCGGCACGCTCGGCCAGGTGGCCCGGACGCTCGGCGTCTCCGGCGCCGACATCGTCCAGGTGGTCGTCCTGGAACGGCTCGGCGGGCGGGCGGTGGACGACTTCACCGTGGTCTGGCCGGGCGCCGCCCGGGTGGAGCGGTTGCTGGCGGGTCTGGCCGCCATCCCCGGGGTACAAGTGGACGGGGTCTGGCGGGCGATCGGCGCGCCGACCACCACCGGCCAGGACGCCGAACTGCTGGCCCAGGTTGCCGCGAACCCCGCTGACGGGGTGGCCACCCTGGTCGACGCGGTGCCCGGGCTGCTCGCCGCCGACTGGGCGGTGGCCGCGGTCGTCCCGATGGACTGGGCCTCGCGGGCCGGCTCGGGGACGGCGACGGTGGGGCACGCGAGCTGGCGGGCGCCCCAGCCGCCGCTGCTGCCCGAGGTGACCCCACTGCGGGCGCGGGCACTGACCGGCACCGACGGCAGCCACTACGCGATCGCGCCGTTCGGCCGCAACGGCCTGGTGCTGGTGGTCGCGCGCGAGCACACCGAGCCGCTCACCGCGGCCGCCTTCCACTCCACCGAGGTGGACCGGCTGGCCCAGCTGGTCCGGGCCAGCGCGGTGATCCTCGGCGACCGGCTCGACCTGGTCGGGGCGCCCTCGGTGACCAGCGTCACCTGAGCACGGGCAACGGTTCCCGGGGTGTCACCGCGGGGCAACGGCGTGGCAACAGCGGCCCGGCAGTGTCGTAGGGGGGAAGGGAGCAGACATGGCGCTATGGCGGATTCGAGCCACCGTGGACGACCGGCCGGGCTACCTGTCGGTGCTCACGGCGAGTCTCGCGTTGCGGGGGGTCAACATCCTCACCGTGCAGGTGCACACCACCGAGGCCGGGGCGGTCGACGACTTCCTCGTCGACGCGCCGGACGCGGTGGGCGAGGCGGAACTGGTGGCCGCCGTGGAACGGGGTCGAGGACGGGACTGCTGGGTGGCGCGCAGCGAGGCGCGGGGCCTGGTGGACCAACCGACCCGGGTGCTCGGGCTGGCCACCCGGCTGGTCCGGGACCCGGACGCGACCGGGGAGATGCTGCGCGCCCTGCTCGGCGCGGACGAGGTGACCTGGCGACCGGCGCCGGCCGTCCCGCACGGCGGCGTCGGCGCGGCGAGCATGCTGGTGGCCGACCCGTGCGGCGGGTCGTACGAGCTGCGCCGGCGGGCGCCCAGCTTCACCCCGGCGGAGTACGCCCGGGCGCAGGCGCTGGTCGAGCTGGCGGCCACCGCGGCCCGCCGGGAGGCCGACCGGGTGACCCTGGTGCTGCCCGACGGCGGGGAGCTGGTGGTTCGCCCGGCCACCGTCGACGACCTGGCCGGCGTGGTGGACCTGCACGAGGCGTGCTCGGCGCGCAGCCGACAGCGCCGCTATCTCGGCGGGGGCGCGTTGCCGTCGCCGAGCCGGATGCGCCGGCTGCTGGAGCCGAGGCGGGGGACCACGCTGGTGGCGACGACCGGCTCCGGTGCGGGGGAGTCGGTGGTGGCGATGGCCAACCTGCTCGGCGAGGGCGACGAGGCCGAGGCGGCCCTGCTGGTGCGCGACGACTGGCAGCACCGTGGCCTCGGGTCGGCGCTGTTGCGCCGGCTGCTCGGGCAGGCCGGCCGGTCCGGGTACGAGGCCGTGGTGCTGCACGTCCAGGCGGAGAACACCCCGATGCTGCGCACCGTGCGCCGGCTCGGGCGGCCGACGCCGATCGAGCGGGACGGCGCGCTGCTGACCTTGACGGTGCCGCTGGTCGCCCGACCCGCGGGGCCGGCACGGCGTGCCCTGCCCTGGCAGGCGGACGCGACCACCCGGCGAGACCGGGCGGGCTGAGACGACGGTCGTGGCCGCGCCGGCCCGGGTACCAGCACCGGCGGCGGCGTGGGCGACGCTCACCGGCGCCGGGCGGCGTACCCACGTCGCCCGGCGCCACCGGGCCGACCTCCGGTGCGGAGGACGGTGAATCGGCAGGGCCCCCGGTGCGGGGGCCCTGCCCATGTCCGGCGGTCGGCGGCGGCCCCGCCACAGCGACGGAGGAACGCCGCCACGGCGAGCTGCGGAGGAACCAGCCATGGCGAGCCGCGGAGGAACCCGCCACGGCGAGCCGCAGCGGAACGCCGTCCGGGTCAGCCGAAGAAGAACCCGGCCCGGCGGTGACCCGAGACGCAGAACCGGTTCCCCTCGGTGTCGGCGAGCACGACGTAGGGCAGCTGGCCCGGTTCCGGCTCGGCCGGGTAGTGCCGCCAGTCGACCCGTTGCGCGCCGAGCGCGACCAGCCGCGCCACCTCGTCGTCGAGGTCACGGTCCCCCGCGTCCAGGTCGAGGTGGACGCGGGGGAACTCAGCCACCGGGCTGTCGCTGACGTCCATCGCGATCGCCGTGCCGGGGATCCCGGGTGGCGGCTCGACCACGATCCAGTCGTCGCCGTCGTAGCGCGGCGGCCGACGCACGTAGCCCAGGGCCGCGGCCCAGAACCGGCCGGCGCGGCGGTCGTCGGTCACGCCCAGCGAGATCTGCTCGATCCGTGCCATCGACCGAGGTCAGCCCGGCCTCAGGTGGCCGGGTAGCTGCTGTAGTCCGGGAAGTTGCCGTAGAGCCGGCCGTCGCCGCCCTGCGTGACCGCCTGCACCAGCAGGTCGCCGCCGACGAAGGCGCCCTTCCAGGAGGCGCCCCGGCCGCCGAACGGCTCCTCCCGGTCGCCCCGGGAACGCGGCTTGTTGATGCCGACCTTGAACGCCTGGAGGTCCACCGCGAGCTTGCCGGCCAGCTCCTCGTCGTCGCAGGCCAGCGAGGCCACCAGCGCGCCGTTGGAGGCGTTCATGGCGGCCAGCAGCTCGTCGGTGGTGTCCACCACGACGATGGTGTCGACCGGGCCGAAGGGCTCGGCGTGCATCAGCCGGGACCGGCCGGGCGGGGCGAGCAGCACCGCCGGCGCCACGTACGCCGAGGTGTCCTGCCCGTCGAGGAAGGGCGCGCCGTCGAGCTTGCCGCGGTGCAGCGGGACGGCGCCGCCGCGTACCGCCTCGTCGACCTTGCGGCGCAGCTCGTCGGCCTTGGCGGCGCTGATCAGCGGGCCGAAGTCCAGCTCGGGCAGCGGATCGCCGGCCTGCCAGGTCTCGTTCACCGCGAGCGGGTGTCCGAACCGGACGGAGCGCACCACGGGCAGGTACATGTCGAGGAACTCGTCGACCAGGTCACGCTGGACCACGAACCGCGGGTACGCGGTGCAGCGCTGCTTGCCGTACTCGAAGCCCTTCTTCAGGTGCGCGGCGAGCAGGTCCCACTGGGAGAAGTTCCAGACGCCCCAGGCGTTGAGGCCCTCCTGCTCGATGAAGTGCCGCTTGTCGGTGTCGAGCAGCGCGGCGGCCACCTTGCCGCCGTTGGACCGCCCGCCGACGAACGCGACGGCGCCGATCTCGGGTGCCCGGACGAGCACCTCGGAGAGTTCCTCGCCGCTGCCGGAGAGCAGGGTGGCGGGAAGCCCGGCGCGTCGCATCAGGGCGTGCGCCACGGTCAGGCAGACCGCGCCGCCCTGCGACGGGGTCTTGGCGATGACCGCGTTGCCGGCGAGCAGCTGCACCAGCTCGGCATGGACCAAGACGCTCATGGGGTAGTTCCACGAAGCAATGTTGCTGACCGGGCCCGGGAGCGGCTCGCGGCCGCCGGCCAGCATCCGGTCGATCTCCTCGACGTACCAGCGGACGCCGTCCAGCGCGCGGTCGACGTCGGCGCAGGCCAGCCGCCACGGCTTGCCGATCTCCCAGACCAGCAGCATGGCCAGCAGGTCGCGGTGCGCGGTGAGGGCGTCCAGCGCCTCGCCGACCCGCGCCTTGCGCTCGGCGAGCGGGGTCGCCGCCCAGTCGCGGTGCGCGGTGGCGGCGTGGGCGACCGCGGCGCGCGCGGTGTCGGCGTCCAACCGGGGCAGGTTGACCAGGACGGTGTTGTCGACCGGCGTGCGCACCGCGCTCGGCGTGCCGACCGCCTGCCACTGCCCGGAGACCAGGTTGTGCAGGGTGGTGACGCCGTCGACCTCGGGCCCGAAGGCCTCCGGTGCGGCGGCCGCCGCGCGGGCGAGCGTGTCGGACCAGGCGGTTCCGTCGGCGAGTCGTAGAGCCATCGCATTCTCCTCAGGGTCGACCGGGGGAGCGGCGGCGTCGACGGCACCGCTGGTGTCGCGTACTGTCCCGCGCCGGAAAGCGGCGCGGCAACAGTACGTTCGTATGCCGGAACGCGAGGCCCGCGCCGGATCGGTCCTGACGCGACCTTCCGGCCCGCGCAGCAGGGCCTTGACCTGCGCGTACGCCGACAATGCATTCACATGTCTCGATGATGTGATGAATCTCCGGGCGACATCGACCGGGTTACCCGTCAGTACGCAGGAACGCCGCGGACGGATCAACGCCCGACCGAACCGGTGCGCAAACGGCGACCGGCCGCCGGACGAGAAGTCCGGCGGCCGGTCGGGCGCTGAGCCAGATCAGCTGGTGAAGGTGATGTTGTCGCGCCGACGGCGCAGCATCAGCAGCACGCCGCCGCCGATCAGGACGAGACCGCCCAGCGCGATGCTGGCGGTCGCCACGCCGGTCGTCGGCAGGCTGCCGCCGTTGCCGCCACCGCCGCCCGTGCTCTGCGACGGCGAGCCGGAGACCGGCGTCGACGGCGAGGTTGACTCGGACGGGGAGCCCGACTCCGTCGGGGTGACCGAGCTGGTCGGGGAGGTCGACTCGGACGGCGAGCCCGACGGCTGCGGCGACTCGGAGGTCGTCGGCGAGGGGCTCGGCGACTGCGTCGGGGCGGTGCCGGCGCAGGCGTGGCTCAGGTTGAACTTGTCAGCCTCGCCGCTGATCGTGGCGGTGCCGTCGACCAGCGTCCACCCGGCCGGGGTGAAGAGGTAGGCGTGGATCATCCGGTCGGTGTTCCCGGCCGGGTAGAGGTGGTCCGGGTAGGCGTCGGTGCTGTCGGGCACCTTCACCGTCACCGTGTTGGTGCCGTCGCTGAAGGTCAGGGTCAGCGTCTCGAAGCTGCCGGACTCGGCGCCGCCGGGGAGCACGAAGTGCCAGCCGTCCTGCCCGGACGTCCGGCCGGCGAAGCGCTCGTCGTCGCACTTCTGCTCGGCATCGGCCGCCGTCGAGCCCTTGTGGGCGGGGTTGAGCGGGGCCGTGCTGCTCGCCCAGGCCGGGGTGGCGAAGGCGAGGCAGGCCGTGGCGGCAGTCGCGGTGAGGGCCGCGCGCGCCACGTACCGACGCTGGGGCATGAGTATTCCTCCGGGATCGGTAGAGGGGACGGCACATGATCCCATGCACGGCATCGAAATGCGACATCGGGCGAACGGCCTGAGCTGGGACGACGCGGCGGATCGGATCGGGAAATCCGGCCAAGTTGTAAGCCGTTCGCGGCGTGTCGATGTAACGCGGACGGGACTGTGGACGCTCCGCCCACCACCGTCCGGCAGAGGTTCTCGGCGTAGCCCCCGCACGCCGGCTTTGGTGGCGGCGGTCGCGCCGGCCAGCACCGCGCCCGGGCCGGCGGCGAGTACGGCCACCCACAACTGCTGGTCCCGCGTCAGCCGGCCGTTGCCGGTGAGCAGGACGCCCCGGCAGATGGGCCGCCAGCGTCCCGACCGGACCATGCCGCGTACCACGCCCTCGGTGAGCAGCCGGGTCGCCTGACCGGTGGTGACGACGCCGGCCTGCTCGAAGGTGAGCCAGTCCAGCGCGTCGGCCTCGTCGCCAGGAAGGGTGAGCACCACCCGCCGACCCTGTCCGGCGAGCCGGGACCGCGCCACCAGATCTTGGACACTTACCGTCCTGCCCGGACGGCAACTGTCCAAGATCTCCAGCGGCAGGCGGCTCCGGGTGAACCGGTCCGCCGGGCGGGAGGGCCTGGCTAGGCTCGACGGCGTGCGGGCCGCGGAACGCAGTGACACCGTGCTCTTCGTCGTCTACGACGGGGTACGGCTGCTCGACGTCACCGGGCCGCTGGAGGTCTTCACCGTCGCCAACGAGCACGGCGGGACGTACCGGCCGGTGGTCGCCTCCCCCGACGGCCGGGACGTGATCAGCAGCGCCGGGCTCCGGCTCGGCGCCGACGTGGCGCTGCCGGAGGTGACCGGGCCGATCGGCACGCTGGTGGTGCCCGGCGCGCCGGACTGGCAGGCCACCGCCGCCGACCGTCCCTTGCTCGACCAGGTCCGCCGGCTGGCGGCCGGCTCCTCGCGCACCGCGTCGGTCTGCGCGGGGGCCTTCACCCTGGCCGCCGCCGGGCTCCTCGACGGCCGCCGGGTGACCACTCACTGGGACCTGGCCGACCAGCTCGCCGCGCACTTCCCGGCGGTCACCGTCGACGCCGACCCGATCTTCATCGCCGACGGGCGGGTGATCACCTCGGCCGGCATCACCGCCGGCATCGACCTGACCCTCGCCCTGGTCGAGGCGGACCTCGGCCCGGAGACGGCACGCATGGTCGCTCGGCAGCTCGTCGTCTTCATGCAGCGCCCCGGCGGGCAGTCCCAGTTCAGCGTCCGGGCCGCCACGCCGAGCACCCGCAACGACGTGCTGCGGCGGGTGCTGGACACCATCGCCGCCGACCCGGCGCAGCCGTACGACCTGACCGGGCTGGCGGCCTTGGCCGGGGTCAGCCCGCGTCACCTGGGCCGGTTGTTCCGCACCGAACTGGGCACCACGCCGGCCGGGTACCTCGACCGGGTCCGGGTGGAGGCGGCCCAGGGGCTGCTGGAGCGCGGCGACGAGACCCTCGACGTGGTGGCCCGCCGGGTCGGCTTCGGCTCGCCGGAGACGATGCGCCGGACGTTCCTGCGGGAGCTGGGCATCACCCCGGGCGCCTACCGGTCCCGCTTCCGCACCACCGGGATCGACGAGCACCGGTCACCGTCCGACCCGGCCGGTGGGCGGGCCGCCCCCGACGACGACGCGCCGGGGACGGCCCCTGCCTGACCGGGTCCCCCGCTCAGCCGCGGGCGGCCAGCGCCGGCTCGCCGGTGCCCGGCGCGGCAGCCGGGGCGGGGTCGCGCTGGCGCAACGCGACCAGCCCGGCGGCGGCGAGCAGCCCCACCGACAGCCAGAGCCCGACCTCCACCCCGCCGGAGTCGGCGAGCAGGCCCGACAGCAGCGGGCCGACCGCCTGGCCCACCGAGAAGGCCACCGTCAGCAGGGCGATGCCGGCGGTCCAGCCGCTCGCCGGCAGGGCCCGGCGGGCGAGCACCGTGGCCGCCGTCGGACCGGCCATGAAGGAGCTGCCGAAGACCACCGCCGACACCACCGCCGCGGGCAGCCCGGCCGGCAGCAGCAGCACCGGCAGCACGCCGAGCAGCACCAGCAGGGAGACCAGCGCCGGCGCGCGGCCGCCCGCCAGCCGGCCGACCACCCGCCCCCACACGGTGAGCGTGGCGACCGCCGAGGCGAGGCCCAGCACCACGAAGAACGCGGCGACGCCGGGGGTGCCGAGGCCCCGGTCGCGCAGCAGCGCGATTACGAAGGTCAGGTAACTCACATAGCCAGCGCCGAAGAGCACGTACCAGCCGAACGTCGGGGCGAGCCGGGCCAGGTCCGCGCGGGGCAACCCCGCCCGGGTGAACCCGGCCACCGGCGCGACCCGCCGCACCGCGAACAGCGCCGGGCCGACCGCCAGCACCGCGACCACGCCCAGCAACAGCCAGCCGGAGCGCCAGCCGGCGTCCCCGGCCACGGTGAGCGCCGCCGGCACCAGCAGGCCCGACAGCGCCACGCCGACACCCACCCCGGCCATGTAGATCGCCACCAGCAGCGCGCCCCGTCGCTGCCCGTCGCCGGTGGCGACCCGGGCGGCGAGCGCCGAGCCGAGGACGAAGGCGACCGCGGTGGTCAGGCCCCCGACGAACCGCAGCAGGTTCAGCACCGGGTAGTCGGCGGTGGTCCCGGTGAGCAGCAGGGCCAGCGCGCCCACCGCCAGGGTGCCGACGAAGGCGGCGCGGTCCCCGAACCGGCGGGCCCAGAACACCGCCGTGCCGGCGCCGATCACGTAACCCGCGGCGTTCGCCGTGTTCAGGCCGCCGGCCTGGGCGTACGTCCAGTGCAGGTCGTCGCGCATGGCCGGCAGCAGCAGCGCGTACGCGAACCGGGTGAAGCCGAGCGCGACGACCGGCCCGGCGGCCAGGCCGAGCGCGGTCAGCGGTTCCCGCCAGCGCGGGGATCGGGACATGGTTCCTCCTTGGTCGGCGGGCTCGTCTGCCCGCTGATCAGGTGGAACCGGGTGGGGTGGGTGGGTGATGGCCGGCGTTTAGGACAGCCCACCCTCGGATCGGGACATGCCGGGTCCCAGCCCGGATGACCGGAACGTGGCTCAGTCGGCCAGTTCGTCGGCGAGCAGCTCCATCAGCAGCGCATCGTGCCAGGTGCCGTCCTCGCCGCGCTCGTAGCGGCGCATGATGCCGACCGGCCGGAAGCCGACCTTCGCGTACGCCCGGATCGCGGCGGTGTTCGCCGCCGCCGGGTCGATGGTGAGCCGGTGGTGGCCGTGCGCGGCGACCAGGTGCCGGGCCAGGGTGCGGATCGCGTCCCCGCCCAGCCCCGAGCCGTGCACCGCCGGGTCGAGGTAGATGTCCAGCGCGGCGTGCCGGTAGTCCGGGTCCGGCTCGGCGTAGTACTGGACCAGGCCGACCACCCGCCCGTCGTGCTCGACGGCGTACGCGATCAGGTCGTCGTCGGCCAGCTCGGCGCGGACCGCCGCGGCCAGGTCGTCGCCGCCGCGCCACCACCGGCGCACCTCGGCCGTGGCCCGGATCGCCGCGAGGGCGGGCACGTCCGCGTCCGTCACCGGTCGCAGGATCACGCTCCGCCCCCGCAGCATCGCCTCAGCCCCGGATCTCGCCGTGCTCGACGCAGGTCGCCGACCAGCCGACCGGCAGCACCTGCACCTTCATCCGGCGGCGGCAGCGCGCGCAGTAGCGCGGCGGCTCCAGCGCCCGGGCCGCCGCGCACGCCGCGTGCGGACCGGCCGTGGCGTCCTCGCCGCAGCGGTCGCACCAGGTCACCGCCGGCTCCACAACGTCGGTCACGGTCGGCCTCACAGCGTGGCGGAGAGCGCCTTGACGGGCATCTTCAGGTCGTCGAGCAGCTGCAGGTCGGCGGTCGCCGGCCGGCCCAGGGTGGTCAGGTAGTTGCCGACGATCACCGCGTTGATGCCGCCCAGCAGGCCGTCCCGGGTGCCCAGGTCACCGAGGGTGATCTCGCGGCCGCCCGCGTACCGGAGGATGGTGCGCGGCATGGCCAGCCGGAACGCGGCGATGGCCCGCAGCGCGTCCTTGCCCTCCACCACCGGCCGGTCACCGAGCGGGGTGCCGGGGCGGGGGTTGAGGAAGTTCAGCGGCACCTCGTGCGGGTCCAGCTCGGCGAGCTGCGCGGCGAACTCGGCCCGCTGCTCCACCGTCTCGCCCAGGCCCAGGATGCCGCCGCAGCAGACCTCCATGCCGGAGTCGCGGACCATCCGCAGCGTCTCCCAGCGCTCCTCCCAGGAGTGCGTGGTGACCACGTTCGGGAAGTAGGAGCGGCAGGTCTCCAGGTTGTGGTTGTAGCGGTGCACGCCCATGTCGACCAGCTCGTCGACCTGCTCCTGGCTGAGCATGCCGAGCGACGCGGCGACCTGGATGTCGACCTCCGCCTTGATGGCGGCGACACCCTCGCGCATCTGCTTCATCAGCCGGGCGTCCGGGCCGCGCACGGCGGCCACGATGCAGAACTCCGTCGCCCCGGTCGCCGCGGTCTGCTTCGCCGCCTCGACCAGCGAGGGGATGTCCAGCCAGACCGACCGGACCGGCGAGGTGAACAGACCGGACTGCGAGCAGAAGTGGCAGTCCTCCGGGCAGCCGCCGGTCTTCAGCGACACGATGCCCTCGACCTCGACCTCCGGGCCGCACCAGCGCATCCGCACGTCGTGGGCGAGCTGGAGGGCGGCGGGCAGGTGCTCGTCGGGCAGGTTCAGCACGGCGAGGACTCCGGCCTCGTCGAGGCCGACGCCGTTCTCCAGCACCTGGGTACGGGCCTGGTCGAGGATCTCTGGCATGGCTCGTACCCTACAAGGCCGCCCCGGGGCGGGAAAACGGCCGAGGTCGAGCGCTCGCCCAGCGTTACCGGCACCCCGGTGCGGCGGCCCTGCGCCACGCCGGTGCCGGCCGGGCGGGTGGTAATTTCGCCCGGCGGCGCGTTGCTCGCCGACGACCTCCTCCGCGCCGGATGCCGGGGAGGCGAGCTGCGCGGCGGAGGGAGACGGTGACGGTGGCGGACTGGCTGGCGGCCCTGGAGCGCCGCGCCGAGCTGCGGGCCAAGGCGGGGCTGACCCGCACGCTGCGCCCGCGCGCCGCCGACGACGCCGTGGTCGACCTCGCCGGCAACGACTACCTCGGCCTGGCCACCCACCCCGAGGTCACCGCCGCCGCCGCGCGGGCGCTGTCCGCGTACGGGCTTGGCGCCACCGGGTCGCGGCTGGTGCGCGGCTCCACCGACGCCCACCACGCGCTGGAGGACACCCTCGCCGAGTGGCTCGGCGCCGACCGGGCGCTGGTCTTCTCCTCCGGCTACCTGGCCAACCTCGGCGCGGTCCGGGCCCTGGTGCAGCCCCGTACGCTGCTCGTCTCCGACGCCCACAACCACGCCTCGCTGATCGACGGCTGCCGGATCTCCGGCGCCGAGACGGTGGTGACCCCGCACGCCGACGTCGACGCGGTGGCCGCCGCGCTCGCCGCCGCCCCCGGCCGCCCGGCCGTCGTGGTGACCGAGTCGGTCTTCTCCGTCGACGGTGACCTCGCCCCGCTGGCCCGGCTGCACGCCGTCGCCCGGGCGTACGGCGCGTTGCTGCTGGTCGACGACGCGCACGCGCTCGGCGTCACCGGGCCGGGCGGCGCCGGCGGGGTGGCCGCCGCCGGCCTGGCCGGCCAGCCGGACGTGGTGGTCACCGCCACCCTGTCCAAGGCGCTCGGCGGGTCGGGCGGGGTGGTCGCCGGCCCGGCCGAGTTCGTCCGGCACCTGGTCGAGACCGGACGCACGTTCATCTTCGACACCGCGCTGCCCCCGGCGGTGGCGGCCGGCGTGCGGGCCGCCGTGACGCTGGCCCGGGCCGGCGACGACCTGCGGGCGGAGCTGGCCGACCGGGCCGCGCTGGCGGTCCGCCGGCTCGGCGCGGCGGGGCTGACCGTCTCCGCCCCCGACGCGGCCGTGGTGTCGGTGACCGCGCCCGGCCCCGAGGCCGCCACCACGTGGGCCGCCGACTGCCGCGACCGTGGCGTCGCGGTCGGCTGCTTCCGGCCGCCCTCCACCCCGGACAGCCGCTCCCGGCTGCGGCTCACCATCTCCGCCGGGGTACCGCGGGCGGAGTTCGAACGGGCCCTGGAGGTCATCGTGGAGTGTGCCCCATGACCGAACCGTGGAAGGGTGCGGTGCTGGTGACCGGCACCGACACCGAGGTGGGCAAGACGGTGGTGACCGCCGCGGTCGCGGCCGCCGCGCAAGCCGCCGGCCTGCGGGTCGCCGTGGTCAAGCCCGGCCAGACGGGTACGGCCACCGGCGAGCCCGGCGACGTCGACTCGGTGACCCGGCTGGCCGCCCCGCTGACCGGGCGGACCCTGGCCAGCTACCCGGACCCGCTCGCCCCGCTCGCCGCGGCCCGGGTCGCCGAGCTGGAGCCGCTGGAGCTCTACACCGCCGTCGACGCCATCCGCGAGGAGATCGACAAGCACGACCTGGTGCTCATCGAGGGAGCCGGCGGGCTGCTCGTACCGATGGGGTTGCGCCCCTCCGGAGAGCCGTGGACCGTCGCGGACCTCGCGGTCTCCCTCGACGCCCCCGCCGTGGTGGTGGCCCGGGCCGGTCTCGGCACGCTCAACCACACCGCGCTGACCCTGGAGGCGCTGGAGCGGCGGGCCGTCCCGGCCGGCGTGGTGATCGGCGCCTGGCCGACGGAGCCGGAGTTGGTGCACTGGGCCAACCTCACCGACCTGGTGCCCGACCTGCTCGGCGCGCTGCCGGCCGGCGCCGGGGCGATGGACCCGGGCGTGTTCCGCCGCTCCGCCCCCGGCTGGCTCACCCCCGCCCTCTACGGGGTGCTGGACGACTGGCGCGCCTGGGCCGAGGACATCAGCTGACCACCTGACCTTCGTCGGTGCCCGGGTCCGTCGGGCGTCGGTAGCCTGGCCGACGTGCGCGAACGCGAGATCTGGCGCCGGGTGGACCGCCGGGTGGCCGGCGACGTGGCGCTCTGGGCCGGGCTCGCCGCCCCGGTGGCGTACGCCCGGCTGACCCCGCCCTACGAGCGGTACGCCGTACCCCTGCTGGTCGGCTCGGTGCTGCTGCTGGCCGCGGCGGTGGTGGTGGGCCGGCGGCTGCCGGCGGTGGCCGTACTGCTGGTGCTGCTCGGCTCGGTGGTGGACGGCAACTTCGTCTTCGCCCTGCTGGTGTTCAGCTACCTGGCCGGGCGGCGCGGGGAACGGGCGGCCCCCGCCGGGGTGCTCTTCGCCGTGGTGGCGGCCGGCGGCACGGTGCTGCACCTGGTGCTGCTGGACACCGGCATGGCGACCTGGTTCCTGCTCAGCTGCGTGCTGCTGGGCGCCGGGGTGTTTCCCTGGCTGGTGGGCCGCTACCGGCGGCAGCAGCAGGCGCTGGTGCTGGCCGGCTGGGAGCACGCCGAGGCGGTGCAACGCGAGCAGCGGGGCGCCGCCGAGCGGATCCGGCTGCGGGAACGGGCCCGGATCGCCCAGGAGATGCACGACTCCCTCGGCCACGAGCTGAGCCTGATCGCGCTGCGCGCCGCCGCCCTGGAGGTCGCCGGCGACCTGGACCCGCGGCACCGGGCGGCGGCCGGCGAGCTGCGGGCCAGCGTGGCGGGGGCCACCGAGCGGCTGCACCGGATCATCGGGGTGCTCCGCGAGGCGGACGTGCCGGCCAGCACCCGCCCCGCCGGGGAGAGCGTCGCCAACCTGGTCGACGGCGCGCGCGAGGCGGGCATGGCGGTGCGCCTGGACCACCCGCCGGACGCCGCCGACCTGTCGGAGCTGACCGCCCACACCGCGCACCGGGTGGTCCGCGAGGCGCTGACCAACGCCGCCCGGTACGCCCCCGGCGCCCCGGTCACCGTCACCCTCACCGGCCTCGGCGACCGGGTTGAGGTGCGGGTGGTCAACGCGCCGCCGCCGGCCGGCCCGCTGCCCGGGCCGGCGTCGCACGGTTCCGGCCTGCTGGCGCTCCGCGAACGGGTACGGCTGGCCGGCGGCGTCCTCGACGCCGGCCCGACCGACGACGGGGGATTCGCCGTGGCGGCCCGGCTGCCGGTGGCCGACGCCGCCCCGCGCCCCGACTCCGGCGACGGGGGACGGGCCGGGGAGCCCGTGCGGCTGCGCGACGCCCGGCGCGGGGTGCGGCGCAGCCTGCTCGCCGCGCTCGCCGCGCCGCCGGCCGTCGCGCTGCTGCTGTCGCTGGTCTACTACCCGGTCGTCACCACCGGCGCGGTGCTGGACGGCCCGGCGTTCGACCGGATGCGGATCGGCACGCCCCGCTCCCAGCTGTCCGGGCTGCCCCGCCGCCAGGTCGAGCCGCCGCCCGACGCGCCGGCCACGACCGCCGACGTGACCTGCGAGTACTACACCGACGGCAACTTCCCGCTCGCCCAGCCGACCTGGCGGCTCTGCTTCGCCGACGGCCGCCTGACCAGCAAGGGACGGACCACGACGTGACCGCTGACGACGTGCCGGTGACGGTGCTGCTCGCCGACGACGAGGCGATGGTCCGGGCCGGGGTGCGGGCCATCCTCGCCGCCGACCCCGGCATCGAGGTGGTCGCCGAGGCCGGCGACGGCCGGGCCGCGGTGGAGCTGACCCGGGCGCACCGGCCCCGGGTCGCGCTGCTGGACATCCGGATGCCGAAGCTGGACGGGCTCGCCGCCGCCGCCGAGATCCGCCGGCTGGTGCCGGCGACGGCCACCGTCATGCTCACCACGTTCGGCGAGGACGAGTACGTGGCCCGGGCCCTCGGTCACGGCGCCAGCGGCTTCCTGCTCAAGGCCGGTGACCCCCGGGAGCTGCTCGCCGGGGTGCGGGCCGTCGCCGAGGGCGGGGCGTACCTGTCGCCGCGGGTGGCCCGCCGGGTGATCGAACTCAACGGCGACCGGATGGCCCGGGTGCCGGCGGCCCGGGACCGTACGGCCGGGCTGACCGACCGGGAGCGTGAGGTGCTCGGCCTGGTCGGGGCGGGGCTGTCCAACGCGGAGATCGCCCGCCGGCTCTTCCTCACCGAGGGCACCGTGAAGGGCTACCTGACCAGCATCTTCACCCGGCTGGACGTGCGCAACCGGGTGCAGGCGGCGATCATCGCGTACGAGGCGGGGCTGGCCGGCTGACCGGCCCGCCCCGCCCCGTGCCGCTCAGGCGTCGCGGCGGCGCAGCGCGGCCCGGCCCACCGCCAGCGCCGCGCCGGCCCAGCCGGCCAGCAGCACCAGACCCACCACCGGCGGGTACGGGTCGGTGTCCCCGGCCAGGAAGTGCCCGCCGGCCACCCCCGGGAACGCGTCGGAGATCCGGGTGAGCACGGCGATGTCCGGCTCCCGCAACGACAGCGGCACGATCATCAGGACGGCGAAGAGCACGGTGAGGGTGAGCACGGCGCTGCGCAGCGCCGCCCCCAGACCCAGGGCGAGCACCCCCACCAGCGCCAGGTACGTCGCCGTCGTCAGCACGTCGCCGACCGTCCCGGCCAGCGGCGCCCGCCCCCACTCGCCGAGCAGGGGCCGGGCCGCGAGCACCCCGACCAGGCCGAGCAGCAGCCCGAAGGCGAACGTCACCGCGCCGGTCACCACCGCCTTGGCCAGCAGCATCCGGCCCCGCGACGGGGTGCCCTGCAGGGTGGTGCGGATGGTGCCGGTGGCGTACTCGCTGGTGATGGCGAGCAGGCCGAGCGCCAGCACCGCGTACTGGGTGAGTTCCAGCGCGCCGACCAGCACGCTGCCGACGGTGACCACGCCCCGGTCGTCGGCCGGGTCGTCGTTGGTGTTGGCGTTGGCCGCGTAGATCGCCAGTTGGGCCGAGGTGGCGGCCATCAGCAGCACCCCGGCCAGCACGGTCCACCAGGTGGCCCGCACCGACCAGAGCCGGGTCCACTCGGCGGCCACCGCGCCGGCGAGACCACCGCCCCGGGCGGCCGGGCGGGCGGGGGAGAGGGCGGTCACCGGGCACCTCCCGCGGCGTACTCGACCGCGTCGCCGGTCAGCCGCATGAACGCCTGTTCCAGCGTGACGGCCACCGGGCTCAGCTCGTGCAGCGGCATTCCCAGCTCGTACGCCAGGTCGCCGACCCGATCGGCGGTGACCCCGCTGACGGCCAGGCCGCGCGGGCCCTCGGCCGTGACCGCGTGCCCCTCGGCGGTGAGCCGTCCGGCCAGCGCGGCCAGCCCCTCCGGGTGTGGCCCGCGGACCCGCACGGCGGCGGTGGCGCCCGTGGCGAGCACCTCCGCGACGGGCGCGTCGGCGATCAGCCGGCCCTTGCCGATCACCACCAGGTGGGCGGCGGTCTGCTCCATCTCGCTCATCAGATGGCTGGAGAGCAGCACGGTCCGTCCCTCGGCGGCGAGGCCGGCGGTGAGCTGCCTGATCCAGCGCACCCCGTCCGGGTCGAGGCCGTTGACCGGCTCGTCGAACATCAGCACCGGCGGGTCGCCGAGCAGCGCGGCGGCGATGCCGAGCCGCTGCGCCATGCCGAGCGACAGGGTCCGTCCCGGCTTGGCAGCGGCCCGGTCGTCCAGGCCGGCCACGGCGAGCACCTCGTCGACCCGCCGGGCCGGGATGCCGTTGCTGCGGGCCATCGCCAGCAGGTGCGCCCGGCCCGCCCGCGCCGGGTGGATCGCCCGGGCGTCGAGCAGCGCCCCCACCTCCCGCAGCGGATGGCGCAACTCCCGGTACGCCCGCCCGGCGACCAGGGCCCGGCCGGCGGTGGGCCGGTCCAGGCCGAGCACCATCCGCATGGTGGTGGACTTGCCCGCGCCGTTGGGGCCGAGGAACCCGGTGACCCGCCCGGGTGCGATGTCGACGGTCAGGTCGTCGACGGCCGTCACCGCCCCGAACCGCTTCGTCAACCCACGTAATGTGATCATGCGTTGACGGTAGGAACCGACGGGCGGGCGCCGCCGCTGCCGATCGGCGTCCGCCGGACCCGACCTTCGTCAGGTAATCCGGCGTTCGCGCCGTGCGCCCGCCCGGGCGGGTCGCCGTCGCCGGGCGGTCCGCCGTCCCGGCCCGCGTGCGCCGTCCGGTGGGGTCGCGGTCGCGGGGCGGTCCGCGTGCGCCGTCCGGTGGGGTCGCGGTCGCGGGGCGGTCCGCCGTCCCGGCCCGCCGTGCGCCGTCCGGTGGGGCCGCCGTCGCGGGGCGGTCCGGCGTCCCGTCGGCCGTGGTGCTCAGGCGCTGTCGAGCTGATGTCACAAACGACTCATTGGCCGGGGCGGGGCAGCCTGAATCGTTTGCGACATCAGGTCGGTAGGACGTGGGGAGGTGGTGTCGGGCCCGGCCGCGAGTGCGGCACCGGACCCGAGTCGCCCGGCTGGCCGACAGAGGCGACCGTGTCAGCCGGCCGCGACACCGGCCCCAAGGGACGTGGGACGTGGCGCCGGCCCGGCCACGAGCGCGGCACCCGGACCCGAGTCGACTGCCGGGGCCGGCGCGGCATCCCCTCAGCCGGCCGCAATACCGCGTCAGGCGGATCCGGAGGTCAGGGCCGGCGGACCACGAACGCGTCCGGCATCCGGAAGGTCAGGTTGTCCGGGCACCAGGGCGGGCGGACCACGGTCACCCCGTCGAGCAGCGGCGCCGCCTCGGCCACCACCACCGCCGCCTCCATCCGGGCCAGCTGCGCGCCGACGCAGCGATGCGCGCCCGCCCCGAAGGCCAGGTGTCGGCGCGAGCCGCGCTGCCCGGGCCGGAACGCGTCCGGCGCGGCCACCACCTCCGGGTCGCGTCCGGCGCGGGCCAGCCACAGCACCACGCTGGTGCCCGCCGCCACCGCCGTCCCGCCCAGCGTGGTGTCCACGGCCGCCACCCGTCGCCAGGTCACGATCGGCGGTTCCAGCCGCAGCCCCTCCTCCACCACGTCGGCGACCGCCACCGTGCCGGCGCGCAGCCCGGCGCGTACCTCGGGCTCAGCGGTGAGCCGGTGCAGCAGCAGGGTGAGGAACTGCGAGGTGGTCTCCTGACCGGCCACCAGCAGGAAGAACAGCGCGCCGACCACCACGTCGGGGGAGTGCCCGTCGGCGCGCAGCGCGGCGGCCAGCCCGCCCCCGGTGGCGGCGAAGTCACGCAGCACGGTGTGGAACCGGCCCACCTCGGCGGCGAGAGCGAGCTGACGGTCGGCGTCCAGCGGCGCCCAGAACAGCTCCAGCGCGGCCCGGGCGAAGTCCTTCACCGCGCCGACCGGGGCGTCCGGCAGCTCGACGAGCCGGGCCAGCACCAGCAGCGGCAGGTCGGCGGCGAGCTCGGCGTACAGGTCGACCGGTTCGCCCGCGTCGAGCGCGGCGGCCAGCCCGGTGACCCGCCGGCGGACCAGCCCGGTCAGCCAGGGCTGCTGCGCGGCCAGCCGGGTCGGGTGCAGGGCCTCCGCCACGATTCCCCGGATCGCCGGGTGGCTGGGCGTGGAGTTGTTCGCCAGCGTCGGCGGCAACCGGAACCGGTGCCCGGCGAGCACCCGCAGCGCGGCCACCGGGACCGGGGTCACCGCGTCCAGGGCGTTGTCCGGCCGCCAGGTGTCCGGGTCGGCGAGGACCTGCCGTACCAGCGCGTGCCGGGTGACCACCAGATGGTCCACGCCGACGTGGTCGGCGACGGTGGCCACATCCGGCCACCGCTCGTCGACGGACTCCCCCCAGCCCCGGAACAGCACGCCGACACGCTAGCGGGCGGCCCTCGGCGGGGCCGGGTCCAGCTCCCAGACGGTGGTGCGCTTCACCCGTACGCTCTCCAACGCCTCCGGCACCGGCACGTCGTAGGCGGCCAGCTCGCGGAACCGCTCGCGGGGCAGGAAGGCCCGCCCCGGGTCGCCGACCAGCACCCGGGCGCCGGAGCGGGCGGCCCGCAGCAGGAAGCGCAGCACCCGCCGGGCCATCGCCTCGCTGTAGAAAACGTCCCCGGCGAGCACCACCTCGGCGTCCCCGGCATCGGCGTCGAGGATGTCGCCGAACTCGGCGTCGACGCGTACCCCGTTGGCCTCGGCGTTGAGCGCGACGGCGGCCACCGCCCGCTCGTCGACCTCGACGGCGCGGACGGCGGTGGCGCCGGCCCGGGCGGCGGCGATGGCGACCAGGCCGGAGCCCGACGCCAGGTCCAGCACCCGGCGGTCGGCCACCAGCTCCGGATGGTCGGTGACGTAGCGGGCCAGCGCCTGGCCACCGGCCCAGGCGAAGGCCCAGAACGGCGGCGGCTGGGAGCTGCGGAACTCGCCCTCGGTCAGTTCCCAGAGCCCGATCGGCTCGTCGGCCTGGTGCAGCCGCACCTCCGGGACGAAGGTCACCGGGGCGAGGCGGGCGTGCAGCCGGACGAAGGCCGCGGAGAGATCGGACACCCAGGAATTGTCTCCCGGGGCGGTTCCCGGGCGTGTCGCGGGTCGGGCGTGACCGGTTCACCACCCAGCGTGATAACCCGACCTGTACTTCACGGTTCGTGCGAACACGCCCGTCTACCGGCTTCCCGGCACCCCTCATAGCGTTGCCAGGTGGATGCGACCGACGGGAGGGCGAGGCGGTGGTGACGGTGTGGCGGAACGCGCTGCGGGCCGGGGTGGTGCTGGCCTGCCTGTCCGTGATGGGGCTGGCCGCGCCCGCGCCGGCCTCGGCCGCGGACGGCTTCGCCACCGAGCTGAGCGGCCTACCGGACGAGTTCAGCGCCGGCGACCAGGTGAGCACCCTGTCCGCGGTGGTGTCGCGCAACGACGGCGGCCGGTGCGTGAAGGTTCGCTGGTCGATGGTGCTCAGCGTCCGGGGCCTGCGGCTGGACCAGGTGAAGGTGGACCGGGTGGAGGACTCGGGCAGCTTCCCGTTGCAGATCCAGACCGAGGGGGACATCGCCCGGCTCACCGACCGTCAGCTCGACCCGGGCACGCTCTGCCCGGACCGGACGGTCACCGCCCGCTACCGGGTGGCCTTCGCCGAGGACGTCAACCGGGGACGGGTGACGCTGGCTGCCGAGGCGTACGACGCCGACCTGCGGCTGCTCGCCCGGCAGAGTGCCACCCGCGACGTGGTCGGCCTGCTCGCCACCGAGGCGCCCGCCACGCCGGAGCCGAGCGGCTCGGCCGTGGCCGTCGACCCGACCGAGCCCGTCGACGCGTCGGCCGAACCGACCGAGGAGGCGGTGGCGCAGGTGCCGCCGGCCGCCGGGCGTCCGGTGGCCGGTGCCACCCGAGGGGGATTCGGCCTGGTGCAGGCCGCCTTTCTCCTCGGCGGGCTGCTGCTCTTCCTCGGCGCCGGGCTGCTGCTCAAGTTGCGGCAGCTGACCCGCGCGTCCCGCGGCGGCGCAGCGGACCTCGGCGGGCCGGCGTACGAACGGCGCCGCTGGGCGGCGGCGCGCCGCTGATCGGGGGCCGCCGGGGCCGGGCGGCGACGCCACCCGACCCCGGCGGGGTTCACTTCGAGAACACCTGGAACTCGGCGATCCGGACCTGGTCGCGTGCCGGGCTGGCGGTCGCGCAGTCGGTGCTGGTGGCCGGGTCGTCGTCCTGCTCACCGGCGTACGCCGGGCCGCCGGTGCACTGGCTGGCCAGCACCTCCAGCCGCACGTGGGTGGCGAGCGTGGTCGGCACCGGGAACGACCGCAGGTTGATGTCCCGCGTGTACGCCCGGTACTTCCCACCCGGGAACGCGTCGCCGGCGCTGGTGTAGATCCGCTCCCAGCGCGCCGGGTCGGCGCAGTCGGTGGTGGTCGCGTTGCAGGTGAGCACGGCGAAGGAACGCAGCGCGGTCAACGCGTTCTGCCCGCCCGCGTCGGGGTCCCCGACGATCGCCGGGCGCAGCATGGCGCTGACGTTGACCCGCTTGACCACCTGCGGGGCGGCACCGGGCAGCGCCACCGTGACGCCCCGGCCGGCCACCCCGGTCAGCGACGCCCAGTTGGTGCTCTCGGTGTCGTCGCCGATCCGCTCCAGGTTCACCCCGTCGCCGGTGATGACCGCGCCGGAGGTGGTGGACGCCAGGTTGCGGCTCAGCCGCAGGTCGACGTACCCCTCCTGGCCGGCGCGGGCGACGACGCTGAGCCGCTGGTGCCCGAAGCCGGGCGCCACCGCCAGCAGCTGGTGCGTGCCGGCGACCGCCTCGAAGGTGTCCGGCAGGGCGGTGGCCGGGTCGGTGTCGGCGATCGGGGTGGCCCGGGCCTCGTAGTCGCCCACGTACAGCCGGATCGGCGCCTCGGCGCTGTCCCCCTTCGGCCGCAGGGTGAGCGTGGCGTTGTCGCCGTACGGGCTGGCGAAGCTCGGCGTCGGGTCGGTGTCGGTGGCGCCGTTGGTGGCGGCGTCCCGGCCCATCCCGGAGCGGGCGAACTCGGCCCAGATCAGCTCCTGGTTGGCCCCGCCGAAGCGGAGCCGGTCGGCGGTGAGCAGGTTGTCCCGCATGTCGAGCATGCTGACCTGGCTGGCCGCCTGGAGCAGGAACGAGTCGAAGACCAGCTGCGCCCAGCGCCGGTTACCCGGGCAGCTGTCCGCGGCGACCTTCCCCTGCGCGCAGTCGAGCTGCCGCTGCGGGGTGCCCGACCCGTACCGCTGCACCAGAGCGGAGCGGATCCGGTAGTTGGTGGCGCTCCAGATCTCCCCGTCGGCGTGCACCGCCGGGCCCGCCGTGTTGTAGCCGACGTCGGAGTAGTTCAGCGGGCTGCGGCTGAAGTCGTAGTTGCGGATGCCGCTGATCAGGTTGCCGGTGACGTACCCGCCGGTGACGAAGGGCGTCTGGCCGGGGGCGCGCAGGCCGTGCTCGTAGAGGTACTCGGCGGCGAGCAGGTCGCTCCACGACTCACCCATCGCGCCGCCCTGGAGGCCGCCGATGCCGCTGTCCGGCCCGGCAATCATGCGGTTGGTGATGGCGTGCGTGTACTCGTGCCCGATCACCGTCATGTCGTAGTCGCCGTCGACGCACGGCGGGTACGGCCCGCCGGCCTGCGGCTGCCACAGGTACATGTTGGTGGTCGGCGGCAGGCCGTCGCGCGGCGTGCCCTGGTTGGCGTTGTTCCGGTTGCCGGACAGCGCGCCCTGCTGGGCGCGGCCCTGCTCGGCGTCGCCGCCGAGGCCGGCTCCGCTCACGTTGACCGCCTGGAGGTTCCAGGTGGCCTCGGTGAAGCCGAGGTGCCAGGCCCAGTCGTGCATCCGGTTGTGCATGGCGAAGAGGTTGGCGATGGCGGCGTCGGCGTCGTTGCGCTGCGCGGAGGTGAACACCGCCGGGTTGCAGCGGGCCTGGTGCCACTGGTCGGTGAACGGGTACTCGTAGCGGCGCTCCGGGCTGGCGGTGGCCGGCAGCAGCGGGCTGCCCGCGCCCCACGAGACCACGGTGTTGGCGGAATTGCCGCGCGAGGTGCCGGTCGGCGTGCCGGTGGCCTTGTCGACGTCCCAGGCGTTGCCGGTGGCCGGGTCGCGGAACGCGGCGGCGCAGCCCGGAGCGGGGTCGCCGCACCAGCGCACCCGGGGGTCCTGCCCGGGGGCGAGGTCCTGCGGCGGGGTGGCCGGGTAGACCGCCCAGCTCGGGTTGTCCGAGTCGAAGTCGACGAGGTCCTCGCGGACCAGCACCGCACCGGTGATGCCGTCGACGTAGGTGGTGAAGGCGGCCGGGTGGTCGGTGTCCGCGCCGATCAGGGTCACCTCGTACGCGGCCCGGGTGCCGTCGAGCGGGGTGGGCACCGCGACCGGGCGGACGCGGTGGCTGGCCACCCGGGCGGCGTCCAGGCCGGCGTCGGTGAGCGCGGCCGCGTACGCCTGCTCGCCGGTGAGGGTGGCGGGGGCGGGCGCGGCGGCGTCCCGGGCGAGCGAGGAGCTGACCGAGATGACGGCGCCGTCGGCGACCGCCACGGTGACCAGCCCGTCGTGGCCGGCGGGCAGGTCGCCGAAGCGCTGCCGCAGGGTGACCACCGCGCCGTCGCCGATCGGCCGGACCAGCAGCCGGTCCATCGCGGCGACGGACGCGGCGTCGAGGCCGAACAGGTCGTGGTTGTCGGTGAGGTAGCGCCGGGCGGCCGCCTCCGGGTCGGCGGGCAGGCCGGTGGCGAGCGGCGTTCGGCTCGGGCCGAGCGCGTGCGGGGTGCCGAGCCGGTTCCACCGCACGTCGGCGTCGACCCGTCGGGCCAGACCGCGCTGCCGGGCGTCGGGCGCGGCCGTACCGGTGCGGTTGTCGAGGTCGGCGGCCTGGTGGCTGTCGTCGGCGAACGAGCCGGAGCGGCCCGGTGTCGCGGTCGCGGCGTCGCCCGGCGCGGCGGCGGCGGTGGCGCCGCCGGGCAGCAGGGCGGCGACCACGGCGGCGGTCGCCAGTACGGGGACGAGCCGGCGTCGGGGCCGGCTCGTCGGAAGTGTCCACTCCGGTCTGGGCACGGGACCTCCTCGTGGGAGCGGGGGCCGACGCTGCGTCGGCCCGGTGCAGGCGCGGTTACGCATGCGCATCTGTGAATACCAGGCAGATCGGGCGAGGGCAAGGTCATCCGTGACGGTCCGTGCGGCGATGATCACCGTGATCGCTTTACAAAAACCTGGGTCTTGTAAAAAGGAGTGGGCGGTGCCACAGTCAGGACAGCCCACGAGATCGGAGGTCGGCGATGGCCATCAGCCCCGACGCGACGGTTCCTCCCGTCGCCTGGCGCGACACCCGCAAGCCGCTCTGGCCGTTGGCCCTGATCGTCCCGGTGCTGCCCTTCCTGGGCTGGCTGGGGTGGCGGGACGGCGGCGGCGCCTGGGCCTGGTGGCTCACCCCGGTGGTGGTCTTCGGGCTCATCCCGGTGGTGGACCTGCTGATCGGCGACGACCGGCGCAACCCGCCCGACGAGGCGGTGCCCCGGCTGTCCGCCGACGGCTACTACCGCTGGCTGACCTACCTCTACCTGCCCACCCAGTACGCCGCCCTGGTGCTCTGCTGCGCGGTCTGGGCGCGCGGCGACCTGTCCTGCGTGGCTGCGGCCGGGCTGGTCGCCACCGTCGGGGTGGTCAACGGCATCGCCATCAACACCGCCCACGAGCTGGGCCACAAGCGGGAGACCGCGGAGCGCTGGCTCTCCAAGGTCGCCCTCGCGCCGACCGGCTACGGGCACTTCTACGTCGAGCACAACCGGGGCCACCACACCCGGGTGGCCACCCCGGAGGACCCGGCCAGCTCACGGCTGGGGGAGAGCTTCTGGGCGTTCTGGCCGCGTACCGTCTGGGGCAGCCTGCGGTCGGCCTGGCGGCTGGAGACCAGCCGGTTCCGGCTCCGGGGCCGCAGCCCGTGGACGTGGCGCAACGACATCCTCAACGCCTGGGCGATGACGCTGGTGCTCTACGCCGCCCTGATGCTCGTCTTCGGCCCCGGCGTACTGGTGTTCCTGCTGCTCCAGGCGGTGGTCGGCTTCAGCCTGCTCGAGGTGGTCAACTACCTGGAGCACTATGGGCTGGCCCGGCGGCGCACCGCCGCCGGCCGCTACGAGAAGGTCGACCCCCGGCACAGCTGGAACAGCGACCGCACCGTCACCAACGTCTTCCTCTTCCAGCTCCAGCGGCACAGCGACCACCACGCCAACCCGCTGCGCCGCTACCAGACGCTGCGCAGCTTCGACACCTCGCCGCAACTGCCGGCCGGCTACGCCACCATGGTGGTCGCCGCGCTGGTGCCCCCGCTCTGGCGGCGGGTGATGGACCACCGGGTGCTCGCCCACTACGGCGGCGACCTCGACCTGGCCAACGTCCACCCGCCGGCCCGGCGCCGGCTGCGGGAGCGCCAGCGCCGTCGCCCCGCGGCCCCCGGACAGGGGTACGCCGGCTGACCCCGTTGACCGCGCCGGTCGGACGCCGGACCCCCTCGGGCGTCCGGCCGGCGCACCGCCTCGACCACCGCCGGCCCCGGCGCGGTCGACACGCTGCGCCAGCTCCTGACCGGCAACGCGACCCGGCCGTCCGCCGGCCTCGGTGATCGGGTCAGGCCGGCGGTGTCCAGTCCGGGTCGCGGCCGAAGGCGGCGATCAGCCGGTCCTGCGCCTCGGCGCCGGCCCGCACGTCGAGCCCGGGCCGGACCAGGTCGCCACTGCGGTAGTCGGCGACCCGGGCCTCGAACCACCGGGTGCAGGCGGCGACCACGTCGCCGTCCAGGCGCGGGTCCGCCCCGATCGCCACCGCCAGGTCCCATCCGTGTACGAGGTGCTCGGCAACGAGCTGGTTCAGGTACTCACCCGCCGGCGTCTCCCCGGCCGTGAGGTGCACCGTGGCCTCGAGCGCACCCGGATGGCTGGCCGCCACCTCGGCCTGGGACGCCACCTGCCGGGCCGCCCCGACCGGGTCGTCGCCGAGCTGGTCACCGTCGAACCGGTCGCCGATCTCCTCGACGGTCCGGCCGGCGAGCAGCGGCGCGGTCCACCGGTCCTCGGTGACCACGTGGTTGACCAGCGCGCGGACGTCCCAGTCGGGGCAGGGCGTCGGGTCCGACCACTGCCCGGGCGCGACCTGCTCGACCCGGTCGACGAACTCGGCCAGGCTCCGTCGGTACGTCTCCAGCAGGTCCATGCCGCCGATTGTCGCGGCTGTCCGTGGCGGTCCGGGCGGTTTTGCCCGGTCGTCCGGCCCTCGGGCGGTCGGTGCCGTGACCCCGGGTCGCCGCCCGCGCCGTCGGCTCGCTGCCCGCGCCGTCGGGTCGTCCCGGGGTGAGGTGGAGTGGTCAGCCGAGCTGGGCGGGGTTGAGGCCGAGCTCCCGGGCGGTGATCAGCCGGATCCAGTCGGCGAACTGCCGCCGGGAGATCACCCGCTCGTGCACGGCGAGCTGGACGGCCAGCCCGTCCATCACCGCGTTGATCCGCCAGGCGGCGGCCATCGGGTCGGCGCAGACGAAGGTGCCGTCGGTCACCCCGTCGGCGATCACCGCGGCGAGGTCCTGCCGCCACCGCAGGTCGAGCCGGCGGGAGACCCTCTCCACCTCCGGGGTGCGCAGCGACTCGGCCCAGCCGTCGATCCACATGGACCAGGAGATCGACCGCCCGGGCGGGGTGTAGAGGCGCAGCAGCTTGCGCAACTTGGTCAGCGGTGGGGCGGAGGAGCGGACCACCACGTCCAGCCGGGCCAGGTCCTGCTCCACCGCGTACGCGAAGGCCTGCGCCAGCAGGCGCTCCTTGGTGGCGAAGTGGTAGAAGACGAGTGCCTGACTGACCCCGGCGGCCTGCGCCACGTCGGCCGTCCGGGTGTTGGCGAGGCCACGCTCGACGATCACGTCGCAGGCTGTTCGCAGCAGGGAATCCAGGCGGACATCGGCGGCACGTCTCGTCACGCGGTTACGTTAACCCATCGATATGACCACAGCGCGTTACCGAGCCGGTCGGCCGGGCGTGCCACAGTCGGAACCCGGACAGCTCTTCTTCGGCGCGTCGCGTCGCCTTCGACCTGGCCCTTCGGTTGACCCCCCGCAATCCCTTCGACCACCCCACCCAGTCTCCTAGGAAGCTCTACGAGGAGCCCTCGCGCTCACGCCCCGGAATCCGCCAGCGACGCGCCGAGGGCACCCCGAGTTGGCAACTCTTCCGAGCCTCGGCTAAAGTTCTCATCCGTCACCGGGAACGCCGGAGACAAGCGGACGTAGCGCAGCTGGTAGCGCATCACCTTGCCAAGGTGAGGGTCGCGGGTTCGAATCCCGTCGTCCGCTCGGAGCTGCCGCCACGCATGACGGGGGCAACCTCGGTGGGGTGGCCGAGAGGCGAGGCAACGGCCTGCAAAGCCGTGTACGCGGGTTCAAATCCCGTCCCCACCTCGGTATGAGCACGGGCGATTGGCGCAGTGGGAGCGCGCTTCCTTGACACGGAAGAGGTCACTGGTTCAAACCCAGTATCGCCCACAGAATGATCAGGCTGGTCACCGGAACCTTCGGTGGCCAGCCTTTTCGTTGCCTCGCCCCTTCCTGGGCTCTGCATGCGAAGGCGCCGGCCACCCGTGGGTGACCGGCGCTCCCTCGTACGCCCGCGACCGATCAGCCCCGTCGGCCGGGTAGTGATGCGCCCTACAGCGGCGGAGCGACGTCCCGGCGCTCCTCCACCCGCCGGTACTCGACCGGCTCAGTGGTGGTGACCACCCGGCGGCGGCGACCCCAGACCAGCGCGGTCATGACGAGACCGAGCAGGCCGGCCGCCATCAGGATCCAGCCGACCACGTCCAGGTTGACGCCGCCGACGCTCGCGTCCAGGGCGAAGGTCAGGATCGCGCCGACGGCGAGCAGGAAAATACTCGTTCCGATTCCCACGACAGCCTCCTTCAGGGGATGCGGTGTGCTGTCGAGGTGAGTCAGTACCCCGTGGGTGACCAGCGCAATCACCGGCGGTGGAGAGGGCGGGTGGGGCGGCGGAGTCGGCGATCTTGCCATCGGGTAGAGTTCAACCCGTCGCCGGGGAGACCGGGCGGCACGCGGACGTAGCGCAGCTGGTAGCGCATCACCTTGCCAAGGTGAGGGTCGCGGGTTCGAATCCCGTCGTCCGCTCTCGACCACGGGCGATTGGCGCAGTGGGAGCGCGCTTCCTTGACACGGAAGAGGTCACTGGTTCAAACCCAGTATCGCCCACCAGGCATTTGCCCGACGTACGGAGCCCCGGCTGATGAGCCGGGGCTTCTGTCGTTCTTCCCCCCGCGCCTGGCTCTTGCTGGTTCCCCCGTCCTTCAAATCCGTGGGTTGCGCTGGTCGGTGGTGGGGGTGTGGCCCGCCGTGCCCGGCTCCGGGCGGTCAGGCTTGATCCCTGCGCCGGGCACGGCGGGCCACACCTGGATATGCCGCTGGCCGGCACCCCGGATTCGGGGTGCCGGCCAGCGTGAATGTTCAGGTGCCTCAGTTCCAGTACTTGGCGACCAGGTCGGCGGCCTGCTGCTCCCACTGGGCGTAGTGGTCCGGGTAGGCCGACACCTGCACGGTCTGCGCGGCCTCGGTCAGCGGCATGTCCTTCCAACCGTCGACCTGCTTCAGACCCTTCAGGAACGCCATCGTGGAGTACTCGGGGTCGGTGATCTGCTCGACCGTGCCCCAACCCGAGGACGGGCGCTGCTGGAACAGGCCCTGCGAGTCGTAGTCGTTGCGCTCACCCAGGTGACCCAGGTTCTCCAGCTTCGACTCCTGCAGCGACGTGGCGATCGCGACCACGGCGGCCCGCTCGTCCATGCCCGACTTCTTCGTCGCCGCGATGATCGCCTTCACGTTCTTCGTCTGCTCGCTGTCCAGGTCGATGCGGGACTGCTTGCCCTGCACGCCGTGCGGGATCAGCTTGCCCTTGTCCACACCCGCCTTGTCGGCCTGCACCACGGCCACCGACTTCGCCTCGGCCGCTGGGGCGGCGTGGGCCTCGGTGACCGGGCCGGCGAAGACGCCACCGGCGAAGGCCAGACCAGCAATACCCAGCACGCTCTTACGCAGAATGGTCGTGTTCATCAGAGTGGCTCCATTCGGGGGTTGGCACCCAAGCTCGATGGGGGTCGAGCGGGCACAAGCACCACGACGGCGCTCAAAAAGATCAAGGGGAAAGTCTCTGCCCGGCAGGCTTCACGAGCGGGGGGCTCGGCGCCGGGTCCATGTGTAACGACCGGCGGCCCACCATCATTCCGGGGCCCGCATCCCGGGCCGGCCACGCGTTCGGGCCAGGCC
Organism: Micromonospora sp. IBSANI012; assembly: GCF_052814045.1. Taxonomy (NCBI): domain Bacteria; kingdom Bacillati; phylum Actinomycetota; class Actinomycetes; order Micromonosporales; family Micromonosporaceae; genus Micromonospora; species Micromonospora sp. IBSANI012. Next base: position 1,895,435 of record NZ_CP199933.1, read on the forward strand.
AGCGGGGTGCTGCTGCGATCGTCCAGGTGATGTAACGACCCCGGGCCGGCCATCATTCCGCCGCCAGGGTGCCGCCGGTCACGGGACGACCCGACACTGGCTGACCCAGACCCGGACATCCGGGCACGCCCAGCGGACCCGATAACCGGACATCCGGCACGCGGATGCCAAACCGGGAGCCAGACAACCGGGCACGCCGATCCGGCCGGAACCGGACATCCCGACACGACGAACGACCGGAACGACCCAGATCGCGCTGGGCCGGGGTCCGGGATCGTCTGAAGCTCACGCACCCCCGGAGCCGGCCTTGGCGGACCACACGCCGACACCCTTCGAGCGGCCGAGCCGGGCGGCCGACCGCCGACGGAGTCGATCGCCCCATCGGGTCGACGACGAGCTGAGCGGGGGCGGGATTCTGCCGTTGGCAGATCCGCTAGCGGTGAACGGGGGGTCCGTCGGGGGCCGGGACCGGACAGGCTGGGACCCATGAGACTGCTGGTGCTGGGTGGAACAGGCTTCGTCGGCGGCGCGACCGTGGCCGAGGCGGTACGCAGAGGCTGGTCGGTGACCGTCTTCAACCGGGGGATGCACGGTGCGGTGCCGCCGGGCGTACACCGGTTGCGGGGTGACCGGACGGCGCCGGACGGCCTGGCGGCGCTCGTGGGCGGCGAGTGGGACCTGGTGGTGGACACCTGGGACGGGGCGCCGCGGGCGGTGGGGGACGCGGCCCGGGCGCTGGTCGGGTCGGTGCCGCACTACGTCTACGTCTCCAGCGGTTCGGTCTACGCCCACCCGCTGCCGGCCGGGGCCGGGGAGGAGGCGCCGATGGTGGACGCCGAGCCGGACGCGGGCGACGGGGACTACGCGCACAACAAGGCGGGCGGCGAGCGGGCCGTACTGGAGGTGTTCGGGGACGCGGCGTTGCTCGTCCGGGCCGGGCTGATCCTCGGGCCCGGGGAGGACATCGGTCGGCTGCCCTGGTGGTTGGAGCGGGTCGCCCGGGGCGGGGATGTGCTGGCGCCGGGCCCGGAGGACCTGCCGATCCAGTACGTGGACGTGCGGGACCTGGCGGCCTGGATGCTGGACCGGGGGGCGGAGCGCGTCGGCGGGGCGTACAACGTGATCAGCCGCAGCGGGCACGCGACGATGGGGGAGCTGTTGGCGGCGGTTGTCGCGGCGACCGGGTCGGACGCGCGGCTGCGCTGGACGGATCCGGAGCGGATCCTGGCGGCCGGGGTGCTGCCCTGGAACGACCTGCCGGTCTGGGTGCCGCGCGGTCACGAGTTCCGCTGGTTGCAGGAGCGGGGCGTGGAGAAGGCGTACGCGTCGGGGCTGACCTGCCGGCCGGTGGCCGAGACGGTCGCCGACACCTGGCGGTGGCTGCGCCAGGTGGGGTCCGTGCCGGCGCGGGCGGGGCGGCCGGCGCGCGCGGCGGTGGGGCTGGACCCGGAGCGGGAGGCGGCCCTGCTCGGCAGCCCCCGCCCCGCCTGACACCGACGCACCCGGCAGGACCGACCACGCTGCCGGCCCCGGGCGACGGGGCGGGGCCGGCAGCGCGCACGGCGGAGGGCGTACGGCTCAGGCCGACACGACGGGCAGGTCGAGCACCTCGTCCACGCTGCGTCGGGGGGTCGCCACCCCGGGCTGGCCGTAGCCGATCCGCATCACCATCTGGGGCGTGCCGAACCGGCCCAGCGACAGCCGCAGCGCCTCGCGCGCCCCCTGCACCTCGATCGGCTGCGACAGCAGGGAGACGCTGAGCCCGGCGTCGGTCGCGGTGAGCAGCACCCGTTGCAGGGCCTGCCCGGCCAGGATCTGGTCGGCGGATGTGTTGCCCGCAGAGCCGAGGACGGCGACCAGCGGCTCCGGCTCGAAGTCCCGGCCGGGGGCCCGGTCGCGGCCGCCGAAGCCGCGCATCGGCAGCAGGTCCTGCGGTTCGCTCTGCGGGCCGCCGGCGGCGGCGGGCACCCCGTCGGGCGCGGGCTCGCGGCGGATCCACTCCGTCCGCTCCCGCCGGTAGTCGGGGTCGCGTTCCAGCACCCGGTGGGCGCTGCGGGCGACCTCGGCGAAGGCGTTGACCGCGCTCGTGCCGATGACCAGTTCCAGCCAGCACTGCTCGGCGCGGGCCGCCTCGCCGAGGCGCCACCGGGCGTCGGCCGGCACCGGGTCGGGCCAGAACGGCGCGCGGTTGCTGAACCGGCATGGGATCGCCGCGTGCAGGCTGCGGGCGGCGGGGGTGGCGGGCCGGGGCGCGTCCGGGACCAGCCGGGCCAGCACGTCCGGTTCGGTCGGGTACGGCCGCAGCCGCACCGTGGCCGGGGTGCCGGCGACGGCGAGGGCGAGCCGCAGGTTGAACAGGGCCGCTCCGCAGGAGATGCGGGCACCCCAGCCGCTCGGGTCGGTGGCGGGCAGCCGGCGGGTCGGATCGACCGACAGCTCGATGCCGCCGTCGCGCAGCCGGAACCGCCAGGGCTGGGTGTTGTGCAGGGAAGGTGCCCGGACGGCGTCCGCGACGGCCGCTCGCAGCTGCGCGACCGTGAAGCCGGTGTCCATGGTGATGCTCCTTCCGTGGCAGGTGGGGCGGCCCCCGCTGGTTCACCTCCACCGTGCGTCAGCGGCCGGGGAGCCGGGCAGGGCCGGATGTCCCGTCCGCCCGGGCCCCCCTTCCCGCCGTGACGCGGCAGGTAGGGGACCTTCGGCCCGTGCGGGGCGCGGCCGGGGCGGGTAGAAACGAGGGATGATTCGGGTGTTCCTCCTCGACGACCACGAGGTCGTCCGTCGTGGCCTTGCCGACCTGCTGCAGAGCAGCGGCGACATCGAAGTGGTCGGCGAGTCCGGCTCCGCGCAGGAGGCGGCCCGCCGCATTCCGGCCCTCCGGCCGGACGTGGCGATCCTCGACGCCCGACTGCCCGACGGCAACGGCATCGACGTGTGCCGGGACATCCGGGCCGTGGACTCCTCGATCAAGGGTCTGATCCTCACCTCGTACGAGGACGACGAGGCGCTCTTCGCCGCGATCATGGCGGGGGCGGCCGGCTACGTGCTCAAGCAGATCCGCGGCACCGACCTGGTGGACGCGGTGCACCGGGTGGCGGCCGGCCAGTCGCTGCTCGACCCGGCGATCACCACCCGGGTGCTGGAGCGCATCCGCAGCGGCGTCGAGCAGCCCCGCGAGCTCAAGACGCTCACCGAGCAGGAGCGCCGCATCCTGGAGTACGTGGCCGAGGGGCTGACCAACCGGGAGATCGCCGGCAAGATGTTCCTGGCCGAGAAGACCGTGAAGAACTACGTCTCCAGCGTGCTGGCGAAGCTCGGTCTGGAGCGGCGGACCCAGGCGGCGGTGCTCGCCACCCGTCTGCTCGGCAAGACCCACTGAGCGCGCGCCGGGACGGGCCGCCCCGGAGCGCCCGCCACGTCGGGAAGGCTCGGGGCGGACGGCCGGACCGGGGTCAGTCCCGCAGCGGGACGCACCAGAACAGCTCGGTGCCGTGCGGCTGCGCCGGGCGTACCTGGAACTCGCCGCCGTGCCGCTCGGCGCGCTCGCGCAGGTTGACCAGCCCGCCGCGCGCGGCGGCGGGGTCGCAGCCGACGCCGTCGTCGGTGACGGTGAGCGCGACCCGCCCGGCGTCGACCCGGATGGCGACGGAGACCCGGCTGGCCTCGGCGTGCCGGACGGCGTTGGACAGCGCCTCGCGGAGCACGGCCGTGAGGTCGGGGCGGACCGGTTCCGGCACGGCGCTGTCGATCGGCCCGTCCAGCTCCACGGCCGGGCGGAAGCCGAGCGACTCGGTGGCCAGGTCGATGGCCTCCCGGATCTCGGTGCGCAGTGCCGCGCTCATCGGGGTGCGCAGCTCGAAGATGGTCCGCCGGATGTCCCGGATGGTGGCGTCGAGGTCGTCGACGGCCGCGTTGATCCGCTTGGCGACCTCGGGCCGGGCGTTCATCGGGGCGGCGCTCTGCAGTTGCAGGCCGGTGGCGAAGAGCCGTTGGATCACCACGTCGTGCAGGTCGCGGGCGATCCGTTCGCGGTCCTCCAGCACCACCAGCAGCTCCCGTTCCTCCTGGCCGCGGGCCCGCTCCATGGCGAGCGCGGCCTGGCCGGCGAAGCTGCTCAGCAGCCGTACGTCGTCGTCGACGGTCCGCGCGGAGTCCGGTCGGTGCGCGATCACCAGCACGCCGTGCAGGGTGTCCGCCGCGGCGAGCGGGGACACCACGGCGGGGCCGGCGACCACCGGCGCCGGCCAGGGGGCGGCCTCGGCGAGGTTGTCCACCAGCTCGTGCCGGTGCTCGGTGACCGGGCCGGCGAAGCTGGTCTCGGCGGCCGGCAGCACCGCGCCGACCAGTTGCCGGTCGGCGCCTACGGCCGAGTCGACCACCTCGACGGTGAACTGGCCGGCATCCTCGTCGTAGAGCAGCACCAGGGCCAGCTCCGCCTCGGCGACCTCCCGGGCCCGCCGGGCGACCAGGGTTAGCGCGTCGGTGCGGCGGACCTCGCCGAGCAGCACCGAGGTGATCTCGGCGGTGGCGGCCAGCCAGCGTTCCCGCCGGTGGGCCAGCGCGTAGAGGCGGGCGTTCTCGATCGCGACGCCGGCCGCGGCGGCGAGCGCGACCACGATCTCCTCGTCGTCCTCGGTGAACTCCGCGGCGCCCTGCTTCTCGGCCAGGTAGAGGTTGCCGAAGACCTGGTCGCGGATGCGGACCGGCACGCCGAGGAAGCTGTGCATCGGCGGGTGGTGCGGTGGGAACCCGTACGACTTCGGGTGCTGGGTGATGTCCGGCATCCGCACCGGGCGCGGTTCGTCGATCAGCAGGCCGAGCACGCCGCGTCCGTGCGGCAGGTCGCCGATCTTGGCGTGCAGCTCGTCGCTGATGCCGTGGATGATGAAGTCGTGCAGCAGCCGGTCCGGCCCGATCACGCCGAGCGCGCCGTAGCGGGCGCCGACCAGCTCGCAGGCCGACTGCACGATCCGTTGCAGGGTGCTGCGCAGGTCGAGGTCGGAGCCGATGCCCACCACCGCGTCCAGCAGGGCGCGCAGCCGCTCCCGGCTGGTGACCACCTCGCCGACCCGGTCGAGCATCTCCTGGAGCAGCTCGTCGAGGCGTACCCGGGACAGCGGGCTCAGCCCCAGCGAGGGAGCGAGCGGCTCGTTGCGGGGCGTCGGTGTGCTGGCGGCCACGCAGGCGATGCTATCGCCCGCGCGGCCGCGGGCACGAGATGGTCAGGAGCGCTGGCCGCGGACCGCCGAGGTGTCGACCACCTGCTCGATGGGGAGCCGCGGGGTGTGCGGCGGCCCCGCGTGCGCCGGGTCCGCGATCCCCAGCCGCACCACGAGGTACGGGAAGCCGAGCCCACTGAGCAGTTGGCGCAGCGTCTGCCGGGTGCCGGGCACCTCCACCACGACGGAGAGCGGCACCACGGACACGCCGAGGCGGGTGGCGGTCAGCCAGAGCGCGGAGAGCGCCTCGCCGGCGCGCAGCCAGCAGTCCGGCTCGTCCTCGTCGCCGTTGAGCAGGCCGTACACGGCGGCCTTGTCGTGGCCGGGGCCGATCGGCAGGGTGCCGGCGCGGCCGAAGTCGCGGCCCGGGACGGTGGTCTGCGGCTGCTGCTCGGGCAGCACCTCCGGCGGCAGCCCCGTGCCGCCGTCGGCCCGGCTGGTCCAGTACTCCAGCTCCTCGCGTAGCTGCGGGTCCTTCGCCTCGACCGTGCCGGCGTGCGAGGCGGCAGCGGCCAGCTCCATCACCTGGTCGGAGTCGAGGATCTGCAGGTTGGCGCCCTCGGCGGCGACCGCCCGGCTGATCTCACCCATCGCGGCAGTCGGGACCGGTTCGTCGCTGACCGGTCGCCGGTCGGTGTGCCGTACCTGCATGCACTGCACCATGCGCATGGCGTCCGCGTCCGCGCCGGACCGGTCCAGCCCGGTCAGTCGGGCCAGCAGGTCCGGCTGCGCCGGGTCGGGCAGCCGCTCCACCACGGCCGTCCAGCCCTCGGCGGCCAGCGCGAGCCGGGCGTGGTGCAGCGCCGCGCCGCAGCTGATCGCCAGCAGCCGCCCCTCCGGGTCGGTCGCGGTCAGCTGACGGTCCCGGACGATCCGTAGTTCCAGGGCGTCGGGTAGCACCAGCCAGCGCCACGGTTGCGTGTTGTGCACCGAGGGGGCGTAGCCGGCGGTCGCGGCGGCCTCCGCGAGGGCGGTGGTCAGCGGGCGGTCCTGTCCCGGCGTCTCGTGGCTCATCGTCACGACCTTTCCGTTTCTCCCCATGTGCCCCACCCCGGCAGTCGCGGTGGTGGGTCACGGCTCCATCCTTCGTCATCCCCGGATCCGGCGCAGCGTACGCAGGCCCAGCGCGCCCGACGCCCGCTTCCTCCGGCATCCCGTCGCCGGCGGCGGGAGCGACACCCCGGATGCGGCGTGTCGCGCTGTCCCGCCCAGGGGAGGCCGCGACACGCCGCAACCGGCGTCGGACCGGACCGGGCCGGTGCCGCGCGCCGGGACCGTCAGCGTTCCCGGGCCACGACGACCGGGCAGGACGAGTGCTGGAGCAGTTGCTGGCTGACCGAGCCGAGCAGCATCCCCCGCAGCCCGCCCAGGCCCCGGCTGCCCACCACCACGAGCTGGGCGCCCCGGCTGGCCTCGACCAGGGCGGCGGCCGGGTTGCCGGTCGCGACCTCGATGTCGACGTCGACGTCCGGGAAGGTGTTCCGCCACGGGGCGAGGGACTCCTCGACCGCGGCCCGTTCCCCGGCGACGGTGGCCTGCTCGTCCTGGTCCGAGGGCCGCCACCGCCCGGCGGGTGGCGCGAAGACCCGCACCACCCGCAGCGGCACCCTGCGCTGCGCGGCGCTCTCCACCGCGAAGCCGAGCGCCACCCGGGAGGACTCGGAGCCGTCGACGCCGACCACCACCGGTCCCGGCCCGGTGGCCTGCCCGGCGCGGACCACCACCACCGGGCAGTGCGCGTGGGCGGTCACCGCGACGGCGGTCGAGCCGGTGAGCAGGCCGGCGAAGCCGCCGTGCCCGCGACTGCCCAGCACCAGCAGCCCGGCGTCGGCGGAGCGTTCCTGCAACACCAGGGCGGGCGGCCCGTCGTACACCTCGCCGTGCACGGTGGTGCCCGGGCGCTGGGCCACCGCGTCGGCCGCGGCCTTGTGGACCAGCTCCTCGACCTGCCGTCGGGCGGTCTCGTCGGGCCAGATCCCCGGGGCCACCCCGGGGCCGATCCAGCCGGCCACGGTCAGCCACTCGAAGACGTACGCCAGGCGGACCGGCCGGCCGCTGCGCTGCGCCTCGTCCAACGCCCAGTCCAGGGCCAGGGTGGCGTCGGTGGAACCGTCGTAGCCGACGAGGATCTCGTCGTCGCTCATCGTGCTCACCTTCCCCTGCCGGCCGGCCGGTTCACTGCCCGCCGCGCAGGGCGGGTTCGGTCTCGCGGATCCAGCGCCACTCGGCGACCCGGGGGTCGTCCTCGCCGTACCGGCGGGTGTAGTCCCGGCAGGCCTGCCGGGCGTCGACCATGTCCTGGCGCAGGTGGGCGGCGCGCGAGGCGAGCCCGGGCACCCGGTCGATCACGTCGATGACGAGGTGGAAGCGGTCCAGGTCGTTGAGCATCACCATGTCGAAGGGCGTGGTGGTGGTGCCCTCCTCCTTGTATCCGCGCACGTGCAGGTTGTCGTGGTTGGTGCGGCGGTAGGTGAGCCGGTGGATCAGCCACGGATAGCCGTGATACGCGAAGATGACCTGCTTGTCGCGGGTGAAGATGGTGTCGAACTCGCTGTCCGGCAGCCCGTGCGGGTGCTCCGACGGCGGCTGGAGCCGCATCAGGTCGACCACGTTGACCACCCGCACCTTCAGTGCGGGCAGGTGCTGGCGCAGCAGGTCCGCCGCGGCGAGGGTCTCCAGGGTGGGCACGTCGCCGGCGCAGGCCAGCACCACATCCGGCTCGCTGCCCTCGTCGGTGCTGGCCCAGTCCCAGATGCCGAGGCCGCGCCGGCAGTGCTGGATCGCCTCCTCCATGGCCAGCCAGTTCGGCGCCGGCTGCTTCCCGGCGACCACCACGTTGATGTAGTGCCGGCTGCGCAGGCAGTGGTCCATGGTGGAGAGCAGCGTGTTGCCGTCCGGCGGCAGGTAGACCCGCACCACCTCGGCCTTCTTGTTCATCACGTGGTCGATGAAGCCCGGGTCCTGGTGTGAGAAGCCGTTGTGGTCCTGCCGCCACACGTGGCTGGAGAGCAGGTAGTTCAGCGAGGGCAGCGGCTCCCGCCAGGGGATGGTCCGGGTGACCTTGAGCCACTTGGCGTGCTGGTTGACCATCGAGTCGACGATGTGGATGAACGCCTCGTAGCTGGTGAAGATGCCGTGCCGGCCGGTGAGCAGGTAGCCCTCCAGCCAGCCCTGGCACAGATGCTCGGAGAGCACCTCCATCACCCGGCCGTCGGGGGAGAGGTGGTCGTCGGCGCCGGAGGTGTCGGCGACGAACGTCCGGTCGGTGACCTCGAAGGCGGCGCCGAGCCGGTTGGAGGCGACCTCGTCGGGGCCGAAGAGGCGGAAGGTCTGCGGGTTGGCGGCGATCACGTCGCGCACCCACGGGCCCAGCGCGCCGGTCGCCCCGGCCATCGGCTCACCCGGTTGCTTGACGTCGACCGCGTAGTCCCGGAAGTCCGGCAGCTCCAGGTCACGCAGCACCCGGCCGCCGTTGGTCACCGGGTTGGCGCTCATCCGGCGGTCGCCCCGGGGCGGCAGGGCGGCCAGTTCGGCGACCGGGGCGCCGGTGGCGTCGAAGAGCTCCTCCGGCCGGTAGCTGCGCAGCCAGCGCTCCAGCTCGGCGAGGTGCTCCGGGTTCGTGCGTACCTCGGAGACGGGCACCTGGTGGGCCCGGTAGGTTCCCTCGACCCGCTTGCCGTCGACCTCGCGGGGACCGGTCCAGCCCTTCGGCGTACGGAGGATGATCATCGGCCAGCGGGGGCGCTCGACGGCGCCGCCGGAGCGGGCCCGCCGCTGGATCTCGGCGATCTCGTCGACCGCCCGGTCCAGCGTGGCGGCGAGGGCCTGGTGCACGGTGGCCGGGTCGTCGCCGGCGACGACGTACGGCTGGTGGCCGTAGCCGTGCATCAGCTCCAGCAGGTCGTCGGTCGGGATCCGGTCCAGCACCGTCGGGTTGGCGATCTTGTAGCCGTTGAGGTGCAGGATGGGCAGCACCGCCCCGTCGCGGGCCGGGTTGAGGAAGACGTTGGACTGCCAGCTGCCCGCCAGCGGCCCGGTCTCCGCCTCGCCGTCGCCGATGACGCAGGCGACCAGCAGGTCCGGGTTGTCGAAGGCCGCGCCGTACGCGTGGCTCAGGGCGTACCCCAGCTCGCCGCCCTCGTGGATCGAACCCGGCACCTCCGGTGCCACGTGGCTCGGGATGCCGCCGGGGAAGGAGAACTGGCGGAACAGCCGGGCCATGCCCCGCTCGTCCTGGCTCACCGCGTGGTAGAGCTCGCTGTAGGTGCCCTCCAGCCAGGTGTTCGCCACCAGGGCCGGGCCGCCGTGGCCGGGGCCGGTGACGTAGATGGCCGACACGTCACGGTTGACGATGACCCGGTTGAGGTGGGCGTAGAGCAGGTTGAGACCCGGGCTGGTGCCCCAGTGGCCGAGCAGCCGTGGCTTGACGTGCTCAGGCTGCAACGGCTCGCGGAGCAGCGGGTTGTCGAGCAGGTAGATCTGCCCGACGGTGAGATAGTTAGCCGCCCGCCAGTAGGCGTCCAGCCGGCGCAGCTCGTCTTCGGTCAGTGGGCTGTGCAGGTCGAGAGCGGTGTCCATGCTGCAATAGCCTCTCGCGCGTCGGGGACTTCTGCAGCCCGAAGGCGGATATCACCCGGGGCCTGTCCAGCTTGACCCGGCCGGGTGCGAGTGGATCAGGGCCGTTGGTCCCGGGACCGGGGGGCGTCACGGCCCGTCCGGTGGCGTGGCGGTCAGTCCACGGACCACGATGACCGGCGACGGCGCGTGGTAGAGCAGGGTCTGGCTCACCGCGCCCAGCATGCCGCGCCACGGCTCGTCGCCCCGGGCGCCGACCAGCGCCAGCTGGGCCGACCGCGACTGCTCGACCAGGACGGCGCCCGGGTCGCCGCGGACGGTGTGGCACTCCGCCGCGACGCCGGGGTAGCGCCGCCCGACCTCGGCCACCGCCTCGATGAGCACGTCGTCGCCGTCGTCGGCCCGTCCCGGCTCGACGACCCGCACCGCGAGCAGCCGGGCCTCCCGGCGGGCGGTGCAGTCGAAGGCGAAGTCGAGCGCCGTCCGCGAACTGGCCGACCCGTCCACCCCGACCAACACCGGCCCGGCGACGGGCGGCTCGCGGCGGACCACCAGCACCGGGCAGCCGGCGCGGGCGGCGAGCTGCACCGCCGGCGCGTCGGCGGGTACGCAGTCCCCGCACGTGGTCATGCCGCCGTCGCCGACGGCCACCAGGAACGCCGACTCGGAGCGGCGGATCAGCGCGTCCAGCGGGCGGCCTTCGACGATCTCGCCGCTGACCGACACCGCCGGCTCGATCTCGGCGGCGGTCGCGGCGGCCCGGGCGATCATCTCTTCGGCCTCGGCGCGGGGCTCGGCGACCGAGGTCGCCTCGAACGCCGCCTGCCAGTTGAAGGCGTGCAGCAGGACGAGGTCCCGGCGGTGCGCGGCGGCGGCCCGGGTCGCCTCCCGGACGACCTCCATGGCCTGCGGCAACACGCTGATGCCGGCGACCACCGGCGCGCCGGCGGATCCGGTCATCCGGCTCACCTCCCGGGCGCCCCGCACGGTACGGCCGCGCCGACCCCACCGACGCTAGTCGCGCCGCCACCCGGGCGGGCCGGGATCGGCACACCGGGCGGCGGCGCGCCGGGCCCGATCGGCGCGCCGCCGGGCGGCTCAGCGGAACTGGAGCCGGGCCACCGCGTCGAAGACCCGCGCGCCGAACAGCCGGCGGGTGTGCACCATCGCCCAGGCGGCGGCGGTGACCAGGTAGCGGGTGCGGGGGCGGCGGGCGGTCACCGCCCGCTCGATCACCCGGGCCACCGTCTCGGGCGTCGCGGCCAGTATCGGGTTGGCGTAGGACTTCGCCATCGCCGCGTCGACCGAGGCGACCATCGTCCGGTACGGCCCGGCCGGGCCGTCGCCCGCGCCGAGCGACTTCGCGGCCACCGCCCCGAACCCGGTCCGGATCAGACCGGGCTCGACGACCGCCACGTCGATGCCGAACGGCCGCACCTCCTGGCGCAGCGCGTCGGAGATCGCCTCCACCGCGTACTTGCTGGCGTGGTAGTAGCCGCCGCCGGGGAAGACCAGCCGGCCGCCCATCGAGCTGACGTTGACGATCCGGCCCCGGCCGGCCCGGCGCATGCCGGGCAGCACGAGCTGGGTGAGCCGGCTGAGCCCGAAGACGTTGGTCTCGAACTGGGCCCGGACCCGGTCCAGCGGGGCCTCCTCGATCGGCCCGTACTCGCCGTAGCCGGCGTTGTTGACCAGCACGTCGACCTGGCCGTGCGCGGCCTCGACGGCGGCGACGGCGGCCCGCATGGACTCCTCGTCGGTGACGTCGAGGGGGAGCAGCCGGGCGCCGCTGTCGGCGAGGTCGGCGATGGCCTCGACCTTGCGGGCGGTGGCGTAGACGGTGAACTCGGGGCGGCGGACGAGCTGGCGGACGGTGGCGCGGCCGATGCCGGAGGAGGTGCCGGTGATCAGGACGGAGGTGGTCATGCGGGGGCTCCCGGGTGGGCGAGGCCGGCGACGAGGAGCGCGACACCCTCGCGCAGCCGTCGCCGGGGCAGGTCGGGGTCGGTGAGGTCGGCCTCCAGGCCGCGGGTGAGCGCGACCAGCACGTCGGCGACGGCGCGGGCGCGCGGCCCGGCGGCGTCGGCGAGCGCGCCGGCGACCACGTCGGTCAGCTCCCGGGTGTACGCCTCGGCGAGGTCGCCGGTGAGCCGGGTGCTGGTGTCGAGGAGTTCGGCGGCGTGCCGGCTCTCCCGGTGCAGCCGGAGGGTGAGTTCGAGCTTGGCGGCGAGCACGTCGTGCAGCCGCTGCCGCAGGTCGGCGTCGGGCGCGGTGGCCGCCCGGCGGGCCTGGGCGAGGGAGTCGGCGAAGAGCCGTTCGGCCAGTCGTCGGTAGGCGTCGTCCTTGTTGCGGACGTACTGGTAGACGGCGGGGCGGGACATTCCGGCGGTGGCCGCGATGTCGTCCATCGTCGTGCGCCGCACGCCGTGCCGGGTGAAGCACTCGTACGCGGCGGCGAGGATCGCCTCCAACCGGTTCGACATGCTGACAATGTTGCACAGAACGTCAGACCGTCAAGCGTGTTCGCCGTCACCCTCGGCGCCGGGCCGGACCCGGAGCACCACGGCGGTGGCGTTGTCCTCCCCGCCCTCGGCCAGGCTGCTGGTCAGCAGGCTGCGCACCGCCCGCTTCGGGTCGCCCCCCGCCAGGGCCTCCCGCATCCGGTGGTAGTCGACCTGGTCGCTCACCCCGTCGGTGCAGAGCAGCCAGGTGTCGCCGACCCGCAGCGGCACGGCGAGCAGGTCCGCGTCCGGGTTGTCGGGGTGGCCGACGTAGCGCAGCAGCTGGTAGCGGGCCCGGGCGGCCTCCGCGGAGCCGGCCCGGTACCAGCCGTGCAGCAGCCCCAGCCAGGCGGCCGTGTGGTCGACCGTCATCAGCTCCAGCACGCCGTCGCGCAGCCGGTACGCCCGCGAGTCGCCGAGCTGGACGAGCCAGGCCTGCTCGCCGTCCGGCTCGACCAGCAGGGCGGTCAGCGTGCAGCCGGTCAGCTCGGTCAGCCGCGCGCCGGCGGCGCGGACCAGGGAGCGGGCGTCGGCGACCGCCGCGCGCAGCTCGCGCGCCCCGACCGCGGGCCAGTCACCGCGGACCGCCTCGACCAGGGTGGTCATCGTCGTGGTGCCGGCCACCCGGGCGCCCTCGCCGGAGCCCATGCCGTCGACGACGGCGACGAAGGGCAGCGTCGCATCGACATGCAGCACGTCGAAGTTGGCCGGATAGCGGTGGCCGACCACGCTGCCGCCGGCGACCTCGAGCGCGACCCGCCCGGCGGCAAGACGGCAGGTCAGCGGCTCGGGTCGGTCGGACGGGGCGCGGCGGAACATCAGCGGACCGTAACACCGTCGAAGCCGCTGGTCGGGGCGTCGGCGCCCGTGTCGGGCGGTCGGTCCGCGCCGGGTCGGACGCCTGTGTTGTCAACGAGGGTTGACAGAGTGGCGGTGTCAACGTAAGTTGACGACATGAGTCAGGCAACGGAACTCGCGGCGGCCGCCGGCAGCACCGACCCCAAGGTCGGGCTCCGGGCGGTGCTCGCCCTGCGCCGGCTCCTCGAACGGCTGGAGGTCGTCCAGGTGGACAACGCCCGTCGACAGGGCTGGTCCTGGCAGGACATCGCCGACGCGCTCGAGGTCAGCCGGCAGGCGGTCCACAAGAAGCACGCCGGGCGACCGGCGGTCCGAGGAACCTGGGAGGCGTGATGTTCGAACGGTTCACCGACCGGGCCCGTGCGGTCGTCCACCGGGCGGTCGACGAGGCGCGGGCCGAGCGGCAGCGGCCGGTCGGCACCGAGCACCTGTTGCTCGGCGTCCTCGCCGACGGCGACGCGCTGGCCAGCCGGGTGCTCACCGAGGCGGGGGTGCGCGCGGAGGACCTGCGCGCCGCCATCGCCCGGCACACCGCGCCCGGCGCCAGCGGTCTCGGCGAGGCGGACGCCGCCGCGCTGCGCGAGATCGGCATCGACCTCACCGCCATCGTCGCCCGGATCGAGGAGTCCTTCGGCCCCGACGCGCTGCGCGAGGCAGCGCCCGCGCCGCGCCGCCGCTGGGGCTTCCGGCGGTACGACGACGGGCGGTTCTCCCCCCGGGCCAAGAAGGTGCTGGAGCTCTCCCTGCGCGAGGCGCTCCGGCTGCGCCACCACCACATCGGCACCGAGCACATCCTGCTCGGGCTGCTGCGCGAGGGCGGCGGCCTCGCCGCCGTGGTGCTCACCGAGGCCGGGCTGAACCTCGACGACCTGCGCCGGCGGGTCGAGACGGCGCTGCGGACGGCGGCCTGACCGGTACCCGGTGCCCCCGGGCTCTCGGTCCGCGGGGGTGGATCGTGCAGGCGAAGCGGGAGGCCACCCGCGCCCGGCGGGTGACCGAGATTGCCGAGGGGGCGGCCCGCGGCGAGCGGGCCAACCGGTGGTGTGGCGTTTCAAACCTGATTGCGGCCAGTGCAACGTCGCCCCGCGTCGGCTCGCTGACCGGCCCCGCTTGCTGCACACTTGCGCCGTGGATGGTGGAGAGCAGACGCGCCCGGTAACCGCCGACGACGCCCCGCCGCGCTCGGCGGTGGTGGTCAACCCCTCCAAGGTGACCGATCTGGACCAGTTCCGCCGCACGGTGGAGGACGCCCTCGCCGCCGCGGGCTGGCCCGAGCCGACCTGGTACGAGACCACGGTCGAGGACCCGGGCCGGGGCCAGACCGAGGCGGCCGTCGCCGCCGGCGCCCAGGTGGTCTTCGCCTGCGGCGGCGACGGCACCGTGATGGCCTGCGTCAGCGGGCTGGTCGGCACCGACGCCGCGCTGGCCGTGTTGCCCCAGGGCACCGGCAACCTGCTCGCCGCCAACCTCGGGCTCTCCAACGACCTGGCCGCCGGCCTGCAGGTCGCCGTGGAGCGCGGGATGCGCCGGCTGGACGTCGGCGCGGTCGATGACCGGTACTTCGCCGTGATGGCCGGGATGGGCTTCGACGCCCAGATGCTCCGGGACACCTCCGAGACGACCAAGGCGCGCATCGGCTGGCCCGCGTACGTGATGGGTGCCGCGAAGCACCTGCGGGACCGGCCGATGCGGGTCTCGATCCGCATCGACGACCGGCCGCCGCTGCGCCGCCGGGCCCGCTCCGTGCTGGTCGCCAACGTCGGCCGGCTCCAGGGCGGGGTGCGCCTGCTCACCGACGCCGAGCCCGACGACGGCTGGCTCGACGTGGCCGTGCTCACCCCCCGTGCGCTGCGCCACTGGCTGGCCATGGGCTGGGCGCTGGTGCGCCGGCGCGGCAGCGTGCCCCGGATGGAGGTCTTCCGGGCCCGCCGGGTGCAGATCACCAGCAACCGGGCCCAGCCCCGGGAGCTCGACGGCGACCTGATCGAGCCCGGGCGCTCGCTGACCGCCGAGATCAAGCCGCAGTCGCTCTGGCTCTGCGTGCCGCGCCCCGAGCGCCACCCCGACCTGTCGATGGACGCCGAGGCGGCGGCGGAGCGGGGCGAGCGGCTGATCGAGGAGGCGCGCCGTGAGTAGCACAAAACTCGTCCCCGAGACCCGGCTGATGGCGGAGGACGACCTCTCCGCCGACGACGCCTGGCGCACCCTGCGCCGGCAGGGCGGCTGGTGCCTGCTGCGCGACGCCTTCATCCGGTTCCGCTACGGCGACGGCTTCAGCCACTCCCGGGCTTTCGCCCTCCAGCTCTGCCTGGCCGTGGTGCCGTTCATGATCGCGTTGACCGGTCTGATCAGCGAACTCGGCGTGGAGGAGGGCGGCCAGGTGGTCGCCGACACCGTGCTGGCCCTCACCCCCGGGCAGAGCGAGTCGGTGGTCCGCGAGCTGCTCGGCGACGGCGAGCGCACCGAGCGGGCCGGCGAGCTGGCGCTGACCCTCGGTCTGCTCACCGGCCTGGTCGCGCTGACCACCACGATGGCCCAGATCGAACGCGGCGCCAACCGGATCTACGGCGTGGAGCGGGACCGCCCGGCCCTGGCCAAGTACGCCCGGGCCGCCGTCCTCGCGGTGACCGCCGGCGTGCCGGCACTGGCCGGCTTCCTGATCCTGGTCGGCGGCGGGGCGATCGGCGACTCCGTGCAGCGGCACTACGAGTGGGGCGCGTTCGCCCACGGCTTCTGGGACGTGATCCGCTGGCCGCTGAGCCTCGGGCTGACCGTGCTCGCCGTGGCGGTGCTCTTCCGGCACTCGCCCCGCCGCAACCAGCCCGGCCTGTCCTGGCTCTTCTTCGGCGCCGGCATCGCCACCGCGCTCTGGTGGCTGGCCAGCCTGCTGCTCGCCGGGTACGTCACGTTCAGCGACGGGTTCGGCCAGACCTACGGCGCGCTGACCGGCATGATGGCCCTGCTGCTCTGGGCCAACCTCACCGGCATGGCGCTCTTCGGCGGGCTGGCCTTCGCCGCCCAGTTGGAGGCGATGCGGATCGGGGTGCAGGAGCCGGCCCAGCCGGACCTGTGGGAGCCCGAGGCCGAGCGCGAGGAGCTGCACGACACCGGCGAGATGACCTCGCTGTAGCCGCCCCTTCCGGCACCCGGTGTACGCGGAGCCCCGATCGGGTACAGCGCCTCGCCAGAAGACAAGGGAGGTGTTCAGGTGACCGCGGTCAAGGAGTCATCGCGACGGCCGCTCGGCCATTTCGCCGAGCGCAGCCTCGCCGGGCTGTTGGTCATCGCCGGCGCGGGGGTGGGGTTCGGCCTGCTGCTGATGCTCGTCCGGTTCCGGTGGAGCCCGCTCTACCACGCCGACCACGAGGTGGCCGAGTGGTTCAACGGGCTGGTGGCCCGGCACCACGCGCTGGTCACCGTGCTCCAGGCGGTCACCGACCTGGGCGGGCGGCCGGTGCTGATCTGGCTGGTCACGATCGCCGTGATCGGCCTGCTGATCCGCCGCCAGTCCCGGCTGGCGGTCTACCTGATCATCACCGGGGTGGGCGGCCTGATCCTCGACCCGTCGCTGAAGACCCTGGTCGGCCGGCTGCGCCCGGTGGTCGACGTGCCGGTCGCCAGCGCCCCGGGCAACAGCTTCCCCAGCGGGCACGCGCTCGGGTCGTTCGTCGCGTACGGGGCGCTGCTGCTGGTCTTCCTGCCGGCCATGGCGCCGCGCTGGCGCAAACCGGCGATCGGCCTCGCCGCCGTGCTGGTGGCCCTGATCGGGCTGACCCGGATCGCGCTGGGCGTGCACTTCGTCTCCGACGTGCTCGCCGGCTGGCTGCTCGGCGCGGCCTGGCTCGGCGTCACCGCGTACGCGTTCCGGCTCTGGCGGCGCGAGCGCGGCCGGTCCGTGCCGCCGCTGAGCGAGGGCCTGGAGCCGGAGGCGGGCGAGGCGATCAGCCCCGCCCCGGCCGAGGAGCACGTACTGGAGCACCCCCGCTCCGCCGTCGCCGAGCTGCTGGTCGGCTGGGTGATCGTGTTCGGCGCGCTCTACGGCTTCGGCATGTTCGTCAGCTACCACGCCAAGGGCACCTTCTTCGCCACCCTCGACACCGAGGTGCCGCGCTGGTTCGTCGAGCGGCACACCGACACGCTGACCGACCTGAGCTGGTGGTGGAGCAAGTTCGGCGACACCCACGCGATCCTGCTGGTGTCGCTGGTGTTCTGCCCGCTGGTGCTGGCGGTCTGGCGGCGGTGGCGGCCGGTGCTCTTCGTGGCGCTGGCGATGTTCGGCGAGCTGACCCTCTTCCTCGCCGCCGCCCGCGCGGTCGAACGGCCGCGCCCGCCGGTGGAGAACCTGGACGGGCAGATGCCGACGTCGTCGTTCCCCTCCGGGCACATCGCCGCGACCATCTGCCTCTGGACCGCGATCGCCGTCATCGTGTTCGTCCGCACCGACCGGTGGTGGCGCTGGCTGTTCGTGGCGCTGGCCGTGATCATGCCGGTCGGGGTGGCCGTCTCCCGGATGTACCGGGGCATGCACCACCCGACGGACTTCATGGGCGCGATCCTGCTCAGCGCGCTCTGGATCGGGCTTCTCTACTGGGTGGTCCGCCCCAACGCCGACGTCTACGAGGGCAACCGGCCGGCCATCGAGTCGGAGCAGGCCGGCGAGCTCGACGACGAGCTGGCCAAGGCCGCCCGGCCGCAGTGACGACGCCGCCCATGCTGCGGGTGATGACCTGGAACATCAGGACCGGCGGTCGGGACCGCACCGGGCCCGACCGGCGGGACCTCGTGGTCGGGGTGGTCACCGCCCAGCGGCCGGACGTGCTGGCCCTGCAGGAGCTGCGGGGCTTCGACCGGGGCGGGCTGCTCGACGACGTGGCGGGCCGGGTGGGGATGCGTCCCCACCTGGCCCGAGCCTGCTTCGGGCAGCCGGTGGCCGTGCTGGTCCGCCCGCCGCTGCGGGTGCTGGCCGCCGGCCGGGTGCGCCGGCCGTTCCACCACGCCGCCGCCTGGGTACGGGTGGACACCGGGCAGGGGCCGTTGACGGTGTTCAGCACCCACCTCAACCCGTACTCCGGGGGCCGGCGACGGATGGAGGCGGACTGGCTGGCGGCCGCCGTGCGACGTACCGGCGGTCCGCTGGCGCTGCTCGCCGGCGACCTGAACACGCTGGAGCCCACGGCGCAGCACACCGACCGGCTGGCGGGCCTGCCGATGCACTACCGCCGCCGGCACCTGCGCCGCGACGGCCGCACCGTGGACACCCGGGCCGTCACCCGGCTGCTCCACGCTGGCCTGGTCGACCTCTGGCCGGCCCGCGCCGCCGGCGCGCCCGAGGCGGCCGGCTTCACCGTGCCGACCCGGCACGGCGGGGCGGAGTTCGCCGGCATGCGACTGGACTACCTGCTCGGCACCGCGCCGGTCGCGGCGCTGACCCGCGAGGTGCGGGTGGTCCGTGGCGGGGACGCCGACCGGGCCTCCGACCACTACCCGGTCGTCGCCGAGCTGGACCTGGGCCCGGCCTGACCGGCTGGCCGCCGGGCGTGCGTCGCGGTTGATCAACACCGGATGCGGCGTGTCGCGGCATCCCCGGCCGCCGGTCACTGCGACACGCCGCACGTCGTGTCGGTCAACGTCGCCCCGGCCGCCCGGAAGGTGCCGGCCGCGCTGGGGCTGCGCCGCGGCACTTCCGGGTGCAACCCTTCACACCGTCACGGCCATCACTTGGGTGACAGCGCTGACGACGCGGGGGAGCGACCGATGCACGGCAGGAACGACCTCGACCTGGTGCGGCCGCTCTTCCGAACGGACTGGCTGCCCGACGGGATGACCCACCGGACGTGCGCCAGCCACCGGGGGGAACGGTCCCTGATCGCCTGGGAGGGCCCGGTGACGGGGCCGATGGGCGGCAGTCGGGTGCTGTCGGTGCGGGTGGGGTCCGCCGTGGACACCTCCGCCACCCACCGCGGCTGGCGGCGCGGCCCGGACGTGTCCGTGCAGGGCCGCACGGCCCAGCTGTACGCCGACCCGGACGACGGGCACACCTCGCTGACCTGGCAGCACCAGCCCGGCGTGGCGGTGACCGTCCTGGGCACCAATCTGCCCGCCCCGGCGCGGACGCTGCGGCGGATCGCCGACGGGCTGGTCTGGACGGAGGAGCCCGCCCGGGTGCCCTTCCTCGCCGTGGCCCCGACCGACGGCGCACGCTGGGAGACGACGGTGGTCGACTGGCGCGACGGCCGGTGGCACCGGGCGCGGTGCGGGTACCGGGTCATCGGCGCGGCGGGACCGCACGAGGACCTGACCGTCGGCGTGGTGCGGACCGGCCCGACGGCCGCCGGACGAGCGGTGGACGCGGCGCCGGGCGGCCTCGGGGCGTACCGGGTGGGTGGGCTGGGCGGGGAGTGCGCCGGCGAGGTGGTGGCGCTCACCATCCGGGGTCTCGCCGCGCTTGGCGGGCCGGACGGCGCCCTCGCCCTCGCCGCCGCCGTGCGGCTGGTCGACCACCCCGGCGAGGAGTGCACCTGGCGGCTTCCGTGAGCCGTGCAACCGTTGCGGGCCCCGTGCCCATCCGTACGGTGAGGACGCCGGCGTCCGGGAACGGGGAGTGGTCGATGCATGCCACGCAACGGCAGGAGTACGTCGAGTTCGTCGAGGCGGCGACACCGAGGCTGCGACGGACGGCGTACCTGCTGACCGGTGACAGGCACCGGGCCGACGACGTGGTGCAGCAGACCCTGACCCGCCTCTACGTGAAGTGGGGCCGGGCGCGGGGCGCCGACGACGTCGGCGCGTACGTGCACCGGATGCTGGTCAACGCGTTCCGGCAGGAGCGGCGCTCCCGCTGGTTCGGCGTGCAGCTCTTCGAGCGGGCACCCGAGCCCGAGTCCCGCGGTGGCTCGTCCGGCCCGGGCGAGTCCGTCGTGGACGCGGTGGCGGTGCGGGCCGCGCTGGCGGCGGTGCCGCCCGGCCAGCGGGTGGTCCTGGTGCTGCGCTTCTACGCCGACCTCAGCGTGGAGCAGACGGCCGAGGTGCTCGGCTGTTCGACCGGGAACGTGAAGAGCCAGACGGCGCGGGGGCTGGCCGCGCTGCGCCGGCGGCTGCCGCTGGGCGACGGGACGGAGGTGAACCGGTGAACCGGGACGAGGAGACGCTGGTCCGGTCGCTGTTGGCCCGGGCCGCGGACGACCTGCCGGCCGGTGGCGTGCCGGCGCAATCGCTGCTGGTCGCGGGGGAACGGGTGGTGCGACGCCAGCGCCGGTCGGCGGTGGCCGCCGTCGCGGCGGTCGCCGCCGTCGTACTGCTGGGGTCGGCCGCCGTGCTGGGTGGGCCGGGCGGCTTCGCCACACCGGCTGACGAGGGGGGACGGTCGCCCGAGCGGGTCGCCCCGAGCCGTGCCGTCGCGACCCCGTCCCGATCCACGGCGGCCCAGGGCGGCCCCGTCACGACCCGGGGCAGGGCGCCGACGGTGGCGCCCACGCGGTTCGACCCGACCCGGCGGTCGTTCCAGCTCGGGTGGGTGCCGCCGGGCGCCATCCACCAGGCGACCCGCACCGACGCCACGATCCTGTCGGCGGAGGCGAACGTGCCCGACCCGCTGGAGCCGGGCGGCCCGGTGGAGCCGGGATCGATGATGGCCGTCGCCGGCTCGGTCACGGTCCGGATGGGCGCGCGGGGAGTGGACGTCTTCTCGCCGCAGCTCGGCTCCGGGCTGACCGGCCAGGTGCCCTCGAAGGAGGCTCCCGGCAGGCCGGTCGCGTCGGTGGACGGGCATCCGGCGTACCTGCACGGCGACCGGCAGCAGGCGCTGCTGTCGTGGCAGTACGCCCCGGGCGGCTGGATCTCCGTCACCGTCCGGAGCATGGCCCGGCCGGAGGAGGTCGCGCGTCAGATCGCGGCCGGGCTGACCTGGCAGGAGGAACGTGTCACCGTACCGTTCCGGCCGGTCGACGTCCCGCCCCGTGCCACGCTGGCCGGCATGGAGCTGCGCACCTGGGAGGGAAGGTGGCTGAACGCGACCGCGTACTACCGCATGCCGGGCGGGACCGGGGACCAGGCGAGCCCGCAAGACCTCTCGATCGGCGTGAGCAACGGGATGTGGGGCAGGGACGGCAGCGAACTGGGCCGCTCCAGGCTCCGGGTGGACGGCCGGGTCGCCACGGCGATGGACGGGCCGAAGGGCCTGGGCGCCTACCGGGTCGCGCAGGTGCCCGGCTGCCGCGACTGCGTCGTCGACGTCGGCTCCGAGTCCTCGGCCGGCCTCAAGGCGTTGGGTGGGCGCGCCGCAGCCCTCCGTCTGGCCGCCGCCATCCGCCTGGTCGCCGATCCCACCGATCCGACGAACTGGCGCCCCCTCTGAACGCGGCAGCGGGCCGGGCTCAGAGGATCACGTTGAGCAGCACCGTCAGCACGACCGAGGCGAGGATCGAGAAAAGGATCATCAGCAGGCAGCCGAGGCCGCCGCCGAGGGGTCGGATCTCCGTGTTTCCGATGCGCATGGATCCACCTTGTCAGGGTCGGGGGCGAGCAGGGCACGGATCGCGTCGGCCACCTGGCGGGGTGCGGTGGTGACCACGTTGTGCGCGGCGCCGGGCACGGTCGCCGCCCGGGCGTGGGGAACCAGCCGGGTCACCTGGGCGCGCCAGGCCGGCGGCACCACGGTGTCCCGGGCGCCGGCCAGCACCAGGGTTGGCGCGGCGACCCGGACCAGGTCCTCCTCCACGCGGTTGTGGACGGAGTGCGACACGGTGGCGGCGACCCGCCAGGGGCGGGCGTCCCAGACGTCGCGGAGCAGGACGGGTGCCTGCAGCGGCGCCTCCGCCACGGTGTCCAGCAGCCAGCGGCCGACCAGGCCCCGGCGGGACCGGGCGGCCGGGTCGCTGGTCGGACCGGCCAGCACCAGCGCGCGGACCGCCCCGGGCCGGCGGGCCGCCAGCGCGGCGACGACCTCCGCGCCGAACGAGTGCCCCACCAGGCAGACCGGCGGCAGCCGGTACGCGGCCAGCCAGGCCGCCAGGAACGCGGCGTGCCGGCCGACGTCGTACGCCCGCTCGGGGCGCGCGGTCAGCCCGAAGCCGGGCAGGTCCGGCACGTACACCGGATGGGTGGCCGAGAGCGCGACGGCCAGCGGGGTGAGGTAGCGGTGGGACACCGCGAGCCCGTGCACCAGCACCACCGGCGGCGCGTCGCTGCCCGGGTTCCGGGAGCGGCGGGTGTGCGTCCGCAGCCCGTCCACCAGCCGCCACTCGCTGGTGAGGCCGGCGGCCGGGCGGGGTGCGGCCAGGGCGAGCCGCAGCTCGGACGCCCCGAAGCGCCCGCGCGCGGTCGGCCGCAGCCTCACAGCTCGCGTAGCCGGGGGAGCAGTTCCTCCTGCGCCCAGTCCAGGAACATCGGCTGCGTCTCGCCGCCCACCTGCACGATCGCCACGTGGGTGAAGCCCGCGTCGACGAACTGCTTGAACGCCTCGACGTGCCGGTCGACGTCGGGGCCGCAGGAGATGCCCTCGGCGACGTCCTCCTCGCGGACGTACTGGGTGGCGGCGGCGAACGCCTCGGGCCCGGGCAGGTCGGCGTTGACCTTCCAGCCCATGCCGAACCAGCGGAACTGGTCGTGCACGAGCTTGCGGCACTCGGCCTCGTCCGGGCCGTAGCAGATGGCCACCTGGCCGTAGCGGGGCTGGCCGGCGCCGCCCGCGTCGTCGTAGAGCTGGATGATCCGGCGGTCGGGTTCGGTGGCGACGATGCCGTCGGCGTACTCGGCGGCGAGCGCGGCCGACGACGGGCCGGAGGCCGCGACGGCCATCGGGACGGGCTGGTCCGGCCGGTCCCACAGGTACGCCTCGGGGACGTCGAAGTGGTTGCCGGAGAAGGTCAGCGTCTCGCCGTTGAGCAGCGGCCGGATGATCTGCAACGCCTCCTCGAACATCTCGTGCCGCTGCTGCACGTGCGGCCAGCCGCCGACCACGTGCTCGTTGAGGTTCTCGCCGGCGCCGAGGCCGAGGGTGAACCGGCCGTCGGAGAGCGCGCCGACGGTGCTGGCCTTCTGCGCCACGACGGCCGGGTGGTAGCGCAGGATCGGGCAGGTCACGAAGGACATCAGCTCGGCGCGGCTGGTGGCGTGCGCGACCGCGCCGAGCACCGACCAGGCGTACGGGGAGTGGCCCTGGGAGTCCAGCCACGGGTAGTAGTGGTCGGAGATCACCAGCTGGTCGAAGCCGGCCGCCTCCGCCCGCACCGCGTAGTCGACCAGTTGCTTCGGGCCGGCCTGCTCGCACATCAGGGTGTAGCCGACGGTGACCATCCTGGTTTCTCCTTCCGCCCCACGATCGTCACGGGATACCCCGCCCGGTGCCGGTCAACCCCACCTGTCCCGTTCCGGCGCGGCCGTCACCCGTGGCGGTGATCCCCCGACGTCGGTGCGGCGGCTCCCCGGCGTCCACCCTTGACGGGAGCGCGAGGCGGGGCCTAGGGTCCGGGCTTAACCGGTTCAGCGCCGGTGGCGTTACATCCTTGTGGTGGGGATGACGGATCCCCGGCGAGGATCTGCCGCCGGCATGCCGCAGGTCTCAGGTGTCTGCCGGAGACGCCGGCTTCAGACGCTTCCGCTCGACAACGCTCGTTGCCGTCACCACACTCAGCGGCGGCACGTCCTTCGCGACAACGGCGCCCGCGCCGACGACCGAGCCCCGACCGATCGTCACTCCAGGAGTGACCGTGGCGGCGGCGCCGATCCACACGTCATCCTCGATGACGATGGGCGCGTGCGTGATGAAGTCGTACCGCTCGTCGAGCTCGACGGGGTGTCCGGCCGTGCTCAGGGTCACGCGGGGACCGATCAGGACGCGGTCACCGATGGTGATGCCGCCGTAATCGAGGAAGAAGCATCCCTGATTGATGAACACGCGGTCTCCGAACGATGCGCCGAGCCCGTAGTCGCAATGGAACGGGGGCAGGATGGACAGCGAGTCCGGGACCGGTTGACCGAAGATCTCGGTCAGCACCGCCCGGCGCGCGTCGAGGTCGTCGAACGGCAGCACGTTGAGGCGCGAGGTCAGGTTCATGACGAGCTGTACGCGCTCCGCGAAGGCTCGGGACTCAGGCGTCCGGGTTCGTAGGCGTTGCTCGTCGCGCACGGGGCGATCTTGGCACGGCGAGGCAGAGACTGGGTGACGACCCACCGGCAGGGAATGCGGCACTCCACGATCGCGTGCTCATCGAACGTCCGGAGCTGCCGCAAGTCGCGCAGTCATGCCGATGACAGGGCGGCTAGTGCATGTGCGCCCAAGCGGAGTGGGGGCACTATCGTTCTGACGTGCACATCCGCTTCGACGTCCCCGCAGACCCCGCCTACCCGGGCCGCGTGGCCGCTGCGCTCAACAGTGTTCGGCTGCGCAAGTACGGCTATATCGGCGCGGTGCTTGCGGCGGTCGGTGCGATCGGTTTCGCCGTCTCGCGGGGGTTCGCGTGGGGCGACCGGATCTCGCCGCTGTGCATGGCGATGGTCGTGGTTGGCCTGCTGTCGATGCTGTACTCACCGTGGGTGCAGTGGCGCGCCCGGCGCCGCTCCAGTCGCTACGCCGTCGAGGGCGGCTACGACATCACCGACGACAACATCATGATGCGCAGCGGCTCGGAGTCCGGCGGCATCGCCTGGGACGGGGTCACCCAGGTGAGGGAGACTCCTGAGTTCTGGATCGTGTACGTCGGCCGGATGCCGGCGACCGTGATCCCACGCCGCCTGATGTCCGCCGAGGACGCCGGGACGTTGCGAGCCTTCATGGCCAGCCGGTCGTGGCTCGCCGAGGTAGCCGGTTCCGATGGACCACCGAGCCGATGAGAGCTGCGCGTTGCCTCGACGGGCGATCGGGCTACCGCGCCTGAGCCGGTCGCGAGGGGGCGTCGAGGAGTACCTCGTACAGGTGGAGGTCACGGTTGGTCCCTGCGTGGCGGAACCCGGCCCGTTCGAGGGTCCGCCGGGAAGCGACGTTGTCCCCGGTGGTGTGGGCGACAACTCGGGACAGCCCGTGATCGGCCGCGATGTGGAGCAGGGCGGCGAGGGCCTCCGCCGCATAGCCGTGACCACGGGCTGACGGGGCGAGGCCGTAACCGACCTCGACACGTCCGTTGTCCGGCCGACCCTTGAAACCGATGCCACCGATGGCCTTCCCGTCGGCGGTCCGGGTGATCCGGTAGTGCCCGAAAGGGAGTTGGTCCCCGTGGGCGGCCGTGGCGGCGAGAAAGGCCGTGACGCCGATGACGTCGCCGTCGAAAGGAAAATCCTCGGCCCAGGCGTCTCCGGCTCCGGCGCGCCGCCCGACGATGCGTTCGCCCTCTGCGGTGTCGATGGCGTGCAGGCACAGGCGCGGCGTTCGAAGGTCGGTCACGGGCAACAGCGAAGCAGCCCTCGACACTCCGCACAAACCGATTACGCCACCTCGGAAAAGTCGGGCCGCGAACCCCTGGGGCACGCGCAGATGCTCACTGGTCGACACCGGCTCGGACGAGTGCCCACCTACTCGCCCACCGACAGCCGGGCCGCCCGCATCCGCAGGTAGTGCTGCTCGGGCAGGCTGGTCGTGCCGCCGGCCGCCGCCCGGTAGTGCGTGACGGCCCGTTCCCGGTCCCCGGCCATCTCGTACAGGTGGGCCCGGGCCGCGTCGAGCCGGTGGTGCCCGGCCAGCCGGGGGTCGGCGGCGAGGGTGGCGAGCGCGGCGAGGCCGGCCTCCGGACCCTCCACCATGGCCGTCGCCACCGCCCGGTTGAGCGCCACCACCGGATTGCCGGAGAGCCGTTCGAGCACCTGGTAGAGGGCCAGGATCTGCGGCCAGTCGGTGGCCTCGGCGGTCGGTGCCTCGTCGTGCAGCGCGGCGACGGCGGCTTGGAGCTGGTACGGCCCGACCGGCCCCCGGGTCATCGCCCGAGTGACCAGCGCGGTGCCCTCGGCGATCGCGGTCGCGTCCCAGCGGGACCGGTCCTGGTCGGCCAGCGAGATCAGCTCGCCGGACGGGCCGCTGCGGGCGTCGGCCCGGGCGTCGGTGAGCAGCATCAGCGCGAGCAGCCCGGCGACCTCGCTGTCGTCGGGCAGCAGCGCGTGCATGGCCCGGGTCAGCCGGATCGCCTCCTCCGACAGGTCGACCCGGCGCAGGTCGGGGCCGAGGGTGGCGGTGTGCCCCTCGGTGAAGATCAGGTAGAGCACGTGCAGCACGGCGGCCAGCCGCTCCTGCCGCTCCCGCTGGTCGGGCAGCCGGAACGGCACCCCGGAGTCCCGGATGCGCTGCTTGGCGCGGCTGATCCGCTGGGCCATGGTGGCCTCGGGCACCAGGAACGCCCGGGCGATCTCGGCGGTGCTGAGCCCGCCGACGGCGCGCAGCGTCAGCGCGATCGCCGATGCGGTCGACAGCGTGGGGTGGCAGCAGAGAAAGAGCAGGACCAGGGTGTCGTCCCGGTCGGTGGCCAGCGACTCGTCCGCCGCCGGGGCCGTCTGCCGCCGGTCGGGCTCGCGCCGGGCGGCGCGGTCCTCCCGCTCGCGCCGGGCCGTCTCGGCCCGGACCAGCTCGATCATCCGGCGGTACGCGACCTGCACCAGCCAGCCGCGCGGGTTGTCCGGCAGGCCCTCGGCGGGCCACTGGGTGGCCGCGTCGAGCAGCGCCTCCTGGACGGCGTCCTCGGCGGTGGCGAAGTCACCGAAGCGGCGGGCGAGCACGCCGAGGACCTGCGGCGCCAGTTCGCGCAGCAGGTCCTCGACGGTGCCGTCCGGGGTGTCCAGTCGTCACATCTCCTGCGGCGGTGCCGACATCACCGGGTGGACCTCGATCGGCATGTTGAGCGGCCGACCGCCGGGGCCGGGCGCGGTGGAGATGTGCGCGGCGATCTCGACCGCCCGCTGCGGGGTCTCGCAGTCGACGATCCACCAGCCGGCGAGGAACTCCTTGGTCTCGGCGAAGGGCCCCTCGGTGACCACCGGCGCGCCGCCCGCGCCGGCCCGGACGATGCGCGCCTGCTGCGGCCCGCCCAGCCCCTCGCCCTGGACCCACTCGCCGTCGGCGGCGAGCTTCTCGTTCACCTCGTGCATGAACGCGATGTGCGCGGCGATCTCCTCGCGCGACCAGGTGTCGATCGAGGGGAAGTCGGTCCCGGCGGCGCTGAACTGCATCAGCAGCATGTACTTCACGGCTGGCTCCTCACGTCCGAGCACCGATTCTCGGTGCTTGCACCCGTAGGTAGAAGCCGCCGCCCCGGTTCTCGACATCCGTCGGGGAAGAAATTCCGAATTTTCTCAGCCGACCGCGGTGACCTCCAGCAGCAGCGCCTGTTCCGGGTGCAGGGCCGGCAGTTGCACCCCGACCGTGCCCAGCACCGCCCCGCTCAGGGTGACCCCCTTCGGCAGCCAGCCCGGCTCGGTCAGCTGCAGCACCGCCGGCTCCGGCAGGCCCGCCGGCGGGCGTACCGCGTAGCGACGGGCCGGGTCCAGGCCCGGCAGGCGTACCGCCCCGGGCACCTGCGCGGCGGAGGTGGTCAGCCGGGACACCGCGTACACCGCCTGGGAACCGTCGTGGGCGATGACGCCGTGGGCCTGCACGGCCGGGTCCGGGTGGTCGACCCGGACCACCCGGCCGGAGTGCAGCAGCGGGCGGAGCCGCTTGTGCAGCGCGACCCAGGCGGCCAGCTCGGCACGCTGCGCGGCGTCGACCGACCCGATGTCCCACTCGATGCCGTGGTGGCCGAAGAGCGCGGTGACGGCCCGGAAGCCCAGGTCGTGCACCCGGTGGGTGGTGTGCGAGCGCTCCGGTCCGATGTGGGTGCCGACCAGCTCGGGCGGGAGCAGCAGCCCGGTCCAGCGTTGGATGGCGAGCCGTTCCAGGGCGTCGTTGCAGTCGCTGGCCCAGACCCGGTCGGTGTGGCGCAGGATCTCCAGGTCGACCCGCGCCCCGCCGGAGGAGCAGCTCTCGATCTCCACGCCGGGGTGCCGGCGGCGCAGCTCGTCGAGCAGCCGGTAGACCGCCACGGTCTGCGCGTGCACCCCCGGCCGGCCGCGGTGTCCGGCCTCGGTGAGGTCGCGGTTGTGGTCCCACTTCAGGTACGCGATGCCCTCGTGCCCGGCCAGCAGCGCGTCGAGCCGGCCGAGCAGGTGCTCGTACGCCGCCGGGTGGGCCAGGTCGAGCACCTGCTGGTGGCGCCACTCCAGCGGTAGCCGGCCCGGTGTGGCGAGCACCCAGTCCGGGTGGGCGCGGAACAGGTCGGAGTCGGGATTGACCATCTCCGGCTCGACCCAGAGCCCGAACTGCATCCCGTGCCCGCGCACGTGGTCGATCAGCGGTTGCAGCCCGTCCGGCCAGACCCCGTCGTCGACGTACCAGTCGCCCAGGCCGGCCCGGTCGTGCCGGCGGCCCCGGAACCAGCCGTCGTCGAGCACGAACCGCTCGACGCCCACCTCGGCGGCCCGGTCGGCCAGCGCGGTGAGCCGGGCCAGGTCGTGGTCGAAGTAGACGGCCTCCCAGACGTTCAGGGTGACCGGTCGGGGCGTGCCCGGGTGCTCGGGCCGGGCCCGCAGGTGGCGGTGCAGCACGTCGCTGAGCCCGTCCAGGCCGGCGCCGGAGTGGACGGCGTACAGCAGGGGAGTGGGGTATTCCTCGCCGGGGGCGAGCACGATCTCGCCGGGGGCGAGGAGTTCCCCACCGCCCAGGGTGGACTCGCCGGTGGGCCGGCGCTCGGCGACGGTGACGTGGTCGCCGCTCCAGGCGGTGTGCACCGCCCACACCTCGCCGTGGCCGAAGCCGAAGCCGGGCGTGCCGGCCACCAGCAGCAGCGTGGCGTCGTGCCCGGTCCGCCCGTGCCGGCCCTCCCGCACCCAGGCGCCCATCGGCCACGGGTGCCGCTGCGGCGCGCGTTCCCGGCACCAGCGTCCGGTGAGGTCGAGCAGTTCGGTGGCGACCGCCGGCACCGGCAGCACCGGAGTCAGCTCGCGCAGCTCGTAGGGGGCGTCGCCGTCGTTGCGCAGCCGGTGCCGCAGGGTCAGCAGGCCGGTCGGGTCGAGGGTGATCTCGACGGTGAGGGTGAGGGCCGCCGCCGGGTCCGACGCCCGCACTGTCACCCGGGCCGCGCCGGGCCCGTCCCGGTCGTCGTTGGCTTCGGATACGCGCACCGGGTCACCGCCGAGGGCCACGCGGCCCGGTTCCGGGCCGGCGGCACTCCCGCTGGTCCCGTCAGCGCCGGCGGTCGTGGTCGCGTCGGCGACGTCGAGCCGGTCGAGTCGGAAGGCGGTGGACCAGGCGGCGCCGTCGCGGTGGCCGGCGAGTCCCGGCCGGCCGCTCCAGCCGGCACTCGCCTCGGGCAGCAGCGACAGCACGGTCGGCGCGTCGAAGCTGCTCGGCACCACCGGCGGGATGGTGGCGTCGACCAGCGCGGACAGGTCGTCGGCGGGCAGCGGGCCCAGGTCGGCACCCCAGTGCACGACCCGGGGCAGGCCCGGGCCACGCGCGTCCAGCACCAGGCTGGTCGCCGCCCGACGCAGGTGGATGACGGACGGGTTCGTCATGGCCGCTCATTTCTCCGTCAGGGCACGCCCAGCCCCGTCACCATCCGTGACGGGGCCGGGCGGCCGGCGAGGTCAGCCCTTCGAGGCGCCGAGGGTCAGCCCCCGGACGAACTGCTTCTGGAGCAGGAAGAAGATCACCAACGTGGGGATGGCGACCAGCACCGAGCCGGCCGAGACCAGGTTGTTGTCGGTGAAGAACTCCCCGCGCAGGTTGTTCAGCGAGCTGGTCACCGGAAACTTGTCGCCGCTGCGCATCAGCACGGTGGCCCAGAAGAACTCGTTGTAGATCCAGGTCACCTCCAGGGTGGCCAGCGCTGCCAGGGCCGGCCGGCACAGCGGCATGGTCACCTGCCAGTACTGCCGCCAGACGCTCGCGCCGTCGACCATCGCCGCCTCGTACAGGTCGCGGGGGAGCGCCTTCATGTAGTTGCTCAGCACGAAGACGCAGAAGCCGCACTGGAAGGCGACGTTGACCAGGATCAGCCCCCAGTAGCTGTCGTAGAGCAGCTCCGAGTCGCTCATGAATTCCGGCAGCGGCACCTCGGTGAAGAGCCGGAACAGCGGGATCAGCAGCGCCTGCTGGGGCAGCAGGTTGGCCGCGGTGAAGAGCCCGAGCAGGACGATGTTCAGTTTCCAGCTGAACCGGGCGATCACGAACGCCACGCAGGAGGCCAGGAAGAGCGTCAGCAGCACCGCCGGGACGGTGATCCAGACCGAGTTGAGGAAGTGCTTGCCGAACTCGGCGGTCTGCCAGGCGGTGACGTAGTTGTCGAAGGTCCAGCCGCCGAGCGAGGCGTACCCGTTCGCGGCGGTGTAGTCGTACGACCGGAGCGAGGTGAGCACCGCCCAGATGATCGGGAAGAGCCACCCGATCGCCACCGCACCCAGGAACAGGTGCAGGGCCACCCGGGCCGGCCGAAGCGGCGCGCGGCGCCTCGCCGGGGTGCCGGCCGCCGGCTCGCGGGTCATGGTCGACGCGCTCATCGCCGGTCCTCCCTCATCACGGTGGCCAGGTAGATGGTGATGAAGATCAGGGAGACGACCAGCATGATCGTCGCCAGCGCGGAGCCGAAGCCGATCCGGCTGGCCTCGCCCACCACGTTCTGGGTGACCAGCGCGGAGAGCAGTTCCAGCCCGTTGCGGCCCTTGTTGATGACCCAGACCAGGTCGAAGGCGCGCAGCGACTCGATCACCGTCACCACCAGCACGATGATGTTGATGGGCCGCATCACCGGGAAGACCACCCGGAAGAAGGTGCTGGTCTCCGAGGCGCCGTCGACGGCGGCGGCCTCGCGCAGCGACGGGTCGACGCCCTTCAGGCCGGCCAGGTAGAGCAGCATGATGTAGCCGACGTGCCGCCAGCCGGCGGCGAACAGCACCGCCCAGATGTTGACGTTCGGGTCGCCGTACCAGTCGGTGTCGCCGCCGAGCACGGCGTTGAGCAGGCCCTGGTCGCGGGAGTAGATGAGCTGCCAGACGAAGCCGATCAGCGCCAGCGAGAGCACCACCGGCAGGTAGAGCGCGGTCTGGTAGAACCGGCTGCCGCGGATCTCCTTGTCCAGCAGCACGGCGAGGAACATCCCGAACGGGGTGGCGACCACGAAGAGCGCCGCCAGCCAGAGCAGGTTGTTCTGCACCGCCGGCACGAACGGCGGGTAGATGTTGACCACGTCGGAGTAGTTGCGACCGCCCACCCACTCGATCTCGCTGAGCGGGCCGATGCCGTCCCAGTCGGTGCCGGAGAGGGCCACGGTGGCCAGCGCCGGCAGCCAGACCAGCGCGACGACGAGCAGCAGCGGTACGAGCACCATCAGCGTGATCACCACGCGGTCGGTGCGGGACAGGAGCCGTAGTCGGCGGCCGCGACCACCCGTGGAGGTGGTCGCGGCCGGCGACGGCACGGCGCGATCCGCTTGGATCAGGGGCAGGTCGGACACGAGGTCCTCCCCCTCTCGCCGTCAGCTGGTGAAGATCGACTTCTTCTGGTTCTCGATGCTGTTCAGCAGCCCGTCGATGTCCTTCGGGTTCTTGATGAACTGCTGGAGCGCCGGAATGATCACAGTGGAGGCGAAGTCCGGCCGGGTGTCGCGGTCGAGGAACTGGGCGATCTCGGTGGCCGAGCCGACCAGCTCGGCGGCCTTCTTCTGCAGCGCGGTGTAGCCGCTGGTGTCGGCGCCGCCGTTGGCCACCAGGGTGCTCGGGTCGTTCTTCACGGTGATGTCCGCGGCGGCCTTCGAGCCGACGTACTCCAGCAGCTTCTTGGCGTTCGCCTCGGACTTCGGCTTGCGGGCCATCATGTAGCCGTCGATCGGCGCGTCCAGGGCCTTCGCCCCGATCGTCGAGTCGACCTCCGGGAAGGTGAAGAAGTCCAGGTCGTCCTGCTCTTCGTTGCTGAACTGCTGGGCGACGAAGAGGCCGAGCAGGTACATGCCGCTCTTCTTCTGCTGCAACGATTGGGCGGCCTCCTGCCAGGTGCGGCCCAGGCTGTCGGCCTGGTGCAGCGGCAGCAGCCCGTTCCAGGCGTCGAAGACCTTCTTCACCTTGTCGGAGGTCCAGGCCTCCTTGCCGGCCATCAGGTCGACGTGGAACTGGTAGCCGTTGATTCGCAGGTTGAGGATGTCGAAGGTGCCCATCGCCGGCCAGCCGTCCTTGTCGGCGAAGGCGATCGGGGTGAGGCCGTCCTTCTTCATCTGCGCGCCGAGGGCGTTGAGGTCGTCGAGCGTCTTGGGCACCTGGTACCCGCGCTGCTGCCAGACCGACTTGCGGTAGAAGACCGCCCACGGGTAGTAGGACGACGGCACGAAGTACTGCTTGCCGTCGTCGCCGGTGGAGGCCTTCTTGAACGCGTCGGAGTAGCCGGAGAGCTTGCCCCAGACGTCGCTGAGGTCGCCGGCCAGCCCCTTGGCGGCGAAGAACCGCATCCGATAGCCGGCGAACCACATGAACACGTCGTCCGGCTTGCCCTGCAGGTAGTTGTTGATGTTCTCCTGGAACGTGTTGTGGTCGACCGTGTTGACCTTCGGCTCGATGCCGGACGCCGTCTGGAAGCCGGTCATCACCTTGGCGATGACCTCCTTCGGCTTCGGGTCCGACTGGTTCGAGCCGATCGACACGGTCTTGCTGTCCGAGCCGGAGTCCGAATCGGAGCCGCAGCCGGCCAGCAGGCCGGTGCCGAGCAGCGCGCCCGCGCCCGCGCCGGCGAGCAGTGAACGCCGCCCGATGCCGGCGACGGAGGGCGGTACGAGCCGGGCGAGGTACTCGGCTTCGGTACGGGGACGGGACATGGTGCCTCCTGCGGATGAAGAGGTGCGGCGCCCAAGGGTTGTCAGTGATGGAGGTGCCGGCGTGTCCGCGAATGCCAACACAGATCCACCGAGATCCAACATTGGCGAACAAGAACAGCCGATGGCGCTTGAAGCTACCCCTCCGTGCGGCCGTGTCAAGAGGGCTGGTCGGGATCGATACCGCAGTGTTGACAAGGGATCCCGTTGGTAAACGTTGGAAACGAGTCGATGTTGGAAAGTGTTGACTTGCGCGGTCATCGGGGGCACTCTCTGCACTCATGCGGCAGCACGGCACCTGGCAGGGCGACGGCATTTTCTACGGCGCGGACTACAACCCGGAGCAGTGGCCGGAGGAGGTGTGGGCCGAGGACGTGGCGCTGATGCGCCGCGCCGGCGTCGACCTGGTCTCGGTCGGCATCTTCTCCTGGGCCTTGCTCGAACCAGCCCCCGGCCGCTACGAGTTCGGCTGGCTGGACCGGGCCCTCGACGTCCTGCACGACGGTGGCATCAAGGTGGACCTGGCCACCGCCACCGCCAGCCCGCCGCCGTGGCTGGCCCACCGGCACCCGGAGACGTTGCCCCGCACCGCCGACGGCACGGTGCTGTGGCCCGGCGGGCGGCAGGCGTACTGCCCCAGCTCGCCGGTCTTCCGGCAGCGTTCGCTCGCCCTGGTCGAGGCGGTCGCCGGCCGGTACGCCGAGCACCCCGCCGTGGTGATGTGGCACGTCTCCAACGAGCTGGGCTGCCACAACGTCCACTGCTACTGCAACGTCAGCGCCGAGGCGTTCCGCCGCTGGCTGCGCGAGCGCTACGGCGACCTGGACACCCTCAACGCCGCCTGGGGCACCACCTTCTGGAGCCAGCGGTACGGCGACTGGGCCGAGATCAACCCGCCTCGCAGCGCGCCGACCTTCGCCAACCCCACCCAGCAGCTGGACTTCCTGCGCTTCTCCTCCGACGAGCAGCGGGCCCAGCTGCGCGCCGAGCGGGAGGTGCTCGCCCGGCTGGTCCGCCAGCCGGTCACCACGAACTTCATGATCGGCACCGGAATCAAGTACCTGGACTACCACTCCTGGGCGTCCGACGTGGACGTGGTCTCCAACGACCACTACCTCACCGCCGCCGACCCGCTGTCGCACCTCGGGCTGGCGCTCGCCGCCGACCACACCCGCGGCGTCGCCGGTGGCGATCCGTGGCTGCTGATGGAGCACTCCACCAGCGCGGTCAACTGGCAGCCGCGCAACGTCGCCAAGACCCCCGGCCAGCTGCGCCGCAACAGCCTCGCGCACGTGGCGCGCGGCGCCGACGGGGTGCTGTTCTTCCAGTGGCGGGCCTCCCGCGCCGGGGCGGAGAAGTTCCATTCCGCGCTGGTGCCGCACGCCGGCCCGGACACCAAGGTGTTCCGCGAGGTGTGCCGGCTCGGCGCCGACCTGAAGGCCCTCGCCGAGGTGCGCGGCAGCCGGGTCGACGCCGAGGTGGCGATCCTGTTCGACTGGGAGGCCTGGTGGGGGGCCGAGCTCGACTCGCACCCCAGCGGCGACGTCACCTACGTCGACCGGCTCCGGGCGCTGTACGGCGCGCTCTGGCGGGCCGGCGTCACCGCCGACGTGGTGCACCCCTCGGCCGACCTCAGCGGCTACAAGCTGGTCCTCGTGCCGACCCTCTACCTGGTCCGCGACGCCGACGCCGAGGCCCTGCGCCGCTACGTCGACGGTGGCGGCACCGCCCTGGTCACCTACTTCAGCGGCATCGTCGACGAGCACGACCACATCCGTCTCGGCGGGTACCCGGGGGCGTTCCGCGACCTGCTCGGTGTCCGCACCGAGGAGTTCTTCCCGCTGCGCGAGGGCGAGCGGGTACGCCTCGACGACGGCGCCACCGCCGACGTGTGGACCGAGTGGCTGCACCCGGAGGGCGCCGAGGTGCTCGCCTCGTACGCCGACGGGCCGCTGCCCGGCGTCGCCGCCCTCACCCGGCACCGGGTGGGCCGGGGCACCGCCTGGTACGTCGGCACCCGGCTGGACGAGGCGGCCACCGACCGGCTGGTGGCCCGGCTGCTCGCCGAGGCGGGGGCGCGTCCCCCGGTGGCCGCGCCGACCGGCGTCGAGGTGGTCCGCCGCCGCGACGGCGACCGGTCCTGGCTCTTTGCCATCAACCACACCGACGCCGAGGTCCGGCTCGACGTCACCGGCACCGAGCTGCTCGGCGGCGCACGCTGCACCGGTGAGCTGCGCGTGCCGGCCGGCGAGGTGGCGGTGGTCCGGGAGGGACACTCCGGTCCGGTCCCGCTCGGCGAGCCGACGGCGACGGCCTGACCTGCGTACCGTTTCAGCGTCCGCCCGGTTAGGAGGCTCGATGCTCGCCCAGCAACGGCAGACCGCCATCCTGGAACTGATCCGGCAGCGCGGCGGCGTGCGGGTCAGCCACCTGGTGAGCCGGTTCGGGGTCTCCGACATGACCATCCGTCGGGACCTGGAGGTGCTCGCCGAGCGGGGGCTGATCGACAAGGTGCACGGCGGGGCGACCCTGGCCGGGCCCGGCTCGGCCGAGGAGCCCGGCTTCGCCGCCAAGTCGATCCGCCAGCAGGGGGAGAAGCGGGCCATCGCCGAGCACGCCGCCGGCATGGTGGAGCCCGGCATGGCGATCGCCCTCTCCGCCGGTACGACCACCGCCGCGCTGGCCACCATGCTCGCCGACGTACGCGGGCTGACCGTGGTGACCAACTCGATCCCGGTCGCCGACGCGCTCTACCAGAACCCGCGCGCCGACCAGACCGTGGTGCTCACCGGCGGCATCCGTACCCCGTCGGACGCGCTGACCGGCCCGGTCGCCGAGGCGGCGATCAGTGCCCTCAACGTCGACCTGCTCTTCCTCGGCGTGCACGGGATGAGCCCGCGGACCGGCTTCACCACGCCCAACCTGCTGGAGGCGGCGGTCAACCGGCGGCTGATCAGCGCCGCCCGGCGGCTGGTCGTGCTGGCCGACCACACCAAGTGGGAGACCATCGGCATCGCCACCATCGCCCCGCTGGAGGAGGCCGACGTGCTGATCACCGACGCGAAGCTGCCGCCGGAGGGGCGCCGGCAGATCGGCGAGCAGGTCGGTGAGCTGGTCGTCGTCGAGGCCGACTGACCGCGGTTCCGGCCGAGGTGGGGACCGGGATGTCCGCCCGCGCTTCCCAGGCACTTCACAGCCGTTCCGATTAGGGTGCCCTGGGTAACGGTCCGCGCTCCACCTCGGAGCGCTTCGTGTGCTGCGGGAGTGTCGATGGTCTTCAAGAAGATGCTGAGCGCGTTCGGTGTGGGTGGGCCCAGCGTCGACACGGTCCTGGCCAACCCGAACACCCGGCCGGGCCTGACCCTCGACGGGCAGGTCAATCTCGTCGGCGGCGACGCCCCGGCGAACATCGAGCAGATCACCGTCGGCCTGGTCACCCGGGTGGAGATCGAGGGCGGCGACACCGAGTACGCCGGCATCATGGAGTTCCAGCGGATGGCGGTCAGCGGGCCGCTGCAGCTGGCGCCGAAGCAGCAGCTGTCGATCCCGTTCCAGCTGCCGGTGCCGTGGGAGGCCCCGATCACCGACGTCTACGGCCAGCGCCTGCGCGGGATGACGATGGGTCTGCGTACCGAGCTGGCGATCGCCCGCGCGGTCGACAAGAGCGACCTGGACCAGGTCAACATCCACCCGCTGCCGGTGCACGAGCGGATCCTGGAGGCCTTCCAGCGGCTGGGCTTCCGGTTCAAGCACGCCGACCTGGAGCGCGGTCACCTCCGCGGCACCCAGCAGACGCTGCCGTTCTACCAGGAGATCGAGTTCTTCGCCGCGCCGCAGTACGCCCAAGCGGTCACCGAGGTCGAGCTGACCTTCGTGACCAGCCCGCACGGCATCGAGGTGATCCTCGAGTGCGACAAGCGCGGTGGCTTCCTCAGCGCGGGCCACGACGCGTTCGGCCGGTACACCGTCTCGCACGCCGACGCGGACCGGGTCGACTGGGGGCAGGTCGTCGACGGCTGGCTGCGCGAGACCACCTCCCGCTACGGCAGCCTGCGCGCCGCCGGCTTCGGCGCCCCGCACGGGTACGGGCACGGCCACCGGGGTCACGGCATGGGCGGCATGGTCGCCGGGGCGGCCCTCGGCGTCGCCGGTGGCCTGGTCGCCGGGGAGATGATCGAGGACGCCTTCGAGGGTGACTTCGGCGGCGGCGACTTCGGCGGCGACTTCGAGTGATCCGACGCGACGATGGCCCCCGGGATTCATCCCGGGGGCCATCGTTCTCACGGCGTTGATCTCGTGGGTCAGTGACGGGCCTTGCGCTCTTCACTGCTGCGGAAGTTGCTGCCGGCCTTGGCCAGGCCCCGGCTGCCCAGGTAACCGATGGTCAGCAGGGTGATGAAGAACCAGGCCTGCGGGGCGCGGAAGATGTCCACCCCGACCGAGTTCTTACCGACCAGGAACGACGCGGCCAGCACGCCGATCACGCCGGCGATGTACACCCAGAACTCCGTCGTACGCAGCGACGGCTTGGTCTCCGTCCCCGGTGCGGGGATTGCCTGCTCGCGGTGCCCGTCGTGCATCATCGGCATCGGACGGGTCGGAGCCTCGGTCATCGCCGCCCGGTTGGGCGCTTCCTGCATCGGCCGGTTGATGGGCCTGGTGGATGCAGCCTGCGTGCTCATCTGGTCCTCCTCAGGATTTGATGAGTACCTGCACTCCCTCGCCCCGCTACCGCGTTTCGGCCACGGCACGGTTCGCGTTCATGGCGCGGGCACCCCGGGTCTACCCGACGCCCCCGAGAGGTAACACCGGCTCACCAGCGGATTGTGACCGCCGGTGGCGCCCTGCGGGGAGAGCGCCACCGGCGTGGTACGTCAGCGCAGGCCGTTGCGCACGGCCACCCGGACGAGCAGCTCCGGGTCGTCGGTGATGAGGCCGTCAACACCCAGGTCGATCACCCGCTGCATGACCGCCGGGTCGTTGACCGTATACGGCACGACCGTGAGCCCGTACCGCCGCTGCAGCTCCGGCACTCGGGGGCCGTGGAAGTAGGCCGGGTCCTCCCGCAGGTACCAGTCGGCCGAGGCGACAGTGCCCTGGCCCGGGTCGTGCACCTGCCAGTTGGCGGAGATCGTCGTCGCGCCGGAGGCGCGGACCAGCTTGCCGAGGTCCTGGTGCTGCCACCAGTCCAGGCCGCCGGTCCACGGGCTCGTGACCGACGGGTCGCCGTAGACGGCGCGCAGCGAGCACTCGTCGGCGAGGGAGGCGCACTCGGCCGGGCCGTACTGCCATACCAGGGCGACCGTCTCGATGCGCGGGTCCAGCCGGTGGGCGTAGCGGATGGTGCGCCAGTCGAACGACTGGATCGTGGTCCGGCGGGTGAAGCCGGCCTGCTGAATCGCGCCGACCAGTTTGCGGGTGAAGCTCGGGTACGGCTCGGTGTCGTCGACCAGCGGGCTGATCTTCGTCTCCACGTTCAGCCGCACGTCGTCGCGGCCGCTGGCGCGCACCAGGGCGAACACCTCGTCGAGGGTGGGGATCCGGGCGCCGGGCGCGGCGACCTGGGCCGGGAACTCCGGCAACGTCCGCGAGCCGCAGTCGACGGTCTTGAGCTGGGCCAGGGTCAGCGCGTGCACCGGCTTGCCGACGTAGAGGAACTGCGGGTCACCCGGGCGGGCCGGCGCGGTGTCGACGCAGTGCGAGCCGTTGACGGTCCGGTCGTGCAGCACCACCAGGTGCCCGTCGGCGGTGACGCCGGTGTCCAGTTCCAGGGTGGAGATCGCCGGGTTCTCCAGCGCGTGCGCGAAGGCGGGCAGGGTGTTCTCCGGGCGGGTGGCCCGGCCGCCGCGGTGCGCCTGGATGTCGAACGGCGAGGCGTACGCCGCGGGCAGTTGCCGGCCGCGGGTGGCCAGCAGGTCGCGGAGCCGGTCCGGGTAGTCGGTGATGAGCCCGTCGACCCCGTCGTCGAGCAGCTTCGCCATGGTCGGCACGTCGTCGACGGTCCACGGGATCACCTTGATGCCGTTGCGGTGCGCGTGCTCCACCATGTCCTTCGTGACGTACGGCCGGTAGCCGGGGTCGGTGACGGTGCCGTTCTGCGGGAAGCCGTGCACCGGGGAGAACGCGCTCGCGCCGAAGCTGCGCACGGCCCGGATCGGGTCGCCGGCGAAGTCGTCGATGTCCAGGCCGCCGAGCCAGGGCGACGCGCCGGGGCGGCCGACCTGGAGGAAGTCGTAGTTGGTCAGGGCGACCAGGGGCAGCCGCGGCTCGACCTGGCGCATCCGCATCAGCGCGCCCCAGTCGAAGCTCTGGACGGTGACCTGCTTGAGCAGCCCGGCGGCACGGATCTCCCGGGCGGTCACCTGGACGAACTGCTCGCGGGGCGCGGTCTCGGTGGGCGCGCCGGCCTCCACCTTGGTCTCCACGTTGAGCGTCACGTCGTCGGCCCGGTAGCGCTTGACCAGGTCGAAGACCTCCCGCAGCAGGGGCATCCGGGCGCCGGGCACGGCCAGCTGGCCGGGCTTGTCCGGCAGGGTCCGGGAGCCGCAGTCGAGGGTGCGCACCTGGGCCAGGGTGAGCGTGTTGACGTACTTGCCGACGTACGGGAACTCCGGGTCCCCGGGGCGTACCGGGGCGGTGTCCACGCACTTGGCCCCGCTGACCTTGCGGTCGTGGGTCACCACGGCCTGGCCGTCCTCGGTGATCTGCACGTCCAGTTCCAGCGTGTTCACGCCGAGCTGGAGGGCGTTGCCGAACGAGGCGAGGGTGTTCTCCACCCGCAGTCCGAGGCCGCCGCGGTGGGCCTGGAGGTCGAAGGTCCGCTCCGGTCCCGGTCGCGCCTGGGCGGGCGCGGCCAGACCGGACGTCACGGTCGCCACCACCAGGGCGGCGATGGCGGTACGGCGCATTCTGCGCACGCTGTCTCTCCTACGGGGGCGGGCGGTTCCCGCCAACCCGCCGGTCAGCATGGGCAGCGGGAACGGCCGGCAGGCGAGCGGCGGGCGGCCGGCCGGTGAACCGGCGCGGACCGGTTTGGTCGCGGCCTGGCCGGGCAGGCAGTGGATTACCGCCAGATCTGCGAGGTGATGGACGTGCGTGACAACGACACGATGCGGGAGTCCGCCCGGCTGGCCGAGGAGCGCCTCACCGCCGGCGTCTACGGCGAGGGCGCCCTGGACGAGGTGACCGTGCCGCAGACGGACGTGCTGCGGGTGATCCAGGAGCAGGACCCGGACGATCCGGCCGACGCCCCGGTCGACCCGAACGTGCTGCGCGACGGCGGCCCGACCCGGGGGCAGGGCGCGATCACCACCACCGGCGGCACCGCCGGCCCGGCCAGCGTGCGCCGGTTGGCCCGCCAGCCGGAGCGGCACCGCGGCACGGTCGCCCCGACCACGACGGGCGACGCCACCACGGGCGGGCTGAGCACGCCCGCCGGTGGCTCGACGAGCGACCAGTCGTCGACCGGCGCCCAGGTGGGTAACTTCACCAACGATCGCGCGAATCCCGGCTGACCCGGTCCCGCGACGATCGCGAACAGAGCAGCAGTGGCCTCACCCGCAAGGGTGAGGCCACTGCTGTCCACATCGGGCCCGCTCCTCGCCGCGGAGCCGGGAGCAGGGGTCAGGACGTGGGGCGGAGCACACCGAGCCGCTGGGTGGCCCGGGTCAGCGCCACGTAGAGGTCGCTGCGCCCGCGCGGGGACTCGGCGACGATGGCGTCCGGGTCGACCACCAGGACGGAGTCGAACTCCAGGCCCTTGGCCTGCCCCACGGTCAGCACCACCACCCGGCTCTCCAGCTCCGGCTGCTCGCCGACCGCCGCCTCCGGCAGCGCGGCCACCACCGCGGCGGCCAACTCGTCGGCCCGGCCCGCCGGCACGATCACCCCGAGCCGCCCGTCGTCCAGACCGGCGGCCTCCCTGGCGGTCACCGCCACCAGCTCCCCGGCCAGGCCGGCCGCGTCCACCGCGCGGTCCCACGGGGGTACGCCGCCGGCGCGTACCGAGCGGGGTGGGCGCAGCGCGGGGTCGATCTCGGCGAGCACCTCGGCGGCCACCGCCATGATCTCGGCGGGGGTGCGGTAGCTGACGGTCAGCTCCTCCAGCCGCCAGCGCCGGGCCACGTACGGCTCCAGCGCGTCGGCCCAGGACGGGGTGCCGGCCAGCGCGCCGGTCTGCGCCACGTCACCGACGATCGTCATCGACCGGCTCGGGCAGCGGCGCATCAGCAGCCGCCAGGCCATCGGCGACAGCTCCTGCGCCTCGTCGATGATCACGTGCCCGAACGCCCAGCTCCGGTCGGCGGCGGCCCGCTGCGCGGTGGTCAGCCGGTCGGCCTCCTCCTGCCGCTCCAGCAGCCGGTCGGCGTCGATCAGGTCGGTGACGCCGAGGATCTCGCCACCGTCGGCCTCGTCCTCGACGTCGATCGAGCGGGAGCCCTTCCAGATCTCCAGCACGCCCTCGGCGTACTCGCGCTGGAAGGAGCGGATCCGCTCGCGGCGGGCGGCGGCGGCCCGCTCGTCCTCGCCGAGCAGCTCGGCGGCCTCGTCCAGCAGCGGCACGTCGGCCGGCGTCCAGCCGCCCGGCTCCCGGTGCAGCAGCGCGCGCTCGGCGTCGGTGAGCATCGGCGCGGCCGCGGCGATCCGGTCGGTCGAGGCGTACAGGTCGGCGAGCAGGCGCTGCGGGGTGAGCACCGGCCACAGCTCGTCGAGCGCGGCCCGGATGCCGGGCTCCTCGCGCAGCTCCCGGCGGATCTCGGCGCGGTCGGCCTCCTCCAGCAGGTTCTCCCCGCCCAGCGGGTCGGCGCCGATCCGCTCGGCGATCTGCGCGGCGAGCGCGTGGACGACCTCGACGTCGAACACGGCGCGGGCCAGGTTGTGCGGGCGGCCGGAGCGGCGGGCCCGGTCGCGGGCCTGGCGGACCATCTCCGGGTCGAGCCGCACCGTGTCCCGCTCGATCTCGATCTCCAGCGGCTCGTCGGGCACCCACTGCCGGTCGTGGACCGCGGCGGCCAGCACCTCGGTCATCGCCGTCCGCCCCTTGAGCGCCGCCGTCTCGGCCGGTTCGGCGCGTCGCGCGCTGACGCCGGGGAAGAGGTCGCCGGGGGTACGCAGCAGCACGCCCGTCTCGGCCAGCGTGGGCAGCACCTGCGAGATGTAGCGCAGGAAGGTCGCGTTCGGGCCGACCAGCAGCACGCCCCGGCTGGAGAGCTCCCGCCGGTGGGTGTAGAGCAGGTACGCCGCGCGGTGCAGCGCGACGGCGGTCTTGCCGGTGCCGGGGCCGCCCTGCACCACCAGCACGCCCGGCAGGTCGGCCCGGATCACCCGGTCCTGCTCGGCCTGGATGGTCTCCACGATGTCGCGCATCCGCCCGGTCCGGCCGGCGTTGAGCGCGGCGAGCAGGGACGCCTCGCCGGTCAGCTCCTCGTGGGCGGTGGGGGAGGCGGTGGCGAGGTCGAGCACCTCGTCGTTGAGCCCGGTCACCTTCCGCTGCCGGGTACGCAGGTGCCGGCGCCGCTTGACGCCCTGTGGGTTGGCGGCGGTCGCGAGGTAGAACGGCCGGGCGGCGGGGGCCCGCCAGTCCATCAGCAGCGGGTCGTAGTCGCCGGTGGTGTCGAAGATGCCGATCCGGCCGATGTAGTGCCGGGCCCCGTCGGTGTCGTCGAGCCGGCCGAAGCAGAGCCCGTTCTCCACGGCGGAGAACTGCTCGACCTGGTCGGCGTACATCTGGACCGCGCTGTCGCGCTGGGACCGGGCCTGCAACGTGCCCCCGGTGTTCCGCAGTTCCTCGGTGAGCCGCTGGGCGGCCTGCTCACGCATGTCGTCCAGCCGGCCGTAGAGCAGCGAGACGTACTCCTGCTCGGGGCCGATCTCGTCGTCGTGCCGCTGCGCGACGGAACCGTCGGATTGCGTTGACAAGCCGTCTCCTCGTCAATTAAGATAGGCGAAGGAATGGCCATGGTTGCCATTCCTTTTTGTTTCTCCGAACGGAGAAAGATACCGCGCCCCGACCCGCCGCACCAAGCATCCCGGCCCCGCGGGCGCCCACGTCACACCCCCGCCACCCCCTGCCCGCCCGCCCCTCGACGGCGACACCGGGCTCATCCCGCCGCGCCGCCCGCGGACGCACTTTCCGAGAAAGAGTGCCTTTACGGTGCCGGATGGCCACGCTTTCTCCGAAACAGGCCAGATCGAGCGGGGTGGGGGAGTCAACGGCGGCGGGTGCATACCTCGGCGGCGCGGGCGACGGTGTCGGTGGACCAGACCACGGCGACGGTGAAGCAGTAGTCGTTGGTGCGGTCCAGGCCGTAGACGACGAAGCTGTTCGTGCCGGCGGGCAACTCCTGGAAGGCGCGCGGGTCCTGCCCGGCGCGGCCGCCGGAGATGACCACCGGCCCCTCCGCGCCCGCCGGGTACTCCCAGTCCAGCGCGATGTTGTCGCGCCGGTCGCGCAGGGTCACCCGACCCGGTGGGGTGCCGGGCGGGGCGGCGACCCCGGCACTGGGCGGCGCGGACGACGCGGTCGGGCTCGGCGCGCCGGTCGGCGCGGCGGCGGGCGCCGGCGGGTCGTCGCCACCGCCGTCGACCTGCGACACCCCGGCGACCACCGCGACGGTGCCCAGCACCACCACGGTCAGCCCGGCCACCACGGCCGGGGTCGCCCGGTTGCGGCGCGGCGGCGGCGCGTGGTGCCGGGGCACCACCACCGGCAGCGGCCGGGACTCCTCCGGGTGGCGCTGACCCACCCGGTGCACCCCGTCGGCCTCCTCGGCGTACCCGTTGGCCAGCCCGACCACGGACGGGGGGACCGGCTCGTGCGCGGCCGGCTCCGGCACGGCGAGCGGCTCCGGCGGCCACCAGTCGGCGTACGGGTCGTCGGCCTCCGGGACGTCGGCGTCCTCGGTGGGCAATCGCTGGCCGGGCACCGTCGGCGGGTACGCCTGGTCGGTCGCCGCCGGCCCCACCGGCCAGGCGGGCGGCTCGGGCGGCCCCTCGTCGGCCGGGGCGGTGCGGGCGGCCGGCACCACCGGGGTGTCCCGCTCCGGCGGTGGCTCGTCGTCGCAGACGTGGTCCGGGTCGGCGGCCGCCCGGGCCAGAGCCGCGACCTGCCGGGCCAGCGGGTCGTCGGCGGGCAGGTGCTGCCGGGCCAGTTCGCGGGCGAGCGCCAGGTTGTCGTGCGCCTCGGTGAACCGGCCGCAGTCGCGCTGCATCGCGCCGAGCCGGGCCAGCATCTTGATGCCGCTGGGGTTGCCGTCGCCGTAGACCTCGCGGTGCAGCTCCCAGGCGTCCTGGAGGCGTTCCCGGGCCTGCGCGCACTGGCCCCGGGCGTACTCCACGGTGGCCAGGTCGGCGTGCGCGGCAAGCACCCGCAGCGACTCCGGCCCATCGTGGGCGGTCAGCTCGAGGATCACGTCGGAGTAGAGCCGCGCGGCGCGGGCGTTGCTGCCGACCCGGTGCAGCACGGCGGCCAGGGTCGCTCCCGCCGAGATCGTCCGCTCGTCCGAGCGCCCGTAGAGCCGGGTGGCGGCCGCGTACGCGAAGGCCGCCCAGCCGCGCGCGGAGTGCGGCTCGCCGAGCGCGACCAGCACCCGCGCCTGGAGCCCGGCGGCGTCGGCCAACTCGGGGGAGGCGTGGTCGGGCCGGGGGTCGGCGTCGGTCAGCGCGTCGGCGAGCAGTCGCTGCGCGCCGGCCAGGTCGCCGGCGGACACCAGGTGGTGCGCCTGGAGGGTCAGTTCACCGAAGCCGGAGGGCACGCCCCATCGTGCTCGTCCGGCCACGGGTTGTACAAGCCCCGACGGTGATCGGAGTCGTCAACCGGTCAGGTGAGCGACCAGCGTCTCGCTGATCCGGCGCAACTGGTCGACCTGGGCCGGGCTGAGCGCGTCGAAGAGGTGCCGGCGTACTCCCTCGACGTGGCCGGGCGCGGCGGCGGCGAGCGCCGCGAAGCCGTCGTCGGTGAGGACGGCGACC
Source organism: Micromonospora sp. IBSANI012 (assembly GCF_052814045.1). Lineage (NCBI taxonomy): Bacteria > Bacillati > Actinomycetota > Actinomycetes > Micromonosporales > Micromonosporaceae > Micromonospora > Micromonospora sp. IBSANI012. The sequence goes on from NZ_CP199933.1 coordinate 1,940,363, forward strand.
TGGCCGCGCCGGTCGGTCGGGCAGTCCTCGCGCCGCAGCCACCCGGCCGCCTCGAGCCGGGCGGCGGCGTGCGAGAGCCGGCTGCGCGAGGAGCCGGTCAGGTCGGCCAGCTCGCTCATCCGCAGTTGCCGCCCGGGGGCCTCGGAGAGCCGGACCAGGATCTCGTAGTAGGCGTGCGGCATCCCCGCGTCGCGTTGCAGCTCGCGGTCGAGGGTGTCCATCAGCGCCCGGGAGGCGGTCAGGAAGGCCCGCCAGGTGCGCTGCTCGTCGGGGTCCAGCCACCGGGTCATGGCGTCCATCATAGCGGCAATGGTTGAACGCTCAACCAAATCGCGCTAGCGTGGAGTGCATGGGAATCCACCGCCTCAACCACGCCGTCCTCTACGTCAGCAACCTCGACCGCAGTGTCGCCTTCTACCGCGACGTGCTGGGCTTCCGGCCGGTGGCGATGACCCCGGACGGGTTCCGCGGCGCCGCGTTCCTCCAGGCGCCCGACTCCACCAACGACCACGACCTCGGCCTGTTCGAGATCGGCGCGGCGGCCGGCCGCTCGCAGGCCGGGCGCGCCACCGTCGGCCTCTACCACCTGGCCTGGGAGCTGGACACCCTCGACGAGCTGGGCGCCACCGCCGAGCGACTGGCCGCCGCGGGCGCGCTGGTGGGCACCTCCGACCACGGCACCACCAAGAGCCTCTACGGGCAGGACCCGGACGGCCTGGAGTTCGAGATCGTCTGGATCGTCCCGGCCGACCTGCTCGACGACGAGGCGCTGGCGGCGCGCAAGCGGATCGGCCGGCTGGACCTCGACCGGGAGCGGCGGCGCTACGGCGGCCAGACCCGGGGCGGGGTGGGCATCTCCGTGCCGGCCTGAGGCCGCCGTACGGTACAACGACAGGATGGCCACCGACACCGTCCTGCGTGAACTGCTCGTCCGGCAGCTCGACCACTGGTTGCCGGGGGCGCTGCACCGTTCCCGGCGGGCCACCCTCGCCCTGTCGTACGCCGATCCTGAGGCCGCCGAGGCGGCGCTGCGGGTGGTGGCCGAGTTCGCCGACCGGCTGCGCGGGCGGCGGCTGACCGTCCTGGTGCTCGCCGGCGGTGGGCCCGACCTGCCGGCCCGGCTCGGTCCGGTCGAGGCGACGCTGCCGGCCGACGTGGCCGTGCACCTGGTCCCGGGAGACGCGTCCCGGCTGCCGGTGGTGCTCAAGGCGGCCGGTGCGGCCGGTGCGCCGCTGCTGACCATGGTGGACGCCGCGGCCGCCGAGCCGGCGCTGCTGGCCGCCGCGGCGACCGGTCGCCCGGCCGAGCTGCTGCTCTCCGCTCCCGCGCCGGCGTCGCTGCGGCCGGCGCTGACCGGCGCCGGCTTTGCGCTGGTCACCGAGGTCGAGCTGGTGCCGGCCGGCGGGTCGCCGGCCCGGCGGGTCGCGTTCGGCACCGGGCTGGAGAAGAGCCTGGAGGCGTTCAAGGACGCGCTGTGGGAGGTCGACGAGTTCGCCGGGGTGCGCTATCGCGACCCCGAGGACCCGGCCGGCGGGCTGCTCGACATCGCCCTGCACCCGGAGCCGGGGCCGCTGCGCCGCGAGCTGCTGGCCGAGCTGGCCCGCTCCGGCCCACGTACGGTCACCGAGCTGCGCCGGCACACCCTCACCGCGACCGTCTACCGGGCCGCGGACACCGTCGGCGCGCTCACCAGCCTGCTGCACTCCGGCGCGGTACGCCGCGACCCCGAGCACGGCCGGCTCGGCGGCGACGTGCTGATCACCGCCGGCCCGGCCGCAGCCGCCCGGTCAACTGCTTGACCAGCACCGACACGCCGGTGGCCACCACCCCGATGCTGAACACCATCTGCACGCAGACCACCACCCGGGCGACCTGCCCCTGGGCGTTCACGTCGCCGTAGCCGACGGTGGTCAGGGTGGCCAGCGCGAAGTAGAGCGCGTCGACGCGGGTCTCGAGGCCGGCGAACTGCCCGGGGCTGCTCCACGCCACCACGTAGTCGGCGAGGGCGAAGGTGAGCACACCCGCGACCAGCGCGACGCCGAGCCGGATCAGCGCGCGGATCCCCTGGTCGCCGGTGGGTGCCCGGCCGGCGAGCTGCCGGCGTACCTGGCCGGTGACGAGCAGGGAGACGATCAGGACCAGCAGCAGGGTGCCGGCCGAGCGCAGGGCCAGCCGGAACCCGTTCGGGTCGGGCGCCACCGGCACCAGGAAGTAGGCGAGCACCAGCAGGAGGCAGGCGCCCACCGCCCGCCGCAGCTCCCGCCGGTAGGACCCGTCGCCGCTCATGCGGCGATTCTGCGCCCCGGACACCGCCGCCAGCGGCGGAACGGCGAAGCCGCCGCCCGAGCCGCCGGTCGCGGGTACGGGCCGCCGAACGTCGAGCGGGGTGCCGGTGAGTCACCGGCACCCCGCTCAACCTCGGGACGTCACGCCCGGGTCTTGTCCTGCTTCCAGGAGAGCGGCCCCGGCAGGTCGACGCGGTGCGCCTTGGCCTTGGAGTTCCAGGACCAGCGACCGATCTTGATGCTCCACGACGAGAAGCCGTTCTCGGTGAAGTTCAGGATGATCGGCCCGTACTTCTTGCGCTTGCGGAACATCAGACCCATCGTGGGCTCCCCTCGCCGTTCCCTGTCGTGCCCTGCTCTGACGTCATCGAACATGCCCGAACCGGCGATTTGCGAAACCTGCCGCGGATCCGCTCTGGACGGTCACCCGAATCTCTACTCAGCAGGTAGGTGTTGCGGGGCGGTAAACGCAGCTCGGCAAGGGATGCAACAAAGTCAGCGACGCGCATCTCATGTTCTGGAAGGGCGTTGACCGGGCTCGTTGCGGCCCGGCAGCATGGGCTCATGTCGCAGCGGGACGAGCTTCTTCTCACCGCTCGCGTGCACGTCGACCTGGTCCGGCACGCGAGCGCGCTCTGTTGAGCTGACGCCCACCGCCGTCCGCACCATCCCTCTTCCGCCACACCGCACGGCCCGGCCCACGACGGCCCGGCGCCGCGCGCCGGCGTACCCCCGCGCCACCGGGCGCGGTCCTCCTCGTGCTCAGATCAGGAGTCGTCCATGTCCTCATTCCGTCGTACCCTCGCCGCCGTCGCGGCCCTGCTCGCCCTGACCAGCACCGCCGCCTGCGGCAGCGACGCCGAGGCGTCCGGCCAGACGAAGGAGCTGCGTTACCAGGGCTCAGTCGGCCTGGTCACCCTCCCCGAACTCGCCGCCGACCTCGGCTACCTCGGTGACGTGAAGCTCAAGTGGATCGGCAACGTCACCGGCGGCCCGCAGGACATCCAGGCCACCGCCACCGGGCAGAGCGACTTCGGCGGCGCGTTCAACGGCGCCATCGTCAAGCTCGCCACCGCCAACGCCCCGATCACCGCCGTGGTCAGCTACTACGGCTCCGACGCGCAGACCTTCCAGGGCTACTACGTCCTCGACGACAGCCCGATCCGCACCGCCCGCGACCTGATCGGCAAGAAGGTCGGCATGAACACCCTCGGCGCGCACGCCGAGGCGGTGCTGAAGATCTGGCTGGCCAGGAACGGGCTCAGCCCGGCCGAGATCGCCCAGGTCGAGCTGGTCGCCATCCCGCCGGTGAACTCCGAGCAGTCGCTGCGGCAGCGGCAGATCGACGTCGCGGTACTCGGCGGCGTGATCCGCGACAAGGCGGTCGCCAACCGCGGCGTCCGCACCATCTTCACCGACTACGAACTGCTCGGGGCGTTCAGCGGCGGCTCCTACGTGTTCCGCGACGACTTCCTCAAGCGCAACCCGGACACGGTGAAGACCTTCGTCAGCGGGGTCGGCAGGGCCATCGAGTGGGCTCGCAGCCAGCCCCGGGAGACCGTGGTGGCCCGACTGGAGGCGATCATCGCCAAGCGCGGCCGCAACGAGGACCCGGCGCTGGTGGGCTACTGGAAGAGCAGCGGCGTCGCCGGCAAGGGCGGCCTCATCACCGACCGGGAGTTCACCACCTGGATCGACTGGCTCGCCGACACCGGCGAGCTCAAGGGCGACAAGCCGAAGCCGGGCGACATCTACACCAACAAGTACAACTCCTTCGCCTCCGGCGGCGGTGTGGCGTGAGCGACGACAAGGTCCTGTTCGACCGGGTCACCAAGACCTTCCCGGTCCGCGCCGGGCGGCGCGCGTCCGCCGGCGCGGTCACCGCCCTGGACCAGCTCACCCTCGGGGTACGCCCCGGCGAGTTCCTGGTCGTCGTCGGCCCCAGCGGCTGCGGCAAGTCCACCCTGCTCGACCTGCTCGGCGGGCTGTCCAGACCCACCTCCGGGGAGGTGCTGGTCGACGGCCGCCCGGTCACCGGGCCCGGCCTCGACCGGGGCATCGTCTTCCAGCAGTACGCGCTGCTGCCCTGGCGTACCGCCGCCGGCAACGTCGCGTTCGGACTGGAGGCCAAGGGCGTGCCCCGCGCCGAGCGGGCCGAGCTGGTCGCCCACCACCTGGACCTGGTCGGGCTCGGCGGATTCGCCGAGCGCTACCCGCACGAACTCTCCGGCGGCATGAAGCAGCGGGTGGCGATCGCCCGCAGCCTCGCGTACGACCCGGACATCCTGCTGATGGACGAGCCGTTCGCCGCGCTGGACGCGCAGACCCGCGACTCGTTGCAGGACGAGCTGGTGCGGATCTGGCAGCGCACCGCCAAGACGATCGTGTTCATCACCCACGGTATCGACGAGGCGGTCTACCTCGGCCAGCGGGTCGCCGTGATGACCTCCCGCCCCGGGCGGATCAAGCAGGTCATCGAGATCGGCCTCGGTGACCGGGGCGCCACCGAGGACGTCCGCTCCTCCGACGCCTTCCGGCACCACCGGCACGAGATCTGGACGCTGCTGCGCGACGAGGTGCGCGCCGCGCAGTCCGCCGAACGCCCCGCCGCCCGGCCGACCGTCGGCCGACCGGGCCGCACCCCCTGGCGGGCCCTGCTCGCCCGGTCGACGCCCGCCCTCGCCCAGCCCGGTCGGAGCGCGGACACCCGGCCCGGCCCGGCGGAACCGGTCGGCGTCGGGCAGCAGCCCCGTGCCGCCGCCCCGGAAGCCGGCCGCTCCGCCGGCACCGCTGTGGACGGTGGTCGTACCCCCGCCGTCGCCGACGCCGCCGCGGACCGCGCGGCGCCGGCGGCGACCCGAACCGAGGAGGCCCGCGTTGGTTGACATCGCCGAACGACCCACCCGGCTGGCGGTCCCCGCCGCCACGCCCCCGGCGGCGCCGGCCGTCGCGGGGCCCACGCTGCCCGGCCGGCTGCTCGGCCTCGGCGGGCGGGCGCTGCACCGCAGCGCCGCGCTGCTCGGCCTCGCCGCCCTGTGGGAGACCGCGCCCCGGGTCGGCCTGGTCGACCGGGTCTTCCTGCCGCCGCTGTCCGAGGTGCTGGTGGCCTGGTGGGCGCTGCTGACCAGCGGGCAGCTCGCCGACCACGTCGGGGCCAGCCTCACCCGCTCGCTGACCGGGCTGGGCCTGGCCGTGCTCACCGCCATCCCGCTCGGGCTGCTGATCGGCTGGTACCGGCCCCTCGCCGACCTGCTCAGCCCGCTGCTGGAGGTGTTCCGCAACACCGCCGCGCTGGCCCTGCTGCCGGTCTTCGTGCTGATCCTCGGCCTGGGGGAGACCTCCAAGATCGCCCTGGTGCTCTACGCCTGCTCCTGGCCGATCCTGCTGAACACCATCGCCGGGGTGAAGGGCGTCGACCCGCTGCTGGTGCGCTCCGCCCGCTCGATGGGGCTCAACCACCTGCGGCTGTTCCAGAAGGTGATCCTGCCGGCGGCGGTGCCGACGGTCTTCACCGGCGTCCGGCTGGCCGGGGCGTACTCGATCCTCGTGCTGGTCGCCGCCGAGATGGTCGGCGCCAAGGCGGGGCTCGGCTACCTCGTCAACTACGCCCAGTACAACTTCGCGATCCCCGACATGTACGCCGGGATCATCACCATCTCCGCCATCGGCCTCGTCGTCAACCAGCTCCTCGTCGCCGTCGAACGCCGCTTCTCCACCTGGCGCGTCGACGTCACCGCCTGAGAGGAAACGCCATGTCCCGCACCCTGCACCTGAACGCATTCCTGATGGGCGTCGGCCACCACGAGGCGGCCTGGCGGCACCCGCGCACCGACCCGAGCCGGGTCGGCGACGTCCGGCACTTCCAGGAGCTGGCCCGGATCGCCGAACGCGGCACCCTCGACTCGGTCTTCCTCGCCGACGGGCTGGCCGTCGGGCCGGCCGTACGGCACAACATCCAGGCCGTCTTCGAACCGCTCACCCTGCTCGCCGCGCTGGCCACCGCGACCGAGCACATCGGGCTGATCGCCACGGTCTCCACCACCTACAACGAGCCGTTCAACATCGCCCGCAAGTTCGCCTCGCTGGACCACCTCAGCGGCGGCCGGGCCGGCTGGAACATCGTCACCTCCGCGCAGTCCCGGGAGGCGTGGAACTTCAACCTCGACGAGCACCCCGCGCACGCTGACCGGTACCGGCGGGCCGCCGAGTTCGTCGACGTGGCGATCAAGCTCTGGGACAGCTGGGAGGACGACGCCCTCGTCCTGGACGCCGCGGCCGGGGTCTTCGCCGACACCGACCGGGTGCACGAGGTCGGTCACACCGGCGACGCGTTCAAGGTCCGCGGCCCGCTGAACACGCCCCGACCGCCGCAGGGCCGGCCGCTGCTGGTGCAGGCCGGCTCGTCGCCTGACGGCATCGCCTTCGCCGCCCGGTACGCCGAGGCGGTCTTCACCGCCCAGCAGACCCTCGCCGACGGCCAGGCCTTCTACGCCGCCCTCAAGCGGGCCACCGCCGCCGCCGGCCGGGACCCGGACCTGGTCAAGGTGCTGCCCGGCATCGCCCCGGTGATCGGCGGTACGGAGGCCGAGGCGCAGGCCCTCGCCGCCGAGCTGGAGGCGCTGATCGTCCCCGAGCACGCCCTCGCCCAGCTCTCCGGCATGACCGGGATCGATCTCAGCGGTTACCCGCTGGACGGCCCGCTGCCCGACCTGCCCGACGTGACCAGCGTCCAGGCCCACCAGAGCCGCTACCAGCTCGTCGTCGAGCTGGCCCGGCGGGAGCAGCTCACCCTGCGGCAGCTGATCGGCCGGCTCGGCGGCGGTCGCGGGCACCGGGTGGTGGCCGGCACCCCGGAGCAGATCGCCGACCAGATCGAGCTGTGGTTCACCGAGGGCGCCGCCGACGGCTTCAACGTGATGCCGCCGCTGCTGCCCAGCGGGCTGGCCGACTTCGTCGACCACGTGGTGCCGCTGCTGCGCGCCCGGGGGCTGTTCCGGCACGAGTACACCGGTCGGACGCTGCGCGAGCACTACGGGCTGCCACGCCCGGCCAGCTCGTACGCCACGCCTGAGCTGGTGACCGCGTGAGCGGCGACCTGCTGCCGGTGGACCGGGACCTGTTCCGGGGGCTGCTGCGCCGGCAGGCGTCCACCGTCACCGTGGTCACCGCCGTCGCGCGGGGCACCGACCCGGCCTGCCTGGGCGGGATCGGGGCGCCGCTGCGGGCCGGCTTCACCGCCACCTCGTTCACCTCCGTCTCGCTGGACCCGCCGCTGGTCTCGTTCTGCCTCGGCGTCGCCTCGTCGAGCTGGCCGGTGCTGGCCCGCGCCGAACACGTCGCGGTGCACCTGCTCGCCGCCGACCAGTCAGAAGCCGCCCGCATCTTCGCCACCAGCGGGATCGACCGGTTCGCCGCGTACCGGGAGTGGACGCCGGGGCCGTTCGGACTGCCGCTGCTCGACGGGGTGCTGGGCCGGCTGCTCTGCCGGGTCGTGCACCGGGTGCCGGCCGGCGACCACACCGTGGTCATCGCCGAGCCGCTGACGCTGGCCGCCGGCGCCGACGCCGAGCCGCTGGTCTACCACCGGGGCGGCTACCAAGATGCGGGCCAGTGCTCCGCCCTTCAGGGTGGGGGTGAGGGCCCGCGCGGAAGGGGCCGCCATGCCCCGAGCGTGCCATTGACCGTGGTAAAATCTCGGCGGGCTCCAGCGATAACCAAGCTGGAGCCCGCGGCACCAGACGTCGCCGCAGGGCTTGCGGAGACGGAAAACGCCTGTGGAGCGGACGTAAGACCGGAGCATGCTCCGGCTGATCGCGGTGAAGCAGGAACCCACCTGGGCGTTGCGCCTTTCGCGCGCAGCGCGGAGGGAATCCCCGCCATTCATGGCGGTGGAGGAAGTCAAACCAGCACCGCCACGGCGGGCGGTGGCCGCGTGACGCGGGCGTCGGTGGCAGCGGATTTGCTGGCGCTGGACCGGGAGGCTCAGGACCTGCTCTTCCGGGCGGCCCGCACGGCGAACACCTTCACCGACGAGCCGGTCACCGACGCCCAGGTCGCCGCCATCCACGACCTGGTCCGGTACGGCCCGACCGCGCTCAACGGCCAGCCGCTGCGGGTGCTGTTGGCGCGGTCCGCCCCGGCGCGCGCCCGGCTGCTGCCGCACGTGTCCGCCGGCAACCGGGCCAAGACGGCCACCGCCCCGCTGGTCGCGGTGCTCGCCGCGGACGTGGACTTCCACCACCGGCTGCCGGAGCTGTTCCCGCACCGGCCGGAGGCGAAGGACTGGCTGGCCGACCGGGCGCAGCGGGTCGCGCAGGCCCGGTTCAACGCCACCCTCCAGGCCGGCTACTTCCTGCTCGGGGTGCGCGCCGCCGGGCTGGCCGCCGGGCCGATGGCCGGTTTCGACGCCGCCGGCGTGCAACGCGAGTTCTTCCCCGACGGCCGGCACGAGGTGCTGCTGCTGGTCAACATCGGCCGCCCGGGGCCGGACGCCTGGCACGACCGGTTGCCCCGGCTGCCCGCCGAGGAGGTGATCCGGACGCTGTGACTCCGGGCGCGCGCCGGCGTCGGCTCAGGCGGGCGCCGGCGCGCGGTCGACGGCGAGGACCCGGGTGACGCTGCCGTCGTCCTCGGTGACGTCCCGCTGATGGACGAAGCCGAGCTTGGCCAGCAGCGCCAGCGAGGCCGTGTTGGCCTCGGCGACGGTGGCGTACACCCGGGTCAGGTCGAGGGTGTCGAAGCCGTACCGGACCAGGGCCCGGGCCAGTTCGGTGCCGAGACCGGCGCCCCAGGCCGGCTTCGCCAGGACGTACACCAGCTCGTGGCCGTCGACCTGGTCGGTGCGCTTGATCTCGGCGTGCCCGACGTACCGGCCGTCGCGGCGCACCGCCCACACGTCGAACAGGTCCTCGGCGTAGACCGTGGTGAACACCCGCCCGAACAGGGCGGCGGCGTCGGCGGGAGTCATCGGGCCGTCGCCCATGTACCGGGCCACCTCCGGGTCGCTGAGCAGGGCGACGAAGTCGTCGGCGTCGGCCGGGCGGTAGGGCTCCAGCAGCAGCCGGTCGGTGCGCAGGGTGGGGGTGGGCATCAGCGGGGCTCCCAGGCGTCGGGCAGAGCGGTCAGCTTTCGGACGTGCGCGGGCAGTCGGCCGTTGACCACCTCGGCGAGGCTGACCTCGTCGAGCACCTGCCGGACGGCGGCCCGCACGGCCACCCAGAGCCGGGGGAGGTTCTCCGCCGAACCCTCGTAGCGGGTCTCCTCGGGGCGCAGGCCGCGCACCCCGGCCAGGGGGCCCTCCACAGCGCGCAGGATCGCCCCGACGGTGACCTCGCGGGGCGGCCGGGCCAGCGTGTAGCCGCCCTCCGCGCCGCGCTGGGCCCGCACGATGCCGGCTCGGCGCAGGTCGGCCAGGACGGCCTCCAGGAACTTGCGCGGCATGTCCTGCTCGGTGGCGATCGCCTGGGTGGACAGCAGCGAGGGGTACGCGGTGGCGAGGCTCAGCGCCGCCCGTACCGCGTAGTCGCCGCGCGCGGAGATCTGCACCCCGCCATCATGCCCGCCCGGCTCACTCCGCCGGGTCGGCGGGCCGACGCTGCCGGACGATCCGCCGCAGCGGCTGCTCCCGCGCGGCCCGGAACGCCCCCGGGCTCACCCCGACCTCGCGGGTGAAGAAGCGGCCGAAGTTGGTCGGCTCGGGGAAGCCCAGCCGGCGACCGATCCGGGCCACCGGCTCGTCGGTGGCGGCCAGCAGCCGGCTGGCCTGGAGCGCGACCCGCTCGTCCACCACCTGCTTGGCGCTGCGCCCGGTCACCGCCAGGCAGGCCCGGGTCAGGGTTCGCACCGAGCAGCCCAACTGGGCGGCGTAGTCCTCGACCCGGCGGGTGTGCTGGTAGCCGCGCTCGATCTCCCGGCACAGCCGGTGGAAGGTGGCCAGCTCCGACCGGTGCGGCCCGCCGTCGGCACCGCCGGGGCGGTTGATGGGGAGCAGCGCCAGGCGCAGCAGCAGCACGGCCAGCTCGTGGCGCAGCAGGGCACGGGCGGCCGGGTTGCCGCGGTGCCGGCGACTGTCCACCGCCAACTGGCTGACCTCGTTGATCACCGCGTCCTCGTCCTCGCCGGCGAGCTGGTGGTGGGTCGGCACGGCGTCCGGGTCGACGTCCAGGCCGCGCAGCGTCTCGCCGCGCCAGCGCACCACCGTCGCGTCGAGCTGCCGGGTGCAGCGCAGCACCTGGCCGGGACTGGCCCGCAGCAGCGTGCCCGGCCGGCACGGCAGCGGACGGAAGTCCAGCTCGGCCGTGCCGTGGCCGCCGGTGACCAGGATCAGCAGATCCGCGTCGAGCAGCGTCGGGCGGCGCCACCCGGGCTCGGGGGCGAGGTCACCGAGGTCGAGCAGGTCGATCTCGGCGGTGGGCAGGTCGGGGTGAGTTGCCGGGGAGAGCTGACCGGAAGGGACCATCACCTGCGACGGTAACCGGAGGTGGGGGTGGTCGCATCCCGGCGACGGGACCGCGGTGTCGCGTACGCGGGGTTGTCCCCGGTCGGGGCCCCGGCTACGTTACCGAGCGGTAGGTCCACCGACTCGCGAGGGATGGGCATGACGGAGCTGTTCTCGGTCGCCGACAAGACGGTCCTGGTCACCGGCGGCACGCGGGGGATCGGGCTGATGATCGCCCGGGGCTTCGTGCAGGCTGGCGCCCGGGTGATCGTCTCGTCCCGCAAGGCCGATGTCTGCGCGGCGGTGGCCGAGGAGCTCTCCGCCGACGGGCGGTGCGAGGGCGTACCGGCCGACCTGAGCCACGACGCGGGGGCCGAGGGACTCGCCGCGGCCGTGCGGGAGCGCACCGGCGACCGGCTCGACGTGCTGGTCAACAACGCGGGCGCGACCTGGGGCGCGCCGCTGGAGGCGTACCCGGAGAGCGCGTTCGACAAGCTCTGGGCGGTGAACGTCAAGGCGGTCTTCCGGCTCACCACCGCGCTGCTGCCGGCGCTGCGCGCCGCGGCCACCGCCGACGACCCGGCCCGGGTGATCAACATCGGCTCGGTCGACGGCATCCGGGTGCCGTTCATGGAGGTGTACGCCTACTCGGCCACCAAGGCCGCCGTACACATGTTGACCCGCAGCCTGGCCCACCAACTGGCCGGCGAGCAGATCACGGTCAACGCGATCGCCCCGGGCCCGTTCGAGAGCAGAATGATGGCCTTCGCCCTGCAGGACCCGGCGTCCCGTTCGGCGATCGAACAGCAGGTGCCGCTGGGCCGGATCGGCCGCCCGGAGGACATGGCGGGCACCGCGATCTACCTGTCGTCGCGCGCCGGCGCGTACCTCACCGGCGCGGTGATTCCCGTCGACGGCGGCCTGACCACGCACGGCTGAGGCGTACCCGGTCGCGGGTGAGCCGGAGCCGCGCGGACTCGGCAGATCCGCGCGGCTCCGATCGGATGGGTCAGCGGCCGGCGAGCAGCCGGTTCACCGCCGTGTCGACGTCGAGGTGCTCGGCCTCGCGGCCGCGCGGGACGACGACGTAGGTCCGACGCAGGAAGCGCACCAGCACGCTGCGCGGCACCTCGAACAGCGCGTTGCCGTCGGGTGACGACAGCGCCAGCGCGACGAAGTCGCCGCGCGGGGTGGCCCAGGGCCAGACCCGGACGTCGCCGATGCCGGCCGGTTCGTCGAGACCGGTCACCAGCAGTTCGCGGGCGAAGGACCAACTGACGGCCTCGCCACCGGCGGATTCGGCGTGGAACAGGACATGGACCGCATACGGGTCAGCAGGGTCGTAACGCAGACTGGCACGCACCGGCAAGGCGGTGGCGTCAGGTGCGACGAGCCTTAGCGACGTCTCGACCTCTACGGTCGTCGGTCGGATGACACTCATGGACGTTCTCCCCCCGGCACCGCTGCGGAACGCGCGTGTCCCGCTTTTCCCATACTCAGGTGCTACTCCTGGCTACGCTCCGCCATACGCTGACTTCACCCAGTGGTGGGAAGTGCCTCGGAAGCGCCGCCAGAATGTGAAACTTCTTGTACGATTTCCGGTCTGCCCAGTGCGTGATCCCGCCCGGCGTCGGGTGGCTCAGTCGTCGACTTACTCCGGTAACGTCCAGTGGTCTGCGCAAGTGACGGGCCGGGGCGACACTGGGGGGTGAAATGGTCACGAACCGATCCTCAATGGATGCGACGACCGCGACCGACTCACCGAAAGTAGGGGCCCGAGCAGCCGAAAGGCGGGGGAACGCGGTGCCGAAGGATCAGCACGACGGGACCGGTCGGCCTGCCTCCGGCGGCCGCTCCGGTCGAGGTCGCGCGCCGGCTCGCGGCGCCGCCTCGCGCCCCGTCCGTCCGGCTCATCGCGGCCCCTCCGACCTTGCCGCCGGCGGTCGCGGTACGGCCGTCGCTGAACGGCCGCCGACCGGCTTCCGGCAGCGGGTCCGGACCAGTCTCGACCTGATCCGCGCCAACCCCACCGGCCGGGTCGCCCTCAAGATCTTCATCGCGATCGCCGGGGCGCTGGTCGTCACCGTCGGCCTCGCCCTGATCCCGCTGCCCGGCCCCGGCTGGCTGATCGTGATCGGCGGCCTCGCCATCTGGGCCGTCGAGTTCCACTGGGCCCGCCGGCTGCTCGCCTTCACCCGCCGGCACGTCCAGGCCTGGACCCGCTGGGCCACCTCCCGGTCCCTGCCGGTCCGCATCGCCCTCGGCTCCGTCGGCCTGATCTTCGTCGCCACGGTGGTGTGGCTCTCGCTCAAGTACAGCCTCGGCATCGACCTGGTGGCCCGGCTGCTGCACTACCTCGCCACGCACTGACCGGGGTTGCGGCGCCGGGGTGCGGCGCGCGGGACCCGGATTTCCGGTCCGCTCACACGATCAGGTAGAGTCATCGGCGCTGAGGGCGATTAGCTCAGCGGGAGAGCGCTTCGTTCACACCGAAGAGGTCACTGGTTCGATCCCAGTATCGCCCACGCAGGTCAAAGGCCACTTCCCGGAAACGGGAGGTGGCCTTTCTGCTGTCGTACAGCAGTGAAGTACAGCAACGGTCAGCGGGCGGGTGATGACCAGGCGAGGTGATGTCCGCCCGTGCTGTTACTTTGCCGGCCGTGAATGATCAGCTGACGTGGATCGACCGGATCATCGATGTGACCGGGTGGCGCCATGAGCCTGAGGGCGGTGCCGGCTGGGAGCAGGCGGAGGCCGAGCTCGGCGTCACGCTGCCTAGCGACTTCAAGGAGTTGTGCCGGCGGTTCGTGCCGGGCCTGTTCATGGGGGTCCTTGACCTACTGCGACCGACCGACGATCACGATTCGACTTCGCTGCTCGGGTGGTGGAACTCCAGCCGGCGTTGGGTGAGCGAGCATGACGATCCCGCCGGGCGCTTGTACGCCCCGCACGATCTGTACAGGCCCGACAAGGGGTCCGGGCTGATCGAATGGGGTCACGACTCGTCCGGGGGTCAGTACTTCTGGCTGGCGGACCGCTCGGTGGAGTCTGATCGGTGGCCCGTGGCCGCTCGGCACGACCCGCCCCACCCGTGGCACCGGTTCGACATGTCTATGACGGAGTTCGTCTACCGCATGCTCGCGGACCCGGAGCTGGAGTCGTTTTGCCGTAGCGGGTGGTCAATACGAGGTCGGCTTCGTGCCATGCCTTGCCAGCGGTTGCCCGTGCCTCGTCCTGTTGCGCCTTCCTGATTTTTAGTGCCGTCGCACAGATGTCTGGCACGGGGAGTGTGGCGTCGGATGCCTGGGTCTTGGTGTCGCGATGGAGCAGCTGGCCGCGGACGCGCTGCAGTTGGCGGCCGACGGTCAACTCTCCCGCGTCGAGGTCGACGTCTGCCCAGGTGAGGCCGAGGGCTTCGCCCTTGCGTAGGCCGGTGACGAGGACCAGGGCGTAGGCGGCGTAGAGCGGGTCCTCGTCGTGGCGGGCGGATTCGAGGAACTTGCGAGCCTCGTCGCTCGACCACGACTTGCCCCGACGGCGGCGGACCGTGGCGAGGGTGACCGGCACGGCCGGGTTCTTGGCGATGAGGTCTTCGGCCTGGGCGTGGGTGAGGGCGGCCCGCAGCGCAGCCCGGATGTCGCTGACCGTGCGCGTCGACGGGATCGCCTGGCAGCACCGACCGACCGCACAGCAGCGCCGCTTGTGCTTCGGCCGGGCGGCGTCCTTGCCCTGGGCGCAGCACTGGCAGGTCCGGGCCACCTGGTTGATCCAGGTCTGCACGTCCCGCGACTGGAGCCGGTCGAGCCGCTTGGCCCCGAGGGCGGGGGCGATGTAGCGGCGGACCAACGTCTCGTAGGTCGCGTAGGTCAGCGGTGCCCGGTTCGGCTGGATGATCTCGGCCAGCCACCAGGTGAGGAAGCTTCCGACTGTCGGGACGCTGGTCGCCACCGGCCCGACCTTGGCCTGTTGGTGCAGTTTGATCCACTTGTCGTGGACGGTCTCGCGGGTCTTGCCGTAGACGTACTTGCGGGTGCGTTTACCGTCGGGCTTGGTGACCCAGACGTAGGCGGCGAAGCCGTTGCGGTAGGGGAAGATGGAGCCTTCGCCGTTGGCTCGGGCGCGTCCGGGCATCAGGCGGCCTCCTGGCGTTCGACCTGTTGGCGGATGTAGTCGTCGACCCATTCGGGGAGGATGCGGCGGTATTTGCCGTCCTTGATGGAGCGCAGCTCGCCGGTGGCGATCTTCATCTTGACCTTGGAGATGCCGAAGCCGAGCAGGACGGCGACCTCGGCAGGGGAGTACCAGCGCGGGGTGAGGTCATGGCTCATGCGGCGGCTCCGGTGAGCCAGGCTTCGTGGGCGAGTTCTTCCCGACCGATCCGTCTGCCCTTTCGTCGCTGTTGGGCGGCGGTGTTGGCCAGGAGCGCGTCGCCTTCGGAGAGCCACCCAGACCCGATGTAGGTGAGGGTGCCGACGGTGACCGTGTCTGCGGGATCGTTGGCTTCGCTACGGCGGTAGGTGGTGCGGGTGTCGCGGAGCAGGCCGAAGGTGACGGAGTAGCGGCGGGCTCTGGTGAGGAAGTGGCCGCCGAAGCCGAGCATGTGCGCCCAGCGCCGCAGTCCGGCGTAGGCGTGGGGTTTGGTGTCAAGGCTGTCTTGACGGTCGCCGCCGGTTGTGGCGCCGCAGGCAACGTCGGTGTGGGTGGGGCGGCCGAGGTGCCAGCAGGCGTCGATGAGGCGGGCGAGGTGGTCGCCTTCGAGGTCGGCGTAGTCGTCGATGGTGGCAGGGGTCAACCGAGTGAAGGAGTGGCCGGTGGCTTCGGTGGCCTTGGTGGCGTACTTGGCGAGGTAGGCGGCGACCTTGTCATCGGTCAACTCGCCTCCGGCGGTGTTGATGCGTCGGACGTCGACCTGCTCGCCCCACGCCACCAGCCAGCCTTCGGGCTGGTCAGGGTGTGGGGGCGTGGTGACGGTGATCCGGGAGGCGGCGGCATGGACGGCTTCCTTTAGTTCGTCGACGGTGATGCCGTCCGGTGGCGGCACAAGGGCATCCGGATCGTCGGGGTCGACGCCGTCGAGGCGCAGCAAGACGTGGAAGTGCACGGCGGCGCGGCGTTGCATCTCGGCGACCTTGCCGTGCGACACCCGCACCGGCGGCACCCAGCGCACCTTGCCGGAGGCGGTGACGACCCGAACGAAGGGGATGCCGCGCCTCCGGCAGAGGGCGGCGAGGTGCCGGTCGATGGCCTGCTTGGTACGCCGCCACAGCTCCCCGGAGAAGTAGTTCCAGACGACCTGGTGGCCGTGGTCGTAGCAGTCCAGGCACAACGGCTGCCCGAGCTGCGGATCGTCGGCGTCGTGCCGGGCGAAGCACGCCGCCGCTTGCCCGTGCGAGCAGGTGCTGGCGGTACTGCGAGCGCGGGCGTGAGCAGCCGCCGGCGGGGGCGGTGTGCTCCAGCCAGCCGGAGAACCCGGAGGTGGCGGCGCGGTGCAGGGCTTGGGCATCCCGGCCGACAGTGAGGTCGGGCCGGAACAGGCTGAACGGGGTGGACACAACTTTCTCCTCACGCGGGGTGGCAGGGACGGGAGACGAAGCACCACCAGCTGTGGACGGCTGTCCGCTGGTGGTGTTCGTCGTGTCTCCTGGCACCGCCGAGAGGGCGGCTGACGCCGGAGGGCGGAATCGTGGTGGTGCCACTTCCCGCCGATGGGTTATGTCCTTTCGCATCGTGGACCTGATGAGTGGGCCGGCACGGGTGGGGAGCCTGGGATACCGGCATCCGGCGGGTTGCCGCAGGCCCCCACCCGTGGAAGCTCACGAATCCGGGCCATCGTGGACGGCAAAAGGCCGTCCTGGGCCACTCAACGGATTTGGGGAACCGGCGCAGCGGCCGGTGCGATCGAGAGCCGGCGGGACGTGGCCCGCGTCAGCGGCAGGAAGGCCGCTCGACATCTCCGACATCGAGTCCAGCGATCCGGCAGGAAGGCCGCGGTGGCGTGCTCGACGAGCGCCACAGTAGCACCGGGTGCCGACACGTCAACCCGCCGTGACCCCGTCCGACGGAGGCGGACCGGCCGGCTGCCGGCCGATGTGGGAGGACTTTCTGTACATCCATCAAGGCGGCCCGCAACGGGCCGCACGCGCCGCCGCCTGGACGCGCGCCGGCCGCTGCCGCTGGCGCTCTGCGGCCGTCACGCCGAACGCCCGGCGGCTGGCACGGAGGGCGGAGAGCCCGGAGGGCCGCCGCAGAACGACAGAGCGTTGACCGGTGGCGTGGTGGGCCGGCAGCCGGCCGGGCCGCGCGGCCACGACCCGCGCGGCGAAGGGGAGTGCACGCCGGCCGCGTCGGCGAGCTGGCGGCGGTCGCGGGGTTGCGGTGAGGGCGCCTCCGGCGGGGGCTCTCCGGCTCCAGGATGGCCGGGGCACCGTCGGCGGGTCACGGTCTGTGGGTGGTTGCGGTAGGCATCCCGTCTGCCATCGACCCGGGCAAGCCGAGCAGACCGCCGCCCGACCCGCCAGCGTCCGAACGGACGTCAAGGTTCGCTTGACATGGCGAGCCGGGCGGCGGCCCGCACCCCGGACGGGCGGGTCGATGGCAGACGGGATGGCGTGATGGCTCAAGGGTGGGAAAGCAGCACCTATTCAGCACTATTTCTTTCTGCGCCGCCATAGGCGAGTCCTTCGAAACCCACCTCCGACCGCAATCTCTGAATATGTACGTATGCGAGGTCCACGCTCGTGGGCATCACGCTACGTGCGACCGCCAGTCTCTCTGCGATCTGGCGTGCCTCCCAGGGCATCTGGTACGCAAATTCCTCGAATATCTCCAGAATGGTCGCGTAATAGTAAAGTGCCACCCCAAGCTGCATGGAGATCCGGGTTCTTGATTCAGGGTTTCTTGCTGATGGCAAAACCTCGGCAGCCGCCCGCAAGAGGCCGCCTGGATCACTATCGGGCCACTCAGAGTCAGCGAGCAGTCTCAGAAGGTCGAGGGAATTAGGCTCCGTTGCATCGGAATTGATCCGACCGATCAGTCCGGATTTTAGTGTTGCTATTTCTTTCCGGACAACCTCTTGTGCTAACGGAACAAGGTGATCCTGGCCGGTGGTCCGGCGGGCGTCGATAAGCCCTCGCGCCGTGCGGATAAGGTCGCGCGGGATCCCACCACTGAGAGCGTGACAAAGAGCGATGAACGCCTGAGGGAAGCCTACAAGTCGACGGGCTAATATTTCTCGGGACTGAGCGAAGGTCAAAATGGGAAGCCGTACCACCTCGTCGAAGGTACTATCGAGTACGGGTCTAATGCCAACCATGCGTCGCTCAAATTGAGCCAGTGCATCTTCTGATACCGTCACCAAATAGGTGCAATGAATGATGCCAAAAATGCCTTTGACATCATTTATGAAACGCTCGGCCGCTTCGACATCGGTTACACGGTCCAGTTCGTCGATCACGACCACTAGGTTTCCTTCTCCTCGTCCCTCGTTGTGTCGCCACCAGGACACGGCATCCGTCGCCAGAGACCTATAGCTTTGCACCAGATCTGGCATCGAGGTCGCCTGCTCCAGAAGCTGCTTCGTGTGTTTGCGTCCGAGGTCGAAGCCAAACGAGGCCTTGAAAACTCCACTACTCTCAATCGCGACGTTCTGAAGAAATCGCAACTTGCTGGATTCGGCTGCGGCTCTTTGGACCAGCTCCGCGGCTCCTCGCATTCCCCGCCTAGGGCGCAGAGTTTCGAGCAACGTTCGAACGACCAGCACGAGGGCTAGGTACGCTGCAGCCTGCCAACCGTTACGCGGCAGGAGGTGTGCAGGCAACTGTGAATTCAGCCAAGTTTCTATCGGAGTCCATTGGCTAACAAGGATGACGAGAGAAAGCAGTATTGCGACGAACCGTAGCGTTGTGATTGCGTTATTGGCAAACCGCCTCGTCGTCGAGTCTGCTAAGCCGGAAGCCTTACGCTGAATGCACGTACATAGCTGCTGGTAGAGTGTTATGACAAATTCTTTTGGCTGGTACGAAGAAGGAGCTTCTAGCGCGATGAACAAGTCCTGAGGCGAATCATAGTGCTCGGCGAGACCACGCAGTAGGGTGCTCTTTCCCGCCCCACGGGGTCCGCTGATTGCAACAGCCGAAGCTCCCAATTCCCGAACTAGGGAGCGGATGCGCCTATGCTCATCTCGTTCAACCAAGTACTTGCCATCGCCCGTGGAACTCAGCCCGGGTGCCTCTTCGAACCTCAGCTCGGTAGGCGATTTCTCGTCCGACCACTCATTGACGGCCACTCGGACGTGAGGTGTGAGCGATTCCTTGGTATCCTCACGGGCTTCGAATGTCTCCCTCAAATAGCTCCGCAGGTCAAGTAGGAGATCGGCCACGACAATAGATACGAGAAACCCCGCCACGATGCCGAGGGCCCAGAATCCTGCATCGCCGAGGGATCGGTGGGCCTCTTCAAGCCAGAGAGTAGAGGGGAATCCTCGTTTGCCTGCGGCATTATTGTCTTCCCATTTCGAGATCAGGCCCTTAATGCCGATGAGGATTAGTAATAAGAATAGGCCAGCTATACTTGCTCCCTTAATAAGGTCTCTGACCATTTGGTTGTAGTGATCCCAAAGCTCATTGAAGATTTCTTTTTCATTCTTTTGGATGTGCTCAACTACATGCTGCCGCGATCCGTGCACGGTCACCGAGTGGGAAAACTCGGGCCGTGCAAGAATTCCGTCAACGGCTTCCTTAATGAGTTTCTCACGCCGTTCATCTCGGTCTCTGCGGCTTGCTTCCCGATGCTCTGCGATGAGTTCTTGGGCAGTTTCGCCGGCCCAGACCACGAGGGCGCCGACCAGCAACCCCATTTTGTACGCGACACTTCGGTCTTCTTGTGGGTCGGAGTCAAGGCCGGGTTTTTCGTCGGTGGCCTGCATTCGAGGCCGTTCCGTGTCGGATTCTTTTGGGCGTGGCAGGGGTGGCGTCGGCACACCAAGTGCATACCGCGTCTGCTATCGGCGCTGCTAGGCCCTCTGCACATCAGTCGCTAACACGACAGAACATGGAAGCTCTTCACCGCGGGGCAGCGAGGCGGTAGACGTCGTCCTGGACCTGGCGGAGCGGCACGGCCTGGTCATCTACGACCGTCATGGTGACGAGGTCACCGGCTTGCGTGGGGACTACGAGGTCCCGGTGACCGGGTGACTAACTGAGTGACGACCGGGACGGACGTCGGCGGACAACCGTGGACGCCGGAGGACCAATCTCGCAGCTCACCTGTCGCGGGGGAGCAGGTCAGGCGGTTGTGTTGGTTGCCTGGGGGTCAAGGAGTCGGGCCATCCTGGAGGGCTTCGCGGTATCGGATAGTCGCTCAGGCTGGGTTGTCGCGAAGAAGCGACTGAGCAGCTACCTTCATGGCCGCCACCGCTTCTTCCGCCTGGTCATACGTTGCGCCCCATCCGGCGTACAGCTCTAAGAATCGATCGCCGACCTCTCGCAGCTCCGGCAGTCCCGAGTAGCAGGCCAGCCAGTAGATCTCGTGTGCCAGGTCCTCAGGGTCGCCCCTCCCTGCAAGGATGTTCGCCGCCGCCTGACGCATGAGATGTAGCCGGGCGCCGCTCTTGTCCGGGACGGGACAGCCAAGCTCATCCATTGCTTGCCGGAAGAGGTCGACGGCGTCCCGCGACTGCCCCTTCGGCAGGCCGGCGAGCTCACGCAAGCTCGGAGAGTCGACGCCTCGGGTCAGGGCATGAGCAGCCGCCATCGGCAGGTCATCTCCGACCGGCTCGTCCATCGCCAGTCGGATGGCAAGGTCTTGCAGCTGCTCCACCCGGGAGAGGCTAAGCGGTGCGTGCATCGCCGGCCAGGGTTGACGACGGATCGCAGCGCCCAGGGCTGCGGGCAAGGTGGGAAGCCCAGGCCGTCGAAGGTTGAACATGGGCGACCAACGACGACCAGAGGCGACGGCGTATACACAGGTAGCGGAACGTGACCTGCGCGACGACGAGGAAGGCGTCGGCTGCCTTACCTGTAGTTGGTGAACCGCAGGGGCGCCCAAGGCAGTGCGTCCCGCCAGCCGGGCAGTTCGAAGGCCCACGACGTGATCACGGAGTGGACGAGCCGCTTGTCCTCGGTGAGTGCCTGGAAGTGCGAGTCTTCGTCGCCCTCGCGGTACTCGACCTGGTATCCGCCCGCATCGGTACGGACAACCTGCGCGAACGTCTGACCGGTGGCGTCGGCGACACGTTCCACGATGAGGAACTGTTCCTCGCCGCGCTCCATGTCCGACAGCAACTCGAACAGCAGATCCTCTGAGGGGTCGTCCCAGATCTGGCCGGACTCCATCCTGACGCGAAGCAGCGCAGCAGTCATATCGCAATGATCCAGGAATCGAGCCCGCAGACGTGGCCGACCGGTGCCCGAAGCTGAGCGGCTCGGTGTTGTTGTGCGATTCCTCGCCTGAACCAGGCGTCCCGGCGCTCCCCCCAATACGCCCCCGGACGGTGAGCGACGGCGGGTAGTGGCTGGACGCAACTAGACCAGACGAGATCGACCCCCGACCGCGTTGCTGCTGGTCAGGGGCCGATCTCGCACCTGGTGGCGGGTAGAGGATTCGAACCTCTGTAGCTTTCGCGACGGATTTACAGTGCGCGCCAACTCTTGGTACGGCGCACCCCGCTCGGTAGGGATGGAACAGAAGAGGCCCGCCCAGGTGGCCGGGCGGGCCTCTTCCATGATCAGTTCAGGTCAGCCAGGTTGACCCGATGCTGATGCCGGCACGGATCAGCCGTCCACACCAGCTCCTCACGGACGGTCCCGGGGCGGACATCGCCGCCGGAGGTGTCCTGCCCCTCCGGGCCGCTCACTGCGGTGACGGTGACGCCGCACTCCGGGCACGGCTCGCCCTTAACGAAGGCCATGGTCATGTCGCTTTCCCTTCAGCCGTGGGTGGGCCGTGTCCAGCCTGAGGCATGGGTGCGACAACCAGGCGCATTTGAAAGCCGCGGCACGTTGCGGGCTCCGAGGGGTGGCCAGGGCCGGGCACAGATCCGGCACAACCGAGCGCGAGTAACGGCGGAAGATGCCGGAAACCGACGCAAGGCGTTTTGGCAGGTCAGGTGCCTCGTCGCGGGTGGCGTGGGAGGTCGGGAAGCCGGCGCTCTTACTCCAGCGGAAATGCACGAACCGGGCCTTGAGCTCTGCGCGCGAGGCCGCTGAGCAGCCACGCGAGCAGCCAAGCCGGCGAGCATCAGCGGACGATCGCGAACCGAGTCGGCATGTCGGGCTCGAGCACCAGGCGGTGGACCAGCACCCGGGTACGGACTCGTAATCCGCTGCCCCGGCGCTCTCAGCGGGCGGTTTCCGTGTCCCACAGGCTCGCGGCAAGGCGGTACGGTGCCCGGCATGACTCAGCAGCACGAATCGCGATGGAGCCTCAGCAGCACCGGAAACCGAGTACTGCTGGCCGTTGTCGTCGGCCTGGTCGTGGGATGGCTGGGCAGTGTCGCCGGCCTGACCGGCGCCGCTCACGTCCTGGTGTTCGTGGTGACTGCCGGCCTCACGTACGCGCTGGTCACTTTGCTGCACCGCTCGCGCCGGTAGCGCCCGCACGCCGCTTCCGCTCGTCGCGGGCGGCCAGCTCGTCGACCAGCTCGTCCAGGCACGCAGCGCAGCGTACGGCCAGGCCGACCCAACGCGCAGAGGGCGTCGCCACGACGGTCACGCCCTCTGTCAGCGAGTGCATGGGTGGAGGCTACCGCCGGTTGCCGCACAGCGACCCGATGAGGCAGGCGAGCAGGAGGTAGAACAAGATTCGGCCCGGGGTAAAGAACGGGCGGTCCTTGCGGGGGAGCGGGGGGAGCGGGGAGCGGTACGGTCGCCGGTTCTTGTATTCGGGCTTGTTCATCCAGGCGGGTGGGGTCACCGGGCGATCTTCGCAGTGGTGGCGGCGTCGCGGTGCACCCGCCCGGCGCGGTTGTCCGAGCCGTACGGCCATGGCCAACCAACGCGCAGAGGGTGCATTGGGGGAGGCTACAGGTGGTCGGCGAGCAGCGACCCGAGGAGGCAGGCGAGCAGGAGGATGAACGCCATCCGGGTCGGATTGAAGGGGCGGCGGGGTTTCGGGTAGCGGTACGGCGGGGGGCTGTACACGGGGCGGTGCGGGGGGCGGAACTTGGGGCGGACGCGGCTCATCGGGCGATCCTCGCACCGGCCGCAGCGTCGCGGTGTACCCGCCGGATGCGGTCCCACAGTCGCCGGCCGATGCGTAGCCGTTTGCCGCTAGCGTCGCACCAGCGGCACGGGCGGGACAGCTTGCGGTTGGACTTGCTGCGGAAGCGGCCCGATGGCAAGGTCGCGCAGCTGCTCCATGCCGGAGAGGCTAGGCGGTGCGCGGATCGCCGGCCAAGGTGTCAGAGACGGATCGCAGCTTCCGAGACGCGGCAGCAACGCTGACAGCAACCGGCCCGCACGAGGACAGCCGGCAATGGCCGAGCGCGGATCATCGCCGGAGGTCGCGTACGCGGACGGATGTTGCCGGACGGAGCGCCCAAAACTTGTAAGCGAGGCATCGGGCAGCAGCGAGGCAGTAAGCCCGCAACGCACGTGGGTCGTGGCTTGGCGCAGCCAGCGGGTGCCAGCCGGCGCTAGCTGCCCCGCCCCGTGACCGTATACAGCTGCATCTAGCGTTGATACGTTGCACCGATGGGGCACACCATGGACGACATAGTTCGATCAGCCTTCTCCCGCGCGATGGCGTCCATGTCCGACGAGCTCCCGTTGATGCCCCTCAGCCGCTGGAACGAGTCGGTCTTTCGCTACCTCTTCTGTCGCAGTCTCGCGGAGGCCCACCCGGGCGTGACGCAGTTCGTGGAGTGCGACCGGATCGACCTGGTGCTGCACCACGCCGAGGAGAAGGCGTTCGTTGAGTTCAAGTTCTACCTGCAGGCGCGAAAGTTCGATCCCTACACCGGCGGCTGGTCGGGCTTCAAAGGCGGCCCAGGCCTCAGAAACCTGGAAGAGTTTCGGAGGTGCGTCGATCACCTGCACGGTCGAAAACCGATGTACGGACTGGCGAAGTACATTGTCCTCGTCTACGCCGACCCGATCGGCGGGAGCACCCCGGGGAACCGGTACTCGGTGCACTACGACGAGTATGCCCATTGGGACGAGAAGGTCACTCTTGATCTGTTGGAATCCCGAGGGCCGATCGAGTCAGGTGAAGACCGAGTCCAAGCCAGGCTTTTTGCCGTCCATTAGGCGAGGAGGAGCGGGATTTGTACGCCGGGCCGGGGTCTTCAGTACGGCGGTGAGCATCGACACCAGTGGCGGGCGCAGGAGCGGCTCGGCGGCCGGGGCGGCGCGGCGATGAGGGACGCGGCACCCTGCAGAGGTTCCTCTACTGCTTGGCCCAGTGACGAAAGACCTCCTGCACCTCGGTGTGCCAGGGAACCCCACCGTCGTCGAAGCCCTTGCCTGGGGCCCCGGTTGCCGAGTTAACAACGAGGGCTGCCAGCGACGGTTCGCCGGCCTCGATACACAGGTCCGAAACACCGTCCAGCACGCGGCCCATTTGGTTGCTGAGGGCCACGCCCGTCATCCCGATCGCTAGACCTAGCTCCTTGTACGTCACCAGCGACCGGCGGCGAGCCGCCAAGATAAGGGCCGCTCGCGCCTGAAGGACCTGCTGTTCTCTCACCGTCGATGCCACACGGACATACTGCCGCCGCGACTAGCGCAATGGAAGAGCGGCTGAGCAGCCAACCGAGCAGCCGAGCCCGCGAACGGCGGGTGTTCGGTCTGTCTGCGGTTGCAAAGCGTCATGACAACGGACAACGACGGCCGTCAGCCCTTACGGCGGAGGGCCTCGATGTCCTCGCTCAGCTGGCGGGCCTGTTGGTGTTCGCCCAACGCGGTGAGCGTGGTGGCGAGGGAGGTGGCCGAGGCCAGAGTGTCGGGGTGGTCGTCGCCGAGGACGCGGCGGGAGCGGGTGAGGGTGTCCTCGCTCAGCTGGCGGGCCTGTTGGTGTTCGCCCAACGCGGTGAGCGTGGTGGCGAGGGAGGTGGCCGAGGCCAGAGTGTCGGGGTGGTCGTCGCCGAGGACGCGGCGGGAGCGGGTGAGGGTGTCCTCGCTCAGCTGGCGGGCCTGTTGGTGTTCGCCCAACGCGGTGAGCGTGGTGGCGAGGGAGGTGGCCGAGGCCAGAGTGTCGGGGTGGTCGTCGCCGAGGACGCGGCGGGAGCGGGTGAGGGTGTCCTCGCTCAGCTGGCGGGCCTGTTGGTGTTCGCCCAACGCGGTGAGCGTGGTGGCGAGGGAGGTGGCCGAGGCCAGAGTGTCGGGGTGGTCGTCGCCGAGGACCTTGCGGGAGCGGACCAAGCCGTCCTCACCAAGTTGGCGGGCCCGCTCGTAACTGCCGACGTGCCCTTGAGCGGTGGCCAGGAGCGTGATCGCCTGGATGAGGTCCTCCGAACCAGGATCATCCTGCAGGCTTTGCATGTGCCTCTCGGCGACCTCGACCGCGTCGTTATACCGACCGACCGCGAGAAGGTACCGGGCAAACCCTTGCGCTATCGCGCTGACCGCATCAGATGCCAATTCCGATTGATGCGCGTGCTTTAGGACGGCCGCAACGTGCGGCACCAACAGTTGCCATACGAGCCAGCCTTGCGGATCCTCGGGACTCGCCGGCGCAGTGGCCACGACGGCGCCGAGCACAGCCTCCAGCAAGTCCCTGGACTCGGTAGGAGACAGTTCCAGCCGAGTCAGTTGCTGCACGAGGGGGTGAACATTGACGCCATCGGCGGCCAGCGAGACGAACGAATACTGCCGTAAGGTCGCGAGCGCGTCGTCGAGGGCGAACTCGTCTTCGAGCCCATCACTCTGGCACTGTCGAGTCGCCTCGGCCAGCAGTTGCCGGGGAACGCCATTGGGGGCCAAGAACGCCAATATCTGCAGCACCCTTAGCGCAGCTGGATTGCGTTGACGGACACTCTCCCTCGATAGGTAGAACACTGACGCCACAGACTCCGCGTCGAAACCGCGGCTAAGTAGGTCGGCAGGGCGACGCCGATACAGCTCCAGGTAATGCGCAGGGGTAACCTGCGCATCCACGATGTAGTTGGCGGCCATCGAGAGGGCGAGCGGCAGATATCCGAGTTCGGCGGCCAGTTTGCTCAGACCTAACATGTCGTTTGATCCGGTCCGCTGGGCAAGGAACGAGGTCGCCTGCGCCGGCGAGAGGAGTTCGAGAGGGATGGCCGTGCCGAACTGTGTCCAGGCATTGTTTCGCGTGGTGATTAGCACGTGTCCAGTGGCAGGCGGCATCAGTCGATAGAGGTCATTGGGCTGCGCGGCATCGTCGTAGATCAGCAACCATCGGTCCCGCTGGGCGAGCGCGCTGAGGCCGGCCCGGGCAGCAGCAGCCGCAGAACCTTGACTGCTGAGCCCGAATACGGTCGCAAGTTCGGCGAGACCCGCCTCGATCGAGTCTACGTCCTGGGCTTGGACCCACCACACCACGTCGTACTCTGCGGCATGCCGGGCTGCGTATTGTTGTGCGGCTACCGTCTTACCTACGCCCCAAATTCCGCTCAACACGCAGATGGTTGGTCGGGCGGTGTGCTTGTCACGCTGCAGGGCCTCACTGATACGCTCAAGCACGTCGTATCTAGGGGCAACGTCAGCCACGAATACGGGCAAGTTGTTGATGCTTGAGCCGTGTCCTGGAAACGCCATTCCCGTCGCGTGTATGGTCACGGATTGACCAGCCGTCACGGAAGACCCCGCCACACCTATGACCCCGCCGCTCTGCGTACTGGGCGGGCTGTCGCCAGACGTTGCCGTAGCGCCGGTTGCTATCCGGTCCTCCGGACGTATCGCGCTCAGAAGTGCCGCCCGCGTCTCGGCGGCGCCTGAGTCCGCGCGGAAAATCGACTCGGCGGCCAAGAAGTCCGGGAGCACGGTTTCATCCACGCGGACTCCGATCAATTTGGTGCGCGACCGGAGTAGCTGAGCCCATTCTCGTTGCACAGCACCGGAGCCCACCGAGGCCCCAGACACAACGGCGACCAAATAATCCGCCGACGCCAGCCGCGCTGACAATTGGGTTGCGTCCTCGTCCCCATGAACCGAGGTGGATACGATGTAGCCTGCCTCTTCGAGTACACCCGACAACCATTCCGCCCATCGAAAGTCACGACGCACGCAGCTCACCACGAACCTCGCGTTACCGGAAAGGCTCGCGGTCGTAGCTACCGGGTCACCCACCGCGACCGGCCGATCGTCTGCCAGGTCCGTGTCGGCCACCACGTCTACCAGCGACAGGTACACCGACACGGTGACGTTCTCAAACGAATCGTCCTCGGCCGCGCTCAGGCATAGCAGGTTCGGCAGGTCCGGATATCTTTCGGCGTAGTTCTCGGCGCGCGCCTCCGATAGCGGATCCACCTGGGCAGCGACCCGTCCCTCCGGTGCCTCCGGTGGCGCGCTCGGCCTTCGATAGTGTCGTTCTAATTGGGTGAGCACCTGGGGGTCGTTGATCGCTTCACGGTAGAGCTCGCGGAACTGTGCCTGGATAACCACAAGCTTGGCAAGCACGCCGGGAACCAGGTGACCGCCCTTGAATTCGCTCGCAGCGAGTTCCTTGAGTAACACGAACATCTGCACATTGCGCTTGATCCGCCGCGGGTTGTAAGGCTTGGCTCCGCGCAGGATCACCTGACAGGCACCGACGTCGGGATCCGTCGTGAGGCCGCGCACATAATCGGCCACTCTCTGCTCGTCGGGCGGTGGCAGGGAGAATGGCAGCTGCACAATCTTTTCGAAATACGTCTCACCCAGGTTGCGCAGCGTGGTTTTCTCGGTCAAGTCCTTGTACTTGACCGCTATTGCGTGCTCGATGATGTCGCGGTCGGCAGCCAGTAGAAACACGCAACCGCGGACATCAAGGAACAGTTTGACAGTCTCGAGAATCTGCAGGGTTTGCTCCGGCAAGCAGCGGTCGAGATCGTCAATGATGATCACCAGCGGCTTGTCAGGGCATGCGACCTCGATAATGTCGCGAAAGTCCTTGTTGAACTCTTCAATAAAAGCGATTTTCTCCCGGTATGTGCGGGGGCGGTTAAATTTCGCAAAGTCGACCCCCAGTTTGACGTCGAAAATCCTCATTAGAACCATCGGGTTGGCGGCCATGAGGGCTGCGGCGCCGACGATCAACTTGAGCGCGGGAGACGTCAGTGTGCTTGCCAAGGCCGGGTACTGTCGAAGGCCTTCGTTTAGCGCCGTGTCGATCGGCTTAGCAACGTCGGCAACGGCGACGCTTGCGAACATCAGAACAAAGATGGCCACCAACGCGACCCGAAACGCCATGCCCCAGACCTTGCGCGCTACTTCCCACATGCCAGCCTGGACATGTAGCGAGCGGCGCCAGATTCGTAGCCGGACCCAGGCTCGACGGCCCCAGCCCTCGATCCGCAGGTCATTGAGGATTACCTGGATGAGGGCCGACCAGAGGTCTTCCTCGCGGCCGTACTTCCAGGCATTGAACCGGACGACTGACGTCAGTTGAAGGGCAACTAACTCCTTTTCCACCAAGTTCAGAAAAGTGGTTTTTCCGCTGCCCCATGCACCGTATATGCCGACGGTCCAAGGAGTGCTTCGGTACGCGATTCCGGCGATATTGGTGGCAAGCAGCTTGGCAAATCGGCCAAATCCGAGCGCGTCTTCGTCGCTAGCGTCATCGGGCACGGCATACGCTGGCCCAGGCTTCGGACTCTTCTTGGGGCCCTTGACGACCCAGTCGTCCCGTTCAGCACGTCGACGGCGCATGCCAGCCTCCGCAAGTCCCCAAAATGCCGCTCGCGTTAGTCTCCGGCAAGTCTGCGGTTGTCGCCGTCCGGCTTTCTGACCAACATCCGACACTCGGTGTCGTATCGGTACCGACTCCGGCCCTACCCACGGCAAACCTTGCCGCATGACGTCGTGCTGGACGCTCTGCTGCAGCGCGCCATCCTCCTCAGCGTCTGGCAGGCCCCCGCCAGTAGCCGGCGGGTCAGCGGTGGCGGTGCACGGTGTTCCAGGTGGGGCGTGGTGCTGCGGTGTGGCCACGTTAACCGGCCGGCGCCGGTGGTTTGCCAGGGCATCTGGCGGTGGCTCGCCTGACAGCAACGCCGACAGCAACGGAGACGCGCCACGGCCGGCGATGCCGCCTCCCCACGATCACGTCTGGCCGAGGCGCGGACCAGGTTGGGTGTTTCTCTTAATCCGCTGGTCCGACGGATGCGGGGTGTAGCAGCGCCTGTAGCAACGATGACGGACGACGGCGCACGATCACGTGCTCCTGCCGGGCCGGAGGGCGACGGGCCGGCCGGGGGCGGACGCAGTCGGAAGGCTGCCCAGAACTTACAAGCGAGGGGTCGCAGGTTCGAAACCTGCCGCGCCCACCACACACCACCAGCAGAAACCGCCCCAAGAGGAACGGTTTCCGTCAGAGGCCCCCTTTGACGGCTAGCTGCGGTCAGGGGTCACCGTCGGCGACGTCCAAGGGTGGGTAGGCCGCCGGAGACAACGCCGCGGATATAATTCGGCAGCGCCCGCTTAGACGGAGCCGGCCGCTCGGCCTCCTGCTCGACCTGCTCGACCGTCTCCCACGTCCGCCGGATCTCCTCCGCCCGTTCGGCCTCTGTCAGCTCCTTCGCCCGCCGCTTCGCCCGCCGCTTGGCCATAGACCTGATGCTATACGTCATTCGTCCCGGGGTCGATGGGCTCTGCACGGGCTGCACTTGAGGTGTTACGAACCGGTGGCGGATGAGGCGTAACACCTCGCGGTGCAAGCCGCTTAAGGGCGCTCAGAACCAACGAGCGAGAGGTCGACGTGGGCCGTCTCCGGGCCGTCGTGGGCCGTCGCTGGGCCGTCAAGCGCCGACCAAAGATGACCGAGGACAACGAACAGCACCCGAAGAAACGGCAGTTCAGCCGCCACGTGAGGGCGGCTGACCTGGTGGGCGACCGACGAGTCGACCTGTACGCCGGATGCGGAATCCAGCGGGTTCGGAGGGCAGCTCGATGGCGCGGAGCATGGCGAGCAGCCCACCGGTTGCGCCCATCGGCCAGTCGGGATGGGTGGAGATCCCGATCTTCGGGGTCTCAGGTCGAGGTTGTCCGGTTGAGAACGGGATCCCCGGTCGGACGGCTGCCGGCAACCGCGCCATCCCCGTTGGTCGGGTCGCCGATCGCCGGCACCGCTGATCCATCCCCGGTTCCCTGAACGGGCGCAGCGGAGACGAGCTGGTACCTAGAGATGGAGCGTGGCGCAGTCAAGGCCCCCCTGACACACTCACGGACGCCCCCCGTGTATCCAGCGTCAACGAGGAGATGCGCGAGTGCCGGCGAGAACGTGTCGACGGCGCTCACGTTGTGCTTGAGGCTTTTCATCCTGTCGGGGGCAAAGCCGTGGACGGGACACGAAGGGTTCTGCTCGGTCGGCAAGATTGAGGGAAGCCCGGTGGAGGAGGCGAGGCTGCGCCAGTAGATGCTCCCGTGGTTGATCCTAGAGATCGACGGTGTCAGGCCAACCCGCCAGTCGAGACGGCGCATCCGTTCGGTACGTCTGCGGGCGTGGATCGCTGCGTACCGTGGGTCGTGGGCCACTTGGTGCATGTGGCAGAGCACGGACACGATTTCGTCGAGGGACAGCTCGACGTTGAGCATGTTCGCCAGCGGCGAGGTTCGAAGTCCCCACTGAAGGGCGACCCGGCCATCCGGATAGATCCGCAGGATGTGGATGGCCTCGGTGAGCGCATCTGGGCCGGGATCCCGAACCTCGTACCGGCATTCAGAGCTACCGGAATATCCGACCTCGAACTGCTGATCGCCAAAGATGAGACCTGCCAGGGCATATGCGTGGTCAGTGAAATCCACAGGTTCAAGCTGCCGTGGGGAGTGACTCGGCGCGACGACGACCCAGAGCCAGAATCGGCCACCGTCGTGGAAGTTGGGCGAGCCTGAAATCGGGCGGTGGTCCGTGATCAGCCGCGCCTCGGCGCGGGCGCTGAGTTGCGGAAGTAAGCGACTTGTCACGGAGAGCGTCTTGCCGATGGCGGTCTCGAAAAACGGCATGTGGAGGGTTCCGAGCGTGAGCGGCGGCGCGGCGGGCCGCCCGAGAGCCTTTGCCGGCGGCACAGTGCATGACAGAGAAAGAGTACACGCGTCGATCTACTCAACCCGACCTCGCCCGTCGCTGGCGAGCAGCCAACGGAGCAGCCAAGCCGGCGACCAACGGCGGACAGCGACGGACCGCAGGCGCAAGCGGACGAGGACCAGGACCACGCCGACCAGCAGACCGCGACCGACTCGTAATGCGTAGATCAGCGACCGACGCGGATGCGGTCGGCGGGGTACAGCTCGCGGGAGCCGTCGGCGCGGAAGACGACCAGGACCGGGACGCCTTCGCCGATGTCCAGCTCGCGACGCTCGGCAGGGGTGGGCATCCGGGCCGAGGCGGTGTCTCCCTTGAGTAGGGTCACCGTCTCGGTCGGCTCCATGCTGCGGACGAACGTACCGCGCGGGGGTTCTACGATCACGAGCCCTTCGGACCGGAGTAGCGAGATGGCCTGCCGGACGCTTGTCCGGCTCAGCCCATACTCCTGAGCCAGCCGCAGCTCGCTCGGCAGTGACGCGCCGGGCGCGAGGTCGCCGGACGTGATCCGGTCACGCAGTAGGTCGGCGAGCTGCCGGAACACTGCCCGATCCGCGCTGGGGTCGATCACGAATGTGACGCTACGTGTCCAACGGCTCTACAGGTTATTGTATCTACAGACCTACGTATGTGCAGTGGCTTCGCAGGTACGGCGGCCGGATGACCAGCTAAGGCCCGGCTGTCGTGCCGTCGATGATGCCGAGGGGAGATCCGGTGCGGCGTGTCTCGTACGAGGAGTACCTGCTCGCTGTCGCAATGACCCTCGCGAGGCGGCATCGGCCGGTCTGGTGTTGGCGGCGATGGCGGCGGGTCTGCCGGTGCGGAGCCGAGCTTCCCTGCCGCGCCCAGCACCGGATTCCGATCAATCGTGGCCTCTGGCCGGGGGAGGGGGAGCGGTGAGCGACTGTCAGGAACAGGCAATCCTCGCGGTTCATGTCCGAGAGGCTGACGGCACGTGCGCCGGTTGCCGGGCTTGGTGGTCGAGGCTCGCTCCGTACCCGTGCTGGCAGGTGGGCTGGGCGCCCAGCTGGCAGGCCCGGACGATCACGACGCGCTTCCTGGATGGTTTCCGGTGACCAACCACGGCCCGGTCATGCCGATCTGGAGCTGCGGCGGCTGCAACGCTCCCTGGCCCTGCCCCACCCGTCGGCGGGAGTTGCGCGCTGAGTTCGCCGACGCCCCCGTCTCCCTCGCCCTCTACCTCGGCGCCTACCTCGTCCAAGCCGCCGAAGACTTGACGTGGGTGCCGGCCGGCACACTGCATCGAAGGTTCCTCGGCTGGACCCGAGAGGCCGACGGGACGGCGCCAGCAGTACAGCAGCGAAGTACAGCAACCGTGCCAGCCACACTGGACCGGAACGAGCCCTGCCAGGCCGGATGACCTCTGACGACGCCTGATCCAACCGGCTCGCCGAGAGTTCACACCGAAGAGGTCACTGGTTCGATCCCAGTATCGCCCACCATGAATATAGGCAGGTAGGAAGCCCGTCGCCGGAATCCCCGGTAACGGGCTTCTCCGCTGTTGCCCCTTAGATTGGGAGCAGATTGGGAGCACGGCGCTCCCGCCCTTGGTTGGCCTGGCATTCCGTATGGTCCTGGGCGGGCGTACACCGGCGTGCCCTGGCTCGGATCCGTCGGTTGGCAAACTCCTCTTGCGACCGGCTTGATCGCATCACGCGAACCAGATGATCGCCTGCTCGTGTGGGGCGGTCCAGGCCAGTGGCATCCCGTCCAGGGCGAGTACGTTGTGCAACGCGACGCCTGGCGGTTCCGGCAGCGAATCGTAGGGCAGCACGTCCGCGTCGCGATGCGGTCTGAGAAGGTGTGTCCATGACGGCGCAGGCAGCGCTCAGGGCGGCGCTACGTGACGTGGTCGCGCCTGCAGCAAGGGCCGAGGGGTTCAAGGGGACTGCGCCCACCTGGCGAATGACCAACGCTCTAGGTGACTGGGCTGTGGTCAACGTGCAGTCCTCCGCATACAGCACCTCGGAGTCGCTCCGGTGCATCATCAATCTCGCTGTTGCGCCCGCGCCATGGCTCGCTTGGCAGCAGCAATCTCTCGGGTCACTCCCCAAAGCGTTCAACGAATCGCTGGGCTTGTACCGCCACCGACTGCACCCCACCGGCACGCCTCCTGGCACGGACGGCTGGTGGGAGGTCAGCGGCGAAAGGGGAGATCCATCGGCGGCGGCAACCGACATGACCGAGCAACTGGCTATCCACGGCTGGCCAACCCTGAAGCGGCTGATGGACCGAGAAGCACTACTCGACCAGATCCGCTCCGGAGACCTCGGACGCATGAAAGCCAAGAACTTCGGGGTCTTCTTTGCTCGGGCAGAGGCCCTCATGCTCGCCGAGAATGGCCCCAGCCCACGGCTCGAAGAACTCCTGAGCTACGCCACGGCTAACGTCATTCCTGCCCAGCATGACAACGCCGTGAGATTCGCCGAATGGGTGCGGACCCGCGCAGCATGCTCGGGGTGAGGTTCTGGCGACGTCCGCTAATGCCGCCGACCAGGCGCCACGCTCCATGAGCCGGATGGGTCAACGCACTCTCAGAGGCAAATCATGGCCGACCCTCCATCCGCCTGAACCGGTGCGCCACCCACACCGGGTGGCCGTCACAGCGACGCGTTGGCGGTCGCGCCGGTATCCCCATCTGCCGCTGATCACGCCCGTTTCCTGACGGTTTGGCTGCCCCAACACGCCAGAAGCGGCCGGAACGGCCGCGGCAGCCGCTGGCGAGCGGTGGGTACCCTGGACGGCCGGGATGGTAGCCGGGAATAACCGAGGAGCCCGCCGACCAGGACGGTTGGCGGGGCTCGCTCGTTGCTGCTGGTAGTTGCGGTGCGAGGGGGCGATCAGCTGCTGCCGTGGGCCTAGCGCAGTGGCGTCAGCAGCCACTGGTAGCGGCCACGGGCGAACCGGCGGACCAGCACGCCGGTCAACAGGTCCACCAACACGGCCGCGCCGACCATGGTCAGCATGATCAACGCTGCGGGCGAGAGATCCCGTCCGCTGCGGTCCTGGTCCCTATCCTTCGCGGCTCCTCACTTCGTGGTACCGCATCAGCTTCACACCGAGCGGCGGCGACGGGGCGCAAATCACCAACGGTCGCGCCTCCGTGGACCGACCGTGCCGCCGGGTCTTGCGTGTGAAGCCTGGTTGATCAGGACTCGCCCAGGCCGGTCACCAGGTTCACGGCCGCGGCGAGGATGACCGTGCCGAACAGGTAGGACAGCAGCGCATGGCCGAGGGCGGTCTTCCGGGTCCGCGTACTGGCCGGTTCGCTCTCCGACACGGCAAAAGACATGCCGACGGTGAACGCCATGTAGGCGAAGTCGCTGTAGGCCGGTAGCTCGCTCTGCTTGAAGTCGATCCCGCCATCCTCAAGGTAGAACATGCGCGCGTACTTGAAGGCGAATACGGTGTTCATCAATCCCCAGGACAGGATCGCCGTGAGCACACTCACGATGACCAGGGTGACCGCGAGCGCGTCCTGGTTGCCTGACGAGTGAACGAGGGCCCAGGCCACGGCGCCGAGGCTGGCCACCGCGGCGATCAGCACCGCGCCGTCGGTGGAGCGTGACCGGCTCTCCTCCTCGGCGAGTCGCTCGGTGCCCTCTGGGCCCTGATGCCAACTGATCCGCCAGACCCAGACCAGCACGATGCTGGCGGCCACGTTCCAACCGACCAGCGGAACCAGTTCGGGGAACCCGAGCACCGCGACGGCCACGGCGACGACGGCGCCGGCGGCCAGCGAGATCGACAGGCGCCGGACGGAGAGGATCCGGCCCGGCGTTTGCATTTTGACCTGACCCATCGGCTCAGGATTCCAGGCGGTCGGAGAAAGGGCGTCTAGTACTCCAACGTCACTTGGCTTCGGCGTTGGGCGTGGCGTGGGCATGAGGACGGCCACCGCGTTGATCATTGATGGTTTGTGAGGACGACCGAAGATCGTCTGGTGGCCGTGGGCCACAGCGTAGATCCCGCCCGGTGGCGGGTCATTCTGGACGAGGCGGTGACGCGTGTCGCGTGCCGGTTCGTGCGGGCGGAGCCGCGCCGGATCGCCGCGGAGTTCGTGGAAGGGCTGCTGTCGGGCGTGGAACGCAAGACCTGCTGGTCCCTGGCGGAACGAGCGGGTCACGACGATCCGCAGGCCACGCAGCGGCTGCTGCGTACGGCGGTGTGGGAAGCCGACGCCGTCCGTGACGACGTCCGCGCGTGGCTGGTCGAGCAGTTCGGCCATCCCGACGCGGTGCTGGTCACCGACGACGGTCAGCCGGCGAGGGCGATGTTGTGGAGGTGGGCGATGCCGGAAGCGGCGTCGGTCAATGTGCGGGCGGCGCGGCGGTAGTCGCGCAAGATCTTCCAGCACTTCATCCTGGCCAGGGCGTTCTCGACCTGTGCCCGGACGCTGCGGTGCTGCTTGTTCAGGTCGGCTTTCCAGTTGGGTGGCTCGCTGCCGTCCGCGGGCTTGCGGTACGGGATGATCACGTCAGGGTTGCCGCGGTAGCCGCCGTCGGCCATGACCGGTCGCCCGTCCAGTTTCTGGTTGATGCCGCTGGTGCGGTAGACGATGGTGTCGTTGCGGTTGCCGGGCTGCGGGTCGCCGACGGCGATGACCAGGCGGGTGCTGGCGTCGATGGCGACCTGCAGGTTGGTGGAGTAGCGGTAGTTCTTGCTCGGGTCGGCCAGGCCTTCTGGACGCCGCCCCGCAGATCTCCTGCGTGTCGTCAGCCCCGGCAGGGGCGGGCGTCACGTGCCGGCCGGCACGGCGGCGGGCCGGACCGAGAGGTCGAGTTCGCCGCCGACGACGTTGACCTCGATGGTGTCGCCCGGATTCGCCCCGTCCTCAAGCAGCAGGGTCGACAGCCGGTCTTCCAGCTCGCGCTGGATGCTGCGCCGCAGTGGCCGCGCCCCGTACTCGGGCTGGTAGCCCCGGTTGGCCAGCCACTGCACGGCGTCCGGGCTGACCTCAAGGTTGATGTCCTGTGCGTGCAACCGGCGGCGGGTGCGGTCCAGCAGCAGGCCGGTGATCTCGAGGAGTTGCTCCCGGTCCAGGCCGGTGAAGATTATGATCTCGTCGATCCGGTTGAGGAACTCCGGCCGGAACCGCTGCCCCAGCAGCCCCATCAGTTCCTCGCGCAGGTCGCTGACTGGACGCCCTGCCGTCTGGGCGGCCAGAATGCGGTCCGCGCCGATGTTGCTCGTCATGATCAGGATGGTGTTGCTGAAGTCGACCGTGCGACCCTGCGAGTCGGTGAGGCGACCGTCGTCGAGCACCTGCAGCAGCGTGTTGAACACATCCGCGTGTGCCTTCTCCACCTCGTCGAAGAGCAGCACCGAGTATGGCCGGCGCCGGACCGCCTCGGTGAGCTGGCCGGCCTCCTCGTACCCGACGTAGCCCGGGGGCGCCCCGACCAGCCGGCTGACCGTGTGCCGCTCCTGGAATTCGCTCATGTCGAAGCGGATCATGGTGGACTCGTCGCCGAAGAGCGCCGCGGCGAGGGCCCGGGCC
This sequence comes from Micromonospora sp. IBSANI012, assembly GCF_052814045.1. Lineage (NCBI taxonomy): Bacteria > Bacillati > Actinomycetota > Actinomycetes > Micromonosporales > Micromonosporaceae > Micromonospora > Micromonospora sp. IBSANI012. Next base: position 1,976,781 of record NZ_CP199933.1, read on the forward strand.
AGTTCGGTCTTGCCGACGCCGGTGGGTCCGAGGAAGAGGAACGACCCATCGGGTCGCTGGGGGTCACTCAGCCCGGAACGCGATCGGCGTACGGCGGCCGCCACGGCCCGTACGGCCTCGTGCTGGCCGACCACGCGCTCGTGCAGTTGCTCCTCGATGCGCCTCAGCCGCTGCTTCTCCACCTCCGTGAGCTGGGTGACGGGAACACCGGTACGGCGGCTGACCACCTCGGCGATGTCGCTCATGTGCACCTCGGGCACCGGGGGCGTGCCCTCCTGAGCCGCCGCCAGGTCCCGCTCGGCCGCACTGATCTCGGCTTTCAGCGCACCCGCGCGCTGGTAGTCCTCGTTCGCCACCGCGCTGTCCTTCTCCCGGCGCAACTGGGACAGCCGCTTCTCGATCTCCTTCTTGTCCGGAGCCGGGGTACGGGAACGCAGCCGGACCCGCGCCCCCGCCTGGTCGAGCAGGTCGATCGCCTTGTCCGGCAGGAACCGGTCGGTGATGTAGCGGTGGGACAACTCGGCCGCGGCGTCCAGGGCTTCGTCCGTGTAGCGCACCTGATGGTGCGCCTCGTACCGGTCGCGTACGCCCGTGAGGATCGCGACGGTGTCCTCCACGCTCGGCTCCGACACCAGGATCGGCTGGAACCGGCGCTCCAGCGCCGGGTCCTTCTCGATGTAGCGACGGTACTCGTTCAGCGTCGTCGCGCCGACCACGTGCAGTTCGCCGCGGGCCAGGGCGGGCTTGAGCATGTTGCTGGCATCCATCGCCCCCTCGCCGCCGCCGCCCGCGCCGACAACGGTGTGCAGTTCGTCGATGAAGAGGATCAGCCCGTCCTCGGCGGCCGTCACCTCCTGGATCACGTTCTTCAGTCGCTCTTCGAATTCACCGCGGTACTTGGCGCCCGCCACCATCCCGGACAGGTCGAGTGCGACCACACGCCGGTTGGCCAGGGTTTCGGGCACGTCGTCGTTGACGATGCGCTGCGCGATGCCCTCGACGATCGCCGTCTTGCCGACGCCCGGCTCGCCGGTGAGCACCGGATTGTTCTTTGTACGCCGGGAGAGCACCTCGATCGTGTCTTCGATCTCGTCGTCACGCCCCACGACCGGGTCGAGCCGCCCGGCCCGGGCGTCCTCGGTGAGGTCGCGCCCGTACTGGTCCAGGGTGGGGGTGGTGCTGACCCCGCGCCCGTCGGCGCCGCCCGCCGGCCGCGCGGGCCCGGTGACGGCCCCGCCGAGCGCGCGCAACGCCCGGCCCGCGGTCGTCTCCGGGTTTGCGGCGATGCCGAGCAGGATGTGTTCGGGGCCGATGTACGTCGCGCCGGACCGTCGCGACTCGCGGTGCGCGTCGAGCAGGGCGCGCTTCGCCGCTGGCGCGAGCGGAGGCGTGTCCTCGCGTGGCCTGCCCCTGGGGAGGGCCGCCTCTATTTGGCGGGCCAGGTCGTCGGGGTCGGCGCCGCTCGCATCGAGGATCCGGCGGGTGGGGTCGGACTGGGCGGCGGCCCACAGCAGGTGCTCGACGTTGAGGTACGGGCTGCCCCACGCCGCAGCCTGCTCGGCTGCCCGTTGCAGCAGTTGCCGCGATTCGGTGGAGAGCAGCCGGGCCAGGTCCACGCGCTCCACCGGACGTCCCGCGAACGGGTCTCCGCCGAAGAACCGACTGATCAGGTCATCCAAGGAGCCGCCGGGGATGCGGAACGCGTCGAGCGACATCTCATACCTTCCTGTCGGTGGGGTGGGTCCTCGGCACAGGCCCACCTGAACGCTACGCACCTTTCGCCCGTCAAGGCGGCTTTTATGGGTTTGCGGGGAGGTCAGGGTTTGTACTCGCTGCGGGTGCGGGGGAGCCACTGCGGGTGGTTGTCGCGGATGTAGCGGATCAGGCCCTCGCGGAGGTCGCAGCGGAGGTCCCAGGCGCTGGGCCCGTCGGCGGCTGCGGCCTGCACCTCGATCACGACGCTCGATGCGGTGGCGTCGACCATCTGCAGTACCCACTGGCTCCGGTCCCACAGCGGTGAGGACTCGACGAGCCGTTGCGTCTCCGTGCGCAGGTCCTCGAGGTCGGCGGTGTGGTCCACGTGGATCTGGACCTTGCCGACCACCCGCGCCTCGTGCCGGGACCAGTTCTGGAACGGGCGCTCGGTGAAGTACATCGTCGGCAGGATGAGCATCCGGTCGTCCCACAGCCGGACGACCACGTTGGTCAGCTTGACCTCTTCGACCCGGCCCCACTCGCCCTCGATGACCACCACGTCGCCGACGTGCAGACCGTCCGAGAAGGCGACCTGAAGACCGGCGAACGCGTTGCCCAGCGCGGTCCGGGCGGACAGGCCGATGAGCGCGCCGACGACGCCGGCCGAGCCCAGGACGGAGATCCCGAACGCGCGGATGGGCGGGAAGGTGGTCATGATCAGGCCGATGGCCACGATCGTGATCACTACCGCGGTGAAGCGTCGGACGGGGCGGATCTGGGTTCGGGCCCGCCGGATCCGGCGGTCCGCGACCACATCCGCCGGCAGCCGGCTGAAGGTGACGCCCTCGGCGACGTGCAACGCCGTGATCACCAGCCAGGCGACGACGCCGATGAGCAACAGCCCGATGACGTGTCGGACGTCGCCAAGCAATCCGGTCGGCCTCGGCGGCAGGGCGAGGTACAGCCCGGTGAGGAGCAGCACGGCGGCCGTCGGACGGCGGCAGGCGTTCCGCAGTGGTCCCAGGACCCACCGGTAGCGACCGTGGTCGGCGCGACGGACGAGCCTGCGCGTGCCGATGTCCAGCAGCACGGCCACCACCAGCGTGGCCAGCATGATCAACGCCGCGCGCATCAGGCGGCGACCGCCGTGGTCTCGACCGTCATCCCGCTGCGCTCCTCGCCCACGTCATGACGTACAGAGGACGGGTTACCGCCTGACCCTATGCACACCGAAAGGACACGGAGTATTTCCTGCCAAGAACACCCCTTCCGGGTGGCACTCATAGCCGCCGGCACCGCGGTAGGCGCCGAGCGGGTGGCCGCCGTCCGGGTGGGCACGGTCGCCGTCGTCGCCCACCGCCGGAAGACCCTCGGCGGCGGCCTCGACGAGCTGCGGGCGGAGCTGGCCGGCGCGGGCGTCGAGAACCCCATCTGGTACGAGGTGCCGAAGAGCCGCAAGGCCCCGAAGAAGGTCCGCAAGGCGCTGAAGAAGGGGGCCGAGCTGATCTTCGTCTGGCCGTGCGCCCATACCTACCTCCGGATCTCCGGCGCCTGGCACCGCACGGAGTGCGCTTCCGCGGCACGCGGGTCGAGGCCCTCGCGGGCGAGGCTAGTGATCCGTCGGGGTCCGGGCGGCACCCTGCCTGCGTCGGGTAGCGACGACGGTGGTGGCGACGAGGGTGGCGAGGAGCAGAGCGGTCAGGCGTGCCGGCGCCGGCGTGAGCGGTGTGAGCAGCACGAGCGCCGCCGTGGCCCAGTACGGCACGGTCATCTTCAGCTGCTCATACGGGCGGACGTGCAGCGTCCAGACTGCGAGCAGGTAGACGGCGACCGGAGCGGCTACCGCGTACCCTGCGGCGACGCGGCCGAGGTGCGCGGTGCCGGTTTGGTAGTCGACGTCGACGGCGAGGCCCGCGCCGAGCGCAGCCGCCGATGCGAAGATCAGGTACTGACCGTATCCCCACAGGAGCGCCACGCGCGGCGAGGCCGCCAGGTGCTGAACTGGGCGATCGAAGTACAGCCACCACATCGCGAAGACGATCACGATGCCGGCACCGGCGATCGACAGAAGAGTGCTTGCCTTGGCCCCCCGGTCAAAGGCGGTCTGGACGGCGAGGCTGGCCGCGAGTACCGACTCGCCGAGGACGATGATGGTGAATAGGCCGTACCGCTCGGTTATGTGGCGTGGGTGCCAGATGATCGGAGCGGGGCGTCTCGCCCAGAAGGGTAAGAGCAGCTCGGCGAGGACGATCGCCAGGAAGCTGGGCAACAGCCAGTGCCACCCTCCGGGCAGTGCCAGCCGGGCGATCCAGGCCGCCTGCAGCACGATGACGCCCACGGCGTAGCGCAGTGCGGTGGCCCGCCGCTCCGGGTCGCTGCGGGCGACGCGCAACCATTGCGCGACCATCGCCAGCCGCATGATCACGTACCCGTAGGTGATGACGGAGAAGTCGCCGCGGTCGAACGCGTGGGGTACGCCACCGGCGATCACCAGCGCCCCCGCGATCTGGACGAGGGTGGTGAGGCGGTAGACGTCGTCCTCGGGGTCGTACGCGGAGGCGAACGTGGTGAAGTTCATCCACGCCCACCAGATCGCGAAGAACACCGCCGGGTAGAGGCCAATCCCGTGACCGATGTCGGCCTCGCCCAGGTTGTGGTGCAGTCGGTCGGCGGCCTGCCGCACCGCGGCCACGAAGCACAGATCGAAGAGCAGTTCCAGCGGAGTCACCGTCCGGTACGGCTCGTCGGTGGGGCGGGCGACCATCGGCCGGTACCAGGCGCGCACGGGATATCGTGGATGACTCACTGTGTCGGGCATGGCAGCACCTCGGACGGCTCGCGCGACGAAGGTTCCCCTGCGCTGATCATCCCGAACACGGCCCGTCCCGTGCTGACGCTCACCAAAGTTTCACGTGACGGGGCCAGAAGTCGGCTGCACAGGCCGAATGCAAGGCGACTGAGACTGCCCCGGTTGCACGCAGTCTGATCATGGTCTGATGGCCATGGGGAGGAGTCGAAGCGCTGATCGCCGGCGAACCCGGCCCTGGTGCTGGCCGACGTAGTACGGCAGTCGCCATTAGCTGTCTGACCAGGGTGGACGCCGCGAATGGGGCGGGTGAGGTGGGTGCAGCCGCCCTGATGATCATGTGTGTGAAGACAACAAAATTGGCCTCGGTGGTGTGGTAGGCGCGGTACTTCTGCCAGCCGCGCTTGCCGGGCTCGTAGCGGCTGTCGAGCCGTTTGATCATCAGTCCTTCGATGCCGGCGGCGGTCCAGGTGTGCAGCCACTCGGTGGCCTGCCCGACGTCGGTGCTCTGCGGTGACAGGGTGAGCTGTGTCGGGGCGTCGGCGAGCAGTGACGTCAGCAGGGCGCGCCGTTCGGCGAACAGCCCATCCAACCGCTGGAGCCTGAGCCCAGCCGGCCAGGGCTTGTAACCTGCGCACGCAACCGGGCAATCCATAGGTTCAGGGTTCGAGTCCCTAGCGGCCCACTCGTAGGTCGGGAGCTGCGGTGAACATAGCTCCGAACCAGCTTTCAAGACTTGGCGCTCCGCTGCCGGCCGGATCCCACCTCGTGAGCCAGCGGTACCGGTGGGCTCGGGCTCGGTTGGCCCTGGGTCTGTCAACGGCGACGAAGCCTGTCCAACAGCGACCTTTGCCGCGGCGGTGGCGCGGGTGGTCCGCCAAGCGAGGCGCTTCCGTTGCCTGGCCACTCCTGGGATGCAGCGGTCAGATCCACTGCATGGTTAAGGGTTTCGTTTGGCATGCCTGGGGTTATGTAAACCAACTGCGCCACGGAAACGCCAATTGTGAGTGGTCTGGTCTCGGCCGCTTTACGCATCATCAGGTATCTGGTCTCGACCAACCCGGCGACGTCTGAGCGGCATGCTGGGTCCACCCAAGCTGCGGTGATTAGCGCATAGAGCGCGGCTTCGGTAATCCAGTCCTCGACACCGTAGGCCAGGTCGATCAACATTTGTCGCCTGGTCGATGTCGGCCACGGTTGCTCCGGTCGATGATGCAGCAGGCCCAGGCAGCACCACGCCTGGATGTAGCGCTCCCACAAGCCTGGCAGGCGATCCCATCGGCCTGCCGGCATCTGCGGCGGATGAACCATGCTGGCCAGCAGGTCCTCTGCCTCAATGTCTGCAAGCGGACCGGCCGCGTCATACATCATCGGCGGTGGCGCCCACGGCAGGCCGGCAAAGTGAGCTGCGATAGCGGCAGAACCAGCGGTGCTCGGCGGGTTCAACGCCGGCGACGCGTTGACACCGTCGAAACGCCACTGCACGATGCCGGGCTTTGATGGTTTCCGCGGATCGGGCTGCCCGGGATCTCCCATAGCGATGACCGCCTTTGGCCACCAACGGCGGAAGGTGGTCAGGGCACTGGGCACCTCCATCGTGGAGATACCGAGCTCGCAAGGCATTGAGCGGGTTCTCGGGTCAGTCTGGGCGAGAATCTTGATGCACGATTCGGTGGCAGCCGGGACACGGCCGAGCCACGGCAAACCTTCGCAGCTGGTGACCAGCTCGAGACGTTCATGGCTTTGCGCTGGTTTGGCTCGTAGGCGATCAGCCAGAGCGATCAGGCTTGCCGCATTGATGTCTTCAGGCATGTCGCCTCCCCCGTGAACGCGCAAGGCAACATCTTAGGCCGCAGGCGGCCGGAGTGATCGACGTACAGCACAGAAGTACAGCAACGCGAGCGACCGCAGGAGCCGCGACGGGTCCGAACCGTGCCTTCCGATGTCGCACGGCACCGCACGAGACTGCGCCGCCGTGACCTACCGACCAGAAGGTGCCGCGTCAGCATAGAGTCAGCGAACGCTGTGCTGCGCGACCGACTCCAATGGTCACAGCCGGCATGACACCAAAGGCAGGACCACAGGGAACGACACCGGCTGACACTGGCCGACAACGCCGACCAGGCTCCCCCCCGACGGGGGTCATGAACGACGGGTCGGAGGCGCCCGAGTTGACGAGATGCCGTTGCGGCGTGTCACCACAGCTCATCGAGGGCTGCGATCTGCTTGCGGAGGGTTCGGGCGTCCTTCGGCGGCAGGACGGCAACGGCGATGTCCAGGATCCAGCGCAGCTCGGGCGGGTTCGGACAGCACTCCATGACCCCACAGCCGGAAGTGGGGTCCCACAAGCGATGCGAGGGGTGGCGCACGAACCATGACCAGGTCCGCAGTGCATCAGACACGGCCTGGTTCCAGAGGCGGGTGCGTTCGAGGTAGGCGATGGCTTTCAAGCCCCGGAGCGAGAGCCCGGGGATCACAGAGGTTGACCCGTCAAGCCGTCGCCGGTAGATGGAGTCGGCACGCAGTTGTGCGGGGCGCCTACGCGGCATTGCCCTTTCGTGGAGTCGACATGCCGATCATCGTTGCACAGCCGCGTTGGCGGCTCGCCTGCCCGACGACCTACGTGCGTAGGGACCGGTCCACGACGGTTGAAGATCCGGACTTTGCGCGGAGTGGTCAAGCAAGCTCCTGCGGGGCTAACTACGTTTCGGCAGCTGACGGCGCCGTCCAGCAGGAGGTGCTAGCCCATTCCTAAAACGGTGCTGGTCGATTGGTGATGCCTGCGTGACGTGCGATTCAGGCATCACCGCCGCCTTCTACCGCTCGCATCGGCGCGGACTCTGGTCGGTCGATCGATCGCCCATCCGAGAGGGCGGGTGGAGCTACCGATGCGGTCAGTAGTCGTGTGTCGGCCGGAAGGCGAAGCCGGTGTTGTTCCGGTAGGTGGTGACTGACCGAGGACCCGCGCGGCCCGCGCGGCCGTTCCGGATCTGGTGAGCCGACTACTCACCGACGCTTCCGACCAGCGGGTGCCGCCGGCCGGCTGGGCACCGGCCGAGATGCCAAGCCGGGTTGCCGCCATCCACCGGGTGGTCGGCGAGGCCGACGCCGGGGAACTGCGCTACGTCGCCTCGCGGCTGACCAGCCGGGTGCGGCTGTTGACCGGAATGGTCAAGGCCAACCGCGCGGGGCGCGCCCTGCTGGGCCTGTCCAAGCTGCTGGTCGGCGCGTTCGGCACGGCCGCGTTCGCGCTCACCACGAACACCATCTGGCAGATGGGCGATGCGCTCGGAGGACTCCGGCTCGCCGTGATCATGCTACTCGGGCTAACCGCGTTGGTGGCCTGGCTGATCGTCGCGCACGACCTATGGGAGAAACCAGACCGCGAGACGCCGGCTGAACTAGCTCGGCTGTTCAACCTGGGTACGATCCTCACCCTCATTCTGGCCACGGCGGTGTCCTACCTGGTGCTGTTCGCCGGAACGGTGCTCGCCGCGGCGCTGCTGATCGACACATCCGTACTGGAACAGACCCTGCAACGGCCGGTCGATTCCACCGACTACCTGACGCTCGCCTGGATCACCAGCTCGCTGGCCACCGTCGGCGGCGCGATCGGCTCCGGGCTGGAGAACGAGGAAACGGTGCGGGCCGCCGCTTACGGCTACCATCCCGAACCCGGCGGCTGGCGGGACGAGAAGGACGGGTAGCCCCACCCGGGGGGTAAGTGGGCGCATGCCCCGAGTCGGCACCGAACCGCCCGAGGGAGTGGCCTTCTGCCAGCACAGGCCGTTCAGCGTCGCCACCACCCGCCGGAAGTGTCGCTTGACAAGATCCTCAGCCTTGTGGCGAACCTTGCGGAGAGTCCGTTCCGAGGCAGGCGAAACTGCCGCAGCCGGACGTGGCGCCAGAACTCACGAACATCGGCATCGGCAAGACCTTGCTGGCGCTCAAACTCAACTACATCCGGCGCCGGAACTCCGCGCCTGCCGCATAGCATCGTGAGGCGATTGAGGTCGGCGCCATGCACCTCCAACACTTCCTGTGCCAGAACCGCATTCACCGCGGGGGTTGCCAGCTGAGGGGCCAGTCGAGCCGACCGTCCGCGATTACGGCGTGTCGGCACCCGATCTCGATGCCGTTGGCTAGGGCGTTGGCGACGTCGGAGAGCATGCTCGCACTCGGCCAGGTGGGGCCGTCGTACCGCCCTCATCCTTGCGATGCTTACCCACGCAGCCGTACTTCGACAACGTCGAGCTGCTGGGTCACCTTTGCTCGTACCGAAGGCCCTTCTTCATGTCACGCTGCCACACCGCACAAGCGCACAGGTATCGATCTTCGACCTATGCCTGACGCCCAAAACTCCTCATTTACCAGGGTTTGAACCCGGCTGGGCGTGCGGTGGCTCCGCGACGGGCGCCGCGAGGCTCCCGGGCTGCTCCGGTCGCAGTACCTGGATGGCGGCGGGCGGCCTCCGGCGGCTGGCGCACCTGGTGTAGGTGCACCGCAGGTACGTGATTGACGACCCGGTCGCCCGGCTGGCCGTACCGGTGCTGGTGATCCGCGGCCGTGACGACGTGCTGAGCAGCGGGGACTGGGGCCGCCGCCGCGCCGGGCAGGCAGCCGACGGTGACTACGTGGACCTCGCCGACGGGCACCTTTCCCTGGGGACATCCGTCCGCGTGGTGGGAGCCGGTCCCGGCGTTCGCCGGCCGGTTGCCGTGACGATGAGTGCCCCTCCGGACGCCGTCCGGCCGGCCCGGGTCGGCGGTGCAGTCTCCACGCAGCGGTCGATTGGCGGGTTCAGGTGGTTTCTGGGGGGTACCCCGGCCCCAATGCGCCGCGCCCCGGGGGCGCCGTGGACCGGGACTCTCGGCTGGGTGCGATCGGATACGGAGGCCAACCGTGACTCAACTGGCAACCCGAGAGGCAGTGAAGGCCAGGCAGGACGAGGTGCAGCGGCGGGGGCGCGGGCTCGGCTGGATGAGTCTCGGTCTGGGCGTGGCACAGCTGGCGGCGCCGGACACGGTGCGCCGGATCAGCGGCGTGGACGACTCCCCGACGTCCCGGGCGCTGGTGCCGCTCGTCGGGGCGCGGGAGCTGGTACACGCGGCCGGGCTCCTGACGAGCCGGCGGAAGAGCGTCTGGGCGTGGACCCGGGTCGTGGGCGACGCGATGGACCTGACCTCGCTCGGAATGGCCATCGCCCACCGTGGCGGGCGGCGCCGGCGGCGGCTCGTCGCTGTCACCGGCACCGTCGTCGGGATCACGGTGGTGGACCTACTGACCGCCGTGCAGGCCACCCGGGCGAAGGAGATCGGCTCCATGCCGGCGGTACGAGGCTCACGCAAAGGAGGATCCATGGAGCTGACAGCCACGACAACCATTCGCAAACCCCCGCCGGAGGTCTACGCGTTCTGGCGCGATCTCGAGAACCTCCCGACGTTCATGGCGCATCTCGAGGAGGTCCAGGCCACCGGTGACCGTACGAGCCATTGGTCCGCCAGCGCCCCGTTCGGCAAGAACGTCGAGTGGGACGCGGAGATCGTCGACGAGGCGCCCGGCGAGAAGATCGCGTGGCGGTCGACCGGCAAGGCCGACGTGCCGAACGCCGGTACGGTCCGGTTCGTGCCCGCCCCGGACGGTGTGAGCACCGAGGTGCACGTCGTCTTGGCGTACGACATTCCGGGCGGCACGGTCGGCAAGGCGGTGGCCAAGTACTTCGGCGAGGAACCGCACCAGCAGCTCGACGACGACCTGCGCCGGCTCAAGCAGGTGCTGGAGACCGGGGAGGTGGTCCGGTCCGACGGCGCCCCGTGGGGCAAGCGGGCCCGCAAGGAGTTCCCGCAGCGTCCGGCGCAACCGCTGTCGGACTCCGAGCTCGCGAAGGGAGCGGACGCGTGAGGGCGAACACCTGGGCGGGCCGCAACAAGGTGAAGGTCCGTGACGTGCCGGACCCGAAGATCCTGAACAAGCGCGATGCCATCGTACGGATCACCTCCACTGCGATCTGCGGCTCGGACCTGCACCTGGTCGACGGGTATGTGCCCACGATGCAGGACGGCGACGTCGTGGGTCACGAGTTCATGGGTGAGGTGATCGAGGTCGGCCCGGGCGTCGATCCGGATCGGCTGCGCATCGGGGACCGGGTCGTCGTGCCGTTCCCGATCGCCTGCGGCGCGTGCAGCGCCTGCGCCGCCGAGCTGTACACCTGCTGCGAGAACTCCAACCCCAACGCCGGGATCGCGGAGAAGATCCTCGGTCACCCGGTCGCCGGGATCTTCGGCTATTCGCACCTGACCGGCGGCTTCGCGGGCGGTCAGGCGCAGTACGCGCGGGTGCCGTTCGCCGACGTCGGTCCGCTGAAGATCGAGTCCGATCTGACCGACGAGCAGGTGCTGTTCCTCTCCGACATCCTGCCCACCGGCTATATGGGTGCTGAGATGTGCGACATCCAGTCCACGGACGTGGTGGCGGTGTGGGGCGCCGGCCCGGTCGGCCAGTTCGCCATGGACAGCGCCCGGGTGCTCGGCGCCGCGAAGGTCATCGCCATCGACAAGGAGCCGTACCGGCTGCAGATGGCGGAACGGGCGGGCCACACGCCGGTGAACTTCGAAGAGGTAGACGTGCGGTCCCGGCTGCTGGAACTGACCGGTGGGCGGGGACCGGACAAGTGCATCGACGCGGTCGGCATGGAGGCCAGCCACGGCAGTGCGCACGTCCACGCCTACGACCGGGTCAAGCAGGCGGTCCGCTCGGAGACCGAGCGCCCGCACGCGCTGCGGCAGGCGATCCTGTCGTGCCGCGGCGGTGGCATCGTGTCGGTGATCGGCGTGTACGGCGGCTTCCTCGACAAGTTCCCGGCCGGCGCGTGGATGAACCGGGCGCTGACCCTGCGTACCGGGCAATGCCACGTGCAGCGCTACATGAAGCCGCTGCTGAAGCGCATCGAGCGCGGGGAGATCGATCCGACCCGGGTCATCACCCACACCCTGCCGCTCGACGAGGCGGAACGCGGCTTCGAAATCTTCAAGAACAAGCAGGACGACTGCGAGAAGGTCGTCCTCAAACCCTGACGACCACCCGCATCCGGCCACCGCGGCGCGCACGGTGGCCGGATGCGGCGTCTATCCGGAGGCGCTGGTCTGCGGTGCCCGCCCGGCATTCGCAACCAGGCCGCTGCCCTGAAGGCGGAGCAGGACGCAGGCGCCGCCGGGGCTAAACGTCGACGCCGGCTCAGGTGCCACGCTTCAGTGGTGAGGTGTCGGCGTGCCGCCGGGAGGTTTGGAAGAGACTGAACAGCCAGAGCAGGGACGGTGCGAGCAGCAGCGCGCCGACGCCGAGTACGACGAGCACGGTGGTGAGAACGGTCGGGTCGCCAGCTGCCTCGGCCACGGTCAGGTCGGGGGAGAGAAGGACCGGGTACTGGGCGGCCCCCCACGCCCACAGCACGGCGGCGACGGCGAGTGCGGCGGTGACACGTACGAGGCGGTAGCGACCGGTGGTGATCAGCACCAGCGACACGATTCCGGCGGCGAGGGAGAGCAGCACCAGCGGCAGCGCGCGTCCTCGTAGGTCGGCGAACAGGTCGGGTGCGTCGGCGGCCACCACGGCGAGCCCGGCGACGGCGGCCGCCCCGACCAGTACGCCGGTGGCCAGGGCGCGGCGGCGGAACTGTGCGACGAGGTCGTCGGCGTTGACGCGGCGGGCGTCGTGGATGAGGTAGACCGCGGCGAGGTAGGCGCAGACGCCGATCGCCAGCAACCCGAGTTACACCGTTCGTTTGGCTCTGGCGCAGAAACGGTGGTCGGGCGATCGATCTACGCGAGCAGGATTCGCTGCCGGAGTAGGGCGAACCCGGCGCGGCCGTACATCTGCCGCTTGAGGAACTTGACCTTGGTGTTGGCGCCTTCGATCGGGCCGTTGCTGTAGGGCAGGGTCAGGCCGGCGACGACGGCGGGCAGGTCCATACGCATGCCGTGGACGAAGCCGTGCAGGGCGGGCAGGTCATCGGCGTCGACGGCGCTCATCCACGCGTCCAGGGTTTCGCCCCGAGGGCCGGCGAGCAGGCCGGCGAACTCGCCGACTCGCCGGGCCAGCACCGTCAGGTGCGGGCACGCCGCGAGGAGGTCTCGCAGGTGGTCGCGGTGATGGGCGGCGAGATGCTCTGGCTTGGTCATGAGCCAGGAGACCAGGCGACGCGGTGACGGCGGGGTTCGTTCGGCGTCGGCACGGCCCTGGTTGAGGTAGCGCACCAGCAGGTTCGTGCTGCCGGTGTAGCCGAGTTCGCGGATCTCGACCAAGAGCCGGGTCGCCGGAACCTGGGGGTCTTCGGCGCGTCGGCGCCGCAGATGGTCCCGGAACGGGTCGACCAGCGTCTCGCGGTAGCGCGGTGGACGCTGGAGTTGCTCTGCGGTGGCCGCGCGGGCATACCGCTTCACGGTGTTCAGTGCCCAGCCGAGCCGGCCGGCGCATTCGAGCAGCCCGACGCCCTGGCCGAGCAGTGCATGCACGGCCGCATGCCGCTCGCGAGTGCGCTGGTCCAGAGGCTGGTTCGGGCGGACTGGACTGTCGTGCCAGCAGCGGCTGTGCTCGGTTACGGTCTTCTCGACTGCCTTGGCCAGGTTGTGCCACAGGTGCCACCGGTCGCTGACCTGCACCGCCTGCGGCGCGCCGTCACGGATCGCCTCGGCATATGCGGCCGACCCGTCACGGCAGACCACCTCGACTTCCGGGTGTTCGCGCAGCCACGCGGCCAGGGTGGATGCCTTCCGATCAGGCAGCACGTCGATCCGGCGATGAGTGACTGCGTCGATCAGCAAGGTGGCATACCGGCGGCCCCGACGCAGCGCGAAGTCGTCGACGCTGAGGACCGTCGGCACCGGCCCGGCCGGAACCGGCGCCGTCATCAGCACCCGAAGGACGGTGCTGCGGGAGACCCGCACACCCAATCGGGACAGCACCGCCGCGCCGGCCCGGCCCGCGACGGCCACCGCCAGATCGGCGACCAAAGCGGTCAGCTGCCGGGTCCGCCGCGCCCATCGCTGAGTCAGCGTGGGCACCTGTTCCCGAAACGTCCGCCGCGGGCACGACCCCGCCCGGCAGACCAGGCGCCGGACCCGCAGCTGCACGACCACGCAGCGCCCACCAACGGGAAGGTCAGCCAGCCGACGCTGGTGATACGCATGCACCCGGTCGCTGAGCTGCCCACATCCCGAGCACGGCACCGGGGCCACCGGCGTGCGGGCGACCACCCGCACCACCGCCCCTTGATCGATCACCCGGTCGATAACAAGCCCCGACAGCTGAGGGAAGACCGTCTTGATCACATCGCACCGGGGTCAGGATGCCTCACAGCATCGACCACACTGGACTCAGGTCACCACCGTTTCTGCGCCAGAGCCGTTCGTTTGACAGACCCTGCGGGCGAGAGCGGATGAGATCCGTAGAGGCCGTCGGCTGCGGTATATGGCTTCTGCGTCAATAGCACCTTCCCGATGTGCACTCCGCTTTCCAGGTGCTTGTGCGCCGCGAGCGCCTCCCACATCGGGAACTGTGAATCGATGACGGGCAGGAGTTGCCCGGATTCGATCAGTGGCCAGAAGGCTTCTTGCGTGGCCCGTACTATCTCGCCCTTCTCTGCTCGTGTGCGCTGGCGCAGGGAGGTGGCGTGCATGGTTGCCTGCTTGGCCATGAACGGCCCGACGTTGAAACTGCCCTGCCTGCCGCCCTGGGATCCGATGATGACGATGCGCCCTTCCCTCGCGAGAAGGCCGATGTTCCGGTCCAGGTTGTTCGGGCCCACGTTGTCGAGGACCAGGTCCACTCCCCGACCTCCGGTCGCCTTGAGGACCAGGGAGGGCAGATCCTCCTCCCGGTAGCCCCACGCATCCTCCGCGCCCAGTTGGACACAGAGCTTCACCTTGGCCTGGGTCCCGGCGGTGGCGAAGACGCGACAGCCGAGTGCGGCAGCCGCCTGGATGGCGGTGGTCCCGATGCCACTCGCGCCGCCGTGTACGAGGATGGTGGTGTCCCGCTGGGCCTGGCCAACCATCACCAGGTTCGACCAGACCGTGGCCGCGACCTCTGGCAGTGCGGCCGCGACTGCTACCGACATGCCCTCAGGCACCGGAAGAGTCAGGGTTTCGTCGACGCAGACGTACTCGGCGTACCCGCCACCGTCGAGGAGGGCGCACACCTGTTCGCCGATCCGATCTGCCGAGACCGCTTCCCCGGTGTCTACGATCTCGCCCGCGCACTCGAGGCCGAGAACCTGCGATGCGCCGGCGGGCGCGGGATACAGACCCCTGCGCTGCAGGACGTCCGCCCTGTTCAGCGCGGAGGCCGCCACCCGGATGAGGACCTCGTTCGCCCCGGGCTTGGGCGTGTCGACCTCTGCCCATTGGAGACTGCCTTCGCTGCTAACAGTTATGGCATGCATGGTGCGAAGTCCTCCGGGTTGTTTATCTGCCGAGGTACACGGCGCGACCGATGGATCAGCTGCAGCTTCTGTGACAGCTCCCCACCGATCTCTCGCAGTCGGCTCTCCGGCAGCCGGTCCGCTGGCCCGGTGACGTTGACGCTGGCGGTCGCCTCGCCCGACGAGTCGAGGACCGGCGCGGCGACGGCATGTGCGCCGGGAATGGTTTCGCCGAAACTGATCGCGTATCCGTCGTGGCGTGCCTGTCGGAGGTCGGCCCGGAGCTTGGTCTGATCGAGCGGGGGCGGAGCCTCACGGAGTACTGATTCGATCTGGTCGGGTCGCAGCCAGGCGAGGATCGCCTTGCTCGCTGCGGCCGCGGTCAGCGGATACGTGTGCCCGATTCCTGATACCACCCGGACACGGTGCGGGCTCTCGAGCTCCAGGATGCAGACCCGCTGGCTTCCTACGCGTACGTGTAGGCCCACGGTCTCCTCGGTGTCCGCCCTGAGGGTGTCGAGAAGGGGGCCGACATGGGCGAACGCCGAGTGGCCGATGTCGGTCAGTTGCGCCAGCCGCAGCACGGCCGGGCCGACGCTGAACCGCCGGGAGACCTCGTCACGCGTGAGGAACCCCCGGTCTACCAGGGCGAGCGCGATCCGGTGTGCGGTCGGAGCGGTCAGCGACGTCGCTTCTGCGATCTCCGCGATCGTCATTGCGGGCCGTGACGGGCTGAATGCGTCTAGTACGGCAAGCGCCCGGTACACCGCCTGGGCCCCTGGAACTGTGCCCTCGCCGTTCACTCCCACCCCCATGTGGCTCGGTGATTGCACCTCTATTGACTGCCGCTGTGGTGCATCTTACAGTGACTCCACCTTATAGAAGCAACCTCCACATTGTGGAAACCTTCCAGGAGTCGCCATGCGTCGGAGTCGATGGACAACAAGACGTTCCCCTGTGCTGCTCGTCGCCGGACTTGCACTCGCGATGAGCGGATGCGGGTCGGCCTCGAACGCTGGTGACCAGGCCGGCAAGCAGTACGTGATCGGCTCGTGGACGCGTGGCTTCAGCGTCGTGCTGACCGACCGCGTCGCCGATACGGCCGTTGGCGACAAGCAGTTGAAGGTCACCAACTACTCGGACCTCCAGCAGCTGTACACCGACGTGCTCTCGGGCAAGGCCGACATGACCATCGGCGGCCCGGACGTGTTCGCCAGCCAGGCCGCGAAGGGCGCGCCGATCCACATCGCCGCGACGGTCTCGCCGAACTCCACTGCCGTGGTCGGCAAGTCGGAGATCACGTCGGCTGCGGACATCAAGGGCAAGCGCATCGCCGCCATCACCACGAGCGGCGGGTGGCGCATCACCAAGGCCCTGCTCGCCGACAAGTTCGGGGTCAAGGACGGTAAGGACTTCGAAGTCGTCAACGTGCCCAACGCGGAGAGCGGCGTGACCCAGGTGGCCGCCGGCACGGCGGACTTCGCGGTCGGTTGGGAACCGGCGGTCACGTCGGCCGTGCGGGCCAACCCCGGGATGAAGGTGGCGTTCAGCTCGTCGGGCGCCAAGCCCGGCGAGACGTTCGGCACGGGCTGGCAGCTCGTCCTGGCGGTCCGCGACAGCGTGAGCAACGAGGCCGAGCAGCGCGCCGTGAAGCGGCTGCAGGAGGCGGCCCAGTGGCTGAACGAGCACCCGGACGAGGCCGACAAGTACGCCGCTAAGCAGGGGTTCAAGCCGGGCACGGCGGCCAACGTGATGCAGCAGTCGGTGCACGCCTTCGTGGTCAAGCCGGTCGAAGGCGAGATCGTCACCCAGCTCAAGGAGCAGCTCGCGCTGATCCACAGGACTGGAAGCGAGGAAAAGGAGCCGCCGGCGCGGTTCTACGGCGCGTCGAACTGACGAGCCGACCACCCAGCAGCCAGGCAGTGAGAGGGGCTGGCCTTGCCCGAGACCGCAGTCACCACCCGTCCGAACGTAGACAACGACGACAGCGCCGCGACCCGTGAGCCAGCGGCGCTCCCGGCCGCCGCGACCGGCGGCTGGCGGCGGCACCTGTCCGCCCGACGATCCCAGCTGTGGACAGTGCTCGTGCTGCTGGTCGTGCTCGCCGGGATCCAGATTGCCAGCCTGTTCATGCCGGAGTACGTCTTCCCGGACCTTGCCGCGATGGGGCAAGCGCTGATGGAGATCCTGCGCGACGAGCGCGGCGACATCATCGCCACCGTCGTGCGGTTCACCGGCGCCCTGCTGGGCGCGATGGTCGCCGGCTGGGCCATCGGCCTGCTGATGGGCGCGTTCCGTAACACCGTCGGCGAGCTGCTGCGACCGGTGTTCGGCATCATGCAGGCGGTCCCGGCGTTGTCCTGGATCCTGGTCTCGGTCATCTGGCTGCACAGCGTCGAGGCGCGGATCTTCTTCATCGTCTTCGTGATCGGCGTTCCGTTCTTCGTGGTCGCCGTCTTCGAGGGCATCCGCAACATCGACCACGAGCTGATGGAGGGCATCGGGCAGTTCCGGCCATCCCGCCTGCAGATCCTGCGGGTGCTGTTCGTTCCGCAGTCGCTGACCTACATGCTGATGACCCTCCGCAGCGCTGGCGCGTTCTGCCTGCGGATCCTCGTGTTCGCCGAGTTGATCGGCGCGACGGCTGGCGTTGGGTACTCG
Source organism: Micromonospora sp. IBSANI012 (assembly GCF_052814045.1). Taxonomy (NCBI): domain Bacteria; kingdom Bacillati; phylum Actinomycetota; class Actinomycetes; order Micromonosporales; family Micromonosporaceae; genus Micromonospora; species Micromonospora sp. IBSANI012. Next base: position 1,994,360 of record NZ_CP199933.1, read on the forward strand.
ATGGGACTCGCGCAGGCAAACTTCCGGATCGACTTGATCTTCGCCTGGACCGTGGTGTTGATCGTGTTCAACTTCCTCCTCACGGCGGTCGTCGATCTGGCCGAACGGTATCTGCTCAGGTGGCGCAGGGAGGCGGTTGTCCGATGACTGATGAGACGTTGGTCGAGATCGACCACGCGTCGGTGAGCTTCGACTCGGTGTGCGCGGTCGACCGGTTCAGCCTGCGACTGCGGCCCGGCGAGCGGGTCGCGCTGATGGGCCGGACCGGTGCGGGCAAGTCGACGATCCTGTCGCTGCTGGTCGGTTCGATGCGGCCGACCTCGGGCAGCGTGCGCATCCTCGGGCTGGACCCGTACGCGCAGCACGCCCAGCTTCAGGGCCGGGTTGCCATGGCCTTCCAGACGCCGCGGCTGCTGCCGTGGCGGACCGCGCTCGGCAACGTGGCCGTCGGCCTGGAGATCCTTCGGCGGCCGAAGGCCGAACGGAAGCGGATTGCCGAGGAGTGGCTCGGCCGGGTGCACCTGCAGGACGCCCTGCACAAGTACCCGACCCAGTTGAGCGGCGGGATGCGCCAGCGGGTGTCGCTGGCGCGCGCGTTCGCCGTGAAGCCGGAGCTGATCTTCCTCGACGAGAGCTTCTCGGCGCTCGACGAGGTCACGGCCCGCAGCCTGCGGGCCGACTTCGTCGAGCTGTGCGAGTCGACGGGAACCTCGGCCGTCATCGTCACCCACAGCATCGAAGAGGCGTTCGCCGTAGCCAACCGGGTCATCGTGCTCGGCCGGCCGGCCCGCGTGCTGTGCGAGTACCACGCGGCGCCGGTACGGGCGGGCGGCCAAGCGGAGCTGGATGCGGTCAGCACCGAGATCCGGGCCCGGCTGGCCGAGGAGACGGCCGTCCCATCGGGCTGAGCCGCGACCGGCACGTGACCGACTAAGACAAGGCGGACAACCCACAGCCGAGGGCACTCGGTACAAGCGAGAGGGCGTAGCAGAGGATGCGGATTGCGATCGTAGGCGGCGGAATCGGGGGACTGGCCACCGCCGTGTGCCTGGAGCGGCAGGGCTTCGACGACATCGTCCTGCTGGAGCAGGCGCCCGAGTTCAAGGAGATCGGCGCCGGCATCCAGGTCTCCAACAATGGCGCCCGCCTGCTGCGGCACCTGGGCTTGGAGGACGAGCTGCGGGCGCGGGGCGTCGTCAGCCGGGGCAACTACTACTACGACATCGAAGACGGCGAGCTGATCCTGGAGACGCGCGCCGGCGAGTGGGGTGAGAAGACATACGGCGCGCCGTTCTTCCACATCCACCGCCACCATCTTCTCGACATCCTGCACAAGGCCGTCGTGCGGACCCGGCTGCGGCTGGGCACCGCCGTCACCGGGGTGGAGCAGGACGGCCGCGTCGTCCGGCTCACCACCGCCGCGGGTGACGTCGTCGAGGCGGACGTCGTCATCGGAGCCGACGGCATCCGCTCGACCCTGCGGGCCGAGCTGTTCGGCGCTGGGCAGCCGGACGCGTCCGGTTACGTGTGCTGGCGGGCACTCATCCCGCGGGAGCGCCTTGAGGGCGTGGACGTGCCGCCGAGTTGCACGGCGTGGTGGGGGCCGGACCGCAGCGGCGTCGTCTTCTGGGTCAATGGCGGCACCCACATGAACTTCGTCGGGACCGTGCCCTCGGGCGAGGTCCGGTCCGAGGCGTGGGAGTCCCGCGGCGACATCGAGGACCTGCGGCGCTCCTACGCGGGCGCGAGCGAGCCGCTGGCCACCATCGTCAACGCCATCGACACCCCCTTCATCACCGGCATCTTCACCCGCCCGCTGCTAGAGCAGTGGACGGTGGGGCGGATCGCGCTGCTGGGCGACGCGGCGCACCCGATCTGGCCGTTCCTGGCCAACGGCGCCACCCAGGCGCTCGAGGACGCGTACGTGCTGTCGCGGTGTCTCGCCCGCGGCTCGGTCGACACTGTCGCCGAGTCCCTGCGCGAGTTCCAGCAGCGCAGGTGGGGCCGGGTCGCGGAGGTCGCCCGGGTCTCGCAGGAGATGGCGACCGTGTACCACCTCAGCGAGCCCGCCGCCATCGCCAGGCGCAACGAGCAGATGCGCGAGCGCGCCAAGACCGACCCGTACGGCCTGTGGCTGCGCGGCTGGCTGTGGGGCTACGACGTGGTCTCGGCGGCCGACGCCCCGCTCGACCGGGCGGCGGCGGCCGAGGCGCCGACCCTCGTCTGAACCGGGAAAGGAAGACAACACGATGAGGGACATCGGCCAGCTCGTGGCCCGCGCCGCCCAGCGGTACGGCACCCGGGTGGCGGTGGACGGGCCCGCGGGCAGCCTGACCTTCGCCGAGCTCGGCGACCGGGTCACCCGGCTGGCCAACGGGCTGCGCGCCATGGGGCTGCGGCCGGGCGACCGGGTGCTCGACCTGCAGTCCAACCAGAACAGCTACGTCGAGACCGACCTGGCCATCCGCAGCGCTGGCCTGGTACGCGTCGCGCTCAACTACCGGCTGCACCCCGACGACTGGGCGCGGATCGCCGATGACTGCGGGGCGACGGCGCTCATCTACGACGCCCGCTTCGCCGAGCAGGCGGAGTCGCTGTGCTCGGGCTTCGCCGGCCGGCTCGTTGTCGTCGGCGACGGCCCCGGCACGCGGTACGAACGGCTGCTGGCAGACGCGAGCACGGCCGCGACGGCGCCGCTCGACGTCGAGGCGTTGTGCGGGCTGCACTATTCGAGCGGCACCACCGGCCACCCGAAGGGCGCCCTGCGTACCCATCGCAACTGGTTCGCCAGCCTGGTGAACATGAGCTACGACGTGCTCGGCGGACGCCCCGGCACCGACGACGTCTATGTCCACGCCGGGCCGATCACCCACACCAGTGGGCTGTTCGTCCTACCGTTCCTGGTGGCCGGCGCGACCCAGCTGGTCCTGCCGTCCTGGGACCCGGACGCGTTCGTCGAGGCGGTGGAGCGCCGGGGCGCCACCCACACCGCGCTGGTCCCGACGATGGTCGCCCGGCTGCTCGCCCGCCCCGACATCGACCGCCAACGGCTGGCGGGGCTGAAGATGCTCGGTTACGCCGGCGCTCCGATCCCCCCGGAGCAGATGCGCCAGGCGTACGAGCGCATCACGCCACACCTCGTGCAGTACTACGGCCTGGTCGAGGCGATCCCCCCGGTCACGGTCCTCGGCGCGGTCGACCACGCGCGCGGCCTCGCCGACGAGCCGGAGCTGCTCACCTCGGCCGGCCGGCCCGCGCTGGGAGTGGAGCTGTCCATCGTGGATTCCGATGGTCGGCGGTTGCCCGCCGGCGAGATCGGCGAGGTCATCACCCGGGGCGACCACGTGATGCGCGGCTACTGGAACGCCGAGGACCGCGACGACCTGTCCAAGGCCGTCCGCGACGGCTGGCTGCACACCGGCGACCTGGGCCGTCTGGACTCGGCCGGTCGGCTCTACCTCGTCGACCGCAAGGGAGACATGATCATTTCCGGCGGTTACAACATCTACCCCCGTGAGGTGGAGGACGTCATCGCAGAGGTCCCGGGCGTCGCCGAGGTCGCGGTGCTCGGCGTCGACGACCCGGACTGGGGCCAGCGGGTGACCGCGCTCTACACAGCGCACAGCACCGCCACCGTCACCGACGACCAGGTGCTCGAGCACTGCCGCCGACGGCTGTCCTCCTACAAGAAACCCAAGGAGCTGCGGCGGGTCGACAGCTTCCCGCTCAGCTCCACCGGGAAGATCGCCAAGAAGGTCCTCCGCGAGCGACTCGCCACCGAGACGGCGGGGCGCTGATGCGGCGGCTGCAGGCGGACTACACACCGGTCGGGGCCGAGCGACCCGGCGAGTACCCATACACGCGCGGTGTCTCGGCCGAACCCAAGCCCTGGATCATGGGCCAGTACGCGGGCTTCGGCACCGCAGCCGACTCCAACCGCCGGTTCAAGACACTGCTGGACGCCGGAGTGACCGGGTTCTCCGTGGCGTTGGACCTGCCGACCCAGATGGGTCTGGACTCTGACGACGCCCGGGCGGTCGGCGAGGTCGGCCGGGTCGGCGTCGCTATCGACTCGCTGGCCGACATCGAGACCCTCATGGACGGCATCCCGCTCGAGTCCATATCCCAGGTGCGCACCACCGCCAACTCGGTGGGCTACGTGTGGGCGGCGATGTTCATCGCGCTGGCTGAGAAGCGCGGTGTCGACCCGGGCGAGTTCGGCATGTTCATCCAGAACGACGTGCTCAAGGAGTTCATCGCCCGCGGCACCCAGATCTTCCCGCCCGAGCCGTCGCTGCGCCTGGCGGTGGACACCATCGAGTACGTCGCCCGCAAGGTGCCGAGCTGGGTGCCGCTGGCCATGTCCGGCTACCACATCCGGGAATCCGGCGCCGACGCCGTCCAGGAGATCGCCTTCACGTTCGCCAACGCCCGCGCGTACCTGGACGAGGCGGTCCGGCGCGGGGTGTCGGTTGACGAGGTCGCGCCGACGCTGTTCACGTTCCTCGCCATCACCATGGACTTCCTGCCCGAGGTGGCGAAGCTCCGCGCGGCGCGCCGGGTCTGGGCCCGGCTCATGAGGGACACCTACGGCGCCCGCGACCCACGCTCCCAGCAGCTGCGCATCTTCGCGTTCACCGCAGGCTCGACGCTGACGGCGCAGCAGCCGCTGAACAACGTGGCCCGCACGACGGTCGAGACCCTCGCCGCCGCGCTGGCCGGTGTGCAGACCCTGCACGTGTCGGCCTACGACGAGGCGCTTGGGGTCCCCACCGAGGCCGCCGCGACCCTCGCGCTGCGCACTCAGCAGGTCGTGGCGAACGAGACCGGCCTGGTGGACACCCTCGACCCGCTGGCCGGCTCGTACGCCGTCGAGTCGCTCACCGACGACCTCGAGCGGCGCATCGTTGACGAGCTGGACCGCATCGAGCGGCGCGGCGGCGCGCTGGCGTGCATCGAGTCGGGCTGGTTCGCCCGGGAACTCTCCGACGCGGCCTACGCCCACGCCCGCGACGTCGAAAGCGGCGAGCGGATCGTGGTGGGCGTCAACCGCTATCCGGCGCAGACCGAGCCGCTCGAGGTCTTCAAGGTCGACCCCGCGCTTGAGGAGGCCCAGGCGCGGTCGCTCGCCGCGTTGCGGGACCGCCGCGACGGCGCGGCCGTCGCGGCGGCGCTCGAAGACCTCACCGCCGCGGCTAAGGCCGGCGAGAACATCATGCCGGCGTGCATCGACGCGGTCCGCGCGTATGCGACGGTGGGGGAGCTCGTCGACCGGCTCCGTGAGGTCCACGGGTCGTGGATGCCGACCACATCCTTCTGACTACCCATGTTCAGCTACCAGCTCCTCCTCGTCGTCGGGATCGCCGCATGCGTCGGCGCCCTCGTCCAGAGCTGCGTGGGCTTCGGCCTCGGAGTCGTCGCGGCACCGGTCATCACCGTCGCCGACCCGTCGCTGATGCCCGCGTCGCTACTCGTGATCAACGGCCTGTTGCCGCTGTTGACACTGGCCTGGGAGTGGAAGCACATCGACTTCCCCGGCCTTGGCTGGGCGCTGCTCGGCCGCATCCCCGGCACGATCTGCGGCGTCTGGCTGATCGCCGCGTTCCCCGGACGCGGAATGGAGGCCGTGGTCGCCATGACGGTGCTGGTGGCCGTGGGCATCAGCCTGCTACCCGTGGACGTACCCCGGACGCGTCTGACCCTGTCCGTCGCGGGCGGCGTCGCCGCAGTCACCGGCACCACAGCCGCCATCGGAGGGCCGCCCATGGCGCTCATCTACCAGCGGGCGGGGGCCGCCCGACTGCGCGCCACCCTCGGAGCTTTCTTCGTCGTCGGCGCGGCCGGCTCACTGGGCATGCTGCAACTGGCCGGTCATCTCGAACGGCGCTCGATCATTGGCGGCCTGCTCATGCTCCCCTTTGTCGCGATCGGATTCGCACTGGCGGCCCCGCTGCGCCGGCACCTCGACTCGGGGCGCATCCGGCCCGCCGTGCTCGCCGTCGCCGCCTGCGCCGCCACGGCCCTGCTCGTCAGGGCCGCGATATAGAAGACCCGGCACCCGCCACTACGACAAGACGCGAGGGTACGCCACCGGCGGTCCCGGGCGTACAGAACGGAAAGGACCTCAAGTGGCTGAAGTCTTCGTCCTCGACGCCGCTCGAACGCCTGTCGGCCGCTACGGCGGCGCGCTGGCGGACGTGCGCCCCGACGACCTCGCCGCCCATGTCGTACGAGCGCTGGTAGACCGGTCCCCGGCCCTCGACCCGGCCATGATCGACGAGGTTGTCTTCGGAAACGCCAACGGAGCCGGTGAGGACAACCGCAATGTCGCCCGGATGGCGGTTCTGCTCGCCGGACTACCGACGTCGGTGCCGGGCGTGACGGTCAACCGGCTGTGCGGATCCGGCTTGGAGGCCGTCGTTCAGGCCGCACGCGCGATCGAGACCGGTGACGCCTCGCTCGCGCTGGCCGGGGGAGTCGAGTCCATGAGCCGCGCGCCCTGGGTACTGCCCAAACCCGCCCGGGCCTTCCCGCGCGGGCACGAAACGCTGCACTCGACGACCTTGGGCTGGCGCATGGTCAACCCGCGCATGCCGCAGGAGTGGACCATCGCCCTCGGCGAGGGCGCGGAACTGATGGCCGACATCTACGGCATCTCCCGGGAGGCCCAGGACGCCTTCGCGCTGCGCAGCCACACCCGCGCCGCAGCGGCGTGGAAGAACGGCGTCTACGACGGCGAGGTCGTGCCCGTCGACGGAACCGGGTTGACCAGCGACGAGGGCGTCCGCGGGGACGCCGCGGCGGAGGCGTTGGCCCGCCTCAAACCAGCCTTCAGTACGGACGGCACGGTAACCGCGGGCAACTCCTCGCCGCTCAACGACGGAGCGGCGGGCCTGCTGCTGGGCGACGAGGCCGGTGCACGCGGCATCGGCCGCGAGCCGCTGGCCCGTATCGCCGGCCGGGCAGCCACCGGCGTCGACCCCCACATGTTCGGGATCGGCCCGGTGCAGGCTGCATGGACGGCGTTGGAGCGCGCCGGTATCGGTTGGGACGACCTGTCCGTGGTCGAGCTCAACGAGGCGTTCGCGGCGCAGGCCCTGGCCTGCCTCGCCGAATGGAAGGAACTCGATCCGGAGATCGTGAACCCCAACGGCGGCGCCATCGCCATCGGTCATCCACTCGGCGCCTCAGGCGCCCGCATTCTCGGTAGCCTCGCCCACGAGCTCCGCCGGCGCGGCGGTGGCTGGGGTCTCGCCGCACTCTGCATCGGTGCCGGCCAAGGGCTCGCCGTCGTACTCGAGGCCTGAGGATGAGTACACCTGTGAACGCGAACCGAGCAGCGGTGTTGCCGCGCGACCACGAACAGGAGAAAGGCTTGCAGCACGTGTCCTACTCCACCCACCACGTCGCTGGCCGCAGCGCCATCGATGTCCACGCCGTTGTGGAAGGCCCCGAAGACGCACCTGTTCTCGTTTTGTCCCCAAGCCTCGGCAGCACCCTCGCGACGTGGGAGCCGCAGGCCGCAGCGCTCCGCGACCGGTTCCGCGTGGTGCGCTACGACCACCGCGGCCACGGCGGGTCACCCGTTCCGCCTGGGCCCTATGAGCTGGCCGACCTGGGCGCCGACGTACTGCGGTTGCTAGACCGGCTGGAGGTCCAAGCCGCTCACTTCTGCGGGCTCTCCCTGGGCGGCATGACCGGCATGTGGCTCGCAGCGCACGCTCCCGAACGGGTCCGCCGGCTCGTCCTATGCTGCACCTCGGCCCGCCTCCGACCAGCGGAGGCGTGGGCGGAACGGGCGGACCTGGTTCGCCGAGAGGGAACCGCAGCGGTCGCCGATGGTGTCGTGACCAGATGGTTCACACCCCGCTGGGTACAGGCGCACCCGGAGGCAGTCAGGGACATGCGAGCAATGATGGCGGCTACGCCCGCGGAAGGCTACGCATCCTGCTGCAGCGCGATCCACCGCATGGACCTGACCGACGCACTGCCTACGATCCGCGCCAAAACGCTCGTCATCGCAGGTCACGAGGATTCGGCCACCCCACCAGAGCACAGTCACGCGATCGCCGAGGGCATCAGGGACTCACGTCTCGAGGTGCTCTCGCCGGCCGCGCACCTCGCCAACGTCGAACAGCCAGAGGCCATCACCCGTCTCCTCCTCAAGCACCTGCGGGGGGAGGAGGGCCTGTGGATTTAAGGGTGTTTCGGCCTGACCCGGCTGGCTTCGTGCCTGGTGAGGAAGGTGCCGTGACGACGACACTGGACGACGTGACCGCGAGGAAGAAGAAGAAGCCGAAGCCGTCAGCTGAGGCAGCCGCCGCGGCCGAGCTGGTGCGCCTGGCCAAGGAACAAGGCTTGTCGCTGACTGGCCCGGACGGGCTGCTCAAGCAGTTCACCAAGACGGTCCTGGAGACTGCCCTCGGCGAGGAGATGACTGAGCACCTCGGCTCTGAGAAGCACGACCCTGCCGGGGCTGGATCAGGCAACATCCGCAACGGGACCCGGTCGAAGACGGTGCTGACCGACGCGACGGGCCATGACGTCGATCAGCTCTGCGGCTGTTGCCCCTGCGGTCCTACCAGCCGCGCCGTGACCTGCCTCAGTGGCTGGCTGCTGTTGACGATCTTCTTCATCCGTTGCCACGCCGCTCGGGCCGGAGATCCGCCCATCACGCCACCCAGCCCCCCCGCACCGCCGCCAGCCGCCGCCCCCTTGTTCTGAGCCAGTTGCTGGGTGGTCTGTCCGAGCTGCTGGGTGGTCTGCCCGAGCTGTTGACCGGCCTGCTGGGTGGCCTGCTGCAGCGTCTGCGACAGCGGCCCATTGGGCCCCAGCGCCTGCTGCGCCGTCTGCCCGACGTGGTCGAGCGTCCGCGCCAGCGGCCCCTGCGGCCCGAGCACCTGCTGAGCTGTCTGCCCGACCTGGTTCACGGCGGTGTCCACCGTCTTCACCACCGACTCGATGATCTGAGGGTTGCGCTCGATGGTGCGGAGGGCGCTGTCGAGAATGCCGCGGAGCTCTTCGAGCCGAACCTCGAGCATCGCCTCGGCTTCGACGCCCTTGATGTCGATCTTCACCGTGCCGAGATGCGCCTGAACGCCCACGTCGAGCTGGAGCAGGTTACCCAGCCGGGCTCGCAATGAAACGGAGGCGTCCAGGTTGTCGACCTCGACGTAGATCTGTTCGACCTTGACCTGCGGGATCTGAAGGACGACGTCCGGGTCTGACATCGTCTTGCTGCTGTGCCCGCCAGCCGGCTGGGGAAGGTCGTGCTCACCACTCTGCGGGACGGCGGGGCGTTTGCCGGACTCGGCATCCGTTGGCCCGCCGGCGGGACAGAGGTTCTGGCCCCGACCGGCGACTTCCCCGCCCTCCTCGGCGTCGCGCTGCCGATCGACCTGCTCGCGCGGTTGCGCAGGCGCCTCCCGTGCGCCCGTGTCCCGGCTCTCCGGTTCGGCCATCCCGCACTCCTCGGGCCTCGCCTAGCATGCGGACCGGATGGGGCCCACCATCGGTATGTGGCTCCGATCCTCGGCCCATCCCCTCGGACCGGGTCGCGGTCTACCCGTGTGCCGACGCATCAAACGGTTCAGGGGTGCGGCCGAGGAGACGGCGGATCAGCTGCGCCTGAAAGCGAGGGGCAAGCAGGTGAGCTCCCACCCGTGCCCGCGCTCACGACGACCCCGACGACAGGTCGGCGCCTTCGCCTGGGTGTGGTGCCGACTCCGTCGGACCGGTCGGCTCAAGCTGTCGCCCGGCAAGGCCATCCTGCCCGGCCCCAAGCAGGTCTTCCGTGATCCCGGCGGGGACAGCGGTAACGTCGTCAGGCTACGCGACGAGCCGCCACCGGGCGACCGCCGACCGCTGCTGGCCCCGGTCACGGGCGACGGCCGTCGGGTTGGCCCGGCCGATCCCCCGGCGCGGTACGCGAGCGCCACCGGTTCGACGCCGATCTCGCCTGGCTCCCGGAGGCGGCCCGCAGGCTGGCCGACCCGACGCCACTGACCTCCACCGTCAGCCCGCGCTCACCGCCCTCCACCGCCGGATCGCCGAGCGGATGGCGCCGACCTCGACCGGCGCCGTCCGCCGAAACGGTCGGTGACGCTACAACATCTCCAGCGGCTGCGGGCCGGCCGGCGGCGGGAACGCCGTGTCGAGTGCCGCCACGTCCTCCTCAGTCAGATGCAGGTCGCGCGCTTCCGCGTTCTCCCGGGTGTGTTCGGGCTTGGACGATCGGGGGATGGCCGCGACCATCTCCTGCCGCACTCGCGTGGAGCGCCGCCAGCGGCAACGGCCGGTGGCATGCCGTCCGGACCGTTACCCGCGGGAGCGGCGTGCCGGCTCCGCCGGATCAGCGCAGCGACCGACACCACGCGCATGACACTTCGACCGTCGCCGACAGATGACCTTCACCGTCAGCGGCAGTATCGCGCCGCGGAGGTCCCGCCGGACAGGGCCGGAGGTCGTGAGCCGGCTTCCATCCACGCCTCGCTACCAGCATCCCGGTCACCGGTCGAGCGCGGCGGCCAGGCGCCGCGCCTCGGTGACCAGCCGGCTCGACCCGCCGCGCGCGGCGACCTCGGCCAGCCCGGGCACGTCGATCCGGGCGCCGGCCGCGCCCGCCGTCTCCGCCGCCAGGGTCAACAGGTCCGGGGTGCCGCGCGGGGCCTTCGGCGCCGCGAGCAGCGCGGGTAACGCGGCGGCGAGCAGGCGCCAGGTGCTGAGCGGGGCACCGGCGGCGGCCGCGTCGCGCAGCGGCTGCAGGGTGCGGGTCAGCGTGAGGTCACCGACGGCGGCGAGGGCGCCGAGGTGGGCCCCGACCGCGGGAGCGTCCAGGTCGCCGGCGGCGGCCAGCATCAGCAGGGCGTCAACGGCGGCGACCCGGTCGGACTCGTGCCGGGCACCCAGGCCGTACGCGAGGGCGAGGTCGACGGCGGGACCGCCGTCGCCGCCGCACTCGGCGAGCAGCGGCAGGATCGCGGCGCCGCCGGACAGGTCCTGGTCGGCGCCGCTGGCGATGTCGGGCAGCGCGTACGCCGCGACCAGTCCCCGGTAGCCGGGCAGCACGGCCGGCCAGAGCAGGGCCGCGCCGCCGACGTAGCTGTCCACGGATCCGGCCGGCACGGTGAGCAGGCCGAACGGGTCGTCGACGCCCTCCGGCGGGCTGACCAGCACGTGCGTCCGCTGCCGGGGCAGGTGCTCGTACCCCCAGTAGTAGCCCTGTCGGTGCTCGCTACGGGGCAGCGTGACCACCCGCTGGTCCGGGGTCGGCAGGCCGCCGGCGCGCAGCCATCCGGCGAGCCGGTCACCGGCGGGCGTGCCGAGTGCCGCAGCCCTGGCCGCGAGGGGCTCGTCGACCCGCGCGGGCAGCCGCAGCAGGGCCTGCGTCAGGTCCACCTCCCACGCGCCGCGCTCGCCGAGCCGGTTCAGGCGGTCGTACAGCACCTCCGGGTCGATGGCGCCGTTTGCCGTGGTCGGGGCCGCGAGCAGACCGGGGTGCTGGGGTGGGCCGACGCGGTCACCGATCTCGGCCAGCCGGGCGCGCAGCAGCCGGTGCGGCGGGGGTACCCGTGGATCGAGGGACGGTCCGCCCGGCGTGCGGCGCCGCAACGCCGCCAGCATCGCGGCCCACCGTCCCCGCCGTACGCCCCCCTCGACCGGGTCGGCCGCCGCGTGCAGCACCCCGCCGAGGAGACCGCACAGGCAGCACGGATCCCACGGGTGCTCCTCCGCGCCGGCGCGGTGCCGCCGCAGCACCGGAATCAGGGCGTCTTTCAGCCGGGCCCGGTCGCCACCGGCGAGCCGGACCACTGCGTCGAGGACCCGTTCCAGACCGGACGCCGTCGTGGGGCCGCCGAGCAGGGAGGCGGCCTCCTCCGCCAGCTCGTCCGGGTCGGTGATGGCCGGGGGCGCGGGCAGCGGGCCGGCCGGTGGCGGCAGGTCGTCGCCCACCGCACCGACCACGACCCGCGGGGCGACCACGTGCCCGTGCCGGGCGGCCAGCGTGCCGGCCCGGTCGCGGACGTCCGCCGCCGGGTGGTCAATCGCTGTCGCGATGACCTCGGCGATCTCGGCCGCCCGGTCGGGGTGCCGGCGGGCGAGCTGGTCCAGCCAGCCGAGCTGGGCGCGGACCAGCGCCTTGTCGGGCCGGACGAGGACGGCACGCGACGCGTCGAGCAGCCCCTCGACCTCCACGCCGTCGAGAGCCCGCAGCGTCTTCTGCGCCATCGACGCCACGGACCCGGGGGCGTCGGCGAGCAGGCGCAGGTAGTCTCCGCGATGCCGGTCGACCTCGCTGGCGGTGGGCTCCAGCAGGGCGTGCAGGGTGACGAACGCGCGCAACGCGGCCGGCCGGTCGCCGCGCAACAGCCGGCTCACGCAGCCGTCGAGCAGCATCGTCCGGTCCAGGCGGCCCTCGCCGGCCAGTCGCGCCAGCGCGCGCGGCAGGGCGAGCTTCTCGTCGGTCATGAACTCGTCGAAGGACATCCGCGTCCCGGCGCCGTCCACCTCGAACAGGCGCGGCACCAGGGCGTCGAGGAACACGTCCGCCCGGAGCCGGTCCACCAGCGGGACCGGTCGCTGCCACTCCGGCGGCCACGCCATCAGGGCGAGCCACCCCTCCACGAACTGGTCACCGGTGGGTGTCGCCGCCTTCTCGGCGGTGAGCAGCTCGGCGACGAATCCCCAGCCGTCCATCGGGTCGTCCCGGCGGAGCCGGTCCGCCAGCCGGTCCGCCAGCTCGGCCAGCCAGGGCACCCCGCGCGTCCGCGCGACCTGGACCACCAGCCCTGCGTCGGCGCCCCGCAGCGACACGTTCCGCCGGCCGAGCAGCTCGGCCGCCGTGGCGGCGGTGGGCAGGCACCCGACCGCGGCCACCGCCAGGGCCGTCGCCTCGTTGTTCCACCACCAGTTGTCGCGCCGCCGGCGCACGTGGGCCACCAGCCCGTCGGCGAACGACCGCCGCCCATGGTCGTCGAGGCCGGTGACCGCGTCGACGGCCGCGCCGATGTCGCCCCGGACCAGGAACTCGAACGGATCGGTCACGCCCCGACCTCCACCGGAGCGCCCACCATCGTCGTGGCGAGCGCGTGCTTGCAGGGCCCGCGCTGACCGCGGTGCCGCGCCCACCAGGGGCAGGAGCAGGTGTACGAGCCGTCCGTCCGGCGGCGGACCCGGTAGACCTCGTCGCCGTGGCGTACGGTCGCCGCCTCGCCGTCGAGCGTGACCGCGCCCGCCTCGACCAGCGCCCGCGCCCCGACCAGCCGGGGATTGTCCCGCTCGGCCCGGCCGGCGTCGTACGGCAGCACCCGGTGGAAGTAGCCCGCCTCGGCCACGTCGAAGCCGACCCGGCCGGCGGTGCCCAGCTGGGCCAGCGCGGCCCGGACCCGGTCCGCCGAAATCCCCGCCGAGGCGGCCAGCGCGTGGACATCGATCGTCGGGTCCCAGGACAGCAGCGCGGCGACCAGCGCGGCGTCGTCGGCGACGTCGTCCGTGGCGAGCGCGGTCAGCGCGCCGCCCTCGCCGGAGAAACCCCGGTAGGGCTCCGGCGACAGGGTCAGCGACAGCCGCAGCGCGCCGGTGTCGAGCTCCCACACGCTCGGCAGCGGCGGCGACCCGACCGCCGCCGGTGGCCCGTACACCCGCAGGGTCTTCGCGTACCGGAGCAGCCCACGCAGCGTGGCGAGCCGTCCGGCGCCGGCCAGGCACACCGCGCCGGGCACCGGGCGCGAAGTCAGCCGCAGCGAGCGCCCGGCCGGCACCACCCAGAGCACCGACCGGTCGTTGCCCGCCGGCAGCCGGCGCAGGAAGGCGGCCGCCTCCGCCGCAGGGATCTCCGCCCGCGGTTCCATGGCCGCGGCGATCAGATGGACCTCGGCGAACCCCCGCAGCCAACGCCCGGGCAGCGGCACCTTCTTCTCCACCACCGGACCGTCGAGGGTGGACACGGTCAGGTCGTCCGGCCCCACCGACAGGTGCAGCGGGTCGATGCCGCCCACCCGGGCCAGCGCCTCCCGCAGCGGCGCGTTCACGTCGACGTTGGTGGTGCCGTGCTCGACGATGTCGCCGTCGAACCCGGCCGGCACGACATCCAGCCGCGCGTACACCCCGCAGCAGCCGGAGAACGACTCGAAGCGCATCCGGTCCCGGCTGCCGGTGACCACGGGATCGAGGCTTGCCGGGCTGACCGGCTGGTGGTACCGGGTCCGGGCGACTTCGGCGACCGCCAGCAGCCCGGCGGCCGCCGCCTGCGGAGTCGTCAGAAAACCGGAGAAGAACCGCGGGTTGGTCGCAGGGCCGCCGCTGGTCTGCAGCGCCAGGTCACCCCGGTGCAGCGTGGACGGCTGGAGGTAGCGGTAACTCTGAAGGGCGCTCACGGCTGCAGAACTTACGACCGACCCCCGACAGGGCACGACGGCATGCTGCAACCCCGGCGACAGGGCCCCATCCGACCCGGCAGCGTGGGCCAACGGCCGATCGCCGAAATCCTGTGACATATTGCCCACACCCAGGGGCCAGCGGATCCGACAGCCGATACCTACAGTCGGGCCATGAGCACCGACAAAGGAGTGCGGGTCTGGCCGCCCCAGTGCACATCCGTGTCGAGATCGGTGCGCTTGGCGGTGCCGCTCACGCTCGGGGTGAGGTCCTGTTCGGCGTCTTCAGAGCCGCCCGCCAACGATGGTCGGGGATGACGAGCTTCAAGGCTTCGTCCAGCCATCGACACGCTGGTTCCACGCCTGCTGGTGCCGGCTGAGCTGAAGTTGACTGTCCGCAGCGACACCGCCGAGGAGCGCGAGGACTCGACAATGAGGTGCGCCGGCTAGAACCGGTGATGCGGCTCGCGGAGAACGCGATCCGGCAGGACCTGGGCGATTACTCCGGGAGCACGACGAATGGCGCGGGCGGTGGTGAAGGCGCATGTGGGATCTGGAGGCGGCGGGTCTGTATCAGTACGGCGCAAAAGCCGTCCGCTGGCTGCGGCCCGACGCGCCGGATCTAGCCGCGGATCGATTCTATCCGTTTCCTACCCGTTCGATGCCCAGAGTGTCGGTCACCGACCGCACCCCGATCGTGCTCTTTCGAGCCGTCCTGCTCACTCCATTCCCCCATGGGTTGCTTCATCGGCCGGTGCACCGGGGCATCGCACCCGCCCGTCGACGGGCTCCGCCCGCGGCTCGTCGCGCGCCCGGCGGCAACGGGCGATGTGTCCCGTTGCGATGTCGGGCGCGATCTCCCCTCGCTCGCCGTAGCCGGTTATTCCCGAAACGCGCGCGATCACGCTCGCCTGACGAGCTCCAAAGCCGGTGGCTCACCGTCGGACGACACACCGGCCGGACGGGGTCACGACAGGTCACCGTCGTCGGCCAGCGCCAGGCCGGCGGCGGCCGGCAGCAGGTGCCGCACCTCCGGCTCGCCCTCGGCGAGTTCCTTGGCCAGTTCCTCGGCCTCGCGGTCGGCGCCCGTCAGCCGACCCCCGTGCTGGCGCAGGTGCTCGTCCCAGGACGGCACCAGGTAGACCTCCGCGAACCGGGCCGGGCTCTCGCCCTCGCGGAACAGTCCCCACCGCATCGCCCCGGTACGCTGCCGGAACCCGCGGACGTGGTCCATCGCATCCAGGAACTCGACCTCCCGCCCGGACCGGACGGTGTAGGTGACCACCACCAGCACCGGCCCCACCCGGGGATCCGGTTCGAGGGCCAGTTCCAGGGGCGGCCGGTAGGTGGTCGGGTCCTTGTTCAGCCCGCGCAGCTCGGGCAGCGGCCAGATCTGCGACGTCACCGCGCCGATCAGCATCAGCGCGGCCGCCGCGTAGAACGCGGCCACCAACCCGGCGGTGTCCGCCACCACACCCCAGGCCAACGCGCCGACGGCCTGCCCGCCGCCCTGGACGATCTGGTACACGGCCAGGCCGCGGGCGCGTACCCAGCCAGGCAGGAAGAGCTGGATCTCGGCGTTGACGTTGGCGAGGACGGTCACCCAGGCCACCCCGGCCGGCAGCAGGGCGAGCAGCACCACCGGGACGATCCGCACCGACGCCACCACGATCAGCGTGCCGCCGTAGGTTGCCCCGGCCAGCAGCAGGAACTGGTTCGCCGACATCCAGGTCCGGATCCTCGGCAGCAGCAGGCCGCCGATGATGGCGCCCACCCCGAGCGCGGCCAGCAGCAGGCCGTACCCGCTGGAGTCCATGTGCAGCCGGCGGGCCGCCACCAGCGGCAGCAGCGCCCACAGCGCGCTCGCCGGGATCACGAACACCAGCGCGCGGCGCAGCAGCCGGCGCACGATCGGCGAGTGCCGCACGTACCGGCCGCCGGCCCGCAGCGCGGCGGTGAACCGCTCGGGCACCTCGACGGCGCGGGCGTCGCCGGGCCGCCACCGGAACAGCGCCAGCGCGAAGACCAGGAAGGCCACCGCGTTGAGGGCGAAGACCGGGGCCACCCCGGTGTGGGCGATCAGCACGCCGGCCGCGGCCGGTCCGACGGCCCGGGCCACGTTGACGCTGATCGAGCCCAGCGCCGAGGCCGACCGGAGTTGGTCCCGGGGCACCAGTTCCGGGATCACCGCCGCCCACGCGGGCAGGGTCAGCGCCTGCCCCACGCCGAAGGCGAAGGTGAGGGTGAGCAGCAGCGCCGGGGGCATCCGGCCGGTCGCGGTGAGCAGTGTCAGCGCCGCGGCGACCACCACCAGGAACAGCTGCACCGAGATCAGCAGGTGCCGTCGGTCGAAGGTGTCCGCGAGCGCGCCCGCCGGCAGGGCCAGCAGCAGCGTCGGCAGCAGGCTGGCGGTCTGCACCAGGGCGACCAGGGTGGAGGCGTTCGACTGATGGATCAGCAGCCACTGGGCGCCGACCGTCTGCATCCAGGTGCCGATGTTCGCGGCGAGCAGGGCCAGCCACAGGCTGCGGTAGGCCGCGGTGCGCAACGGCGCCCACGCCGAGACCGTGACCTCGGCCGTGGCGCCTCCGGGCGTCACCACCGCCCGTCCGCGCGGAGCACGCGCTCGCCGGAGACGTACAGGTCGTCGGGGGCGAGCAGCAGCAGCCGTACGACCTCGGTGGCGACCTGCTCCGGCAGCGCGTAGATCTCGTCGAGGAACTCGTCGCCGACCCGTTCCTGCAACCGCGTCGGCATCGGCCCGGGATGCAGCTCCATCACCTTGATCCGGTTGCTGTGCTGGGCCTCGGCCAGCGACTCGACCAGACTGCTGCCGTAGCTCTTGGTGGCCCGGTAGATCGGGATGCCCGGCCGGGGCTTCGTCACGGCCAGCGCTCCGATGTACACCAGGTTGCCGTGACCCTGTCGGCGCAGGTGGTGCAGCGCCTCCTTGAACACGTACGTGGTGCCCAGGGCGTTGATCTCCACGGCCCGCCGGATCCGCTCCGGGGAGAGGGCCGCCAGGTCACCGCCCGCCCACATCGAGGCGCACGCCGCCATCCCGTCGATCACGTCGTACCGGTCGACCACCTCGGCGAACGCGTCCCGGACCTGTTCGTAGGAGGAGACGTCGCAGATCTGCCCGGCGCAGCCCAGCTCGTCCACGACCGTGGCGACCTCGTCGGGCACGTCACCGAGGACGGCGACCCGGTGTTCGTCGACCAGCAGGCGGGCCACCGCCAGGCCGAGGCCGCTGGTGCCGCCGACCACCACGAAGGTTCTGGCACCCATGTCCCTCCCGCTGCCGGCTGCCAAACGGCGCTGCCTTCCCGCTGCCGGAGCTTCCACACGTCGGGCGTTGGGACGGCGCGCCCGGGTCGGATGAGGGCGAATGAACGACGATCGGGTGGACGGTCAACGCCGGCTCCGCTGGCCGTTCCCAGCGGCCATTGCGCAGGATCATGCCGCCGCCCCACTGTCCGGCCCACCAGTCGCTGCTGTCGAACAGCATCGAGCACAGCCAGTTGCGGTTCTGCTCCGCGTCCTGCTGCCGGTACAGGGTACTTTCGGCGTAGTCGGCGAAGTCCGCCCGTTCGCGCGGGTCCGCTGCAGACGCGGCCTGCTGCAGCTGCCACGCGCGGACACCCGCCTCCCGGTCGGCCTCCTTCAAGCGCTGATCCCCAGCATCAGCAGGGGACGCTCAAGACCAACAACACAAGGCCAGAACTGCGGCTGGACATCTGCCCCCCAGGGCGAATCGCGACCACCTTCGATGATTCCAGGCCACTGCAACCGCCGGCGCCGCCCAAAGGTACCGGGTAGTGGCAACGGTCAATCTGCCCCCGGTCGAGTAGCAACCGGGTTGCTTCTGACGCCTGTCGGGTGGCGTCGCCCAGCGCCGCTGACTCGCTCGCCTCGTCGCCGTGAGTAGGTCTCCAACGATTGGGGTCGCCCGGCTTGGCTGTACGGATGGCTGTACACCCAGTTCCTGTCCCGTTGCCAGAAACGGTCAAATGTCGGCCTGACGGGGCGTCCGGCTGCAAGGCCGGCAGCCTCGCAGGCAAAGATCGAGTAGGGCATACTCCCTGCCACGCACCGCTCTTCCGCTTTGCTGGAGGCTCCTGATGACAGCCCGTCTGCCTGCTGCGACCGTTGCCAACGGAGGAGGCGTCTCATCGGTCTGTACCAGGCACGGGGACCCGGCCACGCGCCGCCGCCGCGTGTTGTTTCGGTCGTTTCCTCCAGTCTGGTCATACCTTCTGCTCCCGCTCGGCGTGCTGCCCTTCGCGATCGTCGCGTCGGTGTTGCAGAAGCGGGTGAGGGTGCCAAACTGGCCGTTCTGCGCGAAGTGTGGACGGCTTCGGGTGCGCCGAGTGTTCAGCGGCATCGGGCTGATGCTGCTTGGCTTCGTCGGTGTGGTCGGCTTTTCGGTCGCGCTACCGCCTGAAAGCAGCGCGACCGCAGTTGTTGTCATCTTCTGCCTTCTCGTGCTCTTCACGGGCTTGGTGATCGCCGGAATGACCGGATGGGCCACGGTCGCGTCGGCGTATGTATCAATGGACGGCACCACGTTGCATGTTCGCCGGCCGCACCCGCGCTTCGCAGAGAAGACCGCCACCACGTGCGAGAGGCTGGTGGCATCGAGGCAGAATCCCGTGTCTCAGTAGCAGACCTTCAAGAGCGTGGTCGGCCTGTGGATTAGAAGATCAGGAATGGCTGGTCGGGCCGCTGTGTCCCTGGTCAGCCCGTCCGTGGTTGTCGGGCGACGTCGGCCTCAGTGGGCGGCCTTGGCTGTACGGATGGCTGTACAGCCAAGGCCGTACCTCATGATCTGCAACCGTTGCTGTCGACCGTTCCTAGAGGCAGATCCAGCAGTGGATGCTTTCCCCGCTCGTGCGTGCTCTGCGGGCCAGCCCAACAAATTCCCGCAAACGCGACAGCATGACCTCCGGCTGCGTGTCGCTGTAGTGGGACAGTTCCTCGATGTGTGACCACCGATCTGCTAGGCCCGGCAAGCGGTCGTCCGGGATTTCGGCAAGCGCATCGCGGGCACGCTCGCTCATTGCGACGACCCAGGGTCCTTCGTACTCAGGGTCCTCACCAGCGCCGTCCGGCCAGATAAGTCGTTCCCCGATCAGGTCGGTGGCCCATGGCACGTCGAGAGCGAACGAAACGACCTTACCGAGGGCTACGGGAGGATCGATCCCCTTGCCGTCCACGGCATCCACGACAGGAGAATCTCCCTCTCGCACCACAGGGCCGCCATCGGTAGCGGCCATCAGCTTTGCGACGGCCTCGTCGTCAGAAGCGCGGAAGTAGTCGTACAGAACACCCACAGAAGCCTCCCGATCGGCTGCCATGCCGCCACTTGGAGGGCGACCGAGAGAACAAATAACCCGGCCGCCAGGGGAGTCGGATTTCCTCGTCGGGCTCGGCGGCGGCTGCGTCCGTGGCGTGGACCGCATCTGGATCGGCTGATAGGCCAAGGCTCGGTCAACCACCTCAGCAGCCGTCAACTGGGGGTCAGTCCAGAAGATCAGGCCGGAGACGCTGCCGTCCGGGCAGGCGAGGTCTCGCTCAAGTTGGTCCAGCCACCCGTCCGCCTCAGCGTCGTCCGCGTAGTCGCCCCTCATGATCCGCTCCACGAGGGCAATCGCCTCGTCTCGGGTCAGTTTCGCTGCCAAGTCCCGTGGATGGCCCGGCACGATCGGCTGGTGCCGCTCTTCTCCGGTCCCCCGAGAGGTGCCAGATCCTCGGCTCTCGGTCGGCGTCAAGGGGTGGCCGTAGAGCCATCGGCGTAGCCGACGCGAAGCGCCCTTGACGCCGGCCGAGAGGCGTGGAGAGAACCGGGGGACGGACCCCAACCACGACCACCCGGCGAGGTCTTGCGGTCGCATCATCGCGGCTGGCTCGGCGATGCCGACCGGAGGCGGTTGCGCCGACAGGTGCGGCGCACTCTGGTCGGCGGCGACGGGCGGCCGGGGCGATTGCCGTCGGGTCGTGGTCGAGGGGCCGAACCGGCGGTGCGGGGGACCAAAAACTTTTGGTGGTTTCCTACAAATGACGGGTGGGTGGTTCGGTGATAGCGCCATGGCGCTCCCGGCCGGCAGGCGGAAGGGTAACCACTACCGGGAGCCGTCGTCTCGCGGCGCGCACGCCATGGGTCTACCAAAAGGGGTCAATCGGGTGTTCAACCGTGTCGCCATCGTCAACCGTGGTGAGGCTGCCATGCGGCTCATCCACGCCGTCCGAGAGTTGGCTGCGGAGACCGGCGTCCCGATCGAGACCGTCGCTCTGTACACCGACGTCGACCGCACCGCGACCTTCGTGCGTGCGGCGGACATCGCCTACGATCTCGGTCCGGCGTCCGCCCGCCCGTACCTCAATCTGGTGGCGCTGGAGCGCGCGCTGACGGAGACCGGGGCCGACGCCGCGTGGGTCGGCTGGGGTTTCGTCGCCGAGGATCCGGCGTTCGCGGAGCTGTGCGAGAAGATCGGGGTCACCTTCGTCGGGCCGAGCGCGGAGGCCATGCGCCAGCTCGGCGACAAGATCGGCGCGAAGCTGATCGCCGAGGAGGTCGGTGTGCCGGTCGCGCCGTGGAGCCGCGGTGCCGTCGAGACTGTGGATGCCGCCCGGGCGGCGGCGGCCGAGATCGGCTACCCGCTGATGCTGAAGGCGACCGCGGGCGGTGGCGGGCGCGGCATCCGGGTGATCAGGAACGAGGACGAGCTCGCCGACGCGTACGAGCGCACCAGTCAGGAGGCGGCGCGGGCGTTCGGCAGCGGCGTCGTGTTCCTGGAGCGCCTGGTCACCGGGGCCCGGCACGTCGAGGTCCAGGTGATCGCCGACGGGCAGGGCACCGCGTGGGCGCTCGGTGTCCGCGACTGCTCGGTGCAGCGACGCAACCAGAAGGTCATCGAGGAGTCGGCGTCGCCGGTGCTCAGCCCGGCGCAGGCGGCCGAGCTCAAGGCGTCGGCCGAACGGCTGGCCGTGGCGGTCGGTTACCGGGGCGCGGCGACCGTCGAGTTCCTGTACCACCCCGGCGACGGGGTGTTCGCGTTCCTCGAGGTCAACACCCGCCTGCAGGTCGAGCACCCGATCACCGAGTTGACCACCGGGTTCGATCTCGTCAAGGCGCAGCTGCACGTCGCCTCCGGTGGGCGACTCGACGGCGAGCCGCCGGCGGAGCGCGGGCACGCCATCGAGGCCCGGCTGAACGCCGAGGACCCCGACCGCGACTTCGCGCCGTCGCCGGGTCGGATCGCGCGGCTGGACCTGCCCACCGGCCCGGGGATCCGGGTGGACACCGGCGTCAGCGAGGGTGACACCATCCCGGCCAACTTCGACTCGATGATCGCCAAGATCATCGCGTACGGCCGCGACCGACACGAGGCGCTCGGCAAGCTGCGCCGGGCGATGGCGAACACCACGGTGATCATCGAGGGTGGGGCGACGAACAAGAGCTTCGTCCTCGACCTGCTCGACCAGCCCGAGGTGATCGACGCCAGCGCGGACACCGGCTGGATCGACCGCGTCCGAGGCGAGGGCAGGCTCGTCGCGCACCGGCACTCCGCGGTCGCGCTGGCCGCCGCCGCCATCGAGGCGTACGAGGAGGAGGAGCGCGTCGAGCGGCAGCGGCTGCTGTCGACGGCGTCCGGCGGGCGCCCGCAGGTGCAGCACCGCAGCGGCCGGCCGCTCGACCTCAAACTGCGCGGCGTCACCTACCGCATGCGCGTGGCGCGGGTCGGCGCGCACCGGTTCCGCGTCGGCATCGAAGCGGGCTCCGCCGTACGCACCGCCGACGTCGAACTTGACCGCTTCGACCGGCACACCGGCCACA
This sequence comes from Micromonospora sp. IBSANI012, assembly GCF_052814045.1. Lineage (NCBI taxonomy): Bacteria > Bacillati > Actinomycetota > Actinomycetes > Micromonosporales > Micromonosporaceae > Micromonospora > Micromonospora sp. IBSANI012. The sequence goes on from NZ_CP199933.1 coordinate 2,016,575, forward strand.
TCGTCGTCAACGGCTCCCGGTACCGCCTGCTCACCGGCACCCACGGGCCCACCCACCTGGTCGAGGTGGACGGCGTGACGCACCGGGTCAGCCGCGACGAGGGCGGTGTCGTCCGTTCCCCCATGCCCGCGCTGGTCGTCGCCACGCCACTGGAGGCCGGCGACGAGGTCGAGGCGGGCGCGCCGGTGCTGGTGCTCGAAGCCATGAAGATGGAGACGGTGCTGCGGGCGCCGTTCCGGGCGCGGCTGAAGGAGTGCGCCGTCTCCGTGGGCAGCCAGGTGGAGGCCGGTGCGCCGCTGCTGCGGCTGGAGCCACTCACCGACGGGGCCGCCGAGACCGCGAGCGGCCCGGCCGCCGTTCCCGTCGAGCTGGACCTGCCCGCCGCGTCCGAGGACGTTCCGGCGTACCGGCGCAGCAGGCGCGGCCGGGAGGACCTGCGCGGCCTACTGCTCGGCTTCGACGTCGACCCGCACGACGACCGTCGAGTGCTCGACGATTACCTCACCGCGCGGCGGGCGGCCACCGAGGACGGCCACCGGCCCTTGGCCGAGGAGCTCGACCTGGTCACCGTGTTCGCCGACCTCACCGAGCTGAGCCGCAACCGGCCGACGGGCGAGGACGGCGACGGCCACGTCTACAGCGCCCGCGAGTACTTCCACACATACCTGCAGAGCCTCGACATCGAACGGGCCGGCCTGCCCGGTTCGTTCCAGGCCAGGCTCGCCAAGGCGCTCGGGCACTACGGGGTCACCGACCTGGAGCGCTCTCCCGAGCTCGAAGCCGCCGTGTTCCGGATCTTCCTCGCCCAGCAACGGGCGTCCGCCGACGCCACGGTCGTCGCGACGCTGCTGCGCGCGTGGCTGCGGGAGCCGCCGCCGGACGAGACGCTGCGCGAGCCCGCCGGCCTCGCGCTGGAGCGGCTGGTGGCCGCGACGCAGGTCCGCTTCCCGGTGGTCGCCGACCTCGCCCGCGGCGTGGTGTTCGCCTGGTTCGCCCAGCCGCTGCTGCGCCGCAACCGCGCCCGCGTTTACGCCCAGGTCCGGGGCCACCTTCGTCACCTGGACGCGCACCCGGACGCGCCGGATCGCGCCGAGCGCATCGCGGAGATGGTGCGCAGCACCGAGCCGCTGGTCCGGCTGCTCGGCCAGCGGCTCGTGCGCGACTACCTCGACAACACGGTCATGCTGGAGGTGCTAACTCGGCGGTACTACGGCAACAAGGCGCTCACCAGCGTGCGTGCCCGCGAGGTCGCCGGCTGCCGGTTCGTGGTCGCCGAGCGCGCGGACTCCAGCGTGGTCTCCACCGCGGTGAGCTTCGACGCGCTGGGCAGCGCGCTGCGCGGGCTCGCCGAGCTGGCCAGCGACGAGGACGCCGTCGACGCCGACATCTACCTCGGCTGGGAGGACCAGCCGGAGGACTTCGACGCGATGGCTGCCGCGCTGCTCGAGGTCATCACCGCGCACCCGCTGCCGCGGGTCCGCCGGCTCACCACCACCGTCGCGGGTCGCGGCGGCGCGGTGATGCACCACCACTTCACCTTCCGCCCGTCGGGCACGGGGATCACCGAGGACCGGCTGATCCGCGGCCTGCACCCGTACATCGCGCAGCGGATGCAGCTGGAGCGGTTGCACAAGTTCGACCTGACCCGGCTGTCGTCGTCGGACGAGGAGGTCTACCTCTTCCAGTGCGTGGCGCGGGAGAACCCGTCCGACGAGCGCCTCGTCGCGTTCGCCCAGGTGCGGGACCTGACCGAGCTGCGCGAGCAGGACGGTCGACTGGTCGCGCTGCCGACCACCGAGGACGCCATCGCCACCTGCCTCGACTCGATCCGCCGCGCCCAGTCGCGGCGACCGTCGAAGACGCGCTTCACCACCAACCGGATTGTGGTCTACGTCTGGCCGCCGAATGAACTCACCCGCGAGGAGATGGAGATGATCGCCGGGCGCGTGCGCCCGACGACCGCGGGCGCCGGGCTGGAGGAGATCCTGTTCATCGCGCGGCAGCGCGACCGCCGGACCGGCGAGCTGACCAAGATCGCCGTACGGATCTCCTTCGACGCCGCGGGCGGCGCCGAGCTGACCGTCGGCGAACCGCCGGTCGAGCCCGTCGAGCCACTCGACGAGTACCGGCTGAAGGTGCTGCGCGCGAGCAGCCGCAACACGGTGTACCCGTACGAGCTGACCGGCCTGCTCGGGAACTTCGTCGAGCACGACCTCGACGACCACCACGCGCTGGTGCCGGTGGACCGGCCGAGGGGGCGCAACAGCGCCGCCATCGTCGCCGGGGTGGTCACCACGCCGACCGCGCGGCATTCGCAGGGTGTCGCCCGGGTCGTGCTGCTCGGCGACCCGACGAAGTCGCTGGGCGCCCTGTCGGAGCCGGAGTGCCGGCGCGTGATCGCCGCGCTGGACCTGGCGGAGCGGATGCGGGTGCCGCTGGAGTGGTGGGCGCTGTCCGCCGGGGCCCGGATCTCCATGACCTCGGGCACCGAGAACATGGACTGGGTGGCCGCGGCGCTCAAGCGGATCGTCGAGTTCACCCAGGCCGGCGGCGAGATCAACATCGTCGTCGCGGGCATCAACGTGGGCGCACAGCCGTACTGGAACGCCGAGGCGACGATGCTCATGCATACCCGGGGCGTCCTGGTGATGACGCCGGACTCGGCGATGGTGCTCACCGGCAAGCAGTCGCTCGACTTCTCCGGTGGGGTGTCCGCCGAGGACAACTTCGGCATCGGCGGCTACGACCGGGTGATGGGACCGAACGGGCAGGCGCAGTACTGGGCGCCGAACCTGACCGCCGCGCGGGACGTGCTGATGTCGCACTACGACCACACGTACGTCGCGCCCGGCGAGAAGGCGCCGCGCCGGGCGAGCACCACCGACCCCGTGGACCGCGACATCTCCACCTTCCCGCACGACGTGCCGGGCAGCGCCTTCGGCACCGTCGGCGAGATCTTCTCCGCAGAGGCCAACCCGGAACGCAAGAAGCCGTTCGACATCCGGACCGTGATGCGGGCGCTCTCCGACCAGGACCACCCGGTGCTGGAGCGCTGGGCGGGCATGGCCGACGCGGAGACCGCGGTGGTGCAGGACGTACACCTCGGAGGCATCCCCGTGTGCCTGCTCGGCATCGAGTCACGAGCCGTGCCACGGCGCGGCTTCCCGCCCACCGACGGCCCGGACACCTACACGGCGGGAACGCTGTTCCCCCGGTCGTCGAAGAAGGCGGCGCGGGCGATCAACGCGGCCAGCGGCAACCGGCCGCTGGTGGTGCTGGCGAACCTGTCGGGCTTCGACGGCTCACCGGAGTCGATGCGCAAGCTGCAGTTGGAGTACGGCGCCGAGATCGGCCGGGCGATCGTGAACTTCCGCGGGCCCATCGTCTTCTGCGTGATCTCGCGGTACCACGGCGGCGCGTTCGTGGTGTTCTCGAAGGCGCTGAACCCGAACATGACCGTCCTCGCGCTGGAAGGCTCGTACGCCTCGGTCCTCGGCGGCGCCCCCGCCGCCGCAGTGGTGTTCTCCGCCGACGTCAACGCCCGCACGGCGGCCGACCCCCGGGTGCGGGACCTGGAGGCCCGCGCCGCGGCCGCGGCCGGCACCGCACGCGCCGCGTTGACCGCGGAACTCGACGAGCTGCGCTCCTCGGTGCGCGCGGAGAAGCTCGGCGAAGTCGCCACGGAGTTCGACCGCGTGCACAACATCCAGCGCGCCGTCGAGGTCGGCTCGGTGGACGCCGTCATCCGCGCCGCCGAGCTGCGTCCGCGCATCATCGACGCCATCGAGTCGCGGCTGCTTTGATCCCTGCCTGGCCGGGGACTTCCACCAGGGAGTCCCCGGCCTCCCGCCGGTGACGCCTCAGCCGCCCGCGGTTGACCGCCTGCTGCACCGAGCTGGAGAACGCTCTCGTTGCTCTGTTGTGGTGCCGATGACGGTAGTGGCGCGGTCCTACCGGCAGGAGATCTTCGACGGCCTGCGGGATCGCGGTGTGATCGTTGATCACTTGTTCGGGCGGCTGCCACGACGGCAGGCTGAAATCTCTACTCCACCATAATACGGAGGTTTGAGGTCTCCCTGTGCAGGCCATCTGGTAGCTGCTTCCCCGGTCAGCCCGTCTGGCGTTGTCGGTTCGCGTCGGCGTCAGCGGGTGGTCTTGGCTGTATGGCTGGCTGTACAGCGAGCGGTTCGCGGGATCTCCTCGGTCAGGCACGCTTGTCCCTGCGCGAGGGGAGCCCGGCCCACCCGCCTTCGGGGGATCTCTTAGGGAAGGCCGGGGTGTGGGGCGGAGCCCCACGGTTACCGGGTGGGCGGAAGGATTCCGTCGACGGTGTATCGCTCTCCTTCGTCGCCTTGGAGGTCGGCCCGCAGGTCCTCGGCAAAGGCTTCCGAACTCCCGGTAGGGGTCGCTGCTGAATGACCCTTGATGTTGATGCCACCTTCGAACCAGGTCAGCGAAACCTGGACGACAGCCGCTGGCCGGCACCCGACATGTCGGGTGCCGGCCAGCGGCAGATCCACTCATGGGCGACGGCTGACCCGGCCCTGCCGGGACAGCACCCCGGCGTACGGATGAACCGGCTCAGGTCAGGCGACGTAGCGACGACGCCGTTGCCCGAGAAGCAGTACGAGGCCGACCATGATGAGACTGCCGCCCACGGCAGTGAGCTTGCCGAGCGTCGGACCGGAGATCGCCGCGCCGGTCACCGGCAGGCTGGGGCTGGGTGTCCCGCCGGTCGCCGGGCAGGTCTGCGCCAGGTCGAATGCTCCGTCGGTACCCGTGATCACCGCCGTGGCGTTGGTGAGCGCGAACGGATTCACCAGCTCGCCGGTTGCGGACAAGCCGGCTGGCGTCCTGATCCACGCCCGGTCGCCGACGATCGCACGGTCACCGGCGGGCGTGGTCGTGATGGTCTCCGTGACGGGGCCACCCTCCGTGGCGAACTCGATGGTCAGTGAGGTGAAGGTGCCCTGCTGCGCGGCCCGCAGGGCGAAGACCCAGACGTCCTCGCCCGGGAAGGGGCCACCACCGAGGTTTGGGTCGCACCTGTGAGTGCCGAACGCGGCCGCCGTCGTGCCGGTGTCCGCCGGATCGATGTTGATCGTCGTGCCACCCCCAGCCCACGCTGGTGCGGCAGACCCAAGGCCGATCACGGCGGCCAGCACAGTGGCCGCCGCAAACCGGATGAATGATGGTTTGGTCAATGAAATCCCCCCAGACAGCGTATTTCTGTTAACACCTAGTGAAGTGGGGCGCGACCCGATGCCAGGTAACCACGGATGACGGCTGCGGACTGCCAGAATCGAGCTCTATCCATCGAGGGCCAGAGGGCCGTGATAGGCCATCTGCGAGCTGCGACTCCGGGGAAAAGTTTCCCGGACCAACCGATGTAGCAGCTCGGCCGCAGTCACCGCGCTCGTTCCGGTGATGGCCCGTGCGGCGTCGGACGCAGGGGACATCAGCACGATCCCGCAGGCGACGTTGAGGGTGAGGTGGAGCAGTTGTCAGCACTGTTGAGTGGGACGGAATTGGGTGAACCCTCGCGGCCGGTGCCAGGCCGTAGATCTGTCCAGGCCGCACTACCACTCTCCCGGAGAAGACCGAAGTAGTCAGGCATCGCTGCTCCTCGCCTGGCTGGCTGCCGGCTGCCGGCTGTCGTCTCGAGCTCGCTGAGCCGACCGCTGAGAGCCTCCGATCCTGGCTCGGGGGGCAGGGAGTCGGTGAATGGCGCGCCCAGTACGAGGCCAGTGCGTCGGAGTTGCTCGATCTGCTCGATTTCACCAGGCTGCGACGACGAAGCCTTTTAAAGGCGCTCCTTGAATCGGGCCGGATTCAGGTCGATTTGACTGGCCCCGTAGGGCCGATTGCCGGTCGACTCACGTTGGAGCCTAAGCGAGGAGAGCCGTCACCGGCTCCGCTGTGCATTTACGCTCAGGACGAGGAAGTGGCCACCACAGCGCCGCACGATCACGCCGATCTCGATGCGATCCTCAACACCGGACTAGACATTGCGGTTGCGATTGAAGAAATCGACGGCGCCACGCAACTGATCGTCACTACTCCCTTGGCATCTGACGGAGCCGACTGAGGGTGGGTTCACCGCCACCGGCGACTCGTTGCTGAGGACTTAAGCCGCAGGTAGACGGTCGGCTTGGTGACGTGCCGTGCAAGCGGAGGGAGCCGTCCTACTCGTGAACCTCCCACCGGCGGCGACCCCAGCGTGACCCCAACCGGCCGCAAAACCAGCACGGCTGGCACCGGAGCCGAGCGGGCCACAGTGAGGTCTGCGGACTTGACCATAATGCGGAGACAGCACTCTTAATCCGCTGGTGCGTCAGCAATCCCCGAAGATCACGATCGGGCCCCGATCGGGAGTCGGGTCCGACCGGGCCGTTGACGGCCCGGTGCATCTCCCGTGTGCTGTGCGCGGGCAGGACGCCCGGATCGGGGGAACGACGATGGAATCCACGGCACCGGGACCGGCACCCGTTACGCCGCCGGGACCGCACCGACTTCGGGGATGGTTGGCGGTCGCGCTGGCCGGGGTGCTGGTCGGCGGGGCCGCCGGGGTCACGGTCTGGCGGACGAGCGCCACCCGGTCACCGGCATCCGCCGAGGTCGCCGCCCCGGTCACGGCCCGGGAACTCCTCGCCGGGCTGCCCGGCCGGCTGCTGCCGCCGGCCACGCCGACCGCCCTGCCCACCGACCGGGCCGTGGGACGGGGAGCCCTGCTCTACCAGATCAACGACCCCGATGGCTTCGACGTGGCGACCGGCGCCTTGCCTCGACGGCCGATGTATCTGGTGACCGCCTCCAGTGAACAATTCGGCGTCGGGCTGGCGGCCACCATGGGCGAGTTCAGTCAGGCGCTCTCTCCGGACGGGCGGTGGTTCGCCCAGCGCCGAGACGGGCAGTGGTGGATCCGCGACCTCACCGGGATCACCGAGCGGGCCGTCCCGCCCGGGTACGAGTTGCGGCAGTGGTCGACCGACGGACGGGCGTTGCTGCTCGGGCAACCCTCCGGCGCCGGCGAGGTGTACGCAGCGTTCACCCTGCCCGGTGGGGGGCTGCGCCCGCTGGCGTTACGCGGGACGCCGGGCCGCCGGATGCTGGCATTCCTGGACGGGCGTGAACTGGCCACCGCGGAGTTCAACGTCGGCCCGAACGCCCGGCCGCACCGCCAGCTCACCATCGCAATTCAGGACGTCGACGGCCGCACCGCCCGCTCGGTGTCGCTCGCCACCACCCAACAGGTGGGCTCCGGCGACATCCGCAACGCGCTCGTCCCGCTCGTGCGCGGCGGCGGCGATCCGCCGGCGGTGTGGGCTCTGGTCACCCGGCGGGAGGAGGTCCCGACCGCCCAGCCGGAGGGGGCGCGGGCGGTGCCCCCCATGACGTTGGTCGGGGTCGATCTGCGGTCCGGCCGACCGGCCGGCCGGATCGACCTCGTGGTGCCCGGGGGTGGCGAGGGCGAGAGCTTCCTCGGTCTCGCCGGCACCGAGGTCCTCCTGCAGCGCTGGGCCGCGGACGGCGGTGAGCTGGTCGCCGCCGACCCGGCCACCGGCCGGCGTCGGGTACTGACCTCGCTGCCCGACCATGCGCGGGTGATCGTCCCCGGCGACTAAGGGGCCGGGGCCTAGACGCGGTGAGGCCGCTACGTCAGCAAGAAATCAGCAAGAGGTTCGGCGGCATCTGTCATTCGGCGACATCTGAAGGTATCCGGCCAGCACCTGACGGCAACAGACGGCAGCGGCTAAACCGCGACGGCAGGTGAGATCGACATTCACACCGAAGAGGTCACTGGTTCGATCCCAGTATCGCCCACGCAGGTCAAAGGCCACTTCACGGGTTCGGGAGGTGGCCTTTCGTCCTGGCACCGCCGAGAGGGCGGCTGACGCCGGAGGGCGGAGTCGTGGTCATGCCACTTCCCGCCGATGGGTCATGTCCTTTCGTGGTCATGGACCTGATGAGTGGCTGGCACGGGTGGGGAGTCTGGGGTATCGGCATCCGGCGGGTTGCCGCAGGCTGTCCCCACCCGTGGAGGTGCGCGAATCCGGGCCATCGTGGACGGCAGGGAAGGCCGTGCTGGGCCGCTCAGCGGATTCAGGGAACCGGCATGGTGGCCGGTGCGATCGAGAGCCGGCGAGACGTGGCCCGCACCAGCGGCAGGAAGGCCGCTCGGCATCTCCGAAGTCGAGTCCCGCGATCCGGCAGGAAGGCCGTGCTGCGTGCTCGACGAGCGCCAGAGTAGCACCGGGTGTCGACACGTCAACTCGCCGTGATCCCTCGGGCCGGGCGGTTGCGGGGGTCGGCCAGGCCGGAGGACCCGGGCTTCGTCCCACGCCCGATCCCGGGGGTGACCGCCCCGCGTCTCCAGTTCAGGTCGAGGCGCAGACCCGCGTCGTCAACCGCGGCCACGCAAGTCTCGCTCTAACTGGCGGGTCTCCCTCGACCAGTCGTCGTCGGGATGTCACCCTCGCCTGTCAGCCTGGCGGAGCATCGCGTCTTGTTCGGGGTCGGGCATGAGCTCCCGGACCTCTTGCGCACAGCGGCAAGCAACGGCGATCTTGGCAGCCCACGCCAGCGCCTCCTCGCGTGAGGCCACGTCGACGATCGAGAACCCGCCAATGACCTCCTTGGTCTCCGGGTAAGGGCCGTCGGTGACCATCCCGTCCGTGGCCACGACGCTCGCCCTCTGGCGTTCGAGTCCGGCGCCGAACACCCACACGCCGGCGCTCACCGCCTCCTGGACCACCGCGTGCGAGGCCTTGCCCACGTCGGGCATCTCCTCGTCGGGGATGTGGTCCATCGCGCCGTCATTAAACGAGATCAAGTACCGGGCCATCCCATGACTCCCTTGTCCCGGCGGCCTCGTCCGGCCGCCTCTCGCCTGTTCTACGATCGACTCGCCCCGGATCCGACGCTATGCCAGAAGAATTTTTCACGCGACCCCCGCCCCTCGGCGCCTGCGGGCGTCATGTCGCCCCTGTTCGCGGAGATCATCGCCGCCCCCACCGGCTACGAGTAGTCCCACCGCACTTGTCTGGCACCCCTCTGTGTCAAGAGGCCGCGGCGAGGGTTGTTCTAGGCTGGGCTGTGGCGGGTCCGGGAAGTGACTTTTCCGAAGTGTCGATCTCGGGGTTCAGGTCGGCCGCGCTGGATTGCAGAGTCGCCCCCGCGTGTCCTCCCGGACCCGTCCTGACCAGCTTCGCGTCGGCCACCATCTGCCGGTAGACGATGTCGGACAGCCGCCGCTTCAGTGCCCGTAGGGGCCTCCATTGGGGTCTTGCCCGCGGCCAGTCTGCGCCGGTAGTAGCGGCGCCCTTCGGTGTCACGGCGGAGCTGGACGATGGCCATGATGTGCAGGGCCCGGTTGATGCGCCGGTTCCCGGCTCTGGAGAGCCGGTGCCGGTTCTGGTCGCCGGACGAGGCGTCGATCGGTGCGGTGCCGTTCCACGAGGCGAAGTGGGCGCGGCTGGTGAACCGGGCGATGTCTGCGATGTCGCCGATCAGGCGGGCGGCGCCGGACGGTCCGATGCCGGTCAGGTCCATCAGCCGGCTTCCGGTGCTGTTGACCAGGTCGGTGAGCTCCTGTTTCGCGGTTTTGATCTTCTTGTCGATGACGACGAGTTCGCCGATCAGCTCGGAGGCCAGCCGGCGGCGGGTCTTGCCGACCACGTCGCGCGGGCGCACGGTGCCCAGCAGGGCGCGGGCCTGCTGGGCGGACAGGTCCTTTTTCGCGCCGTCGGGCACCAGTTCGAGTAGCAGGTGGTGCAGCCGGGAGACCACGTCGGTGCGGGCGCGGCCGAGCTGGTCACGCCGGTCGACCAGCAGCCGTAACGCGACTGTGGTGTCGTCGGTGACGACCTGCCGCAGACCTTCGGTGCGCAGGGCGACCACAGCGACGCTGCGGGCGTCGACCGGGTCGGTCTTGCGGCCCTGGCCGGTGGCGAACACCCGGGCCCGGGCGGACAGCTTCGCGGGAACGTCCACGACGGTCTCGCCGTCAGCGACCAGGCGTTGAGTGCCCAACTGAACGGCGTTGAGGCTAGCTGAGCAGATCACCGTCCGGCTTGCAGGGAGGATCTTGACCTGCGCCGCAGCGTCCGAGTCGTCGAATAGCGTCGAGGCGGTTGGTCTCCATGCCATCAACGGTGTGCATAGTGGTCAAACCGGTGAGCAGAGCTGACAATCTACCGCGCGACCTGGTCAAGCCATCCCGTTGTCACAGGGATAGCTTGACCAGGCTCAAGCGCACCAGGTGCTGCCGGTGGGGCCTGGTTGGTCAGGGCCTGTAACGTCCATCCGGAGGGCAGTATTGAATCATGCCAACCCAAGTGTTACCATCCCGGCCGTGCCGGTTCCAATAGTCGTTGGCACAATCGCCGCTGTATTTCGCGATAAGATGGCCGTCATAGGTGCTGACTCGCAAGACTAGTCCCCCGGAACAGCTACCATATTGGGTCCGGAGGATATTCCTGGTCTCATTTATCTGCCAGCATTTCCAGATCTCTCCTCCTCCTAGGTCTGCCGAGGCCGCCGAGGGCGCCGCCAGCGGTGCCGCGATGAACATCGCAGCCCCGACGAGTCCGAGGGCTAACTTTTTCACTTCGAATCCTCTCATTTGAAGTGTGATGCTTTGATCGGTGCGAGTGGATGAATGGTATGCGCGTCGAATGGGGTGTGAGTTGACGCCTGACGCCAGGGGGTTGACTATCCATGCCGCACCGTCCGACGTGGTCGACGACGGAGGTGCCAACGGTCCTCCGGACAGGGGCGCAAAGGTTGCGCCCCGGGATGCGGACACGGCGTGGCGGGAAGTCGGAGACGGCAGACGCTGTCCCACCTAGGCGGCGGGCCGGCGCGGTGCTGAACGGGGCTACAGCTACGACCAGGCGAGGCCGGAGGCAGCCATGAGGCAGCAAGCGCTTTGATCCGGGTGGGTACGAGCCGGCAGAGGACGCCTAGCGTCAGCTGCTCGACCGCAATGGTCGGCAACGATCGGCACGAGTCGACGAGGTGTGTCCAGCTCCCCCCAGCGGGGGTCGGAGCCTCGTCCCGACCTGATTGCCGTACAGCGCAGAAGTACAGCAACCCACCCAACCGCTGGAGCCTGAGCCCAGCCGGCCAGAGCTTGTGACCTGCGCACGCAGCCGCCAGCAACCGCCTCGCGGGCAATCCATAGCTTCAGGGCGACCCCGAGGACCGAGACCAGGTCGAGGAGGCCGTTTCACCGTGAGGGGCGCGGGTAGACGATGGCCTGGTCGGACAGGAGGCTTCAAGGTGAATTACGGCGAATTCGTAGAGGTTGTGGCAAGGCGTGCCGGGGTGCCGTCAGAGAAGGCGGAAGCCGTCAGCCGCGCGACTTTGGAAACGTTGACCGACCGGGTCACTGCCGGTCAGGCGAGCAACATCGCCGGGCAGCTTCCGAGAGAGCTGCGGCAGCATCTGCACAAGACCACCACCGCTATTGGGTCGCAGAACGCCGAGCCGTTCGGGCTGGACCAGTTTGTCGAGCGGGTGGCGAGACGTGCCGGGGTCGATGTGCCGATGGCCGATGCCGGTATGCGGGCCGTGCTCAGCACCATCGGGGAGGCCGTGAGCAAGGACGAGTTGGAGGACCTGGTTTCGCAGCTCCCGAAGGAGTTCTGGGAAATCATTCAGGCCGGCGCGGGGGTCGAGGTCAGGCCGCGCGGCGCATAGTGGAGGGTTGCCCCAGCTCCGACTAAGTGTTGTGGCAGCCCACAGCCGCATGATCGTTCCTTGTGCCGAAGAGGTCGCTGGTGCCCCGCGCGACCCGTAGGACGTGCCAGATCTGTGCCAGGTCGACAGGTCATGTCGGGGGATTGACGGGGACTGACGGAGAGAGTGGATGGCTGGCCGCAGGTCAGCGCCACGCCAGGTCAAAAGAGTTCGGGAGATCCCTGGCAGTGTGGGGGTCAGTCTTCGGGGGAGCTCGCCGACCATGCGCGATGCACAAAAGAGGCCCCCGGGAGAACCGGGGGCCTCAGCGGTGTTACCTCAAGTGTCAGCAAGAGAACAACCAGAAAGGGAAACGCCCTCCAGGCACCGCAAGACCTACGATACCAGTGAAGATCCAATTCGGTGTTGTCCGAATGGACACCGAGCAGCCAACCGAGCAGCCAAACCGGCGAACAGGTGCGGACGAGGGCGGACAGGGGCACCAGTTGGTGCGTGCCGAGTGCGCGTGAGAGCAGGAGCCAGGAACGAACTGGCCGGCACACTGCATCGAAGGTTCCTCGGCTGGACCCGAGAGGCCGACGGGATGGCGCCAGCAGTACAGCAGCGAAGTACAGCAACCGTGCCAGCCACACTGGACCGGGACGAGCCCTGCCAGGCCGGATGACGTCTGACGACGCCTGATCCAACCGGCTCGCCACGAGTTCACACCGAAGTGGTTACCCATCCGGCGCGTGGGCGCTGAGCAACGTCAGATACCAACTCGCTGGCTGGGTCGCGCCAGCGGTGTGGCGGGTCATAGGTGGCCGTCTCTGCGCGCACCTGTCTGTCAGTCCGGAGTCGTCCTGCTCTCTGGAAGATCAGTCTCAGCGCCACCGCCCTGACCAGCTGGCGAGCGGGATCTCTCGGCTGAACCTCGTCGGGCACCGCCGAACGCAAACGGTGAGGGGACCGTACGCGGGTGCGATCACCGGAAAAGTCCCCGTCCTACGGCCCGGTCTCGAGAGCCAGCTGGGCGTACGTCAATGACAGCAACCGATACCGAAAGCCAGGCAAGGGAGCCTCTCGCTCAGCGCAGGCCGGCCGCCCAGCGTGCATTGCGGACGAACGTGCGGCGGGTGACGTCGGGGTCGTCGAGGAAGCAGCCGACCATAAGGGCGTCGCGCAGCATGGCGAGGGTCTCGGCCTTGGTGTCAACCTCGTCGCGGCCGGCCTCGGCGAGCAGGCGCCGCAACTCGGTGTGGAACCAGGCGCGGTGCTTGTTGATTACCTGGCGCACTGAGCTCTTTGGGTCGGGGAACTCGCCGGCCGCCTTGATGAACGGGCAGCCGCGCGTGTGGTGCCGGTAGGCGTCGTCGGCGATCCCTTCGATGGCCATCTCGATTGCATGGTCGGCAGAGACGGCGCGGCCAAGCCCCTCGTTCCAGGGAGCTCAACACGTACTGGTGAGCACCGAGGTCGGAAGCGCGGCGATCGAGGCCCAGGTGGAGATCTGCGCCGTGATGGGTCATCCGTTGCCGGTTCGGGCCCCAGGCTTGATCCAGTCGAAGGTGCGCTCGACCGCGCGCTGCCAGTTGTCCCGCTCCTCGGCCCGGACGGCGTTGTCCATCTGGGGCACCCACCGGGAGGCGAGGTGCCAGTTGCTGCGCAGTCCCTCCAGGTCGGGCCAGTAGCCGACCGCCAGCCCGGCGGCGTACGCGGCGCCGAGGGAGACCGTCTCGGCGACCATCGGGCGCACCACCGGCACCGCGAGCACGTCGGCGACGAACTGCATCAGCAGGTTGTTGGCGGTCATCCCGCCGTCCACCCGCAGCGCCGTCAGCGCCAGGCCGGAGTCGGCGTTCATCGCGTCGACCACCTCGCGGGTCTGCCAGCCGGTGGCCTCCAGCACGGCGCGGGCCAGGTGTCCCTTGGTGATGTACGACGTGAGCCCGACGATGAGCCCGCGCGCCTCGCTGCGCCAGTGCGGCGCGAACAGCCCGGAGAAGGCCGGCACGATGTAGCAGCCTCCGTTGTCGTCCACGGTGCGTGCGAGGGTCTCGATCTCCGGCGCGGTGCTGATCAGCTCCAGCCGATCGCGGAACCACTGCACCAGGGAGCCGGTGATCGCGATGGAGCCTTCGAGGGCGTAGACCGCCGGCTGGCCGCTGATCTGGTAGCCGACGGTGGTGAGCAGCCCGTGGCTGGAGTGCACCGGTTCCGTTCCGGTGTTGAGCAGCAGGAAGCTGCCCGTGCCGTAGGTGCACTTGGCGTCGCCCGGCGCGAAACAGGTCTGGCCGAACAGGGCGGCCTGCTGGTCGCCGAGCGCCGCCGCGATCCGCACGCCGGGCAGGACGGCGGTCGCGGTGCCGTACACCTCGGACGAGGAGCGGATCTCGGGCAGCATGGCGGCCGGGATGTCGAAGAAGGCCAGCAGGTCCGGGTGCCAAGTGAGCGTGCGCAGGTCCATCAGCATGGTCCGGCTGGCGTTGGTCACGTCGGTCAGGTGCAGACCGCCGTCGGGGCCGCCGGTGAGGTTCCAGATCAACCAGCTCTCCATCGTCCCGAAGAGCACCTCGCCGCGGTCGGCGCGCTCGTACAGCCCGGGCGTGTGGTCGAGCAGCCAGCGCAGCTTCGGGCCGGAGAAGTACGTGGTCAGGGGCAGCCCGCAGCGCTGCCGGACGTCCTCGGCGCCGGGCGCCTGGGCCAGCGTCTCCACGAGCGCGTCGGTGCGGGTGTCCTGCCAGATGATCGCCGGCGCCACCGGGGCGCCGGTGCGCCGGTCCCACACCACCGTGCTCTCCCGCTGGTTGGCGATGCCGATCGCGGCGACCTGGCCGGCGACGATGCCGGCCTCGGCGAGGGCCCTCGGCACCACCTTGCCGACGTTGCGCCAGATCTCCAGCGCGTCGTGTTCCACCCAGCCGGGCCGGGGGAAGTGCTGTTGGTGCTCCCGCTGCGCCACCGAGACGAGGTTGCCCCGGCGGTCGAACACGATGCAGCGGGTCGAGGTGGTGCCCTGGTCGATGGAGACGACGTAGCTGTCAGTCATTTTTCGTCCTCTCTGGCCTGGCGGGGAGCAGGTGGACGGATCACCAGCGTGCGGCGCCGAGATCCCGGGACACCGCGCGGGCGGCGTCGCGGACGTACGCGACGAGCGTCGGGCGGGGTTGGCCCTGCCCGTCGCAGACGCGGTCGACCGGGCCGGAGAGCCCGATCGCGCCCACGACGAGGCCGCCGTAGCCGCGGATGGGTGCGGCGATACTGGCTTCGCCGAGGGTCATCTCCTCGATTTCGGCGCCCCAGCCGTTGTCCCGGATCTTGGTCAGGGCCTGGTTGAGGGTCCGGGCGGTGACCACGGTGCGCCGGGTGTACGGCTCAGGTTCGCCCTGCATGACGGTGTTGGCGGCGCCGACGTCGTAGGCGAGCAGGACCTTGCCGAGCGCGGTGGCGTGCGGGGGCAGCAGGGACCCGACGTCGAGGGTCTGGAGGGTGTCGTCGGGTCGGAAGACGTGGTGGACCACCAGCACCTTGCCGTCCAGCAGGGTGCCGATGCGGACGGCCTCGCCGCTGCGCGCGGCCAGCGGGTCGGCCCAGTTGATCGAGCGTGAGCGCAGTTCGTTGACGTCGAGGTAGCTGGTGCCCAGGTGCAGCAGCGCCGCCCCGAGCTGGTACTTGCCGGAGGTCTTGTCCTGCTCCACGAAGCCGACGTCCTGCAGGGTGCGGACGATGCCGTGCGCGGTGCCTTTGGGCAGGTCGAGGGACCGGGCGATCTCCCCGATGCCGAGCCGGCCGGAGCTGGCGGCGAGCAGGCGGAGGATCGCCGCGGCCCGCGCGATGGACTGCACCTGACCCGGCATGGGCGGGAATGCTAACGGCATTCCGGCGGCCGCAACAGTGTTCGACATTGTCGACTGGGGTTCGTTGACCCGGCCTCGAGTGTTTCCTACGGTTCACGGCACGGTGACGCCCGACGCCGCAGCGTCACCGACCGGCCCTCCGCTTCCCCCCAACGAAGAGGGCCGTCACCCCCCCACCACCTCTGGAGGCACCCATGGCGCAACGGTTGAAAGTCCCCGGCCTCGTCGGCGAGTTGGCCGCCGAGTTCGCCGGCACCGCGATCCTCATCCTGTTCGGCGTGGGCGTGGTCGCCCAGGTGGCCGCGGCGGGGACCGGAGAGTTCGACAGCATCGCCTGGGCCTGGGGCCTCGGCGTCACGCTCGGCGTGTACGTGGCGGGCCGGATCAGCGGCGCCCACCTCAACCCGGCGGTCACCCTCGCCCTGGCGGTCTTCAAGGGCTTCTCCTGGCGCAAGGTGATGCCGTACGCGCTGGCCCAGACCGCCGGCGCCTTCGTCGCGGCCCTGATCATCCGCTGGAACTACAGCGAGGTGCTGTCCCGGTTCGACCCGGGCCTGACCAGCAAGAGCCAGGGCGTCTTCTCCACCCTGCCGGGCGCCGGTGTGACCGAGTGGGGCGCGCTGCGCGACCAGATCATCGGCACGGCCATCCTGCTGTTCCTCGTCCTGGCGGTCACCGACGCGCGTAACTCGCTGCCCGCCGGCAACCTCGCCCCGCTGATCGTCGGCCTGATCGTGGTGGCGATCGGCATGGCCTTCGCCGTCAACGCCGGCTACGCCATCAACCCCGCCCGCGACTTCGGCCCCCGCCTCGCCTCGTTCCTGACCGGTTACGAAACGGCCTTCCAGGACACCAGCGGATATCCGTACTTCTGGGTGCCCATCGTCGGGCCGCTCGTCGGTGGCGTCATCGGCGCCGGCCTCTACGAGGTGATCATCGGCCGCTTCCTGCCCAGCGAGGACGAGCTGGAGCCGGGCGCCCTGGCCACCGAGAACGCCCCGGCCGAGGGCGAACTCGCCCGCGTCTGACATCGCCGACCCGCATCCCCACAAGAAACCAGAAGGAGACCCCCGAATGGCTGACTTCGTCGGCGCGGTAGACCAGGGCACCACCAGCACCCGGTTCATGATCTTCGACCACGGCGGCAACGAGGTCGGCCGCCACCAGCTCGAGCACCAGCAGATCCTGCCGCAGGCCGGCTGGGTGGAGCACAACCCCCTCGAGATCTGGGAGCGGACCCAGACGGTCATCCAGACCGCGATGAACGAGCGCGGCCTGACCGCCTCCGACCTGGCCGCGCTCGGCATCACCAACCAGCGCGAGACCACGGTCGTGTGGAACCGCCGGACCGGCCGGCCCTACTACAACGCCATCGTCTGGCAGGACACCCGTACCGACCGGATCGCCTCGGCCCTGGAACGTGACGGCAAGGGCGACGTCATCCGGCGCAAGGCCGGCCTTCCCCCGGCGACGTACTTCTCGGGCGGGAAGATCCAGTGGATCCTCGAGAACGTCGACGGGGTCCGCGAGGCCGCCGAGCGCGGCGAGGCACTCTTCGGCAACACCGACACGTGGTTGCTCTGGAACCTCACCGGCGGCACGGACGGCGGGGTGCACGTCACCGACCCCACCAACGCCAGCCGCACGATGCTGATGAACCTGGAGACGCTGGACTGGGACGACGAGCTGCTGTCGTTCTTCAACATCCCTAGGGCCATGCTGCCGCAGATCCGGCCGTCGTCCGACCCGCGCTCGTACGGCAGCACCGTGAACGGCCCGTTCAACGGCCCGGTCCCGCTCACCGGCGACCTGGGCGACCAGCAGGCCGCCACGGTCGGGCAGGTCTGCTTCGCCCCGGGCGAGGCGAAGAACACCTACGGCACGGGAAATTTCATGCTCCTCAACACCGGCACGGAGATCGTACGGTCGGAGGCGGGGCTGCTCACCACGGTGTGCTACCAGTTCGGTGACGACGCCCCGGTGTACGCGCTCGAAGGCTCGATCGCGGTCACCGGCTCGGCCGTGCAGTGGCTGCGCGACCAGCTCAAGATCATCAGTAGCGCCGGGCAGAGCGAGATCCTGGCCCGCCAGGTGGCGGACAACGGCGGGGTGTACTTCGTGCCGGCGTTCTCCGGCCTGTTCGCCCCGTACTGGCGCTCCGACGCCCGCGGCGCGATCGTCGGCCTCTCCCGGTTCAACACCGACGCCCACATCGCCCGCGCCACCCTCGAGTCCATCTGCTACCAGAGCCGTGACGTTGCCGAGGCCATGGAGCAGGACTCCGGGGTGCACCTCGAGGTCCTCAAGGTCGACGGCGGCGTCACCGTCAACGACCTGTGCATGCAGATGCAGGCGGACATCCTCGGCGTGCCGGTCAGCCGGCCGGTGGTCGCCGAGACCACCGCGCTCGGCGCGGCGTACGCCGCCGGCCTGGCCGTCGGGTTCTGGAAGAACACCGACGAGCTGCGCGAGAACTGGAACGAGAGCCACCGCTGGCAGCCCACCTGGTCGCCGGAGCAGCGCGAGACCGGCTACGCGCGGTGGAAGAAGGCGGTCCAGCGCACCCTCGACTGGGTCGACGTCGACTGACCGCCGGCCCCACCCCTCAAGGATCCGGGCGGCCGGCGCCCGTCGCCGGCCGCCCCCACCCCTCCCAGGAGAGAGAAGACGGATGCACTCCGCGACACTGTCACCGGCCGCCCGTGAGCGGTCCCTGGCCGCCCTCAGCAGCGGTCAGGAACTGGACGTCCTGGTGATCGGCGGCGGCGTCACCGGCGCCGGCTGCGCTCTCGACGCCGTCACCCGCGGCCTGTCGGTCGGGCTCATCGAGGCCCGCGACTGGGCCAGCGGCACGTCGAGCCGGTCCAGCAAGCTCATCCACGGTGGCCTGCGCTACCTCGAGATGCTGGACTTCGGGCTGGTCCGCGAGGCCCTGCGCGAGCGGGGTCTGCTCCTGCAGCGGCTCGCGCCGCACCTGGTCCGCCCGGTGCCGTTCCTCTACCCGCTGCGCCACCGGGGCTGGGAACGCCTGTATGCCGGCGCCGGCGTGCTGCTCTACGACGCGATGAGCCTCTCCGGCACCCATGCGCGCGGCGTGCCGGCCCACCGGCACCTGAGCCGCCGCGGGGCGCTGCGCGCCTGCCCGTCGCTGCGGCCGGAGGCGCTGGTCGGCGCCCTGCAATACCACGACGCGCAGGTCGACGACGCCCGACTGGTGACCTGCCTCGTCCGCACCGCCGCCGCGCACGGGGCGCACCCGCTGTCGCGGGCTCGCGTCGTGGGTCTGCTGCGCGAGGGCGCCCGGGTCACCGGCGCGCGGGTGCACGACCTGGAAACCGACCGGGTGTTCGAGGTGCGCGCCCGGCAGGTCATCAACGCCACCGGGGTGTGGACCGACGACACCCAGGCCCTCGTCGGCGAGCGGGGCCAGTTCCAGGTGCGCGCCTCCAAGGGCATCCACCTGGTGGTCCCGCGCGACCGGATCCGGTCCAGCACAGGCCTGATCCTGCGTACCGAGTCCAGCGTCCTGTTCGTGATCCCGTGGGGCCGGCACTGGCTGATCGGCACCACCGACACCGACTGGGACCTGGACAAGGCGCATCCGGCGGCGACCAGCCGGGACATTGACTACCTGTTGGAGCACGTCAACGCGGTGCTGGCCACCCCGCTGACCCGCGACGACGTCGAGGGCGTGTACGCCGGCCTGCGCCCGCTGCTGTCCGGGGAGTCCGAGGCGCCCGCCAAGCTGTCGCGGGAGCACACCGTGGTCAGCCCGGCGCCCGGGCTCGTGGTGGTGGCCGGCGGCAAGTACACGACGTACCGGGTGATGGCGCGCGACGCGGTCGACGAGGCGGTGCGCGGCTTCGGCGCTGCGGTACCCGCCTCCTGCACCGACCGGGTGCCGCTGCTCGGTGCCGAGGGTTACGTCGCCCGGTGGAACCAGCGGCGCCGGCTGGCGCAGCAGTTCGGCCTGCACACCGAGCGCGTGGAGCACCTGCTGCGGCGCTACGGCGCCGCCGTCGACGAGGTTCTGGCGCTGCTGCGGGAGGATCCCACGCTCGGTGAGCCGCTCGACGGCGCGGAGGACTACCTACGGGTGGAGGTCGTCTACGCGGCGTCCGCCGAGGGGGCACTGCACCTGGAGGACGTGCTCACCCGGCGCACCCACATCTCGATCGAGACCTTCGACCGCGGCCTGCTGGCCGCTCGGCCCGCGGCGACACTGATGGCGCCGGTCCTTGGCTGGGACGACGAGCGGGTCGACCGGGAGGTGGCGCACTACGTCGCGCGCGTCCGGGCCGAGCGGGCCGCGCACGAGCAGCCCGACGACGCGGGGGCCGACGCCGTCCGGCTGGGCACGCCCGACGTGGTGCCGGCGGCGGCCATGGCAGCCTGAGCGGGCTCCGGCGGGTCAGCGGGTCTTGCGTGGTGGCCTCTTCGGCGGCCCCGAAGAGGTCACCACGCAGCTGGACCTGGGTGGGCCGCACAGTCTTGGCGATCGTCGTCCACAGTGGTTCGCGCTCTGCGTGCTGGTCACCTGGGCGGTCTACTTCCGCTCAAGGGTCGGCGCCCGGCCCGGGTCTGACCACGAGTACGGGCTGCTCGGCGCGGAGGCCCTGCTGTCGTTGGACTCCGTGGTGGCGGAGCACCTGGCCGGCACGCCCGGGACCGACCTCGGTCCCGACGACATGTTCGCGGTGTTCACCTCCGTGGCGGCGGTAGGCATGCGATCCAAGGCCGACGAGAACTCGTCGACGTTTGCCCATCGGCGCGGCGCCCAGTACCTGCGGCTGGCGAGCAGTCCTTCGCTATCCTGACGCACGTCGGCGAGGGGGTCCCGCGCAGGGAGGTGCCTTCCCAAGGTCGACGCGTGTCGTCAGTCGACCAGCTCGGCGAATTGGCGCAGCTGCCGTGGGCCGCCGGAAACCAGCAGAGTGGTGATCACGGTCTCGCGCCACCGCTGCAGCTCGTCCTTGATCTTTGCGGCCGGACCGATCAGCGCGATGTCCTCCACCAGCGCGGTGGGCACGGCGGCGATGGCCGCCTGCTTGTTGCCCGCCAGGTACGCCTCGGTGATGATGTCGCACTCCCGCTCGTACCCGAGGCGGGCGATGACGTCACGGTGGAAGTTTGCCGACTTGGCACCCATGCCGCCGACGTACAGCGCGACGAACGGCCGGATCCGGTCGGCCGCCCGCTCCACGTCGTCGTCGACGACGATCGGCACTGTCGCGGCGATCTCGAACTCGGCCGGGCCGCGGCGGGCGCCCGGTCGGGCGAAGCCCTCGGCCAGCGCGGCGCGGTAGAAGCCGTCCGCCTTGGGGGAGAAGAACAACGGCAGCCAGCCGTCGGCGATCTCGGCGGCCAGCGCCACGTTCTTCGGCCCTTCGGCGGCGAGGAAGACGGGGATGTCGGTCCGCAGCGGGTGGACGGTGGACTTCAGCGGCTTGCCCAGGCCGGTGCCGCCGCGATGCGGCAGCTGGTAGAACTCGCCGTCGTACTGAACCGGGCCGGTGCGGGCGAGGACGGCGCGGATGATCTCGATGTACTCCCGGGTGCGGGCCAGTGGCCGGGGGTAGGGCTGGCCGTACCATCCCTCCACGACCTGCGGGCCCGAGGCGCCGAGCCCGAGGATGAACCGGCCGCCGGACAGGTGGTCGAGGGTGAGCGCCGCCATCGCGGCGGCGGTCGGCGTGCGGGCCGACATCTGCATGATGTTGGTGCCCAGCCGCACGCGGGAGGTGCTGGCGCCCCACCAGGCGAGCGGTGTCAGGCAGTCCGACCCGTACGCCTCGGCGGCCCAGACGGAGTCGAAGCCGAGGCGGTCGGCCTCCGCTATGGCCTCCGTGACGCCGGCGGGTGGGCCGGAGGACCAGTAGCCGGTGGTGTACCCGAGTTTCATCGCGCGGCCTTCCGTGTCACGGGGCGATGCCGTCGGCGGCGAGACCGGCGACGACCGCCTCGCTCAGCGCGTTGACGGCGGACAGTGGGCGGACCATGACCGTGAACTCCTCGATCAGACCGTCGTCGCCGAGCTGGAGCAGGTCGATGCCGTGGATCTGCTTGCCGCGCACGGTCGCGCGGAAGATGAGGATGTGCGACTCGACCGGTCGGCCCGCCTTGCCGATTTCGGCCTCGCCGGTCAGCTGCCCGACGTACCGGAAATCCTCGAACGTGCGCAGGAGCACGCCGAGGAGCCCGTGGACGGCCTGCGCTCCCTCGAACGGCGTGAACTTCACCGGGCTGAAGAAGCGGACGTCCGGGCTGAACAGCCCGTCGAACGCGCCCAGGTCCCGGGCCTCGACGGCGGAACGGAACCGCTCGACGGTCGTCACGGCGGCCTCCCTATAGTCAACAATAGGAGTAGTCATATCACTGACTATGCAGCGAGGGAAGTGGGAGGTGTGGCCGATGGCGTTGCGCCACGCGGTACTGGCGGCACTGCTTGACGGCGAGTACAGCGGGTACCAGCTGGCCAAGACCTTCGATGTGTCGCTGTCGAACTTCTGGTACGCGGTGCCCCAGCAGCTCTACGCCGAGCTGGCCAAGCTGGAGCGCGAGGGGCTGATCGCCGGCCGACAGGTCATCCAGCGGGACCGGCCCAACAAGCGACTGTTCACGGTCACCGACGCCGGCCTCGCGGAGCTGGCCGCGTTCGCTGCGACGCCGTCGAAGCCGTCGTCCATCCGGGAGGACCTGCTCGTCATGGTCCAGGCCGTCGACCGGCTGGACCCGGCCCCGGTCATCGTCCAGCTCGAGGAGCGCGCGGTCACGGCCGCGGCGAAGGTGGAAATCTTCGATCGGATGCTACAGCGGATGCGTGGCGAGCTGGACGAGGAGACGTTCCTGCGTGAGGGCGACCGGATCGGGCCGTACCTGACGTGTCTGCGCGGCCGCCGGTTCGAGCAGGAGAACCGCGAGTGGTGCGAGCGCGTCGCGGCGCTGCTGCGCGCCCGGGCGCCGCTGCCGGGCTGACCCCGCTGTCAGTGCCATCGGCGCGGCGTAGCGCCCGACGAGGTCTACGCGCCGACCGTGGGCGAGTTTTCTCACCGGGTTCGCCGCGCTCCCGCCGCCCGCGTTCGGGGATTCGGCCGACGCGATCGTCGCGATCGCCGGCATGGCGGAGCCGCCGCTGCGCCGGGCCGTCGGGGCCGACGCGATCGAGGCATCCGGGCTGCACTCGAATCCCGGCCGGCCGAGCTGGAGAAAGTCAGCCCAGCGCGGCCGCCTTGCGCAGCAGCACTGAGCGTTCGCGCTGGTTGGCGCACAGCCGGGCCGCCAGCTCCAGTTCGGTGCGCGCCTCCGGTCGCCGACCGAGGCGGGCCAGCAGCTCCCCGCGTACGGTCGGAACCAAATGCGAACCGGGGAGCCGGTCCAAGGCGATCAGCTCGTCCACGATGGCCAGGGCTTGCGCCGGACCCGAGGCCATGGCCACGGCGACGGCCCGGTTGAGCTCGACCACCGGCGAGGGCGCGACCCGGCCGAGCGCCTCGTAGAGCACCACGATCCGGTCCCAGTCGGTCGCCTCGACCGAGGGCGCCGACGCGTGGGCGGCCGCGATCGCGGCCTGCAGGCCGTAGGGGCCGAGGCCGCGAGTCGATGCCTTGGCCAGCGCGGCCAGCCCACGGCGGATCGCCGAGAAGTCCCACCGCCGCCGGTCCTGGTCCTCGAGCAGGACCGGCGAACCGTCCGGGCCGGTCCGGGCCGGGAAGCGCGCGGCCGTCAGCTCGCACAGCGCGAGCAGGCCGTGCACCTCCGGCTCGTCCGGCTGCAGCGCGGCCAGCGTGCGGGCCAGCCGGATCGCCTCGTACGCGACGTCGGGGCGCAGCAGCCGGTCGCCCGACGTGGCCGTCGATCCCTCGGTGAAGATCACGTAGACGACGCTGAGCACGCCGCCCAGCCGCTCCCGGCGCTCACCGGCTGGCGGCAGCTCGAACGGCACCCCGGCCGCCGCGATCGTCTTCTTCGCCCGCGTGATGCGGGCCTGCACGGTCGGCACGGGTACCAGGAACGCGCGGGCGATCTGTTCGGTGGACAGGCCGCCGACCACGCGCAGGGTCAGCGCCACCCGGGCCTCCGGGGAGAGCACCGGGTGGCAGCTGACGAACATCAGCGCCAGGACGTCGTCGTCGATCTTGTCGGGGTCGATTTCTTCGTCGACCACCGGGTCGGCCGCCAGCAGGGCGTATCGGCCCTGGAGGGCGGTCCGGCGGCGGATCGCGTCGATCGCCCGCCGGCGGGCCGTGGCCATCAGCCAGCCGGCGGGATTGGCCGGAGAGGTGAGCGGCCACGACACCAGCGCCTCGGCCACCGCCTCCTGGGCGGCATCCTCGGCCAGCCCGAAATCGCCGGTGAACCGGGTCAGCGCGGCGACGATCCGCGCCGACTCGATCCGCCAGACGGCCTCGACGTCGGCCGTACCCATCAGATCCGGCCGGTGCTCTCGCTCCCGGCCCGTTCCTCGACGGACCCCACGTTGTCCAGCGGCATCTCGTCGTCCCCGGCCACCCGCCGGACCTCGATCTTGGACCCGGTGACCGACGGGACCCGCTTGGCCCACTCGACCGCCTCCTGCTTCGAGGCGACATCGAGCAGGAAGTAGCCCCCGAACAGTTCCTTGGTCTCTCCGTACGGCCCGTCCGTGACCACCGGAGCCTCGCCGCTGAAGTCGACCACGACGCCCTGGCGCGCATCGTCCAGCCCTTCGGCCGCGACGAACACGCCGGCCTTGACCAGTTCCTCGATGTAGTGGTAAGTCGTGGCCGCCAACTCTTCGAACCCGGCCATCAGGGCCGCGTTCGACTCATCGGTGCCCCGCATGATCAGCATGTACTTCGGCATCGTGGTCTCCTCGTCCGGCGGGGCCGCCTCTCGGCCCTCGCACTCGCACCCACACGTCGAACGAGCGGCCCGCGGATCGACACGGCCCCGGAGAAATCTCTCGCCGCGACGCAGCCGAATCCGTCCGACCCGCGTTGCGCCCGTCAGACCTGGCCCTGAGCGATGGCTGACGCGGACGCCCTGCTGATCAGAAAGCTTATCGTCGCAGCTTTGGAAGGCGGCGACGCTCACGTCCAGCGGCGGGGTGTCTTACCGCGGCGAGCGCGGCCGTGGGGACTGCCGCCGTCGCTGGCGCGTCCATTCCTGGGGGGCCAGGTCCTGTCCCGACGTCTCCGGACGTTCGATGCGGGTGGGGTTGCCACGTTCGAGCTGATCGTGGATGCGCCAGCGGGCGGTGGTAACGGCGCGCCCTGCCGCCTCGTCGCCGTGCTCGATGCGCCGTCGCAGGAGCTGCATGGCGGTGCGGCGGTTGAGGCTGAACTGCCGCTCGGTGTCGACCACGACGACTATCCCCGAGGGGCGGTGGGTCGCCCGCACCGCCGTGCTGGCCTTGTTTCGGTGTTGACCGCCGGGTCCGCCGGTGCGGCAGGCGATGACGTCGACATCCGCTTCCGCGAACGTCGTGCGCGGGATGCCGGCCTGGCACGGTTCGGCGATGACATACCAGTTCTTTCGACCGGTGTTGGCCCGGTATGGGCTGGGGGCCTGCCAGCACAGGGTTCCGGTCCACGAGGCAGCGAACGCCTCGGCGCCAGCTCCGGAGATCTGGACCAGGACCGATCGGTAGGTGTCGGGCCGGTCACCGGGAACGGTCTGGACCCGATGGGTCTCCAGATTCTGCCGTGTGGCGTCGGCTTCCAGGCGGCGCAGCAGCCGGGCCAGCGCCCAGGCACACTCCTGCGGGCCGCGCCCGGCCGACAGGAGTAGGTGGAGGCTCACCGCCGGCCTCGCATGCGGCGGCGGTCCCGGCGGTCCCGTTGGGGCGTGGACCCGAGGTCGGGCGTCTTGTACGTGACCAGGGGGACCGTGGTGGCCACGGGCGTGGCCAGGTCGTGGTCGACGAGGTCGGCGATCACTTGCTCGATGCGCTTGTAGGCCGTTGGCGCCTCCTCGAAGAGCAGCTGGCGGTCGCCGCACACCACCAGCGACCCCACCGGCGTGCGGCGCAGCTCCTCGACCGTGTGCTTGGCCCGGCCCCGGCGCAGGGCGTCGGCGCGCGACATCTTGCGGCCCGCGCCGTGCGCCACCGAATGGTTGGCATCGGGGCCGGCGTGGGCGGCCACCAGGCAGGAACGGGTGCCTCGCGTACCGGCGATGAGCACGTCGCGGCCGTCACCCGGCGCCGCCCCCTTGCGGTGCAGGTAGACCCCGTCGCGATTCTCGACCAGGTTGTGGCACTGGTCGACGATCGGCTCGGTGGGCTCGGTCCCCAACGCATGGGCGACCCGGGCGGCCATCAGCCGCCGATTGAGTGATCCCCAGCGTACGGCGTCGTCATGCATCGCCAGATAGTCGGCGGGATCCGGGGCGGGACCCGCGCCGTGGACCGCGGTGTGCGCCCGCAGGATCCGCTCGCCCAGCCCTCGGGAACCGCTGTGGACAATGAGAACGAGGTCGCCGGTGGCGAGCCCGAGACGGCTCGCGTGGCCCGGCTCGAAGACGGTCTCGATCCGCGCCAGCTCAACGAAGTGGTTACCCCGGCCGACCGTCCCGAGGCCCTCGACGTGACCGGCGGGAATATCGCCCTCCACAACGGCCCAGGCCGGGTCGTCGGCATCCTGCTCAGGACGCAGCGCTCGGTCGAGGTCGGGGAACTGGGCGGCAAGCTTCTCGGGCACGGCGCGCTTGAGCTGGATGGGGAACACAGCGATGCCGCAACCGATGTCGGAGCCCACCAGGAACGGGTACAACACGGTCGACGCCATGGCGGCGCCGATGGGGGCGCCCTTGCCGGGGTGCAGGTCCGGCATGGCGGCGACGTGGATCATGCCGTCGAGGGCGGCCACCTGGTGGCACTGCGCGTGGGCATCGGACTCGATCCAGCTTGTGGGGGAAGCGAACACGGTGACGGTGGCCGAACCCATGGCCGGGGTGGACCGCGGCAGGAACTCCTGCCGCAAGTGTCGCTGAGACAAAGACGCACTCTTCCCTGAAAGAAGGTATGGACGGACGGCATGACGGCGCGGGTCGGCGCCGTGGAGCCTCGGAGCAACGGGTTGCTGTCCGTCAGAACGTCATGGACACCACCTTCCCTGAGCCCACCGGGTGCAGCAAGCGGTTTTCGGTTGTACGGGCCCGTATGCCTGCGCGCTCCGCCGTCCACCGACGTGCGCTTGCGCTGCGGACACGCGGAGATCACGGCGGCACCCTGTTCCTGCGCGGTGAGCTGACCCGGGCCGGGGAGACGGTGCATGACGTTCCGGGCCTGTTCGGACGCCGCCCGTAGCGCCTCGGCCGCGCGACGGGACGCGCCATGACCGTCGGCCGGCCCCGGGGCGGCACCCCGGGCGGACTACCAGTAGTTGGGCTGGTCCAGCGGGCCGCGCTCCGGCCGCGGCGCTGTGAACAATGTAACCAACATGGGGTAGACGCCGGTGAATTTTGTTAGGATTCCGCATTTCTTCATGTCGCCACCATTGAAGAAGGGATCCGTCCAATGCATGTCGTGGACACCGCGCGCTATCCACTGGCCGACCCGGGAAGCGACGCATGGGAACGCGTCGTTTCCCGAACGCGCACCGAACTGCGCGAAGTCGGGTGCAGCGTGCTGCCGGAGTTCATTCTGCCGAGCAGCTGGGAGGCGCTGCGGCGGGAAGGCGCCGGGGTCGCCCCGCTGGCGTACTACGACGTTGAGGAGACCAACGTCTACAACATCGCGTTCGACGACGACCTGCCGGCCGAGCACCCGGGCCGCATCGTCATGCAGCGCGGCAACGCGTTCGTCCCGCGCGACCGGATCCCCACCGACAGTGTCATCCAGCGGCTCTACATCGACCCGTCGTTCGTGCGCTTCGTCGCCGCCTGTTTCGAACTCCCGGAGCTGCACGAGCTCGCCGACCCGCTGTCCGGCCTGGTGCTCAACGTCGTGCAGCCCGGCATGGAGCACCCGTGGCACTTCGACACCAACGAGTTCACCGTCAGCATGCTGACCCAGGAGCCGGAGGAGGGCGGCGTCTTCGAGTACTGCCCGAACATCCGTTCGGCGGGCGCGGAGAACTTCGGCGCCGTCCGTTCGGTGCTCACCGGCGCCGACCGCTCGCCGGTGCGGGCCCTGACCCTGCGCCCCGGTGACCTCCAGCTGTTCAAGGGCCGGTACGCGCTGCACCGGGTGAGCGCGGTGCGCGGCGCCACCGCCCGGCACTCAGCGATCTTCGCCTACTCCGAACGCCCCGGCGTGATGGGCAGCGTCGCCCGTACGCGGCAGCTGTTCGGCCGGGTCCTGCCCGCGCACCGCGACGCCGAGCGCAATGCCGTGCGAGTCGACCAGTTGCTGGATTAGTAATCGCGAGGAGCCGCCCCCGTGCGTTTCGACCGGACCGGAAAAGTTTCCCTCGACGGCATCTACACGCAACCCGATCCCCGCGCCTATTTCACCACCCTGCGTGAGCTCGACTATTACATTCCCCAACTCGCCAAGCCCTATTTCCAGCAAATCATCGGGCAGTACCGCCAATCGCGGCAGGTGGCCGTCCCGACCGTCGTCGACGTCGGCTGCTCCTACGGCGTCAACGCGGCGCTGCTGCGCTGCGACGCCACCATGGACGACCTGTACGACCGCTACGCCGGCGCCGAGTGCACCCGGCAAGCGCTGCTGGAGCGCGATCGTGAGCTGGTCCGGGCGCACCGGTCCCCGGCCCGGTTCGTGGGGCTGGACGTGTCCCGGCCGGCGCTGGGGTACGCATCGGCGGCCGGGTTCCTCGACGACGCCGTGCAGGCCGACCTGGAGGCGCGCGAACCCACGGCGCGGCAGCGCGCCCTGTTCGCCGGTGCCGACATCGTGATCTCCACCGGATGCCTCGGCTACGTCACCGGCCGGACGCTCGTGCGCGTCGTCGACTCCCGCCGGGACCGGCTGCCGTGGATGGCGCATTTCGCGCTGCGGATGTTCCCGTTCGAACCGATCGCCGACAGCCTCGCGGCCCTCGGTTACGACACGGTGCGGGTGGACCGGACGTTCCGGCAGCGCCGTTTCGCGTCCGACCGGGAACAGCGGCAGGTGCTGGAGACGATGTCCGCCGCCGGCGTTGATTCGGAGGGTCTGGAGACCGACGGGTGGTTGTACGCTCAGCTCTACGTTTCCCGGCCCATCGGCACTCCGGACCCCTTGACCTTTGACGTTGACCAGTCACTGACCCAGAAGGCCGCCCGATGAGCAGCGAATTCCAGGAGACCGAGTGAGCACGTTCGAAAACGAGAACACGCTGCCGCGGGTGCCGTTGCCCGCGCTGGAGGACACCTGCGCCCGGTTCCTCGAGTGGTCTACGCCGCTGCTGACGAAGGAAGAGTTCGCCGACACCGAGGCCGCGGTGCAGGAGTTCGGGCGGGCCGACGGTCCGGGGCCGAAGCTGCACGCCGATCTGGTGCGGTACAACGCGGATCCGGCCACGCACAGCTGGTTGGACACGTTCTGGCCGGCGCGCTATCTCGGTCGCCGGGACCGGATCGCGTTGAACGCCAACTTCATCTTCCTGTTCCGCGACACGCCGTTGCGCGGGTTCGCCGAGCCGCAGGTGGAGCGCGCGGCGAGGCTCATCGCCGCCGCCGTGAACTACAAGACCCAGCTCGACGACGAGCGCATCCCGCCGATCGTGACGCGCGGGCAGCCGTTGTCGATGGAGCAGAACAAGTTCCTGTTCTCGACCACCCGCATCCCGGGGCCGGTGCAGGACACCGTCCGAGCGCCGTACAGCGACGAGATGCCGGGCCCGTCGACGGCGCGGCACATCGTGGTGTTCCAGCGCGGCAACGCGTTCCGGATGGACGTGGTCGGTCCGGACGGGCGCCCGTACTCCCTCGACGACCTGGCGTCCGGCCTGCGTGAGGTGCAGAAGGCCGGTGCCGCGCGGGCCGCGACGGCCACCGCGGCCGGTCATCTCACCACGATGGCCCGGGCCGAGTGGGCGGCGGCCAGGGACCGGCTGGCGGCACTGGATCCCGGTAACGCCGCGGCGCTGGACACCATCGAGACGGCGCTGTTCTGCGTGTGCCTGGAGGACCTGACGCCGGCCGACGACCTGGCGGCCTGCGACCAGTTGCTGCACGGCGACAGCGGCAACCGGTGGTTCGACAAGGCGGTGTCGCTCATCGTGTTCGCCGACGGCACGTCCGGCATCAACGTCGAGCACTGCGGGCTGGACGGCACCACCATCCTCAGCTTCGTCGACACGATGCTCGCCGCGTCGCCCGAGGAGCACGCCGCGCAGTCGGGTGCGGCGGCGCAGGGGGTGCCGGCGATCGAGCCGGTCACGTTCGTGCTCGACGACGCGCTGCGGGCGGACATCGCCGCCGCGGCACGGTCGTTCGCCCAATACGGCGCGGACACCGCCACCGTGACCCTGTCCTTCGACGAGTTCGGGGTGGACGAGGTCAAGCGGCTGCGGGTGTCGCCGGACGCGTTCGTGCAGGTGGCATACCAGCTCGCGCACAAGCGGGCCAAGGGCTTCATCGGCGCCACGTACGAGTCCATCGCCACCCGCCAGTACCTGCGGGGGCGGACCGAGGCGATGCGCGTCGTCACGCCCGAGGTGCTGCGGTTCGTGTCCACGATGGACGACCCCGCCGCGTCACCCGACGAGCGGCGGGCGGCGTTCCGGGCCGCGGCCGACAAGCATGTCGAACGGGCGAAGCAGTGCCAGGCCGGTGCGGCACCGGAGCAGCACCTGTGGGAGCTGCAGCTGATCCAAAAGCGGCGTGGGGCGGCGCTCGGCGTGCCCGAGTCGTCCCGGCTGTACGAGACGCCGGGGTGGCTCAAGATGCGCGACGACTACCTGAGCACCAGCTCGGCGCCGTCGACCAGCATCCGCTACTTCGGGTTCGGGGCCACCAGCAGTCGCTGCATCGGGATCGCGTACGTGCTGCTGCCGGACCGGTTCAACCTGTACCTCAGCACCCCGCGCCCGGTCGCCGGCATGATGTACACGTTTGCCGACCGGCTCCGCGAAGCGTTGCGTGAGCTGCGCGACCTGCTCGACGAGCGGTAGCCCGGGTTACGGGTCCGCCGCCGGCCGCTCGATCTCCGCGACCTGGTGGTCGGCGTGGCGGCGGACCCCGTCCCGCAGCGCGTCCCAGGTCTCGGCGGCGAGCCCGCGATAGATCGCCCGGGCGGGCAAAAACGATCGGGTGTACGCACATGCCGCGATCAGTGCGCTACTCAGCATCGCGACAAGCCTCCGCGGCACGCGCACGGACGTGTCGAGATGAGGATGTGTACGGCCCAGTCAGCTGCCGCATCCGTGCCGCTACGCCGGGTTCCCCTCGATGAGCAGCCGGGCATAATTGCCCATCGACCGCTGGTAACGCGCCAGGTGCGGGGCGAGTGCGCCCAGCGCCAGCACGACGGCCTCCCGCTCGCGCCCGACGTCGACCAGCGCCAGAGCCAGGAACCCCGCGACCGCGTCGTCGAGTTCGTCGCTACCGGCGTCCCGTTCGGCCATCAGGAGCGCCACGCTCTCCCCGGCGCGACCGAGGTTGCGCAGCGAGCTGGACATCTGGATGATCGTCCGGCGCCGCCGCAGCCCGGTGAGCCCAGCCTGCAGTGCCTGCCGGTAGAGCGGGACAGCCAGATCGGAGTGCCCGGTCGAGTCCCACGCGCAGGCGCGCTCGAACAGGCCGACCGCGCTGTCGGCCGGTAGTTCAGCGGCCAGCTCGCCGATCCGACTGACGAAGTCGTCCTCGGCGAAGCTGTCCATCGTCGCCCACGCCTCGGCGACCCGCCGCTCCCAGTCGGCGCTGATCTCGCTCTGGCTGGTCACGTCATGCACGGCGATCTCCCTCGTTTCGGGCGGCCGGTCGGCTCGCGCTCGCCCATCCTGGGAGAGTCGCTAGACTCGACACCACTGATTCGGTCACATCCGAATCTCTCAGGCTCTGCGAGGAGGAGCCCGTCATCGCGGCATTGCCCATGACGAAGACGGAGTCGGCCGGCACGGTAACCGCGGCGAACCGGCGCGGCCCGCAGTAGTTTGGGTTCGGCGGCTCGTCGAGCGACGCGTCCTCAGCCACATACGGCTCGGCCAGCGGCTTACCGTCGACCGTCACCTTGCCCGAGGTATCGCAGCAGGCGATGGTTTCGCCGCCGACCGCGACGACGCGTTTGAGCAGCGGCGCCTTATGGTCACCCCAGAGACCGCCGGGGGAACGGATCAGGACGACATCGCCGCGCCGTGCCTCATACGTGCCGGTTACTGTCCGTGCGGTGACAACCTGGCCGGCCTTGACCGTCGGCTCCATACTGACGCCGCCCTGGGTGAACTGTTCGGTGGCTCCCGTCTCGGTCGCGTCACCGTCGCCGCAGCCGGCAACAGCCATCACGAGAAGGAGCACCATCAGTCTGCGCATCCGACGGATCCTGCCAGAAGCGGCGGTGTCGTGCGGTCCGCCGGGCGCGGCGCTACCCGGCACTGCTGCCCCAAGGTCACATGCGCTGTCATGCCGCTCCGGGTGGGCTGGTGTTCATCGCCGCTGGTGACGCACGGTGATGTATGGCTACCTCTCCTGCTTCCGCTTCTAGTGTCGTACCGGTCGATCAGCTCGTTGTGCGCGCTGCGGTGTCAGCCTTCCTTGGCCGCTACCGTGGGCAGACTCGCGTCCACACCGAATCCGACCTGCGAGTCTTCCTCCGTTGGTGCACCGACCAAGACGTTGACCCGCTGGCTGCGGCGCGGGTGGACATCGAGCGGTACGTACGTTGGCTGCAGGACGTACGCCGGTACCAGGCCCGCAAGAACCTCGATCGTCACCCCAACTACATCCTCGCCGCCTACATGGCCTCCGGAACATAGCCAGCCGTTCGCGGCTCTGCCGAACTGAGCGCGGTCAGTGTGTTTGGGTCTCCCAGACCGGCTGCTGGGGCTCGTCGTTGTGCACGATGATGTCGACGTGATCGGTCGGGCGGACCGTAGCGAAGTAGAGCTGTTGGGAGGGGATGTAACGCTCGCGCCAGCGCCGTTCGACTTCGGCCCGAGATAACACCCGGCGCTCTCGGATCACGGCACGATCCACGGTCTTCTCGAGCGCGGTCGACACGAAGACGCGCAGATCCCACCGATCAATCAGTTCCGGGCGCATGAGGAAGACGCCGTCGAAGACCAGCACGGCGTCGGCGGGGGCAGTCATGACCGGCGGGGACAGGGCAGTATCCGTGGTGCGGTCGTACACCGCGTACTGGAAGCGTCGATCTCCGCCCGGGCCGAGCGGATCGAGCAGAACCCGGTTCAGCGCGTCGTAGTCGTGGGTGTCGAAGTAGCAGCCTTCGGCCGAGTACTCGCCGCGCGGATAGCGCTGTGCCCGGGGGAAGAGGAAATCGTCGATCGTCGCGCGGATGACGTCGCGGCCCTGTGTGCGCAGGACGATGGCCAGCTCGTCGGCGAGCGTGGTCTTGCCGGCGGCGGGCGGTCCGTCGATGGCAACCCGCGTCGGGCGTGCGACTGTGACGGACCCGACTGCCTCAGCCAGGCGGCCGAGCACCTCGTCGCGGATGCCTTGGTCCATGTCCTGCCCCGTCCTAGTCTCGCGAAGGCCGCCGTGTTGAGCCGACCTTATGCCCGCCAGGCTCTTCGCGCGCCCACTCGCCGAGTGGGCGAGATTGCCGCATGCGGAGTGGCGCAAACGGACTGCCGCTGTCATGCCGGCGCTGGTTGCTCGGCATAGCGTGACCGGTCATGCCGCGATCCGCGCGCTATGCAGTTGCGGCAAGTCGGCGCCGTCAGCGCACGGACATGGCTCCCCTCTGTGTCAAGGCGCCAGCGAGACTGAGGTTCTAAGCTGGTTGTCGGCGGGTTCGGGAAGTGACTTCTCCGAAGAGCCGGCGTGGGGATGAGAGCTGGTCGCGCTGGAGTTTGTTGACGCTCCCCGGTGTCCTCCCGGACCCGTCGCCACAGTTGCCGTGGCGTTGTTGATCATCTGTCGGTAGACGACATCGGACAGGCGCCGCTTCACGGCCCTCATGGCTTCCATCGAGGTCTTCCCGGATGCCTTTTTGCGGTCGAAGTAGGCGCGGCCTTCGGTTGGGTTGCGTAGCTGGACGGTGGCCATGATGTGCAGGACCCGGTTGATCTGTCGGTTGCCCGCTCGGGAGAGCCTGTGGCGGACCTGGTCGCCGGAGGATGCATCGATGGGAGCGGTGCCGTTCCAGGACGCGAAATGTCCTCGGTCCGGGAAGCGGGTGACGTCGCCGACTTCGACCAGCAGTCGTGCGGCGCCGGACGGTCCTATGCCGTGCAGGTCCATCAGTGTGGTGCCGGTGGCAGCGACCAGTTCCTTGAGCTCTTTGTCGGCCTGCTTGGAACGCTGGTAGATCCGCTCGAGGTCTGCGATCAGTTCCGCGGCTACCCGGCGCCGGGCCTTGCCGGCCGCGTCGCGCGGTCGGACCGTGGCCAGCAGGGCCTTGGCCTGGGCGGCGGACAGGCTCTTCTTGGCCCCTCCCGGGATCAGTTCCAACAGCAGTTGGTGCAGTTGGGACACCATCCGGGTGTGGTCCTCACCGAGGGACCGGCGGCGGTCGACCAGAATCCTCAGAACGGCCAGCTGTTCGTCGTTGACCAGCGGGCGCAGCCCTGTCATCCGCGTGGCGACCAGGGCGATGGAGTGGGCGTCGGTGGCGTCGGTCTTGCGGCCCTGGCCGGTCGCGAAGACCCGCGCTCGGGCTGACAGCTTCGGTGGGACGTCGACGACTTCCTCGCCGTTGGCGAGCAGCCGGGTGGCGATGTGCCGGCCGATGCCTTGGCATCCTTCGACAGCCCAGACCCGGTTCGGCCACTGCTGGGCATACTTGACCATCGCCGCATAGCCGTCGCGGTCGGTGCTGAAGCGGCCGGTGCCCAGGATGGTTTCGTCGCTGGTCATCACCTCGATGGTGGCGGAGCATTTGTGCGGGTCCATGCCGATGACCACACGGTCCGACGGGTTCACATGTCCTCCGTTGCTCGATCCGACCGGTTCGTCGAGCTGGGAGGGCATCGCTACTTCGAGCTGCGCAAACCCCTCTTGAGCCTCTCCCTGCTCTGCAGCGACGCCCGGGACTGCGCAGGCCAAATGAGAGCCACACCAAGGTGGGCAGCCGATGTGAGAGCGACAGCCCGAGCGTCTAGACCGAAGCCTGGCCGGGCCGCGGTCCTAGAGCAATGAAACAAGTAGCCGATGAGCGGACGCCTTGACGGACCGTCCCCGGAGGGGGTCGCCAAGCCGCAGTGGGTATTCGGTCCGCCGTCGATGTTAGGTTCGCAAACGTGACGGTGCAGATCACTGCTGGGCGTTTCCACGCGGCTGACGGTGTCGAGGACTGGCGTTGTCTCTACCACCTGGTCTCGGCCTACTTCCGGACCGGCTCGCTGTCGGCGGGGATCGCGTTCGTCGAAGAGATCGGCCGTCTTGCCGGCCGGGACGAGCAGGAGCATCTCAACCTGGACCTGCGCCACGCTGGCGTCACCGTGTCGCTGTCCCGGCGTGACATCTCATTGGCTCGACGGATATCGGCCGCTGCCCGGGCGCTGGGCATCCCCGCCGACCCCAACGCGGTGCAGCTCATCAACATCACCCTCGATGCCCTGGTGAACTCCGACGTGCTGCCGTTCTGGCAGGCGCTGCTTGGGTACCAGCAGATCGGTGACGACTACCTGGCCGATCCGGCGCGACGGGGCCCCGGATTCGGGCTGCAACCCATGGAGACGGTGCGACCGCAACGCAATCGGATGCACGTGGACATCGCCGTCCCGCACGATCAAGCGGAGGACCGCATCGCCGCCGCCCTGGCAGCCGGGGGGCGCGTCGTTTCCGACACGCATGCGCCAATGTGGTGGGTGCTGGCCGACGCCGAGGGTAATGAGGCATGCATCGCGACCTGGGTCGGCCGCGAGTAGCGGACACAGCAGGAACGCGGAGAGTACGAGTGTCCTAAGGACGCGAATGGGATTGGTCGCGTCCGGATCTGCCGCTGTCCGCGCGTTGGCCCCGCCCGGCGCAGTGCGCTGTCGTGCCGACGAGCGGATGCTTCGAGTTCATCCGGACCATCGAGTACGAGACCATCGGGCGGTGCCTGGCAGCCACAACGGGGCTGTCGATCACTTGGAATCTTGTCGTACTAGTCTTCGCCGCATGGCCTTGCGACCGGACGAGTTCTATGACCACGCAGTCGCCGTCGCGGACAGCGAACGCCGGCTCCCGTTGGCGCGCATGACGGGATGGGAGATCAGCCCGTTCGAGCCGGACGGACTGCGCGTAGCGCCGTTGCGCCCGCCGGTGCTCCCGGAGCCCGCGCGGCACGGCGAGGATCCGTCGGACTGCAACGCCTGCCGCGACCGGGACGAAGGGATCTGGTTCAACGATCACTGGCGCCTGGCCCGGATTCCGGGAGTGGGCGTCCCGCTGGTGCTCATGCTGTATCCGCGCGATCACTACGACATGGCGGATCTACCTGACGAACTGGCCGCCGAACTGGGGCTATTGAGCACTCGCATCGTCCGCCACATGCAGGCACTGCCGCACATCTCGCGGGCCCACGTCTACCGCATCGGAGATGGTGGCGCCCACCTGCACGTCTGGTTCTTCGCTCGGCCCGAGGGGCAGGCCCAATTGTACGGGTCGTGGCTGGTCGTCTGGGACGACCTGCTACCGGAGTACCCAGCGGACGTCGCAGAAGCTGACGCTGAAATCGTCGCAGACGCGTTGGTCGCGTGCCACGGAGGCCACCGGTCGCCCACTAGCGAACCGGCCGCCTGACCGGCCTGATCCACGATCCGATTGTCACCGTCACGGCTGTTACCACCGCCGCCGTGCGGATTTGCCAAGGTCACGTATCCGGATCTGCCGCTGACCGGGCGGTGACACCGCGGTAAGGCTCGGATTTCGTGGACGTCTCCGGTTGCCAGTGGATACCGTCGCCCGGTGAGGCAGGCCAGGCGGTACAGCTACGTTGGGCCTCCTGAGCTGCACGGTGAGGACACTTCTTGAGCGACACTCCAGATCTCGGCCCGCTTCCCAAACGCATCGCGGTCGACGTGGACCAGGTGCGCCGGCTCGTCGCCAGCCAGTTCCCGCATTGGGCTGACCTCCCGGTCGAGCGGGTCGCCAACGGCGGCTGGGACAACTGGACCTTCCACCTCGGCTCCGGGATGTCGGTGCGCCTGCCGAGCGCGTTCGAGTACACCGAGGCGGTCGACAAGGAGCACAAGTGGCTTCCGGTGTTCGCCCCCCGTCTCCCGCTGCCTATCTCCACCCCGATGGCGAGAGGCGAGTCCGGCGAGGGTTATCCGTACTCCTGGTCGATCTACCAGTGGCTCGAGGGCGAAACCGCGCGGTTGGACCGCATCGCCGACCCGGTCCGGTTCGCGCTCGACCTGGCCGAGTTCATCGTGGCCCTGCAAGGCGTCGATACCGCTGACGGCCCCCGTCCAGGCCAGCACAACTGGTACCGGGGTGGCACCCTGCGCACCTACGACGGGGAGGCCAACCGAGGGCTCACGGCACTCGACGGCCGTATCGATGTCGATATGGCCAGCGAGATCTGGAAGTGCGCCTTGGACGCGCGCTGGGACGGTGTGGAGCGCTGGTTCCACGGTGACATCGCGCAGGGAAATCTCCTGCTCAACGGCGGGCAACTGGCGGCGGTCATCGACTTCGGGACCTGCGGTGTTGGGGATCCCTCCTGTGACTTGGCGGTCGCTTGGATGTTGCTGACTGGCGACGGCCGGCGGGCGTTCCGGGAGCGCCTGTCCGTCGATGACGCGACATGGGCGCGCGGGCGTGGCTGGGCGCTCTGGAAGACGCTTCTCAACTACGCCAACGCGCTGGACGACGGCGAGGCGGCGACGGCGAGCTCGCGGAGGATCCTCGACGAGATTTTCTCCGAGTACACCGACGGCGACAAATCGGTGGGCCAGGCCGCCCGTCGGGTGTCGCGGTGAGAATGGCGTCGAGGTCGCGGTCGAACAGTTCATCGTCGTTCCAGCAGCCGGCATCGAGGGTGGCCTGAGGCGTTGAGGATCTACGTAGAAACTGCAAAAAACATCCCAAGATCTACATCACTGTCATGCCGCGATCCGAGCGCTACGGGGCGTCACGCCGAGCTGGCCTGGTTGCCGTCCGGACGTGCCGATGGCAGCGCGTTGGCTCGGTCCTGCATGTCGTCTCAGCGTTAGAGGTTGTCTCACGTGGCAAGTTTCGCGAGCTTCTTGTAGCAGGTCAGGGCGGCGGCCATGGCCAGGCCTCGGCTCTGCCAGCCGTTGCGGACCACGTACGGGATCTTGAGACCACGAGCAGCCCGTGGCAGGCTCATGCCGCATGATCGACGACTTCGCGAAAGACAACCTGTACGGGAGACTGCGGCGGGACCGCAAGGCGCTGCTCTGGAAACTCGACGGCTTGTCCGAATACGACGCCCGCCGACCTTTGACAGCGACCGGGACCAACCTCCTCGGCCTGGTCAAACACGTGGCCACCGTCGAGGCCAGGTACTTCGGCGAGGTCTTCGACCGCCCTTCCCCGGAACCGCTGCCCCGGTGGCAGGACTCCAACGGCAGCGATCTGTGGGCGACTGAGGACGAGACCCGCGATCAGATCATCGGGTTCTACCGGCGCACGTGGGAACACTCGGACGCGACGATCAACGAGCTTCCCCTCGACGCCCCCGGCCACGTGCCGTGGTGGCCGGAGCCTTATGCCGACACGAACCTGTTCGCCATCATGGTCCATGTCCTCGGCGAGTCCATCCGGCATGCCGGGCACGCCGATATCCTGCGCGAGGGCCTCGACGGCCGGACCGGGTTGCGCGCCGAACACGAGAAGCAGATCGACGAGGAAGCCCGTGCAGCCTACTGCGCGAAGATCGAGCAGGCCGCCAGGTCGGCCGCACCAATCAAGGCTTAGAGGTTGTCTCACGTGACTTGATGTTCGTGCGGCATGATGCCGGTCGTGGGTGCTGATCTATCGAAGCGTCTGGTTCCTGATGAACTCTGGGAGCTGGCCGCCCCGTTGCTGCCGTCGTTCGCTGCTCGTCCGTAAGGTGGTGGGACCGCTCTGTGTGACGAGCGGGCCGTGTTCACGGCAGTGGTGTACGCGCTGACCAGCGGCTGTGCCTGGCGGCATCTGCCGCCGACGTTCGGCACGTCGCCCGCCACCGCGCATCGCCGCTTCACGGTATGGACCGAGGCCGGCCTGTGGCGTCGGCTGCACCGGGCGGTGCTGGACGAACTCGGGGCCCGGGGCGAGGTGGACTGGACCTCGGCGATCGTCGACGCGGCCTCCGTTCGCGCCAAAAGGGGGGATCGCTGACCGGGCCGAACCCGGTCGATCGCGGCAAGAAGGGCAGCAAGCTGCACGTGCTGTCCGATGCCCAGGGCATCCCGCTCGCCGTCGCCGTGTCCGGCGCGAACATGCACGACAGCCTCGCCCTCAAGCCGCTCATCCGCGGCATACCCGCCGTCCGGTCCCGCCGGGGACCACGGCGGCGCCGACCCGTCAAACTCCGCGTGGACAAGGCGTACTTCTCCGCCGAACACCTGGCCTGGCTGCGCGAGCGCGGGCTCGGCGCGCGCATCGCGCGGCCCGGCATCGAGTCCGGCGAACGCCTCGATCGGCACCGCTGGAAGATCGAACGGTCGATCGCCTGGCTCTTCGGCTACCGCCGCCTCGCCGTCCGATACGATCGAAAGGGCTCGCACTTCCTCGCCGTCCTCGACCTGGCCGCCGCCCTGACCTGCTACAAGAAGCTCGCGAAACTTGCCACGTGAGACACCCTCTTAGGGACACGAGCATGACCGATGAAGAGGCTCGCGAGGTCGCATTTGCCTTCCTCGCTGACCGCATTGACAAGGTTCGCACCGGTGAGTGGGTGATCATCGGTGCGTGGGAGCACGAGACCGCATGGTCCGTGGGCTACCAGTCCCGCGCCTTCATCGAGTCAGGCGACATACACGATTCGTTGGTAGGCAACGGACCTGTGGTCGTGCCCAAGTCCGGCGCGGATCCATGGCTGGCCTGGTCCGGTCGGCCGGTGGAAGAACAGATCGCCGAGGGGCGACCCACCCTCGGCTGAACGCACTGACATGCCGCGACCCGCGAGTGCTCGCCGACCGAGGCGATCACGCTCGGTAGCTAGCCTCTGAGTCGAGCGGGCATCCTGACCTGCCGAATTGAGGACGTTCAGCGAGTGCCTGCTTATGGCACGCCCGCGTGCGCATCCGGAAATCGACGATCGCTCGCGTGTACCTAGCCGAACGTTGACCTCGTCTCGTATGGTGCGAGGTCGCCGGCTCGGCGTGTTTCCGCTGGCAGCCTCCAGGCCCGGCTACAGCACCCTCTACCCGCGGTAACTGCGCGGTTGTCGGTACGCCGGTGGATACTGCCCGGCATGGCGAGCTTCAAGGACCAGGACCTGACTGATGCCGAGTTCCGCGAGTGTGACTTGACCCGCGCTCGTCTGATCGGGGTGGTAATGCAGGACGCTGTGATCGACGGGCTGGTCACCAATCTGGTGGTCAACGGAGTCGAGGTGACGTCGTACGTCGAAGCCGAGCTTGACCGCCGGTATCCGGTGCGGCTGCTGCTCCGGTCAGCCGATCCGGCGGACCTGCTGCAGGCTGTCCGGCAGCTGCGGGCCGGCTGGGCGGAGACGATCGAGCGGCTGCGAGCGATGCCCAGGGGTTCGGAGCAGCAGCGCGTCGGCGGCGAATGGTCGGCGGTAGAGACCCAGCGCCATCTGGTGTTCGTGCACGACTCGTGGTTCCGCCGCTGCTGTCTGGGATCGACCGAGCCGTTCACCGCGATCGGGCTGGCGTCCGAGTTCGTCCCTGACCAGGAGGAGCAGGGCCTGGACCGAGCGGCGGCCCCCAGTCTCGACGAGGTGCTGGCCGCGCGAGACGTGCAAGGCGCTGAGCTAGAGCGTTGGCTGTCGACGGTGACGGCCGATCAGCTCTCGGCGCCCGCGCCAGTGCCGGCGGGCCCGGGTTGGCCGCCGTATGCCAGGGGAAAGTCGGTGCTGGAGTGCGTTCAGGTGGTACTGGACGAGGAGTGGGCGCACCACGGTTTCTGCGTTCGTGACCTCGATCTACTCGGATCATGACCCTCGCCACGAGGTTGCGTGCGACTAGCAAGGATTCACTCTCATGGCACCCCTTCATGTCAAGGCACTGTCGGAACCAGGGGTCTAGGGTGGTTGGTGGCGGGTCCGGGAAGTGGCTTGTCCGAAGGGCCGATGTCCGGGGTCAGGTCGGTCACGCTGGATTGCAGAGTCGTCCCCGAGTGCCCTCCCGGATCCGCCGCCTGCCTGCGTTTTTGGTCGGTGACCATGCGGGGGTAGACGACGTTGGACAGTCGGCGTTTCATGGCGCGCATGGCCTCCATGGAGGTCTTCCCGGCGGCTTTCTTCGCGTCGAAGTAGGCGCGGCCTTCGGTGCGGTTGCGCAGCTGGACCACGGCCATGATGTGCAGTGTCCGGTTGATCCGCCGGTTGCCGGCGCGGGAGAGCCGGTGACGCTTCTGGTCGCCGGAGGAGACGTCCAGCGGGGCGGTGCCGTTCCAGGACGCGAACCGGTCGCGGTCGGCGAAGCGGCGGATGTCGCCGACGTCTGCCAGCAGCCGGGCCGCCCCTGAGGGACCGACCCCGTGCAGGTCCATCAGGGTGCAGCCGCGGGCCACCACCAGCTCCTTGAGGTCCTTCTCCGCGGTTTTGATCTTCTTGTCGATGCCCTCAAGTTCACCGATGAGCTCGACGGCGAGGCGGCGCCGGGTCTTGCCCACGATGTCGCGGGGTTTGATGGTCGCGATCAGCGCACGTGCCTGCCGTGCGGACAGGAGCTGCTTTGCCCCGCCAGGAAAAAGCTCCAGCAGCAGCCGGTGCAGCCGGTTGATGGTCTGCGTCCGTGCGCGGCCCAGCTCGTCGCGACGGTCGACCAGCATCCCCATCACCTGCAGGTCCGGATCAAGCTGGACCTGCACGAGGTTCGGGGTGCGCAGTGCGACCATCGCGACCGAGTGCCCATCCACCGGGTCTGTCTTGCGGCCGTTGCCGGTGGCAAACACCCGCACCTGCGCAGACAGCTTCGCGGGCACGTCGAGCACCGTCTCATGCAGCAGGCGGTGGGCGATGTGGTTGCCGATGCCGTTGCAGCCCTCGACCGCCCACACCCGATCGGCGTACTTGCGGCCGGCGGCGAGCATCTGCGCGTAGCCGGTCTTGTCGGTGCCGTACCTGCCCACTGCGAGCACCCGGGCGCGTTCGTCGACAACCTCGATGGTTGCTGAGCGCTTGTGCGGGTCCATCCCGATGATCACCGACATCGGCGCCTCCCCTTGACTGAACTCTGTGAGTTGTCAGCAAGGAGGGCACCGCTACTTCGAGCAGGACAAACCCCTTTCCAGCCTCTCCTCGCGCGGTGCCCGGCGAGACCGCAGGCCATGAGAGAGCCACACCAATGACACCCGTGGGCAGCCGCAATGTGGGAGCGTCTCGCCGAGCACCTGGACCGACGCAACCCTGCCCTGCCCTGCCCACGCGGACGCCCGGGCCTGCGCTCAGTCCACGTCGGCCGGGATCGGCTCGAACGACGTCCCGTCCGCCGGGCCCACCTCGTGCAACCGCCCGTCCCGCACCAGGTACACGAAATTGTGCCGGGTCCGCGCGGCGAAGTCGGCCCGCTGCTCGTCGGTCCAGTCGTCGCGGTGGGTGCGGGGGTACTCGGCGTGGTCCGGTTCGGTCAGCAGCCGGACCACGTAGACGGCGTTGGCGCGCACCTCGATACGCCAGCGGTCGTCGGGCCACTCGCCCTCGGCCTCGATGACGCCGTCGACGACGTGGTCGAAGGTGAACCTGTCCAGCGCGGGCGGATACACCCGGCCGGGCACCGGGTCGACCCGCTCGCGCGCGACGGTGGCGTCCTGCTTCAGGAAGGTGTGCACCAGGTACCCCATCCAGAATTCGGCATCGTAGAACTTCTCGTGCTCGTTCCAGGCGATCGCGGTGCCGTCGGCGGTCGGCGCCCACTTGCACCAGTACCCGGGCTTGCTCGGGTCTGGATCCCTGGCGTCCTCGATCTCGTCGCCGTAGCCGAGGGCGTAGGGGCCGGTGGACCGGGGTTCGTGCCTGGTCTCGGCGAACGCCAGCAGGTAGTCGATCTCGTGCTGGTTCAGCGGAGGAGTGATCGTCACCTGGCCGGTGAACGTGGTCTCGTAACCCACGGCGGTTCCCTTCCACGAAGCGTCGCATGTGTATACCAAAGCGTGGAAGGCGCTGATCCGAGCGTGCAGGAGTTCGGGAGTGGAGCTGACCGGCACGTTGGCGGAGACCCACTGGGAATCGCATCGACCTGCGATTCTCGGGGCGGCCTACCGGATCCTCGGTTTCGAGGCCGAGGCCGAGGCCTGCCTGTCGGCGGCGTGGCAGCGCAGGAGCCGAACGCAAGATCTGAAATCGGCGAAGGCATCCGCTTCTGCCGCGAAGCGCTCGTCACGCAAGGTAACCAGCTCACGCGTGCATGCATCCGGGGTTGCCGATGACCGGATGTCGGGTCGGGTGCCGTGACACGGATGCACCTCCGGCGAATGGAGCAACTGTCCCAACCACATGTGTCAGGTGGCGTTCGGCCCAGATGCCTGCTATGCCGACACGGCTGACTGGAGGACCCGGCGCCGTCAGGCCATTGCGGGGAGGATGATCCGCTCCAGCACCCCGAGCGGGATCCGCCACTGGTCGGGGTCGTCGTAGTTGCCGGCGGTAATGGCCACGGTGAGGTCCAGGTCGGGCAGGACGAACAGGCGCTGCCCGCCGTTGCCCATGCCGGCTACCAGCCGACGGCCCTCAATGGATTCGATGTACCACTGGTAGCCATACTGCGCGCCCCAGCTGGTCTGCAGGCGTGGCTGGAGCATCGTGCGGATCCAGTCCTCCGGGACGATTTGCTGACCGTCCCAGGCTCCCTCGGCCAGAATCAGCTCGCCGAGCCTGGCCAGGTCGCGGGGCGCGAGTCGCAGCCCGGACGCGGCGGAGGCCACTCCGTCCGCGCCGGTCATCCATCCGAAGTTGTCGATTCCCAGCGGCTCGAACAGGACGGCCTGCCCGTACTGCGGCAGCGACTGCCCGGTGCCATCGGCGATCAGTCGGCCGAGCAGGGCCGTGGCACCGCCGCAGTAGGTCCATCGGGCGCCGGGCGGCTCGATGATCGGCCGCTCCAGAATGTACCGGTACCGATCCGGCGCCAACTCCATTGCGATCTCGGCGTTGGCCGGGCTGTTGTACGGGAGATCTTCGCGCCATTCCACGCCCAACGACATCGTCAGCGCGTGCTCGACGGTGAGCAGGGCACGCTGGGGGTCGGCCGCCAGGTCGGGGTACTGCGGGAACCCCCGCAGGAGCGGCTCCGCCGGCGGCGGGACCAGCCCTTCGCCGTGCGCGATGCCGTACAACAGCGCGGTCACGCTCTTGGTGACTGACCGGATGTCGTGCAGCGTCTCGGGCCCGAACTCAACGACGCCCAGCGAGTCGCCCCAGGCGAAGTCCTCGCCCGTTCCGTAGTACTCCAGCAAGGTTTGGCCACCGCGAACTGCCGCGACGGCGTGCAGACCGTTGACCTGGCCAGCTTGGAGTATCTCGCTGAGGCGGGCACGCAACTGCGTCGTCATGGGGCACTCCGAAAAGGCGATGTCGGCCAGCGGAACTGCACGCTCGTTATACCGGA
Source organism: Micromonospora sp. IBSANI012 (assembly GCF_052814045.1). Lineage (NCBI taxonomy): Bacteria > Bacillati > Actinomycetota > Actinomycetes > Micromonosporales > Micromonosporaceae > Micromonospora > Micromonospora sp. IBSANI012. The sequence continues at coordinate 2,060,838 of NZ_CP199933.1, forward strand.
GTTTCCGCTTTGGAGCGGCCCGAGCGGGAGGGACCAGCCCGGCCCGCCGCAGCTGCCCGCCGCGGCCATGATTCGGTCGCGAGAGGCGGCCACCTCTTGGCTCAGCCTCGACGTCGACGTCCAGGGCTGTGCCGGCCCGTTTGCGTACCACACCTCGATGAGGTCGCTGTCGACGTTGCGCGGGCCGGCGCCGAGCACGAGCAACACAACGGCCACGTCCAGCGCGAACTGCCGACGGGCATCCGCATCTGCCGCTGACAGCGCGAGCCCCATGCGGCGCCGCTGTCGGTGGGGGCCAAGGTTGTGTGCGGCTAGACTTGGCGGCCGTAGGTGACGGCTTCCCGGACGAGCCGAGGCGCCTTCTCGGCAAGCTGTGGATCTGGCCGTGCTCCCAGCGCGTCGTTGATAGTGGAGAACGCCAGCCGGAACGCGATCCAGGTCGTCGCCTCGAAGATCTCCTGGTCATTGAGGCCCGCGTCGCGCAAGCGCTCCACGTGGGCCTCGGTCGTGGCATTCGGATCCTGGACGACCTGACGAGACCAACCGGCCAGTGCGGCCTCCCGCTCGGACAGGTCACTGTCGACGCCTTGCAGCACCCTTGCGGCGGTCGCCTCGTCACTGAGCTCGGCCAGCCTGGAACCCCACGCCAGCGCACAGTAAGCGTCGCTGCGGGCAGCGGCGGTGGCGGCGACCATCACGGCTACTTCCCTGGGCGACAGGCCTGAATCGGCCAGGAGGTCAGCACGCAGGGCCTGGAAGGACGCCAGCACATCAGGACGCCAGCACCAGACACGAGTGAGGTTGTTGACGTAGCCGTCGGAGGTGAGATCGGCCTCGTAGGCGGCAGTCACCGCCGGGCTTTGCGGCGGATCGGCGAGGAACGCAGCCGGACGGTTCATAGGGTCAGTTTGCTGCACCCAGCGACCGCCCAAAGACCGATCAACGACAGCTCGGAAGTCACATTCTTCTCCCGCGAGTCGTGGGTCTCTACCCGACGCGCCCGGACGGCTCTGGTCACGGCGTGCGATCGCACACCATGATGGTCGCCCTCCCCGCCGGCATCCTCAACTGCCGCCGACCATGCGGCACGGCCTCTGCGAACCGTCGCCGCGCATAGTTGGACGGGCGAGGCCGGCATCCAGGGGTTGCAGCGTTCGAGGCGGCGCCGGAGTTCGCGCACTTCGGGACTTGTGAGCTGTCTAGATGTCCCAGACGTAGTCGATGAGCGTCCGGCGGTAGGGCTCGGGCACCTGCGGCGCCAGTTCAGTGAGCGTGTCCAGGTCGGCAAGCGATCCCGTCGAGCGGGCACGATACGCGGCGGCGGCCGCCCGGCGCCGCACGGCGTCGGCCCGGTCGCACAGGGCGAACGACGCCTCGATGCGGCCGCACACGCGCAGCAAGATCGCCCCAGCTGCGACATACCCGGCACATGGCTGCGCTGATCGCGGATCTGGGGGCGCGCGCTCCGTCAGGATCACGGGGCGGTGACCAGCAGACGGCTGATCTCCCCGGCGGCCGGGTGCTCCGGATCGACGGCCAGGAAGCGTCGCAGGGTGCGTGCCGCCTCGGCAGAATGGCTGCCGCGCTGCGCCAGCCCCAGCACGAGCAGCCCGTCCGGGGAGTCCGGAGAGCGGGCCAGCACGTCCCGCGCGGTCTGCTCCGCGCCCGTCGTGTCGCCGGCTCGGAGCAGCGCGAAGGCGAGCCGCAGTCGGATCGCGTCGTCGGGCCGGTCCCGTAGCGCCTCCCGGTACATCTGCGCCGCGGCGTCGTACCGGTTCTGGGTCTCCAGGTCGCGGCCCAGTTGCACGGCGACCGCGACCGGGTCGGCCGGTGGCGGCTGCGGCGAAGGCCGGTCGAGAGCGCCGGCGGCGACCGCCACCGACGCGACGAGGGCCACCAGCCCGACCGACCCGGCTCGCCACGCCCGGCGGGCGGCCCGGCCGATCGGCGCGGGCCGCACCTGCGTGGTGGGAGCGGTCGACGTCGCGGGCGGGCGCAGCGTGCGCAGGGCCGCGTAGCAGCCGGCCAGCAGGGTCAGCGCGGGTACGGCCCAGAGCAGCGGTTCCGCACCGCCGGCCGGTGGATCGGTCAGCACCTCCGCGCCGTAGCGCTGCACGAACCACTGCCGGATCTCGTCGCGGTCCCGCCCTTGTGTCAATTGGTCCGCCACTACCTGCCGCATCGCCGCCGCGATCGGTGACCGGGAGTCCGCCACCGACTCGCCCTGACAGGCCGGGCAGCGCAGACCGGCGGCCACCGCGCGGACCGGATCCTCCCCGCCGCTGTCGTTGGCCGACCGGACCAGTCCCGCGCCGGCCGCGGCTGTCAGGGCGGTGAGGACGAGTGCCGCCAGGGCTGCGGGCCACCTCATCCGGCCAGTAGCGGCGCCACCCGCTGCTCCAGCCACTGCCGGGTGACCACGCCCTGCTGCCGGTCGACGATGCGGCCGTCGCGGTCCACCACGAAGGTCTCCGGCACCGCCCGTACGCCCCAGTCGACCGCCCGGGTGCCCTCCGGGTCCGGCAGCACGGTCAGTCCGCGCGCGCCGGTCTCCTCGAGCAGCGCCCGGACCGCCTCGGTGCCGTCGCGGACGTTCAGCGCGACCAGCCGCAGTCCCTGCGGCGACCAACGTCGTTCCGTGTCGACCAGCAGCGGCAGCTCATTCCGGCACGGGCCGCACCAGGAGGCAAAGACGTTGACCAGCAGCACGTGGCCGCGGGCGTCGGCCAGGTCGAACCGGCCACCGTCCAGGGTGGCGCCGGAGAGCGCCGGGGCCGACGTGGGCGTCACAGCGGCGGTGCCGACGGGCCCCGGCGTGGCCGGCGACCGGAGGCCGAGGGCGACCAACGCGCCGACGGCGACGGTCACGGTCAGCACCAGCGCGGGTCCGGTGCGCAGCGGGCGCGGTCGTTGACGGGTGCCGGGGCTGATCATTTCGGGGCCCCGGCGGCGACCGGTCCGGGAGTCGGCAGGGCGACGTCCCGATGCAGCCGGCGCCGGGAGCGGGCGGTGCCGATCGCCGCCAGGAGTCCCCCGGTGGCGGTCAGCGCGCCGCCGGCCCAGAGCAGCCCGACGAGCGGGTTTACCGCGAGCCGTACGGTCGCGCTGCCGCTGTCCGGGGCGACCGCGATCAGCGTCACGTACGTGTCCCGCAGCAGCCCGGTGTCGATCGTCGGCACGGTTACCGCGGTGTCCCGGGCGGGGTGGTAGCGCAGGGCCGGCGTGACGTCCCGCTCCGCGTCGCCCGACTCGGTGAGCCGGAGCCGCGCGTGCACCGCCATGCCACCGCTGCCGGCGGCCCGGTCCACCCCGAGCAGGCGTACGGTCACGTCGGCCACCCGCAGGGACTCTCCGGTGCGGAGGGTCCGTTCGGCGTCCTGGCCGTATGCCGAGGATCCGGCGACGCCCACCGCGACCAGGGCGATTCCGGCGTGCCCGACGAGCCCGGCGAGCCTGCCCGGTCTCCGGTCCTGGCCGGACCGTCCCAGCCGGCCGCCCAGCTCTGCGGTCAGGCCGGTGAGCACGAACGCCGCCGCGCCGAACGCGGTGAGCGCTGCCGGGCCGGGCCGGCTGAGCAGTCCCACCACCGCGACGGTGGCGAGCGCTACGCCGCCGGGTACGGCGAGTCGCCGCAGCGCCTGCGTCCGGTCGCGTGCCCGCAGGGCCGGCGTCACCCCCATCACCCCCATCACCAGCAGCACCGCGATCGCCAGCGGTACCGCGGTGCGCTGGTAGTAGCCGGGCCCGACCGAGGTGCGCACCTCGCCGAGCGAGTCGGAGAGCAGCGGGAAGATCGTGCCGATCAGCACCACCGCCGCGATCGTCACCAGGAGCACGCCGTTGACCAGCACGGCGGAGGTTCGGGACAACAGCGGTGTGCTCTGGCGGGCCGGTTCGGGGGTGTGCCATCCGGTCAGGACGGTCGACACGACGACCGTCAGCAGTACGAAGCCGAGCAGCATCGGCCCCAGCGGTGAGTCGGTGAAGGCGTGCACGCTGGCGACCGCGCCGGACCGGGTGAGGAACGTGCCGAGCAGCACCAGCACGAAGCTGGCGCAGGCCAGGGTCAGGTTCCAGCCGGCCCGGCCGGCGGCGCGGCCGAGGGTGGTGTGCAGGAAGGCGGTGGCGGTCAGCCAGGGCAGCAGGGAGGCGTTCTCCACCGGGTCCCACGCCCAGTAGCCGCCCCAGCCCAGCACCGCGTACGACCACCAGGCCCCGAGCCCGATGCCGGCGGTCAGCGCCGCCCAGGCCGCCAGGGCCCAGGGTCGGGCGGCCCGCAGCCAGCCCCGCCCTTCCTGGCCGGCCAGCGGTGCGGCGATCGCGAAGGCGAACGGCACGACCAGGCCGATGTAGCCGGCGTAGAGCAGGGGAGGGTGCACCCCCATCGCCGGGTGTTGCTGTAGCAGCGGGTTCGGTCCCGGGCCGTCGGCGGGTACCGGACTGACCTCCCGGAACGGGCTCGCGGCGAAGTAGGACAATGCGAAGAAGAACATGGTCACCGTGCTGACGACCACCATCGCGTACGCGTGCAGCCGGGCCGGGTGCCGGCGGTGGGCCAGCAGTGCCGCGTACCCGGCGAGGATCAGCAGCCAGAGCAGCAGCGACCCGTCCAGGGCGGACCAGAGACTCGTCAGCGTGTAGTACACCGGCACCTGACGTCCGCCGTTCTCCGCCACGAAGCGGACGCTGAAGTCGTGCCGGAGCAGGGCCGCCTCCAGCAGGCCGCAGGCGACGGCGGCGGTCGCCAGGGTCGCGGCGGTGGCGAGGCGGGCCGGTCGGGTGGGTACGGCGAACAGGGCCGTCCGCAGCCAGAGCAGGGCGGTCAGGGTGGCGCAGAGCAGCCCGACCGCGAGGCTCGCGGTGCCGAGGTCACCGAGCATCTACCGGCCCTGCCGGGGCGGTGGACGGCCGGTACTCGTTACCGTGCCGGACCACGACGTGGTCGGAGCGGAACACCCGGTCCGGCGACAGGGTGCCCTCGACGACCGCTCCCTCGCCCTCCCGGAACGTCTCCGGTGGGACGCCGCGCTGCTCGACGGTGATCTCGTGACCGTCCTCGGCGAGGCGGAACACCACGAGGTCGCCGGTGTGACGCAGCGACCCGGGCACCACGTCGCCGCCGAGGCGTACCCGTTCCCAGGTCGCGTCCGGGTCGCCGAGCACCTCGCCCGGGGTGCGGTAGTAGGTCAGGGTGTCCCGCAGCGCGCTGGTGACCAGCAGCGCGCCGGCGGCGAGGAGCACGGCGACGACGGCGGTCCGGCCCGCGCGGCGACGGATCATCCGACCCGGACCGGGACGCGGTCGGGGGCGGGGGACGCGTCGGGGGTCAGTCGGCGTTCCAGCCGGACCACCCGGTACAGCAGGACGCAGAGCGCGGCGAGCGTCGCGGCGGCCGCGGCGAGCAGCAGGGCGACGCCCATCCTGGGGTCGATCGGCGGGCGCTGCGGGGCGAGCACGGTCGCCTGCTGGTGCAGCGACCGCCACCAGACGACGGAGAAGTGCACCACCGGGACGAGCAGGAAGCTGGCCACGCCGACGACCGCGGCCGGCCGCGCCACCCGGTGGTCGCCTCCGTCGCGCGCCCCGGTCCGCTCCGCCACCGCGCGGCGCAGGGCCAGGTAACCGGCGTACGTGAGCAGGAGCAGGACGGTGCTGACCAGCCGAGGGTCCCAGGCCCACCAGACACCCCAGACCAGGTGCCCCCAGAGCGACCCGGTGGCGATCGCGACGGCGGTCAGCGCCGCCCCGATCTCGGCGCCCGCCCGGGCGAACCGGTCCCAGCGCAGGTCACCCCCGATCAGGTACGCCCCGCTGGCGGCCAGCACGACGGCGAACGCGGCGTAGGCCACCCAGGCGGCGGGGACGTGCAGGTACATCAGTCGCTGCGCCTGGCCCTGCACCTCGTCGGGGGGCGCCAGCCACCCGCCGGCCACCGTCGCCGCCGCGGTGAGCCCACCGGCGAGCCAGGCCATCGTCCGGCGGCCGGCGGCGGCTCTGCCGGTGTCCGCGACAAGGTCCACCGTGGAGGCTCGCATGATCTCCCTGTCCGCGCCCTCAGGGGCGCTTGCGGATGAACGAGTGCGAACTCACCATAAATCGCTCTGGTCGCACCCGTCGGGGTATCAGTCGCAAACTGGGACAAACAGCGGTCAGAAGGGCCTAGTGTCGCTCCCGGTGGACACGACAGCAGGGATGACCCTGAGCGCGGCCCGACCCGCCGGGCGGCGCCGGCAACCGCGCCCGGCGCTGACGACGCTGTGCGGCGTCGCGCTGCTCGCCGGATGCGCCGGCAATCCGCCGTCCGCCTTGAACCCCGCCGGTACCGGGGCGGCCCGGATCGCCGACACCTGGTGGCTGCTGTTCTGGATCTCCACGGCGGTGGTTGTCGAGGTCATGGTGCTGCTGATCTGGGCGCTGGTGTTCCGGCGGGGCAACGCCCGGGTGCGCCACGGGCAGCCGCTGCGCTTCGTCACGATCGCCGGCGCCGGGCTGCCCTTCGTCATCCTCGTCGCCGTCTACGGAGTGGGTCTGCGCGACCTCGCCGCGCTCGGTGACCATCCCGGCCCGGACGCTCCGACCGTGGAGGTGACCGGGCACAAGTGGTGGTGGGAGGTGCGCTACCAGGGGGCGTCCGGAGCCACCGCCAACGAGATCCACATCCCGGTGGGGGAGCGGGTGAAGGTGCGCCTGCGCACCGACGACGTGCTGCACAGCTTCTGGGTGCCGCAGCTCATGCCGAAGACGGACCTGATCGCCGGCGAGACCCGGGAGACCTGGTTGCGGGCGGAGCGGGCCGGCCGCTACCGCGGCCAGTGCGCCGAGTACTGCGGCACCCAGCACGCCCACATGGCCTTCCTGGTCGTGGCGGAACCCCGCACCGACTTCGACGCGTGGCTGACCCGCCTGAACGCCCCGGCCCGTCAGCCGCGCACCGCGGCCGAGCGCCGCGGCCAGCAGGCGTTCCTGCAGGGCACCTGCGCCGCCTGCCACGCGGTGCGGGGCACCGGCGCCCAGGGCCAGGCGGGGCCCGACCTGTCGAACGTCGGCACCCGGTGGAGCCTCGGCGCCGGGGCGGTGCCCAACGACGCCGGGCACCTCGGCGGCTGGATCGCCAACCCCCAGACGGTCAAGCCCGGCAACGCGATGCCCCCACAGCCGGTCGACGCCGCCCAGCTGCCCGACCTCATCGCGTACCTGCGGTCGCTGGAGTAGGCCGGGGAGGGGAGACGATGTCCACCACCACCACGCCGTCGCCCGGCGTCAGCCGGGAGGACCTGGCGCGGCTGACGGAACACTGGGGCGAGCGACCCTCGCTGCGGGCCTGGTTCAGCACGGTCGACCACAAGAGGATCGGCCGCCGCTACCTGGTCACCGCCGGGTTCTTCTTCGTCCTCGCCGGGCTCAGCGCCCTGGCGATGCGCACCCAGCTCGCCCGACCCGAGGCGGGCATCCTGTCGCCCCAGGAGTACAACCAGCTCTTCACCATGCACGGCACGGCGATGATCTTCCTGTTCGCCACGCCGATGCTCTTCGGGTTCGGCAACTTCCTGCTCCCCCTGATGATCGGCTCCCGGGACATGGCGTTCCCGAGGTTGAACGCCTTCGGCTACTGGGTGTTCCTGTTCGCGGGGCTGTTCATGTGGGCGAGCCTGCCCTTCGGCGCCGCCCCCAACAACGGCTGGTTCGCGTACGCGCCGCTGAACTCGGAGCAGCACAACCCTGGCCTGCACATGGACGTCTACGCCCTCGGGCTGCTCTTCCTCGGCATCTCGACGACCGCCAGCTCGATCAACTTCATCGCCACCGCGCTCAAGCTGCGCGCACCGGGGATGTCGCTGAACCGGGTGCCGCTGTTCGTCTGGACGATCGTGGCCACCGCGTTCATGGTGATCTTCGCGTTGCCGGCGCTGAACCTGGACAACGCGATGCTGTTCCTCGACCGCCGGTTCGGCACCCACTTCTTCGACCCGTCCGCCGGGGGGAACGTGCTGCTCTGGCAGCACCTGTTCTGGATCTTCGGGCACCCCGACGTCTACATCATCGTCATGCCGGCGCTGGGCATCGTCTCCGCGGTGCTGCCCGCCTTCACCCGGCGCGGCGTGGTCGGCTACCCGCTGATCGTGCTCTCCATCGTGGCGATCGCGATCATCTCGTTCGGGGTCTGGGTGCACCACATGTTCGCCACGGGCCTGCCGGCGCTGTCCTACAGCTTCTTCAGCGCGGCCAGCACCATCATCACCATTCCGTCCGGGCTGCAGATCTTCGCCTGGCTGGCCACCATGCTGCTCGGCCGGCTGGTGATCCGCGTGCCGCTGCTGTTCGTCATCGGCTTCGTCGTGACCTTCGTGCTCGGCGGTGTCACCGGCACGATGTTCGCACTCACCGCGTTCGACCAGCAGGTCACCGACTCGTACTTCGTGGTGGCGCACTTCCACTACGTGCTGATCGGCGGCGCGGTCTTCCCGATGCTCGCCGGCATCTACTACTGGCTGCCCAAGATCACCGGCCGGATGTACCACGAGCGGCTGGGCCGCTGGGCGTTCTGGCTGGTCTTCGCCGGCATGCACGTCACCTTCTTCCCGATGCACCTCTACGGCCTGTTCGGCATGCCCCGCCGGATCTACACCTACCCCGGCGAGCCCGGCTGGGGCGGGTGGAACCTGGTCAGCACGGCCGGGTCGTATCTGCTCGCCCTCGGACTGCTGCTCGTGCTCGTCGGCGTGGTGCACGCCGTCCGCCGCGGCCGGCCCGCCCCGGCGGACCCGTGGGACGCCGACAGCCTGGAATGGGCCACCGCGTCGCCGCCCGAGCCGTACAACTTCCCTGTCCTGCCCCGGGTGCACAGCCTGCACCCGGTGTGGGACAAGCGGACCGCCGAGTCGACCGGCGCGGGTGCCACCGAGGACCGCATCCTCAGTGCGGGGCGCCGCACCCTGTTCACCAGCGAGCTGGACGCCCGCTGCGAGCGGGCGGTGGAGATGCCGGAGTCGACGTTGAAGCCACTCGTGCTCGCCGGCGCGCTGCTGATCTTCTTCACTGCCCTGCTCTTCGCCTGGTACCCGGTGGCGGCCGTCGCCATGGTCGCGGTCATCGCGACGATCGCGGTCTGGCTCTGGCCGCCCAGCCCGGATCAGGAACCAGGGGGGACGGCATGACGGGTCGGCGCGGAGTCGTGGCGGCGGCCACCGGCGCCGAGGCGCTGAGCACGGAGCTGCCGGTCGGCCGGTCCTCCGGCTGGTGGGGCATGGCGATGTTCGTGGCCACCGAGGCCACCCTCTTCGCCTGCCTGCTCGGCAGCTACTTCTACCTCCGCTTCCAGTACGGCCCGCAGTGGCCGCCAAACGGCATCGGGGCACCGGAGCTGGTCAAGCCGCTGGTGATGACGGCGGTGCTGCTGCCCAGCAGCCTGCCCATGATCTGGGCCGAACGTGGCATCCGGCGCGGCCAGCTCTGGCGGCTGCGGTCCGGGCTGGCCGCCACCATGGTGCTCGGGTTGACCTTTCTGGCCCTGCAGGCCACCGAGTACGCCGAGAAGCTCCGGCACTTCACCATGACCACCGACGTCTACGGCTCGCTGTTCTACCTGATCACCGGCTTCCACGGGCTGCACGTCCTGGTCGGACTGACCATGATCGGCTGGCTGCTCGCCACCTCCCAGGGCGGCGGCTTGGGCGCCCACCACCACGAACGGGTCCGCAACGGCGCGATCTACTGGCACTTCGTCGACGCGGTGTGGGCCGCCATCCTGTTCACCATCTACCTCTCCCCACGACTGTGACGACCACGCGACCCGGCCCCCGGGCCCGCCTCACCGGCGGGCTGCTGCTCTGGTACGGCGTGCTCGGTGGCGCCGTCGCCTGGGCGGTGCACGTGCTCGTCGCCTGGGGCCTGGACGAACTGGCCTGCGCCGCCGGCTCCGAGCGCGTCTCCGCCGTACCGCTCGGGCCGGCCGTCGGGCTGGCGGTGGTCGTCCCGGCCCTGGTCACCGCGGGCTCGCTGGCGGTCGCCGCGCTGGTGTGGCGGCGCACCGCCGGCGCGCAGTCGGCGGGTGCCGAGGACCGGGCGTTCGGCCGGTCCAGGATGCTCGCCGTGGTGGGCATCTGGCTCAACCTGCTGTTCCTGACGATCATCGTGCTCGGCGGGGTCGCCGTGCTGGTGCTGCCGCCATGTCAGAGCTGAGCGTCTACCGGGCTCACGAACCCGGTCAGAGTCCGGTCGCCGAGAGCCTGCTGACCATGCTGGCGGTCGTTACGGTCTGCCTGCTCGCGGCCGGTTACGGGCGGGGCGTCCAGGAGCTGTGGACCCGACGCGGTACCGGCCGGGTCATCCCAGGCTGGCGGGTCGGCGCCTTCGGTGCCGGGCTGCTGGTGCTGCTCGGCGCGGAGCAGGGACCGGTGCACGACATGGCGGAGTCCGGCCTGGCCGGGCACATGGCCCAGCACATGCTGCTTCTGCTGGTGGCCGGGCCGCTGCTCGCGGCGGGCGCGGCGGGGCTGCCGCTGAGCATGGCCGCGCCACTGCCGCTGCGCCGGCTGCTCGCCCGCTGCCGGGTGGCGCCGCCGGTGCGCCGGCTACGCCATCCGAGCACGTACGCCCTGCTGGCCGGTGGCGGGCAGACCGTCGTGCTCTGGTTCTGGCACCTGCCCGGGCCGTACGCCGCCGCGGTCGACCGGCCCGCCGTGCACACCACCGAGCATCTGTGCTTCCTGGCCACGGCCTGGCTGTTCTGGGCCCCGGTGCTCGGCTCGCCACGGCACCGCGCGCCCGCCCCGGTGACGGTGCTGCTGCTGGCCGGCACCATGCTGCCCGCCTCTGCCCTCGGCGCCGTGCTCACCTTCGCCCCGCAACCGGTCTATCCACAGCGGGTGCTCGGCGCCGACCCGCTGGCCGACCAGCAACTCGCCGGCCTGTTGATGTGGGCGCCGATGGACCTGGCCGTGCTGGTCGTGGCGCTGGCCGTGTTCCTGCGCTGGCTGCTGCGGATGGACCGCGACCGGCCCGACGGCCTGCGCGGAAAGCCGGTACCCCAAGGGGCCGTACCGATGGCGACAACAGCTGAAACGGAAAGGATGGTCCGATGATGGTGCCCCGCCGGCTCTGGGCGCTCGGTGCGGCCCTCATGATCCTGCCGGTCGTCGCGGTCACCGCCTGCGCCTCGACGACCCCACCGCCACCACGGGAGTCGCGGACCGGACAGCCCGACCGGGGCGCGGAACTGATCGCCCAGTACGGCTGCGGATCGTGCCACACCATCCCCGGCGTCAACCGCGCCGACGGCCTCGTCGGCCCGCCCCTGACCCGGTTCGGCGCCCGCTCCTACATCGCCGGCCAACTGCCCAACAACGCCGACAACCTGCAGCGCTGGATCGCCGATCCACAGGCGGTGGAGCCGGGCACCGCCATGCCGAACCTGGGCGTCACCGCAATCGACGCGCAGGACATCGCCGCCTACCTCTACACCCTGGACTGACCTATGCGGCGATCACGAGCGGCCATCCGCCGCCCCGCCCTGCACCCGCACCGAGCCCTCACGGTCGGGACGGTGCTGCTGCTCGCCGCAGGCCCGGTGGCGCTCGCCCCCGCACCGCGCCCCGGGGAGTCCGCGACCCCGGCCGCTTCCGCACCACCGGCCGGCACGGGGGACCGGGGCGCCCCGCTCTACCTCGAGCACTGCGCCAGCTGCCACGGCGAGCAGGGGCAGGGTACGCAGCGGGGACCGTCCCTGATCGGCGTCGGCCCCGCCTCCGTGGACTTCCAGGTCTCCACCGGACGGATGCCGGTCTCGCAGGAGGTACAGCAGCCCCAGCGTCGGGAACCGGCGTTCTCGGCCGACGACATCGCGGCACTGGTGGACCACGTCGACAGCTTCGGCGGCGGCCCGCAGATCCCCCAGGTCTCGGCGGGAAACCTGACCTCCGGCCGGGAGATCTTCGCGGCCAACTGCGCCCCGTGCCACGGCGCGACCGGCTCCGGGGCCGCGCTGACCCACGGCTGGAGCGCCCCGCCGCTGTACGACGCGACGGCGACGCAGGTGGCCGAGGCGGTCCGGGTCGGCCCGGGGCTGATGCCGGTCTTCCCCAGTCAGGTGCTCGACGACCAGCAGGTCAACGACGTCACCGCCTACGTGCAGCGGCTACGCAGCGAGCGGCTGGACCGGGGCGGCAACCCGCTCGGCCGGCTCGGCCCGCTGGCCGAGGGGCTGGTCGCCTGGGTGGCGGTACTGGCGCTGCTGGTCGCCGCCGCCCGATGGTTGGGCAGGAGGGCGGGGGATTGAGCGGTCGACGCCCGTCGACGAGCGAGCGGGCGGCGAGCCGTCGGGTCGTCGCCGCGTTCCTGACCAGCACGGCCGGGGCGGTGGGGTTCGCCGTGACGTACGGGCTGGGCGGCAACACCCGCTGGGAGGGGATCTGCCTCGCGGTGGCCTTCGCCGGACTGGCCGTGGGCCTCGCCGTCTGGGGGCGGCGGCTCGTGCCGGTCGGCGGCTACGTCGAGGAGCACGAGGGCTTCGCGCCCACCCCGGCGGAGCAGGCGATGACCGCCGCGGTGCTCACCGCGCCGGACAGCCCGGTGCGGCGGCGGGGCCTGCTCGCCGCGCTCGGGCTGGCGCTGACCGCGCTCGGCGCCGCCGCGCTGTTCCCGCTGCGCTCCCTGCTGCCGTTCTCCGGTGCCCGCCCGGTCCAGGACCTCAAGGAGACTCCGTGGGGGCCGGGCGTGCGGCTGGTCGACGCCGACGGACGACCGTTGCGGCCGCAGGACGTGCCCGCCGACACCGTGGTCGGCATCTTCCCGGAGGGCCACCTCGACACCGGGGACGGGCCCGCCTTCGCGGTCCGCCTCGACCCGGCGCGCTTCTCCCGGCCGCCCTCCGGCGGGCACCTCGACGGCCTGGTCGTCTACTCACTGCTCTGCACGCACGCCGGCTGTCCGGTCCGGCTCTACCTCAAGGGCACCGCAGGGGTGCTCTGTCCCTGCCACCAGTCCTCGTTCGACTTGCTGGCCGACGCCCGGCCGGTCGCCGGCCCGGCCGCGCGGGCACTGCCCGGCCTGCCGATCGAGGTCGGCCCGGACGGCTTCCTCCGCGCGACCGGCGACTTCACCGCCCCACCCGGCGCCGGCTTCTGGAGCCGGCCGTGATCACCGACCGGCTGGCCAGAGCCCTCGACGACCGGCTGCGGCTCTCCCCGGTCACCCGCCGAGCGCTGGCGAAGGTCTTCCCCGACCACTGGTCGTTCATGCTCGGCGAGATCGCGCTCTACTCGTTCGTCGCGCTGATCCTCACCGGCGTGTACCTCACCTTCTTCTTCGACGCCAGCTCCGCCGACCGGGTCTACCACGGCGACTACGCCCCGCTGGACGGCGCGACCACCTCCGCCGCGTACGCCTCGACCGTGCGGCTCAGTTGGGACGTCCGGGCCGGTCTGCTGATCCGGCAGACCCACCACTGGGCCGCGCTGGTCTTCGTCGCGGCGATCGTGCTGCACCTGGCCCGGATCTTCTTCACCGGGGCGTTCCGCAGACCCCGGGAGCTCAACTGGCTGATCGGCGTGACCATGCTGACCCTCGCCCTCGCCAACGGCTTCACCGGCTACTCCCTGCCCGACGACCTGGTCTCCGGGGTGGGCCTGCGGATCATCACCTCGGTGGTGGAGTCGATCCCGGTGGCCGGGGCGTGGCTGGCCGCCCTGGCCCTGGGCGGGGAGTTCCCCTCCGACGCGATGATCCCCCGGATGTACGTCACCCACGTACTGCTGGTGCCCGCCGTCCTCGTCGCCCTCGTGTCGCTGCACCTGGGGATCCTGGTGCGACAGAAGCACACCCAGTTCCCCGGCCCGGGACGGACCGAGCACAACGTGGTCGGGTCGACGCTGTGGCCGAGCTACACACTGCGCACGCTCGCCCTGTTCGCCTGGGTGCTGGCGGTGCTGTTCGCCCTCGGCGGCCTGGTGCAGATCAACCCGGTCTGGATCTACGGCCCGTTCGAACCGGCCCAGGCCACCTCACCGGCTCAACCCGACTGGTACGTGGCGTGGGGCGACGGCGCCCTGCGGCTGTTCCCACCCCTGGAGTTCCGCATCGCCGGGCATCTGGTGCCGGCGCCGTTCTTCCCCGGCGTCGTGCTCGGCGGGCTGACCTTCCTCGCCCTCTACGCCTGGCCGTTCGCCGAGCGGCTGCGTACGAAGGACCACCGACAGCACCACCTGCTCGACCGGCCCCGCGACCACCCGGCCCGGCTGGCCGTCGGGGTCGTAGCGCTGACCTTCTATGCGGTGCTGACCGTCGCCGCCGGGGACGACATCCTCGCCCGGCTCCTGGGGGTGCCCGTCTACGACCTGCTGTCGGTGTTCCAGGTGCTGGTGCTCGTCCTGCCGCTCCTCGCCGGGCTGCTCGCCTTCCTGGTCGCGCGGGCGCTGCGCCGCGGCGACGCCGCCGGCATCGGCGAGCTCACCCGCGCCGACCTGCGGCGGGCGGCGCGGCGGGCGGCCCCCGGGTCCGACGGCGAGGATCCCTCCGGTGCCTCCGACATCCCCGCCAGGGACAGGCCGGGGGAGCGAATCGAGATGTGGCCGGAGGGCGAACTGTGGCGGTGGCGCTACCGGGACGAGGCACGGCACATCGTCATCACCGCGAGCCGGGCCGTGCGATCGGAGGAGGAGGCGGTCTCGGCTTCCCGGCTCGCGTATCCCGGGGTCGACCGGGTGGTGGTGCCCGGGCCGCCCCCGCCCCCACCACCCGGCCCGGTCCGCGTCGCCCTGCGCCGGTGGGGCCGCGCCGCAGCCGTCGGGTCGCTACTGCTCGCGGCGCTCGTCGACCGGCGGCGGGACCGCCGGCGACAGGAGCGGGAGCGAAGGGATCGTGCGTCGCCGCCGGAGCCGTCGGACGAGACGACGACCGGCGCCGGGCGGACATGAGACAGCTACGGCGGTGCGTCGCCGTGATCCGGTCGACTCGCCTGCGGGGCAACTGCTCGCGACCCTGCGTCTCGACCCCGCCGAACTCGGTGAGCCGACAGCTCGGTGAGAGTCGCCCTGCTGGGACCTGCACCGACCACCGCACCCACGCCAAGCAGGACGCCGCCATCGGCGCGTACATCCGTTGGCGCACCTATCGCTCCCAACCGACATCCGGATTCGCCGTTCAACTCCAAGATCCGCCACCCGGATCACCCGTTCAAGGCTGCACGACGAGGCGCTAGCCGGACTGCCGCGCCAAGTCGTCGGAGCTGCGCTGCCGCTCTCCGGTGGGCTGCCCGGGGACCCGGGCGAACCGCGTCCATGCGGAGATCACCTGCACGGCGGCGTGCCACGGGACCGGGTCGGCGACCTCGGACGGCTCGGCGGGCCGGGTCACCGTCACGCCCCAGTGCCGCAACCGATCCAGGCTCTCCAGGAATGCGGGGTGCCGGGCGAGCGCCGGATCCGGGGCCGGCACGGCGACGACCGGCAGGCCGACGGCGATCGCCTCGTTGAGCAGCCGCAGGCCCAGATTGTCGTTGAGGCCGTACGCCCACTTGTTCACCAGGTCGAAGCTGGCCGGCACGACGGCGAAGGCGTCGGCCGGCGGCAGGGGATGGAGCGTCTCCAGCTGCTCGTCCTCGCGTACCGGATGGTGGGTGAGGTCGGCGAGCCCGTCCCGGTCGATCGAGTCGACCGCGTCCGGGGTGGCAATGAGGTGGACCTCCCACCTCAGCTCCTGGCAGGCCGTGATGAACGGTCCGAGCTCGACGGCGGGCTCGGCGCGGCAGACGACGAGGTGCAGGACAGGCGATCGTAACTTCCCGGGCATGACGCTCCTATCGGCATGAGATGTCCCGCGCGCCAGTCGTGGCGAGAGCCGGCTGTGCGCCGGGACGTCGATCGCCTGCGTCACCGGCGATCTCGCCGATCGAGTGGCTCCGGATGTCCGTGTGGATCCCGAAGCCGAGAGTATCGAGCCGGCTGCGAACGCGAGCCGTTATCCAGTGAACCGGCTGGATGGATCTGGCGCCGCTCCATCCGAGGAGCTGATCGAGCGGTCGGCCGGGCGTCCGTAAGCGGAGGATTCGGCGGTGAAGGTAGACAAAACAGGGTCACGTCCGCGCGAGGTCGCTCGTCCGGGCAGATTTGGAGTCATGCGCCGTGGTTCCTGCCGCGTGGCGCCCTCGACCGGGCTACCAAACAAGCCAGTGACATCTTCAAGGAGCTGGGCACCTCGCGCCAGCTTCCAGGAGACACGCCTAGTCGTACCCGTCTGCGCGGCCCATCCCTGGTCACGAGGACGACGCGAGCGCACGAAGCGCGACTCGCGGCAGAAGTGGATACGGGCACGGGCATGACGGATGCCTGTGCCGACGCCAGGAGCACAGGCGAGGGACTGCTGGCTATGCGCGGGCATGGCCTGCTTGCTGTTTTCAGCCTGTCCTACTGGAGTACCTGGGCGGCTGGTCTCTAGGACGCTTGGCGGATGGGCATGTCGGCCCGCCAGACGTCGGCCAGGTCGCTGAGGGGGACGTCGAGGGCCTGGCTGAGGCAGACCACAGTGCCGAACGCCGGTGCGGGAAGGCGGCCGGCCTCGATCTTGCGCAGCGTCTCGGGGGAGATGCCGGCTGCCAGGGCCACCTCGACGAGGCTGCGGCCGACCCGCGCGGCCCGGAGGGCGGCTCCGAGGCGCTGGCCCGCTGCGATCTGTTCGGCGGTGAGTGGTTGGCGAACCATGCCAGCAGGATATCCCACCGGACCATCCCCGACCTGGCGTGGTATAAAAATACCGCACACGGAGAGGGAGGCTGTCGTGATCGAGCTCAAGTCCGCCGAGGAGATCGGCCGGATGGCGGTGACGGGCCAGTTCGTCGGCGAGCTGCTCGCCGAGCTGAGCGGTGTCGCCGCGGTCGGCGTCAACCTGATGGACCTCGAACACCACGCCCGCCGCCGGATCAAGGAACGCGGCGCCGAATCCTGCTACTGGGACTACGCCCCTTCGTTCGGCCGCGGCCCGTTCCGCAACGTGCTGTGCCTGTCGGTCAACGAGGCGGTGCTGCACGGCCTGCCGCACGACTATGTTTTGCGGGACGGTGACCTGCTCAGCATCGACATGGCGGCCGGCATCGACGGCTGGGTCGCCGACTCCGCGCTCTCCGTCATCGTCGGCACCCCCGACCCGGCCGACCTGAAGCTGATCGAGGCCACCGAGGTCGCACTGGAGGCCGGCATCACCGCCGCCCAGCCCGGCGGCCGCCTCGGCGACATCTCCGCCGCGATCGGCGAGGTCGCCCACTCCTACGGCTACGGTGTCAACGCCGAGTTCGGCGGCCACGGCATCGGCCGCACCATGCACGAGGCCCCACACGTCTCCAACAACGGCCGCGCCCGCCGCGGCATGAAACTCGACCCCGGCCTCACCATCGCCATCGAGCCCTGGTTCTGCCGCTCCACCGACAAAATCAAGTTCGACAACGACGGCTGGACGATCCGCTCCGCCGACGGCTCCCGCACCGCCCACTCCGAACACACAGTCGCCATCACGGCTTCCGGCCCCCAGGTCCTGACCCGCCGCCCCACTCACGGCGCCACCTCGGCCGACCCCACCAAAGAGCCCGCCACAGCCTCCTGACCCACTGCCCGCCCGACGCGGCGTCGCCCACGGCTCCGGGCTCGGCAAGGTCCGCTGGGTGGTCGAGCGCGCGTTCGCCTGGCTGCACCAGTTCAAACGGCTCCGCATCCGCTACGAACGACGCGCCGACCTCCATCAAGGCCTGCTCGAACTCGCCTGCAGCGGGGCTGGCACAGGTGAACCGGTCTACGGCTCGGCGAGCACGGCCAGGGCGTCGACCTCGACCCGGAACCGGGGTGCACCAGCGCGCGAACTCGTCGAAGCCGCCGACGACAAGATCCTCAACAAGACCATCGCCCGTTACGGCCGCGTCGATCTGCTTTGCATTGACGAACTCGGTTACATGGAGCTCGACCGGCACGGCGCCGAGTTGCTGTTCCAGGTACTGACTGAACGCGAGGAGACCAACTCGGTGGCGATCGCGTCCAACGAGTCGTTCTCCGGCTGGACGAAAACCTTCACCGACCCTCGCCTCTGCGCGGCGATCGTCGACCGGCTCACCTTCGGCGGCAACATCATCGAGACCGGCACTGACTCCTACCGCCTCGCCCACGCTCACCAGAAGAACCTGGCCATGGCCGCGGACTGACCCACGCCATGAGCGACCCGACCATCCCCACACCTGCCGAACGGGCCGCGCTCAACGCCGCCCTGCTCGCCACCGGCGCCGAGACCGGTTTCTGGGACGACACCGGCCGCCCCGCACCCTGGCCCGACGACATCGACGAATGGACACCCGCAACAGAGAATCCGCCATCCGGGCACCCCAGCGTGAGCGGTGCTGTTGCCTTCTGAGGATCGCCGATCTGAGGAAGGGGCGCCCGCGCGTCATCCAAGGGCACGTATCAGTGCCGGGGCGGCCGCCGCGTCGGCTGCGAAATTCGCTGTCCGGTCGTCGGAGCACAGTGATAGGAAGCCGGGGTGCACAAAATTCTCACGTTCCCTGATCATCTGCGGCTGATCAACGAACGGTCGGCCGCCTTCCGCGCTGCGGTCGCCGCGGCACCCAGCCTCGACGCGCTGGTGCCGACCTCTCCCGAGCGGACGCTGTTCGATCTCGTGCAACACGTGGGGATGGGCCGCCGCAAATCAGCCGCCATCGTCGCCGCAGGGCCCGCGGACGCGCCCCCGGAGAAGTCGGCTTGGGAGGACGGCATGGGTGCGCCTCGGGAACGCGAGGCTCTCCTGGCCTGGTGGACCGAGTCCGTCGAGCAGCTGACGAGCGCGCTGCGTCAGGCCGGCCCGGACCGCGGTTGTTGGACGTGGTGGGGGGACTCGCCGTCACCGCAAACCTCTGGTGCCTGGGCGCGGCGACAGGTTCCCGAGATCGCGGTGCACACCTACGACGCCCAGCTCACGGTGGGTGCCCCGCAGCCGCTATCGGACGAGGTCGCCCTCGACGGTTTCGACGACTGCCAGTTCACCCTCTGCGCGACGACGGTCGCCTGGCCACACGAACCCGCCATCGTCGATTACCACGCCACCGAGGGCCACTCCTGGCGCCTTCGGCTTTCCCACGACGGCGCACAGGTCGCCCACCTCACGCCCGCTGCCGGCGAGGACCCCGACACGGCCGACGCCTCCGCCCGGGGCACGGCCAGTGACCTGGTCCTGTTCTTCTACGGCCGCATACCGCTGGATTCGCTGAAGTTCGAAGGCGACCGTCGTATCTTCGATCAGCTCGTAGCGTGGGACCCGTCCGTGTGACAACCGACGACATGCGATCTCGTGCACCCGGAGGCCGAGGCCGCAGCGAAGTCGCAGGTATCCGGCTCGGGTGGCTACGCTCGTGAACAACGTTGATGTGCTCGTCCTGCACGGATCGCCGGGCTCGGGAAAGTCCAGCCTGTCGGGTGCCATAGCGGACCTGCTGCGTGAGTCCGGTTTGGCGAACGCGGTGATCGACCTCGATGACCTCACCATGGTCTACCCGCACCCCGAGCGGTCTTTCGGGCTCAACAATCTCAGGGCTATCTGGCCCAATTACGCGACTATTGCGGGTTTGCGGCTCGTCATTCCCAGTGTTATCGCGGACGAGGACGAACGGGTGCAGCTTCGCGCTGCCGTGCCGGGTCCACGGTTCGTCGTCTGCGAGCTGACCGCCCCTGAGACGGTCTTGAAGGAACGGGTCGCTGCACGGGAACCGAACGAGTACTGGCGCAGCCGGCTGCGCAACTTCGTCGATCTCTACCAGCAGCGGAGCGATCTTGCGAGGGTCCGAGACTTTCAAGTGTCGACCCACGCAAGGTCTGTTGCGGAGGCAGCTCGCGAAGTCATCGAACAGGTCGGGTGGCAGCTTCGGCCTGAAGCCGAGCGCCTACATGCCTAACGCACAGTCACTGATCTGAGTTCCTGCGGCAGGCCGGGGTGGGGCCAAACCGGGCCGTCACACCATCGCACGCCTCCACCACGATGGGGCCACCACAGACCGTCCGAGCGGGGCCACCGCAGGCCGTCATCATCACTAGATGACCGTCTGTCGTGGACATTACTGAACATGTGACGACGGCCGCTGGGTTTGAAGCTATCCGTTTGACCGATGCGAGTGGGGCCTGGACCGCCCATGGCTTCGGGCAGCGAAGTCGTACCCGGATGTGGCGGGTTCAGGCGATAAGCAGGCGAAGGCCAAGCTCTGCTGCATCGAGATCGACGAGGTCGCCGTTGCGTTCTGCCCACCGACCTGACGCGAGGTCATCACGGAGGCTGTGCACTGCCCTCTGCTCGGCGTCCGGCCCGACTCTGGCCCAGACCGATACCCCGCGACGGACGTTCTCGTCCAGGTACGCCTCGGGCCGGCGCCAGTAGGCCTCGAAAAAGCCGTCAACGCAGTCCCACGGGATGAGCACCGGCTCCACGCGGGCTCCGATCGCGCTGGCCAGCTCGGTCAGCGAAGGCCGGCCGACAAGGAGGTCCGCGACTTCAGGAAGGTAGTCGCGAGTAAGCCAGAACCGACGAAGCCATCCGTTGTCACTGGTGTCGTGCGTGAACACCACCACGCGGCGAGCAACGCGCCGCATCTCGCGCAGGCCCGCGATCGGGTCCTGCCAGTGATGGATGGTGGCAAAAGCCATCGCTGCGTCGAAGGACTGGTCCTCGAACGGAAGGCTCTCCGCGGCGGCAGCCACGCACGGCGCTGCGCCTGCGGGGCGCTGCGCACGCATGAGCGTCGACGGTTCCACCGCGGTGACGTCACGGTCGGCGGGCTCGTAGGAGCCGGTGCCAGCCCCGACATTCAATACCGTCCGCGCATCGCCGAGCGCAGCCCAGACCCTTGCGGCGATCCGCGGCTCGGTGCGCCGCGTGACGGTGTAAGTGGCTCCGATGGTGTCATACACCTGCGCGCTGGACATGTCGCCGCCTCCCTGGCTGTCACCAGCCCCACGCCGCGCACGGGGCCTAGCGTCGCTGCCCTGGAAAGTAGGTCACCTGCGCACCATCTCACCACATTGGCCGATCGGCGTGACCTTCGTTTTCTCGCACCTTGTCTGACAGGACCGTTGGAAGTTGCGCGGCTCGATGGGCGTGCCATAGCGGGTGGTGAATACCAGGTCGTTTTCCTGCGATGCCGGCGCGCAGGCGGCCGTCGCACCGCCGCGCCGTAGCGTGAGTCACCGCCGGCCGTGGTGGGGATGCGGCGCGGAGGATGCGGGGCCACCCTTCCAGGGTCAAGGGCGCTTCGCGTCGCTGCGCCACGACCCTGCGGACCGCCCTTGACCCCGGAGGATCCGCGACCCCTCGGGCCGGCTATTGCCGGCAGGCCAGGGGCCTGCCCGGGTGCACGCGCCGCATCCCCACCACGGCCTCGTCGCGTAGCAAGCCAACGCCGTCACCGCGTCAAGAGACTGTGAACTCCGGTTGACGCGTGCGGGGTTGCGGCTCCACGGAGAGATCGTGGTCTAATCGCGCAGCGCTGGTGCCGGCAAGTGATCATGACAACGCTGAAGCAGGACGTAGGTGTGGAGTGGACAGTTACCAGAGTCAGATCGAGGCGGCACGGCGCAGTAGCGAGGATCGAATCGAGGCGGCACGCCGTAGTGGTGCCTCCTCGTTGGATCTGGGTGGGCTCGCGTTGGGAACCCTGCCGGAGTCGCTGGGTGATTTGACCGCCCTCACCCGGCTGGACCTGGGCGGCAATCAGCTGACCGTGCTGCCGGCATGGCTGGGCAAATTTACCGCCCTCACTCAGCTGAACCTGACCGCCAACCAGCTCACTGTGCTGCCGGAATGGCTGGGCAACCTTACCGCCCTCACCCGGCTGGACCTGGGCGGCAATCAGCTCACTGTGCTGCCGGAGTCGCTGGGTGACCTTACCGCCCTCACTGAGCTATTCGTGTGGGGCAACCAGCTCACTGTGCTGCCGGAATCGCTGGGTAACTTGACCGCCCTCACCGAACTGTTCGTGGGCCGTAACCGGCTCATGGTGTTGCCGGAGTCGCTGGGTAACCTGACCACCCTCACCCGGCTGGGCCTTTCCGGTAATCAGCTGTCGGCGCTGCCGGAGCCGCTGGGTAAGTTGACCGCCCTCACCTGGCTGGACCTGGCCAACAACCAGTTGTCGGCGCTGCCGGAATGGCTGGGTAACCTCACCGCCCTCACCCGGCTGGACCTGACCGAAAACCAGCTCACTGTGCTGCCGGAGTCGCTGGGTAACCTGACCGCCCTCACCCAGCTGTTCCTGACCGCCAACCACCTCACCGTGCTGCCCGGGTCGCTGAGTAACCTCACCGCCCTCACTCGGCTGGATCTGGCCGGTAACCAGCTCACTGTGCTGCCGGAATGGCTGGGCAATCCCACGGCTAGCAGGCATCCGATGAACGCACCTCTGCAAGCCTGGATCGACGACACCCCCACCACCGTGGCCAGCACTGCCGACCTCGACACCATCCTTGACCGCGTACCGCGCAGCGGCGTGTCGCTGATCAGCGAAGACGGTGTGCGGAGTCTGCACATCACCCTTCACGGGGACCGATCCGGACTGGTATGGGAAAGCGAGGACGAGATCATGCTCAGCTGGGGACCAGTGCCGCCTGGGGCCCCACCCGGCCAGACAGTTGGCGACGCCGAAGACGCATTCTCCGACCCGTGGTTTACCGCCGCAGGCGCTGAACCCTTTGATCTCACCGAAGAACAGGCCCGTCAAGCAGGGCACGAATTCCTGCGCACCGGCCGGCGCCCCATCAGCGTCCAATGGGTCGACAAGCCGTAGGTTCGCCGAGAAACAAACACACGGAGCCCCGTGAATGTTGCTCGACACGGAAACGGACGCAATCCCAGGCCGCGCCGCACAGGTTGAAGATCAAGCTAGTCGGCGCGGGGAAGCGTGATGGTGAATGTCGTCCCGACGCCGACCTCACTCGCG
The DNA here is from genome assembly GCF_052814045.1 of Micromonospora sp. IBSANI012. Lineage (NCBI taxonomy): Bacteria > Bacillati > Actinomycetota > Actinomycetes > Micromonosporales > Micromonosporaceae > Micromonospora > Micromonospora sp. IBSANI012. The sequence continues at coordinate 2,083,783 of NZ_CP199933.1, forward strand.
ACCGTGATGGTGCCCTGGTGATCGGTGACGATCTGTCGGGCGATAGCGAGGCCGAGGCCACTGCCCCCGGTACGGCGGCCCCGTGCGGAGTCGGCCCGCCAGAACCGGTCGAACACATGCGGCAGCGCGTGCGCTGCGATTCCCGAGCCGGTGTCGACGACCCGGACGATCGCCTGCGTGTCGGTGCGGCTCGCGACCAGCCGGACGCTGCCGCCCGCAGCGGTCGCCCGTAGGGCGTTGGTGACGAGATTGCCCACCACCTGGCGGAGCCGGTCGGGATCGGCGTGTACAGCAACCGGCTCGGCCGCCACGCGCAACGACACCCCGGCCGACTCCGCCCGGGCGTGGTGGGCGGTGCGGCAGGTCTCGAGGAGTTCGGCCAGATCCACGGTGACCCGGTGGTACGCCAGGTTGCCGGCCTCAGCCAGGGCCAGGTCCTGCAGGTCGTCGACGATGCGCTGTTGCAGCACCGCCTCTTCGTGGAGTGACGCGAAGAGCTCCTGGTCCGGCGTGATCACGCCGTCGGAGAGCGCCTCGAGGTAGCCGCGCAGGTTGGCCAGCGGCGTACGCAGTTCATGTGCGACGTCGGCGACCAGCCGGCGTTGCCGCTCCTCCCCGCGCTGCAGGGAGTCGGCCATCCGGTTGAACGACCGGGCCAACTCCGCCAGCTCGTCGTTGCCCCGCACCGGAACCCGTCCGGTGAGGTCGCCCCGGCCGAGCCGCTGAGCGGCCGCGGTGAGCGTGTCGATGGGGCGCAGCACCCGCCGGCTCAGCAGCACGGTGCCGATGACCGCGACCGTCGCAACGCCCGCTGCCGCGGCGAGCAGTGGACCGGCGGTCAACACGGACGCCGGATCGCCGCGAGCGCCGAGGTAGACCCGGGCGGGTACCGGCGCGACGTCACTGATCTCGTTGGTGAAGGCCTGGGCCAGGCAGGAATCCAGTGGTTGCACCGTCGAGGTGCCACAGACCTGCACCCGGGCAGCGTCCACCAGGTCCCGGCCCGGCTCGGCCGCGACGTCGCGACAGCCGCCGACGATCTCGTCGACACCCTGGCGATCGCGCACGTCGGCCGTGCTCAGGTCGACGTCGAACTGCGGAACTCCCGTGCTGGTCGGTGAAGCGACAACAGGGACGGATTCCCGCGTCAGGCAGGCCGCGAACCGCACGCCGGTACGGTAGGCGGCGATCGCGCCGACCGTGCCTTTCTCCCGGCCCGCCGGCTCCGCTGGCAATGCTGCCAGATTCAATACCGGCCGCGGGTCGACGAACCCGACCATCGTGCCGAGCGGCCGGGCGTCGCGGTTCTCCTGGGTGTCCGTGTCCACGATCACCTGGCCCGTGTCGGCGACCAGGTGGATCCGCTGACCGGTCTGGGCGCGCAGGTCCCGCACCAGGTCGGGCACGCCCTCCCAGGTGCCGTGCAGGCTGCCGTACATCCTGAGTCGGGCGACGACCTGGTCGAGTTGCGCCCGGTCGGTGGTGGCCGAGTCGCTGATCTGTTGCGAGGCCTGCCGCAGGGTCAGCCACGCGGTCGCCGCGGTCGCGCTCACCGCGACGAGGACGACCAGCCAGAGCACCCGTAGCCGAAAACTCACCGGCTGACTCCGGGCGTGCCCTCGGGCGTCGGCGCCGCCGCCAATTCCGGCTCCGGTTCGGCGAGCCGGTAGCCACGGCCGTAGACGGTGTGCACGTACCGCGGCTCGGCAACGTCGTCCTCGATCTTGCGGCGGAGGTTCATCACGTGCGCGTCGACAGTGCGTTCGAGCACGAAACGATCGAATCCGAAGGCCCGGTCGATGATCTGCGCCCGGGTGAACACCCGCCCGGGCTCGCCGGCGAGCACCTCGAGGATGCCGAACTCCTTGGCCGTCAGGGCGACCGGCCGGCCGCCGACGCGTACCTCGAACCGGCCGGCGTCCACCTCGAGCTCGCCGACGCGCAGCACCGCCCGGTTGTCGGCGCTAACCACCCGCGCCCGGCGCAGCAGCGCCCGTACCCGGGCCGCCAGTTCCCGCGGGCTGTACGGCTTGGTGAGGTAGTCGTCGGCGCCGAGGTCCAGGCCCAGCAGCATGTCTTCCTCGGTGGTACGGGCGGTCAGCAGCAGGATCGGGATGTCCGATTCGGCACGGAGGATCCGGCACACGTCGAGGCCGTCGACGACCGGCATCATCACGTCGAGGACCACCAGGTCAGGCCGGCGGGACCGGCACTGGTCCAGCGCGGCCCGCCCGTCGCCGACCAGCAGCACGCTGTGCCCCTCGCGTTCGAGATAGACCCGTACCAGGTTGGCCTGCTTGGGGTCGTCCTCGGCGACCAGGATCCGCGCGCTCATGTTTCCCCATTCTGCCTGGTGGTGGCGGGGGTCAAGTAAACCCGAAACCCGTGAAGAACTGATGTGGGCGGGCTCCGGAGAGCGGCGAGCGGGATATCCGCACAGCTGGCCCACGGCTTCTTCAAGGGTTCTTCACAACCGGCTGCCTACCGTGCCCGTCGTGTCAGTCAGGAGCCGGACATGATCTTCGAACCAGCACACCGAGGCCGCCGCGACGAGCAACAGCGGCGGGCGGCCCGCCGGCGGATCCGGGAGACGCTCGCGGTGCGCCGGGCCGCCGCGGTCGGCGGGCAAGGGGCCGCCGAACCGCCGGATGAACCGCCCGTCGAGCCTGGGGCCGCCGGGTGACGCCGGGTACGCGTGGTCGGCGCGCCGGGACCGGTGTGATCAACGAGAGTGTGCAGCTGGCCGAGGCCGTGATCGATCTTGCGGCGATCGCGGAGAACATTCGGACGATCGCGGCGATTGCACGTACCGGGTTGATGGCCGTGGTGAAGGCCGACGGGTTCGGGCACGGCGCGGTGCCGGTGGCGCGGGCAGCGTTGGGCGCCGGCGCCGCCTGGCTGGGCGTGACCTCGGCGACGGAGGCGGTGGCGCTGCGATCGGCGGGCATCGACGCGCCCGTCCTGAGCTGGCTGCACCGGCCGGACGAGGACTTCACCCGCCTGATCGCCGCGGACGTCGACATCGCGGTGTCGACCCTGACCCACCTGCGCGCGATCGCCACCGCGGCCACGGATCTCGGTGTGCCCGCCGCGGTCCAGCTCAAGGCGGACGTCGGTCTGTCACGCAACGGTGCCAGCGGCGACGAATGGCCCGAGCTGGTCGCCTGGGCTCGCAAGCACGAGGCGGAGGGCAGTGTCCGGGTACGCGGGGTGTGGTCCCACCTGACGAACGCCGACGTGCCGGGCTGCCCGAGCATCGCCCGGCAGCTGTCAACGTTCCAGGAGGCGCTGCGGATCGCTCGGGACACCGGGCTCGACCCCGAAGTGGTGCATCTGGCGAACTCGGCGGCGGCACTGGCCGCCCCGCAGACCCGGTTCGATCTCTGCCGGATCGGCCTGGCCATGTACGGCGTCGACCCGTTCGGCGCGACCGGTCCCCGCCGCTACGGCCTGCGACCCGCCATGACCCTGCGGTCAAGGGTGATCAACCTGAAGCGCGTGCCCGCCGGTACCGGCGTGTCCTACGGCCCCGATCATGTGACCGATCGGCCGACCACGCTCGCCCTGCTGCCGCTCGGGTACGCCGACGGCCTGTCGCGCACCGCCGAGGGCCGCGCGTGGGTCTGGCTCGCCGGTCGGCGCTGCCCGATCGTCGGCCGCATCGCCATGGATCAGTGCGTCGTCGATGTCGGCGACCTGCCGGTGGCGCTCGGCGATCCGGTGGTCGTCCTCGGTCCCGGCGCCGAGCCCGGCTCGCCCGACCCGGCCGAGCCGACGGCCGCCGAATGGGCGCGGTGGGCCGGCACCAACCCGCACGAAGTCTTGACCGGAATCGGCGCGCGAGTGGCGCGCGTACACCTACATGGGGAAGCGGCAACATCATGACTGTTCGTTTGGCGGTGCTGTTCGGTGGGCGCAGCGGGGAGCACGACGTCTCCCGGCGCTCGGCGGAGAGCATCCTGGCCCACCTCGACCCCGCCGCCTACCAGGTGACCGAGGTGCTGATCGAGCGGGACGGCCAGTGGCGGGTGAACAGCGACCGGGCCACGTTCGCGCAGGCGCTGCGGACCCTCGGCGACCAGGACGTGGTGTTCCCGGCGCTGCACGGCCCGTACGGTGAGGACGGCACCGTCCAGTCGATGCTGGAGTGGCTCGGCGTCGCGTTCGTCGGAAACGGTGTCTTCGCCAGCGCCGCGGGGATGGACAAACCGGTCACGAAGAAACTCCTCGCCGCCGACGGCCTGCGCGTGGCCGACGGGGTGACGCTGCGGCCCGACGAGGATCTGTCGTCGCGGGATCAGGAGCGGCTGGGGCTGCCCGTCTTCGTCAAACCGGCCCGGGCCGGCTCCAGCCTGGGAGTCTCCAAGGTCGAACAATGGGCGCAACTGCCCGCCGCCCTGCGGCTCGCGCGCGAGAGCGACGCGAAGGTTCTCGTCGAACGCGCCGTGCGCGGGCGCGAGATCGACGTCGCCGTCCTTCAGCACCCCGACGGTCGCGTCGAGGCCGGGCCGCCGCTGGAGATCCGGGTGGCGAACGCCACCTTCTTCGACTACGACGCCAAGTACGACGGCGGTGCCGTCTTCCACATTCCGGCCCAGCTCGACCCCGGCACCACCCGACTACTGCAGGACCGGGCCGTGCAGGCGTTCCACGCGCTCGGCTGCCGCGGGCTGCTCCGCGTCGACTTCTTCCTCCCGGATCCGGACGCCGACCACGGCACGGGGTGGACCGGAGACTACCGGGAGCCGGTGATCAACGAGGTCAACACCTTCCCCGGATTCACCGCCGCCTCCCAGTACCCGCAGATCTGGCAGCGGGCCGGCGTCGGCTACTCCGCACTGCTCGACATCCTCATCCAGGGCGCACTGCACCGGCGCGACACCGCCTCCCCCTGCCCGAGTCCCTGCTGATGGCCGTCTACACCGCGGAACATCTCCGTGGTCTCCGCATCATCGTCACGGGCGGGGGAACGGGCGGGCACACCTACCCGGCGCTGACCACGATCCGTACGCTCCGCGACCGGCTGGCGGCAGCTGGCACCGCACCGGACGTCCGCTGGGTGGGCGTCGCCCACGGACTGGAGGCCAGCATCGCCCGGCAGGAGGGCATTCCCTTCACGGCGATCACCACCGGCAAACTGCGCCGCTCGCCGAACCTGCACGAGTGGGGCCGCAACGTCGCCGACGCCTTCCGCGTGCCGCTCGGCATCTTCCAGGCCATCATGATCGTGGTGCGCACCCGGCCCGAGGTGGTCTTCTCCACCGGCGGATACGTCTCCGTCCCGATCGGGATCGCCGCCTGGATGACCCGCCGCCCGCTGGTCATGCACGAGCAGATCCTCACGCTCGGGCTGGCGAACCGGATCCTCGCCCGCCTCGCCGATCGAGTCCTGCTGAGTCACGAGTCTTCCATCGACCATCTGCCCGCCCGAGCGAGAACCCGCGCGGTGGTCACCGGCAACCCGATCCGGCCCGAGATCCTCACGGGCAACCGCGACCGGGCGCTCGCCGCGTACCACCTGGATCCGCGCCTGCCGCTGGTGTACGTCACCGGCGGCGCCCAGGGCGCCGTCCAGGTCAACAACCTGATCGCCGACATCATCCCCGGACTCCTGCAGAAATGTCAGGTGCTGCACCAGTGCGGCGACTACTCCCTCCACCGGATGCGGCAGGTCGCGGCCGCCCTCCCGGAACACCTGCGCAGCAGGTACCGGGTCGTCGACTACGTCCACGGCGAGCTGCCCGACGTCCTGAGCGCCGCGGACATCGTCGTCGCGCGCAGCGGCGCCGGCACCGTCGCCGAACTCACCGCCCTGGGCAAGGCATGCGTCTTCATCCCTCTCATCCCCACCGGCGGCGACGAACAGCGGCGGACTGCACGGCACCTCGCCGACGCCGGTGCCTCCCGCATGCTCGCCGGCCCCGACGCCTCCGCCAACCGCCTCTACGAGGAGATCATGGTGCTGCTCGACCACCCGGAACGACGCCAGGAGCTGGCCAACGCCGCCCGTCAACACGGCCGGCCCCACGCGGCCACGGCCGTGGCCAGCGCGATCATCGACGCCGCTGGGCGGTACCGGTCATGATCCTGCTGTCTGATCGGCGAATCTCGGCCATCCCGCTCGGCGACAACGGGGAGGCCCTGGTCGACGTACGCCAGGTCGCGGACCTTCGGGTGGACGACCGGCTGGCCGACGAGGCCGGCGCGTACGCGCACCTGCGCGAGGCGGCGGTGCAGCGTCTACTCGCCGCCCAGCGGGCCCTGCCCGGAGGGCTGCGGCTGCTGGTCATCGAGGGGTACCGGCCGCTCAGCCTGCAGACGACCTACTTCGAGAGCTACCAGGACGAACTGCGCCGCAGGTACCCAGAGTGGGACTCGGCGCGCCGGCACGTGGAGGCCAGCAAGTACATCTCGCCGCCCGAGGTGGCTCCGCACAGTACCGGCGGGACGGTCGACCTCACGCTCTGTACGGCCGATGGGATCGAACTGGACCTGGGCACGATCGTCAACGCCAGCCCGGTGGACAGCGCCAACGCCTGCTTCACGGGATCACCCCACATCTCCCCGCGGGCCCGCGCCAATCGCGACATCCTGGGCCAGGCGCTGTCGTCTGCCGGCATGGTCAACTACCCGACCGAATGGTGGCACTGGTCGTTCGGCGACCGCTACTGGGCTCTGAGCACCGGGGCCGCCCGGACCCGGTACGGGCCGGTGGATCTGCCGTGAAGCGGCCGAACATGGGTTCTTCTGGTGGACGTTGCAGCGCCCGCCACCAGTGGCGTTGGTACAGCGTTTGCCGCTTTTCTTCCGGTCGGCTATGGGTGGTCCAGCGGAGGAAGCCCCACAGGCTCGCCAAACGGCTCGATGGATCCATCCCAACCGTTCCCACCCTGTTGAGTGATCTGCCCGTCGGCGTAGGTGTAGAACCAGCGGGCACCGTCTTCACCTTCGATCTGGACGACTCCCGAGCGAACGAACGGCGCAATCGCGACGTAGAAGGCGGTGGCCTGATCCGACCACTTGGGGTCTCCCTCGTCGTCGTGATCAAACTCGATCCAGTCTCCGTCTCGGGTGACCGAGGCTGCAGCCGCCCACGCTATGTCGGCCAGTGTGTTGCTTGAAGGAGACACATCCGGGTGGAACCAACCATCTCGTACAGTCCAGGCGGCCTTGACAGCGGCGACGGCAGCGACGTCGTCCGACTCCGAGAGGTTCAGCCGTCCCGAAGGCTCCACTAGGTATCCCACGGTGCGCACCGTACGGCACTCAATGCCCACCACGCCGCTGTTGATCGGTGCATCGGGCAGGGGTCGGGCATGCCGGCGGGCGGCAGATCCCTTTGTGGCGCGGCCCGGAGTGGAATCATGGGCGCCTGTGAGGCTCAAAGCCAGGGTGGTGGACCCTCGAAGGTAAGGGCGTGCACATCGAACAGGATCGCCGCCTCCACGCCCAGAGCCGGTCCGCCCTGGCGGGCCGCCCAGGTCAGGAACGGCCCGGGTTCGGGGCCGGCCACGCCCAGGCCTTTGGTGTACGCAGCGTGCGCTGCTAGCGAGGCGATACCCCGCTGCAACGGCTCGCCGGTGATGTCCACGCCGTGCGTGGGGAGCTCAGCGCCAGCGAAGCAGACGTAGCGCACGCCGCCCCAGGGGGGTAGCCCCTCGTCCACCAGTTCCGGGAAGATCCACCGGTTGCCCGCGTCGCGGGCGGCGTCCAGCGTAGCCAGCCCCACCGCCCGGTGGTCGGCTTGGTTGGTGATGCCGCCCACCATACGGACGGTGAAGGCGCCCGAGACGATGACGTCGGGCCGGTGCCGGCGGATCGCACGCACGATGTCGCGGCGCAGGTCTGGACCGTACTCGACGACACCGTCGCGGTGGTCGAGGAACTCCACGACGTCCACGCCGACCTCCCGGGCCCCGGCGCGCTGCTCCTCCTCGCGCAACGGCGCGGCCTGGTCCGGGTGCATGGCGTCGATTCCTGCTTCGCCCCGGGTGGCCAACAAATAGGTGACCTGCTTGCCCTGTGCGGTCCAGCGGGCGATCGCTGAGGCCGCGCCGTACTCGATGTCGTCGGGGTGCGCGGCCACCGCGAGGCAGCGCTCCCAGTCCTCCGGCAGTGCCGGTAGAAGCTCATCCACGGTCCACACCGTATTCGCCTCTCCGCCGATCCGTCACCGCCGGACCGGCAGCGTTGACATCCGTCGAGCAGGCGATAATGACCGGATGGACTCCAGCCGGCTCCACCCGCAGGCGCGGGCGGCGATGCAGGTCCAGCAGCGTGTCCCGCTCACCCGGGCGGCCCTGCCGGCGGCACGGCTCAGCATGGTCGAGGCGACTCCGGCCGAGGTGGGCGGCGCACCGGCGATCCGGTCCGTGGTGACCGTCGACGCCGGCGGCGTGGCCGCCCGGCTCTACCGCGACGGCGATCACGATGCGATGCCGGTGGTCCTTTATGCGCACGGCGGGGGCTGGGTGATGGGCAGCGTGGAGACCCACGACGGGCTGTGCCGGCACCTGGCGGCCGCGTCCGGCTGGGCCGTGCTCTCCGTGGACTACCGACTCGCCCCCGAGTATCCCTACCCGGCTGCGGTGGACGACATGGCGCGAGCGCTCACCTGGCTGCGCGGGCCTGGAGCGGCTCGGCACGGCCTCGACCCGGGCCGGATAGCGGTGGCGGGTGACTCCGCGGGAGGGCACCTTGCGGCGGTGACCGCTCGGCGCGCCCGGGATGCGGGGACCCGTCTTGCGGGGCAGATCCTCATCTGCCCGGTCATCGACCCTGCGGCCGACTATCCGGCACTGGACGAGTACGGCCTGGACCGGGAGGAGATGCGGTTCTTCTGGGACGCGTACGCCCCACCCGGCGTGGACCGTACACATCCGGATCTGGATCCACTGCGGGCCGACCTCACCGGCCTGCCCCCCGGCGTGGTCATCACGGCCGAGCTCGACCTGTTGGCCGCCGAGGGCGAACGGTACGCGGCCAGGCTGCTGGCCGCCGGCGTTCCCGTCACCGCAGCCCGGTACCAGGGACTCATCCACAACTTCCCGCGGAAACTGGCCCTCTTCGACGCCGCCCATGTCGCCCTGGCCCAGTTGGCCGCCGCGCTCAACCGTTGGTGAAAGAGAGCGTGCGCCTCGACGTCCGCTTCTGCGCTGACGACGCGTTCACGTTCCACCCACCTCCTGGGCACGAACCCCGGCCGCAGTCGCGGCTTGGCCTTCAAGTGGAGGCGGTCCGGGAGCCGCCACCTTTCGGGCTGGTAAATGGAATCCGTCCTTGGCGCAGCCCTGACGCCGTCGAATTGGTCATCCTGCCGAAGTGCTCATCCGGCCGTGTCCAGCCGGTGCGCTGACCAGCAACGATGACGCGCTCCGGAGCGGGTCGATGACCCGCTCCGGAGCGCTGACCTCCCATGACGCTGCTGGCGCACGTCCACCGGGGTACCGTTCATCCGCGACCGCCGCAATGGTGTCGGAACTACCGCCCCCGTTGGTCGTCGGCTTCCTACGGGTTGGCCGCCCGGCGGGTGGCCCTCAGTCGCCAGGAAGCCGCCAGGAGGAGGACGGCCAGTACGACGGCGGCGCCGAGGCCGAGGATGGCCGCCAACGAGAACGATGGTCCTGCCCCAGCCTGACCGTGGCGCTCGCTTTTGACCTCGGCAATGGGACGGTCCTGCTTCTTCTCATCGGGGGTGACCAGGCGGCCGACCGACGCGTCGGGCGGGAGAGCGAAGCCCCAGTCCAGCAGGGCCGCCGCCTCGCCCAGGCTCCCCAGTGGCGCGGTCTCCGCGCCGAGCAGGGTCACGGCGAGCCGCCGGCCGTTACGTTCGGCCACCCCCACGTATGTCTGTCGCGCCAGGTCGGTGAAGCCCGTCTTCCCGCCGAGCGTCCCCGGGTAGTGGTCCAGCAGCGTGTTGTCGTGGGTGATGGAGAAGCCTGGCGTTCCCGGCGTTGCCGGTATCTCCGCCACTCGGGTCGCGATGTATCGCCGGAAATCTGCGCGGGCGTAGGTGGCGCGCGCGATCAGCGCCAGGTCGTACGCGCTGGTGTACTGACCGGGACCGTCCAGGCCGGACGGTGTCGCCGCGTGGGTCTGGTTTGCGCCCAGCCGGTGCGCCTCGTCGTTCATCGCCTGCACGCCGCCCTGCCGCCCGGCGGTGCCGCCGCCGGCGCGGGCCAGCACGTTGGCCGCGTCGTTTCCCGATTTGAGGAGAAGCCCCAGCCACAGGCTCTCGATCGAGTAACGGCCGCCCTCGACCACCCCCATCACTGAACTGGCCGGATCAAGATCCTGCAGATCCGCCCGGGTCACCTCGACCACCTGTGCAGGGTCGAGGTGAGGCATCAGGGCCGCGGCCAGCAGCATCTTCTGCACGCTGGCTGGCGTGCGGTGTTCGTGCGGGCCGCATCCACCCAGCACCGCGCCACTGTCGAGGTCGGCCACGACCCACGAGGTGGCGGTCACCGACGGTGCCATCGACGCACCCGCGGGAATGGCCAGCCCCGCCGTCGCCAGCGACTCGCCGCCGACGGCCAGGTCGGCGGGACCGACCGGTGGCGGCGACGGTGCGGCGGGCGGGGGCGCCGGCGGCTTCACGGCCGGGCAGGGCACGTACGGCGCGGACGTCGCCAACGTCGAGGACCCGACTGCCACGCCGGGCGTGGTCAGTAAGGCGCTGAGCACCACGGCAGAAATCCGAACGATGGTCATGTTAAAGCACGGTAACTGCTGACAAAGCCGGCACAGCCCGGTTGCAGAAAGGTGGCGAGAATTCCGTTCTTTGGGCGGTTTGCGCTCTTTCGATCACCTTGCGCTGTTTCGCAAGGCACTCTACGGACGATAGTGGGCATACGCGATCGGTGCGTTCACGACGAACCAACACGCGGCGGTCTGGTCGGACTCCACGCGGATCTCCCGGATTGTGTGTGGCTGCAGGGTTGAGGGTTGGCGCAAGCGGAAACGCCGGGCGCAGTGGGACAGGACGGGACGGGCGGCCACTGCGTCGCACTTTCTGACGGAAACAGTCGCGAACAGAGATGCCCAACCTGATCGGGACGTCAGGGTAAAAGCACGGGAAATGTCTCCCGTAAGCCTGTTCCGATGAATCTGGAGAACTCGCGCACGTATCTCCCCATTGCCGAGAGAATGTGGGGCGGAGCGAGCCATGAACGGGGGATCGAGATGGATCTGACGCAGCGAGTGAAGCTGCTGTCGGTGACCATCGCAGCCGCACCGTTGGTCCTCGTCGGGTGCACGGCCGATCGTCTGCCGGGTATCTAGACCACGCCGGACAGGTACTCCCGACGTCGCTGCGGTTCAAACTTTTCGATCGCGTACCGCAGCATGACCCGGGGCATGACCCGGTAACGTCGGGCCAGAAACTCCTCCTCGGCTGCTCTGTCACGGTTTCCTACCTCGCGCAGCATCCAGCCGACCGCCTTCTGGACCAGGTCGTGCGGGTCGCGCAGGAGCCGTTCGCTCAGGCGGAAGGTCCAATGGAAGTCGCCGGCTTTGATGAAGGCGAAAGTTGCCATGATGGCGATGCGCCGGTCCCACACCAGGCTTGACTCGGCCAACCGATCCAGGACGCTCCGGTCCTTGTCGATCAGCCAGGGGCCGACGATGTACGGCGCGGATGAGTCGACCAGGTCCCAGTTGTTGATGCGGCCGGTGTTGGCCAGGATGATGCCGAAGATCTGGCCCCGTTCCTCCCCGTCTCCCTTGGTGAACTTTCGCACCAGGATGAACAGCGACGTCAGCCTCTCCTCGTGCACGCTGCTGGTCAGCAGCTTCGCCGTGTCGGCCAGGGAGAGGTCGCGCCAGTACCGGGCGGCCACTCTGCGCTGTTCCGGCACGGAGACACCAATGGCCGTGTCGCCCTCGCCGTACCCGCCTGGAGCCATCTGCAGGAACCGGCTCGATGCCTCCGCCCGCCGCGGGTCGGCGAGGCTGGCGAGTTCGTGACGGACGTCGGCGGTCGTGGCCATGACTGTGCAACCTACCGCGACCGCCGTTGCCTACGGTGCTGCGTCTATTTCCAAGCGCCGAAATCAACCTACTGGCATGGCTCCGACCGGCTGTCACCGACGACGCCGCGTGATCAGCCCCGACTCGTACGCCCACACGACCACGGTCGCGGCTGTGCAGCTTTGTCAGCGACGAGTGCAGCGCGCCCCCCGGCACTTCTGGTCGACGCTGTGCTGATCTGCGGTCCGGCGGTTGAGGATGGGCCGATCGGCCGGCCAGGCCGATGCCTCGGGATCAGAAGGCCTGGGTAGTTTCCATGTCATGAGTGAGGACACCTTCCGCTCGGTGGAGATCGAGCGCACCAGTGTGGGGAAGTACGTCGCGCGGAACGTTCGCGGCGGATCGATGTCGATGGGCACGGGCGAGGACGCCAGCTTTACGCCGGTGGAACTGCTTCTGGCTGCCATCGGCGGCTGCACCGCGATAGACGTGGACCACATCACCAGCCGCCGCGCGGAGCCGACCCAGTTCTCAGTCGAAGTCACTGGCGACAAGATCCGGGACGAGGCCGGAGGAAACCGGATGCAGAACCTCAGGGTCGAGTTCACCGTGACGTTCCCGGTGGGCGCGGACGGCGACAGGGCGCGCGAGGCGCTGCCCCGGTCGCTGCAGCAGTCGCACGAACGACTGTGCACCGTCTCCCGTACCGTCGAACTTGGCGCTCCCGTCTCGATCATCGAGGCTGCCGGTACCACCGGGGACTGAGGTCTCCGGGCGTCACCCGGGTTACCGGCGGCGAGGCGTTCGAGCACTCCGCGGGCAAAATGTTGGTGCTTCTCGATGGGCGGACGGCCCCGCTGGGCAGTCTCCCGGCCGACGCTGCGCTCCGTCACGCCTGATGCGCGGGCGGCTGGCGCGGAGAGTGGGGAGCCCGGTGGGGGCCGCCGCAGCACGACAGACCGTTGACCGGTGGTGTGTTGCACCGGCAGCCGGCCGGGCCGCGTGGCCAGCACCCCCGCGGCGTGAGGCAGCGGACGCCGGCCCCGCCGGCGAGCTGGCGGTAGTCGCGGGGTCGCTGCTACTGCGCCTCAGGCGGGGCGCTCCGGCGATCACCGCCCACGCCTTACCGGTCAACTCACCACGACGCACCACCGGCACATCGTCGACAGGGCGTTCTTGGCGACCGCCGTAAGGCAGTGAGTGGGCCTAGCTCCTCGCTCGGCGCCACAGGCGCAGGTGCTGGGCTGCCGGCTACCCGTCCGCGACCCACACTCGGCATGGTTCGGACGGAAACCTGGGCGCGATGGCATCACTTCCCTTGCGTATGGCATCAAGGTGATGCCATCATGGCGTCATGGAACTTCGCGCTTACGTCGACGCGATCCGGCATCAGCTCGCGGTAGCCGCCGCCGCGGGCGGCGACGACGCCCGGGAACTGGCCGAGCGGCTCACCGCACCGCTGGAGTCCGCGATCCGGCTCGCCCTGCTGGACGCGCTTTCCGAAGCGGCCACCGAGATCACCCGCGATCTCGCGCCCGGTTCGGTTGACCTGCGCCTGCGTGACCGGGAGCCCAGCTTCGTCGTGACGCCACCGCCCGCCGAGCAGTGGGCCGACGAGGCAGAGGCGGCAGCGGCGGCCCCGCCGAATCCGGTGCCGCCGCCACCCGCGGACGGCGAGGACGAGGCGACCGTGCGGATCAGCCTGCGCCTGCCGGAGCACCTCAAGGCGCGCGTCGAGCACGCAGCCGGCCGCGCCGGCGTCTCGATCAACACCTGGCTGATCCGGGCTGCCGCCGCTGCCGTCGACACCGACAACCAGCACCACCGGGCCGACGCCCCCCGGCGATCCGGCGTCGCCACCGGCGGTCAGCGCTTCACCGGCTGGGTGCGCTAGCAGCGCCGGCCCCACCGACCACCCGAGAGGGGAGCAGCATGCCATCGTTCGACACCCCAGGACCGATCTCGGCATCGGTCGACCTCGTCGCCGGCGACGTGCGGATCACCGCCGGTCCGCGAACCGACACCGTCGTGCAGGTGCGGCCGGCCGACGAATCCGACGAACGCGACGTGCGCGCGGCCGCGCAGACCCGCGTCGAGTACGCGTCCGGTCGCCTGGTCGTCCGCGGCCCCAGGCCACCCGGCTTCGGCGTCTTCGGCAAGACCGGCTCCGTCGAGGTGACCATCGAGCTACCGGCTGGCTCCGGAGTGGACGGAAAGCTGGGCGTCGGCGCCATCAGCTGCGCCGGCTCGCTGGCCGACTGCCGTCTCAAGACCGGCGCCGGAGACCTGCAGGTCGAGGACGCCAGCAAACTCAGCCTCCACACCGGCTTTGGTGCGGCCATCGCCGAGAACGTGGCAGGCGACGCCGAGGTCACCACCGGCTCCGGAAAGCTCAGCGTCCGCGCCGTCGGCGGTCACGCCGTGCTGAAGAACGGCAACGGGGACACGTGGATCGGCGAGGCGGGTGGTGAGCTGCGGGTCAACGCCGCGAACGGCCATGTCGCCGCCGAGCACGCTGCCGCTTCGGTCGTGGCGAACACCGCCAACGGTGACATCCGTATCGGTGAGCTGGTCCGCAGTTCGGCGACGGTGCGCACGGCAGCCGGGCGCATCGAGGTCGGCATCCGGCGTGGTACGGCCGCCCGGCTCGACCTGCACACCCAGTTCGGCAAGGTTCGCAACGACCTGGACGCCGCCGCCGGTCCCGCCGACAGCGACGAGCAGGCTGAGGTGCGGGCCCGCACCGCGTTCGGTGACATCGTGATCCACCGCTCCTGAAGCGTCCCACCAACCGTTGACCCGGTCCGGGCGGCCCGCCCGGACCGCGGGTGACGTGCGCCTTCTTACCCCCGGTCCGCCCACGTGGCCCGACCGGCGATGGCGCGCGCCCCCGTACCCGTGCAACGCCCTCGATCAGTGGAGGAAGCAATGGCGGTAACCACCGCGACGCGGCCGGCCATCTCGGTGTCCGGCCTGCGCAAGACGTTCGGGGACAAGGTCGTCCTCGACGGCATCGATCTCATGGTCACCGAGGGAACGGTCTTCTCGCTGCTCGGGCCCAACGGCGCGGGCAAGACCACCATGGTGCGGATCCTGTCCACCCTGGTGCCCGCCGACGCCGGATCGGTCCGCGTCGCCGGCCACGACCTCACCAAGGAGCCCGACCGAGTACGGGCGGCGATCGGCGTGACCGGCCAGTTCTCCGCCGTCGACAACCTCCTCACCGGCGAGGAGAACCTCAGGCTGATGGCCGACCTGAACCACCTCGGCCGCACCGAGGGCAGGCGCCGCATCGCCCAGCTGATAGACCGCTTCGACCTCGGTGAGATGGCGCGCAAGCCCGCCTCCGTCTACTCCGGCGGCATGCGCCGCCGCCTGGACCTCGCGATGACCCTGGTCGGCGACCCGCGCCTGATCTTCCTCGACGAGCCCACCACCGGCCTCGACCCCCGCAGCCGGCACGGGATGTGGCAGATCATCCGCGGACTCGTCGCCGAGGGCGTCACCGTGTTCCTGACCACCCAGTACCTCGACGAAGCCGACGAGCTCGCCAACCGCATCGCCGTACTCGACCACGGCCGCATCGTCATCGAGGGCACCCCCGACGAACTGAAGCGCCGCACCCCCGGCGGACACATTCTGCTGCGCTTCACCGACCCCACCGCGCTGGACACCGCCGCCCGCACGCTCACCGTCGCCCAGCGCGACGACGTCGCCTTCACCCTGCAGATCCCGAGCGACGGCGACGTCCGCTCACTGCGGGCCGTGCTCGACCGGCTCGACGACGCACACGTCGAGGTCGACCAACTCTCGATCCACACTCCCGACCTGGACGACGTCTTCTTCGCCTTCACCGGCACGCCCGCATCCGCCGCCGCAGGGCACGACATCACCGAGGGACACCGATGACCAGCCTCGCCTACACCCTGACCGACTCGGCGACCATGCTCCGCCGACAGATCCGCCACATCCAGCGCTATCCCTCGCTGACCGGGATGCTGATCGGCCTCCCGGTCGTCTTCCTGCTGCTGTTCGTCTACGTCTTCGGCGCGACCCTCGGCGCCGGACTCCCCGGCGGAGGCGGCGACCGCAGCGCCTACATCAACTACCTGGTGCCCGGCATCCTGCTGTTCAGCGTGACCGGCGCCGCACAAGGCACCGCCATCTCCATCGCGATGGACACCACCGAGGGCATTGTCGACCGCTTCCGCACCATGGCCATCTCCCGCGCCGCTCTCCTGACCGGACACGTCCTCGGCAGTCTGATACAGACCATGCTCTGCATCGCCGTCGTGCTCGCCGTCTCACTGGCCATCGGCTTCCGGTCCACCGCCACCCCGCTCGAGTGGCTTGCCGCCGCCGGCGTGCTCGCCGCGATCGCGTTCGCGCTCATCTGGCTGTCCGTCGCGCTCGGCCTCGTCAGCGACAGCGTCGAGACCGCCAGCAACCTGCCCATGTTCCTGACCCTGCTGCCGTTCCTGGGCAGCGGCTTCGTGCCCACCGACACCATGCCCGTCGGCCTGCGGTGGTTCGCCGACTACCAGCCGTTCACGCCGGTGATCGAGACGCTGCGCGGGCTGCTGCTCGGCACGGGAATCGGCAACAGCGCGGCGATCGCGCTGGCCTGGTGCGCGGCGATCTCGCTGCTGTCCTACCTGTGGGCCAAGCACTCGTTCCACAAGCGGGCGGCCCGCTAGGGCGTTTCCTGCCTGGTAGCGGTGAGTCGTTGACGATGTGCCGGTGGTGCGTGGTGAGTTGACCGATGAGGCGTGGGCGGTGATCGCGCCGCTGCTTCCCGAGCCTGGTGGGTCGCGGGGGCGGTGGCGGGATCATCGGCAGGTCATCAACGGGATCTTCTCTACTCGAACGCCTCGTCCGGGTCTGCCATCTGATCAGGAATCGAGAAGCGCCAGGGTGTCGTCGGGCCCTAGCCTTTTCCCAGGTAGCCGGCATCACGCCGAACCTTCATGGCAAAGGGGAGCCCGAGAATGTCCGCGAAGAATTCCACCACCGTGTCCGACGGCTTCAGCGCTGATGAGCGTGCCGCGATGAAGGAGCGCGCCGCCGAGCTGCGCGCCGAGGGCAAGAAGGGGGCCAAGAAGGCCGACGGGCTGCAAGCGCTCCTCGACAGGATCGCGCAGATGGCGCCGGAAGATCGTGCGCTCGCCGAGCGGGTGCATGTGACGGTGACGGCTGCCGCCCCGGAGCTGTCGCCGAAGACCTGGTACGGGATGCCTGCCTACGTGAACGAGGACGGCAAAGTTGTCGTCTTCTTCCAGGACTCGGGCAAGTTCAACTACCGGTACTCGACCCTGGGCTTCCAGGACACGGCCAACCTCGACGACGGAGACCTGTGGCCGGTGGCGTACGCACTGCAGAAGTGGAGCCCCGCGGTGGAGAAGAAGGTTGTCGAGCTGGTGAAGGCCGCAGTCTCCTCCTGACCCCTGCGGCCGGGGCGTTCAGTAAGAGGAGCCTCGGCGGGCAGGCCTGCACCGCACCGTGGATGTCAGGAGTTGCGCGGGGCTGCCAGGCCGGATTCATAGGCGAGGACCACGAGTTGGGCGCGGTCGCGGGCGTGGAGCTTGGTCATGGCTCGGTTGATGTGGGTTTTCGCGGTCAGCGGGCTGATCACCATGCGGTCGGCGATCTGGTCGTTCGACAGGCCCTGGGCGACCAGGGCGACGGCCTCGCGTTCGCGGCTGGTCAGCTCGTCCAGCCCGCCGTCGGTGGCGGTGTGCAGCGGCTGGTTGACGTACCGGTTGATCAGCCGGCGGGTGATCGACGGTGCGAGCAGGGCGTCGCCGCGCGCGGCGACGCGTACGGAATGGAGGAAGTCCTCCGGTTGGATGTCCTTGACGAGGAATCCGGCCGCGCCGGCGCGCAGCGCGTTGAAGACGTATTCATCCAGGCCGTAGTTGGTCAGGATGACGACGTGCACCCGGGCCAGGGTCGGGTCCGCGGCGATGCGCCGGGTCGCCTCGATGCCGTCGATGACCGGCATCTGAATGTCGATGAGCGCGATGTCGGGCAGGTGTTCTCTGGCCAGCGCCAGGCACTCGCTCCCGTCGGCGGCCTCGGCCACCACCTCGATGTCGTCCTCGAGGTCGAGGAGCGCGCGGAATCCGCTGCGAATGAGCGGCTGGTCGTCGACCAGCAGGACACGGATCATGATGTCTGGTCCACGGGGAGTTCGGCCCGGACGGTGAAGCCGCCCTCGCTGCGCGGCTCCGCGCGCAGGCGGCCGCCGAGGGCGGTGACTCGTTCGCGCATCCCGAGCAGCCCGACGCCGGGCATCGGCGCGGTGCCCGGCATGGCCTTGCCGTCGTCATCGACCTGTATGGCGAGGACGTCGGGACGGCAGTCGATCCGGACCGACGCCGTAGCCGCGGCGGCGTGACGGGCGATGTTGGTCAGCGACTCCTGAACGATCCGGTAGGCGGTCCGGCCCACCGCGGCCGGCACGTCGTGCCGCTGTCCCTCGATCGTCAGCGTCGCCTCCAGGCCGGTCCTGCCAGCCCGCTCCACCAGCTCCGGGATGTGGTCGAGCCCGTGCGGCGGGGTGGTGTCGTCGTCGCGCAGCGCCTCCAGGGTCGCTCGCAGCTCCCGGGCCGCCTCACGACCGGCCTCCCGGATCGCCAGCAGGGACTCCGGCACCGGTTCACCCCGCTTGCGGGCCACGTGGACGGCGACTTCGGCCTGCACCTTGATGACCGAGATCTGGTGGGTGAGCGAATCGTGCAGCTCCCGCGCGATGTGCAGCCGCTCCTCATCGGCGCGACGCCGTGCGGTCTCCTCCCGGGTGCGCTCGGCTTCATCCGCCCGCCGTTCGGCCTGCCGCAGCGCCTCCCCGGCGGCGCCGGCAGCGACCAGCCAGGCGATTTCGAGGGCGCCTCGGGCCTGCGCGAGCGCCTCGCCCGTGTCGTGCAGGCCCGACGCCAGGGCCGCCAGGGGGAGGGCGGCCAGCAGGGTCACGCTCGCCGCCACCGTGATGATGCGGTGTCCCGCCCGCACGGCTGCGTACACCGCGAAGAGGTACGCGACGGCAGGCACGTCGAAACCGGCCGCCTGGTAACCCACCGCGCACAACCCGGTCACGGCCAGCACGGGAACCGGAGCCCGGCGACGCGCGGCGAGCGCCACCCCACCCGCCGCCAACAGCGCGTAGCCGAGCAGGCCGACGTTCGTGGCGGACTGCTGTCCGGACAGCCCGGCGACCAGCAGCGCCGCCGCCACGCCGACGGCGATCGCCCAGTCTCGGACCCCGGCCGGTACACCGAACCGTCCTCTGTCCATGCGCGCACCCTAGCCGGACGCCGCTGCGAGCGAATCCCGCTCGCGGACGAGTGGCGGTATACCGCGCCCGCAGTACCTTCGCGGCGCCTGCGGCATCCGCGGCAGCCGGCTACGGCATCGGCGGCAGCGCGAATTGCCTGCGTCAGCAGGACGACCGGCGGTGGGTCCAGCGGACAGGATCAGGCGACGTCCAGTCGTCAGAGGAGAAGGAGCACCTCATGTCCGTCCGTCACCTGCTTGCCGCCGCCATGCTCGGAGATTTCGGGCATGCCACACCGTCGACCGCGCACGCTTTGGTTCAGCCGGCCGTCGTCGATTCCTACACCTTGACCGCCGGGCGTCTCTGGTCCCTGGTGGCCGCGCTGCTGGGGCTGGTCGGCGTGGTCATCGGTGGGCTGGCTCTGGCCCGCTCCGCCGGTGGTATCGGCGCCGGCACTAGGGGAAGAGGGGCCATCGTGGCCCTGGCGGCGGGGCTGGCCGCCGCGGTGATCGGCGGGCTGGTTGTGGCCGGCGCCGATGGTGGTCCCGGTACCGGCGGCGGAATAGTCGGCGGCTTCGTGGCCCTGGTGGTGGGGCTGATCGCCATGGTCCTCGGCGGCCTGGGCCTGGCCCGCTCCCGCCGCACCGGCTGACCGAGCCTCCTCGAACCGGCACGAAGGCCAGCAGATCTTTTCACGGCGGGCTGCGGTCAGGTGGTTGGCGTGGCGGACTTGTGGGCGGGTTGGAACAGCTCGATCAGGTTGCCGGCGGGGTCGGCGAGCAGGATCTGCCGCCCGCCGGGCCCGGAGACCGGCTCACTGCGGAACGACAACCCCGCGCCACGGAGTCGGTCGATCTCAGCGTCCAGGTCGTCAACAATGAGGTGGATGCGATTGCGGCCCGGGCTGGTGGCGTCGTTGGGAGTGGCGCGGGCGCCGGAACTGGCCGGCCCGGACAGCAGCAGCCGCAGCGGGCCGCGCAGCACGTCAGCGAACGCGGGCGCGGCGCTGGTGTTCAGGGTGAAGCCGAGATGGGTGGTGTAGAAGTCGACGGCCGTCTGGACGTCATCAACGAGGTAACGGACGTTGGCGTACTGGTCGGACGCTGTCACGACTGAATCTCCTTCAAGCGCTGGTGGCGGTGAGCACGGGCGGCAGGTGCCTGACGCGGGTGTCGATGTCGGTCGCGGTGTGCGGGAAGGCGGGGTAGCTGGTCTGGTCGGTGTTGCCGGCCGTGACGGGGTCGGGGATGGTCCGGTGAGCCCGCCGGGGATGGTTCGGAATTCGGGGCAGGCCTCGCGGGCCTTGTCGCACCGGCTGATCACGTAGTCGGACCGGCGGCCGGTCACTGTGTCCAAGTGCCGGGGCGCTGGCCGGTGATGTCGATGCCGAACTCGTCATGTAGCACCAGTATGGCCACCTCGACCTGGTCGCCGGTGCGCTGGCCGTAGCAGGGCCTCGGCGATCGGTGAGCGGGCGCTGTTGCCTGTGTAGACGATCAGCACGCCGACGCGGGGAGGGCGCCGCAGATCCCCCGGGGGTGTGTGCTTCCGTGCCTGGATGAATCTTTGGGTTAACGGCGCCTTCGGCAGCCTTCAGCTGAGCTGCTCGGCCAGTGCGACGATGATGCCCTCGGGGCCGCGGACGTAACAGAGCCGGTAGCTCTCCTCGTACTGCGCCACCTCGCCAACGAGTTCGGCGCCGTGGGTGCGCAGGCGGGTAAGGACGTCCTCAATGTCATCGACGGCGAACATGATGCGACGTATGCCCAGCGTGTTCGCCGGTGCGTTCTCCGGCTCAGCGCTGACCGCCGTCGGCGTGTGGAACGTCGTCAGCTCAAGCCGGCCGTGGCCGTCAGGGGTCCGCATCATTGCGATGTCGACTCGGACGTCGTCGAGCCCGACGACGCGGTCGACCCAACGTCCCGCGACTGGCGCCTCGCCCTCCAGCTCCATACCCAGTTCGACAAAGAATGCAATTCATCCTCAAGGACGCCGGACCGGCGCTGCTGGTCGAGGCGGTCCGCGCCGCCCACCAGGGCGACGCGCTCGTCTCCCCGGCGGTGACCCTGCGGCTGCTCAAGCACGTCACGTCCGATGTCCGGCCGACCACCGGCAAGCCCTCCACGCTCACCGAACGGGAACTCGAGGTGGTCCGGGAGATCGCCCGGGGACGCACGAACCGCGAGATCGCCGCCGACTGTTCATCTCGCTGAGCACGGTCAAGAGCCACGTCTCCGGGATCCAGACGAAGCTGGACGCCCGCAACCGGGTCGAGATCGCCGCGTGGGCGTGGGAGAACCGCACCGTGGAGCGCACCTGAGGGACAGGACCGGAGGCTCCACGGCGAAGTGACGTGACCCGCCCGGATCCGCGACAGCACGCTCGTCAGCCGGGAACGCGGTGGGACGGGTCTTCGGTCAGCGTCCGAGCCGGCAGTGCGGGACCAGTCCGGACGGCGGCCGGGAGGACCGGCCGGCGCCGACCAGGGCCACATCGAGGAAGGCGCCGACCCCGACCTGCGCCACGAGGGCCAGGTGGGTGATCAACAGCAGCCGACGCGTCGTCTCCTCCGAATCACTGGCCGTCGCCGCCGGTCGTGCATGGTCGCGCCGGGAGAGGAAGCCGAGCAGGCTCGGGTCCGCCCGTGCCCACCGCGCGAGCCCGGCGCCGGGCGGCACCGGGAGCGGCCAGTGGACAGACCCGGGCGGGCCGAGTTCCTCGGCCAGTAGTTCGGCGGTGTGGTCGAGAACCTGGTCCGCCCACGGCCGGGGCAGGCGTCGCAGGCGGCTGACCGCCGCCTCGAAACCCGCCCGATCCGATGCGCCGGCCGCGCGGACCCCGTCCACCACGGCGCTCCACAGTGCCCGCTCGGTCGGCGTGTTCGGCGGATACGACATGCTGTCTCCTCTCGGTCCTCGGTCCTCGGCCCTCGGTGCTCGGCACGGGGGCGGGCCTTTCGCCGACGCCCCGGTGTCGGGGACGCCCGCCCTGTAGATGGCCGGCACGGGCCCCGTAGGAGGGCGAAGGCCCGTGCCGGCCGTGGTGACCACCCAAGTCACCGTCTTCCCGCTCGCGGGCGTCCGGATGGATCGTGTCCGTGTCCGGTCGGCCCGCGGCGGCGTCCTGCCCGCCGGGCAACCGTCCGCCCCCGTCGTTTGCGGACGCGTCGGCTCCCGGTGTCGGCACCCCCGGAACTGTGGCGGGGGAGGCTCGCCGACATGAGTCCAATAATACGACAAAATTAACTGAATGTTACGTTTTCCCATGCATGGGACATGCGTGTCGCCTGGTCACCGCATGGCGGCCGCCTCCTGCTGTCGAACGCCCGCCGCGGTGACGCCACCCGGGTGCTCCCCGCCCGACTGAGCGGGTGGGAGCGCCCTCAAGGGACGTGCCCAGGGCAGCAGACGGGGCCGACGCCGGGCGCTGACGTCCTCGATCCAGCCCAGGGCCAGGACCACACCGGCGACGATCACCAGGGCCACCGCCAGGTAGCCCGCCTTGCCCAGCCGCCAGAGGCCCATGGAGTCGCCGACGGCGAAGCAGACCGCGATGGCGGCGTTGTGCCAGAGGTAGATGGTCAGGGCCCGGCTGTTCAACGCCGTCACCAACCGGTTGAGCGGCCGGATCCGGGTCAGCCAGCCCATCGGGGGCGTGACCCGGAGCAGGACGAGCACGAAGGCCAACGACCAGAACGCCTGGGCGACGGGGATGTCGTTGAGGTCCAGGCCCCCGCCGGGGTGGGTGGCGAGCCAGCCGAGCGCGAACCCGAGGCACCCGGCTGCGGCCGCCAGCAGCGCCGGCAGCGGAAGCCGCCGCAGCCGGCCGTCGCGGTGCGCGAAACCCACCAACCAGCAGGCGCCGAACGTCGCCAGGTCGGTCAGCGCCGACCCCACCGGCCCGCCGGGTGACGGGTCAGCCGTCTGCAGCACCACCACGGCGGCCAGCGGGATGAGTACGGACCCGACCGGCCACCGCCGGTACACCGCGAGCAGCAAGGGGGAGAGCAGCACCAGCCACAGGTACGCCACGAGGTACCAGAGCACCCCCGTCACGTCCGCCGCCCACTCGTTGCCCGGCGGCTGCACCAGCGGAACCAGCCAGCTCAACAGCGCCGGCCAGGCCGGCCGGTCGGACCAGCCGTGCCAGACCATCACGGGCACCAGCACGAGCCCCATCGCCCAGAGGGCCGGCAGCAGGCGGCGCAGGCGGCTGATGACCGCCCGGTCCGGCGCCCGGTCCAGCGAGGCGGCCATCAGCGAACCGCCCAGCGCGAACATCACCCCCATGGCGGGGAAGACGAAGCTCAGCCAGGCGGCGCCGAACATGTGGTACACGATGACGCGGCCCAGCGCCACGGCCCGTAGCGTGTCGAACCAGCGGTCCCGGGCCGGGCGTCCTCCCGTGCCACCGTCCGTCGACGCGGCTGGCGCGGCCTGGTGGTCCACGACGTCGCCGGCGCGCTTGACCTTGCGCCAACCCAGGCGGGAGCCGGTCACCGCCGTCACCACGGACCGGGCCAGTACCAGGTACATCAGCTGGCGGTAGGCGAACTGCTGAATCGGCAGGGTGAGCAGCGGGCGCAGCGGTTCCCCGTCGAGCCGGAAGGCCACCGCCGCGGTCAGGGCCTGCACGACCAGCATCGCGACCCACGCCAGGGCCGTCGTTTTCGTGTCCATGAAGACGAGCCCGTACAGGGCGAGCAGGTCGAGCACCGGACCGAGCAGGGGCAGTACCACGCCGAAGAGGGCGAGCATGGGCAGGCCGAAGCGGCCGAAGCGGCCCGAGGCGCCGCGGTCGAACACCGCGCTCCGGTGCTTCCACATCGCCTGCAGGGTGCCGTAACTCCACCGGCAGCGCTGTCGCCACAGGTCGCCCAGCGACGCGGGCGCCTCCGTCCAGGCGCGGGCGCGGTCCTGGTACACCACCCGCCAGCCGGCCCGGAGGACCGCCATGGTGACGTCGGTGTCCTCGGCCAGCGTGTCGCCGCTCATCCCGCCGACACCCGTCAGGGCGCGCCGGCGGAAGGCCGCGATCGCCCCCGGCACCGTCGGTAGGCAGCCGAGCGTCTCGTAGAACCGGCGGTCCAGGCTGAAGCCGATGACGTACTCGATGTGCTGCCACTTGCCGAGCATCCCGTGCCGATTGGTGACCTTCACGTTTCCGGCCACCGCGCCGATCCGCGGATCGGTGAACGGTTCGACGAGCCTGCGGATCGCGTCCGGCTCGAAGACGGTGTCCGCGTCGACGGTCACGATGATGTCGTGCGAGGCGTACAGGAGCCCGGTGTTGAGGGCGCTCGCCTTGCCTCCGTTGGGCTTGCGGATGACCCGCACGGTGTCGAGGCCGAGCGCGTCAACGAGGTCGGCCGTGCCGTCGGTCGAACCGTCGTCGACCACGATCACCTCGATGCCCGGGTGGTCGTTGGCGGCCAGCGAACGAACCGTGGCAACGATGCCAGCCCGTTCGTTGTAGGCGGGCACGATCACCGACACCGGTGCGGTGGTGACCCCCCAGGGCCAGCGGTGCACCCGCCGTCGCCGCGCGAGTTTGCGGGCGAGCAGGACCAGCAGCAGCGTCCGAGCCAGCATGAGCGCCCCGACCACCACGAAGAGGACGGCCAGACCTCGCAGGATCGAATCGGCCAGCACGATCGCCCAGCGAATCGGGGCCGCCCGCCAGCGGTCTGCGGTCGACGCCGGGACGTTGCCGACGAAGGCTTCCGCCCCCGGCCGCGCCCGGTTCATCCCGTCGCTCACCGTGGTGAAACTGTAGCCCCGTGCCTGCATCACGGGAATGAACCTGTCCAGTGCGGCGATGGTCTGCGACCGGTCGCCGCCGGCGTCGTGCAGCAGCACCACGGCACCCGCACCCTCGGCCGGCGTCATGTTCCGCACGATCGCGTCCACGCCGGGGCGGGCCCAGTCCTGGCTGTCGATGTCGTTCACCGCGGTCAGGTAGCCGAGTCGGGCGGCCGCCCGGATGACCGGCCAGCTCGAGTCGTCGACGGCGCTGGGCAGCGACGAGTAGGGAAACCGCAGGAGGTTGGTGCGTACGCCGGCTGCGTCCACGATCGCCATCTGGGTCTGTGCGTACTCCATCCGCTGCCGCCAGCTCGGCAGCGCGCTCACGTCCGGGTGGGTGAACGTGTGCACACCGAGCTCGTGCCCCTCCGCGACGGTCCGCCGGGCCAGGTCCCGGTGCCTGGCCGACTGCGAACCGATCACGAAGAACGTGGCCCTGGCCCGGTGCCGCCGCAGGACGTCGAGCACCTTGGGGGTCCAGGTGGGATCCGGCCCGTCGTCGAAGGTGAGTGCGATGGTCTTCGCGCGCATCCGGTAGGACCGGGGTTGCTCGCCCCGAACGTCGAGGACCGGGCCGCCGCTCAGGATGTCCGTCGGAACGGTGAGCTGGTCCTCGGACTCGCCCACGTGGTCGGGCCTGAACGCCGCATTCGCGTACGCCTCGACCAGGAGCACAGACACGATCACCGTCAACAGGGACGCGCAGACGAACCGGCCGGTCCACAGACCGGGGCGGCCGGACCTGCGCCGTCCGGGTGGGCCACTGGCGCGAGGGCGGCTCCGAACGGTCATCCGACCGGCCCCGGGCCGGGAACGGGCAGGGCCGGCGAGGCCGGTACCGGTACCGGCACCGGTTCAATTTCAATGCCCTCGGCGGTCGAAGGCGCGTCGGACTTGGGCCGGTGGGGTGCGGGATCGAGCGGCTGGGCTGGCAGGTCCGGCTCTTTGGGCATCGGCTTCCGGAGGGCTGAACGCGGTGGCCGGTCCACCGTGTCCGGAAGCCCCTCCGCCCTCTGTCGGTACGCGGCGTCGAGTGGCGATGGCGTGCTGGCCGGCGGGCGTCCATTGCGATCGAGCAGAACACCGCCGACGGTGAGCGGCCCGGGTTGCGCCGGCGCCGGCGGACCGGGCAGCAGGCCGCTCCCGGCCATCGGCAGGTACGTCAGCGACGCGAGGGCGACCATCACTCCCGCCCGTCCGATCCGTCGCCGGCGGGTCCCGGTGACATCGACGAACACCGGTCGGACGGGTCCGGACGGGAGGGTTGGCGAAGCGAACTGCGGGCGGCGGGGGAGTCCATCGAAAGAGACGCGAGAGGGCACCGGTCGAGGTTACGAGTCCGCTGATTGGGCATATGTCCTGATTGCCCAATCAAGCGGTCCGTGGATGTACCACTATCTGCATATTCGTATATCGGGGCATAGAAACCCTAAACAAGACATCTAAACCTTGAGCGACTGAAGAGAACGCCGGGGTTGAAAATACCGGAGCCCTGAGGGACGAAACAGGACACAGAGGTCGAAAACGCTTGGGCAAGCCGCGAGTGAGGCAGCCTCATACCCGCCGAGCCTGGGCGGTCCTGTGGGCCGGTAGGGCCAGCCAGTCTGCGCGCCCTGCCCGCCGACGGGCTCGCGGTGTCCGACGCCGACGCTCGATGCCGCCGCTCGGGAACGGCCGTACTTCACAGCAGAGGTTGCATCCCGCCCCAGCTCACACCGAGCCGGATTCTGGCGGCGAAGCTCGTGCCCTGACCGCGGTAGAAGTACAGGTAGCTCGTGGACTTCTCGATGGCGAGCAGATCCGGGTAGCCGTCGCGGTTGAAGTCACCGACGCCGACCAGGTCACGCATGCTGTTCCAGGCGGTGCCGACCTGCAGCTTCGTACCGAGCCCGCCTGCCCGTCCCGGGTAGAGGAAGAGGTTGCCGGTGGACTTCTGCCGGGCGAGGAGGTCTTGGTAGCCGTCGCGGTTGAAGTCGCCGATTCCGGTGAGTTCGTCCATGGTGTTCCAACCGGTTCCGAGACTCGTTCGTGGACCGAACGACGTGCCGCGGCCCGGGTACAGGTACAGGTATCCGGTGGAGGCCTGCACGGCGAGCACGTCCCGGTAGCCGTCCCGGTTGATGTCGTTGGCCGGGGTGATCTCGCGCATGGAGTTCCAGCCGGTACCGAGGCGGATCGGACTGCCCCACCCCGACGGCGTGTGCGGATACAGCCACAGATAGCCGGTCGCCTTGGCGCGGGCGATGACGTCCCCGTGGCCGTCCCCGGTGAAGTCCGTCCGGATGATGACATCCATGCCGTTCCATCCCGTGCCGATGGTCGTGCGGATGCCGAGGGCCGTCCCGTTGCCGGGGTAGAGATACAGGTTCCCCGTGGAGGGCTGGCGGCTCAACAGGTCGGACCAGCCGTTGCCGTTGAAGTCGCCGAAGGGAGTCGCCGGGATGGGAGCGACGTCAAGGTAATCGTTGTCGATGTTGATCGTCACCCCGCCCCACGTCTCGGTGTGGTCGCCTCGGTACTGCTTCATCCGCCGCTGGGGAGACCAGTACGAGTTGGGGATGGCCGGGTCGGACACGGTGGCGGCTCCGTCCCAGCGGGCGAAGTCCAGGTAGTCGGGGCGGACGTAGCCGGGGGTGTTGTAGGCCGCGACCTGGTCGGCGACACCCGAGGCCATGCTGCTGTAGAAGCCGGAGAGGTAGCCGAGGTCGTGCAGCCGCGCCGTCCAGGCGCTCATGAACGCGAGCACCGCGGAGCGGCAGGCCGCATCGTCGGTCCGGTACGCCTCCATGTCGAAGATGAGTACGCTCGCCGGCGCCAGGCCCAGCGCCTTCGCCTGTGCGACCGCGTCGTCCGCCTGTGCGCGTCCCTGCGCCGCCGCGTTCGCCGGGTCGATGAGATAGCGCTTGTTGGACGTCGTGCACGGTGACTGCAGCCCGAGATAGATCGGCACGAGATGCCAGCCCGCAGCCTGCTGGGCGGCGACCCACGAGGCGGTCAGGTTGGGCTGTGCGCACGCGCGGTTGACACCGCCGAAGTAGATGATGATCGCCCGGTAGGGCGAGGCCGCCAGCCACGCCTGCATGGTCTCGGCCGACGGGGCGGTGCAGGCGTCGAAGCCCAGTCCGGTGAACGTGCCGGGCGACGGGCCCGTCACCGCGGCCGCCGTCGTGCGGGCGGCGCCGGCCGGGGCGGCGGCGGTGCGGTCGGAGGCCGGCGCCGCTCCGGCGAACGCCAGCAGGGTGCCGACGCCGACCAGGAGGGCGCAGCTCAGGCGGCGCGCACTTCGAGGGAAATACCTGCTGTCCATGCCGGCCTCGATTCCGGTCCAGACGACCAACCGGGTGGTCCTATCCCTCAGCGGACCAGGTGAGACGTTGTTTCACCAGAGCCGAACGGACTGGTTTCGACTGCTGCATGGAGGCGTTCCGAGCGACCGGGGCGTGGCCGACGGCTGTACTGGACCCGTACCAGTTCGTCCAGAAGACCTTCCTTGTGCCCGGGTAGATCGCGGTGGCCTTCAGTCGCAGCCGGGTCCCGCCCGCTTTGCCCTGGTAGGTGGAAGAGTGAGCATCATGGCGACCAACCATCAGGCATCTGCGGCGGCAGACCCGGGATACGCGGCCGCGCTGGACACTGCTGAGCGTCTGCTGGGCTTCCGATTGGAGCGCTTTCTCGGCGCTACCCTGGTGAGCCGGCTAACGGTGCGGACTTCAAGCGGATCGCGACCACGCACGCCTTCGGCGACGTCTGGCCGCGCACCGAGCATCTGGACACGCGGACGCGGGCACTGGTGTCGGTGACCATCGCGGCGACACTCGGCGTCCTGGAGCCGCTACGCGGTCAGCTCCGCATCGCGCTCCACGTCGGTGCCACCAAGGAAGAGATCGCCGAGGTCTTCCTCCAGGTCGCGGTCTACGCCGGCGTAGCACGCGCCTTCGACGGCTATCAGGTCGCGGCCCAGGTCTTTGCCGAGGGCCCGGAGCGCTGAGACGCAGGTTTGTGATCGTGCGATCCGGCCTTGAGCCTGGTACAAATACGGCAGAACAGGCGAGCCTATGACGACCGGCAGGGCGCGCGGGCTGTTGCGCGGGCGGGGAGATCCCCGGGCAACGTACCTGGAACTGTTCTTTGACCTGGCCTTTGTCTTCGCGCTCGCACAGCTTTCGTACGCGCTGGTCCACAATCTCGCGTGGAGCGGTGCCTTCCAAGCGATGGTGCTGTTGCTGGCCGTCTGGTGGGTGTGGTTCACCACGGCTTGGACAACCGAGTTGTTCGACCCGCAGCGGCCGGAGGTCCAGGTCCTGGCCATCGCGATCATGATCGGCGCCCTGGTGATGGCGATCGCGCTGCCCGATGCGTTCAGCGAGCGGGGTCTGATCTTCGCGGGCGCGTACGTTGCCATCCACATCGGCCGCGATATCTTCCTCGTGATCGCTCTGCGGAATCACGAGCTACGCCGAGGCCCCCGCAGGCTGCTGTTCTGGTTCGGCGTCTCCGCGCTGCCGTGGATCGCGGGGGCGCTCGCACATGGCACGGCACGTGGGGCGTTGTGGACCCTGGCTGTGGTCCTGGACTACGCCGCATATGTGCTCCGGTATCCCACGCCGGGGATCGGCCGCACGCCCACCGCACTGCTACCGACCGTGGCCGAGCATCTGGCCGAACGACTTCGACAGTTCTTCATCATCGCGCTCGGCGAGTTGATCCTGGTGATCGGACTGACGCTTCGCGGCACCGGTTTCACGGCCCACCGCACCGCAGCCTTCATCGTGTCGATCACTGTCACCGTGCTGCTGTGGCGGATCTACATCTACCGCGCCGGCGAGTTGCTGTCCGCAGCCATCGCAGCGGCCCCGGACCGTGCCCGCGTCGCCCACTCCGTGTCATACACCCACCTGGCCATGGTGGCCGGCATCGTGTTCACCGCCGTCGGCGCCGACCTCTTCATCACTCATCCACTCGGGCACAGCCAGCCGGCCTGGGTCGCCGTGATGCTCGGTGGACCCGCGCTGTTCCTCGCCGGGCGGGCTGCTTTCGAATACACGGTCTTTGCCCGCGTGTCCCGTAGCCGGCTGATCGGGCTGGTCGCGTTGGCCGCCTTGACACCCGCGATGCTGCACGTGCCGCCGCTGCTGTCCGGCGTCGCCGCCACCGCCGTACTCGCCGGCGTCGCCATCTCCGACGCGGTCCGCGCCCGAGGGCACCCACCTGAGCTGCCGTTGCCACCCGGCGTACCGGCATGACTGGCGACGGCCAGGTGGATCTCAATCAGTGATGTGGGGGAGCGGTGGCTGCGGGTCAACGAGGAGTGGTTGGCCCCGCCGCTTCCGTCGCCGTCCCGGAGACCCCCGGTGGTCGAAAGGCGCGAGTGGCGGATCGCCGGTTACCGTTGCCGGTGTGCGGGCGGAGGCGGGCGAGACGATCGGTTTCTCGGTGCTCGGCTCGCTCAGGGTCGTCCGCGCCGGCGCCGAGCTGCATC
Organism: Micromonospora sp. IBSANI012; assembly: GCF_052814045.1. Taxonomy (NCBI): domain Bacteria; kingdom Bacillati; phylum Actinomycetota; class Actinomycetes; order Micromonosporales; family Micromonosporaceae; genus Micromonospora; species Micromonospora sp. IBSANI012. The sequence continues at coordinate 2,114,309 of NZ_CP199933.1, forward strand.
TGGGTGCCCGCCAGCAGCGCCTGGTGCTCGCGTTGCTGCTGGCCCGGGCCGGTTCACCGGTCTCCCTGGCCGAGCTGGTCGACCTGCTCTGGGACGAGGAGGCCCCGGCCAGCGCCGCGAACGTCGTGCACCGGCACGTCGGGGTGCTCCGGCGGCTGCTCGAGCCCGGCCTGCCCACCCGATCGGCGGGCCGGCACATCCTCCGGGAGCTCTCGGGCTATCGGTTGCGCGCCGACGAGGACTCCCTCGACCTGCTGAAGTTCCGGTCGCTGAGCCGGCTGGCGGGCCGTAGCCTGCAGGACGGCGACCCGGAGTCGGCGCTGCGGCATTCCCTCGACGGGCTGCGGCTGTGGCGCGGCCGGTGCGCCGCGGGTCTGGAACCGGCCTCCCGCCTGCATCCCGCGTTCCTCGCCGTGGAGGCCGAACGGGCCCAGGCCGTGCGCGAGGCCGCCGACGCCGCCGAGCGCTGCGGCCGGATGAGCGCGGTGCTGGCGCCGTTGCGGCAGGCCGCCGAGCAGCACCCGCTCGACGAGTCGCTGCAGAGCCGGTTGCTGCTGGCGCTCGCCGCCGACGGCCGCCAGGCGGAAGCCGTCGAAATGTACCGGGTGGTGCGCCGCCGGCTCGCCGACGACCTGGGCATCGATCCGGGCGAGGAGCTGCGGGAGGCGTACGACCGGCTGCTGCACCAGCGCACCCGGCCGGCGCGTACCGAATCGCCGTCGCCACTTCCCCGTCCCGCGCAGCTGCCGCCGGACCTGCCCTTCTTCAGCGGCCGGGACGACCTCGTCGCCGAGGCCCGCGCGGCGATCGCGCGCCCGGGCGGGCCTGCGGTGCTCGCGATCGACGGCATGCCCGGGATCGGCAAGACCGCCCTCGCCGTCCACCTCGCCCACGAGTTCGCCGCCGGCTACCCGGACGGGCAGCTCTATGTCGACCTGCGCGGATACGACGGGCGCGAGCCGGCGATGAGCCCGGCCGAGGCGCTGCGCGGCTTCCTCGGCTCGCTCGGGGTGCCCCAGGAGGGCATTCCCGCCGAGCTGCACGCCCAGGCTGGCATGTACCGCAGCAGGCTTGCCGGCCGGCGCCTGTTGATCCTGCTCGACAACTGCCGGGACGCCGAGCAGATCCGGCACCTGCTGCCGGGCAGCCCCGGCTGTCTGGTGATCGTCACCAGCCGCAGCCGGCTCAGCACCCTGCTGACCACGGCCGGCGCCCATCCGTTGCCGGTCGGCCTGCCGAGCGTCGACGAGGCCCGCGCGGCGCTCGTGGGGCCGCTCGGTGCCGGCCGCGTCGCGGCGGACCCGGCCGCGATCGACGCCATCATCGCCAGCTGCGGGCGACTGCCGCTCGCGCTGGCCGTGGTGGGCGCCCGCGCGGCGAGCCTGCCGCGGACGCCAACGGCGCAGATCGCCGCCGAGTTGGCCCAGGCGCCCGGGAGCCTGGACGGCTTTGACGGCGAGGACCCGCAGACCGGCCTGCGGGCCATCTTCTCCTGGTCCTACCAGGCGCTCTCCGCCCCGGCCGCCCGGCTCTTCCGGCTGCTGCCGATTCATTCCGGCCCCGACATCTCGATCGCCGGGGCGGCGGGCCTGGCCGGCGTCCCGCTGCGGAGCGCGCGGGCACTGCTCGGTGAGCTGAGCCGGGCGCACCTGATCGGCGAGGACCTGCCGGGCCGCTACCGCACCCACGACCTGCTCCTGGCCTATGCCACGGAGCTCGGCGAGGAGAACGACAGCCCGGCCGAGCGTGCCGCCGCGGAGCTGCGCTGCCTGCAGTTCTACCGGGCCACCGGCTATCAGGCGCACCGACGGCTGCTGGCCTCCGAGTACCACCCGATGATCGAGCCGGGGCCGGGCGAGACGCCGCTGCGCTTCGCCGGCCACGGCGACGCCATGCGCTGGTTCACCGCCGAGCGGCAGGTCCTGATCGCGCTGGTCGGCCGGGCCGCCCGGCAGGGCCGGCACACCGAGGCCTGGCAGCTCGCCCTGGGCATGCAGCACTTCTTCGAACGCAGCGGCCGGTGGGCCGACTGGACGACGACCGGCGAGGTGGCCCTCGAGGCCGCCCGGGCGGGCGGCGACCTGGTCGGGCAGGCCCGGATGCACCGCAGCCTGGCCGGCGCGGCCTACTTCCGGCACGAGCACGAGAGCGCGGTCGGGCATCTCGACCAGGCGGTTGAGCTGCTCGCCCGGCTCGGCCTGTACGACGAGATGACCCGGGCCGGGATCAACCGGGCGATGATTCTGAGCGCCCAGGGGCGACACGAGGAGGTCGTCCGGGCGCTTTCCGCGGCGCTGGGGCCATGGGCGGCCGGAGACGACAAGCTGCTCGCGGACGTCCTGGTGATCATGGCTGCGAGTTACACCGAACTGGGCCGGGCGGAAGAGGCCGTGCGCTGCGCCGAGCAGGCGATGGCGCTGTCGCGCGGAGCGCAGTACAGGCTCGGCATCGCCGAGGCGTGGGAGGTGCTCGGCCAGGTGCATTCCGCCCGCCGGGAGCCCGGCAAGGCGGTCGACTGCTGGCGCGAGGCGGCCGTCGCTTACCAGGAGGCCTCGGCGTCGGCGCCGGCCGCGGAGGTCCTGGCGCTGCTCGGCGACGCCCTCGCCGCCGCCGGCGACCAGGACGCCGCGGTGCGGGCGTGGCAGGAGGCGCTGGCCCTGATCCCGTACGCGCAGACCCGGACCGGTCGGCGGCTGGCCGACCTGCTCGCGGCGGTGACGTCGCGTCCGTGACCGATTGCGATCGGCGACGGCACTCGATCCGCACTTACGCGTCAGTTTATTCGCATCGATCGTCCCTAGGCTCGTGCCTCATTCACCGTTGCTCCTGCCTGTGGGGGAAATATGGTGCTCAGGGCACTCGACGAATCACCGGTCGGCCGGGCTGAGCGCATGACCGCGCTGCATGCGGACCACGCCCGTGCCGTGCTGCGTCTCCTGCTCGTGCTGACCCATGGTCAGCGGCAGACCGCCGAGGATCTGCTCCAGGAGACGATGCTGCGGACCTGGCGGCACCTCGACTCGGTGCCGGCCGAGCCCGATGCCGCCCGCCGGTGGCTCTGCACCGTCGCGCGGCGGCTCGTCATCGACGGGGTCCGGCTGCGGCGGGGCCGCCCGGCCGAGGTTCATCTCGTCGACATGACCTGGATTCCCGCTGGTGACGACACCACCGGCAGCGCGCTGGCGTCGTACGCCATCCGGCACGCGCTCAGTCGGCTGAGCCCGGCGCAGCGCACTCTGCTCTCCGAGGTCTACCTGGTCGGGCGGTCACCGGAAGAGGTCGCGGGCCGGCTGGGGGTGCCGATCGGCACGGTGAAGTCCCGGACCCACTATGCGCTGCGCGCCCTGCGCACCGGTCTCAAGGCGGCCTGAGCAGGGACGACTCCGTCGGTCGGCGATCCGGCCGCTGAGTCGAAGCTCACATTGCCGCGGCGCGCCCGTCGGGCGGCGCGGGCCCTGCCATGCTATGGCGATCGTGGCAACCAGCCCTGTATGGATCGCATCGAGATGACCACCCCGCTTTCCTTCGCCGTTCTCGGCCCGGTGCGGGCCTGGCGCGGCCAGTCCGAGATCGACCTGGGTACCCGGCAGCAGCGACTGATCCTGGCGTTGCTGCTCGCCCGGGCCGGCGGCGCGGTCAGCGTCGCCGAACTCGTCGACCTGCTATGGGAGTCCGACCCCCCACCCAGCGCGGTCAACGTGGTGCACCGGCACGTCGGGGTGCTCCGGCGGCGGTTCGAGCCGGGCCTGCCGACGCGGGCAGCGGGCTCGGTGCTGATCCGCGAGGGCGCCGAATACCGGCTGCGGATCGACGGGGAGTCGCTCGACCTGCTGCGCTTCCGGCGCCTGGTCGCCCAGGCCGCCGGCAGCTCCGGCGAGCCGGCCGTCGAGCTCTACCGGGAGGCGCTGGCGCTGTGGCGCGACCGGTGCGCCTCGGGCCTGCAGACCGGCGGCCGGGCCAATCCGGAGTTCGCCGCTGTCGACGGCGAGCGGTTCGCTGCCGTCCGGGCCGCGACCGACGCCGCCCTGCGGGCCGGGTGCGTCCACGCGGTGCTGCCGGCGATTCGGCTGGCCGCCGAATACGAGCCGCTGGACGAGGCACTGCAGGCGCGGCTGCTGCTCGCGCTCGCCGCGGACGGCCGGCGGGCGGAGGCCCTCGCGGCTTACGCCGACATCGAGCACCGGCTCGCCGACGAACTCGGCATCCAGCCGGGCGGCGACCTGCGCGCGGCCCGGGACAGCCTGCTCGACCAGGACGCCCCGGCCGACGGCTCCAGGTCGCGGCGCGGCGTCGGACCGGCCTTCATTCGGTCCGGAGCGCCGCCTAGCGGCGCGGAGGCCGAATTATGGCCGCCAGCCGAGCTGCAGTTGTCGGCACCGACCCGGGCCGAGCCGCCAGTGCAGTTGCCGGCCGACCACCCCCACTTCACCGGCCGCCGCGACGTCCTGGCCGCCGCGGAGGAGCTGCTGGCCGGAGAACGGCGGACCACGGCGCTGGTCATCGACGGAATGCCCGGCGTTGGGAAGACGACCCTCGCGGTGCACCTGGCCCACCAGTTGGCCGCCCGCTACCCCGACGGCCAGTTGCACGCGGACCTGCGCGGTTTCGACTCCGGCGACTCGGTGATGACACCGGCGGAGGCGCTGCGCGGCTTCCTGTGGTCCCTCGGGGTCGCGCCCGCCGCCATCCCGGCCGAGCTGCACGCCCAGGCCGGCCTCTACCGCAGCATCCTGGCCGAGCGTCGGATGTTGATCCTGCTCGACAACTGCCGCGACTGGGACCTGATCCGGCACCTGCTGCCCGGCACTGGCGGCAGTCTCGTCATCGCCACCAGCCGCCGCCGGATCACCGGCGTGGCCGGCCAGGCGGGCGCCCACCCGCTGCACCTCGACCTGCTCACCCACGCCGAGGCCCGCGAGCTGCTCACCCGCCGGCTCGGCGACGCGGCGGCCGCCGACCCGGCCGCCGTCGACGAGATCATCGCGCGGTGCGGCGGGCTGCCGCTGGCCCTGGCCCTGGTCGCCACCCGCAGCGTCGGCCGGCCCGGGCTCAGCCTGCCCGCGGTCGCCGGCGAGCTGGCCGAGGCCAACGGCCGGCTGGCCGGCTTCGGGGACACCCACGCCGACCTGGAGGCGATCTTCTCCTGGTCCTACCGGGCCCTGACTCCCGACGCAGCCCGGCTCTTCCGGCTGCTGCCCCTGCACCCGGCCGGGGAGCTCAGCGCGGAAGCGGCGGCCGCCCTGGGCGGCCTGTCCCTGCGCTCCGCCCGCGGCCAGCTCGCCGAACTCGGGTCGCAGCTGCTGGTCGAGCCCGGCAACGGCCGGTGGCGGATGCACGATCTGCTGCGCGCCTACGCCGTGGAGCTCGGGGAGGAGCACGACGACGCGGCCGAGCGGGACGCTGCCATCGAGCGGGTCTACGACTATTACCAGCTCAGTGCGTACGCGGCGCATCTGCCCCTGCAGCCGCAGGTGCCGCTGCCGGAGCCGGAGCCGTCCGAGCGCGGGGTCACCGGGCGCGGCTTCACCGGCCGGGCCGACGCGATGGCCTGGTTCGCCGCCGAGCAGCGGGTGCTGACCGCCATCGTCGCGCGGGCCCAGGAGCGCGGCCGGCCCCGCACGGCCTGGCAGATCGCGTTGGCCCTGCAGAACTTCTTCCAGGACACCGCGCAGTTCCGGCTGTGGGCGGCAACGATGAGCACCGGCCTCGCCGCGACCGGGGACGACCCCGCCGCCCAGGCCCTGCTGCACCGCAGCCTCGCCGGCGCCTGCTACTTCCTGGCCGATCTGGACCGCGGGCTGTCGCACCTGCAGCACGCCCGGGCGCTCTTCGAGCGGCTCGGCCGGCGCAACGAGCAGGGCCACGCGGAGAACAACATCGCCGAGATCCGGCTGGACCAGCGGCGCTACCACGAGGCGATCCGGCATGCCGAGGCCGCGCGGGCGCTCTTTCGCGCCGAGGGCAACGTGCGGGGCGCCACCAACGCCCTGCTGATCATCGCGCGGGCACAGGGCTGGCTCGGCCGGCACGCCGAGGCGCTGGGCATGTTCGTCGAGGCGCGGCGACAGTTCGAGGCCCTCGGCGACCTGCACGGGACGGGCACCACCCAGGCCTGGCTGGCGCACACGTACTCGATGTTCGACGACCTGCCGCACGCGATGGCCACCTGGCAGCAGGCGATCGACATCTTCCGCGACGCCCGGGCCACCCACCACACGGCGGAGGTGCTGGTTTCCATCGGCGACTTCCACTCGGCCAACGGCGACCCGGCCCTGGCCGGGCAGGCGTGGGGCGAGGCCCTCGCCGAACTCGACGGGACGGACTCGCCGATGGCCCGGCGGATCCGCGACCGGCTGCTCTGGCACCGGTGACCCGGACGCGGCGCCGGTGGGCGCCGCGTCCGGGGCCCGTTCTCAGTACCGGTAGGCGCGGATGACGGTCTGCTTGACCGTGTTACCGCTGGTGTCCGTCGCGGCGGCCCGCAACGAGACGAAGCCGGTGCCGGCCGGGTTGCGCACCCAGGCGACCGCCTTCTCGCCGGACCGTCGCACGGTCAGCGGCTGCCAGGTCTTGCCGTCGTCGAAGGACGCCTCGACGGTCAAGCTCGTGGTCTGGCCCGGCGCCGCCCCGATCTGACGGTCGAGCGAGACCGGGATCGCGAACCGCCGGCCGGCCGGCGCTCGGTTGTCGATGTCGAGCTCCGGGGTGTACCGGATCGCCGTCATCGGCAGCTTCACCAGTTCGCCGTCGCTCACGTGCGCGGACTTGAAGGTCCACTCCGCGTCGACCACCGTCGACAGGGTGAACGCCGGGTCGCTGCGGAACGTCGCGGCGAGCCGGTAGTCACCCGTCTCCGCAGGCACGTTCCACACCCAGGGCGTCTCGTTCGCGTCGCCGACCTTGACCCCGTTGTGGTACAGGCTCACCTGCACGCTGCCGCCGCGAACGTGTCGGAAGCCCATGTGTCCGGTGCCGTCGCCGTGCAGCGGCCCCGGCCCACCGATCAGGTCGCCCCAGTAGCGGGTGGCGAACTGCTGGCCGAAGTTGGGCTCCGGGAAGACCGGTCCGGCCACCGCGTTGGCCCACTTCACCGTGTACGTGCGCCCGGGCTGGAAGCTGGTCCACGGCGACTGGTAGTACGTGTACCTCAGCTGGGCCGAGGTCGACTGCCACACCGCCTGCTTGTCCTGGTTGTAGTACTCGGTGATGGTGCTCGGCACGTCGTAGGTGAAGCTCGGCGGGATGTTGCGCTCGTCGCGGTAGATCGGCGAGTTGCCGGGCGCGTGCGCGACCGCGGTCCGTGCAACCGGCACGCCGGCCACGTCCGCGCTGATCTGGGAGCGGACCGTGGCGAAGTCCCCCGCGCGCAGCTTGCGGGTCAGCCCGGTCATCATCTTCTTCGGCTCATAGAGGTAGACCCGGTAGGCGTACGGGCTGTTGTGCAGGCTGCCGTCCTGGGCCACCTGGCCCCACATGCCGTTGACGTAGGAGACGAAGCCGGGCGTCTCGCCGGCCCCGATCTGCGCGGTCCGCAGGTGATCGAAGGGGATGTTCATCAGCACGCCGTACAGGTCGTTGCTGCCCCAGATCTGCGGCTGCTCGGTCCGGATCGTCCAGCCGAATTCCTGGTGGACCGCGGTGGCCTTCGGGTTCGGCACCGACACCGCGATCGGCTTCGCCAGGCGGGCGTCCATGGTGAGCGCCTGGTCCGTGGTCAGGTCGAGGCTCGGGCGTACCAGCGTGGTGACATGCGGGAGGCCCTGGTCGTCGCCGGTCACCAGGTAGGTCTGGACCAGGTAGCGGCCCGCGCGAACCCGGTATCTGGTGGCCGCGGGGTCGTCGAGCACCATGATGGTCTGCCGGTCCAGGTCGGTCAGGACGGTCACCCAGCCCTGCTCGGGGGTGGGCGCTCCGCCGTCCGGCCCGACGAGCTTGAGGGACAGCTGGTGGCGGGCGACGTCGAGCGCGACCGGGGTCTGCACCTGCGCGCCGCCGCCGGTGGCGGTCACCTCACCGCCGAAGTAGCGGTCGGGTAGATCGGTGCCGGCCTGCACGGTGACGGTCACGGTGGCCGTGCCGCCGGCCGGGACCGTCACCGAGGAGGCACTGAGGCTGAACAGGCCGGCCGGCGCCGGGGTGCCGTCGGCGTCCTTCGCGTCGAGGGAGACCGCCAGGGTGAGGGCCGAAGAGCCGCTGTTCGCGTACGTGATCGTGCTCTGCTGCGCAGCGGTGGTCCGCTCGAAGGCGACGCTGACCGGGCTCGCCGTGACGGTCTGCTGGATCGCGCGGGCGACGTCGAGGAAGCCGGCGCCCTGCTCGTAGACACCGATGGCGGCGTTCGGCTGGGCGGCCGCCATCAGCGTGGACTTGATCCGCTCAGGCGACCAGTCCGGGTGCTGCTGGGTCAGGATCGCCGCCGCGCCGGCCACGTGCGGAGTCGCCATCGAGGTGCCGGAGAGGCTGGCGTACTGCGGGTTCTCGTCGTTCGGCCACAGGTCGGAGGTCGAGCTACGGGCGGCGATGATGCCGACACCGGGCGCGGTGATGTCCGGCTTGATGCCGGCGTCGCTCGTGCGCGGACCCCGGCTCGAGAACTCGGCCAGCTCGCCCGTCTTGGTCACGGCGCCCACGGTCAGCGCCTCGGCCGCGCTGCCGGGCGAGCTCACCGTGGACTCGCCGGCCTCGCCGTTGTTGCCCGCGGCGACGACGAAGAGCATGCCGTAGCGGTGGGTGAGGTCGGCCAGGGCCGCCTCGATCGGGTCGGTTCCCGGGCTGTCCGGGCCGCCGAGGCTCATGTTGGCGACCTTGACGCCCTGCTCCGCCGCCCAGGTCATGCCGGCCAGGATCGCCGACTCCGGGCAGCCCTCCTCCATGCAGACCTTGGCGCTGTAGAGGGTCGCGCCGGGCGCCATGCCCTTGAAACGGCCCTGCGACGCGGCCGCGCTGCCGGCGATGGTGGAGGCGACGTGGGTGCCGTGGCCGATCCGGTCGAGGGTGTCCGGGTCGGCGGTGAAGTTCTCCGCGGCGGCGACGTGGCCGGCCAGGTCGGGGTGGGTCTGGTCGACGCCGGTGTCGATCACGCCGACCTTCACCCCCGATCCCGTCCAGCCGGCCTGCCAGGCCTGCGGCGCGCCGGTCAGCGGGACGCTGACGTCGAGGGTGGGGTGGCGCAGCCCGTCGAGCCAGATCTTGTCGAACCCGGCCCGCAGTTGCCGCTCGCTGCCACTCGCGGTGGACGTGACGTTGTTCCAGAAGGACACCGCGTCCGCGCGGTTCTCCTGGACAGCGCTCGCCCCGGAGAGCTTGCGGGTGGTCCGGGCGCCGGCGAGGCCGGCGGGGGTGGCGCCGCCGTGCTGGACGATGAGCGGCAGGGTGGCCCGGGTGTCGTCGTAGCCGAACTCGACCAGCGTCGAGATGTCGAAGAGCCGCTCGTCGAGCTTGCCCCGGTTGAGCAGGCCGACGGCGTCGGCGGGGATGACCCGCACGTCCTTGCCGGCGCTGTGGGTCATGAACGGGATTCGTTCCCGTCCCTTGCCGGGCACGACGTCGACAGCCGTCTGGCCGTCCACGGTGCTGACGTGGACGGTGTCGCCGGTGAGCAGAGTGACCGTCCGGGGCTTGGACGCGACCGCGGGTGTGGTCGTCGGCTTCGCGGCCCGGGGCTGCGCCGACGCCGGCGGACCGCCCGGAGCCACCGCCGAGACGCCCAGCACCACCAGTGCCAGCGCCGATATCTTGCGAATTGAACGCATCATTCTCCCTGGATGAACGCGAGAGGTATCCGGGTGCTCCGGACGTGACCGGCTCGTGAAAGTTCATCCCGAGTGACCTGGGTCACTGCCGCTGATTTCGGTACGGGGCCCGCACGTCTGGACCGCCGGGCCCCCATCCACACATCTGCGTACCTGCCCCGCGTACCCGAGCGGGCCGGGGAGCCTGATGCTCGTGAAATCGGTTCCTGCCCTGGTCGGCGCCGCCGGTGAGCGGCGCGCCGACCGCGGCCGCTTCCCTGCCGGGTGCCCCGGCCACGCTGCCGCCCTCCTCCGCCACGGTCACCCTGTTGACCGGCGACGGCGTTCACACCGGACAGGTCAGCGCGCGTTCCGCGGATCTTCGGGGAACGGTTGCCCATCTGTGATCAGGTCCCATAGGCGGTGGCAAGCGTCGTTCTCGGAGCGGTAGTTCTCTATGACGTAGCAGCGCCGGCCGCGTTCGCTGTAGTACACGGTCCAGCCAGTGGAGTCGTGATCAACGCCAAACCCGCCGTTCGGAAGTCCGCCGCTCAGGCTGTACCGCCGCGCCGAGACGCCTCGTCGGTCAAGCGCGGCCCTCAGTTGGACGAGATCCATGTCGGCCCATCCCAGCGAAGAAGGACTTCCAGCGAGTATCGGCCATCCTCCCGGCCGCAGCAATTGCCCAAGACAGCCGCGGATCGTCCTGAATCCTGACATCTTCGATGTTCGTCCTCGGCAGGCACGGACCGGGGTCGCCAGACCTGCATTGGTGGCCGTACCGCCAGCGGGAATCGAAGTGGCCAGGGCGCCGGGTCGGACCTCACGGTGGGCATCCTGATTCCCGCCATGCGGCACCTCGACCGCCCCTACCCTGTAGGTCAGGGCGAGGCCGTTGACTTCCGCGGTGTCATCGCATCGAGCCCGCTCGCCAAGCGGGTGCGGTCGGGCGGGCCGTCCGGCTCGACATCGGACGACCACTCATCGGGGCGCTCGCCGCGCGGGCCGGTCATCTCCTGGCTCGCCAGGTACGGCCGGTGATCCCGCGTCTGGTCGTCACGTCCGCTGCGCCTCGCAGCGGGTCTGAGACAGGAGCGCACCATGCGGGTGGCGGTCGCCGGCGCATCCGGCAACATCGGGTCCCTCACCGTGGCGGCCCTGCACCGTCACGGGCACGACCCGGTACCCATCAGCCGGTCGCACGGCGTCGACCTGCTGACCGGACGGGGGCTGGACGAGGCCCTGAGCGGCGTCGACGTCGTCGTCGATGCGATCAGCGCGCCACCCGCCGACCGCGAGGCCACGGCGAAGTACTTCGCCACCACCACGCAGAACCTGCTGAGAGCGGAGCAGCAGGCGGGGGTACGACACCACGTGTTGCTCTCGATCGTCGAGGTACACCGCATCGCGGGAACCGCGCACTATTCGGGCAAGCGCGAGCAGGAGCGGCTGGTATCCACCGGACCGGTGCCGTGGACCATCGTGCCCGCCACCCAGTTCTTCGACTTCGGCGCGACGGTGGCCAGCTGGACCGAACGGGATGGCACTGCCTACCTCGCGCCACTGCTCGTCCAGCCGATCGCGCCGGCCGACGTCGGCGAATTCCTGACAGCGGTCGCAGGTGGCCCACCGCAGGGACGCCACCCTGGTGTGGCCGGCCCCGATCGTCACGACCTCGTGGACATGGCGCGCCGGACCCACCAGGTGTGGGGACGTGACATGAAGATCGTCCCCACGTGGGAGGCGATCCTCGGCCCGGACATGGCAGGAAACGTGCTACTGCCGGGACCGGATGTCCGGATAGCGCCCACGACCTTCGACGACTGGCTCGCGGAGCAGGCGGCCGACCGAGTACGGCCGGGTTAGGGGCCATCACCAGCACCGATCGTTCGCTATCGTGCCCTCGTTCCGGCCACCCGGCCGACCGCCACGGGGGAACCACCATGAGACACCGCACCACACTGTTCACGCTGGGGTTGGCCGGCGTCCTGCTCGTCGTGGGTGGGTGCACCGGGTCGGCGGAGCCCACCCGGGCCGAGCCGACGGTCCGGGCCGGCAACGCCGCGCCGTCTCCGACGCCCGACACCGCTCGGGCCGAGTTGGTCGAGACGTTGCAGCGGTCGCAGGGCGTCGCCCACCGGTACGCGGTGCGCGGCGAGCTGCCCGAGGGGGAGACCGTCAAGGGCACCGGTGTCTTCGACCCGAAGGCACGCCGTTTCCAGTCGACGATCGCGGTCACCGGCGGGAAGTACCCCACCGCGGGCAGCCGGATCGTGATCGGGACCGACAGCTACGTACGGCCGTCCGACGAGAAGGACTGGGTGCACGTCGACCTGAAGCGGGTGAAGCGGGACGACCCCTTCCTGCGCTTCGACTGTGCCGACCCGACCGGCCTGAATACGTTCACCTCGACGATCACCTCGGTGCGGCGGACCGGCCCGCACTCCTGGACCGGACGCTTCGACCCCGACGGTAAGGACGTGGAGTCGTTTCTCCCCGTGGGCGCGCCGAGCATCGTCTCGATCGGTATGCCCCTGTCGCCGTTCACGATCACGACCGACGACCGGGGCTGGGTCACCTCGATCAGGGTGGAGCTCACTCCCAGTGAGGGCCCGAAGCTGACGATGACCACCACGATGAGCGGCCACGGGAAGGCGCTGCAGATCAAGGCGCCGGCGCGAGCGGGGGAGGCCGCCGACTTCTACTACGCCAAGTGACGCGCAGCTCCTCAGCCGCCGGCGTGCCGGCGCCGGTCCCGGCGGGCCGACAGCACGCTCCAGCCGATCGACACCGACAGGGTCAGCACCACCACCAGCAGGGTGAGCCAGAGCGGCAGCGTGCCCACCGGCGTCTCGGCCAGGATCAGCTTCGCCCCGGCGAACGCCAGTAGCACCGCCAGCCCGTAACGCAGGTGGCCGAAGTGCCGCAGCAGTCCGGCCAGACAGAAGTAGAGGCTGCGCAGGCCCAGCACGGCGAACGCCGTCGCCGTCCAGACGAGGAAGGTGTTGGTGGTGATGGCCAGGATCGCCGCCACGGAGTCGATCGCGAACACCACGTCGGTCGCCTCGATCGCCACCAGCGCCACCAGCAGCAGCGTTGCCCGCCGCCGGCCGTCGACCCGGACGGTGAACCGGTCGCCGTGGTACCGCTGCTCGGTCGGCACCACCCGTCGGAAGAACCGGACCACGACGTTGCGGTCGGGGTCGACGTCGGGTTCGCCGCGCACCGCCAGGCGCCACCCGGTCCAGATCAGGAACGCCCCGAGTGCGAAACCGGCGAAGGTCAACCGGTGCAGCAGTTCCGCCCCGGCGAAGATGAAGACCAGTCGGAACGCGAGCGCGCCGACCACACCCCAGAACAACACCTTGTGCTGGTATTCCTCGGGCACCCGGAAGTAGCCGAACAGCAGCGCGAAGACGAAGACGTTGTCGACGGAGAGCGCCTTCTCCAGCAGGTAGCCGGAGTAGTACGCGACCGCCGGCTCGCCGCCCCACCCCACCCAGACGATCAGGCCGAAGGCCAGTCCGGCGGCGATCCAGACGCCGCTCCAGATCAGCGCTTCCCGCAGCTCGATCACGTGGTTGTCGCGGTGGGAGAGCACGTCCACCGCGAGCATGACGGCGATGACGGCCCCGATCGCGGCCCAGGCCCAGAGCGGAGCCGGGAACATGCCCGGGTCCATCAGACGCCCTCCGCATCCACCAGAGGAATCGACGGCGGCTGTCGCCGCCGTGCAGCCGGGTCAGGCAAGCGGCTACCGTGCGAGCGGAGCGGTCAGCTGGTGTTCCGTTGCCGCGACGCAACGTCGCTGAGCCTAGCCATCGATCACGGCGCACCGCCGTCTGCTCGGTCGGCGTCACCCGACCGGGGCGGGCCGCCGCTGATGCCACGAGCCGGCAGCCGGCAGCAGTCAGTCGGGCAGGCCGGTGCAGGCCGCGCCGTCGATGGTGCAGGCCGTGGGAGTCGAGCTGATCGGCGCGCCGCTGACCCGGAAGGTGACCTGGACGGAGCTGCCGGCCGCCACCTCCGCGGTCGTCTCGTCCGGCACGAAGGTCCAGATCGCGCCCGCGCGGGTGGCTCGGGCGCCGCTGACCGAGGAGATTTCGAGGGATTCCCGAGGCAGGGTGATGACCAGGGTCCAGTTCGTCACCCTCGTCCGGCCGCCGTTGCTGATGGTCACGTCGGCGCCGTAGCTGAGCAGGGCGCGCTCCTCGATGGCGAAGGCGGCGCGCAACGCCGGGGTGCTCGATCCCGCCGCCGCTGACGGGGTGCGCGCGGACGGCGTGGTGGCCTGCGGGGCCGCCGCGCCGACCGGCGGGCCCGCCGCGGTCGTCGTCCGCCTCGTCGCCGCCGGGGCGGAGGCGGCCGGCCTGGCCTGCGGGTCGGGCCCACCGACCGCGGGGTCCGTGGGCAGGGCGACGTCCGGCGGCGGGTCGAGGGCCACGGGGGCCAGCCGTTCCGGCGTCCGCAGGACCAGGACGACGGACGCCGTCGTCGCGACCAGGACCACCAGCGAGGCGGCCAGCAGGACCCGGGTACGCCGGGACGAGACCCCGAGGTCGCCGATGGCGCGCCGCGCGTGCCCGGCCAGGGCCACGGTCCGGTCGAGCAGGATGACCGCTACGGTCCGCCGTGGCTGGGGCGGTGATGACGGCACGTGCTCTTCTCCCTCAGATCCTTCACCGTACGCGCGTCCCCGGCCCACGCCGTCAATCACAGCGCCTGGAGCCCGGTGAGCATCGCTTCGAGTAGCTCCCGGGACGGCAGCTCGGACAGCGTCGGCGACACGTGCGTCTCGATCAGCCCGGCGTCCAGCAGCTCGCCGAGCAGTACCCGAACCGTACCCAGTGGCAGGTCCAGTTGCGCGCCGACCTCCGCCACCGACAGTGGACGCCGGCACAGCTCGAGGATCCGCGCCTGCTCGGGAAAGAGCGGCGTGGCCGCGGGAACCGCAGCCCGGGCCATGACCACGGTGATGAGGTCGAGACGCCGGCCGTCGTCCGCGCCGGCCGCGCGGGTCACCACGTACGGCCGGGCCAGGAGCCCGGCGTCGTCGTCGTACCACGCCTCGTCAGGTTCGCCGGCGGTCGGCATCGCTGTCTCCGCTCGTCGCTGTCGAGGACCGTTCCAGATCGTCGGGGGCGCCATTGTGGGGGATCATCTGTCGTCCTCTGCTGCGGTCGTGGCGGGCATCTGCGTGGGCTCGGCGACGTCGAGCCGGGGTGGCTGTGGTCCACCGTGGGCCGGCACCGGCAGTTCGTCGCCGTTCTCGCCGGGCTCCCGCATCGGAGCGGGGTGCGGCCCGACGGTTGCCTGCTGCGGCGCGGTCGGCGTGACCAGGCCGGCGGGGAGGAGCACGACCGCCGCCGTGCCGCCGCGCGAGCCGGGACGCAGCGAGACCTGGGCGCCGCAGCGCGCGGCGAGCAGCGCAGCGGCGTGGAGCCCGGCCCGGCCGACGGGCGGGCCGGCGGCCGGCGGGTCGGCCAGCAGCTCGTTCGCCTCGGCCAGGTCGGTCACGCTCAGGCCCGGTCCGTCGTCGGTGACCACGATGGCGCAGCCCCCCGCCTCGGGCTCACCGGCGACCCGCACCGTGGTGTCCGCCGGTGAGCACCGGAGTGCGTTCTCGATCAGCTCGGCCAGCAGGTGGACGACCGGAGTGACGGCGGGCGCGGCGAGGGACCAGGGCCAGTGCGGTGCGACCAGCACCCGCTGGTAGTCCGCGACCTCGGCCATCGCGCCGCGCGCCACCTCCAGCAGCGGCACCGGCCGCCGCCAACGCCGGGCCGGCGTCGCGCCGGCGAGGATGATCAGCTTCTCGACGTTGCGCCGGAGCCGGGCGGCGAGGTGGTCGAGCTGGAACAGGTCGCCGGTCTCCTCCGCCGAGGACTCCCGCCGCTCCATCGCGTCGAGCAGGGTGAGCTGGTCGCGCAGCAGGACCTGGTTGCGCTGGGTGAGCCGCAGGAACAGCTCCCGGGTGGCGTGCTCGGTCAGGTCGGGTCCGGCCGGCAGCGCGGAGGAGTCCCGCCGCCCGAGCAGCCGGCGGACGGTGCCGGTCCAGGTGAGGAGCAGGGCGAGCACCGTGATCAGGCCGAGCCCCAGCACGGCGCCGGTGCGTACAACCACCAGGGCCGCGTCCGGCGTGGCCCGCTCGGCGCTGTCCCGGGCGGTGGCCCGCACGAACTCGTGCAGCCCGGTCAGGGCCGCGTCCGCCGTCGCGCGCCAGTCCTCCTCGGTGACCACCGGCTGGCCGTCGTCGGCGCGGAGCAGCGCGTCCTCCAGGGACAGCAGGCCGGTGAAGCGGGTGCCGTCCACCAGCGCCTGGTAGCGGTTCCGGTCGGCCGCCCGCAGTCCGGCGACGGCCTCGCCGCGGGCGTACCGCTGGTTCGCGACCAGCTCGGCGAGGCGGCGCCGGCCGTCGGCGGCGATCCGGCCGCCGGACAGCGCGGCGGTGAGCAGGGTGTCCTCCCGGGCGAGCAGCTCCCGGGCCCGGGCCAGCGCGACGATCGCACGGGTCTCGGCGGCCGGCTCGCTGTCCCGCACGCTCCATTCCGGGCCGTACACGGTGAAGGCGGTGTCGATCAGCCGGTCGTAGCCGGCGACCGCGTCAGCCCGGCCGGCGTCGGCCACCGCCCGCAGGCCGGCCAACCCACCCAGCTGCCGGATGAGTTCGTCGGCCCGCTCCCGGACGCCGGCGGTGAGCAGCCCGAGGTCGTCGGCGGCGGAGGCGCGGAGCCCGGCGACCGCACGGTCGGTGCCGTCGCGCGCGCCGGCCAGCGCGGAACCCGCCCGTCCGCCGTCGGCGACCGTCCGGGCGGTGAGCCGGCGCTCGACCTGAAGTTCGAGGATCAGCCGGTCGGTGGGTTGGCCCAGAGCCTGGGCCAGCGCCCGTACCCGGAGCAGGTCGGCCGCGTCCCGGCCGGTCAGATACGCCGCGTACGACCAGAGCGTGATCAGGACGACCGCCAGCGCGACGAGCCGGGTCCGCATGCCGTGGTCGTCGGTCCGGGTCTGGCTCACGACGCGGACCGTTCCGGCCAGGGCTGCCCGGCCGCCTGGCGCGACCGGTCGGCCAGGATCGTCCGCAGCAGGGCCAGCAGCTCCGTCCGGTTGGCGCAGTCGAGCCGGGACCGCATCCGGGCGACGTGGTGCTCGACGGTCTTGGCGGAGATGAACAGCCGGTCCCCGATCTCCCGGTAGGTCAACCCGGCCAGCACCAGCTCGGCGACCTCCCGCTCCCGGTCGCTGAGCCGGTGCGGGGCCGGACCGGCGAGGGCGTCGACGGAGGCCGGCTGTTGCCCGGCCTTCGCCCCCGCCGGCCGACCCTGCAGCATCCGGGCGCAGTCGAGCAGCGTGGTCATCGCCCGCCGGTCCGAGGTGCGGATCGCTGCCTGCCCGGCCAGGCGGGCGCCGTCCCAGCACAGACCGGCATCGTGCAGACCGCGGGCGGCGGCCTCCACCCGGACCGGGTCGACCATCCCGCGCAGCACGTCCACCCAGGCGGCGGCGGCCGCGGCGACCACGGCCGCGTACCGGTTGTGGTCCGCGGCGGCGAGCAGGGCGGCCACGTGGCCGTCGGCGACCGCCGGCTCCTCGGCCAGGATCGCCGCGTGCAGTCCGCTCCAGTGCAGGGGCACGCTCCACAGCGGTGGGTCACCGAGCCGGGCCAGCAGCAGGTGTGCCTCCCGCAGGTACGGCTCCAGCCGGCCGAGGTCGCCCAGCCGGGCCCCGGCGATGGCCAGCTCGCCCAGCGGCAGCAGCGTGAACAGATCGACGGGGTGGCGGACGACGGCCTCCAGCGCGTGCCCCCATCTGCGCTGGAGCGCGCCGAGGTCGCTGTTGCGCCGGGCGATTCCCAGCTCCAGCGCGGAGGCGAAGAGCAGGTCCCGGGACTCGAGTGGCCGACCGTCGCCGGTCACCGCCGCGAGGTGGTCGGCCGCGACGACGGTACGGCCCCGGACCATCGCGATCCACGCCTGCAGCAACCGGTGGCGGCGGGCCAGCAGGGGGCCGCCCGTCCCGCTGGTGGCGGCGCGGTCGAGCACCCGCTCGGCGATGTCCAGTTCGCCGCAGTGCAGGCCGGTCAACGCGGCGAGCGCCGCCGGGCTGTCCGGCAGGAGCGCCGCCCGGCCGGCCGGCTCCAGCAGCGCGGCCGCCTGCACGAGGGTGGAGAGCGCGGCGGTCGGTGGGCCGCTGACGCTGTCGCGGATCCCCTCGGCCATCAGCCGGGCAGCGCTGGCGTGCAGGGTGGGCGGTCCATCCGCCCGGTCGTCCCCGGACGGGGGCGTCCCGTCGGCCGGGCGGCCGGCCGCGAGCGCGCCGACGGCGGCGAAGGACTCCGCCGAGGGCCTACCCGACCATCGGTACAGCTCGACACTGCGACCGACCTGACCGCGGTGCGCCAGCGCGGTTGCGGCGACCACCGCCGCCTCCGCCCGGTCGGCCGGGGCGGCCGTGGCGAGGAGTCGGTCGGCCAGCCGGAGGGCGGTGTCCAGGTCGCCGGCGAGGGCCGCGGCCACGGCCTGCCGGACCGCGGCCGGCCGTCCGGCGGCCGTGGCCGCCGCGAACAGCTCCGCCGCGAGGGCCGGCTCGCCGGCCAGCGCCTCCTCCGCCGCGGCCTCCAGCGTCGGTGCCGGACAGTCGGCGGCCACGTGCGCCGCGTACAGCGAGCGGACCAGCGGAAGCACCGGTCCACCGCGGGCGAGCTGCAGCTCGGTGAGCCGGCGCCACACCGCGCCGCGGTCGGCGGCCGGGCTCAGCGCGGTCACCGCGCGCCGCACGATCGGGGCGAGCCGGCCGTCCGCGCCGAGCAGGCCGGCCGCCCGGGTCGCGGCGATCAGCTCGTCCACGTCACCGGGCTCCCGGCCGAGCAGCGTCCCGAGCAGGTCCACCGGCAGCGGTACGCCGGCGGCGACGGCGAGCAGGAGCCGGCGGACGTCGGGCGCCAGGTCCTCCAGGTCCGGTCCGAACTGGAGGACGGCCTGCCGGGGCGGCTCGGTCGGTACGCCCGCCGGGAGCTCCGTCCCCCGCAGGCTGCGGACCAGCCGCTCGACGTCGCGGGGGACGCCGGCGGTCTGTCCGTGCACGAAGTCGATCAGGTCGGGCCGCCGGCCGACCTCTGGCACGGCGCTGAGGTAGGCGGCGGTCCGCTCCCGGGTGAACGGGGTGAGCAGCACCAGGTGCCCGTCCCGCCGGAGCGCGTCGGCCAGCTCGACCAGCGCCGCCGGTCGGGGCCACGGCCGGTAGCCGACGGCGAGGCGGTGCCGGCGGGTGACCACCAGTTCGCGTAGCGCTCCGAGCCGGGCGTCGTCGAGCAGGTGCGCGTCGTCGACCACCAGCACGGCGTCCGGCTCGATCGGGTCGGGTCGGTCGGGGGCACCCTCCAGCACGGTGCTCCCGGCCCGCCGGTAGACCCGGGCCAGCTCCTGGAGGTACGCGCTGCGGCCGTGGCCGCCCGGCCCGGTCACACCGAGCGCGAGCGGCGCGTCCGGATCGGCCGCGACCGCGTCGAGCAGGGCCTGCGGCCCCCGGTCCAGCACCAGGCCGGACCCGGCGACGCTGCTCATGATCATGGTGGTCATCCTTCACGTCCCCGACCGCGGGCCAGCACCAGGCGGGAGGCCTTCGGCAGTTCCAGCGGGGTGATCCGGACCGGGGGACGGGGTGGTGGCTCGCTGCGGGCGGAACGGTCGTGGTCGGGTACCCGCTGCGCCGGGACGGCCGGCGCGGCGGCCCGTCCGGCCTCGACGGCCGGGGTGGCCCCGCGGTCCGGCTCCGGCCGGCGCGGGCGGGGCGACACCACCTGGCAGGCGGCCAGCGCCGCGCCGGTGGCGGCGGTCAGCTGCGGATCGGGCTCCACCTCCACCGGTACCGGGAAGGCCGCGGCGAGCAGCTCGACCACCAGGGGGATACGGGTGGAGCCGCCGGCGAGCAGGACGCCGTCGAGCTGCGCCGGCAGCAGCCCGGCGGAGTGGACGGTCCGGGTCAGCAGTTCGACGGTCGCCTGCACGGCCGGCCGGATCATGTCCTCGAACCGCACCCGGCTCACCGGCACCCGGACCGGCCCGGTCGGCAGGGTCAGCAGCACGTCGGTCTCCGTGCCGACGGTCAGGTCCCGCTTGGCCCGGTCGCACTCGGGCAGCAGCGCGCGCAGCGTGGCGTGCGTCTGCCGAGGTCCGGCCCCGGCGAGTTCCCGGGTGAGCACGGTACGCACGTGCTCGGCCAGTGCCTCGTCGAAGTCGGCGCCGCCGATCCAGTCCAGCCCCTGCGGCAGGCCGAACGTCTCGTACGTGCCGCGGGGGGTGCGGCGGACCAGGGCCGCCTCGAAGGTGTTGCCGCCCAGGGCGTAGACGGCCGCCGCGCTGCCCGGGAAGCCGCGCGCCGCGTGGCTCTCCGCCACCGTCACCGTACGGGGCAGTAGCGTCACGTTGCCCAGGCCGAACTGCCACAGCGCCTCGTGCAGCAGCTCGCGCCGGTGCCGACCCCAGCCCGCGGGGTGGCTGAGCACGACGGCCTCGGCGGGCTCACCCTCCCAGTCGAGGACCCGTTCCACCACCCACGCCGCCAGCAGCGCGGTCAGCATCTGCGGCGGGCAGGCCTCGCCGCCGAGCAGCAGGGGAACGTCGTCGCCGACCCGGCGGACGAACCCGCGTGCGGTCCGGCTCCCGTCCTCGACGGCGGGCTCACCGACCACCAGCGTCCCGTCGCCTGCCAGGTGCAACACCGACGGCACGGTCACCGACCCGCCGTCCAGCGCGACCACCTCGGGTCGCGCCCAGGTCGCACCCCGTCGCCGCGCCACGCTGGCCGTGGTGTTGGTGCTTCCGATGTCGATCCCCAGGACGTACGGCATCCGCAATCTTCCTTCACCGTGAGTTGGCCGGCCGGTGGCGACGGTGTCGGCACGTGCGGCGACCCACCCCCGGCGACACCCCGTGGGCTCCTACGTTCGTACCAGAGATCGCTCCGGCATCGGGACCCTAAATCTGGCCGGCCCGGTTCCCCCAGTCCCCCTAACGTACGAGGCCGTGAGCACCCTAATCCGGCGGGGCGGATTGCGGGCCGATCCCCGATGACCCATGCCGGCCCACGGCCATAGCGTCCCTGTCGACGATCACGGTCGCTGACGCCAACGTCCGAGGAGAAACCGGCACATGGACCAGACCCTGCACGACTTCGTGCTCAACCTGCTGACCAACCCGGACGCCAGGTCGGCGTTCGACCTCGACCCGGAGGGCGCGCTGCAGGCCGCCGGGCTCACCGACATCACCGCCGCCGACGTGCAGGACGTCGTCCCGCTGGTCGTGGACTACGCCCCGGTGCACGGGCTGGCCCCGGTGGCCCCGGTGGCCGGGCAGCTCGGGGTCGACCCGCTGCTGACCGACACCACCGACGTGGTCGCCCAGCTCCAGACCGTGCCGCAGGACATCACCATCAGCAGCTCCTACTCCGGAGTGGACGTCAAGGCCGGCGTGCTGGGCGCCATCGCCGTCGACCCGAGTGGCATCGCCGCCGGGGCGACGGTGCTGCCCGGGATCGGCGTGGGCATCGGGCCGAACGGCATCGCAACCGACCTGATCGGGGTGCACGACGTGGCCCACACCCTCGACGCCGACGTGGTGGGCGCGGTGGACACCGTGGCCGACCCGGCGGTCGGCGACGTGGCCGGCGTCGGCGGCGCCCCGGACGCCCTGCTCGACGGCACCGACGCCGGCCTGCTCGGCACCCCGGACGGCCTGCTCGACGGCGCGCTTCCCGGCACCTACGGCCAGGTCGGCGGCGTCGTCGACTCGCTCGGCGTCGACAACACCCTCGGCGGGCTCGGCGTGACCGACACCCTGGGCGGGCTCGGCGTCAGCGGCTCCGGCGGCCTGGTCCCGCACGTCGACGTGTCGACCACGGTGGGCGGCGTGACGCACCAGGTGGACGGCGTCGTCTCCGGCGTCACCGGCACGGTGGGCAGCGTGACCGGTGACGTCACCGGCGGTGTGAACGACGCCGGTCACCACGCCGACGGGGCGGCCGGCGGCGGGCTGCTGGGTCTCGGCGACGGCCTGCTCTGATCGAGGTTCCGCGGTGGCGGAAAGCCGGATCGTCACGGGCGATCCGGCTTTCCGCCTGTTCTCGCTCAATTCTCCACTTGATAATTAATCCGAAATCCGCACACTTGGTGCGGTGATGGCGGGGATCTGGCTGGACGCGCTCGACGGGATCGCCCGTACGTGCCGCGAACACGGGCGGGCGGACCTGCTTCAGGCGGTCCGGCAGAAGCGCGCCCAGCTGCTCGACCCGAAGCTGCGCGTCCTGGTCGTCGGCGAACCGCACCAGGGCAAGAGTCAACTCGTCAACGCGATCGTGAACGCGCCGGTGTGCCCGGTCGGCGACGGCCGCACCACCGTCCTGCCGACCGTGGTGCAGCACGCCGAGGTCGCGTCGGCCACGGTGCTCCAGGCGGCGTCCGCTCCCGGGCGACCCGCCGGCGCCGCCGTCCCGACGACCGCCGAGCGGACGCCGGTACCGCTGGACCAGATCGCGGCGGGGGTGGCGGGCACGCTGGGGCGCCGGTCCGGCGGCGGCCCGGCGTACGTCGAGATCGGACTGCCGCGCGCGCTGCTCGGCGCGGGACTGGTGCTGGTGGACACGCCCGGTACCGACGAGGTGGCCCTGATCGGTGCCGGCGCCCCGGTCGCCGCGCTGAACCGCGCCGACGCGGTGCTGGTCGTCTCCGACTCCACCCGGGAACTCTCCGTCGCCGAGCTGAACATGCTGCTGCACGTCACCCGGTCGCACCCGAACGTGGCGGTGGTGCAGACCAAGATCGACCTGGTGCCGGACTGGCGCGCGGTCGCCGAGCGCAACCGGCAGCACCTGGCCGAGGCCGGCGTGCCGGCGGCGCTGATCCCGGTCTCGGCGGCGTTGCGCCTGCGCGCGGCGGTCACCGACGACCACGGCCTCAACGCCGAGTCGGGCTTCCCGCAGCTGATCGCCCGCCTGCAGCGGGACCTGGCCGGCAAGGGCGACGTGCTGGCCCGGGCCTCGGTCGCGATGATCGCCCGCACCGTGGTGGAGCAGCTCGCCGCGCCGCTGCGCGCCGAGCTGGAGAGCCGGGAGGCGGAGGAACAGTCCGGCCCGATCTCCCGGCTGCACGCGGCCCAGCGTGAGGTCGACGAGCTGCGCCGCTGCTCCACCCGCTGGCAGAACACCCTCGCCGACGAGATGGCCGACCTGCTGTCCGACATCGAGTACGACCTGCGCGACCGGACCCGGCAGATCCTGCGGATGGTCGACGAGGCGTTCGACACGGCCGACCCGCTGGTCTCCTGGGACACCTTCCAGGAGTGGTTGCAGCGCAGCCTGGTCGAGGCCGCCGAGGCCAACCACGAGTGGTTGGCCCAGCGCTGCGACTTTGCCGCCCGGCGGGTCGCCGGCAACTTCGCCCGGTACGGCTACGACGTGCTGCCGCCCTGGTCCATGACCGTGCCGGAGGATCTCGTGGACCGGCTGCCGGAGATGGAGCGGCCGACCGTCGACCGGTTCACCGCGAGCCAGAAGGTGATCACGGGCATGAAGGGCTCGTACGGTGGCCTGCTGATGTTCGGGCTGGCGATGACCCTCGCCGGCATGCCGATGATCAACCCGGTCTCGATCGGCGCCGGTGCGCTCTTCGGCGGCAAGAGCATCCGGGACGAGAGCAGGCAGTTGCTCCGCCGCCGCCAGGCGAGCGCCAAGACGGCGATCCAGCGGCACGTCGACGACTTCTTCGTCCGGACGACCAAGGACTGTCGGGACACCGCTCGGCAGGTGCAGCGGATGCTCCGGGACCACTTCACCGCGCTGACCGAGGAGTTGCAGGAAGCCATCGTCCAGTCGTTCCGTACCGCGAAGCAGGCCGCCGACACCGACGCGGCCGCCCGCGAGCAGCGCCAGCGCGAGATCCGGCTGAAGATGAGTCGGTTGGCCGCCGTCTACGAGCAGGCCCAGCAGTTGACGGCCGCCCGGCCCGCCCCGGCGCCGTTGGAGCCCCGGGCATGACGGTCGGCCTGCGGCTGGACGAGGCGGTCTGGGGGCTGCTGCATCAGGCCCTCCAGCTCTACCGGGACAACCCCCGCGCGACCGGTCACCTCCGGCACCAGCTGGCCCGGCTGGAGCAACCGCTGCGGATCGCGGTCGCCGGCCCGTGGCGGTCCGGCAAGTCGACCGTGTTGAACGCGATCATGGGCGAGGAGGTCGCGCCGATCGACGGCCCGGACGGCAGCGGCGTCTTCACCTGGTACGAGGACGGTCCACAGCCGCGCGCCACCGCCTACTCCAGCAGCCAACCCCCGCAGGAGCTGACGGTGCTCAAGTCGGCGACCGGGATGCGGGTGGACCTCGTCGGCTGGCGCGAGGGCGAGCTGCGCGACATCGTGGTGCAGTGGCCGACCCGGGCGCTGCGACAGGTCACCCTGATCGACACGCCCGCGATCATCGGCGCCGACGAGCACGGCCGGGCGCCGGTCATGGACCGGGTGCTGCGGGACGCGGACGCGGTGCTGTACCTGACCCGCGACGGTCGCGGCACCGACCTGCGGGTGCTGGAGTCCACCCGGGACAGCCGGGTCGGGCAGGCCGCCCCGGTGAACGTGATCCTGGTGCTGTCCCGGGTGGACGAGACCGGCGGCGGACGGATCGACGGGCTGCTCACCGCCCGCCAGCTCGCCCGACGGCAGCACCGCGACCCCCGGGTGGACGCGCTCTGCGTGAACCTGGTGGCGTGCAGCGGGCTGCTCGGCCTCGCCGGACGGGTGCTCAGCGAATCGGACTTCGCCGCGCTCGCGCAGCTGGCCCAGGTGTCGCGGGAGGAGCTGGACCCGCACCTGCTCTCCGCCGACCGGTTCGTCCGCGCCGAGCTGCCGGTACGGCTGGACACCGAGGTACGCGCCGCGCTGCTGAACCGGCTCGGCCTGATCGGGGTCCGGCTGGCGACCACCCTGGTCCGTAGCGGCTGCGACAGCCGGGGCAAGCTGGCCGCCGAACTCATCCGGCGCAGCGGCCTGACCGAGCTGCGCGAGTCGATCAGCCGGTTCTTCGTCGACCGACGGGACACGCTCAAGGCGCGCTCCGCGCTCGCCGCGGTGGAGGCGCTGCTGCAGGCCGAGCCGGGCCCGGGCACCGGGGAACTGCTCAGCGCGGTGGAGCAGATCCTCGCCGGTGCCCACGAGTTCCGGGAGCTGCGCCTGCTCGCGGCGCTGCGGACCACCCGGCTCGGGTTCGACGCCGAGCTGGCGGCGGAGGCGCAACGCCTGGTCGGCGGTGACGGGGTCGGCCTGGCCGCCCGACTCGGCCTGGAGCACGACGCACCGGTACAGCGGCTCTGGGAGGTCGCCGCCGACGCGCAGTGGCAGTGGCGCAACCGCGCGGAGGATCCCCTGCTCCGGCTCTCCCAGCGGCGGGGCGCGCAGGTCGTCGTCCGCAGCTGCGAGGGGATGCTCGCCGAGCTGGCCGAGGGAGGCCGGTGACCTGTCGCCGGCCGGCGGGCAGGGTTCGGGGCGCCCGGCGGTTCGCCGGACGCCCCGATTTCGCCGGTCAGCGCGGGGCGCACTGCCCCGAGGAGCCACCGGTGACCGTGCTCGGCAGGCCGTTGTCGCGAGGCGTCGGTACATTGTCGGCGCAGGACAGCGCGCCGGTGACCGTGCTGGCGGCGAGCACCGGATCCGCGTTGCCGATGAGGCCGACCGCGCCGGCGACCTGACTTCCCTCGATGGCGACCTCGCCGGTGGCACCGGCCACGGTGACGCCACCCCGCACGGTCACGCCGTGCAGCATCACCGCGTCGGCACCGCTGGCCGACACCCCGCCGGAGAGCACGCCACCCCGCACGTACAGCGCGGCACCGGGCTGTACGGTCACCGTCCCGTTGATCGTCGCGCCGGTCAGGCACGTCACGCCGGACGTGACGGTCAGCGCGGCGTCCCGCCGCCCGGTGATCGTGGAGGTGCAGGCCGGCGACGGCTTCGCCAGCAACTCCACCTCCGCGAGCGTGGCGGCCGGGTCGGCGGCGGTCACCTCCAGCCGGTAGTGGGCGTACCGGCCGGGCTGGTCGACCTGGAACGACCGGGTCTGCGACCGCCAGGGGAACGACTCCCCGGACCGGTCGTCGAGCACCGTCCAGTGACGGCCGTCGTACGACCCCTTGAGCTGCCAGCCGTGCAGGTCTCCGGCGACGTTGCCGGAGGTGAGCGTGTAGTGGGTGACCTGCTCCGGGGTGCCGGAGGCCTTCCACTGCACCGGGTCGTCGACCGCGGCGGTGGTACCCGAGCTGTCGTCCCGCAGCGCGGCGGCCCCGCCGGTGACGGTGATGTCCGCCAGCGGCCGGGCGACCGGGCCCGGCTTGCTGAGCGAGGTCGGCAGGTCGTCGGCCGCGGTGGCCCAGGACGAGGGGTACTCGCCCATCTCGAAGTCCAGTACCGCGCCGTCGGCCAGCTCGCCGTGCGAGATCGAGGACTTCCGGTGGGTCTGCCCGTCGACCTTCAACCCCTGCACGTAGACGTTGCGGGCGTTGTTCTCCGGTGCGTTGACGACGATCTGCCGGCCGTTGGGCAGGTGCACCGTCGCCTTGCGGAACAGCGGTGAACCGATCACGTAGTCCCCGCTGCCCACCTGGAGGGGGTAGAAGCCGAGCGCGCTGAAGAGGTACCAGGCGGAGGTCTCGCCGTTGTCCTCGTCGCCGGCGTAACCCTGGCCGATCTCGCTGCCGAGGTACATCCGCGACAGCGCCTCCCGGACCTTGGCCTGCGTCTTCGCCGGCTGCCCCGCGTACGTGTACATCCACGGGATGTGGTGGGCCACCTGGTTGCTGAAGCCCCACATGCCCATCCGGACGTCCCGGGCCTCGATCATCTCGTGGATGGTGCCGCCGTAGGAGCCCGGGAACTTCGCCGTCTCCGGGGTGCGGAAGAACTCGTCCAGCTTGTCGGCCAGTTGCTGCCGACCGCCGTACAGGTTGGCCAGGCCCTGGCCGTCCTGCGGGACGTGGAACGCGAAGTTCCAACCGTTGGTCTCGGTGTAGTCGTGCTCGTGGCCCCAGACCCGCGGGTCGTACTCCGCCGGGGTGGACTTCCACTTCCCGGCGGCGTCCCGACCCTGGAAGAAGTCCACGTGCGGGTCGAACATGTGCACGTAGTTCTGCGCCCGGTTGCGGAAGTACTCCGACTCCTCGCGGTAGCGGGCCCGGTCGGCCTCCGGGGTGGCGGGGTCGTCGGCGAGCGCCGCGCCCATGTTCGCGATGCCGAAGTCGTTGATGTAGCCCTCCAGCGCCCAGGAGACCCCTTCGGGTACGTCCGACGCGGTGTACCCCTGGAAGATCGACGTCTGGAGTCCCTTACGCCCGACGCTGGTGTTGTTGGGGTTGCTGCCCGGCGGGCTGACCGTGGCGTTCTTCACCGCCGCCTCGTACGCGGCCTTGACGTCGAAGTTGCGCACGCCCTTGACGTACGCGTCGGCGAACGACACGTCCGAGCTGGTGCCGGTCATCAGGTTCGCGTACCCGGGCGACGACCAGCGCGACACCCAGCCGCCGTCCTTGTACTGCTGCACGAACCCGTCGACCAGCTCGCCGGCGGTGTCCGGGTCGAGCAGCGTGTACGCCGACCAGGTGGTGCGGTACGTGTCCCAGAAGCCGTTGTTGACGTACACCTTGCCGTCCACGACCGGGGCGCCGGTCCGGGTGGGGGTGGTACCGGCCGGGATCGTGCTCGACGTGGTCGACTGCACCGCGTGCTTCCAGACCGGCGCCTCCGGCGTGCCCACGTTCTCGTGCGCGGAGTTGGGGTAGAGCGAGAGCCGGTAGAGGTTGGAGTACAGGGTGGTGAGCTGGTCCTCGGTGGCCCCCTCGACCTCGATCACCCGCAGCTTGTCGTCCCAGAGCCGCTGCGCGCGCTCGCGGACGGTTTCGAGGGTGTCGTCGCGGCCGATCTCGTTCTCGAGGTTGCGCCGGGCCTGCTCCACGGAGATGAGCGAGGTGGCGATCCGCAACGTGACCGTCTTGGTCTGCCGGGTGTCGAAGGCCAGGTAGCCGGTGACGTTGGCCCCACCGCCGCCGGTGAGCCGGCCGCTGGCGGTGACCGGGGCGTCGACGACGCCGTAGACGAACATCCGGCCGGCGCCGTTGGACAGCCCGCTGCGCACGTCCGAGTAGCCGCTGACCACGCCGTCGGTGCCGAGGGTGAGGCCGCCGTTGTTGTTGACGTTGTCGAAGATCAGGTTGCCCTGGTCGCCGGTGAAGGTGAACCGGAACAGCGCGGCGTGGTCGGTCGGTGCCAGCTCCGTCCTGAGGCCGTTGTCGAAGGTGACCCCGTAGTAGTGCGCCTTCGCCACCTCGTTCTCGTGGCCGAACGGCAGCGCCCGGGCGGACCGGCCGGCGGCGGGTACCCCGGTGGCCGGTGACGGCATCACCTGGAACGTCTGCCGGTCACCCATCCACGGGCTCGGCTCGTGGCTGACGGTGAACGCCTGCAGGGCCGGGCGGTTGGTGGCGGTGTTGCGGCTCTGGTAGTCGTACAGCCAGCTGATGGAGCCCGCGTTGGTCATCGGGGTCCAGAAGTTGAAGCCGTGCGGCACCGCGGTCGCCGGGATGTTGTTGCCCCGGGAGAAGCTGCCGCTGGAGTTGGTGCCGCGGGTGGTGAGCACGTGCTCGGAGGGGCGCGGCTTGTCGACCTCGGCCGGGTTGCCGGTGATCCGGATGTCGTCGACCCAGCCGTTGAACAGGCCGGTCCCGGTGGTGCTGTCGTAGGCCAGCAGGACGCGGTCGACGCGCTTGCCGGCGGCGACCGCGCCGATCCGGGACCGCTTGACGTTCCACTGGTCGGCGTAGAGCGACTTGGACTCACCCTGCGCCTGCGGGCTCAGCCCGAAGCCGTGCTGGTCCACCGCGCCCAACTCGCTGAGGTAGGTGCCGTCGTCGAAGGCCAGGTCCACCGCCGCGTAGGTGCTCGGGTAGTCCAGGTCCTGCCCGGTCAGCTCCGGGAAGATGACGTACGACAGCTCGGTCCGGTCGGTCACCGTGAGGTCGACGTCGAAGACCTTGTTGTACGCGTACCCCCGCCCGCTGACGGTCTGCCCACCGGAGTACTGCAGCGCGCGGACCCCGGTCCAGCCGACGTTCGGCTTCATGGTCGGGCCGTTGACCGGGCCGCCGCTGCTCATGGTGCGCATGTTGCTGGGTGGCGGGGGAGTGGTGTCGCCGTTGGAGAGCTGAAGCTCGGCGAGCTGGGTGATGCCGCCCCCGACGATCGCGGTGACGTTGAGCCGGTAGTAGGGATACGCGGTGGCGTTGTCGAACCGGTACTCCTTGGTCTGGAAGCGCTCGGTGAACTGCTGTCCGGTCCGGGTGTCCAGGGTGGTCCAGTTCTCGCCGTCGGCGGAGCCCTGCAGGGTCCAGTCCTTCGGGTCGCGTTCCGGTGCGTCGTTGGCGGAGGTCAGCGCGTAGTGCACGACGGCGACCGGGGCGTCGAGTCGGACCCGTACCCAGCCGGTCGGCGTGAAGGCCAGCCACTTGGTGCTGACATTGCCGTCGATGACCCGGTCCGCGGTCTCGCTGGGCGGGTTCTCCGCGTTGGCGGTGACCTCGGTGATCCGGCCGGCCAGGTTGCCGGGGATTCCCTTGACCGGGCTGCCGGTCACCCCTGAGGTCTTCTCGGCGCCGCCGGCGTCGGTCTCGGTGGTGTTGATCCAGGTCGGCTGGGGATCGCCGGCCTCCAGCGAGGTGGAGAAGTCGGTGGCGGGCGCTTCGGCCGCCAGCGCGGGCGGCGGTACGGCGGGGACCGCGAGGCTCACCATCACCACGACCGGCAACAGGAGCCTGCGTCTACTACGCCTCATGCGGAAACCTCCAGAGGGGACGGCCGAATGCGACGGTCGCGCACCCGGTTGGAGATTTCGCCAACGTTCGCGGCGCATGACAAAGCTGTCAAGAGCCCTAACAGAAGTCCCCGACGCGAGCCGTCAGGCTGGCTGCCGGCCGCGACCGACCGACAGCAGCAGACCGACGGCGGCCAGGGCGGCTCCGGCGACCGCGGCGTACCCCGGGAGGCCGGCGGGAATGCCCAGGTAGACGGTGATGCCGAGGATGCGGGACAGGCCCCAGGGCAGCAGCGCCATCTGGTCGGTCCACACCGTCAGCGCGCGCTCCAGGCCGACCGCCGCGACCGGCCCGGACAGCACTCCGAGCGGGACACCCACCAACCTGGCCGCCGTACGCCGGCACTTCCTCGGCCACCTGGCGGGCCTCGACCTCAAGCAGCTTGCCGAAGCCCTGCGAAAGGTGGCGACCTGAGCCGACGGGCGGCTGGCTCCCTGGGCCGGGTCAGTCGCCCTGGCCGGTGGCGGACCGGACGTGCGGAGCGGCCGTCCAGCTGGCGAGCAGGTTGAGGGCTTCCTGCGACGGCGAGCCCGGCTCGGCGCTGTAGGCGTTGAGCCGCAGACCCGTGTCGGCGGTGAGGTCCATCGACTCGAATGCCAGCGTCAGGTCCCCGACCACCGGGTGGTGCAGGTGCTTGGTGCCGCTGCGGTGCAGGCGCACGTTGTGCGCGGCCCACCAGGTGCGGAAGACGTCGCTGCGGGTCGAGAGTTCCCCGACCAGGTCCGACAGCGCCCGGTCGTACGGGTCACGGCCGGCCTCCGCCCGCAGCAGCGCCACCGTGTCGCCGGCCAGGCTCTCCCACTCGACGTAGAACTCCTGGGCGGCGGGGTCGAGGAAGATGAACCGGGCGATGTTCGGCGTCCGCGTCGAGGCGTTGAAGAGCGGCGCGAAGACCGCCCGGCCCAGCTGGTTCGCGGCCAGCACGTCGAGCCGCCCGTTGCGCACGTACGCCGGCGCCTGTGTCATCGCGTCCAGGATGCGCTGCACCCCCGGCCGCACCTGCTGGGTCGGCCGGCGACGGGTCCGGGCTGTGCCGGGTGTGGTGTTCGCCGCCCGGGCGAGGTCGAACAGGTGCGCCCGTTCGGCCTCGTCCAGTTGCAGGGCCCGGGCGATCGCCTCGAGCACGCTCTCGGAGACACCGCTGAGGTTGCCCCGCTCCAGCCGGGTGTAGTAATCCACGCTGACGCCGGCCAGCAGCGCGACCTCCTCGCGGCGCAGCCCCGCCACCCGCCGGTTGCCGCCGTAGGCGGGCAGCCCCGCCCGCTCGGGCGTGATCCTGGCCCGGCGGGAGGTCAGGAAGTCGCGGATCTCGGTTCGGCTGTCCACGTCCTCGACGCTACGTCCGCCCGGGCCGGCCTGGGAGGTTCTGGCAGTACCCGGAACGACAGGCTCTCCCTGATCGCCCTCGCTCCCGGTTTGCTGGCTGTTTACGCGGGTGCGACCCACGCCTGGCGGGGATAGTGATCCAGCGTGGTGACGGCTCGGGCCGACCGCGGGACGACAACCTGAAGAGGAAACGCGATGCGAGCAACGTTGATGTACGGCGCCGGTGACGTACGGGTGGAGGAGCTCCCGGACCCGGTGTTGCGGCAGCCCACGGACGCGATCGTCCGAGTGGTGCGGACCTGTGTCTGCGGCAGCGACCTGCATCCCTACCACAACATGCCGGCGTCCGAGCAGGGGACACAGATGGGCCATGAGTTCCTCGGCGTCGTGGCGGAGCTCGGCTCGGAGGTGACCGGGCTGACGAAGGGCGACCTGGTGGTGGCGTCCTTCGCGTTCCAGGACAACACCTGCGACTTCTGCCGGGAGGGCGTGCAGACCTCCTGCCGCCACGGCGGGTTCTTCAGCCAGGCCCAGGCCGAGCTGATCCGCGTCCCGCAGGCGGCCGGCACCCTGGTCAAGCTGCCGGTCGGTGAGGACTCCGCCCTCCTGCCGTCGCTGCTGACCCTCGGCGACGTCTACGGCACCGGTTACCACGCCGCCAAGCGCGCCAACGTCAACCCGCGCACCACGGTCACCGTGATCGGGGACGGCGCGGTGGGTCTGCTCGCGGTGCTGTCGGCCCGGCAGCTGGGGGCTGAGCGGATCATCCTGATGGGCCGGCACAAGGTCCGCACCGACCTGGGCGTCGAGTTCGGCGCCACCGACGTGGTGGCCGAGCGCGGTGCGGAGGGCATCGCCAAGGTGCGGGAGCTGACCGGCGGCGACGGTACCCACGCCGTGCTCGACGCGGTCGGCTACAAGCCGGCCTACGAGCAGGCGCTCGGCGTGGTCCGCCACGGCGGTGTGATCAGCCGGGTGGGCGTGCCGCAGTACGACGAGGGGCCGATCGGCTGGGGCATGTTCGGGGGCAACCTCACCCTCACCGGCGGGCCCGCCCCGGTTCGCGCCTACATCGACGAGCTGATGCCCGGCATCCTCGACGGCACGGTCGATCCCGGCAAGGTCTTCGACCGCACCGTCAGCCTCGACGAGGTACCCGACGCGTACCGCGCGATGGACCGGCGCGAGGCCCTCAAGGTCCTGGTCCGGCCCTGACCGGTCCCGCCCGTGGGGACACCACCGGTGTCCCCGCGGGCGCCTGCCGGCGCTCCGAGCCGATCGCCGCCCCGCGCCGGCTCGACCAACGCCGACGGTCGACCGTCGGCGGAAACCCGGCGGGCCTGGCACTCCCATGCCGTCGGTCAGACCCTGCACGTCACCGACGGCGTCGGCCTGATCCAGTCCCGCGGTGGCGAGATCATCGAGATCCGGCCCGGCGACACCATCTACACGCCACCGGGGGAGTGGCACTGGCACGGTGCTGCCCCGGACCACTTCATGACCCACCTCGCGATGTGGGAGGCGCCGGCACCGGGCTCCGGTCCGGAGTCCGAGTGGGGCGACCACGTCACCGACGAGGAGTACCACCACCGCTGAACTGCCGGCGGCCCGTCTCGCCATGAACGGCCAGGTGGTCGTGGTCGCGGGCCTGATCGCCCTCGGTGTTGTTCAGCGGGCGCCGACGATACGGAGTGCCATCTCGGCGTACTGGGTGGCGATGTACTCGGGGCTCCAGCCGCCGTCGTCGCGGTACCACCGGCCGAGGTCGACGCCGAGGGACAGCAGGGCCGCCCCCGCGATTCGCGGATCCGGGGTGTCGAAGACACCGGCGGCGACGCCGGCCTCCACGAGCTGGCGGAACGCCTGCTCGATCCGGTGGCGCACGGCACGGATCTCGGCGAGATGCTCGGGGCTCAGTGCGGCCAGCTCGTAGTTCACGACCCGGGTGCGGGTGTGGTCGCGGGCGTGCGAGACGACGAAGTCGTGGACGGCACGCCGCAGCGCCGTGGCCGGGTCGTCGGACGACGCGATCGCCTCCTGCGCGAGGCGCAGCACGTGCTCGTGTCCTGATCGCGCGATCAGGTAGAGCAGCTCCTCCTTGGATTTGTGGTGCACGTAGAGGGCGGCCGGGCTCAGCCCGGCCGCGCCGGCGATGTCGCGTGTCGTCGTGCCGTGGAAGCCTCGCTCGGCGAACGCGTCGACGGCCGCCTCGAGCAGCCGGGCGCGGGTCGCGTCGGCGCGAGAGTGATCGGCGGTGGAGGTCAACCCGCGTCCATCCTTCCTTCTGCCTGGCCGGCATTGATACCACAACGCCCGGTGGACCGGCCCGGATGTCAGCCGCCGGGCCGGACCTGTTGACGGCGGCCGCTGCGGCGTCGCACACTTCATCGAGCCTAACGTAAGCAAGCGCTTAGTAACCCTGAAGGGGAGGCCGTGTCCCAAGCTGTAGCGACGTCCACGAGATTCACCGGACGAACGGCGATCGTGACCGGTGCCAGCCGGGGCATCGGCCTGGCCATCGCCGAGCGGCTGGTGGCCGAAGGCGCCAAGGTCGTCATCACCGCCCGCAAACAGGAGGCGCTCGACCAGGCCGTCGCCCAGCTGGGCCCGGAGCACGCGCTCGGCATCGCCGGCCACGCCGACGACGCCGACCACCAGGCCGAGGTCGTCACGCGCGCGATCGACACCTTCGGCAGCGTCGATCTGCTGGTCAACAACACCGGCATCAACCCGACGTACGGGCCGATGGTCGAGCTGGACCTGGCCGCCGCCCGCAAGATCTTCGAGGTGAACTGCCTCGCCGCCCTGTCCTGGGTGCAGCAGGCCTATCGGGGCTGGATGAAGGAGCACGGCGGGGCCGTGGTCAACGTCTCCTCGGTGGCCGGCCTCCGGCCCGCGCCCGGCATCGGCTTCTACGGGGCCAGCAAGGCGATGCTCATCCACCTCACCCAGGAACTCGCCGTCGAGCTCGGCCCGGACATCCGGGTGAACGCGGTCGCCCCGGCCGTGGTGAAGACGAAGTTCGCCACCGCCCTGTACGAGGGGCGGGAGGAGCAGGTGGCCGCGGCGTACCCGCTCAAGCGGCTCGGCGTCCCCGACGACATCGGGAGCGTCGTCGCGTTCCTGCTCTCCGAGGACGCCGCCTGGATGACCGGCCAGCTGCTGGTGATCGACGGCGGCGTCACCCTGACCGGAGGTGTCTGATGCCGGTACGGGACAAGGGCGTCGTCGTCACCGGCGCCGGCCACGGCATCGGCCGCGCGCTGGCCACCCGACTCGCCGCTGAGGGCGCCCGGGTCGTCGTCAACGACCTCGACGCCGAGGCCGCCGTCCGGGTGGCCGAGGAGATCGGTGGCCGGCCCGCCCCCGGTGACGCCGCCACCGAGCAGGGGGTCGCCGCGCTGGTCGAGGCGGCCCGAGGCCACCTGGGCAGCATCGACGTCTGGATCGGGAACGCCGGCATCGACCGCGGTAACGGGCTGCTGGCCACCGAGGAGGACTGGGCCGCCAGCCACGAGGTGAACGTCATGGCCAACGTACGGGCCGCGCGGCTGCTGGTCCCCGGCTGGGTCGAGCGCGGCTCGGGTCGGTTCGTGGTGACCGCGTCGGCGGCCGGGCTGCTCACGATGATCGGGAGCCCGACCTATTCGGTCAGCAAGCACGCCTGCGTGGCGTTCGCCGAGTGGCTGTCGTTGACCTACCGGCACCGTGGCGTCGTGGTGCAGGCGATCTGCCCGCAGGGCGTACGGACCCGGATGCTCGACAACGCCGGGCCGTTGCAGGAGTTGCTCAGCCACGATGCGGCGATCACCCCCGAGGACGTCGCCGAGGCGACGTGGCAGGCCCTCCACGACGACCGGTTCCTCGTCCTGCCGCATCCCCGGGTGGCCACCTACTACGCGCACCGCGCCACCGACACCGACCGCTGGCTCAACGGCATGAACAAGCTCCAGCAGCGACTCGAGGACCAGGGGGCAGCCCGATGAAGGCATGGCGGGTCGCCGACCTCGGTGAGCCCCGCGACGTGCTCCGGCTCGTCGACGTGGCCGACCCGGAGCCGGGCCCCGGGCAGCTCGTGGTGCGGGTGCTGGCCGCTCCGGCCAACTTCCCGGACGTCCTGATGTGCCGGGGCGAGTACCAGGTCAAGCCGGAGCTTCCGTTCACCCCCGGGGTCGAGCTGTGCGGCGAGGTCGTCGCGCTCGGCGAAGGTGTCGACGGGTTCGCCGTCGGCGACCGCGTGCTCGGCGGCGCGACGCTGCCGTACGGCGGGTTCGCGGAGTTCGCGCTGCTGGCTGCGGCGGCCACGTTCCCCGCGCCCGCCGAGCTCGACGACGCCGAGGCGGCCTCGCTCTACATCGGGTACCAGACCGGCTGGTTCGGCCTGCACCGGCGGGCCGGGCTGCGCGCGGGCGAGACGCTGCTGGTGCACGCCGCGGCTGGCGGCGTCGGCAGCGCCGCCGTCCAGTTGGGCAAGGCGGCCGGCGCCCGGGTGATCGGCGTCGTGGGTGGTCCGGAGAAGGCGGCGGTGGCCCGGGCGCTCGGCGCCGACGTGGTCGTGGACCGCCGGGAAGAGGACTTCGTCGAGGTGGTCAAGGCCGAGACCGGTGGTCGGGGCGCCGACGTCGTCTACGACCCGGTCGGCGGCGAGACCTACCAGCGTTCGACCAAGTGCGTCGCCTTCGAGGGCCGGATCCTCGTGGTCGGCTTCGCCGGCGGTCAGATCCAGTCCGCCGCGCTCAACCACGCCCTGGTCAAGAACTACTCGATCGTCGGCCTGCACTGGGGCCTGTACCACCGCTACGACCCGGCGGCCGTCGCCGAATGCCATCGCGCCCTCACCGCGTTGGCCGCCCAGGGCGCCGTACGACCCCTGGTCAGCCAACGCCTCGCGCTCGACGAGGTGGCCGACGGGGTGCAGGAGCTCGCCGACGGCGTCACCGTCGGCCGGGTGGTGTACGTCTCGTGAGCACCGCGAACCAGGTGGACGCCGTGGTCTTCGACTACGGCGGCGTGCTCACCGGACCGGTCCGGGACTCGATCGCCGCGTGGCTGCACGCCGACGGCATCGACCCGGCGTCGTTCTCCCGCACGCTCAAGGCCTGGCTGTCCCGGGGCGCCCCGGACGGCACCCCCGTCCACGGCCTGGAGACCGGGGCGCTGGGCGTCGACGAGTTCGACGCGCTGCTCGCCGCCGAGCTCACCACGCTCGACGGGCGTGCGGTCGATCCGGTCGGCGTCCTGGCCCGGCTCTTCGCCGGGATGCGCCCCGACCCGGCGATGGTCGACCTGGCCCGGCAGCTGCGCGACGCCGGCGTGCGCGTCGGCCTGCTCTCCAACAGTTGGGGCAACACGTACCCGCGCGAGCTGATCGACGGGCTCTTCGATCCCGTCGTCATCTCCGGCGAGGTCGGGCTGCGCAAGCCGCTCGCCCCGATCTACACGCTCACCCTGGAGCGACTCGGGCTGCCGGCCGACCGGGTGCTCTTCGTCGACGACGCCGAACCAAACGTGCTCGGCGCCCGCGCCGTCGGCATGCGCGCGCTGCTGCACACCGACGCCAACAGCACGCGGGCCGCGATCGCCGCGCTGCTGCCCGCCGCTCGCACCGGCCTCCCACGGCCGCGGCCCGGAGCCGACCTGCCCCATCCCGCCCGCACCGAGGAGTTGACCCCATGACCGTCACCCGCACCGCAGTCGTCACCGGAGCGGCCCGTGGCATCGGCGCCGCCGTCGCCAAGCGCCTCGCCCGGGACGGCTTCGCCGTCGCCGTCGTCGACCTGGACGAAGCGGCGGGCAAGCCGGTCGTCGAGGAGATCCAGGCCGGCGGCGGCCGAGCCCTGGCCGTCGGCGCCAACGTCGCCGACGAGCAGGCGGTGCAGGCCGCCGTGGACCGGATCGCCGAGGAACTGGGCGAGCCGACCGTGCTGGTCAACAACGCCGGCATCACCCGCGACAACCTGCTGTTCAAGATGACCGCCGACGACTGGGACGCCGTCATCAACGTGCACCTGCGGGGCTCGTTCCTGATGAGCCGCGCCGTGCAGGGCTACATGACCAAGGCCGGTTGGGGGCGGATCGTCAACCTGTCCAGCACCTCCGCCCTGGGCAACCGGGGCCAGGCCAACTACGCGGCCGCCAAGGCCGGCCTGCAGGGCTTCACCAAGACGCTCGCCCTGGAACTCGGGAAGTTCGGGGTCACGGCGAACGCGATCGCCCCCGGCTTCATCGAGACCGAGATGACCGCCGCCACCGCGGCGCGGGTCGGCATGGCCTTCGAGGACTTCAAGAACGCCGCCGCGGCGCAGATCCCCGTCGCCCGCACCGGCACGCCGGAGGACATCGCGCACGCCGTGTCGTTCTTCGCCAGCGAGGGAGCCGGTTTCGTGTCCGGCCAGGTGCTGTACGTCGCCGGCGGGCCGAAGGCCTGACCGGGAAAGGAGAGATGATGAAGGTCTTCCACGGCATCGAGGAGCTGGAGCAGGCGGTCGGCACCCACCTCGGCTACTCCGACTGGCACACCGTCACCCAGCAGCAGATCGACGCCTTCGCCGAGGCGACGGGCGACCGCCAGTGGATCCACGTCGACCCCGCGAAGGCGGCGCACGGCCCGTTCGGCAGCACCATCGCGCACGGATACCTGACCTTGTCGCTGGTGCCGATGCTGGTCTGGCAGGTGTACAAGGTGGAGGGGCTCAGCATGGGCGTGAACTACGGGGCCAACAAGCTCCGCTTCCCCTCCCCGGTCCCCGTCGACTCCCAGGTGCGGGCCGGAGTGGAGCTGTTGTCGTTGGTGCCCGGCGGCGGTGGCTACCAGCTCACGGCGAAGGTGACCGTCGAGCTGGCCGGCGCCGGGAAGCCGGCGTGCGTGGTCGAGACCGTCAGCATCCTGGTGCCGTGACCGCCGCCGACCGGCCCGACCCGCCGGGCCTCGACCTGGCCCGACTCTCCGACTGGTTCGCCACCTCGGTTCCCGAGGCGGCCGGGGAGCTGACCGCCCGGCTGGTCGCCGGCGGCAAGTCCAACCTCACCTACGAGGTCGGTGACGGGCGGAGGGCCTGGATCGTCCGGCGGCCGCCGCTGGGGCACGTGCTGGCCACGGCGCACGACATGAGCCGGGAGTACCGGGTCATGTCGGCGCTCTGGCCGACCGACGTGCCGGTGCCGAAGACGTACGCGCTCTGTTCCGACGCCGACGTGCTGGGCGCCCCGTTCTACGTGATGGAGCGGGTCGACGGTACGGCGTACCGGCACGCGGCCGAACTCGAGCGGCTCGGCCCGGAACGTACCCGGGTCATCTCGACCCGGCTGGTCGACACCCTGGCCGCGCTGCACGCGGTCGACCCGGTGGCCGTGGGGCTGGCCGACTTCGGCCGGCCGGAGGGCTTCCTGGCTCGGCAGGTGAGTCGCTGGAAGAAGCAGCTCGACGCGTCGTACTGCCGGGACCTGCCGGCCGCCGACGAGCTGCACGCCCGGCTGGCGTCCGGCGTGCCGAGCGAGTCCACGCCGGGCATCGTGCACGGCGACTACCGCCTCGACAACGTCCTCACCGACGACCGCGACCGCCTCGCGGCCGTCATCGACTGGGAGATGGCCACCCTCGGCGACCCGCTCACCGACCTGGCGCTGCTGGTGCTCTACCAGCGCCTCGGGCGGCTCGTCGGGGTGGCGGTCGCCGACGCCTCGTCCGCGCCCGGCTTCCTGACCGAGGACGAGATCCTCGACCGGTACGCGGCGAGCAGCACCCGCCCCCTCCCGCCCTTCGGCTTCCACCTCGGGCTGGCGGCCTTCAAGCTGGCCGCGATCCTCGAGGGCATCCACTACCGGCACCTGCGCGGCCAGACCGTCGGCTCCGGCTTCGAGCGCCTCGGCGAGGTCACCGAGCTGCTGCTCGACGCGGGCCTGACCTACCTCAAGGAGCACTGATGGACTTCGCCCTGGACCCGAGGACCGAGGGGCTGCGGGACAACCTCCTCGACTTCATGGACAGCCATGTCTACCCGGCGGAGCACGCCTTCCACGAGCAGCTCGGGCAGCTCGGCAACCGCTGGGCCTGGGACGCGGTGCCGGTGCTCGCGGAGCTGCGCGCCGCGGCGAGGAAGCGCGGGCTGTGGAACCTCTTCCTGCCGGGCACGCACGGAGCCGGCCTGACCAACCTGCAGTACGCCCCGCTGGCGGAGATCACCGGACGTAGCCACCTGGCGCCCGCCGCCCTGAACTGCGCCGCCCCGGACACCGGCAACATGGAGGTGCTGGCGATGTTCGGCACCGAGCAGCAGCGCAAGCAGTGGTTGGAGCCGCTGCTGGACGGTCGGATCCGGTCGTCGTTCGCCATGACCGAGCCAGACGTGGCGTCCTCCGATGCCACCAACATCTCGACCCGGATCGAGCGGGCCGGCGACCAGTACGTGATCAACGGCCGCAAGTGGTGGATCACCGGCGCGATGAACCCGAACGCCCGGATCCTCATTGTCATGGGCAAGACCGACCCGGACGCCGAGCGGCACCGTCAGCAGTCCATGGTGCTGGTCCCACGGGACACCCCGGGCCTGGTGATCAAGCGGGGCATGGAGGTGTTCGGGTACGACGACCACGACCACGGCGGGCACGCCGAGCTGGAGTTCCACGACGTACGCGTGCCGGTGGAGAACCTGATCGGCGGCGAAGGCGACGGCTTCGCTATCGCGCAGGCCCGGCTCGGCCCCGGCCGCATCCACCACTGCATGCGCTCCATCGGCGTCGCCGAGCAGGCCGTCGAGCTGATGTGCGCCCGCGCCGAGCAGCGGACCGCGTTCGGCAGGCCGCTGGCCGAGCAGGGGGTGATCCGCGACTGGATCGCCGAGTCCCGGGTGCGGATCGAGCAGCTGCGACTGCTGGTCCTCAAGACGGCCTGGCTGATGGACACCGTCGGCAACAAGGGCGCGCACACCGAGATCCAGGCGATCAAGATCGCCACCCCCGCGACCGTGCAGTGGATCCTGGACAAGGCGATCCAGGTGCACGGCGCCGCCGGCCTCTCCCAGGACTTCCCGCTGGCGGGCGCCTACGCCCGCATCCGCACCCTGCGCTTCGCCGACGGACCCGACGAGGTGCACAAGAACGCCCTGGCCCGCCACGAACTGCGGCGCCAGGCGGCGAGGCGGGCCAACCCCGCCTGACCCACCGGAATCCGCTGCCGGATCGCCGGCTGACCGCCGTCGCCCGGCTGTGACCTGCGTTACCTGTTCGGCGACGGGGAATCAGATCACCGGATCCGGATTTGGATTCAGGTGTGACTCCTGCCCTGCACCCGGCCCGGCTCCGTGACGGCCGATCGAAGACGACCCGATGACCGTCGACGCCCCGGAGGGGCGGGCGGTCCCGCTGACACCCGGCGACCTGATGACCCCCCGACAACGCCTGCGGCTCGTCCTGGTGCTCGGGTCGCTGATCGCGGTGGGTCCGCTGACCATCGACATGTACCTGCCCGCGCTTCCCGCCATCGTCGACGATTTCCGGACGACGCCGGCGGCGGTCCAACTGACCCTCACCGGCACGCTGGCGGGCCTCGCCGTCGGCCAGTTGCTGATCGGCCCGCTGTCCGACGCCGTCGGCCGGCGCGCGCCGCTGATCGCCGGCATCGCGCTGCACGTCGTGGCGTCGCTGCTCTGCGTGGTCGCACCGAACGTCACGGTTCTCGGCGGCCTGCGGGTGATGCAGGGCCTCGGCGTGGCGGCGGCCACGGTCGTCGCGATGGCCGTGGTCCGCGACCTGTTCGACGGCGCGGCCTTCGCCAGGCTGCTCTCCCGGCTGCTGCTGGTCATGGGGGCGGCGCCGATCCTCGCGCCGACCCTCGGTGGCGGATTGCTGCGCTGGACCGACTGGCGCGGCGTGTTCGTGGCCCT
Source organism: Micromonospora sp. IBSANI012 (assembly GCF_052814045.1). NCBI lineage: Bacteria > Bacillati > Actinomycetota > Actinomycetes > Micromonosporales > Micromonosporaceae > Micromonospora > Micromonospora sp. IBSANI012. Next base: position 2,155,141 of record NZ_CP199933.1, read on the forward strand.
GGCCGCCTTCGGTGTGCTGCTCGTCGTGGTCGCCGCGCTCGGCCTCCGCGAGACGCTGCCGGCCGAGCGGCGCCGGCGCGGCGGGGTGGTCGCGACGGTCATCGTGTACGGCGCGCTGCTGCGGGACCGGACGTTCGTGGGCCTGGTGCTGGTCGCCGGGCTGGCCATGGCGGCGTTGTTCGCCTACGTCGCCGGGTCGTCGTTCGTCCTGCAACAGCAGTACGGGCTGGACGAGCAGCAGTTCGGGCTGGCCTTCGGCGCGGGCGCGGTCGGACTGATCGCGGCGACCCAGTTCAACGTACGGCTGCTGCGCCGCCACTCGCCGCAGCGGATCCTCGTCGTCGCCCTGGGCGTGGGAACCGTGGCCGGACTGGCCCTTCTCGCCTTCGCCGCGACCGGCCTCGGCGGGTTGCCGAGCCTGCTGGTGTCGTTGTGGGTGGTGCTCGCGGCGGCCGGTCTGGCGATGCCGAACGCGCCGGCCCTGGCCCTGTCCCGGCACGGGGAAGCGGCCGGTACGGCCTCCGCCCTGCTCGGCGCCGTGCAGTTCGGCGTCGGCGCGTTGGCCGCGCCCCTGGTGGGCGTGCTGGGCACCGGCGCGGTGGCCATGGCGCTCGTCGTCGCCGGTGGCATGGTGGCGGCGATGGCGGTGCTGCTCGTCGTGGTGCGGCCGGCCCGGCTCGCCGGCCTGGCGCCGGAAGCGGTGGTCGTGGCAGCGCACTGACGCCCGGTGAGCCGGCACCGACGACGCGGTTCGTCCGGGCCGCGGTGCCCGGGAGCGTTGCCGGCCTCACACCCGGTTCCGCAGGCGGGCGTGCTTCGATGGTGGGGTGGAGTTCACCGTGAATGACGCGCCGGAGCGGGAGCGGTTCGAGGCGCGGGACGAGTCGGGTGCGCTGGCCGGGGTGGTCACCTACCAGTTGACCGGCAACATCATCGCCTACACGCACACCGAGGTCGATCCGCAGTTCGAAGGCAGGGGCCTCGGCTCGACCCTCGCTCGCGCGGTGATGGACGACGCGCGGGCCAGGGGCCGGACGGTGGTGCCGATCTGCCCGTTCCTCGCCGAGTGGCTGGGCAAGCACCCCGGGTACGACGACATCGTGGTGCGATCCACTCGTAAGGTCCGATAGCCGCCGCCCGACCCTGGGCAGGGGTTGACGCTCGTCAGCGACGCGCCGAAGCGGGCCGGTACTCGCCGGCGAAGCGGCCGGGGTGGGCGAATCCGTGAGAAGCGGCGGGCCGTACGCGCGGCACCGGCGGGAACCGCCATGATGAGCCGGTGAAGATCCTGTCCATCCAGTCCTCGGTCGCCTACGGCCACGTCGGCAACTCCGCGGCCGCCTTCCCCCTTCAGCGCCTCGGGCACGAGGTCTGGCCGGTGGTGACGGTCCACTTCTCCAACCACACCGGGTACGGCGCGTGGCGCGGGCCGCTGCTGGCGCCGGCCGACGTGGCCGAGGTGATCGCGGGTATCGGCGACCGCGGGGTCCTTGGCAGCGCCGACGCGGTGCTGTCGGGCTACCAGGGTGACCCGGCGATGGGCGCGGTGATCCTCGACGCGGTCGACAAGGTCAAGGCCGCCAACCCGGACGCGGTGTACTGCTGCGATCCGGTGATGGGCGATGCCGGCCGCGGGATGTTCGTCCGGCCGGGCATCCCGGAGTACCTGCGGGACACCGTCGTCCCGCGCGCGGACATCATCACCCCGAACCACTTCGAGCTGGACTTCCTCGCCGGCCGGGCGACCAACTCCCTGCCCGAGCTGCTGGACGCGGTCGACGTGGTACGCGAGACGGGACCGCGGCACGTCCTGGTCACCAGCGTGCTCCACGGTGACGTGCCGGTGGGGTCGCTGGAAGTGGTGGCCGTCTCCGACGAGGGCGCCTGGGCGGTGACCACCCCGCTGCTGCCGATCAGCCCCAACGGCGGCGGCGACGTCACCGCGGCGCTGTACCTCGCGCACCTGTGGACGACGGGTTCGCCCGCCACGGCGCTGGAACGCACCATCGCCTCCGTCTTCGCCGTACTGGAGGCGACCCTCGCGGCGGGCACCCGGGAGATCCAGTTGATCGCGGCCCAGGACGCGATCGCCGCGCCGCCCGCCAGGTTCGCCGCCCGGCGGCTGCGCTGAGGGACGTCCCTCGGGGCGCTCACCGCGTGGGCGGACCGGATCGCGGGTCAGGAGTGGGACGGGAGCAGGTGAGCCAGCGGCCGGGGTACCTGGTTCGGGTCGAGGGCGTCGACGAGCGCGCGGGCGTACCGGGCCTTGCGACCGCTGGTCGTACCCATGAAGCGGCGCAGTTGCCGCTCGATCGCGCGTCCCCGCTGCGCGGGCTGGTTCTGGAAGACCCGGAAGCGGGCCAGATCCTGTTCGGCCGCCAGGACCCCCTCGACCCCGGCCGTGCCCAGCGCGCGAATCAGCTCGTCCTCGAGATCGGCGACGCACACGTAGAAGCCCAACGCCTCCATCCCGGAGCGGGTCAGGTCGCTACCGAGGCCGGCCTGCTCCAGCCCGCGCCGGAAGTAGCCCTCTTCGCCCTCGTCGCAGAGCCCCCGGATGGTCACGGCGAGCCCCTGCGCGCCGAAGAGCCGCAGGAACCGACCGACGCTCATCGCGCCGCCGATCGGCAGGACGCACACGCCCTCGCCGGCCAGATCCCGGTTGCGCCGGACGGCCAGCGCCTCCACCGCGCTCCGGTCGCTGACCCCTTCGACGAGGACGACCGTTGCCAGGCCATCCTCGGCCAGTTCGCGGGCCACCGCGGCCGCCGCCGCGGCGTCCGTGCCGCCGGCCGCCCACGTGCCGACGGCGGCGCGGAATCGGTCCGGCTCTCGCACAGATCAGAGTCTCGCAACGGCCGGTCCCGGACCGCCACCGGAATTGTGGCCGGGCAGCCGCGTGTCGAGGTGACACCGAATTCTCCGGGCCCGCCGCCTCCCGGCGGACCCACCGGCCTTAGCTGACCGTTAAGTAACCCTCCACCCGGTTCACCCGGCCGGGCAGCACTGGGCAGACTGGGGCAATGCCCGCCGCCGATCCGCCCGCTCACCGCCGTCGTACCCGCGCACTCATCGCCGTCGTCGCCGCGCTCGCCCTGGCGGTCGCGGTCGGCGCCTGGTCGGTGCGCGAGCGGGTCGTCGACGACGAACGCGGCGCCGTCGCCGCTCTCGGCCCGGCGCACGCCGCTCCCAACTGCGCCGGCCGGGCGGCGCTGGCACCCCGCGAGTTGCGCGGCATGTGGATCACGACGGTGAACAACATCGACTGGCCGAGCCGGCGCGGGTTGCCGGCCGAGACGGCGCGGGCGGAGTTCCGGGGCTGGCTCGACCTGGCCGTGCGGCGCAACCACAACGCCGTCTTCGTACACGTGCGGCCCAGCGGGGACGCCCTCTGGCCGTCAAAGTACGCGCCCTGGTCGGAGTGGCTGACCGGCCGCCGCGACGGCCGTGACCCGGGCTGGGACCCGATGGAGTTCATGATCAGCGAGGCACACGCCCGCAACCTGGAGTTCCACGCCTGGTTCAACCCGTACCGGGGCGGGCAGCCGGCCACCGTCGGGGGGCCCGGCCCCCGGCTGGACCAGCTGGCGCCGACACACCCGCTGCGGCGGCACCCCGACTGGGTGGTGACCTATCCCAGCGCCGACCGGCCCGGCAGTCGCCTCTACTTCAACCCGGGCATCCCGGAGGCGCGCGCGTTCGTCGAGGACTCGATGCTGGAGGCGGTCCAGCGCTACGACGTCGACGGCGTGCACTTCGACGACTTCTTCTACCCGTACCCCGAGGCCGGGCAGGACTTCCCGGACGACGTGGCGTTCGCCCGGTACGGCCGGCGGTTCCCGGACAAGCACGCCTGGCGCAGGGACAACGTGAACACGCTGGTCCGTGAGATGAGCGAGCGGATCAAAGCGATCAAGCCGTGGGTCAAGTTCGGCATCAGCCCGTTCGGTATCTGGCGCAACAAGCGCACCGACCCGGCCGGCTCACCGACAGCCGGTCTGCAGAGCTACGACGACATCTACGCCGACACCCGGCTCTGGGTCCGGCAGCAGTGGCTCGACTACGTGGTGCCGCAGCTCTACTGGCACATCGGATTCGACAAGGCCGACTACGCCAAGCTGCTGCCGTGGTGGGCGGCCACGGTGAAGGGCACCCGGGTGCAGCTCTACATCGGCCAGGCCGACTACCGGGTGGGGGAGCGCGGCGCCTGGCGCGACCCGGCCGAGCTGGACCGCCAGCTCGCCCTCAACCGCCGGCACGGGGTGAGCGGAAGCGTGCACTTCAGCGCCAGCCAGGTGCGCGCCGACAAGCTCGGCGCGGTCAGCCGGTACAGCGGAGCGCACTACGCCGGCCCGGCGTTGGTGCCCGCGATGGCGCAGCTACCGGCGGCGCCGCCCGCCGTACCCGCGGTCACCGGCGGGCGGCGCGACGCCGGCGGGGTGGCGCTGACCTGGCGCCCGGACGGTGCCGCGAGCTTCGCCGTCTACCGGGTGGACGGCGACGCGGCCCGGCTCGTCGGCACCGCCCGGGGTACCGGCTGGGTCGACCGCGCCGCCCCCGCCGACCGCCCGCTCTCCTACTGCGTGTCCGGCCTGGATCGCAGCGGGAACGAGGGCCGGCTCAGCGCGCCGATCTCCGTTGACGTGCGGTAGGAGCATGTTCTGCTCGGTGCGGCGGCGGAGCCGGCCCGGTCAGCCCGCACCACCTGCCGGGGGTGGACGAGCGACGGTCACCCCGATGACCGATTCGTCGGGATGAGCCACCCCGAGATCAGCAGGATGGCAGTGACGGTGGCGCTCCTGAGGGGCTGCTCCGGGCCCGGGGAGGGCTAGGCTTCTGCCGTGATTGGTGTGCAGGGTGGCGGGAGCGACGAGCGGCTCCGCCGTATCGAGGCGATCACCGATGCCGCGCTGTCCAAGCTTGACGTCGACGACCTTCTCGACGAACTCCTCGACCGGGTGCGAGAGGTGTTAGGGGTCGATACCGCCGCCGTCCTGCTGGTGGACGTGCACGCCCAGCAGTTCGTGGCCGCCGCGGCGAGAGGGTTGGCGGACGAGGTCCGGCAGGGCTCGCGGATCTCCGTCGGCCGCGGCTTCGCCGGCCGGATCGCCCGGGAGAAGCAGTCCATCGTGCTGGACGAGGTCACGGCCGCGGACGACCCGACGCTGTTCGACAGAGGGGTCTGCTCGCTGTTGGGTGTGCCCATGCTCGCCGGCGGCGAAGTGATCGGCGTACTGCACGTCGGCTGCCTCCAGCCGCACCGATTCACCGACGACGACGTGCAGGTGCTCCAACTCGCCGCCGATCGGGCGAGCCTGGCCAGCCGGAGCCGGGCCAGCAGCATCGACCGCACCGCCGCCCTCGCCCTGCAACGCAGCCTGCTGCCCACCCACCTGCCCGATGCGCCCGGCGTGGACATGGCCGCCCGCTATGTGCCCGGCCACGACGCCGGCGTGGGCGGCGACTGGTACGACGTGTTCACCCTCCCGTCCGGCTGGCTGGGCGTCGTCATCGGCGACGTGTCGGGACACGGGCTGCGCTCGGCGGTCGTGATGGGGCGCCTGCGCAGCGCGCTGCGCGCGTACGCATTGATCTGCGACGATCCGGCGAGCGCGCTGACCCTGCTGGACCGCAAGATCCACCATTTCGAGGCCGGGAACCTCGCCACGGTCCTGTACGCGATGATCTCCCCGGACCGCACCATCATCCGGATGTCCCTCGCCGGGCACCTGCCACCCGTGCTGGCCACCCCGGGACGGCCCGCCGAGACGCTGAACCTTCCAGTCGATCTTCCACTGGGTGTGCGCCCGGATCGACCGGCCCGCCGACACACCGAGGTCGCGTTCCCTGCCGAGGCGGTGCTGGTCTGCTACACCGACGGGCTCGTCGAACGCCGCGGCGAAGTGATCGACACCGGCATCGAGCGGCTCTGCGCGGCCGTCGAACCAGGTGCCGCCGAAGCGGTCTGCGCCCGCATCATGACCACGCTCGCCGGCGAACAGCCGACCGACGACATCGCCGTGCTCGCCATCCAGGCGACCGGCAAGTCGCGCGTGAGCCCGGGCGCCGACCGGCACCGCCGGGCCGCCGTCGGCGGGACTCGTCCGCTCCGGCAGCGGCGGCAGCCGGGGCCGGGCCCGCAGCGGCAGTCAGGGCCGGGTCGGGTCTGACCGGCCGTTACGTCGCCCCGCCCGTACACTTCACCTGACCGGTGCCAACCTGGTATCCGGACTGACGCTGCGATGGCCCGACGAGGCGGCTGGACCACGCACTCGGAGGCTGCCGCATGAGCATCTCGGTCGCCACCAGGACCGACGATTTCGTCCACCCCGCCCTCTTCTACGGCGACCGCGAGGAGTACCTGGCCGGCACGGTGCCGTTCATCCACGCCGGCCTCGCCGCCGACGAGCCGGTCATGGTGGCGGTACCCGGGGACAACCTCCACCAGATCCGTACCGCGCTCGGCGTCGACGCGGACCGGGTGCAGTTGCACGACATGAGCGAGGCCGGGCGCAACCCGGGGCGGATCATTCCCGGCGTCCTGCTCGCCTTCGCCGCCGCGCACCCGGGCAAGCGGGTACGCATCATCGGCGAACCCATCTGGGCCGGCCGTACCGCTGTCGAGTACCCCGCCTGCGCCCAGCACGAGGCCCTGATCAACGCGGCGTTCGCCGGCCGGCAGGCCACCATCCTCTGTCCCTACGACACCAGTCGCCTGGACCGGGACTGGCTCGACGACGCCTGCCGCACCCACCCCGTCCTGCAGAAGGACGGCGCGGAGTGGGCGAGCCCGTACTACGCGGACCCGGTCGCGGTTGCCGCCGGGTTCAACCTGCCGCTGCCGGATCCGCCTGCCCGGGCGAGCACCATCGCCATCGACGTGCACGCTCTCCCGGCCATCCGCCGGTTCGTGACCGCGCACGCCGTCGCCGCGGGGCTGCACCCGGACCGGGTCGCCGACCTGACCCTGGCGGTCAACGAACTGGCGGCGAACACGGTCAGACACACCACCGGGGGCGGTACCCTCGCGGTCTGGACCGACAGCACGCGGCTGATCTGCCAGCTCACCGACACCGGGCACATCACGAATCCGCTCGCCGGCCGGCTTCCGGTGCCGCCACGGCAGCCGGGCAGCCGAGGACTCGTCCTGGTCAACCAGCTCTGCGACCTCGTACGCGTCCACACCAGGCCCGGTGCCACCACGATCCGCCTGCACATGCACCGCTGAGCCGGATGACCGACCGCTTCCGGGCACAGCTCGACTCCCCCGGTCACCTTGTCACCTTTGTCCTAGCTTCCGCCCCGGGCGTCGGGACAGGTATGGCGGTGACGTTCATGGGTAAGCGGCTGCCCCCAACGGAGGAGGAGCGGGCCCATGAGTGACGCGGCAGCGGGACGGTCCGGCGGACTCGGACGGGCGGCCGGTCCGACCGACCGCTTGGCTGCCGAGGTGGCGGAGGTGGTGCGTGCGGAGGTCCGCGAGGTACGCACGCACGTCCTGAGGGCGGTTCGTCCGGCGGGGGTCGGTCTGGCGCTGCTCGCCACCGCCGGAGGGTGTGTGGTCCTGGGAGCCGGGGCCGCCTCGGCGACCGCGCTGCGCCTGCTGGAGACCTTCCTGCCCCGCAAACTGGCCACGGCGGGACTCACCGGGGGCTACCTCGTGGCCGCCCTGGTGCTGGGCCGGGCAGGCCTGACGCAGCTGCGGGCGGCCGGCGGTGGCCCGGCCTGGCTGGCGGACGAGATGCAGGACGCCGTCTCCGCCACCGCGAGTCAGGTGGTGCCGGCCGGTGCCGCCGCCGTTCGCGAAGAATTCGATCGGTGGGCGTCCGACCGGCAGGGCCACTGACGTCACCTCCCCATCTCCGCCACTGGCACCGGCTGCGGCGCGCGGCTACGGCGTCGCAAGCCCGAGGCCGATCGTCTTGGTCAACGTGGCGTTGTCGTCGTCGCCGTCCAACGACCAGACCATCGCTCCGGCCAGGCCGGCCCGCCGGATGTACAGCGTCTTCTGCAACACCACCGCCGGATCGTCGTACGTCCAGAAGGTCGTGCCGTCGAACAACCAGGCATGGCCGGCACGAAGGTCCCGGTGGACGGTGAAGCCGTTGCCGGCCAGGGTCTTGAGCCGCCGGTAGTCCTCGTACCCGGCCTCGAAGGTGGCCGGCGCGGGCCCGGTCGCGGGCTGGAAGAGACCGTTGCCGCTCCCGCCGACGCCGGTCCAGCCTCGGCCGTAGTAGGGGATGCCCAGGACCAGCTTCTCGCGCGGCGCACCGCGGGCGAGCCAGCCGTCGATCGCCACCTCTGCGGAGAAGTCCGGGTTGTCCGGCGCTCCCGACGGTACGCGCAGCGCCGACTGCTGGTTGGTCACCGGGTCCCACGCGCCGTGGAAGTCGTACCCCTGCACCGTGGCGAAGTCCAGGTGCCGGAAGATTTCGCGACCCTCGTATCCGGCGTCCATGGCCGCCGGGTTGGCCGGCAGGAAGGCCGTCAGCGGGTGGTGCCTGCGGGTCGTCCGGCCGTACGCGTCGAGTTGCCGGCGGAACTCGGCGAGCAGCTCGGTGAAGTTCTGCCGGTCCTCCGGGCGGACCACGTTGCCGGGCTCACCCGGCCAGTTCGGCCACTCCCAGTCGAGGTCGATGCCGTCGAAGACGCCGGCGGCGGCACCCGGGCCGCCACTGCCACCGTCGAGGACCGGGAGGTTGCCCTTGAGGTAGAGGTCGATGCAGGAGGCCACGAACGCCTTCCGGGAGGCGTCGGTGCGGGCGGCGTTCGAGAAGTACGTCGACCAGCTCCAGCCGCCCAGCGAGATCATCACCTGCAGGCCGGGATGCTTGGCCTTGAGCTTGGCCAACTGGCCGAAGTTGCCGTTGAGCGGTTCGCCCCAGGCGTCGGCGACGCCGTCGACGCTCTCCTCCGCCGGGACGGGACGCTGGTAGTCGGCCCAGGCGTCACCCTCGCCCGGCCCACCGTCCACGAAGCAGCGCCCGTCCTCGCTGACGTTGCCGAAGGCGTAGTTGACGTGGGTGAGGCGGCTTGCCGCCCCGGAGGTGTCGAGCTTCTTCACCGGGAAGGCCCGGCCGTAGATGCCCCACTGGGTGAAGTAGCCGACCCGGTGGTAACCGGCACGGCGGTTCCTGCTGTCGTCCGCGCTGGCGGCCGTCGGCGGGGCGGCGGTGACCAGCATGGTCGCCAGGGCGACGCCGGCGGTGATTCGGCGGTGACGGAATGGTCGCATCGGCACTCCCACGACGGTGGAGAGAATTAGTAAAGAGACCTTTCTGATTGATGAACCTAAGCGGATCGACATTCCGGGGTCAAGAGGGTCGCTGCGACCGACGGCCAGCTGGCTCCACCCGGCGGCCGACGCCGCGGTGTCCTGAGGGGACACCGCTCAACCCTGTCCGCTGTCCGGACAGGGTTGAGCGGGTCGGATTCGGCTCAGGCGAAGTCGAACACGAGCGGGAAGGCGAGGACGACCGTCCAGGCCCAGACCGCGTACACGATCACGTACCGGGTCTGCCACTGTTCCAAGCGGGCGAAGGGCATGCGGCCACGGACGAAGCCGAGGAACAGCCATGCCGACCACGCCAGGTTGGTGAGCAGGATGACGTTCTCGCCGAGGGCGGCGGTCTTGTTCGGACTGAAGCCCCATTCGGTGATCCGGCCGGTGATCGCCAGCAGCACCAGGGCGTCGATGATCAAGGCGCTGACGACGAGCGCGAGCTGCAGGCGGTCGAAGAGACCGGCCCGGGCCGTGAGGTCACGGGCGGAGATGGCGTACAGCAGCAGGCCCAGCACGACGACCAGCAGCAGGTCGAACAGGATGAGCGCATCCCGCTCGACGTCGATGCCGTTGTTGGTCCAGACGATCGCGACCAGGAAGGCCAGCAGGGCGGCCGCGAACAGCGGCGTGAAGACGCGGGTCAGCACGGGCGCCATGTTCTCGATGACGCTCTGCTTGGCCTCCACCAGCCAGGCCGCCACGATGACCGCGGCGGTGGCGCCGCACGGCACCAGCCACGATTGGATGAATCCCTCGGCGTCGAGGCCGATAGCGTTGAAGGTGCCCGCCGTGAAGGCGGTGAGCACGCCGCCACCGAGCGCGATGAGGGCGAAGTAGATCAGCCACTCCCCGGTGAACCGGATGAAGTCCATCCGCCGCCGGTCCGAACGCCAGTCGCCGCCCGCGTAGGCGACGCCGACCACCAGCCACAGCGCGAGCGGCAGGTGGATCGCCGTCAGCACCAGGGTCTGCGAGTCGTCCGCCAGCGGGTACGCGTTCGCGGCGACCGCGCCGAGTACGAACAGCGCCGCGAGCACCCCGATGACGCGCAGGCCGACCCGGCGTTGCCAGGCGAAGTAGGCGGCCAGCGCTGGCAGCGCGAACAGGCTGATGTTCCGCGCGTAGAAGGCGCCGTGGTCGCCCGAGGCCAGGTCGAGGCCGAACAGGGCCGGCACCTTGATCGAGAGCGCCGCGACGGCCGCGCAGAGCACCATGACGGGCAGTTCCCGTCGGGTACGGGCGGCGGCGGGGGTGTCCGGCTCCCCGGGCAGTACGAGCTGCTTCCACAGCCGCTCGGAATGCTCGCGAGCGAACTCCCGCGACAGCTCATCGAGGCTGCCCATCCGCTTCACGGCGATGAGGAAGGCCTCGTCGGCGTGCAGGCCCGCCTCGGTCAGCTCGGTGATCCGGCTGCGCAGGTGGTCTTCCAGCTCCTCGGCATCGGTGTGGTGCAGCTCCCGGCGGCGGTGCGTGTAGGCCCGCCACTCGGCGATCTGGCCTTCCAGATCGTTGTCGCTGTTGACGCTCATCGTCCCGCCTCCCAGGCCGGTGCCGCGATCGGCGTGATGGACTGGGCGGCGTTCCAGACGCCGCGCAGGGCGTCGACGACGGCGGCCCACTGGCGGCGCTGCTCGGCGAGCTCGGCCCGGCCCTGTTCGGTGATGCGGTAGTACTTGCGGCGGCGGCCCCCGGGTGGGGTCTCCCAGGCCGACTCGACGTGCCCCAGCCGCTCCAGGCGGTGCAGCAGCGGGTAGAGCAGACCGTCGGTCCACTCCAGCTGCCCGCCCGACAACTCGTTGACCTGTTTGAGGATCGCGTAGCCGTAGCTGTCGCCCTCGGCGAGGATCCCCAGCACGAGCGGGGTCGCCGAGGCCGCGACGAGATCCTTGGTGATGTGCATGTGACCACCTAACCCTAGAACTGCAATGCATAGTAGTTCTAGGTATGGCGGCCGCGCAACGGATCCCGGGCCGGCTCTCGCCGTACGCGATATCGCCGATCTGGTGCGGCGCCGCCCGGAGTCAGCGGCGCTTGAGTTCCGACTGCAGCCGTTGGACGAGCGTCTTGCGGTTCTTGCCGGCGCGTTCCTGCTTCAGCGCCGCCTTGACCTCGTCCGTGTCGAGACCACGGACCAGCCCGGCCGCCTCGGCGACCGTCACCTCCGACAGCCGGTCGACCGACGTGGCCTCCCTGCGCGCGCGTTTGGCGGGCGCGGTGTTGGCGACGAACTGCCTGCCGGACCTGGACGCCTCGCGCTTCTTGGTGTCCGTTGCGCGCTGCTCGTCCGCCGAGAGTCGTTCCCAGGCATGCTTGGGCAGGAAACGCTTGGTTTCGCCGCCCTTGCGGGCCCGGGTGGCGCCGTTCCTGGTCTGCCAGTCCTCGGCGCCCCACCGCTGCAGGGACTTCTGCCGCTCGTCCTTCGGGCCCTGATAGCCTCCGCCCCGCTTCTGGTACTCCTTGGTGAGCAGCTGCGACTTGCGCGCCGACCACTGCCCCGGCCTGCCGCCCTTGTCGGAAGCCTGCAACTCTTCCTTGATCTGGTTTCGCAGCTCGGGCTTCGTGTACCTGGCCATACGCAGCATTTTCCCGAGGTGACCTGGCCTATGCGACCACCGCCGGATGACCCGGGATGCCTGGGCCGAAGGCGAAGAAAGGCGTCATTCACGTCGCGTGCGACGCGGCGCAAGGGGTACTCCGCTGCGGCCTTTCAGCGGGGAGCGTCCGGATCGACCGCGCCGGACCGCCGCTCGCAGCTCACCTGAGGAGCACGTCTGATGCAGAACGCCGGACCGGGGCGGATCTCGCCGGGTGTCGCCCTGCTTCTGCTCGCCTCGATCCTGGTGTCGTTCCTGGCCGCGTCGGCGGCCCCGACCCCCCTCTACGGGATCTATCAGGAGCGCTGGCACTTCTCGCCGATCACCACCACGGTGGTGTTCGCCGCCTACGCCCTCGCGGTGCTGGCGTCCCTGCTCACGTTCGGCAAGCTCTCCGACCACGTCGGGCGGCGGCCCGTCCTGCTGGTCGCGATCGCGATCCAGATGATCGCGCTGGTCATCTTCGTCTTCGCCGGCGGCGTACCCGCGCTGGTGGCCGCCCGTGTCGTACAGGGGCTCGCGGCCGGCGCCGCCACCGGCGCCGTCGGGGCCGCCATGCTCGACATCAACCCCGCACGGGGGACGCTCGCGAACTCGATCGCCCCCGGCGTCGGAACCGGGATCGGCGCCCTGCTCTCGGCGGTGCTCATCCAGTTCTTCCCCGCGCCGACCCGGCTGGTGTACGTCGTCCTGCTCGTCGTCCTGCTGATCCAGGGCGTCGGGGTGGTGCTGATGGGGGAGACGGTCACGCCGATGAGGGGAGCGCTGCAGAGCCTTCGGCCGGAGATCACCCTGCCCCGTGCCGTACGCGCGCCGGTCCTCGTCGTCGCTCCGGTGGTCTTCTCCGTCTGGGCGCTGGCCGGCTTCTTCGGCGCGCTCGGTCCGGCGCTCACGCGCGCCCTCATGGAGAGCTCGATCGTGGCCGGCGGTCTGGTCGTCTTCGTCTTCGCCGTCTTCGGGACCATCGCCGTCCTGCTGCTGCGCAACGCCCCCGCGCGGACGGTGATGCTCACCGGAATCAGCGCACTCATCCTGGGCATGATCATCACCCTGGTGTCGGTCACCGCCGAGTCCGTCGCCGGATTCTTCGTCGGGCTCGCGTTCGGGGGCGTCGGCTTCGGTGCCGGATTCCAGGGCAGCCTCAAGACGGTCGTGCCGCTGGTCGAGGCGCACGAACGCGCCAGCGTGCTCTCCCTGCTCTACATCGTCTGCTACGTCGGCTTCGGCCTGCCCACCGTCATCGCCGGCTTCCTCGTGGTCCACGGCGGCCTGCTCCGGACGGCCAAGGAGTACGCCGTCGCCGTCATCCTGCTCGCCCTGGTCGCCCTGCTCGGGCTGCGCAAGGCCGAGAAGGCGCCGGCCGCCCGATGAGCCTGGGCGGGGGCGCTGGCGGCAACCCGCCGACCGCCGCCGGAGCGGGGCTAGGCGCCCTGCTTGATCGCGAGCTCGACGGCCCTGGCGCCGGCGATCGCCTTGTTGCCGTGGTGCTGCACATAGCCGACCACCGAGGCGTGTCCGGGATCGAGGTCCGGCGGCACCGCCAGTTCCACCCGCCCGCTCGGGGCGTCCAGGCCCACCGACGTGAAGGCGCGCACCACGTTGTCCTGCCGCAGCGTCCGCCCGGCGTTCTCGCCCCGGGGGACGTGGTTCTCCAGGCCGCGTTCCACGACCACCACGTTCAACACCGACCGCGGCGGCGGCCGTTCGGTCTGGTAGTCCACCACCACCCGGTGCCCGTCGCCCCCGGCGGTGTCCTCGACCGAGAGCGCGAGCGGCGTGGTGGCTGCCTCCGTCAGGGCGGCGGCGATCGCGGTCGCCGCCCGTCGGCGGTCGGAGCCGACGAACTCGACGGTGCCGTTCACGATCATCTGCGGCGTGTACAACCCCCCGGAGCCGAAGGCGTGCGCGTACGCCCGCTGCCGCGCGGTGTGCGCCGCGTCGGCGAACGGATCGGGCCAGCCCAGGTCGTCCCAGTAGTCGACGTGGAATCCGAGGGCGTAGACGGGCTGTCCCTCCTTCCGGGCCTCGCGTTCGATCTCGGTCAGCAGCTCCTCCGCCGGCGGACAGCTGTTGCAGCCCTGGGAGGTGAACATCTCCACGACGGCGAACCCACCGCCGGCCGGCCCGACGTCCCGCTCCTGCGGCGAGGACTGTGGCCCGGCGCTGTTCGACCCGGTGCGCGAGGGGTCCGTCATGGCGCGTCTCCTCCGTCGGTCCTGCTGGCGGCCCTGCGATTCCCGATCCGGCCGCGACCATGCCCGATCGCCCGTGGGTCCACGGCGGGTTCGGCGGGCGGGATTCTGGCCGCGACGGCTCGGGCCGGGACCGCCGATATGACCCTGGAGAGGGTGGCCGCCGCCACTCGAACACAACCTTGACTGATTCCAGAACCGGCGACACTGCGCTCGTGGCAGGACGCGCGTGGATCTTCCCGGGGTGATCCTGACCTCCGGGCCGGCCCTCCTGGGCCGGCCGGACGGCCGGTGCGGCCCAGCCCTCCGGACCCGGGGGTCCGGCTCATGGTGGTCAGGCTCGCGGTGCCGCCGGCCGTTCGTACGGCGACTCCTCGGGTGACCGGGGCGCCGGCGGCCTGGTGTCCGCCGTGTTCAGGACGCGGTCCAGCAGGGTGGCGGTCGCCGTGGACCAGGTCAGTTCCCGGGCCAGCCGGGCGCGAAGGTCGGCGATCCCGGGGAACTCCGCCTCCCGGTTGCGCAGCGCGCCGTCGATGGCGTTGCTCCAGCTCTCGACGTCGCGCTCGTCGTCACCCGTCGTCGGTACCACGATCCGGGCCGCCTCCTCCGGCCCGAGCCGCTCCTCCAGCAGTTCTCCCAGGCCGCTCTCGCTGCTCACCAGCACCGGCGTGCCCGCGAGGATGGCCTCCACCGCCACGAGGCCGAAGCCCTCCGCCCGGGAGGGCATCAGGAGCAGACTCGCCGCGCGAAGGTCGGCGGCCAGCCGCTCCGCCCTGGTCGAGTACGGGCGCACCCGCACCGGCAGCGACGCGTCTGCGGCCCAGCCCTTCATCTGGTCCTCGAGGGTGGAGCACGTCTCCGGAGGGGCGCCGCGGACGAGGAGTTCGACTCGGGGAGTGCCGGCACCACGCCGGCGGCGCGCCAGGTTGAAGGCGCGCGCCGCCAGGTCGAGCCCCTTGAGTCGGTCGTCCTCCGTCCGGCCGACGAGGAGCACCGTCCAGGGCCGGCCCTGTGGTGGCTGGCGGGGAGATCCGACGCCGAGGTCGAAGCCCGGATCGAAGCGGATCAACCGCGCCGGGTCGACGCCGCGAGCCTCCAGGTCCCGCAGGAACCAGTAGTACATCCGCGGCCCCACCGCCACGGCGTGGTCGGCCTCGGCGCTGAGCGCCAGCTCGACCTCCTGCCGTTCCTCGGCGAGCACCCCCGCGTCCACCCCGCGGTCCGCCTTGTGGCGCTCGATGTCGTCGGGAATGACGTGCAGGAAGTGCAGGCGCTTGGCGTGCGGGAAGTCGTCGCCCAGGTGGTGGGCGGCCGGGCCGGTCCACCGGCCGTGTCCGATGATCACGTCGGGAACCGTGCCCTCGGGAAGCGGCGGCCGGCGGGACAGCCGGTCGACGTCCGACGCTCCGGGCGCCTCCGGCGCCTCGACCAGCGTGACGCCCGCCGAGGTGGCGTCTCGGCGTTCCTCGTCGGTGGCCCGCAACACCACGCACGTCACCCGCGCGTGAGCGGTCAGCGAGCCGCACAGCTGCCGGTTGAAGGTGCTCAGGCCGCCGAGCGACGAGGACCACTCGGTGGCCAGTGCGAGGACGTGCGGCCGGCCGTCACGGGCCGCGGCGGCACCGTGCGGCTGCCTCCGGGGCAGGACAGGATCGCCGTACTGCGGCCTGATGGCGGTGGTCGACAGGCCGCTGAGGGCGGGCGGCAGGATCGGAAACACCAACGAGGGCGGCGAGGTGAAGTCCAGGCGGCCGACGCTGGTGTCCCAACTGTGCAGCAACAGCGCGCGGATCTCGTCCGGAGTCGAGACAGCGACGTCGCTGCCGAGATAGGTCCGGACCAGTTCCGACGCGTCCGAGGTCCGGCCGAGTTCTAGGGCGACGAAGGCCGCGCACCAGGTGGAGGCCGACGACGTGGAGAAGCTCTTCTGGGCGGGATAGTTGTCGACGGCCTCCTGTGCCCGTACGGCGTCGCCCAGCGCGAGGTGGCACAGCGCCTCGTGCACCGAGAAGTTGATGTATCTCGGGCTCAGCCGCCGGCCGTCGGCGAGAAGCGCGAGCGCCTGGTGCCAGCGCTGCCCGCGTTCCAGCAGGTACACCTGCGCCAACCGGTACTGGACCTCGAGTTCCGGCTTCTCCCGCAACCAGGCGACCACCTCTTCGAGCAGGTCGTCGGTGGGCGCGCCGGCCGCGTACTGGGCGGCCAGCGCGGCCAGTCGCTCGGTGTTGCCCCGGGCGCGGTCCACACCTTGGCGCAGCGCCGCGATGGCTTCCCCGGTACGCCGCCGTTCGTTGAGGTAACCGCCGAGTTGCTGGTACACCGAGAAGAGGCTCTTGGACGGTGCGACGTGGGCGGTGGCCTCGCGTGCCACCGCGATCGCCGCCTCAGCGCCGTCCACCGCCCAGACGAGCTTGGCCCACAACACCCAGGGGTCGGCGTGATCCTGGTCCAGGGTGGCGGACTGCGCCTGCGGAATCGCTCGGGAGAGGTCGTCCGGGCGGCCTCGATCACGCAGGAGCATGGCCAGGTGGTAGTGGGTGCCCGGGGTGCCCCACCGGCTGTTGTACAGCTGCAGCAGCGCGATGCGGGCGTCCCGTTCCCCGGCGGTGTTCACCCGCACGGACATCCACCCGTAGCGCTGACCGATGTAGCGCCTGGCCGGTTCGATCGCCGTCAGCAGGGCGTCTTCCGCGTCGGCCGCGGTGTAGTGGTACGCGGCGCCGTCCAGGCCGAGCAGGAGGGTCCGGTCGTGGACCGCGGTCCGGCCGGCGGCCTGCAGCTTCCGGGCGTACCAGTCGCCGGCGCGGGCGTGGGCGGCCCGCCAGGCGGCCGCGTCCCGGCGCAGCTGGACGCCGTCCGCCTCGCGGAGCAGCGGATGCACCTGGTATCGCCCGGCGGGACCGGCTCCCGGCCGGTCGGTCTGGGTGCGGGCCTGCAGGAGGTACCGCTCCTGGGCGCCGCGCACCAGCTCCCGGACCTCGCCCCGGCCGCCCCCCATCGCCTCGATGAGGGCCCAGTCGGCCCAGTCCCGGATCACCGACATGTCGCGCAGGAAGGCGCGGGCGGGCTCCGCCAGGCCCTCGGCGGCCTTGGCCAGCAGCGTCCGCTCGATCTCCTCGACGAGCTTCGAGTCGAAGGGTTCCTCGGGAGCACTCCCGCTCGGTGGCAACAGCCCTTCCAACAGGTGCGACTTGAGCAGGTAGCCGAGCAGCCGCAGCACTCTCGGGTTCCGTCCGAGGCGGCGTACGACCTCCGGCCGCCGGTGCTGCGGGAATCGGGCGTCGGCCTGCTGCGCGCCGAGATGGTCGAGGACGATCGTGATGGCGTCGGCGTCGTCGGGCGGCAGCAGTTCGGTGACGTGGAAATGCTCGGTCCAGGTCCAGTCGAGGTGCCGGTTCGACACCAGCAGCAGGCAACCCCGGTCCGTCGGGCGCCGGGCGAGCTGCTCCAGCATTCGCGCCACGGACGCCGAGGGCTTGCCCTGCGGGTCGAGCAGCCGCTGGAACTCGTCGATGACGATGAGCGCGCCCGCCGCCAGCAGCGAGCGGAGGATGTCGGCGAGGGTGGCGTCGGCCGACACCGTGGCGGCCACCCCCGCGTGACCTCCGTCCTTCAGTTCCTCCAGGATGCGGCCGCTGATCGTCGTCGCCACGTCGGCTGTCCCCACCGGCACGTCGACCCAGGCCGTCGGAATGGACTGGCTCGCCGCCCAGTTCCGCAGTGGTCGGACGACCTGGTCCGACTTGCCCACCCCGGCGAACCCGAAGAGCAGGGCGGCGCCGCGGCCCTCGAACCGCCACTTCTGCCAGAGTTCTTCCGCCACCGCCCGGCGTTCGGCGCCGACCAGATCGGAGATGGCCACGGGGCCCTGCTCGGCTGCCACTGGTCCTTGATACCCCATGACGACGCCGTGTTGTGTCTGCCACCCGAAGTATCGACCATTCTCCGGATGCGGCTCGATCCGGTCGAGAGACCGGGAGTGAGCCGGTGGCGGCTCGGTGTGCCACCTCGGCCCGGCGGATCGCGCCGTCGAGGCGGCTCAGTCGGCCGTGCCGACCCGCTGGAACGCGCTGGCCAACCGGGCGAGATCGAAGCCCTCGAGATGGTCCAGGAACCGCCGCCGCACGGCGGTCAGGTGGCTCGGCCAGGACTCCTCCAGGCGGGCGAAGCCGGCATCGGTGAGGACGGCGTTCCAGCCCCGCGCGTCCTCCCCGCTCCGGACCCGCTCGACCAGGCCCTGGGTCTCCAGGCGGCTGATCGTGCGGCTCATCCCGCTCAGGGAGAGCTGGCAGGCGGCGGCGAGTTCGTTCATCCGCAATCGCCGGTCCGGCGCCTCGGAGAGGATCCGCAGGGCGTTGTACTCGGTGAAGGGCAGCTGGTGTGCGCCGACCATGTCGGCGTCGATCGCCCGGGGCAGGACGTACATCAGTTGGCCCAGGGCGCGGACCAGCGCCTCCTCGTCGGGGTTGAGAGGCCGCAGAGGTGTGGCGGAGCTACCGGACATGCCGCCCATTCTAGTTGCTTGACCAAACAAATCGGCTCTGGTGCTGTGACCATCGGCACGGGCCCGATAATTGCTTGACCAAGCAAGCAGTGGCTAGCCTTCACCGAGCCAGGCAAGGACTTTCTGAAAGGCACCCGCCATGACCAGGATCGGAATCATCCTCGGTAGCACCCGCCCGGGGCGCAACGGAGAAGCCGTCGCCCGCTGGGTCCTCGAGGTCGCCAAGCAGCGCCCCGACGCGGAGTTCGAACTCGTCGATCTGCTCGACCACCAGCTGCCGCACCTCGACGAGGCGTACCCGCCGGCGATGGGCCAGTACACCCAGCCGCACACGATCCGCTGGGCCAACACCATCGCGTCGTTCGACGGGTTCGTGATGGTCACCCCCGAGTACAACCACTCCACCTCGGGTGCCCTCAAGAACGCCATCGACTTCCTCTACGCCGAGTGGAACAACAAGGCCGTCGGCTTCGTCAGCTACGGCTCCGCCGGCGGCACCCGGGCCGTGGAGCACCTCCGCCTGATCGCCGGCGAGCTCCAGATGGCCGACGTGCGCGCGCAGGTGGCGCTGTCGCTCTTCACCGACTTCGAGAACTTCAGCGTCTTCAAGCCGAGCCAGTTCCAGCAGGACGCGCTCACCACCACGCTCGACCAGGTCGTGGCCTGGAGCACCGCGCTCGCCCCGCTGCGCACCCGCTGACCGCATCGGCACCCTGCTCCGGCGATCGCCGCGGAATCTGCGCCGCGGCGAACCTGTCGGAACCGACGTCGTCCCGCCGGTCCGCCTCCGCTCGAGGCCGGATCGGCGGGACCACGTCGTCCCTCGTCGGCGACCGCCGAGGAGAAGGCCGCGCGGAGCCGGTCCGGGCCGCCCTCGCTCCGCGCCAGCGAACGAGCGCGCCGTGCCGAACGGCATCCGCCGCGAGCCCGGCGAGCTAGCATCCCGCCCATGCGCCTGAAGCTCGGCCGTCCCGACCTTGACCGCCACGCGGCCCGGTTCGACGTGCCGCCGGCCGCCGGGAGCTTCGCGGCCGTGTTCCTGGGCGTGTCCACCCTGCTGCTGGATGACGGCGAATCCGCCATCCTGACCGACGGGTTCTTCTCCCGGCCCTCGCTGCTCAAGGTCGCGTTCTCCAGGATCGCTCCCGACCAGGAGCGGATCGCCGGCGCGCTGGCCCGAGCCGGGCTCTCCGACCGCCGGTTGGACGCCGTCGTGCCGGTGCACACCCACTTCGACCATGTCCTGGACTCCGCCTTCGTCGCGGAGCGCACCAACGCCACGCTCCTCGGTGGCGAGTCGGCCGCCAACGTCGGACGCGGCCACGGCCTGCCGCCGGACCGGATCCGCGTCGTGACCCCCGGCGAGCAGGTCACGTCGGGTGCGTTCACCCTCGGGTTCGTGGCGTCGGAACACTGCCCTCCGGACCGCTTCCCCGGGGTCATCACCGAGCCCGTCGTGCCGCCGGTCAGGGCCCGTGCCTACCGGTGCGGTGAGGCGTGGTCGCTCCTGGTCCGGCACGACAGCGGTCGCACCGCCCTGGTGCAGGGCAGCGCGGGCTTCGTTCCCGGGGCGCTGGAGGGGCACCGCGCCGACGTCGCGTACCTCGGGGTCGGTCAGCTCGGCGTGCGGGACGAGGGGTATCTCACGAGCTACTGGGCGCAGACCGTGCGGACCGTCGGTGCCCGGCGGGTCGTGCTAACCCACTGGGACGACTTCTTCCGCCCACTGGACCGGCCACCGCGCGCGCTGCCGTACGCCGGTGACGACCTCGACACCACCATGCGCGTGCTCGGCCGCCTCGCCGACCGCGACGGCGTCGCCCTGCACCTGCCGACGATCTGGCGCCGCGAGGACCCCTGGAGCGGGCTGCCCTGAGGTCGGAAAAGGCCCGCCGTCCCGCTACCGGGGTGCGGGCCAGTGCTCCGCCCTTCGGGGCGGGGTCTGGATACCCGACCACACCCGGGCGTCCACGTTGTCGCGGGTCAGCTCACGCCAGTCCCGGTAGGTCAGCGGGGTGCACCGGCGGTCGGGGCCGGGGAGTTCAGCGGTCGGGCTCCGGGCCCAGCCGGCAGAGCCGTCGGTGTTCCGCGGTCACCACGCCGAGCAGGAAAAGGTCCACGGCGAGCGCGGTGAGCGCCCCGAACTGGTTGACGGTGAAGCTGAAGATCTGCCCGAACAGCAGGTCGACCAGGAGGGCGAGTTTGAACAGCCGGAAGGCCCGCGTCCGGTCGAGAGGCAGCAGCGACGCCCCCCGGATGCTGAGCACCGCGGTGATCAGCGCGGAGATCGAGACCCCGAGCACGGCACGCCACTCCCGCTGGTCGTGCAGCTGGCCGCTGATCGCGTCCAGCAGGACGCCCAGCACGACGACGAACGGCTCGCCGACCAGGTAGAGCACCACCAGCGCCACCACCCACCGGTGCGTGGTCACCCAGACCACGGCCCGGCGGGCCCGGCGCAGCCACGGCTGCCAGAACCGGGGGCCGGGTGCCTCGCGCCGGGGCACCGTGTCGAGCAGCCGGGTGATCGCGTCCTCGACGTCCGGGCCGCACCCGCGCACCAGTCGGGCCGCGGCCGCCCGCCGGTCGTCGGTGAGGCCGGTGCGCAGCCCGCCGACCACCGCGTACATCGCGTTCGCCGTCCGCTCCGGACCGGTGAGGCGGATCCGGCCCCGGATCGCCTGGGTGATCACCACGAGCAGGGCGAACGCGCCGTAGATCATGCCGGCCGCCGGGGCGTAGAAGTAGTCGGTGCCGGCGGTCACGAACTTGCCGATCTCGTCGATGAACAGCCCGAAGCCGATCCCGCCCAGGACCGCGCCCAGATTGCGCGCCGCGCTGCCCAGGAAGACCAGCGCGACACCCAGCCCGGTGGTCATCAGCAGGCCACCCCAGAGCACGTGCGCGATGTGCAGCCCACCGCCGCCGAGCTGCGGGTAGCCGGCCGCCTGGAGGAAGGCCCGGACGAGCAGCACGGTGACCACCCCGGACAGCACGAACGCCTGCAGGTACGACGGCGCCTCCAGTACCCGGAGCGGCATCGTCCAGCGGGACGGACGGGCGGGCATGCTCCCGACGCTAGCGGCGGTGGCCGGCACCCAGGGCCGGTTCCGTCCAACTGCGAACCGGCCGGCGGCCCGGTTCCGCCCGCGGCGTATCGAGCGTCAGGACGGACCTCGCTCCGGGCGCTGCCGGGCGCCGCTGGGCCCCGCCCCGCCCGTCGCTCACCTGCGACGTGATCGGTAGGCGGTGAGGGTGGCGGGCAGACCCCGGCGGATGATGCCGGCCCAGTCGGTGTCACCGCGCAGCAGCGCCCCGGCGGTGTTGCGGGCCTGCTCCAGCGTGAAGTGCGGGGGCAGCATCAGCTCCGCGGGGTCGACGAGAGCGTTGACGACCACCGGCCGGTCGGCGTTCAGCGCCCGCTCCCAGACGCCGGGGATCTGCTCCGGCGCGTCGACCAGCTCGCCGCCCAGCCCGAGCACCTCCGCCCACCGCTGGTAGCCGATGTCCGGCAGTTCCTGGCTGTCCGGGAACATCGGCGTCCCCTCGGTGGAGCGCTGTTCCCAGCTGACGAAGGCGAGGTCCCGGTTGTTCAGCACCAGCACCACGAACCGCGGATCGGACCAGCTGCGCCAGTACTTGGCCACGGTGATGAGTTCGTTCACGCCGTTCATCTGCATGGCGCCGTCGCCGATGAGCGCGACCAGCGGGCGGTCCGGGTGGGCGAACTTCGCCGCCAGCGCGTACGGCATCGCGCCGCCCATCGACAGCAGGGTGCCGGAGAGGCTGGCCAGCATGCCCGGGCGCACCTGGATGTGCCGGGCGTACCAGGCCGTCGCCGTGCCGCAGTCCACCGCGATCATCGCGTCGTCGGGCAGTCGGTCGTTGAGGGTGGCGAAGAGGAGCTGGGGGTTGACCGGATCGGCCGGTTGCTCGGCGAGATTCCGCTGCGTCTGGCGCCACGCCCGGGTCTCCGCGGAGATCGTCTCCCGCCAGCCGGTGGGCGCGGGGCCGGGCCCCAGCTCACGCAGCAGCGCGCGGAGGGTGGCCGCCGCGTCGCCGGTCAGGTTCACCTCGGTCGGGTACCGCAGCCCCAGCTGGGTGCCGTCCCGGTCGACCTGTACCGCCCGGGCCTGCCCCGGCGGCGGGTAGAACTCCGAGTAGGGCATGTTGCTGCCGACGATCAGCAGCCGGTCGCAGCCCTGCATCAGCTGCCAGCTCGGGCGGGTGCCGAGCAGCCCGATCGCGCCGGTCACCCAGGGCTCCCGGTGGTCGACCGCGGGGAAGCCCAGCAGCGCGGTGGCGACGCCCGCGCCCAACCGGTGGGCGACCTCGCGTACCTCGTTCTCGGCGCCGAGCGCGCCCTGCCCGACCAGCATGGCCACCCGCTCGCCGCCGCGCAGCACGTCGGCCGCCCGGCGCACCTCCGCCTCCGGCGGCACGGTCGGGCCGCTGCTCGGCACGCTGCTGGTGTGGTAGTACCCGTGGGCGTACGGCGGCTCCGGCACCGCCGGCTCGTCCTGCACGTCCAAGGGGAGCACCAGGGCGGTGACGGTGCGCCGGGCCAGCGCGGTCCGGCAGGCGCGGTCCACCAGGTGGCGCACCTGGGCGGGATGGTCGAGCTGGGCCAGGAACGCCGCGGCGACGTCCTTGTAGAGCGCCAGCAGGTCGACCTCCTGGTAGTACCCGCCACCCTCGGCGGTCAGGGCGGTGTGGCCGACCAGGGCCACCACCGGCTGGTGGTCCAGTTTGGCGTCGTACAGGCCGTTCAGCGCGTGGATGGCCCCCGGCCCACTGGTGACCAGGACGCAGCCCAGCGGGCCGCCCCCGTACTTCACGTGCGCCGACGCCGCGAAGCCCGCGGTCTCCTCGTGCCGGACCTGTACGAACTGCGCCCGCTCGTTGGTGCGTTGCAGCGCCGAGGTCATTCCGTTGATGCCGTCGCCCGGGTAGCCGAAGTAGCGGCGGACGCCCCAGCACGCCAACCGTTGCACGAGGTGATCCGCTACCTTGGCATCCTTGGGCAGCGGCCAGGGATCCGCCGGCACCCGCCCGTCGCCGTCCACGCTCACCTGACTGATCCCTCCCACTCGGTCCACGGCGCGGGCGCCGGCCTCCGCCACCCGGACCGTCCCGCCCGGCCGCCGCCGGACGGTATGAGTATGTGACAGCATTTCCGGCAGAATGGCCGATTCGACCCCTCCGCCGACCGTCAGGGGGAGGAAGCCCACCTCGGCCCGACGGCGGGCCACGGCAGGTTCGGGCCGCGCGGTGGCACCGCCGGATACGGTGGCAGGCGTGACCGAGGCGGTGTCGTGCGGCTGACGTGGTACGGGCACAGCACCGTGTGGGTCGAGGACTCCGACACCCGGCTGCTGACCGACCCGCTGCTACGTGACCGGCTCGCCCACCTGCGCCGACGTCGTGGGCCCACCCCGCGGCTGCCGGGCGCCCCGGACGCCGTACTCGTGTCGCACCTGCACGCCGACCACCTGGACTTCGCGTCGCTGCGCCGGCTGCCCCCGGACACCGCGCTGGTGGTGCCGGCGGGTGCGGGCCGCGTGGTCCGCCAGGCGCTGGGCGCGGCGGCCGCCCGCCGCTGCACGGAGCTCGCGGTCGGCGACCGCACCACGATCGGCCGGGTCACGGTCGCCGCCGTCCCCGCGGCCCACCACGCCGGCCGGGGTCCGTGGTCCCGGCACCGGGCGCCCGCCCTCGGCTACCTGATCGACGGCCGGCTGCGGACCTGGTTCGCCGGGGACACCGGTCTCTTCGACGAGATGGCCGGGCTGGGGCCGCTCGACCTGGCGCTCGTCCCGGTCGGTGGGTGGGGACCCACGCTCGGCCCCGGCCACCTCGATCCGGCGGGCGCCGCGGAGGCGGTCCGGCGGGTGGCGGCGGCGTGGGCCGTGCCGATCCACTTCGGCACCTTCTGGCCGGTCGGCTGCGAACGGGTCCGGCCGGACCGGTTCTTCGGCCCGGGGGACGACTTCGCCCGCCACGCCGAGGCGGTCTCGCCGGGCACCCGGGTGCGCGTGCTGCGGCCGGGCGAGTCCGTCGAGGTGCGCCGGCCGTGACGGCGACGCTCGGCGTGCTGGGCTCGCTGATCCTGGTGGTGCTCTTCGGGTCCGTCGTCCCGGTGGTGCCGACCGGTGCGGCGGTCAGCGGTGCCGCCGCGCTCGCCGCCCACCAGCATCCGGTGACCGTGGTCCTCGTCGTGATCGCCGGCGCGTTCGGGGCGTACGCGGGCGACCTGGCGACCTACGGCATGCTCGGCTGGGGTGGCGAGCGGCTCGCCCGGCGCCTGCACTGGCTGCGCGGCCGGCAGCGGGTCGGCCGGATGACGGCGCGGGTGCGCGAGGAGCTCGTCTCGACGCTGCTGGTGTCCCGGCTCATCCCGGGCGGCCGGATCCCGGTGCTGCTGGCGGCGGCCCTGTCCGGGCTGACCTGGCGGCGTTTCGCCCTCGCCGACGCGCCCGCCAGCCTGCTGTGGTCGGTGCTCTACGCCGCGATCGGCGTCCTCGGGCGGGCGATCTTCCCGGAGCCGTGGCAGAGCGTCGTCGCCGCGATCCTGCTCGTCGTGCTGGTCAGCCAGGGGCTGAGCTGGCTGGCCCGGCGCCGGGCCCTGCCGGGCGAGCCGCCGGTGGCGCCGTAGCCGACGGCTGCCCGCGCTAGGCGTCGCCCGGGTCGGGGTCCACTGTGCGGCCCGCCGGGTCGTCCCCCTCGTCGGGCCGGCGCAGCCCGAGCCGGCGCAGCCAGGCGAGCAACTGCCCGTGCACGGCTTCCGGGCCGACCAGCTCGCCCTCCTGCGGCCAGTCGGCGGGGTGGATGAGCAGGGCCTCCGTCTGCCAGCCGCCGAGTCCGCCGTGGCAGCCGACCAGCTCCTCGAAGGCCGCCACCTCCTCCAGACCCGGGTCCACCGCGCTGATCACCACGAGGTCACCGACGTGGTCCATCGCCTGGTGGCGCAGCAGGTCCTGACGCGCTCGCCGGCCGTACGGGGCCAGCGGGTCGTCGCCGTCGACCTGTCCGTGCCGCAGGTTGTGGCAGCCGCGCGCCCCGATGGCCAGCGGCCCGGCGGCCGAGTCGACGACGACCAGGCCGATGCCGGGATGCGCCGCCAGGCCGTCGATCAGCCCCGGTACGAGGGCGTCGACCCGCTCGCGGGTCAGCCGCCCCGGATGGCGGGGCAGATAGATCATCGCCAGGTTGCCCGACGCCACCACCACGGTCTCCGGATCGGTCCGGGTGGCCGCCGCCGCCTCCTCGTCGGCCGGGCCCAGGGTGACCTCGCCGCCCTCCGTGTGCGACCGCACCGCCACCCGGGTCGCCGTGCCGGTCGCCCCGCCCCGGCCCGCCACCTCGGTGAGCAGCGTGTTGACCCGTCCCCACTCCTCGACCGGGCCGGCGGCCTCGGCGGTCGCCGCCTCCCGCACCGGCGTCGGGGGCCCCGGCCGGCCGTCGGGGGCGGTCGGGCGCACCGTGGGCGCGGCGAGCCGGGCGACCACCTGTGCCAGCGACTCGCCGTACCGCTGGCGGAACGTGGCGCCCTGGCTCTGCCCGTGGTCGCTCAGCACCACGATGTGGTAGCGCCGCGCCGCCTCGGCCGCCAGCCGCTGAAGGATGCCGAGCGTCTGGTCGAGTGCTTCGAGGACCGCCAGCGCCTGCGGTCGGGCCGGCCCGGCGTGGTGGGCCACCTCGTCGTAGTCGAGGAAGTCGCAGAAGATCACCGGCGCCCCGCCGGCCATCTGCTCGGCGATCAGCGACACGTTGAGGTCGCTGAGCAGGCTCGCCATCGGGCGCAGCGCCAGGTAGGAGCCGCTGCGGCGGCCCCTGGGCTGTACGCCGCGCAGCCGCTGCCGCCGCGCCTCGTACAGCTCGCGCACCACCTGCCCGGCCCCGCGCACGATGGCCCGGGCGAACCCGTACGGGCTGGCCATGAACGCCGCGTAGCCCCGGGTGGACCGCCCGGGCAGCCCGGCGCGGCTCACCGTGAGCAGGCTGGTGGGGGCGTCGCCGGAGAAGACCGTGCTGATGCTGACCCCACCGTCCCGCAGCAGCCCGTGCCCGGTGGACAGCCGCCGCTCGACCTCGGCGGCGTCGCGGGGCCGGCTGGTCACCATGAGACGGCTGGCGGTGTCGTCCGCGGTCGCCTTCTCGTACCAGCGATAGGCCGGCACCCGCCGGACCTCGCCGTGCAGCAGGCCCGCCTGCGCCGCGGGCGTGGTGGCCGGCAGGCCGGTGTGCCACTGGGTCATCCGGTGACTGCGGGAGCGCAGCCACCCACCGATCGTGGGCAGGTTGCCGGCCCGGATGGCCCACTGCACCAGCGGCGCGGCCACGCCGTCGAGCTGGACGACGAGCAGGGCGTCAGTCGTCTGCCGCTCGGGTGGCACCCCGGCGGCGCCCCGGCGGTGCCACACCGGTCGTCGGTGGCGAGCCGGTCCACGGCGTACCCGGTTCATCACCCACAGCATCTCGCTGACGAACGCGTCGTCGGTGCCGGCGTCGGCGAGCCAGTTCAGGAGCGCGGCCAGCGCCACGGCGAGCCACGCGGCGGCCAAGGCGTCGGCGAACCCGCGGACGTGCGCCTCCGGATCCAGGCGCAACGCGACGTACATGACGACGGCCTGTACGCACACGCCGATGGCCAGCGCCCCGAGGCCGCCCAGCGCGGTGGAGAGGGCGAACAGCAGCGGGCGCAGCACCGCACCGAACCCGGCGATCAGCCCGACCAGCCACAGCATCGCGATCAGGCCGCTGGCGGTGACCCCCGGCAGCAGCCACAGCGTCAGGCTGAGCACCACGAACGAGGTCACCATGCTGCGCAGCAGCGCCCGCAGCCGCCCGAGCGTGGGCCGGTAGTCGCGCAGCACCCGCAGGCCCACCCGAAGCGGTTCGGGCAGCGTACGGCGGGCCTCGGCGTCACCGTCCGGCTCCATCCCCATTACGATGCCACACCCCGCCCACCAAGATCGGCGGCTGCGGAGCGGGTCATCCGGGCCGGTCCGCCACCCCGCCGCCGGATGCCGCCGAGGCTGGCGCTCGACGCGCTGTCAGAGCACCGAGAAGCCGGCCGGAAGGCTGCCCGTGCGGCCGGTGGCGGCCAGCAGGAGCGGCCCGGCGAGACCGTGGCCGACGGCCAGCTCGGCGACGATGCGCAGCGCCTGCGCCGCGGCGGTCGCCGGCACCTCGGGCGGTACGCCGAGCGCCGTGGCGAGGTCCGCGGTGTGCACGGCAAGCTCGAACGTCCGGGTCGGCAGGTAGTCCGCGAGCCGCATGCCACCCGCGACGGTCGTGACGAGCGCGCCGCCGTCCTGGGTGTCGACCAGCGCGAGGACGCGGGCGGCCAGCTCCGCCACGGCTGCCGCCGGATCGCTGCCCAGCGCCGCCCCGGCGTCGCGTCCGCGCGCGGCGACCGCCGCACCGGCCGCGGCGGCGCTCGTGGCGCGGAAGTAGTCGCCGGCGGAGGCGACCTCGACGCCGTTGGCGGGCCGGGCCAGGTACTCCTCGACCGTGAGAAGGGACCGGCTGGTGTGGCCGACCAGGGCCCGCACGTCCCACTCACCCAGGCCGGGCCGGCTCCACCGGTCATCGACCAGGGCGGTGGTGCGGACGAAGCAGAGCGCTGCGTCGGTGAACGCCCTACGCGAGTCGTCCCACGAGTTCATGCGTGCCAGCGTAGAAGCCCGGCCGCCCGGGACCGACCCGTGTCGGCGGCGGCCCGTCGTGCACCCCCAGCGTGTCGGTCGCCGCCCGGTCGGCGCGCCAGCCTCAGAGGCGGAGCGGTCCCGGGTCGGTGGCCAGCTCCCGGAACCGCTCCCGCGGGTCGGCCACGAGCCGCCGGGTCGACAGGTCGAGCAGACCGCCCACCCCGGTCACCGTCGCGACCTGGGTGCCGTCCAGGCGGCGGTAGTCCTGCTCGATCCGGAACGTCCGGCCCTCGCCCCAGTGGAACTCGCAGGACACGTCCACCTCGTCCCCGCCGCGCAGCTCCCTCAGGTATCTCAGGGTGACCTCCAGGGCGACCGGTCCCACGCCGGTGGCGATGAGCCGGTCCTGCGAGATGCCGGCGGCACGCAGGCACTCCCACCGGGCGTGCTCGGCGTACTGGAGGTAGACGGCCTGGTTGAGGTGGCCCTGGGTGTCGAGCTCGTAGCCCCGGACCGTGATGCGCACCGTGAACGGATCTCCCATGCACCGGGAGCCTAGGCGGTGGGTATGACGCCGCCTCCGGAACGGCTACCCGAGATGCATGCCGAAGCCCGCGAAAGCCTCGGGACCGACCGGCAGATCGGCCGCCGACCACATCCTGAGGCCGTTGACCGTCATCCCGCCGGGCGCCTCCGGCGTCGCCGGCGTGCTGCGGACGACCATCACCGCGCCCGCCCGCTGCAAGCCGTTGACCGTCGCGTTCCAGCAGCCCACGACGAGGCTTGCGGCGCCGTCGGGCTGGCGCACCGTACGGAGGACGTCGCCGAGGTAGAAGTACGGGCTTCCGGCGCTCGCCGGTACGCCCGGTGTCTTCCAGTCCAGCCTGCGCAGCCCGCTGGTGGTGAGCCCCTGTGCGCTGCCCCGGAAGACCGTGATCGCGCCCGCCCCGGCGACACCCCCGACGGTCTCCTGCGGGCTCGCGACGGCGAGGTCGCCCCGACCGTCGTTGTCGAAGTCGCCGAACGCGAGCTCCGTGCCGAAGAACGCCAGGGGATCGTCGCTACCCGGGACGCCCGGGCTCTGCTGCGTCCAGTACTGCACGCCGTTGACCGTCAGACCGGTGGCAGAGCCGCGGAGCACGGTGATCGAGGAGCCTCGGTTCGGGGTGCTGGAGCTAAAGCCCTCGGTCTGGGTGTTCACCACGAGGTCCGCGTACCCGTCCCCGGTGAGGTCGCCGGCGGCGAGGGCATGGCCGAAGCTGTCGCTGTACTCGGCGACGTCCGGCATGCCCGGGGTGTCCTGGTAGAACAACTGTGCCCCGGCGATGCTGAGACCGTCGCCCGCTCCGGGCAGGATGAGCACCGAACCGGCGAAGTACGCCGACCCGAAATGGTCGCGCGGGAAGCCGACCGCGAGGTCGTCGCGGCCGTCGTTGTCGAAGTCCGCCGCAGCCAGCACGGCACCGAAGCCGTCGGTCTCCGGGCGGACCGGCAGGCCGGCCGCGTTGCCGGGGACGTACT
Source organism: Micromonospora sp. IBSANI012 (assembly GCF_052814045.1). Classification (NCBI taxonomy): domain Bacteria; kingdom Bacillati; phylum Actinomycetota; class Actinomycetes; order Micromonosporales; family Micromonosporaceae; genus Micromonospora; species Micromonospora sp. IBSANI012. The sequence goes on from NZ_CP199933.1 coordinate 2,184,888, forward strand.
GGGCAGCGGCGGGACTGAGCCCGTCGGGCGTACCGCGGAACAGCGCGACGCCACCGACCCAGGGACGGCCGGCGCGGGGTGCCCCGGTCACGAGGTCGTCGGTGCCGTCACCGTTGAAGTCGCCCACGGTGAAGGCGGAGCCGAACAGGTTCTCGCCGCTGACGCCCTCGCCGGGGACGTCGGCCTCCGGGGCCACGTCGGCGAGCCGGATCATCCGGGCATCGGCGGTGGTCAGCCCGGACGGACCGCCGTAGAGGATGCGGAACCGGTCGTGCACGCTGCCGATCGCGAGGTCGGCGAAGCCGTCGTGGTCGAAGTCGCCGGAGCCGAGCGCGCGGCCGAAGTCGTTGATCTCGCCGTGCGGGTCGGACGAGCCCTCGTCGGTCGGCATGCCCGGCGTCGTGTGGTCGAAGTACTGGCTCCCCGCGTTGGTGAAACCACCCCTGGGATCGCCGAAGAGGACGTGGACGGCGCCGGTCTGCCCGCCGTTGACCACCTTGCGCAGCTCCGCCACGGCGAGATCCGGCCGGCCGTCACCGTTGAAGTCGCTGCGCACCTCGTTGAGCCCCGTGATCGGCCGGAAATGACGGCCGACCGGGCTCTCGGGCAGCGGCTTCACGAGCCCCGTCGCGGTCGGCGTCCGCGTCGCCGCACCGGACGCCGTGGCGCCCTGCGCGGTGCCGCGCTCCGCGGCCGTGTCCGCCGACGCGAGGCGTGCGCCGACCGGGCCCGGCCGGGCCAGCTGCGCGGCGCCCGCCACCGTCGGGTCGAGGTACGAGGTGGGTACGCCCGGACCCGGTGCAGGGGTGCTCGCCGTCATGCTCGCCGCGACGAGTCCACCCAGGACCGCGGCACTGCCCACCAACCGGTACGCGCGCACGAATTTCTCCCCCCGCGATACAGGCGTCATGATGACACGCCGCTCGGCCTGCCGGGGGGACCAGAAGTCCCGGCGGGCTGCTGTCAGGTGAACCGGTGTCCTGACCGGGCTCTCGGCCCCGGACCGTGGCCGGGCGGGGGCGGCCCGCCGGTCGGCCGATGCTGATCCATGCCCCGCCGTGACCCGTCGTGGTCGCCGCCGGTCGGGGCCCGGATGCCGCACACTGTGCCGGTGGCCGGAGCCGAACTCGTCGTCGCACACGACCTTGAGCTGGACATGTGGTACGGGCAGTTCGTCATCCGTGGGGGCAGTCCCGCCGACCCGCCCGACGACGCGCTGTTCCGGCGGGCGCAGCAGGGGGCCGGCATCGCCGGCGACGGCCAGAGCGTGTTGGTGCTCTCGCCCCACCAGGCCAACGTCGCCATGCCGATCCGGGTGGAGGTGACCGCCGCGGCACCGGCCGACGATCTCGTCGACTGGGAGGAGGCGTTCGAGGCCGGCCTCGCCGTCGACGCCGACGGGCTGCTGCTGTTCGACTCCCCGACGGCGGCGCGGCTGCACTGCCCGGTACCGCCCGGCCGGTACCGGATCCAGGTCGCGGGCCGGGGATTCGTGTCGCGTGGCTGGCCCGGCTCGACGCGGCCGGGCGACCGGTGGCGGGTGCGGCTGTGGCCGGCGGCCGGCCCGGTGGAACCCCGCCGGCTGAAGGCGTGGCCCGAGCCCATCGAATGATCTACCGGGATATGTCTTGAAGTGACTGTTCACGCTGGCAGCGCGTCGCGACGTGCCGGTGCCCCCCGTGATTACGCGAGTCGATCGAGACTGAGCGACAGCGATCGATTGCCGTGTTACGGGAGGCCACGCATGATTCGTTCGTTGCGCCATCCGGTCGTCGTGCTGGCGACCGTTGTCCTCATGGCGGTCACACCCACCCCGGGGCGAGCGGCCGAGCCGTCGCCGTCGGGCGGGCAGGCCACCATCACCGCCGGCACGCCGGACCTCGACGCCCTACGCGAGCAGCAGCCGAGCGAGATCGTCGCACCGGCGGACCCGGCGGCGGCGACGCGGGACAAGCCCGCCGCGCAGGGCCCGGCCGACTGCGCCGACGTGCTCGCCACGCCCGCCGAGGAGCCCGAGGTCGTCGGCTGCATCCGTCGGGCGCCGGCCGACCCGAGCCTGGCACCGCCCAGCCCGTCGACGGCCGGGACGACGGCGGGCGTCACGTCGCTGGCTGCCTCCGACTGGAACGTCGAGAACGGGCCGGTACCGCGCTGGTGCCAGTTGAACCAACTGGCCACCTACCAGCGGATGCGGGAGTGCCACGCCGACACGTTCCTGTTCACCGTGTACCGGCGGCCGGAGAACATCGTCCTGGGCGAGGTCTGGCTGTCGTACTGGGAGTGGCAGGAGCTGTCGAACAAGCGCCGCACGTGGACCCACAGCATCCAGATGTACGTGTCGCGGGTGACCGGCCTGGCCGTGCTCAGCACCTACCTCAACGCGCAGGGCTGGTGCGGCCTCAACTGTGACGTCAGCACGCCCGCCGAGACCCGCTACATCCGCCTGGCGGAAGGGCAGTGGCTGCGCGGCTCCTGGGACATGGGCCGCCCCGGCGGGGCGGACGAGCGGAAGTACGGCTCGGCCGACACCGACCTGACCTTCCTGCACCTGGAAACCGGCATCACCCGCACCTGGACCGCCCTCGAGTTCAAGAACCGCTGCGACTCGGAACTGCCGGAGACGCCGCTCGAAGGCGGCTGCGTGTACGACGACATCCAGCCGGAGCTGGTGCTGAGCAAGCACGCCGACTCGGACCACCGCCTGCACGCTGAGTTCGTGGAGGAGGCGCAGCACACCACCCCGGACCACTACGGCGCCCGGCACCTGTCCCAGCCGGGGGAGGACCCGAAGCCGTTGCAGCGCCTGACGGACAAGGACCGCAAGGCGGCGAACTACCAGGCGAGCTGTGGCGACTTCCGCAAGGACCCGGCCATTCCGAACGACTCCTGCGACGAGTACCCGTACCAGTCGACGTACCAGGGCTCGGCCGAGATCGGTCGGACCAGAACGAAGGTCGGCCACGTGCCGCTGGAGCACAACACCGCGGGTGGTCGCCGACTGCAGTCGTTCTACGTGGCCAACCGCGTGATCGACGGGGACAAGTTCTGGGTCGCCACGACCGACGGGCCGATCGAGGACGGTCCGGGCCGGGACATGCCGCCGGAGGTCTGGGCCGGCGAGGACCTGGTCGGCTTCGAGGGCGCCGACGTGCAGCTGAACGGCTCCGCCGAGGACGCGCAGGGGCCGCCGGACCTGCACTGGAGCTACACCCCGCGCGGGCCGGTCGATCCCGGCACCGTCTGCACCTTCAGCGACCCCGACGGCACCTCCACCACCTTCGTCTGCAACGACGACGGCTCGTTCACCGTCACCCTGACGGCGGACGACGGCGTCAACATGCCGGTCAGCGACGAACTGGTCGCGGAGATCCGCAACGTCGGGCCCCGGATCGGCCGGCAGTTGCCCGACTTCGCGCCCAGCGCCGCCGGCGAGGGCGGCAGCCTGCTGCGCCCCGAACCGTGGTCGACGCACCGCGCCGGTGAGCCGGTCCAGCTCACCGCGCCGTACGACGATCCGGGCGGCAACGACACCCAGACCTGCGTGGTGGTGTGGGACGACGGCAGCGAGGACCAGTACCCGGCGCGGGAGGACAACTGCGACCGTCCGCACACCTACCAGCACGCCGGAATGGACACGATCGCCGTGACCATCACCGACGACGACGGTGACAGCGAGCTGTCCCACACCATGATCGTCGTCTACGACCCGGAGGGCGGGTTCGCCACCACGGGTGCCTGGCTCGACTCGCCCGCCGGCGCGTTGACCTCGGCCCCGTCGGCCGCCGGCCGGCTGCACGTCACCCTCAACCCGATGTACAAGCCGGGCGAGAGCGGGCCGGTGCCCGGCGGCGGCAAGGTGAGCGCCAGCCTGGACGGGACCGGCTTCACCCTGGACTCGACGGCCCTGGAGTGGCTCGTGGTGACGCCCGACTCGAAGGTGGCGGTGAAGGGCACCGCCACCGTCGGCGGCGAGGCGGGGTACGGCTTCGTGGCGTACGGCTACGACGACCCGGACAAGCTGCGGCTCGTCGTCTGGCCGCTGTCGGCCGGCGACCACCCGGGTACGCAGACGCGGTACGACAACCGCGCCTCGGCCGGCTACGACCTGGACGTCGCCGATCCCCAGCCGTTGGGGGCCGGGTCGGTGCAGGTGCACGGGTAGCCGTACGCGCCGTTCCGGCAGGTCAGGCACTGGCGGGTCGCGTCCATGACGTGACCCGCCGGTGCCGACCCGGGGGCCACGAGGTGCCCGGGAGCGCGGGCGTACCTTCGTCGGAATGCGCGTACTGTTCGCCAGCCTCGCCTCGGTCGGTCACACCTATCCGCTGATCCCACTGGCGGTGGCCGTCCGGGACGCCGGACACGAGGTGCACTTCGCCGTCGGTGAGGAGGTGCACGCACCGCTCGCCGCGAACGGCCTGCGCCCCTTCCGTCCCGCGGACGCGTTCTACGAGATCTACGCCGAGGACCTGGCACCGGAACTCGCCCGGCTGGAGCCCGACCTCGTCGTACACGAATGGGGCGTGCCGGGAGCGGCCGTCGCCGCCCAGCGGGCCGGCATCCCGGGAATCTGGCACGGCTTCGGGCGGATGATCCCCGAGGGCATCGGCCTCGAACTGCCCACCCGGAACGCCGAAGCCTCCGAGCGGCCGCACGTCGACATCTGCCCACCGTCCTTGCAGGACGAGGGCTTCCTCGCCACCGCGGACCGGATCGAGTTGCGGCCCGTCGCATACTCGACGCCGGCGGCGCTGCCCGCCTGGGACAGCCACCGCGGGTCACTGCCGCTGATCTACCTGACGCTCGGCACCGCCTTCGGCACCCGGAAGCTGCTGAGCGCGGCCATCCAGGGGCTGGCCGCGTTGGACGCGCGCGTGGTGGTCGCCGCCGGCCGGGTGCCCCTGGACCAGCTCGGGGACGTGCCGGACAACGTCAGCGTGCAGCGCTGGGTGCCGCAGGCGCAGCTGCTGCCGCACGCCGATCTCGTCGTGCACCACGGCGGCAGCGGCACCACCCTCGGCGCGCTTGCCGCCGGCGTCCCACAGCTGATCCTGCCGCAGGGCGCCGACCAGTTCGCCAACGCCGAAGCGGTCAGCGCGGCCGGCGCCGCGCTGCGCCTGCTCGGCGACGAGGCGAGCGCCACGGCCATCGCCGAGCACGCCCGGCGGCTCCTGCCGCGCGCCGGGCGGACCGACCACCGGGACGCCGCCCGCGGGATCGCCGAGGAGATCGCTCGGATGCCCTCCCCGGCCGAGGTGGCCCGCCACCTGCCCGATCATTCGCGCGGGTGAGAAGAGCGGTCGCGCCGCCGGGAGGACCCACGGTTTGCTGGTGCGGGTCCGCGTCGCGCCGGGCCGCGCGGGCTGCCCTCGTCACCGGTCAGGGTCACCGTCACCGGGCCGGGCCGACCTGGGGCCGACGGCGCGGTCCCTCGTCCGAGCGGGTTGTGCGCCGGCCCATGGTCGAAGGCGGCGCGACGATGCACACTCGGTTCCTCGAGGCGGGTCCGGCCGACGAGCCGCACCTGGTGCTGGCCCCGTTCCTAGTGGGGACAGCCGGGCGCCCCGCTTCGTAGCCGGCGGCCCACGCCGGCACCCGGACCACCGGGCCGGCCGAGGTACGCGAGATGGGGGACGTGGTGCTGCTGCGGTATGCGTTGCCGGAACGGTTCGGCACCCCATGACCCCGCCGTCCGCCCTCGACCGCCGCTGGCTCCAGGACGCGATCGACCTCTCCCGGCGGTGCCCCCCGAAGGCCACCGCGTACGCGGTCGGCGCGATCGTGGTCGGCCGCGACGGGACCGAGCTGGCCCGGGGGTACTCGCGGGAGACCGATTCCCATGTGCACGCCGAGGAGTCCGCGCTGGGCAAGCTCCGCGGGGTCGACCTGTCCGGAGCGACCATCTACAGCTCCCTGGAACCGTGCAGCGCGCGTCAGCACCGGTCGCCCACCTGCACCGGGCTGATCCTGGCCGCGGGCATCCGTCGGGTCGTGCTGGCGATGCGGGAACCGCCGATCTTCGTGGACTGTCAGGGGGTCGAGCTGCTGGCGGCGGCGGGCGTCGAGGTGGTCGAGCTGCCGGACCTCGCGGACCAGGTACGCGCGATCAACGGGTACGTCCTGGATGTGCCGGGCGCCTGACGTCGCGGTGGCGGACGCGGCGGCGAACCGCCGGCCCGTCGACGGTCACATCCCCCGCTCCCGGTGTGTCATGAGTGGTGGGCGGGCCACCCTCGACCCGCCGCGTCAGCACGAGCAGGAGGAGCCATGACCGCCGCCGTCTCCACCATCGACATCGACCGGCCGCCGGACGAGGTGTTCGCGTACGTCACCGATCCCACGCGGTTCGCCGAGTGGCAGCACGACGTCGTGGGCGTGCGCCTGGAGTCGGGTGGCCCGGTCGGGTTGGGCACCCGGTTCACCACGACCCGCCGGATCGGCGGGGTCGAGCGCACCATGACGCAGGAGGTGACCGAGGACAGCCCGCCCGGCCGGTGGGCCGTGCACGGGGTCGACGGGCCGATCAGGCCGAGCGTGACCGTCACCGTCGAACCTCTCGACGAGGGCGCACGGTCGCGCGTGACGTTCGCCCTGGACTTCGTTGGACACGGGGTCGGCGTGGCGCTCGTGCCGATGGTCCGCCGGCTGGCGGCGAAGGGCGCGCCGGCGAGCTACCGGCACCTGAAGGAGCGACTCGAGGGAGGAGGCTCCTAGAGCCTAGAGCCGGTGCCGGACCCAGACGTTGGGCTCGACGTAGACGGCGTGGTCGTGCGCCACGTCGCAGTGCACCGGCACCAGAGCGCCCGGCACGTGCACCGGCCCGCTCGTGTCGAACGGCAGGCCGGTCCAGCGGCGCCAGTCCGCGAGACTGCCGCTGATCATCATCGACCGGGTGGCCACCCGCTCGATGCGTCCGCCCGCGCGCACGTGCACCCGCAGCCACGGGTCGACCGGCAGGCCGTCGTCGCGGAGCCGGGCCGCGTACTCGGTCATCGGCAGCTCGGGGTCGGTGTGCTTGCCGCTCGGGCGGACCGGGGCGACCAGGGTGTCGTACCCCCGTTCGGCGACGGCCTGCCGCATGGCGCCGAGCATCCGGGCGGACAGCCCGGCGCCGCGCCGGTCGGGTCGGACGCAGATTTCGATGGCCGACACGATGTTCGGGGTGGCCCCGGTGAGGCGGGTGACGGTGGCCCGCTGGATCGCCCGGTCCCAGCCGCCGTCGGGCAGCTCCGGCTCGGTCCAGCGGAGCGGCACGGCGTACGCCCGGGCGACGGCGCGCCCGGGCTCGGTGGAGTCGACGGCGGCGAACACGAACTCGGGATAGAGGTCGTGGGCGACGTTGTAGTAGATGCCACCCATCGGATCCCAGAGCATGAACTGCGGCCACGCCCCGTCGAAGTCCTCGTCGAGCAGGGCGGCGAGGTCCGGGCGGTCCGCCAGGCTCACGATGTCGATCGTCACGGAGGGACACCGTAGGGCGGCCACCGGGGCGGCGCATCCCAATTCACGGCCCGCCCGGGAAGGCCGTGGCTGCTCAGCCCCAGGCGCCGGACCTCTCGACGGCCGCCGTCAGCGCGGCCCTGGCACCGGCGGTCAGCTCGGCCACCAGATCACCCGCCGGCGTCTCCGTCGCCAGGGCATGCGCCTGACCGGCCCACTGGTTCGCCACCGAGGCGTCCCCGCTGCCCTTGGCGGCGGCCAGCAGTGGGCGGGTGAGGTGCAGCACCTGCGGGTAGCCGACGGGTGCCGACCCGTCGTGCCGGCGAAGAAAGTCGTTGGCCACCCCACGCGCCCGCTTCCCGGTGAACGCGCGGGTCAGCGCGGTCGGCGCGGTGCTGGCCACCGCCGCCCGGTGCATCGGGGAGGTGCCCGCCTCCGGGCAGCGCAGAAAGGCCGTACCGAGCTGGGCGGCGGCGGCACCGGCGGTCAGCACGGCCGCCACCCCGGCGCCGTCGGCGATGCCGCCGGCGGCCACCAGCGGCCGGTCGCAGCGGGCGGCGACCAGCCGGAGCAGGGGCAGCACCCCGTAGTCGTCGTCGTCCGGCAGGCCACCGCGGTGCCCGCCGGCCTCGGTGCCCTGCACGACGACGGCGCCCACGCCGAGTCCGACCGCCGCCGAGGCGGCGTCGGGGCTGGTGACCGTGGCCCAGACCTCGGTGCCCCGCTCCCGCAGGGCGGCCACCGCCGCCCGGTCGGGCAGCCCGAACACGAAGGACACCACCGGCACCGGGTCCGCGAGCAGGGCGGCCAGCTTCGCCGGGTACGCGTCGTCGCCCCCGACCGGTTCGCCGAGCGTCACCCCGTGCCGCCGGGCCTCCGGGGCGAGCCGTTCGGCGTACGCCCGGACGGCGGCCTGGTCGACCGCACCGCCGTTCGTGTCCGGCAGGAAGACGTTGACGCCGAATGGGCGGTCGGTGCGGGTACGGACCTCGGCCATGTCGGCGGCGAGCCGGTCCGCGCTGATCATCCCGGCGGCCAGGAAGCCCAGGCCACCCGCAGCCGAGACGGCCGCCGCGAGGGCCGGTGTCGACGGGCCGCCGGCCATCGGCGCGGCGACGATCGGGCGAGGCAACACGGACAGCACGGACATCCACCCATCCTGCCGGATCGCCGTCGCTCCGACGGCGACGCGGCCCGGGTTCCGCCCACGCGCGGGTGCTCCGTCGCCGCCGGCCGCCGTGGGGTCCCCTCCCCGCGCCGGTGCCGTTAGCCTCAGCGGGTGGATCGATGCGACGAGTGCGGCTTCGACTACGGCGACGTCTCCGCCGCCGACCTACCGCGGCTCCTGCGCGCGGTCGGTGAGCGGTACGCGACCGCGCTGGGCGGGGTGGCGGACCTACGGCGGCGACCGGCCGAAGGGGTGTGGTCGCCACTGGAGTACACCTGCCACGTCCGGGACGTGCTCCGGGTCCAGACCGATCGGCTGGTCCTGGCGCTCACCGTCGACCAGCCGGAGTTCACCCCGATGGGACGCGACGAACGCGCCGTCACCGAGGCCTACAACGAACAGGACCCGACGGTGGTGCTCGCCGCGTTGGCCACCGCCGCGACCGACCTGGCGGCCCGGTTCTCCGTACTCGGCCAAGCGGACCTCGCCCGCACCGGCGTCTACCCGTGGCCGGAACCCCGGGCCCGGACGCTGCTCTGGCTCGGCCAGCACACCATCCACGAAGCCGAACACCACCTGCTGGACATCACCCGCGCCCCCGGCGCCGAGCCCGCCCGCTGACCCGTCGCCGAGCCCACGTGGGCGGTGCCGCGCGGAGGGCGCGAGGTCGCGGGAGACTGACCCGATGTCGTCGACGATGCTGGTGGTCGGCCCGAAGCTGGCGGTGACCCTGGTCGTGCTGACCGCGGTGGCGGCGGCCGTGGCCACCGTCGGCCGGCTCGGGCACGGCCGCCAGATCGCGGTCGCCGCCGTCCGCGCGGCCATCCAGTTGGCGGCGGTGTCGCTGCTGATCGCCGCCATCGTGGCGTCGCTGTGGGCCACCGCCGCCTTCGTGGTCGTGATGTGCGCGGTCGCGGCGGGCACCTCCGGCCGGCGGATCACCGGCGGGGCGCGCGGGTGGTGGGCCGCCGTGCCGATCGTGGTCGGCAGCCTCACCGTCGTGCTGGGTCTGCTGCTGGTGGGCCTGGTGCCGGCGCGCGGGATCGCGGTCATCCCGGTCGCCGGGATCCTGATCGGCGGCGCGATGACCGCCACCTCGTTGGCCGGCCGGCGGGCCCTGGACGAGCTGACCGGCCGCTGGGGTGAGGTGGAGGCGGCCCTGGCGCTGGGGCTGCTGCCCCGCGACGCGGTGCTGCTGGTCTGCCGTCCGGCGGCCGGCCAGGCGTTGATCCCGGCGCTGGACCAGACCCGCACGGTGGGCCTGGTGACCCTGCCCGGCGCCTTCGTCGGGATGCTGCTCGGCGGGGCGGGTCCGCTCGCCGCCGGGATCACCCAGCTGGTCGTCCTGGTCGGGCTGCTGGCCGTGGAGGCGGTCGCGGTGGTGCTGACCGTCGAGCTGGTGGCCCGCGGGCGGCTGCGTCCGGCGCCGTGACCGGCCGGGCCGGTGCCCGCGGCTGCCGGCCGGCGATCCCCGGCCGGATCGCTCACACGGGCGACAGTTCGGCGCGTACCGGGTCCGTCGGGACGTCGCCGCCGGACGCGGCGGCCGGTGCGAAGCCCCGGAGGATGAGGTACCCGGCGAGGCTGACCTCCCACGCGAACACGGGCAGCGCGGCGAGCGAGCCCCAGGTGGAGACCTGCTCGTAGAGCTTGAACAGCACGGCGGTCGCCGAGGCGCAGATGAGCGGCCCGCCGACCAGCCCCAGCACGGCGATGGACCGGGGCACCAGCCGCGACCGGTACAGCAGGTGGGCCAGCAGCAGGCTGTTGGCCCCGAGCGCGACGTTGGGACCGAGCAGGAAGGCCCAGTCGTGGAGGGCGACGAGTGCTCGGGCGGCGGTGACGAGGGAGGCGTCGTCGGTGCCGGCCGTCCCGGCCACGTCCCGGCGCAGCGTCACCACCGACAGGACGCTGAGGATGCCCACGACGATGACGACCGCCTCCAGGAGGCGTACGCAGAGGTAGCCGAGAGCGGCGGCGTGGTGCTGCCGCCGGACGACCGGGTAGAGCGTGACCGCCGTGCCGACGACGGCGCCGACGAGGATCAGCTCGAAGAGCCCGCCGAGCAGCACCCGAGGGTCGGCGCCCGCCCCGAGGACGTAGTCGGCGTCGGTCAGCACGGGGCGGTAGAGCACCAGCCCCGCGATCGCGGCGATCTCGGTGATCAGGAAGAACACTCCCGCGGCCACCGCGGTCCTCCTCGTGGGGCTCATGTCGACTCCTGTCCGCGACCGGCAGGTGTACGCCGTACACCTGAGTACGCACGGACCCTAGGTGTACGCTGTACACCTGTCAAGCGGGAGCGGGGAGGGCGGGCCGGTGACCGAGCAGAGCGAGGCCGCGCGTCGCCCGCTGAACACCGAGCGGGTGCTGCGCGCCGCCGTCGCGCTCGCCGACGCCACCGGGATCGACTCGCTCAGCATGCGCCGGCTCGCGCAGGAGCTCGGCGTCGTCCCGATGGCGCTCTACAAGCACGTCGCGAACAAGGAAGAGCTGCTCGACGGCATGGCCGACGTGGTGGTCGGGGAGATCGACCCGCCGGACCCTGACGTCGACTGGAAGAGCGCCGTCCGGCAGCGGATTCTGTCCGCCCGACAGGCGCTCCTGCGTCACCCGTGGGCGTCGCGGGTGATCGAGTCACGGACCCGGCCGACGCCGGCCACCCTGGCGTACCTGGATTCGATGATCGGGATGTTCCGGGCCGGCGGTCTCTCGGTCGACCTCACGCACCACGTGATGCACGCGCTCGGCAGCCGCGTCCTCGGGTTCAGTCAGGAGCTGTTCGACGACGGCGCACCGGGCCCCGACCCGGGCACGCAGGCGGCCGCGCTGCGGGAGATGTCCCGCAGGTATCCCCAGATCGCGGAGATCGCGTCGCGGGCCGACCACGACGGGCGGTCCGTCGTCGGTCCCGGCTGTGACGACCAGTTCGAGTTCGAGTTCGCTCTCGACCTCCTGCTGGACGGGTTCGACCGACTCCGGCGGCAGGGGTGGAGCTCCACCACCACCGAGCGGAACCCCCACCGGTCGTAGCCCCGCACCGAGGTCGGCGCGCGGTCATCCCGGGCTGCCCGGTCACCGCCCGCACCCCACCGTGGGCGGTGAATGCCCGCTGCCGGGTCGGGTACACCAGCGGCGGTGTGCCGACGGCCCGGGTGACGACGTCCCGGCGCCGGGCCGCCCCGTGCCAGCCGACCGTCACCGGCCCCGGCTGCGCGTCACCCAAGGAAGGGATGGCTCGGGATGAAGGTCAGAAGCTCCCTGCGGGCGTTGAAGCGGAAGGCGAACTCGATCGTGGTCCGCCGCCGAGGAAAGGTGTTCGTGCTCAACAAGGCCGACCCGCGCCAGAAGGCGCGGCAGGGCTGAGCGGCGGCCCCGCGCGGCGCGCGGGGCCCGCCCGCGCGCCGCCGGCGTCAGCGCAGCAGCACCGGTCCGGCGTCGATCCGGGTCCGGAACAGTGCGTACGGCTTGCGCCGCAGGTCCTGGCCGCGCTGGTACGTCGGCTGGCGGTGCAGTTGGTTGGCGGTCACGTAGAGGTACCCGTCGCTGGCGACCGACATCGTGTCGGGCCAGAGCAGTCGGGGATCGTGGACCAGCGTCTCGTACTCGCCGTCGGCTCCGCGGCGCAGCACCGCGTTGTGCTCGTACGAGGTGAGGTAGAGCCGGCCGGCGTCGTCGGACTCCAGCCCGTCGGAGCCGCCGCCCTTGTCGCCCTCGTGGGCCACCGACGCGGCGACCACGCCGTCGTCGACCGCCGGGTCGGCGAGCGCGTCGGTGGACACGCTGTACCAGTGCCGCGAGGCGAGGGGGCAGTAGTACAGCCGGGCGCCGTCGTGCGAGATGGCGATGCCGTCCGAGCCCATCGCGATCGGCTTCGGCGGGCCGTCGGCGGGGCGTTCCAGCAGCGGCCGACCCTCGACCACCGGCCGGAACGTCGCCAGCGGCTCGGCCTTGGTGGACGGGTGGTCGTGCAGCCGCCGCCAGGACGATCCGGAGGCCAGGTCCACCACGACGATCCCGTTCGGGCCGGAGTTGGACGAGTCGGTGATGTAGGCGGTGCCGGCCTCGCCGCGCCGCAGGTCGAAGCGCACGTCGTTGAGGTACGTCGTCGGCAGCGCCACGTCGGTCGGGAAGGTGATGACCTGGCCGACGCTGTCGGTGGCCAGGTCCACCCGGACCAGCTTCGGCCCCCCGGGGGCGGTGGGTCGGAACATCGGGCTGCCGGTATCGAGCACCCAGAGCCGGTCGGCGGGGTCGACCACGACGCTCTGCACCGACACGAACGCCGTCGCGTCGTCGTCCCCGGACGGGCTGTTCCACCGCTGGTCCGGGAAGGGCACCTCCGCGCCGTCGCGCAGTTCGACCACCGTCGCCGGCACTTCGTCGCCCCACTTCGGGAAGTTGACGAAGACGCGGCCGGTGTGCGAGACGCTGACCCCGGTCGGCATCGGTCCGGTGAAGCTGTGCACGAGTTCCAGCTCACCGAGCGGCTCGTCGCCCACCGGCCCGGTCACGACGCGCTCCGTCGCGTCCGCCCGCTGACTCGCGCCCTGAGGGTGCGCGGGCACCGGTGGACCAGGTCCTCCATCGAGGTCATAGGTCATCTCCGTTCGGCAGGTGGAGGTCGGTCCTTCCCGCCGCCCACCGCCGCAAACGCCCGAATCACGACGTCCTCGGCGCGGGCGCCGGTGGCCCGGGCCCCCCCGGGCCACCAGCGCCGAGGGCGTCAGCCCTTGAGCGCCACCGCGATCGCGTCGGCGAGGGTGGTGGTGGGGCGGCCGGCGAGGCGGCGCAGGTCACCGCTGTCGGTGGTCAGCTCGCCCCGGGCGATGCCCCGGTCGCACTCGGCCAGCGTGGCCGCGTACGGCTCCGGCAGGCCGGCGGCGACCAGCGCCGTCGCGTACTCCTCGGCCGGCAGGTCGCGGTAGACCACCTCGGTGCCGCTCTGCCGGGAGATCTCGGCGGCGAGTTCGGCCATGGTGAACGGCTCGTCGCCGCCCAGCTCGTAGACGGCGTTCTCGTGGCCGTCGCCGGCCAGCACGGCGGCGGCAGCGGCGGCGTAGTCGGCGCGGGTGGCGGCGGCGACCCGGCCGGCACCGGCGCTGCCGAGGACCGCGCCGTGCTGGAGCGTGGCGGCCAGGTTGCCGGTGTAGTTCTCGGTGTACCAGCCGTTGCGCAGCAGCACGTACGGCAGGCCGGAGGCCCGGATCAGCTCCTCGGTCGCCTGGTGCTCGGCGGCGAGCGGGAAGGTGGCGGTGTCGGCCTTCAGAACACTGGTGTACGCGATCAGGCGTACCCCGGCGGCCACGGCGGCGTCGACGACGGCGCGGTGCTGCGCCACCCGCCGCCCGACCTCGTTGGCCGAGACGAGCAGCAGGCGGTCGGCGCCGGCGAGGGCGGCGGCCAGGGTCTCGGGGCGGTCGTAGTCGGCCTCCCGCACGAGCACGCCCCGGGCGGCCAGGTCGGCGGCCTTCTCCGGGGTGCGGACCGCGGCGACGATCTGCTGGGCGGGGACGCCCCGGTCGAGCAGTTCGGTGACGACGAGGCGGCCGAGCGGGCCGGTGGCTCCGGTTACGACGATCATGGTTGCTCCTCGGGATGTCGGGTGCCTTGAAGCATGCACTAACTTTTGGAAAGTGCCAACCCGAAGGTAAGTGCGGTGGATCGGGGGGTGTCCGCCGGGTACCGTCGAGCCATGACTGCTCCCCTCACCAACCTCGGCGGAGCGGACGCCCGGGACGCCGACGACCAGCTCGTCGCGGACGTCTTCGCCCGCGGCTGCGGCTCGCGTCGCACGCTGGAGAACATCGCCGGCAAGTGGGGGATCCTGGCCCTCTCCGCGCTGCACGAGGGCGCGTACCGGTTCAACGCGCTGCGCCGCCGCGTTGACGGGGTCAGCGAGAAGATGCTGTCCCAGACGCTCCAGGCGCTGGAGCGGGACGGCCTGGTCCGGCGCGACGTGCAGACGACCATCCCGCCGCACGTCGAGTACAGCCTCACCCCGCTCGGCGCCCGGGTGGCCGAGCGGCTGATCGGGCTGATCGAGCTGGTCGAGAGCGAGCTGGGCACCGTGCTGGCGGCCCAGGCCGAGTACGACCGAGCAGCAGCGGACCGGAACCGGCGGAAGTAGGCCCGGTCGGCGGAAGCGCCGGATGGGGCATCCGCGTTACGCGGCGACAGCGTCGGAATGGCGACAGTGGCGACGGAGACCGGCGGGCCGCCGGACGGTTAGATTCGCCGGCGAGGCTCACCGTAGAGCCAATCCGCTCGGCCTGCCCCGTCGATGTCCGCAGCCCGGTCTCCCCTCGCACACTCGGGGACGCCCGGACGCGCGCGCCACGACGCCGGCACCCGGACCGCCGCCCCCCGGGAGGTCGTGATGTACCAGTCGCCCGCGCGCGTCTTCGCCCGGCTCGGCGCCACCGGGCCGGCGCCCGCGCCATCGGTGATCATGGGCCGGGCCGTGGTGCTCGGCGCGAGCGTGGCCGGGCTGCTGGCGGCCCGGGCGCTCGCCGAGCACGCCGAGAGCGTGCTCGTGGTGGACCGGGACGAGCTGGGCGCGGGCACCGGACACCGGGCCGGTGTGCCGCAGGGCACCCAGATGCACGTCCTGCTGCCGGCCGGCCGGGACCAGATCGACCGGTGGTTCCCCGGCTTCTCCCGCCAAGCCGTGGCCGAGGGTGCCGTCCTGCTTCCCGCCGCCGCCCGCCGCAGCTACCTCGACGGCCGGCGCAAGGTCCCGGGCTCGGACGTCGACATGATCGCGGCGAGCCGGCCCTTCCTGGAGGAACTGCTCCGCCGCCGCACATTGGCGCTGCCCAACGTGACCCTGCTGCCCGGGCGCGTCACCGGCCTGGACTTCGCCGGCACCGCCGTCACCGGGGTACGGCACGCGAGCGCCACCGGCCCGGTCGTCACGCCCGCCGATTTCGTGGTGGACGCCACCGGCCGGTCGAGCCGCCTCGGCGACTGGCTGGAGCAGGGCGGGTGGGAACGCCCCCCGATGCGCCGGATGGCGATCAACCTGCACTACGCGACCGCCACGTTCCGGCGTACCGACGAGCACCCGGTGCCGGTCGCGGTGCTGGCCGGCTGCACCGCCGCGGCCGGCGGCGACATCGCCGGCGCCGCCTTCTCCGCCATCGAGGGCGACCGGTGGATCGTGATGCTCGGCAGCTACGGCGACGAGCGGCCCGGCCGCGACGCGGACGACCTCGTCCGCCGGTGCCGGGAGGACTTTCCCCCCGAGTTCGCCCGGGTGGTGGCCAACGAGATGCTCGGGACGGTCCGCACCTACCGGCAGGCCGACAGCCGGCGCCGGGACTTCCACCTCCTCCGCCGGCTGCCGGCCGGGCTGGTCGCGGTCGGTGACGCGGTCTCCTCGTTCAACCCGATCTACGGGCAGGGCATGTCGTCGGCGGCCCTGCACGCCTCCTGCCTCTCGGAGTACCTCCGCTCCGGCGCTGACCTGCGCCGCCCGGCCCGGGAGTTCCTCGCGTTGCAGCGGGTCGTGGTCGACGCGGCCTGGGGGATGTCCACCTCCGCCGACCTGGCCCGCCCGTCGGTGCCCGGCCCCCGCCCGCCGGGATACCGGATCTCCCGATGGGTGGCCGACCAGATCACCGCGGCGTCGGTGACCGACCCGGTGACCGCCCGGCGTTTCGACGCCGTCGTCGAGATGCGCCGCCACCCGAACTCGCTCGCCGCTCCCCGCACCCTGCTGCGGGCGGTGCGGGTCAACCAGGCCCGGCGGCGCTGAGCGTCCGGAGATGTCGGCCCCCGCCGCTACGGTCGGCGCATGGTCACCGTCGCCGACGTACGGTCGCTGGCACTGACGTTGCCGCGCACCACCGAGCACCTGATCCGCGACCGGGTGAAGTTCCGGGTGGGCGCCATCGTCTACGTCGCGTTCTCCCGCGACGAGACGACGATGGGCTTCGGCTACCCGAAGGAGGAACGCGACGGGCTCGTCGCCGCCGAGCCGGACGTGTTCTTCCTGCCCGGCGCGTCCGACCTGCGCTTCCACTGGGTCTGCTGCCGACTCGACCGGCTCGACCACGACCAGATGACCGAGCTGGTGACCGAGGCGTGGCGGATGGTCGTGCCGAAGTTCCTGGCGCGCCAGCGGCTGGGCGCCTGACGCCGGTCAGCACCGCTGCCGCAGGAAGGCGTAGGCGCGCTCGCGCATCGGCGCGGTGAACACGTGCCCCGCCTCGTACATCGCCAGCTCGACCCGGTCGCCGAGCAACCGGCGGGCGCCGGCGAACAGCTCCGCCGCGCCCCGGCTCCACCGGTCGTCGGAGGTGGCCGAGATGAGCAGCGACGCCGGCCCGTACCGGGCGAGCACGTCCTCCAGGTCGTGCGCGGCGGCGAATCCGGGCAGGACGAACTCGGCCTGCACCCCGGTGTCGTGGGTGAGCGAGTACCGGTACGGGATGCAGCCGCAGTGCGACACCGAGGCGGTGATGCGGTGGTCGAAGGCCGGGGCCCACAGGGCCGTCCGCCCACCGTACGAATGGCCGATGAAGCCCAGGCGGGTCGGGTCCACCTCGGGGCGGGACACCAGGTGATCCAGCGCCACGGACACCTCGTGCAGGCAGCTGGCGAGCAGCGTCCGTCCCCGCACCAGCCGGCTGGACAGCTCGAACCAGCACACGTTCGACCGGCCGTCCGGGCTCCAGTTGCGCTCCTCGAACCCGATGGCGTCCGGCGCGATCGTGACGAAGCCCCGCTCGGCCAGCTCCCGCGCGTACGCCTGGTCGGGATGGCCGGCCAGGCCCACCACCTCGCTCTTGCCCAGGTGGAACTGCCCGGCGTGCTGGTGGTGGCAGAACACGGCCGGCAGTGGACCGTCCGCGCCCTTGGGGACGCAGACGTACGCCGATACCCGCTGGTCGGCGGTGACGGCGTAGCTCACCTTCTCCCGTACGTAGCTGCCGCAGTCCACCGACTCCAGCCGTTCGACGTCGAGCGGAACGCGCTCGGGGCGGGGGCCGAGGGCGGCGTCCAGCAGCGGGTCGAGCGGGCGCGACGGGCCGGTCTGCGGATACTCGATCATGACGGGATGATGCCAGCCGGGCCGGGCGGACCCGGCGGCGCGAGTGCGGCGCCGGGCGGTGCGCGCGCCGCCCGGCGCATCACTCGCTGGTGCTCGGCCCCAGTAGCCGGATCTCCTCGATGTCCAGCGCGGCCTGCACCTCCCGCTGCACGGCGTCGTCGATCTCGTTGTTGTCGCGCAGCCGGTTGACCTCGCGGCGCTTGCGGTCGAGCAGGCTGAGCCGCAGTTGCCGGTCCAGTTCCCGGGCCTGGGCGGCCTCGTCGCCCGTCTCGGCGGCGAGCGTCTCCTCCAGGTGCCGCTGGTAGTCGGCGCGGAGCCGGTCGACCGCGTCCTCGCCCATGCCGAGCCCGGCGGCGACCTCGGGCAGCGCGGCCAGGCCCGCCCTGGTGGCCGCCGTCCGGGCCCGCCGGACCTCGTCCTCCCGCTCCACGTCACCCTTGAGCTGCGCCCAGTTCACCACTGCGGGCAGCGTGGTGCCCTGGATCACCATTGTCAGCACGATGACCATCGCGGTGCAGAAGATGATCAGGTCACGCTCGGCGATCGGCTCTCCCGCTTTCGTTGTCATCGGCACCGCGAGCGCTGCCGCGAGGGACACCGCGCCACGGAAGCCGGCCCATCCGGCCGCGGTGCGCACCCGGTAGCCGGTCGGGCCCGCGAGTCGCGACCTGCGTCGGGCGACGACCTCCACGCCGTAGCCGGAGACCTGCACCATGATCATCCGGGTCACCATCACCACCGCGGCCGCCACCGCCCCGATGGTCAGCGCCTGCACCGTCGAGGTGCTGGTGATGCTCCTCGCCGCGCGGGGGATCTGCATGCCGAGGAGGACGAACAACGAACCGTTGATCAGGAAGGTGGAGAGATCCCAGAAGGCGTACGCCAGCACCCGGGACCGGGCCCGGATCACCCGCGGCCCGAAGTAGGACAGGATGAGGCCGGCGACCACCACCGCCAGCACCCCGCTGGCGTGGACGAGCTCCGCCAGCAGGAAGGCGAGGAACGGGGTCAGCACGCTCAGCGCGCCCTCGCGCAGCGGGTCGTCGAGGCGTCGACGGATCGCGATCACGAGCCCGCCGGCCAGCAGGCCGGCGGCGACCCCGCCCGCCGCCGAGCCGGCGAACTGGCCGAGCAGCACCGGCGCGGCCGGCCAGGCGCCCCCGGCGATCAGGCCGACCGTGACGGAGAAGAGCACCAGCGCGGTGCCGTCGTTGATCAGGCTCTCCGCGCGCAGCGTGGTCAGCAGCCGGCGAGGCATCCGCTTGGCGAGGCCGGCGACCGCCGCGGCGTCGGTCGGCGCGAGGACCGCGCCCAACACCCAGGCCGCGGCGGGTTCGACGCCGAACTGCTGCACGGTCAGGGAGACCACGATCATCGTGACCACGACCAGCACCACGGCGAGCAACGTGATCGCCGGCAGGTTGGCCCGGATCTCCCGGATGCTGATCACCAGGCTCTCCCGGTAGAGGATCGCCGGCAGGAAGAGCAGCAGCACCACCTCCGGCTCCAGCACCACCTCGGACAGCGGCGGGAGCAGCGCGAGCAGCGCACCCATGGTGATCAGCAGGACCGGCGGGGCCACGCTGTACCGGCCACCGAGCGTGGTGCCGACCAGCACGGTGGTGCCCAGGACCACGATCAGCACCAGCGCGCTCACGTCACCCCTTCCGCCGGCCGGCGGTCGGCACGCCACCGCCGCGGGGCGTCGTCCCGACCGGTTCCGTGCCGACGGCCGCCGCCGCCCGCCCCGCGCGGCCGGGGGCGGGCCCGCCGGTCGCCGGCCACCCCGAACATCGTGATACGGCCGGTGGCCGGCGCGGGCCGGAACGATCGATCCGGCCCGCGCCCGACGCGACGGCGGGGGAGCGGATCAGCGACCTGCGCTCGGGCCGCTCGGGTTGATCGTCACGGTGCGTCCGGCGCCGGGAGGTCGCTGGGCGACGGAGGCGCGGGCGGGGCATCCAGCAGCCGTCGGACGGCCTCGCCGATCACCGGGTTCACCGGGAACCGCTCCGCCAGCCAGCCGAACACCGCCCGCGCCGCCTCGCGGTTGCGCGCGTACCCCGGGACCATCGCGGCCAGCGGCAGGACCTCCGGCGGGTACGCCTGCTCGACGCGCCGGCTGGCGTCGAACGGGTCGCGGCGGTGTCCCGCCCCGGCCCCGGTGAGGCGCAGCAGCGCGATCACCCGGTCCACCGCGTACGACTGGATGAAGCGGGCCGCGGTGAGCCGTTCGCCGCGCAGCTCCCGGTGCAGGCCGACGTAGAGGTTGGTCAGCGCCTCGTTCAGGTGGAACTCCACGGTGTCGTACGGCGGCCCGCCCGGTGGCCGGCCGCGCTCGGCCAGGGTGGCGGGCGCGTCGTCCCGCTGCCAGACGACGCGGGCGCCGGTGAACGGCAACCGCGCCAGCTCCCCGACGGTGAACACCGCGTACTCGACGAAGATCCCGTCGGCGTAGAGCGCCTTGCGGCCGTTGCGCTCGTTGGCGAAGCTGTACGCCACCGGGCACGGCGCTGCCAGCCAGCCGATCTCCTCGACGTAGCTCGCCACCGCGCCGTCGGCGACCACGACGAAGAAGTCCAGGTCGGAGTGCTCGTCCAGGAGGTCGTACGCCACGCCGGCCGAGCCGAGGCCGAGCAGCGCCACGGCGTCGGGGCGGGTGCGCAGGTGGGCGGCGAGGTCGTCGAGCCGCCGCAGCATCGGGTGCATGCCGTCGTCCCTTCGGCGAAGAGTCGACGTTTCAGCCCGTACGGCCCTGATCGCCGCCGGGGTCGCGACACCGGTGCCGCCCATTCTGTGCCCCGCCGGCCGCGTCCTTCAAGGGACCAGTAGGGGTCGGAAGGGGTTCAGACCCGTCCCGTACCTGGTTAGCGTCGGCCCCGAGCGGGCCACCGTACGCGAGAATGACCGCCGCACGCGGCGCTGCTCCCGGTCGGTCTGGACTCACCTTTCACGCGATCCGGCAGAGGGAGACCCACATGGGGCGGGCGGAGAACAAGGTCGTCGTCATCACGGGCGCGGCCCGTGGTCAGGGGCGCAGCCACGCGGTCCGGCTGGCCGAGGAGGGCGCCGACATCATCGCGATCGACATCTGCAGGGACATCGACTCGGCCGGCTACGGCATGGCCGGCAACGAGGACCTGGAGGAGACGGCGCGCCTGGTCAAGGAGGCCGGCCGCCGGGTGGTCGTCCGGCACGCGGACGTCCGCGACTACGGCGCGCTGCGGGCGGCCATCGAGGAGGGCGTCGCCGAGCTGGGGAAGATCGACGTCCTGATCCCGAACGCCGGCATCCTGCCGATGGGGCCGGACCAGCCGATCACCGCCTTCACCGGCACCATCGACGTCAACCTCGCCGGGGTGCTGAACACGGTGCACGCCGCGCTGCCGCACTTCAACGAGGGCGTGTCGGTCATCATCGTCGGCTCGATCGCGAGCTTCCTGCCGCCGATGCCCTCCGACGTGATGGCCGGCGCCGGGTACGCCGGGTACCGGTTCGCCAAGCACGTCCTGGTCGACTACGTGAAGGCGCTGGCTCTCCAGCTCGCGCCGACCAGCGGGCGGGTCAACTCGGTCCACCCGACCACCGTGGACACCGACATGGCGTTCAACAAGTCGATGTTCCAGACCTACCGGCCGGACCTCGACGACCCCACCGTCGAGGACATCGCGCCGATCCTGAGCGCCATCCACGCCATGCCGATCTCGCACGTGACCCAGGCCGACGTGACGCACGCCGTGGTCTACCTGGCCTCCGACGAGTCGCGCTACGTCACCGGCAGCCAGATCAAGATCGACGGCGGCGCGCTGGCCATGCAGCACCTCTGACGTCGTCCCGCCGTACCCGTACGGCGGGGTGGTGGACAGCCGGCGGTCGGGCCGTGCCGGATGCGGCGCGGCCCGACCGGCGTCCGGCAGGGCAACCAAGGACCGATCGACAGCGGCGTCGGCACGCGCGCCGGCCGCGGAAGAGGACGGACAGATGACCGACACGGGAGTCACGCTCTACCTTGAGCTGATCAAGAAGGTGATCGCCAACGAGATCTACACCGACAACGCCGCTCCCTGGTGGACGGGGGCCGAGGGCGCCGCGGTGCCCGAGGGGGGCCTTCCGGGCACCTCCGCCGCGCACACGCTGGTCGGTCTCGAGGGTCTGGACAACGTGCAGGAGTGCGTCGAGCGGGTGCTGGCCGACGGGATCCCCGGGGATCTGGTCGAGACCGGGGTGTGGCGCGGCGGCGTGACCATCCTGATGCGCGCCATCCTCAAGGCGCACGGCGTCACCGACCGGCGCGTCTGGGCCGCCGACTCCTTCGAGGGCGTGCCCGAGGCGGGGGAGGGCAGCCACCCGCTGGACCAGGAGATGGCCCTGCACAACCTGAACAGCATGCTCAGCGTCTCGGCGGACGCGGTCCGGGCCAACTTCAAGGCGTACGACCTGCTCGACGAGCAGGTGGAGTTCCTGGAGGGGTGGTTCAAGGACACCCTGCCGGCGGCGCCGATCTCCTCGATCGCCGTGCTCCGCCTCGACGGCGACCTGTACGAGTCGACCCGGGAGGCGCTGATCCCGCTCTACCCCAAGCTCTCCGCGGGCGGGTTCATCATCATCGACGACTACAACATGGAGCCCTGCCGGGCGGCGGTGCACGAGTACCGCGACGAGCACGGGATCACCGACGAGATCCGGCCGGTGGACAACGGCGGGGTGTTCTGGCGCAGGACGGCCTGAGCCGCGTACGCCGAGAAGGGCGCCGCCTCCCGACGGAGGCGGCGCCCTTCTCGTGTCGGCCCTGCCGGTGCACGCGCGAAGGCCCTTCTCCAACGGGGGGAGGAGAAGGGCCTTCGCTGTCGGTGACCGACGCCCGCGCTCAGTCCGTCTTCTTCTGGAAGAAGACCGCGGCGAGGGTGACGGAGACGACGAGGATGCCGACCGACCAGGCGAGGGCGATCCAGGGGTTGTCGCCGACCGGCCGGTCGAGCAGGAACCCGCGGACGCTCTCGATGATCGGCGTGGACGGCTGGTGCTTGGCCACGCCCTGCAGCCAGCCGGGCAGCGTGTGGATCGGAACGAACGCGCTGCTGACGTAGGGCAGGAACATCATGATGAAGGCGAAGCTGGCGGCCGCGTCGGTGGACTTGGTGAGCAGCCCGACCACCGCGGAGAGCCAGGACATCGCCAGGATGAAGGTGACCAGGATGCCGCCGGCGGCGAGCCACTGGAGCAGGCTGGCCCCGGGCCGGAACCCGATGAGCAGGGCCACCGCGATCACCACGACCGTGGAGACGATGTTCTTGATGACGCTGGCGGTGACGTGGCCGCCGAGCAGCACCGCGCCGCTGACGTCCATCGACCGGAACCGGTCGATGATGCCGGTGCTCATGTCGTTGGCGACGCCCACGCCGGTCTGGGCGGCGCCCCACACGGTGCAGAGCAGCAGCACGCCGGGGGAGACGTAGGTGACGTAGTCGCCGCCGGTCTGGATCGCCCCGCCGAAGAGGTAGACGAAGAGCACCATCATCATGATGGGCAGCATCAGCGCCATCATCAGGGCGTCCAGGTCCCGGCTGGTCAGCCGGGTGCAGCGCGCGATCATGGTCACCATGTCGGTCCCGAGCGAGGTGGGCCGGGGCCGGTTGCGCAGGACGATGGACTCAGTCACCGACAGTCTCCTTAACTCTCTCCACCTCCGGGCTCGGGGTGGGGTGGCCCGTCAGCGCCAGGAACACGTCGTCCAGCGTGGCGCTGTGCACCTGGAACTTCGTGATCCGGTTGCGCTGCGGGTCTGCCTCGTCCAGCACGGCCCGCACCTGGTTGGCCGAGCCGTCGGTGGTGACCCCGATCGTCAGCAGGTCGAGATCCTTGGTGACCACCCGCTCGCCCAGCAGCGCCAGGACGTCCTCCAGCGCCGTGCGGTCGACCAGCTCCAGGTCGAGCCGCTGACCCGCGACCCGCTCCTTGAGCTGGGTGGGGGTGCCCTCGGCGACGATGGTGCCGCCGTCGAGCAGGGCCACCTTGTCGGCGAGGCGGTCGGCCTCCTCCAGGTACTGCGTGGTCAGGAAGATGGTCAGGCCGTTGGCGGCCAGGTCGGCGATGACGCCCCACAGTGCGAGGCGGCTGCGCGGGTCCAGGCCGGTGGTCGGCTCGTCGAGGAAGACCACCGACGGCGCCCCGACCAGGCTCGCGGCGAGGTCCAGCCGGCGGGCCATGCCGCCCGAGTAGGTGGCCAGTCGCCGGCCACCGGCGTCGGTCAGGTCGAACCGGGCGAGCAGCTGCTTCGCGCGCTCCTGCGACTCGGCGCGGGACAGGCCGGTGAGCCGGCCCATCATGCGCAGGTTCTCCTCGCCGGTCTGGTTCTTGTCGATCGCTGCGTACTGGCCGGTCAGGGTGATGGCCCGCCGCACCTTGCGCCGCTCCTTGACGACGTCGAAGCCGGCGACCCGGGCCTGGCCCGCGTCGAGAGAGGTGAGCGTCGAGAGGATGCGGACGCTGGTCGTCTTGCCCGATCCGTTCGGGCCCAGCAGGGCGAAGACGCTGCCCCGGGGGACGGTGATGTCCACGCCCTTGAGCACCTGCACGTCGCCATAGGACTTTCGTAGCCCGCTGGCTTCTATTGCCAATTCGTAGGCCATTGTCGTTGCACTCCTTGCCGTCCCTGCTCCGGGTGGTCTTCTGCGTGCCTCATACGCTGATTCGTGTAGACTGTACGCAGTTCGATGTCCGCCTGTCAACCGGCTTCGTCGCCGCAGGTCAAGACCGTTCTCGCCGCCGCGCCGGGCGCCTGCGGTGGGGGCTCGCGGGCGGCGCCCGTCCACGGATGGTCAGGCGTGTCGCCGAGGGGTGGACCAGCGGCGGCGTCACGGCCCGCAATGGGAGGCGGCGCGGCTGGATTTCCCGTGCTCGACAATGCGCGGAATCGCCACCGACGGCCGGCTTGCTGAGCTGTTCTGAAACGTCCTCACTCATTTTCCGTCATCCGGGATCAGATGGGGGATGACCCTGATGTGTGGCCCCTCGACGCGTGCGCTGACCCCTAGGTGGTCCGCGTCCCTGCTGCTCACGGCCGCGTTCCGAACCGCCGCCAGTGGTCCTGGCTGGGGGTGCCGGCGTGCCGGTTCCCGGCCGGCGCCCGGTGGTGGGGTTGACGCGTCGAGTAGCCGGTGTGTACGGTCTGCACACAACGGTATACGGCATACACAGAAGCTTTCGGGGTCTATTCCCGAGCCGATTTCTGTTCGGTTCGAGGTTGACGCCGGGAAAGTCGCCACAATCATTCCGTTCTCACTTGTCGCATTGATGTTCGACTTCCTGCGTGAATTCGCGCCCGGCCCGGGCGGGCGCGGGTCGTCGAGGCGGACGGTGAGACGGCGCGGACGAGAGGGCACAGGCGACCGACGGCCCGGGAGGGCGCATCCCTCGGGTGGTCGCCCATCGCCCGGGAGGTGAGGGCGACGGTGATCGGAGCGCACAGGGATCGGGTGAGGGTGATGTCGGGAGGAATGGTGGGTCTGCGTTGGGAGCACAACGTGGAGGTCACGGTGTCTCCGGACGGGTGGCTGATCCTGCACCGGCAGCCGACCGCCGTCACGTACCGGTACCCGCCCTTCGTCACGGTCTCCTGGATCTCGCTGCAACGGCACGGCGGTGACCTCAACCTGGCCGCGGACGAGGTGGCCACCAGCTGGGAGGCGGACCGCGCGGAGATCATCGTGGTCATCGGCCGGTGGCTCGACGAGCTGCGCGACGCCGGCCTGGTGCGCGAGGACTGACCCCGCCGGTGACCGCCGCTTCCGGTGCCCGCCGGGCCGGCCCCCACGGTGCCGACGCGGTGCGAGGCGGCGCCGACCCGGTCGGCGGCGACGGCGGCGCCCCGGTCAGTGGCATCGTGAGGCCCAGGCACCCGGCGCCCGGTAGTCCGCCGCCGGGGACCACGACGCCTCGGCGCGCCGACGGCCGGGGGCGGTATCCCGAGCGGCGCGCAGCGCGCACATCAGGGCGACCGTGGCCGCCGCGAGCTCCTCCTCGGTGGGCGCGCCCCGGACCACCACCAGTCGGGGGACGCCCGCCGCGTCGAACTCCTCCGCCGCGGTCACGTCGGCGGGTTCCCGTGCTTGCGCCCCGGCAGCTGCACCCGCTTGGCCCGCAGCGTCTCCAGCGCCCCGACCAGCACCGCGCGCGTCTCGGCCGGGTCGATGACGTCGTCCACCAGGCCGCGCTCGGCCGCGTAGTAGGGATGCATCAGCTCCTGCTCGTACTGCTTGATCCGCTGCCGGCGGGCCACCTCCGGGTCGGGCGCCGCCGCGATCTCGCGGCGGAACACCACGTTGGCCGCGCTCTCCGCGCCCATCACCGCGATCTCGTTGCTCGGCCAGGCGAACGACAGGTCCGCGCCGATCGACCGGGAATCCATCACGATGTACGCCCCGCCGTACGCCTTGCGCAGGATCACCTGGATCCGGGGCACGGTCGCCGAGCAGTACGCGTACAGCAGCTGGGCGCCGTGCCGGATGATCCCGCTGTGCTCCTGCGCCGTGCCGGGCAGGAAGCCGGGCACGTCGACCAGGGTCACCAGCGGGATGCTGAAGGCGTCGCAGGTCTGCACGAAGCGGGCCGCCTTGGCCGACGCCAGGCCGTCGAGGGCGCCGGCGAGCATCCGGGGCTGGTTGGCGACGATGCCGACCACGTGCCCGTCCAGCCGGGCCAGGCCGCAGACGATGTTGCGGGCCCAGGAGGCGTGCACCTCGAGCAGGTCCCCGTCGTCGACGATCTCCCCGATCACCTCGCGCATGTCGTACGAGCCGCGGGGGTCGGCGGGCACCAGGTCGAGCAGGCGCGGGCAGCGGCGGTCCGGCGGGTCCCCGGTGGGCTGTACCGGCGGCAGCTCCCGGTTGTTGGACGGCAGCAGCGAGAGCAGGTGCCGGACCTCGGCCAGGCACTCCGCCTCGGTGTCGTGCACGAACGAGACGGTGCCGGTGACCGAGGCGTGCACCTCGGCGCCGCCGAGCTGTTCGTGTGTCACGGTTTCGCCCGTCACCGCCTGCACCACGTCCGGCCCGGTGAGGTAGAGCTGGGCCACGTTGCGGACGGCGAAGACGAAGTCGGTCAGCGCCGGGGAGTACGCCGCGCCGCCGGCGCAGGGCCCGAGCATCACGCTGATCTGGGGGATCACCCCGGACGCCTGCACGTTGCGGCGGAAGATGCCGCCGTACCCGGCCAGGGCGGTGACGCCCTCCTGGATGCGGGCACCCGCGCCGTCGCCGAGGCAGACCAGGGGCGCGCCGGCCGACTCCGCCATGTCCATGATCTTGTGGATCTTCTCGGCGTGGGCCTCGCCCAGCGAGCCGCCGAAGATCCGGAAGTCGTGCGCGTACGCGAAGACCGTCCGGCCGTCGACCTTGCCCCAGCCGGTCACCACGCCGTCCGTGTGCGGGCGGCGGTCCTCCAGCCCGAACCCGGCGGCCCGGTGCCGGCGTAACTGCTCGATCTCCCGGAACGTGCCTTCGTCGAAGAGCAGGTCGAGCCGTTCCCGGACGGTGAGTTTGCCCTTGGCGTGCTGCTGCGCCGAGGCGCGGGGCCCCGGGCCGGCGACGGCCGTGGCCTTGACGGAATGCAGCTCGGCCACCCGGGACCCGAGGTCGGAATGCGGTTTGTCCACCATGCGTCGTCGCCCCTCACGCTCGCCGACGCCGACCCGCGTCAACCGGCTGGTCGGGCTCTCACGTAACCACCGGCGACGGCGGCACGAACAGAACGGCCGCCCCCTAACCCGGGCGCCGGATCCCCTAGCCGCCCGCCCGAGAACCCCAGGGCTATCGACATTTCCGCAGCTGAAACCGGGTGAGAGCGCTTCTTGCCAGCTGATCGGACACTCTGCCGAAGTGCTTGACGCTGTTCCGCCGTACTGCTTAGCATGTACGCGTGGGGCATACGCAGAAGCGTGCCCCGCGTGGTGGGGCACCTTTGGAAATGGCCGTCAGGCCCGATGAGCGACGAGGTCTTGTCCCCGTCCCAGGCGGACGACGCCGGGATCTCCGTGCCCTGGACGATGAAATCGGCATAGACGGGCATAGAAGGGTTTCGGCTCAATGAGCGATTCTGTCGGGCTACTGGCCAAATTGCCGAGTGGTCGGCGTTCCAAGTGGGCCATCCTCGCGTTGTGGATAGTCCTCGCCGTCGTGCTCGGCCCGCTCTTCGGCAAGATCGAGGACTACGAGGACCGGACTCCGTCCGGCAGCCTCCCGCGCGGCGCCGAGTCGACCGCCGTCATGGAGGAGTTGGACAAGTACCGCTCCGCCTCCGAGGCCGTCCCGGTGGTCGCCGTCTACACCCGCGAGTCCGGGATCCAGGACGCCGATCGCAGCAAGGTGGAGGCCGACCGTACGGCGTTCGCGAAGTTCGCCGACGGCGGCGCGGCCATCCAGCCGGCCATCCCGTCCCAGGACGGCAAGGCGCTCATGCTGGTGGTGCCGCTCACCCGCGACGACGTCGAGATCGACTTCGCGGTCAAGGACCTGCGCACCGCCGCCCAGGCCGGCGCCCCGGCCGGGCTGGACGTCGACCTCGGTGGCCCCGGCGGCCTGCTCAACGACTACACGCAGTCGTTCGAGAACCTCGACGTCAACCTGATGATCGCCACCAGCTCGATCGTCATCGTGCTGCTCCTGCTGATCTACCGCAGCCCGTTCCTCTGGATCTTCCCCCTGCTGGCTGTCGGCTTCGCCAGCGCGCTCACCCAGGGCGTGGCGTACCTGCTCGCCAAACACGCCGGGCTGCCGGTCAACCCGGCCAGCTCCAGCCTGCTGATGATCCTGCTGTTCGGCGTCGGCACCGACTACGCGCTGCTGCTCATCGCCCGCTACCGCGAGGAGTTGCGCCGGCACGCCGACAAGCATCTGGCCATGGGCATCGCGCTGCGCCGCTCGGGCCCGGCGATCCTCGCCTCCGCCGCGACCGTCGTGGTCGGCCTGGCCTGCCTCGCCCTGGCCGACATGCAGAGCGCCCGCAGCCTCGGCCTGGTCGGCGCCACCGGTGTGCTCTGCGCGTACCTGGCGATGGTCACCATCCTGCCGGCGCTGCTGGTGATCGCCGGCCGGTGGGTGTTCTGGCCGTTCGTGCCGAAGTTCGGCCAGGAGGCACGGGCCGGGCGCGGGTTCTGGTCCCGGATCGGCATGGCCGTCGGCCGCCACCCCCGGGTGGTCTGGCTCGGCTGCCTGATCGTGATCGGCGGCCTCGCCGTCAGCGCGCTGGACATCAAGATGGGGCTGGCCCAGACCGAGGTGTTCCAGACCAAGCCCCAGTCGGTCACCGCGCAGGAGAAGCTCGCCCGGCACTTCCCGTCCGGCGCGTCCGACCCGGCCATCCTCGTCGCCGACGCCTCGGCGGCCGGGCCGGTCAAGGCCGCAGCCGCCGGCGTGGAAGGCACGACGGTCGGCCAGGAGTCGCCCAGCCCCGACGGCAAGCGGGTCATCATCGACGTGGTGCTCCGGGACGCGCCCGACAGCGACGCGGCGAAGGAGACCATCGACGAGATCCGGGACGCGGTGCACGCCGTACCCGGGGCCAACGCGAAGGTCGGCGGCACCACCGCGGAGACCCTGGACATCGACCGGGCCTCCAGCCGGGACGCCCGGGTGGTCATCCCGGTCGTCCTCGCGGTGATCCTGCTGTTCCTGATCATCCTGCTCCGCGCCCTGGTGGCGCCGCTGGTCCTGCTCGGCACGGTGGTGGCGTCCTACTTCGCCGCGCTGGGCGCGTCGCACCTGCTCTTCAAGCACGTGTTCGGGCACGAGGGGACGGCCTGGCAGTTGCCGCTGGTCAGCTTCGTCTTCCTCGCGGCACTCGGCGTCGACTACAACATCTTCCTGATGACGCGGGTGCACGAGGAGGCCGCGCGACACGGCCATGCCGAAGGCGTACGCCGTGGTCTGTCCACCACCGGCAGCGTCATCACCTCGGCCGGCATCGTGCTGGCGGCGACGTTCGCGGTCTTCGCCTCCATGCCGGTGGTCGACATGATCCAGTTCGGTGTGGTCGTCGCGGTGGGCGTCCTGCTCGACGCCTTCCTGGTGCGGACGCTGCTGGTGCCGGCGCTCTCCTTCGACATCGGCCGGGCGAGCTGGTGGCCCGGGCGCCTCTACCGGGACCTCGGCAAGCAGGCCTCCGCGCCGGTCAGCCCCGGCGTGCCGGGGCCGGTGCGGGCCAGCAAGTAGCCACCGGGCGGGGCGGGTCTCTGGGCCCGCCCCGGCCCTTGGGTGGGCTGGGCGCTCTGCCGTGGGCGGTGGTCGCCGGCGTTGGCCGGGGACCGTGACCTGGGGTGAGGCGGCACCGAGCCCGGGCAGCACGTGCGATTCGCTCTGGCGGCGCGCCCGACGATCTCGTCGGGCGCGCCGCTTCGTCGCTTCCCGAGAGCCTTCCCTGCCGCATGGCAGGGCCGCTGTCGCCGCGCCATACGTGGTGGGGCACGGTTTGCGGCCTGTTGGTGGGGCGCGGTCTGCGGTGTGTCGCGGCGACGACCGGCCAGGGTGCCGCGACTTGCCGCAAAGCGGGGGAGACCTCGTCCACGCTGCACCGTCGGGCGTCGGGGCGCTGCCTCCCGGTGGGGCGCGGTTTGCGGTGTGTTGCGGTGACGGTCGACCGGGACGGCGCGACATGCCGCAAAGCGGGGGAGCTCTTGTCCGCGCCGCACCGTCCGGGCGATCGGGGAGTCGCGGGCCGTCGAGCGCTCGGCGTCGCCGTAGTCAGCTCAGGGCGAGCTGACGGCAGGGCAGCAGGCCCTTGGCGAACGTGCGCGCCAGGTCGAGCTGGTGGCAGGGCAGCCAGCCCGGGGTGGCTCGTCCCGGTGGGCGGGGGCCGTCGGCGAGTGTGGGCGGCGAACATCGGTACCGCTCCGACGCCCATCGGACCGCCGCCCGCGTCCCACGGCACCACCGGATCGACGTGACGCAACGAGGCTCGGGCCGCCGTCGTTGTCCCGGACGCGCCCGGATCTGCGGGGATGTGGGCCGGGCCACCTGTCGGGAACCGGCCAGGTCGAGAGGCGCAGACGAGGGTGGCGACGGGCCGGCGGGTCGTCCCGAGGTCGCGTCTCGGATCGCCGTTCGGCCGTGAGGACAAGCCGGACGGCCAGCGCGGAAGGCCTGTCGTCCCGGCTCGTCGACGCGTCCCGCCCGGTCAGGGAAGGTCACGGTCAGGTCACACAACCGCTGTCGGGTGACGACGGGCCGGCGGCCGGTGTGAGTGCCCGGCGGGTGCGGCCCGGCAGGAGCCGACCGGACCTGCGCGAATACCGAGATCCCGCCCTCGCCGATCACCGAAAAATGAACGATAAGTTGCCGTATCAAGTAACCGTTGGTGACATTTGAAGATGGCTCACATCGTTCCTGATTGATTAGCGGGGCAAACGCGGCGGCGTGATCAGTCGCATTAAAAATGGGACACCCCGGCGAACTGGACATTCTGCAATTGGCCCGGATCGGATCGCCGACAGAACCGCCTGACCAGGGCCTTGTGCCCGATCTGTGCTAAAGCGGGTGGACTAGCATCACCGTCGATCTGTGGATATGATACGCCGCAACGTGGCTACCAGTGCTGGAGCGTTTCGACTACTACGCTACTTAGGGGTATGCAAACGTGGCGACCATGGGATATGAGGGGGCCCTGTCGCTGTTGCAAGGGCTCCTTCGCCAATGCGACGGCTCAAGCGGTCGACTGGCGCTCGTCGAGGGGGGACTCGCCAGCGGTAAAACATTTCTGCTCCATCAATTTTCGCGTTACGCGGTGGAGACGGGGGCGTTACTTCTCACTGGTACGGCATCACGGGCGGAGCAGTCGGTGCCGCTCGGAGTGGTCGATCAGTTGTTCCGCAGTGCCGACCTGGTGGACGCGCTACCCGAACGGGCCGCCCGGCTCATCGGTTCGGCCGATGCGGGTGACCAGGACGGGGGATGGTCGGACCCGCTGGCGGAGCCGGATGCTCGATCGGGCTGGATGCGTGAGTTCTGCGGAGTGCTGCTGGGCCTGGCCCGGGAGCGCACCCTCGTGATCGTGATCGACGATCTGCAGTTCGCCGATTCCGCCTCGCTGCGGCTGTTGTTGTCGCTGCAGCGACGGATGGATGCGGCCCGAATGCTGCTCGTCCTGAGCAAGTGGCACCGACGCCGGCCGACCCTGCCGCTTTTCTACACGGAACTGACCCGCCAGCCGCACGAGAGCATCAGGTTGTCGGCGTTGACCGTGTCGGACATCGCCGATCTGCTCACCGAGAAATGGGGAAAGACGGCGCCCGAGTCCGTGGCCCAGGAATACCACGACCTGACAAACGGTAATCGACTGTTGGTCCACGCGCTGCTCGACGACAATGCGGCGGACGCCGGGATCGAGGACGGGGCCACGCCCGTCGTCGGTGACGGATATGCCCACGCCGTGCTGGCCGGCCTGCACCGGTGGGACGCGCAGCTGCTGGACGTGGCCGCCGCGGCCGCGGTACTGAACGAGCGTTCGGATCCGGCCCTGATCGGCCGTCTTCTCGGAATGCGGAACGAAACCGCCGAGGAGATCGTCGGAATACTGACCGAGGCGGGCATACTGCGGGACTGCCGCATGCGCCATCCGCTGGGCGCGGCCACGGTGCTGGAGAGCATGACCCCGGCGGAACGGTCCGCCGTCCACGTCCGCGCCGCCGACCTGCTCCACCAGCAGGGCGCGCCGGCGGCCGAGGTCGGGCGGCACCTGCTCAACGCCGAGCAGGTGCCCGCCGACTGGGCGGTCGGGGTGCTGCGTACCGCGGCCGACCAGGCGCTGGCCGCGGACGACCCGGACCTGGCGGTGCGCTGCCTGGAGCTCGCGCTCTCCGGCTGCACCGACCGCAAGGAACGGATCGCCATCATGCACGCGCTCACCGGCGCGCTCTGGCGACGGAACCCGTCGGCCACCCTGGCGTACCTGCCCTGTCTGCAGGGCGCGGTGCAGGACGGGGAACTGCACGGGCCGGACGCGGCGGCGGTGATCCGCTACAGCCTGTGGAACGGCGACGAGGACGCGGCGGCCCGGGCCGCCACGGCGCTCGGCGCGTCCGCCGATCCGATCGACGCGCAGACGGCGGCCGAGCTGGCCGTCAGCTTCCACTGGTTCCTCGGTCCGGCGCGGGGGCGCCTGTCCGAGTTCGGGCCCACCGGCACCACCCACCCGAGGGACCTCTGGGCGGACGCGGCGCAGCGACTCACCTCGCTCTGGGGCCGGGGCGGCGGGGAGGCCGCCACCACCAGTGCCGAGCAGATCCTGCGCAGCTGCCAGATCGGTGAGACCCCGCTGGAGGTGGTGGCCGCGGCGGTGCTCGCGGTGCAGCGCGGCAACAAGCCGGAGCTGGCCCGCACCTGGTGCGAACGGCTGATGCGGCAGGCCGCCGAGCGCGGCGAGGTCACCTGGCAGGCGGTGCTCTCATCGCTGGCCGGCAGCATCGCCTACCGGCGCGGCGACCTGGTCAACGCGATCCGGCACGCCGAGCAGGCGCTGGCCCTGCTGCCGGAGAAGGGCTGGGGGGTCCTGATCGGTCAGCCGCGCGCCACCCTGATCGTCGCGCGCACCGCCCGGGGCGAGCTCCGGGAGGCGGCCGAGGTGCTCCAGGCGCCGGTGCCCGACTCGATGTTCGGCACCGTCTTCAGCCTGCCGTACCTGCGGGCGCGGGGGCAGTTCCACCTGGCCACCGACCGGGTGCTGGCCGCCGGACGGGACTTCCAGCTGTGCGGCCGGCTGATGCGCGAATGGGACGTGGACGTGCCGGCGTTGATCCCGTGGCGCAGCGACCTGGCCGAGGTGAACCTGCGGCTGGGCCGCTCCGTCGAGGCCCGGGACCTGCTCACCCAGCAACTGGAGCGGGCGCGCGCGGCCGACGTCCGGGTGCGGGGCATCTCGCTGCGGGTGCTCGCCGCCGCCAGCGAGCCGGCGCAGCGTCCGACGCTGCTGCGGCAGAGCGTGGAGTGCCTCCAGGCGGCCGACGACCGGCTGGAGCTGTCCAAGGCGCTGACCGCGTTCAGCGTCGTCCGGCAGCAGCTCGGCGAGTTCGACCGGGCCCGGGTGCTGGCCCGGCGGGCCGCGCAGGTGGCCCAGGCGGGTGCGACCGGGCCGGCCGTCCCCGCCGACGGGGACCGACCGGTCGAGCCGCCCGCGCTGGTGGGCCGCTGGCACGACCGGGAGAAGGAGGGCCGGCACGTGCTCAGCGAGGCCGAGCGTCGGGTGGCGAAGCTGGCCGCGTTGGGGCACACCAACCGGGAGATCAGCCAGACGTTGTACATCACCGTCAGCACCGTCGAGCAGCACCTGACGCGGGTCTACCGCAAGCTCGGCATCACCCGGCGCACCGACCTGCCGGCCGAGCACGAGCTGCGCAAGCGGCTCTCGGAGTCCCGTGGCGAGGGGGCCACCGGGCTGCTCCACGCCGGGCAGGACTGGGAGGAACTGGCCGGCTGAGGGGACCGCGCC
Source organism: Micromonospora sp. IBSANI012 (assembly GCF_052814045.1). Lineage (NCBI taxonomy): Bacteria > Bacillati > Actinomycetota > Actinomycetes > Micromonosporales > Micromonosporaceae > Micromonospora > Micromonospora sp. IBSANI012. Next base: position 2,219,027 of record NZ_CP199933.1, read on the forward strand.
CGTCTGGAGCACCCGGGACCGTGCTCCGGGCGGGCGCCTCGCTGTACGGACACACCACGGCGTCCCGACCGGAGCGGTCGGGACGCCGTCGTATGTCCACAGGGTCACCGCAGCCGTCGACCGCAAGGCCGGCCGGCGGCCGCGTACGTCAGGGGGCGCTAGGGGTTTCCGCGGGTACGGGCCTGCACCAGCATTGCCTCACACGGGCGTCACGGGTCAGTGGCCGACCCGGGCCTCGGTCACCTGGCCCGTGACGCCCAACGTGGTGAGGCTCGCCCAGATCGTGCCCGGGGTGGCGAAGTTTTCCAGGCTCAGCAGGTCGTCGACGAACCGCACCCGGTACGTCGACTCCAGGTCGGAGATCAGCTCCACCGTGGCCATCGAGTCCAGGCCGAAGTCGCGCAGCGGGGTGTCCTCGGTGAGGGTGTCGGTCGGCGACAGGAAGGCCAGGTAACCCCGCAGGATCCCCTCGAACCGTTCGTCCAGCATGGGTCACTCCGAATCTGTCGGAACCGGTGTCGGCGGTGACCTCGATACAAGTACCTGCCCGTGCGGCCGACAACCCCTGTCGCCCCTTACTGTTGGAGCACCGGATGGTAGACGTGGACGGTCCCGCCCTGTCGGCGCGTTTCCTTCGCGGCCTGGCGGCCAACCCCACCGGCACGGCCCTGCGGGTCGGATCCCGCGCCGTGAGTTACGAGGAACTGCACGAGCTGGCGCTGGCCCGGGCCGGGGCCCTGCGCGCCGCCGGGGACCAGCCGCCGGAGGCGGTCGCGGTGCTTACCGGCAAGAGCGTCGAGGCGTACGCGGGAATCCTGGCCGTGCTGTACGCCGGCGCCACGGTCGTACCGTTGCACGCCGGCTTCCCGGTCTCGCGGACCCGGCGGATGCTGGAGGTCTCCGGCGCGACCGCCGTGGTGGCCGACGAGGCCGGCCTGGCCACCCTCGGCGAGCTGGCCGGCGCCGGGCTGGAGCTGCCGGTGCTCGCGCCCGGCCTGGACGCCGACGCGGTGCCCGGCGCGGCGCGCATCCCGCTCGGCGACCGGCCCCTCGACGCGCCGCTGCCGGTCACCGCGTCGCAGGTGGCCTACGTGCTGTTCACCTCCGGCTCCACCGGCCGGCCCAAGGGCGTGCCGATCACCTACGGCATGACCGACCACTACTTCCGGCTGGTGGACCGGCACTACGACTTCGACACCACGGACGTCTTCTCGCAGACCTTCGACCTGAACTTCGACTGCGCGGCGTTCGACATGTTCTGCGCCTGGGGGGCCGGGGCGGCCGTGCAGCCGGTGCCCGCGCCGGCCTACCGGGACCTGCCCGGCTTCCTCGCCGAGCGTGCGGTGACCGTCTGGTTCTCCGCGCCGAGCGCGATCACCCTGATCCGCCGGCTGGGTGGCCTGCGCCCCGGCGGCATGTCCGGGCTGCGCTGGAGCCTGTTCGCGGGAGAGGCGCTGCGCGCGGCGGACGTGGCCGACTGGCACGCCGCCGCCCACCGGTCCACGGTGGCCAACATCTACGGCCCCACCGAGCTGACCCTCACCATCACCGGCCACCGCTGGTCACCGGAGACCTCGCCGGGGCTCTGCGTCAACGGGCTGGTGCCGATCGGGCACCTGCACGAGGGGCACGACGCCCTGCTGCGGACCCCCGACGGGGAACTGTCCGACCACGAGGGTGAGCTCTGCGTCACCGGCCCGCAGATGACCCCCGGCTACCTCGACCCCGCCGACGACGAGGGACGGTTCCTCGACCATGACGGGCGCCGCTGGTACCGCACCGGCGACCGGGTGCGCCGGCTGGCCAACGGGGAACTCATCTACCTCGGCCGGTGGGACGCCCAGGTGCAGGTCAACGGCTGGCGGATCGAGCTGGCCGAGATCGAGCACGCGCTCGGCGGCTGCCCCGGCGTACGGGACGCGGTGGCGGTCACCCGGACCGTCGACGGGCTGGTGGAGATCGTCGTCTACTACACCGGCGAGCAGGTGCCCGCCGCCCAGCTCGCCAAGCAGCTCGCCGAGATCCTGCCGAAGGGGATGCTGCCCCGCCGGTACACCCACCTCGACGAGTTCCCGCTGAACTCCAACCGGAAGATCGATCGCGGCCGGCTGGCCCGGGAGGCGGCGAGCTGATCGGCCGGCCCCGATCGGCACCGGTAGGGGCTGGTAGGGGATTCGGAAAGCAGCGTCCCGCCGTAATTCTGGTCGGGTGGCAGAAGAGGGTACGGAGAACCGGGGAACGCCCGCGTCGGTCGCCCGCCTGGCGGGCCTGCCGGGACCGGAGCAGACGCGCGTCCTTGTCGACCTGGTCCGCGCGCAGGCGTCGGCCGTGCTGCGGGAGATCGGCGCCGACGACGCGCCGGACACCGTCGACGCCGGCCGACCGCTGCGCGAACAGGGCCTGGACTCGCTCGGACTGGTGCAGCTGCAACGGCAGCTCACCGCCGCCACCGGCCTGACCCTGCCACCCACCGTCGGCTTCGACCACCCGACCGCGGTCGCCCTCGCCGACCACCTGCGCACCCTGCTGCTGGGCGAGGGTCCGGAGCCCGCCGAGTCGGCCCCGGCCGGCCCGCCGGCCGAGGAGGAGCCGATCGCCGTGGTCGGCATCGGCTGCCGCTACCCGGGCGGGGTGGACTCCCCGGACCGGCTGTGGGCGCTGGTCGCCGACGAGGGCACCGTGGTCACCGGATTCCCCACCGACCGGGGCTGGGACCTCGACGGGCTCTACCACCCCGACCCGGACCACCCCGGCACCACGTACGTGCGGCACGGCGGCTTCCTCGACGACGCCGCCGGCTTCGACGCCGAGTTCTTCGGCATCAGCCCCCGCGAGGCCAGCGCCATGGAGCCGCAGCAACGGCTGGTGCTGGAGACCGCCTGGGAGGCCCTGGAACGGGCCGGCATCGACCCGCAGTCGCTGCGCGGCAGCCGCTCCGGCGTCTTCATCGGCGCCGACCCGCAGGACTACGGCATGCGGCTGCACGAGGCCCCGGACGGCCTCGACGGCTACCTGATGACCGGCAACTCGCCCAGCGTCGTCTCCGGCCGGTTGGCGTACGTGCTGGGCACCGAGGGGCCCACGCTGACCGTCGACACCGCCTGCTCCGGCTCGCTGGTCGCGTTGCACCTGGCCGTCCGCTCGCTGCAACGCGGCGAGTGCACCCTGGCGCTGACCGGCGCGGCGTCGGTCATGGTCAACCCCGGCGCCTTCACCTCGTTCAGCCGCCAGCGCGGGCTCTCCCCGGACGGCGTCTGCCGCCCGTTCGCCGCCGGCGCCGACGGCACCGCCTGGGCAGAGGGCGTCGGGCTCTTCGTCCTCGAACGACTCTCCGACGCGCGCCGCCACGGTCACCCCGTGCTCGGCGTCATCCGGGGCACCGCGATCAACTCCGACGGCGCCAGCAACGGCCTGACCGCCCCGAACGGCCGGGCCCAGCAGCGGGTCATCCGGCAGGCGCTGGCCGACGCCGGGCTCACCCCCGCCGAGGTGGACACGGTGGAGGCGCACGGCACCGCCACCACCCTCGGCGACCCGATCGAGGCACAGGCGCTGATCGCCACGTACGGGCGGGCGCACCGGGCCGACGCCCCGCTCTGGCTCGGCTCGATCAAGTCCAACCTCGGCCACGCCCAGGCCGCCGCCGGGGCCGCCGGGCTGATCAAGGTGCTGATGGCGATGCGGCACGGCACGCTGCCCCGCACCCTCGGCGTGGACGCACCGACCCCGCACGTCGACTGGTCCGCCGGCACCGTGCGGCTGCTCACCGAGGCCCGGCCCTGGCCCGCCGACGGCGCCCCGCGCCGCGCCGGCATCTCCTCCTTCGGGGTCAGCGGCACCAACGCGCACGTCATCGTCGAGGAGCCGCCGTCGGTCGAGCCGGCACCGGCGCCGCACCCGGGGCCGCCCGTCGCCGCCGCGCTGCGCCCGGTCGTCGTCTCGGCCCGGACCGCGCCGGCGCTGCCCGCCCAGGCCGCCCGGCTGCTCGACGCCACCGACCCCGCCGGCACGCCGCCGCACCTGGTTGACCTGGGCTGGTCGCTGGCCACCGGCCGCGCGGCCCTCACCCACCGCGCGGTGCTGCTGGCCCGCGACACCGACGAGGTACGCGCCGGACTGCGCGCCCTCGCCGCCGGTGACCCGGCCCCCGGGCTGATCCGGGGCACCGCCACCGGCGGCCGGCTGGCCCTGCTCTTCACCGGCCAGGGCAGCCAGCGCCTCGGCACCGGCCGCCGGCTGCACGCCGCGTACCCGGTCTTCGCCGACGCGCTGGAGGAGGCGATCGGCCACCTCGACCTGCAACTGGACCACTCGCTGTGGGACGTGCTCTTCGCCGCCGAAGGCACCGACGAAGCGGCGCTGCTCGACCAGACCGGGTACGCCCAGCCGGCGCTCTTCGCCGTCGAGACCGCCCTCTACCGGCTCGTCGAGTCCTGGGGCCTGCGGCCGGACTTCGTCGCCGGGCACTCCATCGGCGAACTGGCCGCCGCCCACGCGGCCGGGGTCTTCTCGCTGCCCGACGCCGCCATGCTGGTCGCCGCCCGCGGCCGGCTGATGCAGGAGCTGGAGTCGGCCGGCGCGATGGTCGCGGTGGCCGCCGCCGAGGACGAGGTCCGCGAGCTGCTGGTCGACGGGGTCGACCTCGCCGCCGTCAACGGCCCGGCCGCCGTGGTGATCTCCGGCGTCGAGGACGAGACGCTGCGGATCGCCGCCGAACTCGCCGGCCGCGGCCGGCGCACCAAGCGGCTGCGGGTCAGCCACGCCTTCCACTCGCCGCTGATGGAGCCGATGCTCGACGAGTTCCGCCGGGTCGCCGAGCTGGTCGCGTACGAGCAGCCGCGCATCCCGGTGGTCTCCAACGTCACCGGCGCGCTCGCCAGCGCCGACCTGTGCACCCCCGACTACTGGGTGCGGCACGTGCGGCAGCCGGTCCGGTTCGCCGACGGCATCGCCTTCCTCGACTCCGCCGGCGTCGACACGTACCTCGAACTCGGGCCGGACCCGGTGCTCACCGGGATGGCGCAGGAGTGCGTCGCGCCCGACGGCGACCGCGCGTTCGTCGCCGCCCTGCGCCGCGACCACGACGAGGAGCGGGAGGTGCTGGCCGCGGTCGCGGCGGCGCACGTCCGGGGCGCCGACGTCGACTGGTCGGCCTGCTACGCCGGCAGCGGCGCCCGCCGCGTCGAGCTGCCCACCTACGCCTTCCAGCACCGGCACTACTGGCTGACCTCCCCGCCCGCCGCCGGGGACGCGTCCGGGATCGGGCAGCTCGCCGCCGACCACCCGCTGCTCGGCGCGCTGCTGCACCTGGCCACCGAGGACGGCACGGTGCTCACCGGCCGGCTGTCCCGCCGCTCCCACCCGTGGCTCGCCGACCACGTCATCGGCGGAGTCAACCTGGTGCCCGGCACCGCGCTGGTCGAGCTGGCCGCGTACGCCGGCGACCAGGTCGGCTGCGCCCTGGTCGAGGAGCTGACCCTGGAGGCGCCGCTGGTGCTGCCGGAGGACACCGGGGTCGCGCTCCAGGTCGTGGTGACCCCGCCGGACGCCGACGGGCGGCGGACGGTGGAGTTCCACTCCCGCCGTGAGGACGCCCCGCCCGGCGGCGACTGGACCCGGCACGCCAGCGGGGTGCTCGCCCCGACCGGCGCCGCCCCGACCCGCGACGACGAGCTGACCCGATGGCCGCCGCGCGACGCGGAGGCCGTCGACGTCACCGACTTCTACCCGGGCCTGGCCGAGCAGGGCTACGGCTACGGGCCGACCTTCCACGGCCTGCGCGCGGTCTGGCGGCGCGACGGCGAGGTCTTCGCCGAGGTGGCACTGCCCGAGTCCAGCACCGACGGCGGCGCGTACGGGCTGCACCCGGCGCTGCTCGACGCCGCGCTGCACGCGCTGGACCTGGCGCTGCCGCAGCCCGCCACCGGGGTCACCCTGCCGTTCACCTGGTACGACCTCACCCTGCACGCCTCCGGCGCCACCGCCGTGCGGGTGCGGCTCACCGCGACCGGGCCGGACACCGTCCGGGTCGCGCTGGCCGACGGCTCCGGCGCGCCGGTCGCCACCGTCGGCTCGCTGCTGGTGCGCACCGTCGACGCCGAGCAACTCGGCGCCGGCACCGGCGGCGGGGACCTGCTCCGCGTCGAGTGGACCGAGCAGCCGCTGCCCGCGCCGGCCGAGGCGTCCGTCGCCGTCGTCGGCCCGGACCCGTTCGGGCTGGCCGGCGCGCTCGGCGCACCGGCGGTGACCGGTCCGGAGGCCGTCGAGTCCGCGCCGGACCTGCTGGTCGCGACGTTCGACGCCGGGGACGGCGAGACCCTGGCCGGCGTACGGGCCGCCGCGCACCGGGCGCTGCGACTGGCCCAGGACGTGCTCGCCGACGACCGGCTCGCCGGCACCCGGCTGGTCGTGGTGACCCGGCACGCCGTGGCGGCGCTGCCCGGGGACCCGATCGCGCTGACCACCGCGCCGCTGTGGGGCCTGCTGCGCGCGGCCCAGGCCGAGAACCCGGGCCGCCTGCTCCTGCTCGACCTCGATACCGCCACCCCGGCCACCGCCCTGCCCGGCGCCGCCGTCGCCGGTGAACCGGAGGTGGCGCTACGCGAGGGCCGGCTGCTCGCCCCCCGCCTCGTGCCCGTCCGCCGCCCGCGCGCCGCCGCCCCGGACACCTGGGACGGCACCGTCCTGGTCACCGGCGGGACCGGTGGACTCGGCGCGGTGCTGGCCCGGCACCTGGTCACCACCCACGGGGTGCGGCACCTGCTGCTGGCCAGCCGGCGCGGACCGGACGCCCCGGGCGCCACCGCGTTGCGGGACGAGCTGGCCGCCCTCGGCGCCCAGGTCACCCTCGCCGGCTGCGACGTCGGCGACCGCGACGCCCTCGCCGCGCTGCTCGCCACGGTCCCCGCCGACCAGCCGCTCACCGGCGTCGTGCACGCCGCCGGCATCGTCGACGACGGCACGTTCGACGGCCTCACCCCGCAGCGGCTGGACGCGGTGCTGCGCCCCAAGGCCGACGCCGCCTGGCACCTGCACGAGCTGACCTGCGACGCCGACCTGCGCGCCTTCGTGCTCTACTCCTCGGCCGCCGGCTTCCTCGATGGCGCCGGACAGGCCAACTACGCGGCGGCCAACACCTTCCTGGACGCCCTCGCCGCGCACCGCCGGGCCGCCGGGCTGCCCGCCACCAGCCTCGGCTGGGGGCTCTGGCCCCGGGACATCGGCATGGGCGCCGGGGTGGACGACGTCGCCGCGCACCGGGTGAGCCGCCTCGGGCTGCGGGAACTCACCGTCGCGCAGAACCTCGCCCTCTTCGACGCCGCGCTCGGCGTGGACGAGGCGTTCCTGGCGCCGCTCCACTTCGACCTGGCGGACCTGCAGCAACGGGCCGCCGAGTTGCCCCCGCTGCTGCGCCGGCTGGTCCGCGCGCCCCGGCGACCCGCCGCCCGGGCCGCCGCCGGTGCCGTTCCGGTCGAGCTCTCCCTGGCGCGTCAGATCGCCGAGCTGACCGAGGCGGAGCGTATGTCGGTCCTGCTGGACCTGGTCCGTACCCAGGTGGCCGCCGTGCTCGGGCACAGCGGCGCGGACGCGATCGCGCCCCGGCAGGCGTTCAACGAGATCGGCTTCGACTCGCTGGCCGCGGTGGAGCTGCGCAACCGGCTCAACGCGGCCACCGGGCTGCGGCTGACCGCCACCCTCGTCTTCGACTACCCGAACCCGCGCGCGCTGGCCGGGCACCTGGTCGAGAAGCTGCTCGACCTGCGCCCGGCGGCCGAGGCGGTGCGGGCCGCGGTGCGCGCCGTCCCCGACGAACCCATCGCCATCATCGGCATGAGCTGCCGCTACCCGGGCGGGGTCGGCTCGCCGGAGGAGCTGTGGCGGCTGGTCGCCGAGGGTGTGGACGCCATCGGCGAGTTCCCCGCCGACCGGGGCTGGGACGTCGACGAGCTGTACGACCCGGAGCCGGGCCGGTCGGGGCGTACCTCGACGAAGGAGGGCGGCTTCCTCTACGACGCCGCCCTGTTCGACCCGGACTTCTTCGGGATCAGCCCCCGCGAGGCCAGCGCCATGGACCCGCAGCAGCGGCTGATGCTGGAGGCGTCCTGGGAGGCGTTCGAGCGGGCCGGCATCGACCCGCACTCGGTGGCCGGCTCGCGTACCGGGGTGTTCGCCGGGGTGATGTACCACGACTGGGCGACCCGGCCCGGCGAGATGCCGGAGGAGGCGCTGGGCTACCTGGGCAACGGGGGCCACACCAGCGTGGTCTCCGGGCGGGTCGCGTACGTGCTCGGGCTGGAGGGGCCGGCGGTGACCGTGGACACCGCCTGCTCGTCGTCGCTGGTGGCCCTCCACTGGGCGATCCAGGCGCTGCGCACCGGGGAGTGCGAGCTGGCCCTGGCCGGCGGCGTCACCGTGATGTCCACCCCGGACACGTTCATCGACATGAACCGGCAAGGTGGTCTCTCCTCCGATGGGCGGTGCCGGTCGTTCGCCGCGTCGGCCGACGGCACCGGTTGGGGTGAGGGGGTCGGCGTCCTGCTGGTCGAGCGGCTCTCCGACGCCCGCCGCAACGGGCACCCGGTCCTGGCCGTGGTGCGGGGATCGGCGGTCAACCAGGACGGCGCGTCGAACGGCATGACCGCGCCGAACGGCCCGTCGCAGCAGCGGGTGATCCGGGCCGCGCTCGCGTCGGCGGGTGTCAGCGCCGCCGAGGTCGACGCGGTGGAGGCGCACGGCACGGGTACGACCCTCGGCGACCCGATCGAGGCGCAGGCGCTGCTCGCCACGTACGGCCAGGAGCGCCCGGCGGAGCGCCCACTCTGGCTCGGCTCGATCAAGTCCAACCTCGGGCACACCCAGGCCGCCGCCGGGGTCGCCGGGATCATCAAGATGGTCCACGCGATCCGCCACGGCGTCCTGCCGCCCACCCTGCACGTGGACGCGCCGTCGCCGCAGGTGGACTGGTCCGCCGGTGCGGTGGAGCTGTTGACCGAGGCGCGCCAGTGGCCGGTGAACGGGCATCCGCGCCGGGCCGGGGTGTCGTCGTTCGGCATCAGTGGCACCAACGCGCACGTCATCATCGAGCGGGCCCCGGAGGACGCCCCGGCGGTCGTCGCGTCGGCGCCGGCCGGGCCTGCCGGCGACGCCCCCGGCCCGGTCGGGTCCGCCGGCCTCCCGGTGGCGGTGCCGTGGCTGCTCTCCGCCCGGTCCGAGGCGGCGGTGCGGAGTCTGGCCGGTCGGCTGGCGGAGTTCGCCTGGTCGATGGACCCGGCGGACCTGGCACCCGCGGCCCGGACCCTGGCGACCGGACGGGCGCTCTTCGACCACCGGGCCGTGGTGCTCGGCGCGACTCCGGCGGAGCTGTCGCCGGCCCTCGCCGCGCTCGCCGACGGCGAGTCCGCGCCGGGGGTGGTGTCCGGGGTGGCCCGGGCCGGTCGGCTGGCGGTGCTGTTCACCGGTCAGGGCGCGCAGCGCCTGGGCATGGGTCGCTCGCTGCACGCGGTGTTCCCGGTGTTCGCCTCGGTCTTCGACGCGGTGGCGGCGGAGCTGGATCAGCACTTGGACCGGCCGTTGCGTGAGGTCGTCTGGGGTGACGACGAGGAGCTGATCCGGCAGACGGGCTATGCGCAGGCCGGCTTGTTCGCGGTCGAGGTGGCGCTGTTCCGGCTCGCGGAGTCGTGGGGTGTGCGGCCGGATTTCGTGGCCGGGCATTCGATCGGTGAGTTGGCTGCCGCGCATGTGGCCGGGGTGTTGTCGCTGGCGGATGCGGCTCGTCTGGTGGCCGCGCGGGGTCGGTTGATGCAGGCGCTGCCCGAGGGCGGCGCGATGGTGGCGGTGCAGGCGTCGGAGGAGGAGGTGCGGGCGGCACTGTCAGGACGGGATGCCTCTGTCGCGTCCTACCGACCTGATCACGTAAACGATTCAGCCTCCAACGGCACAGTTGCCAGCAGCGGCCCGGTCGCCGACGGCAGCGATGGCGATGGCCGGGTCGTGGCCGACGGCACCGACGACGGCCGTGGCACGGTCGCGGCCAACGGCGATGGGCCGTTCGCGGCAACCGGCGCCGGCGTCGTCGCGGCGGCAGGTGCCGGGGTGGACATCGCGGCCGTCAACGGCCCCCGGTCGGTGGTCATCTCCGGCCCCGAAGCCGCCGTGCTGCACGTCGCCGAGCACTTCACCAAGCTCGGGCGCAAGACGACCCGTCTTCGGGTGAGTCACGCGTTCCACAGCGGACTGATGGACCCCATGCTCGACGAGTTCCGGGCCGTCGCCGCGGAGCTGACCTACGCCGAGCCGCACCTCCCGGTCGTGTCGAACCTGACCGGCGCTGTCGCCACCTCCGAGCTGACCGACCCGGAGTACTGGGTCCGGCACGTCCGTGAGGCGGTCCGCTTCGCTGACGGCATCACGGCCCTGCACCAGGCAGGCGTGACCACGTTCCTGGAACTCGGCCCGGATGCCGCGCTCACCCCGATGATCGAGGGCGTCCTCACCGACGACGCCACGATCATCCCCAGCCTGCGCCGGGGACACGACGAACAGCGGCAGGCCCTGACCGCCCTGGCGAGGCTGCACGTCACCGGCACCACCGTCGACTGGACCGCCCTGCTCCCGCAGACCACCCGCAACGTCGACCTTCCCACCTACCCGTTCCAGCGGCGGCGGTACTGGCTGAATCCGCTGCCGCCCGCCGGCGACGTCGGCTCGGTCGGGCTCGACCCGATCGGGCACCCGCTGCTCGGCGCCGCCGTACCGGCCGCCGACACCGACCGGGTGGTGCTCACCGGGCGGCTCGCCGTCGACCGGCAGCGCTGGCTGGCCGACCACGAGATCCTCGGTGCGGTGCTGCTGCCCGGCACCGGCTTCGTCGAACTCGCCGTCCGCGCCGGTGACCACGTCGGCTGCGGCCGGGTCGAGGAGCTGACCCACCGGGCACCCATGATCCTGCCCGGCCGGGGCGCGGTGGTCGTACAGGTGGTGGTGGGGTCGCCCGACGACAACGGCGTACGCCAGATCGGGATCCACTCCCGACCCGAGGGCGGGGACGGGGGGTGGACCCTGCACGCCACCGGCGCGATCGCGCCGACCGCCGCCCCGGCCACCTGGGACCTCACCCAGTGGCCGCCGCCGGGGGCCACCGCGCTGCCGGTAAAGAGCTTCTACCCCGGGCTGCGCGCCCGCGGCTACGGCTACGGCCCGACGTTCCAGGGCCTGCGGGCCGCCTGGCGGCGCGGCGAGGACGTCTTCGCCGAGGTCGCGCTCCCCGAGGGCGAGGACGCCGAGCGGTACGGCCTGCACCCGGCGCTGCTCGACGCCGCCATGCACGCCGACCAGCTCGGCGAGGACGGCCCGCTGGACGGCGAGACGCTGCTGCCGTTCTCCTGGTCCGGGGTCACCCTGCACGCCGCCGGGGCCCGTGCGCTGCGCGTACACCTGGAGCGGCTGCGTGGCGACGAGGAGTGCCGGATCCGGGTGGCCGACCCCGACGGACGCCCCGTCGCCACCGTCGAGTCGCTGCTGGTCCGGCCGGTCTCCGCCGGGCAGCTCGCGCGGGACGACCGCGCCGGCGCGCTGCTGCGCGTGGAGTGGACCCCGGCGCCGGCACCGCCGGCGACCAGCCGGGCCGTCGTGCTCGGCGACCTGCCGGGAACCGGACTGCCCGCGTACCCGGATCTGGCCGCGCTCGGCGCGGCGCTCGGCGCGGGAGAGACCGGCACCCCGGACCTGGTCCTGCTCGCCGCCCCCACCGGCGGGGGCGATCCGGCCGAGGCGGCCCGCGCCGTCACCCGCGACACGCTGCGGACGGTGCGGTCCTGGCTGGCCGACGGGCGGCTCGACGGGGCGCGGCTGACCGTCGTCACCCGACAGGCCGTCGCCACCGCGACCGGCGAGGACGTCGACCTGGCCCAGGCCCCCGTCTGGGGGTTGCTGCGGGCGGCGGCCGGCGAACAGCCGGGCCGGTTCGGCCTGCTCGACACCGACGGCAGCGCCGACTCCGCGCGGCTGCTCGCTGCCGTCGCCGCCGCCGAGCCCGAGGCGGCGGTCCGCGCCGGCCGGGTGAGCGTGCCCCGGCTGGCCCGGCTGCGCCCCGCCGACGGCGGGCCCGGCTGGAAGCCGGACGGCACCGTACTGGTCACCGGCGGCACCGGCGGGCTCGGCGCGCTGATCGCCCGACACCTGGTAACCACCCACGGGGTACGCCGGCTCGTGCTCACCAGCCGGCGCGGCCCCGACGCGCCCGGCGCGGCGGCGCTGCGCGACGAGCTGCGCGCGCTCGGCGCGACCGAGGTGACCGTCGCCGCCTGCGACGTCACCGACCGCGCCGCCGTCGCCGCCGTGCTCGCCGCCGTCCCCGCCGAGCACCCGCTCACCGCCGTGGTGCACGCCGCCGGCGTACCCGGCGCCGGCCTGGTCGCCGACCTCGACCCGGACGGACTCGACCCGGTGCTGGCACCCAAGGTGGACGGCGCCTGGCACCTGCACGAGCTGACCCGGGACCTGCCGCTCGACGCCTTCGTGCTGCTCTCCTCCGCCGGTGGCCTGGTGCTGGCCGCCGGGCAGGGGCACTACGCCGCCGCGAACGTCTTCCTGGACGCCCTCGCCGCCCACCGGGCCGCCGCCGGCCTGCCCGCCACCGCGGTCGCCTTCGGCCTCTGGGACCTCGGCGACGCCTCGGCCGACGACGTCGCCCTGGTGCGCCGGCTCGGCCTGCCGGCGCTCGGCGTCGACGACGGCCTCGCACTGCTGGACGCCGCCGTGGCGACCGGCGAACCGCTTGTCGTGCCGCTGCGCGTCGACCCGGCCGCCGTCCGGGCCCGCGGCGAGGTGCCGACCCTGCTCCGAGGCCTGGTCACCGCCCCCACCCGGCGCGCCGCCGCCGGTACGACCAGCGGCGGCGGCACGGCCACCGGCCTGGCCCAACGGCTCGCCGGCGTCACCGAGGCGGAACGGCACCGCGTCCTGGTTGAACTCGTCCGCGCCCGGGTGGCGGCGGTGCTCGGGCACTCCGGCGTCGAGGCGGTCGCCCCCGACCGGGCGTTCAAGGACCTCGGCTTCGACTCGCTCGCCGCCGTCGAGCTGCGCAACGCCCTCAACGAGGCGACCGGGCTGCGGCTGCCCGCCACCCTGGTCTTCGACCACCCGACCGCCGAGGCCGCCGCGCGTTTCCTCGCCGACCGGCTGGTCGGCGCCGCCCCCGCCGCCGCACCGGCGCTCGCCCCGGCCGCGCCCGACGACGACCCGATCGCCATCGTCGCGATCCACTGCCGCTACCCCGGCGAGGTGCGCTCCGCCGACGACCTGTGGCGCCTGCTGGTGGAGGAGCGCGACGCGATCTCCGAGTTCCCGGTCGACCGGGGCTGGGACGTCGACGCGGTCTACGACCCGCAGCCCGGCGCGGCCGGGAAGACGTACGTCAAGACCGGCGGGTTCCTGCACGACGCGGCCGAGTTCGACCCGGAGTTCTTCGGCATCATGCCGCGCGAGGCGCTCGCCATGGACCCGCAGCAGCGGCTGCTGCTCCAGGGCGCCTGGGAGGCGTTCGAGCGGGCCGGCATCGACCCCGCCTCGATGCGGGGCAGCCGCACCGGCGTCTACGTGGGCGTCATGTACACCGAGTACGGCAGCCGGGTGCAGCAGCACGTGCCCGAGGAGATCGCGGCGTACCTCAGCGGCGGCAGCGGCGCCAGCATCGCCTCCGGGCGGGTGGCGTACGCGCTCGGGCTGGAGGGGCCGGCGGTGACCATCGACACGGCCTGCTCCTCGTCGCTGGTGGCGCTGCACATCGCCTGCCAGGCGCTGCGCCAGGGCGAGGTGGAGATGGCGCTGGCCGGCGGCGTGACCGTGCTGCCCACGCCGGACGTCTTCGTCGACTTCAGCCGGCAGCGGGGCCTCGCCCCGGACGGCCGGTGCAAGGCGTACGCGAACGGCGCCGACGGCACCGGCTGGTCCGAGGGGATCGGGCTGCTGCTGGTGGAACGCCTCTCCGACGCCCGGCGCAAGGGCCACCCGGTGCTCGCCGTGGTGCGCGGATCGGCGATCAACCAGGACGGCGCGTCCAACGGGCTGACCGCCCCGAACGGCCCCTCCCAGCAGCGGGTCATCGAGGCCGCCCTGGCCGCCGCCGCGCTCGCCCCGGCCGAGGTGGACCTGGTCGAGGGGCACGGCACCGGCACCGCGCTCGGCGACCCGATCGAGGCGCAGGCCCTGCTCGCCACGTACGGCCGGGACCGGGACCGGCCGCTGTGGCTCGGGTCGGTCAAGTCGAACCTCGGCCACACCCAGGCCGCCGCCGGGGTGGCCGGGGTGATCAAGGCGGTGCAGGCGATGCGGCACGGGCTGATGCCCGCGACGCTGCACGTCGACACCCCCTCCGACGAGGTGGACTGGTCCTCCGGCGCGGTGGAGCTGCTGACCCGGCCGCGGGAGTGGCCGGCGCAGCCCCGCCCCCGCCGGGCGGCGGTCTCCTCGTTCGGACTCAGCGGCACCAACGCTCACATGATCATCGAGGAGGCGCCAGCGGACCTCGCCAGTTCGGACCGGCCCGCCGGCCCGCCGGTCGCTGACGCGCCGACGGCGCCGGTGCGGCCGTGGCTGCTGTCCGGGCGTACCGACCGGGCGCTGCGGGCGCAGGCGGAGCGGCTGGCCGCCCACCTCGACGGTCGGGACGACCTGGCCGACCGGGACGTCGCGTGGTCCCTGGCCACCGGCCGGGCCGCCCTGGAGCACCGGGCCGTGGTGCTCGGCGCGGACCGGGACGAGCTGACCGCCCGCCTGACCGCCCTGGCCGCCGGGGAGATCGCCACCGGCGTGCTCACCGGCGTCGCGCGCTCCGGCGGCCGGACGGCGGTCGTCTTCACCGGTCAGGGCGCGCAGCGCCTCGGGATGGGTCGCTCGCTGCACGCGGTGCTCCCGGTGTTCGCCGCTGCCTTCGACGCCGTGGTGGCGGAGCTGGACGGGCATCTGGACCGGCCGTTGCGTGAGGTGATCTGGGGTGATGACGAGGAGCTGATCCGACAGACGGGTTATGCGCAGGCGGGGTTGTTCGCGGTCGAGGTGGCGTTGTTCCGGCTGGTGGAGTCGTGGGGTGTGCGGCCGGACTTCGTGGCTGGGCACTCGATTGGTGAGTTGGCTGCCGCGCACGTCGCTGGGGTGTTGTCCATGGCGGATGCGGCGCGTCTGGTGGCGTCTCGTGGGCGGTTGATGCAGGCGTTGCCGGTTGGTGGGGCGATGGTGGCGGTGCAGGCGTCGGAGGAGGAGGTGCGGGCGGCGCTGGTGGGTCCGGGTGTGGTGGTCGGATCTTTTGGAGCTGATGTCGTAAACGACTCAGCCTCCACCGGCAACGGCACCGGCACCGGGGACGGCGTCGGCCAGGTCGCGGGCATCGGTACGGGTACGGGTAATGGTGGCGGTCTGGCGGCAGTTGGCAGTGTGGATGTCGCCGCCGTCAACGGCCCCCGGTCGGTGGTGATTTCCGGCCCGGAGGCCGCCGTGCTCGCGGTCGCCGAGCACTTCACCAACCTGGGCCGCAAGACCGCCCGGCTGCGGGTGAGTCACGCCTTCCACAGCCGGCTGATGGACCCGATGCTCGACGAGTTCCGGACCGTCGCGGCGAGCCTGACCTACGCCGAGCCGCAACTCCCGGTGGTCTCGAACCTGACCGGCGCCCTGGCCACCCACGAGCTGACCGACCCGGACTACTGGGTGCGGCACGTCCGCGAGGCGGTTCGCTTCGCCGACGGCATCACCGCCCTGCACCAGGCGGGAGTCACGACGTTCCTGGAGCTCGGCCCGGACGCCGCGCTCACCCCGATGATCGAGGGCGTCGTGACCGACAACGTCGTCGCGCCGGCTCAGCGCCGGGACCGGCCCGAGGTGACGCAGCTGCTCGACGCCCTGGCCCGGCTGCACGTCACCGGCACCCCGGTCCGCTGGACGGAGGTCCTCGGCGGCGGCACCCGCGTCGACCTGCCCACGTACCCGTTCGAGCGGCGGCACCTGTGGTTGAACGCCCCGAAGACCCGGGCCGGCGACGCCGCCGGGCACGGCCAGCGCGACGCCGACCACCCGCTGCTCAGCGCCGTCATGGTGGCGCCGCAGGGCGGCGGCGTGGTCCTCACCGGCCGGCTCGCCCTCGACACCCACGCCTGGCTGGCCGACCACAACGTGATGGGCATGGGGCTGCTCCCCGGCACCGGTTTCGTCGAGCTGGCCCTGCGGGCCGCCGAGGAGGTCGGCTGTGACGTGGTCGAGGAACTGATCATCGAGCAGTTGATGCCGCTGCCCGACCACGGCGGCGCGGCCGTCCAGGTGGTGGTGGGGGAGCCGGACGCCGGCAACCGGCGGAGCATCGCCATCTGGTCCCGGTTCGACGACGCCCCGCCGGAGGTGGGCTGGACCCGGCACGTCACCGGCTGGCTCGCCACCGAGAACGCGCCGCCGGTGACCCCGGAGGAGTTCGGCGTCGGGGTCGGCCAGTGGCCGCCGGCCGACGCCCAGCCGGTCGACATCAGCGGCGTCTACGACTACCTCACCGCGCAGGGCTACCACTTCGGGCCGATGTTCCGCGGGCTGCGGGCCGTCTGGCTGCGCGGCCGGGACCTCTTCGTCGAGGTGGCGCTCCCCGACGAGGCCCGGCAGGACGCGGCCGCGTACCGGCTGCACCCGTCGCTGCTCGACGCCGCGCTCAGCGCCACCGACTTCCTCGGCGGGCGCAAGCCGCAGGACATCGGCGCCGGCCAGCTGCCGTTCTCCTGGACCGGGGTACGGCTGCACTCCGGCGGCCGCAGCCGCCTGCGGGTACGGATCAACTGGACCAACTCCGACGAGAGCGCCGGCTCGGAGGCGGTCCGCCTGGACCTGGCCGACACCGCCGGCACCCCGGTCGCCACCGTCGAGTCGCTGGTGGTCCGGCCGGTCACCGCGGACCGGCTGGTGGCCGCCGGAGCGGCGATGACCGGCACCCGCCACCTCGACTCGGTGTTCCGGGTCGACTGGCCCCAACTGCCGCTGGGCGAGGCCGCCGAGGCCGTACCGGGGCGGTGGGCGGTGCTCGGCGGCGAGGTCGACCTCGGCCGCGCGGACGTGCCCGCGTACCCGGACCTGGCGGCGCTGGCCGCGGCGGCCGCGACGGACGGCGTACCCGATGTGGTGTTCCTGCCGGTCGAGCCGGCGGACGGCGAGGTGCCCGAGGCGGTCCGCGACGGCTTGGCCGGGGTGCTGGAGACCACCCGGGCCTGGCTCGCCGACGAGCGGTTCGCCGCCACCCGGCTGGTGGTGCTGACCTGGTTCGCCGCCGACGACGACAGCGGGCACCTCGACCTGACCGTCGCCCCCGTCTGGGGTCTGCTGCGCGCCGCGCAGGCCGAGAACCCGGACCGGCTGATGCTGGTCGACCTCGACTCCGACGAGGCCAGCCTGCGGATGCTGCCGGCCGTGGTCACCCTGCCCGAGCCGGAGGTCGCCGTGCGCGGCAACCAGGTGAAGGTGCCCCGGCTGGCCCCGGTCCCGGTGCCGACCGAGCTGCCGCCGTCGCCCTGGCGGCCCGACGGCACGGTGCTGGTCACCGGCGGCACCACCGGTCTCGGCGCGCTGGTCGCGCGGCACCTGGTCGGCACGCACGGCGTGCGGCACCTGGCGCTGGTCAGCCGGCGCGGCCCGGACACCCCGGGTGCGGCGCGGCTGCGCGACGAGTTGGCCGCGCTCGGCGCCGAGGTGACCGTCGCCGCCTGCGACGTGACCGACCCGAAGGCCCTGGCGGCGCTGGTCGACGGGCTGCCGCAGCCGCTGACCGCCGTGGTGCACGCCGCCGCGGTGCTCGACGACGCGCTGTTCACCTCGCTCACCCCGGACCGGCTGGCCGCGGTGCTGGCGCCCAAGGTGGACGCCGCCTGGGCGTTGCACGAGCTGACCGAGGAGCGGGAGCTGACCGCGTTCGTCCTGTTCTCGTCGGTGGCCGGCCTGCTCGACCCGGCCGGCCAGGGCAACTACGCGGCGGCGAACAGCTTCCTCGACGCGCTGGCCCGGCACCGCCGGTCGATGGGGCTGCCCGCCACCTCGCTGGTCTGGAACCTGTGGGGCGAGGGCGCCGGCCTGGCCGGCGGCACCGACCCCGGGGTCACCCGGCGGCTCGCCGCGATGGGCATGCCGGCGCTGTCGCCGGCCGACGGGCTCGCCCTGCTCGACCAGGCGATGCGGGTCGACGAGCCGGTGCTGGTGCCGCTGCGTCCCGACCCGACCGGCACCGAGATTCCGGCCAAGTTGCGCGACGTCGCCCGCGCGGCCGGTCGCCGGCCCGCCCCGGCGGCCACCCCGGCCGCCACCGCCGAGGCGCCGGCGGCCCCGGTGGACGAGGGCAGCCTCGTCCAGCGCCTCGCCGCGCTGCCCGAGGAGGGCCGGCAGCGGATGCTGCTGGACCTGGTCCGCGGTCACGTCGCCGCCGTTCGGCACGCCGAACCGGGGGAGATCGACGTCCACCGGGGCTTCACCGAGCTCGGCCTGGACTCGTTGGCCGCGATCGAGCTGCGCAACCGGCTCAGCGCGGCGACCGGGCTGCGGCTCGCCGCCACGCTGATGTTCGACCACCCGACCCCCGCCGAGGTGGCTCGGCTGCTGCGCGAGGAACTGGCCGAGGAGGTGCCGGTCGGGCCGTCCGCCGACGTGCCCGCCGGGCCGGCGGGCGCCGACGCCCCGGACGAGGAGGACGTACGCCGCCGGCTGGCCACCATCGGACTGGACGCGCTGCGCGAGGCGGGCCTGCTCGACGCCCTGCTGCGGCTCACCACGCCGGGCGTCGAACCCCCGCCCACCGCGGCGCCCGCCGCCGCCGACCGCAGCGAGGAGATCCGGAACATGGCGGTGGACGACCTGGTCCGCGCCGTCCTCGGCGGCGCCGACCCGAACGGAGCGCAGCGGTGAGCGGCGTGGACACCGACCAGATCGTCGCGGCGCTGCGGACCTCGCTGCTGGAGAACGACCGGCTCCGGCAGGAGAACGCCCGGCTCGCCCAGGCCGCCGACGAACCGATCGCCATCGTCGGGATGGCCTGCCGGCTGCCCGGCGGCGTGGACTCCCCGGAGAGTTACTGGGAGCTGCTGGCCCGGGGCCGGGACGCGGTCACCCCGTTCCCCACCGACCGCGGCTGGGACACCGACGCCCTGTACGACCCGGAGCCCGGCCGCCCCGGCCGGACCGTCACCCGGGAGGGCGCGTTCCTGCACGACGCCGCCGACTTCGACGCCGACCTGTTCGGCATCTCCCCGCGGGAGGCCCGCGACATCGACCCGCAGCAGCGGGTGATCCTGGAGACCGCCTGGGAGGCCCTGGAGCACGCGCGGATCGACCCGCTCTCGCTCAAGGAGAGCCGCACCGGCGTGTACTGCGGGGTGATGTACCACGACTACGACGGCGCGGACGGCGGCGGCAGCATCACCAGCGGCCGGATCTCCTACACCCTCGGCCTGCAGGGGCCGTCCGTCTCGCTGGACACCGCCTGCTCGTCCTCGCTGGTCGCGCTGAACCTGGCCGGGCACGCGCTGCGCTCCGGGGAGTGCACCCTCGCGCTGGCCGGCGGCATCACCGTGATGTCCACCCCGGAGACGTTCGTCTACTTCAGCTCCCAGCGCGGGCTCGCCCCGGACGGCCGGTGCAAGTCGTTCGCCGCCGCCGCCGACGGCACCGGCTGGGGGGAGGGCAGCGGCCTGCTGGTCCTGGAACGGCTCTCCGACGCCCGCCGCAACGGCCGGCGGATCCTCGCCGTGATCCGAGGCGCGGCGGTGAACTCCGACGGCGCGTCCAGCGGCATCACCGTGCCCAACGGGCCGGCCCAGCAGCGGGTCATCCGCCAGGCCCTCGACAGCGCCGGGCTGCGACCGGCCGACGTGGACGCGGTGGAGGCGCACGGCACCGGCACCCGACTCGGCGACCCCATCGAGGCCCAGGCGCTGCTGGCCACGTACGGGCGGGACCGGGCGGGGGAGCCGCTCTGGCTGGGGTCGGTCAAGTCCAACCTCGGGCACACCCAGGCCGCCGCCGGGGTCGCCGGGGTGATCAAGATGGTGCTCGCCATGCGGCACGGGCTGCTCCCCGCCACGCTGCACGTCGACGCGCCCACCCCGCAGGTCGACTGGTCGGCCGGGCGGGTGGAGCTGCTGACCGAGGCCCGGCCCTGGCCGGAGGCCGGCCGGCCGCGCCGGGCCGCCGTGTCCTCCTTCGGCATCAGCGGCACCAACGCACACGTGATCCTCGAAGAGGCGCCGGCCGAGGGTGGCGACGCCCCCGCGCCGGCGCCGGGCTGACGGGCGGGAGAGCGATGACATCGCGTACGGGCACCACGGCGGGCCGGGTCGACCCCGGCGCCTTCCGGCACGTCCTCGGACTCTTCTGCACCGGGGTCACCATCATCACCGCCGCCGGCGACGGGGTACGGCCGGTCGGCTTCACCTGCCAGTCGTTCGTCTCGCTCTCCCTCGACCCGCCGCTGGTCTCCTTCTCGGTGTCCCGCACCTCCCGCTCCTGGCCGCTGATCCGGGCCCGGGGCGCGTTCGGGGTGAACATCCTGACCGCCGAGCAGGAGGGACTGTGCCGGACCTTCGCCAGCCGGGCCACCGACAAGTTCACCGGGGTGGACTGGACGCCCGGCCCGGTGACCGGATCACCCCGGCTGTCCGGCTCGCTGGCCTGGGTGGAATGCACCGTCGAGGCGGAGTACCCGGGCGGGGACCACGTCATCGCCGTCGGCCGGGTACGCGACCTGGAGGTGGTCGACGGCGACGCCGACCCGCTGCTGTTCTTCCTCGCCGGGTTCCGCCGTCCCGCCCCGGCCGTCCCGCCGGCCCCCGCCGTACCCGGGTCGGTGCTGGCCGCCGGCGGCACCGCGCCCGCCGTCCCGGGCACCCCCTAGGCCGCGCCGGCCGACCCCTGAACGGCCCCCGCCGGCCCCCTGATTACGGCCTCCGCCAGGCCGGATCCGGCGGCCGCGGCCCTAGCGTCATGGCCACCGGGCAGCTTCTCGTCACGCGGAGGAACGCATGCGCTTCGGCTTGACCTATCACCACCAACTTCCCCGGCCGTGGGCCGAGGACAGCGAGGAACGCCTGTTCCAGGAGGCGCTGGCGCAGATCGAGCTGGCCGACCGGCTCGGCTTCGACTACGCCTGGGGCACCGAACACCACTTCTTCGAGGAGTACTCGCACTCCTCGGCGCCGGAGGTCTTCCTTGCCGCCGCCGCGGCCCGGACGAAGAACATCCGGCTCGCGCACGGCATCATCCACATGCCGCCGGCGGTGAACCACCCGGTGCGGATCGCCGAGCGGCTGGCCATGCTGGACCTGATCTCCGGCGGCCGGGTGGACTTCGGCTCCGGCCAGGGCAGCTCCCAGCTGGAGGTGGGCGCCTTCGGCATCGAGCTGGCGGACAAGCAGGAGCAGTGGCACGAGGCGCTCGAGGTGGTCATCCGGATGATGACCGAGACCCCGTTCACCGGCCACAAGGGCAAGTGGGTCGACGTGCCCGTCCGCAACGTCATCCCCAAGCCGAAGCAGAAGCCGCACCCGCCGCTGTGGCGGGCCTGCACCCGGCGGGAGAGCATCCAGGAGGCGGCCCGCGAGGGTATGGGCGCGCTCGCCTTCTCCTTCGTCAACCCGGAGGAGGCCGAGGAGTGGGTCGAGGCCTACTACCGGACGCTGGAGTCGGACGACTGCGTCCCGATCGGCCAGGCGGTCAACGCCAACGTCGCCATGGTGCTGCCGTTCATGTGCCACGAGGACGAGGAGGTCGCCCTCGACCGCGGGCTGGAGGGTGCCTACTTCTTCTCGTACGCCCTGATGCACTACTACATCACCGGTGAGCACCAGCCGGGCGTGACCGACATCTGGCAGGGCTTCCAGGACGCCCGGGAGAGCATGGGCTTCACCCGGGACGCGATCGTGCCGGACGAGAAGGACCTCCAGTCGGCCGAGTCGCAGGCCATGATGGACCAGGTCGGGCAGCTGCGCCGGGGCATCGGCACACCGGCGCAGATCGCCGACATCATCCGCCGGTACGAGGCGGTCGGCGTCGACCAGATCATCTTCTCGGTGCAGATCGGCAAGAACAAGCACGAGCACATCATGGAGTCGCTGGAGCTGTTCGCCCGCGAGGTGATGCCGGAGTTCGTCGACCGCCGGGAGGCCCGCGAGGCCGCCAAGCGGGACCGGCTCGACGTCGCCGTCAAGGCGGCCCTCGGCCGGGTCAAGCGGCAGACCAAGGACGTCTCCGACTTCGTCATCGCCCCGGAGATGTCGCTCTACGGCAACGCCGACGACGACGACTGACCACCGCCGCACCCCGGCCGGGTCGACCCCCGGCCGGGCCGGCGGCGGCCGGGCCGTTCCTCCCGCGCCGGCCGCGCCGGCGCACCGACGCGAAGGATGCACGAGATGGCCACGGACAACGGCGCCTGGATCCGCCGCTTCCACCCCGCCCCGGACGCACCCACCCGGCTGGTCTGCTTCGCCCACGCCGGTGGCTCCGCGTCGTACTTCTATCCGGTGTCCCAGGCGCTGAGCCCCAGCCTGGACGTCCTGGCCGTGCAGTACCCGGGCCGCCAGGACCGCCGCGCCGAGCCGGCCTTCGAGGACGTGCTCCGGCTGGTCGACGCGCTCGTGGACGAGGTGGCCGTCTGGGCCGACCGGCCGCTGGCGCTGTTCGGGCACAGCCTGGGCGCGACCGTGGCGTTCGAGGTGGCCCGGCGGCTGCAGGCGCGCGGGACGGAGGTGTCCGCGCTGTTCGCCTCCGGCCGGCGGGCGCCGTCGCGGCACCGCCCCGCCTGGGTGCACGAGGGCGACGACGACGCGCTGATCAGCGAGATGCTGAAGCTGGAGGGCACCGACGCCCAGATGCTCACCGACCCCGAGCTGGTGCGCATGATCCTGCCGGCGCTGCGCGCCGACTACAAGGCCGCCGAGACCTACCGCTACCAGCCGGGTCCGCCGCTGACCTGCCCGGTGTACGCGCTGACCGGCGACGCCGACCCGCAGGTCGACGTGGGCGACGCGGAGAGCTGGCGGGAGCACACCACCGGCCCGTTCGCGCTGCACGTCTTCTCCGGCGGGCACTTCTACCTCAACCGGCACGCCCCCCAGGTCATGGCCCTGATCCGTCGGCACGCCGCGGACGGGGTGGTGGCCGACCACGCCCGCGCCTGACGCCCGCCGCTCCGCATGGAGCGGGCCGACACCGTTGGAGCGTCGTGCTGGCGGGCCGGAGCGGGGCACGGGTGCGAGGTGCCCGGTGGGCCGGGCCCGCCGGGGTCGCTACGGACCTGATGTCTGAATGGCTCAGGCCGCTGCGGCGGGGTGGTGGTATCGGGGCCGTTGTCGAGCTGATGACGTGGACGGCTCAGGCTGCCGCCGACAGGACAGCCGTGTCGCGGCGCTGTCGAGCTGATGACGTGGACGACTCACGGCCCTCGCCGGCCGGGCAGCGGGGCGGACCGGGGCGGCCGAGACCCGGCGGGTCTCCTTGACCCTGTTGAAGGCGGTCGGCCCGCGACCCGAACGCACTGCTGCCGGTGCCGAGGGCCCGGGCGGACGCGCGGGTCACCGCGACGGATCAGCGTGCGGGCTGAGTCGTTCACGACATCAGGTCGACAGCGACGGGAACGCGGTGTGCGTCGGCCGGCCGGGGGGTGACCGGGCGGAGGGTCAGTGCCCGCCGCCGCCCGCGCTCCTCGCCGCGGCGCGCTGCTCGACCAGGGCACCGACCCCGTCGAGGATGCGCTCCAGGCCGAAGACGAACTCGTCGTCGGGGCCGGCCGGGGTGTCCAGCACGCCGGCGTCGATCACCGCGGTGAACGCCGGGAAGCGGTCCGGCCCGGCGAGCTTGCGGATCAGCTGGCCGTAGGAGGACATCGCGGCCAGCTCGTCGGGGGCCTTGGCCATGAACGAGGCCTGCACGTCGGCGGAGACGGTGGCGTCGTTGCGGCAGAAGCCGCTCAGCAGCATGATCACCGACAGCTTCTCGCCCTCGCCCAGCGCGGTGCCGCCCAGGCACTCCAGCCCCCGCTCCAGCCAGATGATCTGGTTGGGGGTGACCGGCGGGCCGAGGGTCGGGATGTGCAGCGCCCAGGTGTGCTTGCGCAGGATCGCGTGCTGCTCCCAGGTCCACCGGGCCAGCCCGGCGCGCCAGCCCTCGTCCGGCGAGTCGGGCCCGGACGGCGGCGTCTGGTAGATCGCGTCCATCATGAGCTGGAGCAGCTCGTCCTTGGCCGACAGGTAGCGGTACAGCGACATGGTCGAGGCGCCGAGATCCGACGCGACCCGGCTCATCGACACCGCCGACAGACCCTCGGACGCGGCGATGGCGACCGCCGCGTCGACGATGCGCGGAAGGCTCAGCGCGCGCTTGGGGCCCTTGTTCGGTCGGTCCCGCAAACCCCAGGCGTCCCCGATGTATCCCGGCAGCCCCGGATCAATGCTTCCGCCCATCGACTCCACTTTCCCTCGAGACGCCCGGCCGCGGTCATCCGCCCTTCGCCGCTGCCCGTCGCTGCGGTTCAGGGTATGCCGCCGCCCGAACGATGTCTGCACGGGATTGGGAACCGGACCGTCGGTGCCGTGACAGTAACCGTTCCGCCCCGTCCCGTGGTGCCGGCATAGGGGGCGCATCGCCGACCTTAG
The DNA here is from genome assembly GCF_052814045.1 of Micromonospora sp. IBSANI012. NCBI lineage: Bacteria > Bacillati > Actinomycetota > Actinomycetes > Micromonosporales > Micromonosporaceae > Micromonospora > Micromonospora sp. IBSANI012. The sequence goes on from NZ_CP199933.1 coordinate 2,243,683, forward strand.
GGGGTGCGGAACCTGTCCGCCGTGCCGGCGCGCTGCTTGAATCGATCCGATCGATTCCCGCCGCCCCCTGAAGAGAGAGGCGTCGCAGCGATGACCGAAACAGCCGATGCCGTGACCACCGGTACCGAGCGCCCGGATTTTCCGCTGGACCGGCGCCGGTGCCCGCTCGCCGTTCCGCAGGAATACGAGCGGATGCGTGAGGAGAATCCACTCGCCCCGGTGACCAACCGGATGACCGGAAAACCCGTCTGGGCATTGACCCGCTACCGGGACGTGCGCCAGGTGCTCGGTGACCCGTCGATGAGTTCGAACGCCCGCAATCCCTCCTATCCGGCGCAGTTCCACGTGCCGGAGGAGATGCTGCCGTACATCGCTTTTCCGTTCCCGGCGATGGACCCGCCGGAGCACACCGTCCGCCGGCGAATGGTGATCCCCGAGTTCACCGCCGCGCGGATCAACAAACTCCGCCCGCGGATGCAGCAGATCGTCGACACGCAGATCGACCAGATGCTGGCCAAGGGCGGCCCGCTGGACCTGATGGCCGAGCTGGCGCTGCCCGTGCCGGCGCTGCTGTTCTGCGAGATGCTCGGCGTCGACCCGGTGCACATCGGCTATTTCCGCCGCTACGCCGAGACCACCACCGGCCGGGACTCGACGCAGGAGGCGGTGGCCGGCGCGATCGCCGAGATGGACGAGTTCCTCGACGAGCTGATCACCGAGAAGACCAAGAACCCGGGCGACGACCTGCTCAGCCGGATCGCGGCCCGGCTGCCCGACGAGCCCACCCTCGAACACGAGGACCTGGTCGCCATCGCCCGGGTGCTGGTGATCGCCGGCTCGGACACCACCGCCAACGTCGTCTCCCTCGGCACGGTGGTGCTGCTGGAGCACCCGGAACAGCTCGCCGAGCTCAAGGCGGACCCGTCGCTGTGGCCGGGCGCGGTCGAGGAACTGCTGCGCTTCCTCAGCATCCTCGACTCGGCCACCGTGCGGGTGGCCACCCACGACGTCGAGGTCAGCGGCGGCACCATCCGCCAGGGCGAGGGCGTGCTCGCGCTCAACGGCGCGGCGAACTGGGACCCGGAGCGTTTCCCGGAACCGGAGAAGTTCGACATCCACCGCAACGCCGAAGGACACATGGCCTTCAGTTACGGCAACCACATGTGCCCCGGCGCGAACCTGGCCCGGATGCAGCTCGAAACCGTCTTCCGTACGCTCTTCGAGCGCATTCCGGAGCTGCGCCTGGCCGCCGACGTCGACAAATTGTCGTACATGTTCGACGCGCACGCGTACGGGTTGCACGAACTGCCCGTCACCTGGTGAGCGACGGGTCGCCGACAATGCGTGTCGAGGTCGACCGGGAAACCTGCGTCGGTTCCGGCAACTGCGTGTACTTCGCGCCCACTGTGTTCGACCAGGACGACCGCGACGGTCTCGTGGTCGTCCTGGTGGAATCGCCGGAACCGGCGCTGCGCGCGGCGACCCGTACGGCCGCGCTGAACTGTCCGGTCGGCGCCATCTCGGTCGATCGGACCAATTCCGGCAGTCCGCCGGTCCGGCCCGCCCCCTAGGGGCGCGCTCGGGCCGGCGGAAGCCGTTGAGGGGTTGCCCCGGAATTAGGGGGTCGCCGCTATGGAACCGCACTCCCGCGAGTCGCTTGAATTGTGCCGACTCGATCCAGACGACGGTTCGGAGCAGAAAAAATGATCAAGCTTCCGGAGTCGGACGGCACCCTGACCGTCTACCACCCGACCCAGGCGCCGCGCGTGGTGCAGCCCGCCGACCCCTCCCCGTTCCGGACCCGTTCCGTGCTGGCCACCGCGCACGTGCTGGGTGACCCGCTGGCCGACAACGAGCCCTTCGGGCCGCCCGGCGGGTCGCCGCCGCCGCAGTCGCTGGACTGGGAGGCGACCCTGGCCTTCCGCCGGCACCTGTGGTCGTACGGCTTCACGCTCTGCGAGGGCATGGACACCGCCCACCGCGGCATGGGGCTCGACTGGCCCGGCGCCGCCGAGCTGATCCGCCGCTGCGGCGCCGAGGCGAAGGCGGTCGGCGGCCGGATGGCCGCGGCCGTCCTCACCGACCAGCTGGAGCCGTTCGCCCCGGTCACCCTCGCCGAGGTCCAGGCCGCCTACGAGGAGCAGCTGGCCGTGGTCGAGGAGGCCGGCGCGCAGCCGGTGATCATGTGCAGCCCGCACCTGAACGTCGCCGTCCGCGGCCCCGAGGACTTCGCCACCGTGTACGGCAACCTGCTCCGCCAGTCGAGCCGGCCGGCGATCGTGCACTGGATCACCTCGGAGTGGGACCCGCGCAACTCGGAGTACTTCGGCTACGAGGAGCCCGACGACGCGTACGACGCGCTGATCGCCATCGTCCGCGACAACCTGGACAAGGTCGACGGCGTCAAGATCGGGCCGGCGTCGCTGGCCCGGCAGGTCGAGTGGCGCAAGCGGCTGCCCGAGGGCGTGAAGTTCTACACCAGCGACACCACCGAGTACCCGGAGATGTTCGTCGGCGACGGGTCCGGGCACAGCCACCCGCTCACCCCGGTCATCGACGCGGTCGTACCGATCGCCGCCGAGGCCTTCCGGGCGCTGGACGCCGGCGACGACAGCCGGGCCCGGGGGCTGCTGGAGGAGACCTTGCCGCTCAACCGGCACCTGTTCAGCGGCGAGGGCCGGAGCATCTTCTTCTTCAAGACCGGAGTGGTCTTCCTGGGCTGGCTGGCCGGGCACCACGACCACTTCCGGATGGTCTGGGGCGAGCAGTCGGCCCGCTCGGTGCCGCACCTGGCCGCCGCGTACCGGCTGGCCGACAGCCTCGGCGCGCTGCCCGACCCGGAGCTCGCCGAGCGGCGGATGAAGCTCTTCCTCGCCACCTCGGGGATCGAGCAGTGAGCCGGGCCGTCGTCCTCGGCGGCGGCCTCGCCGGGATGCTCGCCGCCGCCGCGCTGGCCCGCGCCGTCGACGAGGTCACCGTCGTCGAACGGGACCAGCTCCCCACCGAGCCGCAGCCGCGCAAGGGGCTGCCGCAGGGCCACCACAGCCACATCCTCATGCGCGGCGGCGTCGAGGCCCTCGACCAGCTCCTGCCGGGCGTCACCGACCGGCTGTACGCCGCCGGCGCCAAGCGCCGGGGGCTGCCCTCCGGCGCGCTGGCCCGCGGCCCCGAGGGCTGGATGGAACGGCTGGACACCGACGCGTACCTGCTGCTGTGCAGCCGCGAGCTGCTCGACCACGCGGTCCGCGAGCAGGTGCTGCGCGAGGAGCGGATCGGCGTCCGGGAGGGCACCCGGGTCACCGGGCTGGTCGGCGACGCCGACCGGGTCACCGGCGTGCGGGTCGAGCAGGGTGGGGCGGAGCGCACCCTCGACGCCGACCTGGTGGTCGACGCCACCGGCCGGGCCACCAGCGCCCCGAAGTGGCTGGCCGACCTGGGCCTGCCCCAGGTCCGCGAGGACGTGGTGGACGCCGGCATCGTCTACGTCAGCCGCTGGTTCACCGCGCCGCCCGGCACCCGCGACGACTTCCCCGGCGTGATGATCCAGATGCAGGCGGGCACCGGCCGCCCCGGCCAGGGCGCCGGGCTGCTGCCGATGGAGAACGGCCGCTGGATCCTCAGCCTCTTCGGCAGCCGCGGCGGCGAGCCCCCCACCGACGAGGAGGGCTTCGCGCAGTTCGCCCGGGAACGGCACCACCCGATCATCGCCGACCTGATCGCCCAGGCCCGCCCGGCCGGGCCGATCCGCGCCTACCGGAGCATCCCGGACCAGCGGCGGCGCTTCGAGAAGCTGCCCGTGCCGGAGGGCTTCCTGGTGATCGGCGACGCCGCCCAGGCGCTGAACCCGGTGCACGGCACCGGCATGTCGGTCGCCGCGCAGTGCGCGCTGGCGCTGCGGACCGAGCTGGACGTGCGGGGCCTGCGCCCCGGCTTCTCCCGCAACGTGCAGGCCGCGATCGCGAAGATCAACCAGGGCGCCTGGCAGATCGCCGTCAACACCGACCAGGGGCTGCCGCACGTACGGGCCAACGTGCCGCTGCGCGGCGGCGCGTTCGCCAACAAGATGGCCGCCCGGGTCGCCCGGACCGGCTGCGGCAACCGCATGGTCATCAACACCGTGTTCAACGTGGCGTCGCTCTGCGCGCCGATGACCCGGATGATGACGCCCGCCTTCCTCTGGGCGGTGCTGCGCGGCCCCCGTACGCCGGCGCTGACCGCCGAGCAGGCCATCGCGCAGTTCCCCGAGTTCGGCGACCTCGTCAAGGTCGACGCGGCGCCCCGGTCCACGGCCAGCCCGGCCTGACCCATGCACGACCCGCAGACGGCTCACCTCGCGATCGGAACAGGCGGTGGTACCCGGTGAACCAGGAGATGCCGTCGCGGGACGGCGCGGTGCTGCCCTGGGTGCTCTCCGGGCGCGGCGCCGACGCGCTGCGCGGGCAGGCGGCCCGGCTGTCGGCGTACCTGGAAAAGGCCGCCGAGCCCCGGGCGGCGGACGTCGGTCACTCGCTGCTGACCACCCGGGCCCGGCTCGGCCACCGCGCCGTGGTGCTCGGCGCGGACCGCGCCGAGCTGCTGACCGGGGTACGCGCACTGGCCGTCGCCGCCGACGCCCCCGGCGTGGTGACCGGCACGGTCCTGCCCGACGCCCGGGCGGTCTTCGTCTTCCCCGGCCAGGGCTCCCAGTGGCCCGGGATGGCCCGGGCGCTGCTCGACGAGGCGCCGGCCTTCGCCGCCCGGCTCACCGAGTGCGCCACCGCGCTCGAGCCGTACGTCGAGTGGCGGCTGCTGGACGTGCTGCGCGACCCCGACTCGCCGCTCTGGGACTCGGTCGACGTGGTCCAGCCGATGCTCTGGGCGGTCATGGTGTCGCTGGCCCACCTCTGGCAGGAGCACGGGGTACGGCCCGCCGCGGTGGTCGGCCACTCCCAGGGCGAGATCGCCGCCGCCTGCGTCGCCGGCGCGCTCACCCTGGACGACGGCGCCCGCGTCGTCGCCCTGCGCAGCCGGCTCATCGGCGCGGAACTCGCCGGCCTCGGCGGGATGATGTCCGTGCTGCTGCCCCGCGACGCCGTCGAGGCCCGGCTGGAGCGGTGGGCCGGCCGGCTCCAGCTCGCCGTCGTCAACGGTCCGTCGTCCATGGTGGTCTGCGGCGAGGTCGCCGCCCTCGACGAGTTCCACGCCGAGCTGACCGCCGATGGCGTGCAGGTCCGCCGGATCGCCGTCGACTACGCCTCGCACTCGCACTACGTCGAGGGCATCCGGGAGAAGCTGATCGAGGCGCTTGCCCCGGTCAGCCCGCGTACGGCCGGGGTGGCCTTCTACTCCACCGTCACCGGGGGGCCGCTGGACACCGCCACGGTGACCGCCGACTACTGGTACCGCAACTTGCGCCAGACGGTCCGCTTCTCCGAGGCCGTCCGGGCGCTGCTCGCCGACGGGCACCGCGTGTTCGTGGAGTCCAGCGCCCACCCGGTGCTCACCTCCGCCGTGCAGGAGACCGCCGAGGCGGCCGGCGTCAATGCCGTACCGATCGGGTCGCTGCGCCGCGAGGACGGCGGGCTGCGCCGCTTCGCCACCTCGCTCGCCGAGGCGTACGTGCACGGCGCGCCGGTGGACTGGGCCGGCTTCCTCGCCGGCGGCCGGGTCGTCGACCTGCCCACCTACGCCTTCCAGCGGCGGCGCCACTGGAAGAACCCGACCGGGCGCACCACCGGCGCCGGCGAGGGCGCCCCGGGCCACCCGCTGCTGACCGGGCTGGTCCGGCCCGCCGACGGCGACGGGCTGCTGCTCACCGGCCGGCTCTCGGTGACCCGGCAACCCTGGCTCACCGACCACGAGGTGTACGGCCGGCCGGTGCTCCCCGGCGCGGCCCTGGTGGAGCTGGCCCTGCACGCCGGCGAGCAGGTCGACCTGCCACGAGTGGCGGAGCTGACCCTCGGCGTGCCGCTGGTGCTGACCGAGCGTGGCGCCGTCGCGCTCCAGGTCGTCGTCGGCGCCCCCGACGCCGACGGCGCGCGCCCGGTGAGCGTCCACTCCCGCCCCGAGGACGGGGACCGGCCGTGGACCCGGCACGCCGAGGGGCTGCTGGTGCCCGCCGCCCCGGCCCCCGCCGCCGGACCGGCCGACTGGCCACCGCGCGACGCGACCGCGGTCGACATCCGCGACGGGTACGCCCGGCTGACCGAGCGGGGCTACGGCTACGGCCCGGCGTTCCAGGGCCTGACCGGGCTCTGGCGGCACGGCGACGACCTCTTCGCCGAGGTGACCCTGCCCGAACCGGCCCAGCCGGACGCCGACCGGTTCGGGGTGCACCCGGCGCTGCTCGACGCCTGCCTGCACGCCGGCGTGATCGAGGACGCGGGCGGGGACACCCTGCTGCCGTTCGCCTGGACCGACGTCACCCTGCACGCCGTCGGGGCCACCGCGCTGCGGGTACGGGTGCGGCGCCTCGGGCCGGACCGGGCCACGATCGAGGCGGTCGACCCGGCCGGCGCACCGGTGATCTCGGTCGGCGCGCTGGTGGCCCGCCCGGTCGCCGCCGAGCAGTTGGCCGCCGCCGGTGCCCCGGCCGTGGAGCCGCTGCGCCTGGACCGCCGACCGGTCGACCTGGCGGCGGGCGTCGGCTCGTTCGACGGCTGGGCGGTGCTCGGCGCGGACCCGCCCATCGGCGCGCCCGCCACCAGCCACCCCGACCTGGCCGCGCTCCGGGCCGACCTGGACGCCGGTGTCGCCGTACCCGAGGTGGCGCTCTGGCCCGTCAGCGCCGGCGACGGCGACGTGGTCGACGCCGCGCACGCGGCGGCCCGGCGGGCGCTGCGGGTCGTCCAGGACTGGCTGGCCGACGAGCGGCTGGCCGGCGCGACGCTGGTGGCGCTCCTGCCCGACGCCGACGACGACCTGCTGACCGCGCCGGTGCGGGGCGTGCTCCGGGCCGCCGCGGCCGAGCACCCGGGGCGCTTCCTGCTGGTCGGCGCCGACGACGATCCCGCGTCCCTCGCGGCGCTGCCGGCCGTGCTGCGTCTCGGCGAGCCCGAGGTGACGCTGCGGGCCGGCGCGGCGGCCGTACCCCGGCTGGTGCGCGCCCCCGCGAACGGCGACGCGCCGCCGGCGCTGGCACCCGACGGCACCGTCCTGGTCACCGGCGGCACCGGCGGGCTCGGCGCCCTGGTGGCCCGCCACCTGGCCGCCGTCCACGGCGTGCGGCACCTGCTACTGACCAGCCGCCGCGGCCCGGACGCCCCCGGCGTCGACGCGCTGCGCGCCGAGCTGACCGACCTCGGCGCGCGGGTCACCGTCGTCGCCTGCGACGCCGCCGACCCGGTGGCGCTGCGCGCCCTGCTCGACGCCGTGGACGCCGCGCACCCGCTGACCGGGGTGGTGCACGCCGCCGGGGTGCTCGACGACGGCCTCGTGCAGTCGCTGACGCCCGAGCGGATGGCCGCCGTGCTGGCGCCGAAGGTCGACGCCGCCTGGCACCTGCACGAGCTGACCCGCGACGCCGACCTGGCGCTGTTCTGCCTCTTCTCCTCCGCCGCCGGGGTGCTCGCCCCGGCCGGGCAGGCCAACTACGCCGCCGCGAACCTCTTCCTGGACGCCCTCGCCGCGCACCGCCGCGGCCGGGGCCTACCCGCCCACTCCCTGGGCTGGGGGCTCTGGGCCGGCGGCACCGGGATGACCGGCCACCTCGACGAGACGGCGCTGCGCCGGCTGCGCCAGCAGGGCTTCGACGCGCTCTCCGAGGCCGACGGACTGGCCCTGCTCGACGCCGCGCTGGCCGGCGACGTCACCGCGCCGGTGCTGCTCCGGCTGGATCCGGCCGGCCTGCGCGCCCAGGCCACCTCCGGGGCGCTGCCGGCCGTGCTGCGCGACCTCGTCCGGGTGCCCCGCCGCCAGGCCCACCGGGGCGCCGGCGCCGCCTCGCTGGCCGACCGGCTGCTGCGGCTGCCGGAGGAGGAGCGCCGGCGCACCCTGCTGGACCTGGTCCGCGCCGAGGTCGCCGGGGTCCTCGGCCACGCCACCCCGGACGCCGTGGACGCCGGCCGCGCCCTCAAGGAACTCGGCTTCGACTCGCTCACCGCAGTGGAGCTGCGCAACCGGCTCAACGCGGCGACCGGCCTGCGGCTGCCCGCCACCCTGGTCTTCGACCACCCGACCGTCTCGGCGGTCGCCGCCCACCTCGCCGCGACGCTGCTCGGCGCGGGTCACCCGACCACCCCGGTCGCGCCGGCGCCGGCGGTCGCCGACGAGCCGATCGCGATCGTCGCGATGGGCTGCCGCTTCCCCGGTGGGGTCGGCTCCCCGGAGCAGCTGTGGCGGCTGGTCGCCGACGGGGTGGACGCCATCTCCGGGTTTCCCACCGACCGGGGCTGGGACACCGACGGCCTGTACCACCCCGAGCCGGGACTGGCCGGGCGTACGTACACCCGGTCGGGCGGGTTCCTGGCCGACGCGGGGGAGTTCGACGCCGACTTCTTCGGGATCAGCCCGAACGAGGCCGTGGCGATGGACCCGCAGCAGCGGCTGCTGCTGGAGTGCGCCTGGGAGACGCTGGAACGGGCTGGCATCGACCCGGCCACGCTGCGCGGCAGCGACACCGGCGTCTTCGCCGGCCTGATGTACCACGACTACGCCGGCAGCACCGCCACCGGCTCGATCGCCTCCGGCCGGGTCGCGTACGCGCTCGGACTGGAGGGGCCGGCGGTCACCGTCGACACCGCCTGCTCGTCGTCCCTGGTGGCGCTGCACTGGGCGGTCCGCGCGCTGCGCGCCGGGGAGTGCTCGCTGGCCCTCGCGGGCGGGGCGACCGTGATGGCCACGCCCGAGGTGATCCTGGAGTTCAGCCGGCAGCGCGGGCTCTCCCCGGACGGACGGTGCAGGTCGTTCGGGGCGGGCGCCGACGGCACCGGCTTCTCCGAGGGCGTCGGCCTGCTCCTGGTCGAACGGCTCTCCGACGCCCGCCGCAACGGGCACCCGGTCCTCGCCGTGGTGCGGGGCTCGGCGGTGAACCAGGACGGCGCGTCGAACGGGCTCACCGCCCCGAACGGGCCGTCGCAGCAGCGGGTGATCCGGGCTGCCCTCGCCTCGGCCGGCGTCCCGGCCGCCGAGGTGGACGTGGTCGAGGCGCACGGCACGGGTACGACCCTGGGTGATCCGATCGAGGCGCAGGCGCTGCTTGCCACCTACGGTCAGGACCGGCCCGCCGACCGGCCACTGTGGTTGGGGTCGATCAAGTCGAACCTGGGGCACACCCAGGCCGCCGCGGGCGTCGCCGGCGTGATCAAGATGGTCCTGGCGATGCGGCACGGGGTGCTGCCCCGCACGCTGCACGCCGAGGAGTCCTCGCCGCAGGTGGACTGGTCCGCCGGCGCGGTGGAGCTGTTGACCGAGGCGCGCGAGTGGCCGGTCGACGGGCGCCCCCGCCGGGCCGGGGTGTCGTCGTTCGGGATCAGCGGCACCAACGCCCACGTCATCATCGAGCAGGCCCCGGACGACGTGGCGACCGTTGCGTCCGGCTCCGGCGCTCTCGGCTCTGGCACCTCCGGCTCCGACGTCGCCGTCTCCGACGCGTCCGGCTCTGGCGCGTCCGGCTCTGGCGGGGACGGCCCGGGCGTGGAGTCCGGGGTGACCGGTGCACTGCCGTGGCTGGTATCCGCGAGGTCGGTACCGGCGCTGCGGGCCCTCGCCGGTCGGCTGGCGGAGGTCGCCGGGTCGATGGACCCGGCGGACGCGGCTGCGGCGGCTGGCACCCTGGCGACCGGCCGGGCGCTGCACCCCCACCGGGCCGTGGTGCTGGGCGCGGACCCGGCGGAACTGTCCGCCGGCCTGGCCGCCCTGGCCGCCGGCGAGACCGCGCCGAACACGGTGGTCGGCACGCCCCGGGGCGGTCGGCTGGCAGTGTTGTTCACCGGTCAGGGCGCGCAGCGCCTGGGCATGGGTCGTGAGCTGTGCGACGTGTTCCCGGTGTTCGCCTCGGCCTTCGACGCGGTGGTGGCGGAGCTGGACGCGCATCTGGATCGGCCGTTGCGTGAGGTGGTCTGGGGTGATGACGAGGAGCTGATCCGGCAGACGGGCTATGCGCAGGCCGGCTTGTTCGCGGTCGAGGTGGCGTTGTTCCGGCTGGTGGAGTCGTGGGGTGTGCGGGCCGATTTCGTGGCGGGGCACTCGATCGGTGAGTTGACTGCCGCGCACGTCGCAGGGGTGTTGTCGCTGGCGGATGCAGCGCGTCTGGTGGCGGCGCGGGGTCGGTTGATGCAGGCGTTGCCGGCTGGTGGGGCGATGGTGGCGGTGCAGGCGTCGGAGGAGGAGGTGCGGGCAGCACTGTCGGGTCAGGATGCCTCTTTCGCGTCCTACCGACCTGATGACGTAAACGATTCAACCTCCAACGGCAACGGCAACGGCACCGGCAACGGCACCGGCACAGGCCTGGCGGCAGGTGCCGGTGTGGACATCGCGGCCGTCAACGGTCCCCGGTCGGTGGTCATCTCCGGCCCCGAAGCCGCCGTGCTGCACGTCGCCGAGCACTTCACAGCGCAGGGCCGCAAGACCACGCGACTGCGGGTCAGCCACGCGTTCCACAGCGGGCTGATGGATCCCATGCTCGACGAGTTCCGGACCGTCGCATCGGAGCTGACCTACGCCGAGCCGCAACTCCCGGTCGTTTCGAACCTGACCGGCGCTCTCGCCACCATCGAGCTGACCGACCCCGACTACTGGGTCCGCCACGTCCGCGAGGCGGTCCGCTTCGCCGACGCCGTCACCGCCCTGCGCCAGGCAGGCGCGACCACGTTCCTGGAACTCGGCCCGGACGCCGCCCTCACCCCGATGATCGAGGGCATCCTCAGCGACGATGCCACGATCATCCCCAGCCTGCGCCGGGGACACGACGAACAGCGGCAGGCCCTCACCGCCCTGGCCAGGCTGCACGTCACCGGCACCACCGTCGACTGGACCTCCCTGCTCCCGCAGACCACCCGCACCGTCGACCTGCCCACCTACCCGTTCCAGCGGCAGCGGTACTGGCTCGCCGCACCCTCCACCGCCGACCTCTCCGGCTTCGGGCAGGTCGCCACCGGCCATCCGCTGCTCGGCGCCAAGGTGAGCGTCCCCGACGACGACCTGCTGGTGCTCACGGGCAGGATCTCGCTGCCGGGGCAGCCCTGGCTGGCCGACCACGACCTGCACGGCCGGGTCGTCTTCCCCGGCACCGGCCTGCTCGACCTCGCCCTGCACGCCGGTGCGCAGGTCGGTTGCGACCGGCTGGTCGAGCTGACCGCCGAGACCCCGCTCGTCCTCACTGACGAGGCGGCCACCGTACGCGTGGTGGTCGGGCCGCCCGACGACCACGGCGCGCGGCCGGTCGGGGTGCACACCCGCGGCGCCGACGAGGAACTGCCGTGGACCCGGCACGCCACCGGCGTGCTCGCCCCCGGCGGACCCACCCCGCCCCCACCGCCGGCCGCCTGGCCACCCCCGGGCGCGGTCCGCGCGGACGTCGAGGACGTCCACCGCGGCCTGCTGCGCCACGGCTACGGGTACGGTCCGACCTTCCAGGGTCTGCGGGCGGTGTGGCGACGGGGCACCGAGCTGTTCGCCGAGGTGAGCCTGCCCGAGGGGGCCACCGCCGACGGCCACGAGATTCATCCCGCGCTGCTCGACGCGGCCCTGCAGCCGCACCGGCTCGACGACGCCGCCGGACCGGTCCAGCCGTCGGTCTGGCGGGACGTCACCCGCCACGCCGCCGCCCCGGCGACGCTGCGCGTACACCTGGTGCCGGTCGGCGGCGGGGTCACGCTGACCGCCACCGACGCCGACGGCCGCCCGGTGCTCACCGTCGGGCACCTGGAGAGCCGGCTGGTCGGCGCCGCCGAACTGGCCGCCGTCACCGGCGCCGGCGACGAGAGCCTGCTCCGCCTCGACTGGGTGCCCGCGCCCGAGTCCGCCCCCGACGCGGCGCCGGCGACCTGGGCGGTGCTCGGCGAGGACCCGTTCGGGGTGGTTCCCGACGCGCCCGCGCACCCCGACCTGGCCGCGCTGCTCGCCGCCGTGGACGCCGGCGCGCCGGAACCGGCGTACGTGCTGCACGCCCCGGCCACCCCGGCCGGGCAGGGGCCGGAGGCGGTCCGCGCCCTGCTCACCGACCTGCTCGCAACGCTGCGGGACTGGCTGGCCCAGAGCCGGCTGCCCCGGACCCGGCTGGTGCTGCTCACCCAGGGCGCCGTCGGGGCGGGGGAGCTGCCCGCCGACCCGATGCTCGCGCCGGTGTGGGGGCTGGCCCGCGCCGCCCAGTCCGAGCAGCCGGGGCGGCTGGTACTCGTCGACACCGACGGCAGCGGACCCTCCTGCGTGGCCCTGCCGGCGCTGCTGGCGTACGACGAACCGGAGCTGGCCGTTCGCGACGGCCGCGCGCTGCTGCCCCGGCTCACCCGGGCCTCCGCCGGGGCCGGCGCGCCGCCGCGCTGGGACACCGGCGGCACGGTGCTGGTCACCGGCGGGACCGGCGGGCCCGGCGCGGCGATCGCCCGGCACCTGGTCGCCGAGCACCGGATCGACCACCTGCTGCTCGCCGTCGACCCCGCCGAGGACGCCGACAAGGACCTCCTCGCCGAGCTGGCCGAGTTCGGCGCCGACGTCACCGTCGCCGCGTGCGACCTCACCGACCGGGCCTCGGTGGCCGCGCTGCTCGACTCGATCCCCGAGGAGCACCCGCTCACCGCCGTCGTGCACGCCCCCGCCGTACGCGAGGAGAGCCTGCTCGCCACCACCGCGCCGGAGGCGTTCGCCGCCGCCCTGCGCGCCACCGTCGACCCGGCCTGGCACCTGCACGAGCTGACCACCGACCGGCCCCTCGCGGCGTTCGTGCTGGTCTCCTCGGCCGCCGGGCTGATGTTCGGCGCCGGCCGGCCGGCCACCGCGGCGGCGGCCACCTTCCTCGACGCGCTCGCCGCCCACCGGGCCGCCCGCGAGCTGCCCGCCACCGCGCTCGCCTTCGGCGCGTGGGAGGCCGGGCCGCCGTGGCTGGACCGGATGGGCCTGCACCCGCTCGGCGTGGCCGAGGGGCTGGCCCTGGTCGACCGGGCGCTCCGGCAGGCCACCCCCGCCCTGGTCCCGGTACGCCTCGACGTCGCCGCGCTGCGCGCCACCGGCGACGCGCTGCCGGCGCTGCTGCGTCAGGTGGTCCGGGTACCGGCCCGCCGTATCGCGCCGACCGGTCCCGGCCTGGCGCAGCGGCTCGCCGGGCTCCCCGACGACCAGCGGGACCGCTTCCTGCTGGAGCTGGTCCGCACCCACGTCGCCGCCGTCCTCGGCCACCCCGACTGGCGTTCGGTCGAGCCGGACCGGGCCTTCCAGGATCTCGGCTTCGACTCGCTGGCCGCCGTGGAGCTGCGCAAGACGCTCAGCGAGGCGTGCGGGCGGTGGCTCTCACCGACGCTGGTCTTCGACTACCCGACCTCGCGGGAACTCGCCGCCCACCTCGCCGCCGAGCTGGGCGCGCGGGACGTCGCCGAGGACGACCCGGTGCTGACCGAACTGGACCGGCTCGCGGCGGTGCTCGCCGGCCCCACCGACGGCGACCCGGCCCGGGTCACCGCCCGGCTGGAGGCGGTGCTGCGCGAGTGGCGGACCCGGCACGACCCGGCCGGGCCGGACGGCACGGACGACGACCTGGCCACGGCGACCGACGACGAACTGTTCGCGGTGCTCGACAACCTGGGGATGGGCTGAGCGGCGATGGCGACCGACGACAAGCTGCGCGACTACCTCAAGCGCGCCACGGCTGACCTCCAGCAGACCCGGCGGCGGCTGCACGACGCCGAGCAGCGCTGGCACGAACCCATTGCGATCGTGGCCGCGGCCTGCCGGTTCCCCGGCGGTGTCCGCACCCCCGACGACCTGTGGGAGCTGGTCGCCTCCGGCGGCGACGCGATCAGCGGGTTCCCGCAGAACCGGGGCTGGGACGTCGCCGGCCTGTACGACCCGGAGCCGGCCACGCCCGGGCGGACGTACTGCGTCAACGGCGGGTTCCTGCACGACGCGGGGGAGTTCGACGCCGACTTCTTCAAGATCAGCCCACGGGAGGCCCGGGAGACCGACCCGCAGCAGCGGCTGCTGCTGGAGACCGCCTGGGAGGTCGTCGAGCGGGCCGGCATCGACCCCGCCTCGCTCAAGGGCAGCGCCACCGGCGTCTTCGCCGGCCTCGTCTACCACGACTACGCCGCCAAGGGCGTCGGCAGCCTGGCCAGTGTCGCCTCCGGCCGGGTCGCGTACGCGCTGGGCCTGGAGGGCCCGGCGGTGACCGTGGACACCGCCTGCTCCTCGTCGCTGGTCTCGGTGCACCTGGCCGCGCACGCGCTGCGGGCCGGCGAGTGCGGCCTGGCCCTGGCCGGCGGGGTGACGGTGATGTCCACCCCGGACTCGTTCGTCGGGTTCAGCCAGGACCGGGGGCTGGCCCCCAACGGCCGGTGCAAGTCCTTCTCCTCCGACGCCGACGGCACCGCCTGGGGCGAGGGCATCGGCCTGCTGCTGCTGGAACGCCTCGCCGACGCCCGCCGCCACGGCCACCCGGTGCTCGGGCTGGTCCGGGGCAGCGCGGTCAACTCCGACGGCGCCAGCAACGGCCTCTCCGCCCCCAACGGGCCGGCCCAGCAGCGGGTGATCCGGGCCGCGCTGGCCGCCGCGCAGCTCACCGCCGACCAGGTCGACGCCGTCGAGGCGCACGGCACCGGCACCACCCTCGGCGACCCGATCGAGGCGCAGGCGTTGCTGGCCACGTACGGGCAGGGCCGGCCGGCGGACCGGCCGCTCTGGTTGGGCTCGTTCAAGTCCAACGTCGGGCACGCGCAGGCCGCCGCCGGGGTCGGCGGGATCATCAAGATGCTGGCGGCGATGCGGCACGACACGCTGCCGCAGACCCTGCACGTCAAGGAACCGACGCCCAACGTGGACTGGTCCACCGGCAACGTGCGGCTGCTCACCGAGGCCCGGCCCTGGCCGCGCGGCGACCGCCCTCGCCGGGCCGGGGTCTCCGCGTTCGGGCTCAGCGGCACCAACGCCCACGTCATCGTCGAGGAGCCCCCGGCCGAGGCCGCCCCCGTCCAGGACACCGCCGCCCCCATCCGCGACGACGCGGCCTCCGCGCGGGACGACGCCGGCGGGCGGCCGGCGCGCCCGGTGGCGCTGCTGGTCTCCGGACGGGACGAGCCGGCGCTGCGGGCGCAGGCCCGCCGGCTCGCCGGCCACCTGGAGGAGCACGCCGACCAGGCCCCGGCCGACGTGGCGTACTCGCTGGCCACCACCCGCGCCGCGCTGGAGCACCGGGCCGCCGTGATCGGCGCCGACCACACCGCGCTCCGCGCCGGCCTGGCCGCGCTCGCCGACGGCACCGCCGCCGCCCACCTGGTCCGCGACACGTTACGCGTCGACGGCCGAACCGCCTTCTGCTTCACCGGGCAGGGCGCCCAGCGCTCCGGCATGGGGCGGCAGCTGCACGCCGCCTTCCCGGCCTTCGCCGACGCGTTCGACGCCGCCGTCGCCGCCCTCGACCCGCACCTGGCCCGGCCGCTGCGCGAGGTGGTGTGGGGCGCCGACGCCGACCCGCTGAACGACACCGGGTACGCCCAGCCGGCGCTCTTCGCGCTGGAGGTGGCGCTGTACCGGCTGCTGGAGAGCTGGGGGGTGCGCCCGGCGTACCTGGTCGGGCACTCCATCGGCGAGCTGGCCGCCGCGCACGTCGCCGGCGTGCTCACCCTGCCCGACGCGGCGGCACTGGTCGCCGCCCGGGGCCGGCTGATGGCGGCGCTGCCCGCCGGCGGGGCGATGGTCGCCGTCGAGGCGACCGAGGAGGAGGTCCGGCCGCTGCTCGACGAGCGGGTCGACCTGGCCGCGGTGAACGGCCCGACCGCCGTGGTGGTCTCCGGTGTGGAGGCGGCCGCGCTGGCCGTCGCCGAGCAGTTGCGCGGCCTCGGCCGGCGGACCCGCCGGCTGGCCGTCTCGCACGCTTTCCACAGCCCGCTGATGGAACCCATGCTCACCGACTTCGCCGAGGTCGCCCGGTCGCTGCGCTACACCGCGCCGACCCTGCTGGTGGTCTCCACCCTGACCGGGCAACCGGTCACCGGCGAGCTGACCGACCCCGAGCACTGGGTACGCCAGGTGCGCGGCACCGTCCGCTTCCACGACTCCGTACGGTGGCTCGCCGAGCAGGGCGTCACCACGTTCCTGGAGCTCGGCCCGGACGCGGCGCTCTCGGCCACCGGCCCGGACTGCGTCGGCGACGGCCGGGACGCGGTCTTCGTGCCGCTGCTGCGCCGGGACCGGGACGAGGAGCGGGAGCTGGTCACCGCGCTGGCCCGCGCGCACACCCGGGGCACGCCGGTCGACTGGGCGGCGGTGCACCCCGGCGCCCGCCGGGTCGAGCTGCCCACCTACGAGTTCCAGCGCCGCTGGTACTGGTGGGAGGCGCCCGAGCCGGTCGCCGCCGACCCGAGCTTCCTCGACGACCTCGCCGCCGCCGACCCCGCCGCCCTCGCCGCCGACCTCGGCGTCGACCCGGCCGCCCTCGGCCAGGTGCTGCCCGCCCTGTCCGCGCTGCGCCGTCGGCACGCCGACCGGTCCGCGGTGGACGGCTGGCGCTACCGGGTGGTGTGGGAGTCTGTCGCCGACCCCGAGCCGGGCCCGGCGCCGGCCCGCTGGCTGGTCGCCGTGCCCGACGGGTACGACAACGACCTGCGGGTCGGCATGATCGCGGCCACCCTGGCCGAGCACGGCGGCGAGGTGGTCCGCCTCCCGGTGGCCGACGCCGACCGGGACGCCCTCGCCGCCCGGCTGCGTGAGCTGCCCGGCCCCGGCACGGTGCTGCTCTCCCTGCTCGCCCTCGACGACCGGCCGCACCCCGACCACCCGGCGCTGACCCGCGGCCTCGCCGGGACGGTCGCGCTGGTCCAGGCGCTCGGCGACGCCCAGCTCGACGCCCCGATCTGGTGCCTCACCACCGGCGCGGTCGCCGTCGACCCGAGCGAGTCCGCCGACCCGGCCCAGGCCGCCGTGCACGGCCTCGGCACCGGCCTCGCCCTCGACCTGCCCCGGCACTGGGGCGGGCTGGTCGACCTGCCCGAGTTCCCCGACCCGGCCGCCCTGCGCCGGCTGCGCGCCCTGGTCACCACCGCCGGCGGCGAGGACCACGTGGCCATCCGCGACGGCGGGGTGCGCGCCCGCCGGATGGTCCGGGCCGCCCGGCCGGTGGCGCCGCCGTCGTGGCGGCCGCGCGGCACCGTGCTGGTCACCGGCGGCACCGGCGGCCTCGGCGCGCACGTGGCCCGTGCCCTGGCCCGGGCCGGCGCCGAGCACCTGGTGCTGGTCGGCCGGCGCGGCGCGGACACCCCCGGCGCGGAGGCGCTGGCCGCCGAGCTGACCGGCCTCGGCGCCGAGGTGACCCTCGCCACGTGCGACGTCGCCGACCGCGACCAGCTCCAGGACCTGCTCGACGGGCTACCCGCCCGGTGGCCGCTGACCGCCGTGGTGCACGCCGCCGGGGCCATGCAGCGCATCGCCCCGGTCGGGGAGCTGACCCTCGCCGAGATCGCCGACGTGGCCGCCGCCAAGGTGGCCGGCGCCGCCCACCTCGACGACCTGCTCGCAGACACCGAGCTGGACGCGTTCGTGCTCTTCTCCTCCGGCGCCGCCGTCTGGGGCAGCGCCGGGCAGGCCGGCTACGCCGCCGCCAACGCCTACCTGGACGCGCTCGCCGCCCGCCGCCGGGCCCGGGGCCTCGCCGCCGCCTCGATCGCCTGGGGCTCCTGGGACAGCGGCATGGTCGACGCCGACCTGGCCGCCGGGATGCGCCGCCTCGGCGCGCCGCCGATGCGACCGGAGCTGGCGATCACCGCGCTGCCGGAGGCGTACCGGGCCGACGCCGGGGACCTCGTCGTCGCCGACATCGACTGGTCGCGCTTCGCCCCCGTCTACACCATGGCCCGGCGGCGGCCGCTGCTCGACGCGCTCCCCGAGGTGGCCGAGGCGGTCGCCGGCGACACCACGAACGCCCCGACCGGGCTGGCCGACCGGCTCGCCGGGCTGCCGCCGGCCCAGCGGGCGCGGGCCCTGCTGGACACCGTCCGCGCCGAGGTGGCCGCGCTGCTCGGCTACGACAGCCCGGCCGCCCTCGACCCCGCCCGCCCCTTCGCCGACCTGGGCTTCGACTCGGTCGCCGCGATGGACCTGCGGCAGCGGCTCACCGCCGCCACCGGCCAGGCGTTGCCCGCCACGCTGGTCTTCGACCACCCGACGCCGGCCGCCGTGGCGGAGTTCCTCGGTGCGGAACTGGGCGTCGGCGCCGCCGACGCGACGACCGGGCCGGCGGCCGACCTGGACCGGCTGGAGGCGTCGCTGGCCGCGCTGCCCGCGGACGACGCCGACCGGCCCGCGCTCGCCGCCCGGCTGCGCGCCCTGATCGGCCTGGTCGACCCCTCCGCCGGCGACGACCGGCTCGGCGAGGCGGCGACCGCCGACGAGATCTTCGACTTCATCGACAACGAACTCGGGTTGCGCTGACCCGCACAGGGGTGAGGACGGGCATGGCGGAGGACGGCAAGCTTCTCGACTACCTGAAGCGGGTGACCGCGGATCTCACGCAGACCCGCCAGCGGCTCCAGGAGGTCGAGGGCGTCGAGCGGGACCCGATCGCGATCGTGGCGATGGCGTGCCGCTACCCGGGGAACGTGCGGACCCCGGAGCAGCTCTGGGACCTGGTGGCCGGCGGCGTGGACGCGGTCGGCCCGCTCCCCACCGACCGGGGCTGGGACCTCGCCCGGCTGCTCGCCGACGACCCCGACCGGATCGGCACCAGCTACGTCGCCGAGGGCGGCTTCCTCGCCGAGGCCGCCGAGTTCGACGCCGCCTTCTTCGGCATCTCCCCGCGCGAGGCGGCGGCGATGGACCCGCAGCAGCGGCTGATGCTGGAGGTCTCCTGGGAGGTGCTGGAACGCGCCGGCATCGCCCCCGACGCCGTCCGGGGCAAGCCCGTGGGCGTCTTCACCGGCTCCGGCTACCAGGACTACGGGGACCTGCTCAACGCCGCCCCGGAAGCGGCCGAGGCGTACCTGGGCACCGCGGCGGCGGCCTCGGTGATCGCCGGGCGGGTCGCGTACACGCTGGGGCTGGAGGGGCCCACGCTGACCGTGGACACCGCCTGCTCGTCGTCGCTGGTCGCGCTGCACCTGGCGGTGCAGGCGCTGCGCCGCCGCGAGTGCACCCTCGCGCTGGCCGGCGGGGTGATGGTGATGTCCACCCCGGCGCCGTTCGTGGCGTTCAGCCGGCAGCGCGGGCTCGCCCCCGACGGCCGCTGCAAGGCGTACTCCGACGACGCCGACGGCACCGGCTGGGCCGAGGGCGCCGGCGTGCTGCTGCTCGAACGGCTCTCCGACGCCCGCCGCAACGGCCACCCGGTGCTCGCCGTCGTGCGCGGCACCGCGGTCAACCAGGACGGCGCGTCCAACGGCCTCACCGCCCCCAGCGGGCCGGCGCAGCAGCGGGTCATCCGCGCCGCCCTGGCCAACGCGCAGCTCCCGCCCGGCGAGGTCGACGTGGTCGAGGGGCACGGCACCGGCACCACCCTCGGCGACCCGATCGAGGCGCAGGCGCTGCTCGCCACGTACGGGCAGGGCCGGCCGGCGGACCGGCCGCTCTGGCTCGGCTCGCTGAAGTCCAACTTCGGGCACGCGCAGGCCGCCGCCGGGGTCGGCGGTGTGATCAAGATGGTGCAGGCCATCCGGCACGGCCTGCTGCCGAAGAGCCTGCACGTCGGCACCCCGTCGTCGCACGTGGACTGGACACCGGGGACCGTCCGGCCGCTCGCCGAGGCGCTGCCCTGGCCCGAGCTGGGCCGCCCCCGCCGGGCCGGGGTCTCCTCCTTCGGCGTCAGCGGCACCAACGCGCACGCCATCATCGAGCAGGCCCCCGAGGAGGAGCCGGCCGAGGTCACGACGCCGGAGCCGGCGCCGTCGGGGCGTACCCTCGCCTGGGCCCTGTCGGCCCGCGACCCGCAGGCGCTGCGCGCGCAGGCCGCGCGGCTCGCCGCCGTCGCGGCCGGGCCCGACCCGGCCGACGTCGGGCACGCCCTGGTCACCGGCCGCTCGGCGCTGGACCACCGCGCGGTCGTCACCGGTACGGACACCGCCGCGCTGCTGGCCGGGCTGACCGCCCTCGCCGACGACCGCGACGCTACCAACCTGGTACGCGGCACCGCCCGCACCGACGCCCGGGTGGCCTTCGTCTTCCCCGGCCAGGGCTCGCAGTGGGCCGGGATGGCCGTCGAGCTGCTCGACTCGTCGCCGGTCTTCGCCGCGAAGATCGCCGAGTGCGCCCGCGCGCTGGAACCCTTCGTCGACTGGGACCTGGTCGACGTGCTGCGCGGCGCGCCCGGCGCGCCCACCCTCGACCCGGTCGACGTGGTGCAGCCGGTGCTCTGGTCGGTGATGGTCTCGCTGGCCCAGCTGTGGCGCAGCCACGGCGTCGAGCCGGCCGCCGTGGTCGGCCACTCGCAGGGCGAGATCGCCGCGGCCTGCGTCGCCGGCGCGCTCACCCTCGACGACGGCGCCCGGGTGGTCGCCCTACGCAGCCAGGTCATCGCCGCCGAGCTGGCCGGCCTGGGCGGGATGATGTCGGTCTCGCTGCCCGCCGACGCCGCCCGCGAGCGGCTCGCCGGCTGGGCGGGACGGCTCTCCCTCGCCGCCGTCAACGGCCCCGGCTCGGTGGTCGTCTGCGGCGAGGTGGACGCCCTCACCGCGTTCCAGGCCGAACTGGCCGCCGAGGAGATCCGCACCCGGATGATCCCGGTGGACTACGCCTCGCACTCCGTCTTCGTCGAGGGCATCCGGGACCGGCTCGCCGAACTGCTCGCCCCGGTCCGCCCCCGCACCGCCGAGGTGCCGTTCTACTCGGCGGTCACCGGCGCCCTGCTGGACACCACCGCCCTCGACGGCGGCTACTGGTACACCAACCTGCGGCAGACCGTGCTCTTCGCCGACGCCACCCGGGCGATGCTCGCCGACGGGCTGACCGTCTTCGTCGAGCCCAGCGCCCACCCGACGCTCAAGGTCGGTATCGAGGAGACCGTCACCGACGCCGGCGCCCCGGCCGTCGTGATCGGTACCCTGCGCCGCGACGACGGCGGACCGGACCGCCTCGCCGCCTCGCTCGCCGAGGCGTACGTCCACGGCGTCGCGGTGGACTGGCTGCCGCTGTTCGAGGGGCGGCCGGGGCGGCGGGTGGAGCTGCCGACGTACCCGTTCCAGCGCCGCCGGCACTGGTTGGACGCGGCCGCCACCGGCACCGGGGACGTCACCGGCGCCGGCCAGCGCCCCGCCGACCACCTGCTGCTCAGCGCGGTCGTCGCCACCCCCGCCGACGACGGCGTGGTGCTCACCGGGCGCATCTCCACCGGCACCCACCCGTGGCTGGCCGACCACGCCGTCGCCGGCACCGTGCTGGTCCCCGGCACCGGCCTGGTCGAGCTGGCGCTGCGCGCCGGCGACGAGGTCGGCTGCCCGGCGGTCAGCGAGCTGACCATCGGTGCGCCGCTGGTGCTCGCCGACGGCGCCGGCGTGCAACTGCGGGTCGCCGTCGGCGCGGCGGGGGAGCGCGGCGCCCGCCCGGTCAGCGTCTGGTCCCGGGCCGAGGACGCCACCCCCGACGCGCCCTGGCAGCGGCACGCCACCGGCCAGCTCGCGCCGGCCACCGCCCGCCCCGCCGACGACCTGCGGCAGTGGCCGCCGACCGGTGCCACCGCCGTGGACGTCGCCGCCCTCTACCCGGAGCTGGCCGACGCCGGGCTGGCGTACGGGCCGGTGTTCCAGGGGCTGCGGGCCGCCTGGCGGGCCGGCGCCGAGGTGTACGCCGAGGTGGAGCTGCCCGAGGAGGCCGCCGCCGACGCCGAGCGCGCCGACCTGCACCCCGCCCTGCTCGACGCCGCGCTGCACGCGGTCGCCCTCACCGACGCCGTCGACGACCGGGCGCTGCTGCCGTTCGCCTTCACCGGGGTCACCCTGCACGCGGTCGGGGCGTCCAGCCTGCGGGTGCGGATCACCCCGCTGCGCGCCGGCGAGGTCGCCGTCGAGGCTGCCGATGCCACCGGCGCGCCGGTGCTCTCGCTGGACTCCCTCGTCCTGCGGCCGCTCCCGGCCGACCTCGCCCCGGCGGCGGCGGCCGGGCCGGTCGCCGAGGCGCTCTTCCGCACCGCCTGGACGCCCGTGCCCACCCCGTCGCCCGCGCCTGTCCAGGTCGGACGGTGGGACACCGGCGAGGTCGCCGACGTGGTGGTGCTGCCGGTCACCGGCGGCGCCGACGCGGCGTCGGTGCACGACACCACCCGCCGCGTGCTCGCCGACCTCCAGGCCTGGCTGGCCGACGAGCGGTACGCCGCCAGCACTTTGCTGGTGCTCACCCGCGGCGCGGTCGGCCGCGACGGCGAGGACGTCAGCGACCTGGCCGGCGCCGCCGTCTGGGGCCTGGTCCGCTCGGCCCAGTCGGAGCACCCGGACCGGATCGTCCTCGCCGACACCGACGTCGACGTCACCGAGGCCGTCGTGCTCGCGCCGACCCTCGTCGCCGCCGGTGAGCCGCAACTGCTGCGACGCGACGGCGACCTGCTCGCCACCCGGCTGGTCCGCGCGCCGGCCACCGGCGAGGAGCCGCCCGCAGGCCGGATCGACCCGGCCGGCACCGTGCTGGTCACCGGCGCCAGCGGCACCCTCGCCGCCATCGTCGCCCGCCACCTGGTCCTCGCCCACGGGGTACGCCACCTGCTGCTGCTCAGCCGGCGCGGACCGGCCGCCCCCGACGCGGCCGACCTGGCCGGCGAGCTGACCGGCCTCGGCGCCTCGGTCGACCAGGTCGCCTGCGACGTCACCGACCGGCACGCCCTCGCCGCCGTGTTGGCCGACGTCCCGGCCGCGCGGCCGCTGACCGCGGTGGTGCACACCGCCGGCGTGCTCGACGACGGCACCATCGCCTCGCTCACCCCCGAACAGCTCGACGCCGTGCTCGCCCCGAAGGTGGACGCGGCGCTGCACCTGCACGAGCTGACCCGCGACGCAGGCCTCGGCGCGTTCGTCCTGTTCGGCTCCGCGGCCGGCGTGGTCGGCGCACCCGGGCAGGGCAACTACGCGGCGGCCAACGCGTTCCTCGCCGGCCTCGCCGCGCATCGCCGGTCACACGGGCTCGCCGGTCAGTGCCTGGCCTGGGGGTTCTGGGCGCAGGCCACCGGCATGACCGGGCGGCTCGGCGGCGTCGACCGGGCGCGGATCTCCCGCAGCGGCATGATCGGCCTCGCCGTCGACGAAGGGTTGACCCTGCTCGACGCCGCCCTGGACCGCCCCGACGCCCTGCTGCTGCCGGTCCGCTTCGACCTCGCCGCCGTACGCGCCCAGGGCGACGTGCCGGCGCTGTTCCGTACCCTGCTGCCGGTCGCCCGGCGCAGCGCCGCCGGGGTACGCGCCGACGCCGGCTCCCTGGTGGACCGGCTGCTCCGGCTGCCCGAGGCGGACCGCGAGCAGGCGCTGCTCGACCTGGTGCTGGACCGGGTGGCGCTGGTGCTCGGCTTCACCTCCGCCGCCGCCGTCGCCCCGGAGCGGGCGTTCCGCGAGCTGGGCTTCGACTCGCTCACTGCGGTCGAGTTCCGCAACCGGCTCAACCAGACCCTCGGCCTGCGGCTGCCGGTCACCGCGGTCTTCGACTACCCCTCACCGGCCGGGCTGGCCCGCTTCCTGGTCGACGAGCTCTCCGGTACCGCCGCCGTGACGTCCGCCGTGGCGGCGGCGAAGCCGGTCGACGAGCCGATCGCCATCGTCGCCATGAGCTGCCGCTTCCCCGGCGGGGTCAGCTCGCCCGAGGAGCTGTGGCGGCTGGTCGCCGACGGAGTAGACGCGGTCGGCGACTTCCCAGCCGACCGGGGCTGGAACGTCGACCAGCTCCACGACCCCGACTTCACCACGCCGAACAGCAGCTACACCCGCTCCGGCGGCTTCCTCCACGACGCCGCCGACTTCGACCCCGCGTTCTTCGGGATCAGCCCGAACGAGGCGCTGGGCATGGACCCGCAGCAGCGGCTGCTGCTGGAGTGCGCCTGGGAGACCTTCGAGCGGGCCGGCATCGACCCGGGCACGCTCAAGGGCAGTCCCACCGGCGTCTTCGCCGGCCTGATGTACCACGACTACCCGGCCAACAGCGGCACCGGCGCGGTCGCCTCCGGCCGGGTGGCGTACGTGCTCGGCCTGGAGGGGCCGGCGGTGACCATCGACACCGCCTGTTCGTCGTCGCTGGTGGCGCTGCACCTGGCCGCGCAGGCGCTGCGGTCGGGGGAGTGCGACCTGGCGCTGGCCGGCGGGGTCAGCGTGATGGCCACCCCGGAGATCTTCGTCGAGTTCAGCCGGCAGCGGGCACTGTCGCCGGACGGTCGCTGCCGGGCCTTCGCCGCCGCCGCGGCCGGCACCGGCATCGCCGAGGGCGCCGGGTTCCTGCTGGTCGAGCGGCTCTCCGACGCCCGCCGCAACGGTCACCCGGTCCTGGCGGTGGTGCGGGGATCGGCGGTCAACCAGGACGGCGCGTCCAACGGCATGACCGCGCCGAACGGCCCGTCGCAGCAGCGGGTGATCCGGGCCGCGCTCGCCTCGGCCGGCGTCCCGGCCGCCGAGGTCGACCTGGTCGAGGCGCACGGCACGGGTACGACCCTCGGCGACCCGATCGAGGCACAGGCGCTGCTCGCCACGTACGGCCGGGAGCGCCCCGCCGACCGGCCCCTCTGGCTGGGATCGGTCAAGTCGAACCTGGGCCACACCCAGGCGGCGGCCGGGGTGGCCGGGGTGATGAAGGTGGTCCTCGCCATGCGGCACGGGGCGATGCCCCGGACGCTGCACGTGGACGCGCCGTCGCCGCAGGTGGACTGGTCCGCCGGTGCGGTGGAGCTGTTGACCGAGGCTCGTGACTGGCCGGTGAACGGGCACCCGCGCCGGGCCGGGGTGTCGTCGTTCGGCATCAGCGGCACCAACGCGCACGTCATCGTCGAGCAGGCCCCGGACGACCCCCCGACGCCGGCCGGCCCTGCCCGGGACACCGCCGGCCCGGTCGTGCCCTGGCTGGTGTCCGCCCGGTCGGACGCGGCGCTGCGGGCCCAGGCCGGGCGGCTCTCCGCGTACGCGGGCGAGCACCCCGACCAGCGCGACGGCGACATCGGGTGGTCCCTCGCCACCGGACGGGCCCGATGGGAACGACGGGCCGTCGTCCTCGGCGCCGACCGGACCGAGCTGCGGCGTGGCCTCGACGCCCTCGCAGCCGGCACGCCCGACCCGACGCTCGTGTCCGGCGTGGCCCGATCGGGTGGTCGGTTGGCGGTGCTGTTCACCGGTCAGGGCGCGCAGCGCCTGGGCATGGGTCGCTCGCTGCACGCGGTGTTCCCGGTGTTCGCCTCGGCCTTCGACGCGGTCGTGGCGGAGCTGGACGGGCACCTGGACCGGCCGTTGCGTGACGTGATCTGGGGTGACGACGAGGAGCTGATCCGGCAGACGGGCTATGCGCAGGCCGGCTTGTTCGCGGTCGAGGTGGCGTTGTTCCGGCTCGCGGAGTCGTGGGGCGTGCGGGCCGATTTCGTGGCCGGGCACTCGATCGGTGAGTTGGCTGCCGCGCACGTCGCCGGGGTCTTGTCGCTGGCGGATGCGGCGCGTCTGGTGGCCGCGCGGGGTCGGTTGATGCAGGCGTTGCCGGCTGGTGGGGCGATGGTGGCGGTGCAGGCGTCGGAGGAGGAGGTGCGGGCGGCGCTGTCGGGACCGGATGCCTCGTTCGCGTCCTACCGACCTGATGACGTAAACGATTCAACCTCCAACGGCAACGGCAACGGCAACGGCAACGGCCTGGCGGCAGGCGCTGGTGTGGACATCGCGGCCGTCAACGGCCCTCGGTCGGTGGTCATCTCCGGCCCCGAAGTGGCCGTGCTGCACGTCGCCGAGCGCTTCACAACGGAGGGCCGCAAGACCACGCGACTGCGGGTCAGCCACGCCTTCCACAGCGGGCTGATGGACCCGATGCTCGACGAGTTCCGCGCCGTCGCGGCAGAGCTGACCTACGCGGAGCCGCAACTCCCGGTCGTGTCGAACCTGACCGGCGCCCTGGCCACCACCGAGCTGACCGACCCGGAGTACTGGGTCCGCCATGTCCGCGAGGCCGTGCGTTTCGCCCACGGCGTCACCGCCCTGCACACCGCCGGAGCGACCACGTTCCTGGAACTCGGCCCGGACGCCGCCCTCACCCCGATGATCGAGGGCGTCCTCACCGACGACGTCACCGTCGTGCCCAGCTTGCGGCGGGGACACGACGAGCACCGCCAGGCCCTGACCGCCCTGGCCAGGCTGCACGTCACCGGCACCACCGTCGACTGGACCGCACTGCTCACCGGCAGCCGCGTCGAGCTGCCCACCTACCCCTTCCAGCGGCAGCGCTACTGGGCCGACGCGCGGGAGTACTGGGCCGACGCCTGGGCCGGGGCGGGCGACGGCGAGGTCGTCGCCGCCGGCCTCGCCGCGCTGCGCCACCCGCTGCTCGGCGCCGAGCTGGTCGTACCGGACTCCGGCGAGGTGGTGCTGACCGGACGGGTCTCGCTCGCCACCCACCCGTGGCTCGCCGACCACGCCGTCGCCGGGACGGTGCTGCTGCCCGGCGCCGCCCTGGTCGACCTGGCCGTGCACGCCGGTGACCGGGTCGGCTGCCCCCACCTGGTCGAGCTGACCCTCCAGGCGCCGTTGCCGCTGCCCGACCGCGCGGCGGTCGTGCTGCGGGTGGTCGTCGGTGGGGCGGACGAGGCGGGCGACCGGACCGTTGCCGTCTACTCGGGCGACGACGCCGAGGACACCGCCTGGACGGCGCACGCCACCGGGCTGCTCTCGGCGTCCGTACCCGCACCGGCCGCGCCGCTGGACGCCTGGCCGCCGGCCGGCGCGAGCCCGCTTCCGGTGGACGACGGCTACCAGCGGCTGCTCGCCGACGGCTACGCGTACGGGCCGACGTTCCAGGGACTGCGGGCGGCCTGGCGGCACGGCGACGAGGTGTACGCAGAGGTCGTGCTCCCCGAGCCGGCCCACCCGGACGCCGCCCGCTTCGGCCTGCACCCCGCGCTGCTCGACGCCGGCCTGCATGCCGCCCTGCTCGACGCCGCCGACCGCGACGCCGCCGACCCGTCGACCGGGGACGCGTTGCTGCCGTTCTCCTGGAGCGGGGTGTCCCTGCACGCCGCCGGCGCGACCGCGCTGCGGGTACGCATCACCCGCCGCGGCCCCCGCAGCGCCACCGTCATGGTGGCCGACGCGGCCGGACAGCCGGTGCTCACCGTCGACTCGCTGGACTACCGCGCGGTCAGCGCCGACCAGCTCGACCCCGGCGGCCGACCCGAGGCGATGCACCGGCTCGACTGGGTGCCGCTGACCACGCCCGCCCCGCCGGCCGGGACCGGGTCGGTCGTGCTGCTCGGTACGCCGCCGGCGGGCGCGGCGGAGCTGCCGGCCCACCCCGACCTCGCCGCGCTCGCCGATGCCGTCGACGCGGGTGCCCCGCTGCCCGACCGGGTGCTGGTCACCGTGCCGGCGTTCACCGGCGACGACGTGCCGGCGCGACTGCGCGCGGCGGTGGCGTGGACGTTGCGGCTGACCCAGGACTGGATCGCCGACGCCCGCTTCGGCGCGGCCCGGCTGGTGCTGGTCACCACGGCGGCCGTACCGGTGGCCGACGGTGAGGTGGACCTCGCCACCGCGCCCCTGTGGGGCCTGGTCCGGGCGGCGGAGGCCGAGCATCCGGGCCGGTTCGCGCTGCTGGACGTCGACCGTACCGTCGAATCGGGTCGCCGCCTGCCCGCGGCGCTGGCCTGCGGCGAGCCGGAGGCGGCGCTGCGCGGCGGCGAGATCCGGGTGCCGCGGCTGGTCCGCGCGGAGGCCGCGACCCCGGCCGCGCCGCACGAGCACGGCACCGTCCTGGTCACCGGCGGCACCGGCGGCCTCGGCGCGCTGGTCGCCCGGCACCTCGTCACCGAGTTGGGCGTCCGGCACCTGCTGCTGACCAGCCGGCGCGGCATCGACGCGCCCGGCGCCCGCGACCTGGTCGCGGAGCTGGCCGACCTGGGTGGCGACGTCACCGTCGCCGCCTGCGACGTCGCCGACCGGAACGCGCTGACCCGGCTGCTGGCCAGCGTGCCCGCCGCCCGTCCGCTGACCGGGGTCGTGCACGCCGCCGGCGTGCTCGACGACGGCGTCCTCGCCGCGCTCACCCCCGAGCGGGTCGACGCCGTCCTCGCCCCCAAGGCGACCGCCGCCTGGCACCTGCACGAACTCGCCCGTGACCTGCGGATGTTCGTGCTCTTCTCGTCGGCGGCCGGGGTGCTCGGCGCGCCCGGCCAGAGCGGCTACGCCGCCGCGAACGTCTTCCTCGACGCCCTGGCCGCGCACCGCCGCGCCGCCGGGCTGCCGGCCGTCTCGCTGGCCTGGGGACTGTGGGCGGCCGACGGGATGGGCGACCGGCTCACCGCCGCCGAGCTGCGCCGGCTGGGCCGCAACGGCTTCCCGCCGCTCACCCGCACCGAAGGGCTGGCCCTGTTCACCGCGGCGCTCGACGCCGCCGAGCCGCTGCGGGTGCCGGTCCGGCTCGACCTGCCGGCCCTGCGCGCGGTCGCCGCCAGTCAACCCCTCCCGGCCGCCCTGCGCGGCCTCGTCCCGACGGCCCGGCCGGTCGCGCGAACCGGCGCGACCGCGCCGGCCGGCGGTGACGACCTGCGCCGCCGGCTCGCCGGCCGGTCCGGGTCCGAGCGCCGCGAGGCCCTCCTCGATCTGGTACGCGTCGAGATCGCCGCCGTGCTCGGCCACGCCACGGTGGACGCCGTCCAGCCCGACCAGGCGTTCAAGGACCTCGGCTTCGACTCCCTGTCGGCGGTGGAACTGCGCAACCGGCTGACCGCGGTGACCGGGCTGCGGCTGCCCGCCACCCTGGTCTTCGACCACCCCACGGCTCTCGCCGTGGCCGCGCACCTCGACGAGGTGCTCACCCCCGGTGAGGCGGCCCCGACCACCGGTGCCCCGGCGGCGCGGCCGGTCGACGAGCCGATCGCCATCGTCGCGATGAGCTGCCGCTTCCCTGGCGGCGTCGGCTCGCCCGAGCAGCTGTGGCGGCTGGTCGCCGACGGCGTGGACGCGATCGGCGATTTCCCCGCCGACCGGGGCTGGGACGTCGACGGCATCTACCACCCGGAGCGGGGTGCCGAGGGGCGGTCCTACTCCCGTTCCGGCGGCTTCCTCGCCGACGCCGCCGAGTTCGACGCCGGCTTCTTCGGCATCAGCCCGAACGAGGCGGTGGCGATGGACCCGCAGCAGCGGTTGCTGCTGGAGTGCGCCTGGGAAACCTTCGAGCGGGCCGGCATCGACCCGGGCACGCTCAAGGGCAGCCCCACCGGCGTCTTCGCCGGCGTGATGTACCACGACTACCAGGACAACACGAACACCGGCTCGATCGCCTCCGGCCGCGTCGCGTACGCCTTGGGGCTGGAGGGGCCGGCGGTCACCGTCGACACCGCCTGCTCGTCCTCGCTGGTGGCTCTGCACCTGGCCGCCCAGGCGCTGCGGTCCGGGGAGTGCACGCTCGCGCTCGCCGGCGGGGTGACCGTGATGGCCACCCCTGACACCTTCGTCGAGTTCAGCCGGCAGCGCGGGCTCGCCCCGGACGGTCGGTGCAAATCCTTCGGGGCGGGCGCCGACGGCACCGGCTTCTCCGAGGGCGCCGGCCTGCTGCTGGTGGAACGCCTCTCCGACGCCCGCCGCCACGGCCACCCCGTCCTCGCCGTGGTGCGCGGCTCGGCGGTCAACTCCGACGGCGCGTCGAACGGCCTGACCGCGCCGAACGGCCCCGCCCAGCAACGGGTCATCCGCGCGGCGCTCGCCTCGGCCCGGGTGCCGGCCGCCGAGGTCGACGTGGTGGAGGCGCACGGCACGGGTACGACCCTCGGCGACCCGATCGAGGCGCAGGCGCTGCTGGCCACCTACGGCCAGGACCGCCCGGCGGACCGGCCGCTCCGGCTGGGGTCGGTCAAAGCGAACGTCGGCCACACCCAGGCCGCCGCCGGGGTGGCCGGGGTGATGAAGATGGTCCTGGCGATGCGGCACGGGCTGATGCCCCGCACGCTGCACGCCGAGGAGCGCTCGCCGCAGGTCGACTGGTCCGCCGGCGCGGTCGAGCTGCTGACCGAGGCACGCGAGTGGCCGGCGAACGGGCATCCGCGTCGGGCCGGCATCTCCTCCTTCGGGCTCTCCGGCACCAACGCCCACGTGATCATCGAGGAGGCGCCCACCGACGGTGACGCGTCCGCGCCCCGACCGGTCGACGGCCTGGTGCCCTGGCTGCTGTCGGCGCGGTCCGACACCGCCGTACGCGACCTCGCCGGACGGCTGGCCGACCTCGCCGCCCGGATCGACCCGGCCGACGTGCCGGCGGCGGGCCGGACGCTCGCCACCGGACGGGCGCTCTTCGGCCACCGGGCCGTGGTGCTCGGCGCGGACCCGGCGGAACTGTCCGCCGGCCTGACCGCCCTGGCCGGCGGTGCCGGCGCTCCCGGTGTGGTCACCGGCGTGGCCCGGCCGGGTGGTCGGCTGGCCGTGCTGTTCACCGGTCAGGGCGCGCAGCGCCTGGGCATGGGTCGTGAGCTGCACGCGGTGTTCCCGGTATTCGCTGCTGCGTTTGACGCGGTGGTGTCCGAGATGGACGCACACCTGGACCGGCCGTTGCGTGATGTCGTCTGGGGTGACGATGAGGAGCTGATCCGGCAGACGGGCTATGCGCAGGCCGGTCTGTTCGCGGTCGAGGTCGCCCTGTTCCGCTTGGTGGAGTCGTTGGGTGTGCGGCCGGACTTCGTGGCGGGGCACTCGATTGGTGAGTTGGCTGCCGCGCACGTCGCTGGGGTGTTGTCCGTGGCGGATGCGGCGCGTCTGGTGGCGGCTCGTGGTCGGTTGATGCAGGCGTTGCCGGTTGGTGGGGCGATGGTGGCGGTGCAGGCGTCGGAGGAGGAGGTGCGGGCGGCGCTGGTGGGTCCGGGTGTTGTGGTCGGATCCTTTGGAGCTGATGTCGTAAACGACTCAGCCTCCAGCGGCAGCGGCAGCGGCATCGGCCCGGCGGCAGGCGCTGGTGTGGACATCGCGGCCGTCAACGGCCCCCGGTCGGTGGTCATCTCCGGCCCCGAGGCCGCCGTGCTCACGGTCGCCGAGCACTTCACCAAGCAAGGTCGCAAGAAGACGCGGCTGCGGGTCAGCCACGCCTTCCACAGCGGGCTGATGGACCCCATGCTCGACGAGTTCCGGGCCGTCGCCGCGGAGCTGACCTACGCCGAGCCGCAACTCCCGGTCGTGTCCAACCTGACCGGCGCCCTCGCCACCACCGAGCTGACCGACCCCGACTACTGGGCCCGGCACGTCCGGGAGGCAGTCCGCTTCGCCGACGGCATCACCACCCTGCACCAGGCAGGCGCGACCACCTTCCTCGAACTCGGCCCCCACGCCGCCCTCACCCCGATGATCGAGGGCATCCTCACCGACGAGGTCACCGTCGTGCCCAGCCTGCGGCGGGGACACGACGAGCAGCGGCAGGCCCTGACCGCCCTGGCGAGGCTGCACGTCACCGGCACCACCGTCGACTGGACCGCGCTGCTCCCGCAGACCGGCCGCACGGTCGACCTGCCCACGTACCCGTTCCAGCGGCAGCGCTACTGGCAGCGGACCAGCACCGCCGACGGGGACCTCGGCGCGGTCGGGGTCGACGCCGCCCGCCACCCGCTGCTCGGCGCCGCCGTCACCCTCGCCGGCTCGGACAGCACCGTCCTCACCGGACGGCTCTCCGTGCACAGCCAGCCCTGGCTCGCCGACCACGTGGTGGGCGACGCGATCCTCCTGCCGGGCACCGCTTTCGTCGAACTGGCGCTCAGTGCGGGCGGGCAGGTCGGCTGCGACGCCCTCACCGAACTGGTCCTCGAGGCGCCGCTGGTCGTACCGGAACGCGGCGGGGTCACCGTCCAGGTGCTGCTCGGCGCGGCCGACGAGGCAGGCTGCCGGCCGGTCACCGTCCACTCCCGCGACGGCGGACCGGACCAGCCGTGGACCCGGCACGCCACCGGCGCCCTCGCCCCGGCCACCCGGCCGCCGTCGTTCGACCTGGCCGCCTGGCCGCCGCCGGGTGCCGTCCCGGTCGACCTCGCCGGGCGGTACGACGCCCAGGCCGCCGCCGGACTGGCGTACGGGCCGGCGTTCCAGGGGCTGCGCGCCGCGTGGACCGCCGGCGAGCAGGTGTACGCCGAGGTGACCCTGCCGGCCGGGGACGGCGCCGACGACGGGTACCGGATGCACCCGTCCCTCCTCGACGCCTGTCTCCAGGCGGTCGGCCTCGATGCCGGCCAGGTCGGGCCGGTCCGGTTGCCGTTCGCCTTCGCCGGCGTCACC
The DNA here is from genome assembly GCF_052814045.1 of Micromonospora sp. IBSANI012. Taxonomy (NCBI): domain Bacteria; kingdom Bacillati; phylum Actinomycetota; class Actinomycetes; order Micromonosporales; family Micromonosporaceae; genus Micromonospora; species Micromonospora sp. IBSANI012. The sequence continues at coordinate 2,276,181 of NZ_CP199933.1, forward strand.
GTCGCGGTGCCCGACGCCACCACCGTCCGGGTCCGGGTCACCCCGGCCGGGGACGGGGTGCGCCTCGACATCGCCGACGCCGCCGGCCTGCCGGTGGCCTCGGTGGAGTCGCTCACCCTGCGGGAACTCTCCGCCGCCCAGCTCGCCGCCGGTCGGCAGGAACCGCTGTACCGGCTGGCCTGGCAGCCCGCCGCACCGGTGGCCGCGCCCCCGGTGCGCTGGGCGGCGTGGGAGGACGTCCGCGAGGACGTACCCGAGGTGGTGGTGCTGCGGTCGGAGCCCGGCCGGGACGCCGCCGCCGTGCACCGGGCGACCCACCGGGCCCTGGAGCGGGTCCAGACCTGGTTCGCCGACGACCGGTACGCCCGGTCCACCCTGGTGGTGGTCACCCGGGGGGCGGTCGCGGTGGCCGACGAGGAGGCCGGCGACCTGGCCGGTGCCGCCGTCTGGGGGCTGGTCCGCTCCGCGCAGTCGGAGCAGCCCGACCGGATCGTCCTGGCCGACCTCGACGACCCGGACGACCCGGCGGCGATCGCCCTGACCGTCGCCACGGGGGAACCGCAGGTCGCCGTCCGCGCCGGCGTCGCCCACGTCGCCCGGCTCGCTCGCCTCGCGGCCGGCCCGGACGCCCCGTCGGCCAGCGTGTTCGGCGCCGAGGGGACGGTGCTGGTGACCGGCGCGACCGGCCTGCTCGGCCGGCTCGTCGCCCGGCACCTGGTCACCACGCACGGCGTACGCCGGCTGCTGCTGACCAGCCGGCGGGGCGCCGCGGCGGCCGGGGCGGACGACCTCGCCGCCGAGCTGACCGCGCTCGGCGCGGACGTCCGACTCGCCGCCTGCGACATGGGCGACCGGGACGCCGTGGCTGCCCTGCTGGCCGGGCTCGACCCGGCGCACCCGCTCACCGGGGTCGTGCACTCGGCCGGTGTGCTCGACGACGGGGTGATCGGGTCGCTCACCCCGGACCGCGTCGACGTCGTGTTCCGCCCCAAGGTGGACGCGGCGCTGCACCTGCACGAGCTGACCGCCGGCCTGCCGCTCACCGCGTTCGTGCTCTTCTCCTCCGCCGCCGGTGTGGTCGGTAACCCGGGTCAGGGCAGCTACGCCGCCGCCAACGCCTGCCTGGACGCGCTCGCCGCGCAGCGCCGGGCCGCCGGCCTGCCCGCCCAGTCGCTCGCCTGGGGAGCCTGGGCCGGCGACGCGGGGATGGCCGGCGACCTCACCGCCGGCGACCGGGCCCGCGTCGAGCGGACCGGCGTCCGCCCGCTCGCGCCCGCCGAAGGGCTCGCGCTGCTGGACGCGGCCGCCGCCACCGACGCGGCGGTGGTCGTACCGGTGGCGCTGGACCTGGCGGCGCTGGCCCGCGTACCCGACCTGCCGCCGCTCTTCCGCGGCCTGTTGCGGCGGCCGGCGCGCGCCGGCGGCGGGGCCGGGCCGGACGCCGCGGCGCTGACCCGGCGGCTCGCCGCGCTGCCGGCCGACGAGCGCGGGGCCGCGCTGCTCGACGTCGTGCTCATCCAGGCGGCGGCGATCCTCGGGCACGCCGGCCCGCAGGACGTCGACCCGGACCGGGCGTTCCAGGAACTCGGCTTCGACTCGCTGAGCGCGGTGGAGTTCCGCAACCAGCTCAACACCGCCACCGGCCTGCGGCTGCCCGCGACGCTGGTCTTCGACCACCCCAACGCGCGGGTCCTCGCCGCCGAACTGGCCGACGCGCTCGCCCCGGCGCCGGCCGGCGGGTTGCCCGAGGACCGGGTGCGGGAGGTCCTCCAGGGCATCCCGCTGAGCCGGCTGCGGGAGGCCGGGCTGCTGGACCGGCTGCTCGAACTCGGTGGGCTCGCCCCCACGCCGGACACGGCCACGGCGGACGACGAGGCAGGCCGCTCGATCGACGAGATGGACGCCGACGACCTGATCAGCATGGCGCTGGGCGACCAGGACCTCGACGACCTCATGACGGGAGACCCTCGATGACCGACGACAAGCTCGTCGCCGCGCTGCGCCGCTCGCTCAAGGAGACCGAGCGGCTGCGCGCGCAGAACCGGCGGCTCACCGCGGCCGCCCACGAGCCGGTCGCGATCGTCGGGATGAGCTGCCGCTTCCCCGGCGGGGTGAGCACACCGGAGCAGCTGTGGCGGCTGGTCGCCGACGGGGTCGACGCGATCGGCGATTTCCCCGCCGACCGGGGCTGGAACGTCGACGAGCTGTACGACCCGACCGGCGAGCGCCCGCACACCAGCTACGTCCGGCAGGGCGGGTTCCTCACCGACGCCGCCGCCTTCGACCCGGCGTTCTTCGGGATCAGCCCCAACGAGGCGACCATCATGGACCCGCAGCAGCGGCTGCTGCTGGAGTGCGCCTGGGAGGCGTTCGAGCGGGCCGGCATCGACCCCGGCACGCTGCGCGGCAGCCGTACCGGGGTGTTCGCCGGGCTGATGTACCACGACTACGCCAGCAGCCACGCCACCGGCTCGGTCGCCTCCGGCCGGGTGGCGTACGCGCTGGGGTTGGAGGGGCCGGCGGTCACCGTGGACACCGCCTGCTCGTCGTCGCTGGTCGCGTTGCACCTGGCGGTGCAGGCGCTGCGATCGGGGGAGTGCACCTTGGCGCTCGCCGGTGGCGCGGCGGTGATGGCAACGCCGGAGGCCTTCGTCGAGTTCAGCCGCCAGCGGGGGCTGGCCCCGGACGGCCGGTGCAAGTCGTTCGGCGCGGGCGCCGACGGCACCGGCTGGGGCGAGGGTGCCGGCTTCCTGCTGGTGGAACGCCTCTCGGACGCCCAGCGCCTCGGCCACCCGGTGCTCGCCGTGGTTCGTGGCACGGCGGTGAATCAGGACGGCGCGTCGAACGGCTTCTTCGCCCCGAACGGCCCCGCCCAGCAGCGGGTGATCCGCGCCGCCCTCGCCTCGGCCGGCGTCCCGGCCGCCGAGGTGGACGTCGTGGAGGCGCACGGCACCGGCACCACCCTCGGCGACCCGATCGAGGCGCAGGCCCTGCTCGCCACGTACGGGCAGGACCGGCCCGCCGAGCGTCCGCTCCGGCTCGGGTCGATCAAGTCGAACCTCGGGCACACCCAGGCTGCCGCCGGCGTCGCCGCCGTCATCAAGATGGTGCAGGCGATGCGGCACGGGGTGCTGCCCCGGACCCTGCACGCCGAGGAGCGCTCGCCCCAGGTGGACTGGTCGTCCGGCGCGGTCGAGCTGCTGACCGAGGCACGCGAGTGGCCGGCGGACGGGCACCCGCGCCGGGCCGGCATCTCGTCGTTCGGCCTCTCCGGCACCAACGCCCACGTCATCGTCGAACAGGCCCCGGAGTCCGCCCCGCAGCCGGACGCCGACGTGCCTTCGTCGCTGGTGCCCTGGGTGCTGTCGGCGAAGTCCGACCCGGCGCTACGGGAACTCGCGGACCGCTTCGCCGCTGTCGGCGGAGACTTGTCGCCGGTGGATTTGGGCGCCGCGGCCCGAACCCTGGTCACCGGTCGGGCGGCGTTCGGCCACCGGGCGGTGGTGTGGGGCGCGGACCCGGCCGAGCTGTCCGCCGGGCTCGCGGCGGTGGCGGCGGGGGAGCGGGCTCCCCACGCCGTCTCCGGGGTGGCCCGGTCCGGTCGGCTGGCGGTGTTGTTCACCGGTCAGGGCGCCCAGCGTCTGGACATGGGTCGTGAGGTGCACGCGGCCTTCCCGGTGTTCGCTGCTGCTTTCGACGCGGTGGTGGCGGAGCTGGATTTGCACCTGGATCGGCCGTTGTGTGACGTGATCTGGGGTGACGACGAGGAGCTGATCCGGCGGACGGGTTACGCGCAGGCGGGGCTGTTCGCGGTCGAGGTGGCGTTGTTCCGGCTGGTGGAGTCGTGGGGCGTGCGACCGGACTTCGTGGCCGGACACTCGATCGGTGAGCTGGCTGCCGCGCACGTGGCCGGGGTGTTGTCGCTGTCGGATGCGGCCCGTCTGGTGGCGGCTCGTGGGCGGTTGATGCAGGCGTTGCCCGTTGGTGGGGCGATGGTGGCAATCCAGGCGTCGGAGGAGGAGGTGCGGGCGGCGCTGTCGGCACAGGATGCCTCCTTCGCGCCCCACCGACCTGATGACGTAAACGATTCAGCCCCCCATGACGAGGGTGCGGCGGCAGGCGCCGGTGTGGACATCGCCGCCGTCAACGGCCCCCGGTCGGTGGTCATCTCCGGCCCCGAAGCCGCCGTGCTGCACGTGGCCGAGCACTTCACCAAGCTGGGACGAAAGACGAGCCGCCTGCGGGTGAGTCACGCCTTCCACAGCGGGCTGATGGACCCCATGCTCGACGAGTTCCGGGCCGTCGCAGCAGAGTTGACCTACACCGAGCCGCAGCTCCCGGTCGTGTCGAACCTGACCGGCGCCCTGGCCACCACCGAGCTGACCGACCCCGACTACTGGGTCCGCCACGTCCGGGAGGCCGTGCGTTTCGCCGACGCCGTCACCGCCCTGCACCAGGCGGGCGCGACCACGTTCCTGGAACTCGGCCCGGACGCCGCCCTCACCCCGATGATCGAGGGCATCCTCACCGACGACGCCACGATCATCCCCAGCCTGCGCCGGGGACACGACGAACAGCGGCAGGCCCTCACCGCCCTGGCCAGGCTGCACGTCACCGGCACCACAATCGACTGGACCGCGCTGCTCCCGCAGACCACCCGCACCGTCGAGCTGCCCACCTACCCCTTCCAGCGGCAGCGGTACTGGCTGCACACCCTCGACTACCTCGCCGAGTCCTGGCTGGCCGGCGCGCTCGGCGACGACCCGGCCGCGCTCGGTCTGGCCCCCGTCGACCACCCGCTGCTGCGGGCCGCCGTGGCCTCCGCCCAGGCCGACGGTCTCGTCCTCACCGGCCGGCTGTCCCGGCAGGCCCAGCCCTGGCTCGCCGATCACGACGTGCTCGGCACCGTGCTGCTGCCCGGCACCGGCCTGGTCGAACTCGCCCTGCGCGCCGGCGAGGAGGCCGGCTGCCACCGCCTCGACGAGCTGACCCTCACCGCGCCGCTGGTGCTGCCCGAACGCGGCGACGTCATGGTGCAGGTGGTCGTCGGCGACCCCGACAGCGCCGGCCGCCGTACCGTCGGCGTCTACTCCCGGGCCCCCGGCGGCCGGTGGACACTGCACGCCGACGGGCTGCTCGCCGCCGACGCCGCCGAGCCGTCCGTCGACCTGACCGCCTGGCCGCCGCCGGGCGCGACCCCGCTGGACACCGAGGGCGCGTACGAGCGGTTGCGCGGGCGGGGGTACGCGTACGGGCCGACGTTCCAGGGGCTGCGGGCCGCCTGGGAACGCGGCGACGAGCTGTACGCCGAGGTGGCCCTGCCCGACGAGGCGCACCCGGACGCCGCCCGGTTCGGCCTGCACCCGGCCCTGCTCGACGCCGCCATGCACGCCTCCCTGCTCCAGGACCACGACGGCTCCGGGGCGACGCTGCTGCCGTTCGCCTGGAACGGCGTCTCCCGGCACGCCCTCGGCGCCACCGCGCTGCGGCTGCGGATGGCACCCACCGGGCCGGACAGCGTCACCCTCACCGTCGCCGACCCGTCCGGGCAGCCGGTGCTCACCGTCGGGTCGCTGGTCTCGCGGCCGGTCTCCGCCGCGCAACTCGACGGCGTGCGGGCCGGCCGCGACCAGGTGTTGCACCGGGTGCGCTGGCAGTCGGCGACCATCCCGGACGGGGCGCCGGACCCGTCCCGCTGGGCGGTGGTCGGCGACGCCGTCGCGGTGCCGGGGGTGCCGTCGTACGCCGATCTGGACGCGGTCGGCGCGGCGGCCGACGTACCGGAGGTGGTGCTGCTGCCGCTCGCGGCCGGCGACGGCGACGTGCCGGCGGTGGTCCGCGAGGTGACCGGGGCGGCGCTGGCGGCCGTGCGGGCCTGGCTGGCCGACGACCGGTTCGCCGACTCGCGGCTGGTGCTGCTCACCCGGGAGGCAGTGGTCACCGGCCCCGACGACCGGGTGGCGCTGGACCAGGCGCCGGTCTGGGGCCTGGTCCGGGCGGCGCAGGCGGAGAACCCGGAGCGGTTCGTCCTCGCCGACACCGACGGCCGGCCGGAGTCCTGGGCCGCGCTGCCGGCGGCCCTCGCGGCGGGCGAGCCGGAGCTGGCGCTGCGCGCCGGACGCCTGTTCGTGCCCCGGCTCGTCCCGGTATCCGGCTCCGCGACGCCCGGCGGCGCCGCTACCGGCACCGCCGCACCCGCTACAACGCCCGGCGACACCGCCACCGACGCCGGCACGCGCGACGGCGCCGCGACGGACCCCGGCACGCGCGACCACCGCGCGATCGTTGGCGACCGGTCGACCGGTGCATCGGCCGGCGGCACGGCGCTGGTCACCGGCGGCACCGGCGGGCTCGGCGCGCTGGTGGCGCGGCACCTGGTCACCGCGCACGGCGTCCGCCACCTGGTGCTCACCAGTCGGCGCGGGCCCGCCGCCCCCGGCGTGGACGCGCTGGTCGGCGAGCTGGCCGCGCTCGGCGCGACGGTACGCGTGGCGGCCTGCGACGCCGCCGACCGGGAGGCCCTGGCCGCCGTGCTGGCCGACATCCCCGCCGCGCACCCGCTGCGGATCGTGGTGCACGCCGCCGGGGTCGCCGACAACGGCGTGGCCGCCACGCTCACCCCGGAACGGCTCGCGGCGACCCTCGCGCCCAAGGTGGACGGTGCCTGGCACCTGCACGAGCTGACCCGCGAGGCGGAGCTGACCGCGTTCGTGCTCTTCTCCTCCGCGGGCGGGCTGGTGCTCGCCGCCGGCCAGGCCGGCTACGCGGCGGCGAACGTCTTCCTCGACGCGCTCGCCGAGCACCGGGCCGCCGGAGGGCTGCCGGCGACCTCGCTGGCGTACGGGCTGTGGGGCACCGACGCGGGGCTGGGTGCCGTGCTCAGCGACGCCGACCTGGAACGGATGGCCCGCCAGGGCTTCCCCGCCCTCAGCGCGGCCGACGGGCTGGCCGCGTTCGACACCGCACTGCGGGACCGGCCGGTCACCCTCGTCCCGCTCCGGATCGACCCGACCGCCGTGCGCACCGACGCCGGCATTCCCGCGCTGCTGCGCGCCCTGGTCCGGGCGCCCCGGCGGTTGCGCCGGGCCACCGACACCCCGGCCGCCGCCGGGCGGTTCGCCGGCCTGTCCGGCTCCGACCGGCTCCGCGCCCTGCGGGACCTGGTCCGCGCCCACGTCGCCGCCGTCCTCGGGTACGAGTCCGCCGAGGCGGTGGAGCCGGACCGCGCCTTCTCCGAGCTGGGCTTCGACTCGCTCTCGGCGGTGGAACTGCGCAACGCGCTGGGCGCGGCGACCGACCTGCGGCTGCCCGCCACGCTGGTCTTCGACTACCCGACCGCCGACGCCGTCGCGGCGTACCTCGACTCGTTGCTCGGCGGGGTCTCCGCCGACGCACCCGCCCAGGCCGGGCCGCGCCCGGTGGACGAGCCGATCGCCATCGTCGGGATGAGCTGCCGCTTTCCCGGCGGGGTCGGCTCGCCGGAGGAGCTGTGGCGGTTGGTCGCCGACGGGGTGGACGCGATCGCGCCGCTGCCCACCGACCGGGGCTGGGCCGACGACCTGTACCACCCCGAGCCGGGCCGCCCCGGCCGCTGCTACGCCCGGGCCGGCGGGTTCCTGCCCGACGCCGCCGACTTCGACGCCGGCTTCTTCGGCATCAGCCCGAACGAGGCGTACGCGGTGGACCCGCAGCAGCGGCTGCTGCTGGAGTGCGCCTGGGAGGCGTTCGAGCGGGCCGGGATCGATCCGGGCACGCTCAAGGGCAGCCCCACCGGCGTCTTCGCCGGCCTGATGTACCACGACTACGGGTACGGCAGCTCCGCCGGCGGCAGTGCGGCGGCCGGCCGGGTGTCGTACGTGCTCGGCCTGGAGGGCCCGGCAGTGGCGGTGGATACCGCCTGCTCGTCGTCGCTGGTGGCGTTGCACCTGGCGGTGCAGGCGCTGCGGTCGGGGGAGTGCTCGCTGGCGCTCGCCGGCGGCGTGACCGTGATGGCCACCCCGGAGATCCTGATCGAGTTCTCCCGGCAGCGCGGCCTCTCCCCGGACGGCCGGTGCCGCTCCTTCGGGGCGGGCGCCGACGGCACCGGCTGGGCCGAGGGCGCCGGCTTCCTGCTGGTCGAGCGCCTGTCCGACGCCCAGCGGCTCGGCCACCCGGTGCTGGCCGTGGTACGCGGCTCGGCCGTCAACCAGGACGGCGCGTCGAACGGCTTCTTCGCCCCGAACGGCCCGTCGCAGCAGCGGGTGATCCGGGCCGCCCTGGCGTCGGCCGGCGTGCCGGCCGCCGAGGTGGACGTGGTCGAGGCCCACGGCACGGGTACGACCCTCGGTGATCCGATCGAGGCGCAGGCGCTGCTGGCCACCTACGGTCAGGACCGGCCCGCCGACCGGCCACTGTGGTTGGGGTCCATCAAGTCGAACCTGGGGCACACCCAGGCCGCCGCGGGCGTGGCCGGCGTGATCAAGATGGTGCAGGCGATGCGGCACGGCCTGATGCCGCCGACGCTGCACGCCGAGGAGCGCTCGCCGCAGGTGGACTGGTCCGCCGGGGCGGTCGAGCTGCTGACCCGCCCGCGCGAGTGGTCGGCGAACGGGCATCCGCGCCGGGCCGGCGTCTCGTCCTTCGGCCTCTCCGGCACCAACGCCCACGTCATCCTCGAACAGGCCCCACCGCCCCCGACCACCCCCGCGCAGTCGGAGACCGGGATGCAGGGACCGCTGCCCTGGCTGCTCTCCGCCCGCTCCGAGGTGGCGCTACGGGCCCAGGCCGCCCGGCTGCACCGCCACCTGTCGGGCCGGCCGGAGCTGCGGCTGCCGGACGTGGCGTACTCGCTGGCGACCGGCCGCGCCGCCCTGGAACAGCGGGCCGCCGTGCTGGGCGCCGACCGCGACGAACTCCTCGCCGGGCTGGCCATCCTCGCCGACGGCGGGACGGCGCCGACCGTCCTGTCGGGGACGGCCCGGGCCGGTCGGCTGGCGGTGCTGTTCACCGGTCAGGGCGCGCAGCGCCTGGGCATGGGTCGCTCGCTGCACGCGGTGTTCCCGGTGTTCGCCTCGGCCTTCGACGCGGTGGTGGCGGAGCTGGACGGGCACCTGGATCGGCCGTTGCGTGAGGTGGTCTGGGGTGATGACGAGGAGCTGATCCGGCAGACGGGTTATGCGCAGGCCGGCTTGTTCGCGGTCGAGGTGGCGTTGTTCCGGCTGGTGGAGTCGTGGGGTGTGCGGCCGGACTTCGTGGCGGGGCATTCGATCGGTGAGTTGGCTGCCGCGCATGTCGCTGGGGTGTTGTCGCTGGGGAATGCTGCGCGTTTGGTGGCGGCTCGTGGTCGGTTGATGCAGGCGCTGCCGGCTGGTGGGGCGATGGTGGCGGTGCAGGCGTCGGAGGAGGAGGTACGGGCGGCACTGTCAGGACGGGATGCCTCTTTCGCGTCCTACCGACCTGATGACGCAAACGATTCAACCTCCACCTCCACCTCCACCTCCACCTCCACCGGCACCGGCACCGACACCGACACCGACACCGGCAACAGCAACGGCACCGGCACGGTCGCCGGCAGCGGCCCGGTCGCGGCTAACGGCAGCGACGGCGATGGCGATGGCCGGGTCGTGGCCGACGGCGACGCCGACGGCCGTGGCACGCTCGCGGCCAACGGCGAAGCGCTGTTCGCCGCAACCGGCACCGGCATCGGCCCGGCGGCAGGTGCCGGGGTGGACATCGCCGCCGTCAACGGCGCCCGGTCGGTGGTCATCTCCGGCCCCGAGGCCGCCGTGCTGCACGTCGCCGAGCACTTCACCGAGCAAGGTCGCAAGACCACCCGCCTGCGGGTAAGCCACGCCTTCCACAGCCGGCTGATGGACCCGATGCTCGACGAGTTCCGCGCCGTGGCGGCAGAGCTGACCTACGCCGAGCCGCAACTCCCGCTCGTGTCGAACCTGACCGGCGCCCTCGCCACCACCGAGCTGACCGACCCCGACTACTGGGTCCGCCACGTCCGCGAGGCCGTCCGCTTCGCCGACGGCATCACCGCCCTGCACCAGGCAGGCGCGACCACCTTCCTGGAACTCGGCCCCGACGCCGCCCTCACCCCGATGATCGAGGGCATCCTCACCGACGACGTCACCGTCGTGCCGTCCCTGCAGCGGGGACACGACGAACACCGGCAGGCCCTGACCGCCCTGGCGAGGCTGCACGTCACCGGTATCACCATCGACTGGACCGCACTACTCACCGGCAGCCGCGTCGACCTGCCCACCTACCCGTTCCAGCGGCAGCGCTACTGGCGTCCGGAGCGGCCCGGCGGCGAGGGGGCAACCCCGGCCGGCCTCGCCGCGACCGAGCACCCGCTGCTCGGCGCGTCGGTCACCCTCGCCGACACCGACGGCGTGCTCTTCACCGGCCGGCTCTCCGTCGACACCCAGCCCTGGCTCGCCGACCACACGGTCGGCGACACCGTCCTCTTCCCCGGCACCGGCTTCGTCGAGCTGGCGGTCGCCGCCGGCGAGCGGACCGACGCGCCGGTGGTCGAGGAGTTGATCCTGCACGCCCCGCTGATGCTGCCCGAGAACACGGCGGTCACCCTCCAGGTCGCCGTCGGCCCACCCGACGAGGGCGGCTCCCGGTCCGTCACCGTCCACTCCCGCACCGGCGAGGCCGACCCGTGGACCCGGCACGCCGACGGCCGGATCGGCGCCGGCGGCACGGCGCCCGTCGTGGACCTGACCGCCTGGCCACCGCCGGGCGCGACCCCGCTGCCGACCGGCGACGCGTACGAGCGGATGGCCGAACGCGGCTACGGCTACGGGCCCACCTTCCAGGGGCTGCGCGCTGCCTGGCAGCGCGGCGACGAGCTGTACGCCGAGATCAGCCTGCCGGACGCCGCGCACGCCGAGGCCGAGCAGTTCGTGCTGCACCCGGCCCTGCTCGACGCCGCGCTGCACGTGCTCGGGCTCGCCGACGGCGTCGCCGACGACCAGGGCGACACCATGCTGCCGTTCTCCTGGAACACCGTCACCCCGCACGCCACCGGCGCCCGGGGGCTGCGGGTCGCGATCCGCCCGACCGGGCCCCGCGAGGTCTCGCTCGACCTGGCCGACCTCTCCGGCGCGCCGGTCGCCGCCGTCGGCTCCCTCGCCCTGCGGGAGGTCGACGCGACGCAGCTCCGGGCCGCCGCGCCAAGCCGGCAGGACGGGCTGTACCGGCTCGCCTGGACCCCCGCCGCCGAGCTGCCGACCGCCACCACCGGCACCGGATGGGCCGTCATCGGCCAGCCCGGCCCTCACCGCGCCGCGCCCGGCGCCGACACCGGTCCGGCGAACGCATCGACCCCTGCCGCTCCGGGGGCCGACACCGATCGGGCGAACGCCCCGGACCTTGACGCGCTCGGCCGGATCGTCGGCCTGGCGACCGACGGGGGCCTCGCCGTGCCTGGCGTCAACGGCGGCCCGGCAAACGATCGGAATCTGGCCGCGCTCGGCGGTGACGGCCACCCGGCGAACCATCCGGAACTAACCGCGCTCGGCGTCGACGGCCCGGCGAACGCCCCGGCCCCTGCGGCACTCGGCCGGAACGGCGGCCCGGCGAACGACCTGGGTCTCGCCGCACCCGGCGGGGACGGCGGCCCGGCGAACGACCTGGGTCTCGCCGCACCCGGCGGGGACGGCGGCCCGGCGAACGACCTGGGTCTCGCCGCACCCGGCGGGGACGGCGGCCTTCCCAGCTACCGGGACCTCGCCGCGCTCGGCGCCGCCGTGGACGCCGGCCTTCCGCCGCCCGGCGTGGTGCTCTTCCGGGTCCCCCGCCCGGAGACCACACCCAACACCGCCGGGCTTGCCGAGCCGAACACCGACGTCCTGGCCGGCGTCCGCGGCTGCGTGTACGAGGTCCTGGACCTCGTCCAGGCCTGGCTCGCCGACCCCCGCTTCACCGCCGCCCGGCTGGTCCTGCTCACCGAGGGCGCGGTCGGCGCCGACGGGGCGGACGTGGCGCTGGCCCAGGCGCCGGTCTGGGGCCTGCTCCGGGCCGCCCAGGCGGAGAACCCCGGCCGCTTCGTGCTGCTCGACACCGACCGGACCGTCGCGTCCCGGGACGTCCTCGGGCCCGCCCTCGCCACCGACGAGCCGGAACTGATGATCCGCTCCGGCCGAGTCCTGGTGCCCCGCCTGGTCCGCGAGCCGTACGCCCCGGCCGACACCCCGGCCGCGCTGGACCCCGACGGCACCGTGCTGATCACCGGTGGCACCGGTGGGCTGGGCGCACTGGTGGCCCGGCACCTCGCCGGGGCGTACGGGATCAGGCACCTGCTGCTGACCAGCCGGCGCGGGCCGGCGGCGCCCGGGGTGGACGAGCTCCGCGCCGACCTGGCCGCGCTCGGCGCCACCGCCGAGGTGCTGGCCTGCGACGTGGGTGACCGCGACCAGCTCGCGGCGCTGCTCGGTGGCGTGCCCGACCGGCGTCCGCTGACCGCCGTGGTGCACGCGGCGGCGGTGGTGGACGACGGGGTGGTGGGCTCGCTGACCCCGGAGCGGATCGACGGGGTGCTGCGCCCGAAGGTGGACGCCGCCTGGCACCTGCACGAGCTGACCCGCGACGCCGGCCTGGCCGCGTTCGTGCTCTTCTCCTCGGCCGGCGGGCTGGTGCTCGCCGCCGGGCAGGGCGGGTACGCCACGGCGAACGTCTTCCTCGACGCGCTCGCGCAGCACCGGGTGGCGGCCGGCCTGCCCGCCACCTCGGTCGCCTACGGGCTCTGGGGCACCGACGTCGGCCTGGGCGCCTGGCTCACCGAGGCGGACCTGCAGCGGATGGCCCGGCAGGGCCTGCCCGCGCTGACCGTGCCGGAGGGGCTGGCCGCGCTCGACACCGCGCTGCGCAGTCCCCGCGCGACGCTGGTGCCGGTGAAGGTCGACGTGGCGGCGCTGCGCGCCCGCGCCGACGAGCCGCCCGCGCTGCTGCGTGGCCTGCTGCCCCGGGTACGCCGGCGCAGCGCCGCGGCCGCCGTCGACCCGGAGTGGTACGCCCGCCGGCTCGCCGGGCAGTCCCCGGCCGAACAGGAGCGCCAGGTCACCGAGCTGGTACGCGGCCACGCCGCCGCCGTGCTCGGCCACGACGGCCCCGAGGCGGTCGACCCCGAGCGGGACTTCCTCGAACTGGGCTTCGACTCCCTCGCCGCGGTGGAGCTGCGCAACCGGCTCAACGCGGCGACCGGGCTGCGGCTGGCCCCGATGGCGGTGTTCGACAACAAGAATCCCGCCGCGCTGGCCCGGCACCTGCGCGCCGAGCTGGCCCCGGCAGCCGGTGGCGCGCCCGCCCCGGAGCCGGCCGGCGAGCCGGACACCCTGGCCGGGCTGTTCCGGGCGGCGGTGCTCGGCAACGAGGTGCTCAAGGGCTTCAACCTGCTGCGGGCGGTGGCCGACCTGCGACCCCGGTTCACCTGCGCCGCCGACTTCGGGGCGGTGCCACCGGGCGTCACTATGGCCGACGGCCCCGGGTCACCCGTGCTCATCGGAATCAGCACCCCGATGGCCACCGGCGGGCCGCACCAGCATGCCCGGCTGGCCGCCGCGTTCCGGGGCCGGCGTCCGATGGTGTCGCTGACCAACCCGGGCTTCGTCGCCGGGGAGCGGCTGCCCGACTCGGTGGACGCGGTGGTCGACGTGCTGGCCGAGAGCGTCGTCCGGGCCGCCGCCGGACGCCCGTTCGTCCTCATCGGCTACTCCTCGGGCGGGACGCTCGCCTACGCCACCGCCGGGCACCTGGAACGGAGCCTGGGGGTGCGCCCCGCCGGGGTGGTGCTGATGGACACCTACCGGGTCGACACCGATGACCGGGACCAGTCCCGGCTGATGGAGCAGCTCACCGTCGGGCTGGTCCAGGCCGACGCCCGCTTCGGGATGCTCAACAGCGCCGCCCTGTCGGGGATGAACCGCTACTTCGACCTGGTGCCCCGGTTCCGGCTGGACCCGGTCGAGGCGCCGGTGCTCTTCGTCGGCGCGGCCGAGCCGTTCCGGCCCGACGCGGCCGACGACGGCTCCTGGCAGGCCCGGCCCTGGGAGCCGACGCACGAGTACCGCACCGTCGCGGCCACCCACTTCACCATGATCGAGGACCGGGCGGCGGTCGCCGCGGAGGTCGTCGAGGAGTGGCTCGGGACGCTCGCCCCTAGGGGCTGATAGGGGTATGGACCGCCCGTCCCGATCCATAGTGTCTGCCACGGGAAGCGATCGACGCACGATAGGGAGCAACGGATGAGCACCGACGGCAGCTGGCAGCTGGACATCGAGAGCCCGCTCGGCAAGCAGAGCCTCTGGGTCGACCTGACCGCCGAGGGTGAGAAGCTGATCGGCAAGGCCCGGGCCAACGGCCAGGTCATCGACCCCGACATCATCGACGGCGAGCTGGTCGGCGACGTCGCCTCGTGGAAGATCAAGTGCCGCAAGCCGGTCCCGCTGACCATGAAGGTCACCGTCACCGTCAACGGCGACACCATGACCGGCAAGGCCAAGCCGGGCATGTTCGGTACCTTCCCGGTCACCGGCCGCCGCGTCTAGTGACCGCACCGACGACCAAGGGGACGGCGCCGTTCGGCGAATTCCGGACCTGGTACCGGGTCACGGGGGAGCTGTCGCCGCAACGGACCGCGCTGGTGGTCGTGCACGGCGGCCCCGGCAGCACCCACGACTACCTGACCAGCCTCTCCGTGTTCGCCGACGGCGGCACCCCCGTCGTCCACTACGACCAGCTGGGCAACGGGGGTTCCACCCACCTGCCGGGCCGGCCGGCCGAGTTCTGGACCGTCCAGCTTTTCCTCGACGAGCTGGACAACCTCCTGCGCCACCTCGGGATCGCCGACAACTACGCCCTGTTCGGACACTCCTGGGGTGGGCTGCTGGTGGCGAAGCACGCGGCGGCGGCGCCGGCCGGCCTGAAGGGCCTGATCATCGCCGACGCGCCGGCGTCGTACCCGCTGTGGCTGAAGGCGATGGCGGAGCTGCGCGCCGCGCTGCCGGCCGGGGTCGACGACACGCTGCGCCGGCACGAGGCGGCGGGCACCACCGACAGCGACGAGTACCACGGGGCCACCAAGGTCTTCTACGACCGGCACCTGTGCCGGCTCGACCCGTGGCCCCGCGACTACCAGGCCTCCTTCTACGAGCTCTACAACGACCCGACGGTGTACCTCGCGATGAACGGACCGAGCGAGTTCCACGTCATCGGGTCGCTGAAGGCATGGGGCGTCACCGACTGTCTCGCCGACATCGCGGTGCCCACCCTGGTCATCTCGGGCCGCCACGACGAGGCCACCCCGGCCACCGTCCGGCCCTTCATCGACCTCATCCCGGACGCGCGCTGGGAGCTGTTCGACGACTCCAGCCACGTGCCGCACCTGGAGGAGCCGGAGCGGTTCCGCCAGACGGTGGGCGACTACCTCAAGACCGTCGCGCAGGTGTGAAGAAGGACGGACATCCGATGACCGACGCGGTCGGGCGGTTCCCCGCCGACACCCTGGACCAGTTCGTACTCGGCCCCGCCGCCCGCAACCCGGACAAGCCGGCGGTGATCGAGCGGGCCGTCGGCGCGCTGGTGACGGTCACGTACGGCGAGCTGGCCCGCGCGGTCGACGCGCGGGCCACCGCGCTGGCCGAGGCGGGGGTCGGCACCGGCGACCGCGTCGTCATCGAGTCGCAGACCTCCGCCGCCGCCATCGCGCTGCTGCTCGCCTGCTCCCGGCTCGGCGCGGCGTTCGTGCCGGTCGACCCGGACACCCCGGACCTGCGGGTACGCGCCATCGTCGAGGCGACCGACCCGGTGCTGCACATCCGGCCCGCCGGCCGCCCGGCCCGGGAACTGCCGTCGATCACCGCGGTCGCCGAGTTCAGCCCGGACGGGCTGGTCGCCCCCGCCGGCAAGCCCCGGCAGCGCCGCCGCCGCGCGGTGGTGGGCACCGACCCGGCGTACCTGATCTTCACCTCCGGGACCACCGGGCAGCCCAAGGGTGTGGTGCTCAGCCACCACGCCGCGCTGGCCTTCTACCGGGGTGCCCAGCGCTTTCCGGTGGTGGCCGCCGACGACGTGGTGGCCAGCACCTCGCCGCTGGCCTTCGACGTCTCGCTGTTCGACCTCGGGGTCACCCTGGGCAGCGGGGCGACCCTAGCGCCGGTGCCCCGCGAGTTCCTCAGCTTCCCGCGCCGGCTGCTCGGCTTCCTCCGCGACGCCGGCGCGACCGTGGTGCACGGCGTGCCCTCGCTGTGGCGGCCGTTGCTGCGCCACGAGCCCGACGGCCTGGCCGCCCTGGACCAGTTGCGCGGCATCCTCTTCGCCGGCGAGAACTTCCCGCTGGCCGAGCTGCGCCGGCTGCGCGAGCTGCACCCGGGACTGCGGGTCGTCAACGCGTTCGGCGCCACCGAGACGGTGGCCTGCTCCTTCGCCGAGGTGCCCGACCCGCTCCCCGCCGACGCCGAGCGGCTCTCCATCGGCGACGGCTACCCGGGCGCCGAGCTGCTGCTGATCGACTCCGACGGCAGCGTGGTCGACGCGCCCGGCACGGTCGGCGAGATCCACGTCCGCTGCCCGTCGCTGTTCAGCGGCTACTGGGACGACCCGGCGGCCACCCGGCAGGTGCTGGTGCCCGACCCCCTGGAGCCCCGCTCCGGGCAGCTCGTCTACCGCTCCGGTGACCTGGCGTACCGGGGGGCCGACGGGGAGCTGTACTTCTGCGGCCGGACCGACTCGATGGTGAAGATCCGGGGCAACCGGATCGAGCTGGGCGAGGTGGAACGCCGGCTGCTGGACCATCCGACGGTCGGCGCGGCGGTGGCGGTGGCGGCCCCGGCGGCCGACGGCGAGCCGAGCCTGCACGCCTTCGTGGTGCCCCGGCAGGGCGCCACCGTCGGCGCGGCCGAGCTGGTGGAGCGGTGCCGGCGCACCATGCCGGCGTACATGGTCCCGGCGCGGTTCCACTTCCTCACCGAGCTGCCGCTGACCGCCAACGGAAAGGCGAACCGGACCGCGCTGGCCGAACTGGCCCGCGCGGCCCGGTAGGCCGCCGGATCATCCCACCAGGGTCCGCTGCCGCGGCCGGGGCCGCAGCGCCAGCGCCGGGGTCAGGGTCAGCACGTCGAACGGTCGCCGCGCCGCGTCCACCCGGCCCCAGAGCCCGTCCGGACCGGAGACGCAGAGCCGGGACACCCCGTGGGCGCGCAGCGTCTCCAGCGTCCCGGGCCAGCGCACCTGCCGGACGATCCCGTCCAGCAGCAGCCGGCGCACCTGCTCGCCCCGGGTCAGCACCGCGCCGTCGTGATCGGAGACCATCGGCAGCCGCGGGTCGGTGAACGGCAGCCCGGCCACCAGTTCCCGCTCCACCGTCGCCCGCAGCGGGGCGAAGGCGGCCGAGTGCATCGGCGGACTCATCGTGTACAGCGGCAGGCCGCCGCGCGCCCGCACGGCCGCCTGGAGCCACTCCAGGCGGTGCCGGCGCACCGAGAGCATCCAGAAGTCGTCGTCGACGTGGCAGGCCGTCTCGTACCACTCGCCGGCCTCGTCCAACTCGCCGAGGATCTCCGCCAGCCGGGCCCGGGGCGTCCGGGCGAAGGACTGGGTGACCACGTCGGTGTGGGCGTGCGCGAAGTAGGTGTCCAGGTGCCGGTTCCAGCCGACGGTGAGCCGTACCGCGTCGGGGAAGCTGAGCGCCCCGGCGTAGACGGCGGCCGGCGTGCCGCCGAAGCTCGGCCCGACGACGATGTCGGGCCGGACGTCCAGCGCGTCCTCGGCCCAGTACGCCAGCGCCAGGCAGACCACCAGGAACGCCACCCGCTCGCTCTCCGAGTAGCCTCCCTCGGCCTGCCGGTAACGGTCCACCAACGACCAGCCGAGGGCCTCGTCGGCCTGCGCGGTCAGCCGGCGCGCCTCCGGGTTGATCAGCAGGAAGCGTCCGACCTGCGCGAATGAGCTGGGGCTGATGCCGGGGAAGACCACGGCGGTGGCCCCACCGCCGGGCTCCGCCCCGACGCCGTCGGGCGCGGGGCCGGTCACAGCAGGACCTCCGACCGGTACGCGGGCGGCGCCGCCAGGATCTGGGTGGCGATCGCCTCGACGTAGTCGGTGATGGTGACGTCCCGGTCGAGGTAGGGGACCAGCTCGCGGGTCCGCTCGTAGAGCTCGCGGGTGACCGGGGAGAGACCCTCGTTGCCCCGGATGTCGACCGCCTGGGCGGCGCAGAGCAGCTCGAAGGCAACCACGTAGGTGGCGTTGGCGAGCACCTCCCGGGCCCGCCGGGCGGCCACGAAGCCGAACGAGACGATGTCCTGGAAGTCGCCGGTGCTGGTCAGCGACTGCACGGACATCGGTACCGCCAGGGCCCGCGTCTCGGCGGTCAGCGAGGCGGTCATGAACTGCCCGCCCATCAGGCCGAGCCGCAGGCCCGGGTTCTCCCGGCACAGGAAGGCCGGCAGCCCGTTGCTGTTGCTCTTGTCGAGGAACCGGTCGATCCGCCGGTTGGCCAGGTTGGTCAGGGTGGTCAGCGAAATGACCAGGTGGTCCATCGCCATCGCCACGTACTGGCCGTGGAAGTGCCCGTTGTGGAAGACGTCGTTCTCGTCCGGCACCACCAGCGGGTTGTCGTTGGACGAGTTGAGTTCGGCCTCCAGCGTCTCGCCGATCCGGACGAAACTGTCCAGCACCGGACCGAGGATCTGCGGCGTGCACCGGATCGAGTACGCGTCCTCGATGGGCTGCGAGCCGGCCTTCGCCGAGGAGTCCATCTCGGCGGCCAGCGCCGCCTCGGTCTCCTGCTCGTTGACCGCCAGGGTGGACTCCTGCAGGGTGCGCCAGAGCCGGGCGGCGATCTCGCGCTGACCCTTGTGCGGCTTCAGCTCGTGCACCCGCGGGTCGAACGGCTTGGTCATCCCGCGCAGCCCCTCCACGGACAGCGCCGAGACCGTCAGGTACGTCTCCAGCAGCCGGCTGGCCTGGGCGAAGACCAGGCCGCCCAGGCCGACCATGCCGGAGGTGCCGTTGATCAGTGCCAGCCCCTCCTTGAAGCTGAGCGTCATCGGCTCGATGCCGGCCAGCCGCAGCGCCTCCGCGGCGGGCATGGTCTCGCCCCGGTAGCGGGCCCGCCACTGGCCGACGCAGGCCAGCGCGATCGCGGCGAGCGGGCCGAGGTCCCCGCTGGTGCCCAGCGACCCCTTCTCCGGCACGCACGGGATGACCCCGGCGTTGTACACGGCGATCAGCTTCTCCAGGTTCGCCGGCGAGATCGCCGAGTTGCCCCGGGCCAGCGACACGATCCGGGACAGCATGATCGCCCGGACCGTCCGGTCGTCCAGGTGCGGCCCGACGTTGGTGGCCACCGCGTTGATCAGGTTCTCCTGGAGCTGCTGGGCCATGGTGACCGGCACCAGCCAGTCTACGAAGCCGCCCATGCTGGTGTTGACGCCGTAGATGACCCGGCCCTCGTCGACGAAACGCTGCAGCGTCTCCCGGGAGGTCTGGACGCGCTGCCAGACCTTGTCGTCGAGGCCGACCGGCACCGAGTGCGTGGCCGCCGCCTCCAGTTGCTCCAGCCGGACCCACTGGTCGGCTGCCACAGTGAATTCCACGAGATTGAACCCCCTCCGCGGGACGGATGTCAGCGTTGTCCGCGTCGGGCGGGACCAGCGGGCAGCGCGGTGTCGCACTGCCTCTGAGCAGGTGCCCCGTGGAACCCGACGGGTGCGCAGGGTCAGTCAAGCCGCCTCCGTCGCGGGTGGAACAGACCGGGCGTACCCCTAGAAGGGCGCGACCGGCCCCTAACCCGGGCCCGGCCCGGACCCCTTGCCCCGGCGGACGCCGGACCCGGGGGAGTGGGTTCCCTCGGCCGGGGGAGGCCCCGGCAGCGGCGCGTTCGTAGCGTCACCGGCATGGATACGACAGGTGCCGCTGCGCCCACCGTCGGGGGTAAGCGCTGATGCTGGTGCGGACCACGACCCTGGTACGCCGGCCGCCGGAGGCGGTCTGGCCGCTGCTCTGCGACTCCCGGATCACCTCGACGCCCCGCTGCCCGGTGTTCCGGCTCGGCGCGCCCACCCCGGTCGAGTGCTTCCTCCCGGCGGGGCCCGGTGCGGTCGGCGCGCCCCGGCAGTGCGTCTCCGACCAGGGGGTCGTGTACCAGCGGATCACCGAATGGTCGCCGCCGGCCCGGCTGGCGTTCCGGATGGAGCGCACCGACCTGCCGTTCGACTCGTGCGTCAGCGCGTTGAGCGACACCTTCGAGCTGACGCCGGCGGCCGGCGGTCGGGCGACCCGGCTCACCCGCAGCACCCGGGTCGAGGTGCGCGGTCGGTTCCGGTGGGCCCGGGCCCTGGCGGTCGGCATCGGGCTCAAGGCGGTGCACCGGTTCGTCTTCCGCGACTGGCGCCGCTGAACCGGCAGCTCCCCCGGGTGTGCCTACGCCTCGCCGGCGCGGTGGGCCGCGGCGAGGCGTTTCGGCGCGCGGGCGTACCAGGCGTCCAGGACCAGCTCGGTCAGCTCCGGCACGGTGATCCGGTCTAACCGGACCAGCACCGCCGGGTAGCCGTCGAAGTGCGGGGTGGTGAAGTAGATCGCCGGGTCGTCGGCGAGCAGCGCCTCCTTGGCGCCCAGGTCGGGCACCCGCGCGCCGAGGATCGGACCGTCGGGAGCGGCGTCGCCCAGGGCCTCGTGGTCCGCCCGGCGCAGCGGCCGCTCCCACACGAACGGCTTGTCGCGTACCCGCCAGGCCGGCGCGCCGTCGTACGACGGCCGCTCCGTCGTCTCCGGCAGGGCGAGCGCGAGCCGACGTACGTCCTCCCAGCTGGCCACGGTCCGACCATACGACCCGCGGCACGACAGGAACAGGACCTCACCCCGTCCTCCGGTCCGCCACCGCCAGGTGATCAAGAGGTTTGCGTCCTCCCGAGGCGGAATCCTGACGCAAACCTCTTGATCAACTCGCCTCGGCGGAGGGGAAGGGGGGAGCGGGGTGGGGTGGGTCAGGGGAGGGGGTGGGAGATGTTGCGGGCGTGGTCGGCGACGGCGGCGGCGACCACCGTCGCCTCCAGGGGCAGCATCTCCAGGCACCGTCGGACGGCGGCGGCCATCAGCACGTTCGGCACCCGCATGGACAGGGTGCAGTGCGGCACCCAGCGCCCCGGGCGGTACTGCTCGGACAGGGTGATCCCGGCCCTGATCAGCCGCTCGTGCACCAGGGCGTGGTGGGCCAGCAGCTCGACGGTGGGGGTGACGCCGAGCCAGAGCACCCGGCCGACGAACTGGCCGGCGTGGTCGAAACCCAGCCGCAGCGGCGCGGCGACCACCGTCCCGCGCAGCGCGTCGGCCACCCGCTCCGGGTCGAGGCGGGGCGCCACGGCGAGGGACACGTGCGGCCGGTGCCGCTGCTCCAGCAGCGAGCGCATGCTCTGTACGCCCTCGGCCTCCAGCGCGTCCCAGAGGACCCGGATGCGACGGGTGGCGTCGGTGTCCAGATACAGCTCCAGCGCCGCGACCACGTGATCACCCTAGATGCCGGGTTTACCTTGCCCCGGCCGGCGGTACCCGACCGGGAGACGGCGGCCCGCGAAGGAGTGCTCCGGTGGACGTGGACGACCTGCTGACCGAGATCTACGACCGGCTGCCCGACCTGGTGCGCGCGGCGGTGGACGGGCTGAGCCCGGCGGAACTGCGCCGGTCGCCGGCGCCCGGCGGCAACCCGGTCGGCTGGCTGGTCTGGCACCTGACCCGGATCCAGGACCACCATGTCGCCGACCTGCTCGGCGCGGAGCAGGCCTGGACCGCCGGTGACTGGGCCGCGCGGTTCGGGCTCGACCCCGACCCCAACGACACCGGCTACGGCCACACCCCGCAGCGGGTCGCCTCGGTACGCCCGGAGAACTCCCGCGCCCTGGTCGACTACTACGACGCGGTCGCGGGGCGTACCCGGACGTTCCTGGCCGGGCTGCGGCCGGCGGACCTGGACCGGGTGGTGGACGAGGCGTGGGACCCGCCGGTGACCCTCGGGGTGCGGCTGGTCAGCGTGGCCGACGACGGCCTCCAGCACGCCGGCCAGGCCGGCTACGTCCGGGGCCTGCTCCGCGCCGGGTGAGTCGTCACCCGGCCCGGCGCACCCCGGGGTCGTCCAGTTCACCCGTCGTCGCCTCCCTCCGCTCCTGCTACCCCGGATCCGGCGGCGCACCCCCGGGCTAACCCGGCTTGCGAGGGGAGGGACCGGGCCGGCTCACCCGGTTCGGGTGAGGCGGCCTCACCCCGACGCCTGCGACCGTGCTCACCGGGCTGTGGACCGGACGGGGGGAGGGGTGCGATGGGGACGTCGGGGGCGGAGTTCCTGGAGCGGCTGACGTCGCGCCGCCGCCCGCAGCTGCCCGAGACCCTCGCCGGCACGATCCGGCTCGACCTGCACGACGGGGGCCGCACGGAGCACTGGTACCTCACCGTGCACGACCAGTGTCTCGACGTGACCCGCTCGCCCGACGACGCCGACCTGGTGGTGCGGGCCGACCGGGAGGTCTTCGACCGGCTCGTCGACGGCCGGACGGAGGTGGTGCAGTCGCTGATGCGCAACGAGCTGACCGTGCAGGGCGAGATGCGGTTGCTGCTGGCCCTGCGGCGAATCTTCCCGGGCCCGGCCGACGCCCGGCACCCCCGCGACGTCGCCAGAGAGAGCCTGCGCCGGTGAGACAGGAACGCGTCCACGTCATCGCCGGCAACGCCTTCGCGGCCAGCGACGCCCAGGGCGACATGGAGGTCGACCCACGGGCGCCGGTCGGGCTCTTCTCGTTCGACACCCGGTTCCTGTCCCGCTGGGTGCTCACCGTCGACGGTCAGCGGCTGCACGCCCTGTCCCGGGACGACATCAGCCACTTCGAGACACAGTTCTTCCTGGTCCCCGGCACGGCCAGCCACTACGTCGACGCGGACGTCTCGATCATCCGGTACCGCTCCATCAACGAGGGCTTCAACGAGCGGATCACGGTGCTCAACCACTCCACCGGCCCGGCTGAGTTCGTCCTCCGGATGGACATCGACGCCGACTTCGCCGACACCTCGGAGATCCGCAGCCCCCGGCCCCGCCGGACGACCGCGACCGCCTTCCCCGACGAGGGAGTGCTCCGGCTGCGGTACCAGCGGGACCGGTTCTGCCGGGAGGCGGCGGTCTCCACGAGCGCCCCGGGCCATGTCGACCAGGGTGGCATCACCTACCGGATCACCGTCCCCCCGAACGGGCAGTGGGTCACCGACCTGCACGTCAACATGATCATCCACGGCGCCGGCGGCCGGGACGTACGGGCCAGCCTGGCGACGCACCGGCAGCGGGTCGACCACGACATGCGTCACGACCTGCGGGACTGGCTGGATCGGGCCCCGCGGCTGGTGGCCGAGCGCGACGTCCTGACGGACGTCTACGAGGGCGCGCTGACCGACCTGGCCGCGCTGCGCTACACACCGTTGTCCTACCCCGCGCCGGTGCCGGTGGGCGGCCTGCCGTGGGCGATGGCGCTCTACGGCCGGGACGCCATGATCACCTGCTTGCAGACGCTGCCGTTCACCCCTGAACTGGCCCCGGCCACGCTGCGGCTGCTGGCCCTGCTCCAAGGCGGGCGACTCGACGACTACCACGACGAGGAGCCCGGCAAGATCCTCGGCGAGCTGCGCTACGGCGAGTCCGCCGGCTTCGGCGAGGAACCGACGGCGCTCTACTACGGCGCCGCCGACACCACGCCGCTCTTCGTCGTCCTGCTCGACGAGTACGAGCGCTGGTCCGGCGACGCCGCGCTGGTCCGGGAGCTGCAGCACCCGGCGCGGATGGCGCTGGACTGGATCGACGCGTACGGGGACCCGACCGGCGACGGCTACCTTCGCTACCAGCGGCGCAACTCGCGCAACGGGCTGGTCAACCAGACCTGGAAGAACTCGCCCGACGCGATCGTGCACCGCGACGGCCGCCAGCCCGCCCTCCCGCGGGCCACCTGCGAACTCCAGGGGTACGCGTACGACGCGAAGCTGCGGGGTGCCCGGCTGGCGCGGGAGTTCTGGGGCGACCCGGCGTACGCCCACCGGCTGGAGGGGGAGGCGGCGGCGCTCAAGGAGCGGTTCAACCGGGACTTCTGGCTGCCCCGGCGCGGGCACTACGCGCTGGCGCTGGAGCCGGACGGCACCCCGGTGGAGACGCTCACCTCCAACATCGGCCACCTGCTGTGGAGCGGGATCGTCGACCAGGAGCGGTCCGCGCAGGTCGCGGAGCACCTGCTCGGGCCGCAGATGTTCACCGGGTGGGGCGTGCGGACGCTGGCCGAGGGGCAGTTGCCGTACAACCCGGTGGGGGCGCACGTCGGGGCGGTCTGGCCGTCGGACAACTCGCTGATCGCCGCCGGCCTGCGCCGCTATCACCACGACGACGAGGCGGCCCGGGTCGCGGCCGGTGTCCTCGCGATCGCGGAGCTGCTCGGCGGCCCGGTGCCCGAGGTGATCGCCGGCTACCCACGCGAGCACACCGAGTATCCCGTCCAGCTGCCGATGGCGGGCAGCCCGCAGTCCTGGGCCTCCGGGGCGCTGCTGATGCTGCTGGGCACCATCCTCGGGCTGCGGCCCTGCGGGGACGAGCTGCTGGTCACCCCGGCCGTGCCGCAGGGGTTCGGCCGGCTGGAGCTGCTGGACGTCCCCGGCCGCTGGGGCCACGCCGACGCGTACGCCCGGGACCGCTCGGTCCGCGCGAACGGGCGGCCTTCCCGGCCGCGCTGACCGCGACCGCGTCGCGCCCTCGACCGTCGCCGCGGCGCGGTCACCGCTGGGCGGCGGGTGTCTCCGTCGCGGCGTCGTCGGGGGCCGGGCCCGGCGGGGGAACGGCGGGCGCCGGGGCGTCGGCCGGCCGGGCGGCGACCCGCCGGGACAGTCTGCGGTCGACGCCGACGAAGAGCAGGCCGAGCAACCAGAACGCGAAGGCGAAGAAGACCGCGCTGACCGACACCCCGGCGTAGCCGAGCTGCCCGGCGTCGATGAACGGGTACGGGTACCGGTGCACGACGAGCCCGCGCACCAGCGCGAAGCCCAGGTACGCCAGCGGGAACGCCAGCCACCAGGCGGCGTAGCGCAGCCGTAGCCGGCCGCGCTGGTCGAACAGCGCCCAGTCGGCGATCGCGAGCAGCGGCACGACGGTGTGCAGGAACTGGTTGCCCAGCGCCTCGCCGAGCGCGCGGTCCGGCTGGGGCATCGCGAAGGGGCTGGCCGGGTTGGCCAGGACCAGGTGGTAGACCACCCCGGTGATGGTGATGTAGAGGGTGACCGCGCCCTTGAGCGCCGACGGCGGCTCGGGCCGTGCCCGCCAGGCCCGCCAACCCGCGTGGCCGGCGAAGAGCCCGACCGCGACGTTGCTCTGGATGGTGAAGTACGGCAGGAGGCCGGTGACCGTGGCCGGACCGAGCGCGGTGAGCACGATCCCGGCCAGCACGCTGATGACGATCGCCAGGCGGAAGGCCACCGCCACGCGTCGACGCCGCAGACTCATCGGCGCAAGCTACCAGCCCGGCGCTCACCAGCCGGCGGAGCCGGCTGGCCGGCGATGGTCAGTGGGTCGGGCGGGACGGGACGGTCCGGGCGGGGGCGTCCGGCTTGCCGCCCGCGGTGGAGGGTGCGGGCGAGGGCCGGCCGGTCGGCCGTTGGGTGGGCGCCGGGTGGATGGCCGAGGGGGGCGCGGAGGGGCCGTTGTCGCGGACCACGCGTTCGCAGTAGCCGGCCACCTCGTCCCGGCCACCGGCCCTGGTGACGAGGCCGGCGAAGGCCGGGTTGTCCAGGGCTCGGCCGGGGTTGTCGCCGGCCGCGGCGCGGTAGGCGCGGCACAGCCCGAGGATCGACGCGGCCGGCGTCGGCCTGCTCGGTTCCGGCTTCACGCTGGACGGAGCGGGGGACCCAGCGGTGGTGCGCGGCGTGGTCGATTGCGGCACGGCGGACGGTGGGGTGACCGGCGCGTCGCGGTGCAGCGGTCCGGGCAACGTGCCGGTGGCGGCGGCGAAGGCGACGCCCCCGGTGGCGGCCACGGCGAGGCCGGCGAGCGCGACCTTCAGCCCGGCCAGTCGGGCCAGGGAGAACGAGCGGGCGGGCGACGGAGCCGGCAGCGGCGCCCCGGCGCGGGCGCTGCGGAACGCGTGCATCGCGGCGGTCTCCCCGCGCAGCTCGCCGGGGTGCGGCGCGGCACGCACCGCCGTCAGCAGCCGGACGAGCGGCTCCGGGCCGTCGTGCGGGTCGACGACCGGGCCGACGAGCAGCCGCTCGACGGTTTCCTGGTCCATCCGATGTGCGTTCATCTCGTGTCCCTCAGCGCCGGGCACCCCCCCGACGTCACATCTCCGCCCTGAGGGTGGCGCTGATCACGCGACGACACCCGTCAGGTCAACCGCGACACGTCAGCACCCTTACAGGGCGTGACAATGAGGGTGGTTGCGCTGCCGGATGTGCGGGATGGGCAGGCCATCGAGATCGGCGGGATCCGGGACGACGTCTGCGACCTCGAGCGACCCCGCTGACCCGGGACGGGTCAGCCCATCGTCTTGGCGCCGTCGATCGCCTCGCGGAGGATGTCGGCGTGCCCGGCGTGCTGCGAGGTCTCCGCGATGAGGTGCAGCAGGACCCGGCGCACCGACCAGCTCGCACCCGGCTCGAACCAGGGCGCCACCGGCAGCGCCTGCGCGGCGTCCAGGTCGAGGGTGGCGATCAGCTCGTCGGTGCGGGCGGCGACCTGCGCGTAGTGGTCGAGCAGCCCGGCGAGGGTCTCGCCCTCGACCATCCGGAACCCGTTCGCCCAGTCCAGCGGCTCGCTCTGCATCGCCTCCGCGCCGCCGACCGCGAACCGCATCCAGCGGTCCTCGGTGACCGCCACGTGCTTGATCAGCCCGCCGAGGCAGAGCTCACTGACCGTGGTGCGCGCCGCGGCCTGCTCGTCGGTCAGCCCGCGCACCGTCTGCCGCAGAAAACCCCGGTGCCGGCCGAGGGTCTGGGTCAGGTCGGCCCGCTCGCCGGTGAGAACCCGCTCCGAAGTGGTCATCGCTGCACCTTCCGTCGATGTCGTCGAGGCTCAGGCTAGGCCGGTGCACCGACAGTTCCGCGCCCGCCACGCGACGCCAGCGGTTGCCGATCCGGCGCCCCGGCGGTCCACTGAACTACATGGGTGACATTTTGGTCGGCACGTCCTCCTGGGCGGACCAGACGCTGCTGCGGTCCGGCTGGTACCCGCGATCGGCGAAGACGCCCGCCGACCGGCTCGGCTTCTACGCCCGCCACTTCGGACTGGTCGAGGTGGACACCTCGTACTACGCGGTCCCGGCGCCGGAGACCACCGCCGGCTGGGTCGAGGCCACCCCGCCCGGGTTCACCTTCGACGTCAAGGCGTTCAGCCTCTTCACCGGCCATCCGACGCCGGTGTCGATGCTGCCGAAGGACCTGCGGCCGGCCGGTGGCCCGGCCCGGATCCGCCGCCGCGAGCTGCCCGAGCGGGCGTACGAGGAACTCTGGCGCCGGTTTCGGGCGGCGCTCGAGCCGCTCGCGGCGGACGACCGGCTCGGCGCGGTGCTGTTGCAGTTCCCGCCGTGGCTGACCCGGGGCGAGGCCGCCCGGCGGCGGATCATGGAGCTGGCGGGGCGCTGCCGGCCCTGGCCGGTGGCGGTGGAGCTGCGGCACGCCTCGTGGTTCGAGGACGCGGCCGCCGCCGAGACGGTGACCTTCCTGCGCGACAACGACCTCGGCATGGTCTGCGTGGACATGCCCCAGGGCCACCCGTCCTCGGTGCCACCGATCATGGTCGCCACGGCCGAGCCGGCGGTGGTCCGGTTCCACGGGCACAGCGCCCACTGGGAGGGCGGCAGCAAGGAGGACCGGTTCCGCTACGCCTACTCCGACGGCGAGCTGCGCCGCTGGGCGGAGCTGTTGACCGACCTGGCGGAGGGCGCCGGGGAGCTGCACGTGCTGTTCAACAACTGCTGCGAGGGGCAGGCCCAGCACGACGCGGCCCGGCTGGCCGAGCTGCTCGGCGTGACCCCCGCGCCGGAGCGCGCCGGGGTGTGAGGCGGTTTGTCGCCCCGGGGCACGGGTACCGCGCCGGCAACGACAGAGAGGTGCCGCGATGACACAGGAACGACAGCCGGGCGTGCCGGACGACGCCGAGGCCCAGCGGGTCCGCGAGGCGGAGGAGGCGCACGGCGGCAGCATGGCGCCGGGACTGGTGGACGAGACGGGCCGGCCCGTCGCCGAGCCGCCGCCACCACCGGCCGGTGAGGAGGACGGCACCGGCTCCTGATCGACGGGCCCGGTCCCGGATGGACGCCGGCGGGGCCGGCCACGGATCTCCGTGGCCGGCCCCGCCGTGGTAAGTGGTCGGTGGGCTTCCCGTGCGGTCGTCCTGCCCCAGCCCGGCCCGCCACACCACAGTCAGTCCCGGGTGACCCCCTCCGGGTGCATCCCGGTGGCCTCCTCCAGCGCGTTGTCCGGCAGGTCCCCGCCGGCCGTGTCGTCGGGGAAGGTGCGTGCCGACGGCGCCGGGTCGGGCGGGGCGCCCGGCCCCGCCTCCGTCATCCGGGTCGGCTCCACCGACCCGAAGCCGTGCCGGCCCGCCGGCCCGGACGGTCCGCTCGGCGCGCCCGCGCGGCGCTCACCCCGCCGGCCCTCCGGCACGGCGGTCTCCTCGCTGCCCTCGTCCATCGGGTCGTGCTCGCCCGCGCCCCAGGGCGGGTCCGCGTCGAAGCCGTCCGTGGTGCCCCAGGGGGCGGCGGACTCCGGCCCCCGCCCCGCACCCCGCCTCGGTCTCTTGTTCGCCGTCATGGCCACCTCGCAGCTCGTCTTCCCGACCGGCTTATGGCGCCCGTCCCGACCCGGTACGCCGGCCGTCGCCGACGGCCACCGGTCGGGCACGGCGTTCAGCCGGCCATCGCCATCCGGCGCTGACGGTTGGCCGTGCCCATCGCCGCCAGCTTCCCGATCGACGACGGCGCGCTCATCACCCCGCCGGCGCGTCCCAGCATCCCGCGGAACACCTGGCCGGGCTTCTGCTGCTCGCCCATGTACGACGTGACCACGACCAGCGCCCCGGTCAGCGCCGGAACGGCCCACTGGAGCAACTTCATCTGCCGCTGGCAGGAGGCCACGTCGGACGGGGTCTGGTAGTTCGGCTCGGTGATCCCCTCGACCGGCGGGTTGCCGGCCTTCTCCAACCGCATGCCGAGCAACCGGCTGTATCCGGTCACCGCGAGCGCACCGATGGTCAGCGCCGTCTTGACCGCGCTGATCCTTCCCACGCCCCGCTGGCTGAACACCCGCGGGCTCTCCGTGGCCAGTTCGCCGACCGCGCCGGCCAGGTGGGCGCCGATCGCCGCCGCGTTCACCGGCGTCCAGCGGGACCACCCCGCCGAGGCGACCGGGAGTCGCTGAGTCGAGTCGCTGATCCGCGCCGCCGCCCCGTTGACGCCGAGCGCTCCCATCAGGGAGCCACCGAACCAGGCTGCCAGGCCCAGGTCGTGCATCGAGCGCAGTGCGGTGTGCCGTTCGGACATCTGATCCCCCTCCACCGTATTCGGGCGCAGCGGCATACCCGCCCGACGCGCGGCTACGCACCCGATCTCACCGGCGGTCGGGACGTCCCCTCCCGCGCCGTTCGTCCCGGCGGTGCCGTCGGGGAATCCGGTGGTTGGGGGCGGGCCGCTACGGCCGCTCAGCGGCGGGGCAGGCCCGCCGCGAAGGCCGCCACCCTGGCGGCCAGCGGCCGCCCGGCGCGGACCCAGGTGAAGTGGTCCAGCGGGGCGCCGGCCTCGGCGGTGGTGTAGCGGTCCCGGGTGACCGGCGCGGCGGTCAGCTTGGCGCAGAGGTGGTCCAGGGTGCCGTGCGGGGTGTACTGGTCGTCGTCGACGCTCACCGCCAGCACCGGCGTGCCGACCCGCCCCACCGCCACCTCGGCGTCCACCCCGTCCAGCACCGGGAAGCGCCCGGTCCGGGCGGTGTACGCCCAGTCCCGGATCACCCCACGCGCCTGCCGCCCGCCGAAGCCCCAGCCCGGCCAGACGCCGAGCGCCGCCGCGGTCGCCGCGATGCCCTGGGTGTACGGCAGCACCCCGTACCCACGGGCGCCCGGGTAGCTGCGCCAGTACGGCACGCCGACGGCGAGCAGGGCGAGCCCGTCGACCGCGTCCGCGCCGTGCAGAGCCAGGTGCAGCAGGGCCGCCTGCCCGCCGAGGGAGTGCCCGAGCAGCAGCCGGGTACGCCCGTCCAGCCGGGGCTTGAGCGCGTCGAGCACCGCCCCGACGTCACCGGCCAGCTCGGCGTAGCCGTACCGGCAGGCGCGGCTCGGCGCGGGAGTGCTGGCGCCGGTGCCGCGCAGGTCGGCCACGACGACGGCCAGGCCGGCGTCGCGCAGCGCGGCGGCGAACGGGCGGTAGTAGCGGGCCCGGACGCCCATCGCCGGCCAGAGCACCACCACCGGCGCGCCGGCCGGCCCGTCCGGTTCGGGGTAGACCTGCACCCCGATGCGCGCGCCGTCGACGTCGACGAACTCCTGGCTGTACTCGATGTCCCCGCTCACCGCCCCAGCCTAAGCGGAAGCTACCGGCGGGTAGCAACGGGTGTGCCCCGCTCCACCCGCTCCACGGCGGCCAGCACCGCCGGCACGTCCAGCGCGGCCAGTGCCGGGTGCACGGCGGCGGCGTCGACCGGTTGCCGCTGCCCCACCCAGAGCGCCTGATGCCAGGGCCGGTCCGGCGGGGGACCCCACTGCGCGGGCGGCACCGGGCCGAAGAGCAGCACCGACGGGGTGGCGTAGGCGGTGGCCAGGTGACCGATGCCGGTGTCGCCGCTGACCACCAGGCGGGCGTGGGCGACCAGCGCGGCCAGCTCCCCGAGACCGGTCTCCCCGGCCAGCACCGCGCCGGCCGGCAGCCCGGCCAGGGCGCGCACCTGCTCGGCGATGCTCCGCTCGCCGGCGGTGCCGGTGACCACCACCCGGTGTCCCCGGGCGGTGAGCGCCCGGGCCACCTCGGCGAACCGCGCCGGCGGCCAGCGCCGCTGCGCAGCCTTCGCTCCCGGGTGGACGATGCTCACCCCGGTCGGCGTCTGCCCCGGTTCCGGCCAGCGCAGGGCCAGGTCGGTGCGGTCGGCGGGGATCCCGTACCAGGCCAGCATCCGGCACCAGCGGTCGATCTCGTGCTCCTCGGCCCGCCAGTCCGGGCCGTCGCGGTGGCCGGCCTCGGCGTTGGCGAAGGCGAGCAGCCGGCCCGGCCGGACCCCGGCGAGCATCCGGTGCGACTGCGGGCCGCGACCGTGCAGGTTGACCGCCAGCTCCGGCGGCGGGCCGGGCCACGCCAGGTGGCCCAGCCCGTCCGCCTCGACCAGCCGGTCGACCGCGCCGACCAGGTCGACCAGCGGGGCCAGCCAGCGCGGCGCGATCAGCGCCAGCTCCTCGTCCGGGTACGCGGCCCGCACCGCGCGCAGCGCCGGCACCCCGGTCGCGAGGTCGCCGACGCCGAGCGCCCGTAACACCAGGATCACGGGTACGACGACTCCTGTTCGGCGCAGACCACCAGCTCGCGTACCGCGCAGCCGGGTGGCTGGGCGAGGGCGAACATGACGGCGGCGGCGGTGTCGGCCGGGTCGTTGAGGATCGCGTCCGGACCCGGCTTGTACCGGTCGTCCCGGTCGTCGAAGAAGGCCGTCCGCATGCCGCCCGGGATCAGCAGGGTCACCCCGACCCGGCCGGCCAGTTCGGCGGCGAGCGCCCGGGTGAAGCCGACCACCCCGAACTTCGCCGCGCAGTACGCGGTGGCGTCGCTGACCGCCTTGATCCCGAGCGTCGAGGCGACCGTCACCACCGTGCCGTGCGCGCGCTCCAGGTGCGGCAGGGCCGCCCGGACGGCGGCGGCGGTGCCGAGCAGGTTGATGCCGACGATCCGGTCCCAGGTCGCGCCGTCGATGTCGGCGAGCTTGCCGGGCACGTCCATCCCGGCGGCGGTGACCAGGCCGGTCAACCCGCCGGCCTGCTCGGCGACGCGCAGGGTGGCCTCCTCGGCGGCGCGGGTGTTTCCCAGGTCGCACTCGACCCACGGCACCCCGTCGGCCGGCGGCTGCCGGTCCAGCACGTACGGCCGCCCGCCGGCCTTCGTCACAGCGTTCACCACCGCCGCGCCGAGGCCGCTCGACCCGCCGGTGACCAGCACCGCCGATCCGTTCAGATCCCTGCTCATCGTGCTCCCTTGACCAGTCGGGCGCCGCGCGAGCGCGCGGCGCTGATCGTCGCGGTGGTGGACCGGCCCGCCAGGTAGGGCACGGTCACCACCCGGCCACCCCAGCCGCGTACCAGCTCGGCCTCGGGCAGTTCGGGGGCGCCGTCGCCGGCGTAGTCGCCGCCCTTGACCCAGACGTCGGGGCGCAGCCGGGCCAGCGCGGTGGCCGGGGTGGGCTCGTCGAACACCACGACGGCGTCGACGCAGTCCAGCGCGGCCAGCAGCCGGGCCCGGTCGGCCTCCGGGTTGACCGGGCGGTCCGGACCCTTGAGGGCGCGGACGCTGCGGTCGGAGTTGAGGCAGACCACCAGGCAGTCACCCAGCCGGCGGGCCGCCTGGAGGGTGGCGACGTGCCCGGCGTGCAGGATGTCGAAGCAGCCGCCGGTGGCCACCACGGTGCCGCCGTCGGCGCGTACCCGAGCCACCAGCTCCTCGGCGGCGGACGTTGGGCGGCGCGACGTGGCCGGCTCGGGCTCCCGGCGGGCCAGCCCGGCCGCCCCGCCGGCGGCGACGTACGCGGACGCGGCGGCGACCGCCTCCTGCACCGCCTCGGAGGTGACCGCCCCGGCGGCCAGCGCGGTGGCCGCGGTGGCGGCGAAGCGGTCCCCGGCGCCGCAGGTGTCCTCGGCCCGTTCCAACTCGGACGGTGGCGGCACCACCAGCGGGGTGCTGCCGGAGTGGCAGAGTACCGCGCCGTCGGCGCCCATCGTCACCGCCACCGCGCCGACCCGCCAGCGCCGACGCAGCTCGTGCCCGGCGCGGGTGGCGGTGGACAGCGGCGACCCCGCGCCGGCGTCGCCGGTGAGCTGTCGCAGCTCGGCGAGGTTGGGGGTGGTCAGCCGGGCGCCCGGCACCGCGATCGGCCCCCGGGGGTGCGGGTCCCAGACCACCGGGGCGCTCGCGTCGGCGAGCGCGGCCCGCAGCGCGGGCTGCCGGACCAGGCCCCGGCCGTAGTCGCTGACCAGGATGGCGCCGGCCGAGGCGAGCACCTCCAGCGCCGCCTCGGGCGGCTCGCCGGGGGGCCGTGGCTCGCCGCCACGGTCCAGCCGCAGCAGGGTCTGGCCGCCCGCCCGGAGCCGGATCTTCTCCGGCGTCGCCCCGGGCAGCCGCAGCGGGTACAGGCGTACCCCGGCGGTGGTGAGCAGTTCGGCGATGCGGGCTCCGGCGGCGTCGTCGGCGAGCGCCGTCACCAGCGCCACGTCGGTGCCCTGGGCGGCGGCGAGCAGCGCGGCGAGCCCGGCGCCGCCGGGCCGGTCGATGCCGACCCGCTCGTCGAGCACCGGCACCGGCGCGTCCGGGCAGACCCGGTTCACCGCGCCCTCGACGTCCCGGTCGAGCAGGGCGTCGCCGACGACCACCAGCGGCCGGCTCACGACGGGCACCCGCGGCGGCTCGACCCGTGCCCGTTCGGCCCGTGCCCGTTCGGCCCGTGCCCGTTCGGCCCGTGCCCGTTGGCACCGTGGCCGTTGGCGGCGTGTCCGTTGGCACCGTGGCCGTTGGTGGTGTGACCGTTGAGGGCGCGCCGGTTGATCGCGGGGCCGTTGCCGGCAACGGTGAGAGCGGGTGCGTCGGCGCCGCCGGGGAGCCGGCCGGTGAACTCGACGGTCCGCTGCCGCGGGGCCGCCGTGCGCGGCAGCCGGCGGACCAGCGGCAGCGCCTCGTCGACGTACTCGCAGAGCAGGTGCAGCGAGACCAGGTGCAGCTCCTGCACCACCTGACTGTCCGGCGAGGGCACCGCGAGCACGTCGTCGCAGACCTCGGCCAGCGGGTTCGGCGCGGGACCGGTGAACGCCCAGCAGCGCACCCCGACCTCCCGGGCCGCCTCCACCGCCCGCAGCAGGTTGGTGCTGGTGCCGCTGGTCGACAACAGCAGCAGGATGTCGTTCTCCCGGCCGTGGGCGCGCACCTGGCGGGCGAAGACCTCGTCGTAGCCGTAGTCGTTGCCGATCGCGGTCAGCGACGACGTCTCGGCGTGCAGCGCGATCGCCGAGTAGGGCTCCCGGTCGTCGCGCAGCTTGCCGACCAGCTCGGCGGTGAGGTGCTGGGCCTCGGCGGCGCTGCCGCCGTTGCCGGCCGCCAGCAGCCGGCCGCCGGTGGCCAGCGTCCAGGCCAGCTGGGTGCCCCAGCCGGCCAGCCGCTCGGCGGTACGCCGGTACGGCAGCAGCGCGGCGGCCAGCCCGGACAGGTGCCCGTCGAGGGCGGACATCGCGTCGTTCATCAGGCCACCGCCGGGGCGACTCGACCGACCGTGCTGACCGTGGCGTAGACCGCGCTCAGCTGCTCGGCGCAGCGCTTCCAGGAATACCGGCTGCGGATGCGGTCCAGCGCCGCCGTGGCGTACGCGAACCGGCGCACCCGGTCGGTGAGCAGCCGGCGGATCGCGGTGCCCAGGGCGCGCGGGTCGCGCGGCGGCACCAGATCACCGGTCAGCCCGTCGACCACGGTGTCGGCGATGCCGCCCACGTTCGTGCCGATCACCGGCACGCCGCAGGCCATCCCCTCCAGCGGGGTGAGCCCGAACGGCTCGTACCAGGGGGCGGCCACGAGCACGTCGGCGGAGCGGTACCAGGCGCCCATCTCCTCGCGCGGGACCGCGCCGACCAGCTTGACCCGGTCGGCGACCCCGCAGGCCTCGGCGACCGCGCCCAGCCGGCGGGCGAAGCTGTCGGCGGGCAGCAGCTCGGCCGCCGGGCCGCCGACCACCACGCACTCGGCCTCCGGTACCGCCGGCAGCGCCCGGATGACGTCCTGGAAGCCCTTGCGCTCGACCATCCGGCCGACGGTGAGGATGCGCGGGCGGGCCGGGTCGCGGGGCGCGACCGGCCCCTCCGGACGGAACATCTCCTCGTTCACCCCGGACGGGACCAGTGCCATCCTCGACCGCGGCACGCCCAGCCGGACCAGCTCGCCGATCTCGTCCTGGCACTGGACGATCACCCGGTCGGCCGCCCGGCCCAGCGCCCGTTCGTAGCCGACCCGGCCCGGTGGACTGGTGTCCCGGGCCCCCTGGTGGCGGCGCTTCACCGAGCCCAGCGCGTGGTACGTCAG
This sequence comes from Micromonospora sp. IBSANI012, assembly GCF_052814045.1. Lineage (NCBI taxonomy): Bacteria > Bacillati > Actinomycetota > Actinomycetes > Micromonosporales > Micromonosporaceae > Micromonospora > Micromonospora sp. IBSANI012. Next base: position 2,311,478 of record NZ_CP199933.1, read on the forward strand.
CACCACCGGCGTGTTGGTGCGCCGGCCGGCGTGCAGGGTGGCCAGGCCGCTCATCCAGAAGTGGGCGTGCGCCACGTCCGGCCGCCAGCCCTGGTCGCCCCACTGTTCGGCCATCCACCGCCCGAACTCGCCCATGTACGGCAGCAGCTCGTCCTTGGGCACCCGCTGCGCCGGCCCGGCGGGCACGTGCCGCACCTGGTAGCCGGCGGCGGCGTCGACCACCTCGGGCAGGTCGGCCGCGTCCCGACGGGTGTAGACGCGCACGTCGTGCCCCTCGCCGACCAGGGCCGCCGCCAGTTCGGCGACGTGCGTGTTCTGCCCGCCCGCGTCCTCCTCGCCGAGGACGGCGAGCGGGCTGGCGTGCTCCGAGATCATCGCGATGCGCATGTTTCCTCCTCAAGGATCCGGTCCCAGTCGGCGAGGAACCGGTCGAGCCCGAAGCGTTCCTTCGTCACCTCCCGCGCCCGCGCGCCCAACCGGTACGCGGCGTCGCGGTCCTCCGTCAGCCAGCGGGCCGCCTCGACGAGCGTGTCGACCCGGGTGGAGAGCACTCCCGCGTCGGGTGGCACCGCGTCCACGGCCTCGGTGGTGGCCAGCGCGACGACCGGCATGCCGATCGTCATGGCCTCAATCAGGCTCAGCCCCAGCGACGTCCACCGGCACAGGTGCAGGTACGCCCGCCGCCGGGCCAGCTCCGTGTGCATGACGTCCTGCGGCGGGTCGTCGTGGCTGGCCAGGCGTTGCCCGGGCAGCCCGAGCCGGTCGGCCAGCCCGGTCACCCCCATGCCGAAGACGTCCAGCGGGGCGACCTCGGCGAAGCGGGGCATCAGGTCGGTGCCGGTGACCCGCCAGCGCCGGATGGGTTCGTTCGTCACCACGGCGAGCCGGTCCAGTTCGCCGGTCCACTCCACCTTCGGCGGCACGATGCCGTGCTCGACGACGGCGGTGCGGGTGCCGCCGTTGTCCCAGAACAGCTCGTTGAAGTGGGTGACGTGGGTGAGCAGCAGGTCGTCCCGGTCGGCCATCGGGTGGCGGGTGGTGGGCACGTCGCCCTTGGGGGTGTTGTGCTCGACGTAGATCGCCGGCAGGTCCCGCCCCGGCCGCCGGCGCAGCCAGCGCTCGGCCAGCTCCAGCTCGTCGGGGCGTTGCAGCACGACCACGTCCACGTCGGCGTCGGCCAGTTCCTCGGGGGTCATTTCGACCGCGCCGGCCGGCCACGGGTAGGTGCGGGCCCGGCCCAGCCCGTACGGGCCGCGGTCGGGGGTGACCGGCACCAGGTAGCGGTGCCTGCCGTGCACGAAGGACGTGGTCCAGGAGCCGTGCACGTGCCAGAGCAGGACGTTCATGACCCTCCTTCAGCGTCGGATTCCGGTGGTGAGCAGGCGGACCGCGGCGACCACCTCGGCCGGGTCGACCCCGGCGGTGAGGCAGGGGTGGCCGGGTACCGGGCAGCGGGTTGCCCGGCTGTCCCGGCAGGGCGCGGCGGCGTCGCCGAGGCGGACCAGCGGCACCCGGTAGGGCGCCCACTGGCCGAAGGGGACGGTGGGGGCGAAGAGGCTGACGACGGGTACGCCGACGGCGGCGGCGAGGTGGGCGGGGCCGGTGTTGCCGACCACCAGGCAGCTCGCTCCGGCGAGGACTCCGGCCAGCTCCGCCAGGCCGGTGCGCCCGCCGAGGTCGGTGCCACCGGCGGCGGCGACCCGGGAGGTCAGCACGGTCTCGGCCGGCCCCCCGGTGACCACTACCCGATGGCCGCTCGCGGCAAGCCTGGCCACGATCTCCACCCACTGCTCAGGCGGGCAGGCCCGGGCCGGCACCGACGCTCCGGGGTGCACCACCACGTACGGGCCGTCGGGACGGGCGGTCGGGGGCGCCTCGACGCGCAGCGTCGGCTCCTCGCCGACGGGCAGGCCGAACCCGGCGGCGGCGGCGAGGGAGAGCGCCCGCTCCGGCTCCGGCACGCCGACCGGCACCCGGTGCCGCACGTCCAGCAGGGAGCCGGGGTAGTCGTCGCTGATCGCACTGATCCGGCCCACGCCGGCCAGCCGCAGCAGCAGCGCGAGGGGGAGCGCCGACTGGTGGAAGGAGGTGAAGACGACCGCCTCGTCGGCGCCGACGGCCGTGAGCCGGGCGGTCAGCGCGCGGATGTCGTCCGGGTCGACGGGCGGGGGATCGCCGTCGATCCAGGGCAGCGGCCATTCGACGATCTCGTCGACGCCGGGGAGCAGGTCGGCGGCGGCCCGGCCCCGGGGGCCGCAGAGCAGCACCACCCGCCGCGCCCCGGCCGCGACGGCCCGGATCGCCGGGCCGGTGACCAGCACGTCGCCGGCGGAGTCGCTGCGTACCACGAGGACGGTGCCGGCGCGGCGCGGCGCGGTGGGCCGGACGGCGGCCTGCCGGCGCAGGATCTCGTCGACGGCCGTGGGCAGGTCGCGGGCGACGTGCGGAGCGGCGGCGACCTCCTCGGGCCGGGTGACCGGGGTGGGCACCAGGACGCCGGTGGCGCCGGCGGCGAGCGCGGCGGTCATGTCCCGCCCGATGTCGCCGACCATGACGCAGCGCCCGGGGGAGGTACCGAGCGCGGCGGCGGCCGCGTGGACCATCCCCGGCGCGGGCTTGCGGCAGCCGCAGCCGTCGCCGTCGTCGTGCGGGCAGATCTGCCAGTCGTCGAACGGGCCGAGCAGCTCCTCGATCCGGGCGTGCACCGCCCGCATCTGGTCGGTGGTGAAGAGCCCTTTCGCCAGACCGGACTGGTTGGTGACCACGCCGAGGCGCAGGCCGGCGGCGCGCAGTCGGTCCAGCGCCTCGCGCGCGCCGGGCAGCGGACGCACCTTCTCCGGGTCGCCGTTGTACGGCACGTCCTCGACCAGGGTGCCGTCCCGGTCGAGCAGCACCGCGTCGAAGAGGTCGTAGGTTGTCGCCGCACCCCCGTTCATGGCAGACCAGTTGCCCGGGGCAGGGGGTGTAAACATCAACTCTGCGCTCCGGCGGGGTCACCGTCCGCACCGGAGGGTCGGTGTCGCCACCAGCCGCGTACCCAGTGGGCGACGGCGACCGGCGGGATGAGCGCGCTGGTCAGCAGCACGGTGGACACCTCGTCGCGGGTGCGCGGCCCGGGCCCGATCCGCACCGCGGCGAACTCGGCCGTGCCTGCCGCCCAGCCCAGCGCGCCGGCGGCGGCGACCGCGCCGAGCACCCGGCGCGGCGCGCCGTCGCGGGGCAGCACGGTCCGCAGCGCGGCGGCGGTCACCGCCAGCGCCCCGGCCGCGGTGACCGCGACGTGTCGGGGCCGCCGGCCGGGCGGCAACCCCAGCTCGGCGCGCCAGTCCGGGCCGTAGAGCCGGCGCAGCAGCGCGTCGTCGGCGTTGCCGCGCTGCACCCGCAGGCTGACCCAGCGGTCCTCCGGCCGCACCGGGTGGGTGACCACCCGCCGGCCCCGGACCAGCTCCCACCCGGCGCGGCGGACCCGGTGGGCCAGCTCGGCGTCCTCCCGGTAGGCCCGGGGGAAGCGTTCGTCGAAGCCGTCGACCGCCTCCAGCGCGGCCCGCCGGTACGCCATGTCCGCCGTGATCCACTCGCCCTCGGCCAGGCCGGCGGTGCTCCGCTCCCAGTCGGTGGGGCGCCGGTCGGCCGGCAGCGGCACCGCCACCGTCCCCTGCACCCCGCCGACCCGGTCACCGACCGCCAGGTCGGCGCGCAGCCGCCGGGCCCAGTCCGGTGCCGGCACCACGTCGTCGTCGAGGAAGACCACCCAGGGCCGGCGGGCCGCCCGCCAGCCGACGTTGCGCGCCGCCGCCGGGCCCGCGCCGCGACCGGTCACCACCTTGGCGTACGCGGACAGCGCCCCCGGCACCGCCAGCTCACCGGCGGCGTCGCGCCGGTCGTCGACCAGCAGGATCTCCACGTTGGGCAGCTCGGCGAGCTGCGGGGCGAGGGCGTCTAGCAACGTGCCGAGGCTGGGCCGGCCGAGGGTCGGCACCACGATGCTGATCACCGGCCACCGCCGAGCGCGCCGCGGCGCACCGCGAACGGGCCGAGGGCCAGCAGCTCCACCGGGGCGGAGCCGAACAGCTCCATCGCCTCGCGCGGGGTGTCCACCATGGGCCGGCCGGCGGTGTTCAGCGACGTGTTCACCACCACCGGCAGCCCGGTGAGCCGTTCGAACTCGGCCAGCAGCTCGGCGACGAGGGGCTCGGTGTCGGTGTGCACGGTCTGCACCCGGGCGGTGCCGTCGACGTGGGTGACCGCCGGGATGCGGTCGCGCCACTCCGGCTTCACCCGGTGCACGAAGAGCATGTACCGGCTGGGGAAGACCCCGTCGAAGATGTCGGCGAAGCGTTCGGCGCGGACCATCGGCGCGATCGGGCGGAACTGCTCCCGCCCCTTGACGTCGTTCATCCGGGCGGTGGTCGCCGGGTCGCCGGGATGGGCCAGCAGCGAGCGGTGTCCGAGGGCGCGCGGGCCGTACTCGCTGCGCCCCTGGTACCAGGCGACGATGCCGTTGTCGGCGAGCACCCGGGCCGCCTCGGCGGCGATCGAGTCCGGCCGGAAGTACGGCAGCGCCGCCCGGCGCAGCTCCGCCTCCAGTTCCTCGTCCGACCAGCCGCGGCCGAGGTCCGCCCCGCTCATCGGCGTCGCCCGGTCGCCGAGGGTGCCGGCGACGTGCAGGGCGGCGCCCAGCGCGGTGCCGGAGTCGCCGGCCGCCGGCTGCACCCAGATGTCCCGGTACGGCCCCTCGGCCGCGAGCCGGGCGTTCGCGACGCAGTTCAGCGCCACCCCGCCGGCCATCGCCAGGGTCGAGGCGCCGCCCGAGGCGTCGTACAGCCAGCGGGCCAGGTCGAGGATGACCTCCTCCAGCCGGGCCTGCACGCTGGCGGCCAGGTCGGCGTGGTCTTCGGTCAGCTCGGCGCCCGGCTCGGCGGCCTTGGCCAGGCTGGCCCAGTCGATCCGGTCGACGTGGAAGCCGCCGGAGTCGGTGACCCGTACCAGCTCGCGCAGCAGTCCGAGGTGCTTCGGCCGGCCGTACGAGGCCAGCGCCATCACCTTGTACTCGTCGCTGGAGTGCAGGAAGCCGAGGTGGCGGGTGAGGTCCTCGTAGAGCAGGCCGAGCGAGTGCGGCAGCTCCTGCGAGTACAGCGGGCTCAGTTCGCCGGTGCGGTAGACGCCGGCCAGGTGGCTGGCCACCTCGCCCCGGCCGTCGAGCACCAGGACGGCGGTGTCGTCGCCGGCCGGCGGGGCGGCCAGCCCGGCCGAGGCGGCGTGCGCCACGTGGTGCGGGACGAACCGCACCTTCTCCGGGTCGAGGCCGGGCAGGGCGGCGGCGAGGAACTGCGGGGCCCGCCGGGCGTAGTCGACGCGCAGCCAGTCCCACGGGTCGGCCAGGCCGAGGTCGGCGGCGTCGCGGCACAGGCCGGGGTCGAAGGAGTAGGCCACCGCGTCGAGGCTGTCGACGTCGACGCCGGCGCTGGACAGGCACCAGGCCGCGGAGAGTTCCGGCAGTTCCCAGGCGGAGAACGGGACCGGTCGCTTGCCGTGCTTGCGGCGGCTGAACCGTTCCTCTTCGGCGGCGGCCACCACCTGCCCGTCGACCACCAGGGCGGCGGCCGGATCGTGGAAGATCGCATTGATACCGAGGACGCGCATGGCAGGGTCCGTACCCTCGCCTTCACCTCCTAACCGGTAGATCATCGACTTCTCCCGCCGGCCGCGAATCTCCAGGTTGGAGATTCGCGGCCGCCGCGAGTCCCACCGGACCGGTCAGACGCCGCCGCGCAGCATCCCCGGCCCGAACACCTCGTACGCGATCCGCTCCACCGGTACGCCCCGCCGCAGCAGCCCGCCCCGGACCTCGCTCATGAACGGCAGTGGCCCGCAGAGGTGCACGTGCGCGTCGGGGGAGAGCGGGATCAGCTCGGGGTCGATCCGGCCGCTGGCCACCTCGGCGGTCAGCGCCGCCGGGTCGTCGCCGTCGGTGGTCCGCTCGTACCAGAGCTTGAGCCGCAGGTTGGGCAGCCGGGCGTGCAGCCGGGGCAGTTCGTCGCGGTGGGCGTGCGCGGCCTCGTCCCGATCGGCGTGCACCAGCACCACCGGCCGCTCGGGCGCGGTGGCCGCCAGGTGCTCCAGCGCGGACATCGCCGGGGTGAGCCCGATGCCGGCGCTGACCAGCAGCAGCGGCCCGTCGCCGGCCACCGCGCTGACCTCGCCGAAGGGCGCGCTGAGCCGGAGCGTGTCGCCGGGCGCGGTCCGCTCGTGCAGGACGGTGGAGACCAGGCCGTCCGGCGCGCCGCCGACGCCGCGTACCCGCTTGACCGTGATCCGCCAGTGGTCGGCGCCGGGACGGCCGGAGAGGCTGTACTGCCGGATCTGCTGGCCGAGCCCGCCGTCGAGGTCGACGGCGACCGAGACGTACTGCCCGGGGACGAAGCCGGGGACCGGGCCGCCGTCGGCCGGCACGAGGGTCAGCGAGACGACGTCGGTGGCCTCCGGCACCACCCCGGTGACCCGCCAGTCTCGCCAGACCGCGCCGCCCCCGGCCACGCCGGCCGTCGTGCAGAGGCGGGCCTCCCGGGCGATGAGTTCGCAGGCCATCAGCCAGTACACCTCGTCCCAGGCCGCGGCGACCTCCGGCGTGACGGCCGCGCCCAGCACCTCGCCGATGGCGGCCATCAGGTGCCGGCCGACGACCGTGTACTGGTCGGGGGTGATGCCCAGCGAGGCGTGCTTGTGCGCGATCCGGTCCAGGATCGCGTTCCACGCCGGCCCACCGGTGCCCGTCAGGTGCTCGGCGTACGCGACGACGGAGGCGGCCAGCGCGGCCTTCTGCTGGCCCGTCGCCTGGTTGCCCCGGTTGAACAGGTTGAGCAGCTCCGGGTGGGCGGCGAACATCCGCGGGTAGAACCGGCCGGTGATCTCCTCCCCGTGTGCCCGTACGACGGGCAGGGTCGCGATCACCACGGCCTTGGACGATTCCGAGAGCACGGCGCTCCTCCTTCTGCGTTGCCTACGCGAGCACTTAAACAGGAATCTGAGATACCTCTTCAGGGCCGAAAGTCCCGGGTCCGGTGTTGCCGGCGTCACGGTCTCCCGGCCCCTGTCCGGGCCGGGACGCGCTGGCTAGGGTCGGTACGTGAAGCTCAACCGGTCCACCGACATGGCGCTGCGGATCGCCATGCTGACCGCGCCGGCGTCGACCCGGACCACCGTCGACGAGCTGGCCGAGCGGCTGGACCTGCCCCGCAGCCACGTCGCCAAGGTGGTGCAGCGGCTGCAACGGCTCGGTGTGCTGGTCACCATCCGGGGGCGCTCCGGCGGCGTGGCCTTCGCCGAGGGCGCGGAGGAGCTGACCGTCGGCCAGGTGGTGCGGGCCTTCGAGGGCGAGGGTGAGGTCGTCGCCTGCGAGGAGTCCGGCTGCGCGCTGCGGGCCGACTGCCGGCTCCGCGTCCAGCTGCGCCGCGCCCAGGCCGCCTTCCTCGCCGTCCTCGACGACGTCCGCCTCGGCGACCTCGCCGGCAACCCCGCCGCTCCCGTCCTGCTCACGCTCACCGCACGCCCGCGTACCCCCTGAGGACGTCCGCTGGTCACCGCCCCGCGCCTCCCCGATTCCGGCCCCTGGCTGCCGCGTTTGCGTGGGCTGGCCCGGTGGTGCGGGCGTGGGGCGGCGGTGCGGTGGCGGACGGGCGGTAGCGTGCGGGACGAGCCGCCCACGTCGATGCGGAGCGCCGATGTCCAACTCCCGGGTGTCCCACCCGCTGTTCGCCCGGTTGTTCGCGCGGGCGAGCGTGGCCCTGGACCGGGCCGGCGCGGCCGAGCACCGGCGTCGACTGGTCGCCGGCCTGCGCGGGCGGGTGGTCGAGGTGGGCGCCGGCAACGGCCGGATGTTCGCGCACTACCCGTCCGAGGTGGACGCCGTGCTCGCGGTGGAGCCCGAGCCCTGGCTGCGCGCCGCCGCCCGCAGCGCCGCCGACCACGCGCCGGTGCCGGTGACGGTCACCGACGGGCTGGCCGAGGCGCTGCCGGTCGCCGACGCCAGCGTCGACGCCGTGGTGATGTCGCTGGTGCTCTGCTCGGTCCCCGACCAGTCCGTCGCGCTGCGGGAGGCGTACCGGGTGCTGCGTCCCGGCGGGTGGTTGCGCTTCTACGAGCACGTCGCCGCGGGCACCCCCGGGCTGCGCCGGACGCAGCGGGTGGTCGACGCGACCTGCTGGCCGCTGCTCTGCGGTGGCTGCCACACCGGGCGGGACACGGTGTCGGCGATCGTCGCGGCGGGCTTCAGCGTGGTCCGGCTGGACCGGTTCCGCTTCCCGCCCGGGCGGTTGCCGGCGCCGGCGTCGCCGCACGTGCTGGGCGCCGCGATCCGGCCCTGAGGCGGGCGGGTGCCCCGTCGGGGGCGGCCCGGGCGGGCGCCACCCCCGACGGGGCACTCAACCGACGGTGACGGTGCCGTCGGGCGCGCGCACGCAGGAGATCGCCCGGGAGGCGGTCGCGGCGGCGCCGGTCAGGCACCGGCCGAGCACCTTGTGCCCGGCGGCGTTCGGGCGTGATGGGCGTCAATGGGTGGTAACGCGTTCGTGCAACGTCCGACACGTGTGTGGCACGCGTGGCACCGCGCGGCCCGGCCCCGGGGAACACCCCGGCGGGGACCGGCGTTGCTGCCGGGAGACCGACACCCGGCGCCCCGGTTGCGATGGCTCCAGCGGGGCTGCGCGGTTGTGTCGGGGCGTGCGGCTAGGCTCGCTGCGGCGCGCCGCGCGTGGAGATCGAGTCAGGGTGGATCAAGACGGTGAGCGGCACCACACCGCCGAGACCTGGGAGTACGACCAGTTGACCGCACAGCCTGAGACCCTCTACGGGGCCGACGACCTCACCCACCTCGAGGGCCTGGACGCCGTCCGCAAGCGTCCCGGCATGTACATCGGCTCCACCGACAGCCGTGGCGTGGGTCACCTCGTCAACGAGATCCTCGACAACTCCACCGACGAGGGTGTCGCGGGTCACGCCCGGAAGGTCGAGGTGACGCTGCACGCCGACGGTTCGGTGCAGGTCGACGACGACGGCCGCGGCATCCCCACCGACGTGCACGCCAAGTCCGGCATCTCGGGGGTCGAGCTGGTGCTCACCCGGCTGCACGCCGGTGGCAAGTTCGGCGGCTCCGGCTACAAGACCTCCGGCGGCCTGCACGGTGTCGGCGCCTCGGCGGTCAACGCGCTCTCCCGCCGCTTCGACGTCACCGTCCGGCGCGGCGGCAAGGTGCACGCCATGTCGTTCCGGCACGGCGTGCCGGGGATCTTCGACGGCGACGGCCCGGCCGCCCCCTTCACCGCCGGTCCCGGGCTGCAGATCGTCGGGGCGATGAAGCGCGGCCAGCGCACCGGCACCTCGATCCGCTACTGGCACGACGCCCGCTACTTCGAGACCGGCGCGACGCTCGACGTCGACGCCGTCCGGATGAAGCTGCGCAACACCGCCTTCCTGGTGCCCGGCGTCGACTACCGGCTGCGCGACGAGACCGGTGAGCAGCCCGCCGAGGAGCGCTTCCACTTCCCCAACGGCCTCACCGACATGGTCGAGTTCCTGGCCCCGGCCGGCGACCGGCCGGTCTCCGGCACCCTGCTGGTCACCGGCGAGGGCACCTACCGGGAGAACGCCGCGGACGCCAACGGCGTGATGCAGTCCAACGTGCAGCGCCGCGCCGAGGTCGAGGTGGCCTTCCGCTGGGGCACCGGCTACGAGCGCACCGTGGAGTGCTTCACCAACACCATCCGCAACGCCCACGGCGGCACCCACCGCAAGGGCTTCGAGCGGGCGCTGGCGCGCACCCTCGCCGACGCCGTACGCAACACCCGTGGCCTGCTCAAGGCCAAGGAGGAGCCGCCCACCCTGGACGACGTCCTGGAGGGGATGACGGCCGTGGTGCACGTGCGCATCCCGGAGCCGCAGTTCACCTCGCAGACCAAGGACGAGCTCTCCACCGCCGGCATCACCAAGGTGATGCAGTCCCTGATCGAGCAGCACCTGAAGGCGTGGCTGGAGGACCGGCGCACCAAGGCCGAGGCGCGCACGGTGCTCCAGAAGATCGTCGACGCGGCGCGGGTCCGGCTCACCCAGAAGCAGCAGAAGGACGCGGCCCGGCGCAAGACCGCCCTGGAGGGCGCGTCGATGCCGGCCAAGCTGGTCGACTGCCGCGCGGCCGGCATCGACCGCAGCGAGCTGTTCATCGTCGAGGGTGACAGCGCGCTGGGCACCGGTCGGCTCGCCCGGTCGGCGGAGTACCAGGCGCTGCTGCCGATCCGCGGCAAGATCCTCAACGTGCAGAAGGCGAACCTCCAGCAGGTGCTGGACAACGCCGAGTGCGCCGCGATCGTGCAGGTGCTCGGCGCCGGCTCCGGGCGTACCTTCGACCTGTCGGCCCTGCGGTACGGCCGGGTCCTGATCATGGCGGACGCCGACGTGGACGGCGCGCACATCCGTACCCTGCTCATCACGCTCTTCGCCCGCTACATGCGGCCGCTGATCGAGGCCGGTCGGCTCTTCGCCGCGATGCCGCCCCTGCACAAGATCACCACCAAGGGGCGCAACCCGCAGACCATCTACACCTACACCCAGGCCGAGATGGAGGCGACGGTCCGCAAGCTGGAGAAGGCCGGCAAGCAGATCGTCACCCCCATCCCGCGCTTCAAGGGCCTCGGCGAGATGGACGCCGACGAGCTTTGGGAGACCACGATGAACCCCGCCACCCGGGCGGTCCGCCGGATCACCCTCGACGACGTCGACGCCGCCGAGCGGATCCTCGAACTGCTGATGGGGGAGAAGGTCGAGCCGCGCCGCAACTGGCTGATCGACTCCTCCGACCGGGTCGACCGGGAGGCGATCGACGCATGAGCACCGGGTCCGTTCGAGGGGAAAGCTGACGATGGCACGCCGCAAGGAAGACCGCGCCAAGGTGGACCTGTCCGCCTTCGACCAGGCCGGCGCGCGGGTCTTCGACAACCCGCTGGTCACCGAGGTCTCCGACTCCTACCTGGAGTACGCCTTCTCGGTCATCCACTCCCGCGCCCTGCCCGACGCGCGCGACGGGCTCAAGCCGGTGCACCGGCGCATCCTCTGGTCCATGCATGAGGCCGGCCACCGGCCGGACCGGGGGCACGTGAAGTCCGCCCGGGTCGTCGGCGACGTGATGGGCAAGTACCACCCGCACGGCGACACCGCGATCTACGACGCGATGGTCCGGCTGGCCCAGGACTTCTCGCTGAACGCGCCGCTGATCGACGGGCACGGCAACTTCGGTTCCCCGGACGACGGCCCCGCCGCCGCGCGCTACACCGAGGCCCGGCTCTCCCGCGAGGCGATGCTGCTCGTCGGCGAGCTGGGCGAGGACACCGTCGACGTCGAGCCCAACTACGACGGCTCGCTGACCCAGCCCACCGTGCTGCCGGCCGCCTTCCCCAACCTGCTGGTCAACGGCGCGTCCGGGATCGCGGTCGGGATGGCGACCAACATGATCCCGCACAACCTCGGCGAGGTGGTCTCCGCCGCCCGCTGGCTGATCAACCACCCGGACGCCGACCTCGACAAGCTGATGGAGTTCGTCCCCGGCCCCGACCTGCCGACCGGCGGCCTGCTGCTCGGCCTGGACGAGGTGCGCCGGGCGTACGAGACCGGGCGTGGCGTGGTCCGGATGCGCGGCCGGGTCGAGATCGGCCCGCTGGAGGGCAGCCGCGGCCGGCAGGCGATCACCGTCGTCGAGCTGCCGTACGGCGTCGGCGCGGAGAAGGTCATCGCGGCGATCACCAACGAGGTCACCAAGACCAAGCGGCTGACCGGCATCGCCGACGTCAAGGACCTCACCGACCGGGAGAGCGGCACCCGCCTGGTCATCGAGTGCAAGGTCGGCGTCAACCCGCAGGCGCTGCTGGCCGACCTCTACCGGCTCACCCCGCTGGAGCAGTCGTTCGGCGTCAACAACCTGGTGCTGGTCGACGGCCAGCCGCGCACCCTCGGGCTGAAGGCGCTGCTGGAGGTCTTCCTGGCCCACCGCTACGAGGTCGTCACCCGGCGCAGCGCGTACCGCAGGCGCAAGCGCGAGGAGCGGCTGCACCTGGTCGACGGCCTGCTGATCGCCCTGCTCGACATCGACAAGGTGGTCAAGCTGATCCGGGCCAGCGACGACGCCCAGGCGGCCAAGGACGGCCTGATGCAGAAGTTCAAGCTCTCCGAGATCCAGGCCACCTACATCCTGGACACTCCGCTGCGCCGGTTGACCAAGTACGACCGGATCGAGCTGGAAGCCGAGCAGGAGAAGCTGCGCGGGGAGATCGCCGAGCTGTCCAAGATCCTCGACGACGACAAGGTGCTGAAGAAGGTCGTCTCCGACGAGCTGTCGGCGGTGGTGAAGCAGTTCGGCGCGCCGCGGCGTACCACCCTGGTCGACGGCGACCTCAAGGAGGTGCTGGCGGCGTCGGTGCCGGCCGGCCCGCTGGAGGTGGCCGACGACCCCTGCCAGGTGATCCTCTCCGCGACCGGGCTGGTGGCCCGCACCGCGGCCGAGTCGGAGGAGGCCGCCGAGGGGCGCCGGCGCAACGGCCGGGTCAAGCACGACACGGTACGCGCCGTCGTGCACACCACGGCCCGGGGCCGGGTGCTCCTGGTGACCAGCGCCGGCCGGGCGTTCAAGATCGACGTGCTGCCGCTGCCGGTGCTGCCGGAGCAGGCCGGCACGGTCTCGCTGCGCGGGGGCATGTCCGCCGCCGAGCTGGTGCCGCTGGAGGCCGGCGAGACGGTGGTCGGCCTGGCCCCGCTCGGGGCCAGCGCGCAGGGCTCGCCGGGCCTGGCGCTCGGTACCCGGCAGGGCGTGGTCAAGGTCTGCGCGCCGGAGTGGCCGGTCCGCTCGGACGAGTTCGAGGTGATCGGCCTGCGCGAGGGGGACGAGGTGGTCGGGGCGACCTGGCTCACCGACGGCCAGGAGGCGCTGACCTTCATCACCTCGGAGGCGTCGCTGCTGCGTTTCGCCGCCACGCTGGTCCGCCCGCAGGGGCTCAAGGGTGGCGGCATGGCCGGCGTCAACGTGCCCGACGGGGCGCGGGTGGTCTGGTTCGGAGCGGTCCGCACCGACGACCCCGGGCACGGGGAGCCGATGGTGGTCACCTCCACCGGCGCGACGGTCAAGGTGACACCGTTCGGGGCGTACCCGGCGAAGGGGAGGGCGACCGGCGGCGTGCGCGCGCAGCGGTTCCTCAAGGGCGAGACGGACCTGGTGGTCGCCTGGGTGGGCGCCCGGCCGGTCGGTGCGACCGCCACCGGCGACCCGGTGGAGCTGCCCCCCGCCGACCCGCGCCGCGACGGCTCCGGCTTCGCGGTCATGCTCGGCCCCACGGTCCTCGGCCACCTCATCGAACGCTGACCCACCTGCCTGAGGGGCCCGGGGGCTGACGCCCCCGGGCCCCTCCGCGTCCCACCCGCCCCACCCCGCGCCCGCCCGCCTCGTTGATCATGAGGTTGCCCGTGCGGATTGTCCGACTCCGCGCCGTCAACCTCATGATCAACCGACAGGGGTAGGGGCGGGGGTCAGAGTTCGGGTTCGGGGGCGGGGCGGGTGGCCGGGGTGGTGCCGCGGAGGTGGGCGATCAGGCGCATGCCGTGGTAGATGAGCAGGGCGGCGGCGGTGCCGAGGGCGATGCCGTTGAAGGAGAGGTCGCCGGCGGTGAGGGTGTAGTTGGCGGCGCCGACGATCACGGCGACGGCGGCGGTCATCAGGTTGACCGGGTCGTGGAAGTCGACCCGGTTCTCGATCCAGATCCGCGCGCCGAGAATGGCGATCAGGCCGTACAGCGCGGTGGTGGCGCCGCCGAGCACGCCGGCCGGCACGGTCAGGATCAGCGCGCCGAACTTCGGGCTGAGCCCGAGCAGCACCGCCGCCAGCCCGGCCACCCAGTACGCGGCGGTGGAGTAGACCCGGGTCGCCGCCATCACGCCGATGTTCTCCGCGTACGTGGTGGTGCCGGAGCCGCCGCCGGAGCCGGCGAGCACGGTGGCCAGGCCGTCGCCGAGGAACGCTCGGCCCATGTCCCGGTCGAGGTTGCGGCCGGTCATCGCGGCGACCGCCTTGACGTGCCCGGCGTTCTCCGCGACCAGCACCAGGATCACCGGGATCACCAGCACCACCGCGCGCAGGCTGAAGCTGGGCGCGTGGAACTGCGGCAGCCCCACCCAGGCGGCGTCGCGCAGCCCGTCGACCGCCTTCGGGTCCAGGTCGCCGAGGACGGCGGCGAGCGCCCACCCGACCACCACGCCGAGCAGGATGGACAGTCGGGCCAGGAAGCCCCGGAAGGCCACCGTCGCCAGCAGGATCGCGGCCAGGGTCGCCACCGCGATCAGTGGCTGCGCCTTGACGCCGGTGCCACTGCCGCCGCCGTCCCAGGCCACCGGGGCCAGGTTCAGGCCGATCAGCGCGACGATCGCGCCGGTCACCACCGGCGGCATGAGCGCGTCGATCCAGCGCGCCCCGGCGAGCTGCACCACCACCCCGACGAGCGCGAGGGCGACGCCGGCGACGACGATCCCGCCGAGCGCCGGGCCGATGTCGCCGCCGGCCTTCGCGGCCAGCACCGGGGCGATGAACGCGAACGACGAGCCGAGGTACGACGGCAGTCGGTTGCCGGTGATCAGCAGGAACAGCAGCGTGCCGATCCCGGAGAAGAAGAGCGTGGTGGCCGGCGGGAAGCCGGTGATCAGCGGGACGGTGAAGGTGGCCCCGAACATCGCCACCACGTGCTGCACACCGACACCCACCGTGCGGGGCCAGGAGAGCCGTTCACCGGGGTGCACCACGTCGCCGGGGGTGACGGACCGGCCGTCGCCGTGCACCGTCCACGGTGCCCGGCGGGAAGTGGGGGACTGGGTCATCGCGGCCCTCCGCGTCGTCGACTGACGGGGGCGTGATCGACCCTGAGAGCTGTTTCTACCACGGTGATCAAGAGGTTTGCGTCAGCGGGGCGCGGATTTCCGACGCAAACTTCTTGATCAACAGCGCGATGGCCGGTGGCGGGGGCCGGGGGAGGCCGGGGATGGGTCAGGCGACGCCGGTGGGGCGGAACTGGACGCTGACGCGGGGGCCGACCGGGCGGGCGGTCTTGGGGATGGCGTGCTCCCAGGTGCGCTGGCAGGAGCCGCCCATCACCACCAGGTCGCCGTGCCCGAGCGGGAAGCGCAGGCTGGCGCCGCCGCCGCGCGGGCGCAGCAGCAGCGGCCGGGGCGAGCCGAACGAGACGATGGCGACCATGGTGTCGGTGTGCGCCGACCGGCCCTGGGTGTCGCCGTGCCAGGCGACGCTGTCCCGGCCGTCGCGGTAGAGGCACATGCCTGCGGTGACGAAGGGCTCGCCCAGCTCGGCGGCGTAGTGCCGGGTCAGGGTCTCGCGGGCCTCGGTCAGCACCGGGTGCGGCAGCGGGCGGCCGCCCGCGTACCAGCAGAGCAGGCGGGGGACGTCGACCTCGGCGTCGTACATGGTGCGGCGCTCGGCGCGCCACGGCACCTCGGCCAGCAGGGTGTCGAGCACCGCGTCGGAGCCGCGCACCCAGCCGGGAAGGTGGTCGACCCAGGCGCCCCGGGTGAGCACGTGCCGGCGCAGCGCGCCCGGCAGCGGCCCGAGCGACGGACCGGCGTCGGCGAGGTCGAGCATCGACGGCTGGTAGGCGGCCTGCGTCATGCCGCCACCCTATCAGCGGTTTAGTACAGGCGTACGATCACCGCGCTGGACCAGGTCGAGCAGCGCGTCGGCGACCCGGGCCCGGCCGCGCCCGTCGACGGTGGCCCAGGCCCGCGCGGCAAGCGCGGCCCGCCGCCGGGGGGAGCCGAGCAGGCCGGTCAGGGTCCGCGCGGCCGCCGCCCGGGCCGCCCGTCCGGCCACCCCGGCCCCGGCCAGCTCCGGCAGCTCGCCCAGGCCGGCGGCCAGCCCGTGGTCCACCACCCGGCGGTACGACTCGCGCTGGTTGTCCACCACGCAGACCAGCGCCGACGGCGCGCCCAGGCAGCACAGTTCCCAGGTGGACGTGCCGGCGGCGCTGACCACCAGGTCCGCCGCCCCGATCAGGGCGGGCAGCTCGTCGGTGGGCGGGACCGGACGCAGCGACTGGCCCCGGCCGGGGGTCAGCGCCTCCAGCTCCGCCTCGGCGTCGGGACGGCCGACCACCACGGTCAGCTCCATCGGGTGCCCGGTGGCGAGCAGCACCCGGGTCAGCACCGGGGCGGCGCCGAGCGCGTCGGTCCCGCCGAAGAAGGCGAGCACCCGGGGCCGGTCCACCGGCGCGGGCTGCTTTGGGGCGGCCGGCCGGGCGCCGATCACCGAGTCGCGCAGCAGCGCGTACCGGGTGCCGGCCAGCAGCCGCCCGGCGGGCGCGTCGGTCCGGGCGCCGAAGTTCTGGTCCAGGTAGAGGTCGGCGTCCTGCCCCCGGGTGTCGCCGTCGACCACCGCCAGGGTGACCACGCCCGCCGCGCGCAGCGCCCCGGCGCCGGCCGGGTCCAGCTCGTACGAGTCGAGCACCATCGCGTCCAGCCGGTGCCGGTGCGCCGCCTCAACCAGCCCGGCCGGGGTGTCCGGGCCCGGGTGCGCCGCGATGCCCCGCGCCGCCAGCTGCGCCTGCGCCCAGCCGATCCGCTCGACGGTGCCGAACAGCTCGACCCGGGCCCCCCGGGCCAGGAACTCCTCGCCGAGGGCCAGGCAGCGGACCAGGTGCCCGACGCCGCGCCGGGGCCCGGCGTCGCTGCGCAGCCCGATCCGTGGCGTGTTCAGGACTCCTCCAGGCGCTTCTGGCGTACGTCGGCGTTGAGGGCGCGCAGGGCGGGCTGGCCGTCCAGCCAGTCGGCGAGCTTGGCCAGCGGCACGCTGACGTCGCCGAAGTGGTCGGTGACCGCGCGCACCAATGCCCAGTCCTGCTCGGTGTCGAGGGTGAGCCGCAGCGCCGACCGGTCCGGGGTGAGGGTCACCCCGAGCACCCGGAACAGCTCCGGGTGGGTGTACGCGTACGAGGTGACGTGCACCCGGTGGTGGTCGGTGGCGAGCCGGTCCAGGGTGCGCAGCGCGTCCGCCCGGATGATCTCGACGTCCAGCCCGCGGGGCAGCGTACGGGCGATCGAGGTGCTGGCGTAGTCGAGCCCGGGCACCGCCCGGTACACCGAGGCCACCAGCGCGATGATCTCCGGGTCGAGCAGCGGGCAGTCGGCGGTGAACCGCATGACCGCGTCACCGGGGTGGGCGGCCAGGGCGCCGACGAAGCGGCCCAGCACGTCGTCGACCGGCCCCCGGTGGCACGGCACGCCCAGCCGGTCGCACTCGGCGGCCACCGCGTCGTCGACGGCGTCGGTGCTGGTCGCCACGACCAGGTCGGCGAGCACGCCGCTGTCCCGGGCGGCGCGGACCACCCGGCCGAGCACGCTGCGCCCGGCCAGCGGGCGCAGCACCTTGCCGGGCAGCCGGGACGAGCCCATCCGCGCCTGCACGATCCCCACGATCCGCGGCCCGTCGGTCGGCCGCACCGACCCGATCTCCCCGCTCACTGCTGCTCCTCCCGCGGACCGCGCTGGTTCAGCGCCTCCCGGGCGCGGCGCTTGGCCGCGCGGGCGCCCCGCTTCGCCAGCCGGGCCGGCGTGATCGCCAGCCGGCCCACCCGGTAGCTCAGCGAGCCGCTGAGCAGGTTGATGGTGGCGTCGGCCCGGCGCAACGCCCGCTCCCGCGAGGTCAGCAGCTCCTCGGTCCACTTCAGCAGCGCGCCCAGTCGGGTCAGCTCCTCCCGCTGGCGCACCCACGCCTGGAGGAGCTGCTGGTAGCTGCGCGGCCCGGCCGGCGGGTCGGTCGGCTCGACCGCGCGCAGCTCGGTGGCGAGGCGGACCCGCCCGTCGGCGTCGAGGCCGCGCAGCGCGGCGGAGATGGCCGCCTCCGCCTCGATCGCCGCGTCGACGGTGCGTCGGTCCAGCTCCCGGCCGGCGAGGCCGCCGAGCACCACGGTCAGGCCGGCGACGTCCAGGGTGGACGGCCAGGGGTGGGCGTACCCGCCGGTGAGCAGCGCGGCGGCGAACCGCCACAGGCTGCGGGCCAGCACGACGTCCACGTACATCGGCGCGGTGGCTCGCCAGCTCGGGTCGAGCACCGCGTGCTCGTCGCCGGCCACCACCACGTTGTCCGTGCCGGCGAGGGCCACCGCGCCGCCCAGTCGGCCGTGGGAGTCGGCGCCGGCGGCGAGCCAGGTCGCGTACCCGCGCAGCAGCCGGCGCACGGTGTCCAGGTCGCGGCGCAGGCAGGCGTCGAGCAGCAGGGTGCGCAGCAGCCGTCCCTCGGGCACCGGCCCGTCCAGCGCGCCCGCGTCCCGGTAGGCCGCCTCCCGGGTGGCGAACGGCGCCGGCTCCGGCCGGCTGACCCGGCCGCTCACCCGCCACCGCCAGCCGTCCGGCCCGTCGACCACCTCCACCACGCCGATCCCCGGCGGCCCGGTCTGCACCAGCGCCACGGGCAGCGCGTCCGGCGACAGGTCGGCCGGGCCGGTGTCCGGGTCGGCGGGCCGGTGCGCGAGCAGCAGCCAGCCCGGCGCCAGCGCCGAGCCGAGGCCCGCGTGCAGCGCGTCGACGGCCAGCCGGGCCGGGTCCTGGAGCACGGTGGCCGCGCCGCCCGCGCAGGCGCCGTGCAGCACCGCGTCGAAGAGCCCCGACGTGGTCCGCCGGTCCAGCTCGTCGGCGGCTACCAGCGCGGTCGGCGCGCTCGGATCGGGGTACGCCGCGAAGCACGCCGCCGGCCGCAGTCCCGCCCCGGTGAGCCGGGCGCGCAACTGCTCCGGGTTGGCCGGCCGGTCGGCGTCGAGCACCCCGCCGATGGTCCAGGCGGCGTCGGCGCGGTCGGCGTACCAGGGGGCGGTGGCGACCAGGCGGTGCACGCCGAGCGGGTTGTCCAGCCGCAGCAGCAGCGTTCCGCCCGGGCGCAGCGCCCGGGCCAGCCGGTCCAGCACGCCGTCCCAGCCCAGCCGGGGGCCCTCCACCGACTCCACGGCGTCCAGCCCGGCGGCGACCACCACCACGTCGAAGGTCTCGCCGGCGGGCAGGCCGGACGGGCCGCCCACCACCACCCGGGCGCCCCGCTCGGCCAGCGCCACCCCGTCCGGGTGGCTGCGCAGCAGGCAGGTCACCTCGGCGTGCGCCAGCCGGGTCAGCAGCGCCGGGTCGTGCGGCCCGGCCAGCAGCACCCGCGCCCCCGCCGGTACGACCCGGGCGGCCAGCGCGGCCAGCGGACCGCCGTCGGGCAGCCGCTCCTCCAGCAGGTCGGACCAGGCCAGCATCTCCCCGCCGGGCAGCGCGATCCGGGCCGCCGTCTGAGAGGCTGTCGGGAAACCTCGCGGCGGCTGCGGCGGGCCCAGCCGACGACCGGCCGCGTTGGAGATTGGTCCGGATACCGGTGTTGTATCCGGACCAATCTCCGCCTTGCCGGATCGCCGGCTGGACTCCGCCTCGCCCGCCCCGGGGTTTCCCGACAGCCTCTGTATGGTCAACTCTTCTCCTCCTGGAGGTTCGCCCACCCGAGCAGCTCGCGCAGCTCGGCCGGCGTACAGCGGTGGTCGGTGCCCAGCTCGGCGCGGGCGATCTCGACGGCGGTCGGCAGGTCGACGGACTCGCCGTGCAGCTCCGGCCACTGCCGGCGGATTCGGGCGGTGCCGCCGAAGGTCGGGTCCTCGGCGGCGAGGATCATCGGGTCGCCGTAGACGGCGGGTTCGCAGCCGGCGGCGATGCCGTAGAAGATCGCGCTGGTCAGCCGGTTGGAGGCGACCCGCTTGTGCCGGCGCAGCTCGGTGAGCTGCTTGTCGAGGAAGAGCGGGTCGGTGTCCTTCCACCAGTGGCCGCGGTAGCCGTGGCAGATGACCCGGAAGCCGGCGTTCTCGTAGAGCCGGCGCACCCGGCGCATGCCGTACTCGTGCCAGTAGAGGCAGACCGTGACCGGGCCGGGTTCGGTGGCCCGGATCCGGGCGATCAGCTCCTTGTGGTCGCCCTTGACGTGCTGGCCCTCCCAGCCGTGGAACGGGTACCAGATGGTGCCCTCCCGCTCCGCCTCCGGCGGGTCCTGCGGGCGCAACGACAGCAGGTAGGCGAACGGTGCGCCGACGGTGACCACGTTGCGCCGCCCCACCGACCAGGCCCGCCGCCGGGTCTGCTCGGACCAGAGCAGGCTGGGGGTGAACTCGGCGTACGGGTGGCCGGGGGCCAGCCCGTCGCCGATGTTCCAGCCGTGCTGGACGTACCCGTTGATCCGGGGCGGGTGCCCGTCGTCCAGCCCGCAGTAGCGGGCCAGCACGTGCGCGTGGCCGTAGAAGTGGTTCGCGTGGTGCATCGGTTCCCCAGTCAGGCGGCGGCGGGACGTGCCGTGACGCCCCGCAGCGCCGCGCCCAGCGCGTCGATCACGCGATCCTGGTCGGCATCGGTCAGGGTCGGGAAGAGCGGCAACGACAGCTGCTGCTCATAGAACGACTCGGCCACCGGGCAGGATCCGCGCCGGTAGCCGAGGTCGGCGAAGGCCGGGTGCCAGTGCGCGGGCAGGTAGTTGACCTGGACGCCGATGCCGGCGGCCCGCATCCGGTCGTACACCTCACGGCGGCGGCCGTCGAGCACCCGGATCGGGTAGAGGTGCCAGGCCGGGGCGGCCCACGAGCGGCGGCCGGGCCGCAGCACGCCGTCCAGGTCGGCCAGCGCCTCGTCGTACCGGGCGACCAGCCGGTCCCGGGCGGCGAGGAAGTCGCCGAGTCGGCGCAGCTGGCTGCGGCCGAGCGCGCAGAGCACGTCGGGCAGCCGGTAGTTCAGGCCGAACTCGTGCACCTCCTGGTGCCAGCCGCCCTCGTCCGGCCAGCGCAGCGCGTCCCGCTCGCGGACCAGCCCGATGTTGCGGAACCGGCGGGCCCGGGTCAGCAGCTCCGCGTCGAGCGCGGCGACCGCGCCGCCCTCGGCCGTGGTCAGGTTCTTGGTGGGGAAGAACGAGAAGGTGGTCAGGTCGGCCAGCGAGCCGACCGGCCGGCCCCGGTAGGTGGCGCCGATGGAGTGCGCCGCGTCGGCCAGCAGCAGCGCGTCGCTGCCGGCGAGGGCGCCGCGCAGGGCGTCGTAGTCGGCCGGGTGGCCGGCGTAGTCGACGGCGGAGACCACCCGGGTACGCGAGGTCGTCGCGGCGGCCGCCGCGGCCGGGTCGAGGGTGAAGGTCTCCTCCTCGACGTCGGCGAAGACCACCTTCGCGCCGAGCGCCACCGCGCTGCTGGCGGTGGCGACGAACGTCATCGGCGGCACCACCACCTCGTCGCCGGGGCCTACCCCGGCCGCCGCGTACCCGACGTGCAGCGCGGCGGTGCCGTTGGAGACCGCCGCGCAGCCGACCCCGCCGGTCCAGCTCGACAGGTCGGCCTCGAAGGCGTCGACCTGCGGGCCGGTGGTGAGCCAGTCGCTGCGCAGCGCGGCCACCACGGCGGCGACGTCGTCGGCGGTGACCGACTGCCGCCCGTACGGCAGCATCGCCGTCACGCGCCGAGGCCGAGCATGTCGCGCAGCTGCTCGACGCTCAGCCACTCGTCGTTGGTGTCCGACTGGTACGCGAACCCGTCCGGCACCGGGTCGCAGCCGACCGGCGGCTGGTAGCCCCAGGTGGCGATGGTGGGCTGGACGATGAACCGGTCCTTGGCGCGCAGCGTCCGCCGGCTGTCGTCCGGGGCGATCATCTCCTCGTGCAGCTTCTCGCCCGGCCGGATGCCGATCTCGTGGGTGGTGGCGTCCGGGGCGACCGCCTCGACCAGGTCGAGGATCCGCATGCTGGGGATGCGCGGCACGAACAGCTCGCCGCCCTGCATCTGGTCGAAGCTGTCCATGACGAACTGGACGGCCTGGTCGAGGGTGATCCAGAACCGGGTCATCCGCTTGTCGGTGATCGGCAGGCTCTTGCCCTCGGCGGCCAGCCGGCGGAACAGCGGCACCACCGACCCGCGGCTGCCCACCACGTTGCCGTAGCGGACCACCGCGAAGCGGGTGGGGTGCTGGGCGGCGTAGTGGTTGGCGGAGACGAAGAGCTTGTCGCCGACCAGCTTGGTGGCGCCGTACAGGTTGATCGGGCTGGACGCCTTGTCGGTGGAGAGCGCGATGACCTTCTTGACGCCGGCCTCGATCGCGGCGTCCACCACGTGCTGGGAGCCGGTGATGTTGGTGGCGATGAACTCCGACGGGTTGTACTCGGCCGTGTCCACCTGCTTCAGCGCCGCCGCGTGCACCACGTGGTCGACGCCGTGCATGGCCCGGGTGAGCCGGTGCCGGTCCCGGATGTCGCCGATGAACCAGCGCAGCCGCGGGTCGTCGCCGAGCTGCTGGCGCAGCTCGTACTGCTTCAGCTCGTCGCGGGAGAAGACCACCACCCGGGCCGGGTCGGCCTCGGCCAGGATGTGCCGGAGGAAGGTCCTACCGAAGGAACCGGTGCCGCCGGTAACCAGGATGGAGGATCCCGTCAGCTCGCTCAATGTGGTGCTCCCATGATCGCAGGTTGTGCGCCGGTGGCCGGGGGCCACGCGACCGGACGGACGCTAGCCACGGCGGGTTAACACCCCGACGCGCCCGGGTGAACCGACCGCGCTGGTCCCGTGAATGCCGGACACCCGGCAGGCGAACACTTGCGCCGACCCCGCCGAGCGGCTGACCGGCGGGAACTGTGCTGGCTACAGTGGCCCCGCGTACGCGACGGCGGGCCCCCGGCCCGGTCGCCCTCCGGCCCCGCGCCGCCGGCCACCACCCCTCCGCCCGACCCGCCCGCCGCGCCCCGCCGCGCGGCCGGCGCGGCTCACCAGCGACCAGGAGACGAGATGACGTCCGACGTACGGGAACGGCTCGCCGACCCGGCCGACCCGGCCGACCCCGCCGACCCGGCCGAGACGCCGGCGGCGCCGGCCCGGCGGCGTTGGCTGGTGCCGGCGCTGCTGGTCCTGGGCTGGCTGGCCGGGGTGGCCTGGCGGATGTGGCTGGCCCGGCACGTCGCCCTGCCGATCGCGCACACCGACGAGGACAGCTACCTCAACACCGCCCGGGCGCTGGCCGGCGGGCCGGGCGGCTTCAGCAGCGAGAACGGCCCGCTGCGCCGGGTCGGCTACCCGATGCTGATCTCCCCGGCGTTCCTCGGCGAACGGGACTTCACCGACAGCTACCGCCTGGTGCAGCTGATCAACGCGGCGGTCAACGCCACCGTGCTGCCGCTGGCGTACCTGCTGGCCCGTCGGCTGCTCGAGCTGCGCCGGTCGTACGCGCTGGTCGCCGCCGCGGTGGCCGCGACCCTGCCGGCCACCGCCTTCTACGCCGAGGTGGCGATGATCGACGCGGTGCTGGCGCCGCTGGTGCTGGCCTGGTTGCTGGCCGTGCACCGATGGGTCGCCCGGCCGGGGGCGCTGGCCGCCGCGACGGTGGGCACGCTGGTCGGCGCGTTCCACCTGCTGCACTCGCGGGGCCTGGTGATCGTGGCGGTGCACGCGGGACTGGTCCTGCTGCTGCTGGTCCGCCGCCGGGCCACCCTCGGGCAGGCGCTGGCCGCGGTGCTGCCGGTGCTGGCCCTGGCCCTGGTGAACACCGTCGGCATCCGGCTGCTCGGCGACCGGGTCTACCTGCTGGGCAACCCGCCCGGCGGCGGCACCGTCCGGGCCGTCGCCACCGGCCAGGGGCTGCTGCGGCTGGGGGCGGCCGTCGCCACGCAGCTCTGGTACCTGGTGGTGATCACCTTCGGGATGGCCGGGATCGCCTGGGCCGCCGCGGTGCGCGAGCTGCGCCGGCGCGGGGGCGACCCGGCCGTCCGCTGGACGCTCGGCGTCGCGCTGGTGACCAGCGTCGGCGTGGCCGGCGGCGCGTCGGTGATCCTGGCCGGCATCACCACCAAGCCGCTGGACGCCATCTACGGCCGGTACGTGCAGATGCTGGCCCCGTTCTGGCTGCTGGTCGGGGTTGGGGTGCTGCTCACCGTGGCGTACCGGGTGCTGCTGGCCCGGGCGGCCGTCGCGGTCGCGCTGCTGGTGGGGGGCGCGGCGCTAATCGCCGCCCGGCTCGCCTACGTGGCGAGCCGGGGGCACGAGCTGCGCTACGGCGGCTTCGGCGCCCCCGACCTGATGGCGCTGACCGGCGGCTGGCGCGAGTTCCGCCCGTTCACCGGGGCGGCGGTGGGCGCGGTGGCCTGCCTGCTGCTGGTCGCCGCGGTCCGGGTGCCGAGGCTGCGGGTGCCGGTGCTCGCCGTGCTGGTCGTGGTGAACCTCGGCACCATGCAGGTGATCACCGACCAGCTGGTCCGGCCGATGGTGGCGGCGACCGCGCCGACCCCGCGCGTCGCCGACCTCGGGGTAGGCCCCGGCGAGCGGGTCTACGCCTCCGTCGGGGTGCATTACATCCTGCGGTTCAACCTGAGCCACCAGGTGACCTGGAGCGACGTGCGGTGGTTCAGCGACCGGCCGCCGGCCGCCGCCGACGTGGTCTTCGCCCGCTGGGCGCCCGGCTCCCCGGACGACTGGGACGGCACCCGCTACGGCTTCACCCGCCTCGGCGGCAATCCGGGCCAGCACTGGGCGGCCTGGCGGCGCGGCTGACGATTCATTCCCGACCTCTATGAACGGGGAATGGCCGGCCGGTTAATGCGCGGCGGACAATTGTCGACATCAGCGCCGTCGACGATTCTCCCGCTTCAGCGAAACGGGGACGACGGTGATTTTCCGGCCGTCGTGAACCTGCTGTTCCTCATTGCCCTCGACGAACCGGAACCGGCGGTTCATCTGGCGGACCACCGTGTTGTCGGCGAGCACCTCGCCGTCGAGCCGGTCGAGCCGCAGCTCGTCGAAGGCGTGGTCCACCGCCGCCCGCATCACCTCCAGCCAGGCGGGCAGCGTCTCGCCCCGCTCGGCCAGCCCGTCGGCGTCCAGGTAGAAGCCCCAGGAACCGGTACGCCGACCGTCGAGACGCAGGTCGAAGAAGGTCACCACGCCGCAGGGCCGGCCGTCGCGGACGTACACCAGCACCCGCCGGCTGGGGTCGGTGCGCACCCGCGACCACCACGCGGCGTGCTCCTCGGCGGTGATCTCGTGACTGTTCTTGCTGACCTGCCGGTTGGTTTCCTGATTACGCCAGGACAACATCAGGTTAACGTCGTCCTCGGTCGCCCCACGCAGCACGCCGACCTCTTTCCATCCGATTCCTACGGGCCCCGGAAACCCTACCCGGGAAATGCCGGGACCAATTCCCGGGCTGTACACTCCGCCGCATGAACGAATTGAGTCGCGCGCAGATCCGCGACCTCATGGCACAGGTGCTCGCCAACCAGGGCAAGGTGCTCCCGGACGACGACGCCGCCGACCTGCGGGAGATCGGCTTCCGGTCGCTGGACTTCTCCGAGCTGGCCCTGCGGGTCGAGGACGAGACGGGGGAGGAGCTGAACTTCGACGCCCCCGGCCTGCGCCGGATCGCCACCGTCGGCGACGTCCTCGACTTCCTCGGCACGCTCCAGCAGCAGTGACCGTCACGACGTCCACCCCGGCCGGCCTGGACAACCGGGTCGTCGTCGGGGGCGCCGCGCGCACCTGGCGGGCGCTGCCCTCGCCGGCGCTGCCCTCGCCCGCCGCCGTCCTCGCCGCTGGCTCCGAAGACGCGCTGGCCGCCGCCCGGCAGCACGCCGAGCACGGCACCGAGCTGCTGCTGAGCACCGCGCACCGGGTCGACCCGGCGATGCGGGACGAGCTGCGCGAAGCCGGCTTCGCGGTGACCACCCTGGACGCCGACGGGCCGGTGCCCGTCCCGCCCACCCGGCCCCGCCCCGCCGAGTCCGGCCGGCTCTGGCTGCTCACCTCCGGGTCCACCGGGCGGCCCAAGCGGGTCGGGCACACCCTGGACTCGCTGACCACCGTCCGGGGCGCCCAGCCGGAGCGGACCTGGCTCTGCCCGTACGCCCCCGGCACGTACGCCTGGTGGCAGGTGGTGACGCTGTCGCTCACCCAGCCCGGGCAGCACCTCGTGGTGGTCGACCCGGACGAGCTGGACGAGTGGCCGGCCGTCGCCGCCGCGCACGGCGTGGACGCCGCCTCCGGCACCCCGACCTTCTGGCGGCGCACCCTGCACCGCGACGGCGCGGCGCTGGCCCGGGTGCCGCTGCGCCAGCTCACCCTCGGCGGGGAGCCGGTCGACCAGGCCGTCCTGGACCAGCTCCGCGCGGTCTTCCCGACCGCCCGGATCTCCTGGATCTACGCCTCCTCCGAGGTCGGCGCGTCCATCGTGGTGCACGACGGCCGGGCCGGGTTCCCGGTCGACTGGCTCGATCGTGAGGTGCCCGGCCGGCCCCGGCTCTCGGTCGACGGCGAGGAGCTGGTGGTCAGCTCGCCGTACCACGGGGTCGGGCTCGACGGGCCGGTGCGCACCGGCGACCGGGTGCAGGTGGTCGACGACCGGGTGCTGATCACCGGCCGGCTCGACTCCGACGAGATCAACGTCGGCGGCAGCAAGGTCTCCGCCGGACTGGTCCGCGGCGTGCTCACCGCCCACCCCCGGGTGGCCTGGGCGCGGGTCACCGGGCGGCGCGCCCCGGTGCTCGGCCGGATGGTCGTCGCCGAGGTGGTGCCGACGCCGTCCGGCGACCCGCTGGACGAGGCCACGCTGGTGCGCTGGTGCGCCGACCGGCTCCCCGAGTACGCGGTGCCGCGCCGCATCCGCATGTTCACCGAGATCCCCGTCAAGGAGACGTTGAAGAGCGATGTCTGACTCCCCGCTCGTCCCGCCCAGCACCGTGGTCCTCGTCTCCGGCGGCTCCCGGGGGCTGGGCCTGGCCATCGTCACCGACCTGCTCGACGCCGGCGTACGGGTGGCGGCCTTCGCCCGTACCGTCACGCCGGAGCTGGAGAAGTTGGCCGCCGAGCATCCCGACCGGGTGCACGTCGGCGCGGTCGACGTCACCGACCCGGCCGCCACCCAGGCCTTCGTCCGGGAGGTGGAGGAGCGGCTCGGCCCGATCGACGGCGTCGTCAACAACGCCGCCGTCGGCCAGGACTCGCTGCACGTGCACACCTCCACCGGCGACATCGCCCGGATCATCGAGACCAACCTGACCGCGCCGTTGCAGCTCACCCGCCTGGTGATCCGGCGGATGCTGGGCAAGGGGCTGCGCGGGCGGATCGTCAACATCACCTCGATCTGCGCGCAGCGCGGCTTCCCGGGGCTGGTGGCGTACTCGGCCACCAAGGGCGGCATGGACGCCGCCACCCGCTCGCTGGCCCGGGAGCTGGGCGGCCGGATGCTGGTCAACTCGGTGGCGCCCGGCTTCTTCGCCTCGGAGATGTCCGCCGTGCTGGGCAGCACCCAGCTCGACCAGATCGTCCGGCGCACCCCCACCGGCCACCTCACCGAGCCGGAGGAGGTCGTGCCGGTGGTGCGGATGCTGCTGTGCGAGCAGACCAACATCAACGGCCAGGTGATCGTGGTGGACGGTGCGGCCTCCGTCTGACGCGGCCCTGTCCCGGCCGGGGCCCACCACCCGCGCGCCCCGGCCGGTGCCGGCCCTGCTCGGCACCGCCGAACGTCACCTGCGGGTGGGCCGGCCGGCCGACCTCGGGTACGCCGTCACCCGCAGCCACCTCGACGACGGGCGCTGCGTCGGCTGGTACGGCCCACCGACCCCGGGCTGGCGGGTCGCGGTGGACGCCGAACGGGCCGACGCGGACGTCCCGCCCGCGCTGGCGCACCGCTTCGGGCGGGCCGACTTCTGGGCCCGCTGGACCCGGGCGGAGAGCCTCTGCAAGCTGGCCGACGTGCCGGTGGCCGCCTGGTGGCGGCGGCACGGGCTGGCCGTACCCCCGGAGAGCCGGGCGGTGTGGCGGACCCTGCGCCTGGACGACCTGGTGGTCACGGTGGCCTTCGCCCCGTCGCGCCCCGGCCCGTGACGCTTCCCGCCTCGCGGCGTGTCGCGGTGTCGCCCCTTCGGGGCAGCGCGACATGCCGCGCCCGGTCCGCTCGGCGCGGACCGGGCGCGGGATGGTCAGCTCAGACGAGGTCCCAGCTCAACGGGGTGCCGCGCGGGACGTCAACGGTGAAGGTGCGGCCCAGCACCTTCTCGATCTCCACCGGCGGCAGCCCGCCCGCGGGCCGGATCGACCGCACGTTGTCGGCGGTCACCGGGTCGCCGGCGCGCACGTCCGCCACCACGTAGAGCGAACGGCGGAACCGCAGCCCCTCCCGCTCGGCGGGGGTGGGGCCGATCGCGGTGCCGCCGAGCGCCGCGTACGCCCGCCCCGACTCGACCACCAGCGCGGCCAGCTCGTCCGGGTTGAGGGAGAAGTCGGAGTCCACCCCGCCGTCGGCGCGGTCCAGCGTCACGTGCTTCTCGATGAAGCAGGCGCCCAGCGCCACCGAGGCGACCGGGACGCCGATGCCGGGGGTGTGGTCGGAGAGCCCCACCGGCACGCCGAACGCGTCGGCGAGCACCGGGATGCGGCGCAAGTTGCTGTCCGCCGGCGGGGCCGGGTAGGAGGCGGTGCAGGCCAGCAGCACGATGCCGCCGGCCCCGCCCTCGCGGGCGGTCCGCACCGCGGCGTCGATCTCGGCCACCGTCGCCATCCCGGTCGAGATGACCAGCGGCTTGCCGGTGCCGGCGACCAGCCGGATCAGCGGCAGGTCGACCAGCTCCGACGAGGCGATCTTGTACGCCGGCGCGTCCAGCTCCTCCAGCAGCTGCACCGCCGTGGCGTCGAACGGCGAGGAGAAGACGGTCAGCCCCCGCTCGCGAGCGCGGGCGAAGATCGGCGCGTGCCACTCGTACGGCGTGTGCGCCCGCTCGTAGAGCCGGTACAGGTTCTGCCCGCCCCACAGCTCGTGCCCCCCGGAGATCCGGAAGGCCGGCGTGTCGACGTCGATGGTGATCGTGTCCGGCCGGTACGTCTGGAGCTTCAGCGCGTGCGCCCCGCTGGCCGCGACCGCGTCCACGATGGCCAGCGCCCGGTCCAGGTCACCGTTGTGGTTGCCGGACATCTCGGCGACCACGAAGGGCCGCTCCCCGGCGCCGACCACGTGCGGCCCGATCTTCACTGTCGTCGTCATGCCCGACCTCTGTCCGCTGTGCGTCCGCGCAGGCGCGCGGTCCCTGCCTCGTCGTCCGGGGACGACCTGAAAACTCCGCCGCCGGGTGCCGCCCGGACCCGGTCCGGACGCCTCGGCGGCGCGACGTGTCGACCCTCGCCGTCACGGCGTGCCGTGACCGGCCAGCGCGTCGGTCGCCTCGGCCCGCTCCGCCGGGTCGGCGGCGACCCGGTCCACACCCGCCGACGCGACGGCGCCGGCCGGGGGCGCGGCGGGCCGGCGCAGCCGACCGGCCAGCCGGTGGGCCTGGCGCAGCGCCGCGTACGCGAGGTAGTTGTCCCGGCCCACCAGCCGGTGCTTGAGCCCGACCACCCCGCCGGGGCGGGGGTAGCCGCCCGCCGGCAGGTGGCGACGGTACTGGGCGGCCACCCGGTGGAAGAAGTCCCGGCGCAGGTGCGGGTGCAGCCGGTCGTCGTTGCCGACCACCACCAGCATGTGGTTGACCATCAGCCCGAACAGCTCGGCTCGCAGCCGCTCGTCCGGGTACCGCCGCCCGACCCAGTCCAGCAGCCGGTCGTACTGGTCGAAGGCGTCGAAGTGCCGGCCGCTGCGGGTGGAGGTGATCGCGCCCTGCCGGCCCTGCCGGTACAGGTAGCAGACCCGGTCCAGCACCGAGATCTTCTCCGCGCCGATCAGCAGCGGGTGGCTGAACGGGATGTCCTCGTACCAGCCGGGGTGGAAGCGCAGCTCCAACTCGTCCATGAACGCGCGGCGGACCACCTTGTTCCAGGCAGTGTGCTGCACCCGCAGCAGCTGCGGCTGGTCGGCCAGGCGAACCACGTCGGGCACCCCGCGCAGCAGCGGACTGCTGGCGTCCAGCTCGCGCCGCCCGCCGTCGTGCACCCGCACGTGGTCCACCAGCAGCACGTCGGGGCGGTGCGCGCGCAGCCGGTCCAGCACCGCGGGGATGGTGCCCGGCGGCAGCCAGTCGTCGCTGTCGACGAACCAGACGTAGTCGCCGGTCGCCACCTCCAGCCCGGCGTTGCGGGCCAGGCCCAGACCGACGTTGCTGCTCAGGTGCACGGTGCGGACCTCGGACCGGCCGGCGCCGTACGAGCGCAGCATGTCGCCGCACCGGTCCGGGGAGGCGTCGTCGACGGCGACCAGCTCGACCGCGCCCCGCTCGCCGGCCGGGACGTCCGCCCGGATCGACTCGAGGCACTGGTACAGGTACGCCTCCACCCCGTGGACCGGCACGACGATGCTCAGCAGTGGGGTGGCGCGCGTCGGCTCGTTGACCACGCCGCCACCCTGGTGCACCCGGGTGGACGGCCCCGGAACCTGACGTATCCGGTAAAGATGGAGTTACTGAACAGCGGCCGAGCGGCGGGTTAACGACTCAGGATGCGCCGTACCGGTGCGCCGACCGCCCGCCTGACCCGGGCCCGCAGCCGCTGCTCCTCCAGCGTCCGCACCTGGCCGTCCAGCGTCGTGTTGCGGTCCCGCAGCCACTGGATCCGCTCCAGCAGGGCCTCCGGGGAGGTCGCGGTGGCCGGGCGGACGGCCGGCGGGAAGCTGGTGGCGCGTACCCGCTCGTCGAAGCGGGTGGTGGCGTCCCCGTCGTCGAAGGCGTTGCCGAGCCGGTGCGCGGCGAGGAACGCCGCCATCCGCTCGTAGCGGGCCCGGTGGCCGGCGTGCAGGGCGGTGTAGTCCGCCTCGGCGTAGAGCTGCGCGGCGTCGATGTCGGCGGGCACCTCCTTCATCGTCCGGTGCGGGATGTCGAAGTACCGGGCCAGCTCCAGCGTGCGCGAGTCGTGCGCGAAGAGGTAGCTGGGGGTTCCGGCGACCAGCGCGGTGATGGTGCCGTGGATGCGGGTGCCGAAGGCGAAGTCGAACCCGGAGAGGTAGTCCATCCAGGTCCACGGGTCCAGGAACATCCGCACCTTGTCCTCGACGAAGAGCGGGTGGGAGGTGTGCACGGGGATCGGGCTGGTCCTGCCCCGGTCCTCCGGGGCGTCGCCGTAGAGCAGCGTGCCGAGGGTGGTGAGGTCCTGCGGCAGGTAGCGCAGGTTCGGGTAGCGCCCGTGGTGCGCGGCGATGATCTTCGCCATCGACTTGACGTACGGGGAGACGGTCAGCGCCACCCGGGCGTCCCGCTCCAGCGTCGGCGTGGTCTTCTCCACCGTCAGCCGGTCGCCGTGCAGGAACATCGACGGGCAGCCGATCACGTCGACCGCCGAGAAGCCCAGGGTGCGCAGGTAGCTCTCGGTGATCTCGCCGCGTACGCCGATGCTGGGCGAGCGCTCGAGCACGGCCCGGACGAACCGGCTGACCACGTCGTCGATCGGGCGCAGGTACTCCCGGTCGCCGCTGACGTCGGTCTGCACCCCGACCCCGAGCACGACCACCGGGATCTTCAGCCGCTCGACCAGCCGGGTCATCAGCTCGATACGGTGCGCGTAGCTGCGCCGGAAGGCGTTGGCCAGCGGGATGACGTAGACGTCGTACTTCTCGTTGATCTCGTCGGCGTCGCGCGGGTTGACCTTGAACTCGGTCGGCGTGATCTCGGCGGTCGTCGTGCTGAGCAGTTTGTGGGCGGCGTGGCTGAAGACGAGGTTGCCGTTGTTGACCCCGATCCAGTCGCCCTCGAAGGCCTCCTCGGCGGAGCGGACGTCGAACGGGCCCTTCTTCGCCCGCATCAGGATCCGCTGGTGCATCGCCGCTCCATTTCGTGGTTCACGCGTGCCGGGGCGGCCCGGAGGGAGGACGCCGGCCGGCCCGCCGCCGGGCACGACGTCGGCTGCGGGTCCGGGGAATATTAGGGCAATCTGCAGCCCGCGTACATCTCCCGGTGGGTCCGCGTCCCCGGCCCGGTCGTGGCGGCCCCACCAGCCGGTAGGGTGCCCGGACGGTGGCACGACCGGTGCCGCCGTCCGGCGCCGGGCCGCGGTCGCGGCGGCGAGCGGCCGGGGGAGGAGAGGTACGTGCGGGTGAGCGTGGCGACGGCGGGGTGCCCGGCATGACGAGCGCGGTGGGCGCACCGACTGCCACGGCGAGCCGGCTGCCCTCGCTGACCGGGCTGCGCTGGGTGGCCGCGATGCTGGTCTTCGGCTACCACGTGGGCACCATGCGGATCGTCGGCGAACCGGACTACCAGGCGGTCGTCGGCGGGGTGTTCACCCTGGGCCTGTCCGGGGTGCAGTTCTTCTTCATCCTCAGCGGGTTCGTGCTGGTCTGGTCGGCCCGCGACGGGGACCGGCGGCGCGACTTCTGGCGGCGACGGCTCGCCAAGATCTACCCGAACCACCTGCTGACCTGGGTGGCGGCCCTGCTGGTGATGTGGTGGTTCGCCGACACCATCGTGCCCCGCGCCGCGCTGGAGAGCCTCCTGCTCGTGCAGGCCTGGGACCCGACGCCCGGCTACTTCTACGCCATCAACACGGTGAGCTGGTCGCTCTCCTGCGAGCTGTTCTTCTACCTCTGCCTGCCGCTGGTGCTGCCGGCGCTGCGCCGGGCCCGCGCCGGCCTGCTCTGGGCGGTGGTGGCGGCGGTGCCGCTGCTGATCGTGGCCCTCTGGCCCGGGCAGGCGCTGGTGCCGGAGGAGAGCACCTGGTGGTTCACCCAGATCTTCCCGGTGGTCCGCTCGCTGGAGTTCTGGCTGGGCGTGGCGGCGGCCGAGCTGATGCGGCGGGGCCGCTGGCGGGGGCCCGGCCTGCCGCTGGCCAGCCTCGTCTTCGTGGTCACCTGGGCGGTGGCGGCGCAGTGGATCCCCGCCGAGCTCTGGGCGGCGATCCTCTCGGTGGCGTACATCCTGGTCATCACCGCCGCGGCGGACGCCGACGTGCGCGGTCTGCCCTCGCCCTGGCGGCACCGCCGGCTGGTCTGGCTCGGTGAGGTTTCGTTCGCCTTCTACCTGGTGCACGTGCTGGTGATGGTCACCGTGCTGCGGGCCACCGGCCACCTCGGCGTCGGGCTGCCCGGCTGGTGGGGACCGCTGGCGGTGCTCGGCTTCCTGGCGGTGAACCTGGTGCTGGCCGCCCTGCTGCACCGCTGGGTCGAGACGCCGATGATGCGCCGCCTGGCCCCCCGTCGCCGGCCCCGCCCCGCCCCGACGCCCGATCCGTCCACCCTGGACGCTCCGGTCGCGCCGGCATCGCAGCCCACGCCGGCACCGCGGGCGGCCGCCGACGGCACGCCGGCCGGCCGACCCATCGAGTACGCAGGCCCGCGCGACCCCCACTGACGTGAGCGCCGCGACGACACGCCCGGCGACGCTGCGATCACCCCGGCATCGGCGTAGCGTGGTGCCGTGCTTCCGGTCGCGCTCACCAGTCCTCTGTGGTGGGTGGCGCGCTGGAGTTCCCGGCTGCTGACCGGCCTCGCCCTGGCGGTCGCGCTCTCCCTCGGCGGTCCGGCCGCGCCGGATGCCGGCCCGCTCTCCGCCGCCCCGAGCCCGGCCGCCGCCCCGGTCCTCGCCGATCTGGCGGTGCCCGACGGGTCCGCCGTCCGCGCGGCCGCCATCCCCGCCGTGACGCTCGCCGCCGGGGATGCCCAGAGCACCGGCCGCGCATTCGTCGCCCCGGCCGCCGCTCCGCTCGATCCGGTCACCTCGGTCGGCCCGGTCGGCAGGCCGGCCCATCCGGTCACCGCGCCGTCGCTGCCCCTGACCGGGCTGGCCGCCGGCGCGACCGGTCCCCGGGCCCCGCCGGTCGGCTGACCGCCACGCGGGGCCACCCGCGACCGCGCCTTCGAGAACCTCACCACCGCACCCGCCCCCCGGCACGCGGCGCCGCCCCGGCCTCGCCCCGTCGCCCCCGGGCCGGTGTGGGACTCCTCTTTCCGCATCCCGCTTCCGGGAGGTGCCCACCGTGAACACCGTCCTCTACCAGTTCCTCGTCGAGGTCCCGACCGCCGCCGCCATCTGGTCGGCCCTGCTCGTGCTCGCCCTGACCGTGCTCACCGTGCTGGTCGCCCGCCCCGAGCGGGACCCGGCCCCCGACGAGCCGGTCGTCGACCCGTCCCCGGCCGACCCCGCGACCGAGCTGGCGGACCTGCGCCGGTACGCCGAGGAGGTCGCCGTCGCGGCGGCGGGCGCCGCCCAGACCGCGCGCCGGTGGCGGGATGCCTGGTTGACCGCCCAGGAGGAGGTGGACCGGGCCTGGACGGCGTACGACGAGGCGGAGACCGCCGCCCGCCGGTTCACCGGCGCCGCCGCGCTGCCCGCCCCGCGTACCCCGCGTACGCCGGCCGAGTACGCGGGCCGGGAGCGCTGGCTGCACCAGGCGGCGGTGGCGGCCCACTGGCGCGGCGAGCTGCCGGTGGAGCGGCTGCGGGACGTCTTCGCGCACCGGGACGGTTGGGACCCCCGGCGGCACCCCGTCGAGCAGGAGGTGCTGCTGGCCCGGGCGGTACGCGACGGCCGGCGGGACGCGTACCGGGCGGCGGCCGGGCGGGAGCGGTCGGCGTGGCGGGACGCCGAACTGGCCGCCGAGGCGGCCCGCGCGCTCGCCGTTGAGGCGTACGCGGCGGCGGAGCGGCTGCGTCCGGTACGGCTGCCCGCCCAGCGGACGGCGACGGCGACGGCGCGGACGGCGCTCGCGGCACGGTGGCGGCCGGCCCGGGTGGGCTGAGGACTTGACCGAACTGTTACGCGTATTTCCGTGAGCCGCGTCACCGCAATCGGGAAACCGGTCATCCGGTCACAGTCGGTGATATCGATCGCGACGATCGGCAGGGTTTGCCGCCGTGCTGTCCGGTTGTCGCCCGACGGTCCCGGAACAACCGCCTGTCCCATTGAGTGACGTCAGTGCCGAAGTGTGCGGCTAATTTGTCGCCCTGATCATGTTTACGCAGCTGGGAGCGCTTGGCTGACACGTGACCGACCAGTAATGTCGCCCGGGTCCGGTGCGGTTTCCGATCGCAAGAGGCGACGCCGCGCCGACCCGCTCAATCGTGATTTCACGAACCGGGGACCCATGCACGTCCGGGGTGAATCCGCGGGCCACGGCCCGTGGTAGGGCGCTCTTCCCGCCCGAATCCGTCAGCTAACCCGGTAGGCGGTGTCGGAAGGAGTTCCAGCTTTTGCTGTTCTCTCGCATCCCTCGGCTTGCTCTCCACCTCGGTACCGGGGTGTTCGCGCCGGTCCGCCGCGCCCTCGCGCGCTGATACCGGCCCCACCCCGCCGCCCGGACACCGACCGGGCGCACCCCCGCCGAGCGGCCTCGCACACCGGCTTTGACACCCGCGGGTGACGTCCCGTCACGCGCCGATCCGGCACGCCGCTCCCGCCCTCGTACCGTGGAGGAAAACGTGAAGCACACCCTGAAGCGGCAGCTGCGACGCCTGGCCACCGAGCGGTCGTACCAGCTGGTCGCCGGCTCGGCCGCCGCCCTCGTGCTCGTCTCCGGCGCCAGCACCCTGCTCGCCGACGAGGCGCCCGCCCGCCAGCAGACCTCGGCCGCCGTCGCCGAGGTGGCGCCCCGGCTGGACGACGTCGCGACCCGCGGCCAGGGCCGCGTCGCCACCCCGTCCGGCAAGCCGTCACCCAGCCCCTCGCCGTCGGCCAGCGCCACCAAGGCCAAGGCGGACCCGGACCTGACCCGCAAGGCGGCCCCCAAGCCGCCGTCGACCAAGGTCCTCCGCTACGACTACCAGGCGCAGACCACCTACTACAACTGCGGTCCGGCGGCGGTGCGCAACGCGCTCAGCGCGACCGGCATCGAGCGGACCCAGTACGAGCTGGAGGGCCCGCTCGGCACCACCGAGATGGGCACCAACTCCGCGCTGGACACCACCCGGGTCCTGAACCAGATCGTCAAGGGCGACCCGTACCGGACCCGGATGTTCCAGGGCACCCCCAGCTCGGCGCAGATCGACCGGCTCCAGGCCGACGTGGTCGCGGCGATCACCGACGGCCGGGGCGTCGTGGCGAACATCGCCGGCACCGCCACCGACACCGACGGCGGCTGGCACTCCTTCCCGGGCGGCCACTACATCGCGGTGGTCGGCTACAAGAACGACGGCCGGACGGTCCGGATCGCCGACTCGGCGAACCCGAGCCTGCCGTCGTACTGGATGAGCACCATCGACCTGGCGAACTGGATCGCCACCCGCGGCTACTCCGCCTGATCCACACCGTCGCGCGTCCGGGCACCGGCTCCCCTGGGGGGCCGGTGCCCGTCGCCGTTGGCGCGGGTCTCGCGCGCCGGAACCGGGCGGTGGCACACTGCGGCCCATGACCGACGACTCGGGTACCCGCCGGCTGCTGTTGCTGCTGCACGGGATGGGCGCCACCGGCGACGTGTGGCTGCCCTGGGCGCCGCTGTTGGAACACCGCTGGCCGGGCCGCTGGCTGGCGCCGGACCTGGCCGGCCACGGCTTCTCGCCGCCGCTGCCCGGGTACTCCTTCGCCGGGTTCGCGAAGCAGGTCGCGGCGGGGCTCGGCCCGGTGGCCGAGGGGGCCCGCCCGGCTGACCGGCTGGTCGTCCTCGGCCACTCCCTCGGCGGGGTGGTCGCGCTGGCGCTGGCCGCCCGCGACGCCGGGCTCCCGGTGGACGCGGTGGTCGGGCTGGGCATCAAGGCGGTCTGGTCGCCCGCCGAGCTGACCCGGGCGCGTGAGCTGGCGGAGCGCCCGGTGACCTGGTTCGCCACCCGGGACCAGGCGGCCCGCCGCTACCTGAAGGTGGCCGGCCTCGGCGGGCTCTTCGCGCCGCACCACCCGGTGGTCGACGCGGGGCTTCGTGCCGAGGACGGCCGCTGGCGGCTGGCCATGGACCCGGCCGCCTTCGCGGTGGGCGAGCCGCAGCTGCCGGCCCTGCTGGCCGCCACCGACGTCCCGGTGCTGCTGGCCCGGGGTGAGCACGACCCGATGGTCAGCGGCGCGCAGCTCGCCGAGCTGGGCGTGCCAGTGGCGACCCTGCCCGGCCTCGGCCACAACGCGCACGTGGAGGACCCGGCGGCGGTGCTGGCCCTGCTCGACCCGTACCTGTGACCGGTTGCGGACCGCGGGCGTCGCCGCCGTCGGTCGCATGCGGCTCGGAACCACCTGCCGACCTGGACGTTCGAGCACGCCGTCTACACCGGACCTTGCAGCGGCATCAGACCAGCCGCCGCAGGCGCACCTTCGGGCGCTCGTTCCTCAGGTGGCTCTGCTTGTGCTGGCGGACCTGCTCGTCCCAGATCTCCTGGTCGTAGGCGGGGTCCGGCGGGATCCACCGGTGGGAGCCGTCGCTGTAGTGGAACTTCTCGTCGCCGGGACGCAGGATGCTCACCGCATCCAGCCGAGAAAGCGCCGATACAGCGTGCCGGCGGGTGCCCAGGTCAGATCGGCGGTGGCACGAACGAGTTGCGCCCCCATGTAGAGAGACAGGGACACCGGAGCATCCTCGAACTCTGCTCGCAGCTCCTGGCGTCGGGTAGTGCATGGCCAGGGTGCGCCACAGCCGCCGCAGCTCCAGATCGGCAGCACTGGCCCGTGGGCGCTCACTTGCCGCGCTCCGCAGACGGCGGCGCCGGGTGATAGTTGAGCGACCCATCTTCTACGGTCGAGGGCTGCTGCGCCGTGCCTCGCGCCTGATCCAAGAGCCGCCGCCGGGCAGCTTCCTGCTCCCGTGCCTCAATGCGCTGTCCGACGCGGGGGAGCGCCGGTGGCGACGGGAAAAGCCGGCTGACGATCCGTCGTAGAAGCCCGACAATCAACGTCACGAATCCGTCCCCTCTTCTTTGCAGGGCGCGGATAGGCAGCGGCTGATGTGCCCTGTTCCGCACCCCGGGGCAGTGAGGAACAGCGTCACGCCACAAACATCGTCGATCCAGAAGGTGACTGTCCGCTAACCGGATGTGCTGTCCGCTGATGGCCGACGCCCGGGGGCGAACTCGATGCACAGGTCGCGCAACGTCGTGGCCTCCGGCACTCTCGCCTGCTCCACCTTGGCCAGCAGCTCCGTGGCCCGCCACCAGTTCGACGGCACCACCCGTCCGGACGTCACGGCCTTCGCCCCGAGAGCTACCGCCTCGTCTGGCTGCCCAGCGGCGACCAAGGCAAGGCCCAGGTCAAGACGAGCTGACGCGGACCGGCGGGGCCGCGCTCCCCCATCGCCGGCTGGGTCCAGCTCCGCCAGCACGGCTCGCGCAACCTGCTCGGCACCAGGGTCCCCCGCCCACGACAACGTCGTAGCCGTGTACGCGGCAGCCTTGGCCGGGTCATAGCGATAGTGGTGCTCCGCGCGCTCAGGAACCGGCAGATTCGCCGCCAGTCGCTCCACCCGATCCAACGCGCGCCGCGTCGCACCAACGTCACCCATCCGCGCCCACGCACGCGCCTCCTGGGCAGTTGCCTGAATGTAGGCGGAGCTACCCTTCGGAGCGACCCGCTGGGCCTGGCGGGAAAGGTCGAGTGCCGTCCGGCAGTCGCCCTGAGTCAGCACGTCCCAGGCGCGGGTCTCCAGACACCAAGCCCGGATCTCGGCGTGCTCGGCATGCTCGGCGAGGTCATGAGCGGCCCGCAGATGGGCAGCCGCCGCGGACCGCTGCCGCAGGTCGATGTGAACGGTGGCCCGCAGCACCGCCAACCACCCGCCAGCAACCAACAGCCGTCGTTGCTGAGCAAGCGTGACACGACCGTCCAGTAGCCGCCCGACGTAGGCCAGGTGCCGTCGCACCAGAGGCAGGAGATCAGCTGGGGCCATTGTCGGATAGGCGCTGGCAAGGTCATCAACGCCCTGCTCGATACGGCCGAGCACGTCCTTACTGACATCGCTGGCGATAACCCTCGCCCGGAGCTCACCGGCCTCGGCAGCATGGTCTATGGGCGCATCGATCAAGCCAGCGAGCACGCCTCCCGCGTCGAGGATCCGGTCCAGGTGGCGCGCAGTGTCGACGGTCGGAGCCTTGAGCCCCGTCTCCAACTCGTGCAGATGGCTCTTACTCCGATGGGCGAGCTGCCCAAGAGATCGAAGCGACAGACCACGTCGCTCTCGGAACTCACGCAGAGCTACGCCGAAGCGCGGTTCGACGAATGAGGCCATGGCGCCGCTCCCAGCTGAAGGTCCAAGCTGACTCGCCGGCCGCCCCCCAGCGAGCCATCGCTCTCGACCGTACCCCTCCACGTCGCGCATCGATGTCAACCGGCAGGACGGTCGACCAACGCCGCCTTGATCCGCCCGGACATCCCGCCGACGGCCGGCTCCGTTGATGTCAACTGCGGATGTCAGCGCCTGCGGTGCCGCCTTCGCGCCAGTGTCAGGGCATCAGGCCGAGCTGCGCCATGATGCCCGCCAAGTCGGGGTGGATGCTGAGCTCCACGAACCTTCCATCCTCTACCCGAGCGAAGTACGCCCCCCGCCCAACCACCGTCTTGCCGGTGGGCGGCACCTGCGTCGAACCCACCGCCATGGGACCGGTGTGGGTTCCGGTGAACTCCACCTCGGCGGCGACCGCAGCATCATCATCGTCCACGAAGAGGCTCGTACGGCGAATCCGCATGTCCGGCAACGCGGTCAGCCATGCCTGCACGTATTCACGCGCGCCCTCCTTGGTAGTGATTGGCGCGCCCATCGTGGTGTCGCGAAGCACGAAATCATCGGCAAGCAGGTCAACGAAGGCATCGAGACTGTGGGTGTCCCACGCCGCGAGCCGGGCATCATCCAACCTTTTGAGGGCTTCCCTGTCGATCACGCACCTCCAGCTGACAACCGCACGCCCTCGGTACATCCTGCCTGGGCACCGCCGACCAGCCGTCGCATATCGCTTATTCCGCACCGATCAAGGCGGCGACGTCGGCCGGCTACGAGGCCCATGATCGTCCGCCCGCGCTCGCCGGTTTGGCTGCTCGCTCGGCTGCTCGACGGGCACACGGTTGCGGAAGGGTGTAGCGCCTACTGGACCACCCGTCGCCCTACCAGGAGTTATGCCCGACGGCTCCCCAATGATGCGCTTGATCATTGCGCGCATGTTCCGGATCTTGCCCGCCAGGGCCGGTGGAACCCGCCCCGGGCCGACGTTCAGGCGGTGGGGGAGAGGGGTGACGCCACCTGCGCCACCGCGTCGGCGGCGCGGGGCGACGGGGGCTCCCAGCCCGGCTCCAGCTCGCGCCGGGCGGCGTCGAGGAAGCCGTCGGCGTACGAGTCGGCGGGGAAGTCGCCGAGGTAGCGGCGGCGGGTCTCCCACCGGGCCGAGGCCAGCGGATCGGTGTCCAGCAGCCCGGTCAGCACGTCGTCCACGTTGGACATGTCCCGCCGCAGCACGTAACCCGAGCCGGCGAGGGGGAACCGCGCCACGAAGTCGTCGCCGTCCACCCCCATGTCGGTCACCGCGTACGGCTTGCCGGAGTAGAGGAAGTCGGAGATCACCCCGGAGACGTCGGAGACCAGCGCGTCCGCCCGGTTGACGCAGTCGACCAGGGACAGCTCCCGGCTCGCCGCGGGGCCCCAGAGGTGCTGCCGGCCGGTGCGGTTGCGGTCGGCCGCCAGCAGCTCGGTCAGCCGGGCCAGCTGCCGGGCCGAGGCCGGGTTCTGCGAGGTGTACGGGTGGGCCCGCAGAATCACCGTCGCCCCCCGGTCCAGCAGCCGGCGCAGCAGCGTCTCGGCCACCGGCAGCGAGCAGTAGTTGGCGTCGGCGTGGTGCCCCGTCCAGGTCGGGGTGTAGAGCACGGTCGGGTGCGCACGGCCGGTGACCGGCTCGGTGCGTACCTCGATCGCCTCGACCTGCGGGCGGCCGACCACGACGAACTTCTCCGCCGGGATCTCCACCCCGGCGCGGGCGTACCGCTCGACGGCGGCCGGACCGGCCACGAAGATCCGGTCGAAGATCGCCGACACCGGGTTGGCGCTCGGCGCCTTGTCGCTGTCGCCGTGGTGCAGCTGCACGTGGGTGAGCTGGGAGAACCGGATGCAGTGGCTGTTCTTCGCGCCGTGGTTGACGTAGAACGCCACCCGCAGGCTCGGCACCAGCGCCTCGTCCATCGCCTTGAGCGTCGGGCAGTAGACGACGGGGGCGCTCGTCGCGGCGGCGACGGTCGACAGGAACTCCGGCTCCCGCAGCAGCACCAGGAACGGCCGGCCGAGCCGCTCCAGGTACGGCAGCCACATGGTGACCTGGTACTCGGAGCCGGGGGGAGCGGAGAAGTAGAGCAGGAACTCCGGCTGGTGCGCCCGCAGCGCCCGGGCGACCGGCCCGCCGCCCGGCGCCGGCCGGAACCGCCGGCGGGCCAGGTCGAGCCCGACCACCGCGCACGCGCCGGCCACCAGCAGGCTGGCGGCCAGCGCGACGACGGCGGGCAGGGCGAGCGCGGCGCACACCGCCACCACCCCCAGCAGGGCCAGCAGCGCGCCGCCGAGTCGCGCGGCGACCAGCGGGGTCCAGGTGCGCACCGGCAGGTTCGCCGCCCGGATCTCCAGGTTGCCGGCGTCGCGCAGCGGCCCTACCAGCAGCACCAGGCCGAGCAGCGCCAGCGCGGTGAGCACCAGCGCCGGGTCGAAGCCGCCGTCGAGCCGGCGGGCGTACCCGACCAGGATCCCGGCGGCGAGCAGCACCGACTCGGCGCTGATGTCGGCGCCCGGCCGGACCCGGCGCTCCGCCGCGGCCGCGACGAGCGCGGCCACCGCCAGCGCCAGACCCCAGCCGGTGGCGCCGGTCAGCGCCACCACCAGGAACGCGATCACGGCCAGACCGATGGTCAGGCACCGCGCGATCAGTTTCCTGACCAGGTCACCACGCATGTCGCCCACTCGCCTCCGGGTCGCGGGTCAGCCGGCGTCGACGCCGCTGGCCAGCCGGTCCTGGTCGGCGGCGGTGGGCTGCGCCGGCACCGGGGCCGGCTCGCCCGGCGCCCGGCGTACGTCGATCACCTGGCCGGTCAGGTCGGAGATCAGCACGTCCAGCGAGGACTGGGCCACGGTCTCGGCGGCGAGCAGGGTGTGCTCGGGCTCCTCGCCGAAGGCCTTGGTACGCATCGGGGTGGCGGTGCGCTCCGGGTTGATGCAGTTGACCCGTACGCCGAACTCGGCCCACTCGTCGGCCAGCGCCTGGGTCAGGTTGACCAGGGCCGCCTTGGTGGCGGAGTAGAGGGCGTACTGGGCCCGGCCCCGGGTGTAGGAGCTGGACGTGTAGAGCAGCAGCTGACCCTTGGTCTGCTGGAGGTACGGCAGCGACTGCCGGGCGGCGATGACCGGGCCGACGAAGTTGACCTGGAGCACCCGGTCCATCGTCTCCTGGTCCATGTCGGTCAGCGAGCCCTTCTCCAGGATGCCGGCGGTGACCACCACGTGGTCGATCCGGCCGGTGGCCTCGAAGGCGGTCTTCAGCGCGGCCTCGACGTCCTCGGCGCGCTCGACGTGGGTGCCGGTGGAGGAGCGGCTGAACGGGAAGACCTGGGCGCCATAGCGGCGGGCCAGCTCGGCCAGGTCGTGGCCGATGCCGTAGCTGCCGCCGAAGATGACGATCGTGCGGCCGGTCAGCTCCTCGGTGTAGCTGCGGTGGTCGGTCAGCCGGGGCGCCTGGGCGGCGGCGAGCTGGAAGAGCTTGTCCGCCAGGTGCACGTCGACCGGGTGGGTGACCTTGATGTTCTCGTCCGAGCCGTCGATCACCTTGATCGGCGTGCCGGGCAGGTAGCGCAGCACCACGCCGCAGTCGTCGGTGGCGGCGAAGTTCGGGTCGCCCTCGGCCCGCCGGTACGCCTCCCGGATGGTGCCGGAGCGGAACGCCTGCGGGGTCTGGCCGCGGCGCAGCGTGGCGCGGACCGGGATGTCGGTGATGCACTCGTTCTCGTCGACCTGGATGATCGTGTCGGCCGAGGGGATCGCCACGTCGACGGCGGAGTAGGTCCACAGCGCGTTCACGCACTCGCGCACGATGCGGGCGCTGACCAGCGGCCGGACCGCGTCGTGGAAGAGGATGTTGACGTCACCCTCGCCGACCGCGTCCAGGGCGATCCGGGTGGTGGCGTTGCGGGTGTCGCCGCCCTCGATCACCTTGCTGACCTTGCGGAAGCCGGCCTTGTCGACGATCTGCTGGGCGTCGGCGACGTGGCCGGTGGCCATCAGCACGATGATCTCGTCGATCTCCGCCGCGGCCTCGAAGACGGCCAGGGTGTGCTCGATGATCGGCTTACCGGCGATCTTCAGCAGCTGCTTCGGGATGCCCAGGCCGAGCCGGGTCCCGGTGCCACCGGCCAGCACCACCGCCACCGTCCGCGAGGGCCGCCACGGCGCCGGGGTCTCCGGTGTGGCGTCCGGGCCAGTGGTGTGGTCCTGCGTCATTGCCGATCCTCACTTCCAGGAATGCCTGAACGAAAGATTGCGCCCGAGTGGCGACGGGTTGAACCTTAACGCGCGGACCGCGCCGCCCCAACGGGGCGACGCGGTCCGGGATGTTACTTACCGTTCGAGAACGCCTCGTATGCCCGGATGACCTCGTCGGTCGGTCCGTCCATCCGCAGCACGCCCGATTCCAGCCAGATCGTCCGTTCGCAGGTGTCCCGGATCGAGGAGAGCTGGTGGCTCACCAGGAACACCGTGCCGGCGCCCTCCCGCAGCTCGCGGACCCGCTGCTCGCTGCGCTTGCGGAAGCCCTTGTCGCCGGTGGCGAGCGCCTCGTCGATCAGCAGCACGTCGTGCTTCTTGGCGGCCGCGATGGAGAAGCGCAGCCGGGCCGCCATGCCGGA
This sequence comes from Micromonospora sp. IBSANI012, assembly GCF_052814045.1. Taxonomy (NCBI): domain Bacteria; kingdom Bacillati; phylum Actinomycetota; class Actinomycetes; order Micromonosporales; family Micromonosporaceae; genus Micromonospora; species Micromonospora sp. IBSANI012. Next base: position 2,355,201 of record NZ_CP199933.1, read on the forward strand.
GGAGTACGTCCGCATCGGCAGGCTGGCGAAGTCGCCCCGCTGGTTGATCCCGGAGAACTCGATGATCTCCGGGGCCATCCGGGCCACATCGTCCGGGTGCATGCCCATGGCCAGGCAGCCGAGCGTGACGTTCCGCTCACCCGACAGGTCGTTGAGCAGGGCGGCGTTCACGCCGAGCAGCGAGGGCTGGCCCTGGGTGTAGACCGCGCCCCGGTTCACCGGCAGCAGGCCGGCGATGGTGCGCAGCAGGGTGGACTTGCCGGAGCCGTTGCTGCCGATCAGCCCGATCGCCTCGCCCCGGTACGCGGTGAAGGAGACTCCCTTGACCGCGTGCACCTCCTGGATGTTCGGAGCGGAGGACCGCTTCACCAGCCGCCGCAGCGCGGCCACCGGCGAACTGCCCCCACCGGCGCCCTTGTGCACCCGGTAGATCACATGCGCGTCGTCCACCACCACGGTGGGGATCCGCTCCGTCAGCCGGGGCAGCGTGACGGTGGCGTCGTTGGACGCCTCGAAGTGGTCAACCACGGCCGTACTCCTGTTCGCCGCGCCAGAAGTAGATGAAGCCCCCGACACCCGCCAGCACCGCCCACGCCGCGCCGACCAGCCAGAGCTGGGCCAGCGACTCGTTGAGCAGTGGAGCCTGCTCGAGCAGGGAGTAGCGGGCCAGCTCGATGTAGACCAGCATCGGGTTGAACTGGACCACGGTCGTCGCCCAGCCCGGCAGCCGCTCGAAGAGGCTGACGCTGTAGAGGACGCCGGAGCCGTACATCCAGGTGCGCAGGATGAAGGGCATGACCTGCTTCAGGTCGCTGGCCTTGGCGCCCATCCGGGCGACCACCATCACGATGCCGGCGTTGAAGACCGCCTGGAGCAGCAGCGCCGGCACCACCATCAGCCACTTGAGGGTGATCGGCTCGCCGGTCACCAGCACGATCCCGACCAGCACGATCATCGAGGCCAGCAGCTGCTGAAACTGGGTGAGCGTGGCGGCCAGCGGCAGGCTGGCCCGGGGGAAGTGCAGCGCCCGGATCAGCCCCAGGTTGCCGCTGATCGACTGGGTGCCGGCCAGCACCGCGCTCTGGGTGAAGTTGAAGATGAACAACCCGGTGGTCAGGTACGCGATGAAGTTCGGGATCTCGTTCTGGGCGAGCACGATCCCGAAGATCAGGTAGTAGACCAGGGCGTTGGTGAGCGGGGTCAGCACCTGCCAGACCTGACCCAGCTTGGCGTTGCTGTACGAGGCGACGAGCTTGGCGTTGGCGTACGCGGCGATGAAGTGCCGGTAGGACCACAGCCGGCGGCTGTATTCGGCCAGGGAGGGGCGCTCACCGGCGACCCGTAGTCCGTGCCGGGCGGCCAGCTGCGCCTGGGTCAGGCCCGTTTCGGGGTCGACCAGCGCGGTGTCGGCCATGGAAGGGCGCTCCGATCTTTCGTGCCAACGGGATGCGCGCGACGATGGAATCTTACGAGGGAGCTGTTCGCGGAGGCCGCCTCGTCGCTGCGTGGACGGTAGTCCAAAACACGTCGGGACGCAACCGTACCGTCGTTGCGGTACATTGGCCCACGTGACAGCTGCGGAGGGTCCCCGATGACCAGCGAAAAGAGGCGTACGCCGGCCGGCGCCGCGGTGCTCCGGGGCGACATCACGAAGGCTATCCGGCGCGCGCTGATGCAGGAGCTCGCCGCGGTCGGCTACGGCCGGCTCTCGATCGAGGCGGTCGCCCGCCGGGCCGGGGTCAGCAAGACGGCCATCTACCGCCGGTGGAGTTCCAAGCTCGAACTGGTCCTGGAAACCGTGGTCGCCGCCGCCGGCAACAAGCTGCCCGCGCTGGACACCGGCACCCTCCGCGGCGACCTGGCGCTGCTGTTCCAGGTGGTGGCGCACGCGCTGAGCCACCCGCTGGCCTCGCAGATCATCCCCGACCTGCTCGCCGAGGCGGCCCGCAACCCGACCATCGACCAGACCCTGCAGCAGGTGCTCCGGGGCAAGCAGCAGGAGATCGGCGGCCAGCTCATCGGCCGGGCGATCGAGCGCGGCGAGCTGCCGGCCGGCACCGACCCGGACGCCGCGGTCGACCTGATCGTGGGGCCGCTCTACTGGCGGCTCGCCATCGCCCGCACCCCGCTCACCGACACCTACCTCGACACCCTCGCCGAAGCGGTCGCGGCCGGCCTCGGCGCCGAACCGGCGCTGCCCCGCCAGCGCGAGGCGCCGGTGTCCGGCTGACCCGGGAAACACCGGTGAGTCCCGACGCGTCACCGCCGCGCCACCTGCCGGACATCACGAAAAGGTGGTTCCGGCTACTCTGCAACCCGGACCGGAGCCGGGCCGCCCCCGTGGCGCCGCCCGCCGCATGCCTGTCGCGCACATCGCCCACACAACGACAAGGACGACCCGTGTCGAACGCCGACCACGTTGCCGTCGAGGAGCGTTCCGCTCCCGCGGACGCGTCCCCCGAGAGCCCGCAGGCGCCTGGTCGGCGCCGGCTGTCCGCGCTGATCGCGGCGGCGCCCGCCGCCGTCACCGACGCGGGCGTGGTCGGCTTCGCGCTCTGGACCGTGCTCTACCACGCCGCGTTCCTGTTCAGCCTCCGCCCGTCGGTGACCTTCCTGATCTGGGTGGCGTCCGGCGTGCTGCTGGCCGGCTGGGCGGGGGTGCGCGCCTGGCGGCGCAGCGGCGCGGTCACCGCGTCGACGCCGGCGGCGCCGAGCCCGGCCCCCGCCGCTCACCCGCGCCGCTGGGTGCTGCCGATCGTGGCGGCCGCCGCCGTGGCGGCGATCACCGCCGGCCTGGCCGGCACGCCGGCCGGGGACGGCATCTCCTGGTGGGTGCCGGCCGCCGCCGGGATCGTCGCGGCCGTCGGCGTGATGCTGCTGACCCGGCGGGCCTGGCTGGCCGGGCCCGCGCCCGAGCCGGCGGCACCCGCGCCGACCGCGCTCCAGTCGGCGTACGCGCTGCTCGTCTCGGTCGGGGTGGCGATCTCCTCGCTGTTCATCGCGCGCAACACCCCCGACGACGTCTACTACGTCGGCAAGTCGGTCTGGGTGGCCGAGCGCGACATCGTGCCGCTCAACGACTTCCTCTTCACCGAGAACGTCGCCCCGGCGATGGGTTCGCAGCCGCCGACCCCCTCCATCGAGGTGTTCGCCGGCGCGCTCGGCCGGGTGCTCGGCATCCACGGCGCCTCGGCGACCTGGTACGTGCTGCTGCCGGCGCTGGCCGTGCTGGCCATCCTGGCGCTCTGGCGGCTGGTCCACCGGTGGGCGCCCCGCCGCCCGGTGCTGGCCTTCAGCGTCGCCGTCGCCTATCTCTACCTGGTGGCCGGGGCGGACGCCGCGCTGGGCACCTTCCACCTGCCCCGGCTCTACGAGGGCAAGGGCATGTTCGTCTCGGCGGTCATCCCGCTGATGTGGCTCTACCTGACCGAGTGGTTCGACACCCGCTCGCGCCGGTCGCTGCTGCTGGTCTTCGCGCTGTCGGTGACCGCCGCCGGCCTGACCACCACCTCCGCGATCATCCTGCCGATGCTGGTCGGCGCCGCGGGGCTGGCCATGCTGCTGGTCGGCCGCTGGAAGGACGCCCTGATCGGCGGGGTGGCCGCCGTCGCGTACCCGGTCGGGGCGATCGTGGTGTCCCGGCTGGTGCTCGGCGGGATGACCGCGACCGGCGCGGACGACGCCTTCTTCGACGCCGAGTACACCTACCGGCGGACGCTGCTGGTGGGGATCGTCGGCGTGATCAGTGGGCTGGCGCTCTGGTGCGGCCCGCTGCTGGCCCGGCGCCGCACCCCGGCGCTGCTGGCCGCCGGCGCCACCCTGACGATGAGCGTGCTGCTGATCCCCGGCGTGCTGGAGGTGCTGGGCGACCTCAGCGGCATCTCCGTGGTGCTCTGGCGGGTGCCCTGGCTGCTCGCCCTGCCGGCGCTGATCGGCCTGCTCTGCACGGTCGACGTCCCGTCACCCACGCCGCTGCTGCGCGGCGCGGTCGGGGGCGTGCTCGCGGCGGCGATGGTCGCCTGCTTCGCGATGTGGGCCACTCCGATGTGGTCACCGGAGAGCTGGGTGCAGACGCACGAGCGGCCCACCTGGAAGCTGCCCCAGCAGCGGCAGAAGATCGCGTTCTGGATCAAGGACCAGGATCGGCCGGACGGCGTTGTGCTCGCCCCGTCGGTGATCATGCGGACCTCGCTCATCGTCTCCAGCGAGGTCCGGGTGGTCCTGCCGCGCGACTTCTACCTGGTCGAGTACGACCTCAACTCGGACTTCGCCAAGGACCGGCTGCTGCTCGCCCGGTTCGCCGACGGCCGGATCCAGCCCCCGAAGGACGAGGTGGCCACGGCGGTGCGGCGGGTCGGCGTGGGCACCATCTGCGTCTACAACGGCAACCGGTACGCCCGCGACACCGTGGTCGACCTCGGCTTCCAGGAGTTCGCCGCGCGCAAGGGGCCGGGGGCGATGACCTGCTACCGACCGGCCGGCTGAGCGGTCCGACACCCACGCCCCGGCGGCGCGCCGGCCCGTGTCGCGGCGACGATGATCGTGCCCGACACCCGAGCGACGCCGGGGCATCCACTCGCGTTAAGGTCGCAGTCACCCGTAGCCGGGTCGAACCGGACACGGCGCGGGAAATACCACCCACGTCGCGGCGTGACGTCGACGACACGGGCAACGCCCGTCATCGATCTCATAGGGAGCGTAACCGTTGTTCGGCACGTTAATGGAACGCATCGGCGTCGCCGCCCGTGGCGCGCTGCTGGTGCTGTCCTACCTGGTCATGCTCGTCGCGGGCGCCCTCGGCTGGGTGCCCGTCTTCGCCGTGGCCGGGCTGGCCGCCGTCGTCGGTGAGTTCGCCCTCTCCCGGTGGTCGCCGGCGACGGACCTCCTGTTGGAGAAGGTCGGCCTCAACCGGGGCTACCGGCAGCTCAGCCGCGACCTGGCCACCGTGCTGCTGGTCGCCGCGACCGTCCGGCTGACCGCGATCGAGGTGACCTGGCTGCTGATCCTGCCGGCCGCGGTGTGGGTGATCGCGGTCTTCTCCGGCGCGCTCAACACGATGATCGACCGTCGCAACCCGATCTCCGCGCTGGTCCGCAACATCGAGCTGGGCCCGATCCGGTCCGCGCCGCGCCCGCCGCAGTGGGCGTCCGACCTCGCCGGCGTCCCGCTGGCGGTGGTGAACGTGCTGCTGATCCCGGCCGCCGTGGTGGCCGCGGTCCAGGAGGACGTCACCCCGGTCCTGGTCGTCGGCGCGGTGGCCGTCGTCGTCGCCGCGGCGGTCGGCGCGATCATCGCGCTGACCTGGCTGCGCGGCCGGGGCACCGGCGCGAGCCCGGTGCTGCCGGTGCTCCAGCGCTGGCTGGACAGCTACCGGCCCGAGGTGGCGCTCTACTTCGCCGGCCCCGCCAAGGACGTCTACCAGGCCAACATGTGGCTGGCCCCGACCGAGGCACTGAACCAGCGCGGCATCGTGCTCTTGCGCAGCAGGGAGGCCTTCCTCGAGCTGGCCGACACCCGGCTGCCGGTGGTCTGCGTACCGGCCGGGGTCGACTTCATGAACCTCGAACTGGGCACCGTCCGCGCCGCGCTCTACGCCGCGAACGTCGGCGCGAACATCCACATGCTCCGCGAGCCGGGCATGAAGCACGTCTTCGTCGGGCACGGCGACAGCGACAAGCAGGCCAGCGTCAACCCCTACAGCAAGGTGTACGACGAGGTGTGGGTCGCCGGCCTCGCCGGACGGGAGCGCTACGCCCGGGCCGCTGTCGGCGTACGCGACGAGGACATCGTCGAGATCGGACGCCCGCAGCTCGCCGGCGTGCACACCTTCGGCGCGCCCGCCGAGGACCGGCCGTTCACCGTCCTCTACGCCCCCACCTGGGAGGGTTGGCTGGACGACGACCCGTACCACACCTCGGTGGTGCTGATGGGCGAGCGGATCGTCAAGGGACTGCTGGCCACCTCGCCCGCCGTCCGCCTGATCTACAAGCCGCACCCGCTGACCGGCTCCCGCTCCAAGGAGGCCAAGGCCGCGCACGAGCGGATCGTGTCGCTGGTCCGGGCGGCCGGCGGCGACGTCGACGCCACCTCGCTGGACGGCCCCGGCCACCGGGTGGTCACCGGCCGCGTCCCGGCGCTGTTCGACTGCTTCAACCAGACCGACCTGCTGATCAGCGACGTGTCCAGCGTGGTCTCCGACTTCGTGCAGAGCCAGCGGCCGTACGTGGTCGCCAACCCGAGCGGGCTGCCCGAGGACGAGTTCCGGCGGGAGTTCCCGACCTCGCGGGCGGCGTACCTGCTCTCGGTCGACTGCGGCGAGCTGGAGAAGATCCTCGTGCTCACCCGGACCGGCGACGACCCGATGACCGAGGCCCGGCGCGAGCTGAAGACCTACCTGCTCGGCCCGGCCGAGGCGAACCCGATGGACCGATTCCAGGAGGAGATCGGGCGGCTCTGCCGCTGACCCAGCGCACCAGGAGGCCCGGGACGACGACTCGTCCCGGGCCTCCTCGTCTGCCGGCTCAGCGCAGCAGGTCGGCCACCGCCTCGGCGGCGGGCACGTCCGCCGGCAGCTCCGCGACGCCGGTGACCGCCGCCAGCGGCAGCGCGCCGTACAGGTGCGGGAACCGGGCGCCGTCGCGGGACGGCTCCCAGCGCAGGTCGTCGCCGAGCAGGTTCGGGTCGACGGTGAGCAGGGCCAGCCCGGTGGCGCCGCCGTAGTGCCGCCGGGCGGTCTCCACGATCTGGTCCGCCGCCGACAGGTGCAGGAACCCGTCCTGGCGGTCCAGGGCCGAGGCGGGGACGTACCCGTCGACCCCGGCCCGCGCCCACTCGTCGAGGGTCACCAGTTTGTAGATCATGACGGCAGCGTACGGCCCGCTCCGCCCGCCCCGGGGCCGGTCGAGCTGTCCGGTGGCCGGACCGGGCCTCCCGCCCGCCGCGCTCTTCTGCCACCATTCGCACGTCATCCGTACGACGAATGGGGGCCACCCGTGCGCATCCTGCTGGTCGAGGACGACCGTCGGGTGGCCGCCGCCCTCTCCTCGGCGCTGACCCGGCGCGGGTACGAGGTCGAGCACGCCGCCACCGTCGCCGCGGCCCTCTCCGCCGCCCCCTGCGACCTGGTGCTGCTGGACCTGACCCTGCCCGACGGGGACGGCACCGAGGTCTGCCGGGAGCTGCGCCGGCGCAGCAGCCAGCTCGGCATCATCGCGGTGACCGCCCGGGGTGAGGAACGCGACCGGGTGCTCGGCCTGCGGCTGGGCGCCGACGACTACGTGGTGAAGCCGTTCTCGATGGTGGAACTCCAGGCCCGGATAGAGGCGGTGCTGCGCCGCGCGTCGCACACCGTGCCGGAGCGGGACCTGATCGAGGCCGGCGCCGTGCGCATCGACGTCGCCGGCCGTACGGTCACCGTCGCCGGGCGGCCGGTGGCGCTGACCCGCAAGGAGTTCGACATCCTGCTCTCGCTGGCCCGCCAGCCCGGCGTCGCGGTGCCCCGGGACCGGATCCTGCTGGACGTCTGGGGCACCACCTGGGCCGACCGGCACACCGTCGAGGTGCACGTGGGCTCGCTGCGCGGCAAGCTCGGTGAGCCCCGCCTGGTGGAGACCGTGCGCGGGGTCGGCTACCGGCTCCGCGGCGAGTGAGGGGCGGCCGGTGCGTCGCCGACTGGTGATCAGCTACCTGCTGCTGATGGTGCTGGTGCTGCTGGCGTTGGAGACCCCGCTGGCGGCCACCCTCGCCTCCCGGGAGACCGACCGGGTCCGCGCCGACCGGCTCGCCGACGCGACCCGGTTCGCCTCGCTGGCCGGGCCGGCGCTGCGCGGCGGCGTGCCCGGACCGCTCAGCGGCGAACTGGCCGCCTACGAGGAGCTGTACGGCATCGGCGCGGCGGTGGTCGACCGGGACGGCCGTACCGTGGTGGTGTCGCCCGACTGGCGCACCGGCCGGGACGCCGAGACGGCGCGCGACACGGCCCTGGCGGGCCAGCAGTTCAGCGGGCCGGAGGCGGTCTGGCCGTGGGTGGACGGCCCGCTGGTGGTGGCGGTGCCGATCAACGACGGTGGCGAGGTGCTCGGCGCGGTGGTGACCGCCACCCCGGCCGGCAAGGTTCGGCGCACGGTGACGGTTTGGTGGCTGCTGCTGGCCGGGATCGGCCTGCTCGCCGTGCTGGCCTGCGTCTCCACCGCGTTCGGGCTGGCCGGCTGGGTGCTGCGCCCGGTGACCGAGCTGGACGCGGTGACCCACGAGATCGCCGAGGGCGACCGGGGGGCGCGGGTGCAGCACCGGCTGGGCCCGCCCGAGCTGCGCCGCCTCGCGGCCAGCTTCAACAACATGGCCGACGCGGTCTCCGACGTGATGGACCGGCAGCGCGCGTTCGTCGCCCACGCCAGCCACCAGCTCCGCAACCCGCTGACCGCGCTGCGACTGCGGGTGGAGGAGCTGGGCCCGAGCCTGACCGACCCGGACGGCCGGGCCGAGCACCGGCTCGCGCTGGAGGAGACCGACCGGCTGGCGCTGGTCCTCGACGCCCTGCTCACGCTGGCCCGGGCGGAGCGGGAGGAGAACCAGCGGGTGACCGTGGACGCGGCGGAGGTCGCCGCCTCGCGGGTCGCCGCGTGGGAGCCGCTGGCCCGGCACCGGTCGGTGGCCCTCCGGCTGCGCGCCCGTGGCCCGGCGTACGCCCGGACCGTGCCCACCGCCGTCGACCAGGCGCTCGACGCGCTGATCGACAACGCGGTGAAGTTCAGCGGGGCCGGGGGAGAGGTTACCGTCACCGTCCGGTACGCCGACGGCGGCACCGCCCTCGAGGTACGCGACACCGGGCCGGGCATGACGCCAGGCCAGCTGGACCAGGCCACCGAGCGGTTCTGGCGGGCGCCGGACGCGCAGAACATCGACGGCGCTGGGCTCGGGCTGACCATCGTCGCGGTGCTGGTGGACGCCTCCGACGGGCGGCTGACCATGCGGGCGGGGGAGCCGCGCGGCCTGGTCGCGGAGCTGTGGTTCCCGGCCCCCTGGGACGGCGCGACCAGCGGCGCCGAGGGCGTGCCGGCCGATCCCGACGGCCCCGCACCCGACGACCCACCACCGGGTCCGGTCGACCCGCCACCGGCGTTGGCCGCCACCGGGCCCACCCCGGCGGACGCCCCGGTGCCGCAGCAGGCGGGCCCGGGGCACCCGGCCGAAGACGTGGGCGTCGACGGGGCGCCGGCCGGGACCTGAGCGGTCAGGGCTTGACGGAGCGGTACCAGTCGGCTGCGCCCGGGTGCAGCGGCAGCGGCGCGGTGGCGATCGCCGAGCGGGGGCTCATCCGGCCGGCCGCCGGATGGGCCGCGGCCAGCTCGGCCCGGCGCTCCATCAGCAGCCGGGTCACCTCCCGCACCAGCGACTCCGGCAGGTCCGCCCGGACGATCAGGTAGTTCGGGTTGGCCACCGTGGTGACCGGGTCGAGGTGGTACACCGAGCGCGGGATGTCCCGCGACACGTACACCTCGCGGTAGCTGCGGCGCAGCGGCTCGGTCCACTCGCCGAGGTCGACGACCCGGGTGGCCGAGTCGGCCGTCAGCTCGCGCACGGCGCGCACCGGCAGCCCGCCGGAGAAGAAGAACGCGTCGATCTCGCCGGCCCGCAGCGCGGCCACCGAGTCGTCCAGGTTGAGATGCTTCTGCTGGACCCGGTCGCCGCCGAGTCGGGCCACCTCCAGCAGCCGGGTCGCGGTGACCTCGGTGCCGGAGCCCGCCGCGCCCACCGACACCCGCCGGCCGCGCAGGTCGGCGACCGTCCGGACCGGGCCGCCGGCGGTGGTGACCAGGTGCAAAAGGTCGTCGTAGACCCGGGCCACCGCGAGCACCGACGGGTGCGAGGCGGGCCCGGTGGGCAGCACGTCGGCCTGGGTGAAGCCGAGTTCGGCCTCACCCGCGCCGACCAGCCGCACGTTCTCGGCGGAGGCGGCGGTGACCACCACGCTGGCCCGCACCCCGGGCAGCTCCCGGTTGAGGATGGCGGCCAGCGACTGCCCGAAGGCGTGGTACACGGCCGTCGGGCTGCCCGTGGCGATCCGGATCGGCACCGGCTCGGCCGGGGAATCGCGGCAGGCGCCCAGCCCGCCCGTCGACACGAGGAGCAGCATCAGCAGCGCCGCCGGGGCGGCGGCGCGCCGCCGGCCGGGGACAGACCAGCAACGGCTCACGCGCAGCACTCTGCGCCGCGCACCGCCCCGGGCGCAAGCCCGCCCGGTCGGCGTACCGGGTCAGCGGGCCGGGGCGAGCGCCGCGCGGTCCATGATCCGGAGTCGGTCCGGGCCGTCGGCGACGCTGACCACGAAGCAGCCGGCGCCCGGCCGGAGCAGGGCCGGCACGTCCAACAGGGCGGCGCTCCGGACCAGCACGGCGGCCAACTCCCGGTCGGTCAGCCGGATCCCCAGGATGTGCCGGCGCACGTGCCGGCCGCCGGCCAGCAGCGCCGACCGCCAGGCCGCCGCGGCCAGCCGGGACCGCCAGGCCGCCCGGGCCGTCGACGCGCCGGGGGCCGGCCCGCCCAGCAGCTCACGGCGGCCCCGCCGCCAGCCCGACTCACGCAGCTCCGCGTACGCCGCCCGGTGTTCCCGGGGCACGTGCAGCCGGTGCAGCTCGTAGCGGCGGCGCAGGCCACCGCTGACCACCTCGTGCTCCACCGGCACGTCCAGCCGGTTGAGCAGTTGCCGCATCCGCAGCGCGGCGTCCTCCCGGTTGAACTCCACCGGCCGGTACGGCTCGACCGGGCCGCGCTCGGCGGCCGGCGGGGGTGTGCAGCGGACCAGGCAGGTCACCTCGAACGCGTCGCCAAGGGTGAGCCAGTCCATCGGCGGCGGGGGCGGCGGAACGCGGGGCCGGTCGAGCACAGTGGGTTGCGGGGCCATCGGACCGCTCCTTGTCGGCGTCGGGGTCCCCATACCGTCACCCGCGCGCCGGCCGGGTTCCACCGATCCGGCCCAGCCTTGAGGAAATCTTGCGGCTCGTCAGAGCTCGGTGACCACCACGTCGAGCTGCCGGGGGCGCCCGGCCGGCGTCGGCTGCTCCTCGACCGTGTACTTGAGGTCACGCAGCGCGGTGACCAGCCCGGCGGCGGTGCGCGGCCGGGCCCCGGCCACCAGCAGGTCGCGGACCAGGCGACCCTTGGTGGCCTTGTTGAAGTGGCTGACCACGCTGCGGGTCGGCCCGGTTGGCGTGTCCCGCTCGTGCAGCACCCGTACGGTCACCGTGCGGCCGGCCTGCTCGCCGCGCGGCGCCCAGGTCGCGGCGTACGCGCCGGAGCGCAGGTCCAGCACCGGCCCGTCGCCGGCCGCCGCCGCCATCGCCGGGGCCAACGCCCGACGCCAGTACGCCGACAGCGCCCCCACCCCCGGCAGCTTCGCCCCGATCGGGCAGCGGTACGGCGGGATCCGGTCGGTGAGGCGCACGGCGCCCCAGAGGCCGGAGCTGATCAGCACCGTCCGGCGCGCCGCCCGCTGCGCCGGGGCCGGCAGCGACGCCAGGTCGAGCGCCTCGTAGAGCACCCCGGTGTAGACCTGCCCCGCCGGTGCGGTCGTCGCCCGGTCCAGCCGTGCGTTGCGGGCCAGCTCGCCCCGCTGCCCGACGCTGAGCCCGAGCGCGGCCAGCGCGCCCGCCTCGTCGCCGCCGCTGAGCCCGATCAGCGCGGCCAGCACCTCCTGGCGGGCGGGGGTCAGCTCGGGCAGGGAGAGCCGGGTCAGGTCGAGCCGCCGGCCCGTGCCGGCGTCGGCCTTCCCCTCGGAGGGCGGCAGCAGGATGAGCACGCCGCCAGCGTACGGGCCGGGCTCAGCGCCATGGCCGCACGGCGGTCGGCGGGTGGTACACGCGATAGCCGGCCACCTCGGCCAGGGTGGCGGCGTCGGCCCGCTCGCCGAGCAGGCGGCGCAGCCGGCGGTCCGCCGCGGAGTCGACCGCCAGCACGTACCCGGGCCGCTCCGCCCGGCCCACCTGGTCCCAGTACGGCTGGTAGCGGTTCTGCCCAGGGGTGAGCGCGCCGTCGAGCACCGCGCAGACCACCCGCTCGTCGGTGGTGAAGGTCAGCCGGTTGCAGGTCCAGTAGTCGCCGTACACCGCGGCCAGCCCGGTACGGCGCACCGCCTCGGCCAGCTCCCGCGCCCGCCGCTCCTCGGTCCGGGGCGCGTCCAGCGCGGCGAGGAACAGGCCGGTGGCCACCACGGCGCCGGCGGTCAGCCCGGCCAGCACCGCGGTCGCGCTCGCCCCGGCCAGCCGGCCCGCCGCGCCGACCGTGCCCCGCCAGCAGGCCACCGCCGCCGCCCAGAGCGGCCAGAGCACCGCCGGCAGCGAGAGCTGGAGCACCGACAGGTAGCGGGCGTTGCCCAGCGGGTCGCTCACGGCGAGCGGGCTGCGGACGTACGCGAACAGGGTCAGCGCCGCGCCGGCGGCCAGGGCGAGCTGCGCGACCGGCCGGACCCGCCGGGCCGTGGGCAGGCCGGCGGTCCGGCGGTACGCGACCAGCGCGACCAGCCCGGCGACGGCCAGCAGCACCGGGTAGAGCAGGCCGAACCACTCCTGCCACCGGTTGCATCCGGTGACCGCGCAGAGCCCGGTGGCCAGCGGCACCCCCTCCAGCAGGCCGCCGCGCAGCCGGAGCGACCACGGCGGCGTCGGGCCGCCGGTGGAGTTGATCTCACGGAGCACCGACAGCGAGTCCAGCCCGGGCGGCGCGACCAGGTTGTCCCAGATCATCGGCGCCAGGCCGACGACGAAGCCGGCCAGCAGCAGCAGCGCCGGCCAGCCGAGCAGGTCCCGGCGGGCGGCGTAGAGCAGCAGCAGCCCGGCCACCGCCAGGTACGGCACGATCAGCCAGTCCGACCAGAGCGCCAGCCCGGCCAGCAGCCCGGCCAGGCCGATCGCGGCCCACCGGTGCCGCACCCGGTCCTGGGCCAGCGCCACCGCGATCAGCAGCATCGCCAGCACCGCCGGTTTCACCTCGGGGCGGCCGCCCACCACGGTCAACTGGTCGCGGACCACCCGTTCCGTGCCGAGCGCCAGCAGACCCACCACGAAGGTGGCGAACCAGGGCGAGTAGAGCCGACGGGTCAGCCGGTACGACAACCAGAGGAAGAGCGCGTACAGGGCCAGCAGTGGCAGCCGCAGCACCGGCCAGCTCGGCCCGGCCAGCGCCACCAGCGGCGCCGCCAGGTACGCCTCCGCCATGCCCATGTAGTGCTGCCCGTAGAGGAACACCGGGCGCTCCCGGCCGGCGGCGATGTGCAGGGCGGCGAGCCCGAAGGTGGCCTCGTCGCTGTTCGACGGCGGCACGGTCAGCAGGGTCAGCACCAGCCGGTAACCCACCCCGACCGCCCCGAGCAGCAGCGCGACGAGCGCCGGCCGGTCGAGCCGCGGCCGCTCCGCGTGGTCCTGCGATCCTGATGTCGACACGACCAACGCCCCCGTCGTCGTCCCGACCGGAGTGTTTCACGCCGTACCGGACGCCCGGGGCGGATCCCGGGAGGCGGCATCTCTCGCGTGGCCGCTTGCGCCCAGGTGTGGCAGGGTTGCAGCGTGCCACCCACTCCCGCAGGCCAGCTGGCCGTACCGAACCTGCATCGAGCCGCGCGGATCGAGGACGCCGTGCACCAGCTGGTGGAGCGTCGCCTGCGCCGCACCGGCTGGCAGGCCAACATCATCGCGTACGCCGGCTACGGCGCGCCGGGCTGGGCGCGGGTGCTCTGCCGGGTGCTGCTCGGCCGCCCGGACACCCGGCAGCGGGGCCGGCTGGACAAGGTTCGCGGCTGGCGCAGCTTCACCACCCTGCCGGCCAAGCACGTCAAGGTGACCATCGAGGCGGGTGGGGTCACCCACGAGGCGCACGCCGACCGCAGCGGCTTCGTCGACACCATCGTCGAGGGCGACTTCACCCCCGGCTGGTCCTCGGTCCGCCTCAGCGTGGCCGACGCCGAGCCGGCCGAGGCGTTGGTGCGGATCCTCGACCCGGAGGTCCGGTTCGGCATCCTCTCCGACATCGACGACACGGTCATGGTGACCGCGCTGCCCCGACCACTGCTCGCCGCCTGGAACACCTTCGTGCTGGACGAGCACGCCCGGGCCGCGGTGCCCGGCATGGCGGTGCTCTACGAGCGGCTGGCCACCGCCCACCCGGGCGCGCCGGTCTTCTACCTCTCCACCGGGGCGTGGAACGTCGCGCCGACGCTGACCCGGTTCCTCTCCCGGCACCTCTATCCGGCCGGCCCGCTGCTGCTGACCGACTGGGGCCCGACCGCCGACCGGTGGTTCCGCAGCGGCCGCGAGCACAAGCGCGCCACCCTGGCCCGACTGGCCCGGGAGTTCCCCGAGGTGCGTTGGCTGCTGATCGGCGACGACGGGCAGCACGACCAGGAGATCTACCGCGAGTTCGCCGCCGCCCACCCGGACAACGTCGCCGGGGTGGCGATCCGCCGCCTCTCGCCGACCCAGTCGGTGCTGGCCGGTAGCCTGCCCGCCCCGGCCGGCCAGTCCTCGTCCGGCCCGGTGGGGCAGAAGTGGCTCTCCGCGCCGGACGGCGCCGGGCTCTGGAAGCTGCTGCGGGACGCGGGCCTGGTCTGACGTACGCCCGACCAGGCCGCGCCCACCGTGCCGTCCTAGTCCGTGCGTGACCCGCTGACCGTGCCGGCCCTGCGGCCGTCGGCACCCGCGCCCGTGCCGGTGTCGGCCATCCCGCCGTCGGCGGCGGACCCGCCAGATTCTTCCCCGGCTGCGTCGGCGCAGCCCGGCGCACTCGGATCGGCCACCATGTAGGCATCGACCGCACCCTGGTCCTGCGCTCCGGCCTGGTCCTGCGCTCCGGCCTGGTCCTCGGCTCCGGCCTGGTCCTGGGCTCCGGCTTGGTCCTGTGCTCCAGCTTGGTCCTGTGCTCCAGCCTGGTCTTCTGCGCCGCTCTGCTCGTGGGCACCAGCCTGGTTCTCGGCCCCGGCCTGGTTCTGTGCGTCGGCCTGGTTGTCGGCCTCGTTCTGGTTCCCTGCCTCGTTCTGGTTCCCTGCCTCGTTCTGGTTCCCTGCCTCGTTCTGGTTCTGTGCACCGGCCTCGTTCTGCGCCTGGTCCTCGGCTGCGGCCTGGTCGCGCGCCGCCTGCCGGGCCGCCCGCACCTGCTGCAGGATCGCCCGCAGTTGCTGGATACGGACGCGGATCTGCTGGATCCGGTTGGCGACCTGCCCGCCGGCATTCGCCGCCTTCTGGCCGCCGGCGTTCCCGGCCTTCTGGCCTGCGCTTCCGGCCTTCTGGCCGCCGACGTTGCCGGCCTTTTGGCCGCCAACGTTCCCAGCCTGCTGGCCGGCGGCCTGCTCGGCGCCCGCCTCCTGCCCGCCGGCCTCCTGCTGCCCTGCGGCCTGCTGCCCGCCGGCCTCCTGCTCACCTGCGGCCTGCTGTCCGCCGGCCGCCTGCTGCCCTGTGCCCTGTTGCTCGCCGGCCTGCTGCCCACCGGACCCCTGCTCTCCGGCTCCGGCCTGCTGGCGAGCCCTGGCGGCCTCGACGATGTCGGCGATCTGCCCGAGCAGCCCACCCAGGGCATCGATGATCTCGGCCGCCCGCGCCGCGCCTCCGCCGGGACCTGCGCCTCCGCCGGGAGCTGCGCCCGCGCCGGGAGCTGCGCCACCGTCGGGAGCTGCGCCCGCGCCGGGAGCTGCGCCACCGTCGGGAGCTGCGCCCGCGCCGGGAGCTGCGCCACCGTCGGGAGCTGCGCCCGCGCCGGGAGCTGCGCCACCGTCGGGAGCTGCGCCCGCGCCGGGAGCTGCGCCACCGTCGGGAGCTGCGCCCGCGCCGGGAGCTGCGCCCGCGCCGGGAGCCGCACCCCCGCCGGGAGCGGTCTTCCCGGTTTGGGCCTGCTGCGCACCCTGCACGATGTCGCGGATGCCGCCGAAGATCCCGTCGAGCCGCTGCACTCGGGCCCCGGTCACCCGCGGGTCCGCGAGCTGGCCGGTCCGCTTCCCGGTCAGCTGCTCGGTGATCGCCCACGCCTGGTTCAGGCGGGTGGCCATGGCCACCTCCCACGGGACCATTGGGCAGGCGGCCCCGGCGACGTCCACGTCGCCGTCACAGCCGGCGGCGGCGCGGCGTTGCTGGATCAGGTCGACCACGGCCTGCCGGTTGGCGATCCGGGCCGGCGAGTTGGCGTCCGGATTCTGCCGTTGTCCGGCGATGAAGGTCAGGTTGTTGCGCAGGGCCGTGTCCAGGCCCTGGCAGTTCTCCGCCGCCTGACCGGTCCCGGTCGCGACCGCGAACGCCGCGCCGGCCGTCACTGCGAGCGCGACCCCGCCGGCGATCTTCCGCTGACGGGACGAACCCGTCATCCTTCGTCTGCTCGTCGTGCCCCTGCTCCACGCCATCGAAGCTCCTCCGCCTCGTCGTCACGGGTGTCCGGCATCCGATGCGGGATACGGCGGCGACCGCGGAGACGGTTCACGTCGCGGCACGACGACGACGCAAAGTTCGACGGAGGGTGAGAGTTGGGGTGTTGCCGGCTACTGCCAGTAGTGCATGGCTGGTCGATGTTCCGGTGAGCGATATGACTCTGAGGCATATTTATGACTCACAGGTATATCGCTCACCAGGAACATGTCTCCCCGGCCGCGACCTGACCAGCCGGCCCGCGAGCTGACTAGTCGGCCCGCGGCCCGGCCAAGCGGCCCGGCCAATCGGCCTGCGACCCGACCGACCGGCCCACGACCCGACCGACCGGCCCACGACCCGGCCGAGCGACCCGCGAGCCGGCCGACTGTCCGGCGACGAGTCCCACGACCCGCGCCGATTCTCGGGACGCGGGCGGGAAACGGTCAGCCGACCCGGGAACAACCCGCTCAGTCGCGGCGGAGCCAGAGCACGCCCAGCGGTGGCACCCGCAGCGTCACCGACGCCGCCATCCCGTGCCACGGCACGTCCTGCGCGTGTACCTCGCCGAGGTTGCCGACCCCGGAGCCGCCGTAGTGGTGGGCGTCGGTGTTGATCACCTCGGTCCAGGTGCCGCCGGCCGGTAGCCCGATCCGGTAGTCCTCCAGCGGCAGCGCGGAGAAGTTCGCCACGCAGACCAGGGTCGCGCCGTCGGGGGCGATCCGGACGAACGAGACGGTGTTGTGGGCGACGTCGTCGCCGGCGATCCACCGGAAGCCGGCAGGGTCGGTGTCCTGCGCCCAGAGTGCCGGCGTCGCCCGGTAGACCGTGTTGAGGTCCCCGACGAGGCGTTGCACGCCGGCCCGGGCGGGGTCGTGGGTCAGGTACCAGTCGAGGCCGCGCTCCTCGCTCCACTCCCGGTCGTCGGCCAGCTCGCAGCCCATGAAGAGCAGTTGCTTGCCCGGATGCGCCCACATGTACGCCAGCAGCGCCCGCACGTTGGCCAGCCGCTGCCAGGTGTCGCCGGGCATCTTGCCGGCGAGCGACCCCTTGCCGTGCACCACCTCGTCGTGGCTGATCGGCAGCACGTAGTTCTCGCTCCAGGCGTAGGCCAGGGAGAAGGTGAGCTGATGGTGGTGGTGCTGCCGGTAGATCGGGTCCTTGGAGGTGTAGAGCAGGGTGTCGTGCATCCAGCCCATGTTCCACTTGAACCCGAAGCCGAGCCCGCCGTCGGCGGTCGGCCGGGTGACCCCGGGCCAGGCGGTGGACTCCTCGGCGATCATCACCACCCCGGCGTGGTGCTTGTAGACGGTGGCGTTGACCTCCTGGAGGAACGCGATCGCCTCCAGGTTCTCCCGGCCGCCGTGCACGTTCGGGGCCCACTGCCCCTCCTGGCGGGAGTAGTCCAGGTAGAGCATCGAGGCGACGGCGTCCACCCGCAGGCCGTCGACGTGGAACTCCTCGCACCAGTAGAGCGCGTTGGCGACGAGGAAGTTGCGCACCTCGCGGCGGCCGAAGTCGAAGACGTACGTGCCCCAGTCGGGGTGCTCGCCGCGCCGCGGGTCGGCGTGCTCGTACAGCGGGGTGCCGTCGAAGCGCGCCAGCGCCCACTCGTCCTTGGGGAAGTGCGCCGGCACCCAGTCCAGGATCACGCCGATGCCGGCGCCGTGCAGCCGGTCGACCAGGTGGCGGAAGTCGTCCGGGTCGCCGAAGCGGGAGGTCGGCGCGAAGTAGCCGGTGACCTGGTAGCCCCAGGACCCGCCGAACGGGTGCTCCATCACCGGCAGGAACTCCACGTGGGTGAAGCCCATCTCGGTGACGTACGCGGTCAGCTGCTCGGCCAGTTCCCGGTAGCCGAGGCCGGGCCGCCAGGAGCCGAGGTGCACCTCGTACACGCTCATCGGCTCCTGGTGCGGCTGCCGCCGGGCCCGCCGCTCCAGCCAGGCGGCGTCCGACCACTCGTACGTCGAGTGGTGCACCACCGAGGCCGTGGCCGGCGGCACCTCCGCGTACGCGGCCAGCGGGTCGGCCTTGTCCCGCCACCGCCCGTCGGCGCCGAGAATCCGGTACTTGTACCGGGCGCCGATCCGCGCCTGCGGCACGAAGATCTCCCACACGCCGCTGGAACCGAGCGAGCGCATCGGCCAGCCGTCGTCCGGCCCCCAGCCGGTGAAGTCGCCGACCACCCGCACGCCCCGGGCGTTGGGCGCCCACACCGAGAACGCCACGCCCTCGTCGAAGACCCGCGCGCCGAGCGTCTCCCAGAGCCGCTCGTGGCGCCCCTCGCCGATCAGGTGCAGGTCCAGCTCGCCGATGGTCGGCGGGTAGCGGTACGGGTCGTCGGTGACCTGCCCGTCGGCCTCGATCCGGTAGTCGAGCACGGTGCCCTCGACCCGGGTCTCGAAGACGCCGACGTCGTGCACCCGCTTCATCGGGTGCCGCTCCTCACCGACCAGCAGCATCACGTCGCCGGCGCCCCGGCGCATCGCGCGGATCGTGGTCCACCCGTCGGCGGGGTGCGCGCCGAGCAGGGCGTGCGGGTCGTGGGTCTCGCCGGCGATCAGCTGGTCCATCGCGCGTCCTCCGGGGCGGGAGCGGTCGGGGCGGTGCCGCCCGAAAGGTCGGTCGGCACGTCGGCGACGGTGAGGTCGGCCGGGGCGTGCCCGGTGGGCTCCGCCGCGGCAGCGGCGGCCGGGCGGCGCACCGTCAACACGTGGGCGGGCTGAAGATACGGGTCGAGGCGGACGGCGTTGCGCTGCCCCCACTCGTAGCTGGCGCCGGTCAGTTCGTCGTGGACGGTGAACCGCTCGTGCCAGTCGAGGCCGAGGGCGGGCATGTCGAGGGTGGTGTTGCCCCACTGCACGCCGCGGGAGTCGAACGAGCAGACCACGATGACGGTGTTGCCGCTGTCCGGGTCGTGTTTGGACCAGCAGAGCAGCGCCGGGTTGTCGATGTCGTGGAAGCGCAGGTTGCGGAGCTGGTGCAGGGCGGGGTTGTCCCGGCGTACCCGGTTGAGGGTGGCGATGAACGGCGCGAGCGAGCGGCCCTGCGCCTGCGCGCCGGCCCAGTCCCGGGGGCGCAGCTCGTACTTCTCGTTGTCCAGGTACTCCTCGGCGCCGGGGCGGGCGACGTGCTCGAAGAGCTCGAACCCGGCGTACACGCCCCAGGAGGGGGAGAGCAGCGCGGCCAGCACCGCCCGGATCTTGAACATCGGCGGGCCGCCGTGCTGCAACGAGGAGTGCAGGATGTCCGGGGTGTTGGGCCAGAAGTTCGGTCGCATGTAGTCGGCTGCCGCGACCAGTTCCTCGCAGTACGCCCGCATCTCCGCCGCCGACGTGCGCCAGGTGAAGTACGTGTACGACTGGGTGAACCCGATCTTGCCCAATCCGTGCATGATGGCCGGTCGGGTGAACGCCTCGGCGAGGAAGAGCACGTCCGGGTCGACCTTCTTGACCTCGGCGATCAACCAGTGCCAGAAGTCGAACGGCTTGGTGTGCGGGTTGTCCACCCGGAAGATGCGGATCCCCTCGCCGACCCAGTGCAGCACCACCCGCAACACCTCGGCCCGGATCCCCTCCGGATCGTTGTCGAAGTTCAGCGGGTAGATGTCCTGGTACTTCTTCGGCGGGTTCTCCGCGTACGCGATGCTGCCGTCGGCCCGGGTGGTGAACCACTCCGGGTGCTCGGCCACCCAGGGGTGGTCCGGCGCGCACTGCAACGCCAGGTCCATCGCCACCTCCAGGCCCTGCTCGGCGGCGGCCGCGACGAAGTCGCGGAAGTCCTCCGGCGTACCCAGGTCGGGGTGGATGGCGTCGTGGCCGCCCTCGGCGGCGCCGATCGCCCACGGCGAGCCCACGTCGTCGGGCCCGGCGGTGAGCGAGTTGTTGGGGCCCTTGCGGTTGACCCGGCCGATCGGGTGGATCGGCGGCAGGTAGAGCACGTCGAAGCCCATCGCCGCGACGCCCGGCAGCCGCTCCATCGCGGTGACGAAGGTGCCCGAGCGGGCCGGGGAGTCGACGGTGGCCGGGATCGCGCCCTCGGAGCGGGGGAAGAACTCGTACCAGGCGGAGAAGAGCGCCCGGGGGCGGTCCACCCAGAGCCGGTACTCCTCGCCGGTGGTGACCAGCTCGCGCACCGGGTGCTCCCAGAGCAGGTCGGCCAGCTCCAGCGCCGGGGCGACCCGGCGGGGCAGGTCCAGCGCGGTGTCGCGCAGCGCGGCCACGGCGCTCTTCACCCGCACGACCTCGGCGGCCGGCACCAGCTCTGCCGCCGTCGTCAGTACGCGCACGCCCTCGGCGAGGTCGTTGGCCAGCTCCGCCGGCCCCTGCCCGGCGGCGATCTTCTTGGTCACGGCGTTCTGCCAGGTGAGGTAGGGGTCCTGGAACGCCTCGACGGTGAAGACCCAGTCGCCGACCGCGTCGGGCCGGATGGTGGCGTGCCAGGTGTCCTGGCCCGGCTCGCCGGGGCGCATCCGGGTGAAGGGTCGCGCCGCGCCGTCCGGGCCGAGCCAGACCACGTTGCAGCCGAGCGCGTCGTGCCCCTCCCGGTAGGCGCGGGCCGACACGGGCACCACCTCGCCGACCACCGCCTTGGCCGGATAGCGACCGCAGGCGACGACGGGGGAGACGTCTTCGATCGGGAACCGTCCGCTCACCCCGCCAACCTACTGCGCGAGATCGCTTCGCGCTCGGGTCAGCCTGCCGCGCCCACCGACCGGTACACCTCCATGGTGCGGGCCGCGACGGCGTCCCAGGAGAAGTGCTCCACCGCCCGCCGCCGCCCGGCCCGGCCGAGTTCGGCGGCGCGTGCCGGGTCGGCCAGCACCTCGTTGATCCGGGCGGCCAGGTCGGCCACGAACCGCTCCGGCTCCAGCGGCCGGCCGGAGCCGTCGCCGGCCTGTTCGATCGGCACCAGCAGCCCGGTCTCGCCGTCGGCGACCACCTCGGGGATGCCGCCGGTGGCGGTCGCCACCACGGCCGTCTCGCAGGCCATCGCCTCCAGGTTCACGATGCCCATCGGCTCGTAGACGGACGGGCAGACGAAGATCGTCGCGTGCGTGAGCACCTGGATCACCTCGTGCTTGGGCAGCATCTCGGCCACCCAGACCACCCCGGAGCGGTTGGCCCGCAGCTTGCCGACCAGGCCCTCGACCTCGGCGGCGATCTCCGGGGTGTCGGGGGCGCCGGCGAGCAGCACCAGCTGGGTGTCGGCGGGCAGCTCCCGCGCCGCGCGCAGCAGGTAGGGCAGTCCCTTCTGCCGGGTGATCCGGCCGACGTAGACCACGCTGGGGCGGGACGGGTCGATGCCGAGCCGGTCGACGACGTCGGTGCCGGTGTCCGGGGCGTACTGGGCGGTGTCGATGCCGTTGTAGACCACGCGGACCCGGTCCGGGTTCACCTCCGGGTACGCGGTGAGGACGTCGCGGCGCATCCCCGCGCTGACCGCGATGATCGCGTCGGCCGCCTCGACCGCCGTGCGCTCGCACCAGGACGAGAGCGCGTACCCGCCGCCGAGCTGTTCGGCCTTCCACGGCCGCAGCGGCTCCAGGCTGTGCGCGGTCACCACGTGCGGCACGCCGTGCAGCAGCTTCGCGGTGTGCCCGGCCAGGTTGGCGTACCAGGTGTGGCTGTGCACCACGTCGGTGCCGGCGCAGCCCGCGGCCATCTCCAGGTCGACGCCCATGGTGCGCAGCGCGGCGTTCGCGCCGGCCAGGCCGGCCGGTTCGGCGTACGCGGTGACGCCCGGCTCGGTGCGCGGCGCGCCGAAGCAGTGCACCCGTACGTCGGCGAGTCGGCGCAACTCACGCGCCAGGTACTCGACGTGCACCCCGGCCCCGCCGTACACCTCGGGCGGGTACTCCCGGGTCAGCAGATCCACGCGCAGCCGTGCCGATTCCGTCATGCCCCCGCACCCTAGTGCAGAACTGTGCCCGTACGAGTGGTGAAGTCGCAGCGGGATGGATAGCGTCGGTACATGGCTGCCAAGGTGCTCGCGATCGTCCTGGCCGGCGGAGAGGGCAAGCGCCTCATGCCGCTCACCACGGACCGGGCCAAGCCGGCCGTCCCGTTCGGCGGGATGTACCGCATGGTCGACTTCGTCCTGTCCAACCTGGCGAACGCCGGCTTTCTCAAGATCGTCGTGCTGACCCAGTACAAGTCCCACTCGCTGGACCGGCACATCACCCAGACCTGGCGGATGTCGACGATGCTCGGCAACTACGTCACGCCGGTGCCGGCACAGCAGCGCCGCGGCCCGTGGTGGTTCGCCGGGTCCGCCGACGCGATCTACCAGAGCTTCAACCTGATCAACGACGAGCAGCCCGACTACGTGATCGTCTTCGGGGCCGACCACATCTACCGGATGGACCCCCGGCAGATGGTGGACGACCACATCGCCTCCGGCGCCGGCGTGACCGTGGCCGGCATCCGGCAGCCGCTGTCGATGGCCGACCAGTTCGGGGTGATCGAGGTCGGCGAGGACGGGCGGCGGATCCGCGCGTTCCGCGAGAAGCCCACCGACGCGGTCGGCCTCCCCGACGCCCCGGACCAGATCTACGCCTCGATGGGCAACTACGTGTTCAGCACCGGCGCCCTCTGCGAGGCGGTCGAGCGGGACGCGGAGGACAAGACCAGCAAGCACGACATGGGCGGCAGCATCATCCCGATGCTGGTGGAGCGGGGCGAGGCCAACGTCTACGACTTCAAGGACAACGAGGTGCCGGGCAGCACCGACCGGGACCGCGGCTACTGGCGGGACGTGGGGACGCTGGACTCCTTCTACGACGCCCACATGGACCTGATCAACGTGCACCCGGTGTTCAACCTCTACAACTTCGACTGGCCTATCTACAGCAACCAGCCGCCGTACCCGCCGGCGAAGTTCGTCCACCAGTGGGGCGAGCGGGTCGGCCGGGCGGTCGGCTCGATGGTCTCGCCCGGCGCGGTGATCTCCGGCTCGCTGGTGGAGAACTCGATCGTGTCGCCGAAGGTCAAGGTCCACTCCTGGGCGCACGTCGACGGCGCGGTGCTGATGGAGGGCGTCGAGATCGGCCGGCACGCCGTGGTCCGCCGGGCCATCCTGGACAAGAACGTCTTCGTCCCCGAGGGCGCGGAGATCGGTGTCGACCTGGAGAAGGACCGGCAGCGCTACACCGTCTCCGACAACGGCATCGTGGTGATCGGCAAGGGCCAGCGCGTCGAGCCGTGAACCAGGTGTGATCCCGGCCGTCGCCGGGAAGCAGTGAGCGTCGGAGTACCGCCCTTGGAGGTTGCAGCAGTGGCCCATCCCCGCGCCGGACAGCCCGCCGAGCCCGCCGACCTGGTGGACGTGCCGCGGCTGGTGACCGCCTACTACGCCGAGCACCCGGACCCCGACGACCCGGCGCAGCAGGTCTCCTTCGGCACGTCCGGGCACCGCGGGTCGTCGCTGCGCAACGCCTTCAACTCCGACCACATCCTCGCGGTCACCCAGGCGCTCTGCGACTACCGCCGGAAGCAGGGCCTCGACGGCCCGCTCTTCCTCGCCCGGGACACCCACGCGCTCTCCGCCCCCGCCGAGGCGGACGCCCTGGAGGTGCTCGCCGCCAACGGCGTCACCGTGCTGCGGGACAGCCGCGACGGCTACACGCCCACCCCGGCGCTCTCGCACGCCGTGCTCACCCACAACCGGGGGCGCACCAGCGGCCTCGCCGACGGCATCGTCATCACCCCGTCGCACAACCCGCCCGACGACGGCGGGTTCAAGTACAACCCCACCCACGGCGGGCCCGCCGACAGCGACGTCACCAAGTGGATCCAGGACCGGGCCAACGCGATCCTGGCCGCCGGCCTCAAGGAGGTCCGGCGGATCCCGTACGCCCGGGCCCGCGCCGCCGACACCACCGGCGGGTACGACTTCCTCGCCGGCTACGTCGACGACCTGCCCGCCGCGATCGACATCGACGCGATCCGCGACGCCGGGGTGCGCATCGGCGCCGACCCGCTCGGCGGGGCCAGCGTCGCGTACTGGGGGGAGATCGCCGAGCGGCACCGGCTGGACCTGACCGTGATCAACCCGACGGTCGACCCGACCTGGCGGTTCATGACCCTGGACGGCGACGGCAAGATCCGGATGGACTGCTCCTCGCCCAACGCGATGGCCTCGCTGATCGCCGCCCGCGCCGACTACCAGGTCTCCACCGGCAACGACGCCGACGCCGACCGGCACGGCATCGTCACCCCCGACGGCGGCCTGATGAACCCCAACCACTACCTGGCGGTGGCGATCGGGCACCTGTTCCGTACCCGGGAGCAGTGGGGCCCGGCGGCCGCGGTCGGCAAGACGCTGGTCTCCTCCTCCATGATCGACCGGATCGCGGCGGACCTGGGTCGTCCGCTGCTGGAGGTGCCGGTGGGCTTCAAGTGGTTCGTGCCCGGGCTGCTCGACGGCGCGGTCGGCTTCGGCGGCGAGGAGAGCGCCGGCGCGTCCTTCCTGCGCCGCGACGGGAGCACCTGGACCACCGACAAGGACGGCATCCTGCTCTGCCTGCTCGCCTCGGAGATCATCGCCACCACCGGGCGGACCCCCAGCCAGCACTACGCCGAGCTGGCCGAGCGCTTCGGCGCCCCCGCGTACGCCCGGATCGACGCCCCGGCCACCCGGGAGCAGAAGGCCGTGCTCGGCAAGCTGTCCCCGGAGCAGGTGGGCGCCACCGAGCTGGCCGGCGAGCCGATCACCGCGACGCTCACCACCGCGCCGGGCAACGGCGCGGCGATCGGCGGGCTGAAGGTGACCACCGAGTCGGGCTGGTTCGCCGCCCGCCCGTCGGGCACCGAGGACGTCTACAAGATCTACGCCGAGTCGTTCCGGGGGCCGGAGCACCTGGCCCGTATCCAGGAGGAGGCGAAGGCGCTGGTCGACGGGGTGCTCGCCAAGGCCTGAGCCGGGGGCGCGGTCAGCGTGGCGGGGGCAGCTCGCGGCGGTTCAACTGCTTTCGCATCCCGTCCGGCAGCAGCTCGCGCAGCTGCTCGGGCAGCAGTGGCAGGTCCAGCAGGCTGAGCTTGAGCTGGTTGCGTTCGGCGTAGCGGCGGGGGTCGAGGCGGACCACCAGGCCGGCGTTCTGGTGGTACCGCACGTGCACCGCACCCTCGGTCGAGGCGTCCCGGATGATCACGCCGTCCATCTCCACGGCCACCGGCGCCGAGTCGGGCAGCAAATCCAACCGGATGGTCTCGTCGGAGGAGAGCACCACCGACCGGGAGATGCCGGCCATCGGCGCCGACGGCGTCACCACCACGGCCTGGGTCGCCGGGGAGATCAGCGGCCCGCCGGCCGCGTAGCTGTAGGCCGTCGAGCCGGTCGGCGTGCTCACCACCAGCGCGTCGCAGCGGTAGTAGCCGTACCGCTGCCCGTCGACGGCGAGGGTGGCGGTGACGAAGCCGGACCCCGGATGGCGGACGAGGGCGATGTCGTTGAACGCCACCACGTCGTCCCCGCACACGTCGCAGGCCAGGCAGGCGCGTGACTCGACGGTGAAGTCGTGGGCGACGAGCCGGTCCAGCGCCCGGGGCAGATCCGGCGGCTCGACCTCGACGAGGAAGCCGAGCTTGCCCAGGTGCACCCCGAGCACCGGCTTCGGGTCGCGCACGGCCGAGCGCAGCGCACCGAGCATGGTGCCGTCCCCGCCGATGCTGATCAACGCGTCCGACCGGTGGGCCAGCTCTGCCGCCGGCACCAGCTCCACCGACGGTGGCACCCGGTGCCGGTCCTCGGCGCGGACGGCGAGGCTCTTGCCGTGCCGGGTCGCCCACCGTTCGACGATCTCCACGACCTCGGAGACGTCCCGGGTGGGATGCAGCACCAGACCGAACACGTACCCCGCCACCGGTACAGCTCATCACACGGGCGGACGGTCCGGCAGCCGTACGGACAGGTGCGGCGGCGGTGAAAGCCCGCCGCCGCACCCGCGTCCGCTAGCGGCGCGGCCGGCCGCTCAGGTGGGCCAGCGACCGGGCGACCAGGTCGTCCCGGACCGCCGGGGCCAGCCCCTCCAGGCCGAAGCCGAGGTAGACGGTGTCGTCGGTGACCACCGCCGCGCCCTCGGTGAACGCCTGCTGGCTGCGGGCCCAGTCGTTGCCGCCCGGCGCCGAGCCCGGCGGCGGCCCGGCCACCGTCCACCCGCCCAGGTCCGGCGTCTCGAAGGAGGTCTCCGAGACGACCGTGCCGTTGGTGATCACCCGCGCGTCGTCCAGGAACACACCGAGGCCCTGGGTGCCCCAGTCGGAGACGTACGAGATGGAGATCTCGACCTGCTTGCCGGCGTACGCCGACAGGTCGACGGCGAACTCCCGCCAGCCGCCGGAGCTGCCCGTGGCCGCGTTCCAGCTACCGGTGCTGCCCGTGGGAGAGCAGTCGGCGCCCTGGTAGTGGGTGAGGAACGGGTGCAGGGTCTCCGCCCAGCCCGACTCGCAGCTGTCGCCGGTCTCGGTGCCGGTGCGGCCGTTGGCGTCGGGCAGCGTCGTCCAGTCGTCGCTGCCCACCTCGTGCGCCTCGACGATCAGGAAGTCCCAGTTCTGCTCGATGTCGTACGAGGCGAAGAAGCGCAGTTGCCCGCTGCTCGCCGAGGTGAGGTCGACGGTCCGGGTGAGCCGCTTGTACGACTCGTCGGACCGCCCGCTGTACAGGTACCAGTCGCCGGTGCGGGGGTCGAACGGCGCGCTGCCCGGCCGGGCCCAGTCCACCGCCGCCGAGCTGGCGAACTGCGGGAACTGATCCGGGGCCAGGAAGCTCGACGTGGTGAGGAACGAGGCCGTGTGGTCCTGGTTCCCCGCCGAGCCGGGCGCGTTGAGCTGCCCCTGGAAGCCGGCGAAGGCCCCGTCCGCGCCGCGCAGCGGATACGGCGTGCCGTCCGGGTCGCTGCCGCCGTCGCTGACGTAGTTGTAGGCCCCCAGGTAGTACTGCTGGAAGTCGTTCAACAGCGGCAGGCAGGTGGCGTCGTCCGGGTCGGCGCACTCCGCCACCGCCGGGTCCGGCTGGTAGACGTACGAGCCGTTGGCGGCCTGGGCGAAGAGCGCGTACTTGCCGCTGACCAGGAGCTTGCCGCCCTCGTTGAGGTAGTCGCGGACGGCCAGCTCGGTATCGAGCGCCGCGCGGGCGGCGGTGCCGCCGACCTGGCCGGGCGAGCGCAGGATGATGTCGTCGCCGGTCTCCCAGACCACCGCCCGGTAGTGCGAGAGCACGCCCAGCGGGTGCGGGGCCTTACGGCCCATCGCGTCGAAGTCGTACACGTCGCTGCTGCGGCCCGCCGTGGCCAGCGACGCGGCCACCTCGTCGGCGTACTTCGCGGTCGGGCCGCCGGTCTGCGCCGGGCTGAGCCCGGTCACGTCCTCCACGGCGAGCACCAGCACGTCCCCGCCGATGTCGCTGTGCACCCGGTAGGTGAAGTGCTCGCTGGCCACCGGACCCTGGCGCGGCTTGACCCCGGTGAACCACACCTCGACCCGGTCACCCGGCTTCGTGCCGGTGACCGTGCCGCGCAGCTCGGCGTAGTAGTCGTCGTTCGTGTCGCCGTACCGCTCGCCGCCGCGCCACTCGCGGACCTTGACCGTCTTCGGACGGCCGCCGTTGACCACGTAGTGCATCCGGACGTCCTGCAGCGCCCGCCGGGTGATCGACGCGACCTGCTGGGTACGCCCGTAGGAGGTGTCGAAGGAGTCGACCACGAAGTCGGGGGTGCTACGGCCGACCACCGACACCGGGTCGTCCGGGTCGGCCGCCGACTTCGCCACCGACAGCGCGAACGGCAGGTTCTTCGCCACCTCGGCGGAGATCAGCTTCTCGTCGTCCGGGAAGATGAACCCGCTGATGCAGTCCTCCGGCCGCCACTGGTCGTCCGGGTCGGAGGCGGCCGCCGTCTGGCAGGTGGACATCTCCGGGGTGAAGCCGAGGGTGCCGTAGCGGACCTGGGCGTGCGAGTCGGTGTCGCCGTTGGTGGTGTACAGCTCGGCGGAGATGTCCGGGTCGTAGCCGGGCACCGCCGAGTGCGCGTCGTCGCCGGCCATCGCCTGGTAGATGACGTCGTCCGGGGTCGGCGTGCTGACCTGCCAGCCGACGCCGTAGAGCAGCAGCTGGGCCGCCGAGTGGTAGTTGACGAAGAACTCGAAGCCCACCCGCTTGAAGAGCGCGTCGAGCGCCTTCGTCTCCGGCTCCGAGTTGGGGGCCGGGCCGCGGTAGGTGTCGCTGTTCGGCTCCGGCGAGGAGCCCTCGTCGTCGTACCCCCACTTGTAGCTGAAGTTGCGGTTGAGGTCGACGCCGTCGGCGGTGGTGACCTGGCCGTTGCCGTCGTTGTCGCGCAGGTTCTTGCGCCACAACCGGTTGCCCGGGGTGAAGGTGTGGTCGTAGCCGTCCGGGTTGGCCACCGGCAGGAACCACAGCTCGGTGCGGTCCACCAACCGGGTGATCTCCGGGTCGGTGCCGTAGTTGTCCAGCACGTGGTGCAGCAGGCGGCGGGTCATCTCCGGGGTGATCCACTCGCGGGCGTGCTGGGCGCTGCCGTAGATCACCGCCGGGCGTCGCCCGTCCGGCACGGTCCGCGCGTTCTTCGTGACCTTCACCGCCAGGATCGGCTTGCCCTGGACGGTCCGGCCGATGGTCTCCAGCTTCGCCAGCTTCGGAAAGCGCGCCGCGGTCGCGGTGAGCTCGTCGCGGATGCCGCCCGGCTCGCTGTACGACCGGAACGCCTCCCAGCCCGCCGCCGCCTGCTCGCGCAGCGCCAGCGACGCCGCCCTGCCCCGGACCTTCTTGACGTCCAGCCGTACGCCCTGGTCGGCGAGGCGGGCCGCCTCCCGCTTGCTGAGCACCGTCTCCACCCGGGTGCCCCCACCCGCGTCGGTGCCACGCTGGTCGTGGCCGAGGTCGACACCGGACGCGCGCAGCTTCTCCAGCTGTTGCGGGTCGAGCGTGCCGACGTACACCTCCAAGCTGTCGCGGCCGTCCGGGTCAGACGGTGGCCGCGCGCTCGCCGGTGCGGTCAGCGTCAACGCGCCGACCAGGGTGAACACGCCGGCGATCGCCAGCCGTGTTGGTCTCATCGCATCCCCTTCGGTGGAAGGACCTGTGCCGCGAGCCTTCCGCCGTGTGACGACTTATGTCAATGGTTCGATGAGGCTGTCATCACCAGGGGTGTCCGGACGATGCTCCAGTGTGGCGACGGGGACGCCGGTTACATGCCTCGTTGTCGCATTTCGCGCGTCTTGCCGGGGCGCCGGTCGTTGAGCGCTCCAGAGGACGCGACGCCATTTCCGGGGTCGACGCACCGCCACGCGGACGGGGAAGCTTGTGAAGATCGTAGTGACCGGAGGGGCCGGATTCATCGGTTCCAACCTGGTCCGGGCCCTCGCGGAGGTCCCGCAGGTCAGCGACATCGTCGCCGTCGACGACCTCTCCACCGGGTCGCCGGACAACCTCCTCGACCTGCCGGTCCGCCTCGCGCGCGGCAGCATCCTCGACCCCGAGCTGCTCGACGACGCGGTGGCGGGCGCGGCCAGCGTGGTGCACCTCGGTGCCCTCGGCTCGGTGCCCCGCTCGATCGACAACCCGCTGCGCAGCCACCACGCCAACGCCACCGGCACGCTCACCGTCCTGGAGACGGCGCGCCGCCACCGGGTGCCCCAGGTCATCCTCGCCTCCTCGTCCTCGGTGTACGGCGCCAACCCGGTGCTGCCCCGGGTGGAGACGCTGCGCCCCATGCCGGTGAGCCCGTACGCGGTGTCCAAGCTGGCCACCGAGGCGTACGCGCTCGCCTTCGCCTCCTGCTACGACATCGCGGTCCTGCCGTTCCGCTTCTTCAACGTCTTCGGGCCGCGCCAGGCCGCCAACCACGCGTACGCCGCCGTGGTGCCGAGGTTCGTCTCCGCCGCCCTGGCCGGCGAGCCGCTGCGGGTGCACGGCGACGGCCGGCAGACCCGCGACTTCACCTACGTCGGCAGCGTCACCTCGGTGATCGTGGACGCGGTCCTTCGCCAGGTCCGCGCCCCCGACGTGGTCAACCTCGCCTTCGGCGCCCGGATCTCGCTGCTCGAACTGATCGCCGAGCTGGAAGCGGTGCTGGGGCGGCGGCTGGACGTGGTGCACGAGGCGCCCCGGCCGGGCGACGTCCGCGACTCCCAGGCTGACAGCGGGGTGCTGCGCGCGCTCTTCCCCGACGTGACGCCGGTGCCGTGGGCCGAGGGGGTCCGCGAGACCGTGCACTGGTACGAGACAGTGCTGAAGCAGCCGGTGGGATGATCGATCAGCCGGTGGCGCAGCGGCTCCGCTCCAGTGGCCCCCAGCAGGGCGGGACCCAGGTCGTCTCCCCACCGCCGACGGCACCCGGCTCGCGTACCCGGGCGCTGGTCGCCGGCATCTTCTCGGCACTGGCGGGCAAGGCGGTCGGACTGGCCGCCCCGCTGCTGATCACCCCACTGACCTTCGGGTACCTGGGCGCCGAGCGGTACGGGCTCTGGATGGCCGTCACCTCGCTGACCAGCATGGCCCTCTTCGCCGACTTCGGCCTCGGCAACGGCCTGCTGACCCGGTTGTCGCGGCTGCGCGCCGACGGCGACGCGCGCGGCGCGGCCCGCGAGATCGCCAGCGCGTACGCGCTGCTCGGCACCCTGGCCGCGGCCCTCTTCGTGCTGCTGGTGGGCTCGATCCGACCGGTCGACTGGCCCGCTCTGCTCAACGTCACGAACCCCGAGGTGGCGCGCGATGTCCGGCCGGTCGTGCTGGTGTGCTTCGGGGCCTTCCTGCTCAACGTCCCGCTGGCGCTGATCCAGCGGGTCCAGTACGCCTACCAGCAGGTCGCGCAGAGCAACGTGTGGCAGGCCGCCGGCTCCGTGGCCTCGGTCGGCCTGGTCTACGCGGCGGTCACCGCGGAACTTTCCCCGGTGCTGGTCATTGGGGCGGCGGTCCTCGCCGTGCCGCTGGTCGGCGTCGCCAACACCGTCCACCATTTCGCCCGGCGCCACCCCGAACTGCGACCCCGGCTGCGCGCCGTGGATGCCACCAGGGCCGGCGGACTGCTCCGGCTCGGCGCGTCCTTCTTCGCCGTCTCGGTGCTCAGCTCGGTGGCGATGAACCTCGACGCCTTCCTGGTCGGGCGGGTCCTCGGGCTGGAGGCGGCAGCCACCTACGCGGTCGTGCTGCGGCTCTTCGCCCTGCTCGGGCTCTTCATCACCCTGGTCAACCTGCCGCTCTGGCCGGCGAACGGGGAGGCCCTGGCCTGCGGGGACGTCAGCTGGGTCAGGCGCAGCACCGGACGCATGGTGTGCCTGTCCATGCTGGTCGTGGCCGTGCCGGGCACCCTGTTGGCCCGGTACGGCGACGAGGTGCTGCGGCGGTGGATCGGCTCGGCGGAGGTGACCGGGCTGCCGACGGACCTGTTCCTCGCGCTGGCCGCCGGCTCGCTCCTGGTGGCGGTGGCCGCGCCGCTGTTCATGGCGCAGAACAGTCTCGGTCTGCTCCGCCCGCAACTGGTCGGCTGGAGCGCGTTCCTGGTGGTGTCGGTCCCCGCGAAGGTGGTCCTGGCCGGCACCGTCGGGCTGACCGGTGTGGCACTCGCCGCCACGGTGTCCTACGCCCTGACGGTCCTGCCCGCCGCGGTGGTCGGTTACCGCAGGGTGCTGGCCGTTGTTTCGTCCGAAGAGTGAACTGATGCTGGAGGTACGGCACCGTGCTTGACACGCTTCGCCGAGTCGCCCTGGCGGTGCGGGACCGCCGGGCCTGCGCGCGGGACCCGGAGGGGTTCGCCCGCTCCATCGGGGTGGACCTGCGGGGCCGGGTCCGCTTCTACGGCATCGACCGCGGGATGTTCGGCTCGGAGCCCTGGCTGGTCTCGCTCGGCGACAACGTCTACATCACCGCCGGAGTCCAGTTCGTCACCCACGACGGGGGGACGCTGATCCTGCGTCGGGACGACCCGGATCTGGAGTGGACGGCCCCGATCACGGTCGGCGACGACGTCTACATCGGGGTGCGGTCGATCATTCTGCCCGGGGTGACCATCGGTGACCGCTGCATCATCGGTGCCGGCTCCGTCGTCGCCAAGGACATCCCCGCCAACAGCGTGGCCGCGGGCGTGCCCGCGCGGGTGATCCGCAGCATGGACGAATACCTGGAGGCGATGCGCGCGAAGTCACTGCGGTGCGGGCATCTGCCGGCGGCGGAGAAGGCGGCCGTGATCAGACAGCACTACGGGGTGACGACGCGCGAGCGCACCGGGCCGGGGGTGTTCTGATGCGCGTGCGTGAAGGCCAGCCCGGCCCGGTCCTGCGCCGGCTCGCCTCGACGGTGGACGCGGTGCGGACCATCGCGTCCCGGGCCCGCCGTGCGGTGCGCGGCTGGGCCCTGGCCGATCGTTTCGCCGCCCGGGGGGACAACGTCGTCTTCGATCCCGACGGGGTGTACTCCTTCGCCACCATCGAGCTGGGTAGCAACGTCGACCTCGGCTACCGCCCGACGCTGATCGCGGCCCGGGGGAGGATCCGGATCGGCAACAACGTCATGTTCGGCCCGGAGGTCACCATCCGGGGCGGCAACCACCGGACGGACCAGGTCGGCCTGCCCATGATCGCCGTGCAGAAGCAGCCGGGCGACGAGCGTTACGACCTCGGCGTGACGATCGAGGACGATGTCTGGATCGGCACCCGCGCCGTCGTCCTGCACGGCGTCACGATCGGCCGTGGCGCGGTCGTCGGCGCCAGTGCCGTCGTGACCCGGTCCGTCCCGCCCTACGCGATCGTGGCGGGGAACCCGGCGCGGGTGATCCGACTGCGATGGCCCGTGCAGACCATCCGCGCCCACGAGGTCGAGCTCTATCCGCCGGATCAACGGCTGAGTGCCGAGGAACTCGCCGCGTTGGCGGACCTGCCGGGCGCAGCCGACCCGTCGACAGTTCCGTCGGCGACGAAACTGCTCACCACGGACGCCCAGGACCGGTAGTCGAAGTCCAAAGCTCGGGCGCGGGCGGCCTGGCTCATCCGTCGCCACTGCGCGTCGTCGAGGGCAAGTGCCCGTTGGAGGCCGTACCGGACGGCCTCGGCGGTGGAACCGGCCAGCACGATGCCCTCCCGGCCGTCGTGGATGTACCGGGCCAGGTCGCTGGTGTGGTTCAGCAGGACGGGACAACCGGCGGCGAGGCTCTCCGGGACTTTCGACGGGAAGCCGGCCCGGGAGTATCCGGCCTCCGGGCGGACCAGCACGGAGAAGTGCGCCTGTCGTAGCTCGGTCAGGACCCGGTCCCGAGGGACCCGGCCGAGGAAGGTCACCCGGTCGGCCACCGCCTCCAGGTCGGCGGTGCTCAGCTGTGGCAGGGCGGCGGCCTGGTCGCGGGACACCCCGGCGATCACCAGATGCACCCGTAGCCGTTCCGGCTCGGGGAGCTGGCGGATCCCGTCGAGGATCACGGCGAGCAGATCCTTGGGGCCGGGTGAACCGGCGTACAGCAGCCGCAGGCCACCGGCCAGCTGTGGAGGTTCCGCGCAGGTGTACTGCGCGCAGTCGACCTGCGGGGGGACCACCAGGACCGGCCGCCCCCGCCCGGCGAAATGGTGTCCGAGCGTCTCGGAGATGGTGATGACCCGGTCGGCGAGTTGTCCGGCGAGGAACGATGACCACCGGTGCCGGATGAAATAGGGGGTCAGCCGGCCGCGGACGAACTGGGCGGCATCGTGGCGTTCGAGGACGTCCACGGTCACCGGACGGCGTAGGAACGCGCGCAGCACCGCCCAGGTGGTGAGGTTGAACAGGTTCAGCGGAAGGTAGACCGCCGCCAGGTCGCGTCGGTGGACGCCGGCCCGACGTAGCGCCAGCAGCACCCGCACCGGCCGGGCCTGTCGTCGCGCCCACCGGGTCAGCCGGTTGCGAGCGGACCCGGTGAGGGTGATCAGGCGTACCGCCGACGGCAGCGAAGCGGCGGGGTCGGGCCGACTTCCGTCGTCCGGCCAGTCGTTGACCACCAGGGCGGGCGCTCCCGGTGGTGTGGCGGACCGGGCCAGCTGGAGCAGCCGGTTCGACATGGCATCACCGTGCGGGAACCGGAATGCGCTCAGGACAAGCAGGCGCGGCGGTTCCGGCGCAGCGGTGGCGACCGGGGACGCGGCCACGGACGTTCGCGCTTCCTGTTCCATGCCACCTCGACACTTCGGTCGTTTTATACGTGTAAGCAAGTTTTGACCGAGTTATCGTACGCTGTCGCGTCGCACGGGCGTGACCAGCGAAGATGCGTGTCGAGGAGCGGAGAAGGCGTGGGGGTACAGGACAACGTCGACAGTCCGGCGCGTACCACGGACGGAGGTCGGCGGTGAGCCGTCCCGTCGTGGTGCAGCACTCCGCCGGCTCGCCCGGCGCCAACGGTCCACTGACGGCTGTCGAGCGGGTCCTCGCCTCGCCGCTGGCGGAGCACTACGAGTTCGTCCGGATGCACCAGCCGCGGGGCAACGGTGGCCTGGACGTGGCGCTGCTGCGGGATTGGGTGCGCCTGCTGCGCCGGGTCCGACCGGACCTGGTGCACGTGCGCGGCCTGCAGAACGAGGGCTTCCACGGGGTCCTCGCGGCTCGGCTCGCCGGCTGCCCGCGCGTCCTGGTGACCGTGCACGGCACCGTACGGGATCTGCGCCACGCGGGCCGGTCCTGGCGTCGCCGGCTGCTCGTCCACGGCGCCGAGCCGTTCACCCTGCGCGCCGCGACGCACGTCGCGACGGTCTGCGAATACGCCGCCGGTCGGGACTTCCTGCGCGGCACCGCGAGCCGCTTCGTCGGCGTGATCCCCAACGGCGTGCCGCTCCCCGACGAGCCGGCTGCGTCCCGGGAGCGGGTCCGCGCTGAGCTGGGGTTGCGCTCCGACGACGTGGCGATGATCGTGGTGAGCCGGTTGACCTGGGAGAAGGGCCTCGGGGTGCTGGCGCGGGCGCTGCGGCGGTTGCCGCCGGGCCCCGCCCGGCGGGTGCTCCTGGTCGTCGGCGACGGACCCGACCGGGCCGGCATCGAGGCGGCGCTCCAGGACGCCGGACCGGTGGCCGTGCGGATGCTCGGCAGCCGGTCCGACGTGCCGGACCTGCTCTCCGCCGCCGACATCTTCGTGTTCCCCACCCTGCACGAGAACCTGTCCAACGCGCTGCTCGAGGCGATGGCGCACGCGTTGCCGGTGGTGGCGTCGGCGGTCGGCGGCAACGTGGAGGTGCTGCGGCAGGGCGGGGGCCGGCTGGTTCCCCCGAACGACCCGTCCGCGCTGGCCGCCGCGCTGGCGCCGTTCCTCGCCGATCCCGCCGAACGCCGCGATGTCGGCGAGGTGGCCCGCAAGGTCGTCGGCAACGGCTACGGCCTGGACGTGATGCTGGGCGCGCTGGACCGGGTCTACCGGCTGATCCTGGAGCAGCGGCGGTGACCGCCGAGTCGGGCCCACGCGTCACCCTGCTCGGTTTCACCGTGCCGGACGACGTGTTCGACGACATCACCGCCCGGGACAGCGTCCTGGCGACGCAGACGCACACCTTCGCCTGGGCGATGGTCCGCAGCCTGCGCGCCGCCGGCTGCCCGGTGCAGCTCGTCTCCGCCGCCCCGGTCTCGACGTACCCGCGCAATCGCCAGGTCCTCTTCCGGGCCGACCGGTTCCGCCAGGACGGGGTGGAGGGCACGCTGCTGGGCTTCGTGAACCTGCTCGGGCTCAAACACCTCACCCGATTCGTGGCGGCGTGCCGATCCGGCTCCCGGGCACTGCGGGACGGGCGGAGCGACGTACTGCTCGTGCACGGCGTGCACACGCCGTTCCTCTGGTTCGGCGCGTTGGCCGCCCGCCGTCGTGACCTGCGGGTCGTGGTGGTGCTCACCGATCCGCCCGGGGTGGCGCAGCCCACCGACGGCCGGCTGCTCCGGCTGCTGCGTGGCCTCGATGTCGCGCTGGTCCGGGCGGCCCTGCACCGATGTGCGGGGGTCATCGCGTTGACCTCGGCGCTCGCCGACGACTTCGCGCCCGGCCGGCCACGGCTGGTGATGGAGGGCATCTTCGATCCGCCACCTGGTTCCGCACCGACGTCGTCCGCGGCGGGCCACACCCGGGACGTCGTCTACGCCGGCGGCCTGACCCGGGCCTACGGCGTCGACCGGCTCGTCGAGGCGTTCCGCGGCCTGCCGGACCCGGATCTGCGGCTGCGACTGTACGGGCGCGGTGAGCTGACCGACTGGCTGCACGCGCAGGCCGCCGAGGACCTGCGGATCTCGCCACCGACGCTGCTCGACCGTGCGGAACTGGTGGGCCGGCTCGGCCAGGCCGCCGTCCTGGTCAATCCCCGACCGGTCGACCAGGTCTTCGTGCGGTACTCGTTTCCGTCGAAGCTCATCGAGTACCTCTCCACCGGGGTGCCGGTGGTGACCACCCGCCTGCCCGGGATCCCCGAGGAGTACGCGCCCTGGCTGCGTTTCGCCGACCCGGACAGCGTGGACGTGCTGCGGCAGGCCATCCGCGGTGTCCTCGATCTGCCCGCCGACGCGGCGCGAGGTCTCGGCGCGGGTGCGGCGGAGTTCGTCCGGACCAGCCGGGGAAGTCGGCCGCAGGGCCTGCGGATGCGAGCCTTCCTCGGCGGCCTGACCGGCCGGAACCGTGGCGGCGCCCCGGCCGCTCCGCAGCACCCCCGGGGCAGTCTCACCTCGGCGTGAAGGCCCCGGCGTCGGTGGGCTCCTGGGCGCGCAGCCGGCGGGAGATTCCCGCCCAGGCGTAGAGCACGAGCAGGGTGGCCATGCCGATCATCGACGGCCGGGACGCCCCCAACTGGTTGTTGGCCGGCAGGTAGGCGATGAGCAGCCCGAGCTGCACGAAGATCAGCATGGACAGGATGCGACGGCCGTAGGCGGCCTCGGTCCAGAATCGCGCGAGGAACCAGCCGATGAGCCCCATCAGCGCCACCACTCCGGGAAACGTGAGGTCCGAGGCGAGCCAGGGGTAGGCGGTGGACCAGTAGAGACCCGCCGGCCAACCGGTTCGGGCCTCGGTGCGCGCCGGGTACGCCGGGTGCGCGGTGGAGTCCGCACCGAGGTACTGGTTGGCGTAGGAGGCGGCCGCCGGCGCGGCACCGAGCCCGCGTGACCAGGCGAACGGCGTCTCCAGGTTGTAGGCCAGCCCGAGGTAGCCGTGGGTGGGATAGAAGATGGTGGCCGCCACGCCGGTCGCCGCCTCGTGTCCGATGACCCGCTCCACCGCCGGGCTCGGCCGCATCACGTCCTCGGTGCCGAACAGACTCGCCCTGGCCGCCTGGTTGCTGACCATGTACCAGCCGAAGAGGACCAGCACCACCGTGGCCATCGCCGTTGCCATCCCGCGTCGGGGCGGCCGTCGCCGGGATCGGCCCCGGAGTCCGGCGACCGAGGTGATCATGAGGCCTGCCAGCACCATGACGACCGTGTCACCCAGGCCTTTGAGCGTCCCGATGTACAGGAAGAACAGGACGTACACGCCGAGTCCCACCAGGCCGGCGGCGCGCAGGCGGGGCGGGAGCGTACGCCAGTAGACGACCAGCAGCGGGACGAGCGCCGTCGACAGCACGGCCAGCAACGTCAGGATCTGGATCGGCAGGCTGACCCGTCCGGCGTCCTGCTGCATCTGGTAGATCTCGAACTTGCTCGCGTATCCCTCGGCGGGGCTCATGATGCTCTGCATGATGTTTCCCGGACCGCTCGCACCGTACTCGACGAGCAGTGCCGCGCCGAGCAGCGTGTAGTAGCAGGCACCCCAGAACACCAGGCGGTGGGCCCGTCGGATCTGGTCGACCGGATCCTCGGTGGATCGCTCACGGGGCGGGTGCCGGAGGATCCGCGCGACGTAGCCGAGGGCGAAGACCGCCGTCGCGCCGAGCACGAAGAGGCAGAGCCGGCCGGGATTCGGCACCAGCTCGGCCTGCCCGCCGAGCCAGAAGGCCCCGAACGTGCCGAGCATCCAGGTCAGCGCGGCGAGAAGAGGAAGCCATGGCCGGAGACCCGCGGGCGAGCCGCCTACCGGCTCCAGGGCGTGCCGGCCGCCGGCCCAGGAGTCGAGGTGTCGGGAGGTGGCGTTGCCTGCCGTGGCGGCCGGCCCGGTGACCATGGTCGTGCCGCCCGAGCCGAGCTGCTGCTGTCTCAGGCCATTGTCCAACCAGGTCATCCCGCTACCGCCAGCCTCGTCCGTCTCGGAAACGTGCCCCGCGATCTCGTCCCGACGCCGTGCGCCCCGGGGATCAGCCTCGGGCGCTCAGTGGGTCGGCTCGCCTGGCGTCCGGCACCCAGACTCCTCAAGGGAGGGTTTCCGATGGCCGAGCGACAATTCCAAAGATCGTAAATCGGTCTAAAGCGTTATATCACCCGATGGCCTCCCGTTGGCTCGGATCAACGGAATCCGCGCGGCAATCGGCGGCAGTCCGCGCCGTCTGGGGTATTTGTGCTTCTTTTGGCCTGATTAGGCGTTTCGGTGTCTCTGATCCGTCGTTACAGGAAGTGCCGGCCCGACCGCCTGCGCCGTTTTCGGGTCGCCGCACATCGCCAGGCAACGAACGGGAGCGTCAGTGACTTTCATGACTGCTGGACGCCGGGTGCTCATCACCGGCGGCACGGGTTCCTTCGGTCAGACCATGGTGCGTCGACTGCTCGACCGCGACATCGGCGAGGTACGCGTGCTCAGCCGGGACGAGGCGAAGCAGGACGCGATGCGCCGCCAGCTCGGCGACGACCGGGTGCGGTACCTGATCGGCGACGTCCGCGATCCGGACTCTCTGCTGCGGGCCAGCCACGAGGTCGACTTCATCTTCCACGCGGCCGCCCTCAAGCAGGTGCCGTCGTGTGAGTTCTTTCCCTTGGAGGCGGTCCGCACCAACATCCTCGGCAGCGCCAACGTGGTCGAGGCGGCCGAGCGCAACGGGGTCGGCTCGGTCGTGGTGCTGAGCACCGACAAGGCCGTCTACCCGGTGAACGCGATGGGGATCAGCAAGGCGCTGATGGAGAAGGTCGCCCAGGCCCACGCGCGCAACAACCCGCGCAGCCGGACCACCGTCTCCTGTGTCCGGTACGGCAACGTCATGTACTCCCGCGGCTCGGTGATCCCGCTCTTCGTGGAGCAAATCAAGGCCGGCCGCGCGCCGACAGTCACCAACCCGGAGATGACCCGCTTCCTGATGTCGCTGACCGACTCGGTTCAGCTGGTGGAACACGCCTTCGCGCACGCCCGCCCCGGTGACGTGTTCATCCGCAAG
The DNA here is from genome assembly GCF_052814045.1 of Micromonospora sp. IBSANI012. NCBI lineage: Bacteria > Bacillati > Actinomycetota > Actinomycetes > Micromonosporales > Micromonosporaceae > Micromonospora > Micromonospora sp. IBSANI012. The sequence continues at coordinate 2,394,802 of NZ_CP199933.1, forward strand.
GCGGCCGCCTGCACCATCGGGGACCTGGCCGAGGCGGTGTGCCAGCTCTTCGACATGCCGTCCAAGATCGAGGTGATCGGCGTGCGGCACGGCGAGAAGCAGGACGAGACGCTGGCCAGCCGGGAGGAGTTGGCCCAGGCCGACGACTTCGGCGAGTTCTTCCGGGTGCCGGTCGACGCGCGCGACCTGAACTACGCGCTCTACGTCTCCGAGGGCGAGCTCACCCAGCCGCCGGCCGAGGACTTCAACTCGGCCAACGCGCCGCGCCTGGACGTACCCCAGATCATGGACCTGCTGCTCACGCTGCCGGAGATCCGGGCGGAGCTGGCGCTGCGGGACCCGGTGCTGGCGTGCTGAGGCTGGCGCTCACCGGCGGTCGCGGTTTCCTGGGCTGGCACGTGCGGGTGCTGGCCCGCGCCCTGGGCTGGCCCGAGCCGGTGCTGATCAGTGGCAATGACCTGCTGGACGCCCCGACGGTGGCGGAGAAGCTCGACGGCGTCGACCGGGTGCTGCACTTGGCCGGCGTCAACCGGGGCGACGCCCGCGACGTCGCGGCGGGCAACGTCGAACTGGCCGCGGCCCTGGCCCGGGCGCTGCGCCTGTGCGCGGCGCCGCCCGGCGCGGTGGTCTTCGCCAACTCGGTGCAGGCCGGCAACGGCACCCCGTACGGCGACGCGAAGGCCGTCGCCGCCGCCACCCTGGCCGCGGCCCGTCCCGACCTGGTCGACGTGCGGCTACCGAACCTGTACGGCGAGCACGGCCTGCCCTACTACAACTCGGTGGTGGCCACCTTCTGCCGGCTGCTCGCCGAGCAGCGGTCGCCGGAGGTGCACGAGGACCGGGAGTTGAGTCTGGTGCACGTCAGCGACGCCGCGGCGCGGCTGATGGGCGCCCCGGACGGCGGCCCGTGGGACGCGGCCATGCCGGCCCTGCACACCGACGTACGCGAACTGGCCGACCGGCTCGGCGGGTACGCCGACCTATACCGTGGCGGGGAGATCCCGGCGCTGACCGACCGGCACGCCGTCCGGCTGTTCAACACCTACCGGTCGCACTGCTTCCCCGCCAGCTACCCGTTGTCGCTGACCCGTCGGGCCGACCTGCGCGGCGAACTGTTCGAGGCGGTGAAGGCGCACGGCGGCGGCGGGCAGACCTTCTGCTCCACCAGCCGGCCGGGGGTGACCCGGGGGGAGCACTTCCATCTGGCCAAGGTGGAGCGGTTCTGCGTGCTGCGCGGCAGCGCGGAGATCCGGCTGCGCCGGGTCGGCACGGACGAGGTCGTCCGGTTCCCGGTCGGCGGCGACGAGCCGGTGGTGGTGGACATGCCCACCATGTGGGCGCACAACATCGTCAACACCGGGTCGGACGAGCTGCTCACTCTCTTCTGGACCAACGAGATCTTCGACCCCGCCCGGCCGGACACCTGGCCGGAGCCGGTGGAGCTGACCGCGCCGGAGCCGGCGGTGGTGGCGGCGTGAGGAGGGAGCGGACATGACCCGGGTGATGACGGTGGTCGGCACCCGTCCGGAGATCATCAGACTGTCCCGGGTGCTGGACCGGCTGGACCGTACGGTGGACCACGTGCTGGTGCACACCGGCCAGAACTGGGACCGGTCGCTGTCGGACGTGTTCTTCACCGAGCTGCGGCTGCGCCAGCCGGACCGCTTCCTGCGGGTGGACACCTCGTCGCTGGGGCGGGTGCTCGGCGGGGTGCTGATCGGCATGGAGGAGGCGATCGCCGAGCTGCGGCCCGACGCCCTGCTCGTGCTCGGGGACACCAACAGCTGCATCGCCGCGCTGATGGCCCGCCGGATGCGGGTGCCGGTCTACCACATGGAGGCCGGCAACCGCTGCTTCGACCTGAACGTCCCGGAGGAGACCAACCGGCGGCTGGTCGACCACGTCGCCGACTTCAACCTGGTCTACACCGAGCACGCCCGGCGGAACCTGCTGTCGGAAGGGCTGCACCCGCGGCGCATCCTGCACACCGGCTCGCCGATGCGCGAGGTGCTGCTGCACTACCGGGCCGACATCGAACGCTCGACCATCCTCGACCAGCTCGGGCTGGCGCCGGGGGAGTACTTCGTGGTCAGCGCCCACCGGGAGGAGAACGTCGACCGGCCGGACCGGCTGGACCGGCTGCTGGACTGCCTGCGCGCCGTACGCGACGCCTGGGGCCTGCCGGTGCTGGTCTCCACCCACCCGCGTACCCGCAAGCGGTTGGAGGCGCTGGCCGCCGACGCCCTCGCCCTCGACGGCATCGCGTTCCACGAGCCGTTCGGGCTCTTCGACTACGTCCACCTGGAGAGCCGGGCCCGCTGCACGCTGTCGGACAGCGGCACGATCAGCGAGGAGGCCGCGATCCTGGGCTTCCCCTCGGTCACCCTGCGGGAGTCGATCGAGCGGCCGGAGGCGCTGGACGCCGGCGGCATCGTGATGACCGGCCTGGACCCGGCCGGGGTGGTGGAGGCGATCGAGGTGGTCGTCCAGCAGGTGGCCGCCGACGGCGTGCCCTGCCCGGCCGACTACGCGGTGCCGGACACCTCCCGCCGGGTGGTCGACTTCATCCTCTCCACCGTGCGCCGCCACCACGACTGGGCGGGCATCCGCCGCTGAGGCCCACCGCACGAACCCCGCCGGACCAGGTTCCGGCGGGGTTCGTCGTCGTGGGACAGGGCGGGCGGTCGCCGCCGTCAGCGGCCGAGCACCGCCTGCACGGTACGGAGCAGGATCCGCAGGTCACCGAGGAAGCTGCGGGTCTCCACGTAGCGCACGTACATCTCGACCTTGCGCGGCAGCACCACGGAGACGTAGTAGTCCTCCGGGCGGTCCGCCCCGGCCAGCTCCGCCGACTCGTTGCGGTACGCGATGGAGGCGGGGTCGGTGATGCCCGGCCGCACCGACAGGATGCGCCAGCGCGCCACCGACGGCCAGCAGTCGACGTACCGGCGCACCTCGGGTCGGGGCCCGACCAGGCTCATGTGCCCGATCAGCACGTCGTAGAACTGGGGCAGCTCGTCCAGCTTGCTGGCCCGCAGGAGCCGGCCCACCCGGGTGATCCGGTCGTCGGTGTCCGAGGTGACGGCCGAGCCGGGCCCGTCCCGCATGGTGCGGAACTTGTGGATCCGGAAGGGCCGCCCGCGCCGGCCGGCCCGTTCCTGGCGGAACAGCACCGGCCCGCGGTCCTCCAGCTTGATGGCGGCGGCGACCGCGAGCAGCAGCGGCGCGCACAGCACCAGCGCCACCGCGGCGACGACGACGTCGAAGGATCTCTTGATCATCGCAGTACCTTGCTGACGGTGTGGATGACGAGGTCGACCTGCTCGTCCCGCATCGCCGAGAAGAGCGGGAGGCTGACCACCCGCGCGAACTCCCGGCTGGCGACGGGGAACATGTCGTCGGTCAGCGCGAACCGCCGACGCCAGTACGTGTGCAAATGCAGCGGGATGAAGTGGACGCTGGACCCGACGCCCAGCCGGGACAGCTCCGTGATGAACCCGTCCCGGTCGAGCGGGGCGTCCGGGCGCAGCCGCGCCACGAAGAGGTGCCAGGCGTGCACGTCGCCGTCGGGCGCGGGCGCCGGCAGGTCCAGCGGGAGCCCGCCGAACGCCTCCCGGTAGCGCGCGGCGATCTCCTCGCGCCGGCGGCGCATCGCCTCCGCCCGGTCCAGCTGCACCAGCCCCATCGCGGCGGCCGGATCGGTCAGGTTGTACTTGAACCCGGCCTCGATCACGTCGTACCGCCAGGCGGGCCGGTCGCTGCGGTAGCGGTCGAAGCCGTCCCGGTCGAAGCCGTGCAGCCGCATGGTCCGCACCCGGCGGGCCAGGTCGGCGTCGCGGGTGACCAGCATGCCGCCCTCGCCGGTGGTGATGGTCTTGGTGGCGTAGAAGCTGAAGACGGTGGCCGCGGTGGGACCGGCGCCGACCGGCACGCCGCCGCTCGCGGCCGGGAAGGCGTGCGCGGCGTCCTCCACCACGGCCAGTCCGTGGGTACGGGCGAACTCGCGCAGCGGCTCGCCGGGCACCGGCTGGCCGGCGAAATGCACCGGGATCACCGCGACCGTGCGCGGCGTGACCTTGGCGGCGGCGTCGGCGAGGTCGATGTTGAGCGTCACCGGGTCGACGTCGACCAGCACCGGGACGGCGCCCACGTGCACCACGACCTCGGCGGTGGCGGTGAAGGTCCAGGTGGGCACGAGCACCTCGACGCCGGGGCCCACGCCCAGCGCGTCCAGTGCCAGGTGCAGGCCGGAGGTCGCCGAGTTCACCGCGATCGCGGTGACGCCCGGGCCGCACCGTTCCGCGAAGCGCTGCTCGAACTCGCGTACCAGGGGGCCGGCGGTGAGCCAGCCGGACCGGATCGCTTCCGTGACCGCGGTGATCTCCGCATCGCCGACGTCGGGTAGGGCGAAGGGAAGAGTGCGGTCATGCATGCCCGGTCCTCCTGGTTACTGCACTTACGTCCTATTTGCCTCGGGTGAGGATAGACTGCGCCAGTCCGTTAGGGGCCTGATTCCGGTGAATTCGAACCGCTTGTCCAGTGAGGTGAGGCGCGTGCGGGTCGGTCTGCTCAGCCAGTGGTTCGATCCGGAGCCGGGGCCGGCGGGACTACCGGGGGTGCTGGCCCGCGGCCTGGCTTCCCGGGGCCACGAGGTGCAGGTGCTCACCGGCTTCCCGAACTACCCGACCGGGCGGGTGCTGCCCGGCTACCGGATGACCCGCCGCGCCGACGAGGACCGCGACGGGGTGCGGATCCGCCGGGTCGCCCTCTATCCCAGCCACGACCGGTCGGCCCTGCGCCGGATGGCGACCTACGGCTCGTTCGCCGCCTCGGCACTGGCCTCCGGCACCGGCGCGCTGCGGGGCCTGGACGCCCTCTGGGTGAGCAACTCACCGATCACCGTCTCGCTGCCGATGTGGTTCGTCCGCTACGCCCACCGCGTCCCGGTGGTGTTGCACGTGCTCGACCTCTGGCCGGACAGCGTGCGGGCCAGCGGCTTCCTCGGCGACGGACCCGGGCGGGCGCTCGCCGAACGGGCGATGGGCGGCTGGTGCGCCGCGATGTACCGGGCCGCCGCCCGGGTCGCGTACATCTCGCCCGGCGTCGGCGAGCTGCTGGCCCGCCGGGGCGTACCGGAGGAGAAGCTCGTCCACATCCCGATGTGGGCCGACGAGACCCCGGCGCCGCCGTCGGTCGACCTCCGCGCGGAGCTCGGCATCGCCGACCACCGGGTCGTCCTGGTGTACGCCGGCACGCTCGGCGAGGCGCAGGGGCTGGAGGTGCTCATCGACGCCTGCGCGCTGACCGACGACCCGCGGCTGCTCTGCCTGATCGCCGGCTCAGGCACGGCGGAGGACCGGCTGCGGGACCGGGCCGAGGCGTCCGCCGCCCGCAACGTCCGCTTCCTCGGACGACTGCCCCGCGAACGGATGCCGGCGCTGATGGCGGCCGGCGACGCGCACTACGTCAGCCTGCGCCCGGGCGGCATGTCCGCGTACACGATGCCGAGCAAGGTGCAGGCGACCCTCGCCGCCGGACGGGCCCTGCTGGTCGCGGCCGACGGCGACGTCGCGACGGTGGCCCGGGACAGCGGCGCCGGCATCACGGCCCGCCCCGGCGACCCCTCCTCGATCGCCGACGGCATCCGCGAGGTATGTGAGCTGGGGCGGGAGAAGCTGCGCCTGCTCGGCCGGGCGGGCCGGGAGTACTACACGCGCGCCTTCTCCGCCGCGGCCGGAGTGGCCCGGGTGGAGACGGCACTGCGCCAGGCCATGGAGACCAGGAGACGTCGATGACCAGTTCCCACCTCGTCGGGTCCGACGAGCTGACCGCGGCCGACGTGCCCGCCGCCGCGGCCCTGCACGCCCGGGCCTTCCCGCGGTTCTTCCTGTCCCGCCTGGGCGAGCCGTTCCTGCGCGAGTTCTACGCCGGCTTCGTCGACGACCCCGACGCGGTGACGGTCGTGTCGCGCGCCGCCGACGGCACGCTGGTCGGCGTCGTCGTCGGCACCACCACGCCCGACGGGTTCTTCCGCCGGCTGCTGCGCCGGCGCGGGCCGCGGCTGGCCCGCGCGGCCATCCGCCCCGCGCTGCGGGACCCGCGCGCCGCGCTGCGGCTGCTGCGGGGCGTGGCGTACCGGGGCGAGGTGCCGCTCGCCGCCCGAGGAGCGCTGCTCAGCTCCATCTGCGTCGACCCCGCCGTCGCGCAGGCCGGGCACGGCCGGCGCCTGATCGACCAGTGGTGGCGTGCGGTACGGCAGCGGGGCGTCGACGCCGCCTACCTGACCACCGACGCCGACGACAACGACCGGGTCAACCGCTTCTACCGCCGGGCCGGCTGGACCCTGCTCGGCGCCTACACGACGCCCGAGGGACGGCGGATGAACTGCTACGGCATCTCCGCCGGGCCGGAGCACCGGCAGTGAGCCGGACGCCGCGCTGACCGGTACAGTGCTGCGGCCGGAGGCAGGCACGTCGCTCGACCGCAGGGGGCCCGTCAGTGCTGCACTTGAGGATCATCGTGCCGGTCGACCGGTCGTCCCAGGTGGTCGACCTGCTCGCCGACAACCCTGGCGTGGCGCACCTGGCGGTGATCCCCGGCGCGGCCCGGCAGCCCCCCGGCGACCTGGTCCTCTGCGACGTGGTCCGGGAGAGCGCCGACCGGGTGCTGCACCAGTTGCAGGAGCTGGGGGTCGAGGCGCGCGGCGGGATCTCCGCCGACGACGTCGAGCTGACCCTGTCCCGGGCGGCGAAGCAGGCCGCCCGGGACGCCCCCGGTCACGGCGAGGACGCGGTCGTCTGGGACGAGATCGCCGCCAAGACCGGCGAGCAGACCGAGCTGACCGGGACGTACCTGGCGCTGATCATCGTCGCCACGATGATCGCCGGCGTGGGCGTGCTGCTGGACCAGCCGATTCTCATCGTCGGCGCGATGGTGGTCGGCCCCGAGTTCGGCCCCCTCGCCGCGCTCTGCGTCGCGCTGCTGCGCCGCAAGCCCCGCACCATCGTCCGCTCGGTGCAGGCGCTGACGGTCGGCTTCCTGGCCGCCATGGTGGCCACCGTGCTGAGCACCTGGGCGCTCACCGCCGTCGACCTGGTCAACCGGGAGATGCTGCTCGCCGAGCGGCCGCTGACCGACTTCATCTGGCGGCCCGACGCGCTCTCCTGGGTCGTCGGCATCCTCGCCGGGATCGCCGGGATGCTCTCGCTCACCTCGAAGAAGTCCGGCTCGCTGGTCGGCGTGCTGATCTCGGTCACCACCGTGCCGGCCGCCGCGAACGTATCCGTCGCCGCCGCGTACGGGGTGTGGCACGAGGCGGCCGGGTCGGCGCTCCAGCTGGTGATCAACATCTGTGCGATCGTGCTCGCCGGGCTGGCCACCCTCGCCGTGCAGCAGCTGTGGTGGTGGCGGGTGGGCCGGCGCGCCGGCCGGGTCACCGCCAGTCGTCCCCAGCCTCCAGTCGGCGGGTGAGCAGCGTCCGCAGCGGGATCGACTCGCCGTCCCGGCCGCCCCGACCGAGCACCAGCGGCGCCGGATCGGGCTCGGGGTCGACGCCGAAGAGCCGGCCGCGCAGGCTGGGCGGCACGCTGAGCAGGTGGAACCGGCCCGCCGTGTCCACCGCCCGGGTCCCGGCGCGGTCGACGTACCAGCCGGTCAGTCGGGTCCGGTAGCGACCGCGACCGTCGTGCCCGCGGGCGACCAGCGGCGTGGTCCGCAGGCCCCGCCGGGTCGCCTCGGCGGCGAACCAGGCGACCAGCTCCGCGGCCTCCGCGTGCTCGGCCGCCCGCTGCCGATCGGCGGCCTCCGCGTGCGCCCGCACCGCCCGCTGCTGCCGCTCCCGCCACTGCAGGCCGTCGTCCGCACCCATCCCGCGACGGTACGCCCACCATGCTGGCCCGGCCCTGCCCGGTCGTCCCGGCTCGCGGGGTCGTCCGGGCATGCGGGTCGCCCGGGTTTCGGCCTTACCGGGTCGTCCGGCCTTGCGGGGTCGTCGCGCCTTGCCGGGGCGTGCGGCTTCGGCCTTGCCGGGTGGTCCCGCCTTGCCGGGTTGTGCGGCTTCGGCCTTGCCGGGTGGTCCCGCCTTGCCGGGTCGTGCGGCCCGCAGGCCGGCACGGCGTGGGGCCGTGAGCAAAGACCACGCCGTGCCGTCGAGTGTCAGGCCAGGCCGGCAAGGCGTGGTCGCCGTGAGCGGGGACCACGCCGTGCCGTCAAGCGTCAGGCCAGGCCGGCCCGGCGCAGCGCCTCGGCCATCGCGTCGTTCACCGGGGCCGGCGCGGAGCCGCCACGGCCCTGCCGCTGCTGCGGCCCGCCCCGCGACCCGCCGCGCGCGCCGCTTCGCTCACCGCGCTGCCCGCCGCGCCCGTCACCACCGCCGCGTCCGTCGGCGCCGCCGCGCCGGTCACCGCCGCCGCGCCCGTCGGCCCCGGCGCGTGCCTCGGTGCCGCCGCGCTGGCCGCGAGCGTCGGAGCCGGTCCGTCCGCCCTGGTCGCCGCGCGGCCCGCCCCGCTCCCGACGTCCGCCCTCGGCGGGGGCCGAAGGGCGGCCGGTCTGGTCCTCGTCCAGCCGGAGGGTGAGCGAGATCCGCTTACGGGGCACGTCCACGTCGAGCACCCTGACCCGGACCACGTCGCCGGACTTGACCACGTCCCGGGGGTTCTTGACGAAGGTGTGGGACATCGCCGACACGTGCACCAGGCCGTCCTGGTGGACGCCGACGTCGACGAACGCGCCGAACGCCGCGACGTTGGTGACCACGCCCTCCAGCAGCATCCCCGGGGTCAGGTCGCTGATCTTCTCCACCCCCTCGGCGAAGGTGGCGGTGCGGAACTCCGGCCGCGGGTCGCGGCCCGGCTTCTCCAGCTCGGCGAGGATGTCGGTGACGGTGGGCAGGCCGAACGTCTCGTCGACGAAGTCGGTGGCCCGCAGCCCCCGCAGGATCGCCGACTTCCCGATCAGCGAGCGCAGGTCCTGCCCGGTGCTGGCGAGGATCCGCCGCACCACCGGGTACGCCTCCGGGTGCACGCTGGAGGAGTCCAGCGGGTCGTCGCCACCCGGGATGCGCAGGAAGCCGGCGCACTGCTCGAACGCCTTCGGGCCGAGCCGGGGCACCTTCTTCAGCTCGGCGCGGGACCGGAACGGGCCGTTGGCGTCGCGGTGCAGCACGATGTTCTCCGCCAGGCCGGCGCCGATGCCGGAGACCCGGGTCAGCAGCGGCGCGGAGGCGGTGTTGACGTCCACCCCGACCCCGTTGACGCAGTCCTCGACCACCGCGTCCAGCGAGCGGGAGAGCTTCACCTCGGACAGGTCGTGCTGGTACTGCCCGACGCCGATCGAGCGCGGGTCGATCTTGACCAGCTCGGCGAGCGGATCCTGGAGGCGGCGGGCGATGGAGACCGCGCCGCGCAGCGACACGTCCAGCCCGGGCAGCTCCTGGGAGGCGTACGCGGAGGCGGAGTAGACCGACGCCCCGGCCTCGGAGACCACCACCTTGGTGAGGTTGAGCTGCGGGTACCGCTTGATCAGGTCACCGGCGAGCTTGTCGGTCTCCCGGCTGGCGGTGCCGTTGCCGATGGCGACCAGCTCGACGCCGTGCGCCCCGGCGAGCTTCGCCAGGATCTCGATCGAGGCGTCCCACTGCCGGCGCGGCTCGTGCGGGTAGATGGTGTCGGTGGCGACCACCTTGCCGGTGGCGTCGACCACCGCGACCTTGACGCCGGTGCGCAGGCCCGGGTCCAGGCCCATCGTCGCGCGGGTGCCGGCGGGCGCGGCGAGCAGCAGGTCACGCAGGTTGGTGGCGAAGACCCGGACGGCCTCTTCCTCCGCCGCCTGCCACAGCCGCATCCGCAGGTCCGCGCCGAGGTGGATGAGGATCCGGGTACGCCAGGCCCAGCGCACCGTGTCGGCGAGCCACTTGTCGGCGGGCCGCCCCTGATCGCTGATCCCGAACCGGCCGGCGATCGCCGCCTCGTACCGGGTCGGGCCGGTGACCACGGCGTCGGTGTCGCCCTCGGCCTCCGGGTCCATCGTCAGGTCGAGCACGCCCTCCTTCTCGCCCCGGAACATCGCCAGGATCCGGTGCGAGGGCAGCTTGGTGTACGGCTCGGCGAAGTCGAAGTAGTCGGCGAACTTGGCGCCGGCGGCCTCCTGGCCGTCGCGTACCCGGGAGACCAGCCGGCCCCGCGACCACATCTGCTCGCGCAGGGTGCCGATCAGGTCGGCGTCCTCGCCGAAGCGCTCGATCAGGATGGCCCGGGCACCCTCCAGCGCGGCGGCGGCGTCGGCCACGCCCCGGTCGGCGTCGACGAAGCCGGCCGCCGTCTCGCGCGGGTCCCGCGACGGGTCGGCGAGCAGGGTGTCGGCGAGCGGCTCCAGCCCCGCCTCGCGGGCGATCTGCGCCCGGGTCCGCCGCTTGGGCTTGTACGGCAGGTAGATGTCCTCCAGCCGGGACTTCGAGTCGGCCGCCATGATCTGCGCTTCCAGGGCCTCGTCGAGCTTGCCCTGGCCGCGGATCGACTCCAGCACGGCGGCCCGCCGCTCGTCCAGCTCACGCAGGTACCGCAGCCGCTCCTCGAGGGTGCGCAGCTGCGCGTCGTCGAGCAGGCCGGTGGCCTCCTTGCGGTAGCGGGCGATGAACGGCACGGTGGCGCCGCCGTCGAGCAGCTCCACGGCCGCCCGCACCTGACGCTCCGCGACGCCGAGCTCGTCGGCGATCCGCTGATGAACTGACTGGGTCACGATCTTGATCCGCCTTCGCTGTGGGTTCCGTGCTGCATTCTGCCGCCCGCCCCCGACGCCGCTCGCCACACCCGCCCGACGCGCCTGCGCTAGCGTTGCGATCATGGAACAACCAGCGGATCCGCGGGCCCGCCGGCTCTTCGGCGGCAGCGCCCGGGCGCTCGGCGACCTGGCCGCCAGCCCGTTCCGGGCCGACCGGGACCGGATCGTCGGCTCGCCGTTCTTCGCCCGGCTGAACGGCGTCACCCAGGTGATCAGCCCGGGTGGTTCCGGCCTGCTGGTGCACAACCGGCTCACCCACAGCCTCAAGGTCGCCCAGGTGGCCCGGGCGATCGCCGAGCGGCTCACCGCCGACCCGGCGCACCGGCGGCTCCTCGACGAGCTCGGCGGCTGCGACCCGGACGTGGTCGAGGCCGCGGCGCTCGCCCACGACCTCGGCCACCCGCCGTTCGGGCACCTGGGGGAGCGGGTGCTGGACCGGCTGGCCCGGCAGCGGCTCGGCCTGGCGGACGGCTTCGAGGGCAACGCGCAGTCGTACCGGATCGTCACCAGCACCGAGATCCGGGGCGCGGCCACCACCGGGCTCGACCTCACCGCCGCGGTCCGCGCGGCCCTGCTGAAGTACCCGTGGACCCGGCTGGACCATCCGGACCCGCACCCGCGGCACCTCACCCCGGCGCCCCGGGGCGCGGCCGCCCCGCCCGACGACCCGGAGAGCGGGTCGGTGAAGTTCGGCGCGTACCGGACCGAGCTGGCCGACCTGCGGCAGGCCCGGGAGCCGTTCGCCGGTCGGATCGCCGACTGGCAGCAGACCGTCGAGGCCTCGGTGATGGACACCGCCGACGACATCGCGTACGCGATCCACGACGTCGAGGACTTCTACCGGGTGGGGGTGCTCCAGCAGGGAGCGGTGGCCGCCGAGCTGATGGCCTGGCAGCGGGAGGGCGGTCACCTGCGCGCGGTCACCGACGCGGCGCTGGCCGGCGCGGCCCGCCGGCCCGGCTCGGCGATCGAGCGGCTGCGCCGCCAGCTGCACCGCAAGGACGGCTGGATCGCCGCCGACGACGCGTTCGCCGCCGCCGTCGAGCACGTCCGCCAGGAACTGGTCGAGGGCCTGCTGGCCATGCCCTTCGACGGCTCGATCGAGGCCGAGCAGTACGTGGCCCGCTTCTCCGCCCGCTGGACCACCCGGTTCGTGGACGCGATCACCGTGGTCCGCGAGCCGTCGGTGCGTTCCGGGCACGTGCTGCTCGCCCCGGCCCAGTGGCACGAGGTGCAGGTGCTCAAGTTCGTCCACCACCGGTTCGTGCTGGCCCGCCCGGACCTGGCCCTGCACCAGCGGGGCCAGGCCCGGCTGCTGGGCACCCTGGTCGAGGCGCTGTGGGAGTGGCTGCTCGACCCGGAGGAGGAGTCCCGGTTGCCGCGCCGGCTGCACGACCTGGTCGAGCTGGCCGAGGCGGAGCTGCACCCGCGTACGACGGACCGGATCGGCCGGGCCCGGGGCCGGGCCATCGTCGACTTCGTCGCCCAACTCACCGACGGCCAGGCCGTCGCCATGCTGGACGCCCTCTCCGGGCGCTCCGGCGCCCTCTGGACCGACGCCTTCGTCCTCTGACCGCCGGCCCCGCGCGTCGGGACGCCGTGCGCCGGCCGGCGGGTACGTCAGGCGACCGCCTGCCACCAGCCGTCCACCGGCGGCGGGTCGTCGACCACCACCCGCTCGCCGGGGCGGGGCACCGCCAGCCGCACGTCGCGCGCCTTGGCCTCGGCCCAGAGCCGGTCCACCGGCTCGGACCAGTCGTGCAGGGCCAGGTTGAACGTCGCCCAGTGCACCGGGAGGAAGAGCCCGCCCCGCAGGTCGAGGTGGGCCGAGACGGCCTCCTCGGGGAACATGTGGATGGCCGGCCACGCGCGGTCGTACGCGCCGATCTGCATCAGGGTGACGTCGAACGGCCCGTGCTCCGCGCCGATCTCGGCGTACCCGTCGAAGTAGCCGGAGTCGCCGGTGTAGAAGACCTTGCGGTGCGCGCCGGCGACCACCCAGGAGCTCCAGAGGGTGCCGTCGCGGCGCAGCCCCCGGCCGGAGAAGTGCTGGGCGGCGGTGGCGATGATCTCGAGCCCACCCACCTGGTGCCGCTCCGACCAGTCCAGCTCGATGATCCGCTCGGCCGGCACGCCCCACCGGTCGAGGTGGGCGCCGACGCCCAGCGGCACCAGGAACGGCGCGGACTGCCGCCGGGTCAGCTCCTGCACGGTGGCCATGTCGAGGTGGTCGTAGTGGTCGTGGGAGATCAGGATGGCGTCGACCGGAGGCAGGTCGGCCAGGGGTACCGGGGGCTGGTGCAGCCGCCTCGGCCCGACCGCGGCGGACGGTGAGCAGCGGTCGCTCCACACCGGGTCGACCAGAACCTTCCGCCCCTCGATCTCGATCATCGCGGAGGCGTGGCCGTACCAGACGATGTTGAGTTCGCGCTCGACGTCGGTCGCGGGCGGGGGCGTCGGGGGCAGCAGCGGGACCGGGGCGGTGGGGCGCCGGCGTTGCTTGCCGAAGATCAGCTCCCAGACCAGGTTCCGACCCGGGTCACCGGTGGTCATCGTCCGGGTGGCGGCCCGGTTGTGGAAGGTGCCGTCGCGGAACTGGGGGGAGCGGGCGGCCCGTTCCGCCCGGGCGCCGGTCAGCCGCCCGCCCAGCGCCGCCGGCACGTCCCGCGCCGCCCAGGCCAGGCCGGCCACCGCGGCCAGCCCCGTCATCCGCCACAGCCGTCCGCCGAGTGCCCGCTCGAGTTCCCGGTCCGCTGGTGCCCGCATCGCCACGTCCCCTCCGCCGTCTCCCGAGTACACGGTAGCCACCGCGTCACCCCCGCGCCGGACCGCCGCCGCACCCCCACCCGCGCACTCCCCGAGAGACCGTCCCCACGTCGCCCGTCGCGCCCCAGCACTTTCAGAGAAAGCGTGGCTATTCCGCGCGCCATAGCCACGCTTTCTCTGAAAGTGCAGCCAGGAAATGGCGGGGCGGGGACGGGGAGGTGGGGTGGGGGGAGGCGCGAGGGCGGGGGTGGGGGTCAGCGGAGGCGGCGGAGGGCGGCGGCGCCGGCGGTGACCGCCGAGGTGGCGGTGTCGCCCACGGCGCGGGCCAGGCGGGGGAGGTCGGGCCGCCAGCCGCCGCGGACGGCCTCGCCGGCCGGGTTGGGGGCGAACACCGCGCCCTCGTGCGGCGGTACCTGCCGGTCGGTCAGCCCGCCCCAGCGCATCAGCGGCCCGACCAGCGCGTCGTAGACGCCGGGCAGCACGGTGAAGCCGACCCGCATGAACAGGTTGATCCGGCCCACCGAGATCTCCCGGCGGGGCCGGTCGGCGCAGTCCACGATCGCCCGGGCCACCCGTTCCGGGGTGGTGATCGGCAGCGGCGGCCGGCCCACCCGGCCCAGGTAGTTGGCGGCCTGCTGGTAGACCGGGGTGTCCACGCTGCCGGGGGTGACCAGGCAGACGTGCACCCCGGACAGGTCCCGCGACTCCTGCTGCAACGTCCGGACCAGGCCGTGCAGGCCCCACTTGCTGGTGACGTAGCCGCTCATGTAGGGCGCGGTGATGTGCCCGAGCACCGATCCGGTGAGGATCAGGGTGCCGCCGCCGGCGGCCGTGAACTGCCGCAGCGCGACCCGGGCCACCCCGGCGGAGGCGAGCAGGTCGGTCCGCACCACCTGGTCGAAGACCTCCGCCGGGATCTCCTCGAACCGCCCGTACGCCATCACCGCCGCGGTGTGCACCCAGACGTCGATCCGGCCGAACTCCCGCAGCGCCGCCTCCGCCAGGGCGTCGAGCGCGCCGGGGGCGGTCACGTCGGTGGGCACCTCGCGTACCTCGGCGCCGGCGTCGCGGCACTCGCGGCGTACCTCGGCCAGGGTGGCGGGGGAGCGGGCGGCGAGGACCAGTCGGTCCCCGCGCCCGGCGAACTCCCGGGCGGCCGCGCGGCCGATGCCGCTGGTCGCCCCGGTGACCACCACCACCCGGCTCACGGTACGAGCACGACCTTGACGCAGCCGTCCTGCTTCTGCTGGAACATCTCGTACGCCTGCGGCGCCCGCGCCAGCGGCACCCGGTGGGTACGCAGGTCCTCCACGCCCAGTGGGTCGTCGTCGCCGGAGAGCAGCGGCGTGATCTCGTCGGTCCAGCGGCGCACGTGGCACTGCCCCATCCGCAGCTGGATGCCCCGGTCGAACATCTCCATCAGCGGCAGCGGGTCCACCTCGCCGCCGTAGACGCCGGAGATGGAGACGGTGCCGCCCCGGCGCACCGCCTTGAGCGCGGCCTTGAGCACCACGAGGCGGTCGACGCCGACCTTGTCGGTCATGGTCTGGGCGAGCTTGTCCGGCAGCAGCCCGGCGGCGGCCTGGGCCAGCTTTCCCGAGGCGGCGCCGTGCGCCTCCATGCCGACCGCGTCGATCACCGCGTCCGGGCCGCGCCCGTCGACCAGGTCGACCAGGGTGGCTGGCACGTCCTCCAGCTCGCTCACGTCGAGGGTCTCGATGCCGTGCCGGCGGGCCATCTCCAGCCGCTCCGGCACCAGGTCCAGCCCGATCACCCGCTCGGCGCCCAGGTGGCGGCCGATCCGGGCGCAGAACTGGCCCACCGGCCCCAGCCCGAAGACGGCGAGGGTGCCGCCGGGCGGGGTGTCGGCGTACCTCACCGCCTGCCAGGCGGTGGGCAGGATGTCGCTGAGGTAGAGGTAGCGCTCGTCCGCGCCGGTCTCCGGGATCTTGACCGGGCCGAACTGGGCGTACGGGACCCGCAGGTACTCGGCCTGGCCGCCGGGGACGGAGCCGTAGAGCGAGGTGTAGCCGAACAGCGACGCGCCCTTGCCCTCCGAGGTGACCTGGGTGGTCTCGCACTGGGCGTAGAGCTGCCGCCGGCACATCCAGCAGTCGCCGCAGGAGATGTTGAACGGGACGACCACCCGGTCGCCCGGCTTGAGCCGGGTCACGCCCGCGCCGACCTCCTCGACGATGCCCATCGGCTCGTGCCCGAGGATGTCGCCGGGCTTCAGGTACGGCCCGAGCACCTCGTACAGGTGCAGGTCGGAGCCGCAGATCGCGGTGGAGGTGATCCGGACGACCGCGTCGGTGGGCTCCTCGATCCGCGGGTCGGGCACCTCCTCCACCCGGACGTCACGCTTGCCGTGCCAGGTCAGTGCCCTCATGCCTGCCGTCCCCTCTCGGTGCCGTCCATGGGACTGCTACCCCGAGTGGGCGGCTCGAACCCGGCGGGCCGCCCGGGCCGGCGCCGGCGCTGCTTTCCCGCCGTATCCCCGGGAAAACGCCGACCGCCGCACCCCCGGACGGGGCTGCGGCGGTCGGTGCGCAACTGGCGGTCAGGAGCCGGGGGTGCCCGCGCCCTTGGTGGTGGCCTTCAGGTAGTCGCGGTTGAGCCGGCCGATGGTGTTCAGCGGGATGCCCTTCGGGCAGACCACGGTGCACTCACCGGCGTTGGTGCAGCCGCCGAAGCCGGCCTCGTCGTGCGCGTCGACCATGCCGATCACCCGGGTGTAGCGCTCCGGCTGGCCCTGCGGCAGCAGCGAGAGCTGGGTGAGCTTGGCGGCGGTGAAGAGCATGCCGGAGCCGTTGGGGCAGGCCGCCACGCAGGCGCCGCAGCCGATGCAGGCGGCCGACTCGAAGGCGGCGTCCGCGTTGGCCTTGGCCACCGGCGTGGAGTGCGCCTCGGGGGCGCTGCCGGTCGGGGCGGTGATGTACCCGCCGGCGGCGATGATCTTGTCGAAGGCGTTCCGGTTGACCACCAGGTCCTTGATGACCGGGAAGGCGCGGGCCCGCCACGGCTCGATGTCGATCGTCTCGCCGTCGGAGAACTGCCGCATGTGCAGCTGGCAGGCGGTGGTGCCGCGCTGCGGCCCGTGCGCGTCGCCATTGATCATCAGACCGCACATGCCGCAGATGCCCTCGCGGCAGTCGTGGTCGAACGCGACCGGCTCCTCGCCCTGAAGGATGAGCCGCTCGTTGAGGACGTCGAGCATCTCCAGGAACGACATGTCCGGGGAGACGTCGTCGACCTGGTAGGTCACCATCCGACCCTTGTCCTCAGGGCCGGTCTGGCGCCAGATGCGCAGGGTCAGGTTCACTTGTAGCTCCGCTGCGTGGGGTGGACGTATTCGAACTTCAGGTCTTCCTTGTGCAGCACGACCGGCTCACCGGTGCCGGTGTACTCCCAGGCCGCCACGTAGGCGAACCGGTCGTCGTCGCGCTGCGCCTCGCCGTCCGGGGTCTGGTGCTCGGCCCGGAAGTGGCCGCCGCAGGACTCCTCGCGGTGCAGGGCGTCGATGCACATCAGCTCGGCCAGCTCGAAGAAGTCGGCCACCCGGCCGGCCTTCTCCAGCGACTGGTTGAGCCCCTCGCCGTCGCCCGGCACCCGCACCCGCTGCCAGAACTCGTCCCGCAGCGTGCGGATCTCGTCGATGGCCTTGCGCAGCCCGGCCTCGCTGCGCTCCATGCCGCAGTGCTCCCACATGATCTGGCCCAGCTCCCGGTGGAACGAGTCCACGGTCCGGTCGCCGTTGACCGCCAGCAGCCGGGTGATCCGGTCCTCGACGTCGCGGCGGGCCGCGATCGCCTCGGGGTGGCTGGCGTCGACCTTCTCCAGCGGGCCCGTGGCCAGGTAGTGGGCGATCGTGCTGGGCAGCACGAAGTAGCCGTCGGCCAGGCCCTGCATCAGCGCCGAGGCGCCGAGCCGGTTCGCGCCGTGGTCGGAGAAGTTCGCCTCACCGATCACGAACAGGCCCGGGATGGTCGACTGGAGGTCGTAGTCGACCCAGAGGCCGCCCATCGTGTAGTGCACGGCGGGGTAGATCCGCATCGGGACCTCGTACGGGTCCTCGCCGGTGATCCGCTCGTACATCTCGAAGAGGTTGCCGTACTTGGCCTCGATCGCCTTGCGGCCGAGCCGGTTGATGGCGTCGGCGAAGTCGAGGTACACGCCGAGCTTGGTCGGGCCGACGCCCCGGCCCTCGTCGCAGACGTTCTTCGCGGCGCGGGAGGCGATGTCGCGGGGGACCAGGTTGCCGAAGGAGGGGTAGATCCGCTCCAGGTAGTAGTCCCGCTCGTCCTCGGGGATGTCCCGCGGCGCGCGGTCGTCGCCCTTGGCCTTCGGCACCCAGACCCGGCCGTCGTTGCGCAGCGACTCGCTCATCAGGGTCAGCTTCGACTGGTGGTCGCCGGAGACCGGGATGCAGGTCGGGTGGATCTGCGTGTAGCAGGGGTTCGCGAAGTGCGCGCCCTTGCGGTGCGCCCGCCAGGTGGCGGTGACGTTGCAGCCCTTGGCGTTGGTGGAGAGGTAGAAGACGTTGCCGTAGCCGCCGGAGGCGAGCACGACCGCGTCGGCCATCTCGGTGCTGATCTCGCCGGTGACCAGGTCCCGGACGACGATGCCCCGGGCCTTGCCGTCGACGA
Source organism: Micromonospora sp. IBSANI012 (assembly GCF_052814045.1). Taxonomy (NCBI): domain Bacteria; kingdom Bacillati; phylum Actinomycetota; class Actinomycetes; order Micromonosporales; family Micromonosporaceae; genus Micromonospora; species Micromonospora sp. IBSANI012. The sequence continues at coordinate 2,412,990 of NZ_CP199933.1, forward strand.
CGACCAGCTCCAGCATCTCGTGCCGGGCGTTCATCTCCACGTTGCCCAGGCCGATCTGCCGCTCCAGCGCCTGGTACGCCCCGAGCAGCAGCTGCTGGCCCGTCTGGCCCCGCGCGTAGAAGGTCCGCTGCACCTGCGCGCCGCCGAAGGAGCGGGTGTCGAGCAGGCCGCCGTACTCGCGGGCGAACGGCACGCCCTGCGCCACGCACTGGTCGATGATGTTGACCGAGACCTCGGCCAGCCGGTGCACGTTCGACTCCCGCGAGCGGAAGTCGCCGCCCTTGACCGTGTCGTAGAAGAGCCGGTGCACCGAGTCGCCGTCGTTGCGGTAGTTCTTGGCGGCGTTGATGCCGCCCTGCGCGGCGATCGAGTGGGCCCGGCGCGGGCTGTCCTGGTAGCAGTAGGACTTGACCCGGTAGCCCTGCTCGGCCAGCGTCGCCGCGGCGGAGCCGCCGGCCAGGCCGGTGCCCACCACGATCACGGTCATCTTCCGGCGGTTGGCCGGGTTGACCAGCTTGGCCTCGAAGCGGCGGCGGTCCCAGCGGGTCTCGATCGGGCCCTCGGGAGCCTTGGTGTCGGCGATCGGGTCGCCCTCGGTGAAGAGATCCATGGTCAGGACACCAATCCGGTGAGTACGGCGAACGGGACCACCAGGTAGCCGACGCAGAGACCGACGGCGACGACCAGCGCGATCGCCCGGTTGCGACGCTCACCCTTCGGCGTCTGCTGGCCCAGGCTGCGCAGCGCGCTGAAGATGCCGTGCCGCAGGTGGAAACCGACGGTGACGATCGCCAGGGTGTAGAAGAGCGTGACGTACCAGCGCTCCGGCGCGAAGTCCGTGACCACGTTGCCGTACGGGTTGCTGGCGTCGCCCTGAGGGTTCAGGTGACCGGTGGTCAGGTCCAGGATGTGGTAGATCACGAAGAGCAGGATGATCACCCCACCCCAGCGCATCGTGCGGGCGGCGTAGCTGCCCTGGATCTTCTTGCGGTGGGCGTACTTCACCGGGCGGGCGGCGCGGGCGCGCCGGGCCAGCACGGTGGCGGCCACGATGTGCGCCACCACGGCGACCGTGAGCACGGTGCGCTGGATCCACAGGTACCAGGTGTGGGGCAGCAGCGGCGTGCCGATGTCCCGCAGCCAGTGCGCGTAGTGGTCGAACGACGTCTCGCCGGTGAAGATCTTCAGGTTCCCCAGCATGTGCACGACGAGGAAGAGCACCAGGAGGATGCCCGTCACCGCCATGACGGCCTTCAGGCCGACGTTCGAGCGGATGGGCGACCGAGTTTTCGTGATTACCACCTGACCGACGCTAGGAGGACTTTGATCAGTCGTCCAATGCATCGACCTCGCAGTCTTGATAGCCATAAGCTATGTAGATGCAGCTCCATCAGCTCAAGTACTTTGTGGCGGTCGCAGAAGTACGACATTTCACCCAAGCCGCCGACCTCGTCGGCATAACCCAGCCCTCACTGAGTAAGCAAATTCACGCCCTGGAGACCGACCTGGGGGCCCCGCTCTTCGAACGGGTAAGGGGCAATATCGCCCTCACCGCTGCCGGCGAGGTGCTGCTGCCGTTGGCCAAGCGGATCCTCGCCGACGTCGACACCGCCACCCGCGAGGTGCAGGAGCTGGTCGGCCTGCGCCGGGGCCGGGTCCGCCTCGGCGCCACCCCCAGCCTGGCCACCTCGCTCGCCCCGCCGGTGCTGCGCCGGTTCCGCGACGCCCACCCCACCGTGGACCTGCGGGTGGAGGAGGGCGGCTCCCAGGACCTGGTCCGTGACCTGCTGCGCGGCGACCTCGACCTGGCGCTGATCATCATGCCGGCCCAGGGCGCCGACCCGGGGCTGCGCGCCGACCCCATCCTGCGGGAAAGCCTCGTCGTCGCGTCGGTGGACCCGCTGCCCGCCGCCCGGGACAACGGTCAGCTGCGCATCACCGACCTGCGTGACCAGCCCCTGGTCATGTTCCGCGAGGGCTACGACCTGCGGGACGCCACCATCCAGGCCTGCCGGGAGGCCGGCTTCGAGCCGACCATCTCGGTCGATGGTGGCGAGATGGACGCCGTGCTCAGCTTCGTCGAGGCCGGGCTGGGCATCGCCCTGGTACCCGGCATCGTGGTCGCCCGCCGGGCCGGCGTCCGGGTCACCCGGCTCGCCCCGCCGGGCGTACGGCGGACCATCGCGGTGGCCCGCCGCCGGGACGTGGTGCCCACCCACGCCGGCCGGGAGCTGCGCCGGATACTGCTCGACTACGTGCACGACGCCACCGCCGCCGACGAGCTGCCGCCCGGCGTGGAGCCGCTGCCGTAACCGGGGCGGGTCAGCGCCCCTCGGCGTCGTCCATCGCCCGGTAGATCCGCTGCTCCGACACCGGGTACGGGGTGCCGAGCGCCTGGGCGAAGACGCTCACCCGCAACTCCTCGATCATCCACCGGATCTGCCGTACCGCCGCCGAGTTGCGCCGGCTGGGCGGCAGCGCGGCGAGCATGTCGGCGTACTCCTTCTGCACCACCGCGATCCGGTCCTGCTGCTGCTTGTCCCGCTGCGGGTTGCCCGGCAGCCGGTCCAGGCGCCGCTCGATCGCGGTCAGGTAGCGCAGCAGGTCGGGCAGGCGCGCGTACCCGGCCTCGGTGACGAACCCCTTGTGCACCAGCCCGGAGAGCTGGTTGCGGATGTCGGCCAGGGCGGCCACCACGGCCAGGTTCCGGGTCGCGCCGAGCCGCTGCTCCACCGCGTATGCGGCGGCGAGGACCCGGCGGACCCGGTCCATCACGTCGACCACCGTGTCGATCAGGTCGGCGCGGACCCGCTCGCGCAGCGCGGCGAAGCCCTCGGCGTCCCAGGCCGGCCCGCCCGCGTCGGCGATCAGCTTGTCGATCGCGGCCCCGGCGGCGTCGGAGATCAGCTCCTGCACCCCGCCGTGCGGGTTGCGGCTGAGCGCCAGCTTCGCCTCGTTGGAGAGCCGGCCCTGAAGGAACTTCGCCGGCGACGGCACGGTCAGCCGCAGCAGCCGCCGGGTGCCCGCCCAGTGCGCCGCGGCCTGTTCGGCCTCGGAGTCGAACACCTTCACCCCGACCGTCGCGCCCTCGTCGACCAGCGCCGGGTACGCGGTCACCGCGTAGCCGGCCCGGACCTGCTCGATGGTGCGAGGAAGATCGTCGATGCTCCACTCACGGAGGCCCGTCCGGGCGACGTCCGGCGCGGCGGCGGCCACGACCTGGCGTACCTCCTGGCGGAGCTGGCGTTGCAGGGCCGGCAGGTCCTTGCCCTCGGCGACCGGCTTGTTCTCCTCGTCGAGCACCCGGAAGCTGACCCGCAGGTGGGCCGGCAGCCGGTCGACGTCCCAGGCGTCGCGCGGCACGGTGACCCCGGTCATCCGGCGCAGCTGCCGGGTCAGCGCGTCCAGCAGCGGCTCCTCGCCGGCCGGCATCGCCGCCAGCGCGGCCCGGGCGTAGTCCGGCACCGGGACGAAGTTGCGCCGGACGGCCTTGGGCAGCGACCGGATCAGCGCGACGACCAGTTCCTCGCGCAGCCCCGGCACCTGCCAGTCGAAGCTCTCCGCCGGCACCTGGTTGAGCAGCGGCAGCGGGATGTCCACGGTCACGCCGTCGGTCGGGGTGCCCGGGTCGAAGGTGTAGGTCAGCGGCAGGGTGACCCCTTCGGCCTGCCACTCGTCCGGGTAGTCGGCCTCGTCCACCCCGCCGCGACCGGCGTTGATGAGCAGCTCGCGGGTGAAGGTGAGCAGCTCCGGCTGCTCCCGCCGGGTCGTCTTCCACCACGAGTCGAAGTGCCGGCCGGAGACCACGTCGGCGGGGATTCGCTGGTCGTAGAAGTGGAAGATCGTCTCGTCGTCGACCAGGATGTCCCGCCGCCGGGCCCGGTTCTCCAGCTCCTCGATCTCGGTGAGCAGCCGCTGGTTGTCCCGCCAGAACTGGTGGTGGGTCTGCCAGTCGCCCTCCACCAGGGCGTGCCGGATGAACAGCTCCCGCGACAGTGCCGCGTCGATCCGGCCGAAGTTGACCTTGCGGGAGGTGACCAGCGGGATGCCGTACAGGGTCACCTTCTCGTAGGCCATCACCGCGGCCTGCTTCTTCTCCCAGTGCGGCTCGCTGTAGCTGCGCTTGACCAGGTGCTGCGCCAGCGGCTCGACCCACTCCGGCTCGACCCGCCCGGCGACCCGGCCCCAGAGCCGGGAGGTCTCCACCAGCTCGGCGGCCATCACCCAGCGCGGTGGCTTCTTGAACAGCGCCGAGCCGGGGAAGATCGCGAACTTCGCACCGCGCGCCCCCAGGTACTCGTGCTTCTGCGCGTCCTTGAGCCCGACGTGGGACAGCAGGCCGGGCAGCAGCGACTGGTGCACCTTCGGGGTGTCGATCTCCTCCGGCAGGTCCGCGGTCGGGCCGCGCCGGCCGCCGTCCACCGGGGCCTCCGTCGCGCCGCGCCGGCCGCGCCCGCCGCCGCCCTGATCCGGGGTACGCAGCACCTGGCGCAACTGGCTGACGATGTCCTGCCACTCGCGGACCCGCAGGTAGTTCAGGTATTCCGCCTTGCACATCCGGCGGAACGCGCTCGACGACAGCGCCCGCTGCTGCTCCCGCAGGTAGCGCCACAGGTTGAGGAACGCGACGAAGTCGGACTCCTTGTCGGCGAACCGGGCGTGCGCCTGGTCGGCCTGCGCCTGCTTCTCCGCCGGCCGCTCGCGCGGGTCCTGGATGGAGAGCGCGGCGGCGATCACCACCACCTCGGTGGCGCAGCCGTTGCGCTCGCCCTCCAGCACCATCCGGGCCAGCCGGGGGTCGACCGGCAGCTGGGCCAGCCGCCGGCCCAGCGGGGTGAGCCGCTTCGCCGGGTCGGACTCGGTCGGGTCGAGCGCGCCCAGCTCGTGCAGCAGGTTGACGCCGTCGGTGACGTTGCGCCGGTCCGGCGGGTCGATGAACGGGAACGCGGCGATGTCGCCGAGCCCGATCGAGGTCATCTGGAGGATGACCGAGGCGAGGTTGGTGCGCAGGATCTCCGGGTCGGTGAACTCGGGCCGGGAAAGGAAGTCCTGCTCGTCGTAGAGCCGGATGCAGATGCCGTCCGAGGTACGCCCGCAGCGGCCCTTGCGCTGGTTGGCCGAGGCCTGCGAGACCGGCTCGATGGGCAGCCGCTGCACCTTGAGCCGACTGGAGTAGCGGGAGATGCGGGCCGTGCCCGGGTCCACCACGTACTTGATGCCGGGCACGGTCAGCGACGTCTCGGCGACGTTGGTGGCCAGCACCACCCGCCGCCCGGCGTGCGGGGCGAAGACCCGGTGCTGCTCGGCGGTCGACAGCCGGGCGTACAGGGGGAGGATCTCGGTGCCGAGCAGCGACCGTTTCTTCTCCACCAGCTTGCCCAGCGCGTCGGCGGTGTCCCGGATCTCCCGCTCGCCGGAGAGGAAGACCAGGATGTCGCCGGGCCCCTCGGCGGCCAGCTCCTCGACCGCGTCGCCGATCGCCTGGATCTGGTCGCGGACGTTCTCCTCGTCGTCGCCCTCGTCCTCCTCGGCCTCGCTCACCTCGACCAGCGGCCGGTAGCGCACCTCGACCGGGTACGTCCGCCCGGAGACCTCGACGATCGGGGCCGGCTCGCCGTCGGCGTCGGCGAAGTGCCGGGCGAAGCGGTCCGTCTCGATGGTCGCCGAGGTGATGACCACCTTGAGGTCGGGGCGGCGGGGGAGGAGCTGCCGAAGGTACCCCAGGATGAAGTCGATGTTGAGGCTACGCTCGTGCGCCTCGTCGATGATCAACGTGTCGTACTGGCGCAGCATCCGGTCGGTCTGCAACTCGGCCAGCAGGATGCCGTCGGTCATCAGCTTGACCAGGCTGCGGTCGCTGACCTGGTCGCTGAAGCGCACCTTGTAGCCGACCACGTCGCCCAGCTCGGTGCCGAGTTCCTCGGCGATCCGGTCGGCGACCGTCCGGGCGGCCAGCCGGCGGGGCTGGGTGTGCCCGATCAGGCCGTTCACCCCGCGCCCCAGCTCCAGGCAGATCTTGGGCAGCTGGGTGGTCTTGCCCGAGCCGGTCTCGCCGGCCACGATCACCACCTGGTGGTCGCGAATCGCGGCGGCGATGTCGTCCCGGCGCTCGCTGACCGGCAGCTGCGCCGGATAGGTGATCACCGGCACGGCGGCCCGCCGGTCCGCCAGCCGCGCCTCGGCTCGGGCCACGTCCGCGGCGATCTCGGCGAGCGCGCCGTCGCGCCGCTCGGGCTCCCGCAGCTTGCGCGCCCCGTCCAGCCGCCGCTGCAGGCGGCGCTGGTCGCGGAACATCAGCGAGGAGAGGCGGCGGTGCAGGTCGCGGACGGTGACGGCCTCGGCGGGTACGGCTGGATTCTGCATGTCGTCGCCAAGGATAGGCAGCCCGCCGCCGGAGCGCCCCCGGGTTACCTCCGGCCCCCCGCCGCACCCCGTCGGCGTCGCTGCCCGGGGCGGCGGGCCGGCCAGGTTAGAGTTTCCGCCGAGCGACACCGATCCGGGGGCGGCGACATGACGATGCTGGACACCGACCGCGCGCTGGTGCAGGCGGCGACCGCGGTCGCCAAGCTGCGCTGCCGCAGCGACAACCACACCGTCGCCGCCGCGGCCCGGACCGCCGACGGCCGGGTCTTCACCGGCGTCAACGTCTACCACTTCACCGGTGGCCCGTGCGCCGAGGTGGTCGCGATCGGCGCCGCCGCCACCCAGGGGGCCGGCGAGCTGGAGGCCATCGTCGCGGTGGGCGACCGGGGGCGGGGCGTCATCCCGCCCTGCGGGCGGTGCCGCCAGGTGCTGCTGGACTACTTCCCGTCGATCAAGGTGATCGTCGGGCCGATGGACGCGCTGCGCCCGGTGCCCGTCGCCGACCTGCTGCCCGAGACGTACGTCTGGGGCGACCACCAGCTCGACGCGCCGATGGCGGTGCGCACCGGGCAGTGGCCGATGCCCACCGTGCCGAGCAGCCGGCCGGCCTCCGAGGACTGACCCCCCGCTCGCCGGCACCGGCCTGCTTCCCGGCGGTGCCTCGGCCCTCTGCGGCGGCGGGTCAGTCGCCGGCGGCGGCCTCCAGCATTGAGCGGGGCACGCCGACGTTCTCGTAGCGCACGTTGCCCTCCGGCACCAGCCAGCTCGCCACCCGCACCACGAGTTGGCCGGCGCGCACCGCCGGGTCGTTGGCGTACAGCTCGCGGGCCTCGTCCGGGCCGATCGGCAGCACCGCGAGACCGCGCAGGGTCGGGTCGTCCGGGTCCACGAACGGGCCGGCGGCGAGCACGAGTCCCTGCTCCACCAGCCCCGCCTGGTGGGCCAGGTGGGTGTCGTGCAGCAGATCCGCCGCGTCCCGGGGCAGCTCCGGCGCGTCCGCCGGGCGGCTGAAGAGGACGAGGGTGTGCTGGTCGAATCGCATGGACCCAGGGTAGGGGGGATTTTCCCCGGTTGGTTCCGGTGTGCCCGGGTCGGCGGCTTATCGACGACGCTCGGTTAGGACACCCTCCACGTCTCGGCTAAGGTAAGGCGTACCTTAGTTCCAGCTCGGGAGCATCGTGACCACCCTCGCCGCACGTCCGGTCGGCGCCCCCCGCCGCACCGGCGGACAGCGGGGCCGCCGCACCGCCGTCGCCGTCGCGGCCGCGCTGGCGCTGCTCCTGGCCGTCCTGGCCAGCCTCGCGCTCGGCAGCCGGCCGCTGGGCGTCGGCCAGGTCTGGGACGCCGTGGTCGCCCCGGACAGGGGAACGGCGAGCACCATCGTGCGCGAGCTGCGGATGCCGCGTACCGCCCTGGGCCTGGTCGTCGGCCTCGCCCTCGCGGTCGCCGGGGTGCTCTTCCAGGCACTCACCCGCAACCCGCTCGCCGAGCCGCGGATCCTCGGCATCAGCGCGGGCGCCTCCTTCGGCGTCGTGCTGGCCATCGCCGTCCTCGGCGTCGGCAGCCTCGCCGGGTACGTCTGGTTCGGCATCGCCGGCGCGCTCGGCGCCGGCCTGCTGGTCTTCGCCGTCGCCAACCGGACCCGCGAGGGCGCCAGCCCGGTCACCCTCGCGCTGATCGGCGCGGCCCTCGACGCCAGCCTCGCCTCCGTGGTGTACGCGCTGCTCAGCATCGACGCGCGCACCTTCGAGGAGTACCGGTTCTGGGTCGTCGGCGGGCTGACCGGGCGGGATCTCGGCGTCGCCGCCCAGGTGCTGCCGTTCGTCCTGGCCGGGCTGGCCCTGGCCGCGGTGGTCGCCCGGGGCCTCGACGCGCTCGCCCTCGGCGACGACGTCGCCCGTGGCCTGGGCCACCGGATCGGCCTGGTACGCCTCGGCGGCGGCGCGGCCGCCGTGCTGCTCACCGGCGCCGCGGTCGCCTCGGCCGGGCCGATCGCCTTCGTCGGGCTCGCCGTGCCGCACCTGGCCCGCGCCCTGGTCGGTGCCGACCACCGCTGGACCCTGGGCGTCTCCGCCCTGCTCGGCCCGACTCTGCTGCTCGGCGCCGACATCGTCGGCCGACTGATCGCCCCGCCCGGTGAGGTGCCGGCCGGGATCATCACCGCGTTGATCGGCGCGCCGCTGCTGGCGTACCTGGTCCGCCGCGCCAAGGTGGTGACCGCGTGAGCGCGAGGAGTGAGCCGGGTTTGCGAGCGCCGCAGTCGCGAACTGAGGCTGGCACCGTGAGCGCTCCTGACCTGACCGTCGCCCCGGCCGCCGCCCCGACCGGCCTGGCCGGGCTGCCCGGGCGGTCGCTGGTGCGGGTCGGGCCGGTCAGCCTCCAGGTTCGCCGCCGCGCGGTGCTCGTCGCGCTCGCCTCGACCGTGCTGCTCGCCCTCGCCGCGCTGCTCAGCCTCAGCCTCGGCACCCCGTACGTCGCGCCGGCCGACGTGCTCCGCGCGCTCTCCGGCGCCGGCACCCCGTACGACCTGGTCGTGCTCGACCTGCGGCTGCCCCGGCTCGTGCTCGCCGCGACGGCCGGCGCGGCCTTCGGGATCGCCGGCACGCTGATCCAGAGCGTGGCCCGCAATCCCCTGGCCAGCCCCGACGTCATCGGCATCACCCAGGGCGCCGGCCTGGCCGCCACCGTCGCGATCACCACCGGTGCGGCGGCCGTGCTGGTCGCCCCGGCGGCCCTGGTCGGCGGGCTGGCCGCCGCGGTCCTGCTGCTCGCGCTCGGCGCCCGGCACGGGCTGGCCGCGCAGCGGTTCGTGCTGGCCGGCGTCGCCGTCGCGTTCGCCCTGCGGGCGCTGACCGAGGTGGTCATGCTCTCCGCCGACCCGATCGACGGGCTCCGGGCGCAGATCTGGCTGATCGGCACCCTCGCCGGCAAGGGCTGGACCGAGACGGTCTGGATCGCGCTCACCCTGGCCGTGCTGCTGCCGGTGCTGGCCTGGGCCGGCTGGGCGCTCAACGGCTCCGCCCTGGACGACGACACCGCCCGGGGGATCGGGCTGCGGCCGGTGGCCCGCCGGATCGGCCTGGCCGCCACCGGCGTCGTCGTCGCGGCCACCGTCACCGCCCAGGTCGGCGCGGTCGACTTCGTCGCCCTGGTCGCCCCGCAGGTGGCCCGCCGGCTGGTCCGGGCCGAGCGGCCGCCGATGGTGTGCGCCGCGCTGCTCGGCGCGCTGCTGCTGGTGCTGGCCGACCTCGCCGGCCGGCGGCTGTTCGCCCCCACCCAACTGCCGGCGGGCGTGCTCACCGCCGCGATCGGCGGGCCGTACCTGATGTTCCTGCTGGTCCGCGGCCGTCGGCGGTCGTCGTGACGTCCACCCCTGGCACAGGAGGCGCGATGCTCTCCACCCGCGACCTGGTCGCCGGTTACGACGAACGGACCGTGCTGGACGGGCTCGACCTGGAGCTGCCCGCCGACGCGTTCACCGTCATCGTCGGGCCGAACGCGTGCGGCAAGTCCACCCTGCTGCGCACCATGGCCCGGCTGCTCACGCCCCGCCGGGGCGCCGTGCTGCTGGACGGCACCGCCATCCGCGACCTGCCCACCCGGGAGGTGGCCCGGCGGCTGGGCGTGCTGCCGCAGAGCCCGCTGGTGCCGGAGGGCGTCACCGTGGCCGACCTGGTCGGGCGGGGCCGGCAGCCCTACCAGCGGTGGTGGCGGCAATGGTCGGAGCAGGACGCCGTCGCGGTGGACCGGGCGATGGCGCTCGCCGATGTCGCCGGGCTGGCCGACCGGCCGGTGGACACCCTCTCCGGCGGCCAGCGGCAGCGGGTCTGGATCGCGATGACCCTCGCCCAGGACACCGAGGCGCTGCTGCTCGACGAGCCGACCACCTTCCTCGACCTGGCCCACCAGGTCGAGGTGCTGGACCTGCTGCACCGGCTGCGCGCCGAGCGGGGCCGCACCGTGGTCGCCGTGCTGCACGACCTCAACCAGGCCGCCCGCTACGCCGACCACCTCGTGGCGATGCGGGCCGGGTCCGTGGTCGCGGCCGGGCCGCCGCGGGAGATCCTCACCGCGGAGCTGGTCCGGGACGTCTTCGGGCTCGACTGCGTGGTGGTGCCCTGCCCGGTCACCGGCGCTCCGCTGGTGGTGCCCGGTCTCACCAGCCCGTCGCTGGCCCCGCTGCCCGGCGCCCCGGTCCCCGCCGATCCGGCCCCGGCCGCCGGCACGCCCTCCGTTGCCGGCCCGGCCGGCTCGAATCCCGTGGGCCCGACCGCTCCGGCGGCCCGCACCTCCGTCGACGACGCGGACACCCCGCGCGTCGGCCCGTACCCCTCGAAAGGACTCTGATGCGTCGTCTCGCCGCCACCCTCACCGCGGCCCTCGCCCTCGGCGTGGGCCTCACCGCCTGCGGGGAGAGCGACCCGGTCGCCGGCACCGCCACCGGGGAGACCCGGGAGATCACCCACGCCATGGGCAGCACCAAGGTCCCGGCCGAGCCGAAGCGCGTGGTGGTCCTCGACACCGACAAGATCGACACCGCGCTGTCGCTCGGCGTCACGCCGGTCGGCGCCGCCACCGCCGGTGAGGCGAAGAGCTGGCCGACCTACTTCGGCGAGGAGAAGCTCGCCGGCATCAAGGAGGTCGGGGTGCTCACCGAGCCCGACCTGGAGGCGATCACCGCGCTGAAGCCGGACCTCATCCTGGGCAGCAAGTTCCGCCAGGAGAAGTTCTACGACGAGCTGAGCGCCATCGCGCCCACCGTCTTCACCGAGAAGGTCGGCATCACCTGGAAGGAGAACCTGCTCCTCGACGGCAAGGCGCTCGGCAAGGAGCAGCAGGCCCGCGACCTGCTCGCCACCTACGAGAAGCGGGCGAAGGACTTCGGCGCGAAGCTCGGCGACGCCGCCGCCCGCAAGATCTCCATCGTCCGGTTCATGCCGACCGAGATCCGCGTGTACGGGCCGGCTTCGTTCTCCGGCATCGTGATCGGTGACACCGGCCTCGGCCGCCCCGAGCGGCAGCTGCTCGCCGGCAAGGAGGACAAGCGGATGGACCGGGTCAGCCCCGAGCGGATCAACGAGGTCGACGGTGACGTCATCTTCGTGACCGCGTACGGCGAGAAGGCCGCCGCCGAGCAGGCCAAGGTCACCGGCGGCACGCTCTGGCAGGGCCTCTCCGCGGTCAAGACCGGCAAGGCGCACGTCGTCTCCGACGAGATCTGGATGACCGGTATCGGCGTCGGCGCCGCCAACAAGATCCTCGACGACCTCGCCAAGTACCTCACCGCCTGACCCCTCGCGCGCGCCCTCCTCGGCGCGCCCACCCCGCGCCCTCCTCGGCGCGCACTTTCAGAGAAAGAGTGGCTATTCCACGCGGAATAGCCACTCTTTCTCTGTATGAGGGCTCGGTGTTGGCGGGGTGGGGGCGTGGGTGCGTGCGCATCCGTCGCGGGGCGGGGCGTGCGGCGGGGTATGCGCGGGTGCGGGAGGGCAGGGCCGGGCGGGGGTGCGGCTAGGCGCGGGGGCGGGTGCGGGAGGTCAGGGCGGTGCGGACCTCGGTGAGGAAGGTGTCGAAGTCCTCGCGCATCCGCTTGCTGGTGACGTGCAGGACGATCCAGTCGTCGCCCAGCATCCTGTTGAGACGCTGGCGGTCGCGGTGGAACTGGTCCGGGTCGTGGTGCCAGAGCCCGTCGTACTCGTTGGCCACCTTCAACTCGGGCCACGCCAGGTCGACCCGGGCGACGAAGCGGCCGACCCGTTCGATGACGTGGGGCTGCTGGTGGTGTGGCGGTTCCGGGAGCCGGACCGGGCCGACCGGGTGGGCTCCGCCGCGCAGGCGTACCGGGCGCTGCTGTCGGTGTTCGCCCAGCCCGGATGTCGGTGGTGGACGTTCGGGGTCGTGCCGTTGGTCTACACCGGCGCCGGCGCGGCGTACGCGCTGGTCACGCCGGCGCTGGTGGACGCCGGCTGGTCCCTCGGGCGGATCGGGGTGGTGACCGGCGTGGTGACCAGCGCTCCCGCCGTCGTGGCCGGGCTGCTCGCCGGGGCCGGCGTGGGCCGGTTCGGTCGCGGCGCGGTCCTCGTCGTCGCGGGGGTGTCCCTCGCGGTCTCCACGGCGCTGCTGCTGCCGCTGCTGACCGGGCGGGCGCCGGTGGGCGGAACGGTGGCCGCGCTGTGCTGCTTCATGGCCGCGTACACGGTGGCCAACGTGGTGCTCTACACGGTCAACATGGACTACTCCCGGCCCGGTACGGGCGGCACCGACTTCACCGTCCTGTCCTCGTTCGGGCTGGTCTGCTCGTTCGTGGCGGCCTCGGTCGGGCTGGCCGCCGCCGATCGGGCGGGCTATCCCGCCGTCGCGGCGGCCTGCATGGTCCTGGTGGTGCTGGGCGTCGCGGTGGGCGTCGCCCACCAGCGCCGGTTCGCACCCGCATCCGCGTCGACGCCGGGGATGAGACGCCGATCGCCGAGCCGCGCCACGCCGAACCGGTGCGGCGTTGACTCGAACTTAGGTTAGGGTAACCTAACTTCACTCGATCAACTCGGGACCGCTGGCGGATGCCGCGCCGTTGCCCGTCCGCCCGCCGTGTCCACTTTCGACCATTGAGGACTGCCATGAGTCTGCCCGGAGCAACCGTTCAGGCCCTCCCGACCGGAGTCGTCCCCGGCTCGGTGGCCGCCGACCGGGCCCACCTGTTCACCGCCGGCACCGTCGCGGACTACCGGCGGGTGCTGGCCGACGGCATCGACCGGGTGGCCGACCGGGTCGCCGCCGCCGACCGGCCCTTCACCGGCGTCACTCCGCAGGACCTCGCGCCCCGGATCGCCGGCATCGACCTGGACCGGCCGCTCGGCGACACCGGGGCGGCGCTCGACGAGCTCCAGGACGTCTACCTGCGCGACGCGGTGTACTTCCACCACCCGCGCTACCTGGCGCACCTGAACTGCCCGGTGGTGATCCCGGCGCTGCTCGGCGAAGCGGTGCTGAGCGCGGTCAACTCCTCCCTGGACACCTGGGACCAGAGCGCCGGCGGCACGCTGATCGAGCGCCGCCTGATCGACTGGACGGTCGACCGGGTCGGGCTCGGCCCGGCCGCGGACGGGGTGTTCACCAGCGGCGGCACGCAGTCGAACCTGCAGGCGATGCTGCTGGCCCGGGAGGAGGCGGTCGGCTGGGCGGCAACCTCGGGCGGCACCCGGCCGTCCCGTCCGGAGGCGCTGTCCCGGCTGCGGATCCTCACCTCGGCGGCCGGCCACTTCAGCGTGCAGAAGGCGGCGAAGCTGCTCGGCCTCGACGCCGACGCGGTGGTCACCGTCCGCACCGACGCCGAGCGCCGGATGCGCACCGACGAACTGGCCCGGGAGATCGACCGGTGCCGTCGGGAGGGGCTGCGGGTGATGGCCGTGGTGGCGACCGCCGGCACCACCGACTTCGGCACCATCGACCCGCTGCCGCAGATCGCCGACGTCTGCGCGGCGGCCGGCGTGTGGCTGCACGTCGACGCCGCGTACGGCTGCGGGCTGCTGGTCTCGCCGACCCGGCGGCACCTGCTCGACGGCATCGAGCGGGCCGACTCGGTGACCGTGGACTACCACAAGTCGTTCTTCCAGCCGGTCAGCTCCAGCGCGCTGCTGGTGCGCGACCGCCGGGTGCTGCGGCACGCCACCTGGCACGCCGACTACCTCAACCCGGCCCGGGCAGTCGAGCAGCACATCCCCAACCAGGTCGACAAGAGCATCCAGACCACCCGCCGCTTCGACGCCCTGAAGCTCTGGCTCACCCTGCGCATCATGGGCCCGGACGCGGTCGGGGCGCTCTTCGACGAGGTGATCGACCGGGCCGCCGCCGCCTGGCAACTGCTCACCGAGGACCCCCGCTTCGAGGTGGTGACCCGGTCCCAGCTCAGCACCGTGGTCTTCCGCTACCTGCCCACCGGTCCCGGCCGGGCACTCGTCGACGAGGCCAACCTGTACGCCCGCGAGGCGCTGGCCGCCTCCGGCGCCGCCCTCGTCGCGGGAACCACCGTGGACGGCGCGCACCACCTGAAGTTCACCCTGCTCAACCCCGAGACCACCGTGGACGACATCGCCCACGTCCTCGACCTGATCGCCGAACACGCCGGCTGGTACGTGCGTACCCGCGCGGCCGGTGAGCTGTCCTGCCCCATCCGCTGACCGGCCGTCCCGCCCTGGAGAAACCCATGTCGACCCACGACTTCATCGCCGTCGGGCTGGGCCCGTACAACCTGGGCCTGGCCTGCCTGACCGCGCCGATCGGTGACCTCGACGGCCTCTTCCTCGAGGCCCGCGACGACTTCAACTGGCATCCCGGCATGCTGCTGGAGTCCACCCGCCTCCAGACGCCGTTCCTCGCCGACCTGGTCACCCTGGCCGACCCCACCTCGCCCTACTCGTTCCTGAACTACCTGAAGGAGTCCGGGCGGCTGTACCCGTTCTACATTCGGGAGAGCTTCTTCCCGCTGCGCAGCGAGTACAACGACTACTGCCGGTGGGCGGCGGCGAAGCTGTCCAACGTCCGGTTCGGCCACGAGGTCACCTCGATCGAGTACGACCCGGCCGACGAGCGGTACGTCGTGCACGCCACGGCGGCCGGCCAGCGGGTCACCCACCGGGCCCGGCACCTGGTGCTGGGCACCGGCACCCCGCCCCACGTGCCCGACGCCTGCCGGGACCTCGGCGGCGACGTGATCCACAACTCGCGGTACCTGGAGAACCGGGCGGCGCTGCGGGCCAAGCGCAGCGTCACCGTGGTCGGCAGCGGGCAGAGCGCGGCCGAGATCTACCACGATCTGCTCTCCGACATCGGCACCCACGGCTACCAGCTCAACTGGGTCACCCGCTCGCCCCGGTTCTTCCCGCTGGAGTACACCAAGCTCACCCTGGAGATGACCTCGCCGGACTACGTGGACTACTTCCACGCCCTGCCCGAGGCGACCCGGTACCGGCTGGAGGCCGAGCAGAAGGGCCTGTTCAAGGGCATCAACGCCGACCTGGTCAACGACATCTTCGACCTGCTCTACGCCCGCAGCGTGGCCGGCCCGGTGCCCACCCGGCTGATGACCAACACCGCGCTGAGCACCGCCACCCACGACCCGGCGAGCGGGAGGTACACGCTCGGCCTGCGCAATGTCGAGCAGTGTCGCGACTTCACCCTCACCACCGAGGGGCTGGTGCTGGCCACCGGCTACCACTACCGGGTGCCCGACTTCCTGGAGCCGATCCGCGACCGGCTCCGCTGGGACTCGCACGGCCGGTTCGACGTCGCCCGCAACTACTCCGTCGACCACACCGGCCGGGGCGTCTTCCTGCAGAATGCCGGCACCCAGGCGCACAGCATCACCTCGCCGGATCTCGGCATGGGCGCGTACCGCAACTCCTGGATCATCCGGGAGCTGATCGGGCGCGAGCACTACCCGATCGAGCAGCGCATCGCCTTCCAGGAGTTCGGCGCGCCGGTGGCGGTGACCGCATGACGATGTTCCGGCGGGTCGACGACCGGCTCGGCGAGTTCGCCCTGCGTACCCTCGATCCGGACGGCGACGCCGCGCTGCTGCACGGCTGGGTCACCCACCCCAAGGCCGCGTTCTGGCTGATGCAGGACGCCGGGGTGGCACGGGTGGCGCAGGAGTACCGGCGGATCGCCGCGCACCCGCACCACGACGCGTACCTCGGCTCGTGGCGCGGCCGGCCGGCGTTCCTCGCCGAGCGGTACGACCCGGCCCACGTCGAACTCGTCGGCCTGCACGACGCCGCCGAGGGCGACGTCGGCATGCACTTCCTCTGCGCGCCCGCAGACACCCCCGTGCACGGCTTCACCCGCGCCGTGATCACCACGGTCATGGCGTGGCTCTTCGCCGACCCGGCCGTCCGCCGCGTCGTCGTCGAACCGGACGTGCGCAACCACGCCGTGCACGCGCTCAACGCCGCCGTGGGCTTCACCGTCGTCGGCCCGATCCGCAAGCCCGAGAAGGACGCCCTGCTCAGCGTCTGCACCCGTGACACGTTCCTGGCCGCCACCCGAGGAGACCTGCCCGCGTGAACCCGCTCGCATCCGTGGACCACCTGACCCCGGGGCACTGGGCCGAGGCCAACCGGCTGCTGGTCCGCAAGGCCCTCGCGGAGTTCGCCCACGAACGACTGATCACCCCCGAGCCGCTGGGCGCGGACCGCTACCGGGTCCGCGGCGACGACGGCACCGTCGAGTACCGGTTCACCGCCCGGCTGCTCGCCCTGCGGCACTGGCAGGTCGACGCGGCCAGCATCAGCCGGCACTCCGACGGCCGGGAGCTGCCGCTGGACGCCGTCGACCTCTGCCTCGACCTGCGCGGGGCGCTCGGCCTCACCGACGAGATCCTGCCGGTCTACCTCGAGGAGATCACCTCGACGCTGGCCGGCACCGCGTACAAGCTCGGCAAGCCGGCGGTGGACGCCACCAAGCTGGCCCGGGCGGACTTCCAGGACGTCGAGACGCAGATGACCGAGGGGCACCCCTGCTTCGTGGCCAACAACGGCCGGATCGGGTTCGGGGTGCACGAGTACCACCGGTACGCCCCGGAGGCCGCCCGGCCGGTCCGGCTGATCTGGCTGGCCGCACACCGCGACCACACCACCTTCAGCTGCGCCGCCGACCTGGACTACGACACCCTGGTCCGCGCCGAACTCGGCGACGACACGCTCGCCGGCTTCGCCCGTACCCTCGCCGGGCTGGGACTGGACGCGGCCGACTACCTGCTCCTCCCGGTGCATCCGTGGCAGTGGTGGAACAAGCTCTCCGTCACCTTCGCCGGCGAGGTGGCCCGACGCCAGCTGGTCTGCCTCGGCGAGGGCCCCGACGAGTACCTCGCCCAGCAGTCCATCCGCACCTTCTTCAACGTCACCCACCCCGAGCGGCACTACGTCAAGACCGCCCTGTCGGTGCTCAACATGGGCTTCATGCGCGGGCTGTCCGCCGCGTACATGGAGCACACCCCGGCGATCAACGACTGGCTGGCCGACCTCGTCGCCACCGACCCCGTGTTCCGGCGCAGCCGGCTGACGATCATCCGGGAGCGCGCCGCGATCGGCTACCGCCACCGGCAGTACGAGGCGGCGACCGACCGGTACTCCCCGTACCGGAAGATGCTGGCCGCGCTCTGGCGGGAGAGTCCGGTCGCCGGGCTGGAGCCGGGCCGCCGGCTGGCGACCATGGCATCCCTGCTGCACGTCGACCGGGGCGGCCGCTCGCTCGCCGGCGCGCTGGTCGCGGAGTCGGGGCTGGCGCCGACGGTCTGGCTGCGCCGTTACCTCGACGCCTACCTGGTCCCCCTGCTGCACAGCCTCTACGCCCACGATCTGGCCTTCATGCCGCACGGGGAGAACGTGATCCTGGTGCTGCACGACGGCGCGGTGGAGCGGGTGATCTTCAAGGACATCGCCGAGGAGATCGCGGTGATGGACCCCGAGGCCGACCTGCCACCGGCGGTGCGACGCATCCGGGTCGCCGTCCCCGACGAGGAGAAGATCCTGTCGATCTTCACCGACGTGTTCGACTGCTTCCTGCGCCACCTCAACGCCATCCTGGTCACCGAGGGCGTCCTGGCCGAGGACGAGTTCTGGCGCACGGTGGCCGAGTGCGCCGCCGACTACCAGCGCAGCGTCCCGCACCTGGCCGACCGGCTGCGCCGGCACGACCTCTTCGCCGCCGAGTTCCCGCTGTCCTGCCTGAACCGGCTGCAACTGCGCAACAACCGGCAGATGGTCGACCTCGCCGACCCGTCGGCCGCTCTGCAGTTCGTCGGCACCCTGGCCAACCCGCTCGCCCGCTTCGCCCCGCCGCGATGAGCGCCCCCGGCGCGGTGCGCGACGGCAGTCGGGCGGTCACCCGGTTGGCCGGCCCGGTCCGGCACCGCTGGCTGATCCTGGCCGTGCTCTGCCTGGCCCAGGTCGCCGTGGTCCTCGACAACACCGTGCTGACCGTGGCGATCCCGGTGCTCACCGGCGAACTGGACGCCACCACCGCCGACGTCCAATGGATGATCAACGCGTACGCGCTGGTGCAGTGCGGCCTGCTGCTCACCGCCGGCAGCGCGGCCGACCGGTACGGGCGGCGGCGGATGCTGCTCGCCGGGCTGGTCCTGTTCGGCGCCGGCTCGCTGGCCGCCGGGCTCGCCGGGACCAGCGGTCAGCTCATCGCCGCCCGGGCCGGTATGGGGATCGGCGGCGCCCTCCTGGTCACCGCCACCCTCGCGGTCGCCATGCAGATCTTCGACGCGGCCGAGCGGCCCCGGGCGATCGGTCTCTGGGCGGCCACCAGCGCGCTGGGCTTCGCGGCCGGGCCGCCGATCGGCGGCGCCATCCTCGCACACCTGCCGTGGAACGCGATCTTCCTGGTCAACGTCCCGATTGTGCTGCTCTGCCTGCTGGCCGCCGGGGCACTGGTGCCGGAGTCCCGCGACCCGGTGGACGGCCGCCTCGACCTGCTCGGCGTGCTGCTCTCCACGGCCGGCCTGACCGGGGTGGTCTGGGCGATCATCTCCGGCCCGGAGCATGGCTGGGCGGCGCCGGCGGTGCTCGGCGCGGCCGGCGGCGGCGTGCTCCTGCTGGTGCTCTTCGCGGGGTGGGAGCGGCGGATCCCGGCCCCGATGCTGGACATGAGCCTGTTCTCCGAACGCCGGTTCGTCGGCGCGGTCTCCGGGGTCGTCCTGATCACCTTCGGCGCCACCGGCGCACTGTTCCTGCTGACCCAGCACCTCCAGTTCGTGCGCGGCTATTCGGCGTGGGAGGCGGGGCTGCGGATGGTGCCCTTCGCGCTCTCCATCGTCGTGCTCAACCTCGCCGGCGTCGCCGCCCGGGTCATCCGCCGGCTCGGGTCGCCGGTGGCGATCGCCGTCGGGATGGCGCTGCTGGCCGGCGGCCTCACGGTCGTCACGCACGCACCGGGGGACGGCTATCCCGTGCTGCTCGGCGGGCTGCTGCTGATGGGCGCCGGCTGCGCGCTGGCCAACCCGGCCATCGTCGAGGCGGTGATGAGCGCCGTGCCGGCGCGCAAGGCCGGCGTCGGCGCGGGGGTGGACGGCACCATGACCGAGGTCGGTGGCAGCCTGGGCATCGCCGTGCTGGGCGCCGTGCTGAACGCCCGGTTCGCCGCGCTGCTGCCGCCCGCCCTGGCCGGCGCGGGATCCCTCCCCGCCGCCGTGGCCGCCGCCCGGTCGGAGACCGAACGGCAGGTCGTCTCCGACGCCTTCCGCGCGGCGCTGGAGACCGGCCAGACGGTGGGCGCCGTCGCCGTCCTCGTCGGCGGCCTCGTCACCGCCGGGCTGCTGCGCCGGGCCGACCGCGCCGGCTGATTCCCGCGCCCGCCACGGGTCCTCGGTGACCGCCGGTTCGGATCGGTGACGGCCCGGCCGGGTCGGGGACCGCCCGGCCGGGTTGCCGACAGCCCGTCCGGACCGGTGATCGGCCCGGACGGGGAGGTCGGGTCAGGCGGCGGTGGACCAGATGGCGCGGAAGGCGGCGGCCTCCCCGGCCAGCCACTGCTCGACCTGCTCGGGCTTGATCGTGTCGGGCATCCGGTGGGCCTCGCCCCGCCGCACGTCGACCAGGACCGGCTCGGCGTGCGGCAGCACCGCGTCCATGTGCCGGGCCATCAGGTGCAGCGTGGCCAGCGTCGCCTCCTCGCTCGGCGGGGCCTCGTCGAAGTGCAGCCGGACGGCCTCGGCGTGGCCGTCGGCGTACCGGACGCCGAAGTGGGGGTTGATCTTGACGGGCAGGTCGCCCAGCATGGCGAGCGCGTCGCGGGTCTGGGCCAGGTCGATGCCGGCCGGCTCGCCGAGGGACTCCAGCCAGGCCGTCGCCCCGGGGACGAGCGCCTGGTAGAGCGGGCGCCACCGCGGCTTGACCACGTCGGCCACGCCGGCGAGGTGGGTGCCGCCGGTGTGGAAGGCGATGTCGGCCTTCAGGGCCTTGACGAACTGGCCGTGCGGGTTGAACCCGTGCCGGCTGGCCCGCTGCTTGCGCAGCCCACCGACGAAGGTGGCCTTGGTCGGCCCGGTGCGGTCGACGTACCGGGTGAAGCCGAGGAGCGTGGCGTAGGGGGTGAGCGGGGCGGCGGAGGTGGGCGCGGTCACGGCGTCCTCCCAGGTCAGGATCTCGATTAGTACATACATTCTAATCGACGGGGGTGACATCGCCCAGGGAACGAAAGGGGCCGCCCGCACACTCCGGACGGCCCCTTGAAACTCTTTTCTACAGCTGCCCGACGTCGGTGATCCGGACGACCGCGGCGCCCGCCTCGTCGGACGCGGCGAGGTCCACCTCGGCGCTGATGCCCCAGTCGTGGTCGCCCTCGGGGTCGTCGAGGATCTGCCGCACCGTCCAGCGCTCCCGGCCCTGCTCGATCATCAGCAGCGCCGGCCCGCGCGCGTCGGGGCCGACCCCGATCGAGTCGTACGACTCGAAGTACGGCTCCAGCGCCTCGGCCCACGCGTCGGCGTCCCAGCCCGACGCGGAGTCCAGCTCGCCCAGGTCGTACCAGCGGCGCAGCGCGGCCAGCTCGACCCGGCGGAACAGCGCGTTGCGCACCAGCACCCGGAAGGCGCGGGCGTTGCGGGTGACCGCCGGCGGCTTGTCCTCCAGCGAGGAGGCCAGCTCCGCCACGTCGGACGGGTTGCGCAGCCGCTCCCACTCGTCGATCAGGCTGGAGTCGACCTGGCGGACCAGCTCGCCCAGCCACTCGATGAGGTCGACCAGCTCCTCGGTCTTGGCGTCCTCGGGCACGGTCTGCCGCAGCGTCTTGTACGCGTCGGCGAGGTACCGCAGCACCAGGCCCTCCGAGCGGGTCAGCCCGTAGAACTGCACGTACTCGGTGAAGGTCATCGCCCGCTCGTACATGTCCCGGACGATGGACTTGGGGGAGAGCTGGTGGTCGGCGACCCAGGGGTGGCCCTGCCGGTACATCTCGTACGCGGCCTCCAGCAGCTCGGCGAGCGGCTTCGGCCAGGTCACCTCGTCGAGCAGTTCGAGGCGGGCCTCGTACTCGATGCCCTCGGCCTTCATTGCGGCCACCGCCTCGCCGCGGGCCTTGAACTGCTGCGCGGAGAGCACCTGCCGGGGGTCGTCGAGGATCGACTCGACGACCGAGAGCACGTCGAGGGCGTACGAGGGGGACTCGACGTCGAGCAGCTCGATCGCGGCCAGCGCCAGCGGCGACAGCGGCTGGTTGAGCGCGAAGTCGAGCTGGAGGTCGACGGTGAGGCGGACCCGCCGGCCGGCCTCGTCCGGCTCGTCGAGCTGTTCGACCACCCCGCCGGCGCGCAGCGCCCGGTAGATCGCGATGGCCCGGCGGATGTGCCGGCGCTGGGCGGCCCGGTCCTCGTGGTTGTCGGTGAGCAGGTGCCGCATCGAGGCGAACGCGTCGCCGGGGCGGCCGATGACGTTGAGCAGCATCGAGTGGCTGACCTGGAAGCTGGAGGTCAGCGGCTCCGGCTCGGCCTCGACCAGGCGCTCGAAGGTGGGCTGCCCCCAGCCGACCGAGCCCTCCGGCGGCTTCTTCTTGACCACCTTGCGCCGCTTCTTCGGGTCGTCGCCGGCCTTGGCCAGGGCCTTCTCGTTCTCGATGACGTGCTCGGGGGCCTGCACCACCACCCGGCCGAGGGTGTCGAAGCCGGCCCGCCCGGCCCGCCCGGCGATCTGGTGGAACTCGCGGGCCTTGAGCAGCCGGGTACGCACCCCGTCGTACTTGGACAGGCCGGTGAAGAGCACGGTGCGGATGGGCACGTTGATGCCGACGCCCAGGGTGTCGGTGCCGCAGATGACCTTGAGCAGGCCGGCCTGGGCGAGGGTCTCCACCAGGCGGCGGTACTTGGGCAGCATGCCGGCGTGGTGCACGCCGATGCCGTGCCGGACCAGCCGGGACAGGGTCTTGCCGAAGCCGGAGGTGAACCGGAAGTTGCCGATCGCCTGGGCGATCATGTCCTTCTCGGCCCGGGTGCAGACGTTGACGCTCATCAGCGCCTGGGCGCGTTCCAGCGCGGCGGCCTGGGTGAAGTGCACGACGTAGACCGGGGCCTGCTTGGTCTCCAGCAGCTCCTCCAGGGTCTCGTGCAGCGGGGTCATCGCGTACGAGAAGAGCAGCGGGACCGGCCGCTCGGCGGAGCGGACGACGGCGGTGGACCGCCCGGTGCGCCGGCTAAGGTCGTCGACGAACCGGGTGGTGTCGCCGAGCGTGGCCGACATCAGCACGAACTGCGCCTGCGGCAGCTCGATCAGCGGCACCTGCCACGCCCAGCCCCGGTCGGGCTCGGCGTAGAAGTGGAACTCGTCCATGACCACCTGGCCGACGTCCGCCCGGGACCCCTCGCGCAGCGCGAGGTTGGCCAGGATCTCGGCGGTGCAGCAGATGATCGGGGCGTCGGCGTTGACGCTGGCGTCGCCGGTGAGCATGCCGACGTTCTCCGCGCCGAAGACCTCGCAGAGGGCGAAGAACTTCTCCGACACCAGCGCCTTGATCGGCGCGGTGTAGAAGGTGGTCCGGGCGTCGGCCAGGGCGGCGAAGTGCGCCGCGATCGCGACCAGGCTCTTGCCGGAGCCGGTCGGCGTGTTCATGATCACGTTCGCGCCGGAGACGATCTCGATGACCGCCTCCTCCTGGTGGGGGTAGAGGTCGAGGCCGCGCTCCTTCGCCCAGCCGGCGAACGCGTCGTAGAGGGTGTCGGGGTCGGCGCTTCGAGGCAGCGCGGCAGTGAGCGTCATAGCCGCTCCATCGTGCCCGCCCCACACCCCCGCCCGCCAACCGGGTACACGCCGCCCCCCTCGCGCCGCCCCCTCGCATCGCACTTTCAGAGAAAGCGTCGCTATTCCCGCCCCGATACGCACTCTTTCTCTGAAAGTGCGCCCGGGGGCGGCGGGGTGCGTCGGAAGCCGGGGGTGGGGGGTCAGGGGTGGCGGTGGTGGATGAGGTCGAAGATGGGGCGGGCGGCGGTCAGGGCGCGGCGCTCGAACTTGGTGACCGGGCGGTGCGGGGGGCGGGGGGCGAAGCCGTTGTGCGGGTCCGTCAGGCCGGGGTCGGCGGTCAGGGTCTCCCGCATCGACTCGGCGTACTCGGCCCAGTCGGTGGCGCAGTGCAGGGTGCCGCCCGGCCGCAGGCGGGAGCGGAGCAGCGCCACGTGCTCCGGCTGGATGATCCGCCGCTTGTGGTGCCGGGCCTTCGGCCAGGGGTCGGGGAAGAAGACGTGCACCGCGTCCAGGGCGTCGGTCGGCATGGCCCGGACCAGGTCCAGCGCGTCGCCCTTGGCCACCCGGACGTTGGTCAGCCCGTGCCGTTCCACCAGTTCCAGCAGGTTGCCGAGGCCGGGCGTGTGCACCTCGACGGCCAGGTAGTCCCGGTCCGGGTCGGCGGTGGCCATCGCCGCCGTGGCGTCGCCCATGCCGGAGCCGATCTCCAGCACCACGGGGGCGCCCCGGCCGAAGAGCGCGGCCGGGTCGAAGGGGCCGTCGAGCTCGGCGATGTCGACGCCGTACTCCGGCCAGAGCCGTTCCAGCGCGTCCGTCTGGCGGCCGCTCATCCGGCCGCGGCGGGGGTGGAAGGTGCGGATCCGGGCGGCCGGCGGGGCCGCCGGGACGGCGGGGTTCTGGTCGGTGGAGGTCACAGCGACCCGAGCGTACGCGACGGTTCCGTCGTATCGGATGTGATGTACGCCCGGGGGTGAGACGATTCATCCCGTACGGCAGGCCGGGCGCTCGCTGTCCCGGCGCTGCCCGAGGCGGCCGGAAGGGGGCAGGATGTCGATCACGCTCCAGCGCACCGCGTTGGCCATCACGTTCGGTGCCCTCGGCCCGGCGCTGCTCGGGGCGGGCGCGGCGCTCGCCGCCCCGCCACCCGCGGCGGCCCCGGCCCCAGGCGAGCCGGCTCAGGGCTGGCCGGAGCAGCCCGGAGAGCCGCAGCCGGCCCCCGGCGTGGTCTTCGTCGAGGTGCGCCCGAGCCCGGTGCAGCCCGGCTATCTGGTCGGCATCCGGGCCAGCTGCCGGGACAACTCCATCCCGGCGACGGCCGTCTCCGATGCCTTCGGTCGGGTGCAGGTGCACCCCCAGCGTGGTGAGCTGACCGCCTCGGCCGAGGTCCGGGAGCGGACCCGGCCGGGCAACTACCGGGTCAAGCTGGAGTGCCGGGATGGCGCGACCGCCTCGACGATGCTCCAGGTGGTCAAGTCGATGAAGCCCAGCCCCGGCCCGCACACCGGCTTCGGTGGCGCCGCCGGCGCCAACCTCACCGGCCTGCTCGTACCCGGTGGCCTGGCCCTGACCATCGCCGGCGCGACCGTCGGCATCATCGCGGCCCGCCGCCCCCGTGGCGCCGCCCGAGGCTGAGCGGCGCGATGGCCCCGCAACCCGCCTCGACACCGGCCGCCCGCGGCGACCGTACCTCGGCACGCAGCCCCTGGTCGGTGCCGCTCGCGGCGGCCCTGGTGCTGCTCGGCGTCTTCGCCACCGGCGCGGGTCTCGGGCGCACCGTCGGGCCGCTGGACTGGGCGGCCGGCCAGCAGCGCCCGGCGGACGCGCAGGAGCGGCCCGCCGCCGGGCGGGGTGGTGGGTTGCCGGCCAGCCGGCCGGTGAGCCTCGCGGTGCCGGCCATCCAGGTGACCGCCCCGGTGGCCCCGGTGGGCAAGGCGAAGGACGGGTCGATCGCCGTGCCGCCGCTGGACCGGCACCACGAGACCGGCTGGTACGACCGCGGCCCGACCCCGGGGGAGCCGGGCCGGGCCATCATCGTCGGGCACGTCGACTCCAAGAGCGGCCCGGCCGTCTTCTACGACCTGCGCAAGCTCAAGCCCGGCGACCGGATCGAGGTGACCCGCGAGGACCGCAAGGTCGCGGTGTTCACCGTCGACTCGGTCGAGTACTTCGACAAGTCCCACCTGCCGGCCGACCGGGTCTACGGCGACGACGGGCCGCCGGCGCTGCGGCTGATCACCTGCGGCGGCTCCTGGGTCGGCGGCCGGACCGGCTACGAGGACAACGTCATCGTCTTCGCCTCGCTGGCCGAGACCCGGCAGCCCTGACCGGCCGGGCCGTCAGCCCTTGCCGGTGACCTGCTGGACGACCTCGAACTCCAGCAGCGTGGCACCGGAGGCGACCGGCCGCCGCTGCTCCCCGCCCCCGCCACCAGCGTGTGCGGCCCGGGCCGGGCCGGCCGCCCACGCCTGGTACGCCTCCTCGCTCTCCCACCGGGTGTAGACGAAGTAGCGGCTCTCCCCGGCGACCGGGCGCAGCAGCTCGAAGCCGAGGAAGCCGGGGGAGTTCTCCACCGCGCCGGCCCGGGCGGCGAACCGCTTCTCCAGTTCCTCGCCGGCGCCGGACGGGACGTCGATCGCGTTGATCTTCACGACTGCCATGGCTCCACCCTAACCAGCGGCCGATCAGCCGGCCGGACGTCCCGCCGGCGCCCCGACGCCGGCCGGGCCCGCCGGACCGCCCACGTCGAGACGCGCCTCAGAACGATTCGACGGCCGGCACCAGTTCGGCGTCGACCACGATCGGGGCGTGGTCGGAGGGGCCCTTGCCCTTGCGGGCCTCCCGGTCGACGTACGCGGAGCGGACCGCCCGGGCGAACGGCGCGGAGGCGTAGACGAGGTCGATCCGCATGCCCTTGTTCTGGTGGAACATCCCGGCCCGGTAGTCCCAGTACGTGTAGGGGTGCGGGCCCTTCATCGGGGTCGGCACCACGTCGACCAGCCCGAGGTCGCGCAGCGCCGCCAGGGCGGCCCGCTCGGCCGGCGTGACGTGGGTGGAGGCGACGAAGAGCGCCGGGTCCCAGACGTCGGCATCGGTGGGGGCGACGTTGAAGTCGCCGCACACCGCCACCGGCGCCCCGCCGGCCAGCTCCGGCTCCAATGCGTCCCGCAGCGCGGCGAACCAGGCCAGCTTGTACGCGTAGTGCGGGTCGTCGGGGGAGCGGCCATTCGGTACGTACACCGACCAGACCCGGACCCCGTCGCAGTTGGCCGAGATGGCGCGGGCCTCCGGCTCCGGGAACCCGGGCTCGCCGGGGAACCCGACCGCCACGTCGGCCAGCCCGACCCGGGACAGGATCGCCACCCCGTTCCACCGGCCGTCGCTGTGGCTGGCCACCTCGTAGCCCAGCTCGCCCACCTCGGGGCTGGGGAAGGCGCCGTCGGGGCACTTGGTCTCCTGCAGGCAGACCACGTCCGGGCCGGTGGTGGCCAGCCAGTCGAGCAGTCGGGGCAGGCGGGCCTTCACCGAGTTCACGTTCCAGGTCGCCAGACGCATGCCTTTAGCCTGCCGTATCCGGCCCCGGCATGCCGGGCCAGCCGATCCGGCGCGCCGCATGATCGGCCCGAAGCCGCGGCGGGCGGGCCGGCATCGCGAGGACAGCGGTCGGCCGTATCCGGTCAGTGCCCGGCTGGGCCAGCCAGGGCGGTCGGCGCCGTGGTGACGGCGCCGACCGCCGGTTGCCCAGCGGTCGGCCGGGTCAGCCGTTCGGGGTGTCGCCGGGGCGGGTCTGCTCGGCCAGGAACCGCTCCAGCTCGGCGCCGAGCTCGTCGGCGGTGGGCAGCGGCCCGGCCTCGGCGGCCAGCAGGTTCTTCTCGCTGCGCCCACGGGCGAACGCGTCGTACTGCTCCTCCAGGGCCTGGACCAGCGCGGCGGCCTCGTCGGTCTGCGCGACCTGCCGGTCGATCTCGACCCGCACCACCTCGGCGGCCGTGCGCAGGCTGTCACTGGGCAGCAGCAGCCCGGTGCTGCGGGAGACCGAGGAGAGCAGCACCTCGGCGGCGGCCGGGTACTCGGTCTGGGCGACGTAGTGCGGCACGTGCGCGGCGAAGCCGATCGCGTCCCGGCCCGCCTCGCCGAGCCGGTACTCCAGCAGGTGGCCGACGCTGCCCGGGACCTGCACCCGCTGGAGCCAGGGCTCGTAGCCGGAGATCAGCTCGCGCCGGGTGGCGTGCGCGGTCACCCCGGTGGGGCGGGTGTGCGGCACGGCCATCGGGATGGAGTTCAGCCCAGCGGTGAGCCGGACGTCGAGTCGGGTGGCCAGGGCGGCGACGGCGGCCACGAACCGCTCCCACTGCAGGTCCGGCTCGGGGCCGGTGAGCAGGAGGAAGGGGGTCTCATCGTCGTCGTGCAGCAGGTGCAGCGCCAGCTCCGGCGCGTCGTAGTGCTCCCAGTGGTCCTCGACGAAGGTCATCACCGGGCGGCGGGAGCGGTAGTCGAAGAGCTGGTCGACGTCGAAGGTGGCGATCTGACGCGACTCCAGCGAGGTGAGCAGCTGCTCACGGGCCAGGCGGCTCGCATTGCCGGCGTCGACGAAGCCGGTCAGGGCCTGGATCAGCACCGGCTGCCCGAGGTCGGGCAGGTCGTCGGTGAGCTGGTAGAGCTCGTGTGGGTCGAGCACCGGTCGGACCTCCTGAGAAAACGCGCGTACGGGCCGCCGTGCGCGCACGGCTCCCGGTTCGCCGAACGTACCCGCCCGCGGTATCCATTCCAGCAACGGGCGGTTCGCGGCGATCCTGGCGAGCAAAGACGGACGAAGCGCGCATTTCGCCGATCATCGGAGGTGCGGTTGTCCGTTGGTCTACCGATCGCTCATACCAACGGGGGATATGGTCGATCATGCGGGACGGGGCGGCGGTGTCGACCCCGGCGTTCCGGATCTCCCGCCGCCGGGGGGTCTTCCCGAGATGCCGGTTCTGCGGGGTTACGCCCGGCGGCCACGGGGCACTCCCGACGCGTCCCGGTTCGACCCGCCGGATTGTGGTGAGGGCCACTCGCTCACGGTGGGTGGCCGGTGAAACGCCTGCCTAACGTCGTCGGATGCGTGACGACGACACCATCGACGACCAGTACGCCCACGAGGGCCCGACTGGCCGTTCGGACGATACCCCCTCGTCCGTTCAGGTCGGCGTTCTTCCTGGCACCGAGGCCGCTCCCTCGCTCCGTACCCGCCTCGGCGCCCTCGTTAACCCCCTGACCCGCCGCCCGTCGCGGGTGGCGCTCGCCTCCGGCGTGGTCTGCTGCCTCGGCGTGGCGGCCTTCGCCGGCGTGCAGGCCCTGCCGGCCGACCGGCTCGACCCGGTCGCCGCCCAGCCGGCGCTCACCGAACGGGCGCAGGAGGGCGCCGCCTCCCGCGGCCAGGCGCGTACCCCGGTCACCGCGCCCCCGACCCCCGCCGCCACCCCGACCGCCTCGCCGTCGCCGACCGCGACGAAGAAGGCCAAGCCGAAGCCCAAGCCGAAGCCGAAGCGGATCGCCCCCGTCGCCGGCCTGGACCAGGCCCAGATGGACAACGCCAAGGCCATCGTCAAGGCCGGCCGGAAGATGGGCGTGCCGCGCCAGGCCCTGATCATCGCCGTGGCCACCGCGATGCAGGAGAGCAACCTCTACAACTACGCCAGCGGCGTGCTGCCCGAGTCCCAGAACTACCCCCACCAGGCCATCGGCTGGGACCACGACTCGGTCGGGCTGTTCCAGCAGCGGCCCAGCAGCGGCTGGGGCGAGGTCCGCGACCTGATGGACCCGGAGTACGCCACCCAGGCGTTCCTCTCCGCGCTGCTGGAGATCCCCGGCTGGCAGAACCTGGCGCTGACCGACGCGGCCCAGGCCGTGCAGGTCTCGGCGTTCCCGTGGGCCTACGCCCAGCACGAGTGGCGGGCGACCGAGGTGGTCGAGGCCATCCTGGCCTGATCGGCCCCGGTTGTCGGTTGCCGGTTGTCCGTTTGGGGTACACATGATGCACGACCACCGAACGGAGGACGACATGTCACTGGTGCAACGGATCAGGGCGTTCCTGCGCTCGCCGCGGGGGCAGCAGCTGGTCGACCGGGGCCGGCGTGAGTTGGCCAAGCCGGAGAACCAGGCCAAGCTCAGGCAGGTGGCCAACCGGCTCTCCAGCCGCCGCCGCTGATCGTCCCCCGCTCGCCCTCGACACCGGGAGCCCCCGTGACCGACTCCGCCCCCGTCGACGACGAACCCACCACCCCCACCCCGCCGCCGGCCAGCCCGGCGGCGGCGGTCACCCCGCCGGCCACCCGGGCGGGGGAGCCGGACGCCCCCGAGGCGCCGCCCGCCCGGCTCTGGGACCGGATGCGGGAGGACCCGCAGTACGCGCCGGAGCACCTCGCCCTGGAGGCGGTGCGCCGGCTGGGGCCGGAGGCCGCCGAGTGGGCGGCTCGGGTCCGTGCCGAGCGCCCCGACGTCTCCGCCGACGACCTCGCCGAGCAGGCGGTCCGCAAGTTCGTCAACCGGGCCCGCCTCTCCGGGGCGGTCTCCGGCGCGGCCGGGCTCCCCGGCGCGGTGATCGACGTCGGCGTGCTGGCCTGGACCCAGGCCCGGCTGGTGCTGCACATCGCCGCCGCGTACGGGGTTGACCCGGTGCACCCGGACCGGGCCACCGACCTGCTGGTGCTGCAGAAGGTGCACAAGGTCGCCGAGAGCGCCCGGCTGGCGCTGGGCGTGGCGGCGGGGCGGGAACGCGCCGGGGCGCTGTTCGGCCACGGCGCGCAGAACCCGCTCGGCAAGGTGATGCTCCGCCTCGGCGTGCGGCTGGCCCAGATGGCCGGGGTCCGCGCGGCGAAGCGGATGTTCGCCAAGGTCGTGCCGGGCGCCGCCATCGTCCTCGGCACCTGGGCCAACTCGTCGGCCACCAAGGATCTCGCCGAGCGCGCCTGCGCGCTCTACCGGACCGGTCAGGGCGGCGTGCCGCAGCCTCGCCGTCCCTGACCCGCACGGCTGCACGGCGGTGTCCCGATCTCCGGGGCACCGCCGTTTCGCGTACCCGGTGGGCAACAGCGGTCCACGCCGCCCGCGGGCGGCGGCCGACCGGTCCACCTCAGGCTCTGCCGAGCGTCCCGGTGACCCGCTCGGAGTGCTCGTCAGAGTCGCCAGCCGGCGGTGGAGAAGCTGACGTCGGCGAGCCGGTTCTGCCCGGCCACGTTGGGGTGGAACCAGTCGAGCCCGTTCACCTCGTCCAGGGTGAAGCGCACCCGGTGCACCGCCCCGCCGTCGTACCGGCAGCGCGTCCCGTACGCCCGGCAGGCCGCCTTCAACTGAGCGTTGTAGTCGTCGATGCGGTCGCGGAACCTGGCCCGGCGGGCCCGGTCGGCCGGGGCGGTGGAGGTCGGGTTGGCCAGCAGCGAGGGGCAGATGCCGGCCCGCCAGATCCGGGTGGCCCGCGAGTCGGTGTGCCCGACCTCCCAGAGCCGGTACAGATCGGGGATGCTCACCACCAGTACGCGGGCCTTCGGTCGCCCCTTGCGCAGCACCCGCAGGCCGCGGTCGACCTGGGTGCGGAACGTCGCCACCGGCGTCATCGTGTCGATGTCGTCGCGGCAGGCGTCGTTGGCGCCGATCAGCAGGGTCACGTAGTCGGCCTTGTCGCGTACGGCCGCCTGCGCCTGCCCGGCGAGCGCCTCGGCGCGCGCCCCGGGCACGGCGTGGTTGTGGGCCCGGCCGCGGATGCCCGGGTTGGCGTCGAGCAGCCGGCGGTAGTGGCTCTCCACCCGGATGCCGTCCCCTGTGGACCAGGAGTTGCGCTGGCAGGAGGTGAGCACGAGGCAGGAGCCGAAGCCGGTGGTGATCGAGTCGCCGAGCGCGGCCATGGTGGTGGGCAGGCCGGACTGGCCGGACTCCCGCGTCGGCCGGGGCGAGGCACTGCCGCCCTCCTCGCACGCGAGGGCGACCAGCGCCAGCAGGCAGGCGACGGCGGCGACCCAGCGTCGAGGCATTGTCTTCCCCCGGTCCGGCGGCGCAGAGCGACAGCGCGGTAACTCTACGGGGGCGACCGGCCGGGTCGGGCCGCTCGTGTCGACTTTCAGGCAGAGTAAATATTTAGAAACATGGATTTGATAGGACGGGTCAGCGGGACGCCCGCCACGGCGGCCGCTGCCCGTGCAGCCACCAGTGCAGCGCCCGGGTGATCCGGGGCAGCACCAGGTACGTCATCAGCGGCGTCAGGCAGAGCGTCATGAGCAGCGTCCGCGCGGCCAGCGGCACCCCGCCGATGAACCGGGCGGTGAGCAGGGTGGCGGTCAGGCTCAGCGGAAAGAACGCCAGCCAGATCGTCACCGCCTGCTTCCAGCGCGGCGGGGACACCGGCGCGGCCGGCTCGCCGACGGCCGGCGCCAGGGTCTCGACCACGTGGTCGACCGGCGGGTCGAACCAGCCCTCGATCCCGGTACGCCGCTCGACCCGGGTGTGCTCGACGATGCCCTGCGCCGAGGTGAGCCACCAGTTCCGCTGCGGGGACTCCTCCCAGCGGCGCAGCGTCTCGTGGTCGGCGAACCGGTAGAGCATGTGCCACTCCGGCGAGCCGGGGGCGTTCTGCACCCAGCCCACGCCGAGGAAGCCCGGAAAGCTCTCGGCCAGCGCGCTGCCGGCCCGCATCCAGGCGACCATCTCGTGGGCGCGCGCGGGGTCGGCGCGCCGGGCGATGGCGACGGTCACCGGCACCGCGTGGGTCATGGTCATGCCCTCATCCTTCCCGCCCGCGCCGGTGTCGGCCCGGTCGTGGCGCATCGGTGTAACGCAACCCACCGCCGGCCGCATCCGCGGCATACCCGCTCCGTGGCCGGCATCACCGCCCCGCCGTCCCGAGCCACCCCGGACCCCTGAGCCGGTCGGCCCCGGCCCGGTTTGCGGCGTCTCGCGGTGACGTCGGGGCGGGACGGCGCGACACGCCGCGAAGCGCGCCCGGGGTCCGGTTCGCGGGCCGGCGGCGGGTGGGACGGCGGCGGTCGGTGCGGCGGCTGGGGCGGGCGGTTAGGGCCCGTCCTGCGGGGGTAGGCCGGAGGAATGACGAGATCGCAGCCCCGGCGTGCCCGTGGCACGGTCGGCCACGCGTACAGCGCGTTGAACCTCCGGCTCGCGCTGGCCCTGTTCGGCCTGGTCACCATGACCGTCTTCGCGGTGCTGGCGTTCTGGGCCGACGTGGTCTGGCTGGGCGTGGTGTGCGCGGTCTTCGCCGTGGTCGCCGTGGTCGACCTGGTCGTCATCCAGCGCCGCCGCGCCGCGCGCCGCCGTGAGGAGCCGGGCGTGCGGCACTCACTCTTCGAGTGACAGGAGTACGAGATGCCCATCGCCACCACCAATCCCGCCACCGGCCAGCTGCTCAAGTCGTACGACCCGATGTCGGCCGAGCAGATCGACGCCGCGATCGACCGGGCCGACGTGGCGTTCCGGGATCTGCACGGCACCACGCTCGCCCAGCGGGCGCAGTGGATGAACGCCGCGGCCGACCTGCTCGACGCGGAACGGGACGCCACCGCCCGGCTGATGACCACCGAGATGGGCAAGACGTACGTCGCGGCGCAGGCCGAGGTGACCAAGTGCGCCACCGCCTGCCGGTTCTACGCCGCCAACGCCGAGCGGATGCTCGCCGACGAGCCGGCCGACGCCGACGCGGTCAAGGCCAGGCAGGCCTTCGTGCGGTACCAGCCGATCGGGCCGGTGCTCGCGGTGATGCCGTGGAACTTCCCGCTCTGGCAGGTCATGCGGTTCGCCGCGCCGGCGCTGATGGCCGGCAACACCGGCCTGCTCAAGCACGCCTCCAACGTGCCGCAGACCGCCCTCTACCTGGAGGAGCTGTTCCGCCGGGCCGGCTTCCCCGAGGGCGCGTTCACCACCCTGCTGGTCGGCTCGGAGGCCGTGGACCGGATCCTCAGCGACCCGCGGGTCCGCGCCGCCACGCTGACGGGCAGCGAGGGGGCGGGCCGCTCGATCGGCCAGATCGCCGGCCGGGAGCTGAAGAAGACGGTGCTGGAACTCGGCGGCAGCGACCCGTTCGTGGTGATGCCGTCGGCCGACCTGGACCGCGCCGCCGAGGTCGCCACCACCGCCCGCTGCCAGAACAACGGCCAGTCCTGCATCGCCGCCAAGCGGTTCATCGTGCACGCCGACGTCTTCGACGCCTTCGCCGAGAAGTTCGCCGCCAACATGTCCGCGCTGCGGGTGGGCGACCCGATGGACGAGAACACCGACGTGGGGCCACTGGCCAGCGAGGGCGGCCGGGACGAGATCCACGCCCAGGTGCAGGACGCGGTCGACCACGGCGCCACCGTGCTCTGCGGCGGCGAGAAGCCCGCCGGCGCCGGCTGGTTCTACCCGCCGACCGTGGTCACCGACCTGAACCCGCAGATGCGGATGTGGTCGGAGGAGGTCTTCGGGCCGGTCGCCGGCCTGTTCCGGGTGTCGTCCTACGCCGAGGCGATCGAGGTCGCCAACGGCACCGCCTTCGGCCTCGGCTCGAACGCCTGGACCACCGACCCGCAGGAGCAGGAGCGCTTCGCCGTCGACCTGGACGCCGGCAGCGTGTTCATCAACGGGATGACCACCTCGTACCCGGAGCTGCCGTTCGGCGGCGTGAAGAACTCCGGCTACGGCCGCGAGCTGTCCGCGCTCGGCATGCGGGAGTTCTGCAACACCAAGACCGTCTGGGTGGGCGAGGGCGCGGCGTCGGCCGGTGCCGGCGCGCACGCCGAGTAGCACAGCTTTTGGCCGGACACCGTCATGGGTAGGGAGGAGCCCATGACGGTGTTCGGCTTCCACGCCTCCCACGAGCAGATCCACCCGAGCCGGCTGCTGGATGCGGTGATCCACGCCGAGCGGGCCGGCTTCGACGCCGCCATGTCCTCGGACCACTTCTCGCCGTGGAGCGCCCGGCAGGGCCAGTCCGGCTTCGCGTGGTCCTGGCTCGGCGCCGCCCTCCAGGCCACCGGCCTGCCGTTCGGCGTGGTCAACGCGCCCGGCCAGCGCTACCACCCGGCGATCATCGCGCAGGCGATCGGCACCCTCGGCGCGATGTACCCGGGCCGGTTCTGGGCCGCGCTGGGCACCGGTGAGGCGAGCAACGAGCACATCACCGGCGACGGCTGGCCGCGCAAGGACGTGCGCGCCGCCCGGCTGCGGGAGTGCGTCGACGTCATCCGGGCGCTGCTCGGCGGCGAGGAGGTCAGCCACCACGGTCTGATCCGGGTCGACCGGGCCCGGCTCTGGACCCGCCCGGAGCAGCCGCCGGCCCTGATCGGCGCGGCGGTCAGCGTCGCCACCGCCCGCTGGTGCGCCGAGTGGGCCGACGGCCTGATCACCGTCAACGCCCCCACCGCACACCTGCGGCAGATGATCGACGCCTACCGGGACGCCGGCGGGCGCGGCCCGCTGCACCTGCAGGTGCACGTCAGTTGGGCGCCCGAACAGGCCGAGGCCGAGGCGATCGCGTACGACCAGTGGCGCAGCAACGTCTTCGCCCCGCCGGTCTGCTGGGACCTGGACACCGCCGAGCACTTCGACGCGGTCGCCGAGCAGGTGCCGATGGAGAAGGTCGCCGAGGTCGTCAACATCTCGGCCGACACCGGTCGGCACGTCGGCTGGCTGGAGGGGTACGTCGAGCTCGGCTTCGACCAGATCGCCCTGCACCACGTCGGGCAGGAGCAGCGCGCCTTCATCGACACGTTCGGCGCGCAGGTGCTGCCGAAGCTGCGGACCACGGCCTGATCTCGTCCCGCCGGCGCGCCCCCTAGGCTCGTACCCATGGAGGCTCTGTTCGACGTCGTGGTCATCCTCGCGATCGCGACGTTCGGCGCGGCGCTGGCCCGGCGGCTGGGCGTGCTCGCGCCCATCCTGCTGGTGATCCTCGGTCTCGTCCTGTCCTTCCTGCCCGGCTTCCCGCAGGTGCGGCTCGACCCGGACCTGGTCCTGGTCGGCATCCTGCCGCCGCTGCTCTACGTCGCGGCCCTGGAGACGTCGGTGCCGGCGTTCCGAACCAACCTGCGGCCGATCCTGCTGCTCGCGGTGGGGCTGGTGCTGTTCACCGCGTTCGTGGTGGGCACCGTCGTGCACCTGCTCCTGCCGGACCTGCCGTACGCGATCTGCCTGGCGCTCGGCGCGGTGGTGGCGCCGCCCGACGCGATCGCCGCCACCGCGGTGGCCCGGCGCGTGGGGCTGCCCCGCCGGATCGTCACCATCCTGGAGGGCGAGAGCCTGGTCAACGACGCGACGGCGCTGGTGCTGCTCCGCGTCTCGATCATCGCCGCGACGGCCAGCGGTGGCCGGGTGGAGTTCGGGGAGGTGGCCTGGGAGGTGCTGCGCTCCGCCGGCGGCGGCGTCCTGGTCGGCCTGCTCGGCGTGGTGGTCTTCGGCTACCTGCACCATCGGATCTCCGACGCGCTGCTGGACAACGCCCTGTCGCTGATCGTGCCGTTCGCGGTGGTCCTCGCCGCCGAGGAGATCCACGCCTCCGGCGTGGTCGCCGTCGTGGTGACCGGGCTCGGCATCGGCCACAAGATGCCGCGGCTGATGTCGGCGGCCTCCCGGCTCCAGATCGGCGCGTTCTGGCGGCTGGCCCGGTTCCTGCTGGAGGGGCTGGTCTTCCTGCTGGTCGGCCTCCAGTTGCGCGACGTGGTGCGCGACCTCGACGAGCCGCTCGGCTGGCTGGCCGGCGTCACCGGGGCGGTGCTGCTCGCCGTCTTCCTGTCCCGGTTCGTCTGGCTCTTCCCCGCCACCTATCTGGCCCGGCTGGTGCCCCGGGTGCGGCGCCGGGACCCGGCCCCGCCGCCGCAGGTACCGATCGTCCTGGGCTGGGCCGGGATGCGCGGGGTGGTGACCCTGGCCGCCGCGCTGGCCCTGCCGCTGACCCTGTCCGGCGGCCGGCCGTACCAGCGGGAGCTGTTCATCTGGCTGGCCTTCGCGGTGATCGTGGTGACCCTGGTGGGGCAGGGCGCCACCCTGCCGATGGTGGCCCGCCGGCTCAAGCTGCCGCCGGACGACCCGGTGCAGGACGCGCTCTCCGCCGCGGCGGTGCAGCAGCAGGCCAGCAAGGCCGCCCGGGACCGGCTGTACGAGCTGGCGCCCGGCGCGCCGTCGTCGGTGGTGGAGCGGTTGCGCGAGCTGCTGGAGGCACGGACCAACCTGGCCTGGGAACAGCTCGGCGGCGGCGGCCGGGAAACCCCCTCCCAGGCGTACGGCCGGCTGCGGCAGGAGATGATCGACGCCGAACGGGAGGTGTACCGGGCCGCGCGCGACTCCGGGCGGATCCCCGAGGAGGTGCTGGTGCGGGCCTATCGTGACCTGGACCTGGAGGAGTCGTTGCTGACCCGGGAGGTTGACCAATGAGTTGCCAGCACCTGACCGAGGCGGGGAACCCCGAGCCGCAGACCGAGGAGGTCTGCCCGGACTGCGTCGCCATCGGCAACGACTACTGGGTGCACCTGCGCGCCTGCCTGGCCTGCGGGCACGTCGGCTGCTGCGACTCCTCGCCGTACCAGCACGCGACGAAGCACTTCGAGTCCAGCGGGCACCCGGTGATGCGCTCGATCCAGCCGGGGGAGACCTGGCGGTGGTGCTTCGTCGACGAGGAGATCGGCTGAGCTGACCGCGGCGGCGCTCCACGGCCGGCCGGACGAGATGGCGGGTCGGCCCGGGAGTGCACCGGCTCAGGGCAGGCGGCGGGCGAGCACCTGGCCGGGCCATGGCTCGCGGCCGGGGCGCTCCACCGTGAACGGGTCGGTAGCGTTGAAGCCACAGCTCTCGTAGAAGCCGACCAGTGCCCGGTCCCCGCCGGCGTAGCAGTCCACCCGCAGCAGGTCCAGGCCGCGTTCGCGGGCCAGTTCCGCCGCGTGGGCCAGCAGCCGGGCCCCGATCCCCCGACCGGCGTACGGCCGGTCGGTGACCAGCAGATTGACGTACAGCTCCGGCTCGGTGGGCGGGGGAACGTAGTCGGTCGCCGCGCCGACCACCAGCGCACCGACCGGGGTGTCGCCGAGCAGGGCCAGGTGGAGTCCCCCGCCCGCCGCCCAGCTCTCGGCCTGGGCGATCCGGCGCGGATCGCCGGAAGCGGGCTCGGTGCCCCACTGACCGGTGCGACCCCGGGCCGCCAGCCATGCGGTGGCGCTGTCGAGCAGCCGCAGCACGGTGGTCGCGTCGGCCGGACCGCCGGGCCGGATGGCGAGGATCTGCTGATCGTTCATGGCCGACATGCTGCTACAGCGGCGCGGGTCGATGCCCGGGGTGTCCGCCGGCGGTGGGGACCGCTCGGTGGTCCCGGGTGGCGACGGCCCAGCGGGTCAGCACCGGGACCAGCAGCCCGACGGCGGCGAACAGGGCGGCCACGCCGATCCACCCGGTGACCCCGCCGTCCAGGACCGCCCAGGTCAGCAGCGCCGGCCCGACGGCCCGGGCGAGGCCGGCGAGCAACCCGTCGACCCCCTGGTACGCCCCGATCGACTCCGGCGCGGCCAGGCCGTAGGCGAGCCCCGCGCCGGCGGTGCTGTGCCACAGGTCGCCGACGGTGTAGACGGCGGTGGCGAGCAGCAGCAGGCCGGTCGCCGGCCCGGCCGGTACGCCAGTGGTGGCCGCGTACAGCAGCATCGCCACCGCCAGCACCAGGCCGGCCCGGCGCATCGCCGCGGCGGCCGGGACGGCGGTGTCCGAGCCCCGGGCGAGCCGCACCGCCAGCAGCACCGTGAGCGACGTGTTGACCAGCAGCACCGCCGACACCACGGCCGGCGGGGCCCCGGTCCGGCTCACCGTCCACAGCGGCACGACCAGGGTGAGCACCGTGGCGTGCAGTGCCAGCACTGCCGACGCCCCGCTGACGGCCAGGAACGGCAGGTCCCGCAGCGCCCGCGCCCGACCCGACGTCGCCGGCCGCGCCGGGGTCGCCGGGGGCGGGTAGCCGGGCAGTCGCATCAGCAGCGCCGCCGACACCAGATAGGTGGTCGCGTTGCCGAC
Organism: Micromonospora sp. IBSANI012; assembly: GCF_052814045.1. Taxonomy (NCBI): domain Bacteria; kingdom Bacillati; phylum Actinomycetota; class Actinomycetes; order Micromonosporales; family Micromonosporaceae; genus Micromonospora; species Micromonospora sp. IBSANI012. Next base: position 2,451,083 of record NZ_CP199933.1, read on the forward strand.
CACCAGCACCTGGTACGCCAAATGCGTGTCGGCGGCCAGGGCGAACCCGGCCAGCCCGGCGCCGAGCGCGATGCCGAGGTTCGCCACCGCGCGCAGGGTGGCGAACGCGGGCACCCGCCCCTCGGGTCCGCCGACGGCGGCGACCAGGGCGGCGCGGACCGCGAGGTTGCCGGCGGTGAGCAGCGCGTCCAGCACCGCCACCACCAGGAAGGCGGGGAAGGACGCGACCAGCAGGTACGCCCCGGCGACCGCGGCCTGCAGCAGTTGCAGCAGCGCGCGCAGCGTACGCGGGTCGCGGCGGTCGGCCAGGCCGCCGAGCGGGACGGCGGCGGTCAGCCCCAGCAGCCCGGCGAGGGTGAGCCCCAGCCCGACCGAGGCGGGACTCAGCCCGACGTCCCGGGTCAGGTAGAGGGGCGCGCCGGCCAGCCAGAGCCCCGAGCCGACGGTGTTGGCGAGCGTGGCCAGGGCCAGGGTGCGCAGCCGGCCGGGCGGTGGCAGTGGCGACCAGCGCCCGTGAACGGTCATCGGCTCGACCGTATGGACCGGCCGCCGCCGGCGGGGACCCGCAGCGGGCGACGCCGGTCACACCGAGCCCAACGCCCCGGGTCAGGTGCGAGGGTGCGCGGGCGCCGCCGGTCACCCGATGGCCAGCATATGACGATTCCGGTATTCCGCAGACACCCATCGATACATCTAGCATCAATAAATATCTATCGATGGGAGGTCGGATGTTCCGACGACACAATCTCTCGCGTACGGCGGGCGCCCTGCTCGCGATGGTGCTGGCGGCGCTCGGCCTGGTGGCGGTCGAGGCGACGGCGGCCTCGGCGGCCGTCCGGACCGTCTACTACGACGCCAGTCGGGCCGGCGAGTTCCGCACCAACTTCGACCAGGCCGCCACGATCTGGAACAGCTCGGTGAGCACCGTGCGACTCGCTCCGCGCACGCCCGGCAACGTCACCATCTACGTCGACGACGGCTGGCCCCGGGCGCAGCCCACCGGGCTCGGCTCCGGCCGGGTGTGGATGGGCCGGCAGGCGGTGAACCAGGGGTACGACCGGACCCGGATCGCCACCCACGAGATGGGCCACATCCTCGGCCTGCCCGACCGGCGTACCGGGCTCTGCTCCGACCTGATGTCCGGCAGCAGCGCGCCGGTGTCCTGCAGGAACGCGTACCCGAGCGCCGCCGAGGCGTCCCGGGTCAACTCGCTGTTCGCCGGCACGCTCACCGCGCCCACCACCGGGGTCAGCTATACCTGGACCGGCGCCGAGGATCCCGGGCCGTTCGTGGTCGGTGGCCGCCCGGCCAGCGAGAACTACCCGTGGATGGTCTACGTCTCCGGCTGCACCGGGACGCTGATCAAGGCGAACTGGGCGGTCACCGCCCGGCACTGCTCGACCCCGTCGTCGGTGCGGGTGGGCAGCGTCAACCGCACCACCGGCGGGACCGTGGTCCGGGTGACCAGGGCGGTGAGCCACCCGTCCGTGGACGTCAAGCTGCTGCAACTGGCCAGCTCGGTCAGCTACGTCCCGGCACCGATCCCGGGCACCTCCGGCGCCGTCGGCACGGCCACCCGGATCATCGGCTGGGGACAGACCTGCCCGCAGCCGGGCTGCGGCTCCGCGCCCGCGGTCGCCAACGAACTCGACACCTCCATCGTCGCGGACAGCCGGTGCAGCGGCATCAACGCGACGTACGAGATCTGCACCAACAACACGAACGGCAACTCCGGCGCCTGCTACGGCGACTCCGGCGGCCCGCAGGTGCGGCGGATCAACGGGGTGTGGAACCTGATCGGCGCCACCAGCCGGGCCGGAAACAACAACCCCACCTGCGCCACCGGCCCGTCCATCTACGTCGACCTGACGTCGATCCGTTCCTGGATCAACAGCCAGGTGGGTGGCCTGCCCGCCTGAGCGCGACCCGTACACCCGGGGCGTCCGTTCCTTCCGCAACGGGGCGCGGACGCCCCACCGGGCCGCCCCGGCCGCCGCCATTCCCGGCGGCGGTTGCGGCGGCCCGGTCCGGTCGGCGTGACCGCCACCGTTCGGGTGCGGGGCCCGGTAGTCCGGGTCGGGCGGCGCGACTGCCGGCGGCCCGGGTCGGCCGGGCGGCCCGAAATTCGGTGGGCGGCACGGCGCCACGGGTGGTTGGGTCTGGGCCGTGGAGCGGATCAGAACGGCCCGGACGGATGAACTCGCCGACCTGCAACGGATCGAGGTGGCCTCCGGGGCGCCGTTCCGGGAGATCGGCATGGTCGACATCGCCGACGCGCCGCCGCTCGACCTGGACGTGCTCGGGGAGGGTCAGCGGGCCGGCCGGGTCTGGGTGGCGGTCGGGCCGGACGACCAGCCGATCGCCTTCGCCGTGGCGCACCTGGTCGACGACTGCGCCCACGTCCAGCAGCTCAGCGTTCACCCCACCCACGCCCGCCGGGGCGTCGGCCGGCGGCTGCTCGACCACGTGGCCGGGTGGGCGGCGGAGCGGAACATGCCGGCGCTGACGCTGACCACCTTCCGCAGCGTGCCGTGGAACGCGCCGTACTACGCCCGTTGCGGGTTCGTCGCGCTGTCAGCGGCGCAGGTCGGCCCCGGCCTGGCGGAGGTGCTGGCGGCCGAGGCGGCGCTCGGGCTCGACATGACCGACCGGGTCGCGATGCGCCGCGCGACGCGCTAGCGGGCGGTCGCCGCCGTCGGCCGAGGCCTCACTCCGGCCCTGATTGCCGGCAGTTTCACGGAAAGAGTGGCCTTCCGGGGCCGGGAGGCCACTCTTTCCGTGAAAGTGCACGGATCTTGACCGGCGGCGTGGGGGCGCCGGGGTGGGGGTCAGGACAGGGTGCAGGCGGCGCCGTTGAGGGTGATCAGGTTGGGGGTGGGGTTGGCGAGGGTGCCGGCCTTGCCGAGGAGGCCGAAGGTGACGCTGCCGCCGGGCAGGATCTTCCCGTTGTACGACAGGTTCCGGGCCGTCACGGTGGCACCGGACTGGCTGACCTGGGCCGTCCACGCCTGCTCGACCTTCTGGTCACCGGTGAAGGCGTACCGGGCGGTCCAGCCGTTCACCGCGCTGGTGCCGGTGTTGCGGATGGTCACCTGGGCGTTGAAGCCGTCCGGCCAGGCGCCGTGCACCTGGTACGTGGCGGCGCAGCGCTGCGCGGGCACCGCCCCGGCGTCGCCCTGGTCGGCGAGGAACGAGGCGAGCCAGGCCAGCGCCGAGTTCCAGTTGATCGCCACCTCGTTGGTCGCGTACGAGTTGATGTCGTCGACGTAGCAGAACATCGGCTTGCAGCCGGCGAGCAGCTGCGCGGCGTACGGGTCCTGGAGGGCGGCGTTCGGGCCGCCGGCCAGCGAACCGGCCGGCGGGTTCGGCAGGTTCGGGTCCAGCTGGTGGGCGAAGATCCGACTGTGCTGATTGCGGGCGTGCTGCTCGCCCCAGCCGGTCACGTACGACATGTTGAGCGCGTTGCGGCCGAGCAGGTAGTCCGTCGCCTGCACCGCCCCGTCCCGGTAGGTCGCGTTCCGGGTCAGGTCGAAGGCGGTGGCCAGCACGATCGCGTTGTTGACGACGTTGCTGTTGCTGCCCCACACGTAGCTGCCGGCGTCAGCGGGCAGCGGCAGGCCGTACGCCTGGGCGCGCAGCGCCGCCAGGTACCGGTCGGCGGCCTCGGTCACCGAGGCGCGGATCCGGGCCTTCTCGGCGGCCGGCAGGCCGTTCGGCACGGTGGCCAGGTCGAGGCGGCCGAGGGCGGCCACGCTCTGCCAGCCGAAGGCACCGCCGGCGGCGAAGCCGTCGCCGGTGTGGTGCGGCGAGGCCGTCAGGTCGTCCAGGTAGCTCTTCTTCCCGGTGGTCAGGTACAGCTCGACCGCCGCCCAGTAGAACTCGTCGGTGACGGTGGTGTCGTCGTACGCCCCGCCGCCGGTGCCGTCGGCCGCGCTGGCGTAGCTAGCCGGGTGCCCCTTGGCGGCCGCGTACGCGGTCCTCGCGGCGGTGCCGCAGCGGGCGGCGAAGGCCGCGTCGTAGGGTGCGAAGAGGCGGGCGCACTGGGCGGCGACGGCGGCCAGGTTGAGGGTGGCCGCGGTGGACGGCGGGTGCAGTTCGCGCGGCTGCGGGTCCTCGTGCGGGGCCAGCGGCAACCCGGTCCAGTTCCGGTCGTGGATCTTGTGGTGGGCCATCCCGGCGAGCGGCCGGCCGGCCGGCACCTGCATGCGCAGCAGGAACTCGAGCTCCCAGCGGGCCTCGTCGAGCACGTCGGGGACCCCGTTGCCGCGCTCGGGCACCCGCAGGCTCTCGTCGCCCAGCGCCGCGCCGCCGTCGGCGGTCTCCGCCGTCTTGGTCCGCTCGAAGGTGTTCAGCAACTGGTAGGTGGCGATGCCGCCGTTGACCACGTACTTGCCGTGGTCGCCGGCGTCGTACCAGCCGCCGCGCACGTCGAGGGAGTAGTCGCAGACGCCGGGCTGGCAGGGCACCTCGGTGGCGCCCAGGTTCGGCGCGACGCCGACGTGGCCGGCCGGGCGGGCGTACTCGGCGCCGATCAGGTCGCCGTCGATCGGGGTGCCGCTGCGCTGGGCGTAGAAGAACTGGAGGGAGTCGGCGCGCAGCCGGTCGTAGCGGCCGCCGGAGATGTCGAACGGGTGGCTGGTCTCGCCGTCGGCGACCAGGGTGTAGCCGGTGCCCGGCGTGCGGTACGCGGAGAAGTCGACGGTCTGCACGTGCTGCCCGGAGGCGGCGTCCACGCCGCGCGGGGTGCTCTCGCCGCTGGCCACCACCGCGCCGGCCGCGGACCGCAGCTCCCAGCGCAGCGGGTCGGTCGCCTCGGTCACCACGGTGGCGTTCTTCGGCCCGCCCGGCAGGTAGCCGACCTGGTTGACCCGGACCCGGGGGCCGGTGTCCGGTTGGTAGGGCGGGGCCGCCTCGCCGCCGCGCAGCGAGACGTTGTCGAGGCAGATCCGCTGCTCGGCGGCGGATCCGCCGACCTGGAAGATCAGCTGCGCGGCGGGGTTGTCGTCGGGCACGGTGAAGGTCTGCTCGACCCGGGTGCTCTCGGGGCCGGCGGTGGCGCCCACGGCCGCGTACGTGGTGTAGGGGGCGCTGCCGAGCTGGAGGACGGCCTTGATCGCGGCGCCGGGGGTGGCGGAGACGTCGAAGCCGAGCCGGTACTCCGCGCCGGCGTTGAGCCGTACCCCGTCCTGGCCGATGCCGGCGTCCCAGGGGTTGGCCGACCCGCCGGGGACGGTGGTGCAGAGCCGGCCGTCGGCCGCGTCCAGTGCGCCGGTGCCGTAGGAGAACCAGGGGGAGACACCGGCGCTGAAGTCGCCGTTGCTGAGCTGTTCGGGGGCGTCCGGCGGGACCTCGGCGTGGGCTACGCCGGCGCCGGTGAGGGCCAGGGCGGTCGCCGCCAGCAACGCGAGGTGGCGGCGTTGGATTGGGATCACGGGGATTCCTTCCGGGCGGGGAGCGGTGGGGGGTCGGGGAGAGCGATGGCTGGGAGCGCTCCCAGCATCGTCCCGATGTTTCCAGCGCATCTCGTCCGTGTCAATTGATCGGGCTGGATGACCTTCCGGCCGCGGTTGGCGCCCCCGGGAACGTGAACGACAGTGAGATTCGCCGCGCCACGACCCGTCGTCCTGATCTCCTAGAGACAACAGCGCCCTTCGCCTGGCAGGCTGCCTCCCATGACCCTGAAGCTTCGTTCCGTCGGGACGAGCGACCGTGGGCTGATCCGCAGCGGAAACCAGGACGCCCTGCACGCCGGTGCCTGGCTCGTCGCCGTCGCCGACGGCATGGGCGGGATGGCGGCCGGCGACCTGGCCAGCCGGATCGCCATCGACGCGATCGCCCCCCTGGACGTGGAGACCCCCGAGGACGCTCTGGTGGCGGCGCTGCAGAGCGGCATCGAGCTGGCCACCGCGCGGATCCGCCAGGCGGTCGCCGAGGATCCGGAACGGCAGGGCATGGGCACCACACTGACCGCCCTGCTCTTCTCCCGGACCGGCAGCTGCCTCGCCCTGGCCCACATCGGCGACTCCCGGGCCTACCTGTTCCGCGAGGGCACGCTCAAGCAGATCACCCGGGACGACACCTTCGTGCAGATGCTCGTCGACCAGGGCGTGATCGGTCCCGAGGAGGCCGCCAGCCACCCCCGGCGGGCGGTGGTCACCCAGGCGCTCCAGGGCGAGGACGTCTCCCCGACGTACGCGACGATGGTCCCCTGGGCGGGGGACCGCTGGCTGCTGTGCAGCGACGGCCTCTCCAACGTGGTCCGCCCGGACACCCTCGCCGAGGTGCTGGCCGAGACCGCCGACCGGGAGCTGTGCGCCCGCCGTCTGATCGACCTCGCGCTGCGGGCCGGTGGCCCGGACAACGTCACCGTGCTGATCGCCGACATCGTCGAGGAGTGAGCCGGAGCCGGTTCAGCGGCGCCGGGGTGTGGCGTGCCGGGTGGGCGTGGCGCTGCCCGGGTCCTCCGGCCACGGGTGGCGCGGGTAGCGGCCGCGCAGCTCGGCGCGGACCTGCGGATACCCGGTACGCCAGAACGACGCCAGGTCGGCGGTGACCGCCACCGGCCGACCGGCCGGGGAGAGCAGGTGCAGCAGCACCGGCACCCGGCCGTCGGCGATCCGGGGCGCGGCCGGCCAGCCGAACGTCTCCTGGAGCTTCACCGCCAGCACCGGCGCCGCCGGGTCCGCGTAGTCGACCCGGATCTTCGAGCCGCTGGGCACCTCGATCCGCTCCGGCGCCAGCTCGTCCAGCCGGGCCGCCTGCCGCCACGGCAGCAGCCGGCGCAGCGCGGCGGCCACGTCGATCCGGGCCAGGTCGGCCCGCCGTCGCCCGGCGGCCAGCTCCGGGCCGAGCCAGTCGTCGACGGCCGCGAGCAGCGCGTCGTCGCTGACCTCGGGCCACTGGTCGCCGAGCGCCCGCCGGCAGAACGCCATCCGCTCCCGCAGCGCGCGGGCCGCCGGCGTCCAGGTCAACACCGACAGCCCTTCCTGGCTTAGCCCGTCGCGCAGCGCCGCCGCCAGCAACGCCGGCTCCGGCCGGGCCAGCGGGCGGGTCAGCAGCTCGATCGCGCCGAGCCGGACCACCTCCCGGGCCACCACGTCACCGTCGACCCAGCCGACCTCCCGCGCCTCGCGCAGCAGCGGTCCGCCCGCCTCCCGGGCGGTGGCCTCGTCCAATCCCGCCGCCAGCCGCACCCGGGCGGTCGGCGCCCCGGGTGACCGGTCGGCCACCGCGACGGCCAGCCAGTCGACGCCCGCCAGCCCCGACCCGGGCGCCAGCTCCGCCGCGGTCCCACCCGCCATCAGGTACGACCTCCCGCCGGCCCGGCGGACCCGGGCCAGCCGTTCCGGGTACGCCAGCCCCACCAGCAGCCCGGCGGCCAGGTCGTCGGGCAGGTGGTCCCGACCCCCAGCACCGGGCAGGGCGGCGCGCAGCCGGCGTACCTCGGTCCGCCAGCGGGCGGTGGCCCCCGGGTCGGCGTTGCCGCGCAGCCGCCGCCAGCCGACGACCAGGTCGTCGTCCCGGCCGGTCAGGCCCTCCTCGGCCAGCAGCGCGACCAGCTCCGCCGCCCGGTCGGCGCCGACCCGCGGCGCGCCGTCGAGCAGGGCCCGGCCCAGCCGGGGATGGGCGCCGGCGGCCGCGATCGCCCGGCCCCGCGCGGTGATCCGGCCGTCCGCGTCGACGGCGCCCAGGCTGGCCAGCGTCTCCCGGGCCACCGTCAGCGCCGCCGGCGGTGGCGGGTCGGGCAGGGCCAGCCCCGTGCCGTCCGGGCTGCCCCAGGCCGCCAGCTCCAGGGCGAAGCCGGTCAGGTCGGCGGTGGCGATCTCCGGCTCCGGCTGGGCGGCCAGCCGCTCGTGGGTGGCCGCCGACCAGCAGCGGTAGACGTGGCCGGGTGCCTCCCGGCCGGCCCGGCCGGCGCGTTGCGTGGCGGCGGCCCGGGAGACCGGGACGGTGACCAGGGCGCCCAGGCCGCGGGACAGGTCGGTGCGGGCCACCCGGCTCAGCCCCGCGTCCACCACCACCCGGACGCCGGGCACGGTGAGGCTGCTCTCGGCCACCGAGGTGGCCAGCACCACCCGGCGACGGTCGGCCGGCCGCAGCGCGGCGTCCTGCGCGGCGCCGGGCAGCCGCCCGTGCAGCGGCAGGACGGCCACCCGGTCGGTCAGGTCCGCCAGCCGCCGGGCGACGCCGGCGATCTCGCCGGCCCCCGGCAGGAAGACCAGCAGGTCCCCCTCGCGCTCGTGCAGCGCCCGCCGGACGGTGGCCGCGACGTGGTCGAGCAGGGCCGGGTCCACCCGACCGGCGCCGGGTGGGGTCAGCGGCCGGGGTGGGGGCGCCCAGATCCGGGTGACCGGGTGCAGCGCCGCCTCGGCCCGGACCACCGGGACCGGCCGGTCCGTGCCGAGCAGCGCGGCGAACCGGTCCGCCTCCGGCGTCGCGGACATCGCCAGCAGCCACAGGTCGGGGCGCAGGGCGGCCCGGGAGTCCACCGCGAAGGCCAGCGCCAGGTCCGCGTCGAGCTGCCGCTCGTGGACCTCGTCGAGCAGCACCGCGCCGACGCCGGGCAGCTCCGGGTCGTAGTGCAGCCGGCGGACCAGCAGGCCGGTGGTGACCACCTCGATCCGGGTGCGGGGGCCGACCCGGCGCTCTCCGCGCACCGCGTACCCCACCCGTCCGCCGACCCGCTCGCCGAGCAGGTCGGCCATCCGGCGGGCCGCCGCGCGGGCGGCCACCCGACGCGGCTGGGCCACCACCACCCGGCCCTCGACCCGGTCGGCCACAGCGAGGGGCGCGAGCGTGGTCTTGCCGGTGCCGGGCGGCGCCACCAGCACCGCGCCGCCGGCCTCGGCCAGCGCCGCGACCAGCGCCGGCAGGACCGGACTGACCGGCAGTCTCAGGGGTACGTCGGAGAGCACGGTGCCCACTGTGGCACCCGGCGGTCAGCCGGGGCGCACCGCGTCGACGCCGGTGACGAAGGCGACCCAGGTCGCGGACGGGAAGACCAGCACCGGCCCGCCCCGATCCTTGCTGTCGCGGACGGCGACCCGACCGTCGACGGTGGCGACCTCCACGCAGTTTCCGTTGCCACTGCTGCGCGTGCTGGTGCGCCAGTCCGCCCGGGCCAGATCGAGCGCGGTCATCCCCGTACCTCTCGTCTTCTGCGGGCGTGCCGCGATGCGGTCACGCAAAGTTACGAGAAGCGGCCTCCAGGCGGGCCACGGAGTCCGCCGGATCCAGTGCCATGCGGCACAGCTCCTCGTGCACAAGGCTATACCCGCGCACGTGACCGGCATCCTCCAGAGCCAGCCCCATCGTGAGATTGTCCAGGTAGACCACGGAGGCATCGGCGGCGTCGGCGAACTGCAGGATGACGTACGGGGTGCTCATCGCCGGATGCGCCCCGGTCATGAATGGAAGTACGTAAATAGTTACGTTCGGTGATTGTGCGATCCGGGCCATGTGGGTCAGCTGCTCGGCCATCACCGCCGCACCGCCGACCGGGCGCAGCAGCACCGCCTCGTTGAGCACCACGGAGAGTTGGACCGGGGACTCCCGGCGCAGCACCTCCTGCCGGCGCAGCCGGGCGGCCACCTTGCGCTCCAGCCCCTCCTCGCCCGCGGTGCGCCGGTAGATCTCCCGCGCGTACGCCTCCGTCTGGAGCAGACCGGGCACCGACTCCGCCTCGTACGTGCGCAGCGTCGCCGCCTCGGCCTCCAGTCCGACGTAGAACTCGAACCACTCCGGCAGGACGTCGCTGTAGTTCTGCCACCAGCCGCGCTGCTGCGCCCCGCGGGCGATCTCGATCAGCGCCTCCGCGTCCGCGCCGGTGACCGCGTACAGCGCCAGGGCGGCGCGCACGTCGCGCGGCTTGATGCCGATCTGGGCGTTCTCGATCCGGGACAGGTTGCTCTTGGACATGTCGAGCTGACGGGCGGCGACGTCGAGCGTCATGCCGGCGCGCTCGCGCAGTTGACGGAGTTCGCGGGCGATCCGGCGGCGGCGGACGGTGGGGCTGGCGGTCACCCTCTGAGTCTGGCACGGCAAGATCCGCAGGTCGCGCCAGCACGGAGTGCAACCATCGAATCCGGGAGTTGCAATGACCCGGGGGTGCGGGCATCCTGTCACCCGGCGTCGATCACTTGTGGACAACCCGCGTTGGAGGCTCGTTTGCTCATCGCCGACGAGTTCTTCCTCATCGCCCACAACGACAGCCGGGGCAAGGCGAAACTGCACCCGGCCGCGACCGGGCTGGGGCTCGCCGGCACCCTCCTCGGCGAACTGATCCTGTTCGGACAGATCACCGTCTCGGGCGGCCTCGTCACGGTGGTGGACCGGCGTCCACCGCCGGACGCCCTGGCGCACACCGTGCTGGACCAGTTGATCGGCGAGTCGCAGCACCAGTCGGTGCGTACCTGGCTGAGCTTCCTGGCCCAGACGGCGACCACGTCGGTGGGGGAGCGGCTGGCCCGCGCCGGGGTGCTGCGCCGGCAGGAGAGCCGGCGGTTGCTGCGCACCAGCGTCAGCTACGTCCCGATCGACCTCAACGTGGTGGCGTGGCCGGCCACCCGGCTGCGCGCCCTGCTGGAACGGCCGGATCCCCCTGGAGTGCCGGACGCCGTCCTGCTCGGCCTGGTCTGCGCCGCCGGGCTGAGCCGGGAGGTGCTCTGGAGCGCCGGACCCCGGGCGCACCACCGGCTCGGCGTGCTCATCCCCGCCCTGCCCGCCCCCCTGCGGGAACTCGTCGCGCACACCGAGGCCGCGGTCGGCGCGGCGGTGCTGCGCGGCATCCCCTGATCTGCACCACCACCATCCCCCCTCATCCCCCCTCGAACCGGAGCCGCCCCCATGTCTCCCACCTCGACGCTGGAACGCCCCAGCAACGTCTCCGACGCCCTGGCCCGTGGCCGGTTGGGCGTCCCCTCGGTCATCTTCTTCGTCCTCTCCGCCGCCGCGCCGTTCACGGTGGTCGCCGGGGTGGTCACCACCGGGTACGCGGTCACCGGCGTGACCGGCATCCCGCTGGCCTTCCTGGCGGTCGCGGCGGTGCTCGTGCTCTTCTCCGTCGGCTACGTGGCGATGGCCCGCCGCGTCGCCAACGCCGGCGCGTTCTACGCGTACATCTCTCGCGGGCTGGGCCGGCCGGCCGGCGTCGGCGCGGCCTGGGTGGCGCTGATCGCCTACAACGCCCTGCAGGTCGGGCTCTACGGCACCATCGGCATCGCCGCCGAGCCGGTGCTCGACCGGCTCTTCGGCGGCCACCCGCAGTGGTGGGTGGTGGCCCTGGTCGCCTGGGGCCTGGTCGCCGTGCTCGGTCTGCTGCGGGTCGACATCAACGGGCTGGTGCTGGCGGTGCTGCTGGTCACCGAGATCGCGGTGATCGTCGTCTACGACCTCGCCCAGCTCACCCACCCGGCCGGCGGGGAGGTCAGCGTCGCCGCGCTGTCGCCGGAGAACCTCTTCGTGCCGGGCGCCGGGGCGGTGCTCGTGCTCGCCATCACCGGCTTCGTCGGCTTCGAGTCCTCGGTGGTGTTCAGCGAGGAGAGCAAGGACCCGCGCCGGACGGTGCCGATGGCCACCTACCTCTCGGTCGCGATCATCGCGGCGCTCTACGCCCTGTCGTCCTGGACGATGACGGTCGCCACCGGGCCGGACCGGATCGCCGAGCGGGCCGGCCAGGACAGCGTCATGCTCATCTTCAACCTGGCCGGCGAGCACCTCGGCGACACCGCGGTGCTGATCGGCCAGGCGCTCTTCGTGACCTCGGTGCTGGCCGCGATGATCTCGTTCCACAACACCACCGCCCGGTACGCCTTCGCGCTCGGCCGGGAGCGGGTGCTGCCCGCCGCGTTCGGGCAGACCTCGCCGCGTACCGGGTCGCCCCGGGTGGCGTCGCTCGCGCAGAGCGTCCTCGGGCTGGTGGTGATCGTGCTCTACGCGGTGAACGGCTGGGACCCGGTGCTGAAGCTGTTCTACTGGGCCGGCACCGGCGGCGGCTTCGGCGTGCTGCTGCTGATCGCGGCGACCTCGGTCGCGGTGATCTCGTTCTTCGCCCGGCAGGGGGTGCGGGAGACCGTCTGGCGGCGGGCGATCGCCCCGGGCCTGGCGGCGGTCGCGCTGGCCGTGATCATCGTGGTGGCGCTGGACAACTTCGCCAACCTGCTCGGCGTCGCGCCGGACTCCCCGCTGCGCTGGGCGATCCCGGCGGTCTACCCGGTCGCCGCGCTGCTCGGCGTGCTCTGGGGCGTAGTCCTGCGGCGCAGCCGCCCCGACGTGTATGCGCGGATCGGCCTGGGCGCGGAGAGCGCCGCGGCGGCCATGCTGCCGGAGCCGGGCCAGCCGACGCCGGCCGGGGCGGGGGTACCGCGGTGACCGGGCTGACCGTCGAGCGGCTCGGGGCGGCGGAGACCCGGGCGGTCGCCGAGCGGATCGCCGGCGCGTTCCACGACCTGGCGGCGACGCGGTGGCTGGTGCCGGACGCCTCGAAGCGGGAGGCCGTGCTGGCGGACAACTTCGAGATCCTGGTCGAGCACGCGATGCGGCACGGCCAGGTCCACGCCACCGCCGACCGGTCCGGCGTCGCGGTCTGGTTCCCGCAGTCCGGCGACCCGGCGCCGCCACCGGCCGACTACGACGAGCGGCTGGCCGCGGCCTGCGGCGAGTGGACCGAGCGGTTCCAGCACCTCGACACGCTGTTCGAGGCGCACCACCCGCACGACGACCACCACCACCTGGCGTTCCTGGCGGTGGCCCCGCAGCGGCAGGGGCGGGGCGTCGGCACCGCCCTGCTGCGGCACCACCACGCGGCGCTGGACGCGGCGGGCGTGCCGGCGTACCTGGAGGCGAGCAGCGAACGCAGCCGCGACCTGTACGCCCGGCACGGCTACCGGGTCGGCGAGCCGTTCCGGCTGCCCGACGGCTCCCCGTTCTACCCGATGTGGCGGGAGCCGGGCAGCCACTGAGCACCGGGCCCCGAAGGCCGGCGCCGGCGACCGCTGGCGCCGGCCTTCGCGTTAGCCGACGCGGTTTGCGGCGTGTCGCGGGATCCGCCGCCCCGGACACCGCGACACGCCGCAAAGCGTGAGGCGCGGGGCGGCTGCCCGGATGGCGCGCCGCCCGCGTGCCGGCCGGCCCGGCGTGGCGATGCGGGATCCGCCGCCCGCGGTGCGGGGTGTAGGCACGGAAAGGCCCGGTCGGCGAACCGCCGACCGGGCCCGAAGGACGCGACGGCGACCGGGTCCGCCGACCCGGCCGCCGTCAGCGCACCCTAGTAGGTTCCGTCGAGCTGACCCCGCAGCTTGGTCAGCGCCCGGGCCAGCAGCCGCGAGACGTGCATCTGCGAGACGCCGATCTGCTCGGCGATCTGCGACTGGGTCAGGTTGCCGTAGAAACGCAGGGTGAGGATCTTCTGCTCGCGCTCGTCGAGCGTGGCGAGCGCCGGGCCGAGGGCCACCCGCAGCTCGGCCAGCTCGAACTCGTTGTCCTCGCCGCCCAGCATGTCGCCCAGCTCGGTCGCCCGGTCGCCGTCGCCGGTCGGGGTGGACAGCGAGACCGCGTTGTACGCGCGGGCGCCCTCCAGGCCTTCCAGGACCTCTTCCTCGGTGAGCTTGAGGTGGGCGGCGATGTCGGCGACCGTCGGCGAGCGGCCGAGGGTCTGCAGCAGCGAGCTGTTGGCGTCGGAGATGGCCAGCCGCAGCTCCTGGAGGCGGCGGGGCACCCGGATGTCCCACGTGCGGTCGCGGAAGTGCCGCTTGAGCTCACCGATGATGGTCGGGATGGCGTAGCCGGCGAAGTCGACGCCGCGGGAGGGGTCGAACTTGTCGATCGCCTTGATGAGGCCGACGGCGGCGGTCTGCGCCAGGTCGTCGGTGGGCTCGCCGCGACCGCTGTAGCGGTGGGCGAGGTGGTTGGCGAGCGGCAGCCAGGCCTCGATCGCCCGGTCCCGCATCGCGGCGCGGGACGGATGGTTGGCGGGCAGTGCGGCCATCGCGTTGAGCAGGTCGGCGGCGCTGTCGGTGAGCGCGCGCGGGTCCAGCTTCTCGGTGGTCGTCGCGGCGGTGGCCGGCTGCTCAGTGGTCGCTGGCGCGGTCATGGGTGGTCCTCCCTGCACCTCGTCCGCGGACAAAGACGTGACGCTTTGGTTTAGCTTCAGATGGTCCGTTCGGGACTCACCTTAGCCTGATCGGCTTGACGAAATCTAGCCGAAAGGACGATGTACTTAAGTGATTTCGAGTCATGAAAGGCACTTAACGGACGAAAACGTGCCGGCTTGTGATCACCGTTACCGGGTCGCTCGACCGATGGCGGTGTCCGGCGGATATTCGTTCGTCCCGTCCGGTCGGCCGCGCCGGCCGACCGACCGGTCAATCACGGAACCGACATGGCGGACGAGTGTCGGCTTTCCGTCCTTGTCCCGTTGACAGGACCGCACGTAGCGTCGCCATACACCCATCGGTACGGAGGCGTCGTGCTGGACCCCGCGGATCCGCAACTCGTCGTCGACAGTCGGACGCTGCACTTCAGCTGGCTGCCGGCGGATCCGGACGCCGTCGCCGCGCTCGTGCCGCCCGGGCTGCGGCCGCGCCGGGACCGGCAGGTCTTCATGAACCAGTACGTGGTGGAGGACGCCGCCCAGACCTCCGGCTTCGGCGCCTACTCGCTGACCTACCTCGGGGTGGCCCTGGAGGGGGCGGACGCGCCCGACGGGGTGACGCCGGGCGGCTGGTGGACGCACTACGTCACCTCCAGCCCGCTGGTGCGGGAGTACGCGGCCGCCCGCGGCGCTCCCGCGGTGCTCGGCCGGACCACCATCGACGTGCGGGGCGAGGCGCTGGTCGCCGAGACGGTGGCCGACGGGTCGCCGCTGATCCGGGCGCGGGCGCGGGTCGGCGAGACCGGGCACGTGGTCCACTCCGGGCACCACCGCTACATCACCCGCTGCGCCGGGCAGCTGCTCAGTGCCGTCTACCCGTTCATCTCCGAGACGGTCGACCCGTTCGAGATCGAGTCGGTGGAGTTCCTGGAGCCCGGGCACCCGGTCTACGCGCTGCGCCCGGAGAACCCGCTGCTGATCACCTGGGGCTTCTACGCCCCGCGCACCGCGTTCGCGTACCCGGGTGGGCTGACCCCGTACGTCGCGCAGCAGGCGCGGGCGGCGGCACGTGGCGACGCCTCACCAGGTGCCGGCGCGCCGGGCCCGCAGCGGTCTGCCGTCCGGGTCGTAGACCAGCCGGTACGCCGGTAGCGCCCAGAGCCGGGTCAGCCACGGCAGCCGTTCCGGCCGGTGCGGGCGCAGCCGGCCCGGGGGCCGGGGGCCCTGCCGGCCGCCGTCGTACCACCGTTGGAGGGCGTCGGCCGCCGAGGTGATCGCCTCCACCGCCGCTTCCGGGTCCAGCAGGTCGGCGTCCTCGCCGCCGTCCGGGTCGCGGTCGAGGTGCTCGCGCCACAGCCGCAGCCGCAGGTCCCGGGCGAAGACCCGGGCGCCGTCGCCCTCGCCGGTCGGATCGGTGGGCGCCCGCTCGTCGCGGGTGGCGTCGAGCACCGCGCAGGACAGCTCGCTGTCGTGCGTCCAGGACCGGCGGTTGAAGTTGTCGCTGCCCACGCTCGCCCACACGTCGTCGACCACGCAGACCTTCGCGTGCACGTAGACCGGCTCGCCCTCGCGGTTCTCCACGTCGAACACGTGCACCCGGTCCGGGGCGGCCTTGTCGCAGAGCGAGAGCGCCTGCTCGCGGCCGACCATGTTCGGTGGCAGGGCCAGCCGGCCGTCCACGTCCGGGTAGCGGGGCACCACCGCCACCAGGTGCAGGTCGGGATTGTGCCGCAGTGCGTCGGCGAACAGCTCGGCCACCTCGGTGGACCACAGGTACTGGTCCTCCAGGTAGATCAGCCGGCGGGCCCGGCGTACCGCCTTGGTGTAGCCGCGGGCCACGGTGCGCTCGCCGTCCGGCGCGAAGGAGTAGCGGGGACGGACCGCCGGGTAGGTGCGCAGCACCTGGATCCGGTGCGGGCCGCAGGGCGGCGGGTCGGCCGGCTGCTCGGGCAACGGATCGGGGCTGAGGTCGGCGCCGCGCAGCCGGTCGCGGAGGTAGGCCAGCGGGTTCTCCGAGTCCAGCGGCATCGGGTCCGTCCAGCGCTCCCGGAACGTGGTGTCCAGCGCGCCGACCACCGGGCCGCGGACGGCGAGCTGCACGTCGTGCCAGGGCGGGTGCGGGCCGTACCGGGGGGACATCTGCACGGCCTGTGGGTCGCCCCGGTGCGCCGCGTCGTCGCGCCGGCTGTGGCACAGGTCGATGCCGCCGGCGAAGGCGATGTCGCGCTCCGGCGCGCCGGGGTGTCGCAGTACCACCAGCTTCTGGTGGTGCGAGCCGCCCCGCCGGACCCGCTGGTCGAGCAGCACCTCGCCGCCGGCCGCGCAGATCGCCTCGCTGAGGCTGCGGTTCTCCGTCTCGCTGTAGGAGAGCGCGTCGAGGTGGGAGCGCCAGACCAGCCCCTTGACCACGACGCCCCGCTGGGCGGCCCGGGCGAAGAGCTGGACCACCGTCGGGCCGTCCGGGCGCATCCGCTGGTCCGGGTCGCCACGCCAGTCGGTGAAGAACAGGTGGTCACCGGCGCGCAGCGCCTCCACCTCGCGGACCAGCCGGTCGAAGTACGCCGCACCGTGAATCAACGGCTCGGCGAGGTTTCCCGCCGTCCAGATGGGTAACACCGAGACCGGGTTGGCGCGTTCCTCAGCGGTCAGGAACCAATCCTGGATCGCCACGTTCCAGCCCCCCGAGGTCGTCGACAACGTCCTCACGGTAGGTGTCCTGCCGCCGGTACGCACGCCGGGCCTGCTCCGCGTGCCCTGGTGGTGGCACCTGTCGGACCCGAGACGCGCACACCGAGGAGGCCACACCATGCCCGCCGAGACGACGAACCCCGTGACCGAGTACCGCCCTCAGGCGGTGGAGAGTGAACGGGGTGCGCTGTTGGCGGTGTTGCTCATGGTGATCCTCGGGGTCGCCGGAATCTTCGCCGTCTCCTGAGGCCGACGCGGGGCGCCCCGGTGGACCGGGGCGCCCTGGCGTGCGATCAGGGACGGTCGCCCTGGCCGCCGGTGTGCGGCAGCCGCTTGGCGGGGACGACCCCGAGCCGGCCGGCCTGGAAGTCCTCGAAGGCCCGGACCAGTTCGGCGCGGGTGTTCATCACGAACGGCCCGTAGTGCGCCACCGGCTCCCGGATCGGCCGGCCACCCATGATGAAGAGGTCCAGCGCCGGGGTGTTGGCGTCCTGCCGGAGGTCGGCGGTGACCCGCAGCGCGTCGCCCGGCCCGTGCACGGCCAGCTGGCCGGTGCGCACCGGCCGCCGGTCGGTACCGACGGTGCCGCGGCCGCCCAGCACGTAGACCAGCGCGTTGAAGTTCGGCCGCCAGGGCAGGCTCAGCTCGGCGCCGGGCTGGAGCGTCACGTGGGCGATGGTGATCGGGGTGTGGGTCGAGCCCGGGCCCCGGTGCCCGGCCACCTCGCCGGCGATCACCCGGATCAGCGCCCCGCCGTCCGGCGTGGTGAGCAGCGCCGCCTCCCGGCCCCGGATGTCCTGGTAGCGCGGCGGCTTCATCTTCGCCACCTTGGGCAGGTTGACCCAGAGCTGGAGGCCGTGGAAGAGGCCGCCGCTCATCACCAGGTGCTCCGGCGGCGCCTCGATGTGCAGCAGGCCACGGCCGGCGGTCATCCACTGGGTGTCGCCGTTGGTGATGGTGCCGCCACCACCCTGCGAGTCCTGGTGGTCCATGATCCCGTCGATCATGTAGGTCACGGTCTCGAAGCCGCGGTGCGGGTGCCACGAGGTGCCCTTCGGCTCGCCCGGGGCGTAGTCCACCTCACCCATCTGGTCCAGGTGGATGAACGGGTCCAGCTCGGTCATCGGCACCCCGGCGAAGGCCCGGCGCACCGGGAAGCCCTCGCCCTCGTAGCCGCGCGGCGCGGTGATCAG
The DNA here is from genome assembly GCF_052814045.1 of Micromonospora sp. IBSANI012. Taxonomy (NCBI): domain Bacteria; kingdom Bacillati; phylum Actinomycetota; class Actinomycetes; order Micromonosporales; family Micromonosporaceae; genus Micromonospora; species Micromonospora sp. IBSANI012. Next base: position 2,469,053 of record NZ_CP199933.1, read on the forward strand.
GCGGCGCACCGGACGGAAGCTGGTGCTCTCGTCGAGCCGGGGCAGGCGGGGCAGGACGAGGACGTCGTCGACGGTGATGGCGGGCATCGCGAACTCCTTAGTCGCTCAGGGTGGACGACGCGTCGCGGTCGGCGCGCAGGCGCCGGCCGAGTCGTTCGAAGACCCGGGTCAGGGTGGCGACCTCGGCGTCGTCGAGGTCGTCCATCAGGTGCCGGCGGACCGAGGCCAGGTGCCCCGGTGCGGCCTCGCGCAGGGCGAGCAGCCCGGCGGCGGTCAGCACCGCCTCGCTGCCCCGGCGGTCCTGCGGGCAGGACTCCCGGGCGACCAGGCCGCGCCGCTGCATGGACGTGATCTGGTAGGTCAGCCGGCTGGGGGAGAAGACCAGGCGGTCGGCCAGCTCGCCCATCCGCAGCCGCTGCCCCGGAGCCTCGCCGAGCAGGACCAGCACGTGGTAGTCGGCGAAGCTCAGGCCGCGGTCGGCGCGCAGGTCGTCCTCCAGCTGGGTGAACAACCGCTGGCTCGCCTCGATGTACGCGCGCCAGCCGGCCATCCGCGCGCTGTCCAGACTCTCCGTCACGGCTACGACTGTAGCACTCCTTCAAATTTAAACAAGCTCTCTTCGAGCTGCCGACGGGGGGCGGAGCGGGGGCAAGCAGCCGGATACTTCAGTTGTGAAGGAACACGGTCGGCGGAAAGCGCGGGCGGGCCGGCGGCACGCCGTGCCACACTCCGGCCCGTGGATCCCGTCGAGCTGACCGCCCCCGGCCTGCTGCTGCGCGCCTGGCGGGCGCGGGACGCCGCCGCCGTGCTCGCGGCGCTGCGGGAACCCGAGGTCGAGCGGTGGAATCCGCAGGGCGTACGGGACGAGGCCGGGGCGCGCGAGTGGCTGCGCCGGCGCGCCGACCCGACGGCGGTGGACCAGCTGTCCCTCGCGGTGACCGACGCCGCCGACGGCACCCTGCTCGGCGGGGCCTCGCTCTTCCAGATCCACCACGGCAACGCCTCGATCGGCTACTGGACGGCCGCCGCCGCGCGGGGCCGGGGAGTGGCCTCCCGGGCCGTCACCGCGCTCGGCGGGTGGGCGTTCGCCCACCTGGGGGTGCACCGCATCGAGCTCTGCCACGCGGTCGCCAACCCGGCCTCCTGCCGGGTCGCGGCGCGGGCCGGGTACCCGATCGAGGGCACCATGCGCGACTCCCACCGGTACGGCGACGGCCGCCGCCACGACGAGCACCTGCACGCCCGGCTGGCCACCGACCCTGACCCGGGGCCCGGCTAGGCTCGACGGGTGGACGATCTCGAGCTGCTCGACTGGCGGGAGCGGGTGGCCCGGCTCTACCTCTCCGACCTCGACCTGGCCGGCTTCCGGGCGGCCCGCGACGAGCTGTTCGCGGGGCACCCGCAGAGTCCGGTGCCCGCCGCCGACCGGGCGGCCTTCACCGGGCTGGGCTGGTTCCCGCCGAACCCGGACGCCGTCGTAGAGGCGCCGCTGCGCCCCGCATCGGGCACCGAGAGCATCGACACCGGCGGCCCGGACGGCGTGGTGACCTACCGGCGGGTGGCGGTGGCGCAGACCCCGTGGGGCCCGCTGACCCTGTGGTGGATCGAGGCGTACGGGGGCGGGCTCTTCGTGCCACTGCGCGACGGCACCTGCGGCCGGGAGAGCTACGGCGGCGGCCGGTACCTGACCGACACCGTCAAGGGCACGTACGGCCGGGGGCTCACGGTGCTCCCCGGCGGGCGGGTCCGCCTGGACGCCAACTACCTCTACAACCCCAGCTGTGCCTACGACGACCGGTGGGCCTGCCCGCTCGCCCCGCCCGAGAACCGGGTCGACGTGCCGATCCGGGCCGGCGAGCTGGCGTACCACCGGGCCTGACCCACGCCGCGACGCCCCGGCGCGCGGTGCGCCGGGGCGTCGGGGTACGTGCTCAGCGGGCCGTCGCGCCGGTCGGGGTGAGGTGCATCCGTCCCAGCAGCTGACGCGCCTGGTCGGCGAGGTTCGCGTCCACGGTGACCGCGTACTGGCCGGCGCGCAGCGAACTGGCCGAGGTGAAGTCGCGCTGGCCGCCGGACATGGCGTGCGCGACCGCGCCGAAGACGGCACCCCAGATCGCGCCGATGACCAGCCCGACCAGGATTACCGCCAGCCAGTTGCCGACCGTGAAGATGCCGAACAGCAGGCCGATGAAGAGCCCGAACCAGGCTCCGGTGCCCGCGCCGAGCAATGCGGCCCGTCCGGTCGTCAACCGACCGAGCACCGTCTCCACCAGGGTCAGGTTCGTCCCCACGATCGCGGTGTGTTCCACCGGGAACCGGTTGTCGGCCAGGTAGTCCACCACCCGCTGCGCGGACGGATAGTCCGGGTACGAGCCGATCGTCACGGTGGGCGGCCCGGTCTGCGGGCCGTGCCCGTCACCGCTGGGCGCGGCCGGCCGGCCGGCCGGACCGGACGGGAGGTTCTCGTCGCCCGGCATCCCGGGACGCCAGGCCGCGGTCGGGTTCGAGGGTCTGGTCATCGCTGCCTCCTTCGTCGGCCACCCGTCTTCCCGACGGTTCCCACCGGTAACGCCCAACCGCCGCCGACGTCGAGGAATGCCGCTTCGCCGGCCCGGGTAGGCACCGGCGTGCAGAGCGGACGGATCAGTGAGCACGGGTTCCTGGCCGACGGCAGCAGCGCCGTGCTGGTGGATCGTGCCGGCTCGGTGAACTGGTGGTGCCCCGCCCGGTTCGACGCGCCGTCGGTGTTCGGGCGGCTACTCGACGACCGGGCGGGGCACTGGTCGATCCGGCCGGAGGGCGGGCACACCAGCGAACGCTCCTACCTGGACGACACGCTGGTGCTGCGTACCGTCTTCACCACCGCGACCGGCGCGGTGGCCGTCACCGACGCCCTGGCACTGGAGCCCGGGGCGCGCGGGCACGACATCGGCCGGCGCTCCCCGCGGGTGCTCGCCCGGGTCGTCGAGGGACTCGCCGGCGAGGTGCCGGTGCTGGTGGAGTATCAGCCCCGGTTCGAGTACGGGATGGTCAGCGGCTACCTGACGGACTCCGGTGGGGTGATCGACGCCGCCGGCGGCGGCTGCCGGCTGCGACTGCGCGCCGACGTCGCGCTGGACTGCGGTGAGGACCGGGCCACCGCCCGGATCACCGTCCGCGCCGGCGAGACCTACCGCTTCACCCTCGGGTACGCCCCGCCCTACGGCGACGCGCAGCCGGCCACGCCCGACGCCGACCAGGTGATCGCCGACGCCGTCGCCGGCTGGCGGTCCTGGGCGGCACTGCACGACGACTACCAGGGCCGCTATCGCGACGTGGTGCGGCGCAGCGCGATGGTGGTGCAGGGCATGACCTACGGACCCAGCGGGGCGGTGGTGGCCGCGGCGACCACCTCGCTGCCCGAGCAGCTGGGCGGGGACCGCAACTACGACTACCGCTTCGTCTGGGTACGCGACTTCAGCCTCACCCTCCAGGCGCTCTGGCTGGCCGCCTGCCCGGACGAGGCGAACCGGCAGTTCTCCTGGGTGGGCCGGGCGATGGGCCGGATCGGCGACGAGCCGGTGCCGATCATGTACGGCCTCGACGGCGAGCGGGACCTCACCGAGCACGCCCTCGACCACCTCTCCGGCTACGACGGCAGCCGGCCGGTCCTGGTCGGCAACGACGCCTGGCGGCAGCGGCAGACCGACGTGCTGGGCGAGATCCTCGACGCGGCCTGGCTGATGCGGTACTACCTGGACCCGATGTCGCCGGACGTCCGCCACCTGCTGCGCGCGCTGGCCGACCGGGCGGTGTCGGACTGGCGGCTGCCGGACGCCGGGATGTGGGAGGCGCGCGACGCCGAGCGGCACTACGTCTCGTCCAAGGTGCAGTGCTGGACGGCGCTGGACCGGGCGGTCCGCTTCGGCTCCCGGCTGGGCGACCCGGCGGACGTGGCCCGCTGGGCGGCGGCCCGCGACGAGGTGCGGGCGGCGGTGCTCACGCGCGGCTGGAACGAGCGGCTCGGGGCCTTCACCGGAGCCTTCGACTCCGACCAACTGGACGCCTCGGTGCTGCTCATGCCGCTGGTCGACTTCCTGCCGGCGGACGACCCCCGGATGCGCTCGACGATGGACGTGGTGGAGCGGCGGCTGTCCCGCGACGGCCTGCTGCGCCGCTGGGACGACGACCCCGCTGGCTTCGTCATCTGCTCGTTCTGGCTGGTCGGCTGCCTGGCCAAGGCGGGGGAGCGGGACCGGGCGGGCCGGGTGTTCGAACAGCTCGCCGCCCAGGTGAACGACCTCGGGCTGTACGCCGAGCAGATCGACCAGGCGACCGGGGAACACCTCGGCAACTTCCCGCAGGCGTTCTCGCACATCGGCCTGATCAACGCGGCGGGTCATCTCACCGCCGCCGACGAGCGGGCCCGCAGGGCCACGGAAGGCGACCGACAGCCCGTGCCGGCCGGTACGGGACCCAGGGAGGGAGCACGCTGATGACCGGACGACTGGCGGGCAGGACCGCGCTGATCACCGGCTCGGACTCGGGGATCGGGCAGGCCACGGCGATCGAGTTCGGCCGGGAGGGCGCCGACGTGGTGGTGCACTACCTGCACGACCACGCCGGGGCCAACCACACCAGGGCCGAGGTGGAGAAGGCCGGCCAGCGGGCCATGGTGGTGCAGGGCGACATCAGCGTCGAGCAGCAGGTGGAGGCGATGTTCGACGAGGCGCTGGCCGAGTTCGGCGTGCTGGACGTCCTGATGAACGACGCGGGGGTGGACGCCTCCGGCATCGAGGTCGCCGACCTGGACACCGAGACCTGGGACCGGTGCATGCGCACCAACGTCTACGGGGCCTTCTTCTGCTCCCGGCGCTTCGTGCGGCACCGCCGGGACCAGGGCGGACAGGGGAAGATCATCAACATCACCTCGATCCACCAGGAGGTGGCCCGGGCGGGCGGCGCGGACTACGACACCAGCAAGGGCGCGATGTTGGAGTTCGCCAAGAGCCTCGCCCTGGAGGTGGCGCCGATGCGGATGAACGTCAACAACATCGGACCTGGGATGGTGCTCACCCCGTTCAACCAGCGGGCGATCGACGATCCGCAGTACCTGGAGGAACAGGTGCAGTCCATCCCGTGGAAGCGGGCCGCCCAGCCCGGCGAGATCGCCAAGCTGGCCGTCTTCCTCGCCAGCGACGACGCCGACTACGTCACCGGGTCGACGTACTTCATGGACGGCGGCCTGATGCAGAACCAGGGCCAGGGCGCCTGAGCGCGCCCTGCGCGCCGGTCACCCGGCGGCGTCGCGCAGCCGCGCGGCGGTGGCGTCGTCGGCCGGGAAGAACGACTCGACCGAGAGCTCCTCGACCGTGACGTCCAGCGGGGTGCCGAAGGTGGACACGGTGCTGAGCAGCCGCAGCTCGCCCCCGTCGTGGCGTAGCCGCAGCGGCACCACCACGTCGGCCGGGCCGGGCGGCGGGCCCGGCGCCGGCGGGCCGGGATAGCCGAGCAGCTCCTCGTGCAACGCGGCCAGCGCGGCGTCGCCGGTGAGCGCGGCCTGCCGGCGCAGCCGGGCGAGCAGGTGGGCGCGCCACTGGCCGAGGTTTGCGATCCGGGGCGCGATGCCGTCCGGGTGCAGGGTGAGCCGCAGGGCGTTGACCGGCGGCCGGAGCAGGCGGGCGGCGGCGCCGTCGGTGAGCAGGGCCAGCGCGGCGTTGCCGGCGACGAGGTCCCAGCGCCGGTCCACCGCGACCGCCGGGTACGGCTCGTGCGCCCGCAACACCCGGTGGACGGCGTCGAGCACCCGGGAAAGCTCCGGGGATCCCAGCGGCGCGTGCGAGTAGACCGGCGCGTACCCGGCGGCGAGCAGCAGCGCGTTGCGCTCGCGCAGCGGTACGTCGAGCTGCTCGGCCAGGCGCAGCAGCAGCTCCCGGCTCGGCGTGGACCGGCCGGTCTCGACGAAGCTCAGGTGCCGGGCGGAGACCTCCGCCTCGATCGCCAGAGCGAGCTGGCTGAGCCGGCGCCGATGCCGCCACTGCCGCAGCAGCAGGCCCACCGGCTGTCCGCGCTCCCCGACCAGGTCGCCCATCCGATCATGGTACGGACGCTGCGGACCGGTGGACGGGCGGAGAATGGCGGGATGCGCCTGGTCATCCTCGCCGACACCCACGTACCGAAGCGGGCGCGTGACCTGCCCGCGCCCGTCTGGTCGGCGGTGGAGGCCGCCGATGTGGTGGTGCACGCCGGCGACTGGGTCGACGTGGCGCTGCTCGACGCGATGAGCGCCCGGGCCCGCCGGCTCGTCGGCGTGTACGGCAACAACGACGGCCCGGAGCTGCGGGCCCGACTGCCCGAGGTGGCCCGGGTCGACCTGGACGGCGTGCGGGTGGCGGTGGTGCACGAGACCGGGCCGAAGACCCGGCGGGAGGAGCGCTGCGCGGCCCGCTTCCCCGACCGTGACCTGCTGATCTTCGGCCACTCGCACATCCCGTGGGACAGCGTCGCCCCGGGCGGGCTGCGGCTGCTCAACCCCGGCTCGCCCACCGACCGGCGGTCCCAGCCGTATGCCACCTACCTGACCGCCCGGGTGGCGGCGGGGCGGCTCGACGAGGTCGAGCTGCACCGCCTGCCCCCGCGCTGAGGGTCACCGGCCCCGGCCGGTCTCCTCCTGCAACTCGTCGATCCGCCGGGACGCCTCGGCCTTGGTCAGGTCGTCGGGCACCTCCTCGCCGGCCTCCCGGGCCAGCGTGTGCAGGTACGACTCCTGGGCGGCGGTCGGCGGCTCCTCGCCGGTCACCCAGTCGTCCGGGTCCTTGATCGCGCCCCGCGGGTCGGGCTGCTGACTGTTGCGGTCGGCCATGATGTCCACCTTTCTTCGAACAGGTGTACCCCTACCCGCGGTGTCGGTCCTTCATGCCGCCCGCTGCGGACGCACATACGATCACCCGGTGAACTCGGGCGTGATCGTGGTGGGAGCCGGCATCGCCGGCGTGGCGTGCGCGACAGAGCTGGTCCGGGCGGGCGTTGAAGTTCAGCTCCGGGAACGGGGCCGGGTGGCGGGCGGGCGGATGGCCAGCCGCCGCTTCGACGGCCGCCCCGCCGACACCGGCGCCGCGTACCTCACCGTCGACGCCCCCGACTTCGCCGAGGTCGTGCGGGGGTGGCGGGCCGCCGGGCTGGTCCGGGAGTGGACCGACACCTTCGTGGCGTACGGCCCGGACGGCCGGCGCGAGGTGACCGGTCCGACCCGCTGGGCCGCCCCGCGCGGCCTGCGCTCACTGGTCGAGGAGCTGGCCCGCGACCTGCCGGTGAGCGTGGACCGGCTGGTCATGACGGTGCGGCCGGGCCCGACGGTGGACGGAGCCGGGTGCGCCGCGGTGGCGCTGTGCATGCCCGGCCCCCAGGCGGCGCTGCTGCTCGACCCGGAACTGGCCGACGCGACGCGCGCCGCGCTGGAGCAGCGTTGGGCGCCGACGCTCACCGCGGTGCTGCGCTTCCCGAGCCGTCGCTGGCCCGACTTCCAGGGCGCCTTCGTCAACGACCACCCGCTGCTCGCGCTGGTCTGCGACGACGGCGACCGGCGCGGCGACGGCGCCCCGGTGCTCGTCGCGCACACCACGCCGGAGTTCGCCGCCGGCCACCTGGCCCAGCCCAGCGCCGCCGGGCCGGCCGTCGAGGAGGCGGTGCGCGACCTGCTCGGGCTGCCCGAGCCGGCCGAGCTGGTGCACGTGCACCGCTGGACGTACGCCCGCCCGACCGCCGCCGGGGACGGGACGTACCACCTCGACGACGACGGGGTCGGGCTCGCCGGCGACGCGTTCGGCCGGCCCCGGGTGCAGAGCGCCTGGCGCTCCGGGCGGGACCTGGGGCGGGCCCTGGCCGAGCGGGTGCTCGCCGTGCGTGGCTGACCGGTACCGGTGCACGCACCGGCCGCCGGCGGGAGGCGTATCGTCCGTTCGGGGGAGGTGTGCGCGACGTGGACGGGGATTCCGGACGGTGGGGGACGGCGTGACCGGCCTGGGCCTGCGGCACGACGCGCTGCTCTACGCCGACGACCACGACTACCTTGACGCCATCACCGCCTTCGTGGCGGCCGGCCGGGCCGCCGACGAGCCCGTCATGGTCGCCGTCCCCGCGCACCGGCTCGGCCAGGTCGGTACCGCTCTCGGCGCGTTCGCCGGGGTGACCCTCGCCGACATGAGCGCCATCGGGCGCAACCCGGCGGCGATCATCCCCACCGCCCTGCGCGACTTCGTGCACCGGTTCCCCGGCCGCCGGCTGCGGATCGTGGAGGAGTCGCTCTGGCCGGGCCGGCGTCCGGCGGCGTACCGGCACTGCGTCGAGCACGAAGCCATGATCAATCTGGCGCTCCCGGCGTACCCGGTGAGCGTGCTCTGCCTCTTCGACCGCTCCCGGCTGCCCGCCGACGCCCTGGCCGACGTGGGGCGGACCCACCCCGTCGTGCGCAGCGGGGCGCTGGCCCGGCCCAGCGCCGGCTATCAGCATCCCGAGACGGTGCTGGCCGGCTGCGCCGAGGCGCTGCCCCCGGCCCCGGCCGACGCGGCGACGGTGCGGGTGGAGGCGGCCGGCCTGGCCGCACTGCGGGCCGCGGTCGCCGCCACCGCCGCCGCCGCCGGACTGCCCGCCGACCGCGTCGACGACCTGCGGATCGCCGTCACCGAGCTGGCCGCCAACGCGATCACCCACGCCGGCGGGCCCGCCACGGCCCGCTGGTGGGTGGCGGCGCCGGACGAGCTGGTCTGCGAGATCAGCAGCCACGGCACGCTGACCGACCCGCTCGCCGGCCGGATCCCGGCCTCGACGTCGGCCGAGCGGGGACGCGGCCTGCTGCTCGTGCAGCAGCTCTGCGACCTGGTCGACATCCGCTCGGTGGACGGCGGCACCACCGTCCGGGTGCACCTGGACCTGCCGGCGCCGGCCGCGGTGCCCGCCCCGCGATCAGCCCCGGACGCCGCCGAGCGCGGGCTCGCGACGCTCTGACGGCTCCTTCGTGCGCTCGCCCGCCCGGTCGAGCAGCTGCATGACCGGGGTCGCGGCGATCCCGTGCACCACCACGGACACCACCACCACCAGCCCGACGGTCGCCCAGATCAGCTCGGCCTGGGGAAAGTCGGTCTTGCTGGTGGCGTACGCCAGGTAGTAGAACGACCCGACGCCACGGATGCCGAACAGCGAGATCACCCAGTGCTCGGCCGGTCGGCCGGGCGCGCCCCGCAGCGACAGCCAGGCCACCAGCGGCCGGACCACGAAGAGCAGGGCCAGTCCGACCGCCGCCGCCGGCCAGGTCAGCGGGGCCAGCAGGCCGTCGATCACCGCGCCGCCGAAGAGCAGCAGCAACAGCACCGTCAGCAGCCGCTCGATCTGCTCGGCGAAGTCGTGCAACACCGAATGGAACTCGTGGGTACGCTCGGCCGCCCGGATCGCCCGCGCGGCCACGAAGACGGCCAGGAAGCCGTACCCGCCGATCACCTCCACCAGCCCGTACGCCAGGAAGGTGGCGGCCAGGGCGAGGAAGCCCTCGGCGTGCCGGGCCAGCCGCAGCTCGCTGGGGGCGCGGAAGAACAGCTTGCCGAGCAGCCAGCCGACGAGCAGCCCGCCGCCGACGCCGACGACGAGCTTGTAGAGCACGTCGACGGTGAACCAGTCGGCGAGCCAGTCCGCCGGGGCGAGGCTGGTGGTGGCGATGGCGATGGCGGCGTACACGAACGGGAAGGCCAGCCCGTCGTTCAGGCCGGCCTCGGAGGTGAGGGCGAAGCGGACCTCGTCCTCGGAGTCCTCCACGTCGGTGGGCTCGCCCACCTGCACGTCGGCGGCGAGCACCGGGTCGGTCGGGGCCAGCGCCGCCCCCAGCAGCAGCGCGGCGGCCGGCACCAGGCCGGCCCACCACCAGCCGAGCAGCGTCACCGCCGCGATGCACACCGGCATCGCGATCGCCAGCAGCCGCCAGGTGGACGACCACCGACGCCAGCTCAACGGCCGGTCGATCTTGAGACCGGCGCCCATCAGGGCGACGATCACCCCGATCTCGGTCAGGTGGGTGACCAGCTCCGGATGGGCCAGCGGGTCCGGCGATGGCAGCCCGGTGGGCAGCAGGAAGACCAGCATGCCCAGCCCGAGGAACGCGATCGGCATGGACAGCGGGCGGCGCTCCAGCACCCGGGGCAGGATCCCGGCCAGCAGGGCGCCCACGCCCACCAGCGCGAACGCGACATCGACCGGTTCCACGGCACCACCTCTCGCACCTCGCCCGCGCCCGCGCGCGAGGTGGGGACTGTGCCCCGTGCTCCGGGGGGCTAAGCCTCGGTGTCCGGCTTGTCCCGCGGTGACGTCCGCCTCGGTGTGACGAGGGGGGAGTCGGCCAGCGCGGCCAGCAGCGCCGCCGGATCGTCGTAGACCGCGACCGCGCCCGCCCCGGCCAGCTCACCCCGGCTGGTGCCGCCGCAGGTCAGCCCGACACAGGGGATGTCGAGCTTGGCGGCGGCGGCGACGTCCCAGACCGAGTCGCCGACGAAGACCACCCGCCGGGCGTCCAGGCCGGACTGCTCCAGGGCGGCCACCAGGATGTCCGGCGCCGGCTTGCTCTGCTGCGCGTCGGCCGACGAGGTGACGGTGTCGACCGCGTCGTCGGCGTCCAGCGCGGCGCGCAACGCCCCGATTTCGTGCTCGGCGGCGGAGGTGGCGAGCACCACCCGCAGGCCCCGGGCGGCGCAGGCGCGTAGCAGCTCCGCCGCGCCGGGCAGCGGGGCGAGGCGCTCCCAGTACTCGGCGAAGAGGCTGTCGTGCGCGTCGCGCAGCTTGCCGTCGGCGTTCCGATCCCGTTCCGGGCCGAGCAGGTGGTCCAGGAGCTTGTCCGAGCCCATCCCGATGGACCGGTGGATCAGCGACATCGGCACCCGGTGGTCGGCCTGCCGCAGCGCCTCCCACCAGCTCACCGTGTGCAGGTAGGTGGTGTCGACCAGCGTGCCGTCGACGTCGAAGAGGACGCCGGAGGGACTCTCTGCGCTCATGGGCGTCCTCCTACCCCGCTCGGCCGGCGCTGACGCCCCTGCTCATCCCGCCGGTATGAGGATCTCGAACCAGACCGTCGAACCACGGACCGTGGGGTCGGTGCCCCAGGCGTCGGAGAGCTGCTCGATCAGGCCGAGGCCCCGGCCCCGGCTGCTCAACGTGTCGGTCTGCGCCCGGGTCACGGTGCCCCGGGTGCCCGAGTCGGCGACCGACACCAGCAGCCGCTCCGGGCTCAGGTCGATCTCCACCCGGGCGGCCGTGCCGGCGTGCAGCAGCGCGTTGGTGGTCAGCTCGCTGGTGCACAGCACCGCCGCGCCGACCACCGCCTCCGGCACCCGCCAGTCGGTCAGCTGCGCGGTCAGCCAGTGCCGCACCCGGCTCGGCGCGGTCGGCTCGGCCGGCATCTCCATGCTCGCCGAGCGGCTCGGCTTCAGCGCGTGCTCCACCGCCAGCACCGCGACGTCGTCCTCCGTCGCCCCGTGCACCGCACCGGTGGCCACCGCGCAGAGCGCGCGCGGGTCGCCGCTGGCCGCGTCGGCCACCGCCGTGACCAGCACGTCCAGCCCCGCGGTGAGGCTCTGTCGTCGCCGTTCGACCACCCCGTCGCTGTACAGCAGCAGGGTGTCCCCGGGCTGGAACGGCACGGTCGCGGTACGCGGCCGGCAGCCCAGCCCCAGCGGGGCGCCCGCCGGCAGCTCCACGAAGGCGGCCGTCGCCGAGCCGTCGGGGTGGCAGCGCCGGATCAGCGGCGGCGGATGCCCGGCGCTGGCCAGCGTGATCTCGCCGCGGTCGGCGTCCACCACGCCGAAGACCACGGTGACGAAGAGCTCCTGGGTGCCGGTCTCGGTGCCGAGGCTGGCCACCAGCCGGTCCAGCCCGGTGAGCACGGCGTCCGGGCGCGGATCGGCCAGCGCCAGGGCGCGCAGCGCCGCCCGTACCTGGCCCATCCGGGCCGCCGCCTGCACGTCGTGGCCGGCGACGTCGCCGAGGACCACGCCCAGGTCGCCGGTGGGCAGCACGAAGGCGTCGTAGAAGTCACCGCCGGCGGCGTTGCCGTCGACGCCGGGGTCGTACCGGGCGGCGATGCGCAGCCGGGGCAACGCCGGCAGCCGCTCCGGCAGCATGCTGCGTTGCAGCAGCTGGGCGGTGCCGTGCTGGGTCTCGAACCGGCGGGCCCGCTCGGCCGCCTGGCCGACCAGCTCCGCCGAGGCGGCCAGCAACGCCCGCTCCGCCGCCGACCAGCCGTGCGGGGTCCGGTAGCCGACGGCGAGGCCGCCGCGGATCACCGAGGAGCGCAGCGGCAGCGCGGCCAGCGAGCGGATCTTCTGGTCGTGCCGGTCGATGGCGCTCGCCCGCAGCGGTTCGCCGTCGCCGACGAAGTACGGCACGCCGCTGCGCGCGGTCACCACCACCGGGGCGGGGGAGTCCGCGGCGGTGGGCCGCCACAGCGGAGGCAACCGCTCGTCGGCCTCGTCGAGCAGTTCGCCCCGGATGCGCCGGACCATTCGCCAGCCGGGGCCGTCGTCGACGGCGAAGCTCACCCGGTCGGCGTCGAAGGAGTGCAGCGCGTAGCGCAGGGTCACCCGGGCCACGTCGTCGAGGGTGAGCGTGCCGGAGAGCGCGGCGGCGAAGTCGCTGAGGCTCTGCAACTGCTGGGTGAGCTGGGTGGTCTGCGCCGCCACGGTGAGCACGCCGACGATCCGGCCGGTGCTGTCGCGCACCGGCGAGTGGCCGCGGGTGAAGACGGCGTGGTCGCCGGTGGGGGCCAGGTGCCGGTCGACCGGCAGCATCGACTCCCGCTGGAGGAACGACTCGCCCCGCCGGTAGGCCCGTTCGATCACGTCGCCCACCCCCGGGGTGTGCCAGAGGTCCGCGAAGACCTCGCCGGCGGGCCGGCCGAGGGCGTCCGGGTGCCGGTCCCCGAGCAGTTCGGAGTAGCCCTGGTTGTAGAGCAGCACGTAATCGTCGCCGTAGTAGAGCGCCATCGGCACCGGCGAGGAGAGGATCACGTCGACCAGGGCGCGCACCGCCGGGTCCCACCGCTGCGGCGGCCCGAGCGGGGTGCCCGCCCAGGGGTGGGCGAGCACGGTCGCCGCCACCTGCGAGACCGGGGCCGGTCCGGGGGCGGCGGGTGGTGGCGTGGGGACTCGCCCGACCGTGCCTGGCATGTCACGCAGCCTAGCCGGAGCGTCGCGCAGAGGTTTGGATCATGCCCCCCGACCGTGCCGGACGGCCCGGCGGCGGTGATGTTAGGGCAGGTCAGGAGTCCTTTAGGGGGACATGTCGGGAAATTGATCCAGGGTGTCGCGGCGTGCACCCTGAGCGACCGGGTATCCGCCCGGCGCAGTCCATGCGACAGGAGGGACATCATGCCGGAAACCCTTGCGGTCAGGCAGGCCGACATCGGCGACGCCGTGGCCGACATGTGGAGGTCGGTGCTGCTCTTCATCCCGAGGGCGATCGCGTTCATCGCGATCCTCGTGGTGGGCTGGATCATCGCCCGAGCGGTACTCAAAATCGTGGACAAAGCACTGGAACGGGTGGGGTTCGACCGGGCGGTCGAACGGGGTGGCATCAAACGGGCACTGGAACGCACGAAGTACGACGCGAGTGACATCCTGGCGAAGCTCGCGTACTACGCGGTCCTGCTGTTCACCCTGCAGTTCGCCTTCGGGGTGTGGGGACCCAACGCGATCAGTGACCTGATCCGGGGCGTCGTGGCCTGGCTGCCGCGCGCGTTCGTGGCCATCGTCATCGTGGTCGTGGCGGCCGCGATCGCCAACGCCGTTCGGGACCTGGTCACCGGCGCGCTGGGCGGCCTCTCGTACGGCCGGATCCTCGGCGACCTGGTGGCGGTCTTCATCCTGGCGCTCGGCATCATCGCCGCGCTGAACCAGGTGGGCGTCGCCACCACGGTGACCACGCCGGTGCTGATCGCGGTGCTCGCCACGGCGGCCGGCATCCTGATCGTCGGCGTCGGCGGTGGTCTGGTGAAGCCGATGCAGAGCCGCTGGGACCGCTGGCTGGACCGGATGGCCGAGGAGTCGCGGGCCATCCAGGCGCACCGCCAGGCCCAGGCGGCCGGGCGGGGCGACATGAGCCGGCAGATGGCCGACCGGGGCGGCGAGCGCGTTCAGCCCATGGCGAGCGCCGAGGAGGCCAGGGCGGCGGCCGGGGGCCGGGGGACGTACCAGTCCGGCAACGTGGGCGAGGAGACCCAGCAGTTCCGCCGTCCGGGGACCTGAGTCGGAGGCGTACCGGTGGAGGGGGTCCGTGCGTGGCGCGGACGCCCCTCCGTCGTGTGCCGGTGGGGTCAGGCCGCTTCGAGGTGACGCGGGTCGAGCGTGCGGGCCAGCGCGCAGATCGCCAGCAGGCGGATGCGCAGCCAGTCCGGCTCGGTCCAGTCCACCGCGCCGGTGGGCGGGGTCAGGCCGTGCTCCAGCGCGGCCGCCCGGAGCCCGTCGGCGTACCCGACCAGCGCCGCCGGGGTCAGCGGGCGCCGGTCGCCGTCGAGGCTGTCGCGTACCGCGGCCGCGTGCTGGTCGACCATCGCGAGCAGGCCGGGGTTGGCGGCCGCCGCGGCGAGGCCGGAGGCGCCGACCGAGGCGCTGAGCAGGGCGAGGGCGGACCGCGCCGCGCTCGCGGCGGTCCGGTTCGCGACCTGGGAAAACGGCACACGCATGGGGACCGAGGTTAGTCACCCGGCGGCCCGGGCGGCCTCGGCCGCTCGGCCGGTCCCGGGTCCTCTTCCGGTCGGCCGCCCTCCTCCGCCGGGATTGACCCGGCGGAGGGTGGGCAGAAGGAGAACCGCGCGCGAACGGGCGCAGCCGGCACCTTGGGGGGATGGATGGGACAGCACGACGATGGCCCGGACCGGCAGCACCGCCGGCCGGACGGGGTGACCGACGGGACGGTGGCCGCGCTGGGCAAGCTCAGCGAGGCGCTGGAGGCGGTGGAGCGGGCGCGCGGGCACCTCTACTCGCTGCACCAGTTGATCGGGCACGCCGACCTGATGCTCGACGACGCGGTCGCGCAGTTGCGGGCCGCCGGCCACGAGGACCTCGCGGAGCGGGTCCGCACCGAGCTGCTCGGCCGCAACGTGATCGCCGGTCGGTGGACGTTCCAGATCGTCGAGGACTTCGACGACAACTACTACGCGGTCTTCCGCGAGCTGGACCGCGCCGCCCGGGACCAGCTGGTGGACGGCCGCCGCCACCTCTACGAGGCGGAGATGAAGGAGCGGCGGCGGACCCGGGGCCGACCCGGGCACGAGGCCCGCCCCGCCGAGCCCGGCTCACGCCGGGACTGACGCGAACAGCACGTCACCGCACGGTGTCGCCTGCGGCAACACACCGAGGTGCGGGACGGGTGACCCGACCCCCTGACCCCAGCCCCCGCCGTTCGAGGTGTCGCGGGGCCGCCCGTCAGGTGGGTGTCAGTCAGCCGACGGCGCGTCGGC
Organism: Micromonospora sp. IBSANI012; assembly: GCF_052814045.1. NCBI lineage: Bacteria > Bacillati > Actinomycetota > Actinomycetes > Micromonosporales > Micromonosporaceae > Micromonospora > Micromonospora sp. IBSANI012. The sequence goes on from NZ_CP199933.1 coordinate 2,484,522, forward strand.
CGGCCGGCGACGGCTGGTGTCGTCGGCGATGATGACGGTCGCCACCATGAGCGCGACGCAGAGGCTGAACAGCCAGGAGTCGTCGGCGACCAGCTTGGCCGAGACCGGGGCCTGGAGCGCGGCGAGCAGGAAGCCGAGCCAGGCCAGACGCCGCTGACGTGGGGTGAGGATGCCGGAGCCCTGTTGCATCCCGAAAGTCTGACGCGGCACCCCCCGGTTGCCGCCACCCGATCGGCCGATTCTGGATGGGCTGTCCGCATTCCTGCCCGTCCGGGCGTTGCTTTTTGCCGGTTCGGGGGAAGCCGTCGCCGGCTGCAAGTGACCTCAGCGGATACGGCAGGATGGCCCCCCGTGTCCGTCACCCCGCCCCGCGCCTCCCTGCTCCTGCTCGCCTACCTCGCCTTCGTCAGCCTCGGCCTGCCCGACGGGCTGATCGGGGTCGGCTGGCCGTCGATCCGTGCGGACCTCGGCGTACCGACGGAGGCGGTCGGGCTGGTGCTCACCGCGGGCACCGTCGGGTATCTGACCTCCAGCGTGCTCGCCGGCTTCACCCTCGCCCGCCTCGGCGTCGGTCGGCTGCTGGCCGGCAGCACGGTGCTGGCCAGCCTGGCGCTCACCGGGTACGCCTCGACGCCGGAACTGGCCCTGATGATCGGCTGCGCGCTGGTCCTCGGGCTCGGCTCGGGCGCCGTCGACTCCGGGCTCAACGCGTACGCGGCCGGGGCGTTCGGGCCTCGGCACATGACCTGGATGCACGCCTGCTTCGGCCTCGGAGTGGCGCTCGGCCCGCTGATCATGACCGGCGCGCTCGGCGCCGGGCTCAGCTGGCGCTGGGGCTACGGGCTCGTCGCCGCCGCGCAGCTCGCGCTGGCCACCGCCTTCGCGCTGACCGTACGGGCCTGGCGGGGCCGGCCGGCGAACCCGGCCGTACCCGTCGTGGCCGCCAGCCCGCCGGTGCCGGTACGCGAGACGCTGCGGCTGCCGGCGGTCTGGCTGGGCGCGCTCGCCTTCATGCTCTACGTGGCGATCGAGATCAGCGCCGGGCTCTGGGCGTTCCTGCTGCTCACCGAGGGGCGCGGCCTGTCGGCGACCACCGCCGGCCTGTGCGTCTCCGGCTACTGGGGGAGCCTCTTCGTGGGGCGGGTCGTGCAGGGCGTGGTCGCCGAGCGCCTCGGCGTCGGTCGGGTGCTACGGGGCAGCCTGCTCGGCATGACGGCCGGCGCCCTGCTGATCGCGCTGCCCGCTCCGGCCTGGGTGGCGGTGGCCGGCCTGGTCCTGGTGGGCTTCGCCGCCGCGCCGGTCTACCCGCTGCTCACCCTCGCCACCCCGGAGCGGGTCGGCGCGGCGCACGCGGACCGCGCCATCGGCGTCCAGATCGGGACCGCCGGGCTCGGCGCGGCGCTGATCCCCGGCGGGCTCGGGGTGCTGTTCGGGCACACCTCGGTGGCATTGCTGGGGCCGGCGCTGACCGTGCTGGCGGTGCTGCTGCTCATCCTGCACGCCATGGCCGGGCGCCGGTCGGTGGCCGTCACCGGCTGAGGCGACCGGGCCGTGGGACGGGCCGGCCCCGGGCGGGTCCCGCCCGGGGCGTCTCGCGCATCAGACGTCGGGGCCGGTCCGGCCGGTGGTGGAGGGGCGGTACGCGCGCTCCGAGTCGGTCATCTCCCGCCGCTCGGCCTGCGGTCCGGCACCCCGGTCCACCGCCTCGGGGCCGTGCCCGAAGGCTGCCTCCCCACCGGCGTCGTTGCCGGTGACGTCGTCGGCCTGCCCGTCGATGGTCGACCGGGCGATCGCCCGGTCCAGTTCCTCCAGCGGGGTCTTCTGCTCGTCCCGCCACACCCTGTCGTCGTTCTCCGTCATCCCCCTGGCGTACCCGGGGCAAATGATCGCAAACGGCCGGCGGGCGGGCCCGGACGCGGCGATGGCCGCCGGATCCACCGGCGGCCATCGGATGCGTGAGATCCGGGGGAACGGTCACGGCTGCGGGCGGTCCACCTTGCCCCGCCAGGCGCCGGTCTCCTGACCGCGGCGCTCGATGAACTGCTTGAACCGCTCCAGGTCGCCTTTGGCGCGCCGGTCCACCACACCCAGCTTGTCGCCGGCCTTCTCCACCACGCCGTGCGGCTCGAAGTCCATCTGCAGGGTGACCCGCGTCCTGCCCTCGTCGAGCCGGTGGAAGGTGACCACACCGGCCTGCTGGGTGCCGCCGGTCGACTTCCAGGCCACCCGCTCGTCGGGGAGCTGCTCGGTGATCTGGGCGTCGAACTCACGCTTGACCCCGGCGATCTCGACGGTCCAGTGGGTCATCGTGTCCGTCAGCTGCCGGACCTCCTGCACCCCCTCCATGAAGTGGGGGAACTCCTCGAACTGGGTCCACTGGTCGTACGCGGTGCGGATCGGGACGGAGACGTCCACGTGCTCGGTAACGCCGCTCATGACGATTCCTCCTCTGGCCGCCGGTGTTCGTCCGGATCGTGGGCCGATCCGGTCACCAGCGCGTCGTCTCGTTCTTGTGGCCGAGGGCGGCCCACACCTCGGAGACCGTGCGGTACCGCGTGCCCTCGGGCAGCCGCTCCAGCTCCGAGATCAGGTCGGCGGGCGCCTGGTTCTCGCGGGCGTTGGCGATCAGCACGTCGCGGTCGCCGGGCAGGGCCGTCATGGTGATGAACCGGCCGAGTCGGCTGCGCTCCTCGACATCGTCGGCGCTCATCCCCTGCGGGTTGCCGCCGCGGGTCGCGCCGGCCGTCACCGTCTTCGGCTCCGGCTGGTCCTCGCCGGCCGGTTCCGGCTGGCGGGACTCCTCGACCCGGGAGCCGGCGGCGCCCGGCCCCTGCACGAGGCCGCTGACCTCCTGGCTCATGTTCTCGTCGATCCTCGGTCCGTGCTTGCTGCTGCCACGTTCCATGCCTTGTGTGCTACCCCCGACGGCCCCGGGGAAACGCCGAACCCGGCACGGGGTCACGAATCGGCGGGGGCCTTCGGCGGCAGGACCGGCTCGCCCGGATCCTCCGCCCCCGCCTGGAGCACCCGGCCCCGTTGCAGCTCGGCGTTGATCTGCACGCCGAACATCAGCGCGCAGTTGGACAGGTAGAGCCAGACCAGGAAGGCGATGACCGCGCCCAGGCTGCCGTACGTCACGTCGTAGGAGCCGAAGTTCGCGACGTACAGGCCGAAACCGGCGGAGGCGACGATCCAGGAGAGCAGGGCCACCGCCCCGCCGGGGGTCAACCAGCGGAACCTCGGCTGCCGGACGTTCGGGGCGATCCAGAACAGCAGGGACAGCAGCGTCATCATCACCAGCGCCAGCACCGGCCACTTGGCCACGCTCCACACCGTGCGGGCCAACCCGCCGGCGCCCAGCAGGTCGCCCACCGCGTCGGTCACCGGCCCGCTGACGATCAGGCCGAGCGCCACCACGGCGAGCAGGACCAGCGTCACGGCCGCCAGGCCGATCTGCATCGGGCGCAACCGGTAGAACGGCCGCCCCTCCTCGACCCCGTAGATCGCGTTGGAGGCCCGGGTGAACGCGCCGATGAACCCGGACGCCGACCAGAGCGCGCCGAGCAGACCGAAGCTGAGCAGCACCTTCGCCCCGCTCTGCTGGTCGACCGCGGTACGCACCACCGACACGAAACCGTCGTTGGCGACCACCGAGCCGGCGCCGATGTCGCGGGCCAGCTCCAGCACCGTGTCGACGGTGCGCTCGCCGTCGGAGACCAGGCCGACGAGGGCGACCACCACCACGGTGGAGGGGAAGAGCGCGAGCACGCCGTAGTAGGTCAGCGCCGCCGCCCAGTCCGCGCAGTTGTCCTTGACGAAGTTGCGCCCGCTGCGCACCAGCACCCCGCGCCAGGTGGACCAGCTCAGCTGGCGTACCCGGCGGGGGACCCGCAGGCCGTCCCGGCCACCGGCGACCGCGGTCGGCTCCGTCGTCGCTGCCATCGTCCCGCTCCCGTCCCCGCCGGCGCACCCGGCACCCGCTGGCCCCGCCGGTACCCGGTGCCGGAAATCGACAAACCCGGCGGGCGAGTTTGCCGATGAGGGCCCGGGGAACCGTCCATACGCAGACATCGACGCGGAGGAGGACGAGATGCCCGGGCGCGAGGTACTGCCCAGCACGCTGCGGCGCTCCCCGGAGAAGGCGCAGCGCACCTGGGAGAAGACGCACGACTCGGCGGTGGAGACGTACGGCGAGGGCGAGCGGTCGCACCGCACCGCGTTCGCCGCGGTCAAGCACGAGTTCGAGAAGGTCGGCGACCACTGGGAGCCGAAGGGACGCAAGGGACCCAGCGACCGCCAGGCGCAGGGTGGTGGACCGGCCCGACGGGCTCCCACGGCAGGCGGCGTGGACGCCAACGCCAAGAAGGAGCACCTGATGGAGGTGGCCAAGAAGCTGGACGTACCCGGCCGGTCCCGGATGACCAAGCCGGAACTGGTCAAGGCGATCCAGAAGGCGAACCTTCGGCAGACCACGGAGGCCCGCGAGAAGTCCAAGGCCCGCAGCGGTCGCTGAGCCGGGGGTACGACGCACGGGAGCCCGGGACCGCACGGTCCCGGGCTCCCGCGTCACCGCTCACCAGTGGCCGCCACCCGGGGCCTCCAGGTGCACCGTCTTCACCGTGCTGAACTCGTCGAGCAGCTCCGGGCCGTACCCGAAGCCCTGGCCGCTGCCGCGGCGCGGCTGCGCGGCGCCGCCCGGCGCCCCGCCGAACACCGCGTTCACCTTGACGGTGCCCACCGGCAGCTCCCGCCAGGCCCGCTGCGCGTGGCTCATCGAGGCGGTGAGCACCGTGCCGGCCAGCCCGTACGGGGAGTCGGCGGCGCACCGCAACGCCTCGCTGAACGAGTCCACCACCACCACGGGGGCCACCGGCCCGAAGGTCTCCTCGCGGACCAGGGTCATCTCGTGCCGGCAACCGGTGACCACCGTCGCCGGGTAGAACGCCCCCGGCCCCTCCGGCAGCACACCCCCGGTGCGCAGCGTCGCCCCCTCGGCCACCGCCGCGGTCACCTGGCCGTGCACGTGGTCGCGGTGCCGCCGGTCCACCAGCGGGCCCAGCTCGATCGCCGGGTCCCGGCCCGGGCCGACCCGCAGTGCCTCCGCCCGCTCGACCAGCGCGTCGGCGAAGTCCTCCGCCACGTCCCGGTGCACGTAGATCCGCTCGACGGCGACGCAGATCTGGCCGGCGTTGGCGAACGAGCCGATCGCCGCCTGCCCGGCCGCCCAGACCGGGTCCACCCCGGCGTCGACGATCAGCGGGTCGCTGCCGCCGTTCTCCAGCAGCGCCTTCGCGCCCGTCCGGGCGCAGGCCGCCGCGATGGCCCGGCCGGTGGCGGTGGAGCCGACGTGGGCCACCACGTCCACCTCCTGCGCGGCCAGCGCCGCGCCCACCTCGGGACCGCCGGTCAGCAGGGACAGCACCCCGGCCGGCAGGGCGCCGTCGAGGATCCGGGCCAGCAGCCAGCCGGTGGCCGGGGTCCGCTCGCTCGGCTTGTACAGCACCACGTTGCCGGTCACCAGGGCCGCGCCGAGCAGCCCGCAGGAGACCGCCACCGGGTCGTTCCACGGGGCGATCGCGGCGACCACCCCGCGCGGCTCCGGCGCCATGAAGTCGATGGCGTGCGCGCCGCCGTGCAGTGTCCGCCCGCCCCGCACCGGGCCCAACTCGGCGTACTGTCGCAGCGTGCCGATGCCCGCCTCCACGCCGCCCCGGGCGTCGGCGAGTGGCTTGCCCATCTCCGCCGTCGTCGCCTCGGCCAGTTCGTCCGCCGCCGCGGCCAGCGCGTCCGCGGCCCGGTGCAGCGCCGCCGCCCGCTCCGCCGGGGGCGTCGCCGCCCACTCCGCCGCCGCGCCCCGGGCCGCCTCGACCGCCTTGGCCACCTCGTCCGCCGTCGCCATCGGCACGGTGCTGACCGGCGTGCCGTCGGCGGGATCGTGCACGACCAGTTCACCGCCCGCGCCGCCCGCGCCCCACACTCCACCGATGAGCTGTTCAACCCTGTACATGCGGCAGTGGATGCCCCGGTCCCGGCAAGGCAAACGCGTTTCGCCCGGTTGCTGGCCGGGTAGGCGGATCGGGTGACCGGGACCGGCATCGAGACCGCGGACGCCGTAGTCATCGGCGCCGGGCACAACGGACTGGTGGCCGCCAACCTGCTCGCCGACGCCGGCTGGGACGTGCTGGTCCTGGAGGCCACCGGCGCCCCCGGCGGGGCGGTGCGCTCCGCCGAGGTGACCGCTCCCGGCTACCTGAGCGACCTCTACAGCTCCTTCTACCCCCTCGGGTACGCCTCGCCGGTGCTGCGCGGGCTACGCCTCGACGCGTACGGGCTGGCCTGGACGCACGCCCCGGACGTGCTGGCGCACGTGCTGCCGGACGGCCGGGCGGCGGTGCTCAACCGCGACCCCGACCGCAGCGCCGCGTCGATGGAGGCGTTCGCGCCCGGCGACGGGCAGCGCTGGCTCGACACGTACGACGACTGGCGGGCGATCTCCCGTCCCCTGGTGAACGCGCTGTTCACCCCCTTCCCGCCGGTCCGCGACGGGTTGGAGCTGCTGGCCCGGCTGCGCACCGCCGGGGCGCTGCGGCTGGCCCGCCGGCTGGTGCTGCCGAGCCGGCAGTTCGGCCGCGAGGTGTTCCGGGGCGAGGGCGCGTCCGCGCTGATGGCCAGTTGCGCCCTGCACACCGACCTGTCGCCCGACGACGCCGGCTCGGGCATCTACGGCTGGCTGCTCGCCATGCTCGGTCAGGAGGTCGGCTGGCCGGTGCCGGTGGGCGGCGCGCAGCGGATCACCGACGCGCTGGTCGCGCGGCTGATCGCCAAGGGCGGCCGGATCACCTACTCGGCCCGGGTGGACCGGGTGCTCATCGCCCGGGGCCGGGCGATGGGCGTACGGACCGAGGGCGGCGCCACCTGGCGGGCCCGTCGGGCGGTGCTGGCCGACGTGCCGGCGCCGGCGCTCTACCTGGACCTGGTCGGCGCGGCCTGGCTGCCGCCCCGGCTGGTCGAGGACCTCGACCACTTCCGCTGGGACGGGTCGACGGTCAAGGTCGACTGGGCGCTGGACGGGCCGATGCCGTGGACCAACCCGCAGGTCGCCGGGGCGGGCACCGTGCACCTGGCCACGGACGTCGACGGGCTCACCCGCTACGCGACGGACCTGGCCTGCGGGCAGCTGCCGGAGGACCCGTTCCTGCTGGTCGGCCAGATGACCACCGCCGACGCGACCCGGTCACCGGCCGGCACGGAGTCGCTCTGGTCGTACACCCACCTGCCGTTCCGGCGGGACTGGCGGGCCGAGGACGTGGCCGCGCACGTGGACCGGATGGAGGCGGTGCTGGAGCGCTGTGCCCCCGGCTTCAAGGGGCTCGTCCGGGGCCGCTTCGTGGCCGGCCCCGCCGACCTGGAGGAGCGCAACCCGAGCCTGGTCGGCGGCGCGGTGGGTGGTGGCACGGCCGCCGCGTACCAGCAGCTCTTCCTGCGCCCGGTGCCCGGCCTGGGCCGGCCGGACACCCCGGTCGACCGGCTCTACCTGGCCAGCGCCTCGGCGAACCCGGGCGGCGGGGTGCACGGCGCCCCGGGCGGGAACGCGGCGCAGGCGGCGCTGAGCCGCGACCGTGCCCTCACCGGCGGCCTGTACGCCCGGGCGATCGGCGCCGCCCACCGCGCGGTCTACCGCTGACCGGCGTCGCTTCCCCTGACAAAAACAAGCGACCTGCCCGAGCGGCATCCTCATGCCTCTCGGACAGGTCGCTCACGAAGGTGTCCGACGCCGCACACGTCACGCCACGTGACGGTCCGGGTGCGGACGGGTGGGTCAGCGCTCCAGGTTGCGGTGCCGGGTACGCAGCTTGAACGGCATCAGCGCGCTCTCCACCTTGGTGGCGGTGGTCATCTTCGAGGCGCCGTCGCGGCGCTCCTCGAAGCGGATCGGCACCTCCAGGATGGTGTGCCCCAGCTTGGTGGCGAGGTAGTGCATCTCGACCTGGAAGCTGTATCCGTTGGACTGCACCCGCTCCAGGCCGATGTCGCGCAGCGCGTCCGCCCGCCAGATCTTGAAGCCGGCGGTGAGGTCCCGGATCCGCACCCGCAGCAGGGTGTGCACGTAGAGGTTCGCCCAGCCGCTGAGCGCGCGGCGGTACAGCGGCCAGTTCTCGTCCAGCTCGCCACCGGGCACGTACCGGGAGCCGATCACCACGCCGGCCTGGGTGGAGAGCAGCGCGCCGAGCATGCCGGGCAGCGCCTCCGCCGGGTGGGACAGGTCCGCGTCCATCTGCGCGACGTAGTCGGCGCCGCCGTCGAGCGCCCGGCCGATCCCGTCGACGTACGCCCGGCCCAGGCCCTCCTTGCCGGCCCGGTGCACGACCTGGATCCGGTCGGGGTGCTCGATGGCCAGCTTGTCGGCCACCTCGCCGGTGCCGTCCGGGGAGTTGTCGTCCGCCACCAGCACCTTGAGGCCGGGCAGCGGCAGCGCGAGGAGCCGCTCGACCAGCACCGGGAGGTTGCCCGCCTCGTTGTAGGTGGGGACCACGACGGTCAGGCGTGCTTCCCGCCACGGCGAGGGCAGCTCCACGGGTTCGATCATGACGGACATCCTCTGGTTGCCGACGGTTTTCCCCCAAAGGGTAGCCAGTGCTCCGTCGGGCCCCGTCGAGGCTCCCCGCCCCTCACCTCTCCGCAGCCTCGTCCGCCCTCTGGCGGGTGGCGATGTCGGAGAGCCGCCGCAGGGTCTCCTTGTTGCGCTGGTGCAGGACCAGGTCGTTGAGCTTGTTGCGGATCCAGCGCAGCGGCCCGGCGGCGAAGTCCTCGCCGATCCGCACCCGAGTGGCGTCGGCGCCGACCGGTTCCAGGGTGAACACCACGGTCGCCTCGCCGGCCGGCCAGAGCCCGGCCTTGATGACCATCTTGTGCGGCGGCTCGCAGGCCAGCACGGTCGAGGAGTCGTGCAACGAGAGCGGCCACGGCCCGGCCTTGTGGTGCAGTTGGCTGCCCACCCGCGGCCAGGTGTCGTCGACGTCGCGCACGTGCACGGTCCCGACCACCCAGTCGCTGTACGTCCACCCGTCCGCCAGCACGTCGAACACCTGCTGCGGGGGAGCGTCGATCACTTTCTCCACAATCGCCACTGGTGTCCAGTACCCCGACGGCGACCGGGGCTAACCGGCGGGGCGGACCGGGCGTTAGCTTCTCCGGGGCGACGGGTAAGGCCGGGTCGGCGACCGCTGCGCGGCCCGGACGGCGACGAGCCGTACCGCCGGGTAGATGATGTTTACTCCCCGGGGCTCCGGGAACCCGCCGCCCGTGCGACGGGACCAGATGGAGCCGGATCAGCGCAGGTCAGGCCGGGTCGACCCGGCCGTCGACCGGGCCGTGATCCGGCCGGTCCTGTTCGACGCGGTGCTGCTGGACCGGGACGGCACCCTGGTCGAGGACGTGCCGTACAACGGTGACCCGGAGAAGGTGCGGCCGATGCCGGGCGCGCGGGTGGCGCTGGACCGGCTGCGCGGGGCCGGCCTGCGCCTCGGCGTGGTGACCAACCAGTCCGGACTGGCCAAGGGGTTGTTCACCGCCGCGCAGATGCGGGCGGTGCACGCCCGGATCGAGGCACTGCTCGGCCCGTTCGACACCTGGCAGGTCTGCCCGCACGACGACGGCGACGGCTGCTCCTGCCGCAAACCCGCCCCCGGCCTGGTCCACCGGGCCGCCGCCGCGCTGGGCACCACGTCCGCCCGGTGCGTGCTGGTGGGTGACATCGGCCGGGACATGACCGCCGCGCTCGCCGCCGGCGCCACCGGCCTGCTGGTCCCCACCCCGGTCACCCGGCCCGAGGAGGTGGCCGCCGCCCCGCACGTCGCCCGCGACCTGCCGGCGGCCATCGAGGAGATCCTGCGGCGCCAGGCCGCGCTGCGTCCGAGCGCGCCCCGCCGGGCCGGCACCGTGCTCGTCGTCCGCAGCGACTCCGCCGGCGACGTGCTGGTCACCGGCCCGGCCGTCCGCGCCGTCGCCGCCGGCGCCGACCGGGTCGTCCTGCTGCACGGGCCACGCGGTCGGCACGCCGCCGCCCTGCTGCCCGGCGTCGACGAACTCGTCGAATGGCCCCTGCCCTGGATCGACGGCGACCCCGCCCCGGTCGATCCGGACGACATCGGCCGGCTCACCGACCGCCTCGCCGCGGTGCGCGCCGACGAGGCGGTGGTCTTCACCTCCTTCCACCAGTCACCGCTCCCGCTCGCGCTGCTGCTGCGGATGGCGGGCGTGCCCCGGGTCAGCGCGATCAGCGACGACTACCCGGGCGCGCTGCTCGACGTCCGGCACCGGGTGCCCGACGGGCTGCCCGAGCCCGAGCGGGCGCTCTCGCTGGCCGCGGCCGCCGGCTTCCCGCTCCCGGCCGCCGACGACCCGGCGTTGCGCATCAGGACCGACGGGCTGCCGCCCGCGCCGGCCCGGCTCGGCCGCCCCGGCTACGTGGTGCTGCATCCCGGCTCGGCGGTGCAGACCCGGGCCTGCCCGCCCGAGCTGGCCGCCGGGATCGTCCGGGTGCTCACCGCGGCCGGCCACCGGGTGGCGGTCACCGGCGGCCCGGACGAGACGGAGCTGACCGCCCGGGTGGCCGGCGACACCGGCATCGACCTGGGCGGGCGGACCGGTCTGGCGGAACTCGCCGCCGTGCTGGCCGACGCCGGCGCGCTGGTGGTCGGCAACACCGGCCCGGCGCACCTGGCCGCCGCGCTGGGCGTACCGGTGGTGAGCCTCTTCGCCCCCACCGTCCCGTTCGGACAGTGGGGGCCGTACCGGGTGCCGGCGGTACGCCTCGGCGACGCCGCCGCGCCCTGCCGGGACACCCGGGCCACCCGCTGCCCGGTGCCCGGCCACCCCTGCCTGTCCGCCGTCGAGCCGGGCCACGTCCTGGCGGCGGTACGCCTGCTCGGGGTACCCGCCGACGCGCCCCCGCCGGGTGTGGCACCCGCCACCGTCGGCATCGATCCGGTGATCGCCGGCGGCGGGAGCGCCCGATGAACATCCTGGTGTGGCACGTGCACGGCTCCTGGACCACCTCGTTCGTGCACGGCAAGCACCGCTACCTGGTGCCGGTCACCCCCGACCGCGGCCCGTACGGGCTGGGCCGGGCCCGCACCTATGCCTGGCCGGACAGCGCGGTGGAGGTCACGCCGCAGCAGCTGCGCCGGGAGGAGGTCGACGTGGTGCTGCTGCAACGGCCCGAGGAGATGGACCTGGCCTGCGACTGGCTGGGCCGGCGGGCCGGCCGGGACCTGCCGGCGATCTACGTCGAGCACAACACCCCCAAGGGCGACGTGCCCAACACCCGCCACCCGATGGCCGACCGGGACGACCTGCTGGTCACCCACGTCACCCACTTCAACGAGCTGTTCTGGGACAACGGCGGCACCCGCACGGCCGTGGTCGAGCACGGGGTGGTCCCGCCGGCGGTGCAGTGGACCGGCGAGCTGGACCGGCTCGCCGTCGTCATCAACGAGCCGGTCCGCCGCTGGCGGGTCACCGGCACCGACCTGCTGTCCCGCTTCGCCGAGATCGCCCCGCTGGACGTGTTCGGCATGAAGGTCGCCGGGCTCGCGGAACACCTCGGCCTCCCCGCCGACCGGCTGGCCAGCCACGACGACGTGCCGCAGCACCGGATGCACGCCGAGCTGGCGCGGCGGCGGGCGTACCTGCACCTGTGCCGGTGGACGTCGCTGGGGCTGAGCCTGATCGAGGCCATGACGATGGGCATGCCGGTCGTCGCGCTGGCCACCACCGAGGCCGTCGAGGCCGTGCCGCCCGGGGCCGGCGCCCTCTCCACCCGGGTGGACACGCTGCTGGAGGCCGCGACGCGGTTCGTCACGCAACCCGCCGAGGCCCGCCGCGCCGGCGCCGAGGCGCGCACCGCCGCCCGGGCCCGCTACGGCCTGGACCGTTTCCTCGCCGACTGGGACCGCCTGCTGGAGGAGGAAGTATGCGCATCGCGATGATCTCCGAGCACGCCAGCCCGCTCGCCATCCTGGGCGGTGAGGATGCCGGTGGGCAGAACACCCACGTCGCGGAGCTCTCCGCCGCGCTGGCGGCCGCCGGGCACGACGTCCGGGTCTACACCCGACGCGACGCGGTCGACCTGCCGGTCAGCGTCCGCGCCCCCGACGGGTACGACGTGGTGCACGTGCCGGCCGGCCCGGCCGAGCCGTTGGCCAAGGACGCGCTGCTGCCGCACATGAAGGAGTTCAGCGGCTGGCTGGTGGAACGGTGGCGCGGCGGCGACTGGGTGCCCGAGGTGATCCACGCGCACTTCTGGATGAGCGGGCTCGCCGCGCTGGCCGCCAGCCGGCAGACCGGGGTGCCGGTGGTGCAGACGTACCACGCGCTCGGCACGGTCAAGCGGCGCTACCAGGGCGTGCAGGACACCAGCCCGGCGCGGCGGATCGCGTACGAGCGGGAGCTGGGCCGCGCGGTCGACCGGGTGGTCGCGCAGTGCCAGGACGAGGTGGGCGAACTGGTCCGCCTCGGCGTCCCGCGCTCGCGGATGACCGTCGTGCCGTCCGGGGTCAACCTCGCCAGCTTCGCCCCGCTCGGTCCGGCCGCCGAGCGGGAGCCCGACCGGCCCCGGATCCTCACCGTCGGGCGGCTGGTGGAACGCAAGGGCTTCCAGACGGTGATCCGGGCGATGGCCCTGGTGCCCGACGCCGAGTGCGTGGTGGTGGGCGGCCCACCGGCCGGCCTGCTGGAGACCGACCCGTACGCCCGCCGGCTGCGCGCCCTCGCCACCACCTGCGGGGTGGCCGACCGGGTCAGGCTGGTCGGCGCGGTGCCCCGGGAGGAGATGGGTCGCTGGTACCGCTCCGCCGACGTGCTGGTCGCCGCCCCCTGGTACGAGCCGTTCGGGCTCACCCCGCTGGAGGCGATGGCCTGTGGCGTGCCCGTGGTCGGCACCGCCGTGGGCGGGATCAAGGACACCGTGGTCGACGGGGTGACCGGGGACCTGGTCCCGGCCCGGGACCCCAAGGCCCTGGGCACGGCGATCCAGCGCCTGCTCGACGACCGGATCCGCCGCTTCGGGTACGCCACCGCGGCGCTGCAACGGGCCCGGCGCAGCTACTCCTGGTCGACCACCGCCGAGCGGTTGGCGGAGCTGTACGGCGAGGTGGCCGCCGTGCGCCGGCCGACCCGGGTGGTCGCCTGATGACCACGGCCACCGAAGGGCTGCTGGACGCGCACCTCACCCTGCTGGCCGAGGCGCTGCTGCCGTACCGGTCCTCGGAGCAGCAGCTCGCCCGCTGGGGCACTGAGCTGGCCGCCACGCTGGCCGGCGGGGGCCGGCTGCTGGTCGCCGGCAACGGCGGCAGCGCGGCCGAGGCCCAGCACCTCACCGCCGAACTGGTCGGCAAGCTCCGCGACGACCGGCAGCCGCTGTCGGCGATCGCGCTGCACGCGGAGACCTCCGCGATGACCGCGATCGGCAACGACTACGGCTACGACGAGGTCTTCGCCCGCCAGGTCCGCGCGCACGGTCGGGAGAACGACATCCTGCTGCTGATGTCCACCAGCGGGGCCAGCGCCAACCTGCTGGCCGCCGCCCGCGCCGGCCGGGAGGTCGGGCTGCGCTGCTGGGCGTTCACCGGCCCGGCGCCCAACCCGCTCGCCGACGCCTGCCACGAGACGCTCGCCATCGACTCGCCGGAGAGCCAGGTGGTGCAGGAGCTGCACCTGGTCTCCACCCACGTGCTCTGCGAGTACGTCGACCGGGCCCTGCCGGCGGCGCTGGCGGTGGCCGGGACGGCCACCGCCACCGTCGAGCGGCCCACCGCGCCGGTGCGCACCGGCGTCGAGGTGGTGCTCGACGGGGGCGACCGGCGGGTCGAGGCGGGATGAGGAGGCCGGCGGTGCGGGGACCCCTGGTGGTCATCGGTGACACGCTGCTGGACCGCGACGTCGAGGGCGTGGTGAACCGGCTCTGCCCGGACTCACCCGTACCCGTGCTCGACGAGACGACGTACGCCGACCGCCCCGGCGGCGCCGGCCTGGCCGCGGTCTTCGCCGCCGCCCAGGGGGCCGGAGAGGTGGCGCTGGTGACGGCGCTCGCCGACGACGCCGGCGGCGCCCGGCTCAGCTGCCTGCTCAGCGCCGCCGGCGTGCAGGTGTACGCGCTGCCGCTGGCCGGCGCCACCGCGGAGAAGATCCGGCTGCGGGCCCGCGGCCGGGTGCTGCTGCGCCACGACCGGGGCGGGACGGCCGCCGACCCCGGGCCGCCGAGCGAGGCGGTGCTCCGGCTGATCGCCGAGGCGTCCGCCGTGCTGGTCAGCGACTACGGCCGGGGCGTCGCCCGGCAGCCCGCGCTGCGCGCGGCGCTCGCCGCGACCCGCGCGCCGGTGGTCTGGGACCCGCACCCGCGCGGACCGGCGGCGGTGCCCGGGGTCACCCTGGCCACCCCGAACGAGGCGGAGGTACGCGACCTGACCGAGGTACCGCCGGGCTCGTCCCGGCTGGCCACCGCCTCCCGGGGCGCGCAGGGCCTGCGCGAGCGGTGGCGGGCCGGCGCGGTCGCGGTGACCCTCGGCGGCGACGGCGCGCTGCTCTGCCACGCCGGCGCCACCCCGCTGGTGGTCGCCGCCCCGGTCAACGCCGAGGGGGACACCTGCGGGGCCGGGGACCGGTTCGCCTCGGCGGCCAGCCTCGCGCTGGCTCGGGGCGCGCTGGTCTCCGAGGCGGTGCAGGAGGCGGTGGCGGAGGCGTCGGCGTACGTGGCCGACGGGGGAGTGGCGGCCGCGCTGCCGCCCGAGGTCCGCGCCGCCGCGCCGGTGCCGCTGGGCGGCGGCGGGGAGCGGATCGGGGCCGCCGCGGCCGGTGCGGTGGTGGCCGAGGTACGCGCCGCCGGTGGCACCGTGGTCGCCACCGGCGGCTGCTTCGACCTGCTGCACGCCGGGCACGTGGCGACCCTGCAGGCCGCCCGGCAGCTCGGCGACTGCCTGATCGTCTGCCTCAACTCCGACGCCAGCGTCGCCGGGCTGAAGGGGCCGCAGCGCCCGGTCGTGCCGCAGGGCGACCGCAGCCGGCTGCTCGCGGCGCTGAGCTGCGTCGACGCGGTGCTGGTCTTCGACGAGTCCACTCCGGACGCGGTGCTGAGCTGGCTGCGGCCGGACATCTGGGTCAAGGGCGGCGACTACGCCACCGGCGGTGGCGACCCGGCGAGCCTGCCGGAGGCCGAGGCGCTGCGCCGCTGGGGCGGGCACTCGGTGGTGGTGCCGTACCTGGACGGGCGCTCCACCACCGACATGATCGCGGCGGCCCGCGGCGAGCGCCCCGGGGCGTACCGCGCCGCACCCACCGGCGCCGTCAGGGCCGCCGGTGCGCAGCGTCCGACGGCGGAGGGAGCGCGATGAGCAGTGCACCGGGTGCCGGCCCGATCGTCCTGGTCACCGGCGGATCGAGCGGACTCGGCGCGGCGGTGGTCACCGCGGTGGCCCGGGCCGGCGGGCGGCCGCTGGTGCTGGACCGGCAGCGCCCCGGTGACGGGGTGCCCTGGGTCGAGTGCGACCTGGCCGACACCCGGGCCGCCGAGGAGGCCACCCGGCAGCTGGCCGAGCGCTCCGGCGGCCTCGACGCGGTGGTCACCGCGGCCGGCACCGACGTGCCCGGCAAGCTCGCCGACGTGCCCCGGGAGACCTGGGAGCGGATCGTCGCGGTCGACCTGCTGGCCACGGTGGCGGTGGTCCGCGCGGCGCTGCCGTACCTGGAGGCGTCCCGGGGCGGGATCGTCACGGTGGCCTCCACCCTCGGGGTGAAGGCGGTCAGCGACGCGACCGCGTACTGCGCGGCGAAGTTCGGGGTGGTCGGCTTCACCCGGGCGCTCGCCGCCGAGCTCGCCGGCCGGGTGAACGTGACGCTGCTGATCCCCGGCGGGATGCGCACCGCCTTCTTCGACGCGCGTGACCCGCAGTACCGCCCCGGCCCGGAGGCCAAGCTCAACGACCCGGCCGACACCGCCGCCGCGGTGATGTTCGCCCTCTCCCAGCCGGCCGGCTGCGCGGTACGCGAGATGGTGGTCTGCGCCGAGCAGGAGACCTCGTACCCGTGATCCTCGTGCTCCGCGCCCTCGGCGTGGGCGACCTGGCCACGGCGGTACCGGCGCTGCGCGCGTTGCGGGCGGCGTACCCCGACCGGGAGCTGGCGCTGGCGGCGCCGGCCTGGCTCGGGCCGCTGGTCGACCTGGTCGGCGGCGTCGACCGGCTGCTGCCCACCGACGGCCTGGGCTCCCCGCCGTGGCCGCCCCCGCCGGTCGCGGTCAACCTGCACGGGCGCGGGCCCGACTCGCACCGGATGCTGTCCGGCGCGGGCCGGCTGCTGGCGTTCCGCTGCCCCGAGGCCGGCCACCCGGACGGCCCGCGGTGGCGCGCCGGGGAGCACGAGGTGCACCGCTGGTGCCGCCTGCTGGCCTGGTACGGCATCCCCGCCGACCCCGGCGACCTCGCCCTGCGCCGGCCGGCGGCGGACCGGACGCCGACCGGCCTCACCGTCGTCCACCCGGGCAGCAAGCTCCCCGAGAAGCGCTGGCCGGCGGCGCGCTTCGCCGCGCTGGCCCGGACCCTCGCCGAGCGCGGCCACCGGGTGGTGGTGACCGGCTCGGCCGACGAGCGGGAGCTGGCGCGGCGGGTGGCCGCCGGGGCGGGTCTGCCCGACCCCGCCGTCCTGGCCGGCCGGACCGACCTGGGCGAGGTGGCCGCGCTGGTCGCCCACGCCCGCCTGGTGGTCAGCGGCGACACCGGGGTCGGCCACCTCGCCACCGCCTACGGCACCCCGTCCGTGCTGCTCTTCGGCCCGGTCCCGCCGGCCGAGTGGGGTCCGCCGCCGGACCGGCCCCGCCACCGGGTGCTGTGGAGCGGCGCGCGGGATTGGCCCGGCCGGCCCGGGGTAGGAAGCCACCCGACGTTGGCGGGCCTGCCCGTGGACCGGGTGCTGGCCGCCGTGGACGAGGCCGAAGAGGCGGTGCGGATCTCCGGTGCGATTGCGGCGTAGTGATCCGGGCCGGGCGGGCTACGGGCGCCGCCGGGCCGGCCGGGGCTGGGTGTTCCTCGACCCCCGGTGCGAGCCGGTCCGCGACCCCGACGAACTGTCCCGACTGCGCGAGCTGGTCATCCCGCCCGCCTGGCAGGACGTCTGGATCTCGCCGTACCCGAACGGGCACATCCAGGCGACCGGCGTCGACGCGGCCGGCCGCAAGCAGTACCTCTACCACCCCGAGTGGCGGCGCAAGCGCGACGAGGCGAAGTTCGACCACGTGCTGGAGGTCGCCCACCGGTTGCCGGTGCTGCGCGCGCGGATCGCCGACGACCTGGGCCGGCGGGGCCTGAACCGGGACCGGGTGCTGGCCACCGTCGCCCGGCTGCTGGACATGGGAATGTTCCGGGTCGGCAACGACCAGTACGCGGTCGGCGAGGACGCCACCTTCGGGGTCTCCACCCTGCGCCCCGAGCACGCCCGCTCCCGGGGCGGGTGCGTGGTCTTCGAGTTCCCCGCCAAGGGCGGCATCGAGCAGGTCCGCCGGATCGAGGACGAGGAGCTGTGCCAGGTGCTGACCAACCTGCGCCGGCGGCGGCGGGCGGAGGACCGCCTCTTCGGCTACTGGGACGGGCAGCAGTGGCGCGACGTTCGCAGCGACGAGGTCAACGAGTACCTGCGCGACGCCAGCGGCGGCGAGATGACCGCCAAGGACTTCCGCACCTGGCACGCGACGGTGCTCGCGGCGACGGAGCTGGCCACCGTGGGCGTGCAGCGGTCCGCCACCGCCCGGAAGAAGGCGGTCGCCGGGGTGATGAAGGAGGTCGCCGAGCTGCTGGGCAACACCCCTACGGTGGCCCGGACGTCCTACGTGGACCCCCGGGTGGTCGACCTCTACCACGACGGGGTGGTGGCGCCGGTCCAGCCGGACACCCCGAAGCCCGAGGCCGAGCGGACGGTCCTGGAGTTGCTGGAGGACGCCTGACCGGCCCCGTCGTCGGTCCTGGGGGGAAGAGCGACGGGGCCGGAATCGGTGTGGCCGGCTGGCAGGGTGGCGGGCCGTCCGTGCGGTACCGGGGCGGCCGCCCGTGACAAGGAGGTCACGGGCGCCACCACGGTCCCCCGTTACCGGTGGCCGGCACGGGCCTGCCGACCGCCGATCCGGGGTTCAGTATGTCGACGTCGAGTTGACGACGGATGCCGCGTCGTTGACGATCCGTGCCTGTTCCCGCCGCGCCGCGCGGTACCCCTGCGGGGTCTGGCCGTAGGCGGCGCGGAAGGCGCGGCTGAAGACCGCCTTGTCACCGAAGCCCCAGCGGGCGGCGACGGCCTGGATGGCCCGGTGCGCCTGCGCCGGGTCGGCGAGGTCGCGGCGGCACCGGTCCAGGCGCAGGTCGCGCACGTACGACGCCACCGTGGTCTCCTCCGACTCGAAGAGCCGGTGCAGGGTCCGGACGGAGACGTGGTGCGCGTCGGCGATCATCTGCGGGCTCAGTGTGGCGTCGCCCAGGTGCCGCTGGATGTAGCCGCGCACCTGCGCCAGCAGCGCCCGACGGCGTACCTCCCGGGGCACCGCGTCCTCGGCGACCAGGTGCCGGCCGAGCATGGTGGCGATCAGGTCGAGCGCGGTCGTACCGAGCCGGTCGGCGTCCGCCGCGTGGTACTGCTCCGGATGACCGATGATCTGCACCAGGTACTGGGCCAGCAGGGCGCCCACCCCCTCGGTGCCGGACATCCGGCCGGCGAGCAGAGGAGCCAGCCGGTCGGGGGGCAGCGGCAGCGCGCCGTACGGGATCAGGGCCACCACGGAGCTGGCGTGCCGCTGTCCGCCCTGCGCACCCTCGTGGCTGACCTGGTGGGGGCGCGACCCGTCGTAGAAGGTGAACTCGCTCGGCCCGAGCACGCTCTGCCGGCCGGCCTGCCCGGACGAGCCGGTGCCGGTGGTGGTCAGGGCGAGCAGGAAGTAGTCCACCTCGGTCTGCCGGGCCAGCTTGGCGGTCCGCACGGCGTCCAGCGAGGGGTAGCGGTAGTTCACCAGCTGGATCGGGCCGAGGGGGATGATCTCGGCGCGGGCGGTGAAGTCGTCGGCGTGCGCGGACCGCATCCGCAGCGGCGACGCGGTGCGGGCGACGAGGTCCAGCCACATCCCGAACCGCTCGCGCGGCGGCAGCGCCTCCGTGTCGATGACGTTCCGGTCCAGCATCTTTCCCGCCTCCGTGGTTCCGCGTGTGTCCGACCCATTGTCGATGACGGCCCTGCGGGCGAACGAGCGCGGAGACGACGGATCCGCGCGACCGGGTGGGCGCGCGGA
This sequence comes from Micromonospora sp. IBSANI012, assembly GCF_052814045.1. NCBI lineage: Bacteria > Bacillati > Actinomycetota > Actinomycetes > Micromonosporales > Micromonosporaceae > Micromonospora > Micromonospora sp. IBSANI012. The sequence continues at coordinate 2,503,837 of NZ_CP199933.1, forward strand.
TCCGAGGCGGGGCCGATCAGTCGTTGAGCACGTGCGAGAGCCGGTCGCGGAAGCGCCGCTCCGAGTCACTGACCTGGTCGCCGCCGAGGCCGAGGAGGCCGCCGGTGGCGGCGGCGCCGACCACCTGCTCGGCGATCTCCACCAGCCAGTGCTTGTACGCCCCGGCCTCGCCCTCGTCCACCCGGGCGGCCAGCAGCGCCGACGCCTGGCCGGCCCGGGCCAGCACGTCGTCGATCAGGGCCTGCGGGTCGGCCGGCTCGATGACCGGCAGTTCCTCGCCGGCCTCCGGGTCGCCCACCCGGGACACGATTTCCCCGGCGACCGCCGCGACCAGCGGGTTGGCCGACTCCCGGCCGGTGGAGATGGTTTCCAGCCCGGCGGCGTTCTCCGCGCGGGTGCGCCGGCTGCCGTCGTGCTCCGCGGCGCTGGCCGCGGTCAGGACCGCCTGCGGCAGGCCGACCAGCAGCCCCCACTCTTCGTCGGAGAATCCGAACCCGGTGTACGCCGGCTGTTCGATCACGACTGAGCCCCTCTCGTTTCGTTGCGTCTGCGCCCGGTGCCCGGTCAGGCTAGTCCAGCGTCAGCAGGCCCTGCTCGGACACCACGGGCACGGAGAGCGTCTTGTAGCCGACCTCGTCGAAGAGCACCGTCATCCGGTCCTCCTCGTAGTTGAGCACCAGTCCCGCCCCCCACTCCGGGTGGCGGACCTGGCTGTGCACCGGGAACGGCCCGACCGCGCCGTCGTCGGCGGTGCTGGTGCCGGCGTGGCAGTTGTCGCAGTGCCCGCAGACCTCCGACATCTGCTCGCCGAAGTACGCCAGCAGCGTCTGGCCGCGGCAGGCGGTGGTCTCGGCGAAGGCCCGCATCATGTCGGTGCGGGACCGGGTCACGGTCTGCTGCCGCTCCGCCTCGGCCAGGGCCGCCGCGGCGGCGTCCACCGGCTTGGGGGAGTAGCGGGGCGCGCCGATCTTCTGCCGGTCCCGCGGCTCGGCGGCGCCGATCTGCTCCAGCAGCGACAGGTACTGGCCGAGCTTGCGCGGACCCAGTCCGGTCACCTCGCGCAGCTCCTTCTTGGTCCGCGCCTGCTTGCGCAGCAGCGCGGCGAGGTCGCGCAGCTCGGTCTCGTCCGGCAGGCCGCCGCTGAAGTAGCGTTGCAGCCCGACGTCCTCGGCGCGCCAGAGCAGCAGCACCCGGGCCGGCGCGCCGTCCCGGCCGGCGCGGCCGATCTCCTGGAAGTAGCTGTCCGGCGAGTCGGGCAGCGCCATGTGCACCACCCAGGCGATGTTCGGCTTGTCGATCCCCATGCCGAACGCCGAGGTCGCCACCATGATCGGCACCTGGTCGGCGAGGAACGCCTCGTGCAGCTCGTGGCGGGCGCCGGTGGGCATCCCGCCGTGGTAGTACTGCGACGGGAAGCCGGTGTCGGTCAACCGCTGGGCGAGCTCCTCGGCGGCCCGCCGGGTCGGCACGTAGATGATGCCGGGGCGTTGGTCGTCGCGCAGCAGCGCCACCAGCCGCCGCCACCGGTAGTCGTCGGTGGGGCAGTGCGCGACCTCCAGGAAGAGGTTGGGCCGGTCCAGCCCGGAGACCACCACCTCCGGGTCGCGCAGCCGCAGCCGGGCGATGATGTCGTCGCGCACCGGGGGTGAGGCGGTGGCGGTCAGGGCCACCACCGGCGGCCGGCCGATGCCCTCGATCAGGTGGCCCAGCGCCAGGTAGTCGGGGCGGAAGTCGTGACCCCAGGCGGAGATGCAGTGCGCCTCGTCGATCGCCACCAGCGCCGGCTTGAGCGCCCTGACCTCGGCCATCCGGTCGGGGTTGCTGAGCTGCTCCGGGGTGATGAAGAGGAACTCGGCCCGGCCGTCGCGGATCTCCTCGATCGCCTGGGCCTGCTGGGCCGGGGACTCGTCGGAGCTGATCCGTACCGCCCGTAGCTCGGGGCGCTGCCGTTCGTTGAGCGCGGCGATCTGGTCCTGCTGCAGCGCCAGCAGCGGGGAGATCACCACCGTGGGTCCGGGGATCAGGCTCGCCGGGATCTGGTAGATCGCCGACTTGCCGGCGCCGGTGGGCAGGACCACCAGGGCGTCGCGTCGCTTCATCACCGCACGCATGGCGGCGAGTTGGTTGGGCCGCAGCGCGGTCCAGCCGAAGAGGCTCCGCGCCGCGCGGCGCAACGTCGTCGAGTGCATGGACAGCTTCATCGAGGGCCGGAGGTACCCGAGGAGATCAGCGCCGAAACCGTCGGCACCGGCCGATCGGTCGGGCGAGCCGCAACGCCGCGCGGGTCACCCGCCCGCCGGCACGGAGCCGGTCAGGTCATCCGGAAGACCGGGCCGCGCGGGGTGAACGGCAGCCGGGCGCCCGCCGGCACCAGGAACGCGTGGTCGCGCCGGATCCGCAGCACGTCGCACTCCCCGTCGGTGACGACCAGGATCGGGCCGTCCGACGGGAAGTCCTCGGCCCGTTCCAGCAGCCGGATCCCGGGCTGCAGCACGGTGCCGCCCCGGCCGCGTACCCGCACCCGGCCGGCGATCTCCTCCACCGGCAGGTAGCCGGCGTCGTAGGCCACCGCGTCGCAGAACACCACCCGGGCGGCCGGTACGTCCCGGGCCAGCGCGTACGAGGCGACCGCGCCGAGCGCCCGCCCCATCAGCCGGGCGCTCATCGACCCCGAGGTGTCCAGCACCACCCCGAACGTGGCGCGGCGCTCCCGCTCCTCCGGGCGGTGCCAGCCGGGCCGGGGGATACCCGGGGTGCTCGCCTGGCGGCGGGACGGGCGGGCGTACGACCGCTGCCGCTCGCGGGCCGGGAAGTGCTCGTCGAACCAGCGGGCCAGCTGCACGTCCCACGGCGGGGGCGGCGCGTCGAGCACCCGGATCTCGGCCACCAGGCCGGCCGGCAGCAGGCCGCGCCCGGCCGACTCGTGGAACGCCAACCCGCTGGTCAGCGCGCGACGGTAGTACTCGTCGAGGTCGACCGCGCGGCGGGCCTCGCCGGGCCCGGGCGTCCGCTCGCCCAGCATGTCGCCCAGCCCGGTGCCGCGCAGGGTGGCGAGCCGGCGGTGCCGGCGCAGGTCGGTGGCGATCCGGTCGTAGACCGCCTCGCTCGACAGCCCGCGCAGCTGCGGGTCGTGCAGCAGCCCGTCCGGCATGACGCCGACGCCCATCTCCACCAGCCAGCCGTTGATGACGTAGTCGGTGGCGACGTTCCACAGGAACGGGTCGCGGTGCGCCACCCGGTCGGCGTGCCGCAGCGCGGCGTGCAGCATCTCGTGGGCCAGGACGAACCGGCACTCCTCCTCCGGCATCGCCCGCAGCGGGTTGACGTAGATCTCCCCGGCGTGCGCGTCGACCGCCGCGACCGCGATGTCCCAGGACCGGGCCAGCTCCACGTCGGCGACGATCCGGAAGCCCGCCGCCAGCGCCCCCAGCAACGGGTACGACGAGACGAACCAGCGCCGCGCCCGCTCCCAGGGGTTGTCCCGGGTGACACCCCCGGGGCCCGGCTTCGGCGCCCCGGCCTCCTCCACCGCCGCGCTGGCCGCCGCCGCCAGCCCCACCGCGAACCGCTCCGGCCAGGTCTGCCAGCGGACGCCGGGCGGCGGCCGCCAGCCGTACCGGTCGGGTGGCCGGGGGCGGCGGTCGAGGTCACCGCCGTGCCCGCCGACGCCGCAGTCGGCGTACCCGTCGGGAACGCCGCTCTCCCGCCACCGGGCGGCCAGCCGGGCCTCGTCACCGGCGGGCAGCGGGATGGGCAGCTCGCCCGGCGGCCGGCCCAGCTTGGCGTCGTGCTGGAACCGGGCCACCACCAGGCAGGCGGCCGCCTGCTCGGCCCGGTCGGCCGGGCCCTCCCGCTCCGGGTCGAGGTGGCCGAAGCCGAGGTGCAGCAGGCAGTGCACCAGCACCGGGTACCACTCGTCGGCGTCGGCGCGGCGCCGCCGGTTGACCACGACCTTCCCGTCCTCGCGGACCCGCGCCCACCCCCGCTGGTCGGCGAGTTCGTCGTCGTCGGACCAGGCGAACCAGGCGTTGCGCGCGGCGCCGGAGCAGAGCGGCCGGAACATCGGGTGCGTGGTCACCCGCTGCCTGGCCTTGCGGAACGCCTCCTCGTTCGGGTCCGGCCGGCGGCCGGCGCGGCGGGCGGCCACCGCTCAGGCCCGGGCGGCGACGAGCCGGGGCAGGTCCCGGGTCACCTCGACCAGGAACCACGCCGGCAGCACCGGCATCCCGTCGTCGTCGGTGGCGACGACCAGCTGGGCGCACTCCAGGGAGATCTCGGCCAGCTCGACCAGCAGGCCCTTGGCGCGCAGGGCGAAGTCGCGGACCGGGCGGGAGGCGTGGTCCCGGTCGGCGGGCAGCTCCTTGACCAGCCGCGCCCGGAACGCCTCGGCGAAGAAGTAGAGCAGGTCCCGGTCGGTCGCCGCGCGCGGCCAGCCGGCGTCGCCCCGGACGATGGCGTCCAGGCCGTACCGGTGGCGCACCGTCTTGACGTACGCGGTGAAGCCGGCCGCGTGCTGCCCGGTCAGCGTGCCGGCCGCCAGCAGCCGGACGGTCGCCTCGTCGACGCCCTCGCCGAAGGAGCGCAGCGCGTCGGAGAGCATGTGCCAGCTGCGCGGGGTGGAGAACGGCTCCTCGGTCTTCGGCGGCGCCACCCACAGCTGGTCCGGGCGCTCGGTCAGGTAGTCCAGCACCCACGGGTGCAGGCCCGCGCCGGCCGCCCAGGCCAGCCAGTCGGTGGCCGAGGCCCGCAGGTGCACGTGCACCAGCCGGTTGACCAGGGCGGACGCCATCGGCCGGGCGAGCGCGTTGTCGGTGGCCCGGTTGCCGGCGCCGATCACGATCGAGCCCGCCGGCAGCTCGTACGAGCCGATCCGGCGGTCCAGGATCAGCGAGTAGAACGCCTTCTGCACCTCCGGGCTGGAGGAGTTCAGCTCATCGAGGAAGAGGCAGTACGGCTCGGTGCGGGCGATCGACTCGGGCGGGGCGAAGCGGCTGCGCCCGTCGCGCAGCTCCGGCACGCCGATCAGGTCCTCGGCGGCGAGCTGGGTGCCGACCAGCGTCACGCAGGGCAGGCCGAGCGAATCGGCGAAGGCCCGGACCAGGGAACTCTTGCCGATGCCCGGCGCGCCCCAGACGAAGACGGGCCGGACCACCGCGACGTGCAGCAGCAGCGCGGGCAGTTCGGCCGGGGTCACCGTGAGGGCGGAGTGCACGCCGATCATGATCGAGGTGGGGACCGGGCGGCGCACCCGAATATCGGGCCCGGCCCGGATGTCCCGGGTCAGCGCAGGCGGGGCAGCACCTCGCGCTGGTAGAGGTCGAACAGGCCCTGGATGTGCGGGCCGGTGTTGGCCACGTAGACCTCGTCGAAGCCGGCCTTGGCGTACCGGTCGATCATCTCCAGGTGCGCGTCGGCGCTGTTGCCGCAGACGAACGACTTCTTCATCATCTCCGGCTTGACCAGCTGGGCGGCCTGCTCGAAGTGGCGCGGGGAGGGCAGCACCTGGGACAGCTCGCCCGGCACCCCGGCGTTCGGCCACTTCTCGTACGCCAGCCGCGCGCCCTCCTTCTCGCTGTCCGCGTACGCCGCCTTGAAGCCGGCCTGGCACGGCTTGTCGCCGCCGCCGTTCTCCCGGAACCGGCGGACCCTGTCGGCGTCGGGCATGACGCTGACGTAACCGTCACCGATCCGGGCGGCCAGGTCGATCGCCTTGGGGCCGAAGCCGGAGACGTAGACCGGCGGAGGCGTGTCCGGCAGCGTGTAGACCCGGGCGTGCTCGACGGTGTAGTGCTTGCCGTGGTGGTTGACGAACTCGCCGCGCCACAGCTCGCGCATCACCTCGACCGCCTCCTCCAGCATCTCCAGCCGGACGTCGGTCTGTGGCCAGGCGTCGCCGAGGATGTGCTCGTTGAGCGCCTCGCCGGAGCCGACGCCGAGCACGAAGCGCCCGGAGTGCAGAACCGCGCTGGTGGCCGCGGCCTGGGCCAGCACCGCCGGGTGGATGCGGACGGTCGGGCAGGTCACCGCGGTGGTGACGGGCAGCGAGCAGACCTGGCTGAGCGCGCCGATGGTCGACCAGACGAAGGGGCTCTGCCCCTGCGCGTCCACCCACGGGTGGTAGTGGTCCGAGATCCACAGCGCCTCGAACCCGGCCCGTTCGGCGCCGCGCGCCTGTTCCAGCAGTTCCGCCGGGGTGAACTCCTCACTGGACAGGAAGTAGCCGATCTTCATCTTTCCCCCTCGCCGTCGCCCGGCGCCGGTCGCGCTGGGCTGACCGGGGATGCCCTACCCGGGACTCGGGGGATCAGTCAGCGGCGGCCGAACATGGCCCGGATGGCGGCGAGCAGCAGCAGGCCGCCGACCACCACGCCGAGCAGGCGCACGCCGGGGACGTCGGCCGGCGAGGTGGCGTCGGCGAGCGGCAGCAGATCCATTCCCGCACTGTCGCACGCCGCTCCGGAGGACGCCAGACGGTAACAGTAAGGTTTATTGACTATTTCCTGGCCCGGTGTGACCATGGCAGCACCGCGACGGCGACCGGCCGTCGGATGACCACACGGGGGTACGGGGGCCGCATGAGCGAGCGCAACCTGGCGGGCCTGGCGGCCGCCGTCCTGCAGCCCGGGTTCGTCGGCACCAGCCCGCCCGACTGGGTCTGCCGCTGGCTCGGCGAGGGGCTCGGCTCGGTGGTCCTGTTCGCCCGCAACGTCGTCGATCCCGGCCAGCTCGCCGAGCTCACCGCGACCCTGCGCGCCGAACGCCCGGACGTGCTGGTGGCCATCGACGAGGAGGCCGGCGACGTCACCCGGATCGAGTCGGCGCTGGGCAGCTCCCGCCCGGGCAACTTCGCCCTGGGCGCGGTCGACGACCCGGCGCTGACCGAGGAGGTGGCCCGGGACCTCGGCGCCGACCTCGCCGCGCTCGGCGTCACCCTCAACTACGCCCCGGACGCCGACGTCAACAACAACCCGGCCAACCCGGTGATCGGCGTCCGGTCCTTCGGCGCCGACCCCCAGCTGGTCGCCCGGCACACCGCCGCCTGGGTACGCGGCCTGCAGTCCGCCGGCGTCGCCGCCTGCGCCAAGCACTTCCCCGGCCACGGCGACACCCGGGTCGACTCGCACCACGACCTGCCCCGCATCGGGGCCAGCCGGGCCCGCCTCGACGCCGGCGAGCTGGTCCCGTTCCGGGCCGCCGTGGCGGCCGGGGTGCAGGCCGTGATGACCGGGCACCTGCTCGTGCCCGCCCTCGACGAGGAACTGCCCGCCACCCTCAGCCCCCGCATCCTCGGCGATCTGCTCCGCGAGGAGCTGGGCTTCTCCGGCGTGGTGATCACCGACGCGGTGGAGATGCGGGCGGTCACCGACCGGTACGGCTTCGCGGGCGCCGCCGTGCGCGCCCTCGCCGCCGGGGCCGACGCGGTCTGCGTTGGCGGGGAACGGGCCGACGAGGACGCCGCCCGCCACTTGCGCGACGCCATCGTCGCCGCCGTCATGGCCGGGGAGCTGCCCGAGGAACGGCTCGCCGAGGCGGCCAAGCGGGTCGGTCAGCTCGCCGCCTGGACGGTGGCCGCCCGCGCCGACCGTCCGGCGGGGAGCGTGCCGGCCCACGACGGTTCGCCGGTCGGCCTGGCCGCCGCGCGCCGGGCGCTGCGGGTCAGCGGCGCCACCGCCGCCCTGCCGCTGGTCGCCCCCGCCCACGTGGTGGAGTTCGCCCCGCCGCGCAACATCGCCATCGGCCCGGAGACCCCCTGGGGCATCGCCGCCCCGCTGGCCGCGCTGCGGCCCGGCACCACCACCGCCCGGTTCGCCGAGTTCGAGGTGCCGGCGGACCCCACGGCCGGGGCCGGCGGCCGGCCGGTCGTGCTGGTCGTCCGCGACCTGCACCGGCACGACTGGATGCGGTCCGCCGTCGAGCGGGCCCTCGCCGCCCGTCCGGACGCGGTCGTGGTCGAGCTGGGCGTGCCCGAACTGATCGTCGGCCGGGTGCACGTGGCCACCCACGGCGCCACCCGGGCCGGCGCGCGGGCCGTCGCGGAACTGCTCGCCGGCCCTCGCTGACCACTTCGCCCCGCCGCACCGAGCGACGATCGTCCGGTGCGGCGGTGGCGGTCAGGCCGGCTCGAAGACCAGGTCGGCGTACTCGGGGTGCCGCTCGATGTACGCCCGCACGAACGGGCACTGCGGCACCAACCGGCCGCCCTGCTCACGCACCTGGTCCAGGGTGGCCCGAACCAGCGCGGCGCCGACCCCCATGTCCTGGAACTCCGGGCGCACCTCGGTGTGGGTGAAGATCCGGACCTCGCCGCGCGGCAGGTACGCCGTGAAGCCGGCCAGCGCGTCGTCGACCAGGATCTCGAAGCGGTGCTTGGCGGGGTTCTCCTCGACCAGGAAGCTCACCGGCCCATTGTCTCCCGCTGCCGGGCCAGGGTGTGCAGTTCGGTGAGCAACCGGTCCACCTCGTCGGCCGTGTTGTAGTGGTAGACGCTGGCCCGGACCGCACCGCCGGTCTCCCGCAGCCCCATCGCCTGGAAGTACTCGTAGGCGTAGTAGTCGCCGGAGGAGAGGCAGAGCCGCGCCTCGCCCAGCGCCGCCGCCAGCCCGGCCGGGGACCAGCCGGCGAGCCGGAACGACACCGTCGGGCAGCGCCGCGCGGCGGACCCGTACACGGTCACCGCGGGGTTGTCGGCCAGCCCGGCCAGCAGCCGGTCGAAGAGCGTCTCCTCGTACGCCTGGGCGGCGGCCAGTCCGGCCCGGACCCGCTCCCGCCGGTCGCCGGTGGCGGTCGGGTCCAGCCCGGCCAGGTGGTCCACCGCGGCGGCCACCCCGGCCAGCAGCGGGAAGCTCGGGGTGCCGGCCTCGAACCGGTCGGGCACCGCGTCGGAGGAGGGGATCAGCTTGGCCGGGCGCAGCGACTCCCAGCGGGCCGGGTCGGCCACCATCGCGGCCAGGTGCGGGCCGGACCACTTGTAGGCGCTGGTGACCAGGAAGTCCGCGCCGGTCGAGGCGAGGTCGGTCGGGCCGTGCGGCACGGAGTGCACCCCGTCGACGCAGACCAGCGCCCCGGCCGCGTGCGCGGTCTTGGCGATCGCCGGCACGTCCGGCATCGTGCCGACGGCGTTGCTGCCGGCGGTCACCGCGACCAGCCGGGTCCGCTCGCCGACCAGCTCGGCGTACTGGCCGGCGGGCAGCTCACCGGTGGCCGGGTCGAACTCCGCCCAGCGCACGGTCGCGCCGGCCGCCAGGGCCGCCTGCACCCAGGGCCGCACGTTCGCGTCGTGGTCGAGCCGGGAGACCACCACCTCGTCGCCGGGGCGCCAGGTCGCGCCCAGGGTCCGGGCCAGCGTGTACGTCAGCGCGGTCGCGCTCGGCCCGAGCACCACCCCGCGCGGCGCCGCGCCGAGCAGGTCGGCCACCGCGGCGCGGGCGGCGTCGACCAGCTCCAGCGACCGGCGGCCGGGCGTGAAGGCGGGGGTGCGGTTGCCGAGCGCGGTGCCCATCGCCGCGCTGACCGCGTCGATCACCGATTGCGGGGTCTGGGTGCCGCCGGCACCGTCGAAGTGGGCGAAACCCTCGGTCAGGGCGGGGTAGGCGGCCCGGGTCCGGGCGATGTCGAACGGCATGACCGGACCCTAACGCGCGGCCCCGGGGCGCCCGATGATCACGCGGGCGGTGCCGTCTCGTCGCCGTCTCGTACCCTTGGTCGCGTGACGACGCGATCCGCTACCTCCCCGTCCACCCCAACCCGCCGCGTTGCCGGCCTGCTCGCCGGCCTGGCGCTCGGCGTGGCCGTACTCGTCGGCTGCAGCTCCGAGGGCGCCGACACCGACTGCGGCCTGGACGCCTGCACGGTCACCTTCGACCGGGGCGTCGACGCCAAGGCGAACGTCCTCGGCGTCGAGGCCAAGCTGGTCGGGGCCCAGGGCGACCAGGTCACCGTCGAGGTCGCCGGCGAGCAGCTCTCCCTCACCGTCGGCCAGCAGGCCACCGAGGTGGGCGGCTTCGCGGTCACCCTGGACAGCGTCACCGACCAGCAGGTCAAGATCCGCGTGGCGCGCAACAGCAGCAGCTGAGCCGCCCGGGGCGGGGCCGCGCCACGTTTGGGAATCTTCGCGATCGGAGATTGTGGCGCCATGTCTCTCACCGGGAACGCCGAAGCCGCCGCCGCCCGCACCGCGGACAGCCGCTGGCTGGAACTCCTCGCCCGGGCCGGTTTCATCGGCTACGGGGTCGTGCACCTGCTCTTCGCCTGGCTCGCCCTGCAGATCGCCTTCGGCAACTCCGGGGAGGAGGGCAACCAGAACGGCGCGCTGCGTACCCTGGGCGCCCAGCCCATGGGCAAGTTCCTGCTCGTCGCCATCGCGGTCGGTCTGATCGCCATGGCGATCTGGCAGGCGCTGGAGGCCGCCGTCGGCCACCGCGCGCTGCGCGACAAGGACCGGCTCTTCGAGCGGGTCACCTCTGTCGTGCGCACGATCGTCTTCCTCTGGCTCGCCTGGACCGCGATCAAGGTCGTCCAGGACGCCAGCGCCAACGCCTCCGACCAGCAGCAGGCCCTCTCGGAGAAGCTGATGACCTCGACCGGGGGCCGCTGGCTGGTCGGGCTGGCCGGCCTGGTGCTCGCCGCCGTCGGCATCGGGATGATGATCTACGGGTTCAAGAAGAAGTTCGAGCGCAATCTCAAGATCGGCGAGATGAGCCCGAAGACCCGCACCCTGGCCCGTCGCCTGGGTATGGCCGGCTACATTGCCCGGGGCGCCGTCTTCGCCGTCGCCGGCATCCTGGTCGTCGTCGCCGCCGTCAAGTACGACCCGGAGAAGGCGCGCGGGCTCGACGCCGCCCTGCGTACCCTGCGGGACCAGCCGTGGGGCCCGTTCGTCCTGGCCCTGATGGCGCTCGGCATCGCCGCCTTCGGGATCTACTGCTTCCTCCAGTCCCGGTACCGCAGGGTCTGAGCTGGTCGATTCCTGAAACACCGGGCACCATAGGGCCTTTGCCCGAAGCCCGGCCGGAGGGAGAGAGCGTGCAGGACTACCTGGAGACGATCGCCGCCGCGGCTGCCGCGGCGGCGATCGCCCTGTTGCTGGTCGAGGTGGTGCACCGGGTGATCCGGCGGTTCGGCCGGGGCTCGCTGCTGATGACCGAGCTCACCGAGCACGCGCACCGCCCGTTCCAGATGGCCGGCACTGTCCTCGCCGTCCAGTTCGCGGTCCGGTTCACCACCGGGTACGCCGTCGGCACGCCCTGGCGGCAGGTGGTGCTGCACGCCCTGGTGCTGGCCGTGGTCGCCGCCGTGGCCTGGCTGGTCGCCGCGCTGCTGGTCGCGGCCGAGGACACCGCCCTGGCCCGGTTCCGGGTGGACGTGCCGAACAACCGCCACGCCCGCCGGGTCCGCACCCAGGTGGTGCTGCTGCGCCGGCTGACCGTCGCGGTGATCGTGGTGCTGACGGTCGGCGTGATGCTGATGACCTTCCCCGCCGTACGCGGCATCGGCGCCGGTGTGCTCACCTCCGCCGGTGTGGTGGGTGTGGTCGCCGCGCTGGCCGCCCAGAGCCTGCTCGGCAACGTCATCGCCGGCCTCCAGCTCGCCTTCAGCGACGCGGTACGCCTCGACGACGTGGTCGTGGTCGAGGGGGAGTGGGGCCGGATCGAGGAGCTGACCCTGAGCTACGTGGTGGTGCAGATCTGGGACGACCGCCGGCTGATCCTGCCCACCTCGTACTTCACCAGCAAGCCGTTCCAGAACTGGACCCGCACCGAGGCCGCCGTCCTCGGCACCGCCGAGTTCGAGGTGGACTGGGCGATCCCGGTGCAGGCGATGCGCGAGGAACTGCGCCGCCTGGTCGAGAGCACCGAGCTGTGGGACGGCCGGGTCTGCGTGCTCCAGGTGACCGACGCGACCGGCGGCGCGATCACCGTCCGGGCGCTGGTCAGCGCCGCCGACGCGGGCAGCCTCTGGGACCTGCGCTGCCTGGTCCGCGAGCACCTGGTCGGCTGGATCCGGGACCACCGCCCCACGGCCCTGCCCCGGACCCGCACCGAGATCGGCGACGCCTCCGGCGCCCTGTCCTGGCAGTGGGCGCAGCCCCGCCGGCCGGTGCGCCGGCTCCAGGAGCCGGAGGTGCCCGACGACGCCCGCGTCTTCGGCGGCAGCCACGACGGCGACGCCCGCAGCGAGGCCTTCGTCGGCCCCGAGGAGCACGCCGACTCCCGCCGCTGAACCACCCCTCCACCGCACCCGCCGACCGGCCCGCGCGCCGTCGGCGGGTGCTTCGTCGTACCGGCTTTCGCGTTTCGCCGGAATTGCGGGTCCACCTGCGGTCAGATGTGGTTGGTCACTGCGCGCAGGATTGACGTGCGGCGACTCCGGGCATACAGCGCGGTGATGATGAAAGGAGGACAGCATGGCTGACGTCGCGAACCAACAGACGTCCCGGACCGGGAGCGAGCCGTCCACCGCCGAACTGGTGCAGCGGGCCACCGAGCAGGTCTCCCGCCTCGTACGGGACGAGTTGGCGCTGGCCCGGGCGGAGTTGACCCGGAAGGGCAAGCACGCCGGGATCGGAATCGGTCTCTTCGGCGGGGGTGGGGCGCTGGCCTTCTACGGGCTGGGCGCGCTGGTCGTCACGGCGGTGCTGCTGCTGGACCTGGTCATGCCGGCGTGGCTGGCCGCCCTGATCGTGGCGGTGGCGCTCTTCCTGATCGCCGGGGTGCTCGCCCTGATCGGCAAGAAGCAGGTCAGCCAGGCGGTCCCCCCGATGCCGGCGTCGACGGTGCAGAGCCTCCGGGCGGACGTGGACGTCGTCACCGCAGCGGTGAAGGACAGGGGACGGGCATGACGGGCAACGGGACCGGCGATGCCGAGGCGCTCCGCGAGGAGATCCGGCGTACCCGGGTGGAGTTGGGCGAGACGATGGAGTTGTTGGCCGCCAGGGCCGACGTGAAGGCCCGGCTGCGGGAGTCCGCCGGCCAGGCGAAGGAGCGGATGCTCGAGCAGGCCGCGCAGACCGTCGCCCGGGTGCGCGGGCAGGCGGCGCAGAAGGCGGACGTGGCGCGGGCACAGGCGTCGGAGAAGGGTGCGGTGGTCCGGCGCAATCCGATGCCGTGGGCGACGGTGGCGGCCGGTGCCGTGGCGGCGGTGGTCGTGCTGCTGATCGTCCGGGGGAGGCGCAGATGAGCAGGGGCATCGGCAGGGCCGCGTACAAGCCCGTCGGGGTGATGCTCGGGCTGGCCGCCGGTACGGTCGCCGGGGCGATCTTCCGGCAGGTCTGGACGATGACGGCCGGCGACGGCGAGGCCCCGAGCGCCACCGACGAGGACCGTGGCTGGGGCGAGATCCTGGCCGCGGCGGCGTTGCAGGGCGCCATCTTCGCCGTCGTCCGGGCCGCTGTGGACCGCGGCGGCGCGGTCGGCGTACGACGGCTGACCGGCCGCTGGCCGGACTGAGTCGCAGAGCTCGAAGGCCCCCCTCTCGCATCGACGGGTGGGGGGCCTTTCGCACGGCCTCGGGCACCCGCCCAGCGATCTTCGGCATCCGTCAGGTCACATGTCGGAGAATTTCGTCCGGTAGTCTGTGCAGAGTTTTTGCGTACGTGGTTAAGCTGGCCCGGCTGTTGCGAGATGGCGTGGGTTGAGAGAAGTCTCCTTCGTGGGGGCCGCCTCAGGCGCCGCTGCTCGAAAACGGCCAATCGGCCGCACGGCGTGCTCGGCCGCCAGTTTTAGAAGGAGATACACATGGCGCAGGGAACCGTGAAGTGGTTCAACGCTGACAAGGGCTTCGGCTTCATCACCGTCGACGGCGGGGGTGCTGACGTGTTCGTCCACTTCTCGGCCATCCAGACCAGCGGCTACCGCACGCTGGAGGAGAACCAGCGGGTGGAGTTCGAGATCGCCCAGGGTCAGAAGGGTCCGCAGGCCGAGCAGGTCCGCCCCATCTGAGTAGTGCCGGTCGGCAGCCGCCGGCCCGGGTGATCCGGCCCCCCGGATCGACGAGAAGCCCCGTGTCCTGCAGGGACGCGGGGCTTTCCGCGTGTCCGGGCCCGGTGCCGGCGACCGCACGCCCGCCGAGCGCTCGCCGCCCGGTTCGGTCAGGTGCGGCGGCGGGCCTTGAGGCCCCGCCAGAGCACCACGAGTCCGATCAGGATCACCACCGGGCCGACCACCGCCCAGATCCGCTGGTCGGTCATCACGCTGCCGCCAACGTACCCGAGGCCCTGCACCGTCCACACCGCTCCGGCCACCACGGCCAGCAGCCCGAGGGTGAGCGTCAGCCAGCCCCTCATCGGTTCCTCCTCACCCGCGCCGGTGGTCCCGGCCTCCGGTCAGCATGCGGCCCGTCCGGCCGGTACGCGAGCACCGCCCCGGCGCGGCTCACCACCGGTCGTGCACCCGGGCACGGACCAGCTCGTCGTAGACCGCCCGGACCGTGTCCCGCTCGGTGGCGGTCAGCGGCGGCAGGTCGGCCGCGGCGGCGTTGCCCCGCGCCTGCGCGGCGTCGCGCGCGCCGGGGATGACCACGGTGACGCCCGGCTGGTCGATGATCCAGCGCAGCGCGAACTGGGCCATCGTGCGGTCCGTGCCGACCAGCGGGGCGAGCCGCCGCACGACCGCCAGGCCGAGGTCGTAGTCGACGCCGGAGAAGGTCTCGCCGACGTCGAAGCTCTCCCCGCGCCGGTTGTAGGTGCGGTGGTCGTCGGCGGCGAAGGTGGTGCGCTCGTCGTACCGGCCGGAGAGCAGGCCGCTGGCCAGCGGCACCCGGGCGATGATGCCGACCCCGGCCGCGGCGGCGGCCGGCAGCACCCGCTCCAGGGGCTTGAGCCGGACGGCGTTGAGGATGATCTGCACGCTGGCGACCCCGGGCCGGGCGATGGCGGTGAGCGCCTGGTCGCACGTCTCCACGCTGACCCCGTACCCGGCGACCCGCTTTTCGGCGACCAGCGTGTCGAGGGCGTCGAAGACCCGGTCGTCGGCGAAGACGGCGGTGGGCGGGCAGTGCAGCTGGACCAGGTCCAGGGTGTCGGTGCCGAGGTTGGCGCGGGACCGGTCGGTCCAGGCCCGGAAGTTCTCCAGGGTGTAGGCCTCGGGCGTCTGCTCCACCCGGCGGCCCATCTTGGTGGCCACGGTCAGGCCGGGCCCGGGCCGCTCGCGCAGGAACCGCCCGATCAGCTGCTCGCTGCGACCGTCGCCGTAGACGTCGGCGGTGTCCAGAAAGGTCACTCCGGAGTCCACGGCGGCGGCGAGCACGGCCAGGGCGTCGCTCTCGCTGACCCGGCCCCAGTCGGCGCCGAGCTGCCAGGCGCCGAGGCCGATCACACCCACCCGCCGGCCGAGCCGGTCGAAACTGCGCTGTTCCATCGGACCGAGCCTAGTGATCGCCTTGCCGGACCGCAGCGCGGGCCGTAGGGTCATAGCAAGACGTACGTACGGTTTGGAGGCAGCGATGTGGGATCCGACGACCTACCTGCGCTACGGCGACGAACGGTCCCGCCCGTTCCACGACCTCGTCGCCCGCGTCCCGGCCGACCGGCCGCGCGCCGTGGTCGACCTCGGCTGCGGGCCCGGCACCCTGACCGCCACCCTTGCCGCCCGCTGGCCGGCCGCCGAGATCCGCGGCCTCGACTCGTCCCCGGAGATGATCGACCGGGCCGCCGCCCTGGCCGCCCCGGTCGAGTTCGCCGTCGGTGACGTCCGGGATTGGCGGCCCGCACCCGACGTCGACGTGGTCGTCTGCAACGCCGTGCTCCAGTGGGTGCCGGAGCACCGGGAGCTGCTCGCCCGCTGGGCCCGCGAGCTGCCCGCCGGCGCCTGGCTGGCGTTCCAGGTCCCCGGCAACTTCGACGCCCCCTCGCACCGGGCGCTGCGCGAGGTCGCCCGCCGGGACCGCTGGGCCGCCACGCTGGCGCCGCTGCTGCGTGAGACCCCGGTCGACGACGCCGTCGGGTACGCCGCGTCGCTGGCCGCCGCCGGCTGCGCGGTCGACGCCTGGGAGACTGTCTACGTGCACCTGCTGCCGGCCGACCCCGCCGCCGACCACCCGGTGCTGGCCTGGATGGAGGGGACCGCGCTGCGACCGGTCCGGGCCGCGCTGGACGCCGCCGGCTGGGCGGACTTCCGGGCCGAGCTGGGGGTACGCCTCGCCGAGGCGTACCCGGTGCGGCAGGGCCAGGTGTACTTCCCGTTCCGCCGGATCTTCACCGTCGCCCGTACCGGCGCCCGCGCAGAGGAGAACCTGTGACCGACCTGCCCACCTTCATCGCCGGGCTGCCCAAGGTGGAGCTGCACGTGCACCACGTCGGCTCCGCCTCGCCCCGCATCGTCGCCGAGCTGGCCGCCCGGCACGAGGGGCGCAGCCCGGTCCCGGCGGACCCGGCCGCGCTCGTCGACTACTTCGCGTTCCGCGACTTCGCCCACTTCATCGAGGTGTACCTCAGCGTCGTGGACCTGATCCGCGACCCGGAGGACGTCTGGATCCTCACCCACGAGGTGGCCCGCGAGCTGGCCCGCCAGCAGGTCCGGTACGCCGAACTGACCATCACCCCGTACTCGCACGTGCGCCGAGGCATCCCCGCCCCGGCGTTCTGCGAGGCGATCGAGGACGCCCGCAAGCGGGCCGAGGCCGACTTCGGCATCGCCCTGCGCTGGTGCTTCGACATCCCCGGCGAGGCCGGACTGCCGGCGGCCGAGGAGACCCTGCGGATCGCCCTGGAGGAGCGGCCGGACGGGCTGATCAGCTTCGGCCTCGGCGGCCCCGAGATCGGGGTGCCCCGGCCGCAGTTCAAGCCGTACTTCGACCAGGCCCGGGCGGCCGGGCTGCGCTCGGTGCCGCACGCGGGGGAGACCACCGGCCCGCAGACGGTCTGGGACGCCCTGCGCGACCTGGGCGCCGAGCGGATCGGGCACGGGATCTCCGCCGCCGAGGACCCGGAGCTGCTGGCGTACCTGGCCGAGCACCGGATCGCGTTGGAGGTCTGCCCGACCTCCAACGTTCGTACCCGGGCCGTGGCGCGGCTGGAGGAGCACCCGCTGCGGCGGCTGGTCGACGCCGGCGTGCTGGTCAGCATCAACTCCGACGACCCGCCGATGTTCGGCACCACCCTCAACGACGAGTACGCGGTGGCCGCCGCGCTGCTCGACGTCGGCCCCGAGGGGGTGGCCGCGCTGGCCCGGGACGGGGTGACCGCCTCGTTCCTCGAACCGGGCGAGAAGGCCCGGATCAGCGCCGAGATCGACGCCTGGTTGGCAACCGGGACGCGCTGAGCCCGCGGGGTACGTCGCGCGGCCGGGCCCAGGTCGGCCGGGCCGCGCCGGCGCTGGTCCCCGGCCGAGCATCTGGGCCCGGAGGGGGCCGGCCGAGAGCGGTTGGCGCGGCGGTCGGGGCGCGCCGGCGGCCGGCCGGCGCCGGTCCCCGCCGGAGCATCAGGGCTCCGAGGCGGCCAGTTCGAGAGCGGTCGGGGCGGTGAGCGCGACCGGTGTCGCGGCGGTCGGCGTCCGGGTGGCGGGCGGGGCGACGCCGTCCGCCAGCACCGGGTCCTGCCAGAGCGCGAGGGTGAGGGCGATACCCGCGCCGACCACGGCGGCCCAGCGCAGCAGCCGGGTCACGGACGGGCTCATCGGGCTCACCTCACGACTGTCGGTGAGAGGTGGGGCGCGCGGCGGGAGCGGGTGTGGGGGGACCGTGCCCCCGCCGCGCGCTCGGGCTCCACCGGCCGGCAGTTGTCAGGGGCGACAAGACCGGTGGAGCTGATGGGTTCTCCCTGATCCTGGCAGCGTCCGGCCGCGCCGGCGCCCGCGTTAATCCGGATCTAAGGAAGACTTGCGCCACCGCACAACCAGCGCCCGCCCGCCTCGCCGCCGAGGGCGTCCCGGTCGCCGGAACAGCGCTGCCGGTCGTGGTGGGTCAGTCGTCGGCGGGACGCTGCCGGGGCCACCGGCGCCCGCCGGTCTTCTGCTCCCGGGCCTCCCGGGCCATCCGGCCGACCAGCCCGAAGCGGTTGACCTGCCGGGGCGTCGCCTCCGGGTCGGCCAGCAGCATCACCACGCTGGCCCCGCCCAGCCGGGCCCGGTCGATGCTCACCGAACCGTTCGCCTGCAACGCCACCCGCTTGGCGATGTCCAGCCCCAGGCCGGTGGAGCCCTGGTCGCTGGCGCCCCGGCGCAGCGCCCGGTCCGGGTTGGCGATGCCGGGGCCGGCGTCGTCGATCCGGATCGCCACGTAGCCGTCCCGGCGGGAGACCGCCACCTCGAACGCCGTCCCCTGCGGGGTGTAGCGGAACACGTTGCCGATCACCGCGTCCAGCGCGGCGGCCAGCTCGGCGCGCGGCACCGGCGCGGGGATGCGCAGCTGGGCGCCGCTCACCCCGTGCGGCCGGTTCTGGTCGCCGGCCAGCGCCGCCCAGAACACCATCCGATCCCGGACCACCTCGCTGACGTCGCACTCCGCCGGCCCGGCCTCGTGCGCCACCGCCTTGCGGGTGGTCTTGATCAGCACGTCGATCTCACCCTCGAGGGTGACGATCGCCTGCCGGATGCGCCGGATCGTGCGCCGCCGGTCCAGCTCGGCCGGGCTGAACGAGCCGACGCTGGTGTCGTCGGAGTCCAACCCCTCGGCGTCCAGCCGCAGCACCGTCAGCGGCGTCCGCAGCCGGTGCGACAGGTCCGCCACCAGCTCCCGCTCGTCGGTGCGCGAGGCGACCAGCCGGTCGGCCATCCGGTTGAACGCGTACCCGGCCTCGGCCAGCTCCCGCGGGCCGCTCGGCTCGACGCGTACGCCCAGGTCGCCGTCGCCGACGGCCAGGGCAGCCTTGACCAGCCCCCGGGTGGAGTCGACCGCGCGGGCCGCCACCCGGTCCACCACGATCACGGCGGCGCCGACCAGGGCAACGGCGACGGCGGTCAGCAGCAGCCAGGTGCCGCCGGAGCCCTCGTCGAGGTCGGCCTCGGGGACGAACACCTCCACCACCGCCACCCGGCCGTCGAGCACCACCGGGTCCAACCGCAGCACCCCGCCGGAGACGTCGGTGACCACCGACCGCTTCTCCGTACGGGCCCGTTGCAGGTCCGCCTCGGCGGCCCGGCCGGCCGTCTCGTCCCCGCCCAGCCCGTGCACCACCGGCCGGGTCGCCGGGTCGTCCCCGGTGGCCTCCACGGCCCGCCGCACGGCCACCGGTTCGGTGCTGACCGCGAGCGCCCCGGTGACCAGCGCGCTGCGCCGCGCCGCGTCGGCCAGCGCCTCGTCGCGGACGTCGTCGCGCAGGCTCACCCCGAGCGGGATCAGGAACGCCAGCGCGACCAGCGCGCACATGCCGGCCGTGAGGTAGGCCAGCGCCAGCCTCAGTCCGGGGCCACCAGTCGGAAGCCCACCCCCCGCACGGTGCGCAGGTAGCGCGGCTTCGCCGCGGACTCGCCCATCTTTCGGCGTAGCCAGTACAGGTGAACGTCGATGGTCTGGTCCTCGCCGACCGACGGCTGCCGCCATACCTCCTCCAAGAGCTCCCGCCGGGACACTACCCGGCCGGGTCGTGCGGCGAGATACGCCAGCAGGTCGAATTCCTTGCGGGTCAGCGCCAGCGGCTCCCCGTCGAGCACCGCGCTGCGCTCGCCCACGTCCACCCGCAGGCCGCCCACCGTGTGCACCGCCGGCTGCACCGTCCGGCTGGCCCGGCCGACCCGGCGCAGCACGGTGGTGATCCGGGCGTCCAGGTGCGCGCCGGTGAACGGTTTGACCATGTAGTCGTCCGCGCCGCCCCGCAGCAGCCGGACCACCGACTGCTCGTCGTCGCGGGCGGTGGCGATGATGATCGGTACGTCGGTGATGCCGCGCAGCATCCGCAGCGCGTCCGAGCCGTCCAGGTCGGGCAGGCCGAGGTCGAGTACGACGAGGTCGGGGGTCTCGGCGGCGACCCGGCGCAGCGCGTCCAGCGCCGTGCCGACGGCGTGTACCGCGTGCCCCCGCTCGCTGAGGGAACGCAGCATCGCGCCGCGTACGACGTGGTCGTCTTCGACCAGGAGCACGGTGGCCACGTCAGCACCGTACTGCCCGTGGCAAGTTGATCGCGTTGCGGAGGGCTCGCGCACCGGGCAAGCTGGCACGACGATGACGTTCACCCTGTTTCCCGACACCCGGCTGGCCCTGGCCCGGGACAGTCTCACCGGTCTCTCCGTCGGCGACGCCCTCGGATCGCAGTTCTTCGTACCGGGCCGGCACCCGGACGACATGGCAGCCGGCCAGCTCCCCCCGCCGCCCTGGCAGTGGACCGACGACACCGAGATGGCCTGCTCGGTCGTCGCCGAACTCGCCGAGTACGGCGGCATCGACCGGGACCGGCTGGCGCTCGCCTTCGCCGAGCGCTGCGAGCCGTACCGGGGATACGGGCCGGGCGCGGTGACGATCCTGCGCCTGATCCGCACCGGCACGCCCTGGCCGGTGGCCGCCGCGTCGGCGTTCGACGGGGAGGGTTCCTGCGGCAACGGCGCCGCGATGCGGGTCGGGCCGCTGGGCGCCTGGTTCGCCGACTCCACCACCCGCGCGGCGGCGCAGGCCCGCGCCTCCGCCGAGGTCACCCACGCCCACCCGGAGGGGATCGCCGGCGCCGTGGCGGTGGCCGTGGCCGCCGCGCTCGCCGCCCGGGCCCGCCTGGACGGCGACCGCCCCGACCCGGCCCGGCTGCTCGCCGCGGTCGCCGCCGCGCTGGACCCGGCCGCCGAGGTGCACCGCCGGGTACGCCGCGCCGTCGGGCTGCTCGGCCGGGCGCTCCCGGCGGTCGTCGAGGCGCTCGGCAACGGCTCCCGGGTGACCGCCCAGGACACCGTGCCCTTCACCCTCTGGGTCGCCGCCACCCACCTCGACGACTACCCGGCGGCGATCCGCGCCTGCGTCGAGGCGGGCGGGGACATCGACACCACCGCCGCGATCGTCGGCGCAATCGTCGCCGCCCACACCGGGGTCGGTACGCCGGGCGGGGTGCCCGACGGCTGGCTGGCGGCGCGGGAGCCGCTGCCGGACTGGGCGCGCTGAACTCAGCGCGACCCCACCGGCTCGTCCCGCACGCCGGCGGTCGAGCGCTCGCCCTCGGGCTGCTCGTCCGTCGACGGCTCGCCGTCGGGCTGGTCGCCCTCGACGTCGTCCGCCGGCTCGGCCCGGTGCCGTGCCCGGCTCACCGCCCAGCCGACCAGGGCGCCACCGCCCAGGCCGATCAGCAGCCCGCCGCCGAGCAGCACGTCCGCGCTCGGACCGCCGTCCTCCGCGCCCGGGTCGGCCGCCGCCTCGTCCCCGCCGTCGGCCGGCGCGGCGTCCGGGCCGCCGTGGCCGTGTCCGGTCGCCGCCCCGGGGGCCGCCGGAAGCAGGGCCAGGGTCGGGGCCGGGTGCGCGCCACCGGCCGGGTCGGCCCAACGCACCACCGTGCCGTCGGAGTACGTCTGCACCAGTTCGAAGCTCATCCGGTCGGCCTGCGGCAGCGGGCCCATCGCCAGGGCGAGCCGGGCGGGGCCGGGCTGCGGCTTGCCGGCGGCCCGGGTCCAGACCACCGCGGCGGTCACCGTGGTCACCGAGGGCGCGTGGATGCCGGCCACCGGGGCGTCCAGGTCGCGGGAGGTGATCAGGGGCGCCCAGCCGTCCACCGACAACGGGTAGACCTCCCCGATCGGCGCGTCCGGGGGCAGCTTGACCTCGATCTTCTCGGTGCGCGCGCCGGGCCGCTCCTCCGGCACCACGAAGGTCAGCTCCACCGCGTCGCCCTGGCTCGCCTGCGTCGGCGTGGTCGTCACGTCCGCCGCCAGCGCCGCGCCCGGCCAGGCCAACGCCCCGGCGACCGCGGCGGCCAGCACGAGACCCGCCCACCGGCCGCCGTTGCGGGTGATCGCCATCTGTGCCCCCATCCGTCTCCACGCGGCCGGCTCCGGTTTCCGGCCACACCGGGTAGTTCGGATCGCGGGTCGGAAAGGTTCAATCCGCGCCGGCACGATCTGCGCGGCGGGCGGGACACGCGGGCCCATCCTTTCCCGACGACCGGGCGGAAACGGGCGACCGATAGCATCGCAAGGAGCCGGAACCGGCAGCATCCGTACCGTCTGCAGCTGAGGAGTCACCGTGTCCGCACCCCGTACCCCCGTCGTGGCCGACCCCGTCGTCGTCGCCGCCGGGACCACGGCGGCCGACGCGGTGGCCGCGGCCGGGCTGCCGATGGCCGGGCCGAAGGCGATCGTGGTGGTCCGCGACCCGCAGGGCGTGCTGCGCGACCTGGACTGGAAGCCGGCCGAGCAGACCAGCGTCGAGCCGGTCACCCTCGACTCGCCGGACGGGCTCAACGTGCTGCGCCACTCGACGGCGCACGTGCTCGCCCAGGCCGTGCAGGACGTCTTCCCCGAGGCCAAGCTCGGCATCGGCCCGCCCATCGAGAACGGCTTCTACTACGACTTCGCCGTCGACAAGCCGTTCCAGCCGGACGACCTGAGCAAGCTCGAGAAGCGCATGCAGGAGATCATCAAGTCCGGCCAGCGGTTCCGCCGTCGCCGCTTCAACAGCCTGGACGAGGCGAAGGCCGAGCTGGCCGCCGAGCCGTTCAAGCTGGAGCTGATCGACGTCAAGGGGGAGGGGCTGGACTCCTCCGAGGTGATGGAGGTGGGCGGCGGCGAGCTGACCATCTACGACAACCTCGCCGCGAACGAGGACAAGGTCTGCTGGTCCGACCTGTGCCGGGGGCCGCACCTGCCCACCACCCGGCTGATCGGCGCGTTCAAGCTGATGCGCTCGGCCGCCGCGTACTGGCGGGGGTCGGAGAAGAACCCGCAGCTGCAGCGGGTCTACGGCACCGCGTGGCCGACCCGGGACGAGCTGAAGGCGTACCTGAAGCTGCTCGAGGAGGCCGCCCGGCGCGACCACCGCAAGCTCGGCGCGGACCTCGACCTGTTCAGCTTCCCCGACGAGATCGGCTCGGGCCTGGCGGTCTTCCACCCCAAGGGCGGCATCATCCGCCGGGAGATGGAGAACTACTCGCGCCGCCGGCACGAGGCGGCCGGGTACGAGTTCGTCAACACCCCGCACATCACCAAGGCGCACCTGTTCGAGACCTCCGGGCACCTGCCCTACTACGCCGAGACGATGTTCCCGCCCATGCAGCTGGAGGGCGCGGACTACTACCTCAAGGCGATGAACTGCCCGATGCACAACCTGATCTTCAGGGCGCGCGGGCGGTCCTACCGCGAGCTGCCGCTGCGGCTGTTCGAGTTCGGCACGGTCTACCGGTACGAGAAGTCCGGCGTGGTGCACGGCCTGACCCGGGTCCGCGGTCTGACCCAGGACGACTCGCACATCTACTGCACCCGGGAGCAGATGCCCGGCGAGCTGTCCACCCTGCTGTCGTTCGTGCTCGACCTGCTGCGCGACTACGGCCTGGACGACTTCTACCTGGAGCTGTCCACCCGCGACGACTCGCCCAAGTTCATCGGGTCGGACGAGGACTGGGCGGAGGCGACCGAGGCGCTGCGCACCGCCGCCGAGTCGTCCGGGCTGGACCTGGTGCCCGACCCGGGCGGCGCGGCCTTCTACGGCCCGAAGATCTCGGTGCAGGCCAAGGACGCGATCGGCCGGACCTGGCAGATGTCCACCATCCAGGTCGACTTCAACCAGCCGGAGCGGTTCGGCCTGGAGTACCAGGCGGCGGACGGCAGCCGGCAGCGGCCGGTGATGATCCACCGGGCCCTCTTCGGCTCGATCGAGCGCTTCTTCGGCGTGCTCACCGAGCACTACGCGGGGGCGTTCCCGGCCTGGCTGGCCCCGGTGCAGGTGGTCGGCATCCCGATCCGCGAGGACCACACCGACTACCTGCACGGCTTCGTCGCGGCGCTGCGCGCCGAGGGGATCCGCGCCCAGGTCGACGCGGGTGACGACCGGATGCAGAAGAAGATCCGCACCGCCCAGCAGCAGAAGATCCCGTTCATGGTGATCGCCGGCGACGACGACGTGGCCGCCGGCACGGTCTCCTTCCGCTACCGGGACGGCTCGCAGCGCAACGGGGTGCCGATGGCCGAGGCGGTCGCGCACGTGCTGGACGTGGTGAGCTCCCGCTCCAACTCCGGCCCGTCCGCCCAGAGCTGACCCCACCGACTCCAAGACCCCGCGCACTTTCCGAGAAAGAGTGGCTGTTCCTCGCCGGATGGCCACCCCTTTCTCAGAAAGTGCGCGCGAGGGGGAGCGCGGGCCGGGTTCGGGTGGGCCGGTGCGGACAGGGGCACCCCCTTGCGGTGACCGTAGGATCGGCGTGTGACTGGGGCGGCGCGGCACTCTGACGACGGCACGGACATCACCGGCGACACCGGCCTGGCGGACGGGCTGGAGCGGCTCTGGACGCCGCACCGGATGACCTACATCTCCGGCGAGGACCGTCCCGAGGGTGGCTACGAGAAGCCCACCGGCTGCCCGTTCTGCCTGGCCCCCGGCCTGCCCGAGGGGGAGAGCCTGGTCGTGGCGCGCGGGGTGCACGTCTTCGCGGTGCTCAACCTCTACCCGTACAACCCGGGGCACCTGCTGGTCTGCCCGTACCGGCACGTCGCCGACTACACCGACCTGGACCCGGCGGAGACCATCGAGCTGGGCGTGTACACCCAGACCGCGATGCGGGTGGTCCGCACGGTCAGCAACGCGCACGGGTTCAACCTCGGCATGAACCAGGGCGGCGTCGCCGGCGCCGGCATCGCCGCCCACCTGCACCAGCACGTGGTGCCGCGCTGGGGCGGTGACGCGAACTTCATGCCGGTGATCGGCCGGACGAAGGTCCTGCCGCAGCTGCTCGCCGACACCCGCGACCTGTTCGCCAAGGCCTGGCCGGCCTGACCCCCACGCCGGGCCGGCTCGCGCGCCCGGCCGGGCATACGATCTTGTGCATGGCCCTGCTGCACCGCGCCACGCTGCGCCCCACGAAGCTGGAACTGCTCACCGAGTGGCTGCCCGGCCGAGGCTGGTACGACGGACCCGCCGGCGTCGAGGTGGTGCGCGTCGCGGGCTGCCGGTTCGACGACCCGGCCGGGGAGGTCGGCATCGAGACCCTGCTCGTCCGGGCCGGTGACGGGCCGGTCCACCAGGTCCCGCTCACCTACCGGGGCGCGCCGCTCGACGGCGCCGACGACTGGCTGGTGGGCACCACCGCGCACTCGGTGCTCGGCCGCCGCTGGGTCTACGACGCCTGCGGCGACCCGGTCTACGCTGCCGCGCTGGCCGCCGCGATCCTCACCGGAAGCGGTCAGGCAGAGGAGTACTTCGAGGTGGACGGCCGGCAGGAGCGGCGGGCGCCGACGATGGCCATCGACAGCAGCGGGGCCGACGATGCCGAGCTGCCCGAGGTGGGTACGCCCCGCCGGGTGGTGGACGCCGACCCGACGCTGATCGTCACCGACACCGTCGAGCTGGCGGTCGTCCGCCGCCTCGACCGCGGCACCTCGCCGGCCGGTGTCGTGCTGACCGGCACCTGGGAGGGCCAGCCGACCCCGCTGCCGCTCGCCTCCGCGCTCCGGCGCTGACGGCCGCGGTTCGTCTGCGCGATTTGGCGCTGAACGGCTGCCGTTCGTCTCCGCCCTCCGGCGCTGAACGGCTGTCGCTCGTCTCCGCTCCCGCGCTGGTGGCCGCCAGTTGCTCGCCGGGCTCGGCACCGCCATCCGGTGCGCCGTGGGTGGCCGCGCCCGCCCTGGGTCCGTGTCCCGGGCGCGGAGGGGTCAGCCGGTCACCGCCGGTCGGCGGTGCCCTCCCCGGCGTCCGCGCGGATCCGCGCGACCAGCTCCGGCCAGCTCTCCACCCGCTGCACCCCGGCCAGGTGGGCCCGGTACGCGGCCACCTCGTCCTCCCGGGGCCGCATCAGGTACCGGTGCGGCACCATGTCGAGATAGCCCAGCACCTCCAGCCGGTCGTCGACGAAGTGGGTCAGCCCGAGCTGCGCGGCGATCGGCCCCTTCTCCGGACGGGTACGGCAGAAGCGCAGCCGCTCCGGGCCGATCCCGGTGCGGGCGTGGAAGTCGTGGTGGGCCAGCCAGTCCCGGGTCCGCCGCTCGGTCGGCTCGGCGCACTTCGACACCACGTACACCTCGTCGAAGAGCGGGACGAGCGCGGCCAGCGCCTCGAACACCCCGTCCAGCGGGGGTGTCCGCAGGTAGTTGTCGCCGAAGAACGAGGTGTCCTCGTCCCCTTCGGTCAGCTCGATGATCACACCGCCGACGTCCACGCCCAGCCGTCCCATGTGGTCGATCCTCCACGACAGGTGACGTTCCCGCCCGTCTGTCGGGTGGAGGTGGCAGGATGCGGCGATGGCAGTGACGACGCGGACGTTGGGCCGCAGCGGCATCGAGGTCAGCGCCCTCGGCATGGGGTGCTGGGCGATCGGTGGCCCCTGGGCCGAGGGCGCCCGGCCGCTGGGCTGGGGCAGGGTCGACGACGAGGAGTCGGTCCGGGCCGTACGGCGGGCGCTGGACCTCGGCGTGACCCTCTTCGACACCGCCGACACGTACGGGGCCGGGCACGGCGAGCGGGTCCTCGGCCGGGCGCTCGCCGGCCGGCGGGACGAGGCCGTGATCGCCACCAAGTGGGGCTACACCTTCGAGGAGCAGACCCGCCAGGCCACCGGTGAGGACCCGTCCCCGGCGTACCTGCGCCGGGCGGTCACCGACTCGCTGCGCCGGCTGGACACCGACCGGATCGACCTGTACCAGCTGCACCTGGGCGACCTGCCGCTGCCCCGGGTGGACGCGCTGCTCGGCACCCTGGAGGACCTGGTCGCCGAGGGACTCGTCCGCGCGTACGGCTGGAGCACCGACCGGGCCGACCGGGCGGCGGCCTTCGCCGAGGCGGCACCGCACGCCACCGCCGTGCAGCACACCCTCTCCGTGCTCCGGGACACCCCGGTGATGCTGGCCGTCTGCGACAAGCACGACCTGGGCAGCGTCAACCGGAGCCCGCTCGGGATGGGGCTGCTCACCGGCAAGTACACCGCGACGTCCACGCTGCCCCGCGACGACGTACGCGGCGTCGCCCCCACCTGGCTGGAGTGGTTCCGCGGCGGGCGACCGGCGCCGGAGTGGCTGCGCCGGGTCGCGGCGGTACGTGGCGCCCTCACCGCGGACGGGCGCACCCTCAGCCAGGGCGCGCTGGGCTGGATCTGGGCGCGCAGCGCCCGCACGGTGCCGATCCCCGGCTGCCGGACGGTCGCCCAGGTCGACGAGAACGCCGCCGCGCTGCGCCTCGGCCCACTCGCCCCGGACCACTTCGCCGAGGTGGAACGTCAGCTCGCCGCCCTGCGCACCGCCGCCCTGCGCGACGCCGACCGCCCCCACTGGCCGATGCCCCCCATCCCCACCGCCCGCCCCTGACCCCTCCGCCGCCCGCCCCACCCACCCGACCCCAAGATCCGCGCACTTTTCGAGAAAGCGTGGCTATTCGGCGGGGAATAGGCACTCTTTCTCGGAAAGTGCGCGGCGCAGAGGGGCCCGGGGAGGGGTGGGTCAGGTGTGGGTGGTGTGTTCCTTGCGGGCCTGCTCGGCGAGGTGGGCGGGCATGGGCTCGTAGCGGGCGAAGTCGCGGGTGAAGGTGCCGGTGCCGTGGGTCATCGAGCGCAGCTCGACCGCGTACCGGAGCAGTTCGGTGGCGGGCACCTCGGCGCGGACCAGGGTGCGCCCGTCGGCGTCCGGGTCGGGCTCGGTGCCGAGCACTCGGCCGCGCCGGCCGGACAGGTCGCCCATCACCGGGCCGACGGAGCCGTCGGGCACCCGGATGACCACCTCGTCCACCGGCTCCAGCAGCGCCGGCTGCCCCTTCTCGGCGGCGTCGCGCAGCGCCAGCGCGCCGGCGGTCTGGAAGGCCGCGTCGGAGGAGTCGACGCTGTGCGCCTTGCCGTCGACGAGGGTGACCCGCAGGTCCACCACCGGATAGCCGGCCACCAGGCCGCGTTCCATCTGCGCCCGCACGCCCTTCTCCACCGACGGGATGTAGTTGTGCGGGACCGCCCCGCCGACCACCCGGTCGACGAACTCGAAGCCTTCGCCGCGCGGCAGCGGCTCCACCTCGATGTCGCAGACGGCGTACTGGCCGTGGCCGCCGGACTGCTTGACGTGCCGGCCGTGGCCCCGGCCACCGGCGGTCAGCGTCTCGCGCAGCGCCACCCGTACCGGCTCGGTCTCCAGCTCCACGCCGCCGCTGCGCAGCCGGTCGAGGACCACGTCGGCGTGCGCCTCGCCCATGCACCAGAGCACCAGCTGGTGGGTCTCCGGGTTGCGCTCCAGGCGCAGCGTCGGGTCGCCGGCGACCAGCCGGCCCAGGTTGCGGGCCAGGGCGTCCTCGTCGGCCCGGCTCTTCGCCACGATCGCCACCGGCAGCAGCGGCTCGGGCATCGCCCAGGGGGCGACGAGCAGCGGCTCCTCCTTGGCGGAGATGGTGTCGCCGGTCTCCGCGCTGCCCGACTTGGTGATCGCGCAGAGGTCGCCCGCCACGCAGGCGGTCACCTCGCGCAGTGTCGCGCCCAGCGGGGTGTAGATGTGCCCGACCCGCTCGTCGGCGTCGTGGTCGGGGTGCCCGCGTTCGGCCATGCCGTGCCCGGAGACGTGCACGACCTGGTCGGGGCGGAGCGTGCCGGAGAAGACCCGTACCAGCGAGACCCGGCCGACGTGCCGGTCGACGGTCGTCTTGACCACCTCGGCGACCAGCGGGCCGTCCGGGTCGCAGCTCAGCGGCGGCCGGGGCGAGCCGTCCACGCCGGTGACCGCGGGCACCTCGTGCTCCAGCGGGGACGGGAAGGCGGCCACCAGGCCGTCCAGCAGCGCGTCCAGGCCCACGCCGGTCTCCGCGCAGACCGGCACCACCGGGTAGAAGTGGCCCCGGGCGACCGCCTTCTCCAGATCGGTGATCAGCACCTCGGTGTCGATCTCCTCGCCGCCGAGGTAGCGGTCCATCAGGGTCTCGTCCTCGCTCTCGGCGATGACCCCCTCGATCAGCTCGTTGCGGGACTCCAGGATCGCCGGCAGGTGCTCCGGATCCGGCTCGCGCACGGCGGCGGGCAGCCCGGCCGAGTAGTCGAAGACCCGGCGGGTGATCAGGCCCAGCAGGCCGGCCACCGACACGCCGTCGTCGCCGAGCATCGGCAGGTAGAGCGGCAGCACGTTGTCGCCGAACACCCGCTGGCACAGCGCCACCGCCTCGTCGAAGTCGGCGCGCGGATGGTCCAGCCGGGAGACCGCGACGGCCCGCGGCATGTCCACCGCGGCGCACTCCTCCCACAGGGCGGCGGTGGCCATGTCCATCCCGTCGGCCGCGGAGACCACGAACAGCGCGGCGTCGGCGGCCCGCAGGCCGGCCCGCAGCTCGCCGACGAAGTCGCCGTACCCCGGGGTGTCCAGCAGGTTGACCTTGACGCCCTGGTGCATGAGCGGAGCGCAGGCCAGGCTCACCGAGCGCTGCTGGCGTACCGCCGCCGGGTCGTGGTCGCAGACGGTGGTGCCGTCGGTGACGCTGCCGGCCCGGCTGATCGTGCCGCTGGCGGCGAGCAGCGCCTCGACCAGGGTCGTCTTGCCCGCCCCGGAGTGCCCGACGAGCACCACGTTGCGAACCCTGCCGGGCTCGGTCACCACCGGCGCCGCGCCGGTGACACCCTTCTCCTGGTTCTTCTGCGCCATCGCGGCGCACCTCCCTCAGCCGTGATTGGTGGCGACCGCCGCTCGCGACGGGGAAGCGGGCCCGGGCGGGTGCCGCGGCGATATCCTCCGGTGCTCTCCTGGACGACGGGTACTCAGCCGGGTGGGCCGGTGAGCTGGCTCACCCCCCACACCCGATCTCACACCCGTTACCGACCCGACACAAGCCTGCGCCACGCGGGTCGGACGACCGGCTGTGTCGCCGACCGCTGCCGGCCGTTATCGTGGGACCGCCATGGCGAAGATCTTCCAAGTGACGGCCCGCGCGGGGATGACCCGCGTCGTGGAGCCGGTCGCGCGCGGCCTGCTCCGCGCCGGCGTGTCCCCCAACGCGGTCACCGTGACCGGCACCCTCGGCGTGCTCGTCGGCGCCCTCGGCTTCGGCGCCCGCGGTGACCTGGTCGCCGGCGCCCTCATCGTGACGGTCTTCGCGCTCACCGACCTGCTCGACGGGACGATGGCCCGGATGAGCGGCGGCTCCACCCGGTTCGGGGCGTTCCTCGATTCGAGCATGGACCGGGTCGCCGACAGCGCCGTCTTCGGCGCGGTGGCGTACTGGCTGGCGACCGAGCACGAATACTCCGGGGTGGCCGCGGCGCTGCTCTGCCTGGCCGCCGGCGGGCTGGTCTCCTACGTCAAGGCCCGCGCCGAGGGGCTCGGCATGACCGGCAACGTGGGCATCGCCGAGCGCACCGAGCGGCTGCTGATCGTCGGGGTGGGCGGCCTGCTCACCGGGCTCGGCGTGGACCGCGCCCTGGAGGTCGCGCTCTGGCTGCTCGCTGCCGTCTCGATCTTCACGGTGGGGCAGCGCATGGCGCACGTGTACCGGCAGGCCCAGCAGGTCGGCAAGGAGTGAACCTCACCGAGCTCGGCTACGTCGCCGGCTGGCGCCTGGCCCGCGCGCTGCCCCGGCCCGTGGTGGCCGCGGCCTTCTCCGCGGGCGCGGACCGCGCCCACCGCCGAGGCGGCCCGGGTACGGCCCGACTGCGCGCCAACCTGCGCCGGGTGGTCGGCCCCGACCTGCCCGAGGCGGAGCTGGACGCGCTGGTCCGGCGCGGGATGCGCTCGTACGCCCGGTACTGGATGGAGGCGTTCCGGCTGCCGGCGCTGAGCCGTGCCCAGATCCTCGCCGGGTTCCGGCTGGACCCGGCCGGGGTGGACCTGCTCGCGGCCGACGTGGCCGCCGGCCGGGGCGCGGTGGTCGCCCTGCCGCACGCCGGCAACTGGGACGCCGCGGGCGCCTGGGTGGCCGCCACCGGCTGGCCGATCACCACCGTCGCCGAGCGGCTCAAGCCCGAGGCGGTCTACGAGCGGTTCCTCGCCTTCCGGCAGGGCCTGGGCATGGAGATCCTGCCCACCCACGGCGGCGCCCGGCCCGCCTTCGACGTGCTGGTGGACCGGGTCCGCGCCGGCACGGTGGTGCCGCTGCTGGCCGACCGGGACCTCTCCGCCCGAGGGGTGGAGGTCGAGTTCTTCGGCGGCCGGACCCGGATGCCGGCCGGCCCGGCGCTGCTGGCGGTCCGCACCGGCGCCCCGCTCTACGTCGCCTCGATGTGGTACGAACCGGACGCCGCGTGCGCCTCGCTCGAGGGTCCGCTGCCGCTGCCGGACCCGGATTCGGCGCCGTTGGACCAGCGGGTCCGGTTGCTGACCCAGCGGATTGCCGACGCTCTGGCGGCGGGCATCGCGCGGCATCCGGAAGACTGGCACATGTTGCAGCGGATGTGGCTGGACCAGCGGAGCACGGACAGCGGCGCGACACCACCTGCGCCGGTCACCGGCCAGGCCTGACGGGAAAGGGCGCCTACGTGCGGATCGGCATCGTGTGCCCGTACTCCTTCGACGTACCCGGTGGGGTGCAGAACCACGTCATGGACCTCGCCGAGGCGCTGATCGGGCTCGGTCACGAGGTGAGCGTCCTCGCCCCGGCCGACGAGGAGTCGGCGCTGCCGCCGTACGTGGTTTCGGCGGGGCGCGCCGTGCCGCTGCCGTACAACGGGTCGGTGGCCCGGATCGCGTTCGGCCCGGTCTCCACCGCCCGGGTGCGCCGCTGGCTCACCCGGGGCGACTTCGACGTGCTGCACGTGCACGAGCCGCTGACGCTGAGCCTGTCGATGCTGGCGGTGCTCTCCGCGCGCGGCCCGGTGGTGGCGACCTTCCACACCGCGATGACCCGGTCCCGGGTGCTCGCCGCCGCGCAGGGCGTCCTGCAGATCGTGCTGGAGCGGATCACCGCCCGGATCGCGGTCAGCGCGCTGGCCCGCAAGGTCCAGGTCGAGCACATGGACGGCGGCGCGGTGGAGATCCCCAACGGGGTGGCGGTGGCCAAGTTCGCCGGCGTCGAGCCGCTGCCCGGCTGGCCGGGGGAGTGCGCGCCGGGCACCGGCGGCACGCTCGGCTTCCTCGGCCGCTTCACCGAGGCCCGCAAGGGGTTCCCGATCCTGCGCGACGCCTTCGTCGCGCTGGCGCCGCACCGGCCCGGCCTGCGCCTGCTGGTGGCCGGCCCCGGTGACCCGGACGACCTGTTCGGGCGGTTCCCGGCCGAGCTGCGCGACCGGGTGACCTTCCTCGGCATGGTGCCGGAGGAGGAGAAGGCCCGGATGCTGCGCAGCGTGCACCTCTACGTCGCCCCGAACACCGGCGGGGAGTCCTTCGGGATGATCCTCACCGAGGCGCTGGCCGCCGGCACCACGGTGGTCGCCAGCGACCTCGACGCGTTCCGCCGGGTGCTCGACGGCGGGCGGGCCGGCCGGCTCTTCCCGACCGGGGACGCGGCCGCGCTGCGTACCGCCCTGGCCGACCTGCTCGACGACCCGCAGGGCCGGGCCGCGCTGACCGCCTGCGGCGACGAGGTGGTGGCGCACTACGACTGGCCGGTGATCGCCCGCCGGGTCCTGGAGGTCTACGCCGCGGCCATCGAGGCCACCGACGGCCGGGTCATCGACCAGGAATGGGTGGGGCTGGGCGGGGCGGTGTGAGCACTACGATGCCGCACATGTGGTGGGTGGTGGGCGCGACGGTGGTCGTCGCCCTGGTCGCGACGTACCTGATCTGGACGGCCGGCCGGGTCGAGCGGCTGCAGTCCCGGGCGGAGTCCGCCGCCCGGGCCCTCGACGCGCACCTGCTGCGCCGGGCGGCCGCCGCCGCGGTGCTGGCCGAGCGGCGCTACGGCGTCGAGCTGTACGCGGCGGCGCGGATCGCGCTGGACGCCCCGCCGGAAGAGCGGGAGGCCGCCGAGAACGACCTGACCCGGCAGCTGCGCACGGTGCGGCTGGACCCGGCCGACCCGGTCTGCGAGGCGGTGATCGCCGCCAGCCGGCGGCTGGCGCTGGCCCGGCAGGTGCACACCGACCTGGTCCGCGACGCCCGGGCGGCGCGCAGCCGGCCGCTGGTGCGGCTGTGCCGGATGGGGCGCCGGCACCCGTGGCCCCGCTACTTCGACGTCGACGACCCGACGCTCGTGGTCGCCGCCGAGGCTCCCGCGAGCTGACGTCGGCTTTCGGCACCGGTGGTGCGGACTGCCCGGTTTGGCGACGCTTCGGGCGGGTGTCCGATCCCGGGTGATGGCAGCCACAGTGCAGGCCACCGGGGGTCTGATTGGCTGTCGGACCGGCGTTGAACCCGCCGTAGCATCAGCCGTAGCCACCCCCCGAGCACGTCCGAGGAGCGATAACCCGTGCCCGAAACCACCTCCCAGAACGCCGGCGCCACCTCCCTCGTCGGCACCGCCCGCGTCAAGCGCGGCATGGCCGAGATGCTCAAGGGCGGCGTGATCATGGACGTGGTCACCGCCGAGCAGGCCAAGATCGCCGAGGACGCCGGCGCCGTCGCCGTGATGGCGCTGGAGCGCGTGCCCGCCGACATCCGCGCCCAGGGCGGGGTGTCCCGGATGAGCGACCCGGACATGATCGACGGCATCATCAACGCCGTCTCCATCCCGGTCATGGCCAAGGCCCGGATCGGCCACTTCGTCGAGGCGCAGATCCTGCAGTCCCTCGGCGTCGACTACGTCGACGAGTCCGAGGTGCTCACCCCGGCCGACTACGCCAACCACATCGACAAGTGGGCCTTCACCGTCCCCTTCGTCTGCGGCGCGACCAACCTCGGCGAGGCGCTGCGCCGGATCACCGAGGGCGCGGCGATGATCCGCTCCAAGGGTGAGGCCGGCACCGGCGACGTCTCCAACGCCACCATGCACATGCGCAAGATCCGGCAGGAGATCGCCCGGCTCAGCTCGCTGCCGGCCGACGAGCTGTTCGTCGCCGCCAAGGAGCTCCAGGCCCCGTACGAGCTGGTCAAGGAGGTCGCCGAGACCGGCAAGCTGCCGGTGGTGCTCTTCACCGCCGGTGGTATCGCCACCCCGGCCGACGCCGCGATGATGATGCAGCTCGGCGCCGAGGGCGTCTTCGTCGGCTCGGGCATCTTCAAGTCCGGCAACCCGGCCCAGCGCGCCGCCGCGATCGTCAAGGCCACCACCTTCCACGACGACCCGGACGTGCTGGCCAAGGTCTCCCGCGGCCTCGGCGAGGCGATGGTCGGCATCAACGTCGACGAGATCCCGCAGCCGCACCGGCTGGCCGAGCGCGGTTGGTGACCTCGGCGCGGTCGGGATACGACGAAAGGACGGTGCGCATGGGCGAGACGCCGATCATCGGTGTGCTCGCGCTGCAGGGTGACGTCCGCGAGCACGTCGCGGCCCTGGCCGGCGCCGGCGCGGACGCCCGCCCGGTACGCCGCCCGGCCGAGCTGGACGCGGTCGACGGGCTGGTCATCCCCGGCGGCGAGTCCACCACGATCAGCAAGCTGGCCGACATCTTCGAGATGCGCGAGCCGATCGACAAGCGGATCGCCGGTGGGATGCCGGTCTACGGGTCCTGCGCCGGCATGATCATGCTGGCCACCGAGGTCCTGGACGGCCGGCCCGACCAGCGCGGCTTCGCCGGCATCGAGATGACGGTGCGGCGCAACGCGTTCGGCCGGCAGGTCGACTCGTTCGAGGCGCCGGTAAAGATCGCCGGGGTCGCGGGCGAGCCGTTCCACGCGGTCTTCATCCGGGCCCCGTGGGTCGAGAGGGTCGGCGACGGCGTCGAGGTGCTCGGCCGGGTCAGCGAGGGCCCGGCCGCCGAGCGGATCGTCGCGGTCCGGCAGGGCAACCTGCTGGCCACCTCGTTCCACCCGGAGCTCACCGGCGACCTGCGGCTGCACCGCTACTTCGTGGACCTGGTCCGCGCCGCCTGAGCGGATGTGCGAGGGGCCCTTCCGGATCGGAAGGGCCCCTCGCGCGTGCCGGGCGGGCATGTTTTCCGGTACGCGCGGGTTGTCCTCCTCATGGCCCGGGTGCCCCGACGCCGCCCCGACGGGTCCGGGTGTGACACGCCGGGGCACGACCTCGGTAGGATTGCCGCGGTTCGGCAGGGCCAGTGCCCGCCGCAGCCCTCCACGCGGAGCCGACCGGCCGTCCTGTCGCCGGTTGCGGGGTGGAGTCGGCGCGGGCTGTCGACGCAGGCGTGGAATGACAGACGGAGGTACGAGATGTCCGGCCACTCAAAGTGGGCGACCACCAAGCACAAGAAGGCCGTCATCGACGCCAAGCGCGGCAAGATGTTCGCCAAGCTGATCAAGAACGTCGAGGTCGCGGCGCGTACCGGCGGCGGCGACCCGGCCGGTAACCCGACGCTCTACGACGCCATCCAGAAGGCCAAGAAGAACTCGGTACCGAACGACAACATCGACCGCGCGGTCAAGCGGGGCTCCGGCCTGGAGGCCGGCGGCGCCGACTGGCAGACGATCATGTACGAGGGCTACGGCCCGAACGGCGTGGCGATGCTCATCGAGTGCCTGACCGACAACCGCAACCGGGCCGCCACCGAGGTCCGCACCGCGCTGACCCGCAACGGCGGCTCGCTCGCCGACGCCGGCTCGGTGTCGTACATGTTCTCCCGCAAGGGCGTGGTGATCGTCCCCAAGGCCGGCACCACCGAGGACGACATCATGATGGCCGTGCTCGACGCGGGCGCGGAGGAGGTCAACGACCTCGGTGAGGCGTACGAGGTGGTCTCCGAGCCGACCGACCTGATTCCGGTCCGCACCGCCCTGCAGGACGCCGGGATCGAGTACGAGTCGGCCGAGTCCTCCCTGATCCCGAGCGTCAACGTGCCGCTGGACGCCGACGGCGCGCGCAAGGTCTTCAAGCTGATCGACGTGCTCGAGGACTGCGACGACGTGCAGAACGTCTACGCCAACTTCGACGTCTCCGACGACGTCATGGCCGCGGTCGACGCCTGACCCCGGTGACCGAAGGGCGATTCCCGCCGGGCGACGTGGTCGTCCGGCGGGAGGTGCTGCGCGGCGAGGTCTGGTTCGGCTGCCCGACCATCTGCGTCGAGGACTCCGCCGACCTGCTCGCGCTCTACCTGCCGCCGGGGGCCGAGTTCGGCTTCCCGGAGGGCGGCACCTTCCCGTGTGGACGGCACCCCTGGCAGACCGCCGGCCACACGGCCTGGTCCGGGCACGGCAAGCTGATGCTCCAGCGTCCGGGTGAGGCGCACTCGGTGGACGTCTTCTGGTCCGGCGAGGACCGCGCCTTCGCCGGTTGGTACTTCAACCTCCAGGACCCGTTCCGGCGTACCCCGATCGGGGTGGACACCCTCGACCACGAGCTGGACCTGTGGTGGCCGGCGGGCACTGACCGGTACGTCTGGAAGGACGTCGAGATGTTCGCCCAGCGCCTCACCGAGGGGCGCTACCCGGGCATGGCCGACGCCATCCGCGGGGAGGGGGACCGGATCGCCGCCCTGCTCGACGCGGGCCGGCGCTGGTGGGACGAGGGCTGGGCGCAGTGGCGGCCGGACCCGTCCTGGGACGGGCCGCGGCTGCCGGCCGGCTGGGACACCGTCCCCTGCTGAAAGCGGCGGCGAAACTCGGCTGACCGGCCGCCCGCTCCCGCCGTAGCCTGCCGGGATGCTCGTCCCCGACCTCCCGCTGCGCACCGACCGCCTCGACCTGCGGTTGTTCACCGCCGACGACTTCGCCGCCCTGCACGGCTACCAGTCCCGCGCCGACGTCACCCGCTACCTCTACTTCGCCCCGAACGACGAGGCCGCCAGCCGGGAGGCGCTGGCCCGCAAGCGCGCCCGGGTGGCGCTGCGCGCGGAGGGCGACGTGCTGAACTTGGCGCTGGTGCTGCGGGAGACCGGCGCGGTGATCGGTGACGTGCTGTTGATCTGGACCAGCGTCGCGCACCGGCAGGGCGAGATCGGGTACGTCCTGCACCCCGACCACGCCGGCCACGGGTACGCCACCGAGGCGGCTCGGGAGATGCTGCGGCTGGGCTTCGACGAGCTGGGCCTGCACCGGATCGTCGGCCGGCTGGACGCCCGCAACACCGCCTCGGCCCGGGTGCTGGAGCGGCTCGGCATGCGCCGGGAGGCGCACCTGCGGGAGAACGAGCTGGTCAAGGGGGAGTGGACCGACGAGGCGGTGTACGCCCTGCTGGCCCGCGAGTGGCGGGCCGGCGGGCGCTGACCCGGCCCCGGCCCGGCGCCCCCGTGTGCGCCGGGCCGGATGCCTCTGCTCAGGCGTCGCGGCGGCGGGCCTTCAGCACGCTGTCGACGACGTCCCAGAGCGTGATCACGGCGATCACCACCACCGACACCGTGGCGACGGTCTCCAGGTGATCGCCCTCGCGCAGCCAGGCGAACCGGGCGACCAGGTCCGGGTTGAGCAGCCGGTCGGTGAGCAGCAGCACCACCACCGGCACGGCGAAGGCCAGGTCGAGCGCGGCGTTGACGGCCACCAGCGGCCAGGTCCACCGCCGGGCGCGGTACTTCGCGATCTCCAGCGCCAGGCTCGCGACCAGCACCGCCGCGAGCACCGGCAGCCAGGAGCGCCACAGCGCCGGGTCGAGCAGGGGGATCCGCCCGCCGTCGGTCGCCGTCACCCAGGGCTGGACGTGCTGCCAGGGCAGGAAGGCCAGGGTGAGCAGCAGCATCGCCACCGCCGCGCAGGTGTCGGTGAGGCGTACGTCCCGCTCGACCGGGCCCTCGGGTAGCTGGTCGACGGTCCAGTCGGGCAGCTTCAGCGAGGTGTCGGTCCGTTCCAGCACGGCGAAGCACAGGGTGACCCAGAAGGCGATCTGCACCGCGGTCTGGAAGGCGGCGGTGATGCCGGCGCCGATCGCCGGGCCGGGTTCGCCCTCGACGGTCGCCTTGATCACGCCCACCGCCACGCCGACGGTGGCGGGGACGACGGCGAGCAGCCCCTTGAGGAACCGCTGCCAGACCAGGTAGTAGGTGGGGCCGATGAGTTGGAGCCGGCGGTCGGCGTAGCGGGCGGCGAGCCGCTCCGGGTGACCCATCTCGGTCAGCACCTCGCGTTCGGCCGCGGCGGCGTCCTCCCCGGAGGCGGTCCGGCCGTCGATCATGTCCTCGATGGAGGCGCGCAGCTCGGTGGCGATCTCCGCCCGGCGTGGTGCGGGCACGGCCCGCAGGGTGGCG
This sequence comes from Micromonospora sp. IBSANI012, assembly GCF_052814045.1. Lineage (NCBI taxonomy): Bacteria > Bacillati > Actinomycetota > Actinomycetes > Micromonosporales > Micromonosporaceae > Micromonospora > Micromonospora sp. IBSANI012. The sequence goes on from NZ_CP199933.1 coordinate 2,541,989, forward strand.
GCGACGTAGCGGTCGGTCAGGGAGGTCATCGGTCCACTCCTTCGATCAGCCCGGCGACGGAGATCTGCACGGCGGCGAGGTCGTCGAGGAGTCGGCGCAGTACGCCCTCGCCCTCCTCGCTGGTGCGGTAGAACTTGCGCGGGCGGCTCTCCTCGGTGTTCCACTCGCTGGTCAGCAGGCCCTGCTCCTCCAGTCGGCGCAGCAGGGGGTAGAGCGTGTTGGCGTCGACCGGGAAGCCGTGCGCGGCCAGCCGTTGCAGCAGCGCGTAGCCGTAGTCGGGGTGGCGCAGGGCGACCAGGCTCGCCACCACCACCGTGCCGCGGCGCAACTCCTGGAGATGGGTCCGCAGGATCTCCTCGCTAACCATGCGTCACACCATACTGTGTGCCACACAGTGTTGTCGATACCAATACTGTCGTGCCGGAGGGGAACGATGTGTCGCTCCGCCGACGAGGGGCGCCGGCGGGATGCCGGCGCCCCTCGGTGCGGGCGGGGTTCAGCAGGACCGGCCCTGCCGGAAGCCGCGCTCGACGAAGTCCGCGCGCCCGGCCTCGAACCAGCCGACGCCGGGGCGGATCGGGTGTCCGGTGAACAGCTCCACCCGGCTGCCGAACCGGACCAGGTACGCCGTGGCGTCTCCGGCGTCGTTGCTGATCAGCTCACCGCGCCGGCCGTAGATCTCCTCCAGCTCGGCGAAGGACATGCCGACGCTCGCTCCCGCCGGCGAGCGCGGCGGTGCGGTGGCGGTGCCGACCGAGACCAGCCGCCCGTCCCGGAAGGCGAGCAGGATCTTCCCGGCCCAGTCGCCGGTGACGCCGGCGTGGACCACGCCGGCGCAGCCGGCAGCCGTCCAGTCGATCAGGCCGGCCGCCGAGAGCCGGGTCAGGCTCGCACCGATCCGGAACGGTCCGGCGCCCCGGACGCTGAGCAGGTCGACCGAACCGGCAGCCTGGACGATCGTGGCCTGCGCCGAGCGACGCCGGTCGGCGCGGTCGGAGGACCCGGCGGCGACGGCGGCCGAGGCGCCGGCGGCGGTGCCGGAGCGGGTCGGAGCGTCGGCGGCGGGCCCCGCGGCGGCCGGGCCGGCCAGCGCGGGTACGACGGCGCAGAGGGCCAGCGCGCCGGTGAGGACGGTGGACGACAGACGGTTCATGACGGAACTCCTTCGTGGTGGTGCTGTCCTGTCGTCTTGTTCGTCTCCCCGCCGGCCACATCGGTTCGTCGGGTTTCCGACCGGACCGTCCGCACCGGTGGGACCCGCTTCCGGCGGTCTGCGCCACCCCGCTCCGGCGGTCCCCGCCGCCCGTCCGCACCGGTTACCGTCGCAGCGGGGACTGCCGACGAGGGTGGGGCGATGAGCACTCCGGCGTGGATCGGCTCCTACCGGATCGAGCGACTGCTCGGCGCGGGTTCGTTCGCGACCGTCTGGCTGGGCCACGATCCCGTCCTGGACTCCCGGGTGGCGATCAAGGTGCTGGCCGAGAACTGGAGTCACGACCTGCGGGTGCGGGAACGGTTCCTGGACGAGGCGCGGCTGCTGCGGCGGCTCGACCACCCCCGGCTGGTCCGGGTGCACGGCGTGGGCGAGCTGCCCGACGGCCGTCCGTACGCGGTGCTGGCCTGGGCCGACGGCGGTAGCCTGCGGGACCGGCTGGCCACGGGGCCGCTGCCGGCGGCGCAGGCGCTGGTCCTGCTCGGCGAGATCGCCGCCGGGGTCGCGGTCCTGCATCGGCACCGGGTGGTGCACCGCGACCTGACCCCGGGCAACATCCTCTTCGCCTCCGGTCCGACCGGCGAGCGGGTGCTCATCGCCGACCTGGGACTGGCCAAGGCCCTGGCCGCCGCGTCCGGGCTGACCGCCCGGGCCGGGACGCCCGGCTACATGGCCCCCGAGCAGGACGACCCACTGGCCGTGGTGGACACCCGCAGCGACGTGTTCGGGCTGGGTCGGCTCGGGCTGCGGCTGCTCGGCCACCCCGACGGCGGTCCCGGCCCGACATCCCGGTGGCGGCAGGGCGTCCCGGCCGCCGTGCCGTCGGTGCTGCGCCGGGCCACCGCGGTCCGCCCCGCCGACCGCTACCCGGACGCCGACGCCTTCCGGGCCGCACTGCGCCGCGCCACCTCGCCAGCCGACGCGGACGCGGACGACGGGCACCCGGCCCGCCGGGGGCGGGGGCCGGTCCGCCGGTTCGGCCTGGCCGGCGCGGGCGCCGTGGCGCTCGTCGCGCTTGGCGCCCTGGCCGGGGACGGCGGCCTGCCCCACCCCGACGGCATCCGGGGGACCAGCGGGCCGCTCAGCGTCGCGCTGCCGGCGGGGTGGCGGGCCACCGGCACCGGTTGGGCCGGACAGTACGGCGACGACGGCAGGCTGGAACCGGCGCTGATCGTCGCGGCCGACCCGGGGCGCTGGGCCGCCGACCCGGACGTGCCGGGCGCCTTCGTCGGCCTCTCCGCCAGCGCCGCCCGGCGTACTACCCCGGAGGGGTTCGTCGCCGAGCGCCCGCACGCGGACTGCGTGGCCGCGCCGGTGCGGCGTACCCGGCAGGCCGGCGTCGACTGGGTCGTGGCCCGGTACGCCTGCCCGCACGGTCGGCCGGTGCTCGTCGAGGCGGCCGGGCTCGCCGCCGGCCGGGACGCCCTGCTCTACGTGCAGGTCGCGCCGCCCGCCGACGGCGGGACGGACTTCGTGGACGCGCTGCTGGCCGGGGTGCGGGTGCGCGCCACCGGCGACTAGACCACCACCACCGCGACCGTGTGCGCCTCGCCGCCCTGCGGGATGGTCACCCGGACCGTGCCGGCGTGCAGGAACCGGATGTCCTGCACCCCGGCCTCGTAGCTGCGGGAGACCAGGTCCTCCCGGTCCACGGTCACCTCGCCCGGGCCGATGCCCTGGATGCGCAGCACCCCACCGGCGGCCAGACAGAGCGACTTCAGCAGGGCCACCTCGGTCTCGGCGAGGACCAGGTCGTAGCGGACCGGGCCGAGGCAGGCGCTCGACCGCGGGCTCGGCGACGGTGAGCGCGTACCCCTGCCGCGGGTCGGCGCGGGTCCGACCGGTGCGGGCGGTCGCGGCGTGGCGGCGAGGGTGGCCGGGCCGGGGAGTGCGGACGGGGCCGGCGCGGCGGGGGTCGACGGGGTGGCCGCCGGGGTCGGCGGTCGGACCGGCAGCGGCGCGACCGGAGCCTGCCCGCAGGCCGCCACCGACCCGAGCACGCCCAGCGTGGCCACCGGAACCACCCATCGGCGGGCCGACGCGAGCGGGGCGGCGGCCCGGCGGCGCCTGGTCTCAGTCACCGGACATCCGCTGCCGGACCTGCCGGCGGGCCAGGTGGACGCGGGACTTCGCGGTGCCCTCCGGCACGTCGAGCAGGGCGGCGATCTCGCGGTAGTTCAGCCCGAGCACGTCGCGCAGCGTCACCGCCTCGGCGAGTTCGGGGCGCACCGCGTCCAGCGCGTCGAGCAGGTCCAGCCGGGTGCCGGCGACCACGCTGGTGCGCCTCGGATCGGGCGGATCGGGCAGCGGCACGCCGCCGGACTCGACCAGCCAGCGCCGGCGCAGCGCCCGGTACGTCGACCGGGCCCGGTTGGCGGTGAGCCGGTAGAGCCAGGTGTGGAACGACGACCGGCCCTCGAACCGGTCGATGCCCCGGGCGAGCGCGAGCAGGGCGTCCTGGCACGCCTCCTCGGCGTCCTCCCGGTGGGGCAGCAGCCGGGCGCAGAGCCGCAGCACCTCGGGACGCACGGCCGCAAGCAGCGCGTCGACCGCGCCCGGTTCGCCGCGCGCGGCCGCTCTGGCCAGGTCGTCGATGTCGTCCGCGAGAAGCATCACACCGTCCCCGCTCTGCCGGTGCGCCGTGCCGTCCAGGCTACGGCGGCGCCGGCCCACCCGGGATCCCCGAGTCGGGCAGCCGACCCGGCCGCGACCCCCTCGGGCCGGCTCTCCGGGAGATCCACACCACCCGGCGGCGGTCTGTCCGCGCGGCTGCTGGAGACGTCCGTGGGCCCGGGGATAGGGTGGGCCGACCGACTTCCGACCACCCATGAGACCGACCCGGGGGGGCGCCACGCATGGGCGATTCGTTCGCGCATCTGCACGTACACACCGAGTACTCGATGCTCGACGGGGCGGCCCGGCTCAAGGACCTCTTCGCCGAGGCGAACCGGCTCGGGATGCCGGCGGTGGCGATCACCGACCACGGCAACATGCACGGCGCGAACGACTTCTACAAGCAGGCGATGGCCGCCGGCATCACCCCGATCCTCGGCGTCGAGGCGTACGTCGCGCCGGAGTCGCGCTTCCACAAGGCGCGGGTCAAGTGGGGCCGGCCGGAGCAGAAGAGCGACGACGTCTCGGGTAACGGCGCCATCACCCACAAGACCATGTGGGCGAAGAACGCCACCGGCCTGAAGAACCTCTTCACCCTCAACTCGCGCGCCTCCATGGAGGGCCACTACGTCAAGTGGCCCCGGATGGACATGGAGCTGATCGCCGAGCACGCCGAGGGCATCATGGCCACCACCGGCTGCCCCTCCGGCGCGGTGCAGACCCGGCTGCGGCTGGGCCAGTTCGACGAGGCGCTCAAGGTCGCCGCCAGCTACCAGGACATCTTCGGCAAGGAGAACTACTTCCTGGAGATCATGGACCACGGCCTCTCGATCGAGCGCCGGGTCCGCGACGGGCTCACCGAGATCGCCCGCAAGCTGGACATCCCGCCGGTGGTCACCAACGACTCGCACTACACCCACGAGGCCCAGGCCACCGCGCACGACGTGCTGCTCTGCGTGCAGACCGGCAGCAACATCGACGACCCGAACCGGTTCCGGTTCGAGGGCGGCGGCTACTTCATCAAGTCCGCCGAGCAGATGCGCGCGGTCGACAACTCGGAGCTGTGGCAGCAGGGCTGCCGCAACACCCTGCTGGTCGCCGAGAAGGTCGACCCGACCGGCATGTTCGAATTCCACAACCTGATGCCGCGCTTCCCGGTGCCCGAGGGGGAGACCGAGGAGTCCTGGTTCCGCAAGGAGACCTTCGCCGGCCTGGCCCGCCGCTACCCCACCGGGATCCCCGAGGGGCACATCGTGCAGGCCGAGTACGAGCTGGGCGTCATCAACCAGATGGGCTTCCCGTCGTACTTCCTCGTGGTCGCCGACTTCATCCAGTGGGCGAAGAGCCAGGGCATCGCGGTGGGACCGGGCCGTGGCTCGGCCGCCGGCTCGCTGGTCGCGTACGCCCTGGGCATCACCGACCTGGACCCGATCCCGCACGGCCTGATCTTCGAGCGGTTCCTCAATCCCGAGCGCGTCTCGATGCCCGATGTCGACATCGACTTCGACGAGCGCCGGCGCGGTGAGGTGATCAAGTACGTCACCGACAAGTGGGGCGAGGACAAGGTCGCCCAGATCGCGACCTTCGGCACGATCAAGGCGAAGGCCGCGATCAAGGACTCGGCCCGGGTGCTCGGCTTCCCCTACGCGGTCGGCGACCGGATCACCAAGGCGATGCCGCCGGCGGTGATGGGCAAGGACATCCCGCTCTCCGGCATCTTCGATCCGAAGCACCCGCGCTACGCCGAGGCCGGCGAGATCCGTGGCCTCTACGAGTCCGACCCGGACGTCCAGAAGGTGATCGACACCGCGAAGGGCATCGAGGGGCTGATCCGGCAGACCGGCGTGCACGCCGCCGGCGTCATCATGTCCGCCGAGCCGATCATCGACCACATCCCGCTGATGCGCCGGGACGCCGACGGGGCGATCATCACCCAGTTCGACTACCCGACCTGCGAGTCGCTCGGGCTGTTGAAGATGGACTTCCTCGGCCTGCGCAACCTGACGATCATCGACGAGGCGGTCAAGAACATCCAGCTCAACCACGGCCGGGAACTCGACCTGCTGGCCCTGCCGTTGGACGACAATGCCGCCTACGAGCTGCTGGCCCGGGGCGACACCCTCGGCGTGTTCCAGCTCGACGGCGGGCCGATGCGCTCCCTGCTGCGGCTGATGAAGCCGGACAACTTCGAGGACATCTCCGCCGTGCTGGCGCTGTACCGGCCCGGCCCGATGGGCGTCGACTCGCACACCAACTACGCGCTGCGCAAGAACGGCCTCCAGGAGATCACCCCGATCCACCCGGAGCTGGAGGAGCCGCTGCGGGAGATCCTGGCGCCCACCCACGGCCTGATCGTCTACCAGGAGCAGGTGCAGCGCGCCGCGCAGATCCTCGCCGGCTACACCCTGGGCCAGGCCGACCTGCTGCGCCGGGCGATGGGCAAGAAGAAAAAGGAGATCCTCGACAAGGAGTTCATCCCGTTCCGGGACGGTTGCCGCGAGCGCGGCTACTCCGACCAGGCGATCCAGGCGGTGTGGGACGTGCTGGTCCCGTTCGCCGGCTACGCCTTCAACAAGGCGCACTCCGCCGCGTACGGGCTGGTGTCGTACTGGACGGCGTACCTGAAGGCGCACTACCCGGCCGAGTACATGGCGGCGCTGCTCACCTCGGTCGGTGACGACAAGGACAAGATGGCGCTCTACCTGTCGGAGTGCCGCCGGATGCGGATCCAGGTCCTGCCGCCGGACGTGAACACCTCGGCCGGGCCGTTCACCCCGGTCGGCAAGGACATCCGCTTCGGCCTCGCCGCCGTCCGCAACGTCGGCGCGAACGTGGTGGCCGCGATCATGCGGTGCCGGGAGGAGAAGGGCGAGTACGCCGACTTCTACGACTTCCTGGCCAAGGTGGACGCGGTGGCCTGCAACAAGAAGACCATCGAATCCCTGATCAAGGCCGGCGCCTTCGACTCGCTCGGGCACACCCGCAAGGGCCTGCTCGCCGTGCACGCCGACGCCATCGACGCGTACGCCGACGTCAAGCGCAAGGAGGCGGTCGGCCAGTACGACCTCTTCGGCGCCGGCTTCGGCGATGCCGACACCGGCGGCAGCACCACGGTCATGCCGACCATCGGCGACAGCGAGTGGGACAAGCGGGACAAGCTCGCCTTCGAGCGGGAGATGCTCGGCCTCTACGTCTCCGACCACCCGCTCTTCGGCCTGGAGCACGTCCTCGGCGCGGCGGCGGACTGCACCATCGCTTCCCTCTCCGAGGAGGGCACCGTCTCGGACGGCGCGGTGGTCACCCTGGCCGGCATCCTCTCCGGCGTGCAGCGCCGGGTCACCAAGCAGGGCCGGGCCTGGGCCTCGGCCACCCTGGAGGACCTGGCCGGCGGCGTGGAGACGCTGTTCTTCCCGAACACCTACGAGGTGATCGGGCAGTACATCGCCGAGGACGCCATCGTGGTGGTCAAGGGCCGGGTGGACCGTCGCGACGACACGCCGCGGATCATGGCGATGGACATGTCCATGCCGGACGTCAGCAGCAACCCGGCCAACAAGCCGGTCACCCTCACCATCCCGGTGCACCGCTGCACGCCACCGCTGGTGGAACGGCTCAAGGAGACCCTGGTGCTGCACCCCGGCGACACCGAGGTGCACGTCAAGCTGCTCAACGGCGGCAAGACCACCACGCTGCGGCTGGGCCCGTTCCGGGTGGCGGCCACCACCGCGCTGATGGGCGACCTGAAGAGCGTCCTCGGCCCGGCAAACGTTAGCTGAGGCTGCTGACCAGCGAATATCACTGTCAGTAAACCTGCGCGTCATCTCGGGTCCCTACGCTTCCCCGGCGGCTCGCCACCCGGCGGGCCGCGGGACCAGGAGGATTTCGAGGAGTGCAGATGAGCCAGGTTCTCGTCGCCGTCGCGGTCAACATCATCAGCGCGGCGCTGATCGCGATCATCACCGCCGTCGTCCGCCGGGTCCTGGCGCCGGCCATCTAGCCGCACGCCGGCGCCGCACCGGTCACACCGGCCGGTACTCGACCTCGGGGCGGCCCGGGGTGCCGTAGCGGGGGACCCGCACCGCCCGCTCGATGGTCACCAGGTACTCCAGGTAACGCCGGGCGGTGACCCGGGAGATCCCGGTCGCCTGGCTGACCTCGCTTGCGGACTGGCCCGCCCGCTCCGCCAGCGCGGAGAGCACCCGGTTCAAGGTCTGCACGTCCAGCCCCTTGGGCAGCGTGTGCGGGGCGGCGCCGCGCAGGGTGGCGAACATCCGGTCCACCTCGTGCTGGGCGGCCACCTCGCCGTCGGCGAGCGCCTGCCGGCGGTAGTCGGCGTAGCGCTCCAGCTTGTCGCGGAAGGCGGCGAAGGTGAACGGCTTGAGCAGGTAGTGGGTCACCCCGAGGGAGACCGCGGTACGGACCACCGCCAGGTCCCGGGCCGAGGTCACCGCGAGCACGTCGACGCTGCTGCCCGCCGCCCGCAGGGCCCGGCAGACGTCCAGGCCGTGCACGTCGGGCAGGCGGAAATCCAACAGCACCAGGTCGATGTCCGTGCCGCCGCGCCGGCGCAGCGCCGCCATCGCCTCCCGGCCGGTGTGCGCCACCCCGGCCACGACGAAACCCGGCACCCGCTCGGTGTACGCGGTGTGCGCCTCGGCCAGCAGCGGCTCGTCCTCGACCACCAGCACCCGGATGTCGTTCATCGGGCCTCGCCGCCCCCGACCGGCAGCCGGACGGTGAACAGGCTCCCGCCGTCGTTCGAGCGGTCCACCTCGTAGCTGCCCCCGTGCCGGCGGACCACCTGCCCGACCAGCGCCAGGCCGAGGCCGCGGCCGGCGCTCTTGGTGGACCAGCCGCGCCGGAACGCGTCGTTCACCCGCTCCGGGTCCAGTCCCGGGCCGTTGTCATCGACCCGGACCACCAGTTCGCCGTCGACCGCGCCGACGAAGACCTGGACCCGCCGCGGCGGCGGGTTGCCGGCGACCGCCTCCAGCGCGTTGTCCACCAGGTTGCCCACCACGGTGAGCAGGTCAGCGCTGGGCAGGGGGCTGCCGTCGAGCCGGCACTCCGGGTCGATCACCAGGTCCACGCCGCGCTCACCGGCCTGGGCCGACTTGCCGAGCAGCAGGGCGGCCAGCGCCGGCTCGGTCACCGCGCCGACCACCCGGTCGGTGAGCTGCTGCGCCGCGGCCAGGTCCCGGGTGGCCAGGCGGACCGCCTCGTCGGTACGGCCCAGCTCCACGAGAGTCAGCACGGTGTGCAGCCGGTTGGCCGACTCGTGGGTCTGCGCCTGCAACGCCTCGGTCAACGCGCGTACCGAGTCGAGTTCGCTGGCGAGCGTGCGCAGCTCGGTCTGGTCGCGCAGGGTGAGCACCGTGCCGAGCGCGATGCCCTCGAAGCGGGCGGTCCGCTGGTTGGCGACCAGCACCCGGTCACCGGCCAGGACGGGCTCGTCGCGAGCCTCCCGGGCCGACGTCAACAGCTCGGCCACCGCGGGCGGCAGGTCGATCCCGGCCACCGGCCGGTCGGTCAGCGGCGCGTCCGCGTCCAGCCCGAGCAGCCGGCGGCCCTCGTCGTTGACCAACGCCACCCGGCGGTCGGTGGTCAGCACCAGCAGGCCTTCCCGCACCGAGTGCAGCACCGCGTCGTAGTACTCGTACATCCGGGTCATCTGGGCCGGCCCGAGGCCGTGCGTCTGCCGGCGCAGCCGACGGCTGAGCAGCCAGGAGCCGGTGGCCGCGAGGGCGAGCGCCGGTGCGGCGACGCCGAGCAGCACCGGCCACTGGCCGAGCAGCTTGCGATCGATCGCCTCGGTGGTGATGCCGACCGAGACCAGGCCGACGATCCGCTCGTCGTCGTACACCGGCACCACCGCGCGCACCGACTCGCCGAGCGTGCCCACGTTGGTGGTGGTGAATGGCCGGCCGGCCAGAGCCGGCCCGATGTCGCCGACGAACGGCTGGCCGATCCGGTGCGGGTGCGGGTGCGAGTAACGGGTCCGGTCGGGCGCCATCACCACCACGAAGTCGGTGCCGGTCGCCACCCGGGTGGACTCCGCGTACGGCTGGAGGGCGGCGCTGGGGTCGGCGCTGCGCAGCGCCGCGCGGACGTCGGGGGAGCGGGCGACGGTCTGCGCCACCGCGAGCACCTCCTCCTGCGCCGCCTGCCGGGAGTCACTGCGGGCCAACCAGACGGCCCCGGTGGCGCCGGCCAGGACGAGCAGGGTCACCACCACGGCCTGGAGAGCGAACAGCTGCCCTGCGATGCTCCACTGCCTCCGGGCCATGTTTTCCCCTCCTCGTCCGCGCCATCGTCACCGGCACGCGTCGCGCGTGCTCCGACGGGATGAACAGAATGACCGCAAGGCTGCCATGTGGTGAGACGCGCTTCACATTGTCGACATGGACACCACCACATCCACCACCACACCGTCACCCCCGGTCCGTCGGGACCGTACCCGTTACCTCTACCTGGCCGTCATCGTGGCCGTGCTGGCCGGCGTCGTGGTCGGCCTCGCCGCCCCCGAGGTCGGCAAGGAACTCAAGCCGCTCGGAACCGGCTTCGTCAACCTGATCAAAATGATGATCAGCCCGGTCATCTTCTGCACCATCGTGCTCGGCGTCGGCTCGGTCCGGCAGGCGGCGAAGGTCGGCAAGGTCGGCGGCCTCGCCCTCGGCTACTTCCTGGTCATGTCGACCGTCGCGCTCGCCATCGGCCTGGTGGTCGGCAACCTCATCCACCCCGGCTCCGGGCTCGACCTGGGGCAGGACCTCGCCGGCTCGGGCAAGGCCGCGGCCGGCGACGCGGCCGGTGGGACCGTCGACTTCCTGCTCGGAGTCATCCCGACCACGCTCTTCTCCGCGCTGACCGAGGGGGAGGTGCTCCAGACGCTGCTCGTGGCGCTGCTGGTCGGCTTCGCCGTGCAGAGCCTGGGCCGGCGCGGCGAGCCGGTGCTGAACGCCGTGGGCCTGCTCCAGCGGCTGGTCTTCAAGGTGCTCGCCATGATCATGTGGCTGGCCCCGATCGGCGCCTTCGGCGCCATCGCCGCCGTGGTCGGCGCCACCGGGATGGACGCGCTGAAGAGCCTCGCGCAGATCATGCTCGGCTTCTACGCGACCTGTCTGATCTTCGTGCTGGTGGTGCTGGGTGCGCTGCTGTGGTTCGTGGCCCGGATCTCGATCTTCTCGCTGCTGCGCTACCTGGGCCGGGAGTTCCTGCTGATCCTGTCGACCTCGTCCTCGGAGTCGGCGCTGCCGCGGCTGATCGCGAAGATGGAGCACGTCGGGGTGAGCAAGTCGGTGGTCGGCATCACGGTGCCGACCGGGTACTCGTTCAACCTGGACGGAACGGCGATCTACCTGACCATGGCGTCGCTGTTCATCGCCGACGCGCTGGGCAAGCCGCTGTCGATCGGCGAGCAGGTGTCGCTGCTGCTGTTCATGGTCATCGCGTCGAAGGGCGCCGCCGGGGTGACGGGTGCCGGGCTGGCCACGCTTGCCGGTGGGCTCCAGTCGCACCGGCCGGACCTGGTCGACGGGGTCGGTCTGATCGTGGGGATCGACCGGTTCATGTCGGAGGCGCGGGCGCTGACCAACTTCGCCGGCAACGCGGTCGCGACCGTGCTGGTCGGGACCTGGACGGGAGAGTTCGACCGGGACAGGGCCGATCGGGTGCTGAGCGGCGACGACCCGTTCGACGAGTCGACCATGCTCGATGAGGACGCCGACGAGGGCGAGCCCGCCGCGCGGCGGCCGGCCGACGAATCGACCGCCCTGGCCGGCGTACCGGCCTGACGCCGCCGTCGCGGAACCACCAGGGGCCGCGCCGGCCGAGCGCCCCCGCCACCTCCACCGGCAGCGATGCTGCCGGTGGAGGTGGCGCCGTGACGTCCGCGCCGCTGCGCGACCCTTCGTGACTGAGCGGACCCTCAGTCCCAGCTGTCAATCTTGACGTCGTGGGGATGCGGAGCGCCCTTTCCGGTCTCGATCAGCGACTTCAGGCTCAGCAGGTAGACCGCCCACTTGGTGCTGCAGTGGTGCATGAAATCCACCGGCTCCTTCCAGCCCCGGTGGCTGAAGAGCACGACGGTGTAGTCGTCGACCTGAGCGAGGCGCCAGTCCACCTGCGTGCCGATCCACTCGTCGGGTCCGTCGACCACCTCCCACAGCACGCGCCTGCCGGGGTCGAGCTCGAGGACCTTCATGTCGAATCCGCCGGCTGCGAACCGGAACTGGAGCACGCCGCCGAGGCCGTCGCCGACGCCCTGGGTGTTGGTCGTCCACCAGCCGGCAAGTCCCTCGACGGTGGTCAGGGCCGTGTAGACCTCGGCCGTGGACGACGGGATTCCGACTTTGTGCAGGATGTCCACCATGTTCGATCCTTCTCTCCGGTGTCGGTTCTCGGATGACCCTCATGACGTCATTGCTGGATGCCGCGCTGGTCCTTCGTGCGCTGGACAGCCTCGGCGATCCGCTTGATGCGCCGGAGCCGGGCGTCCCACGCCGCTCCGACCGAGGACAGTTGCGCGACCGCCCGGGCGAGCTGCGCCTCGTCCACCCGGTACCTTCGCTCGCGCCCGGCGGGGGTGGAGCGCACCAGGCCCACCCGGTCGAGCACGCCGAGGTGTTTCGCGATGGCCTGCCGTGTCACGGGCAGCCGCTCACTGAGGCTGGTGGCCGTGCCGTCGCCATCCGCCAGGAGCAGGTCGAGCATCCGCCGACGGGTCGGATCCCCCACCGCGGACCACAGGTCGTCGTCGACGGCGGCGGTCACCGGGTCGACACCAGCCGGGCGAGGTACTCCCCGAGTCGGGGGACGAAGGTGTCCCAGCCGGCGACGTGGTCGCGGTACAGCTCCTCCAGCTTCGCGGCCTCCCAACCCATCTCCCGGAACCCGGTCTCGGTGAGCCGGATCCTGGTGCCCGTGCCCGACGGGGTGAGTTCGAAGGTGACCAGCAGCGAGGTGGCCGGGTCGTCGACCCGGCCCTCGGGATGACACCAGCGGAACGAGAACAGTCGAGGCGGCTCGGCGTTCACCACGACCATCGGGACGACCTGTGCCCGGTCGCCCCAGACGAGCTCGCCGACCGCGCCGGGAGTCGCCTCGAAGTCGGCGTCGTCGGTCCACCATTCCGAGATGTGCTCCGGGCTGCTGACGACCTCGAAGACCACCTCCGGCGAGGCGTCGACGTGGATCTCTCGTTCGATGCTGCCGTGCTCCATGCTCTGCCACTCCTTGATATGCAACCCTTGGTTGCACGTCACGTTAGTCGACCACCCGCCGTCGCGCAACCATTGGTTGCTTCTTGGTGGAGGAGCAACTACCCCAGAGCCGGTGGACCGCACACGGTCAGCGCGGGAGGAACCCGGCATGGCACGGTTTCGCGATGGCAAGTTATGACGTCGCGCTCGTCCTGCTCGTCGACCCCTCGGGCGCGATCCTTCTGCAGCACAGCGACGAGCACACCTCCGCCTCGCCGAACCAGTGGAGTCTGCCCGGCGGCCACCTTGAACCCGGCGAGACGCCGGAGGAGGCCGCCCGCCGGGAACTGCTGGAGGAAACCGGCCTCACCGCCGGCAAGCTGCACCTCCTCTGGACCGGCCCGCGCCCGTACGAGGAGGGCTTTCCGCACACGGTCACGGTCCACGTCTTCCGCGGCACCACCGACGCACGCCAGAAGGACGTGGTGCTCGGTGAGGGCGGGGCAATGGTCTTCGTCCCCCGCCACGAGGCACTCGATCGGGAGCTGGCGGTCTCCACCGCGCTGGTCCTACCTCTTCACCTCGACGCCGCCTAGGTGCGCATCCAACGCCTCGTGCCGCAGGCCGCAGGCCGCCGGTCGCCGATTGGCCGTGCCCATCCGACGCCACCCCGCCTAGCGTCAGTGGGGTGGACATCGAGCAGGCGCAGCAGTTGTGGAAGCCGGAGCCCGGCTGGTTGAACACCGCCTCCTACGGGCTCCCACCCGAGCCGGCCTGGACGGCATTGCAGGAGGCGCTGGCCGACTGGCGGACCGGGAGCAGCTCCTGGGAGGGCTGGGGGCAGTCGGTGGACCGGGCCCGGGCCGCGTTCGCCGGCCTGGTCGGCGTACCGGCCGGGGACGTGGCGGTCGGCGCGGCCGTGTCCCAGCTCCTCGCACCGGTCGCGGCGGCCCTCCCGGCGGGCGCGAACGTGGTGGTCCCCGAGGTCGAGTTCACCTCGAACCTGTTTCCCTGGCTGGTTCAGGAGGAGCGCGGCGTCCGGGTCCGCACCGTGCCGCTGACGGGGCTGGTCGACGCGATCGACGCCGACACCGATCTGGTCGCGTTCAGCCTGGTGCAGTCCGCCGACGGCGCCGTGGCGGCGTACGACGAGATCGTGGCCGCGGCCCGGGCGCACGGTGCGCTGGTCGCGGTGGACGCGACCCAGGCGTGTGGTTGGCTGCCGTTCGACGGGAGCCGGGCCGACGTGGTGGCGGTGGCGGGGTACAAGTGGCTGATGGGCCCGCGCGGCTGCGCGTACGCCTACCTGGCGCCCGAGCTGCGCGAGCGGCTGCGTCCGGACGCCGCCGGTTGGTACGCGGGCGCTGACCCGCACGCCTCCTACTACGGCCCGCCGCTGCGGCTGGCGGACGACGCCCGCCGGTTCGACATCTCGCCCGCCTGGTTCAGCTGGGTCGGCGCGGCGCCCGCACTGGAGGTGGTCGCCGAGATCGGCGTGCCGGCGATCCGGGCGCACAACGTGGCGCTGGCCAACCGGTTCCTGACCGGGCTGGGTCGGCCGCCGGGGGAGAGCGCCATCGTCGCCGTCGACGTGCCCGACGCCGAGCAGCGGCTGGAGCGGGCCGGAATCCGGGCAGCGGTGCGCGCCGGGCGGGTCCGCGCCTCCTTCCACGTGTACTCCACCGAGGCCGATGTGGACGCCGCCCTGACGGCGCTGACCGGCTGAGCCCGCTGAGCCCGCTCGGGTCACGTGGCGGGCGAGCGTGCGGGTGGGCGGCTGCCATCGCCGCCCACCCGAGCAGCCCGGCTCACCGGGCCGCCAACTCCTCGACCCGAGCCGCCGGCTCCTCGACCCTCGTCATCGGCTTCGGACGGGCCACCTGAGGCGTGCCCTGGCCGATCAGGCACCGGGGCAGGCGGGAAAAATGACGAGCCGGCGCGGACTCAGGCCAGGTGACCGCCGATCTTCGTGTACCCGCGCAGCAGGTCCCGCGAGATGATCAGCCGCTGCATCTCGTCGGTGCCCTCGAAGATCCGATAGAGCCGCACCTGCCGGTACCAGCGCTCGACCGGCAGTTCCCGGGTGTAGCCCATGCCGCCGTGGATCTGGAGCACCCGGTCCACCACCCGGTTGACCATGCCGGCGCCGTAGAGCTTGCCCATCGAGGAGGCGTGCCGGGGGTCCATGCCCTGGTCGACCGTCCAGGCGGAGCGCAGCACCAGCCAGCGGGCCGCCTCCAGCTCGGTCTCCGAGTCGGCGATCATCCACTGGATGGCCTGGTTGGTGCCGATCTTCGCGCCGAAGGTCTCCCGGGTGTTGGCGTAGTCGATGGCCATCTGCAACGCCCGCTCGGCGATGCCGATGGCGTGCGACGGGATGGTGTAGCGGCCCTTGCCGATCCACTCCATGCCCAGCGTGAAGCCCTGACCGATCTCGCCGAGGATGTTGCGGTGCGGCACCCGTACGCCGTCGAAGATCAGCGACGCCGGCCCGCCCTCGCCCATGGTCTGGATGAACTCCGAGCGCCAGCCCATCGCCCGGTCCACCAGGAACGCGGTCGCCCCGCCGTTGCGAGCGCCCTTCTCCCGGTCGGTCACCGCGACCACGATGGCGAAGTCGGCGTCGTTGCCTCCTGTGATGAAGGTCTTCTCGCCGTCGAGGATCCAGTCGTCGCCGTCGCGGCGGGCCGCCAGCCGGATGTTCGCCGCGTCCGACCCGGCGCCCGGCTCGGTGATGGCGAAGCAGGAGATCCGCTCGCCCTCGATGGTGGGCAGCAGGAACTCGCGCTTCTGCTCCTCGGTGGCGTGGAAGAGGATGTTGTCGGCCTCGCCGCCGAAGCGGAACGGCACGAAGGTGCGCCCCAGCTCCGTCCAGATCAGCGACTGCATGACGGCGGGCAGGTCCATCCCGCCGTACTCCTCGGGGGTGGCCAGCCCCCAGAAGCCGAACTTCTTCGCCTTCTGCTGGAGCTCGCGCAACTCGTCGCGGGTCACGCCGGGCTGGTGCGCGCGCTCGCGGCGCAGCACCTCCTGCTCCAGCGGCATCACCTCCCGGGTGATGAACGACCGGACGGTGTCCCGGATCGCCCGCTCCTCGTCGGTCAGTGAGAAATCCATGCTGGTCCCTTCCGGCGTCGTGGTGGCCGTCCCGGATAAACTAGCGGTGTAAGTTTTGTGTCGTCCAGACCCCCCCGAGGAGTCCATGTGCCCCGACCCCGGCAGCCCGTGCTCACCCGGGAGCGGATCGTCGCCGCGGCCCTGGCGCTGATCGACGCCGACGGGCTGGGCGCCTTCTCCACCCGCCGGCTCGCCGCCGCGCTCGGCGTGCGCGGGCCCTCGCTCTACAACCACTTCGCCAGCCGCGAGGCCATCCTGGACGCGGTCGCCGACAGCGTCACCGCCGCCGTCGACACCGGCGCCTTCGCCCGCCACGACTGGCGCGAGGCGCTGCGCCGCTGGGCCTGGTCGTACCGGGCGGCGCTGACCGCGCACCCGAACGTCGTGCCCTACCTGGCCCAGGGTCCGGGGCGGCGGCCGGCCGCGCTGGCCATGGCCGACGCCGTCTACGGGGCACTGGTCAAGGCTGGCTGGCCGCCAGCCCGGGCCACCCACGTGGGCGCGGCGATGCGGTACTTCGTCGCCGGGTCGGCGCTCGGCTCGTTCGCCCGCGGCTTCGTCGAGGACCCCGAGCTGTACGCCGCGCACTACCCGCACCTGGGCCAGGCACACCGGCTCGCCGAGCACCAGCGCAGCGTGGACGAGGGCGCCTTCGCCCTCGGCCTGGACGCGCTGCTGGACGGCATCGCCGCCGAACACCGGCGCGTACTCGCGGTGGAACCACCCGGGACGAACGGGTAGCGTCAAAACTCCCAGCGCTAGTTTCCTCACCCCCGAAGGACGACATGGATCTCGCCGCCGCGCCCCCCGCGCTCCTGGTCCGCCGTCACCTCTACCTCGGCGGCGCCTGGGCCGACCCGACCGGGAACGAGCCGATCGACGTGGAGAACCCGGCCACCGGGGAGACCCTCGGGCAGGTGCCGGCCGGCACCCCGGCCGACGTCGACCGGGCCGTCGCCGCCGCCCGGGCCGCCTTCCCCGGCTGGGCGGCCACCGCGCCGGCCGAGCGCGCCGCCCACCTCGACCGGCTGCTCGCCGCGCTGACCGCCCGCGCCGAGGACATCGCCCGGACCGTCGCGCTCGAACTCGGCACCCCGCTCAAGCTGGCCGCCCGCGTGCAGACCGGCCTGCCGCTGACCGTGCTGCGCGACTGCGTCGAGCTGGCCGCCCGGCCACCCGCCGAGGAGACGATCGGCAACTCGCTCGTCGTCCGCGAACCGGTCGGCGTGGTCGGCGCGATCACCCCGTGGAACTACCCGCTGCACCAGGTCGTCGCCAAGCTGGCGCCCGCCCTGGCCGCCGGCTGCACGGTGGTGCTCAAGCCCAGCGAGCTGACCCCGCTGACGGCGTACCTGCTCTTCGACGCGGTCGCCGAGGCCGGGCTGCCCGCCGGTGTGGTCAACCTGGTCCCCGGCGCCGGGCCGGTGGTCGGCGAGGCCCTGGCCGCCCACCCCGACGTGGACATGGTCTCGTTCACCGGGTCCACCGCCACCGGCCGCCGGATCGCCCACCTCGCCGCCGACCGGATCGCCCGGGTGGCCCTGGAGCTGGGCGGCAAGTCGGCCAACCTGATCCTCGCCGACGCCGACCTGCCCACCGCCGTCAAGGTCGGGGTGGGCAACGCACTGCTCAACTCCGGGCAGACCTGCACCGCGTGGACCCGGATGCTGGTCCACCGCGACCGGTACGACGAGGCGCTCGAGCTGGTCGCCCGGGCCGCCGCGGCGTACCGGCCGGGGGATCCGTTCGACCCGGACACTCGGCTCGGCCCGCTGGTCTCCGCCGCCCAGGCCGAGCGGGTGCGCGGCCACGTCGACCGCGCCCTCGCCGACGGGGCGCGCCTCGTCTGCGGTGGCCCGGACGCCCCGCTGCCGCCCCGGGGGCACTTCGTCGCCCCGACCGTGCTGGCCGACGTGCACCCCGACAGCGCGCTCGCCCAGGAGGAGGTCTTCGGCCCGGTGCTCGCCGTCATCCCGTTCGGCGACGACGACGAGGCCGTCGCCATCGCCAACAACTCCCGCTACGGCCTGGCCGGCGCGGTCTGGTCCGCCGACGCCGACCGGGCGCTGGCGGTGGCCCGGCGGCTGCGTACCGGCCAGGTGGACGTCAACGGCGGCGGGTTCAACCCGCGGGCGCCGTTCGGCGGCTACAAGCAGTCCGGCCTGGGCCGGGAGCTGGGCCCGTACGGCATCGACGAGTTCCGCGAGATCAAGGCGATCCAGCGGTGAGGGCGCTGGTCGCCCGCGCGCCCGGCGCGCCGCTGCGCATCGAGGAGATCCGCCTGCCCGCGCCCGGCCCCGGCGAGCTGCGGGTCCGTGTCCGCGCCGCCGGCGTCTGCCACTCCGACCTGTCCATGGTCAACGGCACCCTCGCGCCCGCGTACCCGCTGGTGCTGGGGCACGAGGCGGCCGGCGTGGTGGTCGAGGCCGGCCCCGGCGCCGCTGTGCCGGTCGGTACGCAGGTGGTGCTCAACTGGGCGCCCGCCTGCCGGCGCTGCTGGCACTGCCGGCACGGCGAGCCGTGGCTCTGCGCCGCCAACACCGCCCCGGCGGTGCCGCGCGGCGAGACCGCCGACGGCGAGGCGTTGCACGTCACGCTCGGGCTCGGCGCGTTCGCCGAGGAGGTGGTGGTGCCCGAGGCCGCCGTCGTCGCCGTCCCCGACGACCTGCCGCCGGAGCGGGCCGCCCTGCTCGGCTGCGCCGTGCTCACCGGCACCGGCGCGGTCCGCAACACCGCCCGCGTCGCCGCCGGCGAGTCGGTCGCGGTGATCGGCCTCGGCGGGGTCGGCCTGTCGGTGCTCACCGCCGCCCGGGCCGCCGGCGCCGCCCCGATCGTCGCGGTCGACGTGGCCGAGGCGAAGCGGGGCCTGGCCCTCGCCGCCGGGGCGACGCACTTCCTCGCGCCCGACGACCGGCTGTCGAAGGAGATCCGGGCGCTCACCGAGGGGCGCGGGGTCGACCACGCCTTCGAGTGCGTGGGGCGGGCGGCCACCATCCGGACGGCCTGGCGGCTCACCCGGCGCGGGGGAGCGGTCACCGTGGTGGGCATGGGCGGCAAGGACGACCTGGTCACCCTCTCCGCGCTGGACATCTTCCACTCCGCCCGGACGCTGCGCTCCTCGGTGTACGGCTCGTCCGATCCCGACCGGGAGGTGCCGGGCCTGGCCCGCGAGGTCGGCGACGGCACGCTCGACCTGACTCCGCTGATCAGCGGGCTGGTCACCCTCGACGAGGCGCCGGAGGCGTTCGACCGGCTCGCCCGGGGCGAGGGCGCCCGCTGGGTGGTCACCTTCCCCGACTGACCTGTCCGGCCGCCGTCGGAGTCGCGGTCCGGCGACCCGCGGGAGGTGGCCGGCCGCGCCCGCGGGCGCGGCCGGCCACGCCAGCCACGCCCCCGCCGGTCAGGTGGCCGGGCCACATGGGAGCGGTTTCCCGGACCATCCGCTCACGCCTGTCAATCCCCTGCGGGCCGCTCCCGACCGGTGCTCATGTCGACCGACCCCGCGCCGACGGGCCGGAAAGTGTGGCGGACCGACATGGCTGCACTCCGGCCGTTCCCCGTAGGTTTCCTCCACGCGACGGCCCTGTGACCCCGGTCACCGACCCGGCCGTCGCCAGTGACCTGCGGAGGATGAGGCGATGGCCGGGCAAGCGCTCCTGTCGGCGCGCGGGCTGACCCGTGACTTCCGGGGCTTCCGCGCGGTCGACCACGTCGACCTCGACATCGCCCCGGAGAGCGTGCACGCGCTCGTCGGCCCCAACGGTGCCGGCAAGACCACCCTGTTCAACCTGCTCACCGGCTTCCTGCCGCCGACCGAGGGTCGCATCGAGCTGGACGGCCGGGACGTCACCGGCCTGCCCCCGGAGCAGGTGGCCCGGCTCGGGGTGGCCCGCTCGTTCCAGATCACCAGCCTGTTCCCGCAGCTGTCCGCCCGCGAGCACGTCGAGCTGGCGTTGCAGAGCCCGAGCGGGCTCGGCTGGCGGTTCTGGCGGTCGGCCAAGCTGATGGGCCGCTACCGGGAACGCGCCGACGAACTGCTGGACATGGTCGGGCTCGGCGCGCTGGCCGAGGCCCCGGCCGAGGCGCTGGCGTACGGGCGCAAGCGCGCCCTGGAGCTGGCCATCGCCCTCGCCCTGGACCCGAAGGTGCTGCTGCTCGACGAGCCGACCGCCGGGATGGGGTTGGAGGACGTCGACCGCACGGTGGAGCTGATCGCCCGGGTCCGGGCCGGCCGGACCGTGGTGATGGTCGAGCACAACATGAGCGTCGTCGGCCGCCTCGCCGACACCGTCACCGTGCTGCAGGCCGGCACGGTGCTGGTCGAGGGCCCGTACGAGCAGGTCCGCGCCGACGAGCGGGTCATCACCGCCTACCTGGGAGCCGCTGATGCTGCGCATTGACACCCTCTCCGCCTTCTACGGCGAGGCGCAGGTGCTGCGGGAGGTGAGCCTGGAGGTCGCCGCCGGCGAGGTGGTCACCCTGGTCGGGCGCAACGGCGCCGGCAAGTCCACCCTGCTGCGCTGCGTGATGGGGCTGCACGCCGGCCAGCGCGGCACCGTCGAGCTGGACGGGCGGGACATCAGCCGGCTGCCGGCGTACAAGCGGGCGCGGCTCGGCCTCGGCTGGGTGCCCGACGACCGGGGCGCGTACGCCACCCTCAGCGTCACCGAGAACCTGACGCTGCCGCCGCGGGTCGGCCCCGACCCGTGGCCGCTGGAGCGGGTGTACGAGGCGTTCCCCGCCCTGTACAGCCGACGCGACTCGGCGGCGACCATGCTCTCCGGCGGCGAGCAGCAGATGCTCGCCCTGGCCCGGGTGCTGCGGATGGGCGCCCGGCTGCTGCTCTGCGACGAGCCCACCGAGGGCCTGTCGCCGCTGCTCGTGCAGCAGGTCGGCGACCTGCTGCGGGAGGCCAAGACGCACGGGGTGACCGTGCTGCTGGTCGAGCAGAACCTGCACTTCGCCACCGGCGTCGCCGACCGGCACTACCTGCTGGCCGAGGGACGCGTCGTGGAGGCGATGGCGAACTCCGAGGTGCGCTCGCGGGAGCGCGAGCTGCTGGCGTACCTCGGTATCTGAATTTTCGACGGCTGACCCGCGCGGTGCCCGCGCGGTACGAAGGGGATTGACATGCGTAGGAGCGTGGGTGTGGCCGCCGCCTCGGCGGCGGTGGTGCTGGCCGCGGGTTGCGGCGGCGGTGGGCCCCAGTCCGGCGGCGACCAGAAGCTGACCGGCGACAAGATCGTGCTGGGCGTGCTCAACGACCAGTCCGGGGCCTACTCGGAGCTGTCCGGGAAGAACTCGGTCAAGGCCGTGGAGATGGCCATCGCCGACTTCAAGGCCAAGCACGGCGACAAGGCGGTGACCACCGACATCACCGTGGAGACCGCCGACCACCAGAACAAGCCGGACGTGGCCAACGCCAAGGCCCAGGAGATGTACGACCGCAAGGGCGTCGACCTGATCCTCGACGTGCCGACCTCGTCGGCCGCGCTGAAGGTCGCCGACGTGGCGAAGGAAAAGAAAAAGCTCTACTTCAACATCGGCGCGGCGACCACCGACCTGACCGGCAAGAGCTGCAACAAGTACACGTTCCACTACGCGTACGACACCTACATGCTGGCCAACGGCACCGGCAAGACCACCACCGAGCAGGTCGGCAAGAACTGGTACATCCTCTACCCGAACTACGCCTTCGGGCAGGACATGGAGAAAAGCTTCTCCGCCGCCATCACCGCCGCCGGCGGCACGGTCGTCGGCAAGGACGGCGCGCCGTTCCCGAACACCACCGGCGACTACTCGACCTTCCTGCTCAAGGCACCGACGCTGAACCCGAAGCCGCAGGTGCTCGGCACCATGCAGGCCGGCGCCGAGCTGGTCAACGTGGTGAAGCAGTACAACGAGTTCAAGCTGCGGGACAAGGGCGTCGGTCTGGCGGTCGGCCTGATGTTCATCACCGACATCCACTCGCTCACCCCGGCCGCGCTGGCCGGCACCACCTACACCGACGCCTGGTACTGGAACTTCGACCAGCAGAACCGGGAGTTCGCCGACCGGTTCCAGAAGGAGACCGGCACCCGGCCGTCCTTCGCGCACGCCGCCAACTACTCCGCGGCCATGCAGTACCTGGAGGCCGTGCAGGCCGCCGGCACCGACGACGCGGACACCGTGGTCAAGGGGCTGGAGGGCAAGGAGGTCAACGACGTCTTCCTGCGCAACGGCAAGATCCGCGCCGAGGACCACCGGGTGATCCACGACGCGTACCTCGCCCAGGTGAAGCCGCAGGCCGAGGTCGCCGAGCCCTGGGACTACGTGAAGGTGCTCAAGACCATCCCCGCCGCCGAGGCGTTCCGCGCCCCGTCCCCGGACTGCAAGCTGTGACCGGTTTCCTCCAGAACACGTTCAACGGGTTGGTGAGCGGGGCGTTCTACGCCCTGCTCGCCCTCGGGCTCGCGGTCATCTTCGGCATGCTCCGGGTGGTGAACTTCGCCCACGGCGCGTTCTACATGCTCGGCGCCTTCGGCGCGTACGTGCTGCTGGCCGAGGCGGGCGTGCCGTTCTGGGCGGCCCTGGTGATCATGCCGGTGGCGCTCGCCGTGGTGGGCATGATCCTGGAACGGGCCGTCATCCACCGGCTCACCCGGCTCGACCCGCTCTACAACTTCCTGCTCACCTTCGGCCTGACGCTGATCCTGCAGGACCTGGTGAAGACCCGCTACGGCGTGCAGTCCAGCCCGTACGCCACCCCGGCCGAGCTCAGCGGCTCGGTCGACTTCGGACTCTTCGACTTCCCGACGTACCGGGTCTTCATCCTCGGCTTCGCGGTGCTGCTCTGTGTCGCGGTGTGGTGGGTGCTCACCCGTACCCGGATCGGCATGGTGGTTCGGGCGTCGACCGAGCGGCCCGAGCTGACCCGGGCGTTCGGCATCGACGTCGGGCGGTGGGTGACCCCGGTCTTCGGCTTCGGCATCGGCCTGGCCGGGCTCGCCGGCGTGCTCGCCGCCCCGATGCGGGCGGTGAACCCGCTGATGGGCGCCGACCTGATCATCGTGGTCTTCGCGGTGGTGGTGATCGGCGGCCTCGGCTCGATCTTCGGCTCGGTCGCCGCCGGCTTCGGCATCGGTCTGGTGCAGGCGTGGGGCGAGGCGTACCTGTCGGAGTTCCCGATCGTGTCCCAGACGATCGTCTTCGTCGTGATGGCCGCCGTGCTGCTCTGGCGGCCGGCCGGGCTGTTCGGCCGTGAGGAGGCACCGGCATGACCAGCACCGTCGACACCCCGGCCGAGGCGGGCCGGCCGGCCCCGCCGTCCGGGCTGCTCGCCGTCGCCCGCGCGCCCGGCTGGGTCCGGTACGCGCTGCTCGCCGCCGGGCTGGCCGCCGCGCTCTGGCTGCCCAACGGGCTCTACCCGGCGGTGGCGGTGGACATCCTCTGCTGGGCGCTGTTCGCCGTGTCGGTGGACCTGCTGCTCGGCTTCACCGGGCTGATGTCCTTCGGGCACGCGGCGTTCTGGGGCACCTCGGCGTACCTCACCGGACTGGTCGCCATCCACGCCGGCCTGCCGTTCCCGGTCGCCGTGCTGGCCGGGGCGCTCGGCGCGGCGGTGCTCGCACTGCCCATCGGCTACCTCGCGGTGAAGCGGACCGGCATCTACTTCGCCATGGTCACGTTGGCCTTCGCGCAGATGGTCTACTACGTGGCCAACGAGTGGCGTTCGGTCACCAAGGGCGAGAACGGTCTGCAGGGCGTGCCCCGGTCGCTGTTCGGCCTCGACCTGACCGACGACTACTACTTCTACTACGCGATCCTGCCGATCGTGGTGCTCGGCCTGGCCGCCGCCTGGCGGATCACGCACTCGCCGTTCGGCCGGGTGCTGGTCGGCATCCGCGACAACCCGGCCCGGGCGCGGGCGCTCGGCTACCCGGTGCACCGCTACAAGCTGACCGCGTTCGTGCTCTCCGGCTTCATCGCCGGTCTCGGCGGCGGGCTCTTCGCCGTGGGGCACCGGTTCGTCTCCCTCGACGTGCTGCACTGGACCACCTCCGGCAAGGCGGTCATCGTCGTCGTGCTCGGCGGTATCGGCACGCTGTGGGGCGGGGTGCTCGGCGCGGCTCTGGTGGTCCGGTTGGAGGACTGGCTGTCGTTCTCCGGATTCGAGGCGATCGGCCTGGTGACCGGCGGCATCTTCGTCCTCGTCGTGCTGCTGTTCCGCCGCGGGTTGTGGGGCACCGTCTCCGCCCTGGCGCTGCGCTGGATGGCCGCCCGCCGCAGATGACGTCCCGCGACGGCGCATCCGAACCGCGCCGTCCCAGCGAACCCCCTGGTAGTGATCGCACACCCGGGGGTACGTCTGGTGCTGACCGAACCGATGCCGGACGACGCCGTCGAGGCCGCCCGCAAGCTGCGGGTCCGCCCGCACACCGTCCTGGTCTGGTCGCAGACCCCGCTCACCGGCCGCGCGTACCGCCTGGTCCGCCTTCGGGCGCGACTTTCCCCGGGTACGCCGCTTCGGCGCGGGGCCGGGCTGGATCGAGCCGTTCCCGCCGTCGTCGGTACGCCTCACCACCTTCGCCGCCGCCGTCGCCGCCTGCGGGGCGGGTGGATCGCCCTGGACATGCCGCTGGCCGGCACCCCGGATTCGGGGTGCCGGCCAGCGTGAATGTTCAGGTGCCTCAGTTCCAGTACTTGGCGACCAGGTCGGCGGCCTGCCGCTCCCACTGGGCGTAGGCGTCGGGGTAGGCCGAGACCTGCACGGTCTGGGCGGCCTCGGTCAGCGGCATGTCCTGCCAGCCGTCGATCTGCTTGAGGCCCTTGAGGAACGCCTTGGTGGCGTACTCGGGGTCGGTGATCTGCTTCGGGCTGCCCCAACCGCTGGACGGGCGCTGCTGGAACAGGCCCAGCGAGTCGTGGTCGTTGCGGTCACCCAGGTGGCCCAGGTTCTCCAGCTTCGACTCCTGCAGGCTCGTGGCGATCGAGATGACCGCGGCCCGCTCGTCCATGTGCGACTTCTTCGTCGCGGCGATGATCGCCTTGACGTTCTTCGTCTGCTCGCTGTCCAGGTCGATGCGGGACTGCTTGCCCTGCACGCCGTGCGGGATCAGCTTGCTCTTGTCCGCACCGGGCTTGTCGGCCTGCACGGCGACGGCCTTGGCGTCCATGGCCGGGGCGGCGTGGGCCTCAGTCACGGGGCCGGCGAAGACGCCACCGGCGAAGGCCAGACCAGCAATACCGAGAACGCTCTTACGCAGAATGGTGGTGTTCATCAGGATGGCTCCATTCGGGGGTTGGCGACGTGTCCGAGGGGGTCGGACACGCGCAAGCACCACGACAAGGCGCTCAAATTCAAAGGGGAAAGTCTTCATCCGGCAGGCTTCGCGAGCGGGGGGCTCACGGCGCCGGGTCCATGTGTAACGACCGGCGGCCCACCATCATTCCGGGGGCCCGGCATCCCGGGCGGCCCACGTGATGCGGCCAGGCCAGCGGGGTTGCTGCTGCGATCGTCCAGGTGATGTAACGACCCCGGCCCGGCCACCATTCCGCCGCCAGGGTGCCCCCGGTCGCCGGACAGCCGGCGTGGGCCGGCCGAAACTCGGACATCCGGGGCGCACCGAGCGGGGCTCGGAACCGGACATTCGGCGCTGCGTGCCGGCACCCACGTTTGGCCGGCGCCGGGCCACCCCACGGCGGGCTGCAAGCCGCAAACCGTGCCCGGGAGCGCGAGGCGCGGCCGGCCGCTGACACCGCGCAGGGGGGAGTGACGCCGGACACATACGAAACGATCCGGTTCCGTATCGAAACCCGGCCCCGTACGCTCAGGCTCGTTACGAGTCTGACTCGTATCGTAATTCACGGTACGAGCACGCCGGGGGGAGAACCGGACACATGGAACCGCACGAGAACACCGGACATCCGAGGCGGTGGGGGATCCTCGCGGTGCTGGTGATCAGCCTGCTCGTCGTCGTCCTCGACAACACCATCCTCAACGTCGCACTGCGCACCCTCGCCGACCCGGTGCACGGCCTCGGCGCCAGTCAGGGCGAGCTGGAGTGGTCGATCAACTCCTACACGCTGGTCTTCGCCGGGCTGCTGTTCACCTTCGGCGTGCTCGGTGACCGCTTCGGTCGCCGCCGCTTCCTGCTGATCGGTCTGGTGCTGTTCGGCCTGGCCTCGCTGCTGTCGGCGTACGCGCAGGATCCCGGCCAGCTGATCGCGGCCCGCGCCCTGATGGGCGTCGGCGGCGCGGCGATCATGCCGGTGACCCTGTCGATCATCTCCAACGTCTTCGACCCGCGCGAGCGGGGCCGGGCGATCGGAGTCTGGGCCGGCGCGGTCGGCCTCGCCGTGGCGATCGGCCCGATCCTGGGCGGCGCCCTGCTGGAGCACTACTGGTGGGGCTCGGTCTTCCTGATCAACGTGCCGGTGGTGGCGGCCGGCGTGGTCCTGGTGGCGCTGCTGGTGCCGGAGTCCCGCGACCCCCGGCCGGGCCGGGTGGACCTGCTCGGCGTGCTGCTGTCGGTGGTGGGTCTGGTCGCGCTGACCTACGGCATCATCGACGGCGGCGAGCACGGCTTCGACCGGCCGGTGGTCTGGGCGTCCATCGTCGGCGGCCTGGCGGTGCTGGCCTGGTTCGTCTCTCACGAGCGGCGCAGTGACCACCCGTCGCTGGACGTCCGGCTGTTCCGGGTGCCGCGCTTCGCCGCGCCGGTGGCCATCGTCGGCCTGATCTTCTTCGCCGCGATGGGCGTCATGTTCTTCAGCTCGTTCTACCTCCAGCTGGTCCGTGGCTACAGCCCGCTGCAGACCGGCCTGCTCTTCCTGCCCTTCGCCGGCGCGCAGCTGATCTTCGCGCCGCGCAGCGCCGCCATGGTCCGCCGGTACGGCGGCAAGGCGGTCGCGGTGGTCGGGCTGGTGCTGACCGTGCTGGCGCTCGGCGCGTTCGCCTTCGTCGACGCGAGCACGCCGATCTGGGTGGTGCTGGTGTTCTTCTTCCTCCAGGGCGCCGGGATGGCCAACATCATGCCGCCGGCCACCGAGTCGATCATGTCGGCGCTGCCCCGGGAGAAGGCGGGCGTGGGTTCGGCGGTCAGCAACACGGTGCGGCAGGTCGCCGGCGCGCTGGGCGTGGCCGTGCTCGGCTCGGTGCTCTCCGCGGTCTACCGGGAGGACATCGCCTCGGCGGTCGACGGGCTTCCCGCCCCGGCTCGCGAGGCGGCCAACGAGTCCATCTCGGGCGCGTACGCGGCGGCGGGACAGCTCGGGCCGGCGGCGCCGAAGCTGATCGCGGCGGCCAACGACTCGTTCGTCTCGGCCATGCACTGGGCGGCGGCGCTGTCCGCGGTGGTGGCCGCCCTCGGCATCCTCATCGTGCTGCGGTGGATGCCGGGCCGGGCCGCGGAAGCGCCCGCCGCCGTGCCGGTGGTCGGCGAACCGGAGTTGGCCGGAACGGCATAGGTTCGGCGATAATGTCCGACATGACTTCCACCGCAGATGCTCCGCGGTCGCCCGGGCGACCGCGGAGCGTCCGCGCGGACGAGGCCATCATCGAGGCCACCCTCGACCTGCTCGCCGAGGGCAGCACCATCGAGGCGCTGTCGATCGAGGCGATCGCCAGCCGCGCCGGGGTCGGCAAGGCCACCATCTACCGGCGCTGGCCGGGCAAGGACGCGCTGCTGCTCGACGCGCTGCGCCGGCTCAAGGGGATCCTGCCCCAGCCGGCCGGGCACTCCGTTCGCGACGACCTGGTGCTGCTGGTCGGCGCGGTCGGGCACAACATCGACCCGCGCGCCGCGAAGATCATGCCCTGTCTGGTGCCCGAGGTGAACCGCAGCCCGGACCACTTCCAGCTCTACCAGAACATCATCGAGCCGCGCCGGCAGATGATGCGCGAGGTGCTGCGGCGCGGGATCCGCATCGGCGAGCTCCGCGCCGACCTTGACGTCGAGGTGACGATGGCGCTGCTCACCGGGCCGATGCTGATCCAGCGGATGCTGCGCTGGCATCCCGAGCTGGACGACCTGATCCTGCCCGAGAAGGTCGTCGACGCGGTGCTGGAGGGCGTCCGGGCCCGCTGACCGCTCAGCGGTCGGCGAGCAGCGGGACCAGGTCGGTGAGGGCCGGGAAGCGCGGCCCCCGCTGCTCCGCCCCGATCGTTCGGGCGGCGGCGAACGCCCAGGCCAGCGCCGTGTCCCGGGCCGGCCCGTCGAGCCGCCGCGCCAGGTCGGTGAGCAGCCGGGTCCGGGCCGCGGGGTCGCGCAGGCCGGCGGCCGTGGTGAGCGCCGCCTCGGTCGCCTCGGCGGCGTCGGCGGGGGAGAGGTACGCGACCAGCCCGGCCAGCCCGACCGCTCGGGTGGACGGGTCCCCGATCTCCGACACCGCCCGGTACGCCCGCCGCCGCTGCGCCTCGTCCAGGTGCGGGACCAGCCCGCCCAGCGCCTCGGCCCGGTGGGCGGGCTCATAGCCCAGCGCGAGGCGTAGCGCCTGCTCGCGCCGCTCCGCGTCGACGTACGGGGCGAGGGCGGCGAGGGCGCCCTGCGGGTAGTCGTCCTCCTCGGCCAGCGCCGCCGCCCACAGCCGGGCCAGCTGCGCCGGGGTGGCGTGCGGGCCCACCGCTCCGAGTGGGGCGAACCAGCCGTACACCGGGTCCGCCAGCAGCGCGTCGATCGCCGCGGCCAGCGCCGTCGCGCGCAGTTCCGCCGGCAGCGCCGGCACCAGTTCGGCCAGCGCGACGGCGCGGATCCGGCCGTCCCGGATCGCGTGGGCCGCCGCGACGGCGGCGGGCAACCGGGCCGGCGGTAGCAGCGGGAGCAGCCCGCCGAGGGCGGTGGCGACCCCGTCCGGGTAGGGCGACGCCGCCACCGCCGCCAGCGCCGCGTCCGTCTGGTCCGGCGTGAGCAGCGGCAGCAGCCCCGGCCAGTCGAGCCGGCCGCCCTGGGCCCCGGCGTCGAGCGCGCCGTCGACCGCGCCGCGGCGCCGCTCA
Organism: Micromonospora sp. IBSANI012; assembly: GCF_052814045.1. NCBI lineage: Bacteria > Bacillati > Actinomycetota > Actinomycetes > Micromonosporales > Micromonosporaceae > Micromonospora > Micromonospora sp. IBSANI012. The sequence goes on from NZ_CP199933.1 coordinate 2,571,105, forward strand.
CCCGACAGTGCCGTGGCCAGCCCGGTCAGCGCCGTGGCCCGCCACGTCGGGTCACCGATGTCCCGCGCGGCCGCCACGGCCGTGGCGAGCTGGTCGTCGTCCAGGTGGGGTGCCAGCGCGGCCAGCGACCGGGCCCGGCTGGGCTCGTGCTCGTCCCCGAGCGCGGTGGCCAGCACCGCGGCCCGCTGCGCGGGGAGCTGGTGCGCGGCCAGCAGGTGCAGGTGCCACTCCGGACCGTGCTCGGCGGCGATCCCGTAGAGCTCGGTCCGCCCGGTGGCGTCCAGCCAGGGCGCCAGGTCGCCGACGGTGGGCAGGATCAGCGACGGGTGCGCCCGGCGCGCGGCGACCAGCGCGAACGCGGCCGCCCGGGGCCGCCGCCCGGTTGGCAGCCTGGGCAGCAGCGCGGTCACCGTCCGCGCCTGCTGCGACGCCCGGTCCAGGTGGGGCACCGCCGCCAGCGCCCGCTCCGCCTGCTTGGCGTCGAGGCGGGCGGCGACGGCGACCAGCAGATCCGCCTGTCGATCCCGGTCGGGCAGGGCCAGGGCGGCGACGAGGGCGCGCTCGACCTGCGCGTCGGTGAGCCGGTCGGCCACCTCCTCCAGCCCCGACAGACCGGGCAGGTCGAGCACCGTGGCCACCACGTCGGCGACCGTGGGGGCCCGCCGCGAGGACGGCAGGGGGACCGGGTCCACCGTGCGCAGCACGGCGGCGAGTTCCGCCAGGGCCGCCCGGAAGGCCGCGTACTCGTCGCTGCGGTTGTACTCGTCCTGCACGTCCGGGTGGTCGGCCAGCCGGCACACCCGGTCGGCGGCCGTGGCGAGCCGCCGCAACGGCTCCTGGTCGGGGTCGGTCACGGCGCGATCATGCCCCATGATCATCCGTCGCGCCGCCCCGTCGGGCCCCGCCCCTGCTCAGCTCGCGGGCGTGCGCAGCCGGTGCAGGCGCAGCGCGAGCTGCACCTCCAGCGCCCGCTCCGGCTTCTGCCAGTCCGCACCCAGCAGCTGCCCGACCCGCTCCAGGCGCTGGGTCACCGTGTTGACGTGCACGTGCAGCTGCTCGGCCGCGCGGGCCAGGCTGCCGCCCACCCCGAAGTACGCCTCCAGCGTCCGCACCAGCGCGGTGCCGCGCCGTGCGTCGTAGTCCAGCACCGGCCCCACCGTGGCGGTCAGGAACCGGGCGACGTCCCGTTCGCCCTGGTCGCCGACCGTGCCGAGGAGCAGCCCGACGAAGCCCAGTTCGGCGGTGCTCGCCCCCTCGCCGGCCCGGCCCAGCGCGCCCAGCGCGGTGAGGCAGCGGTCCGCCTCGGTGAACGTGGCGGCCAGCGCCGTCGGCCCGCACGCCGGGCCGCTCGCCCCGGCGGTCACCGGGCGGCCGGTCACCCGGGACAGGTCCCGGGCCACCGCCCGGGCGCTGCCACCGGCGTCCCGGCCCGGCAGCATCAGCACCACCCGTCCGTCGCGGGCCGCGGCCAGGCCACCGCGGGTCGAGGCGTACGTGGTGGCCCAGGAGAGCACCCGCAGCCGGGCCGAGCCGGTCGCGGCGATCGCGTCGTCGCCGACCGCCACCAGCACGTGCGGGGCGTCCAGGTCGATCCCGAGCCGGCGGGCCCGGCTGCGCAGCGCGTCGGTGTCCCGCAGCGGCCGGGCGATCAGGTCGTCGAGCAGCTCGCCGCGCACCCGCCCCTCGGCCTCGGCGACCGTACGCCGGAACAGCAGCAGCAGCGCGGTCACCAGCGCGGCCCGCTCCAGGATGCGCTGGTCGGCGTCGACCAGGTCGTCGTCCGGGCGCAGCACCAGCGCGCCCAGGTTCTCCGCGCCGGCGACCACGGCGGCGTACCAGAGCGGGCCCCGGCGCACGCTGCGCCCCTCGGTACGCGACGCGGCCACCGCCTCGACCATGTCCGCCCGGTCCGGCTCCTCGATCTCGCCGACCCGGGCCAGCAGCCGTCCCTCGGCGTCCAGTGCCAGCAGCGCGCCGCCCAGCACCTCGGTGACCGCCGCCGCGACGTCCTCCACCCCGCCACCGCGGAGCACCAGCGCGGTCATCCGGTCGTGGGCGGCGGCGGCCCGCTCCACCGAGCTGCTGTGCGCCCGGATGGTGGTGTTGGCCGCCGACAGCTCCTCCAGCGCCGAGCGGGTCTCGGCGAGCAGCCGCGCGGTGTCGATCGCCACCGCGGCGTGCGCGGCCAGCGACACCAGCAGGGCCACCTCCTCGCGGACGAACGGGCGGGCCGAGCGGTTCGCGGCGTAGAGCACGCCGATCGAGGTCGAGCCGAGCCGCAGCGGCACCCCGAGGATGGCGACCAGCCCCTCCTCGCCCACCCCGGCGTCGATCTCACCGGTGTGGTGGAAGCGGTCGTCCTCGGGATAGTTGGCGGTGACGTAGGGGGCGCCGGACTGGGCCACCAGACCGCCGAGGCCGGCGCCCATCGGGAGCCGTAGCCGCTGGAACCGGGCCGAGACCGAGCCGTCGGTGACCCGCATGTAGGTGTCGCCGCGCTCGTCGTCGTTGAGGGTCATGTAGGCGACGTCGGCGCCGAGCAGGTGCCGGGCCCGGTGCACGATGGCCCGCAGCACGTCGTCCAGGTCGCGCAGGCCGGCCAGGTCGCTGACGGTGTCGTACAGGCCGGAGAGTTCGGTCTCCCGGCGGCGGCGGCGTTCCAGCAGCGCGCGGACGCGCAGCGCTACCGTCTTGGCCTGTTCGAGTTCGGCCAGCCGGTCGGCGGGCAGCCCGGCGGCCCGGGCGGCGACCAGCGGGCCCTCGAACTCGACCGCAGCCGCCTCCCGGGCGAGCAGCTCCAGGAACTCGACCGGCGACGACATGACGCTCATTGTGCGCGGTGCCACTAGTTCGCCGTCCAGCCCCCGTCGAGGGCGATGGAGGCGCCGGTGATGAAGGCCGCCGCCGGCGAGCAGAGGTACGCCAGCAGCTCGGCGACCTCGTCCGGCTCGATCAGCCGCTTGATCGCGGCCCGGGCCAGCATGATCTTCTCGATCACCTCGTCCTCGCCGATGCCGTGGCTGGCCGCCTGGTCGGCGATCTGGCTCTCCACGAGCGGGGTGCGGACGTACGCCGGGTTGATGCAGTTGGCGGTGACCCCGTGCGCCGCGCCCTCCAGGGCCACGACCTTGGACAGCCCCTCCAGGGCGTGCTTGGCCGACACGTACGCCGCCTTGTACGGCGAGGCGCGCAGCCCGTGCACCGAGGAGATGTTGACGATCCGGCCCCAGCCCCGGGAGTACATGTGCGGCAGCGCCCGCCGGATGATCTGGAACGGCGCCTCCACCATCACCCGGTGCAGGTGGGAGAAGCGCTCGGTGGGGAAGTCCTGCACGGGCGCGACGTGCTGGAGCCCGGCGTTGTTGACCACGATGTCGACGTCGGCGTCGAGCCGGTCCACCGCCGCCAGGTCCGACAGGTCGACCCCCTCGGCGCGGGCGCCGGCCTCGGCGGCCACCGCCTTGGCCGCGTCGAGGTTGCGGTCCACCACCAGCACCTTCGCGCCGGCCTCCGCCAGGCGCAGGGCGCAGGCCCGCCCGATGCCACTGCCACCACCGGTCACCAGGGCGCTACGACCGGAGAGGTCGACGTGTACGACGTGGGGGACCGCCACGGGTTCTGCCGTCATGGCGCAAGAAGTTACGAGCTGTGTGGCCGGCGGCACATGGGGCGGCGACACATACTCCACCGTCGGTCTGTGTGGGCGTGCCGGCGCCGGGCTGCCCCGCCCCGTCGCGGGGCCGGAACTGTCGGCGGTACGTGGCACGCTCGCCTCCGGGTGACGACACCGCGCCGGCCACCCCTCGGCCGGGCTCGGCGGACGGGAGGTGGAGATGGCGAGGCACGTGCCGCCGGGCGGCCCCGGCGAGCCTCCGACGGGCGGGCCGGCCTTCCGGGCGACGCTGGTCCGCTGGCCGGGCGCGGGCGGATGGGTCTTCGCCCCGGTGCCCGACGCCCACGCGCCGGGCGCCGCCGGTCCGTTCGGCCGGGTGCCGGTGACCGCCACCGTGGACGGCCGCACCTGGTCGACGAGCGTCTGGCGGGACCGGGCGGCGGGCTGGCTGCTGGCGGTGCCGGCGCGGATCCGCGGCGGCAAGGACGACGGGGACGTCGTCACCGTCGCCGTCGAGGTCGACCACACCCGGATGTAGCGGCGTGGTCCACGCCACCGCGACGCGCCGGTACGGCCGGCGTGTCCCCCGGGATGCCGGGCCGGACCGACCAGTAGGGTGTCGAACACACGTACTGCTGGCGGCTGGGGGAGGAGGCGGGGTGCGCGTGCTCGGCGTCGACCCGGGGCTGACCCGGTGCGGAGTCGGCGTGGTCGAGGGCGTGCCGGGACGGCCCTGCACCCTGGTCGCCTACTACGTCGTCTACACCGACCCGGCCGACGAGCTGGCGTTGCGCCTGCTGCACCTGGACCGGTCGCTGACCGATCTGGTCGCCGAGCACCGGCCCGACGCCGTCGCCGTCGAACGGGTCTTCAGCCAGCACAACGTCCGCACCGTGATGGGCACCGCCCAGGCCAGCGGGATCGCGGTGCTCGCCGGGGCGCGCGCCGGACTGCCGGTGCAGACGTACACCCCGAGCGAGGTGAAGGCGGCCGTGACCGGTTCCGGTCAGGCCGACAAGCGGCAGATGACCACGATGGTGACCCGGCTGCTGCGGCTGCCCGAGCCGCCGAAGCCGGCGGACGCAGCCGACGCCCTGGCCCTGGCCATCTGTCACGTGTGGCGCGGCGGCACCCGGTCGAAGCTGGCCGCCGCCGCCGATCGGGCACGACGAGGAGGAGCGGGATGATCGCCAGCGTGCGCGGCACGGTGACCGCGACCGGTCCGGACCACGCGGTGGTGGAGGTGGGCGGGATCGGCCTGGCGGTGCAGTGCGCCCCGGGCACGCTCGCCGACCTGCGGGTCGGCCAGCCGGCCCGACTCGCCACCAGCCTGGTCGTCCGGGAGGACTCGCTCACCCTCTACGGCTTCCCCGATGACGACGCCAAGCAGCTGTTCGAGCTGCTCCAGACGGCCAGCGGGGTGGGTCCCCGGCTGGCCCAGGCGGTGCTCGCCGTGCACACCCCGGACGCGATCCGCAAGGCCATCGCCAACGCCGACACCGCCGCGTTGACCCGGGTGCCGGGCATCGGCAAGAAGGGCGCCGAACGCCTGGTCCTGGAGCTGCGCGACCGGATCGGCCCGGTGCCGGTCGGCGTCGACGGCGCGGCCGGGGTCACCGGCGGCGCCTGGCCCGAGCAGGTCCGCCAGGCGCTGGTCGGGCTGGGCTGGACGGCGGGGCAGGCCGACCAGGCGGTGGCGGCGGTGGCGGAGAGCGTCGACGGCGAGACCCCGCCGGTGCCGGTCCTGCTGAAGCAGGCGATCCGACTGCTGGGCCGCACCCGATGAGCGCGCTCATCGAGTCGGCCACGCGGGCGGAGGTGGCCCGGTGACCGGCGACGGCCTGGTCTCGGCGTACGTCAACGACGCCGAGCTGGACGCGGAGGCCAGCGTCCGGCCGAAGCGGCTGGCGGAGTTCATCGCCCAGCACCGGGTCCGCGACCAGCTCGACCTGCTGCTGCAGGGGGCGATGCGGCGCGGCTCCCCGCCGGACCACATCCTCCTGTCGGGGCCGCCTGGCCTCGGGAAGCCCGTCTCGGTCGACGCCCTGGTATTGCTCGAGGACGGTTCCCGGCGGCGGCTGGGGGACATCGCCGTGGGGGACCGCGTCATCACCCGCACCGGACTGGGTGCGGTGGTGACCGCGGTCCACGAGCAGGGCGAGCTGGATTCGGTCCGGATCCGCACGGCCAGCGGGCGCGAGGTGGTCGCGGCACCGGACCACCCGTTCTGGACGCCGGAGGGGTGGGTCAAGGCGGGGGACCTGACGGAGCAGGACTACGTCGCCAACGTGCTGTGTCCGGAGCTCGTCGCGGACGGCACCGAGGACGTCGACGAGTTCAAGCTCGCCGGTTACCTCATCGGGGACGGGTGCACCACCAACCAGGTGACCTTCACCGGTGGCGACGAGGACGTGCTCGCCGACTTCCGGTCGACCTGTGACCGGCTCGGCTATGGCCACAACACGAGGCCCAACAGCGTCCGGAGTTCACGCATCAGGATTTCCGGACTGCGGCCGTGGCTGGACGAACACGGGCTCCTCGACAAGAACGCCTGGCAGAAGCGCGTACCCGAGTTCGTCTTCCGCGGTGACAGCTGGCAGGTGGCAGCCTTCCTCGGTGCGTATTTCGCCTGCGACGGCACGGTCAGCCGGCGCGGACGGGACCGCTACGACCTGGTCGTGGAGTACTACAGCGTGTCGCGGGGGCTGCTCGCGGACGTGCAGCATCTCCTGCTGCGGTTGGGCATCCAGTCCCGGCTCAAGCTCAAGCGTGGCCGCTATCAGGGCCGGCCCCACGAGTCGTGGCGGCTCAGCATCACCAGCCAGGACGACGTGGCGCGGTTCGTGCAGCGGGTCACGGTGATCGGCGAGCGGGGCATGCGGCTCGCCGAGTGGGCGCCGCGTCGCGACCGCTTCGAAGAGCGGCTGGCGGCCGACCGGGTGGTCTCGGTCGAGCAGGCGGGCCCGCACGAGTGCCGGTGTCTGACGGTCGACGGCGACCACACCTTCACGGTGAACGACTTCGTCGTGCACAACACCACGCTCGCCAATATCGTCGCCGCCGAGCTGGGCGCCGGCATCCGGGTGACCAGCGGCCCGGCCATCGAGCGCTCCGGCGACCTGGCGGCCATCCTGACCAGCCTCGCCGAGGGCGACGTGCTCTTCATCGACGAGATCCACCGGATCGCCAAGCCGGCGGAGGAGCTGCTCTACAGCGCGATGGAGGATTTCCGGGTCGACGTGATCGTCGGCAAGGGCCCCGGTGCCACCGCGATCCCGCTGGACGTCGAGCCGTTCACCCTGGTCGGCGCGACCACCCGCTCGGGTCTGCTGACCGGGCCGATGCGGGACCGGTTCGGCTTCGTCGCGCACCTGGACTTCTACGCCCCGGCCGACCTTGAGGCGCTGCTGCACCGTTCGGCGCGGATCCTCGGCGTGCCGATCACCGACGACGGGGCGACCGAGATCGCCGGCCGCTCCCGGGGCACCCCCCGGATCGCCAACCGGCTGCTGCGCCGGGTGCGGGACTTCGCCGAGGTCCGGGCCGAGGGCGTGGTCAACCTGGAGACCGCGCGGGCCGCCCTGACCGTGTACGACGTGGACGCGCTCGGCCTGGACCGGCTGGACCGCGCGGTGCTGACCGCGCTGGTGGACTCGTTCCGGGGCGGCCCGGTCGGGCTCTCCACCCTCGCGGTGGCGGTGGGGGAGCAGCCGGACACCGTCGAGGAGGTCTGCGAGCCGTTCCTGGTCCGGGCCGGTCTGCTCGCCCGCACGCCCCGCGGGCGGGTGGCCACCGAGGCCGCCTGGCACCATCTGGGCCGTACGCCGCCAAATGGTACATTTGGTACGCAGGCCCCTTCCGTGCCCGATCTGTTCTCCGCCGACGCCGAGCAGCCGTGATGTGAACGTGATCTGTACCGCATTCGGCGTTCTCAGGTGCAGGGATTAGACTCGCCGCGGTCTGTACAGGACGTGAGAATCCGCCTCCGCTCCGGCACCCCTCGTGCCGATCCGGAGGCCAATGGGAAGGTCACACACCGTGGTTTACGCAGCAGCGGGCGGCGGGGGAGCCGGCGGTCTCACGCCGATCCTCATGATCGCCCTGCTCTTCGGCGTCATGTACTTCATGATGATCCGCCCGCAGCAGAAGCGGCGGCGCGAAGCCGAGGCCATGCAGTCCGCGCTGGCCCCGGGTGACGAGGTCGTCACCATCGGCGGGCTCTACGGCACGGTCACCGGTGTGAACGACGACACCGTGCTGCTCGAGGTCGCCCCGGGCGTCCAGACCCGGTACGCCCGGCCGGCCATCGCCCGGGTGGTCAACCAGGCCGAGCGCACCGAGTCGACCGAGCCGGTCACCGAGGAAGCGGCGGACGCCGTCAAGGAGTGAAACGCCCCGCCCGCCCTCCTGACGGAGCGGCGGCGGACCGCGACAACTGAACAGGTGGGTCGACGCCCGACGCCGGCACGCGCCCCCGACCGACGCCCCCGCGTCGGTGGCGGTACGCCGTGCCGACCGCCGGGTGCCGACCCCGCAGAGCACGTCGGCCCGGACCCCCGGCCCGACATCGCCGCCCCCACCGGCGGCGCGACCGTTACAGGGAGACAGGACAGCCGTGGCACCACCTCAGGGACAGATGCGCCCCGGGCGGCAGCTCGCCGTACTCGGGCTCATCTTCGTCGTCCTCTATCTTTTGGTGTTCTTCTCGGGCGGCGCCAGCGGCGGCTGGAAGGATCGGCTGGAGCCCCGGCTCGGCCTGGACCTGATCGGCGGCACCCGGCTGACGCTCGAGGCCACCAACAGCATCGACGGCAAGCCGCCGACCTCGGAGAACCTCGAAGAGGCGCGGCAGATCATCGAGAGCCGGGTCAACGCGTACGGCGTGGCCGAGGCCGAGGTGGTCACCGAGGGCGACCGGAACATCGTCATCTCCCTGCCCGGCCAGAACCGCGAGCTGACCGACGTCGGCAGCGCGGCGGAGCTGCGCTTCCGCAAGGTGCTCAAGGGTGCGGACGGCAGCGGCGCGGCCACCGCCCCGACGGCGATCCCGACCCCCGCCCCGTCCGGCAGTGCCTCGCCCGCCCCATCCGGCAGCGCGTCGCCGAAGCCGTCGGGCAGTGCGTCGCCGAAGGTCACCTCCTCGCCGACCGCCGGCGGCCAGGGCGGCGGCGCCCCCGCGCCGAGCGCCAGCGCCACCCCCTCGGCCCCGGCCTCGCCGAGCGCCTCGGCCTCGCCGAGCGCCCCGGCCGCCTCGCCGAGCGCCACCGCCGCCCCGGTGCCGCAGAGCATCCAGGAGCAGCGCAACGCCGTCGAGAAGAAGGTGGGCCCGGCGGCCTGGGCCGCCGCGAGCGCCCTGCAGGCCCCGGCCGACCTCACCGCCGACCCGTCCCTGGCGGAGAAGCTCAAGCCGTTCGGCGCGCTCTCCCCGCAGGAGATCGCGGTGCTGACGCCGCAGATGCAGTTCAACGTCCCGACCATCACCTGCGCCCAGCTGGACAAGCGGCCGGCCGCGTCGATCAAGGACGAGAAGCAGCAGGCGGTCGCCTGTGAGGACGGCGCGGCCAAGTACCTGCTCGACGTGGCGAAGGTGGTCGGCACCGACGTCGACGACGCCAACGCCGTGCTCGACCAGGCCAGCGCCTGGGTGGTCAGCCTGAACTTCACCGGCGACGGCCAGGACAAGTGGACCGAGCTGACCCGCGAGGCGTTCAACAACACCGGTGGCGCCTGCGATCAGACCGCGCTCGGCCAGGACGGCAAATGCCGGGTGGCGGTCGTGCTGGACAACCAGATCGTCTCCTCGCCCGAGATCCAGGGCGTGCTCACCGGTGACTCGCAGATCACCGGTAACTTCACCAGCACCGACGCCAACAAGCTGGCCAGCCAGCTCCGTTACGGCGCGCTGCCGGTGACCTTCGAGCCGCAGGAGCAGCAGAACGTCACCGCCACCCTGGGCGACAGCCACCTGCGCGCGGGCCTGCTCGCCGCCGGTATCGGCATGCTGCTGGTCATCATCTACTCGTTCTTCTACTACCGGCTGCTCGGCTCGGTGATCTTCCTGAGCCTGGTGCTGTCGGCGCTGCTGGTCTTCGGCGCGCTGGTGGTGCTCGGCCGGCAGATCGGCTTCACCCTCACCCTCGCCGGCATCGCCGGCATGATCGTCTCCCTCGGTGTGGCGGCGGACTCCTTCGTCATCTACTTCGAGCGGCTCAAGGACGAGATCCGGGAGGGGCGCAGCCCGCGTAGCGCGGTGCCGCGCGCCTGGATCCGGGCCCGCCGGACGATCATCTCGGCGAACGCGATCACCCTGATGTCCGCCGTGGTGCTCTACGTCGTCTCGGTCGGCACGGTGAAGGGCTTCGCCTTCGCCCTCGGCCTGGCGACGGTGCTGGACCTGGTCGTGGTCTTCCTCTTCCGGCATCCGATCATGACGATGTTCGCCCGTACCCGGGCGTTCCTGTCCCCGCGGGTCAGCGGTCTCGGCCGGGCCCTGCCGGCCCGGTCGGCCGAGCAGGACTCGCCCCGCACCCCGCGCGTCAAGGAGGCCTGAGATGGCTAAGAGTGGTCTCGCGAGCCGGCTCTACCGCGGTGAGGCCGGGCTCGACATCGTCGGCCGGCGCAAGCTGTGGTTCGCCGTGGCCGGTACGTTGGTGCTGATCGCGGTGCTCAGCTTCGCGGTGCGCGGATTCAGCCTCGGCATCGAGTTCGCCGGCGGCAACTCGTTCCAGGTGCCGGCCAGCGTCGGCACCCTGGAGCAGGCGGAGGAGAAGGTCGACGCCGCGCTCGCGGCCAAGGGCGGCGACGCCGAGGTGGTGACCGCGCAGAAGGTCGGCAGCACCAGCGGCGAGTACTACGAGCTGCGGACCTCGCAGCTCAGCCCGGAGCAGGCCACCGAGGTCAAGGCCGAGATGGCCCGGGAGTTCGGGATCAACGCCGACCAGATCAGCGGCAACCAGGTCAGCGAGGCGTGGGGCCAGCAGGTCACCTCGCGCGCCCTGCTCGGTCTGATCATCTTCGTCGCGGTGGTGGCGGTCTACCTGATCCTGCGCTTCGAGTGGCGGATGGCGGTCGCCGCGATCGTCTCGCTGTTCATGAACCTCTTCCTCACCGCGGGCATCTACTCGCTGGTCGGCTTCGAGGTCACCCCGTCGACCATCATCGGCTTCCTCACGATCCTGGGCTTCGCGCTCTACGACGTGGTGGTGGTCTTCGACAAGGTGCAGGAGAACACCCGCGGCATCACCGCGAACAACAACCAGACGTACGGCGAGGCGGCCAACCTGGCGCTCAACCAGAGCCTGATGCGGTCGCTGAACACCTCGGTGGTCGCCCTGCTCCCCGTCGGTGGCCTGCTCTTCATCGGTGCCGGCCTGCTCGGCGCGGGCACCCTGAAGGACCTCGGCCTGGTGCTCTTCGTCGGTATGGCGGTGGCGTTCCTGACCTCGATCCTGCTGGCCACTCCGCTGCTGGTGCTGCTGAAGAACTACGACCCCCGGATCCAGGCGCACAACAAGCGGGTGCTGGCTCGGCGGGGTGCGATCGCCCGGGGCGAGCTGGCCCCGAAGGGCGCGCCCCGCGCGGCCGAGGGCGGCGACGAGTCGGTCGACTCCGACGCGGCGGCCCTGGCCGGCACGGCGCCGAAGGTGGGCGCGCGGCCGGCCGCCAAGCGGCCGACCGGTGCCCGGGGCGGCCGTCCCAGCGGGGGCGGCGGCAACCGGCCGGGCGGCGCCAAGCGGCGCTGACCCGGGCGGGGACACCCGGTAGGAATCGACCCGACGGCGTCCTTCATGCTGTGCGAGCGGCATGGAGGACGCCGTCGTCGTTGGAGGGAGCACCGTGACGGAGACCCACAGCACCGGGGTACGGGGGGACAGCGGCCCGCAGGTCGCCCGGCTGGTGGCCAGCCGGGTGCTGGACGTGCCGGACTTCCCCAAGCCCGGCGTCATGTTCAAGGACCTGATGCCGCTCTTCGCCGACGGTGCGGTGTTCCGCGAGGTGATCGACGGGATCGTCGAGTACCACGGGCGTGACTCGTTCGACATCGTGGTCGGCATCGAGGCCCGCGGCTTCGTGATCGCCGCCGCCATCGCGTACGCCACCGGGGTGGGTGTGGTGCCGGTGCGCAAGGCCGGCAAGCTGCCCCGCGCCGCGTACTCCGCCTCGTACGCGCTGGAGTACGGCGAGGCGACCCTGGAGGTGCACCAGGACGCCTTCACCGCCGGGCACCGGGTGCTGGTGGTCGACGACGTGCTGGCCACCGGCGGCACCGCCGAGGCCACCCTCGACCTGGTCGAGCGGGCCGGCGGCACGGTGGCCGGTTTCACCGTTCTGCTGGAGCTGGGCTTCCTTGAGGGCCGCAAGAAGCTCGCCGGACGTCCGGTCCATGCCCTGCTGACCGTTTGACGCCCATGCCGTCGGACGGACCCGGTGCGGACCGTCCGGCGGAGCGGCACCGCACCCACCGTGCGGGTAGCATTGCCCTTTGCTGACCGGGCGGTTCCCCGACCGGCGGCGAAGGACCAGACCGGCCGGAGCCACGGCCGGTGTTTTCCGGCGAGCGGTGAGGAGGCCGGTGTCCCACGATGTCGTCCCTCCGGTGGAGGGCACGGTGCACCCGACAGGCGACGCTGACGGCTCGGTGACCGACCGGAAGAGCAACCCGCCGGCCCGTGTGACGGGTGCCGTCGACGGCGCCGTTGCCGAGGCCGTCGACGCCGGCGCGCCCGTGGCGCCGCTGCCGACCGACGCCGATCCCTCGCCGAGCGGAGGTTTCGCCCTCTCCAACGCGCCGACCGGCCGTCGGGTGCGGGCCCGGCTGGCCCGGTTCAACGCGCCCTGGCAGAGCTCGCAGGTCAGCGAGGTGCTGGAGCCGCTGATCGCCACCCACCGGGAGAACCACCCCAAGGCCGACGCGCGGCTGCTGCAACGCGCCTTCGACACCGCCGCCCGCTGGCACTCCGGTCAGTACCGCAAGTCCGGCGACCCGTACATCACCCACCCGCTGGCCGTGGCCACCATCCTGGGCAACCTGGGCATGGACACCACCACCCTGGTCGCCGCGCTGCTGCACGACACGATCGAGGACACCGAGTACACCCTCGACCAGATGCGCGCGGACTTCGGCCCGGAGGTCACCCTCCTGGTCGACGGGGTGACCAAGCTCGACAAGGTCAAGCTCGGCGACGCGGCCAAGGCGGAGACCATCCGCAAGATGGTCGTGGCGATGGCCAAGGACCCGCGGGTCCTGGTGATCAAGCTGGCCGACCGGCTGCACAACATGCGCACCCTGACCTTCCTGCCCCGCCCCAAGCAGGAGCAGAAGGCCAAGGAGACGCTGGAGATCCTCGCCCCGCTGGCGCACCGCCTCGGTATGAACACGATCAAGTGGGAGCTGGAGGATCTCGCCTTCGGCACGCTGTTCCCGAAGCGGTACGAGGAGATCAACCGCCTGATCGGGGAGCACCAGCCGCAGCGCGAGGCGCTGCTGCGCCAGGTGACCCAGAAGGTGCAGACCGACCTGAAGGCCGCCAAGATCAAGGCGGAGACCACCGGCCGGCCGAAGCACCTCTACTCGATCTACCAGAAGATGATCGTGCGGGGTCGCGACTTCAACGACATCTACGACCTGGTGGGTGTGCGGATCCTGGTCGACACGGTGCGGGACTGCTACGCGGCGCTGGGGGTCATCCACGCCAACTGGCAGCCGGTGCCGGGCCGGTTCAAGGACTACATCGCCATGCCCAAGTTCAACATGTACCAGTCGCTGCACACGACGGTCATCGGGCCCACCGGCAAGCCGGTGGAGATGCAGATCCGCACCTACGCGATGCACCGCACCGCCGAGTTCGGCATCGCCGCGCACTGGAAGTACAAGGAGCACAAGGGCACCCAGATCGTCGGCCCGCCGGCGCACATCGACGAGATGACCTGGCTGCGCCAGCTGCTGGACTGGCAGCGGGAGGCGGCGGACCCGAGCGAGTTCCTCGACGCCCTGCGCTTCGACCTGTCCAGCCAGGAGGTGTACGTCTTCACCCCGAAGGGTGACGTCATCCCGCTGCCGACCGGCTCGACGCCGGTGGACTTCGCGTACGCGGTGCACACCGAGGTCGGGCACAAGTGCATCGGGGCGCGGGTCAACGGCAAGCTGGTGCCGCTGGAGTCGACGCTCTCCAACGGCGACGTGATCGAGATCTTCACCTCGAAGTCCGACACCGCCGGCCCGACGCAGGACTGGCTGGGCTTCGTCAAGAGCCCCCGGGCCCGCACCAAGATCCGCCAGTACTTCAACAAGGAGCGGCGCGAGGAGGCGATCGAGGCCGGCAAGGACGCGATCGTCAAGGCGATGCGCAAGCAGGGCATGCCGTTGCAGCGGATGCTCACCTCGGACGCGCTGATGGCGATCGCCCGGGACCTGCACCTGGCCGACGTCGCCTCGCTCTACGCGGCGGTCGGCGACAGCCAGGTCTCCGCCCAGTCCGTGGTGCAGAAGCTGATGGCCACGTACGGGGGCGAGGAGGGCGCGGCGGAGGACATCGCCGAGACCGCCGTCGCCACCCGGCCGCCGCGCAGCCGGCAGAGCAGCGCGGACCCGGGCGTCGTGGTCCGGGGCGTCAGCGACGTCTGGATCAAGCTGGCCCGCTGCTGCACCCCGGTGCCGCCGGACGCGGTCTTCGGCTTCGTCACCCGCTCCGGCGGGGTGAGCGTGCACCGCGACGACTGCGCGAACGCCGAGGACCTGCGGGCGCAGAGCGAGCGGGTGGTCGAGGTCAGCTGGAAGCTCACCTCCGCCTCGACGTTCCTGGTCGCCATCCAGGTCGAGGCGCTGGACCGGCACAAGCTGCTCGCCGACGTCACCCGGGTGCTCTCCGACGAGCGGGTCAACATCCTCTCCGCCACCGTCACCACCACCCGCGACCGGGTGGCGGTGAGCCGGTTCAGCTTCGAGATGGCCGACCCGAAGCACCTGGGCCACCTGCTGGCCGCGGTGCGCAAGGTCGACGGCGTCTTCGACGCGTACCGGGTCACCTCGGGGGCCTGAGGCAGCAACGAGAAGCGCCCGCCGGCTCGGCCGGCGGGCGCTTCGTCGTACGGGTGGGTCAGCCCTGGATGTCGCTCATCGCCAGCTTGGTGATGACGACCTCCTTCTTGGGGTGGCCGCCGCCGGCCTGCTGGGCGAAGGCCTTGTCGTCGCCGGCCGCCGCGACCTGCTTGACCAGGTCCATGCCGCCGGTGACCGTGCCCAGCACGGTGTAGTTCGGGTCGAGCTGCGAGTCGCCGTAGACGATGAAGAACTGGCTGCCGGTGCTGCCCGGCTGGCCCGAGTTGGCCATCGCGATGACGCCGTCCGGGTACGCGGGGCGCTTGTCGGTCGGCAGGTTCTCCTCGGCCAGGTTGTACGCCGGGCCGCCGGTGCCGTCGGTCTCCCGCCAGCCGTTGCCGGTCGCGCTCGGGTCGCCGCACTGGAGCACCTTGATGCCCTCGGTGACCAGGCGGTGGCACTTGCTGTTGTCGAAGAAGCCCTTGCTGGCCAGGTGGGTGAAGCTGCCCGCGGTGCAGGGCACTGCCGCGCGGTCGATCTTGGCGGTGATCGGGCCCAGGTTGGTGTCGATCGTCATCGTCTGGGTGCCGGTGTTCTTCTGCTGGGCCGGCGGCAGTCCGACGTCCTTGATCTGCGGGGTCCGACCCTCCTTCGGCGCCTCGGTGTACGCGCACTGCGTGAAGCCCGGGGCGCCCGCGGTGTCCTGCTTCGTGTCGTCGTCACCGCCGAGGGTCGTCGCCAGCCAGACGCTGCCGGCGACCACGAGCAGCAGGACCGCAGCGGCCCCGACGATCGCCTGCGTCTGCCGGCGCTTGCGGGCCTTGGCCGCGCGCTCGGCCATCTCCCGCTCGAGCCGGGCCCGCGCTGCCGCGCGCTGCCGCTCTCTCGTGGACGTCACGGTCACTCCTCCTGGACTATGTGGCGCGGTCGCCGCCGCGTACGGGTGGTGTGGTCCGGCTCAGCCGGCGCTGGGGCTGGCCGACGGGGCGCCGGAAGCCGGGCTCGTCGGGGCCGGGGCCGCCGCCGTGCTCGGCTCGCCGACGGTGAGCTTCTGGAGCAGCACGTCGGTCTTCGGCTTGACCTTGGCCCCGGTCCCATTGTCCACGGTCGGCAGGGCACCGATCTTCTCGATCACGTCGAGCCCGCCGGTGACCCGGCCGATGACCGGGTAGGTCGGCTTGGCCGGGTTGAAGTCCTTGAAGAAGACGAGGAACTGGCTCCCGTTGCTGCCCGGCGGGTTCCCGATCATGGCGATCGTGCCCTTCGGGTACGCCGGCGGCTCGCCGGGGGCCGGGCTGGCCGAGGGGCTCGCCTCGGGCACGGTGGGGACGTTCTCGTCGTAGAACGAGTACGTCGGGCCGCCCAGGCCGGTGCCGCTGGGGTCGCCGCAGCGCAGCGCCCCCTCGGTGGTGATCTCGTGGCACGTGGTGTTGTCGTAGAACGACCGGGTCGCCAGGTGGGCGATGCTCGCCGCGGCGCACGGCGCGCCGGCGAGGTCGAGCTCGGCCGTGATCGGGCCGCCCTGGTTGGTGTTGATCGTCATCGGCCGGGTGCCCGAGGTGGGCAGGCCGCTGGTGGCCGGGGTGCCGACGTCCTTGAGGTTGGTGTTCGCGGCGGCGTCCTGCGGCGTCCAGAGGCAGACGTCCTGGGCGGCCTGCTGCTTCGGGTCGCGGTCGAAGGCGCCCAGCGCCCAGGCGGACCCGACCACGATCAGCGCCAGGACGACCGCGACGCCCACGCCGGCCTGGATCTGCCGGCGCCGCCGGGCCGCGGCGGCCCGGCGGGCCAGCTGCCGGTCGAGCTTCTCCCGTGCCAGCTTGCGCTGCCGGTCCCTGCTGGAAGCCACTCGTGCTCCCCTTCCTCTGCCCTGGTCGTCACCGGCGGTCGGGCCGCTCGCATCCCCGTGAAGCAGGTGCGCCACGCCACACGCCCGCCAGAGTGTACGGGTAGCCGCTGGGAAAGTGGTGTACGAGGTCGGGGCTGGGTTTATCGGAGTGCATCACTGTGCCGGACGGGGTGCGCGGGACGGGTGGGTCACGGATATCGGTTCGCCGTGGCGGCTAGGCTGCGGAGGGAACGACGTACCGACGGAAGGGGAGCGGACGTGCTCGTGGCCGGCTTTCCCGCGGACGCCTTCGGCACCAACTGCTACGTGGTGGCGACCGCTCCGGGGGAGCAGTGCGTGGTGGTCGACCCCGGCATCGGGGTGCTCGACCGGCTCGACGCCGTGCTCGCCGAACACCGCCTGCACCCGGCCGCGGTGCTGCTCACCCACGGCCACCTCGACCACACCTTCTCGGTGGCGCCGGTCTGCGGTGCGCGTGGCATCCCGGCGTACGTCCACGCGGACGACCGGGAGCTGCTCGCCGACCCGTCGAAGGCGCTCTCGATGGACCTCACCCAGCTCTTCGGCGGCCGGCTGCCGTACGCCGAGCCGGACGACGTGGCCGAGCTGACCGACGGCGCGACGCTGGCGCTGGCCGGGTTGGAGATCACCGTCGACCACGCCCCCGGCCATACCGGCGGGTCGGTGCTGTTCCGGCTGCCCGGCGCCGGCTCGCCCTGGGAGGCCGAGCAGATCTGCCTCTCCGGTGACGTGCTCTTCGCCGGCTCGATCGGCCGCACCGACCTGCCGGGCGGCAGCATGCCCCGGATGCTGACCAGCCTGCGGGAGAAGGTCCTTCCGCTGGCGGACGACACGGTCGTCCTGCCCGGCCACGGCCCCGCGACCACCATCGGCCGCGAGCGCGCGACCAACCCGTACCTCGCCGAGGTGGCGGGGCACGGCGCCGCGCGCCCGGCCGCGCCCACCCGCGGCCTGTAGCCGCGCCCACGACCTCCCCGCGCCGCCGCGCGGGACGCAAGGAGTACGCCATGAGCAAGCCCACGCCCATCTCCGGCTTCCCGGAGTGGACGCCCGGCCAGCGGATGATCGAGCAGTTCGTGCTCGACCGGATCCGCGCCACCTTCGAGTTGTACGGCTTCGCGCCGCTGGAGACCCGTTCGGTCGAGCCGCTGGACCAGTTGCTGCGCAAGGGGGAGACCTCCAAGGAGGTCTACCTGCTGCGCCGGTTGCAGGCCGACACCGACGGTCCGGCCGGCGACGACGCGCTCGGCCTGCACTTCGACCTGACCGTGCCGTTCGCCCGGTACGTCCTGGAGAACGCCGGCAAGCTGCAGTTCCCGTTCCGCCGCTACCAGATCCAGAAGGTGTGGCGGGGCGAGCGCCCGCAGGAGGGGCGCTACCGCGAGTTCCTCCAGGCCGACATCGACATCGTCGACCGGGACACCCTGCCCGCGCACTACGAGGCGGAGATGCCGCTGGTGATCGGCGACGCGCTGCGTTCGCTGCCGATCCCGCCGGTGCGCATCCAGGTCAACAACCGCAAGATCTGCGAGGGCTTCTACCGGGGTGTCGGGCTGACCGACCCGGAGGCGGCGCTGCGCGCGGTCGACAAGCTCGACAAGATCGGCCCGGCCCGGGTCGCCGAGCTGCTGGCCGAGACGGCCGGGGCGAGCGAGGCGCAGGCCAAGGCGTGCCTGGCGCTGGCCGAGATCTCCGCGCCGGACGCCTCGTTCGCCGACGCGGTGCGCGCCCTCGGGGTGAGCGACCCGCTGCTCGACGAGGGGATCGAGGAGCTGGTCGCGGTGGTGGAGACCGCCGCCGCGCACTCGCCGGGGCTCTGCGTGGCCGACCTGCGCATCGCCCGCGGCCTGGACTACTACACCGGCACCGTCTACGAGACGCAGATGATCGGCTACGAGCGGTTCGGCTCGATCTGCTCCGGCGGTCGCTACGACAACCTGGCCAGCTCGGGCGCCACCCGGTTCCCTGGCGTGGGCATCTCGATCGGGGTGACCCGGCTGCTCGGGCTGCTCTTCGGCGCCGACGCGCTGTCGGTCTCCCGGACCGTGCCGACCTGCGTGCTGGTCGCGGTCACCAGCGAGGACGCGCGCCCGGCCAGCAACCGGGTCGCCGAGGCGCTGCGCTCGCGCGGGGTGCCGACCGAGGTGTCGCCGAGCGCGGCGAAGTTCGGCAAGCAGATCCGGTACGCCGAGCGGCGCGGCATCCCGTACGTCTGGTTCCCGGGCGCGGAGGGGGCGGCGGACGAGGTGAAGGACATCCGGTCCGGCGAGCAGATCGCCGCCGCGGCGGGGGAGTGGACCCCGCCCCGGGAGGACCTCAAGCCGCTGGTCAGCTGAGTTCCCGACTGGCGCGTACGGCCGATCGGACCTACGGTAGCGTAAGTTACGCCACCGTAGGGAGATCGTCTTGACCGCACTGAGCCAGACCGCCCTGCTCCTCGAACTCGAAGCCGTGGTGGAGAAGAACCTCGACCGCCACCTGTCGATCGCCAAGGAGTGGTTCCCGCACGAGTACGTCCCGTGGAGCGAGGGACGCACGTTCGACGGGCCGCTCGGCGGCGAGCCGTGGTCGGAGTCGGACTCGACGATTCCCGACGTGGCCCGCACCGCGCTGGTCGTCAACCTGCTGACCGAGGACAACCTGCCCTCGTACCACCACGAGATCGCCAGCCTCTTCGGCCGGGACGGGGCGTGGGGCACCTGGGTGCACCGGTGGACCGCCGAGGAGGGGCGGCACGGCACCGCGATCCGGGACTACCTGACGGTGACCCGGGCGGTGGACCCGGTCGCCCTGGAACGGGCCCGGATGACCCACATGTCGGCCGGCTACGAGAACGTGCACGGCGACGAGGTGCTGCACTCGCTGGCGTACGTGTCGTTCCAGGAGCTGGCGACCCGCATCTCGCACCGCAACACCGGCCGGGTCACCGGCGACCCGGCCTGCGAGGCGCTGCTGGCCCGGGTGGCCGCCGACGAGAACCTGCACATGGTCTTCTACCGCAACCTGCTCGGCGCGGCCTTCGAGCTGGCCCCGAGCCAGGCGATGCGCGCGGTCGCCGACGTGGTGGCCGACTTCCAGATGCCCGGCGTCGGCATCGACGGTTTCGCCCGCAAGTCGGTGGCGATCGCCCTGGCCGGCATCTACGACCTGCGCCAGCACCGCGACGACGTGGTGCAGCCGGTGCTGCGCCAGTGGGACGTCTTCAACGTCACCGGCCTGGACGCCGACGGCGAGGCCGCCCGCGACCAGATCGCCGGCCACCTCAACGACCTGGAGCGGGCCGCGTCCCGCTTCGAGGAGAAGCGCGCCGCCCGCGAGGCCCGCCTGGCCACCCGCGCCTGACGACGCCCGCCACCCCGCCCCCGCCGAGCGCGCACTTTCAGAGAATGCGTGGCTGTTCCGCCCGCCATGGCCACGCTTTCTCGGAAAGTGCGGGCATGGCCGGGGGAGGGGTGGGGTGGGGTGGGGTGGGTCAGGCGGGGGTGTCGAGGGGGAAGAGCAGGCAGCTCGACGTGGCGTGGGCGATGAGGCGGTCCTGGGCGTCGGTCAGGCGGGCCTCGGCCAGGGCGGTGCGCCGGCCGCGTTGCAGGACGGTGCCCTCGCACCGCAGCGTCCCGCTGGCGACGGTCACCGGGCGCAGGAACTTCACGTTCAGGTCCAGCGAGGTGTAGCCGACGCCGGCGGGCAGCGTGGTGTGCACGGCGCACCCGGCGGCGGTGTCCAGCAGCGTGGAGATGACCCCGCCGTGCACGGTGCCGAGCGGGTTGTAGTGGAACTCCTGCGGGACCAGCTCGACCGCGACCCGGCCCTCGTCGGCCTCCAGCCGGGCCATGTCGATCAGGTGCATGATCGGCGGCGCGGCGAGCTCGCCGGCGATCATCGCGCGGAGCAGCTCCAGGCCGCTGCGGCGGCCCACGTGCGCGGCGCCGGCCACCGGGTCGGACCAGGAGAAGGTACGGCTGCGCGCCGGGTCCTGCGTCTGAGTCATGGACTCAGCCTGGCAGCGCGTTGCTGAGTCTGTCAATCAGACCTAGCCTGGTGGGCATGAGACCTGCGGCACTGGACTGGTCGGTGGAGAACTGCACCATCGCCCGGGCGATGGCGATCCTCGGCGAGCGGTGGACCCTGGTGGTGCTCCGCGAGGTCTTCAACGGCGTCCGCCGCTTCGACGACATGCGGGTCCGTACCGGCATTCCCCGGCAGGTGCTGACCACCCGGCTGGCCACCCTGGTCGAGCAGGGCGTGCTGCATCGCGAGCCGTACCGGGAGCCGGGCAGCCGGCTGCGCCACGAGTACCGGCTGACCGAGAAGGGCCTCGACCTGTGGCCGGTGCTGGTGGCGGTGCTCGGCTGGGGGGACCGTTACCTGGCCGACCCGGAGGGCGCCCCGCTCAGCGTCGGGCACCGCGACTGCGGGGCGGAGGTCCGGGTCGAGCTGCGCTGCGCCGAGGGGCACGAGCTGGCCGACCCGCGCGACGTGCTGCCCCGGCCGGGCCCGGGCGCCCGCCGCCGCGTCGACTGACCCGCCGCCGGGCGGCGTCGCATCGGGCTCGCGTCGGGCTCGCGGCGGGCGCGCCTCGGCGCGCGGACGGCCGTGCCGCCCGCGCGCCGGGACACCGGTGCTACCAGCCGAAGCCGTTGGCGTACGAGACGCTGGCCAGCACCGCCTGGCCGCTGGTGTTGGGGTGGAAGTAGTCCCAGGTGGAGACCTGGCTCAGCGCGAACGGGTAGTTGAACACCGCGTTGTCGTCGAAGTCGCAGTTCGGGCCGTACGCGGCGCAGGCCTGGGTGAGCTGGGTGTTGAAGTCGACCACCCGCTGCCGGACCCGGGTCCGGCGGTCGACGTCGGCCTGTGCGGTGGAGGTCGGGTTGGCCAGCATCGACTGGCAGATGCCGAAGGCCGACCAGGCGGTCCGGGCGCTGCCGCTGCCCTTGCCGACCGACCAGAGCCGCTGGATGTCCGGGATGCTGATCAGCAGGACCTTGGCGTTGGGCAGCCCCGCCTTGAGCCGGGCGAGCGCGCTGTCGATGTTCGCCCGGTAGGTGGCCACCGGGGTCATCGTCGACTCCGAGCTGGTGCAGGCGTCGTTGGCGCCGATCAGCATCGTGACGTACCCGACGCCCTGGCTGACCGCGGTGCCGGCCTGGCCGTACATGTCGGCGGACTTGGCGCCGCTGCGGGCGTCGTTGAGGTTGCGGCCCTGGATGTTCGGGTTGACCGCGCGGATACGCAGGTAGTGGCTGTTCACCGTCGAGTAGTCGCCGGTGCTGAACGACCGCGAGGTGCAGTCGACGTACCAGCCGCAGGCGTTGAAGCCGCGGGTGATGGAGTCGCCGAGGCTGGCCATCGCGCTGGGCGGCGGGCCGGGGTCGGCGACGGCGGGGGTCGCGGCGAGCAGGACGAGAGCGGTGGCGCCGGCGAGAGCCGCCAGCGCGCGTCGGGCGAGGGTCATCGTGGCCTCCGGATCACGGGTGCCGGCGTGCTGCGGTGGCCAGATCGTATAGACGACTTTCTGTGTCCACAATGTTGCTTCAGGGTTACATGGGGCGGCGGGGTGAATTCGGGCAAAGTCATGTCTTGCTTACGATCTTAAATATGTGAATACTTCAGTCACTCGGCCGGTTTCCCCAGGTCGGCCGGGTTGTCCCCGGGCGCGTCGACGTGACGCGACCCGTCACCCCCTTCCGGAGGTTGTTACATGCGACCCACGAGGTCATCGCTCCGCCGCATCGCCGCCGTCGCCATGGCCGGCACCCTGGCCACCGGCGCGTTGCTCGGCGCCCCCGCCCAGGCCGCCCCCGCCTCGCCCGCCTCCCCCGACGCCGCGGCCGGCCTGGCCGACCGCCTCGGCGACCGCGCCGCCGGCGCGTACGCCGACGCCAGCGGCAAGATGGTCGTCGCCGTCACCGACGACGCCGCCGCCCGCCAGGTCCGCGCCGCCGGCGCCACCCCGAAGCTCGTCACCCGGGGCGCCGCCACGCTGAACGCCGCCACCGCTGAACTGGAGCGGTCCGCGAAGATCCCGGGCACCGCCTGGTGGACCGACCCCGCCACCAACCAGGTTGTGGTCTCGGTCGACAGCACCGTCACCGGCGCCAAGCTGGACAAGGTCAAGGCGGCCGCGGCCCGTACCGGCGGCGCCGTGCGCATCGAGGCCGAGGCCGGCGTGCTGAGCACCCGGATCTCCGGCGGCAACGCCATCTACGCCGGTGGCGGCGGTCGCTGCTCGCTCGGCTTCAACGTGCGCAGCAGCTCGGGCGTGAAGTACTTCCTCACCGCCGGGCACTGCACCAACATCTCGTCGAGCTGGTACAGCAACTCCGCCCAGACGACGTTCCTCGGCAGCCGCGCCGGCACCAGCTTCCCCGGCAACGACTACGGCATCGTGCGGTACAGCAACCAGACCACCACCCAGCCGGGCAACGTCTACCTCTACAACGGCAGCTACCAGGACATCACCGCCGCCGGCAACGCGTTCGTCGGCCAGAGCGTCCGGCGTAGCGGCAGCACCACCGGCGTGCGCAGCGGCTCGGTGACCGCGCTCAACGCGACGGTCAACTACGCCGAGGGCAGCGTCTCCGGCCTGATCCGCACCACCGTCTGCGCCGAGCCGGGCGACAGCGGCGGCTCGCTCTTCGCCGGCAGCACCGCGCTGGGCCTCACCTCCGGCGGCAGCGGCAACTGCTCCTCCGGCGGCACCACCTACTTCCAGCCGGTGACCGAGGCGCTCAGCGTCTACGGCGTCAGCGTCTACTGATCGACCCCTCGTGAGCGGGCCGCCGGGCGACCGGCGGCCCGTTTCGCGTACCGGCTGCCGGGCTCAGCGCGGTGCGGGTGCGCCACCTGCCGTCCGCCGGGTGAGGGCCAGCACCACCAGCAGCGGGCAGAGCGCCTCCGCGCCGGCGGCCACCCGCTCGGCCAGCCCGATCCGGGCGCCGCCGGTGGTCAGCTCCACCACGAACCAGCCGACCAGGGCCAGCAGCAGCGCCGCGGCGGCCGTACCCCGGCGGGCGGTCAGGGCGGCGGCGCCGGCGGGCGCCCGGCGCCGGTGCGCGGCGAGGGCCGGCCAGAGCGCGAGCGCACCGAACGCCACCGCCGCGCTGATGCCGTGCACGGTGGACGACCCCCGCTGCGCCGGCAGCGGGAAAGTCGCCACGGCGAGGGTGGCTAGCCCGCCGAGGGCGAGCAGCAGCCGGCCGGCGGGACGCAGCGGGCGCAGCCCGGCCGCGGTCAGGCAGTGACACAACCCCAGCCCCAGCAGGCCGACCGTCATGATCCAGCGATCCGTGGCGTCCCGGGCCGCCAGCGCGCTGATGGTGCCGGCGACCTGGTCGAAGCCGCCGGGCTGGCGCGCCGCCGCCAGGGTCCAGCCGCCGACCAGCAGGACCGGGGCGGCGGCGGAGGAGAGCAGGGCCCACCGGGGTACGCGCACCCGGCACACCGTACGCGGGCCGCACCGCGACCGCCGGTGCCGCCGGCGGAGGCATCCGCGCCCGGTGGCATCGGGGGACCGGGCCGCCTGACAGAATGCGGAGGGCAGAGGTGTACCGCAGATGAGGAGACGCAAGTCGTGATCCGTACCCATGACGCCGGCAGCCTGCGCGCGACGGACGCCGGCACCACGGTGACGCTCGCCGGGTGGGTGGCCCGCCGGCGCGACCACGGCGGTGTCATCTTCGTCGACCTGCGCGACGGCTCCGGCGTGGTCCAGGTGGTGTTCCGCGAGGAGGACGCGCACGCGCTGCGCAACGAGTTCTGCGTCCGGGTCACCGGCGAGGTGACCCGCCGGCCCGAGGGCAACGAGAACCCGGAGCTGCCCACCGGCGAGATCGAGGTGACCGCCGCCGAGCTGGAGGTGCTCTCCGAGGCGGCCCCGCTGCCGCTGCCGGTCGACGACCAGGTCGAGGCCGGCGACGACATCCGGCTCAAGTACCGCTACCTGGACCTGCGGCGCAGCGGCCCGGCCAACGCGATGCGGCTGCGCTCGCGGGCCAACCAACTCGCCCGGGGCGTGCTGCACGAGCGGGACTTCCTGGAGATCGAGACCCCCACGCTGACCCGGTCCACCCCCGAGGGTGCCCGCGACTTCCTGGTGCCGGTCCGGCTCCAGCCCGGCAGCTGGTACGCGCTGCCGCAGTCGCCGCAGCTGTTCAAGCAGCTGCTGATGGTCGGCGGCATGGAGCGGTACTACCAGATCGCCCGCTGCTACCGCGACGAGGACTTCCGCGCCGACCGGCAGCCGGAGTTCACCCAGCTCGACATCGAGATGTCCTTCGTCACCGAGGACGACGTGATCGACCTCGGCGAGGCGATCGTGTCGGCGCTCTGGAAGGACCTGGCCGGGCACGAGATCTCCCGGCCGATCCCGCGGATCACCTGGCACGACGCGATGGCCCGGTACGGCTCCGACAAGCCGGACCTGCGCTACGGCGTCGAGCTGACCGAGCTGACCGACTACCTGCGCGGCACCGAGTTCCGGGTCTTCGCCGGCGCCATCGACGCCGGCGGGTACGTCGGCGCGGTGGTCATGCCGGGCGGCGCCGCGCAGAGCCGCAAGGAGCTGGACGGCTGGCAGGACTGGGCCAAGGCGCGCGGCGCGCGGGGCCTGGCGTACGTGGTGCTCGACGCCGAGACCGGCGAGGCGCGCGGCCCGGTGGCGAAGAACCTCTCCGCCGAGCACCTGGGCGGGCTCGCCGACGCGGTCGGCGCCAAGCCGGGCGACGCGGTCTTCTTCGCCGCCAGCACCACCACCCGGGAGGCGCAGGAGCTGCTCGGCGCGGCCCGGATCGAGATCGCCAAGCGGGCCGGCCTGATCGACGAGAGCGCCTGGGCGTTCTGCTGGGTGGTCGACGCGCCGATGTTCGAGCGCACTGACGAGGGCGGCTGGACGGCCGTGCACCACCCGTTCACCTCCCCGAACGCCGAGTGGGTGGACCGCTTCGAGGAGGCGCCGGACCGGGCGCTGGCCTACGCGTACGACATCGTCTGCAACGGCAACGAGATCGGTGGCGGCTCGATCCGTATCCACCGGGGCGACGTGCAGAAGCGGGTCTTCGACCTGCTCGGCATCACCCCGGAGGAGGCGCAGGACAAGTTCGGCTTCCTGCTGGAGGCGTTCAAGTACGGCGCCCCGCCGCACGGCGGCATCGCGTTCGGCTGGGACCGGGTCTGCATGCTGCTCGCCGGCGCGGACTCCATCCGCGAGGTCATCGCCTTCCCGAAGACCCGGGGCGGCTTCGACCCGCTGACCGGCGCGCCGACGCCGATCACCGCCCAGCAGCGCACCGAGGCCGGCATCGACGCCAAGCCCAAGGCGCCGACGGGCGTGCACGCCGGCACCGCCGGCCCGGCCGCCCCGGTGGCCGACCCGGTCTGACCCGACCCCCGTCACCGAGAGGTCTGCGCCATGATGGCGTGGACCTCTCGGTCGTTTCGTCGCCGGGGCGGGCGACGGTCGGCGGGGCCGGGGAGACGGGGGACGCGATGACGCTGCTCGTGGTGGGAGCCGGTGGCTTCCTGGGTGGGGAGATCTGCCGGCGCGCGGTCGCGGCGGGCCGGCCGGTGGTGGGCACCTGGCACGCCAACCCCGTCGCGCTGCCCGGCCTGGCGACCCGGCAGCTCGACGTCACCGACCGGGAGGCGGTGCGCCGGCTGGTCGCGGCGGTCCGGCCGACCGCCGTGGTCGGCACCCCCTACCGCTACGACGACTGGGCGGTCACCGCCGACGGCGCGGCGCACATCGCGTACGCGGCGGCCGAGGCGGGGGCGCGGCTGGTACACGTGTCCAGCGACGCGCTGCACGCCGGACGCCCGACGCCCTACCTGGACGACGACCCGCCCACCCCGATCTACCCGTACGGGGCGGCGAAGGCGGCGGCGGAGACCGCGGTGCGGGCGATCGACCCGAGCGCCGTGCTGGTGCGGACCTCGCTGATCGTGGGGGAGGGGAGCAAGCAGATCCAGCTCTGCCGGGACGCGCTCGCCGGCCGGGCCACCCTCTTCACCGACGAGCTGCGCTGCCCGGTCGACGTCACCGACCTGGCCGACGCCGTCCTCGAACTGGTCGACGGCGATTACGCCGGCCTGATCAACGTCGCCGGTCCGGAGGCGGTCAGCCGGGCCGGGCTCGGGCTGCTGGTGGCCCGCCGGTACGGGCTGGACCCGGCCGGGATGAAGACCACCACGGGTACGGCCGCCGGGGTGGTCCGCCCCACCGACGTCCGGCTGGACTCCGCGCGCGCCGTCGCGCTGCTGCGGACCCGGCTGCGCGGCGTCACCGAACTCCTGACCGCCTGACTACCCCCGACCGGGCCGTGCCGCTGATGCACACTTCCTATGCATAGCTATTGTGCAAAGGAAGTGTGCAGAGATATTGTGCATCCATGGAGACCGACGACAGGGACGCGCGGCCGGAGCCGCGCGCGGTGCGCATCGACCACCGGCAGGTCCGGGTGCTCGCCCACCCGCTGCGCATACGCCTGGTCGGCGCCCTGCGCGTGAAGGGCCCGGCCACCGCCACCACCCTCGCCGAACTGCTCAACACCAACACCGGCGCCACCAGCTACCACCTCCGCCAGCTCGCCGAGGTCGGCCTGGTCGTCGAGGACCCGGACCGGGGCACCGGCCGGCAGCGCTGGTGGCGGGCCGCGCACGACGTCACCAACTGGGAGCCGACCGACTTCGACGACGACCCGGACGCCCGGGCGGCCATCGAGTGGATCCAGGGCGACCAGGTGCGCCTCCTCGTCGAGCACGCCGAGCGGTGGTTCGCCGTCCAGCACGAGTGGTCGCCCGCCTGGCGGGACGCCCTCGGCATGGGCGACATCTTCATGACCATTCCGCCGGCCCGGCTCGAAGCGCTCAAGGAAGAGCTGTGGCAGGTGCTGGAGCGGTACCACCGGGAGGCCGACGTCGCCGCCGAGGACCCGCAGGCGCGGCCGGTGCAGGTCTTTCTCGCCGCCTACCCGCTGCTGGAGGGGAACCGATGAGCGCACTCACCGTACGTCAGGTCCGGTTCCGCTACCTCACCCTCTACGGCCTGCGCTGGCTGCCCACCGGCCTGATGATCCCGGTGATGATCCTGCTGATGCAGGAGCGCGGCCTGTCGCTGTCCGAGATCGGCCTGGTCTCCATCGCGCAGGGGCTGGTGGTGCTCGCGCTCGAGCTGCCCACCGGCGGCCTGGCCGACGCCCTCGGCCGCAAGCCCGTGCTGGCGGCCGCCTGGACGCTGAGCCTGGTCTCGCTCGCGCTCTTCGCGGTGGCCGACTCCTTCGCGCTGTTCTTCCTGGTCTGGGCCTTGCAGGGCGTCTACCGGGCGCTCGACAGCGGCCCCCTGGAGTCCTGGTACGTCGACGCCACCCTCGCCGCCGACCCGAAGGCCGAGTACGAGGCCGGCCTCGGCTTCGCCGGCACCGTCGCCGGCGTGACCATCGCGGTCGGGGCGCTGCTCAGCGGTGGCCTGATCGCCCTCGGCCCGGCCGGGCCGGTCAGCGCCCTCACCGTGCCGGTCCTGGTCGCCATCGCCCTTCAGGCGGTGGCCCTGGCGGCCCTGCTGCTCCTACTGGTCGAGACCGGCCCGGCCAAGGGCTCCGGCGCGCTGCGCGCCTCCATCGTCGAGGCGCCCCGGATGGTCGGCCGGGCCTTCGGCCTGCTGCGCCGCTCCCGGGTGCTGCTCGCCCTGGTCGCCGTCGAGCTGTTCTGGGGCTTCGGCATGGTGACGTTCGAGTCGCTGCTGCCGGTCCGCCTCGCCGAGGTGGTCGGGAATCCCGAGCGGGCGGCGGCGCTGCTCGGGCCGGCCAGCTCGGCGGCGTGGCTCGCCTCGGCGGCGGGCGCGGCGCTGACCCCGCTGCTGCTGCGCTGGCTGGGCGCCGCGCCGAGCGCCGCGCTGCTGCGGATCGTCCAGGGCGTGACCGTGGTCGGCATGGGGCTGTTCGCCGGCCCGGTCGGCGTGCTGGTCGCCTACCTGGCCTGCTACACCGTGCACGGCGCCTCGAATCCGCTGCACACGGGACTGCTGCACCGGCAGGTCGACGGGCCGTACCGGACCAGCGTGATCTCGCTGAACTCGATGGTCGGGCAGCCCGGCTTCGCGCTCGGCGCGGTGCTGCTCACCGCCATCGCCGACACCCGCAGCGTCACCACGGCCATGCTGGTGGGCGGCGTGGTGCTGGCCGTGGCCGCCCCGCTCTACCTGCCG
Organism: Micromonospora sp. IBSANI012; assembly: GCF_052814045.1. NCBI lineage: Bacteria > Bacillati > Actinomycetota > Actinomycetes > Micromonosporales > Micromonosporaceae > Micromonospora > Micromonospora sp. IBSANI012. Next base: position 2,599,819 of record NZ_CP199933.1, read on the forward strand.
GCCTGGCGCGCCGGACGGGCGGCGGGCGCGGCGGCCGACCCCGGCCCGGCTGGGCCGGACGTCGTCGGGTCGACGGCCGGGTCGAGCGCTGCCGGGTCCACCGCCGAGCCCGGTGTGGTCGGGCCGACCGGCGACTTCGGCCCGGTGGCCGATGGTCAGGCGGCGGTCCCGGCGGCCGGACCCGGGGGCGGGGAGGCGGCGCCCGTCCGCTGACGGTCGCCGCGCGACCTGCGGTGGCGGCGGACCTCCGTCCGAGCCTGATACCTCAGAGGCATCTTGATACCTCTGAGGTATCAGGCCGACCCGGGCAGCCGCCCCTGGTGCCGCCGGTGGCCGTCTCCACTGTCGCCCGGGGCGGCCGCGCCTCCAGTGCCGACCGGGGCGGCCGCCTCCAGCGCAGATCGGGCGGCGGGCCGACGGCGCCCCGGTTCAGGCCAGGTGCACCGAGCTGCGGGCGAGGGTGCCGGTGAAGCCGAGCCGCCGGTAGAGCCGGATCGCCCCCACGTTGTCGGTGTAGACGCCGAGCGCCACGTGGTCGTAGCGAGCGGCGAGCGCCCGGGTCATCCCGGCGGTCAGGGCCGCGCCGAGGCCCCGCCCCCGCCGGTCCGGCGCCACGGTCAGCCCGGCCAGGAAGCCGACGTCGCCCCGGCTGCGGTCCGCGCCGCAGGCGACGAGCCGGTCGCCGTCGCGGATGCCGTACCAGTCGACGATGCGCGGGTCGCCGGGGCGCGAGGTGGTGCTGGGGAAGGACGACTCGATCAGCGCGCTCAGCGCCGGGTGGTCGGCCTCGCCGAGGCGTACCACCCGGTCCTCCTCGGGCTGGCGCGGCGGGGCGGTGGTGGTCCAGAGGAAGTCCCACTCGTCGTGCCGGGCCACGGTCAGCCGGCCGGCGAGGGCTTCCGGGCTGGTCCGGGGCAGGTGCAGCCACTGCCCGGCGCCGACCGCGCCGGCGGCGACGAGGTCGGTGAAGACTTCCACCGCCGGCCCCGGCGCCCCGATCGCGCCGCCCGCCGGGCCCGGCCCGGACGCCAGCAGCCAGGCCACCGCGCCGTCGCGCCGCCAGCCGCGGGGCTCCGCGCCCCGCCACAGGGCGTGCCGGGCGTACGGATGGTGGTCGGTGGCGGCGAGGAGGGCCGCGCAGCCCGTCAACTCCTGGTCGGCCATGATCACCCGCCCAGCCTAGAACGCGGCCCGGCGCAGCCCATTCCACGGTGGAGATTGACGAGCCGACCGATTGGGTACATCCCGCGGCGACCTACTGGGAACCCCCACCGGAGGACAACGATGCTCGCCATTCTCGCCGCGATCGTATTCGGCTTCGCGCTGCTGATCGATCTGCTGGACACCAACTTCGGCGCCCCCGACCTCTTCAACGTGCACACCCTGCTGATGCTGGGCCTGCTGCTGCTCTCCCTCTACCTCGCCGGGGTCGGCCGCGGCCCGGGCGGTGGCGGCGGCGGCCGCTGGTACCGCGGTCGGCGGCCGGGTCGCGGCTGACCGCAACGGATCAGGACGGGCTCGGCCCGCGGCGCGATTCCGGCGCAGCGGACCGAGCCCGGTACTGTCTTCGTGATGGACTCCGACGCCCTCTTCTCCCTCGGTGAACCCGCCGCGGCGCCCAGCGCCCCCGCGGGTCCGAGCGGTGTCGACGGCTTCACGGCGGTCGGGGAGGATTCGCCCCTGCCCGTCCGGATGCGCCCCGCCAGCATCGACGAGCTGGTCGGGCAGGACCACCTGCTCGCGCCCGGTGCGCCGCTGCGCCAGCTGGTCGGCGGTGGGGCCCCGATGTCGGTCATCCTGTGGGGGCCGCCGGGCAGCGGCAAGACCACCATCGCGCACCTGGTGGCCCGGGCCACCGACCGCCGGTTCGTCGCCATGTCGGCGCTCTCCGCCGGGGTCAAGGACGTCCGGGCGGTCATCGACACCGCCCGCCGGCAGCGCCGCGCCGGCGGACCGCAGACCGTGCTCTTCATCGACGAGGTGCACCGGTTCAGCAAGACGCAGCAGGACTCCCTGCTCGCGGCGGTGGAGGACCGGACGGTCACCCTGCTCGCGGCGACCACGGAGAACCCGTACTTCTCGGTCATCTCCCCGCTGCTGTCGCGCTGCGTGCTGCTCACCCTCCAGCCGCTGGACGACGCGGCCGTGCGCGGCCTGCTGCGCCGCGCGGTCGCCGACCAGCGCGGCCTGGGCGGCGCGCTCACCCTCGACACCGAGGCCGAGGACCACCTGGTACGCCTCGCCGGCGGCGACGTCCGCAAGGCGCTGACCGCGCTGGAGGCCGCGGCGGCCTCGGCGGTGGCCACCGGCACCGGCCGGATCGACCTGGCCACCACCGAGCAGGCGGTCGACGTGGCGGCGGTCCGCTACGACCGGGACGGCGACGCCCACTACGACGTGACCAGCGCCTTCATCAAGAGCATGCGCGGCTCGGACGTGGACGCGGCGCTGCACTGGCTGGCCCGGATGCTGGTCGCCGGCGAGGACGCCCGGTTCATCGCCCGCCGGTTGGTGATCTTCGCCAGCGAGGACGTCGGGATGGCCGATCCGACCGCGCTGGGCGTGGCCACCGCCGCCGCCCACGCCGTGGAGTACGTCGGCCTGCCCGAGGCCCAGCTCAACCTGGCCCAGGCGGTGATCCACCTGGCCACCGCCCCGAAGTCGAACTCGGCCACCACCGCCATCGGCGCGGCCATCGCCGACGTGCGGGCCGGCCGGGGCGGCCCGGTGCCGCGCGGGCTGCGCGACGCCCACTACGCCGGCGCGCGGGGGCTCGGGCACGGCACGGGATACCGCTACCCGCACGACGACCAGCGCGCAGTGGTCACTCAGCAGTACGCTCCCGACGATCTCGTCGGGACCGACTACTACCGGCCCAGCGGGCACGGTGCGGAGCGGTCGGTGGCCGCCCGGCTGCCGCTGCTGCGTCGGATCGTCCGGGGGCTGTCCGCCCCGGCGCCGCGCCCCGACGAACCGACGCCGGTGGCGGTCAACGGCCGCCACCCGTCGGGTGCGGGGCACGCCGGTGGGGCGGATGAAGACGGCGACGCCGTCGTCGGGGAGGGTCAGCAGTGACATCGCGTGGTGGGGAGCGACCGCAGGACGGTCCCGACGAGCGGCGTGACTCCCGCGCCAAGGGACGCCGCTGGGGCCGGGGCCGGGCCGAGGAGCCGCCGCCGGAGCCGGCCGGCGAGGAGTTCGGCTGGATCGACGACCTGCGTAGCGCCAAGCAGCAGCGGGGTGAGCTCGGCCCGGACGGTGAGCCGTCCCGCCCGACGCCACCCGCGCCCGCCGGCGGCCGTGGCCCGGCCACGCCGCCCGCCGGTCCCCGGCCGGGGCCGGGCGTACCCGGCCCGGACGGCCCGCCGCCCGCCCGCGGGCCGCGGGTCGACCCGCCGCCGCCCGGCCGTGCCGCCGCACCGCGCCCCGACGCGCCGCCGCCCGGCCGCGCCGCCGGCCCGCGCCCCGACGCGCCGGCCGCACCCGCCGTCCCGCGTCCCGGGTCCGCCGGGCCGCGCCCGGACGGCGGGCCGGCCCGTCTCGGCCCGGTCGTCGGTCCGGGCCCGGTCGGCCCCCGCCCGGCGCGCGCCGACGGGCCGCCCGCGGCGCGCGCGGGCGTTCCGCAGGCCACCCCACCGGTACGCGGCGGCTGGCCGGCCGCCCCCGAACAGCGTCCCCGCCCGGGCGAGGGTGCCTGGCCCGGCCCGGCGGCCGCGGCGCGTTCCGGCCAGCGGGGGCCCGAGCGACCCCAGCCGGACGCCGCCGCCCCCGTCTCCGGCGCCGGTGGCGGCGCGGCGGCCCGCGCCCAGGCGCCCCGGGCCGCCGGTGCCGGGCAGTCGCCGCCCGGCTGGCCGGCCCCCGGCACCGACGCGTCGGCACCCGCCCCCCGAGCCGCAGGCCCCGCCTCCGGACGCCGCACCGTGCCGCGCGAGGGCGCCCGCCGCCCGGCCGACGCCACCGACCCGGCCCGTCGCGGGCCGGCCTTCCCGCCGGACCCGACCTACCCGAACCCGGTCAGCGGCGGCCCGCGCCCCGACCAGACGCCGGTGAGCGGTGGGCCCCGTCCCCCGACGCCGGTCAGCGGCGCACCCCGCCCGGACCCGGCGGCCCCCGAGCCGCGTGCCGGCCGGGGTCGCCGCGCCGCGGCGGAGCCGACCGGCGGCGAGGACCCGGGTGCCGCCGCGCGCCGAGGCGGCCGGGGCGCGGCCCCGGAGCGGGCCGGTCGACGCCGTGCCGCCGAACCGGCCCCGTCCGTGCCGATGACCGGCAACGCCCCACCCGTGCCGCCGACCGCTCCCGTCTCGGGCGCCGGCGCCACCCCGCCCGGCCCCGTGCCCGCCGGACGGGACTCCGACGGCCGACGCCGGCCGCGCGCCGACGAGCCCGGCACCGGGCGTCGGGCCACCCCGCCCGGCGGTACGCCCCGTGGCGACCGGCCGGAACGGCCGGCGGACTGGCTGCGCCAGGCGGGCCGGACCTCGCACACCGATCCGGCGCTGCCGACCCTGAACCGCTCGACCCCGGCCGGCCGTACCGCCGTGCCTCCGGGCACGCCGGCTCCCGGCGGTCGTGGTGGTCCCGCCCCGGCGGGTCGGGCCCGCCCCGGTGCGGAGCCACCGGCCCCGCCCCGCGAGGGCGTACCCGGTCAGCCGGGTCCGGCGCGGGGAGCGGCCCGGCCCGGCGCGGTTCCGCCGGCGTCCGGCCCGGTTGCCGCCCGGCCGGACGGAGCGCACCCCGACGGCCCCACCTCCGCCCGGGGCCCGCGTGCCGACGGGCCGCACCCGACGGCGGGTCCGCGGGCCGACGGTCCGCACCCCACCGGGGGTGCCCGGGCCGAGGGCGCCGCACCCGTCCGGGGCCCCCGTGGCGACGGCCCGCACCCCGGCCGGGGTGCGCGTCTCACCGGTCCGGAGGCCGGTGCCCGGGGGGCCGCCCCCATCCAGGGCGGGCACCCCGGCGCCTCCCCGGCCGGCACCGGCGCGGTGTCCGGCCCCCGTCCCGCCGTTCCCGAGCAGCAGCCCGGGGCGCGCCCCGGCGGGCCGGCCCGCGCGGCGGTGCGCCCGGACGGCGCCGGTCCGGGCGTCGCCCGACCGCCGGGCGACGACCCGCGTCGGGGCGGTCCCCAGTCCGAGGCCGGGCCGCGTGCCGGGGCCCCGGGCCAGCCGGCGGTGGCCCGCGCGGCCGCCCCGGGCCTGCGCCCCGACGAGCACCCCGACCGGGCCACCGGGCCGCAGCGGCAGCCCGCTCGGCCGGAGCCCGGCGGCACCGGGTCCGCCCCGCCGCGCCCGGGCGAGCCGGTGGGCGTCGCCCGCGCGGCGGTGGTGGTGGCGCCGGCCGGGCCGCGACCGGCCACCGAGCCGGCGGGCGGTGTGAGCCGGCCCGACGAGGAGGAGCCCGTCGGCGGGCTGCAGGGCGCCCGCTCCGAGCTGCGCCGGCAGATGCGCGAGCGGCGCCGGCTCCGGCTGGGCATCCTGGTGCTGGTCAGCGTGGTGCTGCTCGGCGCGATCCCGCTCTTCTTCGGCATCCGTACGCTCAGCCACGATCCGGTCTTCGACACCCTCGACCAGCTGGACGTGCCCGGGTGGGCGGCGGCGCAGACGGTCGACAACGTCAGCGGCAGCCGCTGGTGCCTGCAGGACTGCCGGCTGCGGGAACGCACCGTGCAGTCGGAGCGCGCGCCGGAGGAGACCGCCGGGGTGTACGAGGCGGCGCTGCGCAAGGACGGCTGGGAGCCCTGGCAGGTCAGCCGCTGCCCGGAGCAGAAGGAGAAGGGCCGGTACACCTGCTGGCGCCGCGACGAGCTCACCCTCGACCTGTGGGTACGCGAACCGACCTGCGCGGCGCCGCCGGCCGCCGGGGAGTCGACGGTCCCGCCGTCCACCGAGGCGTCGCCCGCTGCGGGGACGTGTGCCGGCTCGTTGGTGTCGGTGAAGGTCCGCAACGCGATCGACGACGAACGGACCCGGCCGCAGCCGAGCACGGACCCGTCGCTGACCGGTGAGGATCCCTTCCCGACGTTCACCGAGGATCCGCTCGAGGAACTGACACGCTCACCGTCCTGAGCCGGTTTTCATCACGGACGGTAGGGTCTGGGGCTGGCGCGCCCGCCCGCTCCCGCCGGCCCCTCGTGGGCGCGGAGCGACGGCGGGCCCGGAGACGGTCGCGCGTTCCGGACGTTCGTTCCGGAACTCTGCTTGAGGAGGACATGCGTGGATGGTGGACAGATCGCTGCGCTGATCGCGGCCGGCGCGTTCCTGATGCTGGTGCTCGTGCTGGCGGTGCCGATCCTGCGCCTGCGGCACACCGTGGACGCCACGACCCGGATGATCAACGACATCAACGAGCAGACCACCCCGCTGCTGGGGGACGTGAACACCACGGTGAAGAACGTCAACACCGCCCTCGAGCAGGTGCAGACCTCGCTGGACGGGGTGAACCTCCAGCTCGCCAAGGTCGACACCATGACCAGCCACGCGCAGAACGTCACCGCCAACGTGGCGAACCTGGCGACCGTCGTCTCCGCCGCCGCGGCCAACCCGCTGGTCAAGGTGGCCGCCTTCGGGTACGGCGTACGCCGGGCCGCCTCGGCCCGCCGGCACGCCGAGACCGAGCGTGAGGTGCGCGACACCATCAAGCAGCAGCGCCGTGCCGCGCGGCGCGGCAACCGCTGAGCCGGTCGGCGACGAGCCGGAGGGATGAGAGCATGAGGCGACTGTTCTGGCTTGGCATCGGCCTGGCCGTGGGCGTGGTGGTGGTCCGCAAGGCGACCCGCACCGCGCAGGCGTACACCCCGGCCGGAATCGCGAGCGGGCTGTCCGAATCCGCTGGCAGCCTGGTCGAGTCGCTGCGTAGCTTCGTGGAGGACGTACGGGTCGGGATGGCCGAGCGCGAGCAGGAGATCCACGAGGCGTTCGCCCGGGGCGAGGCGTTCGACGACCAGTTCGCCGAGCTGCGGGAGGACCCGCGCATCGGCGACCGAGAAATCTTTCCGGAGGAACACCAGCGATGAAGACGGCGGAGATCAAGCGGCGGTACCTCGCCCACTTCGAGGCGAACGGCCACACCGTGGTGCCGTCCGCTCCGCTGCCCGCCATCAGCGACCCGAACCTGCTGTTCGTCAACGCCGGCATGGTGCAGTTCGTCCCCTACTTCCTCGGGCAGCAGACCCCGTCGTACCGGCGGGCGGTCAGCGTGCAGAAGTGCATCCGTACCCCGGACATCGACGAGGTCGGCAAGACCAGCCGGCACGGCACGTTCTTCCAGATGAACGGCAACTTCTCCTTCGGTGACTACTTCAAGGACGGGGCGATCCCGCTCGCCTGGGAGCTGGTCACCAAGCCGGTCGCCGAGGGCGGCTACGGGCTGGACCCGGAGCGGATCTGGCCGACGGTCTACCTCGACGACGACGAGGCGTTCCAGATCTGGCGCTCGGTGGGCGTGCCGGCCGAGCGGATCGTCCGGCGGGGCAAGGCCGACAACTTCTGGTCGATGGGCATTCCCGGCCCGTGCGGCCCCTGCTCGGAGCTGTTCTACGACCGCGGTCCGGAGTACGGCCGCGAGGGCGGCCCGGCGGTCGACGAGGACCGCTTCATGGAGTTCTGGAACCTCGTCTTCATGCAGTACGAGCGGGGCCCGGGCACCGGCAAGGAGAACTACCCGATCCTGGGCGACCTGCCGGCGAAGAACATCGACACCGGCATGGGCCTGGAGCGGATGGCCTCCATCCTCCAGGGCGTCGACAACCTCTACGAGATCGACGAGGTCCGGCCGATCCTCGACCGGGCGGCCGAGCTGACCGGCAAGCGGTACGGCGCCCGGTCCGGGCACGTGGCCAGCGAGTCGCATCCCGACGACGTACGCCTGCGGGTGGTCGCCGACCATGTGCGGACCGCGCTGATGCTGATCGGCGACGGGGTGACCCCGACCAACGAGGGTCGCGGGTACGTGCTGCGCCGGATCATGCGCCGGGCGATCCGGGCGGTGCGCCTGCTGGGCTACCAGGACCGGGCGCTGCCCGAGCTGCTGCCGGTGGCCCGGGACTGCATGTCCCCGTCGTACCCCGAGCTGGCGGAGGAGTTCGACCGGATCTCCCAGTACGCGTACGCCGAGGAGGACGCCTTCCTGGCCACGCTGCGCGCCGGCACCACGATCCTGGACACCGCCATCGCCGAGACGAAGTCGGCCGGCAAGCCGGCCCTCTCCGGCGACAAGGCGTTCCAGCTGCACGACACCTACGGCTTCCCGATCGACCTGACCCTGGAGATCGCCGCCGAGCAGGGCCTGCAGGTGGACGCCGATGGCTTCCGCCGGCTGATGGCCGACCAGCGCAACCGGGCCAAGGCCGACGCGCAGGCCCGCAAGACCGGGCACACCGACGTGTCGGCGTACCGGTCGGTGCTGGACGCGGGCGGGGCGGTCGAGTTCACCGGCTACACCGAGCTGAACCGGGAGTCCCGGGTCCGCGCGGTGCTCGCCGACGGCGCCCAGGTGGGCGCGGCGGTCGAGGGCGACACCATCGAGCTGGTGCTGGACACCACCCCGTTCTACGCCGAGGGCGGTGGCCAGCAGCCGGACCAGGGCCTGATCACCGTGGGTGGCGGCCAGGTCGAGGTCTTCGACGTGCAGCAGCCGGTGCCGGGGCTGATCGTGCACCGGGCCAGGGTGCTGCGCGGCGAGGTGCGCGCCGGGGAGACCGGGTACGCGGAGATCGACGTGAGCCGGCGGCGGGCGATCTCCCGCTCGCACACCGCCACCCACCTGGTGCACCAGACGATGCGCAACTTCCTCGGCGAGTCGGCGACCCAGGCGGGTTCGCTGAACGCGCCGGGCCGGCTGCGGTTCGACTTCAACACCCCGACCGGGGTGGCGCCGAGCGTGCTGCACGACGTGGAGCAGCAGGTCAACGAGGTCCTCCTGGCGGACCTGGAGGTGCACGCCTTCATCACCACCCAGGAGGAGGCGCGCCGGATCGGCGCGATGGCGCTCTTCGGCGAGAAGTACGGCGAGCGGGTCCGGGTCGTCGAGGTCGGCGACTACGCCCGGGAGCTGTGCGGCGGCACCCACGTGGCCCGCTCGGCACAGCTCGGCCTCGTCAAGATCCTCTCCGAGGCCTCGGTGGGCTCGGGCGTGCGCCGGATCGAGGCGCTGGTCGGCATGGACGCGTTCGGCTTCCTGGCCCGCGAGCACCTGCTGGTCACCCGGCTGGCGGAGCTGTTCCGGGTGCCCGGCGACCAGGTGGCCGACCGGGTCGAGCAGGCCGTGACGCAGCTGCGCGACGCCGAGAAGGAGCTGGAGAAGCTCCGGGCCCAGCTGGTGCTGGGCGGCGCTGCGGCGCTCGCCGGGCAGGCGAAGGACGTCCGGGGCGTGGCGTACGTCGGCACCGAGGCGCCGGAGGGCGCGGCCGGCAACGACGTGCGGACCCTGGCCCAGGAGATCCGCGGCAAGATCGACCCGGCCCGGCCGGCGGTGGTGGCCGTGGCGGCGCGCGCCAACGGCAAGGCGTCCCTGGTGGTGGCCGTGAACGCGGCGGCCCGGGGTCGCGGGCTCGCGGCCAACGACCTGGTCAAGGCGGCGTTCTCCGGCCGCGGCGGGGGTAGCCCGGACGTCGCCCAGGGTGGCGGCCTGCCGGCGGCGGAAGCGCCGAACCTGCTGCTCACGGTCGAGAAGGCGATCGCCGAGGCGTGATCATGCACCATGGAACCCAGGGCGGACCGACTCGGTCCGCCCTGGCCCGTTCCGCCGGGGAAGTGATCCGCCGTGGGTGAGTTGACCCGGGGCGTCCGGCTCGGCGTGGACGTGGGGCAGGTCCGGGTCGGGGTGGCCCGGTCGGACCCGCACGGCGTCCTGGCCACCCCGCTGGTCACCCTCGCCCGGGACCTGACGGCGGCGCCCGACGCGGTGCCCAGCGACATGACGCAACTGGCGCAGCTGGTCGCCGAGCACGAGGCGGTGGAGGTCGTACTCGGCCTTCCGGTCAACCTGGCCGGTAGGCTCGGTCCGGCGGCGCGCCACGTGACGGCGTACGCGGACCGTTTGGCCGATGTAATAGCGCCGGTTCCGGTGACGCTCACCGACGAGAGGATGTCGACCGTCGTCGCGTCTCGTAGGCTGGCGGAGCGAGGCGTCCGGGGAAAGCGCCAACGCGCGGTGGTTGACCAGGCCGCCGCGGTCGAGATCCTGCAGAGCTGGCTGGAAGCGCAGCGGAGGCGGACGGAATGATCGACGATCTGGACCTCGGGTTCGACGAGCCGGAGAGGGGTGAGAAGGGCCGGCACCGACGCGGCTTCGTCGAGCGACGCAACGGGAGGTCCGGTGGCCGGGGGAAGACCATCTTCGCCCTGTTGATGGCGCTCGTCCTGTTGGGTGGCATCGGCGGCGGCGCCTTCTACGGCTTCGACCGGGTCCAGAACTACTTCGTCACCCCCGACTACGACGGCTCCGGCACCGGCGAGGCGATGGTCGAGGTGAAGCAGGGCGCGCTGATCGCCGAGATCGGCGACACCCTCGTCGCCGCCGACGTGGTGAAGAGCACCAAGGCCTTCATCGAGGCGGCCGAGGCGAACGCGCTCAGCAAGAACATCCAGCCCGGCCTGTACAAGGTGCGCAAGCAGATGAGCGCCGAGAAGGCGCTGACCATGCTGCTCGACCGGAAGAACAAGGTCACCAACCAGGTGACCATCCCGGAGGGGCGTACCGCCAAGGACACCTACAAGCTGCTCTCCGACAAGACCAAGATCCCGGTCAAGGAGTTCGAGGCCGCCGCCAAGGACCCGGAGGCGCTCGGGGTGCCGGACTTCTGGTTCGTCCGCAGGGACGGCAAGAAGGTCACGAAGTCGATCGAGGGCTTCCTCTACCCGGACACCTACGAGATCGCGCCGAACGCGACCGCCGAGGGCATCCTCAAGGACATGGTCAACAACTTCCTCACCGTCACCGAGGCGATGAAGTTCGCCGAGCAGGTGCAGGAGAAGCGGGGCGGGATCAGCCCGTACGAGGCGCTGATCGTGGCGTCGATGGCTCAGGCGGAGGCGGGCAACGCCGACGACCTCGGCAAGATCGCCCGGGTCGCGTACAACCGCGCCTACACGGGCAAGTTCCCGTGCAGCTGCCTGGAGTTCGACGTGTCGGTGAACTACTACTGGCAGCTCACCGGCAAGAAGACCAAGGCGTCGAAGGACATGACCACCGCGGAGATCCGCGACCCGAAGAACCCGTACAGCACCCACGCCCACCCCGGCCTGACCCCGACCCCGATCAACAATCCGGGCAAGCAGGCGTTGCAGGGGGCGATGGACCCGCCGGAGGGCGGCTGGCTCTTCTTCGTCGCGATCGACAAGCAGGGGCACTCGGCCTTCGCCTCGACCAACGCCGAGCACGAGCGCAACATCGAGAAGGCGAAGCAGAACGGGGTGCTCTGAGTACGCTGCCCTAGTCCGATCGTGGTCCGCGAAGGGGGAGTGCGGTGACGGTGCACAAGGCCGCGGTGCTCGGCAAGCCCATCGCGCACTCGCTCTCCCCGGTGATCCACAACGCCGGCTACGCCGCCGCCGGGCTCACCGGGTGGTCGTACACCCGGGTGGAGTGCGCGGCCGCGGAGCTACCGGCCCTGGTCGCCGGCCTCGGCCCGGAGTGGGCCGGGTTGTCGGTGACCATGCCCGGCAAGGAGACGGCGCTCGCGGTGGCCGACGCCGTCTCGCCGGTCGCCGCCGCCGTCGGCGCCGCCAACACCCTGGTACGCCGTCCCGACGGCTTTTGGTACGCCGACAACACCGACGTGAGCGGCATGGTCGAGGTGCTGACCTCGGCCGGGGTGGCCCCGGGCGGCACGGTGACCGTGCTCGGCGCCGGCGGCACCGCCCGCGCGGCGCTGGCCGCGGCGGCCCGGCTCGGCGCGGCCTCGGTGACCGTGGTGGCCCGCCGGGCGGCGGCGGTCGACGAGTTGCGACCGGTCGCCGGCGCGGTGGGGGTGGCCCTGACCGGCGCCGACTGGGCGGACGCCGCCGCGCACGCCGGGGCCGACGTGGTCGTCTCCACCGTGCCGAAGGGGGTCGCGGACCCGCTGGCCGGCGAGGTCCGATGGCGGCCCGCGACGGTGCTGTTCGACGCCCTCTACGACCCGTGGCCGACCCCGCTGGCCGCGTCGGCGCTGGCCGCCGGTGCCCGGGTGGTCTCCGGGCTGGACCTGCTGCTCGCCCAGGCGGTCGGCCAGTTCGAGCAGTTCACCGGGGTGCCCGCCCCCCGGGCGGCGATGGCCCGGGCGCTGGCCGCGCACCGGACCGGGCTTTCTTAGCTGCCGGTTAATTCGGCGCGGCAACCGGATGTCCCACGGACGACGAGCGTCAGGCGTCGATACGCTGCTGCCGGTAATCGTCGCCCACACGGGGAGTGCCCCTTGAGCCGGCACGGACTCCACCGCGCAGCATCCCGCCTCGGCGCGCGCCGCAAGGCCGTCGTCCTGGGTGTCCTGAGCGCCGGCATGGTCGCCGGCGTGGTGGCCACGATGATGCCGCTGGTGGCGGCGGAGGTGCCTCCGCTCGTCGTGACCGCGGCGGCGGACACCACCGCCACCCAGGTCCCGCAGGACGGGGACAACGGCGTCAAGACCACCCTGGCCAGCTGCCCCCGGCTCTGCGACGGCAACCGCACCGGCGAGCGGGACCCGCTGGTCGAGTTCGCGGTGCGTGACCTGCCGGCCGACGCGGTCGACGTCCGCGCCACTTTGCGGGTGTACGCCTGGCAGCCGTTCTCCTCCCGGGTGCACGCCCACCGGGCCTTCGGCTCCGCCGCGGGCACCGGCGCCTGGTCGCTGCGGCCGGCACTCGGGCCGGCGCTGTCCAGCGTCGAGCGGGTCGGCCAGGGCTTCAACGAGTGGGACGTGTCCGGCTCGGTCACCGGCAACGGCCGGTTCGTCTTCGCCCTGACCCAGGAGACCTGGAACACCCGGATCTACTGGGCCTCCCGGGAGAACGTCAAGGTGGCCACCCGGCCGCAGCTGGTGTTGCGCTACGGACGCGGCGGCCGGCCCGCGCCGACCCGGACGACTGCGGCGCCGAGCCCGATCGCGACCACCGCCGCCCCCGCGCCGTCGCCGACCCGTACCGCGTCGCCCACCCCGAGCCGGACCGCACCGACCCCGCCGCCGAGCACCACCGCGCCCGCCCCGTCGCCGACCACCCGCCCCGGTGACCAGGTGCCCGGCTGGCGGCTGGTCTGGTCCGACGAGTTCGACGGCGCCATCGTCGACCGGTCGAAGTGGAACCTGCGCGACGACGAGGGACGCGACATCGACCGGGGCTGCAACGTGGACGACCCGGACAACACCTTCGTCGCCGGCGGCGTACTGACCCTGCGCGCCCAGCGGGAGACTGCGGTGTGCAGTTCGCAGACCCGCGAGTACACGCAGAGCTACCTGGACACCATCGGCCTGGCGTCGTTCCGGTACGGCCGGTTCGAGGTGCGTGCCCAGTCGCCCAACGGGCCCACCGACTCGAAGGGCCTGTGGCCGGCGTTCTGGCTGCGCCCGGAGGACGGTGGCCGCGGCGAGATCGACGTGGTGGAGCTGCCCGGCGGCGCCGAGTTCTACCAGGCCGCCACCCTGGGCATCTTCTACGACTACACCCCGGTCAAGCAGGACCAGCGGTACCCCTTCCCGACCGGGTACCCGGGTGACGGCTTCCACACGTACACCACGGAGTGGGAGCCGGACGCGATCCGCTGGTACGTCGACGGCCGGCTGGTCTGGCAGCGCGACCGGGCGACCACGCCCTGGTTCGCCGAGGTCTTCCACAAGCCGTACAACCTGCGGTTGAACTTCCAGGTGGGCGGCTGGCTGGGCGACCCGGACGCGGCGACCCGCTTCCCGGCCGACTTCCGGGTCGACCACGTCCGCGTCTGGCAGCGCTGACCGCGGCCACCGGCACCGCGCCGCCGGCGGGCTCGCAGCCCGTCGGGCGGTTCGTTGCCCCCGGGCCCTATCGTGTCCGCCAGCGCGGACCGGTGGCAGGTGCGGGCGGACGGGAGACGGCATGGCGGCGCACCGGGCGGACGATCCCCGCGAACGCTCCGACGGCATCGGCTGGGTGAGTCGGGCGATCTTCGGCGACCCCCGGTTGTGGCTGGACGTCTCCGCCGCCGCGCCCCCGCCCGGGCATCGCGTCGCCGCCCGGTTCGCGGTGGTGCCGTCGGTGGCGCGGGCGAAGTTCCTGCTGCCGCTGGCCTCCCGGCGGGTCGGGGCCGCCTCGACGCTGGCGTACAACGCGCTGCGGCCACCCCGGGTACGGGCCAACCGGCTCGCCGTCGGCGTGCTGGCCCGGCTCGGCGCCACCGGGCTGGCCCGGATGCCGGTGCTGACGGTCGCCGTCCCGGACGGGGTCGAGGAGACCGAGCTGCTGCTGGCCGCGCACCTGGGCCGGCTGGCCGGTTGCCGGCTGCACGCGGCGATCGGCATCCGGCCGCCGGACCCGCACCACAAGCCGACCCTGCAACTCTTCGACGACCGGGGCGCGGCCCGCGGGTACGCGAAGATCGGCTGGAACGACGCGACCCGGGCGATGGTGGCGGCGGAGGCCGTGGCGCTGCGCGAACTGCCCCGCGACGGCGGCGGCTTCCCGGACGTGCCCCGGCTGCTGCGCAAGCTGCGCTGGGGCGACCTGGCGGTGACCCTGGTCGAGCCGATGCCCGCCCGGGTCCGCCGACTGTCGCACCCGGAGCGTCCCGAGGTGGCCGCGATGCTGGCGGTGGCCCGTCGGGGTGGCCCGGCGGCGACGCCCCGCCCGCTGCGCGGTTCGCCGTTCCTGGCCGACCTCGGCGCGCGCGCCGAACGCGCCGGCGGTCCGGTCGTCGACGCGGTCGCCGCGCTCGTCGCCCGCGACGGCGACACCACACTGGAGTTCGGCCACTGGCACGGCGACTGGGTGCCCTGGAACCTCGGCCGCCACAGCGGCCGGTTGGTCGCCTGGGACTGGGAGAACAGCGGCGCGCACCGCCCGGTCGGGTTCGACCTGGCCCACCAGGGGTTCCAGAGCGCGCTGTCGCTGGGCGGCCGGCCGGTGCCGGAGGCCGCCGCCGAGATGGTCGCGGTGCTTCAACGGCACGGCGAGGCGTTCGGGCTGGACGCGACCCGCCGGCGGCTCGTCGCCGACGCGTACCTCGTCGAGCTGTGGCTGCGCACGGCGGAGCTGGCCGCCGGGGGCGGCGGCTGGAGCGACCGGCTGCACCCCGCGCTGCTGCACGTCCTCGCCGAGCGGCTGTCCGACGGGACCGGCTGATCGGGGCGCGACTGTCGGGGAGGCGGCCGGCAAACCGGGGAAAAAGCCGCGTGAGCGATCTGCTCACTACCGCTCATCGGAACCGGTCCTCTAGGGTGTCTCGATCACCACCTGCCGGCGACGGCGTGGTCGATCCTGCCCGGCGTGGGGGCGCCGCCGGGCTCCGGTGTGGGGCGGGCCGGCGGTGCGCCGGCGTGGCAGGGGGACGGATGGCAACGGCAGGTGACGTCGGGCGCGGGACCGCCCGGCGGGCGATGGTCGGCGGGTCGACCGGCCGACGGAACGGCGGCGACCGACGATGATGCTCATCTACGCGCTGGGGCTGCTGGCGGTGCTGGTGCCCGTGGTGCTGACGCCGGTGGCGGCGACCCGCTGGGCGCCGGTGGTCCGCGACGGTCGGGCGGCGCACCGGCTGCGGGTGGCGGTGGCCGGGCTGACCGACGCGTTCGGCCGGACCGGGGCCGCGCTGGTCGTGCTGCTCGCCGGCTGCGCCGCGGTGGTGGCGATCTGCTGGCCGCTGGGGGAGGCGCTGTCCCGCCTCGAACCGCACGTCGACCATCCCGTCTTCGACTACGTGCACGCCCGAAGGGTCGACACCTGGGCGGAGTTGAACTCCTTCTACACCGCGCTCGGTGACCGGTACCCGCTCAAGTGGGTCACCGGCGTGGCGACGGTGGTCTTCGTCGTCCTGTGGCGGCGCCGCCGGTGGTGGATTCCGCTGGTCGTGCTGCCCCTGCAGTTCGTCGTCGAGCAGTACGTCCAGGCCATTCTGGCGACCATGGTCGACCGCGGCCACCCCCCGACCGACCTGGGAACCTACCCGTCGGGCGGGTGCGCGCGGATCATGATGACCTTCGGCACCATCGCCGTGCTGGCGATGTTGACCTGGCGCCTGCCGCGCGGCGTCCGGGTGGCCCTGGTGACCCTGGTGGTGACGCTGGTCAGCCTTGAGGGCTACACGCGGATCTACGCCGAGAAGCACTGGCTGACCGACGTGGTCGGCGGCTGGGTCTTCGCCACCGCACTGTTCGCGGTGATGGCGCTGGCGCTGCTGGTCGCCGAGGGCCGGATCCGGCCCCGGGCGGGGCGGACCCAGTCGACCCGGCAGGTGGTCGCCGCCGGCACCTGAGCACCCGGGCCCGGCCGCCGCCACCCCGATCCGACGGCGACCGGACCCACCACCCCTCGACATGGAAGCTGGCACCGACGTGACCACCCTTCTCGTCGCCTCCACCGGTGGACACCTCGCCGAGCTGCACGACCTGGCCCCCCGGCTCGGCGTGCAGGACGACTGCGTCTGGGCCACCTTCGACTCGGGGCAGAGCCGGTCGCTGCTCGACGGCCAGGAGGTCATCCACGTCCCGCCGGCCACCACCCGGGACGCGGTGGGCGCGCTGCGCGACCTGCTCGCGGCCCGCCGGGTGCTCGGCGGTGGACGGTTCCGGCAGGTGATCAGCACCGGCGCCAGCGTGGCCATGTCGTTCTTCCTGCCCGCCGTCCGCCACGGCCTGGCCTGCCACTACATCGAGAGCGCCACCCGCACCGAGGGGCCCTCGCTCACCGGACGGCTGGTCGCCCGGATGCCCCGCACCCAGCTCTACACCCAGTACCCGGGCTGGGCCGCCGGCCGGTGGACGTACGGCGGCTCCATCTTCGACACCTACGTCGCCACCCGGCGGGTGACGCCCCGGCCGGTGTCGCGGATCGTGGTCGCCCTCGGCACCCACGACCGGTTCGGGTTCCCCCGATTGCTGCGTCGCCTGGTCGACGTTCTCCCGCCGGAGGCGGAGGTCCTCTGGCAGGTCGGCTCGACGGTCGTTGCGGGGATGCCCGTCGGCGCCCGCCGCGAGGTGCCGTACGCCGAGATGCGGCAGGCCATGCGGGAGGCGGACATCGTCGTCACGCACGCCGGGGTCGGCTCGGCGCTGGCCGCGATGCGCGCCGGGCACCGTGCCGTCTACGTGCCCCGCCGTCGCCGGCACGGCGAGCACGTCGACGACCACCAGGTCGAGATGGCCCGCGAACTGGACCGCCGGGGGTTGGTGCTGGCCCGGGAGGCCGACGAGATCACCGTCGACGACCTGGCCGAGGCGGCATCGTGGACGGTCGGCGCGAGCGGCGCGCCGGCACCGTTCCGGTGGACGGCGTGACGCCCGCGCCGGCCGGCACGTCCACCGGTCGAACCGGGGTCATCGTCCACCATGGGCTGGCCCGCGGCGACCGGGACGGCAGGACCGGACCGAGCCGCCGTCCAAACGGACTGGCCGGTTGATGGTGCGACAAATCGGAACGCAGCAAGCTACAACGGATCTCACTTCATCATTGGGGGCGCCCGTGCTTCTCAGAACGTCGTCTCGATCGCGCCGGGTGCCGGGGTTGCGGCGGTGGCTCGCCGCGCTCGCCACGCCGGTGCTGGCCGTCGGCCTGCTGGCCGCGCCCGCCCGGGCGGACGGCCTGGCGCCGGTGTCCATGCCCCTCACCTCGGCGAACCCGGCCGACAACATCCCGCACGCGCAGAACGGCGACGTGAAGGCGTTCGCCGAGATCGGCAGCACCGTCTACGTCGGTGGCTCGTTCACCTCGATCAAGGCGGCCGGCGACGCGAGTTGGACGGCCCGCAGCTACCTGTTCGCGTACGACCGCGCGAGCGGGGCGCTGAAGGCGGGCTTCGCGCCGGCGCTGGACGGCGCGGTGCACGCGCTGGCCGCCAGCCCGGACGGCAAGCTCATCGTCGGCGGCGCGTTCGGCACGGTCAACGGCGTGGCCCGCAAGAACCTCGTCGAGCTGGACCCGGCCACGGGCGCCACCGTCGCCTCCTGGGTCGGCCGCAGCGACGGCGGGCTGGTCCGGCGCACCGTCGTGCTGGGCAACAAGCTCTACATCGCCGGCGCCTTCCACTGGGTCAACGGCACCCAGCACTCGCTGCTGGCCCGGCTGGACACCAGCACCGGCGCCATCGACCCCACCTTCCAGATCGACGCCAGCGTCGCGCGGACCGGCGCCGAGCTGGTGTGGGGCCTCGCCGTGGCGCCGGACGGGAAGACGCTGGTCGCGGTGGGCAACTTCACCCAGGTCAACGGCCAGGCGCGCAACCAGGTGGTGGTCGTCGAGCAGTTGACCGGCACGCCGACCGTCGCCAACTGGAGCACCCAGCGGTACGTGGCGCCCTGCCACAACGGCTTCCCGTTCTACGCCCGCGACGTCGACTTCTCCGACGACGGCAGCTACTTCGTGATCATCGCGGACGGCGGCCGGGCGGACGGGGCGTACTGCGACGCGATCGTCCGGTTCGAGACCGCGACCCGGGGCGCCGCCATCGACGGCACCTGGGTCAACTACACCGGCACCGACTCGGTGACGTCGGTCGAGGTGGCCGACAACGTGGTCTACGTCGGCGGGCACTTCCGCTGGCTGAACAACGCCAACGGCAACGACTCCGCCGGCGCCGGCGCGATCAACCGGTTCGGCCTGGGCGCGCTGGACCCGATCAACGGCCTGCCGCTGGTGTGGAACCCGACCCGCTCGGGCGCGCCGGCCGGCACCACGGACTGGGGCCCGATCCTGTGGGAGCTGTGGCGCGGCAGCAACGGCCTGCTCGCCGGCTTCGACAACGACGGCCTGGGCAACGAGTACCACGGCCGGATGGGGCTGTTCCCGCTGGCCGGTGGCCGTACGATCCCGGCGGTCAACACGCCGTCGGCCGCCTCGGGCTACCTCTACATCAGCGCCGCCGACGGCCAGGCGACCAAGGTGCCGTTCGACGGCACCACGCTGGGCGCCCCGGTGACCACCAGCCAGCCCAACCTCACGGCAGCCGGTGCGTCGTTCTCCGTCGGCAACAAGCTCTACTGGTCCAAGACCGACGCGACCGCGCCGAACGGCAGCTACCTGGACGTGTCGGTCTTCTCGGGCAGCTCGGTGGGCGCGCCCTGGATCGGCAGCGGCTACAACTCGTGGTTCAACGCCGCCTCGATGACCGGAGCGTTCTACCTCGACGGCCGGATGTACTACACGAAGGCCGGCATCAACAAGCTCTTCTACCGCTACCTGGAGCCGGACGGCCACATCGTCGGCTGCACCGAGTTCACGGTGCCCAGCCTCAACGTCTACTGGGGCAATGCCCGCGGCCTGGCCTGGGTCAACGGCAAAATCGTGTACGGCAACGTGGACGGCGTGCTGCGTACCGTCCCGTTCAACCAGCGGGCCGTCGAGGGCAGGGCCTCGTTCCGGCTCGCGCCCGCCTCGGCCGGCGTGAACTGGTCCAGCCCGACGCTGTTCTTCGCCACCTCCTGACCCGATCCGTGTGCCGGGCGGTCCGCCGGTGTCCCCGAGACACCGGCGGACCGCCCGTACCGCAGGGGGCCGGTCGGCTGTCGACCGCGGGTGAACCCTCGGCGACAATGAGACGACCCACCGGCCCCGGCGGTCGTCACCCGGCCGGTGCCGGCCACCCTTCCTCATCGCGCAAGGACCTGACCTGATGGACGTGACCGACGTCGCTTCCGCCCGGCAACGCCCGGTCGGCCTCGTCGAGCTGGCCCGCATCCCGCTGCGGCGGTGGCGGATCGTGCTCGCCTGCGCGGCGCTGGTGCTGGCGGCCGTGCTGGCCTACCTGTTCGTGCTGCCGGCCACCTACACCGGGACCACGGCCGTGGTGGTCCGGCCGGTGGTGACCGACCCGTTCTCGGTGCCGTCCGGCGGCGCCGACCGCGCGGTGAACATGACGGCCGAGAGCGGGATCGCCACCAGCAACGACGTCATCGACAAGGTCGCCGGCATCACCGGGCGGGACACCAATGAGGTGGCCGACGCCCTGGAGGTGGAGACCCCGGTCGGTGGGCAGGTGATGCGCTTCAGCTACGCCGGGCACACCGAGCGCGAGGCGGTGGACGGCGCGAACGGCGCCGCCGAGTCGTACCTGGAACTGCGCAAGGGCATGTACGAGAACCAGCGCGCCGCGGTGCTCAAGTCGTACGACGACACGATCGACCTGGTCACCGCCCAGCGCACGACGACACAGCGGTCACTGCCGGCCAACCAGAGCTCCAGCAACCCGTCCCCGCGCACCAGCGCCCTGCTGGACCAGCTGCGGGCGCTCAACGACCAGCTCGCCACCCTCGCCGAACAGCGCTCCAAGGTGGCCTCCGCCGACCTGAGCCCCGGCTCGGTGACCAGCGCCGCCCGTGCCCCGGTGCCCTCCAGCCGGGACGCGGCGCCGCTGCTCCTGGTCGCCGGCCTGCTCGGCGGGCTGCTCCTCGGCGGGCTGGTGGCCTTCGTCCGGGAGTCCCTGGACCGCCGGGTGCGCACCGCCGCCGAGGCCGCCGCGACGATCGGCGCGCCGCTGCTGGGCACGGTGCGCTGCCGCCGGGGCGGGCAGCCGGACGAGTCGGACCTGCGCTACCTCGTGCTGGCCCTGGGCCGCTGGGTCGACGGGCCGCAGCGGACCCCGCTGGTGGTGCTCTCCTCGGCGACCGACGAGGGCCGCGAGCAGGTCACCGCCGGGCTCGCCGCGGTGCTGGCCGCCGCCGGGCACGACGTACGCCTCGGCGTCACGCCGGAGAGCCTGGACCGGATCCGCCCGCTGATGCTGGACGCGCAGCGCCGCAACCCGCCGGTGGAGCCGGCCCGCTCCCGCCCGCTGCCCCGTCCCCGCCCGGTGCCCGCCACCACCCCGGCGACGACGGCCGCCGGGCCGGAGGACACCGCCGTGATCCCGGCGGTCCGCAAGCCCCGACCGTTCCCCACTTCCGCCGAGGCGAAGAACGGCGCGGTGTACCGCTCCACCACCACGCCGGAAGACAAGACGGAGATCATCCCGACCGCCCGGTCGGCTGCCGGCGGCGCGGCGACCGCCGGGCAGGAGCTGCGCATCGGCACCGGCAAGGTCCGCCTCGTCGACCTGGACGGCACCTCCTCGGACGGGCTCACCGTGCTGGACGCGCCGCCCGCGCTGCACGACGAGCGTGGGGTCCGGGCCGCCCGGGATGGCCGGGCGCTGCTGGTCGCGGCCCGGGACCGGACCCGGACGGGTCAGCTGACCCAACTGGTGGACCGGCTGCGCGCCGTCGGGGTGGAGCCGGTCGGATTCGTGCTGACGGGAGACGGCCGTGACTGACCGCGACCAGCCGGGCGCCGCGACGGCGTACCCCCCGGTGACCGTGGTGGTGGCCACCCGGGACCGACCGGGGCTGCTGGAGCGGGCCGTGCGGGCGGTGCTCGACCAGGACTACCCGGGGCCGGTCGAGTGCGTGGTGGTGTACGACCACACCGAGATCCGCCCGCTCGACCTGACCGTGCCGGCCGGGTGCACCCTGCGGTACGTCACCAACACGCACCGGCGCGGGCTGCCCGGCGGCCGCAACACCGGCGCGGACGAGGCGACCAGCGACCTCATCGCGTTCTGCGACGACGACGACTTCTGGCTGCCGACCAAGCTCGCCCGGCAGGTGGAGCTGCTGGCGGCCCGCCCCGACGCAGCCGCCGCGAGCTGCGGCATCCGGCTGGAGGGCCCGGGCATCGCCAAGGAGCGGCGCCTGGACCGGGCCGAGGTCGGCCTGCCCGACTTCGTCGAGGACCGGGTGATGGAGGTGCACTCCAGCACCATCCTGGTCCGGCGGTCCACCTGGGACGCGGTCGGCCCGGTCGACGAGGAGCTGCCGGGCGGCTACGGCGAGGACTACGAGTGGCTGCTGCGGGTGGCCGCGCACGGCCCGGTGGTGATCGTGCCGGAGGTGCTGGTGGTGGTGGACTGGCACGGCGGGTCGTTCTTCTTCGGCCGCTGGGCCATGATCGTCGAGGCCACCCGCTACCTGCTCGCCAAGCACCCGGAGCTGGCCGGCAGCCGGACCGGGCTGGCCCGCCTGCACGGCCAGATCGCCTTCGCGCTCGCCTCCGGGCGGCGGCGCCGGGAGGCGGTGCGCGAGCTGGGCCGGGTGGTCCGGCTCAACCCCCGCGAGAAGCGGGTGCTGGTGACCGTGCCGGTGGTGCTCGGCCTGCTCTCCGGGGAGCGGGTGCTCCGGCTGGCCCAGCGCCGGGGCCGGGGTGTCTGACCGGCGGCCCGGGGCGACCGCGCCGCCGCTGCCCGTCTGGCCGCTGACGGCCATGTTCGCCCTGGTGCCGCTCTGGTGGGCGCTGGGCGCGTTCTACCTCGGCTGGTCGCTCTTCGGGGTCGTGCTGCTCGCCCTGCTGGTCACCCGCGGCCGGGTCGCGCTGCCCCCCGGCAGCGCCGCCTGGCTGGTCTTCCTCACCCTGGTGCTGCTCAGCGCCACCCGGCTGGACCGGGCCACCGCCTACCTCTCCTTCGGGCTGCGCTTCGGCTTCCTGGCGACCGCGCTGGTGGTCTGCGTGTACGTGCACACCCTGGTCCGCGACGGCACCCGGTGGGACCGGGTGCTGCGCCCGCTGGGCTGGTACTGGCTGGGCGTGGTGGCGCTGGGCTGGCTGGCCGTGCTGATGCCCACCTTCGCCCTGACCACCCCGGTGGAGATGGCCCTGCCGCACAGCATCTCGGGGGAGCGGTTCATCCAGGCGCTGACCCATGTGCGGGCCAACGAGTTCAACCCGCAGTCGCGCACCCCGATCTACCGCACCGCGGCGCCGTACCCGTACACCAACAACTGGGGCACCGCGTACGCGCTGCTGGTGCCCTGCGTGCTGGCGTACCTGACCTCGGTGCGTACCGGGCGGTTCCGGGTGGCGCTGTGGGTGTCGCTGCCGCTGTCGGTGGTGCCGGCGTTCCTGACGCTCAACCGGGGCATGTTCCTCGGGCTCGGCGCCGGCCTGCTCTACCTGGGCCTGCGCGCCCTGGTCCGGGGCAACGCCCGGCTGATCGTCTCGATCGGCGGGCTGGTCGTGCTGGTCTGGGTGGTCAGCCTGGTCGTGCCGGTGCAGGAGATGATCGACGCCCGGGTCAGCAGCACCGACACCAACGTCGACCGGATGGACCTCTACGTGCGGACCTGGCAGGCGGTCGAGCGCTCGCCACTGCTCGGGTACGGCGCGCCGAAGAGCGTGGACACCACCCTCGCCGAGGAGCCGCTGGGCACCCAGGGCCTCATCTGGCAGATCCTCTACAGCCACGGCATCCCGGCGCTGGTGGTCTTCCTCGGCTGGCTGGTGCTGGTGGCCCGGCGGCTGGCCGCCGCGGTCTCGCCGGCCGGGCACTGGCTGAGCACCGTGCCGGTGATCGCACTGGTGGTCATCCCGGTCTACGCCTACATCGACCCGAACCTGTCGGTGATCTTCTTCGCCGTCGGGGCCGGGTTGGCGGCGGTGGGCGGGCCGGTCAACCGGGCGCCGACCGGCCCGTCCACCATGGCCCAGCCGGTGTCGCTGGCCCCCTGGCGTACCCGGGGGGTCGGCCGGGCCGCGGTGCCCGCGCCGCCGGTGCCCCCGCCCGCGCCGCAGCCGGCGACCGGGGTGGCCGCCGTCCCGCTGCGCATGCCGGAACCGCTGGCCCCGCCCTCCGCGCCGGCCACGCCGCCCGCGGCGGTCCCGGCCCCGCGATCCGCGCCGGCCACGCCGCCCGCGACGTTCCCGGCCCCGCGATCCGCGCCGGCCACGCCGCCCGCGACGTTCCCGGCTCCGAATGTCGCGCCGGTCGTGCCGACACCGCGATCCGCGACCGCCCCGCCTGCGTCGATCGCCCCGCCGTCGACGAGGGCGGAAGCCACGACTGGCGTGCCTGCGCCCCGATCCGCGACCACCCCGCCCCCTGCGCCTGCCACGCCGGCCCAGTCGGCCGGGACCGCCGTGCCCGCGCCCCGGGCCGCAGCCGGCCCGCCTCCTGCGCCTGCTACGCCGGGTGCGACGGCCGCGCCCCGGGCCGCGACCGCCCCGCCTCCCGTGCCGGCCCCGGCCGTACCGGCGGCCGAGGCGGTCCGGCCGCCGGCGTCCGAGCCGGACCGGCCGGTCGCGGACGCGCCACGCCAGGGAGGGACGGCATGACCGATCCGGGTACGCGGCCGACCGGCGCGGCCGCCACGGCCGTCGCGGACGCCGGTGGGTCGACCGGCGAGCGGGAGGTACGCCGGAGCACGCGCAGCGGGATGGTCGGGCTGGCCGGGGCGGCGGTCAACGGCCTGCTGGGCTTCGTGCTGACGGTCGTGATCGTCCGTGGGCTGGGGCCGGCCGGCTCCGGCGCGATGTTCACCGCCATCGGCGTGGTCACCATCCTGGGCGCGATCTGCTGCGCCGGCGCCGACACCGCACTGGTCTGGGCGCTGCCGAGGCGCAGGACCGGGGCGGATGGCGACGCGGCCCGGCTGCTGCCGGTGGCATTGCTGCCCGTGCTGCTGCTCACCGGGGCACTTGCGGTGGTGGGGGCGCTCGCAGTCGACCACCTCGCCCCAGTTCTCTTCGACGGGGCGGACGGTCCGGCACTGCTGCGCCTCGCCTTCGTGGCGTTGCCGGTCACCGTCGCGATGACAGTGCTGCTTGCTGCCGTTCGCGCGGTGCGGCCGGTCATCGCGGTGGTTGGCATCCAGTACGTACTGGTGCCTCTTGCCCGCCCCGCGCTGGTGGTGGCGACGGTGGCGACCGGGGCCGGCGTGGTGGCCGGTTTCGGCGCCTGGCTACTGCCGGTCGCCCTGGCCGTGGTGGCCGCCGGAGTCCTGCTGGTGCGACCCCTCGGGCTGTCGGCCGGAGTGCGGCTGCTCCCGGACAGCACGGACTGGCGTACTTTCTGGGGCTTCGCCCTGCCGCGGGCGGTATCGGCGGCGATCGACGCGAGCAGCATGTGGGTGGGTGTCCTGCTCACTTCGGCGCTGGCCGGCGCGACCGACTCCGGCGTGTTCAGTGCCGTAGGCCGCTACGCCCTCGCCGGGCTGCTCGTCATGCAAGGGCTCCGGGTGGCCGTCGCGCCACAGCTGTCCCGTCTGCTCGGGCAGGGACGCAACGCGGACGCGGCGCTGGTCTACCGACGGGTGACGGTCGTGGTGATCATCCTGTCCTGGCCCGCCTATCTGCTCCTCGCGGTCTTCGCGCCGGGCTTCCTCAGTCTCTTCGGCCACGAATTCTCCGCCGGCGCCACCCCACTGGTGGTCCTCGCTGGGGCCATGATGGTGAACTCCGGGGTCGGCATCGTCCAGACGATGCTGTTGATGAGCGGCAACAGTCGCCGACACCTCTACGCCACCCTGGTTGGCCTGGCGCTCACCGTCGGCCTTGGCGTGCTGCTGATTCCCGACCACGGCGCGCTCGGCGCCGCCTACGCGTGGGCTGCCGGGATCGTCGTGGAGAACCTGCTGGCCGCAGCGGCTGCCCGCGCCGTCGTCGGCGAGCCGCTGCTCACCCGGCCGTTGGGATGGGCGGCGCTCGCCGCCGGCGGCGGTGCGGGGGTGGTCGCGGTGGCGAGCGCACTGCTGGCCGGAAGGGGCGTACCAGGCCTTGCTCTTGCCTTGGCGATGTTGGCGGTCGCTGCCGCCGCGCTGCTGCTGAATCGGCTGGTCCGCCGTACGGTCCGTGCCGCCGTGACGATGCTCAAGCCGAGACCGGCGTGACGAGAGGGGAATCATGACGATCCGCGACCGGCTCAAGGGCGTGGTGCCGCACCAGGTCACCCACCAGGTGCGCAGCTCACTCGTTCGTTACGGCGAGCGCACCGCCGACCGGCGGCCGCTGCCGGATTTCCTGATCGCCGGCACGAAGCGCGGCGGCACCACCTCGCTCTGGCGCTACCTGCTGGAACACCCCCTGGTGCCCCGGCTCTTTCCCGCCTGGAACACCAAGACTTCGCACTACTTCGAGGAGAACTGGGGGCACGGCGAGGCGTGGTACCGCTCGCACTTCCCCACGGAGCGTCAGCGCCGGGCGCTGGAACGGCGGCACGGTGGACCCGTCCGGGTCGGCGAGGCGGCGCCGCTGTACATGTTCCACCCGCTCGTTGCGCAGCGGGTGGCCGACTTGCTGCCAGACGTCCGGCTGATCTTCCTGCTGCGTGACCCGGTGGAGCGCGCGTACTCCCATTGGAAGGAGCGGCGCACCGAGGGTAAGGAACCGCTGGACTTCGCTGAGGCGTTGGCGCGGGAGGAGGAGCGGACGGCGGGGGAGCGGGAGAGGCTGATCGCCGACCCGACCTATTTCAGCGAGGCGTACGACTGGTACACGTACCGAGCGCGGGGCCGCTACCTGGAGCACCTGGAGTCGTGGCTGGCCCGCTTCGATCCCGCGCAGATGCTCATCCTGCCCAGCGAGAAGCTGTACGCCGAGCCGGCGGCCAGTTACGCCCAGGTGCTCGCTTTTCTGGGGCTTCCGCCGCACCAACTGAACGCGTACGAGGCCCACAACCATCGGCGCAGCGGGGCTATGGACCCCGACGTTCGAGCAGATCTGAGTGCCTACTTCGCACCGCACAACGCGGCCCTGTCGGAGCGCCTACGGATGCGCTTCGACTGGTCCTGACGGACCGACGGATCGATGCAGCCCGGATGGCACGTCGTCTGTCGGGAGCAGCGGGACGCAGTGGCCGCGCTGCATTTCCCTCCCGCCTCCCTCACGGACGGGGGACCAGCCGAACCCGTTCTGGTCCGGCCCTGGCGGTCATCGCTGTTCCGACGGTCCGGAACGGTGACGCTTCCCTTCGACCCGCAGGGAGCCGGGCAGATGAGGAAGGCCTTGACCGTGCAGCGGCTCGAAGTAGTGCTCCAGCAGCGTGTCCGGCGCGCGGAGGTGATCAAGGGTTTCGGTCAACCGGCCGCGTCCGCAGGACGGGACGCGGCGGGCGCAGCGCGGGACCGACCACCGGGCGTGACAGACTGAGCGCTGTGTTGCGCTGGCTGACTGCAGGTGAATCCCACGGACCCGCCCTCGTCGCGATGCTCGAGGGGGTGCCCGCCGGGATCGAGGTGACCACCCGGGAGATCTCCGACGAGCTGGCCCGGCGCCGGCTCGGCTACGGCCGGGGCGCCCGGATGTCGTTCGAGCGGGACGAGGTCGAGGTCATCGGCGGCCTGCGGCACGGCGTCACCCTGGGCAGCCCGGTCGCCATCCGGGTCGGCAACTCCGAGTGGCCGAAGTGGCAGACCGTGATGGCCGCCGACCCGGTGGACCCCGACGAGCTGGCCCGGCAGGCCCGCAACGCCCCGCTGACCCGCCCCCGACCCGGCCACGCCGACCTGGCCGGCATGCAGAAGTACGGCCACACCGACGCCCGGCCGATCCTGGAGCGGGCCAGCGCGCGGGAGACCGCCGCCCGGGTGGCCGTCGGCACGGTGGCGAAGGCACTGGTGAAGCAGGCCCTCGGCATCGAGATCGTCTCGCACGTGGTGGAGCTCGGCCCGGTCACCGCCAAGCCGGGCCTGCGGCCCCGGCCGGAGGACGCCGAGCGGATCGACGCCGACCCGCTGCGCTGCCTGGACCCGGAGGCGAGCGCCCGGATGGTCGCCGAGGTCGACGCCGCGAAGAAGGCCGCCGACACCCTCGGCGGCGTGGTCGAGGTGCTGGCGTACGGGGTACCGCCGGGCCTGGGCAGCCACGTGCAGTGGGACCGCAAGCTCGACGCCCGGCTGGCCACCGCGCTGATGTCCATCCAGGCCATCAAGGGCGTGGAGATCGGCGACGGCTGGCAGCAGGCCCGCTCCCGCGGCTCCGAGGCGCACGACGAGATCATGCCCACCGCCACCGGCGTCCGCCGGGTCACCGACCGGGCCGGCGGCCTGGAGGGCGGCATCACCACCGGTGAGCCGCTGCGGGTCAAGGCCGCGATGAAGCCGATCTCCTCGCTGAACCGGGCCCTCGCCACGGTCGACGTGACCACCGGCGAGCCGGCCACCGCCATCAACCAGCGCTCCGACGTCTGCGCCGTGCCGGCCGCCGCCGTGGTCGCCGAGGCGATGGTGGCGCTGGTGCTGGCCGAGGCGGCCACCGAGAAGTTCGGCGGCGACTCGGTGGCGGAGATCCGCCGCAACCTCGCCGGCTACCTCGACGCGCTGGTGATCCGGTGACGAAGCCGATCTGCGTGCTGGTCGGGGCGCCCGGCTCCGGCAAGACCACCGTCGGCGAGGAGTTGGCGGCGCTGCTCGGGGTCGACTTCCGGGACACCGACGCCGACATCGAGCGGCTGGCCGGCAAGCCGATCCCGGAGATCTTCATCGACGAGGGGGAGGCGCACTTCCGTACCCTCGAACGGGCGGCGGTGGCGGCGGCGCTGGCCTCGCACGGCGGGGTGCTCGCCCTCGGCGGCGGCGCGGTCCTCGCCGAGGAGAACCGCGCCGCGCTGATCGGGCACACCGTGGTGCACCTGTCGGTGGAGCTGCCCGACGCGGTGAAGCGGGTCGGGCTCGGCGCCGGCCGGCCGCTGCTCGCGATCAACCCGCGGGCCACCCTCAAGCACCTGATGGACCAGCGCCGCCCGCTCTACGCCGAGGTGGCGACCGCGACCGTGGTCACCGACGGGCGTACCCCGCCGGAGCTGGCCGCCGAGATCGTCGCCCTGCTCAAGCCCTGACCCGGCCGGCGGTCAGCCCCGGGCGATGGTGTCGAGCAGGTCGGCGAGGGCCTTCGGCTCGCTCAGCATCGGCCAGTGGCCGGTCGGCAGCCCGTGCAGCTCGGCGCCGGTGAGACCGGCGAAGAACGGGTGGCCCTCGGCGATCATCGCGGCGGCCACCTCCACCGGGAAGGTGCACGCCACCAGCGTGGTCGGCACGGGCCGCCCCCCGGTACGCCGCACCGGATCGGTCGCCGCGCCCAGCGGGTGCCCGGTGGACCGGCGCCGCAGCAGCGTCAGCGCGGCGTCGTCCAGACCGGCCAGGTTCTGTGGGTCCTCGGCCGGCTCCCAGGCCGGCGGCGGCAGCAGGTGCCCGTCGCCGATCCGCGCCCGTAGCCGCTCCTGCTCCTCCGGCGGGTTGGTGTCGAACTGGGACACGCCGTCGGGCAGCGGCCCGCTCTCCACGTGGACCACCCGGGCGATCCGGTCCGGCATCCGGTCGGCCGCCTGGGTCACCGGCATCCCGCCGCCGGAGTGCCCGACCAGCACCACGTCGCGCAGTTCCTCCGCCTCGATGAGCGCGGTGAGGTCGGTGGTGTGCGTCTCCAGGCCCACCTCCGGGGCGGCGAGGTGGGCCCGGTCGGCCACCCCGGTCAGCGTCACCGCGTACACGTCGTGGCCGCGTCCGCGCAGGTCGGCGGTCACCTCCCGCCACGCCCAGCCGCCCAACCAGAACCCCGGCACCAGCACGAACGTCGCCATCTCAGATCTCCCTCGTCTCGATGTCCACGCACACCGTAGGCTGGAATCCGGACAGTTCCCGCCCGGTATTGCGAGGTGGCCCGTGTCACATCCGGCCGGTCGGGTGCTCGCGATGCTCGAACTGCTCCAGAGCCAACATCGGCTCACCGGCGTCGAGCTGGCCGACCGGCTGCGCGTCGACGAGCGCACCGTGCGCCGGTACGCCGCCACCCTGGTCGACCTCGGCATCCCGGTCACCGCCGAGCGGGGCCGGTACGGCGGCTACCGGCTGCGCCCCGGCTACAAGCTGCCGCCGCTGATGCTCACCGACGACGAGGCGGTGGCGGTGCTGCTCGGCCTGGTCGCGGCGGAACGGCTGGGGCTGGGCACCGAGGAGCCGGCCACCGCCACCGCCCTGGCCAAGATCCGGCGGGTGCTGCCGGCTCCCCTCGCGGAGCGGCTCGCCGCCGTCCAGGACCACCTCGGCTTCACGCTGCGCCGCGCCGACCCGGCGCTGCGCCCGGCCACCGGCACGCTGCTCACCCTCGGCGCGGCGGCCCGGCAACGGCGCCGGGTGACGTTGGACTACCGCTCCTGGCGGGGCGACCCGTCGCGGCGGCAGCTCGACCCGTACGGGCTGGTCGTCCACGCCGGCCGCTGGTACGTCACCGGTTACGACCACCTCCGGGACGAGGTGCGCACCTTCCGGCTGGACCGGATCGGCGCGGTCAGCACCGGCCCGGAGACCTTCGCCGTGCCGGACGACTTCGACCCGGTGGCCCAGGTGACCCGCTCCTTGGCCGGCGTGCCGTACGCGCACTCCGTCGAGGTGCTGCTGGAGACCGATCTGGTCACCGCCCGACGCCGCGTCCCGCCCAGCGTCGGCGACCTCACCGAGGTCGCCGACGGGGTGCTGCTCCGGACCCGCGCCGAGCACCTCAACGGGATGGCGCAGCTGCTCGCCGGGCTCGGCTGGCCGTTCACCGTGCTCCGCCCGGACGCGCTGCGCGACGCCGTCCGCGCCCACGCGACCCGGCTGGCCGCCTGGGCCGACCGGCCCGGCCCCGCCCCACCGTCCGACTGACGGACCAGGACGCGGCGAAGCCCGCGCTGGCCGGGACCGGTGGCGCCGGCAGGACCGGCGCGGCGGCCGGGACCGGTGGACGGGGTCCCGGTTCAGGCGGGCGACGGCGCGGGCTCGGACCGGGCGCGCCGGGCCGCCGGCCGCCAGGTGACCAGCAGGGCGAGGGCGAGCAGGATCTCGGCCAGGTCGCCGCCGTAGTACATCAGCGTCGCCGCCGCCCGTAGCTGCGCCACCGGCGCGGCGGTGTCGACCAGGCCGGCGTACATGAGCTGGGCGAGGGTGGCGTGCGCGGCGACCGACAGCCCCAGCACGACCAGCCGCAGCGGCACGCCGGGGCGGTGCGGCCCCGGGTCGGGGCCGGCGATCGCCCAGGTGAAGAGGTACCCGCTGACCAGGAAGTGCAGCAGCACCAGGCCGTGCAGCCCCGGGTCGGCCAGGGTGGCCCGGTACAGCGGGGTCAGGTGCAGGAGGTAGAGCCCGCCGGCGGTGAGCAGCAGGCCGGTGACCGGGTGGGCGGCCACCCGCGGGACCGGGTGGCGCAGCACCCGCAGCGCCGCCCGCCCGACGTCGCGGCGCACCGTGCGCAGCGCGAGGGTGCCGGGCGCGCCGAGCATCAGCCCGAGCGGCGCCAGCATCCCGACCAGCAGGTGTCGCCACATGTGCCCGACCAGGTCGTGGCCGGGCAGTACCGCGGCCACCGCGAGCAGCGCGGCGCCCACACCGAAGCTCGCGGTACGCCAGTGGCTCCAGCCGCCGCGCCCCGGGTCGCGCTGACGCAGCGCCGCGGCCAGGTAGACCCAGAAGAGCAGCAGCGGTACGAGCAGCAGGGGGCCGACTCCGTCGCCGTGCTGCCCGATCATCGCCGGTCGGCGCAGGTGTCCACCGTGTCGGCACGGCGCTGCACCGCCCAGCCGACGGCGACCAGCGCCGCGCCGAACAGCAGGAAGCCGATGTCCCAGGCCGTTTGGTGGGGGCCGCCGTGCACGTGGTGGATGCCCAGGAGTTGGTGGTCGATGACCCCCTCGACCAGGTTGAACAGGCCCCAGCCCACCAGCGCCCAGCCCCACAGCGCCGGGGAGCGCCAGAGCCGGCCGCGGGACCGGGTCACCCGGGCGTAGAGCAGGGCCAGCCCGGTGAGCACCGCCACCCAGGTGACCACGTGGAAGATGCCGTCCCAGAGGGTGTTCATCTCAAGGCCGGGGACGGTGTCCACCGGGTACGCCCGGATCCCGACGTTGTCGGTGTCGGTGCTGCTGAGCAGATGGTGCCACTGGAGCACCTGGTGCAGGACGATGCCGTCGGCGAAGCCGCCGAGCCCGACGCCGAGGATGGTGGCGGGCAGCCGGATGTCGGCGCCGTCGATGGTCGTGGTGGCCATGGGGAACCTCCGCCGTCGTGGGCCGGGTCCGCTTCGCCCTATGTCCGGCCCTTACGAGCCGAACGTACCCGCTCGCCGGCAATGTCGCTTGCCACCAGGTGGACGAGCGCCGTCGCGGCGGTGCCGGCTGCACTAGGCTCCCCTGCGATGGACGA
This sequence comes from Micromonospora sp. IBSANI012, assembly GCF_052814045.1. Lineage (NCBI taxonomy): Bacteria > Bacillati > Actinomycetota > Actinomycetes > Micromonosporales > Micromonosporaceae > Micromonospora > Micromonospora sp. IBSANI012. The sequence continues at coordinate 2,631,866 of NZ_CP199933.1, forward strand.
GGTGACCCGGATTCCGGTCGGCGGCGAGCGGCCGTACGACGTGCTCGTGGGACGAGACCTGCTCGATCCGCCGCCGCGGCTGCTGCCCGGCGCCGAGCGGGTCGCATTGCTGTTCGCGCCGCCGCTCAAGGACCTGGCCGACACGCTGGCCGAACGGCTCCGCGCGGTCGGCGTGACCCCGCTGCCGATCGAGGTGCCCGACGCCGAGGCGGGCAAGCGGATCGAGGTGGCCGCCGACTGCTGGGAGCGGCTCGGCGCGGCCGGGTTCACCCGTACCGACGCGGTGGTCGGGGTGGGCGGCGGCGCGGTGACCGACCTGGCCGGCTTCGTCGCCGCCTGCTGGCTGCGCGGAGTGCGCTGGGTGCCGGTGGCGACCTCCCTGCTCGGCATGGTCGACGCGGCGGTCGGTGGCAAGACCGGCGTGAACACCGCCGCCGGCAAGAACCTGGTCGGCGCGTTCCACCCGCCGGCCGGCGTGCTCTGCGACCTGGCGACGCTGGACAGCCTGCCCCCGGCCGACCTGTCCGCCGGGATGGCCGAGGTGGTCAAGTGCGGCTTCATCGCCGACCCGGTGATCCTCGACCTGGTCGAGCGGGACCCGGCCGCCGCCGTCGACCCGACCGGCCCGGTGGCCCGCGAGCTGATCGAGCGGGCGATCCGGGTGAAGGCCGACGTGGTCTCCGGCGACCTGCGCGAGTCCGGTGTGCGCGAGGTGCTCAACTACGGCCACACCCTGGCGCACGCGATCGAGAAGGTGGAGGGCTACCGCTGGCGGCACGGGCACGCCGTCGCGGTGGGCACGATCTTCGCCGGCGCCCTGGCCCGGCTGGCCGGCCGGCTCGACGCCGCCACCGCCGACCGGCACCGCACGGTGATGGCCGCGCTCGGCCTGCCCACCAGCTACCCGGCCGACGCCTGGCCCGACCTGCTGGCCGCGATGCGGGTGGACAAGAAGGCGCGGGGCAGCACCCTGCGCTTCGTGGTGCTCGACGGCCTGGCCCGGCCGGCGATCCTGGAGGGGCCGGACGACGAACTGCTGCACGCCGCCTACCGGGAGATCAGCGGGTGAGCGTGCGACGTGACCGGGGTCCGCGAGCCCGGCAACCGCGAACGAGGGTGGCACCGTGAGGGTGTACGTGCTGAACGGGCCGAACCTGGGCCGGCTCGGCACCCGGCAGGTCGACGTGTACGGCGTGACCAGCTACGCCGACCTGGTGACGCTCTGTGTCGACACCGGCCGCGAGTTGGGGCTGGACGTGGTCGTCCGGCAGACCGACGCCGAGCACGAGCTGCTGGGCTGGCTGCACGAGGCGGCCGACGAGCAGGCGGCGGTGGTGCTCAACCCGGCCGCCTGGTCGCACTACTCGATCGCGGTCCGGGACGCCTGCGCGATGCTGCGCGGGCCGCTGGTGGAGGTGCACATCTCCAACATCCACGCCCGGGAGGAGTTCCGGCACCACTCCGTGGTCTCCGCTGTGGCGACCGGGGTGATCTGCGGCCTGGGCGTCGACGGCTACCGCCTCGCCCTGCGCCACCTGGCCACCCTCCTCGGCGCGACCGGCTGAGCGGTCGCCGCCGCAGGGCCGCCCGCCCGGCCGGCCGTCCCCTGCAACCGGCGCCGCACGCCACCGTTGCGGTGCCGGGTCACCGCGTGACCGGCGGCACGATCGCCGCCCACGGCCGGGCACGCCACGTGCAGCGTGCCGCCGTCGATGATCACCGTGAGTGACCAGCCAGTAATTTCACGCTCGGTGATGTGTGGCTCCCTGCGGCCGACCTCTCCTGACGCCTTTGCTCTGCTGCCTTCCCGGCAACACCGGGCGTGAGCTGCTCTGATGGATCGTCGCGCGATCGACCCTGCCTTCGGGCGCGGACACGTTCGGTGACTGTTGCGTCCGGGGCAGCAGAGCAAAGGAGGGAGTGGGGGTGCCCGGGGGTGGCCCTGGCGGTAACGCACGGTGACCGGGAGGGCGGCGTCGGTCGGGCCGGGAGGGGGCCGACCGGAGGCGGAGTCGCCGGTTGGACACAACTAGTAGACTTGCCAGGTCTGTCCGCCAATTGATGATCAAGGCAGGAAATGGCATCCACCAACGACCTCAAGAACGGCCTGGTACTCAACCTCGACGGGGAGCTCTGGGCCGTCGTCGAGTTCCAGCACGTCAAGCCCGGTAAGGGTGGGGCGTTCGTCCGCACGACGCTGAAGAACGTGCTGTCCGGCAAGGTCGTCGACAAGACCTTCAACGCGGGCACCAAGGTCGAGACCGCGACCGTCGACAAGCGCACCATGCAGTATCTGTACGCCGACGGCGAGGACTACGTCTTCATGGATCTGGAGACGTTCGACCAGATCACCGTCCCCGGCGGCACCGTCGGCGAGGCGGCCAACTACCTCCTCCCCGAGGCCGAGGCGACCGTCGCCACCCACGAGGGTGTCCCGCTCTACATCGAGCTGCCGACCTCGGTCGTGCTCGAGGTCACCTACACCGAGCCGGGCCTGCAGGGCGACCGGTCGACCGGCGGCAACAAGCCGGCCACCGTCGAGACCGGCGCGACCGTGCCGGTGCCGCTCTTCATCACCACCGGCGAGAAGATCAAGGTCGACACCCGCGACGGCCGTTACCTCGGCCGAGCCTGATGGCTGAGGGCCCCAAGCAGCAGATGCCGTCGCGCCGCAAGGCGCGCAAGCGGGCGCTGGACGTGCTCTACGAGGCCGATCTGCGCGACCGGCCCCCGGTCGAGGTGCTCGCCGGCTACGTCGAGCGGATCGAGAAGCCCCGGCCGGAGCACCTGGGTTACGCGGTCGGCCTGGTCGAGGGGGTCGCCGCCCACCTCGACCGGATCGACGAGGTGATCGCCAGCTACGCCGAGGGGTGGACGCTGGACCGGATGCCGGTGGTCGACCGCAACCTCGCCCGCATCGCGGTCTACGAGCTGCTCTACGTCGACGAGATCGACGACGCGGTGGCGATCAGCGAGGCGGTGGAGCTGGCCCGGCAGATGTCGACCGACGACTCGCCGCGCTTCCTCAACGGCATCCTCGGCCGGATCGCCGAGTACGCCACCCGCTGATCCGGGTCGCCGGCGCTCCGCCGCCGGCCCCACCCGATCACCCGATGACGCAGAAAGGGCCCGTGCCGGACGGCACGGGCCCTTTCTGCGAACAGTGGATCAGGACGCGAAGAACGCCCGCGGGTCGGCGACCAGCACACCGTGCTCGGTGAGCCGCTCGATCAGGCCCGACGGCGAGGCGTCGTACACGATGGCGAGGGCGCGCAGGTCGTCGGCGCGGATGGAGAGCACCCGGCCGTTGTAGTCGCCCCGCTGCTGCTGGATGGCGCGGGCGTACCGGGCGACGTAGGCGAGGTCCTCGGAGGCCTCGTCGTAGAGCCGCTCCAGGTCCAGGACGATCTTGCTGGTGGGCTCGTGCCGCACCCCGCTGCCGTCGGGGAGCAGCTCCGAGACGGGAACGCGGTAGAAGTCGGCCAGCTCCGCCAGGCGGGACACGGTGACGGCCCGGTCGCCGCGCTCGTACGAGCCGACCACCACGGCCTTCCACCGCCCGTTCGACTTCTCCTCCACACCCTGCAGGGACAGGCCCTGCTGCTGGCGGATGGAGCGCAGGCGGGCGCCCAGCGACTTGGCGTATTCAGAGGGCATTCGGACACTCCCAGTGCTGCTTTGGGGTTCTCCCAGCGATCGCTACGGAGCGTGACGGTACGGGGATTGCGACACGCGGTCAAGTGGTCGTGTCCTTACAGTTGGGGAGCGCGGGGGGACTTATCCCCATTTCACCGCCCTGATCCGGGGATCAGTGGGTGGCGGGGGCTGCGCCGGTGACCGCTGGTAACGTGGCACGAAGCCCCGGTCCGGGCCGTTCGCGATCCGACCGGAGTCCCCAGACGTCCTTTAACGACCCGTCCCGTGAGGCGGGGAAGGAGGTCCGCCGTGGCCTGCCCACCGGCTGCCCAGTCGTCGCCGCCGCGACAACCCTCGGTGAAGGTGATCCTCGCCAGTGCCGACGTCCAGCGCGTCGTCGACCGGATCGCCCACCAGATCCTGGAGAAGACCCAGGGCGCCGCCGACACCGTCCTGCTCGGCATACCCACTCGGGGAGCTCCACTCGCTAGGCGCCTCGCCGCCCGGATCAGCACCTTCGAGGACGTCGACGTCCCGGTCGGGGTGCTCGACATCACTCTCTACCGCGACGACCTGCGCCGGCACGCCACCCGCGCGGTCGGCCCGACCCAGCTCCCGCCGGGCGGCATCGACGGCAAGCGGGTCATCCTCGTCGACGACGTGCTCTTCTCCGGCCGCACCGTCCGGGCCGCGCTCGACGCGCTCAACGACGTCGGCCGCCCGGCCAGCGTGCAGCTCGCCGTCCTGGTCGACCGCGGCCACCGCGAGCTGCCGATCCGCGCCGACTACGTCGGCAAGAACATCCCGACCGCGCTCACCGAGAGCGTCAAGGTCACCCTCGCCGAGACCGACGGTGCCGACGAGGTCAAGCTCTTCGGGGGTACCACCTCATGATCCGGCACCTGCTCTCCGGGGCCGACCTGGACGCGGCCACCGCCACCCAGATCCTCGACACCGCCGCCGAGATGGCCACCGTCGCCGGCCGGGAGGTCAAGAAGCTCCCCGCACTGCGCGGCCGGACCGTGGTGAACCTCTTCTACGAGGACTCCACCCGGACCCGGATCTCCTTCGAGGCGGCCGCCAAGCGGCTCAGCGCCGACGTGATCAACTTCTCGGCCAAGGGCTCCAGCGTCGCCAAGGGCGAGAGCCTGAAGGACACCGCGCTCACCCTCCAGGCGATGGGGGCCGACGCGGTGGTCGTCCGGCACCCCGCCTCGGGCGCGCCGCACCGGCTGGCCAACTGGGTGGACGGGTCGGTGGTCAACGCCGGCGACGGCACCCACGAGCACCCCACCCAGGCGCTGCTCGACGCGTACACGATGCGTTCCCGGCTGGGCCGGCTCGCCGGCCTGCACGTCGCGGTGGTCGGGGACGTGCTGCACTCCCGGGTGGCCCGCTCCAACGTGCTGCTGCTCTCCACCCTCGGCGCCAAGGTCACCCTGGTCGGCCCGCCGACGCTGATCCCGGTGCACATCGGCCAGGCGCTCGCGCCCGGCACCGACGTCTCCTACGACCTGGACGCGGTGCTGCCGCAGTCGGACGTGGTGATGATGCTGCGGGTGCAGCGGGAGCGGATGAACGACTCCTACTTCCCCTCCGCCCGCGAGTACGCCCGCCGCTACGGCCTGGACGGCCCGCGGATGCGCCGGCTGCCCGAGCACGCGATCGTCATGCACCCGGGCCCGATGAACCGGGGCATGGAGATCACGCCCGAGGTCGCCGACTCGCCCCGCTCCACCATCGTCGAACAGGTCGCCAACGGGGTCTCCGTGCGGATGGCCGTCCTCTACCTGCTGCTCGGAGGGAACAACCTGTGACCTCGTACCTGATCCGCAACGTGAGCGTCGTCGGCGCCGCGCCGACCGACCTGCTGATCCGCGACGGCGTCGTCGCCGAGACCGGCGCCGGGCTGACCGCGCCGGAGGCCACCGTCGTCGACGGCACCGGGCTGGTCGCCCTGCCCGGCCTGGTCGACCTGCACACCCACCTGCGCGAGCCGGGCCGGGAGGACGCCGAGACGGTCGAGTCCGGTTCCCGCGCGGCCGCGCTCGGCGGCTACACCGCCGTCTGCGCGATGGCCAACACCTCCCCGGTCGCCGACACCGCCGGTGTGGTCGAGCAGGTCTGGCGGCTGGGCCGCGAGGCGGGGCTGGTCGACGTGCAGCCGATCGGCGCGGTCACCGTCGGGCTGGCCGGCGAGCGGCTGGCCGAGCTGGGCGCGATGGCCGACTCCGCCGCCCGGGTCCGGATCTTCTCCGACGACGGGTTCTGTGTCGCCGACCCCAAGCTGATGCGCCGGGCCCTGGAGTACGTCAAGGCGTTCGACGGGGTCGTCGCCCAGCACGCCGAGGAGCCCCGGCTCACCGAGGGCGCGCAGATGCACGAGGGTGAGGTCTCCACCCGGCTCGGGCTCACCGGCTGGCCGGCGGTCGCCGAGGAGGCGATCATCGCCCGGGACGTGCTGCTGGCCGAGCACGTCGGCAGCCGGCTGCACGTCTGCCACGTCTCCACCGCCGGCAGCGTCGAGGTGCTGCGCCAGGCCAAGGCGCGCGGGGTGCGGGTCACCGCCGAGGTCACCCCGCACCACCTGCTGCTCACCGACGCGCACGCCGAGACGTACGACCCGGTCTACAAGGTCAACCCGCCGCTGCGCACGGCCACCGACATCGCCGCGCTGCGAGCCGCGCTGGCCGAGGGCGTCATCGACGTCGTCGCCACCGACCACGCCCCGCACGCGGTGGAGGACAAGGAGTGCGAGTGGGCGTACGCCCGGCCGGGGATGCTCGGCCTGGAGACGGCCCTCTCGATCGCGCTGGAGGTGTTCGGGCCGCAGTGGGACCTGATCGCCGAGCGGATGTCGCGCACCCCGGCACGGATCGCCGGGCTCGACGGGCACGGCCTCGACCCGGCGCCCGGCGTGCCGGCCAACCTCACCCTGGTCGACCCGGCCGCCCGTCGGGTGATCGAGCCCGCGGAGTTGGCCAGCCGCAGTCGTAACACCCCGTACGCCCGCATGACGCTGCCGGGTCGCATCGTGGCGACCTTCCTGCGCGGCGAGCCGACGGTCCTGGACGGAAAGGCTGTCAGGTGAGCGCGAGGAATGCAGCGCAGCGGAGTCCCGCAGTCGCGAACGAAAGGCCGGCACGATAATGGCTAAGCGCAGGCCCGCGATCCTCGTACTCGAGGACGGGCGCACGTTCCACGGCGAGGCGTACGGCAGCGTCGGGGAGACCTTCGGCGAGGCGGTCTTCAACACCGGCATGACCGGCTACCAGGAGACCCTCACCGACCCCTCGTACCACCGGCAGGTGGTGGTGCAGACCGCGCCGCACATCGGCAACACCGGCGTCAACGCCGAGGACGACGAGTCCGGCCGGATCTGGGTCGCCGGGTACGTGGTGCGCGACCCGGCCCGGATCGGCTCCAACTGGCGCGCCACCGGCGGGCTGGAGGACCGGCTCGCCGCCGAGGGTGTGGTCGGCATCGCCGGCGTGGACACCCGGGCGCTGACCCGGCACCTGCGCGAGCGCGGCGCGATGCGGGTCGGCATCTCCAGCGTCGACGACGACCCGCGGGCCCTGCTGGCCCGGGTCCGCCAGTCGCCGCAGATGGTCGGCGCGGACCTCTCCGCCGAGGTGACCACCGCCGAGCCGTACGTCGTCGAGGCGGTCGGCCCGCACCGGTTCACCGTGGCCGCGCTCGACCTGGGCATCAAGCGCAACGTGCCGCGGCGGCTCGCCGCGCGCGGCGTCACCACCCACGTGCTGCCGGCCGGCTCCACCATCGACGACCTGCTGGCCACCGGCGCGGACGCGGTCTTCCTCTCGCCCGGACCGGGCGACCCGGCCACCGCCGAGGGACCGGTCGCGCTGGCCCGCGAGGTGCTGCGCCGCGAGGTGCCGCTGTTCGGCATCTGCTTCGGCAGCCAGATCCTCGGCCGGGCGCTGGGCTTCGGCACCTACAAGCTCGGCTACGGCCACCGCGGGATCAACCAGCCGGTGCTCGACCGGGCCACCGGCAAGGTCGAGGTGACCAGCCACAACCACGGCTTCGCCGTGCAGGTGCCGGGCGCCGGGCAGGGCGCGGTCGTCCCCGACCAGGTGATCGAGACCGAGTTCGGGGGCGTCCAGGTGTCGCACGTCTGCCTCAATGACAACGTGGTCGAGGGGCTGCGGGCCAAGGACGTGCCCGCCTTCACCGTCCAGTACCACCCGGAGGCGGCGGCCGGCCCGCACGACGCGGACTACCTGTTCGACCGCTTCGCCGAGCTCATCGAAGGCGGGAAGAATGCCTAAGCGCTCCGACCTCAAGCACATCCTGGTGATCGGCTCCGGGCCGATCGTCATCGGGCAGGCCTGCGAGTTCGACTACTCCGGCACCCAGGCGTGCCGGGTGCTGCGCAGCGAGGGCATCCGGGTCAGCCTGGTCAACTCCAACCCGGCGACGATCATGACGGACCCCGAGTTCGCCGACGCCACGTACGTCGAGCCGATCACCCCGGAGTTCGTCGAGCTGGTCATCGCCAAGGAACGCCCGGACGCCCTGCTGCCCACCCTCGGCGGGCAGACCGCGCTGAACACCGCGGTCGCCCTGCACGAGGCCGGCGTGCTGGACAAGTACGGCGTGGAGCTGATCGGCGCCAACATCGACGCGATCAACCGCGGCGAGGACCGGCAGCTGTTCAAGGACATCGTCGCCAAGGCCGGCGCCCGGATCGGCGTCGAGGACCCGACCGGCCTGGTGCCGCGCTCCGGGGTCTGCCACTCGATGGCCGAGGTCGAGGCCACCGTCGCCGAGCTGGGCCTGCCGGTGGTGATCCGGCCGTCGTTCACCATGGGCGGCCTGGGCTCCGGCATGGCGCACAGCGACGAGGACCTGCACCGCATCGCCGGGGCCGGCCTGGCCGCCAGCCCGGTGCACGAGGTGCTCATCGAGGAGAGCGTGCTCGGCTGGAAGGAGTACGAGCTCGAGTTGATGCGCGACCGCCACGACAACGTGGTGGTGGTCTGCTCGATCGAGAACGTCGACCCGATGGGCGTGCACACCGGCGACAGCGTCACCGTCGCCCCGGCCATGACGCTCACCGACCGGGAGTACCAGCGCCTGCGCGACCTGGGCATCGCGGTGCTGCGCGAGGTCGGGGTGGACACCGGCGGCTGCAACATCCAGTTCGCGGTCAACCCGGCCGACGGCCGGATCGTCGTGATCGAGATGAACCCCCGGGTGTCCCGATCCTCGGCGCTGGCCTCCAAGGCCACCGGCTTCCCGATCGCCAAGATCGCCGCAAAGCTGGCCATCGGCTACACCCTGGACGAGATCCCCAACGACATCACCCTGAAGACCCCGGCGGCGTTCGAGCCGACGCTGGACTACGTGGTGGTGAAGATCCCCCGGTTCGCGTTCGAGAAGTTCCCCGGCGCCGACCCGGAGTTGACCACCACCATGAAGTCGGTCGGCGAGGCGATGAGCCTCGGCCGGAACTTCACCGAGGCGCTCAACAAGGCGATGCGCTCGATGGAAACTGCATCAGCCGGTTTCTGGAGTGTGCCGGATCCGCGGGGAGCGACGAGGGAGAACACCCTCGCCGCGCTGCGGATGCCGCACGACGGCCGGCTCTACACGGTGGAGCGGGCGCTGCGACTGGGCGCCAGCGTCGCGGAGGTCGCTGCGGCGTCCGGCGGGATGGACCCCTGGTTCCTGGACCAGATCGCCGGCCTGGTCGAGCTGCGCGCGGAGATCGTGGACGCCCCGGTGCTCGACGCCGAGCTGCTGCGCCGGGCCAAGCGGGCCGGCCTGTCCGACCGGCAGCTGGCCGCGCTGCGCCCGGAACTGGCCGCCGAGGACGGCGTCCGCACCCTGCGGCACCGGCTCGACGTGCGGCCGGTCTACAAGACGGTGGACACCTGCGCGGCCGAGTTCGAGGCGACCACGCCGTACCACTACTCGACCTACGACCAGGAGACCGAGGTCGCGCCCTCGGACCGGCCCAAGGTGCTCATCCTGGGCTCCGGGCCGAACCGGATCGGCCAGGGCATCGAGTTCGACTACTCCTGCGTGCACGCGGTCATGGCCCTGCGCGAGGTCGGCTACGAGACCGTCATGGTCAACTGCAACCCGGAGACGGTCTCCACCGACTACGACACCGCCGACCGGCTCTACTTCGAGCCGCTGACCTTCGAGGACGTGCTGGAGGTCTGGCACGCGGAGGACTCCTCCGGCCGGGCGGCCGGCGGCCCCGGCGTGGTCGGCGTGATCGTGCAGCTCGGCGGGCAGACCCCGCTGGGGCTGGCGCAGCGGCTCAAGAACGCCGGCGTGCCGGTCGTCGGCACCTCCCCGGAGTCGATCCACCTCGCCGAGGAGCGCGGCGCGTTCGGCGCGGTGCTGGCCCGGGCCGGGCTGCGCGCCCCGGCGCACGGCATGGCGACCTCGTACGACGAGGCGAAGGCGATCGCCGACGAGATCGGCTACCCGGTGCTGGTCCGGCCGTCGTACGTGCTGGGCGGGCGGGGCATGGAGATCGTCTATGACGACGCCACGCTGCGCGACTACATCGGCCGGGCCACCGACATCTCCCCGGACCACCCGGTGCTGGTGGACCGCTTCCTCGACGACGCCATCGAGATCGACGTGGACGCGCTCTGCGACGCCGACGGCGAGGTCTACCTCGGCGGCGTGATGGAGCACATTGAGGAGGCCGGCATCCACTCCGGCGACTCGTCCTGCGCGCTGCCGCCGATCACCCTCGCGGGCTCGCACCTGACCCAGGTGCGCCGCTACACCGAGGCGATCGCCCGGGGGGTGGGCGTCAAGGGCCTGCTCAACGTCCAGTACGCCCTCAAGGACGACATGCTCTACGTGCTGGAGGCCAACCCGCGGGCGTCCCGGACGGTCCCGTTCGTCTCCAAGGCCACGGCGGTGCCGCTGGCCAAGGCGGCGGCCCGGATCGCGCTCGGCGCCACCATCGCCGAGCTGCGCGCCGAGGGGCTGCTGCCGCCGACCGGGGACGGCGGCGTGATGCCGGCGGACGCCCCGATCGCGGTCAAGGAGGCGGTGCTGCCGTTCAAGCGGTTCCGCACCCCGTCCGGCAAGGGCATCGACTCCCTGCTCGGCCCCGAGATGAAGTCCACCGGCGAGGTGATGGGCATCGACACCAACTTCGGGCACGCCTTCGCCAAGAGCCAGTCGGCCGCGTACGGGTCGCTGCCCACCGGCGGCCGGATCTTCGTCTCGGTCGCCAACCGCGACAAGCGCGGCATGATCTTCCCGATCAAGCGGCTGGCGGACCTGGGCTTCGAGATCGTCGCCACCACCGGCACCGCCGAGGTGCTGCGCCGGCACGGCATCGCCTGCGAGCAGATCCGCAAGCACTACGAGTCCGGCGAGGGCGAGGACGCGGTGTCGATGATCCTCGGCGGCGACGTGGCACTGGTGGTCAACACGCCGCAGGGCTCCGGCGCGAGCGCCCGCTCGGACGGCTACGAGATCCGCAGCGCCGCCGTCACCGCCGACATCCCCTGCATCACCACCGTCCCCGGCGCCGCCGCGGCCGTCATGGGCATCGAGGCCCGCATCCGCGGCGACATGCAGGTCCGCCCCCTCCAGGAACTCCACGCCGCCCTGCGAGCCGGCGAGTGACCCGCGCCGATCCCCCGTCGATCATGAAGCTGTCGCCCCGACCCGCCACTGGACGTGGCGACAACTTCATGATCACCGAGCCGGGGGGAGCCGGGGCGTGATCTTCGAGAAGGTGGTGCGGCCCCAGCTGTTCCGGGTCGGGGGCGGGGACGCCGAGGCGGCGCACGAGTGGACGTTGCGGCGGTTGGCGGCGCTCTCCCGGCGGCCGGCGGCGCTGGCGGCGTTGCGGGCCCGGTACCAGGTGCGGGCGCCGCGCACGGTGTTCGGGGTGGAGTTCCCCAACCCGGTCGGGCTGGCCGCGGGGATGGACAAGAACGGCGTGGCCCTGCCGGCCTGGCCGGCGCTCGGCTTCGGCTTCGTCGAGGTCGGCACGGTCACCGCGCACGCCCAGCCGGGCAACCCCCGGCCCCGGCTGTTCCGGCTGCGCGACAGCGAGGCCGTGGTCAACCGGATGGGCTTCAACAACGCCGGCGCCGAGGCCCTGGCGGCCCGGCTGGCGGCGCTGCCCCGCCCGATCGGGGCGCCGCTGGGCATCTCGCTGGGCAAGTCCAAGGTGACCCCGCTGGCCGACGCGGTCGAGGACTACCTGGCCTCGTTCCGGGCGCTGCGGGCGCACGGCGACTACTTCGCGGTCAACGTCTCCTCGCCGAACACCCCCGGCCTGCGCTCGTTGCAGGACAAGTCGCACCTGGACGCGCTGCTGGCGGCGCTGGTGGGGGAGAAGCCGGTGCTGGTGAAGATCGCCCCGGACCTGACCGAGCCGGCCATCGCCGAACTGCTCGAGGTCTGCCTGGCCCGCGGCGCCGCCGGGGTGATCGCCACCAACACCACCCTGGCCCGCGACGGGCTCGCCCCGGCCGACGCGGACCGGGGCGCGGAGACCGGTGGGCTCTCCGGCCGCCCGCTGGCCGCCCGGGCCCGCGAGGTGGTCGCGTTCGTGCACCGGGAGACCGGCGGCCGGCTGCCGGTGGTCGGCGTCGGCGGCATCCTCGACCCGGACGACGCCGCCCGGATGTTCGACGCCGGGGCCATTTTGATCCAGCTCTACACCGGCTTCATCTACCGGGGCCCCGGCCTGGTCCGGGCCGCGGCCCGCGCGTCGGCGGGCGCCACCGCGCCGGTGCCGGCCGGGTGAGACCTCCCGGCCGGGCAACCCTCGACGGTACGAAGGAGAGCGCGTGACGCCCGAGGAGATCCTGGCCGCCGACCGGGCCCACGTCTGGCACCCGTACGCGGCGCTGCCCCCGGCCCACCCGCCGTACGTGGTGGAGAGCGCCCAGGGCGTCCGGCTGCGGCTGGCCGACGGCCGGGAACTGGTCGACGGGATGTCGTCCTGGTGGGCGGCGATCCATGGCTACCGGCACCCGGTGCTGGACGCGGCGGTCACCGACCAGCTCGGCCGGATGAGCCACGTGATGTTCGGCGGGCTCACCCACGAGCCCGCCGTGCGGCTGGCGCGGGCGCTGGTCGAGCTGGCCCCGGCCGGGCTGGAGCACGTCTTCCTGGCCGACTCCGGCTCGGTCAGCGTCGAGGTGGCCATCAAGATGTGCCTGCAGTACCAGCGGGCCACCGGCCGGCCGGAACGCCGCCGGCTGGGCACCTGGCGGGGCGGCTACCACGGCGACACGTTTCACCCGATGAGCGTCTGCGACCCGGAGGGCGGCATGCACCACCTCTGGGGCGACGTGCTGCCCCGGCAGGTCTTCGCGCCCGTCCCGCCCGGAGGCTTCGACGACCCGCCCGACCCGGCGTACGTGGCGGCGCTGACCGACGCGGTGGAGCGGCACGCCGACGAACTGGCCGCGGTCATCGTCGAGCCGGTGGTGCAGGGCGCGGGCGGGATGCGCTTCCACCACCCGGAGTACCTGCGGGTGCTGCGCGAGGTGACCCGGGCGCACGGGGTGCTGCTGGTCTTCGACGAGATCGCCACCGGCTTCGGCCGTACCGGCGCCATGTTCGCCGCCGAGCACGCCGGGGTGAGCCCGGACGTGCTCTGCGTCGGCAAGGCGCTGACCGGCGGGTACCTCACCCTGGCCGCCGCGCTGTGCACCCCGCGGGTCGCCCGGGGCATCTCCACCGACGGGGTGCTGGCGCACGGCCCCACCTTCATGGGCAACCCGCTGGCCTGCGCGGTCGCCAACGCGTCCCTGGAGCTGCTGCGGGCCGGTGACTGGGCCACCGAGGTCGCCCGGGTGGGCGCGGGCCTGCGGGCCGGCCTGGAGCCGCTGCGCGGCGCGCCCGGGGTGGCCGACGTGCGGGTGCTGGGCGCGATCGGCGTGGTGCAGCTCGACCACGAGGTGGACATCGCGGCGGCGACCGCTGCCGCCGTGGCGCAGGGCGTCTGGCTGCGCCCGTTCCGCGACCTGGTCTACACCATGCCGCCGTACGTGACCGACGACGCCGACCTGGCCCGGATCGCGGCCGGGATCGCCGCCGCGGTGAAGGCCGGCTGAGCCGGCGGGCAGGGACGGGGCCGGCACCGGCCGGCCACCGAGCGCGAGCGTGAGGAGAGGAACGCCGATGGAGAGTTTCGGGACCCGGCTGCACCGCGCCGTCGCCGAGCGGGGGCCGCTCTGCGTGGGCATCGACCCGCACCCGGGGCTGCTGGCCCGCTGGGGGCTGCCGGACGACGTCGACGGGTTGGACCGGTTCGCGCGGACCGTCGTGGGAGCGCTTGCGGACCGGGTCGCGGTGGTCAAGCCCCAGTCGGCCTTTTTCGAGCGGTTTGGTGCCCGAGGTGTCGGAATTCTTGAGTCAACTATCCGACAGTTACGAGATTGTGGCGCGCTCGTTCTGCTGGACGTGAAGCGCGGCGACATCGGTTCGACCGTCGCCGCGTACGCCTCGGCCTACCTCGACCCGTCCGGTCCGCTGCACGTCGACGCGGTCACCGCGAGCCCCTACCTGGGGGTCGGATCGCTGGCCCCGATGTTCGAGCTGGCGGCCACCCACGGCGGCGGCGTCTTCGTGCTGGCGCTCACCTCCAACCCGGAGGGAGCCGCGGTCCAACGGGCCCGTACGGCCGACGGGCGCACCGTCGCGCAGACCGTCATCGACGAGATTTCCCAGCTCAACAGGGGTGCGGAGCCGCTCGGCAGCTTCGGGCTGGTGGTCGGCGCGACGATCGGCGACACCGGTCACGACCTGTCCAAGGTCAACGGGCCGCTGCTCGCCCCGGGGCTCGGCGCCCAGGGCGCGACGGCCGCGGACCTGCGGACGGTCTTCGGCTCCAGCCTGTCGTCGGTGCTGCCGTCGTACTCCCGCGAGGTGCTGAACGCCGGCCCGGACGAGGCCGCTCTGCGGGCCGCCGTGGACCGCGTGCTGGCCGACTGTCGGGACGTTCTGGCTGACTGACGGCTCGGTCACTTTCTCCGATCTTGGCGCGCCCACGTTGCCGAAACCGCCCGCGACCGCTAGTTTTCCCCGCGCTGGGAACCACGGACCCCTTTGGTTGCCAGCGACACCACGTTTCACAGAGCGACGGTGCGCCCCGCCCGTCGCGATAGGGACCTGAGGAGAACTGGTGCCGCTCCCGTCACTGACCCCCGAGCAGCGCGCTGCCGCGCTGGAGAAGGCCGCGGAGATCCGCAAGGCCCGTGCTGAGCTGAAGGAGCAGCTCAAGCAGGGCAAGACCACCCTCGCCGCCGTCCTCGAGCGGGCCGAGTCCGACGACGTCGTCGGCAAGCTGAAGGTTTCGGCCGTCCTGCAGGCGATGCCGGGCATCGGCAAGATCCGGGCTACCCAGATCATGGAGAAGCTCAAGATCGCCGACAGCCGTCGCCTGCGCGGGCTGGGCGAGCAGCAGCGCAAGGCTCTGCTTGGAGAGTTCGCCGCCAACTGAACGCCGCAACGTGTAGAAACAAGCGGTGAGCACGGATGACGAGGCGCGCCCGGCGGCTCGGCTCACTGTCCTGGCGGGGCCCTCGGGCGCCGCGCGGGAGAGTGTCGTCGAGCTGGTCCGGGCGCGTTCTCCGTCCGTGTGGGTGCCGGTGCCGGTGACCACCCGGCCCCGTCGCCCCGACGAGGTCGACGGCGTCGACCGGCGCTTCGTGGACCCGGTCGGCTTCGACCGGATGGTCGCCGCGGGCGAGCTGCTGGAGTGGTCGCGGATCGGCGGGCACCGCCGGGGCACGCCCCGCGAGCCGCTGCGGTCCCGGCTGGCCGACGGCCGGCCGGTGCTGCTCCCGCTCGACCTGCCCGGCGCGCTCGCCGTCCGAGAGGCCCTGCCGGACGTCCGGCTGGTCCTCCTGGCGCCCCCGGGCCACCGTCCGGACCCGGCGGTCCTCGCGGCCGTCGGACACACCGTGGTCCACGACCTCACTGAGCGGGTCGTGGCCGAACTGGTAGGCTTGCTCGGTTCTTCCTATCTGGCTCCCGCCCAGCCGCGACTGCGCGGTTGAGCGACCAGCCGCGCTCGCGCGGACACTTCAGACGCAGAGGGTATTTCGTGGGATCCATCGCCAACCCCGAGGGCATCACCAACCCGCCGATCGACGAGCTCCTCGAGAAGACCACCTCGAAGTACGCGCTGGTGATCTTCGCCGCCAAGCGTGCCCGCCAGGTCAACGCCTACTACAGCCAGCTCGGTGAGGGCCTGCTGGAGTACGTCGGCCCGCTCGTGGAGACCACCCCGCAGGAGAAGCCGCTCTCGATCGCGATGCGTGAGATCAACGCGGGCCTGCTCACCGCCGAGCCGACCGACCAGCCGTAACCCCCGCTCCGCCGATGCCCGCCGAGATCGTCCTCGGGGTCGGCGGCGGCATCGCCGCCTACAAGGCGTGTGAGCTGCTGCGGCTCTTCACCGAGTCGGGCCACCGGGTCCGGGTCGTGCCGACCGCGTCGGCGCTCCGTTTCGTCGGGGCGCCGACCTGGGCGGCGCTCTCCGGCCAGCCGGTCGCCGACGACGTCTGGTCCGACGTGCACGAGGTGCCGCACGTCCGGCTCGGCCAGCGGGCCGACCTGGTGGTGGTCGCACCGGCGACTGCCGACCTGCTCGCCAAGGCGGCCCACGGCCTCGCCGACGACCTGCTCACCAACACACTGCTCACCGCGCGCTGCCCGGTGGTGCTCGCCCCGGCGATGCACACCGAGATGTGGGAGCACCCCGCCACCGTCGCCAACGTCGCGACGCTGCGCTCGCGCGGCGTACGGGTGATCGAACCGGCGGTCGGCCGGCTCACCGGCGCCGACACCGGCAAGGGGCGGCTGCCCGACCCGGCCGAGATCTTCGCCGTCGCCCGTCGGGCCCTGGCCCGGGGCCTGGACGCCCCCGCCGACCTGGCGGGCCGGCACGTCGTGGTGACCGCCGGCGGCACCCGCGAGCCGCTGGACCCGGTCCGCTTCCTCGGCAACCGTTCCTCCGGCAAGCAGGGGTACGCCTTCGCCCGCGCGGCCGTCGCCCGGGGCGCCCGCGTCACCCTGGTCGCGGCGAACGTCGCGCTGTCCGACCCGGCCGGGGTCGACCTGGTCCGGGTGGGCACCACCGAGGAGCTGCGCAAGGCCACCCTGGAGGCCGCCGCCGACGCCGACGTGGTGGTGATGGCGGCCGCGCCCGCCGACTTCCGGCCGGCGACCTACGCCCCCGGCAAGATCAAGAAGTCGGAGGACGGCAGCGCGCCGACCATCGCGCTCGTCACCAACCCCGACATCGCCGCCGAGCTGGGGCGGCAGCGCCGCCCGGAGCAGCTGCTGGTGGTCTTCGCCGCCGAGACCGGCGACGCCGAGGCCAACGGCCGGGCCAAGCTCGCCCGCAAGCGGGCCGACCTGATCGTCATCAACGAGGTGGGCGTGGACAAGGTCTTCGGGGCCGAGACCAACGCGGCGACCGTGGTGGGCGCGGACGGCAGCGTGACCACCCTTCCCGAACAGTCCAAGGAAGACCTGGCCGACCGGGTCTGGGACCTCGTGGTGACCCGGCTGGCCGCGTTGTCCTGAACGCTGGTCACTCTCGCGTTGGCTGCGGCACCCTGGAAGCGGGTGACTAAACTGCCGCGGAGCGACCTTTCCAGAGAGACTCAAGTGCTTAGGAGTGCCGTGACACGTCTTTTCACGTCCGAATCGGTCACGGAGGGCCACCCGGACAAGATCGCCGACCAGATCAGCGACGGCATCCTGGACGCCCTGCTGGCCAAGGACCCGCACAGCCGTGTCGCGGTGGAGACCCTGATCACCACCGGGCAGGTGCACGTCGCGGGCGAGGTGACGACCAAGGCGTACGCCGACATCCCGACGATCGTCCGGGAGACCATCCTCGGGATCGGGTACGACTCGTCGAAGAAGGGCTTCGACGGCGCCTCCTGCGGCGTCAGCGTCTCGATCGGCGGCCAGTCCGCCGACATCGCCCAGGGTGTGGACAACGCCTTCGAGCTGCGTACCGGTGCGTCGGAGAGCGCGCTGGACGCGCAGGGCGCCGGCGACCAGGGCATGATGTTCGGCTTCGCCTGCTCGGAGACCCCCGAGCTGATGCCGCTGCCGATCGCGCTGGCGCACCGGCTGGCCCGCCGGCTGGCCGCCGTGCGCAAGGACGGCACCATCCCCTACCTGCGGCCCGACGGCAAGACCCAGGTCACCATCGAGTACGACGGCCTGCGTCCGGTCCGGCTCAACACCGTGGTCGTGTCCAGCCAGCACGCCGCGGACATCTCGCTGGACTCGCTGCTCACCCCGGACGTGCGCGAGCACGTCATCGCCCCCGAGCTGGAGAGCCTCGGCCTGGACACCGAGGGCTACCGGCTGCTGGTCAACCCCACGGGCCGGTTCGAGATCGGTGGCCCGATGGGCGACGCCGGCCTGACCGGCCGCAAGATCATCGTCGACACCTACGGCGGGTACGCCCGGCACGGCGGCGGCGCGTTCTCCGGCAAGGACCCGTCGAAGGTGGACCGGTCGGCCGCGTACGCGATGCGCTGGGTGGCCAAGAACGTGGTGGCCGCCGGCCTCGCCGAGCGCTGCGAGGCGCAGGTCGCCTACGCGATCGGCAAGGCCCACCCGGTCAGCCTGTTCATCGAGACCTTCGGCACCGAGACCGTGCCGGTCGCCTCGATCGAGAAGGCCGTCACCGAGGTCTTCGACCTCCGCCCGGCCGCCATCATCCGGGACCTCAACCTGCTCCGCCCGATCTACCAGCAGACCGCCGCGTACGGCCACTTCGGCCGCGAGCTGCCGGACCTGACCTGGGAGAGCACCGACCGGGCCGCCGACCTCAAGTCGGTAGCGGGAGCCTGACCGGCACCAGGCGCAGCGACCGGCGACCCGCCGAGGGGTCGCCGGTCGCTCGTGTCTGCGTCGACGTGCCGCTGCCGCACCTCGACCGCCCGTTCGACTACCTGGTCCCCGCCGAGCTGGACGCCGACGCCCTGCCCGGGGTGCGGGTGAAGGTGCGCTTCGCCGGGCAACTTGTCGACGGCTGGCTGCTGGACCGCGCCGACGACTCCGGGCACACCGGCCGGCTGGCGTACCTGGAGAAGGTGGTCTCCCCGGAGCCGGTGCTGGCGCCGGAGATCGCCCGGCTGGCCCGGGCCGTCGCCGACCGGTACGCCGGCAGCCTCGCCGACGTGCTCCGGCTCGCCGTCCCGCCCCGCCACGCCCGGGTCGAGAAGGACCTCCGCGCCCACTCGCCGACCGCCGACGCCGACGCCCCCGCCGCCGGCACCGCCACGACGCCCGACGAGGTCAGCGCGGCCCCGCCCACCGACACGCCGCCGACGCACGTGGTCGCCGCCGCCCCGCCGCCGTCCGCCGGCGTCGCCGCCGCGTCGCACCCGACCGGACCGACCGGGGTCGCCGCCGCAGCGGATGCGTCCGGGCCGACCGGGGTCGCCGCCGCAGCGGATGCGTCCGGGCCGACCGGGGCCGCCGCCGCATTGGCCCCGACCGGGCCGACCGCGGCCGGCGCCGCGTCGGACGCGTCCGAGCTGAGCGGCGCACCGTCCCCGCCCGCCGTCGACCCGCGCGGCTGGCGGGACTACCCGGCCGGGCCGGCGTTCCTGCGTGCGCTCGCCGACGGCCGACCGCCCCGCGCCGTCTGGTCGGCGCTGGCCGGGGAGGACTGGGCCGCCCGGTACGCCGACGCCGTCGCCGCGACCGTGGCCGGGGGTCGGGGCGCCGTCGTCGTGGTCGCCGACGCCCGGGACCTGGACCGGCTGGACGCCGCGCTCACCGGCACGCTCGGCCCGGGCCGGCATGTGTGCCTCTCCGCCGCGCTCGGCCCGGCCCGCCGCTACCGGGCCTTCCTCACCGCCCGGCGCGGTACGGCGCCCGTGGTGATCGGCACCCGGGCGGCGATGTTCGCCCCGGTCGACCGGCTCGGCCTGGTGGCGATCTGGGACGACGGTGACGACCTGCACGCCGAGCCCCGGGCCCCGTACCCGCACGCCCGGGACGTGCTGCTCACCCGGGCCCAGCTCGCCGGGGCCGCCGCGCTGGTCGGCGGGTACACCCGGACCGCCGAGGCACAGTTGCTGGTGGAGACCGGCTGGGCCCGCGAGGTGGTCGCCGACCGGGCGACCCTGCGGGCGCGTACCCCGAGCATCGCGCCGACCGGCGACGACCCGCAGCTGGCCCGCGACCCCGGCGCGGCGACCGCCCGGCTGCCCAGCCTGGCCTGGACCACCGCCCGGGACACCCTGCGCGCGGACGCGCCGGTGCTGGTGCAGGTGCCGCGCCGGGGCTACCTGCCCTCGATCTCCTGCGCGGACTGCCGCACCCCGGCCCGCTGCCCGCACTGCGCCGGCCCGCTGGCGCTGCCCTCCGCCGAGGGTATCCCCGCCTGCCGCTGGTGCGGCCGGGTCGCCGCCGCGTACGCCTGCCCCGAGTGCGGCGGTCGGCGGCTGCGCGCGGCGGTCACCGGCGCCCGGCGCACCGCCGAGGAGCTGGGCCGCGCCTTTCCCGGCGTGCCGGTCCGCACCTCGGGCCGGGAGGAGGTGCTGGCCACCGTGCCCGGCGGCGCCGGCCTGGTGATCGCCACCCCGGGCGCGGAGCCGCTGGCCGAGGGGGGCTACGGCGCGGTGCTGCTGCTGGACTCCTGGGCCCTGCTCACCCGGGCCGACCTGCGCGCCGGCGAGGAGACGCTGCGCCGCTGGCTGAGCGCGGCCGCGCTGGCCCGGCCGGCGTCGGCGGGCGGGCGGGTGGTGGTGGTCGCCGACGGCGCGCTGGCGCCGGTGCAGGCGCTGCTGCGCTGGGACCCGGCCTGGTTCGCCGCCCGGGAGCTGGCCGAGCGGCGGGAGCTGGGCTTCCCGCCGGCGACGAAGATGGCCAGCGTGACCGGTCCGGCGGTCGCGGTGGCCGACCTGCTGGCCGAGGCCCGGCTGCCCGACGGGGCGGAGGTGCTCGGCCCGGTCCCGGCCGACGGCGACCGGGAGCGGATGTTGGTGCGGGTGCCCCGGGCCCGGGCCGCCGACCTCGCCGAGGCGCTGCACACCGCCGCCGGGGTGCGCAGCGCCCGCAAGGCCGCCGACCCGGTACGCCTCCAGGTCGACCCGCTCAGCCTCTTCTGACCGGCCGTGATCCGCGGCACCGGCCGGGCACGACCCGGCCCGGAGCGGGTACCGTCGCACACCTCGTCCGGCAAACCGGTGGCGGCGAAGTGATAACATCGCCCGTCATGCCCGGGCGCACGGATGGCGCGACGATGGCGGAGCGCGTCGATCCGACGCCATATCGATGATGTCAATCAGCCGGTGATCAGGGGTGGACCAGTCGTGACCGTTCGGCAATCGATCGTCTTCAACGGGGACCTCGGCAGCGGCAAGAGCACCGTCTCCGTCGAGATCGCCAAGCGGCTGGGGCTGCGCCGGGTCAGCGTCGGCGACCTCTACCGGCAGATGGCGCAGGAGCGGCAGATGACCGCCCTCCAGCTCAACCTGCACGCCGAGCTGGACCAGGCCGTGGACGGCTACGTCGACCAGCTCCAGCGGGACATCGCCGCCTCCGGCGAGTCGCTGGTCATGGACTCCCGGCTCGCCTGGCACTTCTTCACCGACGCGCTCAAGGTGCACATGATCACCGAGCCGGGCGAGGCGGCCCGCCGGGTGCTGCTGCGGCCCTCCGGCCCGGCCGAGAGCTACACCTCGCTGGAGGAGGCCAAGGCCAAGCTCCTTGAGCGCAGCGAGAGCGAGCGGAACCGGTTCATCCTCCGCTACGGGGTGGACAAGGCCCGGCTGCGCAACTACGACCTGGTCTGCGACACCACCCGGGCCTCGGCGCCCGAGGTGATCGAGCACATCGTCGACGCGTACGAGGGCCGGCTCGGCGCCGAGGTGCTGCGCGACGGCCCGCCGCTGCTGCTGCTCGACCCGGCCCGGGTCTACCCGACCGAGGACATCACCACCCTGCGCGGGCTCTGGGACTCGGAGTTCGTCGGGGACGTGGCCGGGGCCGGCGACGAGGCCCTGGAGCCGCTGCGGATCGGCTACACCGGCGAGTACTTCTTCGTCGTCGACGGGCACCGCCGGCTCAGCGCCGCCCTGCAGAACGGCTTCAACCTGGTCCCCGCCCAGCTGGTCGCCGAGGTGGACGAGCCGGTCGTCGGCGGGATGAGCGCGGTGGACTTCTTCGCCGCCCAGGTCCGGCCGAGCACCGTCTACGACTGGGAGGCCGCGCACGGCATCCAGCTCCCGCTGCCCGAGCACGCCCTGCTCGGCGGGCCCGCGGTGCTGGCGGGGGAGCCCGGCGCCGGCGCCTGAGCCTCGCCACGACCGCCGGCGGGCTGGCCCCGCCGCCCGCCGCCGTGACCGCGCGCCGTGGCGGCGGTCGGTCGCGCGGGGTCGCCGGGTGACGCCCGGACGCGCATGATGGAGCCTCCGACGCATCGACGCGGAAGGCCGGTCATGGACGCAGCCGAGGCACTCGCCCTGCTCATGTCCCCGCAGGGGCGCATCGACCCGTACCCCACGTACGAGCGGCTGCGCCGGTACGGGCCGGTGGTCCAGGCCGGGCCGGTGTTCTACGTGGTCACCGGCTACGCCGAGGCCGACGAGATCCTGCGCGACTCCCGGTTCGGGGTGATGGACGACGCGCTGCGCGACCAGTTCCTCCCCGGCTGGCGGGACAGCCCGGCCGTCGCGTCGATCTCCCGGTCGATGCTGCGCACCAACCCGCCCGACCACAGCCGGATGCGGCGGCTCGCGGCCGGCGCCTTCACCCCGCGCCGGATCGCCGCCATGCGCGACGTGGTCGAGGCGCAGGCCGACGAGCTGGTCGACGCGATGCTGGAGCGGGCCCGTGACGGCGAGCCCGTCGACTTCCTGGCCGAGTTCGCGTACCCGTTGCCGGTGGGGGTGATCTGCGCGCTGCTCGGCGTGCCGGCGGCCGACCGGCCGCTCTTCCGGCGCTGGGCCGCCGACCTGACCGGGGTGCTGGAGCCGGAGATCACCACCGAGGAGCTGGCCGTCGCCGACCGGGGCGCCACCGAGCTGCGCGACTACTTCGCCGCGCTGGTCCGGGCCCGCCGCGCCGCGCCCGCCGACGACCTGACCACCGCCCTGGTCCAGGTGCACGACGCCGACGGCGACCGGCTCTCCGGCGAGGAGCTGCTGGCCAACCTGGTGGTGCTGCTGGTCGCCGGCTTCGAGACCACCACCAACCTGCTCGGCAACGGCCTCGTGGTGCTGCTGGACCACCCGCGCGCGGCCGACGCGCTGCGGGAGCATCCCGACTTCGCCCCCGGGTACGTCGACGAGCTGCTGCGCTACGACTCGCCGGTGCAGCTCACCACCCGGATCAACGAGGCGCCGGTGACCTGCGGCGGGGTCGAGCTGCCGGCGGGCAGTTGGGCGTTGCTGCTGCTCGGCGCGGCCAACCGGGACCCGCGGCGCTACCCCGAGCCGCAGCGGTTCGACCCGTGGCGCCCGCAGGTCCACCCGCTGTCGTTCGGCGCCGGGCCGCACTACTGCCTGGGCGCCGGACTGGCCCGGCTGGAGGCGCAGGTCGCCTTCCCGTTGCTGCTGCGCCGGCTGCCCGGCCTCGCCCTGGCCGGCCGGCCCCGGCACCGGACCCGGCTCACCCTGCGCGGCTACGAGACCCTGCCGGTGATCATCGACACGGAGTCGGCGGCGGCGCATCGCGGTACGCCGGCCGGGGCGGCCCCCGGCACTCCGTAGACTGGTACGGCATTCGTCCGTACAGCCGAAGGAGCCACACCGCGTGACCGTCCAGCCCATCCGTCTGTTCGGGGATCCGGTGCTGCGCACGCCGGCCGATCCGGTCGTCGATTTCGACACCGAGCTGCGTAGGCTCATCGCCGACCTCACCGACACGATGCGGGAGCAGAGCGGCGCCGGCCTGGCCGCGCCCCAGCTCGGTGTGGGCCTGCGGGTGTTCACCTTCGACGTGGACGACGTGCTCGGGCACCTGGTGAATCCGGTGCTGGAGTTCCCCGACGAGGAGGAGCAGGACGGCCCGGAGGGCTGCCTGTCCATCCCCGGGCTCTACTTCGACACCAAGCGTCGGCAGAACGTCATCGCCAAGGGCTTCAACGGCTACGGCGACCCGATGCAGATCGTCGGCACCGGGCTGATGGCGCGCTGCGTGCAGCACGAGACCGACCACCTCGACGGGGTGCTCTTCGTCGACCGGCTGGACCCGGCCGGGCGCAAGGAGGCCATGAAGGCCATCCGCCAGGCCGAGTGGTACGACCCGGCCGCCCCGCCCACGGTCAAGCTCAACCCGCACGCCGCCGGCAGCCCCTTCGGCCTGGGGCGGTGACCGGATGCGTCTGATCTTCGCCGGCACGCCGGCCGTCGCCGTCCCCGCCCTGGAAGCTGTCGCCGCCTCCGGGCACGAGATGCTGGCCGTGGTCACCCGCCCCGACGCCCCGGCCGGGCGGGGTCGCGGCCTGGTCCGCTCGCCGGTCGGCGCCTGGGCCGACGAGCACGGGATCGAGGTGCTGACCCCGGCGAAGCCCCGCGAGCCGGAGTTCCTCGACCGGCTGCGCGAGCTGGCGCCGGACTGCGTGCCCGTGGTCGCGTACGGCGCGTTGGTGCCGCCGGTGGCCCTGGAGATCCCCCGGCACGGCTGGATCAACCTGCACTTCTCGCTGCTGCCCGCCTGGCGCGGCGCGGCCCCGGTGCAGCAGGCCGTGCTGCACGGCGACGAGCTGACCGGCGCGAGCGTCTTCCAGCTCGAACAGGGCCTGGACACCGGCCCGGTCTACGGCACGCTCACCGACGAGATCCGGCCGACCGACACCTCCGGCGACCTGCTGGAGCGCCTCGCGCACTCCGGCGCGGGCCTGCTGGTGGCCGTCCTCGACGCGATCGAGGCCGGGACGGCCCGGGCCGAGCCGCAGCCGGCCGACGGGGTGTCCCTGGCTCCGAAGCTGACCGTGGAGGACGCCCGGGTGCGCTGGACCGATCCCGCCTTCGCCGTCGACCGGCGGATCCGGGCCTGCACGCCGGCCCCCGGGCCGTGGACGACCTTCCGGGGCGACCGGGTCAAGCTCGGCCCGGTGACCCCGGTGGGCAACGGCCCCGAGTTGAAGCCGGGAGAGCTGCTGGTGGAGAAGTCCCGGGTGCTGGCCGGCACCGCGACCGTGCCGGTGCAGCTCGGTGAGGTGCGCGCGGCGGGCAAGAAGGCCATGCCGGCGACCGACTGGGCGCGCGGCGTCCGGGTCGGCGCCGGCGAGGTGCTCGCGTGAGCACCCCCTCGGACCGTCCCGACAGCTCCCGTTCCGACCGCCCTCGCGACGACCGGTCCGCCGGTCGCCCCGACGGCTCCCGCGGTGACCGGTTCGACCGGTCCGCGCCCCGGCGCTCCGACGCGCCGCGCGGCGACCGTCCGACGGGCGGCGGTTACCGGGGCGACCGCCCGGCGAGCGGCGGTTACCGCGGCGACCGCCCGACCGGCGGCCGCCCCGGCTTCGACCGGCGCGGCGGCCGTCCCGCCCGCCCGGCCGTCGACCTGCCCCGGTACGCCGCCTACCAGGCCGTCGCGGCGGTTCACCGGGACGACGCGTACGCCAACCTGGTGCTCCCGTCGATCCTGCGCGAGGAGGGGCTGGTCGGCCGGGACGCCGCCTTCGCCACCGAGCTGACCTACGGCACGCTGCGCCACACCGGCACCCTGGACGCGATCATCGCCGACGCCGCCGGGCGGGAGGTCGAGCGGATCGACCCGCCGGCCCGCGACGCCCTGCGGCTCGGGGCGTACCAGCTGCTGCACACCCGGGTGCCGGCGCACGCGGCGGTCTCCTCGACCGTCGACCTGGTCCGCTCGGTCGCGCCGGGCGCCGCCGGCTTCGCCAACGCGGTGCTGCGGGAGATCGCCGGCCGCGACGCCGACGCCTGGGTGGCCAAGCTCGCCCCGCCGATGGAGACCGACCCGGTCGGCCACCTGGCGCTGGCGTACAGCCACCCGCAGTGGATCGTGCGGGCCTTCTCCGAGGCGCTCGGCGGGGACCTGGGCGAGACCGCCCGGCTGCTGATCGAGGACAACGAGCGACCCCCGGTGCACCTGTGCGCCCGGCCCGGCCTGGCCGACCCGGTGGAACTGGCCGACGAGGTGGGTGGCGCGCCCGGCGCCTTCTCGCCGTACGCGGTGTACCTCTCCGGGGGCGCGCCGGGTGACCTGCCGGCGCTGGCGCAGGGGCGCGCGCACGTGCAGGACGAGGGCTCGCAGCTGGTGGCGAACGCGCTGGCCGTCGCGCCGCTGGACGGCCCGGACGGGCGCTGGCTCGACCTGTGCGCCGGCCCCGGCGGCAAGTCCGGCCTGCTCGGCGCGCTCGCCGCGCAGCGTGGCGCCCGGCTGACCGCCGTGGAGGTCTCCGAGCACCGGGCCCGGCTGGTCGAGCAGGCCACCCGGGGCCTGCCGGTGAGCGTGCTGCACACCGACGGCCGCACGGTCGGCGCGGACCCGGAGCTGCCCGAGGGGCACTTCGACCGGGTGCTGGTGGACGCCCCGTGCACCGGCCTGGGCTCGCTGCGCCGCCGGCCGGAGTCGCGCTGGCGGCGTCAGCCGTCGGACCTGCCGCCGCTGACCCGGTTGCAGCGCGAGCTGCTCACCGCGGCCCTGCGCGCGGCCCGTCCCGGCGGTCTGGTCGCGTACGTCACCTGCTCCCCGCACGTGGTGGAGACGCACGTGACGGTGACCGAGGCGGCCCGGCGCGCCGAGGTGCCGGCGGACTTCGTCGACGCCCGTACGCTGCTGCCGGCCGGCATGCCGGGGCTGGGCGACGGTCCGACGGTGCAGCTCTGGCCGCACCGGCACGGCACGGACGCGATGTTCCTCGCGGTGCTGCGCCGCGGCTGAGCGGCGGGCAGCGCAGCGGTACGGGGGCGGGGCGGAGCACGACACGGCCGCCCCGCCGCCGGCTCAGCGGACCGGCAGGCCCCGGGTGCCGACGCCCTTGAGCGAGCGGGTCAGGGTGCGGTCGCTGACCCACACGAAGCACTGCACCCCGCGGTTGCCGTCGCGCCACTCCCGCTCCAGCGGGTGGTAGAAGATCGAGCCGGCGCGGAACCGCAGATTGCCGTCGTTCGGCACCCCGGTGTACTTCGCCAGCAGGCCGAGGCATCCCTTGTGGACCCGCCCGTCGCCCTTGGTGACCTGGGCGTAGCTGAGGCCGGTGGCCGGCCAGACGCCGACGAACTCGGCGTGGTGCCGGGCGGTGCAGGAGACCGGCTTCATCGCCTCGACGTCGTCGCCGTCGACTTTCGGCTCGAAGCAGCGCAGCCGCAGGTCGGTGTCGCGGGTCAGGACGCCCTTCAGGCTGCCGGTACGGGGGGTGGCCCGCGCCTCGTCGACGCTCTCGACCTCGGTCAGGTCGCAGCGGAACCAGCGGGCCCCACCCGTCCAGGCCGCCGCCGAGGGGAAGACGACGGCGAGGCCGAGCCGGCCGGAGCGCCAGTCGGCGCCCACCGCCCGCCGGACCTCCCGGTCACACTCGGCGCGGGCGGCGAGCATCGCGCCGGTGCCGCCGGCCGGGGGAGTGGAGCGCCGGGCGTCGGCGCTGGTGAAGGTGCCCACGTGCATCGTCTCGGCCCGGTGCGACCGGGCGCAGTCGACGGGGTGGTAGCCGCTGAGGTAGCCGACGTCCTGCACCCCTTCGTGGCAGACCCCGGCGGGGGGAACGAAGCCCTGCGGCGCGGCGAGGGCCGGCCAGTCGTCGGCGAGGTCCGCGTCCAGCCCGGCGGGGGCGCCGCACCCGGTCAGCGCCAGCAACGCCGCGCCGCCCACCGCGACCGCCGTCCACCACCGCCGCACCGCACCCGACCCTTCGCCGACCGTGACCGTGGCGCCCGCCGAGCGGGTGTCACGGTGCGGCAGCTTACGGCACCGGGCCTCAGATGGCGGGGAGTCCCTTCGGGCCGGCGCCGCGCATCGAGCGGGTCAGCTTCCGGTCGTCGCTCCACAGGAAACAGCGGATGCCGCGGTCGCCCTCCTCCCACTCCCGCTGCGACGGCGGGTAGAAGATCGACCCGGCCCGGTACGGCAGGTCGGCGTTGTTCGGCACGGCGGCGAAGTTGGCGATCAGCGACATGCAGCGCCGGTGCACCTCCTGGTTGGCCCGGCCGAACTCCGCCCAGGTCATGTCCCGTTCGAGGTAGACCCCGACGAACTCGGCCCGGTGCGGCTCGGAGCAGAGCACCGGCGCCATGTAGTTGAGGTTGTCGCCGATCAGCTTGGGGTCGAAGCAACGGTGGGTTAGCGGGTTGTCGCCGATCATCGCGCCGCGCAGGCTGCCGGTGCGGTTGACCGGTCGGGTGTTGTCGATGCTGTCGGTCTCGCTCAGGTCGCAGCGGAACCAGCGGGCGCCGCCGTTCCACGCCGGCACGGAGGGCAGCGCGATGTTCATGGTGAGCCGGGCCGAGTGCCAGTCGCCCCCGAGCACCTCGCGGGCCCGCTGGTCGCACTCGGCGCGGGCGGGGCGCAGCGCCGGGGAGCCCGGCTCGGGGCGCGACCCGGCCGCCGCGTCGCCGGTGAAGGTCCCGACGTGGATCGCCTCGGCCAGGTGGCTGCGGGCGCAGTCCACCGTGTCGTACGTGCCCGCCTGGACCACCGCCGTGATCCGGGGCAGGCAGGCGTCCGTGGCGGGCACGAACATCCGCGGTGCGGGCAGGTCCGGCCAGTCGTCGGCCAGGTCGCCGTCGGGCCGGTGCTGCGGGACGCAGCCGCTCATCGCCATCGTCGCCGCGCCGGCCAGCGCCAGCGCCACGAGCCACCGTCGCATCGTCCGCCCTTTCCGGGAGATGACGGCCGGTCGTTGCGGCCCACGCGGAGTTGCGGTTCCGCGGGACGTGCAGCACGGCTGACCGTCTCTGATGGAGTGTTGCCGCCTTTCCGTCGGGCGGCCAGTCGCGGCTGGCCGTCCGTCCGGTTTTGCGTTCCGTGGAGCCCAATCTTGCACCAGCGGTCACTCCTGGGTCACAGGGCGTTCCCGAGGGGCCGCGATGCCCGCGGCGGGTGGCCGCATTCGTACACTGACCCCGTGACCGTACCGCCGCCGATCGTCGCGCCCAGCATCCTCGCCGCCGATTTCGCCCGCCTCGCCGACGAGGTCCGTGCCGTGGAGAACGCCGCGGACTGGCTGCACGTCGACGTGATGGACAACCACTTCGTGCCCAATTTGACCATCGGCCTGCCCGTGGTGCAGAGCCTGCGCGCGGTGACCCGGATCCCGTTCGACGTGCACCTCATGATCGAGGACCCGCGTCGCTGGGCCCCCGGTTACGCCGACGCCGGCGCGTACAACGTCACCTTCCACGCCGAGGCCTGCGACGACCCGGTCGCGCTGGCCAAGGACCTCCGCTCGGCCGGCGCCAAGGCCGGGCTGGCCATCGACCGGGACACCCCGATCGAGCCGTACCTGGAGCTGCTGCCCAGTTTCGACACCCTGCTGATCATGACGATCAAGGCCGGCTTCGGCGGGCAGCGGTTCATCCCGCAGCTGCTGGAGAAGGTCCGCGCGGCCCGCCGGCACGTCGACACCGGCCACCTGGAGCTGCGCATCGAGGTCGACGGCGGGATCGCCGCCGACACCATCGAGCAGGCCGCGGCGGCCGGTGCGGACGCCTTCGTCGCCGGCACCGCCGTGTACGGGGCGGCCGACCCGGCCGAGGCGGTGCGCCGCCTGCGGGGGCTCGCGGAGCGCGCGGTTCCCGGAGCCTGACGTGGACCCGGCCGGCGATCGACCCGACGTCATCCTGGTCGTCGACGACGACGAGGACATCGCCCGCTTCGTCGAGTTCAACCTGCGGCTGCACGGCTTCGAGGTGCTCCACGCCGGCGACGGCCAGGAGGCGCTCGAGATGATCGAGCGGCACCGGCCCGACCTGGCCGTGGTGGACCTGATGATGCCCCGGATCGACGGGCTGGAGCTGACCCGCCGGCTGCGCGCCGATCCGATGACCTCCGCCCTGCCGGTGATCATGCTGACCGCCAAGGGGATGACCGTGGACAAGGTGCACGGCCTCAGCGCCGGCGCCGACGACTACCTGGTCAAGCCCTTCGACACCGCCGAGCTGGTGGCCCGGGTCAGCTCCACGCTGCGCCGCAACAAGGAGTTCCGGGAGGTCTCCCCGCTGACCGGGCTGCCCGGCAACAGCCGGATCCGCCGGGAGATCAGCGACCGGGTCCGCAGCGGCGTCGACTACGCCGTCGGCTACATCGACATCGACCGGTTCAAGAGCGTCAACGACCGGTACGGCTTCGTCCGCGGCGACGAGTTCATCTCCGCGCTGGCCCGCAGCCTGCACCGGGCGGTGGTCTCGATCGGCCTGCCGCCGGCCTTCCTCGGCCACGTCGGCGGCGACGACTTCGTCGTCGTCTGCACCCCGGAACAGGTCCGGCCGTTGACCTTCCGCGCGGTGGAGGACTTCGAGAAGGCCGCCGACAAGCTCTACGACCCGGCCGACGCCGAGCGCGGCTACGTTGAGCTGAAGGACCGCCGGGGCAACGTGCGCAAGGCGCACCTGGTCACCCTCTCGATCGGGGTCTCCCTCTCCGACGCCCGGAAGCGCTTCACCGACCCGCTCGCCGCGATCGCGGTCGCCTCGGAGATGAAAACCGTCGCCAAGAGCCAGCCCGGTTCGTACGTGGCGGTGGACCGGCGGCGCGCCGACGGGGTGTGAGGTAGCCCGCGTGCAGTGGCGTACCGGCCGGGGGAACGTGTAAGACTTCCCATGTACCCACCACGCGCTGGCGGGGCTCGGTGAAATTCCGAACCGGCGGTGATCCACGGTCCGACCGTGGTAAGCCCGCGACCCGGACGGCTCAGGCCGCCCGGTGGACCTGGTGAGAATCCGGGGCCGACGGTTGGGAGCGGGAAACCTTCCCGCACCCAGAAAGTCCGGATGGGAGACAGCGCGCGGGACGGGGCGGGCCTGCGTGGGTCGCTGCATCCAGCCATCGCGTGGGCTCCCCGGGGGCGGCCGTGCCGTTCCCGGATCCGCCGCCGCCTGCCCGCGGCTCCTCCCGTACCGCCCGCGCGCGGCCCGGCGAGTGAGAGGGCAGAGGCATGGCCGGCGTCTCCGTCGACGAGGCGATGCGTCGCGCCGTCACGTTGGCGGCCCGAGGCCTCGGCACCACCAGCCCCAACCCGGTCGTCGGCTGCGTCCTGCTCGATCCGGACGGCACGGTCGTCGGGGAGGGATTCCACGCGTACGCGGGCGGACCGCACGCCGAGATCGTCGCGCTCGCCCAGGCCGGTGAGCGCGCCCGGGGCGGCACCGCCGTGGTCACCCTCGAACCCTGCGACCACATCGGCCGCACCGGCCCCTGCAGCCTCGCGCTGGTCCAGGCCGGTGTCGCCCGGGTGGTGATCGCCGTGCCCGACCCCAACCCGGTCGCCTCCGGCGGCGCCGCCACCCTGCGGGCCGCCGGCATCCAGGTCGAGTTCGGGGTACGCGCGCAGGAGGCCGAGGTCGGCAACATCGCCTGGCTGACCTCGATGCGCCGCGGCTGGCCGTACGTCATCTGGAAGTTCGCCGCGACGCTCGACGGCCGGTCGGCGGCGGCCGACGGCACCAGCATGTGGATCACCTCCGAGGCGGCCCGCATCGACGTGCACGCGCTGCGCGGCACGGTCGACGCGGTGCTCGCCGGGGTGGGCACCGTGCTCGCCGACGATCCCCGGCTCACCGCCCGCAACCTGCGCGACGGCACCCTGGCCATCCGGCAGCCGCTGCGGGTGGTGGTGGACAGCTCCGGGCGTACCCCCGCCGGGGCCCGGGCCCGCGACGGCGCCGCCCGGACGTGGATCGCCACCGCGGCTGAGGTCGGGGCCGGCCCGGACGGCCGGGTCGACCTGCCGGCGCTGCTGGCCGAGCTGCACCACCGCGGCGTGCGGGCCGCGCTGCTGGAGGGCGGCCCCCGGCTGGCCGGCGCGTTCCTCGCCGCCGGCCTGGTCGACAAGGTCATCGGGTACGTCGCGCCGAAGCTGCTCGGCGCCGGCCGGACCGCGCTGGTCGACGCCGGCGTGACGACCATCGCCGATGCCATCGACCTGGAGATCACCGACGTTACGCAGATCGGTCCCGACCTGCGGATCACCGCGCTGCCCCGGAAGAGGGAGGCCTGACATGTTCACCGGCATCGTCGAGGAGTTGGGCGAGGTCGTCCGCGTCACGGACACCGGGGGTGACTCCGCGCTGGTCGCCGTCCGCGGCCCGCTGGTCACCTCCGACGCCCGGCACGGCGACTCCATCGCGGTCAACGGCGTCTGTCTCACGGTCGTCGACGTCGAGGACGGCGTCTTCACCGCCGACGTGATGGGGGAGACGCTGCGCCGCTCCGCGCTCGGCGCGCTGCGGGTGGGCGACCCGGTCAACCTGGAGCGGGCCGCCGCGCTGAACAGCCGGCTCGGCGGGCACATCGTGCAGGGCCACGTCGACGGGGTGGGCGAGATCGTCGCCCGGGAGCCCGCCGCGCAGTGGGAGACGGTCCGCTTCCGGCTCCCCGCCGACCTCGCCCGGTACGTGGTGGAGAAGGGCTCGATCACCATCGACGGCGTCTCGCTGACCGTGGCCGCGGTCGGCGACGACTGGTTCGCCGTCGGGCTGATCCCCACCACGCTGAAGCTGACCACGCTCGGCGGCAAGGGCGTCGGCGACCCGGTCAACCTGGAAGTCGACGTGCTGGCCAAGTACGTCGAGCGCCTGCTCGGCGACCGGCTCGCCGGCGGCGGCCTGCCCGGCGGGGCCGCGGGGGGTGGGCGCTGATGGGCCCGCTCGGTTGGCTGCTCGAGGCCCAGCTCGAGATCGCCGGCTCGCCGGTGCTGGTCCGCGAGATCGTCGGCAACGTCTTCGGGCTGGCCTCCGCGCTGCTCGGGCTGCGCCGGCTGGTCTGGGCCTGGCCGGTCGGCATGATCGGCAACGCGCTGCTGTTCACCGTCTTCCTCGGCGGTGTCTTCGCCACCCCGCAGGCGCACGACCTCTACGGCCAGGCCGGCCGGCAGGTCTTCTTCTTCTCGGTGAGCGTCTACGGCTGGTGGCGCTGGTCGCGCAACCGCCGCCAGGGCGACGACCAACCGGCGGTCAGCCCGCGCTGGGCCACCGGCCGGGAGCGGCTCGGCCTGCTGCTGGCCGCCGCCGTCGGCACCGCCGCCGGGTACCCGGTGCTCGCCGCGCTCGGCTCCTGGGGCCCGCTGCCGGACGCCTGGATCCTGACCGGCAGCCTGCTCGCCACGTACGGCATGGCCCGCGGCTGGGTCGAGTTCTGGCTGATCTGGATCGCCGTCGACGCGGTCGGCGTGCCGCTGCTGCTGCGCGGCGGCTTCTACCCGTCGGCGGCCATGTACCTGTTCTACGGCGCGTTCTGCGTCTGGGGTTTCGCCGCCTGGTGGCGGACCTCGCGGGCCGCCCGGTCGGCCGCCCCGCCGATCCCGTCCACCTACTCGGAGGCTGTCGCATGAGTGAGCGCAGCGAGCGAATCATCAGGTACAGCCCGGCGGACGGCGCCGCGCACCGTCCGACCCCCGGCGCCCGCCGGGTCGACGGTGCCGGACGCGCCGGCGCGGCCGGGGCGCGGACCGTTCGACGAAGTGGGGTGCCGGCATGAGCGCGTTCGCCAGCATCGAGCAGGCGGTGGCGGACATCGCCGCCGGTCGGCCGGTCGTCGTGGTCGACGACGAGTCCCGGGAGAACGAGGGCGACCTGATCTTCGCCGCCGAACTGGCCACGCCAGAGCTGGTGGCGTTCATGGTCCGCTGGACGTCCGGCTACATCTGCGTGTCGCTGACCGAGTCGGAGTGCGACCGGCTGGACCTGCCGCCGATGCACCACACCAACCAGGACCGGCGCGGCACCGCGTACACGGTGACGGTCGACGCCCGGGAGGGGATCGGCACCGGCATCTCGGCCGCCGACCGGTCGCACACCATCCGGCTGCTGGCCGATCCGGGCACCGACCCGACCGACCTGTCCCGCCCCGGGCACGTGGTGCCGCTGCGCGCCCGCGAGGGCGGGGTGCTGCGTCGCCCCGGGCACACCGAGGCGGCCGTCGACCTGACCCGGCTGGCCGGGCTGCGTCCCGCCGGAGTGCTCTGCGAGCTGGTCAACGAGGACGGCACCATGATGCGGGTGCCCGACCTGGAGAAGTTCTGCGCCGAGCACGCCCTGACCCTGGTGACCATCGCCGACCTGGTGGCGTACCGGCGGCGGCACGAGAAGCAGGTGGAGCAGGTCGCCGACGCGCGGATGCCCACCCCGTACGGGGTGTTCCGGGCGCTGGGCTACCGCGCCGAGCACGACCCGGCCGAGCACGTCGCCCTGGTCTACGGGGAGATCGGTGACGGGCAGGACGTGCTGGTGCGGGTGCACTCGGAGTGCCTGACCGGGGACGTCTTCGGCTCGCTGCGCTGCGACTGCGGCCCGCAGCTGCAGGCGGCCCTGGCCCGGGTCGCCCGGGAGGGGCGGGGCGTGGTGCTCTACGTGCGCGGGCACGAGGGGCGCGGCATCGGGCTGCTGCACAAGCTCCAGGCGTACCAGCTCCAGGACCTGGGCCGGGACACCGTGGACGCCAACCTCGACCTGGGGCTGCCCGCCGACGCCCGCGACTACGGCACCGGCGCGCAGATCCTCTACGACCTGGGTGTGCGCTCGATGCGGCTGCTGACCAACAACCCGGCCAAGCGGGCCGGGCTGGAGGGGTACGGCCTGACCATCACCGGCCGTGAGGGGCTGCCGATCCGGCCGCACCCGGAGAACGTGCGGTACCTGCGGACCAAGCGGGACCGGATGGGGCACCTGCTGGACGAACTGGACGAGGTGACCGAGGCCCCGATGGGCCGCCCGGTCCCCGGCGACGAGATCGGAGCGTAGACATGGCGGGATTCGGCGAGCCCGGGGTGACCACGGTGGATGCCGCCGGGCTGACCGTGGGCGTGGTGGCCGCGCGCTGGCACGCCGACCTGACCGACCACATGCTCGACCGGGCGGTGGCGGCGGCCGAGGCGTGCGGCGCCCGGTCGGTGGTCGCCCGGGTGGCCGGCTCGGTGGAGCTGTCGGTGGTGGCCCAGGCCCTGGCCCGGCGCTGCGACGTGGTGGTCGCCCTCGGCGTGGTGGTCCGGGGCGCGACCGCGCACTTCGACTACGTCTGCCGGTCGGTGACCGACGGCCTCACCCGCGTCGCCCTGGACGAGGGGAAGCCGGTGGCGCACGGGGTGCTCACCGTGGAGACGATCGAGCAGGCCCGCGACCGGGCCGGGCTGCCCGGCTCGGCGGAGGACAAGGGTTGGGCGGCCACCGTGGCGGCCCTCGACGCCGCGCTGGCCATCCGGGACGTGGCCGCGGCCAACGGCCACCGGGTCGGCTTCGGCCGCTGACCCCCGCCCGTCGTTAATCGGCTCGTTCTGCGGCGTGTCGCGGTGTCCCTGATCGGGGACACCGCGACACGCCGCAACGGGGGCGGAGCTCGACCGTCCCGGTGGGAAGGACGCGGCCGGACCCGGTGCGCGAGGTATCGCCCGGTGACTGGAAGAATCGGATCCCGTGAAGACGTTCGAGGAGTTGTTCGCCGAGCTGCAGGCCAAGGCCGCCGCCGGCACCCCGGGCTCGGGCACGGTCGCCGCCCTGGAGAAGGGCGTGCACTTCATCGGCAAGAAGGTCGTCGAGGAGGCGGCCGAGTCGTGGATGGCCGCCGAGCACGAGGGGCCGGAGCGGACCGCCGAGGAGATCTCCCAACTGCTCTACCAGGTCCAGGTGCTGATGCTCGCCAGCGGTCTCGAGCTCAAGGACGTCTACCGACATCTGTGAGTGCGCCCCGTCGTTGATCACATCTGATCGAAGGAGCACTCCGTCATGCTGCGTGTCGCCGTACCCAACAAGGGCGCCCTGGCCGAGAAGGCCGCCGAGATGCTGCGCGAGGCGGGCTACCGCCAGCGCACCGACCCGAAGGACCTCGTCAGTCGGGACGAGCCCAACGACATCGAGTTCTTCTACCTGCGTCCCAAGGACATCGCCACCTACGTCGGCTCCGGTGACCTCGACGTCGGGATCACCGGCCGCGACCTGCTGATCGACTCCGGCGCGCCGGCCGAGGAGGTGATGGACCTGGCCTTCGCCCGGGCCACCTTCCGCTTCGCCGCCCGCCCGGAGGACGTCCACTCCGTGCAGGAGCTGGGCGGGCACCGGATCGCCACCGCGTACCCGGGGCTGGTCGATCGGTACCTCGGCGAGCTGGGGGTCAAGGCTGACGTGATCCGGCTGGACGGGGCGGTGGAGAACGCCATCCGGCTCGGCGTCGCCGACGTGGTCGCCGACGTGGTGGAGACCGGGGCCACCCTGCGCCAGGCCGGCCTGGTCGTCTTCGGTGACCCGCTGCTGCGCTCCTCGGCGGTGCTGGTCCGCCGCACCGGCGCCCCGACCCACCCGCAGGCCGAGCAGTTGCTGCGCCGCCTGCACGGGGTGCTGGTCGCCCGCCGCTACGTCATGCTCGCCTACGACGTGCCGGCCGGCCTGCTGGACCGGGCCAGCTCGCTGACCCCGGGCATCGAGTCGCCGACGGTGTCCCCGCTGCACCGGGAGGGCTGGGTCGCCGTGCAGGCGATGGTGCTCCGCGACGACGTGCACCGGATCATGGACGAGCTGTACGACCTCGGCGCCCGCGCCATCCTGGTCACCAACATCCACGCCTGCCGGCTGTGAGGTCACTGCCGCCGACGGCCGCGCTGGCCCTGGTGGTGCTCGGCGGGGTGGCGTCGGCCGCTCAGGGGGCGGCGAATGCCGAGCTGGGCGAGCGGGTGGGCAGTCCCGTACTCGGGGCGGTGGTCAACAACGCCGGTGGCTCGCTGCTGGTCCTGGTCGGACTGCTGGTCCTGCCGTCGATGCGGACCGGGCTCGCCGTGCTGCGCCGGTCCCGGCTGCCCTGGTGGTGCTACCTGGGTGGGCTCGGCGGGGCGGCGATCATCGTGATCGGCACGTACGTCGTACCGGTGCTCGGGGTGGCCGTCTTCACCATCGCCCAGGTCGCCGGGGGCAGTCTCGGCGGCCTGGCGGTGGACCGGGCCGGGCTCGCCCCGGTGGGCCGGCTCGCGCTCACCCCGTCCCGGGTGGCCGGCGCCCTGCTCGGCACGGCGGCCGTGGGGCTCGCCCAGCTGGGTCAGCCCCTGGGCGAGCTGGCCGTCGGCCTGGTCCTGCTCGCCGTGTTGGGCGGCCTGGCGGTCGCCGTGCAGTCCGCGCTGAACGGCCGGGTGGCCGCGGCGGGCACCGCCGCGGCCAGCACCGCGATGAACTTCGCCGTCAGCACGCCGGCCGTGCTGGCCGTCGCGGCGCTCGCCGGCGGGTTCACCGTGGCCCGGCCCGACTGGCCACCCGCCTGGTATCTGTACACCGGCGGGCTGCTCGGGGTCGGCATCGTGGCCAGTCTGCTGGTCGGCGTGCGGGCGCTCGGCGTGCTGCGGACCGGTCTGGCGTTGGTCGCCGGCCAGCTCGGCGGGGGACTGCTGCTGGACCTGCTGCTGCCCGGTGGGCCGGGGCTGCGCTGGTCCGTCCTGGCCGGCGCGGTGCTCACGCTGGTCGCCTCGGTGGTCGCCGGCCAGCAGCGGCGTCCGGCCGCTCGGACGGCCCCGGCGTCCGCCGGCACCCGGTCGGTGCCGGCGGCGCGGTCCCCGGAGGATCCGGCGGGACGGCAGCGGCGGGACTCCGCGTACGCCGACCGGCCCGTTCCGCCGGCCGGCTGACACCGCTCCGCGGTCGGGTGACGTGGGTGCCGGCCGTGTGGCGGCGGAACACGGCCCGGGACCGGGTGGCAGACTGGTGGGGTGAGCGATACCGAGCTGATCCGCCTCAAGCCCCGTCGCATCCGGGTGGTCTGCTGGGCCTCGGCGGCCGCCCTCCTGGTGGTCTTCAGCCTGGTGGCGACCTCGCTCACCGGCCGGACCGGCGACGGCTACGGCACCTTCCAGCGCGGCGACCAGCTCGCCATGGTCGGCCTCGGCGTCTTCGGCGCGCTGGCGATCCTGCTCTTCACCCGGCCCCGGGTCGAGGCGGACGCCCGGGGCGTACGGGTGCGCAACGTGATCGGCTCCTACGAGCTGCCCTGGGAGGTCGTCCGCGGGGTGCGGTTCGACCGGGGCACCCCCTGGGCCAGCCTGGAGCTGCACGACGACGACGTGCTCCCGATGGTCGCCCTCCAGGCCGCCGACAAGGAGATCGCGGTCGAGGGTGTCCGCGCGCTGCGCCGGCTGCACCAGGCCCACCTGGCCGCGTCGGCCGCCGGCCAGACGAGTCGCTGAGCCCCCGGTCACACCCGCGCTGACCTGCGAGCCCGGTTTGGGGATGCCTGGAGCGAGGGTGTAGTGTTGCCGAGTCGACCAGACTGCCCCCGTTCCGACGTGCGGGCGGTCTTGAAGCGGAGCGCCTGCTCCCACCCGAGTCGCCCCTGACGGTGGCCGGGTCCGGTCCCCGGTTCCGGGCACGTCCTGGTCCCGGATGCGCGATCATGTGATCGTGCCGACCGGTCGAGCGGGCCCTGGCATGCGCCAGGGCCTTCTGCTTTCCGGCGGCCCCCACCCGGGGGCCCACGGGGTCGCCACACGCAGGACACTCGACTCGAGGAGGCCCCATCAGCGTCGAACCACGCGTGAACGAGCAGATCCGGGCACGTGAGGTCCGACTGGTCGGCCCTGAGGGTGAGCAGGTGGGCATCGTCCCGCTGGAGCGCGCCCTGCAGCTGGCCGCGGACGTCGACCTGGACCTGGTCGAGGTTGCGCCGATGGCGCGCCCGCCGGTGTGCAAGCTCATGGACTTCGGCAAGTTCAAGTACGAGAGCGCACTCAAGGCGCGCGAAGCGCGGCGTAACCAGCAGCAGACCGTCATCAAGGAGATGAAGCTCCGGCCGAAGATCGACCCGCACGACTACGAGACCAAGAAGGGTCACGTGGTGCGGTTCCTCAAGGCGGGCGACAAGGTCAAGGTGACGATCATGTTCCGCGGTCGCGAGCAGAGCCGCCCGGAGCTGGGTTACCGGCTCCTGCGCCGGCTCGAGTCCGAGATCACGGACCTGGGATACGTCGAGGCCGCTCCGAAGCAGGACGGTCGAAACATGATCATGGTTCTCGCCCCGCACCGGGCCGTGAAGGCCTCCGCGGTCGCCGCCACGGCGTCCCGCGGTGGACCTCGGGAACGGGCCGCGGAGGAGGCCGGTGCTCCAGAGGCCGGCGAGACCCCGGAGGCCGGCGAGACCGCAGCAGCCGGCGAGACCGGCCCGACCGCTGACACCAGCGGCCAGTAACAGGGAGAAGACGTTCCACATGCCGAAGATGAAGAGCCACACGGGTATGGGCAAGCGGGTCAAGGTGACCGGCAAGGGCAAGATCGTTGCCCAGCAGGCCGGCCTCCGCCACAACCTGGAGAAGAAGCCCTCCACCCAGACCCGCCGGCTGACCGGCACGGTCGAGCTGGCCAAGGCTGACGTCAAGCGCATCAAGAAGCTGCTCGGCCGCTGACGCGCGCCACCTGAACCGAAGAAGGAGTTGAGATGGCACGCGTCAAGCGGGCTGTGAACGCCCAGAAGAAGCGTCGTACCCTGCTGGAGACCGCGAGTGGTTACCGCGGTCAGCGCTCCCGGCTGTACCGCAAGGCCAAGGAGCAGGTGCTGCACTCGATGCAGTACGCCTACCGGGACCGTCGCGACCGCAAGGGCGACTTCCGGCAGCTCTGGATCCAGCGCATCAACGCTGGCGCCCGGGCCAACGGCATGACCTACAACCGGCTGATCCAGGGCCTGCGCCTGGCCGGCATCGAGGTCGACCGCAAGATCCTGGCCGACCTGGCCGTCAACGACGCCGCGGCGTTCGCCGCGATCGTCGAGCTGGCCCGCGCCGCCGTGGCGGCCGAGGGCACCGGTGGCGCCGCGGCCCAGGCCGCCTGATCCACCCACAGCAGATCGAGGCGTCTCCCATGCAGTCACCATCGCGCGGGAGGCGCCTCGACGCTGTCTCCGGCCCGTTCACCCCGCGTACCCCCAGGGTCGTCGCCGCCCGCCGGCTGCAGCGCCGCCGGGACCGCGACGCCGCGGGCCGGTTCCTGGCCGAGGGCCCGCAGGCGGTCCGCGAGGCCCTCGCGCGCGCCGGAACGGTCACCGAGCTGTTCGGTACGCCGGCCGCCCTCGACCGGTACCCCGACCTCGCGGCGGAGGCCGCCCGGGCCGACGTGCCCGTCTCCGAGGTGACCGACGAGGCCCTGGCGGCGCTCGCCGAAACCGTCGCCCCGCAGGGCCTGGTCGCCGTCTGCCGGCACCTCGACGTGCCGCTGGAGACCGCCCTGGCCGGTGGCCCGCGGCTGGTCGCGGTGCTCGCCGAGATCCGCGACCCGGGCAACGCCGGCACCGTGCTGCGCACCGCCGACGCGGCCGGCGCGGGCGCGGTGGTCTTCGCCGGTGACGCGGTCGACCCGTACAACGGCAAGTGTGTGCGGGCGTCGGCCGGCAGCCTGTTCCACGTCGACGTGGTCCGCGCCCCCGACCCTCTCGACGTGGTCGCCGCGCTGCGGGCCGCCGGGCTCACCGTGCTCGCCACGACCGGGTACGGCGACAGCGACCTCGACGACCTCATCGACTACGGGCGGCTCGCCGCCCCCACCGCCTGGCTCTTCGGCTCCGAGGCGCACGGGCTGCCCGAGGAGTTGACCGCCGCCGCCGACGCCCGGGTCCGGGTGCCGCTGCACGGCCGCGCCGAGAGCCTGAACCTGGCTGCGGCCGCCGCCGTCTGCCTGTACGCTTCAGCCAGAGCACTGCGCTGACCTCGTCACGCGCGCTACTGAGCACAGGGGAGTCGTCCGCATGGTGAACGCGTCACGGCGTTCGTTTAGCCAGCCCGCCGGTGTCGGCGGGCGGCGGGCCTGACCCTTCCCCCGCGTAACTCCCACCGGCGGGCTGCGGCACAGCCGCGCGTCCGTAGACTCGCCTAGCCGCCCGTGAGGGCCGGCGCCGCCGTGAGGGAGTGCCCGTACGCCATGAGCTACCGCAACGATCCGTACGACCCGAAGCAGGTCGCCCTGCTGGACCCGGCCGCCCTGGCCGAGGCCGTCGCCGCCGCCGAGAAGGCGTTCGCCACCGCCGCCGACCCGGACGCGCTGACCGCGCTGCGCCCCGCGCACCTCGGGGACCGGGCCCCGGTCTCGCTCGCGCGCCGGGAGATCGGCGCGCTGCCGCCGGCCGCGAAGTCCGACGCGGGCAAGCGGGTCAACGAGGCCCGCCGGGCGATCGAGAGCGCCTACGCCGCCCGCCAGGAGGTCCTGGAGCGCGAGCAGGCCGCCCGGGTGCTGGTCGAGGAGCGGGTCGACGTGACCCTGCCGTACGACCGGCACCCCCGGGGCGCCCGTCACCCGTTGAGCACCCTGATGGAGCAGATCAGCGACCTGTTCGTCGGGATGGGCTACGAGGTGGCCGAGGGCCCCGAGGTCGAGCTGGAGTGGACCAACTTCGACGCGCTGAACATCCCCGCCGACCACCCGGCGCGGGGCCTGATGGACACCTTCCACATCGCACCGTCGGCGGGCTCCGCCGCCGCCGGCGCGGCGGCCGGCGGCTCAGTGAGCTCGGGCCTTGTTCTCCGCACCCACACCTCGCCGGTGCAGGCGCGCACCATGCTCACCCGCAAGCCGCCGATCTACGTGGTGGTGCCCGGCCGGGTCTACCGCACCGACGAGCTGGACGCCACCCACGCGCCGGTCTTCCACCAGGTCGAGGGCCTGGTGGTGGACAAGGGCATCACCATGGCGCACCTGCGCGGCACGCTCGACCACTTCGCCCGGGCGATGTTCGGCGAGGGCGCGAAGACCCGCTTCCGGCCGCACTACTTCCCGTTCACCGAGCCGTCGGCCGAGTTCGACGTCTGGTTCCCGGAGCACCGGGACGGGCCGCGCTGGGTGGAGTGGGGCGGCTGCGGCATGGTCAACCCGCGGGTGCTGCGCGCCTGTGGCATCGACCCGGAGGTCTACTCCGGATTCGCGTTCGGCATGGGCATCGACCGCACCGTGATGTTCCGGCACGGGGTCAGCGACATGCGGGACATGGCCGAGGGCGACGTGCGGTTCACCCGCGCGTTCGGGGTCGGGGCGTAGGCGATGCGGGTACGAGTCACGGGAACGGTGGTCTGAAGTCATGCGAGTTTCTGTCAGTTGGCTGCGGGAGTACGTCGACCTCCCCGCCGACCTGCCCACCGGCGATTTGGAGCAGGCCCTGGTCGACCTCGGCATCGAGGTCGATTCCGTGGTGGACCTGCGGGAGACCGTCACCGGTGCGCTGGTGGTCGGCGAGGTCCTGGAGATCGAGGAGCTGACCGGCTTCAAGAAGCCGATCCGGTTCTGCCGGGTCGACGTCGGCGGTGCCAACGGCACCGGCGAGCCGCAGGAGATCGTCTGCGGGGCGCGCAACTTCGCCCCGGGCGACCGGGTGGTGGTGATCCTCCCCGGTGGCGTGCTGCCGGGGGACTTCGTCATCGGCGCGCGCAAGACCTACGGGCGCAACTCCGCCGGCATGATCTGCTCGGCCAAGGAGCTGGGCCTGGGTGACGACCACTCCGGCATCATCGTGCTGCCGCCGGACACCCCGGCCAAGCCGGGCGACGACGCGCGGCCCGTCGTGGGGCTCGACGACGTCGTGGTCGAGCTGGACATCACCCCCGACCGGGGGTACGCGCTGAGCGTGCGCGGCCTGGCCCGCGAGCTGGGGCACGCCCTCGGCGTACCGTTCCGCGACCCGGGCCTGACGCCCGCGCCCGGCGGCACCGCCGAGCCGGCGTACCCGGTCGAGGTGCGCGACACGGTCGGCTGCGACCGGTTCGCCGCGCGGATGGTGCGGGGCATCGACCCCACCGCCGAGACGCCCAACTGGATGTCGCGGCGGCTCACCGTGGCCGGCGTACGCAGCATCTCGCTGCCGGTCGACATCACCAACTACGTGATGCTCGAACTCGGCCAGCCGATGCACGCCTTCGACGCCGACCGGATCAGCGGCCCGCTGGTGGTTCGCCGCGCCGAGGCGGGGGAGAAGCTGACCACCCTGGACGGGGTGGCCCGCACCCTGACCGCCGAGGACATGGTCATCTGCGACGACACCGGGCCGATCTCGCTCGCCGCGGTGATGGGCGGCGAGACCAGCGAGGTGATCGGCGGCACCACCGACGTGCTCTTCGAGGCCGCCCACTGGGACCCGGTGATGGTCGGGCGCACCGCCCGCCGGCACCGGCTGTTCAGCGAGGCGGCGAAGCGCTGGGAGCGGGGCGTCGACCCGGCCCTGCCGCTGGTCGCCCTGGAGCGGGCGGTGCGGCTGCTCACCGAGCACGCCGGTGGCACCGTCGGCGAGCAGATCCTGGACATCGACCACGTGCGGCCGGTGCGGCCGGTCATCCTCCCGGCCGACCTGCCGTCCCGGCGGGTCGGGGTGGCGTACTCCCCGGAGCGGGTGGTCGCCCTGCTGGAGCAGGTCGGCTGCACCGTCGTCCGGGGCGCCGACCGGCTGGCCGAGGACCCGGGCGAGGTCGGCGTGGCCGCCGGCGCCGGCGACGTGCTCACCGTGACCCCGCCGACCTGGCGACCCGACCTCACCGACCCGGCCGACCTGGTCGAGGAGGTGGTCCGCCTCGACGGGTACGACCGGGTGCCGTCCGTGCTGCCCACCGCGCCCGCCGGGCGTGGCCTCACCTGGCAGCAGCGCCGCCGCCGGGCGGTGGCCCGCGCGCTGGCCGAGCGCGGCCACGTCGAGGTGCTGGCCCACCCGTTCACCGCGCCGGAGCTCGCCGACCAGCTCGGCCTTCCCGCCGACGACCCGCGCCGGGCG
This sequence comes from Micromonospora sp. IBSANI012, assembly GCF_052814045.1. Taxonomy (NCBI): domain Bacteria; kingdom Bacillati; phylum Actinomycetota; class Actinomycetes; order Micromonosporales; family Micromonosporaceae; genus Micromonospora; species Micromonospora sp. IBSANI012. The sequence continues at coordinate 2,675,348 of NZ_CP199933.1, forward strand.
GCGGTCCGGCTGGCCAACCCGCTGTCCGAGGAGGAGCCGGTGCTGCGGACCACGCTGCTCGGCCCGCTGCTCGGCATCCTCAAGCGCAACCTGGGCCGGGGCCAGCGGGACCTCTCCGTCTACGAGATCGGGACGGTCTTCCACCCGCGCGCCGGTGCCGGCACCCCGCCGGCGATGGGCGTGGACCGGCGGCCCACCGAGGCCGAGTTCGCCGCCGCCGACGCGGTGGTGCCGTACCAGCCGCGGCACGTCGCGGTCGTGCTGGCCGGCGACGTCGACCCGGCCGGCTGGTGGGGTCCGGGGCGGGCGGCCGGCTGGGCGGACGCGGTCGAGGCCGGCCGGGTGGTGCTCGCCGCCGCCGACATCCCGGCGGACCGGATCGAGGTGCGGGCCGTCGAGTACGCGCCCTGGCACCCGGGGCGCTGCGCGGAGCTGCTGGTCGACGGGGCGATCGTCGGTCACGCCGGCGAGCTGCACCCGGCCGTGGTGGCGGCGCTGGAGCTGCCCCGCCGCACCAGCGCCATGGAGCTGGACCTGGACGCGTTGCCGGCCCCGCCGGTCGCGCCCGCGCCGACCGTGTCCGGCTTCCCGCCGGCGCTGATCGACGTGGCGCTGGTGCTGGACGAGTCGGTGCCCGCGGCCCAGGTGGAGCAGGCGCTGGTCGAGGGCGCCGGCGAGCTGCTGGAGAGCGTCCGGCTCTTCGACGTGTACGCCTCCGAGCAGCTCGGCGCGGGACGCCGGTCGCTGGCGTACAAGCTCACCTTCCGGGCCCCGGACCGGACGCTGACCGTGGAGGAGGCGGTGGCCGCCCGCGACGCGGCCGTCGCCCTCGCGGCGCAGCGGTTCGGCGCCACGCTGCGCGGCGCCTGACCGGTGCCGCTCCTCGGATGGCTGGTGGTGGCCGGCGCGCTCGCGTCGGCCGCCGCCGCGGCCCGGGCCGGGCGCGACCGGCCGGGCGTGCGCGGCGCCGTGCGGGCCGGCGGGCGCTCGCCCCGGCTGATGGTGCGGTACAGCTCGGTCAGCTCGGGCCCGGGCGGTACGCCGAGTTCACCGGCGAGCGCCTGGCGGGCCGACCGGTAGGTCCGCACGGCGGCGGCCCGTCGCCGGCCCGGTGCTGGGCGCGCATCAGCAGGCACCAGCCGGGCTCCCGCCGCGGGTGCTCCGCGACGTGTCCCCGCAGCAGGGCCAGCAGCGCCGGCGCACCGGGGTCGCCGAGGTCCAGCCGCGCCCGGGCGGCGGTTCGGTGGTCGACCAGAGCGCCGTGGCCTGCTCGCACCGGCATTTCAGCCGGCCAATCATCCTAGTCCAGGTATGCGTACCGTCATGGACCTTGTTCGGAGCGTGGCCCATCGGCCGAAAGGCCACCGCCGACGGCATGTTCGGCTACCCACCGGTCACATGTGAGCGGTTAACCTGCTTGGATTCCGACCACCACCCCGATCACACCCCCACCACCCCCACCGGGAGCTGACCCCATGTCCGAGGATCCGGGCCCCGCGCCGCTCTCCGTCGACGTCTGCATCGTCGGGGGTTGTGGCCGGGTCGGCTTGCCGCTGGGCATCGCGTTCGTCGCCCGCGGCCTCTCCGTCGTGCTGTACGACATCAACGCCGACGCGGTCGCCACGGTGAACGCGGGCACCCTGCCCTTCGCCGAGCCGGGCGCGGCCGACGCGCTGGCCGAGGCGGTCTCCGCCGGCCGGCTGCGGGCCACCACCGACCCGGTCGCCGTGGGCCTCTCCGAGCACCTGGTGGTGGTCGTCGGCACGCCGGTCGACGAGCACCTCAACCCGGACCTGGGCGCGGTGCCCCGGGCGCTGGAGCGCTGCGCCGAGCACCTGCGCGACGGGCAGTTGGTGGTGCTGCGCAGTACCGTCTACCCCGGCGTGACGGCGCTGACCGAGAAGCTGCTCGCCGGCAAGGGCATCAAGGCCGACGTGGCGTTCTGCCCAGAGCGGATCGCCGAGGGCCGGGCGATGACCGAGCTGTTCACGCTGCCGCAGATCGTCGCAGCCCGCACGCCCGCCGCCCTGGCCCGGGCGGAGAAGCTGTTCCGGCACCTCACCGAGCAGATCGTCCCGCTCGAGCCGGAGGAGGCGGAGCTGGCGAAGCTGTTCACCAACACCTGGCGGTACATCAAGTTCGCCACCGCCAACCAGTTCTGGATGATGGCCAACGACTTCGGGCTGGACTTCGCCCGGATCCGGCACGCGGTCGCCCACGACTACCCGCGCGCGGCGGACCTGCCGATGCCGGGCTTCGCCGCCGGGCCGTGCCTGTTCAAGGACACCATGCAGCTGGCCGCGTTCAACCGGAACAACTTCGTGCTGGGCCACTCCGCGATGCTGATCAACGAGGGGCTGCCGCTCTACCTGGTGTCCCGGCTGGAGGACCGGTTCGACCTGTCCGAGCTGACCGTGGGCATCCTCGGGATGGCCTTCAAGGGCGGTTCGGACGATCCGCGGGAGAGCCTGGCGTACAAGCTGCGCAAGATCCTGGCGTTGAAGACCCGGGAGACCATCTGCACCGACCCGTACGTGGCCGACGAGCGCCTGGTCGACCTGGACGAGGTGCTGCGCCGGGCCGACCTGCTGGTCATCGCCGCCCCGCACGAGCAGTACGCCCGGCTGGACACCGACAAGCCGGTGATCGACATGTGGGGCCTGACCGGGACGGGGGTGCGGGTGTGAGGCCCCGGGTGTCGGTGATCGTGCCGGTCTACAACGAGGGCGAGGCCATCCTGCGCTGCCTCGAACGGATGCTGCGCGAGATGCTGCTCCCGGCCGAGGTGCTGATCGTGCACGACATGCCGGAGGACACCACCGTCCCGTACGTCGAGCAGATCGCCGGCACCGACCCGCGGGTGCGGGCGGTGCTCAACACGTACGGGCGCGGGCCGGCCAACGCCATCCGGTTCGGCATCGACGCCGCGCTCGCCCCGGTCGTCGTGGTGACCATGGCCGACGGCTGTGACGACCCGCGCCAGATCGACGAGCTGGCCCGGCTGGTGGACCGGGGCGTGGTGGTCGCCGCCGCCTCCCGCTACATGCCCGGCGGGCAGCAGGTCGGCGGGCCCCGGCTGAAGCGGATGATGTCCCGCTGGGCGGGGCGCAGCCTCTACACGCTGGCCCGGGTGGGCACCCGGGACGCCACCAACAGCTTCAAGGCGTACGACACGGCGTTCGTCCGGGAGGTCGGCATCGAGTCGCGCACCGGCTTCGAGATCGGGCTGGAGCTGACCGCGAAGGCCACCCGGCTGCGGCTGCCGGTCGCCGAGATCCCCACCATCTGGCTGGACCGGCCGCTGGGGGAGTCCCACTTCGACCTGGGTCGGTTCCTCCCCGGCTACCTGCGGTGGTACTTCTTCGCCTACGGTCGACGGCTGAGCCCGGAGAAGCTGACCGCCCGCACGGCCCCGGCCGTGCCCGCCCCGCGCGGCGAGCGGGACAGCACCGAGTACGAGAAGACCGCATAGGAGCGCACGTGGCGAAGGTCCTGGTAACTGGTTCGGCCGGCTTCATCGGCGGTTACCTCGTCGAGGAGTTGCTGGGCCGGGGCCACGAGGTGGTCGGCATCGACAACTTCTCCAAGTACGGCCCGGTCACCCACAGCTACGACACCCATCCCCGGTTCCGGTTCGTGGAGGGCGACGCCCGCGACGTCGACCTGCTCACCGAGCTGCTGGACGGCTGCGACCACCTGGTCGCCGGGGCGGCGATGATCGGCGGCATCTCCTACTTCCACGCCTACGCCTACGACCTGCTCGCCACCAACGAGCGGATCATGGCGGCCACCTGCGACGCGGCCATCCGCGCCCACCGCGACGGCAGCCTGGCGAAGGTCACCTACCTCTCCTCCTCGATGGTCTACGAGTCCACCGAGCACTGGCCCAGCAAGGAGGGCGACGAGCGGCGCATCCCGCCGCCGCTGTCCTCGTACGGCTTCCAGAAGCTGGCCGTGGAGTACTACGCCCGGGCCGCCTGGGAGCAGTACCAGCTGCCGTACACCATTGTCCGGCCGTTCAACTGCGTCGGCGTGGGGGAGGGGCGGGCGCTCGGCCAGGCCGAGGTGCTCTCCGGCAACGTCAAGCTCGCCATGTCGCACGTCGTGCCGGACCTGGTGCAGAAGATCGTCAAGGGGCAGGACCCGCTGCACATCCTCGGCGAGGGCCACCAGGTGCGGCACTACACCTACGGCGGGGACCTGGCCCGGGGCATCGCCACCGCGGTGGAGCACCCGGCGGCCCGCAACGACGACTTCAACCTCTCCACCGCCGAGTCGACCAGCGTGCTGGAGCTGGCCGAGCTGATCTGGCGCAAGATCAAGGGTCCGGACGTGCCGTTCCGGTACGTCTCCGACGAGCCCTACCAGTACGACGTGCAGAAGCGGGTGCCGGACGTGACCAAGGCCCGCGAGGTCCTCGACTTCACCGCCACCACCTCGCTGGACGAGATGCTCGACGAGGTCGTGCCGTGGGTGACCCGGGCGGTCGAGGAGGGCCGCCTCTGAGCGCCCGTCCCGTTCGTCCCCGCCCGGCCCGCGTCGCCCCCCGCGACGCGGGCCGGGCTGTTTGTACTCAAGTGACCGCCGTCACCTACTCATGTCCATGCAGTGGGACGTATGAACTTGCAGCGGAGGGGTGGAGGCCGGTAGCCTTCTCTGCATAGTCATGCGGAGGTGAGTATGGGTATTCGAGTCGCGGTCGCGGGAGCGAGCGGATACGCGGGCGGCGAGCTGCTGCGCCTGGTCGCCGGGCACCCCGAGCTCGACCTCGTCGCCGCCACCGCCCATTCCCAGGCCGGCCAGCCCGTCAGCGCCGTACACCCGCAGCTGGCCGGGCTCGACCTGACGCTCACGGTGACCGACCCGGCGGCCCTGGCCGACGCGGACCTGGTCTTCCTGGCCCTGCCGCACGGCGAGTCGGCGGCCCTCGCCGCCGCCCTGCCGGCGACGGTCAAGGTGGTCGACCTCGGCGCCGACCACCGGCTGCACGACGCCGACGCCTGGGCCCGCTACTACGGCGGCCCAAACGCCGGCGCCTGGACCTACGGCCTGCCCGAGCTGCCCGGCCAGCGGGCGGCGATCGCCGCCGCCACCCGGGTGGCCAGCACCGGCTGCTACGCCGTGGCCACCACCCTCGCCCTGGCCCCGCTGATCGCCGCCGGCGCGGTCTTCCCCACCGACGTGGTGGTGGTCGCCGCCTCCGGCACCTCCGGCGCCGGCCGGGCCGCCAAGGCCCACCTGCTCGGCAGCGAGGTGATGGGCGACCTGTCGCCCTACAAGGTCGGCGCCCACCAGCACGTCCCGGAGATCAAGCAGGCCACCGGCGCGACCAGCCTCTCCTTCACCCCGGTGCTCGCGCCCATGCCGCGCGGCATCCTCGCCACCGTCACCGCGGTGCCGACCGGCGACGCCGACCCGCGCGACGTGCTGGCCCGGGCGTACGCGGACGCGCCGTTCGTGCACGTCCTGCCCGAGGGCGCCTGGCCGCACACCGCCGCCACGGCCGGCTCGAACTCCTGCCACCTGCAGGCGGGCGTCGACCTCGACTCCGGCCGGGTGATCGCGGTCAGCGCGATCGACAACCTCGGCAAGGGCGCCGCCGGCCAGGCCGTGCAGTGCGCCAACCTCATGCTCGGCCTGCCCGAGACCACCGGCCTGACGACGTTCGGGGTGGCACCGTGAGCGCGAGGAGTGCAGCGAAGCGGAGCCCCGCAGTCGCGAATGAGAGGGGCACCGTGAGCGCGAGGAGTGCAGCGAAGCGGAGCCCCACAGTCGCGAACGAGAGGCAAGCACCGTGACCGTCACCACCCCCCGGGGATTCCGGGCGGCCGGGGTCGCCGCCGGGCTCAAGACCAGCGGCGCCGCCGACCTCGCCCTCGTCGTCAACGACGGCCCCGACGCCGGGATCGCCGGCGTCTTCACCGCCAACCGGGTCAAGGCCGCACCGGTGCTCTGGACCCAGCAGGTGGTCCGGGGCGGCGTGGTCCGCGCCGTGGTGCTCAACTCCGGCGGCGCCAACGCCTGCACCGGCCCGGCCGGCTTCCAGGACACCCACGCCACCGCCGAGCACACCGCCGCCGCGTTGACCTCGGTCAGCCCCCGGCTGATGCTCGGCGCCGGCGAGGTCGCGGTCTGCTCCACCGGCCTGATCGGCGAGCGGCTGCCGATGCAGAAGCTGCTGCCCGGCGTGCGCAGCGCCATCCGGGGGCTCGGCCGCGACGGCGGCACGGCGGCCGCCGAGGCGATCATGACCACCGACACCCGCCCCAAGACCACCGTCGCCCGGGGCAGTGGCTGGACCGTCGGCGGCATGGCCAAGGGCGCCGGGATGCTCGCCCCGGCCATGGCCACCATGCTCTGCGTACTCACCACCGACGCGGTCGCGGGGCCGGAGGCGCTCGACGCCGCGCTGCGGGCCGCCACCGGGGTCACCTTCGACCGGATCGACTCCGACGGCTGCATGTCGACCAACGACACGGTGCTGCTGCTGTCCAGCGGCGCGTCCGGCGTCGAGCCCACCCAGGCGGAGCTGACCGCCGCGGTCACCGCCGCCTGCCACGACCTGGCCCAGCAGCTCATCGCCGACGCCGAGGGCGCCACCAAGCAGATCGCGATCGACGTGGTCGGCGCCGCCACCGAGGCCGACGCGGTCGAGGCGGGCCGGTCGGTGGCCCGGAACAACCTGGTCAAGACCGCGCTGTTCGGCAACGACCCGAACTGGGGGCGGATCCTCGCCGCCGTGGGCACCACCGCCGCCGCCTTCGAGCCGGACGGCGTCGACGTCGCGGTCAACGGGATCTGGGTGTGCCGCTCCGGCGCCGCCGCCGAGGACCGCGCCAAGGTCGACCTGTCCGGCCGGGACGTCACCATCCGGATCGACCTGCACGCCGGCTCCTCGGCCGCGACGATCTGGACCAACGACCTGTCGCACGCGTACGTGCACGAGAACTCGGCGTACTCCTCATGAGCCTCACCGCCGACCTCACCCGGGCCCAGGTCAAGGCCGAGACGCTGATCGAGGCCCTGCCCTGGCTGGCCCGCTTCTCCGGCGCCACCGTCGTGGTCAAGTACGGCGGCAACGCCATGGTCGAACCCGCGCTCCAGCGCGCCTTCGCCGCCGACATGGTCTTCCTCCGCTACGCCGGCCTCAAGCCGGTCGTCGTGCACGGCGGCGGCCCGCAGATCTCCGCCATGCTCGGCCGGCTCGGCATCGCCAGCGAGTTCCGGGGCGGCCTGCGGGTCACCACCCCCGAGGCGATGGACATCGTCCGGATGGTGCTGGTCGGGCAGGTCGGCCGGGAACTGGTCGGGCTGATCAACGCGCACGGCCCGTTCGCCGTCGGCCTCTCCGGCGAGGACGCCGGGCTGTTCACCGCCGTCCGCCGGCCCGCGTACGTCGACGGGCAGCCGGTGGACGTCGGGCAGGTCGGCGACGTGGAGTCGGTCGACGTCTCGGCGGTGACCGACCTGATCGCGGCCGGCCGGATCCCGGTCATCTCGACCGTCGCGCCGGACGCCGACGGGGTGCTGCACAACCTCAACGCCGACACCGCCGCCGCCGCGCTCGCCGTCGCCCTCGACGCCCGCAAGCTGGTGGTCCTCACCGACGTGGCCGGCCTGTACGCCGACTGGCCGGACACCACCAGCCTGGTCAGCGAGATCACCGACGACGAGCTGGCGAAGCTGCTGCCGTCCCTGGAGTCGGGGATGGTCCCGAAGATGGAGGCCTGCCTGCGGGCGGTGCGCGGGGGCGTACCCGCCGCGCACGTCGTCGACGGCCGGGTCGCCCACTCCACGCTGCTGGAGGTCTTCACCTCGGAAGGATTCGGCACGATGGTCGTGAGCGCGAGGAGCGAGCTTGCGAGCCCCGCAGTCGCGAACAAGGAAGGCACGGTCCCCGCATGAGCACGCTGGTCGAACGCTGGGGCCAGGCCCTGATGGACAACTACGGCAGGCCGCCGCTGGCGCTGGTCTCCGGCTCCGGCGCCGTCGTGGTCGACGAGGCCGGCCGGGAGTACGTCGACCTGCTCGGCGGCATCGCGGTCAACGCCCTCGGCCACGCCCACCCGGCCGTGGTGGCCGCCGTCTCCCGGCAGGTCGCCACCCTGGGCCACGTCTCCAACCTGTTCGTCGCCGAGCCCCCGGTGGCCCTGGCGGAGCTGCTGCTGGCCCTCGCCGGCCGGCCCGGCCGGGTGTTCTTCGCCAACTCCGGCGCGGAGGCGAACGAGGCGGCGTTCAAGCTCTCCCGGCTCACCGGCCGCACTCATGTCGTCGCCGCCCGGGGCGGCTTTCACGGCCGGACCATGGGGGCGCTCGCGCTCACCGGCCAGCCCGCCAAGGCCGACCCGTTCCGCCCGCTGCCCGGCGACGTCACCCACGTGGCGTACGGCGACACCGCCGCCCTCGACGCGGCCGTCACCGACGCGACCGCCATGGTGATCCTCGAGCCGATCCAGGGTGAGAACGGCGTCGTCGTGCCGCCCGCCGGCTACCTGGCCGACGCGCGGCGGATCACCGCCCGGCACGGCGCCCTGCTCGTCCTGGACGAGGTGCAGACCGGGATCGGCCGCACCGGGCACTGGTTCGCCCACCAGGCCGACGGGATCGAGCCGGACGTGGTGACCCTGGCCAAGGGGCTCGGCGGCGGGCTGCCCATCGGGGCCTGCCTCGCCTTCGGCCGGGCCGGGGAGCTGCTCGCACCCGGCTCGCACGGCACCACCTTCGGCGGCAACCCGGTCAGCTGCGCCGCCGCCCTGGCGGTGGTCGCCACCATCGCCAGCGAGGGGCTGCTCGACCACGTCAAGCGGACCGGCGAACGGCTGCGCCGGGGCGTCGAGGCGCTCGGGCACCCGCTGGTCGCCGAGGTCCGGGGCGCCGGCCTGCTGCTCGGGATCGTGCTCACCGCCCCGGCCTCCGGCCCGGTCACCGCCGCGCTGCGCGAGGCGGGCTTCCTGGTCAACCCGGTGCAGCCGAACGTGGTCCGGCTCGCTCCGCCGCTGATCCTCACCGCCGACCAGGTGGACGCCTTCCTGGCCACCCTCCCCGCCGCCCTCGACGCGGCGGCGCCCGCCGACCTCGCGCCGGCCGCCGCCGAACCGACCACGACCAGCGCCACGGAGGTCAACGCATGATCCGGCACTTCCTGCGCGACGACGACCTGACCCCCGCCGAGCAGTCCACCGTGCTCGACCTGGCCGCCCGGATGAAGGCCGACCGGTTCGCGTACACGCCGCTGGCCGGGCCACGGTCCGTGGCGGTGCTCTTCGACAAGCAGAGCCTGCGTACCCGGATCTCCTTCGACGCCGGCATCGCCGAGCTGGGCGGTCACCCCCTGGTCGTGGACACCCAGGTCACCCACTTCGGGCGGGGCGAGACCCTCGCCGACGCCGGGCGGGTGCTCTCCCGCTACGTCGCCGCGATCGTGCTGCGCACCCACGGCGACGACCGGATCGCCGAGGTCGCCTCGCACGCCACCGTGCCGGTGATCAACGCCCTCACCGACGGCTACCACCCCTGCCAGCTGCTGGCCGACCTGCTCACCGTCCGCGAGCACTGCGGCGGCACCCGGGGGCGGACCCTGGCGTACGTCGGGGACGCCGCCAACAACCTGTCGCACTCCTACCTGCTCGCCGGCGCGACCGCCGGGATGCACGTCCGGGTCGCCGGCCCGGCCGGCTTCCAGCCCGACCCCGACGTGGTGGCCCGCGCCGAGAAGATCGCCCTCGGCACCGGCGGATCGGTCCGGGCGCTCGTCGACCCGGTCGAGGCGGTCCGCGGGGCCGACGTGGTCGCCACCGACACCTGGACCTCGATGGGCCAGGAGGAGGACGGGCTGGACCGGATCACCCCGTTCCTGCCGTACCAGGTCAACGACGCGCTGCTGGCCCACGCCGCGACCGACGTGATCGTGCTGCACTGCCTGCCCGCGCACCGGGGCGAGGAGATCACCGACGAGGTGCTGGACGGGCCGCGCAGCGCGGTCTTCGACCAGGCGGAGAATCGCCTGCACGCCCAGAAGGCGCTGCTGACGTATCTCCTGGAGGCCTCACCATGACCGCCCCGCTGACCCGCGCCGCCCGGCACGGCCGCATCGTCGAGCTGATCCGCGACAAGGCGATCCACTCGCAGACCGAGCTGGCCGACCTGCTCGCCACCGACGGCATCCAGGTCACCCAGGCCACCCTCTCCCGCGACCTCAAGGAGCTGGGCGCGGTCACCGCCCGCAGCGGCGACGGGCGGGGCGTCTACCTGATCCCCGAGGACGGCCAGCGGCCGCTGCGCGACGCCGAGGCCGCCCCGGCCCGGCTGGTCCGGCTGCTGCGCGAGCTGCTCAACGGGGTCGACTCCAGCGGCAACATCGCCGTCCTGCGCACCCCGCCGGGCGCAGCCCACTACCTGGCCAGCGCGTTGGACCGAGCGGGCCTGCCCGAGATCGTCGGCACCATCGCCGGCGACGACACCATCCTCGTCGTGGCCCGCGAGGCCGTCGGCGGGGCCGCGCTCGGCGACAAGCTCGCCGGGTGGGCCCGCCGGGAAGAACATGTTGAAGGGAGCACCACACCATGACCGAGCGGGTCGTCCTTGCCTACTCCGGAGGTCTCGACACCTCCGTGGCCATTCCGTACCTCGCCGAGCAGACCGGCGCCGAGATCGTCGCGGTGGCCGTCGACGTCGGCCAGGGCGGCGAGGACCTCGACGCCATCCGGCAGCGCGCGCTGGCCTGCGGCGCCGTCGAGTCCGAGGTGGTCGACGCGCGCGACGAGTTCGCCGCCGACTACTGCCTGCCGGCGATGCGCGCCAACGCCCTCTACATGGACCGCTACCCGCTGGTCTCGGCGCTGTCCCGGCCGCTGATCGTCAAGCACCTGGTGGCCGCGGCCCGCAAGCACGGCGGCACGATCGTCTCGCACGGCTGCACCGGCAAGGGCAACGACCAGGTCCGCTTCGAGGTCGGGCTGGGCGCCCTCGCCCCCGACCTGAAGATCATCGCCCCGGCCCGGGACTTCGCCTGGACCCGGGACAAGGCCATCGCCTTCGCCGAGGAGAAGGGCCTGCCGATCGACGTGTCGGCCAAGTCGCCGTACTCCATCGACCAGAACCTCTGGGGTCGCGCGGTGGAGACCGGCTTCCTGGAGGACATCTGGAACGGTCCCATCGAGGACCTGTACTCCTACACCGCCGACCCGGCCGAGCCGCGCGACGCCGACGAGGTCGTGATCACCTTCGACGCCGGCAACCCGGTCGCCATCGACGGCGAGACCGTCACCCCGTACCAGGCGATCCTGGAGCTGAACCGGCGCGCCGGCGCCCAGGGCGTCGGCCGGCTCGACATGGTCGAGGACCGCCTCGTCGGCATCAAGAGCCGCGAGGTGTACGAGGCCCCCGGCGCGATCGCGCTGATCACCGCCCACCAGGAGCTGGAGGCGGTCACCGTCGAGCGCGACCTGGCCCGGTTCAAGCGCGGCGTCGACCAGCGCTGGGGCGAGCTGGTCTACGACGGCCTCTGGTTCTCGCCGCTCAAGGACAGCCTGGACGCCTTCATCGACGACGCCCAGCGGCACGTCTCCGGCGAGGTGCGGCTCACCCTGCACGGCGGCCGCGCCACCGTCACCGGCCGGCGCTCCGAGGCCAGCCTCTACGACTTCGGCATGGCCACCTACGACACCGGCGACACCTTCGACCAGTCCCTGGCGAAGGGTTTCGTGCAGCTGTGGGGCCTGCCGAGCAAGATGGCCGCCGCACGCGACGCCCGGCTGGGTGGCTCCTGATCGTGGGGACCACAATGGGCGGGGTGGACGACAAGAGCCTGACCGAGAACAGCGCCGCCACCAACCGGACGAGCCTGTGGGGCGGCCGGTTCGCCGGCGGCCCCGCCGAGGCCCTCGCGCGGCTGTCGGTGAGCGTCCAGTTCGACTGGCGCCTCGCCCCGTACGACATCGCCGGCTCCCGGGCGCACGCCCGGGTGCTGGCCGGCGCGGGCCTGCTCGACCCGGAGGAGCTGGGCCGCATCCTGGCCGCGCTGGACGACCTGGAGGCGGCCTGCGCCTCCGGGCAGTTCCGCCCGACCATCGACGACGAGGACGTGCACACCGCCCTGGAGCGCGGCCTGCTGGAGCGGCTCGGCAGCCTCGGCGGCAAGTTGCGCGCCGGGCGGTCCCGTAACGACCAGGTCGCCACCGACCTGCGGCTCTACCTGCGCGACCACGCCCGGGGCGTGGCCGCCCGGCTGGTCGAGCTGGCCGAGGCGCTGGTCGAGCAGGCCGAGCGGCACGTGGACACCGCCGCTCCCGGGATGACCCACCTCCAGCACGCCCAGCCGGTCACCTTCGGGCACTGGCTGCTCGCCCACGTGCAGCCGCTGCTGCGCGACCTGGAGCGGCTGCGCGACTGGGACCACCGGGCCGCGATCAGCCCGCTCGGGGCGGGCGCGCTGGCCGGCTCCGGCCTGCCGCTGGACCCGGTGGCCGTCTCCAAGGAGCTGGGCTTCCGCACGTCCTTCGCCAACTCGATGGACGCCGTCGCCGACCGGGACTTCGTCGCCGAGTTCCTCTTCGTCACCGCGCTGGTCGGGGTGCACCTGTCCCGCCTCGGCGAGGAGGTGGTGCTCTGGACCTCGCACGAGTTCGGCTGGGTGGAGCTCGACGACGCCTTCGCCACCGGGTCGTCGATCATGCCGCAGAAGAAGAACGCGGACATCGCCGAGCTGGCCCGGGGGAAGTCGGGCCGCCTCGTCGGCGGGCTGATGAGCGTGCTCACCATGCTCAAGGGCCTGCCGATGACCTACGACCGGGACATGCAGGAGGACAAGGAGCCAGCCTTCGACGCGGTCGACACCCTGGAACTGCTGCTGCCGGCGCTCGCCGGGATGATCTCCACGATGACGGTACGCGTCGACCGGCTGGTCGCCGCCGCGCCGGTGGGCTTCTCGCTGGCCACCGAGGTGGCCGACTGGCTGGTCCGCAAGGGCGTGCCGTTCCGCGACGCGCACGAGATCACCGGCAAGCTCGTCGCGCTCTGCGTGGCCCGGGACTGCGCGCTGGACGAGGTCTCCGACGACGACCTGGCCACGGTCAGCGAGCACCTGGACCCGAGCGTGCGCGACGTGCTCTCGGTCCGCTCCGCGCTGGCCGCCCGGACCACGCCCGGCTCCACCGGCCCCGGCCCGGTGGCCGATCAGCTCGCCGCCGCCGCGGACAAGCTGGCCGGCTGGCGGGAGTGGGCCAGCGAGCGGGTCGTACCCCGCTGAGGCCGACGGGTCGGCGCGGCGCGACGCCGCGCCGACCCTCACACCGTCGGCCGCTCCCGCTTCGGCAGCTTCGCCACCACCGCCTCGTACGAGCCGTCGACGGCCTCGATCAGCTCGTCGTCCGGGATCGCGCCGGCGAGGCGCAGCGAGTTCCACCCCGACCGCCCGATGTACGCCGACGCCTTCGCGTCCTCCGGGAACCGGTGGATCCACTCGTCGGCGACCTCCCGGTTCGGGCCGCACTTCACGCCGACCCGCGCCTCGCCGTCCGGCGAGCCGAGGAAGGCGAAGATCCGGCTCCCCACCTTCACCACCTCGTCGCCCTCCCAGGGCTGGTCCAGCCGGGCGCCCGGCTTCCCGAGGCAGTACGCCAGCATCTCGTCGCGCGTCATCGCGTCCTCCCGGTGGCAGCGGTCACCGGCACAGTCTCTCCGACCCGTCCAGCCCCGGGGCCCCTCCGCGCCGACCGGGCGGTCCGGAAGCCGGCCCCGGGCGCCGATCGGGCGGTCGGGCAGCCGGCGGCGCCTCGGCGTTGCGGGTGGCCGGTAGGTGCGCGATCGCCGCTCAGTCGGTGCCGGCGGTGCGGGCGGACACCCGCTCGAAGCGCTGCTTGGCGGCCTGCGCGCTGCCCAGCCCAAGCCCGAAGGCGATGGCCTGCCAGGTCATGCCGCGCCCCCGGGCGAGGGTCAGCAGCCCGGCCTCCAGGGTGTCGAGCTCGGCCCGCAGGTGCGGCAGGAGGGTCAAGGCCGCCGTCAGGTCGGCCTCGTCGACCGGCTCCTCGCCGGGCTCCCGCTCCGCCCCGCCGGCGGCGAGGGCGGTCACCAGCGCGACCGCCTCGTACGGATCGGCCAGGTACGGGTTGGTGTGGCGCCGGCGGCGCGCCTCGGTGTCGGCGTGCCGCGCGGTGATGCGTTCCAGCGCGGCGTAGGTGCGGTGGGCGCGGGCGAGCGCCGCGTCGGGGGCGGTGAAGGCGTCGTCGGTCACGCCTCCAGCAGACCCCACCGAGCCCGCCGTGTCAACGAAAGCTTTTCAACAACCCGTTGATGATTGGTCCGGCCCGCTGCACCAGGGCCGCGTACCCGACGCCCAGGGCCAGCGACGCCACCAGGGCGAGCAGCGGCTGGTCGCGCAGGTGCGGGTAGACCTGCCAGTGGGTCAGGTAGATGTACAGGGAGCTGCCCGCCAGCACGCCGGCCACCCGGTTCAGCGGACCGAGGCTCGGCACGGTCGGCAGCCAGACCAGCAGCGCGAATCCGGCCACGATCAACGCCTCCCGCTGCGGCTGGCCGAAGAAGCCCGGCACGGTGGCCGCCGCGGCGGCGGTGACCAGCAGCCGCTGCCGTACCCCGTCGGCCCGGGCCGCCGCCCACCCGAGCGCGAAGAGCCAGAACGCCACGATTGCCGTCGGCAGGTCGTACCGGGCGTCCAGGCCGAACACGTCGTAGCGGCTGAGCAGCCCGAGCCCGGCGAGGGTCAGCGGCAGGCCGAACGGGTGGCGGCGCTCCAGCCGGTCCATCGCCGGCACCGCCAGCAGGACGGCCACCGCGACCAGGATGTAGACCAGCGCCTCGACGAACCAGAAGTGCCACTCGGTGCGCCCGTCGTCCGGGCCGACGAGGCTGTTGAGCAGCAGCAGGTTGCTCCACCGGTACTGGTCGGTGAGCAGCAGCATCGCCGCGATCCAGGCGGTGGTCGGCAGCACGATCCGGGTCAGGGCGGAGCGCACCTGTCGCAGCCGGTCAATCCGTCCGGCGTCGGTGAGCAGGAACCGGGCGAAGTTGAAGCCGGCCACCCCGAGCAGGAGGTGCGCCCCGCCGGTGAGGGTGAACATCGGGATGTGCGAGCCGACGACCAGCACGATCGCCACGGCCCGCAGTGCCACGCTGGTCTCCAGCGCCCGCCGGCGGCGCGGCCGCCCGCCGCGCGGCGCGGGCAGCGCCCCGATCGGCAGGGTGTGCCAGTTCGGCGGCAGTTGCCCGAGCGCCCGCTCCAGGCGGACCGACATCTCGACGTACGACAGCGAGTCGCCGCCCAGGTCGACGAAGCTGTGCTCCGGGGTCACGTCGGTGCGGTCCAGCACCTCGGCGAAGAGCCGGCACAGGTCGTCGTCCGGGGCGGGGGCCGACGGCGCGGGCGGGGCGACCGGTCCGGCCGCCAATTCGCGCAGCGCCGGGTAGTTCACCTTGCCGGTGGCCAGCCGGGGCAGCCGCGGCAGCGCCAGCACCCGCACCGCCCGGGGCGGCAGGGCCAGCTCGCCGGCGACCAGCCGGCGGACCCGTGCCGGGTCCACCTCGCCGGCCACCGCCACCAGCAGTTCGTCGTCCGCGCCCAGGCTGGCCGCGTCCACGTCGTGCGCGGCCAGCAGTGCCTCCACCCGCTGCGGGTCCACCCGCAGGCCGAGGATCTTGGCGAACCGGCTGCGCCGGCCCACCAGCTCGTACAGGCCGTCTGGGCCGCGGCGGGCCAGGTCGCCGGTGTGCAGCTCGGTCACGGTACGCCCCGACGCCAGGTCGGCCGGGCGCTCGGCGTAGCCGAGCATCACGTTCGGGCCGGCGTACACCAGCTCGCCGACGCCGTCCGGCTGCTCCGGCAGCGCAGCGAGCCGGAACTCGCCGCCCGGCACCGGCACGCCGATCGCCTCCGGTCGGCTGGCCGCCAGGTCCGGCGGCAGGTACGCCATCCGGGCCGTCGCCTCGGTCTGCCCGTACATGACGAACAGGTCCCAGCCGCTGCGCCGGCCCAGGTCGGCGAAGCGGACCACCTTCTCCGGCGCCAGCCGGCCGCCGGCGGCGGTCACGTAGCGCAGGTGCGGCAGGTTCATCGCGGCGAAGCCGACCCGGTCCAGCAGGTCGAAGGTGTACGGCACCCCGGCGAAACTGGTGGCCCGGGCCTGGCGGAACAGCTCCCAGAAGCAGTCGTCGGCGACCGAGCGGTCGGTCAGCACCAGCGCGGCGCCCCGGGCCAGGTGACTGTTCACCACCGACAGGCCGTAGCAGTAGTGCAGCGGCAGGCTGGTCGCCGCCCGGTCGGTCTCCCGCACCCCCAGGTACTCGGCGATCGACTCGGCGTTGGCCTGGAGGTTGGTGTGCGACAGCCGGACCAGCTTCGGCGAGCCGGTCGACCCCGACGTGCTCAGCAGCAGTGCCAGGTCGGGGTGCAGCTCGTGCGCCGACCCGATCCGCCGCTCGTGCAGCGTCCACACCCCGCCGACCGGCCCGATCACCACGTCCGGGTCGTACGCCTCGGTCAGCGCCCGCGTCGCCGGGCCGTCGCCGGGCACCAGCAGCACCGGGTGCCCACCGTGCAGGCCGGCCAGGTAGCCCACCAGGGCGTCGACCGTGTTGGCGCCGCTGACGAGGACCAGCCGCCGCCGGGGACCCAGCCGGCGCGCGGTCTCGGCGACCCGGCCGGCGAGCTCGGCGTACGACAGCACGCTGTCGGCGGTGACCACGGCGGGGCGGTCACCGTGGTCGGCCAGGTCGCGGGCGAAGGGCACCGCCCGCACGGCCGGCAGCAGGTCAGGCGGGTGCGTCACGGGGCCACTCTAAGGTGAGGCAACCCTAATCAGAAGGACGGGTGGCGAGACACACTGCTGGGTACCGTGGTCGCGTGACCTCCTCCCGCACCGACCTCTCGCCGCTGGCCGACCTGCTGGCCGGGCCGCTGGTGCCTGCCGCGCGCGGGCTGCTCGGCTGCCGGCTCTCCGCCGGTGGCGTCACCGTCCGGATCACCGAGGTCGAGGCGTACGCGGGGACGGCCGGCGACCCCGCCTCGCACGCGCACCGGGGGCGCACCCCGCGCAACGCGGTCATGTTCGGCCCGGCCGGCCACGCCTACGTCTACTTCACCTACGGCATGCACTGGTGCATGAACGTGGTCACCGGGCCGGACGGCGACGCCGCCGCGGTGCTGCTGCGCGCCGCCGAGGTGGTCGACGGCATCGAGGTGGCCCGCGCCCGCCGTCCGGCCGTACGCCGGGACGTCGACCTGGCGCGTGGCCCGGCGCGGCTCTGCGCGACCCTCGGCATCGACCGCTCGGCGTACGGCCTGGACCTGCTGGGCGACGGCCCGGTCCGGCTGCGGCCGGCGGTGGCGCCGGTGCCGGAGGCGGCGATCACCGCCGGACCCCGGGTCGGGGTGACCGGGGCGCACGACGTGCCCTGGCGGTTCTGGATCACCGGCGACCCGACGGTGAGCAGCTACCGGCGGCACGTCCCGCGCCGTCGGGGTTGAGCTCCCCGGCGTGGCCGGGCGAGTCTGTCGGGGGGTGTGGCCATAATCACGCCACGCGCTCATCGACGGATCGGAGGACGGTCATGCCCACGCTGCTCGCGATCGGCACCGCCAAGGGGCTCTTCCTCGCCACCAGCCCGGGCGGACGCGGCTGGGAGGTGAGCGGCCCGCACTTCCCGATGACCGGGGTCTACGCCGTCGCCGTCGACCCCCGCCCCGGCACGCCCCGGCTGCTCGTCGGGATGACCAGCTCGCACTTCGGGCCGAGCGTCGCCACCAGCGACGACCTCGGTGCCTCCTGGGCCGAGCCGGAGCAGGCGCCGGTGGCCTTCCCGGCCGACACCGGCGCCAGCCTCGGCCGGGTCTGGCAGATCGTCCCTGGCGGCGCGGACGCCCCGGACGTGGTCTGGGCGGGCACCGAGCCCTCGGCGCTGTTCCGCTCCACCGACGGCGGGCGCAGCTTCACGCTGGTCCGCTCGCTCTGGGACCACCCGCACCGGGAGCAGTGGGGCGCCGGCTTCGGCGGCCAGGCGGTGCACACCGTGCTGCCGCACCCGCGCGACCCCGACCGGATCCTGGTCGCGATGTCCACCGGCGGGGTCTACCGCTCCGAGGACGCCGGCCAGAGCTGGTCCCCGGGCAACACCGGCATCCGGGCGTACTTCCTGCCCGACGAGTGGCCCGAGTTCGGCCAGTGTGTGCACAAGGTCGCCCGGGACGCGGGCAACCCGGAGCGGCTCTACGCGCAGAACCACCACGGCGTCTACCGCTCCGACGACGACGGCCGCACCTGGACGTCGATCGCCGCCGGCCTGCCTAGCGACTTCGGCTTCCCGATCGTGGCCCACCCGTCGCGCCCCGGCACGGTCTTCACGTTCCCGCTGGTCGCCGACTCCCAGCGGTACCCGGTCGACCACCGGTGCCGGGTGTTCCGCTCGACCGACGCCGGCGACAAGTGGGAGCCGCTGTCGGTGGGGCTGCCGGACGAGCCGTTCCACCCCTCGGTGCTGCGCGACGCGATGTGCGCCGGCGGGGCGGGCGACGTCTACTTCGGCGCCCGCTCCGGCGAGGTCTACGCCAGCCGCGACGACGGCGACTCCTGGTCGCTGGTCGCCGCCCACCTGCCGGACGTGCTCTGCGTCCGCGCGGCGGAGGTCTGACGATGGTCACCGTGCTGGTGCCGGGTCCGCTGCGAGGCGAGGCCGGCGGCGCGAGCCGGCTCACCGTGGAGGCCGCCGGGTCGGTGGGGGCCGTCCTCGACGCGCTCGCCGACTCCTGGCCCCGGCTGGCCCGCCGGATCCGCGACGAGCGGGGCGAACTGCGCCGGTACGTCAACGTCTACGTCGACGGGGAGGACTGCCGGCACGCCGGGGGAGTGGCCGCGCCGGTCGCCGACGGGGCCGAGGTACAGGTGCTGCCCTCGGTGGCCGGCGGCTGACGCCCGACGGGGCAGCCGCCGCGTTCATGATCCGCTAGCATTCGGCGCTCACCGACGACGGACAGGGGAGCGGCGGCATGGACGCGCACCAGGCGGGTTACCTCGTGGGCCGGCTGGCCTGCCTCGTCGTCCCGCTGCTGCTGATCGTCGGGTTGATCGTGCTCGGCGTGGTCCTGCTGGTCCGCAAGGGCCGCCCGGCCGCGCCGCCGCACCACCCCGGCGGGTTCCACCCGGCGCCGTTCCCCACTCCGCCGTATCCGGCACCGCCGCCGCCCGGCCAGGCCTACCCCGCGCCCGGGCCATCGCGCCCTGCTCACCCAGGGCCGGGGCCGTACGGCGAGGGCTACCCCGTGCCAGGGTCACCGCGCCCGGCTCATCCCGGGCCGGAGCCGCACGGCGAGGGGTACCCGCCGCATGGATGGTCGCCGCCGGGAGATCGTTCGGGGTGAGCGATATGCCTGCCAGGCATATTTGTGCCTCACCGGCATATCGCTCACTGGACCATCGATCAGCCAGGCACTGCGGCTGACATTGCTCACCGCTCGCCGCCGGCCCGCCGCTGGCGCGCTTGCGGTGTGTCGCGGTGACCTCGCCGCCGGAGGGCGCGACACGCCGCAAACGGCGAATCGAGCGGCACGTCCGGTCGAGCGGGCGCCTCTGGCCGGGCGGCGCTGCCGGGTGAGCGGCGCGTCCGGGTGGGGGTCCGGCGGGAGGCGCCGTCGCAGGGGTGACCGGGGCCACCCCGGGACACTTCGGCGATGGAATAGTTGATTCGTCAAATATGTTGTGGGCAGCGTCCGGGTGGCCACCGCGGCCCCGGTCTTCCCACGCGAGGAGCTGGTCATGCAGTTCGGAGTCTTCACCGTCGGTGACGTCACGGTCGACCCGACCAACGGTCGGGAACCGACCGAGCATGAGCGGATCAAGGCGATGGTGGCCATCGCGCTGAAGGCCGAGGAGGTCGGCCTCGACGTCTTCGCCACCGGCGAGCACCACAACCCGCCGTTCGTGCCCTCGTCGCCCACCACCATGCTCGGCTACATCGCGGCACGCACCGAGCGGCTGCTGCTCTCCACCTCGACCACGCTGATCACCACCAACGATCCGGTGAAGATCGCCGAGGACTACGCCATGCTCCAGCACCTGGCCGACGGCCGGGTGGACCTGATGATGGGCCGCGGCAACACCGGTCCGGTCTACCCGTGGTTCGGCCAGGACATCCGCAACGGCATCCCGCTGGCCATCGAGAACTACGACCTGCTGCGCCGGCTCTGGCGCGAGGACGTGGTCGACTGGCAGGGCCGCTTCCGTACCCCGTTGCAGTCGTTCACCTCGACGCCACGCCCGCTCGACGGCGTGCCGCCGTTCGTCTGGCACGGCTCGATCCGTAGCCCGGAGATCGCCGAGCAGGCCGCGTACTACGGCGACGGCTTCTTCGCCAACCACATCTTCTGGCCCAAGGAGCACACCCAGCGGATGGTCGGGCTCTACCGGCAGCGCTTCGCCCACTACGGGCACGGCAGCCCGGAGCAGGCCATCGTCGGCCTCGGCGGGCAGGTCTTCGTCCGGAAGAACTCGCAGGACGCGGTCCGGGAGTTCCGGCCGTACTTCGACAACGCCCCGGTCTACGGGCACGGCCCGTCGCTGGAGGAGTTCAGCCGGGAGACCCCGCTGACCGTGGGCAGCCCGCAGCAGGTCATCGACCGCACGCTGGGTTTCCGCGAGTACGTCGGCGACTACCAGCGGCAGCTGTTCCTCGTCGACCACGCGGGCCTGCCGCTGAAGACCGTCCTGGAGCAGCTCGACATCCTCGGCGAGGAGGTGGTCCCGGTGCTGCGCAAGGAGTTCGACGCGCTGCGCCCCGCCGGTGTGCCCGAGGTGCCCACGCACGCCTCGCTGCTTGCCGCCCGGGACGCCGCCGGCCTGACCGGCGCGGAGACGGCCCGATGACCCGGCGCACCCTGGCCGTGGTCTCGGCCGGTCTCGGCCAGCCCTCCTCGACCCGACTGCTCGCCGACCAGCTCGCCGCGGCCGCCCGCGACGAGCTGGTCCGGCGCGGCCACGAGGTCGAGCTGCGCACCGTCGAGCTGCGCGACCACGCGCACGACGTGGTGAACAACATGCTCACCGGGTTCCCGTCGGCGGCGCTGCGCGAGGCCCTGGACGCAGTGACCGGCGCGGACGGCGTCGTGGCGGTCACGCCGATCTTCAACGCGTCGTACAACGGGCTGTTCAAGTCCTTCTTCGACGTGGTGGAGGCCGGGTCGCTGGTCGACCGGCCGGTGCTGGTCGCCGCGACCGGCGGCACCGCGCGGCACTCGCTCGCCCTGGAGCACGCCGTCCGCCCGATGTTCAGCTACCTGCGGGCCGTGGTCGTCCCGACGGCGGTCTTCGCCGCCCCGGAGGACTGGTCGGGCAGCGCGGCCGACGGCGCGCTGCGCGGCCGGATCCTGCGCGCCGGCGCCGAGCTGGCTGACCAGGTCGAGCGGCGACCGCCGTCGACCGGCCCGGTCGACCCGTTCGCCCTCACCACCGACTTCGCGCAGCTGCTCGGTGGCCGGGACGGCTGAGGGGTCAGTCCGCCCGGTCGTACGGGTGGGCGACCAGCACCGGGCAGTGCGCGTGGTGCACGACCGTCTGGCTGACGGAGCCGAGCAGCAGCCCGGTGAAGCCGCCCCGGCCCCGGGTGCCGATCGCCAGCATCGAGGCCGCGCCGCTCGCCTCGATCAGCCCCTGGGCCGCGCCGGCCGCCCGGACCGGGTGCTCGCGCACCACCAGGTCCGGGTGGTCGGCCCGGACGGCGGCGGACGCTCCGGCGAGCAGCCGCACCGCCTCCGCCTGGTACGCGGCCTGCGACTCCTCGACCTCCTCCGGCACCGGACGGTCCCCGTCCGGCGGACCGACGTGCACCAGCACCAGCGGCACGTCGCGGCGGGCCGCCTCGTCGGCGGCGTACCCGGCGGCCAGCCCGGCGGACTCCGAGCCGTCCACCCCGGCCACCACCGGCCCGTCCACCGGGATCGGCTGCTCGTCGGGGCGGACCACCAGCACCGGGCAGTGCGCGTGCGCGGCGACCTGGGCGCCGACCGAGCCGAGCAGCAGCCCGGCGAAGCCGCCCAGGCCCCGGCTGCCCACCACCACCAGCTCGGCCCGGCGGGACTCCTCGATCAGGGTGGCGCCCGGGCCGCCGGCGACCTGGCGTACCTCGACGGCCAGTCCGGGCCAGCGGTCGGCGAGCTCCGCCGCGGTCCGCTCCAGCATCTTCTCCGACTCCTCGGTGGGTGCCGGCAATCCCAGGTCGTACGGGTTCAGCGGCACGCCGTAGCCGAGCGGGTGCAGGTAGCCGTGCACCAGGCGTAGCGGCCGGGACCGCAGCTGGGCGGCGCGGGCCGCGTGTTCGGCGGCGACCAGGCTGGACGACGATCCGTCGACGCCCGCCACGACCGGTCGGTTCATCAGCACCCCCACGACTCGTCAGCTCATTGTCGACGTACCCGGCGCACGGCACGGGCATTCGGCGCCGACCCGCGAGCCGCCACCGACCGTCAGCGCCCGGGCGGCGGCCGGACGGCGGCGGCCTTTCGGTCGCCGGGCCCGGGACCATCGGCCCTGACGTCGTCGGCCGGCACGGTGTGCAATGGAGTCAGGACACCGAGGTCCCCCGGCCCCGCCGAGGTGAGGAGGACCAGCTGATGACCCCACTGGACATGCTGCGTGAGCACCCGTTCCTGACCGGGCTGCCGCAGGAGTGGCTGCCCCGGCTGACCGGGTACGCCCGACCGGTGGCCTGGCATCCCGGCCACCGGCTCTTCCGCGCCGGCCAGCCGGCGGAGCGGTTCTGGCTGGTCCGGGGCGGCGAGGTGGCGCTGGACTTCCCGGTGCCCGGGCGGGGCGACGTCGGCATCGAGATGATCGGTCCGGGCGGGGTGCTGGGCTGGTCCTGGCTCTTCCCGCCGTACCGCTGGCAGTTCGGCGCGGTCGCCGTGCGGCGCACCACGACGGTGGAGTTCACCGCCGCGGGGGTGCGCCGGTTGATGGACTCCGACGACGCGCTCGGCCGGCAGCTCACCACCCGGTTCATGAGCGTGGTGGTGGACCGGCTCCAGGCGTCCCGGGGACGGCTGCTGGACCTGTACGGCTACCCGACCTCGTCGGCGAGCTGATAGGTCCGCTTGCGCTGCCGGGGGCGTGGCGCGCCGGCCGGCCGCCGCCCGCGCCGCCAGCCGACGAGCGTACGCGCGGCGAGCGCCGCGGCGACGGCCAGCACGACGACCGCGAGTGCCTGACCGAGGAAGGTCCCCACCGCGTACAGCAGCGCCCCGGTCACGGTCGCGCAGACCAGCGTCACCACCGGGGTCACGGTGACGACCGCATCGAGCACCCCGAACTCGAGCCGGCCGCCGTCGGTGGAGGTGTCCACCCCGGTCAGGTACGGCGCGGCCAGCATCTCGAAGGCCGGCAGCTCCTCGGGGGCGAGGCGGGCGACGACGGTACGGGCGAGCGCGGCGGTCCGGTCCACGTCGGCGGGGTCTGGGTGGCATGCCTCATTGATAGCGGGCGGTGACCACCCGTGCCACGGTGGGCACTGTCCGTTATCCGTCGCCGTCCCGCGCCGGGTCGGCGCGCCGGTGCACGATCAACTCGGCCACCTCCAGCCGGTCGATGCGTAGCTCGCGGATCACGGCCCGGCGCACCGCCAGCCGGCCGATCGCCAGCACGCCCAGCGCGGTGGCCGCGCCGGCGAGCGCGGACACCGCCAGCGAGCCGATCGCCGCGGCACCGATCGCCCGGGCGCCCACCGCCAGGGCGCCGGTCGCCACCGTGCCGACCGCGCGCGGACCGGCTACGGCCGATCGACCCCGCGCTCCCGCATGTGCCGATCCTGCGCGCCAACGACCCGCGCCACCCCGTGGCCGCCCACCCGTCCACCGGCCGGGTGACCCCCCGACCGCCGAACGCCCCGAGCCCGAACGGCCCACCCGACGCCGCCGTCACTGCCGCTTCAGCCCCCCGCCCGACGAACGGCCCGCCCACCCCGGACACCAGCTCCGGAATCGGCGGCGCGGCGCCCGCGCAGGCCAGCCCGATCCGGGCGCACTTTCACGGAAAGCGTGGCTATCCGGCCCCGAATAGCCACGCTTTCCGGGAAAGTGCCGCCGACAGCACAGGCGGGCGGGGGAGGCGTCGGCCGGGGCGGACGTATGGCCGGCGGTCGGGGGTTGTCGGAGCGGGTGCGTATCGTCCGGGGGCGTGATGGCCGACCTTCAGCTGCGCCCGGTGTGCGATGACGACCTGCCCGTGATCTTCGGCTACGAGCAGGATCCGCAGGCGAACTGGATGGCCGCCTTCGGCCCCGCCGACCCGACCGACCGGGCGGCCTTCGACGCGCACTGGTCGCGGATCCGGGCCGACCCGCGGATCGTGGTGCGCGCCGCCACCGTCGCCGGCGAGGTGGTGGGGCACGTGGCCGCCTTCCCGGTCCAGGAACGCACCGAGGTCAGCTACTGGATCGATCCGACCCGCTGGGGCCGGGGGTACGCCACCGCCGCGCTCGCCGCGCTGCTGCGCGAGCTGCCGCAGCGGCCGGTGCACGCCCGCGCCGCCAAGGACAACCGCGCCTCCCTCGCCGTGCTGCGCAAGTGCGGCTTCGTCGTGGTCGGCGAGGACTCCGGGTACGCCGCCGGCCGCGGAACCGAGGTCGAGGAGTACGTCCTGGAGCTCCCCGCCTGATGCGTCGTACCGGGCTGTCGTAGGACACTCGGCTTCGATAGCCGCTGGCCGGTGAGCACCCTCCCCGCCGGGGCTTTGAGTCGCGGGATCGCCGTACGGCTGTGGGGTGATCTCCCATGCCCGGTCAATGCTCAGTGGCCGGATCTTCGTCCCCGATAGGTCTCGTTGACCGCCGTGATTTCCAGCTCAACGCGCGCGCGGGCTGGGCGTGAGCTGCCGGCGATGTCGACCACCCGGGGCTGGACGGCGTACTCCAGCCGCAGCCCCCACGTGGCGTCATCTCCGAAACCGGCGACGGAACTGGTCCTGGTCCTCCGGCGCGGTGCTCACCAGGATCTCCCGAACCCGTCATGACGAGTGTGGAGAGCGGATAGTAGATCATCGGCTGGTCGAAGATCGGCATGAGCTGCTTGGACTGCACGGGTGAGCGGCCACAGCCGAGTTCCGGTGCCGCCGGCGAGAAGAATTCCGCGCATGGCGGCAGGCTACCGGTCGCAGGGCGTCACCCGACGGCCGACAACCGAACGATTCTGACGACGCCCGAAAGTCGCGCACGGCCGCCACGGTCGGTTGCTTGCAGCAACTGGATGGACCATTGGGTAACCCCGCATCGGCTGTCCCCCGGGCACCGGGCAGCTAATGCATTGTCGGCAATTGGACTTCTGATCAAAAAAACCGGAAACGACGCTGGCGGACTGATTGGATACTCAACATGCTCTTATCTCAGTCGGTCTCGCGTACGCTTCCCGGGCCAGTTGCATCCTGGATGCGTGGGTCTTCGCGGTCCGGCACCATCTCGAGCCGGAAGACAAACCGCATGTGGGGCGGTTGGTCGACCGGGTGTACCTGGAGGCGGTGTGCATTCGGTGGAAGTCGCGCAGGTCATTGACGATTCGGCGGTCCCAGCCGGCGCGGTGGCGCCAGCAGGACATTCTGTTGCGCCAACGCGGACCGGCTGGCAGTCCCGTTATGTCGCCACCCTGTGCGTGGTCGACCTTATGGTCGGGCTGGGGTCGGCGGTCGCGGCCCTGGGCCTGCGATTCGGCCCGGCCACGGCCGACTCGTACAACCGTGGCCATCTCTGGCTTACTTGTGGTCTGCCGTTCGCCTGGATGGTGGCTCTCACCCTCAACCGAGCGTATGAATCACGCCATCTTTTCGTCGGAAACGACGAGTACGCTCGGGTATTCCGAGCCGGTCTCGGCTTTACCGCTGCCTTGGCCGTCGCTTCTTTCGCATTCGATTTCCGGCTCGCCAGGGGCTACCTGATCATCGCGATGCCGTTGGTCGTCGTCGCCGGCGTCGCGATGCGGTACCTGGTCCGTCGGCACCTGCACCGCTCGTGGGGACGCGGCGAACGGCTGCACCGGGTGATTCTGGTCGGGCACGAGCTCGCCGTGGGCGAGATGACCAAGCGGTTGCGCCGCGAGCGCTACCACGGACTGGGCGTGGTCGGCGCCTGCCTGCCGTACCCCGCCGCCGAGTCCGTCACCGGAGGCGGGGCAGGTCCACTGCCGCCGATCCTCGGCACGTTCGAGGACGTGGCGACCTCCGTCGCACGTGCGGGCGCGGACACCGTCCTCGTGCTCTCCTGCCCGGAGATGGCCGGAGCCGCGCTGCGCCGGTTGGGCTGGCAACTCGAACGCGACGACGTCGACCTCATCGTCGCCAGCAATCTCGTGGATGTGGCCGGCGACCGCACCACCGTCCGACCGGTGGACGGGCTGCCGATGCTGCACGTCGAGCACCCTCGTCTCAAGGGCGGCCGGCGCGTCGTCAAGGCCGTCTTCGACCGGTTGTCGGCGCTCCTGTTGTTGATTCTCGCCGCCCCGCTGCTGCTGGCGATCGCCCTGATGGTCTGGATGAGCCCGGGTGCCGGTGGCCCCGCCATCTTCCGTCAGGTGCGGGTCGGCAAGAACGGCCGGCCGTTCATCATCTACAAGTTCCGGACGATGTTCGTGGACGCGGAAGAGCGCCTGGCGGAGTTGCTTGATGGCAACGAGAGCGACGGCGAGTTGTTCAAGATGCGTCACGACCCACGGGTAACGCCGGTCGGGCGATGGCTGCGCCGGCTGTCGCTGGACGAGATCCCGCAGCTTGTCAACGTGCTCAAGGGCGACATGTCGCTGGTCGGACCTCGGCCGCCGCTACCCCGCGAGGTCGCCAACTACCCGTCGGACATGCGCCGGCGCCTGGTGGTCAAGCCGGGGCTGACCGGGCTGTGGCAGGTCTCCGGCCGGTCCGACCTGTCGTGGGAGGAGTCCATCCGGCTCGACCTCTCGTACGTGGAGAACTGGTCGCTGACCATGGACCTGGCGATCCTGGTCCGCACGCTGAGCGCCGTCATCCGAAGCTCCGGCGCCTACTGACAGCGCTGCCCCCTGCCATCGCACAACTGGCGCAAGCGCCGTTGGCAGCGTCATGATCCGTCGGGAGGAAGCCATGGACACCGGGTTCACCGAAGCGGTGGATGCCACTGCCCCCAAACTCACCGTCATCGGCACCGGCTACCTGGGGGCCACCCACGCGGTGTGTATGGCCGTGCTCGGCTACCAGGTTCTCGGCGTCGACATCGACCCGCACAAGATCGAGCGCCTGGCCGCGGGCGACATGCCGTTCTTCGAACCCGGGCTGCCCGAGTTGCTGGTCAAGGCGTTGGACTCGGGGCGGCTGACCTTCACCACCTCCCTGGACGAGGCGGCCGACTTCGGTGACGTCCACTTCCTCTGCGTGGGGACCCCGCAGCTGGCTGGTTCGTATGCGGCTGACCTGCGACATGTTGAGGCTGCGGTGACCACATTGGCCCGTAGCGTCCGGCGACGTGCGCTGATCGTCGGTAAGTCAACAGTCCCGGTCGGCACCGCGGCCCGCCTCGCCGATCTGATGCGTGCCGTCTCGCCGGCCGGTGACAGCGTGGAGCTGGCGTGGAACCCCGAGTTCCTCCGCGAGGGCTTCGCCGTCGACGACACGATGCGTCCGGACCGGTTGGTGTTCGGCGTCTCCTCGCGGTGGGCCGAGCAACGGTTGCGCGAGGTGTTCGCTCCGGTGATCGATCAGGGCAGCCCGGTGCTGGTGACGGATCCGCGGACCGCGGAGCTGGTCAAGGTCGCGGCGAACGGCTTCCTGGCGACGAAGATCTCGTACATCAATGCCATGGCCGAGGTGTGCGAGGCCAGTGGCGCAGACGTCCATGACCTGGCCGCGGCGCTGGGACTCGACGATCGGATCGGCAGGCGGTTCCTGCGGCCCGGGCTGGGCTTCGGTGGCGGGTGCCTGCCCAAGGACATCCGTGCCTTCATGCATCGGGCCGAGGAGCTCGGCGTGGGGCAGGCGGTGACGTTCCTCCGGGAGGTGGACGGCATCAACCAGCGCCGCCGGGGGCGCATGGTGGATCTGGTACGCGAGCTTGCCGGCGGGGATCTTCGCGGGGTCCGAGTGGCGGCCCTGGGCGCGGCGTTCAAGCCGAATTCCGACGACATCCGGGATTCGCCCGCTCTCGATGTCGCGAGTGCCCTGCACCAGGCGGGGGCACGGGTGCGGGTCTTCGATCCGGTTGCCATAGACAATGCTCGCCGGGCATGTCCGGCGCTCGAATACGGTGACAGCGCTTTTGATGTGGCAACGGGTGCGGACGTGGTGGTGCTGCTGACCGAGTGGACGCAGTTCCGGGAGATCGACCCGGCGGCGCTGCGTACGGTGGTGGCGAAGCCGCGCATCGTCGACGGCCGGCACGCCCTGGACCCGGCCCGATGGCGCGAGGCGGGCTGGGAGTACCGGGCCCTTGGCCGTCCGTGACGCTCCGGAGCGTGCCGACGGCTGGGCCCGGTCATCCGAACAGTGCCGGCGGGCCGCCATGGGTCCACATGTGGAGACGGCTAACCGACACCGGCCGCGGTTCACCTTTCCTTCGGGAACGGGCACGATGAAACGCGGCGCAAACGGCGTTGTCCTGGGAAAGGCGACTGATGCAGATCTCCGTTGTCCGTCCGGGTGAGCTCGGCGCCGCCGAGGTCGCCGAATGGCGGCAGATGCAGGAGTCGCAGCCGAGGCTGCAGAATCCCTTCCTCGCCCCGGAATTCACCCTCGCGGTCGGTCGTAGCCGCCCCACCGCCCGGGTAGCCGTGCTGCAGGACGGCCCGGAGATCGTCGCCTTCTTCCCCTACGAGGTGAGGCATCGGGTCATCGGAGTGCCCATCGGCTTCGGCATCTCCGACTGTCAGGGCCTGGTGCACCGGCCCGGCCTGGACTGGGATCCGATCCGGCTGTTGAAGGCCTGCGGTCTGGCCGTGTGGGAGTTTGATCATTTGATGGCTGACCAGTCACCCTTCGCGCCATACCAGGCTCGGGTGGCCAAGTCCCCCATCATGGATCTGTCGAAGGGCTACCAGAGCTACGTCGACGACCGGACGACCGATGGGAATCTGATCCGGCAGGCGCTGCGCAAGCAGCGCCGCATGGTGCGCGAGCTCGGCGAGGAGCGGTTCGAGTGGGAGGACCGCACCGAGGGCGCGATGCTCGCGCTCCAGCGCTGGAAGTCGGCCCAGTATCGCCGGACGCAGCAGTACGACCGGTTCCGGACGCCGTGGATACAGGCAGTGCTGGAGGAGTTGCGCCAGTCGTCCGCGGCCGACTGCCGCGCCGTGGTTTCCACGCTCTACGCGGGAGACCAGCCCGTGGCCGCCCATCTGGGACTCCGGAGCCGGTCGGTGCTCGCCTACTGGTTCCCCTCGTACGACGTCGACCTCGCGCGGCATTCGGCCGGTATCCTGCTCTGCCTGCGCATGGCGGAGGCCGGTGCGGCCGACGGGATCGAGCACATCGATCTTGGCAAGTCCGAGGCGCTCTACAAGAACCGGCTGGCGAATGACGAGTTGCCGGTGGCCGAGGGGCGCGTCGGCCGGTCGTGGGCGGTGGCCAGCGCCCGGCGGGCACAATCCGCGCTGACGCGCTCCGTGCGCACCGGCGCCGTCGGTGATCGACTCCGCAGCGGCGGGACGGGCCGACTCCTTCGCGGTCTTCGCGCACGTCTGCACGAGCGGTGACAGGCGGCATTTCACGGCTGGGAGCACCAGATGAGCGTTTCCGAGGTAAGGGTTGCCGTCGCTGTGGTGACCTACAACAGCGAGCAGTTGCTGCCCGATCTCCTTGCGGCACTGGGCCCGGGCCTGGGCGCGTTGTCCTGGCACCTGACGGTCGCCGACAACGCGTCCGCCGATGGCACCGTTGCCACCCTGGGCCGCCTGGCTCCCGAAGCGACCGTGGTCGAGATGGGGCGCAACGCGGGCTACGCCGCCGGTATCAACGCCGCGGTGGCCGCCGCGCCGCCGCACTCCGCGGTGCTCGTGCTCAACCCCGACGTCCGGCTCAGGCCGGGCTGCGCCGCGACCTTGCTGGCCGCTCTCGGCACGAGCGGCACCGGCATCGCGGTGCCGCACATCGTGGACGGTGCCGGTGCACTCATCCCGACGC
Organism: Micromonospora sp. IBSANI012; assembly: GCF_052814045.1. Taxonomy (NCBI): domain Bacteria; kingdom Bacillati; phylum Actinomycetota; class Actinomycetes; order Micromonosporales; family Micromonosporaceae; genus Micromonospora; species Micromonospora sp. IBSANI012. Next base: position 2,705,464 of record NZ_CP199933.1, read on the forward strand.
TGCGCCGCGAACCCACCATCCTCCGTGCCCTCGGGGACGCCGTTCTCGGGGCACGGAGAGCCGGCCGCTACGCCATCCTCGGCGAGGTGGTGACCGACGACCGCCGGTACACCCGCGAAACGGTCACCGACTGGGCCGAGGGTTCCACGATGCTGATCAGCCGAGAGTGTTGGCAGCAGTGTGGACCGTGGGACGAATCCTTCTTCCTCTACTCGGAGGAGACCGACTTCGCCCTGCGGGCCCGGGACGCGGGCTTCGTCACGCGCTTCGTCCCCGACGCCCGTGCCGTGCATCTGGAGGGCGATTCCCGGCACTCGCCGAAGCTGTGGGCGCTGCTCACCCTCAATCGCGTACGCCTCTATCGTCGCCGACACGGCCTGGCGCGTACCGCCGCCTACTGGTTCGTGCTCCTGGGTCGGGAAGCCAGCCGCGCCCTCCTTGGCAGGCAGACCAGCAGAGCAGCAGCGCGTGACCTGCTGAGGCCCGCGAAGATACGGGAGGTGCCGGGACCCGCGACGGTGCACTCCGCGGCGTGACGCCTGCTATCTCCAGCGCTTGGCCATGCCCACCAACTCGCCCCGAACCCGTTGCGGCCAGCCTCGGCTGGCCCCGACGGCCGCACGCAACGAGGCGGGCGTGTCGTCACGGCGGACGCTGAACCTCGGCTGCAGCCACGCCTCTCGCCTGGCCGGCCGGCGGTCACTGGTGAAGACCCCGGTGTAGCCCAGCCGCCGGAGCTCGCCGAGCGCCCTCCGGTCGTACTGTCCGAGCGGGCAGGCGGCCGTCGTGATGTCCTGCTGGATCACCTCGACGAGGCGGTCACGGGCCGCCACGAGCTCGTCGTAGGTCGTCTGCTCGTCCATCCCGCACCACGAGCGGTGGTGCATTCCGTGGGTACCGATCGTCATGCCATGACCCTGCAGTTCCCGTACGTCGTCCTCGTCGAGGCTGCCGGCCGTCCCGAGCCGCCCCGCCAGGACGAAGAACTCGGCCGACAGGTTGCGTGCGGTGAGGCCGGGTAGCCCGATCCGCACGTCGGAGAGATTGCCGTCGTCGAAGCTGATCCGCACCGACGGCCAGCTCGCCAGCTCGTCCAGGATGGCGTGGAACTGATCCCGGTGGATCCAGTAGCGCTCCTCGCCGGGCTCGAGTTCCCGGCGCGGCTCCCCGATGCCGTGGAAACAGATGTTGATGCTGGTACCGGTTGCCACGTGCCTACCGTTGGACTCGGGCATGCGTCTCTTCCTGTCGGGATGAGTCGTCGCGCGCCCAACCGGCGGCGCCGTCGCGGTCGCGCCGGGCGGACAGCGCGGCGAGGACCGTGATCGCCACATAGCAGAGCGCGGCCGGGGCGAGCCAGGGCCGGGGGAGGACGACGTCGCGAAGCCAGGACAGGCGGGCCGCCGGGCGGACGGTGGCGTCGACCTGGCCCTGGTCGGCCGCGGCACGCATGGCCGAGTTGCCCCCGCGTACCCGGCTCAGCCGGCGGACCAGGTCCCGGGTGCGCCGCGGGGTCGCCACCCGCGAGCTCACTGTTTCGACCTGCCGCTTCTCGCTCGCGCCGAACATCGAATCGAGGAAGAGGTCGTCCGCCACCAGGGCCGGGAACCGACCAAAACGACGTCGCCCGGCTTCGGAGAGTCCGATCACGCCGCGCCCGAAGAGACCGTGGCGGAAGACCGGTAGCTGACGGTGGATGCCGAAGTAGGCGCGCACCAGCATCGGCCGGCCGGTCAGGTCCAGGTCCCGGCGCACCGTCGCGGCCAGGTGGGGCCCGTCGAGCGCCGCGGCGATCGCCCGGACCCCCTGCGTGGAGAGCACCACGTCGGCGTCGAGATAGATCCGGGGGAATCCCCGCGCAGCCTCGTCTCCCGCATTGAGGGCGGCCGGCTTGCCCGCCTCGGCGAGTTCGATGACCCGTACCCCCGGCCGCGCCGCGGCGATGGCGGCGGTCTCGTCGGTGCAGCCGTTGGCCACGACGGTGACATCGAACTCGCCGGACGCGGCCTCGGCCAGCAGGGCGTCGAGGCAGCGGCCGATGACGGCGCGCTCGTTGTGGGCGGCGATGACGATGCTGGTCACGGCGCCGTGACCCGCGCCTCGGTCGCCGCCGACGGGGGGCGCCCAGCCAGCGCGGCGTCGCCCGCCAGAGGAGTGGCCATGTCGGCCGCCTGAGGAGTGGCCATGTCGGCCGCCGCGTCGGCGGGGGAGGCGGGCGCGGAGACGCCGTGGGCCAGTCGCTTGGCGAGGAGCCGCCGCCACACCGCGACGTAGGCATCGGCCTGGTGCTCCCAGGCGAGGCTCTCCCGGAAGCGGGCCACGCCGACGGCCCCCATCTGCGCCCGGCGCGCGGGATCGTCCAGCAGTTCGTCGATGGCCTCGGCGAATTCCTCCGGTGCGCCGGAGGGGACGTAGGCACCGGCCTCGCCCACGCTGCGGCGCGTCTCGAGGAGGTCCACCGCCACGACCGGCACGCCGCGGCCGAGATACTCGACGGTCTTGGCCATGGTGGAAAGCTGGTTCATGCGGGTCGGCAGGTCGGGCTGGATCGCCACCGTCGCGGTGCGAAGCAGTCCGTCGACGGCCTGGCCGTCGAGCCACCCGGTGAACTCCACGACGTCCGTCAGCCCCCGGTCCGCAACGAGCGTGGTCAGGGCCGGCATGCTCTCACCGTCGCCGGCGAGCACCATGCGCCACCCGGTACGCCCGCGCCGCCGGGTCAACTGCTCGGCGGCCAGCACCGCTCCCTCCACGTTGTCCTGCGGGCCGAAGACGCCGAGATACACCACCTTGTGATCGGCCTCTCGGGCATCCACCGGGTCGGTCGTCTCGCTCGGCTCGGCTATCTCCCCCCGAGTCGGACCGTTGCGGACCACCGTCACCCGTTCCGGCGCGACGCCCCGACGTACCGCGTTGTCCTTGAACGACTCGTTGGTGGCCACCACCTCGGTGGCTGTCCGCAGGGTCAGCCACTCGAAGGCGCGGAGGACCTGGAAGGCCCACTTGTTCGGGGTGCCGACGCGGGACGCGTAGATCTCGGGGCAGAGGTCGTGGTGGTCGAAGACCCACGGGCGGCCCAATGCCCGCAGCAGCAGCGCCAGCGGCCAGTAGACGTCGGGCGGGTTGCACACCTGCACGGCGTGGGCCCGTCCACTGAACACCTCGACCAGTAGCCGCACGGCGATGCAGAGAAACGACCAGGCGAACTCGACGCAGTACGAAAGTACACCGTGGCCGTAGACGAAAATCGGATACGGACGTAGCCGGGTGTTTCGACTGCCCGGCAAAGTGTGCAGGCTTTTGTCGCCGCGCGGCGCGATGACGGTGACGTCAAAGCCGTTCGCCTCCAGGCTCAGGCATTCCCTGATTACTCGACGATCGCGCTCGGCGGGAAGGTTGGCTACGAGGATGGCGATTTGGGGCCGGGAATTATTCACGTCCGGGGTCACCTCGGTTCGCGTTCGAGCTGATTCCCTGCGTACCCTCCCCGGCGCTGATTGATTAATCAATCAACCGTTGGGGTGTCGGCGTGTCGGGTTGTCTACAAAAGGCTCATCGAATGATCTCGCTCTTTAGCGGTGGCCTGCGGTTACGCCCACACGCGCCGCGCGGACGGGCGGCTACCGAGCCAGGTGAACGTGCCGGGGTTGCCGTCGCTTCCCGCGGCGGCCGAGGAGCTCGTCGGTCCACAGGGTCACCGCCAGGGTCACGATGGCGCCGAGGAGCCCGGCCCCGGCCAGGGCCCGCGACGGTGAGTGCGGCTGCAACGTCGCACTCGGCGGAACGAGGACCGCGGTGGTGATGCGCAGTTGCTGAGCCACCTTCCACCGGTCCTGCAGGCTCTTGAGTTCCTGCTCGAAGGCGTCGCTGAGGATGGCGAGCGCGCGCAGTCCACTCTCCTCGTCGGACGCGATCGTCGTCACGGTCATCGAGCCGATCACGTACCGAGGCTCCTGGTTGGTGCCGGTGTTGCGGGGCTGGAAAGCGTAGTTGCCGGTCACCCCCGCCGCCCGCAAGCGGGCCTTCGCATCGGGCGTGCTCAGCCGCCTCGCCACCGCCGCCCCGGTGATCGAGATCGACGGGTAGAGCCCGGTCATCGGGTTGGGTGCGTACGACGATACCGGCGGCTGCATCACGACGACCTCGGAGGCGAGGTAGCGAGGCGTGATCTGCGTGGCGCCCAGACCGGCCACCACGGTGACTACCATGCCGGCGACGACGAGATACCACCGTCGACGCAGCGTCGCGAAAAGATCGGGCAAATACACGCCTTCGTGTCCTTTCTGGTCCGCTCGCCGCTTATGCTGTGTGGTGGCTCAGGCGTGGAGGATGCCACGAAGCATGGACGAATGCAGCAAGCAACTCGACCGGATCGGCCGTAGCCCTCGTGCCTACGGTCCATATAGCTTGACTTCGACCTTGGCGCCGAATCGTCCGCGGTGTCGTGGGCAGCTCATTCATTGTGGCGACGACTGACGTCCTAGAGAAGTTGGAGGGGCGTCGTGGACCTAGGCGAGATTCTCTCGGTGGCTCGCGCCCGCTGGTACATCCTCCTGCCGATGATGCTCCTGGCGGTAGGGCTCAGCGTCGGTGCCTTCGTGCTGGTGCCGACCTCGTACCAGTCGACCACCACCGTCAGCCTGCTCAGCTCGCCGGCCGCGACCGACGCCGCCACGCCGGGCGAGAACAACGACAACCCGTTCCTCAACTTCAACGGTTCCCTCGTCGCCACCGCCGACTTCCTCGGTCGCAGCCTGCAGTCCACGGGCGCCCAGGCGGAGCTGCTCGGAATGGGGGTGACCGAGGACTTCGAGGTCGGGCTGGCCGAGGGAGCGCAGGGTCCGTTCCTGACCTTCACCGTCACGGGCACGGATCAGGCCAACCTGCTCGCATCGACCGCGACGATCGCGCGGTACGCCGAGGCCAAGCTCACGGAGATCCAGGCGGAGAACGGCGTCAAGTCGCAGGACATGGTGCGAATGACGGAGATCATCCCGCCGCAGAAGCCGGAACCGCAGCTCAAGGACAAACTCAAGGTGGTGATCGCGGCCGGCGGCGGCACCACCGCGCTCGCCCTGCTGCTGACCTTCGTGGTGGAGAGCCTGGCGCGGTCCCGCCGGCGACGTCAGGACCTGGCCACCGCCGCCGCGGCGCCCGCCGCCGAAGGCTCCGCCAGTGTGCCCGGCCGACCGGCACCGGCACCGCATCCGCAGCAGCCGCCGAACCTCGTGCGGGACGACCGTGCCGCCCAGAGCAAGCCCGCTGTGGTCAACAACGGCATCGAGGGTCGCGGCCACACCGGCGGATCCGACGAGACGGTGATCCTCCGCCTGCCGCCCGGGAAGGGCCCGGCCCCGAGGCCGGAGAGCACGGCGTGGAAGTCCTCGTCGCCGGGCGCGTCGTCCACCACGTACCGGTCCGCCGAAAGGTCCCACCCCAGAGGGCAGAATGTCGACCGGCTTAACGGAAGCTAGCCGCCACCCTGCGGTCCCGGCACCGCGGCGAGCCAGCCGCGTCTACCTGTCCCAGCAGCGGATTGCCGGCCTGGGACCGCATTCGCTGCTCACCCTCTACGTCATTCTGTTGATGCTCGTGCCGTCCCGGTTGGTGTTCCCGGGCATCGGGGCGACCGGGACGGTGGCGAACCTGTTCGTTCTCGTCGGCCTGGTGTGGTTCCTGGCCAGTTGGCTGGTGCGGCAGGCCCGGCCGGCGCCGTTCACCCGGGCGCCCCGTCTCGCTCTCTTCGGGGTCGCGGTGGCCGTGTTGCTCAGCTACATCGCCGCCGCTCGACGGGACGCGGAGCCGCTGGAGGTGAGCGCAGCCGATCGGGGACTGGTACAGCTCCTGGTGTGGACGTCCATCGTGCTCCTCGCGACATCGATTCGGAACTACGACCAGCTCGACCGGCTGATGCGGGTCTTCGTGCGGTGCTGCACCGTCATCGCGGTCGTCGCCTTGGGCGAGTTCGTGCTGGGGACGAGCCTGACCGCCTGGATCCAGATCCCGGGGATGTCGAGCGGCGCCCAGGAACTGGTCACCAGGGGCGCCTTCGTCCGGCCCACCGCGACCGCCGCGAACACCCTCGAACTCGCCACCGTCATGGCTCTGGCACTGCCGTTCGCTCTCCAGCAGGCGTTCCACGGCGGAGAGCGCCGGGCGCTTTCGCGCTGGCTCCCGGTCATGCTGATCGCCATGGGCGCCATCACCACCGTCTCCCGGACATCCGTCGTAGGTCTGGTCGTGGTGATGCTCGTGCTCCTGCCGACCTGGAACGCGCGACGGATCGGGTGGACGCTCGCCACCGTGCTGCCGTCGCTGGCCGTGGCCAGACTGGCGATGCCCGGCCTCGCTGTGACGATCATCGGCCTCTTCACCGCGTTGTTGAACGGCGGTGACAACAGCACCCAGTCCCGCACCGCGACGAGCGAGGGCGTCAACGGCTACATTGCCGAGCGGCCCTGGACCGGCCGGGGATTCGGCACCTTCCTGCCGTTGATGTACCGCTACACCGACAACCAGTATCTCCTCGCCCTGCTGGAGGTGGGCGTGGTCGGCGTGGTGAGCATCGTTCTCGTCTACGTCACCATGCTGCACTGCGGCGGCGCCGGCCGGCGACGGTTCACCGATCCGGCCCGCCGGGAGACCGGCCAGGCCTTCGTAGCTGTCGGATTCGTGATGCTGGTGGTGACCTTCACCTTCGACACGCTTAGCTTCCCGATGGTGGCCGGGACGACCTTCCTGTTCCTCGGTCTTTCGGGCGCGTACCTCGGCATCGCCCGCACCGAGGAGCTCCAGAGGGGAGATCCCGCTCCGTGACGGATCTGAATCAGAAGGTCGCTGCGGCGACCCGATGGAGCATGATCAACACCATCGTGCGTCGAGTTGGCACTTTCGCGACCGGCGTCGTGCTGGCGCGGCTCTTCTTCGGGCCGTACGAGTGGGGGCTCTACGCCGTCGGGTTGCTGGTCCTGGCGATGCTGCTCTCCCTGAACGAGATGGGCGTCAGCCTGGCCCTCGTGCGCTGGGACGGCGACATCAGGCGGTTCGCGCCGACCGTCCTGACGTTGTCGACCCTCTCCAGCAGCGCCTTCTATCTCCTGCTCTTCGTCACGGCGCCGACGGTGGCGCGCCTGCTGGGGTCGCCCGAGGCGACGGCGATGCTGCGGCTGCTCTGCCTCACCGTGGTCATCGACGGCATCGCCTGTGTGCCGATCGGCAAGCTGAACCGCGAGTTCCAGCAGTTCAGGCGCACCGTTGTCGACATCGCCAACTTCCTCGTGAACACTGTCGTCACGTTCGCCCTGGCCGCCACCGGAATGGGGGCGATGGCCTTCGCGTGGGGCTCGCTCGCGGGCAACATCGTGGCGCTGGTCGGGTTCGCGCTCTGCGCCCCGGACATGCTGAGGTTCGGCTGGGACCGGACCCAGGCCGTGCGGCTGCTGCGGTTCGGGCTTCCCCTGGCCTCCGCGAGTCTGCTCACCCTCGGCATCGTCAACGTCGACTCGGTCGTCGTCAGCTCGGTGCTCGGTCCGGCCGCGCTCGGCCTGTACGCGATGGCGTTCAACATGTCGAGCTGGCCGGTCCGGATCGTGTCGGACACCGTGCGCCGGGTGTCCTACGCCGGCTTCTCCCGCCTCGCGGACTCTCCGGAGGCGTTCGCCGCCAGCTTCCAGCGGGCGCTGGCCGTGGTGCTGGCCGCCGCGGTGCCGTTCTGCGTGCTGCTGGGGGTGCTCGCCGACCCGGTCATCCGGCTGGTGTACGGCGACCAGTGGGCCGGGGCGGCCGTGTCCCTGCAGTTCCTGGCGGCGCTGGGCCTGATCCGGGTCGCCGTCGACCTGGCGTACGACTGCCTGGCCACCCGCCTGCGCAAGACCCTGATGGTGATGCAGGCCTGGTGGCTGTTCAGCCTCACGCCGGTGCTCCTGCTGTTCGCCCACTCGTTCGGTATCGCGGGCGTGGCCGCCGGGCAGGTGGTGGTTGCCGGTCTGCTCGTCGCGCCGGTCTTCGTCGTGGTGCTGTCCCGGTTGGGCATCCTACCCGCGCTGATGCTGCGCGCCTGCGTCCGGCCGGTGCTCGGCGGGGTGATGATGGGCGCCCTGGCCTGGGGGATGCACCTCGTCCTCGGTGGTGGCTTCCTCTCGCTGGCGGTCATCGGGTTGGTCGCCCTGTCGGTGTATCTGCCCTTCGTCCTGCCTCTGCTGCGGAAAGGCTGGGCGGACCGGTCGCAACCCGGCCGCGAGGCGGACCGTGACGGTGAGCAGCCGCTGGCAACGGTCGCAACGAGTTGAGTGGAGACTCATAGATGGGTTGGGTGAAGCGGCGCCTGCGCGCCAACTTTGGCTGGCTGCCCCTCGAGGAGCTGCGCAACAAGGTACTGCTCGGTCACACCGCGGTCGGGCTCTACCGGTTCGAACGGTCCGAGATCGCCCGGCTGCTGGCCACGCTGCCCGGCGGCGTCAAGCCTCGTGCCCTGGTGGCGACGATCGTGTTGACGTACAAGCGGCCGGACGGATTGCGGCGGGCGGTCGAGTCGGTGCTGGCGCAGACCGTGACCGACCATGTCGTCATCGTGGTCGACGACGGCGGCGGTCAGCTCCTCGAACTGCCGGCCGACCCCCGTCTGCACGTGGTCAGCCTGCGCCGCAACATCAACGTGCTGGGGATCAGCCGTAACATCGGGATGGGTCTGACGGATTCCCAATTCGTGGCATTCCTCGACGACGACAACGTCTGGCACCCGCATCATCTGCAGACTGCGCTCGCGCGACTGCAGGGCGACGACCCGTCGCGCCAGCGGCCGGACGGGGTCTACACCGCGATGCGCCGGGTGACGCCGGACGGGCGGCAACGGGACGTCCTCTCCGTGCCGTTCGACCGCAAGCTCGCCTGGGAGAGGTGCTTCCTGGATTCCAACCCCTTCGTGGCGAGACGGTCGTCCGACCTGGTGTTCAGCCGGCTGCGCCGCAGTTCGACGGTGGCGCCGAAGGAGGACTGGGAGTTGATCTACCGGTTCAGCCGACGGCACCGGGTGGAGCACATTCCCGAGCCGACGGTCGACTACGTGATCAACCCGAACAGCTACTGGACGGCCTGGGAACTGACGTAGTTCGGTTCGGCGCGGCACCGCCCCGCCGGAAGGAGGTCGAGAGTCGATGCCCGGCAAGAGGCGCAGCGCCGTCCGGCGTTGGCCGATCCTGGCCGTGGCCGGCACGCTCCTGGTCGGTATCGCCGTGGCGGTGGTGGCCCTGGACCGCGATGCGGCTGACCGCACCGGCTGCGCGACCCCGGCGGAGTGCGCCGCGGCGACCGCTGCCGCCGGGGCCACGCCCGCCCCGACCACCACCGCCGAGGCGACCCCCGCCCCGACCGCCACCGCGACGGGCGCCGCACCTGCCTCCACCGCGCCGCGGGCCGCGGACCCCACCGGTGGTGGCCGGTATCCCGCCCGCTTCTCGGTCGGCGCGCCGGGCGTCGGGCCCTACCGGCAGTCGGACAGCCAGCTGCCCGTGCCGCGCGGCTACCGGGTGTATGAACCGCACGACCAGGCCAGCAAGGAGTGGGACCTGTACGACTGCGCGGGCACGGTCAATCTCGACCGGATCTACTTCCGCGCCTTCATCTACATCGGCACGGACTGCCACGGCACGGTCAACATCACGAACTCGATCATCGCTCCTCCGCCGGGCTCGGCCAACCGGGCCATCCTGGTCAACGCCAACTCGGCCGGCCGCCTCACCCTGAACATCAGCAACACGACCATCCGGCCGGAGCCGGTCGGCAGCGGGCAACAGAACGCCGCGCTGACCGATCACGCGATCAACGACTGTGCCACCTGCACGATCCGGATCAGCGGTGTGGATGTGGCGAACAGCGGCGGCATGTGCCTGTGCGGAGCGAACGTCACCATCGAGCGGAGCTGGCTCCACGACAACTACATCGCCCACCTCGCCGACCCGTCGCGGGCGCACACCGGCGGCGTCTTCCCGTACGGCGGCAGTGGGCCGGTGACGATCAGCAACAGCCGCCTCGAGCCGGGGGTCGACGCCTTCACCGGAAAGGAGGTGCCGGGCTACTGGAAGGCGATAACCGCGGTATTGTTCACGCAGAGTCAGGGCGGCTCCACCTTGCGCAATTACCTGGTGCGCGACAGCTTCATCTCGCTCGGTGCATTCGGCCTGTACGCCCAGGACGGAATCGGCCTGCGGCTCCACGACAATGTCTTCGGTCCGACGCACTGGGAACACGCCAGTCAGTGCCGATCGGAGTGCAAGGCCAGGTTCGCGCAATGGTCCAACAATGTGGTGGGTTCGATCGACGGAACGCCCTCGGATGAGGCCGTGCCACGACCGTCGTGATCGGACCCGCCCGGTCGGCGATGCGCGTCGAGCCGAATGGCTGCGCGGCGGGAACGATCGTCGGCCTGCGCGCGGCGAGAGACTGTCCGATCGGTGCGAGTAGCCGACACCTGCAGATCTGGTATCTCCCTGGCGTGCACGTACTCTCAATACCGTCCGGCGGCCATTCTTCTGAAGCAGGCGAAACGTATGAGGTCTCGGGTGTTTCGGGCCGCCGTGGTGGCGGCCATGGGAGCAGCATTGGTGCTGATTCCCGCGTCAGCGAGTTCCGCCGTGTCCGATCCTTGTGGCACCGGCTCCAACCCCATTGTCTGTGAAAACTCCAAACCGGGCACGCCGCGCGACGACTGGTACGGCGAAAGCGCCTGGGGCGATATCGAGGGATTCGCCACCCGGATGAGCGTGCAGCCGGGCGAGACGCTCCAGTTGAAGGTGCAGTCCCCGACCACCTTCGACGTCGACGTCTACCGGCTCGGCTACTACGGCGGTGACGGTGCTCGGCGGATGCCGACCTCACCGGCGAGCAGTTTCCCCGCCCGGACCCAGCCGGCGTGCCTGCACGACGCGGGCACCGGCCTGGTGGACTGCGGCAACTGGACGACCAACGTGACCTGGACCGTGCCGTCCGACGCGGTCTCCGGGGTCTATCTCGCGACGCTCGACCAGCCGAACGGCGCCGGCTTCGCGCACGTGCCGTTCGTCGTCGCGGACGCGTCGAACCACTCCGACATCCTGGTGCAGACCTCGGACCAGACCTGGCAGGCGTACAACGACTGGGGCGGCCAGGACTTCTACGGTGGGGGCGGGCCGGCGTACGACGGCCGGGCCTACAAGGTGAGCTACAACCGTCCCATGCGGATCGCCGGCGACAACGGCGTTCTCTCGGCCGAGTACCCGATGATCTACTGGCTTGAGCGCAACGGGTACGACGTCAGTTACGCCTCGAGCATCGACGTGAGCACCAAGCCGTCGAGCCTGCTCGACCACAAGGTCTTCATGTCCTCCGGGCATGACGAGTACTGGAACCAGGCCCAGTGGAACAACGTGGTCGCCGCCCGCGAGGCCGGCGTCAACCTGGCCTTCTTCAGCGGCAACGAGATCTTCTGGCGCACCCGGCTGGAGCCCTCCGTCGCCGGCGGCGGCGACAACCGCACCCTCGTCTGCTACAAGATGACCAAGATGCGGCAGAACCCGCCGAACGGGATCGCGGACCCGAGCGGGCAGTGGACCGGCACCTGGGTCGACTCGGTGGGTGCCGGCTCCGGCGGTGCCACCCCGCCCAACCAGCTCACCGGGACCATCTTCACCGTCAACGGCTACCGCAATGACGCGATCACCGTCCCGGCCGCGTACCGGAACCTCCGCCTGTGGCGGAACATCCCGTCCATCAACAACCTGGCACCCGGGCAGGTGGCCACGTTCCCCGTCGGCACGCTCGGCTACGAGTGGGACTCCGACGTCGAGAACTCGGTCCGCCCGCCGGGCGCGGTTTCCTTCTCCTCGACGACGCTCGCCATCACCGACGGCAACTTGCTGTTGGACGAAGGGAACAACTACGGGAACGGCACGGCCACGCACAGCCTGGTGGCCTATCGCGACCAGTCCTCCCGGGCCCTGGTCTTCGGCGCCGGCACTGTGCAGTGGTCGTGGGGGCTCAGCAGCCTGCACACAATGCTGCCCAGCACCGAGGATCAGCGCATGCAGCAGGCGACCGTCAACCTGCTCGCCGACATGGATGCCCAGCCGCTGACCCGGCAGGCCAACCTGGTCGCCGCCACCAGGTCCACCGACACCACGGGACCGGCGGTGACCATGACCGCGCCGGCGGCCGGTAGCACCCTGGCGGTCCTGACGCCGGTGACCGTCACCGGGACTGCGACGGAGGTCGGCGGCGGCCAGCTGGGCCGCGTGGAGGTCTCCACGGACGGCGGCAACACCTGGGCGGCGGCCACCGGGCAGGGGAACTGGTCCTACACCTGGACCCCGAGCGTCCAGGGCCCCGCGCAGATCAAGGTGCGGGCCTCCGACGACAGCCTCAACATCGGGGCGGTCACCACCCGGAGCGTGACCGTCGGACCGCAGCAGTGCCCCTGCACGGCCTTTCCGGCCACCGCCGTGCCGACCGGAATCGACTCCTTCGACGCCTCACCGAACGAGCTCGGGGTGAAGTTCCGGGTCGGCGCGCCAAGCCTGGTCACCGGCGTCAAGTTCTACAAGGCCGGCACCAACACCGGCACGCACGTCGGGAAGCTGTGGACCGCGTCGGGCCAACTGCTCGCATCCGGTACGTTCACCAACGAAACCGCGAGCGGTTGGCAGACGCTGACCTTCGCCAATCCCGTGCCGGTCGCCGCCAACACCACCTATGTGGCGTCGTACTTCACGCCCACCGGGCACTACTCGTACACCAGCAACTACTTCGCCAACCAGGGCGCGGGGCTGTCGGCCGTACGGCTGCTGCAGTCGGGGGTGGACGGCGCGAACGGCGTCTACCGGTACGGCTCGAGCGGGGGCTTCCCGAACCTGAGCTGGAACAACACGAACTACTGGGTCGACGTCCTCGTCGACACGGTGGGGGCGGAGACCGAGCCACCGACGATCACCGCGAAGACCCCCGCAGCGGGCGCGTCCGATGTCGGGCTCAATGCCACGCCGACCGCGACCTTCAGCCACGACGTCGACCCGCAGAGCATCGAGTACTCGCTCACCTCGAGCGGCGGTTCCGTCCCGGCCGGCTTCCGCTACGACAACGCCACGCGCAAGCTGACCATCCAGCCGCAGCACGCCCTGACCCCGTCGACGACCTACACCGCCTCGGTGCGGGCGACCGACGCGTGGGGCAACACGATGGCGGCGCCGTACACCTGGACCTTCACCACCGGCACGTCGGTCAGCTGCCCCTGCTCGGTCTGGAACGACTCCGTGGTACCGGCGATCCCCAACGCCGCCGAGGTGAACTCCCTGGAGCTGGGCATGCGGTTCACCTCGGCACTCGACGGCTACGTGACGGGCGTGCGGTTCTACAAGGGCAGCGCCAACACCGGCACGCACACCGGCGCCTTCTGGTCGAACACCGGCGCGCAACTCGCCACCGGGACCTTCACGAACGAGAGCAGCAGCGGCTGGCAGACGCTGCTGTTCGACCAGCCGGTCGCCATCACGGCCAACACACCGTACGTGGTCTCGTACCACACGGAGGTGGGTCGCTACGCCTATACGGGCAACCAGTTCACCCAACCGACGGTTTCCTACCCGCTGACGGCGGTGGCCGACTCACCGAACGGCGGGAACGGCCTCTTCCGAGCCAGCTCCGGTGTCGCCTTCCCGACCTCCTCCTGGAATGCGGCGAACTACTGGGTTGATGTGGTTTTCACGACGACTCCGTGAACGGCCGCGGGCCCGCGCCGGTACCGGTGCGGGCCCGCGGCACCGGGCGCGGACGGGCCAACGAAAGGGTGTCAGTGAGTACGGTCAGTGTGGTTATTCCGTGCTACCGGTACGGGGACTATCTCCAGGCATGCGTGAGCAGTGTGCTCGACAACCAGCCTGACGTCGACGTACGCGTGCTCATCATCGATGACGCCTCGCCGGACGCGTCAGCAGAGAAGGCGCGTGCCATCGCGGCGGCGGACCCACGGGTCGAGGTCCGGGTCCACGAGACCAACCGTGGCCACATCGCCACCTACAACGAGGGCCTGCTGGAGTGGGCCGACGGCGACTACACCGTGCTGCTCTCCGCCGACGACCTCCTGACGCCGGGCGCACTGACCCGGGCGGCAGGCGTGCTGGACGCCAACCCGAACGTCGGCTTCGTCTACGGGCACCCGGTGCATTTCACCCACCCCGGTCCGCCGCCGCCGGCCCGCACCCGCGACCTGGGCCACACCGTCTGGCCCGGGCACTGGTGGCTGGAGCGACGGTTCCGCGAGGCCACCGGCTGCATCACCTCGCCGGAGGTCGTGGTGCGTACGGATCTGCAGCGCAAGGTGGGGGGCTACGATCCCGAACTGCCGCACGCCGGCGACATCGAGATGTGGATGCGGCTGGCCGCGCACGCCGACGTCGGCTATGTGCGCGGGGCGGACCAGGCGTACTACCGCCTGCACGGCGCGAACATGTCGCAGACGGACTACGCCGGCCAACTGGACGACCTGCGCCAGCGTAGGACCGCGTACGACGCGGTGGTGCGGCGCTGCGGCGATCTGCTGCCCGGCGCCGACCGGCTCGACGCGATGGTGCGCCGGCGCCTCGCCCGCCACGCCCTGCGGCGCGCGGTGCGGGCCTACGACCGGGGGCGCACCGCGAGCGTGCCCGAGGGTGAGCTGATCGCGTTCGCCGCGGAGTGCTGGCCGGAGTACCGCGCGCTGCCGGAGTACCGCGGCCTGCGCATCCGGAAGCGGATCGGGCCGACGGTGATGCCGTACCTTCAGCCGCTGGTGCTCACCGCGGTCGCCGCCAAGGGCCGGGAGTGGCTCTGGTGGCAGTCCTGGAAGCGGCGCGGCATCTGACGGACCACCCCCGGTCCGGGCGGCGCTACCGTCCGGGCCGGCGCGGCGGCACCACCGTCGTGGTGACGACCTTCGTCTTGACGGCGTGCTCGGCCGGCACCGATCGGACGATCACCGCGCCGGAGGCGACCACCACCCCGTCACCCAGGACGACGTTCGGCTCGATGAAGATGCCGGTGCCGAGCCGCACCCGGTCGCCCACCGTCACCTTGCCCGACGAGACACAGGACGGGCCGGTCGCGTTGTCGGAGCCGATCCGACTGTGGTGGTCGAACGAGTTGTAGGCGGAGAGGAAGTTGTTGTCTCCCATCCGCACACCGGTGCCGAGGTGCGCGAAGGCGCAGATGATGTTCCCCTGCCCGAGGACCACGTCGGTAGCGATCTTGGCGGTGGGATCGATGGCGTTCGCCAGGGGGATCCCGGCCTGCGCGCACATCTCGCGGAAGCGGCGTCGGGTCTCCACGGAGGTGCCGATCGCGATGATCGCGGCGTCGTAGGCATCCTCGGCGAAGAGCGCGACGAGGCGATCCGTTCCGCCGACGATCGGCACGCCGTGCACGTCGGCACCCCACCGCTGCGGGTCGTCGTCCACAATGGCGACGGACCGCTGCGTCGCGGATCCGGCCAGGATGTCGATGACCTGGGTGGCGCCCAGCGCCCCGCCGATGAGCAGGATGCGCTGCACCCCGGGCTCGGCCGCCAGCGGCGCCGGGAGGGCGTCGTAGCCGACGCCGGCCTCGCGGGCGGCCGCCTCCACGTCCTTGACGGTGATCAGCCGTCCCAGCTGGAGGGTAGCCAGGTCGACGCCCAGCTCCGCGGCCCGCTGCACGGCCTTGACGCTCGCCCGGACGGGTGCCGGCGCCTCAGCCGCGGCCGCCGCTCGCGTCTCGCGCTCCCGCACGTACTCGGCGAGGTCGGCCGACGTCTCGAAGAGCATGGCGATCGGCTCGGAGAGGGGGACCTCCCGCAGTCGCTCGGCCAGCTGCAGGACGATGCCGGCCTCGGGAGCGACGACCTCGAGCACCGCCTTGCTGGTCTCGACCTCGGCAAGCAGGGTGTCCGCTTCCACCTTGGCTCCGTCGTCGACGAACCATGCCACGAGCACGCCGTGCTCACTGTTGACGTCGCTGGTGGGTACGATTACCGGCTTCACACTCTCTCCTTAGCGGGCCCTGGCTCAGCCGGCCGCGGCGCGCAGAGCCGCCTCGATCTGGCCCGCGCCGACCAGGACCCGGCTCTCCTTGGCCTTGGCTGACGGGATGACGGTGGGCTCGCTGGCCACGACGTCGACGGGGGAACGCAGCTCCCGGAACAGCCGGCGGGAAATCGTCGCGGCGGCCTCGGTGCCCCACGACCAACCGCCGCTGCCCTCTTCCACGGTGACGAGCCGTCCGGTGACGCCGACGGAGCGCTCGACCGGCGCCCAGTCCATCGGAGCGAGCTGAGCCGGCACCAGCAGCTCGACGAAGATCTCTTCCTCGACGGCGAGCCGTTCGACCACCTTCGCGGCGAGCATGGCCTGGTATCCATAGGCCAGGATCGTCACCGCACAATCCTCGCGGGGCACCGCGGAGAGGCACACCGTCGGCAGCATGCCGGGACTGGCGTCCTGCGTCGCCAGCAGGTCTCCCCACCGACCGTTCCGGGGCACGGTCAGGTGCTGCGGGTAGAGCAGCTTGTGCTCCACGTAGAGGACCGGGCTGTCCTGGGTGAGGAACTCATCGAAGACCGTCCGGGGATCGTGCACCAGCGACGCGGCGACCACCCGCAGATGCGGCACGCCGAGGAAGTGCTTCTCCAGGCTCTGGCTGTGCGTCGGACCGTATCCCCGGTGGCCGCCGGAGGGGGCGCGCACGATTACCGGGCAGGTCGCCTGGTCGGCGTACATCGCCTGGTATTTGGCGATGTGGTTGACGACCTGATCGAAGACGAGGGTGAGGAAGTCACCGAACATGATCTCGGCGATGGGCCGGTAGCCGGCCAGCGCCAGCCCGGCGGAGATCCCGGCGATCGCTCCCTCGCTGATCGGCGTCGTGCGGACGCGGTCGGGAAAGGCGGTGGAAAGCCCTCGCGTCACCTTGAACGCTCCGCCGTACGGGTCGGCGATGTCCTCGCCGAGCACGAGCACCCGGGGGTCGGCGGTGAGGCAGGTACGGAGCGTCTCGTTCAGCTCCTTGGCGAAGATCACGGCAGCGCCCTCGCCGTCGCGACCACCTGTGCCAGCGCGGACTCCACCTCGCCGTCGACGATCCGCCGTTCGTCGTCGCCGAGCCGGCGACCGTGGACCAGCAACGGCTCGACGGCCCACCGGGTGGCGATCTCCTCGGCGGGGCGTTCGTCGTCGCTCTTGGAGTGGTGGCACAGCCGGTAGGTGTGGATCAGCAGGACCCGGGGACCGGCTCCGCCGCGTACCGCGTCGACTTCCGCCCCGGCGGCCTCGCGCAACTCCATCACGTCGGTGCTGTCGACCTCGCGTACCGGAATGCCGAAGGCCTCGAACCTGCCCGGCATGCTGCCCGCGAGGTTGGTCCCGATCGGCGTGCTCTGCGCCCACCGATTGTCCTCGCAGACCACGAGGAGCGGCAGCCGCCAGAGCGCGGCGATGTTCAACGTCTCGTAGAGCAACCCCTCGCCCAGGGTGCCGTCGCCGATGAACACGACGCTCACCCGGCGGCCGCCGTCCAGTTGGCCGGCGAGGGCGATCCCCGCGGCGGCCGGCACGATGCCGCCCTGGACGCCGTTGGACTTGAATCCGGGCGCGCAGATGTGCTGGCTACCGCCGATACCTCGACAGACACCGGCTTCCTTGCCCATGATCTCGGCGAGCAGCCCCAGGGCGTCGCCGGTGCGGGCGAGGTAGTGACCGTGACACCGGTGATTGCTGAACACGTGGTCCTCCTCGACCAGGTGCTCCATCACCGCTACGGCGTCGGCCTCCTGACCGATACACGCGTGTGTCGTGCCATTCAGGACGCCCTCTTCAAAGAGCGAGAGCAGTGTTTCCTCGAAGCGGCGGATAAAACGCATGCGCCGGTAGAGCCGACGCTCGTCGGATTCGCCGGGCAAGCCGGTGAGCCGTTCGTCGATAGGACCCGGGACGTACGGGGAGGTGGTGCGATCAGCGCCAGCCGCCGGCCAGAGATCAGGTTCGGCCAGCTTCACGCCGCGCCACGTGGTTGCCGTCGACACTGTCCGCCTTCCTTTTTCAGCACTGCACGCTCCGTGCCATGGTCCGCAATGACCCGGGCCTGCCGCGGCCACGTTACCGGGCTTCGTCTTGGAGAAGGAGAAACCTTTATCCATCCCCTGTCGACGTGGATCGAGGTAATCCGTCTGAATGGACAGCTGCCCCTGGCCGTGCGGCGGCTCCAGCGTGTCGCCGTCGCTGGCACACTAACCCAGTCAGTACGGTATGGGCGTGACGAAAACGGTTCTGCCGGATACCCGTCAGGACCCAGCCGTCGAATGCCCCACTTGGTAGCTTGCCTGCCAGTTGGGCGGTGCCGAAACGGATCCGCACCGATCGCCATCCGCACCGACCGTTCGCCGACCGAGGCTGTGGGCCGTCCGGCCACCGTTGGGTTCCGCCCGGTCGCTGATCGACCCCTGCTCGCCGCGATCGCGGCAGATGGAGTAGCGCCAGATGATTCCACTCGTCGACCTGCGGGCCGCCCATGCCGAAGTGGCCGAGGATGTCAGCACCGGCTTCAAGCGCGTCATCGAGAACACGGCCTTCGTCGGAGGCGAGGAGGTCGCGGCCTTCGAGCGGGAGTTCGCCGCGTACTCGGGCGTCCAGCACTGCGTCGGTGTCGCCAACGGCACGGACGCGGTCGAACTCGCCCTGCGGGCAGCCGGAGTGCGGGCCGGCGACGAGGTGGCGCTTCCGGCCAACACGTTCGTCGCGACCGCCGAGGCCGTGGCCCGGGTCGGTGCGCGTGTCGTCCTCGTCGACATCGACCCGGCGACCTACCTCATCGACGTCGACGCGGCCCTGGCCGCCGTCGGCCCGGCCACCCGAGCGGTGGTCCCCGTCCACCTCTACGGGCAGCTCGCCCCGGTGGACCGGCTGCGCGCCGGACTCGCCGGCCGCGGCGTCGCGACCGTGGAAGACGCCGCGCAGTGCCAGGGTGCCACCCGCAACGGTGCCGGTGCCGGCGCCGGGGGTGTCGCGGCCACCAGCTTCTACCCCGGCAAGAACCTGGGGGCGTACGGCGATGCCGGAGCGGTGCTGACGGACGATCCCGGCCTCGCCACGGTGGTACGTACGCTCGGCAGCCACGGTGGCCTGGTGAAGTACGTCCACGAGATGATCGGGGTCAACAGCCGGCTCGACGCGCTGCAGGCGGTGGTGCTGCGGGCCAAGCTGACCCGCCTGGCCGCGTGGAACGACGCCCGGCGCGCCGCCGCCGCCCGCTACGACGAACTGCTTGCGCCCCTCGAGGTGACGCGTCCGGTCGTCCTCGCCGGGAACGAGCACGTGTGGCACCTCTACGTGGTGCGGATCCCCGGGGGTGCCGGGCGCCGCGACGAGGTCCTGCGGCGGCTGAACGAGGCCGGCGTCGGCGCCGGCATCCATTACCCCTGTCCGATCCACCTGACGCCGGCGTTCGCGGACCTGCCGTACGGCCCTGGCAGCTTCCCGCACGCCGAGCGGGCCGCCACAGAGATCCTGTCGCTGCCGCTGTTCCCGCAGATCACCGCCGACCAGCAGGCAACCGTCGCGCTCGAGCTCGCCGCCGCGCTGCGGTCAGTGGCATAGCTCGACGCGGCCATGTACGTATCGGTCCGGGACCGCCCCGGCGCGGATCCGGCCGGCGAGCCCGGCCGCCGACTGCCCCGGGTCGGCGCGACCGTGGTGCTGCTCGGCGTCGTCAGTCTGCTCACCGACGTCTCGTCGGAGATGATCGCCGCGGTACTGCCGGTGTATCTCACCGCCGAGCTGGGGCTCGGTCTGCTGGCGTACGGCGTTGTCGACGGGCTCTACCAGGGCGCCAGCGCGCTGGTGAGAATCTTCGGGGGGTATCTCGGCGACCGGTCCCGCCGGCCGAAGTGGGTCGCCACCGCCGGTTATGCCCTCTCGGCGGCGAGCCGGCTGGCCATGCTGCCGGCGCACGGGCTCGGCGCTGTCACCGCGGTGGTGACAGTGGACCGGCTGGGCAAGGGGCTGCGTACGGCGCCACGGGACGCCCTCATCGCGGATGCGTCGGACCCCCGCCGGCTGGGTCGCGCGTTCGGGCTCCACCGGACCTTGGACACCATCGGCGCGGCCGCCGGCCCGCTGGTGGCGTTCTCGCTGCTGTGGTTCGTGCCCGGAAGTTATTCGACGGTCTTCGTCGCGTCATTCGCGTTCGCTGTGCTGGGCGTCGCCGTCATGGTCCTCCTGGTGCCGGACCGGCGCGGCCGGTCGATGGGAGCGCTGCCGGTACGGCGGGTGCTCCGGGAACTCACCGGTCCGAAGCTCCGGCGTCCGCTGGTCGCCGCCGGCGTGCTGGGGCTGTTCACGATCGGCGATGGGTTCATCTACCTGTCCTTGCAGGATCGCGACCAGTTCGCCGCGAGCTACTTCCCGCTGCTGTTCGTCGGCACGAACGTCGCCTATCTCACCTTGGCGATCCCGCTGGGCCGCCTCGCCGACCGACTCGGGCGCTCGCGCGTCTTCGTCGGCGGCCACCTGGCGCTGCTCATCGCCTACCTGGTCGCCGCCGCGCCGGTGGGCGGCCTGGGGGCGACCGTTGCCGCCCTGGTCCTGCTGGGTACGTTCTACGCCGCGACCGACGGCGTGCTCGCCGCGCTGGTCAGCCGCAGAGTGACCAGCGACGCGCGGGGGAGCGGTATCGCCGCTGCCCAGACCGTCGTCGTGATCGCGCGGTTCGCCGGCGCGCTCGCCTTCGGCAGTCTGTGGCAGCTGTTGGGGCGCCAGGAGGCACTCTGCCTGTTGGCCGGCCTGCTGATGACGGGAGTGGTGATGGCCGCTTGGCTGCTGTCCGGACAGGACCGCCCCGGGTCCGTGGCCGGCACCACCGCGAGCGCCGCCGACCGGGCCGGCGCCGTGCAGGTGCCCGGGGCCGGCCCGGCGGCGGAGGATGGGCGATGAGCGGCCGCGCGCGGGTCTGGACGTTGGGCGTGATCGTCCTGGTCACCCTGCTCGGTACGGTCAGCTACATCTACTCCGTCCGCCGGGAGCAGACGCAGGGCGTGGCGGCGGCGCCGCCGATGCCCACGGGTCCGGACCTCACGGCGGTCACCAGCGGGCCCCATGTCGTCTTCCGCAGCACCGCTGCCGGCGGCGACTACGGCCGGGTGGCAGTGGTCCCGCTCGGCGAGCCGGCCGGGCCCCGGGCGTTCACCCCGGCCGCCTGCGACCGGGTCTACGCTCGGCGGAGCGGGGCGGTGTGCCTGTACGCCAAGCCCGGCCTGGTCACGACGTACCGCGCCCAGGTCCTCGGTCCCGACTGGAGTGTCACCCGCGAGCTGCCGCTCTCCGGCGTGCCGAGCCGTACCCGGCTGTCGCGCGACGGGTCGCTCGTGGCGACGACGACCTTCGTCGCGGGACACAGCTACTCGACGCCCGGCCAGTTCTCCACCGAGACCCTCGTGACCAGGGTTGCCGACGGGCATTCCACCAACATCGAGCACTTCCAGGTGATCGTCGGTGGCAAGCGGGTGACGGCCGCGGACCGCAATCTCTGGGGTGTCACGTTCGCCGACGGGGCCACCTTCTATGCGACGGCGGCGTCGGGCGGCAGGACCTGGCTCGTCCGGGGCAGCCTTGGCGGGCAGCGACTCGTCGCGCTACGGGACGACGCCGAATGTCCGTCCCTCTCGCCGGACGGCACCCGGATCGCGTTCAAGACGCGGGCCGGCCAGGAGCCGGGGCACTGGCGGATCGCGGTGTACGACATCGC
Source organism: Micromonospora sp. IBSANI012 (assembly GCF_052814045.1). Taxonomy (NCBI): domain Bacteria; kingdom Bacillati; phylum Actinomycetota; class Actinomycetes; order Micromonosporales; family Micromonosporaceae; genus Micromonospora; species Micromonospora sp. IBSANI012. The sequence goes on from NZ_CP199933.1 coordinate 2,727,232, forward strand.
CACCGGCAGGTCGACGATCCTGGCCGAGCAACGCAGCGTCGACGATCAGATCGAGTGGCTCGACGACACCCGGGTCATCTACGGCCTGCCGCGCGCCGGGGAGGGACCGTCGACGAGCGACCTCTGGACCGTGCGCGCGGACGGCGGTGGCGTCGCGGACCTGTTCATCCGCGATGCCTGGTCGCCGGCGGTCGTACGGTAGTCGCCTGGTCCGCCCCGACGGCGGCGGGCATCTTCTCGGTGTCGGGCCGCGGCCCCCGTCGGGCGGTCGCCAGGGGCCGGACGCCGGTCGTCGTGTCACGACGCCGTGGGGACCAGGCCTTCAGCGCCATCGCCGGCCGTTCCACGACATGCCACGACGCTACGGCGAGCGCGACCGTGGCGATGGTGCAGCTCGCGATGTAGGCAACCAGGCCGAGCCGCGGCACGTCCATCAGGGCCAGGAGTTGCTGGACGGGGAAGGCGTAGATGTAGAAGCCGTAGGAATAGTCGTGCTGGCGGCCGATCCGGCGGGTCCAGCGTGGCAAGCGGACCGCCAGCCAGAGGACGAGGTAGGCGAAGGCCGGATAGCCCAGCACCGCGAATGCCCCGAACTGCGTGGTGGCGACCACGACGGCAGCGGCGGCGACGGCGAGACCGTCGTGCAGGACGATCCTCTCTCGGTAGAGCTGACAGACGGCGCCCAGGAGGAAGACGTAGGTCAGGTAGACGAGGGAGTAGCTGTCCAGCCCGTCCACGCCGAAGATCGGGCCGTGCACACCCTGCGGCCCGGGGATCTCCGGTGCCCGGAGCAGGTCGTGCATCATGACTCCAGCCCCGGCCAGCGCAAGGATCGTCACGAGCCATCGGGCCCGGCGTAGGACACCGACGGCCGCCAACCCGGCGACCAGGAGATAGCAGAACACCTCATAGATGAGGCTCCAGAGCGAGCCGTTGACGACCGACGTGCCGGTGCGCTGCCCGTACGGGGTGTCCAGCAGCAGGTCGGAGATTCCGTACTGCCAGATCGCGACGAAAGAGTTGCTGAGGACGTACTGGAAAGGTCCGTCGGAGTCGGAGAAGAGACCGTGGAGTGTGCCGCGCTCCCACAGGGACACGATCGGTGCGAAGACGAAGGCCGTCACCACGAGGCACACCCACAGCCCCGGCAGGATCCGTAGGCCGCGGTGCCAGAGGTATCGAAGCACCGGAGCCCGGGTCCCACTGCGGGTGATCAGAAAGCCGGAGATGACGAAGAAGCCCAGGATTGCGATCTCGCCGAGCGCCGTCTGGCCGTTCGTGAGGGCGCCGCCCGGGTCGTCCGCGCCGAAGCCGATCGGCAGAGAATGGGACACGAGTACGGCGAAGGCGAACATCAGCCGGAGAAAACCGAAGCTGTTGTCCGCCGAAGAAGAGGCAGAGGCGAGGGTCTGCCGCGCTCGGATTCCGGCCACCACGGCGAAAGTCAACCACGGCAGCGGAGGAAGGCAGATATTTTCCTTGGTCGGGAAGTCGACATCGACGGGCCGGAGATCTGTCACGGCACAGGGCCTTTGCCGTATTGGGACCGCTTTCCTCGGATGCTTGGCGATGATTAGGCTGGCCGGTATGTCTGCCCAAGGTGAGCCTGGCACGCTGCCCACGGTGCTTCGGAGATGAAGTCGCTCCTGGTCGTCTCGTACGCCCGCGACAGGCTGGCGACGACCGACGCGGCGTCCCGGGCCGAGGCCCTCACCTGCCTCGGTGACGACGCGCGGGTGCTGCGCACCGATGACGGATGGATCGCGTTCGACGGCGAGGACCCGGGCGATCGGGTCGACCACACCGGCGCTGCCTTTACGCTGCGCCTGGGGAGGGCGGCTCGGACCCGTACCGGCGATGTCACCACCGCGGAGCTGGCCGAGCAGCTGGGCAAGGGCACCAAAGCGGACGGCGTCGCCCTCGCCGAGCTGGTGCCGCCGTTCGCCGCGGCACACCGCTCCGGGCCCGGCGAGCCGACTGTGGCGGCCACCGACTGGCTCGGCTTTCGGCAGCTCTTCTGGTGGCAGGGCGATGGCGTGGCCGCGATCTCGACGAGTGCTCTCGCGCTCGGTGCGCTGGCCGGGGCGGGGCTGGACCACGGGGCGCTCGGCCTGCAGAGTCTGGTGGGTTGGCAGGTAGGGCTCGGCACGGTCTTCGCGCAGGTCGAAAAGGTGCCGGCCGGATGCCTGGCGGTGCTGGACGCGGGCCGGGTGGAGACGCACCGCTATGTGGAGCAGTCGCTCGCCCTGGACGGCCCGGCGCCGTCCCTACCCGAGGCCGTCGACGAGATGGCCGGGATGCTGCGGGAGTTCCTGCGGGCGTACATCGCTGACCATCCCACGACTGTGCTCCAGTTGACCGGTGGTCAAGACACCCGCGTCCTGCTCGCGGCGCTGTCCCCGGAGACCCGCCGAGGGCTTCGCGCGCTCACCCTGGACGTGCGGGGCGGCTCAGACGCCACGCTGGCCGAGAAGTTGAGCGCGATGTGTGGGCTGGATCTGCACCTCCACTGGCTGGACGAGCAGCCACCGGTCACGCCGGCCGCGGCCCACCGCATGGCGCTGCGGGCGGCGGCGGCTCTGGACGGGATGGCGAGCCCGCTGGCCCTGGCGCCACTGCTCCTCGCCGAGGGCCATCTCGAGCAGGGGCACCGCCTCTCCGGTCTGGGCGGGGAAGCCTGCCGCGGGTTCTACTACTTCGGCCAGCCCCGCCACGCGAGCACCTCGCCCCACCTGATCGGACAGTTGGCCAACTGGCGCCTTTACGCGAACGAGGCCGTCGACGCCCGGGCACTCGAACCGGGCTTCGTGGCCTCCGCCCGCACCGACGCGCTCGATCGGATCACGGCGTCCTTCGACGGCGCTCCGCCGCAGTGGCTCAGGGCCACCGACCACTTCTATCTCTACCAGCGGATGCAGCGATGGGCGGGAGCCCATGGATCGGTCGCGGCCGTCAACCGCTTCTTCATCAACCCCATGTTCGATCGGCGCTTCATCCAGTTGGCGCATTCCGTATCGCCCGACCAGAAGGGGAGCGGGCTGCTGACCGGGCAGCTCATCCACCGGCTCGACCGTGAACTGGCCGCGGTGCCGCTGGATTCCGGGCTGGTTCCCGCACGGTTGGGGCAACCCGGCATCCGCGACCGTGCGGCGGCGGCCAGGGTCACCGCGCGAAAGCTCTCCCGCAAGGTGCGGCAGCGGCTGCGCCATTCCGGCCGGGCGCAGCTGGGCGCGGCCGAGGTGGCGGCGCTCGTCGTCGAGCACTGGCGCACCGAGCCGGACGTCCTCGCACCCCTGCGCAACAACGGCATCGTCCGGGAGGCATGGCTGGCCGAGTTGCTGGCGGGGCGGCGGGAGTCCGCCCCTGCCACGGTGGCCTTCCTGACCAACCTCCTGGTCGCCACCGCGCCGCGGCCCGTCACCTGAGGCGACCTGCCGCGGCGCCGATGTCGTCCGGCGCACCGTGACCCAGGAGCGGAACCCTCTCCCCCCGACGGCTTGACCGGGAGGTGCCGTTCGCGCGTGCCGTTTGCCCAGTTCACCAGTGAGTCAACGTCGATACCGGTGACTTCACGGGCATTCCGGTCGTTGTGTTGGTGTGCCCCGTGCAGGACAGGTCAGGTTGTCGGGTGAGCGCCCTCCCGGATCGGGTGGCGACCGGGGTGTCGATCGAGGCGTTTCCGCCGTCCCGGTGGACCAGGGGTGGGCAGCAGGCGCCCGGCTGCTGAACCGAGGGCTTGCGGGCCCAGCGACGTTGGTGCCGGCCCTGGACGGCCGGCGTTGCGGCAGCTCCCGGGCGAGCCGGCGAGCCCGGCCACGGCTGGCGGCCCCTCCGTCGGAGGCGCTGTTCGCCCCCGCGCGTCCGCCGGTCGCCAGGGCTGACGGTAGGAAGTCTCATTCCGACTGCCGGCAGGTCGTGTCGGACATGACAGCCGTTTGACGTCCGCGACACCGCAGCTGTGGTACCGGCGTTCCCCCGCCCCGGTCTGAGTGACACCAAGCGTGGAGAAGGGAACCACATGGTCAGGAATTCAAGAACGGTCCTGGTGCTGGCCGTTGCCGGCGCGGTAGCGATCTCCGGAACGGCGCTGGCGGGTCGCGCAGCTATCAACACCGGCGGCGCTCAGCCCGTGGCAGCACCCCCCGGAACCTATTCGCTCTGGAGCAGTTCAGCGGTACCGAAGACGGTGACCGACCCGGACAGACAGGCCGTGGAGTTGGGGGTGAAATTCACAGCGGTTCAAGACGGCAGCGTCGTCGGCGTCCGATTTTACAAGTCTACGACGAACACCGGTGTCCACACGGGCAGCCTCTGGGCGATCAACGGCACCAGGCTCGCCGAGGTGCGGTTCACGAACGAGACCCGGTCCGGGTGGCAGTATGCGGGTTTCTCGACTCCGGTGGCGGTCAAGGCCAATGCGCTGTACGTGGTGTCCTATCACACCAATGTGGGGCAATACTCGGCCGACGACCGTTACTTCGCCGCCGGTCGCAGCCGCGGCCCGTTGCGTGCGCCGGCCGACGGATCGAACGGCGCCAACGGCGTGTACAGATATGGCGCCGGCGGGTTTCCGAACCGGGGCTACAAGGCCACCAACTACTGGGTCGACGTAGTTTTCACGCCGGGCGTTCCCGTAACGTCCAGTCCCACCCCTCGGCCCACCACCACGACGGCATCCCCCCGCCCGACACCGCCCAGTGCCACCCCGACCGTGGTGCCGACACCCAGCTCGACGACGCCCGGACCGACTCCGACCGCCAGTGGCAACCCCGACAGCACCGGTGGTGGCAGATACCCCCAGCGCTTCTCGGTAGGTGCGCCCGGCATCGGCACGTATCGGCAGTCCGATGCCAGGCTTCCGGTGCCGGCCGGCTACCAGGAGGTGTTCCCGCACGACGAGGCGAGCAAAGAGTGGGATCTGTACGACTGCGACGGCACGGTGAATCTTGACCGCAAGTACTTCCATGCCTTCATCTACATCGGTACGAACTGTCACGGCACCGTCAACATCACGAACTCGATCATCGCGCCGCCACCGGGTTCCGCCAACCGGGCCATCCTGGTCAACGCGAATTCCTCGGGCAGCCTCCAGCTGAACATCAGCAATACGACCATCCGGCCGGAGCCGGTGGGTCTCGACATGAAGAGCGCCCCGTTGACCGATCACGCGATCAACGATTGCGGCACCTGCACGATCCATCTGAGCCGCGTCGACGTGGCGAACACGGGCGGCATGTGCCTCTGCGGGGCGAACACCACCATCGAGTACAGCTGGCTCCACGACAACTACATCGCCCACCTGGCTGATCCATCCCAGGCCCACACCGGGGGTGTGTTCCCTTACGGCGGCACCGGTCCGCTGGAAATCAGCCACAGCCGGCTCGAGCCGGGGGTCAACGCCTACACCGGGGCGGCGATCCCGAACTACTGGCAGGCCATCACCGCCGTGCTGTTCACCCAGAGTGCGGGAGGCTCGACGCTGCGCAATTACCACGTCCATGACAGCTTCGTCTCGCTCGGGGCCTTCGGGCTGTACGCCCAGGACGGCGAGGGGCTGCGACTGCGCAACAACGTGTTCGGGCCTACGCACTGGGGCTACACGAGTCGGTGCGGGTCCGGATGCTCGGTCACCTTCGCCGACTGGACGAACAACGTTGTGGGCACGATCGACGGCAGCCCGACTCCGGTGTTGGTCCCCAAGCCCGCCTAGAGGCAGGGTTCGACGATCTTTCGAACGCCCGGGCGGGCGTGGTGACACGCCCGCCCGCTACGGGTTCTGGACCTCGGTGACGACGATCTAGTGCTCTGACCGGGAACGTTTACCGGGTTGGCGGCGGCGGGGCCGGAACCGGTTGGATGAGACGGACATCCGACGGGTTTGGGGGCGTGGTGGCGGAGCTGGTCAAGATCAGGAGGCTGACCGACCAGGAGGGCCAGCAGTTACAACGGATCGTGCGCCGGGGCAGCACCAACACAGTGCGCTATCGACGGGCGATGATGCTGCTGGCCTCGGCCCAGATGGTAGGTCCAGTAGCGGTCGAAGTCGCCGTTGGCGAGCAGTGCGCGGAGTTTCAGGGCTTCGGCGCCGGCGCTCCGCCCGGCTGTCGACGCGTTCGTCCGACAAATTCGCTACCCGGCGGCCGGAGCGCAGTGATACACAACCGAGGTGCAAAACATTTTGGAGTTCCCCGAGGTCCTGCGGCTGATCGAAGACCGCTCGGCCGCGTTCCGCGCCGCGATCGCGTCCGCCCCCGACCTTGACGTCCAGGTCCCGACCTGCCCGGACTGGACGCTGCGCGAACTGGCGCAGCACCTCGGCGACGGCCGCCGCCGCCAGGCCGCCATCGTCGCGGCGGGCCCGGGCGCTGAGCCCCCGGCGAGGACGGACCCGAAGGGCGCCCCGACCGTGCCCCGCGACCGCGAAGCCCTGGACGCCTGGCTCGCCGAGTCGACCGAGCTCATGCTCGACGCGATGCGCGAGGCCGGCCCGGACCGCGGCTGCTGGACCTGGTGGGGCCGCTCGCAGGCCCCGGAGACCAGCGGAGCCGTGGCCCGGCACCAGATCCAGGAGATCGCCGTCCACACCTACGACGCCCAGCTCACCCTGGGGGCCGCACAGCCGCTGCCGACGGACGTCGCGGTCGAGGGCGTCGACGAGTTCCTGACGACTGTCTCGGCGACGACCGTCCCCTGGCCGTTCAAGCCGGCGACCATCGACCTGCACACGACCGAGGGCCGCTCCTGGCGCCTGACCCTCAACGCCGACGGCGTCCGCTGCGACGACCTCGCCGCCGACGCGGAGCCGGGCGACATGGCGATGCGAGGCGCAGCGAGCGAACTGGTCCTCTACTTCTACGAGCGCGTCCCGCTCGACGGCCTGGAGACCACCGGCGACACCGAGCCGATGGAGCAGCTCGCAGACTGGGACCCGAACGCGTAAAACGCGCACTTGTGACGCATCTGTCGGTTGTGCGCGCGCTCCTGCGGGCGCCACTGGGCCCGGGGTTAGCGCAGGGCCTCGCGGCCGATGCGGATCACCCGGCCGTGCACCTTGCGCGGGTAGGCGAGCAGTTTGCGGATGGACCAGCGGGTGAAGGGCTGGCTGAGCTTGGTCGGGCGGGTGGTGGCCGTCTGGACGACGAAGTCCTCGTCGTCAGGGCTGAGCAGGCGGGGACGGCCTCCCGCCCACCGAGGGTCCAGGCAGGCCGGGCCGATCTGGTTGAACCGGTGGATCACGTCCCGCACCGTGTCCTCGTCGGCCTGCACCAACTGGGCGATCACTGGAACTCGGTTGCCGCCGGCCGAGGCCAGCAGCATCATCGCCCGTCGATAGCGCACTGTGTTGGTGCTGCCCCGGCGCACGATCCGTTGTAACTGCTGGCCCTCCTGGTCGGTCAGCCTCCTGATCTTGACCAGCTCCGCCACCACGCCCCCAAACCCGTCGGATGTCCGTCTCATCCAACCGGTTCCGGCCCCGCCGCCGCCAACCCGGTAAACGTTCCCGGTCAGAGCACTAGCGGCCGGCCAGCTTGCGCAGCACGGCGACGATATGGTTCTGGTCGTCCTCGGTCAGCGCGTGGTGCAGCGGCAGGATGAGCGAGTCGCGGGTCAACCGCTCGGTCACCGGCAGCGGCTCGGGCGTCACGTCGGCGTAGGCCGGCTCCAGATGGGCGGCCATGATGCCGCGTCGGGCGGATACTCCGGCGGCGCCCAGTTCGGCGAGCACCTCGTCACGACCTGTTCCGTACTCCGGTCCTATCAGCACCCAGAACGACTGGAAGTTGGTCTCGCCGTACTCGGGGTCGCGGACCGGGGTCAGACCCTCGATGCCCGCGAGCAGCTCGTGGTAGCGCGCCGCGAGCGCGCGCCGGTGACTCACCAGCTCCGCGAGACGGCCCAGCTGCACCAGCCCGACCGCCGCCTGGATGTCGGTCATCCGGTAGTTGAAGGCGGTCTCCAGGTAGGCCTCCAGCACCGGCTGGGCGCTGGCGTGGCGGTCGGCCGCGGAGACATTCATCCCGTGTTCGCGCAACCGGCGCAGCCGGGCGGCCCATTCGGGATCGTCCACGGTGACCATCCCGCCCTCGCCCGTCGTCAGCAGCTTCCGGGGATGGAACGACCAGGCCGAGATCGTCGAGCCGGAGCCGACCGGCCGCCCGTACGCCGTCGACCCGGCCGCGCAGGCGGCGTCCTCGATCAGCGGCACCTGCCAGCGGGCGGCGGCATCACGTAGCGCGGCGACATCGAACGGCACGCCGCCCTGGTGGACCGCGATCACCGCCCGGGTCCGGGGGGTGCGCGCCGCCTCGATCGTCGCCACCGTCAGGTTGCCGGTGCTGATGTCGACATCGGCGAAGACCGGGGTGGCTCCGACGTAGCGCACCGCGTTGGCGGTGGCGATGAACGAGAACGACGGCACGATCACCTCGTCGCCCGGGCCGATCTGCAGCACCACCAGCGCCAGATGAAGCGCCGTGGTGCAGGAGCTGACGGCCACGCCGTGGCCGGCACCCACCAGCGCGGCGAACTCCTGCTCGAACCGGGCCACCCGCGGCCCCTGGGCCACCCAGCCCGACCGGACCGCGTCGGCGGCGGCCTGCGCCTCCTCCTCGCCGAGCCGGGGGATCATGACCGGGATCCGGGAGGCGCTCACTTCTCGGCCCGCCACCAGTCGACCAGCCCCTGAAGCCCCTCGTGCAGGCCGATCTCGGCGCGGAAGCCCAGCTTCTCCGCGCCGGCGGTGGTGTCGGCCAGCCGGCGGGTGACGCCGTTGACCGCGCGGGCCGGGCCGTGCTCGGGGGCCAGGTCGGACTTCATCACGTCACTCAGCGCCTGGGCCAGCTCCCTGAGGTTGGTCTCGGTGCCGCTAGCGATGTTGAACACCTCGTCGGTGACGTCCGCCCGCGCCGCCAGAATGTTGGCCCGGGCGATGTCGGCGACGTGTACGAAGTCCATCGTCTGCAGGCCGTCGCCGAGGATCAGCGGGGGAACTCCCGACTCGATCCGTTCCATCCAGCGGATCAGGACCTCCGTGTAGAGGCCGTGGATGTCCATCCGGGGGCCGTAGACGTTGAAGTAGCGCAGGGCGACGTAGTCCAGACCGTACATGCTGTGGAAGCTGCGCAGCATGCCCTCGTTGAACGCCTTGGCGGCGCCGTAGAACGTGTCGTTGTGGTAGGGGTGGTGCCGCTCGTTGGTCGGAAACTCGTCGGCCAGCCCGTACACCGAGGCCGACGAGGACAGAATGACCTTGCGGACCTGGGCGGCGGCCGCCGCCTCCAGCACGTTGAAGGTGCCGTCGACCAGCACCTCGTTGGCGAGCCGGGGCTCCTCGGCGCACTGGGTGATGCGAATGGCGGCGAGGTGGAAGACCAGGTCCTTGCCCCGGGTCAGCTCGTGCACGAGCGCGACGTCGCGGATGTCGCCCTCGACGAGGTGGACACTGCTGTGCGGCAGGGCTCGGGCGAGGTTCTCCCGCCTGCCACGGACGAAGTTGTCGAGGACGACCACCTCGGCCGCGCCGCCAGCAACCAGCTGATCAACGACATGGGAACCGATCGTGCCCGCCCCACCGGTGACGAGGGCGTGTGCCCCGGCGACCTCCACCGCGCTCATGCCGTTGCTCCGCTTCGCTCCGTGCCGCCCTGGGGCAATACCGCACCGGTTCCGATGATCCGCCCGCTCACGCCGCTGTCCATTTCGCTGATATCGACCACTTTTCCGCCGTTCGCGAGGCTGCGAGAGGCAGCCTCCAGGATGGCCATCACCCGCAGGCCGGCCCGACCGTCCGTCAGGGCGGGCATGCCGGTGCGAATCGACCGCGCGTACTCCTCGACCATGGTGCGCAGCGCCTCCCGCTCGGTCAGCGCCGGGGCCACCATGTCGCCCGAGCGGTACGACACCAGCACGTCCCGGCGCTGCTCGTCGCCGAGTTCCTCTGCCGAGGCCACGTCCACCCCGCGGTCGAAAATCGAGAGTCGTTGGCTGGGGTTGAGGTCGTCCCAGACCAGTGTCCGCTTCGACCCGCTGATGATCGCGGTCCGGATCTTCACGGGGGAGAGCCAGTTGACGTGGATGTGCGCGATCGCGCCGGTGTTGAGCTGCAGCGTCAGGTAGGCGACACAGGCCCGGCCCGCGCCGATCAGGTCCGCGCCGTGCGCGGCCACGGAAATCGGCGCCACGCCGGACGGGAGGATGAAATCAAGAATCGACAGATCGTGCGGTGCCAGGTCCCACATCACGTCGATGTCGCGCTGCACCAGCCCGAGATTGATCCGCACGGAGTCGAGGTACTGCAACTCGCCCAGTTCCCCGCCATGCAGCAGTTCGCGGATGCGCAGCACGGCTGGCGTGTAGCAGTAGGTGTGGTCGCACATCAGCGACAGTCCCCTCCGCTCCGCCTCCGCCACCAGCGCGCGCCCCTGCTCGACGCTGGCCGCCAGTGGCTTCTCCACGAGCACGTGCTTGCCGGCCCGCAGCGCCGCCATCGCCACCTCGAGGTGGGTGCCGGCCGGGGTGGCGACCGCCACCGCGTGCACCGTGTCGTCGGCCAGCACTGCGGCGAGGTCGTCGGAGGCCTGGACCGTCGAGTAGGCACCGAGCACCCTGCGGGCACGGCGCACATCGAGGTCGCAGAGCCAGCGCAGCCGGAATTCGGCCGAGGCCTGGAAGTTACGAACGAGATTGGGACCCCAGTAACCGGCGCCGATGACGGCTACGCCGATCGGTTCGTCGGCGGCAGCGTGCGATGAGTTCACGGATATCCGTTTCGCTAGTCAGGCCAGGACCATTCGCTGAGGGGAGAGTCAGTCGCGTCGCTGAGGGGAGAGTCAGTAGCGGCGTCCATTCGGCAAGCTACCGAGGCCCTGGTCGGGTACGCCAGCGCCGACACGGAAATCCGCCGGTGCCGCCGGGGTCAACCGGTCCGTTTGGTTTGTCCGCCCTCCTCGAATGGTCCCTTCTGCGGGCCCTCGGTCGGCTTTCTGACATTGGCCTCGTTGTCGAGCCTTTACCGTTTCCACCCCACGAAAGATCGCCGCACGCGGGAAGGAACCAGAGATGACGGACGCCCACGGGGCACCGCGCGAGGGCGTGGAGATCGCCGCGACGGCCGATGTGGACGAGCGGGCCACCATCCGTTCCGGCACCCGTGTCTGGCACCTGGCGCAGGTCCGCGAGGGTGCCTCGGTCGGCCGGAACTGCATCATCGGGCGCGGCGCGTACGTCGGGCCGGGCGTCCACCTGGGCGACAACGTCAAGCTGCAGAACTACGCCCTCGTGTACGAGCCGGCGGAGCTGGCCGATGGCGTCTTCGTCGGGCCGGCCGCGGTTCTCACCAACGACGAGTACCCACGCTCGGTCACTCCGCAGGGGCGGGTCAAGAGCGGCGACGACTGGACTGCGGTCGGCGTGGTGGTGGGCGAGGGTGCGGCGATCGGAGCACGGGCGGTTTGCGTGGCACCGGTCTCGATCGGCCGGTGGGCTCTGATCGCGGCCGGCGCCGTGGTCACCAGGGACGTCCCCGACTTCGGGCTCATGGTCGGAGTTCCCGCCCGCCGGGTGGGGTGGGTGGGGCGGACGGGCCAGCCGCTGATCGCCAAGGACGACGGCCGGTGGAGCTGCCCACAAACCGGGGCCGAGTACCGCGAGGACGGGGGACGGCTGACCGAGCTCACCCCGGCGGGGTAGTCGCCGCGGCGGTCGTCCCCGCCGTCGCGACATCTCCAACCTCTGCTGCCGGGCCGGCCACCGGCGCGTCCCGCGTGCGGGCCCGAGCAGGAGGGGCACTACTCTCGCTGGGTGAACTGGCTGGAACTCGTCGGCTGGGCCGGCTCCGCGCTGCTGGTCTGGTCCCTGCTGCAGACGCGCATCCTGCGGCTGCGCGCGCTCAACCTCGTCGGCTGCCTGATCCTCATCGGCTACAACGCCGCCGTGCACGTGTGGCCCATGGTCGGCCTGAACGTGGTGCTCGCCGTGATCAACGTGTGGTACCTGCGGAAGATGCTGGCCACCCGGCACGACGAGGAGACCTACCAGGTGGTCGAGGTGGGCGTGGACGACCAGTTCCTGGCGCACACGCTGCGGGTGCACGCCGCCGACATCGCCCGGTTCAACCCCGACTTCCAGTGGCCGGCGCCCGCCGCCGAGCGATCGGCGTTCCTGGTGGTCCGGGCCGACGAGGTGGTCGGCGTGGTGCTCTCGCACGCCGAGCCCGACGGGGTGGCCCAGATCGACCTGGACTACGTCACCCAGCGGTTCCGCGACTTCACCCCGGGGGAGTTCGTCTACCGCCGCAGCAGCCTCTTCACCGACCGGGGCTTCCGCCGGGTGGTCAGCCCGCCCGGCATGGTCGCCCCCTACTACCACCGGCTCGGCTTCCGCCCCGAGGGCGGCTCGTACGTGCTGGACCTGCCGACCTCCACCCCGGCGTAGGACGGGACGCGCGCGGGAGGATTCACCCGGGTCCGCGCTGGGCACTGACAGGCCTACGCCGGCCGGGTCCTCGGTCCGGCGGTGTCGGCCACGGCGGCCGGCGCCGGTCGCGTGAGGGAGAGAACCGGGCGTGCAGAGCTACTGGAGCCAACTGGCCCTGGTCGGAGTCCTGGTGGTCCTGAACGCGATCTTCGCGGGCAGCGAGATGGCGCTGGTGTCGCTGCGCGACAGCCAGGTGCAGCGGCTGGAACGCGCCAGCCGGGCCGGGCAGGTGCTGGCCCGCCTCGCCAAGGACCCGAACCGGTTCCTCGCCACCATTCAGATCGGCATCACGCTGGCCGGTTTCCTGGCCTCCGCCGCCGCGGCGGTCTCGCTGGCCAAGCCCCTGGTGCCGCTGCTCGGGTTCTTCGGCGGCGCGGCCGAGACGGTCGCCATCGTGGCGGTCACCCTGGTGTTGACCTTCGTCACCCTGGTCTTCGGCGAGCTGGCGCCGAAGCGGATCGCCATGCAGTCCGCCGAGCGGTGGGCGCTGCTGGTGGCCCGCCCGCTGGACCTGCTGGCCACCTTCACCCGGCCGGCCGTCTGGGCCCTCGGCGCCACCAGCGACCTGGTGGTACGCCTGGTCGGGCTCAACCCGAAGCACCAGCCCGAGGAGATCGGCCCGGACGAGCTGCGCGACATCGTCGCCGGCAACCACGGCTTCACCAAGGAGCAGCGCACCATCATCGCCGGCGCGGTGGAGATCGCCGACCGGCAGCTCCGGGCGGTCCTCGTACCCCGGTTGCAGGTCTTCACGCTCGACAGCGGGACCACCGCGGAGGCCGCCCGGCTGGTGCTGGCCGCCACCGGCCACTCCCGGGCCCCGGTGGTCCGGCACGGCGGCCTGGACGACGCGGTCGGCGTGATCCACCTCCGTGACCTGGTCGGCGTCCCCGACGACCGCCCGGTCGACGAGTGCGCCCGCCCGCCCATGCTGCTGCCCGACTCGCTGCCGGTGGTGGACGCGCTGCGCCAGTTCAAGGCGGAGCGGCAGCACATCGCGCTGGTGGTGGACGAGCGCGGCGCCGTCGACGGGATCGTCACCCTGGAGGACATCCTCGAGGAGATCGTCGGGGAGATCTACGACGAGACCGACCGGGACGTCCGTTCGGTGCGCACCGAGGCCGACGGGGCGCTGCTGCTGCCCGGCACCTTTCCCGTGCACGACCTGCCGGACATCGGTGTCGAGGTGCCCGCCCGCCCGGCCGGCGACTACACCACCGTCGCCGGCATGGTGCTGGCCTGTCTCGGGCACATCCCCACCGTCGCGGGGGAGAGCGTCACCATCGACGCCTGGGAGCTGGAGGTGTCCGCGATCGACCACCGCGCGATCACCCAGGTGCGGCTGCGCCGCGTCGCCCCGCCCGCCGACGAGAGCACCGACCAGGAGGAGCAGCTCCTCCACGAGGCCCGCAGCTGACCCGACGGCCCGCGAGCCGGGGCGGTCGGACCGGGTCAGGATCCCGGGTCGCCGAACGGGAAGCCGGGCACCGGCGGCAGGAGCTGCACCTGGTCGGCGGGGAGCTGCCGGCTGCCGCGGCTCAGCGCCCGCGCCACCACCCGGATCGCCCACGGCCCCGACGGGTGCCGCTCCGCCCCGATCAACCGCCCCACCACCCGGCTCCACCAGTGCCGGGTGACGATCACGTCGGTCAGCCGCAGCCGGCCGTCCGGGAAGCCCCCGCGCACCACCACGTCCACCACCCGGCCGAGCCGCCGGCCGTGCAGGTCGTACGCGGCGCGGCCGAGCAGCTCACCCGCTCGCACGGTCGGCTCCGGGAATCCGGTCGATCAGGTGCCGGCGCAGCCAGGCCTCCGCCGGCGGCCGGGGCAACTCGTCCGCGCGGGTGCGCAGCCGCACCGCGCTGTCGATCCGGGCGACCTGCGCGAACGGGATCCGCAGCGGCCGCACGGGCGGGTCGTCGGCGAGCCGGTCGGCGACCGCGACCAGGAACCGGCCCGTCCGCCCACCGATCCGCCGGGCGAGCGCCGCCTGGCCGGTGAGCAGGAAGGCCACGTACGGAAACCCGTCGGTGTCGACGGCGAACTCCACGTCGTCGACCTTGCCGACCAGCCGGCCGTCGCGGTCCACGATCTGCCGGTCCAGCAGCTGCCGGCCCAACTGGAGCCTCATCGGCCCATCCCCGTCGTGACGGCGAGCGGAATCGCGGCCACCGACGCCGCCACGATCACCACCAGGAACACCGCGCCGAGCAGGTTCAGCAGCGGCCCGTTGACCCGGTCGCCCAGGTACGTCCGGTCGTTGGCGACGATCAGGATCGGCAGGTACGTCAGCGGCAGCGCCACCGCGCTGACCACCAGCATGTACTCGGTCAGCCGCACCGGGTCGACCGAGGTGAACAGCACGAGCACCCCGAGCAGCACGCTGACCAGCAGCACGCTGTGGAAGCGGGCCGCGTCCCGGGGGCTGACCCGCTTGCCCCACTGCCAGCCGAAGTACTGCGCCGCCGTGTACGCCGCCGACAGCCCCGTCTCCAGCGCGGCACCGAAGGTGACCGCGAAGAACGCCAGCGCGGCGATCGCCAGCCCCACCCCGCCGAAGGCGATGACCACCGGCGCGGCCACCTGGTCGAGCGTCGACAGCGTGGTCCCGGTCGGGTGGAAGACCACCGCGGCGGTGGCCAGCAGCGACAGGGCGAGGAACCCGCCCACGGGGAAGCCGACCAGCACGCTCGCCCGGGCGTCGGCCAGGTCCGCGGCGCTCCACTTCTCCTCCACCCCGCCCGAGGAGAAGAAGAACACCTCGTACGGGCTGACGGTGGAGGCGAACAGCGCCACCGCCACGAACCAGTACGCGGCCCAGCCCTGCCCGGCCGCGCCGGGGTGCAGCGCGCCCCGGGCCAGCGCGCCCCAGTCGGTCGGCAGCCGGAACAGCGCCACCGCGAACACCACCAGGGCCAGCCCGGCCAGCCCGAAGACCCGCTCCATCAGCTGGAAGCGCATCCGCCACAGCACCAGCCAGACCCCGAACGCGGCCACCGGCACCCACAGCAGGTAGCTCACCCGGGAGGCCAGCTGCAGGGCGAGCGCCACCCCACCCAGCTCGGCGGCCAGGGTGAGCACCGTGACCAGGTAGGAGGCGACCAGGTTGAGCAGCGCGACGCGCGGCCCGAGCCGCTCCCGGACCAGGTCGAACACCGCCCGGCCGCTCACCGCCGCGACCCGGCCGGCCATCTCCGCGTACGCGCAGATGCCGACCACCCCGGCCACCAGCACCCAGGCGTGCCCCATGCCGAAGCGGGCGCCCGCCTGGCTCGCCGCCACGAGGTCGCCGATGTCGACGAAGCCGCCGATGGCCGACAGCACGCCGAGCGTGGCGGCCAGCAGCTTCTTCACCTCGGGTACGCGTCGGCCGGCGTCATCGAGGCCGACGATAGCGGCGCGCGGACCCGCTTTCCCGGCAAACCGGGCAGGCCCGGTCGGTCAGCCGGCGGTGAGGTTCTGCAGGCGGACCTGGCCGCGCGAGACCAGCCGGCCCTCCCCGTCGGTGATCTCCACCTGCCAGAGCTGCTGGCTGCGACCCCGGTGCACCGGGGTGCCGACGGCGGTCAGCTCGCCGTCGCGGACCGCGCGGAGGAAGTCCGTCTGGTTGGACACGCCGACCACGGTGCCGCGCCCGCCGAGCCAGATCGACCCGCCGACGCTCGCCGCCGTCTCCACCACCGCGCAGTACACGCCGCCGTGCTGGATGCCGAACGGCTGGTGCAGCTCGGGGCGGACCTCCCAGCGGATGACCACCCGGTCCGGGCCGACCTCGTCCAGCTTCAGCCCGAGCAGGGCGACCAGCCCGCCCGTCAGGTCCGGCATCTCCACGACGTTCCTCCTCGATCCGCGGAGCCGCCAGCCTAGTCAACCGCCGGAAGGACCAAACCCGGTACGGTCCGGTGCCCGGCATGGGGGAGAATCGGTGACCGTGACCGACAGCAACCTCCCGCACCGGCGGGACTCCCTGACCGAAGACCTGCGGTGGCGGGGCCTGATCCAGGACTCGACCGGCCTCGACGAGCTGCGCGAGCTGCTCGACGGCGGGAGCGTCGCCTTCTATGTGGGCTTCGATCCGACCGCGCCCAGCCTGCACATCGGCCACCTCATGCAGGTCACCACCGCCCGCCGACTCCAGCTCGCCGGCCACCGCCCGCTGCTGCTCGTGGGCGGGGCGACCGGGCAGATCGGCGACCCGAAGGAGAGCGCGGAGCGGACGCTCAACCCGCCGGAGGTGGTCGCCGGCTGGGTCCAGCGCATCCACGACCAGCTCTCGCCCTTCGTGTCGTACACCGGGGAGAACGCGGCGCAACTGGTCAACAACCTGGACTGGACCGGCGAGATGTCGGTGGTCGAGTTCCTCCGCGACGTCGGCAAGCACTTCCCGGTGAACAAGATGCTCGCCCGGGAGGTGGTCCGCGCGCGGCTGGAGACGGGCATCAGCTTCACCGAGTTCAGCTACCAGCTGCTCCAGGCCAACGACTTCTTCGAACTGCACCGCCGGCACGGCTGCCAGCTCCAGTACGGCGGCTCCGACCAGTGGGGCAACATCACCGCCGGCGTCGACTACGTGCGGCGCCGGGGCGCCGGCCCGGTGGAGGCCTTCACCACCCCGCTGGTGACCCGGTCCGACGGGACGAAGTTCGGCAAGACCGAGGGCGGGGCGGTCTGGCTCGACCCCGAGATGACCAGCCCGTACGCCTTCTACCAGTTCTGGGTCAACGCCGACGACCGGGACGTCACCCGCTACCTGCGCTACTTCAGCTTCCGCTCCCGCGAGGAAATCGAGGCGCTGGAGAAGGAGACCGCCGAGCGGCCGGCCGCCCGGTCGGCCCAGCGGGCCCTCGCGGAGGAGCTGACCACCCTGGTGCACGGCGAGCGGGAGATGGCCCAGGCCGTCGCCGCCAGCCAGGCGCTCTTCGGCCGGGGGTCGCTCGATGAGCTGACGCCCGAGACGCTGCGGGCCGCGCTGACCGAGGCCGGCCTGGTCCACCTGGACGAGCTGCCCGACGTGGCCGGGCTGCTGCGCGACTCCGGCCTGGTGCCGAGTCTCAAGGAGGCGAGGCGGGTGATCGCCGAGGGCGGCGCCTACGTCAACAACACCCGGGTGACCGAGGTGGACGCGACGGTCGCGCCGGAGGACCTGCTGCACGGCCGGTACCTGGTGCTGCGCCGTGGCAAGCGGTCGTTCGCGGGGGTTGAGCTGCGCGGATAGTCGCCGCTTGATGGTGTGACGGGGGACGCGCCCGGCCGAGTTGACGATCAACTCGCCGGGCGCGTACCTTTCTCTCTGCCAGCGCGGAACGGACGAAACAGGCGAAAGCCTGCAAGGCCGGAGCGGGGGAATGATGTCGGGGTCGGCCGGGTTGTTTTCCGGTACGAGCCTGGACCGGGCGGTGCCCCGGATCGGCCTGAGGGTCGATTTGGTGGGGCGGAACCGACCGGGTATGGTTCATCGCCGGTAGGGAACCGGGCGAGCGTGCGGGAAACCGTAGCGGCCGGCCTGTCGGAAGCCATGAGGACAGCGGTGAGAGCCGGTGGTTTTGTGGTGCCCGTAATTGTGGTGGAAGTGGTGCGGATCGCGACAGAGCGGTTTGACACGGCGGATATCAGCGGGTAACGTAGTAAAAGTGCCCGGCGCGGAAAGCGACGGTCACGATAGAGCGAAAATGCCCCGGGTCGGGGGTCCTCTTCGGGGGGTTTCCGGGCGGTGTGTGGTTGTTCTTTGAGAACTCAACAGGGTGCTTGAAAAGCCAGTGCCAATTATGATTTATACCCCGGACTGGTCAGGCTTTGTGTCTGGCTGGTTGGGATTCCTTTGGCAACACTTTTGTTGTCAGGACATGTTTTCAACAAGTTTTTGTTGGAGAGTTTGATCCTGGCTCAGGACGAACGCTGGCGGCGTGCTTAACACATGCAAGTCGAGCGGAAAGGCCCTTCGGGGTACTCGAGCGGCGAACGGGTGAGTAACACGTGAGCAACCTGCCCTAGGCTTTGGGATAACCCCGGGAAACCGGGGCTAATACCGAATATGACCTGGCCTCGCATGAGGCTGGGTGGAAAGTTTTTCGGCCTGGGATGGGCTCGCGGCCTATCAGCTTGTTGGTGGGGTGATGGCCTACCAAGGCGACGACGGGTAGCCGGCCTGAGAGGGCGACCGGCCACACTGGGACTGAGACACGGCCCAGACTCCTACGGGAGGCAGCAGTGGGGAATATTGCACAATGGGCGGAAGCCTGATGCAGCGACGCCGCGTGAGGGATGACGGCCTTCGGGTTGTAAACCTCTTTCAGCAGGGACGAAGCGTAAGTGACGGTACCTGCAGAAGAAGCGCCGGCCAACTACGTGCCAGCAGCCGCGGTAAGACGTAGGGCGCGAGCGTTGTCCGGATTTATTGGGCGTAAAGAGCTCGTAGGCGGCTTGTCGCGTCGACCGTGAAAACTTGGGGCTCAACCCCAAGCCTGCGGTCGATACGGGCAGGCTAGAGTTCGGTAGGGGAGACTGGAATTCCTGGTGTAGCGGTGAAATGCGCAGATATCAGGAGGAACACCGGTGGCGAAGGCGGGTCTCTGGGCCGATACTGACGCTGAGGAGCGAAAGCGTGGGGAGCGAACAGGATTAGATACCCTGGTAGTCCACGCTGTAAACGTTGGGCGCTAGGTGTGGGGGGCCTCTCCGGTTCCCTGTGCCGCAGCTAACGCATTAAGCGCCCCGCCTGGGGAGTACGGCCGCAAGGCTAAAACTCAAAGGAATTGACGGGGGCCCGCACAAGCGGCGGAGCATGCGGATTAATTCGATGCAACGCGAAGAACCTTACCTGGGTTTGACATGGCCGCAAAACTCACAGAGATGTGAGGTCCTTCGGGGGCGGTCACAGGTGGTGCATGGCTGTCGTCAGCTCGTGTCGTGAGATGTTGGGTTAAGTCCCGCAACGAGCGCAACCCTCGTTCGATGTTGCCAGCGCGTTATGGCGGGGACTCATCGAAGACTGCCGGGGTCAACTCGGAGGAAGGTGGGGATGACGTCAAGTCATCATGCCCCTTATGTCCAGGGCTTCACGCATGCTACAATGGCCGGTACAATGGGCTGCGATACCGTGAGGTGGAGCGAATCCCAAAAAGCCGGTCTCAGTTCGGATCGGGGTCTGCAACTCGACCCCGTGAAGTCGGAGTCGCTAGTAATCGCAGATCAGCAACGCTGCGGTGAATACGTTCCCGGGCCTTGTACACACCGCCCGTCACGTCACGAAAGTCGGCAACACCCGAAGCCGGTGGCCCAACCCCTTGTGGGAGGGAGCCGTCGAAGGTGGGGCTGGCGATTGGGACGAAGTCGTAACAAGGTAGCCGTACCGGAAGGTGCGGCTGGATCACCTCCTTTCTAAGGAGCACCTTCACCCGAAAGGGTGCAAGGAGCCCGCGCCATCCGAATGCGATGGTGGGGTGCTCAATGGCGGAGACACTGGCGAGTTCGTGCTCGGCAACGGCCGGGATCACCTAGTACAGCCACCTCGTGTGGTGGGAACGGAGTCCTGGTGCGGCTGAGGAGGAACGCAAAGCACCCTGTTGGGTCCTGAAAGAACAACCATCGGTTGTCTTTCAGAACCATGACCCCACCTGTGGTGGGGGACGGTTGCCAGGCATGGCCTGGCCTCGCATACCGCCGGCGGTTGGTCGGGCTGGTGTGGGGCGGATCGGGTTGTGGGTTGGTCGTTTGTTGAGAATTGCACAGTGGACGCGAGCATCTTTGTGGTCAAGTTGTCAAGGGCGAACGGTGGATGCCTTGGCACCAGGAGCCGATGAAGGACGTGGGAGGCCGCGATAGGCCTGGGGGAGCTGTCAACCAAGCTGTGATCCCAGGGTGTCCGAATGGGGAAACCCGGCACCAGTCATGTGGTGTCACCTGCACCTGAACACATAGGGTGTATGGAGGGAACGCGGGGAAGTGAAACATCTCAGTACCCGTAGGAAGAGAAAACAAATTTAGTGATTCCGTGAGTAGTGGCGAGCGAAAGCGGATCGAGGCTAAACCGGCTGCGTGTGATACCTGTCAGGGGTTGCGTGGTCGGGGTTGTGGGACCCTACTGAGTGTACTGACATGCACTCGAGGAGTTACAAAGTCAGTGGCTAGCCGAATGGTGTGGAAAAGCCAACCGTAGACGGTGATAGTCCGGTACGTGAAAGTTGCTGACCTTCTGTGGGTGTTCCCGAGTAGCGGCGGACCCCTGAAATCTGCCGTGAATCTGCCAGGACCACCTGGTAAGCCTAAATACTTCCTGGTGACCGATAGCGGACGAGTACCGTGAGGGAATGGTGAAAAGTACCCCGGGAGGGGAGTGAAATAGTACCTGAAACCGTTCGCCTACAATCCGTCGGAGCCTTGCGGGGTGACGGCGTGCCTTTTGAAGAATGAGCCTGCGAGTTAGTGGCATGTGGCGAGGTTAACCCGTGTGGGGGAGCCGTAGCGAAAGCGAGTCTGAATAGGGCGATTCAGTCGCATGCTCTAGACCCGAAGCGGAGTGATCTAGCCATGGGCAGGCTGAAGCGCGGGTAAGACCGCGTGGAGGGCCGAACCCACCAACGTTGAAAAGTTGGGGGATGACCTGTGGTTAGGGGTGAAAGGCCAATCAAACTCCGTGATAGCTGGTTCTCCCCGAAATGCATTTAGGTGCAGCGTCGCGTGTTTCTTGCCGGAGGTAGAGCACTGGATGGTCTAGGGGGCCCACAAGCTTACCGAAATCAGCCAAACTCCGAATGCCGGTAAGTGAGAGCGCGGCAGTGAGACTGCGGGGGATAAGCTTCGTAGTCGAGAGGGAAACAGCCCAGATCACCAGCTAAGGCCCCTAAGCGTGTGCTAAGTGGAAAAGGATGTGGGGTCGCATAGACAACCAGGAGGTTGGCTTAGAAGCAGCCACCCTTTAAAGAGTGCGTAATAGCTCACTGGTCAAGTGGTTCCGCGCCGACAATGTAGCGGGGCTCAAGCACACCGCCGAAGCTGTGGCATTCACATTTCAACCTCGCTTGGACTTGATTCCTTGTGCAGGTGTGTGGATGGGTAGGGGAGCGTCGTGCCGCGGGTGAAGCAACGGGGTGACCCAGTTGTGGACGCGGCACGAGTGAGAATGCAGGCATGAGTAGCGAAAGAAGGGTGAGAAACCCTTCCGCCGGATGACCAAGGGTTCCAGGGCCAGGCTAATCCGCCCTGGGTGAGTCGGGACCTAAGGCGAGGCCGAGAGGCGTAGTCGATGGACAACGGGTTGATATTCCCGTACCCGCGAAAGAGCGACCCTGACGAACCTCGCTGTGCTAACCACCCAAACCGGCGGCGACCTTCGGGTCAATGTTGGTGAGCGTGGGAACCTGGCGGGTAGTAGTCAAGCGATGGGGTGACGCAGGAAGGTAGCTGAGCCCGGCCGGTGGTTGTGCCGGGGTAAGCGTGTAGGCCGCACCATAGGCAAATCCGTGGTGCATGAAGGCTGAGACGTGATGCCGAGCCGATTCAGGTGAAGTCAGTGATCCTATGCTGCCGAGAAAAGCCTCTAGCGAGTTCTTAGCGGCCCGTACCCCAAACCGACACAGGTGGTCAGGTAGAGAATACCGAGGCGATCGGGCGAACTGTGGTTAAGGAACTCGGCAAATTGCCCCCGTAACTTAGGGAGAAGGGGGGCCGGAGACGTGAAGCCCCACGCGGGTGGAGCGTTGTATGGCCGCAGAGAGCAGGGGGAAGCGACTGTTTACTAAAAACACAGGTCCATGCGAAGAAGTAATTCGATGTATATGGACTGACGCCTGCCCGGTGCTGGAACGTTAAGGGGACCTGTTAGCTCTTCGGGGCGAAGCGGAGAACTTAAGCGCCAGTAAACGGCGGTGGTAACTATAACCATCCTAAGGTAGCGAAATTCCTTGTCGGGTAAGTTCCGACCTGCACGAATGGCGTAACGACTTCCCCACTGTCTCAACCACAGGCCCGGCGAAATTGCATTACGAGTAAAGATGCTCGTTACGCGCGGCAGGACGGAAAGACCCCGGGACCTTTACTATAGCTTGACATTGGTATCCGAATTAGCTTGTGTAGGATAGGTGGGAGCCGGTGAAGTCCATACGCCAGTATGGGTGGAGGCAATCTTGAAATACCACTCTGGTTGATTTGGGTATCTAACTTCGGACCGTTATCCGGTTCAGGGACAGTGTCTGGTGGGTAGTTTAACTGGGGCGGTTGCCTCCTAAAGGGTAACGGAGGCGCCCAAAGGTTCCCTCAGCCTGGTTGGCAATCAGGTGTTGAGTGCAAGTACACAAGGGAGCTTGACTGTGAGACTGACAGGTCGAGCAGGGACGAAAGTCGGGACTAGTGATCCGGCACTTGCGAGTGGAAGCGGTGTCGCTCAACGGATAAAAGGTACCCCGGGGATAACAGGCTGATCTTCCCCAAGAGTCCATATCGACGGGATGGTTTGGCACCTCGATGTCGGCTCGTCGCATCCTGGGGCTGTAGCAGGTCCCAAGGGTTGGGCTGTTCGCCCATTAAAGCGGTACGCGAGCTGGGTTTAGAACGTCGTGAGACAGTTCGGTCCCTATCCGCCGTGCGCGTAGGATACTTGAGAAGGGCTGTCCCTAGTACGAGAGGACCGGGACGGACGAACCTCTGGTGTGCCAGTTGTCCCGCCAGGGGCACGGCTGGTTAGCTACGTTCGGAAGGGATAACCGCTGAAAGCATCTAAGCGGGAAGCTCGCTTCAAGATGAGGTATCCCACCATCCTTTGGATGGGTAAGGCCCCCAGCTAGACGACTGGGTTGATAGGCCGGAAATGTAAGCCCGGTAACGGGTTCAGTTGACCGGTACTAATAGGCCGAGGACTTGACTACAAAGCTGCTACGCGTCCACTGTGCAACTCCCGACAAACGAACAACACCCAGCATTGCTGGTCGAGTTGTTTGACATGTCGATAGAGTTACGGCGGTCATGGCGGAGGGGAAACGCCCGGTAACATTCCGAACCCGGAAGCTAAGCCCTCCAGCGCCGATGGTACTGCACTCGGGAGGGTGTGGGAGAGTAGGACACCGCCGGACAATCTTCCAGTCGAGGGCCGCCCCATCCGGGTCGGCCCTCGACTGCGTAGCGCCACTGATGGCGCAATGAGGAAGGATGTACCTGTGAGTTCAGAACCGCAGGGCGGAGATCGTCCGCGCCGTTACCAGGATCGCGCCGACCGCCCCGAAGGGCGAGGCGCCGGCCCGCGTCGGGACGACCGTCCCCCGTACCGGGGAGACCGCGACGACCGAGGCGGCCAGCGGGGCGGCTCGGGTGCCGACCGCGGCGGCCGTGACGGCGGTGGCTTCCGCGGCGGCGACCGCCGCGAGGGCGGGTTCCGTTCCGGTCCTCGCGAGGGTGGCTTCCGCCGCGACGGTGACGCGCCGAGCGGTGACCGTCGCGAGGGTGGCTTCCGCCGCGACGGTGACGCGCCGAGCGGTGACCGTCGTGAGGGCGGCTTCCGCCGTGACGGCGGCGCCCCCCGCAGCGACGCCCCCCGCAGCGGCGGCTTCCGAGACGGTGACCGCCGCGAGGGTGGCTTCCGTTCGGGTCCGCGTGAGGGTGGTTTCCGCCGCGATGGCGAGGCACCGCGTGAGGGTGGCTTCCGTGGCGGTGACCGTCGCGAGGGTGGTTTCCGCCGGGACGGCGAGGCGCCGCGTGGTGGCGGTTTCCGTGGTGGCGAGCGCCGCGAAGGTGGCTTCGCCGGCGGTGACCGTCGTGAGGGCGGTTTCCGTTCCGGTCCGCGTGAGGGTGGTTTCCGCCGGGACGGTGACACGCGTGGCGGCGACCGTCGCGAGGGTGGCTTCCGCCGCGACGGCGAGGCGCCCCGTGAGGGTGGCTTCCGTGGCGGCGACCGTCGCGAGGGTGGTTTCCGCCGCGACGGCGAGGCGCCGCGCGGTGGCGGTTTCCGTGGTGGCGAGCGCCGCGAAGGTGGCTTCGCCGGCGGTGACCGTCGTGAGGGCGGTTTCCGTTCCGGTCCGCGTGAGGGTGGTTTCCGCCGCGACGGTGACACGCGTGGCGGCGAGCGCCGTGAGGGTGGCTTCCGCCGCGACGGCGAGGCGCCCCGTGAGGGTGGATTCCGCGGCGGTGACCGCCGTGAGGGCGGCTTCCGCTCCGGTCCGCGTGAGGGTGGCTTCCGCCGCGACGGTGACACCCGTGGCGGCGAGCGCCGCGAAGGTGGTTTCCGTCGCGACGGCGAGGCCCCCCGTGGTGGCGGCTTCCGTGACGGCGAGCGCCGTGAGGGCGGCTACCGTTCCGGTCCGCGCGAGGGTGGTTTCCGCCGCGACGGCGAGGCGCCGCGCGGTGGTGGCTACCGTGGCGGCGAGCGTCGTGAGGGCGGCTTCGCCGGCGGTGACCGTGACCGTCGTGAGGGTGGCTTCCGCCGTGACGGCGACACCCGGGGCGGCGAGCGCCGCGAGGGTGGTTTCCGTCGCGACGGCGAGGCCCCCCGTGGTGGCGGCTTCCGCGGTGGCGAGCGCCGTGAGGGTGGCTTCCGCCGCGAGGGCGACACGCGGGGCGGCGAGCGCCGCGAGGGTTTCCGCCGTGACGGCGAGGCGCCCCGTGAGGGTGGCTACCGTGGCGGTGAGCGCCGTGAGGGCGGCTTCCGCCGCGACGGCGAGGCGCCCCGTGAGGGTGGCTTCCGTGGCGGCGAGCGCCGCGAGGGTGGCTACCGCGGCGGTGAGCGCCGTGAGGGCGGCTACCGGGGTGGCGACCGGCCCGAGCGTGGCGGCGAGCGTGGCGGGTACGGTGACCGGCCGCGTCGTGACGACCAGCGGGGCTTCGAGGACCGGCGTCGCGAGGGTGGCTTCGGCCCCGACCGCGAGCGGCAGGACGAGGCCGAGGGTGGTCGTGCGGTCGCGCCGGCGCTGCCGGACGAGATCTCCGCGACCGACCTCGACACGGCCGTCCGCGCCGAACTGCTCTCGCTGAACAAGCCGGTGGCGGAGACCGTCGCCCGGCACCTGGTCGCGACCGGTCAGCTGATCGACGAGGACCCCGCCGAGGCGCTCGCCCACGCGATGGCGGCCCGCCGGCTGGCCTCGCGGATCTCCGCGGTACGGGAGGCGGTCGGACTGGCCGCGTACCACGCCGGGGAGTGGCAGACGGCCATCGCCGAGCTGCGGACGTACCACCGGATGACCGGGTTGCAGAGCCACCTGGCGGTGCTCGCCGACTGCGAGCGGGCGCTGGGGCGTCCGGAGCGGGCCATCGACCTGTTCCGGGGCGCCGACCGGGAGAAGCTCGACCAGGCCGTCGCCATCGAGCTGCTGATCGTGGCCGCCGGTGCCCGGGGTGACCTCGGGCAGAAGGACGCTGCGGTGGCCATGCTCCAGGTTCCCGAGCTGACCACCGACTCGACCGACCCGTGGACCGCCCGGCTGCGCTACGCCTACGCCGACGCGCTGCTGGCCGTCGGTCGTCGCGAGGAGGCCCGCGAGTGGTTCTCCCGCGCTGCCGACGTGGACACCGACGGTGAGACCGACGCGGCGGAGCGGCTGCTCGAACTCGACGGCGTGCTGATCGAGGGCGACGAGGAGGACGACGAGCCGGCCGAGGAGGTCGCCACCGGTCCGGGCGCGCCCGGCGCGGTGCCGGCGCAGCCGGACGTCGACCTGACCGCCGCCACCGGCGACCGCGACGACGAGGACGACGACTTCGACGAGGACGACGACCGCGACGAGGACGACGACTTCGACGAGGACGACGAAGACGACGACCGCGACGAGGACGACGACGACCGCGACGAGGACGACGACGACCGTGACGCGGACGGGCTCACCGACGACGAGCTCACCGACGAGGCGGCCACGGCCGTCGCGGCCGAGCCGCGCGCGACCGACGCCGAGCCGACCGTGAGTGACGCGGTGCCGCCGGCCGGCGACGAGCCGGCCGGGCGGGGGTCGGAGTCGGACCAGCGATGACCGAGGTCGCCGGGGATCGGCTGGTCGACGGGTACACCCTGGTCGTGTTCGACCTGGACGGGGTGATCTACCTGATCGACCGGCCGATCCCCGGCGCCGTCGAGGCGGTCGGCCGGCTGCACGCCGACGGCCGCGCGGTCGCGTACGCGACCAACAACGCCTCGCGCCGGTCGAGCGAGGTCGCCCACCTGCTCACCGGCATGGGCGTGCCGGCCGAGCCGCAGGAGGTGCTGACCTCCGCCGCGGCCGCCGCCGAGCTGCTCCGCGACCGGTTCCCCGCCGGGGCGCCGGTCCTGGTCGTCGGCGCGGAGGCGCTGCGCGCCGAGATCCGCGCCGCCGGGCTCACCCCGGTCGCCCGCGCCGACGAGTCGCCGGTCGCGGTGGTCCAGGGGTACGGCCCGCAGGTGGGCTGGGCGGACCTGGCCGAGGCGTCCGTCGCGATCCGTGCCGGGGCGACCTGGGTGGCCACCAACACCGACCGGACGCTGCCCAGCGGCCGTGGCCCGCTGCCCGGCAACGGCTCGCTGGTGGCCGCGCTGCGGCACGCTCTCGAGCGGGAGCCGGACGTGGTCGTCGGCAAGCCCGAGGCCGCCCTGTTCGCCACCGCCGCCCGCCGCGCCGGTGCGGGCCGGACGCTGGTCGTCGGCGACCGCCTGGACACCGACATCGAGGGTGCCTGCCGTGCCGGGCTGGACAGCCTGCTGGTGCTGACCGGCGTCAGCGACGTACCCGAACTGCTGGCGGCGCCCGAGTCGCGCCGCCCGACGTACGTGGCGATGAACCTGGCTGGGCTCTTCGACCCGGCGGCGGTGGCCGGGCTGCCCGGCGAGCCGGACACCGGCGGCTGGTCCGCGGCCCGGGTCGACGGCGGCCTGGAGCTGCGCGGCGCGGGACGGCCGCTGGACGCCCTCGTGGTGCTCTGCGCGGCGGCCTGGTCGGCGCCGGTGGACGCCGCGGACGTGCGCCCGGCGACGCCGGAGGCGCAACGCGCCCTCGCGGCGCTCGGCCTGTCGGCCTGACCGGCCCGGCCCTCGCGGCCGGCGGACGCCGCGCCGGCCGTCAGAGCAGCTTGCGGAGCTTCATCAGGTCGAACGGGTTCGCCTTGATCGAGACCCGGCGGGAGGCGACCGCCTTGGTGATGTCGAGCTGACCGTGCACCAGGGCGACCAGGTCGTCGCTGCCGGTGATCAGGGCGATCTTGGCCTTGGGGTCGTCGCCGTCGGCCAGGTCGACCAGCCGACCGCCGGTGATCCGGCCGTGGAACGCGGTGTCCAGGTCGGTGACGCGGCAGGCGAGCGTGCGGTCCAGGTCGATGCGCTGGCCCACCTCGGCGTGGCGCTCCAACCGGCTCGCGAGATCGTGCAACGCCTGCCGGCACTCGTCCACGCTGGCCACATCGTCTCCTCACACCCGCCACGCCATTTCTCGGCACCGTACCGCAATGGGTCGTCCGGGGCGCCCGGTAGCGTGAGACCCGCACACCCCGCCCCGCGGAAGGAAAACCGGCATGCAGGATGCGTGGCGCGCCTACCTCGAGCTGGCCATGGGCCTGACGGAGGCGCCCCGGAAGAAGGCCCAGGACGCCGCGCGGCGGCTGGTCGGCACGGGCGGCGCGACCGCCGCCCAGCTCCAGGCGCTCGCCGAGGAACTCGTCTCCACCGGCGCCGCCAACCGTGAGGCGCTGACCAAGCTGGTCCGCTTCGAGGTGGACCGGGCGCTCGGGGCGGTCGGTCTGGCTACCGCCGACGAGGTCGCCGAGCTGACCCGCCGGGTGCACGAGCTGGAGCGGCAGCTGCGCGAGGCCAAGGGCGGCCCGGGCGGGCCGCTGCCGGGCACGTCGCCGGTCGGCGTGACCCCGTCGGGTGTCGCCCCGACCGGCGCGGCCGGTCCGGCCACCGCCGGCGAGGCGGCCGGCCCCACCGGCGCCGCCCCGTCGGGCCCGCCGGTCCCCGCCCCGACCAAGGCGGTGGCGAAGAAGGCCGTGGCCAAGAAGGCCATCGCCAAGAAGCCACCGGCGTCGGTGAGCACCACCACCGGCGACGGCGTGACGTCGCCGGCCCGACCGGTGAAGAAGGCCGCCCCACGCAAGCGGACCACCGGCGGCGAGGAATGACGCCCGCCGCCGGCCGGAGCGCCCGGTGAGCGCCCCGTTCCGCCCCGGGCCGCCGCCCGGCGCGCGTCCGGGGCCGCCACCGGGGGCGCGTCCCGGTCCGCCGCCCGGGCCCCGGCCGGGGCCGCCGCCGAGCGGGTCCGAGGACGTCGAGGAGGCGCACCACCCGGCCGTCGACGCCGCCGTGCAGGCGATGATCAACGCCGAGGGGCTGCCCCCGGCCGACCAGATCGCCCAGTACGAGGCGGCGTACCAGACGCTGCAGGAGACCCTCGCCACCATCGACCAGGCCTGAACGACCGGAGAACCACCCCATGGCACGTCGTACCCGCCTCGACGCCGAACTCGTCCGCCGCGGTCTGGCCCGCTCCCGGGAGCAGGCGGCCGCGCTGGTCGAGGCCGGCCGGGTCCAGCTGCGCGGCGTGCCGGCGCGCAAGGCCGCCGCGATGGTCGACCCGGCCGACCCGCTGCTGGTCACCGGCGAGGACCCCAGCTTCGAGTACGTCTCCCGGGGCGGCCACAAGCTGGCCGGCGCCCTCGCGGCGTTCACGCCGGGCGGGTTGACCGTCGCCGGGCGGCGCTGCCTCGACGCGGGCGCCTCCACCGGCGGCTTCACCGACGTGCTGCTGCGCGCCGACGCCGCCGAGGTCGTGGCGGTGGACGTCGGGTACGGCCAGCTCGCCTGGCCGCTGCGCACCGACGAGCGGGTGCGGGTCTTCGAGCGCACCAACGTTCGTACCCTG
This sequence comes from Micromonospora sp. IBSANI012, assembly GCF_052814045.1. Classification (NCBI taxonomy): domain Bacteria; kingdom Bacillati; phylum Actinomycetota; class Actinomycetes; order Micromonosporales; family Micromonosporaceae; genus Micromonospora; species Micromonospora sp. IBSANI012. The sequence goes on from NZ_CP199933.1 coordinate 2,756,505, forward strand.
ACCCCGGAGGTCATCGGCGGTGAGGTGGACCTGACCGTGGCCGACCTGTCGTTCATCTCGCTGCGCCTGGTGCTGCCGGCGCTGGCCGGCTGTACCCGCGCCGACGGCGACCTGGCGTTGATGGTCAAGCCGCAGTTCGAGGTGGGCAAGGAGCGGGTGGGTGCCGGCGGCGTGGTCCGCGACCCGGCGCTGCGCGCCGAGGCGGTGCTCGACGTGGCCGCCGCCGCGGCCGGGCTCGGGCTGGGCCTGGCCGACGTGGCGGCCAGTCCACTGCCGGGACCCAGCGGCAACGTCGAGTTCTTCGTATGGTTACGCCGGGACGCCCCGGCGGCCGACCCCGAGCGGGTGCGGGCCGTGGTGGCGGCGGGGCCTGCGGGCCCGGCCAGCGCCGGCGATCTGCCGGTGGACCGGACCGGGGAGGTGACAGGGTGAGCGACGAGCGGAGCCCGACGAGCGGGGGACGAGAGGCGGATCCGGTGGGCGACAGCGACGGGGTGAGCCCCGGCGGCACGCACGGGCGGGTGGCCCGGTGAGCCGCACCGCGCTGCTGGTCACGCACACCGGGCGGCGGCGCAGCACCGAACACGCCCGGGCCGTGGCCGCCGACCTCATCGCCGCCGGCTTCGAGGTGCGGGTGGTGGCCGAGGAGGCCGACGACCTCGACCTGCCCGGCGTGGTGCCGGTGACCGGGCCGGAGGCGGCCGAGGGCGCCGAGATCGTCTTCGCCCTCGGCGGGGACGGCACCTTCCTGCGCGCGGCCGAGCTGGCCCGGCCGGCCAAGGCGCCGCTGCTCGGCATCAACCTCGGCAAGGTCGGCTTCCTCGCCGAGGCCGAGATCAACGACCTCGACGTGGCGGTCCGCGACGTGGTCGGGCGCAACTACACCGTGGACGAACGGCTCACCCTCGACGTGACCGCCGAGTTCGACGGCGGGCCGACCATCGAGTCCTGGGCGCTCAACGAGATCAGCGTCGAGAAGGGCGAGCGGGCCCAGATGCTGGAGCTGCTCGTCGACGTCGACGGCCGCCCGCTGTCCCGGTACGGCTGCGACGGGGTGGTCTGCGCGACCCCCACCGGCTCCACCGCGTACGCCTTCTCCGGCGGCGGCCCGGTGGTCTGGCCCGAGGTGGAGGCCCTGCTGCTGGTGCCGATCAGCGCGCACGCGCTGTTCAGCCGCCCGCTGGTGACCGCGCCGACCTCCACGTTCTCGATCACCGTGGACCCGTTCACCACCCTCGCGGTGCTCTGCTGCGACGGCCGGCGGGTCTTCGACCTCCCGCCGGGCGCCCGGGTGACGGTGCGCCGCGGCGCGCTGCCGGTGCGCATCGTCCGGCTGCGGGCCCGGCCGTTCACCGACCGCCTGGTCGCCAAGTTCGACCTGCCCGTGCAGGGGTGGCGCGGCTCCCGCCGCTGACCCGCGGCGATCGGTCCGCCCACACCCGCCGGCCCGAGCCGGTTCGCCGCCCAGCGCGGACATCCGGCAGGGCCACGGCGCCCGGGCGACGGCGCGGGCCGTCGTCGCTCGCCCACCGGTTACGCCGGTGTCCGTCCACCCGCCGGCCACCCGGCCGTCCGGCCGCCGCCGCCCGCTGTCCACCTGGCGACATGTCGCCGATGCGGCGGGCCGCAACTAGTGACCATCGATGATCTCCGTCGCAGACTCCGATCGGTCGATCTTTTGGGACCGACCATCGGAGAAGAGGAGCGCATCGCATGCACTGGCCCCCACGCTGGCTCGCCGCCGGCGCGGTCGGCGCGTTGGTGGTCGGACTCGCCGCATCGGCGTCCGCCGCCCCGCCCGCCCGGCCCACCGGCCCGATCCCGGCCGCGCCCGTCCCGGGCACCGCGCCCGCCCGCATCACGCTGATCACCGGCGACCAGGTCGACCTGGTCCAGGCCGCGCCCGGCCGGGTCGCCGCCACGGTTCGCCCCGGCTCGGGCCGCGAGCGGATCACCTTCCACACCGTGGAGGCCGACGGCGGGCTGCGGGTGCTGCCCAGCGACGTCGTGCCGTACGTCTCCGCCGGGGTGCTCGACCCCGACCTGTTCGACGTGCAGGAGTTGGTCGCCGAGGGCTACGGCGACGCCGCGCAGGGCGCGCTGCCGCTGATCGTGCGCTACCAGGAACCGGCCGCCGGGCGGGTGCGGCCGCTCGCCGGCGCCACCGCCGCCCGGCCGCTGGAGAGCATCAACGGCGCGGCGCTGCGGGTCGGCAAGGGCGACCTTGGCGGCCTGTGGACAACGCTGCGCGGCACGCCGGAGGCGCGGACCACCGCCGGCGCGCCCCGGCTCGGCGCCGGCATCGCCCGGGTCTGGCTGGACGGGCGGGTCCACGCGGATCTGGAGCACAGCGTGCCGCAGATCGGCGCCCCGGCGGCCTGGGCGTCCGGCCGGGACGGCAACGGCGTCCGGGTCGCGGTGCTCGACACCGGGGTCGACGCCACCCACTCCGACCTGGCCGGCCGGATCGCCGGGACGCAGGACTTCACCGGCAGCGGCAGCGCCCGGGACGGGCACGGCCACGGCACTCACGTGGCGGCCACCATCGCCGGCAGCGGCGCCGCCTCCGACGGGCTGCGCAAGGGCGTCGCCCCCGGCGCGCAGCTGCTGATCGGCAAGGTGCTCGCCGACAACGGCAGCGGTTACGGCTCGGACATCATCGCGGGCATGGAGTGGGCCGCCCACTCCGGCGCGAAGGTGGTCAGCATGAGCCTCGGCGGCTCGGCCACCGACGGCACCGACCCGATGAGCCAGGCGGTCAACGACCTCACCGCCGAGACCGGCACGCTCTTCGTGATCGCCGCCGGCAACTCGGGCGCGGCGCAAACCGTCGGATCGCCGGGCGCGGCCAGCGCGGCGCTCACCGTCGGCGCGGTGGACCGCGACGACAATCTGGCCGAGTTCTCCAGCCGCGGCCCGCGGCTGGGCGACAACGGCCTGAAGCCGGAGATCACCGCGCCGGGCGTCGGAATCGTCGCCGCCCGGGCCGCCGGCACCACCATGGGTACGCCGGTGGACGACGCGTACACGCGGGCGTCCGGGACGTCGATGGCGACCCCGCACGTCGCCGGCGCGGTGGCGATCCTCGCCCAGGAACACCCGGACTGGACCGCCGGGAAGCTCAAGGACGCGCTGGTCAGCACGACGAAGGCGAACCCCGCGCTGACCGTCTTTGAGCAGGGCGGCGGCCGGGTGGACGTGGCCCGCGCGCTGAGCCAGCGGGTGTACGGCTCGGCCACCGCCGACTTCGGCCGGGTGAACACCGGCGGTGCGGTGGCGGAGCGGACCGTGACGTACACCAACGGCACGTCGTCCCCGCAGACCCTGCGGCTGGCCCTGGAGCTCCGCAACCTGGACCGCGATGCGGCCGAGCCGGACGGGGTGTCGCTCGACGGCACGGAGGTGACCGTGCCGGCCGGCGGCAGCGTGAACGTCCCGCTGCACGCCGACCCGGCGAAGCTGGACCGGGGAGTGCACGGAGGGTGGCTGGTGGCCACCGGCGCGGACGGTGTCGCGGTACGTACGGCCGTCGGGCTCACCCTCAGCGGCCCCATCCACACCGTCACCCTGCGCGCCCTGGACATGGCCGGGCAGCCCGGCGTGGCGACGGTGTTCACCCTCTTCGGCGAGCACCCCGAGTCGGACCAGCTCGGTTGGATCCCCGGCGAGGTGCAGGTGCAGGTCGAGGAGGGCCCATACCTGCTCGAGGGGCTGATCCATCACGGCGCACCGCTGGACGAGCAGCTCACCCTGGTCACCGATCCCGAGCTGATGGTCGACCGGGACCTCACCGTGGTGCTCGACCCGCGCAAGGCCACGCCGGTGCGGATCGAGACGCCGAAGCCGACCGAGCAGCGGGCGGTGCTCAGCTTCTTCGAGCACCGGATCTTCGGCAACGGCCGGCAGGTCGACCACGGCGTGATGGAGTTCAGCACGATCCAGCAGGTGAACGTCACGCCGACCCGGCCGGTGCGCCAGGGCGAGTTCGAGTTCGCCTCCCGCTGGCAGCTGGTCGCCCCCATGGTGGACGCCCAGGTCAGCAACGTCTCCGGTCCGCTGGACATCAACCTGCTGCGCCAGTCGCCGGCTCCGGACGGCCGGCGGAAGCTGCCGCTGGTGTGGGCGGGCGACGGCACCCCCGCCGAGCTGTCCCGAGCCGGGGTTCGGGGTGCGGCCGCGCTGGTCGCCGGCAATCCCGAGCATGTTGCGGAGGACCAGATGGTCGCCGACGCCACCGCGGCCGGCGCCGCGATGGTGCTCATCGTCCGGCCGGCGAATTGGAGCGCGTGGACGGACTGGGCTCCCGACGGGGACCGCCTGCCGATCCCGTCGATGGTGGTCGCGTACGACGACGGGCAGCGGATGATCGCGGCGGCGAAGGCCGGACGCGTGACGCTGGACCTGACGCTGACCGCGAACAGCCCCTACCTGTACGACGTGTGGCAGGTGTCGAAGGGGCGGATCCCGGATCGCATCGTGCACCGGGTGACCGCGGACAACACCGCCGAGGTGACCGCCCGCTACGCCGACACCGGCGGGTTCGACTGGACCGGCGAGCAGCGGTTCGGCTGGCGGCCCTGGCAGCAGTACTCCTGGATGGACGAAAAGCGGTTGGTGCGTACCGGCACCACGCGGCAGGAGTTCGTCAGCGCCGGGGACAACTGGTGGCAGCAGCGGGTGCTGCACCGGCTCCCCTGGTCCTGGGGTCGGCTGAACGGGGGCGCCATCGAGCAGCCCCGGCGGTACGCCGCCGACGACCGGGTCACCGAGACCTGGCACGCTCCGGTTGCGCGCCCGGCGGTGCCGGCCGGCGGCGGGGTGCCGCTGCCCACGCGTACCGGGGACAACCTCGACCTGCGGGTGGCCGAGTTCGTCGACGCCGACGGCCACTACAGCCCGGCCGGGTTCAGCGAGGAGCAGGACACCGTCGAGCGCCGGCTGAGCCGGGACGGGCAGCAGATCGCCGACCTGTCCGGCGGCTGGGCACCGGTGCCGACCACCCCGGGTGCGGCCCGGTACCGGCTGGACATCACCACCCAGCGCTCCTCGGACGAGTGGCGGTGGGCCACGCGTACCGAGACGGCCTGGCAGTTCACCTCGGCCCGGCCCACCGGTGACGCCGCCCAGCCGCTGTCGCTGCTGCAGGTGGACTACCAGGTCCCGGCGGACCTGCGGGGCGAGGTGCCCGGCGGCCAGCCGCACAAGGTGGGGCTGACCCTGCGCCAGCCGGCCGGCGTACCGGCGCCGACCGGTGTCGGGGTGCGGGTCGAGGTGTCGTTCGACGGCGGACACAACTGGCGGACCGTGCCGGTGCGCGGCTCGGGCACGCAGTTCACCGCGACCGTGCCGGCTGGACGCGGCGCGGTGTCGCTTCGGGTGCACGCCGCCGACCGCGCCGGCAACGTCGTCGACCAGACCGTGATCGACGCGTACGGGCTGCGCTGAGCCGGCGTCCGCGCGGGTCGACCCCCCTCCCGCGCGGACGCCTCCGTCGACCCGTCCGGCTGCCCGCCAGAAGTGGTGGGCACCCGGACCGGGTCGCGGCCAGTGGCCGCCGCCGGCACCGCCTTCGGGTGGCGGGACCGGCGGCGGCACGGCCGGTGGCGGGACCGCCGGGCGGGTCAGAGCCAGCCGCGCCGGGCGGCCTGGTAGGCCAGGCCGGGGCGGGTGTCCACCCCGGCGACCGTCATCAGGTCGGCGAGCCGGCGTTGCACGGTGCGCCGGCTCACCCCGAGCTGGGAGGCGATGGACTTGTCCGGCACCCCGGCCACGAAGAGCGAGAGCAGCCGGACCTCGTCGGCGTCCGGCAGGTAGCCGTCCGCCTCGCCGGCCGGCGTCGCGGCGGACCGCACCGGGGTGGCCACCAGCCAGTGGCTCTCGAAGAGGGCGAGCAGCGCGTCGAGCAGTTGGCTGCGGCCGATCACCGCGGCGCTCGGCTCTCCGATGTCCCGGTCGGGCACCAGCGGGCAGATCGCCGTCCGGGCGTCCACGATGGCCAGCCGGACCGGCAGCCGGTCCAGCACCCGGGCCTGCTCGCCGGCGCGTACGCCCCGCTCCACGTCCGCCAGCCCGCCCGGTTCGAGGAGCATCTCCCGCTCGTAGATGGCCCGGTAGCGCACCCCGCGGGCCAGCGCGTCGAACTCCTCGACGTTCTCCGATCCGGGCATCGTCAACGGGTTCGCCCGGCAGAACCAGAGCACCTCGCTGCGCGCCGAGTTCTGCAGGTCGCGCAGCCGTTCCCGGAGCACCCCGGCGCCGGTGATCACCTCCACCAGGTGGTCGGCGTCGTGCCTGCGCAGGCCGGCCCGGTACTCCTCGGTGAGCCGGGTGACCGCCGCGCGGGCCGCCTCCAGTGCCTCCTGGCGGCGCAGCAACGCCTCGCCGAGTGCGACGTCGGGGGCCAGCGGCCGCAGCGGCCCGTCCGGGTCGGGACCGGTCGGCAGGACCAGCCCCTTGTCGCGCAGGGCGTCGAGCTGGGCGACGACCTCGGCGCGCGGGCGGCGCAGCCGCTGGGCCAGCTCGTCGACCCGCGCCACGGTGAGCTGCACCAGGCGGCGGTACAGCTCCTCCTCGTCCGGGGTCAGGCCGATCACGTCCAACACGGGGCTGAACTGTACGCACGACTCTCCCCGGCGTCGCCGGCTGGTCAAGTGTCGGTGGCCGCGTCTACTGTCGGTTGCTGTGCTGGAAGAGCTGCGCATCACCGGACTGGGCGTCATCGAGGACACCACGCTGCCGTTGACCGGCGGGATGAACGTCATCACCGGCGAGACCGGTGCCGGCAAGACCATGGTGGTGACCGGCCTCGGCCTGCTCTTCGGTGGCCGGGCCGACGCCGGGCGGGTCCGGGCCGAGCCCGGCCGGGCGGTGGTGGAGGGGCGGCTGCGCCTCGGTGGCCGGCTCGCCGACGCCGTGCACGCCCGGATCGTCGACGCCGGCGGCGAGCCCGACGAGGACGGCTCACTGCTGCTGAGCCGCACGGTCACCGTCGAGGGCCGGTCCCGGGCCCACCTGGGCGGGCGGAGCATGCCGGTGTCGATGCTCGGCGAGGTCGGCGAGCAGGTGGTGGCGGTACACGGCCAGTCCGACCAGCTGCGCCTGCTGCGTCCGGCCGAGCAGCGCGCCGCGCTGGACCGGTTCGCCGGGCCGGAGCACGAGAAGCTGCTCGACGCGCTGCGCGAGGCGTACGGCCGGTGGCGGCACGTGGTGGACGACCTGGCCGACCGGCGGCGCAACGCCCGCGCCCGTAACCAGGAGGCCGACCTGCTGCGGCTGGGCCTGGACGAGATCACCCGGGTCGATCCGCAGCCCGGCGAGGACGACGAGCTGAAGGCCGAGGCGCAGCGGCTGGAGCACGCCGAGGGGCTGCGCACCGCGGCCCAGCTCGCCCACCAGTGCGTCGCCGGTGGCGCGGAGGCGGCCGACGAGACGCCCGACGCCACGGCGCTGCTGGGCACCGCCCGGCGCACTCTCGAGGCGCAGGCCGGCACCGATCCGGCCCTCGGCGAGCTGGCGGTCCGGCTGGAGGAGGCGGCCACCCTGGTCGCCGACGTCTCCGCCGAGCTGTCGACGTACCTGGCGGCGCTGGACGCCGACCCGGCCCGGTTGCAGGTCATCTACGAGCGGCGGGCCGCGCTGCGCGCGCTGACCCGCAAGTACGCCGACGACGTCGACGGGGTCATCGCCTGGGCCGAGCGGGCCCGCACCCGACTGTCCGACCTGGACAGCTCCGACGAGCTGCTCGACGAGCTGGACCGCGAGGCCACCCGGCTCGCCGGCGAGGTGGCCGAGCTGGCCGGCCGGGTGTCCACCTCCCGCCAGGAGGCGGCGACCCGCTTCGCCGAGCAGGTCACCGTCGAGCTGGCCGGGCTGGCCATGCCGCACGCCCGGATCGACGTGGCGGTGGTGCCGCGGCCGGTGGGCCGGGCCGAGCCGAGCCTCACGGTCAACGGCGTCGAGGCCGGCATCGGCCCGGACGGCGCCGACGAGGTCGAGTTGCGGCTGCTGGCCCACCCGGGCGCGCCCTCGCTGCCGCTGCAGCGCGGCGCCTCCGGCGGCGAGCTGTCCCGGGTGATGCTCGCCATCGAGGTGGTCTTCGCCGGCTCGGGCGGCCCGCCCACGCTGGTCTTCGACGAGGTGGACGCCGGCGTCGGCGGCCAGGCGGCGGTGGAGATCGGCCGCCGGCTGGCCCGGCTGGCCCGCAGCCACCAGGTGCTGGTGGTCACCCACCTGCCGCAGGTGGCCGCCTTCGCCGACCGGCACCTGGTGGTGGCGAAGGACACCGGGGGAGCGGTGACCACCAGCGGGGTCCGTGTGGTGGAGGACACCGAGCGGGCCCGGGAGCTGGCCCGGATGCTCGCGGGTTTGCCGGATTCCGACCTGGGTATCGCGCATGCGGAGGAACTCCTGGCGGTGGCGGCCAAGGAAAGGCGGCCCTGACCGTCGCTATTGTGAGCGCAAGCACACCGGCCTGCGCTCCGGTGTGCTTCCCTGGGTAGGCGGCCCTGCTCAGGCATGTCGCGACAGAGAAGCCTGCCTCACATGCCAGGATGGTCACGATGCGTCTACCCACGTTGCGCCGGACCCGGAACGCGGAACCGGGCTCAGTCCTCGGCACCGCACGTCTCGATCGTCGTACCAAACGGCTGGTCGGCCGGCTCCGCCCCGGTGACATCGCGGTGATCGACCACGTCGACCTGGACCGGGTGGCGGCCGACTCGCTGGTCGCCGTCGGCGTCGCCGCGGTGATCAACGCCAAGCCGTCGGTCTCCGGGCGCTACCCCAACCTCGGCCCCGAGGTGCTGGTGGGCGCCGGCATCCCGCTCCTCGACGACCTGGGCGAGGGGGTGTTCGAGCGGATCCGCGAGGGCGACACGATCCGGATCGAGGGCAACACCGTCTACGTCGGCGACGAGCCGGTCGCCCACGGTGAGCTGCAGGACGCCGAGACGGTGGCCAAGGCGATGGCCGACGCCCGGGAGGGGCTGTCGGTCCAGCTCGAGGCGTTCGCCGCCAACACCATGGACTACCTGCGGCAGGAACGCGACCTGCTGCTCGACGGGGTGGGCGTACCGGACATCCAGACCCAGGTCCAGGGCCGGCACTGCCTGATCGTGGTCCGCGGCTACGACTACAAGGACGACCTGGACGTGCTGCGCCCGTACATCCGGGAGTTCAAGCCGGTGCTGATCGGCGTGGACGGCGGGGCGGACGCGCTGGTCGAAGCGGGGTACACCCCTGACATGATCATCGGCGACATGGACTCGGTCACCGACGACGTGCTGCGCTGCGGCGCCGAGGTGATCGTGCACGCCTACCCGGACGGGCGGGCGCCCGGCCTGGCCCGGGTCACCGGGCTCGGCGTGCCGGCGATCACCTTCCCGGCCGCCGCCACCAGCGAGGACCTCGCGATGCTGCTGGCCGACGAGAAGGGCGCCTCGCTCCTGGTGGCCGTCGGCACCCACGCCACGCTGGTGGAGTTCCTGGACAAGGGCCGCGGCGGCATGGCCTCGACCTTCCTCACCCGGCTCAAGGTCGGCGGCAAGCTGGTCGACGCCAAGGGCGTGAGCCGGCTCTACCGGCAGAGCATCTCGGGCTCGTCGCTGCTGCTGCTGGTCCTCTCGGCGGTCGCCGCGATGGCCTCCGCGGTGGCGGTCTCCACCGTCGGGAAGGCGTATTTGGGCGTGGTCTCGGAGTGGTGGGACAATTTCGTGTTCCAGCTCGGCCAGCTCTTCTAGCTCCCCGACCGATCAAGAGGCTGCAAGCGTGATCAACTTCCGGTACCACGTGGTGTCCCTGACCGCGGTCTTCCTGGCGTTGGCCATCGGCCTGGTGGTCGGCACGGCCGCCCTCAACGGCCCCGTGGCGGATTCGCTCAAGGAGAACGTCAACGCGCTGCGCAAGGACAACCAGCAGATGCGTCAGTCGGTCAACAACATGCAGAAGGAGCTGGAGCTCGAGGAGGACTTCGCCGCCCAACTGGCGCAGGTCGTCCTGCCGGGCAAGCTCACCGGCAAGCGGGTGCTGGTGCTGAGCCTGCCCACCGGCCGGGACCACACCGAAGGCGTGCTGAAGATGCTCGAACTCGCCGGGGCCGACGTGACCGGCCGGGTGGACCTGCAGGACAAGTTCATCAACCCGGACAACAACACCAACCTGATGGAGCTGGCGGTGACCGCCGCGCGGCCCACCGCGCCCGCCTCCGCGCTGCCCGGCAACGGCAACGGGGTGGAGACCTCCAGCGCCCTGCTGGCCAGCGTGCTGCTCGACCGGGCCCAGGGCACCCCCGCCGTCACCGACGCCGACCGCCGGGCGGTGCTCAACTCGTACTCGAACAACGGCTACCTGACCACCGAGCAGAAGGTGACCGGGTCGGCCGAGGCCGTCGTGCTGGTCAGCGGGCAGCCGTACGTGGACAAGGACTCCGCCAAGAAGGACGAGTCCGTGGTGAAGGTCGCCGAGCAGTTCGACCGGACCGGCTCGATCGTGGTCGGCGGCAACGGCTCGGCCGGCGGCAACCTGGTCGCGATCGTCCGGGGCGACCCGGTGCTCGCCCAGACCATCTCCACCGTCGACAACGCCAACACCGTGCAGGGCCAGCTGGTCACCAGCCTCGCCCTGGTGCAGCAGCTCACCGAAAAGAAGGCCGGCCAGTACGGCGTCGGCGACAATGCCGCGTCCCTGCTGCCTAGACTGCCCCAGTGAGCGAACGACGTACCCCGGTGACCGGAGTCCACCCGACCGTCGCATCCGGCAGGGCCGCGTGAACGGGCTGGGGCGGCTGCTGGCCGTCGCCGTCGGCGCCGCGACCGCCCGGTACGCGCTGCGCGAGATCCGCACCGCCCCGCCCGCCCCGGCGCTGGAGCGGACCAACTTCCGCGGCCGTACCGTCACCCTGGCGGCCGGCCCGGCCCTCGCGGTCGGCGCGGCCGGTGCCGGCGCGTTCGGCGCCACCAGCGTCCCCGCCGGCGCGGCGGCGCTGGTCGCCGGCCTCGGCGCGGGCGCGGTCGGGCTCTACGACGACGTGGTGGGTGGGCGGCCCGAGCAGAAGACCTCGAAGGGCTTCACCGGCCACCTGGCCGCGCTGCGCGAGGGCCGGGTCACCGCCGGCACGGTCAAGGTGCTCGGGGTGGGCGCCGCCGGGCTCGGCGCGGCCGTCCTGCTCGCCGCAGATCCCCGGGTCGCCGCTCGGCGCGCGGGCCAGCGCCCCCTCGCCCGCGCGGTCGACGTGCTCCTCGGCGCCGGAGTGGTGGCCGGCACCGCCAACCTGCTCAACCTGCTCGACCTGCGTCCCGGCCGGGCCCTCAAGTCCGGCCTGCTGCTCGGCGCCCCGCTGACCCGGGGCCCGCACGGCGGTATCGCCGCCGGGGCGGTCGGCGCGGCCGGCGGGTTGCTCGGCGAGGACCTCGACGAGCAGGTGATGGTCGGCGACAGCGGCGCCAACGCCCTCGGCGCGGTGCTCGGCGTGGCGCTGGCCGCCCGGACCGGGCTGGTCGGGCGGGCCGGGATCCTGGCCGTGCTCGCCGGGCTCACCGCGGCCAGCGAGAAGGTCAGCTTCACGGCGGTCATCCAGCGCACCCCCGGCCTGCGCGAACTCGACGCCCTGGGTCGGCGATCCGGCTGACGTGACCAGACCGGCACCCCTCGCCGGCGCCGGCCGTGTGGCCGGAGCGGCCGCCCTCATCGCCGTCCTCACCGTGGTCAGCCGCCTGGCCGGCTTCGGTCGTACCGCCGTGTTCACCTGGACGCTGGCCCCGACCGACCTCGGCGGCGCGTACGTGGTGGCCAACGCCGTACCCAACTTCATCTTCGAGATCGTCGCCGGCGGGGCGCTGGCCAGCCTGGTCGTACCGCTGCTGGCCGGCGCGGTCGCGGCCGGCGACCGGCGGGCGGTGGCCGCCACCACCGGCGCGCTGCTCACCTGGACGGTCACCCTGCTGGTGCCCCTCGCGGTGCTGGTGGCGCTGGCCGCCGGGCCGATCGTCGGCCTGCTCGGCGACGGCCTCAGCGTCGCCCAGCAGCACAGCGGCGAGCGGATGCTGCGGCTGTTCGCGCCGCAGCTGCCGCTCTACGGCATCGGCATCGTGCTGACCGGCGTGCTCCAGGCGCACCGGCGGTTCGCCTGGCCGGTGATCGCTCCGCTGCTCAGCAGCGTCACCGTGATCACGGTCTACCTCGCGTTCACCGCCGTCGAGGGGCGGTTGGCCACGGTCGCCGAGGTCAGTAGCGCGGGGGAGCTGATCCTGGCCGGTGGCACCACCGCCGGGGTGGTGGTGCTGTCGCTGTCGCTGCTGGTCCCGCTGCGCCGCCTCGACCTGCGGCTGCGCCCCGGGTACGGCTTCCCGGCCGACGCCCGGGCCCGGGTCGGCGGGCTGGCGGTGGCCGGCGCGGTGACCGTCACCACCCAGCAGATCGCGCTGATCGTCAGCCTCAACCAGGTCACCTACGGCGCGGCGACCAACCCCGGCGTGTACAACCTCGCCCAGACCGTCTACCTGCTGCCCTGGGCGGTGCTCGCGGTGCCGCTGGCGGTCGCCGCGTACCCGACGCTGGCCGCGGCCCGGGCCGCCGCCGACGAGGACGCCTACCGGCGCACCCTCGCCCCCGCTGTGCGCGGCGTGCTGATCTTCAGCAGCCTCGGCGCCGCCGCCCTGGTCGGCGTGGCGACGCCCATCGGGTACTTCTTCTTCCCGGCGCAGACCGCGCCGGCCGCCGCCGCCGCGATCGCCGGTTTCGCCCCCGGGCTGCTCGGCTACGGCCTCTTCGCGGTGCTCACCCGCGCCCTCTACGCGCGGGGCGAGACCCGGACGGCGACCTGGGCCACCGCGCTCGGCTGGCTGTCGGTGCCGGCCGCCGCGCTGCTGCTGGGGGCGGCGCTGCCGCTGCGCGACCGGGTGCTGGCGGTGACCCTGGCCAACTCGCTGGGGATGCTGCTCCTCGGCGGCCTGCTGCTGGCCGCGGTGGCCCGCTCGGCCGGCCGGGCGGCCCTGTCCGGCGCGGGTCGCGCCGCCACCGCCGGCGTGCTCGCCGCCGCGCTCGCCGCGCCCGCCGGCGTACTCACCGCCCGGTGGCTCGCCGACGTCGCCGACGGCACCCCGACGACACCGGAGGCACTCGTTCAGGGCATGCTGTCGGGGGCCGTGGTGGGCGTGGTGTTCCTCGGCGTGGCCTACCTGGCCGACCGGCCGGACGTCCGGCCGCTGCTCGCCGGCGTGGCCCGCCGGCTCCGCCGGCGCGGCCCGGGGCCCGACCAGGCGCAGGAGGGCAACCCCCCGGAACGGGATGACGGGAAGGAGACGGTGTCCCGGTGAGCGCGAGGAGTGAGCCGGGTCTGCGAGCCCCGCAGTCGCGAGCGGAAGATGTCGCGGTGAGCGCGAGGAGTGAGCCGGGTCTGCGAGCCCCGCAGTCGCGAGCGGAAGATGTCGCGGTGAGCGCGAGGAGTGAGCCGGGTCTGCGAGCCCCGCAGTCGCGAGCGGAAGATGTCGCGGTGAGCGCGAGGAGTGAGCCGGGTCTGCGAGCCCCGCAGTCGCGAACGGAAGGTGAGCACCGATGACCGACGCTTCCTCGGCGCCGCGCTGGCAGGGCACGGTCGTCCTGCTGCTCGCCTCCAGCACCGGCGGGGTCGGGCAGCACGTCCGCTCGGTGGCCCGCGGCCTCACCGAGGCCGGCGTCCCCGTGCTGGTGTGCGGGCCCGCCGCCACCCAGGACCAGTGGGACTTCACCGCCGTCGGGGCGCGCTTCGCCCCGGTGGAGATTCCCGCCAGCCCCACCCCGGCCGACGCGCGCGCCGTGTCCGCGCTGCGCCGGACACTGGCCGCCGAGACGGTACGGGTCGTGCACGCCCACGGGCTGCGCGCCGGTCTGGTCGCCACGCTCGCCCGGCCGGCCGCGCCGGTCGTGGTCACCTGGCACAACGCGGTGCTCGCCGGCGGGGTGCGCGGTCAGCTCTCCCGGCTGGCCGAGCGGGTCGTGGCCCGCTCCGCCCGGGTCGCGCTCGGCGCCTCGGCCGACCTGGTCGAGCGGGCCGCCGCGCTGGGCGCCGCCGACGCCCGGCTCGCCCCGGTCGCCGCACCCACCCTGCCCGCCCCGCGCCGCCGGCGCGCCGCCGTACGCGCCGAGTTCGGCGTCGTACCGGGCCAGCCGCTGGTGCTCTCCGTCGGCCGGCTGCACCCGCAGAAGCGGTACGACGTGCTGGTCGACGCCGCGGCCCGCTGGCGTACCCGGACCCCACCGCCGGCCGTCGTGATCGCCGGTAGCGGACCGGCTTACCTGCAACTGGCCGCCCGGATCTCCGCCGCCCGGGCGCCGGTGACCCTGCTCGGCCACCGCACCGACGTGGCGGACCTGCTTGCCGGCGCGGACCTTGCGGTGGTCACCAGCGACTGGGAGGCCCGGCAGTTGTTCGCGCAGGAGGCGCTGCGGGCCGGCGTACCGTTGGTGGCGACCGCCGTGGGCGGCCTGCCGGAGCTGGTCGGCGACGCCGCCGTGCTGGTGCCGGCGGGGGACGTCGACGCGGTCGACGCGGCGGTGCGCGCGCTGCTGGACGACGAGAGCCTCCGCGCCGACCTCGCCCGGCGCGGCGCCGCCCGCGCCGCGACCTGGCCCGCCGAGGAGGACACCGTCGCCGCGCTGTTCGACCTCTACGCCGAGCTCGGTCCTGACGCCGCTGGGCCGGCCACGCCCGGCGCGGACACCCCCTCGACGGGACGCCGCTGATGCTGCGCAGACTCACCCCGGTCCTGCTCACCCTGCTCGTGGTGGTGCTCGGCGTGACCGCCCTGGCGGCCCGCCCGGAGACCGGCGCGCCCCGGCGCACCGCCGACTTCGTGGTGCTCGCCGGCGTGGCCGGGCTGCGCTGGGACGACGTCGACCCGCAGACCACCCCGACGCTGTGGCGGATGGCCCAGCAGGGCTCGATCGGCTCGCTGTCCACCCGCTCCGCGCACCGCCCCACCTGCCCGGTCGACGGGTGGCTCACCCTCGGCGCGGGCAGCTACGCGGCCTGGAACGGCAGCCGGCAGCAGGGCGCCTGCCCGCCGGTCGGCGTGACGATCGAGCAGCCGGACCGGATCGGCGCGAACCTGCCCGACCAGGAGAGCGTCGTCCTGCACAACCAGGAACGGCTGCCCTGGGGGGCGGTGCCCGGCTCACTGTCGGAGTCGGTGCGCTGCTCGGTGGCGATCGGCCCCGGCGCCGCCGTCGCCGCGGCCCGTCCCTTCGGCCGGGTCGACCGGTACGCGCCGAAGCTGCCCGACGACCCCGCCGGCCTGCTCGGCTCCTGCGTGCTGAGCATCGTCGACCTGGGCGCGGTGGCCGGTGACGACCCGGCGACCCGGGCCGCCGAGGCCCGTCGGGTCGACGCGGCGCTGGCGACGGTGCTCGCCGCCCGGCCGCCCCGCTCGCTGGTGATGGTGGCCGGGGTCTCCGACACCGAGACGCCGTCCCGGCTGCACGTGGCCGTCGCCGACGGACCCGGCTGGGAGGGCGGCCTGCTCACCTCCGCCAGCACCGGCCGGGAGGGCTACCTGCAACTGGTCGACCTGGCCCCGACCGCGCTCGCCGCGCTCGGCCGGCCGATGCCCGAGCAGCTCTTCCTCGGCCGCCCGGCGATCCGCGTCGACGGCCGGCCGGACGACCTGGCTGCCGCGATCGCCGCCCCGGCGGACGCCGACCGGGAGGCCGGCGCCCAGCGGAGGGTGGCCGGCTGGTTCTTCGCCCTGCTCGCCCTGGCGCAGGTGGCGCTCTTCGTGACGGTGCTGCCGCTGCTGCGCCGGGCCCGTCGGCTTGCCGGCCCGCACGGCCCGCCGCCGGTCTCCCGCCGGGTGGTGGCGACCGTGGAGCTGCTGCTCATCGCGGCCGCGCTGGCGGTGCCGGCCGCGCTGCTCGCCGACGCGGTGCCCTGGTGGCGGGTGGACCACGCCGGCTGGTGGTTCGGGCTGGTGACCGTGGCCCTGATCGTCGCGGCCACCGCCCTGGTGCGCTTCGCTCCCGGCCACGACCGCACCCTCGGCCCGCTCGGCGCGGTCGCCGGGCTGGCCTCCCTGGTGGTCGGCGCGGACGTGCTCAGCGGCGCCCGGTTGCAGCTCAACGGCGTGGTCGGCTACTCGGCGCTGGAGGGCGGCCGGTTCTCCGGGCTGGGCACGGTGGGCCTCGGGGTGTTCCTCGCCGGCGCGCTGCTCAGCGCCGGGTGGCTCGCCCAGCGGTTCCGCCGGGCGTGGCGGCCGATGGTGGTGGTGACGGTCGGCGGGACGGCCGTGGTGGTGGTCGGCAGCCCGTACCTCGGCTCGGACCCGATCGGCGCGGTCGCGCTCACCGCCGGGGTGGCGGTCGCCGCGGCGATCTCCACCGGCGGCTGGCTCACCGTCAGCCGGCTGGTCTGGGCCGCCATGGCGGGCCTGGCGCTGACCATCGGGTACGCCGTGGTGGACGTGCGCCGGCCGGCGGAGGAGCGGGGCAGCCTCGGGCGGTTCCTCGCCGCCCTCGGCGACGGCACCGGCGGGTTGACGGTGCACCGTTCCAGCACCGCCAACTTCGAGACCCTGGTGAACAGCCCGCTGACCCTGCTCGCCGTGGTCGGCGCCCTGCTGGTGTGGTTCGCCCTGCTCCAGCCCTGGGGTGGACTGATGCGGCTGTTCGGCATCTACCCGGCGATCCGGGCGGCGATGGCCGGTACCGCCGTGGCGGCGGTGATCGGCGGGCTGCTCGGCGGCTCGGCCCTGGACGTGGCCGGGGCGGCCGCCGCGCTGGTGGTGCCGATGGCGGCGCTGGCCTCGCTGCGGGTGCTCGACCACTCCACCGACCGCACCCAGCCGGGCGCCGGCCGGCAGCGCGGCGACGGGCCGGCCGGCCCGCCCGCCGGGGACGCGCCGGACGGCGGACCGGGCGGGGGCAGCACCGCCGCGGCCGACGAGCACCCGCGCGCCGACCGCCCGCTGCCCGACGACGCGGGTACCCGGGACGCTGCCCCGGCCGACGACGGCGCCCCGGCCGGGCTCGAGGGCGGCTCCGGCGACCGGAGTACGGCGGCCGGCGATACCGCCGGCACCGCCGACGGCGAGGCCGGTGACGACGGCGACACCGCCGGCACCGCCGACGGCGAGGCCGGTGGCGACGACGGCGGTGGGGTGCGGAGCGCGGGTGAGCGGGCGGCGGGAGCGGGCGGTGCCCGCGGTGCCGGCGTGCCCGCCGCGCGGGCCGCGGAGTCGGCCACTCCGACATCGACCGAGGTCACGACGGGTTGACCCGCTGCGGGTTCCGACGCCGGTCGGGGTGGGTGCGACGCCCGCCCCGGGCCGGAGAGGTGTTACCGTGGAATCCCGTGGATCGCGTGATCACTTTGCTGATCGGCACGGCGGTTCGCACGACCGCTACGGACGACACGGGAGCAGGCCTTGGCCCCTTCAGCACGGACGACCAGGCACATTTTCGTCACCGGGGGCGTCGCCTCCTCGCTGGGTAAGGGCCTCACCGCCTCCAGCCTCGGCAATCTGCTCACCGCGCGCGGGCTGCGCGTGGTGATGCAGAAGCTCGACCCGTACCTCAACGTCGACCCGGGGACGATGAATCCGTTCCAGCACGGTGAGGTCTTCATCACCGAGGACGGCGCCGAGACCGACCTCGACGTCGGGCACTACGAGCGTTTCCTCGACCGGGACCTGTCCGGCAAGGCGAACGTCACCACCGGCCAGATCTACTCCGACGTGATCGCCAAGGAGCGGCGCGGCGAGTATCTGGGCGACACCGTCCAGGTGATCCCGCACATCACCAACGAGATCAAGTCCCGGATCCTCGGCATGGCCGACCCGGACGGCGAGGGCCAGATCCCGGACGTGGTGATCACCGAGGTGGGCGGCACCGTCGGCGACATCGAGTCGCTGCCGTTCCTGGAGGCGATCCGCCAGGTCCGCCACGACCTGGGCCGGGACAACTGCTTCTACCTGCACGTCTCGCTGGTGCCGTACCTGGCGCCGTCGGGCGAGCTGAAGACGAAGCCGACCCAGCACTCGGTGGCCCAGCTGCGCAGCATCGGCATTCAGCCCGACGCGATCGTGCTGCGCTGCGACCGGGAGATCCCGGAGAAGCTCAAGGAGAAGCTCTCGCTCTACTGCGACGTGGACCGGGAGGCGGTCGTCGCCGCTCCGGACGCGCCGAGCATCTACGACATCCCGAAGGTGCTGCACCGCGAGGGCCTCGACGCGTACGTGGTGCGCCGGCTCGGCCTCTCCTTCCGGGACGTCGAGTGGGCCAGCTGGGACGACCTGCTGGACCGGGTGCACCAGCCGCACCACACGGTGACCGTCGCGGTGGTCGGCAAGTACGTCGACCTGCCCGACGCGTACCTGTCGGTGAGCGAGGCGATCCGGGCCGCCGGCTTCGGCCACCGGGCCCGGGTGCAGCTGCGCTGGGTGCCCAGCGACGACTGCGTCACCCCGGCGGGCGCCGCGGCGGCCCTGGCCGGCGCGGACGGCATCGTCATCCCGGGCGGCTTCGGCGTGCGCGGCATCGAGGGCAAGATCGGCACCGCCCGGTACGCCCGCGAGAACGGCATCCCGCTGCTCGGCCTCTGCCTCGGCCTGCAGTGCATGACCATCGAGGTGGCCCGCCACCTGGCCGGCCTCGACGGCGCCAACTCGCTGGAGTTCGACGAGGAGGCCAAGCACCCGGTCATCGCCACCATGGCCGACCAGGAGGACATCGTCGCCGGCAAGGGCGACCTGGGCGGCACCATGCGGCTCGGGGCGTACCCGGCGACGCTGGCCGAGGGCTCGCTCGTCGCCGAGGCGTACGGCAGCACCGAGGTCAGCGAGCGGCACCGGCACCGCTACGAGGTGAACAACGCCTACCGCGACCAGCTCACCAAGGCCGGCCTGCACATCTCCGGCACCTCGCCGGACGGCCGGCTGGTCGAGTTCATCGAGCTGGACCGCGGCCTGCATCCGTTCTTCGTGGCCACCCAGGCGCACCCCGAGGTGAAGAGCCGCCCGACCCGCCCGCACCCGCTCTTCGCGGCGTTCGTGAAGGCGGCCGTGGCGTGCTCGGAGGCCGACCAGCTGCCGGTGGACCTGGACGCGATGGCGGAGGCCCCGACGGCGAAGAAGGCCTCCCGCAACGGCGCCACGGCGAAGGCGGCGTCCGCCTCGTGAGCGCCGTCGAGCACCGCTACGAGCTGCGGGACCGGCAGGAGCGCTTCCAGGGCCGGATCTTCTCGGTGGTCACCGACGAGGTGACCATGCCCGGCGGCGACACCGCGAAGCGGGACTACGTCCGGCACGTCGGCGCGGTCGCCGTGGTGGCCCTGGACGACGCCGGCCAGGTGGTGCTCGTCCGGCAGTACCGGCAGCCGGTGGGGCGGCACCTCTGGGAGCTGCCCGCCGGACTGATGGACGTCGACGGCGAGCCGCTGCCGGCGGCCGCCGCCCGCGAGCTGGCCGAGGAGGCCGACCTGACCGCCGGCACGCTCGACCTGCTGGTCGACGTGCACACCTCGCCGGGCTTCTCCGACGAGGTGGTCCGGGTCTTCCTCGCCCGCGACCTCGCCGACGTGCCGGCCGAGGCGCGGCACGAGCGCCGCGACGAGGAGGCCGACATCCAGATCGTCCGGCTCGACCTGGACGAGGCGGTCGGCATGGTGCTGGCCGGGGAGATCACCAACGGTCCGTGCGTGGCCGGGCTGCTCGCCGCCGCCCGGGCCCGCGACGCCGGCTGGTCGGTGCTGCGCCGGGCCGACGCCCCGCTGCCCCGCTGACGGGTACGCCCCGGAAGGGCCGCGCGGTTCGCCGCGCGGCCCTTCCGTCTCCGCCCCCACCTGTCGCTCTCTCCATCACGTCGCGCGCGCCGGGTGCCTGCCGCACCGGGTGCCTGCGTCGCGCTCTGCGGCATGTCGCGGCATCCGCCCGCCGGGACACCGCGACACGCCGCAAAGCGGGGCGGTGGTGGCCCTTGGTCGGCCCCTCGGACCGTCGGCGTCCGCCTCGGGGGTGACCGGTGCGCCGGGCGCCGGGACGGGAACCGGCGGGCACCGAGCGCGGCGGCGTGGACACCCGGCGTGTCGCCTGCGGGTTCCGCCCGGCGGTACCCGTCGCGCGGTGCGACGATGAGGGCGAACGCCGAGCGGGGGAGCGGGCCCGCACGCCTGACACATCGTCAGGCGGATCGGGCACCGGATGTCACTGTGCTGGGCCCCGGAGGGTGCTCCCGCGCCTAGACTGCCGCCGGCGGGACCGGTCGACCGCGCCGGCAATGGGGCCGGCGCGGGGCCGAGCAGTCGGGGGTGAGCTGCCCCGAAGAGAGGTGTCTGCATCGTGAAGGTCGGAATCCCACGCGAGGTCAAGAACCACGAGTACCGCGTGGCGATCACGCCGGCGGGCGTCAACGAGTTCACCCGCCACGGTCACGAGGTCTTCGTCGAGTCCGGCGCCGGTGTCGGGTCGACCATCAGCGACGACGAGTTCGCCGCGGCCGGCGCCAAGATCCTGGGCACCGCCGACGAGGTGTGGGACACCGCGGAGCTGGTGCTCAAGGTCAAGGAGCCGGTCGCGGAGGAGTACCACCGCATGCGCGAGGGGCAGGTGCTCTTCACCTACCTGCACCTGGCCGCCTCCAAGGAGTGCACCGACGCCCTGGTCGACCGGAAGGTCACCGGTATCGCGTACGAGACCGTCGAGCTGCCCGACCGGTCGCTGCCGCTGCTCGCCCCGATGTCCGAGGTTGCCGGCCGACTCGCCCCGCAGGTGGGCGCCTTCTACATGATGCGCACCGGCGGTGGCCGGGGCGTGCTCCCCGGTGGCGTCTCCGGCGTGTACGCGGCCAAGACCGTGGTCATCGGCGCCGGTGTCTCCGGCCTGAACGCCGCGGCGATCGCCCTGGGCCTGCAGTCCGAGGTGCTGCTGCTGGACAAGAACGTCGCCCGGCTGCGCCAGGCCGACGCCATCTACCGTGGCCACCTGCAGACCGTCGCCTCCAACGCGTACGAGATCGAGCGGGCCGTGCTCGACGCGGACCTGGTCATCGGCGCGGTCCTCGTTCCGGGCGCAAAGGCCCCGAAGCTGATCTCCAACGAGCTGGTCTCCCGGATGAAGCCGGGCAGCGTGCTCGTCGACATCGCCATCGACCAGGGCGGCTGCTTCGAGGACTCGCGTCCCACCACGCACGCCGACCCGGTCTACAAGGTGCACGAGTCGATCTTCTACTGCGTGGCGAACATGCCCGGCGCGGTGCCGAACACCAGCACCTACGCGCTGACCAACGTCACCCTGCCGTACGCGCTGGAGCTGGCCAACCAGGGCTGGCGCGAGGCGCTGCGCCGCGACCCGGCCCTGGCGCTGGGCCTGAACACCCACGACGGCCAGGTCGTCTACGGCCCGGTCGCCGACGCGCACGGCATGCCGACCCTGCCGCTGGCCGAGGTGCTGGCCTGACCGCTGCACCGGACACCGCCGGCGCGGGCGTCACGCCCGCGCCGGCCCTGCGCCGTGCCGTCCGCGGCTACCTCGACCACCTGACCGTCGAGCGTGGCCTGTCAGCGAACACGCTCGCCTCGTACCGCCGGGACCTGGAGCGGTATCTCGACACCCTGGCGGCCGCCGGCGTGACCGACCTGGCCGCCGTCGGCCCGGGGCAGGTCGAGGCGCACCTGGCCCGATTGCGGGCCGGGGACGACGGCCACCCCCCGCTGGCGGTCTCCTCCGCGGCCCGGGCGGCCTCCGCCGTACGCGGGCTGCACCGCTTCGCGCTGCGGGAGGGGCTGGCCGGCGCCGACCCCAGCCGGGACGTCCGGCCGCCCACCCCGCCCCGCCGGCTCCCCCGGGCGCTGCCGGTCGACGACGTGGTCCGGCTGCTGGAGACCGCCGGCGCGGTGACCGCCGCCGGCGACGGTGCGGCTCTCGCGCTGCGTGACCGGGCGCTGCTGGAATTCCTCTACGGCACCGGGGCGCGGATCTCCGAGGCGGTCGGCGCGGCCGTGGACGACCTCGACGTCGACGAGGGCACCGCGCTGCTGCGCGGCAAGGGCGGGCGCACCCGGCTGGTCCCGATCGGCGGGTACGCCGTCGAAGCGCTGCGCGCCTGGCTGGTGCGGGCCCGGCCCGCGCTGGTCGCGGCCGGCCGCGGAACCCCGGCGGTCTTCGTCAACGCCCGCGGCGGCGCGCTGACCCGACAGGGCGCCTGGACGATCCTGCGCCGCGCCGCCGAGCGGGCCGGGCTGCCGGTGGACGGGCCCAACGCGGTGTCCCCGCACACCCTGCGCCACTCGTACGCCACCCACCTGCTCGACGGGGGCGCCGACGTGCGGGTGGTGCAGGAACTGCTCGGCCACGCCTCGGTGACCACCACCCAGGTGTACACGTTGGTCACCGTGGAGCGGCTGCGCGAGGTGTACGCCACCGCGCATCCCCGCGCCCGCGGCTGACCCGGGCGCCACGGGTCGGTCGGGCGGGACGTCCGACACGCCGGACCGGTACCGAACGCGCTGCTGGTGAGTGGCGTACAGTCGGCATCGGCGCGGACCTCCTGGGGCGACATCCGGGGTGCGCAGCGGCGCCGCGCAGGACGTCGGACGGCTCCGACGCCGGGTGGTCGTCGGGAGGGGGCAACGAGGACATGGCTGGCAACGGTGATCGTGCCGACGCCTGGACGTCGGAGCTCCGCGAGCAGCAGGCGTCGCTCGGCGCGGACCTGGGTCCGGCGGACCCGGCCGCCTACACGATGCGCAAGCCGATCCCCGAGCCGATGCCGACCGACCGGCACGGGCCGGCGCGGATCATCGCGATGGCCAACCAGAAGGGCGGCGTCGGGAAGACCACGACGACCATCAACCTGGGCGCCGCGCTGGCCGAGTACGGCCGCAAGGTGCTGCTGGTCGACTTCGACCCGCAGGGCGCGCTCTCGGTCGGCCTCGGGGTCAACCCGCACAACCTCGACCTGTCGGTCTACAACCTGCTCATGCAGGACGACGTGACCGCCGAGGACGTCCTGATCAAGACCGACGTCGCCGGGCTGCACCTGCTGCCCGCCAACATCGACCTCTCCGCCGCCGAGATCCAGCTGGTCAACGAGGTCGCCCGGGAGATGGCCCTGGCCCGGGTGCTGCGGACCGTCCGCAAGGAGTACGACTACATCCTGATCGACTGCCAGCCCTCGCTGGGCCTGCTGGCGATCAACGCGCTCACCGTGGCGCACGGCGTGCTCATCCCGCTGGAGTGCGAGTTCTTCAGCCTGCGCGGGGTGGCGCTGCTGCTCGACACCATCGACAAGGTGCGCGAGCGGCTCAACTTCGACCTGGAGCTCGAAGGCATCCTCGCCACCATGTACGACAGCCGCACCACCCACTGCCGGCAGGTGCTCCAGCGGGTGGTCGAGGCGTTCGGCGACAAGGTCTACCAGACCGTCATCACCAAGACGGTGAAGTTCCCGGAGTCCACGGTGGCGGGTGCGCCGATCACCACCCTCGACCCGGCCTCCTCCGGAGCGCGCAACTACCGGCAGCTGGCCCGTGAGGTGATCGCCGCCCAGGCTGACCGGTAGGTCGGGGTGCACCTTGCCGCCGGTGCACCCGGGGCGTGGACTACGGTCGTCCGGTGACCGCGCCACCCCTGGACCCGCCGACGACCCCGGAGCAGCCCCCCGTGCTGGCCGCCGAGGCCGCCGCCGAGGTGGCCACGGACCCGGCCGGCGTGCCGCAGGCCGCCGAGAGCGCCGGCTTCACCGTCCGGCTGGCGAACTTCACCGGCCCGTTCGACCTGCTGCTGCAACTGATCGGCAAGCACAAGCTCGACGTCACCGAGGTGGCCCTGCACAAGGTCACCGACGAGTTCATCGCGTACATCCGGGCGATGGGCGACCAGTGGGACCTGGACGAGGCGAGCGAGTTCCTGCTCATCGCGGCCACCCTGCTCGACCTGAAGGCGGCCCGGCTGCTGCCCGCCGCCGAGGTCGAGGACGAGGAGGACCTGGCCCTGCTGGAGGCGCGGGACCTGCTCTTCGCCCGGCTGTTGCAGTACAAGGCGTACAAGGAGGCGGCGGCGCACATCGCCGAGCTGGAGGCGGTGGGCGGCCGGCGCTATCCCCGGGCGGTCACCCTGGAGCCCCGGTACGCCGAGGCGCTGCCCGACCTGGTCCTCGGCATCGGACCGGAGCGGCTGCTCAAGCTCGCGATCCGGGCGATGACCCCCAAGCCGACCCCCGAGGTCTCCATCGCGCACGTGCACATGGTGCGGGTCAGCGTCCGGGAGCACGCGGCGATCCTCACCGAGCGGCTGCGCCGCGCCGGCACCGCCACCTTCTCGCTGCTCTGCGCGGACTGTGAGATCACCCTGGAGGTGGTGGCCCGCTTCCTGGCGCTGCTGGAGCTGTACCGGGAGGGGCTGGTCTCCTTCGTGCAGGACCAGGCCCTGGAGGAGCTGACGGTGCGCTGGACCGGCCCCGCCGACGGCGGCACCGAACTGCACATCGACGAGTACGCCGGCTCCCCGGACGAGCCGGTCGAGACCGCTGAGGTCCCGGGCGAGCCGGCTGAGGCCGCTGAGGCCCCGGCCGAGTCGGGCGAGATCGCTGGGGCCTCGGGCGAACCGGGTGGGGCGGCGGACGGAAACGGGACGGCTACGACGGAGGAGCGAGCGGGATGAGCAACGAGGAGCGCCGGGACTCCCTGGCCGACCAGGCGGCGGCCTGGGTCCCACCCTGGGAGCGCCCCACCCCGCCCCCCGCCGTCCAGCCGGCCGAGCCATTCGAGCCGTCCGAGCCGTCCGACGAGCCCGCCGCGCCGACCGCCGCCGCCGACCATGGTGGGATCGAGTCGCCGGCGGAGCCCGACCTGCCCGAACCCCACGGCGAGAAGAACGCCGCGACGTCCGGTGCGGAGCCGACGGGACAGTCGCGCCCGGCCGAGGAGACCGCTCCGACGGCCGACTCCGCGCCGACCGACGCACCCGCCGGGCCGGAGGACGCCGAGTCGGCCGACGTCAGCGCGGCGGTGTCCGACGCCCCGGCACCGACCGACGCATCCGCCACGCCGGAGGACGCCGAGTCGGCCGACGTCAGCGCCGCAGCGTCTGACGCCGTGGCACCGGCCAACGCCGAGGGCGGGGCGGCCGACCCCGCGCCGACCGGTGGCACCGACGAGCCGGCGGGGGAGGGTGCGGCTGCCCGCGTACCCGGGAAACAGCCGGCGCCCCGGCGGCGGGCGACGCCCGCGCCGGAGCCGGCGCCGGTGTTGGACGACGCGGAGCTGCGCGGCGCGCTGGAGGCCATCCTGCTGGTGGTGGACGAGCCGGTCAGCGAGTTGATCCTGGCCCAGGTGCTGGAGCAGCCCGCCGAGCGGGTCGGCCCGATGCTGGATGAGATCGCCGCCGGCTACACCGCCGCGGGGCACGGTTTCGAGCTGCGCCGGGCGGCCGGTGGCTGGCGTCTCTACACCCGGCCGGAATACGCGACCTACGTGGAACGGTTCGTACTGGACGGGCAGTCGGTACGGCTGACCCAGGCCGCGCTGGAGACGCTCGCGGTGATCGCCTACAAGCAGCCGGTCACCCGTTCGCGGATCTCGGCCATCCGGGGTGTGAACTGCGACGGGGTCATCCGTACGCTGGTCTCCCGCGGGCTGGTCGAGGAGTGCGGCACCGAACCGGACAGCGGGGCGTTCCTTTACCGGACCACCACGATGTTCCTGGAGAAGCTGGGGCTGAACTCGGTGGACGACCTCCCCCCGCTCGCCCCGTTCCTCCCCGACGACGTAGAAGAGCTTGCCGATGCGACGCGATGACCGTGCCCCGAAGACCGACGCCCCCGTGTACGAGGGGACCGAGCGCCTGCAGAAGGTGCTCGCCGCCGCCGGCGTGGGCTCCCGACGCGCCTGCGAGGACCTGATCTTCCGGCGCCGGGTGACCGTGAACGGCCGGGTCGCCCAGCTCGGCGACAAGGTCGACCCCGCCACCGCCGTGATCCACGTCGACGGCGAGCGCCTCCAGGCAAACAACCGCCTGGTCTACGTGGCGATGAACAAGCCGCGCGGGGTGGTTACCACCATGGCGGACGAGAAGGGACGCAACGAGCTCGCCGACTTCATCGGTAACCGGGTGGAGCAGCGGGTCTACCACGTCGGGCGGCTCGACGCCGACAGCGAGGGCCTGCTGCTGCTCACCAACGACGGCACCCTCGCCCACAAGCTCATGCACCCGTCGTACGAGGTGCTCAAGACCTACCTCGCCGAGGTGGCCGGGCCGATCCCGCGCAACCTGGGCAAGCGGCTGATGGCCGGGGTGGAGCTGGAGGACGGGCCGGTCAAGGTCGACTCGTTCAAGGTGGTGGACACCCTGGGCAAGAGCGCCCAGGTGGAGCTCTCCCTGCACGAGGGGCGCAAGCACATCGTGCGGCGGTTGCTGGCCGAGGTGGGGCACCCGGTGTCCCGGCTGGTACGTACCGCGATCGGGCCGATCCGACTGGGGGACCTGCGTACCGGGCGGATCCGGCGGTTGACCAACGCCGAGGTCGCCGCCCTGTTCAAGGCCGTGGGTGACTGACCCGGCGAACCGGGTATCGGTGCCGGTAGGCTTCGTCGCGGCCGGTGGGCCGGCGGGTGGCGCGGGTCGCCCCCGCCGGTGGCGCGTGCGGCCACCCGCGAGGCGCGGGCATGATTGACGATGGACAACCGCTCAACGGCGCCGGAGACACCGGCGACCCGCGAGGTACGGGCTATAGGAGGACAACGGTGGAGGAAAACGTACGGGCCGGGCGCTGCGTGGTCGCTGTGGACGGGCCGTCCGGTTCGGGTAAGTCCACCGTCTCGCGGCGGCTCGCCGCCGGCCTCGGTGCCCGCTACCTCGACACGGGGGCCATGTACCGGGCGATCACCTGGGCCGTGCTGCGCTCCGGGGTCGACCTGACCGACGTCGAGTCGGTGGCCAAGGTCGCCGGCGAGGTCGACCTGCGCATCGGCACCGACCCCCAGGGGTACGGCGTCACCGCCGACGGCGTGAACGTCGACAAGGAAATTCGTGGCCCCGAGGTGACCGCTGCGGTCTCCGCCGTGGCCGCCGTGCCGGCGGTGCGGGAACTGCTCGTCGCCCGGCAGCGTCAGATGATCACCAACGCCGGCCGGATCGTGGTCGAGGGCCGCGACATCGGCTCGGTGGTGGCCCCCGACGCCGACCTGAAGGTCTACCTGACCGCCTCCGAGGCGGCCCGCGCCCAGCGGCGCAGCGCCGAGGACGCGGTCGACGTCGCGGCGACCGCCGCCGACCTGGCCCGCCGGGACAAGCTCGACTCGACCCGCAAGGTCAACCCCCTGCAGCAGACCCCGGACGCTGTGGTGCTGGACACCACCGAGCTGGGCGTCGACGAGGTCGTCGCCCGGCTGCGCGACCTCCTCACCGAAAGGGGGGTGGCATGAGCGAGGACAACGGCGGCTGGGTGGAGCTGCGCGAGCCGGACCTCGACGTCGAGGAGCCGTCCGGCCCGCAGCCGGTGGTGGCCGTGGTCGGCCGCCCCAACGTGGGCAAGTCGACGCTGGTCAACCGGATCATCGGCCGCCGCCAGGCGGTCGTCGAGGACGTTCCCGGGGTCACCCGGGACCGGGTGCCCTACGACGCACAGTGGACCGGCCGGGCGTTCACCGTGGTGGACACCGGCGGCTGGGAGCCGGACGCCAAGGACCGGGCCGCGGCGATCGCCGCGCAGGCCGAGACGGCCGTGGCCACCGCCGACGTGGTGCTCTTCGTGGTCGACGCGATGGTCGGCTCGACCGATGTGGACGAGGCCGCGGTGAAGATGCTGCGGCGCAGCGCGAAGCCGGTCATCCTGGTGGCGAACAAGACCGACAACACCGCCATCGAGATGGAGGCGACCTCACTCTGGTCGCTCGGCCTCGGTGAGCCGTACCCGGTCTCCGCGCTGCACGGTCGGGGTTCCGGCGAGCTGCTCGACGCCATCATGGACGCCCTGCCCGAAGCGCCGAAGATCATCGAGAACCGGCCGCGCGGCCCGCGCCGCGTGGCACTCGTCGGCCGTCCCAACGTCGGCAAGTCCAGCCTGCTCAACCGGTTCTCCGGCGAGGAGCGAGCGGTGGTCGACGCGGTCGCCGGCACCACCGTCGACCCGGTCGACAGCCTGGTGGAGATCGGCGGCGACGTCTGGCAGCTGGTGGACACCGCGGGCCTGCGCAAGCGGGTCGGCAAGGCCAGCGGCACCGAGTACTACGCCAGCCTGCGGACCGCCTCGGCCATCGAGGCGGCCGAGGTCGCGGTGGTGCTGCTCGACTCCAGCGAGCCGATCAGCGAGCAGGACCAGCGGATCCTGTCCATGGTCACCGAGGCCGGGCGGGCCCTGGTCATCGCCTTCAACAAGTGGGACCTGGTCGACGCCGACCGCCGGTACTACCTGGACAAGGAGATCGACCGGGAGCTGCGCCGCATCCCCTGGGCGATCCGGCTGAACCTGTCCGCCCAGACCGGCCGCGCGGTGGACAAGCTCGCGCCGGCGCTGCGCAAGGCGCTGGCGAGCTGGGAGACCCGGGTGCCGACCGCGCAGCTCAACCAGTGGCTGACCGCGCTGGTCCAGGCCACCCCGCACCCGGTGCGCGGTGGTCGGGCGCCGAAGATCCTCTTCGCCACCCAGGCGGGGGTCGCGCCGCCGCGCTTCGTGCTCTTCACCACCGCGCCGCTGGACGCCGGCTACCAGCGCTTCGTCGAGCGCAAGCTGCGCGAGGAGTTCGGCTTCGAGGGCAGCCCGGTGGAGATCTCGGTACGCCCGCGCAAGAAGCTCGGCCCCGGCGGCCGCGGCAAGGCGCACGGCTGACCCCGTACCGTCCCGATCGCCGGGTGGAGCCTCGTTGCTCCACCCGGCGTTCTCTTTCCTAGGACGCTCTAGGGGGAGTGGCGTGGGACGCCGCGACGCGGGAGGGGCCTGTGCGCGTGGTGCGAAGATCCTGCGCTAAGCTGTAGCGGCTGCCGCGGGGGAGACCGCGCGGGGGCATCGGGACGTGGCGCAGCTTGGTAGCGCACTTGACTGGGGGTCAAGGGGTCGTCGGTTCGAATCCGGCCGTCCCGACGCAGGTAGAAGGGCATTTCTCGCGATCATGCGATGCCCCGCTGGGGACCATTTGGGGACCTCAGGCCGGTGAGATGCGAGGACAGCGCCTCACCGGCGGCCCGGATCGACTGCCGATCCGGATGCAGATACCGCTGAGTCGTCATCAGCGAACCGTGGCCGGCGATCTTCCGTAGGACGTGCACCGGCACGCCGGCATCCGCCATCCAGGTCAGCCCGGTGTGGCGCAGGTCGTGCCGCCGCAGGTACTCGAAGCCCAGCGAGCTGACCACCTCATCCCAGTGCGTTGCGTCGCGCAGCACCGCCGTGCTGATCCGCCCGCCGCGTGGGCCGACGAAGAGCCGTGCGTCAGCGTCGGCCGCCCGGTCGAGCTTCGCGGCCACCATCGGCCGCAGCTCCTCGATGATGGGCACCTGCCGCGCCCGCTTGCCCTTGGTGCCTTTGTCGACCAGGCCGCCGGGGCCGGTGGTGGTCTGCCGGCGCACCGTCCACAACCAGGTTTCCCGGTCCACGTCACCCGCGCGCACGCCGGACACCTCGCCGATGCGGGCCGCCGTGCCGGCCGCAAACATCACCACCTCACCCCAACCCGAGTAGCGACCGTGCGAGCGCTTCACCAACGCCGCCGCCAGGGTGGTCAGCGCGGTCCAGTCCGGCAGCGCTAGGGAACGCGGGTTGTCCAACTCGTCCTCGGCCCGCTGATACTCCCGCTGCCAGCCGGTCAGCCGCGCCGGGTTGCGGTCGATCAGACCGTCACGCACCGCCTGCTCCAAGACCCGGACCAACACGGCGAGGCTGTTCTTCACCGTCGAGCGCCCGCAGCCCTCGGCGATCCAGCCGTGCGCGGCCCGATCCACCGCACCGTTCGTGATCATTCGGACCGGCAGGTGGCCGAGCGTCGGCACGACTCGCTTGCGCCACCCCGCCAGGTACGGGTCGAGCGTCTTGCCCTCCAGGCCGCGCAACGCCAGGCGCATCACGCTCTCGCCGTACTGCGCCAGCCGCATCGACGCCGCGTCGGGGTCGACGCCGCCCCGCGCCGCGCGCTGCATGGTGACGAGCCAAGCTTGCGCCTGCTCGGCATCCGCGAACGCCTGCGACTTGGAGCGGCGTCGGCCCGACGCCGGATCGACCCACCGGACCCGCGCACGGTACGGGTTCGGCCGGCCGGGACGGTGCTCGACGTCCGTGGAGACGGCGACGCCGATCGGGAGCAGGGGAGTAGTCACCGAGCCGAGTCCTGCGGGTCGGTGCGGTGCCGCTCCAACCACGCCCGCACATCCTCCGGGTCGTACTTGACGACCCGAGCGGACAGCCGGATGAACGCCGGCCCCTGGACGGGATTGGCGGTGCGCCACCGCCGGACGGTGGACGGGTCGACCTTCACGAGGCGGGCAAGCTCCTCAGTGGTCAGCAGCGCGCCCGGCGCTGCCGGTACATCAATGCTCATCGGATCCCCAATGTTGTCGGTCCTACTGTCAAGGTGGGCTTGACGCTGGATCGCGCGTCAGGCGACGAGGGTCTGTAGGTACTCGCGGGCGGCGTCCTGGTGCTCTCGGGCCATCGCGGCGGACGCGTTGGCGAGCAGCGCGTCAGCGGTGGTGTGCCAGCCGGCGCCCACGAATTGCAGGAAGTTGACCACGAGCGTCGTCGGCTCGGTGCCGGCCGCGGCTTCCTGCGGCCCGCTGCTCTGCGCGCGGCGGAACACGATGCGTTGGTTGCGCAGCAGGGCGAAGGTGACCGAGTAGCGGCGCGACTTGGTGAGGAAGTGGCCGCCGAAGCCGAGCATGTGCGCCCAGCGGCGCAGCCGCCGCCAGTCGCGCGGTGTGCCGAGCATCCAGCACGCGTCGACCAGGCGTTCGGTGTGGCTGCCGGTCGGGTCGGCGTAGATGTCGATCGTGTCGCCGGTCAGCCGGTTGGAGGCGTGGCCGGTCACCTCGGTCGACTTGGTGGCGTACTTGGCCAGGTACGCGGCCACCTGCGCGTCGGTCACCTCGCCCCGCCCGGCCACCGTGATCACCTTGGTCAACACCTGAGTGCCCCAGGCGATCGGCCACCCGCCGGGGTGAGCCGGGTGGTCGGCGGTCGTGAAGGCGACGGTGGCGGCGGCGTGGTCGACGGCAGCCACCAGGTCGGCCGCGTCGAGCTGCGGCGGGGCGGGCACGATGGCGTCCGGGTCGTCGGGGTCGCGGCCGTCGAGGCGGATGATGGCGTGGAAGTGCACGACGCCGCGCCGTTGCATCTCGGCGGTCTTGCCGAACGACAGCCGCACCGGGGACACCCACCGGGTCTTGCCGGTACGCGGCGAGGTCACGGGGATGTCGGGGATGCCGCGTGCGGTGGCCAGGCGGTGCATGTAGCGGTTGATGGCGATGGTGGTGCGCCGCCACAGCTCCCCGGCGGAGAGGTTCCAGACGGCTTGCGCGTCGTGGTCGTAGCAGTCCAGGCACAGCGGCGTGCCCAACCGGGCGTCGGTGTCCTCGTGGCGGGCGAAGCAGACCAGCCGCACACCGTGCGGGCAGACGGTCTGCTCCCGCCGGGCGTGGCAGGGCTCGGGCCGGCAGTCGCAGGAGGCGCGGCGGGTGCAGGTGTGCCGCTTGACGTAGCGGGTGTGCACCTCGCCGAAGGACGGGGCGGTGAAGGTCGGGAAGACCGCCGGGTGGTGGGCGACCTGCTCCGGGACGCCCTTGCCGCCGACCAGGCCGGCGCGGACGACTTGATAGGCGTCGCGCTGGTAGAGCTTGGAGCAGGTCGGGCAGACGGCGGCACGGCGGTTGCCGCACGGCTTGTAGATGACGCCGTCGGGCATGTCGGCCGTCGACCGCTCCGCCAGGAGGCGGCCGGTGGCGGCCTCGACGGTGGCCATGGTGCCGACCAGGCGTATCGGGCGGGTGCAGCCGGCGGCCGGACGGACGTGGCGAAGCCATTCGGCGAGGTCGGGTTGGGTGAGCCGGGCTGCGGCCTGGAGTCGGATGTCGGTGGAGGTGGCGTACCAGGCCGGTGTTGGGGTCGGCTCGGCGCACGGGGCCGTACCCGAAGCGGAGGCTTCGGGTACGACGGTCAGCGTCGAGACGGTCAACGGGTCGCCTTCACGGGGCGTCCGTTGGCGGATCGGACGGGTCGGGTGTTGGTGTTGGGGTCGAGGTCCAGGACCGCGAGGGCTTGCGTGGCCTCATCCGAGGTCACCTTGAGGCGGACGGCCAGTTGGCCCGGGGTGATCGGCGTGCCGTGCTCGGTGCGGTACTGCTTCGCGACGCGGGTCGCTCGGGCGAGCAGGTCCGGAGCCACGATCGGCAGCGGCAGTTGGGCAGCGTCAGACGCGGTGACAGGAGTGTCTGTGGTGGACGGTGCCAACGTCGGTGCCGGGGTGGTGTCGGGCTTGCGCGGTCGGGGACGGGCGGGGCGGGCAGTCGCATCGGGTGCGGGCGTCGACGGCTCCGGGGTGGGGGCCGGTCGCGGTGCGGTGATCCGGGTGGCGACTTGAGCCGGGGTCGGGACCTCAGGCCGGGCCGGCGTCGGTGCCGGTTCGGCGGGTTCGACAGCGGGGACGATGGGCAGCTCGGGCCGGACCGGCGTCGGTGCCGGGACGGCGGGAACGGTCACGGTTGGGGTCGGCGTCTCGGCGGGTGCCGCGACGGCGCCGGTGGCGGCGGTCAGGGTTCGGCCGCTTTCCCGGCGGATCAGGGCGCGCATGTGCACGGCCAGGCCGGCGACGGCCGGCGGTAGTGCGCCGACGATCGCGGCCATGGCCACGCGCCAGGTCTCATCGGTGTTGGCGTTGGTCTGGAGCAGGTGGTAAGCCGACTGGGCGGCGATGCCGATGCCGGCCGCACCGTAGGTGTTCTTCTTGGCGAACGCGGCGACCCGTGCGGGCACGGGAGCCATCCACAGCACCAGGGCGACGACCACGTAGCCGTCGACCGCGATGGGCATCAGCCAGGCCAGGGCGAGGCTGACCGAGGTGCCAGGGACCGTGATGTGAGCGGTGAAGCCGGCGAGCGTGGCCAGCGCGATCCAGGTGGAGGCGGACAGGCCGAACGACGCGGCCAGCACCGCCCACGAGGCGATCGACGCCAACCGGGGCTCACCGGCCGCCGGTCGAAGGTTGGTCGGGTTGGTGGTCATGCCGTAGCCCTCCCGTCAGCGAGGCCGAACAGGGTCGGTTCCTCACCGGAGGACAGCGGCGTGGGTTGGGCCGCCCTGCGGGTCGCCGTCCGGTTCGTCCGGGCGGTCTTGAGGTTGTGCAGGTCGGCGAACTGGTCAGGCGTCAGCACGGACAGCGCCTGCTTGTCCTCGCCGCGCCGCCGGTACAGCAGCGGGCGAACCGTGGCGTTGGTCGGGCAGTCCGTCACCCCGTCGGGGTAGCGGAAGCCGCAGCCCGGGCACACCGAAGCGGCCGGACTACCAGAGTGGTGTTCGGCGAATACCTGGGCGAGGGTCGCCACCGTGACACCCAGTCCGGCGCGAATGAGCCGCTCGTCCAGGGCGACGCGGTCGGCGCGGTCGCCGTAGCGCATCTGCACCGCCTGCCGGGACACGCCCAGCCGGTCGGCGATCTCTCCCCACGAGTAGCGGTAGGGAGGCTGCCGCAGACCGGTGACAGCGAGCCGGGTCATGGCGTCCACCTCGGTGGACAGCACCGCGAGCGACCGCAGTGCCTCGATGTCGCCGGCCGCCACCCGACGGGCGTACGCCCGCAGGATGCGCCGCACGAACGCGTCGAACTCGGTGGTTTCCACCGACCGCTTGGCGCGCTTGGTGCGGGTGCGCGTCAAGCCGGGCTTGACGGTGTTCTTGCTCATGCCGCACCGCCGTTGGTGCGGTCCCAGCCATCGGCCGCCGCGTTCAGCGCGGCGATGACCTCGTCACGGGTACGGCCCGGCGTGTCGTTGAAGCTGTACACGCCCATGTCGCACGGGTAGATCTCGCGCAGGTAGGTGTCGAGAAGGGTCACCGCCGCCTCGAAGTCAACGAACTCCGGGGCGTCGAACATCTGCGCCGGGGCGTCGACGGGGCCGCCGTAGCAGACCATGCCGATCGCACCGACCGTGCAGGCCGCCGGGGTGAAGCAGGTGGCGGCCTGGTCGTAGTAGGCGCCCTGGATCCAGCCGTAGCGGGACAGGTACAGGGCGGCGTCCCGCAGCGTGCGGGCCGGGGTGGTCACCTGCTCGGCGACCGTGTTTTGGGTAGCGTGCATGGCGGCAGCTCCTTCCGGGCTGTTGATGGGGCGGGTCGGCGGCTTCGGGGTGCTTTCTCAGGGCGAATCCCGTTGCTGCCGGCCCGTTCTTATGGCGTTCGGCGCTGAGGGCGGACCATCCGCCGCAGGGCCGCGTCGAACTCGGTGACGATCCGCATCAGGTGCGTCCGGGCTCCTGCGTCGCCGGGTGCGAGGCTGATGCGGGTGCGGATCTCGGCGTGTTGGCTGCCGTCGGCGGGCAACACCCGGGTCAGGACCACCACGCCGCGCCCGGGAACGCGGATCGTGACCGGCTGTGCCCGGTGCTCGCCCAAGCCGCAGGCGTGTCCTCGGGCGCACCAGTCCGGGTGCGGCAGGTGGTCATCGGCGGCAGGCCAGGTTGGCGACGTGGCCGGCTGGGGTCGGATACGGATACTCATGCCGCACGCTCCTTGCGGTCAGCCCGCATGCGAGCGGCGTGGGTGGCGATGCGGGCGCAAGCCGCGTCATCGAGGTACGCGGCTTTGATCAGTTGCGGGGTGCCGCCCTCGGCGATGAGTAGGCCCACACCCGGGTTGGTCGGGCTGATCGTGTTGGCCGACCAGCCGCGGTCTGCCCACCCGTGCCCCAGCACGATGTCGGAGGACACGTTGGTGGTGCACCGAAACGCGCACCGCGAGGCGAACAGGTCCCGCAGACTCGTCGGGATGATGTCCGACGAGGGGCGTTGCGTCGCTGCGACGACGATGATGCCGACCGCCCGGCCTCGGGCCACCAGGTCACGTAGGAGACCCGCGAAGTCCTCCCGGGTCTTCTTGTCCCCGACGGTGGCCGAGAAGTAGGCGATCTCATCGATGGCGACGAGGATCGGGCTGAACACGTCATCGCGTTGGGTCTTCCGGCGGCCGGCGACTTCCAGGTAGGCGTACCGGTTGTCCATCACGATCTGCATCCGTCGCAGCGTGGCCAGGGCATGCGTGATGTCCGGGCCGACGAACACGTCGGCGCAGCTCTTCCACTGGCCCAGCTCGACCTGCTTGCCGTCGAGCAGGCACAGCCGGCAGTCGGGCGACAGGGCCGCGTGAGCCACGATCAGGTTCAACAGCGTCGACTTGCCGCCGCCCGGCTCCCCACCGATCAACAGGTTGCGGTAGATCAGCGGGACCCGCACTGGGTGGCCGAACTCGTCCACCCCGACGTGCACCGGGTCGAAGATCGACACGGGCGGGTCGGCGGGCATGCCACCCGGTACGGCGGGAACGGTCAGCGTCGACATCAGCGACCCTCCGCTCAGGCCGCCGGCGCGGCGGTCGACCACGGGTCGTCCGCCGGCGTTTCCGGAGTGAACCCGTCCCCGTTGCGGGTGCGGGCCATCTTCTTCACCGTCGCGGTGGCGAACCGCAGCGACGGGCCGACCTCGTCCACGTCCAGGCCGTACGCGGAGCGCTTCTCGCCCTCCTCGTTCTCCCACCGCGACAGCCGCAGCCGCCCGGCCACCACCACGCGGGTGCCCTTGGCCAGGGACTCGGCGATGTGCTCGGCCAGGTCCCGCCACGCGGTGCAGGTAAGGAACAGCGGGTCACCGTCGCGGTACTCACCCGAGTTGCGGTCGAACACCCGAGGCGTGGACGCCACAGTGAACTTCACCAGCGCCACCCCGGCCGGGGTGAACCGCAGTTCCGGGTCGGCGGTCAGGTTGCCGACCACCGTCACGGTCGTGTCGTTTGCCATTGCGATCTCCTCCGAGATTGATCGAGGTGAACCGTCCTTGTGGCGGTCACCGCACACACCCCGGTCAGGGCGTGTGAGTCTTGGTTTCAGCGGCGCGGGTTGCGCTGCTCCGGTGCCGGCTCCGGCACGTCCAGAAGGTCCAGGCCCAGCGGCGGCATGGCCGGCGACACCGGGGCGTCCTCGTCGCGCATCCACGTCACCAGCGCCGACAGCGGCGACGCCACCAGGCCGGTCAGCGGGTCACGACGGGTGATGTCCACCCGCACCAGCGCGGCATGCCGGGCCGACGCGCGGACCATCCGCGCCTCACCCGCCCAGCAGGCCACCGCGAGCTTGTCCGCCTTGCCGTCCAGGTCCGTCAGGTCCAGGCCCGGCCGCAGCCACACCCACACCCGCTCCCCGGCGGGGGTCGGCCGCGCCCACAGGATCATCGGCAGCCGACCCGGGTGCAGCCGCGACGCGGACCGGATGAACTCCGCGAAGCAGAGCCGCAGCCGGTGCCGCACCACCACGCACCACACCCACGCCGACACCCGGCGGCGGATCCGACCGACGCCGAAGACCACGCCCAGCACCACCGCCAGGAGCACCAGCGGCACCGCCGGATGGGTCGCCCTAGACAGGTACGCCATGCCCACGAACACCGTGACAACAGCGACGATCTCGACCGCCCACCACCACAGCACCCGCAGCGCCGGCCACACCCGGACCAGGCACGCGACCACCAGGCCGCAAACCCCGCCGGACAACAGCCCGACCACCACCGCGAGCACCAGCGGCAGCATCACTGACGCCGTGGCGGCCACCACCAGGGCGACGGACGCCGCCACGACGAGGAACGCCACCCGTGCCTTTTGCGCGTACGACCGTGACACCGGCGTCTCCACCAGCGTCACCGCGCCCACCGGGCGCTCACCGAACATTCCTGACTTCGCCATGCCCAACCTCCCCTGTCATGGGACAGGCGTGCGACTCAGTACCGACTCGACCGTACTGACTCACTCGGTACAGGTCAAGGTGGTGACGCATCGCGCTGTGTTGATCCCTGGGTGTAAGAGTGCGAGGCTGGGAAGTGCTCTTTCGACCCTCCGGCGGGGGTACCCATGATGGGTAGGCCCACTGACGGATGTAGATGAGGAGCGACCGACGGGGTGGAGGCGTGCATGTCGCAGCGAGTCAGCGGGACCGCTATTCCGCGCCATGTCCTGGAGCGCGAGGACATGCGCGCCGCACTCGCGCGGCATGACTTCGGAACAGTTTTCATGCTGGCCCGGAAATGGGCCGGAATCAGCTATTCGCGTATTGCGGATGCCTGCTCGATAAAGCCCGAAAGGGTCGGCGCGCTTGCCCGTGGACAGGGCAGTATCGCAACATACGAAAAGATCAGCTTAATCGCAGATGCGCTGCGAATTCCGGGGCATATGCTGGGGTTGGCTCCCCGAGCCTGGGAGCCCGGCCAACCGGTGGCCCAAGATATTCGAGGTGAAGTCGTGAATCGACGTGATTTCCTGCGCGTGTCTGCCGTCGGTGCCGGCACTCTGCTCGGTGCCGTTGACGTCGCTGACCTCTCCTCCGGTCGACGCCTCGGCGAGGAGTTGCCGAAGGTTCTTGCGCGACGGACGGCGCGGCTCCGTCGACTTGATGACGTCCTGGGCGGAGGCGACACCGTTCGCCTATACCTCTCCGAATACGAGATGACTAAGAAACTCGTTGCGGACGGCTCTTACACCGAGACGGTCCAACAGCGACTGCTTGCAATTCTGGCAGAGCAGGCACAGCAAGCTGGATGGGCTGCATTCGACGCGGGGAACCTGGACCTATCGAAGCGGCTGTACGGCGAAAGCCACGGGATAGCGAATCAGGCGCATGCACCTCACATCGCCGGAAATGCTCTGGCGTTCCTGGCCTACCAGACAGTCGGCGGCGATCCCCGCGAAGCCGTAACGATCGCGGAGGCTTCCTGCGCCGCAGCTGGCGACGGAGCCCCGGCCACCGTCGCCGCTCTGCTGCACGAGCGTCGAGCCTGGGCACACGCTGTCGCTGGAAACGCCCATGACACTGATGCGGCACTGGAAACGGCGCGCGCTGCCTTGCAGCGCCGCGACGCGACCGAGGAGCCCGACTGGTCGACCTGGGTTGACGACCAGGAGGTGACCATCATGACTGGCCGCTGCTGGGCAGAGCTTGGCCGGCCGCTGCGCGCCGTGCCCCTCCTGGAGGACGTACTAGCAGGCTTCGACGACGCCCACGCCCGAGACAAGGCTCTGTATTCGTGCTGGCTGGCGGACGCCTACGCCACTGCAGGGGAGCCAGAAGAGGCCGCCCGGGTCGCCGGCCGGGTGCTGGACCTGTCCGAAGGCGTCGCCTCCGTGCGACCGCGCCAACGTCTCGACCCGGTGCTGCAACGACTACGGGTTCACGCCGCCGTGCCGAGAGTCCGGGAAGTCTTGGAACGCGCCAGGGCGTAGCTGCTACGGCTCGACGTCGAGCAGAAGCGTTCTGCTGACCCAGCCGGCGTACTCGTCCGAACTCATCACGACTGGCACCGCCGCAATCTCCGGGTTCTGCCAGGGGTGGTGATCCTGGAGGAAGGCTCGCAGGTCCTCGAAACGCTGGGCATGGGTCTTCAAGAGAAGCTGCCACTCTTCGCCGGTGCCGAACTCGCCCTGGTGCCAGAAGGCCGAGATGACGGGCCCGACGATCTGCGCGCCAGCCGCAAGCCTCGCCTCAACCACAAGGCGCGCCAGCTCGACAGCCGCGTCCCGCGTCTCCACCGCCGTTGAGACCTGCAAGACGGTCCAGGGCTGACCGTTGCTTACGTCAGCGGCGCGACTCCCGAGCCGGGGGCGGCCCTCGTGCCAGGACGTGATCGTTCGCGGGCGCCACAGGTGGGTCCGGCCGAGGGTCTTGTCAGGCTCCGGCATCTGGCCGCGGTTCCGGTAGGAACTCACCGTGCCGACCTGGACACCGAGGTACTCGGCGACCTCGGACGTCGTCCACCACTCCGCGTCGGGATCAGGGCTTGTCACGTACGCCATTCTGCCTGCGTTGGGCGATCAACGCACCTAAGCATTCCCTCGCCCGGGCCGGGCCCTCGCAGCAGGGTGTCCTTCCTCCAGCGGCCTGGGGCGTGATCCTCGCGATGACGAGACCTGGCCAGTCGGCGGGGCGGCCCCGAGGACGGGACGAGGTCTGCACTCAAGTCGGGTGCAGGCCTCGCCTCTCCGGCCTGTTACTCGACGTTGATCCGGTCGTCGATAATCACTGGCGGGATCGCCTGGCCCTGGCCGGCCGCCGGGTCTACCCTGCCAACGACCTCGGCGAAAGCTGCGTGAATCCGCAGAAGCACGACCTTTTGGTGGGAGAACGCGTCAGCCCACGGTCGACTCTTCTTGTAGGCGACCCGCAGTACCTGAGTAACGTCCGGCCCTGAGAGGGTTACCTCAATCATGCCGCCGTCGCGCAGGACGATGGCCTTGTCGTTGTTCCCCAGCTTCGGAGCAGTGAACCAGTAGGGGGCGTTGGCCACCAGGACGTCCCACGTGTCGCGGTGACAGACGGCCTTCATCGTCGACACGCCTGCCGCTCGCTTCATCAGGTCCCGCTGCCGTAGGGGAGACGGGTTCATCGCCGCTTCCCATTGAGGAATGCGGAGCTTGTCGGCAAGGGCCACTGCGGTATCTCCTTGTCGGGGGTAAGAGGTGGATCACTGGTTCGACGGGGGCACTTCATCGTCGCGGGCTGGCGCACTCACCCTGTCGCCAAGCAGCACCGGCGGCAGCGCGGCGGCGGCGGGAGCGTCCGGATCCACCTGATCCACTACCGACGCGAAAGCCCGATAGAACCGCTTCGCCAAGGCAGCTTCTCCGGCCCAGGCGTTGGCGGCTCTTTCGTTGGTGCGGAAGAGAATCAGGGACACCTGCTGGCCGGACAGGAGCACGCGGACCATGTGCCCATCAAGTTTCTCAACGCGCCCCTCACTTTGCGTGGGGCTTCGCCAGCCGGTGGTCCGATCGAGCATGATGAGCAGCCGATTCAGCGTGTCGGCGTGGCACACCAGTTCAACGGTGCCGATCCCTACCGCTGTCTCCATGCGCCACGGGTGCCGCTGCCGCTCGGTCGTCAGCGCCACTTGCCGAGCGGCGATCGCATCGGCGTCAGCAACCTGACGGGCAGCGTCAGCCTCGCGCTGCTCACGCCGGGCCCGCGCCGCTGCGTCGCGCTCCGCCAGCTCCTCGGGCGTCAAGTTGCCTCGGGCGATACGGATGAAGTCGGCAAGGCCCACGACGCGCTCCTCCTCAGGGGTGAGCCCTCATTAGACCATCTTGCACGGTCGATTCCCGGCAGTCGCATTTCTGACAGGCCGCGCGCTTCTCCCGCACTTGGCTCATTTCTAGTCCTAAACCGGGCTGTAGACCTCGGACGCCAGGCGCTCAGCGGGAAGCAGCGGTCTACGTTGGACGACCAACACACCTACGCACCGGGCAGTCCCTTGAGCGCTCGCTGCCGGCACGTAGAAGGCGTCGCTCGCTCTTATCGTCCGAACTCGTCCCCTTGACGCTCGCGAGGACGGGGTTCGGCCCTACTCTGTCGGGTCGTCGTCCGAGTCCTCGATCTCCTCGGGAGGGAGAGCCGGTCCGTAGCCCGTGCCCGCCATGGTTTGTGCCACCGCGTGGACGTGCTGAGCCCGGATCTTTAAGAAGGCTCCGTAATCATCTGCGAGAGCTGCGTCTAGGGCAGACTCCGGAACTAGATTAGATTCCATTCGCCGCACCAGGCTATCTCTCCCTTCTCGCTCGATGATTTCTCTCAGATACTCACTCGGCGCTGAATCGCGGATATCGATGTTGCTCTTGGACGTTAGAAGTACAATGTTTCCAACCACATTAGCCTTGCTCGCGCCAATTCGGCGACGCGCGAGATAAGCTTGCGGGAAGAAGTGGTGATACTCTTTGTCATTCGACCACGACAACGACTTTCCAACATCGATCCTCTGACCATTGAGGAGGTCGAGAGGCTTGTTAAAAGCCAGCATCAGGCCAAGCATCTTCGAAACAGCACTATTGGACCTAAATGGCTTCACCTCCCACAGGTTCGCGGAGGCTATGGCGGCAGGGACGCTCAGCTTTTTAATCTTGCCTTCGGCGAACTGGCGAACCGCCCTCGTATCAGTCGCCATCTGACCGCTATCCCAGCCACTGAAGTAACCAGATAGTGTGGTCAGCCAAAACCAGCGCTTAATCTCGGTGAGCTGCTCTCCGGTCGGGTGGGGTAGCACCCGGAATAGCTCGCAAAGGAAAGCGAACTGGTTTGCATACGGCAGACTTTCAGATCGAGGCGCACCGATCTCGGTGGCCAGAAAGTCGGCTGCGCGCTCTGCGGCCTTCTTGGTGGAGCCTGCCGCTCGAACCAAGTCATCGCGCTTGAGATCTCTGAGAGCATCGATGCTAGCAGACGAGAAATCGCCGCCAGAAGCTGCAGCTAGGGCTCTGAGGAAGGTTTTGTTATCGAACTCGTGGAACTTCTTTACCTCAAGAGAGGCCCGGATGCCTTCGATCGTCCTACCAAGGTCGAACTCCGGGCTCCAAGTTGCGGCCCTCATCAAGTCATAGATGGTGAGCCGAGTTCCAGTCGAATTAATGCGCTCGAAGACTGGGGCAACATCATTAATGGACATGTCGCCGAGCGTGACCAACGGGACATGGTAGTCCTTGAAACGGTTGAAGAGAAGATCAGCCCTGTCCCTAAGTTTTGGGTCGTCCAAGGCCGATAGCCGCCGGAAATAATCGGCCGGATCTGCGAGACGACGCAGGGGGATCTGATGCAGCGGCAGATCTTCGTTGTTGTCCGCGTGATGGAACTTCGTAGTCCTCAGGTCGAAGTAAACATTCCAAACACTCTTGGCATCACCCGGCTCCCAGTAGAGCACCCCACAGATCGTGGATAGCCGCTGCTGGCCGTCCAAGAGGTAGTTCACCGGATAGTTCGCGCCGCGCTGGGCAACTTCCAAGTCAGCAATAGACCGCTTGCTTGCTAGCTTTTGGCTTGATTCCCAAACCAGCATGCTGCCGATTGGATAATTGCGGAAGATCGAGTCGACCAACTCAAGGATCTGCCCCCGCTTCCAGACGAAGGGGCGCTGGAACTCCGGAAGGATGATGTCGCCGATCAGCACCCGCTGTGCAAGCTGTTCAATGCGCTCAGACGTAGGCTTCGGATCCATCGCAGTAACCGTACGGCTCACCATGGCGCCCCTCGTGTCGACAGTCGTGAAGAGCACAGTACCTGCGACTGTCTGTTGTAGGCGTACCCGCCACCTCCTCGGATCTCCTCGTCGGGAAGTTGTCAGACCGTCCAGCCTCCCCGGACGGTGGCGAGGTGGAGCTCTTCCGATCCTGTGACTGCCAAGCGTGGCCGGCGTGCCCGAACCGCCTCCGGCCTGCGGAAATCCCTCTCGGC
Source organism: Micromonospora sp. IBSANI012 (assembly GCF_052814045.1). Taxonomy (NCBI): domain Bacteria; kingdom Bacillati; phylum Actinomycetota; class Actinomycetes; order Micromonosporales; family Micromonosporaceae; genus Micromonospora; species Micromonospora sp. IBSANI012. Next base: position 2,798,908 of record NZ_CP199933.1, read on the forward strand.
ATCTCTCAGTGTCTGAGTCTTGGGAGGCGCGCTCTGACGCGAGCGGCCTGTTTGGCCTGCGGCGACACCGCCTTGGGCACCTTCGATGGCCCGCGAGCCTGGTCAGCAAAAGCCAAGCCGGGTCGCTAGCCTGGGTGGACAGTCGCTGGAGCTACGAGAAGCAGCCTGAAGGGAACCATGATTCCTAGGCTTAACCCAAGCCCCGATCATCTTCGGCCCACCAGCACCTGGCTGCCCAATCCAACGTCGAGTCGTCACCCTCTCTTCGTAGGTCGCGCTCCGCTGCGGAAGTTGGTCGTCGTTATCGATGCGCACCTGCTTCCTGAATCCAATACATCGCCTTGGTCTCCTGCCCTCGTACTGGCTGGCCTTCTGACGCATGATTACATAAGCTGCTACCGCTACTCCGATGACGGCCCCCCAGCCGCGGCACCGACGCGCGAGTGGACACCCGACGGAGCCGTCCCTATTGGTTGGGTGACCCTTCATCGAGCTGAAATTCCGGGCGACTTACAACCTGTGCGATATTCAGATGGGGAGACGCTCACAGAGTCTCATTTTCACCGAAGCAATCTAGCGATTGCCCAACGTGACAAATTGTCGCCCGCCTACCAAGAGTTGGGCGACGAAGCGGCATTGCGGCGTCGTGTAGCCGATGCATGCGCCGCAGCCGTTGCCCAAGCCGCTAGAGCCGACGTTTTTATTACCGAGCGGCCGTATCTCCTGCAGAGACCTTCCCGCATGAGAACGGGGACGACGATATGCAATCTACACGAGGGTTTAGCAATCGTGGGTCTCTATCTGAGGGCGCAGGGAAAATACGTTGTCTGGCGGACGCTCGATGGCAGATCGACCGTAAATCTTGACAAGGGACTGTACTACGCCGCAGGTGCCCAGGATCTGCTACCGGCAAGCTGGAGGTGGTCGAACGGTTGCATTAGACACGCAAGGGCATCGTCCGATGACCACCTTATGGAACTATCGGGATCACTGCATGCGCGAATCGAGCGGGCTCTCTGGGCGAGGGATCAAGTCCACATCGCCCTTAACCGTCCTCAAAACCACGGCACGGCAGATGATGCGATGGCAAGCCTCGACATCGCCCTCCTCTTGCTCATGTCCGCCGTCGACATTCTCGCCGTAGTAGCCCATCACGCTCTCGCCGTGGAGGCGTCGCCACATATTGCCAAGTGGCAGCCTTCCAAATGGATCGACAAGGTGCGCCAAATGGAACCAGCCCTAGCCGAAATTGTGGACCCGAGCGCGGACGGCGGGCACACCTTAACAATCCTTCGATTACTCCGTAATTCGATCCATAAGGCCGCCCTTAGCTCGATTGCCTTGCACCGGGGGAATAGCCGCGACACGGAGACGCTGATGCGGCTCCCGGCAGCTGACGTTGACAAGTTGCGGAAGTCAATTAACGCGCTAGGGGGCGAGGAAAGTTGGGGCGTCGACCTTCTACTGCCCGGTGAGATACACGCGGACCCCGGCCTATTCTTGGAAGCACTCTTCCCCCGGGTGCTGGTTTTGCTTAACAGCCTCATGGAGCGAACTCCGGTTGAAAATCTCCCGGGGGTAACGCTACACGGCGAGGGTTACCGCGAGGCGCGGCCAGGCGAAGGAGGGCCCGGTCGTCTATTTAGCGCAGAGCAACGATCGAGCGTGCGATGGCAGCTAGGGCTCGCAGGGCCTGCCTAGCGGGGCTCTCCTCGTCACATCTTGGTCGACCACATTTGCAAGGAGAGACCCGTGGCACTCAATTACCAGACTTATACGACCCTCGGCTCGCCGCAAGTCTCCTGGTCAACGGACGCTAACGAATGGCTCCATCGCCTTCAGTCTGCGTTTCCCATAATTAGCCCCAACCTTTCCGCCTCTCAAATCAAATATGACGACACGACCCACCCTTTCGTCAAGGTATCTGCAGTAACCAGCGAGGGGGTACCTAGCGAGTCGCCTCTACTCATCGCGCCGTTAATCGATGGCAACATAACTCTTTTCGTAGGTCACAATGAGCCAGATGACGAGATGATCGAAATCTGGCGCAGAGCCGTCGATTACGCTACAGTAAGCCTCGGGCAAGAAGGCGACTTGCACGAATGGAGCGCCATCCTGGGGCCTCCTCAGACTCGGATAGGCGGGACCGAGGTATTCCTCACCGAAACAGGAGAGGTAGGCCCCTTTAGGCTTACGTCCGCCGACCTTCCTCTTCGCGAGGGGGCTTTCCCAGTTGAAATGCCAAGCATGCACACGCTCCACACGAATCTATCCATTCCCATCCTGGTTCGTGGAGCACACCGAGGCTATTCGTGGCAGTCAGCCAGTAAGAAGGCGGCTCGCGAGCTTAACCGGCTCTGCGCCCTTCTTTCGATAGCGTGGGAAGCATGTCTTGTAGTTAGGGAATCGCCGGCTCCGATAGAGTGGGGTGAGCGGCTACCCCCCGAGAAGATATTCTGGCAAGACCTTCCTGTGCTCTCGGATGAGCCACCCCAACCCCAACCGAGCACAGGTAGAAGGATTCCCGACTGGGCCACAGCCGGCTGGGCACGAATCGCAGAAACCCCGCGGCTTGCGGACGCCGTTTCCGCTCACCATGAAGGACTCCGCGCCCAGTCAGAGCACCCCAGTCTTGCGCTGGTGGCATTTATTGCCTCAATTGAGGCGATAAGCCAACTCCTTTATCGCGAAGATCGCTGCGACGCATGCAAAGGTCATCTCCACATCGCTGCCAAGTTTCGTCAGACTTTACGGCTTGTGCTCAACGACGATGAGGCGACGGAGCTGGGGGCCGCCTATTCTTCTCGATCTCATACCGTACACCGCGGCCGCCTACACGGCACGGAGACAACCACCGGCGCCCTCAGTATGAGCCTCTGGTCTCGTGACAGCGCATCTGAATTCCAATGGCAGGTTCTGCGCAAGATGAGCCGCGCAAGCTCCAGCCTGCTTAAGGTTGCTATTCAGGATCGACTGCCAAAGAAGACGCCTTTTCAGTGAATTGATGAGCAGAGCAACTGATGCAACGTAGCTCTTGCTCAGCCTTTCGGAAGAAGGGGTGACGATCTCCTCGTCGGGCAGTCGTAGACCTTCCAGGCTCCCAGGACGGGGACAAGGTGGAGCGCCCTACCGGACGAACAACCTTGTCCCCGGCGATCGACCGGTCCCGGGTTCAACTGTGGCCAGCCGGCGGGTCGTGGTGCCGCGCGGATGGTATTGCTGTCAGGCGCTACAGGCGGTGCGACCTTGGACTTGGCGGCTTGACCGACGAGCTCCCTTCCCTGACCTCGGGTCGCTGCGTCAGCAGGCGACCCGTCAGGTGGTGCCCTTCACGCGTGAAGGGGATGCGCGCCCTCGAACTCGCACTCCTCTACGAAGTCCATGCCTTGCTCCAGTCGGATCTGGAAGCTGAGGCGCGCATTCGTTGTGGTGCCCACGAAAGCCATGTGGTTGTTCCAGTCCCACTCAAGGACGTAGACGCGCTCCTCCTCGCCGAGGTAACCGACGATGCTCTTGTGTGCGAACCCCTCGAGAGTGATCTTAGCAGCGATCTCAGCCTGAATGAGAAGCGTGGTGTCTTGGTAAGTCTCGTAGGTCTGCCATATCAGCGTTGATTCGTCGGGCTCTACCGAGTTGATCGAAAGACCTTCGAGCTCAATAGGAATGCTCAGATCCGTGAAGTCGAGGCCTGACGTCGCTGAGTTGCCGGTCTCAACCTCCTCGCCGGCAAGCTGTTCCAGTGCCTGCATGACGGCGTGCTTGACGACCTGGTCGACCGACAGCGGGCCGTCATCCGGGCCGCAGGGGCTCGCGGCGAGTGCAAGGAACCTAGCTAGCTGCGCGGGAGTCTTGGCGAGTCCGGCCACCATCGGCGCGAGCGTGCCATGCTTCAGAAGTTCTTCGAGATCTGCTACCCGGGTTAGCTCTCCAGCAGCACTCTCGACTTCGGTACGTAGTTCAGGCACGAGGCCACCAGTCTCGTCGCAGTAGTCGGTGGAGTTGTTGGTGACCAGGAAGATCTTGTCGCCTGCTTCTGACTCCATCACGACCTGCTTAGCGGTCTCCCAGACGAGAGTGTCGCGGAAACCCTTCCCGTTGTCGGTGAAGGGCTTCTTGCGGGCGAGGTCACGCTGGAGAACAGTCTCGATGTCGACGTGGTCCGGAACTGGCTTCACCTGGATGCCCAGTGACACTAGCTTCGCGCGTGTCTCCTCCTCGAACGTGGCCCTGTCTGGCGTCGCCGTCACCGGTTTGCTGTCGACCAGGCTGCTGGCGTCGATGCCGATCTCGGTGAGCTTCTCGCGGGACTTCTTGATACCGGCGATCTTCCCGTTCGCGGTCTGGATGGCCTTGGAGGCTTCAACCTCCCAGTGCCGAGCCGTCTCCCGGAGGACCACATCAGGCAGCACCACCTGGATTCTTGACTCGTCACACAGCGTGAGCAGTTGCGTCCAAGAAGTGGACTTCATCATGACGTCGACGAACGTGGCGGTCGTGTCGACGATGACCGTGATCAACTCCTGCCTCCTGTCACAAGCTCTCCCGCACGACAGCGTCGCAACGCTAGCGGCTCACGATCTTCGGACTGGATAGCAGCTGATGAACCAAGCCTCGGGGGCTACCGGATCTGCCGCTGATCGCGCGTCTTGACCGGCGTCCAGGATCGCATGCCTCAGCGATAGGCGGCACGCCAGTTACGCACCGTGACAGCTGAGCCCGGAGAGAGCCAGCCAACTGTCGCCCTTCGAGTGAAGTCGATGTGTAACGGATCAAGTGGAGCCGGGCACCTGCCTGGATTCTCGCCGGTGAGAACTTTCCATACGTCTTCAAGGCGGCCGCAAGCGGCCGCTGCGCACCGCTCGGGGCACGCCGCGCCTTGCCGCTTCGCTCTCGGCGCGGCGACCCCGGCGGCGCGCGACCTTTAGCAGGCATGCCGGAGCCCGGCGTCCGCCCGAGGTACAGCAAACGCCGGGCTCCGGAACCACGCCGATCGCTACGGCGGCGAGCCGCAGTGCGCCGCCGACCGCCCACGGGACGCGGATCGTGCCCGCAGCCGGCCCGCTTCGGCGCCGCAGCCAGTTCCGCGTCTCTGCGGCAGATTCGGGCTGCGTCGACACGTCGCCGCAAGCGGTATGCCTCCGGCGGGTAGGGCCTCCGGCCCTACGACCCGGATCCTGCCTCCGGCGGCAAGGGCTACCCGCCCTTGAACCCGGGCGGCTCCGGGAAGGCCAGCCGATTCCCGGCCACCCGCCGCGCACCGCAGGCAGCCAGACCGCGCCCGCCCGGTCCAGGTCGTTCGTCCGGTGGGGCGCTCCACCTGGACCGGGCGGGCGCGGCCCGGCAGGGCGAAGCCTGCGCGACGGGAAGCCGGGCCACCATCGAGGGATGGGTTGGCCATAGATGCAGTTGATGGCCGATCCGGCGATGGTCCACACCGGATCGGATGTGATGGGGTATCTGGGTTCCGCGGTCGATACCGGACGGAGAGCGGATGCGGGCGCTTCGCTGGATGTTCGCGGTCAGCATGACCGCCGTGGGGTTCACGGCCACGGCGGTTGTCGCTAGTTGGGCTGGTTTGGACGCCGAGCCGGCCGTGGGTGTGGCTGCCGTCGTGGCCACGCTGATTCTGACACCGTTGGGTTGGTGGGCGTCCCGGCCCGAGCTGGAGCTTCCGCCGGTGCCGCCAGTGGATCCGGCGCCTGCGCTGGTGACACCGCCGGGTGACCCACGTCGGACCCGACCGCAGATCGTCGTCGGAGACTTGCCCGGTGAGGCGGTCGCCTGGCAGGAGCGAATCGAGGTGATGGAGCGGTTGCGGGTGGTCGGCGGCACCGGGCAGACCGCCGTGGTGTGCGCGGTCACCGGGCAGCGGGGAACCGGCAAGACCCAGCTGGCTGCCGCGTACGCCCGGGCCTGTGTTGCGCAGGGTTGGCCGGTGGTGGTGTGGGTGGCGGCGGAAACCGTCGGTGGGGTCCTGGCCGGACTCGACGTGGTGGCCGCCGCCGCCGGGGTGCGGCCAGCCGACGCCGATCCAGCTGACGGGGCCGCCGCCGCGTTGGCCTGGCTGCGGGTGCATCCCGGGCCGTGTCTGGTGGTGTACGACAACGCCGTCGACACCGACCTGATCCGCAGGTGGACAGCCTCGGTCGGTGGCGTGCAGACCATCGTGACCACCACCGACGCCGCCTTTGACGGCCTCGGCGTGCGAATCGACGTAGACCTGTTCACCGAGTCCGAAGCGGTCACCTACCTGCGGCAGCGGACCGGCTTGGCCGACGACGACGGCGCCGCCCAACTCGCCGAGCAGTTGGGCTGGTTGCCGCTGGCCCTGTCGCAGGCCGGTGCGGTCATCGGCCGGCAGCGCCGGTACACCTCCTACCGCGCTTACCTGCAGCAGTTGGAACGGCTGCCGATAGGTGACTTGCTGCCCCGGGTCGGCGGCGACCCCTATCCGCGGGGTACCGCCGAAGCGATCCTGATCAGCCTGGGCGACCTGGCCGCCGATCCCGGCGCCGCCGCCCGCCGGCTGCTGGACCACCTCGCCGTGCTGGCACCCAGCGGCGTCGACCCGACCCTGCTGCAGCACCTGGCCGCCCAGCTCGACAGTGACGGCGGTGGGGACGACGCCCACGCGTTCCGGGCGCTGCTGGCGCAGCGGTCGCTGACCACACCCACCCTTGACCAGGACCGCACCGTCGTGCACCGTCTCATCCAACGAGTCGCGCGAGAAGGCTGCCGGCAAGCCGGCGGCCTGGACGCGGTCCTGACGGCGGCAGCCGACGCCGTCCAGGCAGCAGCCGAGCACGCCGGCCAGCGGTGGGACGACCGCACCCTGCTGGTCGAGTACGCCGACCACGCCCAAACTTTGTGGACCCACCAGGTGGGTAACGCCGCCCGGCCGCGGCTGCTGTCGTTGCGCGGCCGGCTGCTGTACCTGCTCAATGTGGCACACATCTTCACTACCGCCATCGCCGTCGGTCAACCATTGATCGCCGACTGTGAGCGGGTGCTCGGCCCGGACGATCCCGAGACCCTGATCTCGCGCCACAACCTCGCCGCCGCCTACCAGAGCGTGGGGCGGTTGAATGAGGCGATTGGCCTGTACCAGCGCACTCTGGCCGATTGTGAGCGGGTGCTCGGCCCGGACCATCCCGACACCCTGACCTCGCGCCACAGCCTCGCCGCCGCCTACCAGAGTGTGGGGCGGTCGGATGAGGCGATTGGCCTGCATCAGCGCACTCTGACCGATCGTGAGCGGGTGCTCGGCCCAGACCATCCTGAAACCCTGACCTCGCGTAACAACCTCGCCGGCGCTTACCAGGGCGTGGGGCGGTCGGATGAGGCGATTGGCCTGTACCAGCGCACTCTGACCGATCGTGAGCGGGTGCTCGGCCCGGATCACCCCGGCACCCTGACCTCGCGCCACAACCTCGCCCATGCCTACCAGAGCGTGGGGCGGTTGGACGAGGCGATTGGCCTGTACCAGCGCACTCTGACCGATCGTGAGCGGGTGCTCGGCCCGGATCACCCCGGCACCCTGACCTCGCGCCATAACCTCGCCGCCGCCTACCAGGGCGTGGGGCGGTTGGACGAGGCGATTGGTCTGTTCGAGCGCACTCTGACCGATCGTAAGCGGGTGCTCGGCCCGGACCATCCCAACACCCTGATTTCGCGCAACAACCTCGCCGGCGCCTACCAGAGCGTGGGGCGGTCGGATGAGGCGATTGGCCTGTACCAGCGCACTCTGGCCGATTGTGAGCGGGTGCTCGGCCCGGACCATCCCGACACCCTGACCTCGCGCAACAACCTCGCCGACGCCTACCAGAGCGTGGGGCGGTCGGATGAGGCGATTGGTCTGCATCAGCGCACTCTGACCGATCGTGAGCGGGTGCTCGGCCCAGACCATCCCGAAACCCTGAGCTCGCGCAACAACCTCGCCTACGCCTACGAGAGGGTGGGGCGGTCGGATGAGGCGATTGGCCTGTACCAGCGCACTCTGGCCGATTGTGAGCGGGTGCTCGGCCCGGACCATCCCGACACCCTGATTGCGCGCAACAACCTGGCTGCCGCCTACGAAAGGGTGGGGCGGTTGGACGGGGCGATTGGTCTGTACCAGCGCACTCTGGCCGATCGTGAGCGGGTGCTCGGCCCGGACCATCCCGACACCCTGATTTCGCGCAGCAACCTCGCCGGCGCCTACCAGAGCGTGGGGCGGTCCGATGAGGCGATTGGTCTGTACCAGCGCACTCTGGCCGACCGTGAGCGGGTGCTCGGCCCGGACCATCCCGAAACCCTGACCTCGCGCAACAACCTCGCCGCCGCCTACCAGAGAGTGGGGCGGTTGGACGAGGCGATCGGCCTGCACCAGCGCACTCTGGCCGACTTCGAGCGGGTGCTCGGATCGGACCATCCCAACACCCTGATCTCGCGCAACAACCTCGCTTACGCCTACCGAGCGGTGGGCCGGCGAAGAAGTTGGTTGTTCAAGCTCTGGCGCGCTCTTGGCCTGAGCCGAGACAGTAAGTAACAGCAGTCCTGGCAGAAGTTGAGCCAGCCAGAGCCCGCCGAGCGTCCATCCGGCACCTACCGTGAGCCGAGGAAACCACGCCCGACTGTGGCCAAGATCGTGACTCTTAATGCGCTGGTTCGGTGTGAGTGCTCCGGTCGAGGATCTACTGATCCGGCTTGCGTCGATGGGGACCACCCGGGGACCACACGTCCTGCCGGTACACCCGCGGGCAGCGCCCCAGCCGACGCCCCGCACATGGGCATATCGGGGCTGACGTGCGCGATCGTCTAACGCGGTGTCCTGGGGGTCAAGGGGTCGTCGGTTCGAATCCGGCCGTCCCGACGCAGTTCAAAGGCCATTCGGAATCTTCCGGATGGCCTTTTCTGATCTTGTACGGCAGTGAAGTACAGCAACGGCTCATCTCCATCGTGATCGAGAAGTCCGCGTGTCTCAGGATCGCCATCGCGATCCGGGGAATGCACGTCCAGGTCGACCAGCAGCGAACCACAGGTGCGTCGGGCTGTGACATATTGCCCACACCCAGGGGCCAGCGGATCCGACAGCCGATACCTACAGTCGGGCCATGAGCACCGACAAAGGCGTGCGGGTGTGGCTCCGCCGGCATGGAGCTGAGCAGATCGCGCATCCCGGGGGCAACCTGTACGCCCACCTATGTCGAGTCAGCGAACGACTCGCCGTGCTTGGCTGCGGCAGTGAAGTGCAAGCCGCGGGCCTTACCCACGCCGTCTACGGCACCGACGGGTTCGACCTCGCCGTGCTTGATCGGGCCGATCGTGCTGTGCTACGGGATCTCGTTGGTGCCGACGCCGAGGAGCTTGTCTATCTGTATGGCGCCTGCGACCGTAGACGCAGCTGGCGGGAGCTGGCAAAGACCGGCCAGGTGTTCGACCGCTTCGTACGTCAGGTGAGAACGCCGAATGCGGCTCAGCTTCGGTCGCTCATGGACCTGAGCATCGTCAACGAACTGGACGTCATCGAGCACGATCCTGCGGTGGCGGACCGGCACGGTACCTACTTCCGGGAACTGTTCGCCTCGTGGGCCCCACTGGCCTCTGAGCAGGTCATCCGCGATGCGCAGCGGGTCTTGCGGCCGTGACACCCGAACCATCGGCAGGGCCACGTTCGATAGCACGCACCCCCGGTCGCGTACGTGTGCGAGCCGTCTACCCCGGCAGCTTTGATCCCTTCACTCCGGGGCATTTGAATGTGGTGAACCGGGCACGCGACCTCTTCGACGAAGTGGTCGTGCTCGTCGCGGTCAACAGCATCAAGCATCCGGGCACCGACGAAGAGGAGCGGGCGGCCGCTGTTCGGGCCATTCTGCCGGTCGAGTGGACCTCCGTCACCGTTGCGGCCTGGAGCGGGTTGACCTCCACCTACTGCCGTCGCCATGAAGTAGGAGTGATCGTCCGCGGCGTGCGTAACACCACCGACCTTCGGACCGAGTACCAGCTCGCCGCGATGAACCAGTCGCTGGGTGTCCCCACGGTATTTCTGCCTGCGCAGCCCGAACTGGCCGCGGTGTCTTCGACTGCGGTGCGCACGCTGGGGAACCTACCTTCGTCCACCCAGCCGTAGACTGCCGGACATTGGCGAACCCCTCGTCGGACCGCCGCCGGATAATTTTTGAGACTGCCGCGTCAAGATCAAGTGACGTTGGAGTACTAGGGCAAGGCCCTAGCATTGCCCCCATGATCGAGGACTTCGCGGATCGGCTCCTGTGCGACATGGCCGGCCTCGACCCCTGCACAGCGGTCGTCGAGGCTGGCGAGCAGGATGTCGACGGGCTTACCGACTACGGCCCGGAGGGCCACCAGGCCCGCGCCGACCTCGCAGCCCGCGCCCTGCGCGAGCTCGCGATCTTGGGTGACGCCCTGCCGGCCGCGACCCCGCTGCACGCCCACCTCGCCGAACGGCTGCATACGCGTATCGCCTTCCACGACGCCGGGGAGGACCTGCGCGAACTGCACGCGGCGGCCACCGGTCCGCTCCAGCTCATCCGCCAGGCCGTCGAGGCCGCGGTTCCCGGCCGCGGCGCCGAGGGCGCGGCCTACGAGGAGGGCTGGGCTCGTGTCGGCGCGCGCCTGGCCGCGATCCCCGCGGCCCTGGACGGGTACGCCCGCAGCCTCTTACTCGCCGCGGAGCGCGGCAATTTGCCGGCGCGGCGTCAAGTGGAGCTCGTCACGCAGCGCTCCCGCAACTGGATCGACGACGATGCCGCCCTGGTGGATCGCTACGGCGAGGGGCGTCAGCGGGCGTCGTTGCAGGCCGCAGCGACGGGCGCGCGAGAGGCGTACCAGAAACTGGCCGAGATGCTGACCGCGGACCTGGCACCGCGGGCCGTTGATGAGGAAGCGTTCGGCCAGCAGCGGTACGCACTCTGGGTGCGCACCTTCCTCGCGGCCCAGCCTGACCTGCGCGAGCTGTACGACTGGGGCTGGGACGAGTTCCGAGCGATAGAGGCAGAGCTGATCGCGGAAGCGAAGGCCCTGGGCGGGAGCGTGCCAGAGGTGCTCGCCTGGCTCGCCAGCCCCGACGCGCCCGGCACGCTGCACAGCAGGGAGGCGTTCGCCGCGTGGCTGCAGGAGCTGTTGGAGGCCGCCACCGAGCGACTGGACGGCGTGTACTTCGACATCCCTGCCCCGCTGCGGCGCATCGAGTCGCGGTTGACCACGTCGTCCGGCATTGCCTACACCGGGCCGTCGCGGGACCTGACGCGGCCGGGCCGGGTCTGGTGGTCCCTCCCCGAGGACGCAGCGAGTTTCCCCACCTGGTACGCCTACAGCACCGCCTATCACGAGGGCGTTCCCGGCCACCACCTCCACCTCGGCTCCGAGGTCTGCCGGGGAGGCCTCGGGCAGCGGCTGAACCTGCTCGGCGGCCTCTCCGGCAGCCAGGAGGGCTGGGCACTGTACGCCGAGCGGTTCATGGACGAGCTCGGGCTCTATGAACAGCCGGGTGCTCGACTGGGGTATCTATATATGCAGCTCCTGCGGGCGGCCCGGGTTGTGCTCGACATCGGCCTGCACCTGCGACTGCCGATGCCCTCTGGTGACGGAGCATTGTGGACGCCGGATGCTGCGCTGAAGCTGCTGCGGGACCGCTGTCACCAGGGGCCGTACGCGTCCGCCGAACTCGCGCGTTACCTGGGCCGGCCAGGGCAGGCGCTGGCCTACAAGGTGGGTGAGCGGGTGTGGCTGGCAGGCCGCTCGTCCTTGCCCGGCGACCGGCGCGCATTCCATCGTCAGGCGCTGGAGCTGGGTTCGCTGGGCTTGGATCAGTTGACGGACGCCCTCCAGGGTGACCGCGCACCACTCGTGCACCGCGGTGAAACAAGCCAGGGACCCGTAGCTGCACGTCCTTGACGTCCGACCAGCCTGAACCAGGGCCAGACTTAACAGCGCGTACGACCTTGGTATATCAACACGGACATGGTCTATTTCCACGTCCGGATCTGCCGCAGACCGAGTGGGTGAGGTCGCGGCTGGATCGCCGGGCGTCGCCGGCTCGTACGGCGTCTGGCGGCCACCGTGGATGGCGCTGGCGATTGGCAGAGGCCGTGCCCGACGAGTCGGGCGGTCCAAAAGGCAGAGGCTGCGGCAACGGCGCAGCGATAGCCTGCCGTCATGGCGAGCGCCGAACTGGAAGAGTTGATCGTCGCGGACGCCGACGCGCTGCGCGCGTGGTTGTCGGCCAACCACGCCACGTCGCCCGGTGTCTGGCTCGCCCTGACCAAGAAGGGCGGCACAATCACGACGCTGACCTGGCAGCAGGCGGTCGACGAGGCCCTGTGTTTCGGCTGGATCGACGGGCAGGCCCGTAAACGGGATCAGGAAACCTCCTGGATCCGGTTCACCCCTCGCAGGCCCCGCAGTTCCTGGTCACAACGCAACGTCGCCCACGTGGCCCGGCTGCAGGCGCAGGGGCGAATGCTGCCCCCAGGCCGCGCCGCGGTAGAAGCCGCGAAGGCGGACGGGCGGTGGGCAGCCGCCTACGCCCCGCCCTCGGAAGCCGAGGTGCCGGCCGACCTCCTCGCCGCCATCGCCGCCGACCCCGCCGCCCAGGCCATGTTCGACGTACTCACCAAAACCAACCGGTTCGCTCTCATCCACCGCGTCAATGCCGTCAAACGGGCGCAGACCCGCGAGCGGAAGATCGGCGAGTTCGTTGCCATGCTGGCCCGTCACGAGACGATCTACCCGCAGAAAGCCAAGTCCCCGAACTCGCCGTAATCGGCATCTTCATGATCATGTGCGCTCATCTTCCGCTGACCGCGCGCCCCTGACGGGCCGTCGAGTCCGCCCGGCTGAGTAGTAACTCGATGTAACAGCCGCAGCCCATCGCGCGGAAACCCGTAACGCGTCAAGTGGAACCAATGCGTCACGCATCAAGTGGAGCCCGAGCCGACCGCCGGCGGAGTGGACGCTCCTATTTCTGTCAACAGCCTGCTTGCCGTGCCTTAAAGCCGGTTTGGGTCACGGTCGCGTAGCTGACGCTTCCGAGGAGGGAACCGAGCCCGGCAAACAGGATGCCGTCCCACGGTTGGGGTAGCCACCCCCTCAACATCGCCGCAGCGGCCAACGCCACCGGCACTGCAGTCAGCCACGCTGCGCCGACAGCCCAGCGTGAGCGCCGGTCATCCTGGCGGTGCAGGAAGCCCAACGCGCTGAGGATCGCAAGGAAGCCCTCGGAGTAGATCCATGACAAGGCCAGGACGAGGAGAGTCCCGATGGCCAGGCCAACGGCCCAACGCCGGAGAGCAGTGCTAAGGGGCACAATTGCCTGCTGAGAGACGTCCTTTCGACCAGCGGGGTCATCGGCTGCGCTCGTCACCAAGTGCGGAGGCTGCTCGTCCATTGAACGATGGTCCCAGCGGCCGACTAACGACGGAAGGCCGGCGGGCGGCTGCCGGCGCTATCGTCAACGTGCGTCAGGCGGGTAGCGGTGCTGACCGATGGCGCCGCACGGCTGGTCACAATGTTCGAACTTCTTGACTGGCAGGGGTGCTCGACATCCTGGACGAGCACGGACCGACCGAGCTGAGCCGATGAGTCCGTGCCCTGGAGGCAGCCGACCCGAACGGCACGAAGTGGCCCCGCAACAAGGGCAGCGGCGACGCCACAGCGGTCTACGCCAACTGACCGGGCTGGCTGCCGGCGTGTGATCCGACAACAGATCCGCGACACATGTCCGCCAACTGATGTGCGACAGATTCAGCGACCTAGGGGCGGCAGGTTGGCCGCCGACGAAACGTCCTGTCATGCCGATGAGCGGTCGCCGTGACATGCGCGTCCCGCGCGCCTCGGTCGGGTGCACGTGTTGGGCGAAGTAGGACCGGGTGGAGGGTAGTCGCCCCGCCAACTGAGGGACCTCCGAAAGTGGACGCCCGAAACTACGATGAGTGCCAGCGCGGCCCTTGGTCATCAGGCACATTCTCCTTCGCGCGTGAATTCGGAGGCATCGTGAAGCTCTTGCTTACGTCCGGCGGCGTCACGAACCCGAGCATCCACTCGGTGCTCGTGCAGCTGCTCGGCAAGCCGATCGATGAGTGCCACGCCCTCTGCGTCCCGACAGCACAGTGGGGTCACCCGATGTGCGGTCCGACATCGGTACGGGACTTCGTCACCGCCGAGCCCAAGCCTGACTGGCAGTACATGTCCGGCCTGGGCTGGGCGTCGCTCGGTGTCCTCGAGCTCACCGCACTGCCCACCATCGGCGCGGAGCGATGGGTCCCCTGGGTCCGGAAGGCCGACGTGCTCCTGGTCGACGGAGGCGACGCGACATACCTGTGCCACTGGATGCGCGAGTCCGGGCTAGCCGATCTGCTGCCTTCGCTGCCCGACAAGGTCTGGGTGGGAGTAAGCGCCGGAAGCATGGTGATGACGCCCCGGATCGGGGACTACTTCGTCGAGTGGCCGTCCGCACCAGACGACCGCACCCTGGGAGTCGTCGACTTCTCGATCTTCCCGCACCTGAACCTCTTCCCGACAAACACCATGGCTGACGCGGAGCGATGGGCCGCCGACATCGGCGTCCCGGCCTACGCCATCGACGAACAGACGGCCATCAAGGTCGTCGACGGCTCAGTCGAGGTGGTCTCCGAAGGGCAATGGACGAAGTTCGGGTGATTGTCGCCGGGCGACTATCCGGATCTGCCGCTGGTCGGTGCCGACGGATCGCGCCGGGTCGGGCGAGGAAGGCGGGATCGCGATGCGGCGATTACCGTCGGCCTTTCGATGTTCGGCGATTCGGCTCCTGCCAAGAAACTGCCGGATGACCAAGACTGAAGCGATGTCTCACGATATCGGGGGTGCGCCACGCGCCCAGATAACAATCACCGCTCTGCTCATCGTCGCCGGCACGCTCATCCTCTTCGTCCCCGCCGGTGACGAGGGTCGAGTCCTCATGCCGGTCAGCGAAGGTCACGGACTATCCGCCGTAGACGGGGTCGGCGCGGCACTGCTGGCGTTGGGCGGCATCTGGCTGGAAGTGCTCGTGGTACGGCGCCTACCGTACCTCGCACTGCCCCCACGGGCCTTGTTCGGACTCGGCCTGCTGGCCGGCCTCGGCATGGGGCTCCTGATCGCCTCGGTCTTTTCGGGATTCTTCTGGTGGTGGGCTGTCGGCGCCACCGCACTTGGCGTTGCCGTCCTCGTCCTCGCGCCCCTCACGGCGCGCCGTTGAGGTCGCTGACCGTACGTCCGGTTCTGCCGCCGACCGGGCGTCACGGTGCGTCACGCGTGGTCCCCTTCAGCGAACACCCGGCCATGGCTCCCCTCTGTGTCAAGACACCGCCGGGAGGAGAGTTCTATCCTGGGTCTCGGCGGGTCCGGGAAGTGACTTCTCCGAAGAGCCGGCATGGGGATGTGAGCTGGTCACGCTGGAGTCAGTAGTCGTCTCCCGTTGTCCTCCCGGGCCCGTCGCCGTGGCCGTCGTGGCGTCGTCGATCATCCGTCGATAGACGACGTCGGACAGGCGCCGTTTCAGTGCTCGCATCGCTTCCATCGACGTCTTCCCGGACGTCTTCTTGCGGTCGAAGTAGGCGCGGCCTTCGGTGGGGTTGCGTAGCTGGACCGTGGCCATGATGTGCAGTACCCGGTTGATCTGCCGGTTCCCGGCACGGGAGAGCCGGTGGCGTACCTGCTCGCCGGAGGACGCGTCGATGGGGGCGGTGCCGTTCCAGGAGGCGAAGTGGGCCCGGTTCGGAAACCGGGTGATGTCGCCGACCTCGACCAGCAGCCGGGCGGCGCCGGAGGGTCCGATGCCGTGCAGGTCCATCAAGGTGGTGCCAGTGGAGGCCACCAGTTCGGTCAGTTCCTTGTCGGCGTCCTTGGAGCGTCGGTAGACCCGTTCGAGGTCACCGATCAGCTCCGCGGCGACCCGCCGTCGGGCCTTGCCGACGGCGTCACGGGGCCGAACCGTGGCCAGCAGTGCTTTTGCCTGAGCGGCGGACAGGCTCTTCTTCGCGCCACCCGGAATGAGCTCCAGCAACAATTGATGCAGCTGGGAGATCATCCGGGTGTGGTCCTCGCCGAGGGAGCGGCGGCGGTCGACGAGGATCCGCAGCATGGCGAGCTGCTCATCGTTGACGACAGGGCGCAGCCCGGCCATGCGGGTGCCGACCAGCGCGATGGAGTGGGCGTCGGTGGCGTCGGTCTTTCGGCCCTGGCCGGTGGCGAACACCCGCGCCCTGGCGGACAGCTTCGGCGGGACGTCGACGACCTGCTCGCCGTCGGCCAGCAGCCGGTGGGCGATGTGCCGGCCGATGCCCTGGCAGCCCTCGATCGCCCAGACCCGGTTCGGCCACCGGCTGGCGTACTTCCTCATCGCTGTGTAGCCGTTGCGGTCGGTGTCGAAGCGGCCGCCGCCGACGACGGTCTCGTTGCCGGCCATGACCTCGATCGTGGCAGAGCGCTTGTGCGGGTCCATGCCGATGACCACACGATCTGACGTGCCACTCAACGCGTCCTCCGATGCTCGATCCACCTGGGTTGTCGAGCCGGGAGGGCAACGCTACTTCGAGCCGAGCAAACCCCTCTTGAGCCTCTCCCCGCCCTGGGGCGGCACCCGGGCCGCGCAGGCCAAATGAGAGCCACACGACCAGCGTGGGCAGCCGAATTGAGAGCGACAGCCCGGGCGCCTCGACCGAAGCCTGGCCGGGCCACGGTCGCAGGTCAATGAAACAAGTAGCCGAATTGCGGATGGAACGCTTGCGCTACGCCCGCAATGCCGCAGCTGTGGCCGCGACGAAGCCGTCTGGGTTGTCCAGCATGATGTTGTGGCCGGCGTCTGGTACGGCGACCACCCGCACGCCGGCGTCGGTCAGGGCGCGCGCACCGATCGGTTCGTTGTCGGCCGGGTGGAGGTATGTGCGCGGCACTGGCAGTTCGAGCAGCAGCTCACGCATGGTGGGGGTGGTGCCGCGGTCGAGGTGTGCCGCAGTGCGGTAAAGCGCCTCCGGACCAGTGAGCCGCATCGTCGCAGCCCAGGCCGTGCCGACTCGGGTGAGCGTCTCGGATCGGCCGTCGCCGTGTACGAACTGCTCCTCGGTGTAGCGGGTGCGGATGCCGACGCCCGGAGGCTGCGGGTCGAGGGTGGCGTCGACAAGGACCAGTGCGGAAACAAGGTGCGCATGGCGGGCGGCCAGGACGATGGCGACGGCGCCACCCATGCTGTGTGCGATCACCTCTGCGGCGCTGACCCCGGCAGCTGTCAGCGCCGTAGCGAGGAGGTCGGCGTGCTCCTCCAGCGTGTATGAGGCGTCGGCCGGCCGATCGCTGATGCCGTGCCCGAGCAAATCCATCAGCAGGCTGCGCCGTCCGGCAAGGGCGGGGTTGGTGGCCACCGCCGCGTAGTACGCCGGCGAGGAGGCGCCGAGCCCGTGCAGGTAGACCCGAGTGGGCTCGGCGCCGGGGAATTCCACCCAGCGGATCGTCGTGCCATCTGGTCGCACCTGGGCGCCGCGCATCACGTACCTCCTGACCGGTACCTCGTGCTCGAGGTATCACGTTGCCGAGGTAAGCTAGCACGGTGTTGGAGTTCGCGATAATGGGCTTCCTGGCCGACGCCCCGCTGCACGGGTACGAGCTGCGCAGACGCGTGGCTGCACTCACCGGCCACGTCCGGCCGATCGCGGACGGGACGCTGTACCCGACGATCAAACGCATGGAACGTGCGGGCTTGCTGCGTCGCGACGTGCAGGCTGGCCAGGTGGCGGCACCACGGCACGTGCTGATCCTGAGCCCGGCCGGACACGCGGAGTTGCTGCGTCAGCTCCGCACACCCGACGAGCTGTTCATCACCGACGAGAACCGCTGGTTCACGCTGCTGGCCTTTCTGCACCATCTCGACGACCCAGCAGCCCAAGCGGCCGTGCTGCACCGCCGGCTCAGTTTCCTCACCCAGCCGGCGAGCTTCTTCTGGGACGGCGACCGACCGCTGCGCGCCGACGACTTTCCCGACGACCCCTTCCGCCGAGGACTGTTCCGCATCGCCACCGCCACCAGCCGCACCGAGATCGCCTGGCTGCGGGAAATGCTGACATCGCTCACGCGATGACCACCTGGACCGACGTCGGTAGGCCGACTGTCCGTAGCCCGTACCAACGCGCACATCTGGCTCCCCTCTGTGTCAAGACAACGCCGGGAGCGGGGTTCTAAGCTGAGTGGCGGCGGGTCCGGGAAGTGACTTCTCCGAAGAGCCGGCTTGGGGATGCGAGCTGGTCACGCTGGAGTCAGTTGTCGTTCCCCGGTGTCCTCCCGGGCCCGCCGCCGTGGCCACCGCGTCGCTGATCATGCACCGGTAGACGATGTCGGAAAGGCGCCGTTTCAGGGCGCGCATCGCTTCCATCGATGTCTTGCCGGACGTCTTCTTGCGGTCGAAGTAGGCGCGGCCTTCGGTGGGGTTGCGTAGCTGGACCGTGGCCATGATGTGCAGTACCCGGTTGATCTGCCGGTTCCCGGCGCGGGAGAGCCGGTGGCGTACCTGCTCGCCGGAGGACGCGTCGATGGGGGCGGTGCCGTTCCAGGAGGCGAAGTGGGCCCGGTTCGGGAACCGGGTGATGTCGCCGACCTCGACCAGCAGCCGGGCGGCGCCGGAGGGTCCGATGCCGTGCAGGTCCATCAAGGTGGTGCCAGTGGAGGCCACCAGTTCGGTCAGTTCCTTGTCGGCGTCCTTGGAGCGTCGGTAGACCCGTTCGAGGTCACCGATCAGCTCCGCGGCGACCCGCCGTCGGGCCTTGCCGACGGCGTCACGGGGCCGGACCGTGGCCAGCAGTGCCTTGGCCTGGGCGGCGGACAGACTCTTCTTCGCCCCACCGGGAATCAGTTCCAGCAGCAGTTGGTGCAGCTGGGAGATCATCCGGGTGTGGTCCTCGCCGAGGGAGCGGCGGCGGTCGACGAGGATCCGCAGCATGGCGAGCTGCTCATCGTTGACGACAGGGCGCAGCCCGGCCATGCGGGTGCCGACCAGCGCGATGGAGTGGGCGTCGGTGGCGTCGGTCTTTCGGCCCTGGCCGGTGGCGAACACCCGCGCCCTGGCGGACAGCTTCGGCGGGACGTCGACGACCTGCTCGCCGTCGGCCAGCAGCCGGTGGGCGATGTGCCGGCCGATGCCCTGGCAGCCCTCGATCGCCCAGACCCGGTTCGGCCACCGGCTGGCGTACTTCCTCATCGCTGTGTAGCCGTTGCGGTCGGTGTCGAAGCGGCCGCCGCCGACGACGGTCTCGTCGCGGGCCATGACCTCGATCGTGGCAGAGCGCTTGTGCGGGTCCATCCCGATGACCACACGATCTGACGTGCCACTCAACGCGTCCTCCGATGCTCGATCCACCTGGGTTGTCGAGCCGGGAGGGCAACGCTACTTCGAGCCGAGCAAACCCCTCTTGAGCCTCTCCCCGCCCTAGGCGACGCCCGGGCCGCGCAGGCCAGATGAGAGCCACACGACCAGCGTGGGCAGCCGCGATGAGAGCGACAGCCCGGGCGCCTCGACCGAAGCCTGGCCGGGCCACGGTCGCAGGTCAATGAAACAAGTAGCCGCGACCAGCACGCCGAGGTGTCGCAGATCAGTTGGCGAACATGTGTCGCGCATCAGTCGACGGAGAACAGGCCGGCTGCCGGCGATGCCGGGTCTCAGGACGTCCGTGACAGATCAGTCTCGGGATGCGGGTGACACTTCCGGCTAGCGAGGTGGTGACGGCGGCTCGGGTGGGCGTCCTCGGGCGCGGCTCGCATCGGATACGGCGATCCCGGCCAGAACGAGGGCAGGTGCAATGGCGACGACCAGCGGCGGCAGGAAGATCGCCGCCGGTGAGATCGCGGCCAGCAGGAGTACCCCGAGCGGCCGGGAGCGGGACACCCGACCGAACACCGCGTACTCGAACATGCCCCGTCCGGTGAGGCACAGCGCGGGTCCGCCGAGGATGACGGCGATCCAGGCCGGTTGTGTGTGTCCGAACGGGTGGGCGATGACAAGCTCGTCGCCGACGGCGATCGCCACGATGCCAGCGACCATCACCAGGTGGCCGTGCAGCGAGCTGGTAGTGGCGCGGACTGCGTCGGGGGCGGCTGCGATCGCCTCCGCCAGCAGGCCCCCGGCACGGTGGATGTAGATCCGCCACAGCAAGGCTGTGGTGAGGTCACCGGGCTGACCTTCAGCCGAAGCAGGTTCGAGCCTGACCAGATTGCCGCCGTCGTGGTCGCGTTCCTCAGGATGACCTCGCCGAGCGCGATGATGAAGAGCTGCCGGCAGCGTTCGGCCAGGTGCTCGCCGGAGATCGCGTACTCGGCTGCACGCATGAACGCGCGCCCCAGCCGCGGTGTGGGGAGCCCCAGTGCGATGGCCACGTACTCCACGGCCACCGCGAGCGCCCACAGCACGCCACGCGCCGTGTCGTGTGCGACAGCACCCGCGATCCACGGCACCGCGGACACGCCGGACCAGAAGAGTGCCCGCACGAAGGGGGCCCGCGCCTCGTGGCCCCGCAGCAGGAGCACGGCGACGGCGCCACGACCGGTCTGGGTGGCGACGTAGGCGCCTGCGAAGAACAGGCCTTGCTCGTGGAACGCCTCAGGCACCGCGGCGGCCATCATCAGGGTGCCGAACATGGTCGCGAGGACCAGCAGCTGTATCAGCGGTTGCTGCGGGTCAAACCTGTCCGTGAGCCCCGCCGTATTGATCCAAACCGACCACAGGGCGAGCAGCAGCACCAGCGTCTGGAAGGCGTCGCTCCAGTTCAGACGTTCCAGCAGCCCCTGCGAGAGTCCGGCGAGCGCGAAGACGAACACCAGGTCGAAGAACAGCTCCAAGAACCCGGCCCGCGGTTCCTCGGGTCTCCGCAGCAGTTTTGCTGCCCCACTCGTGGTCATCGGCTCGCCCGCTTCTGCCGCTTCTGCCTACCTTTCCGGCAGTCGTACCACACGACAGCGCCCCTCAAATGAAGATGTGCTGCGGTGGCCTGGGCTCGAGCGGCTTCGTTCACCCGGCGGGGGCGACGGTAGAGGTCGGTGAGTTCCTTCCATCCGTCGTCGCCCATGCGGTCAGCTCGTCGACATTGGCCCAGAGTCCGGCCGGTGCTACAGGCGGCTGAGTGTCACCCAGGTCCTGATACCGATCTGTCATGCAGGTCCTGAGACCCGACGACCGGCCGCCCGGCGATGCCTGGTCTCGCATGATGGTTGACCGAATGGCCTCGCCTGATGCTTTACATGATCACGGCGAGGCTGACCGTTCCAAGGGCCTGCACGGACCGGCCATGATGTGGTACTGCGACACGTCCGCTCATGTCGAGAAGAGGATGCGGCTCGTGCAGTCAGGCGTAGCCGCAGAGATCATCCTCACTACTCGGGTCTTGCGTCGAGTTGCTCTCGAAGGATGTCGGCGTGGCCGGAGTGCCGCGCCAGCTCTCGGATCATGTGTACGTAGATGTAGCGCAGTGACACCCTGCCCAATCGGGGATGGGGCACGCTGTCGTCCAGCTCGAAATCCGCCGCAAGCCGCCTTGATTGCCCGCAGACATCTTCGTACTCCGCGACGATGTCCGCGATGGTTTCGCTCGGGTCAAGCTCCCAACTGGCGTCGTCCCCCGTGGAGTTGCCTGCGATCTGCTCTCGCGGAAGCTGGGCCAGGCAGTGGAGAAACCAGTTTCGTTCAACTGCGGCAGCGTGTTTGACAATGCCGATGAGTGTGGTCAGCGACGGCACCAGGCGTCGCCGAGCGCCGTCCTCCGACAATCCCTGCAGCTTGCTGATGAGCTCCTCCCGGTAAGCGTCGAGGAATGCCTCGAGGACGTCACGCTCCGGGGCGGTGCTCACCCGTTCTTCGCTGTCGAGCGGTCGCTGCGCGGTCACAGCGGCACTCTAGACGTAGCGGCTTTGTGTACCTCCACCAAGCGTCGACGGATGCACGGATCTGCCGCGAGTGGCGCGGTCATCGCGATCATGTAAAGCATCATCCGAGGTCGCAGTGTCAACCATCACCCGGCGCAGAACAACCGGCCGCCGGCGAAGTGGACGCTCCAATTTTCGTCAAGTGGGGCGGGTTGCCCGGCTCAGGCGAGTCCGTAGAGCCGGTTGAGGTCGAGTAGGTGGTGACCGCAGACCGAGGAGGCATGTAGGTCGAGCACGAGGACCAGGAACACGTTGGGTGTCTCGCAGGCGACCAGGACGTGTTGGTGCGCCCCGTCTGGCGACTGCCAGGCGTAGGTGACGCGGCCTTCGGAAAAGTCGTGCCCGTTGAAGTCGTCTTCGGGGATGGAGTCGAAGTAGGGCCAGAAGTCGAAGGGGGGTTCCTGGTCCGGGCCCACTCTTGTGGGGTGGGGTCCCCACGTTGCCTTGTACTCGTCCTCAGTCAGTAGCGGTGGCACCAGGCAAGGATGCCTGGTCCAGAGGTGGCGACGCGAGCAGGTGGAAGGTTTCACGTGCGATGTAGCGCTTGAGGCATCGCATGATCTCGGTCTTGGTCTTGCCCTCTGCGGTTCGGCGGGTGACGTAGTCCTTGGTGGGCTGGTGGCAGCGCATGCGGACGAGGGTGATGCGCCAGAGTGCGCGGTTGGCGTCGCGGTCGCCGCCACGGTGCACGCGGTGGCGGTCGGTCCGTCCGGAGCTGGCAGGGATGGGGGCGACGCCGCAGAGCCGGGCGAAAGCCGCTTCGGAGTGCAAGCGGTGAGGGTTGTCGCCGGCGGTGACGAGGAGTTGTCCAGCGGTGTCGACGCCGACGCCAGGCAGCGCGACCAGGTCCGGGGCGGCGGCGGTGACGAGGGCGGCCAGGTGGCTGTCGAGGTCGTCGATCTCGGCCTGAAGGGCGAGCCAGCGTCGGGCGAGGCTGCGCAGCGCGATTTTGGTGGCGGTCGCCGGATCAGACACCGTGCCAGGCCTCAGAGCGGCGCAGACGCGGATGCGTTTCGGTGCGGACTTTCCATTGACGTCGCGTCCGATCGCGGTCGGCGACGAGGTGACCGTCTACCGCGCGTTCGGGGCGTACGCAGCCGAGATGGTCGTCCCGGCGTCGTCGGTGGCGCCCGCGACGATGTGCTGGGAGCAGGCCGGCGGCCCTGATTGGGCCGGCGCCACCGCCAGGCACGCGCTGGAGGCGGTCGGTCTCCGCGAGGGCGAGGCGGTGTTGTGTGACAGTTCGCGCCCCTGCTGGTAGCTGGTACGGCAAAGTCTTCCTTATGGCTGTATAAGCCGGCCTAATCGCTCAAACCGGTCCATCGGCTCTTCCGCCCCTTGCACCAACCAGTCAGGGCGTGCCGCGCGGACCTTCTCGACCGAAGTCGATGTTCGCGTAACAGGACGGTGAGCAGATCATGACCTCAGGACTCTCGGGTACCAAGGCTTTGGTGACCGGTGGAACCAGTGGCATCGGGAAGGCCGCGGCTACCGAGTTGGCCCGGCTCGGTGCGCACGTGGTCTTGTCCGGTCGGGACGAGAAGCGGGGCAACGACGTGGTGCAGGAAATTCGTTCGGCCGGGGGTCAGGCCTGGTTTGTGGCTACCGATCTCCACGACGAGGCCGCCGCGCGCTCGCTGGCCGTTCGGGGCAAGGAGCAGCTCGGGCAGGTGGATGTGCTGATCAACAGCGCTGGCATCTTCCCGTTCGGTCCTACCGAGCAGACCAGCGAGGAGACGTTCGACTCGGTGTACGCCCTCAATGTCAAGGCGCCATACTTCCTGGTCGCGGAACTCGCACCCGACATGGCCAAGCGCGGCCGGGGCGCGATCGTCAATGTGACCACGATGCTCGCCGAGTTCGGCGCTGCGGGGCTGGCATTGTACGGGTCGAGCAAGGCCGCGATGGTGTTGCTGACGAAGTCCTGGGCTGCCGAGTACGGGCCCAGTGGCGTACGAGTCAACGCGGTCGGCCCCGGACCGACCCGTACCGAGGGCACCGCGTCCATGGGCGACGCACTCGACCAACTGGCCAAGGGCGGACCGGCCGGACGGCCCGGCTCTGCTGAGGAAATCGCCGCCGCAATCACCTTCCTGGCCAGCGACCGGGCGAGCTTCATCCACGGCGCGGTCCTGCCGGTCGACGGGGGACGCACCGCCGTCTGAGTCCCGACCGTCCGGTCTGCTCCGCGACGCCGCATCGCGGAGCGGACCGGACCGGACCGGACCGGTCGACAGGCGCGACACCGGTACGGGGCGCGGGCGGAGTCGCTGTTTGTCCGCGACATGCAGGACAGGCCCCGGCTGCGGACGGTGCCGGCACGGTCTTGGGGATCTACGGATCAGAAGGTTAGGGGTTCGAGTCCCTTCGGGCGCACAAGATCAAGAGGCGCTGGACCTGCCACAACAGGGGTCAGGCGCCTCTTGTCGTTCGTCCCCTATGGGTAGCATGTTGCTCGAATGGTGCTCGTACGACGAGCGTGGGCGCTGTTGCTTGTGGGATCGGCAGACGTGTCGCCGGGGTCAGATCGCCTGGGCGAGGTCGGTGAACGCCGCTGCTACCCCAGAGCCGGTGGGGCGTCGAGTCCGAGTGCGTAGCGGCCGCGTCGTAGGTTCTGCATGAAGGCGTGTCCGGCGATGATCACCTGCGCTGTTCGGTCGGTCCGTAGCCCACGCATCGGTTTCCGCCCGGTTAAATCAACCGGACAGGGGTAAGTAGGCGCAAGCGCAATTCAGGGCGTCTCGGGTCGAACTACCCAGGATCCGCCCCGTCAGCTAACACGGCTATCACCCAACATGGCAAGGATGATCGCTAGGTGGCTCAGCTACTGGAAACCGACCAGTCCGGTGTTGCACGCCGTGTGCGCCGGTCGGATTGAAGACTACGGCTACCTCGCCGACGGCCGATCCGGAGCCCTGGTCGGCCGCGACGGTTCCGTGGACTGGTGGTGCCCATCTCGGTTCGACGCGCCGTCGATATTCGCCCGCCTGCTCGACGACGACGGCGGACATTGGTGGATCCGGCCCGCCGGAGACTTCCAGGTCGAGCGGAGCTACCTGAGAGACACGCTGGTGCTGCGGACGGTATTCACCACCCGGGACGGATCCGTGGCGGTCACCGACGCCCTGGCCATGGACTCGAATGTCCGCGGACACGAGATCGGCCGGAATCCGCCCGGCCTCCTCCTGCGGCTGGTGGAAGGGCTCTCCGGACACGTTCCGATGGTGATGTCCTACGCGCCCCGCTTCGAGTACGGCCGCGTGCGGGCCCATCTCGATCTGCGCGGCGAGACTCTCGTCGCGAGAGCCACGGGCACCACGCTCGGGATGACCGCGACGGTGCCGGTGCACCGCCAGCGGACCGAAGCGTCAGCGTCGTTCACGGTCGGCCCGGGACAGCGGGAATCCTTTTCCCTGTCCTACTCGTCGACCTATCACGAACGCGAGCCAATGCCGGTCGACGTACCAGGGACCCTCGCCGAGACAGTCGAGGGGTGGCGCTCCTGGATATCGGAGCACAACTACCCAGGGCAATATCCGGAGTTGGTGCGCCAGAACGTGATGATCCTGGGGGGGTTGACCTATCAGTCAAGTGGTGCGTACGTCGCCGCGGCGACCACCTCGCTGCCGGTGCGGCCGGAGGGCCACGACAACTACGACTACCGCTACGTGTGGTTGCGCGACTTCAGCCTCGCCATGCGGGCCCTGTACCAGGCGGCCTGCTCGTTAGAGGCGGAACGGCTCTTCCGCTGGTTGGCCGAGGCGATCGGCGATGTGGGCCGGCAACCCGTACCGATCATGCTCGGCGTAGAGGGCGAGCACGACCTGACCGAACGTGAGCTCGACCTGCTAACCGGGCACCCTGTCAGGGGTCCAGTGCTGATCGGCAATGACGCCTGGCGCCAGCGGCAACAGGACGCACTCGGCCAGGTGATCGACGCCGCGTGGGTGCTGCGTGACAGCCTCGAACCCATGCCCGACGACGTACGGCGGTTGCTGCGTTCCCTGGCCGAGCAGGCGGCCGAAACCTGGCGGCTGCCAGATTCGGGAATGTGGGAGGCACGGGGCGAGGAGCGGCATTACGTCACGTCCAAGGTGGGATGTTGGATGGCGTTGGACCGAGCCGTACGGTTCGGCGCCGTCCTCGGCAGTGGGGCGGACCTGGAGCGTTGGGCGGCGGCCCGCGACGAGATCCGTGCCGCGATCCTGCAACAGGGCTGGAATCCCAGCGTTGGCGCCTTTACCAGAGCCTTTGGATCCGACGTGCTCGACGCATCGGTACTCGTCCTGCCCATCATCGGGTTCATTCCCGCAGCCGACCCGCGGATGCGCGCGACTATCGAACGGATTGAACAGGAACTGACCACCGATGGGCTGGTCCGCCGCTGGCCCGACGAGTCGGCGGGCTTCGTCATCTGCTCTTTCTGGCTGGTCGAGTGCCTTGCGCTGGCCGGCGAGCGAGATCGGGCCGCCGCGCTGTTCGAGCGCCTCGCCGGGCGAGCCAACGACCTCGGCCTCTTCGCCGAGCAGATCGACCGGCGTACGGGTGAACAGTTGGGGAACTTCCCGCAGGCGTTCTCACACATCGGCCTGCTCTCCGCCGCCTTGCGCCTGACAGAGGCCAGCACGCCCGCGCCATGAGGCCTTCACAGCGGCCCAGACGGCGTGGCTAGAG
The DNA here is from genome assembly GCF_052814045.1 of Micromonospora sp. IBSANI012. Lineage (NCBI taxonomy): Bacteria > Bacillati > Actinomycetota > Actinomycetes > Micromonosporales > Micromonosporaceae > Micromonospora > Micromonospora sp. IBSANI012. Next base: position 2,825,497 of record NZ_CP199933.1, read on the forward strand.
TTCAGCCTCTGCCACCGACTCGCCCGTGACTACGAACGCCACCCCGAGGTCTCCGAAGCGCTTGATCAGCCCCGTGGCGTCGTGGGCTGCGCGGGTGGCGGCGTCGGCGGCGCAGATCGCCAGGACCGCGACTGCTCGCCTCGCCTCCAGAGACTTACGGCCCGGGAACCGGTGCCGACGGGGTGGTAGCAACAGCTCGATCTCAGCCCACCGCTCGTCCGGGACGACCCACGGCGGCTGCTGACCCCTCCTCTACGTCACTGCTGACATACCGAAGGGCGCCTCCGCGAGGTAACGCTTCGACCATCGTCAACGCGCTGGTCAGGCTCGCATTGCCTCAGTCAGCCCGTGACATGATTGCGCCCATGGGGAAGCAGCAGGACGTCGGCGGGCCCGACGGTCACCGCGGGTCAGGTACCACCGCTCACCGTGCGAGCGGCGGCAGCGCCGACGCGCGGCTTGCCCTCGCGCAGAACCCCGCAACGCCACAGATGACCCTCTTCGACTTGGCGTCCGACCCGTCGGCCGTGGTCCGTAAGGCGGTCGCGGCCCGGACCGACGCACCCGCGCAGGCACTGCGACCGCTGACCCGGGACCATGATCGTCAGGTCCGGGAGGCTGTGGCGAGAAACCCTTCGACCTCGGTCGCCAATCTCTTGCGTCTCGTCAAAGACGCCGACCGGTGGGTCCGCTGGGCGGTCGCCGGCAACCCGGCTTGCGACGAGTCGGTCCGCCGGGTGATGTCAGAGGCACCCGACAAGGAGCTTCGTGGTCTCCTCGCGGAGATGCGGGAGTTGGAGCCCGAACTGGCCGCCAGGCTGATCGACGACGTCTCACCCGAGGTACGGGAACGACTCGCCACCCACACCCACGACCCCGACGTGATCACCGCCCTGATGGCCGATCGCACCGTACGCGTACGCAAGGGGCTCGCCCGCAACCCGCGGACCACCGCCGAGCAGCGCAGCGCGCTTGCCCAGGACCCCGTGGTCGACGTCCGTGCCGCGCTGGTCCGCGCGGTCCAGCTGGACGAGGCGGATCTGGAACGCCTGGTTCACGACCGCTCGGTGCAGGTCCGACTGGCGATGGCAACATCCGAGGCCATCCCGCCGCACATCCGGCGGGCCCTCGGCCGCGATCCCGACGATATGGTGGCCGGCGCGGCGCGGGATTTCCGCCCGGCGTCTGGCAAGTCCCCGGTGATAAGGGCTCCACGCGTCGGTCACCGGCGCTCCGGGAGCGGCCCAGGTCGACCGGGCGGCGCCGCGCGCTAAGGCCGGCGGCATGTCTGCCACGGCCCATACAGGGCGGGCACGCGTGCCGGATCATCATTCCCGAGGACCAGCTCGAGGATGCCCTGCCGCAGAACGGGAAGCGCCAGCGCGATTTACTGCCAGCGGCCGCTGCCTGGAGAGCTGTCGCGTGCCGCGGGCGGGACGCGCCGGTTGAGTCCGGAACCGGATCAGGTCAGCAGCGGCGCGCGGCGGTGAGAGCGGCACCACGTCGTACCGCTCACTGGTGTCGACAACCGGCTGTACCCGCTGCTCGGTCTGGGCATGATCGCCCGGGCTGCTGCTCACCCGCGAGGCCCGCCGACCGTCGGTGAGGACCCCGGACGCGGTGGCGCCGCGGCCTTCCCGTCACGGCGCCGATCGGCTGTCCGGAACGACTCCCGGGCCCGGCGCGGACGCCAGACCGAGCCGTCGCAGACGAGAGTGGACGCAGACGCACGCCCTCTCGTTTCTGGTCTCAGGGGTACGGAAGGGCACTCGCTCGGTGGGGATCGGCGCCGGCCGTGGTGGAGCGGTTGTCGCCGTGGTCGCCGTGCCAGTCGAGGACGAGCATGCAGGCGTCGTCGGGCAGGGCGGGTCCGGCGACGTCGAGGATGGCGTCGCCGAGTACGCGGACGACCTCCCTGGGGTGCAGGTCGGTGAGGCCTGGCAGCCGTGCGGGCAGGTCGAGGCGGGCGGCGCCGCGTTCCACCATGCCGTCGGTGAGCAGGATGAGCCGATCGTCGGGGCGAAGCGGGACGTCGGTTGTGCGGTAGGTCCCGTGGCGCAGTACGCCGAAGGGCGGATCGACCGGTAGCGCGAGGGGCTGGACGGTTCCGTCGCGCACCAGCAGTGGGGTGGGGTGGCCGGCGTTGACCATGGCCAGCACGCCGGTGCGCAGATCGAGCCGGCCGAGAAGTCCGGTGGCGAAGGTGAACCCCCCGGGCGGATTCTCGATCAGCGCCGAGTTTGCGGCCCGGGCCTGGTCGAGCAGCGTGTGACCGCGGCGGCGGGTGTGGCGCAGGCTGCCGACGCAGAGCGTTGCGGTCAGTGCGCTGTGCACGCCGTGCCCCACAGCGTCGGTGATGCTCAAGTGCAGCAGGTTGCGAGCGAGGCTGTAGTCGAAGGTGTCTCCGCCGATGCTGGCCGCCGGCTCCAGCCACGCCGAGAGGGTGAACGAGCCGGCCTCGCAGGTGAATGAGGAGGGCAGGAGCCGGCGCTGGATCTCCGCGGCGAGGGTGAACGGAGTGGTCCGCTGGCCCCATTCGAAAAGGTCGGTGTGCCGCCGGGCGGCGATCACCACGAAGGCCAGCGCGTGCGCGGCCCGGGAGATCTCGGCCAGGACCCCGTCGTCCGGCTCGACCGGCAAGGAGATCTCCAACAGTCCGATCGCCTCGCCCCGTTGCGTGACGGGCGCCATCACGACGTGATCATCTCCGCTCGGACGGACCTGCACGCGCTGGGAGCGCAGCGCCTGTTCCTGTGGCCCGCCGTCGAACGGCAGCACGGTGGCGACGTCGTCGTCCTGCTGGCGTCTGCCGGGCCGGTCCCCGAAGGGAACGTCGTGGGCCAGCCGAACGAGAGCCCGGCCGCTCATGTCCGCGACGAGGAACGACACCCACAGTGCCCCGAGGTCGACGCCGATGCCTCGGGTCACCGCCTCCACCGCGTCGACCGGGGCGGCGTCCTCGACGGCGCGCAGCACGTTGCCCAGGTCCACGCCGCTCCACCGTTTCTTGTTCACGCGCCAGAGCATAGGCCGAGAGAGCCGACAAGCCGTCCAGCACAGGTGTCGTCGGCCCCGAGCCGGCGCCCGGGCTCAGCTGAGCACTGCCGCGGCGACCGGGTGGTCCGGACGGTCACCCGCCCGCTTTGGCGACGGCCAGACGGAAGGCCCGAAGCACGTTGTGCCGATCGAGGCGGTGCCGGCGGCGGAGGCGAAGACGAGACGGTCAAGGTCCGCATGGGCTCCCGTATCAGATCCGTCTTATTGATGCCGGGACAAGAGGGCTGAAATCTCGGAGAATGGGGCCGTGCCCGCGGAACAGGAAGCAATCCAGCGCCTGCGAGACGCGCTCGTGCGACTTCATGGACGTGCCGCAGTGCGCGACGATGACGGCCTGCACATAGCGGCCCACGACATCAGCCAGGGGGACCACTACCACTCCGAGCGGTGTCCGCAGACGTGACCCGCGCCTCCGTTGCTCCTCGGAGGTGAGACGTGCGCAGCCGGGATCGGGGTGTGCGGCCAGAGACGGTGCGGCGAGAAAGCCGGGAGGCTTACGAGCGGCTACGCACCTATTTCATCATCGCGGTCCAGGCGGGTGCGGCAGCCGGTCTGTCCTGGTTCATTGCAGACGACCTGCTGCACAACTCGCAGGCCCTGTTTGCACCCGCCGCCGCGATCGGCACGATCGCGGCGGCTCTTGGCAATCGGATCAGGCGAGCGGCGGAACTCATCGCCGGGGTATTCGTCGGGGTGTTGACCGGACAGTTGATCATCGAGGTCATCGGGACGGGACCTGTCCAAACCGGCCTGATCGTGGCATTCGCAATCTCGTCGGCAGCCGTGATTCGCGGGGGCGGTGCCGTCATGGTGCATGCAGGAAGTACCGCCCTGCTGCTGGGAACGCTGGCTGCGGAACAATCGCATCTGGCTGTGGCGCGGACCGTCAACGGGTTGGTCGGAGGGGTGACGGCCATCGCCGTGGCGCTGCTGATCCTGCCGGCCAACCCCGTGCGCGTCGTACATCGCTCTGCCGGTCCGACGCTGGACATCTTCGCCCGTGATCTCACGGCTGTCGCTCAGGCGTTGGAGCAGCGTGACCTTCAACAGGCCGAGGATGCCTCGCAGCGCTTGGCCGCGGCTGAGATGGAAAGAAACAAGACGATCGAGATGGTCGCTGCGGCGGGGGAGATCGCGGTTCTCTCACCTTGGCGGTGGCGACGACTGGGCGTCCTGCGCAGATACCAGCACGCCTCCGAGCACCTCCAATTCGCCTACTCCAACAGCCGGGAGCTGGCGCATTGGGTCGTATCGACGGTACGGCTGCGTGAGCCGTTCCCGGCCGGCCTTCCCGCGTCGATCGAGCACCTGGGCCAGGCGGTGAGGCTGCTGCATCGCGATTTCCTCGCCGGCCGAGAGCCCGAACGTTCGCGCGCGCGGGCGCAACAGGCCATCGAGGAAGTCAACCGAGCCTGCGCCGAAGATGTCGACTTCTGCGGGAGGGTGCTCGCTTCGCGGCTGCGCCTTGCCATCAGCGAAGTGCTTCAAGCATCCGGAATGCCGAAGGCAGAGGCGAATCAGCAGGCGGGGTTGGCGGCCGACGCCAGCTGATGACGCAACCTGTGATGTCGTCTTGACGCCTGCCGACGCGAGGGCATGCCCGTCGATGCAGTCAACAGAGGCGAATATTGGTTCTCTCCGTCTCCAAATGCGTGACCAGCGCTCCTTGACCGCTGGTCACCCTTCACGTGCCACACCATGCGACGGGACGAAGCGAAGACATCGACCGGAGAGATCACTTCGCGGCGTCTCGGCGCCGGCGGCGGGTGCTGGTGATCATGCGGATGGTTGGGTCGCCCGATCCATCCGCTCGACCCACTGTGCCCGCCAGGCCGGCGGCTCCCAGGGCTCCCCGAAGTAGATCCGCTCGCGGACCACCTTGCCGTCGCGGAATTCCATGATCCCGACGGCCATCGTCGGCCGGTCGTCGTACCGGATGGTGTACTCGTTGACCCACAGATCCCCGCAGCCGACGGTCCGGTGCAGCTGGAACTCCTGCCGAGCGGGGTAGCTGGACCTGAGGGCGGTGATGTTGGCCTTGCCGCGGACTCGCTCGCCGCCCTGCGGCCACTCCAGCACCGCGTCATCGGCATAGATCTCGGAAGCGCGGGCGATGTCGTCGCCCGGCCCGCCGCCGGGTGCGCTGACGTTGGAGGCCTCGAAGTGGGCTTTGATCATCGCCCGCGCCACGGTCTCGTCCATAGCCCAACCTTCCGTCCGAACGGACGTCTGCGTGTTGGCCTGCGCATATGGAAGCTACCACCGGCCGGGAGCCACTCGGTGCCGTACTTGGCGGACGCCCCTCCCGGCGGACCGCGCACCGGCAGCGTCGTCGCCGAGGAGCAGGGCGTTCGCTGCTTCCGCGAAGGCGATTCCTTGCTAGTGCTCTGACCACAAACGTTGGCGGTGTTGGTGACACGCCGGCCTGGGTGAAGGGCTGGGCCGGCGTGGGGCCGTCAGGCTGTCGGGGTGGCAGAGCCGGTTCGGGTACGTCGATTAAGTGATCAAGAGGGTCAGCGGCTGCAGCGTCTGGTGCGTCGGGGCACCGGCTCGGTCGTGCGGCTGCGGCGGGCGATGGTTGTGCTCGCCTCAGCTGGCGGGAACAGTGTGCCGGTCATCGCCCGGCTCGTGCAGGCCGACGAGGATTCCGTTCGGCAGGTGATCCACCGGTTCAACGAGATGGGCATGGCCAGCCTGGACCCTCAGTGGGCGGGTGGCCGTCCCCGCCGAATCAGTAGCGACGACGAGGCGTTCATCGTCGCGACGGCCAACACCCGTCCCGTCAAGCTGGGACGGCCGTTCACCTGCTGGAGCGTGCGCAAGCTCGCCGAATACCTCGCTGACAACCCTGATCGGAGGGTGATCATCGGGCGGGAACGACTACGGCAGGTGCTGCGCCGCCACCAGATCACCTTCCAACGCACGAAGACGTGGAAGGAGTCCACAGACCCCCAGCGGGAGCAGAAGCTGGCCCGTATCGAGCACGTGATCGAGCACTTCCCGCACCGCACCTTCGCGTTCGATGAGTTCGGGCCGCTGACGATCCGCCCGCACGGCGGCGTCGGCTGGCAGCCCAAGAGCCGCCCACGCAGGCTCGCGGCGAACTACCACAAGCTGCACGGCGTGCGGCAGTTCCACGGCTGCTACTCGATCGGCGACGACACCCTCTGGGGTGTGGTCCGCAGACAGAAATCGGCGACGAACACCCTCGCCGCACTCAAGTCGATCCGAGCCGCCCGCCCTGACGGCGCCCCGATCTACATCATCTTGGACAACCTGTCCGCGCATAAGGGCTTCGCGATCCGACAGTGGGCGGCCCGGAACAAGGTCGAGTTGTGTTTCACCCCGACCTACGCCTCCTGGGCAAACCCGATCGAGGCGCACTTCGGGCCGCTACGCACCTTCGTCATCGCCGGCTCGGACTACCCCAACCACACCGTCCTGGCCCGCGGCCTGCACGCCTACCTGCGCTGGCGCAACGCCAACGCCCGCCACCCCGACGTCCTGGCCGCCCAACGCCGCCACCGCGCCAAGATCCGCAGCGAACGACACCGCCGCTGGGGTCAACCCGCGAGCCGAGCCGCATGACCAACCCGGCCAACGTTTGTGGTCAAGGCACTAGCTGTGCAGGAGGGTGGGTCGGGCGTTCGCGCGGCCCGAGGCAAAGACTCGGGTCAGTCCATCCTTGAGCATCCGAAGCTGGTCGGGAGCGAACTCCAGGGCGAAGTTGACGTCGGCGCTCATGCCAAGGTCATGGGCAGCCTCGGGTGTCAGCTTGAGCCGTAGGTGCGTCTCGGTCACCTCGCACTCGATGACGCCGCCGTAGTGCGTCGCCTGGCCAGGGTCGACGACCAGGCAGTAGGTGTCCCAGCCGAGGTCGAGTTCCTGCTGGTCCTCCATGTCCTCTTCGGGGCACTCCATGAACGCCAAGGACCACGATTCGGGGTCGTCGGTCTCGCCGACTGCGATCACATAGATGCCGTCGTCATCCTCGCCGACATTGCCCAGGGTCGAGGGTGCGAATTCCTGCTGGGCTGTGTTCCCCATGCCGTGCGACCTCCGACCAGGTGCGATGTACGTGGATCTTGACGGATGACGGAGGTGCCCGGCAAGCCCCGAACGGCCTCCGCTCCGTGCCCGACGCGGTCATGTCGGCAGCGATCACGGCGCGGCGGTCGACGGCGGACCGTACGGGCCCCACGGCCGGCGGGGCGGTACATCTGTTCGCTGCTCGGCCTCGGGGTCGAGGCTTCGTCGTCCGGCCCCCCGGCCGCACGTGAAGCGGGAACCGGAGAGCGCCTTGGTCGTGCAGCACAGCGGTCATCGACGAGCAGCGGTTGCGGGTCGGGGGAGCAGGACTGTCGCCCCCGTTCCGGCAACCAGTCCGAGCGCCAGCGCCCCGATCAGCCGGGCCCCGGTGGTGTGCGGCAGTAACGCCCCCGGCAGTCGCGATGCGACCAGCGCCCCGACGGCGGTGACCGACGCGGCGACGGTCCAGAACAGGCGCGGGCGCGCCGGAGCGCCGGGCGGCTCGCCGTGCCACTCCGGCAGCAGCCGGCGACGCCCGACGTGTACGGCGAGGGCGAGCGCTGCCAGCGCACCGAGCACGGTGGAGGCCCAGTCCCACGCGATGGCGCGGTCCGTCAGCCGGTCCCATGCCTGGTGGGTCGCGGCCGCGAGCACGGCCGAGACGGCGCTGACCGCCATGCCCGGTCGAGAGGCGCCGAGCACGCCGTAGTCGGGCAGGGCCAGCGCGGCCGGCCGGTGCGGCAGGTGCGCGGCGACGGTCGGCGCGACCGCGCGCACGATGGTCGCGCAGAGCAGCGTCACTGGCAGGCAGAACAGGATCAGCCCGGCTGGCTGGTGCGACAGCGGGAAGACGGGCAGCCCGGAACCGTCGAGGGCGTAGGCCAGGTCCGGTGCGGCCGAGCCGACGACGAGGGCCACGCCGTCGAACCAGCGGGGGCGCCAGAGCTTCAGCGGCAGCGGCAGCGCGGCGTGTGAGGGGAAGGTCAGCGGCACCGCCGTACGCTACCGACGCGCGGCCCCGCCCGGCTGCCCCGCACGGCGCCGGGTGGGGTGGTGGCTGTCAGGGCCAGGTCCGGGCCTGGGAGTCGAAGACCTCGGGCGGACTCTCCACCGGCAGGACGCAGACCAGGTGCCCGCCCGGCACCCGCAGGACGCGACATTCCAGCCATTGGGCCACCTGGGTGGCGCCGAGGGCGACCAGCCGTGCCGTCTCGGCCTCGACGTCGTCGGTCTCGAAGTCGAGGTGGAAGCGGGGCGCGTCGTCGACGGCCTGCACGGCGGTGACCAGCCCGGGCAGGGCGCCGTGCAGGCCGACGAACTGCGGGTGCTCCGGGTCCGCCTCGGCGGGGACGCCGAGGGCGGCCGACCAGAAGGCCGCCGCCCGGGCGGCCTGCGCGTGCGGGGCGTCGATCAGGACGGCGTAGACGCGGCTGCGATGCATGCCGCGCAAGGTAGTGCCTGTCGCGGGTCCGCGCATCCCGAGTGGAGCCGGCGCGGTGGGGGAGTGGCCCGGTGGTGGGCAACTCCCGTGGCGGCCTCGCCTAGGCCGCGGCGGCGGCCGGGACCCAGAGTTCGTCGACGGCGCGCTCGGCCGCCGCGAGGCTCTCCTGGGCCAGCGGCACCAGGCCGGCCATCGCCGGGTTCACGCCGGCGAGGGTCAGCTCCGCCGTGATGATGCGCGGCTGGAGGCCGGTCATCGCCAGGCCGTGCGGCAGCCACGGCTCGGCGTGGTCCCAGCCTTCGCGTGGCGTGCCGGGGGCGTACCCGCCGCCGCGCGTGGCCAGCACGATGAACTCACGGTCGCCCAGGAGGCCGGCCTGGGTCTCCGGGTCGTAGGCCAGGCCGGGCGCGATCAGGTGGTCGACCCACGCCTTGACGCTGCTGGGGGCGGCGAAGTTGTACAGCGGCAGCCCCAGCAGGACCGTGTCGGCCCGCCTCACCTCCTCGACCAGCTGCTCGGTCAGCGCCCAGGACTCCCGCTGGGCCGGGCTGTGCTGCTCAGGCGGGGTCATCCGCGCCAGGCCGCCGGCCTGGTCCAGATGCGGCAGGGGCTCGGCGCCCAGGTCCCGGTAGTGGACCGTGCCGTCGGGGTGCGCGGCGCGCCAGGCCCTGGCAGCGCGGTCGGTGAGCCGGCGGCTCACCGACCGGTCCCCCTGGATGCTGGAGTCGATGTGCAACAGGTGTGCCATTGGTTAGTCCTCCACAACTCATTGGTGCAGTGCCAACCATTTGTGGCACGTGGGTCGTGGCCGGCGACGGTAGGCTTGGTCACATGCCTGCCGTACCGGTCGACCAGCCCGAGCACCGCTCGGCGCCCCTGCTCGACCACCTCGCGCGGCGGATGCGGCTGCGTTCCGAGACGGTGCTGGCACCACTGGGGCTGCGGCCCCGGCACCTGGTCGCGCTCACGGTGCTGCGGGCGCAGGGCGGCAGCAGCCAGCAGGCCCTCGCCGGCACGCTGGAGATGGACGGCACCAACATCGTCGGGCTGCTCAACGAGCTGGAGGCGGAGCGGCTGATCGAGCGGCGCCGTTCCCCCGAGGATCGCCGCCGGCACGTCGTCGAGCTCACCCCCGCCGGAGAGAAGCGCCTCGGGGAGGCTGAGTGCGCTCTCGCGACGGTGGAGGACGAGGTGCTCGGCGCGCTGGACGCGCGGCAGCGCGAGACGCTCTACGAGCTGCTGGAGCGGGCGGTCGGTGGCGGTCCGGCGTCCTGCGCCGGGGCGGCGGAGGGTCCGCCGTGCTCGGCCGCGGGCGGGCCGGCCTGCTGACGGCACCCGCCTGCCGGCGGCCCGCCCGGGCAGGACCCGGTTCCTGGCTGATCTTCGGCCCGCTGAGCCGGTCGCCGTCCTCGGGTGGGTTGCCGGTCCGGTGGTGCGGCCGCCCCCGCTGTCGGCGGCAGGACCGAACGACGGGACGCCTCTCAGAACGCCGCAGCCCCCGCCCGGCGGCGTCAGGTCCGGCCCTCGGTCCGGAGCCGGTCGGCCAGCTCACGGACCGCGGCGGCGAAGCGTTCGTCGGATTCGCACGGCCAGTGCCCCTTCACCGGGGGCGGGACGCTGTCGCTCGGGGGCGCCACCACGTCCTCGGGGTCCCGCAGCCGCCGGTCGACCCGGTCGCTCGGGCCGGCCCGGCTCGGTGGGTCACCGGGTCGGTGTGCGGCGAACACCCAGCCGCCGATGGGATCGGTCTCCCGCCACAGGTTCAGCCAGCGCCAGCCGACCCGCTCGCCCACTTCGTGCAGCACGTCCTTGCCCAAGTACGCGGGGAAGAGGCGGGCGTACAGGCGGTCGAGCGGGGACCCGTGGGTCAGCAGCGCGACCCGCCGGCGTACCTGCGGCGGCAGTTGCAGCACCGTGGCCGCCAGCAGCACCGAGCCGTGGCTGTGGCCGCTGAGCAGCACGCCGGTGTGCCGCTCCGCCAGGTAGCAGATCCGTTTCGCCAGCTCGGGTACGGCCCGTTCGGCGTAGCAGGGCGGCGCGAAGGGGTGGGCCGCCCGGGGCCAGAACGTGCCCAGGTCCCACACCACGCCGACGTACCGGCGGAACTCCGCCGTCCGGTAGGCGAACAGTCCGCCGATCACCAGGGCGAGCACGAGCCCGAGGATGAGATAGCTGCCCATGGTCAGCCCGAAGTTCACGAACCCGGACGGCACCCCGAGCACCCGTTCCGCCAGCGGGCTCGGCTGCAGATTGAACAGTCCGAGCAGGCTCGTGGCCAGGCCGACCGCGCCGAGGCAGGCGTACCCGACGGCCAGCGGGCCGAGCCACTCGGTGAACCGCGCCCGCGCGATCGTCTTCTCCACGCGTCGCATCCGGTCGGCGGCCTCCGGCGGGGCTGCCGGGAAGTCCCTGGCGACGATGGCCGCCGCCGCCCGTCGGCGACCCCCGAAGGAGAGCAGAGTCAGCCCGCCGGCGACCAGCACCGCCATGATCATGCTCAGGAAGAAGGTGAACAGCGCCCACTTGTAGGCCAGCGGCGGGGCCGCCATGTCCATCGGGCTTCCGGTGATCGCCGCCGGTTGAGGAAGTACGCCCTGCCGACCGGCGACCCGGAGGGCGACCGGCTCAGCGCCGTCGGCCAGTGGGACGCCATGCCGATGGTGGGTCCGGCAGCCGGCTGGCGGGGGTGCCTACCCGCGCAGGCGGGCGCCAACCGGGAAGGTCACGCGGAGGGGTGGACAATCCCCGGTCGCGCATCGACCGGCACGGCTCGCCTCCTGCGTCCCGTCGTAGGCCGGACACCGGATCGGCTGCTGGTAATGTCGGCGGCGAGTGATCGGGACAGGGAGACCAGACATGGCGGGTGACGACGACATCTCCGGGTGAGACCGGACATGGTCGGCCACCGGCAGGCGCGTAGTAAGCGCCCCGCCGCCGGTGGGCCGTGCCGTCGTCGACCAACCCCTGTTGCCCGCCGGGCGGCTGTGGCACGCCCGCATCACACCCGAGGTCCTCCGCATGTCCGATGCGTACGTCATCTGCTCCAACCTCTCCTTCTCCTGGCCCGACGACACTCCCGTCTTCGAGGACCTGTCGTTCACCGTCGGCGGTGGTCGTACCGGTCTGGTCGCCCCCAACGGCGCCGGCAAGAGCACCCTGCTCAAGCTGATCGCCGGGGAGTGCCGGCCCACCGGCGGGTCGGTGACCGTCGAGGGGGTGCTCGGCTACCTCCCGCAGAGCCTGCCGCTGGCCGGCGACCTGACCGTCTCCGAGGTGCTGGGGGTCGCCCCCGTGCTCCGGGCGCTGCACGCCATCGAGGCCGGCGACGCGAGCGAGGAGCACTTCACCACGATCGGCAACGACTGGGACGTCGAGGAGCGCACCCAGGCCCAGCTGGACCGGCTGGGGCTCGCCGGCGTCGCGCTGACCCGGCGCCTGGACACCCTCAGCGGCGGTCAGGTCGTCTCGCTCGGCCTCGCCGCGCAGCTGCTGAAGCGGCCCGACGTCCTGCTGCTCGACGAACCCACCAACAACCTCGACCTCGACGCCCGGCGCATGCTCTACCACCTGCTCGATGACTGGCCCGGCTGCCTGCTGCTGGTCAGCCACGACCGGGCGCTGCTGGACCGGATGGACCGCATCCTCGAACTCGACCGGGGCGAGGTCCGCTCCTACGGCGGCAACTTCACCGCCTACCAGGAGGCCGTGCGGGCCGAGCAGGAGGTCGCCGAGCGCAACGTCCGCAACGCCGAGCAGGAGGTCAAGCGGGAGAAGCGGGAGATGCAGCAGGCCCGCGAGCGGGCCGAGCGGCGGGCCAGCAACGCCAGCCGCAACCTCAAGAGCGCCGGCCTGCCGAAGATCTTCGCCGGGACGATGAAGCGCGGCGCCCAGGAGTCGGCCGGCCGGGCCGGCGAGACGCACGCGGCCCGGGTCAGCCAGGCGCGGGCCCGGCTCGACGAGGCCGGCCGCGCCCTGCGCGACGAGCAGCGGATCGTGCTGGACCTGCCCGGCACCAACGTTCCCGCCGGGCGCACCGTCTTCCTCGGCGAGCGGATGCAGGTCCGCTACGGCGACCGGGCGCTCTTCGCCGCAGACGGTGCCGACCTGGTGATCCGGGGGCCCGAGCGGATCGCGCTGACCGGGCCCAACGGCGCCGGCAAGTCCACCCTGCTCCGCCTGGTCCACGGTGATCTGGAGTCCGACGGCGGCCGGGTGCGGCGGGCCGACGGGCGGATCGCGTACCTGTCGCAGCGGCTGGACCTGCTGGACCTCGATCGCACGGTGGCGGAGAACCTGGCCGCGTTCGCGCCCGGGACGCCGGAGGCGGAGCGGATGAACCTGCTCGCCCGCTTCCTCTTCCGGGGCTCCCGCATCCACCTGCCGGTCGGGGTGCTCTCCGGCGGGGAGCGGCTGCGCGCCACCCTGGTCTGCGTGTTGTGCGCGGAGCCGGCACCCCAGCTGTTGCTGCTGGACGAGCCGACCAACAACCTCGACCTGGTCAGCGTCGCCCAGTTGGAGAGCGCGCTCGGCGCGTACCAGGGCGCGTTCGTGGTGGTCAGCCACGACCAGCGGTTCCTCACCGAGATCGGGGTGAACCGCTGGCTGCGGCTCGCCGGGGGAGAGCTGCGGGAGACCGGCGCGCCCGAGCCCGACTGACGCTTCCCGGGTTCACCAGGGGACGGGCCGGCCGTCGCGGAAGAAGCCGCCGGTCGGGCCGTCGTCGGGCAGGTCGACGGCCCACAGCACGCTGGCCGCGCCCTCGGCGACCGGGCGGCCGCCCGGGCCGCCCATGTCGTGGCGACCCAGCCCGGGCAGACCGAGTTGACCAGGATCCTGTCGGGTGCGAGCTGCGCGGCGAAGAGCCGGGTGACGGCGTTCAGCGCGGCCTTCGAGATGGCGTACGCGGGGGTGCCGGCGCCCATGCTGCTCAGCGAGCCGGCGCCGCTGGACACGTTGACGATCCGGCGGCCGGGCCCCTGGTGGCGCATCAACGGCAGGACGGCCTGGGACACCTTCAGCGCGCCGAGCGCGTTGACCTCGAAGGCCTCCCGGACCACGCCGACCTCGGCGCCGGCCGGGTCCTGGTCGGTGTCGTAGTGGATGCCGGCGTTGTTGACCAGGACGTCCACCCGACCCGGTGCGTCGGCCAGGCCGGCGGCGAACGCCCGGACGCTGTCGTCGTCGCCGACGTCCAGCCGGCGTACCAGCACCCGGCCCGGGCCGGGGGTGAGGGTGGCCGCGACCGCCTCCCCCCGCCCGGTGTCGCGGCAGGCGAGCACGGTGACGAAGCCGCGGTCCAGCAGTTGCTGCACCACGGCCAGCCCGATACCCCGGTTGGCGCCGGTCACCACGGCGCTGCGCTGGTCGGTCACACCGGCAGTTTCCCCCGCTGCGCCGCCGTACGCACCGCCCGGCGGTGGAACCGGGACGCGCGTACGGCGGCGTCGGGTCAGCCGGTGCCCTGCCGGTGCACCCGCCCTTCGTGCGCGACCTTGGACCGGCCGTGGTCACGTTCGCTGCCGGAGGGACCGGTCGCGGCCCGCTCGTGCCGGCGCTTGGGCGAGCGTTCGACCTCCGAGCCCTGCCGCCCCGGCGCGCCGCTGCCGGGGTGTCGCCGGCCCCGGGCCGATTCGCCACCGCTGTCGTGTTTGTTGTGCTTCTGGCTACCCATGGGCAGCGCGTACCCGCCGAGCGGACGGCTAGTCGCCCGTCACCGCCGGTCGGGGCCGCCCCCCATCGGGGATCAGGTGCCGCGCCCGAAAATCGAGGGCCGGTTCCCCACCGGCGGCCTAGGCTGCGCCGGCGGATCACGACATGACCAGGGGGGCGACATGTCCGGTGGGCGGATGCACGAGGACGAGGTGTCGACGGACGTGGGCCTGGTCCGTCGCCTGCTCGCCGCGCAGTTCCCGCGCTGGGCGGACCTGCCCGTCGAGCCGGTCCGCTCGGCCGGCACCAACAACGCGATCTACCGGCTCGGCGACGACCTGGTCGTGCGCCTGCCCCGCATCGCGGACGCCGTGGAGCAGGTCGAGTTCGAGTACGACTGGTTGCCGCGCCTCGCCCCGCACTCGTCGGTGCGGGTGCCGGAGCCGGTGGCGCTGGGCAAACCGGACGAGGGGTATCCCTGGCCGTGGGCGGTCAACCGCTGGATCGACGGCGCGACCGCGACCGAGGCCGACGGCGGCCGGGCCGGCGCGGCCGCGGAGCTGGGCGGGTTCGTCGCGGCCCTGCGTCGGGTCGACGCCACCGGCGCCCGACCGGGTTACCGGAGCGGGCCGTTGCGGGCGCGGGACGCGTACGTCCGCGAGTGGACGGCGGCGGCCCGGGGCCTCATCGACACCGACGCGGTGCTCGCCGCCTGGGAGCAGGCGCTCGCCGTGCCCGAGTGGGACGGTCCGCCGGTCTGGACACACGGGGACCTGCTCCCCGGCAACCTGCTGGTCGAGGGCGGGCACCTGAGCGGTGTCATCGACTTCGGCGCGGCCGGCGCCGGCGACCCGGCGTGCGACGCGCTGCCCGCCTGGGTGCTGTTCACCGCCGAGACCCGGGAGGTGTTCCGCGCGGCGGCCGGCTTCGATGACGCGACGTGGGCCCGGGGGCGCGGCTGGGCGCTGCCGTTCGTCAGCGCGCTGACCTACTACCGGGAGACCAACCCGGTAATGGCCGCCCTGGGCCGGCGGGCGATCGAGGCGGTGCTGGCCGACCTGGCGTGACAGGACCGCCCCGCCAGTGCGCCCGCATTGTCGGCCGGCACCCGGAAAAAGCGGTTGGAGCGCCCCCGACCGGCCGGCCTACCCTCGGCGGCGTGACCACCCACCCCGGCCGCGAACCCGTCGACTCTTATCTGGTCTGCGCCACGCCCCGCACCGGCAGTTCGCTGCTGCTCGGGCTGCTCGCCTCCACCGGGGTCGCCGGCCGCCCGCAGGCGTACTTCCGGGTGCCGGACGAGCCGCTGTGGGCCGAGCGCTGGGGGATCGCCGTGCGCCCCGACGGGAGCGTCGACTACCGGGAGTACCTGGCGGCGGCGCTGGCGGCCGGGCGTACCGACAACGGCGTCTTCGGCGCGAAGCTGATGTGGGGGACGCTGGACGAGCTGGTCGATCGGCTGGCCACGGTGTACCAGGGCCCCGCCGGCGCGGACCTGGCGCTGCTGGAACGCGCCCTCGGGCGTACCCGTTTCGTGTATATGCGGCGCGACGACGTCGTCGCGCAGGCGGTGTCCTGGCTGCGCGCCGAGCAGACCGGCACCTGTTACCTGGGCGGCGACGGTGAGATCAGCGGCGGCGACGGCGGTGGGGGCGCGCCGGCCTTCGACGCGGACGCGATCGGCCGGCTGGTCGAGGTGATCGGCCGGCACGACGCGGCGTGGCGGGCGTGGTTCGCCGCGTCCGGCGTCCGGCCGTACGTGGTGTCCTACGAGGACCTCGACGCGGACCTGGTCGGCGTCACCCACGCCGTCCTCGACTTCCTCGGGCTCACGCTGCCCGCCGGGGCCGCCGTCGTACCCCGGCACCGACGGCAGGCCGACCAGCTCAACCGGGAGTGGATTCGCCGCTACCGGGCGGTCTCGACGGGCGCCGGCACCCGCGTCGTCCGGCCGAGGTAGGTGACCGGGCCGGGGTCGGGCACCGGGATCTCGTGGAAGCCCAGCCGGTCGTAGAAGCCGCGCGCCCGCACGTTGGCGGTGACCATGCCGACGTGCAGCCCCGGCGCCCCGGCGCGGGCGGCGGCGCGCAGGAACGTCTCGACGAGCCGCCGGCCGTGACCCCGGCCCTGGTGCCCGGGCAGCAGGTCGATGTGCAGGTGGGCGGGGTAGCCGGCGAGTTCCGGCAGCAACATCCGCTCCGGCCGGTGGTGCAGCGCGATCATCTTGTCGTCCCGGGTGGCCGGCGGGCGGGTCGGCACCGGGTACCTGTCGGCCAACCGGGGTATCCACTCCCGCCGGTAGGCCCGCACGAAGGCGGGCGTGTCCGCCGTGCCGATCACGTAGCCGACGACGACGTCCCGGTGCGTGAGCACGAACGCCAGCTCCGGCTCCAGGTGCAGGTACGGCCCGGCGAAGAGGTCGGGCATCAGGTCCTCGCTGGCGTACCGGCCGCGGGCGTCGCCGCCGGCGTCGGCCGTGCGGACGCAGATGTCGTAGACCGCGTCGTGGTCGCGGTCCCGGTAGCCGCGGATGGCGGTGGCGGTGCTGTCCATGCCGGGACGGTACGGGGTGGAAGCGCTTGCACCGCAAGCCGTTCAGGCGCTGCCCCGCCGGACCAGAGTCGACGGGTGTACCACCGGCCGGTCGGCGGCGGCGTCCCCGGTGAGCAGTGCGCGCACCGCCCCGGCGGCGATCCGTTCGACCGGATGGGTGCCGGTGGTCAGGGCCGGCAGGGCCGAGGCGGCGGCCGGAGCGTCGTCGAAGCCGATCACCGCGACGTCGTCGGGCACCCGCACTCCGTCCTCGGCCAGGGCGCGCAGTGCCCCGATCGCCACGGCGTCGGTGATGGCGACGACGGCGTCGGTGTCCGGCCAGCGGCGCATCAGCCGGCGTAGGCCGGCGCGGCCGGTGCTGTCGGTGAGGCCGCCGGAGGTGGTACGGCCGGGCAGCCCGTGCGCCCGCATCCCGTCCCGGTACGCGGCCACCGGCCGGCGCAGGCTCGCCGCCCAGTCGGGGCCGGTCAGCATGGCGATGCGCCGGCGGCCGGTGGCAGTCAGGTGGCCGATGGCGGCCGCCATCGCCGACGTGGTGTCCACGTCGTACGCCGGGACCCGGCCGAAGCCGGGGCCGATCGCGACGATCCGGCCGCGCAGCGCGGCGGGGAGCGCCTCGACCAACTCGGCGCGGTGGTTGACCAGGACCAGCCCGCGTACGCTCCGGTCCCGCGCCAGCTCGTCGAGGTCGGCGGGGTCGCCGGGGCGCAGCCGCCGCGCCGAGACTCCCACGGCGTACGGGTCGGCCGCCCGGGCCGCCGCGGTGACCAGGCGGGCGACGTACTGGTCGCTGAGGAGCCGGGGCGACGGCGCGACGACGCCGACCACGACGCGGTGGCCCTCGCCCCGGGCCAGCGACACCGCCACCGGGTGCGGCGCGTACGCCAGCGCCGCGGCGGCCCGGAGCACGTCGGCCCGCGCGCCGGCGGAGACGGGGCCACGGCCGCTGAGCGCCCGGGACGCGGTGGCGGTGGAGACGCCGGCGGCGCGCGCCACGTCGGCCAGGGTGGGGGTACGACGCACGCTTTTGCTCGCCCGACTCACCCCGGCGATTCTGCCGCCCTGCCCTTGGCCGCGGCGCCGGGCCTGCGGTGGCTCGGACGAGCCGAGGGTCGAGAGTGGACTCACCTGCCTCCCTGGCGACCCCGCATCGGTGCCGAAACCGGCCGGCAACGGCCGGCCCGCCGGGTGGCGGGCCGGCCGGGGCGTCACCAGGCGTAGGTGACCGAGACGGTGGTGGCGGGGCAGTTGTTCGCCCAGCTGGTCAGGGTGCTCTTCTCGGCGCTGTCCACGGTGAGCCGCCAGCGGATCTTGGTGGCGACCCACTCCTTGACGTAGCGGCAGCGGGCCGAGGCGTACGGCGGCAGCCAGGTGGCCGGGTCCTGGTCGCCCTTGGCCTGGTTGACGTTGTCGGTGACGGCGGCCAGCGGGCGGCTGTCGCCCAGGTCGTTGGCGTACGACTGGCGGCGGCTGGTGGTCCAGCTGCGCGCGCCGGAGTCCCAGGCCTCGGCGAGCGGCACCATGTGGTCGATGTCGAGGTCGCCGGTGAGCGTCCAGTACGCGTTGTCGTAGTAGGAGTACCACCGCCCGCCGGACAGCGTGCAGCTCCCGCTGACCGTCGGCGCGGAGACGGCCTCGGCGATCAGCACCTCGTTGCGGGTGTTACAGCCGTCGCCGTCGGCGTCGACCCAGTGGGGGAAGAGGTCGCGGCTGTAGCCGGTGCGGACCTCGGTGGCGACCGAGAGGCCGGCGACCGCGGTGGTCAGCGAGGCGGAGTAACTGGCGGCCCAGGCGGGGTGGGCGAGGCCGAGGGTGGCGGCCAGGGCGGCGGCGAGGATGGTGGCCGTCGCGCGCAGGGTACGGGTCATGGTGCTCCGTCCGATGAGGGGGGCGGGATCGCCTGCGTACATATGGACAGAGAAGACGGCCAATATCCAGATCAACTTTGTGAACGATGGGCGACGCAGCGTCGCCGAACCGATGACAAGCTCGGTGTGGGTGCCGGCCCTCGCGCGGAAAGGCGGTCTGACCGCGGCGCCGACGCGATCGGCAGGGGGGAGCGGAAGCCGACGGGCTCCACTAGGGTGGGCCGGCCGAATCACCGACCCGTGGGAGACGTCCCTTGCCGGATGCCGCACCCGAAGCCCTCGTCGAATGGCGGGGCTGGCTGGAGGAGTTGGTCGAGCGCTTCGACCGCTTCCTGCCGCTGGTCACCGACGACCGCGCGGACGTGGCGCTGGACGCCTGGGAGCGGGCGGTGGCCCACCTGGTCACCGTGGTGATGGACCGGACCTGCGCCGACGG
Organism: Micromonospora sp. IBSANI012; assembly: GCF_052814045.1. Taxonomy (NCBI): domain Bacteria; kingdom Bacillati; phylum Actinomycetota; class Actinomycetes; order Micromonosporales; family Micromonosporaceae; genus Micromonospora; species Micromonospora sp. IBSANI012. The sequence goes on from NZ_CP199933.1 coordinate 2,844,530, forward strand.
CGGCTGGGAGCACCACTGCCGCCAGGTCCTGGGCTGGTTCCTCACCCTGGCGGGTGTGCCTGCCGAGCGGCACGCGCCCCTGGTGGAGCACGCGATTGGCGGTCGCTTCGACAGTTTCGTGCCCCCGCCGGACCGGCTCATCCGGGAGGTCGCCGAGCGGTTCGCCGTGAAGGTCGACCGTCGTGCGCGATGACCTGCTGACCTGGCTGTCGGTGCGGGAACGGGTGCGCTGGGCCGAGGTCGCCCGGCCGGTCGGCGGGCCGGTGCGGGGCGGGCGGGACGGGGTGGTCGACTTCGTACGTACCGACGTCGCCGCCCGGGACCCGCAGCTCGCCGCGCGGCTGCTGACCGCCCTCGACCGGGTCCGGGTCGCCGCCGACTGGGGCGGGCCGCTGACGTACGAGCTGCTGGCCGACTGGCAGCGCCAGGTGCTCGCGTCGCCGGAGGTCGGATTCCGCACCGGGCCCGCGTACGCCAAGGGCGGCCGGGAACGCTACGGCCTCGCACCGGACACTCCGGACCGGTTCCGGCGCTGCCTGGGGCAGGCGACCGAGCCGGGTGTGCCGCTCGCGGGGCGCGCCGCCCGCGCCTACCTCGACGTGGCGTTCTTCCACCCGTTCGCCGACGGCAACGGGCGGGCGGCGATGCTGGCGCTGTACTTCCTGCTCGTCCGCGACCGGGCGGTGCCCGACCTGGCCGCCCCGGTGCTGCGCACCGTCCGCCGGTCCGACGACCCGGACGGCGCGGCGGACCTGGTGCGGCTGCTCGACGTCCTGATCGCCGCCACCCGACGCCGCCGCGCGCGGCCCGAGACCGGGCGGACGCAGCCAGCCGTGCCGGCCGGCCGGCTCACTCCGCCGGCAGGAAGGCCAGCGCCAGGGTCAGCTCCAGCACCGTCGCCGGGTCGTTGAGGCGCTCGCCGTACAGCTCGCGCAGCTGACCCATCCGGTAGCGCACGGTCTGCGGGTGGACGAAGAGGTCGCCCGCGACGTCGTCGCGCCGGCCCTGGTGCAGCAGCCAGGAGCGCAGCGTCTCGGCCAGCCGCCGGGCGGTCGCCGGGGGCAGCGCCGACAGCGGTTGCAGCACCTGCGCGCGCAGGTCCGCCAGGGCCTCCGGATCGGTGCTGAGCACCAGCCGGGCCAGGTGCTGCTCGGTGTCCAGCGGCGCGCCGTCCGCCGGCCGGTCCAGCCCGAGCGCCAGCGCCCGCAGCACCCGCTGGTACGACTCGGCGACCCGGGTCCACGGCCGGGCCGGCCCCACCACCGCCCGGTGCCCCTGCACCGCGCCGATGAGCCGCCGCCGGCGCCCGCCGTGCACGTCGGGAACGAGCAGCACGGCGGACTCCTCGGCCAGCTCCACCCCGGGCAGGTCCTCGCCGCTCTCCAGGGTGTGCGGGCTGAGCATCGCGAGCACCGCGCGCAGGTTGCTGCGGGGCAGCACCGCGACGGTGAGGGTCTGCGGGGGCGGCCACTCCGCCCGCTCGGCGCTGCGGCGCAGCACCTCCTCCGGCTCGCCGGCGAGCAGCTGCTGGACCAGCCGTTCCAGGTAGCGCCGGTGCACCCGGCCGGCGCTGGCCAGCTCGTCGGTGTGCCCGGCCACGCTGGCGGCGGAGAGTTCGTCGATGTAGGCGAACATCAGCTCGGCGAACTCCGCCACCCGCTCGGCGGAGAGCCCGTCGCGCACGGTGGTGGCGGAGACCTCCCGCCAGGCGACCCGGGCCCCCACCCGGTACGCGGCCAGCAGCGCGTCCATGCTCCGCCCCGAGCGGGCCTCGCCGCTGCCGAGGGCGTATGCCGCCTCCAGCGCCCGGCTCAGCGGGGTGCTCGGGTCGGCGGCCTCGGCCCGCTCGATGAGCTGGAGGAACGTGCCCAGCGCGATGCGGACCGCGTTCTCGATCTTCTCGCGCATCTGCCCGGTCAGGGTGCCCGAGTAGTCGGGGACCTCGGCGGTGATCGCGGTGACCGTCCGCTCGGCCACCGCGGGGAGCTGGCCGCGCAGCCGCTCGGCCACCCGTTCGTCCAGCTCCAGGTGCGCCGCCCGGTGGCTGGTGGCCCCGGAAGGATCGGTCATGTTGTTCTCCCCGAACAAGAACGCGTGGTCAATTCACCTTCACCGGTCAAGATGTTATCCGCACGGGCGACGACCCTGGAGACATGACCACCACCGTCCCGCGTCCCCCGACGAGGCTCTCCGTCCGGGACCGGCTCCTCCGGCTCGCCGAGACGGTCACCACCCCGCTGCTCCCCGAGGACTACCTCGACCTGGTCGCGCCGCTGCGTGCCGGGGCCGCGCTGCGCGGTCGCGTGGTCGCCGTCGACGCCGAGACCCGCGACGCCGCCACGCTGACCATCCAGCCCGGCCGCGCCTGGCGCGGTCACACCGCCGGGCAGTACGTGCGCCTCGGCGTGGACGTCGACGGGGTCCGGCAGTGGCGGGCGTACTCGGTCACCTCGGCTCCCGGGCGTCCCGACGGCCGCATCTGCGTCACGGTGAAGGCGATCCCCGACGGGAAGGTCAGCGACCACCTGGTCCGGCGCATCCGCCCGGGCGCCATCGTCCAGCTCGACCAGGCGCAGGGGGACTTCGTCCTGCCCGACCCCGCGCCGGCCCGGGTCCTCTTCCTCACCGCCGGCAGCGGCGTCACCCCGGTCATGGGGATGCTGCGCGCCGGCGCGCTCGGCCGGTCGGACGTCGTGGTGGTGCACTCCGCGCCCACCCCGGCCGACGTGGTCTTCGGCGCCGAGCTGCGGGCGCTCGCCGCGCAGGGCGCGATCCGGCTGGTCGAGCGGCACACCGACACCGACGGGCTGCTCGGCGTCGAGGAGTTGGCCGGGCTGGTCCCCGACCACCTGGAGCGCGAGACCTGGGCCTGCGGCCCGATCGGGATGCTCGACGCGGTGGAGGAGCACTGGCGGGCGGCCGGCGCGGCGCAGCGGCTGCACACCGAGCGGTTCCGGCCGACCGTGATCTCACCGGGGGAGGGCGGCACCGTCACCTTCACCAGGGCCGGTCTCAGCGTGCGGGCCGACGGCGCGACCCCCATCCTGGATGCCGGGGAGGCTGCCGGTGCGCTGATGCCGTCGGGCTGCCGGATGGGCATTTGCTACGGCTGCGTCCTCCCGCTGCGCCAGGGGGCGGTTCGCGACCTGCGTACCGGGGACATCACCACCGCCGTCCCCGGTGACGGCGTACTCATCCAGACCTGCGTGTCGGCGGCGGCCGGTACCTGCGACATCGATCTGTAGACAGGAGGCCGGACGTGACCGCGATCCAGAAGAAGCCGGACAACCCGATCGCCCACCTCAGCGCCGAGGACATCGAGATCCTGGGCAAGGAGCTCGACGCCATCCGGGACCGGGTGATCGCCGAGCGCGGCGAGTCCGACGCCCGGTACATCCGCAAGGTCATCAAGACCCAGCGGACGCTGGAGATCAGCAGCCGCGCGGTGCTGCTCTTCTCGCTCTTCCCGCCGGCGTGGGTGGTCGGCACCGCCGGTCTGGCGGTGGCCAAGATCCTGGAGAACATGGAGATCGGCCACAACATCCTGCACGGCCAGTACGACTTCATGCGTGACCCGAAGATCCACTCCACCACCTGGGAGTGGGACCACGTCTCCCCGGCCGACCAGTGGAAGCACTCGCACAACCAGCTGCACCACACGTACACCAACGTGCTCGGCAAGGACAACGACCTCGGGTACGGCATCATGCGCGTCGACGAGGACCAGAAGTGGCACCCGATGCACCTCGGCCAGCCGCTGTGGAACTTCGTCAACGCCTGCTTCTTCGAGTACGGCATCGCCGCGTACGACCTGGAACTCGGCCGCAACCTGCAGAAGGACCGGCGCAAGGCCCCGGAGTTCCGGGCCCGGGCCCGCGCCGTCGGCCGCAAGATCCGCCGTCAGGTGCTCAAGGACTACATCGTGCACCCGCTGCTGTCCGGCCCGTCCTTCCTCAGCACCCTGGCCGCCACCTTCACCGCGAACCTGATCCGCAACCTGTGGAGCCACTCGGTGATCATGTGCGGGCACTTCCCGAACGGCGTGGAGACCTTCGAGAAGACCAGCATCGAGGGCGAGACGCGCGGCGAGTGGTACCTGCGGCAGATGCTCGGTTCGGCCAACATCAGCGGCAGCCGGCTGATGCACATCATGACCGGCAACCTGTCGTTCCAGATCGAGCACCACCTCTTCCCCGACCTGCCGAGCAAGCGCTACCAGGAGATCGCCCCGCAGGTCCGGGCGCTCTTCGACCGGTACGGGCTGAAGTACACCACCGGCCCGCTGCCCAAGCAGGTCGCCTCGGCCTGGTGGAAGGTCATCCGGCTGTCGCTGCCCAACCGGACCCCGGCCGCGCCGAAGCCGGCCGACGACCTGTCCACGCGTACCCTCGCTCCCTCGGGGGCCTGAGCACCCACGACGGCGCCGCCGACCCACCCGGAATCGCGGTGGCCGGCGGCGCCGTCGTCGCGGTACGGTCGGGCCATGCAGATCAGGCGCACCACCGCCGCGGCCGCGCGAGCTTCCCGCTCGCCGGTTGCCGCCGCCTGATCACCTGACCCCACGCCGGCGACCGGAAACGGTCCGCCGGCGTTCGCGCGTCTGCACCCCCGCGTCCGCGCGGCGGGCCGTACCGGTTCGCACCCTCACCGGAAGGCCCGCGCCATGACACCCGAGCAGATCGTCCGCACCTTCGTCGACCACTTCCACCGGCGGGGCCACCGGTCCGCGCCGGAGAGCCCGCTGATCCCACCCCCGGGCGATCCGGTCCTCTTCACCACCTCCGGAATGCACCCGCTGACGCCGTACCTCGCGGGCCGTCCCCACCCGTCCGGCCGGCGCCTGGTCAACGTGCAGCGCTGCCTGCGCACCACCGACCTGGACGAGGTCGGCGACCCGACCCACCTGACCGTCTTCGACATGCTCGGCACCTGGTCGCTCGGCGACTACGGCATCGGGCCGAGCCTGCGTTGGGGCTACGAGCTGCTCACCGAGGGCTTCGGCGTCGACCCCGGCCGGCTGCACGCCACCGTCTTCGGCGGCGACGACCAGGTCGGCCCCGACGAGACCGCGCTGGCGACGTGGACCGAGCTCGGCGTGCCGGTGGAGCTGACCCGCGCGGAGAACTGGTGGTCCAACGGCCCCACCGGGCCGTGCGGGCCGGACTCGGAGATCTTCGTCTGGACCGGCGACGGCCTGCCCACCGGCACCCCGGGCGGCGACGACCGGTGGATGGAGGTCTGGAACCACGTACGGATGCGCTACCACCGGCACGACGACGGCCGGCTGGAGCCGCTGCCGCAGCCCAACATCGACACCGGGATGGGCCTGGAGCGGCTGGAGATGGTGCTGCGCGGCGGCCGGTCGGTCTTCGGGTGCGCCGGCCTGACCCCCTGGGTCGAGGCGGTCCGCGACCGGTGGCCGCTGGACGAGACGGCGCACCGGATAGTCTGCGACCACCTGCGCTCGGCGGTCGTGGTGCTCGGCGACGGCGTCCGGCCCGCCAACACCGGCCGGGGCTACGTGCTGCGCCGGCTGATCCGGCGGGCGCTGACCACACTGTGGCGCGACGACCCGTCCCGGACCCTCGCCGAGCTGCCCGATCAGCCGTACGCGGACACGCTGCGCCGGTTCCGCCAGGGCGGCGACGTCGGGTCGCTGCGCCAGGTGCTGGTCGACGAGGAACGGCGCTTCCGTGCCCTGCTGCGGCGGGGGCGGCCGGTGGTCGATCGGTGCCGGTCCCGGGGGCCGCTGACCGACGCGGACTACGCGTGGCTGCACGACACCCACGGGCTGCCCCGCGAGCTGGTCGACGGGCCGCTCGGCGCGGCGGGCTGACCCCGGGCGCGGACCGGCGGGGGTGGATTGGGGGCGCCGCCACCTGAGTATCCGCTGTGGACCGCCGTCGGACGGCCGGCGGCGGTCCGCCCTCGGGGAGGTGTCCGGTGACCGTCCGTGCCTCGGCGAGCGTGCTCGCCCTCCTGCTCACCCTGACCGGCTGCGGCGTGGCGCGGGACCTCGCCACCGGCGACGCCGCGACCCCGTCCGGGCCGTCCGCGCCCGACGAGCTGCGCCAGGCCGCGCAGGCGTTGGACCGGGGCCCCTACAGCTTCCAGTTCCGCACGCCCACCACCATCGGCGCCGGCGCGGTCGACGGGCGCGACGGCTGGCTGCGGATCAGGGTGGTCGGCGGCGAGATCGCCAAGGCCCGGGTGACCTTCGAGGTGCTGCACCGGGACGGTCAGCACCTGGTCCGCAGCAACCCGCTGACCGAGGACCGGTGGACCCGGCTGGACATGACGAAGGTGAGCCCGGCGCGCCGGGTCGTGCTGGAGCGGTTCGGCGACCCGGCCCACGCCGAGGATCTGCTCGCCGGGGTCGGCACCGCCGAACGCAACGGCGAGCGCGGCTATCGGGGCACGTTGGACCTGACCCGGGCGACCGAACCGGGCGCCAGCCGCCTCATCGACGACGCGCACCTCCGATCGCTCACCCCCGAGCAGACCAGGGCGGTGCCGTTCGAGGCGACCGTGGACTCCCAGCGGCGGCTGCTGGGCCTGCGGTTCACCCTGCCGGCCGCCGGGGGCCGACCGGAGCAGCCGTCCGAGATCAGCTACTCGGGGCACGGCTTCAAGCCCGACCTGAGCGCGCCGTTCCAGGGGAAGATCGGCCCGGCGCCGGCGGAGGTCTACGAGTTCGTCAACAGCTGACCTCGTCCACCTCGATCACCTCGGCGGCGGGACCGGTGGCCTAGCCGAGCAGCAGGTACGTCGGCACCCCGACCAGCACGCCGGCCACGCCGCCGGCGAGCACCTGGGCGGTGGTGTGGTCACCCAGCCGCACCCGGGACCAGCCGATCAGGGCCACCAGGCCGAACGCCACCAGCAGCGCCGGCCCGAAGACGACCACCAGCACCCCGACCGCCCCGGCGGCGACGGCCGCGTGCGCGCTGAGCTTCCAGACCTGGTTGACCGCGGTGACCACGAGCAGCACCGCGAACATCACCACCACCATCGCCACCAGCGCCCGGGGCGCCCCGAGCAGGACCAGCGCCGCGATACCCGCCAGCACCGACAGCAGGCCGCCGACCAGCGGCCCGCGCCGCTGCTCGCGTACCCCGATGTGGTGGTCGGTGAGCCGGCCGCGCCGCACCCCGAGCCAGATGATGCCGTACGGCACCACCGCGCTGAACAGCATCGCCAGCAGCGCCCAGCCGAGGCCGGTCAGCCAGGCCGGCGCGGTGGCGTGCAGCGCCACGACCACCGGCATCGCCGCCGCCCACACGGCCGGGGTGAACACCTCGGTGACGATCCGCGCGACGCCGGGGCCGGCGGGCGCGATGACCCTGGTCTCACTGGACACGCTGTTCCCTCTCGCTGTCGTCGGCGCCCGCCGCCGGGCCCAGCCCGGCCCGTAACCGGGTGACCTCCGGGGAACGGTAGGCCCTCGCCACCCGGACGAGCCAGGCGACCTGCTCCGCGGCCTCCCCACCGTCGGCACCACCGGCGGGCAGGTTGGGCAGCTCCTCGTGGTCGGCGGCCGGCGGCGCCCCGGCGGCCCGCGCCTCCAGCGCGGCGGCCAGCACGGTCGCCTCGGCGGCGGCGGCGAGCCGTTCACCGCTCCAGCCGGCCCGGCGGCCGGCCGCCTCGGCGGCGCGCAGCAGCGCGGCCGACATCCAGGGGCGCAGCGTGGCGTACCCGTCGAGGATCTCCACGGTGGCGCGGACCCGGCGCAGGTACGGGTCGCGCAGCACCGCCAGCAGCCCGGCGGGTCCGCGCGGCTCGGGCAGCAGCGCGATCTCCGGCAGCACCCGGTGCACCGCCGCCTGGAGCGGACGCAGCCGGTCGTGGTCGACGACGGCCCCCAGCCGCGCGCCGAGCCGGTCGAGACCGACCAGCGGCCCCCAGGACGGCAGCGTCGAGCCGATCAGGATGAGCAGGATGGAGACGGTGAAGCTGAACACCACCACCGCGTCGGAGACGAGCGCGGAGCCGGGCCAGAGCGCGCCGACCGCCACCGCGGTCAGCTTGCCCAGCACGTAGACCAGGCCCCAGGCGGCGCCCGCCACGATCAGTCGTAGGCCGAGGCGGAGCAGCGGCCGGCCGGCCTGCCGTGCGTACCGGTGGGCCAGGGCCACCACCTGGGTCATCGACCAGCCCAGGTAGGTCAGGTATACGTAGAGGAAGGGGGCGTCGAACGGGTCGCCGTAGTAGCGACCGCTGACCACCCGGGGGTCGTCCAGGGAAGTCGGCGCCGGGGTCAGCGCGAAGAGCACCGCGATCGCGGCGATGCTGACCAGCAGCGCGACGGTGCGGCGGCGGACCCGGCGCCGGGTGCGCTCGTCGTCCCCGGTCATGTGCAGCAGGAAGGCCTGCGCGGCGGTGGCCGAGACCAGGGTGAGGCAGTTGGACAGCAGCCGGGCCAGGTCGAGCACGCCGAGCGCCCGGTCCAGGGCCGGCATGAACGGCTGGATGGTCAGCGAGACCGTGATGCCGACCAGGGCCAGGCAGAGCGCCCGCAGCGGCCGGTAGCGCGGGTTGCGGGCCAGGTCGCGCAGCTTGTAGAGGCTCATCACCCAGCAGGTCAGCGTCACGCCGATCATCAGGTCACGGACGAGGCTGATCACGGGTGGCGGCGTCCTTCGAGGGCGGCGGCGAGTCGGTCGGCGAGGGCGATGTCGGCCGGGGCGGTGACCGGTATCTCCGACCAGCTCTCCGCGCGCTGCACGGCGAGGCTGCCGAAGATCTCCGCCCGGCGCTCCTGCGGCACGTCGTACGAGCTACGGGCCAGCGGCACCGGCGCGGCGGCGGCCCGGTCCAGCCCGGACGCCGGGGAGGCGTCGTCGAAGAGGGCGTGCCCGTACTCGTGCCCGATGATCAGGCGCTGGCGGACCGGGCTGGCGTTGGCGGCGTAGAAGATGTAGTCGGCCTGCTCGCCGGCCACCCAGAGCCCGTGCGGGGCCAGTGCGGGCAGCTCCCGGGGAATCAGGTGCACCGGCCGGCCGCGTCGCCGTTCCACCCGTTCGTGCAGCTCGCCGAAGGTGAAGCCGTCGGTCAGTCCGAGCGCGTCCAGGGCCTGCTCGGACTGGCGGCGCAGCTGCCGGAGCTGGTCCTCGCCCGCCGCGCGTCGTCGCCGGATCATCGGGCCGGCGCCGGGTGGTGGGCGTACCCGTTTCGCAGTACGCGCAGCCGGACGCAGCCACCGCCGGTGGCCCGCGCCGTCCTCACCTCGCCTCCGCCGGGCGCTCGCCGGAGCGGCGGGCGCGGGCGGCGGCCTCCAGGCGTTCCACCTGCTCGATCATGGCCACCACGGCGGCGTGGCCCTCGGGGGAGAGCCGGGCGTCGGCAAGCCGCATGGCCACCTGCTTGATGTGCGGGTTGGCCAGGGCGTGCGCGAGGTCGCGCCCACCGTCCACGTCGTCTTGACCGGGGGCGAAGAAGCTCGACGGCTGGCCGAAGAAGGCGGCGATGGCGTCCACCACCGACTGCCGCGGGTCCGGCGCGCGCCCCTGCCGCAGGTTGCTCAGGTGGGTGTGCGAGATCCGGCAGCCGCGCCGAGTCAGCTCCTGGGCCACGTGCCGGACGCTGTACGGCCGGCCCTGCGGGTCGGTCACCGTCCGGAAGAGCCCGTCCAGGCGGGCGGCGAAGGAGTCGTCGTGCGGCTCGGTGACCTGGGGCAAGGGGACTCCTCCGCACACGCGCGATGACACCGGCCGGGACGGTGGCACCGACTGTTGACGCCGCTACCGCGAGTATGTATAGCATTGCCACCCCTGGCACGGGCAGTGGACACTTTGGTGTGATCATGGCACCGCCCAATGCCAGGGGCGTCCTGGCAGGTTCGACGGGAGCGCGCAGCCATGCGCCATCGGGGGTCCGTCGGAATCACCACGGGACGCGGGCGGCCGGGCTGGGGCCCGGCCCGCCGCAGGGGTGCGGTACGACGTGCCGCACCCCTGCCCACGACGTCCGCCCGGTGGCAGCCGGGGTGGCCGGGTGTCAGACTTGCCGGCGGGGGACCCAGCGGCGAGGGACGTGGACGCATGACGGGACACGGGTACGCACTCCGGCCGGACACCGAGACCATGACGCTGCTCGGCGCCCGGGTGACCCTCGTCGACCCGGCCGACCTGCTCGCGGCGGCCGTCGCCGGTCCCGTCGCGCTGCTGGCCGACGCCACCTTTCCCGACCCGGTGCGCCGGGTGCGGTTCACCGTGCACGTCGAGGCGGGGGAGCACCGGTTCGACGCCTCGGTGCGGGCCGGCGTGCCGGCCACGGCGGTGGGGCTGCTCGCGCTCGGCCTGGCCGGCCCGGCCGGGATGCTGCTGGCCCAGCGGCTGGCCGCCGGCGATCCCCGCGCCGACCGGGTGGCCGCCGCCGCCGGTCGGGTGGCCGCCGGGGCGTCCCGCCGGCTCGGGTTCCGCCCGCCCGCGCCCGCCGCGCCGCCGCCCGACGCCGCCGGGGCCGCCGTGCTCGACCGCGCCCGTGAGCTGGGGCTGCGCCCCGAGATCAGCCACCACGCCGAGCCCGGCGGGCGGCTGGTCACCGTGCGCGGCGCGACGCCCAGCGCCGACGTCACCCCGGCGCACCTGACGGCGATGGTCGCCCTGGTGCTCCAGGCCGTCCGTGAGCTGGCCGGCGACACCCCGGAGCCGGCGGTGCTGCGCGGCCGGGCGTACACCCTCGGGGTCCGGCCGGAACCGGCCGCGACGCCGCCGGGCAGCGCGGCGGTGACCCTCGCCCAGGTCGGCGGCCTCGACGAGGTGGTGGCCCGGTTCCGGGAGATCGCCGTGTCGTTCCGGCACCCTCAGGTGATGGCCCGCTGGGGCGCGCGCCGCCCGCAGGGCATCCTGCTGTACGGCCCGCCCGGCACCGGCAAGACCATGCTGGCCCGCGCGCTGGCCAACGAGATCGGCGCCGACTTCCGGGAGATCCGCACCCCGGAGATCCTCGACAAGTACCTCGGCGGCTCCGAGCGCAACATCAAGCAGATCTTCCGCGAGGCGCGCGGCTACCGGCAGCCCACGGTGATGCTCTTCGACGAGTTCGACAGCATCATCAGTTACGCCGGCGCGGGCGGGGACGCCGCCAGCCAGGCCGTCAACGCGGTCGCCGGCATCTTCAAGCAGGAGATGAACACCCTCATCGAGGAGAACCCGGACGTCATCGTGGTCGCCACCACCAACTTCCCGCACCGGGTCGACGCCTCGCTGACCCGCTCCGGGCGCTTCGACGTCAAGCTGGCCATCCCGGCGCCCGACGAGAGCGGCCGCGCCGAGATCATCGCCAAGATGGTCCGCGAGCTGATCGACCGGCACGAGCGCCCCGGCTTCCGGATGTTCGCCGACGACGTCGACCCGCGCGGGCTGGCCGCGCTCACCGCGGGTCTCACCGGCGCGGACCTGCGCGAGGTGCTGCGCCGGGTGCAACTCGCCAAGGCGATGCGCGAGGCCACGGAAGGTGCGCCGGCCGGCCCGATCAGCCAGGATGACCTGCGTGACGCCATCGCCGGGCTGCGGCTCGGTTGAGGCGTACGACGGAAGGAGATCCGTGTCGTCCACCCTGCTGTCCCGTCGTGACCTGCGCTTCCTGCTCTACGAGTGGCTGGACGCGCCCCGGCTGACCGATCGCCCCCGCTACGCGGAGCACTCCCGGGAGACCTTCGACGACGTGCTCGACCTCGCCGAACGGGTGGCCGCCGAGCACTTCGCCCCGCACAACCGGGCCGCGGACACCAGCGAGCCCGTCGTCGACGGCGGGCGGGTCCGCATGATCCCGCAGGTCAAGGCCGCGCTGGACGTCTTCGCCGGCACCGGGCTGCTCGGCGCGAGCATGGACGAGAGCGTCGGCGGGCTGCAACTGCCGCACGTCGTCTCCGCCGCCGCGTTCGGCTTCCTCCAGGCCGCGAACGTGAGCACCGCGGCGTACCCGTTCCTGACCCTGGGCAACGCCAACCTGCTGCTCGCCCACGGCAGCGCCGCCCAGGTCGACACCTTCGTCCGGCCGATGGTCGAGGGCCGGTTCTTCGGCACCATGTGCCTGTCGGAGCCGCAGGCCGGCAGCTCGCTGGCCGACATCACGACCCGCGCCGAGCCGCAGGACGACGGCAGCCACCGGCTCTTCGGCACCAAGATGTGGATCTCCGGGGGAGACCACGAACTCGCCGAGAACATCGTCCACCTGGTGCTCGCCCGGATCCCCGGCGGACCGCCCGGGGTGAAGGGCATCTCGCTGTTCATCGTGCCGAAGGTGCTGGTCGGCCCCGACGGCACGCTCGGCGCCCGCAACGACGTGGTGCTGGTCGGCCTCAACCACAAGATGGGGTACCGGGGGACCACCAACACCCTGCTCAACTTCGGCGAGGGCGTGCACCGGCCGGACGGCCGACCGGGGGCGGTCGGCTACCTGGTGGGGGAGCCGCACCAGGGCCTGGCCCAGATGTTCCACATGATGAACGAGGCGCGCATCGGTGTCGGGGCCGGCGCGACCGCGCTCGGCTACACCGGCTACCTGAAGTCCCTGGCGTACGCCCGCCAGCGCCCGCAGGGCCGGCCGCTCGCCGACAAGGACCCGACGGTGCCGCAGGTGCCGATCGTCGCGCACCCCGATGTGCGCCGGATGCTGCTGGCCCAGAAGAGCTACGTGGAGGGCGCCCTCGCGCTGGTGCTCTACTGCGGGCGGCTGCTGGACGAGGAGAAGACCGCCCCCGACCCGGCCGACCGGGCCCGGGCGCACCTGCTGCTGGACATGCTCACCCCGATCACCAAGAGCTGGCCGTCGCAGTGGTGCCTGGCCGCCAACGACCTGGCGATCCAGGTGCACGGCGGCTACGGCTACACCCGCGACTACGACGTCGAGCAGCACTGGCGGGACAACCGGCTCAACCCGATCCACGAGGGTACGCACGGCATCCAGGCGTTGGACCTGCTCGGGCGCAAGGCGACCATGGACGGCGGAGCGGGGCTGTCCCTGCTGCTGGAGACGATCTCCGCGACGGTGAGCCGGGCCTGGAAGGCCGACGGGGAGGCCGCCGAGCTGGCCGCCCAGCTCGGCGCCGCGGTCGACCGGATCGCCGGCACCACCCGCCGGCTGTGGGCCACCGGTGACCCCGCGCTCGCCCTGGCCAACGCCAGCCTCTACCTGGAGGCCGTCGGGCACGTGGTGGTCGCCTGGATGTGGCTGGAGCAGCTGCTCGCCGTCGACGCCGCGAACGGCGCGGCGGCCGGCGGTGCGGCGGACGGCGGTGCGGCGGCCGGCGGCGGCGACGCGGACGCCGCCTTCTACGCCGGCAAGCGGCAGGCGGCGCGGTACTTCTTCCGCTTCGAGCTGCCCCGCACCACCGCCCGGTTCGACCTGCTCGACGGCCTCGACCGGACCACCCTGGACATGCGCGACGAGTGGTTCTGAGCGGCAGCTGTCCGTGGCCCCGATGGACCCTCCCGGGACGACCCCGTCGGGGCCGGTGGACCGCGACGTCCGGCTGGAGACGCTACGACGGTGGTGGCGACTGCCGGGGCCGGTGCGGGCCGAGGTCCGTCGGCTGAGCCTGGAGCGCCGGCATCACCCGGACGACGAGGTCGCCTGGACGGCCTGGCGCTGGGCGCAGGCGGTGCTGCCCCCGGGCGCGCCGGAACCGGGCCGGGCCCGCAACATTCTCAGCGCCGCCGGCTTCTGGACGCGGCTCGTGGTCGAACTGCTCACCGGCACGGACCCGACCGACCCGCCGGCGCCGCACTGGCTGGACCGGCGACGGGCCCGCCGCATCCTGCGCCTGGGGCCGCCCGTCCGCTGACGGCGCCTCTGTCCCCGGCTCAGTCCTGCGCGAGCAGCCGCTCGCGGACCTCGCGGCGCAGGATCTTGCCGATCTGCGAACGGGGCAGCTCCTCGACCACCAGCACCCGGCGCGGCACCTTGTACGCCGTCAGGTGCTGCCGGCAGGACGTGCGCAGGCTCTCCGGATCGGCCGTGCAGTCCTCGTGCAGCACCACCGCCGCGACGACCTCCTCGCCGCCGTGCTCGCCGGGCAGCCCCACCGCGGCGGCGTCGGTCACCCCGGGCACCCGGCGCAGCGCGTCCTCCACCTCGGACGGGTAGACGTTGAAGCCGCCGGTGATGATCAGTTCCTTGATCCGGTCGACCACCGTGACGAAGCCGTCCGGGTCCATCACCACCACGTCCCCGGTACGCAGCCAGCCGCCCGGCAGCAGCACCGCCGCGGTCTCCTCCGGGCGGTTCCAGTAGCCGGAGAACACCTGCGGGCCCCGGATCAGCAGTTCCCCGGCCTCGCCGGGGCCCCGGTCGACCGACGGGTCCTCGGGGTCGACGATTCGGACCTCGGTGGACGGGAACGGCACCCCGACGGTGCCCGGCCGGCGGGCGGGCGAGACCGGGTTGCCCAGCGCCACCGGGGAGGTCTCGGTCATGCCGTACCCCTCGACCAGCAGCCCGCCGGTGACCGACTCCCAGAGCTGGACCGTGGACGGCGGCAGGGCCATCGCGCCGGAGATGGCGTACCGGACGGAGGTGAGGTCGACGCCGCGCTCGCGAGCGGCGGTGGCCAGCTTCTCGTAGATCGGCGGGACGGCGGGCAGGAACGTCGGTGGGCGGCGGCGGACCGCGTCGAGCACCTGGTCGACGTCGAAGCGGGGCAGCAGCACCAGGGTTGCGCCGATGCTCACCGAGAAGGTCAGGCAGAGCGTCAGCCCGTACGCGTGGAACAGCGGCAGGACGGCGTAGACCGTCTCCTCGCCGTCGCGCAGCCCCGGCACCCAGGCGCGGCCCTGCGCGGCGTTGACGCGCAGGTTGCGGTGGGTCAGCACGGCGCCCTTCGGGATGCCGGTGGTGCCGCCGGTGTACTGCAGCAGCGCGGTGTCGTCCGGGCCGGGCGCGGGGTGCTCGGCGCGCAGCGGCGGCGCGGCGGCCAGCAGCGCGTCCCAGCTCAGCGTGCCGGGCGCCGGAGCGGTCATCGCCGCGCGGGCGGCCCGCGCCTTCGCCAGCGGCAGCCGCAGCGCCCAGCGCTTCGCCCGGGGCAGCGCGCGGGTGAGGTCCACCGCGACCACGGTCTCCACCGCGCCCGCGCCCCGCACCTGCGGCGCCGCCTTGTCCCAGACCACGGCGACCCGGGCGCCGTGGTCGGCGAGCTGGTGGGCCAGCTCCTGCGGCGTGTAGAGCGGGTTGTGCTCGACCACCACCGCGCCGAGGCGCAGCGCGGCGTAGAAGGCGATGACGTGCTGCGGGCAGTTCGGCAGGACGAGGGCCACCCGGTCGCCCGCGCCGACGCCGAGCCGGCGCAGCGCCTCCGCCGCCCGGGCCACCTGGGCGTCGAGCTCGGCGTAGGTGGTGGTGGACCCGAAGAAGTCCAGCGCGACCCGGGAACCGAACCGGCCGGCCGCCGCGCGCAGCAGGTCGACGAGGGACTCCTCGGACGGCGCGACGGTCGCCGGCACGTCGGGGGCGTAGCTGCGCAGCCAGGGCCGCTCGGCGGTCAGGTCCATCGGGTCTCCCCTCGCTGGGCACGACGGTCCGCCCGCCGGTCGCGACCGGGCGTACCGCCCCCAGCCTAACCTACCTACCGGTAACCTACGCCTGCGTAGGTCCGGGTCAGCAGCCGCTCCACCGCACCGGCCGCAGCCCGGTGCCGTTGGTGGAGCCCACGATGGTGCCGTTGTCCGCGATCGCCCAGGCCATGATGATCACGGCGCCCGGGACCGCGCCCGGGAGCGGGACGAGCCGGTCACCGCGGTCGACCGCCCGGTCGCCGAGCACCGCGCCCCGGGCGTTGACGTCCTGCACCGATGGCAGCCCCGGGTGCACCGGGACCGTCGCCCCGCTGCGCAGGTTCCAGCGCATCAGCACCTGGGCACCCTCGGGGCCGGCGCCGCCGACCGCCCAGTCACCCTGGGCGGCCCGTATCCAGGTACCCGTCGTGCCCGGCGCGGTGAGCCGGCCGATCCGTCCGTCGGGCCGGCGAACCCAGGCGGTAGGCCCCGTCGCGCCGCCCGAGGGGCCGGCGGTGCCGACGATGGTGCCGTCGTCGAGGATTTCCTGCGCGGCCGAGTTCGCCGGCGCGTCCACCACCTCCACGGTGCCGGGCCGGTCCGCCGGCCAGAGCAGCGGCAGGGCGGTTTCGGTCTCCTCCACCGAGCCGTGGCCCACGATGTCACCCCGGGCGTTGATCCCGAGCGGCCAGCTCTGGGAGACCGTCGCCGGTGCCGGCAGCCACTCCAGCCGGCCGTCCCGGTAGCGCCATGGGCGGTAGGTGCCGTCGACGAAGGCGCTGCCGACCATCACGCCGTACCGATTGACGGCGGCGAGGTACCGGTGCGGGTCGGACGGCGCGACGGTGACCCTCGGCCCGTCCCAGAGCAGCAGCAGTTCCTCCCGTACGTCTCCGGCTATCCGCAGGCCGCGACCGGCGACGAACCGCCCGGTCGGGTCGATCGCCCGCGCCTCGCCGTGGGTCACGTCGGCCGGCATCGGCAGCGGGCGAATCGTGCAGAGCGTCGCGCTGCGCGGCCTCGTCGCGGCCGTGGCGATGCCGGGCGCGCCCAGCGTCGCGGTGAGGACGCCGACGGTGAGGCCGGCGAGGAGGCTGTTCGGGATGGTCCGCGTCATGGCTGCTCCCGGCACTGGCGCCCGGGTTTCCGGGCGGTGTCCATGCCCTGTTCACGGGTGAGGGCACCGCCCGGTTGCACCGCGCCGCGGCCGGAATCTGCCGCGGCACCGGACGGACATGGCGGCGACCGGGCCGCTCGGCGGTCAGGTCCCTCCGGTTCCCCGCCGTCGACGGTGCAGGCGGGACACCCGCACCGTCGACGGCGCACCTGACGCCGCCGATGCGGGCGGCGCAGTCGGTGGAGTCAGCAGCCGCTCCAGCGCACCGGGGTGACCCGGCCGTCGTTGCGGAAGCCGACCACCGTGCCGGTGTCCGAGATGGCCCGAGCGCCGACGCCCACCTCGGCTCCCGGCAGCAGACGGGAGGTGCCGCCGCGGGCGATGCGGTTGCCGCCGACCACCGTCCCGCGACTGTTGACGTCGCTTACCCACTCCAGTTCGTCGGCGAGTCGCGACCAGGAGCCGTCGCGCAGGTCCCAGCGCACCCCCACGTCGGAGGTGCCGCCGAGGTAGACCCGACCGATCGCCCAGTGGCCCTGCCCCGCGTCGACGTTGGTGCTGCGGGCCCCCGGCACGGTCAGGGACTGGATGCGTCCGTCCGGGTGTCGCACCCAGCCGGTCCACGCCGCGAAGTCGCCGGCGGTGCCGACGATGGTGCCGTCCTCGGTGATGCCCTGCGGCATGGCGCCGGCCGGGGCGTCGAGCACCTCGACGGTGCCGGGCCGGGCCGCCGGCCAGCGCAGCGGGAAGTTGCGGCCGGTGTCGGAGTCCACCCCGTAGCCGACGATGTCTCCCGCCCCGTTGATCGCCGTCGGCTGAGCGCCGCCGGCCGGCGACGGGAGGACCTCGACGACGCCGTTGCGGAGGACCCACGGCCGGATCTTGGCGTTGATCCACCCGTAGCCGACGACCGTGCCGGCGGTGTTGACGTCCGTCACGTACTCCGCGAGCGACGACTCGATCGTGGTGAGCCGCCCGCGCTTCCAGACCAGCAGGAAGCTCTGGTTGCCCTCCTCGTCGACCCGCAGGGCGGTGCCGGCGATGAACCGGCCGGTCCGGTCGATTGCCTCCGCGTCGGCGCGGTAGACGTCGGCGGGGTAGGGCAGGGTGGACAGCTTGCAGGCGCTGGCGGTGGCCGTCCGCGGTGCGGCGGTCGCCGGTGCGGTGGCGACGCCGAGCGCGGCGGACAGCAGCCCGGCGGTGGCCGCCGCCAGCATCCTGCGTCGAGCGAGGTGGGTCATCGGTATCTCCCCGTGGTCGGTCCGGGTGCTCCGGACGGTGTGACGGGAGAACCGTCGACGACCACGTCCGGTTGCGAACTGTCCGATACCTGTCAACCCGTTCGCGTTCCCGCCCGCGCCCGCGGCCGGCCCAGGCGGGTCGCCTATCGGCGGCCGGGGGAGTGCTGCCGCATCATCCGCCGTCCCCGCACGAACGCCAGCACGATCACCACCACCAGCGCGATCGCCCCGATGACGACCAACCAGCGGACCGCCTCGAGGAGCAGCCCCAGCAGGACGAGCGCGCCGCCGACGATGCCGACGATCCAGAGCACGGTCCGCATCTTCGCCTCCCTGATCGACTGTCCGCGCGCCTTCCCCCCGGCCGGCCGGACATGCCGGCCGGGCGCGGAAACGTCGGTCAGCGTCGGGCGACGTAGACGGTGTTGGCGCTCTCGCCGCCGGTCAACGGATTGGCGAAGCGGACGACGTGGGCCTGCGAGGTCGGGAACACCTCGGCCAGCACCCGGCCGAACTCCTCGTCCGGCGGGTCGTCCGACCAGAGGGCGAACACCCCGTCCGGGTGCAGCAGGTCGGCCAGCCGGCGCAGCCCGTCCGCCCGGTAGAAGGGGGCGTGGCTGGGGTGCAGGACGTGCCGCGGCGAGTGGTCCACGTCCAGCAGCACGGCGTGGAAGCGGCGGTCCGGGTCCGCCGGGTCGAGGCCGGTGCCGCCGGCGACGGCGGCGAAGAAGTCGGCCCGCACGAACCGGGTACGCGGGTCGGGCGCCAGCCCGGCGGCGAAGGGGAACAGCTGCCGGCGGTGCCAGTCGATGACGTCCTCGATCGCCTCGACCACCACCAGCGAGCGCACCCGGGGGTCCTCCAGCGCGGTGCGCGCGGTGTATCCGAGGCCGAGGCCGCCGACCGCCACGTCCAGGGCGTCCCCGGTCAGCGGGGCCAGACCCAACCGGGCCAGCTCGATCTCCGCCACCGGGAAGAGGCTGGACATCAGGAACTCGTCGTCGAGCTTCACCTCGTACACGTCGACGTCGAGCGCCGGGTCGCGGCGCCGGCGCAGGCTGATCTCGCCGATCGGGGTCTCCCGCCAGGCCAGTTCCTCGAATCGCGCGCCCACCCGGCCTCCTCGCCGCCACCGTCCGTGCGGGATGCTACCGGTCGGGTCCGGCTCATCCCGCGACCCGGACCGGCCGGCGCGCTCTCCGGTGATCCCCCCACCCGGCAGTCACACCGGCCGGGTCGCCACCACCACCGTGTCGAGCGCGTCCACGGTGTCGCCGTCGACGGTCACCGGGCGGCGGGCCGTCTCCGCCCGCCGCACCCGCAGCCCGTCGAGACCGGCGGTCACCTCCTCCGGGGTGAGCAGGATCGCCGGCTCGCGCGGGCCGCCCACCCCGCCCTCCAGGTTGGCCCGGTCGTGCCCGACCACCACCACCGTGCCGCCGGGCCGCAGCGCGTCGCGTGCCCCGGCCAGCACCGTCGCCCGCGCGGCCGGGGGCAGGTGCAGGTAGGCGACCAGCACCAGGTCGTACCGGCCGGGCTCGGGGGCGTCGACGGTGACGTCCGCGACCCGCCAGTCCACCGGTACGCCCCGGCGCGCGGCCAGCTCCCGGCCGCGCGCCACCGCCACCGGTGAGAAGTCGACCGCGGTCACCCGCCAGCCCCGCCCGGCCAGCCAGACCGCGTTGCGCCCCTCCCCGGCGGCGAGGTCGAGCGCGTCACCCGGGGGCAGGTCGGCGGCCGCCTCCACCACGAAGCGGTTCGGCTCGGCGGTCCACACCAGCTCCGTCGAGGCGGCGTACCGCGCGTCCCATTCACTGCTGTCCACCGTCCGGTTATACGCGACCCGGCAGCCGGGGCGCGACATCCGGGCTGGGCGGCACGCCGCTGGAGCCGTGACGACGCAGGGTCGCCGGGACATCGACGCAGCGCATATCCTGTCCGCCGACGACTCGCCGGGAAGGGACGCCATGCCGTCGCGGCAGGACCAGCTCCACTCGTACCAGTTCACCGTGCAGCGGGCGGTCGCCGCGCTGGTGATGCGGGAGACCGACCCGGCGCGGTCGCCGTTCCGGCGGCTCGCCGGCGCCGGTCTGGCGAGCGTGCTGGTGGCCGCGATCGGGCTCGGGGGCTTCGCCCTGTACGGCCTCTTCGCCGGCGGCGGCAGCAAGTGGCGCGATCCGGGCGCGGTGATCGTCGAGAAGGAGTCCGGCGCCCGGTTCGTCTATCGGGACGGCAAGCTGCACCCGGTGCTCAACTACGCCTCCGCGCTGCTCATCATCGGTGCCGAGCGGTCCAGCACGGTGCTGGTCTCCCGCCGGTCCATCGACGGGGTGCCCCGGGGCCTGCCGCTGGGCATCGCCGACGCGCCGGACTCGCTGCCCGCCCCCGGGCGGCTCTCGACCGCCGGGTGGACGGTCTGCTCGGTCGCGCCGGCCGAGACCGGGCGTCCGACGCCCCGCTCGGCGCTGCTCATCGGTCGGGAGGCCGCCGGCGGGCGGCCGACCGGCGAGGAGGGGGTGCTGGTCCGGCACCCGGACGGCACGCTGCATCTCGTCTGGCGGCAGCGACGCTTCCTGCTGCGCGACACCAGCCGGGTGCTGGCGGCCCTGGCCGCCACCCGGGAGCGGGCGGTGCCGGTGGCGCCCGCCCTGCTCAACACGTTGCCCGCGGGCGCCGACCTGGCCCCGCCGGCCCTGCCCGAGCTGGGCCAGCCCGCCGCCCGGGTCTCCGGCGCCGCGGTCGGCGACGTCTACCTGGTCCGCAACTCCGGCGGCGGCCGGCAGTACGCGGTCGCCGAGCGGGACGGCCTCGCCGGCATCACCGAGTTGCAGGCGGCCCTGCTGATGGCCCGCACCGGTCAGGGCGACCCGAAGCCGATCACTCTCGGCCGGTTCGCCGCCCTGCCCAAGCTGCCGGACCTGGTGCCCAGCGGCCCGACCGCCCCGCCCGCGTCACCGCCCCGGCTGGCGGGCGTGGACGGTGGCGGGCTCTGCGCGCGCGTCGGCGACGACGGCGAGGTCCGCGAGATCCGCGTCGGCGCCACCCTGCCCGACCTGACCGCTGTGGCCCGCACCGGCGCCGCCACCGGGCGGGGTGCGGTGCTCGCCGACCACGTCGTGGTCGAGCCCGGCCGGGGCGCGGTGGTGGAGTCCGTCGCCGCGCCCGGGGCGACCGGCGGCGCCGTCTCCGTCGTCACCGACCTGGGCCGGCGGTACGTGCTGGCCGGCACCGAGGTGCTGGGCATGCTCGGCTACGGCGACGTGCGGCCGGTGCGGCTGCCCGCCGGCCTGGTCAGCCTGGTGCCCGCCGGCAGCCCGCTCGACCCGGCCGCCGCGCGGGCGGTGGCCGCCCCCGCCTGACCCGGGACTGGCAATGGTCAGGCCAGACGGGCGGATCAGGGCGCCGGCGGCGCGGGGTCAGGCCATGGGGCGGCGGAGCACGCTGACCGCGAAGTCGGCGTCGTCGCGCCACGGACGCAGGTCCCAGGTGGCGAAGCGGTGCTCGGGGCGCAGCCCGGCGGCGACCGCGTCGCCGTCGAAGTCCGCCAACCGGTAGCCCCGGTCGGTGCCGAAGCCGACCAGCACCACGCCGTCGGGGCGCAGGTGCGCGGCGATCCGGGCCAGCACGTCCCGTTCGGTGCCCGGAGCTACGAAGGCCATCACGTTGCCCGCCACCACGGCCGCGTCGAAGGGCTCCGGCTCGCCGGCCGCGGCCAGGTCCAGTGCGGCGAGGTCGCCGACCAGCCAGCGGGGGCCGGGATGGTCGGCCCGGGCGGCCTCGACCAGCGCCGGATCCGCGTCCACCCCGACCACCCGGTGACCGCGGGCGGCCAGCGCGGCGCCGACCCGGCCGGTGCCGCAGCCGGCGTCCAGGATCCGCGAGCCGGGCGCGACCATGGCGTCCACCAGGCGCGCCTCGCCGGCGAGGTCGGCGCCCTCGGCCGCGAGCTTGCGGAACCGGTCGATGTACCACTGCGAGTGTCCGGGACCGGTCTCGGTCGCCCAGCGGGTCGGGTTGGTCATGCCGCCACGGTAACCGGCGCCCGGCCGGGCCGGCCGGCGGTCAGGGCAGCCGGGCGACGGTGACGAACTCGTTGTAGGTGAAGAGCTTGCCGAGCGCCCGGGGGAAGGGGAACGAGTACTGCCGCACCACGGTCATGCCGAGGTCGCGGGCCGCCTCCGCCGCCTCGGCGAACCCGACGAACCGGACGTGGCTGGCGTCGCTGGCGTACCCGCGCTCCTGCGGGGTGATGAAGACGGCGGTGCCGCCGGAGCGGACGAACGGCAGGTACGAGGAGACCACCTCCAGCGCCTGGCCGGCGGGGAGGTGCTCCAGCAGGTGGGCGGCGAGCAGCGAGTCGAAGGCGTCCGGGCGGGCGTGCTCGGAGCGGAAGAACTCCTCGACCGTGTACGCCTCGTGCCCGGCGGCCCGGGCGTGCGCGATCGACGTGGCGTTGTGGTCGACCCCGACCGCGCCGCCGCCGAGGTTGGCGAGGTTGCGGCCGAGCCCGCAGCCCACGTCGAGGGTGCGGCCCAGGCCGAGCCGCCGCAGGTTCCACCGGTACGGCGCCTGCACGTCGAGCAGCTGCTTCCAGCGTGCGCCACCCAGGCGTTGCAACCGACGGGTGTAGTCCTCACCCTGGGTGCCCGTTGGAGCGTCCTGCCGTGCTCGACCCATCGCCGGCCCCTTTGCCTGTCGCGGATACGGATGTGCGGTGCTCGCGCACCTGCCGGTGGCACGCGCAGGGCGTTCCACCGGCCTCCCCCGTACCCGCCAGGGCGGGCTTTCGAACGATGCTACGGATGACGTGGCCGATCGGCACGAGGATCTAGCAGGTGTTTCGAGGCGTGATCGCGGTGTCCACGGACGGTGACCGGAGGTCGGCCACCGTCCGTGGGAGGGCGGTCAGCCCTTCTCGGCACCGGCGGTGAGACCCTCGGTGAGCAGCCGCTCACTGGCGAAGAAGAGGATCACGATGGGCAGGGTGAGGATCACCGACCCGGCCATCAGCACGGTCTTGGGTACCTCGACGCCGTCGGCGAGCAGGGAGAGCCCCAGCGACACCGTCCACCGGTCGGGCTTGTCGACCAGGAAGAGCAGCGCGAAGAGGAACTCGTTCCAGGCGATCATGAAGTCGTAGAGCGCGACCGCCATGATCGACGGGGCGGCCAGGGGCAGGCTGATCCGGCGGATGATGCCGAACCGGCCGGCCCCGTCGATCGCCGCGGACTCCTCCAGGCTGATCGGGATGGTCTCGAAGTAGTTCTTCAGCATGTAGACCGAGACCGGCAGGGTCTGCGAGATGTAGACCAGCACCAGCCCGAACAGGGACCCGCGCAGCCCGGCCCGGGTGAAGACCACGAAGAGCGGGATGGCGATGACGATCGACGGGAACAGGTAGACGGCCAGGAACAGGGCGTTGACCTGGCGGCGGCCGAAGAACCGCAGCCGGGAGACGGCGTACGCGCCGGGGATCGCCACCACCAGCGTCAGCAGCGTCGCGGCCACGGCGACCAGGCCGCTGTTGCGGATGAAGGTGAGGAAACCCTGGCCGCCGTCCTCGGCGGCCTTCAACACCTCGGTGTACGTGGCCACGGTGAACTCGCCCAGCGGCACCCACAGCGAGCCGGGGTCGAGCAGCAGCCGTTCGATGGGGCGTACCGAGAGCACCAGCATGTACCAGAACGGCAGCACGGTGACCAGCAGGAACGCGGTGATCACCAGCCGGCGCAGCCAGCGCAGCGAGATCGTTTCGATCCGGTCGCGGTCCATCACGCCTCCCTGCGTCCGGCGAAGAAGCGCAGGTAGATCGCGACGAAGACGATCAGCACCACGGCCAGCACGACGGCCTGCGCCGCCGCCGCCCCGATGTCGGTCCGCGCGGTGAGGAACTGGTAGACCCGGACGCTGACCACCTCGGTGCCGGCGGAGCCGCCGGTGAGCAGGTAGACGTCGTCGAACTTGTTGAACGTCATGATGAACCGCAGCACCCCCAGCAGGGCGATCACCGGCATCAGCTGCGGCAGCAGGATGTACCGGAAACGCTGGGTCGGGGTGGCGCCGTCCACCCGGGCGGCCTCCTCCAACTCGCCGGGGACGGCCTGGAGCCGGGCCAGCAGGAACAGGAACGCGAACGGGAAGTAGCGCCACGCCTCGAACGCGATCACCGTGGCCAGGGCGGTCGAGTCCTGGGACAGGAAGGGGATCGGGGCGTCCCAGCCGAGGAAGCGCTGCCCCCAGTCGTTGACGATGCCGAGCTGGGGGTCGAGCATCACCTGCCAGACGAAGGCCACCGCGACCACCGGCGCCACGTACGGCAGCAGCATCGAGGCCCGGACCAGTGTCCGGCCCCGGAACGGCCGGCGGACCACCAGCGCCGCCGCGAGACCGAGCGCGATCGACCCGAGGGTGCCGCCCAGGCTGTAGAGAACGGTGGTCCAGAGCGTGTCGGCGAAGCCCGGCGTATTCAGCACCCGGTCGAAGTTTCTCAGTGTCAGCTCACCGAAGAGCCCGGTCTTGCGCAGGGTGGCCAGGCGTACCCGTTGGAAGGCCAGCAGCACCGTCCAGACGATCGGGATGCCGATCACCGCGACCACGACGAGCAGGGTCGGCGCAACCAGGGCGAGCCCGGCGCGCGACTCCCGGCGGCGCAGCGTGAGCGGGCGTCGGCGGCCGGGGCCGGGCCGCTCCCGGGCGGGGGAGCGGCCGGTCTCCGGTGGCGCGGTGGTCAATTGACGCCCGCCTTGATCGCCTCCACGTCCTTCTTCGCCCGGGCGGCCGCCGCACCGGCGTCGCTCTTGCCGCCCACGACGTCCGCGAGGGCCTTGGGCACGGGCAGTTCGCCCAGGATCGCGCCAACCAGTTTGCCCTGGCCCTGGGTCAGGCCCCAGCGCTGGAAGGTGTCCGGGCTCGTGCGCAGGCCGGTCAGCACCTCGTCGCCGTACACCTCGGAGAGTGGCTTCTTCGCGTCCACCCCGGCCTGGCTGGTGTTCCAGGCGGTGAGGAACTTCTCCTTGTCGTCGGCGGTGCCCTTGCGGACCGGGAAACGCCCCTCGGGGGACATGCCGAACCAGCGCGGGTAGCCGTCGGAGAGCAGGTACTCCACGAAGGACTTCGCCGGGTCGGCGGCGGCCTCGTCCAGCACCGCCCAGGAGCTGATCTCGCCGTACTGGGCCGGCTCGGCGCCGTTGGGGCCCTTGATGGCGGTGACGAAGCTGCTGTTCTTCGCCAGCCAGCTCGGATCCTTCGCGCACTGGGGACAGGTCGGCTTGGCGTCGTTGCGCAGCCCGGCCAGCTCATCGAGGATGAACGGCGACCAGATCAGCATGGCGGCCTTGCCGGCGAAGTAGGTGGCCCGGGTGGTGTCCACGTCCTGCGCGCCCTTGACGGAGTGGTTGCGCATCAGGTCGCCGTAGAAGCGGAACGCCTCGACGCATTCGGGGGAGTCCAGCTTGACCGCGCCGGAGTCGTCGGTGAGCTGGCAGTTGTTGGCCAGGGCCAGGTGCTCGAAGGTCTGCTGGGTGAAGACGTCGCCCGGGGCGGTGGCCGCCGTGATGCCGGCGACCCCGCCGGTGTTCAGCTTCGCCGCGGCGGCGGCGATCTTCTCGTACGTGTCGGGGGCGGGCAGGCCGGCGGCGTCGAAGAGGTCCTTGCGGTAGACCAGCAGCTGCCCCCACCCGTCGCTGGGTACCGAGAGCTGCTTCCCGTCGTCGGAGGTCAGCTCCAGCGCCCGTGGCGAGAAGGTGTCCCGCCCCAGCTTGTCGACGATCTCCTTGTTGGCGTCGGGATGCAGCAGCTCGTTGCCGGCGAGGGTGCGGATGCCGGCGAGCGACACCGACCCGACGACGTCGGGCAGCTCCCCGGCGGCGGCGCTGGAGGCGATGAGGGAGGGGAACTGGTCCTCGTTGACGGTGACCAGATTGACCTTCACGCCGGTCTTGGCGGTGTAGTCGGCGATGATCGCCTTGGTGGCGGTGACCCGGTCGGCCACGTCCTCAAGGCTCCAGACGGTTATTTCGGAACTGTCGCTTTTAGACTCGTCGTCGCTGCAGGCCAGCAGGCTCGCCCCGGTTACTGCGAGGATCAGGGTGGCGGCCAGCATCCGCATCGGAGGGGATGACATCTGTGGCACTCCTCTCGAAGGGTACATGAGGGATTCAACGTGCTGGATTGATCAATCACAAGACATATAGCGATTTTTTGTTAAGATTGAGCCCGGTACGTCCCGGGAGTAGCGCCATGGGCAACTGGGTTGTCTCGCTGGCCGGGCCGCGGCGCGTGAGCCTCGAGCCCTGCCCCACCGATCCGCTCGGCCCGGGCCAGGTCCGGGTCCGCACCTGCTATTCCGGCATCTCCGCCGGCACCGAGCTCACCCTGTTCCGCGGGAGCAACCCCCGGCTCAGCAAGGACTGGGATGACGCCAGCCGGATGTTCGTCCCCCGGCAGACCCCCGTGCCGTACCCGCTGGTCGGGTTCGGCTACGAGGAGGTCGGCGAGATCATCGAGGTCGCCGACGACGTGGCCGACCGACATCCGGGCCAGCTCGTCTGGGGCATCTGGGGGCACCGGGCCGAGGCCGTCCTACCGGCCGGCGCGGTCAACCCGCTCGCCCCCGGGCTCAACCCGCTCGCCGGCGTCTTCGCCCGCCCCGGCGCCATCGCGCTGACCGCCGTGCTCGCCGGGGACCTGCACCTCGGCGACTGGGTCGGGATCTTCGGGCAGGGCGTCATCGGGCTGCTCGCCACCCGGCTGGCCAGCCTCTCCGGGGCCTGGGTGGTCGCCGTCGACCGGGTGCCCGCCCGGCTGGAACGGGCCGCCCGCCTCGGGGCCCGGCGCACCGTCGACGCCGGTGTCGACTCCGCCGCCGCAGTGCTGCGCGAGGCCACCAACGGCCGGGGCGCGGACGTCTGCCTGGAGCTGTCCGGGGCGTATCCGGCGCTGCACGAGGCGATCCGCGCCACCACTCACGCCGGCCGGGTCGTGGCCGGCGGCTTCTACCAGGGCCAGGCCGACGGGCTCGGCCTCGGCGAGGAGTTCCACCACAACCGGATCCAGCTGGTGGCGGCCCAGGTCTCCGGGCCCGCCCCGGCGCCCGGCCTGGCCGGCCGGTGGTCCGGTGCCCGCATCGCCCACACCTTCATGGACCTGGTGGCCGAGGGCAGCGTCGACCCGCTGCCGCTGGTGAGCCACGTCGTGGACGCCCGCGCGGTGGCCGACGCGCTCGCGTTGCTCGACCGCGGTGCCGGTGACGTCCTACAAGTCGTGCTGGAGTTCTGATGTCCATCCCACTCGCCTGCCAGGAGCAACTGCTCCCGGGCACCAGCCTGCCCCAGAAGTTCGCCCTCGCCACCGCCCTCGGCTACCAGGGCATCGAGCTGCGCGGCCGGGGCGACCTCGCCCTCGCTCGCCGGCTGCCGGAGCTGCGCCGGGCCCGCGCCGAGGGGGTGGTCATGCCCACCGTCTGCGTGGAGATGGACCACTTCATCGGCGACTTCGACCCGGCGCGCTCCCGCGACGCGGTCGCCAACCTGCGCTCCCAGCTCACCGTGATCGCCGAACTCGGCGGAATCGGCGCCATGACCCCCGCCGCGTGGGGGATGTTCTCCCGCCGGCTGCCCCCGTTCGAGCCGCCCCGCCCGCCCGGTGGCGACCGGCAGGTCCTCGTCGACGCCCTGGGTGACCTCGGCGAGCACGCCCGCGGCGAGGGCGTCACCCTCTTCCTGGAACCGCTCAACCGGTACGAGGACCACATGGTCAACCGGCTCGACGAGGCGGTCGCGCTCTGCGCCGCCGTCGGCCTGCCCTCGGTGCGGGTGGTCGCCGACACCTTCCACATGAACATCGAGGAGGACGACGTGCACGCCGCCCTGCGTGCCGCCGCGCCGTACCTGGGGCACGTGCAGGTCAGCGACTCCAACCGGTTCCAGCCCGGCGCCGGGCACCTGGACTGGCCGGCGCTGCTGCGCACGCTGCGCGACATCGGCTACCCGGGCTGGCTGGCGCTGGAGTGTCGGCTGCGCGGCGACCCGGTCCGGGCGCTGCAACAGGCGGCGACCGTGCTCCGGCACGCCCAGCCCCGGCAGGCGGCGGCGTGAGCACCGGCGCCGCCCGCCCGTCCGGCCTCGGCGCGCCCCCCGCCGACGACCCGGACGGCGGCCCCGCCCCGAGGGCCGGCGCGCCGGCCCGTCCGGCGCCCGCCGGGCACCTCGCCGACCTGCGCCGGCTGGCCATCGCCACGCTCGACGCCAACTGGGAGCACGACCACACGGTGCCCTCGCGCACCCTCTACCCGCACCAGTGGAGCTGGGACTCGGCGTTCATCGCGATCGGGCTGGCCCACGTCCGCCCCGACCGGGCCTGGCGGGAGCTGCGCACCCTGTTCGCCGCCCAGTGGGCCGACGGGCGGGTGCCGCACATCGTGTTCAACCCGGCGCTGCGGGTCGGCTCGTACTTCCCCGGGCCGGAGTTCTGGGGCTCCGCCGCCGCCGAGGGCGCCCCGGCCGCCGCCACGTCCGGCATCGTCCAACCGCCGGTGCACGCCCAGGCGGCCTGGCTGGTGCACTGCCGCGCCCCCTCCGAGGCGTCGGCCCAGGCGCTGCGCTGGCTGTACCCGAGGCTGGTCGCCCAGCAGCGCTACCTCACCGGCCGGCGGGACGTCGGCGGGGCCGGGCTGGCGGCCATCGTGCACCCCTGGGAGTCCGGCCTGGACAACAGCCCGGCCTGGGACGCGCCGATGGCGGCGGTACCGGCCGACGCCGCCGTGATGCGGGCGTACCGGCGGCACGACACGGCGCACGCCGACGCCGCGCACCGCCCCACGGACCTGGACTACGCGCGGTACGTCGCGATCGTCGCCTCCTACCGCGGCCGTCGCTACGCCGACCAGGCGCTGGCCGGGTGGCATCCGTTCCTGGTGGAGTGCCCGCTGTTCAACGCGGCGCTGGGCGCGGCGGAGCACGCCCTGGCCCGGATCGCCGCCGTGGTCGGAGCCGATCCCGGCCCGCACCGCGACCGCGCGGCCCGGATCACCGAGGCGCTGGTCCGCCGGCTCTACGACCCGGTCACCGGCACCTTCCACCCGCGCGACCTGCGCACCGACCGGCTGGTCCCGACCCGTACCGTGCTGGGGCTGATGCCGCTGATCCTGCCCGACCTGCCGGCGCGCCAGGTGCGGGCGGTGCTGACCGAGGCGTGCTCGGCGCGGTTCGGCCTGGCTCCGCGCATGCCGCGTCCGCTGCCCACCCACGACCGCACCGCGCCGGACTTCGAGCCCCTGCGCTACTGGCGCGGCCCGAGCTGGATGAACACCAACTGGCTGCTCTGGCGGGGGCTGCGGGCGCACCACCGGCCGGACCTGGCCGCCGGGCTGCACGAGTCGATGCTGGCGCTGGTCGCCGCCGGCGGCTGCCATGAGTACTTCCACCCGGACACCGCGGCGGGGCTCGGCTCGGCGGCGTTCAGTTGGACGGCGTCGCTGCTGCTCGACACCCTCGCCGAGGGGTGAGCGGCGGTCGACCCGTCAGTCAAGTCGCCGCCAGTCGGGGCCGGCCGGGGGTCCGTCCGAGGTCAGCGCCGCCAGCATCACCGACTCGACCTGCTCGGGTGTGAGGTGTTCGCGGTGGTCCGCGCCGGGGACGTAGGCGGCCCACGGGCGTCCCTCGGCGTCCGACATCACCACGCTCACCGGATCGCGGTGGTCGCTGACCGCGGCGACCGTCCCCCAGGGGCGGTGCACGAAGACCTGCTGCCCCAGGTCGGGATCGAGTTCGCGCAGCCACCGCAGTACGGTCTCCCGGTCGCCGAGCTCCACCTGTTCGCTGGCGACCCGGAACGGTCCCGTGCTGGTCAGGAGTTCGGCCACGTTCTCCGGCGGCTTCCGCCGTCGCCACCGGTCGCGCCACCAGCTCATCCGCGCCCTTCCTCCGGGAGCACCCCGTGCGGTCGGAATGCCCCGCCGGCCCCCGCCGCCAAACCCGACGCGTCGGGGACGCCGTCTACAGTGGGTGCCCGCCCGCACCGGAGGACCGCCCGTGGACCCCATCGACAAGATCGCCTGGATCCGGATCGCGCACGGCCGGATTCTCAGCACCCGCTCCCGGGGCAGGGACGTCTGGTACCTGCCCGGCGGCAAGCGCGAGCCCGGCGAGACCGACCGGGAGACCCTCACCCGCGAGATCGCCGAGGAACTGGGCGTGGTGATCGACCCGGAGACGGCCGTGCACGTCGGCACCTTCACCGCCCAGGCGCACGGCCACCCGGCGGGCACGCTGGTACGGATGACCTGCTACACCGCCGAGCACCAGGGCGAGCCCCGGCCGGACCACGAGATCGAGGAGGTCGCCTGGCTCGGGTACGCCGACCGGGACCGGGTCTCCCCGGTCGACCGGATCATCTTCGACGACCTGCGCCGGCGGGCCCTGTTGGCCTGAGCGATGCTCGGCGGCGGGCTACCGGTTCGGTCCCGGAGGCGGTGGGGGAGGGCCGCCGCCGCGCCCGGCTGACCCCTGCGCCGGTGTGGCGCGCCGATCCGCAGCGACCGACCGGGCCGGTGCCGAACCGGTCGGGTGAGGTGGCCGTTTGCGCCCCGCCGGGGCGGGTAACCGCGGTCGGATTCCCGACCCGGCGGGACGGTCGCCGACGGTCGGATTCCCGATGGCGACCCGCGGACGGGTCGGAGGTGCGGCCGATCGGCGGAACGACAGGAGGACCCGGTGCGCTTTCCCCTCTTCGTCGACGCGGTCGCCCGGCGGGCAGAGTTGCCGCCGGAGCGGGCCGCCGCGATCGCCCGCGCCGTGCTGGTGACGGTGGCCGAACGGGTCCAGGCCGGCGAGGTCGACGACCTGAGCGCCCAACTCCCGGACGAGCTCAGCGCATACCTGGCCGGACCGCCGCCGGAGACCACGCCGGGCGCGCCGGAGACCTTCGGGCCGGTCGAGTTCCTGCGCCGGGTGGCCGACCGGGCCGGCGTCGAGCCGGCCACCGCCCAGGTCGGGGTCCGGGCGGTCTTCGCTACCCTGCGCGAGGCGGTCACGGTCGGCGAGTTCCAGGACCTGGTGGCGCAGTTGCCGAAAAGTTTCACCAGGGGTGTCGATCCAGCGCCACCACGGCCGTACGATGAGTGACGCCGCCGCCGGCCCGCGGCCCGCCTGAGCTGCCGTTAAGGAGCTACCGGAGCGGAAAATCGCCGGTCTGCAACCTCATTCACGGGAAAATTACTTGCTGGTAAACCCTTAGGCTGAAACTCCTCTCCGCGCTAGGGGGATGATCGGCCGAATTTCGACGCCCGATCACCGAGGTGTCGTGGCCCCTTCGGGCTGACTCCGATCGATGGCCTGTTCCAGGAGGCATCGAGGCCTATTCTGGCTCCATTGTGAAGTCCTGGGGGGGATCATGATCACAATTGTCGATGCCTGCGCGCCTGTCCATAGTGGAGTCGAGCCGACTCACTGAGATGGCGCAACCAATGATCATCCAGCGTTTCGTGGACGTCGCTGCCGCCCATCCCGACCGGCCGGCGATCCTGGGCGAGACCCACGAGGTCGACTACGCCGAGCTGGCCGGCAGCGCCGGTGGCCACGCCGCCGCGCTCGCCGCCGCAGGCCTGCGCGCCGGCGACCGGGTCGCCCTGCTCACCGGGCACGGCGCGCCCACCGTCGCCGCCGTCCTCGGCGCCCTCGCCACCGGCTGCGCGTACGTGCCGTTGGACCCGGGGTTCCCCGACGCGCGGCTGCGCCACCTGCTCGCC
Organism: Micromonospora sp. IBSANI012; assembly: GCF_052814045.1. NCBI lineage: Bacteria > Bacillati > Actinomycetota > Actinomycetes > Micromonosporales > Micromonosporaceae > Micromonospora > Micromonospora sp. IBSANI012. The sequence continues at coordinate 2,876,126 of NZ_CP199933.1, forward strand.
GCCGCCGACGTGCGCGCCGTCGCCTGCGCCGCCGCCCACCGGGAACTGGCCGAGCGGCTCTGCGCCGACCGGCCCGGCACCCCCGTGATCGTCCTCGACGGGGTCGGCCCCGCCCCGCTGCGTCCCGTGCCGGTCGATCCGGACGCGCCGGCGTATGTGCTGTTCACCTCGGGCTCCACCGGCACGCCCAAGGCCGTCGCGCAGACCCACCGCAACCTGGCGCACGTCGTGGACAACCAGATCCGCGACCTCGCCCTCGGCCCGGACGACCGGCTCAGCCTGCTCGCCTCGTTCAGCTTCGACGCCGCCATCCCCGACCTGTACCCGGCCCTGCTCACCGGTGCCGCCGTCGTCCCGGTGGACCTGCGCCGGCACGGGCTGGCCCACGCCGCCGACCAGCTGGTCCGGCGTCGGGTGACCGTCTACCACTCCACCCCGACCGTCTACCGGTTCCTGCTCGACACCCTCGGCGCGCGCCGGCTCGGCTCGGTGCGGGTGGTGCTGCTCGGCGGCGAGCAGGCCACCCACGTCGACGCCGCGCGCGGCCGGGACCGGTTCGCGTCGGGCTCCGTCCTGGTCAACGGCTACGGCGCCACCGAGATGACCTTCGCCGCCCGGCACACGCTGCCGTTCGCCGAGGCCGACCCGACCGCCACCGGGCCGCTGCCGATCGGCACCCCGCTGCCCGGGTACGAGCTGTCGCTGGACCGGGACACCGGCGAGATCGTGGTGCGCAGCCGGTACCTCGCCCCGGGCTACCTCGGGCAGGACAGCGACCGGTTCAGCCTCGCGGACGACGGCGTCACCCGGGCGTACCGCACCGGGGACCTCGGGGCGCGGCTGCCCGGCGGCGAGCTGGTCTGCCTCGGCCGGCTCGACCGGCAGGTGAAGGTGCGCGGGTTCCGGGTCGAGCTGACCGAGATCGAGGCGGTCCTCGCCGACCAGCCCGGCGTCGCCGCCGTACGGGCCATCGCCCGCGACGGCGAGCTGCTGGCGTACGCGACACCCGCCGGCGGGCCCCTCGACCCGGCGGCCCTGCGCGCCGCCCTCGCCCGGCGGCTGCCGGAGTACGCCCTGCCCCGCGCGGTGGTCGCGCTCGACGCTCTCCCGCTCACCGTCACCGGCAAGGTCGACGAGCGGGCGCTGCCCGATCCGCCCCGGGACGTCCCGGCCGGGCAGGGCCCGACCACGGAAACCGAGCGGGCGGTGCACGACATCTGGTGCGCGGTGCTCGGCCGCGAGGCGGTCGGCCGGCAGGAGAGCTTCTTCGACGCGGGCGGCCAGTCCCTGCTCCTCGGCCAGGTGCAGCAGCGCCTCGCCGAGCGGTTCGGGGTGGCGCTGCCGATGGTGCGGCTCTTCGCGCACCCAACCGTGGCGGCGCAGGCCCGGCTGCTCGACGCAGCCGCCAGCGGTGACCGGCCGGCCGCCCCCGCCCCCGCGCCCAGCCTGCCCACCCCGGCCGCGCCGACGGTCGCCGCCCGCGAGTACACCGGCGACGAGATCGCCGTCGTCGGGCTCGCCGGGCGGTTTCCCGGCGCGCCCGACCTGGCCACCTTCTGGTGGAACCTCTGCGCCGGGGTCGACTCGATCCACGATCACAGCGACGCCGAGCTGGCCGCCCTGGGCATCGGGCCCGGCCTGCGGGCCGACCCCCGGCACGTCCGGGCCGCCGGCCGGCTCGACGGCGTCGCCGACTTCGACGCCGAGTTCTTCGCCATGGGCGAGCAGGAGGCCGCCCGCACCGACCCGCAGCACCGGCTCTTCCTGGAGACCGCGTGGGAGGCGGTGGAGGACGCCGGGCACGACCCGACCCGGTTCCCCGGGCTGGTCGGGGTCTACTCGGCCACCTCGGCCAACCGGTACTTCCTGTTCCATCTGCTGGACAACCCGGCGGTGGTGGGCGACGTGGACCCGGACGACTGGGAGGCCCGGCTGATCGGGCGGCAGTTCACCGACCACCTGCCCGGCCAGGTCGCGTACCGGCTGGGGCTGACCGGGCCGGCAGTCGCCGTGCAGAGCGCCTGCTCCAGCTCGCTGGTCGCGGTCTGCCTGGCCGCGCAGAGCCTCGCCGACTACCAGTGCGACCTCGCCCTCGCCGGCGGCGTCAACGTCACCTGGCCCCGCTATCGGCACACCCCCGGCGGCCTCGCCTCACCCGACGGCCGGTGCCGGGCCTTCGACGAGGCCGCCGACGGGGCCGGTTTCGGCTCCGGCGTCGGGGTCGTCGCGCTGCGCCGCCTCGCCGACGCCCAGGCCGACGGCGACCGGATCTACGCGGTGCTGCCAGGCTGGGCGGTCACCAACGACGGACCCGACCGGGCCGGCTTCGCCGTGCCCGGCCCCGCCGGGCAGGCCGCCGCCGTCGCGAACGCCCTCGCCGCCGCCGAGGTGGCGCCCGGCGAGGTCCGCTTCATCGAGGCCCACGGCAGCGGTACGCCGCTCGGCGACGCCATCGAGGTCGCCGCGCTGCACGAGGTGTACGGCGGCGCCGCGCCCGCCGAGTCCTGCGCGCTCGGCTCGGTCAAGACCAACATCGGTCACCTCGACGCCGGAGCCGGCGTGGCCGGGCTGATCAAGACGGTGCTCGCCGTGCAGCACGGGGTGATCCCGCCGAACCTGCACTTCACCCGGCCGCACCCGGAGATCGACCTGGCCGGCGGCCCGTTCTACGTGCCGACCAAGGCGCGCGACTGGCCGCCGGGCCCGCGCCGGGTCGCCGGGGTCAGCTCGTTCGGCCTCGGCGGCACCAACGCGCACGTGGTGGTCGAGCAGCCCCCACCGGTCGAGCCGGTCGAGGCGCCCGAGGGTGCCGCGTACCTGCTGCCGGTCTCGGCGCGTACCCCCGGGGCGTTGCGCGCGGCGCTCACCCGGCTGCGGGCCCACCTGGCCGGCGCGGCGCCGGCGCTGCCCGAGGTGGCCGCCACCCTGGCGCTGGGCCGGCGAGCCTTCGACTGCCGGGCGGCGGTGGTCGCCGCCGACCCGGCCGGCGCGATCGCCGCGCTGGACGAGCTGCTGCACGCCGACACCCGGATCGCCGGCCCGGCCGGCCGGCTGCGGGACCTCGCCGCCGACTGGGTCGCCGGCCGCGACGTCGACTGGGCCGCGCTGCACCCCGGCGAGGGCGTCCGCCGCACCGGACTGCCCGGCTACCCGTTCCAGCGCCGGCGGTACTGGATCGACCCCCCTCAGAAAGGCGCGCGGTGAACTGGTTCGTCTCGCCCGGAAGCCGACCCCAGGCGCCGGTGCAACTGTTCTGCCTGCCCTACGCCGGGGCCGGCGCGAGCGCCTTCCGGCGCTGGCAGGAGGGGATCGGCCCGGACGTCGAGGTGCTGGCGGTGCAGCTGCCCGGCCGGGAGAATCGGATCAGCGAGGACCCCCGGTTCACCGTGCCCGACGTCGCCGCCGCCATCGCCGGTCGGGCCGACCGCCCGTACGCGATCTACGGCCACTCGATGGGCGGCCGGGTCGGCTTCGAGGTGGTCCGCGAGCTGCGCCGGGCCGGCCGACCGCTGCCGCTGCGGCTCTACGTGGGTGGCGCCCGGGCGCCGCACGTCACCGCTCCCAGCCTCTTCGACGGGCTGTCCCGGGTGGACGACGACGAGCTGCTGCGCCGTCTCGGCGCCGGCGGCGGGCTCCCCGCCGAGCTGCTGGCACACCCCGAGCTGGTGCAGCTGCTGCTGCCGCTGCTGCGCGCCGACTTCGGCCGGGTGGACAGCTACCGGTACGTCCCCGGCGAGCCGCTGCCGGTGCCGCTCGTCGCGTTCAGCGGCCGGCACGACCGGGCGGTCAGCCGGGAGCAGAGCGCCGCGTGGGCCGCGCACACCGCCGCCGGGTTCACCCTGCACGAGATCGACGGCGGGCACTTCTTCCTCACCGACCGGCTGCCCGAGCTGCTCGCCGCGATCCGCGCCGACCTGGCCGAGGCCGTCGCCGCGACCGCCGCCGCTTCGACCGCCGCCCGGTCCGGCGCTGCCCCGTCCGGCGTTGCCGCCTCGGGCGCTACCGCGTCGGGCGCCGCCGCGTCCCGCGCTGCCGGTGCGGCGGGTGCCGGGTCGACCGGGGCGCACCGGGTGCCGCTGGGGAAGACCGGCTGGTCGGTGTGGCGGGACGCGGTGCTGCGCACCACCGGCTTCCCCGCCGACGGGCTGACCATGTTCGCCGCGCCGTCGGCCGCCGCGGCCGCCGACGAGCTGATCGCCACCGGCGCCGGCGCGGAACGCTTCGACAAGGAGTTCGCGGAGGCCACCTCGGCCGCCGCCCGGCGGCTCGCCGCGCTGGCCGCCGACCCGTTGCTGCGCGAGGCGGTCACCTGGCAGAACCGGGGCGCCCTGGTCATCCTCGACGCGCTGGTCGCGGGCGGCCCGGAGCCGCGGCGCAACAACAAGCACCGGGACCGGGAACGGGCCCTGCTGAAGTACTGGCAGCGCTACTGCGGCAAGAACGAGACCGTGGGCTTCTTCGGCCCCGGCTGCTGGGTGACCGTGGACCCGACGCGAGCCGAGGTGGCCGACGTCCGTCCCGGGCCCGGCCTGACCCGCCGCCGCTGGGTGCCGTTCGAGTCCTGGGCGCTGGCCGCGTACGCCGACCGGCTCGCCGGGGACCTGGCCGTCCGGCGGTGGTGGCCGCCGCTGCTCGCCCCGCACCTGAGCCTGCGCGGCCGGACCGTGCTGCGCCCCGGCCGCCCACCGCTCACCCTCACAGCGGTGGAGGCGGCCCTGCTCTCCGCCGCCGACGGCCGCCCCGCCCACCAACTGGTCGGCGACCCGGCCGCCGGGCTGCGCCGCCCCGAGGACGGGTACGCGCTGCTCGACCGGCTGGTCGAGCGGGAGCTGATCAGCTGGGACGCCGCCCTGCCGGTCAGCCCGGACGCCGAACGGGTGCTGACCGAACGGATCGACGCCATCGGCGACGAGGCCGTCCGGGCCGGCGCCCGGGCCGGGCTGGACCGGCTCGTCGCCGCCCGGGACGCGGTCGCCGCGGCCGCCGGTGACCCCGAGCGGCTGCGGGCCGCCCTGGACGCGCTCGACGCCACCTTCACCGAGCTGACCGGGCAGGCCGCGCGGCGCCGCGACGGACAGATGTACGCCGGCCGGACCCTCTGCTACGAGGACACCAGCCGGGACCTCGACGTGACCTTCGGCCGGCCGCTGCTGGACGGGATCGCTGCCCCGCTCGACGTGCTGCTGCGCGCCGCCCGCTGGCTGGTCGGCGCGCTGGAGCAGGCGTACGCGGCGGTCTTCCGCGAGCTCTACGACGACCTGCGCGGCGGGGCGGGCGACACCCCAGTGTCCCTGGCCGACCTGTGGTTCCTGGCCCAGGGGCTGTTCTGGGGCGACGGCGAGCGGCCGGTGGACCGGGTCGCCGCCGACTTCGCCGCCCGCTGGGCCGGGCTGTTCGGGCTGGACACCCTGCCCGCCGGCACCACCGAGGTGACCGTCGCGGTCGCCGACCTGGTCGACCGGGTCGACGCCGCCTTCCCGCCGCCCGGCCCCTCGGACTGGCCGCTGGCCCGGCTGCACAGCCCCGACCTGCAGATCTGCGCCACCGACAGCGCCGCGCTGGCCCGTGGCGACTACACCGTGGTGCTCGGCGAGCTGCACGCCGCCTGGGCGTCCTTCGACACGGCACCGCTGGTCACCGGCCATCCGGACGCCGAGCGGCTGCGCGCGGCGCTCGCCGCCGACGTCGGCGGGCGGCGGCTGCGACTGCTCTACCCGGCCGACTGGCCCCGCCGGACCAGCCGGGTCGCCGAGGCCCTCGCCGCGCCGACCGATCGGCAGTTGGCGTTCGGCGCGGCACCCGGCGCCGACCGGGCGCGGGTGCTGCCCACGGTGGACCTCACCGTCACCGCCGACGGCGACCGGCTGGTGGCCACCGGCCCCGACGGGCAGCGCTGGTCGCTGACCGAGGTCTTCGCCGAACTGCTCAGCGCGCATGCGGTGGACGGGTTCAAGCTGGTCGCCGCCGCTGCGTACACGCCCCGGATCACGCTGGACCGGCTGGTGGTGGCCCGGCAGACCTGGCGCACCACCGTCGGGGAGAGCGGACTGGGACCGGCCACCGGGGAACGCGACCGGTTCCTCGCCGTCCGCCGCTGGCGCGCCCGCCTCGGCCTGCCCGAACAGGTCTACGTCAAGCTCGGCAGCGAGACCAAGCCCTGCTTCGTGGACCTGACCAGTCCCGGGTACGCCAACATGCTCTGCGCGATGGTCCGCTCGGCGACCATGACCCACGGCGACGGCGTGCCGCTGGTGGTGGGCGAGATGCTGCCCGGCCCCGACGACGCCTGGGTGCCCGACGCCGCCGGCCGCCGGTACCTCAGCGAGCTGCGACTGCACATCGTCGACACCACCGGGGAGCCTCGCCGATGAGCCACCGCATCCCCCTCGGCGACACCGGCTGGTCGGTCTGGCGGGACCTGGTGCTGCGTACCGCCGGTTTCCCCGCCGCCGGCCTGGACCGCTTCGCGGCGCCCGACGCGGCCGCCGCCGCCGACGCGCTGCTCGCCGGGGAGGTCGCCCCGGAGGTCGTCGACAAGGCGCTGCGCGAGGCGTTCGCCGACTCCTCGGCGGTGGCCGGCGAACTGGCCGCCGACCCGCTGCTGCGCGAGGCGGTCACCTGGCAGAACCCGGACATGCTGATCGCGCTGGACGGGCTGCTGCGCACCGACCCGGCGGTACGCAACGTGCGCCGCCGCAAGCGGGAGCTGAGCCTGCTGCGCTACTGGCAGCGCTACTGCGGCAAGGCCGAGACGATCGGCTTCTTCGGCCCGGTCTGCTGGGGCACCTTCGACCCGGACGACCCGCGTACCCGGCTGACGCCCGGACCCGGGCTGGTCACCCGCCGGCACGTCGGGTTCGAGGCCTGGGCCCTGATCGCGTACGCCGACCGGCTCGCCGACGACCTGGCGGTACGCCGCTGGTGGGCCCCGGCGCTGCAACCGCACCTGAGCGTCCAGGGACGGCAGCTGCGCTGGCCGCTGCACCCGCCGATCCCGCTGTCGGCGGTGGAGGCCCGGCTGCTGGCGTCCTGCGACGGGCGCACCGCCGCCGTCGAGCTGGCCGAGCGGGCCCGCGCCGACGGCGACGTCCGCACCGTCGACGACGTGTTCCTGCTGCTGGACCGGTTCGTCGAACGCGGCCAGCTGACCTGGGACGCGAACCTGCCGAACAGCCCGGACGCGGAACGGGTGCTGGCCGAGCGGATCGCGGCGATCGGCGAGGAGGCTGTGCGGGCGGCGGTGGCTGCCGACGTCGACCGGCTCCGCGCCGCCCGGGACGCGGTCGCGGCCGCCGCCGGCGACCCGGACCGGCTGGGCGGCGCGCTGGCCGCGCTCAACACCGAGTTCACCGCGGTCACCGGCCGTCCCGCCACCCGGCAGAGCGGCGAGATGTACGCCGGGCGCACCGTCTGCTACGAGGAGACCGCCCGCGACCTCGACGTCACCGTCGGCGCCACCGTGCTGGACGCGCTGGCCGCCCCGCTCGCCGTGGTCCTCCAGGCGGCCCGCTGGCTCACCGCCGAGATCGGCGCCGGCTGCGAGGAGATCCTCGCCGACCTGCACGACGAGCTCGCCGCCGACGCTCCGGTCCGGCTGGCCGACATCTGGTCGCTGGCCCAGGGGATGCTGGTCGCCCCGGACGGCCCCATCGCCCGCGCCGGGGTGGGCTTCACCGACCGGTGGGCCGAGCTGTTCGGGCTGCGGCACCTGCCGGCCGGCACCGTCGAGCTGCGGCTGCGCGCCGAGGACCTGGCCGGCCCGGTCCGCGCGCTCTTCGCCGCCGAGCGGCCCGGCTGGCCGTCCGCCCGGATCCACAACCCCGACCTCCAGGTCAGCGCCGTCTCCGCCGAGGCGATCGACCGGGGCGAGTTCCTGCTCGTCCTCGGCGAGCTGCACCCGGCCACCGTCGCCTACGACAGCGCGGTGCTCACCCCGTTCCACCCGGACCCGGTGGCGCTGCGGGCGGCGCTCGACGCCGACCTGGGACCGGCCCGGATCCGGGTGCTCTACCCGGAGAGCTGGCCCCGGCTGACCACCCGCACCACGTACGCCCTCACCGGCCCCGCGGACCGCCAGCTCGGCATCGACACCGCGCGCGGCGGCGACGTCGACCGGCTGGTCCCGGCCACCGCCGTCACCGTGGTCCGCGACGGCGACGCGCTGACCGCGGTCTTCCCGGACGGGTCCCGCTGGCCGGTGATGGAGATCTTCGCCAACCTGCTCGGCTCGCTGCTGGTGGACACCTTCAAGCTGCTCGACCCGGCCCCGCACACGCCCAGGATCACCATCGACCGGCTGGTGGTGGCCCGGCGCACCTGGCGGACCACCGTGGCCGGCAGCGGGCTGGCCGGGCACGGCGACGAGACCGCGCGCTACCTCGCGGCGCGCCGCTTCCGGGCCGCCCTCGACCTGCCCGAACGGGTGTTCGTCAAGGTCGGCACCGAGGTCAAGCCCTGCTACGTCGACCTGACCGGCCCGCTGTACGCCCAGTCGCTGTGCGCCATGGCCGACGCCGCCGCGAAGACCGGCCCCGACGTGGCGGTGGTGGTCACCGAGCTGCTGCCCACGCCGGCGGACGCCTGGGTGCCTGACGCCGCCGGGAGCGGACACGTCAGCGAGCTGCGCCTGCAGATCACCGATCCAGCCACCTACCGGGGAGAGCACGGGTGACCGACATCCTGTCCATCAGCGCCGTCGCCGGGCCGCAGCTGCCCTGGCCGGACGGGACGCTGGCCGACCTGATCGCCGCCCGGGCCGCACGCTGCCCCGACGCGGTCGCGGTCCGCCAGTGGGACGACCGGCTCACCTACCGGGAACTGGTCGGCCGGGCGGCCGGGGTGGCCGCCGCGCTGCGGGCCCACGGCGTCGGCCGGCAGACGCGGGTCGGGGTCTGCGGCCGGCGCCGGCCCCGGCTGGTCGTGGACGTGCTCGGGGTGCTCCTCGCCGGCGGCTGCTACGTGCCGCTGGAGCCGGACGGCCCCCGCGAGCGGCAACGCGAGATCGTCGCGGACGCCGGGGTGTCGCTGCTGGTGGGCGACGCGGCGGCCGAGCTGGCCGACCTGCCGGGCGTCGAGGTGGTCGAGTCGGACGGCCCGGCCCCGCTGGGGCCCTGCCCGGCCCGGCCCGGCGACCCGGCGTACGTGCTGTTCACCTCCGGATCCACCGGCCGCCCCAAGGGGGTGCTGACCACCCACCGCAACGTGGTCGAGTTCGTCACCGGGTGCGCCACGATCAGCGGCGCCGACGCCGGGGTGCGCAGCCTCGGCATCGCCTCGCTCGGCTTCGACGCGGCCACCATGGACCTCTTCCTGCCACTGCTGCTCGGCGGCGCGGTGCAACTGCTCGGCGCCGACGACCGCGCTGACCCGGCCCGGCTCGCCCGGTTCATCGCCGCGCACGAGGTGAACTGGGGCTTCATCACCCCGACCGTGCTGTCCATGCTGGACCCGGCCGACGTGCCGGGCTGGCGTACCGTGCTCTGCGGCGGCGAGGCCGTCCCCGCGAAGCTGGCCGCCCGCTGGGCGCCGGGGCGACGCTTCCTCAACGGCTACGGCCCCACCGAGACCACCGTGCTCGCGGTCACCGGCGAGCTGACCGGCGCCGAGACCGACCCGGTGCCGATCGGCCTGCCGCTGCCCAACCACCGGGCGTACGTCGTCGACGCCGAGCTGCGGGCGGTGCCGCCGGGGGAGACCGGCGAGCTGCTGATCGGTGGCCCCGGGCTGGCCGACGGCTACCTCCACCGGCCGGGGCTGACCGCCGACCGGTTCGTCCCCGACCCGTTCTCCGGGCTGCCCGGCGAGCGGCTGTACCGCACCGGCGACCTGGTCCGCCAGGCGGCCGACGGGCGGATCGTCTACCTCGGACGCAGCGACCGGCAGGTGAAGATCCGGGGCCAGCGCATCGAGCTGGGCGAGGTCGAGGCGGTGTTGGCCGGCGCCCCCGGCGTCGACCGGGTCGCCGTCGAGGCGGTGCCCGGGCCGGCCGGGACCGAGCTGGTCGCGGTCCTCACCCCGGCCGGCGCGCCCGGCGACGACACGATCCGGGCGTACGCCCGGGCGCGGCTGACCGCCGCGATGCTGCCGGCCCGGCTGCTGCGCCGCGACGACCTGCCGGTCAGCCCGGTCACCGGCAAGCTGGACCGGCCGGCGTTGCGCGCCCTGGCCGTGGCCGCGCTGACCGCCGGATCCACCGCCGAGGAGCCGGCCGGTCCGGCCGACCCGGTGACGGCAACGGTGACCCGGATCTGGACCCGGCTGCTCGGCGCGACCCCCGGTCCGGGCACCGACTTCCTCGCCGCCGGTGGCAACTCCATCGCCGCGATGCGCCTGGTCGCCGCGCTCCGCGCCGAGCTGGGCCGGCACGTCGAGATCCGGGACGTGCTCGCCGGACGCACCCTCGGCGGCCTGGTCGCCCGGCTGCGCGCCGCCGCCCCGGCCGACACCGAGCCGCTGACCACCGGCAACCCGCCCACGCTGTCCCCACCGCAGCGCCGGCTCTGGTTCGTCGACCAGCTCGCCCCCTCCAGCGCCCCGTACAACATCGCCGTCGCGCACCGGCTGCGCGGTCCGCTGGACACCGCCGCGCTCGGCGCGGCGCTGCGGGCCGTCGCCGAGCGGCACGACGTGCTGCGCTGGCGGATCCCGCAGACCGCCGGGGTGCCGTACGCGGTCTGCGAGGAACCCACCGACGTGGCGGTGCCGGTGGTCGACCTGACCGGCAGCGCCGACGCCGAGGCGGAGCTGGCCGGGATGCTCGCCGCCGGCGCCGCGCACGCCTTCGACCTGGCCACCGGGCCGCCCTGGCAGGTGACCGTCTACCGGCTCGGCAGCGACGCGCACGTGCTGGCGATGACCATGCACCACGCGGTCTTCGACGGCTGGTCCGAGGCGGTCCTCTACGCCGACCTCGCCGCCGCGTACGCCCAGGCCGTCACCGGGGCCACCCCGACGTTGCCGCCGCCGGCCGCCACGTATGCCGACTACGCGGTCTGGCGGGCCGGGCGCGACGCCCGTCGGGGCACGGTGGACCTGGCCTGGTGGGCCGAGCACCTGCGCGGCGTGCCCACCGTGCTGGAGCTGCCCCGCGACCGGCCCCGCCCGGCGGTGCAGACCTACGCCGGCGCCGAGGCCGCGGTGCGCCTCCCGGAGCCCGCCGACCGCGCGGTCCGCGCCCTGGCCGCCCGGCGCGGCACCACGGCCGCCGCGGTGCTGCTCGCCGGCTTCGGCGAGCTGCTGCGCCGGCTCACCGGCGGCGACGACCACGTGGTCGGGGCGATCGTCGCCGACCGGCGGCTGGCCGCCTTCGACGACGTGGTGGGCTTCTTCATCGACACCGTGCCGGTGCGGCTGCGTACCGGCGGGGCCACCTTCGCCGAGCTGGTCGACCGGTGCGCCGCCGAGCTGCACGAGGTCACCGCCCACCCGGGCGCGCCGCTGGAACGCCTCGTCGAGGCCCTCGGCGTCGGCCGGGACACCTCCCGCGCCCCGCTGGTGCAGGTGCTGTTCAACGTGCTCAACTTCGCCCCGCCGCGGCTGGCGCTGACCGGGCTGGCCGCTGCGCCGGTCCCGGTGCCCAAGCCCGGCTCGCCCTTCGACATCACCGTCTACGTGGTGGAGCGGGACGGTCGCTTCGGCGTCGAGGTGGTCCACAACCCGGACCTGTTCGACGCCGACCGGATCGACGCGCTCCTGGCCGACCTGGCCGAGCTGGTCGGCGCGCTCGCCGCCGACCCGCACGCGCCGGCCGCCGCGGTCGCCGCCGCGCTGCCCCGGCCCACCGTGCGCACGCCGCAGCTCGGCGCGATGACCGTGGCGGTCGCCGAGGCGCCCCGCACCCCGATGCCGGCCGGTCCGGGCGGGTTGACCGACACCGAGGAGCTGATCGCCGGCATCTGGCGGGAGGTGCTCGGCACCGACCGGGTCGGGGTCACCGACAACTTCTTCGACATCGGCGGGCACTCCCTCGCCCTGGCCGCGGTGCACGCCCGGCTCACCGCCGCCACCGGCCGCTCGATCACCATGCTCGACCTGTTCCGCCACCCCACCGTCCGGGCGCTCGCCGCCAGCCTCGACGGCGCCGCCGACCGGCCGGAACTGGCCCGCGCCGCGCTGCGGGCCGCCGCCCGCCGCAGCCGCACCCGCCGCAACCCACCCCGCCGCCCCGGCGGCACCGCGCAATGAAGGACATGCAGATGGACAACCCGATGGCACCCGACCTCCCCGCCGACGACGGCATCGAGCCGATCGCGATCGTCGGGCTCGCCGCCCGGCTGCCCGGCGCGGCCGACGTCCGCCAGTTCTGGCGCAACCTGGTCGACGGCGTCGAGTCGGTCACCGAGCTGAGCCGGGAGGAGCAGCTGGCGCGGGGCGCCACCGTGGAGGAGGTCGACGACCCGGGGTGGGTCAACCGGGCGCCGCTGGTCGATGGGTACGACGAGTTCGACGCCGGGCTGTTCGGGATGACCGCCCGGGAGGCGGAGATCACCGACCCGCAGCACCGGCTGTTCCTGGAGAGCTGTTACACCGCGTTGCAGGACGCCGGCTACGACCCGGCCCGCTACGACGGCGCGGTCGGCGTGTACGCCGGCACCGGCGGCAACACCTACCTGCACCGGTACGTCATCCGCAACAAGCGCGTCGGTGGCAACCCGCACGGGGCGGTCTCCATCGCCACCGGCAACTCGCCGAACTACGTGGCCACCAACGTGTCGTACCGGCTGGACCTGCGCGGGCCGAGCCTGACCGTGCACACCGCCTGCTCCACCTCGCTGGTCGCGTTCCACCTGGCCTGCGAGGCGCTGCGCAACGGCGAGTGCGACATGGCGCTCGCCGGCGGGGTCAACATCGAGCTGCCGCACGTCGGCTACCTGGGCATGGAGGGCTTCACCTCGCCGGACGGGCGGTGCCGGCCGTTCGACGCCGCCGCCAACGGCACGGTGTGGGGCAGCGGCGTCGGCGTCACCCTGCTCAAGCGCCTCTCCGACGCGATCGCCGACGGCGACGCGATCCGGGCCGTGGTGCTCGGCAACGCCATCAACAACGACGGCGCCGGCAAGGTCGGCTTCACCGCCCCCAGCATCGACGGGCAGATGGAGGCGATCGCCCAGGCCGTCGGGATGGCCGGGATCGACCCGCGCAGCATCAGCTACGTCGAGGCGCACGGCACCGGCACCGCGATGGGCGACCCGATCGAGGTCGCCGCCCTCTCCGCCGTCTACACCCGGGACACCGACGACCGGGGCTGGTGCGGCATCGGCTCGGTGAAGTCCAACATCGGTCACCTCAGCCAGCCCTCCGGCATCGTCAGCGTGATCAAGACGGTGCTCGCGATGGAGCACGGCCTGATCCCGCCGAGCATCAACTTCGAGCAGCCGAACCCGGCGATCGACTTCGCCGACACCCCGTTCTACGTGGCGAACACGTTGACCAAGTGGGACACCGACGGCGGGCCGCGCCGGGCCGGGGTCAGCTCCTTCGGCATCGGCGGCACCAACGCCCACGTGGTGCTCCAGGAGGCGCCGGTGGCGTACCGGGCCGACCGCAAGGTTCGCCCGGCGCAGCTGCTGCACGTGTCGGCGAAGACCGCCACCGCCCTGGACACCGCCGTGCTGCGCCTCGCCGAGCACCTCGAGGGCGCCACCGACGGCGGGCCGCAGCTGCTCGCCGACGTGGCGCACACCCTGCGGGTGGGCCGGCAGGAGTACGCGCACCGGCGCGCGGTCGTCGCCACTGAGCCGCCCTCCGCGGCGGCTGCCCTGCGTGATCCGCGCCGCGGACATCGCGGTCTGACCGACGGTCCAGCACCAACCGTGTGTTTGCTCTTCTCCGGGCAGGGCTCCCAGTACGCCGGGATGGGCGCGCAGCTCTACGCCGAGGAGCCGGCCTTCGCCGCCACCGTGGACGAGTGCGCCGAGCTGCTCCGCCCCGAGCTGGGGCTGGACGTCCGCGACCTGATCCTCGGCCGCGACCCGGCGGCGGGGGAGAAGCTCACCGAGACCCGGTACACCCAGCCGGCCCTCTTCGTCGTCGAGTACGCCCTCGCCACCCTCTGGCTGCGGGCCGGGGTGCGGCCCGCCGCGATGATCGGTCACTCGATCGGCGAGTACGTCGCCGCCACCGTCGCCGGGGTGCTCAGCCTCCCGGACGCGCTGCGGGTGGTCGCCGCCCGGGGCCGGCTGATGCAGTCCCTGCCGGCCGGCTCGATGCTCGCCGTGGCGCTGGACGAGTCGGTGGTCGCGCAGCGCCTCCCCGAGGGGCTGGCCATCGCCACCGTCAACGGCCCGGGCACCTGCGTGGTGGCCGGCGAGAGCGACAAGGTCGCCGCGTTCGCCGAGACGATCAAGGGCAAGAGCAAGGCGCTGCGCACCTCCCACGCCTTCCACTCGCCGATGATGGAACCGATCCTGGCCGAGTTCACCGCCCTGATGGCGGGGGTGCCGCTGCGCCCGCCGGCGGTCCCGTTCCTGTCCAACGTCACCGGCACCTGGATCACCGCCGAGCAGGCCACCGACCCGGCGTACTGGGCCGCGCACCTGCGCCGGCCGGTGCGCTTCGGCGACTGCGTGGCCGCCCTGCTCGCCCAGGGCACCTGGGCGCTGCTGGAGTGCGGCCCCGGCCGGCAGTTGGCCAACCTGGCCCGGATGCAGGTCGCCAAGGCCGGCCCGGCGCAGCGGGCGCTGACCCCGCTGGGCAGCCTGCCCGGCCCCGGTGAGCGCACCGGCGACCTGGCCACCCTGCTCGCCAGCGCCGGCGCGCTCTGGTGCGCCGGCGTCGGCGTGCGGCTCGACGCCGATCCGGCGGCCCGCCGGGTGCCGCTGCCCACGTACCCGTTCGAACGCCGTCGCTACTGGGTGGACCCGGACCCGGTGGACCAGGCGCCCGCGCCGGTGGAGCGCGGGCCGCGCCCGCTGCCGGAGTGGTTCGCCGTGCCGGTCTGGCGGCAGGCCGCCGCCGAGCCGCGGACCGCGCCGCTGGGCCGCTGCCTGGTCCTGGCCGACGGTCCGCGCGGCGACGCGCTGGTGGCGGCGCTGCGGGCCGCGGGCGCCACGCCCACCGTGGTACGCGCCGGCGAGCGCTTCGCGGCGGTCGACGGCGGGTACCGGCTGCGGCCCGGCGCCCGCGAGGACCACGACGCCCTGGTGGCGGCGCTCGCCGCCGACCCGCCGGAGCGGCTGGTGCACGCCTTCGCCCTCGACGGCGACCCGGCCGGCACCGACGTCGCCGCCGCCTGGGCCGCCCAGGACCGGGGCTTCTTCAGCGCGCTGCACCTGGTGCAGGCGCTCGCCGGGGCCGGGCTGACCGCCGACGAGCGCGCCCGCACCCTCGACCTGGTCACCGCCGGCATCGGGGACGTGACCGGCGCCGACCTCATCCGCCCCGAGCACGCCACCCTGGCCGGACTGGCCCGGGTGCTCCCGGCCGAGCTGCCCGGGCTGGCCGTCCGGCTGGTGGACGCCGACCCGGCCTCGTCCGACGTGGACGCGCTCGTCGCCGAGCTGCGCCGGCCGGTCGACCCGGCCCGCGCCGAGCTGGCGTTGCGCGGCCCGCGCCGCTGGGTGACCGGCTACGAGCAGGTCACCGTCGACGCCGAGGGCGAGCCGGGCGCGCTGCGCGAGGGCGGCCGGTACGTGATCACCGGCGGTCTGGGCGGCATCGGCGTCACCCTGGCCGAGGACTTCGCCCGGCGGGCCCGGGCGAAGCTGGTGCTGCTGGCCCGTTCCGGCCTGCCGCCGCGCGAGCGGTGGGACGACCACCTGGCCGTGCACGGCGGCGCGGACCGGGCCGGCCGGGCGATCGCGGCGATCCGCCGGATGGAGGCGGCCGGCGCGTCGGTGCTGGTGCTCGCCGCCGATGTCACCGACCCGGCCGACCTGCGCCGGGTCCGGGCGGCCGCCGAGGCCGAGTTCGGCGGGATCGACGGCATCGTGCACGCCGCCGGCCTGCCCGGCGGTGGCATGGCCGAGGTCAAGGAGCGGGCCGAGGCGGAGCGGGTGCTCGCGCCGAAGCTCGCCGGCACCCTCGCCCTCGCCGAGGTCTTCGGCGACCTGCCGCTGGACTTCGTGGTGCTCTGCTCCTCGATCACCGCGGTGGTCGGCGGCTTCGGCCAGGTGGACTACTGCGCGGCGAACAGCTTCCTCGACGCGTACGCCCGGGCCGGTGCGGGCTTCCGGGCGCCGGTGCTGTCGCAGAACTGGGGCGGCTGGGCCGAGGTGGGCATGGCCGTGGAGACCGACGCGCCGGCCGGTTTCCGGGCCGCCGGGCGGGACACCGTCACGCATCCGGTGGACCACCCGGTGCTCACCACGGCGGTGACCGGCCCGGACGGCGTGGTGCTGCACGGCCTGGTCTCCGCCGACACGCACTGGCTGCTGGACGAGCACCGCATCGGCGGCGTGCCGGTGGTGCCCGGTACCGCTCACCTGGAGTCGGTCCGGGCGGCGGTGGCCGCCGGGCTGCCCGCCCCGGCCGGGGACGCGGCGGTGGAGCTGCGCGACGTGGTCTTCCTGGAGCCGTTCTCGGTGCCCGACGGCACGGTCGCGCAGTACCGGGTCGAGCTGACCCCCGCCGAGGACGGCGTGGACTTCGCGGTACGCAGCCTCGCCGCCGGGCAGCTGCGCACCCACGTACGCGGCGCGGCCGGCTGGACCGACGAGCCGGCCCCGCCGGCGCGGGTGCCGGCGGTGACCGGCCGGCGGGTGGACGACGACGCCTCGTTCGGCCGGGGGCGCACCAGCATGCTGACCTTCGGGCCGCGCTGGGCCGCGTTGGCCGAGCACCACCTGGGCGAGGGGGAGGAGCTGGCCCGGATCGACGCGCCCGCCGCGGCGGTCGGCGACCTGCCCTCCTGGGGGCTGCACCCGGCGCTGCTGGACGTGGCCACCGCGTTCGGCCGGGGCCAGGGCAGCGGCACCTACCTGCCGCTGTCGTACGGGCGGATCGTGGTGCGCGGTGCTCTGCCGGCGCAGTTCCACAGCCACCTGCGGCACCGCGACAGCGCCACCGACGAGGTCGTCGCCGCCGATGTGTCCCTGCGGGACGCCGACGGCCGGGAACTGGTCGCGATCAGCGACTTCGTGCTGCGCCGGGTCGACCAGGGCGCGGTGACCGGCGGGCTGGCCCCGGCGGGCGCACCGGCGCAGGCGCCCGCCCCGGAGCCGGGTGTGCCGACCGAGGACATCCGGCCGGTCGACGGGGCCGAGGCGTTCCGCCGCAGCCTCACCGCCGGGCTCGGCGCGCAGGTGGTGATCGCCACCCGGACCGTCGACGACATCCGCGGCCGCGCCTCCCGGGTCACCACCGGGAGCCTGGAGACCGCCGACGAGCCGGCCCTCGTGGTCCCGGCCGGCGGCGGCGCCGCCTCCGCCGCGCCGCGTACCGAGCTGGAGATCACCATCGCTCAGGTCTGGCGGGACGGGCTGGGGGTGGCCGAGGTGGGCGTGGACGACGACTTCTTCGCCCTCGGCGGCAACTCCCTGGTCGCGGTCCAGCTGATCGCCGCGATGCGCAAGGCGACGGGGGTACGGCTGCCGATGCGCAGCCTCTTCGAGACCCCGACCGTCGCCGGCCTGGCGGCCCGGATCGAGGAGCTGCGCGCCACCGCCGCGCCCGCCGACGAGCCCGCCCCGGCCACCATCCCCGCCATCCCGCGGCTACCCCGCGACTGAGCGTCGAGAAACAGGAGTGACAGAGCAATGAGCGACACGATCGCCACGCTGCCGGTGGTCGTCGAGAACGACGGCACACCACTGACCGAGCTCATCGACCGGCGGCGGACGGAGCTGCGCGCCACGCTCGCCGCACACGGCGGGCTGCTGTTCCGCGGCTTCGACGTCGGCGGGGTGGACGGCTTCGACCGGGTGGTCCGCGGGTTCTCCGGCGAGCCGCTGACCTACACCGAGCGGTCCTCACCCCGGCACGCCATCAAGGGCCGGGTCTACACCTCGACCGACTACCCGCCGGACGAGGAGATCTTCCTGCACAACGAGAACTCGTACCAGGCGCGCTGGCCGCTGACGCTGTTCTTCTACTGCATCAGCCCGCCGGACACCCTCGGCGCCACCCCGCTCGCCGACGTCCGCCGGGTGTACGCCGAGATCGACCCGGCGGTCCGCGAGGAGTTCGTCCGGCGGCGCTGGATGCTGGTGCGCAACTTCCACGCCGACTTCGGCACCCGCTGGCAGGACGTGTTCGGCACCGACGACCGGGCCGAGGTCGAGGCGTACGCGGCGGCGAACCGGATCCGGCTGGAGTGGGTCGGCGCGGACGGGCTGCGTACCCGGGCGGTGCGCGACGTGGTGCACCACCGGCCCGGCTCGGACACTCCCCGCTGGTTCAACCACGCCACCTTCTTCCACGTGAGCACCCTCCCCAAGGACTACCAGGAGGGGCTGCTGGACATGTTCGGCGCCGACGGGCTGCCGGCGAACACCTACTACGGCGACGGCGGCGAGATCCCCGCCGGCGTCATGGACCACCTGCGGGCCGCGTACCGGGCCGCCAGCGTCCGCTTCGACTACCGGCGCGACGACGTGCTGGTGGTCGACAACATGACCGCCGCGCACGGCCGGGAGCCCTTCACCGGGGCCCGCCGGATCGCCGTGGCGATGGCCGAACCGCACACCCCCGAGAGCGCTGGAGAGCACTGATGGCCGAATCCCGATTCCTGGTCGTCCGCAACGACGAGGAGCAGTACTCGATCTGGCCGGCCGACCGGGAGCTGCCCGCCGGGTGGCACGACGCCGGCTTCGCCGGCACCCGCGAGGAGTGCCTGTCCCACGTCGACACCGTGTGGACCGACATGCGTCCCCGCTCCGTACGGGAGGTGCCGTCATGACGCGGGAGTGGACCTTCCCGGCCTCCTTCGCCCAGGAGCGGGTGTGGATGGCCAACCAGTTGGACACCGCCTCGCCGGTCTACAACGTCTCCACCCCGTGGCGCTTCCCGGCCGGCATCGACGCCGACACCGCCGGCGAGGTCGTCGGCCGGGTCGTCGCCCGGCACGAGGCGCTCCGCACCCACCTGCGGATGGACGACGGCGCCCTGGTGCAGGTGGTGCGCGAGCACGAGCCGGTCCGGCTGCCCGCCGACGACCTGCGCGACCTGCCCGAGGCCGAGCGGGCCGCCCGGTACGCCGCCCTGCGTACCGAGCTGGCCCGCACCCCGATCCCGCTGGACGCCCCGCCGCTGTGGCGGGCCCGGCTGGTCCGCCTCGACGACGCCTGGACGCTGCTGTTCGTGGTGCACCACGCCGTCTTCGACAGCCACTCGGCGGTGCTGCTGGTGGCCGAACTGGCCGCGTTCAGCGAGGCCGCGCTGACCGGCGCGCCCGCCGCCGTGCCCGAGCTGCCCATCCAGTACGCCGACTTCGCGGTCTGGCAGCGCGACCAGCTCACCGGCGCGGAGCTGGACCGCCAGCTCGCCTTCTGGACCGGCCAGCTGGCCGGGGCGCCGGCGGTCACCGGCCTGCCGCTGGACCGCCCCCGCCCGGCTCAGCTCGGCTTCGCCGGCGACGAGGTGCGCTTCGCCCTGCCCGACGGGCTGCTCGACCGGGTCGGCCGGCTCGCCGCCGGGTCGGCGGCCACCCCGTACATGGTGCTGCTGGCCGGGTTCGCCGCCCTGCTGTCGCGGATCTCCGGCGACACCGACGTGGTGGTCGGCGTCTCCACCGCCGGCCGGGACACCGCCGAGCTGACCCCGCTGATCGGCATGTTCGTTAACCCGGTGGCGCTGCGCTGCGACGTCGGCGGCGACCCCAGCTTCACCGAGCTGCTCGGCCGGGTCCGCGCCGGCCTGGTGGACGCGATGGAGCACGGCCAGACCCCGTTCCAGCGCATCGTCGAGGCGGTCGCCCCGCAGCGCGACCCGTCCGTGCAGCCGATCTTCCAGACCGCGCTGAACTTCATCCCCGACTCCGGGCTGGACCCGGTGGAGCTGGGCACCACCAAGGACGACCTCGCCTTCGACGTCACCACCGGCGAGAGCCGCCTGGTCTACCGCACCGACCTGTTCGACCGGGGCACCGCCGAGGCGGTGGTCGCGCGGTACGTGCGGCTGCTCACCGCCGCCGTCGACGACCTGGGGCAGCCGGTCTCCGCCCTGCCGCTGCTCGACGACGCCGAGCGGGACCTCGTCCTGCGAACCTGGAACGGCGACGACGCCACCCCGGCGTTCCGCTCGGTCATCGAGCGGGTGCAGCGGCAGGCCGCCGCCACCCCGGACGCCGTCGCCCTGGTCTGCGAGGGCGTCTCGCTCACCTACGGCGAGCTGAACGCCGCCGCCAACCGGCTCGCCCGGGTGCTGGTGGCCCGGGGCGCCGCCCCGGAGGGCCGGGTGGCGCTCGCCCTGCCCCGCTCGCCCGAGTTGCTGGTCGCCGTCCTCGCCGTGCTCAAGTCCGGCGCCGCGTACGTCCCGGTGGACACCGGCTACCCGGCCGGCCGGATCGCGTACCTGCTCGCCGACGCGGAGCCGGCGCTGGTGCTGGCCCTGCCGGAGACCGCCGCGCTGGTGCCCGCCGGTGCGGTGGTGCTCGACGGGGAGGTCGGCGCCGACCAGGCCGACGGCGACCTGACCGACGCCGACCGGGCCGCCCCGCTGCGCCCCGAGCACCCGGCGTACGTGCTCTACACCTCCGGCTCCACCGGCCGGCCGAAGGGCGTGGTGGTGGAGCACCGGGCCGTGGCCGCGTACCTGGCCTGGGCCCGGGACGCCTACCCGGGGCTGGCCGGCACCGCGCTGCTGCCCTCGCCGGTCTCGTTCGACCTCACTGTGACCGGCCTGCTCGGCCCGCTCACCGCTGGCGGCACCGTCCGGCTGGCCGGGATCGACTCGCCGCACGCCCGGGCCGGTGGCCGGCCGAGCTTCCTCAAGGTCACCCCGAGCCACCTGCCGCTGCTCGACGCCGCGCTGTCGCCGACCACCGACCTGGTGATCGGCGGCGAGGCGCTCACCGGCGAGCAGCTGGCGGGCTGGCGGGCCGCCCACCCGGACGTGGCGGTCGTCAACGAGTACGGACCGACCGAGGCGACCGTCGGCTGCGTCGCCGCCCGCGTCGCGCCCGGCCGGCCGCTGGATGCCGGACCGGTGCCGATCGGTCGGCCCACCGCCGGCGCCCGGGTCTACCTGCTCGACGCCGCGCTCCAGCCGGTGCCGCCGGGCGTGGTCGGCGAGCTGTACGTCGCCGGGGACCAGGTGGCCCGGGGCTACCTGCGCCGGCCCGGCCTCACCGCCGAGCGTTTCCTGCCCTGCCCGTACGGCCCGCCCGGCCGGCGGATGTACCGCACCGGCGACCTGGCCCGCTGGCGCACCGACGGCACGCTGGACTACCTGGGCCGCCGCGACGACCAGGTCAAGGTGCGCGGCATGCGGATCGAGCTGGGCGAGATCGAGTCGGCGATGCTGGCCCACCCGCAGGTCCGCGAGGCCGCGGTGGCGGTGCGCACCGACTCGGGGGAGCCGGCCCTGGTCGGCTACCTGGTCGGCGCCGCCGACGAGGCCGCCCTCGCCGCCGAGCTGGGCCGCGAGCTGCCGGCCCACCTGGTGCCCTCCGCGTTCGTCCGGCTCGACGCGCTGCCGCTGACCCCGAACGGCAAGCTGGACCGGGCCGCGCTGCCCGCGCCGCCGGCCGCCGTGGCGCCCGACGGCTACGTCCCGCCGCGCACCGACGCCGAGACCCTGGTGGCCGAGGTGTATGCCGAGATCCTCCAGGTGGAGAAGGTCGGCGCGCTGGACGACTTCTTCGTCCTCGGCGGCAACTCGCTGCGCGGCATGCGGGCGATGGCCCGGATCCGCGCCGAGGTGGACGTCGACCTGCCGATGCGGGCGCTGTTCAGCAGCCCCGTGGTCGCCGAACTGGCCGCCCAGATCGAGCAGCGGATCGCCGCCGAGCTGGACGAGCTCTCCGAGACCGAGGTCGCCGCGCTGCTGGCGGCGGAGAAGGACACCCCCGCATGACGGACCTGAAGGATCCCGCCCGGGAGGCCGCCCGCGCGGCGCTGATCGCCCAGCGGCTGCGCCGGCGGCAGGCCTCGCCCACCGCCCGGATCACGCCGCGCCCGGAGGGCGCCGAGGTGCCGCTGTCGTACGCCCAGGAGCGGGTCTGGTTCATGGACCAGCTCGCTCCGGGCGAGGCGGCGTACCACATCGCGGTGCCGCTGCGGGTGCGCGGCCCGCTGGACGTCACGGCGCTGCGCGCCGCCCTGGCCGGGCTGACCGCCCGGCACGAGTCGCTGCGCACCCGCTTCCCGGCCGACGCCGACGGTCGCCCCACGGTCGTCGTCGCTGACTGTGTCGACGTGCCGCTGACCATCGTGGACGCCCCCGACGAGCAAGCCGCGCAGGCGCTGGTGGACGCCGCCGCGGCCGAGCCGTTCGACCTGGCGGCCGGGCCGCTGCTGCGCGCGCTGCTGATCCGGCTCGCTGACGACGATAATCCGGCCTCCGCGCCGCGAGACGGCACTCCGGACCGGATGAACGTCGCCGACGACCACGTGCTCTTCCTCGGCAAGCACCACATCGTCGGCGACGGCTGGTCGGTGGACGTGCTGCTGCGGGACCTGATCACCCTCTACCGGGGCGGCGAGCCGCCCGCCCTGCCGGTGCAGTACGGCGACTTCGCCCACTGGGAGGCCCGGGAGCTGGACGGGCCGCAGGCCCGCGGGCACCTCGACTGGTGGCAGCGGCGGCTGGCTGGCATCACCCCGCTGGAACTGCCGCTGGACCGGCCCCGCCCGGCCACCCAGACCTACCGGGGCGACTTCGTCGAGTTCCAGGTCGACCGGGCGGTCACCGACGGGCTCGCCGCGCTCACCCGCGCGTCGGGCGGCACCCTGTTCATGACCCTGCTCGCGGCGTACCAGGTGCTGCTGTCCCGGCACGCCGGGCAGGACGACTTCGCCGTCGGCGCCTCGGTCGCCGGCCGGTCCGCCCCGGAGCTGGAGGACGTCGTCGGCATGTTCATCAACATGCTGCCGATGCGCGCCGAGCTGACCGGCGACCCGACCTTCACCGAGCTGCTGGAGCGCACCCGGCGGGCCGTGCTGGACGGCTTCGAGCACGCCGAGGTGCCGTTCGCGAAGGTGGTGCACGAGCTGGGGCTGCCCCGCGACGTCAGCCGGTCGCCGGTGTTCCAGGCCATGTTCGTCCTGCAGAACTACGAGATGGGCCGCTTCTCCGGCGTCTCCGACGCCGACGAGGTGAGCTTCCGCTGGACCCCGATGGAGCTGCGGGCCACCCGGTTCGACTTCGAGCTGCACGCCGTCGAGGTGCCCGACGGCATCTGGGGCAAGCTGGTCTTCAACACCGACCTGTTCACCCGCGACACCGTCGAGCGGATGGCGCGGCGGTGGACGACCCTGCTGGCCGCGATCGTCGCCGCCCCGGACACCCCGGTCGCCGCCCTGGACCTGCTCCCGCCCGCCGAGCGGGCGCTGGTGGCGAGCTGGAACGACACCGCCGCCGACTTCCCGGCCAGCCAGACGCTGCACGGGCCGATCGAGGAACGCGCCGCCCGCACCCCCGACGCCGTCGCGGTCACCATCGAGGGCAGGTCGACCACGTACGCCGAGCTGAACGCCGCGGCCAACCGGGTCGCGCACCGGCTGCGCACCGCGGGCGTCGGCCCGGAGACCCTGGTCGGCGTCTGCGCCCAGCGGTCGGTGGAGCTGGTGACCGGCCTGCTCGGGGTGCTCAAGGCCGGCGGCGCGTACCTGCCGCTGGACCCGGAGTACCCGGCGGACCGGCTGGCCTTCATGGTCGACGACGCCGCCGCGCCGGTGGTGCTCGTGCAGGAGCACCTGCGCGACGTGCTGCCGACCACCGGCGCCACCGTGCTGGCCCTGGACGACGCCGGGAGCTGGGCCGACCAGCCCGCCGACGACCCGACGCCGGCGGCGGGCCCGGAGCACCTGGCGTACGTCATCTACACCTCCGGCTCGACCGGCCGGCCCAAGGGCGTGCCGAACACCCACCGGGGCATCGTCAACCGGCTGGACTGGATGCAGCAGACCTACCGGCTCGGCCACGACGACGCGGTGCTGCAGAAGACCCCGGCCAGCTTCGACGTCTCGGTCTGGGAGTTCTTCTGGCCGCTGCGCGAGGGCGCCCGGCTGGTGCTGGCGAAGCCCGGCGGGCACAAGGACGCCGGCTACCTGCGCGACCTGCTGGTCGCCGAGCGGGTCACCACCGCCCACTTCGTGCCGTCGATGCTCACCGTCTTCCTCGCCGAGGAGGGCGTCGAGGCGGCGACGGCGCTGCGCCGGGTGATCTGCTCCGGCGAGGAGCTGCCGCCGGCCACGGCGGTCGACTTCACCGTCCGACTGCCCGGGTGCGAGCTGCACAACCTGTACGGCCCGACCGAGGCGGCGATCGACGTCAGCGCCTGGCACTGCGACCCGGCGCTGCTGCCGGGCCTGAGCACCGTCCCGATCGGCGCACCGATCACCAACCTGCGGCTGCACGTGCTGGACCCACGCGGCAACCCCTGCCCGGTCGGGGTTGCCGGCGAGTTGCACATCGGCGGGGTGGGGCTGGCCCGCGGCTACCACCGCCGGCCCGCGCTCACCGCCGAGCGGTTCGTGCCGGACCCGTTCTCCGGTGAGCCCGGCGCCCGGCTCTACCGCACCGGCGACCTGGCCCGCTGGGTGACCGCCCCGGCGGGCGGGGTGATCGAGTTCCTGGGCCGGATCGACCACCAGGTGAAGCTGCGCGGCCTGCGGATCGAGCTGGGTGAGATCGAGAGCGCGCTGCGCGAGCAGCCGGCGGTGACCGAGGCGGTGGTGATCGTCCGCGAGGACACCCCCGGCGACAAGCGGCTCACCGCCTACCTGGTCGGCGCGGCCGAGCACGCCGCGCTGAAGGCGGCGCTGAAGGAGACCCTGCCCGAGTACATGGTGCCGGCCGCGTTCGTCACCCTGGACGGCCTGCCGCTGACCCCCAACGGCAAGCTGGACCGTCGGGCGCTGCCCGCGCCGGTGCTCACCCGCGAGGCGTCGGTCGCCCTGGTGGAGCCGCGCGACGACACCGAGCGGCTGCTCGCCGGCATCTGGTCGGAGGTGCTGGGCGTGGCCACGCTCGGCATCGACGACGACTTCTTCGACCTGGGCGGGCACTCCATGCTCGCCACCCAGGTGGTGGCGAAGATCCGCAAGGCGGAGCACGGCGGGCGCGCCGTCGGGGTGATGGACCTGTTCCAGCAGCGGACGATCCGCGAGCTGGCCGCGTTCATGTCCGGCGGCGGGGACGGCGCGGACGGGCCGCGCCGGCTGCTCTACGAGCTGACCAGGCCGATCCCGGCGGCGCAGCGGGTGCTCAGCTACGTCTGCGTCCCGTACGGCGGCGGCAGCGCCATCGTCTACCAGCCCCTCGCGGACGCGCTGCCCGCCGGCCATGCCCTGTGGTCGCTGGCCATCCCCGGCCACGACGTCGGGCTCAGCGAGGACGGCCTGCCGTTCGAGGAGCTGACCAGCCGGGTCGCCGAGGAGATCCTGGAACGCGTCGAGGGCCCGATCGCCCTCTACGGTCACTGCGGGGTGGGCAGCGCGATCGTCGCCGAGGTGGCCCGCAAGGTGGAGGCCGCCGGCCGGGACCTGGAAGCGGTCTACATCGGCGCGATGTTCCCGTTCGCCCGCCCCCGGGGCGCCTTCGCCGCCCTGCGCAACCGGCTCGAACAGCTGCGCAGCAACCGGCACTACGCCAGCTGGCTCAAGTCGATGGGGGTGGACACCGACGAGCTGGACCCGGAGCAGGCTGACCGGATCATCAGCAACATGCGGGCCGACTCACGGGCCTCCGAGGAGTACTTCACCGGCCTGCTCGACCGGGGCGCGACGAAGCTGCGCGCGCCGATCATCTCGGTGGTCGGCTCGGAGGATCCGGTGACCGACTACCACGCCGAGCGGTACGCCGAGTGGCAGTTCCTCAGCGACACACTCGGCCTGGTGGTGCTCGACCAGGCCGGGCACTTCTTCCTCAAGTACCGCGCCGAGGAGCTGGCGGAGATCGTCACCCGGGTCCACCCGGCGGTGGCCGCCGGGGACGTCGCCGCCCTCACCCCGCAGGCGCGGGGCGCCGACGCCGGCTGGGCGGTCGCCGCCCACCAGCGCGCGGGCCGGTCCGGCCGGCCCGAGCAGAGCGTGGTGAAGCCCAGCATGGCCCGGTTCGTCGCGGTCACCGCCGGGCAGCTGGTCTCCACCACCGGCTCCGCGCTGACCGCGTTCGCGCTGCCGATCTGGCTGTTCACCCGGACCGGGTCGGTGGCCGACCTGGGTCTGCTCTGGGCGCTGGCGCTGATCTGCGGCGTGCTGATGCTGCCGGTGGCCGGCGCGGTCACCGACCGGGTCAGCCGCCGCCGGATCATGATGGTCGCCAGCTGCACCGCCGGGTCGATCCAGTTGGCGCTCGCCGCGCTGCTCTGGACCGACAACCTGGTCCTCTGGCACATCTACGCCCTGGTCGCGTTGAGCCAGGTCGCGGGCTCGTTCCAGCGGATCGCGTTCCAGTCGGCGGTGCCGCAGCTGGTGCCGAAGCGCTACCTCGGGCACGCGATGGGCATCACCCAGCTCTCCAGCGGCTTCGCGATGCTTTTGATGCCCGTCTTCGCCGCCGGCCTGCTCGCCGCCATCGAACTCAAGGGCATCCTGCTCATCGACGTGGCGAGCTACCTGGTGGCGGTGCTGACCCTGGCCGTGGTGCGCTTCCCCGACCTGCTCGGCTGGCGGCCCCGGGAGCGGCTGCTGGTGGCGATCGCCAACGGGCTGCGCTACTCCTGGCAGCACCGCGGCTTCCGGCTGATGCTGGGCTACTTCGCCCTGGGCAACATCTTCCTGGCCCCGGCGCTGGTGCTCACCACGCCGCTGGTGCTCTCGTTCGGCACCGCCACCCAGGTGGCGCAGGTGGCCCTGGCCGAGGCCTGCGGCGCGGTGGCCGGCGGCGTGCTGATGTCGCTGTGGGGCGGGCCCCGGCGGCGGCGGATGGTCGGCGTGCTGATCGGCAACCTCGGCACCGCCGTCGGCTGCGTGCTGGTCGGCCTGGACGCCTCGGTGACGATGGTCTGTGTCGGCATCTTCTGGCTGGCCATGGCGATGACCACCGCGCAGTCGATCTACGCGACCATCGTGCAGGTCAAGGTGCCGCAGCGCTTCCACGGCCGGGTGTTCAGCCTCAACCAGACCATCTCCTGGTCCACACTGCCGATCGGCTTCGCGCTGCTCGCCCCGGCGGCGACCAGCCTCTTCGAGCCGATGCTCGCCCCGGGCGGGTCACTGGCCGGGTCGGTGGGCGCGGTGATCGGCACCGGGCCGGGCCGGGGCATCGGTTTCGCGTACGTCTGCTTCGGGCTGGCCCTGGTCCTGATCACCCTGGGCGGGTTCGCGATCCGGATGCTGCGCCGCTTCGACGTCGAGGTGCCCGACTCGCTGCCCGACGACCTGATCGGCGCGCAGGAGCGGCAGCGGCGGCTCGCGGAGCGGGCGGCGACGCAGGAACGGGAGCCCGTCGCGGCGTGACCCGGCGTGGGGCCCTCCCCGAGGAGGGCTCCACGCCCGGGCGTGCCCGTCCCGGCCGGATCAGAACTCCTCGGGCGGGTCCGCCAGGTCCGTCGCCGCCGGCTCCTCCGGCTCGGCCACCCAGGCGGAGAAGACCGGCACCCCGTGCCACGGCCCGCCATTGCGGTCGGTGGCCACCGCGACGACCGCGTACGGGTGGCCGAAGCGCAGCTCCGCGGTGCGGGCGACGCCCTCCGGGGCGAGGCTGGCCAGCGCGAAGGCGGCGGTCACGGCGGCCGCCTCGAAGCCGTACCGGCCGTAGCGGGCCATCGCCGCCTGCCGCGCCTCCAGCCGCGGGGCGGGTTCGCCGAGCAGCCCGCCCAGCGTGCGGACCACCGCGGGGAAGCCCAGCGCCGGGGCGGTCAGGTCGTGCTCGTCCCGCGCCGACCAGCAGGGCAGCACCGCTGTGTGCCGCTCCTCCCGGCCGTCCGGGGCGCGGGTGTGCACTCGCTTCTCCCGCACCGTCCACGCTGGACCGTCGCCGAGCGGCAGCGCGAACAGCGAGCGGCGGCCGGCCGGCTCCGCCTCGTCGACCGCCGTGGCGGCCACCTCGTACGCCGCGGCGAGCACGTCGGCCGCGGGGACCGAGGGGTCGGCGGCGACCGACACCACCACCAGGCCCGCCCCGTCGCGCTCGACGGCGGGCGCGGCGTGCACGGCGACGTCGCCGGCCGGTCCGGTCGCGGCGATCCAGGCCCGGTGGCCGCGCGTGGGGGTGCGGAGCACCCGGTCGAGCCGTCCCGCCCAGGCGCTGGCCCGGCCGAGCTGCCCGGCCGGGGCGAGGTCGAACGGGTCGGCCCAGGAGATCCGGGTGGCCAGCGCGCTGGCCAGCGCCAGCAGCACGTCCGGCGACCGGGTCAGCGGGAACCGGTCGATCAGCCCCAGGGTGTGCTCGCGGGCCCAGGCGTCCAGCCCCGGCTGGTCGGGCAGTGGCCCGGTCGCGGTGGTACGCGGCAGCGTGGCCCGCCACTCGGCCAGCCGCGCGGTGTCGTGGCCGGCCTGCTGCCAGACGGCGGTGGCGGACGGCACCAGCGGGTGGGGCCGGTCCACCAGGGCCCCGGCCAGCTCCGCCGCGGCGGACGCGCTCACGCCCAGGACGTCCTCCAGCTCGTCCCGGTCGGCGCCGGTCGCGGCCGGCGCGGCCAGCGCCAGCAGCAGCCAGGCGCCGAGCGGTGAGGCGACGTGGTGCCGGTCGCCGGCGCCGGCGTGCAGCCGGGCGGCGTAGCGGGCCAGCGGGGTGTGCAGGGTCGTCGTCATGCCCCTACTGTGCCCATCCCGGGCCCGGTCGGCACCCCGCTCAGGACCACAGCTCGAACGGCTCGTCGATCTCCTCGCCGGTGAGGAACCGGGGGAGCAGCGCGGGCAGCCGGCCCGGGTAGAAGCGTTCCGCGCTGGCGACCACCTCGTCGACCGTCCACCAGCGGAACCCGAAGTAGTCCTCCACCTCGTAGTCCAGCCGCTCCGCGCCGTCGACGTCCGGCCCGGCGGCGTCGAGCCGTACCGTCATCACCACCTCGTCCTGCAGGTGCCGGCGCTGCCGGTGGATGAAGCTGGCCCGCCGCCGCCAGGTCGGCGGGCCGAGCCGGGCGGCGGTGACCACGAAGCCGGTCTCCTCCCGCAGCTCCCGCACCGCGGTCTCGGCGTACGTCTCGCCGGGATCCGTTCCGCCGCCCGGCAGTTCCCACCAGGTGCCGAGGCGGGGATGGTCCGGGTCGCGGGTGTGGAAGAGCAGGATCCGGTCCTGCGCGTCGCGCACCACCAGCCGGACGGCGGTGCGTTCGACGACCGGCAGGTCTCCCGGCAGTTCGATCATGTCTCTCCTTCGGGCGGGTCGACCGGTGACAGGATGGCGGTCGTGGCGGAGTTCTTCGGCGAGGTGGCGGGCGACCACGACGACGCGCGGCCCGGTTACCCGCCCGCGCTCGCCGAGGCCATCCTCGCCCACCACGGCCGGGTGCCGCCCCGGCTGGTCGAGGTCGGCGCGGGCACCGGCCTGGCCACCGGGCTGCTTTCAGCTCGCGGGCCCAGGCGGCCCAGTCGGCGTGCCGGGCCGGGTCGGGGGAGCTGGGGCAGGCCCGGTCGAGCGCCCACTCGAAGCCGGCGCGGGTCAGCTCGACCGCCAGCACCCGTTCCTGGCCCGGCTTGGGCCCAGCCACAGCGGTACATCATCCACCGGAACGACGGCTTGATCCAGGTCATCCGGCCGCGCCGGAACGGCGGGCAGAACCGGCCGGCGGCCAGCGCCGCCGCCGCGATCTCCGGCGGGTACGCCTGGTAGACGGTCAGCGCCGTGTCGGTGAAGCGGGCCCGGATCTGCCGCTGGGGAACCTGCACGCTCCGATCCTCGCCACCCGGCCCGCCAGCGGTCGAGCGGAATACCCCGCCGGCGGGCCGGGCGCCGGGGCGGCGGTGGGGTTAGGCTGCCGCCCGTGGCAGGTCTGTTGAGGAACGTCGTCGCCCGGCTCAATCGGGCGACCGGGGGTGCGGCCGCGCCGGCCGGTACCGCCGGCCGGATTCCGGCCCAGGTGGCCCGTCGTCGCCAGGTCGGCGCGTTGCAGCGCCGGGAGCTGACGTACGCCCCGGAGCTGGACGGCCAGGCCGACCCGGGTGAGATCGTCTGGACCTGGGTGCCGTACGAGGACGACCCCCGGCAGGGCAAGGACCGCCCGGTGCTGGTGGTCGGCCGGCACAGCCGCACGTTGTTCGGGTTGATGCTCTCCAGCCAGAGCGAGCGCGACGGTCAGCGGCACTGGCTGGCGCTCGGCCCGGGGGAGTGGGACCGTGACCAGCGCCCGAGCTGGGTCCGCCTCGACCGGGTGCTGACCATGCGCGAGGACAGCATCCGGCGCGAGGGCGCGGTGCTGGACCGGGGTCGCTTCGACCGGATCGGCCAGGCCCTGCGCGCCGGCTACGGCTGGCGCTGACGAAGCCGGTCGGCCGAGCCGAATTTGCGCGTTCGTCCTTGACAGGGCACCCCCGACGAGTACATTCAACTTATCGGTTTATAACCCAGGTGGTTGATTACAGTGACCTCACCAGATCAGGTCGGCGCCGTCTTCGCCGCCCTCGCGGATCCGACCCGCCGGGCCATCCTGGCCCGCCTGGCCGCCGGCGAGGCGACGGTCAACGAGGTGGCCGCGCCGTTCCCGATCTCGATGCAGGCGATCTCCAAGCACCTGAACGTGCTGGAGGCGGCGGGGCTGATCGTGCGCACCCGCGAGGCGCAGTGGCGGCGGTGCCGGATCGAGCCGGCGGCGTTGCGGGTCCTCGCCGAGTGGGTCGACCAGTACCGCCGGCTCTGGGACGACCGGTACGACACGTTGGACGGTTACCTGCGAGAGCTGAAGGAGAACAACCATGAACCCGACCGGTGACCTGACCGTCGCGCTGCCCACCGACCGCGAGGTGGTGCTCACCCGGGTCCTCGACGCGCCCCTCGACATGGTCTGGGCGGCGCACACCGACCCCGCGCACCTGGCGCGGTGGTGGGGTCGGGGCAACCCGCTCGACGTCGAGATCGACTTCCAGGTGGGCGGCCGGTACCGGTTCGTCGAGCACGCGCCGGACGGCAACTCCTACGCCTTCCGCGGCGAGTTCCTCGAGATCGCGGCGCCCGAGCGGATCGTGCAGACCTTCGAGTTCGAGGGCGCGCCCGGTCACGTGGCCGTGGAGACGCTCGTCTTCACCGAGCAGGACGGCCGCACGATGGTCACCGGCACCACCCGCTTCGACACCGCCGCCGAGCGGGACGCGATGGTGGGCTCGGGCATGGAGGACGGGGCACGGCAGTCGTACCGGGCGCTGGAGGAGTACCTCGCCACCCTGGTCTGAGCGGCCCCGACGACGCCGGGCCCCGGGTGCTCAGCACTCGGCCCGGCGCGGGGTGTCCAGGAGTTGTCGGGGGGACCGGCGGGCGGTCACGCCCTTCGCCCGGTACATCGCGGCGTCGGCGGCGCAAAGCGCCTCGGCGAGCTGGGTCGGGCCGCTGACCGGCGCCAGGCCGACCGACGCGGTGACCCGTACGCTGCGCCCGCCCACCGGGATCGGCGCGGCCATCGCCTCACAGAGCCGGCGGGTGGCGTGGTCGATCCAGCGCCGGTCGACCGACGGGCTGCTCAGCAGGCCGGCGAACTCGTCACCGCCGAGCCGGGCGACCAGGTTGTCCCCGGCGAAGGCGGTGAGCCGCTGCGCGACGCTGATCAGCACCTGGTCCCCGGCGGCGTGCCCGTAGCGGTCGTTGACCTGCTTGAAGTCGTTGAGGTCGAGCACCACGGCGATCAGCGGCCGTCCACCGGCGTCGGTGAGCAGCGCGGCGGCGATCCGGTGGAAGGCGCGCCGGTTGGGCAGGCCGGTCAGCGGGTCGTGGCTGGCGGCGTGCCGCTCGGCGGCCAGCTCGGCCTGCAGGTACTCGATCTCCGCCTCCGCCCGCAGCGCCCGGCGGCGCAGCTGCCACACCGAGACGAGCGCACCCGCCGCGGAGATGCCGGACGCGACGCTCACCGGATCCGGCACGAGACCTCCCTCGCGGCGTCGGCGGACGGCCCGGGACGCCGGCCGGCGTGCGGTGCCCAGCCGTCGTTCTCCCAGGAGGCTGCCCGGGTTGGGGGTAACTGTAAGTGAACGGTCGGGTACCGCACACGTGGGTTATCATGCTCGCTGTCCAATGCAGATGCAATAGCAGATGCACGTGCAGCACGGCATGATCCGGCGTCGCCGTCCTCCCCGCCGCGACACCCTCCACCTGCGACACCGGACGGCTCATCACCGCACAGAAAGACCCCTCATGCAGCAGCCCGAGAACGGTGTACCCGTCACCCAGCTCCCCGAGCTGCGGTGGCAGAAGAGTCGGCGGAGCAACCCCAGCGGCAACTGCGTCGAGCTGGCCGAACTCCCCGGCAGGACGGGCATCGCGGTCCGCAACTCCCGCCATCCCGAGGGTCCCGCGCTGATCTACACGGTGGACGAGATCGCCGCGTTCGTCCTCGGCGCCCGCGACGGGGACTTCGACAACCTGATCGATCGATAGTCGGTCCCGCCGGCGGGACCATCTCGGCCGCGCGGAGGAGTTCGGATCACCCACCGTCCATGGCATGCTTACACGTCGGTCGATGGTGGGGCGCCCGGCCGGCGCACGGCGAGCAGGTGGAGGGCGACGTGGCGATGGTGACCGCGGAGGGGGGTCCGGCGACCGGGCCCACCGTGCTGCGCATGCTGCTCGGCGCCCAGCTGCGCCGCCTGCGCGAGGCCAGCGGCGTCACCCGCGAGGGCGCCGGCTGGGAGATCCGGGCCTCCGAATCCAAGATCAGCCGGATGGAGCTGGGCCGGGTCGGCTTCAAGGAACGCGACGTCGCCGACCTGCTCACCCTCTACGGGGTCAGCGCCGCCGACGAGCGGGAGGCGCTGCTCAAGCTCGCCCGCGACGCCAACAGCCCGGGCTGGTGGCACCGGTACGGCGACGTGCTGCCCAGCTGGTTCCAGGCGTACCTCGGCCTGGAGGCCGCCGCCTCGCTGATCCGCACCTACGAGGTGCAGTTCGTCCCCGGCCTGTTGCAGACCGCCGCGTACGCCCGCGCCGTCGTCCTGCTCGGCCACCGGCACGCCCCGGCCGAGGAGGTCGACCGGCGGGTGGAGCTGCGGCTGCGTCGACAGGAGCTGCTGCGCCGCGCCGCCCCGCCACAGGTGTGGGCGGTGGTCGACGAGGCCGCCCTGCGCCGCCCGATCGGCGGGCCGGCGGTGATGCGCGGCCAACTGGACGCCCTGATCGAGGCCACCCGGTCGCCGCACGTGCGGCTGCAGGTCATCCCGTTCGCCGCGGGCGGGCACGCCGCCGCCGGCGGGGCGTTCACCATCCTGCGGTTCGGCGACGACGACCTGCCCGACATCGTCTACATCGAGCAGCTCACCAGCGCCATCTACCTCGACAAGCGCGACGACCTCGACTACTACGCGGTGGCCATGGAGCGGCTCTGCGTCGAGGCGGCGCCGCCCGAGCGGACCCCGGAGATCCTGGCCCGGCTCCGCGACGAGCTCTACCCGGCGTGACCGTCGCCCGGGCCGACGCGGCGCCCGGGGCTGCCTCTACCATGGTCCGCGACCGGCGACAGTGGACGGAGGCCATCGCGCGCGATGGCGCAGAGTCATGGAGGCGACTGTGACCACCGAAGCCCTGGGCACCACCACGGGCTCCGCCCACCCGAGCGACCGGATCGACACCTCGGTGGCGCACCCCGCCCGGCGCTACAACTACTGGCTCGGCGGCAAGGACAACTTCCAGGCCGACCGGGAATCCGGTGACGCCATCTCGGCCCGCTTCCCGACCATCCGTACCAGCGCCCTGGAGAACCGGCGCTTCCTCCAGCGGGCGGTGCGCCACCTCACCCGCGAGGCCGGGATCCGGCAGTTCCTCGACATCGGCACCGGCATCCCGACCGCCGACAACACCCACGAGGTCGCCCAGCGGCTCGCGCCGGAGTCCCGGGTGGTCTACGTCGACAACGACCCGATCGTGCTGGCCCACGCCCGGGCGCTGCTGACCAGCTCGCCCGAGGGCGCCACCGCCTACATCGACGCCGACCTGCGCGACCCGGAGAAGATCCTGCGCCACCCGGACCTGCTGCGCACCATCGACCTGTCCCAGCCGGTGGGGCTGATGCTGGTGGCGATCCTGCACTTCGTCCCGGACGCCGACGACCCGTACGCGGTGGTGCGCCGCCTGCTGGAGGCGCTGCCGCCCGGCAGCTACCTCGCCGCGTCGCACGCCACCCACGAATACCTCCCCCCGGACGTCGCCGAGGAGGCCAGGGCGGCGGCCCGGGGCGGCGGCCCGCACGGCCTGATCAACCTGCGCACCCTCGACGAGTTCACCGGCTTCTTCGAGGGGCTGAAGCTGGTCGAGCCCGGCCTCTGCTCGGTGGCGCAGTGGCGGGCCGAGGCCGAGCCGCAGCCGCGCCCCTCGGTGGCGGAGGTCAGCATGTACGGCGGGGTCGCCCGCAAGCCCTGAGCCCGGTTTCCTGAGGAGCGGCGTCGGCTGTGGCCGGCGCCGTTCGTCGTGTGGTGTCCATTTCCCTTGACCGTTCCGAGCGGGTCCGGCTAGTCTCTGAATCGATCCAGACTGAATCGATCCAGAAGGAGGCCCGGGTGCGACCGACACTCCAGGACGTGGCCACCGCGGTCGGTGTGTCACGCAGCACCGTCTCCAACGCGTACTGCCGCCCCGACCAGCTCTCGGCGGCGCTGCGCACCCGGATCCTCGACACCGCCCGGCAGCTCGGCTACCCCGGCCCGAACCCGACGGCCCGCTCGCTGCGGCGGGGCTTCGCCGGCGCGATCGGCGTCCTGTTCACCTCGCAGCTGTCGTACGCCTTCACCGACCCGTTCGCCGTCCGGTTCCTGGCCGGTGTCGCCGAGGCGGCCGAACGGCACGGCACCAGCCTGCTGCTCGTGCCGCTGCCCACCGGGGCGACGCAGGCCAGGGCGGCCGTGGAGAACGCGGCGGTCGACGGGTTCTGCGTCTACTGCGCCGCCGACGAGGACTGGGCCCTGGACGTGATCCGCGGTCGCGGGCTGCCCTTCGTCACCACCGCGCCCCCCGCCGACCGGTACGTCGGCATCGACGAGCGGGCCGCCGCCCGGTCCGTCGCCGACCACCTCGTCGGCCTGGGGCACCGCCGGGTGGCGCTGCTCGCCGACACCGTGCTCCCCGAGGCGCCGCCGGGGCCGCTGCAGCTCGCCGGTGTCGACGCCGCACGGCACCCGACCACCCGGGGTCGCCTGGCCGGTTTCGCCGACGCCCTGGCCGCGGTCGGTGTCGACTGGCCCGACATCACGCTGCTCAACGCCACCGGCAACAGCCGCGCCGCCGGGGCCGAGGCGGTGGCCGGCTTCTTCGCCGGTGACGATCCGCCGACGGCCGTGCTGGCCGCCTCCGACGTGCTCGCGCTCGGCGCCCTGGACGCACTCGGCGAGCGGGCCGCCACGGTCTCGGTCACCGGCTTCGACGACGTCGCCGAAGCGGCCGCGGCCGGCCTCACCACCGTCCGGCAACCGGCCGAGGAGAAGGGCCGGATCGCCGCCGAACTGCTGCTCGACCCGCCGGCGGACGACGCCGCCGGGCAGCTCCTGCTCCCCACCGAGCTGGTCGTCCGCACCTCCACCCGTCCCGTACCGAGGAGTTGACCATGGAACAGCCCACCGGCTTCACCCTCGCCATCGACGCGGTCACCCGCCACGTCAACTCGGCCCGCCCGAACGCGCCGGTACGCCCCGAGCGGGCCCGCCGCCACCGCCTCGCGCCCGTCCGGCTCGCCGCCGCGCACGCACTGCGCCGGCTCGCCGACCTCACGGAGCCGGCGCCCGCGCCCGTCCCGACCTGCCGCCCCTGACCGTCGGGGTGGCCGAGGCCACCCCGTAAGCACCCGGTAGGGTGCTTTTCCGCCCAGACGAAGCGCAACCGGGCACGACGGTTGGTGTCCGACCGGGCGGGCCGGGCAGACTGGAGCATCATGTCGTCGCTCACGCCCGCCACGCGCCTGCACGATCGGTACGTCCTGCGCGCGCCCATCGGCCTCGGCGGAATGTCCGAGGTATGGCGCGCCGACGACGAGGTGCTGCACCGCCCCGTCGCGGTCAAGGCCCTCGTCGCCCAGCTCGCCGCCGACCCGCAGCTGCGGGCCACCATCCAGCGCGAGGCGCGGGCCGCCGCCCGGCTCACCCACCCGCACGTCACCCAGGTCTACGACTACGGCGAGGCGACCCTGTCCGGCGGCGTGGTCGTGCCGTACCTGGTGATGGAGCTGGTCGAGGGGCGCAGCCTCGCCGACCGGCTGACCGCCGGCCCGCTGGCCTGGCCGGACGCGGTCCGCGTCGCCGGCCAGGTGGCGGCCGCGCTCGCCGCCGCGCACCGGATCGGCGTGGTGCACCGCGACGTCAAGCCGGCCAACGTCATGCTCACCGAGACCGGCGCCAAGGTCCTCGACTTCGGCATCGCCGCCCTCGCCGGGCCCCGGCACCCGCTCGCCGGCCAGACCGGCGAGCTGATGATGGGCACCCCCGCCTACTTCGCGCCGGAACGGCTCACGCCCGGCCCGCCGGACCCGGCCAGCGACGTGTACGCCCTCGGCGCGCTGCTCTACCGCACCCTCACCGGCCGGGCTCCGCTGCCGGTGCAGACCTGGGAGGACGCCCTGGAGGTGCACGCGCGGCGCACCCCGGTGCCGCCGCTGCGGGTCCCGGGGCTGCCCGCCGACATCGCCGAGCTCACCATGGCCTGCCTGGCCGTCGACCCGGCCCGCCGGCCCACCGCCGCGCAGCTGGCCGCCCGGCTGAGCGCGGGCCGGCCGGCCGAGCCGCCCACCGCGCTGCTCCCGACGGTGCCGGCGCCCCCGCAACCCACTCTCATCGACCGGGCCGTCGCGTCGCCCCGGCCGCCCGCCACCCGTCCCGCGCCCCGGGTCGCCGCTCCGCCACGCCGCCCGAACCGGGCGCTGGGCGTCCTGGTCGCGGCCGGCGTCGCGCTGCTGCTCGGCCTGGTCGGCGTGCTCGTTCTCGATGACGGGCCGGACCACCGCACCCCGGCCGCGCCGATCACCGCCATGGAGGACGAGCCCAGCGTCGAGCCGACCCCGTCGGCGGAGCCGTCCACCGCCCCGCCGTCGCGGGACGAACGACCCACGCCACGCACGGCGGGGCAGCTCGCCGAGGAGTTCGCGGCCCTGCTCGACCGGGCGGAGGCGGCCGGCGACATCGACCCGAAGACCGCCGACGAGCTGCGCGACAAGCTCACGGAGCTGGAGGAGGGCAAGCCCAAGGACCGGCTCAAGCGGCTGCGGGAGCTGGCCGGCCGGCTCGCCGAGGCGGTCGAGAGGGACCGCATCGACGACGGCACCGCGTCCGAGCTGCGCGACCTGCTGGCCGCCTGGCCGCGCTCGCGGAGCAACGGCTGACCCGGCTCAGACCACCTCGACCGGATCGCCGACCTCGACTCGACCCGCCCGCGCCACCACCGCGTACGCCCCGACGCACGGCTGCGGCCCGAGCGCCGGCAGCGGCACCACCCGGTTGAGTCGGGCGGCCGCGCGCAACGCGTCCGGGTCGGGCGGCAGCGGTCCGTGCGCCAGGGTGGGTACCGCGCAGCGCGGGGTGGGCGCCACCACCCGCAGCACCAGCGCGGCGCCGACGCGCAGCTCCCGACCCACCCAGCCGTTCTCCGCGAAGGCCGGGCCGACATCGACGACCAGGTTCGGCCGGTACCGCACCGGGTCGACCGACCCGAGCGCGGCCAGGGTGGCCGTGGCGACCAGGTGCACCGGCGCGAAGTCGACCAGGCTGCCCGGTGGGGCCGCCCCACCCAACCGGCTCTGCGTGGTCGGCGTCACCGCCGTCACCCCGGCCGACAGCACC
This sequence comes from Micromonospora sp. IBSANI012, assembly GCF_052814045.1. NCBI lineage: Bacteria > Bacillati > Actinomycetota > Actinomycetes > Micromonosporales > Micromonosporaceae > Micromonospora > Micromonospora sp. IBSANI012. The sequence continues at coordinate 2,914,063 of NZ_CP199933.1, forward strand.
GCGTCCGGGTCGGCCCGTTCCAGCACGGCGTCGTCCGGCACCGCCGCGGTCAGCCGTACCGCCCGGCCGAGCAGCCCGGAGAGGACGTCGTCCGCCCGCTCGTCCGCCGTGCTCAGCACCGTGCCGTCGGGGAGGGTGAGGCGTACCGGATCGGGGGCGCCGCCGGCCGCGCGGACGGTGAGCAGGCCCCGCCACAGCCGCGGCTGCTTGGCGCTGGCCACCCGCCCGGTGGCCCGGTCCACGAGGGCGAGCCGGCGGTCCCCGGCCACGCCCCGCTCGTCGACCGTCGCGGCGGTCAGCGGCTCACCGAGCATCGACTTCACCGGGTAGCGCCAGAGCTGCCCGAGGCCGCCGGTCACCCGTGGGCCATCCGCACCCGGGCGGCGGCCTGCGCGACCCGGCGCGGGTCGAGCGGCCCCGTCCGCGCGCGCAGGCTGACCGCCGGGTCCAGCAGCCCGACCGGCCCGGTCTCCGCCAGGAACGCCGTCAGCAGGTCGCCGGCCGGCGCGACGAACGGCGAGGTCGGGTCGGTGACCACCTCTGCGACGATCAGCGCGGTCATCGCCAGATCCAGCTCCGGCGGGCCCTCGCGGGCGCTGCCCCAGTCGATGACCACCGGCCCGTCGGCGGTGACCATGACGTTCTGCGGATGCAGGTCCAGGTGCAGGATCCGGGCGGCCGGGTCGGGAGAGAGTCGCGCGCGCAGGGCGTGCAGCCGGTGGTGCAGGGTGGCCAGGATCCGGGCGCCGGACCGGATGTCGGCGACGCCGGTGATGAGCGCCTCGGCCAGCGTCGGCCCGGCCAGCCGGGTCATTTCCAGGTCGGGTCCGTCGGCCCGGAACACCTCCGGCACCGGGTAGCCCTGCGCGCGCAGGTATGCCATCAGCTCCGCCTCGGCGCGGACGTCGCCACCGTCGCGATTGCGGCGGACCACCCGGTCCGCGCCGAGGGCGTACACGTCGGCGTCCCGGCCCGAGGCGAGCGGTGTGGCGGCGAGCACCGGCCCACGGTAACCCGCGGCCCTCGCCTGCGTATGCCCCCGCCCGCGTGGCCCCGCCGGTCCGGCCGCCCGCCGCCGGCGCGAGGTCGACGGCCGACCGTGGTCAGTGGAGGGTGGCGCGGGCGACCTCGCCGGGCGCGGCGCCCGCGCGGACCACCGGCGTGCCGTCGGGCCGCCACACCCCGGAGCCGCCGGCGCTCCGCGGGTAGTGGCTGCCGGACGGCCCGGCGAAGCTGGCCATCGCCACCCACACGCCGTGCTCGGCGGCGACCCGCCGGGCCCGGGCGTCCGGCACCGCCGCGTCCGCCGGCGCCTCCAGCACCCCGGCCAGGTACGCGTCGACGCCGAGCGCCACGGTCCGCGCCGCGTGCTCCACCACCCCGGTGTCCTTGCAGACGGCCAGGCCCAGCCGCCAGCCGTCCACCTCGACCACCGCCGGCTCCCGGCCCGCGACGAACCGCGTGGCCTCCGCCCCACCCAGGAACATCTTCCGGTACGCCACCCGCGCGCCGCCCCCGTCCACGGCCAGCACGCCGATGTACGCCGCACCGGCGTCGTCGGCGACCGGCGCCCCGGCCAGCGCCAGCGTGCCCGTCGCCAGGCACGCCGCGACCAGCGGCGCCAGCCGGGGATCGGCCGGGTCGAGCGGGGGAGCGTCCAACTCGTACCCGGTCAGGGAGAGCTCGGGGAAGAGCACCACACGGGCGTCGGCGGCGCGGACCAGCGCGGCGTGCGCCGCCACGTTGGCGGCGACGTCGTACGGCACGCAGTGCGGCTGGGCCACCGCGAGGGTGAGCGGCGTACGCACGGGTCGGCTCCCTTACTGGATCGGCTCGGCTTGCTGGATCGGCTCGGCGCGGGCACCGGACGTGGTCGATGCGCGCGCCGGCTCGTAACTTTGGTCCATGATCCCTGGCTCCCTGGCGCTCCACCCGCGCGCGGTCGTGTCCACCGCCGAACCGTCCACCGAAGGGCCGGTCGGCTACGTCACCGGACTGGTGGAGCGGCTCGGCGGCCCGGGCGCCGGGCTGGCCGTGGCGCTGGAGAACCTCTTCCCGCCGATCCCGAGCGAGGTCATCCTTCCGCTGGCCGGCTTCGCCGCCGCGCAGGGAAAGATGAGCCTCGTCGGGGCGATCCTGTGGACCACGCTCGGCTCGGTGGTCGGCGCGTGGGTGCTGTACCTGATCGGCGCCGCCCTGGGGCGCGACCGGATGCGCGCCATCGCGGCCCGGCTGCCGCTGGTCAAGCTCAGCGACGTCGACCGGACCGAGGCGTGGTTCCTCAAGCACGGCGTCAAGGCCGTGTTCTTCGGGCGGATGATCCCCATCTTCCGCAGCCTCATCTCCGTGCCGGCCGGGGTGGAACGGATGCCGGTCCGCACCTTCCTGCTGTACACGACGCTGGGCAGTCTGATCTGGAACACCACCTTCGTGATGGCCGGCTACCTGCTGGGCGAGAACTGGCACGTGGTCGAGTCGTACGTCGGTTCGTTCCAGAAGCTGGTCATCGCCGCCTGCGTGGCCGCCGCGGCCTGGTTCGTCGTCACCCGCGTACGCCGTGCCCGCCAGGCCCGCGCCTCCGCCGTTTCGTCCCCCGACCCGTTCGACCCGGCGCCGCCGGCCGGGCCGGTGCAGGTCGGCGAGGTGAGCGGTCACCGGGGCACCGTCTACCGCGCCTCCTCCTGGCGCCCCGACGCCTGACCCCGGTTGTTCCTGCCTCTGTCCCCAAGGTCCGCCCCAGGTCGGTCCGTGAGGTGGCGCGCGGTTTGCGGCGTGTCGCGGGTTCCCGCGCCCAGGTCACCGCGACGCCGCAAACCGTGCAGCGGATAACAGCGGCCCTCATTGCGGAGCCCGGCGAAGGCCGGGAGGGACGACGGGCCGCCTGCACCACTCCAGCGGTCCGTGCGCGGATTGTCCGATTCAGTACGGCCGCGCCTGCCTGGCTGGCGGCTAGGTGCCCATGCACGGACTGTCCGATTCCGGGGCCGCTGGGGTGCCGTCTGATGTCCGGGTTTGGACCAGCGAGTGGCGGGTCGTCCCGTGACCGGGGGCACCCTGGCGGTGGAATGGTGGCCGGGCCGGTGTCGTTACATCACCTGGACGATCGCAGCAGCACCCCGCTGGCCTGGCCCGAACGCGTGGGTCGCCCGGGATGCGGGCCCCGGAATGATGGTGGGCCGCCGGTCGTTACACATGGACCCGGCGCCGTGAGCCCCCCCGCTCGCGAAGCCTGCCGGGCGAAGACTTTTCCCTTGATCTTTGAGCGCCGTCGTGGTGCTTGTGCCCGCTCGACCCCCATCGAGCTTGGGTGCCAACCCCCGAATGGAGCCACTCTGATGAACACCACCATTCTGCGGAAGAGCGTGCTGGGTATTGCTGGTCTGGCCTTCGCCGGTGGCGTCTTCGCCGGCCCGGTCACCGAGGCCCACGCCGCCCCCGCGGTGGACGCCAAGTCGGTTGCGGTGGTGCAGGCCGACAAGGCGGGTGTGGACGAGGGCAAGCTGATCCCGCACGGTGTGCAGGGCAAGCAGTCGCGCATCGACGTGGGCGGCGAGCAGACGAAGAACGTGAAGGCGATCATCGCGGCGACGAAGAAGTCGGGCATGGACGAGCGGGCCGCCGTCGTGGCCATCGCGACCAGCCTGCAGGAGTCGAAGCTGGAGAACCTGGGTCACCTGGGTGAGCGCAACGACTTCGACTCGCAGGGTCTGTTCCAGCAGCGTCCGTCCTCGGGTTGGGGCACGGTCGAGCAGATCACCGACCCCGAGTACTCCACGATGGCGTTTCTGAAGGGTCTGAAGCAGGTCGACGGGTGGAAGGACATGCCGCTGACCGAGGCCGCGCAGACCGTGCAGGTGTCGGCCTACCCGGACCACTACGCCCAGTGGGAGCAGCAGGCCGCCGACCTGGTCGCCAAGCACTGGAACAGCTGACCCGTGAACGACACGCTGGCCGGCACCCCCGAACGGGGTGCCGGCCAGCGGCGTTTCCGCCCGGGAACCAACCCCCGTCCGACCGGATCTTGGACACTTGCCGTTCCGTCGGAACGACAACTGTCCAAGATCGCCCCGGGCCAGACCTGACCGGACGCGTTGGTCATGAGGTTGGCAGTGGTGGAGGAGATCAACCCCGCCGCTAACCTCACGATCAACGAGGAGGGGGTGGGGGATCGGGGCCGGGAGGGCCGGGCGGAGGCTGCCCACGGCGGGGGTGTGGCCCGCCGTGCCCGGCGCAGGGATCAAGCCTGACCGCCCGGAGCCGGGCACGGCGGGCCACACCCCACCCACCCACCAGCGCAACCCCCGCCCGCCACCGGCAGCGAGAGAAACCGGCATCCACAAGCGACCTGACGAGCCCCGAGGAACGAACGCCAAGCACCCGGCCAGCAGAAAGAGCAAGCTCCCACCCCCGCAGCAGTGATCCGTTCCGACCCGGGTTACGTACTGCCAGGCGGGGACCGTGAAAGGGGAGCACATGGCGGAGCCGGATCGGGACGACCATCCGACGACAGAGGTCACGGGGGAGGGCCGGGAGCCGGTCGTCGTGGTGACCGGTGAGCCGCCGCCGGACGATCCGTCCTGGCCGCGCGGCGCCCGCCTGCTGACCGCCGCGGCGATCGTGGTACTGGCGCTCGGCGCGCTCGCGGTGACCGTCACCCTGGCCAACCCGGACCGGCTCGGCGTGGCCTTCTCAGGTGGACGGGCTGCGCCGTCCGTCACCGTCGCCGCCGAGCCGGGCGGCGCGGGGGCGGCCGAGGCCGCACAGGCGGCGCAGGCGGCCGCCGAGGAGAGCCTGACCGCGCCGGTGGCCGGCCGCCGCCGGGCGACGTTCGAGCTGGTCGACGGGGTGAGCGCGTTCCGGCTGCGTACCGCGGAACTGGGCGACGAGCTCTACCGGATCAGCAGCCCCGGTGACTCCGGGGTAGTGCCGCGGCCCGAGGTGCTCGGGGACCGGGTGCGGTTGCGCCTGGCCGCCAGCGGTCGGTCCGGGGCGGGCTCGGTCGACGTGGTGCTCAACTCGCGGCTGGTGTGGCGGCTCCGCCTGGTGGGCGGGGTCAGCGCACACCAGCTCGACCTGGGGGAGGCCCGGCTGGCCGGGGTGGACCTGGTCGGCGGGGCGTCGCGCATCGACCTGAGCCTGCCGCCCACCGTCGGCACCCTGACGGTGCGGATGACCGGCGGCGTCAGCCAGTTCACGATCCGGGCGCCGGGCACCCCGCCGGTACGGGTCCGCGCCGCCTCCGGCGCCGGCGGCGTCACCGTGTACGACGATCGGCACGACGACCTCGCCGTCGGAGAGACGGTCAACTCACCGAACTGGGACCACTCGGTCGACCGGATCTACGTCGACCTGGTGGGTGGCGCCAACCGGGTCACGATCGGCGCCGAGTAGGGACGCGGCAGTGCAACCTAGTCGGGAGCGTCGCAGCCGGCGATGATGCGCGCGGACCGGGCCACCGCACGGCCGGGCGAGCCGGGACCACGGCCACACGGCAGCGACAGCGGTGGTGGACCACTGGAACCGGCCACCCTCGGTGCGCGAGCCCACCGTCGGCATAGAGTCGGGCGGTGGACCGTACCGAATCGTTGCCGGCACAGACCCGACCGCCCGGCGTGGCCCCGGTCGATCCGGGCAGCGTGCTGCTGCCCGGCCACGACGTGCCGCTGGGGCGTTACACGACCGTGCGGCGGCTGCTGCCGCAGCGCCAGCGCCGGATGGTCGGCGCGTGGTGCTTCGTCGACCACTTCGGCCCGGACGACGTCGCCGAGCGGCCCGGAATGGAGGTGCCGCCGCACCCGCACACCGGCCTGCAGACGGTTACCTGGCTGCTGGAGGGCGAGATCGTGCACCGGGACAGCCTCGGCAGCGTCCAGCCGATCCGGCCCGGCCAGCTCAACGTGATGACCTCGGGCCACGGCATCGCCCATTCCGAGCGGTCGCCCGCCACGCACCCGCCGGTGATGCACGGCGTGCAGCTGTGGGTGGCGCTGCCGGACCCGGCGCGGGCCGGCGCCGCCGACTTCGCCCACCACGCCGAGCTGCCCCGCTGGCGCGACGGCGAGCTCGACCTCACCCTGCTTGTCGGCGAGCTGTGCGGCGAACGTTCGCCGGCCGTGGTGCACACCCCGCTGCTCGGCGTCGAGGTCGAGGCCCGCGACGCGGCGACGGCGACGCTGGCGCTGCGACCCGATTTCGAGTACGGCCTGTTGGCGATGTCCGGCGCGGCGCAGGTCGACGGCCTGGACCTCGCCCCCGGCGCGCTGCTCTACCTGGGTGCCGGCCGGGACCGGCTGGACCTGCGGGCCGCCGCCGGCAGCCGGCTGATGCTGCTCGGCGGTGCGCCGTTCGACGAGCCCCTGGTCATGTGGTGGAACTTCGTCGGCCGGTCGCACGAGGAGGTGGCTGCCGCCCGGGAGGACTGGATGGCCGGCCGGCGGTTCGGGGTCGTCGCCGACGACGCCGCCCCGCCGCTGCCCGCCCCGGAGATGCCGACCACCCGGCTCAAGGCGCGCGACCGGCGCGGCGACGTACGGGGCTGACCGAGAGGCGTGTCCGCCGTCGGGGCGGGTAGTCGCGGGGCATGACCCGCAGTGTGATGACCGAGGACAGGAAGCGGCTGGTACGTCGGCTCGCCGGCGAGGGCCGTGGCTTCGCCGAGCAGTACGGCTTCCGGGTGACCAACAACCCGTCGAGCCTGTTCCAGCTGCTCTGCCTGGCCGTGCTGCTGGCCCGCCGGGGTGACTTCCGGCGTGCCGTGGACAGCGCCCACGCCCTGCCCGCCAACGGCTGGGACAGCGCCGCCCGGCTGGCCCGCTCGCTGCACGCCGACCGGACCCGCGTGCTGCGCGAGGCCGGTCAGCGCGGCGACGTCGACGAGCTGGCCAACCTCCTGGGCGACCTGGCCCGTACCGTCGTCGAGCGGTACCGGGGCGACCTGCGCCGGTTGCGCGCGTCGGCCGGGCACGACCCGGGCCGGGAGCGGGCGCTGCTCATGGAACTGCCCGGAGTGGACGACACGGTCGTCGACCTGTTCCTGCGCGAGACGCAGGCGCTGTGGCGGGAGGTCGCGCCGGTGGCGGACAAGCGGGCGTTGACCGCTGCTCGCCGGCTGGGGCTCGGGCGCTCCGCCGACGACCTGGCCGAGCTGGCCGGCAGCGGCGAGTCGGAGCGGTTGGCGTGGCTGGTCGGCGCGCTGGCCCGGGTCGACCTGGAGCATCGGTATGCCGAGGTGACCCGCTGAGCCACGGGTGCCGTGGCCCACAGTCTTGGCAAAATCAGCCGTACGGGTGATGTCGTATCGTATGATGATCGTGGCAGCGATGCCCGCCCGGTTCGGGCGAACATCCACCGCTTGGCGGTACGCGACCCGGTTCGGGCGTGGACCCGCCGGGGACAGGTGCGCGTGGCGCCCCAGGTCGCGGTTCGTGACCCGGGGCGCCCGCCTGTTTCCCTCGCCGGGCCCTGCTGAGTTCACCGGGCCAACGCGGCCAGCAGGTTCACCGTCGCCGCGATGATGATCGCCCCGAACAGGTACGACAGCATCGCGTGCCCCAGCACCGTCCGGCGCATCTCGTGGCTGGTCAGGTTGGTGTCGGAGACCTGGAACGTGGCCCCGATGGTGAATGCCACGTACGCGAAGTCGAGATAGCAGGGCTTGCCGGGCTGGTTGAAGTTCACCCCGCCGTCCGGGCCGGTGTAGTAGATCCGCGCGTACCGGGCGGTGTAGACGGTGTGCACCACGCACCAGGACAGCAGCACGCTGACCATGGCCAGCGCGCCGGAGGCGTCCCGGTGCATGCCCGGCGGCGCGCTACGCGCGCTGGTCAGCACCAGCGCGACCGCCAGCAGACTGGCCAGGCAGGCGGTCAGCAGCAGGACGTCCCGGACGGCCCGGTTGGGATCCTCGTACACGGCCAGCTCGGCGGTGCGCCCGGCGTCCAGCGGCCAGAGCGTCCGCCAGACCAGCAGCAGCCAACACAACGCCGCGGCGTCCCAGCCGACCAGCGGAGCCAGGCCGGGGGAGACCAGCGCGGCGAACAGCCCGCCGGCGCACAACCCGACCACGCCCATCACGGTGAGTTGGAGGGCGGCCGGGGTGTGCCCGTGCGGCATCCGACGGATCACGGGTGGTACCTCGGCGGCCCGGTGGCTGCCCGCACCGCGTGCCGGCGGTTCAGATGCGGCGCAGGTGCTGCGAGACCCGCGTGTGCCGCTCCCGGGCCTGCGCGGCCCGCTGCGACGGGCTCAGCTCCGGGGCGGCGTCGATGGCGGCGGAACGGGCCACCTCGTTGCCGTTGGCGTAGTCCACCGGCGGCAGCGCCCGCAACGCCTTGAGCACCTCCGGCGGGGCGCCCTCCCGTTCCGCCTCGCGCACCACGTCGGCCTTCTCCGCCGGGTAGTCCAGGCTGGACAGGTACTGCAGGACGTCGGTGTAACTCGCCATGGCGTGAGCTCCCTCGCCGCCTCGATCCGGTCACGACCGGCGGCGGTTACCCGTCCCGCCCCGGGTCACGCACCGACCGGCCAGGAAATCGGCGCCGTTTCCGACGCCCCGGGCCGGGTACGCGACCCCTCCGACCCCGAAGGGAGCCCGATGAACTACGACACCTTCGTCGACCAGGTCGCCCGGCGGACCCACTGCGGCTCCGAGCGGGCCGTGCAGCTGACCCACGCGACGCTGGAGACCCTCGCCGAGCGGCTGACCGGCGGGGAGGTGCTCGACCTCGCCAGCCAGTTGCCCGCGCCGTTGCAGCTGGTCCTCAAGCCCGGTCCGAGCATCGAGGCGGCCCAGCGGTTCGGCGCCGGTGAGTTCGTCGCCCGGGTCGCGCAGCGGGCCGGGATCGACGAGACCGCCGCCCGGGAGGCCGTCCGGGCGGTCTTCATCACGCTGCGGGAGGCGCTCAGCGGCGGCGAGTTCGACGACGTGGTGACCCAGCTGCCGCGCGACTACCGGCAGATGGTGGAGCCGGCGCTCACCCCCGGCGCGAGCGTGCTGCGCCGCGCCTGAACCGGGGGGACGGGCCGGCTCAGGCCACCGCGCCGGCGGCCCGCAGGGCGGCGATCCGCTCGGCGTCGAAGCCGGCCTCGGCCAGCAGCTCGTCGGTGTGCTCACCGGGTCGGGGCGGGGGCCGGCGGACGGACGTCGGGGTCGCGGAGAACCGGGGCGCCGGTGCCGGCTGGGTGACCCCGGCGTGTTCCACGAACGTGCCCCGCGCCCGCAGGTGCGGGTGCTCGGGCGCCTCGCGCCAGTCCAGCACCGGCGCCGCGCAGGCGTCCGAGGCGGCCAGCAGCTCGGCCCACTCGTCGCGGGTACGGGTGCGGAACAGCCGCGCCCACGCCTCGCGCAGCGCCGGCCAGTTGGCCGGGTCGTGCCGGTCGAGGGCCTCGTCGCCGGGGAGCGGGAAGCCGGTGAGCCGGACCAGCTCGTCGTAGAAGCGCGGCTCCAGGGCCCCGACGGCGAGGTGGCGCCCGTCGGCGCACTCGTACGTGTCGTAGAACGGCGCGCCGCCGTCGAGCAGGTTGACCCCGCGCGGGTCCTGCCACATGCCGAGCTGGCGCAGCGCGTGGACCTGGGTGCTGAGCACCGACACGCCGTCCACGATGGCGGCGTCGACCACCTGGCCGGGGGCGCCGGCCCGGACGGCGTAGAGGGCGGCGACGATGCCGAGGGCCAGCATCATCCCGCCGCCGCCGAAGTCGCCGAGCAGGTTCATCGGCGGCACCGGGCGCTCCCCGGCCCGGCCGATGCCGTGCAGCGCCCCGGTCAGCGCCAGGTAGTCGATGTCGTGGCCGGCGGTGTGCGCGTACGGGCCGTCCTGGCCCCAGCCGGTCATCCGCCCGTACACCAGGCGGGGGTTGACCGCCAGGCACTCCCGCGGGCCCAGGCCCAGGCGTTCGGTCACCCCGGGCCGGTACCCCTCGATCAGGGCGTCCGCGCCGCGCACCAGGGCCAGCACCACCTCGCGCCCGGCGTCGGACTTGAGGTCCACCGCCACCGAGCGGCGGTTGCGGTTGAGCAGGTCCTCCGGGGGGCTGAGGAGGTCGGGCGGGGTGGTGCGGTCGACCCGGACCACGTCGGCGCCGAGGTCGGCGAGCATCATCGCGGTGAACGGGCCGGGGCCGATGCCGGCCAGCTCGACCACGCGTACGCCGGTGAGGGGGCCGACCGGAGCGGTGGGGGCGTCGTCGGTCATCGCGTCACCATAGGCCCACCGGGCTCCCCACGTCCCACCCCGACCCCGCCGACCGGCCGGCATCCAGCGGTTGACCAGGGCAACCAGGGCCCGCCGGACTTGGCGTACGCAGTGAGCCGGGCCTAACCTTGACGCACGAGGGGAGTACTTCCCACGAACCATTCCGGTCAGTACGGCGGCCCCGGGCTCGCCTCGGGTGGTTGCCCGTGAAAGCGCGGGTGAAGGAGACCTCGAACATGGCACCGTGTTCGAGGAGGCCCCATGACCGGATCGTCGTACCTGTCCGCCGCCGAGTTGTCGTCGGTGGGCTCGCCCACCCTCTGGGCGGTCACCATCGTCGGCGTGGTCGCCCTGCTGGTGCTGGACTTCCTGGTCACCCGGCGCCCGCACGAGGTGTCCATGCGGGAGGCGCTGGGCTGGTCGGCGTTCTACATCGCGCTGCCGCTGGCCTTCGGCGCCTGGCTCTGGTCGCGGTTCGGCTCCCAGCAGGGCGTGGAGTACCTGACCGGTTACCTGGTCGAGAAGTCCCTCTCGGTCGACAACCTGTTCGTCTTCATGCTGCTGCTGGCCGCGTTCGCGGTGCCCGCGGTGCTCGCCCAGCGGGTGCTGCTCTACGGCATCGCCGGCGCGCTGGTGCTGCGCGCGGTCTTCATCGCCCTCGGCGCCGCCGCCCTGCAGACCCTGGACTTCGCCTTCCTGCTCTTCGCCGTCATCCTGATCGTCACCGCGATCAAGCTGCTGCGCGACGCCCTCTCCGGGCACGAGCAGGAGGTCGACATCAACAAGATGCGGTCGGTCCGGCTGCTGCGCAAGGTGATGCCGGTGGTCGACGACTACCACGGCACCCGGATGACCATCCGGCAGCAGGGCCGCCGGGCGCTCACCCCGTTCGCCCTGGTCGTGGTCGCGGTGCTGGCCACCGACATCGTCTTCGCCGTCGACTCGGTGCCGGCCGTCTACGGCATCACCGAGGACCCGTACCTGGTCTTCGCCACCAACGCCTTCGCCCTGCTCGGCCTGCGCGCGCTCTACTTCGTCCTGCACGCCGCGTTGAGCCGGCTGGTGCACCTCAGCTACGGCCTGGCGATCATCCTCGCCTTCATCGGCGTGAAGCTCGGTCTGCACTGGGCGCACGGCATCTGGTCCGGCGTACCGGAGATCCCGACGCTGGCCTCCCTCGGCGTGATCATCGGCGTGCTGATCGTCGTGACCATCACCAGCCTGCGCGCCACCCGCGACCAGGTCTCCGGCGAGCCCGAGGTCGTCTCCGAGCGGCACTGACGCCGCCCGGGCCGGGACGGGGGTACGGCCGAACGCCCCCGTCGGGGGCGCCGCCAGTGGTACGACTGACGGGTGGGAATCGTGTCACCGGGCTTCCAGGGCCGGCGCCGCTCGAGCGGGCCGGCCCTGCCGCCCGGGCAGTACCTGACGGAGGACTTCCCGGTGCTGTCGGCGGGTCCGACGCCGCGGGTGCCGTTGGACACCTGGGAGTTCGTGCTCACCACCGAGGCCGGCACCGAGTTCCGCTGGACCTGGGACGAGATGGCCGGCCTGCCGCAGGAGAGCCCGACCGTCGACATCCACTGCGTCACCCATTGGACCAAGCTCGGCACCAGCTGGCAGGGCGTCTCGCTGGACACCCTGCTCGAGGGCGTCGACACCACCGCCCGGTACGCGCTGGCGCACTCCTACGGCGGCTACACCACCAACCTGCCCCTGGACGACCTGCGCGGCGGGCGGGCCTGGGTGGTGCACACGTACGAGGGCGGGCCGCTGCCGGCCGAGCACGGCGGCCCGGCCCGGCTGCTCGTGCCGCACCTGTATCTCTGGAAGTCGGCGAAGTGGGTGCGCGGCATCCGGCTGCTGGTCGACGACCACCCCGGCTTCTGGGAGACCGCCGGGTACCACGACTACGGCGACCCGTGGCGCGAACAGCGCTACGCCGGCGATTGAGCGCGCCGCTGGCCTGGCGGGTGGCTCGGCTGGTGGAGCGCCGGGTCGAGACGCCGTCCGCGCACACCCTGGTCCTGGAGTCGCCGGGCTGGCCGGCGCACGTGGCCGGGCAGCACGTCGACATCCGGCTGACCGCCGAGGACGGCTACCAGGCGGCCCGGTCGTACTCGCTGGCGGCGCCGGCCGACGGCGACCGGATCGCGCTGACGGTGCAGCGGGTGGACGACGGCGAGGTGTCGCCGTACCTGCTCGACACCTACGCCGAGGGCGACCCGATCGAGGTGCGCGGCCCGCTGGGCGGGTACTTCGTGTGGCGGCCCGACGAGACCGCGCCGGTGCTGCTGGTCGGCGGGGGCTCCGGGGTGGTGCCGCTGATGGCCATGGTCCGGGCCCGGCGCGCCGCCGGCAGCCGGACGCCGTTCCGGTTGATCTACTCCGTCCGTACCCCGGCCGACGTCATCTACGCCGACGAGCTGCGCACCCGGGCCCGCGACGACCAGGGCCTGGACGTGGCGTACGTCTACACCCGGGAGGCGCCCGACGGGTGGCGGGGTGCGCCGCACCGGATCGGCCTGGTCGACGTGAACACCCACGGCTGGCCGCCCGACCTCGAACCGCTCTGCTACGTCTGCGGGCCCACCGGCTTCGTGGAGACCGTGGCGGACCTGCTGGTGGGGCTGGGTCACCAGAGCCGGCGGGTACGCACCGAACGGTTCGGCCCCACCGCGTGAACGCCCGAGGAGACCCGATGACCGACATGTCCTACGTGGACGGCAACATGCTCGACGGTCCGCTGCGCGAGTTGTTCGCCGTCGACCTGAGCACCGCGACCTCACGCTGCCAGTCGTGCGGGTCGCTCGGCCCGCTGGCCGGGCTGCACGTCTTCTCCCACGCGCCCGGGCTGGTCGCCCGCTGCCCGGTCTGCTCCGAGGTGATCCTGCGGCTGGTCCGGGCGCCCGACCGGGCCTGGCTGGACCTGCGGGGCGCCACCTTCCTCGAGGTGCCGATGCCGGCCGAGCCCACCTACCACCGCCCGGGCTGAGTTCCAGGACGTCACGGTCGGTTGACGCCGGAGCCCGGCCGCCGTGCGACGGCGGCCGGGCCCCGATCGGTCAGCCGGCGGCGGCCAGCCTCCGCCAGACGGCGACGGTGAGCACGGTCAGCGCCCCGGCCGCCATCCAGAAGGGTGCGGTGATCGCCCCGGTGGCCTGGGCGAGCAGCCCACCGAGCGCCGTGCCGACGGCCGCCCCGCCCAGGTCGGCCAGCGCGTAGACGCTGTTCACCCGGCCGCGCAGCCGGTCCGGGACCAGCCGCTGCCGCAGCGAGACCACCAGCACGCCCCAGACCATCGCGTGTCCGCCCCAGACCGCGAGTGCCGCGCCGGCGATCCAGGGTTGCCGGGTGGTGGCGAGCACGAGTTGGAGCGCGACCTCCACCAGCAGCCCCACCCGCAGCAGGGCGGGGGCGCCGAACCGGGGCTTCAGTCGGCCGGCCAGAGCGGTGCCGGCCAGCCCGCCGACGGCGGACGCGGTCAGCAGGAGGCCGTAGCCGACGTCGCCCAGCCCGAGCCGCTGCCGGGCGTAGAGCACGAAGGCGGCGAACGCGGCGCAGAACGCCACGTTCATCACGGCGATGCAGACCGCGAGGGACCGCAGCACCGGCACCGACCACAGCGCGCGCAGCCCGGCGGCGACGTCGGCGCGCAGCGCGTGCCGCGCCCCGCCGTCGGGCGCTGGCCCGGCCGGTGGCGTCGGCCGCCAGCGCAGCAGCGCCACCAGTAGCGCGGCCAGGCCGAAGCTCGCGGCGTCGACCGCGAACGGCAGCGCCGCACCGAGGCCGAACAGGTACGCCCCGAGCGGCTTCGCGGCGAACTGGTTGCCCAGCACGAAGGTGGCGAAGAGTCGGCTGTTGGCGCGTTCCAGCTGGTCCGCCGGCACCAGCGCCGGCAGCAGCGCCCCGGAGGCGGTGTCGGCCAGGGTCTCGCCGACCCCGGTCAGGAAGAAGGCCAGGCAGATCAGCGGGACGGTGGCCGCCCCGGCGAGGACCGCGACGGCCAGCGCGGCGAGCACCGCGCCCCGGGCCAGGTTGACCGTGACGACCAGCCAGCGCCGGTCGAAGCGGTCCACCAGCGCCCCGCTGACCAGGGCGAAGAGCAACCAGGGCAGCTGCGGGGCGAGCGCCGCCGCGGCGACCGCCGCCGGGTCGTCGCTGATCGAGGCGACCAGGAGCGGACCGGCGATCATGGTCATTCCGTCGCCGAGGTTGGAGACGGCGTTGGCGGTCCAGAGTCGGGCGAAGTCCGGGCCGAGCCGGTGTGAGCTGACGGCGGTCATCGGGACCGCCCGGGCAGGTGACGACGTGCGGGCACGCGGAGGCGCCCGCACGGGAACTGCGGAAACACGAGGACTCCCTCGGAAGCGATGTGGTGGCGTGGTCACGCCAGGACGAAGGACCCGCGCGGACGGCGGGTCACCTCATCGCTTCGCGACGGGCGAGGCGGGGTGCGGGAACCCGGAACGGACCGGGGGTCAGGCGAGCCGGGTCGCCCGCGACGAAGCGGAGGCCAGCATCGTGCCGAGAGCAGCCGTACCCATGATCAGCCTCCGATCGTCGGTGGTCCGGCCCACCCTACGGGCCGGTACGTCCCGTTCGCGACCCCGGATTCCGGTTGGACAAGGCCCGGCGCCGGGACCAGAGTGGTCGCGCGTGAGATACCTGCGCAGCGCCGGCCCGGTCGGCATCCGACGCCCGCGTCCCGCCGACGAGGCCGAGTTCGTCGCCGCCGCCCGCCGCAGCCGCGACCTGCACCACCCCTGGCTGACCGCCCCCGACACCGCCGAGAAGTTCACCGCGTACCTGGCCAAGGCGCGTCGCCGCGACCAGCAGAGCTTCCTCATCTGCGACCGGCCCAGCGGCGGGATCGCCGGCTACGTCAACATCAGCGGCATCATCATGGGTCCGCTGCGCGGCGGCTTCATGGGCTACGCCGCGTTCCTGCCCTACCGCGGCACCGGGCACGCCTCGGCCGGTATCGGGCTGGTGCTGGCGCACGCCTTCGACACGTTGGGCCTGCACCGGGTCGAGGCGAACATCCAGCCGGGCAACGAGCCGTCCCGGCGGGTGGCCCGCAAGCTGGGCTTCCGGCTGGAGGGCTTCTCACCGGACTACCTCTTCATCGACGGGGCGTGGCGCGACCACGAGCGCTGGGCGGTCACCGCCCCGGCCTGACCGGTGCCCGCCGTGGGCGGCGGGCACCGGTGAGCCGCGCTCAGATCCGCGAGGTGAAGGCGACCAGCACGTCGTGCGGCGTCGGCACCCCGGCGTTGTCGAAGCAGATCACGTCCACCGGCGCGTCCAGCGCGTACGACCAGGGCTGGGTCAGGTGGCAGTAGTGCGAGCCGGCGCCCTGCGCGGTCACCTGCGCGTGCGTCTCCTTCTGCCCGAGCTGCTTGAAGGTGACCAGGTAGCGGCCCGCCGGCGCGAGCGGGGCGATGGTGTTGGC
Source organism: Micromonospora sp. IBSANI012 (assembly GCF_052814045.1). Taxonomy (NCBI): domain Bacteria; kingdom Bacillati; phylum Actinomycetota; class Actinomycetes; order Micromonosporales; family Micromonosporaceae; genus Micromonospora; species Micromonospora sp. IBSANI012. Next base: position 2,929,711 of record NZ_CP199933.1, read on the forward strand.
GCCCACGCCGGGAATGGAGTTGTCGTTGGTCGGGCCACCGGCGGCGCTGGCCAGGTGCCCGAAGTACATCGGCGGGGCGAGTGACCCGACCACCGACCGGCCCCGGTGGTACGACAGCGTGAAGTCGGTGTCGACCGGCGCGCCCGCCTGGTCGAAGCAGAACACGTACACCACCACGTCGGTGCCGGCGGGTGCCCACCGGTAGACCTTGCACCGGCGTGGCCCGGCGTTCGGCTGGATCGCGGTGACCTGCACGTTGCCGGCGAGCACCCCGGCCAGCCCGACGCCCGGCAGCTTCACCGACCACTGGCCGACCCCGAACGGGGCCAGCGACACCCCCGCGCCGGTGGAGTTGTAGGACTGGACCACGCCGCTCACCCCGCGCCCGCGGGACCGGCGCGCCGAACGCCGGCCCCGCGAAGCGCGACGGGACCGGTCAGCTCCCCGGCCGGGGGAACGCCACCGGGCTGCGGTGGCCGTCCCGGTCGACGGCCCGTACGCCGAAGAAGACGTTGTCCTTGGACAGGTCCACGGTCACCTCGGTGACGGCGCCGACCGGGATCACCCGCTGCCACTCGGCGGCGGTGGTCTCCCGCCACACCACCTCGTACCCGGCCAGGTCCGGCTCGTCGCCGCGCTGCCAGCGCAGGGTGGTGTCGTTGGTGAGGTTGGTCGTCACGATCGTGGCGCCCTTCGGGGTGCCCGGCGCCTGGGCGAGCGACCAGAGCACCGCGCCGTTGACCAGGGCGACCCGGGTGATGTAGTCGAAGTCGCAGAACTCCGGCAGGTCGCCGTACTGCACCCCGTCGACCAGCCGGACGTCCTGGTGCTGGTGGGCGAAGTCCTCGTTGGGCTCGGTGAACCGGCCGGCCGGCCAGCCCTCGCGCAGGAACGAGATGTGGTCGCTGCCGCGCAGGTAGCGGTCCCGCCGGTAGATCACCCGCACCCGCATCCCGGTGGCGCCGTTCTCGGCGACGTCGCTGACGAACCGGGCGAGCTGGCGCGACGGGGAGTCGTTCTCCCCGCCGACCGACTGCCGGGTGCTCGCCTCCGCCGGAGTCTCCGCGGTCGGCACCCCTTCGGCGAAGAGCCGGACGGCCCGCGGGTCGCGGGTGCCGTCGTCGGCCGTGCTGGATCCGATGATGTCGTTGCTGAACATCCCCTGCACGTCGACGCCGGCGGCCTTGAGCTGCTTCGCCAGGTACGCCGAGCCGTAGAGGCCCTGCTCCTCGCCGGCGACGGCGGCCAGGACGATGGTCGCCTCGCTGCGCCGGGTGGCCAGCACCCGGGCCAGCTCCATCAGCACCGCCACGCCGGAGGCGTCGTCGTCCGCGCCCGGGGCGTCGCTGACCGCGTCCATGACGTCGGTCGCGCGCGAGTCGTAGTGACCGGTCACGACGTAGACCCGGTTGGGGCTGACGTCGCCGCGCAGGGTCGCGACGACGTTGGTGATCCGGGTGGCGACCGGGATGCGCGAGGCCGGCTCCTGCACGTAGGACTGGAGTTCCACGGTCATCCGGCCGCCGGAGGCGGCGGCGTACCCGGAGAGCTGCTCGAAGATCCAGTCGCGGGCGGCCCCGATGCCCCGGGCCGGGTCGTCCTGGCGGGAGAGGGTGTGCCGGGTGCCGAAGGCGGCGAGCCGGCGGACGATGGCCTCGATCCGGTCGCGGTCCACCTCCCGCAGCAGGGCCCGCAGCTCGCGGTCCGGGGTCTGGGGTCGGGCCGGGTGGCCGGGCCCGGCGGGCCGGGCGGCCTGCGCCGCGGTCGGCCCGGTGGTCAGCGGTACGGCGACGGTGGCGGCGGTCGCGACGGCGGAGGCGGACAGGAAGGTGCGGCGGGTGGACCTCGTGGGCCCCTCGCCGGTGCTCTCGTTTGCTCCCATTAGGGCATCCTCGCCACCAGTTGGGGAATCTGTCCATATCCAAGGTGGTGGATCAAAGAAAATCACCCGGAGCGGATGAGGTCGGGTGGTGAGCGCCGTTCCTAGGGTGGGCCCATGGCAGTTGTGCGTCCCACACCCGCCGACCCGACACCTGGCCTGCGGACGGCACCGGAGAGTGGTGACCAACGGGCCATGCCGCCCGAACTCGGCCCGGATTCGATCGCCGTGCTCAGCGGTCCCACCTTCATGTACTCCGACCAGGCGGGGGACGTGCCGCCGGGCAGCATCGGCGGCCTGGTGCACCTGGACACCCGGCTGCTCAGCGGATGGGTGCTGACCGTCAACGGCGGCCGGATGCTGGTGCTGCGCGCGCAGACCATGCAGCACTACTCGGCGCAGTTCGTGCTGACCAATCCGGATCTGCCCGGCCTCCCGCCGGACAGCCTGGGGGTCCGGCGGATGCGCTACATCGGCGACGGCTTCCGGGAACGTGTCGAGCTGCTCTCGTTCCGCACCGAGCCGGTGCGGCTGGAGATCCGGCTCGCCGTCGCGGCCGACTTCGCCGACCTGTTCGAGGTGAAGTCCGGGGTCCGGGACCGCTCTGGGCAGATCTCCCGGACCCACAACACCGGCGGCACGGCGCTGACCTTCTCCTACGCCAACGGGGACTTCACCGCGCAGACGCCCGTCCGGACCTCGCCGCCGGCCAACCGGATCGAGGGCGACGACCTGGTGTGGGAGCTCGACCTGTTGCCCCGTCAGATCTGGCAGCTCGATCTGCACGTCCCGTTGCCGCCCGGCCTGGGGGTGGTGGAACCGGTCAAGGGCGACATCTCCGAGGTGATCCACGGTCGGGTGGACGACCCGCTGCGCCGCTGGATGAGCGATCGCGCTGTGGTGCGCAGCGACAACCAGGTGCTGGAGCGGGTCCTCGGGCAGTCGCGCGCGGATCTCGGGGCGTTGCGGTTGGATCTGGAGATCAAGGGCCAGCGGGTGATGTTGCCCGGCGCCGGCCTGCCCTGGTTCCTCAGCGTCTTCGGGCGCGACACGCTGATCACCGCCTACCAGACCCTGGTCGCCGGCCCGCTGCTGGCCCGCGGTGCGGTGCTCGCGCTGGCCCGGTTGCAGGGCACCCGGTGCGACGACTTCACCGACGAGGAGCCGGGGAAGATCCTGCACGAGTTCCGCAGCGGCGAGCTGACCCGCACCGGCGTCAAACCGTACAACCCGAACTACGGCACGGCCGACGCCACCCAGCTGTGGCTGATCCTGCTCAGCGAGTACTGGCGGTGGACCCGCGACGACCACACCGTGCGGTACCTTCGGGACAACGCGCTGGCCGCGCTGCACTGGATCGACTCCTACGGCGACCGGGACGGCGACGGCTACGTCGAGTACGCCACCAGGTCGCCGGAGGGGCTGGGCAACCAGTGCTGGCGGGACTCGCCGGACGGGGTGTGCTTCGCCGACGGCCGGATCCCGGTGCTGCCGATCGCCACCTCCGACCTGCAGGGCTACACCTACGACGCCAAGCTGCGGCTGGCCGAGCTGGCCGACGGCCCGCTCGCCGACCCGGCGCTGGCCCAGCGGCTGCGCGCCGAGGCCGCCGCCCTGTACGAGCGGTTCAACCGGGACTTCTGGATCAGCGAGCGGGGCGGCTACTACGCGGTCGGTCTCGATGGCGACAAGAACCAGATCAACTCGAAGACATCGAACATGGGTCACCTGCTGTGGAGCGGCATCGTCCCGAAGGACCGGGCCGAGCAGGTGGTGTGCCAGCTCATGTCGCCGGACATGTTCTCGGGCTGGGGGATCCGTACCCTGTCCACCGAGGAGCGCCGCTACAACGCCCTCGGCTACCACCTGGGGACCGTCTGGCCGCACGACAACTCGCTGGCCGCGCTCGGCATGGTCCGGTACGGCTTCCGCGACGAGGCGAACCGGATCAGCCTGGCCATGTTCGAGGCGGCCGAGCAGTTCGGCTACCGGCTCCCGGAGGCGTTGAGCGGCTACGCGAGGGACCTGATGATGTTCGCGGTGCCCTACCCCACGGCGTGCAGTCCGCAGGCGTGGGCCGCTGCCGCCCCACTGGCGCTGATCCGGGCGATGCTGAATCTCAACCCGGTCGACGGCCGGCTCGTCATCGACCCGGACCTCCCGCCGGAGTTCGGCCGGATGACCGCCGAACGGGTGCGCGCCTTCGGCCACTGCTGGGAGATCGAGGCGGTCGCCCGGACCGGATACGTACGACTGGAGGCGGGCTGACCGGACCACGTTTGTCGGGCGGGTCGACGGGAACGGGAGCGGGCATGACGAAACCTCGTGTGGTGATCGTGGGGGCCGGGTTCGCCGGTTACCACGCGGCGAAGACCCTGAGCCGGATCGCGCGCGACCGGGCCGAGATCGTGCTGCTCAACTCCACCGACTACTTCCTCTACCTGCCGCTGCTGCCCGAGGTGGCGGCCGGGGTCGTGGAGCCGAGGCGGATCTCGGTACCGCTCACCGGCACCCTCCGCGGCGTGCGGGTCGTCGTCGGCGAGGCCGACCGGGTCGACCTGCAGAACCGCTGGGTCGGCTTCACCCAGCCCGAGGGCGACCAGGGCAAGATCGCGTACGACCGGCTGGTGCTCGCCGTGGGCAGCGTCAACAAGCTGCTGCCGATCCCCGGGGTGACCGAGTACGCGCACGGCTTCCGCGGCCTGCCCGAGGCGGTCTACCTGCACGACCACGTGATCCGCCAGATCGAGCTGGCCGAGCAGGCCGAGGACCCGGCCGAACAACGGGCCCGGTCGACGTTCGTGGTGGTCGGCGCCGGCTACACCGGCACGGAGGTCGCCGCCCACGGGCAGCTCTTCACCGACGCGCTGCGCCGCCAGCGGCCCCGGCTCAACGTCCGGCCCCGCTGGATGCTGCTCGACGTGGCGCCCCGGGTGCTGCCCGAGCTGGACAAGCGGATGTCCGACACCGCTGACCGGGTGCTGCGCCGGCGCGGCGTCGACGTGCGGATGGGCACCTCGGTCGCCGAAGCCACCGCCGACGGGGTGAAGCTCACCGACGGCGAGTACGTGCCGACCTGCACGCTCGTCTGGTGCGTCGGGGTACGCCCCGACCCGTTCGTCGCCGAGCTGGGGCTGCGCACCGAGCGGGGCCGGCTCGTGGTCGACGAGTACCTCAGCGTCCCCGGATTCCCCGAGGTGTACGCCTGCGGCGACGCCGCCGCCGTGCCGGACCTGACCCGGCCGGGGCAGATCTGTGCGATGACCGCGCAGCACGCGCAGCGGCAGGGCAAGCTCGCCGCGCTGAACATCGCCGCCTCGTACGGTCACGGCAGGCGCAAGCCGTACAAGCACTACGACCTCGGCTGGGTGGTCGACCTGGGTGGCAAGGACGCCGCGGCGAACCCGCTGAAGGTGTCCCTGTCCGGGCTGCCGGCCAAGGCGGTCACCCGCGGCTACCACCTGCTGGCGATGCCCGGCAACCGGACGCGGGTCGGGGCGGACTGGGTGCTCGACGCCGCGCTGCCCCGCTCGGCCACCCAGCTCGGGCTGGTGCCGGCGCACGCCGTACCGCTGGAGAGTTCTTCGCCTGAGGTGCCGGTCCGCCGGTGACCCGCCCCCGCCCGGCCGACCTCAGGCTCGGCCCAAAGGGTCAGGCGACCCCGAGGCTGGCGTCGGTGGCCGGATGGGCCCCGCCGACGAACGCGTCGAGGTCCGGCCCGTGCAGCACCCCGCCGGGCACCGGGTCGGCGGCCACCCGGGTGGCGAGCCGGCGCACCGGGAGCCGGCCGGGTCGGTCCGCGGCGGCCAGCACCACGTTGCCGTACCGGCGGCCGCGCAGCATCCGTCGGTCGGCGACCAGGCAGACGTCGGCGAAGACCGTGCGCAGGGTGGCCACCTGCACCCGGGTGAAGACCAGTGGCGGCAGATCCGTGACGTTGACCAGGTAGACGCCGTCGGGACGCAGCGTCCGGGCGACCTCGGCGACGAACTCGACGCCGGCCACGTGCCCCGGCATCCGCGCCGCCCGGTAGATGTCGGCCAGCACCAGGTCGTACGCGTCCGCCGCCGACGCGGTGACCGCGTCCCGCGCGTCGGCGACCTCGACCACCACCTCCGGGACCGGCGGCAGCTCCTCGTCGACCAGCCGTACCACCGCGGCGTCGCGTTCGACGACCCGTTGCGCGGACCCGGGGCGGGTGGCCGCCACGTACCGGGGCAGGGTCAGCGCGCCACCGCCCAGGTGCAGGACGGCACGGGGCAGCCCCGGCGGCGCGGCCAGGTCGACCAGGGTCGCCATCCGCCGGACGTACTCGAAGTGCAGGTGGCGGGGGTCGGCGACGTCCACGTACGACTGGGCGACGCCCCCGGCGAGCAGCGTGCGCCCGGTCCGGCGCGCCGGGTCGACGACCAGCTCCGGCCGGTCGTCCGCCTCGCTGTCCATGCCGGCACGCTAGCTGTGGTGGTGGGGTGGTCCATGATCGGGTGAGGTTTTCCGTCACTCGCGACGGCGTGTCGTGTTGGCTTCTGCTACCCGACTATTGACGACCTGCGTCCATGTGCCGGGGCCGGCGGGCGCACCGCCCACCGGCCCGGCCTTCGGTCGGCTCAGCCGCTCGCCATGCCCGCGCCGACCTCCTCGATCGCGTCGTCGACCCGGTGGGCCAGGTCCACGTCGGCGGCGGTCACCGCGTCGGCGCTACGGCTGCGGACGGTCAGCACCGCGTTGTCCGGATCGGGGCGACCGATCTGCGGTCCGCGGCCGGTGTCCACCCGGAGCTGGTCGAGCCGGTCGAGCACCCGGTCCAGGTTGCCCGGGGGCAGCTCGATGGTCCGCACCAGCGACTGGCGGTCACTGGACCAGTAGGGCAGGTCCGCCAGGGCGGCCCGCAGCTCCGCCTCGGTCAGCGGTGCGGCGGCGCGGCGCGCGCCGACCAGGCCGCCGCCGGGTTCCGGCGGCGTGAGCAGGTCCCGCAGCCCGTCCGGCACGTCCAGCGACTCGATCAGGTCGCCATCGTGGTCGGCCAGCGCGGCCAGGGTCGCCTCCGCCTGGTAGCGGGCCTGTTCCGGGGTGAGCCGACTGAGCCGACCCACCTCCGCCAGGAAGCCCGGCAGGTCCTGGTGCCGTTCGATGCCGTCGACCGGCACCACGTCGTGCAACTTCACCGGGACGGCCTGGAGCAGCCGTTGCCGCTCGGCCTCGTCCAGCGCCCAGGCCAGCGTCAGCACCGTGGCCTCGGCGCCCACCTTCGCGGTGGCGAAGTCGACCCCGGCCCGCCGGCCGACGTCGTCGACCAGCTCGCGGTAGCCCATCGGCTGCACGCGGCTGTCCTGCCCCGAGTCGGGCAGGGGCCGGGTCGCGGTGGCCACCGCCGTCGGCGGCGGCGCCGGCCCGCCCCGGGTCGTGTCCGGCTTGTGCCGGCCGGCCGGCGGGGGACCGGACCGTCGACCCCGGTCCAGGCTGGTGAGCTGCTTCGACGCGCTCAGGCTGGTGCCGGTCTCGCTCGGCCGTCGACCCTGCTCACGCGCGTCGCGGGCCAGGGCCCGGCGGCGCTGGTTGTCGCCCTCCATCTGCTTGCGCATGGTGGCACCTCGCTCCTGCTCGGGGTTCACCTCATCCGCCGTCGCGTTCCCACCGCCAGGCGGTAGGTAACGGGCCGACACCGGTCGGCGGGTTCACTCGCCGGGGGTGAGGGACGCTCACCCGTCCCGCCCGCAGGATCGGGGCGGACCGGAGGTCTTCCGAGGAACGCGGAAGGGAAGGTCGTCATGAAGAGGATCGTCGAGATCGTCCCCGCCCGACCTGGCTGGTACTCCCGGTGGCAGGTCGGCCCGGAGGCCACCCGGTGCTACCCGGTGAGCCTGTGGGCACTGGTCGAGGAGACCGACGGTTCCGGCCGCGAGGTGGTGGGCATGGACTGCGCCGGCCAGTGGCCCGGATCGGACGTCAACGAGGTCGGTGCGAACTTCGTCCGGTACCTGTTCCAGACGCCCGATTCCGGTCTGCCGGAGGACGTCGAACCACCGTCGCCGACCGACCTGCGCGAGGACGGGCCACGCCTGCAACCGGCCGTGGCCACCTAGACCATCCTCCCGGCCCCCGACCCCTGGTCCCAGGGTCGGGGGCCACCCCGACTCCGGGGCGGCTCCCTCAGCCCGCCTCGCGCACCTCGTCGCCGACGGCGGGCGGCTGCTCCACCGCCAGCAGTTCGGCGAGCCCGGTGCGGTCCAGCAGGTGCTGAAGCTGCGGGTTGACGCCGGTCAGCCGGACCGGCCCGGCCCCGCCGCGGCCGACCACCACGAAGGCGCTGAGCCCGGACGAGTCGCAGAGGGCGACGCCGGCGACGTCGATCAGCAGCTCCCGGTGGCCGTCGGCGCGGGCCTGGGCGGCCGCGGCGATCAGCTCCGGCGCGCTGTCGAAGTCCAGGTCACCGGTCAGCCGTAGCCGGGCGCTCCCGGCGTCGAGCCGGGTCACCTCGATGGACAACAGCTGGCTGGGCATGCACCCATGTTCCCAGCTTCGTGCGACCGGGAAACGCCCGGGGCTCAGGCGGAGGCGCTCCGGCCGGGCAGATCGGCCGCGGCGGCCTCGGTCCGGGCGGTGGGCAACGGCCGGGCCAGCAGACCGCTGACGCCGGTCATGTCGAGGATGGTGTCCAGGAAACGCGGGGTGGCGCGCAGCCGGATGGCCGTGCCGACCTGCTGCCCCTCGCGCCACGCGTGGACGATCACGGACAGCCCGGTGCTGTCGATGAAGAGCAGATCGGCGAAGTCCAGCACGAGGACCGGGGGACGCTCGGCGAGGGCCCGGTCGACCTCGGCGCGCAACGGCCCCGACGTGGTGAAGGCGAGGTCGCCGCCGACGGAGATCACGGGAGCCGCCGGGTCGGAGTGGTCGACGGCGATGCTCAGCGGGGTGGCCTCGGGTTTCCTCCCGTGGGGCACTCGATCACGCCTTTCCGCAAGGGCTGCCGGTCGGGCAGGTGCTTCTGCCGGATCGTAACAACACCCGTCCGGCTCCGCCCGCAGGTGCGGATCGGGGTCGCGCCCCCGGGCCGTGGGGTGGCGGTACCGGCGCACCCGCGTAGGGTGAGGCGCAGAGATTGGAACATACCCGCCGTTTCCGCTGGACCGTGGGTGTCGACACGAGGAGTGGGGCTCAGCTGGTGACTGCTGCCGACGTCAGGGGCTCGGACCCGGGCGACGGACGGATCCCCACGCCGAGTGCCGCACCGGCTCCGGCGCGGTCGTCCGAGTTCGCCGGCCGACCCGGGTCGGCGCTGCCGCCGCTCTCGCCCGACCGCGGCCAACCCGAGCCGGACTGGTCGGAGGTGATCGAGCACTTCCGCGAGGGTCTGATCGTCTGCGACGCCGACGGCGTGGTGCGGCATCTCAGTCCCGTCGCCGAGCGGCTGCTGCCCGAGGTGGTCCCCGGCCGGGCGCTGGCCGCCGCCGGCGTGGCCGCGCTCACCACCGGCGACGCCGGCGAGTTCGGCCACCGCGGCCGCCGGCTGCGGGTCCGCCAGGTGCCGCTCTCCGGGGCCCGCAGCTGTCACTACGTCGAGGACGTCACCGACAGCGTCAGCCGTGCCGACGCCCTGCTCGCCGAGCGGGCCCGCTCCGCGTTCCTGGCGGTCGTCGGCGAGAAGCTCGGCAATCCGTTGCATCCCGACCGGGCCGCCGCCGCCGTGGTGCGGCTGACCGTGCCCACCCTGGCCGAGGTCGCCGTCCTGGTGCTCGCGCCCCGGGCCGGTCGGGCCCGCTGGTGGCGGGCGACGCGGGGCGAGGACGAGTCGGCGGCCGTGGACAGCGGCATGTTGTCCGCCACCGCCCTGCCCACGGCGATCGCCGAAGGGCTCTGCGGCGCCGAGCCGCACGCGGTCGACTGGCTGGTCGAGCAGGCGGTGGAGGCCGGCTGGCTGCCGGGGCTGGAGGCCCGCGAGGTGGCCGCCCGGGTGGTCCCGCTGCCCGGCCGGGACGCGCCGGCCGGTGTGCTGCTGGTCGCCCGCCGCGCCACCCGCTGGTACGACGAGGACGACCTCGAGCTGGTCCGCGCCTTCGCCGCCCGGGCCGGCGCCGCGCTGACCACGGCGGTGCTCTACCGCGACCAGGCCGAGGTGGCCGACACGCTCCAGGCCAGCCTGTTGCCGGTCGAGCCGGTGACCGTCGCCGGGGTGCAGTGGGGCACGGCGTACCGGCCGGCGCAGGCGAGCCTGCGCATCGGCGGTGACTTCTACGGCTCGCACCGGCTCCCCGACGGCGGCTCCGTGTTCTTCCTCGGCGACGTCTCGGGCAAGGGCGTGGAGGCGGCCGTCTTCACCGGCCAGCTGCGCCAGTGCCTGCAGGCGCTGCACCGGGTCGAGTCGCACCCCGGCCGGTTGCTGAAGCTGCTCAACGACGCGCTGCTGGAAACCACCCAGGCGCACGGCCAGGGGCGGTTCGCCACCATGGTGCTCGGCGTCGTCCGCCCGCACCGCGACGGCGGCCTCACCCTGACCATGGCGGGTGGCGGCCACCTGCCGCCGCTGGTGCTGCGCGCCTGCGGTGAGGTCGAGACGGTGCCGCTGAGCGGCATGCTCATCGGCGTGGTGCCGGACCCGCGCATCGGCGAGGTGACCGTCCGGCTCGCCCCGGGCGAGACCTGCCTGCTCTACAGCGACGGGGTGACCGAGGCGCGCGGCGGCCTGCGCGGCGACGAGCAGTTCGGCCAGGACCGGCTGGTGACCGCGGTGACCGGCTGCCACCGGGTGCCGGCGCCGGCGCTGGCCGAGCGGGTCGAGCAGGTGACCTGCGACTGGCTGGCCCAGGGCGACCACGACGACATCGCGGTGCTGGCGCTGCGCGCCACCGGCCCCGGCGGACGCCCGCCGCGGCACCTGCACGCCGTACCCGAGGTGGGCCGGCCCGACGAGGAGAAGGAGACCCGTTCGTGACCGCCCCCACCACCCAGGCCGATCCGGCGCAGGCGTACCGCGAGTTCCTGGAGGCGCTGGAGGAGGCGGACGAGTACGCCGCCATCGACGTGGCCGTCCGGCTGCTCGACGCCGGGGTGCCGGCCGAGCGGGTGCTGCTCGACCTGGTCGCGCCCGCGCAGTCCGAGGTGGGCGAGCGGTGGGCGCGCAACGAGTGGAGCGTCGCCCAGGAGCACGCGGCGACCCACATCAGCGAGCGGGTGGTGGCCGCCGTGGCGGCACACGTCAACCCGCGCCCGACCCGGGGTCGGGTGGTGGTGGCCTGCATGGACGGCGAGTGGCACGCCCTGCCGCCCCGGGTGGTGGCGGAGGTGCTGCGGCTGCGCGGCTGGCAGGTGACCTTCCTCGGGGCGAGCGTGCCCGCCGCGCACCTGGTGTCGTACCTGCACCGGCACGACGCGCACGCGGTCGCCCTGGCCTGCGCGCTGCCGATGCGGCTGCCGTACGCGCACCGGATGATCGAGGCCTGCCGCCGGTCGGACGTACCGGTGGTGGTGGGCGGGCGCGGCTTCGGCGACGACGGCCGGTGGGCCCGCACCCTCGGTGTCGCCTGGGCGCCGGACGCGCCGAGCGCGGCCGACCTGGTCGCCGACGAGCGGGCGCTGCGCCGGGTCCGCCCGGCCGAGCTGCCGCACCTCGCCGACGACGAGTACGCCAGCCTGGTGAAGCGGCGCGGCGAGCTGATCGACTCCGCGCTGGCCGATCTGCGCGAGCGGGTGCCGTCGGTCCGCGACTACACCCCCGCCCAGCTCGACTCCACGATCAGCGACCTCGGGTACATCGTGGATTTCCTGGCCGCGGCGCTGTACGTCGACGACAGCTCGCTCTTCACCGACTTCGTCGGCTGGCTGGTGGAGATCCTGACCAGCCGTGGGGTGCCGGCCGCCGCGGTCGGGCTGACCCTCGGCCACTACCATCGGCAGCTGCACGACTTTCCCCGGGCGGCGCGGTTCCTGGCGCTGGGCGAGACGGTCCTCTCCGCGCCCGGCGACCCCACCCGGCGCTGATCGCGGCGATGCCGGGCACCCTGCGTATACTTGCTCCACTGCAAGGGTCGGCCTGCGGTGCGAGCGAGAGGGACGACGTTGACGTTCACCGTCACGCACAGCCCGCGGGCTGGTGGTGGTGTGTGCCTGCGGCTCGTCGGTGAGCTGGATATGAGCACCGTCGGTCAGCTCAACGAGACGATCGACCGGCTGGCCGCCGACGGCGCCCGTCAACTGCTGCTCGACCTCGCGGAGCTGACCTTCTGCGACTCCACCGGCATCGCCGCGTTCGTCCGGGGGGACAATCGGGCCGCCGCCGACGGCGGGTGGCTGCGGCTGACCGGAGCCACCGGCCGGGTGGACCGGGTGCTCCAGGTCACCGGGCTCGCGGACGTGTTGGCGTACCAACCGGACATGGCGGACCCGGCGTCGCAGGACGCCCTCTGATCGACTAGATTTCTCCGCCAGCGGGTGACCGTGCGGTCCCCATCGCCCGAGATGAGACAGGTAACACCATGGGCCAAGGCGCCGCGAACCCCGTCCGCATCCTCGTCGTGGACGACGACCCGGGTGACGTCCTGATGATCGAGGAGGCCCTGGAGGACTCCGAGATCGAGAAGGTCATCGACGTGGTCAGCGACGGCCAGGAGGCGATGGAGTTCCTCCGCCGCGAGGGTCGGCACACCGGGGCCCGCCGGCCGGACGTGATCCTGCTCGACCTGAACATGCCCCGGATGGACGGCCGGCAGGTGCTCGGCGAGGTCAAGCAGGACGAGGACCTGCGGACCATCCCGATCGTGGTGCTCACCACCTCGAACGCGGACACCGACATCGTCGGCAGCTACACGCTGCAGGCCAACGCGTACGTGACCAAGCCGATCGACCTGGACGACTTCAACGACGTGGTCCGCCGCATCGACGAGTTCTTCGGTCGGGTGGTCGTGCTCCCCAAGCGTTCCTGACCCGCCCGGTGGCCCCCGCCCCGGGGCCGGCGCTCAGTTGCTGAACATTTTTCCCGAACATCCTCGGCGCCGAGCGGCACCCGCGAGGATCGAACCTGGGGAAAGACGTATGAGCTGCCTGGGGGGCGACAGTATGAGGTTCTCCGTCGTTGAGACCGGCTACGACCAGCGGCAGGTCGATTCCTGCCTCGACGAGCTGGGAGTCCGGTTGACCCGGCTCGCGGCGCGGGCGGAGGTCGCCGTCGGCGCGGGTCGGGAGTGGGACCAGATCCGGCAGGAGGCGACCCTGCTGCGCGGCCTGGTCGACCGCCAGGGTTCGCCGACGGACGACGCCGCGGCGGCGGCCCGCCGCGCCGCCTCGGCGGTCGAGCGGGAGGCCGCCGACATCCTGGCACAGGCCCGCGGCGAGCTCGACGCTGCGCGCGAGGAGGCCCGGCAGCTCCGCGAGCGGGTGTACGCCGAGGCGGTGCAGGCCCGCCGCGAGTTCGAGGCGGCGCTGCACGAGCGGCGGCGTCGGGAGGCCCGGGTGGACCAGCTCCTCGCCGGGATGGCGGGCGACGCGGTGCCGGCCGACACGCCCACCGCCGCCGCGTCCACGGGTGGTGTCCCGGCGACCCGGGCCGCCGCCGGCGCGCCCGAGGTGTCGGCGCAACGGCCCGAGCCGGGCACCCGGGTGGCCTGAGCGCGCCGACTCAGCTCAGGTCAGCGCCGCCACCACGGTGGTCGCCCGCTGCTCGTGCGGGGCGTACGCGTCGGGGAACGCCGAGACCTGTACGGCCTGGGCCGCGGCGGTCACGCTCATCTCCTGCCAGCCGGGCACCTCGGCCAGCGCCGTGTAGAACGCCCGGGCCGCGTACGCGGGCCGCATCAGCTGGGCCACCGTGCCCCACCCGCTGCTGGGGCGCTGCTGGAACAGCCCGACCGAGTCGTGGTCGGAGCCACTGCCCTGGTGCGGATAGTCGTACGACTCGGGCAGCACGTCGCTGGCCAGGTTGTAGAGGTTGCTCTCCTGCATCGCGGTGGCGATGGCGACGACCAGGCCGCGCCGGGGCACCTTCAGCTGCACGCCGACGTCCACGATCACCTTGGCGTTGTCCATCTGCGCCTGGGTGAGGCCGGCGACCGGCCGGGGCCGCCGGGGCTTGACCGGCTTCTTCGGCTTCGGGGTCGGCTGCCGGGTGACCGACGGGCTGGGGCTGGCCGTGGGGATCGGCGTGACCGGGACGGCGACGGGTGAGGCGCCCCGGTCCAGCGAGCGGGAGGCACGGTCGGCGGCCTCGGCCCGGTCCGCCAGCACCTCGCTGACCGGGGTCCCGCGCGGGCCGGGGTCGTGCGCGCCGGCGAACGCCACCAGCCCGAGGCAGCAGGTCACGCCGCCGGCCAGGGCCACCCGGGCAGGGGTGGAGGCCAGTACGGCCCGCGCCCCACGTCGCGGTGGCTCCGGAGCGCGGTGTCGGCCGGTCCTCCGTTCGCCCGATGCGGCATCGACCGTACGGGTATGCGGTCGGGTCTCGGGCGGCTGCTGCTGGGGGGAGTCGTCGGCAAGCACCCGCCGAGGCTAGAGAGCCCACCGCCGCTTGCCATCGGGGTCATTGGTGGCATGCGCCACAATTTGCGATGATCCGACCGGGCATTACCGGCGCTCGGCCAGTAACGGCACCGACCTCGCCAGTCCTACTTATCCTTGATGTCGGAAACAACCGGATGAATCCGGCGCACTGCGACCTCCCGGGCTCGGGCGACGGCCCTCCTCCGTTCGGGCGACCGCCACCCGCCGTACCGCCGACCCGCCGGCCCACCGCGCGGCGGAAGCCCAGGTCACCGGCGAGCGAGGTGTTGGCGCCGCCGCCACGGCGGCGGCTCGGTACGATTCGGACGGTGACCGACAGCATGATCGACGAGCCCGTCCGCGGTGCCGAGCACCGCCCCGGTGACCGGCGCGGACTCGTCCTGGTGCTGCTCGCCGTGCTGCTGGCGGCGGTGCTGGCCGGCCACCGCGCGGTGCCGAACGTGCACGGTCTGGGCAGCCTGCTCGACAGCGCGACGCCGCTGCTGGGTCTCGGGGTGCCGGTGCTGGCCCTGGCCGCGCTGCTGCGCCGCTCCCGGCGGGCGTTGGTGGCCGTCGCACTCCCGGCGGCCGTCTGGGCGCTGATGTACGCCGGCGTCTGGCTGCCCCCGGCCGCCGGCAGCGGTCCGGCCGGCATCCGGGTGGCCAGCCAGAACCTGCGCGCGGGCAATCCCGACCCCGCCGGCACGGTGGCCCCGCTCGCCGAGGCCGGCGTCGACCTCATCGCGCTGCAGGAGGTCGACGACGCCGGCCGGCTCAACGCCGACCTGCGGCAGCGCTACCCGCACCGCGCGTCGGTCTCCACCGTCGCGCTGTGGAGCCGCTACCCTATTCGGGACTCCGCCGGAGTGGACACCGGACTGGGCTGGACCCGCGCGCTGCGGGCGGTCGTCGCCACCCCGCGGGGTGACCTGACGGTCTACGTGGTGCACCTCGGATCGGCCCGGGCCGGCGACACCGCCACCCGGGACGAGACCGTCCGCACCCTGGCCGGGGCGGTGCGCTCCGACCGCGCCGACCGGCTGCTGGTGCTCGGGGACCTGAACACCGCCACCACCGACCGGGTCTTCACCCCGCTGACCCGCCTGCTCCGCGACGCCCAGGCCGACGCCGGCCAGGGCTTCGGCTTCACCTGGCCCTCGTCGGTGCCGGTCACCCGGCCCGACCACGTGCTCTACCGCGGCCTCACGCCCACCACGGCTGACGTGCTGCGCACGCCGGACTCCGATCACCGGGCGGTGACCGCCGGCTTCCGCTGGTGACTCAGCGCCGCCCGTCGGCGGGCGTCACGGTCAACCGGTGCCGGCTGGCGTCGCCGCTGGAGAAGGGCCAGATCCGGTCGGCGTACTCGACCAGGTCGGCCAACTGCTCGCGGGTCAGGCCCACCGACGAGATGGAGGCGTGCACGTCCGCCCGGTAGCGGCCGTCGTCGTCGCGGCCCAGCTTCGCCTCGGCGGTCACCTGCACGGTGTGCGCCTCGTCGGTGATCTCGCCGGCCGCCTCCACCGCCGCGTGATGCAGGCAGGACGCGAACGCGGCGGCCAGCAGCTGCTCCGGGGTCAGGCCCGTGCAGTGCGGCGCGAGCGGGGACGCCAGCGCCGTGGACCAGCCGCCGTCGTCGGTGCGTACGTGACCGCCCGAGGCGGTCGCGGTGGCCTCGTTCAGCCAGGAACTGGGATCCGGCATCGCGTTCCTCCCGTCAGTCACCGGCCCGGGTTCCCGGACTCGATCGGGTGAAACGCCGGTCAGGCCGGTCCGGTGCGGGACCAGTCGTCGAGGGCGACCGCCTCGGTCGCCTCCGTCGCGGCGCGCTCGGTCCACTCGGAGACCGAGGCGGGACGGGGCCGGGGCACTGACGCCAGCATCGGCACGTACACCCGGGCGTCCACCACCTCGGCCAGCAGCAGCGCGGCCATCAGGCTGGTCGGCCGGCGGGTCGGGTCGTCGGCGAGGCACTGGCGGCACAGCTCGGCCACCTCCGGCGGCAGCCCCTCGATCGGGGGCAGCGGCTCGGCCGCCACCCGTCGCCGGGCCCCGACCAGCTGGGTGGCGGTCGTCCCCGCCGCGTACGGCAGGCGGCCGGTGAGGCAGTAGTAGAGGAGCACGCCGAGGGCGTACATGTCGGCCGCCGGGGTTGCCGGCTTCCGGTCGAACTGCTCCGGGGCCAGGTACGCCGGGGTGCCCACCACCATGCCGTCCGGGCTGTGGTCGGGCGCGCCGGCCGGGGTGGCGATGCCGAAGTCGAGGACCTTCACCCCGGACGGGGTGAGCATGACGTTGGCCGGCTTCACGTCGCGGTGCACGATGCCGTGCGCGTGCGCGGCGGCCAGCGCGGCCGCCACCTCCGCGCAGACCCGGACCGCGATCCGCCAGTCCAGCGGCCCGGCGCGCAGGTGCGCGGCGAGCGTCTCGCCCTCGGCCAGTTCCATCACGATGTACGGCGCCTCGCGGCCGGGCAGCGTGGTCGAGGTGCCGAAGTCATGCACGCTCGCCACGTTGGGGTGCACCAGCCGGGCGGCGTTGCGCGCCTCGGTGCGGATCCGCTCGACCGAGGTCTCTTCGCCCTGCTGCTCAGGGGACATCAGCTTCACCGCGACCGGCCGGTCCAGCACCAGGTCGTGCGCGCGCCATACCTCGGACATGCCGCCCAGGCCGATGCGCTGTGCGAGCTGGTACCGCCCGGCCAGCGTCCTCATCAAACCCGCTCCTGTCTGTTTCGTGCTGGGTGCCCGGTGTGGCTGCGCCCCTTCCGGAGCCGGTACCCGCGCTCCGAGCAGGGCAAACCCGTGGGCGGGTCGGCCCGGAGCGGGCTCGGGGCCACCGCCGGTGCGGTAGCTTGCCAGCCAGGGGGTCCGGCGTCCGGCGTACCGGCCGCGACGCATGCTCGGCACCGACCCGGTGCGCTGGCGGACGGAGGGGACGCGGATGGGCGAGGTGACCGTGCGCTTCGTCGGCGGGCCGGCCCACGACGTGGTCCGGGTGGTGCCGGCCGATCCGGGCGGCGAGCCGCCGGAGCGCTGGATCATGCGGCACCCCGACGCCGACCCGCCGCCGGGTGGCGGCGGTCCGGACCACCTCTACACGCGGGACCGGCCCGACGGCAGCGGGGTCTGGACGATGCGGTTCGTGCGCACCTATCCGATCGGGGCGAGCGAGTGACCGCTCACCGGCGTGCCGGGCGGTCGTCGACCACCGGGGCCGGTGCGCGGGGCGTGGGCCAGACCGCGACGCCCTGACCCGCCAGCCAGTCCGGCCCGGCGGATCCCCGCACCAGCGCGGCGATCGCGAGCATCGCCGCCCGGGTCGCGTCCGGCGCGGCGACGGTCACCGCCCGCCACGGCGAGGCCGGCGGGCCGCCGGTCCGCGGGTCGAGCACCCCGCCGCCGTCGGGCCGCCACCCGTCGGCGGTCACCAGCGCACCGCTCATCAGCCACAGCACCCGGCCCTCGGCCGCCACCGGCCAGCCGCCGGCCGGTGCGGGGCCCGCCACGGCGGTCCGGGTGCCGAGCTCCACCAGCGCCCCGACGCCCGTCCGGGCCGTGATCCGCTCCGCCGTGCGCTGCACCAGGTACGCGGTGGCGGTGCCGGCCAGGGCCAGCGGCAGCGTGGCCGGTACGGCCAGCAGGTCGCCGCGTAGCCGCACCGCTCGCCAGTTCCCCGTCGGCCCCACCGGGCCCACCGACGCCCCGCAGACCGGCCACCGGCCCCGGGCGTACCCGCGGCGCAGCCGGGCCGCCCCGACGGTCGGGTCCACGTCGCCCCCGGTGGCCTCGGCGGCGCCGAGCGCCACCGCGACCAGGTCCCGCAGCAGCGGGGCGACCGGCACCGGCCGCCCCGCCGCCCGGTGCGCCCGGGCCAGCTCGTCCTCGGCGCGGCGCAGCCCGGCCAGCGACCGGACCAGCGTGCGCCGCGCCTGGGGCAGCGCGGCCCGGTCGGTCACCGCGACCCGCGCCGCCCGCCCCCGGTACGCCCAGCGCACCTCCTCGACATTCATGGTCCGAGCCTGCGGTCGGAGCCTGGACCCGACGTGGGTCGGGCCTGTGCCCGCGCTGTGCGGGCCGACCGGCGGTCCGCTTATCCCGGCGTGACGTCGCCCGGCCCGGTACGGTCGAGCCGACCCGTGTCGGCGCGCACAGCCGGCGCACAGGATGCGCACAGGGCAGCGCCAGGCACGGCGCCCACGATGGGGGCATGGTGATGGACGGGCAGGCAGCGCAGCAGCGGATCGAACTCCGTCGCCCCGACGGCGAACCGGTCCGGGTCCTGGTGGTCGACGACGAGCCGACCCTGACCGACCTGCTGTCGATGGCGCTGCGCTACGAGGGCTGGCAGGTGCGCAGCGCCGGCAACGGGATGGCCGCGCTGAGCACGGCCCGGCAGTTCCAGCCGGACGCCGTGGTCCTCGACGTGATGCTGCCCGACCTGGACGGCTTCCAGGTGCTGCGCCGGCTGCGCGAGCAGACCCCGACCGTGCCGGTGCTCTTCCTGACCGCCCGCGACGCCGTCGAGGAGCGGATCGCCGGGCTGACCGTCGGCGGCGACGACTACGTCACCAAGCCGTTCAGCCTGGAGGAGGTCATCGCCCGGCTGCGCGCGCTGCTGCGCCGCTCCGGCTTCGCCGTGGCCGCCCGCGAGGACGCCGTGCTCACCGTCGGCGATCTCAGCCTCGACGAGGACAGCCACGAGGTGCGCCGGGGCGGCGAGCTGATCACCCTCACCGCCACCGAGTTCGAGCTGCTGCGCTACCTGATGCGCAACCCGCGTCGGGTGCTGAGCAAGGCGCAGATCCTGGACCGGGTCTGGAACTACGACTTCGGCGGGCAGGCCAACGTCGTGGAGCTGTACATCTCGTACCTGCGGAAGAAGATCGACGCCGGTCGGGCGCCGATGATCCACACGCTGCGCGGCGCGGGGTATGTCCTCAAGCCCGCGGAGTGACCCCAGCGGCCGAGTGCGCTCCTGGCTGGCCGGGCGGTCCCTGCGGACCCGCCTGGTCGCCGCGGTGGTGGCGCTGCTCGCCCTGGTCAGCATCGCCATCGGCGGCCTGACCACGGTGGCGCTGCGGCACTTCCTGATCGTCCAGGTCGACAACCAGATCACCGCCGACGACCGCCGGCAGCAGGAGTCCCCGCCCTGGTACCGGCAGTTCGCCGAGCGGCAGCGGGCGGACGACCAGCGGGCGCCCGAGCCGCCGCCCGGCTTCCCACCCGACTCGATCGCGGTCAAGGTCGTCGACGGTGCTGTCGCGTCCGCGCGGATCCGCAGCAGCTCCGGGCCGACGGAGGCCCTGCCGGCCGCCGACGTGTCGGCGCTGACCCGGATCCCGACCGACGGGCGGCCGCGCACCGTCGACCTGGGCGGGCGGGGCGACTACCGGGCGGTCGCCCGGCAGGCGCCCGACGGTGTGCTGGTCTTCGCCATCCCGCTGGCCGGGGTGCAGGAGACCGTCTGGTGGATGATCGCCGCCCAGGCGGGCGTCGCCGCGGCCGGCCTGCTGGTCGCCGGTGCCCTGGGCGCGTTGATCGTGCGGGCCACGCTGCGCCCGCTGAACCGGGTCGCCGCCACCGCCGCCCGGGTCACCGAGCTGCCGCTGGACCGCGGTGAGGTGGCCCTGTCGGTGCGGGTGCCCGAGAGTGACACCGACCCGCGTACCGAGGTCGGGCAGGTGGGGGCGGCGCTGAACCGGATGCTGGGGCACGTCGCCGCCGCGCTCGCCGCGCGACAGGCCAGCGAGACCCGGGTACGCCAGTTCGTCGCCGACGCCAGCCACGAGCTGCGTACGCCACTGGCCGCGATCCGCGGCTACGCCGAGGTGGCCCGGCGCGGACGGGACCGGGTGCCGCCGGACGTGGCGCACGCGCTGCGCCGGGTGGAGTCGGCCAGCACCCGGATGACCAGCCTCGTCGACGACCTGCTGCTGCTGGCCCGGCTGGACTCCGGCCGGCCGCTGGTGGCGGAGCCGGTCGACCTGACCGCGCTGATCGTCGACGCGGTCAGCGACGCGCACGTCGCCGGACCGGAGCACCGCTGGCAGCTCGACCTGCCCGACGAGGTGCTCGACGTGCCGGGCGACGCCGTCCGGCTGCACCAGGTGGTGGCGAACCTGCTGGCCAACGCCCGGGTGCACACCCCGCCGGGCACCACGGTCACCACCCGGCTGGCCCGCACCCCCGGCGGCGTGCAGCTCAGCGTCGCCGACGACGGGCCGGGCATCCCGCCCGAGTTGCAGGGCGAGGTCTTCGAACGGTTCGCCCGCGGCGACAGCTCCCGGTCCCGGGAGCACGGCAGCACCGGCCTCGGCCTGGCGATCGTGGCGGCGGTGGTGGAGGCGCACCACGGGTCCGTCGAGGTCGAGAGCCGGCCGGGTCACACCGTCTTCCGGGTGCTGCTGCCGGCTTCCACAGCCGACGCATAGCCCGGTCACGGGGCCGGTCCAACCGGCCTCGCCAGGCTTGCCGGCATGGACAGAACCGAGACCCTGCTGACCGCGCCGGCGGTGACCGCACCGCCGGCACCACCCGCGCCGGAACCCGTACCCGTGGCGGCGGAACCCCCGCCGCCGCGCCCGGATCCGCGCTGGACGCGACCGGCCCTCGCGGTGCTGCTGCTCGCCACCGGCGTGCTCTACCTGTGGGGCCTCGGCGCCTCCGGCTGGGCGAACTCGTTCTACTCGGCGGCGGCGCAGGCCGGCGCGGAGAGCTGGAAGGCGTTCTTCTACGGCTCCTCCGACGCGGCCAACTCGATCACGGTGGACAAGACCCCGGCGTCGCTGTGGTTGATGGCGCTGTCGGTGCGGATCTTCGGCCTCAGCAGCTGGTCCATCCTGGTGCCGCAGGCGCTGCTCGGCGTCGCCACGGTCGGCGCGCTGTACGCCACCGTCCGCCGCTGGTACGGCCCGGTGGCCGGCCTGCTCGCCGGCGCGGTCCTCGCGCTCACCCCGGTCGCCACCCTGATGTTCCGGTTCAACAATCCCGACGCCCTGCTCGTCCTGCTGCTGGTCCTCGCCGCGTACGCGACGGTGCGGGCGGTGGAGACGGCCGGCACCCGGTGGATCGTCCTGGCCGGCGCGCTGGTCGGCCTCGGCTTCCTCACCAAGATGCTCCAGGCGTTCCTGGTGGTCCCGGTCTTCGCCGGGGTCTACCTGCTGGCCGCGCCGACCGGCCTGGGGCGGCGGATCTGCCAGCTGCTGCTGGCCGGGCTGGGCCTGGTCGTCGCCGCCGGCTGGTGGGTGGCCGTCGTCGAGCTGGTACCGGCGAGCGCCCGCCCCTACATCGGCGGTTCGCAGGGCAACAGCATCCTGGAGCTGACCCTCGGCTACAACGGCCTGGGCCGGATCACCGGCAACGAGGAGGGCAGCGTCGGCGGTGGCCGGGCCGGCGGCGGTGGCCCGTTCTCCGGCCAGACCGGCTGGCTGCGGATGTTCGACACCGAGGTCGGCGGCCAGATCTCCTGGCTGCTGCCGGCCGCGCTGATCCTGCTGGTCGCCGGCCTGGTGCTGGCCGGCCGGGCGCCGCGCACCGACCGGCGCCGCGCCGGCCTGCTGCTCTGGGGCGGCTGGCTGCTTGTCACCGGGCTGATCTTCAGCTTCATGTCCGGCATCTTCCACGCGTACTACACCGTCGCCCTCGCCCCGGCGGTCGGCGCCGTGGTCGGCGTCGGCGCCGTGCTGCTCTGGCGGGAGCGCGCCGCCGCGCCCGGACCGGTCGGGGCGCACGAGCCGGGCGTACCGACGGAGCCGGTTCCCGGCGCGGCGACGCCCGGGACGCGGGCCGGCCGGCGGGGTCTGCTCGCCACCGTGACGCTGGCGGCGGCCCTCGCCGTCACCGCCTGCTGGTCCTGGCGGCTGCTGGGCCGCAGCCCGGACTGGTACCCCTGGCTGCGCACGGTGGTGCTGGTGGGCGGGCTCGCCGCGGCGGTGCTGGTGGTGCTGGCGGGCCGGTTGCCCCGGCGGGTCGTGCCGGTGGTGCTCGCGCTCGGCGCGGCCACCGCGCTCGCCGGGCCGGCCGCGTACGCCCTGCAGACGGCGGCCACCCCGCACACCGGCTCGATCCCGAGTGCCGGCCCGGCGGTGCAGGGCGGCTTCGGCCCGGGACGGGGCGGCTTCCCCGGTGGCCGGATGCCGGCCGGCGCCCAGTTCCCCGGCGCCCCGGGCAGCCCGAACGGCCAGTTCCCGGGCCTACCTGGCGGCACCGGTCAGACCGGCCAGCCCGGCGGCGTCCCCGGCGGGCTGCCGGGCCAGGCCGCCGGCGGTGCCGGCCGGGCGCCGGGCGGCGGCGGGATGGGCGGGCTGCTCGACTCCCGCGCGCCGAGCGCCGAACTGAAGGCGCTGCTGGAGCGCGACGCCGCCGACTACACCTGGATGGCGGCCACCATCGGCTCGAACAACGCCTCCGGCTACCAGCTCGCCACCGGGCGGCCGGTGATGGCGATCGGCGGCTTCAACGGCAGCGACCCGTCCCCGACGCTGGCGCAGTTCCAGGCGTACGTGGCCGACGGCCGGATCCACTGGTTCGTCGGCGGCGGCGGGTTCCGGGCCAACGGGGGCAGCTCCGCCTCGCAGGAGATCGCCGCCTGGGTCGCCGAGACCTTCGAGTCGCAGACCGTCGACGGGGTCACCGTCTACGACCTCAGCAGCGGGCGGGAGGGATGAGGATGACGTACGCCACCGGCCCCCGCCCGGCCGTCGAGACCCGGGACGCGGTGCCCGCCGCGGTGCTGGACGTGGTGGTCCCGGTCCACAACGAGGAGGTTGACCTGGGCCCCTGCGTACGGCGGCTGCACGCGCACCTGAGCGCGCACTTCCCGTACCCGTTCCGGATCACCGTGGCGGACAACGCCAGCGTCGACGCGACCCTGGCCGTCGCCGAGGCGCTCGCCGCGGAGCTGCCCGAGGTGCGGGTGCGGCACCTGGCGGCCAGGGGCCGCGGCCGGGCGCTGCGGGCCACCTGGTCGGCCTCGGACGCCCCGGTGCTGGCCTATATGGACGTGGACCTCTCCACCGACCTGGCGGCGCTGCTGCCGCTGGTCGCGCCGCTCATCTCCGGCCACTCCGACCTGGCCATCGGCACCCGGCTGGCGCGTACCTCCCGGGTGGTGCGGGGCGCCAAGCGGGAGGTGATCTCCCGGGCGTACAACCTGCTGCTGCGGGGGGCGCTCGCGGCGCGGTTCTCCGACGCGCAGTGCGGGTTCAAGGCGATCCGCGCCGACGTGGCCCGGGAGCTGCTGCCGCTGGTGCAGGACGCCGGCTGGTTCTTCGACACCGAGCTGCTGGTGCTCGCCCAGCGGGCCGGGCTGCGCATCCACGAGGTGCCGGTGGACTGGGTGGACGACCCGGACAGCCGGGTGGACATCGTCGCCACCGCCCTGGCCGACCTGCGCGGCATCGGCCGGCTGGGCCGGGCGCTGCTGACCGGGGCGCTCCCGGTCGGGCGGCTGCGCGAGCAGCTCGGCCGGGCGCCGCTGACCGCCCCGCCGGCCCAGGTGCCGGTCGGGCTGCCCCGGCAGCTGGCCCGGTTCGCCGCCGTCGGCTTGGCCAGCACGCTGGCGTACCTGCTGCTCTTCGTGGCGTCCCGGGGGGTGCTGGGCGCGCAGTGGGCCAATCTGCTGGCGCTGCTGGTGACGGCGGTGGCCAACACCGCCGCGAACCGGCGGCTCACCTTCGGCATCACCGGGCGTCGGCACGCCGGCCGGCACCATCTGCAGGGGCTGCTCGCCTTCGGCCTCGGCCTGGCGCTGACCAGCGGGTCCCTCGCGGCCCTGCACGCGGCCACCGCGCCGTCGCGGCCGGTCGAGCTGGCGGTGCTGGTGGCGGCCAACCTGGCCGCGACCGCCCTGCGTTTCCTGCTGCTGCGCCTGGCCATGCACCACCGCCGGCCCGCGCCGCAGGTCAGGGGTTGAGGGCGGCGGCGAGGACCTCGACGAGGCGGCGCGCGTACCGCCCGTCGGGGTCCCCGTCGGCGTCGAGGTCGGCGAGGCTCATCCCGAGCAGGCGTCCGGAGCGCACCAGCGGCGTGAGCAGCGCGAGCAGGTCGGCCCAGCCCAGGCCGTCGGGCTCCGGGTACGTCACGGCCGGCAGCACCCGCGGGTCGAGCACGTCGACGTCCAGGTGCAGCCAGGCCGGCGCGGCGCCCTCCGCCGCCAGCTCGCGGCCAACCGCCCCGGCCCCCCGGCGTCGCAGCTCCGCCGCTGGCAGCTGGGGGATCCGCGGGTCCACCCGGTCGGCCTCCCGGCGGGCCTCCTCGTCGCCCGGCAGGCGGTGGCCGACCAGCCGGACCAGCTCGGGCGCCACCAGCGGCGTCGCCCGGTCGACGAGGTCCGGGCCGTGGCCGGTGAGGATGGACAGCTCCATGTCCGCGCCCTCCCCGGTGGCCGAGCCGAACCCGTCCTGGAAGTCCGGGTGACCGTCCAGGAACCACAGCCCGCTGCCGGGCGGCAGGGCGAGGAAGACGCCGAGCAGGATGGTGCAGTCACCGCCCAGGACCAGCGGGTGCCGCCCGGCGGCGCGGACCGCCGCCACCCCGGCGGCGATCGCCCGACTGGCCCGACGGACCTGCTCCGCCCCGATCAGCCCGGTCGCCAGGTCCCGCGTGGCGTCGTCGATCCGGGCGTCGACCGCTCCGCCGTCGTCGGCGTCCAGCGCGGTCAGCAGGCCGGCGGCCCGCAGCGCACGGGGGCCGCGTTCCTCACCCCGGCTCCGGCCGGAGGAGTCCAGCGCCGCGTCCAGCACCGTCCATCGCACAGGCGCAGGTTAGCCCCGACATGGCAGGCTGGGCGGGATGTACCGGGAACGTCGGGCCGCCCTGCGGGGCGCCGTGCTGTGGGCCGCCGTCAGCGAGGGCGCGGCCACCCGGGTGCTGCCGGACGGCTGTCTCGACCTGCTCTGGTCCAGCCGGTCCGGGCTGCTGGTGGCCGGGCCGGACCGCACCGCGCACCTGAGCGTCGCGACGCCGGGGGAGCGGTGGCTGGGGCTGCGGCTGCCACCGGGCACCGGCCCCGCGGTCTTCGGCGTCCCCGCCGACGAGCTGCGGGACCGTCGGGTGCCGCTCGACGCGCTCTGGGGCCGCGCGGCGGCCGAGGTCGCCGAGCGGCTGGGGGACCGGCCGACGGGGGCCGCGCTGGAGGCGGTCGCCGCGGCCCGGCTGGCCGCCGCCGGCGGTCCCGACCCGCTCGGCGCCCGGGTCGCCGCCCTGCTCGCCGCCGGCGCCACCGTCACCGCGGCCGCCGCCGAGGTCGGCCTCGGCCCACGCGTTCTGCACCGGCGCAGCCAGGCCCTCTTCGGGTACGGCCCGAAGACCCTCGCCCGCATCCTGCGGATGCGTCGCCCTCGCGCTGGCCCGCACCGGCGTCGGGCTGGCCGAGGTCGCCGCGCGCAGCGGGTACGCCGACCAGGCGCACCTCACCCGCGACGTGCGCGAGCTGGCCGGCGTCCCCCCGACGACCCTGCTCAGGAGCTGACCCGCGTGCGGTCGGTGCAGGGCTGACCCGGCGGCGGTCGCGCGTCGCTCGGTGCTTGGACTGGTCCCCGGCGGCGGGGACGGTCAGGCGGGCAGCGGGGCGTACAGGTCGACGCCGTTGCCGTCCGGGTCGTGCAGCACCGCGTACCGCTGGCCCCAGAAGGCGTCCCAGGGCGGCAGCTCGCCGTGGAAGCCGGCGCCGGTCAGCTCCGCCCAGTAGCGGTCCACCTCGGCCGGGTCGGCGCAGCGGAAGGCGAGGCTGACCCGGGGGCTGCCGGTCGGCGGCGTCCACCCCGGGTGGAAGGTGCGGATCATCGCCGCCGCGTCCCAGGCCAGCCGCAGGCCCCCGGGGAGGGTGACCTCCACGTGGTCCTCCGCGTCGGCCTCGGGCGGGATGGCCAGTCCCAGCCGCCGGTAGAAGTCGAGACTGCGGGCCATGTCGGCGACCACCACGCCGACCACATCCAGGTGAAGTGCCATGGCGACACGCTAGGCCCGGAGCGGGCTCCAGGTCTTGAACGGAACGGACGGGTCGCAGTGGTCGGTGTGGGCCGCACGACGGCCGTTGGCGGCGTACCGTGACGAAGGAACAAGTCCGGCCTTATGGGTGGAAAAGCCGCACCTCGGCGTGCCCGCAGCGCCGGCCCACACGAGGGCGAGGGAAGGGAGCGGTCGGTGATTCACCTGGCCTACCTGGACGCGGGGTCCGGCAGCCTGATCGTGCAGGCGGTGGTCGGCGGGGTCGCGGGGGCGGCCGTCGCCGCCAAGCTCTACTGGCGCCGGCTGGTCGACCGGTTCCGCCGGCAGCCCACCGACCGCGGCTGAGCAGGGTCCACCCCCGATGGCGGTCCCCGACACCGGGATCCGGGTCGAGCCCGGCTCCTTCCGCGACCCGGCCAACCGGGTCTTCCACGCCGGCGACGAGGTGCTGCGCGGGCTCGGCCCCGACGGCGCCCGCGACTGGGGGGCGCTCTCCGGCAGCGCCTTCTTCGCCGAGCTGCTCGCCGAGGGCAAGATCTGCGGCACCGAGCCGGTCGACGCGGCCCGGTTGCCGGGCTGGACGGCGGTGCTGCGGCACGAGCGCATCCCGTTCGTCTCCCACCCGTACGAGTGGTCGTTCGCGATGCTGCGCGACGCGGCGCTGCTGCACCTGGAGATCCTGCGCCGGGCGCTCTCCGCCGGCTTCACCACCAAGGACGGGTCGGCCTACAACCTGCAGTGGCGCGGCGCCACCCCGGTCTTCATCGACGTGGGCTCCTTCGCGCCGCTCGCCGACGGCGAGCCGTGGGCCGGCTACCGGCAGTTCTGCCAGACCCTGCTCTATCCGCTGCTGCTCCAGGCCCACCTCGGCCTGGACTTCCAGCCCTGGTTGCGGGCCCGCGTCGACGGCATCGAGCCGGACCAGATGCGCCGGCTGTTCCGGGGCGCCCGCCGGCTGCTGCCCGGCGTGCCGACCCACGTGCACCTGCACGGCGCCATGCAGGGCCGCAACGCCCGCGCCAGCACCACCGACGTCCGGGCCCAGCTGAAGGCCGCCGGCTACTCCCGCGACCTGGCCCTGGCCACCGTACGCGGCATCGACCGGCTGATCCGCCGCCTGGACCGGCGCCACGAGGGCAGCCACTGGGTCGACTACCAGCGCACCTGTGGCTACACCGTGCGGGACCGGGAGGAGAAGGAGCACTTCGTCGAGGCGGCGGTGGCCGCCGCTCCGCCCGGGCTGGTGCTCGACCTCGGCGCCAACGACGGCCGGTACGCCCGGATCGCCGCCCGGCACGCCGCGCAGGTGGTCGCCGTGGAGCAGGACCCGGCCGTGCTGGACTCCCTCTACCGGGCCCTGCGCGCCGAGGGCGAACACCGGATCCTGCCGCTGGTGATGGACCTGGCCGACCCCTCGCCCGGGGGCGGCTGGCGGGGCGTGGAGCGGGCCAGCTTCGGCGACCGGGCCCGGGCCGACGTGGTGCTCGCCCTGGCCGTCGCGCACCACCTGGCCATCGGCCGCAACGTGCCGCTGCCCGAGGTGCTCGACCAGCTCGTCGCGTACGGCCGGCCCGGCGGCCGGCTCGTGATCGAGTTCGTCCACCCCGAGGACCCGATGGCCCGCCGGCTGCTGGCCAACAAGCCGGACGGGCTCTTCCCCGACTACCGGCGTGACGAGTTCGAGCGGCTGCTGGCGGCGCGCTGTCGGGTCGAGCGGCAGCGGGAGCTGCCCTGCGGCACCCGCACGCTCTACCAGGCGGTGGTGGGTGGCTGACCCGGTCCTCGCGCCGCCGGCCGACCGGCGTGACCCCGGTCCGCCACCCGCGTCCACCCCGGCGGGCGTTGGCCGGTGGCGTGCCGAGCTGGGCCGGCTGCTGGAGGTGGCGGCCCTGCTCGGCCTGGTGGTCACCCAGCCCCTGCTCGACGTGCTCGGGCGCAGCCCCGACTTCTTCCTGTTCCACCGCGCCACCCCGCGCGACGTGCTGCTGCTGGTGGCGCTGATCGCGGTGCTGCCCACGCTCGCCGTCGCCCTGCTCGGGCTGGCCACCGGGCTGGCCGGCGGGCGGGTCCGGCGGGGCGCGCACCTCGCGGTCGTCGGGCTGCTGCTGGCCGCGCTCGCGGTGCAGGTGGGCCGGCACGGCACGCCGCTGCGGGGCGTACCGCTGCTGCTCGCCGCCGTGCTGCTCGGCGGCGCCGCAGCGGCGGCGTACGCCCGGTGGGGCGGGTTGGGGCGGGTGCTGCGGATCGCCGCGATCGGGCCGCCGGTCTTCGTCGCGCTCTTCCTCTTCGCCTCGCCCGCCTCGGCGGTCGTGCTGCCCCGGGCCCAGAGCGGCGCGGCGGGGGTGGTCGGGCCGGGCGAGCACCCGCCGGTGGTCATGATCGTCCTCGACGAGCTGCCGCTGGTCTCCCTGCTCGGCCCGGACGGCACAATCGACGCCGCGACCTACCCGCACTTCGCCGAGCTGGCCGCCGGGTCGACCTGGTACCGCAACGCCACCGGGGTCAGCGGCTGGACGCCGTACGCGCTGCCGGCGATGCTCACCGGCCGCTACCCGGCGCAGCCGCTCGCCCCGCACTACTCGCAGTACCCGGACAACCTGTTCACCGCCCTCGGCGGCCTGTACGACGTCCGCGCCCAGGAGAGCATCACCCGGCTCTGCCCGCCCAGCCGCTGCGACCAGCCGGCCGACCCGGAGCAGGGGCTCGGCGTGCTGGTCCGGGAGAGCGGCAAGCTGCTGCGGCAGGTCGCCGCGCCGGTGGACAGCCGGATCGACCCGGAGGAGTCGTACCGGGAGCGGACCCGCGCCGAGGCCGGCGTGGACGCCGCCGAGCCGGTCCCGGCCGACCCGAGGTTCCGCTTCGACAGCCTGGACGACAACCAGCCGGCCCGGTTCACCAGCTTCCTGGCCGGCCTGCGCCCGTCGTCCCGGCCCACGCTGCATTTCCTGCACCTGCTGATGCCCCACGCGCCCTGGACGTTCCTGCCCTCGGGAGCGCGCTACGCCGCCCCCGAGGACCTGCCCAACGACGGCGCCGGCTGGGTCGAGCTGGCCCGGGCCCGGCACCTGGCCCAGCTGCGCTACACCGACCGGCTGGTCGGCGAGACCTTGCGCACGCTGCGCGCCTCCGGCCTCTGGGACAAGGCGCTGATCCTGCTCACCGCCGACCACGGGGTGAGCTTCACCCGGGACTGGCAGGGCCGGGGACTGGACGCGATCGACCACGCGGCCGGCGAGGTGGCCTGGGTGCCGATGTTCGTCCGGACCCCCGGGCAGCGGGCCGGCCGGGTCGACGACCGCAATTGGGAGCACGTCGACCTGCTACCCACCATCGCCGACGCGGCGCACGTCCGGATCCCCTGGCGGGTCGACGGGCGCTCCGCCCGCCAGGCCCCGCGGCAGAGCGCCGAGAAGCACTTCTACGACCGGCCGGGCCAGCCGCTGACCCTGCGCGGCGGGGTGCCCAGCCGGCCGCCGGACCCGGCGCCGCACCCGCTGCTCGGCACCCTCGTCGGCGACCGGCCGACCGGCGGGACGGCCACCGTGGCGAACCGGGCGGCGTTCGAGCGCGTCGACCCGGACGCCGGCGAGCTGCCGGCCCTGGTCTGGGGGACCGTGCCCCGGGAGGTGCCCGACGGCACGCTGCTCGCGGTGGCGGTCAACGGCCGCGTCGGCGCGGTCGTGCCGGTGGTGCCCCGGGACAAGGGGGGCCGCCGCTTCGCCGCCCTGCTCCCCGACGACCACCTGTACCGCGCCGGGACCAACCGGCTCGACCTCTACCGGGTCGGCG
The DNA here is from genome assembly GCF_052814045.1 of Micromonospora sp. IBSANI012. NCBI lineage: Bacteria > Bacillati > Actinomycetota > Actinomycetes > Micromonosporales > Micromonosporaceae > Micromonospora > Micromonospora sp. IBSANI012. The sequence continues at coordinate 2,959,798 of NZ_CP199933.1, forward strand.
CCGACGGCGACCTGCGCCGGCTCACCCTGTCGTAGAACCTTCGTCCCCGGCGTCCGTCATCGTCGCCGGTCGCCCCCGCTCACCAGGGTTTCCCAGCCGTCGGGCCGGGAATCGGGTGACGCATACCTCACCGCCGAACCACGGCGGGCGGTACCCCGGGGACCGTGATTACGGTAAAAGCGAAGGCAATTCAACGAAGATTCGCCGGCGAAGCGAGGAACCACATGACGGAAGTCAAGCTCGATCACCCCGGTGGGCAGCTTTCGATGCCGGTGCAGGCCGCGGTCGAAGGCCCCGCGGGCATCGGGGTGAGCAAGCTGCTGAAGGAAACCGGGATGACGACCTATGATCCCGGTTTCGTCAACACCGCGTCCTGTTCGTCCGAGATCACCTACATCGACGGCGACGCCGGCATCCTGCGCTACCGCGGGTACCCGATCGAGCAGCTGGCCGAGAAGTCCTCCTTCCTGGAGGTCTCCTACCTGCTGATCTACGGCGAGCTGCCCACCCAGCAGCAGCTCACCGAGTTCAGCGAGCGGATCCGGCGGCACTCGCTGCTGCACGAGGAGATGCGCCGGTTCTTCGACGGCTTCCCGCGCGACGCGCACCCGATGGCCGTGCTCTCCTCGGCCGTCAGCGCGATCTCGACCTTCTACCAGGACAGCCTGGACCCGTTCGACTCCGAGCACGTGGAGATGTCCACGGTCCGGCTGATGGCGAAGGTTCCCACCATCGCCTCGTACGCCTACAAGAAGTCCATCGGCCAGCCGCTGCTGTACCCGGACAACTCGCTGGGCTACGTGGAGAACTTCCTGCGGATGACCTTCGGCGTGCCGGCGGAGCCGTACGAGGTCGACCCGGTGGTGGCCCGCGTGCTGGACATGCTCTTCGTGCTGCACGCCGACCACGAGCAGAACTGCTCGACCTCCACGGTGCGGCTGGTCGGCTCCAGCAACGCCAACCTCTTCGCCTCGGTCTCGGCCGGCGTCAACGCCCTGTTCGGCCCGCTGCACGGCGGCGCCAACCAGGCCGTGCTGGAGATGCTGGAGAAGATCAAGGCCGACGGCGGTGACGTCCGCTCCTTCGTCCGCAAGGTCAAGGACAAGCAGGACGGCGTGAAGCTGATGGGCTTCGGCCACCGGGTCTACAAGAACTACGACCCGCGCGCCGCCATCGTGAAGAAGGCCGCCCAGGACGTGCTGGGCCGGATGGCCAAGCCGGACCCGATGCTGGACATCGCGATGGAGCTGGAGGAGATCGCCCTCGCCGACGACTTCTTCGTCACCCGCAAGCTCTACCCGAACGTGGACTTCTACACCGGCCTGATCTACAAGGCCATGGGCTTCCCGACCAAGATGTTCACGGTGCTCTTCGCGCTGGGCCGGCTGCCCGGCTGGATCGCCCAGTGGCGCGAGATGATCAACGACCCGGAGACCAAGATCGGCCGGCCGCGGCAGATCTACACCGGCTCCCCGGAGCGGGACTACACCGCGATCGCCGAGCGCTGAGCAACCCGTACCACGAAGGCCGCCGACCCCCTGCGGGTCGGCGGCCTTCGCCGTGCTCGGCGACCACGGCCCGGGGCACGACGCGGGCCGCCGGCCCCGTGCGGGGTCGACGGCCCGGTCCGGGTACGGCTCAGCGCAGGCCGGCGGCGACCAGCAGGTTCCCCTCCGGGGTCGGCGCGGACACCCGACCCAGCGTCATCCGCAGCTGGGCGCGCTCGGTGGTGAACGCCGCGTCGCCGGCGATCGCGGTGGCGTACGCGGTCGCGGTCCGGTGCGCGATCGCCGACCAGCCGTACTGCTCGTGGACCATGGCGCGGGCCCGGCGGGCGAGCAGCTGGGCCCGCTCGCGGTCGGAGAGCAGGGCGTCGACGGCCTCGGTGAGCGCGTCCGGGTCCTGCGGGGCGAAGGTCATCCCGGTGACGCCCGGCTCCACGATCTCGGCGAGCCCGCCGGTACGGGCGACCGCGAGGGGCGCGCCCGCCGCGGCGCCCTCCAGGGCCACCATGCCGAACGGCTCGTAGATGCTCGGCACCGCGAAGCAGTCCGAAGCGGCCATCACGGCCGGCAGGTCGGTGCCACCGAGGAAGCCCGGCATGCTCACCGCGCCGCCCAGCCCGAGCCGGTGCACCTCGGCCTCCAGCGCGGCCTTGTACGGGCCGTCGCCGACGATCACCGCGCGCAGCCCGGGGTGCCGCTCCCGCAGCCGGGGCAGCCCGGCGAGCAGGTGCTGCACGCCCTTCTCGTAGACCAGCCGGCCGGCGAAGGTGACCAGCGGGCCGTCCCCGGCGAACCGGGCCCGGGCCGAGGCGACCGCGGCCACCGGCACCCGCCAGCGGTGCGGCTCGACGCCGTTGGGCACCACGTCCACCCGGCCGGCGGGCACCCCGAACAGCGCGCCCACCTCGTCGCGCATGTACCCCGAGCAGACGATGACCCGGCCGGACTCGCTGGCCAGCCAGTGCTCGACGCCGTGGATGGTGCGGTTCATCTCCTCCGGCAGCCAGCCCTGGTGTCGGCCGGCCTCGGTGGCGTGGATGGTGCTGACCAGCGGGACGTCCAGGTGCTCGCGCAGGGTCATCGCGGTGTGCGCGACGAGCCAGTCGTGGGCGTGGATCACGTCGTACGAGCCGGCCTCGGTGGCGCGCAGCGCGGCCCGGGTCAGGGTGTGGTTGAAGGCCATCGTCCAGGCCAGCAGGGAGCCGGTGGCCAGCGGGAAGGTCACCGGGTCCTCGGCGGCGCGGACGATCCGCACGCCGTCGGCGTACTCCTCCAGGGGCGCGCCCTCGGCGTGCCGGGTGACGACGGTGACCTCGTGCCCGGCGGCGGCCAGCGCCACCGACAACGCGTGCACGTGCCGGCCCAGGCCACCGACCAGCACCGGCGGGTACTCCCAGGAGAGCATCAGGATGCGGCGGGTGCGCGGGGCCACCCCGGCGCCGGCGCCCTGCGTCGGGATCTGCGGGCGGTAGGTGGGGGAGGGCCGGCAGGTCCGGTCCGGTGCGGTCACGGGCTGCTCGCCGACCCGCGGGGTGGTCACATCAATCTCCGTCCATGCACGAAGGGTCGCGCCGGCAACGGTGGCGGCGGAAAGAAGGTGGGTGGGGTGGCCGAGGGCCGAGCGAAGGCGCCCGCGCGGGCGCGTCCGCATCAAGCAAAGGGCATGACGCCGTCCCGCGCATCTCGAAAAGGCCTATCGTGACGGAGGACACCCAAAGGTCTGTCTCGGCATCAGGTGGGTGGATATCGGGTGCCCACCGAACGGGTGGATTGGCCGGCGGCGGCGTGGGGCATTAGCGGCGTGCGCACCCGGTGGCCCGTCCGCCCGGTGCGCTCATGATCATGGGTCGAAGGAGCGACATGCAGGTCTGGCCGGGCGAGCGTTACCCCCTCGGGGCGACCTACGACGGGATGGGCACCAACTTCGCGATCTTCTCCGAGGTCGCCGAGAAGATCGAGCTGTGCCTCTTCGACGAGTGGGGCATCGGCACGGAGCGCCGGGTCGAGTTGCGCGAGGTGGACGCGTACGTCTGGCACGCGTACATCCCCGGGGTGGAGCCGGGCCAGCGGTACGGCTACCGGGTGCACGGCCCGTACGACCCGGCCAACGGGACGCGCTGCAACCCGCACAAGCTGCTGCTCGACCCGTACGCCAAGGCGGTCGACGGGGAGATCTCCTGGGACCCGGCGGTCTACGACTACGTACTGGGCGATCCGGACCGGATGTCGACCACCGACTCGGCGCCGTTCATGCCCAAGTCGGTGGTGGTGAACCCGTACTTCGACTGGGGCAACGACCGGCCGCCGCGCACCCCGTACCACCACTCGGTGATCTACGAGGCGCACGTGCGCGGGCTGACCATGCGCCACCCCGGGATCCCCGACGAGCTGCGCGGCACGTACGCGGCGATCGCCTCGCCCGTCATGATCGACTACTTCAAGCGGCTCGGCATCACCGCCGTCGAGCTGATGCCGGTGCACGAGTTCGTGCACGACCACCGCCTCGCCGACCTCGGGCTGCGCAACTACTGGGGCTACAACACCATCGGCTTCTTCGCCCCGCACCACGGATACTCCGCGCTCGGCCGGCTCGGCCAGCAGGTCCAGGAGTTCCGGGGCATGGTCAAGGCGCTGCACGCCGCCGGCATCGAGGTCATCCTCGACGTGGTCTACAACCACACCGCCGAGGGCAACCACCTCGGCCCGACGCTGAGCTTCAAGGGCGTCGACAACGCCAGCTACTACCGGCTCTCGGAAGAGGACCGCCGGTACTTCGTGGACTACACCGGCACCGGCAACAGCCTCAACGTGCGCAGCCCGCACTCGCTCCAGCTCATCATGGATTCGCTGCGCTACTGGGTGACCGAGATGCACGTCGACGGTTTCCGCTTCGACCTCGCCGCCACCCTGGCCCGCGAGTTCTACGAGGTCGATCGCCTCTCCACCTTCTTCGAGGTGGTCCAGCAGGACCCGGTGGTCAGCCAGGTCAAGCTGATCGCCGAGCCGTGGGACGTCGGCCCCGGCGGCTACCAGGTCGGCAACTTCCCGCCGCAGTGGACCGAGTGGAACGGCAAGTACCGGGACACCGTGCGGGACTTCTGGCGCGGCGAGCCGGCCACCCTCGCCGAGTTCGCCTCCCGCATCTCCGGCTCCGCCGACCTCTACCAGGACGACGGGCGGCGCCCCTTCCACAGCATCAACTTCGTCACCTGCCACGACGGGTTCACCCTCAACGACCTGGTCTCCTACAACGACAAGCACAACGAGGCCAACGGCGAGGAGAACCGCGACGGCGAGAGCCACAACCGGTCCTGGAACTGCGGCGTCGAGGGGGACACCGACGACCCGGCGGTGCTGGCCCTGCGCGCCCGGCAGCGGCGCAACTTCCTCGCCACCCTGGTCCTCTCCCAGGGCGTGCCGATGATCGGCCACGGCGACGAGCTGGGCCGCACCCAGGGCGGCAACAACAACGCCTACTGCCAGGACAGCGAACTCGCCTGGATCGACTGGGAGCACGCCGACGACGAGCTGCTGGCCTTCGTGCAGCGGCTCACCGACTTCCGGGCCCGGCACCAGGTGTTCCGCCGCCGCCGGTTCTTCACCGGCCTGGCGGTCGGCGGCCGCGCCGCCGGCTCGGGCCTGCCCGACCTGGCCTGGTACACCCCGGACGGCCGGGAGATGACCGGCGAGGACTGGGGCAACGACTTCGGCCGCTCGGTGGCCCTCTTCGTCAACGGCGACGGCATCCGCGAGCGCGGCCAGTACGGCCAGCGCCACCAGGACACCTCCTTCCTGCTCTGCTTCAACGCCCACGACGCCCCGCTGGACTTCACGCTGCCGGGGGAGGAGTTCGGGCAGCGGTGGGAGTTGGTGATCAGCACCGCGGAACCGGAACCGGAGAAGACCACGATCGTCGAGGCGGGCGGCGCGATCTGCGTGCCGGACCGCTCCCTGGTGGTCCTGGAGAGGACGGTCTGACCATGCCCGACACCCCTCGACCCGACCCGGCGGCGGCACCGACGACGCGGGTGGGGTCGACCTACCGCGTCCAGGTGCGGCCGGGCTTCGACCTCGACGCCACCGCCGGCCTGGCCGGCTACCTCGCCGACCTCGGCGTCACCCACCTCTACAGCGCACCCCTGCTGACCGCCACCCCCGGCTCCGCGCACGGCTACGACGTGGTCGACCACCGGGCGGTCAACCCGGAACTCGGCGGCGAGGCCGGCCGGCGGCGGCTGGTCCGGGCGCTGCGCGCGGCCGGGCTCGGCCTGGTCGTCGACATCGTGCCCAACCACGCCGGGGTGGCCCAGCCGGCCGCCAACCCGGCCTGGTGGGACGTGCTGCGCCGGGGCCGGTCCTCGGCGTACGCGGACTGGTTCGACATCGACTGGGACCGGGGCCGGCTGCTGCTGCCGGTGCTCGCCGACACCCCCGACGCCCTCGACGACCTCAAGGTCGTCGACGGGGAACTGCGCTACCACGAGCACCGCTTCCCGATCGCCGACGGCACCGCCGAGGGCGGGCCGCGCGAGGTGCACGACCGGCAGCACTACGACCTGGTCTCCTGGCGGCGTGGCGACAGCGAGCTGACGTACCGTCGGTTCTTCGCCGTCTCGGACCTGGCCGGGCTGCGGGTGGAGGACCCGGCGGTCTTCGACGCCACCCACGCGGAGGTGCTGCGGTGGGCGGCGGCCGGGGAGCTGGACGGCATCCGGGTCGACCACCCGGACGGTCTGCGCGACCCCGCCGGCTACCTGGCCCGGCTGCGCGCCGCCGCGCCCGACGCGTGGCTGGTGGTGGAGAAGATCCTGGAGTACGGCGAGGAGCTGCCCGACTGGCCCGTCGACGGGACCACCGGCTACGACGCCCTCGCGGCGGTCTGCGGGCTCTTCGTCGACCCGCGCGCCGAGGGCGACTTCACCGCCCTGGACGCCCGGCTGAACGGCCGGCACACCTCCTGGCAGGATCTGACCCACGACACCAAACTCGCCGCCGCCACCCGGCTGCTCGCCGCCGAGCTGACCCGGCTGGCCGCCCTCGCCCCGGAACTGGACCCGCAGGCCACCCGGGAAGCCCTCGCCGAGCTGGCCGCCTGCTTCCCGGTCTACCGCGGCTACCCGCCCGAGGGCGCCCGGCACCTGGCCGTGGCCCGCGCGGAGGCGGGACGCCGCCGCCCCGACCTGACCGCCACCCTGGACGCGGTCACCGCCCACCTGCGCGACCCGGAGCACGAGCTGGCGAAGCGGTTCCCGCAGCTGTCCGGCGCGGTGATGGCCAAGGGGGTGGAGGACACCGCCTACTACCGGTGGAGCCGGTTCGTCGCGCTCAACGAGGTCGGCGGCTCACCGGCGCACTTCGGCGTGCCACCGGCGGAGTTCCACCGCGCCGCCGCCGCCCGGCAGGTCCGCTGGCCGGCCGGCATGACCACGCTCTCCACCCACGACACCAAGCGCGGCGAGGACGTCCGGGCCCGGCTCGCCGTCCTGTCGGAACTGCCCGGACGGTGGGCCGAGCGGGTGCAGGACTGGATGTCCCGGGCACCGCTGGCCGACCCGGCCTTCGCCCACCTGCTCTGGCAGACCGCCGTCGGCGCCTGGCCCGTCGAGCGCGAGCGGCTGCACGCGTACGTGGAGAAGGCCGCCCGGGAGGCGTCGGTCTCCACCAGCTGGGCCGACCCCGACCTGGCCTTCGAGCGCGACCTGCACGCCCTGGTCGACCGGATGTACGACGACCCGGCGCTGCACGCCGAGATCACCGCCTTCGCCGACGAGATCACCCCGGCCGGCTGGTCCAACTCCCTCGGGCAGAAGCTGGTGCAGCTCGCCATGCCCGGCGTGCCGGACACCTACCAGGGCACCGAGCTGTGGGAGAACAGCCTGGTCGACCCGGACAACCGCCGCCCGGTCGACTTCGCCGTACGCCGGGAGGTGCTGGCCCGGCTCGACGGCGGCCGGCGACCGGCCGTCGCCGCCGACGGCGCGGTGAAGCTGCTGGTGGTCTCCCGGACCCTGCGACTGCGCCGCGACCACCCGGAGCTGTTCACCACCTACCGGCCGGTCGCCGCACCCGGGCCGGCGGGTGCGCACGCGGTCGCCTTCGACCGGGGCGGCGCGGTCGCGGTGGCCACCCGCCTCCCGCTGGGGCTGGCCCGCTCGGGCGGCTGGCGGGGGACCACCCTTTCGATTTCCGGCAACAGTGTTACGGACGTGTTCACCGGTCGGGTCTACAGTGGGTCTGAGCTGCTCCTGGATGATCTGCTGAGCACCTATCCCGTCGCCCTGCTGGCTCCCACCGACTCCGTGGAGGCTGCCGCATGACCGAGTTCACGGTGTGGGCTCCCGAGGCCGCGCGGGTCCGGCTGCGCCTGCCCGGCGTGGCCGACCATGACATGCGCTCCGGCCCCGGCGGCTGGTGGCGCGTCGAAATCCCCGCCGCCGGGCCGGGCACCGACTACGCGTTCCTGCTCGACGACGACGAGCGGGCCCTGCCCGACCCCCGCTCGGCCTGGCAGCCCGCCGGCGTGCACGGGCCCAGCCGGCTCTACGACCACACCGCCTTCCGCTGGACCGACCAGGACTGGACCGGCCGGCAGCTACCGGGCAGCGTCCTGTACGAGCTGCACGTCGGCACCTTCACCCCCGAAGGCACCTTGGACGCGGCGATCGGCCGCCTGGACCACCTGGTCGACCTCGGCGTCGACATGATCGAGCTGCTGCCGGTCAACGCCTTCAACGGAGAGTACAACTGGGGCTACGACGGGGTCTGCTGGTACGCCCCGCACCAGCCCTACGGCGGCCCGGACGGGCTGAAACGGCTGGTCGACGCCGCCCACGCCAAGGGGCTGGGGGTGATCCTCGACGTCGTCTACAACCATTTCGGGCCCTCCGGGGCCTACGCGCCGATGTTCGCGCCGTACCTCACCGAGCAGAGCAACACCTGGGGCCGCACCGTCAACCTGGACGGCCCGCACTCCGACGGGGTGCGCCGCTACATCGTCGACAGCGTGCTGATGTGGCTGCGTGACTACCACGTCGACGGGCTGCGGCTCGACGCCGTGCACGCCATGCCCGACTCCCGGGCCACCCACTTCCTGGAGCAGGTGGCCACCGAGGTGGAGGCGCTCTCGACCCACCTGGGCCGGCCGCTGTCGCTGATCGCCGAGTCCGACCTCAACGACCCGAAGCTGATCACCCCGCGCGAGGCCGGCGGCTTCGGCCTGCACGCCCAGTGGAACGACGACGCCCACCACGCCCTGCACACCCTGCTCACCGGGGAGCGGCAGGGCTACTACGGCGACTTCGGCTCGCTGGAGTGCCTGACCGACGTGCTGACCGGGGCGTTCTTCCACGCCGGCACCTGGTCCAGCTTCCGCAACCGCAGCCACGGGCGGGCGGTGGACCGGCAGCGGACCTCGGGGCACCGCTTCGTGGCGTACCTGCAGAACCACGACCAGATCGGCAACCGGGCCACCGGCGACCGGATCTCCGCCAGCCTCTCCCCGGCGCTGCTGCGCGTCGGCGCGGTGCTGCTGATGACCGCGCCGTTCACCCCGATGCTGTTCATGGGGGAGGAATGGGCGGCCAGCACCCCCTGGCAATTCTTCACCAGCCACCCCGAGCCGGAGCTGGCCACCGCCGTGGCCACCGGCCGCCGGCGCGAGTTCGCCGCGCACGGCTGGCCGCCCGGGGACGTGCCCGACCCGCAGGACCCGCAGACCTTCCTGCGCTCCCGGCTGGACTGGGCCGAGCTGGACAAGCCCGAGCACCGGGAGATGTACGAGTTCCACCGCCGGCTGATCACGCTGCGCAAGAGTCGGCCCGACCTGTCCGACCCCCGGCTGGACCGGGTCGAGGTACGCCACGGCGACCGCTTCCTGCTGATGCGCCGGGGCGAGCACCTGGTGGTGGCGAACCTGGCCGGGAAGGCGCAGCGGATCAACCTGCCGGGGGTGGTGCGCAGCGTGCTGCTGGCCACCGGTACCGGGGTCACGGTGATGCGGGACGGGATCGAGCTGCCGGCGGAGACGGCGGCGATCGTGGCGCTCTGAGGTCGGCGGCCCATGGCAAGATCTGCTGCGTGCAGATCGGGATGCTCGGATCGTTCGAGGTTCGCACGGACGACGGCGTCTTCGCCGACGTGCCGGGCGCGCGGCTGCGCGGACTGTTGATCGCTCTCGCGCTCGAACCTGGTCGCGTCGTCTCGAAGGCAACGCTCGTCGACTGGATCTGGGGTGAGCACCCGCCCGCCGACGCGACGAATGCCCTGCACCGCTTGGTTTCCCGGCTGCGTAAGGCGCTGCCGGAAGGATCGGTCGAGGGGCAGCCGGACGGCTACCGGTTGACGGTGGAACCCGACGCCGTCGACGCCGTGCGGTTCGAACGCCTCGTCACCGCGGGTCAGGTCCGCAACGACGACCATCCACGGCGGGTACGGCTGCTGCGCGAGGCCCTCGCCCTGTGGCGCGGTGCGGCCCTGCAGGACGTCGGTCTGCAGGGCAGTGCCGCGTTCGACGCGGCGGTCACCCGGCTCGAGGGGCTGCGCCTGAGGGCCTTGGAGGATCGGTTCGATGCGGAGGTCGACCTCGGCCACGGCGCGGAGCTGGTCACCGAACTGACCGACCTGGTGGCCGCGCATCCGGTGCGCGAACGGCTTGTCGCTGCGCTGATGCGTGCCCTCGTGGCGGCCGGTCGGGGCAGCGAGGCGCTGGTCGTGTACCAGCGCACGCGAGAAGCCCTGGCCGACGAACTGGGCGTCGACCCCGCACCGGAGCTGTCCGCCTTGCACGTCGCGCTGCTGCGGGGCGAGCTGGGACGGCGGGAGGAAAACCGGAAGACCAACCTGCGTGCCGAGCTGACCAGCTTCGTCGGCAAGGACGCCGATGTCGCCGCGGTCCGCGAACTCGTCGCCGACCATCGGCTCACCACCCTGATCGGGCCGGGCGGGTCGGGGAAGACCAGGCTGGCCACGGAAACCGCGCGCACGCTGCTCGACGACCTGCCGGACGGGGCCTGGCTGGTGGAGCTCGCACCCGTCGGCGCCGACGGTGACGTGGCGCAGTCGGCGCTCGCCGGGCTCGGCCTGCGGGATGCGCTGCTCGGCGAGGCACCGAACGCGGAGCCGACGGACCGGCTCATCGCCGCGATCCGCGAGCGCGAGGCGCTGCTGATCCTGGACAACTGTGAGCACGTGATCGAGTCGGCGGCGACGTTCGCCCATCGAGTGCTCGGGGAGTGCCAGCGGCTGCGGATCCTGGCGACGAGCAGGGAACCGCTCGGCATCACCGGTGAGGCGCTGTGGCTGGTCGAGCCACTGGCCCTGCCCGAGGGGGACGCCAGCCCCGGCGAGATCGAGTCCGCGCCGGCCGTCCGGTTGCTGCGCGACCGAGGGGGCGCGGTGCGCAAGGATCTCGCGGTCGACGCCCACACTCTGTCGACGATGGTGCGCGTCTGCCGGGCGCTGGACGGGATGCCGCTGGCGATCGAACTGGCCGCGGCCAGGTTGCGCACCATGTCCATCGACCAGCTCGCCCACCGGCTCGACGACCGGTTCCGCCTGCTGACCAGCGGTAGCCGTACCGCGTTGCCGCGGCACCGGACGCTGCGTGCGGTGGTCGACTGGAGCTGGGAGTTGCTCACCGACGCCGAACGGATGGTCCTGCGCAGGCTCTCGGTGTTCTCCGGTGGGGCGAGCCTCGAAGCGGCCGAGCGGGTCTGCGTCGGCGACGCGGTCGAGCAGGAGCAGGTGCTCGAGTTGCTCACGTCGCTGACCGAGAAGTCGCTGCTGGTCGCCGATCGCGACAGCGCACCGCGCTACCGGATGCTCGGCACGATCAAGGAGTACGCCGGGCACCGGCTCGCGGAGGCGGGGGAAGCGGACCTGGCGCGCCATGCGCATCTCGCCCACTTCACCGAACTCGCCGAGACCGCGGAGCCGCATCTCCGCCGCGCCGAGCAGTTGGAATGGCTCGCCACGCTCGGTGTCGAGCACGACAACATCAGTTCTGCGATGCGTGGTGCGCTCGCGGCCGGCGATGCGCACGCGGCGATGCGGCTCGCGGCTGGCGCGGGCTGGTACTGGTGGCTCAGCGGGCACAAGGCCGAAGGCATCGAGCTGATCACCGCGGCCACCAACACGCCCGGCGAGGTGGCCGATGAGATCCGGGCCACCGTGTATGCGCTCGTTGTGCTGTTCGTGAGCGCCGGGCGGGGCGACGAACACCATGCGGAGGAGTGGATCCACAAGGCATACCGGTTCAGCCAGCGCAGTCAGTCCCGTAATCCGCTGCTGGGATTGGTCGTCCCGCTGGAACGCATGTTGCAGGCGCCGGACGCGCTCCTGTCCGCGTGGGAACCATTGCTGGACGACGAGGACCCCTGGGTACGCGCACTGGCCCGGTTCCATCTCGGCAAGATGCGGATCATGCTCGGCCAGGGCGGGCGGGATGCGGATGCGTATCTCGAGATGGCGCTCGCCGAGTTCCGCGCGATCGGCGAACGGTTCGGGATCTCGATCGCCCTGAGCGAGCTGGCGGAGCGAATCGCCGTGCGCGGCGAGTTCGCCCGTGCCTGCGCGCACTACGAACAGGCGATCGCGGTCGTCACCGAAGTCGGTGCCATCGAGGATGTCATCCGCATGCGGTCGCGACAGGCTCAGCTGTACTGGCTGCTGGGCGACAAGGACTCCAGCACGGCGGCCATGGCCGAGGCGCAACGATGCGCGGAACGGGTCACCTGGCCGGATGCGCTGGCCGAACTGGCCCTCTCGAAGGCGGAACTCGCCCGCTGGCGCGGCGACGCCGAGGAGGCATACGAGCAACTCGGCGTCGCGACGACCATGCTGGGCGACGACGCGGAGCAGGCGAACATCCGCGCGGTGAAATACGACCTGCTCGGCCACCTTGCCGACGATCTCAGCGAGGCCCGCACGCACCACGCGGCGGCCTGCCAGGCGGCCTCCGAGGCGGGGCACGCACCCCTGATCGCGCAGATACTCGTCGGGATCGCGGACCTGGCACTACGCAGCGAAGAGTACGAGCAGGCCGCGCGACTGCTCGCGGCGAGCACCGGCGTACGCGGACTACCGGATCGTTCCCAGCCGGATGTGGCCCGGATCGAGCAGGCCGCGCGGAGCCGCCTCGGCGACACACGGTTCGCCGAGGCGGCTCGGGAAGGCACGCAGACGAGCTGGGCTCAGTTGGTCACGGTCACGCTCGCCTCCTGAACGCGGCAAGCCCCGTCAGCTTGCAACGCGCTGAATGGTGATGTCGCCGTGCCGCGTTCGGGCGTGAACCGTGAGCTGGTTGTCGGGCGTGTCAGGGTTGTCCTGGGGCGGTACGGAGTTGCGCACCGACCCTCGCTTGCTGTTGGCGTCCACCCGGGCAGCGGTGCCCTCGCTGATGCCGACCTCGATGTTTCCTGAGTGGTTCGCCAGCTCCGCCTGACCGCGGGTCAACCGGCCGATCCGAATGGCGCCGTTGCCTGTCTTGGCGGTGACGCTGCCGTCGGCGCGGTCGATGTCGAAACCGCCGCTGCCACTGCTGAGGTCGAGGTCGGCCGATGCGTGGCCGATCCAGATCTGCCCGCCGGAGCTCGAGAGCTTGACGGTGTCCTTGACCTCGCTGATCCGCAGTGCGAACGTGCTGCCGTCGATGGTGGCGCGCTCGGCGATGTGGCCGATCGTGACCTCACCGGCCGCGATGTTCGCCTGCAGCGCGTTGATCCGATCGAGCTGGACCCGACCGGATGCCATGTGCAGCTCGCACTCTCCCAATGAGCCGTCAGCGTGCACATCCGAGTGCGCCAGGTAGGAAACCAGGCTGGAGCCGGCGGGCAGGTCGATCGTGATGGCGACCGAACCGTTCTTGTCCCCGGAGGCGGTCGTCTTGACCGACAGCTGATCGCCGGCGAAGTCGACCTTGGTCTTGTCGGCCACCCTGACGTCCGACTGGCTCGCCTTGTTGATGGGTTCGACCAGCACCACGGTGTCGGTCCGGTCGCTCGCGGTGACCCGCACCTGAGCACCGGCGACCACAACGGTGGCGACGATGGGTCCTGGCGTGGCGAATGTAGGCATGACGCCGCTCCTCTTGTCTCATACGTGATCTGTTGGTGGGCGGCTCAGCCGCCCCAGCCGGTGAAGCATCGGTCCGCACGCCCACGGCGCGCGCTCGTCGGCGGCGAGCGCGCGCCGGGTCAGTTCGTCGCTGGCGGCTTCGGGGTCAGCCCGATCACGGCCCTCGGAAGGCCATCGCCCGGAAGGTCACGCGCGCTTCGTGAAGGTGGAACGCGCCCACAGGTAGCCGACGAGAGCGATGCCGACGCACCAGGCGATGGCGGTGATCGCGTCGCTGGAGGACGGTGCGCCGTTGAGCAACCCGCGCATGGTTTCGATGATCGGCGTGAAGGGCTGGTACTCCGCGAACTGCCGGAGGCCCGGCCCCATCTTCTCCGCCGGTACGATCGCGCTGCTGAAGAACGGCAGCATGACCAGCGGCACGGAGGCCAGACCCGCCGTCTCCGGAGACTTCGCCGCCAGTCCCAGGGCGACCGTGAGCCAGCCGGCCGCGAAACCGAGCAGCACGACGATGCCGACCACGCCGAGCCAGTCGAGGGAACTCGCCGACGGGCTGAATCCCAGCAGGAAGGCCACCCCGATGAGCGCCCCGATGGCGACCAGATTGGTCAGCACACTGGCGATGACGTGACCGGTCAACACCGCACCACGCGAGACGTGCATGACCTTGAACCGGTTGATGATGCCCTTCGTCATGTCGGAGTTCACCGACGTCGCGGTGGCCCCCAGCCCGTAACAGACGGCCAACAGCATCAGTCCCGGCGTCGCGTAGTCGATGTAGTCGACACCGACGTTGAAAGCGTCTCCGAACATGTACACGAACATCAACATGATCACGATCGGCATCAGGACCGCGTTGAACACCGAGGTGGGATTCCGGGCGATGTGCTTGAAGTTGCGACGCAGCATGACCATCGAATGGGACTTGGTGCTCATTTCGCGACCACCTCCGTGGTGTGGGTGTGGGTGTGGCCCGTCAGGGCGAGGAAAACGTCGTCGAGGTCCGGAGTGTGGACGGAGAGCTCTTCGGCACTGATCGAGTACTCGTCGAGCCTGTCCAGCAGGGCCCGCAGCGATCTCGTCCCACCGTCGCTCGGAACCCGCAGGGCCAGTGCGTCGTCGTCCCGCGTGGCGTCGGTGAGGACCCGCGCGGCCGCGTCGAGTTCGACGACGTCGGTGAACCGAAGCCGGACATGACTGCCGGGGACCTGGCGTTTGAGGTCGTCGGGAGTGCCCTGGGCAACCAGGCGGCCCTGGTTGAGTACCGCGATCCGGTCGGCGAGCTGATCGGCTTCCTCGAGGTACTGGGTGGTGAGCAAAATGGTCACGCCATCGGCCACCAACTCGCGGACGATCTCCCACATGGTGCGGCGGCTGCGCGGATCCAGTCCGGTCGTCGGCTCGTCCAGGAAGATGATCCGTGGCTTGCCGACCAGCGTCATCGCCAGATCCAGCTTCCGGCGCATGCCCCCGGAATAGGTCGACACCGGCTTCTGCGCCGACTCCACCAGATCGAACCGCTCCAGCAACTCCGTGACAACCCGCCTGCCGTCGCCGGAGCCCATGCGCTTCAGATCCGCCATCAGCTGCAGGTTCTCCTGGCCCGTCAGCAGCTCATCCACCGCCGCGAACTGACCGGTGACCCCGATTGCCGCACGCACCGCCTTGGTCTCGGTCGCGACATCATGCCCGGCAACCCGTGCCGTGCCACCGTCGGCCTTCATCAACGTGGTCAGCACGTTCACCGTCGTCGTCTTGCCCGCCCCGTTCGGACCGAGCAGGGAGAACACTGTGCCCGCAGGAACATCCAGATCGATGCCATCGAGGACGATTTTTTCCCCGAAAGCCTTTCGTAGCCCGGAAACCTCAACCGCTGAACTTGTCATGCGCCCACGATGGGCGGCCGACCTGTCACCTGCCTGACACGCCTCTGACACGGCCACTGACAGAAGCAGAGCCGGAGCTGGTGCAGACGTACCGGATCACCTCGTCGGTGCTGATGAAGCTCGGCGAGGCCGGGGCGGTCGAGCCGGGTGACCCCGGGGAGGCGGTGTACCGGCACGGGCAGACGGCCCGGCGGACGGCATCGCAGGGGCTGACGGCCGGCGGCGGGGCCGAGATCACCTCGGCCCCGCCGCCGTCAACCGAATGCGTCCGACAGGGTAGGGGCGCGGTCAGGCGCCGACGTAGGCGGCGAGGTGCTCGCCGGTGAGGGTGGAGCGGGCGGCGACCAGGTCGGCGGGGGTGCCCTCGAAGACGATCCGGCCGCCGTCGTGGCCGGCGCCCGGGCCGAGGTCGATGATCCAGTCGGCGTGCGCCATGACGGCCTGGTGGTGCTCGATGACGATGACCGACTTGCCGGAGTCGACGAGCCGGTCGAGCAGGCCGAGCAGGTGCTCGACGTCGGCGAGGTGCAGGCCGCTGGTCGGCTCGTCCAGGACGTAGACGCCGCCCTTCTCGGCCATGCGGGTGGCCAGCTTGAGCCGCTGCCGCTCGCCGCCGGAGAGCGTGGTGAGCGGCTGGCCGAGGCTGAGGTAGCCCAGCCCGACGTCGGCGAGCCGCTGCAGGATCGCGTGGGCCGCGGGGATCCGCGCCTCGCCGGCGCCGAAGAACTCCTCGGCCTCGGTCACCGACATCGCGAGCACCTCGCTGATGTCGCGGCCGCCGAGGTGGTATTCCAGCACCGACGCCTGGAACCGCTTCCCCTCGCACTGCTCGCAGATGGTGGCGACCCCGGCCATCATCGCCAGGTCGGTGTAGATGACGCCGGCGCCGTTGCAGGTGGGGCAGGCGCCCTCGGAGTTGGGGCTGAACAGCGCCGGTTTCACGCCGTTGGCCTTCGCGAACGCCTTGCGGATCGGCTCGAGCAGTCCGGTGTACGTCGCCGGGTTGCTCCGCCGGGACCCGCGGATCGCGGTCTGGTCGACCGACACCACACCGTCCCGCCCGGACACCGAGCCGTGGATCAGGGAGCTCTTGCCGGAGCCGGCGACGCCGGTCACCACGGTGAGCACCCCGAGCGGGACGTCGACGTCGACGTTCTGGAGGTTGTGGGTGGCGGCGCCGCGGATCTCCAGGGTGCCGGTGGGCGTGCGCACCGTCTCCTTGAGGGCGGCCCGGTCGTCGAAGTGGCGGCCGGTGATGGTGTCGCTGGCCCGCAGCCCCTCGACGGTGCCCTCGAAGCAGACGGTGCCGCCCGCCGTACCGGCGCCGGGGCCGAGGTCGACGACATGGTCGGCGATCGCGATCGTCTCCGGCTTGTGCTCCACGACCAGCACCGTGTTGCCCTTGTCCCGCAGCCGCAGCAGCAGGTCGTTCATCTTCTGGATGTCGTGCGGGTGCAGCCCGACGGTGGGCTCGTCGAAGACGTAGGTGACGTCGGTGAGCGAGGAGCCGAGGTGGCGGATCATCTTGGTGCGCTGCGCCTCGCCGCCCGACAGCGTGCCCGAGGGCCGGTCGAGCGAGAGGTAGCCCAGCCCGATCTCCACGAACGAGTCGAGGAGGTGTCGCAGCCCGGCGAGCAGCGGGGCCACCGACGGCTCGTCGAGTCCGCGGACCCAGTCGGCCAGGTCGCTGATCTGCATCGCGCAGACGTCGGCGATGTTCTTCCCCTTGATCTTCGACGACCGGGCCTCTTTGCTGAGCCGGGTGCCGTCGCACTCGGGGCAGGTCGTGAACGTCACCGCCCGCTCCACGAAGGCGCGGATGTGCGGCTGCAGCGCGTCGACGTCCTTGGACAGGAAGGACTTCTGGATCTTCGGGATCAGCCCCTCGTACGTCAGGTTGATCCCCTCGATCTTGATCTTGGTCGGCTCCTTGTAGAGCAGGTCGTGCAGTTCCCGCTTGGTGTACTTGCGGATCGGCTTGTCCGGGTCGAAGAAGCCGCAGCCGCGGAAGATGCGGCCGAACCAGCCGTCCATGCTGTAGCCGGGGATGGTGAGCGCGCCCTCGTTGAGCGACAGGCTGTCGTCGTACAGCGCGGACAGGTCGAAGTCGGTGACCGAGCCCATGCCCTCGCAGCGCGGGCACATGCCGCCGGTGATGGCGAAGCTGCGCCGCTCCTTGACGGTCTTCCCGCCGCGCTCGAGGGTGACCGCCCCCGCACCGCTGATCGAGGCGACGTTGAAGGAGAACGCCTGGGGCGATCCGATGTGCGGCTGGCCGAGCCGGCTGAAGACGATCCGCAGCATCGCGTTGGCGTCGGTGGCGGTGCCGACCGTGGACCGGACGTTGGCGCCCATCCGCTCCTGGTCGACGATGATCGCGGTCGTCAGCCCGTCGAGTACGTCGACCTCGGGCCGCGCCAGCGTCGGCATGAAGCCCTGCAGGAAGGCGCTGTAGGTCTCGTTGATCATCCGCTGCGACTCCGCGGCGATCGTGCCGAACACCAGCGAGCTCTTGCCCGAGCCGGAGACGCCGGTGAACACCGTCAGCCGGCGCTTCGGGATCTCGATGCTGACGTCCTTGAGGTTGTTCTCTCGCGCGCCCTGCACGCGGATCAGGTCGTGGCTGTCGGCAACGTGCGGCGCGGCCGACTGCGGGTCCGTCCTCGTGGCCATGCTCATCGTGTCTCCATCTGTGTGGCGGGGTCGCTTCGCGGGCTCCGTCGGCGTCGCGCTCGGCGCAGCAACCACGGTATCCATGCCCCTTCGCGTCTCGGTCACCGCGCGCCGACAGCCGGACGGCTCAGCGCAGCTCGTTGATCCGGATCAGGTTGCCGGTGGGATCGCGGAAGGCGCAGTCGCGAACCCCGTACGGCTGCTCGGTCGGCTCCTGGACGACCTCGGCGCCGCTGGCCCGCAGCCGCTCGAAGACGCCGTCGAGGTCGTCGGTGGCCAGGGTGATGGCGAGGTAGCTGCCCTTGGCGATCAGTTCCAGGATGGTACGGCGCTCGTCGTCGGTGATGCTGGGATCGGCGGCCGGCGGGTGCAGGACGATGGACGTACCCGGCTGATCGGGGGGACCGACCGTGATCCACCGCATCCCGTCGTACCCGACGTCGTTGCGGACCTCGAAGCCGAGGGTGTCGCGATAGAAGGCCAGGGCGGCGTCCGCGTCGGTGTGCGGGAGGAAGGCGTAGTGAATGCTGATGTTCATGGCGGTCACGCTATTTGCGGCTACCTGGCCCGTGCTTCTCGATTCCTGACCGGTCTGGTCACCTGTTTCGAGATGCACGGCGGCATCTCCGCCGTCGCGCGAGCCTGCTCGGCCCGATAGGTGCTCGGCGGCACACCCACCAACTCGGTGAAGCGGGTGCTGAAGGTGCCCAGCGACGAGCAGCCGACCGCGAAGCAGACATCGGTGACGCTGAGGTCGCCACGACGCAGCAGCGCCATGGCGCGCTCGACGCGCCGCGTCATGAGATAGGAGTACGGCGACTCGCCGTAGGCCTGCCGGAACTGGCGGCTGAGGTGCCCGGCTGACATGTTGGCACCGCGGGCGAGCGCCTCGACGTCCAGCGGCTGCGCGTACTCCCGGTCGATCCGGTCGCGGACCCGGCGCAGCCGCGCGAGGTCGCTCAGGCGCTGCGCCTCGGGGGATCTGCTGGTCACCTATGAGATCGTGCCACATCCGACGGCGTCTGGAGCGTTGCCGACCGCCATGCGGTGCGGGACGACGCCTGCTGACCAGCCGGCCCGATCCTCGCCCGCCCCGTCCGGAGCTACGTCCGGGTTTCGTGTTGATTCGGGGCTCGTGGGGCGATTGGTGGGCATAGCGTCAGGCGTGGCGGCTTCCGGCCGCCGGGCCGTCCCGTGGGCGGTCACGGCCGAGCGACGGTGGTGCGGACGTGGACAGGACCGAACCGACGGTGCTGGACGAGTTGGAAGGCAAGGGCCGGGGCACCCGTCTGCCCCGGCTGCTGGGCGTGGTCAGTCTCGCCCTCGGCGCGGGCGGCCTGCTCGCCCCGCGCGCGGTGGGCCCGGCTGACCGGGGTGGACGACTCCCCGCACGCGGCGGGCGTCATCCCGGCGGTGGCCGCCCGGGAACTGGGGCACGCCGCCGGGCTGCTCACCGGGCGTCGCCCCGGTGGCTGGGCCTGGACCCGGGTGGCCGGAGACGCGGCCGACCTGACCCTGCTCGGCCGGGCACTGGCCGACCGGTGCGGCGAGCGGCGTCGGCGGGTCGCCATGGCCACCGCCGTCGTCGCCGGGATCGCCGTCGTCGACCTGCTCGCCGCCGTCCGCGCCGGCCGGGCCCGCCGGGCCCGGGAACGGCTGATCCTCATGGCGGTCGGCGTCACCGTCAACCGGCCGGCGTCGGAGGCGTACCGGTTCTGGCGGGACCTGGAAAACCTGCCCCGCTTCATGGCGCACCTGGAGTCCGTCCGCGCCGACGACCTGCGCCGCTCGCACTGGACCGCACGGGGCCCCGCCGGCCGGCTGGTCGGCTGGGACGCCGAGATCGTCGAGGACCGTCCGGACGAGCTGATCGCCTGGCGTTCGCTGCCCGGCGCCCAGGTGCCCAACGCCGGCCGGGTCCGCTTCGTGCCGGCCCCCGGCGACCGGGGCACCGAGGTCCGGGTGGAGCTGGGGTACGCCCCGCCCGCCGGGCGGCTCGGCCGCGCGGTGGCGAAGCTCTTCGGCGAGGAGCCGGAGCAGCAGATCCGCGACGACCTGCGCCGGTTCAAGCAGGTGCTGGAGACCGGTGAGGTGGTCCGCTCCGACGCCAGCCCGCAGGGGATCACCCTGCACCAGCAGCTCAAGCAACGTCCCGCCCAGCCGTTGCCGGCCCGCTGAGCGCCACCGGGAAGGAAGGACGATGAGAGCCACCACCTGGACGGGCAAGGACAGCGTCAAGGTCGTCGACGTGCCCGACCCGCGCATCATGAACGCCCGGGACGCCATCGTGAAGGTCAGCTCGACGGCGATCTGCGGCTCCGACCTGCACCTCTACCACGGGTACATCCCCGCCCAGCGCAAGGGCGACATCCTCGGCCACGAGTTCATGGGCGAGGTGGTCGAGGTCGGCCCGGAGGTGGACAACCTCGCCGTCGGCGACCGGGTGGTGGTGCCGTTCCCCATCGCGTGCGGCAACTGCGCCTCCTGCCAGCAGGGCCGCTACTCGGTCTGCGAGAACTCCAATCCCAACGCCGGCATCGCCGAGAAGATCATGGGCCACTCGCCGGCCGGCATCTTCGGCTACAGCCACCTGCTCGGCGGGTACGCCGGCGGCCAAGCCGAGTACGCCCGGGTGCCGTTCGCCGACGTCGGCCCGATCAAGATCCCCGACGAGGTGCCCGACGACCAGGCGCTGATGCTCGCCGACGTCTTCCCCACCGCCTACATGGGGGCGGAGATGTGCGACATCACCCCCGGCGACGTGGTCGCGGTCTGGGGCGCCGGGCCGGTCGGCCTCCTCGCCGCCGCCAGCGCCCGGCTGCTCGGCGCGGAGCGGGTCATCGTGATCGACCGGGACCCGTACCGGCTGCGGCTCGCCGCCGAGCGGGCCGGCGCGGAGACGATCAACTACGAGCAGCTCGACGTGCTGGACGAGCTGAACCGGCTCACCGCCGGCCTGGGCCCGGACGCCTGCATCGACGCGGTCGGGCTGGAGGGGCACCACGGCAACGCCGCGATGTACGCCTACGACCGGGTGAAGCAGGCCGGGCGGCTGGAGACCGAGCGGCCGTTCGCGCTGCGCGAGGCGATCCTGGCCTGCCGCAGCGGGGGAGTGGTCTCGGTGATCGGGGCGTACGGCGGGTTCGTGGACAAGTTCCCGATGGGCGCGTTCATGAACCGCTCGCTGATCATGCGGACCGGGCAGTGCCACGTGCAGCGCTACACCCGGCCACTGCTGGCGCGGATCGTGAAGGGCGAGATCGACCCGAGCTTCGTCGTCAGCCACCGGATGCCGCTGAAGGACGCGGCCAAGGGCTACAAGATCTTCCAGAAGAAGCAAAACGACTGCACCAAGGTGGTGCTCAAGG
This sequence comes from Micromonospora sp. IBSANI012, assembly GCF_052814045.1. Taxonomy (NCBI): domain Bacteria; kingdom Bacillati; phylum Actinomycetota; class Actinomycetes; order Micromonosporales; family Micromonosporaceae; genus Micromonospora; species Micromonospora sp. IBSANI012. The sequence goes on from NZ_CP199933.1 coordinate 2,981,302, forward strand.
TCTGACGGCGCGGGGCTGCGCGAGGATCCGTCACCCTGAGGCTGATCCGCTCAGGGCAGCGGCCACTCGTGCACCGGGCGGTTGCTGTGCATCAGGTCCACGTAGTGGCGGACCACCTCGCGCAGCGCCGCCGGCCGGTCCAGGTGGTCGGCGGACTCCAGCCGGTGCAGGGTCTCCACCTGCCACGTCGCCCCGTTGCGCCCGGTCAGGCAGCGCTGCTCGATGATGCTGAGCAGCCGGTCGCGCTCGGCCGGGTCCACCCCCCACCGGTCCAGCCCGTGGTACGCCAGCGGCAGCAGCCGCCGCAGCACCAGCTCGGTCACCGGCAGGTAGCCCAGGCCGGGCCAGTAGACCTGCGCGTCGATCCCGTGCCGGGCGCAGTTGGTGAAGTTCTCCTCCGCGGCGCTGAACGACATCTGCGACCACAGCGGACGGTCGGACTCCGCCAGGGCCCGGACCAGCCCGAAGTAGAACGCGCCGTTGGCGACGGTGTCCAGCACCGTCGGCCCGGCCGGCAGCACCCGGTTCTCCACCCGCAGGTGCGGGCGGCCCTTGAGCACGTCGTAGACCGGCCGGTTCCACCGGTAGACGGTGCCGTTGTGCAGCCGCAGCTCGGCCAGCTTCGGCACCCCGCCGGCGGCCAGCGCCTCGGCCGGGTCCTCCGGGTCGCAGACCGGCAGCAGCGCGGGGAAGTACCGGACGTTCTCCTCGAACAGGTCGAACACGCTGGTGATCCAGCGTTCGCCGAACCAGACGCGGGGGCGTACCCCCTGGGCCTTGATCTCCTCCGAGCGGGTGTCGGTGGCCTGCTGGAACAGCGGGATGCGGGTCTCCCGCCACAGCTCCCGGCCGAAGAACAGCGGCGAGTTCGCGCCGAGCGCCACCTGGATGCCGGCGACCGCCTGGGCGGCGTTCCAGTGGTCGGCGAACTGCGCCGGGCTGACCTGGAGGTGGAACTGGGTGCTGGTGCAGGCCGCCTCCGGGGTGATGGTGTCCGCGGTGGTCGCCAACCGCTCCACCCCGTTGATCGAGATCCGCAGGTCCTCGCCCCGAGCGGCGAAGATCTGCTCGTTGAGCAGCTCGTAGCGCGGGTTCTGCGACAGCGTCGCGGCGGTGAGGTGCTCCGGGCGCAGGGTGGGCAGGATGCCGATCATCACCATGTGCGCGCCGACCGTGCGGGCCTTCTGCTCGGCCGCGTTCAGGCTGGCCCGGACGTTCTCCTCGAACTCGGCGGTGCCGGTGCCGGCGAGCCGGCGGGGCGCCACGTTGATCTCGACGTTGAACTGCCCCAGCTCGGTCTGGAAGCTGGGGTCGGCGACGGCGGCGAGCACGTCGGCGTTGCGCATCGCCGGCATCGACTCCTCGTCGACCAGGTTCAGCTCGATCTCCAGCCCGGTCATCGGCCGCTCCACGTCGAACCGCGACTCGCGCAGCATCTCGGCGAAGACGTCCAGGCAACGGCGTACCTTCTCGCGGTAGCGGGCCCGGTCCTCTCGGCTGAAGGTCCGCGCGCCGACGTCTTCGCCCATTGGTCACCACCCTGTCACCGTTGGTTCCCCCAAACCTCGCACGTTCCGGCGCGGGCGGGGAAGACCCGAAGGACTCTTACCTACCCATTCGCGGCCTCCGTGATCCCCGTCCCTCAGCTGCGGTTCCGCCCCGGGTCGAGCGACCCGGCTGGTTAGCATGGCGCGATGCGTGAGAAGACGACCCGGCTGTTCGTGGCGGCGGCGATCGCCGAGGCGTGCTCCTGGCTGGCCCTGCTGGTCGGCATGGCCGTCAAGTACGGCCCGCCGGCCAACGAGATCGGCGTCAAGATCTTCGGGCCGATCCACGGCGGACTCTTCGTCGCCTACGGGCTGCTGGTGCTGGTGATGGCCCGTACCCACCGGTGGAGCCTGCCGGTCACCGCCGTCGCGCTGGTCAGCGCTGTGCCGCCGTTCGCCACGCTGTTCTTCGAGCGCTGGGCCCAGCGGCGGGGCATGCTCCGCGCCGCCCCCGAGCCGGCCCGCCCGCTCACCCCGGTCGGCTAACTGCCCTCGGCCGCCAGGAACGCGCCCAGCACGGCGGCGAGCTGCTCCGGCGCCTCCTCGGCCATGTGGTGCCCGGAGTCGACGGACGCCACCCGCAGGTCCGGGGCCCACTCGCGCCAGATCGCGGCCGGGTCGCCGTACAGCTCCTCCATGTCGTCGCGGGTGGAGAAACAGAACAGCACCGGGCAGTCGATCCGCCGCCCGGCGGCCCGGTCGGCCTCGTCGGCCGCCCGGTCCGGGCCGAGGCCGGCCCGGTAGTCCTCGCACATCGCGTGCACCGTCGCCGGGTCGTGGATGGCCCGGTGGTAGTCGGCGTACGCCTCCGCACCCATCTCGGCGGGGGAGCCGCCGTACCAGGCGTCGGGGTCGGCGTTGATCACCCGCTCGGCCGGCTTGTCCGACTGGGCCAGGAAGAACCAGTGCCACCAGCGGGCGGCGAAGCGGGCGTCGCAGCGGGCCAGCGCCTCGCCGATCGGCACCCCGTCCAGGACGCCGAGCCGGCTCACCCGGCCCGGGTGGTCCAGCGCCGTGCGCATCGCCACGTAGCAGCCCCGGTCGTGGCCGACGACCGCCGCCCGGTCGTGGCCGAGGGCGTCGAGCAGGCCGACGACGTCGGCCGCCATCGCCCGCTTTGCGTACCCGGCGTGGTCGGGGCCGGCCGGCGGCTTCGACGAGCCACCGTAACCGCGCAGGTCCGGGCAGATCACGGTGAACCGGTCGGCGAGCAGCGGCGCCACCCGGTGCCAGGTGGCGTGGGTACGCGGGTGCCCATGCAGCAGCACCACCGGCGGGCCGTACCCGCCGTGCCGTACCCGCAGCCGGACCGGGCCGACGTCGATCTGCTCCAGGGCGAATCCGGCAAACATGGCCTCCCCGGTGCCCGGGGCGGCGGGCCGGGAAACTCCTCAGCCGGTGACCACCGAGCAGGCCGCCACGCCGGCGAGCAGCAGCGCGCCGAGCAGCGCCTGGAGCAGCAGTGGCGGCCCCAGGTGCGACCAGACGGTCGCGGTGCGCGGGGTGAGCAGCTGCCCGGTGGTGACGTTGACGATCCGCTCCACCCGGGGCGGCAGGTCCGCGTCGGCCTGCCGGCGCAGGGTCAGCTGCACGTGGTCGGCCGGGTGCAGCGCGCTCTGCGGCAGGTGGCCGTGCAGCTCCACCTCGTAGAGCAGGCCGACGGCGTCGCGCACCCGCAGCGGGGTGACGAGGAACTCCGGGCCCTTCTTCAGGTCCTTCCAGCCGCGCCGCCCGCCGCCGCCCCAGCCGCCGGTGGAGAGCAGGCTGCGCACCAGCAGCATCAGCAGCCCCACCACGCTCGCCGCGGTCAGCACCGCCACCAGCACCGGCTGGCCGACCCGCACCTCGCGGGGATATCCCTCCAGCAACCGGACGACCCGCCCGGTGAGGATCCGCTGCGTCGGATGCACGACGCGGAGCCGGAGATCGCTGTCCATGGCCACCACCGAGAGTCCGGATACGTGCACTGATGGTAGCGGTCGCCCCGGTCGAACGACGTGAATGAACCCGGGTCACGCCGTCGTGCCGGCGAGGTGACATCCCCGGCGGCGCGGGTAAGCGTGCGGCCGAGCTGGAAAGGGGTCTCGAGCATGCAGCTGTCCTTCCTGCGCCCGCTCTACGACCGTCCCGGGCCGTGGTGCTCGGTCTACCTGGACGCTTCCAGGGACACCCACGACGCCCATCCCCAGGTGGACCTCCGCTGGCGGGCCGTCAAGGGGCGCCTGCTGGAGCAGGGCGCCGACGCGGCGACCGTCGAGGCGGTCGGGCAGGTGGTGCGTGGGCACGACCCGATGCCCGGCGACTACGGCGTGGCGATCTTCGCCACCGGTGGCCGGGTGGTGCTCACCGAGTACCTCAGCGCGCCACCGTTCAAGGACCTGGCCGTCTGGTCCGCCCTGCCGCACACCATGCCGCTGGTCGCCTCGCGGGGCGAGCAGATCGCCTGGGTCCGGGTGCTGGCCGACCGGTCCGGCGCCGAGGCGATCGCGATCAGCGCCGGTGGGGTGCCCCGCCGGGCGCAGATCGCCGGCCGGGAGAGCTACCAGCTGCGCCGGGTCCAGCCGGGCGGCTGGTCGCAGTCGCGCTACCAGCGCGCCGCCATGGAGGCGTGGCACCACAACGCCGGCGACGCCGTCGCGGCCACCGTCCAGTTGGCCGAGCAGGTCGGCGCCGAGGTGGTGGTGGTGGCCGGGGACGTCCGGGCCACCGGCATGATCGCCGCGCAGCTGCCGGACCGCTGGCAGGACGCGATGGTCCGTACCGACGCGGGCAAGCGCGCCGGCGGTGCCGACCCGCAGTTGATGGACGACATCACCGTGCAGGCCATCGCCGAGGTCGCCGAGCAGCACGTCAACGCCGCCCTCGACCGCTTCGGCATGCAGGAGGACGTGGGTGCCGGGCTGGAGGCCGTGGTGGCCGCCCTGCAGCGCAACCAGGTCGACACCATGCTCATCGTCGACGATCCGTCGGCGACCGGTCAGCTCTGGATCGGTCCGGAGCCGACCGACATCGCCATCGAGCCGGGGCAACTCGCCGCGGTGCGCGACCCGCAGCAGGTCCGGGCCGACGCGGCCCTGGTCCGCGCCCTGGTCGGCACCGACGCCGAGCTGGCTGTCCTCGGCCGGGACGAGGCACCCGACCTGACCGACGGCATCGGCGCGGTGCTGCGCTACGTCGACGCCGGCACCCCCGGGCGCGGCAATGGCTGACCGGACGGTCGCGGACCTGGTGGTGGACCGGTTGCGGGCCTGGCGGGTGCCCCGCGCCTTCGGCTACCCGGGCGAGTCCATCGCCCCGCTCGTCGAGGCGCTGGACGCCGCCGGGGGTGACCCGGAGTTCGTGCCGGCCCGCCACGAGGAGACCGCCTCGTTCATGGCCACCGGGCACGCCAAGTTCACCGGTGGGATCGGCGTCTGCCTGGCCACCCAGGGCCCCAGCGCGGTGCACCTGCTCAACGGCCTGTACGACGCCAAGCTGGACAGCAAGCCGGTGGTGGCGATCGTCGGGGAGGACGTCACCGGCCCGCTGGGCGGCGCGCACGAGGAGATCGGGCTGAGCCGGCTCTTCGGCGACGTGTGCAACCAGTTCGTCCGCTACGGCCGCGCCCCGGGGCAGGTGGTGGCCCTGCTGGACCAGGCGTTCCGGACCGCCGCGGCCACCCGCAGCCCCACCTGTGTGGTGCTGCCCCGGGACTTGCAGAGGACCGTCGTACCCGATCTCCAGCCGCAGGCGGCCGGGGTGCTGACCGCGACGCCGGGGGAGCCGCTGGCCCGGGTGCTGCCGCACGACGCGGACCTGGACGCCGCCGCGTCGTTGCTCACCATCGGGCAGCGGGTGGCGATCCTGGTCGGTCAGGGCGCCCGGGGCGCGGAGGACGAGGTCGTGGCCCTGGCCGACCGGCTCGGCGCCGGGGTGGCCACCTCGCTGCTGGGCAAGCCGGTGCTCGACGAGCGGCTGCCGTTCCACACCGGGGTGCTCGGCGAGGCCGGCACCACCGCCGCCGCGCAGCTGATGGGCGGCGCCGACACGCTGCTGCTGGTCGGCACGAACGACCCGTGGACCGACTACTTCCCGATGGCCGGGCAGACCCGGACCGTTCAGATCGACATCGACGGGCGGCGGATCGGCACCCGCTACCCGGTCGACGTGCCGCTGGTCGGCGACGCCGCCGAGACGCTGCGCGCGCTGCTCACCCGGGTGCACGACCAGCCGAACCGACAGTGGCGCGCCACCGTCGAGGGCTCGGTGGACCGCTGGCGGCAGGAATCGATCGCCCGGGCCGGAGCGCCCGCCCAGCCGGTCAACCCGCAGCTGGTGCTGCACGAACTCTCCCACCGGCTGCCGCGGCGCGGCGCGGTCGCCGTCGACGTCGGCTCGGTCATCTACTGGTACGCCCGCCACCTCGAGCTGCCGCCCGGGGTGAACGCGCAGCTCTGCGGAACGCTCGGCTCGATGGGCTGCGCGCTGCCGTACGCGCTCGCCGCCAAGCTCGCCCACCCCGACCAGCCGGTGCTCGCGTTGCTCGGTGACGGCGCGATGCAGCTCAACGGCCTCGCCGAGCTGATCACCGTGGCGCACCGCTGGCACGAGTGGACGGATCCGCGACTGGTGGTGCTGGTGCTCAACAACCGCGACCAGTCCGGCATGGGCGGCGGCCGGCAGGTCACCGACGCCACCCACCGCCGCCCGGACGTGCCGTACGCGGGCTGGGCCCGGCTGCTCGGGTTGCACGGGGTCCGGGTCGACCGGCCGGACCTGGTCGGGGCGGCCTGGGACGAGGCGCTCGCCGCGGACCGGCCGTGCGTGCTGGAGGCGGTGGTGGACCCGGAGGTGCCGCTGCGCCCGCCGGAACCGGCGCTGGCCGACCTGCGGGGGGTCTTCGCCGACGGCGACGCCGCCCGCCGGGTGCGCGAGCGGATGCTCGCCACCCGGATGACCGTGGAGGCGGAGGACCTCGTTTAGGGCAATCGGGGCAGGGCATCAGGAGACCCCCAGCCGTCACCGGGAGGTTTCATGTCCGACTCCGTCGACCGCCGCTACGGCCCCGCGCCGCTGCCGCAGCCCCGGGGCCCGGTCTCCACCGCCGTGGTCGAGGCGCTGCGCCGGTCGCCGCACGAGCTGCCGGCCGGGCTGGGCGCGGAGTTCGACCCGGCGGACCCGGTGGTCGACGAGGACCTTCAGCTCACCCTCTTTCTGTGCTACGAGCTGCACTACCGGGGCTGGCAGGGGGTGGACGAGGACTGGGAGTGGCAGCCGTCGCTGCTGGCGCTGCGGTCGGCCGCCGAGCGGCCCTTCGAGGCGGCCCTGCGCCGGCTGGTCGGACCGCTGCCGGCGGTGCTGCCCGGCGGGGTGCCGCGCGCGCTGGCCAACCTGGTGGCCGTCGCCGACGGCCCGTCGCTGGCCGCCGCGCTGCAGCGCCGGGCGACGCTGGCCCAGTTCCGTGAGTTCGTCACCCACCGGTCGATCTACCACCTGCGGGAGGCCGACCCGCACAGCTGGGGGCTGCCCCGGCTGGCCGGTCCGGCCAAGGCCGCGCTCGTGGAGATCCAGATGGACGAGTACGGCAACGGCCGGCTGGACCGGATGCACGCCGAGCTGTTCCGCCGCACGCTGGGCCGGCTCGACCTGGACACCGGGTACGCGGCGTACCTGGACCGGGTGCCCGCGGTAACCCTGGCCACCAACAACCTGATCTCGCTGTTCGGCCTGCACCGGCGGCTGCGCGGCGCGCTGCTCGGTCACCTCGCCGCCTTCGAGATGACGTCCTCGCTGCCCAACCGCCGGTACGGCAACGGCCTGCGCCGCCTCGGGCTGGACGAGACGGCCACCCGCTTCTACGACGAGCACGTCGAGGCCGACGCGGTGCACGAGCAGATCGCCGCGCACGACCTCTGCGGCGGACTGGTCCGCACCGAGCCCGGCCTCGCCGCCGACGTGCTGTTCGGCGCGGTGGCCGCCCTGGCGGTGGACCGGCTCTTCGCCGGCCACCTGCTGGACAGCTGGGCGGCCGGCGGCTCGTCGCTGCGGGCCGTCGCCGAGCCGTCCCGGGTGGCCGTGGCCGCCTGAGCCGTCCCGGCAGCACGCTGTTTGCACCGCTGCCCTCCGGGGGCGGTGGGTCAGCCTTTTCGGTCGGTGCCCGCGCGGAAGTTGATCGCCTTGTGCGTGCCGTCGCAGAACGGCTTCAGCGCCGACTTGCCGCACCGGCACAGCGCCACCGTGCCCCGCCGGGCGTCGATGCTGCGCCCGTCCGGGGTGACCAGGGCGAAGTCGCCCCGGACCAGCAGCGGTCCGTCCTCGTAGGGGGTGATGGTGGCCGCCGCGTCGGCGGTGGGGTGCTCGGCGCTCATGGGACCGGATGTGCCCCTGCCAGCCCGGCCGAAACCCGGCGGTGCGGCCGGACGCCGGTGGGCGTCGACTCACCCGAGCGCCCCGGACCGGCGTACCGTCGCCCACCCGAGCATTGCCCCCAATGCCCGTTTAGACCCCATCCGGACGGGAAGCCGGGTCGCGTGGTGAGCGAACGAGGCAAGGTGGGGCCGGTGCCCAAGGTGCAGAAGGGGCTGACGGCCGACGGTGCCGGCATGGCCGGCGACCGGGTCGTCGCCGCGGGCAGCACGGCCCGGGTACTGGTGGCGGCCACCACCCGGGCCCTGCGCGGCGACGACTGCGGCGACCTCGGCCAGTCGACGCCGCTGTCCCGGTTCACCGCGGCGCCCGAGCCGGTCCGCCGCGCCGCCGCCGCGCGGGCCGCCAGTCGGGTCGCGCTCACCCCGGACCAGACGGCCGAGGTCGACGCCGAGCGGGTCGCCCGGTGGTTCGTCGACCAGTACCCCCGTCGCCGGTACCCCGGGGTGGTGCTGGGCTCCCCGCACGCCTCGGCGGTGCACCTGGCAGTCGCCCTGGGCGTACCGTGGCTGCCCGCCGCCTTCGAGATGACCGCGCACTGGACCCGCGGCGCGGTGGACCGGCCGCGCGCGGCCCTGGACCACGGCGCGGCGCTCGCCGCCCGGGTGCTGGCTGGCAACCCCGAGCTGCACCTGCGGCAGGTGCACTGCCCGGCCAGCCGGGGCGCGCTGGCCGGGTCCACGGTGTCGCTGGTGGCCCGCTGGCAGGCCCTGCCCCAGGCGTACGCCCGCTTCCTGGCCGACCGGCTGGAGCCCGCCGCGTCGCTGCTGGTGGTCCGCGACGCGCGCACCTGGCCGGTCAGCGACGAGGGGCAGGGACACAGCTTCCAGCTCGGCTGCCCGGGCAGCGGCCTCGAGCCGGTGGACTTCCACCCCGACTCGCACGCGCTGCGCCAGGTGCTCCGATCGGCCGGCGGTGACGGCGGGCACTGGGAACCGCCGGAGGTCTCCGCCGCCGGCGAGCACGCCGAGCACGGGGTGGAGCCCGGCTTCATCGACGGGACGCGGCACTGGGGCCGGCGCCACGGCCACGGGCTGCACGAGGTGCACGTCCCGCAGCCCACGGCGCTGAGCGCGGCCGTCGCCGACCTGTACCGGCGCTGGCTGCGGCGGGCCGGCAAGACCGGCGACCGGCTGGTCGTCGAGTGCGGCCGGCTGCTCGACCCGTGGCAGGTGGTGCGGGCGGGGCTGGTGCCGTACTGGTGCGAGAACGCCACCCGGCGCAGCGTCGACGGGGTGGAGCTGTGGCTGGCCGGCAGCGAGCCGTTCAGCTCGGTGGACGTGCTGCCGGAGTCGCCGGGGATGCGCTCGCCCGCCCTCGCCGGGCTGCCCCAGTGGCTCGCCGTGGCCGCGTTCGGCCGCCGCCGCCGGGCGCTCGACCGCACCGCCGCCCGGGGCTACCCGGTCGCCTCGGTGCCCACTCGACGGGCCACCGAGGTGCTCCGCAACCAGCCGTACGACCTGCCGGTGCCGCCGCCGCTCGGGGTGGCCGAGGCGGTCGCCGCGCTGCGGGAGGACGGTGCTCCGATGGGCCTCGCCGTCTCCTGAATTCGGCGGGAAACCGGACGTCCGGCGGTTTCCCGCCGACCGGCCGGACCGAGCTGCCGAAACATCCTCGCGAACCCGGGGTCGCGTGATTGAGTACCTACGGAGCGGGAACACCGCTCGCTGCGACGGACCGAGCACGCCGCGTAGCGTGCTGTCGTCGCTCTCGCGCGTCCGGTGACACCGGCGCGGCACGTGACCCAACTTCCGGCCCGGTGCGTGGCCCGACCACGCGCACGACCGGCTCCCATCCGGGCGGGGGACCTTCCTGAGGGAGGCGCGGATGTTAGGACAGACCACCACAACCACACCACCGCCGACGGAACGCGGCCTGGAGGACCTGGACGCGGCCGCGCTGGCGTACGCGGCGCGGATCGCGGGCCTGCCACCGGAGCGTCGGCAGGAGGCCCGGGACGACCTCGTCCGGTTCGCCCTGCCCTTCGCCGGCCGGCTGGCCCGCCGCTACCGGGGGCGCGGCGAGCCGCTGGAGGACCTGGAGCAGGTGGCCCGCCTCGGCCTGGTCAACGCCGTCGACCGGTACGACCCCGAGCGGGGTTCGTTCACCGCGTACGCGGCGATCACCATCGTCGGCGAGATCAAACGGCACTTCCGGGACCGCACCTGGGGGGTGCACGTGCCCCGCCGGCTGCGCGACCTGATCCTGGAGGTCGGGCAGGCCACCGCGGCGCTGACCAGCGAGCTGTCCCGGGCGCCGAGCGTGGCGGAGCTGGCCGCGCGGCTGGAGACCCCGGAGGAGGAGATCCTCGCCGCGCTGGAGTCGGCCGCCGGCTACAGCCCGGCCTCGCTGAACGCGCCGGTGGGCGGGGAGAGCTCGGCCGAGTTCGGCGACCTGGTCGGCGAGTCCGACAACGCGCTGGAGTCCGTCGACGACCGGGTGACGGTCAGCGGGCTGCTGCACCGGCTGCCCTGGCGGGAACGGCGCATCCTGGCCATGCGGTTCTACGGCAACCAGACCCAGGCGGAGATCGCCGCCCGGTTCGGCATCTCCCAGATGCACGTCTCCCGGCTGCTGTCCCGGGCGCTGACCTGGCTGCGCCAGGCGATGCTCGCCGACGCGCCGCCGCCCTGGCAGAACGGCGCCGCCGAGTGCGAGACCGGCCGGAACCGGATCGCGCTCAAGCGCACCGGCGACCGGGTGGTGGTCGAAATCGGCGGCGAGATCGACCGGGACGGCGCCGACCAGCTGCGCCGGGTGATGCTGGAGGCGGTCACCGGCCAGCCCCGCGAGGTGGTGGTCGACCTGGACGGCGCCGGCGGGGTCGACGCCGGCGGGATCGCCGCCCTGATGGCCGGCCGTGACGCGGCGGCGCGCACCGGCGTCCCGCTGCGGCTGACCCGGGTCCAGCCCGCGGTACGCCGGTCGCTCACGGCCGCCGGCCTGCCCGCCACCGCCGACGCCTGATCATCGCCGCCCGACCCCGGCACGGCGCGCCTGTGCCGGGGTCGCCCGGCTGCCCGTTTCCCGCGACCATTGCTCGCCGCCCCGGCTGCCGGCTTGGTCACGACGGCCGGCGGCTAGCGGTCGGCGGCCCCTCGGCCGCGTCGCCGAGCCGCACGCGGACGGCTGGTCGGCGCGGGAGTCACCTGGCCGCTGGCCACTCGGCCGCGTCGCTGAGCCGCGCGCCGCGGAAGGCAGGTGGGCGCGCAGGCCCACCTGGCCGGCGGCCACTCGCCCCTGTCGCCGAGCCGCCCGCCGCCGACGGCAGGTTGGCGCGCACCCGTGGATCTTGGACAGTTGCCGTCAGCGGCGAACGGCAACTGTCCAAGATCCACCGTTGTCGCCCGCCGCGGCGCGAGGGAGCAACGGGGGCGACACGGTGCGGCCGCCACCACCGAGTCGCGGTGGTGGCGGCCACGTGCCCGTCGGCTCGCGAGCGGCCGGTCAGTGCTCCTCGGGGTCGCCCTTGGTGTGCGGATGCCGCCAGCGCTCGTCCGGCTCCGGGCGCTCCTGGGCGTCGAGCGGGTTGCCCTCCGGCTCGTCGGGCTGCTCGAAGCTGGGCCGGCGCACCGCCTCCGGCTCCGGTACCTCGACCGGCCGGGCCCCGGACTGCGGGGCGGGCTGGTACTCCACCGCCTCCCGGGCGCCGTGCGCACCCTCGGCCGCCGGCGACTCCGGGACGTGCCGCTCGTGTCGCAGCTCCTCGCGGAACTCCTGGGGCGGGAGGGTGGTGCGCTGCGGCAGGTCCCGGCCCAGGTCGGCCACGTGCGGGCCGTACTTGGCGTCGAACGCGGGGCGCTCGGAGCGGATCCGGGGCATCCGGTCGAAGTTGCGCAGCGGGGGCGGGCAGGTCGTCGCCCACTCCAGGGAGTTGCCGAAGCCCCACGGGTCGTCCACGTTCACCATCGCCCCGTACCGCCAGGATTTCCAGACGTTGTAGATAAAGAACAACGTGGACGCGCCGAGTACGAACGAGCCGATGCTGGAGACCATGTTCAGCGTGGTGAAGCCGTCCTGCGCCAGGTAGTCGGCGTACCGGCGGGGCATGCCCTCGTTGCCCAGCCAGTGCTGCACCAGGAAGGTGGTGTGGAAGCCGAGGAACATCGTCCAGAAGTGGATCTTGCCGAGCCGCTCGTCGAGCAGCCGGCCGGTCATCTTCGGGAACCAGAAGTAGATTCCCCCGAAGAACGCGAAGACCACCGTGCCGAAGAGGACGTAGTGGAAGTGGCCGACCACGAAGTAGGTGTCGGTCACGTGGAAGTCCAGCGGAGGGCTGGCCAGCAGTACGCCGGTGAGGCCGCCGAACAGGAAGGTGACCAGGAAGCCGACGGCGAAGAGCATCGGTGTCTCGAAGGTGATCTGCCCCTTCCACAGGGTGCCGATCCAGTTGAAGAACTTCACCCCGGTCGGCACCCCGATGAGGAAGCTGAGAACGCTGAAGAACGGCAGCAGCACCTGGCCGGTGCCGAACATGTGGTGCGCCCAGACGGTCATCGACAGGATGGTGATCGAGATGGTGGCGAGCACCAGACCGGTGTAGCCGAAGATCGGCTTGCGGGAGAAGACCGGAATGATCTCGGTGATGATCCCGAAGAACGGGATCGCGATGATGTAGACCTCGGGGTGGCCGAAGAACCAGAACAGATGCTGCCACAGCATCGGCCCGCCGGTGGTCGGGTCGAAGACGTGCGCGTTGAGCAGCCGGTCGGCGGCGAGCGCGAGCAGCGCGGCCGCCAGGAGCGGGAAGACCAGCAGCACCAGGACGCTGGTGAGCAGTATGTTCCACGTGAAGATCGGCATCCGGAACATGGTCATCCCGGGCGCGCGCAGCGTGATGATGGTGGTGACCAGGTTGACGGCGGTGAGGATGGTGCCCAGACCGCCGATGACCAGCCCGACCACCACCATGTTTGCCCCGACGCCGGGGGAGTGCTGTGCCGTGCTCAACGGCGTGTAGGCGGTCCACCCGAAGTCGGCCGACCCGCTTGGCGTGACGAAGCTGCCGTACAGCATCAGGCCGCCGAACAGGAACAGCCAGTAGCCGAACGCGTTCAGCCGGGGAAACGCGACGTCCGGGGCGCCGATCTGGATCGGGACGATGTAGTTGGCCATCCCCAGCGCCGCGGGTGTGGCGAAGAGCAGCAGCATCGCCAGCCCATGAGTGGTGAAGAGTTGGTTGTACTGCTCGGACGAGAGGAGCTGCAGCCCTGGCCGGGCCAGTTCGGCTCGGATCAGCATCGCCTCGATCCCGGCGATCACGAAGAACAAGAACGCGGTGACCAGGTACAGCAGGCCGATCTGCTTGTGGTCGGTGGTGCCGAGCAGCTTGATCACCTGGTTGCCCGGCAGCGCCGGTCGGACCGGGCCGGGGTAGCCGCCGAACCGCGCCGGCGCGAGGATCGCCGGTCCCCGGTCTCGTGCCGGCTCCGTGGTCACCCGTCTGGGCATTGGCTTCTCACCCCGTCGTCACGACAGAACGGACGAGCGCGACTACCCGCCCCTCAGCCCATGTAACCAGGCTAGAGAGGGAATTTCGGTCAATTCGCCGGCACGACCGCCCAGACGACCTTTCCGTCGGCGAGCGGGGCGCTGCCCCACCGCTGTGCCAATTCCCGGACCAGCATCAGGCCGCGCCCACCCTCGGCACGCAGCCCCGGGTTGTTCGGCCGCGCCGCGCTGCGGCTGCCGTCGGTCACCGCCACGTGCAGGTACGGCCGGCGCAGCGTCAGCGTCACCTGCATCGGCGTGTGCGCGTGCCGCACCACGTTGCCGACCAGCTCGCTGAGCACCAGCGAGGCCGGGCCGACCAGCTCCGGCGCGTTCCACCGGCCGCAGGCCTCGCCGACCAGCTCCCGGGCGCGCCGGCAGGCGCTCGCCACCGGCTCCAGCCGGGCCCGCAGCCGGGGTGCGGCGACCTCGCCGGCCAGCCGGGTCGCCTCGGCGCAGTCCCGGTGCACCGGCACCACCCGGCAGGTGGTGGACTCGGCGAGCCAGACGGCCGCGTCCGACGGGGGAGCGCAGACCAGCACCGGCACGGCCGGCCACCCGGCGGCCTGGCGGGCCGTGGCGGCGAAGACGGACAGCGCGAGCCGGTCGGCGACGGTGACGTCCTCCAAGTCGATCACCAGCGCGTCGGGCTGGGCGGAGAGGCAGCGGTCCAGCACGGTGTGCACCGACCGCATCGTGCCGAGGTCGAGCTCGCCGTGCAGGTGGACGACGGTCACGGGTGACTCGTCGCGCACCTCGCAGGTGATCCGGCTCGCCATCGGCCCCTCGATTCCGCTCGCATGCCCAGATCCAGCCAGGTACCCGGGGCTTCTCCGGGTGAAACCGGACCGACCGGATACGGTGGCCGGGTCAGTGGCGATCCCCGTCACGGCGGGCGAGCACGCCGAGCGCGAGCATTCCCGCGCCGAGCGCGAGGTGCAGGACGTCGTCGGCGGGGTTGACCGGGATGACGTTCGCCGCGCTGCGATGGTCGACGGCCAGCCCGTAGAGCCACAGCACCAGGTAGACCGCCCCGCCGCCGACCAGGTAGGCGCGCGCGAGCCGGACGGTGCGCGACAGCGCCAGCCCGGCCACGCCGAAGGCCAGGTGCAGCAGGTTGTGCAGCACCGACACCTGGAACAACCCGAACAGCTGGGCGCCGGACTGGTGCCCGGCCAGCCGCAGGTCGGCGTAGTCGCTGGTGATCCCGGGCACGAACCCCAGGGCCCCGATCAGGAGGAACACCGTGCCGACCGTGGCGGCGGCCCGGCGTACCGGCGCGCGGCCGTCGGCCGGGTTGCGCCGGGCCCGGGAGTGGGCCATCGGACCGGCCATCGCGCGCTCCCTCCGTCGCGGCCTGGCGTTCCCGCCCCCCGGCCCCACAAACGGGCCCGGACCATGCCGGTCCGGGCCCGTGAGAGCAGGGGGTACGCCTCAGGCGACCAGCAACTGCCGGGCCTTGGCGCCGTGCCGGACCCGCTCGTACAGCTCGACGTAGCGCTGCGCCATCACCGCCGGGGTGAACCGGGCCGCGGCCTCCCGCCGGCACTCGTCCGCGTCGAGCAGACTGGCCGCCAGCAGCAGGTCGCCGAGCTCGTCCTCGTCGGTGGTGAGCAGGCCGGTGCGGCCGTGCTCGATCAGCTCGGGCAGGCAGCCGCGGGCGGTCGCCACGACCGGGGTGCCCAGCGCGAGGGACTCCACCACGGCGGTGCCGCCCGGTTCCTCCCAGCGCAGCGGGAACAGCGCGGCCTTCGCCCCGGCCAGCAGGTCGTCGCGGTCCTGACCGGCCACCGTGCCGACCCAGCGGACCAGCTCGCCGTCGACGTGCGGGGCCACCTCGTCGTAGAAGAAGCGCACGTCCGGGTTCTGCCGGGCCTCGTCCCCGGCGGCGGCCAGGTCCTCCGGCCGGTGGTACGGCCCGACCGGGCCGGCGAGCACCAGCGGCACCCCGACCCGCTGGGCCAGCCGGGCGCCCACGTCCTGCCCCTTGCCCGGGTTGATCCGCCCCAGGATGATCGCGTAGTCGCCCTTCTCCGGGCGCGGCGTGCGGTCCGCGCCAACGGCCAGCGGGGTGGACAGGTGCACGTGCCCCACCGAGTGCTCCCGCAGCGCCCGGGGGGCGCGGGCCAGCTGGGAGGCGGAGACGCCGTTCACCCGGACCCGGTCACCGGCGTCCAGGTTGCCGTAGAGCTCGGGGTGCTTGGCCAGGTCCCAGTGCAGGGTGTGCAGCACGGGCGGGCCGTCCGGCCCCATCGCGGCCAGGGTGGCCAGCCCGACCGCCTCCACGTGGTCGTGCACCAGGTCGATGTCGTCGCGGTGGTGCAGCTGCCGGATCACCCCGTTGAGGTGGGCCTGGGAGACGCCGCACACCTGGTTGTAGGGGCGTTGCAGGGCGTGGAACTGCCCGTCGGGAAAGACCGAGAACTTCTCGTCCACCGGCAGGGTGCTGCTCTCCACCGAGGCCAGCACCACCCGTACGCCGAGGCGCCGCAGCTCCGGCACCAGGGTGGCGATGATGTTCTCGATCCCGCCGTAGCCGGGGGGCGGCACCGACAACCAGGGGCCGGCGTTCATCAGGACGGTGAGGCTCATCGCGCTGTGGTCCTTCCCTCGGCGGAGGGCCGGTCGGCCGTCCGCTCTCCGCCCCCGGCCGGCTCCTGCCGACCGTCGGGTACCCGTCGCGGCGACCCGCCGCTCACGCCGCCACCCGCCGGCTCGGCACCCGGTGCCGCAGCTGGGCCAGCGGCGGACGCTCCTCCACGGAGACGTCGCTGACCACGATCTCCCGGTCCAGGTTGGGCAGCGCGTCCGAGCCGCCCCGGCGGAACTGGGTCAGCATGGTGGCCGGCATGGTGCCGGGGCTTGCCCAGCCGCGGCGCTGCAACCGCGACCAGGCGGTGTGCATGATCTGCGCGGACATCCGGCCCAGCGCCGCGGTGTCCTGGTGGCGGTGCTTGCGCTCGCCGAGGTCGACCTGGGCGAGGGCGTCGAGGCCGACCAGCTCCAGCAGGTCGATCAGCATCGCTGTCTCGACCCCGTAGCCGGAGACGAACGGCACCTGCTCCAACACCTCCCGGCGTCCGGCGTACTCGCCGGCGAGGGGCTGCACGAAACCGGCCAGCTCCGGCCAGAAGAGGTTGAGCAGGGGGCGGGCCATCAGCTCCGTCACCCGCCCGCCACCGTCGGCCTCCACGCTGCTGGCGCCGACCAGCGGCCGGTGGTAGAAGCCCTTCACGAAGTCCACCGACGGATCGGTCAGCAACGGTCCGATCAGGCCGGTCACGAAGTGCGGACGGAACTCGCGCAGGTCGGCGTCGATGAAGGCGACCACGTCGCCCTCGGCGGCGGCCAGGCCGGCCCAGAGCGCGTCGCCCTTGCCGGTCAGTCGGGGCAGCCCCCGGGTCATCGCGTCCTGGCTGACCACCTCCGCGCCCGCCGCCCGGGCCACCTGCGCGGTCCGGTCGGTGGACCGGGAGTCCACCACGATCAGCTCGTCGACCAGGGCGACCCGGTCCATCAGGTGTTCGCGGATCGTCGACACGATCGCGCCGACGGTGACCTCCTCGTTGCGGGCCGGCAGCACCACACTGACCCGGGTGTCACCCTTGGCCCGCATCAGCCGCCGCGTCGGCCAGTCGTCGGCCGAAGTCGTCCGGTAAGTCGCCCATGCCTCCACCACTGGTGAGACGATCGAATCTGTATCCCGCACTGGCACACCCCCAGATCGTGGCGGAAACGCGGATATGGTTTTCCCATCTCCGCCCGCGTGCTAACCGGATCATGCCTAACAGCTTGATCACGGACCGTGCACCAGCCGGTTCCCGGCAGATGAACGGTTCATTGCCGAACGCACGGGGTTTCGCGTTCGGGCGGTGGGGGGAGTGCTGTTCCCGCGAGTCGGAGAACAGTGTCGAGAGGGTCGGTGGAATGCGCACGTGCCGGGTGGGACTGGTAGGGGCCGGTGGGGTGGCGCAACGCCATGCCCGCGTGTTGAGCGGTTTCGAGGACGTGGAACTGCTCGGGGTGCACGACGTGTCCCGGGACGCGGCGGCGGAGCTGGCCGGCGCGTACGGCGGCCGGAGCTTCGTCGACGTGGACGAGCTGCTCGCCGCCGGACCGGACGCGGTGTACGTCTGCGTGCCGCCGTTCGCGCACGGGCCGGTGGAGGAGGCGGTCATCGCCGCCGGCGTCCCGATGTTCGTGGAGAAGCCCGTCGCGGTCGACCTGGACACCGCCGAGCGGATCGCCGCGCTGGTGCAGGAGAAGCGGCTGCTCACCGCCGTCGGCCACCACTGGCGCTACCTGCACGTGGTGGAGCAGGCCCGCGAGCTGCTGGCCGACCGGCCGGTGCGGATGGTCAACGGTTCCTGGCTGGACAAGATCCCCCCGGTGGCCTGGTGGGCGGTGCGGGACCGCTCCGGCGGCCCGGTCGTCGAGCAGGCCGCGCACGTGCTGGACCTGGTGCGGTCGCTGGTCGGCGAGGCCGTCGAGGTGACCGCGTACGGCGACGGGAACCCGCCGCCGGTCGACGGCGCCGACATCGACTCGGTGACCGCGGCCACGCTGCGCTTCGCCAACGGGGCGGTGGGCACCCTCGCCGCGGCCTGCGTGCTGACCTGGAAGCACCGGGCGGGGCTGGAGATCCTCGCCGACGGCCTGGCGCTGTCGCTGGCCGAGGACGGCCTGGTGATCTGCGACGCCGACGGGGAGCGCCGGATCGAATCCGATCCGGACGGTGCCCGGATCGCCGTCGACCGGGCCTTCATCGACGCGGTGACCGGCGTCGGCGACGACGTCCGGGTGCCGTACGCCGAGGCGATGCGGACCCAGCGGCTGGCCCTCGCGGTCGCCGAGTCGGCCCGGACCGGGCGTGCCGTGACCCTGCCGACCGGCCCGGCGTCGGCGCCGCTGGCCACCGCGGGGGTGAGCGTCGATGCGTGACAAGGTCGTGGTGGTCAGCGGCCCCGGCGCCGTCGAACTGGCCGAACAGGACGCCGCCGAGCTGCGCGAGGGCACCTTCCGGGTGGAGACGCTCTACAGCGGCGTCTCCGCCGGCACCGAACTGAGCTTCGTCAAGGGCACCAATCCGTACCTCAACGTCACCTGGAACCCCGACCTCGGCCTGTTCCAGCCCGGTGCGGCGAGCACCCCGTACCCGGTCACCCGGCTCGGCTACATGCAGGTCGGCCGGGTGGTGGAGAGCCGCACCCCGGCCGTCGCAGTCGGCACGGTGGGCGCCATGACGTACGGCCACCGCACCGGCTACGTCGCCGACCCGGTCGCCGAGCGGTTCGTCCCGCTTCCCGACGACCTCGATCCGCTGCTCGGCATCTACGTCGCGCACATGGGCCCGATCTGCGCAAACGGCCTGCTGCACGCCGCCGCCGACCTGTGCGGCACCGACGTGCGCTCGCTCGGCGACGGGGTGCGCGGCCGGCGGGTCGCGGTGGTCGGCAGCGGCGTCGTCGCCCTGCTCACCGCCCTGTTCGCCAAGCGGCACGGCGGCGCCTCCGTGGTGGTGCTGGACCCGACGCCGCAGCGCCGTCAGGTCGCCGAGGCGCTCGGCCTGGAGACGCTCGACCCGGAGGCCGACGACCCGGCGGTGGTGCTCAAGACCCGGTGGAACCATGCCGCCGGCGACCGGGGCGCCGACGTGGTGTTCCAGTGCCGCGGCCAGGCCTGGGCGCTGCACCTGGCGCTGCGCCTGCTGCGTCCGCAGGGCACCGTGATCGACCTGGCCTTCTACCAGGACGGCGCGGACGCCGTCCGGCTCGGCGAGGAGTTCCATCACAACGGGCTCTCGCTGCGCTGCGCCCAGATCGGTCGGGTGCCGCGCGGCCTGACGCCGACCTGGGACCGGGAACGGCTCTCCGCCGAGACCATCGAGCTGCTGCGGCAGTACGGCGACGTGATCCGCAAGCACCTCGTCTCGGCGGTGGCGCCGATGGAGGAGGCGCCCGCCCTGCTGACCGACCTGGCCGAGCGTCGCCGGCAGGAACTCCAGGTGGTGCTGACCGGCTGAGCCGGGCATCCGGCACCCGGCTGGGCGCGGGCGGCTACGGTCGGCCCATGACCACCGCCGCCGTCCGCCGGCCCGCCGGCCTGGCCGCCCTGCTGCCGTACCTGCGCGCCCACCGCGGCACCCTCGCCGTGGTGGGCGCGTTGTCGTTGGCCGGCGCGGGCGCCGCGCTGGCGCAGCCGCTGCTCACCCGCCAGGTGCTCGACCAGATGGCGGCGGCCCGGCCGGTCGCCGGCCTCGTGGCGGCGCTGGTGGCCCTGGTGGTGGCCGGCGCCGCCCTCGGCGGCCTGCGCGACTTCCTGCTGCAACGCACCGCCGAGGGCGTCGTGCTGGGCACCCGGCGCCGGCTCGCCGGGCACCTGCTGCGGCTGCCCATCGTCGAGTACGACCGGCGCCGCACCGGCGACCTGCTCTCCCGGGTGGGCTCGGACACCACCCTGCTGCGGGCCGTGGTCACCTCCGGGCTCTTCGAGACGGTCACCGGCGCGGTGATGGTGGTCGGCGCGGCCGGCGCGATGGCCCTGCTCGACCCGGTGCTGTTCGGGGTGACCCTGCTGGGGGTGGCCGCCGGCGTCGGTTTCGCGCTCACCGTGGCCCGCCGGGTGCGCGGGCTGTCCCGCGCCGCCCAGGAGCGCGTCGGGGAGATGACCTCCGCCGTCGAGCGGGCCATCTCCGCCGCCCGGACCATCCGCGCCGCCCGGGCCGAGCACCGCGAGGCCGAGGCCGTCGGCGAGAGCGCCGCCCAGGCGTACGCGGCGGGGCTGCGGGTGGCCCGGGTGCAGGCGGTGGTCGGCCCGGTCAGCACGGTCACCATCCAGGGCGCGTTCCTGCTGGTCCTCGGCGTGGGCGGAGCCCGGGTGGCGGCCGGGGCGATCACCGTCGGCGACCTGGTGGCCTTCGTGATGTTCCTGTTCTTCCTGGTCCTGCCGCTGGGCCAGGCGGTGCACGCGTACACCCAGTTGCAGACCGGGCTGGGCGCGTTGCAGCGGATCGAGGAGGTGCTGGCCGTACCCGCGGAGGACGCCGGGGAGGGCGCGGACCCGGCGGCGGCCCCGTCCGCCGGTCGCCCGGCGGCGATCGAGTTCGACCGGGTGGGGTTCGGCTACCCGGACGCTGCCCCGGTGCTGCACGAGGTGAGCTTCACCGTGCCGGCCGGCAGCCGCACCGCCCTGGTCGGCCCCTCCGGAGCCGGCAAGTCGACCCTGCTCGCGCTCGTGGAGCGCTTCTACGAGGTCGACTCCGGGTCGCTGCGGCTCGACGGCGTCGACGTGCGCCGGCTGCCCCGCGACGCCCTGCGGGCCCGGCTCGGCTACGTCGAGCAGGAGGCTCCGGTGCTGGCCGGCACGCTGCGGCAGAACCTGCTGATCGGCGCCCCGGACGCGACCGACGCCGCGCTGCTGGCCGTCCTCGACGAGGTCAACCTCGGCCACCTCGCCGAGCGCACCGACGCCGGGTTGGACGTCCAGGTGGGGGAGGGTGGCGTGCTGCTCTCCGGCGGCGAGCGCCAGCGCCTGGCGATCGCCCGGGCGCTGCTCGCCGGCCCGCCGGTGCTGCTGCTGGACGAGCCGACCAGCAACCTCGACGCGCGCAACGAGGCGGCGCTGCGCCGGGCCATCGACGCGGTGGCCGTGCGGCGCACCCTGCTGATCGTCGCGCACCGGCTCGCCACCGTCGTCGACGCCGACCAGATCGTGGTGCTCGACGGCGGCCGGGTGGTCGCGGTCGGCACCCACGACGAATTGACCGTCACCAGTCCGCTCTACCGCGAGCTGGCCGCCCACCAGCTGCTGGTGAGCTGACCCGACCCGCCGCCCCTGACCTGCCCGGACGTGCCGCGACGGGGACACCCGGGACGCCCCGGACGAGCCGGGCAGCGACAGCCCGGCCGGTTCGCGTACCGTTGCCGCTCATGGGTGTGTCGCAACGGTTGAAGAGCAGGTTCCGGCGGTTCCTCCAGCGCCCGGGGACGACGGTCGACCTGGCCCCGCTGGAGAAGTTGCTGCCGCAGATCGCCGCGCGCGAGGACGAGCTGTCCGCCCTCGACGACGCCGAGCTGACCGAGGCCGCCGGCGCCGCCACGGAGTACGCGGAGATCTGCGCGATCGGCCGCGAGGCCGCCCGCCGCGGGCTGGACCAGCGGCCGTACGACGTGCAGCTGCTCGGGGCGATGGCGCTGCTGTCGGGCAAGGTCGCCGAGATGGCCACCGGTGAGGGCAAGACGCTCACCGCCACCATCGCCGCGTACGGGCACGTCCGGCTGGGCAACGGGCCGGTGCACGTGCTCACCGTCAACGACTACCTGGCCCGCCGCGACGCCGAGTGGATGGCGCCGGTCTACCGGCTGCTCGGGCTGACCGTGGGCTGGGTCAACGAGGCCTCCACCCCCGAGGAGCGGCGCACCGCGTACGCCTGCGACGTGACGTACGTCGCGGTCAGCGAGGCCGGCTTCGACTTCCTCCGCGACCAGCTCGTCACCGACCTCGCCGACCGGGTCCAGCCGCCGCTGAAGACCGCGATCGTGGACGAGGCCGACTCGATCCTGATCGACGAGGCCCGGGTGCCGATGGTGCTCGCCGGCGCGGTCGCCGGCGAGCAGGACCCGGTGCACGCCGCCGCGGCGCTGGTGCGCGGCCTGCGCAAGGGCAAGCACTACACCGTCGCCGAGGACGGCCGCAGCGTGGCGTTCACCGCCGCCGGCCTGGCCACCGTCGAGGCGAAGCTCGGCGGCATCGACCTGTACGACACCGAGCACGTCGGGCAGCTCTCGGCGGTCAACGTGGCGCTGCACGCGCACGCCCTGCTGCACCGCGACGTGGACTACATCGTCCGGGACGGCTCGGTCGAGCTGATCGACGAGATGCGCGGCCGGGTGGCCCAGCGCCGCCGCTGGCCGGACGGCCTGCAGGCGGCGGTCGAGGCCAAGGAGGGCCTGGACGCCACGGCCGAGGGCGAGGTGCTGGGCACCGTCACCGTGCAGGCGTACATCGCGCTCTACCCGACGGTCTGCGGGATGACCGCGACCGCCGTGCTCGTCGGCGACCAGCTGCGGGAGTTCTTCGGCCTCGAGGTGGCGGTGATCCCGCCGAACACCCCCTGCGTCCGGGAGGACGAGCCGGACCGCATCTACGCCACCCGGGCCGAGAAGGAGGAGGCGCTGATCGACGAGATCACGCGCTGCCACCAGGCCGGTCGGCCGGTGCTGGTCGGCACCCTGGACGTCAAGGAGTCCGAGGGGCTGGCCGCCGGCCTGCACGCCGCCGGGGTGCCCTGCGTCGTGCTGAACGCGAAGAACGACGACGAGGAGGCGGCGATCATCGCCGAGGCCGGCGCGTACGGCGCGGTCACCGTCTCCACCCAGATGGCCGGCCGGGGCGTGGACATCCGCCTCGGCGGCAGCGACCAGAGCGACCGGGACCGGGTGGCCGAGCTGGGCGGCCTGTACGTGATCGGCAGCGGCCGGCACGACAGCCGCCGGGTCGACGACCAGCTGCGCGGCCGGGCCGGCCGGCAGGGCGACCCGGGCGGCTCGGTCTTCTTCGCCAGCCTGGAGGACGACCTGGTGGTCCGGCACGCCAGCGACAGCGTGCCGGCCTCGCCGCGGATGAACGCCGACGGCCTGGTCACCGACGAGCAGGTGGACTACGCCGTGGAGCACGCCCAGCGGGTGGCCGAGGGCGTCAACCACGAGATCCACCGCAACACCTGGCGGTACAGCGTGGTGATCGAGCAGCAGCGCAAGGCGCTCGCGGAGCGCCGTGAGCGGCTGCTCACCAGCGACGTGGCCGCGCTGATGCTGCTCGACCGGGTGCCGGACAAGGCCGGCGAGATGGACGAGGACCTGCTCGCCCGGGTGGCCCGGTCGATCGCCCTCTACCACCTCGACCGGCTCTGGGCCGAGCACCTGGCCGAGCTCTCCGAGGTCCGCGAGGGCGTGCACCTGCGGGCGCTGGGCCGCCTCGACCCGCTGGACGAGTTCCACCGGGCGGCGGTGCCGGCGTTCAACGACCTCGTCCCCGAGATCGAGACCCGCACCCTCGCCACCTTCACCGAGACCGAGTTCGACGCCGACTGGGAGCCGGACGCCGCCAAGCTGGTGCGGCCGACCGCCACCTGGACGTACCTGGTCCACGACAACCCGTTCGGCTCGGAGCTGGACCGGCTGATCGCCTCGGTCGGCCGGCGGCTCTCCGCCGCTCGCTGAGCGGTCATCGGGGTCCCTTCCGGCGCGGGTCCGCGCCGGAAGGGACCCCTTTACGCGGTTTCGATCCTGGTTTGCGAGGGTAGAAGCCCGGGGCTCATGAGTCAGGGGAGATCACACGATGGGACAGGCAATGGGGCCGGTCGACGGGATCGGTCGGCGCGCGGGGGCCGTGCGCCGGTGAACCTGGACATGCGGGAGCCGACGATCGACACCCTCGGCGTGCTGGAGACCGCCGGCCTGCTGCGCGAGCTGACCGCCGGCCTGATCGCGGCCGACGACTTCGACGAGGCGCTGGCCCGGCTGGTGCGGATCGCCCGGGACGCCGTACCGGACGTGACCTGGTGCGGCTTCACCGCGCTGCGGGCCGGGGAGCCCGCTGGGGTGGCCGCCTCCGACCCCGGCCTGGCGGAGCTGGACGACCTGCGGCACGGCCCGGAGTCGCCGGCGATGAGCGCCATCGGGCGCCGGGAGATGACCGTCGCCCAGGACCTCGCCGTCGAGGAGCGCTGGCCGGGCTGGACAGCCCGGGCGCGGGGCCTCGGGGTGCGCGGGGTGATCTCCGCGCCGGTCGACGTCGACGAGCAGGCGATCGGGGTGATCAACCTCTACACCGACTCCGCCGGCACCTTCACCACCCGGCACCAGCTCACCGCGATGCTGCTCGCCGAGCACGCCGGCCTGCTGCTGGCGGCCGTGCGTGACCGGGTCAAGCAGGCCGAGCGCGCCGGTGAGCTGGACGAATCGCTGCTGGAGAAGGGCGTCGTCGGCCAGGCGGTGGGGGTGATCATGACCCAGCGCGGGTGCCCCGCGCCGGAGGCCCTCGACGTGCTGCGCAACGCCGCCTCCTCGCTGGACATCCCGCTGCGCGAGGTGGCCGAGCGCCTGGTCGCCACGGTGTCGCGTCCCCGGGAGGGTTGAGCGCGTCGTTTCGCCGGACTGGTGCCCGGGTAGCACCCTGGTTTCGTGAGCTGACACGAAACCTGGGGAGGAACCGATGGAGAGCCGGCTGCGGGTGCAGGGGCATCCGATCCAACCGATGCTGGTGACGTTCCCGTTCGGGCTCTTCGTCAGCGCGGTCCTCTTCGACCTCGCCGACGTGGCTGGCGGGCCGGCCTTCCTCGGCGAGGTCGGCTACTGGACGGCGGTCGCCGCCCTGGTCGCCGCCGCGCTCGCCGGGGTGGCCGGCATGGTCGACCTCTGGGACGTCCGGGCCGGGCGAACCCGCCGCACCATGGTCACCTTCAACCTGGTCAACGCCGGCATGGCCGCGCTGTTCCTGCTGGCCTGCCTGATCCGGGCCGACGCGCCGCAGCGCGGCGCCACCGCGGTCCTGGTGATCACCGAGCTGGTCGCCCTGGCCGTCGGCGCGGTCGGGGTCCGGCTGGGCGCCCGCCTGATGCGCCAGTTCGACGCGGGCCGCCGGGAGCCGAGCGGCTTCGAGGCCCTGGAGGGCGTGCCCGCCGCCGGCGCCACCGTGGAGATCATCCGCCCCCGCGCCTGACCCCGCCGCTCGCGCCGGGCCGTTCGCCGGCCCACGTCGGCGAGGTGGCGGTGGCCCCCGGGCCGGCTCCGCCCCGACCCGGGGTCGGCCGCGGCCGGCGGAATCCGGTTGTCGGCCACCCCTCGGGCCCGGCAGGGTGGCCGGATGGCAGAGCGCGCCTTCGCCGAACTGGTCGCCGAGGCGGCGGCCGCGCCCGTGCACGGCTGGGACTTCTCCTGGCTCGACGGCCGGGCCACCGAGGAACGCCCGCCGTGGGGCTACGCCCGGCTGGTGGGGGCCCGGCTGGCGGCGGTCTCCGCCGCGCTGGACGTCGACACCGGCGGGGGAGAGGTGCTGGCCGAGGCGCCGGCCCCGCCGCCGCTGCTGGTCGCCACCGAGGCCTGGCCGCCCAACGTCGCGGTCGCCCGGCGTACGCTGCGCCGGGTCGGCGCCACCGTCGTCCAGGTCGGCCCCGCGTCCGGGCTGCCGTTCCGGGACGCCTCCTTCGACCTCGTCACCAGCCGGCACCCAGTCGCCACCGGGTGGGCCGAGATCGCCCGGGTGCTGCGCCCCGGCGGGGCGTACCTGTCCCAGCAGATCGGCCCGGGCACGATGCGGGAGCTGAGCGAGGCGATCCTCGGCCCGCTGCCGCCCCCGACCGGCCGGCAGCCGGAGCGGGCCGTGGCCGCCGCCCGGGACGCGGGCCTGTCCGTGGTCCGCCTCGAAGAGGCCACCCTGCGGGCGGTCTTTTACGACGTCGGCGCGGTGGTCTGGTTCCTGCGCAAGGTCGTCTGGACGGCGCCGGGCTTCGACGTGGACCGGCACCGGCCGCAGCTCGCCGCGCTGGACCGGCGGATCTGCGCGGAGGGGGCCTTCGTCGCCCACGCCCGCCGGTTCCTGATCGAGGCGGTCCGGCCGGCCTGACCGGCGTCAGTGGCTGCGGGCGTGGTGGGCGGCGAGCACGTCCGCGCCGAAGTCGCCGGCCGGGCGGCGCAGCACGGTGTGCGCGTGGTTGCCGTCCTCGGTGGTGTTGTCGTACTCGATCAACAGGTCGTCGCCCTGCACCCGGTAGTAGTGCCGCCCACCCGGCCGGGTCGACCCGGCCCAGGCGAAGTGCAGCTCGCCGCCGGCGAGCCGGTCCGCCTCGCGGACCGCCAGCTCGGCGGGGAGCCGGTCCAGGTAGAGCGCCACCAGTTGGTCGAGCAGGGCGCGGCCGGTGACACCGAGCCGGTCGCCGGGCACGCCCAGCGGGGTGAGCGGCCCGTCGACCGACGGCCGGGTCGCGCTGACGATGTCCGCCGGGGCCTCGTCGGCGATGATCGCGGCGGCCCGCCCGGCCGGCCCGATCGCCTCCAGCAGCTCCCGGCCGAGGTCCTCCTCGATGCCGAGCGGGCGGGAGACGGGCCGCCCGGCGTGCCGGACGGTGGCCGGGTTGGCGCCGAGGAAGAGCGGGGCGGGGGAGACCTCGTCGTCGACCACCGTCATGCTCACCGACAGGTGGTGCCCCTCGAACCGCCACGCCCAGCGGTCGTCGCGGGTCGGGTCGCCGTAGAGCGCCACCCAGTAGTCGCCGCTGTGCCGGCCGCGTCGCCACTCCTCGGCCCGGTCCAGCACCTCCTCCAGCGCCACCACCGTCATCGCCTGGGCGTACGCCGGTGGGCTCAGCGCGGTGGCCAGCAGCCGGTGCGCCGCCTTGCGCCCGGCGCGGTCCAGGTCGGCCAGGCACACCCCGGGGCGGGGCCGGGGCCGGTACTCCAGCCACCGCCGGCCCTCGTCGTCGAAGGCGTGCCCGGCGGCGGCGCGGGCCGGCTCGTCGAGCGTGGCCAGCAGCGCGCCGGCCGCCGTGCGCATCCGCTCCGGTACGGGATCGTCCATGGTGTCGCCTCAGTGGGAGGTGAGCAGGGTGAGCATCTCCGACAGGTCGAAGAAGCGGGCGGTCTCCAGCGCCGACGGGTTGCCGTGTGCCGGGTCGGCGCCCGCCTCCAGCAGCGCCCGGACCGCCTCGGCGTTCTTGCGGAACCCCGCCGCCGCCAGCGCGGTCTGCCCCCGGTCGTTGACGCGCGAGTGGTCGGCGCCCCGGCCGAGCAGGGCCGCCACCGTCGCCGGGTGGGCGTGGTAGGCGGCCAGGATGAGCAGGGTGTCGCCCTTGTCGTTGGTCATGTTCACCGGCAGGCCGGCCTCGACGTAGCCGCTCAGCTCCTCGGTCGCACCGGCGCGGGCCAGGTCGAACATCCGGTGGGCGAAGGCCAACGTCTCGGTGTCCAGGTCGTCGGTCACCCGTCCAGGCTAGTCGGCCGCCGCCCGGCGGACTGGTAGCTTGCCTGCCCACGACGGGAGGGCCATGGACGACGTGTACGTCGGCAACGCGGGTGTGGACGGTGCCACCAACGCCGGTTGGCTGCTCGGGCACTTCATGCCCGCCGGCGACCCTCGACACAGCGCCGAGGTCGAGGTGAAGTGGGGCGTGCACCCGCCGGGGGAGGCCCGCTCGCGGTGGGCCACCCGGGAGCGGCGGATCGCGCTGCTGGTCCTGGTCAGCGGCCGGTTCCGGGTGGAGTTCCCGGACCGGACGGTGGTGCTGGGCACGCCGGGCGACTACGTGGTGTGGGGCCGCGGGGTGGACCACTGCTGGTACGCCGAGCAGGCGTCGGTGGTGCTGACCGTGCGCTGGCCCTCGGTGCCGGGCTACCGGGTGGACCCGCCGGTCCCGCGCTGATCCCCGGTGCTCCCGCTCGGCGTCCCAGCATCCGGTATTACCTACTAAACCTATAGGCTTTGACTTCTATAGTGGTGGCCGGACGCATCACCACGGGAGACCGCCATGACCGACCCGCACACCGACCTGCTCGCCGTCGCCGCCTCGTACGCCGACCCGGCCGGCTGGCCGGTGCCGCTGCGCTTCGACCCGGTCGAGCGCTGGTACGCCCGGCTCGCCGGCACCGACACGCACGAGGTCTGGGCGCTGAGCTGGCTCCCCGGCCAGGGCACCGACCTGCACGACCACGGCGGCTCCTCGGGCGCCTTCCTGGTCGTCGCCGGTGAGCTCACCGAGGAGACGGTGTCCGGTGCCCGGCTGCGCCCGCACCGCCTGGCCGCCGGGGCCGGGCGACGGTTCGGCCCGCGGCACGTGCACGTGGTGACCAACCGCGCCCACCAGCCCGCGGTCAGCGTCCACGTCTACCGGCCCGCGCTGCGCCGGATGACCCGCTACCGGCTCGACGCCGGCCGGCTGCGGGTCGCCGACGTGGCCGAGGCCGGCGTCGCCCGGTGACCCCCACCGCCCCCACACCCACCCGCCGGCTCGTTCCTGGAAGGACCGCGAGGATGCCGCAGCAGCACCACCCGAGTACCGACAGCCCGCCGCTGCCACCGCCCGGATCCCGGGGCATCGACGAGATCCTCGCCGCCGCCCGCGCCCGGCTGCGCCGGCTCGACCCCGAGGCGGCGCACCTGGCGTACCGTGCCGGGGCCCTGCTGGTCGACATCCGGCCGGCCGCCCAGCGGGCCGCGCACGGCACCGTGCCGGGCGCGCTGGCCATCGAGCGCAACGTGCTGGAGTGGCGGCTCGACCCGCGCTGTCCGGCCCGGCTGCCCCAGGCGGTCGGCTACGACCTGCCGGTCGTCGTGATCTGTCAGGAGGGCTACACGTCCTCGCTGGCCGCGGCCGCGTTGCAGGATCTCGGCCTGCACCGGGCCACCGACGTGGTCGGCGGCTTCGTCGCCTGGCGGATCGCCGGCCTGCCCGCGCTCGGCCCCACCCCGCCGGCCGGCGCCCCGGCCACCGCGCCCCCGGTGACCGCCGGCCGGGCGCCGCGCTGACCGCCACGCTCCACCGGGCGTGGCGGACGACCCGTCATCTCAGGAGGCACCGATGTCCGTCGTCGCCATCACCTCACGCCCGCACCCGCCGGGCCGCTCCGACCGGCCCGGGCCGCCCCGGCCCCGGCCCGCCCCGACGCTGACCATCACCCTCGACCTGGCCGCCGCGCCGCTGACGCCCCGGCTGGCCCGCCTGGTCGACCTGCTCGGCGAGCTGGCCGAGGCGGGGGAGGGCGTGGTCCGGCTGGCCGAGCCGGTGCCGGTACGGGCGGTCACGGCCGTGCCCGCGCCGGCCCCCGCCGACGAGCATCCCGACACGCTGCGGATCCTGGCCGGCTCCCGGGTGGTCCGGCAGGGCGACCGGGAGATCCCGCTCACCCGGATCGAGTTCGACCTGCTGCTCTTCCTCGCCGAACACCCGCACCGGGTCTTCACCCGGCTCCAGCTGCTGGGCAGCGTCTGGGGCTACGAGCACGCCGTGGCCCGTACCGTGGACGTGCACGTGCGCCGGCTGCGCGCCAAGCTCGGCACGGACACCCCGCTGGTGACCACCGTGTACGGCGTCGGCTACCGGCTGGCCGACGAGGCCCGGGTCCGGGTCGACCGGTTCCGCTGACCGGTCGCCGCGCGGCGCGCCCGGGGGACCGTCCGCCCTGGTGCGTCGGGTCGGACCGGCCAATGTGAACCGGTGCGGGTACCCCCCGTCTCCGGGCACCCCGGCGACTCTGCTGTAATCATCTGGCTCGTACGCAGAGCGAGGGTTCGGCTGCGATGTGTTCGTCAATTGTCACATTCATGCAACGTAGCCGCCCCTTGACCCTCGCTCAGGGGCCGGGAAGCATCGATGAAGCGGCGTCCCGGGCCGTGGGTTTACCCGGACCAGCCAAGGAGGACCATGTCGGTCAGCCCCGCCTCGTCGCGCGCCGGATGGCATACGTCCCAACCTGCGGTTCCCGGTCGTCCCCCCGGCGGCCAGCGCCGCCCGGCGAACACGGCCGCACCCGTGCTCACCGTGACCCTGTCCATCCCGTTGGCGTGTGAGGAGTCGTTGACCCCGCCGGCCCGCCGGCTGCTGGAGGCCGCCCGCGAGATGTTGGAACGCGGCGAGGGCACCATCACCAGCAACGGTGTCCCCGCCGAGCGGCGGCCCGAGCCGCTGCCCGGCGGCCGGTCCCCGGCCCGGTCGCTCGCGCCGACCATCCCGGCGCTGCACATCCTGGCCTCCTCCCGTTCCGTGCTGCGCGACGGCGAGCCGCTGCCGCTGACCCGGCTGGAGTTCGACCTGCTGCTGCACCTGGTGGCCCACCCGCGCCGGGTCTTCACCCGGTTGCAGCTGCTCAACGCGGTCTGGGGGTACGAGCACGCCGGGGTCCGCACCGTCGACGTGCACGTGCGCCGGCTGCGCGGCAAGGTCGGCGTGGACGTCCCCCTGGTGACCACCGTCTACGGGGTCGGCTACCGGCTCGCCGACGACGCCCGGGTCACCATCGACCGCACCGGCTGACCCGGCCGGGGCACCATCGACCGCGCCGGCTGACCGGCCGGGGCACCATCGACCGCACCGGCCGACCGGCCGGGGCACCATGGTCGGATGCGCGTCCGACCCATCTCGCCCGAGCGGCTCGTCGCCGAGCTGACCGAGCGGCTCGCCGCCGCCGCCACCGAGCCGGGCCTCCCGCCCGGTACCGGTGCGGGCCCCGACGTTGCGGCCGACCGGCCGGGCCGACTGCGGGTCGCCGTCGACGGCCCGCCGGCCGCCGCGCCGCAGCGCCTCGCCGAGGCGCTGGTCGACCCGCTGCGCGCGCTCGGCCGCCCGGTGCTGCATGTCCGCGCCGAGGACTTCCTACGGCCCGCCTCGATCCGCTTCGAGCAGGGTCGGACCAACCCGGACGCGTACTACGAGAGCTGGACCGACGAGTCCGGGCTGCGCCGCGAGGTGCTCGACCCCGCCGGCCCGGGCGGCTCCGGACGGGTGCTGCCCTCCCTCTGGGACCCGGCGACCGACCGGGCCAGCCGGGCCGCGTACGTCCCGCTGCCGCCCGGCGCGGTGCTGCTGGTCAGCGGGGCGCTGCTGCTCGGCGGCGGGCTGCCCTTCGACGTCGCGGTGCACCTGGCGCTCTCGCCGGCCGCCCTGACCCGGCGCACCGACCCGGAGCTGCGCTGGACCCTGCCCGCCTTCGCCCGCTACGCCGACGAGGTCGACCCGGCCTCCTTCGCCGACGTGGTGGTCCGCGCCGACGACCCGCGGCACCCGGCCCTCGTCGAGCCGGACGAACCGGTCGACCGAGGTCGGAAAAACTCGTCGGTTTGATCCACTGCGGAGGTGGGTATTCGCCCGGCTCAAAGAGCACGGGTGATCTCGCCCGTGCGGACCGTATCCGGGCGACCGGCCCGACCGGGCCGGAGCCCCACGAAAGGCAGGCAGCGATGCTCGTCCACGACACCGTCGGTACGGGCCGATCCCAGGCGGAGATCGACCAGATCCGACTCTCCCTGCAGGCCCGCTACGACGAGCTGTCCGCGGAGTACGAGCAGGCCGTCGCGCAGAGCCAGGTGCTGCGGCTGGTGGAGGTCGGTGACACCGCCGGCGACGACCAGGCCGACAGCGGCACCAAGACCGCCGAACGGGACACCGCGCAGTCGTTGCTGCGCACGATCCTCGATCGTCGCGCCCAGTTCGAGCACGCGCTGACCCGCCTGGAGGAGGGCACCTACGGCTTCTGCGAGGGCTGCTCGGCGCCGATCCCGGTCGAGCGCCTGGAGATCTTCCCGTCGGCCACCTCCTGTGTGGCCTGCAAGCAGACGCGGGAGCGGCGGGCCGCCTGAGCGGCGGGCGTCGCGGTTGCCGGTCAGGTCCGGGCGCGGTGGACTCTCTCCATGGGTGACATCAAGGTGGGCACCGCGTCCTGGACCGACCGGACCCTGCTGGAGTCGGGGTGGTATCCGCAGACCGCCGACAACCCGGAGAAGCGCCTGGCGTACTACGCCCGGCGCTTTCCGCTGGTCGAGGTGGACGCCACCTACTACTCGCCGCCGGCCGAGCGGACCGCCCGGCTGTGGGCCGAGCGCACCCCGGCGGGTTTCACCTTCAACGTCAAGGCGTTCAGCCTGCTGACCGGGCACCCGACGAAGGTGTCCGCGCTCTACAAGGACCTGCGCCCGGAGACGGAGAAGAAGAACCTCTACCCGGACGACCTGCCCGCGCAGGCGTACGAGGAGGTGTGGACCCGGTTCCTGTCCGCGCTGGACCCGCTGGTGACGGCCGGCAAGCTCGGCGCGGTGCTGTTCCAGTTCCCGCCCTGGTTCACCATCAAGCGGGAGAACAAGGAGTACCTGCTGGAGGTGGAGCGGCGCTGCCGCCCGCTGCGGCCGGTCTTCGAGTTCCGGCACGCCTCCTGGTTCGACGGCGCCAACGCCGACGAGACCGTCGCCTTCCTGCGCAAGCACCGGCTGCCGTACGTCTGCGTGGACATGCCGCAGGGGCACCGCTCCTCCGTACCCCCGGTGCTGGCCGCCACCGCGGACCTCGCGGTGGTGCGCTTCCACGGGCACAGCGACAAGTGGACCAGCAAGGACATCCACGAGAAGTTCGGCTACCACTACTCCGACCGGGAGTTGCGGGACTGGGCGCCGAAGCTGCGCGAGCTGGCCGACTCGGCCGGGCAGACCCACGTACTGATGAACAATTGTTACCGCGATTTTGCCCAGACCAACGCGGCAACCCTGGCCGGCCTGCTCGGTGGGAGCGAGCCCGGCTGAGGCGGCCGCCGGGTTCACCCGGTCCGGGTGACGCCGGCTCACCTCACCGACGGACAGCATGGGCGGTGTCTGCGGTCCGTCGACCGACGCGACCGCGAGGCCGACAGCGACGGAGGTGGCCCATGGCGGTTCGGGTCGTGACGGACAGGCGACGCGGCGGTGTGCTGCACGTGGTCGGAACGGCTGACGGCAACACCCGGCGCGGCGAGCGGCCCGGTCGGATCAGGCCGACCCGGCCGTGGCGGGGGCCGAGCGGCCCGCCGCGACGCGACGACGACCGACGGTGGGAAAGCGACGCACGGGGGTGGACACATGGCTGAGCAGCTGCAATCGGCGTTCGAGTCCTCGTTGGAGAAGACGAACATAATCCTCAAGGACATCGAACAGGCGTACGGTTGGCCGAAGGAGCAACGGAACCAGTCCTACTGCGCGCTGCGCACGGTTCTGCACCTGCTGCGCGACCGGATGCCGGTGCAGGAGAGCGTGGAGTTCTCCGCGCAGTTGCCGGTGCTGGTCCGCGGGATCTATTTCGACGGCTGGAAGCCGATGGACGTGCCGATCAAGCTCAATCGGGACGACTTCCTCCTCGAGGTCCGGCGGCACTTCCCGTACGACGTCGAGGGCGGAACCGAGCGCGTGGTGCAGGTGGTGCTGGACGCACTGAGCCGGCACGTGACCCAGGGTCAGTGGGACGACGTGAAGGACACGATGCCGAGCGACCTGCAACGGATGATGCCGTGACCGGATGACCACGGCCCGTCCCGCCCGTTCGGCGGGGCGGGCCGCCTCACGCCGTCCGGCTGACCATCCGGTCCGCCCGCCGGGCCAGTCCCGCGAAGGCCACCGCGTCGACCACGGCCGCCCCGCCCGGGTCGTTGTTGAAGTAGACGTACGCCGGCTCGGCGTCGTCGAAGGTCTCGGTGAGGCGGCGTACCCAGGAGGCGAGCGCGGCCCGGCCGTAGCGCGGCCACGGCTGTGCGCGGCCCTCGTGCAGCCGCAGGTAGCCGAAGTCCGTGGTGCGCCACAGCGGGGTCACCGGCCGGCCCCGCCGGTCCGCCCAGACCAGCGCGGCCCGCCGGCGTTCCAGCACCTGCCGTACCGGCGCCGTCCACCAGGACGGGTGCCGGGGTTCCACGGCCACCCGCACCTCGGCCGGGAAGAGGCGCAGGGTGGCGTCCAGCGCCTCCGGATCGGCGGGCAGGTTCGGCGGGAGCTGCACCAGCACCGGCCCGAGCCGGTCGCCGAGCGCGGTGGCCCGGCCCAGAAACCGGGCGACCGGCTCGGCCGGGTCGCGCAGCCGCTTGATGTGGGTGAGGTAGCGGCTCATCTTCACCGCCACGCAGAAGTCCTCCGGGGTACGCGCCCGCCAGGCGGCGAAGGTGTCCCGCTCGGGCAGGCGGTAGAAGGCGTTGTTCACCTCGACGGTGGCGAACCGGGTGGTGAAGTGCTCCAGCCAGAGCCGCTGGGGCAGCTTCGGCGGGTAGAAGCGCTCCCGCCAGTCGCGGTACTGCCATCCCGAGGTGCCGACCAGGATCATCGCTGCCGCCTAGTGCAGGCCCAGCGGGAAGACCTCGAACGCGGCGCCGTAGCGAACCCCGAGCCGGGTGCCGACCGGGCGGCTGATGCTCTCCAGGAACTCCTCCGGGTCGAACCCGCCGTCGCCGAGGCCCCGCAGGTAGGCGTCGTGCGCGCGCAGCGAGGCCAGCCCGGCGTCGAAGGTGGCGGTGACGTCCACCCCGTGCCGGGACAGCGGCGAGGCGGCGGCCCACACCTCCCGGACCCGGTTCCACGGCCCAACGCCGCCGGTCAGCTGCTCCGGGAAGATCCACCGGTTGCCGGCGTCGCGGGCCGCGTCGAGCACGGCCCGCCCGGTCGCGATGTGGTCGGCCTGGTTGAGCGCGTACGCCCCGTCCCAGGTGTCGCGGAAGTTGTTGGTGATCACCACGTCGGGGCGGTGCCGCCGGATCACCTCGGCGATCGCCCGGCGCAGCGGCACGCCGTACTCCAGCAGCCCGTCGGGCTGGCCGAGGAACTCCACCGTGGTCACTCCGACCACGGCGGCCGAGGCGCGCTGTTCCTCCTCGCGGACCACCCGGGCCCGCTCCGGGGTCGTCCCGTCGATGCCGGCCTCGCCGCTGGTGACCAGGCAGTAGACGACCTCCTTGCCCTGCCCGGTCCACCGGGCGACGGCGGCGGCCGCGCCGAACTCCAGGTCGTCGGGGTGGGCCACCACGGCCAGGGCGCGCTGCCAGTCCTCGGCCAGCGGCGTCAGCGGTGCGGGCTGCGGCTGCCCCATGGTGACCTCCCTGCCGGACGTACCGTGCCCCCATCCTGGCACCGCCGTCGCCGCCGCGCCCGGTTCGTGCCGCCCAGGTGAGCCCCGGCGGGGCCGGGCGAACTGTCCCGCTCGCCGGGTCCCGCCGTCTACGGTGTGGTTAGAGAAGATCGCGCGTGGGGTACCACCCGCTGCACGATGGACCCCGCCTGTGGCGGGGCGGCACACCCGAGGGAGCACCCATGGCACTCAATGACGACGACATGCAGACCACCAGCGGCGGCGGCCTCGAGGGCCCGGCCGACGGTGGCGCGACTCCCGGTCAGCAGGACGGCGGCGCCGACGGCGGCGCGGACCGTGGTGCGGAGCGCGGCGCCGACCAGGGCGCCGACCGGGGTGCCGAGGGTCCGGCCGACGGTGGCGCGACCCCCGGCCAGCAGGACGGTGGCGCCGACGGTGGTGCCGAGGGTCCGGCCGACGGTGGCGCGACCCCGGGTCAGCAGGACGGCGGCGCCGACGGCGGCGCGCGCTGACGTCATGACGATCATCGACCCGCCGGGCGGTCACGGCCGCCCGGCGGTTCCGTCCGCCGCCGAGGCCCTGGCGCGCTGCGTCAGCGTGGAGCCGGCGAAGTTCGCCGCCGCCCACTGGGGACGGGCCCCGCTGCTCTCCCGCGCCGACGAGCTGCCCAACCCCGACGGCTTCACCGACCTGCTCAGCCCCGCCGACGCCGACGAGCTGCTCAGCCGCCGGGGTCTGCGTACCCCGTTCCTGCGGGTGGCCAAGGACGGCCAGCTCGTGCCGGCGGCGCGCTACACCGGCGGCGGCGGCGCCGGCGCCGAGATCACCGACCAGGTCCTCGACGAGAAGATGCTGGAGCTGTACGCCTCCGGCGCCACGCTGGTGCTCCAGGGACTGCACCGCACCTGGCCCGCCCTGGTCGACTTCGCCCGCGACCTCGGCGCCGCGCTGTCCCAGCCGTTGCAGGTCAACGCCTACCTGACCCCGGCCGGCAGCCAGGGCTTCGCCACCCACTACGACACCCACGACGTCTTCGTGCTCCAGGTCGACGGCCGCAAGCACTGGCGCATCCACCCGCCGGTGCTGCCCGACCCGCTGGAGCAGCAGCCCTGGGGCGGGCGGGCCGACGAGGTCGCCGCCACCGCCGACGGGCCCGCCGCGCTGGACGTGGTGCTCGCCCCCGGCGACGCGCTCTACCTGCCGCGCGGCTGGCTGCACAGCGCGCAGGCGCAGGAGTCCAGCTCGCTGCACCTGACCGTCGGCATCCGCGCGCTGACCCGGTACGCCATGGTCGAGGAACTGCTCACCCTGGCCGCCGAGGATCCGCGGCTGCGCGCCGGGCTGCCCTTCGGCACCGACGTCGCCGACCCCGACGCCGTCGAGCCCGAGCTGACCGAGACCGTCGAGGCGCTACGGGACTGGCTGCTGCGCGTCGACCCGGCGGCGGTCGCCGCCCGGCTGCGGCAGCGCGCCTGGTCCGCCGCCCGGCCGGCCCCGATCCGGCCCCTCGCTCAGGCCGCCGCGCTCGCCGCGCTCGACGCCGACAGCCGGATCGCCCCGCGGGCCGGGCTGCGCTGGCAGCTCACCGCCACCGCCGACCACCGGGTGGCGCTGCGGCTGCCCGACCGGACCATCACCCTGCCCGGCACCTGCGAGCCGGCGGTGCGCACCCTGCTCACCGGCACCGTCACCCGGGTGGGCGACCTGCCCGGCCTGGACGACGACGCCGACCGGCTGGTGCTGGCCCGCCGACTGCTGCGCGAGGCCGTCGCGGTCCCCGCCTGACAGCCTCTGCGCCTCGGCCGGTCCACCGAGCCGATCGGGCGGCCCGCCGCCCGGTCCCGCCGGACCCGGCCGGACCGCCGGGTTCAGCGGGTCAGCACCAGCAGGGCCACCGTGGTCGCCACCCCGGCGGCCAGCACGATCGCCATCGGCCGCGGCCCCAGCAGGGCGTGCCGCCGGTCGGCCAGCCGCTTCGCTGGCGCCAGGCCGGCCAGCGGTCCGAGCAGCGTCACCACCAGGGCCAGCACCGGCATGCCCACCGCCAGGTCACCGCCGTAGCGGTGGCCGAGCGCGCGGGCGCCCACCCCGAGGCCGTACGCCACCAGTGCTCCCGCCACCCCGCAGAGCGCCAGTAGCGGGTTCACCGACGCGGGCAGCTCACCCGGCTGCCCGGCCCGGTCCAGCAGCTCCCGCACCCCGCGCAGCGACGACACCGGGTCACCGGAGGCGTCCCGGGCCGGCCCCGGCGCCGGGCCGAGCCGTCGCCCGCCCAGTCCCAGCCGGCCCCGCAGCTCCGCCCAGAGGTGCCCGACCTCGGCGTCGACCCGATCCACCATGGACCGGGCCTCGGCCACCTCGGCCTCGGCCCGGCGCAGCTGCGCGGTCGCCTCGGCCACCGCCCGTTCGGCGGCGGCGCACTGCTGGTCGTGCCAGGCCTGCGCCTCGGCCCGCTGGGCCCGTACCCGGCCGGTCAGCTCGGCCAGTCGGCGGACGTGGGCGGCGTACGTGGCACTGGCGACCGGTTCGTTCATCGGGAGGGACCATAAGGGATGATCACCTGTCCGGTGCGGTGCACCGCCCGGTCGAAGAAGAGCCCGCGCCACGGGCGGGGGTACCAGTCCGGGCCGCCGGTGCCCGGGTAGAGCGAGGAACCCAGCTCCGCGCCCTGCACGTCGAGGGCGACCCAGGCCCCGATCTGGTCGGTGCGAGCGGCCGGCCCGCCGAGGTCCACCCGCATCCGGGCGATCCCGCGCCACCAGGCCAGCACGTGGGTACGCCGTTCCGGCCCGTCGTGCAGGATCCGGCGCAGCTGCTCCAGCCCGCTGCGCCCGCCGGCCGGCGCGGCCAGCCGCCCGGCCGCCGCGTCGACGGCGAACAGCAGCAGGTAGTGCGGGGTGCTCGGGGTGCCCGGCCGGCCCAGCGCCTCGGCCGTCTCGGCCATCAACTCCGGCACCGTCTCCTCGTCGTACCAGGCCGCGTCGTCGGCCAGGTCCTCGTAGAGGGCGCGGGCGGCCGGGTCGGCGTCCGGGTCGAGGCAGGCGATGGAGAACCGGGCGGTACCCGGCCGGTGCTGGCGGGCCAGCGAACGGGCGGCGGCGTCGAGCACCGCGCACGCCTCGTCCACCCGGGTGCCCAGCACCGCCAGGTTGCGCCCGGGGGCGCGGGGCAGCCGCAGCGCCGCCGAGCGGGACTGCACGTCGATGATCTCGCCGAGCAGGGCGACCGGCCCCCGTGGCGGCGGGGTGTCGCCCTGCGGGGTCAGCGCGCGGTAGTCGGGCGCGTCGACCAGCCGGGGGACGGCGTCGCCGTCGAAGAGCCGCGCCGGCGCGGCGTCCTGCGGCCGCATCCGCCACAGCCGGTGCTGCAGTTCGCTCCAGGTCTCCCAGTCGCTGGCCGACGGGATCCGGGCCACCTGGTTGCCCTCGGTCATCCCGGACTCGGCGTTGACCACCGCGTGGTGCCGGGGCAGCGCCTGCGCCGCGTCGTTGCGCTCGGCCAGGATGCGCAGCGCCTTGGGCAGCGCGATCCGCAGGGTGAACTGGGCGACCAGCGCGGGCCGCCCCCACAGCGCCTCGATGCCCCGCACGTCCTGCGAGGCGAGCACCAGGTGGATGCCCTGCGACCGGCCCCGCCGGGCCAGGTCCTCCAGCAGGTCGGCGGCCTCCCGGGCCACCACGTCCCGGCCGGCCAGCAGCGCCTGGAACTCGTCGACCACCGCCACGATCCGCGGCCAGTGCCCGGTCGGGTCCACCGCCCGCAGCTCGGCCAGCTTGGTGACCTCGTGCTTCTTGGCGGCGTCGGCCCGCCGGCGCAGCTCCTCGGCGAGGAACCGCAGCAGGGCCAGGCCGAACTCCCGGTCGGTGTTGACGTTGATCCCGACCAGCCGCATGTGCGGCAGCCAGCTCGGGTCGCGCCGGCCCTGGGCGAACCGCGCGAAGGACACCCCCTCCTTGAAGTCGAGCAGATAGAACTCCAGCTCGGCGGGGGAGTAGCGGGCGGCGAGCGCACCGATCCAGGCGAAGATCAGGTTGGTCTTGCCGGTGCCGGAGGGGCCGCCGATCAGCGCGTGCGGCGGGTAGTCGCCCAGCGTCAGCAGCACCGGTCGCCCGTGCGGGCCCTCGCCGATCGGCGCGGTCAGCCCGTGCGCCGAGTCCTCCTTCCACATCTGCTCCGGCGGGGGCAGCAGGTCGGTGAAGGGCATCGGGGGCGGGCCGGCGTTGACCCGGGAGGCGATCTCCCGGCAGGTCTCGGTGACCAGCGTCGCGGGCGGCGGTGGGTCGAGGCGTACCGGCAGGCCGGGCGGGGCGCCGACGCGGGCGTCGCCCGGCTCGGCGACGATCCGGGTGACCGTCGGGTCCTCCGGCAGCGGGATGCCCCGCACCACCAGGTGCACCCCGCAGGCCGCGCCGGTGCGGACCACCCGGTCCAGCTGGCCGCGTTCGTGGCGGGACAGTTCGTCCCCGCCGAGGAGCACCGCCACCCGCCACGGCTCCGGCCGGCGGCCGGTCGCCGCGGCCAGTTCGCGCAGCGAGGCGTACTCGCCGGCCAGCACGGTCTCGTTGATCCGGCGGATCTGCTCCACCAGGTCGTCGAGCAGCCGGCCGAGCCCGCCCGGACCGACGAAGGTGAGCAGCCCGGCGGTGCCCAGCGGGGCGAAGCCGGCCAGCGCGCCGCCCAGGTGCTCCGGGTCGTAGCCGTACAGCCGCACCGCGCCCGGGTCGGCCCGACCGACGCCGCGCAGCAGCAGCGCGCCGACCACCGCGTCCGCGCCGTCCCGGTCGCCGCCGGACAGGTGCACGTGGCCGGCGTCCAGCAGCGGGACCAGCGCCGGGACCGGTTCCGCGCCGGCGATGCGCAGCGTGCCGACGCGTACCGGACCGACCGGCTCGCCGCGCCCGGCCGGCGCCGCCCGCCAGGCCGTCCACGCCGCGGACGCCGCGCCCGGCGCCTCCCGCAGCGCGGCGGCGGCGGCCCGGCGGGCCAGTTCGGCGATCCGCGCCGCGTGCCGGTCGTCGATCTCGGCCAGCCGGCGGTCGCGTTCCGCGCCGACCCGCTGCGGCACCGCCGCCGCGGCCCGCCGCACCCGGACCAGCCGTTCACGGGCGGCGGTCAGCTCCGTCTCGGCGCCGGCCAACCGGGTACGCGTCGCGCCGAGGGCCTCGGAGAGCATCCCCCGTACCCGCGTGACCAGTTGGCTGCGCAGGTCAGCCACGGTGCCCACCGTCGGGCCGGCGCCCGGCGCCCGGCGCGGCGGCGGCCGGCGCCCGGCGGGCGTCGGGCTCGTCGCGGGGCAGGTCCCGACCGAGCCGGGCCAGCAGCACCCCGGTCACCACCCCGGCGGTGACCGCCGGGTCGGCGGCGTGCGGCTGCTCGCCGGCGCGGGGCGGGGGCATCCGGCAGACCCGGGTGAGCAGGGTGTCCAGCACCGGGGCCGGCAGCCCGGGGAGCAGGTCGCGGACCCGGCCGTCCAGCTCGCGCCGCAGCCGGCCCAGGTCGTCGGCGCGGGGCGGGTGCCCGAGCAGTTCCCCGGCCAGGTCGCGCAGCAGCGGCGGGGCCACCGCGGCCAGCCCGAGGCCGACGTCGGCGTGTGCCGTGCGCAGCTCCCGGTGCAGCCGGTCCCGGTCGCCGGAGCGGACCCCGGTGACCACCCGGCGCAGCAGCTCCCGCGAGTCGGCGATCCGCTCGTCCGGCTCGTCCGGCGGGCCCTCCCGGCCCCCGGTCAGCTCCGCCACCCGCACCGACCACCAGCGCTTGACCGTCGGGTCCGCCGGTGGTTGCGGCGCCGGACCGGTCGGCGGCACGGCGTCCGCGCGGGGTGCGTCGTGCCTCGGCTCGCGGCGGGCCGGCGCCGTCGGGGGCGCGCCGTCGGGGGCCAGCCCGATCGCTGCCAGGTACGCCGACAGCTGCTCCTGGGCCACCCGCAGCGCGTGCCCGGCGGCTTCGGCGTGCTCGGTGGCCGCGGAGAGCTCCGGCACCCCCATCGGGTTGGCCGACTCCTGCCGGACCCAGCGCAGCCGCTCGGTGGCCTGGCCGAACTTCTCCAGCGCCTGGGCCAGCGGCGCCAGCGGCAGCTCCTCGGCGGCGGCGCGCACCTGCGCGCCCACGTCCTCGATGATGGACACGGCCGCCCGCTCAGAGCGTCGAGACGTAGAGCTGCGCCTGCTCGACCGCGACGAGGGTCGCGGCGAGGCACTCCTCCAGCTCCTGGCCGGCCTGGGTCAGCGAGGCCTGCGCGCTCTCCACCGTCTCGTGCCCGCTGCCCTCCAGCGCCCCGGCCAGGGTCTGCTGCGCCTCGGAGAGCTTCTCACCGGCCGCCTGCACCGCTGTCTGCCCGTCACCGATCTGTTGGAGGGCGACCTCGATGGCTGCCTTCAGCTCGGCGACGCTCGCCACGGTGACCTCCTGGGGGCGGGGAGACGTCCATTACAACGTATACCCGCCGGGTAGAGAACATCCGCCCTGTCGGTGTTCCCGCCCCGGTGTCCGGTTACCCCCGTGACGTGCGGGAAAGCGCTCGCCGCCCGGTGCGTCCGGTCCCACCAGGGGATCCGCCGGTCCCGTTGAGGGGACCGTCGCACCCGCCGGCGCGGGCGCCGCC
Source organism: Micromonospora sp. IBSANI012 (assembly GCF_052814045.1). NCBI lineage: Bacteria > Bacillati > Actinomycetota > Actinomycetes > Micromonosporales > Micromonosporaceae > Micromonospora > Micromonospora sp. IBSANI012. The sequence goes on from NZ_CP199933.1 coordinate 3,022,919, forward strand.
GCAGACCGGAAACCGGCCGGTCAGGGGGTCGGGTGGGTGTGCTCGCGCAGCCAGCGCGGGCCGTGCAGCTCCGCGCCGAGGGCCGCCACCCGGTCGCGCAGCTCCCGGTCGGAGGTGACCACCAACCGGCGCCGGTCCGGCGCGTCGCGCACCAGCGCCACGATGGCGTCGTCACCGGAACCGGGCGCCGGCACCGTGTGCACCCCGGCCACCCCGGGCACCTCCCGCGCCGCGCCCTCCACCACCAGCACCACCTCCACCGGCGCAGGCAGCTCCGGCGGCAGCCCCCGGTCGGCCAGCGGCGCCAGGGCGTCGCGCAACCGGGCCGCCGCCCCGGCCCGGTCCCGCCACCAGCCGTCCGGGCGGGAACCGACCACGTTGGCACCGTCGACGATCAGCAGCGGGCGGGAGTCCATGCCCCCAGCCTGCCATCCCCTGGCGTTTGTCGCGTCGGTCGCCGGGTAGCCACCGGCGACCGTGCCGCGCCCGCGGTGTCGCCCTCGGCGACCGTGCCGCGCCCCGACTGCGGAGGACAGAGATGATGGGACCCGGTGACTACGGCTCCGACCCCTGGGACGAGTTCCTGGCCCGGTACTTCGGCCGGGGTGAGGGCGGACGCCGACCGGCCCACCGGGTCGACATCACCCGGCTGATGACCGCCGACGCCCGGGAGATGCTGGCCGACGCGGCCCGGCGGGCCGCCCAGAAACACAGCAACGACCTGGACACCGACCACCTGCTCTGGGCGGCGCTGCAACGCGAGCCGCTGCGCGACCTGGTACGCCGGGCCGGCGCCGACCCGGACGCCCTGGTCAACGCCCTCGGCGGGCGTGGCGACGGCGCGCCCGGGGGCGAGGTGCCGCCGAACCTGTCGCTCACCCCCGCCGCCAAGCGGGCGCTGCTCGACGCCCACCAGCTGTCCCGGGCGATGGGGGCGAACTACATCGGCCCCGAGCACATCCTGATGGCGCTGCCGCTCAACCCGGAGTCGCCCGCCGGCCGGATGCTGGCCGCCGGCCGGATCCAGCCCGAGTCGTTGCAGGCGGCCAGCGCGGAACGCGGACCGATGGGCGGGCCGAGGCCCGACCGGGGCACCCCGACCCTCGACCAGTACGGGCAGGACCTCACCGAGCTGGCCCGGATGGACCAGATCGACCCGGTGATCGGGCGGGCCGACGAGATCGAGCAGGCCGTGGAGATCCTGTCCCGGCGGACCAAGAACAACCCGGTGCTGATCGGCGAGGCCGGCGTCGGCAAGACCGCGATCGTGGAGGGGCTGGCCGAGCGGATCTGCGACGGCGACGTGCCGCAGACCCTGCTCGGCAAGCGGGTGGTGCAGCTCGACCTCGCCGGCCTGGTCGCCGGCACCCGCTACCGCGGCGACTTCGAGGAACGGCTGAAGAAGGTCATCGACGAGATCCGGGCGCACCGGGACGAGCTGATCATCTTCCTGGACGAGATCCACACCCTGGTCGGCGCGGGCGGCGCCGGCAGCGAGGGCGGCATGGACGCGTCCAACATGCTCAAGCCGGCGCTGGCCCGCGGCGAGCTGCGGGTGATCGGCGCGACCACGCTGGACGAGTACCGCAAGAGCATCGAGAAGGACGCTGCGCTGGCCCGCCGCTTCCAGCCGGTCCTGGTGCCCGAGCCCAGCGTCGAGGACACCGTCGCCATCCTGCGCGGCCTGCGCGACCGGTACGAGGCGCACCACCAGGTCCGCTTCACCGACGAGGCGCTGGTCGCGGCCGCCGAACTCTCCGACCGGTACGTCACCGACCGCTTCCTGCCCGACAAGGCGATCGACCTGATCGACCAGGCCGGCGCGCGGGTACGGCTGCGCACCCGCACTCCCGACGCCGACGTGCGCGAGCTGGAGCAGCAGCTCGACGAGGTGCGCCGGGACAAGGAACAGGCGGTCGCCGACGAGCAGTACGAGCGGGCCTCCGCGCTGCGCGACCGGCTCGCCGAGGTCGAGGAGCAGATCCGCCGCGCCCGGGGCGACGAGGGCACCGGCCGCGTCCCCTCGGTCGGCCCGCAGGAGATCGCCGAGGTGGTCTCCCGCGCCACCGGCATCCCGGTCAGCCAGCTCACCGAGGAGGAGCGGGACCGGCTGCTGCGGCTGGAGGGGCAGCTGCACGAGAAGGTCGTCGGCCAGGACGACGCGGTCACCGCGGTGGCCGAGGCGGTGCGCCGCTCGCGTACCGGGCTGGCCGACCCGAACCGGCCGATGGGCAGCTTCCTCTTCCTCGGCCCCACCGGCGTCGGCAAGACCGAGCTGGCCCGGGCGCTGGCCGAGGCGCTCTTCGGCGAGGCCGACCGGATGGTGCGGGTCGACATGAGCGAGTTCCAGGAGCGGCACACCGTCGCCCGGCTGGTCGGGGCGCCCCCCGGCTACGTCGGGTACGAGGAGGCCGGCCAGCTCACCGAGGCGGTGCGCCGCCGCCCGTACGCGGTGGTGCTGCTCGACGAGATCGAGAAGGCCCACCCGGACGTGTTCAACATCCTGCTCCAGGTGCTCGACGACGGCCGGCTCACCGACAGCCAGGGCCGGACGGTGAACTTCAAGAACACCGTCCTGATCATGACGAGCAACCTGGGCTCGGAGCTGATCACCGGCACCACGCGCGCGGTGGGCTTCGAAGCCGGCGAGCCCGGCGGCACCCAGGAGAGCGACGAACTGCGCGAGCGGCTGATGCGCCGCCTCCAGGAGAACTTCCGCCCGGAGTTCCTCAACCGGATCGACGAGACGATCATCTTCCGCCGGCTGGAGGCCCAGCAGCTGCGGCAGATCACCGAGCTGCTGCTGCAGGAGACCCGCCGCCGGCTGCACGCCCAGGACGTCCAGGTCGAGTTCACCACCGCCGGCGTCGACTGGCTCGCCGAGCACGGCTACCAGCCGGAGTTCGGCGCCCGGCCACTGCGCCGGGTGATCCAGCGGGAGGTCGACAACCGGCTGTCCCGGATGCTGCTGGAGAACCAGCTCTCGCCGGGGCAGAAGCTCACCGTCGACGCGCGCGACGGACAGCTCGCCTTCGACGTGGCTGCGGGAGAGCGGGGCTACACCGCGGCCTCGACGTCCCACCCGCGATGACCCGGAGGGCGGAGATGACCGAACCCGAGGAGAGCGACGAGGAGACCGACCGCACCGAACCGATCCTCGCGCCGCCGACGGCGAACCCGGCCCGGGTGCAGGTGCCGCCGGAGGGCCTGAAGCAGCAGACCGACGAGAACCCGGCGCCGTCCGGGCCACCGGAAGAGGAGGCGTGATGGTACGCGAGCAGCGACTCGACCCCGAGGTCGAGGTGATCTGGGACGACTTCCACGCCGAGGTGAACGTCCCCTCCGAACAGTTGCGGCAGTGGCTGCTGACCCGGGGCTCGGGGGAGGAGTCGTTCGGCCCGAACCCGGACATGGACCTGCCCGAGCCGGGCCGGCAGATCCTGCGGGTGCTCAGCAAGCGCAAGGTGGACCTGACCCCGGAGGACATCGAGGTGATGCGCGAGGCGATCGACCGGATCCGGGCGCTGACCGCGGAGAAGCCGCGCGGCGGCAACACCGACAACGAGTGGCGGCACTCCCTGCTCGACCTGGGCCACGACGTCCTGGTCGAACGCTGACATGCAGGCGGCGGCACCCGGGACACTTCTCCCGGGTGCCGCCGCCCGTCGGTGGCGGCTCGCGCTACGGCTCGGTGCCGAGGCTGGGCAGCTCCAGGCCGGCGGCGGTGGCGAGGGCCTGCCGCTCGGCCCGGGTCTGCTCCTCCCGGGTGAGCAGGGTGGCGTACTCGGTGATGTCGGCCGGATCGGGCACCTCCGGCAGCCGACGCAGGAACGCCTCGAGGTCCCGGACGGCGGCGGAGTGCGCGGCGGCCGCATCACGCAGCAGTTCCCGCTCGTCGGCGTCGGAGTAGCGATCGGTCATGGGGTCCAGGTACCCGCCGTCAGGCGATTCGCACCCCGCCGACCGGTCGGGCCCCGAACTCCGGGTGGCGCAGCAGCCAGGCCAGGTAGTCGGGGTGCGGCGCCAGCGAATCGGTGTACGCCGCCACCGCCGTCTCCAGCACCGCCTCGGCGACCCGGGCGGCGGGCGACTCGGGGTGCCAGCCGAGCAGCAGCCGCCAGCGCAGCGGCACACCGGCCAGCCGGCGGGTGACCAGGCCGTCGACCGGGCGGAAGGTCGCCTGGCACAGCGCCACCGCCTCGCCGGCGTCGACCAGGTCCACACAGCCGCGCACGTCGGTCTCGTACACCTTGCGGGGGGTGAAGCCGGCCCGGGCGCAGGCGGCGGCGAAGCAGTCGCCGAAGCAGCCCTCGCCCGGCGCGGCCACCCATTGTTCGCGGCGCAGCTCGGCCAGGCCGATCTCCTCCCGGCCGGCCATCGGGTGGGTGGTCGGCAGCAGCACCAGCACCGGGTCGACCGCCACCTCCCGCCAGCAGAGCCCGAACTCCGGGGACGGCGTGGCGTCGCCGCAGACCCCGGTGAGCGCGAAGTCGAGCCGCCCGCCGGCCACCAGTCCGGCCAGCTCCGCGGCCGACCAGGAGGCGTACGTGGTGATCTGCGCCTGCGGCTGCTCGGCCACCAGCCGGTGCACCAGCCGGCCGAGGATCGGGCTGTTCACCCCGCCGAAGCGGTACCGGCCCAGGCTGTCGTCCGCCCCGGCCAGCCGGGCCGCCTCGTCCTGGAGCCCCTTCATCGCCGGCAGCAGCACCCGGGCCCGGGCCAGCACCAGCTCGCCCAGCGCGGTGGGCCGGGCGCCGCGCCGGTCGCGTTCGAACAGCGGGCCGCCCAGAGTGCGCTCGATGCGCTGGAGCTGCGCCGTCAGGGCCGGCTGGGCCAGGCCCAGAGTGGACGCGGCCTTGGTCACGCTCCCCGTCTCGGCGATCGCGCAGACGACCCGCAGGTGTCGCAGCTCCAGATTCATAACGTGACGGTAGGACCACCGCACGGGCCGGCGGAAGGGCCTGGGCGGATCGGCGTCGGGCGATGGATCAGTCGCGCGCGTCCCGCTTCAGGTCGGCCAGGTACGTCCGCCGCCCGGTGACCGCGTCGCGCACCTTGTCCACCACGCCCAGCGCCGGCTCGACCACCCGGTTCCACGGCGGGGTGGCCGGCGTACCCGGGTGCGGGCGGGTGGGGGCCGCCTCCTCGGCGATCTCCCACCGGTTGCCCAGCCGGATCAGCTCCGCGTCGGTGGCCACCTCGCGCAGCGGGGTGATCAGCGCCGACACCCCCTCGACATGCCGGCGGACCCGCGCGGCGACGTCCGCCAGCGCCGGGTCGTCCGGCCCGCCGAGCGCCTTGAGCGCGGCCAGCAGCCCCGCGTCGGCCTCCAGTTCCCGGTCCACCCGCTCGGCGCTCTCGGGCAGCGCCGCCCGCGCGGCGGGCAGCAGGTACTGCTCCTCTGCGGAGAGGTGCCGCGAGATCGCCGCGGTCAGCACCTCGGCCACCTCCCGGCGCCGCTCGGTGCTCAGCCGCGGGTCGGTCACCTGGTCGGCCAGGCCGAGCAGTTGCCGGTGCTCGGTGTCGGCGATGTCGGCCATGCTGCGCCCGCCGGGCCGGTAGGCGTCGTCGGCGGTGGGCGGCAGGGGTGGCAGCGGGACGGTCATGGGGCCCTCCTCGACGGGCGACCGGAGCCTGGGGACGGCCGGCGCGACGGGCGGTGCGGGGTCGCCGACGCGGTACCCGTACCGCAAGATCGTGAAACGGGGACGGCCCGGGAGTGCCGCGCGGACGCTGCCGCCCGCGAGCGCCGGCCGGGCCGCCGCGACAGCTCGCCCGACTGGTAGAAAGAGCCGATGACGAGCGACCCCGCCTCCGCCCGACCCGACCCCACCGACGAGGTCGTGGAACTCTGCCGCGACCTGCTGCGGATCGACACCACCAACACCGGTGACAACGCCACCAGCGCGGGGGAGCGGCTGGCCGCCGAGTACGTCGCGGAGAAGCTGGCCGAGGTCGGCGTCGAGTCGCAGCTCCACGAGTCGGCGCCCGGGCGGGCCAACCTGGTCGCCCGGATCCCCGGCACCGACCCGGGCCGGGACGCCCTGCTGGTGCACGGCCACCTGGACGTGGTGCCCGCGGACGCCGACGAGTGGTCGGTGCACCCGTTCTCCGGGGAGATCCGCGACGGCTACCTGTGGGGCCGGGGCGCGATCGACATGAAGGACTTCGACGCGATGGTGCTGGCCGTGGTGCGGCACTGGCAGCGCACCGGTGTGCGCCCGCCGCGCGACATCGTGCTGGCCTACACCGCCGACGAGGAGGCGGGCAGCGACTACGGCGCGCACTTCCTGGTGCAGCGGCACCGGGAGCTCTTCGACGGCTGCACCGAGGCGATCGGCGAGGTCGGCGGCTTCTCCTACGACCTCAACGACGCCACCCGGCTCTACCTGATCGAGACGGCGGAGAAGGGGCTGGACTGGCTGCGGCTGCACGCCAAGGGCCGCCCCGGGCACGGGTCGTTCATCCACGACGACAACGCGGTCACCGCGCTCGCCGAGGCGGTCGCCCGGATCGGGCGGCACCGCTTCCCGATCACCGTCACCGCGACCGTGCGGGCCTTCCTCGAAGAAATCTCCGACGTGCTCGGCGTCGAGCTGGACCCGGACGACCCGGAGGCGGCGATCGCCAAGCTCGGTCCGATCGCCAACATCATCGGGGCGACCATCCGCAGCACCGCCAACCCGACCCGGCTCGCCGCCGGCTACAAGGACAACGTCATCCCTGGCCGGGCCACCGCCACCATCGACTGCCGCAGCCTGCCGGGGCAGTCGGAGATGCTGGAGCGTCAGCTGCGCGAGCTGGTCGGACCGGACATCGACATCGAGTACATCCAGCGCCAGCCGGCCCTGGAGACCACCTTCGACGGTGACCTGGTCGAGGCGATGTCGGCCGCGCTGCGCGCGGAGGACCCGGGCGCCCGCCCGGTCCCGTACATGCTCTCCGGCGGCACCGATGCCAAGGCGTTCTCCCAGCTCGGCATCCGCTGCTTCGGGTTCGCGCCGCTGCGCCTGCCGGCCGATCTCAACTTCTCCGCCCTGTTCCACGGCATCGACGAGCGGGTACCGGTGGACGGACTACAGTTCGGCGTGCGGGTCCTCGACCGGTTCCTGCGCACCTGCTGACCGGGTCCGTCGCCGGACCGCATCCTCCCCATCGCGAAGGGACTCCCTCATGACCGACCAGCACGGTGAGCTGGACGCTGCTCTGGAGCGCGTGATCGACGCCGCCCGGGCCCACCTGACGGCCGTGCGCGCCGCCCAGGGCCGGATCGACGACGACGGCGTCTGGCAGGCGTACGTGGCGTTGAACAACGCCTCGTACGCCTACGACGAGCAGCTGCTCGACGCGTTCGGGGAGGTCACCCCGTGGGACGTCGAGTCGATCGACCCCGACGAGGCCGACGAGCGGTTCGGCGGCGCCGAGGGTGTCGAGGCCAGCGACCCGCACCCGGCGGTGATCTCGGTGCGGCAGCGCCGCGACTACCGGGTGCCGAGCGTGTCCGCGCTGATCCGGGTCGCCGAGGCGGCCCGCCGCGAGGGCACGCCGGAGGAGGACGAGCCGGCGCCCGTCGAGGGGGTCGGCGAGGCGGTGCTGGAGCTGCTGCAGAGCGGGGACGGCTCGCTGAGCGCGCTGGACGTGCCGGAGCTGGAACCGCTCGACGGCGTGGTGATGGTCAGCGAGGTGGGCACCCCGGTCGACCTGGAGTCCTTCGACGACGACGACCCGGTGGGCCCGTTCCAGCCGGCCGCCGACGACCGTCTCGTCGGGCGGCTCGACGAGCACCCGTTCCTCGACGAGGACGACCACGACCACGCCGGGCACCACCACTAGGCCCTGGGCCGCGACGCCCCCGGGGCCCGACCGTGCGGTCCGGCCCCGGGCGCGTGGGCTTCCGACCCGGGGTGCGCCGGGCGGCGTGCCCGCCGTCAGTAGGACAGACCCGGCTGCGGCTGGTTGACCCGCCGACGGCGCAGCATGACCTGCCGCGTGCCGTCCCGGAACAGCCGCACCCGGGCCAACTCCCAACCGGAGAACTCCGCCTGGATCGCCAGCTGCGCCGCGGCGGTCAACCGGTCGACGTTCGGCGGCAGCCGCAGCGGCGCGTATTCGTAGTCCATGGACCTATGCTGCCCAGCCCGCAGGCCGTTCGCCACCCCCTCTCGCGTGACCCACACCGCTGGCCGGCCCACCCCGGCGCGGCCACCGTCCCGGAGGGCGCCGCTCGCCCGATTTCCCCCGGTATGCGTGCGGCGTCCCTGGGGGTGCCCGCCCGCGCCGCCGCGCCCCTATGGTGCGTTCGTGACGACCATCCGGCTGGAACCGATGACCGAGGCGCGGTACGCGCGCTACCGCGAGCGGGCGGAGACCGACTACGCCGACAGCATCGCCGCCAGCGGTCTGCTGCCCCCGCCCGAGGCGCGGGACAAGGCGCGCCGGGACCACGCCCGGCTGCTCCCCGACGGACTGCGCACCGAGGGCCACCGGCTGTGCACCGCCTACGCCGGTGACGACGAGGTCGGCGTGCTCTGGCTGCACCTGGAGCGCCGCTCGAACGGCCTGCACGCCTTCGTCTACGACGTCGAGGTCCGCGCGGACCTGCGCCGGCGCGGCTACGGCCGGGCGATGATGCGGGCGGCGGAGCAGCTCTGCCGGGAGCTCGGCGTGGTGTCGATCGGGCTGAACGTGTTCGGCCACAACTCCGGCGCCCGCGCCCTGTACGAGCAGTTGGGCTACGAGGTCACCTCCGTGCAGATGGCCAAGCGGTTGTGACGGGCAGCGGGCGACGGCCGCGGCCCGGCGGCGGTCGCGCTCCGATGGCCCGCCGCCGCTGTCGTCGCGCCCCGCCGTACCATGCGCCGGTGCCGCTCACCATGATCGTGACCCGACCCCGCACTCGCCGCGCCGCTCCGCTCTTCCTGCGCGTCGTCGCCGGGCTGGTCGTCCCGTTGCTGCTCGCCGGCTGCGGCCTGCTCGTCCGGCCCCGCCCCGCCGCCGCGCTGCGGTTCGAGTTCGCCCCGACCACCGGGGACGGGTACATGAACCAGGTGCTCACGATCGTCAACGAGGGCAACCGGGTAGTCGCGCCGACGCTGGAGTTCACCGCGCTGGACGCCTCCGGGCGCACGCTGCCCAGCGTGCGGGTCGCCTCGGTCTACGGCAGCGACCGGGGGCGGCTGGTCGTCCCGCCGGGCGCCAGCACCGACGTGCTGACCTTCACCGGTGCCGGAGCCCGGGCGGCCGAGGACGTGGCCGTCTCGGTGCGCACCGCGGAGCCGGTGGACGCCCCGGCCGTCGACGTCCAGCCGGTGGTGACCCCGGTGGACGACAACGGCCGCGTGCTCGACCGCAACAGCCGGTTCACGGCCGTGTCGGTGCGCAACGACGACAGCGAGCAGATGAGCGTGCGGCTCGTCTACATCATCTGGACCGATCCGCCCGCCGACCAGCGGCAGCAGGCCGAGCGGGTGGTGCCGGTCGGCGACCTGATCGTCCTGCCGCCCAAGCACACCACCCTGGTGCCGGTGACCGGAGAGGCGCGGGCCGCCGTGGCGGATGCGGCGGGCCGCGTCCCGACCAGCATCAAGGCGTACCTGTCCCGTTGACGTTCTCCCCGCCCTGAGGGATGGGGATTGCCTCCGTGCTGCGCGTGGAACAGGGCGTAGCGCGGGGGCGGATTCCTGCTTCCTCGCGCGGTGCCGGCACGGGTGCCGGTCTTACCTGCGCTCCACAGGCGTTTAGGCTCTCGGCGCGTCCCGCCGCGAGCACGTTGATGGCCGCGTTGACGTCCCGGTCGTGGATCGCCCCGCACGGGCAGGTCCACGACCGGACGTTCAGCGGCTTGGGTCCGTCGAGCCGGCCGCACGCCGAGCACGTCTGCGACGTGGGCGCGAACCGGTCGATCTTGTCGAAGATGCGCCCGTACCGGGCGGCCTTGTACTCCAGCATCGCGGTGAAGCCGGCCCAGCCGGCGTCGTGCACCGACTTCGCCAGGCGGGTCCGGGCAAGGCCGGTAACACACAGGTCCTCGACGTACACCGCTTGGTTGTCGCGGATGATCTCAGTCGAGAGCTTGTGCTGCCAGTCTCGCCGGGTGTCAACCACCCGGGCATGCGCCTTCGCCACCGCGACGACGGCCTTCTTGCGGTTGTTGCTGCCCCGCTGCTTGCGGGACAGGTCCTGCTGGAGTCGGCGCAGCTTGCGGGCGGCTTTTCGCAGGAATTGCGGCGCCGCCACCTTCGTGCCGTCGGACAGGACCGCGAAGTGGGTCAGACCCAGGTCGATGCCCACCTCGGCGTCGGCCGGCGGGAGCGGCTCGTCGGCAACCTGGACAACGAACGAGGCGAAGTACCGGCCCACGGCGTCCATGACGATCGTCACGGAGCTCGGCGCAGCGGGCAGCGCCCGCGACCACCGCACCGCCAGATCACCGATCTTCGGCAGCCGCAGCCGACCGTTGTCCATCACCTTGAATCGGGCGTTGGCGGTGAACCGGATGGCCTGCCGGTTGTCCTTGCGCGACCGGAACCGCGGCGGGGCCACCTTGCGGCCCTTCCGCTTCCCGGGCAGGGATGCGAAGAAGTTGCGGTACGCGAGGTTCAGATCGGCGAGGGCCTGCTGAAGCACCACCGCCGACACCTCGCCCAGCCACGCCCGCTCCGGCGTCGTCTTCGCCTCGGTAATCACCTGCTTGGACAGGTCCCCGTCGGAGATGTAGGGCAGACCCTGCTCCCGGGCTTCCTGTCGTGCGCGCAGCGCGTCATTGAACACCACCCGCGCGCACCCGAACGCCCGCGCCAACGATTGCTGCTGGGCGAGCGTCGGGTAGACGCGGTAGTTGTACCGGAGCTGCACATCGGACAGTCTGGCAGTGGGCTATGACGGAAACCGCAAGCGTACGCACCCTAAGGCGTGTTTCAGCACGGGCCATGACCGGACTCGGCCGGCCACGGTGGGAGCACCGCCGGTCGGGGTGCCGACGGTGGGGTCACCCCGGTCGGGCGCCGACGACGCGACCAACGCGAGCGGCCGGGAAGGCGACCGCGCCGATCCGGCGTGACCGAGGTGCGGCGGGGACGCCGGTCAGCGGCCGGCGGCGCCCGGATCCTCCACGGTGGCCGGAGCGAGGGACCCCTGCGGATCGGTGAGGTCGTTCGCGGCGAGCAGCGCGGTCAGCGCCGGGGCGGTCAGCGTCAGGCCGTGGGCGGCGCCCGGGTCGACGGCGAGGCCCCAGCCCGGGTCCGGCCAGTCCGCCAGCAGGTCGGCGGCGGACAGCGCGACGAACGGCACCCCGACCCCGGCGAAGGCGGTCAGCGCGTCCGCCGAGGTGAAGACCGGCAGCAGCGGTGCGCGGTCCGCCCCGAGGACGACCGTCCACGGAAAGTCCCGGTCGGGCGACGGCTCGCCGGCCAGCGGTACGCAGACCGGGCCGGCGGCGAGCACCCCCAGGTAGCGGGGCAGGTCGTGCGCGGCCGCCGCCCGGGCGAGGAGTTCGGCCGGCTCCGGCTCGGCCGGGCGCGACCCGCCGTCATCCGCGACCGTATCGCCGGGGGAGGCGAGGTGGGCGGCCGTTCTGTCCGCCCCGGCGCCGTCGGCGGCCTCGACCGGCACGGGGACGCCGACTCCGACCGGCACGCCGACTCCGACCGGCACGCCGACGCCGGCCGGTGCGGGCGCGCCGACACCGGACCCGGCTCCGCGGGTCACCTCGACGCCGGTTGCCGTCGGCGGTGCCGCCCCGCCGTCGAGCGGGAGCACCCGACAGGAGAGCGCGGCCGGGTCGGCGGTCAGCGCGACGGCGGCGGTCCGGGCGGCGAAGCCGCTCCACCAGTGCAGGCCCTCGGCAGAACGCGGGGTGGCGTACCACCAGTCGCCGTCGTCGCCGGGCCGCCAGCCCAGCTCGGCCAGCCGCTGCCCCTCGTACCCGGGGCAGTGGCCCTCGACGGTGTCGCGGCGCACGGACAGCCGGAGCCGGCGCGACCCGGCGCTGAGTTCGACGTCGGTGTCCCGGTCGCAGGCGACGAGGGTGCGGTGCAGCCGGGCCACGATCTCCGGCCAGCCGGTCGCGGTCACGCCGGCGGCCTCGGCAGCCGGGCGTCCAGGGCGCCGAGTCGGGCGACGGCCTCCTCCAGGCGGCCCAACGCCGCGAAGTCGCCCGGCTTGCCGAACAGTTCGGTCAGGCCCGCCCCGAGCGTCGCGTCGAGACCCTCGGTGCGCTCGTCGAGCTGGGCGGTCGCCGCCGCCCTGGCCCGCCGGTACGCCTCCAGCACCATCCTCGCCAGGTCGGCGGTGCCGGCCCGCAGCGCCGCCGGCTCGACGGTCAGGTCGGTGAGCCCTCCGGTGGCGTCCACGGTGGCCGACACCAGGCCAGTGTCGTCGGTGGCGGTGCCGTCGAGGTCGTCGAGGCCGGCGTGCAGCCCGGCGAAGCGGCGTTCGATGTCGGCGAGCCGGCCGGCGAGCGCGTCCAGACCGGACAGCGGATCAGTCATGCGGGCTTCCTCCCCCTTGGTTTCTCCTCGGGCCGGGGTGGCGGCCGGAGGCCGGGGAATCGTATCTTCGACCCGCGTCGGATGCGGGGGAGGAACGGCGATGGCAGCTGACATCGAAGTGGACGTGACGGCCGTGAAACGGCTGGAGGCGGCCGCCACCGGAGTGGCCAACGCGCTGGGCGCGCTGGAGAGCCGGGTGGTGGCCGCGGGTGACCTGCCCGACGGCGCCTTCGGTCACCTGCCGTTCGCCAGCGACATGCTGCGCGCCAAGTACGCCGAGCAGGTCGCCGACGGCACGACGCTGTTCCGGGCCGGTCAGGACGCGTTCACCCGCGTCGGGGCGGCGCTGGGGTCCACCGCCGAGTCGTACGACCGCAACGAGCAGGACATCGACTCCGGCTTCCGGGCGATGCGCGAGGGGATGGGCCGGTGAGCGGGCCCGCCGGCAGCGCCGTCCAGCTCTGGAACGGCATCGACAACGCGCTGTCCGGTGTGGAGGACGTGGTCGACAGCGTCTGCCGCACCCTGGCCTGGCCGCTCATCCAGCTGGTCGACATGGTCGACGGCGAGCCGGAGGCGCTGCGCGCCCGGGCCGGTGACTGGGACGCCCTCGCCGCCCAGGTGCGCGAGCTGGCGCTGAGCCACCGCGGCGTGCGCGAGGCCGAGCAGCCCGGCTGGCGGTCGCCGGCGGGCGAGGCGTACGGCAAGCGCCTCGCCGAGGTCGAGCAGCAGCTGCTGGACGTGGCCGGGCAGTTCACCGCCACCGCCGAGTACCTGCGCGGGGTCGCCGAGGCCCTGCAGATCGTCCACGAGGTGCTGGTCGACCTCTGCGTCGAGTTCGTCAACTGGATGCTGGTCACCCTGGTGACCGCCCTGCTCATGGCGCCGTTCACCGCCGGGGCGTCCTGGGCGGCCGGCATGGCGGTAACCGTGACCCGCGGCATGATCGTGCTCACCCGGTCGCTGAAGATCATCCGCCCGCTCGCCACCCACCTGCAGAAGGTCATCCGGCTGCTCCAGCGGGTCATGCTCTACCTGCGCAAGCTGCGCAACCACCTGGACAAGCTGGTGGACAAGCAGAAGGCGCTGCGGATGGGGCAGAAGGCGATCGACAAGCGGCGCGCCGCCGGCAAGGCCGACAAGTGGTTCCACAAGATCACCGACCCGGCGAAGGGCACCTTCAAGCTCGGCAAGTCCGGGTCGCCGTTCGACATGGGGATGCTGGAGCGGGCCGGCGCCCTGCGCGCGCACGGCCTGGCGGACGGCGGCCGGATGATCGCCCAGAACTGGGCCACCAACCTGCCCTGGAACGTGCCGAACTCGGTCGTGCACGGGGCGGTGTGGGGTGGCACCGCCCTGGTCAGTGGCCTGTCGGTGCCCGGCTCCGACCTGGTCAGTGACGAGATCGGCGACGTGGTGCAGGGCGGCGCCGACTGGATCGACCAGAATGTCTTCGGGCAGCCACCCGCCGAGCAGCAGCCGGCGGGCCGCTGACCGGCGACGGAGGAGGTACGGCGTGACGGGTGCGTGGGGACGGCTCGGGCGGCTCGGCGACGCGGTGCGCGACGGCGCGCGGGTGGCCCGCGACCGGGCCCGCGCGTTGCGCGACGAGTTCCGCACCTCCGACGAGCCGGAGCGGGCCCTGGTCGCCCCCCTGGTGACCGGGCAGGAGCTGCGCTACGTCGGCCTGGCCCCGGTGCGGGCGCACGAGACGCACCGCGCCGGCAGCCAGTTCGTCGACCACGTCGGCACCGAGGTCGCCGAGGCGCTCGATCCTCGGGCGCTGTTCGGGCTGCTGAACATCGTCAACCCGGTGGCCTGGGTGGAGGCGGTGCTGACCCCGGTCCGGATCGTCGCCGGGGTGCTGCTGCTGCCCGGCAAGGCGGCCGCGCTCGCGGCGGGGCTGCCCGAGGCGGCCGGTCGGGACGTGGACGTCGAGCCCACCCCGGCGGTCCCGCAACCCCGGCCGGTGCTGCCGCTCACCGATGAGCAGGAGGCGTTCCGGGCGCTGTTCCGGCTCAGTCGCCACCGCCCGCTCGCCGACCAGCTCGCCGAGATCGCCTACCGCCGCCGGTACGTCTTCAGCGGCGACCTGGCCACCCTCGCCGGCAGCCTGCTGCTGTTCCTGGAGCGCTACACCGGCACCCCGCTCGCGGTCACCGACACCCACCTGCACCTACTGCGGATGGGTCGCCGCCCGGACGAGGGCCGGCCGGACCGGCGCGAGCCCCGGCTGCTGTGGAGCGTCGAGCGGCGGCGGATCACCCGGATCGACTGCGACCACGGGTCGGCGCGGCTGATGCAGTTCCCGGCGACCCTGCACTTCGACGACGGCTCGTGGATCCGGATCGTCAACCCGGCCACCCGTGACGACCAGGCCCGCTTCCTGGCCGCCGTCCGGGAGATCCCCGGCGACCGGCCCACCCTCGACTGATCCGCCCGCCGGCGCGCACCGGCCGGCCTACCCGCCGGCCCCCGGGCCGCCGCCTCAGCCGTCGCGTTCCGGGTAGCCCACCGGCACCGCCGAGACGTCGTCCAGCGCCGTGGTGATCTCCGCCGGCAGCGTCATCCGCTCCACCTGGAGCGCGCCGAGGAGCTGCCCCACCGTCCGGGCGCCCAGGATCGGCGCGGTGACGCCGGGCCGGTCCCGGATCCAGGCCAGCGCCACCTCCATCGGCGACACGCCCAGCCCGCCGGCGGCGGTGGCCACCGCCTCGACGATGCTGGAGCAGCGCGGCTCCAGGTAGGTGGCGACGAACCGTTCGAAGTGCGGCGAGGCGGCCCGCGAGTCGGCCGGCCGGCCGTGCCGGTACTTGCCGGTGAGCACCCCACGGCCCAGCGGGGACCAGGGCAGCACGCCCAGCCCGAGCGCGCCGCAGGCCGGCAGCACCTCCCGTTCGACGCCCCGCTCCAGCAGCGAGTACTCCACCTGCGCGGCGATCACCGGGGCGCGCCCCGGCCAGGCCGCCTGCCAGGCGGCGGCGCGGGCGGTCTGCCAGCCGGAGAAGTTCGACACGCCGACGTAGCGGACCCGGCCGCTGGCCACCGCGTGGTCCAGCGCCGCCAGGGTCTCCTCCAGCGGCGTGTCCGGGTCGTACCCGTGGACCTGCCACAGGTCGACATGGTCGGTGCCGAGGCGGCGCAGCGAGGCGTCCAGGGTGCGCAGCAGGTGCCCGCGCGAGCCGTCCCGGCGCCGGCCGCTGCCCGGCCGCAGCCCTGCCTTGGTGGCGATGAGCAGCTCGTCGCGGGGGACCAGGGCGCCCAGCAGCGAGCCGAGCACCGACTCGGCGTCACCGTCGCCGAAGACGTCCGCGGTGTCGACGAGGTTGCCGCCCGCGTCGAGAAAACTCTTCAGCTGGGCGGCCGCGTCGTCGGCGTCGGTGTCCCGGCCCCACGTCATGGTGCCGAGCGCGAGCCGGGAAACCGCCAGCCCGCTTCGGCCGAGCGGTCGCTGTTGCATGGGTGAACCTTATTTCGAACCTGGCGTCACGGATATCCTCGCTCCCGTCATCTCTGCCCGCCACGTCGCCGATCCGACCGTGGCCAGGCCCCGCGCTGGTCGCCGGGCACCCCGGCGGGGCCCGGGTGAGCCGGTGATCGGGTCCCCCGGCGGCATTGCGTACCCTGGTGCGACCTGTGGTGCGGATGGGGGAGGATCCAGTGCGACTCGGGCTCAGCCTCGGATACCAGACGGCGTGGAGCACGCCCGCCGACCACCTGGCACTTGCCCAGGAGGCGGACCGGCTCGGTTACTCGGTGGTGTGGGCGGCGGAGGCCTACGGCTCCGACTCGCCCAGCATGCTGGCCTGGATGGCCGGCCAGACCCAGCGGATCGACGTGGGCAGCGCGGTGATGCAGATCCCCGCCCGGACCCCGGCCATGACCGCGATGACCGCGGCCACCATCGACGCGCTCTCCGGCGGCCGGTTCCGGCTCGGCCTGGGCGTCTCGGGGCCGCAGGTCTCGGAGGGCTGGCACGGGGTGCGGTTCGCCAAGCCGCTGGCCCGCACCCGCGAGTACGTCGACATCGTGAAGCTCGCGGTGGCCCGCAAGGAGGTGGCCTACGACGGCGAGCACTACACGCTGCCGCTGCCCGACGGCCCCGGCAAGGCGCTGCGGCTGGGCTTCCACCCGCCCCGCGAGCACATCCCGATCTACCTGGCCGCCGTCGGCCCGAAGAACCTGGAGCTGGCCGGCGAGATCGCCGACGGCTGGCTGGCCGTCTTCTACGCCCCCGAGTTCGCCGAGGAGCAGCTCGCCTCGGTGCGCGCCGGCCGGGCCAAGGCCGGCAAGGAACTGGCCGGCTTCGACGTGGTCCCCTCCGTGCCGGTGGTGGTCGGCGACGACATCGCCACCTGCGCCGAGCTGGTCCGGTGGTACGCCGCGCTCTACGTCGGCGGGATGGGCAGCCGCCAGCAGAACTTCTACAACCAGCTCGCCACCCGGATGGGCTACGGCGACGCCGCCCGCGAGGTGCAGGACCTCTACCTGGCCAAGCGGCAGCGCGACGCGGCCGCCGCGGTGCCGATGGAGTTCATCGACCGCACCTCGCTGCTCGGCCCCAAGGAGCGCATCGCCGAGCGGCTGCGCGAGTACGCGGCGGCGGGCGTGACCACCCTCTCGGTGACCCTCTTCGTCGCCGACCGGGACAGCGGCGTGCAGACCCTGCGTACCGTCGCCGAGGCGCTGGAGCTGTCCGGGGTCGGCGAGTGACCTGGGTCGAAGCCATCGTCCTGGGCATCGTCCAGGGACTCACCGAGTTCCTGCCGGTCAGCTCGTCCGGACACCTGCGGATCACCTCCGCGATCTTCTTCGACCGGGACGCCGGCGCCTCCTTCACCGCGGTGACCCAGCTGGGCACCGAGGCGGCGGTGCTGATCTACTTCGCCAAGGACATCTGGCGGATCACCCGCACCTGGCTGCTCGGCCTGCGGGACCGCTCGGTGCGCGCCAGCCTCGACTACCGGATGGGCTGGTACGTGATCGTCGGCTCGATCCCGATCGGGCTGTTCGGCTTCCTGTTCAAGGACCAGATCCGTACCGCCGGCCGCAACCTGTGGGTGGTCGCCACCACCCTGATCGTGTTCGCCTTCGTGCTCGCCTTCGCCGAGTACTGGGGGCGGCAGACCCGCACCCTGGAGAACTTCCGGATGCGCGACGGCGTGGTGATGGGCTTCGCCCAGGCGATGGCGCTGATCCCCGGGGTGTCCCGCTCCGGCGGCACGCTCACCGCCGGCCTGCTGCTCAACCTCACCCGGGAGGCGGCGGCGCGGTACTCGTTCCTGCTGGCCATCCCGGCGGTGGTGATGTCCGGGATCTTCAGCGTCGGTGACGTGTTCGAGCCGGCCGCGCCGGGCACCTCGGTGCCGAGCGTGGCGCAGATGGTGGTGGCCACCGCGATCGCCTTCGCCATCGGCTACGCCGCGATCGCCTGGCTGCTGCGCTACGTGGCCCACCACACCCTGTACGTCTTCGTGCTCTACCGGGTGGCGCTCGGCACGTTGGTGCTCGCGCTGCTGCTCACCGGCACGATCAGCGCCACCTGAGGCGTACCGGCGACGACCGCCGGCGACGGCCCCCGACACCACCGGTGCCGGGGGCCGTCGCCGTCCGCGGCCTGCGCCTAGGGTGGTGTCGTGGCGACCCTTCTGCTTCTGCGACACGGCCGGACGACGGCGAACGCCGACGGCGGGCTGGCCGGCCGCCGGCCGGTCGAGCTGGACGACACCGGCCGGGCCCAGGCCACCGCGGTCGGCGAGCGGCTGCGCGCCCTGCCCCTGGCCACCGTGGTGACCAGCCCGCTGATCCGCTGCCGGCAGACCCTGGAGCTGGCGTTGCCGCAGGTGCAGCCGGTGGTCGAGGAGGGCCTGATCGAGTGCGGCTACGGCACCTGGGAGGGGCAGCCACTGAAGAAACTGGCCAGGGAGCCGCTCTGGCCGGTGGTGCAGCAGCACCCGAGCGCGGTGGTCTTCCCCGAGGGCGAGTCGATGGCGGCGATGGCGGCGCGGGCGGTCGCCGCGGTGCGCACCTGGGACGCCGCGGTCACCGCCGAGCACGGGCCGGAGGCGGTCTGGCTCGCGTGCAGCCACGGCGATGTGATCAAGGCCATCGTGGCGGACGCGCTCGGCGTACACCTGGATCTGTTCCAGCGCATCGTCGCGGACCCGGCGTCGGTCACCGCGATCCGCTACACGCCGCTGCGGCCCTTCCTGGTCCGGCTCAACGACACCGGCGGTGACCTCGCCGGGCTGGTGCCGCCGCCGCGCAAGCGGCGCCGGCGGGCGACCCGGCCGACCGACTCGGACGCCGCGGTCGGCGGCGGCGCGGGGGCGGCCGGGTGAGGGGCCCCGCCACGCCCGGCGCGGCGCGAGCGGCTGGCGGCGTTTCGCCCTCGGCTGAACCACCCTCGGTGCGGTGCGCGACGCCTCCGTGTGCCGGATAGGGTCGTGGGTATGACCCACCAGGTGCACGCCTTCGAGCCGCCGGAGCGGTTCGTCGCCGGGACCGTCGGGCCGCCGGGGGAGCGTACGTTCTTCCTCCAGGCGCGCGGCGGTGGCCGGCTGGTCAGCGTCGCGCTGGAGAAGGTGCAGGTCTCCCTGCTCGCCGAGAAGCTGGAGGAGCTGCTCGCCGAGGCCCAGCGCCGGTTCGGCGTCGACCTGCCCGAGGCGCCCGCCCTCGTCGGCGACAACGACCCGCTGGACACCCCGGTCGACGAGGAGTTCCGGGTCGGCACCCTCGGCCTGGCCTTCGACGTCGACAGCGCGACCGTGGTGATCGAGGCGATCGCCGCCGGCGAGGCGGAGGTCGAGGTCGAGCTGGGCGGCGACGAGGACGACGACGAGGACGACGTCGAGGAGCCGGACGAGGACCTCGACCGGCTCCGGGTCCGGCTGACCCCAGAGGCGACCCGGGAGTTCATCGAGCGGGCCCGCCGGGTGGTCAACGCCGGCCGCCCGCCCTGCCCGCTCTGCGGCCAGCCGCTCGACCCCGCCGGGCACCTCTGCCCGCGGCACAACGGTTACCACCGGTGACCTCGTCGGAGTTGCAGCCCCGCCAGGACGGCAGCGCGGCGCTCCGGCTGCTGCGCGACGGTGAGCTCGCCCTGGAGGGGCGGCTGGTCGACGCCTCCAACACCACCCTGCGCGGAATCCTGACCCTGGGCCGGCGGACGGCCCGCTGCGTCTACAAGCCGGTGCGCGGCGAGCGGCCGCTCTGGGACTTCCCCGACGGCACCCTGGCCGGCCGGGAGGTCGCCGCCTACCTGGTCTCCCGGGCCACCGGCTGGGACCTGGTGCCGCCGACCGTGCTCCGCGACGGCCCGTTCGGCCCCGGTTCCTGCCAGCTCTGGATCGACGAGCCGGACGACGCCGAGCCGCTGGTCGGCTTCGTACCCGCCGAGGCGGTGCCGCCGCGCTGGTTCCCGGTCGCCGCGGCCCGCGACGACGACGGCGCCGCGTACGCCCTGGCGCACGCCGACGACCCGCGGCTGGCCCGGCTGGCGGTGCTCGACACGGTGCTGAACAACGCCGACCGCAAGGGCGGCCACGTGCTGGTGGGCCCGGACGACCGCCTCTACGGCGTCGACCACGGCGTCTGCTTCCACGTGGAGGAGAAGCTGCGCACGGTGCTCTGGGGCTGGGCCGGCCGACAACTCCCGCCGGACGCGGTGGAGATGCTCGACACGTTGGCCGGCCAGGTCGCCGGTGAGCTGGGCGAGGAGCTGTCCGTCCACCTCACGATCGGGGAGATCGCCGAGCTGGCGGCGCGGATCGACCGGCTGCGCGAGACCGGGTGCTACCCGCAGCCCCCGCAGGACTGGCCGGCGATGCCCTGGCCCCCCATGTGAGTCGCTGTCACGTTGATCACCCGTGGGGTGCCTGCCCGCCGCCTGACGGCTCGTTAGGCTGACGGTCATGGAGTCTTGGGCGGGACACGAGGTGCCACGGCTGCCGGGCGGCGGCGGGCCACTGGGCTTGTACGACTCGGCGCGGCGCGGCATCCACCCCAGCCGTCCCGACGGCGCGGCCACCATGTACGTCTGCGGCATCACCCCGTACGACGCTACCCACCTCGGCCACGCCGCCACCATGATCACGTTCGACCTGGTGCAGCGGATGTGGCGCGACGCGGGCCTCACCGTGCGGTACGTGCAGAACGTCACCGACATCGACGACCCGCTGCTGGAGCGCGCGGCGCGCGACGGCGAGGACTGGAAGGTCCTGGCCATGCGGGAGACCGCGCTGTTCCGGGAGGACATGGAGGCGTTGCGGATCATCCCGCCGGCGCACTACGTCGGCGCGGTGGAGTCGATCCCGGACATCGCCGAGAAGGTCCTCGTCCTGCTCAAGGACGGCGCCGCGTACCGGCTCGACGACGGCACCGGCGACATCTACTTCGACGTCAACGCCGCCCCGCAGTTCGGCTACGAGTCGAACCTGACCCGCGAGCAGATGCTGGAGATCTTCCCGGAGCGCGGCGGCGACCCCGACCGGGCCGGCAAGCGCGACCCGCTCGACCCGCTGCTGTGGCGCGGCGCCCGCGAGGGCGAGCCGTCCTGGCCCGGCGGTGAGCTGGGCGCCGGCCGCCCCGGCTGGCACATCGAGTGCGCGGTGATCGCGCTGAACCTGCTCGGCGACCGGATCGACGTACAGGGCGGCGGCAACGACCTGCTCTTCCCGCACCACGAGTGCTCCGCCGCGCATGCCGAGCGGCTCACCGGCGAGGCGCCCTTCGCCGCCCACTACATGCACGCCGGCATGATCGGCCTGGACGGCGAGAAGATGTCGAAGTCCCGGGGCAACTTGGTCTTCGTCTCCCGGCTGCGCGCCGACAAGGTCGATCCGATGGCGGTGCGGCTGGGCCTGATGTCCGGGCACTACCGCGCCGACCGCGCCTGGTCCGACGACCTGCTCACCACCGCGCACGCGCGCCTGGACCGCTGGCGGCGGGCCGCCGCCGCGCCCGCCGGGCCGTCCGGGGCGGACTTCCTGGCCGGGGTACGCGCCCGGCTCGCCGACGACCTCGACACCCCCGGCGCCCTGGCGCTGGCCGACGACTGGGCCGACCGCGCCCTGGCCGGTACCGGCGACGACCCGCAGGGGCCGGCCCTCTTCGCCGACACCGTCGACGCCCTCCTCGGCATCCGCCTCTGAGCCTCGGCCGGCGGCCGCCCCGGCGGTTGCCGCCCCGGTCGCAGCCCCATGATCCAGTCGCATTTACCGACACCACCGACGGCGTGTCGTGTCGGTAAATGCGACTGGATCATGAGGGTCGGGTGGTGGGTTTCCTACCGGGTGCGGAGGGGGTCAGCCGAGCACCAGGCCGGGGTCGGGGTCCTGGTCCGGGGTGGGGGCGGGGATCTTGTACTCCTCGGTGAGGGTGGTCATCGGGCCGGGCCAGGTGGCCTGGGCGACCTCGATCGGCTTGCGCTTCTCGTCGTAGGCGACGTGCAGCAGGTGCAGCACCGGGGTGTCCGGCCGGATCTGGAGGGTTTCCGCCTCTTCCCGGCTGGGCTGGCGGGCGCTGATCGTGTCGGTGGCCGAGACGTACCGGCGGCCGGTGGCCTCCTCGACCTCCTGGTAGAGGGGGCGGCCGAACGCCTCGGCCCGTTCCAGCGAGGTGCCGGCGGTGTCGGCCGGCAGGAACCACGAGGCGCCCACCTCCACCGGCGAGTCCTCGGTGCGTACCAGGTGCCGGCGGCAGAGCAGCTCGGTGCCGTCGGGCACCCCGAACGCGTCGGCGACCTCCGGCGGGGCGGGGGAGCGGCCGACGGAGACCAACTGCTGCCGGTACCGGGCGGCCAGGTCGGTGTGGTAGCCGCGGAAGCCGCCGTAGCGGCCCCGGGAGAGCCGGTTGAGCCGACGCCGGGTGCCCCGCACGTACGTACCGGAGCCGGGCTTGGTGATCAGGATGCCCTCGACCCGCAGCTGGTCGACGGCGCGCTGCACGGTCTGCTTCGCCACGCCGAACATCTCGGCGATGGCCGGGATGGACGGCAGCCGCTCGCCCGGCGCCCAGTCGCCGCGGCGCACCTGGGTCTTGAGCTGCGCGGCGATCTGCCGGTGCGGGAACTCGGCGGCCCCCGGGTTGATCTGCACACCCGCCTCCTCATACCACTAGGTTCCTAGGATGCCCTACAGGGCGTGACCGGCACCACCCCGACACGCACGCAAATCGGCCCCGGACGTGAGCGTCCGGGGTCGATGCGACGAGGAAGGGGTGTTACCAGGAACCCGCCGTGGGGCCGGCGGAACCGCCCCGGCGGCGCAGGTACTTCTCGAACTCCTGGGCGATCTCGTCCCCGGTCAACGGGGTGATGCCGGCGTCGCCGACCCGCTCCTCCAGCTCGCGGACGTACTCACCGAGCTCGGCGTCCTGCTCGGCGGCGCCGCGCACCCGCTGTTCCCACTCGGCGGCCTCCTCGGCCAGGTCGGCCATCGGCACCGGCAGGTCGAGCACGTCCTCGACCCGGTGCAGCAGGGCCAGGGTGGCCTTCGGGCAGGGCGGGTTGTTGGCGTAGTGCGGCACGTGCACCCAGAACGAGACGGCGTCGACCTCGGCCCGGGTGCAGGCGTCCTGCAACACCCCGACGATGCCGGTCGGCCCGTCGTAGCGGGTGGGGGTGAGCTGGTAGCGCTGGGCGGCCTCGGCGTCGGAGGCGCTGCCGCTGATCGGCAGGGGACGGGTGTACGGCACGTCGGCCAGCAGCGCGCCGAGCAGTACCACCCGCTCGACCTCCAGGCTGTGGCAGATCTCCAGCACCTGCTCGCAGAAGGTGCGCCAGCGCATGCTGGGCTCGATGCCACGGATCAGCACCACGTCCCGCTCGGTGCCCTCCGGGCTGGCCACCATGAACTTCGTGGTGGGCCACTCGACCCGCCGGGTCTCACCCTCGGCCATCGTGATGGTCGGGCGGCTGACCTGGAAGTCGTAGAAGTCCTCCGGGTCCAGCTCGGTGACCGGGCGGGCCTGCCAGACCTGCTCCAGGTGCTCCACGGCGGCGGTGGAGGCGTCCGCGGCGTCGTTCCAGCCCTCGAAGGCGGCGATCGCCACCGGGGACCGCAGCACCGGCAGCCCGTCGAACTCGGTCACGCCGTCACCTCACCCTGCTCGTCGGAGACGGCGCCGGGCGCCGACCCGGTCCTCCGACCGCCGTGCACGGTGGCGTCCCTGATGTCCTTCACGTCCGCCAGCCTACGTGGCGGCGCCAGGTGCGGCCCGTCGGCCGCGCCGGTCCGCCGCGCCGGCGGACCGCCCAAAGGGTACGAAAGGGATGCGCGTTCCCGCTGGCAGAATGTGGGACCGGCTACGGCTGTGGACCGACGGGCGCATCGTCGCATTAACCTGAACCCGTGCGGACTTCGTTGCTGGATGTGCTGGCCGATCGGATCCTCGTCGCCGACGGGGCGATGGGGACGATGTTGCAGGCTGCCGACCTGACCCTCGACGACTTCGAGGGGCTGGAGGGGTGCAACGAGATCCTCAACATCACCCGGCCGGACGTGGTGCGCGGCGTGCACGAGGCGTACCTGGCCGCCGGGGCCGACTGCGTGGAGACCAACACCTTCGGCGCCAACCTCGCCAACCTCGGCGAGTACGACATCCCGGAGCGGATCCGGGAGCTCTCCGCGGCCGGCGCGCGCCTGGCCCGGGAGGCCGCCGACGCGTACGCCACCCCGGAGCGGCCCCGGTTCGTGCTCGGGTCGATCGGGCCGGGCACCAAGCTGCCCACCCTCGGGCACACCGCGTACGCGACGCTGCGCGACGCGTACCAGGAGAACGCCGCCGGCCTGATCGAGGGCGGCTCGGACGCGCTGATCGTGGAGACCTGCCAGGACCTGCTCCAGGTCAAGGCGGCGGTGGTCGGCTGCCACCGGGCAATGGCCGAGCTGGGCCGCAAGGTGCCGATCATCTGCCACGTGGCGGTGGAGACCACCGGCACCATGCTGGTGGGCAGCGAGATCGGGGCGGCGCTGGCGGCCATCGAGCCGCTGGGCGTGGACCTGATCGGGCTGAACTGCTCGACCGGCCCGGCCGAGATGGGCGAGCACCTGCGCTACCTGTCGCAGCACTCCCGGATCCCGCTGTCGGTGATGCCGAACGCCGGTCTGCCGGTGCTGACGGCGGACGGGGCGTACTTCCCGCTGACCCCGGTGGAGCTGGCCGACGCGCTGGAGCGGTTCGTCGCCGAGTACGGCGTGGCGCTGGTCGGCGGCTGCTGCGGCACCACGCCGGAGCACATCCGGGTGCTGGCCGAGCGGCTGCACGGCACGACCCCGACGCCGCGCGAGCCGCGGCACGAGGCCGGCGTCTCCTCGATCTACCACCCGGTGCCGTTCGCGCAGGACGCCTCGGTGCTGATGGTGGGGGAGCGGACCAACGCCAACGGTTCCAAGGCGTTCCGCGAGGCGATGCTCGCCGCCGACTGGCAGGCGTGCGTGGAGATCGCCCGGAGCCAGGCCCGGGACGGCTCGCACCTGCTCGACCTCTGCGTCGACTACGTCGGCCGGGACGGCACGCAGGACATGCGCGAGCTGGCCGGGCGCTTCGCGACCGCCTCCACCCTGCCGATCATGCTGGACTCCACCGAGCCGGCGGTGATCGAGGCCGGGCTGGAGATGCTCGGCGGCCGGTGCGTGGTCAACTCGGTGAACTTCGAGGACGGTGACGGGCCGGAGTCCCGCTACGCCCGGGTGATGCCGGTCGTCAAGGAGCACGGCGCCGCCGTGGTGGCGCTGCTGATCGACGAGGAGGGGCAGGCGCGGACCGCCGAGTGGAAGGTCCGGATCGCGGCCCGCCTGATCGAGGACCTCACCGGACGGTGGGGGATGGACCGCTCCGACATCCTCATCGACGCGCTGACCTTCCCGATCGCCACCGGGCAGGAGGAGACCCGGCGCGACGGCATCGAGACGATCGAGGCCATCCGGGAGATCGCCCGCCGCTACCCCGGGATCAACTTCACCCTCGGCATCTCCAACGTCTCGTTCGGGCTCAACCCGGCGGCCCGGCAGGTGCTCAACTCGGTGTTCCTGCACGAGTGCCAGCAGGCGGGCCTGACCAGCGCCATCGTGCACGCCAGCAAGATCCTGCCGATCAGCCGGATCCCGGACGAGCAGCGGGAGGTGGCGCTGGACCTGATCTACGACCGGCGCCGCGAGGGGTACGACCCGGTGCAGCGGTTCATCGAGGCGTTCGAGGGCGTGGACGCGGCGTCGGCGCGGGCCGGGCGGGCCGAGGAACTGGCCGCGCTGCCGCTGGACGAGCGACTCAAGCGGCGGATCGTCGACGGCGAGCGCAACGGCCTGGAGGCCGACCTGGACGCGGCGATGGCCGGCGGCCGGTCACCGCTGTCGATCATCAACGACCTGCTGCTCGACGGCATGAAGGTCGTCGGCGAGCTGTTCGGCTCGGGGCAGATGCAGCTGCCGTTCGTGTTGCAGTCCGCCGAGGTGATGAAGACCGCGGTGGCCTACCTGGAGCCGCACATGGAGACGGCCGAGGACGGCGGCAAGGGCCGCATCGTGCTCGCCACCGTCCGGGGCGACGTCCACGACATCGGCAAGAACCTGGTCGACATCATCCTGTCCAACAACGGCTACGAGGTCGTCAACATCGGCATCAAGCAGCCGATCACCGCGATCCTGGACGCCGCCGAGGAGCACCGGGCCGACGCGATCGGGATGTCCGGCCTGCTGGTCAAGAGCACCGTCATCATGAAGGAGAACCTGGCCGAGATGGCCTCCCGAGGGGTGGCCGAGCGCTGGCCGGTGCTGCTCGGCGGGGCCGCGCTCACCCGCGCGTACGTCGAGGACGATCTGCGGTCGATGTTCCCCGGCCAGGTCCACTACGCCCGCGACGCCTTCGAGGGGCTGTCCCTGATGGACCGGGTGATGACCGCCAAGCGTGGTGGCGCGCCGGTCGTCGACCCGGAGCGGGAGGCCGCCCTGGCCGCCCGGCGGGCCCGCCGGGAGCGGCAGCGCACCATGGTCACCGAGGCGCTGCCCGAGCTGCACGACGCCTCGGTCCGCTCCGACGTGGCCAACGACGTGGAGGTGCCCACCCCGCCGTTCTTCGGCACCCGGGTGGTCAAGGGGGTGCCGCTGGCCGACTACGCGGCGCTGCTCGACGAGCGGGCCACCTTCCTCGGGCAGTGGGGGCTGCGCGGCGCCCGGGGCGGCCAGGGCCCGTCGTACGAGGAGCTGGTGGAGACCGAGGGCCGGCCCCGGCTGCGCTACTGGCTGGACCGGCTGATCGCCGACAAGGTCCTCGAGGCGGCGGTGGTGTACGGCTACTTCCCGGCGTACGCCGAGGGCAACGACCTGGTGGTGCTCGACGAGAACGGCAGCGTCGAGCGGGCCCGGTTCTCCTTCCCCCGCCAGCGGCAGGAGCGCCGGCTCTGCCTGGCCGACTTCTTCCGCCCGAAGGGCGACCAGCTGGACGTGGTGGCGTTGCAGTTGGTCACCGTCGGGCAGCCGATCAGCGAGTACACCGCGAAGATGTTCGCCGGCAACGAGTACCGCGACTACCTGGAGGTGCACGGGCTGTCCGTGCAGCTCACCGAGGCGCTCGCCGAGTACTGGCACCGGCGGGTGCGCGCGGAGCTGACCCTGCCTGGTGGCCGTACCGTCGCCGACGACGACCCGGCGGACCTGGCCGGCCTGCTGCGCACCGACTACCGGGGCTGCCGGTACGCGTTCGGCTACCCGGCCTGCCCGGACCTGGAGGACCGGGCGAAGATCGTGGAGCTGCTGGGCGCGGAGCGGATCGGGGTGCAGCTGTCCGAGGAGTTCCAGCTCGTGCCGGAGCAGGCGACGGACGCGATCGTGGTGCATCACCCGGAGGCGAACTACTTCAACGCCAAGTGATCACCGCAGGTGCTCTGACCTGCGGCGGAGCACCCGGAAGAGCCCTGTTTTGCATGATCATGCCGTCTCCAGGCCGTCCAGCGTCTGTGGGTCGTCGGCGAAGGCGTGGTCGATAGCGCGGCCGGTGCGGTCGTCGCTCGTCGGCAGCAGGTGGGTGTAGATCCGGAGGGTGAAGCCGGGATCGGAGTGCCCCAGGTACGCCGAGACGCAGAAAGCAAGCGATTAGCCGACCTAGAGGCCGCCAAATCGGAACATCGTCGCAAGGTGGAAGCGGCGCGATCGGCAGCTGCGGTTTACGACCAGAATATTGAGTCGCGGCGCAACGGCTTCGCGCTCGGCGAGGCCGAGGCGGTCGAATGGTTTCACGCCGCCGAGACATGGTGGAGGTGTGGAACGACTATGTGGAGCGGCAGCCCCACGACATCCAGTTGGTGCACCAGGGCGAAGGGGTGCACGTAATCCGAGTGATCGAGAACGAGCCGATCCCAGCCGACTTCGCGGGGCTGTTCGGTGAGTGGCTCTACAACCTGCGAGCGTCACTCGACTACATCATCTGGGCGGCGGCCGCCTATGCATCCGGCGCACTGCCGCCACCCAGCGAGGGAGTTCTCCAGTATCCTATTTACGAGGATGAGGCCGCATGGAAGCGCAACCTCTATCGCCTCAAGGGCCTGCCCGAGCACCAGCAGCGGCGGCTCAGGGAGATGCAGCCCTTCGTGAGCGACCCGGACGCAAACTTTCTGGGGTGGATCAACCGGCTCGCCCGCATTGATCGGCACCGGACACTGGTCGACGGCGCCTGCTACCTCGCTGAGGTCCGCCCGGTGATGGGGATTGATCACGGCAGGAAGGCAAGCCTGCAATGGGGAAGTAGGGTGGTGCGAGGGCCAGTAACCGACGTTGCTCGCGTGACTATTAGTCCATGGGACGACGATGCCGTAGTGAGGTTCAACCCTCGCGCGGGCATGGACCCGGAGATCGCCCAGTGGTCCGTCTCTCCATTCTGGGGGTCGAAGCGCTTTGGTGATCGGGTGTCCATAATGCAAATCTTCGTAGCGGGTGAGATTGCGGTCTACGAGTACGACTGCAAGGGTGCGAGCCGTCGTGAAGACATGCTGACGGACAACTTCCGGCAAGAGTGTACTGCTCGTGGAGGTGGCAAGCGGCCTGTAAGGGCGGCTCGCCCTGCTGAAAGGTGGGGTGCACCGGTCGCGCCAGCGCCGACGACGCTTGAGCGCATCGACGCTGATATAGCGGGGATGCATGAGCCGCACCGAGCCGACTAGGCGTCGGATGGCTTCGGAACTGAATTGTCGGGTCTCAGGACCTGCGTGACAGATCGGTATCCGGACCTGGGTGACAGGACAGGACCTCTAGTCGTTTTGCGCCCAGGTGAGGGCAGTCGCGGGGACTTCGAGCTCTCCGGTTCCGTGGGGATGCTCGACCTGGTACACGTATGACGGCCCCTCGGCGGTGTTGACCTGCCAAAAGGTGCGCACGACGGTTTCGGACCCGGCGTACTCGCCCTCAATCAGTCGCACTCGCACGCCGGGCATGTAGGCGCGGCCGGGTAGCGGCGGACCCGCCGGGTCACGCCAGCTCGGTCCAGGCTGTCGTTCTCGCACCAGCATCAGGTCCGGCTGAAGGTCGTCGGCGTCCAGGACTACTCGGAACCCGACCGATGTGAGGATCTGCGCTATCGCGGCGAGCATGGCGTCCGTGACGGTCGAGGCATGCCGGATCGCGGGATGCATCTCCGAGCCGTCAGGCGACCACGCGCCCGCTTCCATGGCCGCGAGGACGGCGTAATGCAGCGCACTGCTCTCCTTCCAGCCGATCCAGGCCCCAGGATCGTCCGCGTGGGCGTGGATGACCACGCCGGTGCCCGGGGGGAAGTCATCCCACGGTTGCCAGGGCAGCACGGGCAGGCCAGCGGCAACCAGCTCGTCTCGGACGGCTTCGGCAAGGGCGTTTGGCGCGCCGGGCGGGGAGACACTCATGCTCCTCATGATCCATGCCGGGTCAGCAAGATGAGTGTCACCCAGATCCTGATACCGATCTGTCACGCAGGTCCTGAGACCGGACAGCTTCGGAACTGAATAGGTGTGAGAACTTTCTGTACGAGATCAAGGCGGCCCGCTTCGCAGGCCGCTCGCGCCGCCGACCAGGGGCCGGGCCAATCGGCCCGCCGCTCGGCCGCCTTGCCGCTTCGCTCCCGGCGGCCGGCGGTAGAGCCCCGCCGGCGGCGCGACATACGAAGGAGCCCCGGGCCGCCTTGGTTGCTGGCAGATCCAGGGCTTGAGAGTTGATCGATGCAAGGGCAGTGCCTCCGGCGGGGTCCTCGGGCACTCCGGGATGGTGGGCGCCATCCCGACAACCTCCGTCCGGGCAAAGCCGAGCAGGTGGGGCCTGCCCGGTCAAGGTCGTTCAGCCGCTGGGTGCTCCACCTTGACCGGGCAGGCCCCACCCACTCCACGGGGTGCGGACGAAGGCCGACGGGATGGCTAGAAGGCGCAGACCGGGAAACCGAGCGTTGGTCAAGGTGGGGCGACTTGAGCTGAGGTCCAGATAGGATGCTCTATGGCCTCGGACAAGTACATCTACGCTCAGCTCGTCATATACCCCCCAAAACCACCGTACAAGGCGGTATTCGTCGGGCCGGCCGGTCGGCTAGAGGAGTGGGATGGCGGGCAGGTCGCGCCGGTTTACCTGAACAGGGCTGCCGCCGACGGGTGGCGCGTTGTCCAGGCTAAGGCCAGCATCTTGGACAGCACCGTGTATCTGCTCGAAAGACCGCACAGCTCTTACCCGGGCTCATCGACCTAAGGCCAGCCGTTTGCCCGGTGGGTGACTAGCTGGGTCACGACGGGCACGGCTAAGAGCGAACGTCCACGGACTGCGATGTAGCGTTGTCGCAGCTAGACCGCACCGACCCGGCAGCTCAGTGAGCTGTGTTGGTTCCTTCACACAGAATACGTCACGTTGGTGGTGCGGCGGAGAAGGGCGGGTCGGAAAGAGCTATGGGAGATCGTGCACGCCGAATCGCTGGGCGACATCAGTTGCCTCAGCAACCAGCGTTTCCCAGAACTGAAGTTCCCGGTCGCCTCGTAGGTATGCGTACGGCATTCCATCATCGATTTTGCCGGCCCGCCCGCCTTCGGCCGCTAGGTCGCCATCCTTTGTAAGGTAGGTTGCCAAGGTAAGCTGATGATTCCTCGTTTCGCCGTCGTATGTACGGCTTTCAATCAGCCACGGATGCGAGCCAAGCAGCCAACCGTAGCGGTCTCTGCTTGGATCTCGAATATCAATCATCTTGGTGTCTAACCAGAATAATCCCGCACGTACCTGCTTGGATGTGGTTCCCTCGACATACCTATCCCTGGGTTCCACTCCAGCCGCAACCAGTGCTCCAGCGATCCGCTTGAGCTTTTCTCGCGCTGCTCCGATGGAAGTGGCCACCTTATTTTCGAGACGGTCGGCGGCGCGGAAGCACAAATTGCACGTACCTGCATAGTTGTGCGACATGCAGAAAGGGGCGCCGCCGGGCACTGAGCACCCCGCTTTCTTGCACCTTCCAATGGCCAGGACTCCACAGTTGTCCACCACGCACTCGGCTGGCATCTTCTTGATCCTTCAGTGGGAAGCGACGGGCGGCTGAAATCCGATTGAACAGGCCTTGGCACGAGAAGGCAAGCGCCGATCGGATGGCGGAGCCAAGTTTTAGTTGGATGTGCCGACGCCGACAGCAACCCGAAACGACGACGTGTGGACCTGGTGTTCCCTGACCGTCTATGCCACATGGACATACTGCCGCCGCAACTGGCCAACCGAAAAGGGTGATCAGAGGAACCATCGGCCAAGATCTGGACCATGCGCGGAATGATCTAGGGCTCAGGTTGCAGGGGCTCGGCCTAGCCGGTAGGCGAGGCCAAGCGGTACAGCAACGAAATACAGCAACCGACGACACCATGCGCAACCATGGCGACCACCACCGGACCGTCGACCAGCGGTGCGAGCCGAACCCGGCCGCATTGCCGATCTCTGGGGGACAAGCGGCCATCCTGGCGACACCGAGGGAGGCCCAAGGTCATGTCGTCTACAGGCCGTCTGAGGTGAACCAACGACGACCAACGATGACGATCGACCGCAGAGCCCAGCACAGGTCAGAGGCCGTCCGGTCCTATTGAAGCGGATACGCCCAAGGCCTTCCACATTGCAACGCCAAGTGACGCCGCCACCCTGCCTGAGCTGCGCAGACTCCCCCCGCTGCCCACCTAGGCCGTCACGAGTGTGAAGCATCAACCGGCGCAGGACACCGGCCGCCGGCGATGTCGGGTCTCGGGACGTGCGTGACAGATGACGGCGTGACTACCTCAGTAGGATGCGCGCATGTCTCGGCCAGTGATCTTCGATCTCTTCCACACCTTGGTTCAGGGTGCCGACGACGAGCGCGACCGGGTAGTCGGCGAGATGGCGCTCATGGTCGGGGTAGCTCCGGCGGCGCTGGTCGCGGCGTACCACGCCACTTGGCGTGACCGGCTGGTCCGGTGGGACGTGGAGGAAACCGTTCGTATCCTCGCCGGTCGCCTGGGCGGCACGCCGACTGAGGAGCAGGTAGCACGGGCCGGGGAACGTCGGCGAGCCCTCGCGCGCCGGGTGCTGGACAGCGTCTCGGCCGCCACCTTGGATGTGCTTGACGCGCTGCGCGACGACGGCCATCCGCTTGCGCTCCTCAGCAACGCCACCTCGGAAACCGCGGAGGCATGGCCAGAGAGCCGGCTCGCCCGCCGCTTCGACGTAGCGGTCTTCTCCTGCGACGTTGGGCTGGCCAAACCAGGTCCGGCGATTTACCGCGCTGCCGCGAGGCGGCTGGGCGTTGCGCCGGCGGAGTGCGTCTTCGTGGGCGACGGCGCAGACGGCGAGTTGACTGGCGCGGCAGTGGTCGGCATGACCGTGTTCCGCACCACGGAGCACAACGACACCGACCCGAGCTGGGGCGGAACCGCGTTCCCCGCCCTCAGCGATCTGCCCGCCCTGCTGCGCGAGCCGTCCCGGGGCTGAAGGAGCCGTCTGGGGCACACACGGGGCACAGGACAGCGTGAAACGTCGGCAACAAGCCACCGATGCCATGAGCCAAATCTGGGGCGTGGCCAGGGTGCCGGCGAGGTTGCCGCAGGTCACGGGAGGGCCGATCTAGGTTCAGCTTCAACGTCTGATGGTCCGCATGACTACGGATAGACGTCGTGGGAGGGTGGCAACCAGTACGGCCACCAGGGCGGCTCTCCGGCCGGGCACAGGGCGTTCCGCAGAGGCAGGCCGGCAAGCGCGAAGTACGTCCAGGAGAGAAGCACGACGACGGCACCGGTGGTCAACACTGAGACCCCGGCCCGCAGGGCGGGGGACATCATCCACCGTCCAGTGACCGCGTACGCGCCGACAAGAGCCGCACCATGGACGATGACCAGCACCGGAAGCAACGCTCCGAGCCCGAAGGCGTTGGCGCTTGGGACAGCCGGCACGCCCCGCAGACCGCCGGCAGTTCAATGTGGAGGATCCAGCTGGACCCCGCCGGACGAAGCGCCCAGAACTTGCAAGCGAGGGGTCGGAGGGCATGGGGGCAGCCTTCGCATCGTCCACAAGCAGCAGGTCCAGGCCGTCGCCAGGCCGTCAAAGGCGGACCCACGGCGACCAACGACGGCCACCGGTGCCAAGCGTTTGTGCAGCTCAGCGTCCAAATCGCCATCCCGTGCCGGACAGGTCAGTAGAGCGGCAACAGATCAACGCCAAGTGACGCCCAGACACGCGCGGGCCCGGCCCAGGATCGGATGATCCTGAATCGGGCCGGATTCGTCTGCCGGTCAGTTGAACGCGGCGGCGAACATGCCGGGCTCGTAGGAACCCCCCTGCTGGTGCACGATCACCGCGAGCCGGTTGGCCGCGTTGATCAGGGCGACCAGGGAGACCAGCGCGGCGATCTGGTCGTCGTCGTAGTGCTTGCGTACCTGTGCCCAGGTCTCGTCGGACACGCCGTGGTGGGCGTCGGCGAGCCGGGTGCCCTCCTCGGCGAGCGCCAGCGCGGCCTGCTCGGCCTCGGTGAAAACGGTGGACTCGCGCCAGGCGGCGACCAGGTTGAGCCGGACCGAGGTTTCACCGGCGGCCGCGGCCTCCTTGGTGTGCATGTCGATGCACCAACCGCAGCCGTTGATCTGGCTGGCCCGCAGCGACACCAGCTCCTGCGTGGACTTCGGCAGCGGCGACTGATGGATCACCAGGCTGGCGTTGGCGAACCGCTTGAAGAACTTGACCGCGATCTCGTTGTCGAGCATGTTGAAGCGAGCGTCCATGATTCCGGCCTTCCTCGTGGTGTTGCACTGGACGAACACGAGATGCCGCCGATCAGATCCCTGTGACAGCGGGATTAGGTGACGCCCGCCACAAGGTCTTGGTGTCACACAACGGCGGGGCCCGGCATCTGGTGGGTGACACAGTCGCGAGCGAACAGGAGTCACCCATGGTCGGCACGTCGCAGGCCGCACCCGACGATCGTGGCAGGGACAGCGGCCGCGACGACCGCCCGGACCTCGCCACCGAGGCGTTCCTCGCCCACCGCAACCTGCTGTTCACCGTCGCCTACGAGATGCTCGGCTCGGCCGCCGATGCGGAGGACGTGCTGCAGGAGACCTGGCTGCGGTGGGCGGGTGTCGATCTCGGTACGGTGCGGGATCAGCGTGCCTACCTGGTGCGGATCACCACCCGCCAGGCACTCGGCCGGCTGCGTTCGCTCGGCCGCCGCAAGGAGTCGTACGTCGGTCCGTGGCTGCCCGAGCCGCTGCTCACCACGCCCGACGTGGCCGAGGACGTCGAGCTGGCCGACAGCGTCTCGATGGCGATGCTGCTGGTGCTGGAGACGCTCACGCCGACCGAGCGGGCGGTGTTCGTGCTGCGCGAGGTGTTCGATGTCGGGTACGACGAGATCGCCGAAGCCGTCGACAAGAGCCAGGCCGCGGTCCGCCAGATCGCGCACCGGGCACGGGCACACGTTGCGGCGCGCCGGCCGCGCGGGGTCGTTTCCGCGGCTGAGACCCGAGACGCGCTCGAGGCGTTCCGGCGGGCGGCCGAAACGGGCGATCTACAGAGTCTGCTCGACATCCTCGCACCGGATGTCGTGCTGGTGGGTGACGGTGGCGGAGTCAAGCAGGCCGTCCCGCGGCCCGTGGTGGGGGCCGACAAGGTGGCGCGCCTGCTGGTTGCCGGGTTGGGCAGGCTTGCCGACACCGCGTCGCTGCGGCCGGCGCAGGTCAACGGCTACCCGGCGCTGATTCTCTGGCAGGCCGGCGAGATCGACTCCGTCGTGGCGGTGCGCATCGACGACGGCCTCATCACCGGGCTCTACGCCGTGCGCAATCCCGAGAAGCTGTCGCACATGGAGCGGGAGACCGCCCTGCGACGCTGAGGCGTGCGGTGAGCGGCAGATCCGGATGCGGGATCAGAGGCCGAACGAGGCTCGGCAGGTGTCCACGCCGTCGACCGTCACGGCTGGCCGCTTGTGCTGGCGCCACTTCTGCAGGGTCAGACGCAGGCGGTCGGAGACGACGGCCTCACCGTCGCGCGCATCGACGGAAATCCCGTCGTGCTCGTAGCCGAGTTTGCGCGATACGCCCTGGGAGGAGTGGTTGTCCTGGAACACCTCGGTCAGTGCGGCGGTGGCGCCGAGATGATCGAAAGCAAGGGTGAGCAGTCCGGCCCTCGCCTCCGTTCCATAGCCTCTGCCCTGATGATCCACGCCGAGCCAGGCCGAGGTCGTCACCTGTCTCACCACCGGGAAGTCCCGTGCGCGAAGCGTGACCATGCCGATCGGCTGGCCCGCCCGGAAGACGCCCATCCCGAGCCGCCACGCTGCCACGTCCCAGGAGGCAAGCTGGTCCCAGTGTCCTTGCAGGACAGACCGCGCCCGGTCCGCATGGCTGCCGTCGGTCAATGGGGTCAGGTACGGCCGCTCGCCGGGACGATGCACGCCCTGGCCTGCGAGATCGGCCAGCTCAGCCAGTTCCTCCTCGCGTGGCAGGCGCAGCTGCAGGTGCGGTGTGACGATGGTGAGGCCGTACAGCGGCCACAGATCGGCGAGCATGTCCCGCATCCTGTCCGTCACGATCCGTCTGGGCAAGCGAGATACATCCGACGCACTGATCTCGGCAGAAGGCCGGCGATAGCTCAACGCCAAGCGACGCCGTCGTCGCCGGACCACGCGGAAAGATTGCGCCCGGGCAGGACTTTCGCCGTAGCGTCCCGCGCGATTGCCGGACCCCTGCCACGACGTCAACGGCCGTCTTCCGGGCGACATGCCGGGCGTTCGTCCTCATCCGGGGCCGCAGGCCCGTCCGAGCGCTGCCGTCTGACGAACTCCACCGCCGCGACTCCCAGCAGGACGATGGTGGCGCCGAAGCCCAGGACCAGGTTCGACAGGTACGGGGCGGCCGGCGCGAGGGCGACGGCGACGAGGACGCCGACCACGTGCGAGAGCGGGATGCGTCCGAGGACCTCGTGGTCTAGCGTGGCCCGCCCGACCAGGAACAGCGCCGCGCCGCCCAGGATGAGCGCGGTCAGGGTGTCGTCCGGCCGCTCCCTGGGATGCTCGATGACCCGCATGAATCCGGCGGCGACGCCGACCACGCCCACCACCATGAGCCAGTGGACGTACGGGTTGGTCTGGACGAGCCGCTCCCGGTGCGGGGAGCGCTCGATGGCGGTACTCAGCCTGGCGCCGGCTCCCCGGGCGTAGCTCCACCACAGCAGCACCGCCGCGACGAACGCGGTGGCGAACGCGGTGATCCGGCCGGCGCTGAACGGCATGTCGCTCAGGGTGAGGACGGTGACCAGGATGAGCTCGCCCAGGGTGAGGACGTAGATCTGCTGGTACCGCTCGGCCAGGTGCTCCGGCACCACGTCGTACCTGGGCAGTGGCGGTCGGCCGGGGATCGGGAACCGTAGGCCGAAACCGAGGTAGTCCACGGCCAACGCGGCCAGCCACAGGGCGAGACGGGTACCGGGGGAGGGAATCAGGCCGCCGATGATCCACAAGGTCCCGGACACCGTGGTCCAGAGCAGGACCCGCTTCGGGCGTTGCTGCTCCGGTCGGCCCCGCAGGGACGGGATGACCACCAACGCCCGACCCCAGTTGATCCCGGCCCAGGTGGCGCCGAACACCAGGCCGTGGTTGCCGAACGCGGTCGGCAGGGCGGCGGACATCAGCATGCCGCCGAACATGATGCCCAGGATCACGAGCTGGACGGGTCGCGCCTGAGGGCTGTAGAGGTCGGTGAACGACGTGGTGGTCACCCAGACCGCCCAGAGCGTCGACAGGGCGAGCAGTGCCTGGGCGATACCCGTCCAGCTCTGCTCGGTCGCCATCTTCTCCGAGGTCAAGGTCAGGGTGGCGATGGCCGCGAGGTCGAAGAAGAGCTCCAGCAGATCGGTCCGTCGTGCACCGCCCGGCTCCCGCGTTATCAGCCGGCGTCCGCCATCCATCACTTCGGCCTTCTCGATCTCGCGACGCCGGGCCGCCCTCTCAGATCTCGGACTGATCCCCGGATGTCGCCGACCGTCGGCGCCGGGACGATTGACAACCGCGTCGCGCAGCTCGGGCGCCGGGGGAACGTCCAGGTCGGCCGGCCGACCGGACCCTCCCGGGTACGCGACAGGGCAGGGGCCGGTGCTCCCGCGTGGCTTCACACCGCCCCGCTCAACGCTAGTCGACGCGAGGTCGGGCGACCGGCGATTGTCGAACTGCGTACGCAAGGCTCACAGCGCTCAGCGGGCCCGGGCGGCCGCGCTACGACGACGCGCCGTTTTTCAGCGGACCGACGTGACCGCCGGCCTCACCTCGGTGCCGCCGCCGCGCGCCCGGCTCGCTCCACGGCTCGACACACGGGCCGCCGGTCGCGGTTCACGCCCGCGCCGCCGTGGTCAACAGTTGGTACGTCGCCTCATCGGAGGCGACCAGGCGGACGCGCTCGACCTGGGTCGGCGTGGCCCTGATGGTCGAGATCGCGATCGTCGCCGCCTGCTCCGGCGGGAACCCGTACACGCCGGTGGCGATGGCGGGGAAGGCGACGCTGCGGGCGCCGATCCCGTCGGCGACGGCGAGGCTGCGCCGGTAGCACGAGGCCAGGGTGTCGGCCTCGCCGTGGCCGCCGCCTTCCCATACCGGGCCGACCGTGTGGATGACGTGGCGCACCGGTGGGTCGAGGTCGAACGCCGGTGTGGCGACCGCGTCGCCGGCGTCGCAGGGCGCCAGCGCGGCACCCGCCCGGGCCAGTCGCGGTCCGGCCGCGCGGTGGATCGCCCCGTCCACACCGCCGCCGCCCAGCAGCGACTCGTTGGCCGCGGTGACGATGGCATCGACGTCCTCGGCGGTGATGTCACCGAGCACCACTTCGATCGCGGGCATGCCCCATCATGTCACCGGCGGCAGGTGGTCCGAGCGGCGCGGGAGCACCGCGGCGCAGGAGCAGGTGGCGGTCCGCTGCTCAGTTCCCCGTGGCCGGGCCCAGGTGCGTGGTGCCAAACCCGGGGGGCGGCGTCTCCCAGGTGCCGCTGACGTCCCGGGCGACGTCGTCCAGCAGTCGGAGGAAGGCGCCGACCAGGGGCGTGAGGGCGGTGTCGGTGAGCGTCGCGGCGTAGAGCCGGCGGTGCAGGGTGGGCGGGGCGAGTTCGCGGTGGGTGGTGCCCGCCGTGTTGGTCAGGGCCAGGCGCGAGACCAGTGCGACACCAATACCGGTGGCGACGAGGGCCTGCGCGACGTCGTACGACTCGGTCTCGAACCGTACCTTCGGGGTGAAGCCGGCGGCGGCGCTGGCGCGGTCGAACTGTGCGCGAGCGGCGTGCCCGGCCCGGATGGTCACCCAGGCTTCGTCCCGAAGCTGTTCCAGGCGCAGGGGCGCGTCCGTGGGGTGGTGGGCGGCGAGGCGGTGGTCGTCCGGTAGGACGACCACCATCGGGTCGGTCAGCAGTGGATGTGCCCGGACGTGCGGGGGCGGGACGGGCGGAGCGTCCCAGGCGGCGATGACCGCCACGTCCAGTTGACCGGCGGCGACGGCGGGCATGCCCTGCTCGGACGTGATGTCGATGACGGACAGGTCGGCGTCGGGGTGCCGGTGGCGCAGCGCCGTCAGCGACGGCGGCAGCAGGTGCAGGGCGGCCGCCTGGAACGCCCCGATCCGCAACCGGAGCGACAGTCTGCCGAGCAGCGCCGCCACCTCCTCGTTGGCCTGCCTCGTCTCGCGGTCGATCACATGGCCGTGGGTGGCCAGGGCGGCGCCGGCGGCCGTCAGAGAGGCACCCCGGGGGCCACGTCGTACCAGCGGAGCGGCGCAGTCACGCTCGGCCCGGGCCACCTGCTGGGTCACCGCGGCGGGGGTCACGCCGAGCACCGCCGCAGCGGCCGACAGGGATCCGTGCCGGTCGATCAGGGCGAGAAGGCGCAGGTGGTCCGGGCCGATCAGCATCAAACCAGCTTAAGGCTGACCCCCTGAAGCTTTAGTTCCGTGAACGCCGTTCGGCGGGAAGCGTGGGAGCCGTCACCGGCCGCACCGCACCTGAGGGGTTTCGGACATGCCCGTTCACCTTCCCGTCTTCGTCCTCACCACGGGGCTGCTGGCGATGCTGCCCGGAGCGGGTCAGGCACTCATCCTGCGGCAGACGCTCGACGGTGGGCGGCGGGTGGCGTGGGCCAGCATCGCCGGCACCTGTACCGGACTGCTGATCTGGACCACGGCAGCGGCGTCGGGACTGTCGGCGGTCCTGCTGGCCGAACCCCGCGCCTACGCGGCGGTGCGCGCCGCCGGCGGCGTACTGCTGGCCGTCATCGGGGTGAGCACGCTGCTGTCCCTGCGACGGCCCGCGCGCGGCGGCACCGCGCCGGCGGACGGCGCGCCGGCCGGCTACTGGCGGGGATACCTCGCGGGTCTGGCCA
The DNA here is from genome assembly GCF_052814045.1 of Micromonospora sp. IBSANI012. Taxonomy (NCBI): domain Bacteria; kingdom Bacillati; phylum Actinomycetota; class Actinomycetes; order Micromonosporales; family Micromonosporaceae; genus Micromonospora; species Micromonospora sp. IBSANI012. The sequence continues at coordinate 3,062,245 of NZ_CP199933.1, forward strand.
CCAACCTCGGCAATCCGAAGGCCGGCGTCTTCGCCATCTCGCTGCTGCCGCAGTTCGTCACCCCGGACGGGCCGGTTCTGCTCTCCAGCGTCGCCCTGGGTGCGCTCTGGGCGCTCGTCACCGGCACCTGGTACGCGCTGTTCACCTGGGCCGTCGACCGGGGGCGGAGCCTGGTCGCCAGGCCGACCGTCCACCGACGCCTCCAGTTGGTGACCGGGTGCGTGCTGCTCTGCCTCGGTGCCGGCGTCGCCGCCGGCGTCTAGCCGCGAAATGCGCTGACGTGCCACTCCCGACCGAGTTCAGTCGGCGGGCTTCTCCCAGACCGAGACGTGCTGACGGCTCTCGCTGGTGAACGGCGCCCGGTTCCACCCGTCCCAGCGGTCCCGCAACCGCAGCCCGGCGAGCTGGGCCATCAGGTCGAGTTCCGCCGGCCACACGTACCGGAAGGGGATCGACCGGTACTCCCCGCGACCGTCGACGATGCGGACGTAGTTGGAGCTGGTCGCCTGGGTGGCCACGTCGTAGATGTCGTACGCCCATCCGGTCGGGGAGACCTGGAAGGGCACCACGTTCTGCCCGGGCGGGAGCCGGCGCAGCTCGGGGACCAGCACCTCGATCACGAAGCGGCCACCGGGGGCCAGGTGCGCGGCGGCGTTGCGGAAGCAGGCCACCTGGGCCTCCTGGGTGGTCAGGTTCATGATCGTGTTGAAGACCAGGTACGCCAGGGAGAACGTCCCGTCCACCCGGCTGGTGGCGAAGTCGCCGATCGTCACGCCGATCGCGTCGCCGCCGGGCTTGGCGCGCAGCCGGTCGACCATCGCCCGGGACAGGTCGATGCCGTGTACCGGTACACCGCGGGCGGCCAGCGGCAGCGCGACGCGTCCGGTCCCGACGCCCAGTTCGAGGGCCCGGCCGGCGCCGGCGAGCTCGGCCAGCACGTCGACCGTGGCCGCCACGACGGCGGGGTCGAACATCTCGCTCGTCCGGTCGTCGTAGGTCGCCGCCACCGCTTCGCCGAAGTATCCGTCCGCATCCCGCATCGCCGGACCGTACCGCCGGAGCCGGCGGCGGCGCCCGTGATTTACCGGTCGTCCCAGGGGCGCGCGATCCAGAGGTACGCCACGGGCCGCGGGAGCCGGCCGGTGGGCTAGTCCGGCCCGACCGCTCCGTCCACCTCGGAGGGTCCGCCGGTGAGTGCGCCGTGCGCCTCGACGGGCAGCTCGCGGAGCCGGTCCATGCGCGCGTTGTGCCGGCTCGCCAGAATGTCGGGCGTGCGGGGCATCATCCTGGACGGCGCGCACGAGAAGATTCCACGGAGAGGGACGTCGCATGGCTGAGGTGCTGTTGTTCCACCACGCGCAGGGGCTGACACCGGGTGTCCGCGACTTCGCCGACCGGCTGAGAGCAGCCGGGCACACGGTGCACACCCCGGATCTCTACGACGGGAAGACCTTCGACACCCTGGAGGAGGGCCTCGACTACGGCCGGACGGTCGGATTCGACGTGATCCTGGAGCGCGGTCGGCTCACGGCCGAGGGGCTGCCCGCCGGGTTGGTGTACGCCGGGTTCTCGCTCGGGGTCATGCCGGCGCAGTTGCTGGCCCAGACCCGACCGGGCGCGACGGGTGCCCTGCTCTTCCACAGCTGCATTCCGACGTCCGAGTTCGGCGGGGAGTGGCCGGCCGGCGTGCCGGTCCAGGTGCACGGGATGGACGCCGACGAGTTCTTCGTCGACGAGGGTGACCTCGACGCCGCCCGCGCCCTCGTCGCAGCCGCCCCCGACGCCGAACTGTTCCTGTACCCCGGTCCGCAGCACCTGTTCGCCGACAGCAGCCTGCCCTCCTACCACGAGCCGGCGGCCGCGCTGCTCACCGAGCGGGTGCTGGGCTTCCTCGACCGCATCGGCTAGTGCCTTGACCACAAACGTTGGCCGGGTTGGTCATGCGGCTCGGCTCGCGGGTTGACCCCAGCGGCGGTGTCGTTCGCTGCGGATCTTGGCGCGGTGGCGGCGTTGGGCGGCCAGGACGTCGGGGTGGCGGGCGTTGGCGTTGCGCCAGCGCAGGTAGGCGTGCAGGCCGCGGGCCAGGACGGTGTGGTTGGGGTAGTCCGAGCCGGCGATGACGAAGGTGCGTAGCGGCCCGAAGTGCGCCTCGATCGGGTTTGCCCAGGAGGCGTAGGTCGGGGTGAAACACAACTCGACCTTGTTCCGGGCCGCCCACTGTCGGATCGCGAAGCCCTTATGCGCGGACAGGTTGTCCAAGATGATGTAGATCGGGGCGCCGTCAGGGCGGGCGGCTCGGATCGACTTGAGTGCGGCGAGGGTGTTCGTCGCCGATTTCTGTCTGCGGACCACACCCCAGAGGGTGTCGTCGCCGATCGAGTAGCAGCCGTGGAACTGCCGCACGCCGTGCAGCTTGTGGTAGTTCGCCGCGAGCCTGCGTGGGCGGCTCTTGGGCTGCCAGCCGACGCCGCCGTGCGGGCGGATCGTCAGCGGCCCGAACTCATCGAACGCGAAGGTGCGGTGCGGGAAGTGCTCGATCACGTGCTCGATACGGGCCAGCTTCTGCTCCCGCTGGGGGTCTGTGGACTCCTTCCACGTCTTCGTGCGTTGGAAGGTGATCTGGTGGCGGCGCAGCACCTGCCGTAGTCGTTCCCGCCCGATGATCACCCTCCGATCAGGGTTGTCAGCGAGGTATTCGGCGAGCTTGCGCACGCTCCAGCAGGTGAACGGCCGTCCCAGCTTGACGGGACGGGTGTTGGCCGTCGCGACGATGAACGCCTCGTCGTCGCTACTGATTCGGCGGGGACGGCCACCCGCCCACTGAGGGTCCAGGCTGGCCATGCCCATCTCGTTGAACCGGTGGATCACCTGCCGAACGGAATCCTCGTCGGCCTGCACGAGCCGGGCGATGACCGGCACACTGTTCCCGCCAGCTGAGGCGAGCACAACCATCGCCCGCCGCAGCCGCACGACCGAGCCGGTGCCCCGACGCACCAGACGCTGCAGCCGCTGACCCTCTTGATCACTTAATCGACGTACCCGAACCGGCTCTGCCACCCCGACAGCCTGACGGCCCCACGCCGGCCCAGCCCTTCACCCAGGCCGGCGTGTCACCAACACCGCCAACGTTTGTGGTCAGAGCACTAGCTGCCCGGCCGCCGGCGTCACCGGCGGGATCGCCTTCGTGCCGCCCCGGTCACCGGGGCGGCGGAACGCTGCCGTCCTCGCCCGTCGGTGGCAGCGAGTCCGGCAGCCCGAACCCGGCGAAGTGCTCGGCCCCCAGGAACGAGGTGATCTCGGCGATCCGGCCGTCCCGCAGCGTCAGCACGTTGATCGACCAGGCCAGGTACGGCCCGGCGCCCTCCGTGCGCAGGTACGACGCCACCGCCGGCTGCCCGTTCGCGCCGGTCGTCCGGTGCCGCCAGCTCCCACACCGGGTCATCGGCAGCTCGCGGGCGAAGTCGGTGACCGCCGCCAGCCCCCGGTACCACTGCGGCAGCGGCGGCATCGACCAGGTGACGTCCTCGGTCAGCAGCGCGACCAGCGCCTCGGTGTCGCCGTTCTCCAGGGCGGTCGCGTAGCCGGTGACGATCTCCCGCAGCCGGGTGTCGTCGAGGCGGCGCAGGGTCCGCTGCTGGCTGACCGGCGGCACCCGGTCGGCCACCAGCCGTCGGGCGCGCGCCAGCGCCGAGTTCACCGAGGTGACCGAGGTGCGCATCATGGTGGCGATCTCGGCGGCGGAGAAGCCCAGCACCTCGAAGAGCAGCAGCGCCGCCCGCTGGTTGCCCGGCAGGTGCTGCAGGGCCGCGACGAAGGCCAGCTCGACGGCCTCGCGCTGCTCGTAGCGTACGTCGGGGGCGGCCGGACCGTCGGCGAGCCCGGCGTCGGGGTAGGGGCCCAGCCAGGCGACGTGGCCCGCCGGGGCGCTGTCCAGCACCGCCCGTTCGCTGGCCGGGCCGAGGTCCACCGGGAGCGCCCGGCGGGCGCGCCCGGCAACCGCGTCCAGGCAGGTACGGGTGGCCACCGTGTACAGCCACGAGCGCAACGAGCTGCGCCCCTCGAAGCGCGGCAGCCCGCGCCACGCCCGCAGGAGTGCCTCCTGCAGGGCGTCGTCGGCGTCGTGGGCGGAGCCGAGCATCCGGTAGCAGTGCGCGTGCAACTCCCGGCGCAGCGGCGCCACCAGGTCGTCGAACGCGGCACGGTCACCCTCGCGCGCCCGGTCCAGCCCGGCGTCGCGGGCGTCGTCGGCGACGTGCGGAGAAACAGCCCTCACGAGCGACGATTCTGCCGTACGACGGAAGTCTCCACTCCGAACGCGCGCACGCCACGACCCGGGAGGACCCGATGAGCAGCACATCCACCGCACCTGTCACCACCGCGACCCTGGAGGTCCCCGACGGGCGACTGCACTACGAGGTACGCGGACGGGGGCCGCTGGTGGCGCTGGTCGCCGCCCCGATGGACGCCGGGGCGTTCGCGCCGCTGGCCGACCTGCTGGCCGCCGACCACACGGTGCTCACCACCGATCCGCGGGGTATCAACCGCAGTCTGTTGCATGACCCGCACCAGGACTCGACCCCGCAGTTGCGCGCCGACGACGTCGCCCGGCTGATCGCCCACCTCGACGCCGGCCCGGCTGCCGTGCTCGGCTCCAGCGGCGGCGCGGTGACCGTCCTCGCCCTCGCCCAGGCCCACCCGGAGCGGGCGCACACCATCATCGCGCACGAGCCGCCGTTGATCGGCCTGCTCGACGACCGCGAGGACCGCTTCGCCCGGGAGGACGCCATGATCGCCACGTACCTGGCCGGGGACCGGCTGGGCGCCGGGCGGCAGTTCCTCGCCAACGCGAACATCGAGCTGCCCGAGCCGGTGGTCCAGGGCATGTTCGGCGGCGAACCCGCCCCGCAGGCCGCCGCCGACGAGCACTTCCAGTACGTCCACATGATCCGCGGGACCACCCGGTTCCAGCCGGACGTCACCGCGCTGCGGAAAGGCCCGACGCGGGTCGTCGTGGGCCTGGGCGAGGAGTCGACCGGCCAGGTCTGCGACCTCACCTCCCGGGCGCTGGCCGAGGCGCTCGGCACCGCGCCGACGATGTTCCCCGGTGGTCACATCGGCTTCGTGGAGGATCCGAAGCGGTTCGCCGCCCGCCTGCGGGAGGTTCTCGCCGAGGGCTGACGGCGGCTGGCGTCGGCCGGTCGATCCTCGGCCGGCTCACCGACCGGCCACGCCGCCTCACCCGTCCAGGCGCTCGGCGGCCGCGGCCCGCACCTCGGCCGTCTCGATCGGGTCGTCGCGCAGGTAACGCAACCGTTCCCGGGCCGTGCCGTCCAGCGCCACCCGCCGGGCCGACAGCAGCCGCACGTCCGCCTCGCAGTCCCACAGGCCTTCGGCGAAGCGCCGTTGCACCCCGGCCGGGTCCAGCGCCGCGTGCGCGCGCAGGTAGGCGGCACGTTCGTAGGAGTGCGGGCTGAACCAGAGCCGGCGCAGCCTGGGCAGGACCTCCCGTGCCTGCGCCCCGCCGATCCGGGCCAGCCCCTCGACGAGCTTGTCGTAGCCGCACCGGTCGTCGTGCGTGTCCAACCAGTCGAGCCCGGACAGCAGCGCCGGGACGTCACCGGCGTCCCCGTGGGCGGCGAGCAGTTGCAGGGCCGGCCAGGTCAGCGGGTGGGCGTCGGCGCGTACCCACGCGCGGGCGGCCGGCAGGGCTGGCGGGCCGACGGCGAGCAGCGGTCGGCTCAGTGGAGCGGCCAGCCCGGCGGCGGCCAGCTCCTCCGCCACGTCGAGCAGGGCTGGTTCGGGTGGGCGGAAGCCCAGTTCGCGCAGGACCATCCGCCACTGGGTGGAGCGGTCCCGGTCGCGCAGTATCTCCAGCAGCACCGCCGACGGTTCCTCCCGCCCGGGCCGGTGCGGCCGCTGCGGTCCGTCGTCGCGCACCGCGTCGGCTATGCGCGGGTCGCGGTCCGCCCAGGCCCGCCACGGCGGGCAATGCCGCCACTCGCGGGCCTGCTCCGGCGCGTCCGGCCGGCGCATCACCGCCGGGTACAGGTCGTCCCACCAGGCCTCGGGCCACGTGCGGGCCACCTGCGTGAGTGCCTCGTTCCACCGGGGCCCCTCCCGGACGTACCGGCGCACCCCCTCGACCGCCTCCTCGACGCCGGCCCGGCCGAGCACGTCGAGGACCTCCAGGGTCGCGGTGAAGGCGTTGTCGTCGTCGTGCTCCTCGGCGGGCGAGTCGTACCAGTCACCCAGGATCGGCTCCAGCGGCAGTGCGAGGTCCCGGACCAGGCGGGCCAGGTAGACGGCGCGCTCGTCCACCACCCACCAGAACCGCCGGTCGCGGCGCAGGCAGTCGCGTACCAGGGCGGGGGCCGCCGGGTCCACCATGGCGCGGTGCGCGCCACGGCCCAACCCGCGCTGCAACGCCCCGGCCAGGGTGCTGGACGGGGCGTAGTGCCAGCCGTGCTCGTCGCCGTCGCTCATCGGGCGACAGTGTGCCGCCCGCGCACCGGGGCGGCATCCGGATTACCCGCCCGGGACCAACGCCCCTGCCGGTCGGCGGCGGGCAGACTGGATACTCGCGCCGTCGCAGCGTGTCGCGGTCGCCGCGCGCCGGGACGCCGTGACACGCCGCATCCCAGTCGGGACCGCAGGAGGTGGACATGCGCCGCGTCGTGAAGCTGCTGTACGAGGCCCAGCGCCGGATGTACCCGGGTGACCGCCCCAGCCGGCTGGCGCGGGTGATGAACCGGGTGGACGCCGCCCAGTTCGCCACCGGGGTGCTCGCCCCGCGCCGCGCGGTCACCCTGGAGGTATGCGGGCGGCGTACCGGCCGGAGGATCGCCGTGCCGGTGGTGGTGGCCGATCTCGACGGTGACCGCTACCTGGTCTCCATGCTCGGCGAGAACGCCAACTGGGTACGCAACGTCCGGGCGGCCGGCGGACAGGCGGTGCTGCGCCACGGCGGGCGGGAGCACGTGCTGCTGCGGGAGGTCGACGTCGCCCGGCGCGCCCCGATCTTGCGCCGCCATCTCCACCTGGCCCCCGGAGCCCGGCCGCACCTGCCGGTCGACCGGCGCGCCCCGCTGGCGGAGTTCGAGGCGGTCGCCGCCCGGTACCCGGTGTTCCGGGTGGAACCCGCGCCGCGACCCTGACCGGTCTCGATCAGGTCGACATCGTGCGTCGGATCGCACCACCGCGTTGACGGCGCCGCCGGCCTCGGCTTCGCTGTGCCCGAGGCGGCGGCGACCGCCCGGAACGGGGGAGACGGGGATGGAATCCACGGTGGAGGAACCGACGCCGCGACGGGGACGCGGGCGCGGGTGGCTGGCGGTGCTCATGGCCGGGGTGCTGGCCGGCGGCGCGGCCGGGGTGCTTGCCCTGCGACCGAGCACCGACGGCCCGTCGGCGGAGGCCACCGCTCCCGCCGTGGCGCCCCGGGACCTGCTGGCCGGGCTGCCGGCGCGGGTGGTTCCCCCGCCCACCCTGGCGGACCTCCCGACCGACCGCGCGGTCGGTCCGGCCGCCTTCCTGTACCACGTCGAGCAGCCGGGCGGCTTCGACGAGGCCACCGGCACCCTCCGCCAGCGCGACATCCACCTGGTCACCCGCGCGGGCCAGCAGTTCCGGGTCGGACGCACCCCGGCGACCGTCGGCCCGGTGAACCAGTCGCTGTCCCCGGACGGCCGGTGGCTGGCCGCACGCCGGGGTGGGCAGTGGTGGATCCGGGACCTCACCGACACGACGGAGCGGGCGGTGCCGACCGGGTACGAGCTGTGGTGTTGGTCCACCGATTCGGGTGCGGTGGTGCTCGCCGAGCTGTCGCAGTCGAGCCGCGCCTTCGCGGTGCTCTCCATGCGCGACGGGTCGTTGCGGCGACTCGACGTGGCGGCCACCCCGCTGACCGACGCGGTCACCCTGGTCGACGGGCGGCACCTCGTCCTGGTCGACCTGACCCCGGCCGCCCCGGGCGCCGGGGCCCGGCCGGAGCTGGCTGTCACGGTGCGGGACATCGACACCGCTGCCACCCGGACCGTGCCGGTGCTGCGGCCCGGGCAGCTGGGTCCCGGCGAGTCCTTCAACGCGATCGTGCCGCTGGTGGACGGCGGCGGAACGCCGGCCCGGGTCTGGGTGCAGGTGGGCCGGCCGGACCTGCAACCGACCGACCTGCCCGAGGGCATGCCGGCGATCCCGGCGAGCGCACTGCTCGGGGTCGACGTCCGTTCCGGGGAGCCCGCCGGGCGGATCGACCTGTCCCCGGTCGCGACGGGCTCCGCCGAAGTGTACGAGGGCATCGTCGGCGCCGATGTCGTGCTGACCCGACGGACCCGGGAGCGGACCGAGCTGGTCGCCGTCGAGCCGGGCGCCGGGAGTCGCCGGGTGCTGACCACGCTGCCGGCCCTCACCAGGGTGCTGGTGCCCGGCCGGCAGTGGTGAGACCGGCTCAGCCGGCGTCGGCCAGGCGGGCGGCGCGGGCGTACAGGTAGCGCTGTTGCGGCAGGTTCATCGACCGCCGAGCCGCCTCCTCGTACGCCGCCCGCGCCGCGCCGAGGTCACCGGTCCGCTCCAGCAGGTGCGCGCGGGCGGCGGGCAGCCGCGGGTCGGCGGCGAGCCGTGGGTCGGCCGCCAGCCCGGCGAGCAGGTCGAGCCCGGCGTGGGCGCCCCGGGCCATGGCCACCGCGACCGCGTGGTTCAGCGCCACCACCGGGTTGTCGGACAGGCCGGTCAGCACCGCGTAGAGCGCCTCGATCTGCGGCCAGTCGGTCTCCTCGGCGCTCGGGGCCTCGTCGTGCAGCGCCGCGATCGCCGCCTGCACCTGGTACGGCCCGACCTCGCCGCGCGGCAGCACCGCGCTGACCAGCGCGACGCCCTCGGCGATCTGGTCGGCGCGCCACCGGCTGCGGTCCTGCTCGGCCATCGGGACCAGCTCGCCGTTCGGCCCCACCCGGGCCGGCCCCCGCGCGTCGGTGAGCAGCATCAACGCCAGCAGCCCGGTCACCTCGGCGTCGTCGGGGAGCAGCCGGTGCAGCATCCGGGTGAGCCGGATCGCCTCGGTGGACAGGTCCACCCGGCGCAGCAGCGGGCCGGCCGTGCTGGCGTACCCCTCGTTGAAGATCAGATAGAGCACGTGCCGGACGGCGGCCAGGCGGGCCTCCCGGTCCGGCCCGGTGGGCAGGCCGAACGGCACGCCGCTGTCCCGGATGCGCTGCTTGGCGCGGGTGATCCGGCGGGTCATCGTGCCCTCCGGGACCAGGAACGCCCGGGCCACCTCGGCGGTGCTCAGGCCGCCGACGGCCCGCAGGGTCAGCGCGATCTGCGCGGCCGGGGGCAGCTCCGGGTGGCAGCAGAGGAAGAGCAGCACCAGGCTGTCGTCCTCCGGGGTCCGGCGGTCCGCCGGGGGAGCGAGCCACTGCTCGGGCGGCAGCCGCCGGGCGACGTCGTCCTCGCGCCGCCGCCGGGCCTGCTCGCTGCGGAGCAGGTCGGTCAGGCGCCGCGCCGCGACGGTGATCAGCCAGGCGCGCGGGTCATCGGGTACGCCGTCGACCGGCCACCGGGTCGCCGCCGCGAGCAGCGCCTCCTGGGTGGCGTCCTCGGCGGTGTCGAAGTGCCCGTAGCGGCGCACCACCGCGCCGAGGACCTGCGGCGTCAGGCGGCGCAGCAGGTCCTCGACGGCGTCGGCGGTCATCAGCCGTTCAGGTCCTCGATGCCCTCGGCGACCGGCCGCACGTCCACGTACTCGCCCTCGGCGTCCGGGTTGACGAACCGCGCGGCGATCCGGGTGGCCCGGTCGAAGCTGTCACACTCCACGATCGTGAAGCCGGCCAGCACCTCCTGCGTCTCCGGGTAGGGGCCGTCGGTCACCACGGGCGCACCCTCGCGCAGCCGGACCCGCCGGGCGTGCACCGGGGCGGTCAGCCCTCGGCCGTCGACCAGCTCGCCCGACTCCGCGATCTCCTTGTGCACCGCCTCCATGTGGGCGTGCATCGCCGCGACCTGCTCCGGCGACATCGGCGGCCGGTCGTCGGCGGGGCGGCCCGCCATCGCGTCGTAGTCCCGCTGCGAGCCGTACAGCATGATCATGTACTTCACGTGTCACTCCTCTCGGCCGGACCCTTGCGGGCCTTCACCGGGTACGTCGAAGCCGAGGGGTCGACGCGGACACCAGGCCGGTCAGGGTCGCGCGGCGATCTGGGCGACGAACGCCCGCCAGGCGGTGGAGGCGAAGGCGAGGGTCGGACCAGTCGGATCCTTGGAGTCGCGGACGGCGACCACGCCGGGGAGATTGTCGGCGACCTCGACGCAGTTGCCGCCGCTGGTGCCGCTACGGGTGGACTTCCGCCACCGTGCGCCAGTCAGTTCCATTGATTCGCTACTTCCTTGATCAGGTCCAGTGACTGCCGCCGCGACAGTGCCTCGTTGCGGACGCTCTCCCACCGTTCGAAGAGCGTATCCAGATCGGACGGCCGGTCCAGGACATCGCCGCCCAGCTGGCTCTCCAGGTGGCCGACCCAACTTCCGTCGGCCATGTGTGCCAACGACAGCGGGCCGGACAGACCGGCGTGAAGGCCGACCTCCGGCGGGATGACGTGAATGCTGACGTGGGGTCGCTCCGCGCAGGCTACAAGCTTCAACAGTTGCTCGACCATGAGTTTCTCGCACCCGTCGCCGGTCCGTCGGACGGCAGCTTCGTCGACGACCACGACGAGTTGGGGCGGGACCTCCCGGCTGAGGATCGTCTGCCGCTCGATGCGCGCGATCACCCGGCGTTCCACTTCGTCATCGGTGAGGCGCGGGTCCAGCCGCAGCACGGCGCGGGCGTACGCCTCGGTCTGGAGGAGACCTGGGATCAGGTTTGGCTCGAAGTACCGGAGTTGCGTCGCCCCGCGCTCGGCGTCCAGCCACGGCAGGAACCACGACGGCGCGCCGAGCTTGGCCACCAGACGTTCGAACAGTCCGCCGCTGGTCAGTGCGCGATCGGCTCCCTTGATGAAGTCCATCGTCAGGGCGCGCGTGCTGCCCTCGACGGCGCTGACATGTGACGCGCTGAAACCCGCAGCTCGGCCGAACGCCTCCTGTGTCAAGCCGGCGGCCCCGCGGGCCCGGCGTATCTCGCCCACGATGAAGGTGGCGAGCGGACTGGGAACGTCGGCCATTCAGGGTGCCCCAAACTGATGATCAACTACTCATGCCGCCACAGGCTTGATGCTCGTTCCGCCAGCTCAGCCCGGACCCGCGAGACGCCTTCCGAGCGTAGTGCCCTCCACAGCAGAGTGTCACCAGCGAACCGCTGGCGTAGTCCGACCGCTCAGCGGGACTTGCTCGGGGCCGCCTCGGCGATGAGGCGGGGCGGCCCTTCCCGATTCCACGAGGAGGCCCGCTGTGCTGTTCCGTTTCTGGCGCCGCAAGCCCGAGACCCCGATCCCGCTTTCGCGCCTGATGCCGCGCAACGAGCGGCCCAGGTGGGCAGCGCCGTCGAACGCCATGTTCCCGACCTCGGACCAGACCCATGCCGGCAACCAGACCCCGACAAGCCGCTGGCGGGCGAACGGAGGTCGCTGGTGACCGTCGGCGACGTGATCACGGTCCCCGAGGACTTCTACCGCTTCGGCACGGGCCCGCTCGTCATGCACGTCTGCAAGGTGCTGGGCCGGCGCCAGGTCGAGGGCGCGCTCTGGGTCGAGCTGGTCGGCCGCGACGTACGCCCGGACGGCTCTATCGACCCGCGGGAGCGATTCGCGCTCGTCCAGCTGGACCGAACAGTGGTGGTGAGACGGTGAGCCGGCCACCTCGACCGCACCTTCCGATGCGCCCCCTGTGGCGGTGTCGGGCCTGCGGCGCGGAGTGGCCCTGCCAGCCGGCGCGGCTGGCACTGCTGGTCGAGTACCGCGAGGACCGCGTCGCGCTGCTGGTCCACCTGAGCACCCTGATGGCCGAGGCCGGCGCGCAGCTCTCCCAGCTCAACGGGCACGCGGTGCCGGAGAACCTCACCGAGCGTTTCCTGACCTGGGCCCGGGCCCGTTAGTCAGCACAGGTCAGCTCGCCACCCCGGAGGCGAGCAGCGCGGCGGTGGGCAGGGCGAGCAGCCCGTCGGCACCCCGGTAGCGGGCGGACAGTTCCAGGTAGCGGCGCCGCAGCGCCTCGCGCGTCGCCGGCGGCTGCCGCTCCAGCAGCAGCCCCGGGATGCCGAGGCCACTGGCCGGTCCGGTCCACCACTCGTCCGGGTCGGCCCGGTGCGTCCAGGTCAGCGTCCGGCACCGCACGTCGTCCAGCCCCGCCCCGGCGAGCAGCCCAGTCAGCCCCTCCTCGGTACGCGGGAAGTCCCGCTCCGCCGTCACTCGCGGCAGCTCACCACCGTCCACGTCGGCGAACACCTCGCCCCAGAGCCGTTGCAGGGGCGGCTGCGGCCAGGGCCAGACGGTGACGGCGATCCGGCCGCCGGGGCGTACCGTGCGGCCGAGCTCGGCCACCGCGGCGGCCGGGTCGCCGACGTGGTTCAGCACGAAGTTGGCCACGGCGGCGTCCACGCCGCCGGTGGCCACCGGCAGGTGCGGCAGGGCGGCGTGGGCCAGCCGGGCGCCGGGCACGGCCCGCCGGGCGCTGGCCAGCATCGACCCCTCGGCGTCCACCGCGACCACGGTGGCGCCACGACCGGCCGCCAGCGCCGCCACCGTGCCGGGACCGGTGCCCACGTCGAGCACCCGCATGCCGGCCCCGGCGCGCGCCGCGTCCAGCAGCGCCCCCGCCGGGTACGCGCAGAGCCGGGCGAAACTGCGCTCGTACGCCGCCGCGCGCCCCGCCCAGGGGTCCCGTTCGTGGTCGTCAAAATCGATCGCCGTCATGGGCGGGCAGCCTAGCGGTCCGGGCCTACCGTGGATCCATGACGACGGTGTGGGTGGTGCTCGGGGTGGCCGGCGCGGTCGTGGCATCGACGGTCGGCTGGGTCGCCTGGCGGGACCGGCAGCGGACGGCTTCGGCGGAGGACCGGGTCGCCGGGCGGGCCGCGCTGGTGGCGCAGCAGCGCTACGAGCGGGACCGGCACCTCTCCCAACACAACGTCATCCGCCGCGGCGAGGAACGTTTCTGACGATCGTCGTCCGCCCGTGGTCCCGGCGGTCGTCGCCCGGCATGATCAAACCACGGTCGGGGTACACCGACCGCATCGGCCGCGACGCCTGGGAGGGCAACTGTGACGGCACGCTCGGGATCGCAGTCGCGCGGCTCGCTCGCCGCGGCGGTGGTGGCGCTGGTGGTGGCGGCCGGTTGCGCCGTCGGCGGGGTGGGGGAGAGCGGACCGCAGGAGCCGCGCGAACCGGCGCCGGGCCAGTCCCGGCAGGCCGCCTCGCCGGGCCCGCAGACCACCCGGGCCGACGGCACCACCAGCGTCGAGGAGTTCAAGACCGACATCGGCGACGCGGTGAACATCGCCGAGGACTACTGGGGCGCCCAGTTCAAGGCCTCCGGCCAGCAGTTCCGCCCGATCCGCCGGATCGTCCCCTACCAGCGCGACGGGGAGGTCGCCTGCGGCGGCCAGGCGCTGCCGCGCAACAACGCCGTCTACTGCTCCCAGGGCGACTTCATCGCCTACGACGTCAACTGGTCGGTGGCCGCGTTCCGCCAGGTCGGCGACGCGTTCGTGTTCTACCTGCTCGGCCACGAGTACGCCCACGGCATCCAGGTACGCCTCGGCATCCGCTACAACTTCACCATCCAGCAGGAGTTGCAGGCCGACTGCATGGCCGGGGCGTACCTGGGTGACTCGGTCCGCTCGGGCGTGCTGAAGCTGGACACGGGCGACCTCGACGAGTTCCGCGAGGGGCTGCTCGCCGTCGGCGACGACCCCGACCAGCCGTGGTTCGCGGAGGGCTCCCACGGCACCGCCGAGCAGCGCACCGACTCGTTCTTCCACGGCTACGAGAACTCCCTGGACGCCTGCGACCTCGGCTGAGCGGGATCGCCCAGGTCACCTTCGGCGGGGAGGGCGGCGGGCCGCTCGGGCCGGGCTGAGAGGATCGCCCCGACACCACCCCGGCCGGAGGAGGCCCCCGCTGAGCAGCCCACACCCCGCCGCCGTGCTCTTCGACATGGACGGCACCCTGGTCGACAGCGAGAAGCTGTGGGACGTCGCACTGCGCGAGCTGGCGGCCGAGTACGGCGGCACGCTCTCCGACGCTGCGCGGCGCGCCGTGATCGGCACGAGCATGGCCGAGTCGATGCGGATCGTGCACGACGACCTCGGCCAGCCCGAGCGGGACCCGCAGGCCAGCATCGACTGGATCAACGCCCGGATCCTGGAGCTGTTCCGCACCGGGCTGCGCTGGCGACCCGGCGCGCTGGCCCTGCTGCGGGCGGTACGCGCCGCCGGCATCCCCACCGCGCTGGTGACCTCCAGCGGGCGACCGCTGGTCGAGGTGGCCCTGGACACCCTCGGGCGGGACAGCTTCGACGCGGTGGTCTGCGGCGACGAGGTGGACCTGGCCAAGCCGCACCCGGAGCCGTACCTGACGGCGGCGCGGCTGCTGGACGTGCCGATCGGCCGGTGCGTGGCGATCGAGGACTCGCCGACCGGGGTGGCCAGCGCGCTCGCCGCCGGTGCGGCGGTGCTGGCGGTGCCCGCGGAGGTGCCGATCGCGCCGATCGACGGCGTACACCAGGTGGAGAGCCTGACCGCGGCGGACCTGGAGCTGCTGGCCGCGCTGCTCGGCGAACCGCCGGCCTGAACCACGCGCGAAGGGGCCCCGCCGGTCGGCGGGGCCCCTTCGTCGCGGAGTGGCTCGGGTCATTCGTGCGCGATGGCGCCCAGCACGTTGATCCGCGCGGCGCGCACCGCGGGCAGCACCGCGGCGATCACCCCGATGATCGCGGCCAGCCCGAGGAAGACCCCCATCTGGCCCCAGGGCAGGACCAGGTCGGTGATGCCCTCGTCCTTGAGCGCCTCGACCACCGCCGCGCCGAGGCCGGTGCCGACCACCACGCCGAGCAGCGCACCGAAGACCGAGATCACCACCGCCTCGACGGTGATCATCCGCATGGTCTGCGCCCGGCGCAGCCCGATCGCCCGCAGCAGGCCCAGCTCGCGGGTCCGCTCCAGCACCGACAGGGCCAGGGTGTTGATGATGCCCAGCACCGCGATCACGATGGCCAGCGCCAGCAGGATCTGGATCATCCGCAGCGGGGTGTCCAGCTGGCTGGTCTGCTGCTCGATGAAGGCGGCCCGGTCGGCCACCGACACCTCGGGGCTGTCGGCGAGCAGCGTCTCGACCTGCGGCTGCACGTCGGCGACCCGGGTGCCGGGGGCGAGTTGCAGGAAGCCCTGGATCGGCTGCGGGATGGCGAAGTTCCGCGCCGCCTGCGGCGGCAGCACCACCGGGTTGGTCAGCTGCGAGCTCTCGTAGATGCCGCTGACCGTGTACGTGCGGGCCTCGCCCCGGGACAGCTGGACGCTGACCGTCGAGCCGACCGACACGTTGCGGGACTTCGCGGTGTCCGAGCTGAACAGCATCTGATCCGGTGCCAGCCGGCTGATGTCACCGGCGGTGGCCTTCGCCCCGAAGATCCGCTCCAGCGCCGCGACGTTGCTCGACGCCGCCACCCAGGTGCGCTCGCCGTTGACCACCGCCATGTCGCCGTACTCGCCGTCGACCATCTGGACGCCCGGGATGGCGGCGGCCTTCTCCAGCACCGCCGGGTCGAAGCTCGGCGGGCGGGGACCGCCCTGCACCCCGGCGATCACCAACTCGGCCTTGATCTGGTCCTCGGCCAGCGCGCTGATGCTGCCCTTGGCCGAGTCGAGGATCACCGTAACGCCGGTGACCAGCGCGATGCCGACCATCAGCGCCGCCGCGGTGATCGCGGTGCGGCGCGGGTTACGACCCGAGTTGAGCCGACCCAGCTTGCCCGGCACCGACCAGGCGAACAGCGCCCCGAGCAGGGACACCACCGGCCGGCTGATCAGCGGGGTCAGCAGCGCCACCCCGATGAAGGCGAACAGCACGCCGCCGAGGATGGTGGCCAGGGTGTTGTCCCCGGCGTTGCCGCTGAGCCCCAGGAAGAGCAACGTGCCGCCGATCCCGGTGACGATCGCGCCGGCCACCGTCACCTTGGTCAGCGGGCGGTCCGGGGTGGCCACGTCCTGCATCGCCGCGATCGGCGGGATCCGCGACGCCCGCAGCGCCGGCAGCAGCGCCGCCACCACGGTGATCACCAGACCCACCGAGAACGCGCCGATCACCGCGGCCGCCGGCACGCCGATGCCGGCCAGCGCCAGCCCGCCCGCCAGCTTGCCGAACAGGTACGCCAGCAGCGCGCCGACGCCGATGCCGGCGCCCAGGCCGAGCACGGAGGCGATCAGGCCCACCGCCACGGCCTCCAGCACCACCGAGCCGATGATCTGCCGGCCGCTGGCCCCGATGGCCCGCATCAGCGCCAGCTCCCGGGTGCGCTGCGCCACGATGATCGAGAAGGTGTTGAGGATGAGGAAGGTGCCGACCAGCAGCGCCACCGCGGCGAAGCCGAGCAGGATCTTGTTGAAGAAGGAGAGCCCCTCCTTCAGCCCCGCCGAGGCGTCGGCGGAGAGTTGCTCGCCGGTCTTGACCTCGAAGTCGCCGCCGACCGCGGCGGCGATGTCGTCGCGCAGCGCGGTCTCGCCGACCCCGTCGGCGGCCTTCACGCTGATGTTGGTGAACACCTCCGGCTCGCCGAGCATCAGCCGCTGCGCCACCGGGGTGGTGAAGGCGATCTCGTTGGCCCCGCCGAGGGAGTCCCGGTCACCGCTGTAACCGAAGACGCCCACCACGGTGAAGTCCTTCTTCGGCTCCAGGGTCAGCACGCCGACCCGGTCACCGACCTTCACCTTCGCGGCCTGCGCCAGCGCCCCGTTGATCACGATCTCGTCATCGGCGCGCGGCTCGTGGCCCTCGCGCAGCTTGACCAGGTCGCTCTCGCCCACCCAGTTCTCGCCGAGCTGCGGCGGACCGAAGGAGGTGACCACCTTGCCGTTGCTGCCGATCAGGCGGGCGCCGTCGGCGGCGACGATCCCGGTGGCCTCGGCCACCCCGCCGACCGTGCGGACCTTCTCCAGCGTCGCGGCCGGCATCGCCGCGGGCACCTGCTCACCCTCGGTCTCGCTGAGTTCGATCTTCGGCTTGGCGGAGACGTTGACGTCGACACCCTCGTACGCGTCGGCGAAGACGGCGTCGAACGAGCGGCCGAGCGTGTCGGTCAGCACGAACGCGCCGGAGACGAACATGACGCCCAGCACCACGGCCAGGCCGGAGAGGATGAGGCGCACCTTGCGCGCCAGCAGGCTCTTCCAGGTTGCGCGGAACATCAGCGCGCCACCTCGGCCGGCGTGTCGAGCTTCTTCATGGTGTCCAGCACGGTGTCGGCGGTCGGCTCGATCAGCTCCGAGACGATCTGCCCGTCGGCCAGGAAGATCACCCGGTCGGCGTACGCGGCGGCGGTCGGGTCGTGGGTGACCATCACGATGGTCTGGCCGTGCTGGCGTACCGAGTTGCGCAGGAAGTTGAGCACCTCCGCGCCGGAGCGGGAGTCGAGGTTGCCGGTCGGCTCGTCGGCGAAGATCACCTCGGGTCGGGCGACCAGCGCCCGGGCGCACGCCACCCGCTGCTGCTGACCGCCGGAGAGCTGCGCCGGGCGGTGCCCCAGCCGGTCCCGCAGACCGACCGTGTCGATCACCGTGTCGTACCAGGCCTGCTCGGGCTTGCGGCCGGCGATGGAGAGCGGCAGCAGGATGTTCTCCTGGGCGGTCAGCGTCGGCAGCAGGTTGAACTGCTGGAAGATGAAACCGACCTTGTCCCGCCGCAGCTTCGTCAGGCCGGCGTCGCCGAGCCCGGTCACCGTGGTGTCGCCGATGTGCACCGTGCCCTTGGTCACCGAGTCCAGCCCCGCCAGGCAGTGCATCAGCGTCGACTTGCCCGAACCGGACGGGCCCATGATCGCCGTGAACCGGCCGCGCTCGAACTCGGCGCTCACCCCCCGCAGCGCGGCGACCTGCGCCTCGCCGCTGCCGTACACCTTCCACACGTCGCTGGCCCTGGCCGCGGCCTGCGCCTGCCGGCCTACCGTCGCCGTCACGTCATATACCTCTTCCGTCTGCCTGCGGTGATCCCCGCCGCCCCCGCTGGTCGGTGGGGCTGGTTCCATCCTCGGTGCCGCGCGCCCCGATTCCGTCCGACTCCCGGGGGAGCGGATGCGGATTTCGCACTGCGGGTCGGCCCCGACCCGGGATCAGGGTTGCCCCTGAGCCGACGACCGGTCGAGCGTGTTTCCGCCCGCCGGGACGGCGCCGGAACCCGACGCTAGAACCTGACGCCACGTCATGGTCAACCGCGCCGCGCCGTCGTTCGTCACGGTAGGTGACGACGGCAACAGTGCCGTCGTCCGAACGGCGACTCCTCACGTACGCGTGGCGCGGTAGCCGCAGCGGGTGCCGGGCGTACCGCAGGCCTGCGGGCGAAGGCGATGCCGGCTGCGAGGGGATGCGCTCAAGCCCGGCCGGGGCGTCCGCCGCCGGGCTGGACACGCCTCTGGTGGACCTGCCGGCCACCGTAGCGGTCAGCGTCGCTCCGGGTGAGCGCGTCCGAGGGCGCCGGCCCGGCCCCACCGTCCGGGGATGTTGAACAGCTGGATCCGGCCCATGCTCGGGGGCACGGCCGGTCTGGTCACGAAGTGCTCCCCGCGCGGCTCCATTCCGAGCATGGTCCGCAGCAACAGCAAGGGGGTGCCCGTGGACCACGCCTGTGGACTGCACGCCGTGGGGTACAGGACCGGGTACCTGGTCAGCGTCCGGTCGTAGCCGCCGAAGGCCTCCGGCAGCCTGCCGTCGAAGAACTCGGCGGCGTCGATGATGCCCTCGGCGATGCGCCCTGCCTCGTCGGTGAAGCCGTAGCGCCGAAGGCCCCAGGCGATGAACGCGTTGTCGAAGGGCCAGACGGTGCCGACGTGGTAGCCGATGGGGTTGTAGCGTCCCTGTCCCTCGGCGAGGGTGCGCACGCCCCAGCCGGAGAAGAGTCGGGGTCCGAGCAGGTGTTCGGCGATCTTTCCGGCCCGGGACTGCTCGACGATGCCGCTCCACAGCAGGTGTCCGATGTTGGAGGAGAGGGCGTCGACCTGGCGGCCGTCGCCGTCGAGGGCGAGGGCGTAGTGTTCCCCGTCCTCGACCCAGAAGTCCCGGTTGAAGCGTTGCTTGAGCTCGGCCGCCTCGCGTTCGAGCCGGTCGGCGTAGGCCGGGTCGTTCCAGAACTGTCGGGCCAGCCGGGCGCCGCGGATCTTGGCGTCGTAGGCGTAGCCCTGCAGCTCGCAGGTCGCCCGGGGCAGCGCGGGCATGGTGCCGTCCCGGAAGGAGATCGAGTCCCAGGAGTCCTTCCAGCACTGGTTCTCCAGGCCGGTTTCCTCGTTGCGGCGCTGGTACCAGACGTAGCCGTCGCCCATCAGGTCGCCGTACTCGTCGATCCAGTGGAGTGCCGCTCTGGCGGACCGCTCGAGAAGCCGAACCGCGGCGGCGTCCCCGGTCCACCGCTCGTACTCGTCGAGCAGGATCACGTAGAGAGCAGTTGAGTCGGCGCTGCCGTAGTACGGCGAATGCGGCTGCTCCTCGAATCCGGTTGTCTCCCCGTACCGCAGTTCGTGGAGGATCTTCCCCGGCTCCTCCTCGCGGAAGTCATCCAGGACGTTGCCCTGCGTCAGAGCCAGCAGGCGCAGCGTCGTGGCCGCGAGGTCCGGTGTGAAGGGCAGTGTCTGCAGGCTGGTAAGGATGCTGTCCCGACCGAAGATCGCCATGAACCACGGCAGGCCGGCGGCGGGCAGGGCATGCCCACCGGCGGTCAACGGCATGAAACGCAGCGCGGCAAGATCAGCCAGGCTGCGCCGGTAGGTCATCGCCAACGTGTGAGAGTCGCAGGTCAGGCGGGGTGCCTCCGCGAGCCACCGGTCGAGATCGTGCCGCAGCTGCCTGCTGGCCCGACCGGGTCTGCCCTGCAGGCCTTCCCGAAGATCACGTCCGTCCGCGCCCAGTGCTCGCACCTGCACTTCGGTGGCCCACTGGCCGTGCGGTTCGAGTTGGACGTCGTAGGTCAGTCCCTGCTCGTCGATCCGGACCGGCGCCGTGGAGGAGACCAGGGTCTCCCGGCGGAACGTCTCCCGTTGATAGCCGAGGCGTAGGCACCCGTCTTCGATCCGGGTGTAGTATCTGCCGCTCTTGTTGCGCACATCCTTGATCTCGAAGAGGTCGGCGAAGTCGCTCTCGACGTCGATCCGGACTTGCAGGTCGATGGCTTCGGCTTCGTGGTTGATCACCGTCAACCGTTCGGTGAAGCTCTCGCCGATCGAGCGCTCCCGGATGGCCGACACTCTGGTGTCGACGAGCGGGGTCGGGACGGTCGCCACGACGAAGAAGCGGGCCTCGAAATACTCGACTTCCTCGGCGCTGAGCGGGCTGACCCGTGCGCCGTTGATGGACAGCGTCCACTTCGACAGGAATCGGGTGTCGAACGAGAAGAGACCGGTCGGGATGGTCGGAGACGCGTCGATGTCGCCGTTCTCCTCACTGACCACGAACGTGTTGCCGTCCAGCAGTCGGACCAGTCCGTCGCTCATGCCGGCCGGTTCCGCTCCTGGGCGAACTCGCGTGGGTGGCGCGCGCCGGGTGGCCCCGGCATGACCCGCTGGATGAAGCGGGCCAGCCGCACGTCGCCCTCCGCCCTGAGTTCGTTTCGCACCCACGCCGCGTAGACGTGCGACCTGCCACTGACGATCCGGTCGAAGGCCGCCTTGCTGGCCTGAATCAGGCAGTCGGCCTCGCCCTCCTCGTCTCGCGAGACGCGGAGATCGCCGCGTGTGATCACCACGAACCAGCGGTCGACGTCGTGGTCGTGGGCGAGGTCGAACCGGATGGTTCCGCTGGCGTCCTCCAGCAGGGGCTCGTGGCCGCGACGGCCGAGCGCTTCGAAGAAGCTCGCGGTGGGATTCGACATGAGCCTCCCTTCGATGTGCTCCCAACGCCCGGATGAGTGCACCTCACCATGGCCGGGAACCAGGCGCCGCCGCATCACCCGCATCGGGTGAAGTTGGGGCACCCTGCGCGGCTGCCCCGATCTCATCCTTCGCGGGTGATGCCGCGGCACCACCATCTGCGCGACGCTGCCTCTTGGCCGGCGGATCTGTTCGGGGGTGATGCGATGTCGGAGACGACCAGAGAGTTCTTTGACGCGCTCGAACGTCACGGCCACGAACGCCTGCTGAAGAAGACGAACGGCACCATACGCTTCGACCTCGAGCACGAGCACGAGGTCGACCACTGGTTCGTGGAGATCCGCGGGGGTGTCGTCCGGGTGTCACAGCAGAACAGCGACGCCGACACGGTTGTCCGCTCCGACAACGCCTTCTTCGATCGGATGGTGCGGGGCGAAGCCAAACCGCTCCCGGCGTGGCTGAGGAACGACATCACGACCGAAGGGAAGTTTCAGTTCATCGTCCTGCTGGAGCGGCTCTTCGCACCGCCGCCCGGCGCGCGACATCCGCGGCTGGCTGTCCGTGACGGGGGCAGCGATGAAAAGTGACCTCGTCATGATCCTGGACGGCAACATTTTCGTGTTGAGCGATGGCAGTGGCGACATAGAAGCGAAACCCGCTGTCCCGTGCGGGTTCTTCTCGTTCGACACCCGGTTCCTGTCGCTGTGGCGGCTGACCGTCGACGGCGAACGGGTGAGCACGCTGGCCATGGACGACCGGTCGTACTTCGAGGTGCGGTTCTTCCTGGTGCCGGGCGCTCCGACGCACTATGTGGACGCCAAGGTGTCGGTGATCCGCGAACGGTCGGTGGCCGGCAGCTTCGAGGAGCGGTTGACGGTGCTCAACCATTCCGGGGAAACGGCCGAGTTCACCGTCCGCGTGGACGCGGACTGTGACTTCATCCCGCTGATCATGGCCGGAGAGGAGAGCACGCCGGTTGGCCGGCTGTACCGGCGCGTCGAAGACGGGCGCCTGCACCTCGGCTATCAGCGGGAGAAGCTGTGGCGGGAGACCGTGATTTCGACGACGGAGCCGGCGCAGGTCGACGAACACGGGCTGACGCACCACATCCGAATTGACCCCCACGGGAAGTGGACCACCACGCTGCACGTCCGAGGGTTGGTGCTGCGCCCGGACGGTGAGGACGTTCGAGAGCATGTTCATCCCGGCCGCCGCCGACGCGGCAGGTCCGAACTCCAGCGGGACCTCCAGCAGTGGCTCGGCAGGGCTCCGCAGCTGGCATGCGACTGGGAGCCTCTGGAGCGGACCTATCGGCGTAGTCTCGTCGATCTGGCCGCCCTGCGGTATTCGCCACTGACGCTACCGGCCGAGCCGATGCCCGCGGCGGGCCTGCCGTGGAACGCGACCCTCACCGGCCGTGACCCCATTCTCACCAGCCTGCAGGCGCTTCCGTTCGCGCCCGAGCTCGCCCTCGCGACGCTGCGCATGCTCGGCATCGACCAGGGGACTGTGCTGGACGACTTCCGGGACGAGGAGCCGGGCAAGATCCTGCGCGAGTTCCGTTACGGCGAGATGGTCGCGTTCGAAGAACGCCCGCAGTCGCCGTACTACGGAGCCGCCGACATCACACCGCTCTACGTGATCCTGCTCGACGAGTACGAGCGGTGGACCGGGGACGCTGCCGTGGTCCTCGAGTTCGAGGACGAGGCGCGGGCGGCCCTGCGCTGGATCGACGAGTACGGCGACCTGATGGGCGACGGCTACGTCTGGTACCAGCGCCGCAACGAGGAAACCGGCCTGGAGAACCAGTGCTGGAAGGAAGCCTGGAACTCGATCTCCTTCCGCGACGGCCGGCTGCCCAGCCTGCCCCGCGCCACCTGCGAACTGCAGGGCTACGCCTACGACGCCAAGATCCGCGGCGCCCGGCTGGCCCGCGAGTTCTGGAACGACCCCGCATACGCCGACCGGCTCGAACGCGAGGCGGCCGAGCTCAAGCAACGCTTCAACCGGGACTTCTGGGTCGAGGACGGGGAATACTACGCCCTCGCCCTCGACGGCGACGGCCGCCAGGTCGACGCGCTGTCCTCCAACATCGGACACCTGCTGTGGAGCGGCATCGTCGAGCAGTCCCGGGCCGGAAAGATCGCCGAACACCTGCTCGGACCCCGACTCTTCTCCGGCTGGGGCGTGCGCACCCTCGCCGAGGGACAGGGACGCTACAACCCCATCGGCTACCACGTCGGCACCGTCTGGCCCTTCGACAACGCGTTCATCGCCTGGGGCCTTCGGCGCTACGGCTTCACCGACGAGGCAGGGCGCATCGCCGAGGGCATCATCGACGCGTCCTGGCACTTCCAGGGGCGCCTGCCGGAGGCCTTCGGCGGCTACGACCGCGAGCTGATCAGACTCCCCGTCACGTACCCCTCAGCGAGCAGCCCGCAGGCCATGGCCACCGGAGCGCCCCTGCTGATGGTCCGCACCCTGCTCGGCCTCGAGCCGTACGGGGAGGATCTGGTGATCGCGCCGGCGCTGCCCGAGCGGTTCGGCCGGATCGAACTGCTCGACATTCCAGGGCGATGGGGGCGGGTCGACGCCTTCGGAAGCGTGGATCCCGACAGGAGTAGCCAGGCCGGATGATGAGCCCGACGGCATCACGCTGACCACTGCGGGTGACCCGGGCGAGGAGGCCTCACTGCCGGGGCCGCACCAGGCCCGTCTCGTACGCCAGCACCACCGCCTGCACCCGGTCGCGCAGCCCGAGCTTGGTCAGCACGTGCCCGACGTGGGTCTTGATGGTGGTCTCGCTGACCGACAGCGCCGCGGCGATCTCCGCGTTGGACAGCCCGCGGGCCACCTGCACCAGCACCTCCCGCTCCCGTTCGGTGAGCGAGTTGAGCGCCTTCGGCGGGGTGGCCGCCGGGTCGGGCAGCACGTCGGCGAAGCGGTCCAGCAGCCGCTTCAGGATGCGTGGCGCGACCACCGCCTCGCCGGCGGCGACCGTGCGGATCGCGGTCACCAGGTCCTCCGCGGGTACGTCCTTGGCCAGGAAGCCGCTGGCGCCGGCGCGCAGCGCCCCCACCACGTACTCGTCCAGGTCGAACGTGGTCAGGATGAGCACCCGCACCGGCAGCCGGGCGTCGACGATGGCCCGGGTGGCCGCCACCCCGTCCATCCGGGGCATCCGGATGTCCATCAGCACCACGTCCGGCAGCAGCCGCCGGGACAGCTCCACCGCCTCCTGGCCGTCGCCGGCCTCGGCCACGATGTCCAGGTCCTCCTCGGTGCCGAGCACCATCCGGAAGCCGGTACGCAGCAGCGGCTGGTCGTCGGCGAGCAGGATCCGCACCGGCCGTGTCGCCGCCGTACCGTCGCTCATGAGCTCTCCCTGTCCTGCCGGTGGTGCGGTCGGGCGCGCCTGCGGTGGTGCCGCGCCGGGTCCGCTCGGCCGGCGGCGCCCGCCCGGTGCTCCCGGGTCACGCCGCCGCCCCGACCGACTCCACCGGAATCCGCGCCGACACCCGGAAACCGCCCCCCGGTCGGGGACCGGTCCGCAGGGTCCCACCGTAGAGGCCGACCCGCTCCCGCATGCCGACCAGGCCGTGCCCGATCCGGTCGGGTCCCGGTCCCGGCCCGCGCCCGGTGTCGGTGACCTCCACCGTCAGGCAGCCGTCGGCGACGGTGAGCCGCACCTGCGCGGTGGCCTCCCCGGCGTGCTTGAGCGCGTTGGTCAACGCCTCCTGCACGATCCGGTAGACGGTCAGTGACACGCCCTCCTCCACCGGCCCGGGCGTGCCCTCGACGTGCAGGGTCACCGGCAGGCCCGCCTCCCGTACCTGCTCGACCAGCGCCTCGATCCCCGCCAGGCCGGGCTGCGGGGTCAGGTCCGCCGCCGGCTCCGCGTCCGTGCGCAGCACGTCCAGCAGGCGGCGCATCTCCCGCAGAGTGACCCGGCTGGTGTCCTCGATGGTGGCGATGGCCTCGTCGGCGGCGTCCGGGTCGCGGCGCAGCACCCGACGCGCCCCGGTGGCCAGCACCCCCATCACGCTCACGTGGTGGGCGACCACGTCGTGCAGCTCCCGGGCGATCCGGCGCCGCTCGTCGGCGACCGCCTGCTCGGCCAGGGAACGCTGGTTCTCCTCGGCCACCCGGGCCCGCTCCCGCAGCGCCCGCACCGACATGCGCCGCGCCTGCACCGCCCGACCCACCGCGTACGACAACAGGGCCATGAGCAGGTTGTTGAGCAGCAGGTAGCCGGGGCCCACCGCCAGCACCCCCTCCGGCGGGGCGACCAGATTGGCCACCCCCACCGGCACCCAGAGCAGCACCGCGGCCAGCACCGCCTGCCGCGCCGGCCGGTGCGCGGCCATCGTGTACGTCAGGACCATGAACGCCAGGCCCTGCGTGCCGGGGGCGAGCTTGAGCAGCACCGGCAGCATCAGGGTGGCCACGGCCAGACCCACCGCCGTCCACGGGGCGACCCGGCGCAGCGCCACCGGGGCGGCCGCGAGCAGGCTCCACGCCAGCGCGCCCGGCATCCGCCCGGGCCAGAACTCCGGCGGGGTGAGCAGCAGGAAGGCGACCTCCAGCAGCACCAGGGCGGCGGCGAAGAGCGCGTCACCGGCGAGCGGTCGGCGCTGCCACCATCGCGCGGGTCCGTCGGTCATACCGCGACGCTAGCCGCCGCCCGGCGCGCCAGGTCGTCGCCGACGGTGAACCCGCCCTCCTCCTCAGGGAGGAGACGGCCTCCGCCCGGTCGTGGTGTGGGGGTAGGCGGCGGCCGGTCACTTCCTGTATCGGGGCCGGCCGAACGGGGTGCCGAGCAGCCGGTCACTGGTCGGCGCCGACGGGCGGTCGAGCGGGGTGTCGGGCGGCGCAGGGACGGCCGGTCACTCGTCGGCGCCGGGGGCGGCCGGGCCGGAGCGGGCGTCGCGCAGCGGGTCGGCGGCCGCCGACCGGTCCGGGAACGGCGGCGGGGTGCCCCCGAAGGTCGGGCAATGCGCCTGGTGGCTGCACCAGTCGCAGAGCCGGCTCGGCCGGGGCCGGAAATCCTGCCGTTCGGTGGCCTGCTCGATGGCCTGCCAGAGCGCCACCACCGTGCGCTCGAAGCGCAGCAGCTCCTCGGCGTCGGGGGAGTAGTCGCAGACCTCGGCGTCCTTGAGGTAGAGCAGGCGCAGCACCCGCGGCACCACCCCCCGGGTGCGCCACAGCACCAGCGCGTAGAACTTCAGCTGGAACAGCGCGCGCGCCTCGAACGCCTCCCGGGGCGCGCCGCCGGTCTTGTAGTCGACCACCCGCAGCGCGCCGTCCGGAGCGACGTCGAGGCGGTCGAGGTAGCCCCGGATGAGCAGCTGCTCGTCGACCACCGCCGAGATCAGGCTCTCCCGCTCGGCCGGCTCCAGCCGGCGCGGGTCCTCCACCGCGAAGTAGCCCTCCAGCAGCCCCGCCGCCGAGCGCAGGAACTCGGCGGTGCCCGCCTCGTCGCCCGGGTCGAACAGGCCCGCCAGCTCGGGCTGCTCGGTGACCAGCCGGTCCCACTGCGGGGCCACCAGGCCACCGGCGGCGTCCGGGGTGCGCCCGCCGGCCGGCAGGTCGAACAGCCGCTCCAGCACCGCGTGCACCAGGGTGCCCCGGGCCTGCTCGACCGTCGGGCGCTCGGGCAGCCGGTCGATGCTGCGGAACCGGTAGAGCAGCGGGCAGGTCTTGAAATCCGCCGCCCGCGACGGCGACAACGACGCCCGGATGGTGGCCGGCAGCGCCGCCGCCGGAGTGGCCTGCTCGTCGATCACCGGTTCCGCCGTCATGCCCCGAAGGTTAGGGCACCGGTGTGACAGGGCCGTGATCGGCGCACCGGAGCATGATCCGCACGGCGTAGCATCGGGGCGGTGAAACCCCGCAGCCGAGCGCCCCGCCGGTCCGGCCGACGTACCGGCCTGACCGTGGGCCGGGTGTTCGGGGTGCCGCTGCACGTCAACGTGTCGATGCTGCTGCTCACCCTGCTGATCACCGTGACGTACGCCGAGTTCGCCCGCGACCGGCTCGACCTCGGCCCGCTCGGCGGTTACCTGATCGGCCTCGGCTTCGTCGTCTCGCTGCTCGGCTCGGTGCTGCTGCACGAGCTCGGTCACGCGCTGACCGCCCGCCGGTACGGCATCGGTGTGCGCGGGATCACCCTGGAACTGCTCGGTGGGTACACCGAGATGGAGTCCGACGCCCCCAACCCCCGGGTCGACCTGCTGGTCTCGCTGGCCGGGCCGGCGGTCTCCGCCGTGCTCGGCGCGATCGCCGTCGGCGTCACCATGGCCCTGCCCCCGCACACCCTGGCCCACCAGCTAGCGCTGCAGGTGGCGCTGAGCAACGTGATCGTCGCGCTCTTCAACATCCTGCCCGGGCTGCCGCTGGACGGCGGCCGGGCGCTGCGCGCCGCCGTCTGGGCGCTCACCCGGGACCGGCACCGGGCCACCGAGATCGCCGGCTGGGTGGGGCGCGCCGTCGCGGTCGGCACGGCGGTGCTGGTGGTGCTGCTGACCGTGCAGCGGCTGCTGGTGCCGCTGGCCCTGCCGCTGATGCTGCTGGTCGCCGTCACCCTCTGGCGCGGCGCCGGCCAGTCGATCCGGTTCGCCCGGATCAGTCGCCGGGTGCCGTTGATCGACCTGGCCCGGCTGGCCCGGCCGGTCTTCGGCGTGCCCACCGGCACCCCGCTGGCCGAGGCGCAGCGCCGGCACGCCGCGCAGGCGCCGGCCGGGGCGGCGGTCACCGTGGTCGACGGCGCCGGCCGGCCGGTCGCCCTGGTGGACCCGGCCGCAGCGGACGCCGTACCCCCGGAACGCCGGCCCTGGGTGGCGGTGGACGCGGTGGCCCGGCCGCTGGACCGGCTGCCCACGCTGCCGGCCGGGGTGGCCGGCGACCGGGTGATGGAGACGGTGCAGCGCCACCCGGCCGCACAGTACGTGGTGACGGCAGGCGAAGATGTGGTCGGCGTTCTGCACATCGGGGATCTCGCCCAGGTCCTCGAACCCACACGGAAGATGAACAGGTGACCGCAGCACATCCCCCCGCCCTCCCGGCCGAGAACGGCACACCGGCGCCCGTCGCCGTCCCGGACCTGCCCCCGGTGCACCGGGGGCCGTTCCGCCCCGGCGACCGGGTGCAGCTGACCGACCCGAAGGGGCGGATGCACACGGTCGTCCTGGAGCCCGGCAAGGCGTTCCACACCCACCGCGGCATCCTGGAGCACGACGCGCTGATCGGGCAGCCCGACGGCAGCGTGGTGACCACCTCCGGCGGCGGCACCGCGTTCCTCGCGCTGCGCCCGCTGCTGTCGGACTACGTGCTGTCGATGCCGCGCGGCGCGCAGGTGATCTACCCGAAGGACTCGGCGCAGATCGTCGCGATGGGCGACATCTTCCCCGGCGCGAAGGTGCTGGAGGCGGGCGCGGGCTCCGGGGCGCTGACCTGTTCGCTGCTGCGCGCCGTCGGCACCGGCGGCGAGCTGCACTCGTACGAGCTGCGCGACGACTTCGCCCAGATCGCCCGGCGCAACGTCGAGTCCTTCTTCGGCGCCCCGCACCCGGCCTGGAAGCTGCACGTCGGGGACGTCGCCGACTGCCCGGAGACCGGTTTCGACCGGATCATCCTGGACATGCTCACCCCGTGGGAGACCCTCGACATGGTCGAGCGGGCGCTGCTGCCCGGCGGCGTGTTCATCGGCTACGTCGCCACCACTCCGCAGCTGTCCGAGCTGGTGGAGGCGCTGCGCGAGCGTGGCGGCTGGACCGAGCCGCGGGCCTGGGAGTCGCTGGTGCGCGACTGGCACGCCGAGGGGCTGGCGGTCCGCCCGGACCACCGGATGATCGCGCACACCGCGTTCCTGGTCTCCGCGCGTAAGCTCGCCCCGGGCGTCACCGCCCCGCCGCGGCGTCGCAAGCCCAGCAAGGGCGCCGAGGCGTACGCCGAGCGCAAGCAGGCGCTGCGCGAGGCGGCGGCGGCCCGGCAGGCGGCGGCCGCCCAGGCCGCCGGGGTGCAACCCGCCACGACGGGCGAGGCGGACGCGTCGTGACGGCGGAGCGGGGCGGCTGGGAGTGAGCGGGCTGATTCCGCCGGCCGGTGCGGGTCGGCGGCGCGACCTGGGGGAGATGGCATGAGTCAGCCGGGCTTCGGCGGTGGTGGGGATCTGCCGGCGGTGTTCCCGGACTGGTCGCCCTACCAGGACCTCGAATCGGCGGCGCGGGCCTACCTTCGGGACCCGGACATCGCCCTGGAGGCGCTCGGTGGGGTGCTGCGCGGCGCGTCCGTGCTCGGCTTCACCCTGGAACGCTTCGTCAACGAGGTCAACGGGGTGTGGCAGGAGGTCGTCGTCTGCGACGGCAGCCGGCTGGTGCTCTGGCACGGCGAGGACGTGCCGCCGGGGGAGGGGCCGCCCGGGTCGATGACCTCGTCGCTGCGGGTGGTGCCGGTCTCCACCGTCACCGAGGTCGGCTGCCGGCGGCGGCTGACCCGCGCCGACAGCGGCGAGGTCCGGGTCGACAGCATCGACGTCTACCTGCTGCTGACCTCGCTGGACGAGGCGCCACCCGGCGACGAGATCGTGGGGGCGCCCCGGCACGACGCGCTGCGCTTCGGCAAGACGCTCGACGACGGCGGCGCCGGCCAGATCGCCCGGCTGGAGGAGTTCGCCCGGCTGGTCGCCTCCGTGGTGGGCCGCCCGGTGCTCTGAGGGCCCGACCGACGCACGCGGGGCCGCCGACGACGATGTCGTCCGCGGCCCCGCAACGTCTGTGCCCGCTCGGGCGGGTCAGTCCTCCTCGGCCTCCGGGCCGGCCACCTCGACGCCGTCGCTGTCGCGCACGACGTGGATGCACTCGCCCGGGCACTCCTTCGCCGAGTCGATCACCTCCAGGCGCAGGTGCTCCGGCACGTCGACCCGGCTGCCCGGGGCCAGTCGCAGCTCGCCGTCGGGGCCCTTGACGTACGCCAGGCCGTCGACGTCGAACTCGAAGACCTCCGGCGCGTACTGCACGCAGAGCCCGTCGCCCGTGCAGAGATCCTGGTCCACCCAGACCTGAAGCTGGTCCGTCACGACCTCCGCCACGATGCACCCCCCATGTTCTCCCGTCCCACGCCCCGACGGTACCCGAACGCCCGTACCCGACCCGGAGGCGACCCTTGGCGATCAAGGTTCGGTGACGAGGGCGTTGCGTAGGACCGAATCGGCCTCATAGCGGCTAGTGTTAGGGCAGAACGTTCAAGCCCCCCGGGGAGGTGGGACGTGGCACGCAGCGACGACGCGGACTCGCGCGCCGCACGGTGGGAGAAGGAAGCCCACGATCTCTCCACGCAGGTCGCGTTCCTGCAAGAGGAACTCGCTCTGGTGCGGCGCAAGTTGACCGAAAGCCCCCGACACGTCCGGCAGCTCGAAGAGCGGCTGGCGGCCACCCAGGCACAGTTGGCGCGGCTGACCGAGAACAACGACCGGCTCGTGAGCACCCTCAAGGAGGCTCGCGCGCAGATCGTGACGCTCAAGGAGGAGATCGACCGGCTGGCGCAGCCACCGAGTGGCTACGGCGTCTTCCTCGCGCGGCACGACGACGGCACGGTGGACATCTTCACCGGCGGACGCAAGCTCCGGGTCGCCGTCTCGCCCTCGCTGGACGCCGCCGACCTGCGGCGTGGCCAGGAGGTCCTGCTCAACGACGCGCTCAACATCGTTGACGCCTTCGGCTACGAGCGGGTCGGCGAGGTGGTGATGCTCAAGGAGATCCTCACGGGTCCCGACGGCAGCACCGGCGACCGCGCGCTGGTGGTATCGCACTCCGACGAGGAGCGCATCGTGCACCTCGCGGAGACCCTGATCGGCTCGCCGATCCGGGCCGGCGACTCGCTCATGATCGAACCCCGCTCGGCGTACGCGTACGAGCGGATTCCGAAGAGCGAGGTCGAGGAGCTGGTCCTGGAGGAGGTGCCCGACGTCGACTACGGCGACATCGGTGGCCTCCAGTCGCAGATCGAGCAGATCCGCGACGCGGTGGAGCTGCCCTTCCTGCACGCCGACCTGTTCCGCGAGCACCAGCTCCGGCCGCCGAAGGGCATCCTGCTCTACGGGCCGCCCGGCTGCGGCAAGACGCTGATCGCCAAGGCGGTGGCCAACTCGCTCGCCAAGAAGATCGCCGAGCGCCGGGGTGAGGAGAAGCACACCAGCTTCTTCCTCAACATCAAGGGCCCCGAGCTGCTCAACAAGTACGTCGGCGAGACCGAGCGGCACATCCGGCTGATCTTCCAGCGGGCCCGGGAGAAGGCCGGCGAGGGCACCCCCGTCATCGTCTTCTTCGACGAGATGGACTCCGTCTTCCGCACCCGCGGCTCCGGCGTCTCCTCCGACGTCGAGAACACCATCGTCCCGCAGCTGCTCAGCGAGATCGACGGTGTGGAGGGGCTGGAGAACGTCATCGTGATCGGCGCCTCCAACCGGGAGGACATGATCGACCCGGCCATCCTGCGCCCCGGCCGGCTCGACGTGAAGATCAAGATCGAGCGTCCGGACGCCGAGGCGGCCAAGGACATCTTCTCGAAGTACATCCTTGCCGGGCTGCCCCTGCACCCGGACGACCTCGCCGAGCACGGCGCTGACCCGCAGGCCACCGTGGCGGCGATGATCGACGCGGTCGTGCTCCGGATGTACTCCGAGACCGAGGAGAACCGCTTCCTCGAGGTGACCTACGCCAACGGCGACAAGGAAGTCCTCTACTTCAAGGACTTCAACTCCGGCGCCATGATCCAGAACATCGTCGACCGCGGCAAGAAGATGGCGATCAAGGAGTTCCTCACCTCCGGGCGCAAGGGTCTGCGCCTGCAGCACCTGCTCGACGCCTGCGTCGACGAGTTCCGCGAGAACGAGGACCTGCCCAACACCACCAACCCGGACGACTGGGCCCGGATCTCCGGCAAGAAGGGCGAGCGGATCGTCTACATCCGTACGCTCGTCTCCGGCGGCAAGGGCGCCGAGGCCGGCCGGTCCATCGAGACCGCCAGCAACACCGGCCAGTACCTCTGACCGGACGACGAGGAAGCCCCGCGGCGCCCGCGCCGCGGGGCTTCCTCGCATGTCACGACACGTTCACCTGGGCGACGCGTCCCCAGGGAGTGGAATGCCGGACTCGTCGGTAGACTTCGCACACCGCCGTCGACCGTCCGAGGAGCTTCGTGTCGTCCGAGCTCACCGTCGCCGACCCGCCCACCACGGCGGTCGAGGACGCGCACTCGCCCGCCCCGGCCCGGCGCCCCTGGGGACGGGTCCTGGTCGTGCTCGCGGCGCTCGTGGCGGCCTGGGCCGTACCCGCCGCCACGCACGCCCTGCACGGCGACTGGCTGCTGCCCCCGCTCGTACTGCTCGCCACCGCCAGCGTGCTGCGCGGCGGCCGTACCCTGCTCGACCGGCTGGTGCTCGCGCTCGCCCTGCTGCTCGGCGCGGCCACCGCCGGCGGACTGCTCTTCGCCGTCTGGCCCTGGGGCATGCGGCCCGTGCCGCTGACCGGCCTCGCCCTCACCGTGGTCGTCCTCGCCGCCGCCGCGCTGCGCCGACGCCCCCGCCTGCCGCGCCCCGGCCGGGTCGACCTGTTCCCCGTCGCCGGCACCGCCGCGATGCTCACGTACCTCTGCGCGCCCTGGCAGCGCGCCACCGACCTCGCCGACCAGCTGACCATCCTCGCCCGCGGCGAGGACAACTGGCGGCACCTGGCCCTCTTCGACGTCGTCGGCCGCCTCGGCGGCTACGCCTTCGTCGACCCCGCCGCCGCCAAGGGCCAGATCCTCTCCCAACTGCTCTACTACCCCCAGGGCTGGCACCTGGTCACCGCCCTGCTCGACGGCTTCCTCACCCCCGTCGGCACCGCGCCCCGCGGTCCGGCCGCCCTCGACCACTACGCCGGCTGGCTCATGGCCAGCTTCGGACTCCTCGTGCTGGTGCTGCTCTGGGCCGCGCACCGCATCGCCGGACCCGTCCATCCGCTGCACCGCATCGTGCTCACCGTCGTCGTCGGCGCCCTGATCCTCGGCACCCAACTGCCCCGCCTGCTCGTCTCCGGCTACCCGACCGAGATCCTCGGGCTCGCCCTCACCGTGCTGCTCGCCGCGCTGGTCGGCCGGCCGCTCGCCAACACCCGCGAACAGGTCGTCCTGCTCGCCGCGCTGCTCGTCGCCATCGGCTTCACCTACTACCTGTTCCTCCCGCCCGCCGCGGTGCTGGTGCTCTGCTGGGTGCTCGGCCACCGGCGGGAGGCGCTGCGCCGCTGGCCCACCGTGCTCGCCGTCGGTCTCCTCACCGCCCCCCTCGCCCTGGTCGCCCCGCTGCTTGGCGTGCTCCGCGCCAAGCAGACCGAGGCGCTGGCCATCAACGGCGGCATCGAGGCCCGCACCGAAGCCTGGCGCGCCCTCATCTGGCTGGGCGGCATCGTCGGGGTGGCCCTGCTCGTGCAGGTCCGCCGCGCCGACCCCACCTGGCGGCGCTGGCTGCTCGTCGCCGCCATCGGCGTCGCCCTGCCGTTGGGCATCGCCCGGTACAACACCACCTCCGGCGTCGAGCCGGGCTACTACTTCATCAAGTCCACCCACCTGGCCACCGCGCTGCTCGTCGTCGGCGCCGCCGCCGTGGTCCGGCTGCTGCCCGTACCCCGGCCCGGCCGGTCCCCGCGCGGCATCGCGTCCACCGTCGCCGGCGTGCTCACCGGCGTCGTCGTCATGGCCGTCGCCGTCACGCTCTGCGGCGTCACCGGCTGGCACCCCAGCCTGCTCATCGCCAACGAGCGGACCTGGACGCAACGGTGGGTGCACCAGGACGTGCACCTGCCGTCCAAAGAGGCGTGGGTCTGCGCCGCCGTCGTGCAGCGGTACCCCGACCTGCCCGACACCACCACCATCGTCCTCGACCGCGGCCCCTACCGGGGCTACGTCGAGACCCTCTGCGTCGACGCCCTGCACGGCACCACCGCGCGCACCGAACCCGGCGTATACAACCTGGACTTCCTCGAACCCGAGCGCACCGACCAGATTGTCCGGCGGGTCTCCGGGCCGATCCGCTTCATCACCGCCGACCCCCGCGCCGAACGCCGGGTCCAGCGGCTGATCAGGAAGGACCCGTCGCTGCGCCACCGGATCAGCTTCGTCCCCCTCACCGTTCCGGAGTGCGACGTGCTCCCCTCCGAGCCGCCCCCGGTGCCCGGCGCCCCGCCCGCGACACCCGAGCCGCCTGTGGCGGCGTGCCCCCCTACGCCCTGAGGCGGACTACGCTCGACGTGACGGGGGACCGGGTCGGGCGAGCGAAGCGGGTAGGTCGATGAGCGTAAGACGGATCATGGGCACCGAGGTCGAGTACGGGATCTCCGTGCCCGGCCAGGCCGGAGCCAACCCGATGGTCACCTCCTCCCAGGTGGTCAACGCCTACGGAGCGCGCCCCGAACTCAACCGTGGCGGCCGGGCGCGCTGGGACTACGAGGAGGAGTCGCCACTGCGCGACGCCCGCGGCTTCACCTACTCCGGAGCCGCGTACGACCCCGCCGAGGCGCTCGCCGACGAGGACCTCGGCCTGGCCAACGTGATACTCACCAACGGCGCGCGGCTCTACGTCGACCACGCCCACCCCGAATACTCCACCCCCGAGGTGACCAACCCGCTGGACCTGGTGCGCTGGGACAAGGCGGGGGAGCGGGTGATGGCCGAGGCCGCCCGCCGCGCCGCCACCATCCCGGGCACCCACCCGATCCACCTCTACAAGAACAACACCGACAACAAGGGCGCCAGCTACGGCGCGCACGAGAACTACCTCATGCGCCGGCAGACCCCGTTCGCCGACATCGTGGCGTACCTGACGCCGTTCTTCGTCACCCGGCAGATCGTCTGCGGCGCCGGCCGGGTCGGCATCGGCCAGGACGGCGGCCAGAGCGGCTTCCAGATTTCCCAGCGAGCCGACTTCTTCGAGGTCGAGGTCGGCCTGGAGACCACCCTCAAGCGGCCCATCATCAACACCCGGGACGAGCCGCACGCCGACGCCGACAAGTACCGGCGGTTGCACGTCATCATCGGCGACGCCAACCTCTCGGAGATCTCCACCTACCTCAAGCTCGGCACCACCGCGCTGATCCTCACCATGATCGAGGAGAAGGCGCTCGGCGCCGACCTGGGCATTGCCGACCCGGTCAGCGAACTGCGCGCGGTCAGCCACGACCCGTCGCTGAAGCACCTGATGCGGATGCGCGACGGCCGCCGGCTGACCGCCCTCGACGTCCAGTGGGCCTACCTGGAGCGGGTCCGGTCCTTTGTCGACGACCGGTACGGCGACGACGTCGACGAGCAGACCACGGACGTGCTGGACCGGTGGGAGAGCGTGCTGGACCGGCTCGGCCGCGACGCGTTCCTCTGCGCCGACGAGCTGGACTGGGTGGCCAAGCTGCGGCTGCTGGAGGGCTACCGGGAGCGGGAGAAGCTCGGCTGGGGCTCGCACAAGCTCCAGCTGGTCGACCTGCAGTACTCCGACGTGCGCCCGGAGAAGGGCCTCTACCACCGGCTGGTGTCCCGCGGGTCGATGAAGACGCTGCTCGACGACGAACAGACCCGCACCGCGATGGTCCAGCCGCCGGAGGACACCCGCGCCTACTTCCGGGGCCGCTGCCTGGCCCAGTACGCCTCCGAGGTGGTCGCCGCCAGCTGGGACTCGGTGATCTTCGACGTGGGCCGGGAATCGCTGGTCCGGGTGCCGATGATGGAGCCGGAACGGGGCACCCGCGCGCACGTCGGCGCCCTGTTCGACCGGTGCGAGAGCGCCAAGGACCTGCTGGAGACGCTCACCGGCGGCTGACCGGCCGCCGACGTACGCCCGTCGGGTGCCGCGAGCCGGCGCGCGGCGGGCTTTTCGTCGCTCAGGCGAGGTAAGTTCATCGCAGACGATCGTGGAGGAGGCAGCCATGGCCACTCGTGACAGCGGCGGGCAGTCGCAGTCGGGCAAGGCCCGTCAGGGCGAGGAGATCGAGGACGTCACCACCGAGGCGAACCCGGAGGTCGCCGAGCGGCACGCCGAGATCACCGAGGACGTCGACGACCTGCTCGACGAGATCGACTCCGTCCTCGAGGAGAACGCAGAAGAGTTCGTGAGGGGCTATGTACAGAAAGGGGGCCAGTGAGGCATATGTCCGACTTGCCCTCGGACAAGGTGTGCCCGCAGTGCAAGCGGGCACTTCCCCTCACTGAGTTCCACCGCGACCGCCGACGGGTGGACGGGCTGGCCTTCTACTGCAAGGCCTGCGCGACCGCCCGGTCGGAGGCGAGCCGCCGCAGGCGCGGCATCGCCCCGCAGAAGAGGTCTCCGGTGCCGGTCGCCGAGGGTCTCAAGTGGTGCCCGGACTGGGAGCAGATCAAGCCGGTGGAGGACTTTCCCAGCACCACCACAAAGGTGAGCGGCCGGCACAGCTACTGCAAACCCTGCCATAATGCGCGGGGCAAGGAGATCCGGCAACGGCTCTACGGTGGTAGTCGCGAGTACCACCTGCGTTGGCGGTACGGCATAGGAGAGAAGGAGTTCCAGGAGCTCCTGGCCGAACAGGGCGGCGTCTGCGCGATCTGCGGCGGCGAAGATCCGCAACACCTGGACCACGATCATCGCACCGGATGGGTGCGCGGGATACTCTGCTTCAACTGCAACGGTGGTCTTGGCCAGTTCCGTGACAGTCCCACGAGGCTGGCCAGGGCGATCACGTACCTGAGAGGAACCACGTGGCAGCGGGCTTTGATCCATCCGGGCGTCTACCAGATGTGTTCACCAACGCGGGGACGTCCTCCTTCACCTCGTTCCTGAGCAGGGTGGCCCCCGAGATGCTGCCCGGCCGACGGCCGCTGCCGCCGGGCATGGCCGCCGACC
Organism: Micromonospora sp. IBSANI012; assembly: GCF_052814045.1. Classification (NCBI taxonomy): domain Bacteria; kingdom Bacillati; phylum Actinomycetota; class Actinomycetes; order Micromonosporales; family Micromonosporaceae; genus Micromonospora; species Micromonospora sp. IBSANI012. The sequence goes on from NZ_CP199933.1 coordinate 3,099,131, forward strand.
TGGCGCCGCACGCGACGACCATCGTGGCCATCTCGGGCGCCGGTGGCGTGGTGATGGCCGGCGACCGGCGGGCCACCATGGGCAACCTGATCGCCCAGCGCGACATCGAGAAGGTGCACCCGGCCGACGCGTACTCGCTGGTCGGCATCGCGGGCACGGCCGGCATCGGCATCGAGCTGATGCGACTGTTCCAGGTGGAGCTGGAGCACTACGAGAAGATCGAGGGCGCGATGCTCTCGCTCGACGGCAAGGCCAACCGGCTCGCCTCGATGATCCGCGGCAACCTGGGCGCGGCCATGCAGGGGCTCGCGGTCGTGCCGCTCTTCGCCGGCTTCGACCTGGCCGCGAAGGACCCGGCGACGGCCGGTCGGATCTTCAGCTTCGACGTCACCGGCGGCCCCTACGAGGAGACCGGCTACGACGCGATCGGCTCGGGCTCGCTCTTCGCCAAGTCCGCCCTGAAGAAGCGCTTCCGCGCCGGGATCTCCCTGGACGACGCGGTCCGGCTCGCCGTCGAGGCGCTCTACGACGCCGCGGACGACGACACCGCCACCGGCGGCCCGGACCTGACCCGGCGGATCTACCCGGTGGTGATGACGGCGACGGCCGATGGCACCCACCGGCTCACCGACGCCGAGACGGCGGCGATCGCCGAGGCGGTCGTGGCCGCGCGGATGGAGAACCCGGGCGGCTGAGGCCCGCTCCCACCTCACAGTCAGCAGTCGTCAGCACAGCGCCCGAAGGAGAACCGCCGCCGTGGCCATGCAGTTCTACGCCTCGCCCGAGCAGATCATGCGCGACCGCTCCGAGCTGGCCCGTAAGGGCGTCGCCCGGGGGCGCAGCGCGGTGGTCCTGAGCTATGAGGGCGGGGTGCTCTTCGTCGCGGAGAACCTCTCCAGCGCCCTGCACAAGGTCAGCGAGATCTACGACCGGATCGGCTTCGCCGCGGTCGGCCGTTACAACGAGTTCGAGAACCTGCGCCGGGCCGGGGTGCGGATGGCCGACCTGAACGGCCTGAGCTACGACCGGCGTGACGTCACCGGCCGGGCGCTGGCGAACGCGTTCGCGCAGACGCTGGGCTCGATCTTCACCGAGCAGTCCAAGCCGTTCGAGGTGGAGATCTGCGTCGCGCAGGTGGGTGCCACCGCCGAGGACGACGAGCTGTACCGGATCACCTACGACGGTTCGGTCAACGACGAGCCGGGCCGGATGGCCATGGGCGGTCAGGCCGAGGCGATCACCGGGGTGTTGAAGGCGCAGCACCGGCCGGAGATGTCGTTGAGCGAGGCGGTCAGGGTGGCCGTGCAGGCGCTGAGCAGCGTCGGCGGTGAGGGTGGGGCGGCCCGGACGATCGCCGCCAACCAGCTGGAGGTGGCGGTCCTGGACCGGCGCCGGGTGGGGCGTACCTTCCGGCGGGTCACCGGGGCGGCGCTGACCGCGCTGCTCGACGGGGACGCGGCGGGTGACGCCCCGCCGGTCGGCGGCCGGGCGAAGACGCCGACGGTGCCGACGGAGGAGGCGCACAAGCCTTCCACCTCGGCCGCGTCCGCGGACCTGGAGGGTCAGCCGGAGGAGACGCCGGAGGCGTAGCGGTACCTGGTTCGCGGGGGTCGGGGACTTCCCCGGCCCCTGCGGCATGTCCGGGTCCGCGCGGGGCCGCCGGGGCCGCTGAACCGGCCGTCGCGTCGTCGGTACGCCCCAACGGCGACCGGGGCTCGTCCCGGTCGGCCGACGGCGCCGGGACGCGCCTCCGGGTGTCTGCGGCGGGTGTCCGAGCCACGGATACGGCGACGGCCGCCCGGCGCCTGCCGGACGGCCGTTCACCTTCCAAACGGTCAGCGCTTGCGCAGCAGCGGCTTGGCCAGGGCCCAGTAGCCGGCGGCGATGGCGTTGAAGACGCCCATGCCGGGGGGCGAGTCGACGTTCGACGGGGCGACCCGGGCGGTCATCAGCTCGGCGATGACCCCGTCGGGCACGATCCGCTCGTCCTGGAGCTGCCGGCGGCGGGACTTCAGCCAGGCCCGGTTGGTCCAGAGCCAGCCCCAGCCGCGGAACTTCTGCGTGACCCAGCCGCCGGCGAGCGCGGCGGCGAGCATGGCCGCCTCGGTGAGCAGCAGGACCGGGGCGAGCACCACCAGCGTCCGGGTCTCGTACGCGGTGAGCAGCGTGACCAGCCGGTTGCGCTCGACCAGGTAGAGCTTGAGGGCGTTGCGGGAGAACTCGTAGTGGTGCCGGACGACGGCGTCCGGGACGTACTCCAGCCGGAGCCCGCGCTGCCAGAGGCGCAGGCTGAGCTCGGTGTCCTCGTGGTAGGCGAAGTACTCGGCGGCGAAGCCGTCCAGCTCCCGCCACAGCTCCCGGTTGATGACGAAGCAGCAGCCGCTGAGCGACGGCACGGTGGTGCGAACGGCGTGGGCGCTGGCCGGCTCGCCGTTGCCGCCGGCCCAGGACAGCCCGGTGAAGTGCAGCGGGTTGCCGGAGGTGTTGATCAGCTCCGGGTTGTCGGCGAGGCGGATGGAGGCCATGGCGGCGCCCACGCCCGGCTCGCCGGCCACGGCGACGACCTTGGCCAGGGCGTCGGGGGCGACGACGGCGTCGCTGTTGACGAAGGCCAGCCACTCGCCGGTGGCCTCGGCGGCGCCGACGCGGCAGCCGCCGGAGTAGCCGGTGTTCTCCTCGGGGCGGATCACCCGGACGCCGGGGAAGCCCTTGACGACGTCGATGCCGTCGCCGGTGCAGCCGTTGTCGACCACGACCAGGTCGATGTCGACGTCGGTGCTGTCCAGCACGGCACGGGCGGCGTCGACCAGGTACGGCTCGGCGCCGTAGGCCAGCATCACCGCGGTCACCTGCGGGCGGGTCATCGGATGCCTCCGGATACTCCGGTCGCCACGGCGTCGTCGAGGAACCGGGTCGGGGTGGGGGTGGGGCGGGACTGGCGGCGCAGCAGCAGCGCCATGGCGGCGGCCACCACGACCGAGCCGACGGTGTAGGCCAGCTCGACGCGGAGCGCCACCGACGCCGGGGTGAGGGTCACGGCGACCAGGGCGGCCACGCCGACGGTCCAGGCGAGGGCCTGGGCGCGGTGCCGGTCGAGGGCGAGCAGCGCCTGGCCGAGGACCATCGCCCACAGGTAGGCCAGGGTCGCCACGGCCAGCCAGGCGAAGTCGCCGTGTCCGAGCACGTCGGCGGCGTCGAACAGGGTGCCCACCAGCCAGGGGCCGAGGGCGATCGCGCCGATCGCGCCGAGGACGCCGAGCGCGGTGACGATGCCGAGCGCCCGGCGCAGCAGGCTGTGGAAGCCGCGCAGGTCGCCGGTGGTGGCCGAGGTGGCCAGGCCGGGCAGCAGCGACGCCTGCAGGGAGGCGAAGACGAACAGCGGGATGCGGACCAGCACCAGCGCGGAGAGCAGCGCCCCGGCGGTGGCGACGTCCGACGGGTCGAGCAGCCGTACGTTGATCACGCCGACGTTCACCACGACCTGGGAGAGCAGGCTGGAGACGGTGAGCAGGCCGAGGCCGCGCAGCAGCGCGCCCCAGGCGACCGGTACGCCGCCGCCGGCGGCACGCAGCACCGGTGGCAGGGTGAGCAGTACGCCGGCCAGCGGGGCGATCACCAGCACCAGCCCGTACCACAGGGGTGAGGTGACGCCGGTGAGCCCGAGCACGGCCACCATGGCGATCCGTAGTCCGCCGTCGACGCCGAGCTGGGTGCCGTACCAGGGGAAGAGTTGCAGGCCGGAGAGGACGCCGCGGGTGGTGTAGGCGACGGCCATGGCGACGAGCGCGCCGATCAGCACGGTGACCATGGCGCCGTCGCCGGCGAAGAGCCGGTCGGTGAGCGGCCCGTGCGCGGCGAGGATCACCACGACCATCACGGCGAGCACACCGGCGGCGAGGACGGCGCCCCGGGCCAGCACGGGACCGGGCGGCAGTCCCTGGCTGCGGCGGGCGGCGACGACCCGGGCCACCTCCTGCTCGACGGGCATGAACACGCCGATGCCGAGGGTGAAGACGATCGACCAGAGCACCGACAGGGAGGAGTAGTCGGCCTCGGTGAGGCTGTGCCCGGCCACCGCGAGGTGGACGTAGGAGGCCAGCCCGAGCAGGGCCAGCCCGGCACCCACGGCGAGGGTGCCGGGCGGGACGAGGTGGAGCAGCCGCCGGATCACCGGCGGATGAGCGCCAGCGTGAGTACCGCGAACGCGCGACCGAGGTAGATCATCGCCTTGGCGGGGGAGTGGCTGGGGGTGCCGGCCATCCGCTTGCGCATGGCCACCGGCACCTGCCGGATCTTGTAGCCGCGGCGGGCGGTGTGCACCAGCGTCTCGACGGTGTCGCCGAGGTACTCGGCCGGGTACCAGCCGGCGAACATCTCGATGACCCGCCGGTTGGCGGCGCGGAAGCCCGAGGTGGTGTCGGTGAGCTTGGTCTTGGCGACCTTGGAGAGCACGGCGGAGAGCATGACCATGGCCCAGCGGCGGGGGCCGCGGACGGTGTAGTCGCCCTCGCCGGCGAACCGGGCGCCGATCACCAGGTCGGTGTCGTCGAGCAGGTCGACGAGCTTCGGCACGTAGCGCGGGTCGTGCTGGCCGTCGGCGTCGATCTGGATGGCGACGTCGTAGTCGTTGTCCCGGGCGTACCGGTAGCCGAGCCGCATGGCCCCGCCGACGCCGAGGTTGTACGGCAGCTTGGCGACCCGCGCGCCGGCGGCGGCGGCCACCGCCGCGGTGCGGTCGGTGGAGCCGTCGTCGACCACCAGCACGTCGACGCCGGGCAGCTCGCCGCGGACCTCGCCGACGACCTCGGCGATCGAGCCGGACTCGTTGAGCGCGGGGATGATGATCAGAACGCGCTTGCCGTTAACCATCGTGGGACACCAGTTCGTCTCGGGCTGATTCGGTGCGGGCCGCGCGGTCGGCGTCGACCTGGGCGCGGAGCAGGGCGAAGTCTTCGGCCAGGGTGCGGGTCTCCTCCTCCAGGGCGCTGACCTCCCAGCTGAGGTGCACGCACACCAGCAGCAGGAAGACGATGCCGAGGAAGAGCACGAGGCTGACGCCGGAGACCACCCCGAAGAAGCCGGCCACGTTGTCGAGCAGGCGGGGGAACAGCGACAGCGGAATGACGATCAGGAGTACGGCCAGCCAGAGCATGCCGTACTTCTCGCGGAGCTGCCGGCGACGCAGCAGCTCGACGATGGTGACCAGCAGGAGCAGGCCGGTCAGACCGGTGACCAGGGTGAGCTTCATGCGACCTTCCACGGGGCGGGTGGAGTGGGGGAGTCGAAGGCGTCGGACAGCGTGTCACGCCAGTCCGGCAGCGGCGGAAGACCTGCGGCCGCCCAGCGGTCGTGCCCTAGCACACTGTACGCCGGTCGCGCGGCCGGACGCGGAAACCGGTCGCTGGTCGTGGGTCTCACCCGCTCCGGGTCGAGCCCGGCCAGGGTGAAGGTGGCGCGGGCCAGGCCGCACCAGGTGGTCCGGCCGGAGCAGGTGCCGTGGTAGACCCCGGCCGGGGCGCGGCCGGCCAGCGCCGCGTCGGCCAGCGCCACCAGCTGGGTGGCCAGCGCGTACGACCAGGTGGGCTGGCCCTGCTGGTCGTCGACCACGTCGAGCTGCTCGCGCTGCTCGGCGAGGCGGAGCATGGTGGCCACGAAGTTCGGCCCGTGCGCGCCGTAGAGCCACGCGGTACGGACGACGTAGCCGGTTTCCGGGAGGAATCGGGCCACGGCCCGCTCCCCGGCCAGCTTGCTGCGGCCGTACGCATTGACCGGGTCGGTGGGCGCGTCCTCGGCGTACGGCTGCTCGGCGTCGCCGGGGAAGACGTAGTCGGTGGAGACGTGCAGCAGCCGCGCGCCGGTGGCCGCGCAGGCCCGCGCGAGGTGCGCGACCGCGTCGCCGTTGACCGCGGTGGCCGCCGCCTCGTCCTGCTCCGCGCCGTCGACGTCGGTCCACGCGGCGGTGTTGAACACCACGTCGTGGCCGGCGACGGCGGCGTGGACGGCCTCGCCGTCGGTAATGTCCAGCTCGGCGCGGGTGGCGGCGGTCACCTTCAGGTCCGGCCGGGTCGCGAGCACGGCCAGCAGGTCCCGGCCGAGCATCCCGCCCGCGCCGGTGACGAGCACTCGGCTCATGCGCCCTTGGTCGCCTTCAGCGGCTCCCACCAGGCCCGGTTGTCCCGGTACCACTGCACCGTCTCGGCCAGGCCGCGGTCCAGGTCGATGCTCGGGGCGTACCCCAGCTCGGCGCTGATCTTGCTGATGTCCAGCGAGTAGCGGCGGTCGTGGCCCTTGCGGTCGGCGACCGGGACCACCCGGTCCCAGTCGGCGCCGCACGCCTCGAGCAGCCGGCCGGTGAGCTCCTTGTTGCTCAGCTCGGTGCCGCCGCCGATGTTGTAGACCTCGCCGGCGCGGCCCTTCTGCTGCACCAGGGCGATGCCCCGGCAGTGGTCGTGCACGTGCAGCCAGTCGCGGACGTTGCCGCCGTCGCCGTAGAGCGGGACGGTGCCGCCGTCGAGCAGGTTGGTCACGAACAGCGGGATGACCTTCTCCGGGAACTGGTACGGCCCGTAGTTGTTCGAGCAGCGGGTGACCACCACGTCCATGCCGTGGGTGCGGTGGTAGGCCAGCGCCAGCAGGTCCGAGCCGGCCTTGGAGGCCGAGTACGGGGAGTTCGGGGCCAGCGGCCAGGTCTCCGTCCAGGAGCCCTCGTCGATCGAGCCGTACACCTCGTCGGTGGAGACGTGCACGAAGCGGCCGGTGCCGTGCCGCAGCGCGGCGTCCAGCAGCGTCTGGGTGCCCAGCACGTTGGTGGTGACGAACGGCGCGGCGCCGGCGATCGAGCGGTCGACGTGCGATTCGGCGGCGAAGTGCACGATCACGTCGTGATCGGCGACGACCTGGTCGACCAGGGCCTGGTCGCAGATGTCGCCCTGCACGAAGCGCAGCCGCGCGTCCTCGCGCACCGGGGCGAGGTTGTTCAGGTTGCCTGAGTAGGTCAACTTGTCCAACACCGTCACCGCGGTGGGCTCGACGGCAGGCACCCCGGCAGCGTCGCCGCCGGGCACGCCCAGCAGCATCCGTACGTACTCCGACCCGATGAATCCGGCTCCGCCGGTGACGAGAATCCTCACGGGTCCGGAAGTGTACGCGAATCCTCGCGGACCCCGGGGGACGGCGACCCCGGTGTCCGGTTGACGCCGATGCAGGTAGTCTCCCCGGGTGCGTGGAATCCTTCTCGCTGGTGGCACCGGATCCCGGCTCTGGCCGATCACCCGGGCGGTCTCCAAGCAGCTGATGCCGATCTTCGACAAGCCGATGGTCTACTACCCGCTGTCGACCCTGGTGATGTCCGGGGTGCGGGAGATCCTGGTGATCACGACGCCGGAGGACCAGTCCCAGTTCGAGCGGCTGCTCGGTGACGGCAGCCAGTGGGGCCTGCGGCTGGAGTACGTCACCCAGGCCCGCCCGGAGGGCATCGCGCAGGCGTTCGTGCTCGGCGCGGACTTCATCGGCGACGAGTCGGTGGCGCTGATCCTGGGCGACAACATCTTCCACGGCGTGGGCCTGGGCCGGCAGCTCGCCGCGCACGGCGACCCGGTCGGCGGGCGGGTGTTCGCGTACCCGGTGGCCAACCCGGAGGCGTACGGCGTGGTCGACTTCGACGACGAGGGCAAGGTGCTGTCGATCGAGGAGAAGCCGGAGAAGCCGAAGTCCCGGTACGCGGTGCCGGGCCTGTACTTCTACGACAACCGGGTGGTGGGCATCGCCCGCGACCTCAAGCCCAGCGCCCGGGGCGAGCTGGAGATCACCGCGGTCAACGAGGCGTACCGGGAGGCCGGGGAGCTGTCGGTGACCGTGCTGGACCGGGGCACTGCCTGGCTGGACACCGGCACCTTCGCCTCGATGATGCAGGCCGGCGAGTTCGTCCGGGTGATCGAGGAGCGCCAGGGCATGAAGATCGGCTGCGTCGAGGAGGTGGCTTGGCGGGCCGGCCTGATCGACGACGACCGGCTGCGCGCGCTGGCCGAGCCGCTGACCAAGAGCGGTTACGGCGACTACCTGCTCGGCCTGCTGGCCGAGAAGCACGGCCAGGCGGTGGCCCGCTGATGAAGATCCGGCAGCTGGGTATCGAGGGCGCCTGGGAGATCAGCCCGCAGCAGCACGGCGACCCGCGCGGGCTGTTCATGGAGTGGTACCGCTTCGACCGCCTCGCCGAGGCGGTCGGGCATCCGATGCGGCTGGCCCAGGCCAACCTGTCGGTCTCCGCGCGCGGCGTGGTGCGCGGCATCCACTTCGCCGACGTGCCCCCGGGCCAGGCCAAGTACGTCACCTGCGTACGCGGCGCGGTGCTGGACGTGATCGTGGACCTGCGGGTCGGCTCGCCGACGTTCGGCCGGTGGGAGGGCGTCCGGCTCGACGACGTCGACCGGCGCGCGGTCTACCTCAGCGAGGGGCTGGGGCACGGCTTCTGCGCGCTGACCGACGACGCGACGCTGAGCTACCTCTGCTCGACCACCTACAACCCGACCGGCGAGCACGCGGTGCACCCGCTCGACGCCGACCTGGCCATCGAGTGGCCGGCCGAGGCCCCGCAGCTCTCCGCCCGGGACGCCGCCGCGCCGACGCTGGCGCAGGCCCGCGAGTCCGGCCTGCTGCCCGAGTACGACGCCTGCCGGGCGTTCACGGCGAGCCTGCGGCCGGACGGAATGTCGTACTCGGACGGTATGTGATCGACCGGAGAGCACGACCTGTGCGGTGACAGTGACGAACGGGGCCTCCGGGCGGCTAGTGTCACTGCATGGAGCGGCGAATCTTCGGCCTCGAGACCGAGTACGGCGTCACCTGTACCTACCGCGGGCAGCGTCGGCTGTCCCCTGACGAGGTCGCCCGGTACCTCTTCCGCCGCGTCGTGTCGTGGGGCCGGTCCAGCAACGTGTTCCTGCGCAACGGTGCCCGGCTCTACCTGGACGTCGGCTCACACCCGGAGTACGCCACCCCGGAGTGCGACTCGGTGGTGGACCTGGTGGCCCACGACCGGGCCGGCGAGCGGATCCTGGAGGGGCTGCTCATCGACGCCGAGAAGCGGCTGCACGACGAGGGCATCGCCGGTGAGATCTACCTGTTCAAGAACAACACCGACTCGGCCGGCAACTCGTACGGCTGCCACGAGAACTACCTGGTCTCCCGGCACGGGGAGTTCGGCCGGCTGGCCGACGTGCTCATCCCGTTCCTGGTCACCCGCCAACTGATCTGCGGCGCCGGCAAGGTGCTGCAGACCCCGCGCGGCGCGGTGTACTGCCTGTCGCAGCGGGCGGAGCACATCTGGGAGGGCGTCTCCTCGGCGACCACCCGCAGCCGTCCGATCATCAACACCCGCGACGAGCCGCACGCGGACGCCGAGCGGTACCGCCGGCTGCACGTGATCGTCGGTGACTCGAACATGAACGAGGTCACCACGCTGCTCAAGGTGGGCAGCGCCGACATCGTGCTGCGGATGATCGAGGCCGGGGTGGTGATGCGCGACCTGACGCTGGAGAACCCCATCCGGGCGATCCGGGAGGTCTCGCACGACATCACCGGCCGGCGCAAGGTGCGGCTGGCCTCCGGCAAGGAGGTCAGCGCACTGGAGATCCAGCAGGAATACCTGGCCAAGGCGACCGAGTTCGTCGAGCGCCGGGGCGGCGACCAGACCGCCAAGCGGGTGGTGGAGCTGTGGGGCCGGGTGCTCAGCGCGGTGGAGAGCGGCGACCTGGACCCGGTGGCCCGCGAGATCGACTGGGTGACCAAGCTGCGGCTGATCGAGCGCTACCAGCGCAAGCACGACCTGCCGCTGTCGCACCCCCGGGTGGCGCAGATGGACCTGGCCTACCACGACCTGCGTCGCGGCCGGGGCCTCTACGGGCTGCTGGAGCGGCGCGGGCAGGTCGACCGGGTGGCCACCGACCCGGAGATCTTCGAGGCGAAGGAGACCCCGCCGCAGACCACCCGGGCCCGGCTGCGGGGCGAGTTCATCCGGCACGCCCAGGAGAAGCGGCGCGACTTCACCGTCGACTGGGTGCACCTGAAGCTCAACGACCAGGCCCAGCGCACCGTGCTCTGCAAGGACCCGTTCCGGGCGTACGACGAGCGGGTGGAACGCCTGATCGCCAGCATGTGAGGACGTCGGCGGCCGGTGCCGGGCACCGGCCGCCGACGCACCGGTACGCTGGCGTCGCGATGAACACTTCCTCACCCTCCGACCGCGATCGCGGCACCGAGAAGCTGAACTGGGTCGAACGGCGCCGGGAGAAGATCCGCGCCGAGATCGAGCGCAACCGCCGCGGCGAGTACACCGTGCCGACCTGGGTGCTCGCGGTCGCGCTGATCGCCATCGTCGGCGGCTGGCTGGCACTGATCTTCCTCGTCGGCTGATCCCGCCCGGCGCGCTCGGCTGATCCCGCGCGGCGCGGTTCGCGGCGAGTCGCGGTGACCGCCGTCCAGGACACCGCGACACACCGCAAACGGTGGAACGGGCCGACGGGCCGCGCCGAGCCGGGGCGGTCAGGCCGCCAGGCGGGCCGCGTGCCGGCCGGCGGCGGCCGCCGCCAGGAAGTAGGCGTGGTCGGCGTCCAGGCCCCGGCCCATCGTGGACAGCGTCACCGGCAGGGCGCGCAGCGCCGCGTCCAGGCCGTCGGTCGGCACCCGGACCAGGGTGTGCCGCCCCGCGAGGGTGGCAAGGGTGGCGTCCACCTCCGCCGCCAGCGCCGCGTCCAGGCCGTCCGGTACGACGAGGTCCGCCGGGGCCAGGGCGACCCGGCCGTACGCGGTGAGGCTGTGGTGGGAGACGCCGCGGTGCCGGGGGCGCGGGTCGGCGTCGGAGATCCGCAGCGAGCCGACCGGCCGGCCGCCGAGGGTGGCGACGGCGTTGACCGCCTCGCCGACGGCGACCCCGGAGAAGCCCCAGGTCGTCCCGGTGCCCAGGTTGCCCGGGCCCTGGGCGACGATCGCCACGTCGGCGCGGAGCACGTGCCGGGCGGCCAGCAGGCCGCTGTGCAGGGTGGTCGCCTCCAGGTCGCCGCCGAACGCCTGCCCGACGCTGACCGTGCCCACCAACTGCCCACGCAGCCCGTCCAGGGTGCGGGAGAACCAGGCCGGCAGCGCGCCGCCGTCGGTGAGCAGGTACGCCACCCGGGCGTCGGGGGACTCGGCGCGTACGCCGGCCAGGATCGCCGGCAGCGCCGAGTGCAGGTCGGCGGTGACCACCGGCAGCCCGTCCAGGCTCTCCGCCCGGGCCAGCAGCTCGTGGTGCGGGGATGCCTCCTCGTCCACCCCGAGCATGATCGCCTGCAACGGGGTGTAGCGGGCCTTGACCAGGTGGCCGGCCTCGCGGGTGTCGCCGGCCTGCGGCGGGTCCGGCGGCAGCCGGTCGGGCAGCGCCACGACCAGGGCGTAGCCGCCGGTGCCCAGGCCCATCAGCAGGGCGCCGGCGTTGAGCAGCACCCGGTCGCCGGGCGCCGGGTCACCGACCAGGGCGGGGTACGCCAGGGCGCGCAGGGCGCCGCCGTCGGCCAGGTCGACGTCGAGTTCCACCGCGCCGGCCCACCGCCGTCGTACCGCCGTCACCGTTCCGGACCGCCATCGCACCATGCCGGGCACGCTATCCGCGCCCGGCGGCGACGCCGCGCCCGGGTCAGGGCCGGCCGGGCCGCCGTTGGTCCTGCTCCTGGTCCTGGGTACGCCGGGCGCGGCGGCCGGCGGTGCCGGGCATCGACCGGGTCGGGTCGAGGAAGACGTAGCGGATCTCCCGGTAACGCCCGGTGAGCCGGCGCTCGGCCTCGTCCGCGGCGGCCTCGATGTCGGCGCCGGTGGCGTCGTCGTGGAAGTCGACCTTGGCGGCCACCAGGATCTCCTCCGGGCCCAGCAACATGGTCATCAGGGTGTCGACCCGGTCGACCGTCGGCAGGCCGGCCAGTTGCCGCTCGATCTCGTGGTGCAACCGCTCCGGCACGGACCGGCCGACCAGCAGCGAGACGTTGCTCCTGGCGAGGATGGCGGCGACCACCAGCAGCAGCAGACCGATCGCGATCGAGGCGAGTCCGTCCCACAGCTCGTCGCCGGTGAGGTGGGACAGGCCCAGCCCGACGGCGGCGAGGAACAGACCGACGAGGGCGGCGCTGTCCTCCAGGAACACCGCCTTGACGGTGGTGTCGGCGGTCAGCCGCAGGAACCGGCGCGGGCTGGTCCGCCAGCGGCGCGACTCCTTGCGCACCTGGCGCACCGCCCGGGTCAGCGAGACCGACTCGATGACGAAGGACACCCCCAGCACGACGTAGGAGACGAGGTAGTCCCCGCTGTGCCGGTGTACCACGATGGTGGTCACACCGTGGGTGACGGCGAAGCCCGCCCCGGCGACGAAGGTGAACAGCGCGGCGAGGAACGCCCAGACGTAGCTCTCCTTGCCGTACCCGAAGGGGTGCCGGGTGTCGGCGGGCCGCGCGCCCCGGCGCAGCGCCAGGTAGAGCAGCACCTCGGTGGTGGTGTCGGCGACCGAGTGGGCGGCCTCGGAGAGCATCGCCGCGGAGCCGGAGATCAGGCCGGCGACCAGCTTGGCCACCGCGATGGCGAGGTTCGCCGCGCCCGCCACCACGACGGTGCTGACGCTCTCGGCCTTGACTTCGCCCTCCGACATGCGCCTCACCCTAGGGCGGTCGGGCCGCCGCCGCGCGGTGACCGGCGGCAGCGCGTCGCGCGCCGCGCCCGCGCGGGTGCACGGCCGCGGCGCGCGGGCTGCTAGCGTTCACACGTGTCGCGGAGCCGTACCGAACGCCTGGTCAACCTGGTGATCTGTCTCCTGTCCACGCGACGGTTCCTGACCGCCGCGCAGATCGCCGCGACCGTGCCCGGTTACGAGCACGATCCGGACGACGCCAAGGAGCACGAGGCGTTCCAGCGCAAGTTCGAGCGGGACAAGGCCGAGCTGCGTGAGCTGGGCGTGCCGCTGGAGACCGGCACGGCCAGCGTCTTCGACGCCGAGCCCGGCTACCGGATCGCCCACCGGGAGTACGCGCTGCCGGAGATCCCCCTGGAACCCGACGAGGCCGCGGCGGTGGGCATCGCCGCGCGGCTCTGGCAGCACGCCGGGCTGGCCGCCGCCGCCTCCTCCGGGCTGGCGAAGCTGCGCGCGGCCGGCGTCGACGTGGACCCGCAGGCCACCCTGGGCCTGGAGCCGATGGTCACGGTCGATCCGGCGTTCGCGCCGCTGACCGCCGCCGCGCGGGACCGCCGTGAGGTCGGCTTCGACTACCGGGTGCCCGACCGGGACGCGCCGACCCGCCGCCGGTTGCAGCCGTGGGGCGTGGTCTGCTGGCGCGGCCGCTGGTACGTGGTCGGCCACGACCTGGACCGGGACGCCACCCGCTGCTTCCGGCTCTCCCGGGTGGTGGGCGCGGTCCGGGTCACCGGCGAGCCGGGCGGCTACGAGCCGCCGGCCGGGGTCGACCTGATCAGCCACGTGGCCCGCTGGTCCGGGCCGGTCGAGCGCACCGGCCGGGCCACCGTGCTGGCGGCCCCGGGTCGCGCCGCCGGCCTGCGGCGCTGGGCCGTGCAGACCCTGCCGGGTCCCGACGGCGACCGGCTGGTCCTGCCGTACGCCGACCCGGACTCCCTCGCCGGCCACCTCGTCGGGTACGGCCCGGACGTGCGGGTGCTGGAACCGCCGGAGGTGCGCGACGCGGTGATCCAACGGCTCAAGGAGATCGCCGTCCGGCAGGACGACCTGGCCGTGGCCGGAGGTCCCCGGTGACCCGGCCGGCCGCCCGGGGCGGCTCCCGCACCTCCGCCGACCGGCTGGCCCGACTGCTCAACCTGGTGCCCTACCTGCTCGCCCGCCCCGGCATCGAGATCGCCGAGGCGGCCGGCGACCTGGGCGTCACCGAGCGGCAGCTGCGCGAGGACCTGGAGCTGCTCTGGGTCTGCGGGCTGCCGGGCTACGGCCCGGGTGACCTGATCGACATGGCTTTCGACGGCGACCGGGTCACCATCACCTACGACGCCGGCATCGACCGGCCGCTGCGGTTGACCCCGGACGAGGCGCTGGCCCTGGTGGTGGCGCTGCGGATGCTCGCGGAGACGCCCGGGGTGGCCAACCGGGAGGCCGTGGAGCGCGCGCTGGCGAAGATCGAGAACGCGGCCGGCGACCTGGTCGGCGCGCCGGTGGCGGTGCGGCTGCCCGGGGACACCCGGCAGGTCGAGGCGCTGCGGTCGGCGGTCGAGGGCGGCCGGGCGCTGCGGATCACCTACTACACGGCGGCGCGGGACGAGACCAGCGAGCGCACCATCGACCCGCTGCGGATGCTGATGGTCGGCGGCCGGGCGTACGTGGAGGCGTGGTGCCGCCGGGCCGAGGCGGTCCGGCTGTTCCGGGCCGACCGGATCGACGCGGTCGCCGAGTTGGACGAGCGGGCGGTGGTGCCGCCGCAGGCGCGCCCGCACGACCTCACCGACGGGGTGTTCCGCCCCTCGCCGGACCTGCCGCTGATCACCCTGCGGATCGGTCGGGGCGAGCGGTGGATCACCGAGTACTACCCGTGCGAGCGGGTGGAGGCCGGCGACGGCGACCAGTGGCTGGTCTCGCTGCGGGTGACCGACCTGGGCTGGGCCCGCCGGTTCGTGCTCGGGCTGGGGCCGGACGTCACCGTGGTCGCCCCGGCCGAGCTGGCCGAACAGGTGCGGGCGCAGGCGCTCGCCGCGCTGGAGGCGTACGGCACGCCGGTGGGCGACGGCACGCCGTCGGCCGACCCGGCGGTGGGGGCCGTCACCCAGTAGGCTGACCGCCGTGGTGAAGTGGATCGTTCTCGCGGTGGTGCTGTTCGCCCTCGTCGTGCTGGCCCTGGCGGTCCGGCCGGTGCTGGCGCGGCTGCCCCGGCTGCGTCGGGCGGCGGTCGCGCTGCAGCGCCGCCAGGCCGACGCGGACGCGCTGCGCGAGGCCGCCGAGGCGCTCTCCGAGCGGGCCGAGACGCTCCAGCGGCAGGTCGAGACGACCCAGCAGCGGGTCGAGCTGATCAAGGCCAAGCGGGGTAAGTGATCGACCCCGGTCGGTGAATCGCGCGCCGGCTGCGCGAAGCGGGTTCCTTTCGCGCACGGATGGACGTCGTCAGGTGGTTGACGGGACACGCGAGGGTGGTCAAGACTTCACCGGCCGGACGCGTCACCAGCGGCCCGGCGGGTGGCAACGGCTCTCGACGCACGTACGATGGGCTGCGACACACCCTTCGACACAGAGCGACTGGAGCTTCCCATGGGTGCCCTCAAGCCGTGGCACATCGCCGTACTCGTGGTCGTGCTGATCCTGCTCTTCGGCGCGAAGCGGCTCCCCGACGCGGCCCGCTCGCTGGGCCGCTCGCTGCGGATCATCAAGGCGGAGACCAAGAGCCTGCAGGACGACGACCGCGACCTGGCCGAGAAGGCCGACGCGCAGGCCGGCTACCAGCCGCTGCCGCCGCACGCGGGTCAGCAGCCCTACGCGCAGCAGCAGTACGCCCCGCAGCAGGCCCCGCAGCAGCCCGTCGCCCCGCCGGTCGACCCGGTGCAGCGCGTCCGCGACAACTGACCGAAGGGCCCGAGCACCGTGGCCTTCGCGCTTCGCAAGCGCGGCCCGAGCGAGTTCGAACGGGCCGCCGACGGCTCCATGACGCTCATGGAGCACATCCGTGAGCTGCGCAACCGTCTCTTCCGCGCCTCGCTGGCGATCATGGTCGGCTTCGGCTTCGGCATCTGGCTCTCCGGTCCGGTGCTGCACCTGTTGCAGCAGCCGTACTGCGACCTGCCGAAGGCGCGCCTGGTCAATGGGTCGTGCAACTTCGTCCAGCTCGGCCCGGCCGACCTCTTCCTGCTCCAGCTGAAGGTCGGCCTCTGGGTGGGTCTGATCATCGCCGCGCCGATCTGGCTCTACCAGCTGTGGGCGTTCATCGCGCCGGGCCTGCACCGGCACGAGCGGCGGTACGCGTACTTCTTCACCGCCCTGGCGGCGCCGCTGTTCGCCGCGGGCGCGGTGCTGGCGTACTTCGTCACCGCCAAGGGGCTGGAGTTCCTGCTCAACGTCTCCGGCGGCGGCGACATCACCACCACGCTGGACATCACCCGGTACATCTCCTTCGTCACCAACCTGATCCTGCTGTTCGGGGTGGCGTTCGAGTTCCCGTTGATCGTGCTGATGCTCAACTTCGTCGGCCTGGCCAGCGCGCGGAAGCTGCTGGGCTGGTGGCGGGTGGCGGTCTTCGTGTTCTTCGCCTTCTCGGCGGTGGTCACGCCGACCCCCGACCCGTTCGGCATGACCGCGCTGGCGATCTGCCTCTGCGCGCTCTACTTCGCCGCGGTCGGGGTGGCCTTCATCAACGACAAGCGGCGGGGTCGGGGCAAGGAGATCTACTCCGACCTCAGCGACGACGAGGTGTCGCCGCTGGAGCTGGACACCGAGCCGGTCGAGGCGTCCGCGCGGGTGGACTACTCCGGGCCGGTCGGCGCTCCCGCGCCGGTCGCCGCGCCCGCCCCGATCGACCGCCGCTTCGACGACATGACCTGACGGCGTCCGCGCCCCGGGTTGCCCACGACGCCGCCCCCGCCTGCCGGGGGCGGCGTCGCCGTGTCATCCTCTCGCCGCACGACGAGAGCCGGCGGGAGGTCAGGGAGCGGCGACGGGTCGAGACAGGCATGGGCCGGGTCCCGTTCGGGACCCGGCCGGCGGGAACGTCCTGATCGGGGCTAGCTCGAGTAGCCGCGCGAGGCGATCCAGTCGGCGAGCTTGTCGTCGGTCATCCAGTAGCTCTTGGCCGGGTCGTACGGGTCGGCGACCTTCATCGTGTCACCGCCGTCGCGGTAACCGACGATGCTCAGATAGTGGCCGCCCTCGTACGAGTACCGGTGGCCCTCGGTGTCGACGGCGGTGCCCATGATGTTGGCTACCACGCCACGGTTGGCGTCGACCGCCTCCACCACATTGGTGCGCAGCTCGGCTTCCTGCTGCGGGTCGGCCTCGGCGCCCTCGATCTCGGTCGTCTCGTAGCCGCCGGCGGTCATCTCGTTGAGCACGCGGGTGGTGACGTCGACCGAGTCGGTGCCGGCCGGGGTGGTGCCCAGCTTGTCGGCGACCTCGCGTTGGCTCACGACCTTGCCCTGGGTGGACAGGGCGATCCGGGTTGCGGCGGGCGCGCAGTAGTAGGAGTTCGGCTGTCGCTGATAGTCGTAGTGGAGCACTCGCTGACCGTCCTCCGGAGGAGGCGCCGGCGGAGGCGCGGGCGGAGGCGCGGGCGGCGGCGGGGGCTGGTCGGCGGAGGCGGGCACGCTCTGCACCTGGGCTGGGTGCGACGGGGTCATCGGATCGGCGGACGCCTGGGCGGCGATCGCCGAGCCAGTGAAGGCGCCGCTGGCCAGCACGGCAACGGACAGCACGCTCTTACGGAACAGCGGATTCATCGTGATGCTCCCCTCGACTGGTCTTACCCTGCCGTCGCCCGCCGCTTACCCGGGCCGGGTCCGCGAAAACGCGCGACACTACCCGAGAAGCGGGGGTTCCGGCCGGCTTTGCGCAATCACGCGCGGAAATCCCGTAGGAGGAGTAAAAGGGGCTCGGGGCGCGCGAAGGTTGGGGCGAAAGGTGGCGGTGGGACCGGCGCGACGGGAGGGACTTCGGCGCCGGTCATCCCATGGCGGCCAGCGCCCCTGCTGATGGGGCCTGGGCGGCATCGGCCGCACGACGAGGATTGTCCTGGTCAAAGGCCGTCCGCGAAGGCCCGGTGGGCGGCATGTTTTTGGCCGGTGGAGGTGGTCATCGAGCCGGGGCGTCGTCGCACTGACGTCCGTGGCGGGGATATGGCCTCCCGGCCGCCCACCGCCTCGTGGTGGCTCCGGACGGCCTGGCGGTGCAGTCAGGTTGGGTGCGTGAGCCACGGTGCCGCAGGGCGTCTCTGGCCCCGACCGCGCCGGGGTTGAGGATCGCGGGTCTGACGGAGGGCCCAGCCCTGCCCGGGAGCAACCTCGCCGGGCCGTCAGTTCGCGTTGAGCTTCAGCGCCGGCCGGGCGGTGAGCGATTGGCCCTCCAGGAAGGCCAGGTCGACAGCCACGCCACTGAACGTGACCGGGCCCGGCGAGGCGGTGGCGATCCCCGGGGGGAGCGGCAGGTCGGGGCTCAGCGTGATCGTCACCCCGAGGATTCGTCCGACGAACCGGGTGGCGTAGACGGCGATGTCGCCGCTCAGCCTCAGTTGATCGGTGGCGACCCGCAGCGTGCGGCCGGCCCGGCCGGGCGCGCGCAGCCGGGCGTCGTCGGTCATCACCTCATCCATGCTGAACTTCAAGGCCCGCAGGGTGCCGCCGGCGGTGGGCAGCTCGACGATCCCCTCGATCCGCAGCCCCGTCATGGTCATGGTGGAGCCGGTCAGGTGGACCGGGCTCTCCGCGACCAGCGGCTGGCCGGGCTCGGCGGGGATCCGCGGCAAGGTTCTCCCGGCCCCGGGGGCGGTCGGGGTCGGCTCGGGGTGGCAGTCCAGAGCCAGGACGATCGGCCCCGAGCTGGTGGCCAGCAGGTTCGCAAGCGGTGGCGGGCCGGGTGCGGCCGCACGCTCCGGCTGCGCCCTGGCACCCTCCTCGTCGTCCTGGCCCCCGTGAAACGGGCCGAGGCCGCTGAGGGCGAGGACGTTCGCCTTGGCGTACCCGCTCGGGCTGATCGAGGACGAACCGGCCGGCCCGCCCGGCGCCGGTTCGGTCGGGCAGGTGGGTCCGTCCCGAGCCGGGGCGGGTACGCCCGACGCCCTCGCCGGGCCGGGCGCGGCGAGCGTCACGGTGGCGGAGATCCCGAGCAGCCCCAGCAGCGCCGCGAAGAACCGTAGGCCGCGCTGTGGGGGCCCCGGCTGCTCGGCCTTCGTCCGCTCGGCCGGCCAGCGCCTCGGGGCCGTGGCGGACTCCTGGTACGCGCCGGGCGACGGCCGGGTGAGGTGCAGCCCCAGGCTGTCCCGGCCGGACATCAGTTCGTCGACGAGGGCCGGCTGCCCGTGCTGGGGGCAGCGTCGGGGGCCGACAGGTCAGCTCCCGTACCGGCCGTGGGCTGGTCCCGCCCCGTCCCGTCCTCCGACGTCCCGGGCCGCGCAGTTCGGTCGCCCGCGGCCTCGTCGGGCTCGCTCGCGTCGTCGGCTGTCTCGTCCCGTACCCCTGCCTCGCCGGCCGGCTCGCTGGCCGGCGCGGCGCTCGGCGGGGTGTCCGGCGTCCAGGCGAAACCGAGGGCGCTGCCGACCAGGCCGAGCAGCAGGCCGACGAAGAAGCCGCCGAGGTTCACCCCGATCAGCGAGAAGAGCGCGGTCACGGCGGCGACCACGGCGTAGAGGACCCGGTGGGGGGGCTTGAACCACATCAGCAGCCCACAGGTCACCAGGATGGTGGGGATCAGCCAGGACAGGAAGCCGGTCGGCCCCGTCTGGAGAGTGAGGCCGGCGAGCGACATCTGGGTGGTGCCGAAGATCTGCAGACCGGCCAGTGCGGTGAACAGGCCGCCCCAGAACGGTCGGGTCCGTCGCCAGCGGCGG
This sequence comes from Micromonospora sp. IBSANI012, assembly GCF_052814045.1. Classification (NCBI taxonomy): domain Bacteria; kingdom Bacillati; phylum Actinomycetota; class Actinomycetes; order Micromonosporales; family Micromonosporaceae; genus Micromonospora; species Micromonospora sp. IBSANI012. Next base: position 3,118,681 of record NZ_CP199933.1, read on the forward strand.
AAGCCGCGCCGGTCGCGGAGCCGCTCCGGCCGGGCGTTCCGCGGTTCGCCGTTGTCCACCCATGCCTCCTGCCGAATGAGGGGTCGAGCGCAGCCCCCCGCCACACGGAGAGCGGGGCGGTGGTCAGCTCAGAAGCACTCCTTGGCGGCCGCGCCCGTTTTGACCTTCAGCTTCAATCCGGTGAGGTTGAAGGTCCCGGCCTGGGTGGAGCGGGCCACCTGGCGGAGGTTCGTGATCGTGACGGTGTCGGCCTGCTGGCCGAACGTCCCCCGGGGGCCCTTCGCGTTCTCGGGACCGCCCTCGAGGGTCGACGCGTCCCGGTTGATCTGGATGTTCGTGAACCGGGCCTCACCCTCGAGCTCTTCGGCGTCGATCAGCAGATCCGTGGCGGTGGCCGGCCTGCCGCCGCCGCCGGCGGTGAGGGTGATCACGGCGGGCGCGCCGGGCACCCTCACCGACTGGCAGAGGTCGAAGAGCTGCGCCCTGCGGATACCGGTGGTCGCCACGACGTGCCTCGTCCCGTCGACCTCCTGGGCGACGCCGCCGTACTGGACGAAGCCCTCACCGCGCAGCTCCGAGGCGGAGACCTTGAACGTCTGCCCGGAGACGGCGAACGAGGCGGCCATGGCGCCGTTGGCCATGCCGAGCACGATCGCGCCGGCGACCGCGGTCGCCGGGATCGCCAGGGCGGCGAAGCGCCGCCAGCGGGTACGTCCCGGGATGTCGGACCTCTCCTGCACGGTTCCTCCTCAGGGTGGATGTCGTGCCGGTGGTCGGACGAGCGCCAACGAGGGCTCGTGGCCAGCTGGGCGATGACGGCGGCCAAGATGGGCCATCCCCTGCGCGTACGCCAGCAGGCACCGCCGCCCCGACGCTAACACGCTGTAGACAGCCAGGTGCGGATTCGTCACCTAGCGTCAGGCGCCGTGGGTGGCTCGGCGTCGCCGCGTTCGTTCGCCGCACTGCCCGTTGCCACCTTCGACACCCTCGTCCCAGCGGCCACGACTTCTCGCGATGCCCTGCGGGGTCACCCGAACGAGAACCATGATGCCGGTGTCGGCTGCCATCCCACGTCGGTGCGTCGACGACTGTGCCCACGTGCAACCGAATGTGCCAGCCCAACGGCGGGAGCCGTCCCTTCGGAACGGACAGCAGGGCGAAGGCCTCACGTGATCCGAGCAGATACGCGGTCCGAGGCCGCGGCATCAATCCCGGGAGGTTGTGGAATGTACGCACGGAAGCGGCGCTTCTACCTGTCCGCGCTGGTGCTGACGCTCGTCTTTCCGGCCCTGTCGTCAGCGGTCACCGGAGCGAACTCGGCTGCGGCGCGTGCCGACTCGTGCGCGAACCCCACCACCGGCCGGGAAGCCGACGCCGTGGGTCGGAAGTTCATGGTGGCGGCGGCCAATCCCTTCGCCGTCCAGGCCGGCTGCAAAATCATCGCCAAGGGCGGCACGGCCGCGGATGCCGCGGTGGCCGTGCAGGCGGTTCTGGCCGTCGTGGAGCCACACGCCTCCGGACTGACCGGTGGCACGCTCATCAACTACTGGGATCCCGACAAACACACGGTGCGGTACTTCGACGGCATGTCCCGAGCGCCGAAGAACGTGCCGCAGAACCTGATGACTCCCACCGACCAGGAGCGCAAGGCGCTCGGCGTCGACCGGTTCCCGTACGCGGCGTCGTCGACAGCCCGGGCGTTCGCCGTACCGGGCACGCTGCGGGTGCTCTCGGACGTCCATGAGGTGTACGGGGACCTCCCCTGGGACGAGCTCTTCGACGACGCCATCAACCTGGCCGCGAACGGCTTCCCCATGCCGGAGGCCCTGAGCAGTGGACTCGACGAGCGCAACAACGGGCGCAAGCGCTGCAACTACCCCGATCTGCGCCCCCGTTACTGCAACGGCGACAAGGCCAAGAAGCCGGGTACGACGATTCGCAACCCGGAGATCGCGCAGGTGTTGCGGGAGGTTCGGGACGGCGGGGCGGACGCCTTCTACGACCCGAAGGGCAAGATCGCCCCGGCGATCGTGCAGCAGGCGGCGAAGGGGCCGTTCAAGTTGAAGGGAAACACCGCCGGACCGGTCGTGATCCCCAGTCTCATGACCGTCGGGGACTTCGCCGAGTACGCCCCCATCGAACGCAAGCCGCTGTGCCGGAAGGTGTTGGGCGTGCTGGTGTGCACGTCGGCGCCGCCCGCGTTCGGGGGAGTGTCCGTACTGGAGATGCTGGGCCTGCTCGACCGCGGTCAGGTGGGCAGGAGCGAGCCGGACTCGGCCGATCGGATGCACCTCTTCGTCGAGGCCAGCCGCCTGGCGAACTTCGATCGCCGGGGGTACATCGGGGACCCGGCGTACCACAAGGTGCCGGCGGCCGGCCTGCTGGACAGCAAGTATCTCGACCAGCGCTTCTCCCTCTATTCTGCGGACCGCGCGATCGACCCGATCACACCGGGAGAGCCGCCGGAGCGGATCCCTCCGGGGCCCACCGGGGACGTCCCGAGCACCATCGACGTCGGCGACCCGACCAGCAACGTGAGCATCGTGGACAGCGACGGCGACGCCGTCTCCATGACGACCACCATCAACACGCACTTCGGGGCGCACATCGAGGCGCGGGGGATGATCCTCAACAACGCGATGAACAACTTCACCGACACGTCGTCGGTGTCACCCGGCAAGCCGGTGAACGTCATGCAGTCGAAGAAGCGCCCCACCGCGTCGATGGCGCCGACCATCGTCCTCGATGAGCAGGGACGAAAGCTGAGGCTGGTGGTGGGCGCGGCCGGCGGCTCGCACATTCCGGACTACGTGACCCAGGCACTGGTGGGTGTGATCGTCGACGGCATGGGGCCGGCCGAGGCCATCGACCAGGGGCATTTCAGCGGGCAGGACATCACGCGCAAGTGCGGGGGGTCGGTCGGGGCGCCTTCCGAGCTCGAAGCGGGCCGGAAGATCAGCGCGATCATGGCCGAACTCGTGGTCCGGGAGCACCCGTGTCCCCGGCTCATCGCACTGGACAGCGGTCTCACCGCGATCGAGATACGCGGCGACGAGCTGCTCGGCGCGGCGGACAAGCGCCGGGACGGCAGCGCGATCGGGCGCTGACGGACCGGTTCACCTCCGTGGTGTGAGGCGGCCTCACCCCGCCGGCCGCCACGCTGGTGCCACCGCTCGACGCGGCCGCGACGCGGATTCGACGCCCGCCGAGTTCATCCCGGTCGGGTGAAGTCTCCTCACCCTGCCGAGTTCGATGATCGACATGACGCGCAAGTTCCGATGTCGCCGAGAGCGAAGGGTTGCCATGAAGAGCACGAACGGAGGCGAACAGCCCGCCCCCGACCGGGGTCGCGATCAGCAGCCCTTCCGCGGCCGCGCGTCCGTGCCGTCAGTGCCCTCCGACCCACCGCAGGAGCAGGCGGTCCCGTGGCGGCGGCGGGCGCTGGACCAGCAGCTCCCGACAGCCGGCTTTCCCGCCGGCTCCGGTAAGCCGTCACTGCTGTATTTCTGGGCGATCATGTGTCTGGCGGCCGCCATCGTGCTCGGGTTCGCCATCAACAACCAACGGGGCGTCCCCCCGGCCGTCGTCGACTCGCAGCGGGACAACGTGTCGAAGGTCGCCTCCAGCATGCGGCTGACCATCAACCACTACGTGGAGGACCTCGACCAGCGCATCGCGGCTCGGCCGCCGACGACGCCCGACCCCGAGTTCGTCAAGCAGGTGGTGGGCAACGGTACGGAGTGGACCGGGGCCGCGATCGTGGAGACCGCCTCGCGGCGCCCGCTGGCCACCGCCGGCAGCGGCGTACCGATGGAGCTGCTGCCACCGGCGCTTCCCGCCAAGGACACGTTTCCGATCACCACTCCGGACGGGCCGGCGCTGGTCCGCAGCGTCGCGCTGGACGGGTCGCGGACCCTGCTGGCGACCCAACCGCTCGACGTGGACGAACTGCGCCTCAACCCCAACGCCCGACAGGGCATCTTCGTCATCACACCGGACGGCAAGAGCACCCTGATGCAGGGGGTCAGTGCCGTACCCGATGTCCACCTGCCGGTGGTCTTCCAGGGGCTGGCGCAGTCCCAATCCACCGAGGGCCACCCGATCCGGGTGACGGAGTGGCTGAACAAGCAACTGGTCGTCTCCTCCGCTCCGGTGGGGGAGACCGGGGCGACGGTGGCGACCCTCGTCGTCGCCGAGGAAACGGGCGGCACCTCCACCCTCCATGGCTTCCTGCTCGGCCTGACCCTGCTGGCGATGGCGGTGCCCAGCTTCCTGCTGATGCGGCTGGCAATGGTCAGGCCCGTGCGGTCGCTGCTGGAGCGGGCCAAGGCGGACGCCTGTGGCGAAGTCCTCAGCAAGCGGCACCCGTTGCGCAACGCGGAGGCCCACCGCATCGCCCGGGCGCTGTCGCTGACGTCCGACGATCCATCGTCCGGCACCGGCGGCCGGAAGCGGTGGCGGTGGCGGTGGCGTCCGACCGTGAACCAGGGCCTGGCCCTGGCCACCGTCGTGGCGCTGCTCTGGCCGGCGGCGGCGGTGGCCTACACGCTGAGGTCACCTGAGCCGCCGATCCCCAACCAACTCGTCCGGGACGAGGAGAGCAGGGCCGAGGCGGCGAGCAACGTCATGGGCAAGGCGCTGAACAACGGCCTGCAGACGGTGACCCGGATCTCCCAGGCGTCGGAGGCGACGCCCGACCCGGCTCAACTGGCCCCGCAGCTCAAGCAGGAGCTGGCCGACAAACACCGCTTCCGGAGCCTCTACCTGATGGACCCGAGCGGATCGGTCGTCAGCGCCGCGGGACGGGAGCCGCTTCGCAAGGAGCCGCTGCACGGTGAGACCGGCATCGACCTGGACGGCGAAACGGCGCGCGTGCCGCTGGTGTACGCCTTCCGGGTCGCTCCCAACGGCGTCGCGACCGTCGGCGAGTTCGACATCGACTACCTGCTGGAGATGATCCGGGCGGTGGACGGGCAGGTACGGGTCGTCGACGAGGATCTGCGCACCGTCTTCGACTCCAACGGCTTCCGCGCCTTCCAGCAGTTGGAGGGCACCGCCCGGGTTGCCGCCTCCGAGGCGCTGAAGGGCGGCACCGTGGGTATGGCGAAGACGCCGGACGGCAGGCCGGCGCTGATCGCCGCCGCCGGCCTGAACAAGCCGAACACCGTCGCTCCGCTGAAGTGGTCGCTGGTGGTGGAGCAGGACCTGGCCGGGCTGCGGCTGCCGCAGAGCGACGGCCGGCGGTGGACGCTACTCGTCGCCGGTGCCACGACGGGCGTGGTGCTGCTGACCCAGACGTGGCAGTACTTCGTCTTCGCGCGGCCACTGCGCCGCCTCGCCGTGCAGGCCGACCGGATCAGCGACGGGGACGTGGAGGAGCCGATCTCGCCGCAACGCCACGACGACATCGGGGCGCTGGCGATGTGCCTGGAGGTCTGCCGCCAGGTCCGGCACACCGGCTCCAGCCGGCTGGGCGGTGCGAGCCGGCTGCGCGGCACGGAGGAGGACCGCACCGTCGTGCTGCCCGAGGTCCCGCCGCAACCCGAAGCCGGTCGGGCCACTCTCTGGCTGAGCGAGAGTTCCGACACCCGCGCCGACGACCGAGACGAAAGGAGTTGACGTGGTATACCTCTACGTCGTTTTCGTCCTCTGCTGTGTGGCGCTGTTCGGCGCGGGGATGGTCGAGCAGCGTAACCACTATCGGAACCTGACCATGATTCCGGACCGGGTGCTGGTCAACGGCATCCGGGGCAAGAGCTCGATCACCCGGCTCTGTGCCGGCGCGTTGCGCGGCGGTGGGCGGGTGGTGGTGGCCAAGACCACCGGCACGGCGGCCCGGTTCATCTTCCCGGACGCCAGCGAGGAGCCGGTGCACCGCAAGTTCGGCATCGCCAACGTGGTCGAGCAGATCGGCATCGTGCGGCGGGCCGCCGTCTACCACCCGGACGCTCTGGTCATGGAGTGCATGGCGGTGATGCCGGCGCTCCAGGAGGTCAACCAGAGCAAGCTGATCCGGTCGAACATCGGGGTGCTGTGCAACGTCCGCGAGGACCATCTCGCCGAGATGGGGCCCACCCTGGACGATGTCGCCCGGTCGCTGAGCCGGTCCATGCCGGTGGGCGGCACCTGCATCACCGCCGAGCGGGAACGGCTCGCGATCCTGCAGGAGGAGGCCGATCGGCGGGACTGCCGCCTGATCGCGGTCGACCCGGAGTCGGTCAGCGACCACGAGATGAACGGCTTCGGCTGGATCACCTTCAAGGAGAACGTCGCGATCGCGCTGGCCGTCGCCGGGGAACTGGGCGTCGACCGGCAGAGCGCGCTGCGGGGCATGTGGGAGGCGCCGCCCGACCCGGGCGTGCTCTCCGTGGCCCGGGTGATGCACGGCGACAAGCGGTTCCGGTTCGCGAACATCTTCGCCGCCAACGATCCCGAGTCGACCTTCATGAACATCCAGCAACTGGAGGACCAGCAGCTCATCACCCGCCCGCTGACGATGGTGATCAATTGCCGGCCGGACCGGATCGAGCGCAACGGGCAGATGGGCGAGCTGAGCGGCCGGGTCAGACCGGAGACCATCGTCCTGATCGGAGAGGTCACCAAGAGCGCCCGGACGACCGTGCCCGCCGACCTTCAGGACCGGGTGATCGACCTCGGCGGCAAACCGGACCCGGACAGCCTGCTGCAGGGCGTGAGCGCGGCGACCCCGGACGACTCCTCGATCGTCGCCGTCGGGAACATCCACGGGCAGGGTGAGGTGCTGGTCCACCAGCTGGCGACACTGCCGGGCTGGACCTGCGAGGACGGCTCTCCCTCCGCCTCCACCCTTCGTACGTCGACCGGAGAAGGGAGCCAGTGATGACCTTCGGCGGAGAACTCAGCGCCCAGATGGCCACGGCGAGCCTCGGCATCGGGCTGGTGTTCGCCCTGCTGTGTTACCTGACCACCAACCTCTCGCCCGGCGGCATGATCACCCCGGGCTGGATCGCGTTGACCCTCATCGAGGACCAGCTCCAGGCGGTGATCGTGGTCGCGGTCACCATCGTCACGTACCTCATCGCCCGGCTGATGCATCGGGTGATCATCCTTTACGGGAAGCGGCTGTTCGCCGCGATCGTGCTGGTCAGCGTCCTGTTGCAGCTGACCATGTTCCTGCTCGTCCAGCGCGACCTGCCACTGCTGTTCGCCCACCAGACGCTGGGCTTCGTGATTCCCGGGCTCATCGCCTACCAGCTCGTACGCCAGCCGCCCAGGGCGACCATCCTGGCGACCGTCATCGTCACGGCGATCACCTTCGGCATCACGTACAGCGGCGTGGTCGCGGGTTTCGTGCCGGTGACCTGATCGTTCCGTCCGCCTCGCAAACGTCTCGAAAGGAGAAGCAGGAATGAGCTACCGCAGGTATCTCCGCAGGCCGGCCGTGTCGAGCATCCTCGGGCTCGTCCTGCTGATCACCGCGAGCATGCTCACCTACCTGGTGGCCCGGCCGTCGCCCGGGGACGAACCCGAGCTGACCCTGGGCCTGGCGAAGGCGACCGAGGGCCAGGCGGCCGGCGCGTCGGGCTACCACTACCAGCGGTCGTCCGAACCGGACCGTACGGAGATCATCGACTCGTCGGGGGAGCCGGTCGCGATCATGACCGACGGCGCGCGGACCGCACACATCTACGGTCCGTCCCGGACGTTCGAGGAGCCGCGCTACACGGACGCGAAGATCGAGACCGACATGTGGGTCCGGCTCGCGCCGCAGCCGTGGCGGGCCGGCGCCGAACAGGAGCAGTGGTTCGTCGACTGGTTCGCCGCGGCCCGCCGGGACCGCTCGCCGGACGTGCTGTCGATCGCCTTCGAGTACGTCGACGGGGCCCCGGTGAAGCGGGACAACCAGGGGCAGCAGTATTCCGGCGACGCCTCGTTCGGGCCGCCGGACCCGGCGGACCCCGACGGCCGTCAGGAGCGCTCCGACTTCTACGACTACCTGGGTCTGCCCTGGTCGTTCCTGGACGGCAAGGCGGCAATCCCCGAGCCGCAGCGCAAGCTGGCCCTGGACTGCTCCGGTTTCCTGCGGATGGTCTACGGTCACCGGCTCGGCTATCCGCTGCGCGGTACCAACACCCCGGGCGAGGGCCTGCCGCGCCGGGCGTACGCCATGGCGGAGGTGGGCCCGGGAGTCCAGCTGATGCCCAACTCGGGCCAGCGGGCCCGCGGGATCGACAAGCTGCTCCCCGGCGACCTGGTCTTCTTCAACGCCCAGCCGATACCGAGCCGCCAGGTCGACCACTCCGGGATCTACCTCGGCATCGACGACGGCGGCCACCACCGGTTCATCTCCAGCCGGTCGCAGACCGACGGCCCCACCATGGGTGACCTCTCCGGGGCACCCCTGCTTGACGGGGTCGGCTACTGGCCGGACCGGTGGCTCACCGCCCGCCGGCTCTGATCGACCCCCACCGGGGGTCCGCCGCTGCCCAGGCGGCTGCTCAGAGGACCTGGGAAAGGAAGCGGCGCAGCCGGGGGTGCTCCGGCGCCTCGAAGATCGCGGCGGGCTCGCCGGCCTCCAGCACCACCCCGTGGTCCATGAAGGCGACGGTGTCGGCGACCTCACGGGCGAAGCCCATCTCGTGGGTGACCACCACCATGGTCATGCCGCCGGCGGAGAGGTCGGCCATCACCGCGAGGACGCCCTTGACCAGTTCCGGGTCGAGCGCCGAGGTGGCCTCGTCGAAGAGCATCACCTGCGGTTGCAGCGCCAGCGCCCGGGCGATGGCCACCCGCTGCTGCTGCCCGCCGGACAGGTGCGCCGGTCGGGAGTCCGCCTTGCCGGCCAGCCCGACCAGCTCCAGCTGGGCGCGGGCGACCGCGGTGGCCTCCTCCTCGGAGAGCTTCCTGATCCGGCGCAGCGCCAGGGTGATGTTGCGCAGCACGCTCATGTGCGGGAAGAGGTTGAACTGCTGGAAGACCATGCCGATCCGCTGGCGTAGCGCGTCCGGGTCGTCGCGCAGCACGCTGCGCCCGTCGAGCAGCACGTCGCCCCGGTCCGGCTCGATCAGCCGGTTGATGGTGCGCAGCAGGGTGGACTTGCCCGAGCCGGAGGGGCCGATCACGCAGGCGGTGCCGCCGCGCCCGACGTCCAGGTCCGCGCCGCGCAGCACCCGGTTGGCGCCGAAGGCGAGGTGGACGTCCCGGACGGCGAGGCTGACCGAGGTGGTGGTGGCGGTGCCGGTCATCGGTGATCCTTCCCGGTCGGGGTCTGCGGGGGCAGGGCGGTCTCGCCGGCCAGGGCCAGCCCGCCGTCGTCGTCGGGGTCGACGGTCACCGACCGTCCCTGGCGCAGCCGCCGGTCGATCCAGTTGACCGCGTGGGTCAGCGGCACGGTCAACGCCAGGTAGAACAGGCCGGCCAGCAGCAGCGCCGACTCGTTGCCGGTGGTGGCGGCGTAGTCCTGGCCGATCCGGAACAACTCCCGCTGGCTGGCCACCAGGCCGAGGAAGTAGACCAGGCTGGAGTCCTTGATCAGCGCGATCAGCTGGTTGACCCAGGCCGGCAGGACCCGGCGTACACCCTGCGGGATGATCACCAGCCGCATCGCCTCGCCCCAGGAGAATCCGAGCGCCCGGGCCCCCTCCAGCTGCGCGGCCTCGACGCTCTGGATGCCGGAGCGGAAGATCTCCCCGATGTACGCGCCGGCGATCAGCGACAGCGCCAGGATGCCCAACGGGTAGGGGTTGGGTCCCCAGACCTCCATGCCGAGCGGCGCCAGGCCGACACCGATGAGCAGGATGGTCGCCGCGGCCGGCAGGCCGCGGAAGACGTCCGTGTAGACCCGCGCCGGCCACCGCAACCATCGGGTACGCGAGATGCCCGCGATGGCCAGCAGCATGCCGAGGATCGAGCCGAGCAGGGCGGCGGAGATCGCCAGGATCAGCGTGTTGGGCAGCCCGACGGTCAGCATCTCGGGCAGCGCCTCGCGCATCGAGTCCCCGTCGAAGAAGGTCTCCCAGAGGGTGCTCAAGGTGTCCATCGGTCTCCTCCCCGTCCGCCCCGCTCGCTCGTCATCCGTACCGTCAGGAGGTGGTCGACGCCGAGGCCGCCGGCACCGCGACGGTGCCGCTGCCCGGCTTGAAGTCGGCCGGGATCGGCCGGCCCGGGTAGTACTGCGCCTGGAGTCGGGTCCAGGTGCCGTCGGCGATGACCTCGTCGAGGCCCTTGTTCAGCGCCTCGCGCAGCTTGTCGTTGCCCTTGGCGAACGCGTACGCGGTGGGGGCGGGGCTGAGCTGCTTGGCCGCCACCGTGATCTTGCCGTTGCTGTCCGCCGCCGACTTATCGCCGATCTCGGCCGGGGCGATCCAGGCGTCGGCGGTGCCGGCCTTGAGCTGGTTGATCGCGCCGTTGTAGTCGGGCACCCGGACCGGGTCGAGGTTCCGGCCGGTGGCGTAGTCGTCCTGCACCGTGCCCTGCACGACGACGACCCGCTTGCCGGCGAGCTGGTCGAAGCTGGTGATCGGGGAGCCGGCGGGCACGTCGAGTCCGAAGTAGCCGAAGTCGTAGCCGTTGCCGAAGTCGACGGTCTTCTTGCGCGCCTCGGTGATGGTGATCGAGGAGCTGCCGATGTCGAACTTGCGGTTGTTGACCTGGGACAGCAGCGCGGAGAAGTCGGTCCCGACGAACTCCACCTTCAGGCCGACCTTCGCCGCGGCCGCGGTGAGCAGGTCGTTGTCGAAGCCGGTGAACGTGCCGTCCTTCAGGTACACGTTCGGCGGCGCGTCGGTCAGCGTGCCGGTGCGCAGCACGCCCGGCTGGAGCAGGCCGTACGGGTTCTCGGCGGCCTCGGACGAGTCGTCGCCGCAGGCGGTCAGCGCGGTGGCGGCGAGGACGGCGGCGGCGCCGAGCGCGGCCACCTTGGACAGAGCGGGAAGAAATCGCACAGGTGTCTCCGGGTTGATCGGTCGGCGGGCACACGGGCACGCCGGGAGACGGCGTGCCGGACCGGCACACCGCTGCGGTGGTACGAGGAAAGGGGTCGTCGACTACGCGGTCGGGCGGCGACAGCCGTCGCTGCAGACCCGCATCAGGTCGACGTGTCGCCGCTTGACCAGCATCAGGCGAGCAGCCGGCGCGTCGGACCGGGCCGCGGGCACGGCGCCGCCGACGGGCGGGGCGAAAAGCTGTGCAGACATGGCTCTCCTAGGTCGGTGCTGACCTGGGAACCAGGCCACGCTTGCACCGGTGCCACACCGGTGCCTGGTCTTCACCCGGAGCACCCCACCGTGGAGGAGGGTTGCCGGCCAGCGAGCCGGGGCTTGACGCTGGCGCTCATGACCTGCCGAGAAGGCTAGCAGCAGGGCCGGGCCGATCGTCCAGCCGTTATGACGGCCCTCACGTCCGCCCCTTACCGGCGGGCCGCGTCACCGGGCGTAGGAGGTCGTCGGGTGCGCCATCCTCCGCGGGCCACCGCGGCGGAATTGGCCGGCGCGAACCGCGCCGACCGGTGCGAGGGTAGGGGAGGACCGGGCCGGCTCCGTCGGGATGAGGCTGCACCAGGGCTGCCGCTCCACCGGCGTCCCGACCGCCACCCGACCGCCGAGGAGGGCGCTGCGATGACCGATCCGCTGCGGGACGCCGACGGGGACGAGGCGCTGCGCCGGGTGTACGAGGCGGCCGGGCCGTACCTGTCGTCGTTGGCGGACCGGCCGGTGCACGACCCGGACAGCCAGGCGCTGCTCGGCCAGCTCTGGCACCCGGCCGACGGCGGCGCGCTGCCTGAGCGGGGCGAGGGCGCGGCCGCCGCGCTGGACCGGTTGCTGCGGGTCGGGACGGCCGCGGCCACCCACTCGGCCGGCCCCCGCTTCTTCCACTTCATCATCGGCGGGACGACCCCGGCCGCCCTCGCCGCCGACTGGACCGCGGCCCTGCTCGACCAGAACGCCGCCTTCCGCGCCTCCTCGCGGCTCGCCAGCGAGGTCGAGACGATCGCGCTGACCTGGCTGCGGGAACTGTTCGGGCTGCCCGCGACGTACGGCGGCGCGCTGGTCACCAGCGCCACCTTCGCCAACGTCACCGGGCTCGCCGCCGCCACCCACTGGTGGGGCGAGCGGCACGGCGTCGACGTCGCCGCGGACGGGCTGGCCGGGCTGCCCCGGATGCCGGTGCTCTCCGGCGGCTACCTGCACCCCAGCGACCGCAAGGCGCTGCAACTGCTCGGCCACGGCCGCAACACCGTCGAGATCCACGCCCGTGACGGCGCGGGCCGGGTCGACCTCGTCGCCCTCGACCGGCGGCTCGCCGAGCTGGCCGCCCCGGCGGTGGTGATCGCCAACGCCGGGGAGGTGGACACCGGTGACTTCGACCCGCTGGCAGACCTCGCCGACATCGCCGAACGGCACGGCGCCTGGCTGCACGTCGACGGCGCGTTCGGCATCTTCGCCGCGCTCTCCCCGCGCACCGCCGGGCTGGTCGCCGGCATGGAACGCGCCGACTCGATCGCCGGCGACGGGCACAAGTGGCTCAACGTGCCGTACGAGAACGGCTTCGCCTTCCTCAAGGACCCGTCCCGGCTGGCGGTCGCGTTCGGCATGCCCGGCGCGGCGTACCTGCCGGGGGAGGGCAGCGCGCTGCCGACACCGGGCGAGGGCGCGGACTACGCCCTGCTCGGCCCGGACTCCTCCCGCCGGGCCCGGTCCCTGCCGATCTGGGCGACCCTCGCCGCGTACGGGCGGGAGGGCTACCGGTCCATGGTGGAACGGCACCTCGACCTGGCCCAGCGCCTGGCGCGCCGGGTCGACGAGACGCCCGAGCTGGAACGCCTCGCCGAGGTGCCGCTCTGCATCGTCTGCTTCCGCGCCCGGCCGGCGGGCGTTCGCGAAGCGGCGCTCGACGAGGTCAACCGGCGGCTCGGCGCGGCCCTGCTCGCCGACGGCCGGGTGTACGCCGGCACCACCGTCCACGACGGACGGGTGGCGCTGCGCCCGGCGATCGTCAACTGGCGTACCACCGAGGCCGACGTCGACCTGCTGGTCGACGTGGTCCGCGAACTCACCGCGAAGGTGGTCGCCGAACTCGGTTGAGGCGAGGTGCATCCACCGGGCGTCAGTCCACCGGATCGGTCGGCCCGGCCGGCGGGCCGAACAGCGGCAGCAGCCGGTCCGCGTCGAGGTAGGTGGTGATGCCCCGCACCCGGTCGCCGGCCAGGTCCAGGATGACCAGCCCGAAGGGCCGGTGGACGCCGTCGGGCCCCGGCCGGGTCTGCCAGTACGCCGGTGCGCCGTTCGCCGCGGTGGGCACCAGCCGCGAACCCGCGCACGAGGCCGCCGGATCGGAGAGCGCCTGCGCGATCCGGTCCCGGCCGCGCAGCCACCAGCGCAACGGCGGCATGGACATGGTGGCGTCGGCGTGCAGCAGCGCCACCAGGGCCGGTACGTCGTGACGTTCGAACGCGGTGCAGTACTGGGTCAGCAGCTCGCGCTGGGCCGCGTTGGCGGGCCGGATCGGCTCCCCGGGGTCGGGGGCGACCGCGCGCAGGGTGGACCGGGCCCGCTGGAGCGCGCTGTTCACCGACGCGACGCTGGCCTCCAGCAGGTGTGCGACCTCGTCGGCCCGCCAGCAGAGCACGTCGCGCAGGATCAGCACGGCCCGCTGTCGGGGCGGCAGGTGTTGCAGGGCGGCCACGAACGCCAGCCGGATGCTCTCCCGCCGCAGCGTCTGTTCCGCCGGGTCGCCGTACCCGGGCAGCACCCGGTCGTCCGGGACCGGCTGGACCCACACGTGCTTCGGCTCCGGCGCCCCCAGCGCCGCACCGGCCTCGGCGGCGGGGCCGAGGTCCATCGCCCGCGCCCGGCGTTGCGCGCCGCGCAGCATGTCCAGGCAGACGTTCGTCGCGATCCGGTAGGCCCAGGTCCGCAGCGACCCGCGGGTCGGCTCGTAACGGTCGGCGGCCCGCCAGATGCGGGTCAACGTCTCCTGCACGGCGTCCTCGGCCTCGAAGCCGGAGCCGAGCATCCGGTAGCAGAAGCCGGTCAGCTCGGTGCGCAGCAGCTCGACCGGGACGTCCTCGGCCACCGCTTCCTCCCGCACCCGGCGACCATACGCCGACCGACCGATGAGTTTCGCGGGTCCGGCCCGTATCAGGTGCGAGGGCCCCGGCGAAGGGTGCCCCGCACTGGACGGGAGGAATCCGGATGACCGACGACGACGTCCGCGCTGCGGTGGTGGCGGAGCGAACGGAACTGGCCGACCTGCTGGCGGCGCTGCCCGCCGACCGGTGGGACGCGCCGACGCTGTGCGACGAGTGGCGGGTGCGGGAGGTCGTCGCACACACCACGATGCCGTTCCGGACCTCGCTCGGGCGGACCCTGGTGGAGTTGGCCAGGGCGCGCGGGAACGTCAACCGGATGGCCGACCGCACCGCCCGCCGCGACGCCGCCGCGCTGTCGCCCGCGCAGTTGCTCGCGGCGCTGCGGGACAACGTCGACCACCGGTGGACGCCGCCGGGCGGGGGCGTGCGCGGGGCGCTCTCCCACGACGTCATCCACGGCCTGGACATCACCGTCGGCCTCGGGCTGGACCGCCGCGTCCCACCGGAGCGGGTCGCCATGGTGCTGACCGGGATGTCGCCGCGCAACGTGGCGTTCTTCGGCACCGACCTGACCGGTGTCCAGCTCCGGGCGACCGACCTCGACTGGTGCCACGGCGAGGGCACACCCGTGCGCGGGCTCGCCCAGGATCTGCTGCTGGTGGTCTGCGGGCGCCGGCTCCCGTCCGGCCGGCTCGACGGCCCGGCAGCGACCCGGTTCAGCCGGCGGGACCCGTAGCGGGCGGCGCCTCGCCCCGGGCGCCGTCGTGGCGGCGTCCGCCCCGGCGCGTCCGGGGCGAGGCGGTATCCCGTCGCCACCGCCTCCGGCCATGGTCGACAATGGTGCGATGGACGATCGGGCGCTGGTGCGGCTGAGCAAGCGGATGTCACTGGCACTGCGCCACCAGCCCGGGAAGTTCGGCCTGGCCCCGGACCGGGCCGGCTGGGTCACCGTGGACGACCTGCTCGCCGCCCTGCGGATCGACCGCGCCGATCTCGACGCCGTCGTGGCCGGCAACGACAAACAGCGTTTCGCCGTCGAGCGGGGCGCCGACGGGGTGGACCGGATCCGGGCCAGCCAGGGGCACTCCATCCCGGTCGACCTCCAGCTGGAGCCCACCGCGCCGCCGGAGCGCCTCTACCACGGCACCGGCGCCGCCGCGCTCGACTCGATCCGGGCCACCGGCCTGCACCGGGGCGGGCGGCACCACGTACACCTCTCGCCGGACGTGGCTACGGCCCGGCGGGTCGGCGCCCGCCGCAGCGGGGCGGTGGTGGTGCTCAGCGTCGACGCGGCGGCGATGGCCCGCGACGGGCACGTCTTCTACCGCAGCGCGAACGGGGTGTGGCTCACCGACGCGGTGCCGCCGGCCTACCTCGTCGCCTGACGGCGCGTTCCGCGCCCGATCGGCCGCGACGCCCGACCGCGCCGGATTACCCTCGGACCACGACCTGGAGGGAGCGGCATGAGCGGTCAGACCAGCCCCGGCACGATGCCCGCCGCCTTCTTCGGCCACGGCAATCCGATGAACGCCCTGGCGGTCAACCGGTACACCTCGGCCTGGCGGGCGTTCGGGCGGGCGGTGCCGCGCCCCCGGGCGATCCTGGTGATCTCGGCGCACTGGTACATCGGCGCGACCGCCGTCACCGCGATGCCCCGGCCGCGCACGATCCACGACTTCTACGGCTTCCCCCCGCAGCTCTTCGACGTCGAGTACCCGGCCCCGGGCCTGCCCGAGCTGGCCGAGGAGGTCAGCGACCTGGTGCATCCCACCTGGGTGGGCGCCGACGTGGACTCGTGGGGCATCGACCACGGCACCTGGTCGGTGCTGACCCACGCCTTCCCGGCGGCGGACATCCCGGTGGTGCAGCTGAGCATCAACGCCTTCAAGGGGCTGGACTACCACCTGGGGCTGGGCGCCCAGCTCGCGCCGCTGCGCGAGCGCGGGGTGCTCATCGTGGCCAGCGGCAACGTGGTGCACAACCTCGGCGGGGTGGATCCGCAGCTGGTCGACCAGGGCTTCGACTGGGCGCGACGCTTCAACGACGCGGCCCGCGAGGTGATGCGGGACGAGCCCACCGAGGCGGCCCGGCTGGACGCCCACCGCGACTTCGGGTCGGCGGTGCCGACGCCGGACCACTTCATCCCGCTGCTCTACCTCGCCGGCATCGCCGGTGCGACCAGAACCCGGCCCGAGGTGCTGGTGGACGGGTACGCGTACGGGTCGCTGTCGATGACCGCGTACACCCTGGGGTTGGCCTGCCGGGGCGGCGACCAGCCGGCGGGTGCGCCGTCGCTGCCGGCTGACGTGCCGGCCGACTCGGCGAACATCTGACCCCGGCCGGCGTCAGCCCTGCACCGCGTTCCCGGCCGGCGCGGACTCCGCCGGGGCGCGCACGCCGTCGACGAACAGCGCGACGAGCTGGTGGCCGACCTCGGTGAAAGTCAGCGGCCCGTCCGGGTGGAACCAGGTGTGGACGTTGCCCAGGGCGCTGAGGAACGTGTGGGTGACCACGGTGGCGGAGACGTCGGTGCGGACCACGCCGGCCAACTGGGCCTCGTGCACCAGGTCGCGGAACAGGTCGTGGTAGCGCCGGCGCTCCCGGCGGGTGGCCTCGGCGTGCTCGTCGTCGAGCAGGTGCGCCGAGCGGGCCCAGACGGTCAGCTCGGCCAGGTGTTCGGCGGTGTGCTCGACCACGTCGAGGGCCGCGGCGCGCAGCCGCTCCCGGACCGGCCCGTCGCCGGCCGCGATCTCGGCCAGCCGCCGGGTCTGCTCCGCGAGCAGTTCCCGGTAGATGCTGGTCAGCAGCTCGGACTTCGACCCGAACCAGTGGTACAGCGCCCCCTTGGTCACCTCCGCCGCCGCCACGATCTCCTGGACGCTCGTCGCCTCGTAGCCGCGCCGGGCGAACAGCTCGGTGGCGGCCGCGACGATGCTCTGCCGGGCCGACCCGCGGGGCGCCCGCCGCCGCTCGGGGGTGACGGAGGGCTCGGTCGCCACGGTCACCGCGACTCCAGCTGGCGGCGGATCTCCCGGCGGGCCACGTCGCGCACGTGCACCTCGTCGGGGCCGTCGGCGATGCGCAGGGTACGGGCGCCCGCGTACATCGACGCGAGCGGGAAGTCGTCGGAGACGCCGGCGCCGCCGTGCACCTGGATGGCCCGGTCGAGCACCTCCAGCGCGACGCGGGGCGCGATCACCTTGATCGCGGCGATCTCGGTGCGGGCGGCCTTGGCGCCGTACCGGTCGATCATCCAGGCCGCCTTGAGGGTGAGCAGCCGCGCCTGCTCGATCGCCATCCGGGACTCGGCGATCTGCTGCTGCACCACGCCCTGGCGGGCCAGCTCCTGACCGAAGGCGACCCGGGTGGTGGCGCGGCGCACCATCAGGCTCAGCGCCCGCTCGGCCAGGCCGATGGCGCGCATGCAGTGGTGGATGCGGCCGGGGCCGAGCCGGGCCTGGGCGAGGGCGAAGCCGCCGCCCTCCTCGCCGAGCAGGTGCGACGCCGGCACCCGGACGTCGGTGAAGACGACCTCGCCGTGGCCGTGCTGGTCGTGGTAGCCGAAGACGGGCAGCGAGCGCACCACCTCGACGCCGGGGGTGTCCACCGGGACCAGGATCATCGACTGCTGCCGGTGGGTGTCGGCCGACGGGTCGGTCTTGCCCATCACGATCATGACGGCGCAGCGCGGGTCGGCGATGCCGGTGGTCCACCACTTGCGGCCGTTGATGACGTACGAGTCGCCGTCGCGCTCGATGCGGGTGCGGACGTTGGTGGCGTCGCTGGAGGCCACGTCCGGTTCGGTCATCGCGAAGGCCGACCGGATCTCGCCGTCGAGCAGCGGGCGCAGCCAGCGCTCCTGCTGCTCGTCCGTGCCGAACATGTGCAGGATCTCCATGTTGCCGGTGTCCGGGGCGGCGCAGTTGACGGCCTCCGGGGCCAGCTCGATGGAGCGGCCGGTCAGCTCCGCGAGGGGGGCGTACTCCAGGTTGGTGAGCCCGGAGACGTCGGGCAGGAACAGGTTCCACAGCCCCCGGCGGCGCGCCTCGGCCTTGAGTTCCTCGACGACCGCGGGCAGGTGGTGGCGGCGGCCGGCCTCGGTGAGCTCGGCGCGCTGGGCCGCGTAGACCGGTTCGGCGGGGTAGACGTGGTCGTCCATGAACTCCTGGAGCCGCTTGAGGTACTCGGCGGACCGTGCGCTCGGTTCGAAGTCCATGGCTGTCTCCCCATTGACGGGTGTGTCGGCGGCTCGCTACCGTCGCCGGACGCCGAACATACCGGCTGGTCGGTATGGCGTCCAGAGCACCGTGACCGTGAGGAGTCCCAGGTGAGCGTGATGGACCGGTTCCGCCTCGACGGGAAGGTCGCCGTCGTCACCGGCGCCTCCTCCGGCCTGGGGGTGTCGTTCGCCCGCGCGCTCGCCGAGGCCGGTGCCGACGTCGTGCTCGGCGCCCGCCGCGTCGAGCGCCTGCCGGAGACGGGCGCGCTGGTCGAGGCGGCCGGCCGGCGGTACGCGGCCCGCGCCACCGACGTCAGCCGGCCGGAGGACTGCCAGGCGCTGGTCGCCACCGCCATCGCGCAGTTCGGTCGGGTGGACGTGCTGGTCAACAACGCCGGGGTCGGCACCGCCGTGCCCGCCTCCCGGGAGACCCCGGAGCAGTTCCGCTCGGTCGTCGACGTCAACCTGATGGGCAGCTACTGGATGGCCCAGGCGTTCGCCCGGGCGGTGACCGGCGGCGGCGCCATCGTCAACATCTCCAGCGTCATCGGCCTGCGCCCGGGCGGCATCCCGCAGGCCGCGTACGCCGCCAGCAAGGCCGGTGTCATCGGCCTGACCCGCGACCTCGCGGCACAGTGGACCGGCCGCAAGGGCATCCGGGTCAACTGCATCGCCCCCGGCTTCTTCGCCTCGGAGATGAGCGACCAGCTCGAGCCGGGCACCTTCGAGATGGTCAAGGCGCTCGCCCCGGCCGGGCGGCTCGGCGAGCACGAGGAGCTCGCCGCCACGCTGATCTGGCTGGCCAGCGACGCCTCGTCGTACGTGACCGGAGTGACCGTGCCGGTCGACGGCGGCCTCGTCATGCCTTGACGCCCGAGGGTGGAGGGCGTAGACCGGCTGTCACGTTGCTCGATGTCCCAGCGACTCGCCGCACAGGAGGAGCACCGATGAGCTTCAACCTCGCGACCATCCTCCGGGAGCCCCGCCGGGCGCATCCCGACAAGCCGCTCTGCCACCTCGACCACCTGAGCTTCAGCTACCGCCAGGTGGACGAGATCTCCGGGCGGGTCGCCACCGCCCTGCTCGGGCTGGGTCTGCGCCGGGGCGACAAGGTGGCGGTGCAGCTGCCGAACGTGCCGCAGTTCCTCTTCGCCTACTTCGCCGTCCTCAAGGCGGGCCTGGTGATGGTGCCGCTCAACCCGCTGCTGCGCGCCGGTGAGGTCGCGTACCACCTGGCGGACTCCGACACGAAGGTCTTCATCACCTTCGAGCTGTTCGCGCAGGAGGCGGCCAAGGGGGCCGCCGAGGTCGAGGGCGTGACGACGTACGTGGTCAACCTGCCGGGCAGCGACCGGCGGCCCGACGGCACCCGGCACTTCGACGAGCTGTACGCGGCCGAGGACACCGGCGAGATCGCGCCGACGAACGCCGACGACACGGCCGTGCTGCTCTACACCAGCGGCACCACCGGCCGGCCCAAGGGCGCCGAGCTGACCCACTTCCAGCTCTACATGAACTGCAGCGTCGGCGGCGACCTGTTCGGCTTCCGCGACGACGACATCGGCCTGGCCGTCCTGCCGCTGTTCCACGTCTTCGGCCTCTCCAGCGTGCTCAACGTGGCCGTGCGCTACGGCGGCACCATCGTGCTCGTGCCGCGCTTCGAGGTGGGGCCGGTGGTCGACGCCATCGAGCGGCACCGCTGCACGATCTTCTCCGGCGTACCCACCATGTACTTCGCCCTGTTGCAGGCCGACCTCACCGGTCGGGATCTCTCCTCGCTGCGGGTCGGCGTCTCCGGTGGGGCGGCGATCCCCGGCGAGGTGATCCGGTCCTTCGAGGAGCGGTTCCCGGGCGTGGTGATCCTGGAGGGGTACGGGCTCTCGGAGACGGCCAGCACGACGACGTTCAACATCAGCGCCGAGCAGCGCAAGGTGCTCTCCATCGGCAAGCCGATCTGGGGTGTGGAGACCCGCATCGTCGACGACGCCGACCGGCCGCTGCCGCCCGGGCCCGAGCACGTCGGCGAGATCGTGGTCCGCGGCCACAACGTGATGAAGGGCTACTACAAGAACCCCGAGGCGACCGCGGAGGCGTTCCGTGGCGGCTGGTTCCACACCGGAGACCTGGCGTACGCCGACGCCGACGGCTACCTGTTCATCGTCGACCGCAAGAAGGACATCATCATCCGGGGTGGGTACAACGTCTACCCCCGGGAGGTCGAGGAGGTCCTGTACGCCCACCCGGCGGTCGTCGAGGCCGCGGTGCTCGGCCGCCCCGACGCCAAGCTGGGGGAGGAGGTCGTGGCGGTGCTCAGCGTCACGCCGGATGCCGAGTTGACGCCCGACGACCTGGTGGCGTACTGCCGGGAGCGGCTCGCCGCGTACAAGTACCCGCGGCAGGTCCGCATCGTGGCCGAACTGCCGAAGGGCCCGACCGGCAAGCTGCTCAAGCGGGAACTGAAGCAGGACCTGTTGGAAACCCCTGCACAGCAAGTGCAATAGCCGCCGAAACCTGGGTCGGCAACGACCCGGGCGCACCGCCATTGTCCTGGTACGACCCGTCCACATCACAGCGTCGTAACAAGTCATTGACGGTCTCCACTCGAAAAGTACACTCCCGATGTAATAACTACCCCCTGATGCTTCGCCCGAGTCGCACCGCGCTCTCCCCCGTCGCCGTGTCCCGTAAGAGGTGAAGATGAGCCCACCACCCACCGACACTCCCGCCGGCGGCACCGACCTGGTCCTGCGCGACGTCGGCGTCCGGTTCGGCGGACTGGTCGCGCTGGACGGCGTCTCCCTGCGGGTGCCGCCCGGCCGGATCGTCGGCGTGATCGGCCCGAACGGCGCCGGGAAGACCACCCTGTTCAACGTGGTCTGCGGCTTCGTCCCGCCGACCAGCGGCTCGCTCACCCTCGACGGCCGGCCGTTCCGGCCGCGTCCGCACCGACTCACCCGCCTCGGCATCGCCCGCACGTTGCAGGGCGTCGGTCTCTTCCCCGGCCTCACCGTCGTCGAGAACGTCATGGCCGGCGCCAGCCACGCCGCCCGGGCCGGCTTCACCACCGCCCTGTTCGGCCTGCCCCGCAGCGACCGCGACGAACGGCGGCTGCGCGAAGAGGCCCTCGACCTGCTCACCGAGCTGGGTGTCGGGCGGCACGCCGCCGCCGCGCCCGGCACCCTGCCGTACGCGGTGCGCAAGCGGGTCGCCCTCGCCCGCGCCCTGATCGCCCGACCCCGCCTGCTGCTGCTCGACGAGCCGGCCGGCGGGCTCGGCGCCGAGGACATCGGCGAGCTGGCCGAGCTGATCACCGCGCTGCCCGGCCGGGCCGACGCCGCCTGCTCGATCATGCTCGTCGAGCACCACATGGACCTGGTCATGTCGGTCTGCCACGAGATCGTGGTGCTGGACTTCGGCAAGGTCATCGCCGCCGGCACCCCGGAGCAGGTCCGCGACGACCCGCTGGTGACCGAGGCGTACCTCGGCGCCGACGTCCCGGCCGGCGCCACCGGCACCACCGCCGGTCCGGTGGTCGCGCCGTGAGCGCCATCCTGGCGGTCGACGGGCTCAGCTCCGGCTACGGCCCGGTGCCGGTGCTGCGCGACGTCACCTTCGAGGTGCCGACCGGAACGATCGCCGCCGTCCTGGGCGCCAACGGCGCCGGCAAGACCACCCTGCTGCGTACCCTGTCCGGCCTGCTGCGTCCCACCGCCGGCCAGGTCCGGTTCGACGGCGCGGACCTGCGCGGCGTCCGCGTCGAGGCGCTGGTGCGCCGCGGCCTGGCGCACGTGCCGGAGGGCCGCGGCATCGTCGCCGAGCTGACCGTCGAGGAGAACCTGCGCCTCGGCGGGCTGTGGCGGCGCGACCGCGCCGACGCCCGGCGCGCCCAGGACGAGGTGTACGAGCTGTTCGAGCCGCTGGCCCGGCGGCGACGGCACGCCGGGCACCAGCTCTCCGGCGGGGAGCGGCAGATGCTCGCCCTCGGCCGGGCGCTGATCGCCCGGCCCCGGCTGCTGCTGCTCGACGAGCCGTCACTCGGCCTGGCACCCCGGGTCACCGCGCAGATCATGGCGCTGCTGCGCCGGCTCTGCGACGACACCGGGCTGACCGTCCTGCTCGTTGAGCAGAACGTGCGCAGCGCCCTCTGGATCGCCGACCAGGGCGTCGTCATGTCCCTGGGCCGCGTCGTCATGGCCACCCCGGCGGCACAGCTGCGCGAGGACGAGACGCTACGTCACGCGTACCTCGGGTTCTGACCACCCACCCGTAGGAAGGATCCGCGCTTGGACCGGTTCTTGTTCCTCACCTTCGACGGACTGTCCACCGGCGCCGTCTACGCGGCGTTCGCCCTCGCCCTGGTACTCATCTGGCGGGCCGCCCGTCTGGTCAACTTCGCGCAGGGCGCGATGGCGGTGACGACGGCCTACGTCGGCTACGCGGTCGCCTCCGCCACCGGTTCATACTGGCTCGGCCTCGGGGCGGCCGTCCTCGCCGGCCTCGCGCTGGGCGCGCTCGTCGAACGGGTGCTGATGCGCTTCGTCGGCCACGCCAACCCGCTCAACGACGTCATCGTCGCCCTCGGCCTGGTGCTGCTGATCCAGGCGGTGCTCGGCATGGTCTTCGGCAACGAGTACCGGCCGGCGGCCGCGCCGTTCGACACCGACGCCCTGTCGATCGGCGGGATCGCCGCACTGTCCCCGTACGACCTGTGGGTCCTCGGCGCCGTCCTGGTGGTCGTGGTGCTGCTCGCGCTGCTGTTCACCCGTACGCCGATCGGCCTGCGGATGCGGGCCTCCGCCTTCGCTCCCGAGGTGTCCCGGCTGCTCGGGGTGAACGTCAACCGGATGCTCACGATCGGCTGGGCGCTGGCCGCCGCGGTCGGCGCCCTCGCCGGCATGCTGGTCATCCCCACCGGGCTGGGGCTGCACCCGCACGCGATGGACCTGGTCTTCGTCGTCGCGTTCACGGCCGCCGTCGTCGGCGGCCTGGACAGCCCGGCCGGGGCGGTGGTCGGCGGCCTGCTGGTCGGCGTGATCCTGTCCTACGTCACCGGCTACCTCGGCCCGGACACCACGCCGCTGGCCGTCCTCGTCCTGCTGCTGGCGGTCCTGCTGGTCCGCCCCGGCGGGCTCTTCTCCGGCGCGAGAGCGAGGCACGTGTGACCACCACCCAGCCCGACGTGTCCACGGCCGAACCGCCACCCGGCCGGCCGTCACCGCTGCGCCGGCTGCTGCCCGGCCCGCCGGACGCCACCAAGGCGGGCGGCTCCACGCTGCTGCGCCACCTGGCCCCGGTCGTGCTCGCCGGGACGCTCGTCGTGCTGCTGACCAACC
The DNA here is from genome assembly GCF_052814045.1 of Micromonospora sp. IBSANI012. Classification (NCBI taxonomy): domain Bacteria; kingdom Bacillati; phylum Actinomycetota; class Actinomycetes; order Micromonosporales; family Micromonosporaceae; genus Micromonospora; species Micromonospora sp. IBSANI012. The sequence goes on from NZ_CP199933.1 coordinate 3,142,301, forward strand.
AGTTGCCGCCGTACCAGAACCTCCAGGTGGCCCGGGTCTGCGCGTTCCTCTGCGTCACCGCCGGCTACACCGTCCTGGTCGGGCTCAACGGCCAGCTCTCGCTCGGGCACGGCGCCCTGATGGCGACCGGCGCGTACACCGTCGCGCTGGTCCAGCGGGGCTTCGAGGCGCGCGCGGTGCAGGGCCGGTGGATCCTGCCGCTGTCCCTGCTGGCCGCGGTCGCGGTGACCGCGGCGGCCGGGCTGGTCATCGGGCTGGCCGCCGCCCGGCTGCGTGGGCCGTACCTGGCCGGCGTGACCCTCACCGTCGCCACCCTGGTCCCGGCGATCACCACGATCTTCACCGGCGTCTTCAACGGCGAGCAGGGGCTGCGCTTCCCGGCGGAGGCGCCACCGGCGTTCCTCGGCGCGTACTTCCAGCCGGAGCGGTGGCTGGCCTGGGTCGCGCTGCTCGCCGCGCTGCTGACCATGCTGCTCATGGCGAACCTGGTGCGCAGCCGGTTCGGCCGGTCGCTGCGCGCCGTCCGGGACGACGAGGTGGCCGCCCGGCTCTCCGGCATCCACGTCGCCCGAAACCAGGTGCTCGCCTTCGTGGTGAGCGCCGCCTGCGCCGGGCTGGGCGGGGGCGTGTACGCGGTGCTGACCGCCACCGTGGCCCCCGGCAAGTTCTCCCTCGACCTGTCGCTGTTCCTGCTGATGGCCATCGTGATCGGTGGGCTGGGCAGCCTCGCCGGGGCGGTCTGGGGAGCCGTCCTGCTGGTGGCCCTGCAGGACCTGCCGAGCCTCGTCACCGACACCTTCACGCTGCCGGCGGGCCTCGCCCAGCGGCTGGAGGGCAACCTGGCCCTCGCCGTGTTCGGTCTGATCCTCATCGTCGTCATGCTCGCGGCCCCGGGCGGCCTCCAGGGCGCCGCCCGCACGCTCACCGCACGCCTCCGGCCGGGCCGCCGGACCCCGCACCCCTGACTCACTCGGTTCCACCCCACCCCCGTTTCGCACCCGCACCGGAATGGAGAACCATGGATCCCACCACACGCCGCGTACTCGCGGCCGCTGCCGGCCTCGCGCTCTTGGTCGGCGCGTCGGCCTGCGCCAACGACGAGCAGCAGGCGGCCGAGAACGTCCCGGGCGTCACCGACACCGAGGTCGTGATCGGCACCCACCAGCCACTCACCGGCCCCGCCGCGGCCGGCTACTCGAAGATCTCCGCCGCCACCAAGGCGTACTTCGAGCACATCAACAGCAAGGGCGGCGTCAACGGCCGGAAGATCGTCTACAAGGTGATGGACGACGGCTACAACCCGGCGAACACCGACAACGTCGTCCGCAAGCTCGTCCTCGACGACAAGGTCTTCGCGCTCCTCGGCGGCCTCGGCACCCCCACCCACACCAACGTGCTGGAGTTCGTCAAGACGCAGAAGGTGCCCGACCTCTTCGTCTCCTCCGGCAGCCGCAACTGGAACCAGCCCGACAAGTACCCGACCACCTTCGGCTGGCAGCCCGACTACACCGTCGAGGGCAAGGTCCTCGCCACCTTCGTCAAGCAGCAGTTCCCCGGCCAGAAGGTGTGCCACTTCGGGCAGAACGACGACTTCGGCCGCGACTCCCTCGCCGGGGTGGAGAAGATCCTCGGGCCGGTGACCGCCAAGCAGACCTACACCCCCACCAATCCGCAGGTCGGACCGGCGATCGGCGCGCTGAAGGCGGCCGGCTGCCAGGTGGTGATCTCGGCGAGTATCCCCGGCTTCACCGCGCTGGCCATGGGCCAGGCCGCCGGGCAGGGGTTCCGGGCGCAGTGGGTGGTGTCCAACGTGGGCGCCGACTACACCACGCTCTCCAACCAGCTCGGCGACAAGAAGGTGATCCTCGAGGGGATGATCGCCGACAACTACCTGCCGATGGCGAACGACCCGAGCAACCCGTGGATCCAGGAGTACACCAAGATCCACCAGCGGTACAACGCCGCCAACCCGATCGACGGCAACGCCGTCTACGGCTACTCGATGGCGTACACCTTCGTGCAGGCGCTGCTGGCGGCCGGCAAGGACCTGACCCGCGAGAAGCTGGTCGATGCGGTGCGCAAGGGCGGCTTCACCGGGCCGGGCCTGACTCCGTTCCGCTACAGCAAGGACGTCCACGCCGGCTACAGCGGCGTCCGGATGAACAAGGTGCAGAACGGCGTCCAGTCGTACTTCGGCCCGACCTACACCACCGACGACGGTGACGGCGCCGTCACCGAGCTGACCGGTGCGCCGGCCGCGCCGCCGGCGGAGGCGATCCCGACGAGCTGATCCGCGACCGCCGCCGGCCACCCCGCCGCGCGGCGGTCCGACCCGGGCCGCCACCCGACGGTGGCGGCCCGGTTGTCGTCGCGGCGAGCGCGGCCAGCTGGGCCTGGTCGACCACGTGCCGGTCGCTGCGGCCAACAGGTCGCACCTGCGGTGCGCATTGTCGGGCCGGATCGGCCGCGGATCGGCGGAGGGAACGCCCTCCGAACCCCGGTTGCCGTATGTCGATACACTGCCGGTGCAGATTCTCGGTATCGGCCTACGACAGGGGACCATCACATGATCGACGTGGACGCCGACGGGCCGGCACGGGTGGACGGGCGCTCGGCGCGCGCCGAGCGTACCCGGACCGCCATCGTCGACGCACACCTCGCGCTGATCGACGAGGGGGACCTCCGGCCCACCGGGGAGCGCATCGCCGAACGCGCGGGGGTGTCGCTGCGTACCTTGTGGACCAACTTCAAGGACATGGAGACCCTGTTCGCCGCGACCGGCCGGCGGGTCAGCGAGCGGCAGGAGTCGATGGTCCGGCCGATCTCGCCGGAGTTGCCGCTGACCCGGCGGATCGGGGAGTTCAGCGCCCAGCGCGCCCGGATGCTGGAGGTGCTGGCACCCTCGGCCCGCGCCTCCGCGCTGCGCGAGCCGTTCTCGCCGCAGCTGCGCCGCAACCGCGAGGGCAACATCGCCCGGGCACGCGGCGAGATCGAGACCGTCTTCGGCCCGGAGCTGGCGCACGCCGGGCCGGGACGCGAGCAGCTGCTCGACGCGCTGACCGTGGCGAGCACCTGGTCGGCCTGGTCGATGATGCGCGACGCGATGGGCCTGGACGTCGAGGCGGCGCGGGCGACCCTGACGCGGATCCTGGGCGCGCTGCTCGTCGACGCCATCGCCGCCGGGCTGCGGTAGCCCGCCCGGTCGGCGTCACCGCCCCCGGCCGCTGGTTCCCCGAACGTTGCCGTCCTACATGGACGGGTCGCTGACCGGCTGGGCCCCGGCGGCCAGGCCTGGCCCGCTGCCGTCGCGTCGGTCGCGGACGTAGGTCAGCTCGAAGTCGAGGTCCCAGGTCACGTCGTCGCGGGAGATCTCCCAGCGGGCGGCGATGCGGTCCTGCCGTCCTGCCAGGTGAACTCGCACCACGCCGCGCCGAGGCCCTCGACCTCGGGCTGCACCCGCCATGAGTCCCTCCCACGCTGGTCCCGGCGGGACCGCTGTCCACGGTACCGCCGGGACCGCTGGTGGTTCGCGGTGAAACCGGACCGTCAGCCGCGCCGGGACCGCCTCCGAAGGGCCGTCAAGCATGGGGACGTACAGTCGCCCCGGGCGGCGGACGGGATGCGAGGTGGGGAGTGGAGCTGGTGCGAGCGACGAACCGGGGGCTCCGGCTGCGCAACCGGTCCACCCTGCTGACGAAGGTCTTCCTCGACGGCCCGCTGACCCGGCAGGACCTGGTGCGCAGCAGCGGGCTGAGTCAGCCCGCGGTGAGCAACGTCGTCGGTGACCTGATCGACGAGGGGCTGGTCGTCGAGGCGGGCGCCGCCTCCTCCGACGGGGGGCGGCCGAGCATGATGCTCCGGGTCGCGCCGGGGTTCGCCGCCGTGATCGGCGTCAACGTGGGGGAGACCCGGGTCCGGGTCGAGCTCTTCGACCTGGCGATGACGCTGCTGGCCAGCAGCGAGTACCCGCTGGACCCGGCCCGCACCGAGCCCGCCGCGGTGGCCGGCCACGTGCTGGCCGGCATCGACGCGGTGACCGCCCGGGCGGGCGTCGCGGCGGCCGACGTGCTCGGCGTCGGCATCGGCGTCTCCGGGGTGGTCGAGCAGGGCGTCCAGGCGGTGGTGCACGCCCAGGCGCTCGGGTGGGACGGGGTCCCGCTGCAACGGCTGATCGCCGACGGGACCGACCTGCCGCTGTACCTCGACAACGGGGCCAAGACCCTCGGCCAGGCGGAGATGTGGTTCGGCGCCGGCCGGGGCGCCCGGCACGCCGTGTTCGCGCTGGTCGGCTCCGGCGTCGGCGCGGCCGTGGTGACCAACGGGATCACCTACCGGGGGGCGTCCAGCAGCGCCGGCGAGTGGGGGCACACCACCCTGGTGTACGGCGGCCGGGCCTGTCGCTGCGGCGCCCGGGGCTGCCTGGAGGCGTACGTCGGGGCCGAGGCGATCATCGACCGCTACCGGGAGGCCCGCCGGGGTCGGCCGGTGCCCGGCGACGACGAGGAGTCCCAGCTCGCCGCGCTGGTCGAGGCGGCGGCCACCTCGGCCACCGCCCGGCGGGTGCTGGACGAGACCGCCGGCTACCTGGGCGCCGGGGTGGCCAACCTGATCAACCTGTTCAATCCGGAGCGGGTGGTGCTCGGCGGCTGGGCCGCCGTGGCCCTCGGCGATCTGCTGCCGGCCATCCGGGCGGCCGCCGGCCGGCAGGCGCTGCGCCAGCCGTACGAGCAGGCGTCGATCCAGCTCGGTCGGCTTGGGGTGGACGCGGTGGCGTTGGGCGCGGCGACCCTGCCGATCGCCCGGCTGCTCGCCTCGGGCGGCGTACGGGACTGACCGTCACCGGTCCCGCTGGAAGGCGTGGCCGACCTCGGTGGCGACCGGGCCGTCGCGGAACAGCCCGGACCGGTCCTTGTCGCCGGCGGGCAGCCCGAACCAGGCGTAGCGCCGCAGCCGGCTCCGGCCCTCGCCGGCGCGCGGACAGTCAGCCGACCTCCTCGGCCAGCACCCGTCGGCCCGGCTCCGGGAGCCGGTCGAAGGGATCCTCGTCGGCCAGGTGGTCGCGCAGGGTCCGGTGGATGAAGGCGTACCCGCCGAAGACCCGCTGCATGACGACCCGGTCGTCGGCGTAGGAGAGGAAGTCGACCAGGTTCGGCGGCAGCAGCCCGGACCGGGCGATGCCGAAGCTGACCGCCCGGTGGCGCAGCCAGGCTCGGCCCGGCCCCGCCGTCAGCATCAGGGCGACGGTCATCGGCAGGGCGGCGACGACGGCGAACCAGGGGCCGCGCAGCGCGAAGGTGACCGCCAGCAAGGCCGCGACGAGGGCGAGGAGGATCATCATCAGCCGGGTGAACCGGCGCAGCGAGGCGCGCAGGGCATGGCCGGGCGACGCCGGCGGTTTGGCGAAGTCGGGCACGCTGCCGCCGCTGAGCCCCCCACCCGTGCCGAGGGTCAGCGCGATCAGCGCGGCGGCCGGCCAGGTGGACGAGAGCGCCACCGGGACGCCGACCACCACCGCGCCAAAGGCCGACCAGAACAGGAAGCCGATGGCCGCGGACCGCGCCGAGGTGGTCCACTCGGAGGCGGCGTAGGCGGTGCTCTCCTCCCGCCCGATGAAGGGCACGAAGAGGCGGTTGAGCCGGGGCACCTGGAGCAGCACTCCGAAGGTGAGCCCGATGCCGAGGCCGAAGAACGCGGCGGCGCCCGCCGCGGTGACGACCGCGCCCCGTACCCCGCCGATCAGGGCGCCGAAGGGCATCGTGGCGACGGCCCCGATCAGGGCGGCGAGACCACCGCCGACCAGCCCGGTGCTGGTGTGGTCCCACCCGAGCCGCCGGGCCAGCCGGGCGGCGAGACCCCGCGCCGGCGGGAGCGTCCACTCGGGATGCCGGCCCGGCAGCCAGGCCGGCGTGAGCCAGTCCGGGTAGAACACCGTCTGGCTCCGGCGGCGCATCAGCCGCGCGAGCCAGATCAGCGCGCAGCGCGCCTCGCGGGGCGGGAAGCTCGCGCCGTCCGCCTCCGGCCGGCCGCGCAGGCTGCGCCGGCGGGTCAGCATCCGCTGCACGAAGAGTCGGTAGAGCACCTCGCGGTGCGCGTCGCTGTCCCCGCCGGCCGGAAGCAGGTCGGGGGTCGCGCCGCGGTAGGCGATCGTGGCCACGCCGAGCATCAGTGGCGTGGTCAGCAGTTCGCGCAGCGTCTCGTCCCGGTCCAGGGAGTGCCGGAAGGTGTCCAGGTCGGCGCCGGCGGAGCGCAGCGCCCGGTCGATCTGGCCGCGGCTCAGCGGCCGCACCACGAGTGCGGTGTCGAAGGCGAGGCGGTGCAGGCGTTCGTAGTCCTGCGACCGGCAGGTCACCACCATGCCGGTGGCCGCGAAGTTCTCCGCCCTGGCGAACGAGTTGATCGCCTCCAGGCAGGCGTCCTGGTAGTCGCCGTCGACCTCGTCGAGGCCGTCGAGGAGCAGGATCATCCGCCCGTCGTCCAGGGACTGTCGCACCTCGGCGGGGGCGACACCGTAGCGTTCACCGATCTCGGCGCTCGCCCACGAGCAGAAGTCCGGGTGGTTGGTGCGCCACCGGGACAGCAGCAGCACCACCGGCACCGGACTGTCCTCGTCGTCCCGCGCTCGCCGCAGGAGTTCCTCGGTGAGCTGCAGCAGATGGGTGGTCTTGCCGGAGCCCGGTCGGCCGATCAGCAGGACCCGGCGGCCGGCGTCGTAGACGTCGACGAGGCGGGTCCCGTCGGGCAGCGGTTCGGGCTCGCCCAGTCTTTGCAGGGCGGCCTGCGTCGGTCCCTCGTACGCCTCGACCGCGTCGGGCTGGGCGTCGAGCGCCACGGCCAGGCGTACCGCCTGTTGCAGCGAGCGGTGCAGCGCGTCGCGTACCCACCACTGGTCCACGCGCTGCAGCACACGTCTTCTCGTGGTGATGCCCGCCTCCCCGGTCCGGGTGGCCTCGGCGGTCGGGTGCGGCCGTCCCGCCCTCACCGCCCACCATGCCACGAGCCAGGCCCAGACGGCGAAAACGACCAGGGTCAGGACGACAGTCAGCCGCTCCCGCCCGCTCAGCCCCGCCCCCAGCCAGATGAAGGTGGCCAGCCCGGAGGTCAGGGTGACGGCGCCGACGGCGAGGATCCAGCGCTGCCGGGTCGTCATCGGGCCGGCGGCGGCCGGCGTGTCCGGCGCACGCGGCGGTGCGGACGCCGCGTCGGCTCTCCGATCGAGCCAGGCCGACACGGCGCTGACCACGGTCACCGCCGCCACGATCGAGGCCATCACGGTGAAGTTGTCCGTCCACCCGTGCGCCTGCGGGAACTCGGCGGTCGCGACGTTCACGGCGATCGCGACGGCGGACGAGTTGACCGCGTTGAGCACGGAGAAGAGGAGCAGTGACGGCGATCCCGAGCGACGGCGCGGCCACATGCTGTCATCATCGCGGTGACCGGCCGTATCCGCCAGATCGCCGTAGGCCATAGTGGACGGGCGGTGGGGCAGCGCTCGGTGCCCGTTCCGCCACCGCCTCCTGGCCGTTCCGCCCGGCACGTGGTCGCCGTGGCGCCCATGTCACGACAGCGGGGACCCACGTCGCGAGGGAACTCGCGGTGCGACATCGCCGGCTCGGTGCACGCCCCTGGACGAGGGTCACCGCTGGTCCGCTTGGGACGGTGCGGCGGCGCACCCGGTCATCTCGCGACCCACTCCCGCGCCCGGTTCTGCTCCGGTCGGGGCGGTCGCGCGGCCGGCCAGCGGGCGACGTTGGCGCCCCGTCGCCCAGGCTGCGACGCCGGACGCCACATCGGGTGCACCAGCATCCCGTTCAGCAGGGGGAAGCCGTCGCGCTCCAGGTACCCGTGCCGACCGTGCAGGGCGCGGTGGCCGTCGCTGAAGGTCTCCGCGTACGTCGGCAGGCCGAGCGTGTCCATCCACCGCTGACTGCCGGCGAGGACGGCATGGGCCCGCGCGGCACGGTCCGGGCCGGGCGGCACCGCCAGGATCGCCAGGTGGTGGTGCGCCTCGGTGGGGCGGTGCGCGGCCAGGGCCTGGTCGAGGAGGAGGAACCGTTCGTGGTCCGCGCCGCAGGCCAGCGCGAGCCGTTCCTCGTAGCGGGCGGGCTGCGGGATGGGGCGGTAGCGGTGGAACCAGACGGTGGCGGCCGTGCCGGCGCGCAGCAGGAACACGTCGCCGACCAGCAGCGCGTGTTCGGTCCAGATCCGGGCCACGGCGGCCAGCACGAGCGGCCTGCGCTGCTCGTCGGGGACCAGCCAGGCGCCGAGCACGGTGGTGGCGAGGCTCGCGGTGACAAGGTCGACGGTCCGGCCGACGTCGCACCAGCGGGCGCGGGCGACGGGCATCGGGTAGCTCATGGTGTGACTCCTGATCAAGATCATGATCGGGGGTACGGCAGGCGTGGCCGACGCCGGTGGCCCGGTGACACCAGGCGCTGGTGTGGTCGGCGACGCGGGGCCCGCGTAGGGCCGTCAGTCCGGCGGACGCCGGAGCGGTGAGAGACAGGGACGCGCGGCCGGCGGCGGCGGGGGAAGCGGGGTGGCGACGGCCGTCGGGTCGGACCCGATCCGAGGCGACGGCGGCGCCGCCACGACGAGGTGGACCCCACGTCGCGTCGGCGGACGGCGTCAGGCGGGTCTGCTCCCGGGCCGGGGACAGCGGGACGGCAGCGGAGCGGGACCGTCCGGCTGGCAGAGCCGCAGTCCGCTGGCGGGCGGCGTCCAGGCGACCGTCGAGGCGTCGGCGACGGGCTGGTGGACACCGCCGGCTGACCCCGCGCCGCCGGTGTCGGTGGCGGGCTCGCCGCGGTGCGGGATGACCTCGGGTCGGACCGGATCGGCGCTGGCGTCCGCCGGCGCCCACGCGGCCGCCCTCGTCCGTGCCGGGCCGGCCAGGGCCGCGCCGATCCAGGGTTGGCCGGTGAGCGGCATCGCGGCAGATGGTGTCGGCGGGGCGGTCGTGGCCGCATCGGATGGTCGCCCGACCGCGCCCTTCGCCCTGGGCGCCTGCCTGGCCGTGCCGTCCGCCCCGGGTGCCCGCCTGGCGGGCGGGGTGCCGTTGGCCGGACGCAGCGCCTCCAGCGCGGGCTTCTGCGGCCCGGGCGCGGGCTTGTGCGGCCCGGGTACGGGCTTGTGCGGCCCGGGTACGGGCTTGTGCGGCCCGGGTACGGGCTTGTGCGGCCCGGGCGCGGGCTTCTTCGGCCCGGGTACGGGTTTCTTCGGCCCGGGTACGGGTTTCTTCGGCCCGGGTACGGGTTTCTTCGGCCCGGGCACCGGGTGGAGGCCGCGCAGCAATGGGTCGACCACGGGGGGCGGGGCGCCGAGGACGGGGCCGGCCACCGGGTCGAGCACGGCGGGCGGAGCCCCCACCACGGGGGTGGCCACCCGGTCGACGGCGGCGGACGGCGGCGCCGCCACCCGATCCCGCGGCGGCCCGCTCGGGCGCGCGGCCACGGTCTCCGGCGCCCCCGCGCGCGACGGGACGGATCGGGTCGGTGGGCCGGCGGGCGGGGTTGTCCGGTGTTTCGGTGGCGGCGTCGCGTGGAGGGTGTCGGTCGCCGGGACGACGGGCGGCGCGTCGGCGCGCGCGGCGTGGTCGTCGCCCGCCTCGTAGCCGATCCAGGCGCAGGCGGTGGCGCCGAGCACGAGCCCGAGGCGCAGCGCGAGAGGCCCCAGCCGCCCGCTGCGCACGCCCATCGCCGCACCCCCGACCTCAGCCGTCCCGGAGGGCCGACACCGGGGACTCTACCGAAAGCGCCGGTGCGGTAACAGAGAGCGCGCGGCGCGGCGCGCAGTTTTCTGTGCCGCTGATCAGGTTTCTGTGCCGCTGGTCAGGCCGACACCTCCCGGCCGCTGGGCAGCGGCGGCCGACCGGCGTCCATCCGGGAGTTTGGCGACAGGGCGCCGGTGGCTGGCCTCGGCGGGACGCGGTCGCCGGTGGCGGCCGGCCGGCCCATGGCGCGTCGAGCACCGCGACGGCGCACCTGTTCGGAGTGGACGAGGGCCCGGTCCCCCCACGCGGCACCGGCCCGGCGCCGGCTCGGCACCGGCTGCGGGCGGTCACCCCCGGCACCTGAACGCGCGGCCCGCCCCGCCCGGTCAGGCCAGCCGGATGCTGTTCCCCTCGACCGAGACGGCCGCCTCCGGTAGCGGCTGACCGGCCGGTCCGCTGCGCACCGATCCGTCGGCGATGTCGAAGACGCTGTTGTGGCACGCGCAGACGATGGTGCGGTCGCGGACGGCGGTGACGGTGCAGCCCTGGTGGGTGCACCTGGCCGAGAACGCCTTGATGGTGCCCTCGGTGGGCTGGGTGACCACCACCCCCTGGGCGGCGAAGATCCTCCCGCCGCCGACGGGGATGTCCGCCACCGTGGCCAGCGGCTTCGCCGCTCCGCCCGCCGGGCCGGTCGCCTCGAGGGCCGGGGCCGCGGCCTCGCCGTACGTCTGGCAGCCGGTCAGCAGGGCGGTGAGACCCGCCGCGCCGGCACCGGCCAGCATCGCCCGCCGGGACGGGCAGCCGGGATCGCGGTCGTCGACCATGTCCTCGCCTTCCTCTCGTACCTCAGGTGCCGACGCCGACCGTGGTGAAGTACCACAGCGACGAGGTCAGCCAGATGCCCATCAGGACGGTGAAGACCACCCCGCCGATCACCGGCAGCACCCAGCCGGCCAGGCCCGGCCGGGGCAGGGCGAGCATCTTGGTGGTGAAGGCGCCGAAGAACAGGCAGCCGAGCAGCGAGTGCAGCAGGGTGCGCGGCTCGTGGTCGGCGAAGCCGAGCGCGTAGAGGCAGTGCACCGCCACCGGCACGGTCAGCAGGAACGCGATCCGGCCCGACCAGCGGTGCGCGGTGGCCGCCCAGGACGGGGAGAAGCCGCCCAGCCGGCCCCACATGGCCAGCGCGGAGAGCAACTGGAGGACGGCGAAGAACGCCGCGCCGCTGCCCAGCCACACCTTCACCGCCTGTGGGCCGGAGAAGCCGGCCAGGTTGACGGCGATGCCGGTCGGGGTGTGGAGCCGACCGTAGACGCCCGTGGCCACCGCGACGGCCGCGCCGACCAGCAACGGAACGAGCAGCGACGCCCGAGGCGCACCGAACGTGGCGGGGCGGTCCGGCGCGGGAGCCGGGTCGAACCGTACGTGCACGACCGGCGTGGTGTCGTCGGCGGAGTCCGCGTCGACGCCGTGCCGGGGACCGATTCTCACTCCGCCGTCTCCGGGACGCCGGCCACCGGCTGGGCGGTGACGGTGCTGCCGTCGACGATCGTGGTGCCGAACGCCGGGTCGAGCGGCGGGGCCGGTGCCGGGGAGCCGTCGCGGGTGAGCACGCCGATCTGGGAGCCGTCCGGCAGCATGATCCAGCCGCCGTCGACGCCGGCCCGGCGCGTCTGCGCGGTGGCCCGGTAGAGCACGGGCGCGGGCGTGGCGCCGGCCTTGGCGGTGAACCTCCACCGCTTGTCGCCGACGGCCAGTTCGCCGGTGACGTCGCCGTCGCCGATCGTGCCGGTGAGGGTGGCGCCCTTCTTGCCGGTCAGCTTCAGCCGGCCGTCCGCGGCGGTGCCCCGCAGCCAGATCTCCAGCCGGCGGCCGTCGCAGACATACGCCACGGCCGTGCCCTTGGTGGCGGTGATGGCGATGGTGGCGCCGCTGTCGAGCCGGCCGGTCCAGTTCGCGGTGACCGGCGTGGCCGGGGCGGTGGTGGGAGCGCCGGGTCGGCTGCGCTGCTCGGACGGCTGCGCGGGCGGTTGCCCGGTCGGGTCGGCCGGTGGTGTCGGGGGCGCGTCGGGCGGGGCCGTGGCGCTGGCCGAGGGGGTGGCGCCGGCCGCCGGCTGGACCGTACGCGGCGCCGCCTGGGCGCTCATCGCGAACAGCACGGCGGCCGTCCCGGCCCCGGTCAGCAGGGTCAGCAACGGGGTGATGCGCTTCATGAGCAGCTCCCTTCACCCGGTCGTACGGTGCCGGGGCGCCGGTCGTTCAATCCGCGCGCCGATCCGTGGAGGCAATTCCGCCGGCACGGCCGGGAGCAGCCGCGGCGGCGCCGGGCTTGCGGACCCGGAAAGGTGGGGCTGCGCTCAGGCCGGCCGGCGGGTGCTCTGCCGGACGATCAGCGGGGTGGCCAACTCGATGCGGTGGCTGTCCAGTTCCTCGCCGGCGATCAGCGCGAGCAGCATCCGGGTCGCCATCCCGGCCATCTCGGTCAGCGGCTGGCGGACGGTGGTCAGCGGCGGGGCCGACCAGCGGGCGGCGTCCAGGTCGTCGAAGCCGACGATGCTCACGTCGTCGGGGACCCGCGCGCCGCGCTCGTAGAGCGCCTCGTAGGCGCCGAGGGCCATCTGGTCGGCGCAGGCGAAGACGGCGGTGGGCGGGCGGGAGAGGTCGAGCAGGGCGTTCATCTCCCGGTATCCGGACGGCGCGTTGAAGTCGCCGTGCCGGACGTAACCGGCGGGGATCTTGCGGCCCGCCGCGTTCATCGCGGCCCGGTAGCCGTCGACGCGGGCCCGGCTGCACGGCACGGTGGGCTGGCCGCCGATCACGGCGATCCGGTCGTGGCCGAGGCCGAGCAGGTGCTCGGTGGCGGCGACGCCACCGGCCCAGTTCGTCGCGCCGACGGACGGGATGCCCGCGCCGGGCTGCCCGGCCGGGTCGATGATGACCACCGGGATGCCCAGCTCGTCGAGTTGGCTCTGCTGGCTGGGGGAGAGGTCGGAGAGCACCAGCAGCACCCCGTCGCAGCGGCGGGCGGAGAGTTGCTCGATCCAGCGCCGATCGGGGCGGGTGCGGTGCCGGCCGTGCACGGCGGAGACCACCACGCCCATGCCGGCCCGGTAGGCCAGTTCCTCGACGCCGTCGAGGATCTGCATCGCCCAGGGGCTGCCGAGGTCGCGGAAGACCAGGTCGATGAGGCCGGCGCCACCGGAGGAGGTGGCCCGCCGGGCCGTGTAGCCGCGCCGGTCGAGCAGGTCCTGCACCTTCTGCCGGGTGGTGGGCGCGACGTCCGGCCGGCCGTTGAGCACCTTCGAGACGGTGGGCACGGACACGCCGGCGGCGGCCGCGATCTCCGACAGGGTCGCCCGCTGGTCCGGCATGCCACTCTCCTCGGCGATCGATGTGCCCTGCCCTCGATCGTATCCCGAAAGTTTCGAAGACTGCGCACCGACGTGTCCGATCCGTTAGATTCCGCTGCCGTTCCATCGACAGCGACCTCTTGACCCGATCTCGCGGCGCTGCCTAGTCTGCCTCGAAATCGAAACTTTCCCGAAACTTGTCGAGGTGTCCGGTCGGGCGCGGCCGGGTCGTGGAGAGGACGGTGATCGGCCATGCGTCGACGCGATTTCCTGGGTGGTACGGCCGCAGCCCTGCTCAGCACCGGCGTGCTGGGCTCGCTCGCCGCGTGCGGCAACTCCGGACCGGGCGGGGGCGATCAGCTTCAGCTCTGGGCTCTGCAGGACGCCGAATACCAGAAGGTGGTCAAGCCCGCCATCGACGCCTACAACTCCGGCGTCGAGAACAAGATCCAGTTCACCACGTACGTCAACGACGCCTACAAGCAGAAGCTCCAGGTCGCGATGGGGTCGCCGCAGGGGCCGGACGTCTTCTTCAACTGGGGCGGCGGCAACCTCGCCCAGTTCGTCAAGGCCGGCCAGGTGGTCGACCTGACCGACCGGACGGCCGACCTCTCCGCCGCGTTCCTGCCGAGCGTGCTGTCGGTGGGGCAGGTCGACGGCCGGCAGTACGCCCTGCCGATGAACGGGATCCAGCCGGTGATCCTCTACTACCACAAGGGCGTCTTCGCCGCCGCCGGGCTCGAGCCGCCGAAGACGTACGACCAGCTGCTGGCCGTGGTCGACGCGCTGAAGGCGAAGGGGGTCACCCCGATCGCGCTGCCCGGCTCGCAGGGCTGGACCGAACTGATGTACCTGGAGTACCTGCTGGACCGGGTGGGCGGGCCCGACAAGTTCGCCGCGATCGCCGCCGGCGCGGCCGACGCCTGGTCGGACCCGGCGGTCGTGCGGGCCGCCGCGATGTGCCAGGAGCTGGCGAAGCGGGGCGCGTTCGGCGCGAACTTCGCCTCGATCAACTATGACAACTCCGGCGCCTCCAAGCTCTTCGCCACCGGCAAGGCGGCCATGTTCCTCATGGGCAGCTGGGAGTACTCCGCCCAGCTGACCAACAACCCGGCCTTCGTCAAGGACGGCAAGCTGGGCTGGCTGCCCTTCCCGACGGTCGCCGACGGCGCCGGGGACCCGACGGCGGTGGTCGGCAACCCGAGCAACTACTACTCGGTGTCCGCCAGCTCCAAGCACCCCGACACGGCGGTCGACTTCCTGAAGCGGACCCTGACCTCCGAGTCGTACGTGAAGGGGTTGATCGCGGCCGGGCAGGTACCGGCGGTCAAGGGCGTGGAGACCAAGCTGGCCGGCACCCCGGGCGCCGAGTTCACCACCTTCACCTACCAGCTGGTGTCCGGCGCGTCGTCGTTCACCCAGTCCTGGGACCAGGCGCTGCCGCCCTCGGTCGGCAGCGAGCTGCTGACCAACCTGCAGAAGCTCTTCCTCTCCCAGCTCACCCCGGCGGAGTTCGTCGCCGCGCTGGGGAAGGCGCGGTGACCGCGGCCGTGCCGGCCCTCGGCCGCGCCCCGGCGGACCGGCGCCGGCACGGCCGGCCGGGCGCGCTCTGGGCGGTCCCCGCCGGGCTGTTCTTCACCGCCTTCGGGCTGGCGCCGATCCTGGTCGTGGCCTACCTCAGCCTGACCCGCTGGAACGGGCTCGGCGATCCGGTGTGGACGGGCCTGGACAACTGGCGGGCGCTGCGCGAAGACGCCGACCTGACCCACGGGATCTGGACCACGCTGCTGCTGACGGCGCTGTGCTGGCTGGTGCAGACCCCGCTGGCGCTGCTGCTGGGCGTCTGGGCGGCGGCGCCGCAGCGCAACCGTGCCATCCTCTCGGCGGCCTTCTTCCTGCCCCTGCTGCTCTCCACCGCCGCGATCGCGCTCGCCTGGCTGTCCCTGCTGGACCCGAACTTCGGCGCCGCGGCGACGCTGGGGCCTTGGCTGGGCGCGCCCGACGGCAACCTGATCGGCGACCCGGACCGCGCGTTGTACGTGGTCGCCCTCGTCATCGCCTGGCAGTTCGTCCCGTCCCACACGCTGATCTACCAGGCCGCCGTCCGGCAGATCCCCGCGAGCCTCTACGAGGCCGCGGCCATCGACGGCGCCGACCGGGTACGCCAGTTCCGGTCGATCACCCTGCCGCTGCTGCGCCACACGATCGTCGCCTCCTCGGTGCTGATGATCGTCGGATCGCTCACCTACTTCGAGACGATCCTGCTGCTCACCGGTGGCGGGCCGGGCACCGAGACCCGGGTGCTGCCGCTGCACATGTACATCAAGGGCTTCGTCGGCTTCGACATGGGCTACGCCAGCACGCTGTCGGTGCTGCTGGTGGCCGTCGGCACCGTGCTGTCGGTGCTGATCGTCCGCGCCACCGGCTACCACCGGATGGCCAGCGACCGGGAGGGCCTGTGAGACACCCCCAGTCCGTGCATCCGGCGCCGCCGCCGACGCGCGGCACGTCCGCGCCGGCCACCACGGGGGTACGCGCCGACCTGCCGCCCGCCCCGGGCCGGGCGCGTGCCCGCGGGCCGGTGAACCTGCCGGCCGGGGTCGGGGCGACCCTGTGGCTGCTCGTCGTGGTGCTGCCGCTCTACTACATCCTGGTCACCAGCCTGCGCACCCCCGACGGCTACCTCAACGACGGCGCGCTGGCCCTGCCCAGGACGCTGACCCTCGACAACTACGGCCGGGTGCTGGGGCAGGGCTTCGCCCGGCTGCTGCTCAACAGCGCGGTGGTGACCGCCGCGACGATCGTGCTGGTGCTCGCGCTCGCGCTGCCCGCGGCGTACGCGATCGTGCGCGGTACGAGTCGGGCCGTGCGGGTCGGGTTCTCGCTCTTCCTGCTCGGCCTGGCCATCCCCGCCCAGGCCGTGGTCGTCCCGATCTACCTGATCATCACCCGGCTCCAGCTCTACGACTCGCTGCTGGCGATCATCCTGCCCACCGTGGCGTTCTCCCTGCCCATGTCGGTCGTCGTGCTCACCAGCACGCTGCGCGACATCCCCGACGAGCTGTACGAGGCGATGACGGTCGACGGGGCGGGCCCGGCGCGCACCTTCACCCGGCTCGTGGTGCCGCTGGCCCGGCCCGGCCTGGTCAGCATCGGCATCTTCAGCGGGCTGGGCGCCTGGAACGGCTTCCTCTTCCCCCTCGTGCTCACCCAGAGCCCCGAGCAGCGGGTGCTGCCGCTCGGGCTGTGGAACTTCCAGAACCAGTTCGGCACCGACGTTCCCGGCCTGATGGCGCTGGTGGTGTTCTCCGCCCTGCCGGTGCTCACCCTCTACCTGTTCGGCCGGCGTCACCTGCTCGGCGGCCTCACCGCCGGCTTCGGCAAGTGACCCGCCCCCCACGAGGAGACCTCCCCATGACCAGCGGGGTAACCACGCCCACCACCACCCGTCTGATCCACAACCCGGTGCTGCCGGGCTTCCACCCCGACCCGTCGATCCTGCGGGTGGGGGACGACTACTACCTGGCCACCTCGACGTTCGAGTGGTACCCGGGGGTGCGGCTGCACCACTCCCGGGACCTGGTCCACTGGCGACCGCTCGGCGGCATCCTCACCGAGCGCCGCCTGCTCGACCTCACCGGCGTCGGCGACTCGTGCGGCGTCTGGGCGCCCTGCCTGTCGTACGCGCACGGGCGGTTCCACCTCGTCTACACCGACGTGGCCAGCTTCGCCGGCGGCTACTGGGATCCGCAGAACTACATGGTCACCGCGCCCGACGTCACCGGCCCCTGGTCGGACCCGGTGCCCGTGCACGCGCACGGCTTCGACCCGTCGCTCTTCCACGACGAGGACGGCGGCACCTGGCTGCTGGCCATGCGCGCGGACTGGCGCCCCGGGCGCGACTCGTTCGGCGGCATCGAGATCCAGCGGTACGACCCGGTGGCCGGGCGGCTTGTCGGCCCGCCCCGGCTGATCTTCGAGGGCACCACCGCCGGGGTCACCGAGGGGCCGCACCTCTACCGCCGCGACGGCTGGTACTACCTGCTCACCGCCGAGGGCGGCACCAGCTGGGAGCACCAGGCGACGGTGGCCCGCTCCCGGTCGCTGTTCGGCCCGTACCGGCCGGACCCGGCGGGCCCGCTGATCAGCTCGCACGGCCGGCCGGAGCTGCGGTTGCAGAAGGCCGGCCACGGCAGCCTGGTCGAGACCGGCGACGGCCGGTGGTACCTGGCCCACCTCACCGGCCGCCCCTACACCCCGCTGGGCAACTGCGTGCTGGGCCGGGAGACCGCCCTGCAACCGGTCGAGTGGAGCGCCGACGGGTGGCCCCGGGTGAGCGGGGGCGTACCGGCCGACGTGGTGGCCGCCCCCGACCTGCCGCCGGCGCCGTGGCCGGCGGAGCCGGCGACCGACCACTTCGACGCCCCCACCCTCGGGCCGGCCTGGTCCACCCTGCGCCGCCCGGCCACCCCGGACTGGGTCGACCTCGCCGCCCGCCCCTCCCACCTGCGGATCGTCGGCGGCCAGTCACCGGTCGGGCGGCACCGGCCCAGCGTGGTCGCCCGCCGGGTCACCGACCCGCGCTGCGCCCTGTCCACCGTGCTGGAGTTCCGGCCGGAGACCTTCCGCCAGCTGGCCGGGATCACCGGCTACTACAACAGCCGCAACTGGCACTACGCCTACGTCAGCCTCGACGACGCGGGGGAGCCGGTGCTGGAGGTGCTCAGCTGCGACTCCGGCCGGCGCACGGCGTACCCGGAGGCGACCGTGCGGCTGGGGCGGCGCGCGCGGATCGGGCTGCGGGTGGTCTTCGACGGGCCGACCCTGCGGTTCTGGTACGACCTCGGCGACGGGTGGCGGCCCCTGTCGCCCGTGCTCGACGCCACCATCCTCTCCGACGAGCACGCCGCCCGTGCGGTGGACGGTGAGCCGACGGGCTGGGGCTTCACCGGGGCGTTCGCCGGCCTCTGGGTGCAGGACATCGGCGCCGACGGCGGGTACGCCGACTTCGACTCGGCGACCTGGCACACCGGCGTGGCCGTCGACTGACCGAGGAACGCCCGCCACCGGGACACCCGGTCGGCGCGCCGGGTGCGGGCCGGAGCGCCGACCGGGGCGGGGCGCTGTTCGGCGACGGCGGGCACCCGCGCCGGCGTACCCGGCCGCTCAGCCGGCGGTTCCGGCGGCTCAGCCGGCGTGCCGCGGGGGTCAGCCGGCGTGCCCCGGGGGCTCAGCCGGTGTGCCCGGCGGCTCAGCCAGCGTGCCCGGCGGCTCTGCCGGCCTGGCCGGCGGCGGGCTCGCCCGTGTCCCGGGGGTGCCTCAGCCGACCGGCACGGTGGCGGTGACGGTGGCCTGGTCGACGTCGCTGGTCCGGGCGGTGAACCGCAGCGTCCACTCGCCCCGGACCGGGAAGGTGATCTCCGCGCTGGCATGGTGCGGTTCCGGCGTGTCGACCGGCACCCGGACCGCTTCCACGCCGGCCGCCGGCAGAGCCAGACTGACCGTCCACTCCACGACCGGCAGCGCCTGGCCCTGCGGGGTGTAGACGTAGGCGTGCAGCGAGTTCGGCGTCCCGACCCGGACCGGGTAGACGTCGAACTGCAAGGTGTACAGGCCGCTGGTCAGCGTCTGGGCGACCCCCTCCCGGCTGGCCCGGGCGGCCTCGGTGCCGGCCGTGCGGCCCGGCGGCGCCTGCACCAGCACGGCGCTGAGGGCCAGCACCAGCGCGGTGGCGGCCAGTTCGACTCCCGCCGCCCGGCTGACCCGGCGCGGCCGGCCCGCCGCCAGCCCCCGGCGCACCAGCCGTCGCTGCCCGGCGGCGACCGCCAACACCACGGCGAGCAGGGCGGCCTTGCCGCACAGCAGCCGCCCGTACGTCGTGTCGAGCAGCGCGGCGGGCCGGCCGAGCTCGACCGCGGCCTGGGCGACGCCGCTGGCGACCAGCCAGCACACCGCGAGGGTGGCCAGCCGGGACCAGGCGGGCAGGACCCGGGCGCGCACCCGCTCGTGCAGGCCGGGCAGCAGGAACGCCACCAGGGTGAGCAGCCCGCCCGCCCAGACCGCCATCGCGGCCAGGTGCACCACGCCGACGGCGACACTGACCGGGGGCAGCGGCGCGGCCACCGGGTGCCCGGCCAACGGCCAGGTGGTCAGCGCGGCGCCGCCGACCACCGCCAGTGCGGCCCGCCGCCCCCCACCCGACCGGCCGGCCACGACGGCGGGCAGCAGCGCCGCGGCCACGGCGACCAGGGCCAGCCGGGCGCCCAGCACCGGGCCGACGTCGCTGGCGCCCACCGCCCCCAGGTCGGCCAGGGACAGCTCACCGACCGGCGCTCCCACCATGTCCGCGGCCTGCGCCACCCACTGCCCGACGGTGGCCACCACGACCAGGCCGAGCCCCGCCCAGGCGGCCACCACGGCCGGGCGGCGGGAGCGCCGGCGCGGCCACATCCCGACGGCCAGCAGCACCGGACCGACGGCCAGCACCAGCCCCAGGTAGCCGACGTACCGGGCGGCCGGCGCCAGCGCACCGCTCGTCCGGGTCCGCCCGTCGGGCGGCGGGGGAGTCGCCGACGGGGCGCCGGCGGAGTAGGTGAAGCTGCCGGCCACCGGATGGCTGTCGGCCGAGATCACCCGGTAGCTGACCAGGTAGGTGCCGAGCGGCCGGTCGGGCACCCGGACCGGGATGCGCAGGGTGCCGCCGCGCACCACCGGCTCACCCGTGTGGACCTTCCGCCCGTCCGGGCCGAGGACCTGCACCCGCCCGGCGACGGGGGACACCGGCTCGCTGAAGGTCACCACCACCTCCCGGGGCGGGGAACCGATCACCGCGTCGCGTACCGGGCTGGTGGCGACCAGCGCGGCGTGGGCGGCGGCGGGGACGGGCGGCGTCAGCGGGACGGACAGCAGGGCGAGCAGCAGCCCCAGCAGCGCGGCGGTTCGGTTACGCACGACCAGTGGTTCGGATCGGACGGCCGTACGGTTCAACGCGGGCGCGCACCGGGGCCGGATCAGCGGCCGTCGGCCCCGGCGGGCCGGCTCAACCGGTGCCGGAGGGCGAGTTGCAGGGTGAGCCGGGCGTCGGGATCGTCCAGCGCCGGGCCGAACAGCTCACGCAGCCGGCGCATCCGGTACCGCACGGTCTGCGGGTGGGTGTGCAGCTCTTCGGCGACGGCGACCACCTGCCCTTGCCGGCGCAGCCAGCTGTGCAGTGTTTCGGCCAGTGCCTGCCGGCCGGCGGGCCGGACGCCGTCCAACGCGGCCAGCCCGACGGCGGTCAGCCGGTCGGCGAGGCCCGGCTCCCACGCCATCAGCAGGGTCAGCAGGTGCTCGTCGCAACCGAGCGGCCCCGCCGGGAGCACGCCGTCGTGTTGCAGGGCCAGCGCGCGGCGGGAGAGCCGGTACGACAGCCGGGCCCGGCCCAGCTCGACGGTCGGCCCGAGCGCCGCCCGCCGACCGGACAGCGCCTGCCGGGCGCGGGCCAGCCGTCCGGGCGTGCCCGGGTCGGGCAGGACGAGCCGTACGGCGTCGTCGATGACGGTGGCGATCGCGCCCCCGCCGGTGGACCGCGCCAGGTGCTCGGCGTCGGTGCCGTCGACGCTGACCACGGCGACGCTGCGGGGCAGCGACCAGCGGGCCGCGTCGGCCGCCGCGTGCAGCGCGCTCTCGGCCGGCGCCTCGGGCTGCACCAGCAGGGTGATCAGCCGGCGCCGGGTGGTCGCCCAGTCCTGCGCGGCGTCGCGCTGCTCGTCGAGGAACCCCTCCGCCGCCGCGCCGGCGAGGGCGTCGGCGAAGCCGAAGAGCGCACCGGCGATGACGTACAGGTCGCCCGGTGCCGGGCCGGCCGGGCCGGCGTTCTCCACCAGGAAGGCCCAGATGTCCCGGGCGCCGAGGGTGAGGACGGTGCGCAGCGCGTCCACCCGGTGGCCCTCCCGGTACTCGGTGCGGCCGAGGGCGTGGAACACCGCCCGGGTGGCGGCGAGGTCGCGGCCCGGATCGGCGACCGCCTCGACGAACGCGTCGACGGCGGTCTCGACGCCGAGGGTGAGGCCCTGCCCCTGCCCGCCGGTCAGCGACCGGCCCTGCGCCCGCATGGCCGCGCGGACGGTCGCGAGGATCCGCCCGTGCAGGGGTGACCGCAGCCCGCGGAGGTGCGCGCCGACCGTCGGCGGGAGGGCGGCGAGCCCCGGCTCGATGTCGATGAGCGCGTCGGACACGCTTCCGCCCCTCACTTTTGTCATCCGGGTTACAAAACCTACCCTGGATCTTGCGCGTGGACCGCCACCATCTTGGCAACCTCGTACATAGCGTCGGTGGCATGGATACGGATGTCATCGTGATCGGCGCCGGGCTGGCCGGCCTGGTCGCCGCCGCCGAGGCCGCCGACGCGGGTCGGCGGGTGCTGCTGCTCGACCAGGAGCCCGCGCAGAACCTCGGCGGGCAGGCGTTCTGGTCGTTCGGCGGCCTCTTCCTGGTGGACTCGCCCGAGCAGCGGCGGATGGGCATCCGCGACTCGGTCGAGCTGGCCTGGCAGGACTGGACGGGCAGTGCGGCCTTCGACCGGCCCGAGGACCACTGGCCGCGCCGGTGGGCTGAGGCGTACGTGCACTTCGCGGCCGGGGAGAAGCGGGCCTGGCTGCGGGGGATGGGGCACCGGGTCTTCCCGGTGGTCAGCTGGGCCGAGCGGGGCGGGGGAGCGGCCGACGGCCACGGCAACTCCGTACCCCGGTTCCACGTCACCTGGGGCACCGGCCCGGGGCTGGTCGAGCCGTTCGCCCGGCGGGTCCAGGACGCCGTCGCGCGCGGCCGGGTGCGGCTGCTGTTCCGGCACCGGGTCGACGAACTCGTCACCGCCGGCGGCGTGGTCACCGGGGTACGCGGGACGGTCCTCGAACCCGACGACGCCCCGCGCGGCCGCAGCACCTCCCGGGTGGCCGTCGGCGACTTCGCGTACGGCGCGCAGGCCGTGATCATCACCTCGGGCGGCATCGGCGGCAACCACGACCTCGTCCGGCGGGCCTGGCCGGCGCGGCTCGGCACGCCGCCGACCCGAATGGTCGCCGGGGTGCCCGCCCACGTCGACGGCCGGATGCTGGGCATCACCGAGGCCGCCGGCGGGCAGGTGATCAACCCGGACCGGATGTGGCACTACACCGAGGGCCTGCGCAACTGGGACCCGGTCTGGCCGGACCACGGCATCCGGATCCTGCCCGGCCCGTCGTCGCTGTGGCTCGACGCGACCGGCCGGCGCCTGCCCGCGCCGCTGTTCCCCGGCTTCGACACCCTCGCCACCCTGCGGCACCTGCGGAGCACGGGCCACGACTACAGCTGGTTCCTGCTCACCCAGAAGATCATCGAGAAGGAGTTCGCGCTGTCGGGCTCCGAGCAGAACCCGGACCTGACCAACCGCAGCGTCCGGCAGGTCCTGCAACGGGTCCGTCCCGGCGCGCCCGGCCCGGTTGAGGCGTTCAAGCGCCACGGCGCCGACTTCGTGGTCGCCGACACCCTGGAGGAGCTGGTCGACGGGATGAACGCGTTGGCGGCCGAGACGGGCGGCCCGCAGCTGGACGTCACGCCGCTGCGCCGGCTGGTCGAGGCGCGCGACCGCGACATCGCCCACCCGTTCGGCAAGGACGCCCAGCTGCACGCCGTCCGGGGCGCCCGCCGGTACCGGGGCGACCGGCTGGTCCGGGTCGCCACCCCGCACCGCCTGCTCGACCCGGCGGCGGGCCCGCTGATCGCCGTCCAGCTGCACGTGCTGACCCGCAAGACCCTCGGCGGGCTGCACACCGACCTCTCCGGCCGGGTGCTGCGTGCCGACGGCGAGCCGCTCGGCGGGGTGTACGCCGCCGGCGAGGTCGCCGGGTTCGGCGGCGGCGGCATGCACGGCTACAACGCCCTGGAGGGCACCTTCCTCGGTGGCTGCCTCTTCTCCGGGCGGACGGCCGGGCGGGCCGCCGCGGCGGCCGTCGCCTGACGGGTCCCGCCGGTCGCGGGGCGGCCCCGCCCCGCGACCGGCCGGCGCGTCGCCGCCGGAACGGACGGCGCCCGCCCCGACCGGGACGGGCGCCGTGCGGTGTCGCTCCGGTCAGCTGGTGGGGAAGTTGTCCGGGGTACGGATCCGGTTGCGCATGAAGACGCCGGACTCGGTGAGCACGCCGGTGCCGGCGTACGTGCCGCCGTAGCAGGTGCCCGGCTTGAAGGCGGCGCTGCCCTCGTCGGCGTCGGAGTAGGTCCAGTTGGCGTAGCTGATCTTCAGCCGGTCCAGCAGGTCCAGCCAGGCGGTGCTGCTGCCCGCGTCGACGGCCCCGCCGCCGGTGTAGGTGACCGTGCCGAACTCGGTGACGAACAGCGGCAGCCGGGCGGCGGCCCGCTCGACCTCGGCCCGGTAGTTGTCCTTGTGCGACGCGGCGTAGAAGTGGAACGCGTACATGACGTTGCTGGCGTTCACCGGGTTGTTGATCACCTCGGTGGAGTTGCCGCCCTCCGACACGCCCAGCGAGGACCAGCCCCGGGTGCCGACGACGACGATCGCGTCCGGGTCGTTGGCCCGGATCACCGGGATGACCTGTTCGGCGTAGTTCTTGATGGTCTGCCAGCTGACCCCGTTGGGCTCGTTGGCGATCTCGTAGATGACGTTGTTGCGGTTGGCGTTGCGGGCCGAGACGGCGGCGAAGAAGGTCTTGGCCCGCTCCAGGTTGTACATCGGGTCGCCGGGGGTCAGCGTGTGGAAGTCGATCAGCGCGTACAGGCCCCGCTCACCGGCCTCGTCGACCAGCGTGTTGACCCGGTCGGTGAAGCCGCTCGGGTTGGTCTCGTAGCCGCCCTCCTGCACGTACATCGAGATCCGCAGCAGGTCGGCGCGCCAGTCGGTGGCGAGCGCGTCGAGGGACGCGTCGTTGTAGCACTGGGCGAACCACTGCAGGCCGTGGGTGCTCATGCCGCGTAGCTGGATCGGCCGGCCGTACTGGTTGCACAGGTTCACCCCGCAGACCCGGAGCTGACCGTTGACCGCCGCCGGCGTCTGGCCGGTGGGCGGGGGCGTAGTCGGCGGGGGCGTGGTCGGGGGCGGCGTGGTGGTCGGTGGCGGGGTGGTGGGGGTCGTCGCGCCGGTGCAGACCGTGCCGTTGAGGGTGAACGACGTGGGCGCCGGGTTGCTGCCGGTCCAGGTGCCGTTGAAGCCGATGGTGGTGGACGCCCCGCCGGCCAGGGAGCCGTTCCAGCTCAGGCTCTGCGCGGTGACGGACTGGCCGCTCTGCTGGTACGTCGCCGACCAGCCCTGCCCCACCCGCTGCCCGGCGTCCGGGAAGCTGAAGCCGAGGGTCCAGCCGTTGACCGCGTCCCCGAGGTTCTTGATCGTGATGTTGGCGGTGAACCCGCCGGTCCAGGAACTGGTCGTGTAGGTGACGGCGCAGCCGGGTGCCGCCATCGCGTTGGCGACCGGCAGGAACGCCGACGCGCCGATGGTCAGTGCGGCCGCGGCACCGGCGGCGAGCAGGTGCCGCCGCGCCGGGCGGGGGATCTTCTGCATGGGACCGTCTCAATCTGTGCGGGGGTCGGGTGCGAGGTGGTGGTGCCCGGGCCGGCCGTGGACCGGATGGATGTGGTGCCCACACATCACCCACCGGTCGCAGGCGGTGCCAGGTGTCGCCTCGATGCCCGGACGAGGCTCGGGAGCGCTCCCATAGCAGCCTAGAGCCGTCCGCAACATCCTCGCAACATGTCGATGCGTCGAAGTGTCCGGCGCGGGTCCGGCCGCCCGACCGCAGGGCGCGGGCGCAGGCCGGCCCCGCGCCCCGGTGAGCGGGGGCGGGGCCGGGGGAGTCGATCTCAGCGGCCCTGCAGGGACCGGACGTTGTCGCCGAAGGTCCAGCCCTTAGCACCGTCCCAGTTCAGCGACCAGGTCATCAGCCCCTTCAGCCCGCCGCGGTAGGTGTTCCACGCCTGCGCCACCGACGACGGCGGCAGGTGTCCGCCGCCGGCACCGGGCTGCGCCGGCAGGCCGGGGACCTGCTTGTCGTACGGGACGCGGATCGTGGTGCCCTGGACGACCAGTCCGGTGTGGAGGCAGTCGGTCTGCGCGGTGAAGCCCTGCACGGTGCCCGCCGGGTAGGAGTCGCCGGAGCAGCCGTACATGCTGCCGTTGTAGTACTGCATGTTCAGCCACCAGAGCCGGCCGTTGTCGGCGTACCGCTTCACGATCGGCAGGTACGCGCCCCAGATGGAGCCGTAGGTGACGCTGCCGCCGGTGACGTACGCGGTCTCCGGGGCCATGGTGAGGCCGAAGCCGGCCGGCATCTGGGCCAGCACCCCGTCGATGATCCGGATCAGGTTCGCCTGGGAGGGGGAGAGCCGGTTGATGTCGCCGCTGCCGATCAGGCCGGTCTCGATGTCGATGTCGATGCCGTCGAAGTTGTACTTCTTCAGGATCGGCACCACCGTGGCGACGAACCGGTCGGCGACCGCCGTCGAGCTGAGGTCGATGCCGGCGGTGGCGCCGCCGATCGACAGCAGGATGGTCAGGCCGGCCGCCTTCGCCTGGCACATCTCGGCGGGGGTGGGCACCTTGACGGTGGCGTCCATGCCGTCCTCCCAGAGCGCCGTGCCGTCGGCGCGGATCACCGGGAAGGCGGCGTTGACCACGTTGTAGCCGTGTCCGATGATCCGCGGGTCGGTGATCGGGATCCAGCCCAGCGGCGGGTGGACGCCGTTGGCGGCGCCGTCCCAGTTCTCCCAGTAGCCCTGCAGCACCTTGCCCGCCGGCCGGGATTTGACCGCGCAGGTCGGCGTGCCGGGCGGCGGGGTGGCGGTCGGCGTCGCGGTCGGCGTCGGTGTGGGCGACGAGGTGCGGGTGGGCGACGGCGTCGGTGTGGGCGTGCCGCCGCCGTCACAGGCGCCGAGGTCCCGCCAGAGCGCCGGCGTGGCTGCCGGGTTCCAGCCGGCGCCCGGCGGTGGCGTGTGGGTCACCAGGGCCTCGTAGCGCCGGCCCGCGTAGCTGACCTGGCTGCCCGCCGGGTAGGTGGTGCCCTCGGCCCAGGCGGGCGCGGTGCAGGCGACGGCCGCGACGTCGGTGGTGGCCGCGGCGAGCCCCTGCGTCGTCGGCAGGGCGGCGGCGGCCGTGGCCAGCGCCAGGCCGGCGGCCAGGGCGGTGAGTGCGGGTCGGAGTCGCATGACATACCTCCTCGTCGATGCGCGGGAGGCTATCAGTTAACTTTGTTAAATGTGAATGTCGCGATGTCTCGGTCCGTCAGGCGCGGCTACGGACGAAGGTCTCCTCGCCCCACGACCCGTCGTCGGCCGCCAGCCGGATCACCAGCCGGTCGCCGGCGCAGCGGTACGAGCCCTCGGAGTCCGCCATCACACCATCCGTCACCTCCCACCCTCGGCGCACCCTTCGGCTCTGCGTGATCAAGAAGTTTGCGTCGGAATCAGCCCCGGACCTGACGCAAACTTCTTGATCACCGAGGCGGGCGGCTCCCGACCGGGCCGGCGCCGGGGTGGGTGCGGGGTGAGGCCCGCCACCCCGGCTCCGCGCCGCGTGGGGCGCGTCCCCGGTGCCGGTACGGTCGTCCGGGCCCGTTGCCCGCCCGCCCGGCGGCGGCGTGCCGCCGATCACTGTCGATCCCCCGAAGGACGGTCACATGCGCGCCACCGTGATCCACGGCCCGAACGACATCCGCGTCGAGGAGGTCCCCGACGCCGCCGTGCGGCACCGGACCGACGCGGTCGTCCGGGTGGTAACCGCCTGCATCTGCGGCAGCGACCTGTGGGCGTACCGGGGGGTGGCCGCCCGCCAGCCGGGGCAGCGCATCGGCCACGAGTTCCTGGGCGTGGTGGAGGCCACCGGCACCGAGGTGACCTCGGTACGCGTGGGTGACCTGGTGGTGGCGCCGTTCGTCTGGTCCGACGGGGTCTGCGACTTCTGCCGCGAGGGCCTGCCCACCTCCTGCCCGCACGGCGGGTTCTGGGGCGAGCCCGGCTCCGACGGCGGGCAGGGCGAGGCCGTCCGCGTCCCGTACGCCGACGGCACGCTGGTGCGGCTCCCCGCCGAGGCCGCCGGCGACGAGCGCCTGCTCACCGCGCTGCTGGCGCTGTCGGACGTGATGTCCACCGGCCACCACGCGGCGCTCGCCGCCCGGGTCCGCCCCGGCGTCACCGTCGCGGTCGTCGGCGACGGCGCGGTGGGGCTCTGCGGGGTGCTGGCCGCCCGGCGGCTCGGTGCCGAGCAGATCATCGCGCTGGGCCGGCACACCGCCCGCACCGACATCGCCCGGGCGTTCGGCGCCACCGACGTGGTCGCCGAGCGCGGCGACGCGGCGGTCGCCGCTGTTCGGGAGCTGACCAAGGGGCAGGGCGCGCACGCCGTGCTGGAGGCCGTCGGCACCGAGGAGTCCATGCGTACGGCGATCTCGATCGCCCGCGACGGTGGCGCGGTCGGCTACGTCGGGGTGCCGCACGGGGGCAGCGCCGGCGTGGACATCCGCCAGATGTTCGGCCGCAACGTCGCCCTCGGCGGCGGGGTCGCTCCGGCCCGCACCTACATCCCGGAGCTGCTCGCCGACGTGCTCGACGGCACCATCGACCCGTCGCCGGTCTTCGACCGGACCGTCACCCTCGACGGGGTGCCCGACGGCTACCGGGCGATGGACGAGCGCACCGCGCTGAAGGTCCGCATCACCTTCTGACCGCCACTACCGCCGGTGACGACGCCGCCTCTGGTGGGCGGCGTCCGCCGTACCGTACGGTGCTCGCCGTGACCGCAGACGATCACTCCTCGACCGGCCCCGTGGCCGTGCTCGCCAACCCCACCGCGGGCCGGGGTCGGCACCGTGGCCTGCTGCCCGCACTGCTGGAGCGGCTGGCCACCGCCGGCCGCCCGGTCGAGCTGCTGAAGGCGGCTACCCCGGCCGAGGCGGAGGCGGCCTGCCACGCCGCGGTCGCCGACGGCGCGGGCGCACTGATCGCGGTCGGTGGCGACGGCACGGTGCACCGGGCGTTGCAGGCGGTCGCCGGTACGGCGGTGCCGTTCGGCCCGGTCCCGGCCGGCACCGGCAACGACTTCGCGGCCGACAACGGCTTCCCGGCCGACCCGTTGGACGCCGTCGAGGTGATCGCCGCCGCGTTGCGCGAGGGGCGCACCCGGCCGGTCGACCTGGCCCGGATGACCGGGGCGGACGGCGGCGACCGCTGGTACGGGGCGGTGCTCGCGGCGGGCTTCGACGCGATCGTCAACGAGCGGGCCAACCGGATGCGCTGGCCGCGCGGTCCCCGCCGCTACGACCTGGCGATCCTGATCGAGCTGGCCCGGCTGCGCCCGCGCCGCTACACGCTGCGCCTGGACGGCGAGGTGCACGAGCTGGACGCGGTGCTGGTGGCGGTCGGCAACGGCGCCAGCTACGGCGGCGGGATGCGGATCTGCCCGGACGCCGACCCCACCGACGGGCTGCTGGACGTGGTGGTCGGCGGGCGGTTCGACCGGCGCACCCTGATGCGGGTCAAGCCGCGCATCTACCAGGGCACCCACGTGACGCACCCGCTGGTGCGCAGCTACCGGGCCCGCACCGTGGAGCTGGCCGCCGAGGGCATCACCACGTACGCCGACGGGGAACGCTCCCTCGACCTGCCGGTGCGGATCACCGCCGTGCCGGGGGCGGTGCGGCTGCTGCGCTGAGCTGTTCCTCGGTGCCGGTGGCCACCGGGCCGGCCGGTGCGGCGTCGGGGTGCTCCGGTCGGTCGGCGGTGCGCGGCGTGCCGGCCCGTACGGCTCCGATGCTGGCGGCGACCACCAGGGCGATGGCGAGCACCTCCGTCACGTGCAGGTCCTGCCCGAGGACCAGCCAGCCGGCGAGCGCGGCGAGCGCCGGGCCGAGGCTCATCAGCACCGCGAAGGTCGAGGTGGCCAGCCGGCGCAGCGCCAGCAGTTCGAGGGTGTAGGGCAGCACCGAGGCGAGCAGCGCCAGCCCGGCGCCGAGCGCCAGCACGGCCGGGTGCCACAGCCGCGTCCCGGCGTCGGCCAGCCCGAACGGCAGGGTGAGCAGGGCCGCGACCGTCATGGCCAGGGCCAGCCCGTCGGCCCGGGGGAACCGGCCGCCGACCCGGGCCGAGCAGACGATGTACGCCGCCCAGAGCGCCCCCGCGCCCAGTGCCAGGTCGGCGCCGACCGGGTTCAGCCGGTCGAACCCGCCCTGGCCGAGCAGCGCCACCCCGGCCAGTGCCAGACCGGCCCAGCACCAGGCGGTCCACCGGTGGGCGGTCAGCACCGAGAGCGTGAGCGGCCCGAGCACCTCCAGGGTCACCGCCGGCCCCAGCGGGATCCGCTCGATGGCCTGGTAGAACACCGAGTTCATGCCGGCCAGGGCGAGCCCGAACAGGACCACCGACGCCCAGTCGCCCCGGCCGTAGCCCCGCAGGCGGGGCCGGCACACCAGCAGCATGAGCAGCGCGCCGATGGTCAGCCGCAGCGTGACCGTGCCGGCCACCCCGGCCCGGGGGAAGAGCAGCGCGGCGACCGCCGAGCCGAAGTGCACCGACAGCGCGCCGCCGAGCACCAGCCCGACCGCCCCCACCTGGCCGGTGCCCCAGCGTCGCAGGATGCGGGCGGGCGTCGACGGGCGGGCGTGGGAGTCCATTCCCGCGACGCTAGTGCGCCCACCGGGCCGGCCCGCAGCCGGTGGCCCGACACGTGCAGGCCCACACACCAGCCACGGCGCTCGCCGCCGCCCGGCCGGCTCACCATGTCGCCGACCTGGCGGTCTCCCGCCCCCTCGGCCACCGCCATGCCGCCGTAGCGGAGTGGGTCACGCCTGCCGGTCGGCGCGCCGGCCGTGTCGCTGACTAGGCGGTTGCCCGCGCGCCTGGATCCCGCCATGCCGCCGTAGCGGAGTAGGTCGCGCGTGCCGGTCGACGCGCCGGCCGTTTCGCTGACCCGGCGGTTGCCCGTGCGCCTGGATCCCGCCACGCCGACGGGACGGAGTGGGTCACGCTTGCCGGTCGGCGCCGGCCAGCCGGTCCAGCCACTCGGCGAGCAGCGCCCGCTCGGCCGGGGTGAGGTCGCCGGCCAGCTGCGGCAGCGCCGCCCGCAGCGCGACGGCGTGGCGGACCGGCCGGTCGGGTGGGCGGATGGCGCGGGCGGCGGGGCTGTCGGCGCAGATCGCCGTGACGACCGCCTCCCGGGTCGCGACCGACAGGCCCGGGTCGCCGCCCTCGATCAGGGTGAGGGTGACGCCACAGCTGGCCGCGTGGACCATCTCGGCCGCCCGGTCCACGTCGACGCGCAGCCGCCCCGCCTCGGCCACCCGCACGACGAGCTGGCGGAAGATGTCGGCGGCCACCCGGGCGGCGGTGGGGCGCGCGCCGGGGCGCGGGTCGCCGTACATCAGGGTGTGGAAGGCCGGGTTGGCCACGCCGAATCCGACGTGCATGTCCCAGCCCCGGCGCAGGTCGTCCACCGGGTCGTCGGCGGGCTCGCGGGTGGCCTGCGCGTGCAGGTGCGCGGCGAAGCCGTAGCTGGCGGCGGCGTCGAGCAGGCCGCGCAGGTCGCCGAACTGGCGGTAGATGGTGGGGGCCTGCACCCCGGCGGCGCGGCTCACCGCGCGGGTGGAGACCGCCGCCCGGCCGCCCTCGGCGAGCAGCGCGGCGGCGGCCCGCACGATCCGGTCCCGGGCCGACGTCTCGGTCACGATAGCGACGGTAACCCCTCGGTGTTAGCGGCCGGTCCTAACGCGATTATCAAGATCCTGTTAGCGCTGATGTATTGCCGCAGGTCAGTCGCGCAGCGTCAGGTCGAGCACCGCGCCGAGGCCGTTGTCCCGGCCCGGGTCGGCGCAGGGCAGCACCAGCACCGCGCAGCCGGCGTTGACCGCGCCGGCGTCGGCCGGGGTGTCGCCCACCATCAGCGTCCGCTCCGGGTCCACGCCGAGCATTCCGCAGGCGCGCAGGAAGATCCCCGGGTCCGGCTTGCAGCGCCCCACCTCGTACGACAGGGCGTACGCGTCGACCAGCCCGTCGAGACCCCAGGCGGCGAAGAGCGGCCGGATGTCGAAGCCGATGTTGCTCACCACCGCCACCTTCACCCCCGCCTTGTGCAGAGCGCCCAGGGTGGCCTCGACGCCCGGGTAGGGCACCCAGCCCTCCGGGACCAGCAGCCGCTCGTAGAGCGCCTCGGCGAAGCCCTCGATGCCGGCGTCCACCGTCTCGGCCAGCCCGGTGTAGGCCCCCCGGTGCGCGTACGGGTACAGATCCCGGTCGGCCCAGAGCTCGGCCAGCCGCGGCGGCACCCGCGCCGGCAGCGGCCCGCCCGCCCGACCCGCGGTGAGCAGCCGGTCGGCCAGCGCGGTGGCCCGCATCCGCTCCAAGGTCACCCCGCACGCGGCAGCCGCCTGGAGTACCCACTCGTGGGGCTCCTCCACCTGGGCCAGGGTGCCGTGGAAGTCGAACAGGACCGCCTCCACGGCGCGGCGGGGCGGACCCGGGCGGACGGCGTCGTCGGCGCCGCTCGGGACAAGGGGCGGTTGGGCATGATCCGGCACGTCGTGCACCCTACCGACCCCCACCGACCACCCCACCGGACGGCCTTGGCGGGTAGCCGTGCGGAGTACGCACTAATCTTGAGGACATGTCGAGCCCCGCCGAGCGGTACGCCGCGGCGCGCCGCCGGGCCGCGCAGGCCTCCCAGTTCCCGGCGCTGGACGAGTTCGCCCTCGATCTGGGGTTCGACCTCGACGACTTCCAGCGCGAGGCGTGCCAGGCCCTGGAGCGGGGCAGCGGCGTGCTGGTCTGCGCTCCCACCGGCGCCGGCAAGACGGTCGTCGGCGAGTTCGCCGTACACCTGGCCCTGCGGGGGACGCCCGCGCGGCCGGCGGCGGCCGGCGGCGGCGAGCAGCCTCCCGCCCGGCGCAAGTGCTTCTATACCACGCCGATCAAGGCGCTGTCCAATCAGAAGTACCACGACCTCGTCGACCGGTACGGCGCCGAGCAGGTCGGCCTGCTCACCGGCGACAACGCGATCAACGGCGACGCCCCCGTGGTGGTGATGACCACCGAGGTGCTGCGCAACATGCTCTACGCCGGCTCGGCCACCCTGGAGGGCCTGGCCTACGTGGTGATGGACGAGGTGCACTACCTCGCCGACCGGTTCCGCGGCGGGGTCTGGGAAGAGGTGATCATCCACCTGCCCGCCTCGGTCACCCTGGTCTCGCTGTCGGCCACCGTCTCCAACGCCGAGGAGTTCGCCGACTGGCTGGTCACGGTGCGCGGCGAGACCGCCGTGGTGGTCAGCGAGCACCGGCCGGTGCCGTTGTGGCAGCACATGCTGGTCGGCAAGCGAATGTTCGACCTGTTCCACGACGCGGACGCGGCCCGCAAGCACGACGTGCACCCGGAGCTGCTGCGCTACACCCGCGACACGGTGCGCCGCCTGGAGCTGGGCGAGGGGCGCAGCGCCGGTCCCGGCGCCGGGCGGCGCGGTCCCCGCTGGCGCGGCCCGATGCGTCCGGACATCGTCGACCGGCTCGACCGCGAGGGGCTGCTGCCGGCGATCCTGTTCATCTTCAGCCGCGCCGGCTGCGCCGCCGCCGTGCAGCAGTGCCTCGCCGCCGGGCTGCGCCTCACCTCGCCCGAGGAGCGCGCCGAGATCCGCCGGGTGGTCGAGTCCCGGGTCACCGCCATCCCCGGCGAGGACCTGACGGTGCTGGGCTACTGGGAGTGGCTCGACGGGCTGGAGCGCGGCCTGGCCGCGCACCACGCCGGCATGCTGCCGGTGTTCAAGGAGGTCGTCGAGGAGCTGTTCGTCCGCGGCCTGGTCAAGGCGGTCTTCGCCACCGAGACCCTCGCGCTGGGGATCAACATGCCGGCCCGCTGCGTGGTGCTGGAACGGCTGGTCAAGTTCAACGGCGAGGCGCACGTCGACCTGACGCCGGGGGAGTACACCCAGCTCACCGGCCGGGCCGGCCGGCGCGGCATCGACGTCGAGGGGCACGCCGTGGTGGTGTGGTCCCCGGAGACCGACCCGCGGCACGTCGCCGGGCTCGCCTCCACCCGGACGTACCCGCTGCGCTCCAGCTTCCGGCCGTCGTACAACATGGCGGTCAACCTGGTCGGCACGGTGGGCGCGGAGCCCGCCCGGGCGCTGCTGGAGTCGTCGTTCGCGCAGTTCCAGGCGGACCGGTCGGTGGTCGGCCTGGCCCGGCAGGTGCAGCGCAACACCGAGACCATCGAGGCGTACGGGGTGGAGGCCGCCTGCCACCACGGCGACTTCGACGAGTACTTCGCGCTGCGGGTGGCGATCGCCGACCGCGAGCGGGCCATCGCCCGGCAGGGGCAGACCCAGCGCAAGGCGGCGGCGGTCGCCTCCCTGGAGCGGCTGCGGGTCGGCGACGTGATCCGGGTGCCGTCCGGCCGTCGGGCCGGGCTCGCCGTCGTCCTCGACCCGGCCACCGGCGGCTTCGGCGAGCCGCGCCCGCTGGTGCTCACCCAGGACCGCTGGGCCGGTCGGGTCAGCCCCGGCGACTTCACCACCCCGGCGGAGGTGCTCGCCCGCATCCGGGTGCCCAAGCACTTCAACCACCGCTCCCCGGGGGCCCGGCGCGACCTCGCCGCCGAGGTCAGCGGCACCGGCCTGGACCGACACGGCGGTCGCCGGGGCGGCCGGTCCCGGCAGGCCGCCGGCGAGGACCACCGGCTCAGCCAGCTCCGCACCGAGCTGCGCCACCACCCCTGCCACGCCTGCCCGGACCGGGAGGAGCACGCCCGCTGGGCGGAGCGGAGCCGCCGGCTGGAGAAGGACACCGAGGAGCTGCGCCAGCGGGTGGCCGGCCGGACCGGCTCGCTGGCCCGGACGTTCGACCGGATCGTCGCGCTGCTCACCGCCCGGGGCTACCTCTCCGCCGACGGCGGGGTCACCGACGCCGGCCGGATGCTCGGCCGGATCTGGACCGAGGCCGACCTGCTGGTCGCCGAGTGCCTGCGCCGGGGCGTCTGGGACGGGCTCTCCCCGGCCGAGCTGGCCGCCGCCGTCTCGGTGGTGGTCTTCGAGGCCCGCCGCGACGTCGACGAGCGGGCCGGGCTGCCGCGCGGTCCGGTCGCCGACGCGGTCGACGAGACGCTCAAGCTGTGGGGGGAGATCGAGGCCGACGAGGCCGGCCGAGGTCTCACCGTCACCCGCGAGCCGGACCTCGGCTTCGCCTGGCCGATCTACCGCTGGGCCCGGGGCGAGGCCCTGGCCAAGGTGCTGGCCAGCGGGCACGAGATCGACGGGGAGATGCCCGCCGGCGACTTCGTGCGCTGGTCCCGGCAGGTCGTCGACCTGCTCGGTCAGCTCGCCGACTCCGGTGGCGCCTCGGCCGACCTGCGGTCCACCGCGCGGCAGGCGATCGCCGCCGTCAACCGCGGCGTGCTGGCATACCACTTCTCCACCTGAGACCCGCGGCGTCCGTCGCCCGTCCCGGCCCGCCCCGCCGGCCGCCCCGGCCGGTGGTCAGGGCCGGTCGGCGAGTGCGTCGACCAGTCGCCGGCAGGAGCCGGCCAGGTTCCACCGCTGCGCCAGCTCCAGCAGCCGCTCCGGCTGCGCGGGCGCCGTCGGCAACGCGGTGGGCAGCGCCGGCAGCGGTACGTCCCGCGCCACCTCCACCACCTTCGGCGCGACCGCCAGGTAGCCCCGGGCCGCGTCCAGCTTGGTGCGCAGCCCCGGCGCGAAGCCGGAACCGGGCTCGTCCAGCGCGGCGAGGATGCCGGCGAGGCCGCCGTACCGGTCGATCAGCCGGGCGGCCGTCTTCTCACCCACCCCGGGCACGCCCGGCAGCCCGTCGCTCGGGTCGCCGCGCAGCGCGGCGAAGTCGGCGTACCGGTCGGCGGGCACCCCGTAGCGGGCGCGGACCGCCGCGTCGTCGCAGTCCTCCAGCTTGGCCACGCCCCGCCCGATGTAGAGCAGCCGCACCCCGCGCACGTCGTCGACGAGCTGGAACAGGTCGCGGTCGCCGGAGACCACCTCCACCGGCGCGTCCTGGGTCACCGACAGCGTGCCGAGCACGTCGTCGGCCTCGTAGCCGGTCGCGCCGACCGCGGTGATGCCGATCGTCTCCAGCACGTCCAGGATCATCGGCACCTGCGGGGAGAGGGTGTCCGGCACGACCTCGCCGCCCTGCGGCGCCACCCGGTGCGCCTTGTACGACGGCAGCAGCTCCACCCGCCAGGCCGGCCGCCAGTCGTGGTCCAGCGCGCAGACCATCCGGTCGGGGCGGCGGGTGCGCACCAGTTGGGCGAGCATGTCGAGGAAGCCGCGGACGGCGTTGACCGGCTGGCCGTCCTCGGTCTTCGCGGCCGACTCGGGAATGCCGAAGTAGGCCCGGAAGTAGAGACTCGGCGCGTCGATCAGCAGGATCGGGGGTCGCTGTGCCACGCCCGACAGCCTGTCACAGCCCTACGACGGTGTGGGGACGTGGCGTGCCGCGCCGACCCGGTCGGCTCCGGTCCGGGCCCTTGCCGTCCCGCCGTGGCTCACCGCTCGTCGTCGTGGCGGTAGAGCGTCTCGCGACGGGCCACATACTGCAGGGCGTAGCTGGCCAGCAGCAGCACGATCGCCAGCACCACCTCGACGCCGGCGAGGACGCCGTCGGCGACGGTCAGCCCGAGCCCGAGCAGCGCCAGGCCGAGCACGGCGAGGATGCCGGCTACGAGCAACCGGCGACGCCGCCCGACCGCGCGCTCCTGCGCCACCGTGCCCCCTTCCGCCGACCGACTCCGGTCCAGGCTATCGGCGACGATCGGCGGGCGGACCGAATCACCGGTGGCCGAGGCCGCACCCGGCAGACCGGCGAACGACGAGAGCGTCGCGTCCGCTCAGCGGGCGCCGACGACGTCCCGGTCCCCGGCCCGGTCGACCGGCAGGTCGGCGAAGTCGCGCAGCCGGCGTACGGGCGAGCGGAGCAGGGCCAGCGGCGCGCAGACCGCGGCGGCGGCGAAGACGAACAGGGTGCCCCGCGCGCCGACGACACCGGCGAGGCCGCCGGCGACCAGCCCGCCGACGGGGATCGCGCCCCAGGAGACGAAGCGGACGGTGGCCATCACCCGGGAGAGCAGCTCGGGTGGGCTGGCCGTCTGCCGGTAGGTGCGGGTGGTCACGCTGAGCACCACCACGCTGCCGGCGAAGACCACGTTGCCGACGGCGAACGCCAGGTACGCCGGCCAGCCGACCCCGAGCGGGACGACGAACGCGCCGGCGACGGAGACCAGGCAGGCGACCAGGACCGATCGGGCGGTGCCCCACCGACCGGTGATCCACGGGGTCAGCGCGGCGCCCACCAGCGACCCGACGCCCTCCACGGCGAGCAGCACGCCGACCAGCACGGCCGGGGCGTGCAGCTCGCGGACGAGGTAGAGCGGGTAGACCGCGAGCTGCGCCCCGCAGACGAAGTTCACCGCGGTGGCGGTCCACATGGTCGGGCCCATGACCGGGTGGCGGGTCACGTACCGCCAGCCCTCGCCGATCATCTGGCGGATCGGGGGCCACCGGTCGGGGGCGTTCGCGCGGCGGGCCGGCAGCGAGCGCAGCAGCGCCGCGGAGACGAGGTAGCTGGCCGCGTCGACCAGCACCGTCGGCACCGCGCCGAGGGCCTGCACCGCGAGCCCGCCCAGCGCGGGGCCGCTGAGCTGGGTGGCGGCGTGTGTGGCCGAGGTCAGGCTGTTGCGGGAGTGCAGCTGCTCGCGGCCGACGATGGCCGGCAGGAAGGTGGAGTTGGCGACGTCGAAGAGCACATTGGCGAAGCTGACCACCAGCGCCACCACGACCAGTTGGGCGACGGTCAGCCACCCCCACCACCAGGCCAGCGGGATGGACGCCACCGCGAGGGCGCGGGCCAGATCGGCGCCGACCTGCGCGCCGCGCAGCGGCAACCGCTGCACGATGACCCCGGCGGGCAGCCCGATCACCAGCCAGGCCACGTAGCCGGCGGCGGCGACCAGGCCCATCTCGAAGGCGGTCGCGTCCAGCACGGTCAGCGCGGTCAGCGGCAGCGCCACCCCGCCGACCGCCGACCCGACCAGGCTGGTCGTGCCGGCGGCCCACCAGCGCCAGAACACTCCGGCTCCCTGCTCGACGGTCATGACCGTCAACCCCCGTCCCCGAGCCAGTGAGTTCCAATCTGGAACGGACTATAGTCGACGGCGGACCGAGCGAGGGGGTGGGTAATTGAGGCGGGCGGACCTCGCCGACGCCGACTGCGGCATCGCCCAGGCCCTCGGCGTGCTGGGCGACTGGTGGACCTTCCTGATCGTGCGCGACGTCGCCGGCGGCACCACCCGCTTCGACGCGCTCCAGCGCGAGCTGGGGGTCAGCCGCCGGGCGCTGACCGAACGACTCGCCGCGCTGGTCGAGCACGGGGTGCTTCGCCGGGAGGCGTACTCGCACCATCCGCCGCGCTACGACTACCTGCTCACGCCGAAGGGGGAGGGGCTGCTGCCGGTGCTGGTCGCCCTTCAGGACTGGGGCAGCCGGCACGTGCTGGGCGACGGGGCCCTCACCGGGACTGCGCGCGCCGACTCCGCCGAGGCCCGCCGGGTGCGCCAGTTCGTCGGCCGCCGGCTGCCGGCGGTCACGCTGCCCCGGCACGACGGCGGCGACGAGCCGCCGGCCGTACCGGGCCGCTGGACGGTGCTCTACCTCTTCCCCGGGGCGTTCGCCCCCGGCGACCAGGGACTCCCGCCGGGCTGGGGGGACATTCCCGGCGCCGTCGGGTGCACGCTGGAGGCCCGCACGTACGCCGACCGGCACGAGCTCATCCGGACCGCCGGCGCCGAGGTGCGGGGCGTGAGCACCCAGCGCCCCGACCAGTTGCAGGCCTTCGCCGGGTACGCCCGGCTGCCGTACCCGCTCCTGTCCGACCAGGACGGGCGGCTCGCGGCGGGGCTGCTGCTGCCGACGTTCCGGGCCGGCGGGGTGGACCGGTTCAAGCGGCTCACCCTGCTGGTCGACCCCGACGCCGTGGTCCGCGCGGTGCAGTTCCCGGTGACCGACCCGGCCGGCTCGGTGGCGGAGATGGTGGAGCTGGTCCGTCAGTCGTGCGGGCTCCCGTCGCCGCACTGACCCGGGTACGCCCGAGCGTCACCCGCCCACCGCCGTCCCCGCCACGCCGGCGCAGCTCACCCCGGTTCGCTCTCCCATGCGGGCCGCTCGCCCAATGGGCATACTTGCGCGGTTGATGGTGTCGCCGGCACGGCTCCGCCCGTGCCCGGCGGCTCGGCGATGGGGGCGAGTGGTGGTCGAACAGACGGTGCCGCGGCGACGCGAGACGGCTCCGAGCGCCGGCGGCCCGATGGCCGATCCGGGCCTGCGGCAGCTGCTGGCGGGCCTGACGGCGGTGCGCGACGGCGACTTCGGCACCCGGCTGCCCGAGGACGCCGACGGGCTGCTCGGCGAGATCGCCACCGTCTTCAACGGCATGGTGGACCAGTTGTCGCTGTTCACCTCCGAGGTCACCCGGGTGGCCCGGGAGGTCGGCACCGAGGGCCAGCTCGGCGGTCAGGCCGAGGTGCCCGGCGTCTCCGGCACCTGGAAGGACCTCACCGACTCGGTCAACGCGATGGCCGGCAACCTCACCGACCAGGTCCGCGACATCGCCGAGGTGGCCACCGCGGTGGCGCGAGGCGACCTGTCGCAGAAGATCACGGTCGACGTGCGCGGCGAGATCCTCGAACTGAAGATCACCATCAACACGATGGTGGACCAGCTGTCGTCGTTCGCCGACGAGGTCACCCGGGTCGCCCGGGAGGTGGGCAGCGAGGGCCGCCTCGGGGGTCAGGCCGAGGTGCCCGGCGTCGCCGGCACCTGGCGCGACCTCACCGACTCGGTGAACTTCATGGCCGGCAACCTGACCAGCCAGGTCCGCAACATCGCCCAGGTCACCACCGCCGTGGCCCGGGGCGACCTGTCGCAGAAGATCACCGTCGACGCCCGCGGCGAGATCCTGGAGCTCAAGAGCACCATCAACACGATGGTGGACCAGTTGTCGTCGTTCGCCGACGAGGTCACCCGGGTCGCTCGGGAGGTCGGCACCGACGGGCGGCTCGGCGGCCAGGCCCAGGTCAGCGGCGTCGCCGGCACCTGGCGCGACCTGACCGACTCGGTCAACTCGATGGCCGGCAACCTCACCGACCAGGTGCGCAGCATCGCCCAGGTGGCCACCGCGGTGGCGCGGGGTGACCTGTCGCAGAAGATCACCGTCACCGCGCACGGCGAGATCCTGGAGCTGAAGAGCACCATCAACACGATGGTGGACCAGCTGTCGTCGTTCGCCGACGAGGTCACCCGGGTCGCCCGCGAGGTGGGCACCGAGGGTCGCCTCGGCGGCCAGGCCGACGTGAAGGGCGTCTCCGGCACCTGGAAGGACCTCACCGAGTCGGTCAACGTCATGGCCGACAACCTCACCGCGCAGGTGCGCAGCATCGCGGAGGTCACCACCGCGGTCGCCAAGGGCGACCTGACGCAGAAGATCCGGGTCGACGCGCGGGGGGAGATCCTGGCGCTGAAGGAGACCATCAACACGATGGTCGACCAGCTCTCCGCGTTCGCCGACGAGGTGACCCGGGTGGCGCGCGAGGTCGGCACCGAGGGGCGGCTGGGCGGTCAGGCCCGGGTCTCCAACGTGGGCGGCACCTGGAAGGACCTGACCGACAACGTCAACGAGATGGCCAACAACCTGACCAACCAGGTGCGCTCGATCGCCCTGGTCGCCACCGCCGTCGCCCAGGGCGACCTGAGCCGGCAGATCACCGTCGAGGCCAAGGGT
This sequence comes from Micromonospora sp. IBSANI012, assembly GCF_052814045.1. Lineage (NCBI taxonomy): Bacteria > Bacillati > Actinomycetota > Actinomycetes > Micromonosporales > Micromonosporaceae > Micromonospora > Micromonospora sp. IBSANI012. Next base: position 3,182,137 of record NZ_CP199933.1, read on the forward strand.
GAGGTCGCGGTCCTGGCCCAGACCATCAACACGATGGTCGGCACGCTGAGCGCCTTCGCCGACGAGGTGACCCGGGTGGCGCGCGAGGTGGGCACCGAGGGACGCCTCGGCGGTCAGGCCCGGGTGCCCAACGTCGCGGGCACCTGGAAGGACCTCACCGACAACGTCAACTCGATGGCGAACAACCTCACCGGCCAGGTCCGCAACATCGCCCAGGTCACCACGGCGGTGGCGCAGGGCGACCTGACCAAGAAGATCGACGTCGACGCCCGCGGCGAGATCCTGGAACTGAAGACCACCATCAACACGATGGTCGACCAGCTCTCCAGCTTCGCCGCCGAGGTCACCCGGGTGGCCCGGGAGGTGGGCAGCGAGGGCCGCCTCGGCGGTCAGGCCGAGGTCGAGGGCGTCTCCGGCACCTGGAAGCGGCTCACCGAGAACGTCAACGAGCTGGCCGGCAACCTGACCCGCCAGGTGCGGGCGATCGCCGAGGTGACCAGCGCCGTCGCCACCGGCGACCTGACCCGGTCCATCACTGTGGACGCCCCGGGCGAGGTCGGCGAGCTGAAGGACAACATCAACTCGATGGTGGAGTCGCTGCGCGAGACCACCCGCACCAACCAGGAACAGGACTGGCTCAAGACCAACCTGGCCCGCATCTCCGGGCTCATGCAGGGCCACCGCGACCTCGAGGTGGTCGCCGGTCTGGTGATGAACGAGCTGGCGCCGCTGGTCTCCGCGCAGCTCGGCACGTTCCTGCTGGTCGACGACCTCGCCGAGGGCAAGGCGCTGCGGGTCGTCGGCGGCTACGGGCACGACGCCACCCGGCGCCGCTACGTCCTCGGCGACTCCCTCGTCGGCCAGGTGGCGGTGAGCAAGCAGGCCATCGTGGTCGACGCGGTGCCGGCCGACTACGTGACCGTCTCGTCCAGCCTGGGGGCCGCCGCCCCGCTTCACCTGGTGGTGCTGCCGGTGCTCTTCGAGGACCAGGTGCTCGGTGTCATCGAGCTGGCCAGCATGAGCCGGTTCACCGACACCCAGCGCGACTTCCTCGACCAGCTCACCGAGACCATCGGGGTGAACGTCAACACCATCGTCGCCAACGCCCGTACCGATATCCTGCTCACCGAGTCCCAGCGCCTCGCGGCCGAGCTGCGGACCCGGTCGGAGGAGCTGCAGGCCCGCTCCGAGGAGCTGCAGCGTTCCAACGCCGAGCTGGAGGACAAGGCGGCGCTGCTGGCCCGGCAGAACCACGACATCGAGACGAAGAACTCCGAGATCGAGCAGGCCCGCCAGGAGCTGGAGGCGCGCGCCCAGCAGCTCGCGCTCGCCTCGAAGTACAAGTCCGAGTTCCTGGCCAACATGAGCCACGAGCTGCGTACCCCGCTGAACTCGCTGCTCATCCTGGCCCAGCTGCTCGCGCAGAACCCGAACCGCAACCTGACCAGCAAGCAGGTCGAGTACGCGACGGTCATCCACTCCGCCGGCACCGACCTGTTGCAGCTGATCAACGACATCCTCGACCTGTCGAAGGTCGAGGCCGGCAAGATGGACATCAACCCGGAGACCTTCGACCTGTCCGTCCTGCGCGACTACGTCGACGCCACCTTCCGCCCGCTGACCACGCCGCGTGGGCTGGAGCTGGACATCGTCACCGGCCCGGACGTGCCCACCACCCTGCACACCGACGAGCAGCGGCTGCGCCAGGTGCTGCGCAACCTGGTCTCCAACGCGGTCAAGTTCACCGAGCAGGGCAGCGTGCAGCTGCGCATCGAGCGGGCCCGGCCGGACGAGCTGCCCGGCGGCGTCGAGCCGGCGGAGCCCGTCATCGCGTTCCGGGTGATCGACACCGGCATCGGCATCGCCGAGCAGCACCTGACCGCCATCTTCGACGCGTTCCAGCAGGCCGACGGCACCACCAGCCGCCGGTACGGGGGCACCGGCCTCGGTCTCTCCATCAGCCGCGAGATCGCCCACCTGCTGGGCGGCCGGATCACCGCGCAGAGCGTCCTGGGCCAGGGCAGCACCTTCACCCTCTACCTGCCCGCCACCGTCGTCGGGCCGTACGGCGTCGAGGCCGCCGGCCCGGTCGGCGGTCACCTGGTCGGGACGGCGGAGCCGGACACCTACCGGCGTACCGAGCAGCGGCGCCTGCTGGTGCTCGAGGGACACGACAACGGCCTGCTCACCATGCTCGCCCAGGGCGTCGCGGCGGGGCCGGCGGAGCACGCGGTTGACGTGTCCACGGCGGTGGACACGACGTCGGCGATCGAGGCGCTCGCCGCGCACCGGCATCACCTGCTGGTGCTGCACCTGGACATGTCCGTCGAGGGCGGGACGGCCCTGCTCAAGGCGCTCGACGACCACCCGGACCTGCACCGCCTGCCGGTGCTGGCCTACCACGGGCAGCCGCTGACCGCCGGCCAGGAGACGCTGCTCCAGGCCATCGCCAAGGACCGGCCGCTGGAGGTGCTGCGCAGCCTGGACGACCTGCGCGAGCGCATCGCCCTGCACCTGTCGGCGGAGAGCCCCGAGCGGGTCGTGCCGCTCACGCCCCCCACCGCCGACGCCGCGCTGGCCGGGGACGCGTTCGCCGCGGCGCTGACCGGGCGCAAGGTTCTCGTCGTCGACGACGACGCCCGCAACGTCTTCGCGCTGACCAACATCCTGGAACTGCACGGCATCGACGTCGTCTACGCCGAGAACGGCCGCAAGGGCATCGAGACGCTGATGCGCCACGACGACATCGACCTGGTGCTGATGGACGTCATGATGCCGGAGATGGACGGGTACGCCGCCACGGCGGCGATCCGGGCCATGCCCCGCTACGCCGAACTGCCGATCATCGCCGTCACCGCCAAGGCGATGCACGGCGACCGGGAGAAGAGCATCTCCTCCGGCGCCAGCGACTACGTCACCAAGCCGGTCGACGCCGACGACCTGCTGCACTGCATCCACCGCTGGCTCAGCAGCTGACGCCGCCGTCCGCCTCCCGGGACCCCGTGCCCTGGGAGGCGGACGTTTTTCCCGACGCGCCCGTCCGGCCCGCCACCAGCCCTAGCATCGGATCCAGTCGGCGGGACGGACGGGTGGTGGTGCCGTGCGGTTCTCGGCGCGCGGCCCGGCGGCCCGGGTTGCGCGGGACCATCCGGCCACCACCTTCGAGATCTTCTTCGACCTCGTCTTCGTCTTCGCGCTCACCCGGATCATCGCGTTCATGGGGCAGCCGCCGTCCCCGCAGTCCATGGCGCGGGGACTGCTCCTGCTCGTGCTGCTCTGGTTCTCCTGGTCGTCGTACGCGTGGTTGGGCAACCAGACACCCGCGGACGTCGGCGTGGTCCGCGTGGGTGTCCTGGCTGCCATGGCCGCGTTCTTCGTCGCCGCCCTGGTCATGCCGCAGGCCTGGTCGTCCGGCCCGGGCCTCGGCGGTCCGCTGCTGCTGACGCTGGCCTACGTGCTGCTGCGCGCGGTGCACCTGGCGCTCTACTACTGGGCGGCGGCGGCGACGCCGGGCCTGCGCACCCGGATCCGGTCTTCGCGGCGGCCAGCGCCGTGGGCTGGCTGCCGCTCGTGCTCGGCGCGCTGCTCGGCGGCGCGGCGCAGTCGGCGCTCTGGGTGCTGGCGTTCGCGGTCGAGGTCGGCGGGCAGCGGCTCGCCCACGCCTTCCGCGGTGGCTGGCCGCTGCGCAACCCGCACCACTTCGCCGAACGGCACGGGCTGGTCCTGATCATCGCGCTGGGCGAATCGCTGGTCGCCGCCGGTGTCGGCGCCGGATCGGCCGTGACCCGGCCGCCGGTGCTCGGCGCGGCGCTGGTCGGGCTCGCGGTGATCGTCTGCCTGTGGTGGCTCTACTTCGACCACGTCGCGCCCGCCGCCGAGCGGACGCTCGACCTGTCGACGGGGGACCGCCGGGACCGGATCGCCAGCGACGCCTACAGCCTCTCCCACCTGCTGCTCGTCGTCGGCGTCATCTACGTCGCGCTCGGCGTCGAGGAGGTGCTGACCGTCGTGCACGGCGCGCCGCCGGCCGCCGGGTCGATGAGCTGGCCCGGCGTCACCGCCCTGTACGGCGGGACGGCGCTGTTCCTGGTCGGCCGGTTGCTCTTCCTGCGGTTCTCGGCGCATCAGGTGCGCCGGGCCCAGGTGGCCCTCGTCGGTGTCATCCTGGCGCTGCTGCCGCTCGGTCATGCCCTGCCCGCGGTGGTGGCGCTCGGCCTGCTCGCCGTGGTCCTCCTGGTCACCGCCGTGCAGGAGCGGCGGCACCGGGCCCGGCCCGGGGCGGGTGCGTCCGAACCGGCGACCGACTCCCGGGAGCGCCCAAACGACCGTTAAGCTGACGGGATGGGAACCGCCGAGCTGTATCCGCCCGACCGGCTGGCCGCCGCGCGCCGCGTCACCGCCGCCGCCGGCCTGGACGCGCTGCTGCTCACGCCCGGCTCCGACCTGCGCTACCTGACCGGCTACGACGCGCACTTGGGGGAGCGGCTGACCTGCCTGGTGCTGCCCGCCGAGGGCGAGCCGACTCTGATCGTCCCCACCCTGGAACGGCCGGCCGCCGAGGCGTCCCCGGCGCCGGCCACCGGCGTGCGCATCGTCGACCACGCCGACGGCACCGACCCGTACCCGCTGGTCACCGCCGCCCTCGGCGGACCGGTCGCGGCGGTCGGGCTGGCCGACCGGATGTGGGCCGAGCAGGTCCTCGCGCTGCGCGCCGCGCTGCCCGACGCTGCCCAGCGGCTGGCCGGGGAGGTGCTGCGCGAGTTGCGGGTGCGCAAGTCGCCCGCCGAGGTCGCCGCCCTGGCGGAGGCGGGCGCCGCGATCGACGCGGTGCACGCAAGGATGGGTGAGTGGCTGCGGCCGGGGCGGACCGAGGCCGAGGTGGCCACCGACATCGCCGCGGCGATCCGCGCCGCCGGCCACGCGACCGTGGACTTCGTCATCGTCGCCGCCGGTCCGAACGGCGCCAGCCCGCACCACGGCACCTCGGACCGCCCGATCCAGGCCGGCGAACCGGTCGTCGTCGACATCGGCGGCACCATGCCCTCGGGCTACTGCTCCGATTCGACCCGCACCTACCTGGCCGGCGGGCGCGCCCCGGCCGAGTTCACCGACTACTACCAGGTGCTGCACGCGGCGCAGCGCGCCGCCGTGGCCGCGGTCCGGCCCGGCGTGACCGCCGAGGCGGTCGACGCGGCCGCCCGCGAGCCGATCACCACCGCCGGGTACGGCGACGCCTTCCTGCACCGCACCGGCCACGGCATCGGCCTGGACGGGCACGAGGAGCCGTACGTCGTCGCCGGCAACTCCCGGCCGTTGGAGCCCGGCATGGCGTTCTCCATCGAGCCCGGCATCTACCTCGCGGGCCGACACGGCGCCCGCATCGAGGACATCGTCGTCTGCACAACGGACGGCGTGCACCGGCTCAACACCACCCCCACGGAGCTCATCGCGCTATGACTGTCGACCGGATCCTCCCCACCGACGAGGCCCACGACCTGCTCGACCTCGCCACCGAACTCGCCGACCGCGAGCTGGCCCCCCGGGCCGCTGGGTTCGAGGAGCGCGCCGAGTTCCCCCGGGAGGTGCTGCGCACCCTGGGCCGGGCCGGCCTGCTCGGCCTGCCCTACGCCGAGGAGCACGGCGGTGCCGCCCAGCCGTACGAGGTCTACCTCCAGGTGCTGGAGATCCTGGCCAGCCGCTGGCTCGCCGTGGCCGAGGCGGTCAGCGTGCACACCCTGTCCTGCTACCCGGTGGCCCAGTTCGGCAACGACGCCCAGCGCAAGCTGCTGCCCGACATGATCGGCGGGGAGCTGCTCGGGGCGTACTGCCTCTCCGAGCCGCAGGGTGGCTCGGACGCGGCGGCGATGACCACGAAGGCCGTCCGCGACGGTGACTCGTACGTCGTCTCCGGCACCAAGGCGTGGATCACGCACGCCCGGGTCGCGGACTTCTACAACATCTTCTGCCGCACCGGCGGTCCCGGCCCGAAGGGCATCTCCTGCCTGTTGGCCGACCGGAACACCCCGGGCCTGCACCCGCAGGCCGCCGAACGGACCATGGGCCTGCACGCCTCCCCGGTCGCGCAGATCGCCTTCGACGACGCCCGGGTGCCCGCCGACCGGCTGATCGGCGGCGAGGGCATGGGCTTCACCATCGCCATGTCGGCCCTGGACTCCGGCCGGCTCGGCATCGCCGCCTGCGCGGTCGGGCTGGCCCAGGCCGCCCTCGACTACGCGGTCGGCTACGCGAAGGAACGGCGGCAGTTCGGCCAGGCGATCATCGACTTCCAGGGGCTCGGCTTCAACCTCGCCGACCTGGCCACGCAGATCTCCGCCGCCCGGGCGCTGACGCTCTCCGCCGCCCGGCTGCGCGACGCCGGCCGGCCGTACTCGATCGAGGCGGCGAAGGCGAAGCTCTTCGCCACCGACGTGGCGATGCGGGTGACCACCGACGCGGTGCAGGTGCTCGGCGGCGCCGGATACGTGGCCGACCACCCGGTGGAGCGGTACATGCGCGAGGCGAAGGTGCTCCAGATCGTCGAGGGCACCAACCAGATCCAGCGGCTGGTGATCTCCCGGGCGCTGGCGAAGAGCTAGCCTGTGCCGGTGACCTTCCCCCGGATCACCGTCGACCCCGAGGTGATGGGCGGCGCGCCCTGCGTGCGGCAGTCCCGGATCCCGGTGGCCACCCTGCTGGCGATGATGGCGGAGGGGATGTCGGTCACCGACATCCTCACCGACCTGCCCTTCCTCGACGAGGAGGACGTGGCCGAGGTGCTGAACTACGCGGCCGATGCGGTGCGCGACCGGACGGCCCGCCCAGCGTGACCGCGGCCGGCCGGTCGTCGCACCCCGGGCTTCCACCCGGTAGGTTGCACGCCGTGGAGGAGATCGACCGCGCCATCGTCGCCGCGCTGACCGTTGACGGTCGGCTGTCGTACACGGATCTGGCGGAGAAGGTGGGGCTGTCGGTCTCCGCGGTGCACCAGCGGGTCCGCCGGCTGGAGCAGCGCGGGGTGATCAGCGGCTACGTCGCCCGGGTCTCGTTCGAGGCGCTGGACCTGCCGCTGACCGCGTTCGTGGCGATCCGCCCGTTCGACCCGTCGCAGCCGGACGACGCGCCGGAGCGGCTGGCCCACCTGCCTGAGATCGACTCCTGCTACTCGGTGGCGGGGGAGGACTTCTACCTGCTGCTGGTGCGGGTGGCCGGCCCGGCCGACCTGGAGCGGGTGCTCCAGGAGATCCGCACCGCGGCCAACGTCACCACCCGCACCACGGTGGTGCTCTCCACCCCGTACGAGGGGCGGCCGCCGAAGATCGACCTCGACCCGCGGACCCGGGTGCGGCCCCGCGCCAACGGCGAGGCCGGCTGAGCGGGCCGGTCAGCCGCCGTTCCAGCGGAGGATGACGCGGCGCCCGTGCTCGTGCCCGAGCACGCTGACCGTGGCGGTGTCCAGCCGGAGCTTCCCGCCGCCGGACGGGGGCAGCCCGATCCAGCGCGCGCCCACGACGCGCAGGCTGTGCGCGTGCCCGACCAGGGCGACGCTGCCCTGGTCGAGCAGGGCAGTGACCCGGTCGAGCAACCGGTCGACCCGCTCGCCGATCTGTGCGGGCGTCTCGCCGCCGGGACAGCCGTCGGTCCAGATGTTCCACCGCGGATCGTCGGTGTGAATGTCCACCGTGGTCCGGCCCTCGTACTCGCCGTAGTTCCACTCGGCCAGGTCCTCGTCCAGCTCGTCCACGGTGAGGCCGGCGAGCTGCGCGGTGGTCCGGGCGCGTGCCCGGGGGCTGGACAGCACCCGGGCGAACCGCCGGCCGACGAGCACCCCGCCGAGGGCCCGGGCCTGCCGCTCGCCGTCGGGGGTCAGCTCCAGATCCGTGTACGAGGTGTGCCGGTGGCTGGCGCTCCAGGTGGTCTCGCCGTGCCGGACCAGGAGGATCTCGCTCATGCCCTCAGTCAACCAGTACCGGACGCCGTCGGCCGGACAGTGACGAACCCACCTATTGTCCTAGGACGGCCTAGCGGGTGGTGGCGGGGCCACGCTGCGGACGGCGTGCGGGTCGAGCGGGTCCGCGAAGCCGGCGACCTGCGGGGGAGGCTTCCCGGCGGCGCGGTGCGACGGTCATGCGTGGGCGCAGCGGGTCGGGTCGTCCCGGGCGGTCGCGGCAGTAGGGCAGAGGGCGCGCGAATCTGGCCGGCACGGGTGCCGCAGGACCACCGCAGTGCGGCTGCGCGCGTCGGTCCCGGTCGGGGCGGCACGAGCCCACGCCGGCGCCGTCACGGCGCCAGCGCCGCCCGCCGGGATGACGCCTCCAGGCACCCCTCAGACCAGTATCCTAGGATGCCTTACGCGACGTGACCCTGGTCACGGCCCAACGGACCCGCGACCAGGAGAAGCACGGTTTCGGGTCCTGGTGGCCGGGGACGCACCGGGCAAGCGAGGCGGAGCGCCTCGCACACCGCCGGAGCAGCAGGAGGCGACATGAGCTTCACGGACAAGGCGAAGAACAAGGCCCAGCAGCTCACCGGCGTCGCGAAGGAGCGGATCGGCGACGTCACCGACAACGAGCGGTTGCGCGGCGAGGGCGCCACCGAGCAGAGCACCGCCCGGGCCCGGCAGATGGGCGGGGACCCCAGGGACGCCCGTCGCCGGGCGCGCGACACGTTCCGCTGACCCAGGCACCTGACGAGCGGTCCCCGGCGATGCCCGGGGACCGCTCGGTTAGCGTGGCGGGCGTGACGGTCGCCCGGTCCCTGCTGCTGTTCGCCCTGGCCGCGCTCGCCGAGATCGGCGGGGCGTGGCTGGTCTGGCAGGGCTGGCGGGAGCACCGGGGCCTGTGGTGGATCGCGGCCGGGGTGATCGCGCTGGGCTGCTACGGCTTCGTGGCCACCTTCCAGCCGGATCCGCACTTCGGCCGGATCCTGGCCGCGTACGGCGGTGTGTTCGTGGCGGGGTCGCTGGCCTGGGGGATGCTCGTGGACGGCTTCCTGCCGGACCGGTGGGACCTGGCCGGCGCGGCGATCTGCCTGGTCGGCGTCGCGGTCATCATGTACGCGCCCCGCGCCGGCTGACCCCTACGCCCGCTGAACGGGCCGCGAACGGCATCGCCCGGCACCCCCGTGGCGCGGGTGCCAGGCGATGGCGGGTCGGGTCAGTCGTCGCGGTGGGCGGCCCACCACTGCTGGCCGGCCTCGGGCAGCGTGTCGATCGGGTCGTAGTAGGCGTAGCGCTTGTTGAGCGCCTCCAGGTCGGCGGACTCGATCGAGGTGCGGTAGTTCTTGGTCCAGTACGAGATGCCGCGTTCGCGGTCGTACTCGGTGAGCATGTGCACCCAGCGCTTGCCGACGAAGGGGACGTCGCAGACGATCCGCGGGGTGGCGTAGCCGGGCAGGTAGCCCATGATGTCGTGCTGGAGCTGCTGGGCGTGCCAGACGGGGACCCGCCAGTGCTCGGCGTTGGGGATCATGTCGCACATGTAGAAGTAGTACGGCAGGATGCCCGCCTCGCCCTGCAGGGCGAAGCAGAGGTCGAGCAGGTCGGGGGCGGTGGCGTTGACCCCGCGCATGAGCACGCCCTGGTTGCGTACGTCGCGGACGCCGACGTCGAGGGCGGTCTGGGCGGCCTTGGCGACCAGCGGGGTGATCGACTGGGCGTGGTTGACGTGGGTGTGGATGGCCAGGTTGACGCCGCGGCGGGCGGCGGTGCGGGCGACCCGCTCCAGGCCCTCGACGACGTCGTGCTGGAGCCAGTGCTGGGGCAGGCCCATCAGCGCCTTGGTGGCGAGCCGGATGTCCCGCACGGTCTCCAGTTCCAGCAGCCGCATCAGGTACGACTCGAGGTTCTTCCACGGCACGTTGGCCACGTCGCCGCCGGAGACGACGACGTCGCGGACGCCCGGGTGGGCCTTGAGGTAGGCGATGTGGGCGTCGTAGCGGTCGACGGGCTTGAGGGTGAGCTTGAGCTTGTCGACGGCCGGGGTGGAGTTGCCGACCAGGTCCATCCGGGTGCAGTGCCCGCAGTACTGCGGGCAGGTGGAGAGCAGCTCGGCGAGGACCTTGGTGGGGTAGCGGTGAGTGAGGCCCTCGGCGACCCACATGTCGTGCTCGTGCAGCGAGTCGCGGCTGGCGTACGGGTGTGACGGCCAGTCGGTGCGCCGGTCGGAGGCGACGGGGATCATGTAGCGCCGGACGGGGTCGGCGAGGAACGCCTCGGTGGTCATCGGGGCGAACGGGACCATGGTGTTGATCATCTGCGGCGGCACCAGCATGGACATGGTGGCCAGGGCCTTCTGGTCGGCCTCGAGGTCCTCGTAGAAGGAATCGTCGACGAGGTCACCGATGACGACGCGGAGCTGCTTGATGTTCTTGACGCAGTTGACGCGCTGCCACTGGGCGTTCTCCCACTGGTCGCGGGTGACGTGGCGCCAGCCGGGGAAGCGGGTCCAGTCGGGTTCGACCAGGGGGCTGCGGCGGTATTCGTACGGCTGCCCGGCGGTCGGCGTCGCGACCGGGGCGTGACGGGGTTGAGGGATGGTCTCAACCGGTTGGGTCTGGGTCACGGCCCCTCCTCGGTGCGTAGTGGTGCAGATGATCGGCGGCCCGTAGGCTACTGGAAAATATCCGGTGAAGAAATTAGTCTGCCGGAAGTTTTCCCGCGATGCGAGCCCAGGCCGGGGCTTCACGCGGCTGACAGGGGAGGTCGGCGTGACGTCACCGGTGGGTCTGCACCGCGTTGTGGAACCGGCGGGGGTGCTGCCGCAGGCGGCGTGGCGGCTGGACGCCGACCCGCGGATCGCGCCGAACGAGGTGCGGATCCGAGTCGAGCGGCTGAACCTGGACGCGGCGAGCTTCCGGCAGTTGTCGGAGAAGCACGGCGGCGACGGGGAGAAGGTCCGCGCCGAGGTGCTGGAGATCATCGCCACCCGGGGCAAGATGCAGAACCCGGTGACCGGGTCGGGCGGCATGCTGATCGGCACCGTGGAGGAGGTCGGCCGGCGTTCGCCGCTGGAGCTGACGGCCGGTGACCGGGTGGCGACGCTGGTGTCGCTGACGCTGACCCCGCTGACCATCCTCGACGGGCTGGCCCGCTGGGACGGGCGCAGCGAGCAGGTGCCGTGCGACGGGTACGCGATCCTGTTCGCCCGGTCGATCGCGGCGGTGCTGCCGGCGGACCTGCACCCGGAGCTGTCCCTGGCGGTGCTGGACGTGTGCGGGGCGCCAGCGCTGACCGGGCGGGTGGTGGCCGGGTACGTCGAGCAGCGGCGCCGCGCCGGTGACCCGACGCCGGTGACCGTGGCGGTGATCGGTGGGGCAGGTAAGAGCGGGTCGCTGTCCCTCGCGGCGGCGCGGCGGGCGGGCGCGGGTCGTACCGTCGGGGTGGTGCCGGTGGCGGCGGAGCGCGACGCGCTGAGCGACGCCGGGCTGGCCTCGGTGGTCGCGCTGGCCGACGCCCGGGATCCGGTGGCGCTGTCGACGGCGGTGACGTCGGCGCTGGGGGTGCCGGCGGACGTGACGGTGGTCTGCGTGGACGTGCCGGGTTGCGAGCACGGGGCGGTGCTGGCCACGGCGGACGGCGGCACGGTGATCTTCTTCTCGATGGCGACGAGCTTCGCGGCGGCGGCGTTGGGCGCGGAGGGCCTGGCGGCGGACGTGACGATGCTGGTGGGCAACGGGTACGTGCCGGGTCACGCGGAGCTGGCGCTGGGTCTGCTGCGGTCGGAGCCGGGGGTCCGCGCTCTGTTCGAGTCCCGGCTGGCGGCAGACTGAGTGTCATGACGAACCCCTCGACTCTGTACCGCGGCGGCGTGCTGCACTGTCCGGCCGATCCGCGCGCCACGGCCCTGCTGGTGACCGACGGCCGGATCGCCTGGTTGGGGGCGGACCGGGACGCGCCGGCCGCCGACCGGGTGGTGGAGCTGGACGGTGCGCTGGTGACGCCGGCGTTCGTGGACGCGCACGTGCACGCCACGGACACGGGGTTGGCGTTGTCGGGGCTGGACCTGTCCGGGGTGCGGTCGGCGGCGGGGCTGCTGGAGGCGGTGGCGGCGTTCGCGGCGGGGTTGCCGTCGGACGCGGTGGTGCTGGGGCACGGGTGGGACGAGTCGAACTGGCCGGTGCCGCAGTTGCCGGACGCGGCGGCGCTGGACCGGGCGGCCGGGGGTCGGCGGGTGTACCTGTCGCAGGCGTCGATCCATTCGGCGTTGGTGTCGGCGGCGCTGCTGGCGGCGTGTCCCGAGGCGGCGCGGGCGGCCGGCTACGACGCGTCGGGGTGGTTGCGTCGGGACGCGCACCACGTGGTCCGGGCGGCGGCGTTCGCGTCGGTGACGCGCCCGCAGCGGGTGGCGGCGCAGCGGGCGGCGTTGGCGCACGCGGCGTCGTTGGGCATCGCGGCGGTGCACGAGTGCGGTGGCCCGGAGATCTCCGACGAGGACGACTTCACCGGTCTGCTGGCGGTGTCGGGCGACGGTGTGCCGGAGGTGTACGGCTACTGGGGTGAGCTGCTGGGTGCGGCGCGGGCCCGGGAGTTGGGCGCGGTGGGGGCCGGTGGTGACCTGTTCGCCGACGGCGCGTTGGGGTCGCGGACGGCGCACGTGTCGTCGGCGTACCTGGATTCCGAGGGCGGGTCGTGCGGGCACGGGTACGTCTCCGCGGACGAGGTGCGTGACCACCTGCTGGACTGTGCGGCGCACGGGATGCAGGGCGGGTTCCACGCGATCGGGGACGCGGCGATCTCGACGGTGTTGCAGGGGTTCGCGGCGGCGGCGGAGAAGCTGGGCACGGACCGGGTGCGGGCGGCGCGGCACCGGGTGGAGCACGCGGAGATCATGAACAAGCGGCTGATCGCCGGGTTCGTGGAGTACGGGATCGTGGCGAGCATGCAGCCGGCGTTCGACCGGTTGTGGGGTGGCGCGGGTCGGATGTACGAGTCGCGGTTGGGTTTGGACCGGTCGTTGGAGTCGAACCCGATGGGGGCGATGCACGCGGTCGGGGTGGCGTTGGCGTTCGGGTCGGATTCGCCGGTGACGCCGCTGGACCCGTGGGGTTCGGTGCGGGCGGCGGCGGCGCACCACAACCCGGTGCAGCGGATGAGTGCGCGGGCGGCGTTCGCGGCGCACACCCGGGGCGGCTGGCGGGCGGTGCACCTGGACAACGAGGGTGTGCTGGCGTTGGGGGCGCCGGCGACGTTCGCGGTGTGGTCGACGCCGGCGGGGGTGGAGCGGGGTCTGCCGGTGTTGCAGGCCGAGGACCCGGAGCTGCGGGGTCCGCAGGATCCGACGCCGTTGCCGGTGTGCCGGCGCACGGTGCTGCGCGGTGAGGTCATCTATGAGGAAGGGTCTGCGTGAGCGAGCGAACCATCGAGGCGGCACGGGCGTGGGTCGCGCCGGCGGCGAGTGGGGCCGGGGTGACGGCGTGACGGGCAAGCTCGACCTGGATCCGGTGCTGGTGGCGCGGGCGCGGGAGTTGGCGCGCCGCGCCGGGCAGCCGGTGGTGGATCTGGCGCGTAGCCACACGACGGTGTCGGTGGAGCGGGCGGTGTTGCGGCTGGCCGGGGTGACCGGCGCGGACCCGGACGGCATTCCGTGGGTGAACCGGCTGGTCGACGCGGTGGTGGCCGATGTCGGGTTGGGGCACGGGGTGGCGGTGCCGGTGTTCGACGCGCTGGCCCGGGAGCAGATCAGCGACGTGACGTTGCTGGCGCAGAAGGCGGCGGCCGGGTCGGTGCGCTTCACCCAGCCGACCGGAAAGGCGGCCACCGCCGCCCGGAAGGCGGCCCGCAAGGCGGTCGGGGCGGGCGTCCGGTTGATCGACCGGCGGCGCGCGGACCGGGACCGGCTGGTGAAGCGGTACGGGGATCCGGCGCAGCGGCCGTGGATCTACCTGATCGTGGCCACCGGTGACATCTACGAGGACATCCCGCAGGCGCAGGCCGCGGCGCGGGCCGGCGCGGACGTCATCGCGGTGATCCGGTCGACGGGGCAGTCGCTGCTGGACTACGTGCCGGAGGGCGCGACCCGGGAGGGTTTCGCCGGCACGTACGCCACGCAGGAGAACTTCCGGCTGATGCGGGCGGCGTTGGACGAGACGTCGAAGGAGCTGGGCCGGTACGTGCGGTTGACGAACTACGCGTCGGGTCTGTGCATGCCGGAGATGGCGACGCTGGCCGGCCTGGAGCGGCTGGACATGATGCTCAACGACTCGATGTACGGGATCCTGTTCCGCGACATCAACCCGATCCGCACGTTCGTGGACCAGCGGTTCTCCCGGCAGGTGCACGCCCGGGCGGGGATCATCATCAACACCGGTGAGGACAACTACCTGACCACCGCCGACGCGGTGGACGAGGCGCACACGGTGACGGTGTCGCAGCTGCTCAACGAGTTCTTCGCGCACGAGGCGGGGTTGGCCGACTGGCAGTTGGGGCTGGGGCACGCGTTCGAGATCAACCCGGATCTGCCGGAGTCGTTCCGGTTGGAGTTGGCGCACGCGCTGCTGGCGCGGGAGCTGTTCCCGGACGCGCCGTTGAAGTGGATGCCGCCGACGAAGCACATGACCGGGGACGTGTTCCGGGGCAATCTGCTCGACGGGTTCTTCAACCTGGTGGGCACCATGACCGGGCAGGGCATCCTGCTGGTGGGGATGATGACCGAGGCGGTGGTGACGCCGTGGCTGTCGGACCGGGACGTCGCCCTGCAGAACGTGCGGTACGTGCTGGGCGCGGCCGGTGGGCTGCACGAGGACTTCGTGCCGGCGCCGGGCGGGTTCATCCAGCAGCGCGCCAACCGGGTGCTGGGTGAGGCGCTGGATCTGCTGGAGCGCATCGGTGACCAGTCGCTGTTGACGGCGATCGCCGAGGGCACGTTCGGGATCATGAAGCGGCCCGCGGACCGGGGCAAGGGCCTGGCCGGGGTGGCCGCCCACGACGCCGACTACTACAACCCGGCCACCGAGATCCTGGAAGGGGACCGCGCGTGACGGCCGCGGCGGAGAAGAAGATCGTCCGGCCGTACGGGGACACCACCGGTGACGGCATGGTGCAGGTGTCGTTCACGTTGCCGGTGCCGCACGACAAGCGGGCCGAGGGCGCGGCGATCCAGCTGGCCAACAAGATGGGCATCGACCCGGCGATGCTGGTGCACGCCAAGCCGATGAGCGAGGGGTTCACCTTCTTCGTGGTGTACGGGCGGGTGAACCATCTGGTGGACCTGTCCGCGGTGCAGGTGGTGGAGCGGGACTTCCCGCTGCTGAGCGCCAAGGAGGTCAACGCGGTGGTGAAGCAGCGGTTGCGGCGCAAGCTGTCGGTGGTGGGGGCGTGCATCGGCACGGACGCGCACACCGTGGGCATCGACGCGATCCTCAACGTCAAGGGCATCGCGGGGGAGAAGGGCCTGGAGTACTACCGGGAGCTGAAGGTCACCAACCTCGGCGCGCAGGTCAGCGTGCCGGAGCTGGTGGAGGCGGCCCGGGTGGAGAAGGCCGACGCGGTGCTGGTGTCGCAGGTGGTGACGCAGCGCGACGCGCACCTGCACAACACGCGGGAGATGTCCGCGGCGTTCCGGGAGGCGATGCCGGCGGGGAAGCGGCCGCTGCTGATCGTGGGCGGGCCGCGGTTCGACGAGACGATGACCGGAGAACTGGGCGTGGACCGGATCTTCGGCCGGGGCACCACCCCGGGTGAGGTGGCCAGCTACCTGGTGCACGCGCTGATCACGAACAAGAAGGCGAAGGCATGAGTGATTCCCGGGTCGGGCTGACCGTCATCCACCGGCGGTATGTGCCGTACTCGCACGCCCACTACGCGGGGAACCTGGTCGACGGGGCGTACGCGCTGGGGTTGTTCGGGGACGTGGCGACGGAGGTGTGCATCCGCACCGACGGCGACGAGGGCCTGTTCGCGTCGTACTCGGATGTGCAGTTCCGCAGCGCCATGCGGGCGGGCGACGTGCTGGAGGTGACCGCGACGGTGACCCGGGTGGGCACCCGCAGCCGCACCATCGACTTCGAGGCGCGGGTGGTGTGCCGGGGTCGTCCGGACCGGTCGGAGTCGGCGGCGGAGGTGCTGGACACGCCGATCGTGGCGGTCACCGCGACCGGCACCGTGGTCGTCCCGCCGCCGGCGTGACCCTCGCCGTCTGCGCCGACGTCGGGTCCACGTACACGAAGGTCGCGGTGGTGGACCTCGACGGCGCCGCGCTGGTCGCGGCGGCGTCGGCGCCGACCACGGTCGGCACGGACGTGCTGCACGGCCTGGACGCCGCGGTCGGCGCGGCCACCGCCGGGCTGGGCGCGCCAGACCTGCCGTGGTACGTGTGCTCGTCGGCCGGTGGTGGGCTGCGCCTGGCGGTGGTGGGCTACGAGCCGCTGGTCACCGCGCAGGCGGGCCGCCGGGTGGGGTTGTCGGCGGGCGCGAACGTGGTGCACGTGGCCGCGGGCCGGCTCGGCGCGGCGGAGCTGACGGCGTTGCGGGCGGCCCGCCCGGACGTGGTGCTGCTGGTCGGTGGCACCGACGGTGGGGACGCCGACACGTTGACGCACAACGCGACCCGGTTGGCGAAGGCCCGCTGGCGGGTGCCGGTGGTGCTGGCCGGCAACGTCGCGGTCCGCGACGAGCTGTCCGCGCTGCTGGCCGGGGCGGGGGTGCCGGTGACGGCGGCGGACAACGTGCTGCCGCGCATCGGGGTGCTGGCCCCGGCGTCGGCGCGGGCGGCGATCCGGGAGGTGTTCCTGCGGCACGTCATCGGCGGCAAGCGGCTGTCGCGGGGTACCCGGTTCGCGCGACTGGTGCGCGCGGCAACCCCGGACGCGGTGCTGACCGGGGTGGAGGTGCTCGCCGACACCCTGGGCGGTGACCTGGCGGTGGTGGACGTCGGTGGGGCCACCACCGACGTGTACTCGGTGCTCACCCCGGACGAGCGGGCCGACGGGCCGGGCCGGGAGGTCGCCGGGACGCTGTGGCGGGCCCGCACCGTCGAGGGGGACCTGGGGATGCGGTGGAGCGCCCCCGGGGTGGTGCGCGCCGCCGCGGAGGAACGCCTGCTCGCGGTGGGGGAGCAGGACGATCTGGAGCGGGCGGCGGCGGCGCGGGCCGCCGACCCGGGGTTCCTGGCCGAATCCGGCGCGGAGCGGGCCGCCGACCGGCGGATCGCGGCGCTGGCCGCGACGGTGGCGCTGCGCCGGCACGCCCGGGGCGCGGCCACCGGGGAACGCGCCGGCCGGGACCTGCGCGACGTGCGGCTGATGGTGGGTTCCGGCGGTGTGCTGCGGCATGCGCCCGCCGCGGACGCCGCCGGGGTGCTTGCCGCGGTGCTGGCCGACCACGCCGGCGGGTGGCCGCTGCCCCGGGAGGCGCGCGCGGTGGTCGATGTGGACTATGTGCTGGCCGCCGGCGGGCTGCTCGCCGAAGACCATCCGGGGGCGGCGCGGGCGTTGCTGCGCCGGCATCTCGGCACGGATTGAGACGCGCCGACGCGACACGCCGTGTCGCAACACACGACTGGCCGGGGGTGGGTTGACAGCGGCGGGGGTGCAAGCCGTACCGTCTTTGAGTCCTACTACGGGAAGCGGCTGTTGTTCGCTTCGTCCCTTCGTCCGCTGGCCGAGCGACACGGTGCAACTCGTCGCGGCGGCCAGGTCCAGCGGGCGGGGGTCGGCGGGGCGGCGCGAACCGGCCGCGGTTACCGGTGTACGGGCAGGGTGAGAGGCACGGCCAGTAGACAACGGCCCGGCGGGGGCAGCCAGTCCGCGTCCGGTCGGTCCGAAGGTCGGCGCACCTCACTCTCGCCCCACCGGCCGGGAAGGGCCTGGGAGCATCGGGGCGCGGTGTATGCCGCGCCCCGATTTCTGTTCCCGCCCGCCCGTTCAGATGTCCCGGGCGTAGGACTCCAGCAGGTCGGCCAGCCGGCGTGGCTGGCTCAACGCCAGCAGGTGCCCGCCGGGCAGTTCGTCGGGGCGCACACCGAGACGCTCGACGGCCAGGCGGCGCTGGAAGTCCGCCGGGAAGAACCGGTCGTCGCGGCCGGTCACCACCCGGGTCGGCACGTCCGGCCAGCGGCGCAGCGGGTTCGGCCGGACGAACACCGCCTCCGACTCCTGGCTGCCCGCCCCGTCGAGCATCCGCGCGGTCACCTCGGCGGGCACGTCGTGGAAGAAGTCCACCGCCAGGTCGACGCCGGCGTGCGGGTCGCGGCCCTGCGCGGCGGCGTACGCGGCGCGGGCCGGGCCGTGGCCGGTGGCCGCCCACCAGTCGCCGGCGGTCTCACCCGGCGCCGGCACCATCGGGTTGACCAGCACCAGCAGCCGCACCGCCGGATGGTCGGCGACCAGCGGGGCGGTGAACGCGCCCAGCGACTGCGCCACCAGCACCACCCGCGGGTGCGGGTCGACGGCGGCGCGGACGATGGCCGCGTACTCGGGCAGCGCGGCGTGCGGGTCGGCGGCGGGCAGCGCCACCGCCACCGCGTCCCGGCCCCGCCGGCGCAGCTCGTCGACCAGCGGGTGCCAGTAGTCGGCGCTGCCGCCGGCGCCGGGTATCAGCACGTACGTCACGGTCGAGGGCGCTGTCATGCCGGTCACCCTGCCAGCCGGGTACGACACGACCCCGCCCGGCCGGCGGCAACCCCCTGCGCCGGCCGGGTAGCCTTCGGCGCGTGATCGTGGTGAGGTGCCGGTGACGACGCTCGACCGGGATGAGACCCGAGCCGCCGAGGTGGCCGGCCGCGCGGACGCCCCGCGCGCGCTGCCGCTGCGGCTGGCCGTGCCCGCCGCCGTGCTCGCCGGCCTGGCGATGCTGCTGGCGTTCCCCCCGTACGGGGTGTGGCCGCTGGCGCCTCTGGGGGTGGCGCTGCTGGGCGCGGCGGCGCACCGGCGGCGGCTGCGCGCCGGCGCCGGCCTGGGCTTCCTGACCGGGGTGGCGCTGTTCGCGCCGATGCTGGAGTGGACCAACCTGCACACCGGCTACCTGCCGTGGGTGTTGCTGTCGCTGCTGCAGGCCGGCTACCTGGCGCTGCTCGGCGTCGCCACCGCGTGGGTGTCGCCGCTGGTCGACCGGCGCCGCTGGGCGTGGCCGGTGGTGACCGGGCTGCTCTGGGTGGCGCAGGAGGCGCTGCGCGACCGCACCCCGTTCGGCGGGTTCCCCTGGGGGCGGCTGGCGTTCAGCCAGGACACCTCGCCGCTGCTGCGGCTGGCCTGGCTCGGCGGCGCGCCGCTGGTGACGTTCGCCGTGGCGCTGACCGGTGGGGTGCTGCTCGCCGCCGGGTGGCGGCGCTGGCCGGGCCGCGACCGGCGCGGCTGGGCGCCGGTGGCGCTGCTGGTGGCGTCGGCCCTGGCGCTCACCGGCGGTGCGCTGCTGGTGCCCACCGGCGCGGCCGGCACCGGCCGGACGGTGACCGTCGCGGTCGTGCAGGGCAACGTGCCGCGCCTCGGGTTGGACTTCAACGCCCAACGTCAGGCGGTGCTCAACAACCACGTCGACGCCACCCTGGAGCTGGCCGCCGGGGTCGACGCCGGCACCCGGCCTCGCCCCGACCTGGTGGTGTGGCCGGAGAACTCCTCCGACATCGACCCGCTGCGCAACGCCGTCGCCGGGGAGCGGATCTCCCAGGCCGCCAACGCGATCGGCGCCCCGATCCTGGTCGGCGCGGTGCTGCTCGGCCCCGACCGGGGGCAGGTGCGCAACGCGGGGATCCTGTGGCGCCCGGGTACCGGGGCGGACATGTCCCAGCTGTACACCAAACGGCACCCCGTCCCGTTCGCCGAGTACGTGCCGCTGCGCACGATCGCCCGGAAGGTCAGCAAGCAGGTCGACCTGGTCCGCAACGACTTCGTGCCCGGTGAGCGTCCCGGCGTGGTCCGGTCCGGGCCGGCGGTGCTCGGCGACGTGATCTGCTTCGAGGTCGCCTACGACGGCCTGGTGCGCGACACCGTCGACGGTGGGGCGCAGCTGCTGGTGGTGCAGACCAACAACGCCACCTTCGACGTCGCCGAGGCCCGCCAGCAGCTGGCGATGGTGCGGCTGCGGGCCGTCGAGCACGGCCGAGGGGCGTTGATGGCCTCCACGGTCGGGGTGTCCGGGTTCGTGACCCCCGACGGGCGGGTAAGCGGCGCCACCGGGTTCAACACCCGCGCGGTGGTGCTGCGTCAGATGGCGCTCGCCGACGGGCGTACCCCGGCCACCCGGGCGGGTGTGTGGCCGGAGCTGGCCCTGGCCGGGCTCGCGGTGGCGGTCCTGGTGGCCGCCGGCGGGCTGCGCCGCGTACGCCGCCGGGAGGTCGACGCCGGCCGCTGAGGCCGGGGCGGATGCGCGGAAGGGGTGCGGTGAGCGAGCCAGTGCCGGTGGGCCACCCCGGGGTGGGGCGCGTGCTGGTGGTGATCCCCACCTACAACGAGGCGGAGAACCTCCCCGACGTCGTCGCCCGGGTCCGCGCCGCCGCGCCGGCGGTGGACATCCTCGTCGCCGACGACAACAGCCCCGACGGCACCGGCGCCCTCGCCGCGGCGATGGCGGCCACCGACCCGCACGTCAACGTGCTGCACCGCCCCGGCAAGGACGGCCTCGGCGCCGCGTACCTGGCCGGGTTCGCCTGGGCGCGCCGGCGCGGCTACGACGCGGTGGTGGAGATGGACGCCGACGGCTCGCACGCCCCGGAGGACCTGCCCGTGCTGCTGGCCGCCGCCCGCGACGCCGACGTGGTCATCGGCTCCCGGTGGACCCGCGGGGCGCGGGTGCTGAACTGGCCGCTGCGGCGGCTGCTGCTGTCGCGCTGCGGCAACCTGTACGCGCGGTTGGCGCTGGGCATGCCGGTCTCCGACGCCACCGGCGGCTACCGGGTGTACCGGTCGACGGCGCTGACGGCGATGGAGCTGGAGTCGGTCCGCTCGCAGGGTTACTCGTTCCAGGTGGAGCTGTCGCGGCTGGCGCACCGGGCGGGGGTGCGGATCGTGGAGGTGCCGATCACGTTCGCCGAACGGGAGCGCGGCGCGAGCAAGATGAGCCCGCTGATCGTGGCGGAGGCGCTGTGGCGGATCACCACGTGGGGGCTGCGGGACCGGCGGGCGGCGGCGTGGCCCGGCCGGCGGGTCGCGGGACGGTGGCCGTGACGCCCGGGCGTGTCATGCTGGAGGGGCGGGGTTTCCGCCCCGTGTCCGGTTCACGGCGGCGTCGTCGACCGGGCGCCGCGCGACGCGGATGAGGTGAGATGCGCCGATACCTGAGGTTCGTGCCACCGGCCCTGCTGCTGGCGGTGGTGCTGGAGCTGGCGGTCTTCGTCGGGGTGGGCCGGGTGATCGGGTTCGGCTCGGCGGTGCTGCTGGTGTTCGCGGCTTCACTGCTGGGGCTGGTACTGCTGCGCCGGGAGGGGATGCGCGCCTGGCGCGGGTTCCGCTCCTCGGTGGAGGCCCGGCAGCCGCCGGGTCGGCAGGTCACCGACGGCCTGGTGGGGCTGCTGGGGGCGCTGCTGCTGGCCACCCCGGGCCTGTTCAGCGGCGTGGTGGGTCTGTTGCTGCTGGTGCCGCCGGTGCGCCGGCTGGCCCGCGCCGGGGTGCAGCGTGCCGCCGAGCGCCGAGTGTCATCAATGGTCGCCGGTGACCTGTTCGGGCCGCGCACCGTGCGGGTGCGCCGCGGCGCCAGCCGGCCCGCGCCGGAGCCGACCGTCGACGGGCAGGTCGTCGATGCCGGCCCGCCGCAGGTCGTCGACGGCGGTCGGGCCATCGAGGGTGAGATCGTCGAGCCACGCCGCCCCTGACCCGCACACGACGGCGCCCCCGGGAGATATCTCCCGGGGGCGCCGTCGTCGTCAGGTGGGGCGCTCAGGCGCGGCCGCGGCGGGTACGGACCTCCTGCAGCCGCTCGGCGAGGATGTCCTCCAGCTCGGCGATGGAGCGCCGCTCCAGCAGCATGTCCCAGTGGGTACGCGGCGGCTTGGCCTTCTTCTGCTCCGGCTCGGTGCCGTCGACCAGCCGAGCGACGCTGCCGTCGAACTTGCACTCCCAGGTCGTGGGGACCTCGGCGTCGACGGCGAACGGCACCTCGAACTGGTGACCCTTGGCGCACAGGTACTCGCGGGTCTGACGCGGCGCGAGCTCCGTGTTGCGGTCGGATTCGTAGCTGACCGCGCCCAGCCGGCTACCGCGCAGCATACGCTCGCCCATGATCGACTTCCCCTCGTTCGTGGTGCTGGTCTTCTCGTGTAACGGCCCGTCGCCCCCGCGGCATTCCCGCCCGGCTGGGTGATCCGGCCGGTGGCCCCTGCAAGGGTAACCGGCCACGGACGGGACCCGGCGGGGTCGTCCCCGGCCGGGTCGAATCGGTGGAGTGTTTCGGCGCTCACCGGGGATGTTAGCCGCCCCAGGTTGCCGGAGGTGACGATGACCAGTGACACGCCGGTCGACGCCCGACCGCCCGGCGGGAAGACCTTCTTCGGTCACCCCCGCGCGCTGTCGACGCTGTTCCTCACCGAGATGTGGGAGCGGTTCAGCTTCTACGGCATGCGCGCCATCCTGGTGCTCTACCTGACCGCCGCGGTCGCCGAGGACGGCCTGGGCATGGGGGAGTCCACCGCCAACGCGGTCTACGGCACCTACAACGCCATGGTCTACCTGATGGCGCTGCCCGGCGGCTGGGTCGCCGACCGGCTGATCGGGGCCCGCCGCAGCGTGCTGTGGGGCGGCGTGGTCATCGCCGTCGGGCACTACGTGATGGCGATCCCCGCCCGGTGGAGCGTGTTCGCCGGCATGACCCTGATCGTGCTCGGCACCGGGCTGCTCAAACCCAACATCTCGACCATGGTCGGCGCGCTCTACGACCGCGACTCGCCCCGCCGCGACGCCGGCTTCTCCATCTTCTACATGGGCATCAACCTGGGCGCGTTCATCGCCCCGCTGGTCACCGGCTTCCTCGGCGAGAAGATCAACTGGCACCTGGGTTTCGGGGCCGCCGCGATCGGCATGACCTTCGGCGTGCTCCAGTACGTCCTGGGCCGGCGCAACCTCGGCGACGCCGGCGAGCGCCCCGCCGACCCCCTGCTGGGCGCCGACCGTCGCCGCGCGCTGACCCGCATCGGCGTCGGCGTACTGGTGCTGCTGCTGGTGCTCGCCGCGCTCGCCGTGGCCGACCTCTTCACCGTCAACACCGTGGTCAACTCCCTCACCGTCGCCACCGTGCTGATCACCATCGGCTACTTCGCGCGGATCATCACCGACCGGGAGATCAGCAACACCGAACGCAGCCGGATGAAGGCGTACCTGTGGCTGTTCGTCTTCGCCGCCGCCTTCTGGCTGATCTACGACCAGGCCGGGTCGGTGCTGAACATCTTCGCCGCCGACCGGACCGACCGGGACGTTCTCGGCTTCACCTTCCCCGCCTCCTGGCTGCAGTCGGTCAACCCGATCCTGGTCATCATCGGGGCGCCGCTGTTCGCCTGGCTCTGGCTGCGCCTGGGCCACCGGGTGTCCACGCCGGTGAAGTTCGCCGTCGGCCTGGTCCTCAACGGCCTGTCGTTCGTGCTGATGGCCGCCGCCGCGCAGGCCGCCGTCGGCGGGGACCTGGTCTCCCCGTGGTGGCTGGTCGCCGTGTACGCCATCCAGGTCGCCGGTGAGCTGTCGCTGAGCCCGGTGGGCCTGTCCGCCACCACCAAGCTCGCCCCGGTCAAGTACGCCAGCCAGATGATGGGTTTGTGGTTCCTCGCCACCGCCGTCGGCGACGCCATCGGCGGGCAGGTGGCCCGGCTCGCCGAGACCTGGCCCGAACCGACCTACTTTCTCACCTTCGGCCTGGCCTCGGTCCTGCTCGGCCTCGGCGCGGTGATGTTCACCCGGCACATCTCCCGGCTGATGGCCGGCATCCACTGACCCCGTCCGGCCCGCACCCGGCGTGCGCGGGGCCGCCCCGCGCGGCGCGGTGGGGATACGATCCGCGCCATGGCCCGCACCACGATCCACCCCGGCGCCTGCCCGCTTGACTGCCCGGACACCTGCACCTGGCAGCTCACCGTCACCGACGGCAGGGCGGTGGCGCTGCGCGGCGACCGGGACCACCCGTTCACCCGCGGCGCGCTGTGCGGGAAGGTCAACCGCTACCTCGACGCGGTCAACGGCCCCGACCGGCTCACCCGGCCGCTGGTGCGGGTCGGGCCCAAGGGCGTCGGACCGGTGTCGTACCGGCCGGCGAGCTGGGACGAGGCACTGGAACGGGTGGCGGCCGGGCTGCGCGCCACCCTCGACGCCGACGGGCCGCAGGCGATCCTGCCGTACTACTTCGCCGGCACGATGGGCCTGGTGCAGGGCTGGACGATGGGGCCCCGGCTCTTCGCCCACCTGGGCGCGTCGCGGCTGCGCACCACCATCTGCACCGCCGCCGCCCGCGCCGCCCTCCAGTCGATCTACGGCGGGTCGGTCGGCTTCGAACCGGAGTCGATCGTGGACGCCCGGCTGATCGTGCTGTGGGGCGCCAACCTGCTCTCGACGAACCTGCACCACTGGCCGTTCGTGCAGGAGGCGCAGCGGCGCGGCGCGTACGTGGTGACGATCGACCCGCTGCGCACCGACACCGCCGCGCGCAGCGACGAGCACATCGCGCCGCTGCCCGGCACCGACGCCGCCCTCGCGCTGGGGCTGATGCGCCACATCCGCGACCTCGGTGGCGTCGACCGGGAATGGCGGGACGCGCACACCACCGGCGGGGAACGGCTCGACGCCCGCCTCGACGAGTGGCCGGTCGAACGGGCCGCCGCCGAGTGCGGTCTCGACGCCGACGTGCTGCGCCGGCTCGGCGCGCGGATCGCCGGCACCCGGCCCACCGCCATCCGGGTCGGGCTGGGCCTGCAACGGCACGCCGGCGCCGGCCAGGCCGTCCGGGCCATCGCGGCGATCCCGCTGCTCACCGGAGACTTCCGCTACCCGGGCGGCGGGGCGCTGGTCACCACCTCCGGGCACCACCGGATCGACCCCGACCGGGTGGCCCGCCCGGCCGACCTGCCCACCCCGCCGGCCCGCTCGATCAACATGAGCCGCCTCGCCGCCGCGCTGACCGGCGAGGCCGACCCGCCGGTCACCTCCCTGGTGGTGTTCGACGCCAACCCGGCCGCCACCGTCCCCGACCAGAACCGGCTGCGCGCCGGGCTGGGCCGGGCCGACCTGTTCACCGTGGTGCTGGAACAGCGCTGGACGGACACCTGCGACTGGGCCGACGTGGTGCTGCCGGCCACCATGCAGCCCGAACACCTCGACCTGCACACCTCCTACGGGCACCACTACGCGACGCTGAACCTGCCGGCGAGCACCCCGCCGGGGGAGGCGCTGCCGAACACGGAGATCTTCCGCCGCACCGCCGCCGCCCTCGGCCTGACCCATCCCCGGCTGCGCGACACCGACGAGGACCTGGCCCGGCAGCTGCTCGACGGCGCCGGGGTCAGCTTCGAGGAGCTGCGCGAACACACGTACGCGCGGGCCACCGGCGTGGACGTCGGCGCCGCCCCGTACGCCAAGGGCGGCTTCCCCACCCGCGACGGGCGGGCCCGGTTGTACGACCCGCAGCTCACCGGGCAGGGCGTCGACCCGCTGATCGGCTACACCCCGCCGGTGGAGGCCACCGACCCGCAGCTGGCGCGGCGGTTCCCGCTGGCGCTGATCTCCCCGGCCGGCCGGTTCCTGATGAACTCCACCTTCGCCTCGCTGCCCTGGCACCTCGACCGCACCGGCCCGCCCCGCATCCACCTGCACCCCGTCGACGCGGCCGCCCGGGGCCTGACCGACGGCGACGCGGCGCGGGTGCACAACGACCGGGGTGCGTTCCTGGCCACCGTCGCGGTGGACGAGGCCACCCGGCCGGGCCTGGCGTTCACCTACAAGGCGTACTGGGCGCGGCTGAGCCCCGGCGGCAGCACCGTCAACGCGGTCACCGCCGTACGCGACACCGACCTGGGTGGCGGGCCGACGTTCCACGACACCAGGGTGCAGGTCGAGGCCGCCCCGGCCGAGGCGCCCGCTCAGCCCGCCTGAGGCGGTGCGCCGAGTCGGGCCAGCGCGGCAGCCAGGTCGCTGACCTGGTCGGCGAGCTGCGCGGCCCGCCGCTGGGCGGCGTCCCGGTCGGCCTCGGCGGCGCGCAGCCGTACCTCGGTCTCGGTCAGCCGGGCCTGCGCGGCGTCGCCGCTGCGGCGGGCCTCGGCCAGCTCGGCCGCGAGGGCGTCGCGCTGCGCGGCGGCCCCGGCGGCCTCCTCGCGGGCGCGGGCCGACACCGCGGCGGCCTCCTCGCGGGCGGCGTCGGCCGCCGCCCGCGCGGCGTCGCGGTCACCGGCCGCGGCGGCGGCCTCCGCGTGCGCCCGCCGGGCCTGCTCGGCGTGCCGGTCGGCCTCGGTCCGCGCCCGCTCCGCCTCGGCCGCGGCCCGCTCGGCCTGCCGCACCGCCTCCGCGGCGGCGGCGGTGGCCCGCTGGGCGTCGGCGCGGGCGGCGTCGCGCTCGACGGTCAGGTCGGCGGCGCGCTGCCGGTCGGTGTCCCGCTCGGCGCGCAGGCCGCGCAGCTCGTGGCGGGCGGCGTCGCGGTCCCGTTCGGCCTGGGCGCGCAGCGCCTCGGCCGCGCTGGCCTCGCGGCGGGCGACGTCCCGGTCCGCCTCGGCGCGCTCGGCGCGGTCCCGCGCGGTGGCGGCCCGCGCGTCGGCCTGCTCGGCGCGGGCCAGGGCGGCGTCCCGGTCGGCGGCGGCGGCGCGGGCCTCCTGCCGGGCGCGGGTGGCCTCGGCGGCGGCGGTCTCGGCGTCGGTCCGGGCCTCGTCGCGCTCGGTGTGCGCCCGGGCGACGTCGGCGGCGGTCTCGGCGCGTAGCTGGGCGAGCTGGCGTTCCACCCCGGCCGGGGACAGCTCGGCGTGCAGCGCCTCGGTCAGCGTCTCGACGATCTGGTCGAGCCGGTCCACCGCCTCCCAGGTGCGGGCCACCTGACCCGGCAGGCCGGGGGCGGTCCGGTGCCGCATCCGGGAGTTGCGCGAGGCCCGCTGGCAGGCGCCGTCGTTGTCGCGGCAGTAGCGGAACGGCCGGCCGGCGCCGACGCGCTGCGGCACGTCCCGTCCACAGTGGGCGCAGGGGCGGGTGTCGGCGGGGGTGGGCTGGGCGTCCATCGAGGCGGAAGTCTAGTGCCGGCGCCGGAACGGTCAGTCCCCGGCGCGGGCGGTGCGGTCCAGGGTGTAGCGGCGTTGCAGCAGCAGCGCCGCGAGCATCGCCGCGGCGGGCAGCAGCCCGAAGCCCCAGCGGATCGCGTCCAGCGCCGCCTCGGGCTGGGTGACGCTCTGCCCGGCGGCGGAGGCGACGAACCCGCCAGCGGCCAGGCAGAGCGCGTACGCCCAGGGGCCCAGCGCCGCGCCGGTGGCCTCGGTGGCCGTCCACACCCCGGTGTAGGTGCCGGCGGCGCCGCTGCCGGCGCGGATCACGTCGGGCACCATCGAGAACGGCAGCAGCTGCATGCCGGCGAACGCCACCCCGAGCACCGCCACCGCGGCCACCAGCACCGGCAGCCCCGCCGGCCGGCCCACCGCCAGCACCAGCGAGCCGGCCGCGAACGCGCCCTGGGCGCCCAGCAACGCCCGCTGCTTGCCGACCCGGCGGGCCACCGCCAGCCAGCCGGGGGTGACCAGCAGCGCCGGGGCGACGAACGCGGCCACCAGCACCGTGGTCAAGCCCGGGCGGCCCAGCTCGTACTCGGCGTAGTAGGGCACCCCCGCCAGCACCAGGTGGGTGGTGGTGGACATGGCCAGGTAGGCGGCGACGAGCCAGCGGAACTGCCGGTCGCGCAGGGCGGCGGCGAGCGCCCGCCAGCCGCCGGCGTGCGGGGCGGTGGCCGCGGCGGCGGCCCGGCGCAACCGGGCGATGCCGGCGACGCCGACCAGCATGGCGGCCAGCATCCCGGCGGCGAGCAACACGCCCATCCGCTGGTAGCCGCCGCGGGTGGCGGCGTCCCCGCCGGCCAGCAGCGGGGCCAGCAGACCGGAGACGAGGATGCCCAGCGTCAGCACCACCATCCGGAAGGCCATCAGCCGGGTCCGCTCGTGGTAGCCGATCCGCAGGTCGGCGGGGGTGGCCAGGTAGGGGACCTGGTAGGCGGCGAAGAGCAGGTTGCCGGCGACGAAGAACACCGCCACCCAGGCGGCGGCGGCCGCGCCGGTCAGTCCGCCGGGCACCGCGAAGAGCGCCGCGAAGGCGACCGGCAGGGCGCAGCCGAGCAGCAACAGCCGCCGCCGGTCGCCGCGGCGGGCCTGTTCGACGTCGCAGCGGTGCCCGACCCACGGGTGCAGCAGCACGTCGGCGACCTTGGGCAGCAGCAGCGCCAACCCGGCCAGCCAGGGCGCGACGGCCAGCACGTCGGTGAGGAAGTAGAGCAGCAGCAGGCCGGGCACGGTGACCCAGATGCCCATGCCGAGCGAGCCGGCGGCGAAGCCGAGCAGCGGACCACGCGGCAGGGCCGCCGCCTCCGCGCTGGTCGGCTGCTGGTCGAGCCCGGTCATGCCGCGTCTCCTCCCGGCCAATCCAACGGATGCTGGATTGTAGGGGCACAATGGCCGGCATGACCATGCCCCGACGCCGCCCGGGCCGTCCCCGCCGAGACGAGACCCGGCAGACCCGTGAGGTGGTGCTCGCCGCGGCGACCGAGCTGTTCGCCCGGCGCGGCTTCGACGCCGTCGGGCTCCGGGAGGTCGCCGCCGCCGCCGGCGTCGACGTGGCCACGGTCTCGCACCACACGGGTACGAAGGCGCAGCTCTACGACGCATGCTTCGCGCGGGTCTTCGCGGCCGAGCGGGCGGCCCTGGAGGACGCGACGGCACGGGCCCGGACGGCTCTGGAGGCGGGGCCGGGCGAGGCGCTGCGGGCACTGCACGAGCTGGTCGACGTGTTCGTGGACTTCCTGGAGGACCGGCCGGAGACCACCGCGCTGTGGCTGCGCCGCTGGTTGGAGCCGCAGCGCCACGCCGAGCTGGACGAGCGGTACGCGGCGCCGCTGTACCGGCTGGTCGCCGAGCTGCTCACCGCCGCCGCGGCGACCGGCGCGCTGACCGAGCCCACCCCGCACGTCACGGTGCGCAGCCTGGTCTGGGCGGTGCACGGGCACGTGGTGGCCCTGGCCGCCGGCGGCGGATCGCAGGCCCGCGAGCGCCGCGAGTTCCGCGCCTTCGTGCACCGCTTCCTCGACGGCCTGTACGGCTCTTGACGCGTGGCCCCACCCACGACCATTATCCGACAGTCGTTGGATTTGGCGGGGGAGGGGAGGCGGGGATGGGCGCACCACCGTCAGTGGCGGTGATCGGGGCGGGCGCGGCCGGGCTGGCCGCCCTCAAGGCCCTCGCCGACGCCGGCGTGCCCGCGGTCTGCTTCGAGGCCGGCGACCGGGTCGGCGGCCTGTGGGTCTACGGGTCGCCCGGCTCACCGGCGTACCGGACGCTGCACCTGAACACCAGCAGGAGGCGGACCGAGTTCGCCGACCACCCGATGCCGGCGCACTGGCCCGACTACCCCGACCACACCCGGGTCGCCGGTTGGCTCGCCGACTACGCCGACCGGTTCGGCCTGCACGAGGCGGTACGGCTGCGGCACACCGTCGACCGGGTCGTCCCCGAGGCCGGCGACCGGTGGACCGTGCACGCCGACGGACCCGACGGGCCGGTCAGCGTCACCGTGGCCGCCGTGGTCGTCGCCAACGGGCACAACCGGGTGCCGAAGTCACCGGTCCCGCCGCCCCCGGGCACCTGCACCGCCCGGCAGCTGCACAGCCACGCCTACCGCGGGCCGGAACAGCTCGCCGGCCGGCGGGTGCTGGTCGTCGGCGGCGGCAACTCCGCGATGGACATCGCCGTCGACGCCTCGTACGCCGCCGCGCGCACCCTGCTGTCGCTGCGCCGCGGCGTGTGGGTGGTGCCCAAGCACCTGCTGGGCCGCCCGTCGGACACCCTCAACGGGGCGCTGGCCCGCCGGCTGCCGTGGCGGCTGCGCCAACGGATCAGCCAGACCATGCTCACCGCCACCGTCGGACCCCCGACCCGCTACGGCCTGCCCGCCCCCGCTCACGGCTTCCTCCAGGACCACCCCACCCTCTCCGACGGGCTGCTGTCCCGCCTCACCCACGGCGAGATCGAGGTACGGCCCGGCGTCGCCGGCTTCGACGGCGACCGGGTCACCTTCACCGACGGCCGCGCCGACGAGGTCGACCTGGTGGTCTGGTGCACCGGCTACCGGGTGGACCTCCCGTTCCTGGACCCGGCGCTGCTCGGCGACCAGCCGGACGCCCTGCCGCTGTACCGGCACGTCTTCCACCCCGACGTGCCCGGCCTGGCGTTCGTCGGGCTGATGCAGTCCACCGGGGCGGCGTTCCCGCTCGTCGAGGCGCAGGCCCGGCTGGTCGCCGCCCAGCTCGCCGGCACGTACGCGCTGCCCGACCCGGCCCGGCAGCACGCCGACATCCGGGCGGAGCTGCGCGCGGCGACCGACCGCTGGGGCGACCGCCGCCCGGCGATGCGGGTCGACTTCGACGCCTACCTCGCCCAGCTCGCCCGGGAACTCGACGAGGGCACCCGCCGGGCCGCCGCCACCACCCGGGTGCCGGCGTGAGCGGGCTGGCCGGCCGCCGGGCGGTCGTCACCGGCGCGCACGGCACCTTCGGCCGGCAGCTCTGCGCCGCGCTGCACGCCGCCGGGGCGCGGGTCGTCGGCGTCGACCGCTACCCGGGCGTGGCCGCCGGGGTGCCTGTCCTCGGCTGCGACCTGACCGACCCGGCCGCCGTCCCGCCCGCCGTACGCGCCGTCGTCGACCGCCTCGGCGGGCTGGACCTGCTGGTCAACAACGCCGGCGTCGGCGGTCCCGCCCCGGCGGAGCTGCCCCCCGACGAGACCGTCCGCCAGCAGTTGGAGGTGAACCTGCTCGCCGCCTGGCGGACCACCGCCGCCGCGCTGCCCGACCTGGTCGCCGCCCGCGGTCGGGTGATCTTCGTGGCCAGCCGGATGGCGGTGCTGCCGCTGCCCCTCGCCGCCGCGTACGGGGTGAGCAAGCGGGCCCTGGTCGCCTACGCCGACGCGCTGCGCCACGAGGTCGGCACCCACGTCGGCGTCAGCGTCGTCTACCCGAGCATGGTCGCCTCACCGATCCACGACAGCACCGCCGAGGCCGGTCTGTCGCTGGGCGGGGTGTCCCGGATGGAACCCGTCGAGGGAGTGGTGGCGGCGATCCTGCGGGCGGCCACCGCCCGCCGGGCGCCCCGCGACGTGGCCACCACGACCCGGGGCCGGCTGGAGATGGCCCTCGCCCGGCACGCGCCCGCGCTGGCCGACCGGATGGTGCGCCGTACCGTCGCCGGCCGGATCGCCGCCGGTGACCTCGACGCGGCGCCGCTGGCCGCCGGGATGGTCCGCCGGCACCGCGACGCCACCGGCTAGCGTGTGCCGCTGCGCGCCGGTGGGTGGCGAGCCGACCGGGGTGGGCTGGTTCGCCCCGGACGACCTGCCGGAGCTGGACGAGTGGGCGCGGCTGCGCATCGACACGACGCTGCGCGAGGACGCCCCGACCTGGCACGCGCGGCCCGGCGAGCGGCACCCGGCGTTGCGCCGACCCGACGCCCTCTGAGGCCCAGTGCCGACCTGGCGGCCGGGACGGGTCAGCCGGTGGCGACGGCGGCCCGGGAGCGGTCGGCGGCGATGCGCACCGCGAGGCCGGCCAGCACGCTGCCCATCACGTACCGCTGCGCCCGCGCCCAACCCGGCCGGCGGACCAGGAACGCCGACACCGAACCGGCGGTCAGCACGATCAACGCGTTGACCGTCAGCGCGATCACGATCTGGGTCAGCCCGAGCAGCAGGCTCTGCACCGCCACGTGGCCGCGCGCCGGGTCGACGAACTGCGGCAGCAGCGACACGTACAGGATGGCGATCTTCGGGTTGAGCAGGTTGGTGACCAGGCCCATGGTGAACAGCCGGCGCGGCCGGTCCGGCGGCAGCGGCGTCGGGGTGAACGCCGATTGCCCGCCCGGCCGCAGCGTCCGCCAGGCCAGCCACAGCAGGTACGCCGCGCCGGCCAGCTTCACCGCCGTGTACAGCGGCGGCACCAGCACGAAGACCGTGGCGATGCCGGCCACCGCGGCGGCCAGGTAGACCAGGAAACCGACCGCCACCCCGAGCAGGGAGACCAACCCGGCGCGGCGGCCCTGGGTCACCGACCGGGACACCAGGTAGACCATGTTCGGCCCGGGCGTCAGCACCAGACCGAGCGCCACCAGACCGATCCCCACCAGCGCGCCCACCGTGACCATCGCCGCACCGCCCTCCCCGTGCCCGCCCCGACCCTACGCCGGGAACCACTGCGCCGTGCGCACCGCATCTTTGCGCCGGCCCGTTCAGCGGTGACACTGCTGTGATGTCCGTCGTCCTGCGGGTGCCCGCCACCACGTCCACCGTAGAGCTGGTCCTGCGCCCGTGGCGCGACGACGACGTCGACGCGCTGCTGGAGATCTACCGCGATCCGGAACTGCGGGCGCGCACCCGGCGCCCGGTGCGCACCGTCGCCGACGCCCGCCGCTGGGTGGCCCGGCACCGGCAGGGCTGGGCGGCCGGCCGCCGCTTCTGCTTCGCCGTCTGCGAGGCGGACCCGGTCGACGGCGGGCAACGGCTCGTCGCCTGCGTGGTCCTCAAGGACGTCACGCCGGGACGGCCGGACGCCGAGGTGGGCTACTGGACGGCCGCGGCGGCCCGGGGCCGCGGGGTGGCACCGCGCGCGGTGGACGCGGTGAGCCGCTGGGCGTTCACCCGCTTCGCCGCCACCGGACTGACCCGGCTGGAGCTGCTGCACGAGGTCGACAACCCGGCGTCCTGCCGGGTGGCGGAGAAGAGCGGATACGCGTTCGTGGAGGTGCTGCCCGCCCGGCCGCCGTACCCGGGTGACGGGCATCGCCACGTGCGCCGGCGGGACTGACCTCACCCGCCCAGCAGGAACAGCACCCCGGCGACGACCAGACCGGCCTCGACCAGCAGCACGAAGACCCGGTCGCCGAGCCGGGCCATGATCCGCCGCCCGACGGCCGCGCCGAGCAGGGTGGCCGGGGTCATCGCCGCACCGAGCAGCAGCACCTGCCGGTCCAGTAGGCCGCCGACGGCGTACCCGGCGGTCTTGGCCAGGTGCAGGGTCAGCGCGCCGGCCGCCTCGGTGCCGACGTACGCGCCGCGGGTCAGCCCGTACGCCAGGAAGAACGGCGCAGTCAGCGGCCCGACCGAGCCCAGCAGCGCCGAGCCCAGGCCGGACGCGGCGCCGACCACGGTGAACGTCCACTGCCGGGGGCGCCCCGGCCGGGGCCCGAGCCGCCGCCAGGCCACCGCCGCCAGCAGGAACACCCCCAGCAGCCGCTTGAGCGCGGCCAGCGGGGCGTGCGCCAGCAGCAGCGCCCCCGCCAGGGCGAACGGCACCGCGCCGAGGGCGAACCGGCCCACCAGCGGCCGGCACAGCTCGCGGCGGTTGAGCCACACCCGGGCACCGTTGCTGGACAGCTGCGCCAGGGTGAGCACCGGCACCGCGACCCGCAGCCCGAACAGGGCGGTGAAGACCGGCAGCAGCAGCACGCCGCCGCCGAAACCGGTCACCGCCGACAGCAGCGCCAGGCCGAAGGCGGCCGCCGAGGCGACCAGCAGGGTCTCGACCGGGCTCACGCCGCCGGCGTGGCGGGCGGGCCGAGCAGCCGCAGCAGCAGGCGCGGCTCCCCGGGCCAGGCGGCGAGCAGCACCTCACGCGGCACCTGCCGGCCCGCGTAGCGCAGCGCGAGCGCGACCACCACGATGTCGTCCAGCGGGCCGATCACCGGCAGGAACTCCGGGATCAGGTCGATCGGGCTGGCCAGCCAGAGGCCCGCCACCACGATGGCGATCTTCGCCTTGCGGGGGACCCGGGGGTCGGCGCGCAGCCGTCGTACCGTGGTCAGACAGTCGGGAATGAACGCGGCCAGGTCGCGCAGGATGCCCGGCGGCAGCCGCCGGGCCAGCAGCACCAGCAGCGCCCAGCTGGCCAGCAGGCAGGCCACCGCCACACCGAGCCCGATCAGCCAGTCCCGCACGCTGCCTCCTCCGCCCCGCGTCGACCCTGCCGGGAATCTACGCCCCGCCCGCTGCCACCGCCCGCCGGCGGGGAATGCCCGGCCGCGCCGGGGCGCTGAACCTCGGCGGTACGGCGGATACCGTGGTTCGGGGAGGTGGGCGACGTGAGCAACGCGTGGGAAGCGGCGGTCGAGGCGCAGATCCGTACCGCCGTGGAGCGCGGCGACTTCGACAACCTGCCCGGCATGGGCAAGCCGATCCCGGGCCGCGGCGCCCCCTACGACGAGTCGTGGTGGATCAAGAGTTTCCTGGAGCGGGAGGCCCTGCCCAGCGATCTGCTGCTGCCGACGCCGCTGCAACTGCGCCGCCGGGTCGAGCAGGTTCCCGACGAGGTCCGTGACCTGCCCACCGAGGAGTCCGTCCGGGCGTACGTGGCCGCGCTGAACACCGAGATCGTGGCCTGGATGCGCACCCCGACCGGCCCGCGGGTGGTGGTCCGGCCGGTCAAGGTCGACGAGACGGTACGACGCTGGCGGGCCGACCGGGAACAGCGGTCGGCGGCTGTCGTGACCGCTGCCACCGAGCCGGCGACCACCACCGGCCGGCCGGCCCGGCGCCGCCGCTGGCGTTTCCCGTGGCGGCGCTCGCGCTGACCGGACCGCCGTCGCGGGCGCCCACCACCCCCGAGCCGGTGGCCGCCCGCGACGACGATCAGGCCCCCGGCGCCGCGGACTGCGGGCGGGCGGCCGGCAGCAGCAGCGCGGGCAGCGCCGCTAGCAGGGTGAAACCCAGCACCCACCAGAACGTCGAGGCGAACGCCGCCGCCCGGACGCCCGGGTCGAGGCCCGCCGCGGCGCCCTTCCCGGCGAGCTGCTGGAAGATCCGGATCGCGCTGGTGGCCCGGGGGATCGCCCGGGCGGCCAGGCCCCGGTACGGGCTGGCCAGCACCGGCACGATGGTGGCGCCCATGCCGACGCCGCTGACCAGCAGCGCGGCGCCGAGCAGCGACTGACCGCCTGCCGTGAGCGTCCGCACCATCCGTCGGCGGCGCTCGGACGTCCGCCCCCGTCACGGTCGATCAAGCCGACGCTGCTTCGAACCTCCGCAGCCCCGCCCCAGGACGGTGTGTGGCGGTTTACCGAATAACCGGTAATGACAATGCGGTAATCGGCCCGGACATAACGGGCAAAATCGCGATGCATCATAATGTCTGTTCTGTTGATTCCTACTGGAGCGATAGGTTTTTGGCGTACGGCGGAGCAGAGTCACGCCAGCGACGTTCCAGGCCGGTCCACAGAGCTGGGGTACGGCACGAGCCGGGCCACCGCTTGCTTCGCTGCGGTGGCAGACTGCACCGATGATCGACGAGGCAGGTGACGAGGATGCCCTGGACCGCAGCGATTTCGTTCCGGCCGAGGGCGGTGAGTGGCGTGGGCTGTTGTTCGAGAACCCGACGCTAGGACTGGCACCGCAGCTGACCTGGAGCTTCCACTTCCCCTTCCAGCCGGTGTCACGCGATCATGGGAGCAGCCCACTCACCCTCGACCTCGAGTGGCTGCCGATCCAGGCGGACGGGTGGCGCAGCATGGCAGGCCGGAGCGCCAGCAGCTCACGATTCGCAGAGCCGGGCGAGGCCAGCGTCTACTACTTCGCGCACCACCGCTATGACGCGATCGACCTGCAGATACTGGAGCAGCGCGACCTGGCCATCCAGGTCCGGACGAACGTGTCCGGTGACCTGGACGGCCTGGGAGTCGAATCGGTCGCCGCAGACGCGTGGTTGCACTTTGCCGGCATCACCGTGTCGCTGAGCGACACGGTGACCGCCGACGCGGCCCTCGCTCGGCTCAGCGAATTCAGCGACATCACCGGGCTGACGCATGTCGCCGTTCCCAACGGGATCCACTTCCGGTTCGCTCCCTCCGGCCCCGTCGAATAGGTGCGGCGGTGCGCAACGCGGAGTTCACCGATCCTCGCCTCGTCGCGGTCTACGACGTCGAGTGCCCGTGGGGCCCCGACGACGACTTCTTCCTCACCGAGGTCGGCGTCGACCCGGCCCGGGTGCTGGACTTCGGCTGCGGCACCGGCCGCCTGGCCCTGGCCCTGGCCGCCGCCGGGCACACCGTCACCGGCGTCGACCCGGCCCGCGCGTCACTGGACGCGGCGCGCGCCAAGCCCGGCGCGGACCAAGTCACCTGGATCGAGGGTGGCGCGGAGGTGCTTCCCAGCGGGGCGTACGACGTGGCGGTGATGACCAGCCACGTGGCGCAGTTCGTGGTGGACGACGACGAGTGGCGGCGGGTCCTCGCCGCGCTGCGTCGGGCGCTGCGTACGGGTGGCCGGCTGCTCTTCGACTCCCGGGATCCGGCCGACCGGCGCTGGGAGCGGTGGAACCCGATCGACTCGCACCGGTCCGTCCACCTGCCGGACGGCTCCGTCGTGGTCACCTGGACCGAGGTGACCGACGCCCGGGACGGCGTCGTGCGGTTCACCCGTCACTTCGGCTTCGCCGGCGGCGAGCTGCGCGGCGACGCGGTGCTGCGGTTCCGTACCGAGGGGGAGTTGCGGAACTCGCTCGGGCAGGCGGGTTTCCGGGTGCAGCGGATCCACGGCGGCTGGCAGGGGGAACCGGTGGGTGCGGGGAACGACGGCGAGTTCGTGGTGGTGGCGACGGCGGTCTGACGGCCCCCGGCGGTACCCCGCTCCCATGGTGACCGCTCGGGTGTGTGCCGCGCTGTCCCGGATCGGTCACGGTTCGGCACCGTCGAATCCGTTTGGCGTCGCGGCGGGGCTGCGGTTAGCTTTGCCCCGATGCTGATCAGAGAGTTCACCGACGCCGACTGGCCGCAGGTGTGGTCGATCGTGCGGGAGGTCGTCGTCGCGGCCGACACCTTCGTCTACGACCCGGGGCTGACCGAGGAGTCAGCACGCGCCATGTGGGTGGAGGCGCCGCCGGGGGTGACCGTGGTCGCCCTGGACGGTGACCGGGTCCTCGGCACGGCGAAGATCGGCCCGAACAAGCCCGGGCCGGGCGCGCACGTCGCCACGGCCAGTTTCATGGTGTCCGCCGACGCGCGGGGTCGCGGCGTCGGCCGGGCGATGGTCGAGTACGCCCTGGACTGGGCCCGGCAGGGGTACGCGGCGATGCAGTTCAACGCGGTGGCCGAGTCCAACACGTGGGCGGTGGAGCTGTACCGACGGCTCGGGTTCACGGTGATCGGCACCGTGCCGGAGGCGTTCGCGCTGCCCGACGGCAAGCGGGTCGGCCTGCACATCATGCACCGCTTCCTCTGAGCCCTGCGGGAGACACCCGTGCGCTGCGGGAGACACCGCGCGCCCTGCGGGGGACACCCGCGCGGGCGCGGCGGTGCCAGGATGGGCCGATGAGCGATGAGCCGATCGACCTGGCGGTGGCGCTGGCCGGTTTCGACCAGCTGTGGAGCCCGCGGATCGTCACCCGGGTCAACGACTACGACGTACGGATCGCCAAGGTGGCCGGGGAGCACGTCTGGCACGTCCACGAACACACCGACGAGTTCTTCCTGGTGCTCGACGGCGAGCTGCGCATCGCGCTGCGCGACGGCGACGGCGAGCGGACGGTGGTGCTGCCCCGCGGCGCCGTGTACGTGGTGCCGCGCGGGACGTCGCACCGGCCGTCCTCGGTGGACGGGGCGTCCATCCTGATGTTCGAGCCTTCCGGCACGTCCAGTGTCGGGGACCGGCACGACGAGATCCCCGAGCACGTGGACGCCACCACCGGCCACGCGCTCTGACCGGTCAGCCCACCGCCGCCCCGGCCCGCTCCGGCTCCGGGGCGGCGGGCCAGGCCAGCCGCCGTACGCCCGGCACGGCGGCGGTGCCGGCGCAGGCGAGCGCGACCAGCAGCGCCGCCCCGGCCAGCGGCGCGGACGCGCCCCAGGCTCCGGCGGCGAGCGGGGCGACGGCGTAGCCGATCGGCATCGCGCCCAGCGACATCAGCCAGTCGTACGAGGTGACCCGGGCGAGCACCTCGGGCGCGAACTGCCCCTGCACCACGGTCTCCCAGATCGGGTTGAGGAAGCCCAGCGCGGTCAGCGCGAGGCAGTACGCGGCGATCACGGCCGGGGCGGGCGCTGCGGCGGCCAGCAACGCCAGCGGGACCGCGTACGTGGCCAGGGCGAGGTTGCCGACCAGGACGGGCCGGCGGGGCCGGAACCGGCCGGCTGCCAGCGAACCGGCCAGCATGCCGACGGCCCCGCCCTGGAGCATGAGCACCCACACGCCCTCGCCGCCGAGGCGGTCGACGGCGACCGCGGGGCCGAGGGTCATCAGCACGGCCGCGGCGCCGTTCCACACGCCGTGCCCGACCAGGCTGGTCCAGTACCAGTCCCGGGCGCGCACCTCCCGCCAGCCGCGCATCAGGTCGGTGCCGAGGGAGCGGTGCGGCACCGGCACGTGCCGGACCCGGATCGCGGCCACCAGCAGGGCGCTGACAGCGAAGGAGATCCCGTCGAGGACGAACGCCCAGCCGGGGCCGGCGGCCCAGATCAGCAGGCCGGCCAGGGCGGGGCCGGCGAGCCGGCTGGCGTTGGCGGTCACCCCCAGCAGGGCGTTGGCGCGTTGCCGCCCGTCGGCCTCGACGGTGCCGGCGACCAGCGGCGCGGCGGTGGGGATGGCGAAGGCGGAGGCGGCGCCGCCGACCGCGGCGGCCACCGCCACGTGGGTCAGCGAGGGGACGTCGGCGAGTAGTTGCACCCCGACCACCAGTTGGGCGGCGCAGCGCACCAGGTCGGTGGTCACGGCGACCCGTTGGGCGTGGAACCGGTCGGCCACCACGCCGCCCAGGGGCAGCAGGAGCAGCCGGGGGACCATGGCGCAGGCCAGCACCAGGGCCAGCGAGCCGGTGGAGCCGGTCGCGCGGAGCACCGCCAGGGCGAGGGCGACCGGTACGACCGCGTCACCCAGGCCGGAGACGGTACGACCGAGGAAGAGCAGCCGGAAGGAGCGTACGCGGAGAGGATGAGTCACCCCGCCAAGCTATTTCGACGTCGAACATTTCGTCAACGAATATTTAGCTGTCGACGTACAGTGGCCGACATGACCGCACGCGACCGCACCGATCGGCACATCGAGCGCTGGCTGCCCGTGCTGCCGGAGCTCGACCCCGACGTCGAGGGGGCGGTCACCCGGATGTCCGGCTTCACCCGGCACCTGCGTACGGTCAAGGACCGCTCTCTGGCCGAGCTCGGCCTGCCCGCCCACGAGTACGACACCCTGCACGCCCTCGCCGGTCGGCGCGGCCGGGCCACCCCCGGCGAGCTGGCCGACGACATGGCGATGGCGCCCGCCTCGGTGACCGCCCGGGTCGACGCCCTCGAGCGACGCGGCTTCGTGCGGCGCATGCCGTCGACGGTGGACCGGCGCCGGGTCGACGTGGAGCTGACCGAGGCCGGGCACGCGGCCTGGCACGCGGCGATCGAGGTGATCGGCCAGGAGGAGCACCGCCTGCTCGGCGTGCTCACCCCGGACGAACGCCGACTCCTGGCCGACCTGCTGCGGCGGGTCTCCCTGCACGCGGAAGGCACCACCGGCTGAGCCGGCCGGGAAAACGCCTGGCGTCGCCGGTGAGCCGGCTGGCAGGGTGGCCGGCATGACGGCCCAGGCTCTGGCGGGCGCCCTCGCCGACGACGTACGGCGACAGGTCTTCGCGGCGATCGTGCTCGGCGCCGCCGACGCGACGGCGGTAGCGGACCGCACCGGTCTGCCGACCCGGCAGGTGGTCACCGCGCTGCGGCGGCTGGTCGAGGCCGGGGTGATCGCCGACGCGGGCGGTGACCTGCGGGTCGACGCCGACCGGTTCCGCGAGGCCGCGCGGACGCCGACACCGGACGCCGCCGCGGAGGAACCGGCGGACCGGGTGCTGCGCACCTTCCTGCGCGACGGGGTGGTGGTGCGGCTTCCGGCGCAGCGCGGCCGGCGGCGGGTGCTGCTGGCCCACCTCGTGGCCGCGTTCGAGCCGGGCGTGCGCTACCCGGAACGGGCGGTCGACGAGATCCTGCGGCGCTGGTGCGACGGCGGCGGCTCGGATCACGTGACCCTGCGTCGCCATCTGGTCGACGAGCAGTTGCTCGCCCGTGAGCAGGGGATCTACTGGCGCATCGGGCCGTGACCGTCCGGCGCGCAAACCATCCCGTGCCGGACGGTGTTGTTAGCCTCGGGGCATGACCTCGCGCTCGCCCGGTGGCTCACCCGACCTGATGTTCCTGCTCTCCTGGGCGAGTCACGCGCTGATGGCGGAGCACGCCGCCGGCCTGGCCCGGCTGGGCATCTCCCCGCGCGCGCACTGCGTGCTGCTCAAGGCCCGGCCCGGGGGGCTCACCCAGCGGCAGATCGGCGAGCTGTGTGGGATCGACAAGACCACCATGGTGGTGACCCTGGACCAGTTGGAGGGCGCCGGCCTGGCCCGACGCCTGCCCTCGCCGAGCGATCGGCGGGCGCGGCTGGTCGAGGTGACCCCGGAGGGGGAGAAGGTCCTCGACGAGGCGCAGGAGATCGCCGGCCGGATCCAGCAGGACGTGCTGGCCACCCTGCCCGAGGCCGACCGCGCCGTGTTCCTGCGCTCGATCAGCGCTCTGGTCGGCGGCCGACTCGCCGGCGGCGGGGCCTGCGGCGTCCGCCCCACCTGCTAGTCCCGAGCCAGATAGTTCCGGACGAGACTATCTGGTACGGTCGCACCTGTCTGGTTCCCTGACCGAGGAGCACGCATGACCGCGACCGCGCATCCCACCGCCACCACCCCGTCCCTGCGCCGCCGCGCCCTCGGCGTGGCCGTCACCGTTCTGACCTGCGTCGTGCTCTGGACCGTGGGCGCGGTCGCCGGGGTCGACTACACCGTCGAAAACCCCGGGCAGCCGGCGTTCGTCGTCGGCGTCGTGCCGGTCATCGTCTTCTCCCTCGGCTCGGCGCTGGTGGGCTGGGCCGGACTGGTCCTGCTGGAGCGCTTCGCCGGCCGGCGGGCCACCGTCGTCTGGATCGCGCTCGCGGTGCTGATCGCCCTGCTCTCCCTCGTCCCCGTCGTCGCTACCGAGGCCACCACCGGCGCCAAGGTGATGCTGGCGACGATGCACCTGGCGGTCGCCGCGGTGCTGATCGCCTTCCTGCCACGGCGCGCCCGCTGACGACGACCGACGGCTGACGGCGGCGTCCCCGCTCCGGGGGGCGCCGCCGCCGTGTCCCCGGCCAGGTCTCGTCGTCGGCGGAATTGCGTTGACCTGGGCGCGAGGATCGACGGGTGCGCACCACTGATCCGAGCACCTGGACGCTGACGCCGGCCCGGCCCGCCGACCCCGACGCGGCGGATCTGCTGTGGCGGTACTTCGAGGAGATCGTCCGCCGCTACCACCGCCGGCCCGTCCGGCCCGGCGAGGTCGAGGCGGCGATGGCCGAATCTCCCAGCGATGACCTCGTCCCGCCGACCGGGGCTGCTGCTGGTGGCGTACCGCGCCGGCCGACCCGCCGGCTGCGCCGGTCTGCGGCTGCGGCCCGACTGGGCGGAACTGACCCGGGTCTTCGTCCACCCCGCCCACCGGGGCCACGGTGGCGGCGCCGCGCTGCTGGCCGGCGCCGAGCGGCAGGCCCGGACGTTCGGTGCCGAGCGGATCCGGCTGGACACCCGCGCCGACCTCGTCGAGGCCCGCGCCCTGTACGCCCGGCACGGCTACCTCGAGATCGGCGCCTACAACGACGACGTGTACGCCGAGCACTGGTTCGAGAAGGTCCTTTGCGAGTTGACGCCGGGCCTGCAACGCGCTAAATAGAAGAAGAGGAAGTTGAGTCGTACGGACTCAACTACGACACCTTCGGCCAGGAGACCCGAGGAGGCACGACCATGCTGATGCGTACCGACCCGTTCCGTGAGATCGACCGGCTCGCCGAGCAGCTGTTCGGCACCACCAGCCGCCCCGCCGTCATGCACCTGGACGCCTACCGCGACGGCGACCACTTCTACGCCGCGTTCGACCTGCCCGGCGTCGACCCCGACAGCATCGACTGCACCGTCGAGCGCAACGTGCTGACCGTCCGCGCCGAGCGGCGCCGCCCCACCGGCGACAACGTCGAGCTGGTCGCCGCCGAACGCCCGATGGGCACCTTCACCCGGCAGCTGTTCCTCGGCGACACCCTCGACGCCGACCGCCTCGAGGCCGGGTACGACAACGGCGTGCTGACGCTGCGCATCCCGATCGCGGAGCGCGCCAAGCCGCGCCGGGTCACCGTCACCGCCGGCAGCAGCGGCAACGGGCACAGGCAGCTCACCTCGTGACGGATTCGCCGGTGGACGCGTGCGGCGCGTCCGCCGGCGCCGGATAGATGGCGGCCATCGCGTGGGCGCTGGCCGCCATCAGCTCCCGCAGCTCCGCCGGGGCGAGCACCTCCACCTGCGCGCCCAGCTTCAGCAGCTCGGTGTGCCCGTGCCGCACCGACTCGATCGGCACCGTCGTGTGCAGCCAGCCGTGTTCGTCGGGCACGCCCGCTGCCGCCCGGGCCGCCCGGCTCATCGCCGGCGGGAAGACGTACGCCATGAACTCCAGCGCCGCGGCCGTGACCCGCACCCGGGCCTCGTCGCGGTAGACGCCGCGCTCGTACCGGTCGGTCCACTCGCGCCAGAACGCGACCAGGTCGAAGT
Organism: Micromonospora sp. IBSANI012; assembly: GCF_052814045.1. Classification (NCBI taxonomy): domain Bacteria; kingdom Bacillati; phylum Actinomycetota; class Actinomycetes; order Micromonosporales; family Micromonosporaceae; genus Micromonospora; species Micromonospora sp. IBSANI012. The sequence goes on from NZ_CP199933.1 coordinate 3,224,827, forward strand.
CGGCGGGCCGGTCGAACCGCTCGTCGCGCACGGTGAGCGCCAGGACGGCCGCGACCCGGTAGGTGCGGACCTGCTCCCCGGCCCGGGCCACCAGGTACCAGCGGCCGGCCTTGAGCACCACGCCCAGCGGCGCCAGCACCCGACTGACCTCGCGGGGCCGCTTCCACCGCTGGTAGCGGACCTCGACCAGGCGCTCCTCCCAGATCGCGTCGGCCAGCGCGGTCAGGTGCGGGGTGGGTTCCGGGTCCCGGAACCAGCCGGGCGCGTCCAGGTGGAACCGCTGCCGGATCCGGTCACCCTGCTCGGCCAGGTCCGGTGGCAGGGCGGCGCGCAGCTTCAACTCGGCCGCGGTGAGGACCGCGCCGAGGCCCAGTTCCGCGGCCGGCCCGGGCATTCCGGCCAGGAACAGCGCCGCCGCCTCGTCGGAGGTCATCCCGGTCAGCCGGGTGCGGTAGCCGCCGAGCAGCCGGTAACCGCCGGCCGGGCCCCGGTCGGCGTACACCGGGACGCCGGAGGCGCCGAGCGCCTCGACGTCGCGGTAGACGGTACGCACCGAGACCTCCAGCGCCTCGGCGAGTTCCTGGGCGGTCATCCGCCCCCGGGCCTGCAGGAGCAGCAGCAGGGAGACCAGCCGGCTGGCGCGCACCCGACGACGGTAGCGCGCGCCACGGATCCGCTCGGGCGCGCCTCGTGGTCATTGGCCGCCGAGGCTGAGAGCCTTTTTCACATGCTGCGTTCTGACGTCCCGGTCCTGCCCCGCGCCTCGGCCCGGCCCGCCCTGCCGACCGGGCCGGTCGACTTCACCGAGGCGTGGCTGCGCAACCGGCGGCTGTCGGAGCACACCCGCACCGCGTACCGGCGGGACATCGCCGGCTGGCTGGCCTGGTGCGCCGCCCGCGAGCTGGACCCGCTGCACGCCAACTTCCTCGACGTCAACGCCTACGGCCGCGACCTGGAGGCCACCCTCGGCGCGCGGACCGGCCGGCCGCTGACCCCGGCGACCGTGGCCCGCAAGCTCTCCGCGCTCTCCAGCTGGTACGAGTTCCTGGTGAAGCTGCGGGCGGTGGAGGCGAACCCGGTCTCCGGCGCCGACCGGCCGCGCGTCGACCGGGACCACTCGGCCACCGTCGGGCTCACCCCCGAGGAGGTGGACGCGTTGCTGGCCGCCGCCGACACCGACACCGGCCCGACCGCCGCCCGCAACCGGGCCGCCATCGCCCTGCTCGCCGACCTCGGGCTGCGGGTGGGGGAGCTGGTCTCGCTGAACCTCGACGACCTGGGCGCCGAGCGGGGGCACCGCAGCGTGCGGTTCGTCGGCAAGGGCGGCAAGCCACGCCGTCGGGCGCTGACCCCCGGCACCGCGTACGCCGTGGACGCGTACCTGGCCGACCGGGCGGCGGCGCAGGGGGTGGGCGTGGAGCAACTCACCGGCCCGCTGCTGGCCACCGCCACCGGCGGTCGACTCGACCGGCACTCGGTGTTCCGGCTGGTCCGCCGCCTGGCCCTGGCCGCCGGCATTCCGGCGGCGGCGAAGCTGTCGCCGCACTCGCTGCGGCACGCCTTCGCCACCACCGCCCGCTCCGAGGGCGTGCCGCTGGAGGACGTGCAGGACGCCATGGGTCACGCCGACCCGCGCACCACCCGCCGCTACGACCGGGACCGGCACAACCTCGACCGGGACCCGGCGTACGCGATCTGGGCGGCGCGGGCCCGCCGCCGCGGCTGACCCGCGCCGCACCAGGAGCACGACCACCGGCGCCCCCGGTCCGGCCGGGGGCGGCGGCCGTCAGCCGCGCGGGCGGGGGCAGATGCAGAACGGCTGGCCGACCGGGTCGACCAGCACCACCCAGCGCCCGTCGCCGGGTTGGAACTCGGGCTTCGACGCGCCCGCCGCCACGAACTCCTTCTCCGCGACGGTCAGGTCGTCGACGTACAGGTCGAGGTGGTAGCGCTTGGCGGAGGCCTCGTCGGGCCAGCGCGGCGGCTGGTAGCCGTCGACCCGGCCGAACCCGATCGAGACGCCGTCGGGCCTGCTGATCATGGCGTAGTCGGCTTCGCTGTGGGTGATCTCCCAGCCGAGGACGCGATGGTAGAAGTCGGCGTGCGCGGCCGGGTCGGAACTGTCCAGGTTGACCATGGCGAGGTCGGCGGTGACTGTCATGACCGCAAGCCTGCCGCAGGTACCTGACATCTGCTGGCAGGTTCAGTCGGCGAGCCGGCGGCGGCGCTGGTTGGCATCCTTGCGCACGGCGAAGTCGTACGCGTCGGAGAGCAGTTCCGAGACCAGTTCCCGGGTCGCCGGGCCGGGGTCGACCACGCACACCCAGTGCTGCGGGGCGTAGACCGGGTGCGGCAGCAGCGTGTCGGCGCGGGTGTGGTCGACGCCGGCCGGCGGCGTCGGGAACAACGACAGGTACCGCGCCCGGGTCAGCCCGATGTTGAGCCGCCACGCCCCCGGCCGGTCCAACGCCGAGGCGGTGTCGTAGCGGTCGCCGGTCACGATCGTGGCGAACGGCAGCCATCGGTCGGCGGGCAGGTCACCGAGCGGGTCGTAGACGAGGTACGTGTCGCCGCCGCCGTCGACGGCGGTGACCCCCTCGAACGAGTCGCAGATGTGTCGCTTCATGTCGTCGGCGTCCATGGCTTCAATTTTTTCATTGAAGCTCCTTGGGAAAGTTGAGCCAGACTTCGCGCGCGGAGCCCGGCTCAACCCTCAACTGCGGCGGTAACCCCTCAGCAGAGCAGGTCGAAGTGGTGGTGGGCGTCGGCGGCGATGTCCTCGTGCCGCAGCCACCGCCGCGCCCACAGCCGGGCGGCCAGCTCGGCCTGCTCGTCACCCCACGCGGCGTGCTCCACCAGCAGCGCCGTGGTCAGGGCGTACGCCATCCGCAGGGCCAGCCCGCGCGCGCCGGCCACCACCGCGACCGCGCCCGGGTCGGCGGCGACGTCGGTGAGCGCGCCGCGCAGCTCGCCGGTGACGGCGGCGAGGGTGTCGGCGAGCGTCGGGGACAGCCGGCGGGCCAGGTCGGTGGCGTCGGTGAGCCGCCGCAGCAGCGGCGCGCCGGCGTCCTCGCGGGCCACCGCGCGCAGCACGTCCAGCGAGAGCACGTTGGTGGTGCCCTCCCAGATCGGCAGGACCTGCGCGTCGCGCAGCAGCCGGGGCACCCCGGTGTCCTCGACATAGCCGGCGCCGCCGAACGCCTCGACGTACTCGCTGGCGGAGGAGACGGCGAGTCGGCCGGTGGCCAGCTTGGCCAGCGGCGCCACCACCCGCAGCTCGGCGGCGGCCTCCGGGTCGCCGCCCACCTCGACCCGGCCGAGCAGCGCGAACGCGTGCCCGGCCAGGGCGAACGCGCCGGCCGCGTCGACGGCGAGCGCGCCCAGGGTGGCCCGGTGCAGCGGGTTGCCCGACAGCGGACCCCCGGCGACCTGCCGCGCCTCGGCGTACGCCCGGGCGTAGGCCAGTCCGCGTCGCATGCCGCCGGCGGCGGCCGAGGCGTTGTGCACCCGGGTCACCACCACCAGCGTCATCGCCCGGACCAGTCCGGGCACCGCCGGGTCGCCCAGCGGCAGCGCGTACGCGTCGTGCAGCCCGATCTCGGCGGTGGGCAGCGCGCGGGTGCCGAGCTTGTCCTTGAGCCGGTGCACGGTGACGCCGGGCGCGGGCGCGTACGGCGCGGCGGTGGCCCCGGCCAGCGGGGAGTCGGCGGCGTAGCGGGGCACCAGGAACGGGGCCAGCATCCGGCTGCCCCGGCCGGCGCCCTCGGGGCGGGCCAGGGCGACGGCCATCGTCGCGTCGGCGGCCGAGCAGAACCACTTCTCCCCGGTGAGCCGCCACGATCCGTCCGCCGCCGGCCGGCCGGTGGTGCTGGAGCGGGACAGGTCCGAGCCGCCCTGCGACTCGGTCATCCACTGCCCGCTGACGATCGCGGTCTGCGGGTCGGTGGAGGTCAGCCGGGGCAGCCAGGCGTCCCGCACGTCCGGGTCGACCTCGGGGAGGCTGAGCAGCGCCGTCGCGCCGTCGGCCATCGCCACCGGGCAGGAGAAGGTGGCCGATTCCGGCCCGTACAGGTGCAGCAGGGCGTGCTGGACGACCCGGGCGGCAGCGCCCCAGGTGCCGCGCGCGGACTCCAGGTAGGGCAGCGCGACCACGGCGTGCCGGGCGGCGGCGGCGCGTTGCGCCTGCCAGCCGGCGGAGGTCTGCACCCGGTCGACGCGGGCGCCCCACGCGTCGTAGCGGACCAGGGTGGGCGGGTGCGCCTCGGCGTCGGCGTGCGCCGCCCGCAGCGGCCCGCTGACCTCGGCGGCCAGGTCGGCCAGCCGGCCCTTGGCGGCGGCGTGTCCGGCCGGGCCGAGGTGGCGCTCCAGCCAGGAACGCAGCAGCGCGTCGCCGGTGTACGGGTCGTCCAGGGCCGGTACCGGCTGCACGTAACGACTCATCCGTGGCTCCTTCGGAGGGTGTGCGCCGACCGTAGAGGATGCCGTGGCGAATGCGACAGGGGCGATGTTCCTGCGCGGACCGGACGGTGCGCATACGGTCGCAGGTGATGGGCGGTGAGCAGGCGTGGACCCGACCGGCCCGGCCCCGCCGGCCGGTACGCACCGGTCTGCTGCTGGGTGGCCTGACGATGGCGCTGTGCCTGGTCGGCGTGGCCGGGCTGGGCGCCTGGAACGTGCAGGTGGTGATGCAGGCCGGCGGCCCGGTGCGGGAGACCGCCGACGGGTTCTTCCGGGAGCTGTCCGCCGGCGAGGTCGACCGGGCGTACGACCGGCTCTGCGACCAGGCGCGCGGCCGGTGGAGCGAGGTCGGCTTCGCCGGCTGGGTGAAGACGCCGCCGGTGGTCAGCGGCTACGAGATCCTGGACGTCTCGGTGCGTACCAAGGCCGGCCGCCCGATCGGTGAGGTGACCGTCCGCGTCACCCGCGAGGGTGGGGCCGCCGAGGAACGCCGGCTGCCGGTGGTGAAGGAGGACGGCGAGTGGCGGGTCTGCGGGGACCCGTTCTAGGAGCGCGGGCCCAGGTCGCCCGAGCGGTAGTGCCGCCGGCAGAGCACCTGGTAGCGCACCTCGGCGGAGTCCGCGGTGTCGCCGATGACGACCTGCGCGCCCTCGCGGACCACCCGCCCGTCGACCACCCGGGCGTTGAGCAGCCCCTCCCGGCCGCACCAGCAGAGCACCTCGATCTGGATCCGGGCCACCTCGTCGGCCAGCTCGAACAGCCGCTGGGCGGCGGGGAAGAGGCAGGACCGGAAGTCGGTGGCCAGGCCGAAGGCGTACACGTCGACGTCGTAGCCGTCGACCAGCTCGGCCATCTGCTCGACGTGCTCGACGTTGTAGAAGGACGCCTCGTCGCAGATCAGGTAGTCGACGCGTACCCCCTCGGCCCAGGTGTCGCGGACCAGCGTGCGCAGGTCGAGGGAGTCGGTGACCTCGACGGCGGAGTGGGCCAGGCCGATGCGGCTGGTGACCTGCGGGCCCAGCGACCGGTCGATGCGGGTGGTGACCAGGCCGCGGCGGCCCTGCCGGGCGTGGTTGTAGTTCATCTGCAACGCCATGGTGGACTTGCCGCAATCCATCGGCCCCCAGAAGAACTTCAGCGCGGCGGCGTGCAACGGCCGCCCGTCAACGCCCCGGGCGGCGGCACAGCCGATGCCGTTCTCGTCCGGGCCCGGGAGCGGTCGGGCCAGGCAGGTGGGGGCGGCAGCGGCGTCGTCGGTCACGTCGGGGCAGCCTAGTCCATCGAGCTGCCCCGATCGGTTCGGCTTAGAGCACCTTCGGCGGGGTGTTACCGGCCGCGACGATGGCCCGGCGGATCGGCACGGCGGCCAGCAGCACGAAGCCCAGCACGAAGAAGATCAGCAGTGAGACCAGGCCCACCCGGTAGGAGGCGGTGAGCTGGAACACCAGCCCGAAGGCGAGCGGCCCGAGCCAGCTGGTGCCCTTGTCGCTGATCTCGTAGAAGCCGTAGTACTCGCCCTCCTTGCCGGTGGGGATGAGCTGGCTGAACAGTGAGCGGCTCAGCGCCTGGCTGCCGCCGAGGACCAGGCCGATCGCCCCGCCCAGCGCCATGAACGGCAGCGGCGCCTCGGCGGGCAGCCGGAACGCGGCGATGATCACGCCGGTCCACAGCACCAGGGACAGCAGCACCGTCTTCCACGCGCCGATGCGTCGGGCCAGCGCGCCCAGGGCGAGCGCCCCGCCGAAGGCGAGGAACTGCACCAGCAGGATCGTCACGATCAGGGTGCTCTGCTCCAGCTTCAGCTCCTCGGTGCCGTACTGGCTGGCGAGGGTGATCACGGTCTGGATGCCGTCGTTGTAGACCAGGAAGGCGAGCAGGAAGAACAGCGTCAGCGGGTACGCCTTGATCTCCCGCAGGGTGCGGCCGAGCTGCCGGAACCCGTCGGTGAGCAGGTTGCCGCCGCCAACCCGGGCCGCCGCCGCGGCGGCGGGGTGTTCGCGCAGCCAGCGCAGCGGCACCAGGGTGAACACCGCCCACCACACCCCGGCCGAGACGATCGACCAGCGGGCCAGGTCCAGGGTGCGCTGCGGGTTGCCCTCCTCGCTGAGCATGGTCACCGCGACCAGGTTCAACGCGAGCAGCAGGCCGCCGCCGAGGTAGCCGATGGCCCAGCCGCGGCTGGAGATGGCGTCGCGTTCGTCGGGGCCGCCGAGCTGCGGCAGGAACGAGTTGTAGACGACGACGGCGGCGCCGAAGCTGATGTTGGCGATCAGGAAGAGCACCCCGCCGAGCAGGTAGCGGTCCCCGGTCACGAAGGCCATGGCGATGGTCGCGCCGGCGCCGGTGAACGCGGCGGCGGCCAGTAGCCGCTTCTTGTGCATCGACCGGTCGGCGATGGCACCCATCATCGGCAGCACGAAGACGGTGAGGAAGACCGACAGCGAGATCAGGTACGGGTAGTAGGAGCCGGCGGCGACCCGGATGCCCAGCGGGTGCACGTACCCCTCGCAGCTGTCCGCGCCCAGCTCGCAGCCGGCGGCCAGCTCGGTGACGGTGGTGAGGAACGGGCCGAGGAAGACGGTGATGACGGTGGTCTGGAAGGCCGAGTTGGCCCAGTCGTAGAGGTACCAGCCCCTGCGTTCGCGGCGGGTGCTCGACGGGGGCTCGTGCAGGGTCGGGCTGACCGTCTCGGCCATCGGGTTCCTCCGCCAGGGGTTCAGGCGGCCCAGTGGCCGCGGCTGCGGTAGACGTCGCGCAGCACGCCGACGTGATCGGTCATGATGCCATCCACACCAAGATCAAGTAAGTCGTGCATCTCGGCAGGTTCGTCGATCGTCCAGACGTGCACCTGCAACCCCAACCGGTGGCAGTAGGCGAGGAACCGGCGGTCCACCACCGGCACCCGGCCGTAGCGCGGCGGCACCTGCGCGGCCACCACCGACGGCGGCAGCCGCAGTCGCCACCCGTGCAGCGATGCCAGCCGCAGCCGGGCCACCCCGCGCATGCCGAGGCTGGTCGCGATCCGACCCTCGGTGAGGGCCCGCAGCCGGATCAGCCGGGCGTCGCTGAACGACGCCAGCAGCACCCGGTCGGCCGCGCCCGCCCGCGTCACGGTCTCGACCGTCGGCGCGACCCCGCCGTCGGACTTCACGTCGATGTTGAACCGCACCCGCGGCCACGCGGCCAGGACCTCCTCGAGCCGGGGTACGACCGCCGCCCCGCCGACGCGTACCGACGCCAGGTCCGCCCAGCGCAGGTCGGCGATGCGTCCCCGCTCGCCGGTGACCCGCTCCAGGGTGGCGTCGTGGAAGACCACGGCCACCCCGTCGGCGGTGCCGTGCACGTCGGTCTCGACGTACCGGTAGCCGAGGCCGACGGCCCGGGTGAACGCCTCGACGGTGTTCTCGTCGCCCTCGGCGGCCCCGCCGCGGTGGGCGAAGGCCAGCGGCGCGGGCGCGTCGAGGTAGCCGGATCGGGTCAGCACGCAGCGCAGTATGCCTCGCCCCGGTGGCCCGCGGATGACCGGCCGGCGAGCACCCCGTGTCGCCGCTGCCGGCCACCCGGTACGGTGCCCTGCGACGTCGCGGCGCACCCGCCGCGACCGGCGTGACCGGGGGAGACGCGTGCGGCCCAGCATCCTGTTCGTCACCGACCTGGCCTACCCGGCGCAGGGCCGCCGCTACGGCGACGAGGACGTCTTCCTGACCTCCCGGCTGCGCGAGGACTTCGACCTGGCGCTGTGCCATCCCCGCGACGCGGCCGCCCTGATGGACCGCTTCGACGCGGTCGTGGTCCGCAACAGCGGCCCGGTTCTGGCCTACCGGGAGGCGTACGAGGCGTTCCGCGCCGCCGCGCTGGCCGGGGGCGTGCGGGTGTACAACCCGCTGACCGGCCGGGGCGACATGGCGGGCAAGCGGTACCTGGTGGAGCTGACCGCCGCCGGCGAGCCGGTGATCCCGACCGTCGACCGGCTCGCCGACGTCGACCGGCTACCGCCGACCGACGAGTACGTGGTCAAGCCGATCGCCGGCGCGGACTCCGTCGGCCTGCGGTTCGTCGCGCGCGACCGGCTCGCCGAGGCGGTCGACGGGCAGTCGCTGATCCAGCCCAGGGTGCCTTTCCGGTACGAGGTGTCCTTCTACTTCGTCGACGACGCCTTCCAGTACGCCCTGCACGCCCCGGACCCGCGGCGGCGCTGGGCCCTGGCGCCGTACGCGCCGACCGGGGCGGACCTGGACTTCGCCCGCCGCTTCGTGCGCTGGAACACCCTCGCCCACGGCGTGCAGCGGGTGGACGCCTGCCGCACCGTCGACGGGGCGCTGCTGCTGGTGGAGCTGGAGGACCTCAACCCGTACCTGTCGCTGGACCTGGTCGCCGCCGACGTGCGGGACGAGTTCGTGGCGGCGCTGAGCGCCTCCCTGCGCCGCTTCCTGGCCGCCGGCTAGGGCGGGTCAGCGCAGCCAGCCGGTGGTCAGGTCGGTGACCGCCGTCCCGGCGAGGTCGGCCAGTTTCACCCGGACGAACTCCCGCGCCGTCGTCGAGGTCTGCGTGCGTGGCGACGGGGTCGGGCCGGTGACGGCCGCGACCACGACGGCGGCGGCGTCCGCCGGGGACTGCGCCGCCGCGAAGACCCTGTCGCTGCGGTCGAGGTACGTGCGCAGCGCCGGCCCGTAGACCCCGGCCCGCTCGATCGCCCGGTCGCGGTCGACGCCGACGTTGGCGACGAACTCGCTGGCCACCGCGCCGGGCTCGATCACGGCGACGGTCACCCCGACGCCCGCCGCGACCGGCGCGAGGGACTCCATGAACCCCTCCACCGCGAACTTCGCCGCGCAGTACGCCTCGTTGAACGGCTGACCGACCACCCCACCGACGCTGGTGACGGTGACCAGCCGCCCCCGACAGGCCCGCAGGTGCGGCAGCGCGGCCCGGCTGACGTGCAGCACCCCGAAGAAGTTGACCTCCATGACGGCCCGTACGTCGTCGACGGTCTCCTGTTCCAGGGTGCCGACGTGCCCGGCGCCGGCGTTGTTGACCACCGCGTCGAGCCGCCCGTACGCGGCGACGGTCTCCGCCACGGCGGCGGCGGCCGCGTCGGCGTTGGTGACGTCGAGCGGGCGTACGTCGATCAGGTCGGCGACCCCGGCGGCGTCGGCGGCCTCGCGCAGCCGGTCGGCGCGACCCGGGTCGCGCATGGTGGCCACGGTGCGCCAGCCGGCGCGCGCGCAGCCCAGCGCGATCTCCAGCCCGATCCCGGTGGAGGTGCCGGTGACCAGCACCGTCTGCTCGCTCATGCCCTGCCTGCCTTCCCTCGCCGTTGCCTACCGGGCAGACTCTCACCGTTGGAGTGCGCTCGAAGGCAAATCCACCCGGCCCGCGCCGACTCCACCTGGCGCGCCGGCCGAGTCGGGCGAGTTGGCGGTGGGGTCAGCCCGGCGGGCGGCGGCGGTGGGCGCGGCTGGTGTCGACGGGGCGGCCCGGGTCGACGTGGCGAGGGCGGTCCGGCTCGTCGAGGCGAAGCGGCACCAGGGTGTCGGTGATCGCGTCGATGATCCGGTCGGTGCCCCTTCGGGCGGCGCCGGGCGCGCCGTGGGTCAGGTCGTGCAGGTCGAGCGGGTCGCCGAAGCGCACCCGGATCACCGGTCGGCGCAGCAGCGAGCGGGCGATGCCGGGCAGCATGCCCTGGGGTGTCCGGTAGGGCAGCACTTCGTGCGAGCCCCACTGGGCGACGGGGATGATCGGGGCGCCGCAGGCCAGGGCGAGCCGGGCGGCGCCGGTCTTGCCGCGTTCGGGCCACAGGCCCGGGTCCAGGCCGATGCGGCCCTCGGGGTAGACCAGCACCACCGAGCCGCGCGCCACGGCCGCGGCGGCGTCGTCGAGGGCCCGGTGCACCCCGGCGGTGCCCCGGTCGACGCGCAGGTGCCCGGCGTGGCGCATCAGGGCCCCGATCACCGGGGCGCGGAAGAGCCCGCCGGTGGCCATGATCCGCGGGGCGACGCCCCGCGCCCGGCAGGCCGCGGCGAGGACGATCGGGTCGAACGGGCTGATGTGGTTGGCGGCCAGGATCAGCGGGCCGCGGCGCAGCTCGGCCGGCACGTCGCCGCTGACCTCCAGGCGGGCCAGCAGGGCGACGATGAGGCGGGCGAAGACCTGCGCGGCGCGCCAGAACCGTGGCGGCCGCCAGGTGGCGGTCGGGGTGTCCATCAGTGCTGGATGGTCGCACGCCGGTGGGTGACGGTGGGCGCCGATCCCGGGCCCTGCGGCAGAGGTGATCAGGGTCATTGGTCCCGGGGCGGGTCGGGACCCCCGACCCTGCCGCAATCTCTACGACGCACAGTAGTATTTACTACGTCTCGTAGTATGAACAGCTGGGGGTTACTGGTGGACGCGTTGGACGTCGCCCGCTGGCAGTTCGGTGTCACCACCGTCTACCACTTCCTATTCGTGCCGCTGACCATCGGCCTGTCGGTGCTGGTGGCCATCCTCCAGACCCTGTGGCACCGCACCGGCAACGAGCGCTACCTCAAGCTCACCAAGTTCTACGGCAAGCTCTTCCTGATCAACTTCGCGATGGGCGTGGTCACCGGCATCGTGCAGGAGTTCCAGTTCGGCATGAACTGGAGCGACTATTCCCGCTTCGTCGGCGACATCTTCGGCGCCCCCCTCGCGATCGAGGCGCTGGTCGCGTTCTTCCTGGAGTCGACCTTCATCGGCCTGTGGATCTTCGGCTGGGACCGACTGCCCAAGCGGGCGCACCTGGCCAGCATCTGGGCCGCCGCGATCGGCACCAACCTCAGCGCCTACTTCATCCTCGCCGCGAACTCGTTCATGCAGAACCCGGTCGGCTACCGGATCAACCCCGACACCGGCCGCGCCGAACTCACCGACTTCCTCGCAGTGCTCACCAACAAGGTCGCGCTGATCACCTTCCCGCACACCCTCGCCGGCTCGTTCCTGGTCGCCGGCTCGCTGGTGGTCACCGTCGGGCTGTGGCACGTGATGCGCAACCGCGACAGCGCCGACACCGGGGCGTACCGGTTCGCCACGAAGTTCGGCGCGTGGGTGGTGCTGGTCTCCGCCACCCTGGTCGTGATCACCGGCGACATCCAGGGCAAGATCATGACGCAGGTGCAGCCGATGAAGATGGCCGCCGCCGAGGGCCTCTACACCACCGAGAGCCCCGCCTCGTTCTCCGTGCTCACCGTCGGCAGCCTCGACGGCAGCCGCGAGCTGTTCGCCATCAAGATCCCGTACCTGCTGTCGTACCTGGGCACCGGCGACCCCAACGGCACCGTGCACGGCATCAACGACCTGCAGGCCCAGTACGCCAGCCAGTACGGCGCCGGCAGCTACGCCCCGATCATCCCGGTCACCTACTGGAGCTTCCGCTTCATGATCGCCTTCGGGCTGGCCGCCGCCGCGATCGCCCTGCTGGTGCTCTGGTCCCAGCGCAAGGGCCGCACCCCCACCAGCCGGTGGCTGCTGCGCGCCGGCCTGGTCATGCCGGTGCTGCCCCTGCTCGCCAACTCCTTCGGCTGGATCTTCACCGAGATGGGCCGCCAGCCCTGGATCGTCTTCGGCGAGATGCTCACCCGCGACGGCGTGTCCCGCAGCGTCTCGCTGACCGAGGTGCTCACCTCGTTCACTGCCTTCACCCTGATCTACGCCACCCTCGCCGTCATCGAGTTCAAGCTGCTCGTCCGCTACGCCCGCGCGGGCGTGCCCGACCTGACCCCCGATCCCGCGATCGACGACAGCCACGACGACGCCGAGCGCCCGCTCGCCTTCGCCTACTGACCGGAGCCCACCGTGGAACTGACGACCGTCTGGTTTCTCCTCGTCGCCGTGCTCTTCACCGGCTACTTCATCCTCGAAGGCTTCGACTTCGGCGTCGGCATGCTGCTGCCCGTCCTCGGCCGCGACGACCGGGAACGCCGCGTCCTGATCAACACCATCGGCCCGGTCTGGGACGGCAACGAGGTCTGGCTGATCACCGCCGGCGGCGCCATGTTCGCCGCCTTCCCCGAGTGGTACGCCACCCTCTTCTCCGGCTTCTACCTGCCGCTGCTGCTGATCCTGCTCGCCCTGATCGCCCGGGGCGTGGCCTTCGAGTACCGGCACAAGCGCCCCGAGGCGTCCTGGAAACGCCGCTGGGACACGGCGATCTTCGTCGGCTCCGTCGTACCGGCGGTGCTGTGGGGCGTCGCCTTCGCCAACATTCTGCGCGGCGTGCCGCTGGACGCCGATCACGAGTACGTCGGCGGCCTGGTCGACCTGCTGCACCCGTACGCGCTGCTCGGCGGGGTGACCACCGCGGCGCTGTTCCTCACCCACGGCGCGGTGTTCCTCGCCCTGAAGACCACCGGCGAGATCCGGGAGCGGGCGGGCGCCCTCGCCGTGCGCCTGGGCGTGGGCACCGCGGTGGCCGCGGTGGCGTTCCTGACCTGGACGCTGACCATCCGCTCCAGCACCGCCGCCGTCGTGTTCGCCGTCGGTGCGGCCCTGGCCCTGCTCGGCGCGCTCGCCGCCGCCCAGGTACGCCGGGAGGGCTGGGCGTTCACCGGCACCGCGGTGGCGATCGGCCTGGCCGTGGCGACCCTGTTCGCGGCGCTGTTCCCGAACGTGCTGCCCTCCACCCTGGACGCCGCCGGCACGCTCACCGCCACCAACGCCGCCTCCACCCCCTACACCCTCAAGATCATGACCTGGGTGGCGGTGGTCTTCACCCCGATCGTGCTGGCCTACCAGGGTTGGACGTACTGGGTGTTCCGCAAGCGAATCGGGGTAGTGAACATCCCGCAGCACTGAGAACCTGCGGGGGCGCGGGACGCGGGGCCGGGCGAGGGGGTCGCACCGGCCCCGCGGGCTGTTCCCCGCCGGAAAATCCCCCCGCCCTCAAGATCCGCGCCGCTATGGTGGGCCGATGGCCAGCCCCCCGCACGTGCGTGAGCTCACCGTCGACGACCTCACCGACGCCTGGCAGCTCGGTCGGCGCGCCTTCGGCTCCGACCCGCAACCGGCGCCGCACGCCACCGTCGCGGTGCCCGGCCTGACCCGCTACGGCGCCTTCGATGACACCGGCCGGCTCCTCGGCAAGGCCGTCGACCTGCACCACGAGCAGTGGTGGTCCGGGCGGGCCGTGCCCGCCGCCGACGTCGCCGGGGTCGCCGTCGCCCCCGAGTCCCGCGGCCGTGGCGTGGCCCGCGCCCTGCTCACCGGCCTGCTGCGCGGCGCCCACGACCGCGGCGCCGCCGTCAGTGCGCTGTTTCCCACCGTCACCGCCCCCTACCGCGCCTGCGGCTGGGACGTCGCCGGGGTGATGCGTACCGTCGACGTGCCCACGGTGGCGCTGCCCCGGCACCGCCCGGCCCCGCACCTGAGCGTCCGGGCGGGCGCGCCCGACGACATGCCGGCGGTCGTCGCCCTCTACGAACGCCTCGCCCGGGACCGGCGCGGGCTGCTCACCCGCCGCGGTGACCTCTTCGACCCGCACACCACCGGCGACACCCTGCCCTTCGACGGGCTCACCCTCGTCGAGGACGACGGGCACCTCGTCGGCTACGCCAGCTGGGACCGCGGCCGCGGCTACGGCGACGACGCCGTGCTCACCGTCCACGACGCCCTCGCCACCACCGCCGACGCCGCCCGGGAACTCGTCGGCGTCCTCGCCAGCTGGCACAGCGTCACCCCCACCCTGCGGCTGCGCCTGCTCGACGGCGACGCCGTCAGCGCCCACCTGCCGCTGGAAGCCGTCCGCGAACACGAACAGGAACCGTGGATGCACCGGCCCGTCGACGTCACCCGCGCCGTCGCCGCCCGCGGCTGGCCCACCCACACCCGCGGCACCGTCGAGTTCACCCTCACCGACGAGCTCGCCGAGTGGAACACCGGCACCTGGCGGCTGACGGTCGCCGACGGCGCCGCCCAGCTCACCCGCGTCACCGCCGAGGTCGACCTGCACCTGTCCGTACGCGGCTTCGCCCTGCTCCACAGCGGCGCCAGCACCGCCGCATCAGTCGCCGACGCCGGTCTGCTGCACGCCACCGGCACCGACCCGCGGGCCCTGGACCTGCTGGCCGCCGGGGGAGCGGCGCAACTGCTCGACTACTTCTGAGCGGGCATCCCGGCCGGCTCGAACGGCGGCCGGGCCGCCCGCTGGTGGTGGCCCGGCCGTCGTGATGCGGCGTCAGTGCGCGTGGTGGTAGGCGTGGACGACCGCGTGGCCCTTGCCGCGCGAGATCAGCGACCGGTTGACCGGTGTGGTCAGCAGGAACGCCACCAGCAGCGCGAACGCCAGCGACGCCCAGAACACCCAGCTGGTCAGCCCCGCCTCCATGGCGCCGGGCACGGCGAGCATCACCGCGTTGTCGAGGATCTCCATCACCACGATCGACACGGTGTCGGCGGCCAGCGCCACCTTCAGCGCGGTACGCCCGTCCACGCCGGCGCGCAGCACTCCCCGCATGGTGAGCGCGTAGCCGAAGACGAACGCCAACGCGACCGCGAGGACGACGGTGGGCAGGGCGGACCAGCCCAGCGCCGTGCCGACGACCATGCCGAGCACCTCGCCGATCGCGCAGCCGGTCAGGCAGTGCAGGGTGGCCTGCGCGGCCATGCTCCATGACGTCGCTGCCGTGCCTGGCGCCGCCGAGGCGGGCGGGTGGTGATGGGTTCCGTGGTCCATGACGGGACCTCCCTTCGATGCCACCGACCATACCCCCGGGGGGTATCAGTGGGAAGGGCCGGGCGAGTGAGCCCGGTGACAGCACCACCGCCCGGCGAACGGCGGCTCTCGCCGCCTACGACCGACGGCGCGCCGCACCCTCGCCGACGTGGGCCAGGATGCGGCGCGCCGCCGGCACCGGTCAGCGCGCCTCGCGCAACTCCGCCAGCCGCGCCTCGATCTCCGCCAGCTCCGCGCGCAGCTTCTCCGCCTGCTGCTCCGCCTCGGCCCGCTCCGCGGCCATGATCTGCTCCACCGCCTCGTGCACCCCCGGCACGTCGACCAGCGCCACCATCCTCAACGCCTCCGCCGGCTTCACCACGTACGGCTTCGCCAGCGCCTTGGCTCCCTGCTGTGCCGCCACCGTCCACTCACCGTCGGCGTACGCCAGGGTCACCGTCAGGCCCGCCGGGCCCTTCGGCTTCGCCGCCTTCACCGCCCGCCGGGCCGGCTTCGCCTCCACCTGCTGCTCCACCTTCGACTCCTCCCGACGCGGCGCCGGCACCCGGTCCAACACGAACTCCGGCTCCGCCGGCGCGGCCGGCGGCTGCTCCACCTCCGGCTCCGGCTTGGGCTCGGCCACCTTCCGCCCCGTGCCGCGGGGCGCCACCGCCACGTCGGCGGGGGAGAAGGGCAACTCGTCGCGGCCGAAGCGCACCACCACGAACTCCTCGGACACCTCGGGGTCGGTCAGCTCGACCACCTGGCCCACCTGCCCGGCGATCTGCCCCGCCGACGCCGTGAACACCACCTTGGGCTTCCGCCCGGCGGCCAACGCCTCGCGGATGCCGTGCACCTCGTCCTCGGACAAACCCTGGCCCGCCATCACAGCCCTCTTCCGTACATGTGTTTGACAGCTGCCTTGATACCAGCCGGCCCCGACAACCGGAAGATCAACCCCCCAGCGCCCGCAACGCCCCGTCCGCGTGCTCGTTCATCCCCAACTCGTTGTGGATCACTGCGAGCACCCGCCGGTCCGGTCCGATCACGAACGTCATCCGGCGCATGCTCAACGGCCCCAACGGCAGCCGCCGCCGCACCCCGAATTGCTGCGCCACCACACCGTCGACATCCGACAGCAGCGGATAGTCGAACCCGTGCCGCCGGGCGAACTCCGCCTGCTTCTCCACCGGATCCCGGCTGATGCCCACCCGCCGCGCGCCCACCGCCGCGAACTCCGCCGCCAGGTCCCGGAAGTGGCAGCTCTCCGCCGTGCAGCCCCGCGTCATCGCCGCCGGGTAGAAGAACAGCACCACCGGCCCCGCCGTCAGCAGCTCCGACAGCCGCCGTGGCGTACCCGCCTGGTCCGGCAGCTCAAAATCCTCGACCAGGTCACCGACACCCACACCCACCGCGCACCTCCACCGATCGACCGACGACGCGCGGTGAGCCTAAGCGATCAGCCCCACACCCCGGCCACGTCGGCGGCCACCGCCTCGGCCTGGGCGAACCCCGCCCGCGCCGCGGCCGCCCGCCGCGCCGGATCCAGCACGTTGCGGCCGATCGCCGCCCGCGCCGCCCGATCCGGTGACACCACCGCCACCCGCGCCACCGACCGCAACGCCGCCACCTGCGCCGACAACCGCGGCATCGGCCCGAACCCCGACGTCACCGGCGCCAGCACCACCACCTTCTCCGCGCCCGCCGCCAGGTCCGCGTTCACCACCGACCGCACCCCACCGTCGACGTACCGGCGGTCCCCGATCGTCACCGGCGGCCACACCCCTGGCACCGCGCAACTGGCCCCCACCGCGTCCACCAACGACACCCCACTGGCCGCGTCGAACACCACGAACTCACCCGAGGTCGCGTCCACCGCCGTCACCAGCAGCCGCCGCGCCGGCCACTGCCGCGCCGGCAACCGGGCCTCGATCACCGCCCGCCGCGACGCCTCCGACGGGGTACGCGCCGCCACCGCCATCGCCCCCACCCGGGCCCGGGCCCGCACCGCGTCCCGGGTACGACCACCCGCCCACACCAGGCGCGCCATCGCCGGCCACCCGAACCGCGCCGCCACCTCACCCGTCGCCGGCGCCAACTGCGCCTCGTACGACTCACGCACCGGCCGCCCCGAACACAACTGCGCGCCCACCACCGACCCGGCTGACGTCCCCACCACCAGGTCCGCGTCCGCCAGCACCACCCCCCGCTGCGCCAACCCCGCCAACAGCCCCCACTCCCAGGCCACCCCGGTCACCCCGCCACCACCCAGCACCAACGCCCGCGTCATGTGTGACCACCCTCTCCGTGACCGGCCCGTGCCGGAAACGGTAGCGTCGCCACCACACGGGGGCAGGGGAGCGGTCCATTGAATCCGGTCACGGTCATCACCGGCGGCAGCCGCGGCATCGGCGCCGCCGTCGCCCGCCGCCTCGCCCACGACGGCCACCACATCGCCATCGGCTACCGACGCGACCACGACGCCGCCGCCGCGGTGCTGGCCGACGTGCGCGCCCTCGGCCGCCAGGCCGTCGCCGTACCCGCCGACACCACCGACCCCGACCAGGTCGCCCGGCTCTTCGACGCCGCTGCCGACCTCGGCCCGCTCACCGGTCTGGTCAACAACGCGGGCGTCACCAGCCCCATCGGAGCCTTCACCGACCTGCGCCCCGACGACCTGCGCCACGTCGTCGACGTCAACCTCATCGGCTACGTCCTCTGCGCCCAGCAGGCCGCCCGCCGCCTCGGCACCGGTGGCGCCATCGTCAACATCTCCTCCGCCGCCGCCACCCTCGGCAGCCCGGGGGAGTACATCCACTACGCCGCCGTCAAGGCCGCCACCGACACCCTCACCATCGGCCTGGCCAAGGAACTCGCCCCGCACGGCGTCCGGGTCAACGCCGTCGCCCCGGGCCTGATCCGCACCGACATCCACGCCCTGTCCGGCATGCCGGACCGTCCCGACCGCAACGCCGGCCGGGTGCCGATGGGCCGACCCGGCGAACCCGACGAGGTCGCCGGCGCCGTGGCCTGGCTCCTCAGCCCCGACGCCTCCTACACCACGGGCGCGGTGCTGCGGGTCGCCGGCGGCATGTGAGCCGAGCCCCGGAGGGACGCCCCGGGGCTCCGGCCCGTCAACTCGTGAACAGCTTCGCCGCCGTGATCACGGTCTGCGCCACCCCGTAGCCCAGCAGCGCCGACACCACCAACCAGGAGATCCACAACCGGATCCGCTGCCCGTGCTGGCCACCCTCGCTCATCGCGCACCGCTCCTCTCCGCCGCCGTCGGCTCCGTTCCCTCATCCGCGTCCCCGGCCGGCTCGTGGAACCGCGCCGGCACCGGCCGCACCAGCAGGTTCGCCACGAACCCCACCGCCAGCACCGCCACCATCGTGAACAACGCCGGCCGGTACGCCGCCGCCGTCAACGTCCCCGGCCGGCCCTCGGCGTCGAGGAATCCGTTGACGATCAGCGGCCCGGCGATCCCCGCCGCGGACCACGCCGTGAGCAACCTGCCGTGGATTGCGCCCACCTCGAACGTGCCGAACAGGTCCCGCAGGTACGCCGGCACGGTGGCGAACCCGCCGCCGTAGAACGACAGGATCACGCACGCCAGCAGCACGAACAACGCCGTCGCGGTCTGCCCGAACAGCGCCAGCAGCGCGTACAGCACCATGCCCACACCCAGGTACACCAGGTAGATCGGCTTGCGGCCGATCAGGTCCGACGTGGACGACCACACGAACCGGCCCGCCATGTTGAACAGCGACAGCAACCCCACGAAGCCACCCGCCGCCGCCACCGACACCGCCGACGTGCCACCGGAGCGGAAGAAGTCCTGGATCATCGGGCTGGCCTGCTCCAGGATGCCGATCCCGGCGGTCACGTTGCAGAACAGCACCACCCACAGCAGCCAGAACGACCGGGTCTTCACCGCGTTCGCCGCCGACACGTTCGCCGTGGTCACCAGCGGCTTGGCCGCCACCAGCGCCGGGTCGAAACCCGCCGGCCGCCAGTCCGCCGCCGGCACCCGCACGTTGAACACCCCGAACATCATGATCAGGAAGTAGCCGACGCCCAGCGTCACGAACAGCCACACCAGCGCGCCGCCGGACGCCGTCGAACCCGCGTTCGCCGGCTCGTAGCCCGGGTCGTAGAACGACAGCAACTGACGCGACAGGGGAGAGGCCACCATCGCCCCGCCACCGAACCCCATGATCGCCAGGCCGGTCGCCAGGCCCGGTCGGTCCGGGAACCACTTGATCAACGTGGATACGGGGGAGATGTACCCGATCCCCAGACCGATCCCGCCCAGCAGCCCGTACCCGAGGTAGAGCAGCCACAGCTGGCGCGTCGCGATGCCGAGGGCCCCGACCAGGAAGCCGGCCGCCCAGAAAGACGCCGAGACGAACATCGCCTTACGCGGCCCGTTCGCCTCGACCCAGGTGCCGGCCACCGCCGCCGAGAGTCCCAGCATCACGATCGCAATGCTGAAGATCACCCCGATCGCCGTCTGGCTCGCGTCGAAGTGCGCGATGAGGGAGTTCTTGTACACGCTGGTCGCGTAGACCTGCCCGATGCAGAGGTGGATCGCCAACGCCGCCGGCGGAATCAGCCAACGGCTGTACCCGGGCGGCGCGACGGTGTGCCGACGGTCGAGTGCGGAGAGCATGCTGCTTCCTCTCGGAAGGAGGGCGAGAAACCTTCGGGGTTCATGCCCCCACCGCACGCTGCGCCCAAACCCGCTCCGCGCCCGACGGTCGATCCGGTGAGCCGAACGGTCAGTGGCCTTCACGCGCATTCCGGCCGGTGAGCGCTCGCCGTTGACTTAGGCAGGCATATGCCTGCATGATGGCCGGGTGAGTACCGACGCGAACGGGATGGACTCGGCCTTCAAGGCACTGGCCGACCCCACCCGACGGCTCCTGCTCGACCGGCTGCGGGAGCAGAACGGCCAGACGCTGCGCGAGCTCTGCGAACACCTCGACATGGCGCGCCAGTCAGCGACGCAGCACCTGGACATCCTGCAGCGGGCCAACCTCGTCACCGTCGTCCGGCGCGGACGCGAACGACTGCACTACCTCAACCCCACCCCGATCCACGAGATCGAGCAGCGCTGGATCTCCTCGTTCGACAAGCCCCGCCTGCAAGCGATCAGCGCCATCAAGAACCAGGCAGAGGAGTACGCCATGACCACCGAACCCACACCCGTGCCGACCTACGTCTACACCACCTACATCCGCGCCAGCGCCGAGCAGGTGTGGCAAGCCCTGACCGACGCGGACCTGACGGCGCGCTACTGGGGGCACGCCAACGTCTCGGACTGGCAGCCCGGCTCGAGCTGGGAGCACCGACGCGTCGACGGCTCAGGCGTCGTCGACGTCGTCGGCCAAGTGATCAAGGTCGAGCCCCCGACCCGCCTGGTCATCACCTTCGACGACGCACCGAGCGCCGAGGCGCCACGAAAGCCGTCGGTCGTCACCTTCCTGGTCGAGCCGTACCACGACATCGTCCGCCTCACCGTGACCCACGAGAACCTCGCCAACCTGGAGATGCTCGGCGGGATCTCCCGCGGCTGGCCGGCCGTGCTGGCGAACCTCAAGTCGCTGCTCGAGACCGGCGACGTCCTGCCGCAGGCGCCATGGGAGATGTCCCCGGCGCACACCTGAGCCGGCAGACCACCGAAGGAGACACGATGGACACCACACCGCTGCGGGACGCCTACCGCACGTTGCTGGACGCCGCAACGACAGTGGCCGGCTCCGACGGTACGAGCCCCGTCCCGCCAGCCGGCGAGTGGAACGCCGACCAGATCCTGGCGCACGTCGCCCTGGTCAACGCCGCCACCATCGCCGCCGCCTCCGCCGTCGCGGCGGGAGCGAACACGACGTACGACAACCGCATGACGCTCGACACCTGGAACATCCAGCGCGTCATCACGCTCGCCGGCGGCAACGCAGGGCTACGGGAGCGCATCCGCAGCCAAGGGGACGCCCTCTGCGCACTCGGCGGGCCGGGGCTGAGCGAGGCCGAACTCGACACCCCGGTGCCCACCCTGCTCCTGTCCAACGGCACCGTCCTGGTCGACCAGCCCCTACCGCTGAGGGAACTCATCACCGGGCTCGCCGACGTGGAACTCCCCGGCCACACGCAACAGCTCCTGGCCCTGCTGCCAGCACGCGTCGGGGCCGATGTCGCGACGTAACCACGGTGCGGCACGCCGACTGTCCGGCTGTCACCTGTGGCCGGGCGATCAGGCGAACTGCGGCGCGCGAGACTCCTGGACCGGCTCGAGCGAGATGTGCGCGGACAGCGCGCGGAGGAAGTCGGGCGCGTCGAAGATCTCGCCGGCGGAGGCGACGCCGCTCGTCCTCGTCCGACCGCCGAGAATGCGGTGGACCGCTTCGACCGCCAGCGGTGCGCTGATGGCGTAGATGTCCTGGCCGCTGGCGACGCCCCGCCGTTGCGTGTCGCCGCAGCGCACGATGACGTCGACGGTGAACGTCTGCGCGGACCGGCCGAGCTCGTCGACCGCAGTCGGCGCGGGTGTGCCCGGAGCGGCCAGGTCCCTGGCTGCGTCGGTGGTCATGTACGTGCGCACCTCGGGGATGGACAGGTGGCTGGGGACGGTGACGACGTCGGCCATCGTGAACTCGCCCAGGACGGTCCGGCGGCCCATCGGAGCGGGAAAGTCCCACTCCAGCGTCGGCAGGTCGCGCTCGGCGACGTAATACTCCAGCCGGCCACCGGTGTAGCGGACACGTTGGCCAGCGCGCCGTTCCCGGGAGACGGTGCCGGAGTCGAGGGTCCCGGCCGTGGGGTGCCAACTGCTCAGTCCGTACGCGACGTGCGCCTCGTCGGCCGCCGTCCAATCGCCCATCACCGTCGTGACCAGCAGATCGCCGAGTCCGCCGAAGAAGGCCATCGCCGGGACCACCGCGACTCCCGCGGTCCGGGCGCGGTCGGTGAAGTGCATGAACGTGTCGAGGTTGGCCTCGATCTCGGCCGCCACATCCACGTACGGGACCCCGGTGCGCAGGGCGGCCTCGATCACGGGGCCTGCGGTCGAGGCGAACGGGCCGGCGCAGTTGACGACCGCGGCCACGCCTTTCAACCCTCGGTCGAGCGAGGCCGGATCGTCGACCGACGCCACCCGGTATTCGAGCCCCGGATGCGACGCCGCCAGCGCCTGGAGCTTGCCCGCGTCGCGACCGAGGAGAAGCGGGACGAACCCGCGATCGCGCAACTCCGTCACCACGAACCGCCCGGTGTGCCCGTACGCACCGAACACCGCCACGGTCTGACTCGAACCCATCTGCAGTTCCTCCTCGAAAGATCGACTAGATAGATCCTCCAGCAGCGGCCAGCCCCGGAGTAGTGTCTGGAACGCCATGCCCCATACAATTTCGGACATGGCCACTGTCGCGCTCGCCGCCACCGACGCGATGCTGCACTTCGAGCTCGCCATGGCCTGCGAGGTCTTCGTCCGCGACCCCTCCGGCCTGGCAGACCCGTGGTACGACCTCGTGGTCTGCGGCCCGGGCCCGGTCCGGATCGGCCGATTCCACATGGAACCCGACGACGGGTTGGACCGACTCGCCCGCGCCGGCACCGTGATCATCCCGGCTGTGGAAGACATCGACGCCGACATGCCACCCGACCTGGTTGACGCCGTCCGCGCGGCCCACGAGGCGGGCGCTCGGATGGTCTCGCTGTGCACGGGTGCGTTCGTGCTGGCCGCCGCCGGGGTGCTGGACGGGCTGCGCGCGACCACGCACTGGGCCCACACCGAGGCGCTGGCCGCCCGCTATCCCCGGGTGAAGGTCGACCCGGACGTGCTCTACGTCGACAACGGGAACGTGCTCGCTTCTGCCGGCAAAGCTGCCGCGATCGACCTGTGCCTGCACCTGATCCGCCGCGACCACGGCTCGACGGTCGCCAACGCCGTTGCCCGCCGCCTGGTCGTGCCGCCGCATCGCGCCGGCGGCCAGGCCCAGTTCGTCACCACCCCGGTGCCCGCCCGCGACGACCATCCCCTTGCCAACCTGTTCCCCTGGGCGATGGAACGGCTGAACCGTCCGCTGACCGTGGAGGACCTGGCTCGCCAGGCGAACATGAGCTCGCGCAACCTGGCCCGCCACTTCAAGTCGGTAACCGGCGCCACCCCGCTGCAGTGGCTGTCGACGCAGCGGATCCGCCGGGCCCAGGAGCTGCTGGAGAACACCGACAACAGCATCGACGCCATCGCCGAGGCGGCTGGCATGGGAACCGCCACGACGCTGCGCCGACACTTCCACCGCACCGTCGGTGTACCTCCGGACGCCTACCGTCGCACCTTCCGCAGCGCCGGCCCCTCATCAGAATCGTGATCACCATCCTGTCGGCGTCCTGGCAGGGGGAGCGGTGCCCTCCCTGCACATCGCTCCGTGTGGGAGCGGTGCCCGGGTGTGGGCGGGGACGACTCCGCGCTCCAGTCGTCGGTTGCCTCGCGCCACTTCGCTCGGGTCTGTAAGAGCGCTACCGATCTGCGAGCTCTGTCGACATCGCCACTCGGCGCCGGAACAGTGAAGGGACAACAGCTCGACCCGAGGCCGGGCGAGGCCACTGCCGCTGTATGTCCTGATTCGATAATGTACATTATGTCAAGTAGTGCTGGTGGAGGCCTCCTCCGGGAGGGGTGGGCGGCGCTGTCGTGGGCCCGTGGCGAGCCATGATCGGGTAGCAAATTCCGACTGCCACGTCGGGCGTGTCGCCTCGGAAATTGCTACCCGATCATGGCTGCAGCGAAGGTGGGCCGACTCGGGCTCCCCGGAGAATCCCTGCACGTCCGCCACCCGTGCACCGATGACGGTCGCGTTGGCGCGACATCATGGACACTGCTGCGTGCAGCGCGGCGGCGAACCAGACCGGTGACTTCGAGTGCGCCACCCCCCTCGGCTGGGACGCCACCTCGCGTCCACGGCCATTCGGCGGCACCGCTGCACCTCAGCCCGCCGATCCTGGCGAACCGCTAGCCGGGCACCGCCACTCGAGGGCCGTCCGGAGGGAACCTCCGTCTGCCCGCGCCGCTCCCCCTTCTCGCAGGCTGGCCCGAAACCCGAAAAACCTGCATAATATGCCTTATGCATCATAAACAGGACGAATCGGTAGGACGGCTCATCGAGGAGTTCCTGACGGCGCGGGCCACCCGCAAGCCCTCCCCCCACACGCTGGAGGCGTACCGGCGGGACCTGCGGGCCGTCGCCGCCCTGGTCGGCGAGGACGCCACTCCCCTCCCCCTCGACCAGGTGATGATCTCGGACCTCTCCCCCCGGGTCATGCGTGCCGCGTTCGCCCGGTTCGCCGCTCCCCGGGCGGCGTCCTCGGTGCACCGCGCCTGGTCCAGTTGGAACAGCTTCTTCACGTTCCTGGTGGCCGAGGGGGTGGTGGCGGGAAATCCGATGCCGGCGGTGGGCCGGCCGCGCGCTCCGCTCCCCCAGCCCAAGCCGTTGCGGGGCGAGGACACCCCGGAGGAGTTGCTCGCCTCGGTCGCTCGGGAGGACGGCCGGCAGCGGGACCCGTGGCCGGAGCGGGACGTGGCGGTGCTGGCCCTGGCCCTCTGCGCCGGGCTGCGCCTGTCGGAGCTGCTGGCGCTGCGAGTGTCGTCGCTGACCGGGCGCACCGGCGAGCGGCGGGTGGACGTGGCCGGCAAGGGCGGCCGGCCGCGGGTGGTGCCGGTCGAGCCGGAGCTGGACCAGGTGCTGGCGGCCTACCTGGACAGCCGGGTGCGACGGTTCGGGTCGCGCAGCGTACGGCCGGATTCGCCGTTGCTGGTGGACCGGCGGGGTGAGCCGCTGCGCCGGGGTGGGCTGCAGTACCTGGTGGACTCCTGCTATCGGCGGGCGGGCATCGGTGACCGGGTGCCGCGGGGCGCGCGGCTGCACGCGTTGCGGCACACGTTCGCGACGCGGTTGGCCGAGGACGGGGCGAGCGCCGCGGAGATCATGCGGTTGCTGGGGCACGCGTCGTTGGCGTCGTCGCAGACGTACATCGAGGTGACGGCGGGTCAGCAGCGGGCGGCGGTGCGGTCGAACCGCACCAATCGCGCGTTGGCGGGGCTGGTGCCGCTGTCGTTCGATCCCGCGGGTTGACCGGGGCGTCGGTCACAGGCCGGTGCAGGGGGTGCCGTCGATCGTGCAGCCCTCGGGTGCCTTGGTGCGCGGGTCCGGGTTGCGGACGTCGAAGGTGATGGTCTGCGACTGTCCGGCCGGGACGGGGGCGCCGGTGAAGGTGACGGCCCGACCGTCCTGCTGCCAGTTGGCCCCCTGGGCGTTGGTGACGGTGCCGCCCTCGGCCAGGGTGACGACGAGGGTCCAGCTCTTCGCCGCCGGGCCGTCCGGGTTGTCGAGCACCACCTGGCCGGTGTAGCCGAGGATCCGGGTGGCGGTGGTCGCGTAGCGGGCGGTCATGGTGGCGGCGCTCGGGGCGGCGGAGGTGGGTGTACGCGACGGGGTGGCGGTGGGGGTTCGGCTGGGGCGCGGGGTGCTGCGAGCGGCGGCGGACGAGGGCCGGGAGCTGCGGGTGGTCCGGGGCGCGGCATTGTCGCTGGTGGCGCCGGCGGTGGGTGGTGGGGGCAGCGGGGCCGGTGCGGCGGTCTGGTCCGCGTCGTCGGGCAGCAGGGCCCAGAGGGCCGCGCCGGTGGCGAGGGTCGCGGCGGTCACCGCCGCGACGATCGCCAGCCGGCGTCGGCGGTCGGCCGGTGCGGGTACGCGGCCGGACAGGGCGATGGCGGGCAGCTCGGCGGTCGGCGGGTCCTCGCCGCGGCGCAGGTCGACCTGCTGGAAGGCGAGCCAGTCGAGGATGGCGGGGAGCCGTCCGGTCAGGGTCTGCTGGTAGTACCGCTCGCGCTGGTCGCGGTCCTCGGCGGGCCAGGTGCCGTGTTCCATGGTTTCCTCGACGGACAGTCGGCAGCCGTCGGCGGTGCGGGTGATGGTGCAGGTGAGCCGGGTACGCCGGTCGCCTTCCTGGCACTGCAGGACGAGCAGCTCGGGTGCCCGCTGCTCGGTCACCTCGACGTCGACGGCGGCGTCGAAGCCGGGCAGCCCCGCGGTGTGCAGCAGCAGCCGCCGCGGCGCCTGCGAGACCGTCTCGGTCTCGGTGAACCAGCGGCTGAGCAGCTGCGGATTGGTCAATGCCTGCCAGACCCGGTCGGTGGGGTGCGACAGGTCAACCTGGGCGTCGATCTCGATCACGGCGAGACTGTACGGCTTGTGGTGGGTGGCCGCTGGGCGGGTGCCTGTCCTGACAGGATCGCCGGCGTGCGGGTGGGTGCGGCGCGGGTGGATCTGGGGGTGGTGTCGGCGGTGGATCGGCGGCGGCGGGCGGACGCGGTGCTGGCCTGGCTGCCCGGGTGGTGGGCGGTGGCGGATTCGATCCGGGCCGGCGGTGTGGCAGGCTGAGGGTGGACGCGACTGGCGGCACGGGGATGGGTGAACCATCGGGGAGCTCGTCGCGGGGGTCGACCGCCTGGGCCTCCGCGGACGAGGTGAGCCATGTCTGTTTCCGTTTCCCCGACGACTGCGACGGCCCGGCTGCTGCCCGGTAAGCCGGTGGCGGAGAAGATCCTGACCGAGGTGGCCGAGCAGGTGGCGGCGTTGCGGGCGGCGGGGGTGACGCCGGCGTTGGCGACGGTGCTGGTGGGTGACGACGACGCGAGCGCCGGGTACATCCGGATCAAGCAGCGTCAGGCGGCGGAGTTGGGTTTCGCGTCGCCGCACGTGCACCTGCCGGCGTCGGCCTCTCAGCAGGATCTGCACCGGGTGCTGGCGGATTTCAACGCCGACGCGGGGGTGCACGGGGTGCTGGTGCAGCATCCGATCCCCGGTCATCTGGACTACGACCGTGCGTTGGACGTCCTCGACCCGGACAAGGACGTCGACGGCATGCACCCGGTGAACATGGGCCGGTTGGCGTTGGGGCTGCCGGGGCCGTTGCCGTGTACGCCGGCGGGGATCGAGGCGTTGCTGGCGTACCACGGGGTGCCGGTGTCGGGTCGCGAGGTGGTGATCCTGGGTCGGGGGGCGACGCTGGGGCGGCCGTTGGCGATGCTGTTGGCGCAGAAGCGGCCGACGGCGAACGCGGCGGTGACGGTGGTGCACACCGGGGTGGCGGACTGGCCGCGGTACACGCGGCGGGCGGAGATCCTGGTGGCGGCGGCGGGGGTGCCGGGGATCGTGCGGCCGGAGCACGTGCGCCCGGGCGCGGTGGTCGTCGGTGGTGGGGTGCGTTACGAGGGGCGGCGGTTGCTGCCGGACGTGGACGAGTCGTGCGCCGAGGTGGCGGGGGCGATCACGCCGCGGGTCGGCGGGGTGGGTCCGACGACGGTGGCGATGTTGTTCCGCAACGCGGTGCGGGCGGCGCAGCGGGCCGTCGGGCAGGGCTGAGGCTGCGGCGGCGGCCGGGCCGGGGTCGGGTCGCCGCCGGTCAGCCGAGGTCGACGACGAGGGGCCGGTGGTCGGAGATCGTCGACAGCGGTGTGTCGACGGCGGTGACCGGGGGCAGCCGGTCCAGGCCGTGCCGGTCGGCGAGGATGTGGTCGAGTTGCACGCGGGGCGCGGCGGCCGGGTAGGTGGGGCGGCGGCCCAGCGGCCGCCAGCCGCTGAGCAGTCGGGCGGCGCCGGCGGGGAGGTTGAGGTCGCCGAGCAGGATCCGCGGGGCGGGCAGGGTGCGCAGCGCGCGTACGACGCGGCGCAGCTGGTGGACGTTCCAGCCGGGGACGAACGACAGGTGGGTGGCGGCGACGGTGAGTGGCCCGTGCGGGGTGTCGAGGATCGCGGCGAGCACGACGCGGGGTTCGTCGCGCAGCAGGATGAGGCCGCCGCCGGGGCCGGGAACGTAGATCGGGGACCGTACCGGGGCGGGACGCAGCCGGGTGACCTGCCAGGAGCGGACGGGGTGTCGGCTGACCAGGCCGACGCCGTAGCAGGGTTCGCCGTGGCCGTCGTCGTCGTGGCGCAGGGGGCGGAACCGTTCGCCGGGGGTGCCGACGACGGCGGCGGCGAAGCGGTGTTCCGGGGCGTCGAGGGCGCGGGCGGCGATGGCGGTGAGGTCGAGGTTGCCGCTGCGGGACTGGTCCCGGTCGACCTCCTGCAGGGCGAGGATGTCGACGTCGAGGGTCTGCACCGCGGCGGTGAGCCGGTCGGGGTCGACCAGGCCGTCGGTCAGGGAGCGGCCGTGCAGCAGGTTGAACGTCGCCAGGCGCACTCCTGCACCCTACGTCGCCGTGGCACAGTTGCCCGATGGTCAAGGCGTTGCTCTGTTCGGTCCTGGTGTTCGTGGCGGTGGCCTCGGTGGGGCTGTGGCTGCGTCGCCGGCGCGGTCGGTGAGGGGGTCGCCGGCCGGTGAGGTCGGCCACAGGGTGGCGCGGCGGGTCGGGGCGGGTGGGCAGAATGGCCGGCCGTGGACCCCCTGTCGCTGACCACCCTGCTCGCCGCGGCCGCGATGGCCGGTTGGGTCGACGCGGTGGTCGGTGGTGGTGGTCTGTTGCTGCTGCCGGCGCTGCTGGTGGCCGCGCCGGGGGTGCCGGTGGCGACGGCGTTGGGCACGAACAAGCTGGCCGCGATCTTCGGTACGTCGACGGCGGCGGTGACGTACGCCCGGCGTACGAAGATCGACTGGATGGTGGCGGGGCCGTCGGCGGGGCTGGCGGTGTGCTGCGCGGGTGTCGGGGCGGCGCTGGCGGGGGCGGTGCCGGCGGGGGCGTACCGGCCGGTGGTGCTGGCGGTGCTGGTGTCGGTGGCGTTGTTCGTGGTGTTCCGTCCCCGGTTGGGGGTGGTGGCGGTGCCGGCGCGGCGGACCCGGGTGCGGGTGGTCGCGGCGGTGGCGGTGGCCGGGGTGGGCATCGCCCTGTACGACGGTCTGATCGGTCCGGGTACGGGCACGTTCCTGGTGGTGGCGTTCACGGCGCTGGTGGGCGCGGACTTCGTGCACGGTTCGGCGATGGCGAAGGTGGTCAACGCGGGCACGAACCTGGGGGCGCTGGTGGTGTTCGCGGCCACCGGTCACGTGTGGTGGCTGCTGGGGGCGGCGATGGCGGTGTGCAACGTCGCCGGGGCGGCGGTGGGCGCGCGGATGGCGTTGCGCCGGGGCGCCGGGTTCGTGCGGATCGTGCTGCTGGTGGTGGTGTTCGCGCTGGTGGCGAAGCTCGGCTACGACCAGTGGCGGGCGGGCTGAGCGTCACGGCCGTGGCGTGGCCGGCCGGGCGTCGTGGCCCGGCCGGCCGGCGATGGCGCGCTCAGGCGTGCCGGGCTGGCGTCTTGTCACCCGACCGGCTCGCCCGCGGTGGCGCTCAGGCGTGCCGGACCACGTCGTTGTAGTCCAGGCGGGGCAGGCGGGGGAACCAGGCGTCCGGACCGGGGTGGCCGATGTTGACCAGCAGCAGGGACTTCCAGCCGGTGCCGGCGAAGAACTCGGCGTCGACGCCGGCGGCGTCGAAGCCGCCCATCGGGCCGGCGGCCAGGCCGGCGGCGCGGACGCCGAGCAGGAAGTAGCCGATCTGCAGGCCGGCGTTGAACCGGGCCATGCCCTCACGGCCGGCCGGGTCGCCGGCGAAGTGCTCGCGCATGCCGGGGCGGATCGGGAACACCGTGTCCAGGTGCTCGTGGAAGTCGGTGTCGGCGGCGAGGACGGCGACGACCGGGGCGGTGGCGGTCTTGGCCCGATTGCCCTCGGCGACGTGTGGGAGCAGCCGCTCGCGGCCGGCCCCCGGGCGGACGAACAGCACCCGCAGCGGCTGGATGTTCATCGCGGTCGGCGGGTACTTGACCAGCTCGAAGATGGCTCGCAGCTGGTCGTCGCCGACCGGCTCGTCCGTGAAGGTGTTCGCGGTGCGCGCCTCGGTGAACAGCTGGGCCTGGGCCTCGGGGCTCAGGGCGATCAGGTCGGCGGGCAGTACGTCGGTCATCGGGGCTTCCTCTGTCACTCGGAAACTGTGAGGTGCTGCTGCAACGGTAGCAGCTAGTATTTTAGAAGCCCCTTCCCCGCCTGGGATTCCCGTATCCTCGGGGTATGACGGTCAGCCCCCAGGTCGGCGGCGGCGCCCACGCGTGTGACGGGGGTCTTGCCCGGGTGTTCGCGTTCCTCGGCAAGCGGTGGAACGGAATACTGCTGGGCACCCTGGCCAACGGACCGGCCGGGTTCGCCGAGCTGAGCCGGGCGCTGCCGGGGATCAGCGAGTCGGTGTTGTCCGACCGGCTGGGCGAGCTGGCCCGGGTGGGCCTGGTCAACCGCACCGTGCGGGAGGGGCCGCCGCTGGGGGTGAGCTACCAGCTCACCGAGCGGGGCGCCGCGCTGCTGCCGGCCCTGGACGCGCTGGCCCGGTGGGCACACGAGAACCTGCCCGCCGAGTCGTCGGGTGGCTGCTGACCACCGATGCCGGTACGGGCCGAACACGACCGCGCCGCCCTGGCCGCGCTGCTGCGCCGCAATCCGGTGCTGCACGCCTACCAGCTGGGCGACCTGGACGACTTCTTCTGGCCGTACACGTCGTGGTTTCGTCGTGGCGACCAGGTGGCGCTGCTCTACCACGGGGTGACCCCGCCGGTGCTGCTCGCCTTCGCCGGGCCCGACGGCCTGCGGGAGCTGGCGGCGCTGCTGGCCGACCTGGCGCCGATGCTGCCCGCCCGCCTGTACGCGCACCTGTCCCCCGGCCTGGAGGAGGTGCTGGGCGGCTGGTTCGCCTTCGACCCGGCCGGGGCGCACCTGCGGATGGCGCTGACCGACCCGGCCCGGCTGGCCACCGTCACCCCGGCGGGTGAGGTGCTCGGTGAGGCCGACCTGCCGGCCCTGCGTGCCCTCTACGCGGTGGCGTACCCGGGCAACTGGTTCGATCCGCGGATGCTCGCCACCGGCCAGTACGTGGGGATCCGGCAGGCGGGTGAGCTGGTCGCGGTGGCCGGGGTGCACGTCTGGTCGCCCACCTACCGGGTGGCCGCGCTGGGCAACGTCACCACCCATCCCCGGGTACGCGGGCAGGGCCTGGCCGCCGCCGTGGTCGCCGCGCTGTGCGGCCGGCTGCGCGCCCATGTCGACCACGTCACCCTCAACGTCAAGGCTGACAACGTCGCCGCCGTGCGGCTCTACCGACGGCTCGGCTTCAGCCGGGTCGCCGACTTCGGCGAGTACACGCTGACTGCGGTGACAGACAGCATGTCCAGCCGCCACGCAGGGTCAACAACCCGACCCTGACCTGGGCATGTGTCGGACGGGCGGGTGCCCCTCGGACCCCTAGCGTCTCCTGGCAGAGGCCGCGTCGTGACGCGGCGGAGCCGAAGGAGCACAGATGGCAGTGACATCAGTACGGGGTCGAAGTCGGTTGGCGGTCCTCACCGCCGCCGTGGCGGCCCTGGTGACCGTGGCGGGCGCGCCGGCGCTCGCGGCGCCGGGCGTCGACCCGGCCGTCGTGGACCGGGACGCCGACCCGGGCACGAGCATCGACATCGCCAAGGTGGTCGCCACCCCGCCGATCCCGCCGAAGCCGGACGTGGTCCTGCTGGTCGACACGACCGGCAGCATGGGCACCGTCATCGGTGACGTGCAGGCCAACCTCCAGCAGGTCATCAACAACGTGCGGTCGGTGCAGCCGAGCGCGCAGTTCGCGGTGGCCTCCTACCGGGACGAGAGCGACGGCGCGGAGCTGTTCCGGGTCCGGCAGAACCTCACCGACGACGCGACGGCGCTGCAGAACGCGGTCAACGGGCTGTCCGCCGGCGGCGGCGGGGACACCCCCGAGGCGTGGGTGAACGGGCTGTTCCAGGTCTCCGACGGCGGGATCGCCTACCGCTCCGGCAGCAGCCGGATCGTGGTGCTCGTCGGCGACGCCCCCAGCCACGACCCGAGCGCCGGGCACACCCTGGCGCAGGCCACCGCGGCCCTGCAGGCCGACGAGGCGAAGGTGCTGGCGGTCAGCGTCAGCGGCGGCGGTGGTGGCCTGGACGTCAGCGGGCAGGCCAGCGCGGTGGTCGCCGCGACCGGCGGCCAACTGGTCGGCAGCGCCCCCGAGACCGTCACCGACGCCATCCTCAGCGGGCTGCGGGACCTCGACGTCACCGTCACCCCGACGGTGACCTCCTGCGACCCGGGGCTGACCGTCACCTTCGACGCGGCCTCGCGTACCCAGCAGAGCGGCACGAACGTGCCGTTCGCCGAGACCATCGCGGTGGCCGGGAACGCCCCGCAGGGCGCCACCCTGCACTGCACGGTGGACTTCCTGCTCAACGGGCTCTCCGGTGGGCCGGCGTTCGTCGAGCAGATCAGCGTCACGGT
This sequence comes from Micromonospora sp. IBSANI012, assembly GCF_052814045.1. Lineage (NCBI taxonomy): Bacteria > Bacillati > Actinomycetota > Actinomycetes > Micromonosporales > Micromonosporaceae > Micromonospora > Micromonospora sp. IBSANI012. The sequence goes on from NZ_CP199933.1 coordinate 3,257,249, forward strand.
CAACGACGTCACCCCGCCGGTGGTGGTCGTGGACGACCGGACCGTCGAGGCGACGAGCCCCGCCGGCGCGGTCATCACCTACCCGGCCTCGGCGACCGACAACGTCGACGGGCCGCTCACGCCGACGTGCGTGCCGCCGTCGGGCAGCACCTTCCCGCTCGGCGCCACCACGGTGACCTGCACCGCCACCGACGCGGCCGGCAACACCGGCAGCGACACCGCGACGATGCGGGTGGTCGACACCACCGCGCCGGCCACGGCGTGCGTGCCGACGAACAACCCGAGCGGGGGCAACATCCCCGGCTCGTACAACCCGGACGGGTTCTACCAGCTCACCTCGACCGACATTGTCGACACGGCGGTGGACGTCTACATCGGTGACAGCGCCGACCCGACGGTGAAGTTCGGTCCGTTCCCCGCCGGCACCAAGATCAAGCTGGTGCAGGCGCCGGGTGCCCAGTCCCGGGTCAAGGACGGCACCGGCGACGTCGACTACAAGGTGACGCTGCGCGGCGACGCGGTGATCACCGGCGTGGACAACTTCGGCAACAGCTCCACGGCGATCTGCCTGGTGGCTCCGCCGCCGAAGTGACCTGCGGCTGATCGGGTGCGGGGGCGGCCGTCGGCCGCCCCCGCCTCGTCAGCGGTGCCGGCTGGGTGAGTCGAACCGGCCGGCGCGGATCTCCCGCAGCGCCCGGCGGCGTACGTCGCCGGACAGGGTGTCGACATAGAGGCGGCCGCGCAGGTGGTCGGTCTCGTGCTGCAACGCGCGGGCCAGGAAGCCGCTGCCGGAGATGGTCAGCGGTTCGCCGTGCCGGTCGAAGCCGTGCACGGTGGCGTGCATCGCCCGCCGGGTCGGGAAGTACAGCCCGGGGATGGACAGGCAGCCCTCGTCGTCGTCCTGCGTCTCGTCGGACAGCTCGATGCGCGGGTTGATCATGTGCCCGCGGTGGCCGTCGGCGTCGTAGACGAACACCTGGGCGCCCACCCCGATCTGCGGCGCGGCCACGCCGGCCCGGCCGGGCGCGCCCAGCAGGGTGTCCATCAGGTCGTCGACCAGGTGCTGCAACTCGGCGTCGAAGCTGGTCACCGGCTCGCAGGCGGTGCGCAGGACGGGATCACCGATGATCCTGATGGGGCGTACGGTCATGCCGGAAAGGCTATCCGTGCGTCACGGCCGGCGGTGGCGCACCCCGGTCAGCGCTCGCCGACCAGGACGGCGACGCCGTCGAGGATGCGCGCCAGGCCGAACTCGAAGGCCCGCACGGGGTCGCCGGCCGCCTGGTACTCCTGCCCGGCGGCGGTGCCCACCCGGGCGGCGGTGGGGAACCGCTGCGGGTCCATCACCTTCTCCAGGTAAGGCGCGTGCGCCCGCCACCACTGCTCGTCGGTCATGCCGGTGCGCTGCGCCGCCTGGGCGGCCTCCACCGCGCCGCGCACCGCGCCGTGCACGTACCCGTCGACGAGGGTGACCACGGCGTCCATCTCCAGGTCGGTCAGGCCGATGCCCTCCACCGCGCGCAGTTCGTACTCGTACTTGGCGGTGACGTTGGGGCCCAGGGGTGGGCGGGTGGTGGCGACCTGCAGCAGCCAGGGGTGGCGCAGGTAGAGCGCCCAGTTCTCCCGGGCGATCTGCTCCAGCCGGCCGCGCCAGCCGCCGGGGACCTCGGCGGGGCGGGCGGTCTCGCCGTAGACGGTGTCGAGCATGACGTCGAGCAGTTCGCCCTTGCCGGGCACGTGGGTGTAGAGCGACATGGTGCCCACCCCCAGGCGCTCGGCGACCCGGCGCATGGACAGCGCCACCAGTCCCTCGGAGTCGGCCACCTCGATGGCGGCCCGCACGATCCGGTCCACGCTCAGGTCGCCGCCCCGGCGGCTGGCCTTCTCGCTGGTGCGCCAGAGCAGGGCGAGGCTGCGCGCGGGATCCCCGGTGCCGCTGTACTCGACGCTCATGCCGCCACCCTACCGACCCTCGTACCGTATGGTGTACGGTACGGCGCACGGTAACGGGGAGAGGGGCGTGCCCATGCGACGCGACGAACCGGTCATCGAGGCCGAAGGACTCCGCAAGCGCTACGGCGACACCGAGGCCCTCGCCGGGGTCGACCTGACCGTGGCCGGCGGCACGGTCTGCGCGGTCCTCGGACCCAACGGCGCCGGCAAGACCACCCTCGTGCGGATCCTGACCACCCTGCTGCGCGCCGACGCCGGCACCGCCCGGGTCGCCGGCCACGACGTGCGCCGGCACCCCGACCGCGTCCGCGCCCACATCGGCCTGGTCGGCCAGCAGACCGCCGTCGACGAGGTGCTCGGCGGCCGACAGAACCTGGTGCTCTTCGGCCGGCTGCACCACCTCTCCCCCGCCCGGGCCCGCGCCCGCGCCGACGAACTGCTGGCCCGCTTCGGCCTCACCGACGCCGGCGACAAGCCGGTCGGGGCGTACTCCGGGGGGATGCGCCGCCGGCTGGACCTGGCCGCCGCGCTGATCCTCGACCCGCCCGTGCTGTTCCTGGACGAACCCACCACCGGCCTCGACCCGCGCGCCCGCGGCGACGTCCGCGACGCCGTCCGCGCGCTCGTCGCCGCCGGCACCACCGTCCTGCTCACCACCCAGTACCTGGAGGAGGCCGACCAGTTGGCCGACACGATCAGGGTCGTCGACCACGGCCGGGTCATCGCCGCCGGCAGCCCCGACGAACTCAAGTCCGCCCTCGGCGGCGACCGGGTCGACGTGGTGCTGCACCACCCCGGCGACCTGGCCCGCGCCGCCGAGGTCATCGGCGCGGCCGCCGCCACCGCGCCCCGCGTCGCCCCGGACGAGCTGCGGGTCAGCGTCACCACCACCGACCGGGTGACCACCCTCGCCGCGGTGCTGCGCGCACTGGCCGACGGGCGGCTGGAGGCCGCCGACGTGGCCGTGCGCCGACCCACCCTCGACGAGGTGTTCCTGCACCTCACCGCCGACACCGAGGGGGTGAGCGCGTGAGCACGCCGACCCTGGCGCTGCGCCGGGCCCGCTGGGCGCTCACCGACGCGGCCACCCTGACCGGGCGGGCCCTGGCCCACTGGGCGCGGCAACCCGGCCCGGTGATCGTCGCCCTGCTCTTCCCGGTGCTGCTGGTGCTGATGTTCGGCTACCTGCTCGGCGGGGCGATGGTGGTGCCCGGCGGCGGCGACTACAAGGAGTTCCTGCTGCCCGGCATGTTCGCCATGACCATGCTCTTCGGGGTGGAGGCCACCTACACGGCGGTGGCCACCGACGCCGCCCGCGGCGTCACCGACCGGTTCCGCTCCCTGCCGATGGCCCGCTCCGCGGTGGTCACCGGGCGGGCCGTCGCCGACCTGCTGCACGCCGTCGTCGCGCTGGCCGTCATGCTCGGCTGTGGCGCGCTGGTCGGCTGGCAGTGGCACCTCGGCGTCGGCCGGGCCCTCGCCGCCGTCGGGCTCCTGCTGCTGCTGCGCGCCGCGATGATCGTCCTCGGCATCCACCTGGCGCTGCTGCTGCGCGCACCGGAGTCGGTGGCGGTACTGCAGATCCTGGTCTGGCCGCTGGGCTTCGCCTCCAACGTCTTCGTCGCCCCGGACACCATGCCCGGCTGGCTGGCCGCCGTCGCCCGGTGGAACCCGCTGTCGGCCACCGCGGCGGCCTGCCGGGAGCTGTTCGGCAACCCCGGCTGGGGCGGCGAGTCCTTCGCCGCGCAGCACGCCGTCGCCCTGGCGGTCGCCTGGCCGCTGCTGCTGATCGTCGTCTGCGCGCCGCTGGCCGTGCGCCGCTACCGGAACCTGAGCAGGTGAGCGTCGCGTGACCGAAACGGAGCAGTCCGACCCGCCCTGGCACCGGACACTGGGCCGGTGGGGAGGCGGCGCCCGCCGCGAGCGATCCCGCCCCGGACTTAGGACGGGCCACCCGGCGCCGGGGACATCTCCATGGCGCCTGTGGGAGGGACCTCGCCGCCGGCCCGCCGCACATGTCGCTGGGGCGGGCCGGCGCACGGCGCAGGCAGGCTCAGCCGGTGGCGAGCAGGGCGCGTACCGGGGCGGCCTTGGCCGCCGCCTCGGCGACCTCGGCGTCCGGGTCGCTGTCCCAGGTGATGCCCCCGCCGGCCCAGACGTGCAGCCGGTCGGCGTCGGCGGCCACGGTGCGGATGGTCAGGCCCAGGTCGAGGCGGCCCGGGCCGACCCAGCCCAGCGCCCCCATGCTGGCGCCGCGCCCGACGGGCTCCAGGGCGGCGATCTCGGCCAGGGCGGCGAACTTCGGCGCGCCGGTGACCGACCCGCCGGGGCAGGTCGCGCGCAGCAGGTCGGCCAGGCCCAGCCCGTCGGCCACCGCCGCGGACACGGTCGACTCGGCCTGCCACAGGTCGCACCAGCGGCGCACCGCGAACAGCTCGTCCACCCGCACCGACCCGGTGCGCGCGACCCGGGCCAGGTCGTTGCGTTCCAGGTCGACGATCATCACGTGTTCGGCGCGTTCCTTGGCCGAGGCGAGCAGTTCGCGGCGTCCGGCGGCGGTGGCCGGGCGGGTGCCCTTGATCGGTCGGGTGATCAGCCGGCCGTCGGTCACCTCGACCAGGGTCTCCGGGGAGGCGCAGCCGATCGCCCAGCCGGCGCCGTGCAGGGTGCCGCCGTAGCGGGCGCCGGGCAGCGCGCCGAGCCGGGACAGCGCCGGTCGCGGGTCGCCGAGGTAGCGGGCGGCGGCGTGCCCGACGACGTTGACCTGGTAGACGTCGCCGCGGGCGATGGCGTTGCGGACCGCGGTGACGGCGTCGGCGTGCTGCCGGGGGGTCCAGCTCTCCCGCCAGTCGCCCAGCCACCAGCCGGGCCGGGCGGCGCGCGCCGGGGCGGTCGGGGACGGGTGGTGACCGTAAACGACGACGGCGAGATCCGGCAGGGCCGGCGCCGGGGTGGCCGCGCCGGCTGCGGCGCCGATCATGCGGGCGCCGGCGGCGGCGGAGACGTACAGGGCGGCGCCGCAGACGCCGGTCGGCTTATGGGTGGCGGGCCGGGCCAGGTCGGTCAGGTCGAGCCCGTGCGCGGCGAGGAACTGCTCGGCCAGCGTGGCCGGGTCGCCGCCGTCGGCGGGGCGCCACTCGTAGCGGGCGCGCTCGACGAGCAGGCCGCGGCACGACGGCGGCGCGCCGGGTACGTCGATCAGCGGTCGTGGGAGCGTTTCCACACCGGTCGGCCCATTCTTCCTCATCCGTTCAGTGGATTTCGGGTGAACATGACGGATGCCTGCTCGATTCCGCGCACTCGACCTTGGTACTGTGCGTCACTGGTCATGTGAACCATGACACAGTGCCCCCACAGTCCGGAGAACCCGATGTGCCAGCACCAACCCACCTGCCCCTCCGCCGAGGCGACCGACCGCGAAGCCGCCCGCGTCATCGCCTGCTTCCGTGAGCAGGGCTGGAGCCTGCTCTGCAACGGTGTCATCGTCTTCGAGGACACCGGCGAACTGCTCCCCGACGGCAGCACCATCGCCCCGCACCGCGGGCCCGCCCGCCACGCTCTCGTCGCCTGAGTCGACCACGCTCCGTCACAGGAGCAGGTCAACGGCACCAGGCTAGTCCCCCGGCCCGGGACCGCCCTCCCCAGGACCCACCGGCCGGGGCGGCACCACGTCCGCCCCGGCGCAGCGTACGGGTCACTCCTCGAAGGCCTCCGGCGACGGGCACGAGCAGACCAGGTTCCGGTCGCCGTACGCCCCGTCGATCCGCCGCACCGGCGGCCAGTACTTGCCCGCCCGGTCCACCCCGGCCGGGTACGCCCCCACCGACCGCGGATACGGGTGCGACCACGAGTCCCCGGCGACCATCGACGCGGTGTGCGGGGCGTTGGCGAGCGGGTTGTCCCCCGCCGGCCACTCCCCGGCGCCCACCTTGTCGATCTCCGCGCGGATGGCGATCATCGCGTCGCAGAACCGGTCCAGCTCGGCCAGGTCCTCGCTCTCGGTCGGCTCCACCATCAGCGTCCCCGCCACCGGGAACGACATCGTCGGCGCGTGGAAGCCGTAGTCGATCAGCCGCTTGGCCACGTCGTCCACGCTCACCCCGGTCGCCTTCGTCAGCGGCCGCAGGTCCAGGATGCACTCGTGCGCCACCAGGCCCTTGTTGCCGGCGTACAGCACCGGGAAGTGGTTGCGCAGCCGCGCCGCCACGTAGTTCGCCGCCAGCACCGCCACCCCGGTCGCCCGGGTCAGCCCCTCGGCGCCCATCATCCGCAGGTACGCCCACGGGATGGGCAGGATCCCCGCCGAGCCGTACCGGGCCGCCGAGATCGCCGGCCGACCCTCGGTGTGCGCGCCCAGCGGGTCGCCGGGCAGGAACGGCGCCAGGTGCGCCCGCACCGCCACCGGACCCACCCCGGGTCCACCGCCGCCGTGCGGGATGCAGAACGTCTTGTGCAGGTTCAGGTGCGACACGTCCGCGCCGAACTTGCCGGGCTTGGCGAACCCGACCAGGGCGTTGAGGTTCGCCCCGTCGACGTACACCTGGCCGCCGGCGTCGTGCACCTTCGCGCACAGCGACGCGATGCCCGTCTCGTACACGCCGTGCGTCGACGGGTACGTCACCATGATCGCCGCCAGGGCGTCCCGGTGCTTGTCGATCTTCGCGTCGAGGTCGACCAGGTCGACGTTGCCGTCCGCGTCGCAGGCCACCACGACCACCCGCATGCCGGCCATCACCGCGCTCGCCGCGTTGGTGCCGTGCGCCGACGACGGGATCAGGCACACGTCCCGGTGCCCGTCGCCCCGGGAGGCGTGGTACGACCGGATGGCCAGCAGCCCCGCCAGCTCACCCTGCGACCCGGCGTTCGGCTGCACGCTGACCGCGTCGTAGCCGGTCACCTCCGCCAGCCACGACTCCAGCTGGCCGATCATGTCCCGGTACCCGGCGGTCTGCTCATCCGGCGCGAACGGGTGCACGTGCGCGAACTCCGGCCAGGTGATCGCCTCCATCTCGGTGGTGGCGTTCAGCTTCATCGTGCACGAGCCCAGCGGGATCATGCCCCGGTCCAGGGCGTAGTCGAAGTCCGACAGCCGCCGCAGGTAGCGCAGCATCGCCGTCTCGGAGTGGTGGGTGCGGAACACCGGGTGGGTGAGGAAGTCACTGGTGCGGGCCAGGCCCGACGGCAGCGCCGCGTCGACGTCACCGTCGACCCCGTCGACCCCGAACGCCGCCCACACCGCGGCCAGGTGCTCGGCGGTGGTGGTCTCGTCGCAGGAGATCCCCACCCGGTCGGCGTCGACCAGCCGCAGGTTGACCCGCCGCTCGGCGGCCGCCGCGACCACCTCGGCCGCCCGGCCCGGCACGGTCGCGGTGAGGGTGTCGAAGAACGCGACGTCCGCGACCGGCACCCCGCCGGCGCGCAGCCCGGCCGCGAGCCGCGCCGCCATGTCGTGGGTACGCCGGGCGATCTCCCGCAGCCCGTCCGGGCCGTGGTACACGGCGTACATGCCGGCCATCACCGCCAGCAGCACCTGCGCGGTGCAGATGTTGCTGGTCGCCTTCTCCCGTCGGATGTGCTGCTCGCGGGTCTGCAACGCCAGCCGGTACGCCGGGTTGCCGTCGGCGTCGCGGGACACCCCGACCAGCCGGCCGGGCAGCATCCGCTCCAGACCCGAGCGGACGGCCAGGTAGCCGGCGTGCGGCCCGCCGAAGCCCATCGGCACCCCGAACCGCTGGGTGGTGCCCGCGGCGATGTCCACGCCGATCTCCCCCGGCGGGCGCAGCAGCGTCAACGCCAGCAGGTCCGCGGCGACGGTGACCAGCGCCCCGACCGCGTGCGCGGCCGCCACCAGGGCGGCGTGGTCCCGGACCGCGCCGGACGCGCCCGGGTACTGCAGGTGCAGGCCGAAGAACTCCCCGGGCAGCTCGTCGCGCTCGACGTCGAGTACCCGCACCTCGATGCCCAGCGGCTCGGCGCGGCTGGTGATCACCGCGATGGTCTGCGGCAGGGTGTCGGCGTCGACGACGTACACCGGGCTCTTGCTCTTCGACGCGCGGCGGGCGAGGGTCATCGCCTCGGCCGCGGCGGTGCCCTCGTCGAGCATCGAGGCGTTCGCGGTGGCCAGGCCGGTCAGGTCGGTGACCATGGTCTGGAAGTTCAGCAGCGCCTCCAGCCGGCCCTGGCTGATCTCCGGCTGGTACGGCGTGTACGCCGTGTACCAGGCCGGGTCCTCCAGCACGTTGCGGCGGATCACCGCGGGGGTGTGGGTGCCGTGGTAGCCCAGGCCGATCATCGACACGGCGACGGTGTTGCGGGCGGCCAGGGCGCGCAGCTCGGCGATCGCCTCCCGCTCGCTGGCCGGGTCGGGCAGGTCCAGGGTGCCGTGCCAGCGGATCACCTCGGGGATCGCCGCGTCCATCAGCTCGTCGATCGAGCCGTAGCCGACGGCCTCCAACATCCGGCGCTCGTCACCCGGATCGGGGCCGATGTGCCGGTCGGCGAACTTCTCTACGGTCATGCGCGGCGCTCCTGCGGGGGCGAGGTCGACAGGTCGGCCTCCCCCTGAGTCGCACCCGAAGGCGCTCCACAGTGCCTGCCCCCGCGGTCCTTTTGCCTGAGAGGTTCCGGGGAGGATATGCCCCTTCGGCGCCGCCCAAGCGCTGTTTGGGCGGTCTCTCCCGCGTGGGTGGTACCGGCATGGTCAACGCTACCAGCGCCGGTGTTTCCCGCAGATGTCGTACCCCCCGGGGCCGCGTCACCGGGCCGTCCCGCCGGCCCGCCGGCCGCGGTCAGAGCGTGGCGGGGGCCACCGCCGCCGGCAGCGCGCCGTCCGCCGGCCCCCGCGCCGACACCGCGCCGGTGACCCGGTCGGCCAGCGTGGGCAGCAGCCGCCCCAGCGGCGCGTCGACCGTCATCGCCGCGTACCCGTCGCCCCGGGTCGGGCCCTGGTTGGCGATCACCACCGGGATGCCCAGCTTCGCCGCCCGCAGCACGAACCGCCGCCCCGACATCACCGTCAACGACGAGCCGAGCACCAGCAGCAGCCGCGCCGCGCCCACCATCGCGAAGCAGTGCGACACCCGCGGCGCCGGGACCGTCTCCCCGAAGAACACCACGTCCGGTTTCAGCATCCCGGTGCCGCAGAACGTGCAGTCGACCGTGCGGAACCCGGCCACCTGCTCGTCGGCGAGCTCCACGTCACCGTCGGGGTTGACCGCCCCGACCGCCGCGTCGAACCCCGGGTTCGCCTCCCGCAGCCGGCGGTCCAGCTCCTCCCGCGAGGTGCGGTTGCCGCAGTCCAGGCACACCACCTCGTCGAGGCGGCCGTGCAGCTCCACCACCTGCGCGCTGCCCGCCGCCGTGTGCAGCCCGTCGACGTTCTGGGTGATCACCCCGTCGACCAGCCCGGCGTCCTGCAACCGGGCCACCGCCCGGTGCCCGTCGTTCGGCGCCGCCCGGGCGATCATCCGCCACCCCAGGTGGCTGCGCGCCCAGTACCGCCGGCGCGCCAGCGGGTCCCGGGTGAACATCTGATAGGTCATCGGGCTGTGCCGGCGGGCCGCGCCGCTGGGCCCCCGGTAGTCGGGGATGCCCGACTCGGTGGACAGCCCCGCCCCGCTCAGCACCACGACACCACCACCGGCGACCAGGCCGGCCAGCGCGTCGATCGTCTCCGTCACCCGTCCATGCTGCCTCACCGCCACCCCGGGCGGCGAGCGTGAGCCGGTGACCCTCGTCGCCGGCGGCTAGGTTGGCAGCTATGCGCGTCGTCATCGCCGGAGGCCACGGCAAGATCGCCCTCCTGCTGGAACGGGAACTGGCCGGCCGGGGCGACCGCGCCGTCGGGCTGATCCGCAACCCCGACCACGCCGCCGCGCTGCGCGCCGTCGGCGCCCATCCCGTCCTGGCGGACCTGGAACACGCCGGCGTCGACGAGATCGCCGGGCACCTCACCGGCGCCGACGCCGTGGTCTTCGCCGCCGGCGCCGGCCCCGGCAGCGGCGCCGCCCGCAAGGACACCGTCGACCGGGCCGCCGCCGTCCTGCTCGCCGACGCCGCCCAGGCCGCCGGGGTACGCCGCTACCTGCTGGTTTCCTCCATGGGCGTGGAGGACCCGCCGAGGCCCGGCACGGACGAGGTGTGGGCGGCGTACCTGCGCGCCAAGAAGGCCGCCGAGGACGACCTGACCCGCCGCGACCTGGACTGGACGGTGCTGCGACCCGGCCGGCTCATCGACGACGCGCCCACCGGCCGCATCCACCTCGACCGGCGCGTCCCGCGCGGCGCGGTGACCCGCACCGACGTGGCCCGGGTCCTCGTCGCGCTGCTCTACCACCCGGGCAGCGCGGGCCGGATCCTCGAACTCGTCGACGGGGAAGCCCCGATCGGCGAGGCCGTCGCCGCCGCCGGGCCGCCGCACCATCCTGTGTAACCCCGGGCCATGTCGCCGGCCCCGCCGCGCGGCTGGTCAGTCGAGGCAGAACTCGTTGCCCTCGGGGTCGGCCATCACGAGGTGACCGGCGCCGAGCGGCGGCGCCGGCTCGTGGCGCCCGATCCGGGTGGCGCCGTGGCCGGCGAGCCGCTCGGCCTCCGCCTCCAGGGCCGCCATCCGTGCGTCGCCCTCGAGCCCGGGGGCGGCCCGCACATCGAGGTGCACCCGGTTCTTGGCCTGCTTGCGCTCCGGCACCCGCTGGAAGAACAGCCGCGGCCCGGAGCCGTCCGGGTCGACCACCGCCGAGGCGTCGTTGCGCCGCTCGGGCGGCACGCCCATCGCCTCCAGCGCCTGCTCCCACGACTCGAAGCCCTGGGGCGGGTTCTGCAACCGGTAGCCGAGGGCCTCGGCCCAGAACGTCGCCAACCCGGCCGGGTCGGCGCAGTCGAAAGTGATCTGAACGTCGCGGGCCATCTCAGCTCGCCTCCTGTCGGGTCTGCTGGTGGGTGTGCAGGTAGAGGTCGCGGAGCAGGCACACCTCGGCCAGATGGTGGATCAGTTCGCGGTTGATGTGCAGCACCAGCGCTGCCAGCGGACGGTCGGCGTACGGTCCCTCCGCCTCCCCGCACGGGCGGGCGAGGCCGGTTTCGCCGAGGGACTCGACCCCGGCCAGCCACGTGGCGTACTCCGTGTCGAGCTGGGCCAGCGCCGCGGCCGCGGTCGGGGCGTACCCGAACGACTGGTAGTCGGTGGGGGCGCGACCGAAGTGCGCGGCGTTGCGCACCGCGAGCACGCCGACGATGACGTGCCCGAGTCGCCAGGCGATCGTCGTGAACGGCGGCGGGTCGGGCTGCGGCATCGCGAAGTCGATGGTCATCGCGCCGGACCCGGCCCGCACCGGGGCGACGCCGGTGCCGCGCGGGCGCACGCTCCAGCAGCCGGGTGCCGGCTCCCAGAGGTACTCGTCGTCGGTGAGCCCGTCGAGGCGAGCGCGCAGCTGGCTGGTCCAGTGCCAGGCGAGCTGGTCCCGGAGGAGGGGATTCCAGTTCTGGTCGGTCATGGTTGCAGCCTCCCGCAGATAGCGGACAGGATCGTTCCTAAATCCGTGCGACGATGGGCGGGTGACCGTCGAGGCGACGACCGAGCGGGTGCTGCGGTTGCTGGCGCTGCTGCAGCGACGGCCGTCCTGGACCGCCGCCGAACTCGCCGCCGAGCTGAAGGTCACCGACCGCTCGGTGCGCCGCGACGTGGAGCGACTGCGCGCCCTCGGCTACCCCGTGCACGCGACGGCGGGCGTCGGCGGCGGCTACCAGCTCGGCGCGGGCACCCGGCTGCCGCCGCTGCTCCTCGACGACGAGGAGGCGATCGCGACGGCGGTTTCCCTGCGGATGGCGTCGGGCGGCACGGTCGCCGGGGCGGGCGAGGCGGCACTGCGGGCGCTCGCGAAGCTCGACCAGGTGATGCCGGCCCGGCTGCGCGCCGAGGTGCGGGCGGTGCACGGCGCCACCGAGACCCTCGTCGGCCCCGGGGTGGAGATCGACGCGGAGCTGCTGGTGACGCTCGCGCGGGCCTGTCGCGACGCCGTGCGGGTGCGGTTCCGGTACGCCGGCCGCGACGGCGGGGAACGCGAGCGCACGGTCGAGCCGGTGCGGATGGTCACCACCGGCCGCCGCTGGTACCTGATGGCCCGGGACGTCGACCGTGACGACTGGCGCACGTTCCGGCTGGACCGGATGCACGAGGTGGTGGCGACGACCTGGCGCTTCCGGGCGAGGGAGCATCCGGACCCGGTCGCCTACGTGCAGCGGTCCGTGACCGAGGCGCCCTACCGGTATCTCGCCCGGGTGCGGGTGCACGCCCGGCCCGACCGGGTGCGGGAGCTGGTGCCGCCCCAGGTGGGGCGCGTCGAGGACGACCGCGACGGGTGGTGCGTGCTCGTCGTCGGCGGGGACAACCTCGACTGGCTCGCCGCGCAGGTGGCCCGGCTGGGCTTCGAGGCGGAGGTGCTGGAGCCGTCGGAGCTGCGGGAGTCCGCCGCCCGGCTCGCCCGCCGCCTCGCGGCGATGGCCGGGACCGGCTGACCGACCCGGTCAGTCCCTACGCGACACCCCCCGCGACAGCTAGCCGCCGAGGACGGCGCGCAGCTGGGCGCTCGCCCCGCCGGCCGCCGCCGCGTCGGCCCGCAGCTGCTCCGACTGCGCCGACAGGTGCGCCTGCCACCGGTCCAACTGCTGCTGCGCCGCCGCCACCGCCGCCAGCGCCGCGGCGTGCCGCTCCTCCAGCTCCTGCAACCGGCGCTGCACCTCCGGCGACGGCACACCCGCCGGCCCGACCGGCCCCACCGGCCCCGACGTGCTCAGGTCACCGGCGCGCCGGTGCGCCTCGGCGAGGATCTCGTCGGCCTGCCGGCGCGCGTCGGCGATGATCTCCGCCCCCTCGGCGCTGGCCTCACCGATCGTGCGGTTCGCCTCGTCCTGCGCCCGCATCGCCAACTCCACCGCGATCGGGTCCGGTCCCTGCGGGGCGTTGCTCGGCAACGTGCCGTGTCGCAGCATCTCCACCTGGCTGAGCAGCCCGTGGTTCTCCCGCCGCTGCCGCTCCAACTCGTTGACCAGCAACGCGATCCGGTCGTCCGCCGTACGGATCACCACGGCGACCTCGTCGGCCGACAACCAGTGACTGCCCCGGAACCGCCGCGCCTCCAACATGGACAACTGGCGGGCCAGCTCTCCCTGGTCGGGCATGCCGGGCAGGGCGAGGCGGTCGGAGTGGTCGATGCTCATCGGGCACCTGTCCAGCTGAAGTCGCGCGGGGCGGCGTCGTCGGCCTCGGCGAGGGGCGGGTAGAGGGAGTGATCGTAACTCTCGGTCAGGATCTGCTCGGGCTGGACACCCGAGCGGGCCAGAATCGTGATCGTGTCCCGGGTCATCTCCGGGCTCCCGCAGACCAGGACCTCCGTGTCGGTCCACGGTCCCAACCGCACCGCCGTGTCGGCGGCCTTGCCGATCGCCCCCTGCCACCCCCACCCGATCTCCACCGTCGGCACGTACCGCAACCAGGTCGAGCCGCCGTTCTGCCACGCCGCCGCCGGGGGCATCGACGCCAACTGCGCCAACGCCTTGTCGTCGTACAGGTCGTCCGGGGTGCGACCCCCCACCACCAGGGTCGTGCGCCGCCCCTTGCCCTGCTGCAACGCCTCCACCACCGCCCGCAGCGGCGCCAGACCGGTGCCCCCCGCGATCAGCAGCAACGGCAGGTGCGGCGAACGGTCGTACGACGACAACGCCGTACCCGTGGGATGCCCCAGCAGCAGCCGGTCCCCCGTGCGCAGCTTGCGCACCAGGTGGGTGGAGAACCGCCCGGCGGCACGCACGTGGAACTCGATCGTCCCGTCCGCCCGCGGCGCGTTCGCCGGCGACAGGTACCGCCAGGTCCGCAACTGCGGCACCTGCACCGGCAGCGACTGCCCCGGCAGGTAGTTGCACAGATAGTTCGGGCGGACCGTGAACACCGCGATGTCCGGGCGGCGCCGCTCCGCGCCCAGCACCTCCGCCTCCCAGTACGGCGGGGACGTCCGCTCCGACTCCGCCGCCCCGGCGAGCATCAGCTTCGCCACCTGCTCGTACGCCGCCGCCCACTCCGCCTGCAACGCCGGCGTCCAGTACGGCCCGAGGAACCGCTCCAACGTCGCCAGCAGCGCCTGACCCACCCAGATGTAGTGCCGCTCCCCCAACGCCACCGGGTTGCCCCGCTGGTCCTGGCCGTGGAACCGCCGGTGGTCCGCGCCCAACCGCTGCGCGAACGCCGTCAACGCGGTCGGGTCGTCCAGGTTGGTGATGATGTGGCCCAGCGCCTTGAGGAGCTTGTCCTCCTGGTACTGCATGTTCGTCGGGAACATCAACCGCGCCTCCGGCGCCACCACGAACAGCGTCGCGTAGAAGTACTTCGCCGCCTCCACACCGGCGGCCGAGAACTGCGTCCAACTCTGGCGCAGCGCCACGTTGTCCATGTCCGTCAGCCCTCCTGCGCGCGGGCCGTGTCGTGACGCTCCCGAAGCGTCGTCTTCACCACGCCACTGGGGTCGTACACCCGGTCCGTCGGCCAGATGTTCGGGTTCGGCACCGCCGTGTCGTAGTAGCGGTGGTGCACCGCGTGCAACGCCGCCCACCCGACACTGCCGTTGAGCCACGACCAGTCACCGTGCACCGGCCGCCCCGCCCGCTCCTCCTGCGCACAGAACTTCATGAACAGCTCCGACTCGGTGTGCGGGTCCGACACCCGCACCCCCGCCAGCTTGAACGAGTGCAGCACCGCCTGGTTGATCACCAGGACCGCGTGCTCCCGCCACAGGGTGTCATCCCGGCTGGTGTCCAACCCCAACCCGGCCGCCACCACCCGCAGCTGGTCGTACCGTTCCCGGTCGCCCATGTTGCGGGTGCCGATCTCGTCGCTCAGGTAGTGGCCGTTGAACGGGGCGCAGCTGTAGTCCACCCCACCGATGCGCAGCCGCATGTTGCTGATCACCGGCAGGGCGTGCCACCGCAACTTCAGATCCGCGAACCACGGATGCTCCGGATGCGACAGTGCGACCTCCCGCACCAGCTCCCGGGGCACGCCCACCACCGTCGGCTGCTCCTGCGCCGTCTCG
This sequence comes from Micromonospora sp. IBSANI012, assembly GCF_052814045.1. Classification (NCBI taxonomy): domain Bacteria; kingdom Bacillati; phylum Actinomycetota; class Actinomycetes; order Micromonosporales; family Micromonosporaceae; genus Micromonospora; species Micromonospora sp. IBSANI012. The sequence continues at coordinate 3,272,281 of NZ_CP199933.1, forward strand.
ATCACCCACGGCAGCAGGTCGAACCGGCCCGGAACCGGCGGCGGCCGCCAACCCAACCGCCGCGCCGCCTCCGTCATCCCCACCTGCGCCGGGTCGCCCAGCACCGAATCGTCGTCGCGCCGGTGTCCGCAGTAGCGGATCAACTGGTCGTTCCAGATCCGCGCCCGCGGCCCCACCCCCGGCTGGTCCGGCGCGAACACCGTCACCACCGACTGGATCCGGCCGCCGTTGTCCCCGGCCGCCAGGTGCGCCGCCAGCTCCTGCGCGATGCCCGCCACCGTCGTCACGTGCCGCCGGTCGCGGACCTTCAACCCCGCCCACCGGACCCGGCCCACGCAGCGCACCGAGTGCCGCCACGCCACCTTCGCCCCGTACACCAGCTCGTCGCGGGTGTGCCGGTACGACCCGGTCAACGCGATCTCCTCGCGGACCTCCGCCAACCGCGCCGCCAGCCCCGGCAGCCGCTGCTCACCGTGGTACAGCTCCAGGAACTCCGCCGCCTCCGCGGCGACGTCCTCCGCGCGCTCCACGGCGGCACCGGCGCCCACCGGCGCCCGGTGCGCCGGCGTGCCGGTGACCGGGCAGGTGGGTGTGGCATGGTCGGCGACAGCACTGCCGGCCCGTCCGGAGCGGAGGCCGACATGGTGGTCAGTGTGCACTTAAGCTCGTTTTCCCGTCCTCTGGCAGGCCACGACGCGACTCTCGCGCCGCCCCCCACACATCAGCTCGGCATCACCCCACCGGCCATCACTCACAGTAACGAGCCGGTGCCTAGGTGATCGCCCTGGACAGGATTCCTGGGAACACCACAACTGTCAACAACACGACTCCACGCGCGGGTGTCCACAGCGGACAGTCGCCGCCGCCCGGCCTTACCGGCCAACGAAACCGGCCCGCCGACACCCGACGATCAGAATCGATACGCCGTGTCGCAGGCGCGCAGCGGCCAGCGCCGCGCGCCGTCCCCGGCCGCGACGCCACCTCAAGAGAGCAGATTCAGCCGGCCCGACGGCGCGCCCGACGCGCCGCCAACTCGTCGCCCACCGCATCCGACGCCGGCTCCGCGGGCTCCCCGCCACCAGGCGTCGCCGGCTCCGCCGGCAGGTGCGACAACGACCCCTGGATCTCCTTGAACGCGCCACCGATCGCGATGCCGAACACGCCCTGGCCGCCCTGCAACAGGTCGACCACCTCCTCCGGCGACCGGCACTCGTACACCGTCGTGCCGTCCGAGATCAGCGTGATCCCCGCCAGGTCCTCCACACCGCGCGACCGCAACGCCTCGATCGCCTTGCGGATGTTCTGCAGGGACACCCCGGCGTCCAGCAACCGCTTCACGACCTTCAACACCACCAGGTCGCGGAACGAGTACAACCGCTGCGTCCCCGACCCCGACGCGTCCCGCACACTCGGCACCACCAGCGCCGTCCGCGCCCAGTAGTCCAACTGCCGGTAGCTGATCCCCACCGCGTGGCAGGCCGTCACACCCCGGTAACCAACCGAACCGTCACCGTCCGTGCCCACCGGCGACGACACCACACCCGGCTCGCCCCGCTCCACACCTGGCTCAGGATCCCGCGGCTCGTGCATCCCGACAACCTCCCCGTCAGTGCGGTGACACGTCGTTTCCGGGACGTGCACCCCTCGACACGGCAACCCTATCGCCGCGCGCAGGGGTTACCACGGAGGAACGGTCGCGACACGCCGCGCAGCGACACCACGCACCACCACACACACCCGGGACGTCACCCACAGTGACGCCCCGACAGAAGATGACCGGGCCCCGACCCTCAGCCGGCGAAATCCTCCGGACGCACCTGGTCCAGGAACTCGCGGAACTTCTCCACCTCGTCCTCCTGCTCGTCGGGAATCACGATCCCCGCCTCGCTGAGGACCTGCTCGGCACAACGAATCGGAGCACCCACCCGCAACGCCAACGCGATCGAATCGCTCGGCCGGGCCGACACCCGCACGCCGTCCCCGATCAGCAGATCGGCGTAGAAGACGTTCTCCTTCAACTCGGTGATCTCCACCGCCCGCAACGGCGCCTTCAACGCCGCCAGCACGTCCCGCAACAGATCATGCGTCAACGGCCGGGCCGGCTTGACCCCCTGCTGCTCGTAAGCGATCGCCGTCGCCTCCACCGCACCGATCCAGATCGGCAGGTAGCGGTCCCCCTCGACCTCCCTGAGCAGGACGATCGGCTGGTTGCTGGGCAGCTCCACCCGAACTCCGACCACGCTCAGCTCGCGCACCGCCGCCTCCGTGTCGTTGTCACCTACGCCCGCACCGCGCCCTTCCCTGCACGGTACACGGACCGCGACACGGTCGTCCCATGCGCACCAGCACCACGCCCCGCGCCAGAAAAGGGGTTACCCCGGCAAGCCTACGACACGCTTCCCGGGGCAGATCTTTCCGCACGACACCTCGACGACCGGCTCACCGACCCAACGTCGAGCGCAACCCCACCCGCACCAACGCGGCATGCAACTGCTGCGACAACGCCATCAACTCCCGCGCCGTCTCCGCCGCCCGCGCCCGCGCCGCCGGATCACTCTGCCGCGCCAACGGCGCCACCAACTGAGCGAACAGACCGACCTCACGATCCGCCGCCGACCGGTACGCCCGCAGGTGCCGCGGCTCCAACCCGTACGCCGCCAGACCCGCCACCGCCCGCGCGATGATCAACGCGTCCGCGTCGTACCAACCCGGCGGATCCGACACCAGCACACCGAGGCGCTCCAACTCGGCCAACGTCGACTCGTCGACCCCGCTGTGCGCCACCAGATCCGCCCGCCCGAGCCGCACCTGCGACGACTCGGGCTCCTCCACCGCACGGCCCGGCACCTCACCACCCGGACCCACCGCCACCAACGTCGGCCGCTGCCGACCCGGGCCGTCAGGACCGGCGTCCCACTCGGCCAACTGATCACGGATCACCCGCAACGGCAGATACTGATCCCGCTGCGCGGTCAACACGAACCGCAGCCGGGCCACGTCGTCCCAGCTGTACTTCCGGTAACCCGCCGCCGTCCGCTGCGGCTCCACCAGACCCTCGGCCTCGAGGAACCGCAACTTCGAGATGGTGACGTCCGGGAACTCCACCCGCAACTGCCCCAGCACCTCGCCGATGCTCATCAGCGGATGCGCACGGGCCGCACCGGGCGGCGAGGAAGCCGCAGGCTCGTTCACCCCCGGCCGGCCTCCTCCTCCGGGCGCGGACCGGCGATGAACACCACCCGGAACTTGCCGATCTGCACCTCGTCACCATTGCTCAACGTGGCCGCCTCGACCCGCTCCCGGTTCACGTACGTGCCGTTGAGGCTGCCCACGTCCCGCACCGTGAACGTGCCACCGTCACGGTGGAACTCCGCGTGCCGCCGCGACACCGTCACGTCGTCGAGGAAGATGTCACTGTCCGGGTGCCGGCCACTCGTGGTCACGTCGTGGTCCAGCAGGAACCGGGCACCCGCGTTCGGGCCACGACGAACCACCAGCAACGCCATTCCCGGCGGCAACGAGCCGGACATCCGGCTCGGCACCACGTCGGTGTCCGGACCCTCCAGCACTTCGTCCAACGAACCGAGATTGAGCGTCGAAGTGACGTCGAGCGGGGGGAACTCGTCGCCTGGGCGCGTCATGGGACCACCTCACGGATCTGTTCGGTCAGCGTCGGGGTAATGGCGGGTCTGGCCGCCGGGCAGTCGCACACCCGGCGGCTGGCTCCCCGTGCCCGGGAAGGCAATTACACAACGCTCAACTATTGGGGTTCTCGGTCGACTGGGCGAGCCTAGCCAGCGCCGAAATGCAGGGCAACCGGACGCGCGGACAACACCCCCGCGCCCGGCCGGGGCAACACTCAGCTCTCGGTCAGCTCGCGGTACGCACCGGCGGTCAGCAAGCCGTCCAGCGCCGACGGATCATCCGGCGTGATCTCCAACAGCCAACCCGCACCGTACGGGTCCGTGTTGATCACCTCGGGCGTGTCGCCCAGCGCCTCGTTCCGCGCCGCCACCGTCCCGCTCACCGGGGCGTAGATCTCCGACACGCTCTTGGTCGACTCGATCTCACCCAGCGGCTCACCGGCCGCCACCACCGCACCCTCGTCGGGCAACTGGACGAACACGATGTCACCCAACGCGTCCTGCGCGAAGTGGGTGATGCCGACGCGGAGCGTGCCGCCGTCGGCGCCGACCACCCACTCGTGCTCGGCGGTGTAACGCAGATCCTCAGGAATCACCAGACGCGTCCTTCATCCATCGGTGCGCCGGAGGTGATCCGACGCGGCCGCGCCGGTCAGGAGACCGGACGGGCGTGTTCCAGCTTCATCGGCGCGTGCAGCGCCGAAACCTCGGCAACCCCACGCTCATCAACGTTCACGGTACCGCCGTCACCCGCGACCGATGCGGCCACCCCGCCCGGAATCTTCAGCGCCGTCTCCATCGTCTTCGGATCACCGATCACCGTGATCGTGAACGGACCCGACAACGAACGCCCGTCGACCACCAACGAGCCGCCCGGCCCGTCCAGGAAGTACGTCGACGCGATGATCCGCACCGGCGACCCGCCGCCGCTGCCGGAGATCTGCATCGCCTCCGCGCCCGCGCCCCGCAACTCCTGCACCGCGTCCAGGATCCGGTCCGCCCGGATCGGCTTGCCCGCACCCGGCCGGAACTCCACACTCAGCCCCGGACCCCGCGCCGGCAACGTCCCCGCCAGGATCCCCAGCTCGTCCGCCCGCCGCCGCGCCTCGTCCAACGCCGCCTGCCGACCCTGCTCACCCGAGCGCAACTGCCGCTGGCTCTCCTCCAGCGCCTCGATGTCCTGCTGGAGGCGCTTCTCCCGGGAATCCAGATCCGAGAAGATCCGGACCAGGTCCTCCTGGCGGGTCGCCGCCAGAGTCGGATCCGTCGACGTCGTCTTGAACTGGACCACCAGGGTGAACCCGAGCAACGCCAGCAACACCGCGATCATCACGCCCGCGGAGGTCCACCGGCGACCCGCCGGCACCGGGGCCGCCGGCTCCGGGTCGGCGCGCTCCGGGTCGGCCTCGGGCCGTTCCGGGTCCACCTCGGCGGGCGCCGGTGCGGCCTCGATCAGCTGCGTCTCGGCCTCCTCCGCCGGCGGCGACGCCGGCGGATCCTGCCGCGCCGGCTCCTGCGCCGGCGGCACCAACGGACTCAACTCGTCCGGATCCGGGGCGTCCGGCCGGGGATCCGGCTCACTTGCCGGCCCCGACGGCCGGCGCGGCTCCGCCGGCTCCGGCCATCCCGTCCCGGTGTCCCGCTGCTCGTCGCTCATCGCCACAAACCTACGCCCGGAACAGGTGACGACGGATCGCCGCCACGTTGCCGAAGATCCGCACCCCGAGCACGACCACCACACCGGTGGAGAGCTGACCGCCCACCCCCAGCTGGTCACCCAGGTACACGATCAGACCCGCCACCAGCACGTTCGAGATGAACGACACCACGAACTGCTTGTCGTCGAAGATCCGGTCCAGCTTCGCCCGCACCCCCCCGAACACCGCGTCCAGCGCCGCCACCACCGCGATCGGCAGATACGGCTGCAACGCGGCGGGCACGGTCGGGTCCAGATAGATCCCGAGAACCACACCGACGAGCAGCGCCAGCACCGCGATCATCGGACACCTCCGGAGGGGCGGGGGGACGTACCCGAACCGGACGGCCCGGGACTCGACGAACGGTCGCCCGAACCCGACGGCGACGGGCTCGGACTGACCGAAGGCTGCGCGTAGCGTAGCCGCGGCTCCGGCGCGGCCGGCAGGGTGAGGTCGTCCGCGTCCCGGACCTGGAAAGACAGTCCGGTCTCCTTCGCCACCCGCCGCATCAGGTACGCCGCCCGGCTCTCGTCGAACTTGTCGCGCATCGACCTCGGCCCGATCGCCGTCACCTCGTACGGGCTCGTCACCGGGCGGAAGTCCACCAGGATCGCCGCACCCGCCGACCGGATCGTCGACGTCGCCGTCAACCGCTGACCGTTGATCGCCACCGCCTCCGCCCCGGAGGCCCACAGGTCGTTGGCCACCTTCTGCAGGTCCGTGTAGATCACCCGGGGCGGACCCGCGTCCGAGTCACCGGAGACCGCGTCGTCGTCCTTCGGCTCCGCGTCGGCCAGCCGGACCACCACCCCGTCGCCCCGTACCCGGCCCAGGCCGGTCCCCGCCTCCAGGTTGCGCAACCGGGCCGCCTGCGAACCGCTCAGCGCGGCGTCGCGCTGCCGACCCACCTCCTCGCGCAGCCGGTCCGCGCGGGCGGTCATCTCGTCGGTCTCGCTCTCCCGCTGCTTGATCTGCGCGACCAGACCGGCCCGGGCCTGGCTGCGGCTCGGCTCATCCGCCATCGTCTCCCGGTAGGCCACCGCGAACAGGAAACCGACCACCGCTATCACCACGACGCTCACCGCGCGCGTGGACGCACCTCGCCACCCCGCCGGGGCCGGCGACTCCCGGCGCCGGGCGGCCGCGTCGGCGTAGCCCGGATCCAGCGGATTGCGGAACAGCTCGGTCAGGAAGTCGGGGGTGAACGCCCGGGTGGTACGCCCACCGGAGTCCGGCGGCGCGCTCATGCCGCCGCTCCCCCGGAGCGGGCCCGCACCGACCGGACCAGCCGGGCCGCCTGCACCACGTACATTGCGCCGGCCACCCAGTAGAGCACCAGGCCCCACCAGGCCAGACCCCAGCCGATCGCCCCGGCGGCGGTGGCCACCGACTCCGACGCGGTGCCCAGCAGCAGGATCGGGAAGGCGGCCAGCAGCAGGAAGGTGGCCGTCTTACCCACGTAGTGCACCGGCGGCGGGCCGTACCCGTGCCGGCGCAGCACCGCCAGCGAGCCGACCAGCAGCAGCTCCCGGGCCAGCAGCGCGGCCGTGAACTGCCACGGCACCACCTCGCGGGCGGTGAAGGCGAGCAGCGTCGCGAGGATGTAGAGCCGGTCGGCGAACGGATCGAGCAGCTCGCCGAGGCGGCTGACCTGGCCGAGGCGCCGGGCGATCCATCCGTCGACCCAGTCGGTGGTGCCGCCGACGGCCAGCACCACGATCGCCGCCACGTCGGCCTCCACCACCAGGAACAGGTAGAGGAACAGCGGGACGCCGAGCAGCCGGACGAAGCTGATCAGGTTCGGCACGGTCAGCACCCGGTCGCCGACCACGGTGCCGTCCGTGCCCTGCGGGTGCTCTGCCCGAGCCGGCCGACGCGACACCGAACCTCCTCCGCAGCACGGACCGGACGCCTCCTGGGCGCCTCGGCGGGACGTGCGCGCTGACGGGCCGGCCAGCGCCGGCGCCTCGGCGGCCCCGGGCTGGGGCCTCCCCTGATGCCGTCCCGGACGTGGTGGTCGCGGGCCGGCGAGTTGCCACTATATCGGGCTCACGTATCGGCCCTCGGGGCCCGCGCTCCCGTCGTTTCCGGCTGTTAGGTGTGTGGTGCGTCACCATATGTAGGGCATCCTAGGACACTAGTGGAGTGCCGCTGACTCCGTGCCTGGGTGAGGAGAGGTCAGGCGGTGCGCGCGGCGGTGGTGTCGGGCTGCGCCGACGCACCGGCCTCCACGGCCTGCGCGAAGGCCAGCAACGACAGCAGCAGGTCGTGCTGCGCCCGCGCTGGCATCCGGTCGAGGATCGCCTGCACGGCCTGGTGGCGCCGCTCCTTCAGCTCGCGCAGCAGGGTCTGGGCCGCGGCGGTGGGGACCAGCCGGACCTCCCGCCGGTCGCGCGGGTCGGCCACCCGGCGCAGCAGCCCGGTGGCCTCCAGCCGGTCGCAGAGCCGGCTGGCCGAGGAGGGTACGACGTCGAGCAGCTCCGCCAGCCGGTTCACGTTGGTGTCCGGCCGCGCGCTGATCAGGGCGAGCACCCGAAGCTGCGTCGGCGGGACGGTGACGTGGTGCCGCGAGGTGGCAGAGTCGAGCACACCGATCAGCGCCTCGGCGGCTGCATCGATCGCCGCGGCGAGGTTCGGAGGTCGCTCCACCCGGTGCCCCCTGCGATTGTTCCGCTCGTACCCGGCTGCCGGCCTGCTACCGCTCGCCACGACCGCTGACACCGACCCAGTCCAGACAGACGACGACGGCGTCGTCGCGTAGGTCCGCTTCGGCGTGATAGGCGAACAGTTCGCGCATCACGGTACCAACCGCCTCGGTCGCCGGCTGCAACCGCGTGGACCGCATGGACCGCGCCATCGCCCGCTCCCCGTACGCCTCCTGGCCGCCCGGCTGCGCGTCGTAGACGCCGTCGCTGACCACGAACAGCCGGTCCCCCGGCTCCAGGTCGAACTCCTGCACGTCGTAGCGCGTCTCGGCGAACATGCCCAGCGGCAGCTGGCGGTCCAGCTCGATCGGCGTCACCGTGGCGCCGCGGACCCGCAGCAGGTGCGGGGAACCCGCGTCCACCGCGCGTACCCGACCGGTGACGGTGTCGACCGTGAGCAGCAGCGTGGCCACGTGCCGCCGGCCGCGGTGCTGGTAGTGGATGGTGTCCGAGGCCAGCTCGGCCTGCTCCACCAGCCCGCCGCCGGAGCGCCGGGCGTTGCGCATCGCGTTGACGGTCAACGTGGTCAGCAGGGCGGCGGACATGCCCGTGCCGGTCCCGTTGAGCACGGTGACGGTGAGCCGGTCCCCGTCGACGGACCAGTCGAAGTGGTCCCCGCCCACGCCGTACGCCGGCTCCAACTGGCCGGCCAGCAGGAACGCGTGGTGCCGCACGCTGCGTCCGGGCAGCAGGTCCCACTGCATCTCGGCGGCCATGCTGAGCCGTTCCCGGCGGCGGGCCCGGCGGTACCGGTCGGTCTCCCGGTCGGCGGCGCGCAGCGCGGTGGCCAGCTCGTCGGCGACCTCGCAGATCGACGCCACCGTCTGCGCGTCCGCCGGCCCGGTCAGCTCGACCAGCAGCACGCCGAGCCGCTCCCCCCAGGCGGTCAGCGGCACCCAGACGCGGCAGTGCCCGTCGTCCCGGGCGTCGAGCACCGGCTGCTGGCTGCTGAAGCAGCGCTGCGCGACCCCCTGGCAGGCCAGGAAGCCGGCGTCCGGCAGGTCGGGGTCGAGCACCGGCCAGAGCCCGGTGATCCGGTAGTCGGCCAGGAACACGTCGGTGCGCGAGGCGGCGAGGCGCGACCGGACGACCTGGTCCGCGGCCTCCACCAGTTGATCCGGTGGGGCTGCGCGCAGCGCGCGGGACACCGCTGCGGGCACGTCCGGCATGTTCGTCCTCCAGAAATTCTTGCTGTAGGGCAAGCATCATACGGACGCGCGGGCCGGACGCCGCACCGGCCGGGTCAGTCGGTGGGCTTGCCGGCCAGCCCGCCGTGGAACGCGTCCGGCACCGCGGCCGGCTCGCCCCGGGGCCGCCACCGGGCCACCGGGAAGTGGTGCTCACCGCCCAACCAGAAGTCGATCATGCGGGCGGTGCTCGGCTGCTCCGGCTCGACCATCGACGGCGCTCCCTTCCGACGGGTGGGCGACAGCGTAGCGAGGCGACCGCCCTCGCGGTATCGCCCCGGCGACAGTCCCGGGGCCGCGATACTGGCCGCGGGCAGGAGGTGCGCGGCGGTGAACTCGGCGAGCGGCGCGGCGGTGGTGGTGGGCGTGGACGGCTCGGAGCCGGCGCTGCGCGCCGTCCGGCTCGCCGCGGCGGAGGCGGCCCGCCGGCACCGGCCGCTGCGGGTGGTGCACGGGTTCATCTGGCCGCTGCTGCGGGTGCCCGTGGACCCACTCGCCGACGCCCCGCCCGGCGGCGGCCTGCGCCACCAGGCGGAGGAACTCGTCGCGCGGGCGGTCGCCGAGGCGGAGGCGACCGCACCGGGGATCCGGGTGACCGGCGAGATCATCGACGGCGAGGCGTCGGCGGTGCTGCTCGGCGAGACACCCACCGCCGCACTGGTCGTGCTCGGTGACCGCGGGCTGGGCGGCTTCGGTGCGCTGGTCCTCGGCTCGGTGGCGGTGCAGGTCGCCACGTACGCGCAGTGCCCGGTGCTGGTGGCGCGCGGCGAGGAACACGGCGGCGGCCCGGTGGTGGTCGGGGTGGACGGCTCCTCGGCGGCCCGGGAGGCCGTGGAGTTCGCCGCCGAGCAGGCCGACATCCGGGGCGCCGCCCTGCACGCCGTGCACGCCTACCGCCACCCGGCCTCCGGCGGCCCCGGCGACATGCAGCCGCTGGTCTACGACGAGTCCGAACTGCGCGCCGAGGAGGACCGGGTGCTCGTCGAGGCCCTCGCCGGCATCGGCGAGCGGTACCCCGACCTGCCGATCACCCGCGAGGTGGTGCGGGACCGGGCGGTCGCCGCGCTCACCGCCGCGTCCCGCCGGGCGCTGCTGGTGGTGGTCGGCGGCCGGGGGCGCGGCGAGCTGGCCGGGCTGCTGCTCGGCTCGGTGAGCCACGGGATGCTGCACCGCAGCGCCTGCCCGGTTGCCGTGGTGCGTACCCCGGACTGAGCGGTTGACCCGCCGGCAGACGGGTAGACGACGCGGGTATGGCACGCGGTGACAGCGACCGAGGAGGCGGCGATGCCAGGACCACGGCCGGGAAGCAACGCGTACGACAAGGAACGCGCGCGCCTGCGCGACCTGATCGAGCAGTCGGGACGGGCGGCGGACCAGGAGGCCAACCAGGTCGCCAACCGGCTCCTGCAGGAGGAACGCGGCCAACGGGGCGTGGTCCGGGGGGAACGGACGTTCGGCCCGAAGGGTGAGCGCGAACCCGGCGACCCGAAGTGAGGGCTTCGGGTGTGGTCGACGGGGCGATCGCCGGCGCGGTCGGCAGCGCCGCGTTGAACGTGGTCAGCTACCTGGACGTAGCGGTCCGGGCCCGACCGACGAGCAGCACCCCGGAGGAGACCGTCGGACGGCTCGCCGGTCTCGCGCACCTGGACCTGGGCCCCGAGGACCGGGCGGCCAACCGCCGCTCGGGCCTCGGGGCCGTCCTCGGCTACGCCCTGGGTATCGGGGCCGGCGCCGTGTTCGGGATGCTCGCCGGCACCCGCCGGATGCCGCTGGCGGTGGCGACCGCGTTGCTCGGCGGCGCGGTGATGGCCACCACCGACGGCTCGCTGGCCGTGCTGCGGATCAGCGACCCGCGCACCTGGCGCCGGTCCGACTGGGTCGCCGACGTCGTGCCGCACGTGGCGTACGGAATGGCGGCCGCAGCCACCTTGAACCGGCTGCGGCCGCCCTCAACGCGGTGCGGTTAGCCCCGGTCGTCGCTCTCGTCGTCGGCGATCGGCTCACCGGCCGGGCCGTACGGCGACACCTGCCCCTTCGGCACCGTCCGCCCCACGTCCGCGTTGGACGTGCCCTTGTTCAGCGGATGCCCGCCCGCGTGCGTGGCGGTCTTCCGGCTGTCCGCACTGGTGGCGCCCTTGGCGTTGCGGCGGAACTCCATCTGCTGCGGGTTCACCACGGGTCTCTCCTTCCGACGGGGTGCACGACCGGCGGGCCGCGCACCCCGCGGCTTACCCGCCGCCGTGGCGCACATTCGACCGGCGGCGGCCCGGCTGATCCGCTACAGGGTGGGTACTGCACGGTGATGGGGGACGACCGACGGGTGGCCCGGGCCCTGCTGGACCGACAGGGGCGCACCTACGCCGAGGAGGCCGACATCCGGCTGACCGACCGGCCGGGACCGCTGTACCAGCTGCTGGTGCTGGCCACCCTGCTGAGCACCCGGATCCGGGCGGGGGTGGCGCTCGCCGCCGCGCGGGAACTCTTCGCCGCCGGCTGGCGCACCCCGCAGGCGATGGAGGCGGCGAGCTGGCAGGAGCGGGTCGACGCGCTGGGGCGCGGGCACTACCGCCGCTACGACGAGCGGACCGCCACGATGCTCGGCACCGGCGCCCGGCTCTGCCTGGACCGCTGGCACGGTGACCTGCGCCGGCTGCACCGGGAGGCCGACGGGCAGCCGACCGCGCTGCGCCGGCTCCTCACCGAGTTCCCCGGCATCGGTCCGACCGGCGCGGACATCTTCCTGCGCGAGGCGCAGGAGGTCTGGCCGGACGTACGCCCGTACGCCGACCGGCGGACCCTGACCGGGGCGAAGCGGCTCGGGCTGCCGGCGAACCCGCGCGGGCTGGCCGGCCTTGTCAGTGAGGCGGACTTCGGCCGGCTCGCCTCGGCGCTGGTCCGGGTGGCCCTCGGCGAGGAGTCCGCGGGCGAGGTCAGCCGGACGGCGGCGGCACGTTGAGCGTCACTTGACCGGCTTGTCCCCCGGCTTGGTCAGGTGCCACACCAGCAGCGCGGCGGCCAGGGCGAGCAGCACCACCCCGCCGGAGATCCCGCCGCCCTCATCGGGGCTGCGCCCGGTGGCGCCGAAGTAGATCACCGCCAGTCCGGCGAGCACCGCCAGGAACGTCCGCATTCCTCGGTCCTTCACGTTCCGCACGGTACGGCCGGTTCCGCCCCGGTACAGCGGTTTTCGCCGCCGGTAACCCGTCCGGGTCACTCCGCCCGGCCGCCGGCCGCCGGGCCGCGCAGCCGAACCCGCCGTACCGCCCGGTCGGCCACCTCGACCACCTCGACGATGAGTCCGGGCAGCCGCACCGACTCCCCCGGCCCGTCGGGCAGCCGGCCCAGGCCGGCCAGGACCAGTCCGGCGACGGTGGTGTAGTCGCGCGGCAGCGGGAAGGCCAGCCGCACCCCCACGTCGGCCAGGTCGTGCAGCGGGAAGTCACCGGGGAGCACCAGTGCCCCGTCCGCCTCCCGCAGCACCCCGGAGACGTCCCGGTCGGTCTCGTCGTACAGCTCGCCGACCACCTCCTCCAGCAGGTCCTCCATGGTGATCAGGCCGTCGATGCCGCCGTACTCGTCGACCACCAGGGCGAGCTGTTCGTGGCGTTGCCGCAGCTGGCGCATGGCGTCGGCGACCGGCAGCGTGCCGGGCAGCAGCAGCGGACGGCGGGCCCGCTGGCCGGCCGTGTCGCCGTGGCCGTCGACCAGGTCGCGGATGTGCACCATGCCCCGGACGTCGTCCAGCCCGCCCGGCCCCACGACCGGGGCGCGGGAGCGCCCGGTGGCGGCCATCCGGCGCATCGCCTCCGCCGCCGACAGCGAGGCGGGCAGCACCGTCACGTCCCGTCGGGGGACCAGGATCTCCCGCAGGGTACGGCCGGCGATGTCGAACGCCCCGGACAGGATCTCCCGCTGCTGCGCCGACAGCCCCCGCTGGCTGACCAGCATCTCCCGCAGCTCCTCCTCGGTCACCTCCTGCCGCCGGGCCCGCGGGTCCCCGCCGGAGAGCCGGACCAGCAGGTCGGTGGCGCGGCTGAGCAGCCAGACCGCCGGCCGGGACAGCCGGGCCAGCACGTCCAGCGGGGGTGCGCTCAGCAACGCCCACCGCTCCGCCCACTGCATCGCCAGCCGTTTCGGGGCCAGCTCCCCGACGACCAGGGTGACGAAGGTCAGCACCACGGTCACCAGCACCACGGCCACCGGCCGGGCCGCGGCGCCGAGGAAGCCGAGCGGGCCGACAAGCGGCTGGGCCAGCGAGACGGCGGCGGCCGCCGAGGCGAGGAACCCGGCGAGGGTGATGCCGAGCTGGATGGTGGCCAGGTAGCGGTTGGGTTCCCGGGCCAGCCGGGCCAGCCGCGCTCCGGCCCGACCGGAGCGGCCCAGCTGGCGTAGCTGCGCCTCCCGCAGCGTCACCAGCGCCATCTCGCTGCCGGACAGGGCGGCGTTGATCAGCACCAGCACGGCCACCAGCGCGAGCTGCCCGAGCATGCCACCCCCTCCCCCGCCACTTGGCCCCTACTCAACCGCAGCGGCGCCGCCGGGGAGGTCGGGTCAGTCGTTTTCCAGGTCGTCGAGGGAGATGGCGTGGGTCATCAGCCAGCGGGCCAGCGCAGACATGCCGAACAGCCACAGTGGGGCCGACTCGGTGGTGCCGTTGGTGGCGAAGATCGCGAACCGCAGGTCCGGCGCCCGGTACGCCTCGATCCGCCAGCGGTGGTTCTTGTCCCGCCAGACCGCCGATGGGTCCATGGCGTCACGGTAGGCGACCCGGCGCCCGTCCCGGTGCGGCTTCCGGCCAGCCCGCAGCGTGACGTTGCGAAGGTCAGGACGGCAGGCCGACCACCTCGCGGGCGTCGTCGGGCAGCCGGCGGGTGGCGCCGCGCCGGTCCAGCAGCTCCAGCAGCGGCACGGCGACCCGGCGGGTGGTGTCCAACGCCTGCCGGGCGGCGCTGAGCGTGAACGGCTGCGGCAGGCCGGCCAGCACCCGGACCGCGTCGTCGAGCGCGCCGGGCAGCAGCACCACGTTCTCCGCCAGCCGCAGCAGCGCCCCGGCGCGCACGGCAGCGCCGATCTCCCGGGGGCCCAGGCCGAGGGTGGCGAGACGGTCCGCCTCGGGGGCACGGAACGGGTGGTCGGCGTACTCGGCGCGGACCCGCTGCACGGCCCGGGCCACCGGTGCGGGCAGCGCGTCGACCTCGGCGGCGGTGACCCGGCCGGCGCGCAGCGCCAGCGGCGGGCGGACCAGGGCCTCGACCAGCGCGCGGTCGGGCAGGTCGAGGCGCCGGCGCAGCACCTCCACCGGGACGCCCGGGTCGAGGGGGTGCTCGCGCGCGTACCGGGTGGTCTCCTCGGCCAGCCGGGTGGCCAGCCGCCGCCAGTGCTCGGGGTCGGCGAGCCAGTCGCCGGCGACCGGGGCGACGGTGGCCGGCACCCCCATCCGGGTCAGCTCCCCGGCGCGGACCAGGGCCCGGCGGCGCAGCTCCCCGGCGAGGTCGGGCCGCCCGTCGAGGTCGGCGAGGACGGCCGCCCGGGCCGCGGCGGCGCCGCGTCGGCGCAGGGGCGGTGGGGCCACGTCCAGCACCGTCACCCCGCCGCTGACGTGGTGCCGTCCGGGGTCGCGCAGCAACGCCCGGTCGCCGACGAGCAGCGGCAGCGGCCGGGCCAGCCGCAGCCGGACGGTGTCGTGCCCGAGCGGGCGGACCCGGGCCGGCACGGCCGCCGAGCCGACGTGCAGGGTGAGGGTGGCGGGCAGGTCGGCGGCCGGGTCGCCGGCCAGCCGGA
Organism: Micromonospora sp. IBSANI012; assembly: GCF_052814045.1. Taxonomy (NCBI): domain Bacteria; kingdom Bacillati; phylum Actinomycetota; class Actinomycetes; order Micromonosporales; family Micromonosporaceae; genus Micromonospora; species Micromonospora sp. IBSANI012. Next base: position 3,287,295 of record NZ_CP199933.1, read on the forward strand.
CGTCGAGCAGGTCGGTGAGCCGGAACCGGCCGGGGGTGAGCAGCGCGTCGCCGCGGCCCAGCCGGTCCTTCGCCACGCCCCGCAGGTTGACCGCGACCCGGGCCACCGCGTCCACCCGGTCGTGGGCGGCGCCGAGGGAGTGCAGGCCGCGTACCCGGACCGGCTCACCGGTGGCGGCCAGCTCCAGCTGGTCGCCGATCCGCAGCCGGCCGCCGCCGAGGGTGCCGGTCACCACGGTGCCGCTGCCCCGGATGGTGAAGGACCGGTCCACCCAGAGCCGCACCGGCACGTCCGGCGCGGGCGCCGGCAGGCGGGCGACCAGCCGGTCCAGGGCGGCGCGCAGCTCGGGCAGGCCCGCGCCGGTGACCGCGCTGACCGGTACCGCCTCCACCGCGCCGAGGCTGGTGGCGGCGAGCTCCGCCCGGGCCCGGGCCAGCGCGGGCGCCGGGTCGGCCAGGTCCGCGCGGGTCACCGCCAGCAGCCCGTACGACACCCCGAGCGCGTGCAGCGCGGCCAGGTGCTCGGCGGACTGCGGCATCCAGCCCTCGTCGGCGGCGACGACGACCAGCGCGGCCGGGACGGGCCCGACGCCGGCGAGCATGTTCGGCACGAAGCGCTCGTGGCCGGGCACGTCAACGAAGGCGATGGTGCCGCCGGCGGGCAGCGTGGTCCAGGCGAAGCCGAGGTCGATGGTCATGCCCCGGCGGCGTTCCTCGGCCCACCGGTCGGGTTCCATCCCGGTCAACGCCCGGACCAGGGTCGACTTGCCGTGGTCGACGTGCCCGGCGGTGGCGACGACGTACATGTCAGCCGGCCGCCGGGACCCGCAGCACCGCGGCGCGCAGGGTGTCGTCGGCGGCCGGGGGGACGCAGCGCAGGTCCAGCAGGAGGCGGCCGCGCAGCACCCGGCCGAGCACCGGCGGCGCGCCGAGGCGCAGCGGCCCGGCGTACGCCTCGGGCAGGCTCAGCGCCCACGAGTCCAGCACGACGCCGGGTGCGCCGCCACCGCCGACCACGGCGCTGCTCGGCACCACCTCGGCTTTGCAGCCGTCGGCGCCGAGCGCGTCGCGCAGCCGTTCGGCCCGCTCCCGTAGCACGGCGGGGTCGGCGTGCAGGGCGGACCGGGTGGGGGTGTCCGGGCCGTGCAGGGTGGCCGCCAGGGCGGCGAGGGTGAGCTTGTCGACCCGCAGCGCGCGGGCCAGCGGGTGCCGGCGCAGCCGCTCGACCAGCGCGGCGTCGCCGAGCAGCAGCCCGGCCTGCGGCCCGCCGAGGAGCTTGTCGCCGCTGGCGGTGACCAGTGCCGCGCCGGCCCGCAGGGTGCTGGCGGCGTCCGGCTCGTCGGGCAGCAGCGGGTCCGGCGCGAGGAGCCCGGAGCCGATGTCGGCCACCACCGGCACGCCCAGGGTGGCAAGCGCGCGGACCGGCACGGCCGAGGTGAAGCCGGTGACCAGGAAGTTCGACGGGTGCACCTTCAGCACGAAGCCGGTCGCCGGGCCGATCGCCGCCGCGTAGTCGGCCAGCGTGGTGCGGTTGGTGGTGCCGACCTCCCGCAGCCGGGCGCCGGTGCTCTCCAGCAGGTCCGGCAGGCGGAACCCGTCGCCGATCTCCACCAGTTCGCCCCGGCTCACCACGATCTCCGCGCCGGCGGCCAGGGCGGTGGCCGCGAGGACCAGCGCGGCGGCGCCGTTGTTCACCACGTGCACGGCCGCCGCGTCCGGCACCGCGGCGGCGAGCGCGTCGAGGGCGTCGCGTCCCCGTCGGGCGCGCCGTCCGGTGCGCAGGTCCAGCTCCACGTCCGTGTGCCCGGCGGCGGCGGCGACCGCCGCGACGGCGGCCGCCGACAGTGGCGCCCGGCCGAGGTTGGTGTGCAGCACGACGCCGGTGGCGTTGAGCACCGCGCGGGGCGCCGGCGCGGGCAGCGCGGCGAGGACGTCGTCGGGTACCTGTTCGGGGGTGATGTCGCCGCGGCGGGCGCGCTCCTGGGCGCGGCCCACGGCGGCCTTGACCCGGTCGCGGCCGAGGGTGGCGACCGCCGCGGCCAGGCGCGGGTCGGCGAGCAGGGTGTCGGTGCGCGGCACCCGCCGTCGTGGGTCGGCCGGCGCCTCGCCCATGCGCGTCATCTCTCTCGAGCGGTTTGGCGGAGACGGACGGGAATCGAACCCGCCTGACCCGGGTCCCGGGCCACACCGGTTTTGAAGACCGGGAGGGGCACCAGCCTCCTGAACGCCTCCGTCCAGGAGTCAACCACAGCCCCCGACCCGCCGCGCGGCGAGCCTCAGCCTTCGCCGGCCTCCCGGCGGCGCACCCGCTCCCGCTGCGGCACGACCGTGTACTTCGGATCGCGGGCCGAGGCGACGCCACCGTGGAAGATGCCGAACCGGGTGGCCACCGACGCGGCGAGCAGCGCCGCGCCGGAGAGCGCGGAGATCACCCGGCTGCGCCGGCCGACCAGCGCCCCGGCCACCCCGGCGGCGGTCAGCGCCCGCCCGGCGCGCAGCAACCGGCCGGCCCGGCCCGTCCGGTACGGCTCGCTGAGCAACCCGAGCCGGGTCTCCACCGAGTGCGAGCCGAGCAGTTCCAGCACCGCGCCGGCCACGGCCATCCGCCGCGCCGGGCCGGCCTGCGCGCACGGCGCGGCGATCAACCCCACGCCGGCGCCGCTGGCCAGCGCGCTGCCCGCGAAGATGGTCGGCAGTTCCGGGTACGCCTCGTGCCAGGACGGCACCGCCGTCCCGGCCAGCAGCACCCCGGTGTACGTGGCCAGGGCCGGCGCGGTGGCGGCGGCGGCCAGCCCGGCGGCCTGCCCGACGGGGGGCAGCACCCGGCGGGCCAGCCCGAGCACGCCCCGTTCGGGGAGCCAGGGCGCCGCCTCGGCGATCGCGGCCACGCCGGCGGCCGGCCCGAAGGCGCTCAGGATCCAGGTGCCCACCGACATCGGCGAGGTCGGCTTCGCGACCCGCAGCATGTGGTGGAAGCGGGACGGCCGCCCCAGGTCGTGGATCAGGAAGTACGCGCTGGCGGTGACCGCGCCCAGCGCGGTGACCCGGCCGGCGCGGCGCAACGCCGGGCGGCCGGTGAGCTGCCCGCCGGCGGCCAGCAGCGACGAGCCGGCGGCCAGGCCCCCGGTGAACAGGTACGCGGCGATGTCCCACCGCCACACCGGCGCCTTGAGGATCGGCCGGCCGTAGTACGAGGTGAACTTGGCCTCCGGCACGCGCAGCTCTTCGCCGCCGCGCCCGGCCCGCCTGCGGCGAGTTTTGCGATCGACCGGCGCGACGTCGCGGGGCGGGTGCGGGGCGAGGCGCACCTCGGCGGCTCCCGAGTCGGTACGGGCCAGGTCGGCCCCCACGCCGATCTTCGGCCCGTGGCCGCCCTGGTGGCCGGGGCCGCCGAGGCGGCCCGGTCCCTGCGTCTCCAGCCGGTCGCGGAAGCGACGGAACAGTGAGCCGACGGGTGCGCGGTCCGGACTCACGACGAACCTCCGACGAACGCGGCGACGGCGGCCGCCGTCATGGCCAGCGCGGCCAGCCCGGCCCGCTTCCACATCTTCGGCAGGTCGCGGGTGGTCACCACCGGGTCCGGCGGCAGGCCGTACACCTCGGGCTCGTCGAGCAGCAGGAAGAACGCGCCGTCACCGCCGACGCCGTCGGTGGGGTCGTTGCCGTAGAGCCGCGCCTCCGGCACCCCCCGCTCGTGGAGCTGGGCCACCCGCCGCGCGGCCCGCTCCCGCAGCTCGTCGAGCGGGCCGAACTGGATCGACTCGGTGGGGCAGGCCTGCGCGCAGGCGGGCGTCATGCCCGCGCCGAGGCGGTCGTAGCAGAGCGTGCACTTCCACGCCCGGCCGTCCCCCTTACGCTGGTCGATCACCCCGTACGGGCAGGCGGAGATGCAGTAGCCGCAGCCGTTGCAGATGTCCTCCTGGACCACCACCGTGCCGAACTCGGTGCGGAACAGCGAGCCGGTCGGGCAGACGTCCAGGCAGGCGGCGTGGGTGCAGTGCTTGCAGACGTCCGACATCATCAGCCAGCGGAAGTCGGTGCGCTCCTCGACGCCGGTGGACCGGCCGGGCGGCTGCGAACCGGGCATGCCGAGGAACTGGCCGCCCGTACCTGTGCCGTTGCCGCGATCGGCGACGGTGGCCGGTGCCGCGGCGCCATCGGCGGCCATCCGGGCGGCGGCGGAGGCCGAGCCCGGCGGCACGCCCGGGTCGGTGCCGGTCGGGTTGCCGGTGCCGGCGGCGACGGCCGCCGAGGAGGCGCTGACCGACCCGTCGGTCGGGATGTCGGCGAACGGCGGGGTGCGATGCCCGGCCGGGACTGGCTGCTCGACGAAGGCCACGTGCCGCCAGGAGTTGGCGGTCAGCGCGCCGGTGTTGTCGTACGACATGCCGAGCAGGTCGAAACCGGAGTCCGGTACCCCGTTCCACTCCTTGCAGGCCACCTCGCACGCCTTGCAGCCGATGCAGACGCTGGTGTCGGTGAAGAAACCCACCCGCGGGCCGGCGTCGACCCAGCCGGCGTCCGGGGCGGGGTCGAGGGGGCCGTAGAGGCTGTTGGCTTCAGGCATCGTCGACATCCTCCCCCGCGGCGGACGCCGGCGCAGGAGGGTGCACACCGTCGGTCACCGTGGGCGCCGATCGTCCCGGCACGATCCCGGCCCGCCGCTGGTAGTCGGCGACCAGGTCCCGCAGGGCCGGCCCGGTCGGCCGCCGCCCGGGCCGCACGTCGCAGGTGCCGACCTTGCTCTCCTGAATCAGTACGTTCGGGTCCAGGGTGATGCCGAACAGGTCGTTGGCCGAGTCGCCGGTCACCAGGCCCTCGAAGCCGAAGTGGTACGGCAGCCAGATCTGGTGGATCACCCGGCCGTCCACCCGCAGCGGGGTGAGCCGGTCGGTGACCAGCACCTTCGCCTCGATCACCGCCCGGCCGCTGACCAGGTGCGCCCAGCCCAGGTGGGCCAACCCGACCTCGGCGGCCAGCTCCGGCGACACCTCGACGAACATCTCCGGCTGCAACTCCGCCAGCGGCCGCACCGTCCGGCTCATCGCGCCGGCCGTGTGGTGCTCGGTCAGCCGGCTCACCGTGAACACGTACGGGAAGACCTGGCTGTGCTCCTCGGGCGGACTCGGGTTCACCGAGTTCACCGGGTGGGCGTAGACCTTCCGGGTCGGGTTGGCCTGCTGACCGTAGAGCGGGTTGCGCAGCGGCGACTCGGCCGGCTCGAAGTGCGTCGGCAGCGGGCCGTCGAGCACCCCGCTCGGCGCGTACAGCCAGCCCTTGCCGTCGGGCTGCATGACGAACGGGTCGTCACCGGCGATTCCCGCCGGCCCGGACGCGCCCTCCGGCGGCCGGTACGTCGGCGGCTTGGTCTTCTCGAAGTCCGGCACGTCGTAGCCGGTCCACTCGCCGGCGTCCGGGTCCCACCAGACGTAGCGCTTGCGCTCGCTCCACGGGCGGCCCTGCGGGTCGGCCGAAGCACGGTTGTACAGGGTGCGGCGGTTCGCCGGCCAGGCCCACCCCCACTCGGCGGCCACCCAGTCCTGCTCGTGCCGGGACTTGCGCCGGGCGGCCTGGTTGACCCCGTCGGCGTAGACGCCCGTGTAGATCCAGCAGCCGATGGCGGTGGACCCGTCGTCCTTGGCCTCGGCGAACGCGGACAGCGGGCGGCCGGTCGCCACGTCGTACCCGTTGATCTCGCGCAGCACCGCCTCGGCGCTGGGCTCGGCGTGCGGACCGTGCGTGGGATAGTCCCAGGTCAGGTCGAGCAGCGCTCGGTCCCGCGGCTGGTCCGAGTCGGCCAGCTTCTCCCGCAGCCGACGGCCCAGGTGGTAGAAGAACCACAGCTCGGAGCGGGCGTCGCCCGGCGGGTCGAGCGCCTTCTCCCGCCACTGCAACAGTCGCTGCGTCTGGGTGAAGGTGCCCTCCTTCTCCACGTGCGAGGCGGCCGGCAGGAAGAACACCTCGGTGCGGCACTCCTCCGGCACGATCTCGCCGGTGGCGACCTCCGGGCCGTTCTTCCAGAAGGTCGCACTCTCGATCATGAACAGGTCGCGGACGACCAGCCAGTCGAGGTTGGCCATGCCGAGGCGCTGCGCGCGGCCGTGGGCGGAGCCGACCGCCGGGTTCTGGCCGAGCAGGAGGTAGCCCTTGACCTTGCCGTCGATCATGTTCAGCACCTGCTGGTAGGTGCCGTGGTCGCCGGTCATCCGGGGCAGGTACCCGTAGCAGAAGTCGTTCTCCGGCGTCGCCGCGTCACCCCAGTACGCCTTGAGCAGGCTCGCCCCGAAGGAGCGCGCGTTGCCCCAGAAACCCTTCTGGCCGGGGTGCCGGATGCTGTCCACCCACTGGTCGAAGGTCGGGTGGTCGGCGTGGTGCGGCATCGGCAGATAGCCGGGGAGCAGGTTGAACAGCGTCGGGATGTCGGTCGAGCCCTGGATGCTGGCGTGCCCGCGCAGGGCCAGGACGCCGCCGCCGGGCCGACCCATGTTGCCCAGCAGGAGCTGGATGATCGCGCCGGTGCGGATGTACTGCACGCCGACGCTGTGCTGCGTCCAGCCCACCGAGTAGATGAGCACCCCGGTGCGCTCCCGCCCGGAGTTCTCCGTCCAGGCGCGAGCCAGCTCCAGGAACTTCTCCTGCGGAATGCCGCAGACCCGCTCCACCATCTCCGGCGTGTAGCGGGCGAAGTGCCGCTTGAGGATCTGGTAGACGCAGCGCGGATGCTGCAACGTCTCGTCCCGCGGCACCTGACCGGCGACCTGCGCGCCGTGCGACTCGTGCCGCATCCCCGCCGCGCTGTCCCGCTCCTTGGCGGTGTGCCCACTGCCGGAGGTGCCCTCGTGGCCCTCGTACTGCCAGCTGTCCTGCACGTAGCTGCTGGTCTCCGGATCGAACCCGGAGAAGAAGCCGTCACCGTCCTCGGCGTCGACGTACCGCTCGCTGACGATGGTGGCGGCGTTCGTGTACGCCAACACGTACTCCCGGAAGTCGAGCTCGTTCTCCAGGATGTAGCGCACCACCCCGCCGAGCAGCGCGATGTCGGTGCCCGCCCGGATCGGCAGGTACGTGTCGGCCACGGCGCTGGTCCGGGTGAACCGGGGATCGACGTGGAAGACCTTGGCGCCGCGTCGCTTGGCCTCCATCACCCACTGGAAGCCCACCGGGTGGGCCTCGGCCATGTTCGAGCCCTGGATGACGATGACGTCAGCGTTGGCGACGTCCTGCTGGAAGTCCGTCGCGCCACCGCGACCGAAGCTGGTCCCCAGACCGGGGACGGTGGCGGAGTGTCAAATACGCGCCTGGTTCTCGATCTGGAGCGCCCCCATCGCCGTGAACAGCTTCTTGATGAGGTAGTTCTCCTCGTTGTCCAGCGTCGCCCCGCCCAGGCTGGAGATGCCCAGCGTCCGGTTGAGCGGCCGGCCCTCGCTGTCGACGTCCTCCCAGGTCTCCTCGCGGGCGGCGAGGATCCGGTCGGCGATCATGTCGAGCGCGGTGTCGAGCTCCAGGTCCTCCCACTCGGTGGCGTACGGCCGGCGGTAGCGGACCGTGGTCTGCCGCAGCGGGCTGGTCACCAGGCTCTTGCTGGCCGAACCCTTCGGGCAGAGCCGGCCGCGGGAGATCGGACTGTCCGGATCGCCCTCGATCTGGGTGACCCGACCGTCGGTGACGAACACCCGCTGGCCGCAGCCCACCGCGCAGTACGGGCAGACCGAGCGGGCCATGCTGTCGGCCGTCTCGGTGCGCGCGGTCAACTCGGCGGAGCGGTCGGACTGCGCGGCGGCGCCCCGACCCAGCGGGTCGGTGCCGGTGAGCTGCCGGTAGACCGGCCAGCCCTGGAGGAAGGTACGGACGCCCACGCTCGGTACCTCCTCCCCGACGCCGCGGAAGCTGACCTTCTGAACATAGGGCAGGACGGCAGCGTCCGCGAGGGGAGCTCGGCGATCCCTCCCATGGGTACGAAACAGCGCCGCCCCCGGCCCTGGTGGGTCGGGGGCGGCGCTGGGGTGTCGGTGTGCAGGTCGCCTCTCGGCGAGTGGCACGACGCGGCTCCAGCCGAACGGTATTCCGCGAAGGCAATTTAGGTGAGGCCCGGGGACACTGGACACACCGACACCTGACTCAACAGGCTACCCGCTCCGGGTCTTCCACCCGCTCTGGTGACGCGTGCCACTGCTTGTTTCGGCCGTTCGCGGGCCAAACGCCGCTGGCCGGCACCCCGTTCGGGGTGCCGGCCAGCGTGATGGTTCAGGTGGGTCAGCTGTTCCAGTGCTTGGCGACGAGGTCGGCGGCCTGCTGCTCCCACTGGGCGTAGTGGTCCGGGTAGGCCGAGACCTGCACGGTCTGGGCGGCCTTGGTCAGCGGCATGTCCTTCCAGCCGTCGACCTGCTTCAGACCCTTCAGGAACGCCATCGTGGAGTACTCCGGGTCGGTGATCTGCTCGACCGTGCCCCAACCCGAGGACGGACGCTGCTGGAACAGACCCTGCGAGTCGTAGTCGTTGCGCTCACCCAGGTGACCCAGGTTCTCCAGCTTCGACTCCTGCAGCGACGTGGCGATCGCGACCACGGCGGCCCGCTCGTCCATGCCCGACTTCTTCGTCGCCGCGATGATCGCCTTCACGTTCTTCGTCTGCTCGCTGTCCAGGTCGATACGCGACTGCTTGCCCTGCACACCGTGCGGGATCAGCTTGCCCTCGTCCACACCCGGCTTGTCGGCCTGCACCACCGCAACCGACTTCGCCTCGGCCGCCGGGGCGGCGTGGGCCTCGGTCACGGGGCCGGCGAAAACGCCACCGGCGAAAGCCAGACCAGCAATACCCAGCACGCTCTTACGCAGAATGGTGGTGTTCATCAGAGTGGCTCCATTCGGGGGTTGGCACCCAGGCTCGATGGGGGTCGAGCGGGCACAAGCACCACGACGGCGCTCAAAGATCAAGGGGAAAGTCTTCGCCCGGCAGGCTTCGCGAGCGGGGGGGGGCTCACGGCGCCGGGTCCATGTGTAACGACCGGCGGCCCACCATCATTCCGGGGGTCCGGCATCCCGGGCGACCCATGTGATCGGGCCAGGCCAGCGGGGTGCTGCTGCGATCGTCCAGGTGATGTAACGACCCCGGCCCGGCCACCATTCCGGCGTGAGGGTGCCGCCGGTCACGGGACGACCCGACACTGGCTGGCCCAGACCCGGACATCCGCGCACGCCCAGCGGACTCGGTAACCGGACATCCGGCACGGCGAGGCCAACCCAGACTGCGGTCCGGGCACGCCGATCCGGGCCGGAACCGGACATCCCGACACGGCGAGGGACCGGAACGGGACAACCCCCGCGCATGCCGCCCTCAGTTCGCGGCTGCCTGCACTCACGGCAACCGGCACGGGCCGCCTCCCCGGGCGCACACGGTTTGCAGCGTGTCGCGCGATCCCGCGCCCACGTCCCCGCGACACACCGCAGTCGGCGGAGGCGACGGGTCGACAACGGGCTGGGCGGGGCGGTTCGCGTACCCGAGCAGGGGCAGCCCTGGGCGAAGCGGGCGGTGAGAGCAGGGGCGCGGGACGGGGGGAAATGGGCGGAGGGCGGAATGCGGGCGGCCTGGTCGGCTGCGCGGAGCGGAGTCGGCGTTACCCTGACACCATGCAGGCCGTCGTCAGCACCGCGCCCCACCTGGCCCGCCCGGGCCGTCCCGCCGTGGTGGCGCGCACCCTGGCGGAGCTGGCCGGCCCCACCCGGGGGGTGGTGGAGCTGCCGGTGCGGTTGATGTGGAACGCCGACCGGACGTTCGACCTGGGCGACCCGGACCAGCTGCTCTGGATGTACGAGAACGTGCTGCGGGAGACCACCCGCACCGAGGACCTGCGGTACCTGATCAACGGCCGGACGCTGCGGCGGGTGTGGCGGCGGCTGAACCTGCCCCGGGGCGTCCGGCAGGCGTGGGAGAGCCGGCACCGGGGTCTGCGTACCGCGTGAGCGGCCCCCACCTGCACGAGTTCTACCGGGAGGTCGCCCGGGTGGCGCTCACGGCGGCCGGGCCGCACCGGTTCGTGCTCGGCGGCGGGGTGGCCTGGGCCGCGCACGGGCTGGTCACCCGCCCCACCGAGGACGTCGACCTGTTCGCCGACGTGGAGGGCGCCGCGGCGGCCGCCGCTGCGGAGGTGCGGGCGGCGCTGGAGCGCGCCGGGTTCGAGGTGGCCGACGCCGACCCGGACAGCGACCTGGGCGGGCTGTTCGACGGCTTCGACCGGGACATGAAGGACTTCGTGGTCACCCGCGGCCCGAGGCGGATCCGGCTGAGCCTCGCCCGGCTCGACCGGTACCGCTCCCCCGTGGTGATGGACTTCGGCCCGGTGATGGACGTCCGCGACCTGGTGGCGAACAAGACCGCCGCGCTGGTCAACCGGCGCGAGGTCCGCGACTACATCGACGTGTCGGCGGCGCTGGACCACTACCCGGTGGCCGAGCTGCTGGCGCTGGCCCGGCAGGTCGATCCGGCGCTGGACGACGACGACGTCCGGGAGGCGGGCCGCTACCTGGACCGGGTGCCGGACCAGCGGTTCACCCGCTACGGCCTGGACGCGCCGCGGATCGCCGAGGTCCGTCGCCGGCTGGCCGCCTGGCCCCGCTGACCGCCGCGACGGCCGGCGGGGCGCGCCGCGCTCACTTGGTGAAGCGGCCGCCGGTCACGCCGAGGATCTCGCCGGTGACGTAGCTGGACTCCTGCGAGGCGAAGAAGACGTACGCGGGGGCGAGCTCCGCCGGCTGGCCGGGTCGTCCCATCGGGGTGTCCGTGCCGAACTGCTTGACCTTCTCCTGCGGCATGGTGGCCGGGATGAGCGGCGTCCAGATCGGGCCGGGGGCCACCGCGTTGACCCGGATGCCCTGCTCGGCCAGCTGCGCCGCGAGCCCCTTGGTGAAGTTGGCGATCCCCGCCTTGGTGGTGGCGTAGTCGAGCAGCTGCGGGGACGGGTCGTAGGCCTGGATCGACGTGGTGTTGATGATCGTGGAGCCGCCGACCAGGTGCGGGATCGCCTCCTGGCACAGCCAGAACATGGCGTACAGGTTGGTCTTCAGGACCCGGTCGAACTGGGCGGTGCTGATGCCGGCGATGCCGTCGTCCTGGGACATCTGGTAGGCGGCGTTGTTCACCAGGATGTCGATGCCGCCCAGGTCGGCCAGGGTCCGCTTCACCAGCTCCCGGCAGCCCGCTTGCCGGTCAGCCGGTCGCTGCCCCGGTACGACTCCTCGCCGTGGTCGGGCTTCGGGCCCATCTCGCGGGTCGAGCCGGGCGCGGACTGCTGCTGGGCGGGCTGGCCCTGCTGCTGGCCGTACTGCTCGGTGGGGTCCTGCTGGGTGTACTGGTCCTCGCTCACCGGTGCTCCTCCGGGGTAGTTCGTCCGGCCTTCTGCTCGTCTGCCCTACCCGGCGGTCCGGGCGGGAAACGAGGGCGACGGCTGCCCCGGATGACCTCGGTGTTACGCCACGGTGGCCGGCGGCGCTGGTGGGGTGGAACACCTCGGGCCGCTGTGGCAGTAGTGACAACGGCTCGTTATGGTGCGCAACGGCGCCCACGAGGCGCCTCACCCCCATTGGAAGGGCACCCCATGACCTCCTCCTCCGGCGCCTCGCGGCGCCAGGTGCTGGCCGTCGCCGCCGCCGCGGCGACCGCCCCCCTGATCGCCGGCGCCCCCGCCCGGGCCGCCGAAGCGACGGGACCGAAGACCTGGGACCTGACCGTGCTCGGCACGTCGGACACGCACGGCAACGTCTACAACTGGGATTACTACAAGGACGCCGAGTACGACGACAGCAAGCACAACGACGTCGGCGTCGCCAAGCTGGCCACCCTGGTCAACCAGATCCGCGCCGAGCGCAAGGGCAAGCCGACCCTGGTCCTCGACGCCGGCGACACCATCCAGGGCACGCCGCTGGCCACCTACTACGCCAAGCAGGAGCCGATCACCACCAGCGGTGAGACGCACCCGATGGCGAACGCCATGAACATCCTGAAGTACGACGCCGTGACGCTGGGCAACCACGAGTTCAACTACGGCCTGCCGCTGCTGGCGACCTGGATCTCGCAGCTGGGCTTCCCGGCGCTCGCCGCCAACGCGGTCAACGCGGCCACCGGCAAGCCGGCCTACCTGCCGTACGTGATCAAGAAGGTCCGCCTCGGCGGCTGGGACGCCCCGACCATCAACGTCGGCATCCTCGGCCTCACCAACCCGGGCGTGGCCATCTGGGACAAGGGCAACGTCGAGGGCAAGCTGGTCTTCCCGGGCATGGTCGAGACCGCCGCCAAGTGGGTGCCGATCATGCGCGAGCGCGGCGCCGACCTGGTCATCATCTCGGCGCACGGCGGCGACAGCGGCACCTCCAGCTACGGCCCGGAGCTGCCGAACGAGAACCCCGTCGCGCTGATCGCCCAGCAGGTCCCCGGCATCGACGCGATCCTCTTCGGTCACGCCCACGCCGAGGTGGTGGAGAAGTTCGTCACCAACACGGCCACCGGCGAGCAGGTGCTCACCGCCGAGCCGTCCAAGTGGGGCCAGCGGCTGACCCGGATGGACTTCACCTTCCAGAAGGTGCGCGGCACCTGGAAGGTCGTCACCAAGCGCGCCACCATGCTCAACACCAACACCGTGGTCGAGGACCCGGCGGTGCTCGCGGCCGTGCGCGGCCAGCACGGCAAGACCGTCGACTACGTCAACACGGTCGTCGCCCAGTCCTCCGAGGAGCTGTCGGCCGCCGAGTCGCGGTACAAGGACACCCCGATCCTGGACTTCATCAACCACGTCCAGACCGAGGTCGTCACCGCGGCGCTGGCCGGCACGTCGTACGCGTCGCTGCCGGTGCTGTCGATCGCCGCCCCGTTCAGCCGCACCGCGGTCTTCCCGCAGGGCGACGTGCGGATCCGCGACGTGGCCGGCCTCTACGTCTTCGACAACACCCTCGAGGCCGTGGTGCTCACCGGCGCCGAGGTGAAGGCGTACCTGGAGTACTCGGCGAAGTACTTCGTCACCCTGCCGGTGGGCGCGGCCGTCGACCCGGCCACCATCAGCGACCCGGCCGTGCCGGACTACAACTACGACGTGATCTCGGGCGTCGACTACGACATCGACATCAGCAAGCCGGTCGGCCAGCGGATCACCCGCCTGGTGCTGCCGGGCACCGACACGCCGGTCGCCGACACCGCGCAGTTCGTCATCGCGGTGAACAACTACCGGCGCAGCGGTGGCGGCAACTTCCCCGGCATCGTCAAGACCCAGGTCTACAACGAGCAGCAGGAGATCCGCCAGCTGCTGATCGACTGGGCGCAGGCGAAGAAGACCATCGACCCGGACGACTTCTACGTCCCGAACTGGAAGCTGGTGCGCGAGGGCGTGCCGGTCTTCTGAGCCGTACCACCGACACACGCCGACGGGCCGCGGGGATCGACCCCCGCGGCCCGTTCGCGTCCGGCGCCGCCCCGCCGGTCGGGGTCAGCCGCCCGGCCCGAGCCGGAGGTGCCACTCGTCGTCGTTGGTCGACTCGGGTCGGTCGCGGCGTGGATCGGTCTCGGTGAGCTCCACCCGCTCGTCGGGGCGGACCGCCGGCGGCAGCTCACCGAAGCGCACGTGGCGGAGGAAGGCGTACTCCTCGTCGTCGAACGAGGTGGGCTCCGGGTCGGCCATGCCCGCATTGTGCCGCAGCCGGTCCAGCACCGCCGTCGCATCAACGACGCCCGCGCGGGTAAGCGCGCCGCGACTTGGCGTCGGCGACGAGGTGGGGACGACATGCGCGCGGTACGGATGACCGCTCCGGGAGTGCTCGAACAGGTGGCGGTGCCCACCCCCGTGCCGGGGCCGGGCGAGGTGCTGCTCGCCGTCGGCGCCGTCGGCGCCTGCCACTCCGACCTGCACGTCCTCGACGCGCCCGCCGGGTTCTTCCCCACTCCTATCACCCTGGGCCACGAGATCGCCGGCACGGTGGAGACGCCCGGCGCGGGCGTCACCGGCTGGTCGCCCGGGGACCGGGCGGCGGTCTACGGGATCATCGGCTGCGGCGTCTGCCGGGCCTGCCTGCGCGGGCGGGAGAACCAGTGCCGCCGGGTGTCTCCCGGTGGCATCGGGCTCAGCCAGGACGGCGGGCTGGCCGAGTACGTGGTGGTGCCCGCCTCCCGCCTGCTGCCCGTGGGCGACCTGGACCTGATCCAGGCCGCGCCGCTGACCGACGCCGGGCTGACCCCGTACCACGCCGTCGAACTGGCCCGCCCGGCGCTGCGACCAGGCACCAGCTGCGTGGTGATCGGCGTCGGCGGCCTCGGCCACCTGGCGGTGCAGATCCTGGCGGCGACCACCGCGGTAAAGATCGTCGCGGTGGACACCGACGTGGCCGCGCTGGACCTGGCCACCCGGATGGGGGCGCACCACGTGGTGCGGGCCGACCCGGAGGCGGTCGACCGGATCCGGGAGATCGTCGGGCCCCCACCGGACGGCGCCGACGTGGTGATCGACTGTGTCGGTGTCGACGCCACCCTGACCACCGCCCGCACGGTCGTGGCCAGCGGCGGCCGACTGCTGCTGGTCGGCCTCGGCGGCGGCACCCTGCCGGTGCGGCCCGTCGTCGACGCCCCACCCACCCTGCCGCTGGAGGTCAGCGTCGACATCCCGTTCTGGGGCACCCGCGCCGAACTCCAGGAGGTGATCGCCCTGGGCCAGCTCGGGCTGATCAGCGCCGAGGTGCAGATGTTCCCGCTGGATCGGGCGCCGGAGGTGTACGACCTGCTGCGCCGGGGCGAGATCCAGGGCCGGGCGGTCGTCGTGCCCTGACCGGGGGGTGTCAGCCGGATCGGGTGGTCATCGGCTGGGCGGCGGCCGACGGCGTGCGCTGCCGTACCGGCGGGAGGCGGTCCAGCAGCGCCAGACCGGCCCGGACGGGAGCCCGGGTCAGGGTCTGGTCGAAGCTGGCCCGGCCCTGGCAGAACCGGACGAACATCCCCCAGCCCGCCGGCGTCGCCAGCAGGGCGTGGAAGACGTCAGGCCGGCGTTCGAACACCTCCAGCAGCCGGTACCCGGCCCGCATCGACGGGACCAGTTGCTCGGTCACGTCCCGCTCGTAGCCGGCCAGGTCACCGGCGGCGACCGCCGCGCCGGCGAGCGCCCCGGAGCGCAACGCGTAGCTGATCCCCTCCCGGCTCCACGGCTCCAGCAGGCCGGCCGCGTCGCCGGCGACCAGCACCCGGCCGTGCCGCAACGGCGACCCCTCCGCCCGGCAGCGGGTCAGGTGCCCGGAGTCGTGCTCGGCCGCCACCCCGGACAGCCCCAGCCGGTCGACGAAGCGGCGCAGGTACTCGCGGGTCCGCTCCCCCTCGCCGCGGGCGGCGATCACCCCCACCGTCAGGCTCGACCCCTTGGGAAACACCCAGGCGTACGAGCCGGGCACCGCTCCCCAGTCGAGCAGCAGCCGGCCGCGCCAGCGCCGCTGCTCGGCCGGCGGCACCGGCAGCTCCCGCTCCAGACCCAGGTCCACCTGGCGGAAACGGACACCCACGTGCCGGGAACTGACCCCCGAGGAACCGTCCGCCCCGACCACCGTCCGGGCGTGCACGGTCTGACCGTCGGCCAGCCGTACGCGTACCCCGTCGGGGTCCTGGTCGATGCCGCGCACCGCGACGCCCTCGCGCAGCTCGGCCCCGGCGGCGACCGCGGCCGCGCGCAGCCGGTCGTCGAACTCGTCCCGGCGGACCATGGCCACCAGCGGGGTGCGGTGCCGGCGGGTGAAGGCGCGTCGCCCGTCCCGGGTGAAGGTCACCCGGTCGACCCGGTCGTGCGCGGGCACCTCGATGCGGCCCGCGACCGCCGTCAGCGAAGTGCCGATCAGGCCGCCGCCACACGTCTTGTACCGGGGGTGCACGGCCCGGTCCAGCACCAGCGTGCGCACCCCCGCGCCGGCCGCGGCGTGGGCGGCGGAAAGCCCGGCGGGGCCGGCGCCGACGACGACGAGATCCCAGGTGATCACGGGCTCCACCCTAGGCCACCCCGGGCGCGGCCGGCCGCTCACGACCGACCGATCGGGTGGGCATTGTCGGTCACCCGGCGGGTAAGCCGCGGTACCCAGACCGCCCGTGCGACGGGCGGGTCACGGCAAGGAGGTCACCATGCAGCAGGTACGTCTGTCGGAGGCCGAGGTACGGGTGTACGACGCGGTCGCCACGCTGGAGGCGCGCGGCCAGGTGCCGTACCCCGACTCGATCGCCCAGGAGGCGGGGATGGCGGAGGAGGAGGTGCACGGGCCGTTGCACCTACTCACCGAGAAGGACCTGCTGCACCGGGAGGACTCCCCGATGGCGGGGCTGGACTTCGGTCCGCGGTGGTGTGCCCGCCAGATGGCGTGACCGGTTTGCCCGACGGGGCGCCGGGTAGCGGTCGGTCATGGCTGATCGACGGGCCGCCGTGACGGACGCGGGTGACCGACGCCGTTGGCAGGCCCTCGGCGTCGGGCTGGTCGCGGCGTTCATGACGCTGCTGGACATCAGCATCGTCAACGTGGCCGTCCCGTCGATGGACCGGGCGCTGCACGCGAGCCCGAGCGACCTGCAGTGGGTGCTCTCCGGGTACGCGCTGACGTTCGGACTGATCCTGGTACCCGCCGGTCGGTTCGGCGACGCCCGCGGGCGACGCACCGCCTTCGTGGTGGGCGTCGCCCTCTTCACGCTCACCAGCGCGCTCGCCGGCCTGGCCACCTCGCCCGCCTGGCTGGTCACCACCCGGCTGCTCCAGGGCGCCGCCGCCGGGGTGGTCAACCCCCAGGTGACCGGCCTGATCCAGCAGCTGTTCCGGGGCGCCGAACGGGGCCGGGCCTTCGGTCTGCTCGGCGCGACCATCGGCATCTCCACCGCGGTCGGCCCGCTGCTCGGCGGGCTGCTCATCCAGCTCGGCGGCGAGGAGCACGGCTGGCGTTGGGTGTTCTTCGTCAACGTGCCGGTGGGCATCCTCGCGGTGGTGCTCGGCTGGCGGCTGCTGCCCACCCGACCGACCGGGCAGCCCGACCGGCACCGACTGGACCCGGTCGGCGTCCTGTTGCTCGGCGTCGGCGTGCTGCTCCTGCTGCTGCCGCTGGTGCAACGCGAGCAGTGGCAGAGCCCGTGGAAGTGGGCGCTCGTCCCGGCCGGCCTGGCGGTCCTGGTCGGCTTCGGCCTCTGGGAGCGCCGGTACGCCCGCCACCAGACACCCCTGTTCGACCTGCGACTGTTCCGGCTGCGCTCGTACACCCTCGGCGCGTTGATCGCGCTGGTCTACTTCGGCGGGTTCACCGCCATCTTCTTCATCTTCACGCTCTACCTGCAGAACGGCCTCGGCTACAGCCCGCTGATCGCCGGCCTGGCGATCACGCCGTTCGCCCTCGGCTCCGCGCTGGCCTCAACGCTCGGCGGCCGGATCGTCAGCCGCTTCGGCCGTCCGCTGGTCGGCATCGGGCTGGTCGTCGTGGTGATCGGCCTCGGCACGGTGGTGATCGTGCTGCGCGGCTCGCCGCAGCACTCCGTACCGCTGCTGACCGCGGTGCCGCTGCTGGTGGCCGGGCTGGGCAGCGGGCTGGTCATCACGCCGAACCAGACCCTCACACTCTCCCAGGTGCCGGTGCCGCAGGCGGGCAGCGCGGCCGGGATGCTTCAGACCGGCCAGCGGATCGGCTCGGCGGCCGGGATCGCGGCGGTCGGGGCGATGTTCTTCTCCTCGCTCGCGAGCACGGGTGGGGACTGGGCTGCGGCGTTCCGGCACTCGTTGCTGCTGGCGGCGGGGGTGGTCGTGCTGGCGTTGGTGGCGGCGGGGGCGGACATCTGGGTGGGGCATCGGCGGGGGTGACCTTCGCTCCGCCGGCTGGTCGGTGAATTTTGCTCTCGCCGGCTGGTCGGTGGTGGGGTGTGGCCCGCCGTGCCCGGCTCCGGGCGGTCAGGCTTGATCCCTGCGCCGGGCACGGCGGGCCACACCCCCGTCGTGGGCAACCGCCGCCCGGCCCTCGCCGCCCCGAGCCCCCCGACCGTCCGCCGCCGCCCACCGCGCCGCGCTCCGCCGACCGTGATCTGTTGATCATGAGGTTGGCAGTGGTGGAGGAGATTAACTACGCCGCCAACTTCATGACCAACCGGGTCGTCGGCGGGTGGGTCTGGATATGCCGCTGGCCGGCACCCCGCTCGGGGGTGCCGGCCAGCGTGAGTGTTCACGTGTCAGCTGTTCCAGTACTTGGCGACCAGGTCGGCGGCCTGCCGCTCCCACTGGGCGTAGGCGTCGGGGTAGGCCGAGACCTGCACGGTCTGGGCGGCCTCGGTCAGCGGCATGTCCTGCCAGCCGTCGACCTGCTTGAGGCCCTTGAGGAACGCCTTGGTGGCGTACTCGGGGTCGGTGATCTGCTTCGGGCTGCCCCAACCGCTGGACGGGCGCTGCTGGAACAGGCCCAGCGAGTCGTGGTCGTTGCGGTCACCCAGGTGACCCAGGTTCTCCAGCTTCGACTCCTGCAGGCTCGTGGCGATCGAGATGACCGCGGCCCGCTCGTCCATGTGCGACTTCTTCGTCGCGGCGATGATCGCCTTCACGTTCTTCGTCTGCTCGCTGTCCAGGTCGATGCGGGACTGCTTGCCCTGCACGCCGTGCGGGATCAGCTTGCTCTTGTCCACACCGGGCTTGTCGGCCTGCACCACGGCAACCGGCTTGGCGTCCATGGCCGGGGCGGCGTGGGCCTCAGTGACCGGGCCGGCGAAGACGCCACCGGCGAAGGCCAGACCAGCAATACCCAGCACGCTCTTACGCAGAATGGTCGTGTTCATGAGGGTGGCTCCTTCGGGGGTTGGCGACGTGTCCGAGGGGGGTCGGACACGCGCAAGCACCACGACAAGGCGCTCAAAGATCAGGGGAAAGTCTTCGCCCCGGCAGGCTTCGCGAGCGGGGGGCTCGGCGCCGGGTCCATGTGTAACGACCGGCGGCCCGCCATCATTCCGGGGGCCCATCCCCGGGCCGGCCACGTGATGGGGCCAGGCCAGCGGGGTGCTGCTGCGATCGTCCAGGTGATGTAACGACCCCGGCCCGGCCACCATTCCGCCGCCAGGGTGCCCCCGAGCATCCGACTCCCAGAGCGATTCGGGCGAAACCGGACGCCATGCGGCGCGAATATCGGACGCGGCGAGGATCGGCCACCGTATCGACCTGGGAACTCGACGCGATGCGGACATCCCGGGACAGACCCCACCGAACGGCCCGGATTCGCCGCAGACCGCAAGCGCCGTGGCAGCAAAGCCGGTCGGCCCGTCGGCCTCGACAAGACGATCTACAAGCGTAGGAGCCGAGGTCGAGCGGACGATCAACAGGCTCAAGAGCTTCCGGGCCGTGGCCACGAGGTACGACAAGCGGGCCTACATCTTCCACGGCACCGTCACCGTCGCCGCGATCTGGCTCTGGCTTCGTCCATGATCCGCCGGATCGAACCTGGCGGTGAGGCGCTCGAAAACCAGTGGAGCAGCGCCGCTGTGCGCCATTACCGTGCTGCCGAACCAAGTCGTCTAGTCAAGGACGTGCCGTTGTACACCCTGTGAGACCTCCCGAGCGCTGATTTGTCGCGCGTCGCGCATGTGCGCCGCGCTCCTTTTTGCTGCGGACTTCTCACTGAAACCGGTGTACTTCTGTGCTCAAAAACTGGGTGGTCGTGCCCACCTGCCTGCCGCTCGTTCGCCGCCGGTGCCACGCGTGCGCGTCCGAGCGCTTCCGGGCAAGCGGTAAATTTCGCGTCAACGCAAACCACAAGCTCATCGACGCCTGGCTCCTCGCCCTCTGTACCGCTTGCGGGGAAACTGCAAAGCTCACGGTCCTGGAGCGGATGACTGTGCGCTCCGTACGACCTGAGCTGCTGGACCGGCTGCATGACAACGACCCTGGCCTGACAGCTGAGCTGCTCCAGGATCCGGTCGTGCAGCGCCGTAATCGCATCGCCCTCGACTGGGACAACGCCTGGCGCCTCGACACCGGCGGATCGGATCACCTGGACCGCGAGGTGATCGACGTCTCGGTCCGCTTTGCGGCGCGGATCCCTGTCCGGCCGGTGCGACTGATCGCTGAAGGTTGCGCTCTTTCGCGGGCCGAGGTCGAAAGACTGATCATGGAGGGGAAACTCGTTTCGGCAGTCCGGCTGAGCGGCAAGCTCTCCGGCGACTTCACCTTCACGCTCAAGCGCTGAGTCCTCCTTGGGACCACGGGCCTGTCCGGCATGATCCGCCGGACAGGCCCGTCGCGGCAGCGACGCGCCCGGGCACAGGCGTCGCGACCACCCGGGATCCGGACGGAGCGCACAGGCATCCCGACCGCCCACATCAGGGGCGGCCGCACCCCTCCCACCGACGAGCGGGACACCATGGCCTGTCTCCAGAGGCGGGAGACAACCATGACGTTTCAACGGGTGGGCGGCGGGAGGGCGGCGGCCGGCGGAGAACACCACCACGCAGCGGATTTGTCGGCGTCAGCGGGCAAGCGGACGGGACCGGAACCGGTCAGTCCACAAAGGATGCCGTTAACAAAGTGATCGTCGGTCGGGAAAGCGAAACACAATGGAAGGACTGGCGAACAGTCACCGCAGGGGGCAGCGCGAACACGGTGGGTACCGGTAGACACATAGACCATGACCAACACCCTCGACCGCCGCACCCTCCTGCGTATGGCCGGCGCATCCGCCGGCACGGCCGTCCTCGCCGGCGCCACCCTTGCCGGCGCCGGTGCCGCCCACGCCGCCGGTGGCGCCTTCCTGCACGGCGTCGCCTCGGGCGATCCGCTGCCGGACGGCATCCTGCTCTGGACCCGGATCACCCCGACCCCCGACGCGACGCCCGGCTCCGGCGTGGGCCCCGATGTGGAGGTGAGCTGGCAGGTCGCCACCGACCCCGACTTCGTCACGGTGGCCGCACAGGGCCAGCTGACGACCGGCACCGCCCGCGACCACACCGTGAAGGTGGCGGTCTCCGGGCTGGCGCCGGCGACGACGTACTGGTACCGGTTCGGGTACGCCGGCGGATTGTCGTCGACGGGCCGGACCATGACCGCCCCGCCCACCGACGCGGCCATCGACCGGTTGCGGATCGGCGTAGTGTCCTGCGCGAACTGGGAGGCCGGCTACTTCGCGGCGTACCGGCGGCTGGCCGACCGGGGCGACCTGAACCTGGTGGTACACCTCGGCGACTACCTGTACGAGTACGGCACCGGCCAGTTCGACGCGGCGGGCACGGTGGTGCGCAAGGTCGAGCCGGCGCACGAGGTGCTGACCCTGGCGGACTACCGGATCCGGCACGGGCTCTACAAGTCCGACCCGGACCTGGTGGCGCTGCACGCCGCGCTGCCCTGGGTGATCACCTGGGACGACCACGAGGTGGCCAACGACGCCTGGTCAGGCGGGGCGGAGAACCACACCCCGTCCACCGAGGGCGCCTGGGCGGACCGGGTGGCCGCCGCGCGGCGCGCGTACCAGGAGTGGATGCCGGTACGGATGGGCGAGGACGGCGCGATCTACCGGCGATTCCGGTACGGGCAGCTCGCCGAGCTGTCCATGCTGGACCTGCGGACGTACCGCTCGCAGCAGGCCTCGGGCACGGCGGTGGACGACCCGGGTCGCACCATCACCGGCGACGCCCAGATGACCTGGCTCAAGGCCGGCCTCGCCGCGTCGACGGCGCGCTGGAAGCTGGTCGGCAATCCGGTGATGATGGCGCGGGTCGACGTCGGCTCGCTGCCGGCGTGGCTGCTCGGGCCGCTCGGCACGCTACTCGGCATCCCGCAGAACGGCGCGGTGCTCAACGCCGACCAGTGGGACGGCTACAACGCCGACCGCAACGAGCTGGTCGACCACCTGCGGGCGACCGGGACCCGCGACGTCGTCTTCCTCACCGGTGACATCCACACCTCGTGGGCGAACGAGGTGACCACGAAGTCGACGGGGTTGTCCAACCCGGCCGCGGCCGAGTTCGTGGTGCCGTCGGTGACCAGCGACAACGTCAACGACTTCCTCAAGCTGCCGGCCGGCAATCCGCTGAGCGCCCTCGGCGCCGGGCTGATCCGGTCGACGAATCCGCACGTCAAGTGGACGGAGCTGGACGGGCACGGGTACGGCGTGCTGGAGGTGACGCCGCAGCACTGCCGGATGGACTGGTACCACCTGTCCGACCGGACCCGGGCCGGCAGCGCGAGCCGGTGGGTGGCCGGGTTCTCGGTGGGCGCGGGGTCGGCGAAGCTGCGCCGGGAGACCGCCCCGACGCTCTGAGCCGGGGGTACGCCGCGAACGACGACCGGCCGGCCCCCGTGACGGGGACCGGCCGGTCGTGCTGCTCGTTCAGGAGGTCACCAGAGCTGCTGGACGATGTCCGCAGCCTGCTCCTCCCACTGCGCGTACGCGTACGGGAAGGCCGAGATCTGGACGGTCTGCGCCGCGGTGGTCAGCGGCAGGTCCTCCCAGCCGTGCACGTTCTTCAGTGCCTCGAAGAACGCCCGCGACGAGTACTCGGGGTCGGTGATCTCCTCCGGCGTGCCCCAACCCGACGACGGGCGCTGCTGGAACAGCCCCTGCGAGTCGTGGTCGTTGTACGCGCCGAGGTGCCCCAGGTTGTAGAGCTTCGACTCCTGCAGCGAGGTGGCGACGCCGATGACCGCGCCCCGCTCCCCCACGCCGGTCTTCTTGGCCGTCTTGACAATGGCCTTGGCGTTGGCGAGTTGGTCGTCGTCCAGCGGGATGCGGGACTGCGCGCCCTCCACGCCGTGCGGGATGAGCTTGTCCTTGCCCGGCTTGCCGGTCGGGACCTTGCCGGTCGCGCTGCCGGTGGTCAGGCCCGACTCGACCGTGGCACCCTGCCGGCTCTTGCCGGTGGCGAGGTCGATGGCGGCCACGGCCCCGGCGTGCGGTCCGCTGGTGACGGGGGCGGCCACAGCGGCGGGTCCGAACGCCAGGCCGCCGATACAGGCAACGCCGGCGACCTTCAGTGCGGTGGTGCGGTTCTTCGCGATGGCGGGGAGCCATTTAGTGAAGTCGGCCTTCACGATGGTTGCCCTTTCGTCGGTCGACGCGCTCCGTAAGTGAGCGCCCCTCGGGGGAACTACCTGGCCCGCCGGGGTTTGCCTGCCGGCGGTACTGGGGACACAACCAGGTTCACCTGTCGGGCATTCCGGAAATGCCGGGGCCCGCGAGGGCTGCGGCGCGGGTCACCCCGAGGATCGGACGGCCGGGGCCGGACCGAACGCCCAGGCGCGAGGGGGTCGAACCGGACGTCAGGCGCGGGGCGCGCCGAACCGGACGTCAGGCGCGGGCGCGTCGAACCGGACGTCAGGCGCGGGGCGCGCCGAACCGGACGAGGACGTGCCAGAGCTGCTTGAGGTGCTGGAGGGTGTCGGCGGTCGGCCCCCGGTCCGCCCAGCGCTGCGGCTCACGGACCACCGAGGCCGCCGCCCGGCCGATCAGCGCGGCGTCGACCGGCGCTCCCGGCGTACCGAACTCGGCGTGCACCCGGGCGGCCAGCGCGGGGATGGCCCGCCCCCGGAAGTCCGGGTCGACGTCCTCGACGGGCAGCGCGAAGCCGGGGTGGAAGAGCAGCTCGATGCCGCATCGGCGGGCGATCCGGGCCAGTATGCGCCCGGTGTCCGTGTCCCGGAACGAGGGGTCGATGACGACCGCCTCGACATCCCGGGCCAGTTCGATGCCGCCGTGGACCTGCGCCTCGACGTAGTCGTCCAGGGCACGGCCGGCGGACCCGGGCGCCCACGCCTGCCGCTCCCGCCGGCGCAGCAGCGTCGTGACGAGGCGCGCGGTGTCCATGCCGACGACGCCCAGGCTGACACCGGTGCCGGCGGTCGCCTCCAGCAGGGCGGCCAGCACCGGCTCGGCGACGTCGACCGTGCCGAAGTCCTTCGGCCCCAGGTGGCTGTCGCCGAAGCAGAACGTGGTCCGGGCCAGCACCTCGGGACGCAGCCGCAGGTGGCAGGAGCCGAAGCGGGGGCAGGCGCCGTCGGGGTGGTCGAGCAGGTTCAACCCGCCGTAGACCGGTCGCTCGGCGGGGCGTACGCCGGGGACCTGGTACGCACCGCCGAACATCGCCTCCTCCCAGCGGTCCCGGTCCCCGCCCGGGTACGCGGTGAGCCCGCCGTTGGAGATGCCGGTGACGAACTGGCTGCGGTAGCTCCCCTCCTCGGCGAGCACCTCGGCCACGGTGCGACCGTCGGCGATCAGCCGGTCGGGGTGGAAGTTGACGGTCAGCCCGCCCCCGGCGGTGATCGCGGCGATCAGCTGCTCGGGGTGGTGGCCGGCGCCGGACCCGGCGAGGTGCCGGGCGATGGTGGCCAGCGCGGTCGAGCGGTCCCGCAGCGCGACGGCGCGGACGTGGCCCAGCGCCACGGACTGCGCCGGGGTCAGGGCGACGGGGCGGGTGGCGGCCGGCATGGGCAGCAGTATCGGCGGCGGCCCGCGACCCGTCGACCGGTTTCGGGGCGGCGTCAGCGCTCGCGATCGGTGCCGAAGCCGTCGAGGGTGGCGCGCTCGTCGAGGTCCCGCAGCTCCTGGAAGAGGGTGAGCTGCAACCCGGCCGGCGCGTCGAGGCGCGAGTTGAGCGAGTGCCAGGGCGTCACGGTGGGCGGGGCGATCTCGGTCGCGCCGGCGGCCACCAGCCGGGCGGTGGCGGCCGGCGCGTCGTCCACCTCGAAGGCCACCCGGATCTTTGGAGCCACCTGCCGGCCCACCTCGACGTCGTCGATCATGCGCTTCTGGGCCGGGTTGGCGATCTCGAGGGTGGCCCGGCCGGCGTCGAGGATCACCACGCGGGCGTCGCCGGCGCCGGAGAACGCGGCCTGCTCCGGCAGGCCCAGGGCGTCGCGGAAGAAGGCGACCGCGGCGTCGTAGTCCTCGGCCTCCACCACCAGGCGCAGCTGTCGTACGGTCGGCGTTCGGTCGTCGGTGCTCACCCGGTCGATCCTAGAACCGCGGCTTTCGATGGTCGGCAGGGCGAGCCGCAGTCTCATGGACGGTCCACGTAGGACGCACAGGTTCGAGGGGGGGCGGACCGGCGGCGACCGGGCGCCCGTCGGCGTTGGGCGGTGCCGGGGCGCGGGCTAGAGTGGGGGCGCGCGGCGACCGGAAGGCGATGAGGGTGACTGCAAGCGCGGTGGTCGACCAGCTGCACCTGGGTGACCACGTCTGCTGGGTGGACGACGACGAGACCGGCAGCCTGCACGCCGCCGGCCGCTTCGTCGCCAGCGGCCTCCGCCTCGGTGACAAGGTCGTCTGGTTCACCGACGGGGTCTCCCCGGCCGCCGTCCGGGCCCACCTCGACGGTGCGGGCGTGCCCACGGAGGCCGCGCTGGCCGGCGGCCAGCTGCGGATCGCGCCGGCGGTGGAGAGCTACGTCGCCGGGGGTCGGTTCACCCCGGACGAGATGATCGGCAACCTCACCACCGAGATCCTGCGGGCCCGGCGCGAGGACCGGGCGGGGGTACGCGTCGTCGGCGACATGGGCTGGGCGATCCGCCAGGGCATCTCCGTCGCCGACCTGGTCCGGTACGAGGCCGAGGTCAACCGGCTCTTCCTCGACGGCGAGGTCGCCGCGATGTGCCTGTACGACCGGCGGCTCTTTCCCGCCGAGTACCTGCTGCCGGCCACCGCCGCCCATCCCGCCACCGTGGGGCGCAACGCCGGCCGGGCCTGGGCGCCGATGCTGCGGGCGTACCGGACGCGGGACCCGCACGGACTGCGCCTGGTGGGCGAGGTCGATCAGAGCAACCGGGGGGCCTTCGCCGCCATGCTCGACCACGTCACCGGCCCGGGCACCAACCAGCGGACGGCGGTGCTCGACGTCTCCGAGCTGCGCTTCGCCGACGTCGGCGCCGCGAGTGCGCTGGCCCGCGTCCGCCGCAACGCCCCCTCGGAGGTACGCCTGGCCGGCTGCCGCCCGGCGTTGACGCGGCTGCTCGACCTGGTCGACGGCACCGACCCGGAGCCGCCGGCGTGACGGCCGCGGCGGCGACCGGGCCGATACGCGGAGGCCTGGTCCACGAGGGAGCGTTGTACCGGGACGCCGCGGAGTTGCTGGCGCTGACGGTGCCCTTCGTCCGGGACGGTCTGGCCCGCGGGGAACCGGTGCTGGTGGCCGCTCCGGAGGACCGGCTGGCGCTGATCCGGGCCGCCGTCGGCGCGGACGACGAGCGGGTCCGGTACGTCGACCTGACCGTGCAGGGGCGCAACCCGGGGCGGATCATCCCGTGGGTGTTGCAGGCCTTCGTCGACCGGCATTCCGACCGCCGGGTGCGGATCGTCGGTGAGCCGGTGTGGGCGGAGCGCACCGAGCTGGAACAGCCGGCCTGCGCGCAGCACGACGCCTTGATCAACGTGGCGTTCGCCGAGCGGGACGTCGCGATCCTCTGCCCGTACGACGTGGCGCGGCTCGCCCCCGCGGTGCTCGCGGACGCCCACCGCACCCACCCGGTGCTGCTCGACGGGGCCGGCCGGCGGCCCAGCCCCACCTTCGCACCGGAGCAGGTCGTCGCCGGGCACAACAAGCCGCTGCCGGTCCCGGCCGAACCGGTCGCCCTGCTGCGCTACGACCTCGACACGCTGGCCGACGTGCGCCGCTTCGTCACCGGGCACGCGCAGGCCGCCGACCTGCACCCGGACCGGGTGGCCGACCTGCAGATCGCGGTGACCGAGCTGGCCAGCAACAGCATCGCCCACGCCGGTGGCGGCGGTGTGCTCCACGTGTGGCGCACCGGTGAACACCTGGTGTGCGAGATCCACGACGGCGGCTGGCTGACCGATCCGCTCGCCGGCCGGCTGGCGCCCCGGCACGACGGCATCGGCGGTCGTGGCCTGGTCATCGTGCAGGCGCTCTGCGACCTGGTGCTGGTGCACACGACCCCGGCCGGCACCACCGTACGGCTGCACCTGCGCCTGGCGGACGCGTGAGCGGGGCGTACGAGCTGCGGCCGGTCGGGCGGGTGGAGTCCCCGCTGACCGAGGCGGATCTCGCGCCGAAGCAGGGGGACGAGGGCGCGCCGGAGGCGTGGCTGGTCTTCTCCCCCGCCGTCGGCGCGGGCCTGCGCGACCTGCGGCCGGGCGCGGAGGTGCTGGTGCTGACCTGGCTGGACCGGGCCCGGCGAAACGTCCTCACGGTGCATCCGCGGGGCGATCGGAGCCGGCCGGAGACCGGGGTGTTCAGCACCCGCTCCCCGCACCGGCCCAACCCGATCGGGCTGCACCGGGTGCGGGTGCTGGCGGTCGACGGCCTGCGGGTGCGGGTCGCCGACCTGGAGGCCCTGGACGGTACGCCGGTGCTGGACGTCAAGCCGGTGCTGGCGGGGCTCGGGGAACGCTGAGCCGACCCCGGTGCCGGCGTCGGTCAGTGCCCCCGGGCCAGCCAGTCCGGAAGGTGCGGGGCCTCTGCGCCGATGGTGGTGTCGTCGCCGTGCCCGGTGTGCACCACGGTCTCCGGCGGCAGGGTGAGCAACCGGTCGCGGATCGACGCCACGATGGTGCCGAAGTCGCTGTACGAGCGGCCGGTGGCGCCCGGGCCGCCCGCGAACAGGGTGTCGCCGGTGAAGACCGCGCCGAGGTCGGGGGCGTGGAAGCTGCACGCGCCGGGGCTGTGGCCCGGGGTGTGCAGGACCCGCAGGGTGGTCCCGGCGACGTCGATCCCCTGCCCGTCGGCGAGTGTCCCGTCGGGCGGCAGGTCGGGGTGGACCAGGTCCCACAGCACCCGGTCGGCGGGGTGCAGCAGCACCGGCGCTCCGGTCGCCTTCGCCAGCTCGGGAGCGACCCGTACGTGGTCGTCGTGGGCGTGGGTGGCCAGGACGGCGACGACCCGGCGACCGGCGACCGCGCGCCGGATGGCGTCCACGTCGTGCGGGGCGTCGATCACCACGCACTCGGTGTCGTCACCGACCACCCAGACGTTGTTGTCGACGTCGAAGGTCTGGCCGTCGAGGGAGAAGGTGCCGGAGGTGACGGCATGGTCGACGCGGGCGGTCACGGGAACACCACCACCGAGCGCAGCACGTCGCCGTGGTGCATCCGGCGGAACGCCTCCTCGACCTGGTCCAGGGCGATCTCCTCGGTGACGAAGGCGTCCAGGTCGAGGCGGCCCTGCAGGTAGAGCTCGGTGAGCAGGGGGAAGTCCCGGCTGGGCAGGCAGTCGCCGTACCAGCTGGACTTGAGGGCGCCGCCCCGGCCGAAGACGTCCAGCAGGGGCAGCTCGACGGTCATCTGCGGGGTGGGCACCCCGACCAGCACCACCGTGCCGGCCAGGTCGCGGGCGTAGAACGCCTGCTTCCAGGTCTCCGGGCGGCCGACCGCGTCGATCACCACGTCGGCGCCGAACCCGCCGGTGGCGGCGCGGATCGCCTCGACCGGGTCGTCCGCCGAGGCGTTGACGGTGTGGGTGGCGCCGAACCTGCGCGCCCACTCGAGCTTCCGGGCGTCGGTGTCCACCGCGATGATCGTCGTCGCGCCGGCGAGGGCCGCGCCGGCCACCGCGGCGTCGCCGACCCCGCCACAGCCGATCACGGCGACCGAGTCGCCCCGGGTGACCTGGCCGGTGTTCATCGCCGCGCCGAGCCCGGCCATCACTCCGCAGCCGAGCAGCCCCACGGCGGCGGGCCGGGCGGCAGGGTCGACCTTGGTGCACTGCCCGGCGTGGACCAGCGTCTTCTCCGCGAAGGCGCCGATACCCAGCGCCGGGGCGAGCTCGGTGCCGTCGGTGAGGGTCATCTTCTGGGCGGCGTTGTGGGTGTTGAAGCAGTACCAGGGCCGCCCACGCCGGCAGGCCCGGCACACGCCGCAGACCGCCCGCCAGTTGAGCACCACGAAGTCGCCCGGCGCGACACCGGTGACCCCCTCCCCCACCTGCTCGACCACCCCGGCCGCCTCGTGGCCGAGCAGGAACGGGTACTCGTCGTTGATCCCGCCCTCCCGATAGTGCAGGTCGGTGTGGCAGACCCCGCAGGAGCGCACCTTCACCACCGCCTCGCCGGGCCCCGGGTCGGGCACCACGATGGTGGTGACCTCGACCGGCGCGCCCTTGCGCCGCGACACGACTCCCCGGACTTCCTGGCTCACGGTGTCCTCCCGGCTGCGCCCACGATCATGCCTCCCCCGAACCTACCGCCGCGCACGCTCGGGGACACAGCCCACGCGGCGGGTTATCGCGGCCGATGCGGGGTAGGCGGGGGCACGATTCTCCGCGGGACGGGAGTGCACATGAAGCTCACGCATGCGCCGTTGCGGCTCATCATCGGCGCGTTCTTCCTCAATTCGGGGCTCGGCAAGCGGACGCTGGAGGGCGAGGCCGCCGAACAGCTGCACGGCATGGCCGCCGGGGCGCTCCCCCAGCTGCGGCAGATCGACGCGGCCCGCTTCGCCCGGCTGCTGTCCGCCAGCGAGATCGCGCTGGGCGCCGCCCTGCTCACCCCGTTCGTGCCGTCCCTGCTGGGCGGGCTGGGGCTGACCGCGTTCGGGGCCGGGCTGGTGCAGCTCTACGTGCGTACGCCCGGCCTGCGCGAGCCGGGCAGCCTCCGACCCACCCAGGCGGGCATCGGCATCGCCAAGGACTCGTGGCTGGTCGGCGCCGGCCTCACCCTCGTCCTGGACTCGCTCACCCACCGCCGGTTGGTCCGCTGACCGCCGCGCGGTCAGCGGCCGGCCAGGCTCCCGACGGGTACGGCCTCGGCGGCCCGTTCGGCGGCGTGCCGGCGGCGGGCGGCATTGCGGTAGCGCAGAACCTGGACCGCGCCGAGCGCCCAGAGCAGGTACTGCACGGCGAAGGCCCAGCGGTAGGCGTCCAGCGTCGGGGTCGCCTGTCCGGCCGGGCCGGCCAGGTCCAGCACGACGCCGACCGCGAGGATCAGCACGATCGAGGCGACGAACCCGCCGACGTTGACGATGCCGGTGGCGCTGCCGATCCGGTGCACCGGGTTGAAGGTGCGCGCGTAGTCGAACCCGATCACCGAGCCGGGACCGTTCACCGCCAGGACCAGGACCAGGACCACCAGCAGCCAGTGCGGCGCGCGACCCGGCCAGGCCAGCACCACGGCCCAGACCGCGGCGGTGGCGGCGGTGATGGCGAAGACCACGACCGAGCGGCGGAACGGGTGCCGCGCGCACAGGTGCGCGACGACCGGGCCGCTGAGCAGCGTCGCCACGGTCATCAGGGTGAGCAGGCCGGCCGCGGCGGTGGGTGACAGGCCCTGCCCCTGCACCAGGAACGGGTAGCCCCAGAGCAGCGCGAAGACCGCCCCGGAGAACTGGGTGACGAAGTGGGTCCACAGGCCCAGCCGGGTGCCCGGCTGCGCCCAGGCGGCGGCGAGCTGCCGGCGTACGGTGGCGAGGTCGGGGGCGCGGGCGCCGGCGTGTTCCCGGTGCGGGGTGTCCCGGACGCCGGCGGCCACCATCAGCAGCACCGTCGCGCCGAGCGCGGCGGCGGTGAGGAAGGCCGGGGTCCAGCCGGCGTGGTGCAGCAGCGCCACCAGCGGCACCGCGCCGAGGATCGCCCCGAGCTGGCCGAGGGTGCCGGTGAGCTGCACCATCAGCGGGTTGCGCCGGCCGGGGAACCAGAACGCGACGATCCGCAGCACGCTGATGAAGGTCATCGCGTCACCGAGGCCGACCAGCACCCGGGCGGCCACGGCCAGGCGTACGTCGGTGGCGACGGCGAAGCAGAGCTGCCCGGCGACCATCAGCGCCCCGCCGAGGAGCAGCAGCCGGCGGGAGCCGTACCGGTCGAGCAGCACCCCGACCGGCACCTGCATGGCCGCGTACACGGCCAGCTGCGCCACCGAGAAGGTGGCCAGGGCGGCGGCGTTGATGTCGAACCGGTGCGCGGCGTCGACCCCGGTCACCCCGAGCGAGCTGCGGTGGAACACGGCCGCCACGTACGCGCAGAGCGCGACCGCCCAGACCAGCGCGGCGGACCGGCGCGGGATGGCCGGGGCGACGCTCACCGCAGGGACCGGAAGACGGTGGCGGCGCTGTCGATGTGCGCGCCGACGGCGTCGAGCCAGGCGTGCGGGTCGTCGCCGTCGAGGGCGGCGAGCTGGCCGGCGTGCTCGGTGAGCGCCACCCGGGCCCAGCCGGGCGAGAGCCGGAAGCTGGCCTCCCCCATCCGCAGCTGGCGGTCGCGCAGCCGGTGGTACAGCTCGGCGAGGATCTCGTTGCCGGCCGCCTCCACCACACTGGCGTGGAAGGCCCGGTCGGCCTCCATCAGCGCGCGCAGGTCACCGGCGGCGTGGGCCGCGCGCATCCGGTCGAGCCAGTCGGCGAGCACCGGGCGCAGGGCGTGCCGCTGCGGCCAGACCCGCTCGGCGGCGTGCAGCTCGACCAGCCGCCGGGCCTCGACGACGTCGGTGATCTCGCGGGCGGAGACCGGCCGGACCAGCGCGCCGCGCTTGGGGTAGAGCGCCACCAGGCCCTCGGCTTCGAGCCGGAGCAGCGCCTCGCGGACCGGGGTGCGGGAGACCCCGGCCGCCTCGGCGATCTCGCCCTCGCTGATCAGCGACCCGCCCGGATGGACCTGCTCCAGGATGGCCCGCTTGAGGTGACGGTAGGCCCGTTCCGCGGCCGACGGCGCGGCGGTGCGCGCCGGCGAGCTGGGATGCGTCATGTATCTATGATGCGTCCCAGCTCGGTGGGTCGGTGTGGCGGGAGGGCCGCGGGTGGGGCGCGCCACACCCGCCGGCGGCCGGGCCGGCCGGATCAGGCGGTGCCGCCGGCCGGGTCGAGCGCGATCAGGCCGTCGTCGCCGAGGCGGAACCGGGTCTGGTACGGCGCGCCGAGGCGATCGGCCAGCTCGGCGAGCCAGCGGGCCTCGTCGGGCGCTACCGATTCCAGCCGCATCCGGCGGACCCGCACCGGCACCAGGCGCAGCCCGGCCAGGCCGTCCGCGTCGAACGTGGGCAGGTACAGCGTCCGCAGTTCCGGGCGGAACGACTCCTGCCCGCCGATCCCCTCGTAGTCGTCGATCAGGTCACCGCAGCCGTACAGGATCAGCCCGCCCCGGTACGCCTCGATCGGCCGCGGGTGGTGCGAGGAGTGGCCGTGCACCAGGTGCACCCCGGCCGCCACCAGCCGGCGGGCGAAGCTCACCTGCTCCGCCGGCACCTGGTAACCCCAGTTCGATCCCCAGTGCACGGAGACCACCACCAGGTCGCCCGGCCCGGCCTCGCCGGTCACCCGCTCGGCGAGCGCGTCGGCGGACGCCTCGCTCGTCTCCGGCAGGTACGCCACCCCCGGTCGCCCTTCGGCCGCCGCCCACTGTGGCGGAACCCCGGCGGACGGGGCGCCCACCGACCAGAGCAGCAGCCGGCGGTCGCCCCCCAGGTCGATCCGGGCCGGCCGCCAGGCCTCCGCCGCGTCCCGGCCCGCGCCCGCCGGCGTGATGCCGACCCGGCGCAGCCCGTCGACGGTGTCGGTGAGCCCGTCCGGGCCGAAGTCGAGCACGTGGTTGTTGGCCAGTGCGCAGACGTCCAGCCGGGCGGCGCTGAGGCAGGCCAGGTTGTCCGGGTGCATCCGGTAGTGGATCTCCTTGCTGGCGGCGAACTCGCCCCGGCCGGTCACCGAGGTCTCCAGGTTGATGATCCGCACGTCCGGTCGCAGGTCGTCGAGCAGCCGCAACGCCTCCCCCCACGGCCAGTCCGGCGGGACCGGGCGCGGGATGGGACCGGATGCCCGCTCGGCCAGCTCCACGTACCCGCGGGCGTCGCCCATCATCGGCTCCCGCAGCTCGGGCAGTCCCGGTCGGGGCAGGATCTGATCCACGCCACGACCGGTCATCACGTCGCCGCTGAGAAACAGGGTCACCTGGTCGCCGGGCATGACGCCAGCTTCCCCGTACCGGCGGCGTCGTACCCCGACCATGGTGGGAATTGCACCCACGATTGCGTGAGTCACCCGGATCGGGGTACCAGGGCCGCCATGACGGCGGACGTGACAGTGGTGGTGGCCACCCGGAACCGGCGCGAGCAGCTGTTCGACGTGCTGCGCCGGCACTCCGGGCCGGTGATCGTGGTGGACGACAACTCCGACGACGGCACCCCGGAGGCGGTCGCGGCGGCCTTCCCCGAGGTACGGGTGGTGCCGCTCGGCACCAACCTGGGCGCCGGCGCCGCCCGCAACGCCGGGGTGGCGCTGGCCCGTACCCCGTTCGTGGCCTTCGCCGACGACGACTCCTACTGGGCGCTGGGGGCGCTGGACCGGGCGGCGGAGATCCTGCGGGCGCACCCGCGTGCCGGGCTGGTGACCGCCCAGGTGCGGGTGGGCACGCAGTGTCGGCTCGACCGGGTCTCCGCCGGGATGGCGCGGGCGCCGCTGGGCACCCCGGCGGGCGCGCCGGGCCCGGCGGTGCTGGGCTTCCTGGCCTGCGCGGTGGTGCTGCGCCGCGCCGCGTTCATCCAGGTCGGCGGGTTCGCCGCCCGGCTGGGGACGTACGGCGAGGAGGCGCTGCTGGCAATGGACCTGGCCACCGCCGGCTGGCACCTGGCGTACGTGGACGAGCTGGTCGTGCACCACCTGCCGCTGCCGGCCGGTCGGGACCGGCGGGCCCGGCACCGGCAGGAGGCGCGCAACCGGGTGCTGACCGCGGCGCTGCGCCGGCCGTCGCGGGTGGTCGCCGGGGTGGTCCGCGAAACCTGGCGGGACCCGGAGCGCCGGGCCGGCCTGCTCGACGCGGCGCGACAGCTCGGCTGGGTGCTGCGGGAGCGCCGGCGGTTGCCGGCCGCCGTCGAGGCGGACCTGGCGGTGCTGGAAGGCGCCGCCCCGCCGCGGGTGCCCGCCCAGGGCGCCCCGGTGGCGCGCGCGGTGCCGGCGCCGGCCGGCACGGAGGTCGGGTAGCCCCCGCTCGGGCCGGCGCCGGTCGCGGTCAGCCGGCCTCGGTCACCGCCTGCCGCTGCGGGGCGGCCTCGTCGGCGAGGTCGCCGGCCTCGGCCGCGGCCCAGAAGTCGACCAGCAGTCGGTGGAACTCCTCGGCCCGCTCGATCTGCGGCATGTGCCCGCAGTCGGCGAACAGGTGGGTCCGGGCCCGGGGCAGCCGGGCCCGCGCGGCGTCGAGGTGCCCGGCGGGGAGGATGAGGTCCCGGTCGCCCCAGACGATCAGGGTCGGCACGTCGAGCCGGGCAACCTCGGTCAGCAGCTCCTCGCGCCACTGCGGGCGGACGCCCCGGTAGGTGCCGAGGTCACGGCACGTCTCCAGCATCACCCGGGCGGCGTACGGCTGCCGGGCCACCTCCAGGGCGTACGCGATCCGCTCCTCGGTGGCGAACGACGCGTCGTGGAACAGGGCGCGCTCGGCGCGGCGGGCGAAGGACCGGTTGGGGCGCAGCAGCAGCCGGCCGAACGGGCGCAGGGCGAGCACCCGCAGGGCGGCGGTGACCTCCTGGCCGAACCCGGCGCTGTTGATCAGCACGAGGCTGGCCACCCGGGCCGGCTCGGTCACGGCGAAGCGCATCGCGACGGCCCCGCCGAGCGAGTTGCCGACCAGATGCGCCGGCTCGTCGACGCCGACCGCGTCGAGGTAGTGCCCGACGAAGCGGCCCAGCGCCGGCAGGGTGCACGGCTCGGCCATCGGCAGCGACCCGCCGTACCCGGGCAGGTCGACGCTGTGCACCCGGAAGCCGCGGGCGAGCAGTTCGTGCTGCTCGGTGAAGTCGCGCATGGTGCGCCCGATGCCGTGCAGCAGCACCACCGGCGGCCCGTCGCCGTCGATCCGGTGGCGCACCCGGCGCCCGTTCACCGTGACGTGCCGGGGGCGCGGGTCGGTCGTGGCGGTCATGCCCGCTCCCCCGTGGACAGCTCCGGCGTGGTCGCCGTGGGCGTTCGGCCGGCCTGGCGCGCCGGATCGGCGGCGCCCCGGTTGAGCCCGGCCGCCAGCACCCGGTGGTACGACGCGGGGGCGACCCGGGCCAGCAGGTCGGGCAGCTTCGCGGACCAGCCGATCAGCACCCGGCCGCGCCGTCGCTCGACGCCGCGCAGGATCACCTCGGCGGCCTTCGCCGGCGGGATGGAGAGCAGTTTCTCGAACTGCCGCAGCCCGGCCTCGTACTCCTCGGGCGCCACGCCGCTGCCGATCCGGGCGTTGCGGGCGATCCGGGTGGCGATGCCGCCGGGGTGCACCGAGGTCACCCCGATGCCGTCGTCGGCCAGCTCGTGGCGCAGCGCCTCGGTGAAGCCGCGCACGGCGAACTTGCTGGCCGAGTAGGCGGCCTGGCCGGCGGGGGCGATCAGTCCGAAGAGGCTGGAGACGTTGACCAGGTGCGCGCCGGGCTCGGCCTTGAGCGCCGGCAGCAGGGCGTGGGTCAGCCGCACCACCGCCCGGAAGTTGATGTCGACCACCCAGTTGAACTCGTCGAGGGTGACCTGGTCGAACCGTCCGCCGAGGGCGACCCCGGCGTTGTTGACCAGCAGCCGGATCCGAGCGTGTCGGGCCCGGATCTCCTCGGCGACCCGGTCGGTGGCGGCCGGGTCGGCCAGGTCGACCAGGTGCGTGTCGACCTGCCGCTCGGGGTGCGCGGCGCGGATCGCCGCCGCCACGGTGTCGAGCCGGTCGGCGTCCCGGTCGAGCAGCACCAGGTCGGTGCCGCGCCGGGCCAGCCCGTGGGCGAGCGCCTCACCGATCCCGCTGGCGGCGCCGGTGACCACGGCGGTTCCGGCGGGGAAGACGAACCTTCGCACGGCGTTCTCCTTCTGCGGTGCGGGTGGTGGAGCCCGGGTCAGACGACCGGGGCGTCGGCGGTACGGGCGCCGGCGGCGGCCGGCGTGGCGCGGGAGAACCGGATGCCCTCGTCGACGAGCCGCCCGCGCTTCATCAGCAGCACGTCGCGGGCGTAGTTCTGATGCAGCCGCCAGGGGGCTCGGGCACCCTGCTTCGGCAGCGCGTCGACGCTGCGCAGCACGTACCCGGACTTCAGGTCGATCAGCGGGACCAGCGCGCCGGAGCCCGGCGCGACCGGGGTGACGACCTGCTGGCCGGTGGCGTCGAGGTGGCGCAGCAGCCGGCAGACGTAGGTGGCGACCAGGTCGGCCTTCAGGGTCCAGGAGGCATTGGTGTAGCCGATCGTCATCGCGAAGTTCGGCACGCCGGAGAGCATCATCCCCTTGTACGCGACGGTCTTCGCGAGGTCGACGTCGACGCCGTCCACGGCGAGGGTCATCCCGCCGAGGGCGAGCAGGTTGAGCCCGGTGGCGGTGACGACGATGTCGGCGGGCAGCTCCTCGCCGGAGCCGAGCCGGACGCCGCGCTCGGTGAAGGTGTCGACGGTGTCGGTGACCACGGACGCCCGGCCGGCCCGCACCGCGTCGAACAGGTCACCGTCGGGAACCACGCAGAGCCGCTGGTCCCAGGGGTCGTAGCGGGGCGAGAAGTGCCGGTCGACGTCGTAACCGGCCGGCAGGCGACCCTTGGCGGCCCGCAGCAGCAACGATTTGACCAGCTTGGGAGCGCGCCGGCTGAGCTGGAAGTTGACCGTGCCGAGCAGCACGTTCTTCCAGCGCACCACCGGATACGCGGCCTTCGCCGGCAGCCAGCGCCGCAGCGCGTCGGCGACCACGTCGCGCGACGGCAGCGAGATGACGTACGTGGGTGAGCGCTGGAGCATGGTGACATGGTCGGCGCGTTCGGCCATCGCGGGGACCAGGGTCACCGCCGTGGCGCCGCTGCCGATCACCACCACCCGCTTGCCGGTGTGGTCGAGATCCTCGGGCCAGTGCTGCGGGTGCACCAGCTCCCCGGTGAACCGCTCGGCCCCGGGGAACTCTGGCGTGTAGCCGGCGTCGTAGCGGTAGTAGCCGGAGCAGGCGAAGAGGAACGCGCAGGTGAGGACGACGTCCTCGCCGGTGTCGTCGCGGTGCGCGTGGACGGTCCACCGGGCGCTCGCGCTGTCCCACTCGGCGCGCAGGACCCGGTGGTCGAAACGGATGTGCTCCTCGACGCCGTACTCGCGGGCGGTCTCGCGCACATAGCGGCGGATGGCGTCGCCGTCGGCGATGGCCTTCGGGTCGGTCCACGGCTTGAAGGAGTAGCCGAGGGTGAACATGTCCGAATCGGAGCGGATGCCCGGGTAGCGGAACAGGTCCCAGGTGCCGCCGATCGCGTCGCGGGCCTCGAGCACCGCGTACGTCTTGTCCGGACAGTTGCGCCGCAGATGGCAGGCCGCGCCGACGCCGGACAGGCCGGCTCCGACGATGAGCACGTCGACGTGGTCGGAGGCCATGGCAACTCCCTGGCTGAGGCGGTGGACGGACACTATCCACCACCGTCGACGCCCGTCAACACTCTGTCGAGAGTAATCGACACCCTGTCGAGCGCGTGTAACATCGGCGTTCATGACGACCGTCCGTACCTCCACCGGCGCCGCAGCCGGGCGCGGACGGCGGGCCGGACGGTCCGCGGGCGACGACCGCGAGCAGGCCATCCTGGCCACCGCCGAGCGGCTGCTGGAGCAGCGCGCGTTCGGCGAGATCTCCATCGACGACCTGGCCCGGGGCGCGGGCATCTCCCGGCCGACCTTCTACTTCTACTTCCCCTCCAAGGACGCGGTGCTGCTGACCCTGCTGGACCGGGTCACCGAGGAGGCCGACGCCGCCGCCGGTGACGTGCTGGTCCACCTCGCCGAGAACCCCCGGGCCCGGTGGCGGGAACTGATCAGCCGGTTCCACGCCACCTTCGGCGGCCACCGGGCCGTGGTGCTGGCCTGCGCCGAGGTGCGCGGCACCAACGCCGAGGTGCGCCGGCTCTGGGCCCGGGTGCTGGAGCGCTGGGTGCAGGCGGTGGAGGCCGCCATCGAGGCGGAACGCCGCCGCGGCGCCGCGCCACCGGGCCTGCCCGCGCGGGACCTGGCGATCGCGCTGAACTCGATGAACGAGCGGGTCTGGTACGCGACCTTCGCCGGCGACGGGCCGGCCGTGGCCGAGCGGGACGTGGTGGACGTCCTGCTCGACGTCTGGCTGACCGGCATCTACCGCACCACCGATCCGAGCTGAGGGCGTGGCGGCCGCGCTGCCACGCCCTCGACCGCTCAACCGGCCCGGCTGAACTCCATGACCCAGTTGGTCTCCCAGTTCGCGCCGTCGTCGGTGGAGAACGCCTGCTCCCACCGACAGGAGATGGCGGTGATGCCGGACCAGACGAACCGGCACCGGATCGGGCGGCCCTCGTCGTTGTCGTCGGCGTAGAAGGTGCCCACCCCGTGGGTGAACCCGCCGACGACCGGAGGCAGTTCCAGCAGGCCGCGCCGGCTGTGCATCCAGTAGATCGACCACTGCGCCGAGACGGGGTCGAAGATCCGCACGGTGGCGCCGGAGAAGCCCCTGGTCGGGCAGGTCATCTCGTCGAAGCTGCCCGACCCGTCGAAGAACCGGTGGGCGAGCATGGTGGCCGGGAACTCGTCCCAGTCGTCGCTGCCGACGTGCCGCCGGGTCAGCCGACGGTTGGCGACGTCCCACCGGCCAACCAGGAAGTCGAAGTCGCCGCTCACCGGCCCACCGGTCCGTCCACCCGATTGTCGGCGAGGTAGCCGGCCAGGTCCGGGGCGTCCGGGGTCAGGACGTGGCGGACCCAGGCGGCCCGCTCGTGCTCCAGCACGCCGAGTTCCCAGACGCAGCCCACCCCGGGCCGATCCAGCGGCACGAAGTGCGCCGGGTCGTCGTCCGGGCAGCTCAGCGCCGGCTGCCCGGCCACCGCGATCCGACACTCCACCACGTTGTCCCAGAACCAGGTGTACGCCAGCAGGTAGGCGCCGGTGTCGGCGCCTCGGTGCAGCACCACCCACCCGGCCGGTGGGGTGCTGCCGTCGGGCGGCGGCAGCAGGCGGGGCAGAAGGGCGTACGCGGCGCGCTCCACCTCCGGCGTGAGGCGCGGCTCCGGCTGGTCGATGTGATAGCGCTTGAGCTGCCGCCCGGCAACCGTGACCGGTCCGGGCGCCCGCAGCTCCTTGTCTCGGAAAGCCATGCCGGGACGGTAGACCCGGTCCACTGACAGCTACTGTCAGCGGAATGCGCGCCAGTCGCCTGCTCTCGGTCCTGCTCCTGCTCCAGACGCACGGCCGGATGACCGCTGCGGCACTCGCCGAACGGTTGGCGGTCTCCACCCGCACCATCTACCGGGACGTCGAGTCGCTGCACGCCGCCGGCATTCCGCTCTACGGCGAGGCCGGGCACGCCGGCGGTTACCAGCTGCTCGACGGCTACCGCACCCGGCTGACCGGGCTGACCACCGAGGAGGCCGAGCGGCTGTTCCTCGCCGGCCTGCCCGGCCCGGCCGCCGAACTCGGCTACGGCGCCGTGGTCGCCGCGCTGCAACTGAAGTTGGACGCCGCGCTGCCGGCGGCGCTGCGGGACCGGGCCGAGGCGCTCCGCCAGCGGTTCCACCTGGACACGCCGAGCTGGTACTCCGACGGCGACGCCTCGCCGTACCTGGCGTCCACGGCTGATGCGGTGTGGCGGCAGCACCGGTTGCGGGTGCGCTACCGCAGCTGGCGTGGCGAGCGGACGACCGTGCTGGCGCCGTACGGGTTGGTCCTGAAGGGCGGCCGCTGGTACGTGGTCGCCGACGGGGGAAACGGCCCGGCCAGCTACCGGGTCAACCAGATCCTCGACCTGACCGCCCTGCCGGAGACCTTCGAGCGGCCGGCCGACTTCGACCTGCCGACCTGGTGGCAGGCCCACGTCATGGACTTCCGGGCCCGCCTGCACCGGGACGAGGCGTTGATCCGGCTCTCCCCCGCCGGGCGAGAGCGGCTCCGCGAGATCGGCAGTGCGGTGGTGGTCGCGGCGGCCGAGGCGGGCGCGGGCGCCCCCGACGCCGACGGTTGGGTGACCACCGTGGTCCCGATCGAGTCGCTGACCCACGCCCACGGCGACCTGCTGCGGCTCGGCGCCCAGGTGGAGGTGATCGCCCCGGCCGAGCTGCGGGAGCTGCTGGCGCAAACGGCGGCCGGGCTCGCCGCCCTCTACCGGACCACGCCCGCCCCGTCATCGAGGCCCCGCTCCCCGGACGCCGTCACCTCGGCGCCGGGACAGCGACGACGTCCCTGAGGTCACGCGGAACCCTGACGGCCGCAGAGCACCGCGCCGATCGTTGCGACGCCCTCGTCGATCTCGCTCGCGGTGTTCGCAGCGTAGCCGCCGGGCGTCAGGTCGATGCGGGCGGGAGCGGCCCGCAGCGCCTCGAAGATCTCGGTGCCGACGGCGGCCCCGAACAGCGCTTCGGGTGGTGGCACTGCCGCCCTGGTCGGTGCCGCAGGCGGGGTGGCCGGGGTGGCGACCACCACCGTGCCGGCCCGCCCTCGCCCGGCGACCTGCCCCTCCTCGGCCAGCCGCTGGTACGCCTCGGTGACCACGCCCCGGGACACGCCGAGCTCGTCGGCGAGCACCCGGCTGGCCGGCGGTCGCCCGCCCAGTGGGAGGCGGCCGTCGGCGATGGCGGCGCGCAGCCGCCCGGCCAGCCGTGCTCATCGTGGCCGAGGCGCTGCACGATTCGGCCGGTCGGGACGTGCCGGCGCTGCTGGACACCCTGACCGCGGAGCTGGCCGCCGGCTGGCAGGTCGGCACGCGGGGCGCAATGCTGACGACCGCCGCGCCGGCCGTCGACGTACCCGGCTGAGGTCGCCCGTCGTTTGGCAGGGACCGCCGCCGCCCCACGGGCGACATCGGTCAGCGGAGCACTGCGGGGAGCGGGCCTCGGCCCGGACCGGGACGGCGCGTCATCCGACGGCAGAGCCGAGCGCTGTCCCGCCGATTGCGGCGTGTCGCGGTATCCGGCCCTCGCGACACCGCGACACGCCGCAACCCGCGCAGAGCCGGGACAGCGACACCGCGACACACCGCAACTCGGGCAGGCCGGATGGGGACCCCGCAGCGCGGTGGAGGCGCACCGACGCCGGGGGCCGGCCGGGACGGCGCGAAGACCGCACGGCCGGCCGCGGTCGGGTCAGGCCGTCTCGCCGGGCGCGAGGTAGCGGTAGCCGTCGCCGAGCGTCTCGGCGAACCAGCCGTTCACGCTGGCCAGGCCCCGCTCGTTGAGCTGCGCGTCGTGAATCGGGTGGGTACGCGCCGCGCCGACCGCACGGGCGAACCCGATCGCCTCGGTCAGTTTCAGCCAGGACGCCTGAGCCGGCACCAGCAGCGTCCGCATCGGCTGCCCGGGCAGGTGCAGGGAGTCACCCGGGTGGTAGACCTCGTCGTCCACGACGTACCCGAGGTTGGCGCAGTCGGGCTGGCCGTCGTGGATGGTGGCGTGCCGGCCACCCACCGCGGTGACCGCGAAGCCGGCGGCGGTGAACCGCTGCCCGGCCCGTACCCGCTGGACCGGCAGCGTGGGCAGGGCGGGCAACTCGGCGCCCTCGGGCGCGAAGACCGGTACGCCGAGGCCGGCCAGCCGCAGCACGTCGATGTGGTCGGCGTGTTCGTGGGTGACCAGGACGGCGTCCGCGCCCACGAGAGCGGCCGGCTCGCTCCAGGTGCCGGGGTCGACAACGAGCACGCGACCGTCGCGTTCCAGGCGCACGCAGGCGTGGGTGTACTTCGTGATCCGCATCGGACGGACGCTACCGCAGCCCTGCTCGACGTCGCTGTCCGTGCCCCCAGCGGCACAGATTGATGTATTGACATCAAAAGGCAACCCGTCAGTAACATCCGTCACATCGGAGTAACCGAGACCCCCGTCGATCGACGTCCGACCACCAGTTGGGCGTCGGTCCGCGCACACCCCCCTCCCCGCGCGGGCACCCGAGAAAGACAGACGACCATGAGGACGTACATCAGCAGGTGGCTGTTCGCGGTGGCCGTGGCGGTCGCCGCCGTCGCCGTCGCACCCGCCCCCGCACAGGCCGCCGCGTACACCGCGTCGAGCAACCCGATCCTGTTCGTGCACGGCTGGAACAGCAGTGCCAGCACCTGGAACACGATGATCAGCCGGTTCCAGGCCGACGGCTGGCCGTCGAGCCGGCTGCGCGCCTTCTCCTACAACACCAGCCAGTCCAACGCCACCACCGCGCAGCAGGTCGGCCAGGAGGTCGACAAGCTGCTCGCCAGCACCGGCGCGACGAAGGTGGACATCGTCACGCACTCGATGGGCGGGCTCTCCTCCCGCTACTACCTGAAGAACCTCGGCGGTGGCGCCAAGGTCGACCGGTGGGTGTCCCTCGGCGGCCCGAACCACGGCACCAGCTCCGCCAACGCCTGCTTCAGCACCGCCTGCACGGAGATGCGGGTCGGCTCGACCTTCCTGGCCAACCTCAACTCGGTCGACGAGACCCCCGGCGTCCCGACGTACGGCACCTGGCGGTCGAACTGCGACGGCGTGATCAACCCCGTGGACAGCACGGTGCTCTCCGGGGCGAGCAACACGCTGGCGGGCTGCGTGGCACACACCAGCCTGCAGAGCAACG
This sequence comes from Micromonospora sp. IBSANI012, assembly GCF_052814045.1. NCBI lineage: Bacteria > Bacillati > Actinomycetota > Actinomycetes > Micromonosporales > Micromonosporaceae > Micromonospora > Micromonospora sp. IBSANI012. The sequence goes on from NZ_CP199933.1 coordinate 3,329,686, forward strand.
CCACCATCTACGGCCAGGTGCGCGACTTCGTCAACCCGTGACGGCGGTGGGGCCGGCGGTGGCGCGGACTCACTCCGCAGGCCGGCGGCCCCTCGGGGGTCAGCCTCGGGTCGGGCCGCCGTCGTCGTCGTCCATGATCTCGTGGAACTCGGCCGGCGTGATCTCCCCCTCGCGCAGCCGCCGGGCGTTGGCGGCGAACTTCCCGATCGCCGCGCCCCGGGCGGACTCCGGCGTCGCCGGAGCTTGGTCGGGCTCGCCGTGCAGGCGGCGCAGCGCGTCGGCCAGTCGGGCGTCGGCGGCCGGCCCGGTGCCCCAGTCGCGGGCCAGCTCGACGGTGCGGCCGAGGGTGTCGGCACCGGGTCGTTCGGCGGCGAGAACGGCCCGCATCATGCGGTGGAACGTGACGGCCAGGGCGTCCGCGTCATCGGCGATCATGGGAGCAACGTAGCGTCCCGGTGCGACAGTTCCGGCCGCCGGGGAGCCGTGGCGGGGGCATGATCGGGGCATGGACCGAGGGCACCGCGCCGTCCCGCACACCGCCGACGTGCGGATCGAGGCGTGGGCGCCGGACCGGGAGGGCTGCCTGGCCGAGGCGGTCGCCGCGCTGGTGCAGACCTTCGTCGACACCACCGGCGCCCACCCGGACGGCGAGACGACGGTCGAGCTGCCGGCTGGCCGGGACGAGGACCTGCTGGTGGGGATCCTCGACGAGGTGATCTTCCGGTTGGAGACCGAGGGCACGGTGCCGCTGGCCACCGAGGCGCAGCCGAGCGCCGACGGCCTGCGGGTGTGCTGGCACACCGTCGGCACCGACGCGGTGGAGCTGGTCGGCGCGGTGCCGAAGGCGGTCTCGCTGCACGAGCTGCGGTTCGCCGGCACCGACTCCGGCTGGCGCTGCGCGGTGACCGTGGACGTCTGACCGGCTCAGCCCTTCACCACGCCGAGCGGCACCAGCCGGGCCACCTTCCGGCACAGGCCGGCCCCCTCGGCCGCCGCCACCACGGCGGTGACGTCCTTGTATGCGGCCGGCATCTCCTCGGCCAGCCCGCGCCGGCTGGCGCCCCGCACCGCGATGTCCTGCGCCTCCAGCTCCCGGCGCGGGTCGTGCCCGCGGACCGACTTGGTGGCCTGCTTGCGGCTCTGCACCCGGCCAGCGCCGTGGCAGGTGGACGCCCAAGCCGGCGAGCCGGCCACGCCGGTGAGCACGTACGAGCCGGTGCCCATCGAGCCGGGGATGAGGACCGGCTGCCCGGCCGGGCGCAGGTCGTCGGGCAGCTCGGGGTGTCCCGGCGGGAGAGCCCGGGTGGCGCCCTTGCGGTGCACGCAGAGCGGGCGGGACGCCCCGTCCACCTCGTGCGTCTCGATCTTGGCGAGGTTGTGCGAGATGTCGTACACCAGGTCGAGGTCGCAGCCGGTGACCCGGGCGAAGACCTGCCGGGCGGCGTGGGCGAGCAGTTGCCGGTTGGCCCGGGCGTAGTTGGCCGCGGCGGCCATCGCCCCGAGGTAGGCCCGACCCTCGTGGGACGAGACCGGCGCGCAGGCCAGCTGCCGGTCGGGCACGTGAATGCCGTGCCCGGGCATCACCTTCTCCATCTCCCGGACGTAGTCCGTGCAGATCTGGTGGCCCAGCCCGCGCGAGCCGCAGTGGATCATGACGCAGACCTGGCCGGCTCGCAGCCCGAAGGTTCCCGCCACGGCCTCGTCGTAGACCTCCTCCACCGCCTGCACCTCGAGGAAGTGGTTGCCGGAGCCGAGGCTGCCCACCTGGCGGGCACCGCGCTCCACGGCCCGCTCGCTCACCTGGGCCGGGTTCGCGTCGCCCACCGCGCCGTAGTCCTCGCAGCGGTCCAGGTCCCGCTGGACGCCGAAGCCGCGCTCGACGGCGTACCGGGAGCCGCCGCAGAGCACGGCGTCGAGCGCGGCCCGGTCGGTCAGGTGCCACACGGCGCCCTTGCCCATGCCGCGCGGGGTGGATTCGCTCAGGCCGTCCATGACGGCGTCCAGCCGCGGGCGCAGCGCGGCCCGGTCCAGGTCGGCGGTGAGCAGCCGCACCCCGCAGGAGATGTCGAAGCCGACCCCGCCGGGCGAGACCACTCCCCCGTCCTCGACGGCGGTGGCGGCGACCCCGCCGATCGGGAAGCCGTAGCCCCAGTGCACGTCCGGCATGGCGTAGGAGGCGCCGACGATGCCGGGCAGGGTGGCCACGTTCGCCACCTGCTCCAGCGACTTGTCCGCCCCGGCGTCCGGGAGCAGAGCCCGGGACGCGAAGACCACGCCCGGCACCCGCATCGGGTCATGCCGGTCGATGCGGAACCGGTACGGCGACTCCTCGACCAGGTCCATGACCCGCCGCCTACCCGGCGCGCGGCGCGGCACACCTGCCGGGATTGGGCCGACCCCGGCGGGGTAGTGCGCGAGCATGCCGCAGCGATACGAGAACTACCCGAAGGTCGCCATCGTCACCGGCGCGGACTCCGGCATCGGCAAGGCCTGCGCCGTCGCCCTCGCCGAGGCCGGCTTCGACATCGGCATCACCTGGCACCGCGACCGCGCGGGCGCGCAGCGCACCGCCGGAGAGGTCGGCGCCCTGGGCCGCCGCTGCGAGGTAGCCGAGCTGGACCTGACCAGGCTGCCGGAGGCCGCCGCCGTCGTCGACGAGCTGGCCGACCTGCTCGACGGTATCGGCGTGCTGGTGAACAACGCCGGCACCGGGGCGTCCGTCCCGTTCGTCGACACCGGCTGGGAGCAGTGGCGCGAGGTGCTCGCGGTGGACCTGGACGGCCCGTTCCTCTGCTCGCAGCGGGCGGCCCGACGGATGCGCGCCGCCGGGCGGGGCGGCCGGATCGTCAACATCACCAGCGTGCACGAGCACGCGCCCCGGGTCGGGTCGGCCGCGTACTGCGCGGCGAAGGGCGGGCTGGGCCTGCTCACCCGCGTCATGGCGCAGGAGCTGGCCGCCGACGGGATCACCGTCAACGCGGTGGCGCCCGGCGAGATCTCCACCCCAATGACCGGCCAGGAGGACGTCGACCCGTTCACCGAGGACCGTCCGGGCGTACCGGTGGGCCGGCCCGGCGACGCGCGGGAGGTCGCCGCGGTGGTGGCGCTGCTCGCCTCGCCCGCCGCGGCGTACGTGACCGGGGCGTCCTGGCCGGTGGACGGCGGCATGCTGCTGATGGGCCCGCAGGCCGGCTCGCACCTGCACTCGGACGACTGGCGCTCGGTCTGAAATCACCCCTGCGACCGGGGCGGGCGACGACATGCGCCCGGCGCGGGCGGGGTGGTCGGCAACACCGCGGCAACTCATGGGTCGGGCCGGAGACCATGTCGCGGCGGACGGGCGCCCTCCCGGCGCACACCGGCGCAGGTTGTCACACCTGACGCCCTCCGGAGGGCGCGTGGTGTAACAAATCGTGACGCTTCGCGTTCACACCGTCCACCTAGGGTTCTCGACGGCCCGGCCACACGACGGACGGGCCGTCCACCGGCCCCGAGACCCGGGGTCCCGCAACCGGAAGGACGTCACGATGCCCTTCGCCCGACGCGCCGCCGCCACGGCGGCCGCCCTCGCCGTCGCCGTACTGACCGCGCAGGCGGCCCTGCTCCCCCAGGCCGCCCAGGCCGCACCCCGATCCGGCCCGGAGACCCCGTCGGTGCTGCTGCTCGACATCGACCGGCCGGGCACCGCCGAGGACCGCTCGGCCGTGCTGGTCTGCGGACCGACCGGCGGCACCCACCCCGACGCGGTCGCCGCCTGCCGCACCCTGGCCCGCGTCGACGGCGACCTGTCCGCCCTGTCGGCGGACCCGGGGCCCTGCACCTTCGAGTACGCGCCGGTCACGGTCCACGCCTGGGGGTTCTGGCAGGACCGGCCGGTGACCTGGTCGAAGTCGTACGAGAACCGGTGCCTGCTGCTGCGCGGCACCGGCGCCTTGTTCGCCTTCTGACCGGATCGGCGCGGCGCCCGTCCCTGGGGAACGGGCGTCGCGCCTCCCGGTCACGGCACGCGCGAGATGGACCGGCGGCTGATGAAGGCGACCTGAGCGGCGAAGGCGGCCAGCGCGACCACCACCCCGACGCCGACGGCCACCGCCGACCCGGCGCCGAGCAGCCCGACGAGCAGCGTCACGCCGAGCCCGACCAGCAGGGCGTTGACCGCCCCGACCATGGCCGCCGTGGTGAGCATCAGCTGGAACCACCCGGGCCGGGCGCCAACCTCCCGCCAGGCGGCGCGGGCGATGTCCTCGTCCGACACCGCGTCGGCGAAGAAGTCGTGGCCGGTGGAGACGTTGTGGTGGTAGTAGGCCCGGATCCGCTGGATCCGTTGCAGGTCCAGCGAGTTCTCCACCATGTTCTGCACCAGCCGGGCGAACGTCAGCAGCCCGGTCACCACCAGCGTCGGCAGCACCGCCCCGAGGTACGGCGTGACGAGCCGCTCGCTGCTGGAGACGAAGCCGAGACCGATCAGCGACGCCGACAGCAGCGACAGGAACACCGTCGCCCGCCCCACCGACTCGGTGACGGTGGCGCCGCGGGAGGTCTGGAGCACGAAGTGCTCGGTGGTCAACGCGGTGAGCAGTGCCTGCTCCCGCTCGCCCTCGTCCATGCTCCGACCCCCGGCCGTCCTGGATAGGCCCACCATACGAAAGCGGGCAGCCCGGCTGACGTCGAATCCGCAGACCCTCCCCCGGGCGGCCCGGGCACCCCGCTGGCGGACAATGGGTACGCCGGCCCGGCGACGCGGGCGGCAGACCAACCAACCAGTGGGAGACCGGTCAGCGTGTCCGAAACACCCCGAGGCGGCACCGAGCTGCGGGCCGACTGCGCCCGCTGCGTCGGGTTGTGCTGCGTGGCCCCGGCCTTCGCCGCCTCGGCGGACTTCGCGCTGGACAAGCCCGCCGGCCAGCCCTGCCCGAACCTGGGCGCCGACTCGCGCTGCGGCATCCACCCCCAGCTGCGCGAGCGGGGCTTCCCCGGCTGCACCGTGTTCGACTGCTTCGGCGCCGGCCAGCACGTCACCCAGGTCACCTTCGGCGGGCGGGACTGGCGGGACGACCGGGCGACGGCGTCGGCCATGTTCGCCACGTTCGCCGTGGTGCGCCCGCTGCACGAGCTGCTCTGGTATCTCACCGAGGCGTTGGCGCTGAGCCCGGCGGGGGCGCTGCGCGACGAGCTGCGGGCTGCCGTGGACGAGACCCGAGAGCTCACCGCCGGCGGCGCCGACGCGCTGCGCGACGTGGACGTGGACGCGTACCGGGGGCGGATGAACCCGCTGCTGGTGCGGGCCAGCGAGCTGGCCCGGGCCGGCCACGACGGCGTCGACCGGCGGGGCGCGACGCTGCTCGGCGTCGACCTGCGCGGAGCGGACCTGGTGGGGGCGAACCTGCGCGGCGCCTGCCTGATCGGCGTGGACCTGCGGGGTGTGCGGCTGCGGCTGGCCGACCTCACGGGCGCGGACCTGCGCGGCGCCGACCTGCGCGGCGCGGACCTGTCCGGCGCGTTGTTCCTGCACCAGTCGCAGCTCGACGCGGCCCGCGGTGACCGGCGCACCGTGCTGCCGCCCGCGCTGCGCCACCCGGCGCACTGGTCGGGGCTGGGCATCACCCCGGTCGGCCGTCCCCGCCCGGGCGGGGCCCGCGCCGCGGCCCGCCCGACCGGCCGGCGCAAGCGCGATCCCCGCCGCTGACCGGCGTGTTTGCCGGCCGGCCAGACGGGCAGGTAGGTCGGTATGACGGATGAACAGCGTTCCGACCGGGCCGCCTCCGACGAACCGGACGGCACTCCCGCGTACGAGGCGTCCCTGCGTCCGCCGGGCGACTCGCTGCGCAGCACGGACGACACCGGCGACGACTTCGCGGACCTGCCCGCCGAGGAGCACCTCTCGGCTCGGGACACCAGCCGCGCCGGCTACGACGTGGATGCGGTATCCGGCACGGCCGACCCCTCGCAGGAGGAGGCGGTCAATCCCCCCACCGAGCGGTGACGGCGCCCCGACCCGGGTCGGGCCCGGCCGGCGGCGTCCGGCCGGGCCCGACGACGTAGCGGGACGGCGCGAGACGCCCGCGCGGATCATCGAGCTCTTCCTGGCCGATCTGACCGCCGCGCAGGTACGCGGCTACGCCCGCGACGCGCTCGGCGTCGACGACGCCCTGGTCAGCGCCCTGCGCGAGCGCCTGCTGGAGCGCTGAGCGGCGCCGCTGTCCGCGCCTCGGTCATCCCCTTGTTGGCCAGCCCGTCCGCCCGCTCGTTCTCCGGGTGGCCGTTGTGCCCCTTGACCCACAGCCAGGTCACCTCGTGCCGGGCGCAGGCCGCCTCCAGCCGCTGCCACAGGTCGGCGTTCTTGACCGGCTGCTTCGCCGCCGTCAGCCACCCGTTGCGCTTCCAGGAGGCCAGCCAACTGGTGATGCCGTTGCGCACGTACGTGCTGTCGGTGTGCACATGGACGGTGACCGGCCGGGTCAGGCTCTCCAGCGCCTCGATGGCGGCGGTCAGCTCCATCCGGTTGTTGGTGGTGGGGGTGGCCTCGCCACCGCAGATCTCCCGCTCATGGCTGCCGTAGCGCAGCACCGCTCCCCAGCCGCCCGGGCCGGGGTTGCCGCTGCAGGCCCCGTCGGTCCAGATCTCCACGACCCTGCCAGTCGCCGCGTCCACCATGGCCCAGAACCTACCGGTGCGGGCGGCCGGCGACCCGGGCGGCCGGTCCCGGCGCCTCTGCGTTACCACATCCCGCCGTGGTCCTGTTCGCAGTCGACGAAGAGTTGGAGCACATCGAGCGACTCCGCGTGCCAGCCATCGACCTCGGCCCGGGAGAGCCCCGCCTCGTGGTGGCCCAGGGGCTCCTCGTGCCGCAGCCGCTTGACGATGACCCGGCACATGCCGGACTCCGGGCTGCGGCCCTCGCCCGCAGCGAGGTATTCCCAGAACCGGTCGACCACACGCGTGTCGGGCGCGAGGACCAGTCCCCCACCGGTGAAGACGGCCACCGGGTCGACGTCGGCAGGGCCGACGAACGACCGGAGCAGGTTGCAGCCGCAGGTCCCGTCGCTCCAGTCGGAGTCGGCGAGCTGCCGGTAGCCCTGGCCGACGGTCAGCTGGTCGGCGTAGGCGACGGCGTGGGCGTTCTCCGGGCGCAGCAGCAGGAACACGCTGCCGGCCAAGAGCCCGCCGCAGCAGAGCAGCGCAACGGCCACCGTCGCGGCGACCAGCCCGATCACGTGTCCGCGCCGCACGCCCGCCCCCGTTCCCGACCGTCCCGGCCGCTCGCGCCCGGGTGACCGTACCGGCAGAAGACCCGCGGCGGAAGCGCGCTTGGTGGGGGCGTCACCACCATCACCGGGGAGGTGATCGCGACCTACGAGCCGGTCTGAGCCGCCCGGTCCGGGGCCGTACCGACGGGTCCCGGCTGGGGCCGCAGCCGGGCACTCAGCCGGCCGACGGCGTCACCGACCACCGCCGAGGTCATCGGCAGCAGCGGACTGGACCGCATCACCGCCAGGTCCTCCGCCGGGGTGGTGGCGCCGTCGAGGAAACGCAGCACCCGCTGCGCCGGGTTGCGGTCGAAGAGCCGGTCGAAGAACTCCGGGCCGCCGACCGTCCCGCGGTCCAGCGCCCGCAGCGCGACGGCGTCCATCCACAGGTGCCGACGCGGGTACGCCGGCCGGGGCACGGGGGCCCGGCCGGCGGCCAGCGCCCGGGCCACGTCGTCGGCCTGCCGGTGCATGGCGGAGAAGGTGAACCCGGTCGACGGCCGGGTGGCCCCGCCGGCGGTGCCCAGCCGCACCACCCTCGGCGACGGCCGGCCCTCGAACGGGGCGTCGGTCATCGGGATCACCCCGTCCTCCACCTCCCGCACCCTCAGCGCGGTCAGGTCGAGGCCGAGCAGGTCGGCGTAGCCGCGCAGTGCGGCGTCGTACCCGGCGTCGGTCAGCCGCCGCGGGGAGAACTCGGTGTACTCGACCAGGGCGTACCGGTCGCTGACCGGCAGCACGTAGCCGAAGGAGACGCCCCGCACCGGTTGCGGGGTGCGGAAGTCCATCAGCACCGCCCGGCCCGGGTCGAACACCGGCCCGGCCGACTCCAGCCACCAGCCCCGGAAGTGCTGCAACCAGCTCGTGCGCCCCGCCCGCCGGGGTGGCCGGGGGCGGGAGTCCAGCACCCACCGGGCCCGCAGCAGCGCCGCGCCGTCGGCGTCCCGGACGGTCACCGACCCGCCGTCGTCGTCGAGGGCGCCGACCGCCGCGTCGACCCGGGTGGCGCCGAGGCGCCGTTCCGCCTCGGCGGCCCGCTCGTAGACCGGGGCGGAGCGCAGCATCGCGTACCGCAACGGGGCGAGGTCGAGCCGGCGCCGCCCGGCCGGCGTGGTCACCTCCACCTGCCGCCAGCTCGCGCTGAGCATCGGCTCCAGGTCGGTGCCGGGCGTACCCCAGAACGCCCAGGTGCGGTCCTGGCCGCGCTTGCGCACCGGGTCCACCACGGCGATCCGCAGCCCACGCAGGTCGTGCCGATCCAGCGCGGCGAGGAGCAGGGAACCGGCGCCGCCACCGCCGACGACGGCCAGGTCGACGTTGTCCACCCGAACACGCTGTCACACCCTCCGGCCCCCGCCGGGCCGAGCCCCCACGGCACGCCGCCCGGCCGGTACGGTGCCACGGCATGAGCAGCACCCCCGCCAACGCCCTCACCGCCCGCTGGGCCGCCCTGATCGACGACCGGCAGACCGTCCTGTCCGGCGCCGGGGCGTACCCGCTGCTGGCCCTCCTCGCCCGGCACGCGGCCGGTCCGGCCCGCGACGAGCTGTCCGCCGTCGCCCCCGACGCCACCCCCTACGACCTGGCCGCCTCCCCCACCACCCGGCTGGCGCTGGGCTTCTGGGCCCGACGCGAGCTGCGACTGAACCCGACCTGGCTGCGCACGGTCCCCGCGTCGATGCGGGGTGAGCTGACCGGCGACCGGGCCGTGGACCAGCCCGTGCTGGACCGCTGGGCGTCCACTAACACCGACGGGCAGATCCAGCAGATGCCGATCACGGTCACCCCGGACACGGCGCTGGTGCTGGCCAGCGCCCTGTCGGTGCTGACCGGCTGGGCGGCGCCCTTCCAGGAGGGCTGGTGCGAGCCGCGGCAGGGTCCCTGGCAGGGGCGGCGGCTGATCGGTCTGCACCGGTACGGCGGCGACCCCCGGGCGTTGCGGGTGGCCGACACCCCGGCCGGACCGGTGAGCCTGCTGACCGTCGCCGGTGAGGCGGACGTCGACGTGGTGCTGGCCCTCGGCGAACCCGGGCGCCCGGCCGGCGCCGTGCTGCCGGCCGCGATCCGCGCCCTCACCGGCGGCCCGACGCTTCCCGATACCGCCGGGCCGGGCGTCACCGAGGAGACCGTCGAGGCGTTCGACGACCGGCCGCAGCTGGCCGTGCACACCGTCGCGTTCCGCGTCGACGCCGACCACGACCTGCTCGACCGCGCCGAGCTGTACGGGCTCGCCGCCGCCACCCGCCGCGACGCGGACAACTTCCCCGGCATCGCCCCGCTGCTCTACGTCTCCCAGGCCCGGCAGACCGTCACGGCCGAGTTCAGCGCCACCGGCTTCCGCGCCGCCGCGGTCACCGCCATCGCCATGGCACCCGGCTCCGCGCCACCCCGGCACCGCTTGCGGGCGCGGCGGGTCAGCCTCGACGTCGACCGCCCGTTCGGTTTCCTGGCCGTGCACCGCCCCACCGGCCTGGTCCTCGTCGCCGGCTGGGTGACCGAGCCGACTCCCCGCTGACCGGGCGGCACACCGGTCCGGGCCGGCGCGTAGGTTCGTACCGGCACAACCTGGAACGACCAGGGCACGGACGGGAAACCGGGGGGACACCATGGCCAACACGCCGGCACCACTGCGGGTCGGACTGCTCGGATACGGGCTGGCGGGCCAGGTCTTCCACGCCCCGCTGATCGCCGCGACCCCCGGGCTCCGGCTGGACGCCGTCGTCACCGGCAACCCGCAGCGGCAGGAGCAGGCCCGCAAGGACCACCCGGACGCCCGCGTCCTCGACGACGCCGACCGGCTGTGGGAGTCGGCGGACAGCCTCGACCTGGTCGTGGTGGCGACGCCGAACCGCACGCACGTGCCGATGGCCCAGGCCGCCGTCACGGCCGGGCTGGCCGTCGTGGTGGACAAGCCGCTGGCCGCCACCGCGGCGGAGGGCCGCGCCCTCATCGCCGAGGCCGACCGGCGTGGCGTGCCGCTGACGGTGTTCCAGAACCGCCGCTGGGACGGCGACTTCCTGACCGCTCGCCGGCTGATCGCCGAGGGCGAGCTGGGCCGGGTCCTCCGCTTCGAGTCCCGGTTCGAGCGGTGGCGGCCGGCGATCAAGGAGGGCTGGCGGGAGAGCGCGGCCCCCGGCGAGGCCGGCGGCGCCCTCTACGACCTCGGCGCCCACCTCGTTGACCAGGCGGTGCAGCTGTTCGGGCCGGTGCGCAGGGTGTACGCCGAGGTGGACCGGCGGCGGCCCGAGGCGCAGGTCGACGACGACGCCTTCGTGGCGCTCACCCACGCCGGCGGCGTCCACTCCCACCTCTGGATGAGCGCCGTGACCGCGCAGCTCGGGCCGCGAATGCGCGTCCTCGGCGACCGCGCCGGCTGGACCAGCTACGGCCTGGACGTGCAGGAGGAGGCGCTGCGCGCCGGGGGCCGCCCGGACGCGCCGGGCTGGGGCGAGGTCCCCGCCGAGCGGTACGGCCGGCTCGGTGTCGACGGCGACCTGCGCCCGGTGCCCACCGAAGCGGGCCGCTACCAGGACTTCTACGCGCAGGTGGCGGCGGCGCTGCGGGACGGCACCCCGATGCCGGTCGACCCGCGCGACGCCGTCGCCACGGTGGAGCTGATCGAGCTGGCGCACCGCTCCGCGGAGCGGGGCGAGGTGCTGGCCGTACCGGCCCGCTGACCGCTCAACCGACCCGGACGACCGGCTGCCGGTCGTCCGGGTCGGCGTACGCGGCGGAGACCGTGGCCCGGTCGAACACCCGCCAGGTGGCCGCGGACACCGCCACCGCCACCACGAACCCCACCCAGTACGGCGCCGTCAGTCCGAACGTCGTGGCGATCACGCCGCCGAGTAGGGCGCCCGCGCAGTTGCCGCCGGCGGCGATGAACAGCGTCGTGCCGCCGACCCGCCCCTGCAACGCCGCCGGGGTCAGCCGCTGGCGCAGCGAGTTCGCGACCATGTTCCACAGCGCGCCGTGCACCCCGAAGGCGAACAGCGCCCCGCCGATCAGCCAGGCGCTCGTCGACGCCGCCAGGGCCAGGTGCAGGCCCGCCTCGACCAGCAGCCCGACCCGGATGGTCCAGGTGGCGCCGATCGCCGCGACCAGCCGGTCGCCGACCACCGCGCCGAGCAGCCCACCCACCGCCATGCAGGTGAACAGCAGCCCGTAGCCGACCGAGTCCAGACCCAGCCGGTCGGTGGCGAGCAGCACCAGCACCGCCAGCGCCGCGGTGAGGGTCAGGTTGAGCAGCCCGATCAGCACCGCCATGGTGCGCAGCAGCCGCTGCCCCAGCAGCCAGCGGAACCCCTCCCCGATCTCCGCCCGCAGCGACCGCGCTGGCCGGCGCCCCGCCTCCTCCGCACCCCGGTACGTCCCGGCGACCAGCGCGACGAGCACCGCGCTGAGCGCGTACGTGCCGGCGTTGACCAGGAACGGGATGCTCTCGGCGACGAGGAAGAGGAACCCGCCGAGCGGACCGGCCAGCATCCCGTTCATCAGGGTGGTGCCGCCGCCCAGCCAGCCGTTGGCCCGCTCCAACCGGGCCCGGGGCACCACCGCCGGCAGCATCGCCTGGCTGGCCGAACGGAACACGATCTCGCCCGTGTTGATCACGAAGAGGACCACGTACAGCAGCACCACCCCGGCCCGGCCGGTCAGCATCGCACCGGTCAGCACCGCCAGGGCGGCCACCCGGACCCAGTCGATGACGACCATCAGCCGCCGCCGGTCGACCCGGTCCGCCAACACCCCGCCCGGCAACGCGAACAGCAGCCAGGGCAGCCACGCCACCCCGGACGCCGCCGCCACCACCAACGGGTCGTCGGTACGCGCCGCCACGTACAGCGGCGCCGCCACCGTCGCCATGCCACTGCCCAGCGCCGACATGGTGCTCGCCGCCCACAGCTTCGCGAACCGCCCGTCCCACCGCTCCCCCGTCACGGCGAGGCAACCTACCAGCACGCGGGGACGAATCCCCGTTGAGCGGCGGCGGTGGGGTGTGCGACGGTTCGCCGGTGACCGACTACCGCACCCTCAACCGGGCCAACTGGGACGAGCGCGCCCCCGCCCACGCCGCGTCGCCCGACTACGCGGTGGAGCGCTTCGCCGCCGACCCGGCGTACCTGAGCGAGGTGGTCCGCTTCGACCTGCCCCGCCTCGGCGACGTGACCGGTCTGCGCGGCGCGCACCTGCAGTGCCACATCGGCACCGACACCGTCTCGCTGCACCGGCTCGGCGCGCGGATGACCGGGCTGGACTTCTCGGGCGCCTCGCTGGCCCAGGCCCGCGCCCTGGCCGAGCGGACCGGTGCCGCCGTCGACTTCGTCGAGGCCGACGTCTACGACGCCCCCGAGGTGCTCGGCGTGGGCGGCTTCGACTTGGTCTACACCGGTGTCGGCGCGCTGTGCTGGCTGCCCGACATCCGCCGCTGGGCGGGCGCGGTCGCCGCGCTGCTCCGCCCCGGCGGCCGGCTCTTCCTGCGCGAGGGCCACCCGATGTTGTGGGCGCTGGACGAGACCCACCCGGACGGCCTGCTGGTGGTCGAGCACCCGTACTTCGAGCGGCCGGAACCGCTGGTCTGGCAGGAGCCGGGCACCTACGTCAGCACCGACGCCACGTTCCGGCACAACACCACCCACGAGTGGAACCACGGCCTCGGCGAGGTGGTCACCGCCCTGCTCGACGCCGGCCTCGACCTCACCATGCTCCAGGAACACGACAGCGCGCCCTGGGACGCGCTGCCCGGCCGGCAGACCAAGGACGCCGACGGCGAGTGGCGGCTGGCCGAGCGGCCGTGGCGGCTGGCGCAGACGTACACCCTCCAGGCGCGCAAGCGGTGACTCGCCCCGCATCGGGGTCGGTCCGCAACCGGATCTGAGGTCCCGTGACGGGCATGGGACGATCCACCATGCCCGTCCACGAACCCCTGGCTCGCCGGCCCCGCCCCCACGGCCCGCCTGGACCCCGAACGCCTCGGCGAGCGGATCCTCAACCTGCTGTCGTCGCAGAACATGTGCGTGCTCGCCACCGCCGGCCCGGACGGCCCGCTGGCCACCCCGGTCCGCTACTTCCACCTCGACTTCGCGGTCATGTTCACCGCCGCGGCCACCTCGCCGAAGATGCGCAACATCGCTGCCGACCCACGGGTGTCGGTCGGGGTGTTCGCCCCGCTCGTCGGGCAGGCCAGCAGCCGCGGCGCGCAACTGTTCGGCCGGGCCCGGGTGTTGCGCGAGGGCGACGCCGACTTCGCGCACTGGTGGCCGGCGGTGCGCTGGCAGTCCGACCACGCGGAGCGGGGACGGTCGCTGGACGAGCCACCGAGCGGACCGCTGGTCGTCGTCGAGGCGGAACGGATCGTCTACACCGAACACTGGCTGCGCCGCGAGGGGTACGCCCCACGCCAGTTCTGGCGACGCGCACCTCGGTAGTTCCCGCAACGCCCGGCTCGACCGGCCACGCCGGTCCGGGCGCACTGCCGGGTAGCCGGCTGTGGCGTTGGCCAGTCGCCGCGTCCCGCTGCCCTGCCGTGCTGCCATGGCTGTTCAGGACCCCGTCACGACCCGCCCAGCTCGACGGGATGGCCCGGTTCCTGCTGGAGGCCGGCGTCAACACGCTGGCCAACATCTGCGCGTAGCCGTTCCTGTACGTCCTGGCCGCGGCGGCCGGCGTCGTCCCGCGCAACCGGGTCGGCATCGGCACGGCACTGAGCGTGCTCGCCGTGGTCGCCGCCCTCGCGTGGTTCTGCCGAGTCCTGGACACCGTCCGGTCCCGGGTCATGTTCGTCGGACTGGCACCGCTGGCGGTGCTGCTCACCATCGCCTCGCTGCTCGTCCTGGACGACGCGGCCCCCTGGTGGATCGGCGCCATCGTCGTGGCCGTCGAGATGGCCTTCCTCCTCCGGTACGCCGTCCGGAGCGCCGTCAACGACGTCCAGGACCCAGGCGTGCACAGCTCGGCCAGCTGACCAGCAATCGGCAGGTCTTCGGTCGGACCGTCTCGGCTCCCCGTTCCGAGTTGCCTCACAACCCGTAAGGCGTCCTAGGAGGCTAGCTGGATGCCGGGGGCCCGGTCGGGACCGGTGGATCCGCCGCTGCGAACTCGGCCGAGCCCGTGCCGTCGCGCATTCCACACTGGAGCGTCGACCGATGGACAGCGGGAGCATCGTCCCCACCACGTACATCCGCACCACGCCCCAGCGCCTCTGGCAGGCGCTGACCGAGCCGGCCTTCACTCGCCGCTACTGGGCGACGTGGCCCCGCACGACGACGGGTGCGGCTCACCGTCACCCACGACGACTTCTCCCCCGACAGCGAGATGTACCGGGCGATCAGCAGCGGTGGCTGGCTCGAGCTGCTGGCCCAGCCTCAAGTCGCTGCGGGAGACGGGCGAGCCACTGGCCGCCGCCCAGCGCCGTCGGGCCCGCCGCGGCACACCGTCCGCCGCCGAATCCGGCCGCACCGAACGTCACGCGCCGTCGACCACAGTGGAGCGCCATGGGCCGGATGCCGGCAACAGGGCTCGACCGTCCGGTAAGGCACCCTTGGCTCCGTCGTGAACCCGAAGGACCGCTTCCAGCGCCGCGACCGCCGCCCACCGAGAAACCGGGCGACCCGGACAGCCCTTCCCACAAAGGGACGGGCCCGCGCGGAAGGCCGCTTCCCGCCGCAACGGGACGACCGGCACGAGCAGGTACTACCGGAAGGGCGTTGTGGGCGGTCCTGTGCGGGCATTTCCGCAGCTCCCCGGCGCGAGGGAAAACTCCGGACGGCAACGAAGATTTCTCATTTACGTCGGGCGCGACGCCCAACCCTCCTAGTGTTGGCCACACCGGTGCTTGTTACGGAGTTGGCCACCCGAACGACGTCCCACGCAGACAGCGGACGAAAAGTGAGGGAAGACGCGTATGAAGGCACAGTCAGTTCTCGTATCGACGGCGCTCGGCGTGGGACTCGGCACGCTTCTGCTCCCGGCCGCCGCGCTCGCGCAGACCATCGTGTCACCGGCCACCACACCGGTCGGCGGGACGGTCGTACTCACCACGACCAGCTGCAACCCGAAGGCGGGCGACGCTATCTTCCGTGTCACCGGCCCGAACCGGGACCAGAACGTCCGCTCCACCACCGCCGCCGCCGGCGGCGGCCTGAGCGCGGAACTCTTCACCGCCGGCTTCACCCTTGGCACCTACACGGTGACCACGACGTGCGGTGACGGCAGCTCCGGCGGCAGCGCCACCTTCACCGTCACCCCGATCGGCGCGGCGCCGGCCGGTGGCGGCGGCAGTGACGGCACCACCGGCCTGCTTGCCGCGGGCGGCGCGCTCGCCGGAGCCGCCGCGATCGGGGCGACCATCATGGTCCGCCGCCGACGCCGAGCGGCCGCGCCCGTCGCCTGACCCGTACCTCACACCATCCCTAGGACGGGGTGCCCGCACCGGCGCGACCGGGACGGGCACCCCGACCGCATCGCCGTGTCGCGGGAGGTGAGGCGATGGCCTTCGGCAGGTGGTTCACGCGTACCCGGGCGTCGGTGGCGGCGGTGACGGTGGCCGGCGCCGCCGGACTCAGCCTGATCACGGTGGGACTCACCGCGTCGCCGGCGGGGCCGCCGCAGCCGGGGGTGGGCGCGCGCGGCGCCGACCGCAGCGGATCCCCCGGGCCGGTGCTGCCCCGCTCGGAACCGGTCCGCATCGACATCCCGGCCATCGGCGTCCACGCCGACCTGGTGTCCGTCGCCGGCGACCCGAACGGCACCCTGGAGGTGCCGCCGCTGGACCGCCCCGCCGTCGCCGGCTGGTACCGGCCGGGCGTCAGCCCCGGTGAAGCCGGTAACGCCGTGATCGTCGGCCACGTCGACACCCGCGACGGTCCGGCGGTCTTCTTCAACCTGGGGCGGCTGCGGCCCGGCGACACCGTACGGGTCACCCGCGCCGACGGCCGGGCGGTGACGTTCGCGGTGGACGGCGTCGGGGCGTACCCGAAGCGGAGCTTTCCCACCGCGCTGGTCTACGGGCCGGGCGGGCCGGGCGCGGGGCTGCGGCTGGTGACCTGCGGCGGACGCTTCGACGAGCGCTCCCGCGACTACTCCGACAACATCGTCGTGCGGGCCACCGCCGTGGCCTGACCCACCACCACGGGCGGGAGCACCGCCGTACTACGGTGGGCCCCCGGATCGAGGGCGGCGGAGGTGGACGGTGGCGGCACGGCTCATTCCGCGACTGGGGTCGTTGGTCGACCGGGTGCTCGGCCGCGCGGCCGAGGCGGCCGCGCCGGCCCCGCGACGGTCCAATCCGGACGCCGTGGTCGACTGCGCGGTGTACGTCAACGGCCGCCGGGAGCCCGGCCGCCCGCACTACGCCGACGCGTACGCCCGCTCCCGGCGCGGTCGGAACGCCTTCGTCTGGCTGGGGCTGCACGACCCGGGCGCGGCGGTGATGGCGGCGGTCGGGCGCACCTTCGGCCTCGACGAACTCGTCGTGGAGCAGGCGCTCGCCGACGGGCACCGGCCCACCGTGCAGCGGCACGACCGGGTGACCCTGCTGGTGCTGCGCACCGCCAGCTACGTCGAGCACGCCGAGCTGACCGCCACTTCCGAGGTGATCGACACCGGGGACGTGATGGTCTTCCTGGGCGACCGGTTCGTCATCACCGTCCGGCACGGCGCCAGCGGCGCCCTGACCCCGGTCCGACACGACATCGAGAGCCGCCCGGCGATGCTGGCCGAGGGGCCGTGGGCGGTGGCGTACGCGGTGGCCGCCCGGATGGTCGACCTGTACCTGGAGGTCGCCGCCCACCTGGAGAAGGATCTGGAACGCGTCGAGGAGAGCGTGTTCGCCCGCGACCGGGGCGCCGACATCCAGCACATCTACCAGCTCAAGCGGGAGGTGGTGGAGTTCAAGCGGGCGGTGCTGCCGTTGCAGGAGCCGGTGCGCGCGCTGGTCTCGGACCGGGCCGGTGGGCCGCCGCAGGGGCTGCGCCGCTGGTTCGTCGACGTCGAGGGCCGGCTGAGCCGCGCGGTGGAGCGGGTCGCCGCGTACGACGAGCTGCTCAACTCGGTGCTCCAGTCCCGGCTCGCGCAGCTCGCCGTCGACCAGAACAACGACATGCGGAAGATCGCCGCGTGGGCCGCGATCGCCGCCACCCAGACCGCCGTGGCCGGCGTGTACGGCATGAACTTCACGCACATGCCCGGGCTGACCTGGCGGTACGGCTACGCCGGCGCCCTGCTGCTGATGGCGACCGCCGCGGTGGTCCTGCATCGGCTCTTCCGCCGCTCCGGCTGGCTCTGAGCCCGTCACCCGGTCCGCCGCGACGACAACCTCCCGCCCGACCCGGCGCGGACGGGACGAGCCGGATCAGGGCCGGATCAGGCCCGGCTCACGGCTCGGCGAGCGCGGCCAACTCCCGGTCCAGCAGCTCGGCGAGCCGCGCGACGCGGCCCGGGTCGCTGTCGCCGGTGATGCCCCGGCTGGGCATCTCGACGGTCATCAGCAGGTACAGGTGCAGCCGGTAGAGCCCGAACCGGCGGCGCACGCCCGGGTCGTCGAGGGGCACCGGGCCGCCCGCCGCCTGGTAGCCGCGCAGGAACGCGTCGTCCGGCTCGTCCTCGGCCCGGCGGAAGAGCAGCGGTGAGACCAGGTCCAGCAGTGGGTCGCCGTAGAGGTGCCGCTCGCCGTCGACCAGACCGTTGAGCCGGGGCACGCCGTCCGGCCCGGCGACGGCCAGCACGTTGCCGGCCCAGCCGTCGAAGTGCAGCAGCGCCGGGCGGCGGACCACGTCGAGGGCGGTGGCGTGCCGGTGGACCAGTTCCCGGATCCGTCCCGCCGGCACAGGCAGCGGCACCGTCCAGTCGGTGGCGTCGGCGAGCAGGTCGTCCACCATGGCGGTGAAGGCCTCCCGCCAGGTCGCCCCGGCGGCCCGGCCGCCGTCGTAGCCGTACCGGTCGCCGTCGACCCGGTGCAGCGCGGCGAGCGCCGCGCCGAGCCCGGCGCGGACCGCGTCGACCGGCGCGCCGTCGACAGTGAGCTGGTGCAGGGTACGCCCGGCGAGCAGGCCGGTCAGCAGCCAGTCGCCGAGGACGGGGTCGCTGCCGTGGTGCAGCAGCGGCGGGACGGGCACCTCCGGGGCCCGCGCGGCGACGAGCCGCAGGTAGCGCGCCTCGGCGGCGATCAGCCCCCGCTCGTAGCGCAGCAGCGGCACCTCGGGCGGCGGGCCGACCTTCAGCACCACGCGGCGTCCGTCGTCGAGGGTGGCCGACCAGACCGCGGCGAAGCCGCCCCCGGTCAGCGGCGCGCAGTCGGTCACCGTGAGGTCGGGGCCGAGGGAGGCCGCGACGTACCGGCGCACCTGGTCGGGGTCGAGGAGGCGCTGGGTGGGGCTGCTCATCCGGCGCTCCCGCTGTCGTCGGCGGCGCGGAGCGGGACCACGCCCTGGGCGGGTCGCCGGCGGTCGCGGCAACGGTCGGTGCGGCTCACCTGCGCACCGTATCGGGGCGGTCGCGGGCACGCCGCCCCGTACCGGCCGCGCCCGGCGAACGGCGGCGGCACCGCCGCCCATAGGCTGTCCAACGTGATGTGGCAGCGGTACGTCGCGATCGGCGACAGCACGACCGAAGGGCTCGACGACCCGGACGACGCCGGCGGCTACCGGGGCTGGGCGGACCGGTTCGCCGAGGCGGTGGCCCGGGAGCAGGGCGGCCTGGAGTACGCCAACCTGGCGATCCGGGGGCGGACCACCGCCCGCATCCTCGCCGAGCAGCTGCCGGTGGCCCTCGACCTGGCGCCGGACCTGTGCACGGTGGTGGCCGGCATGAACGACGTGCTGCGTCCCTCCTTCGACGCGCGGCGGATCGCCGCGGACGTGGCGACGATGCAGCGGGCGCTGGTCGGCCAGGGCGCCACCGTGCTGACCTTCACGCTGCCCGATCCGGTGCCGGTGATGCCGCTGGCCCGCCCGCTGCGCGGCCGGGTGGTCATGCTCAACGCGGCGCTGCGGCGGGTGACCGCCGACACCGGGGCCACCCTGCTGGACTTCGCCGCGCACCCGGTCGCCTCCGACCCCCGGCTGTGGAGCGAGGACCGGCTGCACGCCAACAGCGCCGGCCACGAGCGGATCGCCGCGGCGCTCGCGTACACCGCCGGCCTGCCCGGGTACGACGACTCGTGGACCCGACCCCTGGCGGTCGCACCCCGGCGACGCGGGCACGAGGTGCTCCGCGCCGAGCTGGCCTGGACCCGGCGGCACCTGCTGCCGTGGCTGGCCCGGCACCTGCGCGGCCGTTCCTCGGGCGACGACCGGGTGGCGAAGCGCCCGGTGCCGCTGCCGGTCGAGCTGACCTGAGCGGACGGTCGGGGCGGCCGGGGGCGGCCCGCGCCGGCATGATGGGCCGGTGGACCGTACCGAACGGGCGGCGCTGGCCGCCGAGACCGACCGGCTCGTCGCCGAGGGCCGGTACGGGCCGGTGCCGACCGCCACCCTGCACCTGCCCGACGAGCCGCTGCCCGAACCCGGCCCGGCGGGACCGTCCACGGTGGAGGTGACCGACGAGACGAGCCTCGCCGCCACCCGCCGGCTCGCCGGCACCGCCGACGGCCGGGTCGCCTGCCTCAACTTCGCCTCCGCGAAGAAACCCGGCGGCGGGTACGCCACCGGCGCGCACGCCCAGGAGGAGAGCCTGGCCCGGTCCTCCGCCCTGGCCGCCAGCCTGCGGACGGCGCCGGAGTTCTACGCGTACCACCGGGCCCGGCCGGACCCGGTCTACTCCGACCGGGTCATCCACTCCCCCGACGTTGCGGTGTTCCGGGACGACTCGGGGCGGCTGATCGCCCCGTACCGGGTGGCCTTCCTGACCGCGGCGGCGCCGAACGCCGGCGCGCTGCGCGAGCCGGTCGACCTGCCCGGGGCGCTGCGACGCCGCGCCGGGCGGGTGCTCGGGGTGGCGCTGGCGCACGGCGACCGGCGGCTGGTGCTCGGGGCCTGGGGATGCGGGGTGTTCCGCAACGACCCACGCCAGGTCGCCGCCGCCTTCGCCGACCTGCTCGGGCCCGGCCGCCCGTACGCGGGCCGGTTCGACCTGGTGGTGTTCGCGGTGCCGGATGCGACGAACCGGGGCACCTTCGCCGCGGCGTTCGGCTGACCGGTCAGCGGTCGATCGGCGGCCGGGTCCGGGCCCGCTTCAGCTCGAAGAACCCGTCGGTCCCGGCGACCAGCACCACCCCGTCCCAGAGCCGGCCGGCATCCTCGCCGCGCGGGATCGGCGCGACCACCGGCCCGAAGAACGCGGTGCGCCGGCCGGCGTCGTCGGTGACGTGGATGGTCGGGGTGCCGAGGTCCTCGCCCACCGGTTCCAGGCCGGCGTGGTGGCTGGCCAGCAGCGCATCGTCGTACGCGGTGGAGTCGGCCGCTTCGGCCAGCTCCACAGGCAGCCCCACCTCGGCCAGCGCCGCCCGGTAGAGGTCGGGCCCGATCGGCGCCCGATCGTGGTGGATCCGGTTGCCCAGCGCGGTGTAGAGGTCCCGCAGCACCTCCGGGCCGGCCTTCATCTCCGCCGCCACCGCCACCCGCACCGGGCCCATGCCCGGCTTCAACCACTCCCGGTACCACTCCTCCAACCCCTCGCGGCCCTCGTTGAGCACGCTGAGGCTCATCACGTGGAAGCGCACCTCGACCACGCGGACCCGTTCCACCTCCAGCAGCCAGCGGGAGGCGTTCCAGGCCCAGGGGCAGCGCGGGTCGAACCACATGTCGGCCGTCGTCATCGTCGTTCCGGTCCTTCCAGGATTGTCGTCGTCCTCCGATCCTGGCCGGTGGACCGGCCCAGCGTGAGGGCCGATTTCCGGGTGATCGGCTGGGCCAATAGGCGACCGGCACGCCGAAGGCCGCCGACCGGCTGCGGCAGCACGGTCGGCTGAGCGCGGTGTGCCGGTCGCCGACGGCGGGTGCCCGGGCTGAGGTGGTCACCCGGTCCGCCGGTTCAGCGCCGGATGTCCGGATCGGGTCGGGTGGTCGTCGCCCGGATGTCCGGTCTGACCTGCGGTGTCGGGTGGGCGGGGCCGGCCCGGTGGTGGAATGGTCGGCGGGCCGGGGTCGTTATACATGGCAGACCGCGGTGGCCCCCGGCCCGGACGGTGAACCGGAGAGTCAGGCCCGGCGGAATGCCGGCCCACCCCGGTTGGTTACATCCCCCGGCACCACCCCGAGCAGGCCCCCGGGCCGAGGCCCGTGGAATGCGGGACCACCCGGGTTGGTTACATCCCCCGGCACCATGGCCCCCGGGCCTGTGGAATGCGCAGCCCGCCGGGACGGTTACATCCCCCCGGACACCCCGAGCAGAGCCCCTTTGTGCGGCCGCCGGGCAGATCCCCTTCCTTTGACTTCCCTCTCACGCGCCGCCGTCTCCCCCGACGACGGTTGCGTTTCCCCCGATCGAAAGGTGCACCCTCATGCGTACCGATCTGATCCGCAAGACCGCCCTGACCGCTGCCGGCCTCGCCGCCACCGCCGGTGGGATCGCCGGCCCGGCCCTCGCCGCGCACGCCGCCCCCACCCAGGGCACCACCGCCTCCGTGCAGGCCGACCGTAAGTCGCACGGCGAGCGGGAGCTCAACGTGCGCTACCAGGCCCAGCCGAACTTCTACTACTGCGGCCCCGCCGCCACCCGCAACGCCCTCTCCGTGCAGGGCAAGAACATCGACGTCGACGCCATGGCCAAGGAAATGGGCACCACCGAGGACGGCACCAACAGCATCAACGACATCACCCCCGTCCTGAACAAGGAAACCGGCAAGAAGGTCTACCGGTCGGTGGAGATCCGCGACAACAAGGCCGACCGCAAGCAGACCGACAAGCTGCGCACCGACATCGTCCGCACCATCGACGACGGCCGCGCCGTGGTCGCCAACATCGCCGGCACCACCACCGACACCGACGGCACCACCCACTCCTTCGAAGGCGGGCACTACATCAGCGTCGTGGGCTACACCGACAACGGCAAGACCGTCACCATCGCCGACTCGGCCAACCCCGACCAGGCCTCCTACCGAATCAGCGTCGACAACCTCGCCGACTGGATCGCCACCCGCGGCTACTCCGCCGCCTCCTGACCCACCAACACCACCGACAAGGGCCGGCCCCACCCGGGGCCGGCCCTTTCGTCGTACCCGAAACGGTGCACCGGCAGCCGTCGCCGGGCCGGCCGACCGCGTGCGCCGGCTGCCGCTCTGCGCACCCGACCGGTGCGGCAGGATGGGTGCCGTGGCGAAACGTGGGGCCCGCCGGAGCGCGGCCGACGACCAGGACCGGCCCTGCCCGTGTGGCTCCGGCCTGCCGTACGCCGACTGCTGCGGCCCGGTGCACCGCGGCGAGGGCACGGCCGGGACGGCCGAGGCGCTGATGCGCTCCAGGTTCAGCGCCTTCGCCGTCGGTGACGCCGGGTACCTGCTGCGCAGCTGGCACTCCGCCACCCGGCCGGCCCGGCTGCGGCTGGACCCGGGCGAGCAGTGGACCCGCCTGGAGATCGTCGACACCGACCGGGGTGGCCTGTTCGACAGCACCGGCACGGTCGAGTTCCGCGCCCACTACCGCGAGGCCGGCCGGCCGGGGACGCTGCACGAGCGCAGCCGCTTCGTCCGGGAGGACGGGCACTGGGTCTACCTCGACGCCCTGCCCGACTGAGCCGGCGCGACCTGCTCGCCCGCCGTGGCGCGGCGGGTTAACATGGCGTCGGCGCCGTCCCGCGCCTCACCTCCTTACCGGTGCTCACGCCACCGGCGTCGCGGAGGCAAAGGAGACGTCGAGTCTTCGGGGCGCCCTGCCACATGCCCGGGCAACGGCGGGTCGACGGGAGCGTGAGTCCCCACGACCGCGCCGTCGACAGGGAGCATGTGATGACGCGCCAGAAATCCTTCAAGTCCCGGGTCCGCACCCGGATGGACAAGACCGGCGAGAGCTACACGGCGGCCCGCCGGCACTTGATGGCCGGCACCGTTGCGGCTGAACCGTCGGCCGCGGCGCCCGCCGAATCCACTCCCCCGGCCCCCGGATCGGGGGCGGCACAGGCCGACCGGATCTCCGCGGCGTTGCTCCGTGAGCGCACCGGCCGCGGCTGGGACGAGTGGTTCGCCCTGCTGGACGAGTGGGGCGCGGTGCAGCGTACGCACACCGAGACGGCTCGCTGGCTGGTGACCGCCCACGAGGTGCCGGGCTGGTGGGCGCAGACCGTCACTGTCGGGTACGAGCAGGCGCGTGGCCTGCGCGCCCCCGGGCAGCGGCGCGGCGGCGGCTGGGAGGCGAGCGGCAGCCGTACGGTCGCCGTGCCGGTGGACCGGCTGTTCGAGGCGTTCAGCGACGACGGGCTGCGCCGGCGGTGGCTGCCCGACGTGGCGATCCGGATACGCACGGCCACCCGGCCGAAGACCTTCCGCGCCGACTGGGAGGGCGGCCCGACCCGGATCGTGGTCGGCTTCGCGCCCAAGGGCGACACGAAGGCCACGGTGGCCGTGGTGCACGAGAAGCTCACCGACGCCGAGCAGGCGGCCGAGCTCAAGGCGTACTGGCGGGAACGGCTGGCCGCGCTCAAGGAGTTGCTGGAGTCCGGCGAGGCCGGGCGCTGAGCAGCACGACCTCCGTGCACCTGCTGGGCTGACCGCCGGCCCGGTGGCGGTCGTCCCCGTCACCGGGCCGGCCCGGTCAGCCGAAGGCCACCCGCTCCAGCCAGAAGTCGAGCAGCTTCGCGTCCCCGATCACCTCGACGCCCGCCGTGTCGACGGGAAGCCGGCCGTAGACCAGCAGCAGCAGATTGGTCAGCGGCCCGCGTACGGCCACGGCGGCCTTCTCGTGCGCCCGCCGCCAGGCGATCAGGTCGCCGGTGAGGTGCACCACCCACTCGGCGCCCAGCTCGGCCGGCGTGTCGGTCGCGTGCAGGTGCAGCGTCCGGCCCGGGCCGAGCAGCTCCCGGCGGTGCGGGTAAAAGTCGAACATCTGCGGCAGCGCGCCCAGCTCCATCCACTCGTCGAGGGCGTCGACGGCGACCTCCGGCGGGACCGCCACGTCGACGTCGAGGGCGAGCGCGGCGTCGGCCCGGTGCACGAGCGTCTCGTGGGCGAACCGGCGCGCGAAGAACGCCGGGCTCCCCTCCCCGAGCGGGGTCCACACCCGCGCCGCCGGGCCGGCGTCGCGCAGCGCCCCGGCCAGCTCGGCGGCTGCCTCGACCAGCCACGGCCCGACCACCGCCGGGTCCTCGTCGGCGTACGGCGACAGGTCACGGAAGTGGCTGTCCGACGGTGGCGTGGACGGTCGGGTGCGGACGATCTCCGCGGCCCACCGCTGCCCGCCACCGAGGTGCCGCACCAACTGGCCCACGTTCCACCCCGGGCAGGAGGGGACGGCGACGGTCAGGTCGGCGCCGTCGAGATGCGACCGGAGCAGGTCGCTCTGCTGCACGATCTCGGCGCACCAACGGTCGTAGCTCACACCGGTCATCCGGCCACGCTAACCGCCGGCACCGACACGAGCCGCCCGCCGGGCCGTGCACCCCGCCCGCTTTCCCGAGGCACCCGGCGGGTCGCGGACACCGCCCTTTCCGCCCGGCCGAAGACGCCCGCCGGCCGTGGACGCCGTCCCGCCTACCGCCGGGCGGTGGACCCCGTCCGCTTCCCTCGTGGCTGCGGGCGCGCCCGCCAGGTCACCCGGCCGGGCCGGACGATTCACGTCGGCCTGCCGCTGCGGCCGGCCACCGGCTCCCGCCCCAAACCGCCACGGCGACCGCCGCGGGAGGCCAGCAGCACGACGGCCACCAGCAGGTACGGCACGGCGGCCACCACGAAGGCGGCCCGGTTGCCGCCCACTGCGGCGACCAGGGCGTACCCGCCGTAGACGGCGATGATGGTCAGGTCGGTGGCCATGCCGGCGACCGAGGTGACGGTGGCCCGTCCCGGCCCGGTGATGCGCGCCTGGAGCCGGGCGTCGGCCAGCACCGTGGCCAGTTGGAAGGCGCAGAACGCGACACCGACCAGCACGAACCCCGCCGGGTGGCGCAGTCCCGCCCCGGCGGCGAGCGCGACGGCGGCCACGGTCAGCAGCGCGGCGTAGCCCCGGGTGCCCAGCCGTTCGGCCGGCGCCGCGAGCAGGCCGCCCACGGTCACCCCGGCCCAGACGAGCAGGAGCAGCAGCGGCACGGTCGACTCGGCGACGCCGGTGTCCCGGGCCAGCAGCGGCGTGTACTCGTCGAGGGCGCCCCACACGGCGGCCACCGCCGGGACCAGCAGCAGCGCCCCGCGTACCCGTGGGTCGGCCCGGGCCTCGGCGAGGCCGGCGCGCAGGGTCGCCGCCCAGCCCAGGTCGTCGCCCTCCTCCGCCGGCTCCGACGCGGCCGACCGGGCCGGACGGTGTTCGGGGAAGCGGGTGGCGACGGCGGCGGCGAGCAGGGTGGCCAGCACGCTCGCCGCGCCGACGGCCGGGTAGCCACCGACGGCGAGCACCGGGCCGGCCAAACCGATCGAGGCCAGCACGCCGAGCACGGCCGCGGTACGCGCCCGGCCCATGGTGCGGGCGTAGCGGCCGGCCGCGCCGAGGCGGTCGAGTTCGGTGAAGACCAGCGCCTCCAGAGCGCCGGAGCCGAGCGCGCCGCCGGCTCCCCAGAGGACGAAGCCGAGGGCGAACGCCGGGTAGGACGGGGCCAGCACCCACAGGGCATAGCCGGCGCCGGCGAGCAGCGGCGCGAGGCAGAGCAGCAGCCGGCGGGAGACCGCGTCGGCCCAGGCGCCGGAGGGCACCTCGAGCAGGATGCTGGTCGCCGACCAGACGACGAAGAGCGAGGAGATCTGGCCGATCGACAGGCCGGTGTCGCTGAACAGCAGCGCGTACACCGGGAAGAGCAGGACGAAATCCTGGAGGAACGCGAACCCGTAGAGGGTGGCCGCCAGGCGACGGACGCCGGGCGGTGCTGCGGTGGTGACGATCATGAGGGCCTTTCCACGGGACCGGACGGACGCGGGACGTGCGGCGTCCGGGGTGGTCCGCGGTTGCGGCCCTCAGTTACGGATCAACATCGCCAGGTCATGGGCCGATGCTAGCGGCCCTCGGTGGGCCTGGCGATCCCGTTTCGCGGGCGGAGACACGAACCGGGGTGGGACCCGTGCGGGTCCCACCCCGGTCGGTGGTCGTGCGGTCAGCGGCGCGTCGGGCCGCCGTCGACCGGCGGGATGACCATGGTGGCCTCGCTGTCGGCCGTCGCCTGCCGGGGCGGGGTGGCCGGCCGGGTCGCCTCCGACCCGCTGTACGGGCCGGCCGGCTGGGTCAGGTCCGTCTCGTCGTAGCGGGACACCGCCTGGGTCCGGTCCGCGTCGGCGTCGCGAGGCACCACCTGGGTCCGGTCGGCGTCGTCGTCCCGGGGCACCGGCTGGGTCTGCTCCGACTCACCGTACGGGGTGACCGGCGTGGCGAGGTGGGCCTGCACGTCCCGCTTGCCGGCCTGGTACGCCCGGGCGTGCGTCGCGATGAGCCGCGACTCCTCCTCGGCGCGGCTGAGCCAGGACTCCCAGCGACTCTGCATCGGCCGGACCAGGCCGCCGCCGACCCCGACGACCAGAATGCCGCCGACGGTGGCGAGGACGGCGATCAGCACCGGAGTGGTGATGGCGGTGGCGACGCCGATCTGGTTGAGCGCGGCGATGATGCCCAGGCCGAGGATGAACACCGAGGCGATGTTGGCCAGCACCCGGCCGTAGGACAGGCCGCCCAGGGCGCTGCTGATGATGTCCTTGACGGCGTTGGCGATGGCCGCGGCGACCACCACGATGACGATCGCGACGAAGGCGCGCGGCAGCCAGGCGATGACGCCGGCGATCAGGTCGGAGATCGGGTTCGGACCCCAGATGCCGAAGGCCAGTTGCAGGGTGACCAGCAGGATCCCGTAGTAGGCCAGCTTGGCGACGATGTCGCTGGCGTCGTACTTGGACCGGGCGAGCGCGGTCTTGATGCCACCCCGCTCGACGGCCTTGTCGAAGTGCACCCGCTCCAGGACCTTGTCCACGATCTTCAGTACGGCCTTGGCGATCAGCCAGCCCACCACGAGGATCGCCACGAAGGCGACCGCCTTGGGCAGGAAAAGCATCACCGCGCGGAGGGCGTCACCCACCGCGTCGCCGAAGTTGTCTTTCATAGCTGCCCTCCACACGGAACATCAGGTCGTCGGCACCGACCTACCCGAACCGGCCCGTGGGGAAACTTTCACGCACCGCGGCAGGCGTAGCCCACCTCCGCGCGGGCCTGATGCGGCGACGGGGAGACGATGTTGACGGTGGCCGTCTCGGTGGTCCTGCCGACCCCGTTGAACGCCCACTTCAACGACAGCGTGACGATGCGCTGGCCCCAGCCGACCCGCTCGCTGAGCAGGGCACCGGGCGGGGAGCCGGAGCGCAGCCACTGGTACTCGATCACGCCGCTGCGGCCGTTGGTCCGCACGGTGGCGACCACGTCGACGGTGACGTCGCACCGATCCCCGGCCGGCTGCGGCACCGCCACGGTCACCTCCCCGATCTCCAACGGGTCGAGCCGCTGCCACAGGTAGAAGCCGACGACGGCGACCAGCGCCACGGTGAGCAGGCCGGAGAGCACCGCCACCACCCGCCGCCAGAGGGGCCGTCGGCGGCGCGGCGGGGACGCCGTCGGCCAGGCCGGCGCGGCGGGCGGCGTCGCGGGCACGCCGGGCCCGAACCGCACCTCACCGCCCGCCCCGGTCGGTCCGGCCGGCGAGGGTACGCCCCGACCCGTGGCCAGCGTGGCCGCGCTCGCCGCGCTGGTCGCCGTCCCGCCGGTGCGGGCGGTGCTGGCGTAAGTCGCCTCGGTCGCGCCGAGCCGCACGGTCGAGTCGAGCGCGCCGGCGTCCACCGCCGGCCCGGTCGCGCCGAGGTGTGCGGTCCGGTCGGCGGCGCCGAGGTGCACGGTGGCGTCCGTGCCGCCGAGGCGCGCGGTCTGGTCCACGGCGCCGAGGTGCACGGTTGCGTCCGTGCCGCCGAGGTGCACGGTCCGGTCGGTGGCTCCCAGGTGGACGGTCTCGTTTACGGCGTCGCGCGGGCTGCCGTGGCCCCCGCCGCCCAGGTGCACCGTCCGATCCGCCGATCCGAGCTGGACCGTCTCGTCGGCGGCCCCGAGCTGCACCGTCCGGTCCAGGCTCACCCTCCGGTCCAGGTTGACGGTCTGGTCCAGGTTGACGGTCCGGTCCAGGTTCACGGTCCGGTCCAGATTCACGGTGCCGTCCAGGTCGACGGTCCGGTCGGCCGGGCCGGGACGCCCGGTCGCGGCCAGATGGACGGTGGGCTCGTCGTCGCCGGGCGGCGTCGCGCCCCGCTCCCCCGGCCTGGTCATCGGAGGTCACCTTTCGTCGGGAACTGTCGCACCGGCCGGCTCCTAGCCGGGGGTGCAGTACGAGGAGAGCGACACGTACACCGGCCCGGCCGGGTCGGCGGCGTTGCCGGCGACGTCGACGGCGACCACCTGGATCGGGATGCGGGTGCTGGACTTCGGCGCCGGCAGGTCACCGAGGGTGCCCCGGTAGACGCCCCGCCCGACGTGGGTCATGCCGATGGCGCGGGTGACGCCGCCGAGGGTGTAGCGGAAGCTCACCCGCAGGTCCTCGGCGCTGGTCCGGTCGTCGCTGGCGGTCGCGGTGACCGTGCTCGACCGGTTGCCGTAGGGGCAGCTTCCGGGTTCCAGGAGGGTGGGGCTGGCGTCGAGCTTCCCGACGAGGGGTGCCGTGCCGTCCGGTGGCGGCGGCGGGCTGGTCGACGCGCGGGGCGTCGGGCTCGCGCTGCGGGACCGGGTGGGCGTCGCGGTGGCCGACCGGGTCGGCACCGCCGTGGCGGTGGCCGACGCCGAGGCCGTCGGGGTCGGGCTGGGCGACACGGCGTCGATGGCGGGCGCGGCGGCCAACGGGCTGGGGCCGAGCGAGGTGAGCGCGGAGGCGCGCGGCGCGGCCGAGCCGTCGGCGAGGGTCAGCGCCGGCGCGTGCCGGGCGGCGTAGCTGAGGCCGGCGCCGCCGAGCAGCAGAGCGGCGACGAGGCCGGCCCCGAGCAGCACGGCCCGGCCGGTCCCGCGCCGGAAGGCCGGCCCCGTCTCGCCGAACGTGGTGCTGGCCAGGCTGGTGGCGCCGGCGGTGCCGTCGGGGAACGGGAAGAGCGCGGCAAGCAGCGCAGCCCGGCGGGCCAGCTCGGCCAGGCCCCGCTCCTCCCAGTCCGCGCCGTAGGCGTCCGCGGCGGTGCGTTCCAGCTCGGCGAGGAAGACCTCCGCCGGCTGCGGCCGGTCGGCGGGCTGCTTGGCCATGCCGTGGCGGAGCAGGTCGTGCACGGGTGGCGGTGCCGCCTCGGTGGGGATCGGCGCCTGCGCGTGCTGGGTCCGCAGGGTGATCAGATCCCGCCCGTCGTACGGGGGGCGGCCGGTGAGGCACTCGTAGAAGGTGGCGGTGGCGGCGTAGATGTCGCAGGCCGGGCTGGCCGGCGCGCCGGTCCACTGTTCGGGGGCCATGTAGCGGGGGGTGCCGCTGACCGAGCCGCCGCCGTCCCGGCCGACCGGTACGGCGATGCCGAAGTCGGCCAGTTTGCTCTGCCCGTCGAGGTCGACCAGCACGTTCTCGGGCTTGTAGTCGCGGTGCACGACGCCCCGGGCGTGGGCGGCGGCCAGCCCGGCGAGGGAGCCCTTGAGCACGCAGAGGGCCGCCTCGGGCTCGGTGGGGCCGTGGGCGCGCAGCATCTGTCGCAGGGACACCCCGTTGACCAGCTCCATCACGATGGCGGCGCCGTGCGGGGACTCGACGTACTCGTAGAGCCGGGAGATGTGCGGGTCGTCCACCTCGACGAGCAGCTGGGCCTCGTCGCGGAACGCGGTGCGGGTCGGGTCGTCGTCCACCGCCCTGGTCAGGTACTTGATGGCGACGGGGGTGCCGCTGGCGTCGTGGGTGGCCAGCAGGACGCGGCCGGAGGCGCCGGCGCCGAGCTGCCGCACCGGCGTGTAGCCGGACAGCTGCCAGTCCGCGCTCACGCGGCGGCCTCCCCGGCCTGCGGGGAGCGGTCACGGGTCAGGGCCACACTGATCATTCTCGTCCCGGAGGGCATCCGGTCCATCGGCGCAACGGTTGCTCCACCGCGTCCGGACGTCCGTGATGATGGATGGGTTTCGGTCAGAGCACTTGACGCGGGCCGTTCAGCGGTGCCCTTCCCGGCGGTGGCCGTCGCCGGGGACGCTCGGCACCGCCTCCGCCGCGTCGATCTGCTCCCCGGCGCCGCGGGCCAGCTTGTCGAAGAACCGGAGCAGTTCCACCGGGAACGGCATGACCAGGGTGCTGTTCTTCTCGGCCGCCACGTCCACCACCGTCTGCAACAGCCGCAGCTGGTAGGCGCCGGGGGTGTCGGCCATCGCCCGGGAGGCGTCGGCGAGCCGGCGGGACGCCTGGAACTCGCCGTCGGCGGCGATCACCCGGGCCCGGCGTTCGCGTTCCGCCTCGGCCTGCCGCGACATGGACCGCTTCATCCCCTCCGGCAGGGAGACGTCCTTGACCTCGACCCGTTCGATGAGCAGTCCCCACGGCTTCTCGGTGGGCGCGTCGATCACCGCCTTCAACTCGGCGTTGATCCGGTCCCGGTCCCGCAGCAGGGTGTCGAGGTCGGCCTTGCCGATCACCGACCGCAGCGCGGTCTGGGCCACCTGGAGCACCGCCGATGGGTAGTCCCGCACGTTGACCAGCACCTTCACCGGGTCGACCACCCGGTAGTAGACGACCGCGTCGACGGTCAGGGTGACGTTGTCCCGGGTGATGACGCCCTGCGCGGGCACCCCGATCACCGTGGTCTGCATGCTGACCCGGACCATCCGGTCGGCGACCGGGATGATCAGGTGGAGACCGGGCTGCCGGATGCGGTCCAGCACCCGGCCGAAGCGGAAGACGACACCGCGCTGGTACTGCTGCACCATCCGTACGCTGAGCGCGAGCAGCAGCACGACGAGCGCGACGACGATGACCAGAGCGACGAACCCGGCGGCGGCTCCCATGACCCCCTCGTTCCCGGAGGCGCCCGCCTCCGGCGCCGCGCATACCCGATTCGGCGGGCGCCAGTCCTGCGCCGCGACCGTCGAGCACCGGGCGGGCCGCACCCGCCCGGTGGCGGATGCGGCCCGGTCGATGTGGAGTGCCCCGAGCCCGCCCTCGTCATCGTGGATCTGCACGTGGTGGTGACCTGTGCGCCGTGCGCCGTGCCCGGTGCCCGGGTGCGGGGCTGCCTGGTGATCCGGGGAGTCGAACCCCCGCGCTGCCCTCCGCGCGCCAGAAGGGGTGACCAGCTTGCAGCCGGTCGGGTGTGCACGCCTCCGCGACGACTACCTGCTCCACATCGCCCGCCTAGTCGCGCAGGTCGGCCTCCCAGTTGGTGCGCTGGATCAGCACGTCCAGCTCGCGCAGCTCCCGGGCCAGGCCGTCGGCGCGGCCGCGCAGGTCGGCCACCGGCAGCGCGGCGAGCATCTTCAGCTCCGACCGGAGCTGGCGTACCGCGTGGCCGCGCCCGCTGCCGGCGGCGGCGTCGGCCGCGGCGGTGACGGCGGCGTGCCGCATCCGGAGTACGTCCCGGCGCGCCAGCGCGTCGGTCAGGGTGCCCACCCCGGGCACCTCGACGGCGGCGTTGGTGCGGTTGATCCGGCGGATCAGCGTCTCCAGCCGGCCGAGCACCTCGTCCAGTTCGTCGAGGAGCGCCCCGGCGTCCTCGGCGGGCGTCTCACCCTCCTGGAACCGGGCGTTGGCCGTGATCCGGCCGCGCAGCTGCTCGAACCGGCGGGTCGCGTCGGCGCGGTCCGCCAGCGCCTCACCGAGCTTCACGTCGTACCTCCCCCGTCGACCGGACCAGCAGGATAGATGATCTAGCTAGCGTGCGCGGACCGGTTTTCCTGCGCTGGGCGAACGGTGCCCGGCCGGGCCGCCGACGGCCGACCGATTGGCGGAACGGGCGCTGGTCTGCGGGGACGGGCACTAGCGTGAGGTCGGAAGGGGAGCTACAGGCTGGTGGCCGTCGAGCGACCGCCAGGACATCTGGGGAGTTGATGTCGAGGTGGCGAAGTTCCTGTTGAAGTCGACCTACACCATCGAGGGGCTCAAGGGGCTGGTCAACGACGGTGGCACCAAGCGCGCCGAGGTCGTCCGGAAGATGATCGAGGAGGCCGGCGGGCGGATGGAGTCGATGCACTTCGCCTTCGCCGAGGACGACACCTACGTGTTGTGTGAGCTGCCTGACCAGAAGACGGCAACCGGACTGGCGGTCGCCATCGGCGCGACAGGCAGCGTAAGCGTCCGGATCACCCCGGTGCTGACTCCCGCCGAGGTCGACGAGGTGACCCGGATGGAGTCCACGTACACGCCCCCGGGTCGGTGACCGGCGGAGAATGAGCTAGTCGGCACCCACGGACCGGTTCTCCGGCGGTACGAGGTCGGGCGCGACGTCGGCGATCCGCTGCCGCATCGACCTGCGGCCCAGGGCGGCCAGCGCCTCGTCGACGAGCCGGCTCAACGGGTACGACAGCTCCGCCTCGAATCGGCGGGCGGCGGCCGTGGTGGCGGCCGATTCGGCGTCCAGCACGGGCAGCAGCGACTCGGCCCTCGGGGTGAGATGGGCGATGCGCTGCCGGGCGTCCGCGCCGGGGCTGAGCGTGACCAGGCCCGCCTTTGCCAGCTGCGCGACGGTCTGGCTGGCGGCGGAGTGGGTCACCCCGGTCGCCTCGGCCAGGGCGCGGATCGACGCGGGGCCGCTAGCCGCCAACGCCCGGATCACCGGGGTGAACCGCGGCCGGAACCCGGGCAGTCCGAGGTCGGCGTAGACGGCGGCGACCTCCCCGTCGAGCAGGTCGAGCAGATGGCGCAGCCGGGTGCCGAGGAGTTCGGGGCCGGGCGGTCGGGCGGGCATGTGGGCTAATGTAACAGCGCTGTTGCATCCAGTCCCCCGGGGAGGCCCACGCATGGACGAGCGCTATCCGCCGATCGAGCCGTACGACCACGGCATGCTCGACGTCGGCGACGGCAACGCCGTGTACTGGGAGGTCTGCGGCAATCCCGACGGCAAGCCCGCGCTCGTCGTGCACGGCGGACCGGGCTCGGGGTGCGGCACCACCGTCCGCCGGTTCTTCGACCCCGCGCGGTACCGGATCGTGCTGTTCGACCAG
The DNA here is from genome assembly GCF_052814045.1 of Micromonospora sp. IBSANI012. Lineage (NCBI taxonomy): Bacteria > Bacillati > Actinomycetota > Actinomycetes > Micromonosporales > Micromonosporaceae > Micromonospora > Micromonospora sp. IBSANI012. Next base: position 3,363,116 of record NZ_CP199933.1, read on the forward strand.
CGCGGGTGCGGGCGCAGCACCCCGCACGCCAGCGACCCGGCCACCGACCTGCGGCACAACACCACCCACCACCTGGTCGCCGACATGGAACGCCTGCGCGAGCACGTGGGCGTGCGGCGCTGGCTGCTGTACGGCGGGTCGTGGGGTTCGACCCTCATCCTGGCGTACGCGCAGCGGCACCCCGAGCGGGTCTCCGAGATCGTCATCAGCGCGGTCACCAGCACCCGCCGCTCGGAGATCGACTGGCTCTACCGGGGCGTCGGCCGGTACTTCCCCCAGCAGTGGGACCGCTTCCTCGCCGGCGCGCCCGGCACACCACGCGACGGCGACGTCGTCGGCGCGTACGCCCGGCTGATGGCCGACCCGGACCCGGCGGTACGCGAGCGCGCCACGGTCGACTGGTGCGCCTGGGAGGACGCGGTCGTCTCCGGAGAGGCGGCCGTGACCAACCCGTACAGCGACCGCCCCTCGGCGGCCCGGACGGCCATGGTCCGGATCTGCTCGCACTACTTCGCCCACGGCGCCTGGCTGGAGGAGGGCGCCCTGCTGCGCGACGCGCACCGGCTCGCCGGCATCCCCGGGGTGCTGATCCACGGCCGGCTCGACCTGGGCAGCCCGCTGGACACCGCCTGGCAGCTGCACCGGGCCTGGCCGGACTCCGAGCTGATCGTCCTCGAGCAGGCGGGGCACTTCGGCACCGACGAGACCCGGGGCCACGTCGTGCGCGCCCTCGACCGCTTCGCCACGGCCGGCTGACGCCGCCGGGCCCGCGCCACGGCTCCACTCCCCGACGGCCTCCGCGCGCCGCGCCGCGCCGGGCGGCCCGCCGCAACGCCACGTCCGATCGCCGCCAGCGATCGGCGCCGCCCACGCGCAGAGTCGGGTACGGCCGGGTGGACCGTACCCGGGCCGTGGGCGTTCGCGAAGGGCAGGACGATGCACGTCGTACCCGATCTGAAGGTGCTCTACTTCGGCACCCCGGTGGTGTTGATCAGCTCCCGGAACCCGGACGGGAGCGCCAACCTCGCGCCGATGTCGTCGGCGTGGTGGCTGGGCCGGTCGGCAATGCTCGGCCTGGGCGACAGCGGCCAGACGACGGCCAACCTGCGGCGCGAGGGCGAGTGCGTGCTGAACCTGCCGTCCTCGGCGCTGGCCGACGCGGTGGACCGGATCGCGCTGACCACCGGCCGGCCGGACGTGCCGGAGCACAAGGCCGCCCAGGGCTACCGGTACGAGCCGGACAAGTTCGCCCTCGCCGGGCTGACCCGCCAGCCGTCGGACCTGGTCGCCCCGCCCCGGGTGGCGCAGTGCCCGATCCAGTTGGAGTGCCGGGTGGTCGCCTCGTACCCGTTCGGCGGGACGCCGTCGCACGCCACCGCCTTTCAGGTGGAGGTGCTGCGCGCGCACGTCGAGGAGGACCTGGTCATCCCGGGCACGTCGTACGTGGACCCGCTGGGCTGGGATCCGCTGATCATGAAGTTCTGCGAGTTCTTCGGCGGTGGGCGCAACGTGCACCCGTCCCGGCTGGCTGAGGGCTGGCGGATGCCGCACGCGGGCCGGGTCGTGGCCTCGACGTCCTAACCTGGCGTCGTGACACGCTCCGGGCCCGACGAGCGGGCCTGGAGCCCGATGCCGGTCCGACCCCACCGCCGGCCCAGCGGCACCCTCCTCGGCCTGCTCGGCGTCGGGTCGATCCTGTGTTGCCTGCCGGTCGCCCTCGGCGGGTCGATCCGGCTCGCCTCGCACGAGGTCGCCCGACGGATCGGCGTCGTCCCGATGCTGGTGCTGCTCTTCGCGGCGCTCTGGGCCGGTGGGGTGGCGTACCGGCGGTGGCGGACGTGGACGCGCCGCCGGGTGCTGCGCTGGGGCGAGGGGGCCGGCTGGTCGCCGGTGATCGGGCGAACGGTCTGGCCGTGGACCTCGGGGCAGTTCCGCCCCGACCGGGTGAGCGTCGGGTATGCCCTGACCCGGGACCTCGGCGGGTACCCGGTGACGGTCGGCGAGGTCGCCTGGACGCACGACGGTCTGGCCGGCGCGGACCGGGTCGAGGGCAGGGGTCACTTCGCGATCCTGCGACTGCCGCGCCCCTACCCCACCACGGCCGTGCAGCGCCGCCGGACGATCGCCGCGGCCCGGGCGGGCGAGGACGAGTTCGTCCGCCGATACCGGATCGTCCTGCGCGACACGGACCTCGCCGACCGGCTCGTCGCCCCGGCGCTGCACGCCGCGCATGTGACCGGGTTGGTGCCACCCTGGACGGTCATCGGCGACGAGCTGTACACCGTGGTCACCGATCGCCGTCCACTGACGCCGCGGCGGGTGGCGGAGCGGGTCGACGAACTGCTGCGGATCGCCGACCTGCTGGGACTGGGCGAGCCCGCCTGACGCCGCCGGGGCGCCCGTCCTGGCACATCGGATCGACGCGGGCCTCTAGCGCCCGGGCCGCTCATGGCAATATCCTCCACTTCGCGCGCGCACTTTGGAGTTCTCTTTCATCGCTGCCCCCTGGGCCACCGCCGGCCCGCCGAGGAGATGCCATGCACTTCGACCACCCTGAACTCGACCGTCGTACCCTGCTGCGGGCCGGTCTGGGCGCGGCCGCCGTCGCGGTCGTCGGGTCCGAACTGGCCTTTCCGGTCGCCGCGCAGGCCGATCCCGGCGCGGACCTCGACTGGATCTACAGCTGCGACGAGTGGGGCGCCCGCCCGCCGGCCGACCCGCTGGTGATCAGCGCCATCCCCACCAACAAGATCATCGTGCACCACATGGCGTTCCCCAACGTCACGGACTACTCCGAGGCGCAGGCGATCAAGCTCGCCCGGGACTGCCAGAACCTGCACATGGACGGCAACCGCTGGTCCGACACCGGCCAGCACTTCACCATCAGCCGCGGTGGCTACGTGATGGAGGGGCGGCACGGCAGCCTGGAGCGGCTCCAGGCCGGCGACCGGCAGATGGTCTCGGCGCACTGCCCCGGCGAGAACGGCCGGGCGATCGGCATCGAGAACGAGGGCACCTACGTCACCGACACCCCGCCGGACGAGCTGCTCGACTCGCTGGTGAAGCTCTGCACCACCATCTGCCGCCAGTACGGCCTGCACGCCCACGACATCTTCGGCCACTGGGACTTCCGCACCACCCTCTGCCCCGGCGCGACGTTCTACCGGCTCTTCCCCGACGTGCGCCGCCGGGTGTTCAAGAAGCTCGGCACCGACCTCGCCGACGTGCCGGCCCGCCGCTGGCCCGACCTGTGGCGCTTCGTCGGCTCCCCGTCCGTCCGGGTCGCGCAGTACCTGTTGGCGTACCGCGGCTACGCCGTCACGCCGAACAGCGCCTTCGACGCCGCCACCGTGGCGGCCGTGCAGGACTGGCAGGCCCGCAACGGCATCCCGGTCGACATCGACGCCACCATCACCGGCCCCACCTGGGAGACCCTGGCGCCGGAGCTGGAGAAGGACGCGACCGGCCTGCCGGTCCAGGCGGTGCAGTTCATCCTCAACTGGAAGGGCTACGCCGACGTCGCCGTCACCGGCGAGTACGACCACGCGACGAAACTGGCCGTCCAGGACATCCAGCAGCTGCACGGGCTGCCGGACAACGGGAAGGTCAGCACCAGCACGTGGTGCGCGCTGGTCGGCGGGGTGGTGCGCCAGTCGTTCCGCCAGGACTGAGTACGCGACCGGGCCCGGTGGGGCGGTCGGCTAGACGCCTCACCGGCCCCCGTCGGCGGGACCGGTGACGACGGCCGGCCAGCTCCGCGCGTCCGCTCTGACCCCCGCCGAGTTCGAGCCGGCACTCCTGCACAGGCCGGGCGCCGCAGCCCTCACAGTCCGCTCGGCGTGCCGCCGTCAGTGCCGACGGCGGCGTACACGGCAGGCCGACCTAGTGCTCTGACCAGAAACGTTCACGGTGTTGGATGACACGCCGCTCGACCTGCCGGTCGGGTGGCGTGGCTGGGCTCAGGCTGGGCGGGTGGCAGAACCCGTGCGTGTGCGGCGGCTGTCTGACCAGGAGGGTGAGCAGCTGCTGAGGATCACCAGGAGAGGAACAGGCTCGCCGATCCGGCTGCGTCGGGCGATAGTCGTGCTCGCCTCGGCCGGCGGGAACACCGTGCCGGCGATCGCTCGGCTGGTCCAGGCTGATGAGGATTCGGTCCGCCAAGTCATCCACCGCTTCAATGACCGAGGGATGGCCAGTCTGGACCCTGAGTGGGCGGGTGGCCGTCCCCGCCTGATCAGTCCTGATGACGAGGCGTTCATCATCACGACGGCCACCACTCGTCCGGAAGCGCTCGGGCTGCCGTTCACCCGGTGGAGCCTGCGCAAACTCGCTGACCACCTGGTCCACGACCGCGGTGCCCGGCGGGTGCAGGTCTCCCGCGAGCGGCTGCGCCTGCTGCTGCGCGAGCACGGGTTGACGTTCCAGCGGACGAAGACTTGGAAGGAGTCCACCGACCCGGACCGCGACGCGAAACTCGCCCGGATCGAGGAGGTGACCAGCCGGTTCCCGGACCGGGTGTTCGCCTTCGACGAGTTCGGCCCCCTGGCGATCCGCCCGCACGGCGGCGCGTCGTGGGCACCGGCCGGCCATCCCGACCGGCTCCCGGCGAACTACCGCAAGCTCCACGGGGTGCGGCAGTTCCACGGCTGCTACAGCCTCGGCGACGACCAGCTCTGGGGTGTCGTGCGGCAGCGTAAGGCCGCGGCGAACACCTTGACCGCGCTCAAGAGCATCCGGGCGGCCCGCCCGGACGGCGCGCCGATCTACGTCATCCTGGACAACCTCTCCGCGCACAAGGGCGTCAAGATCCGGGCCTGGGCGGCCAGGAACCGAGTCGAGCTGTGCTTCACGCCGACCTACGCGTCCTGGGCGAACCCGATCGAGGCGCAGTTCGGGCCGCTGCGCACGTTCGTCATCGCCGGGTCGAACCACCCCAACCACCCGGTGCTGGCCCGGAAACTGCACGCCCACCTGCGGTGGCGCAACGCCAACGCCCGCCACCCCGACGTCCTGGCCGCCCAACGACGCGAACGCGCCCGGATCCGCTCCGAACGCCAACACCGATGGGGTCAGACCCCGGCACGGGCGGCGGCCTGACCAACACCGTCGACGTTTCTGGTCAGAGCACTAGACGTCAGGGTGTCCGCTACGTGCTGGTGTCAACTGCTGGAGGGCTGCGCCTACTTTCGCACGCGGAAGCGGAGCATTGTGACGGCGCCCGACTGGGTGTTGCTGAAAGGTTCCAGGTCGATCCTGTCGAGGCTTGGGGGCGAGAAGCGGACACCGTCGCCGAGCAGCACCGGTAGGACATACACCAGGATCTCGTCGACGAGCCCGCGCTGCAGGCACTGGGCGGCCACGTCAGCACCGAGGATCTCCAGGTTCTTGCCGCCCGCGGCGCTGCGTGCCGTGGCAACGGCTTCCTCGATGTCACAGGTGAGGAACGTGACGGTAGGGTCCGGCTCGTCGGGAGGCTCGTGGGTGAGGACGAACTGTCCTCCCCCGTCGTAGGGGGTGTCCTGGTCGGCCATACGCTTGGCGACCTCGTACGTGCCCCGGCCGATGAGCATGGCACCCGTGGCCGCCATAACCTCCGGGAACGTATCCGCAGTCAGGTACTCGAAGATCCAATCCATCGCGTGGCCAGGACCGGCGATAAACCCGTCCAGCGACATCGCCCTGTTCACGACCACTTTGCCGGTGCCGATGCTCACATCGCTCACCCGTCTTCTCCAAGGATTTTGGGGGCCGGGGCCGAATCATAGTTCGGCCGGTGGGGAGGGCGACGTAGTTGCACGCGTATCTGCGGTGGCCCAACGCGAACAACCGGCATCCGGATGTGCTGGTCGCGCAGCGTCGGGAACGTGCCCGGGTACGGAGTGAACGACACGTGGGGTCGTCCCCAGTCCCGGGCTACGTGACCAACCCGGTGATCGTTTGTGGTCACCGCACTAGTCTTGCTCGGGTGATCGCCGCCGCCCTGCACCGCGCTCTCACCGACCCCGGCCCACCACCGCTGCGAGCCCTGCCCGCCCCGGTCGCCGAACTCCTGTCCACCCTCGACGCGCCGCCGCGGCTCGCCGCGCACCTGCGCGCCGTGCACGATGTCGCCTGGCACCTGACCGCCGCCCTGGCAGATTGGTCCCCCCTGCTGGAGTTCGACCGGGCAGCCGTCCTCTTCGGCGCGGCCACCCACGACATCGGCAAGGTCGTCCACCCCGAGGAACTCAGCGGGCCCGGGTCGGCCCACGAGCCCGCCGGTCGGGAACTGCTGCTGCGCCACGGTGTCGACACCGCGCTGGCTCGGTTCGCCGCGACCCACGCCGGCTGGCGGAGCGGCGACGTCAATCTCGACGACCTGCTGGTCAGCCTCGCCGACAAGGTCTGGAAGGGCAAGCGGGTGGCCGAGCTGGAACAGCTGGTGGTCAACCGGCTGGCCCGGGCCACCGGCAGCGAGCCGTGGCAGGCCTTCATGGACCTCGACGACATCCTGACCCGCCTCGCCGCCGACGCGGACCGACGGCTCGCCTTCCAGGCGAGTCACCCGGTGTAGGTAGGGCCCCGTCGGTCCCTGTCGGGGCGGCATGTCGTGGCGGCGCGTACCGGCCGGGCCGACCGGGGTGCGCGCGGGAACGGCGCTGCGCAGCGCGCCGAGCGTGGCGGTCGCCGAGCGGGCGACGGCGGTCGTGGCCCGCGCCGGCGCCTTCGTCGCGGCGTGACTCAGCCGGGCAGCGCCATGCCGGTCCGTATCCCGATCGGCGTGTACGCCGCCATCGCACCCCGGACGGGTGGGACGATGCGCTGGTCACCAAGTCACGGAGGGGTGCCATGGCTACCCAGCTCAACCCGTACCTCAACTTCGCCGGCAACGCACGCGAGGCGATGGAATTCTACAAGCAGGTCTTCGGTGGGGACCTGTCGCTGACCACGTTCCGCGAGTTCGGCACCGAGGACCCGGCGATCGCCGACCAGGTCATGCACGCCCTGCTCCGGACGGCCCACGGCCACGTGCTGATGGCCTCCGACATGCCGCCCGGCATGGAGATCCGACGCGGCAACGCCAACACGGTCAGCCTCAGCGGCGACGACGCCGACGAGCTGCGCCGCTGGTGGGAGCAGCTCTCCTCCGGCGGCGTGGTCAGCGTGCCGCTGGAGAAGCAGATGTGGGGCGACGAGTTCGGTCAGTGCGAGGACCGGTTCGGCACCCCGTGGATGGTCAACATCACCCAGGCGCAGGTCTGAGCCGCAACGCCGGGCCGAGGTAGCGCGCCCGCAGGCTGTTTGGGCGGCGGCGGGACCGGGGAGTGTGGCGGGCATGAAGTGGGCCAGTCGAGCCGTACCCGTCGTCGCCGCCGCTCTCGCGGGCCTCGCCGCACGCGACGTCCTGCAGCGCGACCACGCGCTGCTGCGCAACTTCCCGGTCATCGGCCGGGCGCGCTACCTGCTGGAGTCGATCGGGCCGGAGCTGCGGCAGTACATCGTGGCCGGCAACAACGAGGAGCGGCCGTTCACCCGCGACCAGCGGCGCTGGATCTACGCCTCGGCCAAGCAGGAGAACAACTACTTCGGCTTCGGCACGGACAACGACATCGAGTACACCCCCGGCTATCCGATCATCAAGCACCGCACCTTCGGCCGGGCCGTGCCGCCGTCGGCGCCGACGGCCGGGCACGACGTGCGGCTGCCGGCGGCGAAGGTGCTCGGCGGGGCGCGGGGGCGGGCCCGGGCGTTCCGCCCCGAGTCGATCGTCAACATCTCCGGGATGAGCTTCGGCTCGCTCTCCGGCAACGCGGTCACCGCGCTGAACAAGGGCGCGGCGCTGGCCGGTTGCCTGCAGAACACCGGCGAGGGCGGGCTGTCGCCGTACCACCGCAACGGCGGCGACCTGGTGTTCCAGATCGGCACGGCGTACTTCGGCTGCCGCGACGAGCGCGGCCGGTTCAGCCTCGACAGGCTCAAGGACCTGGTGGCCGGCGCCCCCGTCCGGGCGTTGGAGGTCAAGCTCAGCCAGGGCGCCAAGCCCAGCCTGGGCGGGCTGCTGCCCGGGGCGAAGGTGTCCGCCGAGATCGCCGCGACCCGGGGCATCCCGCGGGGGCAGGACTGTGTCAGCCCGTCCCGGCACGCCGAGTTCTCCGACTGCGACAGCCTGCTGGACTGGGTGGAGCTGCTCGCCGCCGAGACCGGCCTGCCGGTGGGCATCAAGTCCGCCGTCGGTGACCTCGGCTTCTGGGAGGAGCTGACCACGCTGGTGCGCGACACCGGGCGCGGCGTGGACTTCGTGACCGTGGACGGCGGCGAGGGCGGCACCGGCGCCGCGCCGCTGATCTTCACCGACTCGGTGTCGCTGCCGTTCCAGCAGGGCTTCGCCCGCGTTTACCGCACCTTCGCCGAGAAGGACCTGCACGAGCAGACGGTCTTCGTCGGGGCCGGCAAGCTGGGCCTGCCGGACAACGCCGTCGTCGCGTTCGCGCTCGGCTGCGACATGGTCAACGTCGGCCGGGAGGCGATGCTGGCGATCGGCTGCATCCAGGCGCAGAAGTGCCACACCGACACCTGCCCGACCGGCGTGGCCACCCAGAACCCGTGGCTCGCCCGGGGCCTGGATCCCACCCTGAAGTCGGTCCGCGCCGCCAACTACATCCGCACCCTGCGGCGGGACCTGGTGAAGGTGGCCGAGGCGTGCGGTGTCGAGCACCCCGGCCTGATCGACACCGACGCGGTGGAGATCCTGGACGGCCGGACCGCCTCCACCCCGCTGCGCGAGGTGTACGGGTACCGGCCCGAATGGGGGCTGCCGTCGGCGGCCGACCGGGCGGAGATCGTCGCGCTGATGACCGGGGAGGCGCCGCAGGGCGGCAGCGCCCCGCCCTCGGCGACCGCGATGGGCTGACCGCTCACTCCTCGATCGCGCCGCCCACCGCCCGCAGGTGCTCGCGGAAGGTCAGCGACGGGTCCTCCGCCCGCCGGGCCAGGTACGCGCCGAAGCCCACCTGCGCCCGCAACGGCACGCCGGCGCGGATCAGGTCTGCCTGCCGCCGCTCGGTGTCCCGGATCGACTCGGCCAGGTCGAACAGCTCCCGGGTCCGCTCGGCTGGCACGAAGAGCACCCCGTCGTCGTCGCCGAGGACGACGTCGCCGGCGTCCACCGTCCACTGCCCCACCTCGGCCGACGCGAGCGCCCCGGGCGGCCGGGCGTCGAGGCGCTGCGGGCCGGTGGGGATCGCGCCGAGGCTGAACATCGGCAGCCCGACCGCGCGGATGTCGGCGGTGTCCCGGTGCAGGCCCCAGACCACCACGCCGGCCAGGCCCGCGGTCTGCGCCTCCAGCACCACCAGGTCGCCGACACAGCTCTCGTCGGTGCGCCCGCCGTTGTCGACGACGAGCACGTCGCCGGGCGACGCCCGGTCGATCGCCTCGAGGAACATGTCGACGCTGCCGACGTGCCGGGCGGGCGTCACCCGGCCGGCGAGCCGCCCGCCGGGCAGGACTGGTCGTACGGCGGCCGGCGCGCAGCGTACCGGCACCCCGGCGCGCAGGCAGGCGTCGGCGACGTGGGCGGTGGTCAGCGCCGCGAACCGCCGGCGCAGGTCTGGGGCATCGACGTTCATGCCCCGACCGTAGTGCGCCCGGCCCGGCCCGGTGGCCGGCCACTTCCGTACTCGTGGCCTGCTCCCCGCGACCCGGGGGTCAGCGGCGGAAGGTCCGGTCGAGCAGATCGAACAGGGCCGCCCAGTGCCGCTCGGTGGCCTGCTCGTCGTACATCGGGGTGTCGGCCATCGTGTAGCCGTGGTGCGCGCCGGTGTAGACCTCGGAGCGGTGCCGGACCCCCGCCGCCTCCAGGGCCTTCTCCAGCGTCTCGATCTGCTCCGCCGTCATCGACTGGTCGTTGTCGGCGTGCCCGAAGTACAGCTCGCCGGTGACCGCGCCGACGGCCAGGTGCGGGCTGTCCGCCGCGTCGGTGACGATCCGGCCCCCGTGGAAGCTGGCCGCGGCGGCGAGCCGGTCCGGGTGCGCCTCGATCGCGCGCAGCGCGTTCGTCCCACCCATGCAGTAGCCGGTGACGGCGGCCGGGCCGGGCGTCACGCCCGGCTGGGCGGCCAGGAAGTCGAGGTAGGCGGCGGTGTCCCGGACCACCACGTCCGGGGTCAGCGCCGTGATCAGCGGCATCAGCCGGCCGAAGAGCGCGCCGCGCTGCTCCGGGTCGGCGAGACCGGTCAGGTCGACCAGGGGTGCCCGGCCGGCCCGGTGGAACAGGTTCGGCACCAGCACCACGTACCCCTCGGCGGCGATCCGTTGCGCCATCTCGGCCAGCCGGGGCCGCAGTCCGAACGCGTCCATGAAGAGCAGGACGGGCGGGAACGGGCCGTCCCCGTCCGGCCGGACCAGGTACGCGTCGGCGCCGCCGCCGCTGGTCGGAACGTCCACGGTCGTCGTCCGCACGGGCAGCCTGTTCGTCGTCACGTCCCGACGCTACCCAAGGCGGAGCGTCGCCTGACGAAATGGAGTGGCCCGTCCCGCCCGACTTCGGCAGGATCCGGACCGATGCTGATCAGACGCGAGACCCCCGCCGACATCGCCGCCATCCGGGCGGTGCACACCGCCGCGTTCGCCTCGGCGGACGCCCCGGACGCCGTACCCCTCGAGGCCCCGCTGGTCGACGCGCTGCGCGCCGACGACGGCTGGCTGCCCGCCCTCTCCCTGGTCGCCACCGACGCCGACGGGCAGGTCGTCGGGCACGTCGTCTGCACCCGGGGCACGGTGGCCGGCGCGCCGGTGGCGCTCGGCCTGGGCCCGCTCGGGGTGCTGCCCGCCTGGCAGCGCCGGGGCGTGGGGTCGGCGCTGATGCACGCGGTGCTCGGCGCGGCCGACGCGCTGGACGAGCCGCTGGTCGTGCTGCTCGGGCACCCGGAGTACTACCCGCGGTTCGGGTTCCGCCCGGCGGTCGACCTGGGCGTGACACCGCCCGGCCCGTGGGGTCCGCCGTACTTCATGGCCCGGCCGATGAGCGCCTGGCGGCCCGACATCCAGGGCCCCTTCGCGTACCCGAAGCCCTTCGCCGACCTCTAGCGGCCTTCCCGCGCGCCCGCCGCTCGGGCATCCTGGGGTGATGGGAGAGGTGCTACCGATGCCCAGCTTCGGTGACCTGTTCACCGACACGCGGGGCGACGAGCGGACGATGCGGGTCAGCTACCACCCGGAACGCGGTGCCGTGGTGCTCTCACTGTGGAGCGGGCCCGTCTGCCGAGGCTCCTTCCGGCTGGCCGCCGACGACGTGGGCCGGCTGCGGGCCCTGCTCACCGCCATCGACGCGGACGCCGCGCGCCCGGCTGCCGGGTCGGGCGGCGCGACGGCCACCGCCGGGGGCGAGGTCGCGGCGGAGGCCACCGAGGTCATCCAGACCGGCGACGTCTCGGGTACGGCCCACCGGGCGGCGCTGCCGATCCTGCCCGCGCCGCGGGTCGCCTAGGCCGAGGACAGGGGCGGCGTCCTCGACGTGCGGTGACTAGCATCTCCGAAATGTCGATCACGCCGAGGACGGTCCGGCTGCTCATGCCGGTGGCGGCGGCGCTCTTCCTCGGCGTGGCCCTGGCCATCCGAGCCGTCGACGACGGCCCGTTGCGCCAGTACTCCGGCACCGCCCTGTACGCCTCGATGGTGTGGGCGGGAGTGCTGTTCCTGTGGCCGCGGCTGGCGCCGTTACCGGTCGGGGTGATCGCGGTGTTGTTCTGCTGGCTGGTGGAATGCGCGCAGCTCACCGGGGTGCCGGCGGAGTTGTCGGCCCGGAGTCTGGTCGCGCGGCTGGCGCTCGGGGTCCAGTTCGATCCGGTCGATCTGCTCTGGTACCCGGTCGGGGTGATCCCGCTGGCCGCACTCCACCGACTGGTAGCCGGTGGCGTCCCGCTCACGCCTCGCGGGCAGCGGCAGCGGGAGGGCTCTGCTCAAGGCGGTGGCATGTCTGACTGATCGCCTGCCGGGACCGCACATCGAGTCGTCGGGCAGCTCGGGCAGGCCCAGCACCTGGCACAGCCGGGACTGTCGTTCGACGAACAGGGTCGGCGGATGTCGGACCACGTACATAGGCTGCCGTCCCGTGAGCATGAACGGGAACTGGCTGCGGGTCACTCCGGCCGAGCTGAAGCGCGCGAAGGACGACCTGGCCTGGGCGTACGACTTCGCGCGGGCGGCCATGGACGACGAGAGCGGTCGCACCGACGGCACCGGCAAGGCGTGGCACGCCTTCGAATTCCTGCTCGACCGGCACGGCGTCGAGCTGCCGATCGTGTACGGGGCCGAGGCGTTCGTCGAGACGCCGGACGCGGAGGACGAGGACGACATCGCGGAGGATCCGGAGCACGACTGGGGTTACGGGCCGCCCCGCTACCTCACCCCGGAGCAGGTGGCGGAGGCGGCTGCGACGCTCGGCGGCCTCACCGAGGACGACCTGAGCCGCGGCGTCGACCAGGCCGAGCTGGAGCGGGCCGACATCTACCCGCAGGTCTGGGACCGGCCGGACCAGTTGTCGTGGGTGACGCACCACCTGCCGTACGCGCAGCGGTTCTTCGCGGCGGCGGCACGGGAGGGCAACGCCGTCATCTGCTGGCTCGACTAGGTACGGTCGCCGAGTCTCGGGGGCGAGGGTAAGGCTGGTCGATCGGGGTGTGGGCGGCCGGTCAGCCAGGCACGGATGTCGTCGCCGTGCTCGTCGAGGGCTGGCGGTGGCAGGTCGTAGCGGGGCGGGGTGGCGGAGAAGGCGATCGGGTGTCGGACGCCGGGCACGCCGCCGGCCGCCACCACCGGGTCGAGCCCGAGCTCTTCGGCCAGCGCCACCCCGCCGTCGACGGTGGTGATCGGGGCACACGGCACGCCCGCCGCGGTCAGGTCGCGGAACCACTCGTCCCGGGTCCGCCGGGCCAACCGCTCCACCAGGATCGGGCGCAAGGCGTCCCGGTGCACGGTGCGGTCCTGGTTGCGCCCGAACCGGGGGTCGTCGGGCAGCTCGGGCAGGCCGAGCACCTGGCACAGCCGGCGGAACTGGCCGTCGTTCCCGGCGATGACGACGAGGTCGCCGTCGGCGGTGGGCAACGGCTCGTACGGGAAGAGGCTCGGGTGGGCGTTGCCCATCCGGTACGGCGCCGCGCCGCCGGCGACGTACCCGCTGGTGTGATTGACCAGACCGGACAGCGCGGAGGAGAGCAGGTTCACCTCGACGTGCTGACCGACACCGGTGCGGTCCCGGTGGTGCAGAGCGGCGAGGATGCCGACCGCCGCGTGCAGACCGGCGATCACGTCGAACACGGCGACGCCGGCCTTGTACGGCGGACCGTCGGCGTCACCGGTGAGGCTCATCAGGCCCGACGCCGCTTGGACCATGAGGTCGTAGCCGGGCAGGTGCGCTCCGCCGTGGGCGCCGAAGCCGCTGACGGAGGCGTAGACGATCCGGTCGTTGCCGGCGGCGACGCTGTCGTAGTCGAGGCCGAAGCGGCGCAGGCCACCGGGGCGGAAGTTCTCGATCATGACGTCGGCGCGGCGGGCGAGTTCCCGCGCGACGGCCACGTCGTCGGGGTCGGCGAGGTCCAGCGCGATCGAGCGCTTGTTGCGGTTCACGCCGAGGTAGTAGGTGGAGACGCCCTCGCGCGCCGGCGGCGTCCAGGCCCGGGTGTCGTCCCCGCCGGGCCCCTCCACCTTGATCACCTCGGCGCCGAGGTCGGCCAGGAGCATGGTGGCGTACGGCCCGGCGAGGATGCGCGAGAAGTCCGCGACGAGGACGCCGTCGAGCGGTCCGGTCCGCTGCTCCCCCATCGCCACTTCCCTTCCCCGCCGTGGATGCCGTATCGACGGCCTCGGCGGGCATCGGTGCCGCCCGTCCACCGGATGGAGGAAACGATGGCACACCGAGGGTCCGTGCCGGCAGCTGAGCAGGACGAAGCAGGACCGTCCATATCGGACCGGCGCCGGCGGCGCGCGTCGATCCGACCGGTGCTGATCATCGTGTCGGTCGGGCCTGTTACGGTCGCGCCGCCGTTGCCGCAGTCGGACCGGAGGTTGGTGTGATCCACTCCCACGCGTCGTCGTTCGCCGGGTTGCCGGTGGTGCCGTTCACACCGGGGATGACCCTGCCGGAGGATCCGTCGGCGGTGGCGTGGCGGCTGGAGGTCGAGGACTTCGAGGCGGAGCCCGAGGAGTTCGCCGACCTGGTCCGGGCGCTGCGGGACGAGGTGCCGGCCGAGGCGGTCCGGGCCCTGGTGGTCGGTGAGTGGGGTGCGGCGTACGAGCGGGCGCTCCCGGTCGAGCTGCTGGTCGAGGCGGCCGCGCAGTGGACCGGGCTGCGGGCGGTCTTCCTCGCCGATCTGGTCAGCGAGCAGTGTGAGATCTCCTGGCTGACCCACGGCGACATCACCCCGCTGCTGGCGGCGTACCCGTCGCTGGAGGTGCTACGGGTGCGCGGCGCGCAGGGGCTGCGCCTGGACCCGGTCCGGCACGCCGGGCTGCGCGAGCTGGTCGTCGAGTCCGGCGGGCTGCCCGGGGCGGTGTCCCGGGCGGTCGGCGAGTGCGAGCTACCGGCACTGGATCGGCTGGACCTGTGGCTCGGCCGCACGGAGTACGGCGGCGACTCGACCGTCGCCGACCTGGCGCCGGTGCTGGCCGGCGACAACCTGCCGGGGCTGCGGCACCTGGCGCTCTGCAACGCCGAGGTCGCCGATCCGGTGGCCGCGGCGGTCGCCACCGCGCCGGTCGTGCGGCGGCTGGAGGTGCTCGACCTGTCGATGGGGGTGCTGACCGACGAGGGCGCCGAGGCGTTGCTGGCCGGCCAGCCCCTGACCCACCTGCGCCGCCTCGATCTGCACCACCACTACCTGTCCGAGCAGTGCCGGGAGCGCCTCGTCGCGGCCCTGCCCGGCGTCCGGGTCGACGTCTCCGACCCGCAGACCGTCGAGGAGCACCGCGGCCGGCACTATCGCTACACCGCGGTCGGAGAGTGAGCGAGGATGACCTTCAGTTCCCACGCGCGTACCTTCGCCGGCCGTCCGGTCGTCGACGTCCCCGCCAACGGCCCGCTGCCCGAGGTGGCGGGTCCGGTGTCGTGGCGGTTCTCCTACTGGCACTTCGACGAGACGGCGGAGTACAAGCTCTCCGAGGAGTTCCGGGCGGCCTTCGACCGGTTCGTCACGCAGGCCGGGCCGTCCGTCGAGTCCCTGGTCATCGGCGCGTGGGGCTACGCGGCGTTCAACCACGCGCCCGTCGCGCAGCTCTGCGAGCTGGCGTCGCGCCTGCCCGCGCTGCGGGCCCTGTTCCTCGGCGACATGACCAGTGAGGAGTGTGAGGTCTCCTGGATGAAGGTGGGTGACGTCAGCCCTCTGCTGGCGGCCTACCCGGCGCTGGAGGTGCTGCGGGTGCGCGGCGGCGACGACATCGACTTCTCCCCCGTCCGGCACGAAGGGCTGCGGGAACTGGCGGTGGAGAGCGGCGGCCTGCCCCGGGAGTTCGTCGCCGCGGTGCTCGACTCCGACCTGCCCGCCCTCACCGACCTGGAACTGTGGCTCGGCACCCCGGACTACGGAGGCGACACGACCGTGGCGGACCTGGAGCCGCTGCTGGCCGGTGAGCGGTTCCCGCGGCTGCGCCGGCTGGGGCTGCGCAACGCGGAGATCGCCGACGACCTGGCGGCGGCGCTGGCGACCGCGCCGGTGGTGGCGCGGCTGGAACGCCTGGACCTGTCCCTGGGCACGCTCGGCGACGCCGGGGCCGCTGCGCTGCTCGCCGGCGGGTCGTTGGCCCACCTGGCGGAGCTGGACCTGCACCACCACTACCTGTCCGACGAGACGGCCGCGTCGGTGGCCGCCGCGCTGCCGGGCGTTCGGGTGGACACCTCCGAGGCGCAGGAAGCCGACGAGTACGACGACGAGAGCTACCGGTACACGGCGGTGTCGGAGTGACATGCGACTGACCGTGGTCGGCAACCCCGACAACCGACGGGTCGCCCTGTTCACCGGGGCGCTGGTCGCCGCCGGCCTGCCGCCGCCCACGGTGCTGCCCTGGGTCGACGTGCTGACCGGCGCGGCGCCCCCGGCGGCAGGCACCCTGGTGCGGGTGGACTCGCCCGGCGAGGACCCGGAGGTGGACCGGCTGCTGCGCCGCGCCGCCACCCCGGCCCGGCACGGCGAGCTGATCGGCCTCGCCGACACGTACGCCGGGCTGGTGGACGCCCTGGGCCGGGTCGCGGCGGGCGGCGCGACCCTGCTCAACCCGCCGCGGGACGTCGCGGTGCTCTGCGACAAGCGGCACTGCCACGCGCTGCTCTCGGCCGCCGGCGTGCCCGTGCCGGCCGCGCTGCCCCCGGTGCGCGGATACGCGGGGCTGCGGGCGGCGATGACGGCCGCCGGCTGGAGCCGGGTGTTCGTCAAGCCCGCGCACGGCTCGTCCGCCGCCGGGGTGATCGCCCTCGCCGTCGGCCCCCGGGGCGTGCAGGCGGTCACCACCATCGAGGCGACACCCGACGGGCTGTTCAACTCGCTGCGCCTGCGCCACTACCGCGACGAGGCGGAGATCGCCGGGATCGTCGACCGGCTCGCCCCGGACGGGCTGCACGTGGAGCGGTGGCTGCCCAAGGCCGGGCTGCGCGACCGGGTGGTCGACCTGCGGGTGGTGGTGGTCGCCGGGCGGCCCACCCACGCCGTGGTCCGCGCCGCCCGGGGCCCACTGACCAACCTGCACCTGGGCAACGCGCGCGGTGACCTGGCCGAGCTGCGGGCGGCGGCCGGGGCGGCGGCGTGGTCGGCGGCGATGGAGACCTGCGAGCGGGTGGCCGCGTGCTTCCCCGCCTCGCTGCACGTCGGCGTCGACCTGATGTTCCTGGTCGGCTGGCGCCGGCACGCCGTCGCCGAGGTCAACGCGTTCGGTGACCTGCTGCCCGGGGTGCTGGCCGGCGGGCGGGACACGTACGCCGAGCAGGTGCACGCGCTGACCGGCGGCCGATGGGACCGGTGGCGGGCCGCAGCCGGCCCGGTGGCGCGGGAGGTGGCTCCGTGCGGGGTCTGATCGGCAGCCACGACCTGCTCCTGGTCACCCTCGACACGTTGCGCCACGACGTGGCCGCCGACCTGGCCGCGACGGGGCGCACCCCGACGCTCGCCCGGGCGTTGCCGGGGGGACGGTGGGAACGGCGGCACTCCCCCGCCAGCTTCACCTACGCCGCGCACCACGCCTTCTTCGCCGGCTTCCTGCCCACCCCGACCGGCCCCGGCCGGCACGAGCGGCTGTACGCGGCGGCGTTCCCCGGCAGCGAGACCGCCGGCGCCGACACCTGGGTGTTCGACGCCCCGGACCTGCCGACCGCCCTCGCCGACGTCGGCTACCACACGCTCTGCCTGGGCGGGGTCGGCTTCTTCAACCGGCGCAGCCCGCTCGGCGCGGTGCTGCCCGGCCTGTTCGCCGAGGCGCACTGGGAGCCGGAGTTCGGGGTCACCTCTTCGACCTGCCTGGACGCGCAGCTCGACCGGCTGGCCGAGGTGCTGCCCCGGGTGCCGGCGCGGCAGCCGCTGTTCACCTTCCTCAACGTCGCCGCGCTGCACCAGCCCAACCGCCACCACCTGCCCGGTGCCGAGGTCGACGACCTGGCCAGCCACGCCGCCGCCCTGGAGTACGTCGACGGGCGGATCGGCCGGCTGTTCGCCCTGCTCACCGGGCGGGGCCGGCCGGTGTTCACGATCATCTGCTCCGATCACGGCACCGCCTACGGCGAGGACGGCCACACCGGCCACCGGATCGGCCACGACGTGGTGTGGACCGTCCCGTACGCCCACTTCACCCTGCACCCGGGAGAATGGTGACCAGCACCGACCCGAGCCTCGACGGCTCGCCGTACCAGCAGTACCTGTACGCGTACCCGCACAAGACGTCCTACCGGGCGCTGCGGCCCCGGCCGTTGCTGGCCGACGTCTGGCGGGCCGAGCCGCGCGACGCGCTCTTCCTCTACCTGCACGTGCCGTTCTGCGAGATGCGCTGCGGCTTCTGCAACCTGTTCACCCGCGCCAACGCCCCGGAGGAACAGGTCACCGCCTACCTGCGGCAGCTGCGCCGGCAGGCCGAGCAGGTCGCCGACGCGCTCGGCGACGACTCCGGGTACGCCCGGGCGGCGTTCGGCGGTGGCACCCCCACCTACCTCACCGCCGACGAGCTGACCGAACTGTTCGACATCGCCACCGGCACGCTGGGTGCCCGGCTGCCCGGCGTACCCCTGTCGGTGGAGACCTCGCCGGCCACCGCGACCCCGGACCGGCTCGCGGTGCTGGCCGCGCACGGCGCCACCCGGGTGAGCATCGGCGTGCAGAGCTTCCTCGACGCGGAGGCCCGCGCCGCCGGCCGCCCGCAGCGCCGCACCGAGGTGGAGGCCGCGCTCGCCGCGATCCGCGAGGCCCGGATCCCGGTGCTCAACATCGACCTGATCTACGGCATCGACGGGCAGACCGCCGAGACCTGGCGGGCCAGCCTGGACGCGGCGCTGGCCTGGCGACCCGAGGAGCTCTACCTCTACCCGCTGTATGTCCGGCCGCTCACCGGGCTGGGCCGCCGGGCGCACGGGCGCGCCGACTGGGACGCCCAGCGGCTCGCCCTGTACGAGCAGGCGGTGCAGACGCTCGGCGCGGCCGGGTACCGGCAGGAGTCCATGCGACAGTTCCGCCGCGCCGACGCGCCGGTCCCGGACGGCCCGGACTACTGCTGCCAGGACGACGGCATGGTCGGCCTGGGCTGCGGCGCCCGCTCCTACACCACCTCGCTGCACTACTCCTTCGACTACGCGGTCAGCGTGTCGCAGGTGCGCGCGGTGCTCGACGACTACCTGGCCCGACCGGCCGAGGACTTCCGACACGCGGAGTTCGGGTACCGCCTCGACGACACCGAGCAGCGCCGGCGGTGGCTGCTCAAGTCGCTGCTGCGCGCCGACGGCGTCGACCCGGTCGCCTACCGGGCGCGCTTCGGCCGTCCACCCGCCGAGGACTTCCCTCAGCTCGGCATGCTCGTCGAGCGCGGCTGGGCCGACGACGGCGGGTTGCGGCTCACGCCGGCCGGTCTGGCCCGCTCGGACGCCGTCGGCCCCTGGCTGAGCTCCGCCGAGGTCCGCGCGGCGATGACCGGGTACGTGCCCCGGTGAACCTGGCGATCCTCTACCGCGGACCGCTGGCCAGCTGCAACTACGACTGCCCGTACTGCCCGTTCGCCAAGCGGCACGACCCGCCGGAGCTGCTCCGGGAGGACCGGGCCGCGCTGGCGCGGTTCACCGACTGGGTGGCGTCGACCCGCGACCTGCGGTTGTCGGTGCTGTTCACGCCGTGGGGCGAAGGGCTGACCCGCCGCTGGTACCGGGAGGCGATGGTGTCGCTGTCCCACCTGCCGCACGTGGACCGGGTGGTCATCCAGACCAACCTCGCCACCCGCGTCGACTGGCTGGCCGAGGCCGACGCCGGTTCCGCCGCCCTGTGGACGACGTACCACCCCGGGCAGGTCAGCCGGGAGCGGTTCCTGGCGCGCTGCGCCCGCCTGTCGGAGCTGGGCATCCGGTACTCGGTCGGGGTGGTCGGCCTGCCGGAACACCTCGACGAGGCGCGGGCGCTGCGTGCCGCCCTCCCGGCCGAGGTCTACCTGTGGGTGAACGCCGCCGAGGGACGGCGCTACCCCGCCGCCGAGGAGGCGACCTGGACTGAGCTGGACCCGCACTTCGGGTACAGCGTCCGGCCGCACCTGTCGCTCGGTCGGCCCTGCCACGCCGGCGAGACGGCCATCTCCGTGCTCGGGGACGGCACGGTGCGCCGCTGCCATTTCATCCCCGCCCCGATCGGCAACCTGTACGACGGGTCGTGGCGGGCCGCCCTGCGGCCCCGGCCGTGCGTCAACGCGATCTGCGACTGCCACATCGGGTACGTCCACCTCAAGCCGCTCGGGCTGCGCGACGTCTTCGCCGGCGGACTGCTGGAACGCATCCCGGCCGCCTGGCCCCCGGTACGCCCACCCGCGCCGACCGCCCCCGTGCCGCCGCGTCCGGCCTGACCCGGACGCCGGTGCTGAGCGACGTGGACGGCTGCGTCGGCCGGGGGCGCCGGACGGCGACGCGGTCAGCGCTCCTCGACGTAGTGCGAGTGGACCGCCGGTTGGCCGGTGTAGTTGGGGCCCGCGCGGTCGTCGGCGCCGAGGAAACGGTACGGGAGGCGGACCTCGCGGCGGCCGGTGCGGCTGATCCGGCGACGGCGGGAGTCGTAGGCGAAGCCGGCGTCGCGCAGCAGCGCGGTGAGGCGTCGCCCGGCGGGGCGCCCGTCGGCGAGCCGGATGCTGGACAGGTCCAGGTCGGCCACGAACCGGCCCTCGGGCGTCAGCCAGTCGGCGGCGCGGGCCAGGACGGCGAGCTTGTCCCCGACGTAGTGCAGTCCGTGCAGGCAGGTGATCAGGTCGAACGGCCGGTCCGGCGCCCAGGTGGCGACGGAGGCGCAGACCAGCCGCAGGTTCGCCGGCGGTGCCGGCGCCGGGTCGAAGGCGTCCACCAGGTCGACCCCGACGAGGGCGGTGCGCTCGGTCAACCCGACCCGGCGCAGTTGCCCGGCCGCCTGGATCAGCGCCCGACCCGTACCGCAGCAGAGGTCCAGCCAGCCGGAGCTGGCGGCGCCGCCGGCGAGCCGGTCGGTGAGCACGTCGACGGGGTTGAAGCCCAGCTCCCGGGCGTAGCTGTTGACCCCGGCCAGCTGCCGTTCGCGGTTCATGGCGTTGTTGGCCACCACCGCCGACCGTTCGAGCGCCGCGGTGCCCAGCAGTGCGACGCCCGGCCGGCGACCGACCGTCACGCGGTCATCCTCGGCTGGTCGGGCTCCACCGACGACCGGCGGGGATCGGCGGGCGGCGGCGGGAGTTGGCGGTCGTGCAGGCGGCTCAGCAGGGCCAGCGAGGTGACCGCGCCGACCAGCGCCAGGAACATGTCCCACTGGGTGTCCCAGACGTCGCCCTGGGTGGCGAGGAAGTCGTCGGCCGCCGAGCCCGCGACCACCGCCGACCACCACTCGATCATCTCGAACAGGGCGCTGAAGGCCAGGCAGGCGCAGACCACGAGCGGCGCGAGCCACCGGCTGCCCCGCAACGGCGAGCGGCGGACCAGGATCTCGCGGATCAAGATGGCCGGCACGAAGCCCTGCGCGAAGTGGCCGAGCCGGTCGTACGGGTTGCGGGACAGGTCGAACACGTCCCGCACCCAGTTGCCCACCGGGGTACGCGCGTAGGTGTGGTGACCGCCCACGATGAGGACGATCGCGTGCGCCGCGAGCAGGCAGCACAGCAGTGTGGTCAGTGGGAATCGGCGCCAGGTGAGCAGCAGCACCGGGATCCCGACGATCACCCACACCGTCTCCAGCAGCCAGGTCAGCCGGTCGTACGGCCGGATGCCGGAGACGACCAGCGCGACGAGGACGACGCCCAGCAGCGCCGGCGGGAGGAGGGCACGTGCTCGGCTCACCGGCGACCGCCTGTTCGTGGCTGGCCGGGCCGGCCGGTCGCCGCCCGGGACGCCGACGATAGCAGCGGCCCGGCCGATCCGATCGGCCCCGAACCGCTGCCCGGGCGGGTGGGTGGTGGCCAGTTCGGCGGCCACCGAGGTGGCCACCACCCCCGCGATCACGATCAGGTGCTCGGGTTCACGGCAGCGGACTCACCGCCGGCCGTCGGCCGGCGGCTGGTGCCGGTGCGGCCGGTTGCGGACGACGGCGAGCGCCAGGACGGCGGCGGCGAGAAAGACGACGCCGTTGACCCGCAACCCGGCCTGCACGCCGGCGTTCAGGGACTCGGCGAGCGCCTGCCGCACCGGCCCGGGCGGCGTCACGGTGTCGCTGGCGCCGGCACGCACGGCCGCCTGCACGGCCGTCCGCGTGGATTCGGGTACGCCGTGGGCGGCGAGCCGGCCCGGCAGGTCGGCGATCAGCGTGGTGCTGAGCAGGGTACCCAGCAGCGACGCGCCCATCACGGCGCCGAACTGGCGGGCGGTGTTGACCGCCGCGGCGGCCATGCTCGCCTGCGGGGGCGCGACGCTGGCCAGCGCCGCCGCGGTGGCCGGCGCGGCGACCAGGCCGCAGGCGGCGCCGAAGAGCGCGAGCAGCGGCCAGCTCTGGCTGAACGGGGTGTCCGGGGTGTGGGTGGACAGGCCCAGGCTGGCCAGGCCGCCGAGCAGCAGGCCGAGGGTGAGCGGCGCCTTGAAGCCGGTGCGGCGGATCGCCTGACCGGCGGCGAAGGCGGTGACCGAGTAGAGGCCGAACAGCACCAGCATCCGCCAGCCGGTGTCGAGCGGGCTGAGCGCCTGAGCGCGTTCGTGGAAGAGCACCAGCAGGATCGACACGCCGGTGAAGCCGAACAGCGACACGGCGGCGACGAGCATGACGGCGCTGAAGGACGGCGACCGGAACAGCCGGACGTCCAGCATCGGCGCGGCGGTACGCAGCTCGACCACGACGAAGGCGACAAGCGCGGCGCCGGCGGTGAGCCACGCGGCCGCCACCGTCGGGCTGGTGTAGCCGTGGGGACCGCCCTCGATCAGCGCGTAGACGGCGGCGGCGACGGCGAGCGTGCCCAGCAGCAGGCCGGGCAGGTCGACGCGGCTGGTGGGCTGGCGCGACTCGGCCACCCAGCGGGTGGTGACGGCGAGGGTGAGCAGACCGAGCACCACGCTGGACAGGAAGACGCCGTGCCAGTGGACGTGCGCCAGCAGCGTCCCGGCGATGAGCGGGCCCACCGACAGCCCGACGCCGGACGCCGCCGCCCAGGCGGTGATGGCCTCGGTACGGCGGTGCGGGTCGGTGAACGTCACGCCGAGGATCGCCAGGCTGTTCGACAGGATCAGCGCCCCGCCCGCACCGGCCACGAGCTGTCCCGCGACGACCCAGCCGGGGGCGGTGGCCAGGGCGACCACGGCAGCTCCGGCCATCATGGCGGCGAGGCCGGCGCTGAACATCCGCTTGCGGCCGTACCGGCTGCCGAGCGTGGCGGCGGAGAGCACCAGGCCGGCCAGCATGAGGGTGTAGGCGCTGGGGATCCAGACCAGGCTGGTCGGGTCGACCCGCAGGTCCCGCTGGATCGTGGTCAGCGCGGAGACGGTCGCGGTGAGGTGCAGGAACGTGACCATCGCACCCAGGCACATGGCGACGAGGGTCGCCGCGTGCGAACCACGGACGGTCGTCCGCCCGGTGGGCGCGGCGGCGGGCGGGGTGGGCGCCCGCCTACCCGTCGTGGCGGTCTGCTGTTCGGGCACAGCTACTCCTTGCAGAGGTGATGGGGTCGGCCGGACGGAGCCCGCCGGCGCGGGTAGGGGGCGGTGTCGGCTACGGCAGCTGCGGGTAAAGGGCCGCCACGCCGCCGGAGAGCCGGGCGAGCACGCTCCGGCTGATGTCGTCGGCGACGATCTCGTACGCGTCCGCGGCCAGTTGGTCGACGGTGTACGCCGCCACGTCGGCCGGGTCGGCCTTGGGGGCGGTGACCGCCCGGGCCATGTCGGTGTCCATGAACCCCACGTGCAGGCCCGCGACGCGGATCTTCGCCGGGGCGAGCTTCAGCCGCAGCGAGTTGGTCAGGCCCCATTCGGCTGCCTTCGCCGCGACGTAGGCGCCGTCGGTGGGCAGCCCGAACCAGGACAGCACGGACAACACGTTGAGGACGGTGCCGCCGCCGTTGCGCTCGATGACGGGGGCGAAGGCCCGCACCACGGAGAGGGTGCCGAGGTAGTGCGTCTCCATCTCCAGGCGGATCTGGTCCAGGTCGCCGGTGAGCAGGTCGGCCCCGGTCCACGTGCCCGCGTTGTTCACCAGCAGGGTGACGTCGCCGGCGGTCGCCGCGGCCGCCGCCACAGACGCGGGGTCGGTGATGTCCAGTGCCAGCGGCCGGGCGCCCGGGAGGTCGATCAGGGCCGGGTTGCGGGCCGCGGCGTACACGGTGGCGCCCCGGGCGAGCAGCTCGCCGGCCAGGGCGCGGCCGAAGCCCCGGTTGGCGCCGGTGACCAGTGCGGTAGTGGTCGAGATGTCCATGAAGATCCTGTCTGTGAGGTTCGCTGCGCGGGATCTGGCTTCTCCTTGGAAAAGTCAGCTCGCCCAGTGAAGCACTCTGACTAGCGTCAACGCAAGTCAGCCCGTACGCTGGGGCCATGCAGGATCTGCGGGACGATCGGGAGGCGTGGTCAATGACGAACTGCTCGATCGCGCGGGCCATGGACATCGTGGGCAGCAGGTCCGCGATGCTGATCATGCGGGACGCGTTCCTCGGCACGCGCCGTTTCGACGACTTCGTCCGTCGCGTCGGCATCGGCGAGCCGGCGATGGCCGCCCGCCTACGGGAACTGGTCGGCGCCGGCCTGCTGGAACGGACGCCCTACCGCGAGCAGGGGCAGCGCACCCGGTACGAGTACCAGCTCACCCGCAAGGGCCGCGAGCTGCTGCCGGTGATCACCGCGCTCCGGCAGTGGGGGGACAGCTGGGCAGCCGACGAGACCGGCCCGCCGGTGCTGGCCACCCACCGCGACTGCGGCTGCCGGGTCCGCGCCGTGCTCCGCTGCGAGCAGGGTCACGAGGTCGACCACGGCGACATCGCCCTCCTCGCCGGGCCGGGCCTGATCCCCCGGGACTAGACCGGCGGCCGGTGCGCCCCGTGGCTGGCGCGTACCCGGGTCAGCCCTGGTCGTCGGTGAGGCGACGCTCGATGGTCACCGTCGTGCCGGAAGCGGTCGACATCAGCCGCACGTCGCCGAAGCCGTTCATCAGGGTGGCGCCGCGGCCGCGGTCCATCGCCGACCGCCGGTCCCGCCAGGTGCCGAAGTCGCGGACGGTGAGCCGGGCGGTGCCGGCGCCGACCTGGAGCCCGACCCGCACCTCGGGTCGGGTCGGCTGCTGCGCGTGCTCGACGGCGTTGTTGAACGCCTCGGACGCGGCCACCAGGAGGTCCTGCACGACGTCGGGGTGCACGCGCAGCGCCTCCAGCAAGCTCCGCACGTCCCGCCGCATCGTTGAGGCGGAGGTGGCCTCCGAGGGGTAGCTCCATCCGGTCTCCACCACGGACGCCGTCTCGTGGCCGTTCGGGACCCGGACGGTGGTGAACGGTCCGGCTGGGACGGCGGTCCGCCGGGTGCCCGCTACCGGCTGGCCGGGGGCGGCCGGGGCTGGCGGGCCGGCCACCAGGCCAGAAAGGCTCGGGCCGCCGGCCGGGGCTCCTTCGGACGCGGCCGGGTCGGCGGTGCTGGCCGCCGCGGGTGCAGGATCCGCGGCCACCTCGGCGGAGGTGCCCTCGGCGGTACCGGTCGACGACCGCACAGAGTCCGGGGCCGTCCCGCCGGAGGAGGCCTCGACCGGGCCGGTGGCCGGCGGAGCAGAGCTCGAGGCCGCACCGGTGGGGCGGATCGACCGCGGCGGCTCCGGACGGCCGTCCTCGGCATCCGGTGTCCGCAGGCGCCGTCGCGCACCCTCGAGGGTGGCCCGTACCCGGGCGACGAGGTCGGCCGCGGTGAAGGGCTTGACCACGTAGTCGTCGGCGCCGAGGTCGAGGCCCTCGACGGCGGCGTCCGCGCCGGCGCGGGCGGAGAGCACCACCACCGGCAGCGCCCGGGTGTCCGGCTTTCCCCGCAGGGTGCGCACCAGGGCGAAGCCGTCGAGCTCGGGCATCATCACGTCGGTGAGCACCAGATCCGGCGGGTCCCGCCGGATCGCGTCGAGGGCCTGCCGGCCGTCGCCGACCGTGTCCACCCGCCAGCCCTGTGCGGTCAGCAACCGGGCCAGGTACGCGCGCATGTCGGCGTTGTCGTCGGCCACCAGGATCCGCACGCGCCGGCCGTCGTCGGGCAGCGTCCCGGCCGATCCCTCCTCGCCCGGCTCGGGCCGGACGGGGTCGACCAGCCAACCGCTCGCCTCCTGCACTGCGGCGCGGGCCGTGTCACCGAGGTCGCTCGCCGCCACGGTGTCGTCCGTGCCGCGGTGCAGCGCCGACCAGGGCAGCGCGACGGTGAAGGTGCTGCCGCGCCCGACCCGGCTGTCCACCCGGACGTCGCCGCCCTCGAGCCGGGCCAGCTCGCCGACCAGGGCCAGCCCGATGCCGGTGCCCTCGTGGCTGCGGGAGCGGGCCCCGTCCACCCGGTGGAAGCGCTCGAAGAGCTGGGGCATCTCCTGCTCGGCGATGCCGATGCCGGTGTCGGCGACGGTCAGCCGCAGCTCGGTGGGGTGGGCGTGCAGCCCGACGCTGATCCGCCCCACGAACGTGTGCTTCAGCGCGTTGGACAGCAGGTTGGTGACGATGCGCTCCCAGTTGGCCGGGTCGAGCGCCACCGGCCGGGGCAGCGGCGGGCAGTCCACCTCCAGGCGCAGCCCGGCGCGCTCCATCGCCGAGCGGAAAACGCCGGCCAGCTCGGCGGTCAGCTCCGGCAGGTCCACCTGTTGCGCCCGGCTGCGGGCACGCCCGGCCTCCAGGCTGGAGAAGGTCAGCAGGCTGTTGACGAGGGTGAGCAGCCGGGTGGCGTTGCGCCGGGCGGTGTCCACCCGTTCCCGCTGTTCCGGTGGCAGCGGGTGCCGTTCGTCGGCGAGGGCGTCGGTCAGCGGGCCGAGCATCAGCGTCAGCGGCGTACGGAACTCGTGGCTGACGTTGGTGAAGAAGCTGGTCTTGACGCGGTCGAGTTCGGCCAGGGCCTCGGCCCGGCGACGTTCCTCCTCGTACGCCCGGGCGTTGCGCACCGCGACGGCCACTTGCTGCGCGAGCAGGTGGAAGAACGACCGGTACGCCTCGTCCAGGGCGCGGCTGGGGCTCACCCCGGCCACCAGCACCCCGAGGGGCTGATCGGCCTCCGCGGAGGGCAGTGGGAGCGCCACGGCGGTGGCCGTCGGCTCGTCGAACGCCCCGGCCGGCAGCGTCATCCGCTGGGCGACCCCTTGGACCTCGGTGGTCGCTCCCCCGCCGGCGGCCCACAGTCCCCAGGCCGGGTCGCCGTCGACCACGACGTCGGGCAGCACCGCCGCCATCGGCCCGTCACCGGTGCAGGCCAGCCGGTGCAGCGCCGTACCCTCCCGCAGGTAGATCGCGGCGAACGGTACATCCAGCCGGTGCCCGCCGATCGCTTCGACCAGCCGGGCGCAGGTGCTGGCGACGTCCACCGTGCGCCCGTCGCCGCGCACCGAGAGGTCCCGCAGCAGTCCCAGCCGCCGTTCCCCGACCACCTGCTCGGTGACCTCGCTGCACACGGTGAACACGCCGACGGTACGGCCGTCGTCGTCACGGGCCGGGGCGTGGGAGACGCTGAAGTAGGCCTCCTCCCGGTAGCCGGACCGGTCGAGGAGCAGCTGGAGGGCGGGCACCCAACTGGCCACGCCGGTCGCCATCGCATCGTGGATCAGCGGCGCGAGCACGTCCCAGCCCTCGGCCAGCGTGGTCCGGACGTCGTCGCCGAGCGCTTCCGGATGCTTGTCGCCGATCAGGGCCGAGTAGGCGTCGTTGTACAGCTGGGTGAACTGTTCGCCCCAGAGCAGCAGCATCGGGTACCGGGAGGACAGGACGATGCGCACGGCGGCGCGCAGGCTCTGCGGCCAGGACTGGACAGGGCCGAGCGGAGTGGCCGCCCAGTCGAGCCGGGCCATCAGCCGCCCGGTGGCGCTGCCGCCGCCGAACAGCTCCGCAGTGGGGCTGGTCACGTTCGAGTACACCTCATCGCCGTGCCCGTACCCCGTCGCCGGGCCCGCCGAACCTCGGCGCCCGGGGACGGGGGTCGCGCGCCCGGTCGGGGCGCGGCGCCCGAGGTGGGACGGCGCACCGCCCGGCCGTTCGCCGCCGACCGCCAGCCGCCCCGCTCCGGCACCCACGCCCCCTCGATCGCCCGACCCTGATGCCACCGCCGAGCAGGGGAAATGACCCCCGGGCCGGAGCAAGGCCCCAGGCTACCGCCGCCCCGGGTCCCCGGCGAGCGGGCGACCAGGTGTCGCGACGGCGGCCCGCAAGACACGGGCGCGGTTCGGGTGACCGTGTGACGAAGGCCATCTCCTCGGGTGACCGGGTGCGGTGGCGGGACGTGAACACTCCTATGCGCATCCCCTTCCCGGCGTGGGCGCCGTCCACGGCGGCGACCTGCACGTGTTCGTCCGTAGTGCCGGCCGGGTCCGGCTGACCCGCTACACCCTGACCACCGGCACGTGGTCGACGTGGACGGCTGTGCCGGCACCCTGGGGTGCGCGGGAGACGCCGGAAGCGGTGGGCTACGGCGGCGAGCTGCGACTCTTCGTCAGCGGCGCCCGCCAGCGGGTCTACCAGCACCGGCTCGGGAGCTGACCCCGCCACGGCGGCACCTGTCGTATCCGGCTGCGATGCTCCCGCCGTGGAGATGACACTGCAGGTGACGATCGACTGCGCCGACCCCCGCCGGATGGTCGCGTTCTGGGCCGAGGCGCTGGGCTACGTGCCGGAGCCACCGCCGGGCGGCCACCGCACCTGGCGGGACTTCTGGGCGGCGACGGGCGTGCCGGCGGAGGAGTTGCCCGAGGGGGCCGGTGACACCCCGGAGTCGGTCGTCGACCCAACCGGCCGGGGGCCACGCATCTGGTTCCAGCGGGTGCCCGAGCCCAAGGTGACCAAGAACCGCGTCCACCTCGATCTCAAGGTCGGCGGCGGCCGCACAGTCGACCTGAAGCTGCGCACCGAGCGGGTCGACGCGGTGGTCGACCGGGCCGTCCGGGCGGGCGCCACGATCCTGCGGACGATGGACGAGCCGGCGATGGACTACTACGCCGTGGTCCTGGCCGATCCCGAGGGCAACGAGTTCTGCGTCGTCTGACGGGTGTCGCGGCGGGAGGGTCGCCGGCCCGCCACCGTCGCGGCCCGTCCGCGTGCCGGGGCGGGCGGGCGCCGCGGGTCAGGGCCGGCGGAGTTTGCGGAAGGTGATCGTCAGCCGGCACCTCCCGGTGCGCAGGCAACGGTTACTTCCGCGGACCGGACGCGGGCGGCGCCGCCCGCGTCCGGTCCGCCGGGCAGGTCAGCCCCAGGCCTGCGGGGCCGGCTGGCGGGTGGTGGCGTTGAGCCGGTTGAACAGGTTGCTGGTGGCGATCCAGAGCACGATCGCGGCGAGTTCCTGCTCGCCGAAGTGCCGGGCCGCCTCCTGCCAGACGTCGTCGGGTACTGCGTCGGCCCGGTCGGCCAGCCGGGTGGCGGCCTCCGCGAGCCCGAGCGCGGCCCGCTCGGCGTCGGTGAAGTACGGGGTCTCCCGCCACGCGGCCAGCGCGAACAGCCGCTCCTCGGTCTCACCGGCCTTGCGGGCGGACCGGGCGCCGGAGTCGACACAGGCGCTGCACCCGTTGATCTGGCTGACCCGCAGGTGCACCAGCTCCAGCGTGCCGCCCGGCACGCCGGCCGAGTGCGCGGCCTTGTAGAGCTGGTTGATCCCCTTGACGGCGTCCGGCAGCACGGCGGCGGGGTTGGTCATGCGCGGCTCGTTGATCATGTGATCCGTCCTGTCCTGTTAGGCTGCCCGGCGTGCGCCGCGAGGCGGCGTCCCGGTTCGTCACAGGGATGTCGGCGGCCGGCCCGGCGGCGTGACAGATGTGGCGGCGGTCACAGTCACCCTGCCGGCGGCGGACGGGTGGAGAGAGCATGCGCGACACGGACCTGCTGGCCCGACGCTTCGAGGAGAACCGGTCGCGGCTGCGGGCGGTGGCCCAGCGGATGCTGGGCTCGGACGCCGAGGCCGAGGACGCCGTTCAGGACACCTGGCTGCGACTGAGCCGGGCGGACGTCGACGCCATCGACAACCTGCCCGGGTGGCTGACGACCACCGTCGGCCGGGTCTGCCTCGACCGGCTGCGGGCGCGGGCCGTCCGCCCCGAACAGCCGTGGGACACCGCCGGGCCGGAGCCCGCCGGGGCGGGCGGCGGTGACCCGGCCGAGCCGGTCGACCCGGAGCGGGAGGCCGTGCTGACCGAGTCGGTCGGCCGGGCGTTGCTGGTGGTCCTGGACACCCTCGCGCCGACCGAACGGTTCGTCTTCGTGCTGCACGACATGTTCGCCGTCTCCTTCGACGAGATCGCCCCCGTCGTCGACCGCAGCCCCGCCGCCGTGCGGCAGATCGCCAGCCGGGCCCGCCGCCGGGTGCAGCGGGACTCCGCCGCCCCCGAGACGGACCGGACCCGTCAGCGGCAGGTGGTCGAGGCGTTCCTCGCCGCCTCCCGGGAGGGCCGGTTCGACGATCTGGTCAGCCTCCTCGACCCGCACGTGGTGATGCGCGCCGACCCGGTGGCCGCCACCATGGGTTCGACGCCCGAGGCGCGCGGCTCGGCGGTCATCGCCGGCTTCTTCAACGGCCGGGCGCAGGGCGCCACACCCGCGTACGTCGACGGGGCGCCGGGTGCGCTGGTGGTGTTCGACGGACAGGTCCGGCTCGCGCTCAGCTTCATCGTCACCGACCGGATCATCGGCATCGAGGTGGTGGCCGACCCGACGCAGTTGGCCGCGCTGGACCTCGTCCCCGGTGCGGCGGAGGCCCGCTGACCGCGACGATCGACCCGCCGGCACCGGCTCAGGTAGGGCCAGGCATACCGCCGAAGTGAGCGCAGACGGCTGTCACCTGGTTGGCCGCACCGCCGCGCCCGCGCTGCCGGGTCAGTCCCGGCGGTCCTCGTCGCCCGGCCCGACCACCCGGCGCTGCTCCAGGGCGTCGGCGGCGGTGGCGTCCTCCGGCAGGGACGTCGACGGCAGCGCGTGCTCTCCCGGCACCGAGGCGCGCTGCTCGGCCAGGTCGGCCTCGTTGGCGTCCGGTTGCGGTTCCGGCGGCTCGTCGGGCTGCCCCTCGTCGAGCAGCGGCTGGCGCTGCTCGACCGCGTCGGCCTCCGGCGGCACGTCCAACGGTCCATCGGTCATGCCGACGCTCCTCTCCCCCGCCGGCCCCTCGCGGGGCCGGCCTCATGACGGCGGGTCAGTCCGGCAACAGCCGCCGGAGGACACCCTTCCCGGTGGCGCCCATCCGGTAGGACTGCACGAGGTACGAGCCGCAGACGATCTTTGCGCCGGCCAGCGCCGGCACGGCGAACTGCGCCAGGCGCTGGCGCCGCTGCCACGTCGCGATGTCGGCTGGCGTCCCCGCGGCGGGCACGGTGGCGTCGTGCACCTCGAGGCGGTCACCCCGCTGGTGCGCCGCCTCGGCCGACTGACCGATCCGGTTGCCGCAGTAGGCCGCGTAGGCGGTGGCCGCGGCACCGGCGACGGTGATTCTCGCCTTCAGCGCGCCCACCGTGCCGAATCCCTTCTGCAGGGCGGTGCGGCGTCCGCCGACCTGGGTCAGCCGCAGCCCGGCGAGCATGGTCGCACCGATGCCGAGCCACTGCACCGGGCTGAACCGGCTCCAGGCGGACTCGGCGACCCGGATCCGGTCGATGCCCTGCTGCAGGTCGCTGCCGGACTTGTTGACGCCGGCGACGCCCATGACGGTGCCGCCGAACCACAGCGCGGAGCCGACGTCATGGACGGCCTGGGCGACGGCGGGGTTGTCGGTCGCGGTCAGCTGCATCCCGCACTCCTCCGCTCCGCGGGCTCGTTGCCCTTCGTCCCGATTGAAGCACTTTCGCCGGGGTCGCCACCCGGTGTTCCCGACCACCGATCTCCGGGACAGCTCGCCCAGCGCGGGGCTGCCGCCGAGCGGTCAGCGCCCGGCCAGGCGGCGGGCCAGCGTCCGGCGCAGCTCGTCGATGCCGGCACCGGTCAGCGCGGACACCGGCACCGCGTCCGGGTAGGCGCGGCACAGCGCATCGACCCACTCCGGCGGCGCAATGTCGATCTTGTTGAGCACCAGCAGTTCCGGCACCTGGCCCGCGCCGATCTCGTGCAGCACGCCGTGCACCGTGGTGATCTGGCCGAACGCGTCGGGCGCGGACGCGTCCACCACGTGCATCACCAGGTCGCTGCGGCTGACCTCGTCCAGCGTCGAGCGGAACGCGTCGACCAGTTGGTGCGGCAGGTGCCGGACGAAACCCACGGTGTCGGTGACGGTGTAGGTCAGCTCGCCGGTGCTGATCCGCCGTACCGTCGGGTCGAGGGTGGCGAAGAGGACGTCCTGCACCTGGGCGTCCGCGCCGGTGAGGCGGTTGAGCAGGGCGGATTTCCCGGCGTTGGTGTACCCGGTGATCGACACCGAGGGGATCTGGTTGCGGGCCCGTCGGCCCCGGGTGCGTTCCCGCCGCCGGGCCAGCTCGCCGGCGTTGCGCCGCAGCCGGGTGGCCCGCTGGCGCAGCGTTCGACGTTGGGTCTCCAGCCGCATCTCACCCGGTCCACGCACACCGATGCCGGCGCCGCCGGCGACCCGGCCACCACCGACGCGGGACATCGACCGGCCGTCGCCGCGCAGCCGGGGCAGCTGGTACGCGATCTGCGCCAGCTCCACCTGCACCCGGCCCTCGCTGGTGCGGGCGTGCTCGGCGAAGATGTCCAGGATCAGCGCGGTGCGGTCCACCACCCGTACCCCGACCCGTTCCTCCAGGTTCCGCACCTGGCCGGGGCTCAGCTCGCCGTCGGCGATGACCAGCTCGGCCCCGGCGCGTTCGGTGGCGGCGGCCAGCTCGTCGACCTTTCCGGAGCCCAGGAAGGTGGCGGGATCCGGCTTGGGGCGGTGCTGCACCACCGCGTCGGCGACGTTGAGGCCGTCGGTGTCGGCGAGCCGGCGCAGCTCCTCCAGGGACACCTCACTGCCGGGGCCGTTGCCGCCGGCGCCGTCGTCCTCGCGCACCGCGACCAGCACCGCCGTCGGCCGTTGCCGGGAGGTCTCGGCTCCCGCACCCAGCAACCAGGTACCCGCCATCGTCCACCTCACCTCACCTCTCGCCGGACTGCGGCCTACCCTGGCCGCCGCCGACCATGCCGCCGACGCCGCGTCCACCCCGGGCGTCCTGTCGCACCCGGGTCCGAACCACGCCAGGCAGGACATCCGGTCACAGGTGTCCGCATGAGGCCATGGATGAGCGACGACCGTCGATGAGTGGACATCGACATATATTGACGTTCTTGATACCGTGGCTGGCAATTGTCTTCGCAGCGACGGGAGGTAGGCATGCCCCGACGAATCCTGCACGGAGTCGCCGCCCTGACCATCGGCACCGCGGTGGCCACGCTCGGCGCCGTGCCGGCGCAGGCCGATCCGGTGGTGCCCCGGCACGCCGTGGTCATCTGCCAGAGCGCCAGCTTCTACGACAACTACGACTCGGTCAGCGGCCCCTACGGCCTGAAGCGGGTCCTGCCCTACGGCAACAAGATCGGCCACACGCCCGGGGCGCACCCGGTCTACAACGGCTGGGCCGCGACCTTCGACTTCGGCCCCAACGACTGGGGCTACCTGCGCATCGAGTGCATCGGGGGGTACGACTCATGGTGAGCCGATCCGTCGCCCGCGCGGTGGCGACCGTGCTGGCGGGAACCGTCGCCCTCGTCGCCGCGCCGGCCGCGGCACACGCCGACACCGGCACGATCGGGCAGCGCGAGACGGTCTGCGCCGCCGACCTGTTCGTCCGCACCCAGCCCAACGGCGCCTGGATGGGCACCCTCTACCAGGGCCAGACCTTCCTGGTCGAGGGCCCGCGCAGCGGCGGCTACGTCTACGGGTTCGCCTACGGGCACATCAACCGCCACGGCTGGGTCCAGGACGGCTGGTTCTGCTGATCCGGCGGGAAGCCCGCCCGGCACGGCGCGGGTCGCCCGTACCGGCCGCCAGGTTCTCGTCGGTCGGCATGGTGGCAGCGGGAACGGGAAGGCCACGGTCGCCAGCAGGACGCACAGGGTCCCGAGGTACGAGCACGAGCACCCGCACCGGAGGGCAGCGCGATGAGCGAGACGACGGAGAAGGCGATCCTGGCCGGCGGCTGCTTCTGGGGAATGCAGGATCTCATCCGGAAACGCCCTGGCGTGCTCGCCACCAGGGTCGGATACACCGGCGGGGACGTGCCGAACGCCACTTACGACAACCACGGCACCCATGCCGAGGCGATCGAGATCGTCTACGACCCCGAGGAGCTGCCCTACCGGGATCTTCTCGAGTTCTTCTTCCAGGTCCACGACCCGACCACGAAGAATCGTCAGGGCGGCGACGTGGGAGTCAGCTACCGGTCGGCCATCTTCTACACCGACGAGCAGCAGCGGCAGGTCGCGGAGGACACGATCGCCGACGTCGACGCCTCCGGCCTGTGGCCGGGCAAGGTGGTCACCGAGGTCACCCCCGCCGGCCCGTTCTGGGAGGCCGAGCCGGAACACCAGGACTACCTGGAGCGCAATCCCGGTGGTTACACCTGCCACTTCCCTCGGCCGGACTGGAAGCTCCCCCGTCGAGGGGGGAAGGCCGCGTAGTGGCCGGCTCCGTTCGCGCGGCCGGCAGGCGAACGACGGGCGCGGCGGCAGCGGCGCGGCGCGACGGGCGCGGCCGGCCCGACATCACCGTCACCGGTCGGACTCACCGGGATCGCGCCACTCCGGCGGAGCCTGCTCCTCCCCCCGCTGCGAGTCGAGGGGATTCTCGTTCGCCTCGCGCGCCTCCTCGAAGCTGGGACGGCGGATGTGTTCGGGGGTGGGCACCTCGACGGGCCGTGCCCCGGAATCGGGCGGCGGCCGGTGGCTTGTCACCTCCGCGGCGCCCCGGGCTCCTTCGAGGGTCGGAGGCGGCACAGCACGGCGCTCGTGGTGCATTTCGTCGGCCAGGGTCTGCGGTGGTCGCGCGGCGCGCTGCGGCAGGTCCCGGCCGAGGTCGGCGACGTACTCGCCGTACTTGAGGTCGAAGGCGGGCCGCTCGGAGCGGATCCGGGGCATCCGGTCGAAGTTGCGCAGTGGAGGCGGGGAGGTCGTGGCCCATTCCAGCGAGTTGCCGTACCCCCAGGGGTCGTCCACCGCCACGACGGCCCCGAAGCGCCAGGACTGCCAGATGTTGTAGATGAAGAACAGGGTCGACGCGCCGAGGATGAAGGACCCGACTGTCGAGACGGTGTGCAGGGTGGTGAAGCCGTCCTGGGGCAGGTAGTCGGCGTACCGGCGGGGCATGCCCTCGTTGCCCAGCCAGTGGTGCACCAGGAAGGTCAGGTGGAAGCCGGTGAACATCGTCCAGAAGTGGATCTTGCCGAGCCGCTCGTCGAGCAGCCGCCCCGTCATCTTCGGGAACCAGAAGTAGACCCCGGCGAAGGCGGCGAAGACGATGGTGCCGAAGAGCACGTAGTGGAAGTGCCCGACGACGAAGTAGCTGTCATGGACATGGAAGTCGACGGGCGGGCTGGCCAGCAACACGCCGGTGAGGCCGCCGAACAGGAACGTCACCAGGAAGCCGACGGCGAACAGCATCGGCGTCTCGAAGGTGATCTGCCCCTTCCACATGGTGCCGATCCAGTTGAAGAACTTCACCCCGGTCGGTACGGCGATGATGAAGGTGGTGGCGGAGAAGAACGGCAGCAGGACCTGGCCGGTGGCGAACATGTGGTGGGCCCAGACGTTCAGCGAGTAGAAGAAGATCACCCACAGCGCGAGGACCATGCCCTTGTAACCGAACAACGGTTTGCGGGAGAAGACCGGGATGACCTCGCTGATGATCCCGAAGAACGGCAGGGCGACGATGTAGACCTCGGGATGGCCGAAATACCAGAACAGATGCTGGTAGATAATTGGCCCACCGTGGCCGGAGTCGTAGACGTGGCTGTTCAGGAGACGGTCTGACAGCAGCCCGAGCAGGGTGGCCGACAGCAGCGGGAAGACGACGATCGCCATCAGCGCGGTGATGAACATCGCCCAGGTGAACAGGGGCATCCGCCACATCGTCATGCCGGGGGCGCGCAGGGTCAGGGTCGTGGTGATCAGGTTGACCGACCCCAGGATGGTGCCGACACCGGACAGCACCAGGCCGACGACCCAGACGTTCCCCCCGACGCCGGGCGAGTGTTCCTGTTGGCTCAGCGGCGGATAGGCCGTCCAGCCGAAGTCGGCTGCGCCCTGGGGGGTGATGAAGGAGCCCAGCACCATCAACCCGCCGAACAGGTAGAGCCAGTAGGCCAGAGCGTTCAGCCGGGGGAACGCCACGTCGGGCGCGCCGATCTGCAACGGCACCAGGTAGTTGCCGAAGGCGAAGGCGAGCGGGGTGGCGAACAGGAACATCATGATCGTGCCGTGCGAGGTGAACAGCTGGTTGTACTGCTCCGGCGACAACAGCTGCAGGCCCGGCCGGGCCAGCTCCGCGCGCATGAGCAGCGCCTCGAGGCCGGCGGCGATGAAGAAGAAGAACGACGAGACGAGGTAGAGCAGGCCGATCTGCTTGGCGTCGGTGGTCCGCAGCAGCCTGAGCAGCGCGTTGCCCGGCAGGGCCGGCCGCATCGGCCCGGGAAAGCTGCCGAACTGCGCCGGAGCCAGGATCGCCGGTTGCGCGGGCGGTGGGCTCGGAGGCGTTGTCTGCTTCGGCATGGCGACCTCGATGCGATGAGCACGGCTGGCTCCGCAAACCCTTACATAACCGACAGGTCACCGACGGGCCGTTACGGGAATACGCCCCACCGGTGATCGCCCCGCGTGGTCAGCCCTGCTCGCGGGAGGGCCGCGGGTCGGCGGGCGGGTCCGGGCGCAGCGAGGAGAGCAGCAGGTCGGCGAAGTGCGCGCCGACCTGCTCGGCGGTGAGCCGGCCGTCGGTGCGGAACCACGCGCCGAGGTGGTGCACCGCGCCGAAGAAGTAGTCGACGGCCAGGTCGGCCGGGACGTCGGCGCGGAACGTCCCGGCGCGCTGGCCCTCCTCCACCAGCTCACGGAAGCGTTCGTGGTACTCCCGGCGGGCCGCCCGCACCGCGCGCCGGCGGTCGGCCGAGAGCAGGTGCATCGACTGCAGGAAGATCGTGGCGTCGTCCAGGTTGGCGATCGCCGTGACCACCACGTCGGCGGCGGCGGCCCGCAGCCGCAGCGCCACCGGCTGGTCGCGGGCCATGATGGCCTCCAGGCGCTCGCGCTGCATGCGCAGCAGCCGCTGGTAGATCTCCTGGAGCAGGTCGTCCTTGGCGGCGAAGTAGTGGTACATCGCGCCCTTGGTGACCCCGGCGGCCTCGACGATCTCCTGAACCGAGGTCTTCTCGAAGCCCTTCTCCGCGAACAGCCTGGTGGCGACCGCCAGCAGCCGCTGCGGCAGCGCCTCCCCGTCGCCCGTCCGACCCACCGCTGCTCCCGCCCTTCCCGACCGCCCGCCGGCCCGGTGCGCCAGCGTACGCAAGGCGCCGCCGATCAGGCCGGCTGGACCCGCACCGGGATGCCGTTGAGCACGACGTTTCCGGAGAGCGGGTCGACGGCCGTCTCGTCGGTGAGCACGTTGCTGTTCACGCCGGCGTGGGCGCGGGCCACCGCCTGCCGGGTGCCGGGCACGTCGTGGCCCCACCCGTGCGGCAGGCTGACCACGCCCGGCATGGTGTCGGGGGTGACCTCCACGGCCACCACGAGCGAGCCGACCCGCGAGGTGACGCGGGCGTCCTCCCCGGCAGCCAGCCCGAGCTTCGCCGCGTCCTCCGGGTGCACCTGCAGGGTGCAGCGGTCGCGGCCCTTCACCAACGCCGGCACGTTGTGCATCCAGCTGTTGTTGGACCGCAGGTGCCGGCGCCCGACCAGGACGAAGCCCTCCGGGGGCGCGTCGCGGGCGTCGCGCAGCCGGGCCACGTCGGCGGCGATCGGCGGCGGGCACAGCTCGACGGTGCCGCTCGGGGTGCGCAGCACCTCCGGCAGCCGCGGTCGCAGCGGCCCGAGGTCGACGCCGTGCGGGTGGTCGAGCAGCCGGGTCAGGGACAGCCCGTCCGGTCGCTGTCCGAACCGGTCGCCGTACGCGCCGAGCCGCAGCCGCGCGTCGAGCAGGCGTTCGGCCGGCCGGTCCCCGGCGACCAGCGCCCGCAGTTCGTCCGCCGGCCGGTCCAGTGTCTCGGCGGCGTCGGCGAGCACCTGGCCGAGCAGCTGCTCGTGCAGCCCCGCCGGGTCGGCGTCGGCGCCCTGCCCGGCGGCGATCAGCGTGAGCCGGGCGAGGATGTCGCACTCGTCGAGGCTGTCGGACGCCATCGGCAGGACGGGCGGCGAGTAGCTCGCCACGTTGCGCACGGCCAGGGTGAGGAACGCGAAGTCGTAGTGGCCGGCGCGGGCGGGATCGGGTGGCGGCAGCACGACGTCCGCGTGCCGGGTGGTCTCGTTCAGGTACGGGTCGACGCTGACCATGAAGTCGAGCGAGGCGAGCGCGCGGTCCAGCCGGTCGCTGTTGGCGGTGGACAGCACCGGGTTGCCGGCGATGGTGATCAACGCCCGGATCCGGCCCTCCCCCGGCGTCTCGATCTCGTCGGCGAGGGTGGCGACCGGCAGCTCGCCCTTGACCTCGGGCAGGCCCCGCA
The DNA here is from genome assembly GCF_052814045.1 of Micromonospora sp. IBSANI012. Lineage (NCBI taxonomy): Bacteria > Bacillati > Actinomycetota > Actinomycetes > Micromonosporales > Micromonosporaceae > Micromonospora > Micromonospora sp. IBSANI012. The sequence continues at coordinate 3,401,488 of NZ_CP199933.1, forward strand.
CCCGGCTGGCCCAGCGCCCGGTGCGGAACCCCTTGCCGGGGCCGGCGGCCCGGGTCCGCTGGTGGGCGGCGAGCGGGAACATCGCCCCGCCGGGCCGGTCGAGGTTGCCGGTCAGCACGTTGACCACGTCGACCAGCCAGCTGGTCAGCGTGCCGAACGCGACCGTGCAGGTGCCGACGCGTCCATAGACGGCGGCGGTGGGGGCATCCGCCAGTTCCCGGGCGAGGCGCCGGATGCGCGGCGCGGGCACCGCGCACCGGTCGGCCACCCGCTCGGGCGCGAACGCGGTGGCCAGCTCCCGGACGTCGTCCAGGCCGGTGACGTGGTCCGCCAGCCGGCCGAGCCGGACCAGGTTCTCGTCGAAGAGCGTGTGCACGAGGGCGAAGAGCAGCAGCGCGTCGGTGCCGGGCCGGATGGTCAGGTGCTCGTCGGCGGCCGCGGCGGTGCGGGTGCGCCGGGGGTCGACGACCAGGAACCGGCCGCCGCGTGCCTGCAACGCCCGCAGCCGGCCCGGGAAGTCGGGCGCGGTGCAGAGGCTGCCGTTGGACTCCCAGGGGTTGGCGCCGAGCAGCACCAGCAGGTCGGTGCGGTCGAGGTCGGGTACCGGGATGGCGTTGGGGTCGCCGTACAGGTAGCCGGAGGAGACGTGCTTGGGCATCTGGTCGACCGTGCTGGCGGTGAAGACGTTGCGGGTGCCGAGCGCCCGCAGGAGGGGGCCGGCGTAGAGCCCGCCGGCCATCGTGTGCACGGTGGGGTTGCCGAGGTAGGCGGCGACCGCGTCGCGGCCGCCGGCTCGGGCGGCGGTCAGGCCGGCCTCGACGGCGGCGAAAGCCTCGTCCCAGCCCACCTCGCGCAGCGCGCCATCGACCCGCAGCAGCGGTCGACGCAGGCGGTCCGGGTCGGCGAAGAGCTGCGGGAACGCGGCTCCCTTCGGGCAGACGAAGCCGTGGCTGAAGACGTGCTCACGGTCGCCCCGGGCGTGCGTCACCCGGTCGTCGGCGATGGTCAGGGTCAGCCCGCAGGTCGCCTCGCAGAGCGGACAGGTGCGGTACGCGGTACGCGTCGCGGTCGTTCCCGGCATCGCGGGCCCCCTTCGATGAAATACCGACTGGTCGGTATGGTGGCACGCGGCCGGATGGCTGTCATCCCCCGCGACCGGCCAGCGCGGGGCGCAGCGGGACGGGCACGCACAGTGCCGCGGCCGGCGGAATTCGGGCACCCGCCCGCTGGCCTGGGCAGATGGGCCGATTCGGGTATTGACGGTGATGTAACCCACATCATTGAATGTCGAAGTGGCAGGGCCTGTCCGCGCAGCGGCCTGGACACGTACCACCGGCATGGCCACCCCGACCGCTCGTGCTGCTGCCTCCCCAGGAGCCGTCGTCAGGGTGCGGTGGGCGGAGTGAACGAGCGCCGGCGAAGGATGCTGCTCACCGCGGCGTTGCACGTCGTCTCGCACGGCATCGCCGTCCTCTACTGCCTGATGACGACCGGTGAGCCGAACCGGCCCCTGATGCTCACCGCCTACAGCTGCGGGATGGTGTCCGGCGCCGTCGGCATCTGGGCGGCGCGGACGGTGACCACGAAGGCCGCCGGCTACCGGGTCTCGTTCACCATCCTGCTGGTCACCATCGCCATGGCGGCGCTCGGCGCGTACTGGGACGGCGGGGCCGCCTCACCGGCCGCCCTGGGGTTCGTGACCACCACGGTGTTCGTGGCCAGCTACACCCCGCACCTGCGGCTGATGATGGCGCTGGAGGCGCTCCTGCTCGCGTCGTACCTCGCCGTGGCCGTTCTCGGGCAACCGACGCGGCCCGGCCACGTCTTCCTCTACATGGCGGGCATGCTGGTCCTGATCTCGGTCTGCTCCACCCAGACCCGGAAGCTGGCGCGGCAGCGGTCCCAGCTGCGCGCCCTGGCGGCGCTGGACCCGTTGACCGGCGCCCTGAACCGGCGCGGCCTGGCGGACTTCACCCAGCACCTGTTCCGCCGGTGCGGTCGCGCCGGCCCGGCCATGCTCTGCCTGGATCTCGACGACTTCAAGAGCGTCAACGACCGCCTCGGGCACGCCGCCGGCGACGAGCTGCTGAAGCGGACGGTGGCGGCGACGCGGGAGGTGCTGCGCCCCGAGGACGCCGTCGCCCGGGTCGGCGGCGACGAGTTCGTGGTCGTCCTCAGCGACGCCGACGAGGCGATGGTACGGACGGTGGCGGCCCGGATCGAGGCGGCGGTACGCCAGCACACCGGCGTCAGCATCGGCGCGGCCATCGCCCCGCACGACGGGGACACGCTCGAGACCCTGCTGGACGTGGCCGACCAGCGCCTCTACCGGGTGAAGCAGCGGCGCCGCGGCGGCGACCGGCCGCTCGACGGCCACGGGCTGGTGTCCACCGACACCGTCGGCGCGTGACGCCGCCGGCCGGCCACCGCCGGGCCGGCTGACCGAGCGGGCTCGGGCGGGTCCGGACGCACAATAGGCAACCTTCTTGACAGATTTGTTAACCATCGACAAACTTCATCGCGAGAGCGCTCTCTCGCCCGCTCCACCGCCGCCCTCGCCGTACCCCGGGAGGACCCCCATGCCCCCACACCCGCGCCTGCTCGGCTCGTTCGCCGCCGCCCTCCTGCTCGTCGGCGCGGCGCCGGCGGCGGGCATCGCCGGCCCGCCGGCCACCACCGCCCCCACCTATCGCGCCGCCCCGGCGGACCTCCCTCCGGACCTCGTCGACGCGATGCGCCGCGACCTGAATCTCACCGCCGCACAGGTGGGCGACCGCCTGCGCACCGAGGCCGCCGCCCCGGCGGTCGAGCGGCGCCTGCGCGCGACGCTCGGCCCCGCCTTCGCCGGCGCGTGGCTGCCCACTGACGGGAACCGCCTCACCGTGGCCGTCACCGATCCCGCGCTCGCCCCGGTGGTCCGCGCCGAGGGCGCCGACGTCACCGTCGCCGGCCGCAGCGAGAGTGCGCTCGACGCGGTCAAACGGGCGCTGGACAGGCGACGCGCCAGGGCCGACTCCCGGGACATTCACGGCTGGCACGTCGACGTGGTCAGCAACAGCGTCGTCGTGACGGCCCGACCCGGCGCCACCGCCGCGGCCACCGCGTACGTCCGGGCCAGCGGCGTTCCCGCCGATGCCGTCCGGGTGGTCACGTCCCCGGCCGCCCCGCACCCGCTCTACGACATCCGCGGCGGCGACCAGTACGTCATCAACGGCAACACCCTGTGCTCGGTTGGCTTCGCGGTCGTCGGCGGGTTCGTCACGGCCGGCCACTGTGGACGCGCCGGCAGCCCGACCCTCGGCTTCAACAACGTCTCGCAGGGCACGTTCGCCGGCTCGTCGTTCCCCGGCGACGACTACGCCTGGGTGCGCACCAACAGTTCCTGGACACCACAGCCGTGGGTCAACAGCTACAACGGGGGCAACGTGACCGTGGCCGGGTCGCAGGACGCGGCCATCGGCAGCTCGGTCTGCCGCTCCGGGCGCACCACCGGCTGGCGCTGCGGCACCATCCTCGGTCGCAACGAGACGGTCGTCTACCCGCAGGGAGCCGTGTCGGGGCTGAGCCGCAGCAACGCCTGCGCCGAGGGCGGCGACTCGGGCGGCGCGTGGATCTCGGGCAACCAGGCCCAGGGGGTGACCTCCGGCGGCTCCGGAAACTGCTCCTCCGGCGGCACGACCTGGTTCCAGCCGGTGAACGAGATCCTCGGGGTCTACGGGCTGTCGCTCGTCACCACCGGCGGCGGGGAGCGGATCGTCAGCAACTGGAACAACCGGTGCATCGACGTGCCGAACTCCAACTTCTCCGACGGCGTACCCCTGCAGACCTGGACCTGCAACGGCACCAGCGCCCAGGCCTGGGCCTTCACCGGCGGGACGCTGCGGACCCAGAACAACAAGTGCATGGACGTGGCCTGGGGCTCCACCGCCAACGGCGCCACCATCCAGATCGCCAACTGCAGCGGCAACCCCGCCCAGCAGTTCGTCCTCTCCGCCGCCGGCGACCTGGTCAACCCCCAGGCCAACAAGTGCGTCGACATCACCGACTGGAACAACTCCGACGGCGCCCGCCTCCAACTGTGGGACTGCGCGGGCACCGCCAACCAGAAGTGGCGTCGCGGCTGACACCACCGCTCTCCCCGGCGCGGCGGACACCCCCGACACCCCACCGATCCCGGCGCCGCGCCGGTCGCTTCTCCCCCCGTCGAACCCACGACAGGTTCGCGCCCGTCCCGCAGGAGGTCCCATGTTCCCCATCCGCACCCGCCGCCGGCCACGCGCGCTCGCCCTCGCCGGCGCCGCGCTCGTCGCGGCCACGGTGGCCCTCGCCGTACCGGTCGACTCCCGTCCCGCCGAGGCGGCGATCGGCGGCATCACCTGGCAGGACGAATTCAACGCCGCGGCCGGCACCCCGGTCGACCAGAGCAGGTGGCGCTTCGACATCGGCGGCGGCGGCTGGGGCAACAACGAACGGCAGTACTACACCAACAGCACGAGCAACGCGGTGCACGACGGTCAGGGCAACCTGGTCATCACCGCGCGCCGGGAGAATCCGGCCAACTACCAGTGCCACTACGGCCGGTGCGAGTACACCTCGGCCCGGCTGCTCACCGCCGCCACCTTCACGCAGGCGTACGGCCGCTTCGAGGCCCGCATCAAGATTCCTCGGGGGCAGGGCATCTGGCCGGCGTTCTGGATGCTCGGCAACGACATGGGCAGCGTCGGCTGGCCGAACGCCGGCGAGATCGACATCATGGAGAACATCGGCCGGGAGCCGAACACCGTCTACGGCACCATCCACGGCCCGGGCTACTCCGGCGCGGGCGGGATCACCGGCAGCCGGACCATCGCCGCGCCGCTCGCCGACGCCTTCCACACCTACCGGGTGGACTGGGAGCCGAACTCCATCATCTGGTACCTCGACGGCGTCGAGTACCACCGCGTCGACCCCGCCCGACTCGGCGGCAACCGCTGGGTGTTCGACCACCCGTTCTTCATGATCCTGAACGTGGCGGTCGGCGGCAACTGGCCGGGCTACCCGGACGCGTCGACCCAGTTCCCGCAGCAGATGCTGGTGGACTACGTCCGGGTCTCCGGCTACACCTCGGGTGGCGGCGAACCGGCACCGGGGACCACCCGGATCAGGGGCGCGGCGAGCGGCCGGTGCATCGACATCCCCGGCGCGAACCCGGTCGACGGGGCCAAGCTGCAGATCTGGGACTGCAACACCACCGCCGCGCAGGCGTGGACCTTCGCCGCTGACGGCACCCTGCGCGCCATGGGCAAGTGCATGGACCCGGCCTGGGCCGGCACGGCCAACGGCACCGAGGTCAACCTGGTGAGCTGCAACGGCAACCCGGCCCAGCGCTTCACCCTCAGCGCCACGGGTGACCTGGTCAACCTCAGCGCCAACCGCTGCGTCGACGTACGCGACCGGGTCACCGCCAACGGCGGCAAGCTCCAACTGTGGGACTGCACCGGCGCCGCCAACCAGAAGTGGTCCCGCGCCTAGACCCGTTCGCACCCCCATCCCCCACGCCCTTCGTCGGCCGGCCGCGACCCGGTTCGACGAGATGGTGCCCGTCCCCACCATCGAGGAGTTTCCCGTGACCAACAGACGCTCGTGCCGGACACGACTCGCCGCCGCCATCGGCGCGCTGGCGGCGCTGGTACTCGCCGTACCCGTCACGCTCACCGCCACCCAGAACCAGGCGCTCGCCGTCGGCCCGGACCTGCTTCCCGTCACCGTCGCCAACAACACCGGCCGCAGCGAGGCGGTCTACCTCTACATCCTGGGCACCGACATCCGCCCCGGCGGCGGCCTCGGCTACGTCAACGCCGCCGGCGCGTTCACCCGCTGGCCCGCCGGTGGCATCCCACCGACCCCGGCGCCGGACGTGTCGATCGCCGGCCCGCCCAACGGCGGCAGCGTCACCGTCCGCTTCCCGCGCTTCATCTCCGGGCGCATGTACTTCTCGTTCGGCCGCAAGCTCGACTTCCGCCTCACTCCGGACGGGGTCGTCCAGCCCGCCCCGTGGGCCGCCGGCGACCCGAACCGGGACGTCCTCTTCGACTGGTCCGAGTTCACCTACAACGACGCCGGCCTGTGGTTGAACAGCTCGCAGGTGGACCAGTTCGCCGTGCCGCACGCCGTCTCCGTCACCAGCGGCAGCGGCGTCACCACGAAGACCGGCGAGCTGCTGAACAACGGCCGGAACAACGTCATCAACGCCGTCAAGGCGCAGCCGGCCTTCGCCCGCTCGGTCGTCACCCGCGCCGACGGCACCGTGCTGCGCGTCCTCGCGCCGGGCAAGGCCATGGACGCCGGCCTGATGGACCCCGCCTACCTCGACTCGTACATCAGCTCGGCGTGGAACGCGTACACCAGCCGGACCCTCACGGTCGTGCCGCGCACCAACGAGCCGAACCGGCGGTTCTTCGGCCGCACCGTCGGCAGCACCATGGTCTTCACCGACTCGTCCGGCGCCCAGGTGGCGACGGTCGCCAGGCCGACCACCGGCAACGTGTGGGGCTGCGACGGCGTCTTCAACGCCCCGAACACCCCGCCGTTCATCGAGCCGGAGATCAAGCGCACTCTCTGCACCGCGCTGAACCGCGGCACCCTCGGCCAGTTCGACACCGAGCCCCGGCTCGACGCCGCCAGCTTCTACAAGAACAGCGCCCCGAACCACTACTCCCGCATCATCCACGCCAACATGGCCGACGGTAAGGCGTACGGCTTCGCCTACGACGACGTCGGCGGCTTCGAGTCGCTGGTGCACAGCGGCGATCCCCGTTCGGCCGCCATCACCCTGACGCCGTTCGGCGCCGGCGGCCCGACCGGACCGCCGCCGACCACTCCGCCGGCCACGGGCGACCTGGTGGTCAGCAACTGGCACCAGAAGTGCGTCGACGTGCCCAACTGGAACTTCGCCGACGGCCAGCGGCTCATCGTCTGGGACTGCCACGGCGGCACGAACCAGCGCTGGGAGTTCGTCAACGGCACCCTGCGCACCCAGAACAACAAGTGCATGGACGTCGCCTGGGGTGCCACCGCCAACGGCGCCGCCATCCAGATCGCGACCTGCTCCGGCAACCCCGCCCAGCAGTTCGTGCTCAGCGCGGCGGGTGACCTGGTCAACCCCCAGGCGAACAAGTGCGTGGACATCGCCGGCTGGAACCCGAACAACGACGCGGTGCTCCAGCTCTGGGAGTGCACCGGCGGCGCGAACCAGAAGTGGCATCGCGGCTGACGGCGGCCTCCCGCGATCCGGCGGCGGCGGCCGACCCCTGGCCGCCGCCGCCACCACCTTTGCGCGACCGCCCGGCGTCGACCATCCCTGCCGGTCCGCTCCGATGTGGGCTCCGGTCGCGGGTCAGAGGGACTTCGCGACCTCCACCAGCTGGTCGAGCGCCGCGCCCCAGCCCTCGGCGAAGCCCATCTCCTCGTGCTGCTTGCGGGCCGAGGCGTCGGCGTGGATCGCCGTGGCGGTGTACCGCGTACCGGCGCCGTCCGGCGCAATGCGGACCACTGCGGTGAACGGGAAGCCGTCCTCGGCGACCTGCGGGCGGAACCCCGGGCCCAGGGCGGAGGTGAACACCAGCGTCGAGCCCTCCTCGACCACCAGGATGCAGCCGTCGCTGGGGAACTCCTCACCCTCCGGCGAGCGCATGACGGTGTGGAACCGGCCGCCGGGCTGGAGGTCGATCTCGCAGGACGAGGTCGACCAGGGCTTCGGGGCGAACCACCGCACGATCAGCTCGGGCGTGGTCCAGGCCTTCCAGACCAGTTCCGGGGCGACGTCGACGGTGCGCTCCAGGACCAGGTCGAGCTCGGGGTTCGTGGTGTAGGCGGTCATGTCTGCTGCTCCTTCAGGTCGTAGAGAAGCGAGTCGAGTTGATCGAGGCGGCGGGTCCAGAGCGCACGTTGCGCGGCGAGCCAACTGTCGGCCAGCTCCAGCGACCGGGGCGCCAGGCGGTAGGTCCGCACCCGTCCCTTCTTCTCCGAGGTCACCAGGCCCGAGCGCTCGAGAACACCCAGATGCTGGGTGAACGACGGCAGTGCCATCTCGAACGGACGCGCGAGGTCGCTGGTCGTGGCGGGGCCCCGGCCCAGGAGTTCGACGACGCGCCGGCGGGTGGGGTCCGACAACGCGTGGAACACGTCGTCCAGCGACGCGTCGACCGCGCCGCCACCATCGCCGGAATACTTAGCCATCCACCTAAGTATGAGGGGCGAAGGGCGGCCAGGTCCATACCTGGGGGAAGTCGGACCCCGATCGGGACCTCCGCACCGGCGTCGACCGGTCCCACGGGCATCGGTGAGCCCTCGCTGCCGCCGGCGGGCAGAGCGGTCGTACCGCCCGCCGTGCGCCCGGACACCACGTAGCGTCGATCAGGTGGAGGTGCTGCTGCGCGGCGGGCCGGGTGACGGTCAGGTCGTCCCCGGCGGCGGGGAGACCGTCCGGTGGCAGGCCTGCCTGTACGAGATCACCTCCGAGAGGGCCCACCGGCGCGGGCGTGACCTGCGGGTGTACCGGCACCGCGTCGACTGCTGCGAGCCGTACGGCCGGGGCTCCGAGGACAGGTGCGAGTAGCGATCGAGCAACGGGGGCCGGCCGCCAATCCGGCCCCCGGCCGGTCCTCGGCTGGCACAGTGGGCTGGTGGGAAACCGGTGGCGCGGGCGACTGGGGCCGGCCGTCGGGATCGCGCCGGGCGCCCGGGTGGACCGGTTCGAGGTCTTCTTCGACCTGGTCTTCGTCTTCTCCTTCTTCATCATCACCCGGGCCACCGCCGCCAACATCACCGGCCGGCAGCTGCTGCACGCCATGCTCGTGCTGGCCGTGCTGTGGTGGTGCTGGGTGGTGCACAGCGTGGTGGCCACCCGGGTCCGGTTGGGCGAAGGCTTCGTCCCGGTGCTGATGGTCGCCGGGATGGCGGCGCTGTTCTGCTTCGCGTTGTCGCTGCCGCAGGCGTTCGGCGACCCGAAACAGACGGCCGCCGGGCCGATGGTGGTGGCGGTCAGTTACGTGGTGATCCGCGGGGTGCACCTGCTGCTGTACTGGCACGTCGCCAGCGAGCGGCCGGGCGAGCGGCGACTGCTGCTGAAGTACTCCCCGGAGCTGGTAATCAGCACCCTGCTGCTGCTGGGGGCCGCGCTGATCCCGCCGCGGATCGAGGACGCGGGCCGCGCCGGGATGCTACGGGACGGGCTGTGGATCAGCGTCGTCGTGCTCCAGTACGGCGCCGGACTGGTCGCCGGCGCGTGGGGCTGGATGGTCACCTCCGCCGAGCACTGGACGGAGCGCTACGACCTCATCCTGATCATCGCGCTGGGCGAGTCGATCATCTCCGTCGGCGTCGGGGGCAACCTCCTCGGCCAACCGGTCGCCTTGCCTGCGATCACCGCGGCGGTGCTGGGCATCGTCTTCACCGCCGCCCTGTGGTGGGCGCACTACGACGTGATCGCACCGGCCGCCCGGATCGCGCAGCACGTCGCGCTGGGGCGCGCCCGGGTGTCGATGGCCCGCGACGCGTACGCCTACCTACACCTCGTGATGATCGCCGGGGTGATCCTGTTCGCCCTGGGCGCCGAGGAGATCGTGCGGCAGATCGCCGACCCGTCGATCAGCCTCGCCGAGCCGGCGCACGGTCCCGGCGTACCGCTGCTGTTCGGCGGGGTGATCTGCTACCTGTGCGGGGACATGCTGTTCCAGCTGCGCACCCTGCGCACCGTGTCCTGGAGCCGGGTCGGCACCGTGCTCGCGCTCACCGCCGCCATCCCGGTCGCGACCCACCTGCCGGCGCTGGCCGCCTTCGCCCTGCTCACCGCGATCTGCGTGGCGTTGGTGGCCGTCGAGGTGGTGGTGATGGCGGACGCCCGGCGAGCCCTGCGGCAAGCGGCCCTCAACGAGCGGACGACCCACGAGAAGCACGAGGCCGACTGGCGCGCCCGCTGGCACGAACAGGCCGCCGACGAGCCACCGGCCTAGCGGGTGCCGCGCGGTCGGCGACCCCGCCCGCGTCGTGCTCGCCGAGGCGCCAGGTGGCGGCGACCACGCCGGTGTTCCGGACGGCGCTGTCTCCGCACCCGCTGACCTGGCATGATCCAGCCATGCCGGTCAACCGTCGCTCGTTGCTCGGACTCGGGCTCTCCGCCGCCACCGCGGCGCTCGCCGGCTGTCGGGCGGCACCGCCCGCGGGCCGCGCCGGTGCGTGGCGGACGCCGGGCACGCCGGCCCCGGGCCAGGGCGCCGCCGCGGTCACCGGGCCGGTCGTCCGCACCTCCCCGGTCAGCCGGCGACTGACCACCGTGCTCACCGGCTACCTGAAGCCGACCAGCCAGAACCCCGCCCACCCGATGTACGCCGGCGCGGTCGCGCTCGCGCTCAGCGGCGGGCAGCCGTACGCCGAGGCGGCCGTCGGCGAGGCCCTGCGCTTCGGTGCCGGGCCGGTCCTCCTACCCGCCGGAGAGCGGGTCCGGATGCGCACCGACTCCATCTTCGACCTCGCCTCGATCACCAAGGTCTACACCTCCATCCTCGCCCTGCGGCAGGTCGACAAGGGTCGACTCGACCTCGACGCGCCGGTGGTGAGCTACCTGCCGGAGTTCACCGGCGCCGGCAAGTCGGCCGTCACGGTGGCGATGCTGCTCGCGCACACCAGCGGTCTCCCCGTGGGTGCCTCGGTGACCGGCTACGCCACGCTGGCCGAGAAGTGGCGGGCCGTCCTGGCCACCCCGCTGGTCAGCGGGGCGATCCCGGGCCGGGTGTTCCGCTATTCGAGCGTGGGGCTGATGGTCGTGGGCAAGCTGGTGGAGAAGGTGACCGGCCAACGGCTCGACCAGGCGCTGAAGACCGAGCTGACCGACCCGCTCGGCCTGCGCTGGACCGGCTTCAACCCGAACACCTGGCTCAGCGCCACCGACCGGGCCACCCGGCTGGTCGCCACCGACGCGCGCTCCTCGCGGGGACTGCTCCGGGGCGTGGTGCACGACGACGTGGCGAACCACCTGGGCGGCATCGCCGGGCACGCCGGCATCTTCAGCACCGCCCAGGAGGTCGGGGTCATCGGCCAGTTGCTGCTCGACGGCGGCACGTACGGCGGACAGCGGATCCTGGCCGAGAGCACCGTCCGCCGGATGCTGACCAACGCCAACGTCGGGCTGCCCGCCGTCGACCCGGAACGCCCGAACCGGACCGCCGACCACGGGCTCGGCGTGGTGCTGCACCAGCCGTGGTTCATGGGTCGGCTCAGCGCCCCCACCACCTTCGGGCACACCGGTTTCACCGGCACGTCGCTGCTGGTGAGCCCCGCCCGCCGGACCGTCTTCGTGCTCCTCACCAACCGGGCCCACCCGAACTGGAGCTGGGCCAATCCCGATCCGGTGCGGGTCGCGACCGCCAATGTCCTGGCCCGCCTGCCCATCCTGTCGGCCACCGGCACCAGATGACGGCGGCGCGGCGGTCCCGTCCCGCCTCGTCGAGCGACGGGCGCCGCGGTCACCGGGTCTCGGGCAGGGTGACCGGCGGGCCGAACCGGACCGGGACGCCGGGCGAATAGAGCACGCTGGCCGGCGGTCCCGCCTGCGGCGGCAACCCGGCGGCGGCGACCAGTTCGTCGTCCAGGCTCAGCAGCTCGGCCCGGTGCAGCGGCCAGCGGGGATGCCAGTTCGGCAGGTGCCGCGTGCGCCCGTACGCGCGGGTGTGCAGCCCCCAGCGGGCGGTGACGAAGTGCTCCAGCGGGGTCGGGTCCGCGATCGGCTCACCCACCCGTACCACCATCCGGCTCGACGCTCCGACCGGGCCGGGCCAGCGGCGCCGGCACCGGTAGGTGTAGCGGTCACCGTCTCGGTCCAGCCGCATCGCCGACCACAGGTACGGCAGTCGCAGGGTCGCCCGGGCGACCAGCACCAGCACCAGCCGGGACGCGTCGAGCGAACGGAACACCACGGCCCGCCGGCCGGTGTGGTCGACCGAGTAGAGCCGGACGTTGGTCTCTGCGAAGCTGCCGAAGTACGGCACCCCCGGCCCGGTGCCGAAGCCCAGCCCCACCATCCGGAAACCGATCAGGCCGACGTAGCTGAGCCCGTCGAGGGTGTCCGGACGGGTGCCGGCGGGCAGCAGGGGCGCGACCAGCTCCGGCGCGACCGCCCAGTGCAGGAAGGTCAGGTGCTCCCAGCGCTGCCCCAGGATCGCCCGCCGGAACCGCTGCTCCGGGGCGCAGTCGACCGGCTCGATCTCCACCCACCCATCCTGCCCCGTCGGCGGCCGGCGGTAGGCTCCCCCGCCCGGCCGGAGATCACCTGACTGTTGTCGATTGCCGGCGTTTCCGGGTCCGGTACGGGCTACGGTCTTCCGGTGAGGGCTCGTACCCGCGCGGTGGAGGCACTCAAGGCTGATCCGGCCATGTCGTCGCTGCGCCGGTCGCTGGAGTCCTACTACGGCGATCCGGCGCGCGAGGCGGCGATGGACGAGTTCTACGCCCGCTTCGTCCGCCCCGGCGACGTGGTCTTCGACATCGGGGCCCACGTCGGCGACCGGACCGGCAGCTTCCGTCGCCTCGGGGCCCGCGTCGTGGCCGTGGAGCCGCAACAGCTGTGCGTGCGCGCCATCCGGCGCATCTATGCCGGGGAGGACGACGTCGTCGTCATCGAGGCGGCCTGCGGAGCGCACGACGGCAGCGTCCGCCTGCACGTCAACTCCCGCAATCCCACGGTGACCACGGCGTCCGCGCACTTCCTGCAGGCGGCGCACGGCGCGGGGGGCTGGGAGGACGAGGTGTGGGACGCGACGGTCGAGGTGGCCGCCACGACGCTCGACTCCCTGATCAGCCGCCACGGCACGCCGACCTTCGTGAAGATCGATGTCGAGGGCTTCGAGGAGGCGGTGCTGGCAGGGCTGAGCCGCCCGCTGCCCGCGCTCTCCTTCGAGTTCACCACGATCGAGCGGGCCGTGGCGCGGCGCTGCGTCGCCCGCCTCACCGCGCTCGGCTTCGAGGCGTTCAACATCGCGTTCGGCGACGACATGGCCCTGGCCTTCGGGGAGTGGATGTCGGCGACGGAGCTGGCCGAGCGTCTCCGGTCGCTGCCGCACGCGGTCAACTCCGGTGACGTCTACTGCGTGGCACCGACCGCCGGGTAGCGCCCGCGCGCCGCCTCCTCCCCAGGGAGGAGACGGGCTCCGACCGCCGGCCGTAACCGGGGCCCGAGGTCGGGCGCGCCCCGACGACCGGTTCACGAGCATCTACAGGTATGACTACCGCGTTGCGCCGGGCGGCACACTGGCACCGCCCCATGATGGTCTTCGTCGCGGGGATGGCGGTGCTCGCCGTCGTCGCCGCGATCGGCGTCGTCGCCGATTCCCGCGTCCTCACCGGCGTGCCGATCTGGCTCAAGCCGTTCAAGTTCGCCGTGTCGTTCGTGCTGTACGGCACCACCCTCGCCTGGATGCTCTCCCTGCTGCCGCGACGCAGCCGGACCGCGGAGCGGGCGGGCACGGTCATCGTCGCGATGTCGCTGGCCGAGATGGCGGTGATCGTCGGGCAGGTGCTGCGCGGCACGACCAGCCACTACAACGAGACGACCCCGCTGAACGCCGCGCTGTGGCAGGTGATGGGCGCGTCGATCATGGTGCTCTTCGTCGCGCACTTCGTCATCGGCATCGTGGTCCTGCGGCAGCCGATGGCGGACCGGGTCGCCAGGTACGCGGTCGGGTGGGGGCTCGGCCTGTCCCTGCTCGGCATGCTGGCGGCGATGCCGATGGTGGTGCCCGGCCAGGAGATGGCCGAGGGGATCGCCGGGGCGCACAGCGTGGGCGTACCGGACGGCGGGCCCGGGCTCCCGCTGGTCGGCTGGAGCACCACCGGCGGGGACCTGCGGATCGGGCACTTCGTGGGGCTGCACGCCCTGCAGGCGCTGCCGATCCTGGCGATCCTGCTGAGCCGGTTCCTCGGGGCGTGGCTGGACGAGCGCAGCCAGGCGCGGCTGGTGGTCGTCGCGGGCGCCGCCTACGGCGTACTCACGATCCTGTTGACCTGGCAGGCGCTGCGCGGACAGCCGCTGCTGCGGCCGGACGCCCTCACGCTGGCCGCCGCCGCGGCGCTGGTGGCGGCGACCGCGACCGCCGCCGCGCTGGTCCTCGTCCGCCGACGCCGCCCGGAACTGGCGCTGGCCGCATGACCGGGACGCTGTTCACCCTGACCTTCGCGCTGGCCGCGCCGTTCTGGGCGCTGATGCTGCTGCTGCCGCGCTGGTCCGGGACCGCCCGGATCATCTCGTCGCCGCTGATCGTGCTGCCGGTCCTGGTGAGCTACGCGCTGCTGGTGCTCCCGGCGCTGGCCGACGTGCTGCCGGCCGTGACGTCACCGACCCTTGAGGGGGTGCGTGACCTGCTCGGCAGCACCGACGGCGCGGCGGCGGCCTGGGCGCACATGGTCGGGTTCGACCTGTTCGTCGGCCGGTGGGCCTGGCTGGACGGTCGGGAACGGGGGGTGCCGGCGCTGGTGATGGCTCCGGTGCTGGTGCTGACGATCCTGCTCGGGCCGCTCGGGCTGGCCGCCTACCTCGCTGTCCGGGCGAGGTGGGCCCGGCCGGCGGTCGTTCCGGCCCGCGAGCCGCAGCGCCTAGGCTGACCCGGTGGGATGGGTGGGACGGCTCTTCGACGCGCGCGACACGTTCGCGCGGATGCTGCTGCTCGACCTCAGCGGCGTCGGCTACCTGGTCTTCGGCGCCCACGCCGGACGCTCGCCGACGACCACACAGTGGATCCTCGCGCTGGTCGCGTTCGCCGTCGGGCTGGTGTGCCACCGCCGGGCGCTGGTCAACCTGGTGGCGCAGGCCGCGCTGCTGGCGGTCGCCATCCAGCTCGTCGACGACACCACGATCAACCAGGTCGGTGCCAGCTGGGCCCTGCTGGAGCTGGCCATGCGGGCGGACCCGCCACGGATCATCTGGCTGGCCGCCGGGCTGCTGGCCGCGGTCGACCTGACCGACTCGATCGGCGACCCGTTCCGGCGGTTCCTCTCCGGCGTCTTCGGGCTGACCGTGGAGGTCGGCGTGCCGCTGCTGCTCGGCCTGGTCATCCGCACCACCCGGGAGCTCGGCCGGCAGGCCGCGGAGCGGGCCGCGGCCGAGCAGCGCCGACGCGAGTCCGAGAGCCGCGCCGCCCGCGCGGACGAACGCAGCGCCATCGCCCGCGAGCTGCACGACGTGGTCGCGCATCACGTCGCGTCGATGGTGCTGCGGGTGGGCGTGGCCCGGCACGTGCTGACCGAGCTGGATCCGCGGGTGGGCGAGGTCTTCGACGACGTGCACGGCACGGGGACCGCCGCCCTGGCGGACCTGCGCCGGCTGGTCGCGGTCCTGCGCGATCCCGACGGGGTACGCGGTGACGCGGCGCTGACCGCGATCGAGCCGGCGGCGCTTCCGGCGGCACTCGGTGCGGCGGTCGACCGGGCCCGGCAGGCCGGTGTCACCGTGGAGGCCGACATCGACCCGGCGGTCGGCTCGCTCGACGCCGTCCGGGGCCTGGCGGTGCTGCGGCTGACCCAGGAGGCACTGACCAACGTGGCCAAACACGTCGGCACGTCCGCGCGGGCGCGCCTGGCGGTGTCGGTGGTCGACGGGGCCGTGCACTGGGAGGTCTGCGACGACGGACGCGGCCGGGTGCCGGCCGCGGTGCCGCCCGGCGGTGGCCACGGCATCACCGGCATGCGCGAGCGCGTCGAGGTCCTCGGCGGCCGGCTGGAGGCCGGCCCGACCGGCGCGGGTTGGCGGGTACGTACCGTGCTCCCGGCCGCCGCGTCGACCGCTCCCCCCGGCCCGCCGGTCCCCCGCGCCGGCTCGGCCGCACCCCACGAGACGGAGCTCGCATGATCCGCGTCCTGCTGGTCGACGACCAGCACCTCATCCGCGCGGGCCTGCGCATGCTCTGCGACGCCCAGCCCGACATCGAGGTCGTCGGCGAGGCCGACAACGGTCGCGACGCGATCACCCTCGCCGCGCGGCTGGTGCCCGACGTCGTCGTGATGGACCTGCGGATGCCCGGCGTCGACGGGATCACCGCGACCAGCCGGATCCTCGCCGACCGCCCCGCCACCCGCGTGCTGGTGCTGACCACCTTCGGCGACGACGACCACCTCTATCCGGCGCTGACCGCCGGCGCCTGCGGGTTCCTGCTCAAGGACGCACCCCCCGCCGACCTGCTCGACGGCGTCCGCCGCGCCGCCGTGGGCGACAGCCCGTTCAGCCAGGAGGTGCTGCAACGCCTGGTCCAGCGCGCGGTGCACGCCCGCCCCGAGACGCCGCAGCCGGCCCAGGGGCTGACCGCGCGCGAGCAGGACGTGCTGAACCTGGTCGCCGAGGGGCTCTCCAACACGGAGATCGCCGACCGGCTGCACATCGGCGTCACCACGGTGAAGACCCACATCACCAGCCTGATGACCAAGACCAACAGCCCCAACCGGGTACGCCTGGCCCTGTTCGCCCGTGGCGGCTGAACCGCTCCCCCGCCGGCCGGCCGGCAGCACGCGGCGACCGGGCTAGGTGAGGAAGCCGAGCAGGTGCCAGACGGTCTCCTCGGGAGCCTCCTCGGGCAGGAAGTGGCCGGCCGCCACGGGACAGCCGTCGACCTCGTCCGCCCACGCTCGCCAGACGCCCAGCGGCTCGTACCAGGCCGCGACCGGGCCGGCGTGACTCCAGAGCACCAGGACCGGGCAGCCGATCCGCCGGTTTCCCCGGTCGGCCTCGTCGTGCTGGTAGTCCAGCGTGGCGGCCGCCCGGTACTGCTCGCAGATGGCGTGGACGGTCTGCGGCGCGCGGAGCTGCGCCACGTACCGGGCCCGGACGGCGGCCGGGAAGGCGTCGGGAAGCTCGGACAACGTGTCCAGCATGTGATCGACGATCACGTCCGGCGCCCGGGCGATCAGTCGTTCGGGCACCGGCTCCGGCGCGGCGAGAAAGGACCAGAGCCAGAACCCCAGGCTGAACTCCATGTCGGCGCGCCGGTACGCGTCGCCGGTGGGCACGATGTCGAGCACCGCGAGGCGGGTGACGGCGTCCGGATGATCGAGCGCCATCCGGTAGGCGCACCGCGCGCCGCGATCGTGCCCGACGACGGCGAACCGGTCGTAGCCGAGCAGCCGCATGAGCTCCACCTGCTCGCCGCCGATCCGGCGCATGCTGTAGGGCGCGTGGTCGGGCGCGCTCGGCGGTGTCCCGCTGTCACCGAAGCCCCGTAGGTCGGTGGCGACCACGGTGAACCGCTCGGCGAGGCGGGGCGCCACCCGGTGCCACATGAGATGGGTCTCCGGCATGCCGTGCAGCAGCAGCACCGGCGGGCCGGCACCGCCCCGGCGGCCGTGGATGACGGTGTCCGTCGTCCGGAGGTCCAGTTCCTCGAAGCCGTCGAACATCCGGTGCCTCCCGTCGCCGCCCCGGCCTCCTGGCCGCCCGGCGGAGCGGGCCGGATCCGTACGCGTCGGTGGACGGGTCAGCGCGCGGCGTCCGGGTGCCCCCGCATGCCGGAGCCGCCAGCGCTGCCACCGGAGGAGCCACCGGCCACGCCCGACCCGTCGTCCTCGGTGACCAGGTCCGGGCGTGCGTCGGTGTCGTCCGGGGCCGGGACCTCGGTGTCCGCCTCCACCTGCACGAGGCGGGCCTGGCCGGCCTCGTTCTCGGCGTGCTCCGGATCGACCGGCTGCTTTCCTTGCCGCGCCTGGTACCCCACGGCCGTCTCCCGTCGGTGGCGGATCTGTCCGGCGACGGCTACCCGCCGCCGTCGGGGCGAAACCTCACCCGCGGGGCCGTCGACTGGTCGAGGTGCGGCAGCCGGCGTCCGCGTCGCGGCGGGGCGGCGGGCGGGAGCGGCTGGTGGCGCTCCCGCCGACCAGTGGCGGCGCCGCCGCCGGTGACCCGTTCGGCAGGGCCCGACCCGGCAGGGCCCGGCCCCGCCGAGCGCGGACGCGCGTGCGGGTGCACTTTCGGAGAAAGAGTGGCCTTGGAAGCCGGAATGGCCACTCCTTCTCTGAAAATGGGCACCGGGAAGCGGCGGGTGTACCGGCGGCGCGAGCGGGTAGCCAGGCCCGCCCGACCGGCTGCGCCGTGCCCGGGGTCGCAACCAGATCAGGGGGGTGGGACCGATGCCGCTTTCGCAGGCGTCATCTGGTCACCGCGTCCGACCCGGCCGGCACCACCCGCCGCCGCACCGCCGATGAGCCGGGTCCGGAACCTGCGCGTCCGCCCCGACCTGCTGTACGTGGCGAGCGGGTGGAGCACGCTGGTCACCGACATGCGCGGCCGGATCACCGGCGCCGACCCGCAGGGCTTCTTCGCGCGCAACACCCGGGTGCTCAGCGCCGAGCGGCTCACGGTGGACGGCCGGGAACCGGTCGCGTTCAGCACCGCGAACGTGGGAGGTCACGCGCAACTGTCGTACGCCGAACTCGGCGACGGCGAGGCGCTGCCCTCGCAGGCGGTCTACCTGCTGACGGAACGCTTCGTCGGCGACGGGCTGCGCACCCGGCTGACCGTGGTCAGCTACGCCGCCCGGCCACTCACCCTGCCGGTGCGGATTCACCTCGCCGCCGACTTCGCGGACACCAGCGAGGCCGAGACGGGACGTCGCCGGCAGTTCGGCGACGTCGACCCGGCGTGGGACCCGGCGGAGCGGGAACTGCGCCTGACCTACCTGCGCGACGACCTGGACCGGGCGGTGGCGATCCGGGTACGCGCCGACGCCCCCGTCCGGTACGTCGACGGCGCGCTCGCGGTCGACGTCACGGTGCCGCCGGGTGGGAGCAGCCTTGTGGATCTCCTCGTCGAGCCGGTCTTCGACGGCGAGCGCCTGGTCGCGCCGCCGCCGACGTTCACCGGCCCCACCGACGCCGCCACGGCCGCCGGCGCCCGCCTCGCCCGTGAGTTCACCCGGCTGAGCAGCAGCAACTTCGACGTCACGGCGGCCTGGCGGTGCGCGGTCGACGACCTGACCGTGCTGCCGCTCGGCGAACCAGCCGGGCCGACGGCGCCGATGGCCGGGCTGCCGATCTACCAGGAGATCTTCGGCCGGGACACGATGACCGCGTCGTGGCAGGCGCTGCTGGCCGGGCCGACGATGCTGGCGGACAGCCTGCGGCTCAACGCCCAGCACGTCGGGCAGCGCGTCGACGACCGGCGCGACGAGGAGCCGGGCAAACCGCTGCACGAGGCCCGCCTCGGCCCGGTGTCGGCGCTCGGGCTCGACCCGTTCACCCACTACCACGGCGACTGGTCCACGGCGCCGGACTTCCTGGTCTTCCTCGGGCAGTACCTGGCCTGGACCGGGGACCTGGACACGGTGCGGGAACTCCTGCCGACGGCGCACCGCGCCCTGGACTGGCTCGACCGGTACGGCGACCTGGACCGGGACGGCTTCCTGGAGTACCACTGCCGCGCCCGGTCCGGCCTGAAGAACCAGGGGTGGAAGGACTCGGACACCGCCGTCGTCGACGAGCACGGGCAGGTGGTGCCGAACCCGATCGCCAGCAGCGAACTCCAGGCGTACTGGTACGCCGCGCTGCGGCACGCCGCCGTGGTGTTCGCCGCGACGGGCCGGCCCGCCCTCGGCGCGAAGCTGGCGGCCCGCGCCCGCGCGTTGCGTCGCCGCTTCCACCGGGCCTACTGGATGCCCGATCAGGGCTGCTACGCGATGGCGCTCGGGCCGGACGGGCGGCAGGTGCGGTCGGTCAACTCCAACGACGGGCACCTGCTGACCACCGGCATCGTGCCGACCCGGGTCGCCGGCCTGGTCGCCCGCCGGCTGCTGGCGCCCGACATGTTCAGCGGCTGGGGGGTGCGGACCCTGTCGGCGGCGCATCCGGCGTACAACCCGTTCAGCTACCACCGGGGCAGCGTGTGGCCGGTCGAGGCGGGCACGATCGGTCTCGGCCTGGCCCGGTACGGCTGCTGGGCGCAGCTGCACCGGTTGGCGGAGGGGATGTTCGCCGCTGCGGCGCTCTTCGACGAGCACCGCCTGCCCGAGGTGCTCAGCGGCCTGCCCCGCGACGACGCCCATCCGCATCCCGGCGTCTATCCCAACTCGTGCTCACCCCAGGCGTGGTCCGCCAGCTCGGTGGTCGCGCTGGTCCAGGCGCTGCTGGCGCTGCGCCCGGCCGCACCACTGCGGACGATCTTCGTGGACCCACACCTGCCGGAGTGGCTGCCGGACCTGACGCTGGAGGGCGTACAGGTGGGGCGGGCCACCGTCGACCTCACGGTGCGCCGCCGGCGCGGCGGGCGCACGTCGATCCGCGCCCGCGGCGACCGGATAGCCGTGGTGCGCCGTCCGACGCTGCAGGCGACGGCGGTCACCCGCCACCGCTCCTGACCAGCGGTACGCCGCCGGCGCCCGTCGGTCCGGATCGCCGTCGGGCGGAAGGGGTGGCGATGCCGTCCGGGAGAGCCGCCGACGAGGACCTCAGATGGCCGTGGCCTTGGCGACCTTCCACTCGCCGTCGACCGGGACCAGCGTGAGCACCACGCGGTTCTGGTCGACCTTCTCCCCGGCGGTGTTCACGTTGCGCCGGAACTGGTTGAGGTACACCAGCAGCTCGACCCGGTCGGTGGTCGCGGTCACCACGCCCGTCGCGGACACCTCCGCAGCCACGACCGCCTGCTGCTTCGCGGCGGTCTGCTTCAACGCCGCCGTGGTCTGCTCGTACTCCTTGCCGAAGGAGCCGGTGGCGAAGCTGCGGCCGTTGGCGACGCTGTCGTCGAAGGTGCGGTAGTCGTAGGAGAAGATCGCCTTGGCGGCGGCGGGCGCGGTGGCCAGCGCCTGCCGTACGGCGGTGTCCCGCTGCTCGGCGCGGTGGTCGCCCCACCAGGCCAGACCGGCGACGGCGGTCGCGAGCACGATCGCCACGACCAGAGCCGGGACGAGCCCCATCCGGGCGGCGGGCCGCCGGAGCACGCGCGGCCGTCGTGCGAAGTCGACCAGGGTACGCATGGGTCCTCCCTCTCTCATCCGACGAACTGCAGGCGGGACACCAGCCACCGGCCGGAGTCCTTGTCGTGGACCATGTCCATCTGGATCCGGTAGTGCGACGGCCGCCCCTCGGGCGACTTGACGTTCTTGACGGTGGCGTCGACCGCCACCAGCACGACCGCCCGGCTACGGTCACCGGAGACCAGCCCGGCCCGCAGCACCGACCCGCGCGAGTCGACCTTGTTCTCCACCACCGCGGCCCGGACCTGGGACTGCCCCCGGCTGAACTCGTCCTTGAAGTCACCGGTGGCCCCGGCCGTGATCCGCTGGATGTCCCGGTCCACGCTGGCCGCGCTGACCGAGACGAAGTTGACGCCGGCCTGCTTGGCGGCGGCGATCGCCTCCTGCCGGGCCTGGTCCGTCGCCCGGTCGACGTACCACCGGTGACCGGCCACGCCGGCGGCGGCGAGGGCCGCGGCGAGCATCACCACGAGCAGGGCGATCAGCGGACGCCGCCGTCGCGTCGGCGCCGGGGTGGCCCGCTTCGCGGCGGGGCGGCCACCGGCGGCCTCCTCCGCGGGAGCGTCCGCGTCCGCCGGGTCGTCACCGGCCGCCGGATCCGCCGACTCCGCCGGGTCCTCGACCGGTTCCTGGTCGAGCCGCTTCAGCAGGTCCTCGATCGGCTCCTCCGGCTGGGGAAGCTGACGGGGGACCATCCGGCGTTGCGCCGCCCGACCCGGCACTCCAGGCTTCGCCCCCTTGATGACTTTCAGCGTGTGGTTCCTGCGTGCCTGCATCGCCACCTCCTTCTTCGCGCCGGTCACGGGGTCACCCCGGCGAGCAGCAACTGCTTCCACGACTGGTCCCCGGCCATCCGGGACTGGCCGCCGGTCCCGCCGAACTGCAACGGTCGACCGTCGGCGCCGAGCACCAGGCCGGTGGCCGGGTCGTACCCACCGGTGGTGGTTCCGGCCCTCGGCGCGGCGCCGGACGACGCCGGGCCGGCCGCCAGTTCCCGGCCCCCCGGTCGGGGGGCGTTGGCGTTGCCGCGCACGCTGGCGCCGGCCGCCCGCTCCCCGGCGTCGCACTTCGCGTTGCCACCCCCGTACACGCAGGACGGCGGGTCGTTGGCATTGACCACCAGACCGAGGTGCACGGTGCCGTCGCCCGGGGTGACCGTGAAACCGCCGGCGACGGCGATCGGATACACCACCAGCATCTGCTCGATGCCGGGCAGCCGCCGGGCGGCGATGCCGTTGACGGTCACCAGGTTGCCGAGCAGGGTGCCGACCGTCGGCTCCAGTCCCCGCAGCAGCGCGGACAGTTCACGCCCGGCGGGAGGTCCGGCGGCGAGCAGCCGCCGCAGGTCCGGGTCGGCCTCGCGGAGGGTGGCCGCCAGCTGGGCCAGGCCGGCCGCCCACCGGCGCAGCGCCTCGGCCGACTCGGCCTGGGTGGTGAGCACGGTACGTCCGTCGTCGATCAGCGCGAGCGTCTCCGGCAGCCGGGCGTCCGCCTCGGTCAGCAGCGCATCCCCGGCGTCGAGGATGCTGGCCAGCGCCGTCTCGTTGCCCTCGAACGCGGTGCCGAGTTCGGTGATCAGGACGGTGAGGTCCTCCGGGTCGACCGAGTGGACCAGGGCGTCGAGGTTGGTCAGCAGGACCTCCGGGGCGAGCGGGACGCCGGTCCGGTCCGCCGGGATCACCGCCCCGTCGGCGAGGTACGGCCCGCCGTCGCGGTCCGGGCGCAGGTCCACGTACTGCTCGCCGACGGCGGAGCGCTGCGCCACCACGGCCCGCAGATCGTCGGGCACCCGGACGTCGCGCTGCAACCGCAGGTCGGCGCGGACCCCGTCGCCGTGCAGGGCGACCGCGGTGACCTGGCCGACCGGCACCCCGCGATAGGTGACCGGGGCGTTGGGGAAGATCCCACCGGCTCGGGTGAGGTCCATGTGGACGACGTAGCTTCCGCCGAGCAGCCGGTCGCCGACACCGACGTAGCGGACGGCGACGTAGCCGACGCCGAGGACGCTCACCAGCACGAACGCCAGAACCTGCAGTCTCGCGGTACGTCCGATCATGGCTTCAGTCCCCCTCCGAGGATGTCCGGCAGGCCGCCGATCTGTCCGGTCACCGCGCCGGTCACCGGCAACACGCACTGCGCCGACATGACGGTGCCCGGGGGCAGTTCGGTCCCGGCGGGGAAGGCGGTGCCCGGTGGCACGACGCCCTTGGGCAGGATCAGTCCGCCGACGGGCACCGTCGAGCCGGGCTTGAGCAGGACGCAGCCCTCCGGCAGCAGACAGTCCTTCGGCGGCGTCCAGGTGGCGGGGAACTTCTCAGGGTCGGGCAGGCACTTCAGGAGCGGCAGGCCGGCCAACGGACCGGTGCCGACGCCGGGCAGCGGGACGGCAGGCGACGGTCCGCCGGCGGCGGGCGGCCTGGCCGGAGTGGCCGTCTTCGGCGGCGCCGCCGGGCCTCCCGGCGCGGGGGCCGCGGCGGCCAGGTTCGCCAGGATCGAGGCCGAGTCGAGGTCGGCGGTGACGGAGAGGTTGACGAAGTCGCCGACGATCGCGCCGGTGATGTTCGGCGGGAACGGGTACGACAGCATGAAGTCCAGGGACTTCGGCAGGTCGTCACCGGCGCGTACCAGCTCCTCCAGGATCGGTTGCAACGCCCGGAGGTTGGCCACGGTGTCGTCGCGGCTGCGGTTGACGACCCGGGTGCCGACGTCGCCGAGTTTGTCCAGGGCGGTCAGCGCGCTGGTCAGTTGGGCGCGCTGTTGCGCCAGCACGGTCAGGCCGGGGGCGAGGGAGTCCACCGCGTCGCCGAGCACCTGCTTCTGCCGGTTGAGCCGGCCGGTCAGCCGATCGAGGGCGTCGAGGGCGCGGACCAGGTCGGCCTTCTGCTTGTCCAGCCCGCCGATGAACTCGTCGAGCTGGCCCAGCGCGTCCCGGACGGCGGGTTCCCGTCCGGCGAGTGCGGTGCCGAGTTCCTGGTTGATGGTCCGCAGTTGGGCCAACCCGCCACCGTTGAGCAGCAGGCCGAGGGCGGCGAGGACCTCTTCCACCTCGGCGCCGCGGTTGGTGCGGGAGAGCGGGATGACGTCGCCGTCGGCGAGTCGGCCGGTCGAGGCTCCGGTGATCGGCGCCGCGACGGTCACGTACTTCTCGCCCAGCAGGCTGCTCTGCCGGACCGCGGCAGTGGCGTTGGACGGCAGGCGCACGTCGGTGCCGATACGCAGGGTGACCCGCGCGGTCCAGCCGGCGAGGGAGATCTTCTCCACGCTTCCGACGGTCACGTCGTCGACCTTGACGGCGGCCTGCGGCACCAGGTCGAGCACGTCGCTGAACTCGGCGGTGACGGTGTACCCCGCGCCCTTCGGGGCGCCGCCGGGCAGCGGCAGGTCGGCGAGGTCGGGCAGGCCGCACCCGGTCGGGAGCAGCGCCACCAGGACCGCGCCGGCCAGGGCGCGCAGCGCCCGGGCGGTCACGGGGTGCCCCGCAGGATGCCGCCGAGGGTGGGGTCGCTGGTGATGCCGGAGCCGCCCGGCGCCTGGTCGGGGATCGGCGCACCGGGGGAGCTGATGGGAGGTCCCGGTGAGGACCCGCCGATCGCCGGGGCGCCGGGCGGCAGCTTGAGCAGCTTGCGCAGCTGGTCGGTCATGGGCAGCCCGCGCTGGTGCAGGGTCTGCGCGAGCGCCATGCACTTCGCGGGCACCTCAGCGGCGGGAAGCTGGTCGACCAGCAGGGAGCACGCGAAGCTGGCTGGGTCGTACGGGCCCATCGCGTTGTCGCGGGTGTCCAGGGTCCCGGAGCGTGGGTTGTACGAGAGAGCGAGGTTGTTCACGGCGAGCGGGGCGACGTCGAGGATCTCGATGACCGCCTGTTGCTGGCCGACCAGCACGCTGGTGATCTCCGTCAGCGCGGCGACGTTGGAGGTCAACGCGGCCCGGTTCTGCTTGACGAATGCGGTGACGTCGGCCAGCGCGGTGGCGAGGTTGCGCAGCGCGGCGGCCAGCTCGTCGCGTTGGCCGGCCAGCTGTTCGGCGACGTCGGCGAGTTGCCGGTTGAAGGCGCGCACCTCCCGGTCGCTGCGGGCCAGCGCGGTGGTGAAGCGTTGCAGGTTGGCGACGGAGCCGAAGAGGTCCTGCCGGCCGTCGGAGAGGGTGGTCAGCGCCCGGGACAGGCCGTCGAGGGTGTCGTGCAGGTTCTGCCCGTTGCCCTCCAGGTTGGCCCGGCCGGTCGCGACGAGGTCGGACAGGGCGCCGTCGCGGTTGGCCCCCTCCGGGCCGAGGGTGCGGTTGAAGTCGTCGAGCGCCTGGTAGACATCGTCGATCTCCATCGGCGCGGCGGTCCGCTGCAGCGGGATTTCCGCCCCGTCGGTGAGCCTGGCGCCACCGGCGTAGGCGGGGGTGAGTTGCACGTACCGATCGCTGACCACGCTGGGCGGAACGATGAGCGCCTGCGCCTCGGCGGGAACGTCGATCGCCGGGTCGTAGGACATGGTGACCTGGACACTGCGGCCCTGCGGGGTGACCGTGAGCACCTCGCCGACGCGAACGCCGAGCACCCGCACGTCCGATCCGGGGTACACCCCGACGGCACGGGAGAAGTAGGCGACCACCCGCCGGTCGGGTGTGCTGTCACGGAGGACGACCACGCCGGCGGCGACGGCCACCAGCAGGGCGGTGGCGACGGCGACCGGTCGTCGCCAGCGCTGGATGGGACCGGGCATCAGCGGCCTCCCCTCGTCGGTTGGTACGGCTGGAGCAGACCGGCCACGTACGAGTCGAACCAGCGGCCGTTGCCGACCACGTTGGCGAACGTCGAGACGAACGGGCCCATCCGCTGGATGGTCTTCTCCAGGTCTTCCTTGTTGCGCTGCAGGATGGCGACTACCTCGCGCAGCTTGCGCAACGCGGGCTCGATCCGGGCGCGGTTGTCGGTGACCAGTCCGGAGAGCTGCGTGGCGAGCTCGTCGGTGCCGACGAGCAGTTTGTGGATCGCGTCCCGACGCCGGCTCACCTCGGCCAGCAGCGCCTCGCCGTCGGCGACCAGCTTGCGGAACTCCTCGTCCCGGCTGGCCAGCACCGTGGTGACCGAGCGGGCGCGGGAGAGCAGGGTCCGCAGTTCGGCGTCGCGGTCGGCGACCGTGCGGGAGAGCCGGGAGAGTCCGACCAGGGAGGTGTTCACGCTGTCGGGCGTGTCGGCGAAGGTCTCGGACAGGGTGGTGAAGGCGGCGGCGAGCTGTTCGGTGTCGATCTTGTCGAGGGTGTCGGCGAGTCCGGTGACCGCCTGCACCACGTCGAACGGCGCCGCGGTCCGGGCGAGGGGGATCTGCCCGCCCTCGCGCAGCCGCCCGGGCCCGGCCGGTATCAGCGCCAGGTACTTCTGGCCGAGCACCGTCTTGATCCTGATCATGGCGCTGGTGTCGCTGCCGAGGCGGACGCTGTCGTCGTCCAGCCGGAACCGGACCCGGACGTAGGGCGCACCGTCTCGGGCGAGCTCCACCGCGGTCACCTTGCCCACCCGCACCCCGGCGACCCGCACCTCGTTGCCGGTGGTGAGGCCGCTCGCGTCGTGGAAGGCCGCCTGGTAGGCGCGTCCGGTGAGGTCGGCCAGCCGGTCGAGCTGAAAGGCGCCCAGCAGCGCGGCGACGATCAGCGCCAGCCCGACCGTGCCGACGACGACGGGGTTGCGTTCCCGGAACGGTCTCACTGGGTGCCTCCCGCGCATCGGGCGGCCGGGGCGCTGAACGTGGGCACGTCGATCGGCGCCCGGCCGGCCACCGCCACGTTGCCGTCGAAGTCGCAGAGGTAGAAGTTGAACCAGGAGCCGTAGGAGGCGACGCGGGTCAGGGACGCGTACCGCTCCGGGAGCCGGCCGAGGGTGCCGTCGATGACGGCCGCGTTGCGGTTGAGGTTGCCACTGAGTTCGTCCAGGGCTCGGATGTCCGCGGCGAGCGGTGGTCGTACCTCGTCGATCAGCGCGGACGTGGCGGTGGTGAGCTCACCGATGCTGACCAGCGACTCGCCGATGGCCTTGCGGTCGGCGGAGAGCCCGGAGACGAACTGCTGCAGCTGGCTGATGCTCTGGTCGAGGTTGCGGTCCCGTTCGGCCAGCGTGGCGAGGACGCCGTTGAGGTTGGTGACGACCCGTCCGATGACGGCGTCCCGGTCGGCGAGGGTGTTGGTCAGCGACGCGGTGCGTTGCAGCAGGCTGCTCACCGTGCCGCCCTCACCCTGCAGCACCTGGATGATCTCGTAGGCGAGCTTGTTGACGTCGTCGGGGTCGAGGGCCGTGAACAACGGCCGGAACCCGTTGAACAGGACGGTGAGGTCCAACGCCGGCGTGGTCTGGCCGAGCGGGATGAGGCCGTCGGCCCGCAGCGGCCGCCCCTCCCCCGGCCCCTCGCTGAGCGCCAGGTATCGCTGACCCACCAGGTTGCGGTAGCGGATCTTGGCGCGGACGCTGGTAGCCACCGGGACGTCGCGGGTGACGTTGAAGGCCACCTCCGCGACGGTGCTGTCGACCACCTTGATCCGGCTGACCTGGCCGACCTTCACCCCCGCGACGCGTACGTCGTCCCCGGGGAGCAGCCCGGTGACGTCGGTGAACCGGGCCCGGTAGGTGACGCCGCCGGGCGGGAAGGCACCGAGGGTCTGCGCGAGCAGCGCGGTCAGCAGCAGGGTCACCGCGGCGAAGACCACCAGCTTCAGCAGGGGTGCCATGGTCTTGCTGCTCATCGGGCGTTCACCACCCCTCCGCGTAGCAACGGCCCCCAGAGCAGGACCGCGATGTCGGGAACCTCCGCCGGCGGGGTGCCGGTGACGGCACCGACGAGCGGATTGACCAGGGCACGCTCCTCAGCGGTGCCGGCCCGGCCCATGCCCGGGGACCCGCCGGCCGGCGAGGTCCCCAGCAGGCCGACCGGCAGCGGCGTACGAGGGCGCTCGCCCCGGTAGTCGTAACCGTCGTTGATGGGCACCTCGGGCGCCGGCTTTCCTGGGTCGGGCACGCCCCGGCAGTGCGGGCCGTCGTGCGCGCCGTAGACCGGCTCGTCGCGTCCCTTCTCGAACTTGCCGCCGTCGCGGGTGACCTCGAGGGTGATGTGCATCCGCCCGCCGGCGAAGACCTCCTCGACGCGGGGTTGCAGGGCGACCAGGCCGCTCATCATGCACGCGTACTCCGGGGAGTACGTGGCGAGCAGTTGCAGCACCGGTCGGCTGACCTGGCCGAGGGAGATGAGCTGGTCGCCGTGGCGGTCCAGGAAGCCGCGCGTGAGGTCCGCCGTGTCGGTGGTCTCGATGAGGAACGCCGCCAGCTGTTCACGCTGGTCGGTGACGGTGCGGGAGGTGACGGTCACGTCGCGCAGCAGAGCGAGCAGGTCGGGCAGCGCGGCGTCGTAGCTGTCCAGCACGACCGCCAGTTTCCGGATGTCCTCCGCGATGGTCGGCATGGCCGGGTTGAGCTGCTTGAGGTATGCGTCGAGCCGCTCGACGTTCGCGCCGAGCTGCTCGCCGCGTCCCTCCAGCGCGGTGGCGATGGCGCCGAGCGTCGCGGCAAGCTGGTCGGGCCGCACCGCCTGCAGCAGGGGCAGCGCCTGGTCGAGGACCCGTTCCAGCTCGACGGCGGTACGGCTGCGGTCCTGGCCGATGACCGCGCCGTCGCGGATCGGTGTGGCCGCGCCGCCGGTCGGCGGGACAAGTTCGACGTACCGCTCGCCGAAGAGGGTCTTGGGCAGCAGCCGCGCGCTGACGTCGGCCGGGATCAGGGGCGTCGTGGCCGGGTCCAGGGCCAGCCGGATCCTCGCGCCGGCGCCCTCGCTGCCCACCGAGCGCACCTCGCCGACGACCACTCCGCGTACCTTGACGTCAGCGCCCGGGCTGAGCTGCAGCCCGGCCCGACCGGCGTGCAGGGTCACCCAGGCGACCGGGGTGAACGCCTTGTTGTACTGCAGCACGGAGGCGGTCAGCGCCGCGGTCAGCAGGGCGATGAAGACGATGCCCAGAATGCGATTTCTCATGTTCACCCCGCGATCCGGACGGTGGTGGTCGCGCCCCAGATGGCCAGCGACAGGAAGAAGTCGACGATGTTGACCGCGACGATCGCGAGCCGGACGGCCCGGCCGACCGCGACGCCGACGGCGGCGGGTCCGCCCCGGGCGGTGTAGCCGTAGTAGCAGTGCACCAGCACGACGATCACGCTGAAGACCAGCACCTTGAAGAAGGACCACAGCACGTCGACGGGGGGCAGGAAAAGATTGAAGTAGTAGTCGTAGGTGCCGGCCGACTGATCGAAGTAGAAGACGGCGATGGTGCGGGTGGCCAGGTAGCTGGTGAGCAGCCCCACCACGTAGAGCGGGATGACCGCGATGAAGCCGGCGATCATGCGGGTGGTGACCAGGAACGGCAGGGACGGCACGCCCATCACCTCGAGGGCGTCGACCTCCTCGGAGATCCGCATCGCGCCGAGCTGGGCGGTGAAACCGCAGCCGACGGTGGCCGACAGCGCCAGCGCCGCCACCAGGGGGGAGATCTCACGAGTGTTGAAGTACGCCGAGACGAAGCCGGTGAAGGCGCTGCTGCCGATCTGGTTGAGCGCCTGGTAGCCCTGCAGGCCGACCTCGGTGCCGGTGAAATAGGTCAGGAAGCAGATGACGCCGACCGTGCCGCCGACCACGGCGAGCGCGCCGGAGCCGAAGCTCACCTCGGCCAGCAGCCGGACCACCTCGCGCTTGTAGCGGCGAACGGTGCGTGGGGTCCAGGCGAAGGCGCGCAGGTAGAAGGCGAGCTGGCCGCCCAGGTCGTCGAGGTACCGCAGGCCCGGCATGTCAGCTTCCCTTCTGCGGTACAACCTGGAAGTACACGGCCGTCACAACGAAGTTCAGCGCGAACAACAGCATGAAGGTGATCACGACGCTCTGGTTGACCGCGTCGCCGACGCCCTTCGGGCCGCCCTTGGCGGTCATCCCCTTGTAGGAGGCGACCAGCGCGGCGGCCGCACCGAACAGCAGGGCCTTGACCTCGCCCACCAGCAGGTCGGGCAGCTGCCCCAGCGCCTGGAAGCTGGCCAGGTACGCGCCGGGCGTGCCGCCCTGCATGACCACGTTGAACAGGTAGCCACCGCTCACCCCGACCACGCTGACCAGGCCGTTGAGCAGGACGGCGACCAGCATCGAGGCGAGCACGCGCGGCACCACCAGGCGCTGGATCGGGTCGATGCCCAGCACCTGCATGGCGTCGAGTTCCTCGCGGATCTTGCGGGAGCCGAGATCGGCGCAGATGGCCGAGCCACCCGCGCCGGCGATGATCAGCGCGGTGACGATCGGGCCCGCCTCGCGGACCACCGCGAGCACCGACGCGGCCCCGGTGAACGACTGCGCGCCGAGCTGCCGGACCAGCGATCCGAGCTGCAACGCGATGACCGCGCCGAAGGGGATGGAGACCAGCGCGGCCGGCAGGATGGACACCGAGCTGATGAACCAGGCCTGCTGGACGAACTCGCGGACCTGCACCGGCCGGCGGCCGAGGCCGCGCAGGGTGTCCAGGCAGAAGGCGAAGAAGTCACCGGTGGCGCGGACGGCGGCGACGGGGGCGCTCATCCGGCCACCTCCCGGTGGTGCCGCCCGTCGGCGGCGAGCTCCCGGCCCAGCTCGATGGTCGGCTGCGCGGTGTCGCGGCGGCCCTCGAAGGAGCCGGGTGGCGGGGTGACGCCGTTGTCCCGGCACCACTGGCCCGGCGGGCGCTCGGCCTGGCGGGGCAGCCCGTCCGAGGGCGGCAGCTGCAGCGGGATGGGCGGCAGCGGGGGCAGTTCGGCCCCGGCGTCCGCCTCGGCCTGCAACTCCTCGGCGTCCTTCTCCTCGGCCATCCCGATCGGGCCGACCCGTTGGGCGTTGAGGAACTGTCGCACCACCGGCTCGGTGCTGGACAGCAGCATCTCCCGGGGCCCGAACATGGCCAGGTGCCCGTGGTAGATCAGCCCGATGTTGTCCGGCACCGTACGCGCGGTGTTGATGTCGTGCGTGACGATCAGGAACGTCGCCCCGGTCCGCTGGTTGAGGTCGATGATGAGCTGGTTCAGGTACGCGGTGCGCACCGGGTCCAGCCCGGAGTCGGGCTCGTCGAACAGGACGATGCGGGGGTCGAGCACGAGCGCGCGGGCCAGCCCCGCCCGCTTGCGCATGCCGCCGGAGATCTCCCCGGGGAGCTTCTTCTCGGCGCCGACCAGGCCGACCATGTCGAGCTTCTCGTTGACCACGTCGCGGATCTGCGACTCGGACTTGCGGGTGTGCTCGCGCAGCGGGAAGGCGACGTTGTCGTAGATGTTCATCGAGCCGAAGAGCGCGCCGTCCTGGAACAGCACGCCGAACAGCTTGCGCACCTCGTACAGCGCACGCTCGGAGAGGCGGGGCAGGTCCTTGCCCTCGATCCAGATGGAGCCGGCGTCGGGCCGGAGCAGCCCCACCAGGGTCTTCAGGAACACCGACTTCCCGGTGCCGGACGGGCCCAGCAGCACGGAGATCTCGCCCGCCGGCAGGGTCAGGCTGACGTCAGACCAGACCGGTTGGCCACCGAAGGACTTCGTCAGTCCCTGCACGGCGACTTCGACACCCATGCGCCCTCCCTCCGTCGACATCTCAGACATCGCGGCGGCGCGGCAAAACGCAACACACTTCTTTCCGCAGGCGGGCGGCCACCCAAGGTGACCTATGCAAAGTGGCCTACGTCTCGATAGCGTGCGGTTAACCCGCCGGTAACGAAGGTGTCTCGCAATCCATGACCACAGCGATCGAGCCAGAGCTCGTCCGCCGGGCCGCCGATGGCGACCCGACGGCGGTGTCGGCCCTGCTCACCGACGTACGGCCGCGGCTCGTCCGCTACTGCCGGGCGCGGCTGGGCCGGGTCGGCGGGGCGTACATCACCGCCGACGACGTCGCGCAGGAGGTCTGCCTGGCGGTGCTGAAGGCCCTGCCCCGCTACCGGGAGCAGGGCAAGCCGTTCTCGGCGTT
Source organism: Micromonospora sp. IBSANI012 (assembly GCF_052814045.1). NCBI lineage: Bacteria > Bacillati > Actinomycetota > Actinomycetes > Micromonosporales > Micromonosporaceae > Micromonospora > Micromonospora sp. IBSANI012. The sequence goes on from NZ_CP199933.1 coordinate 3,433,454, forward strand.
CGTCTTCGCCGTCGCCGCGCACAAGGTCGCCGACGCCCAGCGGGCGGCGGTACGCGACTCCGCCGTCACCATGACCGACACCCCGGTGGAGCACCCGGACGCGGCGCCGGGTCCGGAGCAGCAGGCCGTCGCCACCGACCTGGCCCGCCGGCTGTCGGTGCTGTTGCAGCGGCTGCCCGACGTCCAGCGGGAGATCATCACGCTCCGGGTGGCGGTCGGCCTGACCGCCGAGGAGGTGGGCACCATCCTCGGCATGTCGGCGGCGGCCGTCCGGGTGGCCCAGTCCCGGGCCCTCGCCCGGCTCCGTACCCTGGCGGGCAGCGGACTTGACGAGGTGGCGGCATGACTGGGCACGAGCCGGACAGCGGCGCGCAGCTGGACCTCGGTACGGTCACCCGCGACGACCTGCTCCTCGACGCGCTCGGGCGGGGCGAGGAGGGCACCGACGGCGACGACCTCGCGGCGATGCTCGCCACCTGGCGGGCCGACCTCACCGCCGACGTCGACGAGACCGCAGCGAGCGGCCGCTTCCCCGCCGTCGGCACCCACGCCGACGGGCGGGGCGGGGCCGACCTCCGTTCCGGGCCGTACGACGCCCGGGCCGGCCGCGTCCGACCGCGACGGCCCCGGCCGTGGGCACTGCGGCTGGCCGCCGCCGTGGCCGCCGTCCTCGTGCTCGCGACCGGGCTGGGGGTGGGCAGCAAGAACGCCGGGCCGACGAGTCCGCTGTGGTCGCTGACCAAGGTCCTGCATCCCGAGCAGGCCGCGGTGCGCACCGTCGAGCAGAGCATCGCCCGGGCCCGCGACGCCGTCGCCACCGGCCAGCTCGACGAGGCCCGACACTGGATCGACCAGGCTCAACAGGACCTGAACTCGGTCGCCGACCCCGTCGAGGCGGACCGGCTGCGCGCCGAGATCGACGCCGTCCTGCGCGACCTGACGGCGGCGAGCTGCTCCGGCTGGCCCCGGTGTGCTCCGCCTACGACGCCCGCGCCGGCCGCCTCGACGGCCGGCAGCTCCCCGAGCGCTCCGGCCCCGGCTCCACCCCCGACCGCCCCGGCGTCGCCGTCGGCGCGGCCTTCGCCGCGGCCCAGCTCCGGATCCGGGCTCCTGCCGCCGCTGCCGTCGCTGCCGTCGCTTCCCCTGCCGCCGGCGCCGAGCCCGTCGCTGCTGCCGCCACTGCCGGGGCTGCCGCTGCCCACCGGGGACCTGCTCGACTGATCCTCCGCGTGATGTCCGGACCGGACGCTGCCCTGTCGTTGGGCCGGCGGGACGGTCCACGGCACCTCACCGCCCCAGCGCGGTAATCGCCCAGAAAATGATGTTGCATTCCGAGTGCCGGGCGCGATGTACAGACATGGCTTCCACGCAGCCGGTCCCGGACCGGCACGGCAGGCAGGCGGCGGCACGACCACCCGCTGATCGACCCCGGTCGACCCGGACGCCCGGTGGCGTCGTCGCCGGGTGACCACCTTTCGCGCAAGTGCCGGAGACGGTGCCGACCCGGCGCGGAAAGCCTCAGGCCGACCGTTCGGTGTTGCCAGCACCACCGAACGGTGGTTGACTGCTGCACCGTGCCAGAACCTCTGATTACCGATAGGTCTGCTATTTCGTGAAAGACGACGAGATGTCCACAATGGCGGCACCGCGTCGTCGACGCATGACGTGGCGGCAGCGAGCGGCCCGGTGGCTCGATCCCGCGCTCGCGCAGGCGGACGCCGCCGCGGCGAGCCCACCCCCACCCGAGAACCACGCGGAGGACCTCTGGCCGGCGATCTGCGACCAGTTCGCGCTGCGCATCCTCGCCTCGGCGTACCAGATGGGCAGCCACCTCGAAGCCGTGGAGACCGACGAGCAGGACCCGGAACGGCTCGAACGGCTCTACCGCATCGACCACGCGAACACCCGCATCCGCCGCCACGCGGAGAACCTCCAGGTGCTGCTGGGCCGCCGGATCGAAGACGCCAGCCCGCAGACCGTCACCCTGGTCGACGTGGTCCGGGCCGCCTCCTCGGCCATCGAGCACTACCCCCGGGTCCGGGTCGGACACGTCGTGGACCTGGGCGTCGTCGAGTTCGCCGCCGACGACGTCATCCGGGTGCTCACCGAACTGCTCGACAACGCGACCCGCTTCTCGCCGCCCACCTCGTCGGTGGTCGTCTCCGCCTACGTCACCGAGGACGGCAGCGTGCTACTCCGGGCCGAGGACGCCGGCGTGGGCATCGACCCCGGCCAGCTACCGCAGCTCAACGCCATGCTGACCGGCACCGCGCCGGCACCGGCCACCGGCAACCCCGCGGCCCACCTGGGCCTGCTCGTCGTCGCGCACCTGTCGCGCGCCCACCAGCTGCGGGTCAACCTCACCGCCCGCCCCTCGGGCGGCACCACCGCGACGGTGCTGATCCCCGGATCCCTGCTCTGCGAGGTGGCGCCCGCCGCCCGGCCGGGGCCTGCCGGCACCGCGCCGACGACGGCGGGCGGCCGGCCACCCGTCTGGGCCGGAGTCCCGCAAGGGAGCGCGCAGATGTCCAGGTCCGACGAGAGCAGGCACGCCCCGACGGTGCGCCTGGCCACCCTCCTCGATGCCGCGCCGGCCGGCGACGGCCCGGCCCCGGACACCCGCCCGCCGGCGCCGGCCGGCGACCTGCCCCGCCGGGTACGCGAGAGCGTACGTGGGCAGACTCCCTCGCCCGGGGCGCACCGTCCGCCGCCACCGGGTACGGCACCCCAGCCCCCGGCCCCAGCGCCCGGCGGGTCTGCCTGGCCCGATGAGACAGCCGACTTCGCCGCCGGGGTCGGCGACGCCCGACCAGCCACCCTCGACGAAGGACACCCCTGATGACCGCACCGCTCGACGCACGCCACCAGCCGATCGCCGGCCAGAGCCCGCCGGACTGCGCCTGGCTGGTCCGCCAGTTCGCCGACGACGTACCCGGCGTCACCCACGCAGTGCTCGTCTCCCTCGACGGACTCCAGCTCGCCGCGTCCGGTCGGGTGCCCCGCGACCTCGGCGACCAGCTCGCCGCCCTGACCTCCGGGCTGCTCAGCATCGCCGACCGCAGCGGCGCCCTGCTCGACCTGGGGGCGTCGGAGTACCTGACGGTCCGGCTGCCCCGCGGGCACCTGCTGTTCATGCGGGTGGGCGAGTCGGCGGGCCTGGCCGTGGCCGCCACGGCCGGCTGCGACCTCCGCGTCGTCGCCTACCGGATGACGCAGTTCGTCAGAGCCGTCCGGCACGCGCTCACCCCGCAGGTCCGTAGTGAGTTGCACCGCCACACCGCCGGCCGGCCGGCCCGCTGACCGTCCCGGAGCCCAAGGAGGTCTCCACCATGCCCACCCCGTACTGGAAGGTGCGGCCCTACGTCCTCACCGGCGGGCGCACCCGCACCCGGCAGCACCTGCTGGTGCACACCCTGGTGTCGGTGCCGTACTACGACGCCGTGTTCGCCTCGGGCCTGCTGCCGGAGCCCCGTTCGCTCTACGAACACGCCCGCACGACCCGGTCGGTCGCCGAGCTGTCCGCCGTCTGCGGCATGTCGCTGGGGGTGACCCGGGTGGTCGTCGACGACCTCGCCGCGACCGACCGACTGTGCATCCATGGCGACACCGCCGCCTCCCCGTTCGACCACCGCCTTCTGGAGAGACTCCGCGATGGCCTCCGTCAGCTCGCCTGAGCACCCCCTGCCGACCTCGGCGAAGATCGTCATTGCCGGCGGCTTCGGGGTCGGCAAGACGACGTGCGTGCAGTCCATCTCGGAGATTCCGCCGATCAACACCGAGGCGTGGATGACGGCGGCGAGCGAGACCGTGGACCGGCTCGATCCGGGGATCGACAAGACGACCACCACCGTGGCGATGGACTTCGGCCGGCTGACGATCGGCGGGGACCTGGTGCTGTACCTGTTCGGCACGCCCGGCCAGCCCCGGTTCTGGCCGATGTGGGACGACCTGTGTCGCGGCGCGGTGGGCGCCCTCGTCCTGGCCGACACCCGACGCCTGGAGGCGTCCTTCCCCGCGGTCAACTACTTCGAGCAGGACACCGACCTGCCGTTCGTGGTCTGCGTCAACCTGTTCGACGGCGTGCTCACCCACCGCCTGGACGACGTCCGGGCGGCCCTCGGACTGTCCGCTCACGTTCCCCTGGTCGCCTGCGACGTCCGGGACCCCTCGTCGGTCGCGCGGGCCCTGGTGACGGTCGTGGAACACACCATGGCCAGCACCGCCAGCGCGGTCCGGTAGCTCACCCACCTGGAGGTACAGATGCGCAGAATCCTGATCGTCGGGGCCGGTCAGTCCGGGCTGCAGCTCGGACTCGGCCTGCTCGCCGAGGGCTACGACGTGACCATCATGTCGGCCCGTACGCCCGAGGAGATCCGCCGTGGCTGGGTGATGAGCACACAGGCCATGTTCGCCGCCGCCCTGCACACCGAACGCCGGTACGGCCTGGATCTCTGGACGGAGCAGACGCCGCAGATCCAGGGGCTGCACGTGTCGCTGTCCGCGCCGCCCGGCGAGCGTGCCCTGCGCGTCCCCTGCCCGCTGGACGACCCCGCGCAGAGCACCGACCAGCGGCTGAAGATGGCCGCCTGGCTGGAGCTGTTCGAGCAGCGGGGCGGCACCGTGCACTACCAGGGCGTGACCACGGCCGACCTGGACGGGCTGACCCGGCTCGGCCGCTACGACCTGACCGTCGTGGCGGCCGGCAAGGGCGATCTGGTGGGTGTCTTCGACCGTGACCCGCAGCGGTCGGTCTACGCGACGCCACAGCGCGGGTTGGCCGTCGCGTACGTGCACGGTATGACGCCGGACCCGCTGTGGCCGCAGCCGCACGTCAGCTTCAACGCGGTGCCCGGGCTCGGGGAACTCTTCGTCATTCCCGCGCTCACCCTGTCCGGACCGTGCGACATCCTGTTCTGGGAGGCGGTGCCGGGCGGGCCGCTGGACCTGTGGCAGGAGCGGCGGGATCCGGCCGAGCACCTCAGGCTGACCTTGGAGCTGACCCGGCAGTACACGCCGTGGATCCACGAGCGGTGCGCCCGGGTGGAGTTGACCGACGGGCGGGCAACCCTGTCCGGCCGGTACACCCCCACGGTGCGCCACCCGGTCGGCGAACTCCCCTCGGGCGGCGCCGTCCTCGGCATGGCCGACGTGGTGATCGCCAACGACCCGATCACCGGCCAGGGCAGCAACACCGCCGCGAAGTGCGCCGACGCGTACCTGCGGTCGATCCTGGAGCGCGCCGACCAGCCCTTCGACCCGGAGTGGATGAAGCGGACGTTCGAGCGGTTCTGGGCCGACACCGGCCAGGCGGTCACCCACTGGACGAACGCCATGCTCCAGCCGCTGCCCCCACACGTGCAGCAGATCCTCGCCACCGCCGCGACCAGTCCGGCGATCGCCCGCCGATTCGCCTACGGCTTCTGCGACCCCAACGACCTGGACGACTGGTTCATGGCGCCGGACCGCGCGGAGCAGTACCTGGCCGCGGTGGCCGTCGGCTGACCCGCCCCCCACGCCCGGCCGGCGCCGGTCGGCCGCGCGGCGGCACGCCGGGGGATCCACCGTCGCCGGCCGGCCCGGGTACGACCGGGGGCCGGCGTCGGTCAGGGTCCGTGGGGCAGGGGCTCGGCCAGCGCCCGGAGGTCCGCCGGCAGTTGCACCATGGCGTCCTCGAACTCCCGGTGTCCGACCACCCGGTGCAGGGTCTGCAGGACGGCCCGCACACCCCGCTCGGCGACCCCGCGGTCCACCCCGGCGCGATCGGCCACCCGACGCAGGAACTCGTCGTAGCCGAACGCCTCCGGATCCTCCGTGCCCTTGATCAGCAACGGGCTCAGCTCGTCGGCGACATGGCCGGCCAGGGCCCCGGCCTGGCCGCCACTGATCCGCTGCGTGAGGGTGCCCAGGGTGGCCTCGGTCAGGGACCGCGCCGTCTCCGGCGGTACGCCCGCCCGTGCGGCGACCTTGTCGACGAACTTCAGCTCGGCCATGCGACGTCCTTCCCGTGGCGAGGCAGCGTGGCTACCCGCGGCCGCGATCGACAAACGCTCCGCCATCGGCGCCCGGCGACCGGGCCCATCGGCGTTTTGCGCTATTTTTGCTGTTTGTTCGGAAGGTGTCTTGTTCCTGAACAGCGGCGAGGCCACCTCCTCGACAGTCGAGAAGGGACACCCAGGCGTCGCTCGACGCGCCCTTCAGCCTCCCCCGGCCGCCCGTCCCGGGGCGGCTCGCACCACTGCTGACCTGCGCATATGTCGGATCCCATCAGTTGGGGCGACCGGAAACGGGTGGTATGACTAGAGGTGTCGACCACCGATGGCGCTCGTCGTCATACCCCGGCACCGCAGCGGGTGCCACCCGGGCAGCGTGGTCGTACGCCTCCGGCAGCCACTCCCGACGGGGTTCCCGCATCGACCTCAGGGAGTTGCCGTGCAGAGCATGCGAGTCTGGCGCAACCGGCAACCGTTCGAGAACGCCGTCCTGGTCACCGCGCCCGTGTGCGGACTCCTGCTGATCACCCTCAACGTGCGCCCACCCTCGGTGGAGATGGCGATGCCGCGACCGATCCGGATCGGCTGGGAACTGGGCCTCGTCGTCGTCGGGCTGGGGGGCCTGCTCGGCCTGACCTGGCCGGCACGGATCTCCACCGCCCTCGGCATCGAACTGGCGTCGATGCTCCTGCTGGGCACCCTCGCCGGGATGTACTCCGTCGCCCTGATGGTGATGTCCGGCCGGATGGCGATCGCCGCGACGTCGTTCATCACCGCGGTCGCGGTGGGCTCGTGGTGGCGCGCCACGGAGATCCTGCTCGACCTCCGGAGGCTGATCCGCAACATCGACGTGGACAGTGGCAACTGTCCCACCGGCGGCCGACGATGACGCCGACCGACACCACCACCGCCCCGCAGTGGGTCCAGGTCGTCCTGTCCGTGCTGGGCGTGCTCGGCGGCGCCAGCGGCCTGGCCGCCATCGCCGCCGTCGTGGCCCAACGCGGCAAGTTCAAGGCAGAGGCGGCGGACATGCTCACCGACGCGGCCCTGACCCTCGTACAACCGATGCGCGTACGGGTGGCGGAGCTGGAGGCGGAGGCACAGGCGGCCCGCGAGCAGTTGCGGACGGCCCGGGAGCAGACGGAACGGGCGACGGCCACGCTCAGCGACCTGCACGCGATGCTCGACCGCTGGTACGCGCTCATCTTCGCCCCCGACGCCACGCTGCGGTCGATCCGCAGCGCCGTACGGGAGGACCGCCGCAGGCGCGGCGCACAGTGGGACCGGGGGCCCGACCCGACGCGCGGCCGACCCTGACGGCGACCGCACGTGGCCGGCATCGGGCACGGTCCAGAGTCGACCGTTGTTGGTGCCGTCGGTCCGGGTCCGGGTATGGACGGCGCTGAGCCGGTGCCGTCAGCCCGGCTGCGGCGTCATCGCGGGTCGTCCTCGGTGGACGGGTGCGGCTCGGCGGTCGCGCCGTCGACGACGGGCGGGCCGGCGACGGCGTCCAGGCACGCGGACACGGTGGCGGTGACGCCGTCGACCCCTCGGGTGAGCAGCAGGCCCTCGCTCAGCCGGTGGGCCAGCCACAGGCCGCGTCCCCCGGCGACGTCGACGGGAGGCAGCCGCACCGGCAGACCCGACGCGGTCGCCCCGTGGTCGCTGACCTCGCAGATCAGCACGTCGTCCTGGCGCCGCAGGTCGAGGTGGCCGTGGCCGCCACCGTGGCGCACCGCGTTGGTGGCCAGTTCGTGCACGGCGAGAACGAAGTCGTAGCCCTCGTCACCGTCGAGTCCCGCGCCACTGACCGCCGCCCGCAACCGGTGCCGCAGGGCGGTCACGGTCGCGGCGGTGAAGTCCTCGGACATGAGTACGGACGCCGCGGCCGACCGGGGGCCCACCAGCCCCGGGTCCGGTGCCCCGGCGTCATCCTTCACGCTCGCAGGTTACCCACGGTGGAAATTTCCGCGACCGTTGCGAAGAGGCAACTACCCGCGGTGATCCTCGTCCAGGAACTCGTCGATCATCGGGGCCAGCCAGTCGGCGCGGTGCGGGATGGTGGTGTGGGTGGTGCCGGGCAGAATGGCCAAGCGGCAGGCCGGCAGGCCGGTCAGGTCGCCGGCCACCGCCCCGCCGAGCAGCCGGAACATCCGCACGGCGTGCTCGGGCTGGACGATGTCCGAGTCGGCCAGCACGATCATCGTGGGCGCGGCCAGCGCGCGGATCTGCTCGGGCGTCCACTGCGGCAGGTTCGCGTCCAGGACCTTCATCTTGGTGACCAGGTTGCACCAGCCGGCCGGGTCGGGCGCGGTCCGCAGGTACTCCTCGTGGAACTCCGAGCCGTGCAGGTGTTCCGGTCGCAGGTCCTGGATGCCGTCCAGGAGCCCTGGGTGCAGGCCGGCGTCGTCGAAGCTCACCGAGGCGAGCACCAGCCGCCCGACCCGGTCGGCGTGGTCGGTGCCGAGGCGCAGCGCGACCGCCGCGCCCATGCTCCAGCCGAACACGTCCGCCCGCTCGACACCGAGGCGGTCGAGCAGCTCGACCACGTCGGCGGCGAAGTTCTCCACGGTCAGCGGACGGTCGACGTCCGGGGTGCGACCGTGTGCCTGCAGCTCGATCGCGATCACCCGCCGGCTCTTCGCCAGCAGCGGCAGGATCCGGCCGAACGAGGTGCCGATGCCGGAGAGCGCGCCGTGGACGAGGACGACCGGGCGGCCGTCGCCGGTGCCGTGTTCTTCGTGGTGGATGTCCATGTGCCCACGGTGGGCCACGGCGCTTACGGTCCCCTTCAGATCGCCTTCCGCGTCGATAGGATGGCCGCCGTGCAGTTCGGGGTGCTCGGGCCGCTCGCCGTCAGCACCGATGCCGGCGAGCCGGTCGTCGTACCCGGCACCAAGGTGCGGGTGCTGCTGGCCGACCTGCTGGCCCACCGCAACCAGGTGGTCTCGGCGGACCGCCTGATCGACGACCTGTGGGGTGCGGACGCCCCGGCCAATCCGGCCGGCGCCCTCCAGGTGCGGGTGTCCCAGCTGCGCAAGGCGCTCAACGACGCCGAGCCGGGAGCGCGCGAGCTGGTCGAGTCACGGCCGCCCGGTTACCTGCTGCGTACCGGCGCGGTGGACGCCGACCGGTTCGCCGAGCTGGCCACCGCCACCGACGTGGACCGGCTGACCGCCGCCCTCGCGCTGTGGCGCGGCGACGCGTACGCCGACGTGGCCGACGCCGAGTTCGCCCGCGCCGAGGCCACCCGCCTGGCCGAGCAGCGCCTCGTGGTGCACGAACGGCTCGCCGACGCCCGGATGGCCCGCGGCGAGCACGACCTGGTCGCCGCCGACCTGGCCGAGCTGGTCGCCCGGCACCCGCTGCGCGAGGGTCTGCGGGCGTTGCAGATGCGCGCGCTCTACGCGGCCGGTCGTACGTCCGAGGCCCTGGACAGCTACGCCGACCTGCGCGACCGACTCGTCGACGAGCTGGGCCTCGACCCGGGGCCGGAGCTGGTCGCCCTGCACCGCAGGATCCTCGAACAGGACGCCGGCCTGAGCGCCCCGCCGAAGGCCGCGATCATCCGGAACAGCCTGCCGGCCCGCCTCGACGGGCTGGTCGGACGGGCCGAGGCGCTGACCGAGCTGCGCGCCCTGCTCCCGGGGCAGCGGCTGGTCACGCTGATCGGGCCGGGCGGGGTCGGCAAGACCCGGCTGGCCACCGAGGCCGCCCGCGAGCTGGTCCTCCCGGACGGCGCCCACGTGGTGGAGCTGGCGCCGCTGCCGGTCGGCGACCCGCGCGTCGCCGACGAGGTGCTCGGGGCGTTGGACCTGCGCGAGGCGGCGGGCGCCAGCGTGTCCGCCGTCGACCGGCTGTCCGCCGTGCTCCGGCACCGGCAGCTGCTGCTCGTGCTGGACAACTGCGAGCACGTCATCGAGCCGGCCGCCGCGCTGGTCGCCCGGCTGCTGCGGGACGCGCCCGGGGTCACCGTGCTGGCCACCAGCCGGGAACCGCTCGGTCTCACCGGTGAGCTGCTCTGGGAGGTGCCGCCGCTGGCCGTACCCGAGCACGACGGTGACCTCGACGCGGTCCGGCGCTCGGCCGCGGCCCGGCTGTTCGCCGCCCGCGCCGCCGCGCAGCACCGCGGCTTCCACCTCGACGAGCGGACCGCGCCCGCGGTGGCGCAGCTCTGCCGCCGGCTGGACGGCCTGCCGCTGGCCCTCGAACTGGCCGCGACCCGGGTACGCGCGCTCGGCGTGCAGGGCGTGGTGGACCGGCTCGACGACCGCTTCAAACTGCTCGCCACCGCGCAGCGGGACATGCCGCCGCGGCAGCGCACGCTGACCGCGGTGATCGGCTGGAGCTGGGACCTGCTGGCCGAGGCCGACCGCCGGGTGCTGGCCCGGCTCGCGGTGTTCAGCGACGGCGGCACGCCCGACGCGGCCGAGCAGGTGTGCCGGACCGACCTCGACGCGCTGGCCCGGCTGGTGGACCGGTCGCTGGTGGTGGTGGACGACGCGGGCGCGAGCCCCCGCTACCGGCTGCTGGAGTCGGTCGCCGCGTTCTGCCTGGAACGCCTGGAGGACGCCGACGACGTCCGGGCGCGGCACGCGGCGTACTACACCGACCTGGCCGAACGCGCCGACCCGGAGCTGCGCGGCGCCGACCAGCAGGAGTGGCTGGCCCGGCTCGACGCCGAGACGGCGAACCTGCGGTCGGCGCTGGCCCACGGTGGCGGGCTGCGCCTGGCGGTCGCGCTGAGCTGGTACTGGTTCCTGCGCGGCCGGCTCACCGAGGCGCGGCGGGCGCTGGCGATGCGGGGCGACCCGACCGAGGAGGCGCGCGCCGCGCCGTGGCGGGCCGGGTTCGCGCTGTTGCAGGGCGAACCGATCGCGCCGGGCGACCTGCGCGTCGCCCTGGCCGGCGACCCCGACGGCCGGGCGACGTGGTTCGTCGCGAACGCCGTCATCGACCGCAGCGACCTGACCCTGGCAACGGAACTGCTGCCCACCGCCGTCGACGACCCCTGGACCGAGGCGGCGGTGCTCAGCTCGCGGGCCAAGCTCGCCCACGCCACCGGCGACCTGGCCACGCTGGAGCACGCCGGTACCCGCAGTGCGGCCTTGTTCGCGCAGGTCGGCGACCGCTGGGGCCGGCTGCAGGCGACCGACTGGGTGGGCGGCCTGGCCGAGATGCGCGGCGAGCACGAGCGCGCCGCCGCCCTGCACCGGGAGGGGCTGCGCTGGGCCGAGGAGCTGTCGCTCTGGCCCGAGGTGGGCAGCAAGCTGTCCTGGCTGGCCTGGCTGGCGGTGCAGACCCGCGACTACGCGCAGGGCCGGGAGCTGGCCGAACGCGCGTACCAGCTGGCGGTGGAGCAGGACGCGCCGAACGCGATGATCTTCGCGGAGATCGGCCTCGGCCTGGCCGCCCGCCGCGACGGCAAGCTCGACGTGGCCGTCACGCACCTGACGCGCCTCGCCGAGCAGGGCCGCCGCGAGACGCAGCCCGCGCTGTACCTGCCGATGGTCCTGGTGGAGCTGGGCTACGTGGCCGAGCAGAACGGCGACCCCACCGCCGGGCTGGCCCTGCACGTCGAGGCGTTCGACGCCGCGCAGGCGATGGAGTCACCGCGCGACGCCGTCAACGCGCTGGAGGGGATGGCCTCGGCGGTGCGTATGCCCGAGGTCGCGGCCCGCCTGCTGGGCGCCGCGGCCGCCGCGCGGGAGGCCGCCCGGGCCCCGGCCGCGCCGGCGGAGCGCGACGAGACCGACCGGGTGACGGTACGGCTGGTCGCCGCCCTCGGCCGGGAACGCTTCGACGCGCTGGTCACCGAGGGCGGCAAGCTGGGCCCGGGCGAGGCTCGGGCCCAGCTGAAGAGCGCGTCCGTCAGCGGGCCGCCTTCGGCCGGTACGAGGCGATGATCACACCGCTGCGCTGCACCTTCGTGTCGACCAGCTCGAACGACGCCTTGAAGTCCTTCAGCGGTGCGGTCACGCTGTCGCCGCCCTCCAGCACCGGGTGGATCCAGAACCGGACCTCGTCCAGCAGACCGGCCGCGATCAGCTGGGTGGTGACCGAACCGAAGCCGTACTGGAGGATGGCCTTGCCGTCCTGCGCCTTGAGCCGGGTCACCTCCTCGATCAGGTCGCCCTGCAGCACCTCGCTGTTCTTCCAGGTCGGGTCGGTCAGGGTGGTCGAGGCGACGTACTTCTTGACGTTGTTGAAGTAGGCGGCGCCGGTGCTCGGGTCGCTCTCGTCCCGGGTCGGCCAGGCGGCGGACATGCCGTCGTAGGTGATCCGACCCATCAGCAGCGCGTCGGCCTCGTTGGTCTGCCCGCCGGCGAAGGCGGCGGCCTCCTCGTCGAAGTACGGCATGGTCCACATGGGGTTCTCGATGACGCCGTCGAGGGTGATGTAGGTCGAGTTGATGAGCTTGCGCATCGGGATCTCCTGGCTGTCGGTGGTGCTCTCCGGTGACACCCAGAACATTGCCGGATCCCGCTTACGATTCGCTTCAGGCGCCCTTACGCACGCCGGACCACTTCCCCGGCCCGGGCGGGATTGCTTCGCGCCGGACCGGGTAGCCCGCCGGACAGTCCCGCCGAAGCGGAGGCACCCATGCCGATCACCCCGGAGACCGCCCGACCGCACGAGCAGCCGGAGGAGAACTCCCGGCACGGCCGCCTGAGCGTGCGACCGGGTCCACCGGTCGCCGCCGCGGGCCGCACCGGCCTGGTGTCGTTCGACGCACCGGACGGTGAGCTGGTCGCCCAGGCCTACGTGCCGGCGCCGGCGGACGGCGGCCCGTACCGGCTGGCCCTGCTGCTGCACGGCGCCGGCGGGTCACCCCGGCAGGCCCTGGAGCTGATGCTGCCGGTCGCCGACGACCAACGCCTGCTGCTCGTCGCGCCGCAGTCCGCCGCGGCGACCTGGGACATGATCGGTGTCGGCTTCGGCCCCGACGTGCGGCGGATCGACCGGGTGCTCCAGGAGATCGTCACCGGCTACCCGATCGCCGGCATGCTGATCGGCGGATTCTCCGACGGCGCGTCGTACGCGCTGTCGATCGGCCTGATCAACGGCGACGTCTTCGACGCCGTCCTGGCCTTCTCCCCCGGCTTCGCCGCCCCGCTGCTCACCCACGGCACGCCGCGGGTCTACGTCTCGCACGGCACCGCCGACCGGGTGCTGCCGATCGACCGGTGCAGCCGGACCCTCGTGCCGCGCCTGCAGACTCTCGGCTACGACGTCACCTACGACGAGTTCGACGGTGGGCACGACGTACCCGAGGCCACCGTGCGCCGGGCGGTGGCCTGGCTGCAGCCCGCCGCCTGACCCGCGGGACCGGTCGCCACCCGCTCCCACCTGCGTCGGAGCCACGCCGGCAGCGGTCACCAGCGGCCGGGTCGCCGGCCGGTGTCCCCGAGCCGGACCGCCGGCTGTCGCGCCGGGCGCGACGTTCGGCGGCGAGGTGGCATCATGTGCGCGAACCGGCCGACTGCTCCGCGCGGGGAAGGATGAGCTGCCCTATGGCGCGCTTCGAGGCGACGACGTCCACGGCACCAGGACGGGCGGTGGTGCGGCTCGCCGGCGAGTGTGACCTCGCTGCCCGGGAGGAGCTCTCGGCCGCGCTGCTGGGCGCCGTGGCCGACGCCCAGGTCGTGCTGGTCGACGCGGGGGCGCTCGACTTCCTCGACTCCACCGGCATCCACGGCCTGGTCACCGCCCACCACGCGGCCCGCGCGGCCGGCGGCCGGCTGTACGTGGTCAACGCCCGCGGTCCCGTCGCGAACGTCCTGGCGATCACCGGCGTCGCCGACCTGCTGCGACCGCCCACCGACGACGGCGTGGACCCGCGGTGACGGCCCGCCGGCCGGTGGAGGACGACGATGTCTGACCGTCCCGCCACTCGGTCCTCCGCGGTCGCCACGATGCCGTACGCGCACGTCGACGACCTAGTGCAGGTCCGCGCGTTCGTCTGTTCCCGGGCCCTGGCCCGGGGGTTGCCAGCCGCCCGGGTGGAGCTGCTCGCGCTGGCGGTCAGCGAACTAACGACGAACACGTTGCAGCACACCAACGGGGGCGGCCTGGTGCGGGTGTGGGCCGAGGCGGGCCAGTTCGTCTGCGACGTCGTCGATCAGGGCGGACCGCGCACGGTGGCCCGCGAGATGCCCACCGCCGAGGCGATCCGCGGTCGGGGGCTGGCGATCGTCGCCCGGATCTGCGACGAGGTCGCCGTCGAGCCCACCCCGGCCGGCACGGTGGTGCGCCTCCGGTTCCGCCTCTGAGGACGGTCAGCGCAGCACCCGCACGGCCAGGGTGCAGGTGTCGTCCTCCGGGCTGGGCTGGTGCAGCACGTCGCGCAGCCGCGGCAGGGTCCGTGCGTCGGGGTCACGGGAGATGTCGGACAGCGTCCGCATCACCGGGCCGAGCAGGTCGACCGTGTCGCCGACCCGGCGTTCCACCAGCCCGTCGGTGTAGAAGAGCAGCAGGTCGTCGCCGCGCAGCCGAGGGGTGACGACCGGGTAGGTCGAGTCGGCGTCGGCGCCCAGCAGCATTCCCGCGGGCCGGTCGAGTTCGGCGGTCGTCCCGCCGCGCGCCAGCAACGGGGCCAGGTGGCCCGCCTGCGCCCAGGAGAGCGACCGGGTCGCCGGGTCGTAGACGGCGACCACCGCGGTCGCGGTGATCTTCAGCTGCCCGCAGAGCCGGTTCATGTGCCCGAGCAGCGCTCCGGGGTCCCGGATGCCGATCGAGAGCCAGGCGACCAGCGCGAACCGCAGGTGCGCCATCCCGCTGGCCGCCTCCAGGCCGTGCCCGGCGACGTCGCCGACGGCGAGCGCGACCAGCCCGTCGGGCAACGTCTGCGCGTGGTACCAGTCCCCGCCGACCTGCGCGGCGCTCTCCGCCGGCAGGTAGCCGACCAGCACCTCGAGGCCGGCCAACGGGACCGGCTCGCGGGGCACCGGCTGGATCAGGTTCTGCAACTGCCGGGCCAGGCGGTGCTCCGCCAGCGCCGTCAGCTCCCGGGTGTGCAGCTGGTCGCTGAGCCGCTCGATGGCGGTACGCGAGTCGACCCGGGCCGTCACGTCCTGCACCACGGCGTAGATCTTCACCGGAGCACCGTCGGCGTCCCGGGCGACGTCGGAGAGGATGCGGAGGTACTTCACCGACGAGCCCGCCCGGAAGCGCACCGTGACGTCCGACGCCGCACCGCTGTCCAACGTCTGCCAGGCGGCCTCCCGCAGCCCATGGTCGTCGGGGATGATCGCCGCGGACTGCTCGGCCCGCGACAGCGGGCCCAGCGAAGGATCACGCTCGAAGATCCGGTACATGCCGGGCGACCACTCGCTGAGGCCGGTGATCAGGTCGTACTCCGCCCAGCCGAGGCTGCCCAGCAGCTCGGTACGCTCCATCCGACGCTGATGCTCGTCGAGCCGCTCCCACCACACCAGCAGGCCGCCCAGCACCGGCTGCACGCTGATGTCGAACAGCGAGTCGGCGACCACGCCGGCCTGCTTGCCCTCGTACCGGAAGTCCGGCACCCGGGTCGGCACGCCGCTGGCCAGCACCCGGTGGTACGCCTGCCACAGCACGCCGCCGACCATGCCGGGATAGAGGGCGCTGAGCAGCCCGCCGACCCGCCCGGCTCCCCGGCCGTAGACGTCGCGGCCCTGTTCGCTGGTGGCGGCGACGCGGAAGTCGACGACCTCACCGTCCTGGGTCACCGGCAGCAGCCAGGTGCACCCGGACGGCATCGCCGCCAGCACCTGCCGCACCGCCGCCACGATCGGGTCGTCCACCGACCATGTCACCGCCTCGGCATGCCCGGTCCGCACGCCCTCGTCTGCCATGCGAGCAGCGTAACGATGCCTCCCCGGGGACAGCGGTCCCGGCGACCCCGCGAGCCCTCGACAGCCCACCTCGCGGTAACTAACGTCTGGGCTATGACTCCTTACCAACTTGACGTGCGGGCATGGCAGGAGAGCTGGGACCGGCAGCAGGAGGCGTACCTGCCGGACCGGGAACATCGCTTCGCGGCGCTGCTCGACGCCGCCGACGCCGTCGCCGGTGACGGACCGCTGCGGCTGCTCGATCTCGCCGGCGGCACCGGCTCCATCAGCCTGCGCGCCCTCGCCCGCCACCCGGACGCGCAGGTCACCCTGGTCGACCTCGACCCGGTCCTGCTGACGATCGCCGAGGCCTCCCTGGCCGGCCGCGCCACCGTCGTCACCGCCGACCTCAACCGTCCCGACTGGACGGCCGCGCTCCCCCACCACGGGTACGACGCGGTGCTCACCGCCACCGCCCTGCACTGGCTCGACGGCCCCCGCCTGGCCACCCTCTACGGCGAGATCCGCGCCGCGCTGCGCCCCGGCGGCGTGTTCGTCAACGCCGACCACCTGCCCGACGACGCCCTGCCCACGCTGACCGCCCGGCTGACCGACCGCGCCCGGCAGCGGCGTACGGCCCGCCACGCCGCCGGGGCGGCCCAGTCGTGGAGCGGGTGGTGGGAGCAGGCCGCCGAGGATCCGGCCCTCGGGCCACTGGTGGAGAAGCGGCGACAGATCTACCCGACCGGGCACAGTCCGGAGTGGAACCCGCCGACGGACTGGCACCTGGCGGCGCTGCGAGACGCCGGCTTCAGCGAGGTCGGCGTGCTGTGGCGCAACGGCGCGGACGCCGCCGTGGCCGCCCTGGCCTGACCGGCCGCGCAGGGGCCGGGCCACCTCACCCGGCACCGATGACGACCACCCGCGCCCAGTCCGGCGGCGAGTCCGGCACGTAGTCGGGATCCTCCTCGTTGACCGGCCGGGCGCGGGGAAACAGCCCCACCACCGTCCGGCACGACGGCCGCGAGGTCGGCCAGGGCGTCTGCCCGTCCGTCAGCACCACGACGACGTCCGGTCGGGGCCGGCTCCGCAGGGCCCGGGCGAAACCCGTCCGCAGGTCCGTTCCCCCGCCACCGACCAGCGGGATGTCCTCGGCGCGGCACAGCGGATGCACGACCCGGGCCGCCGCGTCGCACGGCAGCACGCTGACCAGGTCCCGCCGCCCACCCACGGCCCGGGAGATCGCGGCGACTTCCAGCAGCGCGCTGCCCAGTTCGGCGTCACTGACCGACCCCGACGTGTCGATCACCACGCAGACCCGAGGGGGCGTGCGCCGCAGGCTCGGCAGGATGGCGCCGGGCACGCCGGCGGAGCGCCGCGACGGGCGTCCGTAGGTGTAGTCCTCCCCCACCCCCGGGGCGGAGGCCGCCGAACGGACCGCCGCGCCCAGCAGTTCCCGCCACGGCTGCGGTGGGTGGAACGCCTCCTCCGCCCACCGCCGCCAGCCCGCCGGCGTGGTCCCGGGCCGGGCGGTGATGCCCTCGGCCACCCGGAACCGGACCGCGTCCCGCTCCTGCGCGGTGAGCCCGTGCGCGCCGTCGGGTCCCAGGTCCCACCCGCGCTCCAGCCCGTCGGCCCCGCTGCCGCAGTCCAACCAGGCCAGATCATGGGTACGCGGCCCGAGCCGGAACTGGCGCAGGTAGTCCTCCATCAGCTCGCCCTCGGGCAGTCCCAGGTGGCCTGGATCGACGGCCCCGTCGGGCCGGGCCAGGCCGGCACCGAACACGTCGTCGTTGATCTCGAAGTCGGCGGCGATGTTCATCCGCAGCCGTTCCCCCGGCCCGGTCAGGCCGCGTTCGCGGGCCACCCGGTCGCTGCGCCCGTGGTGGTCGCGCAGCAGGTGCGAGACCTCGTGGACCCACACCCCGGCGAGTTCCTCGACCGGGGTCCGGTCCACGAACGCCGGTGCGACGTAGCACCGCCAGTGCGGGTCCACGGCCATCGTCGGCACCTGCCGCGACGGCACCACGTGCAGGGCGAACAGCGCCGTCGCCAGGTAGGGCCGGACCCGGGCGGCGTGCAGCCGGGCGGCGAAGAGCTTGTCGAGGTCCAGCACGCCGGTGCGGTCCGCGGTCACCGGCCGGCCCCCGCGGCGGCGGCCATCCGGGCCGCCGCCTGGTCGGCCCGCCGGGACAGCGACACCGCGCCGGCGAGCCGCTCGATCGACGCCGGAACGTCCCAGTCCTCGCGGCGCAGCGCGGCGAGGGTGGACGCGGGGACGACCACCAGGTCCGGGGCTCCCGTGTCGAGCGCCCGGACCAGCAGCGTCCACGCCGCGTCCCAGCGGGACTTCTCCGGACGCCGGCGGACCGCCTCCACCACGCCGTCCAGCACAGCCTGGCGCAGGTCACCCCGCTCCGGCAGGACGGCGGCGGCCGGATCGGCCAGCAGCACCTCCGGGTCCGGCAGGTCCATCCGGTCCATGCTGGCCAGCAACTCCAGCCCCGGGCCGTCCCCGACGGCGCCCCGGACCAGCATCGACAGCACGTCCCGGGAGGTGCCCGCCGCGGTCGCGAAGGCGATCAGGCGCAGCGTCATCTCCCAGCTCCGCGGCGACGGCCAGGGGCCGCCCCGGCGGCCTTCGGTGGTGGGCAGCCGGTGCACGAGCGTCGGCCGGGCCGACAGCAGCCCGCACACCGCGCGGCGGGCGAAGGCGACGGCCGGCGACAGCCGCCGCGGGTCGAGCCGGGGCAGGGCCGCCCTGGGCCAGGTTCCGCCGAGGCCGCGTACGACGACCTCGTGGTCGTGGGTCCACTGGAGATGGACGAAGCGGTTGGCCAGCGGCGGGCTCAGCTCCCAGCCGTCCGCGGCCGAGGAGCGCGGATTCGCGGCGGCCACGATCCGCACGCCGGACGGCAGTCGGAGGGCGCCGATGCGGCGTTCGAGCACCAGGCGGAGCAGGGCGGCCTGCACGGCCGGCGGCGCGGTGGACAACTCGTCGAGGAAGAGCAGCCCCCGGCCGGCGCGGACCAGGCGCACCGCCCAGTCCGGCGGGGCCATCGGCACACCCTGCACGGCCGGGTCGTCGCCGACGACCGGCAGCCCGGAGAAGTCGGACGGCTCGTGGACGCTGGCGATCACCGTGGTCAGCGGCAGGTCCAGGGACGCGGCGAGCTGGGTCAGGGCCGCGGTCTTGCCGATCCCCGGCTCGCCCCAGAGCAGCACCGGCAGGTCGGCGGCGACGGCCAGCGTCAGGGCCTCCAACTGGGTGTCGGGGCGCGGTTCGGTGGTGGTGTCGCCCAGCAGGGCGAGCAACTCGGCGGCGACGTCGAGCTGGGCGGCTTCGACGGAGATGTCGGTCGACATGGGCATGTGTGATCACCTTTGGGTTCGTGACGGGTGGGGACAGCGCGGCGGGCTCGGGCCCGCTGGGTCAGCGCGAGATGCCGTGGCGCGGGCGGGAGCGGCGGTCACGGGTACGGCGACGGTCCGAGCGGGCGGGGCCGGGCCCGCTTCCGGCCAGCCCCGCCCGGAACAGCCCGTACGTGACCCGCCGCGACGCGGCCGTCTCCAGTTCGTCGCGCAGCGCACCGGCGCGCAGCAGCGCGTCGGGTCCGAGCAGCGCCTCGACGGCGGCCAGCGCGCCGGCGGTGTCGCCGTGGTCCAGGCGGGCGCGGACGTCGTCGAGGCATTCCGGGTGGCGGTGCGCCTCGTCGATCGCCCGCAGGCAGGCGAGCGGGGTGCCGGTCAGCGCGGCCAGCATTTCCTCCCGGCGGATCTCGGCCGGGCCGTGGTCCAGCGCGACGAGCACCCCGTCGACCAGGCCGATCCGGTGCTGGGCGCCCCGGCACCGCACGAGCCGTGGCTGACCGGCCCGCTGCGGGACCCGCGGCACGCCGGCCGCCCGACGCTCGGGTGCCAGCGCCGAGGCCACCAGCGGGTGCAGCCGGTCGACCTCGATCAGCCCGGCGCGGAGCAGTGCCAGGTCCGGTAGCACCCAGGTCGCCGCGTCCGGAAGCACCGGCAGTTCCTCGGCGCCCCGCCGGGCGGCCAGCGCGGGCGACCGGAGGATGCCCCCGTCCGGAGCCAGCTCCAGGACGAGCCGACGCCGGCCGCCGAGTCGTACGGCGACGGCGTCCCCAATCCGGCCCTCGGCGCGGAGCAGGATCGCGGCCTCGGCCGCCCACCTGTCCACCGCGCAGTCGAGCCCTGGCGGCGCCGCCAGCGGATCGGCGTCCACTGTGGCGCGCCGGTCGGCGGGCAACCGGCCCGCTCCCGACCGCGTCCTCAGCTCGTCGGCCCGGCGCGCGTCCCAGAGGTGACGGTGCAGGTCGAGACGGAACCGACGGTCGGGGTGTGGATGGGGGTGACGGCCGTCCCGGTGGCCGTCCCAGAGCGCCAGGCTGAATCGCTGACCGGCGTCCGCCCAGGCCGGTGGCGTGCGGACCACCAGGTGCACGGCGGCGCCGTCGCGTCCGGCCTCTTCGTACCGGGCGAGCGCGATGGTCAGGCCGGGGCGTAGCAGCCCGTCAGGGGCGATCCTCGGCAGGTGCCAGCGCAACAGGTCGGGCGCCAGCTGGCGAAGGTCGGCCCGGACCCGGGCCGCGAGTTCCCGACCGTGGGTGCGGGCCACCGCGCGCAAGCTCGGGTCGACGTCGACGCGCGCGGCGGCGCACGCCCCGGCCCAGTCGCCGGCGCGGCGACGGGTGGTCGCAGTGTCGATCATGGACGGCGGCACGGCGAACTCGCGCATGCGCCGCCAGAGGGAAAGGCGAGAATCCGCATCCGCGGCCCGGGAGTGCATCAGCACTCACCTTGCGCGGACGGGACCCCCAATCTGCCACGAGGGGTCATCATCGCGAGGGAGCATACCGCTCCGCACGCCAGCCCTGCCAGGGTTTCGCACCGGCCCGGATGCCAGGCGCGCCCCCTTCGCCGTCACCCCGCCCGACCACGCCGTCCGCGCCCCCTCCGACTTTTATTGCGCCGTAATATTGACGCGCCCTGATGGGATTGGGAAGGATTCCTTACCGGGACGAGGGCGGTCCCGCACCGAGAGGGTGCGGGCGGCCGACTCCCGTAGGGAGGCACCACATGAGTTCATGCTGGCGCAGCCGCGTCGCACTCGTCGGAACCGTCGTCCTGGC
The DNA here is from genome assembly GCF_052814045.1 of Micromonospora sp. IBSANI012. Lineage (NCBI taxonomy): Bacteria > Bacillati > Actinomycetota > Actinomycetes > Micromonosporales > Micromonosporaceae > Micromonospora > Micromonospora sp. IBSANI012. The sequence goes on from NZ_CP199933.1 coordinate 3,454,406, forward strand.
CGCATCGCTGCTGCCGGCGTCGTCCGCTTCGGCCGCGAGCACCCAGACCGTCACCGTCGCCGCGGACCGGTCGGTCCAGACCGTCGCCGAGGGTGGCCGGGCGGAGTTCACCGTCTCGGTGACCACGTCGGACGGACACCCGTTGGCGGCCCCGACGACCGTCCGCTACACCACGGGCAGCGGCACCGCCACCGCCGGCGCCGACTACGCCCCCGTCGCCGGCGCACTGACCTTTCCGGCCGGCAGCCGGTCCGGCACCGCCCGACCGATCACCGTCACCGTCCACAACGACCGGACGGCCGAGACCGCCGAGACCATCCCACTGACGCTCGCCACGGCCTCCATCGGCGCCACCGTCGGCGGCCAGCCGGTTTTGGTGGTCAACGCGCACGGCCTGCCGTACCTCGACCGGAGACTGCCGGTCGACCGGCGCGTCGCCGACCTGCTCGGCCGGATGACGGTCGAGGAGAAGATCGGCCAGATGACCCAGGCCGAGCGGGCCGCCGTCGCGGCCGATCCCACGCTGGTCGCGCAGTGGCGGCTCGGTTCCGTGCTCTCCGGCGGCGGCTCGACGCCCGCCACCAACACGCCCGCCGCCTGGGTCGACATGGTCAACGAGTTCCAGGCCCAGGCGCTGAGCACCCGGCTGCAGATCCCGATGATCTACGGCATCGACGCCGTGCACGGGCACGGCAACGTGTACGGGGCCACCGTCTTCCCGCACAACGTCGGCCTCGGGGCCACCCGCGACCCCGCCCTGGTGGAGCGGATCGGGCACGCCACCGCGACCGAGGTGCGCGCGACCGGCATCCCGTGGAACTTCGCTCCGTGCGTGTGCGTCTCCCGCGACGAGCGGTGGGGGCGCAGCTACGAGAGCTTCGGCGAGGATCCCGCGCTGGTCATCCCGATGGAGACCGTCATCGACGGCCTGCAGGGGCGCCGCGCCGGCCAGCTCGACGACGCCGACCGGGTGCTGGCCACCGCCAAGCACTACGCCGGCGACGGCGACACCAACTACGACGAGGCCACCGCGGCCGCCAACGAGGGCAAGCCGTGGTGGGAGCAGCGGTACCCCATCGACCAGGGCGTGACGGTGACCGACCGGGCCCACTTCGCCCGGACCGACCTCTCGCCCTACGGTCCCGCCCTGTGGCGACACCACGTCGGCAGCGTGATGCCCTCCTTCTCCAGTGTGGACTGGGCCGAAGACGGGCTCGGCAACCCGACCAAGATGCACGCCAACCGGGAGCTGCTCACCGACGTCCTGAAGGGCCGGATGGGCTTCGACGGGTTCCTGATCTCCGACTGGGAGGGCATCCACCAGATTCCCGACCCGGCCGAGCCGACCAACACCGGCCTGACCGCGTACAAGGTCCGGGTCGGCGTGAACGCCGGCACCGACATGTTCATGGAACCGAACACCGCCCCGCAGTTCGAAGAGCTGCTCCTGGCCGAGGTGACCGCCGGCCGGGTCAGCCCGGCCCGTCTCGACGACGCCGTGCGGCGCATCCTGCGCAAGAAGTTCGAGCTCGGGCTCTTCGAGCAGCCGTACGCCTCGGCGGCGAACGTCGACCAGGTCGGCAGCGCGAAGCACCGGGCGATCGCCCGGGACGCGGTGGCGAAGTCGCAGGTGCTGCTGAAGAACGCCGTGCGGGCGCTGCCGCTGCGCCGCGACGCCAACCTGTACGTCGCCGGTCGCAACGCCGACGACATCGGCAACCAGGCCGGCGGCTGGACGATCACCTGGCAGGGCCAGTCGGGCGACCTCATCCCCGGCACCACGATTCTGGAGGGCATCCGGCAGGTGGCGCCGCAGGCCCGGGTCACCTACAGCGCGGACGCCTCGGCGCCCACGGCCGGCGCCGACGTCGGCGTGGTGGTGGTCGGCGAGACGCCGTACGCCGAGGGGTACGGCGACGTCGGCGGCCCGGAGTGCGGCTGGTGCTCGACGCCTCAGCAGGAGGAGAAGTCGCTACGCCTGCAGCCCGCCGACCAGGCCGTGATCGACAAGGTCTGCGCCGAGATCGAGACGTGCGTCGTCCTCGTGGTCTCCGGACGGCCGCAGATCGTGACGGACCAGCTCGGCAAGATCGACGCCCTGGTGGCGTCATGGCTGCCCGGCAGCGAGGGCGCGGGTGTCGCCGACGTCCTCTTCGGCCGGCGGCCGTTCACCGGCCGCCTCCCGGTGACCTGGCCGCGCAGCGAGGCCCAGGTGCCGATCAACGTCGGCGACCGGGACTACCAACCGCTGTACCCGTTCGGCTGGGGACTGCGCACCGACCACGGCCGGTCCGGACTGGCGGACGTGGCGGACCAGCGGCCGGAGCTGCGCGCGGCACTGGCGCCGGGCAACTGGAACGCCGACGGCTCACTTGACAACGCGCCGGAGGTGCTGCGGCCGCTCGGCCGGCAGCTCGGCACGGGTCACGGTTCCGCCGCGCGGAACGACGCGATCCTCGCGGTGGCCCGCGAGGCCGCCCAGGCCGCGGTCGTCCGGGGAAGCGCGCCGGCGGACTGGGCGACGCTGATCGCCGAGGCCGACCGCGCCCAGCTCGCCGACGATCCGGTCCGGGCGTTCACACTGTTGGTCCGCGTCGCCACCTGACCGGGCCGACCGCGCCGGTGACCGGCGAACTCCGGGTGCCGCCCACACGGCACCCGGGGTTCGCCGGGCGGCCCGAGCGCCCCGACGTGCGGCCGCCGGGGACGGCGCAGCGCTTCAGCGCGAGGGCGGGTACGACGCGCCCACCCGCCCCTCGGGGCGGGCCCGCCTGGCCAGCCGCGCCCGCCGCCGGGTGCCGGTGATCCTAGTAGGCCGCGGCCGGCGCAGCTCCCGGCGCAGCTCCCGGCGCAGCGGCGGACGGACCTCGGCCGCCCCGGCCTGCGCCGCCTGGCGCACCATCCGGTTGGCGTCGTCCGGATGGCACCCCGTTCCCCGCAGCAGGTCACTGGCGGCGGTACGAAGATCGGTGACGAGGGCGTCCCCGTACGACCGCACCCCCTCCGCCGAGGCTCGGCCGGCGAGGTGGGCGCTTTCCCGGACCAGCTGCCGGGTCCGCTCGGGCTCCTGATCCGCCCGGCTCTCCCGGCGCAGCTCCGCGATGCCGTCACCCAGCCGACGAACCGCCCGGGGCAGGTGCGCCGGGACGGGTTCACCGTACTGGAGGGCGGTCGCGCTCCAGCGGGCCAACGCCCGGCTGGTGAGGATCAGGCGCTCCAGATGTTCCGCGCTGCGGGCGTAGCGGTGGAACCGCGCCCGGCGGTGCCAGCGGGCCGGCGCCAGCGTCACCACCTCCTCCGCCCCGCTGAGCGACTCGTTCAGCCGCCCGATGTCCGCGTCCAGCCCGCGCAGCCGGTCCAGCGCCCGGATCACGGCGTCGGCGTCCCGGCGGGACAGGGCGTCCGCCACCGCGTACAGCTGCTCGGTGACGGCGGCGAAGAGCGGCGCGGCCGCCCGGTCCAGCACCCGCAGCGGATTGATCGGCAGCAGCAGCGCCACCACCAGCAGGCCCACCACGCCGCCGACCAGCGCGTCGAAGACGCGGGGCAGCTCCAGGCCCCGTTGCATCGGGGCGAGCGTCGCGATCAGGACGGCGGTACCGCCCGCCTGCCCGACCAGGGCCCCGCCCCGGCCGGCCACCAGCAACGCGCTGGCGATCGCCAGCGCGACCACCGCCCCGGTCTGCCAGGGCCCGGAGCCGAGCAGGAACCGCAGGCCGTCACCGATCATGATGCCGATCCCGACCCCGCCCAGCAGTTCGAAGGTACGGCGGGCGCGCTGCCCGATGGCGGTGGCGATGGTGCCGACCGCCGCGGCCGGGGCGAAGACGTGCGCACCCGGGCCGAGCAGGTACTCGGCGAGCAGGGCCGCGAGCGCCGCGGCCAGTCCGGCCTGCACCGCGATGACCACGGTCACCTCGAGCTGGCGCAGCCGTACCCGACCGCCCGCGCCGCCGCGCCGGCGGGCCTCGGTCACCGACCGGCCGGTCCGCTCGGCGACCGCGTGGAGCGCTGAGCGCACGGAACCGTCGCCCGGACCACGATGGGCCATGGCGGCGTTTACCCGGCAGGCGCCTCGCCAACCTCCCACCGCCGCACGCGCCCGTCACGAGGGCGGGGCGTCCCGATCACGCCGGTTTGGGCGGTGTCGCCGCTCGGGATGGGCGGGCCGGACCCGGTTCAGGCCCCGGGATCACCGCTCAGACGGGTACGGCGGGCCTTGGACCCGGCCTCGTACGCGGCCCGGGCGGCCCGCGTCCGCGCGGTGGTGGAGACGGCGGCGACCGGCACGTCCCACCAGGCGCCGCCGTCCGGGCCGGCCTCGAACGGGTCGGTCTCGACGTGGACGACCGTGGTGCGCTCCGCCGCCCGGGCGGTGGCCAGCGCAGCCCGCAGCTGCGCCGTGGTGGTCACCCGGATCAGGTCCGCGCCGAGGCTCGCCGCGTTCGCGCCCAGGTCGACCGGGAGCCGGCCCCCGGCCCGGTCGCGGTAGGCGGTGCCGAGCCGCTGCGCGCCAACGCTCTCCGAGAGCCGGCCGATCGAGGCGAACCCCTGGTTGTCCACCAGCACGACGACCAGCTTGATCCCTTCCGCCACCGCGGTGGCCAGCTCACTGGGCAGCATGAGGTAGGAGCCGTCACCGATGAGCACGAAGACCTCGCGGTCCGGCGCGGCCAGCCGGACCCCGATCCCGCCGGGGATCTCGTAGCCCATGCAGGAGTAGCCGTACTCGACGTGGTAGCTCTTCGGGTCGGCGCTGCGCCACAGCCGGTGCAGGTCGCCGGGCATGGACCCGGCGGCGCAGACCACCACGTCGCGCGGCCCGGCGGCGTCGTTGACCGCGCCGATCACGGCGGTCTGGGTGGGCCGCGCCTCGGGGTCGGCGTGCCGGGCCCGGTCCGCCACGGCCGTCCACCGCTCGGTCAGCTCCGCCACGGACGCCCGGTACGCCGGCTCGGTGCCCCAGCCCGCGCACGCCGCGTCCAGAGCCGCCAGGCTCTCCCGGGCGTCCCCGACGACCTGCACGCCGGAGAGCTTCGCGGCGTCGAAGCCGGTGATGTTGACGTTGACGAACCGGGCGTTCTCGCCGAAGAGGGTGCCGGAGGCGGTGGTGAAGTCGCTGTACCGGGTACCCACCCCGATCACGAGGTCCGCGCCCGCCGCGATCTCGTTGGCGGCGGTGGTGCCGGTGACCCCGACCGCGCCGAGCGCGAGCGGGTGGCCGTGCGGCAGCGCGCCGGTGCCGGCCTGGGTCTCGGCGACCGGCACCCCGTGCTCCTCGGCGAACCGGCGCAGCGCCTCGCACGCCCCGCTGTAGATCACCCCGCCGCCGGCCACCACCAGCGGCCGCCGCGCCGCGGTAACGGCCCGGGCGGCCCGGGCGACCGCCGAGGAGTCCGGGCGGGGACGCGGCACGTGCCAGACCCGTTCGGCGAACAGCTCCGCCGGCCAGTCGTACGCCTCCGCCTGCACGTCCTGGGGCAGCGCGAGGGTGACCGCGCCGGTCTCCACCGGATCGGTCAACACCCGCATCGCGGCCAGCAGCGCCGCCGGCAACTGTTCCGGCCGGTTGATCCGGTCCCAGTACCGGGAGACCGGCCGCAGCGCGTCGGTGACGCTGACCTCGTAGGACCGGGGGTCCTCCAGCTCCTGCAGCACCGGGTTCGCCACCCGGGTGGCGAAGATGTCGCCGGGGAGCAGCAGCACCGGCAGCCGGTTGACGGTGGCCCCGGCGGCGCCGGTGACCAGGTTCGTCGCGCCCGGACCGATCGAGGTGGTGCAGGCCAGGGTGCTGAGCCGGTCGGTCATCCGGGCGTATGCGGCGGCGGTGTGCACCATGCCCTGCTCGGTGCGGCACAGGTGGTACGGCAGCTCCGCGCCCGCCGGCCCGGCCAGCGCCTCCCCGATCCCGGCGACGTTGCCGTGGCCGAAGATGCCGAAGCAGGCCGGGATCAGCCGCCGCCGCGCCCCGTCGCGTTCGGACCACTGCCGGGCCAGGAACGTCACCAGGGCCTGCGCCACCGTCAGTCTGGGCATCACGCCTCCCGCGTCGTCGGGCCGGTCAGCGGCAGCCGCGGGTCGACCGGCTGGTCCGCCCAGCTGCCGCGGACCCAGTGGTGCCGGGGGTCGTCCACACAGGCCATGCTCCGCTCCGGGCCGGGCCCGGCCAACACGTTGAGGTAGTAGAGGTGGTAGCCGGGCGCGGCCATCGACGGCCCGTGGTAGCCGTACGGGACGAGCACCACGTCCCCGCCGCGCACCTCGGCCAGCACCTCGATCGGCCGTCGGGCGGTGCCGTAGACGCGCTGGTAGCCGACCGGGCCCCCGGCGTCGCCGGGTACGCCGCCGGCCACCTCGAAGTAGTAGATCTCCTCCAGCTCCGCCTCGACCCGGCCGTCGTCGTGGGTCCGGTCCTCCTCGTGCTTGTGCGGCGGGTAGGACGACCAGTTACCGCCCGGGGTGAGCACCTCCACGGCGACCAGCCGGTCGCAGTCGAACGCCTCCGGGGAGCAGAAGTTGTTGACCTGTCGGCTGGCCGGGCCGGCGCCGCGCAGCTCGACCGGCACGTCGCGGGCGGCGCCGTAGCGGGGCGACAGCCGGCGGGTGGCGCGCGTCGACGGCAGGGCGAACCGGCCCTCGCCCCGCACCGTCACCGTGGCGTCGCGCGGCAGGTACGCGAAGTCGGTGACCGCGGCGAAGACCGAGGCGCGGCCCGCCAGGGTCAGGCTCAGCCCGTCGCAGTGCACCGTCGCGGCGCCGGCCAGCGGCACGACCAGCATCTCCTCGTCGCCGGTGTCGAAGCTGACCGCGCCACCGGGGGGCAGGGTCAGCACCCGCAGGCCGGCGTAGCGCCAGCCGGCCCGCTCGGGGGTGACCTCCAGCGCCCACGGCGCCCGGGTGGTCGTGCCCCAGGGCAGGTGCGCCTCGACCGCGCTCACGCCTGCTGCCCGGTGGGCAGCAGCGATCCAGCCAGGTCCACGGCGGCGGCCACGTCGTCGTCCGGCGGGTAGAGCAGCGCCCGGCCGACCACCAGGCCGCGCACACCGGGCAGCCGCAACGCCCGTGCCCACCGCGCGTACACCACGTCCGGCGCCTCCACCGGGTCGCCGCCGAGCAGCAGCACCGGCAGGGTGGTCGCGGCGATCACCCGCTCCATCTCGTCGATCGCCGGCAGCTTCAACCAGGTGTACGCGGAGGTGGCGCCGAGAGCCTGGCCGACGCTGACGCCCTTGATGATCGCCTCGGGGCGCAGATCGGCGTGCACCCGGCCGTCGGTGCGCGCCACCCAGAGCGGCTCGACGAGGGCCACCGTCCGGTGGGCCGCGAGGGCGGTGACCGCCCGGGCGCAGGCCTGCAGGGTCGGTGCGGTGCCCGGGTCGTCCGGGTCGATGCGGCAGAGCATCTTGCCGCCGTCGTAGCGCATGGCGGCGATGCTGTCGGCGTCGTACGCGGTGAACCGGTCGTCGAGCTCGAAGGTGGCGCCGGAGAGGCCGCCGCGGTTCATCGAGCCGATGGCCAGCCGGTCCTCCAGCGCGCCGAGCAGCAGCAGGTCCTCCAGGACGTCCGGGGTGCCGAGCACGCCGTCGACGCCGGGCCGGGACAGCGCCAGGCGCAGCCGGTCGAGCAGGTCGGCGCGCCCGGCCATCGCCATCGGCCGGTCCCGCACGCCGAGGGCGCCGCGGGCGGGGTGGTCGGCGGCGATGATGAACAGCGGCCGGCCGTGGTCGGGCCACGGTCGGCGGGTCCGCCGGGCGGCCGCCTCGGCGATCGCCTGTGGCCGGTGGGCGCGGGTGAGGGTCAGCGCGTCGTACTCGGTGCTCACCGGTCTTCTCCTCCCACGGCGGCGGTCGACGACGCCGGTTCCGACTCGACGGCACGGGCCAGCGCCGCGGTCTCGGCGTGCTCGGGCATGGCGGCGGAGCAGGCCAGGCGGGAGGCGACGATGGCGCCGGCGGCGTTGGCGAAGCGCAGCGTCCGCTCCAGCGGCCAGTCGCGCAGCAGGCCCAGACAGAGCGCGCCGCCGAACGCGTCGCCGGCGCCGAGCCCGTTGACCACCTCCACCGGCACCGGCGGCACCCGGACGGTCTCGGTGCGGGTGCGGGCCAGCACCCCGGCCGGCCCGAGCTTCACCACCGCCAGCCGGGGCCCGCGGTCGAGCAGCAGCCCGGCGGCCCGCTCGGGGTCGCGGGTGCCGACGGCGATCTCCACCTCGTCGAGGTTGCCGACGGCCACGGTGACCCGCGGCAGCACCTCGGCGACCGCGGCGGTGGCCGCCGCCGGGTCGGACCAGAACATCGCCCGGTAGTCCAGGTCGAGCACGGTGTGCGGGCGCCCGTCGCGGGCGACCAGCGCGGCCGCGTGGGCGTCCCGGCTCGGCTGCTGGCACAGGCCGGTGCCGGTGAGCCAGAAGACCCGGGCCGCGGCGATCGCGTCCAGGTCGAGTTCCTCGGGGCGGATCTGCAGGTCGGGGGCGGTCGGTGTGCGGTAGAACCAGAGCGGGAAGTCGTCCGGCGGGAAGATCTCGCAGAAGGTCACCGGGGTGGGTAGCCCGTCGACCGGGTGGACCTGGCTGTCGTCGACGCCGAAGTCGCGCAGCGCCCGGTGCACGTAGTCGCCGAACGCGTCAGCGCCGGTGCGGGTGATCACGCCGGCGCGCAGCCCCTGGCGGCTCGCGGCGACGGCCACATTGGTGGGACTGCCGCCGAGGAACTTGCCGAACGTCTCGACCTCGGCCAGCGGCGTGCCGATCTGCAACGGATAGATGTCCACCCCGACCCGGCCGATGGTGAGCACATCGAGCATGCGGCGTCCTTCCCCGGCCGGCGATGCCGTGCCCGCCGGCCCTGCCCCTGATTGGTAACAGCGCTCTACGAGTTCTGTCAATGTGTTGTCATGACATCCGCGCTCTGCGTTCGGTGACCGCTTCGGTACAGTGGCGCCCATCATCGTGCCCCGAGATCCCGCTCGTGCCCAGCGAGGAGGTGCCGTGACCGGACCCGAGATCGCGGTCGACCGGAGCAGCCCGGTCCCGCTCTACTTCCAGGTCGCGGAGCAGTTCGCCGCGGCGATCCAGCGCGGCGAACTGGCGCCCGGCGACCGGCTGGACAGCGAGTTGCAGCTCGCCGACCGGCTCGGGTTGTCCCGCCCGACCGTGCGCCAGGCGATCCAGCACCTGGTCGACAAGGGACTGATCGTGCGCCGTCGCGGGGTGGGCACCCAGGTGGTGCGCGGCGAGGTGCGCCGGGCGGTGGAGCTGACCAGCCTCCACGACGACCTGCTGCGCGCCGGCCAGCAGCCGTCCACCTCGGTGCTCGAACTGGCCACCGTGGCCTGCCCGGCCGAGGTCGCCGCCGCGCTCGGCGTACCGGCCGGCAGCGAGGTGCAGCACCTGCGCCGGCTGCGGTTCTCCGACTCCGAACCCCTCGCGGTGATGGAGAACTGGCTCCCGCCCGACCTGGTGCGGCTCAGCATGGACGCGTTGCAGGCCAAGGGCCTGTACGCGATCCTGCGCGCCGGCGGCATGCGCATCCGCGGCGCCCACCAGCGGATCGGCGCGCGGGCGGCGACCGCCGCCGAGGCGCAGATGCTCGGCGAGCGGCGCGGCGCGCCCCTGCTCACCATGACCCGCACCGCCTACGACGACCAGGGCCGGTACGTGGAACACGGCGCGCACCTCTACCGGGCCAGCCGCTACTCCCTTGAGGTGACCGTCGCCGAGCGGTGACGGTGGATGTTTCGGGCTCATTTCAGTGACAGGTATTTACGTCGTCAGGCTGTCATGACATTGTGGCCGCAAACACCGCCGGCGGCGGACGTGCGGCCGGCGGGCGACCCGCGAGTCTCTTCGAAGTCTCCTTGCGAAGGGAAGCAGCCCATGACATCCAAGCCGAGACGCGCAGCGGGCGTGCTCGCCGCGTTCACCACCCTTGCCCTGGGCCTCACGGCCTGCGGCGACTCGTCCGAGCCCGCTGGTAAGGACGCCAAGAACATCACCCTCACGATCTCCGCCAACTCCATCGTGGGCGGCAAGAACTCCGCCGGCGCGGAGTGGATCGAGAAGTGGGTCATCCCCCGGTTCGTCGAGGCGCAGAAGGCCAAGGGCGTCACCGCCAAGGTGACGTTCGTGCCCAGCGGCGTCGACGACGAGCAGTACAAGACCAAGCTGGCCCTGGACCTGCGCTCCAAGGGCGGCGCCGACGTGATCGCGGTGGACGGCATCTGGGTGGGCGAGTTCGTCCAGGCCGGCTACCTCAAGCCGCTGTCCGAGGTGGCCGGCGGCCAGGCCGACTCCTGGGAGGGCTGGTCGCAGATCCCGGAGACCGTGCAGGGCCTCGGCAGCTTCGAGGACAAGCGCTACGGCATCCCGCTCGGCACCGACGGCCGGGTCCTCTACTACAACAAGAAGCTCTTCGCCCAGGCCGGCCTGCCCGCCGACTGGCAGCCGAAGAGCTGGCAGGAGATCCTCGACGCCGGCGCCAAGCTCAAGGCGCTGCCCGGGGTGACCCCGATCCAGATGAACGCCGGCACCGCGATGGGCGAGGCGACCTCCATGCAGGGCGCGTTGCCGCTGCTGGTCGGCGCCGGCGGCGAGATCTACAAGGACGGCAAGTGGGCCGGAGCCAGCCAGCCGGTCAAGGACATGCTCGACTTCTACACGAAGATCTACGGCGGCGGCCTGGGCGATCCCAAGCTGCAACAGGAGGCGAAGGGACGCGACAAGTCCTTCGCGGAGTTCGCCGCCGGCAAGATCGGCATCCTGGCCGAGGGTGACTACTTCTGGCGCAGCGTCATCAACCCGAGCACCGGCATCGCCAAGATGGCCGACCGGAACACCGCCGTCGGGTACGCGATGATCCCCGCCAAGCAGCCCGGCGCGGGCATCCGCGGGCAGGACTTCGTCAGCATGTCCGGCGGCGGCGTACGGGTGCTGAACCCGAACTCCAAGTTCCCGTCCCAGGCCTGGGAGCTGCTGTCGTTCATGCACTCGGCGGAGGCGGTCAAGGCCGAACTCGCCGGCGAGGCACGGATCACCGCGCGGATGGACGTCAACAAGGAGGTCCTCGCGGGCGACCCGATGCTGAGCTTCGTCACCGAGAAGGTGCTGCCGGTGACCGCGTACCGGCCGCCGCTGGCGGTGTACCCGCAGGTGTCGGTGGCGCTGCAGGAGGCGACCGCCGCCGCCGCGTCGGGCCGGAGCGCCGACGAGGCCGCCGGGGCGTACCAGAAGAAGCTGGAAGGGATTGTCGGTGGCGCAGGTAACGTCACCTCCTGACCAGGTGGTGGAGGGGAGGCGCCCGGAAACGGGCGCCTCCCCGGCCCCCGACGCCGCTGGCCTGGGCCGGGCCCGGGCCACCGGGTTCCTCGTGCCCAGCATGGTGCTGATCCTGCTCTTCCTCGTGGTGCCGGCCGCCTGGACGATCTACCTGGGCGTCACCAACTACCGGCTGACCGGCCTGGCCGCCGCCAACCCGGAGATCGTCGGCCTGGACAACTACACCCGGGCCCTGGGCGACGAACGGTTCCGCTCCTCGCTGGTGCTGACCCTGCAGTTCGTGCTCGGCTCGGCGGTCATCGGCCAGGCCGGGCTCGGCTTCGCCATCGCCTTCGCGCTGCGCGACCGGCGCGGCCCGCTGCGCCGGGTGGTCGAGGCGTTCGTCCTGCTCTCCTGGATCCTGCCCAGCTCGGTGGTGGCCTTCCTCTGGATCGCCCTGCTCGACCGGGACGGCGGCACCCTCAACACGCTGCTCGGCATCCCGGGCACGGCCTGGCTGCTCGACCACCCGATGCTGTCGATCATCGTGTTCAACACCTGGCGCGGCACCGCGTTCTCGATGATGCTCTACGCCGCCGCGCTGGAGAACGTGCCCCGGTCGCACCTGGAGACCGCCCGGCTGGCCGGCGCGTCCACCTGGCAGCAACTGCGCGACGTGGTCTTCCCCCGCATCCGCGGGCACGTGCTGACCAATCTCCTGCTGATCAGCCTCTGGACGTTCAACGACTTCGCGCCGTTCCTCATCACCGCCGGCGGCCCCGAGCAGCGCTCGGAGATCCTCCCGGTCTACGTCTACAAGGTGGCGCTCTCCGGCGGTGAACTCGGCTTCGGCGCCGCGATCTCGTTCATCATGCTGCTGATCAACCTGGTCATCGCGCTGGTCTACCTGCGCATGCTGGGCCGGCGGAAGGAGACGGCGTGAGCAGCGCGACCAGCACGGCGCCCGCGCCGACCACCGACCCGAAGGCCGGCACGGAAGCCGCTCGGCACCTGCTCGGCCGGGTCGCCCGCTACACCTTCCTCTGCGCCGTCCTCGGGTTCTTCGCGCTGCCGCTGCTCTGGCTGGCCACCGCCCCGTTCGACGACAATCCGACGATCACCGCGTCGCTGCCGCGGTTCACCCTGGACAACTTCCGCGCGCTGCTCGACAACCCGTACGCGCTCAGCTCGCTGCTCAACTCCGTCTACCTGGCCGCCGGCACTGCGGCGCTGGTGGTGACGTTCGGGGCGTTGGCCGCGTACGCGCTGAGCCGGGTCCGGGTGCCCGGCCGCGACGCGCTGCTCTACGGGCTGCTGCTGCTCTCGTCGATCGTCACCGGCACGGCCACCATGGTGCCGCTGTTCGAATTGGCGTTCCGGCTCAACCTGATCGACTCCCGGCTCGGGGTCATCCTGATCCTCACCGGCGGGCTGCTGCCCGCGGCGATCTTCATCCTCAAGGACTTCATGGACGCCACCCCGACGTCCTACGAGGAGTCCGCCCGGGTCTTCGGCGCCAGCCCGCTGCAGATCATGCGGCACATCGTGGTACCACTGGTCCGCCCCGGCCTGGCCACCGTCGGGGTGTGGGCGGTCGCCAACGTCTGGGGCAACTTCCTGGTGCCGTTCCTGCTGCTGCGCGGGCCGGAGAAGGCCCCCGCCGCGGTGATCATGTACACCCTCTACACCGAGGGCGGCCAGGCCGACCTGCGGTTGCTCTCCACGTTCTCGCTGCTCTACTCGCTGCCGGTGGCGCTCATGTTCGTCTTCGTCAGCAGCCGGTACGGATTCCGCTTCCACGGAGGGATCAAGCGCTGATGTCCGCCATCACCATGCGCGACCTGACCAAGGTCTACCCCAACGGGGTGCGGGCCCTGGACGCCCTCGACCTGGAGATCGCCGACGGCGAGTTCTTCGCGCTGCTCGGGCCGTCCGGCTGCGGCAAGACCACCCTGCTGCGCACCATCGCCGGGCTGGAGGTCGCCTCCGGCGGCAGTGTGCACATCGGCGACCGCGCCGTGACCAACCTGCCGCCCGGCAAGCGGGACGTGGCGATGGTCTTCCAGGACTACGCGCTCTTCCCGCACATGACGGTGCAGGAGAACATCGCCTACCCGCTGCGGATCAAGAAGATGGACCGTCGGGGCCGCGCGGAGAAGGCGGCGGAGACCGCCGACGAGCTGGGCCTGTCCGCCCTGCTGCAACGCCGCCCGGGGCAGCTGTCCGGCGGGCAGCAGCAGCGGGTCGCGCTCGCCCGGGCGATGGCCTGCCACCCGCAGGTCTTCCTCCTCGACGAACCGCTGTCCAACCTCGACGCCCGGCTGCGGCTGGAGGCGCGCACCTTCCTCAAGCGGCTGCAACGCGAACTGGGCGTCACCACCGTCTTCGTCACCCACGACCAGGCCGAGGCGCTCGCCCTCGCCGACCGGATCGCCGTCATGGAGGGCGGCCGGATCCGGCAGGTCGGCACCCCGACCGAGGTGTTCCGCCGCCCCGCCAACACCTTCGTCGCCGGCTTCATCGGCTCCACCCCGATGAACCTCATCGACGCCGAGGCGCACGACGGCGAACTGGCCGTCGCCGGCACCCGGCTGCCGATGCCGGACGACGTCCGGGACCAGGTCAGCGCCGGCGAGAAGCTCGTCTACGGGGTCCGTCCCGAGTACCTGGACTACTCCGCCGAACCGGTGCCGGGGGCGCTGAGCGGGCAGGTGGTCGTGGTGGAGAATCTCGGCAGCTTCTCGCTGGTCTCCCTCGACATGGCCGGCGGGGACGTCGCCCGGGCCGCGGGGACCAGCGTCCAGGTCGTCGTGCCGGAGGGGCGCGAGCCCGAACCCGGGGACACCGGCTGGGTGGTGCCCCGGCCCGGCCGGTCACTGCTCTACCGGGACGGCGAGTTGGTGAGCGGGGCGGCGGCGGCCGTGCCCGCCGCGCGTACCGGCGCGGAGCGGTGAGCCATGGCGGTGCACCGGGGCAGGTGGACGCTGGCGGACCGCGCCGAGAGTGTGCTGCGGACCCTGCCGGTCACCGTGCCGCCGGGCACCGCCGCGCTCACCGTACGACTCGACTATCCCCGGCAGGCCGGGGTGCTCGACCTGGGCTGCCTCGGGCCGGCCGGCTTCCGGGGCTGGTCCGGCGGTGCCCGCGACGGCTACACCGTGGCCGCCCACTGGGCCACCCCGGGCTACCTGCCCGGTGAGCTGGAACCCGGCGAATGGCAGGTGCTGCTCCGGTTGCACCGCATCCCACCGGAGGGCCTGAGCTACGAGGTCACCGCCACGACCAGCACCACCGGGGCGGACGCCCCGACGCCGCCGGCGGCGCCACCGCGCCCGGACCGCCCGCCGCGCCGCGCGCTGCCCGGGGTGGACGGCCGGCGCTGGATCGCCGGGGACCTGCACGCGCACACCGTGCACAGCGACGGCGCGGCCACCATCGACGAACTGGCCGCCCTCGCCGCCGCCCGGGGCCTGGACTTCCTCGCCGTCACCGACCACAACACCGTCAGCCACCACCCGTGGCTGCCCGCCGCCTCGGCCCGGTACGGCCTCACCCTGCTGCCCGGGCAGGAGGTGACCACCGACCGGGGACACGCCAACGTGTTCGGCCCGGTCGGTTGGGTCGACTTCCGGCAGCCGCCCGACGAGTGGCTGGCCGGCGCGGAGCGGGCCGGCGGGCTGATGTCGGTCAACCATCCCCTCGGCGGCGACTGCGCCTGGCGGCAGCCGCTGACCACGCGTACCCGGCTGGCCGAGGTGTGGCACTCCGGCTGGTGGGACCGCACCTGGGGCGCCCCGCTGGCGTGGGCGCGGGCCTGGCGCCCGGACGTGGTCCCCGTCGGGGGCAGCGACTTCCACCGCCCCGGCGACGACGCGCCGCCCGGCTCCCCCACCACCTGGCTGCTGGTCGACGACGACCGCGAGCCGCAGGCCGCCGTGCTCGACGCGCTGCGGGCCGGTCGTACCGCCGTGTCCGCCGGCCCCGACGCGCCGCTGCTGCTGCGCCTCGGCGACGAACTGTTCGCCCTCGACGCGGACGGCATGCTGCTCGGCTACCCCGACGGCAGCCACCGCGTCGTCCACGGCGACCGGTGCCGGCTCCCGGCCGGCGACGGCCTGCACGTCCTGGAATCGCACCGCATGGAGGTGATCGCACTGTGCAGCTGAGCGGACGCACCCGGGTGGCCGGCGCACCGGTCAACCACGGCATCTACCAGCACGACGACACGCTCCTCGACCCGGACAAGCTGCTCGCGGCCCTGTCCCGCGACGGGTACGACGGGGTGGACTCCGGGCCGATCGGCTACCTCGGCACCGGCGAGGTGTTGGCCGACCGGCTCGCGGCGAACCGCATCGGGCTCGCCGGCGGCTGGGTCGACCTGCGCTACGCCGACCCGGACGGCTTCGGCGCGGACCTGGTCCAGCTCGACGCGGCGCTCGACGCGTTCACCGCCGTACCGGCCGACGACCCCCGGTTCGCCCCCCGGCCCACGCTGGCCTGCCCCGGCAACCCCGGCCGGATGGCCCGGCCCGGCACCCCGCCCGACCTCACCTCGGCGCTGCCGGCCACCGCCTGGCCGGAGTTCGCCGCCCGGGTGCAGCAGGCCGCCGACCGGTGCCGGGACCGGGGTCTGGAACCGGTGTTCCACTACCACCTCGGCACCGACGTGGAGACCGAGGCCGAGGCCGACCGGCTGCTCGAACTCACCGACATCGCGGTCTGCCTGGACACCGGGCACCTGCTGCTGGCCGGCGGAGACCCGGTCGCGGCGGTCCGCCGGTGGGCCGGCCGGATCGGGCAGGTGCACCTCAAGGACGCCGACCTGGCCGTCCACGAGCGGGTCCGGGCGGCCGGCGGTGGCCTCGCCGACGTGGTCGCCGCCGGTGGCTTCTGCGCCCTGGGGACCGGCGACGTCGACTTCGCCGGGGTGCTCGCCGGCCTCGACGCCATCGGCTACACCGGCTGGCTGGTGATCGAACAGGACGCGCCGGCGCATGGGCGCGACCTCGACCGGACGCTGGCCGACCAGCGCGCCAACCGGCGCTGGCTCGAGGAGGCGCTGCGATGACCGAACCGGGCAAGCGGATCCGGATCGCGGTCGCCGGGCTGGGCATCATCGCCCGTACGGTGCACCTGCCGCTGCTGCAACGCCGCAGCGACCTGTTCGAGATCGTCGCGCTCGGCGACCTCTCCCCCACCCGGGTGGCCGAGCTGGGCGGCCGGTACGGCGTCGAGCCGGGCCGCCGGTACACCGACGCCGCCGCGATGCTGGCCGACGGCGGGTACGACGCGCTGCTGCTGGCGACCTCCGGCTCGCACGGTGAGCTGGCCGCGTCGGCGCTGCGCGCGGGCCTGCCGGTGCTCTGCGAGAAGCCGCTGGCCTACACCCTGGCGGAGGCGGCCCGGCTGACCGAGCTGAGCGGCGGCGCGCCGGCGCTGATGGTCGGCTACATGAAGCAGTACGACCCGGCGGTGGCCGAGGCCGTCCGGCTGCTCGACGAGTGGGGCGGGGCCGAGCGGATCCACGCCGTGGAGGTGACCGTGCTGCACGCCGGCGGCGATCGGCAGCTCGTCTTCGCCAACCTGCCGCCGGCCCCCGCCGACGTGCCGCCCGCCGAGGTGGCCCGGCTGCGCGCCGTCGACGCCGCGCTGCTCGACGCGGCGGTCGGCGGTGACCCGGGCGCGCGCACCCTCTACCAGATCCTGATCAACAGCATCTCCCACGACCTGTCCCTGCTGCGGCTCTTCACCGGCGCGCCGGCCACCGTGGAGCACGTCGCGACCTGGCCACTGGCGCCCGACGGGCCGGCGGAGCCGTCGGTGGAGATCAGCGGGCGGCTGCCGGGCGGGGCCCGCTACGGCATCCGCTGGCTGAACCTGCCCGACTACCCGGCCTACCGGGAGACGGTGACCCTGCATCACGCCCGGGGCTCGCTGGAGCTGGTCTTCCCGTCGCCGTACCTGCTCAACGCGCCCACCACGTTGACCCTGGTCCAGGCGCACGGCGGCGGTGAGCGGCGGGCGGCGTTCCGGTCGGTGACCGAGGCGTTCGAGCAGGAGCTGGTCGCCTTCCACGCGATGGTCACCGCGGGCGCGCTGCCGCTGACCGGGATCGCCGAGGGCGCGACCGACGTACGGACCAGCCAACAGGTGGTACGCCGCTTCGGTGAGCTGACCGGGGCGGCGATCGGCGGAGAGGCGGCCAGCTCATGACACGACCGACCGACATCATCGTCGTGCCGCACACCCACTGGGACCGGGAGTGGTACGAGCCGTTCCAGCGGTTCCGGCTGCGGCTGGTGGCGCTGCTGGACGACGTGTTCGATCGGATGGAACGCGACGAGCGGCAGCGGTTCACCCTCGACGGGCAGCTCGCCGCGGTCGACGACTACCTGGAGGTGCGTCCGGAGCGGCGCGAGCAGGTGATCGCCCTGGTCCGCGCCGGACGGCTGGCGGTCGGGCCGTGGCAGATCCTGCTCGACGAGTTCCTCTGCTCCGGGGAGAACATCGTCCGCAACCTGGAGCGTGGGCTGACCCGCAGCGCGGAGCTGGGCGGGGCCATGCCGGTGGGCTACCTGCCCGACATGTTCGGCCACATCGCCCAGATGCCGCAGCTGCTGGCCGGGGCCGGGCTGGCCCACGCCTGCGTGTTCCGGGGCGTACCCGACCGGGTGCGCACCCACGCGTTCGCCTGGCAGGCGCCGGACGGCACCACGGTGCGCACCGAGTACCTGCCCGGCGGGTACGGCAACGCGGCCGGCCTGATGGACGACGCCGCCCTGGTCACCCGCCGGGCCAGCGACCTGGCCGACCGGCTCGGCGGCTGGCGACCCGAGGGCGCCGGCGGACCGACGCTGGCCATGTACGGCACCGACCACGCGGCGCCGGCCCCGGACGCCCCCGACCTGCTCGCCGCCGCCGACGTCGACGGCATCCGGTTCCGACTCGGCACGCTCGCCGAGTACTTCGCCGCCCAGCCGACCACCGTGGACGGGCTGCCCACCGTACGCGGGGAGCTGCGCTCGCACGCCCGGGCGAACATCCTGCCCGGCGTGATCTCGGTGCGCGCCCACCTGAAGCAGGCGATGGGTCGCGCCGAGCGTCGGGTGGAGCGGTACGCCGAACCGCTCGCCGCGCTCTGGCACGACCCCTCCGTGCAGCGCTTTCTGGACATGGCGTGGACCCGGCTGATCGACGCGAGCTGCCACGACTCGGTGACCGGGTGCGGCTGCGACGAGACCGCCGAGCAGGTGGCCGCCCGGCTGGCCGAGGCCGACCAGCTCGGCCGCGCGGTCTGCGACCTGGTCGGGGCTCGGCTGGCCGCCGCCGTGCCGCGCGACGGGTACCTGGTCTTCAACCCCAGCCCGACCGCCCGGACCGCGCTGGTGCGCCTCGACGTCGAGGCGCCCGACGGCGCGGCGGCGGGGTTGGCCGGCGCGGACGGTACGACGGTGGCCGCGCAGGTCCTCGACCGGGCCCGGACGCTGCTCGCCGACGACCTGGTGCCGGCCGTCGACCTGCCCTCGGTGCTCACCCGGGTGCACGGCCGGGAGCTCTACGGCCAGGAGGTGACCCGGTGGTCGGTGTCGCCGGCCGACGCCACCCTCACCTTCGAGGTGGCCCGGCACGGCGACCCCGCCTTCGACGTGGAGGACGTCCGGCTGGCGCTGGCCGACGCCGGCCGGCCGGATCACTGGCGGGTCCGCATCGTCGCCGCGCCCCGGCTGACCGTCGCCGCGCTGGTCGACGTGCCCCCGCTCGGCCACACCGCGGTGCGGCCGGTGCCGCTGCCGGCCGGCGCGGCGCCCGGCCCCGACACGGTCACTCCGCTGCCGGCCGGCGCCGCCCCGGTGCCCGCCCCGGTCAGCGTCGCCGACCGGAGCCTGGACAACGGACTGCTGCGCGTCGACGTCGCCGAGGACGGCACGCTGCGATTGTCCACTCCGGACGGTGTCACGGTGGACGGGGTGGGCCGGATCGTCGACGGCGGCGACGTGGGCGACAGCTACAACTACGCCCCGCCGGCCGCCGACGAGTTGGTCGACAAGCCCCGCGCGGTACGCACGGTGGTGCGGCACGCGGGTCCGCTGGTGGCCGTCGTGGACGTGGCGCGGGAGTACCGCTGGCCGGTGGCGGCCGACGTGGACGCCGGCTCCCGGGCGGTGGACCGGGAGGCCGTGGCGGTCACCACCCAGGTCGAGCTGCGCTCCGGCGAGCGGTTCGCCCGGCTGCGGATCGAGTTCGACAACCGCTGCGACGACCACCGGGTGCGGCTGCACCTGCCGCTGCCGTCCCCGGCCCGCGCCTCGTACGCCGAGGGGCAGTTCGCGGTGGTGGAGCGCGGGCTGACCGCGGAGGGCGGCGGCGGTGAGGTGCCGCTGCCGACGTTCCCGGCGTCCGGGTTCGTGGCCGCCGGCGGGTCGGACGGCGCGCTGGCGGTGCTGCTGAACCAGCCCACCGAGTACGAGCTGACCGACTCCGGGCGCGAGCTGGCCGTGACGATGCTGCGGTCGATCGGGATGCTGTCGCGCAACCGGCACGCGCTGCGGGACGAGCCGGCCGGCCCGCAGCTGCCCACCCCGTCGGCGCAGTGCCGGGGCGAGCGGACCGTCGAGCTGGCGGTGCTGCCGTTCCGGGGCGAGTGGCACGGAGCGGGGGTGACCGAGGCGGCCGAGGCGTACCGGCACGAGCCCCTGGCCTTCGCCGGCACGGCGCAACCGTCCGTCGCGCTGCCGGCCCCGGCCACCGGACTGTCGGTGACCGGCCCGGGGGTGGCGCTCACCAGCGTGCGGGACCGGCAGAGCCGGGTCGAGGTGCGGGTGGTGGCCGAGACCCCGACCGACACCGGCGCGGTCATCGGGGCCGGGCGGGGTGTCCGGGGAGCGTGGCGGGCCGACCTGCTCGGCCGGCCGGGCGAGCGGCTGAGCGTCGACGCCGACGGTCTGGTCCGGCTGCCGTTGCGCGCCTGGGAGATCGCCACGGTGCACCTCGACCTGACCTGAGCACCGGACCCGACCCGGACGGGTGCCCCCACCCGGGGGCACCCGTCACCGCTCGCCCCGCCGCGCCGTCACCCGGCGGGCGACGGTCAGCAGGTACTCCTTGCGGTCGGTCGGGTCGTGGTCGGTGCGGGGGCGGGTGGGCGGCTCCCCGTGGACCGGGCGGTGGTGGTCGAAGGTGGACTCGAAGATCCCCTCTCCCCGGGTCAGCGTCGGCAGCCGCTGCTGCACGGCGTGCACCCGCCGCGCCGGGACGTCGCCCTCGACCACGTACGACGAGCCCCGCGTCAGCGTCGCGTGGGGCACCGCGTCCAGCCTGGCCAGCACGGGCAGGACGGCGCTGAGCGCGTCGCCCGGGATCTCCAGCCGGAACCGGTGCATCGGCTCCTCCACCCGGGTGCCGGCGCGCCGCAGCGCCTCGACCAGCACCAGCGGGGTGAGGTTGCGGAAGTCCCCGGCGGTGCTGGACATGCTCTTGTCGAAGGTGCCGTGCGAGTGGCTCTGCCGGGCCCAGTACCCGGCGTGGGTCATCGTCACCTCGCAGTCGAGGACCTGCCAGCCGCGCAGTCCCTGGCGCAGCGTCGCCCGGACGGTCTCCTCGACCGCGGTGAAGAAGGCGGGCGGCATCGAGCCGAGTTCGACGCCGAGCCGGAAACGGAACCCGGTGCCGGTCGCCGTGGGCGCCACGCGCAGACCCACGGTGGCCAGGAACGGGTTGGGCGCCACCCCGATCAGCTCGACCGCCGCTCCGGTGCCGACCAGCCGTTCCACGTAGACCGTCGTCGTCTCCCGGAAGCCGACCGCCACGCCGTACTCCTCGGCGAGCGTCGCCTGGATGACCTCCTTCTGGACCTCGCCGTAGAGCGAGACGGTGATCTCCCGCCGGATCTCGTCCACCCGAACGTTGATCAACGGGTCCTGCTCGGCGAGCTGGCTGAGCGCGGCGTGCAGGGCGCCCCGGTCCGCCTCCCGCTCGGGGACGACGACGGTCTCCAGGGTGGGCAGGGCGAAGTGGTGGCCGCCGCTGGGTCCGATGCGCCGTACCGCCCCGACCGGGTCGCCGATCCGGACGTCGCCGAGGCCGCGCAGCAGCGCGATCCGGCCGGCGCCGACGGCGTCGTCGCGGACGGTCGCGCCGCGGTCGAAGACCTCGATCCCGGTGACCGTGGCGAGGCGTCCCGCGCCGACGGGCAACCGGTCCCGCACCCGTACGGTGCCACCGAACAGCCGGACGTAGGCGATCCGCTCACCCGAGGGGCCCCGCTGCACCTTGAAGACGGTGCCGGAGGGCGGGCCGTCGGCGCCGTCCTCGGCCACCGGCAACAGCTCGGTGAGGCCGGCGATCAGGGGTGCCACGCCCGCGCCGGTGATCGCGGAGCCGGCGAACACCGGGTGAACCAGCGCCTGCCGGGTCTGCGCCGCGAGAGCCCGGCGCAGTCGCCGTCCGGTCAGTCGCCGCTCGTCCTCGACGTACTCGGTCAGCAGCGCGTCGTCGTGCGCGGTGAGCAGGTCGAGCAGCCGCCGATTGAAACTCGGGTCGGTGTCGGGGTGGGGTACGCAGCGCGCCGCCGGCGTACCGGCGTTGTGCACGGCGCCCGTCGCCACCACGGCGGGGGTGAGCCGGGCGGCCAGGTCGCGCAGCACCCGGTCGGGATCGGCACCGGCCCGGTCGATCTTGTTGATGAAGATCAGGGTCGGCAGGCGCAGCCGCTGGAGCGTGCGCATCAGCACCCGGGTCTGTGCCTGCACGCCCTCGACGGCGGAGACCACGAGCACCACACCGTCGAGCAGGTCGAGGACCCGTTCCACCTCGGCGATGAAGTCGGGGTGGCCGGGGGTGTCGATGAGATTGACCGTGACGCCGTCGACGACGAAGGAGGCCACCGCGGATCGGATGGTGATGCCGCGTTGCCGCTCGAGGGCCATCGAGTCGGTGCGGGTGGTGCCGTCGTCCACGCTGCCCAGGTCGTCGATGACGCCGACGGCGTGCAGCAGGCGTTCGGTCAGGCTGGTCTTGCCGGCGTCAACATGCGCGAGGATGCCGATGTTCAAGGTTTTCACGGAGCGTCATGTCCTTAGGGTTGATGATCATTCCCAAGTGGTTGGACATGAACGCAGCTCGCATCTCTGATCCTTCGCGGTCGGTGGCGTGACCCACCCAGTCGACCAGCGCGTCCGGCGGCCGGCAACCGAATAACACCGCCGACCCCGGCCCGAGGCCGGCGCTGGTGAACCGCGAGCCAAATCTCTCCTTTCGGAGCTAAAGGTACGCATCGATCCCCGGCGCGTGTCCTGACGCGGCGCGAGTGGTTGTACTCGACGTGACGGGACACTCACCCACCACCATGCCGGCTCGGGCGCCCCGATGGCGGGTCACCTGGGCGGAGCGCGAGAACGAGCGCCGGCGGCGCGCGTTCGACAGCGCGACCGCGGCCTGGCACCGGCGCAACGACCACCTGGTACGGCTGCGGATCGAGGCCGCCGGCTTCCACGGGTACGCGCACCCGCGGGACAGCCTGCCGATGGACCTTGGCCGCGACGAGGTCGTCTACCGGGTGCTGCCGACCGCGGAGCTGGCCGAGGCCGGGGCGCGGCACATCGCCGGACTGCCCGCGCCGGAGCTGACCGTCACCGTGCCGGGCGCCCACCCGCCCCGGCGCGGGCTGCCGACGGGCCTGCGGGTCGTCGACGCGGGGATGGCCGTGGTGACCAACCACCGGGTCGTCTTCTCGGGCGGCGCGAGCTGCCGGGAGTGGACGTACGCGGACATGGTCGGGCCGGCACACCACCCCGACATCCCCCTGACCCTGCTGCACACCGCCGACGGGAATCCGCTCGCCGGGCTGCGCGTACCGGCCAACGCCACCGTGAACTTCCGCTTCTACCTCACCCTCGCCTTCGCCGCCGCCACCGGACAGCGGGCCGCCGTCGCCGCGCAGGTCGACGCCCTGCTCGCCGGGCACCAGCACACGCGGCCGACGCCACCGGCACCGGCCGACCCGGCCCGGGCCCCGCTGGCCGCGGTGCGCCCCGACCGCCCGGCGGTCGCCGCCGCCGCCGCAGTCGTCACGTTGGCGTACGCGACATTGTCCGCCGGCACGTCGTCGATCGAGCAGGCCGGCCCGCCGTACCGGGCGGCTCTCGGCGGCAGTAGCAACTCCGGCACCGACGCGCCAGCCGCCGAGCGGGGCACCCCCCCGAGCGCCTCCGCCACGCCCGAAGCCCCGGACAGCGGTCCGGCCCCCGCGCCGACCGGCCCGGCGACAACGGTGCCGCCCGACGGCGACACCCCCCGGGTGATGGGACCGATGCCGCGCCGGCCCCGGACGAGCGTGGCCGCCGCCGCGGCCGAGGACGCGCCGACGGACCGAGGTCCCGGCCCCGCCCCCGTGCCGGACCCGACCACCACGCCGCCCCCAACCACGACGCCCGCCCCCACGACGCCGCCCCCGACCGCTGCTCCCAGCCCGACCACCGCGCCACCGACGCCCGAGGCCCCCATGCTCGACCTCTGCCTCGAACCCCTGAAGCTGCCACTGGTGCAGCGGCTGCTGTGCCCACCGACCAGCCGCTGAGCGGGCGGTAACCGCGTCCGCGTCGCCCGCCCGTCGACCGGCAACCGCCATCGGCGCGACGGGCGCGCCCGCCACCCTGATCGCCGGCTCAGCGCCCGCAGCCGCGTCGGCCTACAGTGTGCCCATGTGGGAGTCGATCGCCGCGCCGGCGGTGGGCCTGATGGCCGCCATGGCAGCGGCTGTTCCGACGCCGCCGCCGTCGGTGGACGCCGCGCCGGTGTTGACGTCGACACCGTTCGGCGCGCTGCCCGGGCAACAGGTCACCCACACCGTCACGATCTCCGGCAGCGGCACCCTCACCAAGACGAAGGTCACGTTCACCACGACGGTCGATCTCGACGGTGTCACCGCCCGGGCCGAGCCGGGTCGGTGCGCGGCGTCCCCGCGTACCGTCGTCTGTGACCTCGGTGACCTGCGCCTGGGCACCGCCGGGGCGGCGCCGCGGATCACGATCTCCGGGCGGGTCCGCCCGGGTGCGGCGCCGGGCACGGTGGTCCGCAACCGGGTCGGTGTCACCTCGGTGGAGACCACCGCGACGGGCGCCCGGACCACCAGCAACGCCTACCTGCTCCCGGGGTCCACGGCCACGCCCACCGATCCGCCCCTGGGATCGACGGCCATGGCGAGCGAGGTCCCGCCGTCCGGACGGTCGATGCGGGTGCCGGCCATCGCGGCGGCGGTGGCCGGCGCGGTCGCGGCGGCGGCCTTGCTGGCCCGTCGGCGGCTGCGGCGGCGTCCGGGGGCGCCGCCGGCCGATTCGGCTGTAACGACCGGGCACCCCGACCCGATGTAGCAAGGGGACGACACGAGCCGGCGGCAGGAGTACGGCATGGAGCAACGCTGGTGGAGGCGGGCCACTCTGGCGACCGTCGCCGGGTCCGCCACGCTGATGATGACCGCCCTCTGCCTGGATGCCGGAACCGCGAGCGCCGGGGCACAGAGCGCAGCGCAGGGACCGCTGCCGCTGCCGACCCTGCTGCCCCTGCCGAGCCCGTCGCTGACCGTGTCGCTGCCGCCGATAGAACCGCCGAAGGTGACGCTGCCGCCCCTGAAGCCGCCCCCGGTCAAGCTGCCGACCCTCCCGCCGGCCACCGGGTCGCCCGGACCGACGGCGCCGCCCGCGACCAGCCCGCCAACCGGCGGCACGCCACCGCAGGTGGGTGTCCCGGGCCCGCCCGGCAGCGGCGGGTCGATGGTGGACCCCGGATCGGCCCCCGCGCTCATCGCCGACGACCCCGGCGCCGACCTCTACCCGCAACCGCCGGTGGACGCGGCCGGCACGCCGCAGGCCCGCCAGGTCGCCGCGCTCGGCGACGTCCAGCACCGGATCCAGTACCTGGAGAACACCCTCGCCCGGACCCGCGCCGACCTCGCCAAGGTGCGGCGCGGACCGGATCCGGTGCTGCACCTGCTGACCACCCTGACCGCCGGCGGGGACGCGGATGCGGCCTCGCCGTTGACGGTGACGGACGCCGGGGACGTCGTGGACACCCCCACCGACCGCGCCGTCGCGCTCTCCGGCGCGATCACCGCCGGCCAGGCCGAACTCGTCCGCCGCCGGCAGGAGGAGACGCGGCTCCGGCAGGAGATCGACCGTCGGGTACGCGCCCTGCCCGCCGTGCCCGCCGTGGCGGTACCGGCCCGCACCGTGGCCACGGTCGGTCGCGGCCGGCTCGGCCGACCACTGGCGGGCCGACTCACCAGCCGGTTCGGCACCCGGTTCGACCCGTACTACCGGGTCTGGCAGTTGCACCCCGGTGTGGATCTCGCCGCCCCGACCGGCACCCCGATCCTGGCGGCCGCCGACGGCCGCGTCTCGCGCGTCGGCTGGTACGGCGGCTACGGCAACTACACCTGCATTGCGCACGGCCGGGCGGACGGGCAGCGACTGTCCACGTGCTACGGCCACCAGTCCCGGCTGCTGGTGTCGCCCGGCCAGCGGGTCCGCGCCGGTCAGGTGATCGGACTGGTCGGGTCGACCGGCGCCTCCACCGGCCCGCACCTGCACTTCGAGGTTCGTCTCGGCGGCCGTCCGGTCGACCCGCTGCCCTGGCTCTGAGCCGCGCCCGTCCTACAGGTGGGACGGGCGCGATCACGCGCCGACTCGGCGTTCCCCAGCCGGCCGGACCGTGCGGGTCGGCCCGGGAATCCCGTTCGCCGGTACCAGTTCCCGCGCCTACCATCGGCGGTCATGAACGACATGAGCTGGGCGGACGGCGTGACCAGGGTGGCGGTGCTCACCGGGGCCGGCATCTCGACCGACTCCGGCATCCCCGACTACCGGGGCCCGTCCGGGGTGTGGACCCGCGATCCGGCCCTGGCCGACGCGTTCACCCACCGCTCGTTCCTGGCGGACCCGGCGGTGCGGGCGAGGTTCTGGCAGACCTATCTCGGGCATGCCGCGTGGCAGGCCGAGCCCAACCCGGCGCACCACGCGCTCGCGGAGTTGGAGCGGGCCGGGGTGGCGGTACGCGTCCTCACCCAGAACGTCGACGGACTGCACCAGAAGGCCGGCTCCAGCCCGCGCAAGGTGCTCGAACTGCACGGCACGATGCACGAGGTGGTCTGCACCGGCTGCGGCGCGCGCACGCCCAGCGGGCGAACCCTGGCCCGGGTGGCGGCCGGCGACGGGGATCCCCGGTGCCTCGACTGCGGCGCCATCCTCAAGCTGGCCGTGGTGCTCTTCGGCCAGCACCTCGACGCGGCGACGATCGGCCACGCCGAGCGGATCGCCGCGCACAGCCAGCTCATGCTGGCGGTCGGCAGTTCGCTCCAGGTCGAGCCGGTCGCCTCGCTGTGCGCGGTGGCGGTGAACGCGGGTAACCGGCTGGTGGTCGTCAACCGCGACCCGACCCCGTACGACGACCTCGCCGTCGAGGTGATCCGCGACCCGATCGGCACGGCACTCCCCCGGATCTGCGCGGCGCTCGCCGCCCGGGCCGCGTCCGGCGGCGCGACGATCTCGCGGTAGTCGGCCGGTCCACTGGCGACAGGGCGGCCAGGCGGGGGTCAGTGGCCGCGGTAGAGCGCCTCGATGTCAGCGGCGTAGCGCTCCTGGACCGCCTCGCGTTTGATCTTCAGGGTGGGGGTGAGCTCCCCGTCGGCTTCGGTGAGGTCGCGAGGCAGGATCCGGAATTGCTTGACCTGTTCCGCCTTGGACACCGTCTGGTTGGCGTGGTCGACCGCGCTCTGGATGTCCTGGCGCAGCTCGGGGTCGTCCCGCAGGTCGGCCACGTCCGCGTCCGGGTGGCCGTGGGCGGCCCGCCACCGCTGCCAGGCCGGCGGATCGATGGTGACCAGGGCGGTCACGTAGGGGCGGTCGTTGCCGACGAGCATGCACTGGCCGACCAGGGGGTGCGCGCGGACCTGCTCCTCGATCGGAGCGGGGGCGAGGTTCTTCCCCGCCGCCGTCACGATGATCTCCTTGATGCGGCCGGTGATGCGCAGGTAGCCGTCGGGGTCGAGGCTGCCGAGGTCACCGGTGCGCAGCCAGCCGTCGTCGGTGAGGGTCGCCCGGGTGGCGTCGGGGTTGTTCCAGTAACCGCCGAAAACAATCTCGCCGCGGACGAGGACCTCCCCGCCGTCGGCGATGCGGATCTCCACGCCGGGCAGCGGGCGACCGACGGTGCCGATCCGCATCGCCGAGGGCACGTTCGCCGTTACCGCCGGAGCCGTCTCGGTCAGCCCGTACCCCTCCAGGACGGTGATGCCGGCGCCGCGGAAGAAGTGCGCCAGCCGCTGTTCCAGCGGCGCACCGCCGGAGATCGCCAGCCGGCACCGTCCGCCGAGGGCGGCGCGCAACGTCCGGTACGCCAGCACGTCGCACCCGGCGCGCGCCAGCCGCAGCAGGATGTTCGGACCTCGCTCGGTGTCCAGGGCGCGGCTGTACCGCACGGCGACGGCGTCCGCGATGGCGAACAGCCGCCCCCGGTGGGTGTCCTCGGCGTGCCGTCGGGCCTTGGCGTACATCTTTTCGAACACCCGCGGCACCGCGAGGATGAACGTCGGGCGGCACTTCCGCAGCTGCTCGAAGACTCTGCCGGGGTCGGCGCTGTGCACCATCGTCGCCCGGGTGCGCACCACACCGACCTGGATCAGTCGGGCGAACACGTGCGCCAGCGGCAGGAACAACACGGTCGACGCGCCCGGATGCAACACTTCCGGCATCACCGAGGTGGCGTTGGTGACGTCGCAGTAGATGTTGCGGTGGGTCAGCGCGCAGCCCTTCGGCCGGCCGGTCGTGCCGCTGGTGTAGACGATCGTGGCCAGGTCCCCGCCCGACACCCCCCGCCGCCGCGCCTCGACCTGCCCGTCGTCGACGGTGCGGCCCTGCCCCGCCAGGGCGATCAGCCCGCCGCCGTCGATCTGCCACGTCTGGCGCAGCGCCGGCAGGTCGTCGCGCAGGCCGGCCAGCATCACGTCGTGCGCGGCGGTCTCCACCACACACCCCACCGCGCCCGAGTCCGCCAGGATCCACCCCAACTGCTCGGCGCTGGAGGTCTCGTAGACGGGGACGGTGACCGCGCCGACGGACCACAGGGCGTAGTCGACGAGGCTCCACTCGTAGCGGGTGCGGCTCATCAGAGCGACCCGGTCGCCGTGCCCGACACCGGCGGCGATGAACCCGCGCGCGAGGGTGAGCACGTCGTCGCGGAACTGTTCGCACGTCACCGGCAGCGCCCGGCCCTGCACGGACCGGCGCGCCGGCCACGACCGGGAAATCGGATCCGGACGGACGAACTGCACCACGTCGGGCACCTGTCGGGCGTTGTCCCACACCATCTCGGCCAGGCCGGGCACCTGTGCGCCGGTGACCACCGGCTCGACCGTTACGTCCTGCACGACCGCTCCCCCGCTCGCCGTACCGCCGTCCGGACGGCACCCGGTCATCATGACTTGACCAGCAGCTCAACCGGCCGTGAACGGGAGAACTTGCGCCCCGCCTGGACATGGGAAAACGGCGAGCCGGATTCACTCATGCCGGACGGGCACACCTGGGTCAAAACTCCGGGCGGTCATGTCCACTGCGGGACGTAGGAGTCGCGGCCGACCTACTCGTCGGACACCAGCTGCGCACCACCGACGGGGACACCGTCACCGTCACCGCCGTCCGGAACTACACCGGCGGCAAGGACATGCGCGACCTCACCGTCGCCGACATCCACACGTGCTATGTCGTCGCCGCTGGCGTGCCGGTCCTGGTGCCCAACATCGGCTGCGAGATCGACAGCTCTACGCCGAGTCCGGTGACCATCACCATCCGGTGGGAGCAGCGAATGCCGAAGAGCCAGTTCCGATTGAAGGCGGCGGCGATGCAACGGTTGAGCGACGAGGGGGTTTTGTTCAAGGCGCTAATCCCGTCTCCCGCGCCGACGGGCTTACGGGAAAGGTTCACTGACGGGAGGTGGCCGTAGGGAATGGAAATCGACGTAAGGGTGATGCATGAAGACAACTCTGGCAACTACTCGACCTACTCCATAGCGCTCTACGAGGCATGGAGCGAAAGAGCCGACGGGCTTGAGTTCCAGCGTGATCTCCGTGATCACACCGACCCTCGAGCATGGACGCCGCCAGTCTTCTGCACGGTCAACAGCAGGCACGATTCGGTATTCGGAGGAATTCTTCGGGCAACTTGGTACCCTTACCCCTCGGCGTGTTCTCTTCTGTTCACCGAGGAAGCCGTGAA
This sequence comes from Micromonospora sp. IBSANI012, assembly GCF_052814045.1. NCBI lineage: Bacteria > Bacillati > Actinomycetota > Actinomycetes > Micromonosporales > Micromonosporaceae > Micromonospora > Micromonospora sp. IBSANI012. The sequence goes on from NZ_CP199933.1 coordinate 3,483,917, forward strand.
ATCGCTCGGCCTGAGCGAAAGGGAACTGACCCTCAACATACATCTGCCTCAAGCCGAGATCGATGTTGTCCAGCCTGGGCTGAGGAGGATTTTCTCCTTTGGAGACGAAAGGTCCCTTCCTCGTCTCGAGGGATTCGAGTGACGGCTTCCTGGGCCGTCGCACTCGAGAGCTCTCGATCCACGTGAACGCCAGTTAGGCTGGCCCATATAAGTAAGGGCACATAGCTTGGTAGGAAGTAGTCAGGGTGGAGGGTGCATATGCTGCGCGGTTGGCAGAGGGCTACCGGGGCTGACCGAGGTCTGAGCCCGTCCGACCGGCGGCACCGGGCACGACGCGGGCTGGTCAAGATTCGGCGGACCGGCCGGAGGGTAGTGGGTGCGGGTGCCTCCTACCGGTAACAACGACAGCGCTGCCCCCGTACCCGGATCGACCGGTGCCCAGCCGGCGCGGAAACGTCGGCGCAAGCGCCTCCTGATCGTCCTGGCCGTGCTCGCACTGCTCGCCGGCTGCGGTCTCACCGCCGGGGCGTACTACGTCGACAGCGTGCCCACGCCCAGCGACCTGGAGCTGCCGGAGTCGACCACGGTCTACTTCGCCGACGGTCGCACACCGATGGCGAAGCTCGGCACGGAGAACCGCACGATCGTGCCCTACCCGGAGATGAACGACGCCGCGAAACAGGCGATCGTGGCGACCGAGGACCGCACGTTCTGGACCAACGAGGGCATCGACTTCAGCGGGGTGCTGCGCGCCGCCTGGTCGAACGTCACCGGCGGCCAGCGCCAGGGCGCGTCGACGATCACCCAGCAGTACGCCCGGGTGGCCGCCGACCTCAAGGGCGTCTCCTACTCGCGCAAGCTCCGCGAGGCGGTCATCGCGTGGAAGCTCGACGACAAGTACAGCAAGGAGGAGATCCTCGGCTTCTACCTGAACACCGTGCCGTTCGGCCGGGGCTCCTACGGCATCGAGGCGGCCGCGCAGGCGTACTTCGGCAAGACGGTGCGCCGTGACGCGCCGGCGGCGAACCAGCTGACCACGGCGGAGGCGATGGTGCTCTGCGCCATGGTGAAGCAGCCGGAGGCCGACCCGGACGACCCCGAGGGGCACCCCGGCTACGATCCGCAGCGCAGTCCGCTGGCGCGGCAGAACTCGATCGACCGGTGGAACTACATTCGCGACGGCATGGTCAAGCTGGGTTACCTGTCGGCGGACGAGGCGGCCAACCTGGCGTACCCGGACACGGTGAAGCCGCTCGATCCCGCCGCCGGCCGGTCCAACCTCGACCGGCCGACCGGCCTGGTGGTCAACCACGTGCTCAGCGAGCTGCGGCAGAGCGAGGCGTTCCAGGGCAAGCCCGCCGACTACATCCGCAACGGCGGCTTCAAGATCGTCACCACCATCGACAAGCGAGTCCAGGACGCCGCCGACGCGGCCGCCGACCTCCGGCGCGACACCGCCCCGGAGGCGGTCCGCGGGCAGCCGAAGAACTGGCAGGCCGCGCTCGTGGCGGTGGAACCCGGCACCGGCCGGGTGCTCGGCTACCACGGCGGCAGCGACGGCTCCGGCGCCGACTACGCCGGCTGGTACCAGGACGAGAACGGCGAGGCCCGCGGCTTCGGCCAGCACCCGCCGGGGTCGTCGTTCAAGGTGTACGACCTGGCCACGGCCGTACAGGAGAAGATCTCGGTGAAGCAGCACTTCGACTCGCCGGAGACCAAGGAGTTCCCCGCCTCCGGCCGGACCAAGGGCAGCCCCGCCGGCCCGATCCGCAACGCCGAGCGGGCACCGTGCCAGCCGGACTGCGCGCTGTGGGAGGCCACCGTCGCCTCGCTCAACGTCACCTACTTCGCACTCACCGAGCAGCTCGGCACCGCGAAGGTGATCGACATGGCCACCAAGGCCGGGGTCGACTCGATGTGGGCCAACGAGAAGGGCAATCCGCGGCCGAAGCGGATCGAACTGCGCGGCCACTCGGGTGAGGAGCTGGCGCGGAACTTCTCCACCGAGGTCGGCATCGGCCAGTACGGCATCACCGTGCAGGACCACGCGAACGGGATGGCGACCTTCGCCGCCGGCGGGAAGCGGGCCGACGCTCACTTCGTCCGCGCGGTGACCAAGGGCGACGACAAGATCCTCGACGAACAGCTGGTGCAGACCGACATCGGGCTCGACCGGGAGGCGGTCAACCAGCTCAACTGGACGCTGAGCCGGGTGAAGGCGGCCAAGCTGGACAACGGCTGGGACTCCGCCGGCAAGACCGGCACCTGGCAGGCCGGGACGAGCACCACCCAGAACGTGCACACCTGGATGGTCGGCTACACGGGCGCCCTGGCCGCCGCGGTCTGGCTCGGCACCGTCGACGGCAAGCCGCTGAAGACCTCCGACGGCAGCTACGACGTCTACGGGTCCACCGGCCCCGGGCCGATCTGGCGGCAGTTCATGGAACAGGCCACCGCCGCCCTCAAGCTGGACCCGGACAAGTACCGGTTCCAGGAGCCGGCGTTCCCGGACGACACCCCGTCGCCCACCGCCCCGGCGACGCCGAAGCCGACCTCGGCGCAGCCGACGCCGACCGCGACCCGGCCGACCTGCGACCCGGGCACGTGCGTCACCGCGAGCCCGACCAGGAAGCCGACGCCGACGCCGACCGGATCGCCCAAGCCGAGCCCGTCGCGGAGCCCGAAGCCGTCGCGGAGCGCGGAGCCGTCGCTCACCCCGCCGGTCTTCGATCGAGCGTTGCGCTGACAACGCCATCCTCGATGCGTCCCCCCGATGCGGGCGGGCGACGAGCCGACGGAGGATAGGGTCGGGGTTCATGCGGACGAAGCAGGAGCTGACCGCGGCCATCCGGCGGGACCGGAGGGCGGCGCTGGTCATCAACGCGGGCTCCCGCCGCGGCCGGGAACACTGCGAGCGGGCCCGGGCCAGGTTGGTCGCCGCCGGCTTCGACCTGCTCGGCACGTACCGGACCGACCGGCCCGGGCAGCTGGAGGAGAGCGTCGCCGCGGCCGCCGACCTCAAGCCGGACGTCCTGGTCGTGGGCGGCGGCGACGGTACGCTCAGCACCGCGGGGCGGCTGCTCGCCCACCGGGACATCGCGCTCGGCCTGCTGCCGCTGGGCACCACCAACAACTTCGCCCGCACCGTCAGCGTCCCGCTGGACCTCGATCACGCGATCGCGGTCCTCACCCAGGGCAAGGTCATCGACGTCGACCTGGGGATCGCCGGCGAAAGGCGATTCACCAACCACGTCGGCGTGGGCCTCTCCGCCGACATCATGCTCCGGACGCCGCCGCGCCTGAAGCGGGTCTCCGGTCGGCTCGCGTACCCGCTGACCGCCCTGGCGCTGCTGGGCCGGCACCGGCCGCTGCGCGCCACCGTCCGCGCCGGTGACACCACGCACGAACTCGTCACCCATCAGCTCTACGTGGCCAACGGCGGGTTCCACGCCGGCCGGCCGATCACCGCGGACGCCGACGCCGACGACCGGCTGCTGGTGGCGTACCCGGTCGGTGGGGCGACGCGGCGGGGGCTGATCCGCGCCACCGTCCGCAACGCCGCCACCGGGCACCGGCGGACGCTGCGCGACGAGCCCTTCCTCGCGGTGGGCGAGCTGTGGCTGGAGACCGACCGGCCGGCGCGGGTCGAGGTGGACGGGGAATTGTGCGGGACGACGCCGATCCGGGTCGGGGTCGATGCGAACGCGTTGCGGGTGATGGCGCCGGCGGACAGCCTGGACCGCTGACTGCGGGCTCAGGCCCACTCGCCCGAAAAGAGCGGAGCGACCGGACGCTCCCGGCGCCCAATCCGCAGATCCCCGAAGATGGTGCTCCGGGCCGCGCGCTCGACCTCCGCGTCCAGGTCGATCTCCAGCTCCTCGGACGCGTCGTGGGCGGCGCCGATGAGCACGAGTTCGGTCCCGGGGTGATCGAGGAAGCCGGGCGGGTCGAGCGGGGCGAAGCGACGACCGTGGAACTTCTTCTGCAGCGCAGCGGGCAGCGTGACCTTCCGGGACCCGCGCAGGCCCACCCCGGGCGGGGAGGGTGCCTGCGGGTTCTTCACCGTGACGATGTAGCTCGGCTCCGGCTCGATACTCAGCTCGCGCTGCGCCTCGCCGAGCCGCAGCGGAAGTTCGAGTTCGTACGCGAGATGGGTGTGGTCGTCGTGCCGGGCGATCACGTACGCGCCCTCCGCCACGGGCCGGGCCGGCGGCTGTTCCCGCTCGCCGCGGGTCCTCGTCCGGTACGTGCGCGCCTGCAGCGCCTCGTGCAGCTGCTCGGGCCGGTCCACCACCGCGTCGACGAACGCCCAGAAGCGGTCGTGCTCCTCGATACCGGGCAGACGTTTCCGCCCGACCACCAGGAGTCGCAGGTGCCGCCCCCGCCACGGGTGCATCACCACCAGCAGCCGCTGCACCTCGTTCAGGGAGTCGACGTGCTCCTCCTCGACCCGGGGACGGTAGAGGAAGTAGATGTCGCCGTCCTCGAGCAGTTCCGCCATCCGCCCCGGGTACCCGAAACCACCGGCGAGGAACGGGCGAGCCGGCCCGGCAGCTGGATGTCCGCGAACCCGCCCTCGCCGCGGTCCGGACTACCCCCCGGCCATCGCGCCCAGGATGATGAACGGTTCCTCGCCGGCGATGACCCGCTCCGGCAGTGGCGCGTCGGGCGAGTCGTTGGAGAGGTCGTCCTCGCAGGCGTAGAAGCGGACGAACGCGCGGCGCTTGCCGCTGTGGCGGTCGCGGATGGTGCCGAGCAACATGGGGTATCGCGCCTCGAGGGTGTCCAACACCAGGCGCTGGGTGACCCGCCCGGCATCCGGACCGGGCACCTCGAGACGTACCTCGCCGGTGACGTGAGCCAGGTTCTTCAGGTGGGCCGGGAGGACGACCCGGATCACGGCAGCACCTGGGCTTCCACGGAGAGCACGGCCGGCAGGTCCCGGACGATCGGCGCCCAGCTGTCGCCGCCGTCCGCCGAGTGGTAGACCTGACCGCCGGTGGTGCCGAAGTAGATCCCGCACGGGTCGAGCGTGTCGACCGCCATCGCGTCGCGGTACACGTTGACGTAGCAGTCGGACTGGGGCAGGCCCCTGGTCAACGGCTCCCAGTCGTTGCCACCGGTACGGCTGCGGTAGACGCGCAGCTTGCCCTCCGGCGGGAAGTGCTCGGAGTCGCTCTTGATCGGCACGACGTAGATCGTCTCCGGCTCGTGCGCGTGCACCGCGATCGGGAACCCGAAGTCCGACGGCAGGTTTCCGCTGATCTCGCGCCAGTTCGCACCTGCGTCGTCGCTGCGCATGACGTCCCAGTGCTTCTGCATGAACAGGGTGTCCGGCCGGCTCGGGTGCTGGGTGATGTGGTGCACGCAGTGGCCGACCTCGGCGTCCTGGTCGGGGATCTCCCCGGACCGCAGACCCTTGTTGATCGGCAGCCAACTCGCGCCGGCGTCGTCGCTGCGGAACGCGCCCGCCGCCGAGATGGCGACGTAGATCCGGTCCTTGTTCGCCGGGTCCAGGATGATCGTGTGCAGACACATGCCGCCGGCACCGGGCTGCCAGGTCGGCCCGGTCGGGTGGGTACGAAGGGCGGTGAGCTCCTTCCACTTCAGACCGCCGTCGCTGGAGACGTAGAGGGCGGCGTCCTCCGCGCCGGCGTACACGGTGTCGGGGTCGTCGCGGGATGGCTCGAGGTGCCAGATGCGCTTGAACTCCCACGGGCGCGGGGTGCCGTCGTACCACAGGTGCTCACCGACCTCGCCGGAGTAGGCGAAGTCGTTGCCGACCGGGTTCCAGGTCCTGCCGCCGTCGTCGGAGCGCTGGATCAGCTGCCCGAACCAGCCGCCGGACTGGGACGCATAGAGCCGGTTCGGGTCCACCGGCGACCCGTTCAGGTGGTAGATCTCCCAGCCGCCGAAATGGGGTCCGTCGACCGTCCAGTCGCCGCGCCTGCCGTCCGACGTCAACGTGAACGCGCCCTTGCGCGTGCCCACCAGCACCCGTACGCCGCTCATATCCTCATCCTTCCCACTCGTTTCCCTTGGGTAGACCGTCCACGAAGCCGATAATCGTCGGTCTCCGTCAGTCGTACTCCCCGGCTACGACGAATCGACGTCTCCGGCCTGTCGGAGGGGCCGGCTAGCGTCGCGCACATGACTGGCCCTGGGGACGTCCCACCCGAGATCCTCCACCGGCTCCGGCCCGTCTGCCTCGGGCTGCCGGAGACCTACGAGGAGCCGGCGTGGGTGGGCACGCGCTGGCGGATCCGCAACCGCACGTTCGCCCACGTGCTCACGGTCGACCCCGACCACCAGGCGGCCTACGCCCGGGCTGCCGCGACCGACCAGCCGATCTGCGTGCTGACGTTCCGGTCGCCCGGCGACGAGATCGCCGGGCTGATCGCCAGCGGCCACCCGTTCTTCAAGCCGGGCTGGGGCGCCGACGTCGTCGGCATGGTGCTCGACGACCGGGTCGACTGGGACGAGGTCGCCGAACTGCTCACGGAGAGCTACTGCGTCCTGGCGCCGAAGCGGCTGGCCGCCCTGGTCGACCGGCCGATCGATCTCGGGTAGCCGAACTCCGGGCGTCCGACGCCCACGAATCGCCAGCATCATCGATCACCGCCGTAGGCTCTCCGCGTCACGCCACGCCGTCGACACCGGTGCTGGCATCACGCTAGCCTTCGGCGTAGACGAGGTCCATGGTGTCGGCGTGTCCCGACCAGTGGAGTTCGAGGTGCCAGCAACCGGCCCGCGGCATGTCGATGATCGACGGGCCGGGGCCGCCGGCGACCTCCCGCGTCACCCGCGTGTCGGTGCCGTCCAGCGTCGCGGTGATCGTCAGGGTGGCGGGCGACGCCGTGTCGGACGACATCGCCGCCGGCGCGGAGACCCAGAGGATCTTGTTGGCGGGCCCCTCGTCCCGGCCCAGCGCCAGCGGGTGACCGAACAGCACCGCGACGATCTCGCCCTTCGCGCCGAAGACGTGTGGGATCCGGGCCTCCCCACTGAACCCGGCGTCCGCCCAGTCCGGCAGGACACCCGTCTCGACCCGTGAGCCGCAGCCCGACGCGGCGCTCGCCGGAGGATTCGCCGGGGCCGTGGTGGCCGGAGCGCCGACCGGCGTGGCTGACCGCCCCGTGGTCGTACAGGCCGCCAGCAGGACCGCCGACCCCAGCAACACCCTGCCCCATGAACCCATCTCGCGCCCTCCGGACAAACGTCGTACCCGCTGACCCCGTTCGTGCCTCGCACCATTCAGGACACCGCTCGGGCCCTCGGGGTTCCCACCCGATCTGCCGGCTCGACTGGCACCACGAAAGCGACCGCCGTCCCTCGCTCAATTCAGCGAGTTGGCGATCTCGATCGCGTCGCCCTTGGTCAGGTCGCCTTCGAGCCGGTAGCTCACGCCGGCCTCCTCCCAGATCAGGGTCGAGGCGGCGAGTCGCGCGCTCTCCACACGGACCGTGCCCGCACGATCCACGTAGGCCAGCGCGTGTGGGCCGCCGATCCAGACCGCGAAGCCTGCGTCGACCTGGACCCATTCCACTCCTGGCCCGGCGGCCTGCTTCTGGAAGACCGGGTCGAGGCGACCGTCGAAGGCATCGACGCGCAACGCACCCCCGCGGTAGAGCAGGGTGACCACCCGGTAGGAGCCGGTGCCGTCGACGTCGGCGACCAGCACCTGCTCGGGCGGACCCAGCTTCGCCGGCAGGCGGATCGGGAAGCGGAGCTTCCTCTGCGCCTCGTGGAGGGAGGCGGGCCGCTGCGACGGCAGCGGCGACGGACTGCCGGTGGGCGAGATCGGCGCCGATGACGTGTCGATGATGATTCCGGAGAAGCGCAGCAGCCCCGCCACGGCGTCGGCGAGGGCGGCCCGCCCCGGCGGCAGCACCGCGACGAGCAGGGCGACGAGCGCCACGGCGAGGTAGTAGCGCCACCGGCGTCGCCTTCGCGCGGGCGCGGCCAGCCGGGCGCGTACGCGGTCGGCCACGTCGGGCACGGCGGGTGTGTCCAGCCACTCGGTGAGGTCACGCAACTCCCGTTCGAGGTCATCCACGGCGCACCTCCTCGCGGTCGAGCAGGGCGCGGAGCTTCGCCAGCGCTCGGGACGTCCGCGACTTCACCGTGCCTCTGGGCCAGCCCAGCATCGTCACGGTCTCCTCCTCGCTGAGATCGAGGAGGAACCGGCACACGATCACCTCGCGGTCCTTCACCGGCAGCTGCCGCAGGGCCCGCACCAGCGTGGCCCGGCGCTCGGCGGCGAGGACGCCGCCCACCGCGCCGTCCTCGGCGATCTGCGACTCCGGGTTCGCCGCCGCGGCCCGCAGGATGAGCCCGTCCCGCCGGCTGCGTGAGCGGTGCATGTTGCGGGTCTCGTTGGCGACGATCGCGAGAAGCCACGCGCGGAAGGACGACTCTCCCCGATAGCGGGACAGCTTGCGGTATGCCTTCACGAACGCCTCCTGGATGACGTCCTCCGCGTCCGAACCCGCGCCGAGCAGCACCGCCGTCCGGTAGGCGGACGCGGTGTGCCGGGCGACCAGGAGGTCGTACGCCCCCAGGTCACCTGCCCGAGCGCCGGTGACGAGCTCGTCGTCGTCCAGTGGAAACCTCCAGTTGGATCACACTCATGACACCGCCCGCACCGGATGGGTTCCAGGGATGGGGATGGAACCTCGGCGGGTGTGACGGTGTCACCGGGGCATGCTGGCAACGACAAGGATCTCGCGTCGCACACTTCTGACCATGCTCGCCGGTGCGGGCACCGCGGCGTTGGTCGGCTGCGATCGAGCTCGGCACCCGGGTCAGGCCCGTGCCGTAACGATCCCTGACCCTCTGCTCGTCGAGGTCGACGGCGGGCTTGGCCTACTGCGTGGTGCGGACCGGCAGACGATCCCGCATTCTCTCGCCACCGCCGACGGGCGGGCGATCTACGCGACCGCACCCGACGGCGCCGACACCGCCCTGTGGCGGATCGACACCGCCACGGGCGGCACCTCCACGCGGGTCAAGCTGCCCGGACGGTGGGTGCCGCAGGCCGTCTCAGCCAACGGTACGGTGGCGCTCACCTCGAACGAGGTGAATGCCACCAAGGGGCGCCCGGAGGGGCGGGACGTGACCCCCGTGCTGATCGCCGACGTCACCGGCGTCCAACACCGGCTGGAGTTGCGGGGCAACTTCGTACCGGAGACGTTCACGGCGGATCTCGCCGGGCTCTTCGTCCTCGAGTGGCTCCCGGCGACGGCGCCGGACCGCTACCGGGTCCGCGTCGTCGACTTCGCCACCGGGACACCCGGTCCGCTTTACACCCGTACCAAGACGCCGGTGCCGCCCGGCGCCGAGGAGGAGATGCGCGGCGACGGACGCCAGGCGGTGCTCTCGCCGGATCGCACCACCCTCTACACGCTCTACACCCACCAGCCCGACCACCAGCACACCCGCAACCTCGTCAGCGGGCGGCCGGGCAACGTGCACGCGTTCGTCCACACGCTGCACCTCAGCGAGCGATGGGCGTACTGCATCGACCTGCCACATCCGTTCGGTGAGGCGGCCGCGATCGGCCACGCCATGACGATCAGCCCCGACGGCGGTCGGCTCTTCGTCGCCGACGTCACGTCGGGCACCATCGCCGAGATCGACACCGGGGAGCTGACCGTACGCCGGACAGACACGCAGCCCAGGGGCGTCGGGACCGCACACGCCGCCGCCGACAGCAACCGCCTCTTCATCGGCGCCGGCACGGTGGTACGGACGATGGATCTCACGCGCCCCGGCCGCGCGGCTGACTGGCGGGTCCGCCAACCCGTTTCCGGCCTCGTGCTGAGCCGCGACGGCAGACGCCTCTACGTGGGCCAGAAGGATGGCGTGAGCTGGCACGATCCCGGCACCGGCACCGAACTGGGCCGGGTCGCTGTCCCCCGCCTCGTCGGCCTGCACGGTCTGGCCTGACGTGGGCAACCTGCGTCCGGGGGTGCCGAGTCAACCGAAAGGTCACCGGCGAAGAACTCGGGCCTGCGTGGCCGGTCGAACGGTGACGAGGAACATGGCCAGGGCGACGACCTGGATGCCGGCGACGGTGACGATCACGGCCGTGATCGAGTAGTCGTAGAGGGCGCCGGTGAGCAGCCCACCGACCAGGGTCGCCCCGCCCAACCCGGCGGCGAAGATGCCGTAGGCGGTGCCCCGCCGAGCGGCGGGGACGATGTCGGCGATGGTCGCACGCATGGTGGATTCCTGGATGCCGAGCACGGCACCCCAGGCCAGGACCCCGGCGACCGCGGTGGCCGGGGTGGTGGTGAAGGCAGCCAGCGGGATCAGGGCGGTCAGCACGGGTACGGCGGCCAGTACCCGGACGCCGGCCCGGTCGTACAGCCACCCGGAGGCCAGCGCGGCGAGCGCGTCGACGCCCATCGCGGCGGCGTACACGACCGGGACCACCGCCACGGGTACGACGTGCCGGGTGGCGAGGTGGAAGCTGAGCACCCCGAAGGTGGCGTAGCCGGCCGTGGTCACCGCCGTGAACGCCAGATAGGTCCAGAACACGCGGGGTAACCGGCCGCCCGGCGGGGCGGGGGGCGCGCCGGGTCGAGGGCCCGGTTCGAAGCGACGCGGGTCGGGCACGCCGGCGCGTAGCCACAGCAGCAGGAGCATCGCCGCCACGGCGGGTACGGCCAGGGCGAGGAACGCGGGCCGGTAGTTGTGGGCGGTGACGGCCAGTACGGCGGCGACCAGCAGCGGCCCCGCCACCCCGCCGGCCTGGTCGAGCGCCTCATGGACGGCGAAGCCCTTGCCGCGGCCGACTGCCGCAGCGGCGTGCGAGAGCATGACGTCCCTCGCCGGGCCGCGGATCGCCTTGCCGGCGCGCTCCGCGACGAACAGCGCCGCTGCCAGCCACAGTGCGGTGGCCAGCCCGAGAGCGGGCACGGCGACCATGGTCACGGCGTAGCCGACCAGGAGGAGCGGCCAGTAGGCGCGGGTCCGGTCCGCGAGGGGTCCGGTGGCCAGCCGCCCGGCCAGGGCGGTCGCCTCGCCGGCGCCGGTGACCAGCCCGACGACGGTCGCGGATGCGCCGAAGGTGGCCAGATAGGGGCCGATGACCGACCGGGCGCCCTCGTACACCACGTCCGACAGCAGGCTGACAACACCGAAGGCGGTCACGAACCGCCACGGCGTCCACCTGATGGTGAGCGCGGTGACTCTCACCCGTGCAGTCTGGCCTACCGGCAAGCTGGCCGGGCGTGGATCGCCGGACTACCGTTTGCCGGGGAGAACCGAGGAGCCGAGCCATGCAGGCAACCACAGTCGTCAACCTGAAGGGCCACCGCGACGACCCGGCGTACGCCGACGTGGTCTACGTCGGGCGCGCCATGTATCGCGGCGGCTGGCAGCTCCCCCGCTCCCCGTTGTCCAGCCCGTACCGCCCCGGCCGGGACGGCACCCGGGACGAGGTCGTCGAGAAGTACCGCGCGTACCTGCTCGACAGCCCCGAACTCCTCGCCCTCCTCCCGGAACTGCGCGGGCGCAGGCTCGGCTGCTGGTGTGCGCCGGAGCGCTGTCACGCCGAGGTGATCGCGGAACTCGCCGACTCGCCGCCGGCGTCGAGCCCGCGGTCGTCGCTGCCGAGCTCGACCTGATCGGAGGCACCTCCGTGGCTTCGAGATGGCCGCTGCGGTGAAGGGGCGCGGTGTCGGCTGAGAAACGGCTACTCCCGGCAGGGCCTCACGGTGCGCTGTTCGCGCCATGGCGGGCAGAACCCGGGGTCGGAATCCCGCCCGCCATAGACGTCGCGAACGCCGGCCTCTAAAGGAACAGGCGTCAATGGTTGGGGTGCTGTTACGGGGTGAGCCGCGGCCGGGACGTCCCGGTCGGCGTCAGGTGCGGGGTGCCGCCACGGCGGCCTGGGCGTCGACGATGCCCCAGCCGTAAGCCGGCGTGTGGACACCGCGCAGGCCGACGACCGGGGTGCGGGACGTCGACATCAGGACCGAGTAGACGTTGTCAAGGCTGCGCTGCTGGGCGAAGAGCAGGGCCGCGACTCCCGACACGTAGGGGGTGGCCATCGACGTGCCGGCGTAGGCGTCGTAGTCGCCCTGCCCGCAGCCGGCCGAGCCGGTGCCCACCGGGACGCTGGACCACACGTCGTCGTCGCAGTTGACAAGGCCGGCGCCACCGGGAGCGGCAACCGCCCTCAGGTCGGCTTTCACGCCGAGGTTGGAGTACCACGCCTTCGCCTCGTTCCGGTCGGTGGCGGCGACGCAGAGAGCTCCAGGTTCCCAGGCCGGGGTGTCGCAGAGCGGTGCCGTCTCGTTGCCGGCGGCGGCGATGACCGCGACGCCCTTCGCCTGCGCGTACGCGATCGCCTCGGTCGCCGCCGACTCCAGGCCGGTGAGGGTGAGCGCCTGGGATCCCGGCAGCGCACCGAGGCTGAGGTTGATCACCTTGGCACCGTGGTCGGCCGCGTAGCGAATGCCCGCGGCGATGTCGGCGAAGCTGCCGCTGCCCGCTTCCAGCACCTTGATCGGCATGATCCGCGCGTCGGGAGCGACGCCTGCGACGCCGACCCCGTTGCCGGTGGCGGCGGCCGCGATGCCCGCGACGTGCGTGCCGTGCTCGTCGCTGGCGTCGGGCTTGCCGTTCGGACCCCGCCAGTCGCCGTTGCCGCAGGAGGTTGAGCCACAGTCGACGAAGGTCGCGCCGGGCACAAGCTTGGACGCCAGATCCGGGTGGTTGAGGTCGACGCCGGTGTCCACGACCGCGATCACCACACCGGCACCCGTGCTGGTCGCCCAGGCCTGTTCGGCGTGGATCTGCCGCAGGCCCCACTGCTTGTCGTACAACGGATCGGTGACGGCTGCCTGGGCGGGTGTCGCGGCGACGACGACGAGCGCGGTGGCCAGGGCGGTGCCAGCGAGTTTTCTGGCGATCGACATGAGACGTCTCCTCAGGATGCGACAGCGCTTCATCTATGAATCGGTGATCGCGCTCGAAACGCAACAGCGGCGGCCGTGTCTCATCGGCGAGGGCGACCTGTGGGGATCGTCGAGAGATAGGCGGTGCCGATGAGTGACATCGGCCGGGCGGGGCGCCCGCGGCCGTTGAGCCCGAGAGGCCGGCGTTGACGAGGCGACCGGTCGGCGGGCCAGCATCCGTAAGCCCCGACGTGGCGGCCAGTCTGCCGCGGCACGGGTTCCGTCCTGCCGGCCAATTTCCTGCGGTGGGGCGATTCTGCTGCTGTGCGGCGCGCTACTCCCCCGCCACCCGAGGCCGACGGGACCACGCAGCGCATCCACGATCTGTTGCGGGAGCAGGTTCGCCTCGCCCGCGGCCGTACCCGCAGCCCGTCGGCGATGGTGGTGGACCCGCCGAGCGTGAAGACCTCCAGCAACGTGGCAGAGTCCAGCCAGGGCATCGACGCGGCAAGAAGAGCAAGGGACGCAAGCGACACATCGCCACGGATACAACACCGCCGTACGCGCCCATGGTGCCCGGGTCGCTGCATTGGTCTTGCTACCGGCGACCGGGCGGTGGGACCGGCACCGGAGCCGGGGTCGGTCGCCCACCCGAGGAGTTCGCGGCGGTCCTGGCCTCCTCGGTTGCTCAGGTGTTCTGTGGGAAGCCGAGGTTCACGCCGCCGTGGGACGGATCGAGCCACCTGCTGGTGACCACCTTGGCCCTGGTGAAGAAGTGCACGCCGTGCGGCCCGTACGCGTGCGAGTCACCGAACAGTGAGTCCTTCCAACCCCCGAACGAGTAGTACGAGACCGGAACCGGGATCGCCACGTTGACGCCGACCATGCCGACCTCGATTTCATTCTGGTACCGCCGCGCGGCGCCGCCGTCGTTGGTGAAGATGGCGGTGCCGTTCCCGTACGGGTTGGCGTTCACCACTTCGACCGCTTCGTCGTAGCTGGGGACCCGTACCACCGAGAGCACCGGACCGAAGATCTCGTCCGTGTAGATGGACATGTCCACGTCGACGTGGTCGAAGAGGGTCGGTCCCAGCCAGAAGCCGGCGTCGTCACCGTCGATCGAATGACCGCGTCCGTCGACCACCAGCTTCGCGCCCGCGGACCGGCCGGCGTCCAGATATGACCGCACCCTGTCGCGGTGCGCCCCGGTGACCAACGGTCCCATCTCGCAGCCCGGGCGGCGACCGTCGCCGACATGCAGTCCGGCGATCCGCTCGCTGATCTTGCCGACCAGCTCATCGCCGACCGGATCCACCGCCACGACGACGGAGATCGCCATGCAGCGCTCACCGGCCGAGCCGAAACCGGCCGAGACGGCGGCGTCCGCGGCGAGGTCGAGGTCGGCGTCGGGCAGCACGACCATGTGGTTCTTCGCGCCGCCGAGCGCCTGCACCCGCTTGCCGTTACGCGTTCCGGTCTGGTAGACGTACCGGGCGATCGGCGTCGACCCGACGAACGAGACCGCCTTGACCTCCGGATGCTCGAGGATCCGGTCGACCGCCTCCTTGTCGCCGTGCACGACGTTGAACACGCCATCCGGTAGCCCGGCCTCGGCGAAGAGCTCCGCCAGGAAATTCGCCGCGGAGGGGTCCTTCTCGCTCGGCTTCAGCACCACGGTGTTGCCGCAGGCGATGGCGTTGGGCACGAACCACAGCGGCACCATCGCCGGGAAGTTGAACGGGGAGATCACCCCGACCACGCCGAGCGGCTGCTGGATCGAGTACACGTCCACCTTGGTCGAGGCGTTCTCGCTGAACCCGCCCTTGAGCAACTGCGGGATGCCGCAGGCGAACTCCACCGCCTCCAGCGCACGCTGTATCTCGCCCGCCGCGTCGGAGAGCACCTTGCCGTGCTCGGCGGTGACGATCTCGGCGAGGTCGGACTTCCGGGCGTTGAGCAGTTCGCGGAACGCGAACATCACGTTCGCGCGTTGGGCGAGGGAGGCGTTGCGCCACCGGGAGAAGGCTTCGCGGGCGGCGGTGACCGCCTCGTCGACGTCCGAGGCGCTGGCGAAGTCGACCTGCCCGCCGACCTGACCCGTCGCGGGGTCGTACACGTCACCCGTGCGCTGGGCGATGCCGGTCCATGCCTTGCCGCCGATCCAGTGCGTGATCCTCATGCCGACACCGCCTCAATTGCCTCGGCGAGGATGCCCAGCGCCTCGTCGGCCTCGTCCTCGGTGAGCGTCATCGGCGGCGCCAGCCGGATCACGTTGCCGTGCAGGCCGCCCTTGCCGACCAGCAGTCCGCGACTGCGCGCTTCCTCCAACAGGGCGGTTGCGGCCCCGGGGTTGGGTTCGCCGGCCGGGCCGACGAGCTCGAGGGCGAGCATCAGACCCTTGCCGCGTACGTCGCCGACCACCGGATGCGTCGCGGCGACCGAGCGAAGGCCATGGATCAGGCGGTTTCCCAGCTTTGCGGCGTTCGCCTGCAGGTCGTGGTCGAGGAGGTAGTTGAGGGTGGCGAGGGCCCCCGCGGTGGAGATCGGGTTGCCACCGAAGGTGGAGATCGAGTTGGCCTGCAGGCAGTCCATGAGTTCCGCGCGCGCGACGACACCGCCGATCGCCAGACCATTGCCGAGTCCTTTGGCGAAGGTCATCGCGTCCGGCACGACGTCGTGCGCCTGGATGCCCCAGAAGTGCTCGCCGGTGCGGCCCCAACCGGTCTGGACCTCGTCGGAGACGAGCAGGATGCCGTACTCGTCGAGCACCTTCTTGAACTCGCGGAACAGGCCGTCGGGCGGGGAGGCGAACCCGCCCACGCCCTGGATCGGCTCGACGATCATGCACGCCACGTCGCCGGCGGTCGCGGTCTCGATCACCTCGCGCAGGTCGGCGACGCACGCCTTGACGTAATCGGCGTCCGACAGGTCCTTGAAGGGGCTGCGGTACCGGTAGCCACCGTGCACCCAGCTCACCCTGATCGGGCTGAGTTCACTGGCCGACCAGCCGCGGATGCCGGTGATCGCGACGGTGGCGAACGCGCGCCCGTGGTACGAGTTGCGCAACGCGAGCACCTGCCCGCTGCGCCGGTACTGCGTGGCGAGCATCAACGCGGTCTCGTTGGCCTCCGTACCCGAGTTCGTGAAGAACACCTTCGCGTCCGGGATCCCGGACCGGTGCGCGATCTTCTCGGCGAGCTCGACCTGCGACTCGATCAGGTACAGCGTCGAGGAGTGCAGCACGCCGGTGTCGATCTGCGAGCGGACCGCGTCGCTGATCTCGGCCACGTCGTAGCCGACCGAGTTGGTGAGAATGCCGCCGAAGAAATCGAGGTACGTGCGGCCCTCGCGATCGGTCACCCGGCGACCGTGCGCGCTGGCGATCTCGATCGGCTCCTCGTAGTAGAGGGCCAGCCACTTCGGCAGCACGGACCGGTGTCGATGCAGCAACTCCCGATGCGCCATCGCGTCCTCCGTATCTCGTGACTGAGCCGAGTGTCGCGATACTTCGGTGCTCGCCGCCACCGACAACCTGTACGGGTCGGCATCGATGGCACTACGTTGTGTGCATCCCCGCACGGGAGGCCGCATGTACCCCTCAGTCGCCGAAGCCATAGCGCTGCCCGTGATCCGGCGCGCCACGCCCCGCGTCGTCGCCGGGTCCGCCGGCTTGCAGGGGCCCGTCCGCTGGGTCCATGCGGCGGAGGTCGCCGACATCGCTCATCTGCTGCGCGGCGGCGAGCTCGTGCTGACCACCGGCATCGCGCTACCGGACGAGGAAACGGCGCTGACGACGTACGTGGACGACCTGGCCGCGGTCGGCGCGGCGGGGCTCGTGGTGGAGCTGGTCCGGCGCTGGAGCGACCACGTGCCGGACGCGCTGGTGGCGGCTGCGGAACGACACCGGCTTCCATTGATCACGCTGGCACGGGAGACCCAGTTCGTGTCCGTCACGGAGGCGGTCGTGGCGTTGATCGTGGACGCGCAGCTCGCCGAGCTACGGGCGGCTGAACAGGTGCACGAGACGTTCACCGCGCTCACGGTCGCCGGGGCGGAGCCGGCCGAGGTGTTACGCGAGGTCGCGAGGATCTCCGGGCTGCCGGTCGTCCTGGAGACGCTGGGGCACGACGTGCTCGCGTACGACGCGGCCGGGCAGGACCCGATCGAGCTGCTGACCGACTGGGGGCAGCGATCCCGGTCCGTGGCGGTGTCCCAACGGACCGCCTACGACGAGGAAGCCGGCTGGCTGATCACCGCGGTCGGCGCGCAGGGCGCCGACTGGGGACGGCTGGTTCTGCTCTCGCCGGCCCCTCCTCCGCACCGGCACGTGGTGGTCGCGGAGCGGGCCGCGTCGGCACTGGCGGTGCACCGGCTCGTGGCGCGGGATCGGGAGAGCCTGGAGCGGCAGACGCACCGGATGTTGCTCGCGCAACTGCTCGGCCAGGCCCTGCCTCCTCCTGATCTGACCACCCGGGCGGCCGCGTTGGGCGTTGCGCTGGAGCGGCGGAAACTGGTCGGGGTGGCGATCCGACCGGGGAGCATCACGCCGCGCGCCCCCGCACTGGCCACGCAGGAGGTGTTGCGGGACCTCGCGGAGGCCACCGCGTTGGCCGCGCGGCGGGTGAGCGTGCCGGCGTTGGTGGGCGTCGTGGACGAGACGAGCGTGCGCGCGTTGTTGTCGTTGCCCGCGCAGGCGGCGGTCGACGCGGTCCTGCGGCGCCTGGCCCGAGAGGTGCACCGCTCGGCCGCCAGTGCTGTGGTGGTGGCCGTCGGGACGACGGTGTCGCAGGTGTCGGACGTGCGGCGCAGTCTGGGGGAGGCTGCTCACGTCGCCGGTGCTGCGCTGCGCTCCCCCGGCACCCAGCTCTACCACCGCTTGGATGACGTGCGACTGCGCGGCCTGCTGCACCTGCTGCGCGAGGACGAGCGCGTCCTGGCCTTCGCTCACCGGGAGCTCGGACCCCTGTTGGCGCGCGATGACAGCCAGGGCACCCGGCTGGTGGAGCTGCTGCGCTGCTTCTGCGAGCAGGGCGGGAACAAGTCGGCGGCGGCCGCCGTGGCGCACCTGTCACGTACGGCCTACTACCAGCAGCTGTCGCGGATCGCGCAGGTGCTCGGGGTGTCGCTGGAGGACCCGGAGTCGATGTTGTCGTTGTACGTGGCGCTGCTGGTGCACGAACTCGACGACGCGTGACGGGTCAAGGGTCCGGCAGGCGGCCCGATTCCATCCACCGCGGCGATTGACAGCTCCGCGCGGGCATGCCCGTGGACAGAGTGTGCCCCGATCATGGCAAGCGTGGACACTTTGCCGCTGCCCGTGGCGGGTCCGGGACACCCACCATTCCGAGATAAAGATCGTGCTGATCCGCCCCCACCCGCAGCACGCGCCGGTTGGACGGCCGCTGTTGCGGCAGCGTGACAGGGAGGTGACCGATGGCCGTTGAACCCCTGCCCCCCGCCGAGACCACCGCGGCCGAGCCGGGCACACAGATCACCCATCCGGATGGCCGAGTCGAGTTGCGTGACTTCTCGACGATCGCCGACAGCCGGTACTTCAACGAGGAACTCGCCCCGGTTCCCATCGAGAAGCGCACCTGGAACACGTACAACTTCGCGGCGCTGTGGATCGGCATGGCGCACAACGTCCCCACCTATCTGCTCGCCGCCGGGCTCATCCAGCTCGGCATGAACTGGGTGCAGGCATTTCTCACGATCACGCTGGGCAATCTGCTCGTCCTGATCCCGATGCTGTTGAACAGCCACGCGGGCACGAAGTACGGGATCCCCTTCCCGGTCTTCGCCCGCGCGTTCTACGGAGTCCGCGGCGCGAACTTCCCGGCCCTGCTCCGCGCCTTCATCGCGTGCGGCTGGTTCGGCATCCAGACCTGGATCGGCGGCGAGGCGATCTATGCGATCGCCGGCAAGCTGCTGGGCTCCTGGTGGGTCGACGCGGCGACGGTGATGGACTACCCGTGGACGCTGTGGGCCTCGTTCTTCCTGTTCTGGGCGATCGAGATGGCGATCATCTGGCGGGGCATGGACACCCTGCGGCGCTTCGAGAACTGGGCCGCACCGTTCGTCATCGTGGTCGCCGTCGCCCTGCTGATCTGGGTGATGGTCGAGGCGGGCGGGCTCGGCCCGATCCTGTCCGAGCCGTCGAAGCTGGGCTGGGGTGCCGACTTCTGGAAGCTGTTCGCGCCGTCACTGATGGGGATGATCGCCTTCTGGGCGACGCTGTCGCTGAACATCCCCGACTTCACCCGGTTCGGCGGCAGTCAGCGGCAGCAGGCGTACGGCCAGATCCTCGGCCTGCCGACCACGATGTCGTTCTTCGCCATCCTGTCGATCATGATCACCTCGGGCACGGCCGTCATCTACGGTGACGCGATCTGGGACCCCATCCAGCTCGCGGCCAAGTTCGAGAACCCGGTGGTCGTAGCGCTCGGCCTGTTCACCGTCGTGGTCGCCACGCTGTCGGTGAACGTCGCGGCGAACACGGTCAGCCCGGCGTACGACTTCTCCAACGCCGCGCCCCGACTGGTGAGTTTCCGGACCGGGGGCCTGATCACCGGCGTGCTCGGCATCCTGATCCAGCCGTGGCGCCTGGTGCAGGACCCCAACATCTACATCTTCGTCTGGCTCGGGTTCTACGGCGGCCTGCTCGGCGCGGTCGCCGGCGTACTCATCGCCGGGTACTGGATCCGCCACCGCACCAGCCTCCAACTGCCGGCCCTCTACCGCCCCGAGGGCAGGTACTGGTTCTCCGGCGGGTGGAACTGGGCCGCCATCGTCGCCACCGTCGTCGGCGCGGTGCTCGCGGTGGGTGGCGCCTACTCCGCACCCGGCAAGGGGCCGTTCCCGTCCGACGGGCTCATCCCGTTCCTCAAGCCGCTCTACGACTACAGCTGGGTGGTCGGTCTGATCGGCGGGTTCCTCGTCTACCTCGCGCTGTCGATGCCGCGCACCGCGCACGCGAAGGGGGAGAAATGAGCAACATCATCCGAGCCGGGCTGGTGCAGCAGAAGTGGACCGGCGACAAGGAGTCGATGATCGCCAACGCGGTCGAGGCCATCCGCAGCGCCGCCTCGCAGGGCGCACAGGTGGTCTGCCTGCAGGAGTTGTTCTACGGCCCGTACTTCTGCCAGATCCAGGACGCGGACTACTACTCGTACACGGAGGCCATCCCGGACGGGCCGACGACCGCGCTGATGCGCGAGGTCGCCGAGCAGCACGGCGTGGTGCTGATCGTGCCGATGTACGAGCAGGAGCAGCCCGGTGTCTACTACAACACCGCCGCGGTGATCGACGCCGACGGCACCTACCTGGGCAAGCACCGGAAGAACCACATTCCGCAGGTGAAGGGGTTCTGGGAGAAGTTCTACTTCCGGCCGGGAAACCTCGGCTATCCGGTGTTCGACACCGCCGTGGGGCGCATCGGCGTCTACATCTGCTACGAGCGGCACTTTCCCGAGGGCTGGCGGGCGCTCGGCCTGGCCGGCGCGAAGATCGTTTTCAACCCGTCGGCGACCAGCCGCGGCCTGTCGGAGTACCTGTGGCGGCTGGAGCAGCCGGCGGCGGCGGTGGCGAACGAGTACTACGTCGGCGCCATCAACCGGGTCGGGGTGGAGCCGCTGGGCGACAACGACTTCTACGGCCAGTCCTACTTCGTCGACCCGCGGGGCCAGTTGGTCGGCGACGCCGCCTCGGACACCGAGGACGAGGTCGTCGTCCGCGACCTCGACATGGACAAGCTGGCCGAGGTCCGCGACCTGTGGGCCTTCTACCGCGACCGCCGTCCCGACACGTACGAATCGCTGGTGAAGCCGTGAGCATCGTCATCCGCAACGGAACAGTCGTCAACGCCACCGGGGCGTACCCGGCGGACGTGCTGGTCGAGGGCGAGCGGATAGCGGCGCTCGCCGCGCCCGACTCGGGTCTGGCCGAGCAGTGGGCGTCTGGTGCCGAGCGCGTGATCGACGCCGCCGGGAAGTACGTGGTGCCCGGCGGCATCGACGGCCACACCCACATGGAGATGCCGTTCGGCGGCACGTTCTCGGCGGACAATTTCGAGACCGGGACGATCGCCGCAGCGTGGGGCGGCACGACGACCATCGTCGACTTCGCCGTACAAGGCAAGGGCACGTCCGTGCTGTCCGCGCTGGACAAGTGGCACAGCAAGGCCGACGGCAACTGCGCGATCGACTACGGGTTCCACATGATCGTCTCGGACGTCAACGACACGTCTCTGAAGGAGATGGAGACCTGCATCGACGCGGGCGTCAACACGTTCAAGATGTTCATGGCCTATCCGGGGGTCTTCTACGCCACCGACGGGGAGATCCTGCGGGCGATGCAGAAGGCCCGGGACACCGGGTCGATGATCATGATGCACGCGGAGAACGGCATCGCCATCGACCAGCTCATCCTCCAGGCGCTGGCCAACGGTCAGACGGACCCGGTGCAGCACGGCCTGACCCGGCCGCCCGAGCTGGAGGGCGAGGCCACCTCGCGGGCGATCGCGCTGGCCAAGGTCACCGGCGCGCCGCTGTACATCGTGCACCTGTCCGCCGCGCACGCCCTGGACGCGGTCACCCAGGCCCGCGACACCGGGCAGAACGTGTTCGCCGAGACCTGCCCGCAGTACCTGTTCCTGTCGCTGGAGGATCTGGCCAAGCCCGACTTCGAGGGCGCGAAGTACGTCGCCTCTCCCCCGCTGCGCCCCAGGGAGCACCAGGCGGAACTGTGGCGGGGCCTGCGCACCAACGACCTGTCGCTGGTGTCCACCGACCACTGCCCCTTCTGCTTCAAGGACCAGAAGGAGCTGGGCCGGGGAGACTTCTCCAAGATCCCGAACGGGATGCCCGGCGTCGAGCACCGGATGGACCTGCTCTATCAGGGCGTCGTGAAAGGCGAGATCACCCTGCCGCGCTGGGTGGAGATCAGCTCGACCACGCCCGCCCGGATGTTCGGCCTCTACCCGCGTAAGGGCGTCATCGCGCCGGGCGCCGACGCGGACATCACGGTGTACGACCCCACGGCCCAGCAGACCATCTCGGCCAGCACGCACCACATGAACGTGGACTATTCCGCGTACGAGGGCATGGAGCTGACCGGAAAGGTCTCCACCGTGCTGTCCCGTGGTCGGGTCGTGGTCGACGACAACGCCTTCCACGGCGCGGCCGGACACGGCAGGTTCCTGAAGCGCGATCTCAGTCAGTACCTGGTCTGAAAAGGAGAAGCGGTGGACTTCGGTGTCGTACTTCAGACCGACCCGCCAGCTCGCGACGTCGTGGCCAGCCTCACCGCCGCCGAGGACAACGGGTTTCGCTACGGGTGGACGTTCGACTCCTGCGTGCTGTGGCAGGAGCCGTTCGTCATCTACTCGCAGGTCCTCGCCGCGACCAAGCACCTGATCGTCGGGCCGATGGTGACCAACCCGAGCACCCGCGACTGGTCGGTCACCGCGTCGCTCTTCGCCACGCTCAACGACATGTTCGGCAACCGCACGGTGTGCGGGATCGGCCGCGGCGACTCTGCCCGGCGGGTCATCGGCCAGCCGCCGGCGAGCCTGGCCACGCTGAAAGAAGCGATGCACGTGATCAAAGAGCTGGCCGAAGGCAACGAGGTCGAACACCACGGCACGCCGGTGCGCATCCCGTGGGTGCGTGACGGCAGGCTGGAGATCTGGATGGCCGCTTACGGCCCGAAAGCGCTGCGGCTGGTCGGCGAGCAGGCCGACGGCTTCATCCTGCAGACGGCCGATCCCGACATCGCCCGCTGGACGATCGGCTCGGTACGCGATGCGGCCACCGCAGCAGGTCGAGATCCCGACTCGATCACGATGTGCGTGGCCGCGCCGGCCTACGTGGGCACCAACCTCGCGCACCAACGGGATCAGCTGCGCTGGTTCGGCGGCATGGTCGGCAACCACGTGGCCGACCTGGTCGCCCGCTACGGCGACTCCGGGGTCGTGCCCAAGGCGCTCACCGACTACATCACGGGCCGCGAGGGCTACGACTACGCACACCATGGCCGCGCCGGCAACCGGTCCACGGACTTCGTCCCCGACGGGATCGTCGACCGGTTCTGTCTGCTCGGACCCGAGTCGGCCCATGTCGACCGGCTGCAGGAGCTCAAGGAGATCGGGGTGGACAACTTCGCCCTCTATCTCATGCACGACGACAAGGAGAAGACCCTGACCTCGTACGGCAAGAACATCATCACGCAGGTGTGAGGTCGGCGCTGCGTACCGCATCGCCCTGGGGAAATTGGCAGGATGGGGCCATGGCCACGGTCGCTGTGATCGGTCTGGGTGGGATGGGTAGCCGGATGGCGGGCCGGCTGCTCGATGCCGGCCATGACCTCGTTGTCTGGAACCGCACGCCGCAGCGGGCCAGCGATCTTGTGGCACGTGGCGCCGTCGCTGCCGACAGTCCGGCGGAGGCTGCCCACCGCACCGACCTGGTCATCACCATGCTGTCCGATCCGGCCGCGCTCCGAGAGGTGACCGAGGGCCCGCGGGGCATCCTCGCGGGTGCCGCCGCGTCGACGACGCTCGTTGAGATGTCGACGGTCGGACCGGCCGCCGTGCGACGGTTGGCAGCGATGCTGCCGGGTAGCGTTGGCCTGCTCGACGCGCCGGTGCTGGGCAGCGTCTCGGAGGCCGAGTCGGGCTCGCTGCGGATATTCGTCGGAGGGCCGCAGCCGCTTGTCCAACGGTGGATGCCGGTGCTGGGCGCGCTTGGCTCGCCGATGCATGTCGGACCGCTCGGTGCCGGCGCGGCCGCCAAACTGGTCGCCAATTCGACCCTCTTCGGGGTGCTCGCGGTCCTCGGTGAGGCGCTCGCTCTCGCGGACGGGCTTGGTCTGCCGCGCGACGTCGCGTTCGAGGTCTTGTCCGCGACGCCCGTCGGCGCGCAAGCGGATCGACGGCGGCCAGCGGTCGAGTCCGGTCAATTCCCGCTGCGGTTCGCGCTGTCACTGGCCCGGAAGGACGTCGATCTGGTCGTGTCGGCCGCCGAGTCGGCAGCTGTCGAACTGCCGGTCGCGGCGGCCGCCCGGCAATGGGTCGTGGCAGCACAGGAAGCCGGCCTCGGCGACCGGGACTACTCGGCCGTGCTCGCGCACATCACCGACACTGCCCGGTCAGCCTGAACCCCGGCCGGGCGGCAGGCCCGTCAGGTGGCCGCTGAACTCATTCCTACACCGCCAGCCCGGACGGAGACGCAACCTGTTCCCCGCCGGCGCGGGCTACCCCCCAACGCTCGCGTCACCCACACGATCGCCAACGGCACCGTCGGCTACGAACGCTCCTGAGGAAGCCGCTACGTCCGCACCCGTAGCTGTGCGGGTCGGAGGATCGCGTGTCTCGCTATCGAGGTGACGGCCGGTGTCAGCCCGCCACCCGACACAGCCGCCGCGCCGGGTGGGCGGCCGTCGCAGCGGCGCGCCTTTGACAAATGCGTTAGCCGTGGCTAACGTGTTTCTGGTGATCGACGCGTTGTCTGCCGCCGCTGAGCCCACCCGGCGACGGATCTTGCAGCTGCTCGCGTCACAGCCCCGCACGGTGAGCAGCATCGCGGCGGAGTTCACGGTCACCCGGTCGGCGATTTCCCAGCATCTGTTGTTGCTGGCGCAAGTCGGCCTGGTGGAGGCCGAGAAGGTCGGCCGGGAGCGCATCTATCGGGTCGTTCCCGAGGGACTCCGTCGGCTGCAGGCCGAGATCGACCGGTTCTGGACCGCCGAGCTCGACCTGTTGGTCGCCGACGCACACGCCCTGAAGGCTCAACGGATCGAGAGAGACCACTGATGTTCACCAAGACCGTCATTCTTCCCGTCGACATCGACGAGGCATTCGCCCTCATCACCGAGCCGGAGCGGCTGCGCCGCTGGCAGACGGTGTCCGCCCGCGTCGACCTCCGCGTGGGTGGTGACTACCGCTGGACCATCACCCCCGGCCATGTGGCGGCGGGCACCTTCCGGGAGGTGGAGCCCGGCAAGCGGGTCGTGTTCGGTTGGGGTTGGGAAGGCAACCCGGGCCTCGCCCCCGACACCTCGACCGTCACGATCACGGTCGAGCCGGTCGCCGGCGGCACCAAGGTCACCCTCACCCATGAGGGGCTGACCGATGAGCAGGCGGCGATGCACGCCGAGGGCTGGAACCACTACCTCGGCCGTCTCGAGAAGGCTGCCGTCGCCGGGGACGCCGGCCCGGACGAATGGTCCGCCGCTCCCGAGCGGCTCGACGAACTGTCCGCCGCCGACGCCACGCTGGCCGTGCTCCAGACGGTCCTGCGCCAGCTGACCCCTGAGGACCGGCCGAAGCAGACCCCGTGCGCGGACTTCACCTGCCACGACCTCGCCGAGCACCTGTTCGGCTCCATGGTCGCCTTCGGCTCGATGGCCGGCGTCGAGGTCGTGAACCCCGAGACGGGTTCGCTGGAGAACCGGGTGGCCACCATGGCGGCGCAGGCCATCGAGGGGTGGCGGGCACGCGGCCTCGACGGCACCGTCCCCGCTCCCGGCGGCGGCGAGATGCCGGCCAGGTTCGCGGCGAGCATCATGCCGGTGGAGTTCCTGCTGCACGCGTGGGACATGGCCCAGGGCAGCGGCACCCCCCTGGTCGTCAGTGACGAGGTCGTGTCCTACGTCCACAAGCTCGCCGAGCAGCTCGTCCCCGGGGCCCGCGGTTCCTCGTTCGCCGACGAGATCACCCCGTCCACCGATGCCGACCCGATGGAGCGGCTGGCCGCTTTCGCCGGCCGTCGCCCGGTCGCTGCGTGACAGGATCCGACCATGCAGATGCCCAAGCCCACCGACGCTGACAAGCAGTTCTTCCGCTCCCTCGTGCCGGAGGCACCGGGAGTCGAGGTCAAGCCGATGTTCGGCAACCTCGGTGCCTTCGTCAACGGCAACATGTTCGCCGGCCTGTTCGGCTCGTCGATCGGCGTGAAGCTCGCCGCCGACGACCTGGCCGAGCTGGCGATGATCGAGGGAGCGGGACCGTTCGGCCCGGCCGAGCGGCCGATGGGTGGATACCTGTCGCTGCCCTCGTCGTTCACCGCCGAACAATCGACCCTGTGGGTCAACAAGGCGCAAGATTACGTCGCGACGCTGCCGCCCAAACACAAGAAGAAATAGCAGTCATCAGGGGCGGCGACACGTCCCAGCGGGCGGGAGTCGCTCGACGATCAGCGGACGTCCACGGCAGGACATCTTCCACGGCGTCATCGTGACCCCGCCCGGGCCGGACCAGTCCCACCGCGAGGCGACGGCGCCGAGCATCGTGGCGACCACGAGGCCGTGATTGTGGCTGGCCACGATGCATCGCGGCGCCGTCCACCGGCGGGCCACTTCGGACGCCACTATCGGGTCACGCCGTACGCAGCCAGCCGAGGGTCTTCATGGTGGAGAGGCTGGTCGCCTTGAGGCCGGCGTCGGAAACGGTCCAGAGGACTCCGTCGACGACCAGTGAGCGACGGATCGGCGCCAGCTCCTCGGAACGGCGCGTGCCCAGCGTGTGGTCGACCGTGCCGACCTCGGTGAACCCGCCGTCGCCGACTCGCAGCGCCAGCGCCACGTTGCTCGGCAGGCCTGTGCCGTAGACGGTCAGTGGGACCACGACCAGGCGTTCGGCTGGCCAGTAGAGGAACGCGTGCGGGTCGAACTCCGCCTCGGAGTGCCCCTGCTCGACGTGATACTGGGCGATCCGGGTCGGCTTGGCCGGATCGGAGACGTCGAAGAGCGAGAGCTGGGTGCCCTGGACACGGCCCCGGTCGGACGCCTCCTGCCCGACACCGAGCAGCCGTCCATCGCCGGCCGGGTGCAGGTACGCCGAGTACCCGTTGATCTTCAGTTCGCCGCTCACCTTCGGCGCCCCCGGATCACGCAGATCGACGGTGTAGAGCGGGTCGGTCTGCCGGAAGGTGACGACGTACCCGGTGCCGCCGACGAACCGTACCGCGTATATCCGTTCCCCCTTGCCCAGTCCGGTGACCTTGCCGACCTGGGTCAGCGCCGTGCCGTCGGCGCGCAGGACGTAGACGGTGGACGTCGAGTTCGGCTTGTCGCCCCAGGTACGGCCACTGGTGGTGGCCACTCTCAGGTGCCCGTCCCACTCGGACATGGCGTACTGGTTGATGAGCCAGCCCGGTACGGACGCGGCGGCGGCGTACCGCGGGGCACCCGCGCCTGAGATGTCGAACTGATAGATCTCGGTGGTCTCGTCCCTGGGATCGGGTGCGATGTTCCGCGCGGTCGCCATCGGCAGCACCCGCCAGCGCTGGTCGTTGGCTACGTACAGCCGGGGTCCGTTGCTGTAGACGGTGTCGCCGTCGGCGATCACGGTGACCGGGTCGCCAGCGCCGAGCGTAGCCGCACCGAGGTCGAAGCTGAGCACGGTCACCAGCGATGTGCCGGAGTAGGCGGCCGGCCGGCTCACCCGTTCGCAGCCGACCCGTCCCGCGCTGGTTCGCCCGCCGGAGGTGACCTCGTACCGGGGCAGCCAGTCGTCGGCGGTGGCGTTGTCGATGATCTCGCGGTTGGCGGTGGTGCGCTGCTCATCGGTGGCCCGTTCCCGGTACGGGAAGTTCAGCCGGGGCGCGGAGCGGACCACGACCCGGACCTTCGTGCCCATCTGGCGGGCGTCCACCAGGTTGCCGTCGATCCGGTATTCGCCGATGATCTTCGGTTCGCCGGACAGGTCGACCATGATCAGCTGGGGGCCGACGATGCCGTCCGGCATCGGGGCGTCTCCCGGGACGGTGCGCGCGCCTCCCCCGGGGACGGCCGGTTTCGCCACCGCGGCCCACCCGTCGCGGCGCAGCACCAGCGCCCGGTCACCGTGCAGCAGCAGGCCGTCCTCGGCCCCGCCGATCCCATCGGCACCCGGTGCCAGTTCCAGCTCTCCGGTCAGCCGGCGGGTGGCCGGGTCGACCACGTACAGCTTGCCGTGGCTCACGGTGACAATCCGCTTGCCGTCGGTCTTGACCAGGTCCGGTTCATCGGCCCCGGCCTCGTGCGTGTTGGTGCCCGAGTAGCCGGGGGCGGCAGCTTTGGACGCCGCATCCGCCCGCCCCGCTGCGGCGGGCGCCTCAGCCTGTTCGGCGCGGCCGAAGGTACGCATGTCCCCGATCGGCCCGAACCCCCAGGGCCCGACGTAGGCCTTGGCAGCCGTCTTCAACTGCCGCAGCGCCTCCGGGCAGGAGTCGAACGCGACGAGCCGGAACCCGCCGGCCGGCACTCCCCGGTCGCGTGGCGGCACGGGGACCGGCTCCGCCGTACAGCCGGTGACCAGCGCCAGGCCGGCGACCAGGGCCAGTCCCATGACGCGAGCTGGAGTCACGACTCGGGGGACGCCGGTGGCGGCCGTTGGCTGGGGTACGTGGGCGCTGCTACCCGTCATGCCCCCTACGACGTGGCTGACCCGGGCTGGGTTCCCACCATGCAGACCCCGCGCCGAGTTGCCGACCGGGGTGCGGGTGTCGGTCGCTCAGCCGGAGGCGGCGCGACCCATCTCGGCGAGGATCCCGGCGCCCTGACCGAACTCGATCAGCCTTGTCGCAAGGATTGAATGGTGGTTCAATCCTTGCGTGGCGTACCGAAGCACCGAGCGGGTGAAGGCTCGGCTGAGCGCCTCCCGGGAACGGATCATCGCCGCGGCGCTGGGAATCATGGCCGAGCACGGGTACGCCGGCTGCTCGGTCGCCGCCGTCGCCGAGCGGGCCGGCGTGGCGACCGGCAGCGTCTACCGCCACTTCCCGACCAAGGCCGACCTGTTCGCCGAGGTGTTCCGCACCGCCTCCCAGCGCGAGGTGGACGCGGTCGCGCGCGCCGCAGCGCTGGAGACCTCCGCCGCCGAGCAGATGGCCGCCGTCGTCGAGACGTTCTCCGGCCGCGCGCTGCAGTCCCCACGGTTGGCGTATGCCCTGCTCGCCGAGCCGGTCGACCCGGCGGTCGACGCCGAGCGGCTCGTCTTCCGCCGCGCGTACGCCGAACTGATCGCCGGGTACGTCGCGGCTGGTGTGGCGAGCGGTGAACTACCCCCGCAAGATCCGGAGCTGACCGCGACCGCGCTGGTCGGCGCCCTGGCCGAGGCCATGGTCGGTCCGCTGGCCGCCGGGGTCGCCGGCCCGGAGACCATCCCCGCCCTGATCGCCTTCATCCACCGCGCGCTGGGAGTATCGCCGTGACGACACACGAGGTCTTCAACCAGGTTCCCCCGCTCGCTGGCTACGACGCGGCGGACGACCCGGCACTGCTCGACGGGCTCGAGCGGGAGGGCGCCGGCTGGGCCGCCGCCGAGCTGCACCAGCTCGGCCGGCTGGGCGGCAGCGAGCAGGCCATCGAGTACGGGCGGCTGGCCAACGAGCATCCGCCGGTCCTCCGCACCCACGACCGCTACGGCCATCGGATCGACGAGGTGGAGTTCCACCCCGCCTGGCACGAGCTGATGCGCACCGCGGTCACGCACGGCCTGCACGCCGCACCGTGGGCGGACGACCGACCGGGCGCCCACGTGGCCCGGGCCGGCAAGTTCTACACGTGGCGGCCCGACGCCGGCCACGGCTGCCCGATCTCGATGACCTACGCGGCAGTGCCGGCGCTGCGGCACAACCCGGAGCTGGCCGCGCGGTACGAGCCGCTGCTCACCGCCACGACGTACGACTTCGGGCTGCGTCCGCCGCTGGCCAAGCAGGGGCTGCTGGCGGGCATGTCGATGACGGAGAAGCAGGGCGGCTCGGACGTGCGCGCCAACACCACCACCGCCCGCCCTGAGCCGGACGGCACCTACCGACTCGTCGGGCACAAGTGGTTCACGTCGGCGCCGATGTGCGACATCTTCCTCACCCTCGCCCAGGCACCGGGCGGAATCACCTGCTTCCTCGTCCCGCGTGTCCTTCCCGACGGCACCCGCAACCCGATGCGGCTGATGCGCCTGAAGGACAAGCTCGGCAACCGGTCCAACGCCTCGGCGGAGGTCGAATACGAGCAGGCGGTCGCCTGGCGCGTCGGAGACGAGGGCCGTGGCGTGCGCACGATCATCGACATGGTCAACCTGACCCGCCTCGACTGCGTCATCGGCGCGGCGGCCGGGATGCGCCAAGGCGTGATCACCGCCGCCCACCACGCCACCCACCGGCAGACCTTCGGCCGGTACCTCATCGACCAGCCACTGATGCGCAACGTGCTCGCCGACCTCGCGGTCGAGTCCGAGGCCGCCACCGTCCTCATGATGCGCCTCGCCGGAGCGACCGACCGATCCGCGCGCGGCGACGCCAACGAGACCGCGTTCAAACGGCTCGCCCTCGCCGTCGGCAAGTACTGGGTCTGCAAGCGCTGGCCGGCACACGCCGCCGAGGCCCTCGAATGCCTGGGCGGCAACGGCTACGTCGAGGAGTCGGGCATGCCGCGGTTGTTCCGCGAGTCGCCGCTGAACTCGATCTGGGAGGGCTCCGGCAACGTCGCCGCACTGGACGTCCTGCGTGCTCTCGTCACGGAACCCCAGGTCATGGAGGCGTTCCAGGCCGAGCTGAGCGCCGCTGCCGGCGCCGACGCACGGCTCGACGCCGCAGTCCGCCAGGTGCGGGCCGACCTGTCCGACCTCGACGACCTCGAACTGCGGGCGCGGCGCGTCGTCGAACGGCTCGCCCTGGTGCTGCAGGGCTCGCTGCTGGTGCGGCACGGCCACCCCGCCGTCGCCGACGCCTTCTGCGCGTCCCGGCTCGGCGGCGACCACGGCCAGGCGTACGGCACCCTGCCGAGCGGCGTCGACTTCGCCGCGATCATCTCCCGCGCCACGCCAAAGGTGGGCTGACAGGAAGCTCCCCCGCCGCCACGACCTCCTCACCAACCGCACGGGCGAAGGCTTGGCTGCTAGAGCCTGTATCGAAGTCGGCTGTGGCGTCTGAGCTGTCATGCCGTGGCGCAGAAGTCCGGCGGGCGGCCGCCCCGACGTGACAACCGCTGCCGACGCCTACCGGACCGGTCCCGACTTGGCTCAAATTAGTGCGCACCTTGGGTGATCGCGGCGCCGGCGGTGCGGAGGTCGTCGGGTAGTAGGTCGGTGGCGGTGATGGTGTGGTTGCCGGCCTGAATTTCGATGACGCGGTAGCGGCCGGCGGTGCGGACGAGTCGTCTGATCGACCAGGCATTGCGGTCGGCGATCCAGCGGCGGGATAGCCTACCTGCGGTGCCTCGAACCGCGTGACCGGAGGAGTCGATGCTGGGATGACGGTAGGGCGACCGATGCCCACACAGGACGACGTGCTCGGGTACTTCAACACGCTGTCGAACTGGGGACGGTGGGGCGACGAAGACGAGCTCGGAACTCTGAACCACATCACCGACGACGTCCGGCTGGCGGCGGCGCGGGCCGTGCGCCACGGCAGGAGCGTGTCCTGCGCATGGGAGGTTGCCGTACCGGAAGACATGGAGCGGTCGACGACGACGTGCCCGTGCGCCGCCGACATGCCGGGTGCCGAGAACATGCCGGTGCCAGGCTTCCACGCCGACCGGCGCTGGGGCTTTTCGTCCGAGCGGCTCGGCATCACGTTCCACGGCAACACCCTCACCCACGTCGACTCGCCGTGCCACATCTTCTGGGACGGCACGATGTACAACGGGCGGTCGCACTCGTTGGTCGACGCCGCAACGGGATCGGCGTGGGCGGCCGTCACGGCGGCGGCGAACGGGATCATCACGCGTGGTGTCCTGCTGGACATTGCGAGGGCCCGCGATGTGCCGTGGTTGGAACCGGGGCAGGGTGTGTTTCCCGACGATCTCGAGGAGGCCGAGCGTCGCCAGGGTGTACGGGTGCGATCCGGCGATGCGGTACTCCTGCGGACCGGCTATGGCCGCGTCCGGCACGAGGCCGGTGAGGCCAGCGGTTTCACCCAGGCCGGCTGGCACGCGTCCTGCCTGCCGTGGCTACATGAACGCGACGTCGCGCTGATCGGCGCTGACACCCCCCAGGACGTTCAGCCGTCGGGGTACGAAGACGTGTTGATGCCGGTTCACGCCGTGAGTCTCGTCGCGATGGGTCTGTGGCTGCTCGACAACTGCGACCTGGAGGTGTGCGCGACAACGGCTGCCGAGCTCGGCCAGTGGGACTTCCACCTCGCAGTCGCGCCGGTCCGCTTCGCCGGTACGTCCGGCAGCCCGGTCAACCCGATCGCCACATTCTGACCGCGGTCGCACCAGATGCGGGTCTTCACCGTCCGCACGTACGGGGCCACCCGGCCACCTACGACCCACGATTAGTGCACACACCCGACCCCAGCGAGCCAAGAATCTGCTGGTCAGCCGAACAAGGCCACACGGAACCCATAATCGTGAGCCACGTCAGGTCTGAGCTGTCATGCCGTAGCGCAGAAGCCCGGCGGGCGGCCGCCCCGACGTGACAACCGCTGCCGACGCCTACCGGACCGGTGGCTAGAGAATCAGGAATGCCCTTGATCGACTCCGTCCGTCGACTCGCGGCGGTTCTGGCGCGGCTTGCGCCGCCGTATGGGCCGCTGGAGCTGCCACCGCCGGTCCCCCCGGACGAGCCACTCGACGACATCGCCCCCGGTTATGCCGAGTTCCTCCGCCTCGCCGACGGGGCTACCTGTGGAAGCACCGGCGACATCCGGCTGTGGTCGGCAGCATCCGTGCGCCAGACGCCGTGGATGGCTGAAGACCTGCCGGGCGGTGCTGCGCGCTGGTGCGCGGTCGCGGACGTCCTGCAGAACCCCGTCTTCGTTGAGCGTGCAACCGGCGAGGTGTGGTGGTTCTCCGACCTGAACATCGTCTGGTACACCGACACCGAGCTTGCCAGTTTCGCCAAGCTGGCCGACGACGTTGCCGGGTTCATCGACTACCTCATCCTCGGTCCTGGGTACGTCCAGCACCTCTCCCAGCGGGCGAGACGACCCGTGGCTGGAAGCGCTGTCAAGCAGTGAGTGAGGTGCGCCCAGCACGACTGACTTTGACACAGTCCCTAATGGGCCGGAGCGCTGGCACGCCGAGGTGATCGCGGAACTCGCCGACTCGCTGCCAACGTCGAGCCTTCGGTAGGAAGCCCGGCGGAGATCTGCCTAGTGGACGTGGTCTGCGTCGGGCACGGTGTCGAGATAGAGGAAGTCGGTCACGCCGATCACCCCGACGAGCTGGCGGACGACCGGCGGCATGCCCCGCCGGGTGGGGTCGTGCACGAGGCGGGGACGGGTGAGAGGCACTCGCCGGCCGCGGATCTCCAGCTCACAGCCGCCGGCCGCCATCACGTTTCTCGCCCAGTCGGTGACCCCGTAGGTCAGCGCGGCGACGTAACCGTCGGACGTCCGGAAGATATTGATCGGCGTCCGGTACTCCCGACCGGAGCGGCGGCCCCGGTGGATGATGACGCCGAAGCCCGGCAGCCGCCCGGCCAGCGGACCGGTCACGCGGTTGGTGACGACCCGGTTGAACCGCGCCAAGCGTCTGGGCAACACCATGGCCACCATGTTCCCCCGAGCGTGATCGAAGCGTCGGCCGACACTTCGATCGCTGCACTGGTGTTGCTACCGGCCGACCGGGCCGACGGCACCGTCGTCTACGAACGCTCCTGAAGCGGCCGGGTCGGGCGTCTGCCGACCGGCTCACCGAGTGCGGCGGAAGCAATAGCCCGATTAATACCATTTGGCGGCACATGTGGCGTTGCAAACATGGCAGAACCCGTATGGCCAGCCAGAGAGATGTGAAGCAGCATGTAGGCAAGGCTAATGGGGTGGTTCACGTGGTCAGTACCGGTAAAACAATTCGGAATTTTCGCCAGTTTCCTGTGGAAGCCCAGCGATCGGCGGATGCGGCAGCACAGGAGCGTGAGCAGCGCGTCCGGACGGTCACCAAGAAGCGCAGTAGCAAAGCCGCGAAACTGTCAGCTCATGCAAGCCAGCGGCTGCAGCGCCTGCTAGGAGACGACAACTGGGCGGACTTGAGGAAACTGATGCAGCAGGAGCGGTTGGCTTTTCGTGACCTGCTTCAGCCGCCGCAAGGGCTGGAGTCGCCCTACGAGAAACTCAACAAAGCCAGGAAACATAAGGCCGACGCATTCCTGCGAAGTCGAGACGTCAGGCGCGAGGCCATTGCCGCAATAGCGACGGACTACCACGACTCAATAATCGACGTCTTCACGGTCGACGACAACATCAGCACCGGATTCCACCTCTCGAACAACCTCGACAAATGGTTGAGCCTGTCTCCGTTCCACGATCACGCGCTCCCCTGGGGAGTCTTCGAACCCGACGACAGCCAGGGCCCGCACCGGTGGGAGGTGTTCCGGCCGCCGTTCTTCGGGTTCAACTTCGGCTTCACGCCGGTGCACAACGACAACTTCGTCGTTGATCGGATTCACACGCTCAACCCGTCGGTCGGAGACGTGGGCATCTCCATCACGATGGACAACAGCGACGCCAGCGACTTCGACTACGCATCCGGCGACGCATTCAGCGCCATAGCATTCGCTTTCGTGCCACCGACGACAGGGCTGGTCGAGGTCCTCATCGACGCGCAATGCGTCGAGGCAACGCACCGCTTGGAAACAGAGGACGAATGGGGATGGTCGAACTCCCGCACCGGACAGCGGAACTTCCTGATGCTCGACGTCCTGCATCCCAACGTGTCCGAGCCCTCATATGCCGAGATGTCGGTCCTCGACGAGGAGACCGACGATGACGAGAGCTTCCTGCAGGAGAAGTTGACCCGTGGTGCCCACTACTTCGCGCAGCTGTTCAGCGCGGGACCGGTGCCGGCGGGTCAGTCCGTCGTCGTGTGCGCCGGGACGCGTTCGTTCGACAAGAGCGGCACAAACGACGTGTCCATTCACAGCACGTCCGACTTTCGGTGGTTCATCAACTCGGTAGAGGTACGAGTCTCGCCGTAGGACACCTCGAGCACCAGCTGCCCATACGGCTGGCCAGCGGGGGGTAGCTGCCCGGCGGGTCAGCGGGGTCGACTCAGCCGCTGCCAGGCGCGGCGCAGGTCCGCCTGCACCGGGTGGTGAGCCGCTTCCTCGACCACGCCGGCCGGCGGGTCCTCGCCCGGATCGTGCATTTCGGCACCGGGTACCGACAGCACGACGCCCCGCTCGTACAGGTCGGCGATCTGCTCCCGGTAGGCGAAGCGGTGGGACTGGTCCGGACCCGGCGGCGCCACGATGACGCCGTGGAAGATGTCCCACCGTTCGTCGGTGAGCACCTGCTCGACCACGCCGACGGGTGCCGAGTCGACGTCGTAGACCCGGGTGCCGACGGCGAGCGCGAGGTACGAGACCTTCGCGCCGAGATCCTCCACGACGTTCACGGTACCCGCCGCCTGATCACCATGGGCCCGATCACGATGGCTGGTCTGGCCATGACCAGGGCTGCCGGCGGCGCCGATCGTCAGACTCAGGCGGAGGCTGCTCGACCCATCTCGGCGAGGATCCCGGTGGCCTGACCAAGCTCGATCAGGTAGCCGTCCGGATCACGCAGGTAGCACCGGATCTCGACGCCATGGTCCTTCGGCTCGGTCAGGAACTCCCCACCCCGTGACCGCCACTGCTCATAGACTGCGCGGACATCGGTGACCCGGACGTTCATCGCGCTGCTGAGCGTCTGCGAATCCGGCGGCGCCTGTGCCTGCACGCCCGGCTTGTCGTCGGTCGGACCACCTTCGTCGTTGATCACGATGTAGCTGTTGTGGAACCGCAGGATCGCCGGCTGGCGTTCCCGCACCACCGTCGCCCCCAGCACCCGCTGGTAGAACTCCCGGGAACGGTCCACGTCCCGCACGATCAGCAGGTGCGTGAGCACCAGCCCAGCCTCAGGCTGAAAGTAGTCGGGCGCCTCGCTCGCCATCACGCCTCCCCCGGGTCCGCTCGGCAGGGCCTACCCGCGTGCGGCGCCGGCACACCCACCGGCCACAACGAGTCACCCAGGACGGGTGTCGGCTGTTACGGTCGGGCCTGTGCCCGCCGACGAAATCCGGCACCGGGTCGGGTCGGCCAGGGTGGCCCGGCTGACCACCGTCCGACCGGATGGGCGTCCACACCTGGTGCCCGTGTGCTTCGTCCTGCTCGACGATGTCGTGTACCACGCGGTGGACGAGAAGCCCAAGCGCCACCGGCGGCTACGCCGGCTGGAGAACATCCGGGCGACGGGGCATGCCTGCCTGCTGGTCGACGAGTACGACGAGGACTGGTCGCGGCTGTGGTGGGTCCGGCTGGACGGGCACGGCCGGCTGGTGGAGGACCGCGCGGAGGAGGCCGCGGCCCGCGCGGCGCTGGCCGACAAGTACCCGCAGTACGTCCAGCGGCCACCAGCCGGGCCGGTGATCGCGATAGCGGTGACCGCCTGGTCGGCGTGGTCTGCGACGGATGCGGCAGCCGACCCGGCCGGATGAGCGCCGGTCCGGGCGTGTCAGTGGGTCGGAGCGAGGGCGTCGAGCACCTCGTCGGCCCGTCGCAGCGACGCCTGCGCGTCCGCGCGGGGTGAGCCGATCTCGGGATCGAAGTTGAGGTCGACGAACACTTCCGTGATGCCGGCTTCGGCAAGCCTGCCGAGATCCGACCGGATCTGCTCGAGCGTGCCGGTGAGCGGCTCGCGCTCGGGCGGGCCCGCCGGGCGTACGCGGACCGCGCCGCGGCAGACGAATCGCAGTGAGCGGGGATCGCGGCCGGCCTCCACAGCGGCGGCCTTGACGGTCGCGACCGCCTCGCCGATGCCCGTCAGGTCCGCCTGGCTGCCACTGACCCAGCCGTCGGCGAGCCGGCCGGCCCGGCGCAACGCGGCGGGCGCCTGGCCGCCGAGCAGAATCGGCGGGTGTGGCCGCTGCACGGGCTTCGGCGCCAGGCGCGTCGGCGGGACCTGGTAGAACTCGCCGCGATGCTCGGTGACGTCGTTCTGCCAGAGGGCGCGAAGAACGGCGAGGAACTCCTCGGCCCGACGGCCCCGCCGATGCTTGCTCGCCCCCGTCGCCTGGTACTCCTCGTCCGCCCAGCCGAGGCCGAGTCCCACGTCGAGCCGTCCGCCGGCGAGGATGTCGAGGGTCGCGGTCTGCTTGGCCAGCAGCACCGGAGAGATGAACGGCATGTTGAGCACCGCGACGCCGAGCCGCACCCGCGTGGTGTGGGCCGCCAGGAACGCCAGCGTGGTCAGCGGGTCCTGGACGCTGTGGTAGGTCTCGCTCCAGCCGAGGTCGGCAGGGACCAGGAGCCGCTGGAACGTCCAGAGCGAGTGGTATCCGAGCTGCTCGGCGCGGCGGGCGATGTGGATCATGTTCTCCGGTGTGGCCCACGAGCCGGAGACGGGCGGGGCGAATCCAACCTCCACCCGCGCACCGTACCCAGATCGGGCCAGGAAGTGGCTCGGTTCAGGCCCCGACGCTGCGGCCCACCGGATGAAGCAGCTGCCGGATGTCCTTCGGCAGCTCGGATTCCAGGTTCTCGAGGTC
Organism: Micromonospora sp. IBSANI012; assembly: GCF_052814045.1. NCBI lineage: Bacteria > Bacillati > Actinomycetota > Actinomycetes > Micromonosporales > Micromonosporaceae > Micromonospora > Micromonospora sp. IBSANI012. The sequence continues at coordinate 3,521,272 of NZ_CP199933.1, forward strand.
TTCGGCGCTCACCGCCTCGCGCAGGGTCGTCAATACGGCGCGGGCGCCCTCAATGGGCCGCTCGTCATCCGTTCCCGCGCGGACCCCCACCTCATTGAGGAACTCCACGAGGTCGAGCTGTTCGGCGAAGTCCACTTCCTTGTGCAGGTACCCTCGCAACTCCTCGGGGAGCTGCGTGGCCAGGTGCCGCGCCTCGCCGCCACTGACCCGTTCCGCCAAGGTTGTCAGCGTGGCTCCGACGATGTTCGCCGCCTCCGCCGCCGGCATTCCGGCCCGCTTCCCCACCGCTTCGAGAAACTCGGCGTAGTTCACAGGTTCTCCTTCCGGACCGGCCGGGGTGCGTCGCGGCGTCCGTGACCGGCGTCGAGAGTTCTTCTCTCCCGTGCGTCCACCTGCGGGCGCCGTTCCACGCCGGCGCGCGCCCCGACCGGCTGCGGCCGCACCTGCTCCTGCCTCAACTGCGCGTGCTAAGAGCCTGGGCGCTGCCTGCCACCGGCACCCACCGGCTCGATCACCTGCCGGAACTCCTTCGGAAGCTGGGCCATCGCGTCCTCGAACTCGTCACGGGAAACAGCCTCACGGAGCGTGGTGAGTACCGCGCGGACCCCGGCACCGGCGAGCGCACGGTCGATGGCCGGGTGGTCCGCCACCCGCCGCACGAACTCTTCGAGCCCGAACGGCTTGGCATGTTCCCCTCTCCCCCTGAGCGGTGGGGGTTTGCGAAGGTGATCGTCAAGCCCGTCGGGAAGCTGATAGGCAAGGTCCTCAGCCTGGCCGGCGCTGATCCGATCTGCCAATGTCTCCAACGTCGCGCTGGTGAGTGTCGCCGCCTGATCGGTCGACACCTTTGCCCGCGTGGCCACTGCGTTGATGAAATCCTCGTATTCCACCTGGTTCTCCTCTCCGGCCCGATCGCCGTCGAACCGCCAGTTACGAGCCCCTGACCTCAATGCGCCGCGATGGCACACTTCACCTCTCGGGTGCCGAGCGAACTGGTACCTCGACAGCCTCCTGGGACGGGGGGTGACCCTGCCTCATCCCGATCGGGCGAATCCGGGTCAGCGGCGCAGTCGGCGGGCGCAGGGGCCGTCGTGGTCGGCGCGGAGCAGGCAGCGCCGGCCGCCGGGCATCAGCAGGTCGCAGAAGACCCGATGACGTACGTTCTGGTGGTCCTCGGCGGAGACGGTGGTCTCCCCCGGGTCGGTCTGCGGCAGCACCAGCAGCCAGCGGCCGATCACCCGGGCCAGGCGCTGCGCGGCGGGCAGGTCGGTGGTGACCACCGGCAGGTGGATGACGTACCGCTGGGTCATGCCTCGGGTCCGTGATCGGCGTGGTCGCTCCGCTGGCGACGCAGCGCGTCCTTGGCGGAGGCGGCTTCCCGCCGGCTGGCGGCCAGGGCCGCGTAGACGGCGGCCAGGTCCACGGCGACCCGGTCGAGGAAGGCGTACACGTGGTCGGGCTCAAGGCCGCGGCGTCCGAGCCCGACCAGCTTGAAGCGGCGCTCGCGCACCTGCCACGGCAGCAGCGGGGTGTACGCGGCGTCCAGCCGTCTATGGGGCGGGAGCCATATGAGGGAGGCCGGTTCGGTAGGGTTGGCGTGATCATGGGGAGGGACGGTTGTCCTGGCCGGGTGGTGGACCGTGGGTAGTTGCCGCTACCTCGACAAGCGTGAGCTGGGAAGTGGCTGCGGCAGCCATTTCCGCGGCGTCGAAGGTGCGAGTGGCGGTACTTCATATCGCCGAACGCAGGCATGACGACAGCGCCCCTTGTCAGCTACTGAGCGACAACCTCGCCACGTACGTCGAGGTGCATGCCGGTGGTATCGACGCGCCGCGCCCCGACGACCTCGTCGGAATCACCCAAGCCCTGGCACGGACCCATGGCCTGATCCTGGTGGGCGCGGCCCACGGGCTCCTCGTTCCGCTGGGCCGCGGCGGCTGGACCCTCGCGGATCTGGCCTGGGCGCTGCGGGCGCCCGTCGTCGTGGTGACCGACTCCGGACCAGACTCGACCAATCACACCACGCTTGCCCTCGATGCCCTCACCAGCCGTGGCCTCTCCGCCTCCGTGATCGCCATCGGCGACGGCGGTGACCTCACCGGATTGCCGGTCGGGCTGGCTGGTCGAATTCCCGCCGGCGCGGCTGACCAGCCTGAGCTGTTTCGAGCGGAGGCGGCTGGCTGGCTCGACCCGGTGCTGCAGGCGACCGGCGGTAGGGCGGTGGCTGCCGACGATTCGCCCTCCGGACGTGCCGTCGCCATGCCGGGGTCCAACGACGCGGTGCCGGCGGCGCGGCGTGACCAGGACGCGCCACCCTCGACGGTCATCGGCAAGCGGCTGCTGATCGTCCTGCTCGCGGTCTTTCTGCTGTTGGTGTTGGTGCTCTGCGCCGTCACCACCTTCGGATCGGATCGCACAAGCGTCAACGACGCGAGGGTGTCCATCGACCCGGGACCGGTGCCTTCCGTACGGCAACCAGTTCCGTCCTACCGCACTGTCCCCAACACGGGCTATGCGAAGGCGCCGTCCCGACCGTCTGCCGCCGCGGTCTGCCCGCAGTACGCCGGAACCCTGGTCGCCGCCGAGCCCGACGCTGCGACCACCGCCCGGGTCAACGCTGCCTGGAAACGTATCGAGAAATGGTTAGCGGCGCACGCGCCCCGCACGCGCGCCTCGCTGCGGCCGGCCGCGCCACCGGAGCGGATCGCCGCGCTACAGGCGCGGATGTCGGTCCCCTTCCCGCCTGATCTGGTGGCGTCGCTGCGGCGGCATGACGGGGTCGCGGCGGTTGACAGCTTTGATCTGCCACCGTTCTATCGACCGATGCCACTAGACCAGATCGTGGCCGACTGGGAGGTCAGCTGTTCCGTCTTGGCGGGCGGACCGCTGGACGATGACTGGTGGCACCGAGCCTTCGTGCCGTTTGCGACGGCGGGCGATGGTGGTTGTCTGCTGGTCGACCAGCGTCCCGGTGGACACGGCAGGGTGGGCGAGTTCTATCCAGAGGATGGCACCGGCTTCGACCGTTGGCCGGCGTCGATCGCAGAGCTCTTGGAGGGCGCGGCGCGGTCGTTGGAGACCGGCGATCCCTACATGCAGCGATATCGTCCGGGCGTAAAAGCTGGCCTGTTGGAGTGGACGATCGAGGCACCGCGATAACGCCGTCACGGCCGCGTACCTTCCCGCATAGATGAGCGCCGCGCCGCCCTCGATCTCCCTCGAGGTCGGTTTCTCACTCAGTGACAGCCACGCCGCGTGAAACGGCGGGCGCAGGGGCCGTCGTGGTCGGCGCGGAGCAGGCAGCGCCGGCCGCCGGGCATCAGCAGGTCGCAGAAGACCCGATGACGTACGTTCTGGTGGTCCTCGGCGGAGACGGTGGTCTCCCCCGGGTCGGTCTGCGGCAGCACCAGCAGCCACCGGCCGATCACCCGGGCCAGGCGCTGCGCGGCGGGCAGGTCGGCGGCGACGACCGGCAGGTGGATGACGTACCGCTGGGTCATGCCTCGGATCCCCGATCGACGTGGCCGCTCTGCTGCCGACGCAGCGCGTCCTTGGCGGAGGCGGCTTCCCACCGGCTGGCGGCCAGGGCCGCGTAGACGGCGGCCATGTCCACGGCGACCCGGTCGAGGAAGGCGTACACGTGGTCGGGCTCAAGGCCGCGGCGTCCGAGCCCGACCAGCTTGAAGCGGCGCTCGCGCACCTGCCACGGCAGCAGCGGGGTGTACGGCATCGCGCCGTAGCTCGACCGTTGATTGCGGACGCTCATCTGCCGCCTGCCTCTCCTGTCGGATGGAAGGGGTGGGGCCACTCGTCCTCCCCGCACGCGCGGACCCACCCCGCCCTGCCACCGCAGCTTGCGATCAGCGGTACGGCACCAGGGCCTTGTAGCCATCGTGTGACAGTGCGCAGTGGAGACGCAACGTTCCACAGCAGAATTCTTGGCCCAGGCCTTGACTTCTTTTACTGCAACCGATATGAGTTACGTGGTCGCGTTACGCAGTGTTGCGGGATGGAATCAGGGAGTGTTCGGGTGACAGAGGACGTCGGATCGACCGTGCCGCGGCGGCAGCTCGGGCGGCTGCTACGCCAGTTCCGGACCGAAGCCGGGGTGACCCTGGACGCCGCCGCCGAAGCGCTTGAGTACAGCCGGCAGAAGATCTGGCGGATCGAGAGCGGCCTGGGGCCGGTGCGGGTGCTCGACGTCAAGGCGATGTGCGAGCTCTACCACGTGTCGCCGGAGATGACCGAGGCGATGCGGGGGCTGGCGGCGGAGACGAAGTCCAAGGGGTGGTGGCACGCGTACGGGGACGCGGTGCCGAGCTGGTTCGAGCTGTACGTTGGCCTGGAAGCCGCCGCGTCTCGCCTTCGTGGCTACGACGAGTCGCTGATCCCCGGCATCCTTCAGACCAAGGAGTACGCCCACGCGCTCTACCGCCTCGGCCGGACGCTGAGTGACGAGGAACGCGAGCGGGCTGTCCAGGTGCGGCTACAGCGGCAGGCGCTGCTCATGCGACGGCTGCCGGCAGCTCCCCGGCTGGAGTCGGTGTTGTCCGAGGCGGTGCTCCGACGGATCGTCGGCGGCCCGGCGGTGATGACCGCCCAGCTCGACCACCTTCTCAAGCTGTCCGAGCTGCCGAATGTCTCCGTCAAAGTGCTACCGCTCGCAGCAGGGCCTCAGCCCGGTGCAGTCGCCGGCACCTTCATGATTCTCGACTTCCCGCCGACCAAGGGTGGCCGGGCCGCACCGGAACCATCGGTTGTCTACTCCGAGTCGCTAACCGGGGCGCTCTATCTCGACAAGCCCGACGAGCTAGCCGCATACGAGCGCGTCTGGAAGGGTCTGGATGCGCTCGCCCTCGGCGAGGCAGAATCGAAAGACATGATCAAGAGGATCACCGGGGAGACGTGGCATGGCTGATCTGACCGGCGCCGTCTGGCGCAAGAGCACCCGTAGCGGCGACAACGGCGGCGCCTGCGTCGAGGTCGCCGACAACCTCCCCGGCATCATCGCCGTACGCGACTCGAAGGACCGGGCCGGAGCCGTGATCACCTTCACGCCCTCGGCCTGGTCGACGTTCGTCGCCGCGGCCGGCGCCTGCCCCACCGATGGGCCGACGACGGTCACCGCCTGACGGTTCTCGCGGGTTCGCCGCCCTGCTGGCGAGGACCCACTCGGACGTCGGAGGCTGGTGGCATGGGAATGATGGTGGCTGCGCGACGAATCGAAGCCGCGACCAACGAGGTCCGATACGAGTTCGGGTTCGAGGACAGGTTCGATCGGATTCTCGTGATCGATCCCGGCACTCTCGCGGCACGTGTCGAGGACGGCCACTTCAACTCGGCGGCCAGCGCCATCACCGCGAAGATCGTCAACTCCTGGCGGTCCAGTGGTGAGTTCCCCGCGAGGATGCTGTTCGCCGGCTAAGTCGCACCGGGAAAGTCCGGCGCAGAGCTGCGGCAGCCGATGCTCCCGGCAGGAACGACGATCGTCTACTCGACCAACGCCGAGACGCGCGTCTGGCTCGCGGGGCTGGTGGCGGTGCGACAGCCGGTCGAGGTCGCGCACGGGCGCATGAGAACCCACAGCGGCGGCAACGGCGTCAAGGTCGCCATGAACCGCCCCGGCATCGTCGCCGTACTCGAATGACCCGGCTGACGGTTCTCGCGGTTCGCCGCCGAGCGCGGTACCTTCCCCTGCTGGCCTCGGCGGGTCAGCACGGAGAGCCACCGATTGGTAACGTGACGGCGGTTCGCGCATCCGCACCGGCAACTGGATCGACGGCCGTCTCGGCGTGGTCAGCGCCGGCCTCGACGCCCTCGCCTTCGTCTCCGACCAGGGACGTCCCTACCCGGCGACCCGTCACGATATCGACGCCTTCGAAGATCGGGCCTATGCGCATGAGGAACAGTGGTGGACCAACCACTCGGTCAGGCCGGAGGGAGCGCGCTGATGGCAACGTTGGATGAATGGCTGACGGCCTACGACGTCGTGTACCGAGCGCTGCCGGCGGCCTCCGATCTTGCCTGCCCGAACTGCGGACACCGGACGCTCCGGATCGTCTTCACGGCACGACCCGCCGCCGAACACGGCTACGCCTCGTTCTGGTGCGACACCTGCCTTGAGGGGATCTACGTGTCGCGAGCCCCCATTCCAGCCGGAGTCACCGCCCGCTCGACGGACGAACCGGCCGACGACCGCAACCGCGGGATACCCGACTACCGCCTTGTGACGTAGCGCCGGAGCCCAGATCGATCGGGACAGGTGCAAGCAAGAGGGCAATTGAGCCTGGTGACGCTCGTCAGCCGAGGGTCAGGCGTCCCTCCTGGTCGAAGCGAAGGCGACCGCTGGTTACGGCGACGTGCAGCCCGTACCGGAGCAGCTTGTCGATCTTGTCGGTGCGCCGACGGTAGCCGAGCCGCTCCAGGCCGGCGCGCAGCAGCCGCTCCTCGTCCATGCTCGGTACGTCCTGCAGCACGTGTACGAAGGCGTTGGCCACCTCCTCGGGCGGCACCTCCTCGAACGCCCGATCGTTGCTCGCCTGGGTGACCCGGTACGCGCGGTACGTCTGCGGGTCAGCCCCATCGGGCCAGGCGTATCGGCTCACGGTCGGGTGCGCGTACAACCGGCGGGAGTCGACCAGCGCGAGCACGGCGGTGCGGCGGTCCTCCCTGGTCCGGAGGAAGCCGAACCGGGCGAGGGCCAGGCGAGCGAGCCGGTGCTGCTCGACGGGCCCCTCCGCCTCGATGATCTCGCGGAGCGCGGTCCGCATCAGATTGCGCACCCGCTGGTCGGTGGCGAGCAGGTCGAGGTCGGCCTGGTCGCCGAGCAAGGTCGGCAGGTATGGAACGAACGGACTGACCGCGATGGTGCCCGTCTCTGTCGCTGGCGTGGCCGTCACCTGCGGCGGCGTGGACGCAGCGACGAGCCCGGTGACGAGCGCTGGCGACGCGCCGAGGAGGGGCTCATCGTCCGCGGCGAGGCGCAATGGTGACAGCTCGGCGGCCAGCATCGGGCGCGTCGGCGACAGCTCGTCGTCTGTCGCGGAGCGCGGCTGCGGCAGGTCGGCGTCCCCGTGCGGCGCTGCGGCCTGAGCCTGCCCGGGCTCCGGTTCGACGGTTACGGGGGCTTCAGCTCGGGTGACCGCTTCGTCGACCCGGTCGAGCAGCGCCGACCGGTCGTGGATCCACGCCGGCAGCCAGAACCGCACGACCTCCGGCCAGCCCATGATCGACCGGAGGAGCGTTGGCGCCGAGTCCCGGTCGGCCACCGTCGGGCGAGCACTCCAGTCCGGGCCGTCCAGCATGACGGCTACCTGCCACCGGGGCGAGCCCGGCTTGCGTACGGCGATGTCCACGGTGAAGTCGGAGAGGCCGTGCGAGGTGTGGACCTCGTGGCCGCGGCCGCGCAGCGCCGTGGCCACCTCCTCGCGGATCCGGCTGCGCCGCTCGGCGCGGTCGGTGGCCAGGTCACCCAGGCGGTCCGCGCCGGCGGCGGCCATCTCGCAGTACGCCCGCAGGTGCTGCGTGCCCAGCGCGGAGGTGCGGGACAGGTCGATGTCCGACGGGTCGAAGGAGGAATACAGGACGACCTGGCGGCGGGCCCGGGTGATGGCCACGTTGAGCCGCCGCTCGCCGCCGGCCTGGCTGAGCGGACCGAAGTTCAGCGGAAGCTGGCCGGTCTCCGGGTTGGTGGAGAAGGCCAGGGAGAACAGGACGACGTCCCGCTCGTCGCCCTGCACGTTCTCCAGGTTCTTGACGAAGATCGGCTCCGGAACCGCCCCGGAGAGGTGCTCGCGGATGATCGGATCGGTGCTCTCCTCCAGCAGGTTGAGGATGAGGTCCCGCTGCTGGATGTTGAAGGTGACCACGCCGATGGACTGGGTGGCGTTCGCCGGGTCGTGCAGCCGCCGGGTGATGTCCGCGAGGATCGCCCGCGCCTCGACCTCGTTGGTCCGGGAGCCGCCCCGGTCGTACTGGCCGTCGACGCGCCGCCAGCTGACGCCGGCGGAACTGGTGGCACCGGGCGACGGGAGGCTGGAGAGCTTGTTGTCGTAGTAGTAGCGGTTGGAGAAGGCGATGAGTGACTCGTCGTGGCTGCGGTAGTGCCAGGAGAGCCATCGTTGCGGCAGACCCGATTCGACGGCCTCGCTGAGGATACTCTCCAGGTCCTCCGGCACCGGGCCGTTGCCCTCGTCGACCTCGTCGGCGGTGTGACTGGCCTGCATGATGCTGCTCGGCGGCATCTGCCGGGAGTCGCCGACCACCACGACGGCGCTGCCGCGACCCATCGCGCCGATCGCCTCGGCCACGCGGATCTGCGACGCCTCGTCGAAGATGACCAGGTCGAAGCGCTGACTACCCGGTGCCAGGAAGTTCGCCGCCGACGCGGGGCTGACCAGCACGCACGGGGTCAGCGCCAGCACGGCGTCCGGGTACTGCTCGAACAGCTCCCGGAAGGACCTGCCGCCCCGCTTGCGGCGAAGCTCTGCGGCGAAGTCGGCGAAGCGGTCGCGCCGGTCGGTCGGGCTGAAGGGGCGACGGCCGATCAGCACCGACGGCAGCTGCGTCGGGAGCGCGGACCGCAGCTCGGCGGCGGCCGCCTCGAACTGGCTGATCTCGTCGTCGTGCAGCTCCGGGTCGAAGTACTGCAGGCCGCCGGCGCGTACCCGATCGGCGAGGGACGCCGCCGCGACTCCCCGCCGGTAGACCTCCTCGGCGAGCTGCGCGGGCACCTCGGCGCGGAGCAGTTGGTCCCGGTACTCGGTGAGGCCGGCCGAGGCGAGCACGTCGGCGTGGGTCAGGACGGTCGCCCACCGGCGGAGCGGGAACAGCTCCTCGGCCTGCAGCTCGTGCAGCCACGCCGCGCCGTCCCGCTGCCAGGCGTCGACCCAGTGTGCACCAGCCGCCCACAGCGTCAGCTCCGGCCCGGCCGAGCGCAGCACTCCGCGCCAGGCCCGCCACCGCGAGGCGACCCGGTCGAGAAGGGCCGCGCCGACGTCGGTGAACCCGTCGTGGAACAGCTCCCAGGCCTGCGGGTGCCGGGCCAGGAGCGTCCGGCCGGCCCGGGTCGCCTCGATCGCCTCCGCCAGCCGCTCCTGCGCGTTGGCGTCGGTCGGCTGCCACGCCGGCAGCCGCAGCCCGCCCAGTGCCACCAACTGCTGGTGGAGCGCGGCCGCCTGTGCCTGGGCGGCGACCAGCCGACCGGTGGCCACCTCCACCCGCTCGACGTCGAGCGTCGCACCGGCGACCAGGTGCACCGCCAGCCGGTCCGCGATGGCCTGCCGACGCTTGCGCTTACCGAGCAGTCTCTTCGCCGCCTCCTGGGCCTCGCCGTGCCAGGCGGTCAGCTCCGGGCGGGCGAACACGTCCGGCCGGAAGGTGGCCAACTCACCGGCGAAGCCCTGCCGGAACGCCGCCAGGTCCGCCTGGAGACGAGCCACCGCCTCGTCCCACCGTCGGTCGCTGGCGCGCAGGGTGGTCTCCCGGTCCGGCAGCAGCCCGCGTACGGCGAGCCAGCCGCCCACCTGCAGCTCGCCGACGGTCTCCGGGGCGGGCAGCGTCCGCAGCAGCCCGACCAGGTGCGGGTGAGCGGTGAGGTCGGCGCGGAGCCGTTCGAGCTCGGCGGCGATCTCGGTGACGGCAGCGCCGTGCAGCCCGTCGAGGGATCGGCACCCACTGAGCGCCCAGGGGTGCGCGGCACGGATCCGCGCCGAGCGTGCGGCCGCTGGGAACTCCCGCAGGGTTGTCTCGACCCGCGCGCGTGCCTCGGCGGGCGCGTGCAGGTAGCTCACCGGAATGGGGGCGACCGGGCCGTCCCCGTACGCCAGGACCTGCTCGTAGGCCGACCAGAGCGACATCCCGACGGGGTTGGCGGTGTGGACCTGCGCCGGGTACTCCGTCAGCGGGGCGAGCCGCGTCCGGTAGGCCGTCTCGACGGCCGTCCACGTGCCGTCGCCACCCTGGTCGTACTGGTCGAGGGCGTCGCGCAGCTGTTGGCGGATCGCGTTCAGGGACTGCTTGCGCCCGTGCAGGTCGAGGGCGAACGGCCCGAGGCCGATCTGCTTGAGACGGCGCTTCACGACCTCCAGCGCGGCCTGCTTCTCGGCGACGAACAGCACCGATCGGCCGGCGGTGACCGCCCGGGCGATCATGTTGGTGATGGTCTGCGATTTGCCGGTGCCGGGTGGCCCCTCCAGGACGAAGGAGTGGCCGCGCTCGGCCCGCACGATGGCCTGCATCTGGGACCCGTCGGCGGGGATCGGCAGGTGCAGGTCCGCCTCGTCGACGGCGACGTCGGCGTCGTGGTCGGGGCGAGCCGGGTCGTCGAACGTGGCGCCGGAGGACTCGACCAGATGCCGGACGACCGGGTTCTCCATGAACCGGGGCCAGTGGTCGGTGAGGTCCCGCCACATCTGGAAGGTGGAGAACTGCAGCAGTCGGAGGCTGGCGGTCTCGTCGATGCGGTAGTTGAGCCGGTTGTCGACCAGGCCGGTGTTGATCGCGGCCAGGGTCTTGGCGACGTCGATGCCGTGCTCGTCGAGGACCGGCTGTTCCAGCTCCGGAATCCGGACGCTGTGCTTGACGCGCAGCCACTCGATCAGGCAGTAGTTCGGGCTGGCGACCTCGGTGCCGTCGATGACCATCGCGTACGGGCGGCGGCCGGTGCCACCCTCGATGCGCACCGGCAGGAGGAACAGCGGCGCGTACGCCTCTCCCCCGGTCGCCTTGGTGTGCACCAGCGTGCCGATGGTCAGGTAGAGGTAGTTGCTGCCGGTCTCCTGCTCCATCGTGCGCGCCTCGCGCTGCAGCGCCCGCATCGCGGTCTTGTAACGGGCCTCGGTGACCGCGCCGTAGACCCGGCGGTCGGTGCGCAACTCCCGGGTCAGGATCTCGGCGTTGAGGTCCTGCGCCCGGCGCGCCCCGGCCAGCTCGTGGACGTGGCTGATGTCGTCCTGCGGAATGACCTGCACCTGACGGCCGTCGTGGATGAGGTCGTCGAGCAGGGCCAGCGCACCCACCGGCACGTGCAGGTCGAGGCCGCGGCCACGCTTGGGCAGGTTGAGCAGCGGGTTGCGCAGGCTCAGGTCGAGCAGCGACTTCTTCCACTGCTGGACGCGCGCCGGCGAACCGTCGGACTGCTGCGGCACCTCGTCACCCTCGTCCGCAATCTGCCGTAGCTTCGCCGCGGCGACACCGGGCGGAAGGTCGAGGGATGCGGTGGCGTCGGGCGCGCTCTCGGCGTCGATCGGGGCGGGCGCGACCAGTTCGTCGGCCGACGGCAGCGGCCGGATGCCGGAGCGGTGGGCCAGGTGCACGTCGACGACGCCCTGCAAACGCTCACCGTCGCCGCGGAAGTGGCCAAGCCCGACCCGTACCGCCTCGGTGAAGGTCGCCGACTGCGCGCCGGGTCCGATGCGGGTCAGCTCGACCGGCACCGCCCGGCCGGAGTCGACCATCGAGATCAGCAGGTTGGTCTCGGTGACCGCCGCGGAGCCGAGCCGCTCCTCTTCGAGCAGGAAGCCCCCGAAGGCGTGCCCCTCGCTGATGAAGATGAGCGGGTGCAGCCCTGCCGCCTCCAGGCAGGCCGCGTAGGTGACGGACAGGTCGAGGCAGTTGCCGAGCCGCCCGTCCAGCACCGCGGCTGTCGTCCGCACCTTCTGACCGCTGTTCTCGAACGACGCCGGCAGGGTCTGGTAGGTGATCTCGAGCTGGCGCAGCGCCTCGTACACCGCGCCGGCGATCAGCGCCGCCCGCTCGGAACCCTCCTGATAGCCCTGCAGGGAGCCCGAGCCGGTCCGCGCGAGCAGGAGCTGCGCGGCAGCCCGCAGAACCGCCTCAACCGCCCGGGTGTTCGGCTGCACGAAGGCCGCCAGGCTGTCATACAGGGCGGGGCTGTTGAACCACTCGTTGTGGGCCAGCACCGCCGACGGTGCAACCAGCCGCAGCGCCGGCCTCTCGTGCGCCTCGACGGTGAGCCGGTAGTCGACCGGGAACGCCTCGTCGGTGCGGTACAGCAGCCCGCGGTCCGGCGTGACGTCCCGGAAGTCGTCCCAGCCGGTACTCGCCCCGGACCGCAAGGGCGCGGTCAAAGTACGCCTCCAAGGCTCGATCAGCGCACCTTCGGGGCCGAGCAGCTCCAGCGTCAGCGTCACGTCGGTCAGCGGCGCCGGACCGCGGTTGACCAGCGTGAGGTGACGGACCAGCGGCACCCGGTTGTGCACCAGGGCGGCGTTGATCGCCGGCTGCACGAGCAACGCGACGGCAAGCTGGTCGTCGTCGGCGGTGAACTGCGCGAAGACGCTGTCGGACATGGGCGTTTCTCCAGGTGGCAAGGCCAGGACTCGTCAGCCTAGCGGTCACCCGACCGGTGGATCCGCCCCCGGCCCGTATGCCGATCTTGGTTGTCGTACCCCTGGTGCAGGATGTGCGCCATGACGACGCACCACCTGAACAGCCTGCGCCTGGTCTACGGCCACGCCACGAACCACGACTGCCTCGCCTTCGTCGACGCCGACACCGCCGCCGGGGAGGCCGCCGAGATCAGGGCGCTCGCCGCCGCCCGTACGTGGGGCGAGGCCCGGCAGGTGCAGATGACCCGCCTGTGGAACCCCGCCGGCCCCGAGTGCTACGACGAGGACGACTACCCCGACGACGAGCCCTTCCGCATCGCCGAGGTGGGTGCGGTCGTGGACATGAGCTGGCCCAAGATGGTCGCGGCGCGGGCGCTCGACGTGCTGCCGGAGGACCTGCAGGACCGGTACGGCAAAGTCGTGCTCACGGTTCACGACGGTGAGTACCTCGAGATCCCGCTCGACGGCGAGACTGAACTGGTCGCGGAGCTGCGCGAGCGTGGCTACGAGGTGACCCGCGACGACGACCTCATCAACCTGCTCGACGGCCTCGGCCTCGGCTCGGCGACCGCCTGAGGAACGACGGAGACGCCGGCATCGCTTCCGAGGACCGGTTCGCTACGCGTGCCCGGCCGGCGTCTCCGTAGCTCCTGCTCACCGGCGGCGCTTGTTCAGGCTCGGTAGGCCGCCGGGCACGGTCCGCACGCTGCCGTCCGGGTTGCTCCGGCCCGGCTTCTGCAGGCCCTCGGTGACCCGCCGGCAGGCGAGGTCGGAGGCGCTCAGGTTGACGACGACCCGGTCCGACCCCCGCCAGCTCCGTAGGCGAGCCAGAGCCTGGTGGCTGTCGGCGATGCCGGTCAGCGCGCGGATGGCCGGCATCGCCCTGGACCGGTCGGCGAGCAGGAGTTGGGCGACGTCGGCGGGGCTCAGCCTGCACGGCGAGGTGTTGCCCACTGGAACGAGTGAGGCGTAAACCTTCCCGTTCTGGAGCCACAGCCACACCGGCCTCTTGCCGTCGCCGGCCCGCACGACCTGAGTTGTCGGCGGGGCACTTCGTGTGGTGGAGGCCTGCTTGGTCGAAAGGTGGGCTTGCAGAGCGGCGGTCGGCTGCGCCCGTCGCCTGGACTGTGGCGGGACGCCGACAGCCGGGCGGGTCGCGGCCGCCCCTCCCGTCGGTGTTTCCTCGCCGGGTTGTGGCGGCTCGGCCGGCGCCGCTTGCCGTTCGCGCACGAACGATTCGGCGAGCTCCCACTGCTCCGGCGTGAACCTGACCGGGATGACCTCGGTCAGGTGCGGTGCCGACGGGTTCCGGACGGTGAGTTGTGCGCGCCGCTTCGCGTGGTCGGCGCGGTGGGTGCGCCGATCTCGATGACCGTGGCGAGCGGAATGTGCCTGACATCCGCCTTCAGCCATGGCAGCAACCGCCGACGCCGGACGACAAGATGCTCCGTCTCGAACCAGGCGTCCCAACGCCGAGCCAACCCGACCACCTCCCGTGCTGCGCAGGTTAGCGGCCTGATGATCACCACTGCACTCGGCGCAACGGCCAGTCAACGCGCCGGATCGTCTGATGGGTCACTGCGCAGGCGGCGCGAGGACCGGACAACCTGCCGTATCCCCCATGCTCGACCCGGAGCAGCGCCCGGGCCGAGTCCCCGCCGGCCATCAGTGGCAGACACCTAGTCAAGAGGCCCGGTCACGCCTGCCAGTCTCGGCTTCCGGCTCGTCGTACGGCGGCTCCTCGTAGTCAAGGATCTCAGGGCCGTAGTCAGGTCCCCAGTCGGAAAACCTGCTTGGTTCCCGCCGGAGTGGCGGGGGGTGCTCCGTCTCCGGCTTGTCTTCCAGACTCGGTCGCTCAGTGGTCACCAGCGAACGCTAACGGAATCGGATGACGTGCGGCGTCGTGGCCCGGCCATCGGGGGCCGGCCGGGCCCTCTCGTCGGCCAGGACCGTACGCCGCCGGCTCGGCTCTGGGACAACCGGACCAGCGGCGCAACCGCCTGACCTTCAGGACTCAGGTGATGGCGAGGGCGGTGAGCACCGGAAGGTCGTAGGGACTGACCAGCCGCAGCGGCTTGTCCCTCCTCCGACCGTTCTCGGTGATGATGAGGGCCGTGCTCAGGTAGCCGGCCTGCCTCTTCCGGCTGAGCCGGTCGATCGCCTCGACCACGGTGATCGCCCGCGGCACCAGAACGGCGTCCTCAGCCGGCTCGGCAAACTTCAGCACTTGACTGACCGGCTCCTCCTCGGCGATTCCCGTGTTGTCAGGGTCGATGGACTCCTTCCACGGCCCGGCCGGTCACCGGCGGAGGCGGCGGGTGCAGGGGCCGTCGTGGTCGGCGCGGAGCAGGCAGCGCCGGCCGCCGGGCATCAGCAGGTCACAGAAGATTCGATAGCGTACGGCCACCGCGCGAATCCCCCGTTCGGCATCAGGTGGTGCCGATGGAGGGCGGGCGGCGGAGGGGTTCGCACAATATGATGTGTGTCCGTCGATGGTTTACGGCTCGAACCTCGGCCATATGGGCGGCGCGGGGGGGTCAGGAGGTCGGATGGATTCCAAGACGCTCTCGCTCAGCAGGATCCTGACCAATGAGGTCCGCTACACCGTGCCGCTGTTCCAGCGGAAGTACGTCTGGAACGAGCAGGACAACTGGTGGCCGTTGTGGACCGACGTCGTGGAGACGACGTCCCGGCTGATGACCGATCGGGAGCGCGGCGTCGACGCCACCCGACCGCACTTCCTCGGCACCGTCGTGCACGAGGGGCTGCTGTCCAAAACGGGGCAAATGCCCGAGCAACGCATCATCGACGGTCAGCAGCGGATGACTACGTTGCAACTGCTGCTCGCCGCGACCCGCGTGGCCGCCATCGACTGCGGTCTCAGCAAGCACGCGAGCAAGATCGGACGCCTGATCGAGAACCCGCACGACTCGGTGAAGGAGGTGCACGACCGGCACAAGGTCTGGCCCACGAACGCCGACCGGGAGTCGTTTCAGCGGGCCATGAACGACGACCCGGACCATTCGCTTCTCGGCAGCGCGTACCGCTTCTTCCGCGAGAGGGTCATCGGTTTCGTCAACACGGCCGACGGTGGTTCCGGCTGGGATCCCGGCGACGAGGACGACTGGGCGGGCCCGTCGATCAGCGCCGAGGCCGAGGCCGCCTCCGCCGAGGATCGTCTGGCCGCACTGATCGACACGCTGCGGGATCTCATTCGCATCGTCGTCATCGAACTGGACCCGGCCGAGGACGACGCCCAGGTCATCTTCGAGACGCTCAACGCCCACGGCACGGCCCTCCTCCCGTCGGACCTGGTCAAGAACCACATGTTCAACCGGGCTCAGGTGGCTGGGCTCTCGGTCGACGCCCTTCACGGCAAGTACTGGGCGGCTCTTGAGGACGAGTGGTACTCCCAGGAGGACTCGGTAGGACGGACACGCCGTCAGCGTCTTGATCTCGCGATCGGCTTCTGGGCCGCGTCGGCGAGTCCGCGCGGTGCGGACGTCGCACAGGCCCACCTGTTCTCGACGGTCCAGGAGATCGCTCGCGCCCGGTCGGGCCCGATGTCGAGGCCGGACCCGGAGGGGGTAAACCGGCTGTTCGCCGAGATCGCCCACCATGTCACCACCTGGCGGCGGCTCCGGAGCGCCCCGTACGGCACCGCCGAGGGTCGCTTCATGTCCAGGCTCCACGATCTGAACACCACCACGCCCATGCCCCTGGTGTTGTGGATGGCGGCTCAGGTCGACGGACAGGTTCCCCGCGCCGAGTTCGAGCGGGCGCTGGTGTCCGTCGAGTCTTACCTCGTCCGGCGTGCGGCCTGCGGTCTCACAGCCAAGAACTACAACCGGGTCTTCGCAGGCGTACTTGCCCGCGCCAAGAAGGCCGACCCCGCGGCTGTTGGCGAAGCCGTGACGAACTCCCTCGCCGACCTGACCGACGACTCGTCCAGGTGGCCGGAGGACTGGGAGTTCGAGTCGGCTCTGACCGACGAGCCCCAGTACCGACGTCTGCTGCGCGCCTCCCGTGTTCGCATGGTCCTGGAAGCCCTGGAGTCGGCGATGCTCGGCCCCGACGTGGAGCAGTTGGCTCCGCCCGGGGCGTCTGTCAGTGAGGACGAGGCACCCGACGGAGGCGGCCGCACCCGCAAGGGAAAGGCGTTCACCGTCGAACACGTGCTGCCCCGGGCCTGGGAGACGAACTGGCCCCTTCCGCCCGGCCTCTCTGATCCCGATCGGGCGCGGGAAACGCAGCGGCGCAACGACGATCTCGAACGCCTGGGCAATCTCACGCTGGTCACCGGTGCGAAGAACTCCCAGATGAGCAACAGCGCCTGGCAGACGAAGCGCAACTATCTCCAGACGAAATCGCTGTTGATGCTCACCCAGAGCACCATCCTCGCCCGGCCCCTCCGTCCCGGAGAAGTCCGCACGCATGACGCCAAGGCTCAGGCAGCCGACGAGTTCTTCGCCGACCTCTGGGCCACCGAGCCCTGCATGGCGATAACTGTCCGCGGTGCCTGCCTGGCGCAGTGGGCGCTCAAGGTGTGGCCTCGTCCGTGACCTGCCGCCGGGCTCCGGCTTCCGGCGGAGGTCAGTAGCTGTACGTGGGCTTGAACGTGAACCCGTGGTGATCCACGACGCCTCGCTCCTTGATCGTCGCGGCATCGCTCTCGGTCACCTGCTCCCATTTCTGGGCGCCCAGGAACTTCATCTGGTTCTGTTGCCGGGCACCGAGCACGTTGATGAGCAGCGCCTCCACCTCGCGGATAACCGTGTCGCCCGTACTGGGAACCGGGTGATCCCGCTGGCTCACCACCTTCCACCCGTCAAGGTCACCTTCCACCACGTTGTCGAAGGAAAACCAGCAAAAGCGGGACCATTTCCCCGTTAGGTGATCCGAACGATGGTCCTTGAGCCGCCCACCGAGTCCCCCTCTTCCCCGCGCCAGACCCACATACGCCGGACCGAAGTCGTCGAAGAGGATGTAGACGCCCCTGGCCCGCCTGAAGTCGCACAGCCGGATGCTTCCCGCGTTGTGGTTCTGGCGGCCGAGCAACTGCCAGGCACTCGGTCCTGACCCCGGACTCCAGGAGACCTCCCCGGCCTCCCAGAACATCCCATAGGCACCAAACAGGTGACCACCAACAGTCGACACAGGACGATTGTGACACCCTCCGAGGCGCCATCCACTCTCCCGGCCCTGCACGATTCAGCGCATCGGCGCCCGGGCTCATCGGCGCAGGCGGCGGGCGCAGGGGCCGTCGTGGTGGGCGCGAAGCAGGCAGCGCCGGCCGCCGGGCATCAGCAGGTCGCAGAAGACCCGATGGCGTACGTTCTGGTCGTCCTCGGCGGAGACGGTGGTCTCGCCCGGGTCGGTCTGCGGCAGCATCACGGTCCAGCGGGCGACGACCCGGGCGAGGCGCTGCGCGGTGGGCAGGTCGGCGGCGACGACCGGCATCCGCCATGTACGCCAGACTCGCAGCGGCACCGCCGCATCCCGCTTCTCCCGCTTGAGGATCGCCTCGGCGACGATCACGTCGGCGTGGTGGCCTTCGACGACCTCGACCAGCTCCGCACCCGCCAGCAGGTGCTGTCGCACCCGACGTGCGCCGCCGACCCCGAACTTCAGCAACCCGCGATGCCGGACCAGATACAGCAGGTAGTAGTGCTTTGTTAGGTCGGCGTGTCGCTGGGGAGTGAAGCGGTTCGGGATAGTTCGATGTTGTGGTGACCCCTGAGGAGCTTTCCGTTGTGCGGCAACGGCTTGAGGCGTTCGCCGTGGATGTGTTCACCCCGTTGGTTCGGTCTGATCAGCGGGCCAAGGGTGAGACGTATCTGCGGGGGCTGCTGCTGGACGGGCGGCGTAAGTCGATGCAGCCGATGGCGCAGCGGCTCGGGGTGGATCATCAGGGGTTGCAGCAGTTCGTGACGACCTCGACGTGGGACACCACGGCGGTGCGGGTGCGGTTGGCCCGCCGGGCGGTTGACGTGGTCGGGCCGGTGGCGTGGGTGGTCGATGACACTGGTTTTCCGAAGGATGGCAAGGGATCGCCGGGCGTGGCCAGGCAGTATTCCGGCACCCTGGGGAAGGTGGCGAACTGCCAGATCGGGGTGAGTGTTCACGCCGTGACCGACACCGCGTCGTGCCCTCTGGATTGGCGGTTGTATCTGCCGACGTCGTGGGATGGGCAGAGCGTTGACGAGGCTGACCGTCCCGGGGTGGCCGCCCGGCGGGCCCGGTGCGGGATACCTGATCAGGAGCGTCATCAGCCGAAGTGGTCGCTGGTGGTGGAGATGCTCGACGAGCTGGCCGGTCACGGGCTGCGTCCGCCGGTGCTGGCCGCGGACGCCGGCTACGGGGACAACAGCCAGTTCCGCAGTGCCTTGGACGAGCGCGGGATCGGCTACATCATGCAGGTCAAAGGCGACGCCCTCGCCCACGAGCCAGACGTGCAGCCGGTGGCGCGGGTGTGGTCCGGGCGGGGCCGCCCACCGACCCGCACCGACCCGCGCTACCCGAAGACGGCGATCAGCCTGGTCGAACACGTCCGCGCCGCCGGACACGCCGCTACGGAGACGATCACCTGGCGGGAAGGCTCGAAAGGCACGATGAGCTCCCAGTTCGTCTTCCTGCGCGTGCGTCCGGCCGGGCACCGCGTCGCCCGTGATACCGACGGCACCCTGCCCGAGCGGTGGCTGATCGCCCAGTGGCCCGACAACGAGGCCGAGCCGGTCAAGTACTGGCTGTCCAGCCTGCCCGCCACCACCAGCCACACCGACCTGATCCGCTACGGCAAGATCCGCTGGCGAATCGAACACGACTACCGCGAGCTGAAGACCGGCCTCGGCCTGGACCACTTCGAGGGCCGCTCCTGGATCGGCTGGCACCGCCACATCACCCTCGTCACGGCCGCGCACCTGTTCATCACTGAACTACGCCTGGACCCAAAAGCGGCTGCGCCGGCCTGACCCTCTACACGGTCATCCGCGAGCTGCAACGACTCCTCGCGACCTGGACCGGCGCCTGCCTCACCTGCCACCAACCCGTGAAACCGCTACACCGCAACAAACGCCACCGAACCTAACAAAGCACTAGTAGGACGTGTCCCGCAACGCGGCGAACGATCGGTCGCCCTGCTCCGGCGGACACTCCGTACATGCCCGGCCGCCGAGCCTCTGCCATGACCCGCACCGGATGTGAATACCCCAGGTTCCGTGGGACGAGATTCCCCGCTTCTCGCCGTACCACGGGAGCCCGTGGACGTCACCAGCCAGGTCGGTCCAGCCGTCGCGGCCACGCCGGTCGAGCTCCTCGCCGAGAGCGACCGCGGCCTGAAACTCGGCGGCGGCACGCACGGGGATGGCGGCGGTGGCGGTCAGGCCGGCGAATTGGCAAACCTGGTCCGCGAGAGCGGGCTCGTGCGCCAGCCGGGACAGCAGCTGCTCGCCGGCGGCAAGGGCTAGGCCGGAAGAGCGCTCGTCCAGGCAGACGTGGCACCGGGTCCGCCAGCCGGTACGGCAGACCCGGTGGGTGCCGCAGTACCGGCACTGGTGGATGTTGACGCCACTGTGCGTCGGTAGGTAATCGAGCGGTTCCATCTGGTCGGCGGCCAAGGCTGCGCACGGGCGACAGTGGACGAACCACGCAATGTCCGGACCGCGGTGGCGCGAGTTCGCCCGGCCGTAGACGTGATCGCCGCAGTTGACGCAGGCGAATTCAGTAGGACGACTCGCGCTTCTCACTCGATTCGGTCATTCACCCGAATCGACGCGATCACGGATGCCGCGCCGGTCCGCACCGGCGGCGATTGCCTGCGGGGTGCCGCGTCGACCCCCTTCCTCCCACGACACCTGGCTGTAGTCGTCCCATCGCTTGTCGAGCTGGGCTGGCACAGCTTGCTCGTCTGGAGTGACGGTGAAGTCGCAGCCGATCGCCTCCATCTGCATCCAGATCGCGTTCACGATGTCTGCGTACCGCTCCTCGCTCACGACGCCAAGGCGGATTGTGATCTCCCGCATCTCATCCCTTCCTGCTGTGATCACTGTCTTGCCCTTCTCCTTCGAGTTCGACCCGACGTCCCTTGCCTTGATGCCTCAGTGCTACAGCTCCGACGAACCGGCATGCACGAATCACCTGGACTGGCCCCCGGAGACGAACGACAGGAACGGGCTGGGCAGCCCACTCCACGACACGTGCAGGGCCTCCCGGGCCCGCGTGCTCGCGACGAAGAGGAGGCACCGTTCCCTGAGCATGTCGCTCTCGTGCTGCAGCTGATCGACCTCGCTCGGCGTGACCTCCTTGGCGAAGGGAACCGCCCGTGCCGTGGCGCCCACCACCGCGACGCAGCGAAACTCCAGGCCCTTCATCGCGTGCATCGTGGCGAGCCGCACCCCGTTGACGTCCGCGCCGGGCTGGTCCCGCACCCGCACCGCCGGGATCCCAGCCCCGGTCAGCTCATCCTGCACGCTGCTGAGCACCGTGTTGAACCGCGCGCAGACCGCGATCTCGCTCGGCTGGACGCCCTGTTCCAGCCACTCCCCCACCCGCTTCACGAGCGCCGCGACCTCGGCCTGGCTCGTCGGATAGCCGTTCGCCTGAGGTCGCTTGCCGTGTAGCAGCGACCGGTAACCGGCGAGGCTGTCCTCGCCCTCACCGCCGAGGTCCTCGACCCGCGACCCGACCAGCACGCTGATGGACCAGGACAGGATCTCCTCGGTGCTGCGGTAGTTGATGCGCAGCCGGCTGCTGCGCCCCGCGACGGAGATGCCGAGGGAGCTGAGCGATACCCGGGAGTCGTAGATCCGTTGGTGCGGGTCGCCGGTGATGAACAGGTCGTCGGGCCCGGGCGCCACCGCGGCACGCAGCACCCGCCACTGGGCCGGGTGCAGGTCCTGCGCCTCGTCCACCACCACGTGGTCGAAGCCGTGGACGCCGAGGTCGGCTTCCCCGAGCAGTTGCGCAGC
The DNA here is from genome assembly GCF_052814045.1 of Micromonospora sp. IBSANI012. NCBI lineage: Bacteria > Bacillati > Actinomycetota > Actinomycetes > Micromonosporales > Micromonosporaceae > Micromonospora > Micromonospora sp. IBSANI012. The sequence goes on from NZ_CP199933.1 coordinate 3,542,588, forward strand.
TCGCGCGCACACCTGGAGGTGGGTGATGATGCCGGCCGCTGTCAGCTCGGTCGAGAACATCTCCACCGCGTCCCACACCCGGTCGCGCTGTCGCGGGCCCAGCGCCGACCCTCTCCCCCGCCGGCTGACCGCGCGGTACTCCTCGCGGTTGCGCACGTCGTGGGCGAGGATGACGTGCCGGTACTCCTGGGCGAGGAACTGCTCGGTCCAGGGCAGGGTCAGGCGCCGGCACACCCGTCGCCAGATCTGCCGCTCGTCCACGTCCCCGATCGGGGTGGGCACTCGCCCGGCGAGGTTGCGCACGGCGCGGTTGGCGAAGGCGTTGACCGTGGTCACCTCCACCCGCGCCAGCTGCTTCTCGTCGCCGAGGAGCAGCGCCAGGTTCTCCCGCAGGGCGGCGGCCAGGGCATTGGTGTACGTGGTGAGCAGCACCCGACTGTCGGCCGAGCGGGACAGCAGGTGCCGGACCCGGTGCAGGGCAACCACCGTCTTCCCCGTTCCCGGACCACCCGTCACCTGCGCCGGCCCCTTGTACGAGACCCGGTACGCGAGGCGCCGCTGCGACGGATGAAGGAACACCCGCCAGGCGGCGAACGGCTTGTCGAGGATGTCGGCCAGCTCGTCGGGCCGGGTCACCAGCATGATGCGGCTGGTGGTGTTGGCGATCGCCGCCGCCAGGCTCTCGCTCGGCTCCGGCGTCGCGGCAGCCGGCCGGCGCTCGGCGACGAGGTCGCGGTGGACCTCCTCCGGTGAGAAGCCCTCGGCGAGGTACTGCAGAACTTCGAACTGGTCCTCGGGCAGCAGTGTGCCGAACGCTTCGAGCTGCGGCTTGTCAATGATCGTACGGACCGCCCGCAGCACCTGGTCGTCGATGCCGAGGTCACGCAGCACCGTGTCCGAATGACGGGCGAAGAGCAGCGTCGGTGCCTGTGCCGCCGCTTTCTCCAGCGCCGGCGTGAGCTGCTCGATGGCGTCGACGTTGCGGACCTCCAGTGCCCGCGTCGCCGTGTTGACCGTGTAGAGGCGCTTCGCCGCCCAGGTGTACGCGCCGTCGTGCGGCACCACGCTCAGCAGAAGGAAGGTGTCGCTGCCATCGTCCGGCGCCAGCACGACCCCGCGCCAGAAGTCGTTGATGCGGATGGTCCGCATCCTCGGGTCGCGGGCGTTGTTCACCGACTCCAGATGCAGGCCCTTGTCGGCGTGCAGTTCGGCGATGGTGAGCTGCTGAAACTTCGCCATCGCCTTGCGTACGCCGGCCTTGATCGGCTTCTCCAGGACGTCGTAGCTCTCCCAGAAGCTTTTGGCGAAGGCGAGCTGGGGCACGGGCGGGGACCTCCAGGGGTGGTGGGTCGATGGCGGCGGAGGCGAACACTACCGGCCGCGGCAGGGCAGGTCCTCGTAGCGCCCGGCGGAGTCATCGGGAGCCGGGCCGGCGCAGCCCGGAGAGCAGGTCGGCGATCTCCCGGGCGCTGGGGTGGGTGGCGCTGTGCAGGCGGGTCAGATCCGCCAGGAGACCGGTCAGGCTCTGTTCGGCGGCGTGCCGCTGCCCGGCGCCGAGCTGGAGCAGGCCGATCTGGCGGCGCAGCTCCAACGTGCGCGGGTCGTCCGCGCCGAACGCCTCGGACTCGTCCCGTACCAACGCTTCGAGCTGCCGCAATGCCTCGCTCGTCTCGCCGAAGAGGGCCCGGCAGGTGGCACCCCTGAGCCGGCAGTGCAGCGAGAGATCGGCGTGCGACCCCTCTTCCCGGGCGACATCCTCGGCGAGTTCCTCGTACGCCGGGGCGGCCCGCCGGTAGTCGCCCTCTTCGAAGAGCGCGTCGGCCAGTTCGAGCCGGACGCGCACCACGTCCTCGTCGGTCCTCCCGAGTGCGGTGATCGCCGGCGTGACCGCGGCGGCGAGCACTTCCACCGCCTGGCCGTAGCGGGACGACCCGACCAGCCGGCCCGCTTCCGCTCGCGCGCGCCGTAGATCCGAGCGCCCCATCCCCGACTTTTCACTGGGCCGCCGCTGGGGCGGTGCCGGCGGCTGCGCCTGCTCAGCGGGCGACGTCGGCGGCCGGATCGGCTCGGCCGACGGCACCGGAGGGGCCGAGGTGAACACCCTCCCCAGCATCGAGCCGTACATCCGGGTGGGGCTCACCGTCGCCGGCGGGTGGAGAATCCCCGGCAGCGGGCCGAGGCCGGTGGCGAAGGGCAGGAGACGGTCGTAGACGACCTGGGCGCTCTCCGGCCGGTCCTCGGGCTTCTTCTGCAGCAGGTGCAGCAGCAGTTCTTCCAGGCCGGCGGGCACGTCGTCTCGTACGCCGCGCACCGGTAGCGGCTGGTGCGTGACCTGCTTGCTCCACACGTCGTAGGAGGTGGACCCGCTGAAGAGCCGCTCCCCGGTGAGCATTTCGTGCAGCGTGCAGCCCAGCGCGTATAGGTCGGTGGCGGGGCCGGTGATGTTGGTCTCGATCTGCTCAGGTGCCATGTAGGCGGGCGTGCCGAGCGGCAGCCCGGTCGCCGTGATCTTCGAGAAGTCGGAGAGGGTGGGTGCTGCGGCGAGTCCGAAGTCGAGCACCTTGACCGCTCCGTCGGGCTGGAGCATGAGGTTGCTCGGCTTGAGATCACGGTGCACGAGCGAGGCCTGGTGGGCGGCGGTGAGGACCGCACAGACCTGGGCGGCGATTCCGGCCGCCCAGCCGATGGGCAGCGCACCCTGCTCGGCCACCAGGTCGGCGACGCTGATCCCCTGGATGCGCTGCATGACGAGGTAGGGCCGGCCCTCGTGCGACCCGACGTCGTAGACGGCCGGGACACCGGGGTGCTCCAGCCGGGCGGTGATCCGGGACTCGCGGACGAACCGGCGGATGTAGTCCTTGTCCTGCTCACCGTTCGGGAAGCGGATGAACTTCACCGCCACGTGCCGGTCCAGTTTGGTGTCGTGCCCCAGCCACACCTCACCCATGCCGCCACGGGCGATGGGCAGGTCATCCAGCTCGTACCGGCTGTTGATCAGCGTCCCCACCGCGACAGCCCTCCCCGTTCTCGATCCCCCAGCATGGGCAGGCTAGTCCGCCGCCGTCGTCGGACGCAGGCTCCCGTCGCCGAGACCGAGGAACCCGCGCTCGACGAGTTCCTCCCCCAGCGCCGTCGTCTCCCGCAACCGCACCTCGAACGCCATCAACCGTCGGAACGCCTCCCCGAGGCTGCGCTGTGCGGAGAGGGGCAGCCGGGGTATGCGGGTCCGCCGGATGTCGAGTCGGCCGGCGAGAGAGGAGCCGCCGGAGGCGCCGCGCTGCGCGGTCCGCAGGAAGCCGGCCAGGAAGTAGGGGTCTACCTGCTCCGGGTCGACCCGGAGCAGGTAGAGCCGCGGGCCGAGCAGCGGGCCGCCGTCGGTGACGACCCGTACGGCGGGCGCACGCGGCGCAAGCGGTGTCACCACGTCGCCTGTCCTGAGAGTGACCGCACCGGGCAGGGCCACGGCTGTCCCGGAGGCGGGGCGCCCGAGGCGGACGTCCCGGGCGGTGAGCACCGGCGTGGGTCCGCCCTCGTCCGTGCCCATCTTCATCGGAGCCTGCCGGATCGTGACCGCGCACGTCCTGACCAACTCGCCGATGGTGGTCATCACCGGGGCGTCGGGCGACGGGATGCCAACCAGGTCGGGCAGGGTCGGCACGAGGGCATCAACCGCGGCACTCAGCGACGCCAGAGCGGGTGGAAAGGCTGACGAGGGCGTGCCGGCGGCAGCCAGGTGCCGTGCCGGGGCGAGGTCCACGTGGTCGTCCAGCAGGTCGATGATCTGGACTGCCCGGCTCCCGCCCGGCAGGTCGGATCCGGCGGAGAAGGCGGCCCAGGCCCGCATGGCATGTGCGGATTCGGAGCTGGCATCGACCATGAGCACCTCGTCGGGGCGCCGTGCTCCGTCGGGGCGCCGCATCAGCCACAGATCCGGCGCCACCGCTCCGGTCGGTCCGGTCGCGGGCAGTGAGATCACTGTGCGCAGCGCCCCGGCTCGAAGCAGGTTGCCCCGGATGCGTCGGCCCGAACGCCTGCTGGCGGCAGCGCCCGGCATGAGGATCGCGACCCACCTGCCGGGCTTGACGTGCCGGAGACAATGCTGCACCCAGGCCAGCTCCGGTTCCCCCCGGGGCGGCAGGCCGTACTCCCAGCGCGCGTCGCCGGCCAACTCGTCGTGGCCCCAGGACCGGTCCGCGAAGGGCGGGTTGCACACCACCGCATCGAACAGGGCCCCCGCGTAGGCGTCGGATCGCAGCGAGTCCGCCAGGGCGACTCGGGAATCGCCGGTGTGCAGCAGGAGCCGGGCGGCGGCGATGCGGGCTGTCGTCCGGTTCACCTCCTGGCCGCGGAACTCCTTGACGCTGCCCCCGGCAGCGCCGAGCAGCAGGGTGCCAATCCCGCAGGCTGGGTCGAAAATGGTTTCCGCCTCCGACGCGGCCAGCGCGACCATGATGGAGGCGAACGCCGCCGGTGTGACGGTGTGGCGGCGGGAATGGACCTCCAGGTAGCGCTCGCAGAGAAAGTCGAAGGCGGCCCGGGATCCGTCCTGGTCGGCCGCTTCGGCGGCCATGCGGACGATGGTCACCGTGTCCGGGCCTGGCAGGTCGGTGATGAGGTGTCCGAATTCCGGTACGGCCGTGCGTATGGCCTCGACAAGCCGATCCGCCACCACGGCGTCGGACTGGTCGGCGAGCGCCTTCCATCCGGCCGGATCCCGTTCGAGGAAGACCAGGAAGCCGCCGAGGTTGCCGATTCGGTCACCCAGCTCCAGGTCGGCAGCGGAGCCTCGCAGCGACTGCCAGACCCGGTCGACGGGGGTGAGTCGGAACGGCTTGTCGTGTCGGCTCAGCCAGGCCTCGACCTCCGCCACCGCGAACAAAGGGCTCGCGGAGCTGCCGCCGACGGGCTGCGGAAAGTCGGGGAAGCGCCGGCGCCAGTTGCTGACCGCGGCCCGCCCGACGCCCGCCAGCCGGGCGATGTCGCCGGTGGCGACGGTGGGGCCGTCCGAAGCCGGCATGGTCACCACCCCTGCCCGGACGTCTGGAGCCGGGCCAGCACCCCACGGGTCTGCAGCTCCGCGATGTGCTCGGCCGCCCGCTGGGGTGCCGTGCCGCCGCGCACCAACAGCCCCGCCTCGATGTTGCGGTTGACCCCCGACTGAGTGAGGTTGGCGCTGGACACCAGCAGCAGCCGGCGATCGGCGACCGCGATCTTCGCGTGCATCTTGGCGTGGTCCTCGGCTCGCCGCTCGACCGGCCAGTGCCACAACTGCACACCGAGCAGGTTCGCGAAGGCGGCGGCGGGTTCGGCCCCGTTCAACGCGCCGCCCGCCCCGGCCAGCGTCTCGACCACGACAGTCACGGCCACACCGCGTCCGACCGCCGTCCCCAGCGCCGACAGCAACGGTGGGTAGGGCTTCGCGGAGTACGTCATCAGCAGCAGCTCGGCGTGGGCCTCGGCAACCAGGTCGACCAGCACCTGGGCGGTGGCGCGGACCGGCACCGGATGGGTGCTCGGCCCGCTCCACACCGACTCGATCCGTACCGCCGCCGACCGCTGCGCGTGCCCGGCGGCCAGCCCGCGCAGGTAGGCCGCCGCTTCCACGCCCGGCAACCCGGAGGCGCGCTGGCCGGCCAGCACCGCCCCGGCCGCCTCGGCGAAGCCGGGCACCGGGACGGCGTGCCGGACAGCCTGCTCCGGCGAGCCGTCGCCGAGGCGGTCGGCCAGCACCCGGAGGTGTCCCGGGCCGAGCCGGTTCACCGCAGCCTCCGCTGCCGCCTCGAACGCCGGATGCCAGTTCACGGCAGCTCGGGGAAGAGTGCCAGGTCCGGCCTGCCGATCGGTACGACGAACCGCCGGTCCAGGAACCGGTTGCCGCGTTCGCAGGTCGTCTCGGAGACGAAGAGGCAGACGTGGCAGGCGGCGCCGTGCAGGAAGTCCGCCGGGTCCTGGGGCAGCCGTTCGGCGCAGAGCGGGTCCGACGAGCAGTGCATGGCGTCGGCGAGGGCCCGCCGGGTGAGCCGGACAAGCGAGTCGTGCTCGGCGAGCGACACCAGCCCGCCGAGAGTGCCCTCGGCGTCCGGCACGGCGGTGTAGATGAGGATGCCCGCACGCTGCGGGTCGGCGTCGGTGCCGGAGTAGATCCGTTCGGAGAGACTGGCCGAGCTGTAGCCACACTCCAGGGAGATGGTGCGGATCAGCAGGTGCGACAGGGTGTGCAGGGCGATGTAGCGCTCCCCCGGCCAGAGGTGCATCGGGTCGAACGGTCCGGCGATCCGGCCGGAGTAGCGGTTCTTGCGGAACCGGGCGTATGCGTCCCGGTGTTCCTGCATGACCTCGGTGTACTCGATCCGCTGCTCCCACGCGCCGAGCAGGTCCTCCGGCAGGCGCAGGAAGATGCCCTCTCCGCGTACCTCGCTGGCCGGCACCCAGGTCGCCGCCCCCTTGGACAGCGACGCGCGGGTGACGAGGTCGGGGTCTTCCGGGTCGGGCGAGTCGAGTCGGGTGAACCCCACCAGCGCGCGGACTTCGCGCAGCCGTTCGGCCTGGATGACGTCGGCGTAGACGTTCTTCAGCTCGCCGGGCACACCGTCCGGGTCGCGGCGGAGGGTGAAGTCGTCTGTGGCCGGCGGCAGCTGCCCGGCGGAGAAGATCTCCCATTCCGGCGTACGCAGGTCGGGGTAGCCCTTCTCCTCCTCGTCGCCCTTGGCGCCGGTGCGGTGCCGCTCGATCGCCCCCCAGATCTCCTGGTCGCTCCACTTTTCCAGCTCGCGGAACGCCGGCACGACCGTCCGCAGGTACGGCAGCATGGCGACGTTCGGAACACCCTCCAGGGCGGTCCAGTGCTGTTCCACCTTGGCCTGGAGTTCGCTCGCGCCGGTACGCGGTACGGCCAGGGCGGAGAGGGTCTGCGCGAACCACTGGTTGGACGCGCCGACGACCAGGAGCTTCAGCTCGGCACCGCCGCAGCCCTTCGGGCCGAAATCGCCCAAGTGCGGCCGACGGCCACGGCAGAGGGGAAGCTTTTCCGCGCCGCGTGGACCGAGGACCTCCTTCATGTTGCGGCGGGCACCGCAGGGGGCGCACTTGATCTCGACGTTGGCGCCCAGGTTGCCGCCGCGGTCATCCATCTTCAGTTTGGGATGGCTGGCGTTCGGGCAGGCGCCACCCTGGTGGACGAAGTGGGCGTACGGGAAGTCGTCGAGGTGGCCGGCGGTGCAGGCAAGCACGAACCGGGCACCCACCGCCATCGGTCTGCGCCCCGACTTCTTGCGGCTGCACACGGTGTGGAAGAAGCGGGCCTCGTGTGGCTTACGCGGCTTGGAGTTCTCGAAGCCGAAGACGTTCGAGTCGATCGGTGCCAGGTCGTCACAGGCGGTGCAGCGCAACCAGCCGGGAAACGGCGTGATCGGCACCCCGACGCGACCGGCCGGGCCGGTCGGCTCCCGGTCGGTACCGTCCAACCACGGCGCCGGACGCAGCTCCTTGACCGAACGCAATCCCAGCGCCCGCACGGCGGCGAGCAGCCGAGGCTCCACGATCTCCTCCCAGTCGGGGACGACCGAGTAGTTCCAGTCGTCGAGCCCCCGGACCAGGACGGAGAAGTTGGGCAGGTCGACGATCGCGCCGACGCCGGTAGTGAACATCAGGTGGCTGGGGCGGACGGCACCGACCCGCCGGAAGTAGTTGGCGGCCATCAGTTGCCCTTCCCGGTCAGCGTCGACTCGCCGAGCTCATCCCCGTCGGGCAGGTCCTCGGCCCGTTTGACATCGGTCTGCGGGCCGAAGGACCACTCCGGCGTGCCGTACTGCGGGTTGAAGATCTCCCCGCCGGCGGGCAGCACCAGGTTGATCTCGTTCTCGGTCTCCCGCATGGACTGCCCGACCGTCAGGTCGGTCCATCGGCCGCCACCGGCCACGGTCAGCAGGCCATCCAGCTTCTGTTGTTTGAACGTCCCCTCGGAGTAGCCGAGCCGGGACGAGCCGGTCTTCTTCTCGTTCCACTTGTCCCGGAGCCGGTTGATCCGCTCCTGGAGGTAGTCGCGCCCGCGCGTCCCGCTGATCGCCTCGGCGCGGGCCAGCAGCCGGCCGATGACCCGCTGCACCTCCGGACCGTCGAGCGGCACGTCGTGGGCGTCGGTGTTGCGGGAGAAGCTGTCCTCGCCGTTGCGCACGGCCGCGACGAGGGTCGCGGTGGTGCCCCGGTCCAGCGCCCGCCGGGTGTACGGGGTGACCGACAGCGCCTCCACCTGGCGGTAGAACGTCGCGTGGTAGTACTCGAAGTCCTCGTAGTGGGCCAGGTCCCGCGGCCTGGTCCAGTTGTAGAGGGTGACCACCAGGCCGGGCCGCTTCGCGTCGCGGCCGACCCGGGAGGACGCCTGGATGTACTCGGCGGTGTTCTTCGGCTGCCCGGTGACGACCATCAGGCCGAAGCGGGACACGTCGACACCGACCTGGAGCATCGAGGTGGCGAGGACCGCGTCGACCGGCACCCGGTTCTCGTCCTGCCGTTGGTAGAAGCTCTGGGTGACCGGGTGCAGGGACAGCTTCGGGTTCGACGCGGTCTTGGCTTTGAACGCGTCCCGCATGTCCTCCAGCACCGCCCGCCGTCGGGCAGAGGTGTCGAGCTCCGGGTCGAAGCCGTTCTCCAGCCGCTTGAGCACCTCGCTGATGTCGGCGGAGGAGACCCGGGAGGTGAGTTCCTGCACGTTGAGCATCTGCGTGCCGGCGATCCGGTCGGAGAGGCCCTTGCGCCGGCCGTGGCTGCGGACGCGGGTGGTGACCTGGTCGTCGAGGAGACGGCGCATGCCGGCCAGTTCACGGGTGGCGCTGAAGTAGCCGACGGTGGTCATGTACGGGTCGGCCGGCTGCCCGTACGTGTCGAAGAGGGTCTGCCCGGCGATGAGCAGGATCTCGGAGAGGCGGATCTCTGCCGACTTCATCCGGACGCCGTGCGCGCAGACGCCCAGGTAGCGGCGGCCGGGGTTCTGCACGGTGACCGGTACCTGCCGGCTGAAGAACGTGTCGGTGATGTCGATGACCGGAGGCGGGAAGACGGCGAGCTGTCGGCCGAAGACGCCGAGCACCTGCTCCCGGGCCCGCTTGGTGGTCGCCGTGGACGCCACGATCTTCGGCCCGGCCTCGCGGCCGCCCGGGAGCGACCAGGTACAGAGCTGGTCGACGGCCGCCTCGAACAGGCCGACGATGGTGCCGAGCGCACCGGAGATGAGGTGCAGCTCGTCCTGGATGATCAGGTCCGGCGGGCGCAGCCGGACGACCGGCTCACTGGTGACGGCCGGCAGCTTTCCCTTCTTGTTGTGCCGGGCCCCGCAGGCGGTCTTCGCGTCGAGGTCGTCGTGCCGGTAGCCGTGCCGGGGGCAACGCTCCCGGACTCGGCCGAAGAGCATCCCGGCGAAGCCCCGCCAGGGCAGCTGGGCGAGCTTGTCGACGGTGGCGATGACCAGGCTGGGCGCGTACCGATAGATCTCCTCGTCGATGGTGAGGATCGGCAGGCCCTCGGCGGAGCGGGTCCGGGAGAACGGGCAGGCCTCCGCGCCTTCGGCCTCGGGGCAGAAGACCAGGACGCGCCGCTCGTCCTCGCGGACGGTCAGGTCACGCTCGGCGCGCAGCTTCGACCCACACCACGGGCAGCTCAACGTCTGCAGGACGTTGGTGAACTTGCCGTTGCCCACCTCACGCGCCTCCGCGATCTGCTCGGAGGCTTCGGTGAACCAGTTCGGCGACACCCCGCCACCGACCCAGAGGCCGATCCGGAACGGCTCCGCACCCCAGGTGCTTTCCGCCTGCCGACGCAGCACCTCGGCGGCGCAGACCAGGGCGGCGGCCCGCTGGAACTGTTGCGCGGTGAGCAGCCGCAGCGTGTACCGCATCAGCACGGCCACACCGCCCGCGCCGCTGCGGGCGTCCGCACCGGCCCCGACCACGCCCTGGAGACGGCGGATCGCGAAGGTGAAGGCGGTCAGCCCGAGGTAGGCCTCCGTCTTGCCACCACCGGTGGGAAAGAAGAGCAGGTCGACGGTGGCGTCCCGGTCGGCGGCCCGCTCCGGATGCGCCGGGTCGGTGATCGACGGCAGATTCAGCAGTACGAACGCGAGCTGGAACGGGCGCCAGGAGGCGGCCGCGGCGCCGCGCGCGTCGATGGCTGCCCTGGCCTTGGCATACGACAGGCCCTGCTCCTCGCGGAGCCGGGCGACCTCGCTGTGTCGACGTTGCAGCGCCATCGCCTCGTTGGCGAAGCGGAAAGCGGCGATGGCGTCGGCGTGCTTCTCGGTTTCTGGATCGGTGAGCAGCGCGATGCCGGCCCGGATCCGCTCGGCCGCCCGGCGCGCGTTGAAGACGGCGGTCACGGCCGCCGGGCGCAGCGGCTCCGGCAGGCCAGGGATCTTGGCCTCCTCGTCGTCCAGCCAGTCCTCGTACCCGTCGGCCAGCGGCGCGAGCCGGGTGCGGAGCCGGTCGATGTCGGCGGTGGCGAGGGCGTCCATGGACAGTTCCACGCCGGCCAGGCCGCTGTCCGCGCCGACCTGGGCGACGGTCGCCGGCACGTTGTGGGTGGGCAGCCAGGTGGTGGCGAGCTGGTGCGCGCAGCGCTCGCCCTCGCGTACCGACGGGTGGACGGCGACGTTGCGGCCGGAGGCATAGCGGCGCTGCGACCGGTAGAGCAGCCGCAGGTGCGTCTCCTCCAAATCGTCACCGACGCCCTGCACCCCGTCCAGCGGGTCGTCGATCGGCAGGAAGACGGCGGCGGCGCCGTCCAGCGCGCTCACCGTCAGGGCGGCCTGGAACAACCAGGTTGTGTCGCCGTTGCTGGGCACCTCGGACTGCGTGTTGATCAGTGCGATCTGCACCACCCGGCGGCCATCGCGCGGCCGGACCTCGACGGCCAGGTGCACTCCCGGATCGTCCTCGTCCGGCACGGTGAGCGGCATTCGGTAGGACGACTCGCTGTCGAGGCGGACCTCCTTGCGGTACGACACCGGCTCGCGGTACCAGATCCGGCGCTTCTTGCCCTTCTCGTCCTCGGACTCGCGCAGGTCGTAGCGGCCCCACTCGGCGGTCACGGTGAGGACGTCGACGTCGCCGGGGACGGCGAACGACAGGCCCACGGACGAGGCCCACATCTTGCCCAGGTTCTGTGGGGTGACCACCTCGGGCAGTTCGGGCTCCGCGCCGTCGCCCTGGACGGCGGCGTCCACGTCCGCCACCTCGGCCGCCTCACGACGGTCCGAGCGCGGGCGCTGCTTAGGGCCGAGCATGCCGACGAGGTAGCGCTCACGCGGCCCCATGGCGCCGGGCCGGAACTCTTCGTGCTCACCGTCCCACGGCCCGAGCAGGTCCCGCCCGATCAGCTCCTCCAGCTCGTCGCGCACCTGGTAGGAGCTCGCCTCGGGGAACGTCTGCGGTACGTCGAGCGGCGGGATGAGCGCCTGGTGGTCGACGTCGTCGCTGCCGGACAGGGACAGCGCCTGCTGCTCGCCACGGGGGTGCGGAAACAGGCTTTCCTGCTGACGGGTCATCGAACCACAACCTGGGTGTCCAGAGCGGGTATGGAACGCTGCTCCTGCATCGGCCGAGCCTTCCTGTGCCTCATGGTGTTCTGGTCTACCGTTGTCTCATGAATGAAGTGGCCTCGATCGACTACGGGCCAGTCCGTCGTCGCTTCCCGTGGGTCGGGCTCGTCAACACCGGCGAGCAGGACCTGTCCGCCCGGTACCGCGAGATCATGGCCGAGGCTCGCCGCGATTCGACCGGGGAGACCGCCACCACGCGCACTGCGTTCGGCTGCTGACCGAGTGGCCCGGACAGCTCCTGATCCCCTGAGCCTGTGCTCGGGGAGACCTGCAACTTCCTGCGCAACCACGTGCGCAACGGACCTGCGCTGGAACTGCAGTTTCTCGATGCGGTGACGAGCGCCGGGACCGACTACACCATCATCAGCCCGACCGACGATGACCGCCGCGCGGCTGGCCTGGTACGCCAACTCGTGTCGGCTCCACTCGGCTACGTCGATGCGATGGTGCTCGCCGTGGCCGAACGTCTGAAGGTCGTCGACATCGCGACGGTCGACTTCAAATTCGTCGGTATGGGCAGCCGGGTGAGCGCGATCAAGCCGATCCGCTGGGTCATGCAGGAAGGCTGGTCGTAGCGGTCGTTTGGCAGTCATGCAACCACCTGCCGGACGAGCTCGGCGACACCAACGAGGATGGCACCGCCGAGGAGAAAGGCAGCCGCGCACCCGCTCTTCTTCTCGGCAACCGGCGCCTTTCGGGCACCCGGCACCGGACCGGGTTGCATGTGCCGAGGGGCAGGCACGGTGATCCGAATTTCGCGGTTGGCCTCATCCCAGTCGTCGCGGCGGTCGACGAACCGGGCGCGGTACTCGGCGGGGGTCAACTCCCGAGGCCGCCAGAACTCGTGCCACTCGGGCCGGGAAGACCGGGTGGCGGCGGCTCGTTCGGCGGCGAGCCGGCCGGCGACCTGCTCACCGGCCGAGTCGACGAACAGCCCCCCACCGACCTTCGCGGCCTCGCCTTCGAGGAGCTTGCGCGCCTGCTCCACCGTCAGCACGTCGACGCCGGCAGCGAGCGCCTTGGCGATCCGCGGATCGTCCGGGGCGGCGCCGTCGCTGACCACCAACCGGACCGTTTTGGTGAGGTTCACGGCGACCTTGGCGCCGTGTTCGACGGCGTAGTCGACCACCTCGGTCATGGCGGCCGAATCGCCGACCGGCATGATCCGCCAACCGCGCAGCGGCCCGCTGTTTTTGGCCCGGTTCGCGGCGGCGGCCTCTTCCAGGTCACTGATGAGATGCGATGCGGCGAGTTCCTTGGCGGCCCGCTGGAGCTCCCTGAGCTCCGCGGTGGTGACGACTCCGTCGGCTTCGGCGCGGGCGCGCGCGTCGGCCAGGAACTCCTCATGCACCTGACGAGCGGTCGTCTGGGTGAGCCCGGCCCGGATGGCGAGGGTCGCGAGCTGGGCGGCCTCCTCGCCGACGATCCGGCCGTCAGCGAGCGCGTGGGCGAGCAGCGCCCGGTAGTCCCGAACCCCGTCGGGTCGCGGTCGCGGCGGGTTCGCCAGGTACGGCAGCCGGGCTGTGAGGGTGGCGAGCCATCCGTCGCTGCCCTTGCGCAGCCCGACGACGCGTGGTGCGATGGCCACTCCGCTGCGGGGCAGGCTCGGTAGCGGCTCCGGGCGCGGTCCCTGCCAGTGCAGGGGTTGTGGTGACTCGCCGACCAGGCGGGCGATCGTCCCGGCGAGCGCCCGGGCACCGCCGAGCGCGGAGGGCAGCGCGGACGGCCACTCCCCGGTGACCAGGTTCGCCACGTGGTCCAGCTTGTATCCCCATCGGTCGAGCTGTGTGCGAGCGGTGACCAGCGAGCAGAGACCGGGAATCGGCGGCAGCGCCACGCCGAGGCGGCCGAACTCGGCGCTGAGGAATTTGTCGACGAACTCCAGGGGGTGGCTCACCACCACCGCGCCACTCAGGTAGGCCACCACGTCACCGGCGATCTGCGGGAAGGTCGGAGCGCCCTTGACGTCGGCGTTGGTGATGCCGTGGAACTCGTCGTTGGTGATCCGCAGCCCCGGGTCGACCAGGGTGGCGTACTCGTCGAGGACCACGCCGTCGCCGCGCATCCGCACGATGGCCAACTCGCAGATGCGGGAGCCCCGGTTCGGGTGCAGGCCGGTGGTTTCCAGCTTTAGGACGGCGAAGGTCAGGGCGCGCGGGTCGACGCCCTGCTGTCGGGTGAGGTGCCCAGGGACGAACACGGAAGCTACCTCCGGTCGGGGTGAGGGGCGTCAGAAGAGGCCGGGTTGCGTCTTGCGTCCGGCCTTCTTCTTGTCGTGCAGGCCCTTGGCGTCCTCCTCGGCGTAGCGCTGGTGGTTCAGCTCCAGCAGCCGGTCGAGGATCTCGCGCTGCACGGCCAGGCCGACGGTGTAGCGGGTGTAGGCGCCGGCCTGGTGGAAGCCGTGGTCGAGGCCCTGCACGACCAGGTCGCCCCAGTCGTAGGCGCGGCAGACGGCCACATCGATGTCGCGGTGGATGCGCCGCAGCTCCACCATGTCCTCGTCCTGGCAGGAAGGGTCGAAGGCCAGGTTGTACGTGGCCGTCAGCCCAGCCTGTCGGCTGAGCATCACGTCGCGGCGGTAGGTATCGAGCCGGTCGCCGAGTACGCGCAGCTCAGGCGTCAACCCCGGCAACGCCATCGTCTCGAACACGTCCGACGGCGCATAATTGAGATCCGCCTTCAGTGTGGAGCTACGACTTGCTGCCCACCAGTAGTGCGGCGCACTCGACAGCAACGCAAGCATCGCCGCGTCATCCGTGGCGAAAACGACGACCTTCTCGTTAAGAACCTGGTTGGTCGGGACCAACACCGGCATGACCGTTTTGCTCACGCGCGCAAGCACAACGACCCGCTCCAGCCCCGCAATCGCCCGAACCATTCCGGGCCGCGAGTTCCAATACTTCCACCATTCGTAAACCATGCGCGGATACTTCTGACCGTCCTTCGTGACGCGCTCAGGCTTAACCAGCTGCTCGACCCGGCGCCAAAGATCCGGCCACGACCTCGCCTCCTTCTCGGACCGCTCGCCGAAGTTGATGATCCAGCGGCTCGCGGAGCCGTCGGGGCGGGAGTTGAGGTCCTGCCCATTCAGGTAAGGGAAGAGGACTTCGCGGTTGCGCTCGTCCTTGGCGATCAGCGCGGCAGCCTCACTCGGCTCCATCGTGAAGCCGAGCCCCAGAACGTTCGAGCCCTGAAAGGAGATGGCGGAGTTGCGCTGCAAGCGGTGCGGGTTGCCGGTCACCCGCGACTCGGCGTTCAGGGACGGCGTGATGCCGGCGACTACCACCCCGTCGGCACGTCGCTCGGCGATGGCTCCGAGCGCGGCCCGGCTGGTCCAGACGGCGCAGAACTCCAGCGCCGCCGACCGCGACGGCCAGGGCCGGCTCTTAATCGCCTGGCGGATGGTGACACCCCCGGCAACGAGCTGATCGAGCCCCACCTCGCGGGTATCACCCTGGGCGAGAGTGTTGGTGGCGATCAGCCCGGTCTGCCCGCCGGGACTGAGCAACTCGTGCGCGCGGAGCAGGAAATAGGCGACCAGATCGGCGTTTCCTTTGACGCCGCGTCCGAGCGCCGTGGCCAGGTACTCCCTATAGGCCGCACCTAACGGACCGCTGATCTTCTTTCCGCCGAGGAACGGCGGGTTGCCGATGATGGCGTCGAAGCCGCTCCGCGCGAAGACCTCGGGGAACTCCAGCGGCCAATGCAGCGGCTCCCGGTCGAACCCCCCGTCCGGCCGGTCGAGGGCCAGCCACGACCGGGCCTGGGCGGTTAGCGGATCTGTCTCGTCGCCACGCGCGAGGTGCTGCGCCAGCCTGCCGACCGTCTCGGCAACTGCGACGGGATCGTGGCCGCGCTTGACCGAGGCGAGCGAGGCCCCGACGACCAGATCGGCGTAGGCGTCGGCCCGCTGCCGCACCGCACGCACCTCGTCGAGGAGCCGCCGCTTCTCCGCCAGGTTCGCCAAGTTGTCGGGCAACGCGGCGAGTCGCCGCCGCAGGTCGAGCGCCTGGGACAGCTCCCGATCGAGGCGCAGGTCATGTCCGGCTTGCCCGGGCAGCGTCGCCACGTTGCCGAGACCGAGGAGCGAGTCGCCGGCGACCAGGCGGTCGTCGAGAAAGGTGAAGGGGCGCTGTGGGTCCATCGAGACCAGCCAGAGGGACAGCTTCGCCATTTCCACAGCCATCGGGTTGATGTCCACCCCGTAGAGGCAGTGTTCGATGACCTGTCGCCTCGCCTCGACCACGAGAGGATCCGCGTCGGCGTCCACGGCGCGGTCGACGCTCGGCCTGTCGTACGCCGACGCCCGCTCGTCGCTTTCCCGCACCCAAGCGGAGATGAGGTGCCCGGCGAGGTAGCGGGCCGCCGCCACGAGGAACGCCGCCGAGCCCATGGCGATGTCGGCGACCTTGAGGTCGAGGATCTCCTCGCTGGATTTGGGCTTCCACTGGGTCGTGTCCGCCGTCTGCAACGGCCCCGGCTCGTAGACGAGCGGCTCCAGCGCCGTCGCCACGACCTCCTCGGCGAGTTCCCGAGGGGTGTAGTGGGTGCCGGTGTTGCGGCGTAGCGCCGACTCGGTGACGAAGAGCGCGCCGGGCAGGATCACCACGGGCAGACCCCGGAGATCCTCACGGATGACACCGACAAAGGGCAGCAGCCGCTCGGAGAGGGGGTAGTCGCCGCTGGTCACCGCGAGCAGCTTCTTGCGGGCGTCCTCGCGTTCCACCCCGTGCAGCGGTGCCAGCCGTTTGGTCAGCGCCGCAACCGACCCAATCTTCGAGTCCTTGAACTTCTCGGCGAGCGCCTCGGCCAGCGCCGGCACGTCGTCGGCCAGCCAGCCAATGGCCTCTAGGTCGGCGAGCGGAACCTCTTCCTCCAGCCCTTCCTTGCCGATCAGTCCGACGGTCACGTCCTCGGCGCGGAAGCCCTCGAAGGAGAGCAGGCCCTCGTACACGTACCCGATCTGCTCGACGTCGAGGGCGCGAAAGCTGAGCGTGCGGCGCTCCCGGGACCGGCCGGTGCCGATCTCGACGTACTGCACGGCGCGGAGCATGTGCAGCACGGTCCGGTCGTCGATGGTCAGGGGCAGCCACGGGGTGGCTTCCGGATCGAAGAGCGAGCCATCGTGGCCGTGCATGGTGAGCCGGGGGTGGTTGACGCCCCGGTAGACCGCGTTGAACAGGGCGAGCAGCCGGTGCCAGGCGGCGGAGCTGTGCTCCAGGTCCTCCTCGCTACCCTCGATGACCCGCTGTTCCAGCTCGGCGCAGAGCCGCCCCGCTGAGTACGCCTTCACATACAGCTCGTTGTCGGCGGGGAGCAGCTTGCGTTCCTCGGCGAAGAGCAGGAAGACGATCCGCATCATGACGGAGACAGCGCCCCGGTAGACATCGTGCGCGTCGACGTCCTGCAGGCCCCGCCCGCCGAGTTCCCGGTCCCGCACGTCGGTGCGGCCCATCGCGGCCACCAGCAGTTCGACGGCCTGGCGGACCTGGACGCCGAGCGCCTCGGTGATCTCCTCCTGGCTGCCGAGGCTGGCCCGCAGCAGCGGCACCAGCCGCTCGGCATCGGGGACGCCGAAGAACCGGTGCCGGGACAGCATCGAGACGAACGCGCGGACCACGTCGCGTTCGGCCGCCTCGGGCCACGCCACGGCGTCGAAGACGGCAGTGGTGGTGACGCCGCCGCGCGGCGCCCAGACCAGCGTCCACCAGCGCCCGTCGGTGACCAGACCCAGCTCGATGTTGTGGTGCCGGCACAGGTGAGCGAGCCGGTCGACGGGGGTCGCCGCCCACGCGGAATCACGAGTCCGGGCGGTCGGCTGGCTGCCGGCCGGGCAGATCATGCCCAGCATTCGTACGCTGTCGGGCTTGATCTCCTCGCCCGGCTCGACGAGCGCGAACGACGGGCGCAGCTCGGTGTCGTGCTCAACGACGGTGTGCACGAGCGCATCGAGTCCGTCGAAGTGCAGGGTGTCGCCCCAGCCGAGCAGCTCACCCAGCACGTACTCGGTCCAGGGCTCCTGGCCCGCGGCAGTGTCGGCCTGCCAGGTGGCGTGCTCCTGCCGCAGCCGCTCGCGGGTCTTCTTGTCGAGCGCGTCCAGGGTCGGCCAGGTGGCGCGGAGCACCGGCAGGCTCAGGAACGGGCCGCTGACCTCGACCAGGCTCAGCCAGTTGCGGTGCTGCTCGGCGCCGTCGGGCGCGGGACGTCGGAAGGTACGGCTCATCGGATGGCCTCCCGCTTCGGCACGACGAAAACCACGGCCACCGGGAACCGGTGCGGCTTCGGGTCTCGGTAGCGGGCGGCGACGGCCGCGAGTTCGCGGTCGCGCTCGGCTTCCAGGGCCGACAAGCGTTCCTCCCAGGATTGACGATCCTTGCGGTACTGAGCGAGTTCTTCCTTGCTCTTCGCGGCGACGGCGACGCTGAACAGCGCATCCTCGGCGTCGTCGTCGGCGAGCGCACCGCGCAGGGTGGCGGCGAACTGGTCGAGGTTGTCGATGATGCGCTGCTGCTCGGTCTCTCGCCGCTGGTCGAGCTTGCGCTCCAGGGCCTCACGGCGGGTGGTGGTGCGCCAGTCGATGGCGGCGAGCAGGCTGTCGGCGACGCGGGGCCAACGCTCGGCGAGCCGGGCCTCAACCAGGCCGGAGGCCGAACTGCCGGTGGTGAGCGCCCGGTCGAGGATGCCGCCGAGGGTGCCGAGGTTCTCCAGCCGGCGGAACCGGCCGTGCTCGGGCGCCCAGCCGCCGGCGTAGAGGACCTCCTCGTGCAGCCGCACGCCGTCGGTGCCGACCAGCACGAACCGGGAGTACGCCCCGACCAGCACGTCCTCCAGTGCCGGGTCGTCGCTGACCACGGCGGTGACCCGGTGCAGCCCGATCTCCGGGTTGGAGACGGCGGCGCGCAGCAGCCGGGTCGACATGGCGACCAGCGGGTGGTTCAGGTGGGCGAGCACAATCTCGTCCTGCCCCTTCGCCACCGCCGGCTCGAAGGTGACCGGCAGTTGTCGGGGCGGCTCGTCGTCGCGCTGCAGCTTCGCGGTCAGCCCGGCGGCAGCCCGCTGCCAGGAACCGGTCAGCGGCGGGACGGTGTAGAGGCCGTCGACCAGGTGCCGGTCGTCGATGTGCCGCTTCAGCGGCTGCTGGCGGGCCAACTCCAGCGCCGTGTCGACGACCCGCTTGACGGCCGGCGGCGTGATGCCCAGCTCCTCGACGGTCTTGTCCAGCTCCGCCCGGAGCCGGACGACCTGCTCGCGCAGGTTGGCCTCCGTGGGCAGGCTGCGGGTGCTCTTGGCCTTACCCGCCTTGTCGATATCCACAGTGACCTGCTCGCCGAGCATCCGGCGCTGCACGGCCTCGGCCAGCACAGCGTTGACCGAACCGAGGTCGGCCTCCATCCGGGCCACCTTCGTGGCGACCCGGGACAGGAACTCCAGGTCCGCCTCGTAGGAGTCGACGGCCTTGCCGAAGCCGCTACCCACGAAGTGCTTGATCTCAGGGGCGGTCGTCTGGCCGTACCGGTCGACCCGACCGATTCGCTGCTCCAGCTTGTTCGGGTTGAACGGGATGTCGTAGTTGACCAGCCGGTGGCAGTACTTCTGCAGGTCGATGCCCTCGCTGGCGGCGTCGGTGGCGAGCAGGATGCGCACCGGCTGCTTCGTCGGGTCGGCCTGGAACGCCAGCCGCAGCTGCTCCCGCTCCTCGGCAGGCGTACCGCCGTGCAGCAGCACGAGCCCCTGCCCGGCCAGACCCTCCTGGCGGAGCAGCTCGGCCAGCCAGATCTGGGTGTCGCGGTATTCCGTAAAGACCACGACGCGCTCGTTGGTCCAGTGCCGGCCATCCGGCTTGCAGACCGCGCTGAGGTAGGTGATCAGCTCGCGGGCCTTGGCGTCCGGCAGCGCCTCCTTCCCCTCGGCCCACTGGTACATCTTCTCCAGCAGGGCCATCTCGTCGGCGGTGGCGTCGGGCTGCATGGCCCGGGTCCGGCCAAGCGCGTCGTCCTCGGCCTCGGCGAGCTGGTCGTCGGCATAGGTGGCGACGTCGTCGAAGAAGTCCTCCATCCACTCCGGTACGTCGTCGTCGGCCGGCAGGACGGCGGGCGCCTTGCGGCTGCGCAGGGTTTCCAGGTAGACGCCGACGGTGTGCGCGAACGCGGCAGGGCTGGAGAAGAGCCGCTTCTTGAGTAGCAGCGTCACCAGGTCGGTCGCCTTACGTCCACGCTGGGAGTGCAGCCGCTTACGCCGCAGCTCGGCGAACTCGGTGAGCAGGGCATGGATCTGCCGCTCGCTCTCCGGATAGGTGACCGGGATCGCGGTGGCGACCCGCTCCACAAAGCGCGGCTTTCCGTCGGCGTCCGTGACGTCGCGCTTGAGCCGCCGGACGACCGTGTCCCGCACCGCGGACTGGTCCGGCTCGACACCCCGGGCGAACCGCTGGTTGTCGAGGATCTCCAGCAGCGCGGTGAACGACGCCTGGTAGCCGTTGTGCGGGGTGGCGGAGAGGAACAGCCGGTGGGTGAAGTGCGGTGCCAACCGGCGGATCAGCTTGGTCTGCTGCGAGTCGACCGCGTAGACCTGCTTGGGGGCGGCCGGGGCGACGTGGTGCGCCTCGTCGAGGATCAGCAGGTCGAAGGTACGCGGGTAGGTGGGGCCGTCGGCCGGCAGCACCTCGTCGAGCAGGCGCTGCGCCTTCTGGCCACGCAGCCAAGGCAGGCTGATGATGCTCAGCGGATAGACCTCGAACGGGTTCGCCGCCGAGCCGTGGGTCCGGCGGACCGTGGCGCAGCGTTCGGCGTCGATGATGGTGAAGTCGAGGCCGAACTTCTCGGCCATCTCGTCGCGCCACTTGAGGGTCAGACCGGCCGGACAAACGATCATGATGCGCCGGGCCCGCTGGCGCAGCAGCAGCTCCTGGGCGACCAGACCAGCCTCGATGGTCTTACCCAGGCCGACGTCGTCGGCGAGCAGCAGGTTGACCCGGGGCGCGTCGACCGCGCGGGCCACCGGCTCCAGTTGGTAGTCCTCGATCGCGACACCGGAGCGGAACGGGGACTGCAACGTCTTCACGTCGGCGGAGGTGACCGCCGACCAGCGCACCGCGTCGAGGAAGGCGGCGAGCCGCTGCGGCGAGTCGAACTTTCCCTCGGTGACGTCGGGCAGCGAGCCGCTGGGCAGCACCTGGCGCCCCGGCTCGACCTCCCAGATGACGTCCAGGTGGTGGCCGTAGCGACCGTCCTCGACGCTCTGCAGGTTGACCAGGGTGCTGTGCTCACCCTCGTGCAGATCGCTGACCACCCACCGCTGACCGCGTACCGCGACCAAGGCGCCGATCGCCGGTACTGCCGTCGTCACGCTCGGCATCGTTCCCCCATTGTTGGTTCGCCCCACTCGAATCCGACCCGCACCGTACGCCCGTACTGACACGGCCGGAGTCCGCCGAAAGGTTTGTTTGTTCACTTCACAGACCGGCAGGACAGCAAGAGGATCATCCCGCCGGCTTCTCGTCAATTCGACTGGTCAGTCAGGTACGCGACACTGTTGGCCGCCGGGTCCGTCGCCAGGCTCGCCCCGGAAGAGCAGCAGCTCCACCAGCTCCGGCGTCCATCGCTCTCCCGACTCCGACAACTGCGCCGCGCCGCGACACATGAAGGCCAGGTAGACCTGATAGCGGCGGGGCGACCAGCGCGGTCCTCGCCAGAGCCACCGGGCCGCGGGACCGTTCACCGCATAAGCTTCGCCGGCGCGTCGCTCCCAGAAGCACCGCATCTGCCGCGCCAGCCGCTTGTCCAGAATCAGCGCCAGGCACCGCTCGTTCTCGGTCCTGCTGGCGAAGTAGAGGAACTTCGTGAAGAAGGCGGGCCCGAATCCGGGGATGGGTCTGCCTTTCAACAGCAACTGGTAGGCGGCACGGCCGCCCTGGTCGTCCAGCACCTGGACGGCAGCAGCCAGCCGGTTCTCGATCTCGCCAGGGGAATGACCGGGAAGAGGTCCTCTGCCGTTCAGGATCCAGGCGAGCCGGGCCGGGCCGAAACCCCGCTTGCCCCAGCCCCAGGCGAAGGAGGTGACCAGCAGCGGCAGCCAGGTTTCGTTCTCGCGACGACACCCTCGCGCAGCGTCCGTCACCGTGCCTCGACTCAGCGGCAAGCAGGCATGACTGCCGGCCCCGGAGGGCATGTACTCGGCGAACCTGGCCCAGCGGGACGGCACGACGTGGATCGTGTGACTGTCGACCAGTTCCTCAGGGCTGAGTGGCCCACCCCCGCACCGGGCCTCCCACTCGCGGCGCTGCCGCCTGAGCAAGTCCTGCTCCTCGGCGGTGAGGCCGCCCTCAACCACCCCCCTGTCGTAGTCCGACGCATCGCTGGGCAGCAACTTCCGCCAATCGCAGGGCTGCTCCCCTGCCGGGTCGTTCGGATGCGCGGTCACTGTGCACCATCCTCGGGCCGAAGGGTGCCGGCGGCCAGTCCATCCGCGGTGAGTCGCACCAGTTCGGCGCTGAGCGACCCCACCTCCGCGACCGCCGACTCGAACGTGACGAGACGCTGGAACGCCTCACCATGCGCCCGCTGCTCTGCCAGTGACAGCCGCCGGATCTGGGCCCGCCGGATGTCGATCCGGGTACCGGACAGGCTCGTCGTCTGCTTGTCATTGGTCGAGCTGCGCAGCTGCCCGGCCAGGAACCATGGATCCAGTGCGGCCGGGTTGGGCCGCAGCAGGTAGAGGTGGCCCCCCAGGAGCATCCCGTCCGAGGTGATCACCCGAGACATCAACTTCCGCGCCGCAACCGGCACGACCACGTCCCCGGCCATCAGCGGAACGCGTTCCGGCAGTGTGCCGTCGTCCCGCCCTGATGCTTCGACACCGGCGACCACGTCCCTACCCGTCAGCACCAGGCCACCTACCGGACCGCCCTCGACCGCACCGGATGCGGCACGGATTGGGCCGATCAGCTGTAGGGCGCCGGTGCGGGCAAGCTCGGCGACCGACAGAGTGTCTGCTGGCGGCGCGTCTGTGGGGGCTGCCGTGACCTGCGGCATCAGCGCCGACAGCTCCCCGACGACGGCGGCCAGCCG
The DNA here is from genome assembly GCF_052814045.1 of Micromonospora sp. IBSANI012. Classification (NCBI taxonomy): domain Bacteria; kingdom Bacillati; phylum Actinomycetota; class Actinomycetes; order Micromonosporales; family Micromonosporaceae; genus Micromonospora; species Micromonospora sp. IBSANI012. The sequence goes on from NZ_CP199933.1 coordinate 3,565,241, forward strand.
CTCCCTGGTGCGTACCAGATGCTCTCCCGAAGCCTCGCCCCCGACGGCGGGTTGCCGGCGCGCGGGGGTGAGATCGACCTCCTCGTCGAGCAGCTCGATGACCGGGACGGCGCGCGCGAAGCCGGCCTCCTCGACCTCGGCGTCGGGCGCGGCGGCGAAGGCCCGCCACGCGGCCAGCACGCGCGGGGCGGTCTCGGCCAGGTCGCCGCCGGCGGCGTCGACCAGCAACGCCCGCGCCGGTGGCGGCGCGTCGGCCGCGGCCCGCCGCAGCACCCACAGGTGCAGCGGTACGCCGTGCGGCGCGGCCACGCCTGGCGGAAGCGCGATGACGGCGCGCAGGTGGCCGCGGCGCAGCAGTTCGCTGCGGATCCGCTTGCCGGCCCGTCGGCTGGCCACCGTGGGCGGCATCAGCAGTACGGCGTGTCCGCCGACCCGCAGGCGGGCGAGCGCGTGCTGCGCCCAGGCCAGCTCCGGTTCGGTACGCGGGGTGGTGCCGACGATCCAGCGTGGGTCGTGACCAAGTTCCTCGTCGCCCCAGTTTGTGGCGCCGAACGGTGGATGGCAGACGACCGCGTCGAAGGCGCGACCTGCGAAGGCGTCCGCCCGCAGTGAGTCCCCGGCGACCACATCTCCCGGCACCTCGCGCAGGGCCAGCCAGAGTCGGGCGAGCGTCGCGAGGTCCTCGTCGAGCTCCTGCCCGTACGCGGAGGTGCAGCCGGCGCGGACGGCGGCCCGCAGGATGGCGCCAGAGCCGGCGGCGGGGTCGAGGACGGAGCCGCCGCCGACGTCGGCGAGCCCGACCATGAGGTCGGCCAGGTCGTCGGGGGTGGCGAACAGTCGGCCCGGGCCTGGTGCGGAGAACCGTTGCCACAACTCGTCGAAGGCGCCCTGCGGGCCCAGCTCGTCAGCCAGTGCGTCGACGTCGGGCAACAGGGGTGCCAGGTGCGGGTCGGCCCGGCGGGGACGGCCGCCGCGCTGGCGGGCCAGCAACAGGGCACCGACGGCGGCGAGGCCGGCGGCCGGGGATTCGCTGGCTGCCGCGAGGTGCCGCCAGAGCCGGTCGGCCATGGCGAGCTCGGGGAGCTTGCCCTGCGCGCGCAGCCACTGTTCGACCTGGATCAGGTCGAACTCTGGGCTGGCGGCGGTGCCGCCCACCGGGGCGGGGAAGTCGGCGTGCCGTTTGCGCCAGTTGCTGACAGCGGCCCGACCGACCCCGGCGAGCCGGGCGATCTCCGCCGCCGTGATGGTCGGGGTCTCCTGCACCTCCGAAGTGTGTCACACCTGTCAAGCATCATGCTTGTTGACAGTGTTCACGGATAGTGCTCTCATTGACGCCGCAACGTTCACATCAGGAGGACAACGATGCGCAAGACCACCACTCTCGCCCTGATCGCCACCGGCCTCGTCGCGCTGGGCTGCGGCTCCGGTGCCACCGACGACGCCGCCAGCAGCAAGGCCGACGCCGGGAGCGCCAAGGGCGAAGACAAGCCGGCGAAGACCGCGAAGATCGGCCAGGCGGCCCGGGACGGGAAGTTTGAGTTCACGGTGAAGTCGTCGAAGTGCGGCGTCGCGAAGGTCGGCACCTCGATGCTCGGCGACAAGGCCCAGGGCCAGTTCTGCCTGGTCACGATCAACGTCAAGAACATCGGCAAGGAGCCGCAGACCCTCGACGGCAGCAGCCAGAAGGCCTACGCGGCCGACGGCACCGAGTACTCGTCCGACACGGAGGCCGGCCTCTACGCCAACAAGGAGCAGAGCACCTTCTTCGAGGAGATCAACCCCGGCAACCAGGTGACCGGCGTGTTCGTCTTCGACATCCCGAAGAACGTGAAGCTCACCAAGCTCGAGCTCCACGACTCGATGTTCTCCGGCGGCATCGAGGTCGCCCTCAGCTGACCTCTCCTTCCGCACCGGGGCGGGCACCGATCCGCCCGCCCCGGCATGCCCGGCTGTTCACAGCACCACCTGTTCACAGAGGAGTCCTGCCGTGACCGACCCGACTACCCCGATGCCGCCGGGCGAGCCCGCCGACCCGTCGCAGCCCCCGTTCCCGCCCACTGGCGACCCGACGTCCACCACCCCTGCGGGCGGCATGCTGCTCGGCGCGCCTGTCCCGGCCACGCCTGGCAAGAGGTCCCACGTCCGGGCGTGGGCCGTGGGCGGTATCGCTCTGGTCATCGCCCTCTGCTGCGGCGGTGCGGTCATCGGGGCGGTCAGTAGCGATGACGGGAAACCCTCGACCGGCGCGAGCGGCCAGGACTCCAGCAGCCCCACCCCCGCTGCCACGACGGCGTCGCCGACCACCGCGGCCCCGACGACGGCGGCTCCGACCAGCGCCCCGCCGACGACGGCGGCTCCGACCACGACCCCGCCGGCGCCCAAGCCCAAGGTGATCAAGGGGCGAGGTGATGACGTGGTGCGGATTCCCGAGCTGACCGATCTGGCCGTCGTGAAGTTCACCTGTCGATGCAGCAGCAACACTGTCTTGCGCAGCGACGGGCCCGACGGCCTGCTGGTCAACGAGATCGGCTCGTACAGCGGCAAGCGCTGGATCAACCTTGAGGACGGCGCGCTCACCACTCAGTTCGAGGTCGAGGCGACGGGCAGTTGGACCCTGACCATCGGATCGGTCGACCAGATGGCCACCAAGGCCCTCTCGGGAAAGGCGTCGGGGAAGGGCGACAACGTCATCGTCCTCGGCGGAGACGCCACCGCGGTGAAGATCACCCACTCCCGGGGCAGCTCCAACTTCGTGGTGCACGCCTACTCCCTGGAGACCGGCGAGGGTGGCCTGCTGGTCAACGAGATCGGTGGCTACTCGGGAGTCCGTCCGCTGACGGCGCCCGCGCTCGTGCAGGTCACGGCCGACGGCAACTGGACCATCGCGCCCGCTTGATTCGTCTACGCCGTCAGCTCTGTAGCGCGCAACAAGCCCTCCCTCCCCCATCAGACGTCAGGAGGCGTCGTGCGTCCCGATGAGTTCCTCCGCACCCTGGCCCTGCTCCCCCCTCCCCTGCACGACCGCGCCCTCACCCTGCGCCCCTTCACCCGCCCCACCCGCTGCGACGACTGCCAGCGCATCGGCGACGCCGTCCGCCTGGCCCTCACCGCCGCCCACTACGACGAGCTGACCTCCGCCGGCGAACTGCTCGACACCGCCGACCGGCTCGCGGCCGACCACGGCATCCACAGCCGGTCCGGCGACGACCAGCAGCGCGGCCGCGGCCGGGTGGTCCGCTGGGCGACGACGTCCGCGCCGCTGGTGGCCGCGACCGACGCCAGCTGGAAGGGCCGCGTCGGCGGCATCGGGTACGTCGTCAGCGACGGCCACTACGGCCTGCTCGGCCGGGGCACCGGCCGGCTCGACCCGACCGGCGCCTCCCGGGTGCTGATCAACGAGCTGCGGGCGGTCGACTACCTGCTGACCGCGTACGACGAGCCGCCGGCGGGCATGACGGTGCTGCTGGACAACCTCACCGCCCTGCGCTACCTGCACCGCTGGCAGGCCGGCGAGACCGGCGCGATGCCGGCCGGCTACAGCCTGCGGCAGCGCCGCTGGTCGGACCAGCCCACCCTGGTCCGGCTCGCCGAGCAGGTGGCCCGCCGCCCCGACCTGATGTTCGCGCACGTCAAGGGGCACAGCGGCCACGCCCTGAACGAGGCCGCCGACGGCCTGTCGCACATGGCCCGCCGCCGGCGGGAGGAGTCCTTCGACCTGCGTCCTCGGGCGCACGCCCTGGTCGACGCGTTCCTGCGCGACTGGCACGCCACCGCCGTCGGCTGACCTGCTCGGCGGGGCAGCCGATCCGTCCACGTCATCAGCTCCACAGCGTCCCGGCAGCACCTCACCGTGCAACCCCGAGCGGACCGATGACCCGTCGGCCGTGCGGACCTCACCCGCCTGGAGATGACCATGACCGTCCCCCGTCAGGAGTTGACTCCCCCGCCCGCCGCCTGGGCCGGCCCCACCCACTGAGCCGCACCGCAGCCACGTCCACCGCTCATCCCGGGCGGGCCGCCCGGCCCGCGGACACCCTGCCCCTGGAGGCGACCATGACCGAGCCCGCACAGCCCTTGATCGAGCTGATCTTCGACCGGCTCGCCGCCGACAGCGACGTGAAGGCGGACACCGCCGAACTGGTCCTCGCCGCGCTCACCGGCGAGGATGACCTGACCGCCGCCCTCGCCGGCAACCCCACCCGGCTCGACCCGCGTTCCCCGGCGAACGACGAGCCGTCGGAGCGGATCTGGCTGAAGTCGGTGACCGTCGCCGGGTTCCGCGGCGTCGGCCCCGAGCGCACTCTCGACATCGCGCCCGGGCCGGGCCTCACCCTGGTCGTCGGCCGCAACGGCTCCGGCAAGTCGAGCTTCGCCGAGGCCGTCGAGCTCGCCCTCACCGGCGACAGCGCCCGCTGGGCCGACAAGACCAGCGTCTGGCGTACCGGGTGGCGCAACCTGCACGCCCCGGACCCGTGCCGGATCGGTGTGGAGCTGCGGGTCGACGGCGAGGCCGTGCCGACCCGGGTGGCGCGGGCCTGGCCCGCCGGGGGTGAGCTGGCCGACGCGGAGGTGACCGTGACCAGCGCGCGAGGGCGGCGCGACGGCCTCGCCGAGCTGGGCCTGACCCGCCCGCTGGAGCTGTACCGGCCGTTCCTCACCGCCGCCGAGCTGGGCCGACTCGCCGCCGGCACGCAGAGCCAGCTCTTCGACGCGCTCTTCGCCATCCTTGGCCTGGACGCCCTCACCGACGCCGACCAGCGGCTGATGCGCGCCGCCCGGCCGCACGACACGGCCGTCAAGGAGGTACGCGCACAGCGCGCCGCCCTGGCCGACCTGCTCGCCGAGGTCGCCGACGACCGGGCCCGGCGGGCCGCTGTGCTGCTGCGCGGCCGGGGCGCGGTCGACCTGCCGGCGTTGACGGCGATCCTCGACGAGCCGGACGAGGCGACCGCCGACGGGGCGGTGCTGCTGTGCCGGGAGCTCGCCGCCCTCGACCTGCCGCCGGTGGACGAGGTGACGCGGCTGGCCGGGCAGCTGCGGGAGGCGGCGACCGAGACCCTCCGGTACGACGGCGGTCGGTCCCGGGCGGCGCTGCGCAGCGCGGAACTGCTCCGCCTCGCGATCGAACACCACGAGGACCGGGGCGACGGGCCCTGTCCCGTCTGCGCCACCGGCGCCCTCGACGGTGGGTGGCGGGCCTCCGCCGCCGCGAGCCTGACCGAGTTGCGGCAGCGCAGCGTCGCCGCCCAGACCGCGGCGACCCGGCTCACCGCGCTGCTGCGCCAGGCGCACCACCTGATCGACGACCTGACCGTGCCCGACGGCCCCGGATCGCAGACGCCGACCGGGTCGCCGCTCAGGGGCATCGGCATGGAGGTGCCGCGCGCGGGTGACGGAGCGGAGGCGCTGCTCGGGGCGCTGCGGGAGGCCGTGGCCGCGCTGCGGGGCGTACCCGGGGAACCGGCCGACCTGGCGGACCACCTGGCCGCGCGGTACCCGGCGGTGGTGGCGGCGGCGGACGCGGCCCGTGCGTACGCCGAAGGGTTCCTGCGGCAGCGCGACACCGGGTGGCGGGCGGCGGCGGCCGAATTGCGCGAGTGGGTCGCCGCGGTCGGCGGGCTGGCGGCGCGGGAAGCGACGCTGGCCCGGGTGAAGGCCGCGCGCGCCTGGTTGCGGGAGACCGGCGCGGCGGTCCGCGACGAGCGGATCGCGCCGTTCGCCGCGCACTCGCAGCGGATCTGGAAGCAGCTGCGGCAGGAGAGCAACGTCGAGCTGGGCGCGATGGCCCTCGCCGGGACGAACACCCGGCGACGGGTGGTCTTCCCGGTGAGCGTGGACGGCGCCGACAACGGCACCGCGCTGGGCGTGATGAGCCAGGGTGAGATGCAGGCCCTCGGGCTGGCCACGTTCCTGCCGCGCAGTTGCGCCCCGGAGAGCCCGTTCCGGTTCATCGTCGTCGACGACCCGGTGCAGAGCATGGATCCGTCGAAGGTGGACGGGCTGGCCCGGGTGCTCGCCGAGTTGGCCGAGGACCGGCAGGTGGTGGTCTTCACCCACGACACCCGGCTGCCCGACGCGGTGGGCCGGCTCGACCTGGGGCGGGCGCGGATCGTGGAGGTGCAGCGCGCCGAGCGGTCCGTGGTGACCCTGCGGCCCGGCTCGGACCCGGTCACCCGCTACCTGGACGACGCGTACGCCCTGGCCCGCAACGACGAGCTGCCCGCCGACGTCCGCGGGCCGGTGGTGGCGGAGCTGTGCCGGTCGGCGATCGAGGCGGCCTGCCACCTGCGGGTGTGGCGGGTTCGGGTGACCCGGGGGGTGCCCCATGACGACATCGAGGCGGCGATCGTCGACGCGTCCCGCCGGCTGACCACGATCGTGGCGTTGGCCGTCTTCGACGACGCGGACCGCGGTGGCGACGTGCTCGGCTGGCTGGGACGCCACGGCGGCTGGGCGGTCGACGCGTACCGGGCCTGCCGGGAGGGCGTGCACGGGGCGTACCTGGCGGATCTGCCCGGCCTGGTCACGGACGCCCGCGCCCTGGCGAAGGTGCTGGCGTGACCGCGCCGACGCCCCGCCGCTGCCTGGCGGCGGCCGACCAGCTGCTGTGTGGCGCCGGCCCGCTCGGCGCGTCGGCGGTGACCGCCGGCTGGTGGCCGCGGGCCTGCGCCTGCCTGATCCGGCTCGCCCTCGAAGGCGGCATCGACGACTACTGGCGGCGGGTCCGGCCGGCCGTGGCGGCGTGCCGGCAGGGCCGGGCCAAGCAGCTGATGCTGCGCGGTCGGCTCGGGCCGGGCGCCGAGGTGGCCCGCCGGATCACCTACGCCTGGTCGACGCTGTCGGCCGCCACCCACCACCACTGCTACGAGCTCGCCCCGACGGCGGCGGAGCTGCGCCGCCTGCACAGCGAGGTCGCCGCCCTGCTCCACCGACTCGACCAAGGACAGGAATCCCGACGATGACCTACCCTCAGCCCGGCCACGAGCCGACCCGACCCCTGCCACCGGTCTCGGCCGTTCCCGCCGGCCCCTATCCGCCGGCCCGGCCCTACCCGCCGGCGGTGCCGTATCCGCCGGCCGTGCCGTATCCGGCGCCGCTGCTGATTGCGGCGCCGCCCACGTCCGGCAGCGCCACCGCCGCGATGGTGCTCGGCATCGTCGGCGTGCTCGGCGGATGGTGTGTGTTCGGCCTTCCCTGCCTGCTCGCCGTCATCCTCGGACACGTCGGCCTGCACGAGACCCGCGACGGCCTGAAGTCCGGGCGCGGCATGGCCGTCGCCGGGCTGGTGCTCGGCTACGTCTTCGTCGCACCCGCGATCGCGCTCACCGTCCTGGTCTTCTTCGGCGGCGTGATCGGCGCGGCCACCCCGACCCCTACCTCCACTCCATAAAAGGTGGATTCCTGATGACGTCCGACGAGACCGAGGTGCTCGCTGTCGACGCGTACCGGGTCATGGCGCGCAGGTACTTCGAGCAGCGCGTCGCCGAACTGCCCGACCCCGAGGGAGACGGTGAGGCGTACCGGCAGGGGCTGCGTGACATCCACGCTGACATCGCGGGGCGCGGCCATGCGGCGCCGCTCGACCTGCTGGCGAGGGTGGTGGGCGTACCGGTGCACACGCTCGCCGGGTGGCTGCGGACCACGGCCCGATCTGAGCCGACGTGAACGGGTGCTGATCCGCTACGGCCCGGTGGCGGTCGCCGTGACGCCACGGCGACCGCCACCGAAGGCTCAGTCCTCGGCCTGCCAGCGGTAGAACTCCTTGGCCACCGAGTCCTCCGGCCCACGCCACGTCTCCGGGTCGTACGGGCTGATGTACGGGCTCAGCTCCGCCATGATCTTGGCGAACACCGGCTGTTCGTGGTCCTGCCCCGCACCGTCGGCGGCCGCCGCGTCGGTGCGTTCCAACAGGTGCACGTAGACGTCGTCGATCGAGTACAGCCAGCGTCCGGTGACGCCGAGCTGGACCGGCAGCGACCCGGCGTCGGACTCGCCGAAGATGCGCGCGACGTCGGGCTCCGCGCCGGGCTTGATCCGTCCGATGATGACGGTGAGGTTCCGGCCTTCCGACTCCGGCGCCGGGTTCTCAGGGACCCAGCTGTAGAACTCCTTGGCGACGGAGTCGGAGGGGTTCTTCCAGTATTTCGGGTACGGCGTCACGTACGGGGCGATGGCTTCGGCGATCTTCTGAAACGCCGGCAGTCCCCGGGTCTGGCCGGAGATCCTCGGGTCCTCCCTGCGTTCGATCACGTGGATGTAGAGGTCGTGGAAGGACAGCAGCCGTCGCCCGATCACGCCGAGGTCCTGCGGTCGGGTCGACTTGTCGTAGTAGCCGAAGACATTGCCGACGATGTCATCACTGCCCGGAACCATGTGGCAGACGATCACGTTTCGGAAGACCATTACCGCTCCTCGGGTGTGTGGACGCGTGCTTGCGTGGACGGTGATCTCTGGCTGCCGATCGGGGGCGACGCTCCCGCGCCCCCGCCGATCGGGGGCGGCGCTCCGGCGCCCCCGGCGGTGAACTCGACCGGGAGTTCCAGCAGGCCACGGAACGGTGACCCGGCCGGCAGCCGGCGCAGCTCGGCGCCCGGCACCGCGAGTCGCAGCTCCGGTAGCCGGCTCAGCAGCGCCTCGATGGCGATCTGTGCCTCCATCCGGGCCAGCGAGACCCCGAGGCAGTAGTGGACGCCGTGGCCGAAGCCGATGTGCGGGCCCCGCACCCGGCGCAGGTCCAGCCGGTCCGGGTCGGCGAAGTGGGCCGGGTCGTGGTTCGCCGCGTTGATCACCACGCCGACGATCGACCCGCGCGGGATGGTGACGCCCTGGTACTCGACGTCCTCGGTGGCGATCCGGGGACTGGCGACCGGCAGCGGGCCGTCGAACCTCAGCAGCTCCTCGATCGCCGAGGGCAGCAGTTCCGGCTTGGCGCGCAGCAGGTCGAGCTGGTCGGGATTGGTCAGCAGTGCCACGGTCGCGTTGCCGAGGAAGTCCGCGGTGGTCTGGTGCCCGGCGAACAGCAGCAGGAACGTGGTGGTGACGAGTTCGGGTTCGGACAGCTGTCGGTCGTGTTCGCAGGCGTCGATCAGCGCGCTGATCATGTCGTCGCCGGGGTGCGCGCGTTTGGCCTGGATCAGGTCGACGAGATAGTGGTGCAGCCGCAGCTGGGCCTCCTGCACGGCCGCCCGGTCCTCCGCGGGGCTACGGCCGGACGACCCGGACGTCCTGATCACCTGGGTCCAGTCGAGGACCCGCTCGTGGTCGGTCTCCGGGATGCCGAGCAGTTGGCTGATCACCATCATCGGCAGCGGGATCGCGAAGTCGTGCATCAGCTCGGCCTGGCCCTGCGGGATGATCTTGTCGAGCAGGTTGTCCACGATCTCCGCCACCCGGGGCCGCAGGGCCTCCACCCGACGCGGCGCGAACGCCTGCGACACGATCCGGCGCAGCCTGGTGTGCTCCGGCGGGTCCGCGTTGAGCATGTTCTTGTTCAACGCCTCGGAGTTCGGCCCGAAGATCCGCAGGTACTCCTGACCCGGGCCGTAGAGGTCCTTGGACAGCCGGGGGTCGATCAGCGCGGCCTTGGCGTCGTCGAACCGGGTGATCAGGTACGAGTCGAACCGCGGCGAGCTGACCGGGCACACCGGCTTCTCCGCCCGCAGCCGGGCGAAGGCGGGATAGGGATTGGCGGCGAACTCGGGGGTGTAGAGCTCCGACGCGGGTACGGCATCCTCGGTCATCGCGACTCCTCGGGCTCGCTGCGTACGCTGTGCAGAACCTGGTAGGTGTGCCGCTGCGCGGATTCGCGAAGCTCGCGGATCATCTGCAGCAGGCGGTCCCGGTGCTCGCTGCGGCCGAAGGCGTCCAGCCGTTCGCGGTCCGCCCAGTCGCTGATGATCAGATAGCTGCGCGGGTCGTCGGCGTCGCGGACCAGGTCCTGGTTCAGGCACCCGTCCAGCGCGCGGATCTCCTCCGCCGCCGAGCGCCACTCCGCCTCGAACCGTTCCTCGCAGCCCTCCTTGGTACGCATGGCGAGCACGGTGCGTACCGTCGTCATCGCGCGCCTCCGAAGACCAGTTGCAGGTGCTTGCCGAGCGCGTCGGCGTCGATCGGCTGGCTGCGGAACCCGACGTGCCCGTCCGGGCGGATCAGGTAGAGGCCGCTGCCGTTGACGCCGTAGGTGGCGCGGAACCCGCCTTCGGCGTCGTGCACCACCGGCGGATCGAGCAGCGCCGGCACCGGGGCGTCCGGGCTGAGCAGCAGGTAGATGTCGACCTGCCCGGACGTCTGCCGGCGGACGTCGGCGCAGAGCTTCCCCAGGGCGGTCGACGCCGCCAGGTTGGCGGAGCCGTCGGCGTAGAGCAGCAGCGTGTGCCGGGTGCCGTGGGTCAGCTCGTGCAGGCGCAGCGGGTGTCCGACGCCCCGCCGGTGCAGGCCACCGACGTCGGGGGCGCGGTCGCCCGGCCCGGGGCCGTCGCGCAGGGCGTCGGGAGCGGACAGCGACTCGCCGACCAGCGGGCTGTCCGCGTAGCTGAGCAGCATGGACATCTCCTGGAGGAACTGCCGCTTCAGGTCGTCGCGGTCCAGCTCGTCGGTGAAGGCCAGCCGCACCGCGCGCCCGACGATCTCCTCGCCCTCCGGGCGCCGTTCGGTCTCGTAGCTGTCCAGCAGCCCGGGGGCGGCGATCCCGCGTACCGCCAGGGCCAGTTTCCACGCCAGGTTCCAGGCGTCCTGGATGCCGGTGTTCATGCCCTGGCCGCCCGCGGGTGGGTGCAGGTGGGCCGCGTCGCCGGCCACGAACACCCGGCCGTCGCCGTACCGGTCCACGATGCCGTGGCTGATCCGGAACACCGACGACCAGCGCAGGTTCGACGCGCGGGTGCCGGGCGGGGCCAGCCGGTCCAGCGCGACCTGGAGGTCGGCGAGGGTGGGTTCGGCGAGTTCCTCGCTGAATCCCGGCGGGGCGTCCTGCCCGCCGGTCTGCGCGAAGAACCGGGGCGGCGCGAGGGTGGCGATCCGGTACCGGGACTCGCCGCGCAGCGGCACGCAGACCAGCATCCCGTCCATCTGGCCGTCGGTCTCGTGCATGAACCGGAGCAGGTGGCCTTCCGGCATGTCCCAGTCCACGTCCACGTCGCAGAGCATGAACAGCTGCGGGAACCGGCCCAGTCCGCCGGAGAACGTCAACCCGAGCAGCTCGCGGACCTTGCTGTGCGCGCCGTCGCAGCCGACGAGGTACTTCGCGCGTACCGTCTCCTCGCCGGCGGCGGTCGCGAGCGTGGCCAGCACGCCGTCGTCGTCCTGGGTGAACGCGACCAGCTCGGCGCCGCGCTGCGGGCGTACGCCGAGGGTGGCCAGCCGTTCGGTGAGGATGCGCTCGGTCTCGTACTGGGGCAGGCCGAGGTGCGCGTAGGGCAGCTCGGGCAGCTCCCAGCTCATCTGGTGGGTCTGCACCCCGTTGACGAAGACCATGTTGCCGGTCAGCCAGATCCCGGCGTCCATCGCGTCGCGCACGATGCCCTGGCTCTCCCAGATCTCCATCGTCCGGCAGTGCACGCCGATCGCCTTGTCGGCCTGCCCCGGCGGGGTGGCCTGCTTCTCGACCACCCGGCACTCGATGCCGCGCCGGGCCAGCTCGACGGCGGCGGTCAGCCCGGTGGGCCCCGCTCCGACGATGAGTACGTCCGTTGTCGTGTGCACGTCGATCTCCTTGCCCGTACTCGGTTCTCGCCTGGTGTCGGGATGAGCCGCGCTGTGGAACAGGCGGCGCCGGAAGTCGAGGAGGAACGGCGCGATCGGGCCGGCCTCCTCCTGCGCGTGTGCGGGGTTGCCGATCCAGCGGAAGAACTCCGCTTCGCTGCGCCATTCGGCGAAGATGTGGTGGACGTCCGAGTCGGGCTCGCGCAGCAGGTCCTCGCGCAGGTAGCCGGGCACTTCCGCCATCCGTGCCTTCACCTCGGCGTAGCCGCGGGTGAACTCGGCGAGCCGGGCGGCCGGCACGGTGACCTCGACGTCCACGAAAATGCTCCGCCCCGGCCCGCCGGGGTCGCGCATCACCCGGTAGCTGTCGGCCGAGGGCGGCTCCCGCAGCGGGCGGACGGCGGCGGAGAAGCGCGCGGCGACGGGGCCGCTCTCGTAGCCGCGCAGCGCCGACTCGTCGGTCCACTCGGTGACGACGACGACCGAGCGCGGGTCGTCGGTGTCGAGGAGCAGGGCCTGCACGAGGTTGCCGGGCAGCTCGCCGACCTGCCCGGCGACCGTTCGCCACGCGGCTGCCACGGCACCCTCGCAGCCCGGCCGCGCGCGTATTCGGCACATCGCTCTGATCATGGAAGCTCCTTCGACGGCCTGCGCGGGACGGTGCGGCGGTGGCACCGTCGGGGACGGCGCACGTCGGCCGTTGTCGGGCGGGAGTCGCGAGCGGCGAGCGTTCTGCGGATCATCACGGATTCCTTCCTGGGCCCCGCGGAGGTGGTTCCTCGGCCGGTCCGCCGGCCTCACGGTCGGGACGACGGCCGACGCGCGTCCTTTCTCGACCGGTCGCCCGGACCGAACGGCGGCACTCCCGGCTGCGCCGGGTGACAGGTCCCGGCCAGCGGCGCCCGGACCGCGACGCCGTCGTCCTGCGACCTTGCCGGACCTCGCGTCACCCCGCCGTCACCGGCGACCGGCGCCGGGTCCGGCCAAGTTGACGGGGCGGGGACGGGCCCGCGGGGCAGTGGCGCCCGCGCCGGCGGGTGGCCCGCCGTGGGCGCGGGGAGGAGGTTCGCCGGGCCGGGGTGGGCGCGCACGGTGGCGCGGCCGCCGGCCGGGCCGGGGACGAGTCGCGGAACACCGCGTGCCGGCTGGGCGGGGGCCTGTCTCGGCCGGTCGTGCGACGTGAGCACCTCGCTGATGAGCGCGCGCATCGCCGCGGACGGTTCCAGCTGCAACTCGCGCCGCAGGAGGTCGCGGTAGACGAAGTAGGCGTGCAGCGCCTCGTACGCGTTGCCTTCCGCCAGGTGCGTCTGGACCACCAGCCGGTGCGGGGTCTCGCGCAACGGTTCGGCCGCCATCGCCTCGAGCGCGGCCTGCAACGCCTCCCCGTGCTCGCCGGCGCGCAGGTGGGCCCGGGCCATCTCGTCGAGCAGGTGCAGCCGCAACTGTCTGAGCCGTTCCCGCTCCAGCAGGACCCAGTCGTCGTACCAGCCGGGCAGCAGGTCGTGGCGCCCGGCGGCGAGGACCGCCGCCGCCGGCCGGGGATCGCCGCCCTGGCTCACCCGGGCGTCCGCCCGGGCCAGCTCGTCGACGTCCACGTCGACCCTCGGGTGCAGCCGGACCGTGTCGCCGTCGGTGATCACCGGGCAGGACGGGTCCCGGCGCAGCCGCCACAGCGCGGTCCGCAACGAGGACAGGGCGCGCTCCTCCGGCACCTCCGGCCAGAGCAGGCCGGCCAGGTGGGCGCGGGTCGCGCCCGGGCGCAGCCCGATCAGCGCGATGGTGCGTTGCAGGCCGCGCGGCACCACCACCGGCCGCCTGCCGTGCAGCAGCCGGAAGCCGCCGAGCAGCAGGAGGCGGACTGTCGGCTCGGCGTCGGACGCCGACTCTGGTGTGCTGCCCCCTGCCGTGGACAACCGTGTGCTCTTGTCACAGTTCACGATCGACTCCCTGCACCGGGGGACCATGGGCGGCGAAGGCCCTGTCGGAGCCGACCGACCGCCGGCTGGACCGGTGAATGGGGGCCTCGGGTGACCCGTGGATCGCTCGCCTCAGCTGGAAGTCTGCGCAATCGGCGTCACCCCAGCGTCACCGCGCGCCAGAATCTGTGCGTCTCCTGTGACAGTCCGGTGACACGGCATCTGCGCCGGCACGCCGGCGGCCCGGCTGGTCGTCAGCCGGGCTGCGCGGGGTCGTACGATCGGCCGCCGGGACCGGCGGCGCGCGGTCAGCCGCCGAGACTGGCGGCGGCCGAGGCGATCGACGAGGAGAAGTAGCTCACCTGGGTGTAGACGCCGGGGTAGTTGGGCCGGGCGCAGCCGTTGCCCCAGCTGACGATGCCGACCTGGATCCAGGCGTTGGTGGCATCGCGGCGGAACATCGGGCCGCCCGAGTCGCCCTGGCAGGTGTCCGTGCCGCCGCTCGCGTACCCGGCGCAGATCTCCTCGGCGGTGATGATCTGGCCGCCGTAGTTGGCGTCGCAGGTGGCGTCGCTCACGAACGGCACGGTCGCCTTGAGCAGGTACCGCTGCTGGGAGCCGCCCTCTCGGGCCGCGCCCCAGCCGGCGACGGTGAACGTGCCGTTGTCGTAGGCGGTCGTCGTGGCGATCGGCAGGGTGCTCAACCCGTTGACCGGGGTGGCCAGCCGGATCAGGGCCCAGTCCTTGCCGTTGCCGTTGTAGCCGGGCGCGCGGTAGACGTAGTTCGACCGGACGGTGATCCGGCTGGACGACTGCAGGTCGACCACCCCGAGCGTCGCGGTGATGCTGGTGTTGGTGCCCGTGCCGCCGACGCAGTGCGCGGCGGTGAGCACCAGTCGGGGGCTGTACAGCGCCCCGCCGCAGCCCATCGAGAGTCGCACCATGAACGGGAACTCCCCCTGGGCGGCGCGGGTGCCGCCGACGACGTACGGGGTCGGCGTGCGGTCGGCCGCGGCGGCGGGCGCGGCGAGGGTGAGGCTGCCCGCGGTCACCGCGGCCAACGCGGCGGCCAGCAGGCCGGTGAGGGTGCGCCAACGAAGCATGTGTTCCTCCGCATCAGGACCGGCACGCCTCGAGCGCACCTGATTCACCATTGCGGACATCATATTGATGGCAGTCGATTGACTGGCCCTACCCGCTGGGTCATACCCCGGCGGTATGGCTGCCACGGCGACCCGCCCAAAACGGGCGGGGCTCAGCTAAATCGGACCGTCGGGGTCAACCCTGGCCGGGCTCGCCGGTCTGCTCCCACATCGACTTCATCTCGTCGAACGCCTGCTCCATGATCCGCACCATGGCGTCCCGGGCCCGTTCGCCGTCCCGTCGCTGGATCGCCTGGGCGACGTCGGCGTGCAGTTGCAGAGCCTGCTCGTCCGGGTAGTGCGGCATCAGGTGGTAGTGGTGCCGGCCGGTGAGCACCTCGGCGACCAGTTCCTGGAGTTTCACGAACATCTCGTTGCCGGAAGCGACCAGCACCCGCCGGTGGAACTCGATGTCAAGGCTGAGGAAGCGCTCCTCGTCACCGGCCTTCCCGGCGGCCCACATCTTGGCGGCGAGCCCGACCAGTTCGCTCGCCTCGTCGTGGTCGACGCGGCCGGCGGCCAGCCACGCGGCGTGTGGCTCGACGGCGGTCCGCAGTTCGGTGATCGAGCGCATCTGCGCCATGCGGCCGGCCGAGGCGAGCCGCCAGCGGATCACCTGCGGATCGAAGACGTTCCACACCTCGGCCGGTCGGATCATGACCCCGACCCGGCGTCGGGTCTCGACGAATCCCATGGACGCGAGCACCCGCAGGACCTCGCGGATCACCGAGCGGGACACGGCGTACCGCTCGACGAGGTCGTCGATGTTGAGGACGGATCCGGCGGCCACCTCGCCGCCGCAGATGGCGGTGCCGAGGTGGTCGAGAACGCGGGCGTGCAGCCCGGCCTCGGCAGGGGCGGGCGGGATGCGTGCGACCCCTGGGGAGGACTGATCCACGGTTCGGAGCATATCAGTTGGAGATCACCTCTTGAATAAGTCGGCTTTTTCGGCCTAGCATCCGGTCGTTAAGCGGACGTTACAACGATGTGGCGCTCCTCCCCCGGGCGGCGGCCACGACAGAAGGAGAGATGGACGTGCGGCGTCGATCGATAATCGGAACTTCGCTGGCCGTGGTTGCCGCCATGGGCCTCAGCGCGTGCGGCGGTGGCGGTGAGGACAGCGGCGCCTCCAAGACCGTCCGCGTGACCCTGGCCAACCACGTGTGGACGGAGAACATCAAGAAGGCCCTGCCCGAGTTCGAGAAGCAGACCGGGCTCAAGGTCGAGCTCACCCAGCTCGGCGAGGACCAGCTCTCCGACCAGTACAACGTCAAGCTGAACGCCGGCTCCGGCGACATCGACGTGATGATGTACCGCCCCCTGCAGGAGGGGAAGCTGTTCGCCAAGAACAAGTACCTCGCCGACCTGTCCGACGAGGTGAAGTCCAACAAGGACTGGGACTTCAGCGACTTCCAGGCCGGCCCGGTGCAGGCCACCTCGTACGAGGGCAAGGCGGTCGGGGTTCCGATCATCACCGAGCAGGAGGTCCTGTACTACCGCAAGGACCTGCTGGCCAAGGCCGGCCTGACCGCCCCGCCGAAGACGCTCGACGAGCTCAAGGCGGCGGCCACGAAGATCAAGGCGGCCGATCCGAGCGTCGCCGGCTTCGTCGCCCGTACCGGCAAGTCGCCGGCGGTCACCCAGTTCTCCAGCTTCCTCTACAGCTTCGGCGGTGACTTCGTCGACAGCAGCGGCAAGGCCACCGTCAACACCGAGCAGGCCAAGCAGGCGTACGCGTACTACGGCGGGCTCATCAAGGACCAGGGCCCGGCGAACGTCAGCACCGACATGAGCTGGCCGGAGGCGATGGCCATCTTCACCCAGGGCAAGGCCGCCTTCTACACCGAGGCCAACTCGCTCTACAAGAACGCCACCGACCCGACCAAGTCGAAGGTCGCCGACACCGTCGGCTTCGCGCCGTTCCCGGCCGGCCCGGCCGGTTCGAAGCCCTACAACATCCCCTCCTGGGCGCTGGGCGTCAACGACGGCTCGAAGAACCAGAGCAACGCCTGGAAGTTCGTCGAGTGGGCGACCGGCAAGGAGCAGACGCTCGCGCAGCAGAAGGCCGGCGTGCCGAGCGCGCGTACCTCGGTCTGGGCCAACCCGGAGGGCACCGCGTCCTACCCGAAGGACCTCGTCGAGGCCATCGCGGCCAGCACCAAGGACGGCGTCGGTCACGACCGCCCGCTGGTCAACAAGGTCGCCCAGGCCCGGGAGATCGTCGGCCAGCCGATCGTCGACGCCATCGCCGGCAAGGACGCGGCGGCCGCGGCCGAGACCGCCAACACGGCGTTCCAGAAGTTCCTGGACGACGAGGCCAAGTAAGCCGAGCGCGGGGTGGCGGCGCCCTCCGGCTCCGCCACCCCACTCCCCCGTCCGGCCCGCCCACCCCGGAGATCTCATGGCAACAGTCACCACCCGCACCAGACCCCACGACGCCTCCGCCACGCCCGACACGCCCGGCTGGGCCCGCTGGGCCAATGACCATCGCAAGTGGCTCTTCGCGGCGCCCGCCATGGTGTTCGTCGCCGCGCTGATCGTCTTCCCGCTGGCCTGGACCGGGTATCTGAGCCTGACCGACGCCGAGGGTTCAGTGCGGGCCGAGTCGGAGTTCGTGGGCTTCCAGAACTACGTCGAGGTGCTCTCGGACACCGACCGGTTCTGGCCCGCCGTCGGACGGACCGCCGCGTTCACCGTCGTCGCGCTGCTGTTCGAGGTCGTCCTCGGCATGGCCGTCGCACTGCTGCTGTGGCGGCCGTTCCGGGGCCAGAAGTGGGTCCGGGTCGCCATCCTGATGCCGCTGGTCGCCACCCCGGTCGCGGTCGGCATGATGTGGCGGCTCATCTTCGACCCGAACATCGGTCTGGCCAACCAGGCGCTCGGCTGGATCGGCATCGGACCCCAGCCGTGGCTCGCCGGCCAGCACTCGGCGCTGCCCACGACGATCTTCATCGACGTCTGGCAGTGGACGCCGATGGTCGTGCTGATCCTGCTCGCCGGCCTGACCTCCCTCTCCGACGAGCCCCAGGAAGCGGCGCGCATCGACGGCGCCAGCAGCTGGCAGCGGTTCCGGCACGTCACCCTGCCGCTGGTGATGCCCACCGTGATCGTCGCGATCCTGCTGCGCGGCATCGACGCGCTGAAGACCTTCGACATCCTCTACGCCACCAAGGGCCGCGGCGGCGGCTCGTTCCACGAGGTCGAGACGCTCAACGTGTACGCCTACGGCCTGAGCTTCGACTACAACGAGTACGGCATTTCATCGACGGTCCTCATCATCTTCTTCCTGATCATCATCGGGTCGATGTGGGCCCTGACGTCCCGCAGGAAGGAGGCGCAGCGATGAAGGCCCGCTCCGCCTACCGGATCTTCCGCTTCGTGGCGCTCGCCGTCGTGGTGATCGCGCTGCTCGCACCGCTGTTCTGGATGATCGCCGCGTCGTTCAAGACCAACGTCGACATCTACGACACGGGCAAGGCGGTCGTCTTCTCGCCCACCGTGGACAACTACGCCAACGTCCTGAAGCAGGCGAACTACGTCCAGTTCATCGGCAACAGCCTCTGGGTGGCCTTCGCGGCCACCGCGCTCTCCCTGCTGCTCGGCGTGCCGGCGGCCTACTCGATGAGCCGCTTCAACATGCGCAAGTCGGCGCTGGTGGTGCTCATGGCGCGGGTCATCCCCGGCGTCTCGCTGCTGGTGCCCTGGTACTACGTCTTCTCCAACCTGCAGATGGTCGGCGGGTTCGGCGTGCTCATCCTCAGCCACATGTTCGTGTCGCTGCCGCTGGTGGTCTACATCATGATGGGCTACTTCGACGGCCTCCCCCTCGAACTCGAGGAGGCGGCGCTCGTGGACGGGCTGACCCACATCGGCGCGTTCCGCCGGATCACGCTGCCGCTCTCGGTGCCGGGCGTGGCCACCGCCGGCATCCTGTCCTTCATCTTCTCCTGGAACAACTTCATGTTCGCCCTGGTGCTCTCCGGCGCCGACACCAAGACCCTGCCCGTCGCGATCTTCGACTTCGTCGGCTACGCCAGCATCGACTGGGGCGGCTTGATGGCGGCGGCCACCGTCGTCACCCTGCCGATCATGCTGATCGCCCTGTTCGTGCAGAAGTACGTCGTCTCCGGGCTCACCGCCGGCGCGACGAAGGGCTGAGGACACCATGACGACAATCGCCCGCATCGAGACGTTCCTCGTCGCCCCCCGCTGGCTCTTCGTCCGCGTCGAGACCGAATCCGGGATCGTCGGCTGGGGCGAGGCGACCTGCGAGGGGCGCTCCGAAACCGTCCGGACCGCCGTCGAGCAGCTCGGTGAACTCCTGATCGGCCGGGACGCGCTGCGGATCGAGGACCACTGGCAGGTCATGACCAAGGGCTCGTTCTACCGGGGCGGCCCGATCCTGGCCAGCGCCGTGGCCGGCCTCGACCAGGCACTCTGGGACATCGCCGGCAAGCGGTACGGGGCACCGGTGCACCAACTGCTCGGTGGGCCCGTCCGGGACCGGATCCGGGTCTACGGCTGGGTCGGCGGCGACGAGCCGAACGAGGTCCGCGACCACATCGCCGCGCAGGTGGCGGCGGGCCTGACCGCCGTCAAGATGAACGCCTCCGGGCGGATGAGCCCGATCGCGTCGGTCGCCGAACTCGACGGGGTGGTCCAGCGGGTGGCTGCCGCCCGCGAGGTGCTCGGCGACGAGCGCGACGTCGCCGTCGACTTCCACGGCCGGTTCACCCTCGCCAACGCCCGCCGCCTCGCACCGCTGCTGGAGCCGTACCGGCCGCTGTTCCTCGAGGAGCCGGTCGTGCCGGAGAACTCCCACCTCATCGGCGACTTCGTCCGGTCCACCACCACCCCGGTGTCGACCGGCGAGCGGCTCTACAGCCGGCAGGAGTTCCTGCCCGTCCTCCAGGCCGGCATCGCGGTCGCCCAACCGGACCTCTCGCACGCCGGCGGCATCACCGAGGTACGCAAGATCGCCGCGCTCGCCGAGGTGTACGACGTGCAGCTCGCCCCGCACTGCCCGCTCGGGCCGATCGCCCTGGCGGCCTGCCTGCAGGTCGGCTTCGCCACGCCCAACTACCTGATCCAGGAACAGAGCATCGGCATCCACTACAACCTCGGCGCCGAGGTGCTCGACTACTGCCTGGACAAGACGCCGCTGACCTTCGTCGACGGGCACGTCGAGCGGCTCACCGCGCCGGGGCTGGGCATCGAGATCGACGAGCGGGCGGTACGCGCGGCCGACAAGCGCGGCCACGCCTGGCGCAGCCCCATGTGGCGGCACCGCGACGGCTCCTACGCGGAATGGTGACCATGACCCTCGACCTGACCACCGAACTCGCCGCGGCCCGCATCCTGGCGGTCATCCGCGGCACCGACACCGCCGCCGCGGTCGCCACCGGCATCGCGCTGCTGGAAGAGGGCGTACGCGTCGTCGAGGTGGCCCTCACGACGCCCGGCGCACTGCACGCCATCGAGGCCATCCGCTCGGCCGCGCCCGCCGAGGCCCTGGTCGGCGCGGGGACGGTGCTGACCGCCGGCGACGTCGCCGACGTGATCGCCGCCGGCGCGCAGTTCGTCGTCACCCCGGCCGTCGTCGAGTCCATCCCCGAGGCGGTCCGCCGCGGACTCCCGGTCGCCGCCGGGGCGCTCACCCCGACCGAGGCGTACACGGCCGTGCGGATGGGGGCGTCCGCCGTGAAGCTCTTCCCGGCGTCCCTCGGCGGCCCGGCGTACCTGAAGGCGCTGCGCGACCCGTTCCCGGACATCGCGTTCGTCGCGGTCGGCGGGGTGGGCCTGGCCGAGCTGCCCGCCTATCTGAGCGCCGGGGCGATCGCCGTCGGCCTCGGCGGCCCCCTGGTCGGGGACGCCGCCTCCGGCGGTGACCTCGACGGGCTGCGCCACCGGGCGCGGGCCTACCTGGCGGCGGCTGCCCGCCCGCCGGCCTCATGACCGCGGTCGATCTGCTCACCTTCGGCGAGGCGCTGGTGTCGCTGCGGGCGCCCGGCCCGCTGGCCGCCGGGGGCGCGCTGACCATGCACCTGGCCGGGGCGGAGTCCAACGTCGCGATCGGTCTGGCCCGGCTCGGGCACCGGGTCGCCTGGGTGGGCCGGGTCAGCGACGACGAGCTGGGCGAGTACGTGCTGCGGCAGTTGCGCGCCGAGGGCGTCGGCGTGGACGACGTGACCAGGGATGCCGACCGGCCCGCCGGTCTGCTGTTCCTGGAACGGCGCACCGCCGACCTGACCCGGGTGCGGTACCACCGGGCGGGCTCGGCCGGATCGGCCTTGCGCGTGGCAGACCTGCGCAGGCCGATCGGCGAGGGCGCCCGGGTGCTGCACCTGACCGGGATCACCCCGGCACTGTCCGACAGCGCCCGCGAGGCCACCCGGTGGGCGGCCGAGACCGGCTCCCGGTCCGGGATGCTCGTCAGCCTCGACGTCAACCACCGGAGCCGGCTCTGGACACGGGAAGCCGCCCGCGCCGTGCTGGCCCCGCTGGCCGCCCACGCGTCGGTCGTCATCGCCTCCGCCGACGAACTGGACCTCGTCGGCGAACCGGGGTCGGACGAGTCCACGGCCGTGGCGGGCCTGCTGGCGCGCGGCGTGGAGACCGTACTGGTCAAGCTGGGCGCCGACGGCGCCCGGGCGTACACCCGCGACGGCGTGCGGCAGGTCGCGGCGGTGCGCGTGACCGCGGTGGACACCGTCGGCGCGGGCGACGCGTTCACCGCCGGCTACCTCTCCGGGCACCTCGACGGACTCGACCTGGCCGGCCGCCTGCGCCGCGCGGTGACCCTCGGCGCCTTCGCGGTCGCCGGTCACGGCGACTGGGAGGGGCTGCCCCGCCGCGACGAACTGTCCCTTCTCGACGGCCACGAGACCGGAAACACCCTTCGCTGAGCACCACCTGAGAAAGGCACCCCGTGAAGATTGTCGCAGCGGACGTCATCGTCACCAGCCCCGACCGCAACTTCGTCACCCTGAAGATCACCACAGACGACGGGCTCACCGGCCTGGGCGACGGCACCCTCAACGGGCGGGAACTGGCGGTCGCCTCGTACCTGGCCGACCACGTCGTCCCGCTGCTCATCGGGCGGGACCCGCACCGCATCGAGGACACCTGGCAGTTCCTGTACCGCTCGGCGTACTGGCGGCGCGGACCGGTGACCATGGCGGCGATCGCGGCCGTCGACGTCGCCCTCTGGGACATCAAGGCGAAGGCCGCCGGAATGCCCCTCTACCAGTTGCTCGGCGGCGCGTCGCGGACCGGCGTCATGGCCTACGGGCACGCCTCCGGGCGGGACATCCCCGAGCTGTTCGACTCGATCCGCAACCACCTAGAGCTCGGCTACCGGTCGATCCGGGTGCAGACCTCCGTGCCGGGGATCAACGCCGTCTACGGGGTCGCCGCGCAGCCCGGCCCCGACGGCAAGCGGTACGACTACGAACCGGCGCAGCGCACCCCGCTGCCGGCCGAGGAGGACTGGGACACCCGGGCCTACCTGCGCCACCTCCCCGGCGTCTTCGAGGCGGTACGCAACGAGTTCGGCCCCGAACTGCCGCTGCTGCACGACGGCCATCACCGGATGACCCCGATCCAGGCCGCCCGGCTCGGCAAGGACCTCGAACCGTACGACCTGTTCTGGCTGGAGGACTGCACCCCGGCGGAGAACCAGGAGGCGCTGCGGCTGGTCCGCCAGCACACCACCACGCCGCTGGCCATCGGCGAGGTCTTCAACACGGTCTGGGACTACCAGACGCTCATCCGGGAACAGCTCATCGACTACGTACGGTCCGCCGTCACCCACACTGGGGGCATCACGGCCATGCGCAAGCTCCTCGACTTCGCCGCGCAGTACCAGATCAAGTCCGGTATCCACGGTCCGACGGACATCTCACCGGTCGGCATGGCGGCCGCGCTCCACCTCGACCTCGCCATCCACAACTTCGGCATCCAGGAGTACATGCAGCACGGGCCCCTGACCAACGAGGTGTTCCGGCAGTCGTTCACCTTCGCCGACGGCTACCTCCACCCCGGGGAGCAGCCGGGTCTCGGCGTGGAGCTCGACGAGCAGGCCGCCGCACGGTTCCCGTACACGGCGGCGTACCTGCCGTTCAACCGGCTCAAGGACGGCACCGTCCATGACTGGTGACGGGCGTCGCACCCACGGCAACCCGCGGCCGACCCGGCACGTCGTCGTGATGGGCGTGTCCGGTGCCGGCAAGACGACCGTGGCCAGGGGAATCAGCGAGCTGACCGGGCTGACGTTCGCCGAGGCGGACGAGTTCCACTCCGAGGCCAACGTGGCGCGGATGCGCTCGGGCGTACCGCTGGACGACGCGGCCCGCTGGCCCTGGCTACGCGACCTCGCCGCGTGGATGGCCGCCCGCCACGCCGAAGGAGTGTCGACGGTGCTGGCCTGCTCCGCGCTGAAGCGGTCCTACCGGGACCTGCTGCGGCAGGGGCCGCCGGACCTGGACTTCGTCCACCTGGACGGGCCGGCGCAGGTGATCCGGGACCGGATGTCCCGGCGCGCCGGGCACTACATGCCGGCGAGCCTGCTGGACTCCCAGACGGCGATCCTGGAGCCGCTGCGCCCGGACGAGTCCGGCGTGGTCCTCGACGTCTCGCTGCCGCCGGACGAACTCGTCACGGCGGCGGTCGCCCGGCTCGGCTTCGCCAGCACCGGAGCACCTGTCCCGCAGCTCGGGTAGGTCGGTCCGGACACCGCACCAGATCAAGGCCGTTACCCACCTGTACGCGGGTAACGGCCTTGATCGCGAAGATCAAACTGCCCGTCCCGCCGGCCTAGGCACGTGGCGGACCAGCAGCGGAAACACCTCTCGACACCTCACACCACTCCCCGCTGTCCGTCGACCACTGCCCGCTGCTCTGTGGCGACTATGATCCGGTAGGTAGTCTCCGCTCATGATCGCGCTGCCCCTCCCCCCACGTTCATGGCGACTCCGCGCGTTCATGGCGACTCCGCGCCGCAGCGGCTTTCGCCCCCGTTCTCGCGGGCTGCCTCGCGGTCCCGTTGGCTAGGCACGCCGTCAAGACGGTAGAAGCGGACCGGGGCGAGGCGACCCCTGTTGCTGTCGCCAACGCCTACCTTCTGGCGGTGGTCAGCGGCTGCTCCGTTCGGCGAGCCGCGCATCCTGTACCGCGACCGCGAATCGGAACTCCTGGCGGAAGTACTCGCGCCGAAGGCTGCCGCAGTAGATTCCGACTTCAAGGGGGAATCCGGATATTTTATTCGAAGGAGGATTAAGTGATGGAAGTCAATTCGAAGCTGCTAGGGCTGGTTATGAGCGTATTCTTCATCCCATTATCCTTGATTGGATGCACAGAGAACGGGGAGTCAAGCGGGGAAACAAAGGTTTTCGAAATCGCAAATACGGAAGAGATTGTCGGCAAGAAGGGCGAAGAAGTGTTGACGCTCAGGAAGCATTATATGATTCTGAATCCACCAGAAGATCTGATAGATTTGAAGGATTTAGCTGAAGGATACGTCAAGAATCATCCAGTCGAAAGCAAGGACAAATTCGTTGATCTGTCTTTCTACAGGGAAAGTAGCGATTTGCCAAGAAACTGGCAGCCTGATGAAAGTTACATGAATACCGATCGACTGGAACATCATAGAAGCGACCTCATTGCATCGATCACTTGGTCAGATACCCAACCGCAGAAAGAATACGATGTTTACGATAAAAGTAAGGAAGGGAAAATCCTGAAGCGGATGCGTTTCATTGAGGATCGGCTTGTTGAGTGAGTGCGCCAGACCGGCTCCGGCGGGTCTCATCCAAGCCCACAACCCACAACGGTTCCGGCTCCACGGGCAGCAACCGGACCACCGTCCGGCCACCATCACCGACCGCCGCCCCAGAAGACTGGTGAGATTCCACAACGCTCGCTGCTCGGCCTGGTCCTCGATTAGGTCGCCGAAGTCGTTGGTCAGTTCATCGGTGCGGGACAACCACTCGAACAGCACCAGCCCCTCATCGTGGCTGAGCCTGACCACAACCGCTTCCTGATCCACCCCGCAGTGTAGGTACCGCCAGTTTGGAAGAGCGTGCTCAACAGGCCGTGATGCCCGAAACGCCTGCGGGCCGGCGGCGGAGGTGCTTGCCCCTCGTGCCCGCTCATGACCGCTGCGCGCCACGGTTACTGGCCCGTGGATGGCCCACGGCGCCTCGGAGCTTGCCCAGCCTAAGGTGATGCAGATGAACGTCATCCCAACCCGCCTGGCCTTGGAGGTCGTCCGTGACGGTGGCGGGCGGTGGGATACGCGGACTGTCGATCTAGAACTCGGAAGGTGCGGCGCTCATATCGAGAGCGGGGTCATCGCGGATCTCCGTCGGCTCGCAGAGCGGAACTTGATTCAGGAAGACAACACCGACCCGCGCAACGTGATCGACCTCGGAAAACGGCGAAGCCCAGGCCGATGACCTGGGCTTCTGGACCGAGCCGCCTGACGGAATCGAACCGTCGACCTATGCATTACGAGTGCGCCGGGAACGGCTACCCGGACGCGCCCACCGCGGCGGGCAGGACGAGGACGTCGTCCAGGTTCGCGTACATCACCCGGTGGCCGAACTGGATCTGCACGTACCGGTTCGCGCCGCGGACCACCGTCCGGTCGCCCGGCGCCGAGCCGTCGAAGGAGACGGCGCGGTAGTACTCGCCCGGCAGGACCCCGCCGAGGGCGTACCGCTGGCCCGCCGCGAAGGTGTACTGCAACGGCGAGATCGGCTGGTACGGGATGGTGGACGGGTAGGCGGCCTGCTCGGGGTAGGCCCGCCCGTACACCGGGATGGTGGCCTTACCCGGCTTCGGGGTCACCACGAACCCCTGCGCCCACTTGGCCGTCGGCGCCGACGACGGGTTGAGGAACCAGGCCTTCTGCCCGAGGTACCAGATGGCGGTCCAGTCGCCCTGGACGCCGGCGAGGGCGTACGTCTGGCCGGCCGAGGCGCGGGCACCGTGGTCCTTGATGTACATGGTGTCCGGCGTGCCGTTCGGGCGCAGCCCACGGTCGTTGACCAGCGGGGCGTCCAGGCTGGGGGCGCTGTGCAGGATGACCGAGGACGAGCCGCGCAGCGGGCAGGGCTCGGCCGGCGGCGGCGGATCCGGGACGCCCGGCGGCTGCTGGTTGCAGCCGTAGAACGCCGGGCGGTTGGTGGCGAAGTCCGGGTCTATGGTGACCAGGCCGGTGTGCGGGGTGCCGGTCGACTGGAACGGCGCCTTCATCAGGTCGAAGTAGTGCGACCAGTCCCAGTAGGGGCCCGGGTCCCAGTGCATGCCGGCCACGTTCCCGGCCACCGTGCCGGGGACGTTGTCGTGGCCGAGGATGTGCTGGCGGTCCAGCGGAATCTGGAACCGCAGCGCCAGGTGCCGGACCAGCTTCGCCGAGGTCCGGTACATCGCCTCGGTGTACCAGGTGCCGTGGCCGGCGAAGCCCTCGTGCTCGATGCCGATGGACTTGGCGTTGACGTACCAGTTGCCCGCCTGCCAGCCGACGTTCTTCGCCTTGATGTGCTGGGCGACGTAGCCGTCCACCGAACGCAGCGTGTAGTGCCAGCCCAGGTAGGTCTTCGTCTGGACCAGCTTCACGCTCGGGCCGAAGTAGCCCTCGGTGTCGTGGATGATGATGTACTCGATCTTCTGCTGGGCCGGCCGGTCAGCGAGGTCGTGGTTGCCGTAGTCGCCCGGGTTCGGGCCGTACTTTTCGTAGGGGGCGGGGATCCACTCGCAGGCGAGGCGGACCGGGCACTCCAGGCCGTCCGGCCGCTCGGCGCGGCGCAGCCCGAGCCGGTGCAGCCCGGACTCGTCCGGCGTCACCGCCCGGGCGGCGAGGGTCACCCGGTGGCCGTCGTCGGTCGTCCGGCTCGCGCCGAGGCCGAGCTGGTCGTACACCTCGGCGGCGAAGGCCGCCGCCGCGTCCTCGGTGTCCGCGCCGGAGTACCGGGCCACCGCGCCGTACCAGGCCGCCGGGTCGCTGCCGGCACCGTCGGGCCCGCCGAGCTCCTGCTGGTACGACGCCAGCAGCGCCGCGCCACCACGGATGTTGGCGGCGGCGTCGGTGCGCAGCGCCTCCTCGGGTACGCCGGTGAGGGCCGCCGCCGCGTCGAGCGTCTGCAGGGAGGCCTGCGGCAGGGTGTCCCCGCTGGGCGCGGCCCCCAGCGCCGGGTCGACGGCCAGCGGGCGGGACTCGTCGCCCCGGGGGTCCTCGTTCTCGTCGACGTGACCGCTGGCGGGGGTCGACGCGACCTGCGCGGCGTCGGTCAGGTGCATCGGTCCGTAGCCGCCGCTGGTGCTCGGCTGCCCGGCGTGGGTGTCCCAACGGGACTCCAGGTACGACACGGCGAGCAGGACGCTCTCCGGCACGCCGTACTCGGCGGCAGCGGCGGCGTACTGCTGCTGCCGGTCGTCGGCCGCGGAGGTCCCCGCGGGGAGCGGATCGGCGGCGACCGGCCCGGTGGTGAGCAGGGCGGTGGCTGCGGCGACGGCGGCAGCCAGCAGGACACGTCTGCGTGGCACGGCGATGGGGCGCATCGAACCTCCAGGTGGGCGGGGGCCACTGCACGCCCACCCTCGCCCCGGGCAACGGCCGCTGTCAATAGCCTTCCTGCTAATCACGAGGCATGAAAAAAACCTTCACCGGCGGCTTCGGCCCGCGATCGGTCGTCGCGTCAGGATCAGCGGCGGTTGTACCGGTACATCGTCAGGGTGCCGAAGACCACGACGAACCCGGCGCTCCACAGCAGCGTCCACATCATGCTCGACGCGTCGGAGGACCCGGACATCGCCGCACGCACCGAGGCCACCAGCTGCGTGACCGGGTTGACCTTGACGAACGCCTGAAGCCAGCCGGGCATCGTGGCCGGCTCGACGAAAACGTTGCTCAGGAACGTCAGCGGGAACAGCACCATCATGCTGACTCCCATCACGGACTTCTCGCTGCGCAGGATCAGGCCGAAGAACGTCCACACCCAGGAGAACGCGAACGAGAAGACCACCAGCAGGCCGATCCCGGCCAGCACCCCGAGCAACCCGCCGCCGGGCCGGAACCCCAGCGCCAGCCCCACACCGAGGATGACCAGGGCTGCCAGGACGTAGCGCAGCACGTCGCCGAAGATCATGCCGACCAGCGCGGCCGGCCGCCAGACCGGCAGCGTACGGAAGCGGTCGAAGACGCCCTTCTCGATGTCGGTGTTGAGGCCGACGCCGGTGTACATGGTGATCATCACGACGCTGGTCACCATGATCCCGGGCAGGAAGAACTGCAGGTAGTCCCGCGGGCTGTCGGCGAGGGCGCCGCCGAACAGGTAGGTGAACATCAACACCATGATGATCGGGAACGCCGTCACGTCGAACAGTTGCTCCGGCACGTGCTTGATCTTCAACATGGCGCGCCAGCCGAAGGTGAGGGACGCTGACAGCGCCGTCGGCCGGGGCGGTCGCGCGCCCGGCGCGAGCACGGTTCCCAGGGCATCGGCGGACGGTACGTAGACGGCCGGGGCGGGCCCGGTCGTGGTGGTGGCGGTCTCGCTCATCGCGCTGCCTCCAGCTCGTTGTCCTGCTCGTCCACCGTGGCGGCGGGATGGTCGGTCAGGGCCAGGAAGACCTCGTCCAGGCTCGGCTGGCCGACGGAGAAGTCGTCCACGACGATGCCGGCGCTGGCCAGGTCACCGAGGGCGCGGGCGGCGTGCCGGCTCGCGTCGAGGTCGCTGCCGCCCTCACCGACCCGGGCCGTCATCGCGACCGGGTCGGCGTCGAGCTGGACCGGAACGCCCAGCGCCGCCTGCAGCACCTTCTCGGCCTCGGGCCGCTGCCCCGGGTCGCGCAGCCGCAGGTGGACGGTGCCGGATCCGACTGACGACTTCAGCTCACCCGGGGTACCCTCCGCGATCACCCGACCGTGGTCGATCACCGCGATCCGGCCGGCGAGATGGTCCGCCTCGTCCAGGTACTGGGTGGTCAGCAGCACCGTCGTGCCGTGCGCCACGACGGCCCGGATGATCTCCCAGACCTGGTTGCGGCTGCGGGGGTCCAGCCCGGTCGTCGGCTCGTCCAGGAACAGCAGGTCGGGAGTGTTCAGGATGCTCGCCGCGATGTCGATGCGCCGCCGCATGCCGCCCGAGTACTTCTTCACCTGGCGGTCGCCCGCCTCGGTCAGGCCGAACGCGGCGAGCAGGCTCTCGGCACGGTCGCGGGCCGCCGGCTTCTTCAGGCCCAGCAGGCGACCGAGCAGTACGAGGTTCTCCGTGCCGGTCAGGTCCTCGTCCACCGAGGCGTACTGGCCGGTCAGGCTGACCAGGGCGCGGACCGCGTCGGCGTCGGCGACCACGTCGTGACCGAAGACCCTCGCCGTGCCGCCATCGGGACGCAGCAGCGTCGCCAGCACCCGTACCGCCGTGGTCTTGCCGGCGCCGTTCGGGCCAAGCAGGCCGTAGACCGTACCGGCGGGGACCTGGAGATCGATGCCGTTGAGCGCCCGGGTCTCCCCGAACGTTTTGGTCAGGCCCTCGGCCTCGACGGCCGGGCCGGTGGTGCGTCTACTCATGATCTCAACCCTTCTCTCGCCCATTCCGGACAGCGCCTGCCGTCGCACCCCGCGGGCCTGACCATCGGGGCCGCTGTGCGGCGCCGTCACCGCGTTGAGGACCTGCGGAACCGGCCGACCGCGTGCAGGGCCGATTGAACGGCAGCCGTACGACACGAAATCGACCGCCGTGGCCGGCCACTCCGTCATACGCCTGGTGGATCGGCTTTTCAACGAGGCCGGGAGAGTGTGGTGGTACTCGGGGATCAGCCGGAAACCGCTGGGGCCACGTCCCCGGGTCGCGTCTCGCGGGTGCGCACCCACTCGGCGAGGGCGCGCTGACCGGTGATGTGGTCCAGCCCGACGATGGCGGCGCCGCGCAGCGAACCCTCGTCCCCGTGCGCGGCGTCCACGACGGACGGTGGGCGGGCGCGGTGCAGGGTCATCAGACCGTCGGTGTAGGCGGTGTCGAAGGCGTCGGCGGCGGCGTGCCGTAGGGCGGGGCCGAGTCCGCCGAGCGTGATCAGGTCGGGGTCGTGGATGTTGGCCAGACCCGCGATGCCGCTGCCGAGGGAGGTCGCGACGGCCCGGACCGCCTGCCGGGCGCGCGGGTCCACAGCGGAACGGTCGAGGACCTGCCCGGCGTAGCGCCGCGGGTCGGCGGGTGGGGGCTCGCCGAGGTGGCGGGCCAGGCCACGGCCGTCGACGTCGAGGTCCCAGCAGCCGCGGGCGCCACAGGGGCAACGCTGTTCCCGGTCGCCGAAGGGCAGGTGGCCGTACTCGCCGGCGGCGCCGTGCGCGCCCGTGACCGGCACCCCGGCGATGGTGAGCGTGCCGCCGATGCCGACCCCGACGATCAGGTGCAGGGCGGTGCCGGCCGCGACGGCGGCGCCGGTGCGGGCCTCGGCGACGCCGGCGAGGGTGGCGTCGTTGCCGAGCAGCAGCGGCAGGTCCGTGCCGGCGGTGATGGTGGTGAGGTCGACCGAGCGCCAGCCGAGGGTGGCGGCCTGTACGAGGTGGCCGTCATGGATGGTGCCGGCGACCGCCAGCGATACCGCGCGCAGGCGCGCGCCGTACCGCTTCCGGGTCGCCTCGACGTCGTGCCGTACGGCGGCCAGCACGGTGGCCGGCTCGCGGGTGCGGTGGGAGCGGCGCCGCACCTCGTGCAGCTGCCCGTCGATGGTCGCGACGGCGTGTCGCCAGTCCTCCTGCCGCAGGTCGACGGCGAGTACCACCGGCCCCTCGGGATGCGGTCGCAGGACGGTCGTGGGCCGGCCCCGCCCCCGTGCCGGCGCGGGTGTCTCGGTGAGCAGGCGCAGGTCGCGCAGCCGGGCGGTGATCTCGGTGGCGAAACCGCTGGTCAGCTGCAGCTCGGCGGCCATGGCGGCACGGGTGATGCCGGGACGCCGGTGCAGCGTGGCCAGCACCTGCGACGCGGTGAGCCAGCGCGCCGCCTCGGCGCGGTGTCGGGAAGGACTTGCCATGAGCGGGCCTCACCACCTTATCCTCGTCGTGCGAGTATATTACGGGAGGTGACCATGGACGTGTCGTCGGTCGGTGCGGTGCTGTTGGACATGGACGGCACTCTGGTGGACTCCGACGCCGCGGTGGAGCGGGCGTGGCGGGTGTGGGCGGCCGAGTACGGCGTCGACCCGGAGGCGGTGCTGGCGATCGCGCACGGCAGTCCTGCCGACCGCACGGTGCGTCGACTGCTGCCGGGCCTGGACGGCGCCGCGGTGGCCGCGGCAGCGGACTGGCAGCTGGCGTTGCAGTACGACGACCTGTCCGACGTGACCGCCACCCGTGGTGCGCCGACGCTGCTGGAGACGCTGGCGAGGCTCGGGCTGCCGTGGGCGGTGGTGACCAGCGCCGACAGCCGGCTGGCGAAGGCCCGGCTCGGCGCGGCGGGGATCGACGCGCCGGTGCTGGTCACCGTGGAGGACGTCACGGTGGGCAAGCCGGACCCGCAGGGCTACCTGCGCGCCGCCGAGCTGCTCGACGTGCCGCCGGCGCGTTGCCTGGTCGTGGAGGATGCCAACGTCGGCCTGCGGGCCGGGCGGGCCGCCGGCGCGATGACCGCCGCGCTGAAGGGGCTGGACGGCGACCTTCGCCTCGATGACCTGGGCCAGCTGGCGGAGCTGCTAGCCGGGGCGGGTCCGCGTCCGTAGTGGGGTGGACGCCGCTCGGACGGCTGCGCCGGGCCGTCGAGCGGGCAGCGGGATCGCCGCGGCGTCACGAGGGAAGCCAGCGGTCCAGGTAGGCCGTCAACCCCGCCAGGTCCGTGCCGCCCGACCGGTAGCCGACGTGGCCGTCGGGGCGGACCAGGTACGCAGCGCTGGCGCCGGGGGCGAGGCCGAGCCGGCGCAGCGCGCGAGCGGCGGGGACCGCTCCCCCCGTGCTGTCGGATTCGGTCAGCCGGTGCACGGTGAGCCGGCCCGGGTACCGCTGCGCCAGTCCGGCCGTCGCGCCCGTCGACCAGGCGGCCGGTGGCCCGCAGAGCAGCAGGTGCCACCCGGGCGCCGCCGTGAGCCGGTGGAGCGTGCCCCCGTCGGCGCCGGAGACCGGCGCGTCGGGCAGCCGGTCACCGGCCCGGGGGCCCTTGCGCGGCGGGCGAGGGCCGTCGGTCGACAGCGGGCTCCGCCGGTAGCCGATGCCCAGCTGCGACACCGTGCGGAAGGCGGTGGCCCGCACGAACCGGGGGGCGAGCACCGCGGGGATCAGCGCGGGGGCGACGCGGCCGCGGACGAAGCGGACGACCGGGTTGGTGGAGGTGGCCGCGGTGAACGCCCGGTCGGTGAAGCGCAGCACCATCCGGCCAACCGGCGCCCGCTCGGCCTGGTAGGTGTCCAGCAGGGTCGGATCGGCGCCGCCGTGCAGTGCGTGGGCGAGTTTCCAACCGAGGTTGACCGCGTCCTGGATGCCGGTGTTCATGCCCTGCGCGCCGGCCGGGCTGTGGATGTGCGCCGCGTCCCCGGCCAGGAACACCCGCCCGGCGCGGTAGCGGGTGGCGGCCCGGTGGTGCAACCGGAAGTTGGTCATCCAGACCGGGGCGTGCAGCCGCACCGTCGCGCCGGTGTAGGTGTCGGCGAGCGCCTGTACCTCCTCGAGGGTGACCGGCGACTCGGGCGGGGGCGCGTCGGCGGGTGGACGCATCACCAGGAGTCGCCAACTGGCCGGGTGCCGCAGTGGGAAGAGGAACAACGTCCCCTGTCCGGACACGAACGCGTGCGCCGCGCCGCCGGTGACGCCGTCGGCCTCCAGGTCGGCCAGGACGAACGTCTGCGGGTACGCGCCGCCCTCGAATCCGATCCCGGCGAGGTGGCGCACGGTGCTGTGCGCGCCGTCGCAGCCCACCACGTACCGTGCCGACACCGGTTCCTCGCGACCGTCGGCGTGCCGCAGGGTCGCCGCCACGTCGTCCCCGGGCTGGTTCATCCCCACCAGCTCGACGCCCCGCTCGACGCCGAGCCCCGCGGCCGCCAGGTGCTCACCCAGCATGCGTTCGGTCTCCGCCTGGGACAGGAACAGCAGATAGGGGTACGCCGTGTCCCCCAGGCCCAGGTCGAACAGCCGCACCGTCCGCACCCGGCGGTGGACGTGCAGGCACAGCCGTACCGCGGGGTTGCCGGCGGCCCGCAACTCGTCCGTCACCCCTAGGCCGGCGAGGACCTCCAGGGTGCGCGGTTGAATCGCCAGCGCCCGCGACTCGTGGGCCCGGTCGACCGCGCGGTCGACCACGCGGACCCGCACGCCGAGGGCGGCGAGCTGCGCCGCCATGGCCAGCCCGGTGGGCCCCGCCCCGACCACGAGCACGTCGACGTCGACGGCGGTCACGGGACGACGACCCGTCGGCGGCCGACGATCCCGGTCGATGGCGGCACGCGGTTGGTGGGGGCCCGGAGCCCGATCACGTACGAGATGGCGATCACCTCAGACCCTGGCGAATCCGGACTGCCCACGTCTCGCTCCGATCTCAAGCGCGCTGGCGCCGGTCGGGAACATCACTTCACAGAATAAAAACTTGCAGGCTCCGCAAGTTTCCTCGTAGCGTCGCCGGAGTGACCGTAACCGAACAGGCCGCCACCGGGCGTCGGGACCGCAAGAAGCGGCTGACGCGGGCAGCGCTGACCGCCGCCGCGCTGCGGCTGGTCGCCGAACGCGGCCTGGAGCACGTAACGGTGGAGGAGATCAGCGAAGCGGCGGACGTCTCCTCGCGTACCTTCTTCAACTACTTCACCTGCAAGGACGACGCGCTCATCGCCGACCTGGCGGTCGACCGCGACCGCGTCGTGGCCCGGCTGGTCGCCGCCGCGCCGCACGTGCCGGCGCTGCGGGCCGTCCGGATCGCCCTCGACGAGGCGATCGACACGATGGAGTCCGAGCGGGAGCTGTGGCGGCTGCGCCTGGCGGTCATCGCCCAGAATCCCGCGCTGCTGCCCCGCCTGATGGCCGGCAACATCGAGACCGAGCGGGCCATGATCCAGGCGATCGCCGCCCGCCTCGGTGTCGATCCCGATCACGGCCACCCGGCGCTGGTCACCGCGGTGGCCGGCGCCGCCTTCCGCACCGCGATGCTGCGCTGGGCCGCCGACACCGACGGCCGGCCACTGCGCGACTTCGTCGACGAGGCGTTCGCCGCGGTCGTCGCCGGCCTGCCGGATCCGTCGCCCACCTCCTGACCCACCAGTCCCCCGCCCCGGCGCGTCCGTTCCGGGGCCAGCCAATCCGGATCCACCCCGAAAGGGAGCAAGAATGACCACAACCGCCCCGCCCGCCGACCCGGCCGAGGTCGGCACGCGCATGTCGCGTCGGGAGGTTCTCCAGGCCCTCTCCGGCCTGATGGTGGGCATGTTCGTGTCCATCCTCGCCTCCACGGTGGTGGCGAACGCGCTGCCGCGGATCATCGCCGATCTGCAGGGCAGCCAGACCGTCTACACCTGGATCGTCACCAGCGAACTGCTCGCCATGACGGCGACCGTGCCGCTGTGGGGCAAGATGGCCGACCTCTACAGCAAGAAGCTGCTGATCCAGCTCTCGCTGGGGCTGTTCGTGGTGGGTTCGCTGATCGCGGGCTTCACGCCGAACGTGGAGGTGCTGCTGGTCAGCCGGGTCGTGCAGGGCATCGGCGCCGGTGGCATGACCGCGCTGGCCACGATCGTCATGGCGGCGATGATCCCGCCGCGCGAATTGGGCCGCTACGCCGGCATCTTCGGCGCGGTCTTCGGTGTCGGCACCATCGCCGGTCCGCTGATCGGCGGCCTGCTCGTCGACACGTCGTGGCTGGGCTGGCGGTGGTGCTTCCTGATCGGGGTGCCGTTCACCATCCTGTCCATCGTCCTGCTGCAGCGCACCCTGCACCTGCCGGTCGTCCGCCGCACGGTGAAGATCGACTGGTTGGGCGCGGTGCTGATCACCTCGGGCGTCTCCACGCTGCTGATCTGGTCGTCCCTGGCGGGCAACAAGTTCGCCTGGGCCTCGGGCTGGACGGCCGCGATGGTCGCCGGCGGCGTGGTCCTGCTGGCGCTGGCGGTCCGCGTCGAGTCGCGGGCGGCGGAGCCGATCGTCCCGCTGGACATCTTCCGCAACCGCACGGTCTCGCTGGCCACCGTCGCCAGCGTGCTGGTCGGTGTCGCGATGTTCGGCGGCACCGTCTTCCTGTCCCAGTACTTCCAGATCTCGCTGGGCAAGTCGCCGACCGTCGCGGGCCTGATGAGCCTCCCGATGATCTTCGGTCTGCTCGTCTCGTCGACGATCGCCGGCCAGCTCATCACGAAGTTCGGCCGGTGGAAGGCCTACCTGGTGGCCGGCGCCGCGGTGATGACCGTCGGGATGCTGCTCCTGGGCACCATCGACGCCCGCACCAGCGTGGTCGTCCTGTCGATCTACATGGCCGTGCTGGGCATCGGCGTCGGCATGCTCATGCAGAACCTCGTGCTCGCCGCGCAGAACGACGTGCCGGCCCACGAACTCGGCGCCGCCACCTCCGTGCTGACCTTCTTCCGCAGCATGGGCGGGGCCATCGGGGTCAGCGCGCTCGGCGCCGTCCTGGCCAACCGGGTGACCTCGCTGATGACCGAGAAGCTCGGCCCGGCCGCGGCGACCGGCGGCGGCTCCGCGGAGGTGCCCGACCTGTCCACCCTGCCCGAGCCGGTGCTGCGCATCGTGCAGGACGTGTACGGCATCGCCACCGCCGACCTGTTCCTGATCGGCGCGCCGATCGCGCTGCTCGCGCTGGTCGTCGTGCTGTTCATCAAGGAGAAGCCGCTGCACACCCTCAGCGGCGACGAGCGACGCGCTCAGGAGGAGGCGGCCGCGCAGGTGCCGGTGCACTGAGCGGTAGGACGGTGACGGGGGCGGGCCGGTCGGCCCGCCCCCGTTCCCTGTCCGCCGGCGGTCCGGCCGGAGCCGGGCGTGACCCATCCGTCCGACGGCACCCGCTCCCCCGGTCGATCGGGCTAGAGCGCCGCCAGGTCGGCCGAGGTGTCCACGTCGGCCGGCGAGCCGGCACCGTCGCACGGCACCGGGACGACCAGGTCGGGCCGGGCGCGCAGGAAGTCCCGGGCGCCCCGGTCGCCCACCGCGTGACGGGCGACCATCGGCCAGGTCGCCCGGGCCAGCAGCACCGGGTGCCCGGCCCGCCCGGCGTAGGTGGCCACCGCGACCGACGCTCCGGCCGCGTACGCCGCCCGGACCCGGCGGACCGCCCCCGGTTCGAGCGACGGCTGGTCCACCAGCACCACCACCACCGCGGCGGCGTACGCGGGCAGCGACGTCAGGCCGCAGCGCAGCGACGCCCCGAGTCCCGCACGCCACCGCCGGTTCAGCACCGGCACCGCCCCGGGCAGCGCCGGCAGTTCCTCCGCGCCCGCGCCGATCACGACGTGCACCGGCGTGCACCCCCCGGCCCGCAGCAGGCGCACCGCCCGCCGCACCAGCGGCTCCCCGTCGACCTCGACCAGCGCCTTCGGCCGACCGAAGCGGCTACCGGCTCCGGCGGCGAGCACCAGCCCGGCGACCGTCATCGCACCTCCACCGCCCGCCGGGGCGTGGCGGGCAGGCCGGTCCGGTGGATCGGGCCGGTCAGCCCGGTCAGCGGCCGCCCGCTCCCCCCACGCCGGAAGGCCACCAGCTCCGCCGCGATGGCCAGCGCGATCTCCACGGGGGTCCGGCCGTTGAGGTCCAGCCCGGCCGGCGCGGCCAGCCGGCTCAGCTGCGCCTCGGACACACCCTCGGCGCGCAGCCGGTCGACCCGCGCAGCGTGGGCGGCGCGGCTGCCCAGCACGCCGATGTAACCGGCCGGGGTGTCCAGCGCCGCGCGCAGCAGTGCGAGTTCGTGGCGGGGGTCGTGGCCGAGCAGGCAGAGGACCGTGCTGCTGTCCACCCCGACGGTGGGCAGCCATCGGTGTGGCCAGGCGCGGTGGACCTCGTGGGCGGCCGGGAAACGCCCGGCGCTGGCGAACGCCGGGCGCGGGTCGCAGACCGTGACCCGGTAGCCGAGGTCCACCCCGATCCGACCCAGCGCCGCGGCCACCGCGGTCGCGCCCACGAGCAGCATCCCCGGGGTCGCCGGGACGGCCTGGAGCAGCACTCGTACCGGCGGACGCCCGGCCCGCCGGAGCAGGACGGTCCCGCCCGTACGGAACAGGTCGGCAGCATGCCCGGCCACCCAGTCGTCCAGGACGGGGTCACCCAGCGTGCCGTCGCGGCGGTCGGGCCAGATCACGAGCTGGGCGGCGAACGGCGCCGGACCGCCGGTGACCGTGGCCACGCCGACCGGGCCGGCGCCGGCCAGGGCGCGCAGCACCCGCCCCGCCGGGTCGCCCGGGGCCACCCGCCGCACCAGCACCGACAGGCTCCCCGTGCAGCCGGGCCGGGACGGCCACGGGCCGTCCGCGCCCACGGCGTACCGGGCCAGCCGGGGTCGGCCGGTGCGCAGCGCCTCCGCCGCCGCGTCGAGCACCGCCGACTCGACGCAGCCGGCCGGGATCCCGCCACGCACCTCCCCTGCCGGGTCGACGGCCAGCAGGTCGCCCGGCGCCGGCAGGCCGGCGGTGCTGGACACCACGGTCGCCAGCCCGAACGGCACACCCCGTCGGTGCAGGTCGCAGAGCGAGGCGAGCAGATCCCGCATGCGCCGGTCACCCCTTCCACCTAGGAGCTATCTGCCCCGATTTGAAGGCCTATCCTACGGTTGTCGGTACGATGACCCGGTGCAGAACGGGCGCGCGGGCGTGGACCCGACCGACGAGTGGTCGTCCCCGGTCACCCTCACCGTCAACGGCACCACCCACGAGGTGACGCTCGACAACCGCACCACCCTGCTCGACGCGCTGCGGGAGCGGCTGGGGCTGACCGGGTCCAAGAAGGGCTGCGACCACGGCCAGTGCGGTTCGTGCACGGTGCTGCTCGACGGTCGCCGGGCGAAGAGCTGCCTGCTCCTGGCGGTGACCTTGGACGGCCGGGATGTGTCGACCGTGGAGGGGCTGGCCACCGGCGGGGAACTCTCCCCGCTCCAGGCGGCGTTCATCGCGCACGACGCGTTCCAGTGCGGATACTGCACCCCCGGGCAGCTCTGCTCCGCCCGGGCCATGCTCGACGAGGTCGCCGCCGGCTGGCCCAGCGCGGTCACCGCCGACCTGACGGGCCCGGTGGAGCTGACCGACGCCGAGATCCGGGAGCGGATGAGCGGCAACCTGTGCCGCTGCGCGGCATACCCCCACATCGTCGCCGCGGTCCGCGAAGCGGCGTCGGGATGAGACCGTTCCGCTACCACCGTCCGGCCGACGTCGCGGAGGCGGTCGCCCTGATCGACGCGGCCCCGGACGGAGCCTACCTCGCCGGCGGGACCAACCTGGTGGACCTGATGAAGCTCGGCGTGCAGCGGCCGGACCTGCTGGTGGACGTCAACCGGCTGGCGCTGGACACGGTGGACCCGCTGCCGGACGGCGGACTGCGGATCGGCGCCACCGTCCGCAACAGCGACCTCGCCGCCCACCCCCTGGTCCGGCAGCACCAGCCGATGCTCAGCCGCGCACTGCTCGCCGGGGCCTCGGGACAGCTGCGCAACATGGCCACCACGGCGGGGAACCTGCTGCAACGCACCCGCTGTGTCTACTTCCAGGACACCGGCCGGGCGTGCAACAAGCGGGAGCCGGGCACCGGGTGCGCCGCCCTGCACGGGCAGAACCGGGACCTGGCGATCCTCGACTGGTCCGAGGCGTGCGTGGCCACCCATCCGTCCGACCTGGCGGTCGCCATGGTCGCGCTGGACGCGGTGGTCGAGGCGTACGAGCCGGACGGGCCCCACGAGGTCCCGGTCACCGAACTGCACCGGTCACCCGGGGACCATCCCGAGCGGGAGACCACGCTCGCCCGGGGCGCGCTGATCACCGGCGTGCGGGTTCCACCGCTGCCGTTCGCGACGCGGTCGACGTATGTGAAGGTCCGGGACCGGGCGTCGTTCGCGTTCGCGGTCGGTTCGGTGGCCGCGGCACTGGACCTGGAGGGGGACATCGTCCGCGACGTCCGGCTGGCGTACGGGGCGGTGGCGCACCGGCCCTGGCGGGCGTACCGGGCGGAGGAGGCGCTGCGCGGCCGGCCGTTCACCGCCGAGCTGGCCGCGCGGGCCGCGGACGCCGAACTGGCCGCGGCCCGACCGCTGCACCACAACGCGTTCAAGGTCCCGCTGATCCGCAACATCACGGTCCGCGCCCTCACCGACCTGGCCGGCCCGGTGAACCGATGAACGCCACCGCAACGGGCGCGGTGGGGCGCGAGCACCCGCGGCTGGAGGGCCGGGACAAGGTGACCGGCGCTGCCCGCTACGCGGTCGAGTACCCGGCCGAGGCGGTGACCTACGGGTGGGTCGTACCCGCCGCCGCGACCCGCGGCCGGATCAGCCGGATCGACCCCGCCCCCGCGCTGGCCGTCCCGGGGGTGCTCGACGTGCTGCACCACGGCAACGCCCCCCGGCTCGCCCCCGACGTGGACCCGGAGCTGTTCCTGCTGCAGGACCCGACCGTGCACTACCGCGGCCAGTTCGTCGCGGTGGTGGTCGCGGAGAGCCTCGAGGCGGCGCGGGAGGGAGCCCGGCTGGTCCGAATCGACTACGACACCGTCGCGCACAGCACGGTGCTCTTCGAGCACCACCCCGGGCTGTACCGGCCGGACAAGGTCAATCCGAGCTACCCGACGGACACCGCGAGCGGTGACTTCGACGCCGGGTACTCGGCCGCCGAGGTCCAGGTGGATGTCACCTACCGCACCCCGGCCTACCACAACAACCCGATGGAGCCCCACGCCACCACAGCTCGGTGGCGGGACGGCCTGCTGCTGGTCCAGGACTCCACCCAGGGTTCGTCGCCGGTGCAGGCGACCCTCGCCCAGCTCTTCGGGCTGCCCGGGGAGGCGGTCCGGGTGGTGGCCGAGCACGTCGGCGGCGCTTTCGGCAGCAAGGGGAACCCGAAGGCCGCCGTGGTGCTCGCCGCGCTGGCGGCCCGCCAGGTGGACCGGCCGGTCCGGCTCGCCCTGACCCGGCAGCAGCTGTTCGGCCCGATCGGCTACCGCACACCCACCATCCAGCGGGTCCGGCTCGGCGCGGACGCCGAGGGCCGGATCGCCGCGATCTGCCACGACGCGATCAGCCAGACCTCGACGCTGACCGAGTTCGCCGAGCAGACCGCCGTCTACACCCGCAGCATGTACGCGGCGCCGCACCGACGCACCACCCACCGGCTGGTCCGGCTGGACGTGCCCACGCCGTTCTGGATGCGGGCGCCGGGCGAGTGCCCCGGCGCGTACGCGCTGGAGTCCGCGATGGACGAGCTGGCGATCGCCTGCGGCGTCGACCCGGTGGAGTTGCGCATCCGTAACGACCCGGCGGTCGACCCCGACGGCGGGCAGCCGTTCAGCAGCCGGAACCTGGTTGCCTGCCTGCGGGACGGGGCCCGCCGATTCGACTGGGCCGGACGTGACCCGACGCCGCGGGCCCGACGCGACGGGCGGTGGCTGATCGGCACCGGAATGGCCGGCGCCAGCTACCCGGCACGGAGCCGGGCCGCCGCCGCCGCGGTCACCGCCGCGCCGGACGGCAGCTTCGAGGTCCGGATCAACGCCACCGACATCGGCACCGGCGCCCGTACCGCGCTCTGGCAGGTGGCCGCCGACGCGCTGGCGGTGCCGCCGGAACGGGTCCGGATCCGGATCGGCGACAGCGATCTGCCACCGGCCGGCGTCGCCGGCGGCTCGATGGGCACCGCCTCGTGGAGCTGGGCGGTGATCCGGGCCTGCGAGACCCTGCGCGAGCGGCTCCGCGACACTCCCGGCGGGACGCTGCCGCCGGACGGGCTGACCGCCGAGGTGAGCACCGCCGACGAGGTACGGGCGCAGCACCCACTGCCCCGCTACGCGTACGGCGCGCACTTCGCGGAGGTCCGGGTCGACACGGACACCGGCGAGGTGCGAGTGGGGCGCCTGCTCGGGGTCTTCGCCGCCGGGCGGATCGTCAACCCGACCACCGCCCGCAGCCAGCTGATCGGCGGCATGACGATGGGACTGTCGATGGCGCTGCACGAGGAGGGCGTGCACGACGAGCGGTACGGCGACTGGGTGAACCACGACCTGGCGACCTATCACGTCACCGGCTGCGCGGACGTCGAGCGGATCGAGGCGTACTGGGTGGCCGAGGAGGACACCGATCTGAACCCGGCCGGGGTCAAGGGAATCGGCGAGATCGGGATCGTCGGTAGCGCCGCCGCCATCGCCAACGCCGTGCACCACGCCACGGGCGTCCGGGTACGCGACCTGCCGATCCGGCTGGAGAAGCTGCTCGGCCGGTGAGTCAGCCCGGACACCCGCTGCCGACGCCAACCAGCGGCATCAGCCGCCGTGGGTGAGGCGCGTCCGGTCGGCCCGCAGGCATGGATCAGCACAAGACACGCGGTCACGCGAGCTCGGCGAGGGCGTCGCGGGTCCCCGTATCAGGCTTGCGTTCACGAGGCGCTGACATGGGCGTCGCGGAGTTCCTCGTACGCCTGCATGATCGCCAGAGTCTGGTGTACCAGCTCGTCGGGCGTGCCGGGCCGGTCGTTGGTCGTCGAGGTGCCGGCGTTGGCCGGCGTCTGCTGCGGCTGCCGGGTGGCTTCGCGAGCCCGCTGTTCGCGGACGAACTCGTCGCCGGCGTTCGCGACCGCCGCCAGCCTGGTTCGCAGGTGGTCGATCTGGGTCCCGATGTCCTTCAGTTGCGCGGTGGCCCGATCCCGTTCGGCGGCGAGGTCGGCGGCGGCGGCGTCCGGCGACAGCTGGGTGCCGTCCTGACTCTTGAGGTCGTGGACCACCTGGCGGGTGTTCTGTTGCGACGCCACCAGGCGCGCCCCCTCCCAGAGGGCGCGCACCAGCGTCTCGTCGGCCTCGGCCCTCGGGACCACCTGCTGCAGGGCCCCGGCGTTGTCGTCGATCCGCCGCCCGAGGCGCTCCAGCTCGTTGAACTCCGCCCTGCTCTGCGGGGTCCGAAGGGTGACGTGCTCGTCGGGGAAGTCTGCGAGCCGCTGCAGGGTCACGCCACCCGAGGTGGAACGACCGAGCAGGACGAAGAGGAGAAGCACGAGCGCCAGGAGCCAGACTGTGACCGACCGACTGGCACCGCCGAAACAGGAGACGACCGTCGCGGCGATGGCGAGCAGCAGGAACGCGGCCATGACGTACTCCGGTCCGCTCCTGGGTTTCGTCCCGAGCGGTATGACGGTTCGGGACGGGCCCCCCGGCTTGGGATCCTTACCCTCCACGCTGCCGGGCACGATCATCGGTCGCAGCGCGACGACGGTTTGCTCCTCCAGCCGCCCAATCCACAGCGCGAGCGGCTGTTTCGTCCGGGACAAGGCTCTCCCCCTCAGGTTCATGTCGAGCCGGCGTGAAGACCACGCTCCACACCGGTGGTTGCTTCGCGTCGGGCGGTGCCATTGGGGCGGCCGGTCATCCGGTACGCGAACTGGTCGAGCGGCGAGCGCACGCGGCCGGACCGGGCGGCGCCGCGGTGTCGCGCGAGGCGCCGCCGCCCACCCCTCAGGCTTCGCCCAGCATGTGCCGGACCGACAGCAGCGCCGGGCCCTCCAGCACCCCCGTGACCCGCCCGTCCTTGTCCCACCTCTCCAGGGACCACCGCTCCTTGTCGCGGCGCACCGTCACCTGGACGTGCTTCCCGGCGCTGTGCCAGGCCGCCCCGCGCAGCGACACGCCGAACTTCCCCCGCTCCAGCAGCCCGACCTTCCGCAGGTGCGCGCACGCCGGGCAGCGGCCGTCCGGCGCGGCCACGCAGCTGCCACACAGGCGTCCGCCGCACAGGGCGCAGGGCCGTACGGCGTCGGGACACGCCGCGCAGGTGGCGGTCAGACACGTGCTGCACAGCTCCAGCCACTTGACGAGGTGGCGCCGGCGACACGCGGACGCCTCGTGCAACGGCTCGCCGGTCACCGCGTCGGGCAGGTGTCCCATGGTCTGTCCGGCTGGGACGACGTACCCGACGTCCACCAGGTCGCCGCTTGGCAACCGCCACTGCTCCTGCACGCCGAGGCCGACGGTGACGTCGACCTC
This sequence comes from Micromonospora sp. IBSANI012, assembly GCF_052814045.1. Taxonomy (NCBI): domain Bacteria; kingdom Bacillati; phylum Actinomycetota; class Actinomycetes; order Micromonosporales; family Micromonosporaceae; genus Micromonospora; species Micromonospora sp. IBSANI012. The sequence continues at coordinate 3,608,137 of NZ_CP199933.1, forward strand.
GGTGAACCCGTGGGCCGCCGCCCTGGACCGCAGGTGATTCCGCAGTGGTTCGGGCAGTTCGGCGGTCGGTGCGGGGGCGGCCGGCCGGGCGTGGGGGATGATCGCGGCCACCGCTTCACTCGGCGACAGCGCCGTCCGGCGCGGCTGCCCGAACGGCTGTCGGCCCACCACCGGCGACGTACGACGGGACATCAGCTGCGCGCGCAGGATCATGGGGCCACGCAGCTGACTGACCGGCGTGTGCGCGACGACCGTGAGCAGCGCCTGCTCGCCCAGCAGGTCGGCGCCGAGCGCCGACCGCCACAGGTCCTGCCCGGTGTCGTCCGCGCTGAGCCCGCGCCAGACCGGCGGGTGGCCGTCCTGACAGATCCCCAGCAGCGCGTGTCTCCCCACCGCGGCGATGACGGCCGCGAAGCCATCCATGGTCGCCGCGGAGACGATCTGCGGCTGGGGAGACCAGCCGGCGACCGCCCAGGCCGGGGCCGCGTCGGGCACCTGCCATTCCGCCCGCTCCTCGAACACCTGGCGGCCGACCGCGCGACGGCGCACCAACCCGTCGGCCGTCAGGCCCAGTGCCGTCTCGGTGGGTTGCCAACGGCCGCTGGCCACGGTGCGCGCCCGCGTCGAGGTACGAGGGGCGGCCAGGCGTCGCACTGCCTGCCGTCGGGCCGGCGGCGCGGGCACCGGCACCGGCACGTCCGTCCCGGAGCGCAACGACGTGCCCAGGGTGGCGAGGAGCTCTGCGCCGGGGGTGCCCGCGCTCACCGCCCCCGCCAGGGCCGAGGTGTTGCCCGCGCGCCGGACCCCGTCGGTCTCCACCGACCACTGGAAGGTCCGGCCACGGTCGACGTCCAGCATCAGCCAGTCGTAGTGGGCGGGCACCGGCTCGGCGGCGGCGGCACGCAGGGCCACATCACCGTGCCCGGCCAGGCGCGCCGCACCGAGACGGACCCGGAGCACGTCCTCGTCGTCCTCGGTGACGGTCTCCCAGCGTTGCAGCCCGGCCGGCGTGACGACGGCAACCTCCGCACGCGTCGCGCCGTGCAGCACCGCCACCGTGCCCCCGTCGTCCACGCCGACGAGCACCGCGAGCCCCTCCGAGCACAGCTCGGCGGGCAGGCCACGGGCCTGCTCGTCGGTGGCCGGGGCCAGCTGCTGGCAGGTCAGGCACACCTTCTCCGGGCTGCAGGACCGGCAGACGTCACGGCCGCAGAGTTGGCAGGCGTGGACCGGAAGGTGCCGGGCGCAGTCGCCACACGACCGGTCACCGCAGCGGGCGCACCGGGTGGCGGTCACCGTGGCCGGGTCGGTACGCCGGCAGGCGCCGCACGCCGGTCGGGCACAGGACCGGCAGTCGCCGAAGGCGCCGTCGTCCCCGCAGCACGGACCGTACGCCCGGGCGCAGACCGGACAGCCGGCGACCTGCTCGTGGTCGACCAGGTGCCCGTGGCTGTCGACGTACACCTCACCGTCGAGGACGCGTCCGTCGTCGAGCGTCGCCGTGACGGTCCCACCAGAGGCGACCAGGGTGCGCCCGGCGAGCAGACCGGTGTCGAGCGGCGCCGCCGGGGCGAGCAGGTAGCGGCGTTCGGCGCTGCCGTGCGGCGACCGCCACCGTTCGTCGATGGTGACGCACTCGGCGGCGGCGACGCCGACCTCGGATCCGGTCAGCCCGCGGAGCACCGCCCGCAGGGCGCCGTCGTCCGTGCGCCGGGCGGCCCCGAACTCGCCGGCAGGCACGTCGTCGGCAAGGAACCCCGTCTCCGGGTCGCCCGTCTCCGCTGCGACCAGCGTCCGGATCGCGCCGACCGCGCGTTCCACGGTCACCTCCGGCGCGGCGGAGCTGTAGCCCCGCTCGGCCGCCGGCGGCGCGCTCCAGGGATGCCGCACGACGACCCGGTCCGGGGACAGGCCGGCCGCCGCCACCGTCCGGGCCAGGTGCTCTTCCGCCCGCGCCGTCGCGCCGGGCACTCCCGGTACGAACAGTGTGGTGCTGCGCGTGCCGTCGGTGAGCAGACAGAGGTACGAGCGGTGCAGCGCATCCACCTCCACGCTGACCGGTCCCACCACGGTCCCGGCGACCGGCCGGCAGTACGGCGCCACCTCGTGGCGGCTCTCCCGCAGGGGCTGGCTGTCCTCGTCGGCCAGCCGGGGCTCCCGGTCCCCGTCCTGCCACAGCTCGCGGTAGGCGAACTGTCCCTCGACCAGGTCGACCCGGCGCACCACGGCGAACGGCATCGCCGCGACCGAGGGCGCCGGCGGGGCCGGCTGGCGGCGGCGCAGATCGGTCAGGAGCGCGGCCAGGCCTGCCTCCTCCTCGCCGTCGACCGCCGGGGAGGTGAGTTTCGGCAGCAGATCGGTCAGTCCGGAATCGACGGCCGCGCCGGCACCGGACCGCCAGGTCCACCACGCCGACGGCGCAACGTCCGCCCATACGCTGCCGGCCGCGAGGTCGGCCGGCGCCACCCTGGGCGCTGCCGCCACCAGGCCCGCTCCGGCGGGCAGTCGCAACCGGTGGGCCAGCCCGCGCAGCCGCGCCCGGCTCGGGTCACGTACGTCGGCAGTGGGCACCACCGTCCGTCGCGCCCCGTCGGGATCGACGATTACCGCATGCCGTTCCCCGACGAGCAGGTGGGTGGTGCCGCCCAGGCGCCAGCCGATCTCCCACTCGCTGTCCAGCTCAGGAGCGCGTTCCGGCCGGGCGCAGCTGCCGCAGAGCGCACCGCCGGCGCGGCAGGTCCGGCAGGCGACCCGCCCGCAGCCGCGACACGCCCGCACCACCCGGTCGGGACCGCAGGCACCACACCAGTCGGCCTCACAGGTCTGGCAGGCCGACAGTGCCGACGGGTTGACCACGTGTCCCCCGCCGCACAGGCTCAGCGCGGTCAGCGGCCCGCCGGTGGCCTCGCACGTCAGGCCGTGCCGGGCGAGGCTGCCCGTCCACGGGTAGCGCAGCTCGCGGATGACGCCGCCGGTGTGTTCCCAGCGTTCGACCACGACCAACTGGTCGGAGCCGTGCATCTCGAGGGTGAGCAGCTCGGCCCGCAGCTCGGTGTCGGTGATCTGGGGCAGGGGTCGGCGGGCCGCCTCGATGGCGCGGGTGAGTTGGCGCTCCCGCTCGTGCATGTCGGCGTAGGACTCGGAGTCACGCCGCTTGCGCCAGGCCTTCTGCGCCGAGGCTAGCTGCTTCTCGAGGTTGGCGACGAGGGTCTCCTGCGCCTCCCGCTGCCGCCGCTGCTCGGCCTCCCTGGCCTCGCGGAGGTTGTGACGCAGTTGCCCGGCCGCCTGCCGGTCGACCACGTCGAGAACCGCCTTCTCCGGCAGGGCCGCCGGCATGGCCGCCCCGTCGGCCAGCGGCACCCGGTTCCGGTCGGTGACGACGGCCGGGCCGACGGCGACGGTCACCAGCTGCTGGTTGCCGCTGGTGGCACCCTCCTGCACCCGGTAGGTGGCGCGGGCGGCCCACTCGTCCGCGGGCTCGACGTGCCGTTTCACCAGCTGCACGTCCGGGCTGTGGGCGAAGGCCGGCTTCTGGTGCACGTCCGGGATGGCAGCCACCGTGCCCGCGAGGTCACCCCGCTCGCGGAGCACCTCCAGCAACTCGTCGAACAGCTCAGAGCCGACGACGCACAGCTGCGCCTCCGGATGATGGTCGAGGGCGGCGTTGGTGAAGGCGAGGATCAGCTCCCGACGGCCCCCCAGCGCGGCGGCGAGGTCGTCCGGGAGGCTGGCGACGGTGAGCCCCTCGGACGGCTGGGTCAGCGTCGCACCGGCCAGCGTCAGGAAGCGACCGATGAACCGTTCGAGGTCCTTCTGCCGACGGCGGGGACGTCCGGAAGCCTGCGGCAACAGCTCCCGCGCCTCCGGTTGCGCGGCGCGCTTGCGGCGCTCCTCCTGCCGTTGGGCCAGCCAGTCGCTGAGGCCCGCGTCGGCGCTCATCATGGTCATGGCTCGGCTGCGCGCCTGTTCCAGTTGGCTGCCCAGCTCGTCGAGCCGGCTCTGCATCGTGACGTCGCTCTTGGCGTAGAGAGCCTCCAGCACCCGGCTCTCCATGCTGGAGTCCTGGGTGCCCTCCAGCTCGCCGAGGACCGTGACCACCTGACCGAACAGCAGCTCGAACATGGCGAGTTTGTCGTGCAGCAGCCGGTAGACCGCCTCGTCGAGGGTGTCGCGGGCGAACAGGTTCGCGATGTGCACGTCCCGGGTCTGGGTGAGCCGGTGCACCCGGCCGATCCGCTGCTCGACCCGCATCGGGTTCCACGGCAGGTCGTAGTTGAGCACACAGTTGCTGACCTGGAGGTTCTGGCCCTCCGCACCGGCGTCCGTCGAGACGAGCACCTGCGCGCTGCCGGAACGGAAGTCGGCGACCGACGCGCTGCGGGCGGTGTGCGTCATGCCGCCGTGGAACGGCGCGGCGGTGATGCCGTCGGCGTCGAGCAGCCGAAGGATTCCGGTCAGCGTGTCGGTGTGCTGGGTGAACACGAGCACCCGTCCGTGCTCGTCGAGCCAACGTCTGACGACCTTGAGGGCGGTCTGTTCGCGGGAGGTGTGCCGAATGTCGCCGGCGAGGTGACCGATCTCGGTCAGGACCCGCCGCAACTGCCCGTCCGACTCTCGCTCGGCCATCCGCAGGGCGCTACGGGACACCGCCTGCGGCGAGGCGGTCAGCCGCAGGGCGAGTTGCCGCCGACGCATCGTGTCCGCCGGCCCGGTCATCCGGTGGCGCAGCGTGTGCAGCAGCATGTCGTACAGCTGGCGCTCCGGCGGGGTGAGCACGACACCGTGGTCCTGTGGGGGCATGCGGTGCACCCGATCGACCCCGGCCTGCTGACGGGTGGTCCGCACCACCACACTGCTGATCAGCTTGCGCAGCTCGACCGCGTTGACGGGCCGGCGCGGGTCATTCCGGTCGACGAAACGGCGGGAGAAGTCGTACTCGGAGTCGAACGTGCCCGGGCGCAGCAGCTCCACCAGTCGATAGAGCTCGAGCAGGTTGTTCTGTACCGGGGTGGCCGACAGGAACAGCGCGCGGGGCGCCTTGGCGATCAGGTCCCCCACCGTCTCCCGGGTACGCTTCGCGCCGGCGCCGGAGAGGCGGTGGGCCTCGTCGACGATGACCAGGTCGAAGCGCTTGCGGAACCGCTCCGCGTTACGCAGCACCAGTTGCAGGGTCATGATGACCCGGTCCTGGTCGAACGCCTTGGCGTTCAGTCCGCTGGCAACCACGGTGAAGTCCTCGTCGAACTTGTCGCGCAGCTCGTCGCGCCACTGGTCGCGCAGCGGCGCCGGGCAGATGATCAGGACCCGCTGGGCGAGCCCGCGCAGCATCAGCTCCTTGAGCACCAGGCCCGCCTCGACGGTCTTACCGAGGCCGACCTCGTCGGCGAGGATGCCGCGCCCGCCCATCCGGGTCAGCACGGTGCGGGCCGCGGCCTCCTGGTGGGGCATGTGCTCGATGTGCGCGGCGTCGATGGCCAGCAGCTCGTCGAACTGGTCCAGGGTCGCCAGCCGCTCCCCCTCCAGCCGCATCTCCACCGCCTCGGCCGGGTCCCAGCCGCGGTCCTTGAGGGCGCCGGAGACATGTGTGCGAGCGCTCTTGAGGAAGCCGATCTCGCCCTGCCAGGCGTACTCCTCGCGCTTGCGCAGGCGGTAACGCCCGCCGGTGCTGGCCCGACGCGGTGCCCGGGCGGTGGACCGTGCCGCGGCCGCTCCGACGGCGGCGGCGGCGGCAGCGGAGGTGAGAGTCACCGCGCCGGGCAGCCGCGCGGCGGACGACAACCGGGCTCCCGGTGCGGAGACCACGAGCCGCAGGGCGTCGCCGCCACGGCGCTCCAGCCGCAGCAACCCGCCCACCCGGGCCGTGTCCTGGAGGTACTCGGTCAGCGCCTCACCGTGCAGTCGGCGTCGTCCGGCGACCCACGCGACCGGCAGGGACTCGTCGTCGACCACGACCGTCAGGTCGGCGGAGTGGCTGGGCAGTCCCAGCCGGGTGTGTTCCACCGGCCCGAGGCTGATCTCCCCGTGCTCCAGCAGTTCGGCGGTGATGACCCGCTCGACGCTGACCGACTCAGCCACGACGGCCCCCCAACCTTTCGCGCCCGGCGTCGGTGATCGCCAGACTCGTGTAACTCCTGCTGTCCCTGCTGACCTCGTCGCGGACGAGCAGCCCGTCGGCGATCAGTCGGGCGGCCGCCTCGTCCCAACGCCGGTCGGCGGCGCGCACGTGGCGCAGCGCCCCGAACTGGGGGCAACGGCGCAGTCCCGCGCCGATCGGATGCCCACCGGCCAGCACCTCCGCCCCCAGCACGGCGGCCTTCAGGCCGACCGCGCCGTAGCGGCCCATGCGTAGCGTCGATGCCCAGGCCACCGCCTGCAGGACCGTCAGCTCCACGTTGACCAGCTGCTCCGGGTCCGGCACCGCCGAGGCGGGAAGATCATGCCACATCGACCGTCCGCCGCAGCCGTCGCAGGCGATCAGGTCGACGCCGCAGGTGTAGGCGGGAAAACCGAAGTAGCGGACGACGGCGGCGCGTCGGCATCCGGCGTCGCCGACGTAGGAGATGACCGCGTCCAACTGCTCGCGCTGCCAGACGTTCCACCGGTGGATCTCCCGGCTCAGCACCGCCGTGTCGACCTGGCGGGCCAACAGCCGCAGCCGTCGGTAGCGCTGCGACGAGGAGAAGGTGATGAGCCGTTCCAGCGACCAGGCGACCAGGTCGCGCTCCAGCTCGTCGGGGTCGATGCCGTGTTCCTGTTCGAGCCGGTCGAAGTCGATGCGGCTGCCGACCTGCGGCCGCATCCGCAGCAGCACCGACATGTGTCGGAACCGGCGCCGCTGCTGCTGGTCCTCCGGTTCCCGCACCCCGACGTGGACGGTGCCGCGCGCCGAGCAGTCCGGCAGCTGTTCCACCGCTTTGGCGCGTTCCAGCCAGCCCAGCAGCACGTTGAGTTCGTCGGCGTCCACGCCGGCCGCGGCGGCCAGTTCCTCCGGGTCGAAGACCACGTCCCCGCCGCGGCGGCGCTGCTCGCCCAGCAGCGCCAGCACCCGTCGGGTCTGCGCGAGTCGGTCACCGACGGCGGTGTCGGCAACCTGCGCCCGTCGGCGGGCGATGTCACCCCCGCTGTACAGCAGGAGGCACTCACCGCGAAGGTCCGGTGCGCGGGCCGCCCGGCCGGCCTCCTGCACGTAGGCGTCCAGCGAAGCGGGCAGGTCGTAGTGCACCACCCAGCCGACGTCCGGCTTGTTGACCCCCATGCCGAAGGCCTTGGTGGCGACGATGATCTGGGTGGTGCCGGCGAGGAAATCGTCCTGGACCGCTTCGCGCTGCTCCGGCACCATGCCCGCGTGGTAGTGCCGGGCCGCGATGCCGGCTCGTCGCAGCAGTGCCGCGATCTCCTCGGTGACGGCGCGCCGCGACGCGTAGACGATCCCTGGGGCGGACCCCATGGCGGTGGCGACGCGCAGCAGCTCGCGTGCCCGTTCGCGTTCACCGGCCACCTTCGTCACCTGGAAACGGAGGTTCGGCCGGTCGGAGGGTCGGCTGACCACCACCGGGTCACGCAGCTCAAGGGTGGCGATCAGGTCCTGCACCACCGGCGGGGTGGCGGTGGCCGTCAGGGCCATCCGCGGGGCCCGGTCGAGGTGGGCCACCGCCCGGGACACCTGGCGGAACTCCGGTCGGAAGTCGTGTCCCCAGTCGCTGACGCAGTGCGCCTCGTCGACGACGAGGCCGGCCAGGTCTTGTCGTTCCAGCGCCACCCGCAGGACGGGATCGCGCACCAGGCGCTCCGGCGACACGTACAACAGGCGCACCTTCCCCGCGGCGAGATCCCGGAGGATCTCGTTGCGGACGGTGGCCGGTGTACTGCCGGTAATGCCCTGCACGCCACGCAGCCCGCGACGACCGCGAAGATCGTCCAACTGGTCCTTGATCAGGGCTACCAGCGGGCTGACGACCACTGTCGCCCGGTTCTGCGGGCGCAGCAGGGCCGGCAGTTGGAAACAGAGCGACTTTCCGGTGCCGGTGGGCAGGATGCCGACCGTGTCGATACCGGCGAGGTTCGCCAGCATCAGCCGCAGTTGAGGCTCGCGCAGCTCCTCCACCCCGAACAGCAGGCGGGCCCCCTCACGCAGTTTCGGCTCCGGGTCTTCCCCGGGCACCAGGCGCAGACGCTCCACGATCGCGTCCACCTCGCTGCCCGCCAGGGCCAACGAGGCTGTCAGGTCCGGTTCCTCGCCGGTGACGAAGCGCAGGGCGAAGCGCCACGCGTCGTCCCGGTCGTCGGCGTGGTACATCGCAGGGCCGGGCAGCGTCGACAACAACAGCCGGTTGGCGCTGCTCGGTGACTGCATGCGCCGATCACAGATCAGCGCGACACCCCGGTCGCTCTCGGTGCGGATCAGCCGACCGAAGCCCTGCGCCAACAACACGGCCGTCTTGGGCACCACGTAGTCGAGGAACGGATCGCCACCGCGATCGGCGATGGCCCGCGCTCTGGCACTCACCACCGCGTCGTCCGGGTGCGGATAAGGCGGCTTCTCGATGACCAGGTAGCTCAAGGTGTCACCCGGCGCGTCGAAGCCCTGCCAGTAGGAGCGCAGGCCGTACACGACGCTGCCCGGATCGGCCCGGAACAGGTCGGAGATCTCGGCCCGTCCGGCCTCGCCCTGGACGAGCAGCCGCACGCCCCGCTCGGCCAGGGCGTCGCCCTGCTGCCGCACCAGGTCGGCAACGGCCCGCATGCGCCGGCGGGCCGCGAACAGCGTCATCGACCGGCCGCCGGTCAGGGAGAGCAGTCCGACCTGGTCGCGGGCGAGTTCCTCGACGAACTCGCGCTCCTGGCTGGGCACCGGGACCGGCAGGTGGTTGGTGAGCACCACGGCTGACTGCGTCGCGTAGCGGAAGGGGCTGGGCAGCTGACGACCGTCGAACACTCCGGGCTCACCGCTGCCCCGCTCGATGCGGATGCCCAGCCGGGCGGAGACGTAGTCGAAGGTGTCGCCCGTGGAAAGGGTGGCGCTGGTCAGGGTGACGCTGCGGGCGGGACGTACGACGGCGTCGGCGAAGGCCGGGCCGACGTCGATGGGGATGCACTCGAAAGTCCAGTCCGTGGGCGTCTCGTCGGTCTCCGACGCCGGTCCCGGGTCCGGCGTCGGGTCGGCGGACAGCCGGTAGACCCACAGATGTTCATCCGGCAGGTCTCGCAGCCGACCCAGCACATCTGCCGCGTCCCGGACCGCGTGGGCCAGCCCGGCGACCCGGGTGACCAATCCCTTCAGCAACAGGTGAGCGTGTCCGCCGGCCTCGGGCAGACACGCTCGGGCCGCCGTCTCCACCTCGGTCAGTACGGCGTCCAACTCCCGCAGGCGGCGGCCGATCTGGCGGACCTCCTCGACCAGCTGCCGGTACTCGGGGCGCGTGTGCACCACACCGCTGCGTGGCACCGCCGAGCGGGCTGCGCCCGCGTACTCGTGGAGGTACCGCAGTACCGCGCTGGTCAGGGTGTCGCAGTCAGCACGTAGCTGCCGGGCGAGGGCCGGCAGGTGACGTCCCACCCCCAGGTCCTTGCCGGAGGCAACGAGTCGGCGCAACTGACGGTCCAGTCCATGTCGTCCGTCCAGCCGCGCCGCCATGGCGAGCAGTTCGCGGCGGCCCACGACCTCCGTCCAGGCGGCCGTCAGCGAGTCCTCCAACTCATGGGCCTCGTCGAACACCAGGTCACCGGCGCCGTCGGCGAGCACATCCCCCGGGCTACGTTGCCCCTGCTGGGCGAGCTTGGCCCAGGTCGCGATCAGGGCGTGGTTGACCGCCAGAACGCCGGGCCGCTCCCGGATGTCGGCGAGCCGCTGGTACAGCGGGCACGTCGCCACCCAGGCGCACTGCTGCCGCTCGCAGGACCTCGCGTCGGTCCGGAGGGTGTCCCGGGTGGTTCGGTAGGAGGCTCGATCCCGGACCAGATCGGCGTCGGAGATGTCGTCCCACACCCCGGTCTCGCTGACGGCGAGCCCGCGGATCGCCACCGCCAGCGCAAGCCACTGATCCGGGTCCGTGGACTCGTCGGAACTGTCGAGGGCGGCGGCGACCTCCCGTGGGCAGATGTAGTTGGAGACCCCGAAGAGTTGGCGCAGCGGAGCGGAGAACAGCCCTTCGCTACGCAGGCGGGTGACGTCCCGCCGGAGCTGCTGCTGCAGGACCTTCGTGGCGGTGGCGACGAGCACCGGCCGGCCTCCGCCCGTGGCACGGCCCGCCGCCGGGGTGAGGTAGGCCAGGGACTTGCCGGTGCCGGTGGGCGCCTCGACCGCGAGCAGGCCGCCGCTGTCGAGAACCTCGCCGACCGCCCTGGCCATCTCCTGCTGCGACGGCCGGGCCGCGTAACCGCGTTCGGTGAGGCGGTCGAACACGTGACGTACCGCCTCGCCCGCGGACCGGTGTCCCTCGCCGACCGGCTCGAGGAGCGGATCCGGGGCACACCTCAACCCGTCCCGGACGCGCTGCGGCATGGCAGCATGCGGAAGCAGGCGCACCACGTCCGAGCCGGCGGCGGCCAGGCAGGCCCGGGTGAGCTGCCAGGACGCATCGGCCACATCCAGCTGGTCGGTGATGACACGCAGGCACTGGGCTGCCGCCAGAGCGTCTCCTCCGAGGTCGTCGCTTTCCCGGGCGACGCCCAGCGCCGCGCACAGTTCGCCGAGCCGGTCAGCCGGCCGCGTCGGCTCCTGCAGCAGCGCGAGCAGTCGCAGGTCGACCCGCGCGGACGGAAGGGCGGCGACGACCGGCAGCTGCCACCGGTCGACGTCGTGGCCCACCGCGCACGCCGCCCCAGCGGTGAACTCCCGCAACAGCGCGGCCTGGTCGACACCTGACGGGAACAGCCGGCACTGACCGTCGCTGAGCCGGACCACGGCGATGTTGCCGGCGGCCGTCGATGAGGCCTGGCCGTCGCCCACGGCCACGACGACACAGTCGGCGAGCGAAACGGGTGTCGCCGGCTCGGCCCGTCGCCACGCCGGAACTGACGCCGGACGCGGCTCGACCGGTCGGGTCTCCGCCACCGGGGCCGACTGGCGGGGCACGCCGATGCGGCCCTGTTCGTCGAGGACGAAGGCGTCCGGGAAACGCTCCGGTAGCTTCGCCAGCCTGGCGGCGGCGACCACGATGCCACCGTCGCGCAGAATCCTGGCGACTTCCTCCGGCGGCAGCGGACCCCGCTGCAGCAACAGATCACTCGCCGCCGTGAGATTCGGCGGCAACACCCGCGACACCATGTACCTGACCCCCCGTACCACGCCGACACCTCGGCGGCAGTGGGTCGAAGCGTCGGTCGGGTACGCCTCGGCGGGCCTCACCGTCCTCTGTTTCGGCCCCTGTCCGAAGCACCGCTCGCTGCCGATTCCTTACCCCAAGGGCCCGAATGAGGGGACCCCGGAGCCGCGAGCAGCACCAACCTAGTCATGCCGTCAGTGGGCCGGAACCCCCCGGACGGATCTTGTTCGTCGCCGCAGCGCTGTCGCGGAAAGGCCGAAGTGGTGACCGTCCCCGGGGGTGCGAGTCCGACTGCGTCCCCGCTGGTCACGCGGTGTTCGCGAGTTCAAACTCCGCCGTTGTCACGACTTCGGGGTGGGAAACTCACCGCCGATCGATGACTCATCGCACTTCGCACGCCTCTCGGCCGTCCGCAGGATGGACCTCAACCGATCAGGCGGCGGAGGCAGGCGACATGGACGAACGGTACGACTCGTACTGCGCGGTCGATCCGCTCTTCTACGACTCGTTGGCCAGCGCGAGCACCGTGGTCGCCGGCTACGCGACGGACCGCCCGGTGCCGGACGGCTGGGAGTGCGAGGTCAAGGACGACTGGCTGATCCACGGCCCGGTCGACGGCTCGCTCCCCCAGCAGGGTTGGAAGATCCACGTGTCGGCCCGGCTGGACAACGCCGAACGGGTGCTGACCCGGGTGATGGACTACTGCCAGCCGCGCGGCATCCCGTTCAAGCACCTGCGCGGGCCGCGGATGCTGCTCATGCGCAACAGCAAGTACGCCCGCCGTGCCGGCAGCGGCAAGTTCATCACGGTCTACCCGCGCGACGACGCCGAGCTGGAGCTGACCGCCAAGGAGCTCGCGGCGCTGCTCGACGGCGAGCAGGGGCCGTACATCCTCAGCGACCTGCGCTACGGTGACGGGCCGGTCTACCTGCGCTACGGCGGCTTCGCCGCCCGGTACTGCCTCTCCCCGGAAGGGCAGGTGGTGCCGGCCATCGAGGACGCGAGCGGCACCCTGGTGCCGGACCGCCGTGACCCGGTCTTCCACGTGCCGGAGTGGGTCACCCTGCCCGACTTCCTCGCCCCGCACCTGGCCGCGCGCAACGCGGCGAGCACCACCGAGCTGCCGTACCGGATCGAGAAGGTGATCCACTTCTCCAACGGCGGCGGCCTGTACGAGGCCCGGGACACCCGTACCGGGGAGCGGGTCGTGTTGAAGGAGGCCCGGCCGTACGCGGGACTGGACGCCACCGGCGCGGACGCGGTGACCCGGCTCCGGCGGGAGGCCGAGGTGCTGCGGCAGCTCGCGGACGTGCCGCACCTGGTGCGGGTGCACGACGAGTTCAGCTTCGGCGGGCACGAGTTCCTGGCCCTGGCGTTCGTCGAGGGCCGCCCGCTCAACCAACTGGTGGTGGAGCGCTACCCGCTGGTCCACCTCGACGCCGACCGGGCTGCCTACACCCGCTGGGCGTTGGACGTGCACCGGCAGGTGACCGAGGCGGTGGACGCCATCCACGCCCACGGGATCGTCTACGGCGACCTGCACATGTTCAACATCATGGTCGGCGACGACGGGACCGCCACGCTGGTCGATTTCGAGGTCGCCGCACCCGCCGACGCGGCGGGCCGGCCGGCGCTGCGCAACCAGGCCTTCGCCGCCCCGCGCGACCGCACCGGCTTCGCCGTCGACCGGTACGCCCTGGCCTGCCTGCGAGTGGCACTCTTCCTGCCGCTGACGGCGATGCTGCGGCTCGCCCCGGAGAAGGCGGCGCACCTGGCCGACGTGGTGGCCGAGAACTTCCCCGTGCCCCGCGAGCTGCTCGACGAGACCGTCGCCGTGATCGTCGGCGGCCGGGCCGAGGCGCCGGACGGCCACGCCGGGGCGCTGGAGGAACGGGCCGCGGTGCCGGACGAACAAGCCGCGGTGCCGGCGGGCACCAGCGGCGCCGTCCGGGTCGACCCGGACGACTGGCCGGGACTGCGCGACCGCCTCGCCGCCGCGATCGCCGCCAGCGCCACCCCGCACCGCGACGACCGGCTCTTCCCCGGCGACATCCGGCAGTTCTCGGGCAGCGACGGCGGGCTGAACCTCGCCCACGGCGCGGCCGGGGTGCTGTGGGCGTTGCACGCCAGCGGTGCGCCCACCGAAGCGGAGCACGAGCGGTGGCTGATCGACCGGGTACGCGAACCCGCCTCCGGCAGTCGGCTCGGCTTCTACGACGGGCTGCACGGCATCGCGTACGTCCTGGACCGGCTCGGGCACCGCGACGAGGCGCTGCGGCTGCTGGACCTCTGCCTGGAACAGCCGTGGACGGACCTTGGCAACGACCTGATGGGCGGCCTCTCGGGCGTCGCACTGAACCTGACCCACTTCGCCGGGCTCACCGGAGAGCGGCGGTACGCCGACGCCGCGCGGCAGGCGGTCGACCTGGTCATCGAGCGGCTCGGCGACGTCGACTCGGTCGCCGAGATCAGCGGCGGCCGACACCCGTACGCGGGGCTGACCCGGGGCGGGGCCGGGGTGGCGCTGATGCTGCTGCGCCGGTACGAGCTCGACCACGACCCGGTGCTGCTCGATCACGCCGCCACCGCGCTGCGGCAGGACCTGCGCCGGTGCGTGCAGCGCGACGCCGGCCACCTGGAGGTCAACGAGGGCTGGCGGACCATGCCGTACCTCGCCGAGGGCAGTGTCGGCATCGGGCTGGTGCTCGACCAGTACCTGCGCCACCGCCCGGACCAGCAGTTCGAGACCGCGGCGGCGGCGATCGGGCGCTGCGCCGACTTCCCGTTCTACGCCCAGTCCGGCCTCTTCGCCGGCCGGGCGGGGATCGTCACCTACCTGGCCGGACGGGGTGAGTACGACGCGGCACGGCAGCAGGCCCGGTTGCTGAGCTGGCACGCCCTGCCGTACCGGGGGCTGACCGCCTTCCCCGGTGACCAGTTGCTGCGGCTCTCCATGGACCTGGCCACCGGCACCGCCGGCGTGCTCACCGCCCTCGCGGCGACCCGCCCGGCGGAGGCGACCCGGCTGCCGTTCCTGACGCCGCTGCCGGAGGCGAGGCCACCGTCGGCGGCGGGGCCGCGGCAGGACCTGAGGCCCCTGCCGACCGCGACGCCGGCGGGATCGGCCGACTGACCGGCCCACGAAGCTCCCCGGGTCACCCCGGGGCCGACCGACCCGACTCATGTGGAAGGAGGTGCAACGACATGGCTCTGCTCGACCTCCAGGGGATGGAGCTGCCGGCCGCCGAGCGTACCGGTGGCGGCAGCCGCGCCAGCCTGCTGCTCTGCGGCGACAGCTCGCTGAGCGTCACGACCTGCAACTGAGGTGGCGGTCGTCGACCCGACGACCACCCGACCAGCCCGAATCCGCACCACGACAGAAAGAGGTACCGACATGGCTCTGCTCGACCTCCAGGGAATGGAACTGCCGGCCGCCGAGCGCACCGGTGGCGGCAGCCGCGCCAGCCTGCTGCTCTGCGGCGACAGCTCGCTGAGCGTCACGACCTGTAACTGACGATCAGTTCGCCTGGCCCCGGGCCGGTTCACACCGGTCCGGGGCCGCGCGTGAAAGAGGTGTGATGACCCCGGCCGACCGCCTCCTCCTGCGTGCCGTCGGGTCCGCCGGCTGGTGGACCCCGGTGCTGGCCGTGGTCGCCGTGGTCGGCGTGGCGGCCGAGCTGGCGCTGCCCGCGATCCTGGGCCGCGCCGTCGACGCCGCCGTCGGTACGGCGCCGGGCGCCTCGTCCGGCCACCTTCTCGCCGCGGTGGTCGGGCTGATCGCCGTACTGGTGGCCACCGACGCGGTATGGGACTACGGCACGGGCGCGGCCACCGCCCGTTCGGTGGCCGGGCTGCGGCACACGCTGGCCCGACACATCTTCGCCCTCGACCCACGGGTCGCGGCCCGCCGTCCGGTGGGTGACCTGGTGGGCCGGCTGGTGGGCCAGGTGGCCGACGCCGGGCAGGCCGCCCCGACCGTCATGCTCGCCGGCACGGTGCTGCTGCCGCCGCTGGGCAGCCTGGTGGCGCTCACCCTGATCGACCCGTGGCTCGGCCTGACCTTCGTGGTGGGGCTGCTGCTGCTCGGCGTGCTGCTGCGCGGCTTCGTCGCCGACGCCTCGGCCGCCGTCGCCGGCTACCAGCAGGCCCAGGGCGAACTCGCCGGCCGGATGGTGGAGGCGCTCGCCGGGGCGCGGACCATCGCCGCCGCCGGCACCGCCGACCGGGAGGTCGCGCGGGTGCTGACGCCGGTCGCGGCGCTGCGCGCGCACGGCGCGCGGACCTGGACCGTGCTGGCCGGCGCGGCGACCCGCGGGGCGGTGATCAACCCGTTGCTGCAACTGGCCGTCGTCGCCGTCGGCGGGCTGTCGCTGGCCGCCGGGCGGATGACCCCCGGCGAGCTGCTGGCCGCCCTCCAGTACGCAGCACTCGGCGCCGGCCTGGGCACCGTGGTCAGCACCCTGAACAAGGCGGTCCGGGTCCGGGCCGGCTGCCGGCGCGCGGCGGACGTGCTCGGTGAACCGGTCCGCCGGTACGGCACCCGGTCGCTGCCCCCCGGACCGGGCGAGCTGGAGCTGCGGGAGGTGACCGTGCGGGGCGACGGGGGGCGTCTGCTGCTCGACCGGGTCGACCTGCGGGTCCCCGGCGGGACGCTGCTCGTCGTCGTCGGGTCGTCCGGGGCGGGCAAGTCGCTGCTCGCCGCCGTCGCCGGTCGACTGCGGGACCCGGACTCCGGCGAGGTGCGCCTGGACGGCGTGCCGCTGCCCGAGCTGGCCCCGGCGGCGCTGCACGCGGCGGTGGGCTATGGGTTCGAGCGGCCGGTGCTGGTCGGTGACACGGTCGGCGAGGCGGTCGGGGGCGGCGCCGACCCGGTGCCGGTGAGCAGGGCGGCGGCCATCCACGACTTCGTCGAGCGACTGCCCGGGCGCTACCGCACGCCGCTGGCCGAGGTCGCCATGTCGGGCGGGGAACGGCAGCGGCTCGGGCTGGCCCGCGCGCTGCGCGCCGGACGGTTGCTGGTCCTCGACGACGCCACCTCCAGCCTGGACACCGTCACCGAGTACCGGGTGACCCGGACGCTGACCGGGCCGGGCGACCGGCGTACCCGGATCGTGGTCAGCCACCGGGTCGGCATGGCGGCACGGGCGGACCTGGTGGCCTGGATGGACGGTGGGCGTCTCCGCGCGGTCGGCCCGCACCGGGTGCTGTGGGACGACCCCGACTACCGGGCGGTGTTCCGGGCGTGAGCGCGGTCGGCGAGGTGACCCGGGCCGCGCTGCGGGCGCGCCGCGCCGAGCTGTGCCGGTTGGCGGGCTGGTCGGTGGCCGAGGCGTTGCCGGCGGGGCTGGCCGGGCTGCTCACCGCGCGGGCCGTCGACGACGGCTTCCTGGCCGGCCACCCGGCCACCGGGCTGCTCTGGTTGGGCCTGCTCGCGGCCGCCGTGCTCGTCGGCGCGGTGGGCACCAACCGGGCGTACGCGCTGCTGGGAGACGTGGTGGAGCCGTTCCGCGACGACCTGCTGCGCCGGGTGGTGGTCGGCGCGCTGGCCGGCGCGACGGGGGGTCGCGGCGACGACGCGGCGGTGGCCCGGCTGACCCATCAGGTGGAGATGGTGCGGGACACCTACGCCGGCCTGTTGATGGTGGTGCGCGGCTTCCTGTTCGCCGCCGGTGCCGCCGTCGTCGGCCTGTTCTCCCTGGCCGCGCCGGTCGCGTTGCTGGTGACGGTACCGGTGCTGGCCGGCCTGGCGCTGTTCGCGGCGGCCCTGCCGGCGATGATCGCCCGGCAGCGGCAGTACGTGCTGGCCGACGAGCGGCTGGGCCGGGTCGCGGTCACCGCCGTGGCCGGCCACCGCGACGTCACGGTCAGCGGCGCGCGGGACCGGACCACCCGGTGGGTCGGGGGGTACGTCGACGAGCAGGCGCGGGTGGAGCGACGGTTGGCCACCATGGCCGCCACCCGGGGATTGACGCTGGCCGTGGGCGGGTGGGTGCCGGTGCCGGTGGTGCTCCTGGCCACCCCGTGGCTGGTCCGGCAGGGTCTCGGGCCGGGCGCGGTGCTCGGCGCCCTGGTCTACGTCGTGCGTGGCGTGCAACCCGCCCTGCACACCCTGGTCCAGGGCGTGGCCGCCGGCGGGCTGCGCTTCGCCGTCACCCTCGACCGGCTGCTGCGCGCGGACGTCCCGGTGTGCACCCCGGCGCCGGCCACCGCCCGGGTCCCGCGACAGACCGGGCCGGCGCTGTCCCTGCGCGGGGTGACCTTCCGGTACGGCCCGCACGCCGACCCGGTGCTCGACGGACTCGACCTCGACGTGCCGGCCGGCGACCACCTGGTGATCGTGGGCGCGAGCGGAATCGGCAAGTCCACCCTGGCCGGGTTGATGGCCGGGGTGCTGTCGCCGCAGGCCGGCACGGTGCGCGTCGATGGGGTGCCGGTGGCCGGCGCCACGGCGGCGGAGTTGGCCGGCCGGCGCGTCCTGATCCCGCAGGAGGCGTACGTCTTCACCGGCACCGTGCGGGAGAACCTGACGTACCTCCGGCCCGACGTGCCGGATCCGGCGATCACCCGGGCGGCGACCCGGCTGGGGCTGACCGGGTTGGTGGACCGGCTCGGCGGCTACGACGCGACGCTGCGCCCGGCGGACCTCTCCGCCGGGGAACGTCAGCAGCTGGCCCTGCTGCGGGCCTGGCTCTCCCCCGCGCCCCTGATGATCCTCGACGAGGCGACCTGCCACCTGGACCCGGCGACCGAGGCGCGGCTGGAGGAGGCCTTCGCCGACCGGACCGGCACGCTGGTGGTCATCGCGCACCGGGTCAGCTCGGCGCTGCGCGCCCGCCGGGTGCTGCTGCTCGACGGGCGGGCCGCGCTGCTCGACAGCCACCGGGGCCTGCTGGACCGCTCAGCCGCGTACCGGGAACTGGTCGGCTACGGGGAGGCGGACCTGCTCAGATCCAGCCCGACTCCCGGGCGATCCGCACCGCTTCCAGCCGGGTACGCGCGCCGGTCTTCGCCATGATCCGGGACAGGTGGTTGCGGACCGTCCCGGCGGACAGGACCAGGCGCTCCGCGATGTCCCGCACCGGATGGCCCTCGGCCGCCACGTCGAGCACCTCCCGCTCGCGCGGGGTCAGCGGGCTGTCGGCGACCTCCAGCGCCGCGACCACCAGGTCGGGGTCGAGCACGACCTGACCGTCGGCGAGCTGCCGGACACCCTCGACGATCCGCCCGGGGGCCACGTCGTGGCTGAGGAAGCCGATCCGTCGACCGTGTTCGGCGAGCACGGGACCGAGCCGGGCGGCACGGCGCTGCTGGACCAGGACCAGCAGCCGCCCGGGCGGGCCGCCGTCCGGACAGCCGGCGGGCCCGGCGGACGCCAGGTCGCAGAGCTGGTTCGCCGTGACCAGGTCACCGTCCACGACGGCGACGTCGGGACGCTCCGCGCGCAGGGCGGACCGGAGCTCGTCCGGCGTGTCCGCCTCGCCGACGACATCGATGTCGTCCTCGGCGTCGAGCAGCTGGGCGAGCGCGCCACGGACCAGTGCGCCCTTCAGCGCGAGCAGGGTGCGGACCATGCAGACTCCCCGTCATCAACCCCCGTTGTTGACGTGCCGTGCGCGAACGATGACGCACGGTCAGGAATCCTATTGAAATCACCTCCGGCGCGACACCCCGGTCCGCGTGTCGTCAGATCCAGCCGGCGTCCTGGGCGCGCTGGATCGCGTCCCACCGGCTCCGCCCGCCCGTCTTGCGCAACAGTGTCGACACGTGGTTCCGGACCGTGCCCGGGGCCAGGTGGAGCCGGGCGGCGATCTCCTTCGTGCGCAGCCCGCGGGCGGCGGCGGCAGCGACCTCCCGTTCCCGCTCGCTGAGCGGGTTCACCGCCGCGTCGAGCGCGGCCAGCGCGGTTATCGGATCGATCATCAGCTGCCCGTCGGCGATCGCGCGGAGCTGGTCGATCAGCTCGTCCGGCGGCACGTCCTTGGCGATGACCCCGCGCACCCGGGCACCGAGCGCCCGGCGCAGCACCCGCGCGGTGCGCCGGGCGGTCAGCACGACCACGGCACATTCCGGCAACCGGGCGTGTAGGCGCCGAGTCAGGGCCGAGGCGTCCCGCACCGCGTCGAGGTCGACCAGGGCCAGGTCGGGCCGCCCGGCGGCGACCGCCTCCGCGACGCCCTCCGCCGGGTCGCACTCTGCCGCCAGCTCGAAACCGGGTGTGCCGGCCAGGACCGCCGCCACGGCGGTACGCAGCAGCCCCGGTTCCCCGACCACCACGACCCGGACCGTCGCCCGCTCCCCGACGTCCGCCGCCCAGGGCGTTGTCTCGTCCAGTACGTCGTCCACCGGGTCACAGTGCCCCCGGAGCCGCCCACCCATGCGTCCTTGACGGATCGCGGCGGACTGACGTTCGCCCAGGCGATTGACGCGGAACCCGCGTCTACGTGCCGATCCGGCGTGGTTCGAGCCGGGTGGCCGCCGGCCCGGTGAGCTGCCAGAACTCCTTCGGCAGTTGGGAGACGAAGTCCCCGTACTCCTTCTCGCTGACTGCCGCACGCAGCGTGTCCAGCACCGCGCGCGCACCGTCCGTCGCCGCCTGAAGATCCACCGCAGCCCGTGCCTGGATCCGCTCGAAGAATTCGGCGAGCCCGAACGGTACGGGCTCATCGGCCGGTTCGGACACGTAGACCTTCAGCTCCTCAGGAAGCTGCGAGGCGAGATCTCGTGCCTGGCCGCCACTGATCCGCTCCGCCAACGCCTCCAGCGTGGCACGGGTGATGGGCTCGGCCTGTGACGGTAAGACACCAGGTCGCGCCGCCACCGCCTGGATGAACTCCGCGTGGTTCACCTCGGACCCCCTCTCGCACCGGACCGTGCGGGTACCCGCGAGCGGATGGCTGAAACGCCCCGCGCGGGGCCGCCCGCCACCAGCGCCGCATCGCGGGCGGGGAAGCCCTCAGACCGAGGCCCGCGCCGCCGCGACGATGGCGCTGACCCCGATCCCCGCCTGGTCCATCAGCTCGGTCGGCGTCCCGGAGGTGGGCAGCCCGCGTACCGCCAGGTGGGTCAGCCGGATCGGTTCGGCGAGGTCGGCCAGCGATTCGAGGACGGCCGACCCCAGGCCACCCTCGGGGTAGTGGTCCTCGACGACCACCAGCCGGCCGCCGGTGTCCCGGACGGCGGCGAGCAACCGCTCCCGGTCCAGCGGCTTGACCGAGTAGAGGTCGATGACCCGGGCGTTGATCCCGGCGGAGGCCAGCTCGTCGGCGGCGGCCAGGCAGTTGTGCACGGTCACCCCGGCCCCGATCAGCGCGACCCGGTCGTCGTCGCCGCCGCGCAGCAGCTTGCTGCCGCCCACCGGGAAGGGTTCGTCGTTGTCGTAGAGCACGGGGTGCGCGCCCCGGGTGGTGCGCAGGTAGTTGACGCCCTTGCGGTCGACCATCTGGGCGACGAGAGCGGCGCAGGAGACGGCGTCGCTGGGATAGAGCACCGTGGAACCCTGGACGGCGCGCATGGCCGCCAGGTCCTCCAACCCCATCTGGGAGGGACCGTCCGCCCCGATCTCCACGCCCGAGTGTGACCCGGACAGGGCGATGTCGGCCCGGGAGATGCCGGCCATCCGGACGAAGTCGTAGGCACGGGAGAAGAACGCCGCGAACGTCGAGGCGAAGGGCCGGTACCCGCGCACCTGCAACCCGACCGCCGCGGCGACCATCTGCTGCTCGGAGATGAACATCTCGAAGTAGCGGTCGGGGTAGGCGTCGGTGAACCTGTCGGCGCGGGTGGAGTCGCTGACCTCACCGTCGAGGACGACCACGTCCGGCCGGACGCCCACCGCGCGCAGCGCGTCCCCGTACGCGTTGCGGGTGGCGACCTTCGCGCCCCGGTCGTATTGCGGCAACTGGAGCGGCTGAGCGGCGGGGGCGCCGGTGGGCGGGGCTGGCTCGGGCTGCGGCCCGGTGACGCGGATCTGGCGTACCCCGCCGAGAGCGTTGATGGCCCGCTCGGCGAGATCGGGTTTCAGCGGCTTGCCGTGCCAGTCCGGCTTGTTCTCGATCTCGGGTACGCCCTTGCCCTTGACGGTACGGGCGATCACGACGGTGGGACCGGTCGCCTGCCGGGCGCGGCCGAGCGCGTCGTCGATCGCGGCCAGGTCGTGACCGTCGACGACGAGCGCCTGGCAGCCGAACGCCTCGACCCGCCGCCGGTAGGTGTCCAGATCCCACTCCAGCTCCGTCGGCCCCCGCTGCCCCAACCGGTTCACGTCGACCAGCACGGTGAGGTTGCGCAGCCCGTAGTGGCCGGCCTTGTCCAGCGCCTCCCAGACCGAGCCCTCGGCCGTCTCGCTGTCGCCGCAGAGCACCCACACGTGGTACGGCAGCTGATCGAGGTACCGGCCGGCCAGCGCGATACCGACGCCGACCGGCAGTCCCTGACCGAGCGAACCGGTGGCGACGTCGACCCAGGGCAACGCCGGGGTGGGATGCCCCTGCAGACGCGACCCGAACTGGCGGTAGGTGTCGACCAGCTCCTGGTCGCTGATCGCGCCCACCGCCTTGAAGACGGCGTACAGCAGCGGCGAGGCGTGGCCCTTGGAGAAGATCAGGTGGTCGTTGACGCGATTGCGCGGCTCCGTCCAGTCGTAGCGCACGTGCCGGGAGATCAGCACCGCCAGCAGGTCGGCGGCGGAGAGGCTGGACGTCGGATGCCCAGACCCGGCCCTGGTGCTGCACCGGATCGCGTCCACCCGCAGTTGGGCGGCGACCTCAGCCAGCTGGGTGAGCTGTTCCTCGCCGAGAGTGCGCTCTGCTTCCATCGTCACCGCTGTCGCCTCCAGCGATCGGCTCCTTCGGCCAGCCCCTCGACGCCGGGCCGTCCGGCCGATCGACCGGGCCGCTCGCCGCTGACCGGCTCCGCACCTACGGTAGCCAGGAAACCGGTTCGCCATCCGGTAACCACCGATATGCCGGCCTGAGTCCCGAAGCTCACCTCGCGACCAGGCGGCGCGGGGCCGCCGGGGTGTCCGCGCGCGCAACGCCGTTTGCCGTGGTGGTGCACGGGTAGATGCCGCCATCGGCCAAGAGGAAGGCTCCGAACGTGGACAGCAACGACTTCATCGGCATGGTGGCGAAGCGGGCGAACACGTCATCGGCGCGAGCGACCGCCCTCACCCGGGCCACGCTGCGGACCTTGGCGGAACGGATAGACGGGGGCGAGGCCCGTGACCTCGCCACCCAGCTTCCCGAGGACCTCAAGGCGTACGCGTTCGCCTCCAGCGAGACCGGCGAGCGGTTCGGGCTCGACGTCTTCGTGCAACGGGTCAGTGGACGCGCCGAGGTGGAGCCGGCGCTGGCCGAGATCGGCATGCGGGCGGTGTTCGACACCCTCCGCGAGGCCATCCCACCCGGCGACTACGACGACGTCGTGGCCCAACTCCCGGCGGAACTCGAACAGGTCGCCGACCCGGTGGCGCCCTTCGACGGGCGGCGCGGCCGCGGTTAGGTGTGGCCTCCGGCGCGCGCCCGCGGCACCGTCCGTGGCGGCGGCTCAGCCGTCCAGTCGGCGGACCATGTTCATAATGGTCTCCACCTGCGCGCCACCCTTGATCGGGTAGTTGGTCGCGCCGAGGTAGCCCCACCAGTCCCAACAGCCGTTCGGGTTGCTGGCACTCGCGCTCGCCTGCGGGTAGAGCACGATCAGGTTGTTGGTGTCGGCGTACTGGTTGAGGTTGGCCCGGTCCACGAAGGCGGTGCCGATCTTGCCGTACCCCTGGAGACAGCCGTGCAGGGCGACCAGCAGCCGGCACGACTGCCCGGCCGCGCAGGACGACGGCACGTAGGCGAAGCCGTTGTCGTCCATGCTCAGGCCGGGCGCCCAGCCGTTGACCGCGTGGGTGTTCTGGCTGAACCGGATGAGGGTGCCCCCGAGCGGTCCGGTGTTCGGCGCGGAGACGCTGCCCAGCAGCTTGCGCAGCAGGCTGTTCTGCGGGTCGGTCCCACAGCTGTTGAGGAACGGCGACGCGGTCGCCGTGCACCCCACCGTCCCGTACGGCGAGACCCAGGCGTGCCCGGCCGACGAGGCGCTGTCGTACTGCACGCTGGCGCCGAAGTGCTGGTAGTAGCGGACCAGGTCGTCGGTGACCGACTTCTTCACCGTGTTGTCGTTGTTGCCGTGGAAGACGTACACGGGATCGCCGGAGAGGTTGCTCACCGGGTCGACCCAGCCGTAGGACGCCCAGGTCCGGGTGTACGTCTGCAGGGCGGACAGGTTGGTCGGGTACTGGTTGTCGCCACAGCCGTAGATCGCCTGGGACACGTTGTTCTGCGCGCAGTAGTACGGCCCGGCGGCGAAGATCGCTGCGCCCCGGATCCGGGACGAGTAGGCGACGTGCAGTTGGGTGGCCATGTAGCCACCGGAGGAGACGCCGGCGACGTAGACGCCGGAGACGTTGTAGGCGCGCAGCGACCCGGAGACCGGGGCCTTGGTGGACGGGGTGGCGGCCTGGGCGGGGGCGGCGGTGGTCAGGATCAGCAGCAGGACGGCGGCGAGGACGGTGGTGGTGGCCTTCAGCGGTGTCTTCAAGACGCTCTCCTCGTCCGGGAGCGCCGGCGGTGGTGTCGGCGTGCGCAGACGCTAACGTGACATAGACCTCACTGGATATGAGCGGGGCCGACATGTCGCGCGGTGCCGAGGTGTGGCCCGCACCTGTCTTCGGGCCGCCGACCGGTCCTTGGCATGGTGGCGCCGGGACAGGGAGCCGGGCGGCGCGGCTCCGCTGAGCCGTCAGCGCAGGAACGCGGCGAGCGTCCGCACGAACGACTCCGGGTCGTCGAGCCAGGGGTAGTGCCCGCCGCCCGGGTGCACGGCCAGTTCGCCCTGCGGGAACAGGCCGGCGTACTCGGCGGCGCGCTTCGGGGGGAGCGCCACGTCGTACTCGCCGGTGAGGAGGAGGACCGGCGCCTCGAGGCGGGTCAGGGCGGACCTGGTGGCATCCGGGTCGAGGGCGCCGGCGGCGTAGTACCCGGCCGCCGCGTCCGGGTTCCTGCCGCCCTCCTCCCGGGCCAGGTGGGCCTGCCGGGCGGCATCCCACCGGCCGTGGGTGAACGGGGTGATCGCCGCCCAGTCCTCGGCGGTGGGCGCACCGGACCAGATCCGTTCGAAGGCGGCGAAGGCCTCCGGGAACCACGGTTCCCCGCGGCGCAGTTCGGCGAGCTCACGGCGATCCAGGTCGGTGATCTCCAGACCGACGGGACGGGGGCTCGGGTTGACCAGCGCGAGCCGGGCCACCCGGTCCGGGTGGCGGGCGGCGTACAGCACGGCGAGGCTGCCGCCGGCCGAGTGCCCGAGCAGGTCGATCCGGTCCCGGCCCAGGTGCACGCGCAGCGCCTCGACGTCGTCGACCAGCCGGTCGCACCGGTAGGTCGCCGGGTCCGCCGGCACGGCCGACTCCCCGGTCCCCCGCAGGTCGAGGCGGACTAGCGACCGGTGCGCCGACAGTCCACCCAGGTCACCGAGGTACGCCGAGGCCAGCATCGGACCGCCGGGCAGACAGATCAGCGGATCGCCCGCGCCGACCCGGTGGTACGCCAGCCGGGTGCCGTCAGCGGTGTCGAATGTGGCCATGCGGAGATCATATCCGCGGGCAGTCCGGTCCAATAGCGACAGATTCCGGGGGTGGGTATACCAATCAGGGCCACCCCTTGAAAGGGGTGGCCCTGATCGAATGGTTGTCCGGCGGTGTCCTACTCTCCCACACCCTCCCGAGTGCAGTACCATCGGCGCTGGAGGGCTTAGCTTCCGGGTTCGGAATGTTACCGGGCGTTTCCCCTCCGCCATGACCGCCGTAACTCTATCGACATGTCAAACAACTCGACCAGCAATTGCTGGGTGTTGTTCGTTTGTCGGGAGTTGCACAGTGGACGCGTAGCAGCTTTGTAGTCAAGTCCTCGGCCTATTAGTACCGGTCAACTGAACCCGTTACCGGGCTTACATTTCCGGCCTATCAACCCAGTCGTCTAGCTGGGGGCCTTACCCATCCAAAGGATGGTGGGATACCTCATCTTGAAGCGAGCTTCCCGCTTAGATGCTTTCAGCGGTTATCCCTTCCGAACGTAGCTAACCAGCCGTGCCCCTGGCGGGACAACTGGCACACCAGAGGTTCGTCCGTCCCGGTCCTCTCGTACTAGGGACAGCCCTTCTCAAGTATCCTACGCGCACGGCGGATAGGGACCGAACTGTCTCACGACGTTCTAAACCCAGCTCGCGTACCGCTTTAATGGGCGAACAGCCCAACCCTTGGGACCTGCTACAGCCCCAGGATGCGACGAGCCGACATCGAGGTGCCAAACCATCCCGTCGATATGGACTCTTGGGGAAGATCAGCCTGTTATCCCCGGGGTACCTTTTATCCGTTGAGCGACACCGCTTCCACTCGCAAGTGCCGGATCACTAGTCCCGACTTTCGTCCCTGCTCGACCTGTCAGTCTCACAGTCAAGCTCCCTTGTGTACTTGCACTCAACACCTGATTGCCAACCAGGCTGAGGGAACCTTTGGGCGCCTCCGTTACCCTTTAGGAGGCAACCGCCCCAGTTAAACTACCCACCAGACACTGTCCCTGAACCGGATAACGGTCCGAAGTTAGATACCCAAATCAACCAGAGTGGTATTTCAAGATTGCCTCCACCCATACTGGCGTATGGACTTCACCGGCTCCCACCTATCCTACACAAGCTAATTCGGATACCAATGTCAAGCTATAGTAAAGGTCCCGGGGTCTTTCCGTCCTGCCGCGCGTAACGAGCATCTTTACTCGTAATGCAATTTCGCCGGGCCTGTGGTTGAGACAGTGGGGAAGTCGTTACGCCATTCGTGCAGGTCGGAACTTACCCGACAAGGAATTTCGCTACCTTAGGATGGTTATAGTTACCACCGCCGTTTACTGGCGCTTAAGTTCTCCGCTTCGCCCCGAAGAGCTAACAGGTCCCCTTAACGTTCCAGCACCGGGCAGGCGTCAGTCCATATACATCGAATTACTTCTTCGCATGGACCTGTGTTTTTAGTAAACAGTCGCTTCCCCCTGCTCTCTGCGGCCATACAACGCTCCACCCGCGTGGGGCTTCACGTCTCCGGCCCCCCTTCTCCCTAAGTTACGGGGGCAATTTGCCGAGTTCCTTAACCACAGTTCGCCCGATCGCCTCGGTATTCTCTACCTGACCACCTGTGTCGGTTTGGGGTACGGGCCGCTAAGAACTCGCTAGAGGCTTTTCTCGGCAGCATAGGATCACTGACTTCACCTGAATCGGCTCGGCATCACGTCTCAGCCTTCATGCACCACGGATTTGCCTATGGTGCGGCCTACACGCTTACCCCGGCACAACCACCGGCCGGGCTCAGCTACCTTCCTGCGTCACCCCATCGCTTGACTACTACCCGCCAGGTTCCCACGCTCACCAACATTGACCCGAAGGTCGCCGCCGGTTTGGGTGGTTAGCACAGCGAGGTTCGTCAGGGTCGCTCTTTCGCGGGTACGGGAATATCAACCCGTTGTCCATCGACTACGCCTCTCGGCCTCGCCTTAGGTCCCGACTCACCCAGGGCGGATTAGCCTGGCCCTGGAACCCTTGGTCATCCGGCGGAAGGGTTTCTCACCCTTCTTTCGCTACTCATGCCTGCATTCTCACTCGTGCCGCGTCCACAACTGGGTCACCCCGTTGCTTCACCCGCGGCACGACGCTCCCCTACCCATCCACACACCTGCACAAGGAATCAAGTCCAAGCGAGGTTGAAATGTGAATGCCACAGCTTCGGCGGTGTGCTTGAGCCCCGCTACATTGTCGGCGCGGAACCACTTGACCAGTGAGCTATTACGCACTCTTTAAAGGGTGGCTGCTTCTAAGCCAACCTCCTGGTTGTCTATGCGACCCCACATCCTTTTCCACTTAGCACACGCTTAGGGGCCTTAGCTGGTGATCTGGGCTGTTTCCCTCTCGACTACGAAGCTTATCCCCCGCAGTCTCACTGCCGCGCTCTCACTTACCGGCATTCGGAGTTTGGCTGATTTCGGTAAGCTTGTGGGCCCCCTAGACCATCCAGTGCTCTACCTCCGGCAAGAAACACGCGACGCTGCACCTAAATGCATTTCGGGGAGAACCAGCTATCACGGAGTTTGATTGGCCTTTCACCCCTAACCACAGGTCATCCCCCAACTTTTCAACGTTGGTGGGTTCGGCCCTCCACGCGGTCTTACCCGCGCTTCAGCCTGCCCATGGCTAGATCACTCCGCTTCGGGTCTAGAGCATGCGACTGAATCGCCCTATTCAGACTCGCTTTCGCTACGGCTCCCCCACACGGGTTAACCTCGCCACATGCCACTAACTCGCAGGCTCATTCTTCAAAAGGCACGCCGTCACCCCGCAAGGCTCCGACGGATTGTAGGCGAACGGTTTCAGGTACTATTTCACTCCCCTCCCGGGGTACTTTTCACCATTCCCTCACGGTACTCGTCCGCTATCGGTCACCAGGAAGTATTTAGGCTTACCAGGTGGTCCTGGCAGATTCACGGCAGATTTCAGGGGTCCGCCGCTACTCGGGAACACCCACAGAAGGTCAGCAACTTTCACGTACCGGACTATCACCGTCTACGGTTGGCTTTTCCACACCATTCGGCTAGCCACTGACTTTGTAACTCCTCGAGTGCATGTCAGTACACTCAGTAGGGTCCCACAACCCCGACCACGCAACCCCTGACAGGTATCACACGCAGCCGGTTTAGCCTCGATCCGCTTTCGCTCGCCACTACTCACGGAATCACTAAATTTGTTTTCTCTTCCTACGGGTACTGAGATGTTTCACTTCCCCGCGTTCCCTCCATACACCCTATGTGTTCAGGTGCAGGTGACACCACATGACTGGTGCCGGGTTTCCCCATTCGGACACCCTGGGATCACAGCTTGGTTGACAGCTCCCCCAGGCCTATCGCGGCCTCCCACGTCCTTCATCGGCTCCTGGTGCCAAGGCATCCACCGTTCGCCCTTGACAACTTGACCACAAAGATGCTCGCGTCCACTGTGCAATTCTCAACAAACGACCAACCCACAACCCGATCCGCCCCACACCTCGATCCCACAGGGATCCCGTTTGCAGGGCCAGGTCATGCCTGGCAACCGTCCCCCACCACAGGTGGGGTCATGGTTCTGAAAGACAACCGATGGTTGTTCTTTCAGGACCCAACAGGGTGCTTTGCGTTCCTCCTCAGCCGCACCAGGACTCCGTTCCCACCACCCGAGGGTGGCTGTACTAGGTGATCCCGGCCGTTGCCGAGCACGAACTCGCCAGTGTCTCCGCCATTGAGCACCCCACCATCGCATTCGGATGGCGCGGGCTCCTTGCACCCTTTCGGGTGAAGGTGCTCCTTAGAAAGGAGGTGATCCAGCCGCACCTTCCGGTACGGCTACCTTGTTACGACTTCGTCCCAATCGCCAGCCCCACCTTCGACGGCTCCCTCCCACAAGGGGTTGGGCCACCGGCTTCGGGTGTTGCCGACTTTCGTGACGTGACGGGCGGTGTGTACAAGGCCCGGGAACGTATTCACCGCAGCGTTGCTGATCTGCGATTACTAGCGACTCCGACTTCACGGGGTCGAGTTGCAGACCCCGATCCGAACTGAGACCGGCTTTTTGGGATTCGCTCCACCTCACGGTATCGCAGCCCATTGTACCGGCCATTGTAGCATGCGTGAAGCCCTGGACATAAGGGGCATGATGACTTGACGTCATCCCCACCTTCCTCCGAGTTGACCCCGGCAGTCTTCGATGAGTCCCCGCCATAACGCGCTGGCAACATCGAACGAGGGTTGCGCTCGTTGCGGGACTTAACCCAACATCTCACGACACGAGCTGACGACAGCCATGCACCACCTGTGACCGCCCCCGAAGGACCTCACATCTCTGTGAGTTTTGCGGCCATGTCAAACCCAGGTAAGGTTCTTCGCGTTGCATCGAATTAATCCGCATGCTCCGCCGCTTGTGCGGGCCCCCGTCAATTCCTTTGAGTTTTAGCCTTGCGGCCGTACTCCCCAGGCGGGGCGCTTAATGCGTTAGCTGCGGCACAGGGAACCGGAGAGGCCCCCCACACCTAGCGCCCAACGTTTACAGCGTGGACTACCAGGGTATCTAATCCTGTTCGCTCCCCACGCTTTCGCTCCTCAGCGTCAGTATCGGCCCAGAGACCCGCCTTCGCCACCGGTGTTCCTCCTGATATCTGCGCATTTCACCGCTACACCAGGAATTCCAGTCTCCCCTACCGAACTCTAGCCTGCCCGTATCGACCGCAGGCTTGGGGTTGAGCCCCAAGTTTTCACGGTCGACGCGACAAGCCGCCTACGAGCTCTTTACGCCCAATAAATCCGGACAACGCTCGCGCCCTACGTCTTACCGCGGCTGCTGGCACGTAGTTGGCCGGCGCTTCTTCTGCAGGTACCGTCACTTACGCTTCGTCCCTGCTGAAAGAGGTTTACAACCCGAAGGCCGTCATCCCTCACGCGGCGTCGCTGCATCAGGCTTCCGCCCATTGTGCAATATTCCCCACTGCTGCCTCCCGTAGGAGTCTGGGCCGTGTCTCAGTCCCAGTGTGGCCGGTCGCCCTCTCAGGCCGGCTACCCGTCGTCGCCTTGGTAGGCCATCACCCCACCAACAAGCTGATAGGCCGCGAGCCCATCCCAGGCCGAAAAACTTTCCACCCAGCCTCATGCGAGGCCAGGTCATATTCGGTATTAGCCCCGGTTTCCCGGGGTTATCCCAAAGCCTAGGGCAGGTTGCTCACGTGTTACTCACCCGTTCGCCGCTCGAGTACCCCGAAGGGCCTTTCCGCTCGACTTGCATGTGTTAAGCACGCCGCCAGCGTTCGTCCTGAGCCAGGATCAAACTCTCCAACAAAAACTTGTTGAAAACATGTCCTGACAACAAAAGTGTTGCCAAAGGAATCCCAACCAGCCAGACACAAAGCCTGACCAGTCCGGGGTATAAATCATAATTGGCACTGGCTTTTCAAGCACCCTGTTGAGTTCTCAAAGAACAACCACACACCGCCCGGAAACCCCCCGAAGAGGACCCCCGACCCGGGGCATTTTCGCTCTATCGTGACCGTCGCTTTCCGCGCCGGGCACTTTTACTACGTTACCCGCTGATATCCGCCGTGTCAAACCGCTCTGTCGCGATCCGCACCACTTCCACCACAATTACGGGCACCACAAAACCACCGGCTCTCACCGCTGTCCTCATGGCTTCCGACAGGCCGGCCGCTACGGTTTCCCGCACGCTCGCCCGGTTCCCTACCGGCGATGAACCATACCCGGTCGGTTCCGCCCCACCAAATCGACCCTCAGGCCGATCCGGGGCACCGCCCGGTCCCGGTTTCCGAGGAGTACCACCCCCAGAACCGGAAGCTCATTCCCGCGCCCGGCCTACCAGGTCTTTCGCCTGTTTCGTCCGTTCCGCGCTGGCAGAGAGAAAGCTACGCGGGCCGCGAGTTGATCGTCAAATTGGCGGCGTGCGTCCCCCGTCACATCGGCGCCGTCAGCCGTTTCCGCCGCTCCCCCGATCCCGGACGGGCCGGTCACCCAGAAACCAGGCCCTGCCCTTGCGACCTGAAGACGGCTCAGTCGAGGCCGAGGCCGCGTCGGCCGGTGGAGTTGAGGCTCTCGGCCGGGAAGCGGTCGGGCCAGCTGCGCTCGTAGTGCTCCTCGGGAAAGTCGGCGGGGCTGGACCCGGTGTGGAAGGCCTCCCGGACGCTGGCCGCATATCGCTCGTTGCGCGGGCACCAGGGGGCGGCGGGGATGTACATGACGTTGCCCCAGCCCTGCTGGTTCTGCACCGGCGCCACGCTGTGGATCATGTCGCAGTGCCACCAGACGGAGTCGCCGGCCCGGACGTCGGGGATGCCGACGAGAGCGCGCATCAGCAGCGGGTGCCAGGTCTGGTTGGCGGGGAAGACCTGGTTGACCGTCACCCCACACATGTCGTCCTCGGGCACGTCGGCCAGCAGCGGCCGGAGCATCAGGTACGCCATGGCCTCGGGGATCGGCACCGTGTGCAGCACCCCCTGGTCGTGGTCCATGTCGGACAGGGCGGTCCAGCCCTGGAAGGTGCGGAAGGCGGAGCACATGGTGGTGCCCGGGTACTGCGGTCCGGCGGTGCGGTAGGCGGCGTCCCAGGGGTCGTACCGCTCGACGGTGCCGTCGAAGAGGTGGCGGAAGGTCTGCTGGTAGGCCTCGGTCATCCACAGGTCGAGGGTGCCGGGGTCGAGGTGGGTGCCGAGGCCCTGGGAGTCCGCGCCCGGCGGCCGGCGGCGGATCCGGTCGGGGTAGAGCGAGTCGCGCTCCGGGTCGAACCACCGCACGCCCTCGGACTCGTGCTTCCACTGGCTGTTGAGGAACGCCTGCACCCGGGCCATCCGGTCGCTCTGGCGGGCCTGCATCTGCGCCGGCGACCAGTAGATCGGGTAGATCTCGGGCTTGGAACCCACGCTGCCGAAGAAGTCGTCGCCGGGGCCGCGGTAGGCGTCGAAGAAGCCGTTGCCCGCCACGTAGTCGACGATGTCGCGGTCCCAGCCGAGGGCCTGCTCCCGCTCGAAGTGGCCGCGCACGACGAGGCAGCCGCGCCGGCGCACCGCCCGCAGGGTCTCGGTCGACACCGTGCCGGCCTCGATGTCGGCGTACTCGATGACCGGCCAGACCAGCTCGCCGCGCTCACGCGCCGCGACGATCTCGTCGACCTCCGCCTGGATCCGCTGCTCGACGACGGCGAACACCTCCTCGACGGTCCGGCCGGAGGCCTCGATGCGGGCGCGCAGCGCCGCCTTGATCTCCCGGATGGCGCCGGGCAGATCGGTCGGGGTCGACTCCCAGTGCGGCAGCGGCGGGAGCGGGGCGGTGGTGAGGGCGGGCGGGGCGGTCATGGCAGGACTCCTTCTAGTTAAGGCTCCTTCTTTGAAACGACTGTAGGTCGCGGGACACTTTCTAGGCAAGACTCCTGACTAGAATCGTGCCGTGACCGCCGCCAAGCCCTCGCTGGAGCTGCTCCGCTCGCTGACCGACGAGCACGTACTCCGCGAGTTGATGCAGGCCAGGCGCCTGACCCGGGCCGACCTGGCGGCCCGCAGCGGCCTGTCCAAGCCGACGGTGGGCGAGAGCGTGCGCCGGCTGACCGAGGCGGGACTGGTCGTGGACACGGGAGAACGGACCCCGGGGGGACGCGGCCGGGGGCGCGTCGGCTCGTACTACGCGCTCGCCGACACGGTCGGCACCGCCCTGGTGATCGGCATCGCGCCCGACGGGGTGGTGGCCGAGTGCGTCGACGCCTACGGAGACACCCTGGCCCGGACGCACCACGAGATCAGCCGCCCGGCCCGGCCCGAGCAGGTCACGGCCGCCCTGCGCACCGCCGCCACGCAGGCCCAGCGGAGCACGGGACCGGCCACCCGACTGGCGGTCGTCAGCGCCGCCGACCCGGTGCAGCGCACCACCGGCCGGCTGATCCGGCTGCCCGACGCGCCGTTCCTGCTCGGCGAACTGGACCCGGTCGACGTGCTCGCGCCGCAGGTCCAGGGGCCGGTCGTCGTCGACAACGACGTCAACTGGGCGGCCCAGGCCGAGCGCGACACCGATCCGACCAGCCTCACCGACTTCGCGTACCTCTTCCTCGGCGAGGGACTGGGCTGCGCGGTGGTCAGCGACGGCCAGGTACGCCGAGGACACGGCGGCCTCGCCGGCGAGATCGCGCACCTGATCACCATCGGCCCGGACGGTCGGGCGGCCCGGTTCATCGAGGTGTTCGGTGATCTGGGGCTGCGCCGGCCCGGCAGCACGGCGATCGACGTCGACCGGCTCCGCCAGCAGGTTGACGCGTCGTCCGCCTCCCGCGAGGCGATCGGAGCGGCGGTGAGCGGCGTCCTCGCCGCCATCGTCGCGCTCACCGACCCGCAGGTGGTCGTCCTCGGCGGGCCGTGGGGCCCGGCGCTCCTCGACGCCGTCACCGCCGCCTTCGGCCGGCTGCCCCGACACGTCGACCTCCGCGCGGCCCGACTGACCCGGGAACCGTCCCTGACCGGCGCGCGCAACGACGCCCTGGCCCGCCTCCGCTCGGCCATCGTCGCGGCCCCTCGGCGAACACCCGCCTGACCCGACCGCCGAACCAGCACCCCGACCCCGCCCAAGGGACGAGCACCGTCGCCGACCGGACGACACTCCGACCGGGGCATCGCACTGCCGGCGCGGGAGCCACCCGCACCGGAGGCCGTGCCGCCGCGGGGCCACCGGCGGAACAGGGGCCCCTCACCGCGTCCCGATCACCGGGGCGGGCCTATTGTGCGGGGCCGGACGACGGTAGCGTTGCGCCACATCATGGCCCGTGGGCGTCCATCCGCGTGGCGTTCACACAGTACGGAGGGTGCGGCATGTCCAACGGCGAGGAGCCGTTCGCGCTGCGTGACGACGCGGCCGGACGGCCGCATTTCGAGACCGCCCTGCGCGGGTACGACAAGCGGCAGGTGGACCGGCACATCGAGCAGACCGACGGTCAGCTCGCGACGCTGTCGACCGAGCGGGACCAGGCGGCGAGCCAGGTGCACGGCCTCACCACGCACATCCAGCGCCTCCAGGCGGAGCTGACCGAGCTGCGGCAGCGCCCCGCCCAGGTGGACCGGGCGTCCTTCCGCGACCTGGGCCCGATGGTGGACCAGATCCTGGCGCTGGCCGAGAAGCAGGCCGGGATGATCACCGACACCGCGACGCAGCGGGCGACCAGCCTGCAGTCCGAGGCCGAGAAGGTGCTGACCGAGGCGCGGGAGCGGACCGTCCAGGCGCTGCGGGACCTCGACGAGGAACTGTCCGCGCGCCGGGCCGAGCAGGACAAGGTGTACGAGGAGCGCCGGTCGGCGGCCGAGCGGGAGCTGGCCGAGATCCACGAGCGGGCCGAGAAGCTGCGGGCGGAGGGTGAGGCCGCGCACGAGCGCGCCCAGCAGGAGGCGAAGCGGATCAGCGAGCAGACCGCCAAGCAGATCACCCAGACCCGTACGGCGGCGGAGGCGCTGACCAAGGCGGCTCGTACCCAGATCCAGCAGGAGATCCAGGCGGCGCGGGCGCAGAGCCAGCAGGAGCTGGCCCAGTGGCAGGCCACCGCCGAGAAGGAGATCGCCGAGCGGCGGGCCGCCGCCGAGCAGGAGCTGGCCGAGCACCGGGCGGCGGCCGAGCAGGAGCTGACCAACCAGCACAGCGCCGCGGAGCAGCAGATCCAGGCGCTGATTGCCGAGGCGCAGCAGTACGCCACCGAGGTGCGCCAGCGCGCCGACGAGCAGATGGCCGCGCAGCAGGAGCAGCTCACGGCGGTGCAGGAGGAGACCGCGGAGCGGCAGCAGGCGCTGGCGCAGGTGAGCGAGGAGTTGGAGACCGCCCGGCAGCAGCTCGCCGAGATCCAGCAGGAGGGCGACACCACCGAGCGGGACCTGGTGCAGACGCAGCGCCGGCTGGAGGAGACCCGCCGGAGCCTGGTCGCCGAGACCCGGCGGCTGGAGGAGGCGCGGCAGGCGGCCGAGTCGGTCGAGCGGCACGCCAAGGACGTCCGGGCGCGGGTGCAGCGGGAGGCCAAGCGGGTGGCGGACCTGGCGGCCGCCGCGGTGATGGCGGCCGCGGCCGGTGGCGGGGAGACCGCCGAGTACCCGATGCTGGCCGTCCGCCCCGGCGGGGAGCGGCCGACGAACGGGACGCCGGAGGAGCCGGAGACCGAGCAGCCGGCCGCCGAACCGCCGGTGGCGGTGCGGCCGGCGGCCGAGCGGCCGGCCCCCGAGCCGTACGTGCCGCCGGCGGCGCACCGGCCCGAGGTGGTCCCGAGCAGCTGAGCGGCGGCGGAGTGGCCGCGGGCGGTGCCGGGGGCACCGCCGGCGGTCGCTCCGGTCAGGGCAGGACGACGTTCTTGCCCCGGGCGTGGCCGCCGCGCAGGTGCCGGATCGCGTCGGCCGCCTCGGCCAGCGGCCAGCTCCGGTCGAGGACGGGCCGGAGCCGGCCGGCGTCGACCAGCGCGGTGAGGGCGTCGAGGTTCTCGCTGCTCTCCTTGGCCACCAGGGGGACCAGCCGCTGGCCGACCAGCGGGGAGAGCAGCAGCGCGCGCAGCTGCCGGTCGAAGCCCTGCAGCAGCTTGCCGGTGGCGGCCTCGCCGCCGACGAGGACCAGCGTGCCGGTCGGGGTGAGCGCGCGGCGCAGGTGGGTCAGGGTGCGGTTGCCGGCGGTGTCGACGATGACGTCGTATGTCACGCCCCGGTCGGTGATGTCCTCGCGGGTGTGGTCGATGACGTCGATCGCGCCGAGGGACGTCACGAGGTCGGGTTTGGTGGGTCCGCAGACGCCGGTGACGTGGGCGCCGGCCGCCGTGGCGAGCTGGACGGCGTACGAGCCGACGCCGCCGCCGGCGCCGATGACGAGCACCCGCTGGTCGGGGCGGACCGTCGCGGCGTCCCGGACGGCGGTGAGCGCCGTCTGGCCGGAGACCGGGATGGCGGCGGCCTCGGCGAAGGTGAGCGCGGCGGGCTTGCGGGCGAGCTTGTGCTGCGGCGCGAGGGCGTACTCGGCGTAGCTGCCGGCGCCGGTGCCGTAGACCTCGTCGCCGGGGGCGAAGCGGGTGACGTGGCGGCCGACGGCTTCGACGACGCCGGCGAGGTCCATGCCGGGGACGCGGTGGCGGGGGCGGCGCAGCCCGTAGCCGAGGCGGACCGGGTACGGCAGGCCGGTCATCAGGTGCCAGACGCCGGGGTCGACGCCGGCGGCGTGGACCCGGACGAGCACGTCGTCGTCGCCGACCCGGGGCGGGTCGATGTCCCGCAGTTCCCACACGTCGGCGGAGCCGTAGCGGTCCTGGACGATGGCTTTCATGAGCCCTCCCGGGGGTACTGGAACACGTCGGTGACGGGGACGTCGAACACGGCGGCGATCTGGAAGGCCATCTCCAGCGACGGCGAGTAGCGGCCCTGTTCGATGGCGATGACGGTCTGCCGGGTCACGCCGACGCGGCGGGCCAGTTCGGCCTGGGTCAGGTCGCCGTGCGCGGCGCGCAGGGCGCGGATGGAGTTGGTGATTCGGGTCGGTCTCACCACGACTGGAAGCCCCGCCGGTAGGCGACGATCTTGGCGGTGGAGCCGACCACGGCGGAGAGCACGAAGCACAGGTAGATGACGTTGGCGATCCAGAAGTGGTCCCAGCGGGCCAGCGCCATGCCGAGCGCGGCGACCGCGCCGACGACGACGAACGACTGGCCGATGTGCTCGCCGGTGCGGTGGATCTCCCGGTCGCGCTGGTCGGACTGGTTGGCGCCCTCGGGCGAGACGGTCGAGATGACGATGTGCGCGACGATCGACGCCGCGATCGCGCCGGCGACGGTCCAGAGCAGGGCGCCGGCGTACGGCACGTCGGCCAGCGGCCGGCCGTCGGCGCGGCCGAGGACGACGGCGGCGTACGTGGCGTAGCCGACGACCGCTACCACGGCCATCATCCAGGCGCGTTTCTCTTCGAACGCCACGGGCCCTCCCGGGTGTGTAAAGAATTCTTGACACCCGGACGGTATGCGCCGGCGACCAGGCATGTCAAGAATTCTTTACACGGCGGGACGGGGCGCACACGCAGACAAGGCGGGCCCGTGAGGACCCGCCTTGCCCTTGTTGAGCGACTACCAGAGGACTTGAACCTCTAGACCACATCCGCAATCCGCAACCGTGCTAAGTGGCAGTCACCGAAAGCGTAGGGCGGCGCGGAAGCCCACGCAGTCACCCATGTGACAGCTCAGCTCACGTTGCCCGCGTTCCGCGCTCCGCCCTCGACCCGGATCAGGCCGTCCATCGACACGTTGTCGGTCACCGACCAGAGGCGCTTCGCCGGGGCGCCCGACCAGAGCGGGTTGACCATGATGCCGGGGTTGCAGTTCTGCACCAGGTTGTCCCGCACGGCCAGGATCGGCCCCCCGGCGGCGAACGCCCAGATCCCCAGGCCGGTGCCGCCGGAGACGGAGATCCGGTTGTCCGAGACGAAGACGTTGCGCATGCTGCCGATCTTGATGCCGCGGATCGTGCCCTCCCCCCGCCACCAGGCCTTGACCAGGTGGATGTCGTTGCCGGTCACCCGGATCGTCCGGCCCTGGATGGGCGGACCGGGGTGGTACGACACCCCGATGTGGACGCCCTCGGCCACCTGGTCGAAGCGGCAGTCGGAGACCTCCACGTCGCCGACGGCCGTGCCGCCGCCGATCACCACCCCGCAGGCCCCGATCGACGCCTCGGCCGCGGCCGCCAGCTCCTTGCGGTACCCGGCGGCGTACCGGTCGCCGAACGCCGGCTCCAGCAGGATCCGGTCGGCGACCGAGCGCAGGTGCTTGGCCGCCGCCGACGGCGTCTGCACCGGACGCGACGGCGGCGACGCGGCCAGCGCCGCCTCCCAGGCGCCCTGGGCCAGGGCGGAGTCGAAACGCAGGCTCGCCCCGGGCGCCGGCAGGGCGACGTCCCGCCGGTCTCGCGCGATGTCGTCGGCCCGGCGCACGTTGACGCCCTCGCCGACCAGGTAGTCCCGCAGCGCCTTGCGACCCTCGTCGGTGTCGAAGATCCGCCCGGCGGCGTCGCCGAGGCGGCCCTTGAGCGAGGTGAGCTGCCGCTTGTAGCTGGGCAGCCGGCCCGGGTCCGCGGCGGCCAGGTCCGCCAGCCGGTGCAGGTACGCCCCGGCGCTCTGGTCCGAGCGCAGGTCCTCCGGCGTCGGCGGGTGCAGGGCGGCCAGGGTCTTCCACTCGCTCTCCGGCACCGTCGAGTTCATCCGCACGCCCCACTGCCCGACCCGGACCACGGTGTTGAAGTCGCCGCGTTCCAGCCGGTCCGCCCGGTCCAGCGCCAGCCGGCCGACCAGCTGGGTGGCCAGCTCGCCGCGGAACTTCTCGTCCTTGACCAGCTCCTGGAGGGTCAGCGAGAGCGGTCGGGGCGGGGTGCTGAACCGGCAGCGGGTGACGACGGCGTGGTCCGGGTTGACCAGGAGCACCCCCTGCTGGCCGTGACCGATCAGGAAGTCCGAGTCGAGCACCCGGACCCGGCCGGGCGGGGTGCCCTGGTCGTTCCGCACGGTCAGGCAGGTGCTGCGCGGGGCGGCGCCGGCGACCCCGGCCAGCCGGACGTGCTCGACGGTCACCTCCTTGCAGTTGATCGCGCTGATCGGACCGAGCCGCCCGGAGCTGTCGGCCGGCCCCGGGGTCTCCACGAACAGGTGCGACACCGACACCGAGCCGCAGTTGGCGAAGAACAGCGCGTACTCGTGGCCCTGCACCTGGATCCGGCTCGCGGGGCCGCTGCCGAGCAGCCGGATGTTCGCCCGGTTGCTGAAGGTCACCGGCGTGTTGCTGGTGTAGAGCCCGGGCGCGAAGCAGATCAGCGCGTCCCCGGCGGGCAGGGTGTTCAACGCCTGCACCCAGTCGATGCCCGGGCGGAGGGTCAGCGTCGCCCAGCCGCCCGTGGTGGCCGCGGCGAGCTGGTTGATGGCGGCCTGCACGGTGGTCGCCCCGGCCAGCGACGGCCGCCCGGTCGGGTCGTACGACACCCGGTCGGCTCGGGAGAGGCTGGCGGTGAAGGTGAGCGGCAGGTGGGCTGGCTGCTTGGCCTCGTTGAGGAGTTCGGCGGTGACCACCTGGGTGGCGGTGGCGGAGTCGAGCTGCCAGGCGCACCGGGCGCGGCCGTCCGTGCCGGTGTCCACCGTGACCGTGTTGTTGGTGATCGTGCCGGAGGTCAGCTTCCCCTGGCCCGTGGTGACGGTGAACCGCACCCGGGCCTTGGCCACCGGCTGGCCGCCGATGGAGACGCCGGCCACCAGGTCGTGGCCGAGCGGCACCAGCGTCGCCGGGCTGTTCGGCACCGGCACCGCCTCCTGGCCGTCCCCGCCGAGCAGGCTCAGGGTCAGTTGGCCGGTCAGCGGGGCGAAGACCGGGCGGCAGTCGCGCAGCACGCTCCACTGGCTGCCGTCGTACGCCAGGACGCCCAGCCGGCCGTGGGCCCGGCGCGGGCCGTGCGGGGTCTGCGGCACCGGCGTCGTGCCGGTCCGCGGCCACTCCACGTCGTGCACCGCCGAGCGGGCGGGGAAGGACCACCAGTCCCCCGTCCGGTAGCTGCCCGCCGCGCCGAACCGGATCTTGATGCCGAGTTCCAGGTCCAGCTCGGCGCCGCCGGCCGGGACGGTGCCCCGGCCGTCCCAGCGGCGCACCCGGGGCCGCCGGGGGAAGTCGGCGCGGTTCAGGCTGCCGGTGGCGGTGGTTGGGCGGATCACGATCCGGTCGCCCTCCACCCGGTCGACCTGCACCAGCGTGCCCGGCGTCGCGTTCTGCTCGCGGGTGTCGTCGGTCAGCTCCACCCAGGACCCGTTGGCGAAGCCCGCGCTGCCGTCGCGGCCGGGCACCTTCACCGTCAGCACGTCGACGTCGATGCTCTCCCAGGTCGCCACCGTGGAGCCGTTGTCCCGCGACCACACGTAGGTCGCGGCGCCGGGAGCGCCGCCGGCGAGGATCTCCACCCGGTAGCACTGGTTGTCCAGCCCGGTGTACGGGGAGCCGGTCGGGATGACGCAGTCGCCGCCCGGAGCGCCGGTGGGATCGGCACGGACCGCGAGGGTGCCGGTCGAGGTGGCGGTCAGCTCCGCCCAGCCGGGCGGGGTGTCGGCGCACCCCACCGGGGTGCTCGGCGGTCCGGCCTGCAGCAGCCGGACCTGCCAGACGGTGCGCAGCCGGGTGGCGGTGTCCGGGCCGCCCAGGGCCACCTCGCGCAGGCCGGCGTCCTCGATGGCGGTGACGTGCTGCGACCAGGCCTGGAGCCAGGCCACGTAGACCCCGGCGGGGACGGCGGCGCCGGCGGCCAGCCAGGTGCCGTCGAGCTTGCGCACGAACGGACCGGCGGCCGGCAGGTCGGGCTGGGCGAAGACGGAGACCTGCGCGTCGTTCTCGCAGAGCACCCCGTCGAGGTAGTAGCGGCCGGCCGACAGCTTCAGGTCGCCGCCCCCGGTCAGCGCGAACGCCCCGTTGGCCAGCGGCGCGCCGGCCGGGCCGACCAGGTCGGTCAGCGCGCTCGCCCGCAGGTGCGCCTGGATGTCCTGCTGCTCGTTCCAGTCCGCGTCCAGGTCCACCCGGCCCTGCTGTTTGCGCACGCTCGTCGCGTGCCGCCGCTGGTCGAACGTCGAGCGGCTGATGTCGCCCTTCATGGTGTGGTTCCTCCGGTCGGCAGCACGGGCAAGGGAGAGGCCACCCGCCCCAGCGGCAGGTACTCCCGCAGGGCGAGGGCCAGGTTGTTGAGTCGTTGCGGGGTGAGCGCGCGTCGGAACGCGCCCATCTCGGCACCGGACTCCGCGCCGGTGCGCAGCTCGGCGGCGGCGGTCTCGGCGAGCCGGCCGTACGTCGCGTCGCCGTACCGGGTGCTGGCGAAGGCCGGCCCCACCCGGGTGGCCACGTCCGGGTCGCCGGGGTGGGCCTGCACGGCCAGGTCCGGCTGGCAGCGGTAGCGGCGCGGGGTGACCGAGCCGGGCCGCAGGTAGCTGAACCGCACGTACCCCTGCTGCCGGCGGGCCACCGTGACCACCCCGTCGAGCAGGCAGTCCGTGGCGGTCAGCACCCGCGCGCCGGTCGCGCCGAGCACGGTCACCCCGGCCAGCTCGACCTCGGCGTCCGCGGCGCCGATCCCGCCGTGCACCAGGGTGTCGGTGACGGTGAGCGGGCCGTCGCCGACGGCCAGCGACCCGGTGACGCACCGGTGCAGCGCGACCTCGACCCGCTCGTTGCCGGCCGCCACGGTCAGCCCGGTCGCGCCGGGCCCGACCGTGCAGTGCCGCAGCTCCAGCCGTCCCAGCCCCGGGCCGCCGGCGGACGGCGCGGCCACCGTCACCGGGCCGGCCACCAGCAGGCCGTCGACGACCAGCCCGCCGGGACGGTCCCCCGCGCCGGCGCCGGTGACCGACAGGCCGCCCAGCAGGCAGGGCCGCACGCCGACCGGGTCCAGGTCGGTCTGCCGGCGGGGCCGGTCCGGCGGCCGGGGCCACTGGGCGGCCAGCAGGGTGAGCCGGCTGCCCTGCCCGATGCGCACCGCGACGGTCTCGGCGTAGCGGTGGCTGTCCAGCAGCACGATCCGGCCGGCGGTGCCGGGATGGGCCGCCTGCCAGTCGTGCCAGGCGGTGACGGCCTCGCCGAGCGAGGCGACCACCTCGCCCGCGCGGGGCGGCTCGGTTGCGCTCACCCCGAGCTGCCAGTCCACCGGGCCGTCGGCCGCGCCGAGGTCACCCCGGCGGGGGTACGGGCCGGCGCCGACGTCGGCGCTGAACGCGTACCACCAGGAGAGCGCCAGGCGGTGCACCGGCCGCCCGGCGGCGAGGGTGACCCGGCCGAGCACCGGGTCGACCCGGACCAGACTGCCGGTGGGCAGCTCCCACCCGGTCAGGTCGCAGATCCGCAGGTGCTCCAGGGGTACGGCGCGCAACTCGTCCGCCGCGGTCGGCTGGATCCACACCACGAACGAGGGGTCGTCCTCGCGGAACCAGCGCAGCTCCTCCGGGGCGGGCGGCGCGGCGGAACCCAGCGCGGCCAGCTCGTCGCGCAACGGGCGGCGGCGCAACGGGCCCGGCACGTTCGCCTCGTCGGCGCGGTGGTCGATGTCCGGCTCAGTCACGGTCGGCCCGGTCAACTGCCGGCCCACCCCGACCGGCTCGATCCACCACCGGCCGTCCGGCGGGTCGGCCGCCGGGGCGGCGGTGGCCCGGTCCAGCCGGTACGACGGCAGCGGCCACACGTACATGCCGATGTTGGGGATGTTCGGCCGGCCCTGGCCGGCGCCCATCGCCCGCACGTCGACCGTGCGGCAGACCGGTTCGAACGGCCCGCCGAC
Source organism: Micromonospora sp. IBSANI012 (assembly GCF_052814045.1). Taxonomy (NCBI): domain Bacteria; kingdom Bacillati; phylum Actinomycetota; class Actinomycetes; order Micromonosporales; family Micromonosporaceae; genus Micromonospora; species Micromonospora sp. IBSANI012. The sequence continues at coordinate 3,650,320 of NZ_CP199933.1, forward strand.
CAGCTCCAGCGGCCCGGCGTCCCGGATCGCCGCGGTGGCCGGCGCGGTCTTCGGGTGGTTGACGTGCTGGGTGATCACCAGCCGCTCGAAGAACTCGACGGCGGCGGTGCTCCAGCCGGTGTTCGCCCGGGTCAGCTCCTCCAGCGCGGCGGCGGTGCCCTTGCGGCGCCGGAACCGGATGGTGTCGGCCACCCGGGCCCGGTCGGAGAAGGCGGCCGCGTCGGGCAGCGGGTGCAGCCGGCCCGCGCCCACCAGCTCGCCCAGGTAGGGCACCACCCACTCGGCGCAGGTCTCCACGAACCAGTCGTCGGAGAGCTGGTCGACGTCGGCGCCGAGCAGCGCGGCCTGCTCGGCCATCACCTCGACCAGGGCGCGCAGCACGCCCCCGGCGGCCTCGTCCTCACTGCGCAGCGCGGCGGGCAGCAGCCCCCAGATCTCCTCGGCCCTCACGATGCCTCCAGCAGGGTGACGTCGCCGGCGTCCGCGGTGAGCAGGTCGGCGGGGAGCAGCAGGTCGCCGGCGCGGCGAGCCGGCGCGGCCACGATCACGTCCGCCCGGCCCGGGGGCAGCTCCGCGTCGTGCAGGAGTTCCAGCACCACGCCGGCCACCCCGGGCACCCGGTGCAGCAGGGCCTGCACCTCGCTGGCGCGTACCGGTTGGGCGTAGTCCCGGGCGTCGAAGGACAGGCCGGCGACCAGGGCCGCGCGGGCCGCGGCGGCGACCGCGACGAAGCGGTGCCCGGGGGCGACCAGCAGCCGGGCGGTCACCGCGACCCGGCGGCGGCGGTGGCCGAGGATCCGGACCGGCACGGCGGGTTGCCGGGCGGCGTCCAGCGCGCGGAGCAGGTCCGTGCGCAGCTGCGCGCCGTCCGGGATCGCGGCGCCGTCCGGCCCGGCGACGGTGAGCAGGACGATCTGCCGCTCGCCGTCCCAGACCAGGTCCGCGCGGGCCTTGCCGACGCCGGCGAACGCCCGGGCGAAGTCGGCGTGGTCGTCGAGCGAGACGACCCGGCCGAGCGTACGCACCGCCAGCGGCGCGTTGCGCCGCGCCCGGTCCACGCCCTCCGGGTCGTCGGCGCCGGCCGCCGGGACCGGGTTGGTGACCTCCATCAGACCCAGCGGGCGGGACAGCGGGATGGTCAGCCGCCCCGCCGCCAGGTCGGCCGGCCGGCCGATGCCGGACCGGTAGGTGGCCACCACGTTGTCCTGCCCGGTGGGCAGCCGGGCGCCGGTGCGGCCGTCGCCGAAGGTGACGGTGACGGTGCCGTCGTCGGCCCGGCGGACGGTGTAGACCCGGGCGGTGGGAGCCTGGCCGAGCAGGGCGGGGACCTCCTGCCAGCGGACCCCGTCCACCCAGACGGCCAGGGTGGTACGCGCCCCGCTGGCGGTGGCGGCAGGCACGTGGGTCAGCGGCGCGTGCCGGAGGGTGAACCGCTGGAACGCCTGCCGGGCGTCGCCGCCGCCGAGCACCTCGGCCCGACTCTCCCCGTGGGTCGCCTTACCCACGTTGCCGAGGACGCGGACGCTGTCGCGCCGGTACGTGTGGGCGACGCTGCTCTCCAGGTCCACCGTGGACGGTCCGCGGACCCGCAGCACGGTGACCACCTCGGAGACCCCCGCGCCGGCCGGGTCGACGCCGGTGAGCACCAGCCGGCGGCCCGGCTCCAGGCCGGGAACCGGGCGGGCCAGCTCCAGGGTGGCGACCGTGGCCAGCGAGGCGGTCTCCGACCGCGGGGCGAGGGCGAGCTGCCGGCTGTCGCCGAGCACCGTGGTGTTCCGCCGGGAGAAGGTGTTGGAGTCGCCGCCGGTCACCGTGATCCGGGTGGTGCGGGCGGCGATGCCGAAGTCCGCCACCGGCATGTCGGCGACCGCGCTCACCCAGCGGACCTCCGCCGCCCCGGCAGTCTCCAGCACCACCCAGGACCCGGCGAGAATCGTCGGGTACGACTGGTCCAGGTGCAGGTCTCGGTCGGCGGCGGCGAGCGTGGCGTCGGCCCACGTGTTCTCCCGCTGCGCGTACGCGCCAGGGAGCACCTGGTTGGTGCCCGGGTTCAACTCGCCGACCCGCAGCGCCACGGGCAGCGCTTTCCACGGTTGGGCGTTGAACCCGAACAGCGCGGCCCGCTGGGCCAGCAGGTGCACCTGCACCCCGGTGACCTGGGGACGCAGCTCGGAGGGGAGGGCCTGGCCGTCCAGCGGCGCGTCCAGCGTCACCACCGTGTACGCGGGCACCACCTGCCGGCCGTCCCCGGCGGCCTGCGGCTCGGGCAGCACCGCCTCGGCGGCGCGGACCCGCCGCACGTCGAACCAGTCCGGGCCGAGCACCAGCAGCACGCTGCCGGCCGGCAGGACGGTGTCGGCGCCGGCCAGCGTCAGCGTCTCGTCGCCGGGGCGGGGCGGCCGGGGCTCGGTGACCCGCAGCCCCACCGCGTTGAGCTCCGGCCGGGCGAGCAGCGGCTCGACGGTCTCGAACACCTGCGGCAGCTCGCCCGGGCCGGGCACGCTCTGCGCCTGGCTGCCCGCCGGGATCGGCACCCCGTCCGGCGCGCCGGGGGTGGCGGTGACGGTGAACGACAACCAGGTTGTCGCGGCGACACCGGGGCGCAGCTCGTACCCGATGGCCCGGGCCAGCATCAGCACCGAGCCGCGCTCGGTGGCGGTGCCGAGGAAGCCCTCGTTGGCGATCCGCTCCTGATAGAAGGCGAGCACGTCCAGGGTGGTCGCCCAGGCGTGCAGCAGCGCCACGGCCGGGTCGTCGACCTCGCGGGTGGTCAGCCCGGCCAGCTCGGGACGGGTCCCGAGCCGGGCGAGCATGTCGGCGGCGAAGTCCGCCTGCCGGCCCAGCCGGTAGTTCACGCTGCCCCGGCCGGGCGGGTTGGGCCCACGGCCCGCTCGTGTCGTCACAGTCCACCCACCAGGTCGAGGTGCAGGATGCCGTGCTCGGGCACGCTGGGATCGTTGTCGAGGCGGATCACCTCGGTGTCGCCCGCGCGGAGCACCCGCGCGGTCAGCTCGCCGCCGGGCGCCACCCCGACCGGGTGCAGCTCGGTGACCCGTACGTCGGTGACGCCCGGGACGGTGACGGCGGCGGCGAGCAGCTGGCTGAGGTAGAGCGGCGTGCCGAAGCTGAACCGGTCCGGGTGGAAGAAGCCCCGGCTCCCGTCGGGCAGGTCCCGGTCGGAGAAGAGGTCCAGCAGGGCCCGCCGCACGTCGGAGCGGAACGCCCCGGGCGTGACGCACACCCACAGCCGCAGCTCGACCGGCAGGTCGACCGGGTCGCGCAGTTGCAGGTCGTACCCGGCCACCCGGAACCGGTCCAGCCGCCCGGCCAGCCGGCGGGCCAGCCCGGGCTCGCCGTCCAGCCGCTGCCCGCCGCGCAGGTCGAGGGTGAGGAACACCGTCCACCAGGAACCGGTCCAGCGGATCCGGGCGGTGGCGTTGTCCACCTCCGGCAGGCGCAGCGCCGCGGCCACCCAGTCGGCGGTGGTCACCGCCCGTTCCTGGGTGAGGAAGGCGACCGGGGCGTGCTGGCGGGCGTGCTCGGTGTCCTCCGGGTCGGTGCCGCCGACGGCGGGCAGCGGGTTGGTCACGGCGAGCACGCCGGAGCGGTCCGTGACCAGGGTGGTCAGCGCGTCGTGGCCGAGGTTGCCGGCCGCGCCGCCGCCGCGCCACCAGGTCACCTCGAACACCGTGCCGGCCGGCGGGCGGCGACCGGACACGTCGTCGCCGAAGCGCAGGACGACCCGGCCGTCGCCCTCGCGTTCGGGCACGAACCCCTGGTCGAACCGGTCGGCGTTGAGCAGGTCCCGGCGGGGCCGCCAACTGCCCTCGGTGGTCTCCAGCCGGATCAGCGGCAGCGCGGCGCGCGGGTCCTGGGTCAGCGCCTGGCTGGCCGGGGTGTCGGCCGGGAACGGGGTGGCCGCGGCCACCGGCTCGGCGGTCAGCAGCGGTCGCCAGCGGGTCTCCTCGGCGGGTGTGAGCTGGCCGCGTACCTGGATGGCGTGCTGGGCGGCCACCACGTTGGCCCGGGCGACCGCGCAGGTGACCAGGTGGTCGGTGCCGGAGCCGGCCACCGAGGCGGTCACGGTGAGCGGGAAGGCCAGCCGGTCGGCGGCGCTCCACCCGACCTCCAGCACGTTCACCCGCGCCACCGGGTCGGTGCCGGGGCGGACCGAGGTCAGGCGGACCACCTGCCGCCGCGTCGGGTCGGCGTCCGCCCGGCGACCGGTCGCCGGCGAGACCACCTCCTCCAGCAGCAGCAGGTCGCCGGGGGCCAGGCCGGTGGCCGGCTGGTCGAGCAGGGTCGCCCCGACCGCGCCGGCGGGCAGGCAGCAGTCCCGGCCGCCCCACACGTGCAGGGCGATCTCGTTGCGGCTGGCCCGCGGGGTGAGCGCGGTCAGCGTCTCGAACCCGGTGGCGCCGCCGGCCAGCAGCGCCACCGCGTCGGCGGCCGGCACCGCCGGGGTGGCCCGGTCGGCGGCCAGGACCGGGGTGCCCGCCGGGATGCCCTGGGTCTCGGCGTCCGACCCGGCGGTGACCCGCACGCTGAGCCAGGCGCGGGCGGCGCAGCCGTCGTGCACGGCGTAGTCGAGCAGCCGGGCGTGCCGGCGGACCGAGATCCGGCTGCGGGCGGTGCCCAGGTACGCCTCGGTGCCGGCGGCGTCCTGCCGGTAGGAGAGCCGGTCGGCGACGTGCGCCAACGCCTCCACCACGGTGATCAGCGGGTCGGCCGGGTTGCGTTCCGCCCAGCCGGGCAGGGCCGCCACCCGGTCCAGCATCAGCCGCCGGAACCCCGCGTAGTCCTTGGCGAGGTAGTCGGCCGGCGCGCCGGCCGGGCGGGGCGGCGGCCCGGCCCGGGCCGCCGGGGCCGGGTCCAGGTCGCTCGGGCAGTTCGCCTTGAAGGAGAACGTCGCCTCCGCCAGCACCGGGTCGAAACCGGCCGGCACCCGGTCGTCCACCGCCGAGCGCACCAGCCGCAGCGTGTACGGGGAGAAGTCGCCGGCCCGGTCCACCCGGACGGTCAGCTCCGCGCCGGCGGCGGAGACGCTGACCACCCGTACGCCGGTGATCCGCACTCCGCCCTCGACGACCACGTTGCCGGCGGCCAGCGCGGCGCCGGTGGGCACCCCGTCGGGCTGGCCCGGCAGCGGGTGCAGGAACCCCACCCGCAGCAGCTTCTGGTCGGCCGCGTCCACCTCGACCCAGTCGATGCCGTTGAACCCGCTGCCCGGTCGGGCCACCTCGGCCCGGCGCTCGTCGTCGGTGCACCGCACGGTCATCTGCTCCCCCTCACGATGGCGACCTCGGCCGGCCGGCCGGTGGCGCGCAGCCGGTAGCCGACGTGCACCCGGACCGTCGCCTCCGCCAGGTCGACCCGGACGTCGTCCACCTCGATCAGCTCGCCGAGCCAGCGCTGCAACGCGCTGCGGGCCTGCAACTCGGCCGCGCCGACCACCGCCTCGTCGACCGGGGCGAAGAGCAGCTGGCCCAGGCCGGCGCCGAAGTCCGGCCGGTTCACCCGCTCACCGGGCGCGGTGAACAGCACCGCCTCGACCAGGTCGGCGACGTGCCGCTGCGGGCTCGCCAGCCCGGAGCGGCCCCGGTTGTCGGGACGCCAGGGAAAGGCCGGGTAGGTCACGACGCCACCGCCCTGATCTGGAAGCCGGCCACCGTCGGTGGCCCCTGCGGGATGCCCTCGGCGCTCACGCCCAGCCCGACGCTGACGGCGAGCATCGCCGGCTGGCCGTTGACCAGCACCCGCGCCGCCGGGGTGGTCCACTGGATCCGGACGCAGGGCTGGGGTTTGGTGCCCGCGCCGACCGGCACCTGGAACGGGCAGCCGGTCACCGGGTACGCGTCGGCGACGGTCACCACCGGCAGGCCGCCCACCAGCACCCGGGAGTTGCCGGTCTGCGGGGTGACCGGCCCGGCGTGCGGGCAGGAGAGCACGGCGCCGACGTGCAGCAGCGGGCCGGGCATCAGGTCACCGTCAGCGCGGTCTGGTTGACGGCCACGGTCGGCCCGACCAGGGTGATCGAGGCGCCCTTGCCGTTGGAGATGACGATCCCGGTGTCGTTGATCGAGATCATCGCCCCGGTGAGCGTCTTGAGCAGGATGCCGCCCGCCGGCCCCGGGGCGTCGGAGACCATCACCGTGGCCTGCCCGGGGGTCTGCAGCACGATCGGCGGGGTCGGTGGTGGGGCGGCGGACACCAGGGCGGGGATCTCCGCCTTCGAGCCGTACCAGCAGCCGGTCCAGATCGGGTGGTCGGAGTCGCCCTGCTCGAACTCCACCCAGACCCCGGTGCCGGGCAGCGGCACCGCGTACATGCCGGACTGGATGCCGGCCAGCGGGAAGCAGGGCATCGCCCAGGTGGACGGCGGCAGCGTGACGTCGGGGACGGTCACCTGGATCCGGCCCTGCTGCAACGGGTCGATGTGGTTGACCACCGTGCCGCGATACTTGCCGTAGTACCTGGTCATGCGTCGACCCTTCCCGAGGTGGAGATCTGGGCGTTGCGGCTGAGGTTGAACCGCTGCTTGACCTCGCCGGCCTTGACCGTGGTGGTCACGCTCTTCACCACGTACTCGCCGTCGTAGGCGCGTCCGGCGCCGCGCACCCCGACCAGCCGGCGGCATTGCAGCAGGCGGCCGTAGCGCAGCACGTCCAGCGAGCCCGAGCCGGTGATCACGTTCGCCGACTGGGCGGCGCGGGCCAGGCCCCGGGCGAGGGTCTGCACCACGTCCATCCGGGCGGTGGCGTCGTCGGTGCGGCTCGGGTCCGCCCGGCCGATGTTCATCCGCCGGTACGACAGCGGGATCGGGATCTTGCGGCCCAGCGGCGGGTTCAGCGGGCTGACGTCCGGCACCGGCAGCGGGATCGGCACCCGGACCTGCTCCGGGAACGCGGTGAGCAGGTAGACGGTCTTCTGCACCCCGTCGAACGAGAAGGAGAGCGACTCCACGTTGGAGAAGGCGTCGGCGTTGACGGTCAGCGCCGGCTGCGCCTGCCCGGCCCGGACCTCCGGCCCCCAGTACGCGGTGTTCATCCCGGGCGTGGGACCCGGCTCCACGTAGAAGGTGTAGCCGACCTCGTCGGCCAGCTGCGACACGTACGCGAAGGTGGTGCCGCGCACGGCCGGGACCCGCTGGATCGGGTTCGGGGCGAACACCAGCACGCTGGGCACCAGCATCGGCACCACGCCGTACGCGGCGAACGGCGCCAGCAGGGTGAGCACCCGCGCCTCGGCGGGCATCGGCATGGGCAGGCCCGACAGGTCGATCAGGTCCATCATCTGGCTCACGTCGACCCCGGTCAGGGTCAGCGTCGACGCGCCGGCCTCGTTGCTGCGGGCCACGTCGTGGCGGGTCACCACGCCGTCGGAGAGCACCTGCGGGCGGCCGTCCAGGTGCAGGACCAGCAGCACCCGGGTCGGCGGGTCGAGGCTGCCGTCGGCGAGCATCCGCTCCACCAGCGAGCCCCGGCCGAGGGCGAACCGCAGCTGGAAGCCGGAACGCTGGCCGGCGTTCTGGGTCACCTGCGCCTCCTGCAACGCCTCGACGAGCTCGTACGGGGCGGGCCCGAAGGTCAGCGGTCCGACCAGCAGTTGCAGCCGCACTCCCCTAGGCATCGCCGGCTCCGGGGAACCCCTCGGGCAACGCGACCCGGACCACCCGGCCCGGCTGCTCCAACTCGGCCGGATCGAAGGCGCCGTTGGCGTCGCAGAGCTGCCAGAACGCGGTCGGGTCGCCGACCGTACGGGCGGCCAGCAGGTCGATCCGGTCGCCGTCGGCCACCTGCTCCCAGCCGGCGGTGGCGAGCCGCTCGGCGGGCGGTACGAACCGCCGGCGCAGGTGGACGACCTCCTGCCCGGTGTCCGGGTCCACGGTCACCGCGGTGCCCACCGTGGCGTACCGGCTCTCCGGCGCGATCGTGCCCGCCACCGGTACGCCGGCGGTGCTGCCGCCGTTGGCGGCGAGCAGCGTCTCGGCGACCCGGCTGCGGGCGGCGACCAGGGCCGGGTCGGTCTCGGGTGGCAGCGGCGCGGTCACGGCAGCCGGTCGATTCCGAGGTCGGTCAACCGGCCGCCGCGCGCCCGGCCGGCGAGCTGTTCGAGTTGCTGGTGGGCGGCCATGGCGAGGCCACCGGCCCGGCCGGCGGTGCCGACGTCGTTGACCGTCAGCACCCGCAGGCCCAGCCGGATCTTCGCGCGGATGGGGTTCAGCATCGGGTCGAACGCCTCCTCGGTGATGGTCAGCTCGGTGATCCGTACCGGCCAGAGCCGGCGCCGCCCGAAGGCCAGCAGCACCAGCGGCGCCGGTGGCGGCACCACCTCCAGGGTTCCGGCGGCCAGCAGCGCCGCGGCGTCCTGCACGGCGGTCAGGCTGGGATAGGCCAGCGACTCCAGGGCGGCCAGCTGCGCGGTGAGGCCGAGCTCCACCGCGTCGGCGTTGGACCGCGGTTCGGCGAGCTGGTCGGCGGCGTCCAGCTCGGCCTCCAGGGTGAGCGTCTGCACCGGCGGTCCGGTGATCCGCAGCGCCTCGCCCTTCGCGCCGCCCTCGGCGCCGCCGGTCTTGAGCTGGAAGCCCCGGGTCAGCGCGTCCGGGTTGTACTGCAGGGTGATCACCCGCCGGGTCCGGCCGCTGTCCGGGTCGAGGACCACCAGGCCGGCGCGGAGCAGTCGGGGGCTGAGCGGACTGGTCACGGGGTACCTCCTGTCGAGGGTCGCTGCCAGCGGATGTTTTCCGCGACGGCCCGGGTGATGCGGCCTTCGAGCAGTCCCGGGTTCAGCCCGTCGAAGGTGAGCGAGCAGTCGGTCAGGTCGGTGATCCGGATCTGGCCGGTGGACACGTTCAGGTCGCGGAAAAGCAGGTTCACCCGGGCCACTGTCGCGCTGCTCAGCCGGACCGGCCGCAGCGCACCGGGCAGGTCTTGGCCGCCGGCATCGCGGCCCATCCCGCCGAAGATCCGCAGACCCATCAGGGCGTCGGGGGCCAGGACGATCTCGTTGCCGCTGCCGAGGGGCAGGGTTATCTCGCGAGGGTTGTTCACCGACAGGTCGGCGTGGACGTTGCGGATCTCCATCTGGCCCGGGGCGGATGGCGTGTCGCTGCCGAAGTCGGCGATGGTGTGCAGCAGGTCGTCGCGGGACTCCGGGGTCGGCCGCAGTAGCCGGTTGAGCCGGATCAGGTGCTCTTCCCCGGCCTGCCGGACCTCGCCGGTGGGCAGTCGCCAGCGCAGCAGGTCGATGTCGGCCGGCGGCGGCGGGTTGGGATCCATCGGGTCTGCGGGAGCCGGGAGGGTCACCCGGTAGACCAGGTCCTCACCGTCGAGGGTGAAGCTGCCCGGTGTCCACCACGGCAGCGCGTCCGTCATCCGCCGGTAGTCCAGCGCGCCGTCGTGGAACGTCAGCCTGGCCTCCCAGGTCCGCTCGCCCCAGACGAACCCGGAGTGCACCACGTCGAAGTCGAGCCGGCCGTTGAGGCTGTCGAGGACCTCGCCCAGGTTGTAGGTGTTCAGGATGCGCAGCAGGGCGTCCCACTGCCGGGCCATGTCGTCGCGCCGTTCCCTGCTGGTGGTCCGGCCGGCCGGGGTGGGCGCGCCGAGCAGCGCGCCGACGTCCAGGGTGAAGCGGGCGTCGCGGATGTCCAGCCAGGGCAGTCGACCGGCGCCGGTGTTCAGGTCGTGGGTGACGTTGCCGAGCAGGCCTCGCTCGACGAAGACGTACAGCCCGAGGCCGGTGTCGGTGAAGGTGAGGCCCGTGACCTCTCCGCCGGCGGCGGTGACCCGACGTGCGGCCGGGGTCTGCTCCCCTTCGGGGCCCTGCTCGTAGCCGATCGAGGTGAACCGCAGCCCGTACTCCGGACGGCCTCCGGGTGCGCCGAGCAGCCGCAGCTCCCGGCCGGGATCGGCGGTGACCTGGGCCTGGATCGCGGTCAGGGTGGGCTCGCGCAGGTCGAGCCGCAGGCCGCCCTGGTCGAGGAAGTCCACGGCGAGCCCGGTGGCCGCGAAGTCGGCGGAGCCCCGGGACAGGAAGGTGCTGATGTCGAAACCGACCCGGGGAGCGCTGATCGCGCCGAGGTCCAGTCCGCCGAGCATCCGTACGTCCTCACCGCTCTGCTCGACGACGAAGCCCCCCTGGTCCGCGGCGGGGCGCACCCGCAGCTCACCGAGGACGGCCTCCTGCTCCGGGTCCAGCCGGATGGCGACGCCACCGGCGAGCGTCACCACCAGGCCGGTGGCGCGGGTCTCCGCGACGACCAGCTCGCGTAGCAGCAGCCGGCGCCGGCCGGGCGGGGTGAGGTCGATGCGGGCGCGGGCGGTGATGCCGCTCATGGTGATGGCGCCTTCGCCGGGCCGGATGAGCAGGCCGAGCGTGTCGTTGTGCCAGTTGAGGGCGTCCAGCGAGAGGATCGCCAGGGTCAAGCCGCGGGTGCCCTCCGGACCGATGTCGATCCGGTCGGGGCCGATGCGCACCACACCGGTGTCCAGGCCCTGGAAGCCCGCGTGGTAGGTGTGCTCGCCGGGATGCTCGCCGGCGCCGACGTGCCCCTCCGCCCCGGTCACCTCCGCCTCGATCCGGCCGCCCCGACCGAAGGCGAGACGCGTCCGATCCGCGCTCAGAGAGCCGTCGACACGCATCGCCGCGCTGACCCGTCCAGCGATCTCCGCACGGGAGGCGCCGGTGGTGAGCCGGCCCGCGACGATGCCGGCGCCGCGCGACCAGTGCAGCTTTTCCGCGTGGACGTTGAGGATCTCCAGCGGGGGCAGGTCCGGTTCCCCGGCCGGTACGGGCGTCGCGCGGCCGAGCCCGATGTCCAGGTCGCCCTGTCGGTAGCGCAGGTCACGGCCGGTGATCCGGTGGATGCGCAGGTCGGTGACATGCAGGTCGGCGGTGGCGGGGTGCTCGGTTCCGTGGTCGTCGCGCCGTGCCGGGGTGCTGTCCCAGCGTCCGGTGACGGTGACGCCGTCCAGGACGGTGGGGCCGCGGGAGACGATCCGCCCCGCCCCGGCCTGCCAGTCGATCGCGGCCAGCTCGATCCGGCTCGGGCCGACGTCCTCGAACCGCTGCCCGCCGCCCTGCTCGGTGACGATCCGGCCGCTCAGCCCGGCCCGGCGGATGGTGACCGCGCCGTCGGCCGTGCGGATGGTGGTGTCGGTCAGGGCGACCCCGTCGAGCTGGGTGCGGAACTCGTCGACTGGGTCGCTGATGATCCGGCCGGTGTCCGGGTCGACCTGGTGGTCGCCGACCTTTATCAGATCCACCGTGACGGAGGAGGCCGGTTCGCCCGACGCCCCGGGTGCCGGCCTGGTCGCGTGGCCGCCGAGCGTGCCGGTGATGGTGGTCGGCGGGCCCTGCAACGCCCGGGAGATCACGGTGAACCGCAACCGGTCGAGCTCGGTGATGCCGAGGCGTCCCGAGTAGACCATCTCCTCGCCGGTCAGATCCAGGTCGAGGTCGCGCATCCAGAAACCGATCAGCGAGCCGGAGACGGCCTCGACGGAGTAGCCGGGGGCGGGATCGACGACGTCCATGCCGAGCCGGTCGGCGTCGATCCGGTCGATGGTCACGGTGCGAATCCGCGCGCTGCGCACCCGCCGCTCGCTCGCCGCCCGCTCCGTATGCACCAGCACGGTCATGCTCAGCCGGCCGAGCCGGGTGCTGCCCCGGGTGTAGATGGTGCGTCTGGCCGAGCGGAAGGCGACCCCGCTCAGTTCGGTCTGTTCGACCACCAGGTCGGGCAGTTCCAGATCGTCGCCCCTGGGCACCACCCGGCCGTGAATCGCCTCTCCGGGGCTGCCGTCGACGCGGGTCGGGGCGGTGAAGGCGATCCGCCCGGCGGTCATTGCCGGACCGGACAGCCCGGTAACGGTGAGGTCGCCGATGCCGAAACCCGCAGCGGCCCGGTGAGCGGGCAGACCCGCCTCGGTGGCCCGGCCGGCCAGCTCGGCGGGAAGCGCGCGGTCGGCAGGCCGAACCGCCTCGGCGACGTCGGCGTCCAGCTCGGCGGGCGGCGCGGCGACGTCGATGTCCAGGTCGGCACGCACCCGCAGCCGGTGGGCCTGGACTCGGTCCACCGTGGTCGCGCCGGTGTGGACGTCCGTCGCGGTCACCTCGGCCAGCCGGATCTCGGCACCCAGCGTGGCCGGGGTCATCGCGGCGCTCAGGCCGGTGGCGGTCAGCCCGCCGATCGACAGCCCGAAGTAACGTCGGGCCCGTTCCCGCAGCTCCTGCAGTTCCTGCTCCTGGGCTGGGGTGCGGTGCCCGGGGATGTCCCGCCCGGCCGCGTCGACCGGCTCGGCGGGCAAGGATTCCAGCTCCCGCAGCCGGTCCAGGTCGGTCAGCCAGCGGGTCAGCTCGGCGCGACGGGCGGCCCACTGCGGCTCGTCGGGCAGGACGCGCAGCTGCGCGGCGATCTGCTCCCGGGTGGGCAGCTCGGCCGCGGTGACCCGCAGCGCGGGCTGCCCGTCCGCGGCGGGCAGCAGCCGTACGCCGGCGGCGGTGACCGAGGCGGTGCTAGCCCGCGCCAGGGTGGCGACGTCCGGTGCGGTGCGGTCCCGGCGGAACCGGGCGATCAGCTCGTCGTCGGGCAGGTACTCCCCGGAACGGGAGGGCACCGAGCCCTCGCCGTGGATCGGGTCGATCTCCAGGCCGGCCGCCTCGACCCGGCCGGTCAGTCCGGTCACCCGGATCCCACCGATGTCCAGGGTGCCGCCAGCCGACTGGCGCAGCTGGTCGGAGAGCTCGACCAGCCGGCGCCGCTCCGCCTCCGTGAGCGACTCGGCATGCCAGCGGTGCCGGCCCTCCAGCTGGTGCAACTCCTGCTCCAGCGGTTGCAGCCTGGTGAGCTCCGTGGTGACCATGGACAGTCGCTGTTCCAGGGCCGCCCGGCCCTCCCCGGTGGCCTGGCCGATTCGCAGCCGCAGCGACTCCTGCTCGGCGCGCAGCCGGGCCGGCAGGCTGTTGCCCAGGCCGATCAGGGTGCGGCCGACCTCGATCCGGCCGACCTGCTGCATCCCGGCGAAGGAGAGCCCCTCGGCGGTGGCGCTGGCGAAGCTGACCCGCAGCGAGTGCAGCATGGCCACGGCGTCGGTGGCCCGCTCCCCCACCGTGCGCGGCGGGCGGAACACCCCGTCGGTGAGCAGGCCGATGGTGGCGTTGGCCAGCGGGGTGAAGATCTCCCCGGCGGTGAGCGAGGTGAACTGCCGGGCCAGGAAGGGCGCGCCACCCGTCGCCGGGGCGAGCAGCGCGTCGCTGATCTTCGACAGGAACGGCAGGCCGCCGTAGAAGGAGATCACGTTGTGCAGCAGGTGGATCAGCGGATTGATCACCGGGATGCCGATCCAGCCCCGCCGGCTGGGCTCCTCGACGTCCTCCTGACCGGTCGCCCCGGTGCCGAAGGACAGGTGGGACAGTCCGAAGCGGGTCAGCCCGAGCAGCCCGCCTGGCAGGGAGTCGCTGGCGTAGACCACGTCGGAGACGTTGAGGGAGGTGACCCCGGCCTGCGCGCCCACCGGCCGCTCGTAGCCCCGGTCGGAGAAGGAGGCCACGATGTCCAGGCCGGTCAGGGTGACCCGGCCGGTGCGCAGGGAGCTGCCGGTGAACGTCCGGTTGACCCCGTCGAGCTCCAGTCGGGGCAGCCGGATGCGGAGGACGCCCTGCCGGGCGTCGACCGACATCGACAGCTCGTTGGTGTGCTCGCGGTCGGTGTCCCGCAGCCGGGCGCCGCCGAGGTCACCGCTGATCCACTGCGCGTCGTGCAGGTCGAACTCGCGGAGGGTGACCTCCTGGGTGAACATGCTCAGGGCCGTCCGGCTGAGGAAAATCAGTTTCAGGCCGACCAGGACCGCCCGGGCGAGCTCGCCGACCACGGTGGGGGCGCCGTCGGTGCGCAGCATCTCCGGGTCGAAGGACGGCCGGCGTTCGGCGTGGTAGAGGCGCAGGTCGTCAACGAGGGCGGCCAGCTCCGGGACCCGGTCGGCCCGCACGTCGCGGGAGCGCAGGAACACCCAGCGCCGGTCGTCCAGTGCGTACAGCTGGATGATCAGCGACCGCAGCTCGGTGGCACGCTCGGCCCGCCAGAGCCGGCTGTCGCGCAGCCGGTCGCGGAGCTGGTCGCGGGCCTCGATCCGGCGGGGACCGGAGATGGCGGTGACGGCGAGGGAGGTCCGCATCTCCGGGGTCATGCCCGAGCGCATCCGGGCCCAGCGGTCGGGGTCCTCGGCCTCCAGCCGGGCCTGGTCGGCGACCGGCAGGTTCCGGACGAGCTGGAAGGCCAGCCAGGCCTCGCGGGGGTTGACCGCCCAGTCGGTCAGCCCGATGTCGAGCAGCTGGCGGACCTGCCGTTCCAGGTGCGCGGGGTCACGCAGGGCGAGCAGCTCGAGCAGCTCCGTCCGCCGCAGCTCGTCGGTGAGGTACGCGTCGGGCAGCGCGTCGAGGATCCGGTCCAGGTCGCGCAGCGCGTCCAGGCGGTGGATCGCCGTGCGCAGCGCCTCCCGGCCGCGCCCGGTGGCGTCGGCGGGCGCGCCGACCGGCCGGTCGTACCCGATGAGCCGGCGGACCAGCTCGACGGAGGTGACGCCGTCGAGTTCGGTCCGCACGTTCTCGTGGATGTCGGCGACGAGCTGGTCGGCGTCGACCTGACCGGCGCTGCGGCGAGCCGGGTCGAGGGGCTCGGCGAGACCACCCACCCCGGTGTAGCGGCCGGCGAGGATGTCCTCGGCGGGGATGTTCTCCTCCAGCCGGTCGAACCAGCGGCCCTGCTCCAGCCGCCGCCACCGGTCCTGCGCCGGAAGGGGCAGGCTGCGCACCAGCAGGTACGCGAATCGGGCCTCGTGGTCACGGATCGCCCAGTCGAAGACCCCGTACGACAGAAGCCCCTCGATCCGGGTGAGGTTCTGGTGCTCCTCCCGGCCGGCGAGGACGACGAGCAGCCGGGGGCCGAGAGTGGCCCCGATCCGCTTCTCCTCCCAGGGCAGGTGGTCGAGGAGCGCGTCGATCCGGCCGGCCTCGTCGAGCCGGCGTACCACGTGCAGCAGCCGCGGTCCCGGCTCGGGCGGGCCGGCGCTGGCCGGGCCGGAGGCGGTGGGCGGGGCCGGGGCGAGGGCGGCGAGCAGGTCCAGCGCCTCGGCGGCCCGACGCTCGCCGATCAGGCGCTCGGCCCGGCGCAGCTGCTCCGCCAGGCCGGTGTCCCGGTCGAGCTCGACATCCCCGTCGTCCACTCCGCGCAGCGCCCTGACCTGCTCGCGCAGTGCGTCGGCGTCGGTGCCGCGCGGCGGCCGTCCGGTCAAAAGGCCGCGAAAGTACGCCTTGCGGTCGCCGGTGAGCAGTTCCCGCAGGACGCTGGTGCGCAGGGCGCGCAGCACGTTCAGCGCGGTGCGCTGCTCGACCGCGCCGAGCCCTTCGGTGCTGAACCCGTGCACGTTGCCGGCTTCAAGCACCCGCAGCAGGTAGGGCGTCTGTCCACCGAGCGCGGCGAGGGCGGCGCCCGGGTAGAGCCGGTGGTGGTCGTCGTCGAGGTTGCGGGCCAGGTCGGTGCGGCGGTTCGCGGGCAGGCTGTGCACCAGATTGCGGGCGACCAGGAAGGGCATCGTGTCGAGCACCCGCAGGCAGCCCCGCACGTCGTCGCCGGAGACCCACAACCCGTCGAGCAGGTCGATCAGGCGGGCCCGTTCCGCACGGTAGCGCCGGTCGACGATCTCGCTGAGCTGCGACTCCAGCAGTCCGGTCTCGGTCTCGGTCTCGCTCGCCGCCGCCGTGGTGGCCGGGGGCGACGGGGCGGTGCCGACGGCGCCGGTGTCGGCGGCGACCGCGCCGGTGGGCAGCCGCGCCGCCGGAGCCCACAGCGGCCGGCCGGCCGCGGCCGCCTCGGCGAGCTGCCGGGCCTCGGCCTCCGGGTCGGTCCGGTTCCGGTACGCCCCGGGCGCCGCGCTCGCCTGCGCCAGGTGCCCGAGTTCGTGGGCCAGCAGGGCCCGCCCGGCGGCCCGTTGCGGGTCGAAACCGGGGGCCAGGTAGAGCGCGCCGTCGGCGAAGAGGCCCCGGGCGCCGTGGTTGCCGGCCCGGCGCCCGGCGTCGCCGAGGTGCACCCGCACGGCGTCCGGCCGCAGGCCCAGCGCGGGAGCCCACCGGCCGACCAGGTCACTGGTCAGCGCGGCCAGCGCCTCGTCCCGCGCCGGGGCGTCGTCCCGGTCCGGGGCCGGCGCGGCGTGGAGCGCCGCCTCGCGCTCGGTCATCGGCCCGGCTCCGGGTGTCCGGGGCGGCCCAGCCCGGCCCAGATCGCCTCGGCCAGGGCGGCCGGCAGGTCGGCGTCGGGGCGGGCGCGCAGCGGCCCGGGCGCGGGGGCGGTCCTCGGCAGGCCCCGGTCGGTGAGCAGCCGGGTCAGCCGCGCGGTCACGGCGGCGGCGAGCGCGGCCGGGTCGGGCACCTCGACCCCGGTGAGGACCAGTTCGCGGACGTGCACCTCGATGTTCATGTCCACAGCCCCGGGTCCGCGGGCCGGTCGTGCTTGGCGTACTCGGCGGCGACCGCGTCGAGGACGTGTCGCATCCCCACCGGGGCGCCGTCACCGGACGCGACGAGCGCGGCGCGCAGGGCGATGGTGTGGATGTCCCCGCCGGTGAGGTCCAGCTCGGCGAGCCGAGCCAGGTCGAGGCCGTCGGTGGCCAGCCCGGGCGGGAAGGCCCGGCGCCACAGGTCGGCCCGCTCGGCCGGGCCGGGGTGTCCGAACGGGACCACCACCCGCAGCCGGCGCAGGAACGCCGGGTCGATCGCGGTGCGCATGTTGGTGGTCAGCACCGCCACGCCCCGGTACTGCTCCATCCGTTGCAGCAGGTACGACACCTCGATGTTGGCGTACCGGTCGTGGCTGTCCTTCACCTCCGAGCGCCGGCCGAACAGCGCGTCGGCCTCGTCGAAGAGCAGCACGGTGCCGCCGCGTTCGGCGGCGTCGAAGATCCGGCGCAGCTGCTTCTCGGTCTCCCCGATCCACTTGCTCACCACGGTGGCCAGGTCGATGCGGTGCAGGTCCAGGCCGAGCGCGCCGGCCACCACCTCGGCGGCGAGGGTCTTGCCGGTGCCGCTCGGCCCGGCGAACAGCGCGGTCACGCCCAACCCCCGGGCGGTGCGCTGTCCGAAGCCCCGCTCGGCGAGCAGCACCCGGCCCGCGGCGGCGGCGGTGAGCTGGCGCAGCTGCTCGCGCGCCGGCGCGGGCAGCACCAGGTCGTCCCAGCCGGCCCGGACTTCAATCCGCTCGGCGAGGCCGTCGAGGTCCCGGCGTACCCCGGCGCGGACCAGGTCGCGGGCGGCGGTGACCGGATCGGCGCCGGGCCGTCCGGCGGTGGCGAGGATGTCGCTGTGCGCCAGGTCGAACTCGCGGGCGAGTGCGGCGGCCGGCGCGCCGGCGCGGCCGGGCAGCACCCGCCGCCACAGCTCCCGCTGCTCGTCGCGGGTCGGCCGGTCCACGACGGGCCCGGCGCCGATTCCGTGCAGCGGCACAGCCCGTGGGGTGGAGACCAGGACGTCACCGACGATCCGGGTCAGCAGGTACTCCACGGTGGTCAGCAGCTCGGGCGGCTCGTCGCCCGCCAGCTCGACCACCAGGACCGGGTCGGCCAGGACCACCTCCCGGTTCCACAGCCGGGCGAAGGCGTCCCGGTCGGTGACGGCGCGGGGCAGGTCGGCGGCGGAGACCCGGTGACCGGTACGCCGCACCGTGGCGACGGCCAGCGCGACCACGTCGGTCCGGTCGGCCCGGTCCGGCCCGCAGATCCGCAGCGCGCGGCGGCCGGCCTGCCACGCCTCGGCCAGCTGGGTCGCGGCCCGCCGCCGGCTCGCCGGCAGGGTGGCCGGTGGGGCGGGCAGGTCCGCCAGGTACGGCCGGAGCCGCTCGTCGAGGCGGCCGGCCCCGCGCACCTCGTGCAGGATCCGCTCGTCGGGCCGGACCGGGGCGTGCGGCAGCGGCCCCTCGCCCAGCTCGACCAGGCGGGCGGCGCGCAAAGGCCGGTCGGCGGCCAGCGCGTCCCAGTGCGGGTTGGGCAGGGTGTCCAGGCACCAGGCGAAGCTGGGCGGGCGGTCCAGTAGCCCCAGTTCCCCGGCGACCGCGGCGACCAGCACGTCGCGTTCGAACCCGCTGAGCCCAAAGCCGGCGGCGATCCGGTCCAGCGCAGGGCAGCCGGCGGGCGGCGGGTCCGCCGGTTCGCCCTTGAGCAACAGCCGGATCCGGTCCACCTCGGCGGGCAGCCCGTCGTCGGCGGTGGCGGCGACCGGCGGGGCGGGCCAGCGGGCAGCGGGGCGCGGGGCGGGCATCACAGCACCACCGACGGTCCGGTGTACCGGCCGGAGGGGTCGGCGGTCAGCGGGCTGTCCACCCCGTCCACCCGCAGCCGGGCCAGGTACGTGCCGGCGGGCAGGTCGCGGAAGCCGAAGCGGATCCGGTCGGTGCTGTCGGCACCCGACGCGACGCCGTTGCCCGCCGGTGCGGGCAGCACGGTGCCGGTGCCGCCGGTCAGCGAGAGGGTCACCTGCTGGGTCGCGCCGACGCGCGGGTCGACGGTGACGGTGACCGCGCCGGTGCGCAGCGGCACCCCGTCGACGGTGCGGGTGGAGTCGATCACCACGTCGCCGGGCGCGACGGTGATCAGCGGGCGGTAGGTGACCGGCACGGCGTCGGAGCTGAGCGCCGGCCGAGGGCTGGGCGGGTCGCCGAGGTCGACCGCGTGCGTGACGACCAGGCCGGAGATCCCGGCCGGCACCGGCCGGTCGAAGGCGGCCAGCGGCACCCGCAGCTCCCCGGCGGTGGCGGACGCCGGGCTGGCGCTGGCCGCGCCGATCCGGATCCGGGTGTCCCGGCCGGACAGGTTGCGGCCGGTGACCACCAGGGTCGCCCCGGCGGTGACCGGGGTGCCGGTCGGGCCGTCCGCCCGCACCTGATCGACCTCGGGCCCGGCGACGTCGACGGTGCCGGCGGTGACCGCGCGGACCGGCAGTGGTTCCCGCGCGCCGCGCACCGGGTCGATCAGCACCACCGAGACGTCGAAGAAAACGCTGGTCCGGTACGGCGCGCTGAACGCCGACCAGAGCCGGAAGGTCTCCTCCCCGCCCGGGCTGTTGGTGGTGGCGATCCGCAACTGCTCGAACTGCTCGGCGAGGCGGGAGTCGGCGACCGGTGCGGGCAGGGTCGGGTCCGGCGGGTCGGGGGCGAGGGACCGGCGGATCGCCGTGCGGGTGAGCACCGGCGTCTCGTGCAGCATCGCCAGCAGGTGTCCGAGCAGGATCTCGCTGGTCAGCGGGTCGTGGCCGTAGACGCTCGCGACGTAGTGCAGGTCCACGCCGAGCGGCGGCGCGGCGACGTCGTCGCCGCCCGCGTCGCGCGGCGGCGGGCCGAGGTTGGCCCAGGACGGGTTGCGGGTGACCCGGTTCAGGAACAGGTTGACCTGGTTGCCCTCCTGGTTGCCCACGGTCACCCGGTCGGGCGGGCCGGCGGACACGGTGACCCCACCGACGGCCGAGGAGGCGCCGGTGGCGCGCAGGTAGGCCATCAGCTGGCCGCGCAGCACCGCGGTGACCGCGGCGAGGGCGTACGCGGTGCTCATCGTGGCCCTCCCGGGTCGCGCAGGTAGGCCTCCAGCTCGGGGGCCGGCCCCGGCTCGGCGGCGGGCGGCGGGGCGGCGGGCGGGACCGGCGACCCGGCGGCGGCGACCGGGCGCTGGCCGGGGGCGAGCCGGACGTCGATCCGGCCGATGTGGACGTGCACGGTGGGCCGCTCCGGTGCCCGGACGGCGGCCCGGGTCACCGGTGCGAGGCGCCCCGGCGGGACGGGCGGCGCGGGCCGTACCACGGTCGCCGTGACCGGGGGCGGTGCCGGCTGCGGCGGCGGGCCCGGCGCGGCGGGCGGGGGCGGCGGCTCCGCCGGCCCGGCCGGCGGGGGCCCGGTGACCACCCGGTCGAGGGTGACCTCCCGCAGCACCCGGGTCGTCTCCTCCCGGGTGACCGGTTGGGGCGCGGCCGGACGCGGCGACGCCGCCTCGCGCGAGGGGGCGGCGGACACGGCCGGCACGGCCGCCGGAACCGGCTCGACCGCCGGCGCGGTGGCCGCCGCCAGCCGCCCCACCGGCGGCACCGGCGCCGGCGCGGCGGCGGGCGGCACACTGCCGGGCGGCGCCGGCGGCGCGCCCGCCGGACGGGTCGCGGGGCGCGGTGGGACCGGGGCGTCCCGCTCGATGTCGTACGCCTCGAACCCGCCGCCCGCCTCGGGCTGCTCGGGTTCGAACCGGCCGAGGGTGCGCGGCTGGAGCCGGTGCGCGCTGCCCACGGCCAGGGCGGCCAGCGCGGCCAGGTAGCCGGTCATGGGACCTGCTCCAGGTACGCGGCCCGGCGGTGCGGGCCCAGGCCGAGCACCTCCGCCTCCGACCAGCCGTACGCGCGGGCCAGCCGGTGCACCTCGCCGAGCAGCCGCCGGACCCGGGCGTCGGCGGCCTGCCACGCCCAGGCGGGCAGGTCCAGCAGGGCCTCGGCGCCGGTGCCGCAGGCCGGGCAGGTCAGCGCCACGGCGACCACCCCGAGCGGGTCCCGTTCGGCCATCGCAGCCGACACGGCGGGCAGCAGCTCGGCCGGCTCGGCCACCGGCGGCTCGGCGGCGACCAGGCAGGCCTGGAGCAGCCGGCGCTCGGCGGCCGCCGGGTCACCCGCGCGTGCCGCCTCGGCCAGGTCGGCCGGGGTGGGCAGGCGCAGCGTCAGCCGGTGCCCCCGCCAGTCGAGGGTGAACGTACCGGTGGCCGGTTCCGGCGCGGCGGCCAGCAGCTCGGCCACGGTGAAGCCCACCTCGAGGCGTTCGGGGCAGGCCGGACAGTCCAGGATGGTCTCCACCCGCCCACCGGTCCAGTCCCCCGCGGTCCGCAGCAGCAGGGCCGCCACCGCACCCACCGGCAGCCGGTCGGCGTCGGGGCGGCCGAGCAGCACCAGCGGACGGTGTGCCGCCGGCCGGTCGAGCGCGTGGTCCCAGGCGGAGACCAGCTCCGCCTCGCTCAGCGGCCGCCCTCCGGTCACGACCCGAGCCGGGGCTCGGCCGGCTCGGCGACCGCCTCGTCGCGCTCCCAGCCCTCGTTCTCCAGCTTGATGTGCTCGATCGCCACCGCGTTGGCGTTGGCGTCCAGCTCCGGCAGCGCCTGGTACTCCGACACCCAGCACCGGAACAGCCGGTACGACTGGGCGACCTGGCCGGCCTCGTTGAGCAGCTCGATGGTGATGTCCCGGCGGAAGTCGGCCAGCGACACCTCGGAGCCGAGCCCGGCGTGCAGCGCCCAGATCTTCCCGGCCCACGCGGCGAACTCCGCGTCGTGGGTCAGCCCCCGCTCCAGCGTCACCGCCTCGAACTCGCTGCGCCCCGGCGACTTGCGGCTGGTGGACGGGTCACCGCCGTCGCGGTGCTTGACCACCTCGGTGGTCCGCTTCAACGCGCTGACCTTGCTCACCCCGGCCACGTACCTGCCGTCCCACTTGACCCGGAACTTGAAGTTCTTGTACGGGTCGAACCGGGTCGGGTTGACGGCGAACTGCACCATGACTCACACCTCTCAGGACGGGTTCTGGCCGGCGAGCTGCTGGATCCGGATGATCACGAACTCGGCGGGTTTGAGCGGGGCGAACCCGACGACCACGTTCACCACGCCGCGGTCCCGGTCGTCGCTGGTGGTCGTCTCCGCGTCGCAGCGCACCAGGTACGCCTCGCGCGGGGTCCGCCCGGCGAACGCGCCCTTGCGGAACAGGTCCTGCATGAACGACGTCAGGTTGAGCCGCAGCTGCGACCAGAGCGGCTCGTCGTTCGGCTCGAAGACGGCCCACTGGGTGCCCCGGAACACGCTCTCCTCGATGTAGAGCGCCAGCCGGCGGACCGGGGTGTACTTCCACTGGCTCGCCAGCACGTCCGCGCCGGCCGTCGTCCGGGCGCCCCAGTTGACCGTGCCGACCACCGGGAAGGTGCGCAGGCAGTTGAGCCCGAGCGGGTTGAGCACACCGTTCTCGGCGTCGGTCAGCGGGTACACCAGGGTGGTCACGCCGCGCAGCTGCGCCTCGGTGCCAGCCGGGGCCTTCCACACGCCCCGCTCGGCGTCCTGGCGGGCGTACAGGCCGGCGAGGGTGCCGCTCGGTGCCACGGTGCGCGGCTGGAAACCGTCGGCGGGGTCGGGGATACGCAGCCGGGGGAAGTGCGCGACCGCGTTCGGCCCCTTGACCCCGAGCTGGTTGATCCAGTCCAGGGCGCGGTCCGGGTCGTCCACCCCGGGCGGCGGGTCGACCAGCAGCATCGCCCGGCGCCGCTCGCACAGCTCGTATGCCGCCGACCAGATCGCCTCCGGGTCCACTCCACTGTCCACGGTGCTCGGATCGCCGTGCCGGGCCCGGGTGGCGTCGGGGATGCAGAGCAGGTTGAACAGGTCGGTCTTGAGCAGGGCGTAGAGGCCCGAGTAGGCGGCCTCGGAACCGACCAGCGCGCCGGTGCCGGGCAGCGTGCTGCCGTCGGCGCCGGTGACCAGGTCACCCTGGCCGAGCCGCTTCGCACCGACCGGCGTGTACCGGCCCACGTTGGCCGTCGCCCCGCCCAGGCCGAGCAGGGCGGCGCCGTCGGCGACGTCGCCGGAGGCGGTCACCCCGGCGACGGTGAAGGCGGCGTCCACGGCGGCCGGGGCGACCAGCGGGTCGACGTCGCCGAGCAGGCGTACCCCGCCGGCGGCGGTGGGCACGACCCGGACCCGCAGGCCGGCGGCCCCGTCGGCGGCGCCAAGCGCGGCGTTGACCTTGCGCTGCACCAGGGCGGCCACCCCGGCGGGCGAGGACGGCAGCCGCTCGCCCTTCTCCAGCACCGTGACCGTCACCGCCGCGACGGCCGGCACCGTCTTGGTGGCGTCGGCCGGGTCCGGCTTGGTCGGCCGGTCGGGCTGGACGGTGAGCCGGTAGTTCTTGCCGGCGTCGACGGTGGGGGTGCCGATCGCGGCCCCGACCGTGCCGCTGGGGACCGGCCGGCCGGCGCCGCTCGCGCCGGGGCGGGCCCGCACCAGCGAGGAGCCGCGGTCGGGATCGTTGAGCAGGGTGACGGCGTAGGCGGCGCTGGTCGGGTCGGCGGAGAGGCCGGTGAACCGCTCGGTGACACCGGTGGACCCGTCGCGCACGCTGAGGTTGAACACCTTGGGGTCGGCGGCGCCGTCGTGGTCGACGTCGACCAGCAGGCTGCTGCCCCACTGGCCGGTGCTGGCGGCGTCCAGCACGAGCGCCGACTTCGGGCCGGTGCCGACCTTGTCCAGCAGCGTCACCGACGCCGCGCGGGCGTCGCTCTTCGGCACCCGGACGACCAGGGCGGCCGAGCCGCCGTTGCGGAAGAACTGCTGCACGGCCAGGCTCAGCTCGGAATCCCGGTCCACCCCGCCGAAGCGGCGCTCGAACTCGCCGAAGCTGTCCACCCGGACGGCGCGGTTCTCCGGCCCGGTGCGGACGTATCCCACGAACGCGGTCACGCCGGTCGCCACACCGATCACGGGACGGACGCCGCTCGGGACTTCCTCGATGTAGACGCCGGGGTAGCTCGGAGTCACGGGCATGACTACCTCGTCTCGGAGTGCGGGGTGGGCTGGTCACACCCTCCGCCCCCGGGCCGGGCCGCTCTAGCGCGGAACCGACTGCGCCGAGACGCGTACCCGACACGCGGTGCCGATCCGGTCACTCCCCGCCGACCACACCGGCCGGCGTCGGACGCCGATCGTCGCGCGGCCCGGCACCGCCGGCCGATGCGCCGGCGTCGCGCTACCCGTGGTCGTAGACGGTGACCGCGATGTCGCGCGCGCAGAGGGCGCCGATGACCAGCGGCTCGACCCGGCTCCAGGTGCCGCCGGCCAGCCCGCAGCCGATGCGCGGCATGTGCACCGACGCCCCCAGCGCCTGGACCTCGTCGCCGAGGGCGGTCAGGCAGCGCTGCACCGCGTCGTAGCGGATCGGCGGACCGCCGCTGCCGGCCCGGATGCCCCGCTGGCCGACCATGTTCGCCACCCACACGTCCGGGGCGACCCGGACCAGGCGGACCGCCCCGAGCCCGAAGTCGTTGCCCGCCCGGTGCCGGTGCCAGTCGCGGTAGTCCCGTTCCGGCTCCGGCCAGCGACGGGACACGGCCAGCACGAAGCCCTTACCCCAGCCGCCGAGGTCGTTGCAGAGGTGCGCGATCACCTTGCGGCCCTTGGCCTGCGGGCTGGTCGCGTCGCCCTTGATGATCATCAACGGGGTCACGGCGGCCATGATGGCAACCGGGTACGACACCCGGACAGCCGTTTTCCCCGGCCGGGTCAGCTCCCGGCGGCGATCTCCGCCAGCACCCGCCGCTGGAAGGCCCGGGCCTCGGCGCCGCTGGGCGGGACGCCCCCGGCGCGCGCGGCGACACAGCGCCCGATCAGCTCGTCCTCGTAGCCGGCGTCGGCCAGCCGGCTGCCGGCGGCGACCTTCGACAGCCACACCCCGTCCCGGGCCTTCACCAACGAACGGCAGGCACCGAGCACCGCGTCCTCGGCACCCGGGGCGGGCGCGTCGTCGGCGGGGGTGGGCAGGGCGAGCCACCAGCGCAGCGCCTCGACGAGCAGCCGGCGCAGGTCGGCCGGGGCCAGGGCGGCGAAGACGTCGGCGGCGGGCGGGCCGAGCAGGGCGTACCCGTGCTCGTGCAGGATGTCGCGGTCCAGGCCGTACCAGAAGCGGCCGTCGGCGGCGGGCCGCTCGGCCGGGTCCCAGGTGGCGCGGAACGGCATCTGCGCCCCGGTGTTCAGCTCGACCTCGAAACCCGGTTCGGGGGTGCCGGAGCCGGCGACCGCGCGGGTGTAGGCGACCAGTTCCAGGCCGCGCGCCGGGCAGGGCAGCGCCTCGTGCCGCAGCCGGGCCACCAGGTCGCGCTTGCGTCGGGCATCCAGCGGTCCGGCGACGACCAGCGCCACGTCGACGTCGCTCCGGCCCGGCTGGTACGCCCCCATGCCCACCGAGCCGGCCGCGTACGCCCCCACCAGGTCGTCGTCGAGGACGTCGCGGGCCGCGTCGACCAGGTCGTCGAGATAGCGCCGTACGGTCGGGTCCATGGCGGTCATCCTGCCTCGGCCGGGTCGGCCGGCCGCATGCAACCCCGACGGGCACGGCGGGACCGCTCAGCTCGGGTCCGCGCCCACACCGCTGCCGTCTCGGATGATCGCCTCGCCCTTGACCAGCCACGCCACGCCGAAGGCGAGCACGGCGACCGTCTCGCACCAGAAGACCGGCTTCACCGCCTCCTGCACCGCCTCGGGAAGCAGGGTGCTCGCCGGCGCGAGCGCCACCGCCACGACGATGATCGCGCCGCAGACCCGGTAGACGCGGTTGCGGACCAGCTTCTCCGGGGTGACCGGGCCGGCGGCCGGGTCGGTCCGGGTGAACAGGAACAGGCAGAAGCCGGCCAGCAGCAGGAACAGCGCGGCAGCGCAGACCTGGTGCACCCGGCCGACCAGGATGTCGCTGGCGCTGACCGGGTCGTCGCGGGCGCCGGCGGCGGTGGGGAAGAGCGCGACCGTGACCGACAGCGCGCCGGCGACGCTGCTCAGCACGTCGTCGAGGGGTCGGTACCGGTAGCAGACGAGGAAGACGCCGATGGCGCACATGCTGCCGACGAAGACGTCCCGCATGGCCGTGTGGTACGCCCCGCTGATCGATTCGAGCAGCGTCAACCGGCCGGCGAACAGGGCGTTGCCGGCGGTCAGCACGATCGGCATCGCGATCCCGACGACGCCGATGCCCAGGCGCAGCCGACGGACGGTCAGGACGTCCTGTGCCGGGCCCATCGCCCCTCCCCCGGGTCGCCCGTCAACTGTCCGCCGCGGGGCAGCACACCGTCAACGCCCCCGGCACCACCCTGACCTTCAGCCGGGTCGTCTCGCCCCGCGCGCCGCCGTCCAGCTCGTACGTCTTCGGCACCGCGAAGCGGACCTTGACCCGGCGACCGCGGGTGATCCGGACGAACGGCGAGTCCTCGGAGCGGCCGGCGGCCATCCGGCCGAGGGTGCGCGCCCAGTCGATCGCGCCGCTGGCGGTGGAGACACCGATCTCCAGGGCCCCGTCGTCGGGGCGGGCGTCGTCGAAGGCGGGCACTCCCCCGGTGATCGTGCCGACGTTGCCGAAGAGCACGCAGCTCGCCTCGCCGTCGAACCAGTCGGACCCGTCGACCCGGATCCGGGTACGCACCAGCTCGCCCCGGACGTGGCGCAGGCCGCTCCACAGGTACGCGGCCCGGCCGAGTCGGCCCTTGAGGGTGCGGTCGGCCTCGCGGATCAGGTCCCCGTCGAAGCCGGCGCCGGCCATCACCGCGAAGTGCTCGCCGTTGAGCCGGCCCAGGTCCAGCCGGCGGCGGTGGCCGTGCAGGCCGACGCGGACCGCCTCGGCGAGGTCGGTGGGAATGCCGAGGTTGGCGGCGAAGAGGTTGGCGGTGCCGGCGGGCAGGATCGCCATGGCGGCGTCCGATCCGGCGAGGGCGTCGGCGCAGCGCTGCACCATGCCGTCACCGCCCCAGACGAAGACCAGCTCGGCGCCCTTCTTCAGCGCCTTCCGGGCCTTCTTGGGCGCCTTGCGGCTCTTGGGCACCTCGTACCAGAGCAGGTCCTCGACCCCGGCGGCGACGAGGGTCGCGCGCAGCTCGTCGAGGCCGCCGCCGAGGGTCTTCTTCCGGTGGGCGACGACCGCGACCGTGCCCACGTTCGCGCTGGTCGCCGGGCGCTCGTCGGTCGCCGTGCTGCTCGTGCTCATGACCAGAGGTGATACCCAGACGGCCGAACTCCCACGCGTCGCGCCCAGAGCCGGTGACCCAGGGCCGCGCGGCGGCGGTGTTGGCCGCTCGGTAACGCCCCGTTCACAGTTTCGACGCCAGCCGGCGGGACCTGCTGCCGGCCGGCGAGTCATGGCTGGCGCGGCCGCAACACCTGGGACACACTTGAGGCCCGACACCCAGGGACGGGGGCATGGACGGCTCCACACAGGACGATGCGGCCGCGGCTTTCGTACGGGAGCTCACGCACTGGCGACACCAGCGCCGACTGTCCAAGAAGGAACTGGCGGAGCGGACCGGCTTCGACCCCTCGTACGTCAGCCACATCGAGAACGGCCGGCACCAGCCGACCGAGGAGTTCGCCCGCCGCGTCGAGCTGGTGCTCGACAGCGGCAACCGGATCTGGCAGCGGTACGTTGAGTTCGCCGGCGCGCGCGGCGACGACCGGCTGCCCGCCCTGGGCCCCACCGCCGTGCCGCCGCCCGCCGGGCCGCACCTGGTGATCGACGACGAGCAGGCCACCCTCGCCCTCATCGACGGCTGGTACGAGTGCCGGTTCCGGCGCGTCCTGCACAGCGTCGGCACCGAGCCGATCATCCGGCACACCGTGCAGATCGACATCGACCGGTTCCCCGACGACCCGGCCCGCTCCACGGACTTCCACAGCCGCCACCCGCTCACCCTGGACGAGGTCGACTTCACCGCCGCCGTCGGCGCCGACCGACCCGAACCGATGCGCTGGCGGGTGACCCGCAGCCGGGACGCCTTCCTGAAGATCGCCCTGATGTTCGACACCGGCGGCGCGCCCGTGCCGCTCTACCCCGGGCAGCGCACCGTGCTCGCCTACGCCTACCGGGTGCCGGCGTGGAAGTTCGGCGACTGGTTGCAGCGCGACATCCGGCTGCCCACCCGCCGCCTCGCCATCCGGCTGGACCTGCCCGCCGCCGCCCGTCCCACGGTCTGGGGCAGCGAGACGTCGTTCACCTCCGAGACGACCGCCGACGTGGTCCCGCGCCGCCAGGAACGTGAGGGCGTCGTCGCGTACGAGTGGCAGGTGCCGCGGCCCCGGCTGCGCGCCCAGTACCGGCTGCACTGGCGCTACGGCGACCCGAGCGCCGCCGGCGCCGACCCGGACGCGGCCGGCGGGTGGGCCACCGACGCCTGGCCACAGGCGTGCGGCGCGGGCCGCCCGGGTGCCGACCGGTGACCCGTCGGGCGCCCGTACCGGCCGGTCAGGGCGTCGGCGGAAGTTTCAGGAGAAGGGACCGGACGGGTGTCGTTTCCGACAGATCCGGCCCCTTGTCGATGCTCTCCGTAGCGACGCGACCGGCCCGACCGTTAGGCTCGACTGCTGAGTGAGGTTGTCGCAGCCGGATCAGCGGCCTCACCCACCGGGTTACGCACGTTGGCTGAACGCAGCACCGGAAGGCAGGCTGGAGTGACCCGAGATGGCGAGCCAGGGGCCGAATTCGCCCACCGCGCGGACAACAAGCGCGTGGCGTACGAGGTCACCGGCGCGCCCGACGGGTTTCCGGTCTTCCTGCTCCACGGTACCCCCGGCAGCCGCCGTGGTCCGAAGCCACGCGGCATCGTTCTCTACCGGCTCGGCGTCCGGCTCATCGCGCACGACCGTCCCGGGTACGGCGACTCCGACCGGCGGGAGGGCCGCGACGTCGCCGACGCCGCCCGCGACGTCGAGGCGATCGCCGACCAACTCGGGCTGGAGCACTTTGCCGTCGCCGGCCGCTCCGGCGGCGGCCCGCACGCGCTGGCCTGCGCCGCCGACGGCGCGTTACGTGGCCGGGTGACCCGGGTCGCGGTGCTGGTCAGCTTCGCCCCGTCCGACGCCACCCAGCTCGACTGGTTCGCCGGGATGAACAGCGACAACGTGCGCGGCTTCGGCGGCGACGGCAACCGCGACACCGCCTCGGTGATCGAGCAGATCCGCCGCCGCGCCGCGCGGGCGGTCGAGGATCCACGGTTCCTGCTGGAAGAGCTGATGGTGGAGATGAGTGCGGCGGACCGGCGGGCGGTCAACGACGCGGCGCTGCGCCGGCTCATCACCGACACCTACGAGGAGGCGCTGCGCGCCGGCCCGTACGGGTGGATCGACGACGTGCTGGCGCTGCGGCGGAGCTGGAAGTTCGACCTCGGGGCGATCGACACCGCGGTGACGCCGGTGCGGCTGTGGCACGGCGCGGAGGACACCTTCGCCCCGGCCAGCCACGCACGGTGGCTGGCCGGTCAGATTCCGGGCGCCGAGGTGGAGGTCCAGCCCGGCGCGGCGCACTTCGACGCCGTCGAGGAGCTGCCGCGCATGCTGCGCTGGCTCACCGACGTCGGCGCGCCGGTGGGCCGGGACGTGCTGATCGGCAGCCGGCCCGATCAGTAGGGGTGCGGGTCGACGACCCGGCGCACCAGCCGGCCGTCGCGCAGCACCACCACGCTCGGATGCCGCTGACCGATCCGGTCGGCCAGCCGGTCGGCGATCCGGGTCCGGCCGATGCTCACCAGCCCACCCGACGCCATCTGGTGGACGACCTCCAGGTTGCCCAGGCCGCGCAGGGTGTCCGGGTGTTCGGGGCCGAGCACCTCGACCATCCGCTCCACGACGGTCCGCAGTCGCGCCCGGCCCTCCTCCAGCTCGCCGGAGTAGATGTCGAAGACCGCGGCGTTGTTCGCCGCCGCCATCGCGAACGGATGCCGCTCCTCCAGCGCCGCGCGCAGCGCCTCGGCCGCGGACTCGGCGAGCGTGCGGGCCGTGGCGTGCTCCCCCGCGTCCCAGGTCGCCACCGCGAGGTTGTTGCGGCAGACCAGCGCGTACGGGTGCTCGGCGCCGAACACCTGGGCGAACATCTGCCCGACCTCGGCCAGCTCGGCCCGGGCCCGGGCGCCCTGCCCCTGGAGCATCATGTTCGCCGTACGGCTCAGCCAGCTGAACAACGTGTCCGGGCTGGTCGGGCCGAAGCTGCTCCGCAGCCGCTCGTAGGCGACGTCGAGCAGCTCGGCCGCCTCGTCGATCTCCCCGGTGCTGCGCAGCGAGACGGCGAGGTTGGCCTGGGCGACGAGCGCGTCGCGGGAGTGCTCGCCGAAGAGCCGGCGGTAGCCCTCCACCACGCCCCGCAGCAGCGACACCGACCGCTCGTACTCGCCGACCTCGCGCAGGTCCCGGGCCAGGTTGCTGGCGGAGAAGAGGGTCCGCGGGTGCTCGGCGCCGAGCACCAACCGCAGCCGGCGGTAGGTGCTCTCGTCCAGCTCCCGGGACCGGGCGAACTGGCCCATCAGCTGGTAGGAGGCGGCCAGGTTGTTGGCGGCGACCAGGGTGCGCCGGTTGTCCTCGCCGAACACCTCCACCGAGGCGGAGTAGGTGCGCAGGTCCCGCTCCAGCGCCTCCCGGTAGCGGCCGAGGGCGCGCAGGTCGCCGGCGTAGCTGCCGGCCGTCATCAGCGTGTACGGGTGGCTGGCGCCGATCAGCTCCTCCTGCTGGCGCAGGGTGTCCTCGTCGAGCTGGCGGGCCTCCTCGAACCGGCCCAGGCCGCGCAGCAGGTTCGCCCAGTTGAACCGCAGATGCAGCAGCTGCACCCGCAGCGCCCGGTGCGGCGGCGAGTCCGGGGACAGCTCCTCCAGCCGCGCCGACCAGGTCTTGTCGGCCTGCCGCGCGTACTGCTCGCCCTGCTCGAAGCCGCCGTTGAGGTAGATGTACCGGATCCGGTCGATCACCAACTGGCGGACGTTGTCGTCCTGGCAGGAGACGGCGTCGGAGCCGTCCAGGTGCGGCCAGAGGATGCGGAACCGGTCCTGCACGGCCGGGTCCTCCACCTCGCCCGACGGGCGCGACCCGGCGAGGATCCGGTGCACGTCGTGCTTGATCTCGTTCAGCTCGGTGTCGGACATCCGGACCCGCAGCGCGGCCTGGAGCAGACGGTGCACCTGCACCCGCTGGGCGTGCAGGTCCACCTTGATCAACGCGAGCCGGTTGATCCGCTGCACCAGGGCCGCCGCGATGTCCCGCTCGGACACCCGGTCGGCGACCCGGGCCGCCACCACCGGATCGTGCGGCGCGATGACCCGGGCCACCTGGTCGCCGTAGAGCAGGTCCAGGGAGATCTCCGGCGCCAGCACCGAGGAGAGCTGCAGCAGCCGGTACGCGCCGGCGGACTGCTCCTTGAGCCGCTGCAGGGAGTGGCCCCACACGTCGGTCTCCGGGCCGGTGCGCTCCAGCCCGGCCAGGTAGTCGCCCACCGGGGTGCCGGTGTCGGCCAGCCAGGCGCCGGCCATCGCGACCAGGATCGGGATGTTCTCCACCGCCTCGGCGACCTGCTCGGCCTCGGCGACGCTCATCAGCTGCTCGCCGATGCGGGCGCGCAGGTGCGACACGCTCTCCGTCCGCTGGAACGCCTCCACGTCCACGGCCCGGGCCAGGTCTCCCCAGTCCGGGTTGCGGGTGGTGACCAGGACGTGCCCGTTGCCCTGCGGCAGGAAGTCCTTGACGTGCTCGTACTGGTCGGCGTTGTCGAACACCAGCAGCCACCGGGGTGGCTGGCCGCCGTCCTCGTGGCGCTCGGCGCGGCTGAGCCACTGCCGCACGGCCCGGGTCTTCTCCGGGATGGTCGGCAGCTCCGGCAGGCCGAGTTCGCGGCCGAGGTCGGACACCTGCACGTCGACGAACTGCGGCGGGTCCGCGTCGATCCACCAGACGATGTCGTACGCGCCGCGGAAGCGGTGCGCGTACTCGATGGCCAGCTGGGTCTTGCCGATGCCGGCGCCGCCGAGCAGCGCCACCGGGGTGCGCTCGTTGCCGCCGGCCTTCAGCTCCTCGCGCAGCCGGCGCAGCAGCTGCTCGCGCCCGGTGAAGCGGACGTTGCGGCCGGGCGGGTTGAACACCTCCGCCCCGACGGCCGGGAAACGGGCGCCCGGCAGGCCCCGTCCACCGTCGCCGGTGGGCCGCCCGACGAGCTTGAGCAGTTGCTCGGTGGCGGCCTCCACGCTCCGGTTGTGCACCGAGGTCCAGCTGCCGACGGGGACGTCCGGGGCGGGCGGGGTGTCGTCGAGGTGCACGGCCAGGGTGGCGCCGCCGCGCCCGACGACGTCCGGACCGAGCCGGTCCCGCGCGGCGACGTACGCCCGGGAGACCAGCCGCAGTTCGCGGGAGGCGGTGTCGGCCTTCACCGGCGCGACGGCGCCCGGCGCGACGGTCAGCACCCGCAGGTCCGCCCCGGTGAGCACCGCCTGCACCCACTCCGCCCAGGCCTGGTCCTCGGCGGCGTGCCGCAGCACGATCAGCTCGTCGGGGACGGCCGGCTTGCGCTCGAAGCGCTGGACGGTCTGCCGGCGCAGCGCCTCGTCGAGCCGGGGCAGCGAGCCGATCCGGCCGTTGGTGATGTGACTGGTCAACGTCTCGTACGCGGACAGCAGGGTGGTCCGGCCGCCCGGCTCGTCGCCGAAGGTCGCCAGCGTCTCCTCGTAGGCGTAGTACGCCCGGTAGGGCACCTCGACGGTCAGCCAGTACTCCTGGCGTTCGGCGTCGGTCATGCCGCTGGGCAGGCCGGCGAAGCGCTGCATCGCCAGCGTCCGGCCGGCGTCCCGCTTGCCCTTCTCCCCGTCGTCGACCCGCATCGGCACCGGCAGCACCCGCCGCGCGCGGCGTCCCTCGTAGCCGCGGACCCGGCGGGCGACCGCCGAGGCGCCGTCGATGCCCTGGTCGCTGAGGGTGAAGCAGTCCACCAGCACGTCCGGCAGGTGGATGGTGCAGATCTCGGCGACGTCGCTGATGCCGGTGCGGCTGTCGATCAGCGTGTAGTCGTAGTGCCGCTTCATGTCCTCGCGCAGGGCGTCGAAGAACTGCGCCCCGCCGAGACGGTTGTAGAAGTTGTCCCAGTTCAGGCCGGTGACGCTGGTGGCGTAGTCGGGGTTGTGCCGGCCGGCGAGCAGCAGGTCGAGGCTGCCGCCGCCGGGGAACTCCCAGTTCACCGAGAAGGCGTACTTGTGCACCCGGGCGAACTGGCGGTGCCAGTCACCGGGGCGGGCGGCGGCGTCGGACTCGGCGCGCCGCCGGGCGTTCTCCCACTCGTACTCCAGGATCAGGTCCATCACCCCGCCGGTGGAGGCGACCTGCTCCGGGTCGAGGAACGGCGCGTAGAACCGGTGCAGGCCGGGGGATTCCAGGTCCCAGTCGGCGACGAGCACCCGCTGCCCGTTCGCGGCCAGGATCCAGGCCGTGTTGGCCAGCGCCATCGTGCGGCCGGTGCCACCCTTGTATGAGTAGAAGGTGACGACCTGGCCATCGCGCGGTCCCGTCATCGGTCTTCCTTCCCTCGCCCTACGTCTGATGTGCCGGCCGGACGCAGGCTCGGCCGGGGCACGGCCGGGCCGTCGGGCGGATCGACCGGACCGTGTCGGAGGAACTGCTTACGGGCCTCGATCACCAACTGCGGCGCGCAGCGCTCGAACTCCGCGATGTCCCGCACCGGCAGCACCTGCGGAAAACGCGCGTCCTGCAACGTACCGGCGATCGCCTCGGGCGTCGTCTCGCCGCGCTCACCGTCGGCGGCGATGACCAGCGGCACCGCCCAGCGGGGCAGCCCGTCGACGGCGTCGCGCGCGGCCTCCGCGCCGATGGCGGCGTCCACCAGCACGACGGTGGGGCACTGCGGCGCCTGGGCGCGGGCGTCGGCGAAGGCGACCACCCGGGTGGACAGGCCCAGCCGCTCGGCGGTGGCCGCGACGTAGTCGGCGACGGCCAGCTCGTGCTGGTCGCCGTACGGCCGCCAGCGCGGGTCGTGCGGGGTGAGCGTGGTGACCACCAGCGCGGTCTCCCCGCTGTCGGTCACCGGGTTGCTGGTCACCGTCGCGGCGCGGGACGGGGCGAGCGGCTCGGTCTCCGCCACCGTGATGATCCGTTCGGCGAGCACGGACAGGATGCTCTCGTACTGCCGGCGGTAGGCGCTGAGCTTGCACAGCGCCCGCAGCCCGTTCTCGGCGTAGTCGGCCCGCTCGGCGCCGCCGCCGACCAGCTCCAGCGCCTGCGCCGTCTCGGGCCGCTCCTCCCAGGGCGACAGGGGCAGCCAGAGCACCGGCAGGATGTGCCGCGCGGCCCGGCCGGGCGCCAGCCGGGTGAGCCGGCTGCGGAACGAGTCCCGCTCGCCGACCGCCCAGGCGTTGCTGAAGTACTTGGGTGAGTAGAGCGGCACGAAGACGTGGGCGACGCTGAGCGCGTCGGTGAGCGTCTGCTTGAGGTCGGCGCCGGGGCTGACCAGCCCGTCGAAGAACCCCACGTCCAGCTCGCCGGTGCGGCGGGCGCCGCGTCGCACGGCGGCGCCGAGGTCCTGGAAGAACCGGTTGACCCAGAAGTCGGTGTCGGGGCGGGCCGACGCGGACAGCGGCACCGAGTGGGCGTAGCTGAGGAAGAAGTACGTCTGCCGCCCCGGCGGCGCGCCGGACGAGGAAGCGTCAGACCATGTCATGCCCGACCTCCTCGAACGTCGCGCGGAGCTGCTTCATGTCGGCGGGGACCTGGGCCTGCACCCAGTGCGTGTGGTACGCCCGGGCGACCCGTTGCGCCAGGCGCCACACCACCGCGTCGTAGGCGTCCTTGCCGTTCTTGCCGAGGCTGAGCAGGCCGTAGATGCCCTCGTCGTGGTACTGGGGGGCGATGTCCGAGGGTAACCGGGTGGGGGTGAACATCTGCCGCTGCGACACGACCGGCGGCACCCGCTGCCGTTCCACGACCGACCAGTTGACCGGGATGATCGGGGTCTCCCCCGGGGTGGCCGTCGCGCCCGGGCGCAGGGTGAACCGGCGGCGGGCGAAGGCGTCCCACTCGCGGGCGCACCAGGCGCTGTTGAGGTACTGCGGCGAGATCAGCGGGATGAAGATTTGGCTGTGGCCGGCGGCGAAAGCCAGGTCCTCCGTCCAGAGCTGCCCGCCGTCGATCAACCGGTCCATGAAGCCGGCCGGGCGCCCCGGCGGCAGGCCGAGCAGCTCGACCACGTGGTCGGAGAGGTCGACGAAGAGCTGGAACACCTTGCTGTTGGTGTCCCGCGGGGGCGCGGCGACGCGGTTCTTCGTCCGGGCGTAGCTGAGGAAGAACACGGGCGCCCCTGGGTCGACCCGGAACTCTTCCTCGGCCACCTGCCGCTCCCGCCCGACGTGGGACATCCTGAACCGTCCACAGTATCGGCGTACGCAATACCGGGGTGTCCCCGTCACCCGCGCCCGGGCCGGTCGGTGCCCGGAGCGGTGACCGCGGCGGCATCGGGGGTCACGACCAGCTGTCCAGTGTGTCGCGCATCCGGTGCGCGAACCGCTCGCCGGCGGCGGTCAGCGCACCGAGTTCGAGCAGCGCGTCCAAGGCGCCGTCGGTCCAGTCGCGGTAGCGGCGGAAGGTGGTCGCCGCCGCGCCGCCGGGCCGGCGACGCCACACGTCGGCGACGGCCAGGTGGGCGTACGTGCCGTGCAGGACGCCCTCCACCGGTCGCGGGTCCGCCCGCCAGGGCACGGTCAGCCGGCGCCGGTCGTGCCGGTCGAACAGGTCGCAGACGTCCAGCACCGCGTGCATCTTGAGGTGCTGCACCTCGTGCACCAGCAGCACCGCGAGCGCCGCGTCGTCTCCGACCGGCGCCACGGCCACCGCGCCGAAGGCGGCTCCAGCGGCGGCGCTGCGCTGCATCCCGCCCTCGTCGGCCCGCAGCGGCACCACCGCGCGCAGCAGCGTCCGCAGGCCCGGGGCGTACCCGCCGGCCTCGACGTCGACGCGGCGCAGCGCCCGGGTCAGCTGCCGGGTCCATCCGTCGGCGGCGGCCGCCGGCAGTCGGGCCGCGACCGGCACCGCGAAACAGTCCCGGTACGGGTCGGTGTCCTCCAGCAGGACGTGGTGCCCGTCGGCGACCGCCGCCCGCACCGGCCGCCAGCCGTCCGGGAGGTCCGGCCGG
This sequence comes from Micromonospora sp. IBSANI012, assembly GCF_052814045.1. NCBI lineage: Bacteria > Bacillati > Actinomycetota > Actinomycetes > Micromonosporales > Micromonosporaceae > Micromonospora > Micromonospora sp. IBSANI012. Next base: position 3,686,053 of record NZ_CP199933.1, read on the forward strand.
CCGGGCCGCACGGTGATCCGGCGCCCGCCGGCCCGCGCGGTGAACCCCCCGTCGTGGACGGACAGGAGCACCGCCTCCTCGTCGGCGTCCACGGTGAGCGCGCCGAGCGTGGGCAGGCTCAGCGCCCCGTCGCGGGCCGGCACGGTGAGCTCGGCGTCGGCTCCGGCGCGGATCGCGGCGGCGGCCGCCACGCAGGCCAGGTACGCCAGGTCCGCGGTCTCGTCGTCGCGGCACCGCTGCGCCCAGCGGCGGACGAACGGGTGCTCCAGCACGGCGCGGACGGCCTCGGGGGCGGTGAGGTCGAGGTCGACCAGCAGCTGCCAGCCGGCCGCGGCCCGCTCGTCGTGCGCCGCGCGGGGGCTGAGGTCGACCAGCAGCGCGCGGACCAGCCCGAGGTGGACCGACGCGAGGTGGCGGGCCGACTCCACGGTGCCGTAGCCGGTGCCGAGGTCGTCGAGCACCGTCGGGCTCAGCGCGTCGGTGGGCTGCCGCTGGGTGGGTACGTCGGCGGGCGTCATCGCGTGGATCAGTTCCTTGAGGTCTGCGCAGTAGGCCGAGGGGTTGTCGAAGCCGGTGTCGGGACGGTAGCGGTGGGCGAAGAGCCCGCCGCCGCACTGCCGCACTACCTCGCACTCCCGGCAGGTGGCGCAGAGGCCGGCGAGGCCGGTCTGCCGGATGGCGATCATGGGGTGGGCGGCGGCGTCGTCGACCCGGTGGCGGAAGATGTCCAGCCCGGTGGCCGGGGCGCCGTCGTAGGCCGACTTGAGGGAGTCGACCTGCTCGAAGGTCCCGTCCGTCTCGATGACGACCAGGTCGGCGAAGCCCAGCCCGACCGCCTCGGTGCGGGTGGCCCCGCCGGACGCGGTGGAGAGCAGGGATTCCAGCAGCCGGATCGGCACCGGCCGCCCGTCGGCCAGCCACCGCCGGTGGATCGCCAGCAGCCAGTCGGCGTACGGGGTGGGCACCCCCTCGGGGCGCACCGGCGGGCGCTCCCAGTTGGCGTGCGGGAGCAGGAAGTCGATCTGCGGCGGCTCCTGCGCCAGCAGCGCCTCGTAGACCGTGACCGGGTCGTTGGCCAGGTCGATGGTGCACAGGATGCCGGCGTAGCTGGGCCGGTATTCGGGGTGGCGCAGCAGCGCCAGGCCGCGCAGCACGGCGGCGTGGCTGCTCTGGCCGCTGGCGTAGCGGCGGTGCAGGTCGTTGGCCGCCAGGTCGCCGTCGAGCGAGATACCGACCTTCACGTCGTACGCGACCAGCACGTCGCAGATGCGCGGCGTGAGCAGCACGCCGTTGGACTGCATCCGCAGGTCGAGCCGCGCCACCGGGTCGATCCGGCGGCGCAGCTCGGCGGCGGCGGCGGCCAGTCCGTCCGCGCCGGCCAGCAGCGGCTCGCCGCCGTGCAGCACGACGCGGACGGTGTCGAGCCCGTGCGCGGCGGCGTGTTCGGCGATCCGGCGCGCCGCCTGGTCCAGTGTGGACGCCGCCATCACATGGGGCTGGTGGCGCCAGGACTGGTCGGGATGCTGGTAGACGTAGCAGTGGTCGCAGGCGAGGTCGCAGCGGCTGGTCAGCTTGAGCACGTACTGACTCAGCGGGCTGACCCGCCCGGGCGGCTTCCTGCCCGGCCCGCCAGCGTCAGATCGAAGAGCCGAAGCCTGCGACATCGACGCCGGTCGGGCGGTCGACCCTGCGGTCGTGGACACGGGCGACGGCACGCGCTCGGGAGAGGGAGATCTGACCGAGCGGCGTGTGCCGCAGGTCGTCCAGTGGCGGCGGGCTCGGGGTCGGGTCGGGACGGACTGCGATGCGATCCACGTCGGTTCCCCCATATGCGGTTGATGGCCGGTCGACATCCACAGTCGACGCACCATCGAAGATAATATATTGCACTCGCTGTGATGTCACTGCTGCGCTGCGCCATCTTCTTCGATCATCTTCGCCATCCAGCCCTCGTTGGAGAGCGAGATGATCCGCTCGGCCTCGGCGACGAACGCGTCGTCGTCGGTCCAGCCGTGCCCGGTCTCGCGGGTCGCGCACAGCCGGGTCAGCTGGTCGGCCGTCCGGGCGAACTCGATCTGCTGGGCCTCGTACTGCTGCGCGGCCTCGTAGCCGACCAGGGCGGTCGTCACGGTCGCCGCGACCCCGAGCCACGCGGTCAGGCCCAGCCCGTCGCCGAGCACCCCGACGGTCGCGGCGAGCAGGGCGCTGGCCACGGTCACCGCCGTCGCGGCCCACCGGACGCGCGCGGCCAGCCGGGCCATCCGCCGCGCCATCGGCGCGTAGTAGCCGGTCACCTGCCCCCGCACCCGGGCGGTGAGATAGCTCGGCACGTCCTGGACGTCGGGCAGCGGCCGGGCGACCGGCGCGAGGCCGACGGTCCGCCCGACCAGGTCACCCGAGTCGTCGAGCAGGGTGTCGGCGCGCCGCAGCAGCACCCGGTCGCGATCGGCGCCAGCGAACGGCGCCACCCCGGCCAGGTAGCGGTGGACGTCGGCCTTCAACGCCTCGGAGACCGACCGCAGCCGGGTCCACGCGTGCACCGTGTCCCGCGAGGTCCACCTCGCCGCCACCGGCACCAGCAGCAGCGCGGCGGCGGCGAGGATGGCCAGCGCGCGGCCGGCCGTCCGGTGCGGCTCGCCGAGCTGGGTGGCGAGGGAGCCGGCGACGGCGGCGCCGATGGTGAGGCCGGCCACCGTGCGCCGCGCGCGCACGACGCGCCGTTTCTCGGCCACCGCGGCCTGCGACCAGACGCTCTGCCGCTGCCAGACCATCGTGACCGCCGCCGACGCATCGAAGTTCGCCACGCCCGCATGGTAGGTCAGCCGCGCCCACGGCCCCGGGACACCGGGCGGCGGACGGCGGACGGCGGACGGGTCTAGGGAGTGTCTCCTGGATCTTTCGTGGCGACCGACAGATAGTCCGGCAGATCCTCCAGCGCGGGGTCCTGCGGCAGGCGCGCGGCGGCCCCGGCAACTGCGGGCAGCCCGGCCAGAGCGTCGCCGTCGAAGATGTCCCAGCCGCCGCTGCTGCGCTGCGGCTCGACACCGTCGACCGCATAGGCAGGGCGGGATCGTCGCAACCAGCTCATGACTCTCACGATCAAGCGACGTTGGAGTACCAGGGCCTAGCCGCGGGTCAGCCGCTCGAGGTGTTCCGCCTCCCGGGGCGACGGCTCGCTCGGTCCGCTCAGCCGCAGCCGCCACCGGGTCGTCGTACCGTCGGGACCACGCAGCTCGCCGCGCGCCAGGGCGCGGTCGATGTCCTGCCGCACCCGCTCCTCCAGCTGCGGTTCGGTGGCGAAGAGGATGTGCAGGCGTACCTCGTCACCGGACCGCTCGACGCGGGTGTGGTGGGACGCCACCGGACAGGGCGGCTCGTGTTCCCAGTGGCCGCACAGGACCGTGGTGATGGCCGCCCCGGGCGCGCCCGGATCGGCGTCCGGCGCCATGTCGAGAACCGCCTGGTGAGCGAACCCCTGCCGCATGGCCACCATTGTGCCCCTGCGGGGCGATGGTCGGGCCAGGTCAGGCGCTGCTCTGGTGATCTCCGCCACCATGACGGACAGGGCGAACATGACGGATTGCCGCCGCTCTGCACCTGTGCCCGCATCGTGCACCTAGCGGCAAAACGCGCGAGCCGGGCAGCGGTCGTCCCGAGGCCCCGGCAGAGATCACCTGTTCAGACCGCGACGGATCGATCCCTGTTCACCTGGCCGAAACAACCGGATGAGCCCCACCACCATCGGTTGCCTGAGTCAACCCATTGATATCAATGCTTGCGCGTGTGATCGTGCCTCCAGCACGTCGCCAACCCCCGGCGACGCGCGACGGCCGGTCGTCACTCCGGGCACGCCGGCAGCTCCGGAGACCGGCCGTCGCACCTGCTTTCGCTCGACCGGCGCGCCACCCCACCGGGCACCGGACGCGCCGACCCAGAACAGGAGCGCCCCTTTGAAGATCTCACCTCGCCTCGTCGCGCTCTCCGGCGCGGCAGCGGCCGGCCTGCTCGCCGCGGGAACCGCGGCGGCCGTCCAGGCCGCACCCCCGAGCCCGGCCCCGGCACCCGCCGAGGCCCGCGCGCTCGCCGCCAGCGCGGCCGGTTCGCTGGTGGCCAGCCGGCCGCAGTACCTGCACGCCGGCGCCAACGACGGGTTCGTCCAGAAGCCGGTCATCTCCTCCGACGGCACCCAGTACGTGCCGTACGAGCGCACCTACAAGGGCCTGCCGGTGGAGGGCGGCGACTTCGTCCTGGCCACGAACTCCGCCGGCCAGGTCACCTACGCCTCGGTGGCCCAGCAGCGGCCGCTCGGCGAGATCGCCACGACGCCGAAGCTCACCGCCGCGAGGGCGGAGAAGACGGCCCGCGCCCAGCTGCGCACGGTCGCCGGGGTCGAGGGCACCACCCTCGTCGTCTACAACCTCGCCGAGACGCCCACGCTGGCCTGGCAGACCACCCTCACCGGCACCTCGGCCGAGGGCCCGAGCCGGCTGACCGTGGACGTGGACGCCGCCACCGGAAAGGTGCTACGGACCCGGGAACGGGTCATGGACGGCACCGGCACCGGTTACTACAACGGGCCGAGCCCGCTGGCGCTCAACACCACCCTGTCCGGGAGCACGTACTCGCTGAAGGACCCGAACGTCACCAACCAGAGCTGCCAGGACGCGGCCACCAACACCACGTTCTCCGGCTCGGACGACGCGTGGGGCAACGGCAGCGGCACGAGCAGGGAGACCGGCTGCGTCGACGCGCTCTTCGCCGCGCAGACCCAGCACAAGATGCTCTCCCAGTGGCTGGGCCGCAACGGCGCCAACGGCACCGGCGGCGCCTGGCCGATCCGGGTCGGCCTCAACGACCAGAACGCCTACTACGACGGGACCCAGGTCCAGATCGGCAAGAACACCGCCGGTCAGTGGATCAGCTCGATCGACGTGGTCGCCCACGAGATCGGCCACGGCATCGACGACAAGACGCCGGGCGGCATCTCCGGCGGCAACACCCAGGAGTTCGTCGCGGACACCTTCGGCGCCGCCACCGAGTGGTTCGCCAACGAGCCGTCCACCTACGACGCCCCGGACTTCCTGGTCGGCGAGAAGATCAACCTGGTCGGTAACGGCCCGATCCGCAACATGTACAACCCGTCGGCGGTGGGTGACGCCAACTGCTACTCCAGCAGCATCCCGAGCCAGGAGGTGCACGCCGCGGCCGGCCCCGGCAACCACTGGTTCTACCTGCTGGCCATGGGCAGCAACCCGACCAACGGCCAGCCGACCAGCCCGACCTGCAACGGCAGCACCGTGACCGGCCTCGGCATCCAGAAGGCCATCAAGATCATGTACAACGCGATGCTGCTGAAGACGTCGTCCTCGTCGTACCTGAAGTACCGCACCTGGACGCTCCAGGCCGCCAAGAATCTCTACCCGGGCAGCTGCGCCGAGTTCGACACGGTCAAGGCCGCCTGGAACGCCGTCAGCGTCCCGGCGCAGACCGCCGACCCGACGTGCAGCACCAGCCCGACGCCGACCCCGACCACCACGACCACCCCGCCGTCGGGCAGCTGCTCCGGCCAGAAGCTGGCCAACCCCGGCTTCGAGTCCGGCGCCGTCAGCTGGACCGCCTCCTCGGGCGTGATCACCAACTCGACCAGCCAGGCCGCGCACGGCGGTTCCTACAAGGCCTGGCTGGACGGGTACGGCTCCACCCACACCGACACCCTGTCGCAGTCGGTGAGCATCCCGGCCGGGTGCCGCGCCACACTCAGCTTCTGGCTGCACATCGACACCGCCGAGTCGGGCACCACCGCGTACGACAAGCTGACCGTCAAGGCCGGCAGCACCACCCTGGCGACGTACTCCAACGTCAACGCCGCCGCCGGCTACGTGCAGAAGACCTTCGACGTCTCCTCGCTCGCCGGCACCACCGCGACCATCTCGTTCAGCGGGGTGGAGGACAGCTCGCTGCAGACGTCCTTCGTGGTGGACGACACCGCGCTCACCCTGAGCTGATCCGACCCGTACCACCGGCGGTCGGTCGTCGCGTCCCGCGGCGGCCGACCGCCGTCGTTCGCGCCGGCGCCCGTCGGGCACACGGCCGCACCCGCAGCTGCGGCCGTCCACCCGCCATCACCCTCGGGTACGCGAGGCAGATCGCCGCTTCCGCCACGCAGACGCGAGCCGCTAGGGTGACCCGGTGACCGTGTTCCGGATCAGCGAGGCCGCCGAGCTGTTGGGCGTCAGCACCGACACCGTGCGGCGCTGGGTGGACGCCGGACGCCTGCCGGCGACCCGGGACGAGCACGGCCACCGGCTGGTCGACGGCGTCGAGCTGGCCGGCTTCGTCCGGGCCCAGGCCGCCGAGCCGGACGGGCGCGCCGAGTTCTCCTCGGCCCGCAACCGGCTGCGCGGGATCGTCACCGCCGTCGTCCGGGACACGGTGATGGCGCAGGTCGACATCCAGGCCGGCCCGTTCCGGGTGGTCTCGCTGATGAGCCGGGAGGCGGTCGACGAGCTGGGCCTGACGGTCGGCTCGGTCGCGGTCGCCGTGATCAAGTCCACCACGGTCGTGGTCGAGCGGGCCGCGCCGCTGCGCGGGAGGAACAGCTGGTGACGAGGATCCGGGCCGTGCTGGCCGTCCTGCCGATGGTGGCCGCCCTCGGCCTCGCCGGCTGCGGCGACGCCGACGACGGCGACACGAGCGGGGTCACCGGCACGGTGACCGTCTTCGCCGCCGCGTCGCTGACCGAGTCCTTCACCACGCTGGGCCGCCAGTTCGAGGACGCGCACCCGGGCGTGCGGGTCATCTTCAACTTCGCCGGCAGCTCGGCCCTGGCCACCCAGATCACCCAGGGCGCCCCGGCGGACGTGTTCGCCTCGGCCGCCCCGAAGAACATGGCCACCGTCACCGACGCGGGCGCCACCGTCGGCTCCCCCACCGTCTTCGCCCGCAACCAGCTCGTCATCGCCGTGCCGAAGGGCAACCCCGCCGGGGTCGCCGGGTTGGCCGACCTGACCAGGCCGGGCGCCAAGGTGGCGCTCTGCGCCGAGCAGGTGCCCTGCGGCGCGGCCGCCACCAGGGTGCTCGGCGCGGCGGGCGTGAAGCTGACCCCGGTGACGCGGGAGCAGGACGTCAAGGGCGCCCTGTCCAAGGTGACCCTCGGCGAGGTCGACGCCGCGCTGGTCTACCGCACCGACGTCAGGTCCGCCGCCGCGAAGGTCGACGGCGTCGAGTTCCCCGAGTCCGCCGGCGCCATCAACGACTACCCGGTGGTGATGCTGAAGCACGCGCCGAACCCGACCGCCGGCCGCGCCTTCGTCGACCACATCCGCTCCGACCAGGGCCGGGCCGTGCTCACCAGCGCCGGCTTCCAGCCGCCCACGGGGTCGTGACCGCCCTACCGGACGCCCCGGCGCCGCGTGCCCGGCGGCGGCCCGGCCGGCGGGTGCCGGTCGCGCTGCTCGTACCGGCCGGGCTGGGGCTGCTCTTCCTGGTGCTGCCGCTGGCCGGGCTGCTGGCGCGTACCCCGTGGGCGACGCTGCCGCAGCGGCTGACCGCGCCGGGCGTGCTCACCGCGCTACGGCTGTCGGTGCAGTGCGCCACCCTGGCCACGCTGCTCTGCCTGGCCTGCGGCGTACCCCTGGCCTGGCTGCTGGCGCGGGTGGAGTTCCCCGGCCGCCGGGTGGTGCGGGCCCTGGTCACCGTGCCGCTGGTGCTGCCTCCGGTGGTCGGCGGCGTGGCGTTGCTGCTGGTGTTCGGCCGCAATGGGCTGCTCGGGCGGTGGCTGGACGGCGCCTTCGGCCTCACCCTGCCGTTCACCACCACCGGCGTGGTGCTCGCCGAGGCGTTCGTGGCGATGCCGTTCCTGATCATCGCCGTCGAGGGCGCGCTGCGCGGCGCGGACAGCCGATACGAGGAGGCGGCCGCCACCCTCGGTGCGGGCCGGTGGACCACCTTCACCCACGTGACCCTGCCGCTGATCGCTCCCGGGGTCGCCGCCGGCGCGGTGCTCTGCTGGGCCCGGGCGCTGGGCGAGTTCGGGGCGACCATCACCTTCGCCGGCAACTATCCGGGCCGCACCCAGACCATGCCGCTCGCCGTCTACCTGGCCCTGGAGACCGATCTGGACGCGGCGATCGTGCTCAGCCTGATCCTGCTCACCGTCTCGGTGGCGATCCTCGCCGGCCTGCGCGACCGCTGGATCACCAGCCCGTGAGCGCTCCGCTGCTGGACGGCCACCTGGTCGTCGACCGGGGCGCCTTCCGACTCGACGTCCGGCTGACCGTCGGCGCCGGCGAGGTGGTCGCGCTGCTCGGCCCGAACGGCGCCGGCAAGACCACCGCCCTGCGCGCCCTCGCCGGGCTCCAGCCGCTCACCGCCGGCCACGTCCTGCTCGACGGCGTCGACCTGGACCGGCCCGACCGGGCCAGCTGGATCCCGCCGGAGCGGCGCCGGGTCGGCGTGGTGTTCCAGGACTACCTGCTCTTCCCGCACCTGAGCGCGCTGGACAACGTCGCGTTCGGCCCCCGCCGGCAGGGCCTCGACCGGCGGGCCGCCCGCGAGCAGGCGGCCGGCTGGCTGGACCGGGTCGGGCTGTCCGGGCACGCCCGGAGCCGGCCGCGGCAGCTCTCCGGCGGGCAGGCCCAGCGGGTAGCCCTGGCCCGCGCGCTCGCCGTACGCCCGCGGTTGCTCCTGCTCGACGAGCCGCTGGCGGCGCTGGACGCCCGGACCCGCCTGGACACCCGGGCCCACCTGCACCGGCACCTGGCCGACCACGACGGCGCGACGCTGCTGGTCACCCACGACCCGCTGGACGCGCTCGCCCTCGCCCACCGGCTGGTCATCGTCGAGGACGGCCGGGTCGTGCAGGAGGGGGACGCCGCCACCGTCACCGCGCGGCCGCGCACCGACTACGTCGCCCGCCTCGTCGGGCTGAACCTCTACCGGGGCCACGCCGACGGTCACCGGGTCCGCCTCGGCGACGGCTTCGCCCTGGCCACCGCCGACCGGCTGGACGGCGACGCCTTCGTGGTCTTCCGACCCGCCGCCGTGGCCCTGCACCCGCGGCAGCCCGACGGCAGCCCCCGCAACACCTGGCCGGCCACCGTCGCCGGGGTGCAGCGGCACGGGGACAACCTGCGGGTGCAGCTCGCCGGCCCGGTCCCGGCCGCCGCCGACGTCACCCCGGCCGCCGCCGCCCAGCTGCGGCTGGAGCCCGGGCAGCGGGTGTGGGCGGCAGTCAAGGCCAGCGAGACCCGGGCGTACCCGGCCGGGCCAGCGCAGCCGGACGGCTAGCGGTCCGCCTTCGGCTCGAAGACGTCCGGGACGCCGTCGTGGTCCTCGTCGAGGGTCTCGATCTCGTGCACCCGCCGGTAGACCCGGGTGCGGGCGCGCAGGATCACCGTCGCCAGCAGCGCGGAGAGCAGCGAGCCGGTGAGCACCGCGACCTTGACGTGGTCGTCACGCGCGCTGCCCAGGCCGAAGGCCAGCTCGCCGATCAGCAGCGAGACGGTGAACCCGATCCCGCCGAGCAGCGCCAGGCCGAGCACGTCGAGCCAGTTCAGCCCCTCGTCGAGGTGGGCCCGGGTGAACCGGGACACCAGCCAGGTGGCGGCCAGGATGCCCACCGGCTTGCCGACCACCAGGCCGACCACGATGCCGGCCGCGACCCGGTCGGTCAGCGCGGTGGCCAGCCCGGCCAGGCCGCCGACCGTGACGCCGGCGGAGAGGAACGCGAAGATTGGCACCGCCACCCCGGCGGAGATCGGCCGGAACCGGTGCTCGAAGTGCTCGGCCAGGCCCGGCCCGGCGTTCGGCCCGCCAGCGGCCTCGCTGCGCAGCACCGGGACGGTGAAGGCGAGCAGCACCCCCGCCACCGTGGCGTGCACCCCCGAGGCGTGCACCAGCGTCCAGGTCACGGCGGCCAGCGGCAGCAGCAGCCACCAGGACCGGACCCGGCGCTGCACCAGCACGGCGAAAAGCGCGAGCGGCACCAGCGCGGCCAGCAGCGGCGGCACGGCGAGGCTGGAGGTGTAGAAGACGGCGATGATGACGATGGCGAGCAGGTCGTCGACGACCGCCAGGGTGAGCAGGAAGGTACGCAGCGCCGACGGCAGCAGCCGTCCCACCACCGCGAGCACCGCCAGGGCGAACGCGATGTCGGTGGCCGTGGGGATCGCCCACCCCCGGGCGCCGTCGACCCCGGCGATGAGGACGAACAGCACCGCGGGTACGGCCACCCCGCCGACCGCCGCCGCCACCGGCACCGCGGCCCGGCGCGGATCGCGCAGGTCGCCGGCGACGAACTCGCGCTTGAGTTCCAGCCCGGCGACGAAGAAGAAGACCGCCAGCAGCCCGTCGGCGGCCCAGGTGGCGAGGGTGAGATCGAGGTGCAGCGACGCCGGGCCGACGGTGAGGTCGCGCAGCGCCCGGTAGCCGTCCGCCCAGGGTGAGTTCGACCAGAGCAGCGCGAGCAGCGCCCCGACGAGCAGGAGCGCCCCGCCCACGGTCTCCTTGCGCAGGATGGCGGAGATGCGGCTGGTCTCGCCCCAGGAGCGGCGGGCGAACAGGCTGGTACGGCGCCGGGCGGCGTCGGTCACGGGATCTCCTCGTCGGCAAGGGTCGCGTCGTCCATCGCCGACCAGACTTCCCGGCACACCAGGACCAACCCTATCCCCGCGCCCCCGCCGCGGCCCCGACGACCGGCGACGCGGACGCGCCGGCGGGCCGGTCCACGTGCGCCCGGTACCCCGTCGCCGGCGGCCCGAACCCGCGCCGACCATGCCGCGGACGCGGCGACGCCCGGCCGGTCGTCCGGCCGGGCGTCGTCAGGGTGCCTGGGTGCTGGGTCAGAGGCTGAGCTTCTGACCGGGGAAGATCAGCCCCGGGTCGGCGCCGACCACGCGCTTGTTGCGCTCGTACAGCGCCTGCCAGCCACCGGCCAGGTCCAGGGCGTCGGCGATCTGCGACAGGGTGTCACCCAGCCGCACCACGTACACGTCGCCGGTCCCGGCCGGCGCGCTGCGCCGCTGGCTGCGGGTGCTGTGCTGCTCCCGCGAGGACCGCTCGGTGGAGGTGGCCTTCGACGAGCCGGAGCGCCGCTGCGACTTCTGCGACTTCTCCGACTTCTCGGAGGGGGTGGAGTAGCTCTTGGTGGAGCCGCCCTTCCGACCGCAGGTCGGCCAGGCCCCGATGCCCTGACCGTCGAGCACCTTCTCGGCGATCGCGATCTGCTCGCCACGGCTGGCCAGGTCGGCGCGGGAGGCGTACTTCTTGCCGCCGTAGCCGGACCAGGTGCCCTGCGAGAACTGCAGGCCGCCGTAGTAGCCGTTGCCGGTGTTGATGTGCCAGTTGCCGCCGGACTCGCACTGGGCGATCGCGTCCCAGTTGACGCTGGCGGCGCTCGCCGGCGACGCCGGCGCCAGGACGGCGGCGACCCCGGTGACCGCACCGACGGCGAGCGTGCCGACGGCGATGCGGCGCGAGCTGACCCGTCGATGACGGGCGGTGTATTCAGTTGCCATCTGGATTCCTCCACGCCGACGAGGTGAGCTGTCGGGTTCGGGCCGAGGAGCCCGGCCGCCCATGGGCGGCTTCACCCCGAGGTGACGTGCACCGAGGAACGTGTGGGTCCCCCGCTCCATGCCCGCTGAAAAGGTCCCACCGGCCGGCGGCATGGATTAGGCGTTACCGGCCGTGGTGTCCGCGATCGCGGACACGAACGACGTTACGAACTGTTTGGGGCGATTGCCCACTTCTTGTGAAGTTCTTCACCCGGCTGAGCGACGGCGCCGTCCTTCGAGTTGCGGGCCGGTCGGCGGTGCTCTACAAGGGCCGGTCGGGAATCTGTCACGACTGGGCCGAAAGCCTCGCCCCGAGCGGCGGATCAGGTGCGTCGCCTCCCCGTTTTCGCTGGTCAGGCGGCCTCGATCAGCGTTCCGCGCCGCCGGACGGTCAGCGTTGCCGCTGATTGGCGACTCATGTCTGGGCAGCCCGGCCGCCGACTCGGACGGTAGGGAGCAGAGCGCGCCGCGGCGTCGACGCTTCGGACCCGCCGACCGCCGGATGCCGGTCGCCGGCGCCCTGGCCGTCACGGTCCGCCCCGGTTCGCGGCGGCCGGCCATCCGCGAGAGGAAGGACCTTCATGGACACCGTCAGCATCGACACCGACTACCTCGTCGCCACCCTCGACGAGGACGACGACCCGGAGAGCCTGGCCGGCGACGAGGTCGACTTCGACCTGGCCGCCGCGCTGGAAGAGGAGGAGTGAGATGGGCGTGCACCTGGCGCCCGCGCTGCGGGTGCTGCGCGAGGAGATAGACACCCGCTGGCCGCAGCGGGACCGCAAGTCCGACGGCTGGTTGGGCGATGCCAGTCACCAGGCGCGCCGCTCGGACCATAATCCGGACAATGACGATCAGTCGGTGAACGCGGTGGACGTGGACGTCGACGGGATCGACCCGCTGCTGGTCGTCCGGCAGGCCGTCAACCATCCGTCCACCCAGTACGTCATCTACGACCGGAAGATCTGGAGCCGTACCCGCAGCTTCCGGCCGGCCCGGTACACCGGGCCGAACCCGCACGACAAGCACCTGCACGTCAGCGTCAGCCACCAGCGGAGCCTGGAGGACAGCCGCCACCCGTGGGGCATCGCCACCGCCACGACGGCCCGGCTGGGCGACCGGCTGCTGCGCGCCGGCTCCCGGGGCGGCGACGTCCGGGAGTTGCAGGCCGTCGCCAACCGCCTCGGGGCCCGACTGACGGCCGACGGGGTGTTCGGGCCGGCCGTGGCCGCCTGGGTACGGTCGTTCCAGACCGCCCGAAAGCTCACCCCCGACGGGGTGGTCGGCCCGCGTACCGTGGCGGCCCTGCGCGCGGCCGTCACGCCGGCCCCGTCGGTGCCCAGCGGCCGGCCGGCGTCGCCGGTGTCCGGGGGCAGACCGGGCTCGCGGACGCTGCGGCGCGGCAGCACGGGCGGGGACGTGGCCTTCGTCCAGCGGTTCGTCGGCGCGAAGCGGTGCGGCCCGGCGAGCGGCGCCTTCGACGCGAAGACCGAGGCCGGCGTCCGCTGGTACCAGGGCATGCGGGGGCTCACCGTGGACGGGGTGGTCGGCCCGGCCACCTGGGCGGCGATGGGCGTGCGGGTCGGTTCCTGAGCAGGCGCCCCCGGCCCGGTGCTCCCCCACCGGGCCGGGGCCGTCGTCGCGTCAGAGGGTGCGGGCCAGCCGGTCGGCGAGGACCCGGGCGAACCGGGCCGGGTCGGCCAGGTCGCCGCCCTCGGCGAGCAGCGCCATGCCGTACAGCAGCTCGGCGGTCTCGGTGAGGGCACCGGAGTCGCCGCCGCGCTCGTGCGCCGCGCGCAGGCCGGTGACCAGCGGGTGGGTCGGGTTGAGTTCGAGGATGCGCTTGACCTTCGGCACCTCCTGCCCCATCGCGCGGTACATCTTCTCCAGCGTGGGCGTGATGTCGTGCGCGTCGCCGACGATGCAGGCCGGCGAGGTGGTCAGGCGGGAGGAGAGGCGCACCTCCTTGACGCTGTCGGCCAGCGCACCGCCGAGGAAGGCGAGCAGGGCGGCGTACTCCTTGGTCTGCCGCTCCCGTTCCGCTTCCGCCTCCTCCCGTTCCTGCTCGGTGTCCAGGTCCACCTGGCCCTTGGCGATCGAGCGCAGCGGCCGGCCGTCGAACTGCGCGACCCGCTCCACCCACACCTCGTCGACCGGGTCGGTGAGCAGCAGCACCTCGTAGCCCTTGGCGCGGAAGGCCTCCATGTGCGGCGAGTTCTCCAGCATGGCCCGGGTCTCGCCGGTGGCGTAGTAGATCTCCTCCTGGCCGTCCTTCATCCGCTCGACGTACTCGCGCAGCGTGGTGGGCTCGGCGGCGTCGTGGGTGGAGGCAACCGAGACGATGTCGAGGATCGCCTGCTGGTTGTCCGGGTCCTCCAGCAGCCCCTCCTTGACCACCCGGCCGAACTCCGACCAGAAGGTCCGGTACCGGTCGGCGTGCTCGGTGCGCATCTCCTTGACGGTGGCGAGCACCTTGCGGACCAGCCGGCGACGCACGATCTGGATCTGCCGGTCCTGCTGGAGGATCTCCCGGGAGATGTTCAGCGACAGGTCGTGCGCGTCCACCACGCCCTTGACGAAGCGCAGGTAGTTGGGCATGAGCGCGGCGCAGTCGTCCATCACGAACACCCGCTTGACGTACAGCTGCACCCCGCGCCGGCCGTCGGCCATGAACAGGTCGAACGGGGCGTGCGTGGGGATGAAGAGCAGCGCCTCGTACTCGAAGACGCCCTCACCCCGCATGTGGATGGTCTCCAGCGGGTCGGCCCAGTCGTGGCTGACGTGCCGGTAGAAGTCGCGGTACTCCTCCTCGGCGACCTCGTCGCGCGGCCGGGCCCAGAGCGCCTTCATCGAGTTGAGGGTGACCGGCTCGGCGTCCGGCGTGACGAGCCGGATCGGCCAGGCGATGAAGTCGGAGTACCGCTTGACGATCTCGCGGATCTTGCCGTGGTCGGTGTAGTCGGCCAGGTTGTCCTCGCTGTCGGCCGGCTTCAGGTGCACGGTGACCGAGGTGCCCTGCGGGGCGTCGTCGACCGTCTCCACGACGTAGGTGCCCTCGCCGGTGGACTCCCAGCGGGTGCCCTCGGTCTGGCCGGCCCGGCGGGTCAGCAGGGTGACGGTGTCGGCCACCATGAACGTCGAGTAGAAGCCGACGCCGAACTGGCCGATCAGGTCCTGGGCGGCCGCCTCCCGGGACTCCTTCAGCTTGCGCAGCAGCTCGGCCGTGCCGGAGCGGGCGATGGTGCCGATCAGGGAGACGACGTCCTCGCGGGACATGCCGATGCCGTTGTCGCGCACGGTGAGGGTGCGGGCCGCCGGGTCGGTCTCGATCTCGATGTGCAGGTCGGCGGTGTCGACGTCGAGGTCGCCGTCGACCAGCGACTCCAGCCGCACCTTGTCCAGCGCGTCGGAGGCGTTGGAGACCAGCTCCCGCAGGAATACGTCCTTGTGCGAGTAGATCGAGTGCACCATCAACTGCAGCAGTTGACGCGTCTCGGCCTGGAACTCCAACGTCTCGGTCCGGCTGCTCACACCAACCTCCTCATCTCCTCGTCACGGGTCCCCGGTCGGAATCCGCGGGAGAAGGATACGAGCCGTCGTGGCCCTCCGGTCACCGCCGGTCGTCACTGGGGCGGCGGGCCAGCAGGCACGCCTGCGGCGTGGATTCCCGCCGCCCGTCCACCTCCCGCGGCTCGCGCCACAGCCGGGCGTGCACGTCCAGCCCGGCAGCGTGCAACAGCCGCGCCACCTCCTCGGGCCGGCGGCGGTGGAAGGTGAGGGAGACCGGGCGCCCCCACATGTCGGTGCGGTGCATCGGCTCGTCGCCGACCTGGAAGGCCAGCAGCAGGTGCCCACCGGGAGCGAGGACCCGGTGGAACTCGGCGAAGGCGGCCGGCAGCCGGTCGTCGGGCAGGTGGATGACCGAGTACCAGGCGACCAGGCCGGCGAGCGCGCCGTCGGCCAGGTCGAGCTCCAGCATGGACCCCTCGGTGAAGCGCAGGTCCGGGTACGCCCGCCGGGCCTGCGCGATCATGCCCGGCGACAGGTCCAGGCCGGCGGCGTCGAGGCCGAGGTCGTGCAGGTGCCGGGTGATCCGTCCGGGGCCGCAGCCCACCTCCAGCACCGGCCCGCCCCCGTCGGCCAGCACCAGCTCGGCGAAGGCCGCCAGCATGGCCCGGTCGAGCGGCAGGGCGGCCAGCTCGCCGCGGATGAACTCGGTGTAGTCGGCGGCCATCGTGTCGTACGAGGTGCGGGTGGCGGTGAGGAAGTCCGGTTCGGTCACGACCGCCGACCCTACCGGCGGGCGGGTGGCGGCAGGGTCCGGCTGGACCTGCCGCCCGTCCTCGTCGCGCCCCGCCGACCCGAGCGGCGCCGGCGGGTATTCTGCACCGGTCCGCAGCCCACCCGCAGGAGGTCGTCGTGTCCAGGGACACGGAGCGCAAGCTCATCGCCTCCAACAAGAAGGCCCGGCACGACTACACCGTCCTGAAGACGTACGAGGCGGGGATCGTGCTGGCCGGCACCGAGGTGAAGTCGCTGCGGGAGGGGCGGGTGTCCCTGGTCGACGCCTTCGCTCAGGAACGCGACGGCGAGATCATGCTCTACGGCCTGCACATCGCCGAGTACGGCTTCGGCACCTGGACCAACCACCAGCCCCGCCGGACCCGGAAGCTGCTGCTGCACCGGGTGGAGATTGCCCGGATCCTGGAGAAGCTGCGCGACGGGGGCGTGACGCTGGTGCCGCTGTCGATGTACTTCAGCAACGGCTGGGCCAAGGTCGAGCTGGGCCTGGCCCGCGGCCGCAAGTCGTACGACAAGCGGCAGGCGCTCGCCGAACGCGACGCCAACCGGGAGATCGCCCGCGAGCTGGGCCGCCGTCTCAAGGGCCGTCGCCCCGCCTGAACCACCCGCGCCGTCCACCGCGGCGACGTTCAACAAGACTTCTTGTACATCACATCTTGTACGTCTAGCCTGTCCCCATGTCCGAGGACGAGTCGACCCTGCACCTGACCGACCCGCGCGCCATGCGCGCGCTCGCCCACCCCACCCGCCTGCGGCTCCTCGGCGAGCTGCGGGTGCGCGGCCCGCAGAGCGTCGGCATGCTCAGCGAGCTGGTGGACGAGGCGGTCGGGTCGGTCAGCTACCACCTCGGCAAGCTCGCCGAGCACGGCTTCATCCGGGAGGCCCCCGAGCACGCCCGCAACCGCCGGGAACGGTGGTGGCGGGCGGCGCACGACCGCACCAACTGGGAACCGGTCGAGGTGCTGCACGACCCGGAGCGCAAGCTCGCCTCCGACCTGCTGCGCCGGGCCGCCTTCCAGCGCTACGTGGAACGGTTCCAGGCCTACCTCGACAGCGAGGCCACCCTCGACCCGGACTGGGTCCGGGGCACCACCAGCAGCGACCAGATCATGCACCTGACCCCCGACGAGCTGCTCGAGTTGCGCGCCGAGCTGGCGGAGCTGGGTGCCCGCTGGCGGGCCCGCAGCGACCCCGACCGGCCCGGCGCCCGCACCGTCACGCTGATCTGGCAGGCCTACCGGGGGCCGCAGTGAACGCCGCGCCCCGCCGCTGGGGCCCGCTGCTCGGCCTGCTGGTCGGCCACACGATCTCGCTCACCGGCAACATGCTCACCTACATCGCCCTGCCGCTCTACGTGCTGGCCGAGACCGGCTCACCGGCGGCGACCGGCCTGACCGGGGCGTTCGCCGCCGCACCGGTGGTGCTCGGCGGCGCCCTCGGCGGCGTGGTGGTCGACCGGATCGGCTACCGCCGGGCCAGCGTCGTGGCCGACCTGGTGTCCTGCGTGACGGTCGCCGCCATCCCGCTGCTCGACGCGACCGTCGGCCTGCCATTCTGGGCGCTGCTCGCGCTGGTCTTCGCCAGTGGGCTGCTCGACACGCCGGGGCAGACCGCCCGGACCGCGCTGCTGCCCGAGGCGGCGACCGCCGCCCGGGTGCCGATCGAACGGGCGATCGGCTGGTTCGAGGCCACCGAACGTGGCTCCCGACTGCTCGGCGCGCCCGTGGCCGGGCTGCTGGTCGCGGCCGTCGGCGCGCTGCCGGTGCTGGCCGTGGACGCCGCCACCTTCGCCGTCTCCGCGCTGGTGGTGGCGCTGCTGGTGCCCCGCGCCATGCGCCCGGCCGAGCCGGCGCCGGAGGAGTCCGGCGGATACTGGCGGAACTTCGCGGCCGGCGTGCGGTTCCTGGTCCGGGAGCCGCTGCTGCGCGCGGTGGTGCTGCTGGTGCTGATCACCAACTGCTTCGACGCGACGAAGAGCAGCGTCCTGCTGCCGGTGGTGGCGACCCGCGAGCTCGGCGGGGCCACCGCGTTCGGCCTGCTGGTCGGCGCGATGGGGGGCGGCGCGCTGGTCGGCTCGCTGCTGTTCAGCGCCGTCGGCCACCGGCTGCCCCGCCGCGCCACCTTCGTCACCACCTTCGCGGTCGCCGGCGGGCCACCCTTCTGGGCCCTGGCCGCCGCGCCGCCGCTGCCGGTGGTGGTCGCGATCTTCGCGGTCTCCGGTCTCGCCGCGGGTGCGATCAACCCGCTGATCGGCGCGGTCAAGCTGGAGCGGGTGCCCGCGCACATGCGGGCCCGGGTGTACGGGGTGGTCGGCGCCGGCGCCTGGGCCGCCATGCCGCTCGGCGCTCTCGGCGCCGGCCTGGCCGCCGACCGGTTCGGCACCACCGCCACCCTGGTCACGGTCGGCACCGCCTACGTCCTGGTCGTGCTCACCCCGCTGCTGGGCGGCCCGTGGCGCCGGATGGGCCGGCCGACGGCGGTGGACGAACGGCCGGCCGACCTGGCCAGCACACCCGGCTGAGCCCCCGGCCTACCGGCGGGGGCCGGTGCGGGGGCGGTCAGCCGGCCAGCGCGACGCTGATCGCGCGGACCTGCTCCGGCGCGACGGACGTCCAGAACCGGCCGTCGTGACAGCCCGTGGAGATCCGTACCACCTTCGGGTCGGGCAGCCGGTCCCGCCAGGCGCGTACCGCCGGGGTGAACGGGTCGGCCGCGCCGATCGCCACCCGCAGCGGCAGCCCGGCGAACTCCCGCGCCCGGGCCAGGACGTCGTAGCGGTCCCACTCCCCCGCCGAGTCGTACGCGCCGGGGTTGACCGCGCGGGCGTCGGCGTAGGAGTGGAAGATCGCCGGGGAGGTGGCGACGACGGCCCGGAACAGCTCGGGGCGGGTCAGCGCGCAGAGCAGCGCGCCGTAGCCGCCCATCGACCAGCCGGCCACCGCGACCCGGTCGGTCCGCAGCCCACGGCTGGCCAGCAGGGGCAGGAACTCCCCGGTCAGCATCGTCAACGGGTCGTCGTCCGGGTGCGGGTGCCAGTACCCGTCACCGCCGTCCACGGCGGCCAGCACGAACGGGGCGGCCCCGGCCCGGACCGCCCCGGCGATGAACGCGGGATAGTCGCCGTTGCGCACCGTGGCCGCGGCGTCGCTGGCGTACCCGTGCAGGGCGAGGCAGACCGGCAACCGCGCGCCCGGCGCGTACCCCGGCGGGTAGGACAGCGCGAAGGCGACCTCCCGGCGGCGCGCCGGCGAGCGGAAGGTGCCGCTCACCGACGGCCCCGGGGTGGCCCGCAGCTCCCGCGCCGGGTCGTCGGCCGCGCACCGGCCGAGGGCCTGGTTCAGCACGGACCTGCCGGGCAGCACCGCCGCGTCGACGAGGGCAGCTCCGCCGGCGCAGGTCGCGGCGGCGCCGAACGCGGCACCCAGCCAGGTGAGCGCGCGGCGTCGGGTGATCGGCATCGGGCCACGGTAGACGCCGTCGCCCGGGCGTGGGGCCCCGCGCGCGGCGGCCGGGCCGCGCGCACCCCGCCGCCGCGGCTTAGACTCCGGACATGAGGCGTAGAGCTTGACCAGCGAATCAGTGCGTTCCGTGCCGCCCGGACACGTCTGCTGGACCTTCGACGACACGACGGTCTTCGACGACCGGGCACAGCGGTTCCTCCTCGCCGGCCTCGACGCCGGCGAACGGGTCCGCTACGTCACCGCCGAGCCGGGGGACGTCGCCGTGGCCCGGTGGCAGGGCGTCCCGCGCCTGCGCGAGGCGCTGCGCGGTGGGGCGGCGGAGGTGGTGTCGGTGCGCGACACCTACGGCGAGCGGCATGTCGTCGACCCGGCCGCCCAGGTCGCCACCTACGCCGCGTTGACCGACGCGGCCCTGGCCGACGGTCACGCCGGCCTGCGGGTGGCCGCCGACGCGACGACGCTCGTGGTCACCGCGGAGCAGCGCGCCGCCTTCACCCGCTACGAGCACCTGGTCGACAGCTTCATGCGGGTCCGCCCGATGTCCGCCGTCTGCGGGTACGACCGGCGGGTGCTGGACGGGCGGGCGATCGAGGAGCTGGCCTGCCTGCACCCCGCGGCCGACCCGGGGACCACCCTGTTCCACCTGTACGCCGAGCGCGACGAGCTGATCCTCGCCGGGGAGTTGGACACTTCCAACCACGACGTCTTCGACACCGCGCTCACCCGCGCGAACGTCGACGACCCCACCGGGGAGCTGGTGGTCCGCGCCGACGAGCTGCGCTTCATCGACCACCGGAACCTGATCCACCTGCACCGACACGCCGCCCGTCGCGGCGGCACGGTGGTCCTGCACACCCCGCTGACCTCCGCCGCCCGGCTGGTCGAGCTGCTGGGGCTGTCCCGCGTCCGGGTCGCGGTGGTGGCACGATGAGGACCGGCGCGGCCGCCGAGCATCGCGGCTACTTCCACGAGGCAGTCTGCTACGGCTCCGACGACGATCTGCTCGCCGTCGTGGTGCCCTTCCTCACCGACGGGGTCGCCGCAGGTGAGCCGACACTGGTCGCCTTCGGCGAGCGCAACACCGCACTGGTGCGCGCGGCGCTCGGCCCGGACTCCGGGGTGTCGTACCTCGGCGGCGGCGACCTGTACGCGCGCCCGACCGCGGCGATCAGGTCGTACCGCCAACTGCTGGCCGACCACGTCGCCGCGGGGGCGGGGCAGATCCGCATCATCGGCGAGCTGCCTCCGTCGGCCTTCGGCGCGACCTGGGACTGGTGGGCCCGCTACGAGTCGGCGATCAACCACGCGTACGACGACTTCCCGCTGTGGAGCATGTGCGCGTACGACACCCGCACCACCCCGACCGCGATGCTGGCGGACGTGCTCCGCACCCACCCCCGCACGGCGATGCCGGACGGGCGGCACGTGCCGAACGAGGGCTACACCCCGCCGGAGACGTACCTGCTGGAGAACCGGCCGATCACGCCCGACCCGTTGCAGGCGAGCGCTCCGGCCGTCGAACTGCACGACCCGACACCGGCGCGGGCCCGCGAGGCGGTGCACGAGGCCGGTCGCGGCCGGCTGAAGGTCGACGACGTCGACGACCTGGCCGTGGCGGTGAGCGAGGTGGTGACCAACGCGCTGCGACACGGGCGGCCACCGGTGCGGTTCCGGCTCTGGACCGGCGAGGACCGGATCGTGGTGAGCGTCGACGACCGCGGCGCCGGGCCGAGCGACCCGTACGCCGGTCTGCTGCCTGCCGGGGGCGCGGCGCCGGGCGGGCTCGGGCTATGGATCACCCATCAGTCGTGCAATTACGTCGCGATGCACCGCGGCGCGGACGCCTTCACGCTGCGCCTGACCGCCGGCAACCCGCACGTCACACCCTGACGGGCCGCGGCCGGCCCGGCGGAGCCGGTCAGTCGCGGAGCAGGTCGGCGTGGACGGCGCGCAGCCGGTCGAGGGCCCGGTCGGTGCCCGGTGGGACGCGCTGGTCCAGCTCGGCCCAGACCTCGGCGAGGGCGGCGGTGACCGCGCGCAGCTCGGCGGCGTGCCGGCGGGCGCCCTGCCGGTGCGCCTCCTCCAGCCGGCGGGCCCAACCGGCGGTGACGGCGGCGAGGCGCTCACCGTCGGCCCGGGCCTGGGCGGCGGTGCGAGCCGCGGCGGCGGGGACGATCGCGGCGACCGGGCGGGAATCGCCGTCGCGGGTGACCAGGGTGACGGTGTCGGTCAGCTCGGCCATGGCGATCAACTGGGTCAGCCGGGTGCGCAGCTCGCGCAGCGGCAGGGAACGGGGTCGACCACTGTGGTCGGTCAGCGCGGGGGCAGCCATGCCGTCATGCTCAGCCGGGGGTATGACATTTATCGTCGTGACGCTCCAGCGGGCCGTTCGGGCGCGGGCCGTGGGGGGCGGGGCGGGCGGCGGCCCGCCCCGCCCCCGGTCGGTCAGCTCGCCTGCAGGGTCACGTCGTCGATGACGAAGCTGGTCTGCAGCGACGAGTCCTCGGTCCCGGTGAACTTGAGGGTGACGGTCTGGCCGGCGTACGCGCCCACGTTGAACGAGCGCAGCACGTAGCCGCTGGCGGCGTTGAGGTTGGAGTACGTCGCCAGGGTGGCGGTGCCGACCTGCACGGTCAGCTTGTCGTACGCGGTGCCGGTGGTGGTCTCGGCGGTGTCGATGTGCAGGTAGAAGGCGAGGGTGTACGTCGAGCACCCGGCCGGCACGGTCACCGACTGGGACAGCGTGTCGGTGTGGGTGCTGCCGTAGCCGTCGAGCCACGCCTTGTACGACCCGGTGCGGGCCGGCTGGCTGGCCGAGTTGGTGATCACGCCCGAGGTGGCGGTCCACGGGGTGGTGCCGGACTCGAAGCCACCGTTGCCGATCACCTGGCCGCCGGCGCACCCGCCGGTGCCGGTCACGGTGAGGCTGTAGGTGGCGGTGCGGGTGACCGACCCGGTGCCGGTGACCGTGATGGTGAAGGTGCCGGTGGTCGCGGTCGACGAGGCGCTGACGGTCATCGTGGCGGAGCCGCCGGAGGTGACCGACGCGGGACTGAACGACACCGTCACGCCGCTGGGCGCGCCGGTCGCGGAGAGCGCCACCGTCTGCGGGCTGCCGCTGGTGGTGGCGGTGCTGACGGTGGCGGTGGTGGACGCGCCCCGGGCCACGCTGCCGGAGGTCGGGCTCACCGACACCGAGAAGTTGTTGGTCGGGGTGCCGGTGCCGACCGCGAGCTGCCAGATGGCATACGCGACGCCGTCGGCGCTGCGGTTGAGCACGGTCGCGCTGATGTTGCTGGTGGTGTCGCAGGAGCGGTGGTAGCAGGGGTCGTACGCGGCGTTGGCGGTGCCGCCCCACTTGGTCGCCTGGGCGCTGGTCTTGCGGGCGCTGGCGCCGGCGGCGTACCCGGAGGTGGGGATGCCGCCCTGCTGGAACGAGTAGTCGTCGGAGCGGCCCTGTCCCTCGACGTTCTCCTCCGGCTGCAGGCCCAGCGAGTCCCAGTACGCCTTGAGCGGCGCGGCGGTGGTGGAGGTGAGCCGGTTGATGAAGTAGCCGCCGTTGGTCGAGCCGACCATGTCGAAGTTGTAGTAGCCCTTGATGTAGCCGCGCTGGGTGGCGTTGAGCGAGTTGACGTAGAACTCCGAGCCGTTGAGGCCCTGCTCCTCGTCGGTCCACCAGGCGAAGCGGACCCGCTTGGTCATTGACGGGTTCTGCTGGGCCAGCACCAGCGCGTTCTCCAGCAGGGTGGCCGAGCCGGAGCCGTTGTCGTTGATGCCCGGGCCGGCGGAGACGCTGTCCAGGTGCGCGCCGAACATGACGACCTGGTCGGCTGGGCCCTGCGGCCACTCGGCGATCAGGTTGTTCGACGGGTACGTGCAGGAGGAGCAGTACTGCTCGCTGACCGTGTAGCCGGCGGTCTGGAGCCTGGTCTTGAGGTAGTTCACCGACGCGGTGTAGCCGGCGGAGCCGGCCCGCCGGGTGCCGCCGTTGCTGGTGGCGATGCTGTTGAGCTGGGTCAGGTGGGCCTGGACGTTGGTCACCGAGATGTCCGGCGCCGCGAGGGCGGCGAGCGGGGCGGCGGCCGGCGGGACCGCCGTGGCCGGCTGCGCGGCCAGCGTCATCGTCACGGCGGCGAAGACGGCGAGGGCGAGGCCCTTCGTCGGCGTGCTACGTCTCATGCGAACTCCTCGTGGGGGTCGGCGGGCGTGCCCGGATCCCTGGCGCGGGTCAGGTCGGGGTGTGGGATCTCGCGGCCCGGGGGTGAGGTCGCGGCGGTCACGCCGGGGAATGAAACACTGACATGTATCAATCTCCCGGTCAACCGGCCGAACGGTGTCACAATCCCGGCCCGTCGACCGGCACGTCCCACCCCCGCGCCAGGAAAGCCCCGGCGACCTGCGGTGACGCCGCCGCCAGCCGAGTAGCCACCCCGCGTACACACCACGCGTATACTCGGTGTGTATAGTCGCCGCCATGTCCATCGGTCAGACCTTCCTCGGCCTGCTGGAGGAGACTCCCCGGCACGGCTACGACATCAAACGCCTCTACGACGAGCGCTTCGGCCACGCCCGCCCGCTGGCCTACGGCCAGGTCTACGCGACCCTGTCCCGGCTGCTGCGCAGCGGCCTGGTCCAGGTGGAGGCGGTCGAGCCCGGCGAGGGCCCCGATCGCAAGCGGTACGCGATCACCGAGGCGGGGGTGACCGACGTCCAGCGTTGGCTGGCCACGCCGGAGAAGCCCGAGCCCTACCTGCAGAGCACCCTCTACACCAAGGTGGTGCTGGCGCTGCTGACCGACCGCGGCGCGGCCGACCTGCTCGACGTGCAGCGCGCCGAGCACCTGCGGCTGATGCGGGAGCTCACCCGCCGCAAGCGCGACGGCGACCTCGCCGAGCAGCTGATCTGCGACCACGCCCTGTTCCACCTGGAGGCGGACCTGCGCTGGCTGGAGCTGACCGCCGCCCGCCTCGACGAGCTGGCCGCGGAGGTGCGCAAGTGAACCCGACCCCGCTGCTGGCCGCCGAGGACCTGCACCGTCGCTTCGGCGCCACCGTGGCGCTGGCCGGCGCGTCGCTGCGCGTCGACCCCGGCGAGGTGGTGGCCGTGATGGGCTCCTCCGGTTCCGGCAAGTCGACCCTGCTGCACTGCCTCGCCGGCATCGTCCGCCCGGACGGCGGTCGGGTCCGCTATGACGGGCGGGACCTGGCCGAGCTGTCCGACGCCGAGCGCAGCGCCCTGCGCCGGGAGAGCTTCGGGTTCGTGTTCCAGTTCGGCCAGCTGGTGCCCGAGCTGACCTGCCTGGAGAACGTGGCGCTGCCGCTGCGGCTGGCCCGGGTCGGCCGCCGGGAGGCCGAGCGCCGGGCGCTGGACTGGCTCACCCGGGTCGAGGTGGCCGAGGTGGCGGGCAAGCGGCCCGCCGAGGTCTCCGGCGGCCAGGGGCAGCGGGTCGCGGTGGCCCGGGCGCTGGTCGGCCGGCCCCGGGTGGTCTTCGCCGACGAGCCGACCGGCGCGCTGGACTCGCTCAACGGCGAACGGGTGATGCGGCTGCTCACCGGGGCCGCCCGGGAGACCGGCGCGGCCGTGGTGCTGGTGACCCACGAGGCGCGGGTGGCCGCGTACTCCGATCGGGAGGTCGTGGTGCGCGACGGCCGCACCCGCGATCTCGAGGCGGTCGCGTGAGCGCGGCGCGACGCTTCCGGGGCGGGGCGGCCGACCTGACGATGGGCGCCCGGATGGCGGTCGGCGGCGGCCGCGACGGGTGGACCCGCGCGGTGCTCACCGCGCTCGGCGTCGGCATCGGGGTGGCGCTGCTGCTGCTCGCCGCGTCGGTGCCCGGCGCGCTGGACGCCCGCCAGGCGCGCGGCGACGCCCGCGACGACCTGCGGATGGGCCAGGAGCTGGCGCCGGCGGCGAACACGCTGCTGGTGTCCATGGTGGAGACCGAGTTCCGGGGCCGCCCGGTGCGCGGCCGGCTGGTGCGTCCGGAGGGACCCGACGCGCCCGTCCCGCCGGGGTTGACCCGGCTGCCCGCGCCCGGCGAGGCGGTGGTCTCCCCCGCCCTGCGGGACCTGCTCGACTCCCCCGACGGCGCGCTCTTCGCGCCCCGCCTGGGCGGGGCCCGGGCCACCGGCACCATCGCCGACGACGGTCTGGCCGGCCCCGGCGAGTTCGCCTTCTTCGCTGGCGACGACCGGCTGAGCACCGACCGGGGCGCCACTCGGCTGGACCGCTTCGGCGGCGGGCTGCCCGGGGAGGGCTTCGAACCGGTACTGATCCTGCTCGTCGCGGTCATCTTCGTGGTGCTCCTGCTGCCCATCGCGGTCTTCCTCGGCGCCGCGGTGCGCTTCGGCGGCGAGCGCCGCGACCGGCGCCTGGCCGCGCTGCGCCTGGTCGGCGCGGACGCGGTGATGATCCGGCGGATCGCCGCCGGCGAGGCCGCCGCCGGCGCGCTGCTCGGGGTCGCCGTCGGGGGCGCGCTGTTCGCCCTCGGCCGCCAGCTCGTTCCGCTGGTCACCCTCTTCGACCTCAGCGTGTACGCCTCGGACGTGCGCCCGCCCCTGCCGCTGGTGGCGGTCGTCGCCGTCGCCGTGCCGACGCTGGCCGTGCTGGTGTCCATGGTGGCGCTGCGCGCGGTCGTGGTGGAGCCGCTCGGGGTGACCCGGCGCGGCGTGCCGGCGCGCCGTCGGCTGTGGTGGCGGCTGCTGCTGCCCGCCGTCGGGCTCGCCCTGCTCTACCCGCTCACCGGCATCCGGGACGACGGCTCCGCCACCACCCGCTACCAGGTGGCGGCGGGCGCCGTGCTGCTGCTCGTCGGCACGGTCACCCTGCTGCCCTGGGCGACGGAGCTGCTGGTCCGCCGGCTGCGCGGCGGGCCGGTCGGCTGGCAGCTCGCGGTGCGGCGGATGCAGCTGGACAGCGCCACCTCCGCCCGGCTGGTCAACGGAATCGCCGTGGCGGTGGCCGGCACCATCGGGCTGCAGATGCTCTTCGCCGGGGTGGCCCGGGAGTTCACCACCGCGACCGGGCAGGACACCTCCCGGGCGCAGGTCCAGGTACAGCTGCCGGCCGGCCCGGACACCGCCGCGGCGGTCCACCGGTTGGTCACCGCCGCCGGGGTCAGCGGCGCGATCAGCACCCTGACCACGGTGGCCGACGCCGGCGACCTGGTGCAGTTGCGCGTCGGCGACTGCGCCGCGCTGGCCGAGTTCGCCCGGCTCGACCGCTGCGCCGACGGCGACGTCTTCCTGGTCCAGGCGCCGGAGGCGGCCGCCGTCGCGCCGGGCGCGACGCTGACCGTCGACGGGGCGGCACGGTGGCGGGTGCCGGCCGACGCCCGCCACGTCCCGTCCCGGCCCACCCCGGCGGGATGGGAGCAGCGGGAGGTGCTGATCACCCCGGCCGCGCTGGCCGGGGCGAGCCTGGGCGAGCTGCGCGGCGAGGTGTTCCTCCGGCTCGACCCGGACGCGCCGGACGCGGTGGAGCACGTCCGCAACGCCGCCGCGACGATCGACCCGACCATGGCGGTCACCACGCTCACCGCGGTCAGGGAGAGCGACCGGTTCGCCGACGTCCGGCGCGGCCTCTACATCGGCGTGATGGTCACCCTGCTGCTGATCGCCGCGAGCATGCTCGTCGGCACCCTGGAACAGCTACGGGAACGCCGCCGGCTGCTGGCCATGCTGGTCGCCGTCGGCACCCGCCGTACCACCCTCGGCTGGTCGGTGCTCTGGCAGACCGCGGTGCCCGTGCTGGTCGGGCTGGCGCTCGCGGTGGTCTTCGGGCTCGGCCTCGGCGCCGCGCTGCTGCGCATGGTGCAGGCCCCGGTGACGGTGGCGTGGCCCGTCGTCGGGCTCTCCGTCGCGCTCGGCGCGCTGACCGTGCTGCTGGTCACCGGGCTGAGCCTGCCCGTGCTGTTCCGGCTGACCCGGCCGGACGGGCTGCGTACCGAGTGACCGCCTCCCCCGGGGCCGCACCGCGCCGCGCGGGCGGCCCAGGGCAGGATGGGGCCATGCGCCTGGTCTCCCTGCTGCCCTCCGCGACCGAGATCGTCTACGCCCTCGGCCTCGGCGGGGACCTGGTCGGGGTGACCTTCGAATGCGAGGTGCCGGCCGCCGACCGGGCCGGCAAGACCGTGGTCGTGGGCGGCACGGACACCCGGGGGATGACCCCGGGCGAGATCGACGCGCACGTCCGGGCCCGGCTCGCCGCCGGGGCCGACCTCTACACCCTGCACGCCGACGCGCTCGCCGGGCTGGACCCCGAGCTGATCCTCACCCAGGACCTGTGCCGGGTCTGCGCCCTGCCCTCCGGGCACGTCGCCGACGCCCTCGACCACCTGGGCTGCCGCGCCGACGTGCTCTCGCTCGACCCGTACACCCTGGACGAGGTGCTGGCGAGCATCCTCGCGGTGGGCGACGCCGCCGGCGTACCGGAGCGGGCGCGGGCGCTGGTGGACGGTCTACGCGACCGGCTCGCGGCGGTCGCGGCGGCGGTCGGCGACCGGCCGCGGCCCCGGGTGGCGGTGGTCGAGTGGACCGACCCGCCGTTCACCGCCGGGCACTGGATCCCCGACCTGGTACGCGCCGCCGGCGGCGAGCCGGTGGCCACCCGCCCCGGCGCCCGCTCGGTGCAGGTGCCCTGGTCCGAGCTGCGTGCCGCGGCACCGCAGGTCGTGCTGGTCACGCCCTGCGGTTTCCGCCTCGACGGCGCGGTCGGCCAGGCCGAGGCGGTGGCGGAGCACTTCCCGGGCACGCCGGTCTGGGCGGTCGACGCCGACGGACTGGTCGTCCGCCCCGGCCCGCGTCTGGTCGACGGCGTCGAGGCGATCGCCGCCGTCCTGCACCCCGACGCGGTGCCCGACCCACCCGCCGGCGCGGTGGCCCGGGTGGCCTGACGGCCCGGCCGGCGCGACCCCCGGTCAGCCCGCCCCCGCGAGCAGCGCCTCCGCCGAGGTGGTCCGCGCGTAGAGCAGGAACCGGCCGACCCGGTGCGTGCCCACCAGACCCGCGTCCCGCAGCGCGGTGAGGTGCTGCGAGACCGTGCCGGGGGCCAGCCCGCAGCGGCTCGCCAGCTCGGTCGTCGAGGACGGCACGGCCAGCTCGTGCAGCAGCATGGCCCGGGTACGGCCCAGCACCCGGCTCAACGCCTCCCCCGGCGGCAGCGCGGCGCGTTCCCAGAGCGTCGCCACCGCCCCCGCCGGGTAGCGCAGGGTCGGCTGCCCGGACGCCTCCACCAGGTTCGAGAACGGCCGCGGCCAGGTGAAGACCGACGGCACCAGCAGCACTCCGCGACCGTCCAGCCGCACCGACCCGGAGGTCGTCAGGTGCTCGACCAGGAGCGTGCCGTCGTCCCAGGAGACGTAGCGGTCGAGGTGGTTGAGCAGGCCCCGCACCCCGTCGACGGCCATCCGCCGGGCGCCGAGCAGCACCTCCCGCTCCAGCAGGGTCCGCATCCGCGGCCAGTACGGGGCGAGCGCGACGTCGGCGTAGGCGCGGATCTGCGCGGCGAGGTCGGCCAGCCCGGCCTCCGGGTCCGCGCGTAGGGCGGCCGTCCGGGACGTGCGCGGCACCGGATCCCGGTCGAGGCAGGCGCGGACCGCCTCCGGCGGGGTCGCGGCCAGCGCGGCCAGCTCCAGGTCGAGGGTGGGCCCGGTGGTGGTCGGCGGTGGACAGACGAACGACGGGATCACCACGGTGGGGACCGGCACCAGGTCGGCCAGGAGCCCCCACCGCACCGCCGCCAGCCGGGGCACCACCTGGCGCGCCCAGGGCAGGTGCGCGGGAAAGCCGGCCGGGTTCTTGACGATCCGTACGCTGGCCACCACCTCCCACAGCGGCGACACGGCGAACCTGGTGTTGGCCAGGTCCGCCACCGACAGCGCGGCGCGCAGCACCCCTCGACCCCCGTCCTTTCGTCGCACGCGGATTTGCCCTGGGCCGAATTCATCGACCCCGGACCGGGCGTCCGGGCACCGTGACCGGCATGATCACCGACCCGCGCCCGACCGCCCGCTGGTCCCGCGCCTTCCGTCAGTTGTACGCCGTCAGCGTCGTCGGTGGCATCGGCCAGCAGGTGGCCCTGCTGGCCGTCCCGGTGCTCGCCGTCGACGTCCTGCGCGCCACCCCCGGGCAGGTGGGCCTGCTGGGCGTGCTCGGCACCGCGGCCTTCCTGCTGATCGGCCTACCGGCCGGGGTGTGGGTGGACCGGGCCGACCGCCGGACCGTCATGATCTTCGCGGATCTCGTCCGGTCCGTGCTGTTCGCCTCGGTCCCGGTGGCCTGGTGGGCCGGTTGGCTGACCATCGGGCAGCTCTACCTCGTGGTCCTGCTCGCCGGGGCCGGCACGGTCTTCTTCGACGTCGCCGAGCAGAGCTACCTGCCGGCGGTGGTCGGCCGGGAGCGGCTGGTGGCGGCGAACTCGCTGCTGGTGAGCACCGGCGCGACCATCCAGATCGGTGGGCGGGCCCTCGGCGGATTCCTGGTGCAGCTGCTCAGCGCGCCGGTGGCATTGGTGCTCAACGCCCTCGCGTACCTGGTCTCCGCGCTGGTCCTGGCCCGGCTGCGACCGGACGCCGCGCCGGCGCGGCAGGCCGGCCGGCGCGACGGCTTCGGCCGCCAACTCGCCGAGGGGGTACGGCACGTGCTGGGCAACCCGCTGCTGCGGCCGCTGGTGCTCTCGCTGGCGAGCATCAACCTCACGGTCAACCTGATGACCACCATGCTGCCGGTGGTCTTCCTCCGCGAGCTGGGGCTCGGCGCCGGGGAGCTCGGGCTGTTCCTCGGCGCCGGCGGTGTCGGGGCGCTGCTCGGTGCGGTGACCGCCCGGCCGCTGGCGGACCGGATCGGCCACGGTCGGGCGCTCTGGCTGCCCGGGCTGATCGTGGCGCCGCTGGGCGCGCTGGTGCCGCTGCTGGACACCGGTCCGGCGCTCTGGCTGGCCGGGTTCGGCTGGCTGGCCATCGCCTGGCGCACCGGGATCGGCAACGTCATCGGGGTGAGCCTGCGCCAGCGCTGCACCCCGGACGCGCTGCTCGGGCGGATGAACGCGGTGTTCCGCTTCCTGCTGTTCGGCGCGATCGCGGTCGGCGCCGCCCTCTCCGGCCTGCTCGGCCAGTACGCCGGTGTCCGCACGGCGCTCTGGCTCGGCGCCGCGGGTGCCGCGCTGACCTGGCTGCCGATCTTCTGCTCCCCGCTGCGCGCCCTCGCCGAGCCGCCGACGCTGGCGTCACCGCAGGGCCCGGCGACCGTGGCGGACGCCTCCGCACCGCCGGCCCGGACCGGCCGTTGAGGACTGTTACCCCGCTGTTACGCCCCGGTGGGACGGCTGTGGCGGATCGGCCCGACCGTCGAACCCGAACCGGTCCACCGAACGGGCCGGGACGGAACAGGCAGGGAGGACACCATGCGATCCAAGAGGACACTGGGGGCGGTGGCGGCAGTCATGCTCGCCGTCCTGCTCACCGCCGCCACGGCGGCCACCGCGGGGGCGCGGCCCACGACCACCGGCACGCAGGTCGCGCCCCGGGCGGTCACCGGCGCGCCGTACTGCGGGATCACCTGGGGCAGCCTGGAGAAGACGACCGGCCCGCTCAGCAGCGCCCCGCTGACCCAGGTGCGTACCGGTCGGCACGACTGCTACGACCGGGTGGTGTTCGAGTTCGCCGGCCCGGTGAGCGGCTACTCGGTCGCCTACGGCGAGACCTGGACCGAGGGCGAGGGGCTGGCGCTGTCGCCGTACACCGCCGGGGACGCGCTGCTGCGGGTGTCGCTGCGGGCGCCGGCGTACAACGACCAGCACGTCGCCACCGTCCCGTACCGGGTCGGCGAGCACGCCGCGAACGTGCTGCGCTACTCGACGCTGCGCGACGTCGTCTTCGGCGGCAGCTTCGAGGGCTACACCACCTTCGCCGTCGGGGTGCGGGCCCGGCTGCCGTTCCGGGTGTTCGTGCTCGCCGGCCCCGGCACGCACAGCCGGATCGTGCTGGACGTCGCGCACCAGTGGCAGGAATGACCAGCCGTCGGGGCGGGGGTCCGGCGTCGACCGGCCCCCCGTCACCGGCCGTTGCGGCAGGACCGTCCGATGACCTCCCGGGGCTACCCTGAGGGCGTCATGGACGGCCGCGTGCTGCTGGTCGAGGACGATGCCTCCATCAGGGAGGTCACCGCCCTCGGTCTGCGGCGGGCCGGCTTCCGGGTCAGCACCGCGGTCGACGGCCGCGCCGCGCTGGCCGCCTGGCGGGCCCAGCCGGTCGACCTGGTGGTCCTCGACGTGATGCTGCCCGGCCTCGACGGGCTGGAGGTGTGCCGGGAGATCCGGCGCACCAGCTCGGTGCCGATCCTGATGCTCACCGCGCGCACCGACACCATCGACGTGGTCGTCGGGCTGGAGTGCGGCGCGGACGACTACCTGCGCAAGCCGTTCGACCTGCCGGAGCTCGTCGCGCGGGTACGCGCCGGGTTGCGCCGGGCCAGCGCCGTCGTCGAGGAGACCATCCTGACCGTCGGCGGGCTGGAGATCGACCCGAACCGGTTCGTCGTCCGCAAGGCCGGCCGGGAGCTGACCCTGACCGCCACCGAGTTCCGACTGCTGTTGGAGCTGGCCCGCCGGCCCGGCCAGGTGTTCACCCGCGAGCTGCTGCTGGACCGGGTGTGGAACCACTCCCACCTCGGCGACTCCCGACTGGTCGACGTGGCGGTGCAGCGGCTGCGGGCCAAGGTGGAGGACGATCCCGCCGAGCCCCGGCTGGTCCGCACGGTGCGCGGGGTCGGCTACAAGCTCGCCACGGCATGACGGGAGGATGGCGCGATGGCCACGGGCGCCGTACCGCCGGGTCGGCTCCGCCGCCGGTTGACGGTGGCGTTCGTGCTGGTCGCCGGGGTCTCCGCCGGGGTGCTCGCCGGCGGGTCGTACCTGATGCTGCGGCAGGCCCGGCTGGACGGCTCGGTGCAGCGGGCGGCGGCCGACGCCCGCTACCAGCTCGTCCTGGCCGGGCAGTTCGTGCCGCTGACCGACACCCGCCGCGCCGAACTGCTGACCAGCTTCGAGGGCAGCGGCCGGCACGTGCTGCTGGTCGCCGGTGACACCCGCGCCTCCCACCCCTCGTACGCCCCCACCCCCGGCCCGCAACTGCGGGCCGCCGTCGCCGACGGGCAGCTCGGCTACGAGCGGCTGGACGGCACCGGCGGACGGCACCTGCTGGTGGTCGGCGGACGGATCCCCGGCTCGACCGCCGAGCTGTACGCCGTCACCGACGAGAGCGACCTGGTCGGCGGGCTGGACCAGCTGCGCACCGCGCTGGCGGTCGGCTGGTTGGCGGTGGTGGCGCTCGCCGCGGGCGTCGGGCACTCCCTGGCCCGGCGCACCCTCGAACCGGTGGGCCGGGCCAGCCGGGCCGCCCGGGCCGTGGCGGAGGGACTGCTGGCGACCCGGCTGCCGGTGCGCGGCCGGGACGAGTTCAGCGACTGGGCCGCCGCGTTCAACGACATGGCGCAGGCGCTCCAGACGAAGATCGACGACCTGTCCCGGGCCGAGGCCCGGGAGCGGCGGTTCACCGCCGACGTCGCGCACGAGCTGCGTACCCCGGTCACCGCCCTGGTGGCGGCGGCCTCGCTGCTGGCCGACCGGCTCGACACGCTGCCCGACGACTCCCGCCGCGCCGCCGAGCTGCTGGTCGCCGACGTGGTACGGCTGCGCACGCTGGTCGAGGAGCTGATGGAGATCTCCCGGCTGGACGCCGGCCGGGAGGCGGTCAGCCTGACGTCGGTGACCGCCCTCGCCCCGCTGCGCGACCTGGTCGCGGCGCACGGCTGGGCCGGCCGGGTCGTCGTCACCGGCGACGAGGCCGTCCTGCGCACCGACCCGCGCCGGCTGGAACGGGTGCTGGCCAACCTGGTCGGCAACGCCGTCACGCACGGCCACGGCGAGGTCCGCGCGAGCGTGACCCGCGCCGGCCCGCTGCTCGTGTACGAGGTGAGCGACCAGGGGCCGGGGATCGCCGCCGAGCACCTGCCGCACGTGTTCGACCGCTTCTACAAGGCCGACCCGGCGCGCTCCGGTCGGGGCAGCGGGCTCGGCCTGGCCATCGCCCGGGAGAACGCCCGACTGCTCGGCGGCCGGCTCACGGTCCGCAGCACCCCCGGCGTCGGCACCACGTTCCAGCTGGCGCTGCCGGTGACCCCGCCCGACGCCGACCCGGGAGGAGACCCGTGAACCGGCTGCCCGCCCTGCTCGCCGCGCTCGCGCTGCTGCTCGCCGGCTGCGCCGACGCCCGCTCGGGCACCCTCGGACCGGCCCCCCGCGCCGCCGCGCCCGGCACCGCCACCGCCCCGGTGACCGCCCCCACCGCCTCGCCGGGCACCCCTACCGGCGTCCCCGGGCCCACCGCCACCCGGTCGACCGCTCCGGTGACACCGCCCCGGACCGGGACGCCGTCGCCGGCCGGCACCGGCAGTGTGACCGTGCAGCTCTGGTTCACCCGGGCCGGGGTGGTGGTGCCGACCCGGCGTACCCGACCCACCACCGTCGCCACCTCGCGGCTGGCGCTGACGGAACTGGCCGCCGGACCCACGTCCGCCGAGGCCGCCGCCGGCCTGGCCACCCTGGTTCCCGCCGGCGTCGAGATGGTCCGGATAGCCGAGGGCACCGCCACCGTCGCCCCGCCCCCGTCGTTCGCCGACACCGACGCCCGGACGCTGCGGTTGCGGCGGGCGCAGGTGGTCTGGACGCTCACCCAGTTCCCCACCGTGCGCCGGGTGGCCTTCGCCGGTAGCGGCGTCGTGCTGGCCCGCACCGACCTCGCCGACCTGCTGGCGCCGATCGTGGTCACCGAGCCGGCGATCGGCCAGCGGGTCGCCGGGCCGGTCACCGTCGCCGGCACCGCCGACGTGTACGAGGCGACCGTCTCGATCCGGATCCTCGACGGCGCCGGCCGGGTGGTCGGCACCGGCTTCACCACCGCCACCTGCGGCAGCGGCTGCCGCGGCGACTACCGCGGCGGGGTCGCCTACCGGTTGGCGACCGCCGGCCCCGGCACGGTCGAGGTGTACGAGGTGTCACCCCGCGACGGCTCCCGGACCCACGTGGTGGTCGTGCCGGTCCTGCTGGCCGCCACCACCTGACCTCGGCACGAAACGGGCTCGTTTCCCGGCCCGACTGCGAGACATCTCATAAAAGTGGATGGCAGCCGAGACCGAGACGGGATTTGAACCCGTGTGTACGGTTTTGCCCCCTGGCCACTCGGGCACTCGGTCGGGTTGGTGGAGCAGTGCCCCCGGCTGGATTCGAACCAGCGCCCCCCAGATTCGGAATCTGGTGCGCTCTCCACTGCGCCACGGGGGCATGAGCAGCGCGGACGGGATTCGAACCCGCAACGTGTCCCGGGTGAAAGCCGGGCGACTCTCCCACTTCGTCCACCGCGCCATTTCGCGTACCCGGGGTGCGATTCGAACGCACACTGTCGGTTTCCTGAAAACCGCGCCTCCTGCCTGATTGGGCTACCCGGGCCTGACCATTGATCAATTCGTGCCCTCGCCGCGATTCGAACGCGGAACCTGCGGCACCTCATGCCGCCGCCTCTTGCCAGTTGGGCCACGAGGGCTCATGCTGCGAGCGGAAGACTCGAACTTCCAACCTCCCGTTCCAGAGACGGGCGTGCTGCCTGTTGCACCAGCTCGCATGGGCTTCCGCTCCCGCTGTGCGGGATGCGGACCGTGCCCCGACCAGGATTCGAACCTGGGATCTTCGGCTTCGTAGACCGGCGCTCTCTCCGCTGAGCCATCGGGGCGTACGACCGGCGCCCGCCCCCCGCGGACGCCGGTCGTGGCCTAACCCTTCACGCAGACCACCTGCTTGAGGTGCGCCACCACCTCGACCAGGTCGTCCTGCTGCGCCATCACCTTGGTGATGTCCTTGTACGCGCCGGGAATCTCGTCAACCACCCCGGCGTCCTTGCGGCACTCCACCCCGGCGGTCTGCCGGACCAGGTCGGCGGTGCTGTACGTCCGCTTCGCCTGCCCCCGCGACATCCGCCGCCCGGCGCCGTGCGACGCCGAGCAGTACGCGTCCGGGTTCCCCTTGCCGCGCACGATGTACGAGCCGGTGCCCATCGACCCCGGGATGATCCCCAGGTCCCCCCGACCGGCCCGGATCGCGCCCTTGCGGGTCACCAGCACGTCCACCCCGTCGTAGCTCTCCTCCGCCACGTAGTTGTGGTGGCAGCTGATCGGCTCGCCGTAGGCGACCTGCGGGAACTGCTCCCGGACCACGCCGCAGAGCAGCGCCAGCATGACCGCCCGGTTGCGCCGCGCGTACTCCTGCGCCCACCAGAGGTCCCGACGGTAGGCGTCCATCTCCGGCGTGCCGGCGAGGAACACCGCCAGGTCGCGGTCGGGCAGGTCGGTGTTGTGCGGCAGCTTCCGCGCCACCCCGATGTGCCGCTCGGCGAGTTCCTTGCCGATGTTGCGGGAGCCGGAGTGCAGCATCAGCCAGACCTGGCCGGCGTCCGGCCCGCCCTGCTCGACGCAGACCTCGATGAAGTGGTTGCCCCCACCGAGGGTGCCCATCTGGTGCTGGGCCCGGCTCTCCAGCTGTGCCACCCGGCGGTCCAGCTCGCCGAACCGCTTCCAGAAGGCGTCCCAGCCGGCCTGCTCCAGGCCCCGGATCCGGCGCGGGTCGACCGGGTCGGCCCGCTTGGCGAAGCCGACCGGGACGGCCGCCTCGATCGCCGCGCGCAGCGGCGCCAGGTCGTCCGGCAGGTCGGCCGCGGTGAGCGAGGTACGCACCGCGGACATCCCGCAGCCGATGTCCACGCCGACCGCCGCGGGCGAGACGGCCTGCCGCATGGCGATGACGGAGCCGACCGTGGCGCCCTTGCCGAAGTGCACGTCGGGCATGACCGCGACGCCCTGCACCCAGGGCAGCGCGCCGATGTTGCGCAGCTGCTGCGCGGCCTGCGGCTCGATGCCGTACGGGTCGGTCCAGACCCGTACCGGCGCCCGGGTCCCCGGCAGCGGGGTGAATGCCATCGTCGTCTCCTGGTGTCGTGGGGTGCCGCCCCGGGTGGGGGCGGCGGAAAGCTCGTGGACCGCCCGGGAATCGAACCCGGCGGGAGTGGCTTGCAAGGCCTCTCTGCGCCCCAGCGCGCAGCCCGTGTCCAGCTCCGTGCCCGTGTCCCTGTGTGGGACGGGCGGCTTCCGAGCGGCTGGCCGGATTCGAACCGGCGATCTTCGCCATGGCAAGGCGACGCGCTACCACTGCGCCACAACCGCGTGTCGTCACTACGTAGGCCGTACGGGGCTCGAACCCGTAACCTCCCGGCTGAGAACCGGGTGAGCTGCCAGCTTGCTCCAACGGCCCGCGCGGGGTGCTGGTCGCACCCCGTGTCGTATCCCCGGCCGACGCGCTCGCGGCGCCGGCCGGGGTTCGTACTCATGCCATCCACTGTGGAGTTGAGAAGAAGCGACGTCGCCGGCGGTGCCGGGACATGAGGCAGGGGTGACAGGACTCGAACCTGCAACCGTCGGGTTTGGAATCCGGTGCTCTTCCGGTTGAGCTACACCCCTCGGACGGGCGCCGGGTGACGAAAAAGCCGCCCGGTCCCCGGTGGGGTGGGCGGCTGCGCTGTCGCGCTGGCGCTATCCGCGCCGCCACCCTCGTCGCCAGCCACACCGGCCCTGGAGCAGGCCCCGGGCTCGTTCGCCCGCGGGCAGCATGGCACCGCCGCGCGGCATGGACCGCGTGGTCTCGGTGCTGGTCTGCTGCTGCACGGCGGGCTCCCCGGAGTGATCGGTGTGACGTTGCGGCATTGACGGTAGGCGAGGCCTCCCGGGGCCCGCAACGGATATTCCGAGAATCCTTCGGCGGCTGCCGAACGATTCCGCCGCTACCGTCGCAGCCCGATGCGAGGAAGGGGACGTCGATGGGGCTGGCGGAGCAGGTGGCCGAACGCTTTCGGGAGGTCAACGGGGACCATCCGATGACTGCGGCCGACGACGCGTACGTCGACGCGCAGTTCGTCGTCCTCGAGGAGCTCTGCGCGGCGCACGGGCGCGACGTCGACGCCGTACGCCGGCTGATGCTGGACCGGCGGTTGCCGCTGCCGGGCTACCTGCGCTCGGACGGCGCACAGATGGTGCCGGCGGACCTGTTCTCGCTGGCCGACCGGGCGGGCGGGCCGGCGGCGCTGCGCGCCTGGTTCACCGCGCACTGGGCTGACCCGAGACAGGGCGCGGCGGAGTGGGACGCCTACCTCAGCGGCCGGTACGTGTGCCTGCGGTCGGTGACACCGGAGACGATCCGGCGCAAGGACGCGCTGACCGCGGCGATCCGCGCGACGGTGGACCGGCCGGAGCCCGGCGCGGGGTGGGCGCGACGGCTGCACGCGCTGGTGGACGAGTTGGACGCGCTGGAGCCGGCCTTCACCGGCTACGACCGGCTGCGCTTCGGCGGCCCGACCTCCCGGGACAGCTGTGTCGACGCGGTGCGGGCGCGCTTTCCCCGGCCGCCGGCCGGCGGGTGCGCGCCCGGCCCGGCCGGCTCAGCGGGGTGATCGCAGGACCTCGTCGCGGACGAGCCGGACCAGGCCGGGCTTCACGGCGGTGGTGGCCACCCCCATCGCCCGGCGCGGGAAGCGCCGCTCGTCCAACTCGCGCAGCATGGCGGCGGCAAGGTCGGCCCGGGCGGTGAACACACCGTCGGCGCTGCCGTCGGCGACGAGATGGTCGGTGACCGTGGGATGTTCGAAGAGGCCGGACGGGCGGACGACCGTCCAGTCCAGGTCGCTGGCCCGGACCACCTCCTCCATCCGCCGCATGTCCTGGTGCACCTGCCGGACCAGCACCCGGTTGACGTACGGGTCGAGGACGTGGTTGAAGAAGAACGCGTTGCTGGGTCGCCAGCCGGGGTCCAGCACGCTGGAGCTGACCACCATGAGCCGCCGTACGCCGTGGCGTCGCATCGCGGTGACGACGGCGGTGGCCGCCGCCGAGTAGGTGGTGACCGGTTTCCGGCTGGGCGTGACGCCGAGCGCGGAGAGCACGGCGTCGGCGCCGGCGACCGCCGGTGCGATCGCGGCGGGGTCGGTGGCGTCGGCGGCCACCACGGTGAGGTGGTCGTGCCGGGGCAGTCCCCGGGGGCGGCGGCTCACCGCCGTGACGTGATGGCCGGCGGCGAGGGCCTGGCCGGTGAGCTGCCGGCCGGTGGGTCCGCTGGCGCCGATGACGACGATGCGCATGTGTCCACTCCTCCTCCGGGACCCGGGCGGTCCGGGTCGCTCGGTACGCGTTGACACTGCGGGTCAAGGGCGGCATGTTCAACGGTGATGAATAAATCCCGAGGACGCCCACGCGGCAATCCGCCGACCCGCGCGCGCATCGCGGAGGCGGCGCGGACGCTGTTCCTGGAACGGGGCTACCAGGGCTCCACGCTGCGGGCGGTGGCCGCCGCGGCCGGCGTCGACCAGGCCCTCGTCAGTTACCACTTCGGTTCCAAGCAGGGCCTGTTCGGCGAGGTGATGCGGGTGCACTGCGCGCAGTCCCGGGCGCTGGCCGAGGCGCTGCCGGGCGACCCGGCCGGGCTGGCCGACCGGCTGCTGCAGGCGGTGGTGACCCTGTGGGACGACACCTCCGCCACGGACGAGCCGACGCCGGACGACCAACTGCTCGGCCTGGTGCGCGAGTACCTGGACCGGGAGGTGCTGGTCCGGCTCGCTGAATTCCTCGGCGGCCCCGACGCGACCGAACGCGCCACCGCGGCGGTCACCGTGATCGGCGGGCTGATCTACACGCGGTACCTCAATCCGCTCTCGGCCGCGTCCGGCCTGTCCGCCGCCGACGTTCGGCGGATCCTCGGTCCGGCACTGCGCGCGGCGCTGGCGCCCCGGCACCGGTCCGGCCGTCTCCGGCCGCCCGTGCGCGGCGCGACGGGGCACCCGCTCAGCCGGGAATCGCGTTCCCTGCCGGTGGGGTGAGCAGGCGGCGCATCACCGACGCCGGCAGTGCCGGGTTGGCCGCCGCGGCCTCCACCACCGCCGGGTGGTGGAGGTCGGTCCCGCAGGTCGACGGGGAGGGCCCGGTTACGGGCCAGCCCGGCCAGCGCCTCGTCCGTCACCCGTCACCCGTCACCCTTCGGTCATGATCGCTTCGCGAGCATCTCGAGGTAGTGCGGGTTGGTCATCACGCCCAGCACGTTTCCGAACGGGTCCACCACCGACGCCGTGACGAACCCGGCACCGCGCTCCCGGACCGGGTCGTGCTCGCGGGCACCGGCCGCCAGCAACCGGGCCACGGTGGCCGGCAGGTCGTCGACGTGCCAGTAGACGATCGCCCCGCCCGGCCCGGTCGTCGCGCCGGGCGGGGCGAATCGGCTGTCGATCAGGCCGAGTTCGTGCTGGTGGTCGCCGAGGCGGAACTCGTAGTACCCGGGCCGCCCGTCGGCGCCGGCCCGCTCGAAGTACGGCTCGACGCCGAGCAGGTCCGCGTACCAGGTCTTCGCGGCCGGCAGGTCGTCGGCCCAGAAGCTGACGGTGGCGA
The DNA here is from genome assembly GCF_052814045.1 of Micromonospora sp. IBSANI012. NCBI lineage: Bacteria > Bacillati > Actinomycetota > Actinomycetes > Micromonosporales > Micromonosporaceae > Micromonospora > Micromonospora sp. IBSANI012. Next base: position 3,725,896 of record NZ_CP199933.1, read on the forward strand.
TGCCTCGCAGCATGGTGGTTCCTCTCCTCGATCGGTTCCTCGCCACGCACGCTACGAGGGATTGCGGAAGGTGCGGTTCCGCAATGGCGGGCAGACTGTCCGGCATGGTGGAGACGTCGGTGCGGTTGCTGCGGTTGCTGTCGCTGCTCCAGTCCGGGCGGGACTGGCCCGGTGGCGAACTGGCCGCCCGGCTGGGCGTGACCACGCGGACGGTGCGCGCCGACATGGAGCGGCTGCGCGCCCTCGGCTACCGGGTGGACTCCCGGCCGGGGGCAGCGGGCGGCTACCGGCTCGGGCGGGGCAGCGCCCTGCCGCCGCTGCTGCTCGACGACGAGGAGGCGGTGGCGGTCGCCGTCGGCCTGCGGGCCGCCGCGGCGGGCACGGTCACCGGCATCGAGGAGATCTCGCTGCGGGCGTTGGCCAAGCTGGAGCAGTCGCTGCCGTCCCGGCTGCGGCACCGGGTGGACGCGCTGCGGACGGCCACGGTCTCGGCGGCCGGGGGCGGTCCGACGGTGCCGGCGGCGACGCTGACCGAGGTCGCGGCGGCGATCCACCGGCGGGAGCGGCTGCGCTTCGACTACGTCCGCCGCGACGGTGCCGACAGCCGGCGGGAGGTCGAGCCGCACCGGCTGGTCTACACCGGACACCGCTGGTACCTGCTGGCCTGGGACCCGCAGCGGGCCGACTGGCGGACGTTCCGCGCGGACCGGATCCGCCCGCGATCGCCCAACGGTCCGCGCTTCGCGCCCCGGGAGGTGCCCGAGGCCGAGGTCGACTGGCGGGTGCGGCGGGGCGTCGGCTCCGTCGCGTGGCGGCACCCCGCCCGGGTACGGCTGCACGCGCCGGCGGCCGTGGTCGCCGCGCTGCTCACCCCCGCGGCCGGCCTGCTGGAGCCGCTGGACGAGGGCACCTGTCTGCTGGAGACGGGCGGGAACTCGCTGCCCGAACTGGCCGGCTTCCTGGGCAGCCTGGACGTCGACTTCGACGTGCTCGACCCGCCGGAGCTGCGGGAACTGCTCGCCAGGCTGGCCGCCCGCTACGCGGCGGCGGCCGCCGGCGCCGGGCTGCTCCACGGCACTGTCGACACGAGCGACGGCGGCCGGCTCAGCGGACGATCTTGAACTGGAACCTCGGGGTGTTCAAGGTGCCCATCAGGCGCAGCCAGACCGGCAGCACCATCTCGGTGCCCCGGGCGCCGGTGATGTCGCCGAGATCGATGATGTCGGTGTGCCCGAAGCTCTCCAGCAGCGTGGTCACGGTCCGCTTGGCGTCCGCGTCGTTGCCGGCGACGAAGACGGTGTGCTCGCCACCGGCGAGCGCCTTCGGGTCGACCATCAGCTCGGCGGTGAGGGTGTTGAGGGCCTTGACCACCTTCAGCTCCGGGTACGCGGCCTGGATCCGCTCGCCGAGGGAGTCGGTGTCGAAGACGAACAGGCTGGGCGGGAAGCCCCGGGAGAAGTCGAGCGGGTTGGAGATGTCGAGCAGCACCTTGCCGGCCAGGCGCTCCGCGCCGGCGGCGGCGAGCGCGTCCAGCGACACCGCGCCGGAGGTGGCGTTGACGACCAGCTCGGCGCCGGCGACCGCCTCGGCGAAGGTGGTCAGGCCGACCTGCGGGTGGGCCTGCGCCCACCGGGGGTAGGGCGGGTTGCCCATGCCGTCGGGGTCGGTGCGGGCGAGGGTGGCGGCGACGTCCCGGGTGCCGACCGCGACCTCGTGGCCGAGCTGCGCCAGCCGTCCCGCCAAAGCCTGCCCGACCATGCCGGTGCCCAGTACCGCGATCTTCATCGTGCGCTCCTGCCGTTGTCGAAAGCCGGCCGCCCGGCCGATGACGAAGCTAACAGACAGGTCTGTCTACCCACAAGGGACCTCCGGACAAAGACCGCGCCGCCACCACACCGTCCGGGTGGACAGACCAGTCGGTATGCTGGCTGACCAGCAGCGACGGAGGTGGTGACGATGGCGGCGACCGGCTCGACGGCGGGGGCGCGGCAGTGCGCGCGCGACCGCATCCTGGACACTGCCTTCCGGCTCTTCTACGCCCACGGCCCGCGCGGCGTCGGGGTGGACACGGTGATCGCCGAGTCCGGGGTGGCCAAGGCGACCCTCTACAAGCACTTCCCGCGCAAGGACGACCTCGTCCTGGCGTACCTCGACAAGGTGGACCAGGCCTGGTTCGGCGCGCTGCGCGCCGCCGCCCGAGAAGCCGGCGACGACCCCCGCGACCAACTGGTCGGGATGTTCGACGCGCTGGGCTCGGCGTGCCGGCGGGAGGGATACCACGGCTGCGCGTTCATCAACACCGCCGCGGAGAGCCAGCCCGGCAGCGACGTGCACGCCCGCACGGTGGAGCACAAGGCCGTGGTCCGGGCCTGGGTCACCGACCTGGCCCGCCGGGCCGGCGCCGCCCACCCCGACCGACTGGCCCGGCAGCTAACCCTGCTGCTCGACGGCGGGCTGGCCGCCGGGGTCCTCGACGCCGACCCCGCCGCGCCGGCGGCGGCCCGGGCGGCCGCCGAGGCCGTCGTCGCGGCCGCCTGCCCGCCGCGTCGAGCCGACTGAGCCGGCCGACCGGGCGTCACCCACCACCGGGCCGACGGCCCCGGCACGTCGGGCGGCGGCGGTGGAATGGCCGGCGGCGGCGCGTAGCATCCACGCCCATGGCGCGGATCCGCTGTGACTTCTTCTCCGAGGCGCTGGGCATGGGTACGTCGATGACGGTGCTCCTGCCGGAGCGCACCTCGACGCAGATCGGCATGGACGGCGCCGCGCCGGCCGGCGATCCGCCGGTGCTCTACCTCCTGCACGGCCTGACCGACGACGACACCATCTGGACCCGGCGCACCGCGATCGAGCGGTACGTCGCGCCGCTCGGCCTGGCCGTGGTGATGCCCCAGGCGGGGCGGAGCTTCTACGCCGACGAGGAACACGGCAACCGCTACTGGACGTTCCTCACCGAGGAACTGCCGCAGGTGTGCCGGTCGTTCTTCCGGCTCTCCGAGCGCCGGGAGGACACCTTCGTCGCGGGCCTGTCGATGGGCGGGTACGGCGCGGTGAAGTGGGCGCTGCGCCGACCGGACCGGTTCGCCGCCGCCGCCAGCCTCTCCGGGGCGCTGAACGTGGCCCACCGGCGGGACCACCCGACCCGGCCGGTCGATCCGGGCGTGTGGCACACCGTCTGGGGTGACCGGGACGTGCCGGGCGGCGACGACGACACGGTGGCGCTGCTCGGCCGGGCCGGCGCCGACCTGCCGGCGCTCTACGTCGCCTGCGGCACCGAGGACTTCCTCCACGAGGACAACGTGCGCTTCGTCGAGGCGGCACGGGCCCGGGACGTCCCGGTCACCGTGGACTTCTCCCCCGGCGATCACGACTGGGCGTACTGGGACGACAAGATCCGCGACGTGCTGGCCTGGCTGCCGCTGCCCGGCGCGGCACCGACCGGTGCCGAGGCCCCGCCGGCGGGCAGCGCCCGGCACTGAGCCGGGACGCCGCACCGGCGACGGCGGGGCAGCAGGACGGTCACGCCCCGACGGAGCCGTCGATGCCCTCGCGGAGGAAGTCGGCGTGGCCGTTGTGCCGGGCGTACTCGTGGATCATGTGCAGCATCACCAGCCGCAGCGAGACGTCCTCACCCCACCGCGCCTGGTGCCCGGTGACGTCGAGAGACTCGGCCTCCCGCTCGATCCGGCGGGCGTGCTCCACCTCCCGCTGCCACACCTCGAACGCGTCCGCGCCGGTCGAGCCGGTCGGGTCGTACGCCTCCTGGAAGTCGCCCGTCTCCGACCAGATCAGCGGCACGTCCTCGGCGTCGATCACCCGCCGGAACCAGGTCCGCTCCACTTCGGCCAGGTGCCGCAGCAGGCCGAGCAGCGTCAGCGTCGAGGGCGGCATGGACCGACGCCGCAGTTCCTCGTCGGACAGCCCCTGGCACTTCATCACCAGGGTCGCCCGGTGGAAGTCGAGGAACGCGCGCAGCGTCTCCCGCTCCCCGGCGCGCAGCGGCGGGCCGATCCGTTCCATCTCCACAACGGCTCCTCGGACGCGGTCGACGGGGCGGCGGTGACCGGCCCGTCGAGGGTTGGCAGGGGTCGGCGGGAAGCCTAGTCTCGGCGGATCGATCCGCCCTCGAAGGGATCATGAGATGCCTCCCCACCTCGCCAGATCCGCGCTGGTCGCCTCGGCGGTCACCGCGGCGCTGGTCGCCGGCGGCACGACCGCCTCGGCCGCCGGCGACCCCTACGACCACACCGCCACCGCGACGGTCTTCGCACCCAACCCCGTGCAGCAGCTCGGCGACCAGTCGCTGACCGACCAGAAGGACGCCGACTACGCCGCGCTGGCCGGGGCGTACCGGTCGGTAAGGCTGACCAACCTGGACGGTTCCGGCACCCTCACCGGCCGGTACGTGGCGGTCAAGAGCAAGACCGGCACGCCCGCCCGCACGGTGGCCGGCGGCTACCCGGCCTGGCACCGTGACGCCGACCAGTTCGAGCAGGTGATGGGCTACCACTGGGTGAACACCGCCCAGGCGTACCTGCAGTCGCTGGGCTTCGGCAACACGCTGCGCCCGGTCAACCAGCGGCAGATCGAGCTGCGCATCGACCAGTTCGGCGGCGACAACTCGTTCTTCCGCGACGACAAGGCGAACATCACGCTGGGCAAGGGCGGGGTGGACGACGCCGAGGACGCCGAGGTGATCGTCCACGAGTACGGCCACTCGGTGCAGGACGGGCAGGTGCCGGGCTTCGGCACCACGCTGGAGTCCGGCTCGATCGGCGAGGGCTTCTCCGACTACCTGGCGGTGGTGGTGACCAGCTGGGCCACCGGCACCCCGACCCGCACCCCGGAGGCCTGCGTGGCCGACTGGGACGCGGTCTCCTACACCCGTACCGCGCCGCACTGCCTGCGCCGGCTCGACGAGGCGAAGGTCTACCCGGGCGACGTGCAGGGCGAGGTGCACGCCGACGGCGAGATCTGGTCCGGGGCGCTGTGGGACATCCGCGCCGCCCTGGGTGACCGCCGCGCCACCACCGCCATCGTCGAGGCGCAGTTCGACTTCGCCGCCGACACCACGTTCCGGGACGCGGCGCTGGCCACCGTCTCCGCCGCCGGGCGGCTTTACGGCGCCTCCGCCGCCGCCGCGACCCGCACGGTCTTCGAGGCCCGCGGCATCCTCTGAGCCGACCGGCCGGGGCGCCCGTCGAGGCGCCCCGGCCCGGGCTCAGCGCGGGCGCAGCGACGACACCGCCACCGGGAAGTCGAAGTACGTCTGCGGGTGCGGCTCGTCGGCGTACCGGTAGTGCCACCACTCCCGGTCGTAGTTGACGAACCCGGCCTGCTCCATCAGCCGGCGCAGCAGCTGCCGGTTCTGTCGGGGCGTGCCGGTGACGCGCGGGTCGGCGGTGTGCGCCCGGGGGTCGAAGCAGTCGAAGCCGGTGCCCATGTCGACGCCGCCGTCGGCGAAGCGTTGACCGGCCGGTGCGGTGCAGGCCACCAGCGGCTGCCCCGGGTGATACGTGGCCCCGGGCGACGCCGGCACCGGCTCCAGGGTCAGGTCGAGGGTGCTGCCGCTGCTGTGCGAGGTGGGCGCGCCGATGTAGCCGTCGTCGAAGAGCTTCGACTTGGCGACGTGGGGATAGAACTCGGCCTTCGTCTTCTCATCCGCGGGGTCCTTCGCCCAGCGGACGAAGTCGTCGGCCGCCCGCTGGGGTCGGTAGCAGTCGTACACCCGCAGGCTGCGGCCCTGCGCACGGGCGGCGGTCTGCACCCGGCGCAACGCCTCGGCCGCGGTGCGGGTGAGCAGGCAGAGCGGTTCGGGGTAGCCGTCGACCGGCCGGCCCACGAAGTTGTGCGCGGTGGCGTACCGGATGTCCACCGTGATGCTCGGGTCGACCTCGGAGAGCAGCACGAAGTCGGCCGGGGCGGGCGAGCCGCTCGGCGACGGCGTGACCGCGCTGGGCCGCGGCGCCGGGCCGGGAGGCCGCTGGCAGCCGGCGACCGCCGCCACCGCCAGCAGCAGGGCCAGCACCCGGGCGACCCGCCGCGCGCCGGACGGCGGCACCGCGCCGGGCCGCACCCGGGACGCGGGTGTCACCGCGCGGGTGCGGGCCCGGGCGGAAGTCACGCCCGACGCCCCGCGGCCGCCCGTCGGCGACGCCGCCCGGCCAACGCGCCGACGACCGTCGCCCCGACCAGCAGCAGCGCCGCCCCGGCGAGCGGCCCGGGCCGCGCCCACCGGTGTCCGAGCGGGTCCACCCGCGCCGGTCCGCCCGCCGCGGCCAGCGGCGGCGGGGTGCCGGTGGCCGTGGGCGGCGGCGAGGCCAGCTCACCGGGGCGGACCAGCCGGCCGACGGCGGCGGCGCGGGGCAGCGCGAAGCCCCAGTCCAGCAGCGCGGCACCCTGCTCCCAGCCGCGCCGGTCGGTCGCCTCCGCGCCGAGCAGGGTCACCACCAGCCGCCGCCCGTCGCGCTCCGCGGCGCCGACATAGGTGTGCCGGGCCAGGTCGGTGTAGCCGGTCTTGCCGCCGAGCGCGCCCGGATAGCGGTAGAGCAGCTGGTTGTCGTTCTGGATCTGGAACGCCTTCTCCCGCAGCGTCGGCTGCGCGGGCACGACCGCCTCCCGGGTGGCGTCGTAGCGGCGGAAGTTGGCGTCGGCGAAGCAGGCCCGGGCGATCAGGGCCAGGTCGTAGGCGCTGGTGAACTGGCCGGGCCCGTCCAGCCCGGACGGGGTCACCGCGTGGGTCTGCAACGCGCCCAGGCGGTGTGCCTCCGCGTTCATCGCCCGGATGCCGCCGGCCTGTCCGTCGGGGCCACCGCCGAGCCGGGCGAGCGCATTGGCCGCCTCGTTGCCGGACTTCAGCAGCAGCCCCAGCCAGATCGTCTCGATCCGGTAGCGACCGCCCTCGGCCAGCCCCACCGCGGAGCTGCCCGGTTCGATGTCGAGGTCCCCGGCGGTGACGGTGACGACCTGCCGGGGGTCGAGCCGGGGCAGCATGGTGGCGGCGAGCAGCAGCTTCTGCACGCTCGCCGGGGTGGCGTACTCGTGGGGCCCGCAGCCGCCGAGCACGGCGCCGCTGTCCAGGTCCGCGACCAGCCATGAGGTCGCCGGCACGGCCGGCGGCGCGGGCGACCCGGCGGGCGTCGCCAGGCCCGGGGTGGCCAGGGCGGCCCCGCCGACGGCCCGCTGCGCCGGGTCCGCCCGGGGTGGCGCCGGCCGGGGCGGCCGGGACCCCGACGGTACGGACGGGCACGGGCCGGTCCTGACGGCGCCGGTCCCGGTGGTGGCGACAGCGGTGCGGGCGGGGACGGCGACGGCCGGGGTGCCCGCCGGCGACAGCAGGACGGCGGCGACGGCGGCGACGATCCGACTGGTGACTCTCACTCTGTCGCACGGTAGTGAGGCGCGGCGGTCCGCTCCCCCCTTCCGCGCAATCACCGCCGGCGGGCGGGGCCGGGCCGCTAGGATCCCGGCCCCGCCGCGTCCGGGTCAGTGCCGCCGGGCGACCTTGCAGATCTCCACCGGCTGGGCGGGCGCCCCGTCGACCGGCGCCGGGTCCTCCGGGGTGGGCGCGATCCCGCCGGCGGCGATCCGGTCGAGCGTGGCCAGACCGGCCGCGTCGACCGAGCCGAAGACCGTGTAGTTGGGGCGCAGCGCCGAGTCGGCCTGCACCAGGAAGAACTGGCTGCCGTTGGTGTCCGGCCCGGCGTTGGCCATGGCGAGGGTGCCGCGCGCGTAGAGCCGGCGGACGCCGGTCGGGTCGGTCGGCGCCGGCGGCAGGTCGGTGGGCAGTTCGTCGGCGTACCGGTAGCCGGGGCCGCCCTCGCCGGTGCCGGACGGGTCACCGCACTGGAGCACCTTGAGCGTCGGGTACGCGGTCAGCCGGTGGCAGGGCGTGCGGTCGTAGAACCGGTGCCGGGCCAGGTGCAGGAAGCTCTGCACTGTGCACGGGGCCTGCTCCCGGTCCAGCGTCAGCCCGATCGGGCCCTGGTTGGTGCGCAGGGTGACCCGCACGGTGCCCCGGTCCGGCGTGCGCCGGGGGTCCGGGGGCAACGGCACCGGCCGGGCCGCGGGCTCGTCGGGCGTCTCGGTGTACGCGCACGGCCCGTTGGTCGTCCGCGGCGGCGCGGACGCGTCGGTGCCCGGCGCGGCGACCGCGGCGGTGCCGCCGGCGACGACCAGCGCGGCCGAGGCCAGCGTCACGCCGGCGAGGCGGCGCAGCGTCGGGGCCACGGACAGCCGCGGCGGGGTGGCGGGCGGTCGGGGTTCGCTCGACACGTGGGGTCCTCCCTGGACTCGTGGTACCAGAAAGACCGGAGTCTATGGAGGTGTCGGCCGGTTGTCGACGCCGGTCAATCCCACTGGACCGCGCGCCGCCGGGGCCGGCGACGCCGTCGCCCGACCGCCAGCAGCGCGGCGAGCAGCCCGACCAGCCCCGCCGAGCCGCCGACCACCGCCCCGCCGAGCCACTCCGGGGCGCCACCGGACGACCGGCCGGCGGCCACGGCCGCCCCGGCGTCCGGGCCCGCCGACGGGGTCGCAGCGGCGCCGTCCCCGGTGACCTCCCCCGGCTGCACCAGCCGGCCCACCGAGGAGTCCGGCGGCAGCGAGAAGCCCCAGTCGAGCAGCCGGGCGCCCTGCTCCCAGGCCCGTACCGGCCGTCGTTCGGCGTTGAGCAGGGTGACCACCAGCCGCCGGCCGTTCCGCTCGGCGGCGCCGACGTAGGTGTGCCGGGCCAGGTCGGTGAAGCCGGTCTTGCCACCGAGCGCACCCGGGTAGTCGTGGATCAGCGGGTTCTCGTTCTGGATCTGGAAGCCGCGCTTGCGCAGGGCGGGCTGGGCGGGGATCTGGGCGCGTTCGGTCAGCGCGTACCGCTGGAAGGTGGGGTTGGCGAAGCAGACCCGGGCGATCAGCGCCAGGTCGTAGGCGCTGGTGAACTGGCCCGGGCCGTCCAGGCCGGAGGGGGTCACCGCGTGGGTCTGCAACGCGCCGAGCCGGCGCGCCTCGGCGTTCATCTCCCGCACCCCGGCCTCCGCGCTGCCGGCGCCGAGCCGGGCCAGCAGGTTCGCCGCCTCGTTGCCGGACTGGAGCAGCAGCCCGAGCCAGACCGTCTCCACCGGGTACCGGCCGCCCACCAGCAGGCCCACCGCGGAGCTGCCGGGCTCGATGTCCAGGTCGTCGCGGGTCACCGTGGCCACCTGCTTCGGGTCCAGCTTCGGCAGCATGGTGGCGGCCAGCAGCAGCTTCTGCACGCTCGCCGGGGTGGCGTACTCGTGCGGGCCGCAGCCGCCGAGCACCTCGCCGCTGTCCAGGTCCGCGACCAGCCAGGAGGTGGCGGTGACCGGCGGCGGCGCGGGCGTGCCGGGCGGCACGACCAGGCCGGGGGTGGCCAGCGCCTCCCCGCCCACCGCACGTTGCGCGGGCACCGGCTCCGGTGGGGTCGGACGGGGCGGACGGGTCACCGCCGGCGTCGGCAGCTTCGGGCAGGGCGCGGTCACGCCGGGAGCCAGGGCCGTCGGCGGCGCGGCGTCCGCCGGGACGGCGGTCCCGGTGCTGAGGAGTACGGCGACGGTGGCGGCGGCCAGGACCCGGGCTCTCATGGTCAGGCACCCTACCGAGGCCGGCCGGCGGGCCCGGCGCGGCTCACCCCCGCCGCCCGGGGCCGGCGAGCCCGGTCTCGGCGAGGTAGTCGTACAGGGTGGCCGAGGCGCGCAGCCGCCGCAGGCTGCGCCGGTGCAGGTCCTGCTCGCGCCGGGCCAGCTCGGCGTGCACCCGTTGGGGCCGGCCGCTGGTGCGCATCTCGTCGAGGACCGCCGTCACGATCTCGAAGGGGTAGCCGCCCCGGCGCAGCAGCGCGACGACCTGCGCGGCGCGCAGCTCCGCCGCGTCGTACAGCCGGTAGCTCGTGCCCGGTTCGCGCGCCGGCCGCAGCAACCCCCGCTCCTCCCACAGCCGGAGCTGCGAGGTGCGGACGCCGACCAGGTCAGCGACCTCGCCGATCCGGGCGCCGCGCCGGGGCGCGGGCACCACGACCGGCGGGCTGACCACCACCGTCTCGAAGGCGCCCAGGACGCGGCGGATCTCGGTCCGCTCGCGGTCCAGTTCGGCGTGGCCGGCGTCCAGCGCCGTCAGCGCCGCCGCCAGGTCGCCCCGGTGGACCGCGAGCATCACCTCCCGGGTACGCGCCCAGCCGTGCCCCTCGGCCATCCGGCGCAGCACGGCGAGCGCCCGCACGTGCGCGACGGTGAGCACCCGGTAGCCGCTCGGGGTGCGCTCGACCGGAGGCAGGACCCCCTCGTCGAGATAGTTGCGCACCTGCTGGGTGGAGATCCCGGCGGTGGCCGCGACGTCGACCACCCGCAACCGCCCGTCCTTCACCGGGTCAGCCTATCGCCTGCTACGTGGTTTGAGACTTTCCCGCCCACATCGCGCGGCGCTGCTCGGGGAGCCGGCGTCAAAGCTTGCATAGGAACTTGAATGAGACGATCGAATCCATGGAACAGCCAGCGCGGAACGCCGCCGACAGCCACGACGTCATCGAGGTACGAGGCGCCCGGGAGAACAACCTCACCGGGGTCTCGGTCGACATCCCCAAGCGCCGACTCACCGTCTTCACCGGGGTCTCCGGATCCGGGAAGTCGTCCCTGGTCTTCGGCACCATCGCCGCCGAGTCGCAACGCCTGATCAACGAGACGTACAGCGCCTTCCTGCAGAGCTTCATGCCGAGCCTGAGCCGGCCGGACGTGGACGCGCTGCGCAACCTGAGCGCGGCGATCGTCGTCGACCAGGAGCGGATGGGCGCCAACTCCCGCTCGACGGTCGGCACCGCGACCGACGCGTACGCGATGCTGCGGATCGTGTTCAGCCGGCTCGGGCAGCCGCACGTCGGGCCGGCCGGCGCGTTCAGCTTCAACCTCGCCGAGGGGATGTGCCCGACCTGCGAGGGGCTGGGCCGGGTCTCCGACCTCGACGTGCAGGCGATGGTCGACGTGGAGCGGTCGCTCAACGACGGGGCGATCCTGGTCCCGAACTTCGCCGTCGACTCCTGGTACTGGCAGACCATCGTCGGCTCCGGCCTGTTCGACCCCGACGCCAAGCTGCAGGACTACACCCCGCAGCAGTGGCAGGACTTCCTGCACAAGCCGGCCACGAAGATCAAGATGGGCAGCAACAACTGGACGTACGAGGGGCTGGCGGTGAAGGTGCGCCGGCTCTACCTGGCCAAGGACCGCGAGTCGATGCAGCCGCACATCCGGGCGTTCGTGGACCGGGCGGTCACCTTCTCCACCTGCGCCGACTGCGGCGGCGCCCGGCTCAACCCGGCGGCGCTCTCCTCGCGGATCGCCGGGCGCAACATCGCCGAGTGCTCCGCCATGCAGATCAGTGACCTGGCGGAGTTCGTCCGCGCCGTGGACGACCCGTCGGTGGCTCCGCTGGTGGCCACCCTGCGCGAGACGCTGGACTCGCTGGTGGAGATCGGTCTCGGCTACCTCAGCCTCGACCGCGAGTCGGCGACCCTCTCCGGTGGCGAGGCGCAGCGGGTCAAGATGGTCCGGCACCTGGGCTCCAGCCTCTCCGACGTGACGTACGTCTTCGACGAACCGACCGTCGGGCTGCACCCGCACGACATCGCCCGGATGAACGACCTGCTGCTGCGCCTGCGCGACAAGGGCAACACGGTGCTGGTCGTGGAGCACAAGCCGGAGACCATCGCGATCGCCGACCACGTCGTCGACCTCGGGCCCGGCGCCGGCTCGGCCGGCGGCCGCATCTGCTACACCGGTGACGTCGCCGGCCTGCGCCGCTCCGACACCCTCACCGGGCGCCACCTCGACCACCGGGTCACCCTCCGCCACCCGGTACGCCGTCCGACCGGGCAGCTGCCGATCCGCGGCGCCGACCTGCACAACCTGCGCGACGTCGACGTCGACATCCCGCTCGGGGTGCTCACCGTGGTCACCGGGGTCGCCGGCTCGGGCAAGAGCTCACTGATCCACGGCTCGCTGCCGCGCCGCGGCGGGGTGGTCGTGGTGGACCAGTCCCCCATCCGCGGTTCCCGACGCAGCAACCCGGCCACCTACACCGGGCTGCTCGACCCGATCCGTACCGCCTTCGCCAAGGCCAACGGGGTCAAGGCGGCCCTGTTCAGCGCCAACTCCGAGGGCGCCTGCCCGACCTGCAAGGGCATTGGGCTGGTCTACACCGATCTGGCGATGATGGCCGGCGTCGCCTCGGTGTGCGAGAGCTGCGAGGGGCGCCGCTACACCGACGAGGTGCTGACGTACACGCTGCGCGGGAAGAACATCAGCGAGGTCCTCGCGATGTCGGTCACCGAGGCCCGGGAGTTCTTCCCCGGCGGCCAGCCCCGCGTCGTGCTGGACCGGCTGGCCGACGTCGGCCTGGGCTACCTCAGCCTCGGTCAGCCGCTGACCACCCTCTCCGGTGGCGAGCGGCAACGGCTGAAGCTGGCCATCCGGATGGCCGAGAAGTCGAGCACGTACGTGCTGGACGAGCCCACCACCGGCCTGCACCTGGCCGACGTCGACCAGCTGCTGGCCCTGCTGGACCGGCTCGTCGACGACGGCAACACGGTGATCGTCATCGAGCACCACCAGGCGGTGATGGCGCACGCCGACTGGATCATCGACCTCGGCCCCGGGGCCGGGCACGACGGCGGCCGGATCGTGTTCACCGGCACCCCCGCGGAACTGGTCGCGCAGGGCGACACCCTCACCGCTCGCCACCTGCGCGAGTACCTCGGCGGGTAGCGCGGCGGCCGGACCGGCTCAGCCGGTGGTCACCGGCTCCTCGGGACCGGCCCGGTCCCGCCACCGCTGCACGACAAGCACCACCGGGCCGACCATCAGCATGGACAGCGCGGCGGTCACCAGGAAGACGTCCAGGAAGAGCGTCGCCAGCACGCTGAGCACGGCCAGCGAGAGGGTGATCCGTCCGAGGTGGCCGGGGGTGGACAGCGGGCGGCGGTGCGTACCCCGGTAGTGGGGGTCGGCTGCGGCCATGGTGGTACCTGCCTTGCGTGGAGAGCGACCGGGGACGGCGACCGTCGCCGGCCGCCGGCCCTGGTGCCGCGCCGACCGGCGGCGCGGCCGATCATCGTGGCCGGGTTGTACCCGTTCTGAGCTGCGGGAACCGCCGAGGTAACCAGTACCACAGCCGGTGCACCGCCCGCCGGGTCACGCGCCGACGTCATCCAGCCGGCGCAGCCAGCGCCGCTGCCAGGGCGTCTCCACCGCCCGCGGGTGGTACCGCTCGCGTATCCAGCCCACCGCCCGGTCCGGCGGGAGGCCGTCCAGGATCGCCAGGGCGGCCAGCGCCGTCCCGGTCCGGCCGACGCCGCCCCGGCACGCCACCTCGACCCGCGCGCCGTCGTGCGCCCGGCGTAGGGCCTCCCCCAGCGCGTCGAGGGCGTCGGCGCGGTCGAGCGGCAACCAGAAGTCGGGCCACCGGATCCGGCGGTGCGGCCAGGCCGGGACCGGGCCCGCGGCCAGGAGCAGGGCGAAGTCGGCGGGCGAGGCGGGATCGCCGACGCGGCGACCGCGCACGGTCGCGCCGCTGGGCAGTACGACCACCCCGGTCGTCTCGGACCAGTCCACGCCGGTGATTCTGCCGCCCGAGGCGTACGAAACAGCGCCGCCCCCGGCCCTGGTGGGTCGGGGGCGGCGCTGGGGTGTCGGTGTGCAGGTCGCCTCTCGGCGAGTGGCACGACGCGGCTCCAGCCGAACGGTATTCCGCGAAGGCAATTTAGGTGAGGCCCGGGGACACTGGACACACCGACACCTGACTCAACAGGCTACCCGCTCCGGGTCTTCCACCCGCTCTGGTGACGCGTGCCACTGGTTGTTCCGGTCCGTGGGTTGCGCTGGTCGGTGGGTGGGGTGTGGCCCGCCGTGCCCGGCTCCGGGCGGTCAGGCTTGATCGCTGCGCCGGGCACGGCGGGCCACACCCCCGTCGTGGGCGAGCGCCACGCGGGCCCTCACCGCCCCGAACCCCACCCTCTCCTTGTTGGTTCGCGGGCCAAACACCGCTGGCCGGCACCCCGTTCGGGGTGCCGGCCAGCGTGATGGTTCAGGTGCGGGTCAGCTGTTCCAGTGCTTGGCGACCAGGTCGGCGGCCTGCTGCTCCCACTGGGCGTAGTGGTCCGGGTAGGCCGACACCTGCACGGTCTGCGCGGCCTCGGTCAGCGGCATGTCCTTCCAACCGTCGACCTGCTTCAGACCCTTCAGAAACGCCATCGTGGAGTACTCGGGGTCGGTGATCTGCTCGACCGTGCCCCAACCCGAGGACGGACGCTGCTGGAACAGACCCTGCGAGTCGTAGTCGTTGCGCTCACCCAGGTGACCCAGGTTCTCCAGCTTCGACTCCTGCAGGCTGGTCGCGATGGCCACGACGGCGGCCCGCTCGTCCATGCCCGACTTCTTCGTCGCCGCGATGATCGCCTTCACGTTCTTCGTCTGCTCGCCGCCCACGTCGATGCGGGACTGCTTGCCCTGCACACCGTGCGGGATCAGCTTGCCCTTGTCCACACCCGGCTTGTCGGCCTGCACCACGGCAACCGGCTTGGCGTCCATGGCCGGGGCGGCGTGGGCCTCGGTGACCGGGCCGGCGAAGACGCCACCGGCGAAGGCCAGACCAGCGATACCCAGCACGCTCTTACGCAGAATGGTGGTGTTCATGAGGGTGGCTCCATTCGGGGGTTGGCACCCAGGCTCGATGGGGGTCGAGCGGGCACAAGCACTACGACGGCGCTCAAAAGATCAAGGGAAAGTCTTCGCCCGGCAGGCTTCACGAGCGGGGGGCTCGGCGCCGGGTCCATGTGTAACGACCGGCGGCCCGCCATCATTCCGGGGGCCCATCCCCGGGCCGGCCACGTGATGGGGCCAGGCCAGCGGGGTTGCTGCTGCGATCGTCCAGGTGATGTAACGACCCCGGCCCGGCCATCATTCCGGCGTGCGGGTGCCGCCGGTCACGGGACGACCCGACACTGGCTGACCCAGACCCGGACATCCGGGCACGCCCAGCGGACCCGATAACCGGACATCCGGCACGCGGATGCCAAACCGGGAGCCAGACAACCGGGCACGCCGATCCGGCCGGAACCGGACATCCCGACACGGCGAGCCGACGGATCGGATCGGGACAACCCCGCGCGATGCCGCCCTCAGTTCGCAGCTCCGCCCGCAGGTCGCGGCCCGCCCTCAGGTCGCCGGCCGCCTGCACTCACGGCAAACCGGCGCCGGGCCACCTATAGGGGCGCACGGTTTGCGGCGTGTCCCGGGATCCCGCGCCCATGTCTCCGCAACACACCGCAAATCGCGGAGGCGACGAGTCGGCGGCGGGCTGGGGCCCGGGCGGGGCGATTCGCTTATCCGGGGGCAAGGGGTGGCCGGGCGGCGCGGACCTGCGGGGCGGGCGGGTCAGGAGGTGCGGGCGCGGACCTTGGCGGCGCACTCGGCGACCACCGACCGGGCGTCCAGGCCGAGACTCTCGATGGCGACCAGCGCGGTGAAGACCACGTCGGCGAGTTCGGCGGCGACGTCCTCGCGGGTGTGGGTGACCCCCTTGCGCGGATTCTGGCCGAGCACGCCGATCCAGGCGCCGGCCGCCTCGCCGGCCTCCTCGGTGAGCTTGAGGATGCGGCAGGTCAGCTCCGCCTGCCCGGTGCCGTTGGCGGCGTCCAGCCAGCCCCGCGAGGCCCGTACGGCGTTCCAGATCGACTCGTCCATCTGATCAGTGAACCGGACAGGGGTGACGATCCGTATCCGGGGACGGTCGGCGGGATGACGCCGGCCCGGTGGTGGCGACGATGCCGCCAGCTGGACCGGAAGGGACGTGCGGTGTGATGCCGGAGGCCGTCGAGTCGGTGTTCGCCAGTGTGGTCAGCCGGAACCCGGGCGAACCGGAGTTCCACCAGGCGGTACGGGAGGTGCTGGAGAGCATCGGCCCCGCCCTGGCCCGTCACCCCGAGTACGCGCGGGCGCGGATCATCGAGCGGATCTGCGAGCCGGAGCGGCAGGTCATCTTCCGGGTGCCGTGGGAGGACGACCACGGCCGGGTCCAAGTCAACCGGGGATTCCGGGTGGAGTTCAACAGCGCGCTCGGCCCGTTCAAGGGTGGCCTGCGCTTCCACCCGTCGGTCTACCTGGGGATCGTCAAGTTCCTCGGCTTCGAGCAGATCTTCAAGAACGCGCTGACCGGCCTGCCGATCGGCGGCGGCAAGGGCGGCGCGGACTTCGACCCGAAGGGCCGCTCGGACCGCGAGGTGATGCGCTTCTGTCAGAGCTTCATGACCGAGCTGTACCGGCACATCGGCGAGCAGACCGACGTGCCCGCCGGGGACATCGGGGTGGGCAGCCGGGAGATCGGCTACCTGTTCGGGCAGTACAAGCGGATCACCAACCGGTACGAGTCGGGGGTGCTGACCGGCAAGGGCCTGTCGTACGGGGGTGCGCAGGTGCGCACCGAGGCGACCGGGTACGGCGCGGTGTTCTTCGCCGAGGAGATGCTCGCGCAGACCGGGGACAGCCTGGACGGCAAGCGGGTGGTCGTCTCCGGGTCGGGCAACGTGGCGACGTACGCGATCGAGAAGGTGCACCAGCTCGGCGGGACGGTGGTGGCCTGCTCCGACTCGGACGGCTACGTGCTGGACGAGAAGGGCATCGACCTGGAGCTGCTGCGGGAGCTGAAGGAGCAGCGCCGGGTCCGGCTGGACGACTACGTGCGGCACGTGCCGCACGCGGTGGCGGTTTCCGGCCGTACCGTCTGGGAGGTGCCCTGCGACCTGGCCCTGCCCTGCGCGACGCAGAACGAGATCGGCGGCGCGGAGGCCGCGGCGCTGGTCGCCGGCGGCTGCGTGGCGGTGGTCGAGGGGGCGAACATGCCGACCACCCCGGAGGCGGTGCGCATCCTCGGCCGGGCCGGGGTGAGGTTCGCCCCGGGCAAGGCGGCCAACGCCGGCGGCGTGGCGGTGAGCGCGCTGGAGATGCAGCAGAACGCCAGCCGGGACTCGTGGACGTTCGCCCAGTCGGAGCAGCGGTTGCGGGAGACCATGCGGGACATCCACGCCCGCTGCTGGGCCACCGCCGAGGAGTACGGCCTGCCGGGCGACTACGTGGCCGGCGCCAACATCAACGGCTTCCGCCGGGTCGCCGAGGCGATGCTCGCGCACGGCCTGGTCTGAGCCCACCGTCCTGACCGGGCGGTCAGTCGGTATCGGCTGACCGTTCGGTCAGGAGGGCATTGACAGCGTTCGACGGCGGGGCCTAGCTTCAGGGCGCTACCGGCCGGTAGGCACCGTCCCGCCTGGCCGCCCGCGCACTGGGGCGGCACCGTCCCCGGGGGAGCATCGATGCTGTCCTCATCCACCCGACTCGTCCGCCGCCTGCTCGCCGCCGGCGCCACCCTCGCCCTGACCGTCGGGCTCGCCGGCGCGGCGCCCGCCGCCGCCGCCGACCGTGACGGCGACGGCTCCCAGCCACTGCCCGGCTACACCATCAGCAACCCGCCGCTCGCGCCGCTCGACGTGCGGGGCACCCCGTCGACCGTCCGGCAGGGCGTGCACCGGCACGCCGGCTACATCATCGAGATCCCCCCGGCGTGGAACGGCGAGCTGGTCATGTGGGCGCACGGCTACCGGGGGCAGACCACCGTGCTCTCCCCGGAGACCCCCAACTACGGCCTGCGGCAACGCCTGCTGGACCAGGGGTACGCCTGGGCGGCGTCGTCGTACTCCACCAACGGCTTCGACATCCGCTCCGGCGTGGTCAGCACCCGGGAGCTGGCCGATCTCTTCGCCGGGACCGTGCGGCGGCCACACCGGACGTACCTGACCGGGGTGTCGATGGGCGGCTACATCATCGGCCGCTCGCTGGAGCAGTACCCCGGCTACTACGACGGGGCGCTGCCGATGTGCGGCGTCCTGGGCGACCACCAGCTGCTGGACTTCTTCCTCGACTACAACCTGGTCGCGCAGGCCCTCGCCGGGGTGCCCGCCTACCCCACGCCGGCGGACTACCTGACCAACGCGGTGCCGCGGATCCAGGTCGCGCTCGGCCTCGCCGGGCTCACCCCGACCGGGCCGGACACCACCAACGAGCGCGGCAAGCAGCTCCGGGAGATCGTCATCAACCGCTCCGGCGGCCCGCGTCCGGGCGCCGACCGGGCCTTCGCGGTCTGGAAGGACTTCCTCTTCGGGATCAGCACCACCAACGGCGGCGACTCCCCCGCCCAGCGGCCGGGGCAGCTCGCCACCAATCTGCTCACCCGCTACACGCCGAACACGCCGGTGGACGTCAACGCCGCCGTCCAGCGGGTCGCGCCGGAGAACGTCCGGCAGCGGCTCTCCCCCACGTTGACCGAGGTGCCGCGGATCGCCGGGCGGCCCACCGCCCCGGTGCTCAGCCTGCACGACCTGGGTGACCTGTTCGTGCCGTTCTCGATGGAGCAGGCGTACGCCCGCGACGCGGCGTGGCACGGCCGCAGCCGGCTGGTCGTGCAGCGGGCCATCCGGGCCAGCCAGCACTGCGAGTTCACCCCGGCCGAGGCCGGCGCCGCCTGGGACGACCTGGTGTCCTGGGTACGCACCGGCGCCCGCCCCGGCGGTGACGCGGTCGCCGACCCGAAGGCGGTCGCGGCGGCGGACTTCGGCTGCCGGTTCAGCGACCGGGCCGCGTACGCCACCGGCGTGGGCACCCGTCGGCTCTACTCCGCGTGCCCCTGACCGGACCCGGACACGCCGCTGGCCGGCACCCCGCTCGGGGGTGCCGGCCAGCGCGTCGTTCAGGTGGGGTCAGCTGTTCCAGTGCTCGGCGACCAGGTCGGCAGCCTGCCGCTCCCACTGCGCGTAGTGGTCCGGGTAGGCCGAGACCTGCACGGTCTGCGCGGCCTCGGTCAGCGGCATGTCCTGCCAGCCGTCGACCTGCTTCAGGCCCTTGAGGAACGCCATCGTGCTGTACTCCGGGTCGGTGATCTGCTCAACGGTGCCCCAACCCGAGGACGGGCGCTGCTGGAACAGGCCCTGCGAGTCGTGGTCGTTGCGGTCACCCAGGTGACCCAGGTTCTCCAGCTTCGACTCCTGCAGGCTCGTGGCGATCGCGACGACGGCGGCCCGCTCGTCCATGCCCGACTTCTTCGTCGCGGCGATGATCGCCTTGGCGTTGGCGGTCTGCTCGTCGCCCAGGTCGATACGGGACTGCTTGCCCTGCACGCCGTGCGGGATCAGCTTGCCCTTGTCCGCGGCCGGCTTGTCCGCCCGCACCGCGACGGCGGCGGCCCGGGTGTCGACCGTGTCGGTGGTGCCGTGGTTCAGCGGACCGGCGGCGAGACCACCGGCGACGGCCAGACCAGCGATACCGAGAACGCTCTTACGCATCATCGTGTTCATGGGGTAGCTCCTTCGGGGGTTGGCGCCACGACTCGACGGGGGTCGAGCACGCGCGCAGGCACCACGACAGGGCGCTCAAAAGATCACAGGGGAAAGTCTCTGCCCGGCAGGTCATCGCGAGCGGGGGGCTCGTGGCGCCGGGACCATGTGTAACGACCGGCGGCCCACCATCATTCCGGGGGCCCCGCATCCCGCGGCGGCCACATCATCGGGCCAGGCCAGCGGGGTTGCTGCTGCGGTCGTACGGAGGATGTAACGACGCCGGCCCCGCCGCCATTCCGTCGCCGGGGTGCCGGCGGTCACGGGACACCGCGCACGGTCACCCGGATACCGGACATCGCTTACGAGCGGACCCGGACATCCCGCACCTGACGGGACATCGCGTCCGGCGACGACGAGGCCGCAGGGGACGCCCGCCCGTACCGAACGCGCCCGGTAAGGGACAGGCCGCAGTCGGCTTACCTCTCGTGCCGCCCGTGACCGCCCAGGCCCGTGGCGACGTTCTGCGGGCCGCTTGTCGTCGGGGATACCGAGGGAGGCTCGGCCACGTCGGCGCCCACCGCTGCGGCCGGCGATCGGTCGTCGGGCGGCTGCGGCGGTGAGATCCAGGTGACCAGCACCACCGAGATGATCATGAGGAGGAACCACGACGCGAGCTTCGTCGCCGAGACCGGGTGCCAACCGCCCACCTGGCTGGGATACAGCCAGGCATGCGACCAGGTGGCGATGTTCTCCGCGAGCCAGATGAAGACGGCGACGAGGAAGAAGGCCAGCAGGAGCGGCATGCGCCACCGGAACCGGAAGATCCGGAACTGCATGACACAGCGCCCGAACACCAGAGCGACGACGGCGACGAGCAGCCACCGCACGTCCCGGACGTAGTGGTTGGTGAAGAAGTTGGCATAGATCGCGGCGGCCACGACAGCCGTCACCCAGCGCCTCGGGTAGCGCACGAAACGCAGGTCGAACAGCCGGTTGACCCGGACCATGTAGGAGCCCACCGCGGCATACATGAAGCCGCTGAACAGCGGCACCGAGCCGAGCCGCAGGACGCCGTCGGGCGCGTAGGACCACGAGCCGATGTGCGTCTTGAACAGCTCCATCGCCGTGCCGACGAGGTGGAACAGCACCACCACCCGCAGTTCGCGCAGGGTTTCCAGGCGTCCGGCCACCATCGCGATCTGGATGACGACCGCGGCGAGAGTCAGGACGTCGTTGCGGGCGAACGGCGCGTCCTGCGGGAACCACAGATGCGCCGCGAAGGTGACCGCCAGCATCGCCCCACCGAACACGCACGCCCAGGCCTGTTTGAGCCCGAAGACCGCGAACTCGGTCAGCCAGCCGGCCGGGCCGCGCCGGGGCAGCCGGGCCAGGATCGCGCGCAAGCGGGCATCGATCGCGCGTTCGGCCGTGGTCAGGGTGGCCGGTCCGGAAGGGGTACGCATCGCCGCGACGCTATCGTGCCGGCGCAGCTCAACCGGCACCGACGGGGTGCAGCGGAGGCATCACGCCCGGCACGGTCGGCAGAGTCACGGCGAACCCGGTGGAGGAGGCGCCCACCCCGCCACTACGGTGCGGGGATGCCGCTGCACCCCGACCCCGAACCATCCGCCGGACACCTGCTGAGCACCGACGACGGCACACCGCTGGCCCGGCTGCGGCTGCGCGACGACGACGGTGAACGCGTGGCCGGGGAGGTGACACCGCTGCCGGGAGCGGACGTGCGGGTGCTCGCCGCCCAGGCGCGCCGGGACCTCGCCGGCGCGCGGCTGGAGACGCCGGACGACGCCCTGACCGCCGCGCTGGTCGCCGGGGGTCTGACGCTGCGCCGGGCCGCCACGGACATGCGGCACGACCTGACCGACGTACCGGAGCCGGTGCCGCTGCCCGCCGGCTGGTCCTGGGCACCCGCCGGGTGGGACGACGACCTGGCCGAGGGGCTGGCGGCGGCGTACGGGCCGGACCACCCGGACGGGCGGTGGCAACCGAGCGACACCGCCGAGGTGCGCGGGATGTTCGAGCGGGCCGAGCCGGTCCCACCGCTGCTGCCGGCCTCGGCGCGGGTGGTCGGTCCGGACGGGCGCAGCGCCGGTCACGTGCTCGCCGCCGGGCCGGTGCCGTGGACCGAGGACCTCTGCGCCTGGATCCTCAACCTCGGGGTGGCGCCGGCGGCGCAGCGGCGGGGGCTGGGGCGGGCGCTGCTCGGCCACGCGCTGCGCGGGGCGCATGCGGCCGGGCTGCCCCGGGTGGGGCTGTCGGTTGCCGACGGCAATCCGGCCCGCCGGATGTACGACGAGGCCGGCTTCCGCCCGGTGGCCCGGGTGCTCACGGTGCCACTGCCGGGCGACGACGAGTCGCCGGACGCGCAGCCCTAACCGGGCGCACCGGCATGCGCCCGTGAGCGCCGGAACACGTGCGGGCGCCCGCCGGAATCCTCCGACGGGCGCCCGCCCTCACTGTTCCGGGCCCTGCCCGGCGTGCGGGATCAGCGTGTCGACCCCATGCCGAAGCGGTTGCGCCGGCGCCACACCAGGCTGCCCAGCATCAGGACCGCCCCCGCGCCGACGAGACCGCCGCCGACCTTGAGCGGGGTGCCCATGCTGTCACCGGTGACGGGGAGCTGGTTCCCGCCGTGCTTCTTCGGCAGCACCGTGATGGTCACGCTGGCCGTCCGGTGGGAGTCGCGACCGGTCGCGGTGAAGGTGAGCTGGCCGACCTCGGTCGGCCGGTAGCTCTTGGTGTACCGGCCCGCCTCGTTGGTGTACGCGGTGAAGTGCCGCGGCGCCGGCTGCGGGTAGGCGACCGCCGCCATCGCGACGGTGCTGCCGTCGCTGCGGCGCGCCGGCTGACCGGGGACGGAGGCGGCGAGGGGCGTCACGCTCACGTCGATGTCGACGGTCTCGGTGCGACCGAAGTTGGTGCCGGTGAGCACCACGGTCTGGCCGATGACGATCGTCGTCCGGTTCGCCGTCAGGGCTGCCGGCTGCGGCACGTAGTCGGGCGGTGGCTCGGGCACGCCAGGGGTCGGCTGCGGCTGCGCCGCCCCCGCCGCGGTCGGCGCCAGCACGACGGCCAGGCCGGCCGTGAGCGCCATGATGATGCGGGATAGCCGCATGGTGGTCTCCTCCTACTGGTTGCAGCTTGGTGCGGAAACAACTTGGGTGGTCCATGGGGTGGCTGTGGGGGTGAGCCAGAGCTCGGGCGTACCGGCGGTGTTCCTCCCGGTCAGCAGGTCGACGTCGAGCGTCCGGGTGGCCCCGGGCGGGACCTCGACGTTCGCCACGCCCACCTGCCGGCGCCGCTCCGTGCCGCTGCCCAGGGCAGCGTCCGCCCCGTCGATCCGGGCGCCCATCACGGCGCCGCCGGCGGGGCTGAAGATGTACACCAACGTGCGGATGGTGTACGGGTCGCCGGCCTTCCCGGCGCCCAGCACCGACCTGGTCAGGCCGGACGTCGGCGCCGAGGAACGCAGGCTGAACCGCAGGCGCAGCTGACGGCGCCCCTCGCCCTGGCACTCACCGACGGTCAGTTGCGCCGCCGGCTTCAGGTAGTAGCCGAGCTTCGCGCCGCTGCCGTCGTTGAGGAACACCCCGACGCTGGGCACCGTCTCGCGCTCGGGCAGGATTCCGCTCACCCGGCCTTCGCCGAAGATGCGCTGTTCCTCTGACCGGGCACTCCAGAACAATATCCTTCTTTCCGCTATAGAGCGGTCGAAAGCGGACAAAACAGCCTTTGGGTCGACTTTCGCCGCGAGAAACGCGTCGAACACGGCGGCGGCGGCCGCCGCGTAGTAGGCGTCCTGCTCCTTCAGGCCCATGCTCCGGTAGGTGTCGGAGAGCAACGTGCGGACGACGGTGTCGGCGGCGAGCTTCGGCCCGCCCGGCACCGCGACCGGGCCGGTCGCGGCCAGCAGGTACGACAGCGCCACCGGGTCGACCGCCAGCACACCGTCCACGGTGGTGCCGGTACGGAGCCGGACCATCTCCCGGTAGAGCTTCGCCGCGGTCGGGAAGTGCGGGGTCAGGTTGACGTCCGCCGGATAGATCGCGGGCAGGTCGGTGTAGAGCCGGCGCATCTCAGCCGAGAGCGTGGCGACGGGCGGATCGAACCGCCGCAGGTCCACCGCACTGCCCTGCGTCACGATCTCGACCCGGCCGTTGTCGGCGCGGATCACCGCGTACGCCCCGAGCATCCCGCCGGTGGCGCGCAGCTCCGCCGGATTCTGCGAGACCAGCAGGTAGGTGCGGCGCCCGTCGGCCCCGAGCAGCGCCGGGAGCACCTTCGCCCCCTGGTCGGCCGCTCCGGTCAGGCCGGCCAGCCGGTCGATCTCCGCCCGCAGGTCGGTCAGCGCCGTGCGCACCTGTCCGACCAGGTCGGTGGTCGGCACCGCGTCGAGGCGGGTACGGGTCTCCCGCACCGCGGTGTTCACGTCGGCCAACTCGGTCGAGACGGCCCGCAGCCGCGCCACGTCCAGCCGCCCCTCCCTCGGCACCAGGGTGGCGAGGTCGGTACGCACCAGCGTGGGGAACGCGCGCCGGGCGAGGTCGTCGATGGCGACCGCGATCTGGCGTACCGCTCCCAGGTCGTCACCGGCGTACGGGGAGCGCTGCCCCAGCCACCAGCTCGGGTCGCCGGTGGCGTCCCGGGCGGCCCCGGCCTGCTCCTGGAGCGCGGCGAGGGTGCGCTGGGCCCGCGCGGCGTCCCCGCCGACGATCTGGGCGCTCAGCTCCCGGGCGAGACCGGCGGCGTTGAGCAGGTGGGCCCGCGCCTGCCAGCCCCGGAAGGCGACCCATCCGGAGCCGGCCAGGAGCAGGGACCCGACCACGAGTCCGACGAGCAGCGCCCGCCGGATGCGTGCCCTGGTCCGTCGCCGCAGGCGCCTGCGGCCGCGACGCGACACACCGCTCTCGGTCACACCGGTCTCCACTTCGAAACGGACACTAATGACGATTCATCCGTTTTCTAGCATGAATAACCACGCGGACCTGCGGCTTTCGCCGCTTTACGGCCTTAAAAAGCGTTCTGCGAGGATCGTTCGAGTGCTCAGCGGCTGCGGCGGGCCAGCGCCACCTGGTTGAGCAGGTCCTCGACCCGGTCCACCCCCGCCCGCAGCGACATTTCCCGCAGGTACGTCTCGCGCCCCCGCCGCCCCATTTCCGAGCGCGCGGCGGCCGGGATGGTCGAGGCGAGCCAGAACCGGTCGGCCAGCGTGGCCCAGTCCTCGGGCGGGCAGGACAGTCCCGCCCGGGCCCGCTCCACCAGCTCCGCGGTGTCCCCACCGGCCGAGGCGATCACCGGCGCGGCGCAGGCCAACGCGGCCTGCAACTTGCCGGGCACCGTGCCGCGCAGCTCGGGCAGGTCCCGGAGCATGACCAGCTGGTAGTCAGCGGCCGCGTACAGCTCGGGCATGTCCAGCGGCGACCGGCGCTCCACGAAGCGGACGTTCTCCGCCCGCAGCTCGGCGGCGAGCCCCCGCACCCGCCGCTCCTCCGCGCCCGAGCCCACCAGCACCAGGTCCATCCGTCCGTCCAGCGCCGCCGCCGCGCGCACCGCCGTCTCCAGCCCCTGCCGTACCCCGATCGTGCCGGCGTGCATCACCACGCACCGCCCGTCGCGTCGGACGAATCCCTGCGCGGCGCGGCTGGGCCGGACCGGCTGGAAGATCCGCTCGTCGGTCCAGTTGAGCACCACCCGCACCCGGTCGGGGTCGACGCCGTCGGCGAGCACCAGGTCCCGCATGGACGGCGCGGTGACCGCCAGGGCGTCCGCCTCGCGCAGCACCCGGCGCATCGTGATGGCGAGCCGTCCCGGCCCGCGTTGCCGCTGCGCGCCGTCGCCGGTCACCTCCTCCTCCGGCCAGAGGTCCTGCACGTGCAGCACGGTCGGCACCCGGCCGAGCATCCGCAGCAGCGCGGCGGTGGCGAACGTCGTCGCGGGCAGCTGGAAGACGTAGAGCACGTCAACGTCGGCCAGGTAGCGGCGCCCGACCATCGCCACGCTGCCGGCGAAGGAGAGGTGACTGGCCATCCGGGCGCCGGTGGAGCCGTCACCGCCGGCGTAGCGGGGCACCCGTCGTACGGTCAGCCGCTCGCTGCGGGTCAGGTGCCGCCAGCGCTGCCGCCAGCCCGGATAGACGTGCCCGCCGGGATAGTCCGGGAAGCCGGTCAGCACCCGCACCTCGTGCCCCCGGGCGGCCAGCTCCTCGGCGAGGCTGCCCGGGATGAAGGCCGGTTCGGGCGGGAAGTGGTAGGACAGGATGCCGACCCTCATCAGCGGGTCCCCCTCGGCGGGGCGGCCGACCCGCTGCCGGAGCGGGTCGACACGCTGCGGCGCGCCGCAGTGCGGGCCGCCGCCCGCGCCCGGGGACGGCGGCAACCAGCCGCCCCCGGCGCGGACGATCCCGGCGCTCCCAGCGGCATGCACCCGGCCGTACGACCAGCGGTGGCGCTCATCGGCGCAGCCGGGTGAGTTCCTGCGTGCGATCGGTGACCCCGTCGACCCCGTTCGACTCGCCGTGGCGGGCCACCGGTGCCCGGTCCGCGGGAACCTTGGTCTTGCCGGTGGTGGCGATCCGGTACGCCTCGTACTGGTAGGCGTCGGCCTTGGCCACCTTGGTCATGTTCAGCACGCAACCGAGCAGGCGCACCGAGACCGAGTGCAGCGACCGGGACGCCGCGGCGACCTGGGTCCGCGAGGTACGCCCCTGCTGGGTGACCAGCAGCGCGCCGTCGGCCTGCACCGCCACGACCACGCCGTCGGTGACGGCCAGCAGCGGCGCGGTGTCGATGACCACGATGTCCGCCGACTCGCGCAACGCGAGCAGCAGGTCCGCCATCGCCTTGGAGCCGAGCAGCTCGCTCGGGTTCGGCGGCGCCGATCCGCTCGGGAGCACCAGCAGCGACTTGTCGCCCCAGCGCTGCACCACGTCTCCGACCTGCACGTCGCCGACCAGCACGTCGGTCAGGCCGACACCGCCGTCGAGGCCCAGGTAGTCGGCGATCTTCGGCCGGCGCAGGTCGGCGTCGACCAGCAGCACCCGCCAGCCCGCCTCGGCCAGCGCGATGGCCAGGTTGCAGGAGAGGGTCGTCTTGCCCTCGCCCTGCAGCGCGCTGGTGACAGCGATGACCCGGGCGGGCTCGTGCACGTCCACGAACCGCAGGTTGGTCCGCAGCTTGCGGACCGCCTCGGCCCGGGCGGAGGTCGCCGCGTCGCCGACGATCAGCGGTGCCGCCTTCGCGCCGGCCTCGAACGGGATCTCGCCCAGCAGCGGGCTGCCGGTGACCCGTTGCAGCGCGGCGGCGTCGCGCATCCGGACGTCGAGCAGCCCGCGCAGCACGGCCAGCGCGGCGCCGAGCAGCAGACCGACCAGGCCGCCGACGATCAGGTTGCGGGTGGGCTGCGGCGAGACCGGGCTGGAACTCACCCGGGGACCACTGACCACCTCGATCTTGATGGGAGCGGCCTGCCCCTCGGCCGGCGTCTCGACCTTCTGCACCAGCTCCACGAACTTCGCCGCGAGCGTCTCGGTCACCCGCATCGCCCGGGTCTGGTCCGTGTCGGTGACGGTGGCGCGCAGCAGCACGGTGCCGGTCTCGGTGGAGGTGCTGAGGCGGCGCTGCACGTCGTCGGCGGTGAGGCCGACCTGCGTCTCGGCCACCACGCTCTGCGCCAGGCGGTCGCTGCGCAGCAGGTCCGCGTAGGACTTCACCCGTTGCTGGAGGAAGAGCCCGCCCTGGTAGGCGTCGGTGACGCCCTGGCTGGGCGTGGTCACGAAGAAGGTCACGGAGGCCACGTACCGGGGTGGCGTGCGAACGGTGATGAGGGCGGCTGAGCCGACCGCCACCATCAGCGTGACCAGGACGATCCACCAGTGTCGGCGGATCAGGCGCAGGCAGGTGCGTACGTCCATCACGCTCTCCGTTCCGCCGGGACAACTAGCCGGTGAAACTGCACGAAATCCCCCAATACTTCCCAAACGGCATGACAAGATCTATACGCCGCAAGATAGCCGTGACTCAACCAAACGAATGTAAGCCATCGAACATCCCCAGAGACCTGAATCCTCGCAATCAGGCAACAAACGCAGAGGACACCAATGGACGATGCAGCCTCCCCGGCCGGCACGAACATCCCGCGACGTGACTGGGTCACCCGACGTGCGAAGACCCTGTCTGTGCTAACGCTCGACACCGGCGCATGGTGCGCCGGATTTCTGGTCGCCGCCTGGGCCAGGTACGAATTCGGCCTCACGCCCGGGCAGTGCGCCCTCGCGCTGGGCACCGCCGCCGTGTGCGCGGTCGTCCACGCCGCCATCGAGCAGGTGCGCTTCACCGCCCGTGGCCGCCACCCGATCGGCAGCATCGGGGAGGCCCGTGACCTGGCCCTGACCACCCTCCTCGCCGCAGGGGTGATGCTGGCCGCCCTGGCGACGCTCACCGAACGCCCGGTGCCGGCCAGCGTCCCGGTGACCGGCGGGGCGGTGGCCCTGCTGGTGATGGCCGGCGGGCGGGCCGGCTACCGGTGGCGGCGCGACCGCGACGACCGCCCGGTCCGGGGCGCGGAGCGGGCCCTGATCTACGGCGTCGACGCCGCGAGCGAACGCCTCGTACGGGTGCTGGTCGGCGACCCGGGCGGCAGCTACCTGCCGGTCGGCCTGCTCGACGACGACCGCGAGCGGCAGGGGCTGCGCCTGGAGGGACTCCGGGTGCTGGGCGGCCGCGAGCAGATCGAGCAGGCGGTACGCCGCACCGGGGCCACCACGGTCATCTTCTCCATCGACGGCTCGGACGCCGAGCTGATGCGCGACGTACGCCGCCGCACCTTGCAGGCCGGCGCCGCCTTCAAGGTGCTCCCCCCGGTCCGGGAACTGCTCGACCGGCCGGTGCGGGCCACCGACGTCCGGGACCTGCAACTCACCGACCTGCTGGGGCGGGCGCAGCGGGTGGCCGAGCTGATGATCGAGCGCAACGGCCTGGCCGGCCGGCGGGTGCTGGTCACCGGGGCGGGCGGTTCGATCGGCTCGGAGCTGTGCCGGCAGATCGCCCGCTGCGAGCCGGGCGAGCTGATGATGCTGGACCGGGACGAGTCGGCCCTGCACGCCCTGCAGATGTCGCTGCACGGCCGGGCGCTGCTGGACGGGCCGGAGCTCATCCTCGCCGACATCCGCGACGCCGACGGCATCGCCCGGATCGTCGCCGACCGGCAGCCGGACATCGTCTTCCACGCCGCCGCCCTCAAGCACCTGACCCTGCTGCAACGGCACCCCGGGGAAGCGGTCAAGACCAACGTCCGCGGCACCCTGAACGTGCTGGAGGCGTGCCGGGACGTGAGCGAGTTCGTCAACATCTCCACCGACAAGGCGGCCAACCCGGTCAGCGTGCTCGGCTACTCGAAGCGGATCACCGAGCGGCTGACCGCCTACTACGCCGAGCAGGTCGGCGGGGCGTTCCTCAGCGTGCGCTTCGGCAACGTGCTCAGCAGCCGCGGTTCGGTGCTGACCGCGTTCCAGGCGCAGGTCGAGGCGGGGTTGCCGATCACGGTGACCCATCCCGAGGTGACCCGCTACTTCATGACCGTGCAGGAGGCGGTGCACCTGGTGCTCCAGGCGGCGACCATCGGGCGCGGCGGGGAGGCGCTGGTGCTCGACATGGGCGAGCCGGTGCGCATCGCCGACGTGGCGCGCCGGCTCGCCGCCGAGGCGGACCGCCCGACGGAGATCGTCTTCACCGGGCTGCGCCCCGGCGAGAAGCTGCACGAGGACCTGTTCGGCGTCGACGAGGTCGACAGCCGGCCGCTGCACCCGCTCATCTCGCACGTGCGGGTGCCCTCGCTGCACCCGGAGGACGTCCGCGGACTCGACCCGTACTCCGACGCGGACGAGCTGATCAAGTGGATGGCGGCGTACTGCGAGGACCTGCCGGTGCGGTCCTCGATGCTGCCCTCACCCCGCTGACGACGACGCCGCGGCGGCGGAGCCCGGTGGGGCCCGCCGCGGCGGTGTCAGGGTCGTACGGCGGGCTCAGCGCCGCTCGCGGGCCCGCTCCCCGTCTTCGCCCTCGGTCTCCTCCAGCGCGTCGGTGAACGGCTCGGTCAGGTCGTCGCCCGGCACGGCGACCGCCTCGGCGCGGTCCTGCTCGTCGGCCCGGCCGCCCGGCGGCGGCTGGGGAGCGGTGGCGTCACCGGCGAAGCCGTACTCGTTGGGCTCGTCATGCCTGCTCATGGGGTTATCCTCCCGCTATGTTCGCTTTGCGTCCTGCCGCTCACGGTAGGCGGTGATCGTCTTACCCGCAGCGCGCCTGCGATAGTCGGTGCCGGGGGCGGGCGGGGCGGCGGCGAGCCCGGCCCAGAGGAGCTGGCGCAGCAGAATGATCGCCGCGGCGGTCGCCAGCGCGGCCCAGCCGCTGCCCACGGAGAGCCGGAGCAGGCCGGCGGCGACGAGCAGGTCCAGCAGCACCCGCAGCGCGGTACGCCCGGAACGGACGGTGAGCAGGACGACCGCACCGCTGCCCAGCGCGAGGGCGGTCGCCACGCCGGCGAGGCCCTCCCTCACGTCGAGCTCCCCTGGTCCGGCTCGGCCTCGCCGACCTGCCGCTGTTCCTGGGCGATCTCCCGGCGCAGGAAGAAGTTCAGCGCGGTCCGGATGGTGGCGATGGCCGCCAGCTGCCCGATCTGGTCGAACGTCGGGGACACGGCGGTCCGCAGGATGTCCGCGGCGAGCTGGAACTCGAGTCCGAGCGTGAGGAACCGGCCGAGGGAGAGCCGGATCGGGGTGAAGACGGCGGCGCTGCGGTGTCGCAGTCCCTCGACCACGAACCGCAGCGCCGCCCAGAGCGCGCCGACGAAGATCACCACGGCCCCGGCCGTCTCCACCACGGCCACCGCGATCCGGTCGCCCTCGCGCAGGAGCTCGTCCAGGTCCACCCGGGGGCGTTACCCGCCCCCGCCGGCGCTAGTCGGCGCCGGGTCAGAGCTGGTCGACCGCCCCCAGGATCAGCCAGAGACCGCAGATGGCGAAGAGCACGGCGGCGCCGTACCGGATGGCCTTTTCCGGCAGGTGCCGGCCCAGCATCCGGCCCACCAGGATGGCCAGCGCGTCGGCGGCCACCATGCCCAGCGTCGAGCCGAGCCAGGTGCCAAACCAGCCGTACTTGGTGGCCAGCGTGATGGTCGCGAGCATCGTCTTGTCGCCCAGCTCGGCCAGGAAGAACGCGACACCGACCGCGATGACGGCCGACTTGCCGGTCTTCTCCGCCTTGCGCTTCTCCTCCTCGGTGAGCTTGTCGCCGCGCAGCGTCCAGACGCCGAAGCCGAGGAACGCCAGGCCGGCGATCAGCGAGATCCAGCCGGTGGGCAGGGCCGCGTTGAGCCCGTAGCCGATGGCCACCGAGGCCAGGTGGACGATCGCGGTGGCGATGGTGATGCCGATCAGCACCGGGACCGGCTTGAAGCGGGTGGCGAAGGTCAACGCCATCAGCTGGGACTTGTCCCCCAACTCGGCGACGAAGATGACGCCGAAGCTGATCACCAGCGCGGCAAGAAAACCGTCCATGAGAACCTTCCCGATCATGCCGGGAGGAGGTACGGGGCGCCCTCGACCCGGCTGCTACAGCCTGAGTCGAAGGTCTCGCCCGCCCCACCGGAGTGGGGCCGCGTGGCCGGATGCGGAACGCACCAGTGTGTCGACCACGACATTGGGGGCTACTCCCCTTCGCGCCCTCACCCTAGCCGATCACGCCGGCCGCCGGCCGGGTCGGGTGCCGCAGGTCACCGCGCGCCGGGCCGCCGAGGTCGCCCGGCGGGCCGGCGCGGCGGCCGCCGGTCAGTCGGCCCGGGCGAGGTTCAC
Source organism: Micromonospora sp. IBSANI012 (assembly GCF_052814045.1). Taxonomy (NCBI): domain Bacteria; kingdom Bacillati; phylum Actinomycetota; class Actinomycetes; order Micromonosporales; family Micromonosporaceae; genus Micromonospora; species Micromonospora sp. IBSANI012. Next base: position 3,757,134 of record NZ_CP199933.1, read on the forward strand.
CCCGAACAGGCCGTCCGGATCGGTCCAGAACTCGCGTACGGTGAAGCCGGCCGCCGCCAGCTCCCGGGCGATCCCCTCCGGCCGGAACTTCGCCGACACCTCCGTGCGCAGCTCCTCGCCCGGGGCGAAGTCGACCGTCAGGTCCAGCACCCGGACCCGCATCGCCCGGTCGGCCCGCAGCCGCATCTCGATCCACTCCCGGTCCGGATCCCAGCGCGCCACGTGGGTGAACGCCTCCGGGTCGAAGTCCGCGCCCAGCTCCCGGTTGACCACCCGCAGCACGTTGCGGTTGAACTCGGCGGTGACCCCGGCCGCGTCGTCGTACGCCGGCACGATCACCGCCGGGTCCTTGACCAGGTCGGTGCCGATGAGCAGCCAGTCGCCCGCCTCCAACGTCGCGCGCATCGCGGACAGGAACGCGGCCCGCTCGGCCGGCAGCAGGTTGCCGATGGTGCCGCCGAGGAAGACCACCAGCCGCCGCCCGCCGGTGGGCAGCCGGTCGAGCTGGCGGGTGAAGTCGCCGACGATGCCGCGTACCCGCAGACCCGGATAGTCGGTGGCGATCTGCTCGGTGGACTGGCGCAGCGCGCTGACCGACACGTCCAGCGGCACGAAGGTGCCGAGCCCGCCCCGGCGGGTGAAGGCGTCCAACAGCAGCCGGGTCTTCTCCGACGATCCGGAGCCCAGCTCGATCAGCGTCTTCGCCCCGGTCAGCTCGGCGATGTCGGCGGCCCGTTCGGCCAGCACGGCCCGCTCCGCCCGGGTCGGGTAGTACTCGGGCAGTCGGGTGATCTCCTCGAACAGCTCGCTGCCCCGGGCGTCGTAGAACCACTTCGGTGGCAGCCACTTCTCCTCGGCGGTCAGCCCGACCCGTACGTCCTCCCGCAGGCTGCGCCCCAGGTCCTGTTCCTCGAGGTAGATCTCCAACGGCTCCGCGCCCATGAGGTGTCCCTTCTCCTTCGGCGAACGTCCCTGTCTCCACCTGCGACCCCGCTGCGGCGTCACGCTCCCGCCAGGGCGCGCACGCGCACCGAGGTCGAGGTCGCCACCACCAGGTGCCGGTCCGGCAACGACCGCCAGCCCGGGTCGTCGTCGTGCGGCTCGGAGGCCAGCAGCACCGAGTCCGGCGTCGCGAGGACGGACATCGCGTGTCCCGCCACGGTGGCCACCATCGTCCGGCCATCGGTCAGCAGCAGGTTCAGCCGCGACTCGGGCGCGGCCTCCGACACCACCGCGACCGTCTCCGCGACCGCCTCCGCCGGGTCGGCCCCGGCCCGCAACCGGTGCCGGACCAGCGCCCAGAGCAGGGCGGAGTCGGTCGGGGCGTCGAGGGTGAGCAGGTCACGGACGGGAAGGGTGTCGGCGAGCGGCACCAGCGCGTCGGGCCAGCCCCGCACGACACCGTTGTGGCTGAACAGCCACCGGCCCTCGGTGAACGGCGCGGCGGCGGACTCCTGCACCGGCATGCCGACGGTGCCGGAGCGGACGGCGGCCAGCACCGCGCCGGCAAGGGTCACCCCGGCCAGCGCCGGCAGCGTCACGTCGCTCCAGATGGGCTGGGCCCGCCGGTAGCGCACCGGATCGCCCTCGTCGGGGTACCACCCGACGCCGAAGCCGTCGGCGTTGACGGTCCCGCCGCCGCACATGTCCCGGGGTGCCCAGGACTGCCGGACCAGCGAGTCCGGCGGGTCGTACAGCAGGGCGCGCAGGCTCAGCGGAGGCCCCAGGTAGGCCAGGTGCCGGCACATCAGGCGGTGCCACCGATCACCCGTGCGCCTCCTCGGGCCGGGCGTCGCGGGCGCAGCGGAAGCCGCTGAAGATCTGCCGCCGGATCGGGTAGTCCCAGTTGCGGAACGTGCCCCGGCAGGCCGCCCGGTCGGTGCCGAACGAGCCGCCGCGCAGCACCCGGTAGTCGTCGCCGAAGAACACCTCGGAGTACTCCCGGTACGGGAAGGCCGTGAACCCGGGGTGGCCCCGGAAGGTGCTCGACGTCCACTCCCAGACGTCGCCGATCAGCTGGTGCACGCCCAGCGGCGAGGCGCCCGACGGGTACGCGCCCACCGGCGCCGGCCACAGGTGCCGCTGCCCCAGGTTGGCGTGCTCGCCGGTCGGGTCCTCGTCGCCCCACGGGTACCGGCGGGAGCGGCCGGTGCCCGGGTCCCAGCGGGCCGCCTTCTCCCACTCCGTCTCGGTGGGCAGCCGCCGCCCCGCCCAGGCCGCGAAGGCCTCCGCCTCGTACCAGCAGACGTGCACCACCGGCTCGTCGTCGCGGACCGGTGACCACCGCCCGAACCGCCGGTACGCCCAGCCGTCGCCGTCGCGCCGCCAGTGCATCGGCGCGGTCAGTCCCGCCTCGGTGCGGTGCCGCCAGCCGGGCCCGCTCCACCAGCGCGGGTCGTCGTACCCGCCGGCGGCGATGAACTCGCGGTACCGGCCGTTGGTGACCGGCCCCGCGTCGATGACGTACGCGGGCAGCTCGACGGTGTGCGCGGGGCGCTCGTTGTCCAGCGCCCACGGGTCGGTGGAGGTGCCCATGGTGAACGGGCCCGCCGGCACCAGCACCTCGTCGGCGACCCGTACCCGCGGCTCGGGCGGCGGGGGCGCGTCCAGGACCGCGGGCCCGGCGCGCAGTTGGTGGGTGGCGAGCATCGTCTCGTCGTGCTGCTGCTCGTGCTGCACGATCATCCCGAAGGCGAAGCCCTCGGCGACCAGCGGACGGTCGGTGAACCGGATGCCGTCCAGCAGGTCGAACACCTTGTCCCGGACCGTCGACACGTAGGCGCGCGCCTCGGCGGGAGGCAGCAGCGGCAGCGACGGGCGGTCCTTGCGGGGCTGCTTGAACGCGTCGTACAGGTCGTCGATGTCGTGGCGGACCGGCTCGCGCCGGCCGACGTCGCGCACCAGCCAGAGCTCCTCCTGGTTGCCCACGTGGGCGAGGTCCCAGACCAGCGGGGACATCAGCGGGGAGTGCTGGCGGGTCAGGTCGTCGTCGTCCACCGCCTCGGTGAGCAGGGCCGTCCGGGCCCGGGTCCGCTCCAGCTCCGCCGCGATCCGGCTGCGCAGCACCTCCGCCTGCGTTTCCGGCTGTTCGGTGGTGGTCACCGGTGCCCCCTCTCCGCGGCGGCCCGTCGCCGCCGGATTCCTCGGCTCGTCTCGTCGTGGGTGCCCGGCGGCAGGTCCAGCCGGGGCAGCGCCTCCAGCGCCAGGTCGAGCAGGGCGGCGGCCGCCGCGGCCAGCGGTGGGTCGGCCAGGCCGTACCGGGCGGCGGCGTGCCAGCGGTCGGCCACCGGCGCGGCGATCGCGCGGGCGGACCGCGCGGTGTCGGCGCGGTCGAGCAGCGCGGTCAGCACGGCGAGCGGGAGGATCCAGCCCGGACCGGGCTGGGCGTCCAGGTAGCGCACCTCCAGGTAGCCCCTCGGGCGGACCGGCGGGAACAGGGTGCTGACGTGGTATTCCAGGTCGTCCGTGGTCGGCGGGCGGGGCAGCGCCCCGTCGATCCAGTCGGCGAAGGTGATCCCCGGTGGCGGGGTCCAGTCCGGGCCGTCGTGGCGCAGGCAGAGCAGGGGCGCGGCCAGCGCGTACTCCGTCCAGGCGGCGACCGGGTCCTCGTCGGGCCGGCGCGGCGACCAGACCGGCCGGGTGCGGGCCGGGTCGATACCCAGCCAGGCGGCCATCCGCGCGGACGCCCAGCCGGTCCGCCGGCCGGCATGCCGGTCGGCGGTGGCGAACGCGGCCACCAGCGGCGGCCCGACCAGGTGCACGGTGGCCCAGCGGGCGGCCAGCTCGGCCGGTTCGCCGGCGTCCAGGCAGACCTGGAGGCCGGCGGTGCTGTACATCATGGTCCGCCCGGCGGGGCCCCGCCGGTCGAAGACGCAGCGCATCGCGCGGTAGCGGGAGGTCTCGACCACCGGCTGCGGGGGCCGCCACGGGTCGATGCCGCTGCAGCCGAGCACCAGCCCGGCGCGCTCCAGCAGCGCGCTCAGCTCGGCGATGTCGGCCTCGGTGGCCAGGATCAGCGCGGCGACCGACGGTCGGGGCGCGGTGGACACCTCCACCTGCCCGCCGGGCTCCACGGTCACGCTGCTGCCGTGCCGGAGCGGTTGGGCGGGGCTGGTGTCGTCCAGGGTGACGGGGCTGTGCCGCCCCAGCGCCGCCCGCAGCCGCTCCCGGTCAACCGGTCGGGCGGGGTCGGCGGCGTCGTGCACGGTCCATTCCAGTTCGACGCCGGTGTAGACCGGTGGCCCGGTCTTGAAGCAGATCCGGCCCAGGTGCGCCGCGGCGGCGGCCTTCTCGCCCAGCACGGTCGTCCGGTCGAGCTCCGGGGACGTCACCACGAGATGGTCTCCTCCCGACCCGGGGACCCGGCGGCACTGCCGGCGCGGGCGGCGTCGACCGTCACCGGCCGGCCGCCGCGTCTCACCATCTTCTGTCTAGCAGATGGAATCCGCCGCCCCGGGCGGGAAGAAATTTTTGTGAAGCCTTTTCGACTACTTCTTCCGACTTTGGCGGGCGTCCGGAGTCGGCGCGGCCGGGGCCGCGGGTGAGCGGGACGGCTTCACCTTCTGCGATTCCTCCACGTCCGGGGCCTGCTCCGGAAGCAGCTCCCGGCAGTACGCCTCGACCTTGTCCGCACTGCCGGCGGCGGCCACCAGATCGGCGAACGCGGGGCTGCGCAGCGCCTTCTCGCGCTGCGCCGGCGGCTTCGCCAGGTACGCCCGGCACTGCCCCGCCAGCTTCCCCTCCGAGGCCGGCTTGCCGGAGGCGCCGGGCCGGCCGGAGGGGGACCCGGCGGAGGGGCCGGCACCCGGCGTGGGCGCGCCGGTCGTCGGCCCGCCACCGGACGAGGACGGCGCCGCCGGATCGGAACCGGATCCGCCCGGCACGGAGGCGGGCGGCCGGGGCGCCCGGTCCGGCTCGTCGCCGCGGTCGAGGGTGACCGCGGCGAAGGCGGCGCCGGCCGTGGCGGTGGCGGCGATGCCGGCGATCCAGGCGACCACGCCCGTGGTCACCCGTCGCCGGCGCCAGGACGACGGCGCGGGCGCCGGGGCGGACGCGCCCGCCGCGCGGGCGGCCCGGAACGCGGCCAACGCGGCCTCCTCGCCGGCCAGCTCACCCGGGCGGGCCGGGGCGGCCGCGGCGGAGAGCAGCCGGGCGAGCGGGTCGTCGCCCGCGGGCGGCGCGTCGGCGGACCGGGCGGCGTCGAGCAACCGCTCGGCCTCGGCCCGGTCGGCGGGCCGCTCGGCGCCGTCGGAGCGGCGGAAGTTCATCCAGTTTCCCCTCACGTCATCCGTCCGCCGGCTCGGCGTGGGACGTGCTCGGCGTCTGCCGGCCCCGCCGCGGGTGGGGCGGGCCGGTCCGCTCGTCGCCACCGGACGGTTGGGGCAGGTCCTGACGTTCCAGCAGCGCGGCGAGCCGGCGCAGGCCGCGGTGCGCGGCGGTGCGGACGGCACCCGGGCGACGCCCGAGCACCCGACCGGCGGTCTCGGCGTCGAGCCCGATCACCGCCCGCAGCAGCACCGCCTCGGCCTCCCGGGGCGGCAGCGTCGCGATCAGCGCCAGCGCGGCCTCCGTACCGATGGTCTCGCCGGCCCGTTCGGCCGTGTCGGCGTCCCCGGCCAGTTCGCTCAACGCCTGCACCGGCACCGGCAGCGAGGGACGGCGACGCTGGCGGCGCAGGTGGTCCATCGCCCGGTTCCGGGCGATCGTCACCGTCCAGGCCCGGAACTCCCCGCCGGTGAAGCTGGGCAGGTCCCGGGAGATCTGCAACCAGGTCTCCGAGGCGACGTCCTCGGCGTCGGCGCCGACGAGGGCGGTGAGATACCGCAACAGGCCCGGCTGGAGGCTGCGGTACAGGAAGCGGAAGGCCTCCTCGTCGCCGGCCTGCGCCGCGGCCACCGCCTCGCTCAGCTCAGCGGTCATGCGTCCGCCGCCCCCGCCGTGACCGACAGGCCATGCGTGCCGCACCCCCGATGCGGCAGCTGGACCCCCTCGCGCACCAACAGCCCCCCGCTGACCCCGTCGCACCCTGCCGAGCGGCCGGGCGGCATGTCTGACACACGCCGCGACAATACGGCGGTCGGCCGAATGCCGCAGCGGCACCATGGGCTGGCCCGAGTCGCGCTAACGATAGGAGTCAATGGACGGGTGGACAAGTCAGCGCCTGGCGGGGAAAGAGTGAGATATATCTAGCTGAACAACCGGCGAGTCCGCGTGACGGAAAACGGCTGCGGGACGCTCCCGGCCAGGACATCGTGGTGCGGGCGTCCCCGGTGGGCCCGTACGCCCGGCTTGCTGCCGCCACCCGCGGCCATTGTGACAGTCGGTCCGGGTCTCGTCACCCCCCGTCAGCCGGGCCGTCGTGGCGGCGGCTCCGGTGCCGCCCGGCGCCGGACGCGAGCGGGGAGATCGCCATGAGTTCTTTTCTGCTCCTCTGGGTACGGTATTCGGGTGTTGTCATCGGAAGTCGTGCTCAGCGGTCGGTACCGCCTCGACGAACGTGTCGCCACCGGCGGCATGGGCGACGTCTGGCGTGCCACGGACCTGGTCCTGGGCCGCCAGGTCGCGGTGAAGGTGCTGCTGCCGGCGCTGGTCTCCGACCCCGACTTCATCGCCCGGTTCCGCGCCGAGGCGCGGATCATGGCCGCCCTGCGCAACCCGGGCATCGTGCAGGTCTTCGACTGCGGGGAGGACCGGCTCGCCGACGGCGGGCGCGCCGACTACCTGGTCATGGAGTTCGTCGAGGGCGAGCCGCTGTCCCGGCGGATCGAGGCCGCCGGCCACCTGGACGTCGCCGAGACGATGTCGATCGTCGCGCAGGCCGCCCAGGCGTTGCACGCCGCGCACGCCGGCGGGATCGTGCACCGCGACGTGAAGCCGAGCAACCTGCTGGTGCAGGAGGACGGCACCGTGGTGCTGGTCGACTTCGGCGTCGCCCGGTCCACCAACGTCACCAGCATCACCAGCACCAACGCGGTGCCGGGGACGGCGCTCTACATGGCGCCGGAGCAGGCGTCGGGCCGTCCCGTCTCCGCCGGCACCGACATCTACGCGCTCGGCGCGGTGGCGTACTGCTGCCTCACCGGCGAACCGCCATTCACCGGCGACAACCCGCTCCAGGTCGCGGTGCGGCACCTGGACGACGAGCCGCCGGCGCTGCCGGAGGAGATCCCGGCGACGGTGCACGCGCTGGTGTCGCGGGCCCTGGCCAAGGACCCGGCCGACCGGTTCGCCACCGGGGCCGAGATGGCCGCCGCGGCCCGGGCCGCGCTGAGCGACGGCGCCGCGGCGACCGCGTTCGTCCCCCCGGCGCTGCGGGGCGCGGCGGGCCCGGCGACCACCACCCGGGGCGACGTGCCGGTGCTCCCGGCGGCCGCCACCGTGGCGCCCACGCGGGGCCGCGGTCGGCGCGGCTCGCTGGTCGGCGCGCTCGCGGCGGTGCTGGTGGCACTCACCGCGCTGGGCGCGGCGCTCGGCGCCGCCAAGGAGACCGGCGACGGGGCGACCAACATCAAGAGCACCTCGCCGGCCGTGGCGCCCAGCGACCAGGGGGAACTGCCGGCGAGTCCCGAGGAGACCGGCGTGGACCAGCCGAGCCGGCCGGACCGCACCTGGAACCCGGGCAACCGGCCGTCGGCCACCGCCACGGTGACGCCGTCGCCGGGGCCGAGCGGGTCGGCCGATCCGCAGCCCACCTCGGCGCCGACGAGCACGCCGGCGAACCCGCCGACCACCACCACCGCGCCGGCCGACCCGCCGACCACCACCACCGCGCCGGCGGACCCGCCGACCACCACGACGGCGCCGCCGGGCGAGGGCCCGCCGCCGGCCGGCACCTGACCGGATCCTGACACCGCCGCCACCATTAGCCGCAAAATCGGACTTTAGACCTCATACAGGCCCTAAGCTCCCGGCCAGGAGTCACTTACTGCCACGGGAGCGAACGTGCGCGTTGAGAAGCTGGTCGTCATCGGTCAGGGGTACGTCGGTCTGCCACTGGCGATGCGTGCCGTCGAGGCGGGGCTGGACGTGGTCGGCCTCGACGTCGACGCCGACCGGGTCAAGCGGCTCGCCACCGGCGAGTCGTTCGTCGAGGACATCACCGCCGAACGGCTCGGCCGGGCGCTGGGCAGCGGCCGCTACCGGCCGAGCACGGAGTACACCGACGCCGAGGGCTTCGACATCTGCGTGATCACCGTCCCGACCCCGCTGCGCGACGGCGCTCCCGACCTCAGCTACGTCGAGCAGGCCGGCCACGGCATCGGCCGGTACGTCCGGGCCGGCTGCACGGTGGTCCTGGAGTCGACCACCTACCCCGGCACCACCGAGGACGTGCTCCGGCCGCTCCTGGAGTCGGCCAGCGGCCTGCGCAGCCCCGGCGACTTCCACCTCGGCTACAGCCCGGAGCGGATCGACCCGGGCAACCGCACCTGGCGGCTGGAGAACACCCCGAAGGTGGTCTCCGGCGTCGACGGCGCCTCGCTGCGCCGGGTCGACGACTTCTACCGGCGACTGGTGGAGCGGACCGTGCCGGTGGACTCGACCCGGGTCGCCGAGCTGACCAAGCTGATCGAGAACACCTTCCGGCAGGTCAACATCGCGCTGATCAACGAGCTGGCGATCGCCTCGCACCACCTGGGGATCGACGTCTGGCAGGCGATCGACGCCGCCTCCTCCAAGCCGTTCGGCTTCATGCCGTTCCGGCCCGGCCCGGGTGTGGGCGGGCACTGCCTGCCGATCGACCCGTGCTACCTGTCCTGGCAGGTGAAGCGGACGATGGGCCGGCAGTTCCGGTTCATCGAGCTGGCCGACGACATCAACCACCAGATGCCCGAGCACGTGGCCCAGCGGGTGATGGCCGGGCTGAACCGGGTGGGCCGCTCGGTGAACGGGGCCCGGCTGCTGCTGCTGGGCCTGGCGTACAAGAAGAACACCGGCGACATGCGCGACTCCCCCGCCGTGGACGTGGCCCGGCGGCTCAACGACCTCGGCGCCGACGTGCGCGCCGTCGAGCCGTACGCCGAGCCGCAGCACATCCCCGGCGGGGTGACGGTGGTCGACCTGACCGAGCGGGAGGTCGCCGAGGCCGACGCCGTGGTCGTGGTGACCGACCACGACAGCTTCGACTACGACCTGGTGGACCGGCACGCCCGGTACGTCTTCGACACCCGCGACCGCTGCCGGGGCGCGGTGGTGGAGCGGCTCTGACCCGTACGGCGGTGGCCGGTCCCGCCCGGGACCGGCCACCGCCGGGTCACTCCGCGCCGAGTGCCTCGACCACCGGCCGGCCCAACGCCCGGCGGGCCGGCAGCACGGAGGCGAGCAGCGCGGCCAGCACCGCCACCGCGAGCATCAGCCCGAGCCGCCCCCAGGGCAGCACCAGGGTGAAGTCCCCGCCGATCTTCGCCACGAAGGCCATCGCCCCGGCGCTGACCCCGGTGCCCAGCGCCATCCCGAGCACCGCCCCGACCAGCGCCATCAGCACCGCCTCGACGGCCAGCATGGCCCGCATCCGGCCCCGGGTGAGGCCGACCGCCCGCAGCACGGCGTTCTCCCGGGTCCGCTCCACCACCGAGAGGCTGAGCGTGTTCGCCACGCCGACCAGGGCGATCACCACGGCCAGTCCGAGCAGCGCGGTGACGAAGGCCAGCAGCATGTCGACCGTGCCGGTGAGCATCTTCTTGTAGGCGGCCTGGTCCATCAGGTTGACCGTCGGGTACCGCACGACGACGGCCTCGACCGCCGCCCGGGCCTGCTCGGCGGGGACCCCGGCGGCGGGGTCCACCTCGGCGAGGAAGCCCCGCTGCGTCGGGAAGAGCCGGGCGAAGTCGGCGTCGACCATGTCGACCACGTGTCCCTCGGCCACCCCGGGATCGGCCTGGGCGGCCTCGTCGGCGGTCACCACCGCGGCCACCCGGAAGGACCGGCCGGCGAGGGTCACCGGGGTGCCGACAGTCCAGCCACGCGCCTCGGCGAGCTGCCGGTGCACCAGCACCGCACCCGGGCCCAGGTCGCCGCCGTCGCCGGCCACCGTGCCGGTCAGGGTACGGCCGACCAGCGCCGGATGCGCGGCGCGGATCTCCACCCCGTCGACGACCCGGCTGCGCCGCTCGTGCACCACCCCCAGCTCCGGCCGGGCGGCCAGCTCGTCGGCGAGTGCCGCCGGCAGGTCGCTGCCGACGCCGGTGACCAGGTAGTCGACGCCGATCTGGGCGTCCACGGCGCGTTCGATGCCGACCTTGACGCTCCCGGCGCCGACCACGAACGCCGACACCAGACCGATCCCGATCACCAGCGCGGTGGCGGTCGCCGAGACTCGGCGCGGATTGCGGACGGCGTTGGCCACGGCCAGCCCGGCGGTGGCGCCGAGGAGCAGCCGGGCGGGCGCGCCGAAGAGCCGGACCAGGGCGGGCACCAGCACCGGGCCGTAGAGCACGATGCCGAAAAAGGTCAGCATCCCGCCGAGGGCGACCAGCGCGATCTGGCCGACGCTTGCGGCCACCGCGAGCGCGGCGACCCCGGCGGCGAAGACCAGCGCGCCGATCGTCAACCGGACCCGGCCGGCGCGGCGGGTCACCTGCACGGCGGCGTCGGTCAGCGCGGCCACCGGGGCGACCCGGGTGCCCTGCCAGGCGGGTACGCAGGCGGCGGCCACGGTGATCGCGGTGCCCAGCGCCACGCAGAGCAGCACCGTCGAGCGGGTCAGCGCGACCTCGCCGGTGAACGGCAGGTCCAGCGTGGACAGCCCCGCCGCCAGGCCGGCGGCCAGGCCGGCGCCGGCCAGCACCCCCAGCGCCGAGGCGGTCAGTCCGAGCACCGCCGACTCCAGCAGGGTGGCCCGGAAGACCTGCCCCCGGGTGGCGCCGACCAGCCGGAGCAGGGCGGTACGCCGGGTCCGCTGGGCGAGCACGATGGCGAAGGTGTTGGCGATGACGAACCCGGCCACCACCACCGCGACCCCGGCGAAGGTCAGCAGGATCATGCCGAACTGCTTCAGGTCGCGGACCGCGTCGTTCACCGCGTCGTCGAGGATCTGCTGACGGGACTTCACGGCGGCGCCGGCGGCGGTCACCCCGGCCAGCCGCTCGGCCACCGCCTCGCGGGACGTGCCCGGGGCGACGGCCACCATGATCCGGCCGTACCCCCGCTCCCCGGTCACCGCCAGGGCGTCGGCGTCGACCAGGCCGATGAAGGGTCCGCCGACGTCGCGGGCGGTGCCGGCCACGTCGACGGCGCCGACCAGGGTGTACGCCCGGGCCGCCCCGGTGGAGCCGCCCACCTGGACCGGCGCGCCGAGGGTGAAGCCCTCCTCGCGCACGGTGGACGCGTCGAGGACGACCTCGCCGGGGCGGTCCGGCAGCCGGCCGGCGGTCAGGTCGTACGAGCGCAGGGCCGGGTCGGTGGGGATCGCGGCGAGCACCCCGTAGCCGAGCACCGGGCGGCCGTCGGAGCCGACCACCCCGCCGGTACCGGTCAGCTCCCCCTCGGCGGCGGCCACCCCGTCGACCGCGCGCACCCGGTCGACCAGGGCGGGCGGGAGGGGATCCGTGCCGGCGTACACGCCGAGGTCGGTGTGCCGGTCGAAGGCGCCGGCCCGGTCGTACGCGCCGGCCCGCATGCCGTCGGTGAGCATCAGGGTGCCGGCGACGAAGGCCACGCCGAGCACGATCGCCAGAGAGGAGAGCAGCAGCCGCAGCGCGTCGGCCCGCAACGAGCGCAGGGTCAACCGGATCATCGCGGTCACCGCCCCCGCGCCGGGGTGACCGGATCGAGGCCGGCGAGCGCGTCCAGGATCCGCTCGGCGGTCGGCGCGGCCAGCTCGCGGACCAGCCGGCCGTCGGAGAGGAAGACCACCCGGTCGGCGTACGCGGCGGCCACCGGGTCGTGGGTCACCATGACCACGGTCTGCCCGAGGGTGTCCACGGCCTCCCGGAGCAGCCCCAGCACCTCGGCGCCCGAGCGGGAGTCCAGGTTGCCGGTCGGCTCGTCGGCGAAGACCACCCAGGGGCGGGTGACCAGCGCCCGGGCGACGGCCACCCGCTGCTGCTGCCCGCCGGAGAGCTCCGCCGGCCGGTGCCCCAGCCGGTCGGCCAGGCCGACCGCCGCCACGACCTGCCGCAGCCAGGCCGGGTCCGCCCGCCGGCCCGCGATGGCCAGCGGCAGGAGGATGTTCTCCTCGGCGGTCAGCGCCGGCAGCAGGTTGAACTTCTGGAAGACGAAGCCGATCCGGTCCCGGCGCAGCAGGGTGAGCCGCTTGTCGTCGAGGCGGGCGGTCTCGGTGTCGCCGAGCCGGACGGTGCCCGCCGTCGGACTGTCGAGGCCGGCCAGGCAGTGCATCAACGTCGACTTGCCCGAGCCGGACGGGCCCATGATGGCGGTGAACCGGCCGGCGGCGAAGTCGACGTCGACGCCGTCGAGGGCGACCACGCGGGCGGCGTCGCGCCCGTACTCCTTGCGCAGGCCGCGGGCGGTGACCGCGACACCGGTACGGGCCGGGACGGGTGGGGCGAGGGACATGCGGAGGCTCCCCGTGCAGTCGGTGACCAGGACGTCTCCGACGCTATGGAGCGCCGCCCGCGGTGGCGTCCGCCCACGCGGTCGAGGCCGGTACGCCCCAGGTCGCCCCCGACCGGGTGGACCCGTACGACCCAGGTCGTAGCGCCGGTCAGCCTCCCGGCGTGACCAGCCCGCTCTCGTAGGCCAGCACCACCGCCTGCACCCGGTCGCGGAGCTGGAGCTTGGCCAGGATCCGGCCGACGTGGGTCTTCACGGTCGCCTCGGCGACGTGCACCCGGCCGGCGATCTCGGCGTTGGACAGTCCCTGCGCGACGAGCAGCAGGATCTCCCGCTCCCGGTCGGTGAGCTGGGCCAGCCGGGGGTCCTCGGTGGGCCCCGGCCCCAACCGGTCGGCGAACCGGTCCAGCAGCCGGCGGGTGATCGACGGCGCGACCACCGAGTCACCGGCGGCGACCACCCGGATCGCGGCGAGCAACTCCTCCGGAGGCACGTTCTTGAGCAGGAAGCCGCTCGCCCCGGCGCGCAGCGCGGCGAACGCGTCGGCCTCGGTGTCGAAGGTGGTGAGCACCAGCACCCGGGGCGGGCCGGCCGGGCGGTCCTGGCAGATCCGGCGGGTCGCCTCCACCCCGTCCATGGTGGGCATCCGGACGTCCATCACCACCACGTCCGCCTCGGTGCGGGCGAGCAGTCGCAGCGCGTCCGCGCCGTCGATGGCCTCGCCGACCACCTCCAGGTCCGGCTGGGAGTCGAGCACCATCCGGAACCCGGCGCGCACCAGCGCCTGGTCGTCCACGATCACCACGCGGACCGTCATGCGGCCACCACCTCCGTCCCGGGGGTCGACGGTAGCGGCAGCCGCGCCTCGACCCGCCAGCCCCCGGCCAGCCGGGGGCCGGCGACGAGGCTGCCGTCGTACACGCCGACCCGCTCGCGCATGCCGACCAGGCCGTGCCCGCCGGAGGGCGCGGGACCGACCGGCGGGCGGCCGTGCCCGTCGTCGACCACCCGGACCACGACGGCGTCCGGGACGTGCTCCAGGGTGACGGTGACACTCGCGCCGACCCCGGCGTGCTTGAGCGCGTTGGTCAGCGCCTCCTGCACCACCCGGTAGACGGTGAGGTCCAGGCCCGGGGGCAGCGCGGCCGGTTCGCCGGTGACCGTGTGCCGCACCCGCAGCCCGGCGTCGCGGAACCGGTCCAGCAGCGCGGGCAGTTCGGCGACCGCCGCCCGCCGGTGCTCCGGGTCGGCGGCGACCCCGGCGTCGTCCGAGGCCTCCGCCGTGGTGGGCGGCTCCGCCGGGCTGGGCTCCCGCAGGACGTCCACCAGCCGGCGCATCTCCTCCAGCGCCTGCCGGCCGGTGTCCGCGACCACCTTGACCGCAGCGCGGGCGGTCTCCGGGTCCTGGTCGAGCATGTACCGGGCCCCGTCCGCCTGGACGATCATCACGGCCATGCTGTGCGCCACCACGTCGTGCAGCTCGCGGGCGATCCGGGCCCGCTCCCCCGCCACCGCGGCGCGGGCCTCGGCCTCCCGCTCGCGCTCCAGGGTGGCGGCGCGTTCCTCCAGGCTGAGCACGTAGAGGCGGCGGGTGCGCACGTTCAGGGCGGCGAGCCACACCCCGCCGGTGACCAGCGCGAAGTAGATGGCGGTGGCCCACCAGGCGGCGTTGCCGACGGTCTGCGAGGCGGCCAGCAGCACGCCGATCGCCGCGACGATCCCGGCCAGCACGCCGTCGCGCAGCCGCTCGGCGTACTTCACGACGCTGTAGAGGGCGATCAGCACGCCGATGTCGTAGGCCAGCGGCCCCCAGCCGGCGATCACCTGCACCATGGCGAGCCCGGCCACCACGGCGGCCACCGCCGACGGGTGGACCCGGCGCCACAGCAGGGCGACCGCCATGGCGCAACCGACCAGCGTGGCGGGCACGCCGCCGGGCTGGCTCACCACGGCGGCCACGGCGAGCAGCGCCACCACGCCGGCGACGAGGACGTCGAAGGCGAGCGAGCGCAGCGGGCGGCCGAAGACGGTGCGGTTCACGGTCACCCAGCGTACGGGGCAGGTCGCCGTCGATGGCGCTCGCCGACGGCCGGTCGCGGCCCGGGGCCGCGCGGCACCGAGGGTGGTCAGGCGGGCGGCCGGACCAGGTCGCGCATCCGGTCGATCTCGATCGACTGTTCGGTGGCCACCGAGTTGGCGAACTCGTTGAGCTGCTGGTCGGCGCCGACCGAGAGCAGGTCGGTGGCCATCGTGACGGCGCCCTGGTGGTGCGCGGTCATCATCTGCACGAAGAGCCGGTCGAACTCCGCCCCCCGGGCGTCGGTCAGCCGGCGGATCGCCTCCGGCGACTGCATGCCGCGCATGGTGCCGTGGTCGTGGCCGGGCACCTCGGCCGGCAGGCCGCGGGCGCTCAGCCAGCCGCGCATCATGCCGATCTCCGGCCCCTGCGCGCCCCGGATCCGGTCGGCCACCGCCCTGACCCGTGGGCTGCCCGCCCGCCCCTCGGCCAGCTCGGCCATCGTCAGGGCCTGCTGGTGGTGCGGGATCATCATCCGCACGAACCAGACGTCGAGGGAGTTGTAGCGCGGCGGGGCGGTGTCGCGGACCTCACCGGCCGGGCGGGCGACGGCCGACTCGCCGGGACGGCCGGGGACGATGACGGCGGGGCCGTCCGCCGGCGCCGGGGTGGGTGACGCGACGGCGGTCGATCCGGCGGTCGCCGGGGCGGGGCGGTCGGTGGGCCGCAGCGCGAGCCCGAGCGCCACCAGCACCACGGCCGCGACTGTGACGACGAGCAGGGTCCGTCCACGTCGGGCGGTCATGCGACTCCCCCTCCGGTCGAGGTCGCAGCGATCGTATCCATTGACGGAGGGCCTTTAATGTGACGTAGATCACATCGACGGTCCTCGCAGGACGGTAAGGTGTCCACAATCATCAACCCCTGTCGAAGGGCTCTGCCGATGATCAGATTCCCCCTTCCTCGACGACGCCAGCTGAGGATCGTGAGCCTGGCCGCGGCCGGCCTCCTGGTGGCGAGCGTGGCCACCGCCCCGGCCGGCAACGCCGCCGTGACGCCCGACGCGGAGGCGGTCGCCACGGCCACCACCGCACAGGCCGCCACGGCCACCCCCACGCTCGGCGTGGACGAAATCTCCAGCAGCCCCAACCTGCGACAGATCGCCAACCTGCCGAAGCAGGCGCCGTTCGACACCCTGGCCTCGCTCGGGACGGACATGGCCTTCCAGGGCCGGTACGCCTTCGTCGGCAACTACAACGGGTTCGTCATCTACGACATCGGCCAGCCCAGCGCGCCGAAGATCGTGTCGCAGGTGCTCTGCCCCGGCTCGCAGAACGACATCTCCATCTACGGCGACCTGCTCTTCCTCTCCACCGACTCCTCCCGCACCGACGACTCCTGCGCGAGCGCCGCGCAGCCGGCCTCGGTCAAGGAGTCCTGGGAGGGCATCAAGGTCTTCGACATCAGCGACAAGGCCAACCCGCGCTACGTCAAGGCCGTCGAGACCGCCTGCGGCTCGCACACCCACACCCTGGTCCCCGCCAAGGACCGCCGCTCGGTCTACCTGTACGTCTCGTCGTACAGCCCGCGGGCCGAGTTCCCGGACTGCCAGCCGCCGCACGACTCCATCTCCATCGTCAAGGTCCCGGTGAAGGACCCGACCGCCGCCGCCGTGGTGGCCACCCCGAACCTCTTCCCGGACGGCGGGTACGGAGGCATCCCGGGGCAGACCTCGGCGACCAGCGGCTGCCACGACATCACCGCGTTCCCGGCGAAGGACCTGGCGGCCGGCGCCTGCATGGGTGACGGCATCCTGATGGACATCTCCAACCGCGAGGCGCCCCGGGTGATCAACCGGGTGCGCGACACGGTGAACTTCGCCTTCTGGCACTCGGCGACGTTCAACAACACCGGCACCAAGGTCGTCTTCACCGACGAGCTGGGCGGCGGCGGCGCGGCCACCTGCAACGAGGTCGTCGGGCCGAACCGTGGCGCGGACGCCATCTACGACATCACCGGTCGCGGCGACGCCCGGACGATGGTCTTCCGCAGCTACTACAAGATCCCGCGGGTCAACGCGGACACCGAGAACTGCGTGGCGCACAACGGCTCGCTGATCCCGGTGCTCGGCCGCGACATCATGGTTCAGGCGTGGTACCAGGGCGGCATCTCGGTCTGGGACTTCACCGACTCGACCAAGCCGAAGGAGATCGGGTTCTGGGAGCGGGGCCCGCTGTCGGACACCCAGCTCGTGACGGGTGGCGCCTGGTCGACGTACTACTACAACGGGCACATCTACTCCAGCGACATCCAGAAGGGCCTGGACGTGCTGGAGCTGAACGACTGGCGGACCTGGACGGCCAACCTGGTCCGGTTCCGCGAGCTGAACGTGCAGACCCAGGCCGGCTACCTGAGCTGGTAGGGCCACGTCGGAAGGGCCCGGTCCCCGTCGGGGGGCCGGGCCCTTGCGCGTACGGCGCGGTCAGTCCATCGGCAGCTGGTAGCGCCGCTCCTTGCCGGTCGCGGTGACCAGGCGCACCTCGCCGCTGCGCAGCCCGTACGTCACCGACCAGCGGGTGTGGCCCTGCCGCACCTGGTCGAGGATCCGCAGCGCCGCCGGGGCGTCCACCCGGGCGCCGGCGCTCTCCAGCGCGGCCGCGATCGCCCCGTACCGGCGGTCGGCGCGCCGCTCCTTCTCGGACACCCCGACCACCGGCACGTTGGTCAGCGCCTGCCAGCGGCCCTCGCCGCGTTGGACCCGCATCGTCCCGTCCACGAACTCCACCACGGCCGAGCGGCCGGTCGCGTCGGCGAGCAGGTAGTGCAGCGGCGGCCCGCCGTCGAAGTCCAGGTTGTACCGGCCGAAGACGGCCACCGCCTCGTCCACCGTGGCGGCCCGGTCGAGCACCAGCCGCAGGATGCGCACCGAGCCGACCGTGGGGCGGCCCGGCACCGGCTTGACGGTCGCGTGGTCGTCGGCGGCCAGGCCGACCGCGAGCCCGCGCTCGTTCATGCCGTCGAAGGGCAGCAGCGGTGCGTCCAGCAGCCGCCGGTCACCGGTCGGGTCCGCGCCGATCCCGAGGTACGACAGGTCCACCAGGGACACCGAGGCGTAGCCGTCCGGCGGGTCGGTACGCAGCACCATCGCCGGATTGGCTTCCCAGTCGAAGTTGCGGGCGAACAGCGGCCGGGCCGGGTCCCCGCTGGCGGCGAAGAGCGAGCAGCCGAACGGGCTCGCCTCGGGCTCCGCGTCGGTGCCGACCGTCGCGTCGTACCGGCCGACGTAGGTCATCTCGTACAACGGCAGTTTGTCGACCCGGCGCAGGCTGGCCAGGGTGCGCCCGACCTCGTCGGCGTCCTGTCGGGAGGCGGCCGGCACCCGGTCGCCGGCCGGCGCGGGCGGCGTGTCGTCGGTGCCGGCGCAGCCGGTGGTGGCGAGCAACAGGGCGAGCCCGGCGCCCAGGAGAGTCCTCCGCATATCTCCGGAACGCTATGGGAGGGGCCGGGGGTTGTCCACCGGCCGAAGGCGACACCGGTTTTCCGTTTCGGGTATCCGGGTACCTGGATCCAGACGGACGAGAGGAGAGCGCCCATGAAGCGTAACGAATACCACGTGGTGCCGAACGACGGCTCCTGGAAGGTCGAGCAGGGCAGCCGGAGCCTCGGCTCGTACGACACCAAGCACCGCGCGGTCGAGGAGGGCCGCAAGGTGGCGCACGCCAACGAGCCCAGCCAACTCGTCGTGCACACGGCCGACGGGAAGATCGAGACCGAGTACACGTACCAGAACGACCCGTTCCCGCCCGCCGGCTGACCGGCGCTCCCCCTCCGGCGGCCTGCCGGGACCACCTGATCACAGGCGGTCTCGGCAGGCCGCCGTCGGCTGTCCGCCGGGGGCGCGACGATCAGCGTGTTCGGATACCGCGACCCCGGTTGCGGCGGGTCGCGGCATCGCCGTTCCCGGACACCGCGACACGCCGCAACCGGAGACGATCACGGGTCCCCACCCGTTGGGCGGGCGGCGGGTTGGGCCGGCCGGGCTCAGCGGACCGGCGCCCCGCGGGTGGGACGCGGCCCGACCAGCCGGCGGACCAGCGGGGCGGCGTTCCACTTCGCCGCCCCGACCAGGTCCCGGGCGTGCTCCAGCACGGTGTAGTCGGGTCGGGCCAGCCCGTCGGCGATGGCCCGGTCCAGGTCGTTGCCACAGCGGGTGAGCACGCTGTCGAAGTCCCGGCGGACCGGCTCCAGCAGGTCGTAGTCGAACCGCCGGTGCAGCCGGGAGAAGAACGGCTTGTAGAGCCGGGCCCGCTCGTGCAGACCCGAGGAGTACGACATCGGGGTCTTCGGTCGCCACCGGATGTAGTCGGGCAGCACGTCGGCGAACGCCCGCCGGACGATCCACTTCTCCTGCCCGTCGCGCATCTTGAGCGCCAGCGGCAACCGCATCGCCAGCTCCACCACGCTGAGGTCGAGAAAGGGCACCCGGGCCTCCACCCCGTGGCCCATGCTGGCGCGGTCGACCCGCTGCAACTCCGTACGGCATAGGTTGCGGATCCTGTGGAGGAAGAGCCGGCGGGCCCGGTCGGGGCCGACCTGGCGGTACATCGGGTAGCCGCCGAACAGCTCGTCGGAGCCGTCGCCGGTGAGCACCACCTTGATCCCCATCTCGCGCAGTCGCCGGAAGATCGGCACGGAGACCACCGCGTTGATGATGTCGCCGTACTCGGTCAGCTCGGAGATCCGGATCGCCTCTCGGACCTCGGCCAGCCGGATGTCGCGCGGGTGCAGCTGGACCACCTCGTGCGGTACGCCGAGGTCGGCGGCGAGGCGCCGCGCGTACACCACGTCGGGGCTGTCCGGTACCCCGACGGTCACCGCCACGCAGTCCGGGTGCAGCTCGCGGACGTGCAGCAGCGCCAGCGAGCTGTCCAGGCCGCCGGAGAGCACCACCCCGACGGTGAGGTCGGTGTCCACCCGCATCCGGATGCTGTCGCTGATCGCGGCCCGGACGAGCCGGGCGGCCTCGTCCGGGTCGTCCACCTCGGGCAGTCCCTCGCCGAGGGCGAGCAGGTCGAGGTACGCCGCCAGCTCCACCCGCCCGTCCGGGTCGGCCCAGCCGTGGTGCCCGGGCGGCACCTCGTCGACCGGGGCGCGCAGCCCCACCAGTGCCTTGACCTCCGAGGCGACGTGCAGGCAGCCGGGCGTGCGGGCCCAGTAGAGCGGCTTGACGCCGAGCGGGTCCCGGGCCAGGTAGACCCGGCCGGTGACGCGTTCGGCGACGGCGAAGGCCCACTCCCCGCGCAGCCGGTGCACCGCTCGCTCACCCCAGCGCAGGAACGCGGCGAACACCACCTCGGTGTCGCTCGCGGTGCGGAACGGGTGCCCGGCCCGGGTCAGCTCGGCGCGCAGCTCGTGGTGGTTGAAGACCTCGCCGTTGTAGCAGAGGACGTACCGGCCGTCGGCGGAGGTGAACGGCTGCACGGCCCGGTCCCGGTCGACGATCCGCAGCCGCCGTACGCCGGCGAGCAGGCCGGCCTCCTGCCGGGTCTCGGTGACCTCGCCCCGGGGGGTGAGGACGGCGAGCATCCGGCGGAAGATCGCCGGGTCGGCCTCGGGGCCGGCGCTGAGCGCGATGCCGCACATCCGCCTCAGGCCCCCATCTCCGCCTCGTAGGCCGAGCGCAGCCGCGCGCGGGCACCGGGTGCCAGGCACACGTGCCAGGCCTGTCCCTCGTCGACCACGTTGATCTCACCGGCGGCCTGCCGGGCGAGCAGGATCTCGGCCAGCGTGTCCCGGACGCCGAAGCGGGTGAACCAGGCCATCTCGACGTCCACCGCCCAGCCGAGGCAGTGCCCGCTGGGCACCATGGCGGCGTACCCGAGACGGCGCAGCTGGTACTGGTGTTCGGCGCTGCGCACCAGGCTGGTCACCCAGAGCGGCGGGGTGGCCGGCGGGGTGGCCCGGGCCAGCTCGCGGGCCAGGTCGTTGAGGAGTGCCACCACCTCGCGCCGGGTGCGCCGGAACTTCACCCCGGCGGTGCGCGGGGTGGCGTCCGGGCGGAGCTTGCGGCGCACCGCCCGTACGCCCCGGCCGAGCACGGTGGCGGGCTGCTCCTGGTAGCGGAAGGCGAGCAGCCCGCGCCGGCGCAGCCACTCCAGGTCGACCAGGTCCGGATGGGTGTCGACCTGGTCGTCGGTGAGGAAGGTGGTGGTGTCGCGCCACCACATCACGTCGATGCGGGAGAGCAGGTAGATCCGGACCAGCGCGGCGAGGTCGCTCGCCGAGGTCCGCTCGTTGGGCTGGTAGCGGGCCATCTCCAGCAGCAGCGTCTCGCGGGCGCCGATGAACCCCTGCGGGGTCGCGTCGAGCACCGCGGCGATCGCGGGCTCCCGCAACCGCTGGTCGAGCAGCACCTGGCGGGCCGCGCTGGAACTCGCGTCGGCGAGCGCCCCCACCTCCACCAGCAGCTCCGCCACGGCGTCGCGGTACGCGTCGAGGTCGGGCGGGGCGGTCGGCACCACGCGGGCCCGGCCCGACGCGGGCGACCGGCGTGCCGGGGCGGGCGAGGAGACGGACGGGCCGGGCTGGGGGCCGGAACTTCGGCTGGGCACGCGCATGGTCGGGTCCTCTCCCGGTACGACACGGTGCGGATGAACCTGAAACACACCGTAAGCACCCGGAACAGGGAAAGTACGAGCAATCCTCCCATCTACCCCTAAGGGCGACGACCGGTCGCTGTCATCCGCTGCACGTCCGCGTAGGACGGCAGCGCCGGATCCGGCTCGACCGTCCCCGCGCGGACGGCGTCGGCGGTGCGGACGACGGCGGCCAGCGCCGCCCGGAACAGCAGCGAGCCGGTGCTGACCCGGGCCACCCCGAGACGGCCGAGCGCCGCCGGCGACGGCCCGCCCGGCTGGGCCAGGACGTTCAGCGGCGCGTCGACCGCGTCGGCCAGCCGCCGGACGACGTCCGGGTCGCCGACCCCCGGCACGAAGACGCCGTCCGCCCCGGCCCGCCGGTAGGCCCGCGCCCGCGGCAGCGCCTGCTCCAGCGGGTCGGGCAGGCCGAGCCACCAGGCGTCGGTGCGGGCGTTGACGAAGAGCCCGGGCACCCGGGCCCGGACCGCCTCGATCTTCGCCACCACCAGGGCCGGATCGGCGAGGCCGCCGTCGGGCCGGCCGTCCTCCAGGTTGATCCCGACCACGCCGAGCGCCGCCAGCTCGGCGGCGTACCCGGCGACGGCCGACGGGTCGTCGCTGAAGCCGGCCTCGACGTCCACGGTCACCAGCACCGGCAGCCGGACCAGCAGCTCGGCGAGGCGGAGGGTCTCCTCGGCGGTGGCCGCCAGCCCGTCCGGCCGGCCGGCGGCCGCGGCCACGCCGAGGCTGGTGGTGCCCACCGCCGGGTGGCCGGCGGCGGCCAGGGCGGCGCCGGAGGCGTGATCCCAGGCGTTGGGCAGCACCAGCGGCCGACCGGGGCGGTGCAGGGCGCGGAAGGCGGCGTGGCGGTCGCTCATCGGGACACCGCCGGTCGGGTGCGCGCGGGTCCGAGTTCCGGTCGGGTCACCGTGTCGGCCCGGCGTTCGCGCAGCACGTCCACCACCCCGGTAGCCAGGGCCAGCGCGTGCCGTTCGCCCGGGCAGCCGTGCGGCCCGGCACCGAAGGTCAGCACCGACCGGCCCGGCGCGAACCGCTCCGGCGCGGTGACCACCGCCGGGTCCCGGTTGGCAGCGTCGAAACGCAGCACCAGCTCCGCGCCGGCCGGGACCGGCTGGCCGCCCACCCGGGCCGGGCGGACGGCGATCCGGCGGGTGGCGCGTACCGGCGGGTCGAGGCGCAGCACCTCGGCCAGCAGCGTCGCGGTGGGCACCGACGGGGGCACCGCCGGGGCGTACCGGGCGGCGGTGTCGATCAGCGCGGCGGTGGCGGCGCAGGCCTGCACCAGCAGCCCGATCCGGTTGGCCAGCGCCTCGGAGGGCCCCGCCGGGGACATCGCCACCAGCGCCGCCACCGCGCGGTCCGCGCGGCGCACCGCGGCCGGCCCGGCGCCGGGCTGGTAGGCGGCGGCCACCACGGTCACCGCCGGGACCGCCACCACCGGATCGGCCAGGCCGAGCCGGCCCGCCAGCACCCGCAGCGGTACGCCCCGAGCCAGCCCCGCCGACCCGGCGCGCGGGTCGCGGTCGAGTTCCTCGGCGGTCAGCCGGGCGGCGTCGCGCCGCAGCCCGTCCGGCGCGCAGTCGGCGAGCGCGGCGACGGCGGCGGCCCGCCGGGCGGGATGCCGGCCCGGCCCGCTGAACCGGGCGACGGTGCCGCGCAGCCAGGCGAGGGTGCCGGGCGGTCCCGGCGCCGCCTCGGGCACCTGGAAGTCCGGATCGGCGAGCACCGCGCAGACGTCCGCGTGGCGGGTCACCGACCAGACGCCGCCGTCGAGAGTCGGCGGGCCGCAGGCCGGGGTGTCGGGGCCGGGCGGGATCAGGGGTGTCGGGTCGCTCATTTGCCCGACGCTAGGGGCGGATCGCTTCGGCGCCGGCCGAACTCTGCCGGGCCGACGCCGGCCTCGGTGGCAGTTTCCGGGGCGGTGATGTCGGCCTCGTCCGGCTCAAGCGCGTCGGGGCGGCCCCGGTTCCGGCGCGACGACCGCGCGGCTCGGGCGTGACGACCGCGCGGCTCGGGCGTGACGACCGCGCGGGTCGGGCCGGCTGCCCCGGTTCGGGCGCGACGACCGGGCGGATCGGGCCGGCTGCCGCGGCTCGGGCGCGACGACCGCCCGGGTCGGGCCGGCTGCGCTGGTCAGGCGCGTCCGCCGCCACCACCGTCGCGGCGGGGCGGCACCAGCTCGCCGGCGTCGATCCCCAGCACCTCGGGCAGCGCCGCGACGCCGGCCGGGGTGACCCGCACGCTGCGCCCGGTGCCGCGCGTCGTCCAGCCCAGCTCGGTGAAGCGGTCGCACAGCGCGGCGCCGAGCGCGCCGGCCAGGTGGGGGCGGCGCTCCGTCCAGTCCAGGCAGTCCCGCACCAGGGGCCGCCGGCCGCCGGACAGCGGCGCGACGCCGAGGTCGGTCAGCCAGTCCCGGCCGGCCGGGGTCACCGCGAGACCGTCCGCGCCGTCGAGCAGACCGCGGGTCAGCAGGGCGTCGCGCAGCCGGACGCCGAGCCGCCCGGCGAGGTGGTCGTAGCAGGTCCGGGCGTGGGCCAGGGCGGCGTCGGCGGTGGCCACGCGCAGCGATCCGGCCGGGCGCGGCGCCGGCGACGCGTGCCCGGCCAGGTCCTCGATCAGCTGGGCCACCGCCGGGCCCGCCAGTCGCAGGTAGCGGTGCCGCCCCTGGCGCTCCTCCACCAGCAGGCCGCCCCGGACCAGTCGGGTGAGGTGTTCGCTGGCGGTGGAGGGCGCCACCCCGGCAGCGCGCGCCAGCTCACCCGCTGTCCACGCCCGCCCGTCGAGCAGGGCCAGGCAGATGCCGGCCCGGGTGTCGTCGGCGAGCAGGGCGGCCAGGTCGGCGAGGCGGCGGCCGTCGGTGGGCGCAGCGGTCATCCGCCGATGGTGCCACGGCGACGGTTCGGTGGGCACCGACCCGTGCCAACGTCTTTACAACGTTGTATTCATCGTTGTAGAAATGGACGGAATGACGCACCGACCACCAATCACCCCAACCGAGGCAGGTCTGATGGGTCAACTCCGCCGCGGCGGCGCGCTCGCCGCCGTACTCGGTCTGCTCCTGGCGGCGGTCGCCTCCGCGCCCGCCACCGCCGGAGCCGACACCCCCGACCGCTACCGCAACCCGGTCTCCGCCGGGTTCGCCGACACCTTCGCCGACCCCGTCGTCGTCCGCGGCGACGACGGCTTCTGGTACGCCTACGGCACCACCGACCCGCTGCGCGAGGGCGAGAAGCGGTTCCACCGGGTGCCCACCGCCCGCTCCGCCGACCTGGTCGACTGGACCTACCTCGGCGACGCCTTCGGCCCCGACCAACGCCCCCCGTACGCCACGGCCGACGCCGGCCTCTGGGCCCCCGACGTGCGCCGGGTCGGCGACCGGTGGGTCATGTACGTGACCGTCACCGACACCACCGTCTCCCCCGACGGCGGCGACTTCGCCATCGGCGCGGCGACCGCCCCCACCCCGACCGGCCCGTGGACCTTCGCCGACCAGCCCGTCGTGGCGCCCCGTCCCGGCGGCGGCGGTGGCTGGCTCTGGACCATCGACCCGTCGGAGTTCACCGACGTCGACGGGAAGCACTACCTCTACTACGGCAGCTACTACGGCGGCATCTCGGTCACCGAGCTCTCCGCCGACGGGCTGCGCGCGGTCGGCCCGCCCACCCTGGTCGCCATCGACAACAAGTTCGAGGGCAGCTACGTGCTGCGCAACGACGGCTGGTACTACCTCTTCGCCTCCACCGCCAACTGCTGCGCCGGCCCGGCCACCGGCTACTCGGTCCAGGTGGGCCGCGCGACGAGCCCGCGCGGGCCGTTCGTCGACCGCGACGGCATCCCGCTGACCGCCTCCCGGGCCGGCGGCACGCCGGTGCTCACCCAGAACGGCAACCGCTGGATCGGCACCGGGCACAACGGCTTCCTCACCGACCTGTCCGGGCAGGACTGGATCGTCTACCACGCCATCGACCGCGCCGACCCGTACCTGGACGAGCCGTTCGGCATCAACGAGCGGCCGATGCTGATCGACCGCCTCGACTGGATCGACGGCTGGCCGCGGGTCAACGCCGGCGCCGGCCCGTCCGACGGCGATCGCCGGGCGCCGGTGACCACCGCCGGGCTCGACGCCCGCTTCGACTCCCCCGGTCTGACCGGCTGGACCGGCAGCGGCGCGTGGCGGGTCACCGACGGCCGCCTCACCGGCACCGGCGCGCTGACCAGCCGCACGGTGACCGGCGGCGACCTGCGGGCGGAGGCCGACCTGCGGCTCACCGGCGCGGCGGCGGCCGGACTGACCGTCGGCCGGGTCGAGGTACGCCTCGACGCCGCCGCCGGCCGGCTCGTCGCCCGGGAGGCGGGCGGTGCGACGGCGAGCGCGCCCCTGCCCGCCGCTCTCGATCCCGCCGACCCGCACCACCTCGCCGTCGAGGTGCGCGGCCGGCAGCTCGTCGCCGAGCTGAGCCCGGCCCGGCTCGGTGACCAGCTCGCCGTGGTGTCGCTGCGACTGAGCCGGCCGACGGTCGGCCGGCTCACCGTCACCGCGACCGGCGGCGCGGCGGAGTTCGACAACGTCAGCGTCGCCCGGCTGCACCGGCCCGCCCCCCGGGCGGTGCCGGAGCCCCGCGTCGGCGGGGTGCTGCCGGCGTACTCCGACGAGTTCGCCGACGGCCTCGACCCGGCCTGGCGCTGGGTCCGCGAGGATCCGGCGGCAACCGTCTCCGGTGGCGCGCTGCGCTGGCCGGTGCAGGCGGCGGACCTCACCGGCACCGGCAACACCGCCGGGGTGCTGCTGCGCGACGCGCCAACCGGCGACTACGTGGTCGAGACGAAGGTGACCCTCGACCTGGGCGAGGAGACGGTCCGCAACTACCAGCAGGCCGGCCTGGTCGCGTACGTCGACGACGACCGGTTCGCCCGGCTGGCCCAGGTGGCGATCTGGAACACCCGCCAGGTCGAGTACGGCTACGAGCTGCCCTTCGCCGGCCAGCCCGTCTACGGCGGGAACATCGTCGGCACCCCGGCCACCACCACCTGGCTGCGGCTGGCCCACCGGGTCGACCCGGCCACCGGCGAGCACGAGTTCCGGGCCGGGTCTAGCCGGGACGGGACGCGCTGGACGTGGGGCGGGGTGTGGACGTTCCCGGCGGACGCGACTCCACGGATCGGCCTGGTCGCGCACGGCGGCGCGCAGCCGCCGGTGACCGCGGTCTTCGACTACGTCCGCTTCCACGAATGAGTCCCCGGGCGGGTGCGCGCCGACGTCGCGCCGCACCCGCCCGGCCGGCCCCTGCCCGGAGGCGGGCGCGCTTCGAGTCGGATTCGAGTCCGGTCTGGAATCCTGCATCGCGCCACAGCCGGTCCCGACTCGGCTAGAACGGAAGATGTCCACCGGCCCCGTGGGCCCGGCCAGCCGCCCCGGGCAGGCGTCGACCGGTGCCGTGATCGCAGCGCGCCGACGCACCCGACACGGCCCGCCGCGACGGCTCGACATCCAGGACTCTCGAGGTGAACATGACGCAGAACTCCCCCGGCACGATCCGGACGGCACCGACGCCCGACGAGGAACTCGTCGCGCTCCGGCGTGAACTCCGGGCACTCACCGACCACCGCGAGATCTCCGAGCTGGTGGCCCGGCTCGGCAGGTGGCTGGACGGCCGCTGCCTCGGCGACGCGGAGGCGCTGTTCACGCCGGAAGCGGTCGCCGTGACGCCGGGCGGCACCGACGAGGGCCGTACCCGCCTGGTCGAGCAGGCGCAGCAGCACCACGCCCACTACCACCGGCTCCAGCACTCGATGGCGCACCTGCTCGTCGAGCAGGACGGCGACCGGGCTTCGGGGCAGGCGAACCTGACCGCCGTCTTCGTCGAGAACGACCCGCCCGCCGTCCGGGTCCTCGCCGGCGACTACCGCTTCCGCTTCGTCCGCACCGCCGACGGCTGGCGATTCTCCCGCATCGAGATCCGACCCACGTGGATGTCGACCGCATCGCAGGTCGTGCTCATCCCCCAGCCCGCCGGGGCCTGACCGGTCTGGCCGCCCGGGCGATGGCACGTACGGCGCCGTCGCCCGGGCGGCCTGGCCGCCCCGCCCGGGCCGAGTGCGCCGGGCGACCGGCACGTCGCCGGTTCAGAAGAGCTGGTCGTGCTCGACCTTGCGGGAGCGCAGCAGCAGACCGCCGTCCTCGCCGCGCACGATCACGTCCCGGACGACGCAGCTCGGCGCGATGTCCGGCTTACCACCCGGGCGCGTCGTGATCACCAGCGCGTAGCAGGTCGAGCGGATGCTCCCGTCGTCCTGCGGTTCGAGGTCGATCATGTTGAACCAGTGCCGGCGCTGCACCGGGTCGTTCTCGAACCGCTTGTGGAACTCGTGCAGGTCGGCGGCGATGCCGGCCCGGGTCCGGGCGGGTTCGCGTCCGGGCGTGTGACCGAACTCCGCGTCCTCGGTGAACGTCTCGGCGTAGGCCTCCAACTTGCGTTCGTCGAGCTGGCGCATCTGCCGCGCGTAGAACTGCTGGACCTCCGTGTACAGCTCGGTGAACGAGGTGGACGTCGGCATGGGTGACCTCCGGGATGGCTGACCTGACAGGGGCACCGGAGGGCGGGCCCCGGCGGCACCACGATGACCGTCCGGACTCGAATCCGGCTCGAAGGCCGGGCGCGCGGCCCGGCCGCGACGCCCGGCTCTCCAGGCACCCTCGACCGGTGTTCGAGGACGGACGGTGATCCTCGGCGGCGTCACAGTCAGCCGTGCGGTGAAGGGAAGCCAATGTCGGAGCAGAGCCAGCGGGTGGCGATCGTGTCTGGGGCCACCAGCGGAATCGGGCTGGCGGTCGCCCGGTCGATCGCTCGCAGCGGGGCACGGGTCTACATCTGTTCCCGCCGCGAGTCGGCGGTCGCGGACACCGTCAAGAGCCTCCAGTCGGAGGGGCTCGACGTCGACGGCCGCAGCTGCGACGTGCGGTCCTCGGAGGACGTCGCGCGGTTCGTGGGCGCGGCGGTGGAGCGGTACGGGCCGATCGACGTCCTGGTCAACAACGCCGGACGCCCGGGCGGCGGCACCACCGCCGAGATCGACGACGAACTCTGGTTCGACGTCATCAACACCAACCTCAACAGCGTGTTCCTGATGACCAAGCAGGTCCTCACCACCGGCGGCATGTTGGCGCGCGGCTGGGGTCGCGTCATCAACATCGCCTCCACCGGCGGCAAGCAGGGTGTGGTCCACGCCGCTCCCTACTCGGCCTCGAAGCACGGCGTGGTGGGTTTCAGCAAGGCCCTCGGCCTGGAGCTGGCGAAGACCGGCATCACCGTCAACGCGGTGTGCCCCGGGTTCGTGGAGACCCCCATGGCCGAACGGGTGCGGGAGCACTACGCGGACATCTGGGGCGTCGACGAGGCCGAGACCCACGCCCGGATCACCGGACGGGTCCCGATCGGCCGCTACGTCGAGGTGGAGGAGGTCGCTGCGATGGTGTCGTACCTGATGGGTGACGGCGCCGCCGCGGTGACCGCGCAGGCGATGAACGTCTGCGGTGGGCTCGGCAACTACTGATGGGTCACGGGACACCGGCCCGGCCGGAGCCGGGTCGAGCAGCCGGAGCCGGCACGGTTTCGAGGAGAGGCACCGTCATGACGAGTGACACCACCCGGGCGCCGCACCGGGCGCCGGAGGAGACGCCCGACGACCACGACCCCCGGGCGATGCGGGACATGCAGGCCGCGCTGGACCTGGTCCGCAGCAGCACACTGGAACTGCTGACGGGGTTCGGCCGTACCCCGAGCGCCCTGCGCGTGCGGGCCGGCGGCGTGACGGTCGAGGCCGAATGGCCGGTGGAACCGACGACCCCCCACGCCGTCACCGACGCTCCCGTGGCGGTGACGGTGGCGGCGGCCCGTGGCTCCACACCCCTCGCCGTCGAGCCGGACGGCCACCAGGTCCGCTCACCGGCGGTCGGGATCCTGTTCCACGCGCCGTCACCCGGCGCCCCGCCGTTCGTCTCGGTGGGCGACACGGTGGCCCCGGGCCAGCAGCTGGCGATCGTGGAGGTGATGAAGTTGATGATCCCGGTCGAGTCCACGGTGCACGGCACGGTCAGCGCGGTGCTGCACGACAACGGCGAGCCGGTGGAGTACGACGACCCGCTCTTCCTCATCACCGTCACCGAGGGCTCCTGACCGGTCCGGCCCGCCCGGTCGTCGACGGCATCGTCGACGGCCGGGCGGGCCGGCTGGTCACCGGGAGGCCAGTCCGGCCAGCCGGCTGTCCTTTCCCTGCAGGACGGTCAGCTGCAAGCGTTGCACCTGGACGGTCGGCTCGACCCCGAGCTCACGGGCAAGAATGCCGCGCAGGTTCTGATATGCCTGCAACGCCTCCGCCCGGCGACCCGACTCGTAGAGCACTTCGATCAACTGAGCGTGGAAGGACTCATTGAGCGGATGGGCGGCGACGAGGGCACGCAGTTCCGCCACGAGTTCCAGGTGGCGGCCGAGCCGGCGCTCCGCGGTGATCCGCAGGTGGGTCGCCTGGAGTCGCACCTCGTCGAGGTGGGCGATATGCGCGGCCAGCACCTCCCCGACCGCCAGACCGGCGAACGCCGGGCCCCGCCAGAGGTCGAGTGCCGTGCGGAGTTCACGCAGCGCCGCCTCCGGCTCGTCGCCAACCAACAATTCACGCGCCCGCTGCACGAGTCGTTCGAAGACATTCACGTCCACGTCATGCGCCGCGATCCGCATGGCATAACCGGGCGCCCTGGTCGACACCAGGTCCTGACCGAGCGGTGACAACTCGCGCGCCAACATCCGCCGGCCGTGGTAGATGTACGTCTGAAGGGTGGTGACCGCGCTGCGCGGCGGCTTCTCGCCCCACAATTCCCTAATGAGGGTGTCGACCGCTACCGCATCGGGGCACCGGGCGATCAGCAACGCCAGCACCTGCCCGGTTTTCGACGGGCTCACATCGATCGACCTGTCGTCATCCGTGACGATTTCCAGTGGGCCCAGAACGTTGAACCTCATACGTCATTCCCCCGTCGCTCACGGTGCTTCTGCCGTCGGTCTCGACCGACCGGAAGGACAGCCGGAAAGCGGTCTGATCCGCACCGCCCCCACGCCGGTGAGAAGTCGGGACGTACAGCCGATCCCCCTTGTCACGGCCATGGCCACCCCCTCGGACCAGCAAAGTGGAGGACCCTCCACTTCCCGCTACTGGCGCCAGTTTACACATGCTCGCCACTCCTCAGCGCCATCTGTTTCCCGGTCGCCGAGGGCCCATCGGGGGACTGTTTTCGCAGGAAGAGGCGCGATTTCCCGGCCACCGGCGGGGTGATTGCGCAACTGTGACGAAGCGCACTGTCACATCGATGTCTGTGTCCATCGTATATCGCGTCCCGACATACGTAAAGAAGGGGAGGATTCGGACACCAGAATTGCTTTCATCGTCAGCTATTCACCACATCAACGAAGTGATGACGGAAAATCAACAGGACTCCTCCATTCGGGTGATCACATCGGACCTTCCGACGCTGTTTCGGAATTGACGTCGCGAATACCGTATTCCTAGCGGCTCAGTGTTCCGTCAGCACCCGATGCACACGGGACCGGGCGAGCATCCACGGGGGTGGAATTCGGCACTCGCTCTCGGCCCGATCGGGCCGACGGGCCACACGTGCGCCGGAAATCACACGCGAAATCCGCGTCTCTTCCCGAACGGTCCGCCCGACGCGACTTCCGGTCCCGCCGGACACGTCCGCGCACCCGAGAAATGCGAATGGGAAGGAACGGCATGGCACACATCAGCAGGAGAAGCCTGCTCAGCGGGACCGCCGCGGTCGCGGGCACCGCCGTGGCGGGCATGGCCACGGCAGCACCCGCGCAGGCCACCACGACCACCACGACGCCCGCGCTGACCGTCACCCCGGGCGACCCGCGCTACCCCGACCTCGTCGTCGGCAACAACCAGCGGTGGGTCGCGACGCCCGACGCCGTACGGCTGGTCACCTCGTCCGCCCAGGTGCTGCAGGCCGTGCAGGAGGCGGTCGACGCCGGCAAGCGGGTCTCCGTGCGCAGCGGCGGGCACTGCTACGCGGACTTCGTCTACCACTCCGCCAGCAAGGTCGTCATCGACATGTCGGCGATGAACCGGATCTCCTACGACCAGAACCGCCAGGCCTTCGCGGTGGAGCCCGGGGCCCTGCTCATCGCCGTGTACGAGACGCTGCAGAAGGGCTGGAACGTCACCCTGCCCGCCGGCGTCTGCCCGACCGTGGGCGTCGGCGGACACGCCACCGGCGGCGGCTACGGGCTGCTCTCCCGCAGCCACGGCGTGGTCGCCGACCACATCGAGGCGGTCGAGATGGTCGTCGTCGACGCGAACCGGGTCGCCCGGCTCGTGGTCGCCTCCCGCGCCTCCACCGACCCGAACCGGGATCTGTGGTGGGCGTGCGCGGGCGGCGGAGGCGGCAACTTCGGCATCATCACCCGCTACTGGTTCCGCTCGCCGAACGCCTCCGGCACCATCCCCGGTCAGCAGTTGCCCCGTCCGCCGCGCGAGGTGCTCGTCAGCAACGTGCCGGTGCCCTGGGTGGCCCTCGACCAGGCCAGGTTCACCACCCTCGTGCGCAACTTCGGCACCTGGTACGCGCAGAACAGCGCCGTCGACTCCCCGTACACCGCGCTGTCCGGGGTGGCGTTCATTCCGCACCGGTCCGCCGGGGGCATGGGGCTGCTGACCCAGATCGACGCGGCCGTGCCCGACGCCGAGAAGCTGCTGGCCGACTACCTCGCCGCCGTCACCCGGGACACCGGCATCACCGCCCCGTACCCGCCCCGGCGGCTGCGGTGGCTGGCGGCCACCCGGCTCATCGGCACCAGCAACCCGGCCACCATGCTGGACCCGACGATGCGCAGCGCGGTGAAGTCGGCGTACCTGCGCCGCAGCTTCACCGACACCCAGATCGCGGCCCTCTGGCGGAACCTGACCCGCCAGGACTACGCGAACCCCAACGCGACCCTCCAGCTCACCGGGGTCGCCGGCGGCAAGGTCAACAAGGTGCCCACCACCGCCACCGCGTACCCGCACCGCAACTCGGCGTTCCTGGCCCTCTACGAGAACTTCTGGATCAACCCGGCGGAGGACGCCCAGCACGTCGGCTGGCTCCGCGACATCTACGGCCAGACGTTCGCCGCCACCGGCGGTTACCCGGTGCCGAACGACCAGACCGACGGCTGCTACATCAACTCGCCGGACATGGACATCCGCGACCCCGAGATCAACCGCTCCGGCGTACCGTGGTCGACCCTGTACTACAAGGAGAACTACCCCCGGTTGCAGCAGGTGAAGGCCCGCTGGGATCCGACGAACTTCTTCCGGCACTCGCAGTCGATCACGCTGCCCTGACGCGATCGGCGCCGGCCCCGAGAGGGGCCGGCGCCGAGAGCCGCGCCAGGTAACGGCGGCGCCGGACCCCGGTCCGGCGCCGCCGTTACCGTCGGTCCATCAGCTGGTCGACAAGGGCCGTGGTGTGCGTGGCGGTCCGGAACCGGGGATCGTCGAGCACCTGACGCAGGAAATCCACCGTGGTGTGCAGGCGGGGCCCGGAGATGCGGAACTCGGCCAGGGACCGGAGCATGCGCGCGATGGCCTCGTCGCGGCGAGGCGCCCAGACCACCAGCTTGGCCAGGAGCGAGTCGTAGTTCGGCGGCACCTCGTAGCCGGCGTGCACATGGGAATCGACCCGGACGAACGGGCCGCCGGGTGGCACGAACTCCGTCACCAGGCCGGGCGCCGGGGCGAAGTCCCGCGCCGGGTCCTCCGCGTTGATCCGGCACTCGATCGCCACCCCGCGGGGCTGGACGTCGTCCTGCGTGAACGCGAGCGGCTCACCCGCGGCGATCTTGATCTGCTCCCGCACCAGGTCGATGCCGGTCGCCATCTCCGTCACCGGGTGCTCCACCTGGATGCGGCAGTTGACCTCCATGAAGTAGTAGCTGCCGTCCGGGTCGACCAGGAACTCGAAGGTGCCGGCGCCGACGTAACCGGCCGCGAGCGCGCCGTCGACGGCGGACCGTCCCATCCGCTCGGTGAGGTCGACGGGCAGCTCCGGCGCCGGCGTCTCCTCCACCAGTTTCTGGTGGCGTCGCTGCACGGTGCAGTCCCGCTCCCCCAGGTGCACGGCGCGACCGTACCGGTCGCAGAGCACCTGGATCTCCACGTGCCGGGCGTCGCGGAGGTACTTCTCGACATACACCCGGCCGTCGCCGAAGAGCATCTGGGCCGTGGCCTGGGTCCTGCGGTACTCGTCGAGGAAGCTGTCCCGGTCGTGGACGACCTGCATGCCGCGGCCGCCACCGCCCGCGGCGGCCTTGACGATGACGGGGAATCCGATCGTCGCCGCCAGCTCCTCGGCCGCCTCGGGGCTCAGCGGGTGGACGCTGCCCGGCAGCAGCGGCAGGCCGGCGCGGGTCATCAGGGCCCGGGCCGAGGTCTTGTCGCCCAGCTCCGCCATCACGGAGGCGGGCGGACCGATCAGGGTGACGCCGAGCGATTCGCACGCGTCGGCGAAGTCCGGTGACTCGGAGAGGAACCCGTACCCGGGATGGATGGCGTCGGCGCCCGACTGCTCGGCGGCCTGAAGCACGGCGGCCGCGTTCAGGTAGCTGCGGGTGGGCGGTGCCGGACCGATCTGCACCGCCTGGTCGGCGACCTGGACGACGGCCGAGTCACGGTCCCGGGTGGAGTGCACGGCGACCGTCGGGATCCCGAGCTCCCGGCAGCAACGGGCGATCCGCAGGGCGATCTCGCCCCGGTTGGCGATCAGGATCTTCTTGAACATGCTCAGTGCACCTCTCCGCTGATCGTCAACAGCTCCGCCTCAACCGTCACGGCCGAGCCGAACTGGCGGAAGCGGGCCCGCCGGTCGGCGCCGAGCTGGTCGGGGGCGAGCGCGCCCAGCTCGTGCAGGCTCGCCCGCAGGGCTGCGCCGAGCAGCTCGGCCGCACGCAGCGGGTCCGCCCCCGTGCCGCCCTCCGGCTCGACCAGTACGCCGTCGACCACACCAAGGCGCAGCAGCTCCCGGGCGTCCAGCCCGAGCGCCGCGGCGGCACGCGGGGCCGCGGCGAGATCCTTCCAGACGATCGCGGCGCAGCCCTCCGGGCTGATCACCGAGTAGACGCTGCTCGAGAACATCAGCACCCGGTTGGCCACCGCGAGGCCGAGCGCACCACCGCTGCCACCCTCCCCGATGATCACCGTCACCACCGGCACCGACAGGAAGGCCATCAGGCGCAGGTTCTCGGCGATCGCCACGGCCTGGCCCTGCTCCTCGGCGTCCGCTCCGGGATAGGCGCCAGGGGTGTCCACGAGCGTGACGATCGGCAGGTCCAGCTTCTCGGCCAGACGCATCAACCGGGCCGCCTTCCGGTAGCCGGCCGGCACCGGCATGCCGAAGTTGCGGCGCATCAGCTCGGCCGGATCGTGCCCCTTCTGTTGGCCGAGCACCAGCACCGGCCGGCCGTCCAGCCACGCGGTTCCACCCACCACCGCTGGACAGTCGCCGGAGATCCGGTCCCCGTGCAGTTCCTGGAAGTCGGTGAAGGCGAGGGACAGGTAGTCCAGCGTCGTCGGCCGGGTGAGGTCCCGCGCCTGGGAGACGTGCCGCCACGGGTCCGGCTCGGGCAGCGCACGGTGGTCACGGACGACCGGGTCCGCCGGCGCGGGGCCTCCGGAACGTACGCCGGTGAAGGTGGCCGCGCGCAGCAGCCGGCCCAGTTCCTGGCGCAGTCGCCCGCGCTCGACGATCATGTCGATCATGCCGCGGGCCAGCAGGAACTCGGCGGTCTGGAACCCCTCGGGCAGGACCTGGCGGATGGTCTGCTCGATGACCCGGCGACCGGCGAAGCCCAGCCGGGCCCCCGGCTCGGCGACGATCACGTCGGTGAGCGTCGCGAAGGAGGCCGCCACCCCGCCGTACGTCGGGTCGGTGATCACCGAGACGGTCAGCACGCCGGCCCGGTCCAGGGCGCCCAGCGCGGCGCTGGTCTTGGCCATCTGCATGAGCGACAGCGCCCCCTCCTGCATCCGCGCGCCGCCCGAGGCCGTCACGATGATCAGCGGCGTGTGCTCGGCCAGCGCCGTCTCGGCGGCGATGGTGATCAGCTCGCCGACGGCGCTGCCGAGGCTGCCGCCGAGGAAGCGGAAGTCCATCACCGCCATGATCGCCGGCACACCCGCCACCGTGGCCCGGGCGCAGAGCACCGCCTCGTTCAGTCCGGTGCGGGCGCGGGCGTCGGCGAGCCGGTCGGCGTAGGGCACCCGGTCGACGAAGCGCAGCGGGTCACTGCTGGTCACCGTGACGGCCAGCGGCTCGTAGCGCCCCTCGTCGGCCAGCATCCCGAGCCGCTGCTCGGCGGTGAGCGGCAGGTGCAGGCCGCATTCGGGGCAGACCCGGTGGTTGCGGATCAGGCGCTTGCCGTAGACCGGGGTGCGGCAACCCCGGCACAGCAGCCAGTCGGTGTCGGTGGAAACAGCTGTGGTGCGGGACATGGGGTTCTCCTCGCGACGGAAGCCGATCGGCGGGCGCAGGGCTCAGATCTTGAACACCTGGTCCGCGTAGGCGCTGGCGGCGGGCGGGAACTGCAGCGCCACGTGACTGCTGGCGGTGTTGACGTCACGCCAGGCGCGCTGCATCGGGCTGCTGGTCGCGTGCCCGGACGTGCCGGCCGCCCGGAACAGCCGGTTGACCGCCTCGACGAGCAGGTCCAGGGCGAGGGAGCAGTCCCGCAGGTTGCGGCTGGTCTCCAGCGGGGTGATGCCGGC
This sequence comes from Micromonospora sp. IBSANI012, assembly GCF_052814045.1. Lineage (NCBI taxonomy): Bacteria > Bacillati > Actinomycetota > Actinomycetes > Micromonosporales > Micromonosporaceae > Micromonospora > Micromonospora sp. IBSANI012. Next base: position 3,793,131 of record NZ_CP199933.1, read on the forward strand.
GCCCTGGTCGGCGGCGGCGGCCGCCCGTTCCAGCAGCAGTTCCGCGGCGTCGATCTCGCCGGCGGTCCGGGCGAGGGTGACGTCCTGCTCGACGCGCCGGGGCGGCGCCGGGGTGGGCCCGGCGGCGGAGCGGATCTTCTCGGCGACGTGGCCGGTCCAGGCCCGTTCCATCCCGCGCGCCGCGCCGAGCACGGGGGCGACGAACGACAGCCCGTTGACCGCCGGCAGCGGCACCACGTGACAGGGCTCGGTGGAGGCGGCCGCGGCGCCGGTGAACAGGTGCGCGCGGTCGAAGGACCTGGCGTCCGGGACGAGGACGTCCCGTACGACGACGGTGTTGCTCCCGGTCGCGCCCATTCCCACGTTGAACCAGGTGTCGGTGATCTCGTAGGCGGCGCGCGGCACGGCGAACACCCGCGCCGCCGGCGGGCCGTCGGAGGGGACCTGGCCGCAGAGCAGCGCCCAGTCCGCGAAGCCCACGGCACTGATGTAGGCCCACCGCCCGGAGAGCCGCCAGCCACCGGAGACCGGCTCGGCACGGCCGGTCGGACTCAGCGACCCCACCACCACCGCGTCGGGACCGTCCGCCCACACCTCGGCCTGGCCCTCGGCCGGGAGCAGCCCCGCCATCCGGCCCAGGTTCGCCACCAGGGAGGCGCACCAGGCCGTCGCCGTGCAGGCCTCGCCGATCCGGGCGACGGCGCGGGTCAGGTCGGTGAACGTGCCGGCGTCGCCGCCGTGCCGAATCGGCGCGAAGTGACGCGCGAACCCGACGTCGATCAGGGCGTGCACGACGTCCGGGTCGAGCCGGCGGTCGGCCTCGGACGCGGCGGCGCAGCGCGCCGCCACCGCGGCGAGGTCCGCCACCGCGGTGGGCGTGAGACGCGTGGCCGGTGAACTCTGCTCGCGCATGGTGGATGCCTCCTCGGTCCGGGCGGGACATCCGACGGCACGGGCGGCGGGAGCGGTTGGTCCCGTCGCCGTGTCGTGTCCCGCTCCGGACCATCGCCGGGGTCGGTCGAAGACGACTCGACCCCGGCTGGAGCACCGACTACAGGCCCAGGCCCAGAAGGTCGTCGAGGCCGGCCTTGACCGCGTCGACCGCGAACCCGCGCTCCCGCCGCTGGAAGGTCAGGAACGTGGCGGAGAGGGGGGCCAGCAGCGCCGCGGCCACGAAGTGGGCGTCCACCCCGGGCCGGGCGAGGCCGAGCAGCGTGACCAGGTGGATGTGGTAGATGGTGTACGGGCCACTGGTGAACCGGGCCGTCGGCGAGCTGGTCTCCGCGGCGACCAGCAGTTCCCGCTGTGCCTCGACCCGGTCGACGAGCGCGTGCAGGAACGCGCGGACGCGTTCGGCGGGCGGGCCGCCGGGGCCCAGCGGCGGCGGGCCCTGCATGAAGGCGGACTGGAACTGCCGCTCCTCCTCGTCCAGCAGGGCGAAGATCAGCCCGGCCCGGTCACCGAACCTGCGGTAGACCGTGCCCACGCCTACCCCGGCCACCCGGGCCACCTCGTCGAGCGACAGGGCGGTGATGCCGGCCCGGGACACGATCCCCGTCGCCGCCGCCAGGATCTTGCGCCGGTTCCGCGCGGCGTCGGCGCGCTCGACCGGTCGACCGGCGATCGGCAGGCTGAGCGCCACGGGCGTCCGCTCGGCCGGAGGTTGTTCCACCTTTTGGCCCCTCCCTCGGTCGGCGCCGACCGGTGCCACCCGGGGCGCGGGTCGCTCCATTGTGCCGGTGCTGCGGGAAAACCACCCGCAGGACCCGACCACCGCCGATCGGAGGACGCCCGATCGGGCGACGGACGGGACGGCAGGACGAGGGTCGTTGCACCCACGCGCCACGACGGTTACTCTCGGCGCAAACGGAGGAGGTTCCGCTTAGCCTCGCGTGCTCCCCGCCCTCCTCTTCCCTCGCGTCGACAGCGGAAGGACGCCCATGACCACGAAGGTCGCCGTCATCTACTACTCCTCCACCGGCAACGTGCACGCCCTCGCGCAGGCCGTCGCCGAGGGCGCCACCAAGGCCGGTGCGGAGGTACGCCTCCGCCGGGTCCCCGAGCTGGCCCCGGACGCCGCGATCGACAGCAACCCGGCGTGGCGGGCGCACCTCACCGCCACCGCCGACGTCGAGGTCGCCACCCACGACGACCTGCGCTGGGCGGACGCCTACGCCTTCGGCACCCCGACCCGTTACGGCAACGTCTCCGCGCAGCTCAAGCAGTTCCTGGACGGCACCGGTCAGCTCTGGGCCGCCGGTGAGCTGTCCGGGAAGGCCGCGACGGCCTTCACCAGCGCGGGCAACATGCAGGGCGGCAACGAGTCGACCCTGCTCGCGCTCTACAACACGATGTACCACTGGGGCTGCCTGATCGTCCCGCCCGGCTACACCGACCCGAGCATCTACGCCGCCCACGGCAATCCGTACGGCACGGGCCACGCCGGCGGCAGCGGCCTACCGGGCGAGCAGGTGCTCGCCGCCGCCAACTACCAGGGGCACCGGCTGGCGACGGTCAGCGCCCGGCTGCTCGGCTCCGCCGTCTGACCCACGCCGCCCGCACGTCGCACGGTTCACCGTCGACGGACACCCCCGGCACGAGGGAGCACCCATGACAGACGTGGCACCGGCCCGGTCCATCGCGGAGGTTCCGCCTGTCCGCCTCTTCCACGACGAGTTCCACGACGGATTCCGCACCACCGGGCCGGACGCGCGGTGGTTCCACACCACCGCCGGCCCGCACGTCGCCGACGACGGCACGGTGCACACCTCGGCCGAGGGGCTGCGGGTGGTTTCCGGAGGGCCCGAGGGGCGCCCGGTCTTCACCCGCACCGTCGCCCAGGACACCACGCCAGGCGCCGTCCCCGGCGTCCTCGACCACGTCAAGTGGCTCGTCTACACGACCCACCGGACGGCGGACGGCACCCCGGGCTTCGAGGTACCGGCCGGCCAGGTCCTCACCGGCACCGCCGTGGTGTCCGGACGCACCCACGGCACCACCGGGCACCCCTTCGGTGACCAGGTCACCGACCCGGAGGACGACCTCCGGCTCGCCTCGACGGGGATCAACGCCGTCGATCCGGAGACGTACGTCATCTTCGACTTCCTGCTGACGAACCGGCGGGTGTACGCCTTCTACGAACGCCTCCCGTTCGCCCGCGCCGAGCTGGGCCGCTACGCGGCGTTCTCGTACGGCGTGCCGGTGGCCGACCGGTCACCGGAGGACGAGCACGAGCTCGTCCTCTCGTACGACCGGGACGCGGGCGTCGCCCGCTGGCTCCTCGACGGGCGGGAAGTGTTCCGGGTCGACCGGATCGGTCACCACCTGCCCGGCCGGGAGCACCTGATGCTCGACCACGGCGGCACCGAGGCCCTGGTCGTGCCCCGTCAGCTGAACTTCGGCATGGGGATGCTCACCCTGCTCGACGGCGCCCTGCCCGGGCACTCCCCCGTCGGCCTGGTCCGGCTCGTGGGTGACCCCGGCTTCTACGTCGATCCGGTGGCCGGCGAGCCGACCCCCCAGCGCTTCGTCGACGAGGCGAGCCGCCCGGGCAGTCGGCTCTTCGGTCAGGGGGCGGAGCTGTCGGTCCGTCGCTACACGGTGCAGCGCGGTCCGGCCCGATGACCGGGGCCGACACCGCCTCCCGGCCGGCGCCGGTCGCGGTGGGGAGGTTGGCGGGCGTGTGGCATCTCGTCTCCTACTTCGACCTGGACGACGAGGGACGCCGGTCGCCGGGCCCGCTGGGCGCAGCGCCGGCCGGCTTCCTCGTCTACACCGCTGACGGGCACATGTCGGTCAGCATGATGCGCACCGAGCGTCGCCCCGCCGGTCCCCCGTCCGGGGTGGCCGGGCGGGACGAGACGTTCATGGGGTACGCCGGCAGCTGGCGGCTGGTGGGCGACGAGATCCGCCACACCGTCCTGGTCAGCGCCCACCCGCACATGGTCGGCACCGAACTCGTCCGCGAGGCGGCCCTGGAGGGCGACCTGCTGGTCCTGCACGGCACGTCGCTGATCTCGGGACGCGCGCAGCGACGCGTACTCACCTGGCGGCGCGCCGCGCCGCCGCATCCGCCCGCCCGGCCGGTGCGGGCGACAACCACCGGTGCCACCGGCACCTCGGAAGGAAGCCGATCGACATGAAGGCCCTCATCGCACAGTCCTACGGACCCGTCGACCAGCTCGTGGTCGCCGAACTGCCGAAGCCCGACCCCGCACCCGGCCAGATCCTGATCCGGTTGCGGGCGGCGGCGCTCAACCCGCTCGACGTCAAGCTCGCCACCGGCGCCATGAAGGAGATCATGCCGGTCCGGCACCCTTTCGTGCTCGGCCTGGACGCGGCCGGCACCGTCGAGGCGGTCGGCGACGGGGTGACCCGTTTCCGCCCCGGCGACGAGGTGATCGCCTTCACCCACCCGGTCGGCGGCGCCGTCGCGGAGTACGCGTTGGCGCTGGACGGGCCCGAGGTGGTGGCCCGGCCGAAGGCGCTGAGCCCGGTCGCCGCCGCGGCGCTGCCGGTCGCCGCGATGACCGCGGCGAACATCGTCGAACTGGCCGATCCGGCCCCGGATTCCACGATGCTCGTCGTCGGCGCCACCGGCGGGGTGGGTTCGTTCGTCGTGCAGCTCGCCGCGCAGGCCGGCGTCCGGGTGCTGGCCACCGCCCGGCCGGACGAGGTCGACTACGTCCGCGGTCTCGGCGCCGCGGAGGCGATCGACTACACCGCCGCGGACACCGTGGAGGAGACCCTCCGGGCGCAGCCCGGCGGGGTGGACGTCGTGGTCGACCTGATCAACGCCGGGCCGGGGCTCGCCGCCACGGCGGCGGCGGTCCGGCCGGGTGGGCGCCTGGTGTCGCCGGCCGGCGGCCCGCCCGCCTTCGAGCGGGACGTCACGGCGGCCTACGCGCACATCGAGGCGAGCGAGGGGCTGCTGCAGCGCCTCGTCGACCGGGCGGCCGACGGCGGGCTCGCGGTGGAGGTCGGCGCGACGTACCCGTTCGCCGAGGCGCAGCAGGCGGTGGCCGACTTCGTCGGCAAGCACACCCGGGGCAAGTTCGTCGTCACCTTCTGAGCGACCACGCTCCCCACGCCGTCCACCGGGCCCACCCGGGTGCCGGTGGACGGCGCTTCCGGAACCGACCCGAGAGGCGGTAGGACGTGTACGCCTTCGATCCCGAGCTGACCGAGCCGGCCAGCCGGTTGCCGAGAGTCGACTACGCCGACCTCGGGACGGCGCGGGCAGCCGCCCGCGCCATCGCGGCCCACCAGCAGCCGTACCTGCCGGCGGTGCCGGTGCGGGTCACGGACACCCGGGCGCCCGGTCCACCGGGCGCGCCCGACGTGCCCGTACGGCTCTACCGCCCCGCCGCCGCCGGGCCGGTCCCGGCGCTGCTCTACCTGCACTGGGGCGGCTTCGTCATCGGTGGCGTGGACGGCGTGCACCACACCTGTGTCCGGATCGCCGACCAGGTGAGGGCGCTCGTCGTCTCGGTCGACTACCGGCTGGCCCCGGAACACCCGTTCCCGGCCGCGCTGGACGACTGTCACGCGGTACTCGACTGGGTAGCCAAGGAGGCCACCGAGCTGGGTGTCGACGCCGACCGGATCGGCGTCGGCGGGGAGAGCGCCGGCGGCGGCCTCGCCGCCGCGCTCTGCCTGGCCGTACGCGACCGTGGCGGTCCGGCCCTGCGGCACCAGTGCCTGCTCTTCCCCGCCCTGGACGACCGGCTCGACACCGTGTCGGCGCGGGCCTTCACCGACACCCCGATGTGGGACCGGGCCAACGCCCTGGTGAGCTGGGGTCACTACCTGCGGGGGCGGGCCGGCGCCGCCGACGTGCCGGCGCTGGCCGCGCCCGCCCGCGCCACCGACCTGTCCGGACTTCCCCCGGCCTTCGTGGTGGCCTGCGAGTTCGACCCGCTGCGCGACGAGGCGATCGACTACGCCCACCGGCTCATCCAGGCGGGGGTCCGCACGGAGCTTCGTTACTACCCCGGCACCTTCCACGCCTCGATCGCGGTCGCCGAGGCGGCCGTCTCCCGGCGGATCCTCGCCGACCAGGTGGCCGCCCTTCGTGCGGGCCTGGCCGCCTGACCGCGACGCCCTGCCGGTCGTCCCGGCCTCCACCCCTCCCTCGGTCCCACCGGTCGCGCGCCGACCGGGGTTAGGAGCACATCCGTGACCACCGTGTCGAACGCCGGCGTCCAGACCGTCGGCGAGGAGCCGTACCGGATCGTCTGGGACGACTTCCGGGACGGGTTCCAGTGCACCGGGCCGGACGCCCGGTGGAGCCTCTACGGTTTCGGCCCGCACGTCGGCGACGACGCGGAGGTCACCACCTCCGCCGACGGCCTGCGGGCGGTTTCCTCCGGCGTGCACCCGACCACCGGGGAGCCGGCCTTCGTCCGCACCCTCGGACAGGAGGCGCAGCACGGGCCGGTGGTGCCCGGCGCGCTGGACCACGTCAAGTGGCTGGCCTACCCGCAGCACCTGGCCGGTACGGGCGTGCAGGGCTTCGACGCCGTACCGGGGCGGGTGCTGTCGTTCGAGACGTGGCTCTCGGGGCGCACCTACGGCACGTCCGGCCACCCCTTCGGTGACCAGGTCACGGACTTCGAGGACGACCTGCGGCTGGCCTCCGTCGCGATGCCGGTCCTCGACCACGAGACCGCGATGGTCTTCGACTTCTTCCTCACCAACAAGCGGGTGTACGTGTTCTACGAGCGCCTGCCGCACGCGCGCGGTCAGCTCGGCGACTACGCCGCCTTCCTGCACACGGTGCCGGTGGCCGACCGGACCGTCGACGACGAGCACCACGCGGTGATCTCCTACGACCGGGCGGCCGGCACGGTGCGCTGGTTCCTCGACGGGGAGGAGGTCTTCTCCGTGGACCGCATCGGCCATCCCCTGCCGTCCCGCGAGCACCTGATGCTCGACCACGGCGGCGAGCCGACGACCGTCGCCCCCCGGCAGCTCGCCGGAGGGATGGGCATGTTCACCATCCTCGACGGCGCGCTCCCGGGCCGCAGCGCCAGAGGACTGGTCCGACTCACCACCGCGGACGCCCACTACGTCGACCCGGTCGCCGGCGCGCCGCGTCCGCAGGCCTTCGTCGACGGGAGCAGCCTGCCCGGCAACCGGTTGTTCGGCCAGGGCGCCGAACTGCGGCTGCGCCGCTACGTGATCTCCAGCCAGCCGTCACGACCGTGACGGTCACCGGAACCGAAGGGAAGACCCTGATGCAGAGCAGGACGCTCGGCGAGCGCCTCGTCACCTCCGCGCTCGGCCTCGGCTGCATGGGCATGAGCGAGTTCTACGGCGGCCGCGACGACGCCGAATCCGTCGCCACCATCCGTCGGGCCCTGGACCTCGGCGTGACCATGCTGGACACCTCCGACATGTACGGGCCGTTCACCAACGAGGAGCTGCTCGGGAAGGCCATCGCCGGGCGGCGGGACGAGGTGGTGGTGGCCACCAAGTTCGGCGTGGAGCGCCGCCCGGACGACGGCTACTTCGGCCTGAACAGCCGCCCGGAGTACGTGCGGCGGGCCTGCGACGCGTCGCTGCGCCGGCTGGGGGTCGACCACATCGACCTGTACTACCAGCACCGGGTGGACCCGACGGTGCCGGTCGAGGAGACCTGGGGCGCGCTGGCCGAGCTGGTGGCGGCGGGCAAGGTGGGGCACCTCGGAATCTCGGAGGCGTCGGCCGACGTGGTGCGCCGCGCCCACGCCGTGCACCCCGTCACCGCAGGCCAGTACGAGTACTCGCTGTTCAGCCGGGAGCCGGAGGCGGACCTGCTGCCGACGCTGCGGGAGTTGAAGATCGGTCTGGTCGCGTACAGCCCGCTGGGCCGGGGGATGCTGACCGGGTCGATCGCGAGCCTCGACCAGCTCGAGCAGGACGACTACCGGCGCGAGACCCCGCGCTTCCAGGGCGACAACCTCGACCACAACCTCGCCCTGGTGGCCCGGGTGCGAAAGCTGGCCGCCGAGCGGGAGGTGACCCCGGGTCAGCTCGCGCTGGCCTGGGTGCTGGCGCAGGGGCCGGACGTCGTGCCGATCCCGGGCACCAAGCGCCGCCGGTACCTGGAGGAGAACGTCGCCGCCCTGGACGTCCGGCTCTCCCCCGCCGACCTCGCCGCGATCGAGGCGTCGACCCCGCCCGGCGCCGCCGCCGGCGAGCGTTACCCGTCCCGCCCGCCGGTCGGTCACCGCTGACCCCGCGGCGGCGGCCGACCGGCCGCCGCCGCGCGGGGCGGTCAGCGGATGAGGTATTCCGACGGGTCGAACCGGCGGGTGCGACGCCAGTACTCCTGGGCCGGGAAGGGCCAGTTCTGGGCGGAGCGCCCGGCCCGGTTGACGAACCAGCTGCTCACCTTCGACCAGCCCCAGGCCCGCAGCGCGTTGGCCTCGTCGACCCAGGCGTTGTGCCGCTCGAAGACCTCCGGCCGGACCTCCACGGCGCGGTGTCCGCCGGCGAGCAGCTGACGGACCGCGTCAACCAGGTAGGTCACGCCGCACTCGGAGAAGTAGATGATGCTGCCGCCCTGCCCCGACAGGTTGGTGTTCGGCCCGTACAGGCTGAACAGGTTAGGAAACCCGGGCACGGTCAGACCGAGGTAGGCCCGGGCGTCGCCGTTCCACGTCTCGTGCAGGTCCCGACCGTCCCGGCCGGTGACCCGCATCGGGGCGAGGAACTGCGACGCCTGGAAGCCGGTGCCGTAGATGAGGACGTCGACGGAGTGCTCCGTGCCGTCCGCCGTGCGGACGCCCCGCGGCGTCAGCCGCTCGATCGGGTCGGTGACCAGGCGCACGTGGTCTTGCTTGAGCGTCGACAGCCAGGCGCCGTTGTCCCGCAGCACCCGCTTCGCGCCGACGGGGTAGCGGGGGATCACCCGGTCGCGCAGGTCCGGTCGGTCGGCGAGCTGGCCCTCCAGGTACGTCGCCAGGGTGGCCCGCAACTCCTCGTTGACCGCGGAGATTGCCCGCTCGGTGGGCGGGTAGTCCGGGTCGACGACCCACCCCTCCAGCACCCCGTGCAACCCCGGCGCCAGCAGCCAGAACCGTTGCCAGGCGGCGTAGTACGGCAGGTGCTCGTAGAGCCAGCGGGCGCCTTCGGGCACCGCGTGGTGGTAGTGCGGCGTGGGCCGCAACCACGGCGCGTTGCGCTGGAAGACGACCAGTTCCCGGGCCTGCGCGGCCACCTCGGGGATGAACTGGAAGGCGCTGGCGCCGGTGCCGATCACCCCGACCCGCTGACCGGTGAGGTCCACCGAGTGGTCCCAGCGCGCGGAGTGGAAGGCCGGGCCGGTGAAGTCGGTCCGCCCCGGAAGGTCGGGCACGTTCGGCCGGTTCAGTTGCCCCACCGCGGTGACCAGCACGGCGCATTCGGTGGTACGCGGACCGTCGGGGGTGTCGAGGTGGAGCCGCCAGCGGCCGGTCGCCTCGTCCCACTCGGCGCCGCGCACCTCGGTGTCGAACCGGATGCGCTCGTGCACCCCGGTCTGCTTCGCGAAGTCCCGGAAGTAGTCCAGCACCGCCTCGTGGGTGGCGAAGTGGTCCGTCCAGTCGAGCCGGGGCGCGAAGGAGTAGCTGTAGAGGTGGCTCGGCACGTCGACCCGGCAGCCCGGGTAGTGGTTCTCGAACCAGGTGCCGCCGACGTCGCTGTTCTTCTCGTAGACGGTGACCGGCACCCCGACCTGGCTGAGCCGGTACGCGGCGAGCAGGCCGCTCATGCCGGCGCCGACGACGGCGACCTCGACGTCGTGCCCGGGTGCCAGCTCGTCGCCGTGCCACTGCGGCGCCTTCGGGTCCTCCCCGGGCAGGACGACCTCCTGGGCGAGCAGGGGAAGCAGGTCGCTGGTGTCTCGGCCCATCGCCCAGCTGGTGATGTGCCGCAGGGCGGCCGGGTCGAGCGGCGGCACGGGGGCGCCGTCGCGCAGGCGGCGCAGCGCCCCGAACGCCAGCTCCCGGGCATGCGCCTGCTGCTCGGCGAAGAGCCCGCCCTGCGGCAGGAAGAGCCAGCCGTTGGGGCGCAGGTCGTCGCGGAGCACGGACAGGTCGCCGGTCAGGTGGGCCACGGTCATCAGCAGCGCGGGCGCCTCCCCGTCGCGCAGGTGGGCCCGCAACGTCTCGTCGTCGACGGTGACGGGTTTGATCGCCGAGGTGAACGTCATGGCAGGCGCCTTCCGGAAGAAAGTTCGGAGCGGATGAGTCAGGGCCGGCTCGCCCCGTCGGCCGGACGGCCGGAGCCGGGCTCCGCCGGGTGGGGGCACTCGCCGCCGCAGAGTGCGCGGAAGCCGCGGTCGAAGTAGACGACCGGCGACCCCTCGTCGGGCAGGACGACCCGCTGGACACCGCCGACCAGGATCACGTGGTCCCCGGCCACGTGGCGGCTGTCGATGACGCACTCGACGGCGGCGAGCGCCTCGCGCAGCACGCTCGCCCCGCCGGCGGTGCGGACGAAGCCGCCGGCGCCGAACTTGTCCGGGCTCTTGCTGGCGAACCGCTTGGCCAGGTCGACGTGGTGGGAACGCAGGAAGCTCACCGCGAAGTGGCGGCTGCGCTGGAAGACGGGGAACGAGTTGGCCGACCGGGCCAGGCAGACCAGCACCAGGGGCGGGTCGAGGGACACCGAGCAGAACGAGCTCGCGGTGAAGCCGTACGGGGTGCCGTCCTCGTCGTGCGTGGTCACGATCGCCACGCCGGTCGGGAAGCGCGCCATCGCCTCCCGGTAGGCCGCCGGATCGACCGGGCGGACTCCGTTGTCGCTGATGGTGGAATCAGTTGAGCGCATCGGAATCTCCCGGTCGTCCGCAGAATGGAGGGGTCAGGAGGCGGGCCGCGACACGAAGTCGGTCAGCGAGACGGTGATCTCCTGCCGGTTGGCCCGGTACGACATGCAGTAGCTGGTCGGGTACCAGCCGGCCTCCTTCCAGGCCGCGGGGAGCTTGAGCGGCCGGCAGGACGGCTCCACCCGCCCGGCGGCGAGGTCCGCCAGCCAGGCCCTCGTGATCATCGGCTCGTAGAAGGTGATGTCGCCGCCGTAGGCGCCGTACATGAAGGTGTGGGTGAACGGCTGGCCGTTGAACTCGGGGGCCGTGGGGTCACCGAGGTGGTTGCCCATGCCCGGCACCACGGCGTCGATGTCGAGGTAGTCGGCGGGCAGGTAGCGGGCCGGCACCGGCAGCCGCGCCTCGGCGTAGTCCGCGCAGTCGACCAGGTTGCCGCCGCCGCACGGCCCGGTGCCGATGGCCGCCGTCTCCGCCCGGTCCTGGAGGTAGAGGTGCAGGTCGAAGTGGGGGGTGCCGTAGATCTCGGCCGGGGCGTGCCCGCGCGGGTCCCAGTTCAGCATGGCCCACTGGAATGGGCCGCCGACCACGTCCCGGAAGCGCTGCGGCAGGTCGAGCAGGTACTCGTGCTCGTGGACGCACTCGGTGGCCGGGTCGGTCGTACCGTCGCCGTCGACGTCGTAGCAGTGCGCGCCGTCGGTCGGCTCGGTCGGCAGGCCGCCGAGCGCCCGACGGTCGAGGACGAAGCCGAGGCTCACCGGCCGGTCACCGGCGAGCTGGGAGTAGATCCGCACCGTCCCGTCGCCGAGCCGCTTCGGCGGCCCGTAGTCGGCGCACGGGCCGGGGTACGAGCGGGTGGCGCGGTATAGCCGCTCGGCCGCGGCGGGCGGCAGCTTCACCGTCCGCTCCTGCTCCGGTCGCCCGAGGACCAGGCAGACGTCCAGCGGAGCGTCCCCCTTCGCGCCGGACCGCTGCGGGCCGGCGACGAACGCGACCGGCACGGTCCGCGGGTCCAGCGGTGGCGGGGCGACCGTCGTCCGGGACGGCTCCCCGGTGGCGTGGCGGTGGGCGGCGCGGGCGGGCGCCGCCGCGGGGGCGGCGGACGATCCGCCGTCGGGCAGTTGGGCGGCGAGGGTGAGCAGACCGGCGACGGCTGCGGCTGCCGCGAACACCCGGCGGGCGCGCGGTGCGGTTGTCATGGACACAGCGACCGTTCCTAACGTGAGGGGTGCGGGTGGCGTGGGCGCCGGGTCAGGCCCGGCAGGTCGGCAACCGGCCGTCGTTGTAGGCGACCATCTCGCCGAAGATCGCGACGACGTCCAGCGGCCGGCCCGGCGGGCCACCGGCGATCTCGGCGTACGCGCGGTGCAGGTTGCCCACGATGCGCTCGCCGTCGAGCAGGTGCGCGAACGGCGCGAGGTCCGCCGACCGCGCGGCCGCCAACGGGGTGAGGCCCTCCGCGTGTGCCGTCGCGGCCAGGTCCCGGACCCAGCGCAGGTAGGCGATGTTGTCCTCGATGGCCTGCGGCCCGGTCACGGGCCCGTGTCCGCAGACCACGGTGCGCGGCTCCAGCTTCCGGAGCCGTTCGAGTGCGGTGAGCGCCCCGGAGACCGAGCCCATGAGGTTGAACGGGGCGGCCCCGGAGAGGACCACGTCCCCGGCGAACAGGACGCGCTCGTCGGGCAGCCACACCACCACGTCGTTGGTGGTGTGCGCCGGCCCGACGTGGACCAGCTCGGCGCGCCGGTCACCGATGTGTACGGTGAGCCGGTCGGCGAACGTCACCGCGGGCAGGGTGACCCGCACGTCGCCCCAGTCGACGTCGGGCCAGAGGCCGGTCAGGGCGAGCCCGGTGTCGGCCATCTCGGTACGGGCCAGTTCGTGCGCGACGACGGTGGCGCCCGGGCCGAAGACGTGGTTGCCGAAGTTGTGGTCGCCGTGATGGTGCGTGTTGACCACCAGGCGTCCGGGTCCCCCGCCGATCCCGTCGACGGCCGCCCGGAGGCGCCGGGCGCGTCGCTCGGTGGCCAGGGTGTCGATCACCAGGACACCGTCGGACCCGACGACGACGCCGGCGTTGCTGACGCACCAGCCGCCGGGCAGCTGGGTGTACGCGAAGACGCCGTCGGCCACCTCGGTCAGCGCGCCGTCCGCGTCACCGGTCGCCGGGGCGGCGACCACCGAGGGGACGCTCACCGGGACACACCCGCCCCGGTGTGCGGGGCCGGCTGCTCCCGCGCGTACCGGCCGGCGTGCTCGAGCGTGGCCCGGCTGTTGCGGCCGAGCACGTCCCGCAGGTGGCGGCGGGCGTCCGCCGGGGTGCTGCCGGCGCCGAGGACGGCGTCGATCGCCTCCGGGTCGACCGCCACGCTGTGTCGGGCGTGGACCTCCGCGCCGCCCGGACCGTCGGCGAACTCCCACGACCCGGCGTGCCCGAGGAGCATTCCCGGCGGGACGACCTGCTTGTAGACGATCTGCCCGGGCAGGCAGAGCCGGATCGAGCGGGTGGTGTGCGACCGGCCCTCGGCGGTCACCGTGTCCATCTCCATGTCCTGCACGTCCGGCTGCGGTTCGCTCAGCGACACCCGGCCGACGTGCGGCAGCCGCTGCGGCCACAGGTCGCTGCGCCGCACGAAGGCGTACACGTCGGCGGCGCTGACACCGGGCAGCACGACCCGGTCGGTGAAGGAGAAGACCAGATCGTCCACCGGGTGCCCGAGTTCGGCGACGCGGGCCAGCGCGGCCAGTTCCCGGGCGCTGTTGGTGTCCAGCGCCTGGTTCATCCACGCCAGCTGCTCCTCGCCGCCGTCGACGGTGAACCGGTGGGTCAGCACGACCTCGGTCCGCCCGCCGCCTACCGGCCGGAACGTCCAGTCGCCGCCCATCGAGGTCAACGGTGCCTGGCTGCGCTCCTGCCGGAAGGTGACCCGCAGGCCGGCCGGATCGAGGTCGCGCCGGGACGCCCAGGTGTTCACCCGACCGTTGACCTGCGCCCAGAGCTCGAACCGTTCGACGTCCGAGGTGCGCTCCAGGTGCCGTACGTGCACGGTCGGCTCGAAGATCACGGGCCACCGGCGTACGTCGGCGACCAGCTCGTAGACCACCTCCGGGGGCGCGGCCACGACGCGGGTGTGGACGGTCTGGTGCGGCCGGGACGGGCTCATCGGCTCTCCGACGGCCGGGGTCATGACGTCCGGGCCGCGGCGCCGTTGACGAGGTCGACCAGCTCGCGGGGGGTACGCAGGTCGGCGACGCGCTCGTCGGGGATGCGCACCCCGTACTCCTGCTCAATCCGCGCGGCGGTCTCCATCAGCGCCAGCGAGTCGTACCCCAGTTCCTCGAATTCGACGCCGTCGATGTCGCCGTCGAAGGCCGCCGCGTCCGTCTCGCCGGCGCAGGCGACGAGGATGCGGCGCACGTCGTCGATGGTCATCGTGCTCATGGATGGCTCCTTTGTGGTCGGGGTGTGCGAAAGCGGGCCGATCATCCGGCGGCGCGGACGACGACGGCGGAGTTGAACCCCCACCGGCCCCGGGCGAGCACGAGGGCGGTGGCGACCGGGGCCGGTCGGGGCTGGTCCAGGACCAGGTCGAGGGCGTACCGCTCGGGCACCTGGGTGGTGCCGGTGGTCGGCGGGATCACCCCGTCGCGGATGGCGAGCAGGGCGGCGACCAGGTCGGTGGGGCCGCCCCCGGCGTAGAGCCGGCCGAACATGGCCTTGGGCGCGGTCACCGGCACGCCGCGCGGGCCGAACAGACCGCTGATCGCCTCGGCCTCCACCCGGTCCAGCTCGGGCAGGCCCGCGGCGTCGGCGAACACCACGTCGACGGCATCTGGGGCGATCCCCGCGTCGGCGAGGGCCAGCTCGGCGGCCCGGCGCAGGGCGGGCGGGCGCGGCGACCCGGGGGGCGGGTCGAAGGTGGAGGCGTAGCCGGCGATCTCCCCGTACCGCTGCGGCACGCCGCGTTCGCGCGCCGCCGCGGGGTCCTCCAGCACCATGATCGCGCCGCCCTCGCCGGGAACGTAGCCGGCGGCCCGCCCGTCGAAGGGCAGGTAGGCCCGGTCCGGGTCGGTGGCGGCGCTGACCCGGCCGCTGGACACCTGAGACGTCCAGCCCCACGGGTCGAGCGCCGAGTCCACCCCGCCGGTGACCACGAGCGAGGTGCCGCGGCGTACGGTCCGGCGCGCGTGCCCCACCGCGTCGAGGCCACCGGCCTGCTCGGCGACCAGGGCGCTGCTCGGGCCGCGCATCCTGTTGCGGATGGAGATCTGACCGGTGTTCACCGCGTAGAACCAGGCGAACGACTCGTAGACGCTGACCGCCTGCGGTCCCTGCGACCAGAGCTTGTGGAACTCACGGTGGGTGAACTCGAAGCCGCCGGAGGCGTTCGAGGTGACGACGCCCATGTCGTAGTCGGTCAGCGTGGCCGGGTCGACCTTCGCGTCGGCGATCGCCCAGTCGGCGGTGGCCAGGGCGAGCCGGGTGGAGACGTCGGTCTGCGGCAGCAGCCGGCTCGGCAGGTGCTCCTCCGGCCGGAAGTCGAGGATCTGCCCGGCCAGCGCGGCCGGGTACGCGGAGACGTCGAAGCGGGTGATCCGGCTGATCCCGTTCCGGCCGGCGAGGACGTTGGTCCAGAACCGTTCGAGTCCCAGCCCGACCGGGGTCGCCACGCTCATGCCGGTGACCACCACCGTGCCCGTCATGCCCGCACCTCCGGCCGTCGCAGCACCATCGCGCTCTGGAAACCGCCGAAGCCGCTGCCGACCGTCAGCACGGTGTCGACGTCCTGCTCCCGGGCGACCAGCGGCACGTAGTCGAGGTCGCACTCCGGGTCGGCCTCGTGCAGGTTGGCTGTGGGCGGTACGACACCGTGCTCGATCGCCAAGAGCGAGGCGGCGATCTCGACGGACCCGATGGCGCCGAGCGAGTGCCCGACCATCGACTTGATCGAGCTGACCGGCACCTCGTACGCGTGCTGGCCGAGGCTGCGCTTGTAGGCAGCCGTCTCGTGCCGGTCGTTCTGCCGGGTGCCCGAGCCGTGCGCGTTGACGTAGTCGATCGCCGTGGGGTCCAGCCGGGACTCGTCCAGCGCCACCCGGATCGCCTCGGCCATCTCCCGGCCGTCGGCCTTGAGCCCCGTCATGTGGTACGCGTTGCACCGGGTGGCGTACCCGGAGACCTCGGCGTAGACGTGCGCGCCGCGGCGGCGGGCGCTCGCGTACTCCTCGAGCACGAACATCGCCGACCCCTCAGCGAGGACGAACCCGTTGCGGGAGCCGTCGAAGGGCCGGGACGCGTGCTCCGGGTCGTCGTTGCGGGAGGTGGTGGCCTTGATGGCGTCGAAGCAGGCCGCCACGATCGGCGTGACCGGCGCGTCCGAGGCGCCGGCCAGCATCACGTCCGCGCTGCCCTCACGGATCAGTTGGACGGCGTGGCCCACCGAGTCCAGGCCGGAGGTGCAGCCGTTGGAGATCATCGCCACCGGCCCCTCGGCCGCCACCGTCCAGGCCACCTCCGCCGGCATGACGCTGGGAATCAGGTAGTCGAACATGTGCGGCGAGACGTAGTCGGCGTCGACCTCCCACCGCCGTCCGCTGTCGGAGAGCACCAGGTACTCCCGCTCCAGGCTGGTGGCCGCGGCGACCGCGCTGCCCAGGCTCACGCCGACCCGGTGCGGGTCCAGCGCGCCGAAGTCCAGGCCACTGTCGGCGACCGCCTCCCGGGCGCAGACCACGGCGAACTGCGACGCCCGGTCCATCCGCCGGACCTCACGCGGCGTCAGCCCCTCCCGGGCCGGGTCGAAGTCGGCCTCCCCGGCGACCTGGGACCGGTACGGCGACGGGTCGAAGAAGGAGATCCGCCGGGTCGCCGTCCGGCCCGCGGTCAACAGGTCCCAGAATTCCTTGGTGCCGTTGCCACCGGGGGCGCGTACGCCTATCCCGGTGATGACGACGCGCCGCGTCACCGGACACCGTCCGGGCACGTGCAGGCCCTCGAACTCAACATCGCAGTACGTCCCTCACTGCCGGTCGACTACTACCGCGTCCGTGTTCAGCCGCGATGACGAGGGACAGCGTGCGTGGGCGTACTTGAGGCCGGCTTGAAGATCGATGGGGTCGGGGCGCCGGGCGGCGATGGCCCGGCGCCCCACCCGGTCGGTCAGTCGAAGGACGGGCCGAGGTCGCGGCTGCGCTTGAGCTCGTAGAAGCCGGACGTGCCGGCGACGAGGAGCACCCCGTCCCAGAGGCGACCGGCCGCCTCGCCGCGCGGCGCCGGCGTGACCACCGGGCCGAAGAACGCCACGGTCTCCCCGGCCACCGGGCCCGGGGCGTGGATGACCGGGGTGCCGACGTCCGTGCCGACCGGCTTCATCCCCGCGTCGTGACTGGCCCGGACCGCGTCGTCGTGCGTGGTGCTGTCCGCCGCGGCGGCGAGGGCCGGGTCGAGGCCGGCGTCGGCCAGCGCCGCCCGGTTGAGCGCGTCGCCGAGCGGCTGCCCACCCGGGTGGATCCGGGTGCCGAAGGCGGTGTAGAGGTCGCGGAGCACGCCCTGTCCGTGGGCCTGGGCGGCGGCGACGCAGATCCGCACCGGCCCCCAGGAGCGGCGGCGCAGTTCGAAGTACTCGTCGGGTCGGTCCCGGTACGGCTCGGGCACATCGTCGTTGCCCTCGTTGAGCACCGCCAGGCTCATCACGTTGAACCGGACGTCGACCGGGCGGACCCGCTCCACCTCCAGCAGCCAGCGGGAGCTCACCCACGCCCAGGGGCAGACCGGGTCGAACCACATGTCCACGGTTCCGCGGTCGTTCATGCTGATCCTTCCTGCACCGTCGCGGGCCCTTCAGCCCGTCCCTGTGGTGATCCTCCCCCGCCGGGTCGATCGCGCCGGACCCTCGTGGACCGCACGGCGGGTGACGTCGATCACCACGCTCGGTCATCGGCGATCGCGGGCCGGCCCGCCGTCCGCGCCGTCGCCGAGCGGGTACGCGCGCTGGCCGAGGGGCTGCCCGCCGGTCGCGGCGGGCGGTCGCCGCATATCGGCCCAGCGGACCGTGCGGGCCGTCCCGTCCACGGCGAAGCCGGCCGCGGTGGGGTTGTCGAAGTGGTGGCAGCGGCCGCCGGCGACGGGTCCAGGCCGGCGGGAGCGCTGGGGCAACCACGGACCGGCGTCAGTTTGCCGGAGAGCCCCTTCCCAGCGGGCTGACCGTCCGGGTGTCGCCGTCGTAGCTGCGGGCGGCCACGAACTCCCCCGCCGGCCGGTCGACGCAGGCCAGGGCCCGGGCCAGCCGCCGGTCGTTGTCGCGAAAGCGCAGCGCGAGACTCAGGTGGGGGATCCACCGCCCCGGGGCGTGCCACGGGTTCTGCCCGTCGGCGCCGGCGAGCACGTCCCACACCGCGGCGTGCAGGGCGGTCAGCTCGGGGGTGGGGCGGACCAGCCAGACCAACGGGGCGCTGCCGTCGAGCACCTCGACCCGGTCCAGGCGGACCGGCTGAGGCAGCGCGGCGTCGACGAGATCCGCGAGGCGGGCGGCGGCGCCGGGCGGGAACGCCTCGACCGAGGCCAGGGTCAGGTGCGGCCGGTTGCTGGGATGGGTGTTGCGGGCCAGGCTGGGCAGTCCGGCGGCGGCCAGCCGGTCCCAGGCGGCGCGCACCGCCTGCTCCAGGGGCGGGGAGCAGAGCAGTTCGACGGTACGCACGCCCGCCAGGCTAGTTGGCGTGTGGCGGCCGCCCCGGCGGGGAACCCGGCCGGGATGAGCGTGCTGACCGAGACCGACGAACGACACCTGCGCCGGGCCATCGCGCTGGCCGGCACGGCCCGGGCGGCCGGGGACGGCCCGTTCGGGTCGCTGCTGGTCTCCGCCGACGGGCAGGTGCTGGCCGAGGAGGTCAACACCGAGCGGACCGACGACGACATCACCGCGCACCCGGAGTTGAAGCTGGCCCGCTGGGCGGCCCGGCGGCTGGCCGCCGACGAGGCGGGCCGCGCCACCATGTACACCAGCTGCCAGCCGTGCGGGATGTGCGCCACCGCCATCGAACGCTCCGGCCTGGGCCGGGTGGTTTACGCGCTCAGCGCCGAGCAGCTGGCCGGGCTGCGACCGGCGGACGCGGCGCCGCCGGTGGCGTACGCCGGGCCGGCGCTGTTCGACGAGGCGCGGGCAGCGGTCGAGCCGGCCTAGAGCCAGCCGGCCTCGCGGGCGATCCGCACCGCCTCGGCCCGGTCCGCCGCGCCGAGCTTCTGCACGCTCGCCGACAGGTGGTTGCGGACCGTCCCGGCGGCCAGCCCGGTACGCCGGGCGATCACCGCGACCGGGGCGCCGTACTCGGCCAGCCGCAGCGTCTCCAGCTCCCGTGGGGTCAGCGGGCAGGGCGGCAGGGTGAGCGCGTCGGCGGCCAGCGCCGGGTCGACGTACCGGGAGCCGGCGTGGACCCGGCGGATCACGTCGGCGAGCGCGCCGCCCGGGGCGCCCTTGGGCAGGAAGCCGCGGGCCCCGGCGGTGAGCGCCTGCCGCAGGTGGCCGGGGCGGCCGTGGCCGGTGAGGATCACCACCGCGCACGAGGGCAGGGCGCGGCCCAGTTCCGCCGCGAGTTCGATCCCGCCCGGCGCCGGCATCTCCAAGTCGACCACCGCGACGTCCGGCCGGTGCGCCCGGGCCGCGTCGAGCGCGGTACGCCCGTCGGCGGCCTGCGCCACCACCTCGAGGTCGTCCTCCAGGCCGAGCAGGGCGGCGAGGGCCTGCCGGATCAGCTCCTCGTCGTCGGCGAGCAGAACCCGGATCACGCCGCCACCGGCACGGTCGCCCGGAGGGTGAAGACGCCGCCCGCCCGGTCGGTACGCAGCCCGCCACCGACCGCCGCCAGCCGCTCGGTCAGGCCGCGCAGCCCGTGGCTGTGCCGGTCCGGCCCGGCGTCCGCGCCGACCCCGTCGTTGCGCACCGTCATCGTGGCCACGTCGCCCTCCCGGGTGATCTCGATCCGGCACCAGCCGGCCCGGCTGTGCCGCAGCACGTTGGTGCCCGCCTCGCGCAGCACCGCGGCCAGGTCGGTGGCGGCGCCCGCCGGCAGGTCGGCCGGTGGCGGCACGACGTCGCACCGCACCCCGCAGGAGCGCAGCACCTCGGCCACCGCGGCGAGCTGCTCGGCGAGGTCGACCGCTCGGTAGCCGTGCACCGCCGCGCGGACCCGGTGCAGCGCCGTGCCGGCGAGCCGCTGCACCTCGGCGGCCTCCCGGCCGGCCCGGCCGGCGTCGACCGGGGCGAGCCGGGCGGCCAGTTCGGCCTTGAGCGCGATGACGGTCAGGTCGTGCCCGAGCAGGTCGTGCACGTCCCGGGCGAAGCGCAGCCGCTCCTCGGCGGCGGCGAGCCGGGCCCGGGCCGCCTGCCCCTGTCGGGCCTCGACGAGCAGGTCCCAGAACCAGACCTGTACCCGGTTGACGGCGGCGGTCCCGCCGCCGACCAGGCCGGTGACGAGCAGCGTGGTGCCGAGCGCGCCGCCGGTCCAGGCGGCCACGCCCAGCGCGACCGCCACGGTGGAGGCGGCGGCGGCCAGCGCGGCGACCGGCCGCAGCAGCAGCGGCGTCATGCCGATCAGCGAGGCGCCGAGCCAGGCCCAGGTCGGCCAGGCGCCGGCCGCCACCGGGCCGACCAGCGGCACGCTGAGCGCCGCGACGACGGCGAACGCGACCTCGGCCCGGCGACGCCGCCGCTGGTGCAGCCAGGGGGTGACCGCCGCGTGCAGCACCGCGCCCTGGGCGAGGGCGAACGCGACCACGCCCACCGCGCCGCACGCCAGCCGGACCGGGTCGGGCTCGCGGAGCAGGCCGATGCCGGGCAGCAGCAGGCTGGTCCAGAGGCTGGTGGCCAGCGACCCGAGGGTCACGACGCGGGCCCGGCGCAGCCGCCGGTCCGTCACCGCCGCGCCGACCGTCATGTCCGCCGATCCTAGGGCGTGTCTCCCGGATCTCGTCGTGCCGAGACGAGGCCCAGGCGGCGATCCGGCAAGGCGGCGGTTCGTTCGGATACCGGTGTCGTATCCGAACGAACCGCCAACGCCGCCGGGCGCCGTCTGGGTCCGTCGCAGGCCGGCGAAGATCCGGGAGACACTCCCTGGGGCGTGGCCGGCCCCGGCCACCCCTGCGGAACGTCACGGTCGGGCCGTGCGCCCCGCACGGGTTTTCCGTGACGGTCACGCCTGTCGCCCGGGTGCCGGTCGGCGGCAGGGTCGAGGCATGTCCGAGACGCTCGCCGTACCCTCGTCCCCGCCGACCCCCACGGACCGGCCCGGCCGCCGCCTGCTGCGGCACCTGGTCGAGATGACCGTCGCCATGGTGGTCGGGATGCTGCTGCTCGGTCCGCTCTGGCGCACGGCCGGCGCCGCGCTGGGCCTCGCCGGCACGCTGGCCCGGCCCGAGGTCGCCGCCCTGGTGATGGCCACCGACATGTCGATCGGGATGGCCGCGTGGATGTGGCACCGGGGCCACTCGGCGCGCGCCACCGCCGAGATGGTCGCCGCCATGTACCTGCCGTTCCTGCTGCTGCTGGTGCCCTTCGCCGCCGGTCTGGTCGGCGCGGACGCGCTGATGCTCGGCGGGCACCTGCTCATGGTCCCGGCGATGGTGCTGGTGGCGGTGCGGCACCGGCACGAGCACCCGGCGCCGGCGCCCCGGCACCCGGTGGTCGCCGCGCTGGCGCGCCGCTGGCCGACCTGGCTGGCGCTGCTGATGACGGTCGACAACTGGGTCTCCCCCACGGTCCCGCCGCCGGTGATGCTGCTCGTCCTGCCGGCCGGCTACCTGCTGATCGGCACCGCCCGCCGGCAGTGGCGCACTCCCGGCACGCTGCCGGTGCAGTTGGCCGGCCTGGCCGGCTGGACCGCGCTGGCCGGGCTCGCGGCGGTCGCGGAGGACGGCCCGGCGCGCTGGCTGGTGGCCGCCGGCTGGCTCGGGCACGCCGCCTGGGACATCGCGCACCACCGGGCCGGGCGGGTGGTGCCGCGCGGGTACGCCGAGTGGTGCGCCGTCCTCGACACCGTCGTCGGGGTCGCCGTGGTGCTGGCCATCCTCTGAGTGGCCCGTACGACGGTTGTGCCGGTCGCCGGAGCGGACCGGGGCCGGTGATGAAAAGCTTTGCCCATGAGTTCCGCACCCGCACCGACCGACCCGACCAACCCTGACAGCACCGACGAGGCGACCGCCTTCGCGGATCTCGGGCTGCGCACTGAACTGCTCGGCGCGCTCTCGGCCCTCGGCTACGAGGAGCCGACCCCGATCCAGCGGGAGGCGATCCCGCCGCTGCTGGCCGGTCAGGACCTGCTCGGTCAGGCGGCGACCGGCACGGGCAAGACGGCCGCGTTCGCGCTGCCGCTGCTGCAGCGGATGCCGGACGGGCGCGGCGGCGGCGACCCGGTGTCGCTGGTGCTGGTGCCCACCCGGGAGCTGGCGGTGCAGGTGTCGGAGGCGTTCCACCGCTACGGCAAGGACCTGGGCACCCGGGTGCTGCCGATCTACGGTGGCCAGCCGATCGGCCGGCAGCTGCGGGCGCTGGACGCCGGCGTGGACGTGGTGGTGGCCACCCCGGGCCGGGCCCTGGACCACATCGCCCGGGGCACGCTGCGCCTGGGTGAGCTGGCCACGGTGGTGCTGGACGAGGCGGACGAGATGCTCGACATGGGCTTCGCCGAGGACATCGAGGCGATCCTGGAGCACGCCCCGGCGCAGCGGCAGACGGTGCTCTTCTCGGCCACCATGCCGTCCCGGATCGACGGGATGGCCCGCCAGCACCTGACCGACCCGGTACGCATCCAGATCGGTCGGGAGCAGCCGGTCGCCGGCGAGGCGCCGCGGGTGCGGCAGAGCGCGTACATCGTCGCCCGGGGGCACAAGCCGGCCGCGCTGGGCCGGGTGCTCGACGTGGAGTCCCCCACCGCGGCGATCGTCTTCTGCCGCAGCCGGGAGGAGGTGGACCGGCTCACCGAGACGATGAACGGTCGCGGTTACCGGGCCGAGGCGCTGCACGGCGGGATGAGCCAGGAGCAGCGCGACCGGGTGATGGGCCGGCTGCGCGCGGGCACGGCGGACCTGCTGGTCGCCACGGACGTGGCCGCCCGGGGCCTGGACGTGGAGCAGCTCACCCACGTGGTCAACTACGACGTGCCGTCGGCGCCGGAGTCGTACGTGCACCGGATCGGCCGGGTGGGCCGGGCCGGGCGGGAGGGCGTGGCGATCACCCTCGCCGAGCCGCGCGAGCACCGGATGCTCAAGACCATCGAGCGGGTGACCGGTCAGCGGATCGGCATCGACAAGATCCCGACGGTGGCCGACCTGCGCACCCGCCGGCTGGAACTGACCCAGGCCGCACTGCGCGAGTCGCTGCTCGAGGACGACCTGGACCCGTTCCGGGTGATCGTCGAGACGCTCAGCGACGAGTTCGACCTGATGGAGGTCGCGCTGGCGGCGGTGAAGCTGGCGCACGAGGCGGCCGGCCCGACCAGCGAGGACGAGGAGGAGATCCCGCAGGTCGCGGTCCGGGCCCCGCGGGAGGGCCGGCCGGAGACCGGGGGCCGGGGTGAGCGGCGCGGCGGCGCCCGGCCGCGCACCGGCGGCACCACGCAGGTCTTCATCGGGCTGGGCCGGCGCGCCGGCGTGCGGCCGCAGGACCTGGTGGGGGCGATCACCGGGGAGACCGGGCTGAACGGTCGGGACATCGGTTCGATCGAGATCGCGGACCGGTTCTCGCTGGTGGAGATCCCGGTCGGCGTCGCCGACGAGGTGATCGCGGGGCTGCGCGGCAGCACCATCAAGGGCCGCAAGGCCACCGTACGGCGGGATCGTGACGGCGGCGAGGGCGGCGGCGAGCGCCGCTTCGACGGCGGTGACCGGCGCGAGCGCCGGGACTTCGCCGGCGAGCGCCGCCGCGACCGGCACTGAGGTACGCCGAGGCCCCCGGTCGGTCGGACCGGGGGCCTCGTCGTGTCCCGCCGCCTCGGGCGGCGCCGGTCAGGCGGCGGCGAGCGCCGGACCGGTGAGGGTGTCGGCGTCGGCCGGGCGCAGCGCCAGGGCGAGCACGTCGGCGACGTCGGCGAGGGTGTGCACGGTCAGCGCCTCGCGGACCTCGGTGGGCAGGTCGTCCAGGTCCGGCTCGTTGCGGGCCGGGATGATCACCTCGGTCAGGCCGGCCCGGTGGGCGGCGAGCAGCTTCTGCTTCACGCCGCCGATGGGCAGCACCCGGCCGGAGAGGGTCACCTCGCCGGTCATCCCGAACTCGGGCCGCACCGGCCGGCCGGTCACCAGGGACGCCAGCGCGGTGACCATGGTGATGCCGGCGCTGGGGCCGTCCTTGGGCACCGCGCCCGCCGGCACGTGCAGGTGGATCCGCCGCCCGGCGAGGGCGTTCGGGTCCAGCCCGTACCGGCGCCCGTTGGAGCGCAGGTACGACCAGGCGATGTGCGCGGACTCCTTCATCACGTCGCCGAGTTGGCCGGTGAGGGTCAGCCCCGGCTCGCCCTCCATGCTGGTCGCCTCGATGAAGAGCACGTCCCCGCCGGCGCCGGTGACCGCCAGGCCGGTGGCCACGCCGGGCACCGCGGTGCGCTCGGCCGACTCCGGGGTGAACTTCGGCCGGCCCAGGTAGCGGGCCAGGTTGCCGGTGTCCACCCGGACGGGGGCCGGGTCGGTGGCCAGCTCGACGGCGACCTTGCGCAGGATCTTCGCCAGGGCGCGTTCGAGCTGCCGTACGCCGGCCTCCCGGGTGTGCTCCCCCGCGATCCGGGCGAGGGCCTCGTCGGCCACGGTGACCTCGTCGGCGGTCAGGCCGGCCCGTTCCCGCTGCCGGGGCAGCAGGTGGTCCCGGGCGATGGCCACCTTCTCCTCCTCGGTGTAGCCGTCCAGGGTGACCAGCTCCATCCGGTCCAGCAGCGGGCCGGGGATGGTCTCCACCACGTTGGCGGTGGCCAGGAAGAGCACGTCGGAAAGGTCGAGGTCGACCTCCAGGTAGTGGTCCCGGAAGGTGTGGTTCTGCGCCGGGTCGAGCACCTCCAGCAGCGCGGCGGCGGGGTCGCCCGCGTAGCCGGCGGCCAGCTTGTCGACCTCGTCGAGGAGCACGACCGGGTTCATCGAGCCGGCCTCCCGCAGCGCGCGGACGATCCGGCCGGGCAGCGCGCCGACGTAGGTGCGCCGGTGACCGCGGATCTCCGCCTCGTCGCGGACGCCGCCGAGCGACACCCGGACGAAGTTGCGCCCGAGCGCCCGGGCGATCGACTCGCCGAGGCTGGTCTTGCCGACGCCGGGCGGGCCGGCGAGGGCGAGGACCGCGCCGGAGCCGCGACCGCCGACCACGCCGAGGTTGCGCTCGGCCCGCCGGTTGCGCACCGCCAGGTATTCCAGGATGCGGTCCTTCACGTCGGCCAGGCCGGCGTGGTCGGCGTCGAGCACGGCGCGGGCCGCGGCCAGGTCGGTGTTGTCCTGGGTACGCGTGGTCCACGGCATCTCCAGCACCGTGTCGAGCCAGGTACGGATCCAGCCCGCCTCCGGGGAGGCGTCACTGGCCCGCTCCAGCTTGCCGACCTCGCGCAGCGCCGCCTCGCGTACCTTCTCGGGCAGCTCGGCGGTCTCGACCCGGGCCCGGTAGTCGGCGGAGCCGTCGGGCTCGTCCTCGCCCAGCTCCTTGCGGATGGCGGCGAGCTGCTGGCGGAGCAGGAACTCCCGCTGGGACTTCTCCAGCCCCTCGCGGACGTCGCTGTTGATCCGCTCGGTGACCTCCTGCTCGGCGAGGTGGTCCTTCACCCAGCCGACGAGCAGTTCCAGCCGGGCGACGACGTCCGGCGCGGCGAGCAGTTCGGTCTTCTGCGCCAGGGTGAGCCAGGGCGCGTAGCCGGCCGCGTCGGCCAGCTCGGAGACGTCGGTCATCCGCTCCATGGCGTCGATGACCTGCCAGGCGCCGCGCTGCTGGAGGACCGAGGTCATCAGCGCGCGGTACTCGCGGGCGAGTTCCCGGGCCCGGCCGGCCGGGGCCGGTTCGTCGAGTTCGGTCGCCTCGACCCAGAGGGCGGCGCCGGGTCCGGGCACGCCGGAGCCGATCCGGGCCCGGGCGAGGCCGCGGATCACGGCGGCGGGCTCGCCGTCGGGCAGCCGGCCCACCTTCTCGATGGTGGCGATCGTGCCGACGGAGCCGTACTCGCCGTCGATGCGGGGCACGGCGAGCAGCTGCTTGTCTCCGGTGGCGCGGGCCGCGTCGACCGCGGCCTGGGTGGTCGGGTCGAGGGTCACCGGGATGACCATGCCGGGCAGCAGGACGGCGTCGGTCAGCGGAAGTACCGGAAGAGTTGCCATCGAACACCTGCTATCGCGTTGAGTTGAGCGTGACAGGCTCAAGTCACAAAGCGTTCCCCTTGTTCCTGGGTGTGACCCAGGCCACCCCGCCGACGGGACGGGACGGGACGGGAGCAGGTCGCGGGGTCGCCCACCGGCGAGGGCGACGGCCACCGGCACGGCGAGGCCGGTCAGCGCCAGCGCCGCGACGGTCGGGGCGGGCAGGCCGGACAGCAGCGCGACGACGGTCAGGCCAAGCTGCGGGTGTCCAGCCGCGCGGAGGCCGCCGCGCTGGCCGGACACGCCGGACTGCTCAGCGACTGACGCCGCCCGCCCATTGGCCGCGCGGATTTTCCACGATTCGCGCGACGCGTCAAATGAAAGCCACGCATATTGTTGCGGATTAGCCGGCCGATACGTCAAACTCTTGACCACACCCCGCCCGACACAGGGAGCAATGGCGATGGCAAGGAAAGTAATCACCGTTCTGAGCGACGACCTGGACGGCGGAAAGGCCGACCGGACCGTCGAGTTCAGCCTGGACGGGGTGGCGTACACCATCGACCTCTCCGACGAGAACGCGGGGGTGCTGCGCAAGGCGCTCGACCCGTACATCAGCGCTGGCAGGCGAATGGGGCGGGGCAACGTGGACGCCGGCCGCCCGGTCCGCCGCCCGGCCCGCGCCGCGGTCTCGGGAATGGACCGCGAGCAGAACCGGGCCATCCGGGAATGGGCCGCCAAGAACGGCTACGAGATTTCCGAGCGCGGCCGCATCCCGGTCAACGTCGTGGAGGCGTGGAAGAACCGCTGACCGGCATCGCCGGGGCATCACGATCCGCCGCGTAGGGGTCACGCTGAGAAATCAGCGTGACCCCTACGCTTTCCGCCACGTTCACAATTTCCACCCGGTGGTGCGCCCCGGTCGGTGCGGGAGCCCGGTCACTCGCCGGTGACCCCGTCCAGCAACTGCCGGGCCACGTCGAGCTGACCCAGGTGCCGGGCGTACTCCTGAAGCAGGTGGAACAGGATCCGGCCCAGCGACGGCGCGTCCGCGGCGGCGTGGAACCGGCCGCCGAGCGCGGCCCGCCGCGACAGCGGCACCCCGGCGACGATCCGGCGGGTGTGCGCCACCTCCGCCCGGTACGCCCGCCACACCTGCTCCAACGACAGGGCGTCCACCCGCCACTCGGCGTCGTCCTCGCCCGGCGGGCACGGCGCGACCTGCTCCGCGGCGAAGCCCCACCGGATCCAGCGCCGCTCCACCCAGCCCAGGTGCCGCACCAGCCCGAGCGGCGCCCAGCCGACCCCGTCGACGGGCCTGCGCAACTGCTCCTCCGACAGGCCGGCGGTCTTGCGGGCCAGCGCCTCCCGGTACCAGTCGAGATAGCCGACCAGCAGCTCCCGGGGGTCGTCGACATGGTTGCCCGGACCGTCGAGCAGGGGCCGGGAAGCGGCTGTCCGACATCCACCGACCCTACGGCCGGGCCGCGCCCCTCGCCACGGTCACGATCGGCCGGTGGACCGGGGCCGCCGGACCGCCTCGGGGCGCCGCTGCATTGCGCTACCCGCCAGCCGGTCGCGACGCTGGTCCGGGCGTACGGCCGCGGGCCGCCCGGATCTCTCCGGACGGCCCGCGGCGGTGTCGTACGACGGTCTAGTTGACCTCGATCCGCACCACGTCGAAGGCGGGGGTCTGGTTGGCCCGCTCCATCATCGGCACCCGGTGCGAGCCGTCACCGGCCCAGACCGCGCACTGCGCCGTGCCCGATTGCGGCAGGCCCGGGATCTGGATGGTCACCTCGTCGGCCTGGCCACTGCCCCGACCGTCCTCGGTGGCGACGAAGAACGCCGGCACGTCCTGCGGGTTCGACGGCGCCTCGCTGGTGCTCTGCAGCATCCGGCAGGCGGTGTGGAAGTGACCGCGGGTCAGCCCCTGGTCGTTGAGGACCGAGCTCTCCAGGTAGTAGCCGCCCTGGCCGGCGGCGAGGAACCGGTCGCGGATCAGGTTCCGGGTGGAGATCCGCAGCGCGAACGCCTGGTTGCGCTGCACCTGCTCCGGGAACTGGGTGATCAGCAGGGACGGGTTGTTGGCGGCCGCGCCGACCTCACCGAAGGCGGTGCTCACGCAGCGGTTGCCGTTCTGGAAACCGTCGTGGGGCTGCAGCCTGCTGTTGGTGCAGTCCTTGGCCAGCACGCCGAGGTTGTTCCCGCCGTTGTTGTTCCCGCCATTGTTCTGGCCGCCGTTCTGGCCGCCGTTGGTCGGGGCGGCGGTCGGAGCACCGGTCTGACCGCCGTTCTGGCCGCCGTTCTGACCGCCATTGGCGCCGCCGTTGTTGTTGTTAGCGGCGACGGTGCATTTCGCGAGCTGGTCCAGACCCTGCGGGCGGGGACCCACCCGGTCGATAGCGGTCGTGATCCGGTTCAACGTCGCCCGCCGCTTGTCCTCCAGCGGACGCAAAATGGCGTTGTCGATAAAGGCCTGACCGTTGCGGCCCTCGGCGGCGAGGCGCCGGTCGGCCTCGGCGATCTGGGTCTGCAACAGCGCGAGGTTCCGGTCGACCTCAGCCCGGGCACGGTCCGGGACCCGGGGCAGCTTGCCGGCGACGTCCGGGCAGGTCACGCCGGAGGCGACGGTGTTCACCGGCGCGTTGCCGTCCTTGACGGCCTGGCACTCGGCGACGGACATCTGGCCGTCGCCCCAGTGGTTGCGGACCCAGCGCCCGTTCTGCCACGTCTGGGTGGTGCTGCCGCGTCCGCTCGGCGAGGTGGCGCCGGGACTCGGCGCCACGCAGGCGGACGAGACGTTGCGGGTCGTCGTCCGCCGATTCTCGTGGGCCGACGAGATCTGGGTAACCGCGGCGATACCGCCGAAGACCGCGAGCGCGCCGACCGCCGCCAGCAGCCGCTTGCTCCGCGCGTTACCGGATGACCGGCGCGCCCCTGTGGACCTGCGCATCGAATTGCTCTCCTTCTCGATCCGGTACCTGACTCGTGACCCGTCGAGCGAACGGAATTCGGGGTGGGACGCCCTTCGGGATCACTGCGACGTTCCGGTCGCGCGTCGATGGCCGACGATGCCCTTTCCGCACCGTCCGCCGCGTCGGGTGGCGCGGCTGGGAAGATCTGTGTCCATTCCCGCTTAGGTACGGAGCGCCGCGGGCGATGGTTCAACGCGGATCGAGGAATTCGGAACGGGCTGGTGACGACGGCCCGATCGGGGTTCCGGAAAGACGCGGAGTCACCGCGCGGCGACGCTGCGGTCGGTTGTCAGTCGACGCAGAGGTGGTCGAAGGCGAAGCCGCCGACCAGCTCGTCCCGGCGGGCGCGCAGCCCCCGGATCTCCCGCCGCAGCTCGGCCCGGTCCACCAGCGGCGGTTCGTCGGTCTCCAGCGCCCGCAGCCGGTCCCCCACCGCGACGGCGGCCAGATCCTCGGCCAGCCGGGCGGCGTCCACCCCGCACCAGAAGCGGTGCTCCCGGAGGGTCACCCGCTCGACCAGGCAGCGACCGGGCCGCACCTCGACCCAGCTCCAGCCCTCGGCCGCCCCGTCCCGCCACCGCACGTGCAGCCCGCGCACGATGGGGTCGGCCAGCCGCCGGGACACGTACGCGTCGACGGCGGCGGCGCGGGTCAGCGCCCCGAGGTCGTTGACCGGGCCGGTGCGACCGTCGGGCAGCCGACCGACGATGTCGCGGAAGGCCACCGCCGTGTCGTACCCGTCGCCGTCCTGGCCGGCGGACGGGCCCGGACCGGCGTACGCGCGGGCGTCGATGACGTACCCGACGATCCGCGGGCCGTGCGCGGCGGACCGCAACGTCGGCGACTCGATCCGCAGCACGGGCAGGTCGACCGCGGCGCAGACGGCGTCGCGCATCCGCTCGGCGCGCTGCCGGGCCGAGCCGGGCGGCGCCGGCGCGCCGAGCACGACGGCGAAGAGCGGCCGACCGGTGTCGGCGGCGCAGACCACGTGGTCGAACTCCTCGCGGGTCGCCGAACTCCACTGGTGCCCGGTGATGCCCTCCGGGCGCCGGGCCACCAGGTCGCCGAGCCGGCGACCGGCGTGCACCACCTGATTGGCCCGGACGGGCAGCGCGGCACCGTCGAGCGGCAGCGGCCGCAGCCGGGAACCGTCGTCGGTGGCGGTACGCGTCATGGTGGTGCCGGATCCTCACGTGGTCGGTCGACCGGCCGAGTCTAGGGCGTCGATCCTGCTCGCCGCCTCGCCGGTGCGGTCGGATCCGGGGGCCGGCCCGACGGGACCGGCGACCGCGGGGACGATGGGTCGGACCGGCGCGGTCCGCGCCGGGGAGGGAGGTACGCCGTGCGGGTGGTCTCGCTGGTGCCGTCGCTGACCGAAGCGGTGGCGGTGACCGTGCCGGAGGTGCTGGTCGGCGCGACCGACTGGTGCACGCACCCCGCCGGGCTCGACGTGGCGCGGGTGGGCGGCAGCAAGTACCCGGACCTGGACCGGGTGCTCGCCCTGCGCCCGGACCTGGTGCTGCTCAACGTGGAGGAGAACCGGCTTGCCGACGCCGACGCGCTGGTCGCGGCCGGGGTGCCGGTCCGGGTCACCTACCCGCGTACCGTGCCGCAGGCGCTGACCGAGCTGGCCGACCTGCTCGCCGCGCTCGGCGTGACCGCCGAACCGGACTGGCTCACCGCCGCCCGCCGCGCCTGGGCCGCCCCAGTCACGCCGCCGGTGCCGCGCCGGGCCGTCGTACCGGTGTGGCGCCGGCCCTGGGTGGTGCTCGGCGGCGACACCTTCGCCGGGGACGTGCTGCGCCGGCTCGGCGTGGCGAACCTGTACGCCGACGACGCCGAGCGGTACCCGCGCCCGGACCTCGACGCGCTGCGCGCCCGGGAACCCGACCTGGTCGTGCTTCCCGACGAGCCGTACGCGTTCACCGCCGCCGACGGCCCGGAGGCGTTCCCCGGCACGCCCTGCGCGCTGGTCTCCGGCCGCCACCTCACCTGGTACGGCCCGTCGCTGGCGGAGGCGACCGGGCTGCTGGCCGCCCAGCTCGCCGACCCGGTGACCCACCCGGCCTAGACCCGGGGCGGGGCCCCGGGCGCGGCGGTTCAGGCGACCGGGGTGGCCCGGCCCGGCGGCAGCTCGACCAGGACGGTGTCGTCCACGTCGTACCCCATGAGGTCGACCACCCGGACCACGCCGCTGACCTGCCCGGCGAGCCGGACCGCGAGGTCGGCGGCGCTGCGCCGGTCCAGCCGGCCGTCCAGGGTCACCTCACCGTCGCGGACCCGCACGGTGACCAGCCCGTCCCGCACGGCGAGCACCCGCCGCAGCACCTCCTGCACCACGTCCTCGCGGATCTCCGCGTCGCTGCGCAGGTGCACCCGGAGCAGGTCGCCGCGGGTCACGATGCCGACCAGCCGGCCGAGGTCGTCGAGCACGGGCAGCCGCTTGACGTCCTCCCGGTCCATCAGCCGGGCCGCGGCCGGCAACGGCGACTCCGGGTACGTGGTGACCGCCGGCGCGGTCATCAGCTCCTTCGCGACCAGCGCGTCGGCCTTCTCCCGCGCCACCCGCCGGCGCCGGCCCTCGAAGACCCGGCGCTCGTCCGGGTTGCCCGCCCGCTCCACCTTGTGCAGCAGGTCGGCCTCGGACACCACGCCCAGCACCCGCCGGAACCCGTCCACCACCGGCACCGCGCTGATCCCGCGTCGGATCAGCACGTCGACGATGTCGCGGTACGGGGTCTCCTCCCCCACCGTCGCGACGTCCCGGGTCATCACGTCGCCCACCTGCCACGTCCTCATCACGACCTCCTCGGCTGTCTGCATCCGCACGGTATGGCGGCGCCGACCAGCGGGGGCAGAGGCGGAGGACCGGGTCGGCCGGGGGCCGAAGGTCCCTCCGGCGGGCCCGCGTTCGGGGTCCAAGGTCCCGGTCCCCGACGGCCCGACCGGCCCTGCCCGCGACCGCCGCGCGGCGGTGCAATGGATGTGCCACCGGAAAGCGCGGTGCCAGGCAGAGAAGGGACGTGGACACCATGACCGCGACGATCGAGCGGACCACCACCGCCACCACCATCGCTCCGGCGGCCGAAACCCCCCGTGAGCGCGCCGCCCGGTTCGTCTGGGCCGGCACCCGGATCGCCCTCGGCTGGATCTTCCTCTGGGCGTTCCTGGACAAGGCCTTCGGCCTCGGGCACGAGACCGCGGCGAAGAACGCCTGGATCAACGGCGGCAGCCCGACCAAGGGGTTCCTCACCTTCGGCGCGACCGGCCCGTTCAAGGGCATCTACCAGGACATCGCCGGCGCGACCTGGGCCGACTGGCTGTTCATGGTCGGTCTCGCCGGGATCGGCGTGGCGCTGCTGCTCGGCATCGGGATGCGAGTCGCCGCCACGACCGGCGCGCTGCTGATGGTGCTCATGTGGACCGCCGTCCTGCCTCCCGAGAACAACCTCTTCATGGACGACCACCTGATCTACGCCGCGGTGCTCGCCGGTCTGGCCCTGGTGGGCGCGGGCAACACCCTCGGCCTCGGTCGGGTCTGGACGAACCTCCCCGTCGTCCGGAAGTACGGCTGGCTGAAGTGACCGCACCGACCCGTAGGGGGCGCCACCGACCGGTGGCGCCCCCTACGGCGTGTCCGGGTCCGCGACGGCGCGCCCGGCGCGTCGTCGTCGGGACTGCCGGGGATCGGTGGGTCACGATCCGGCAGGATCGGAACCGACCGGACGATCGAGCCAGAACGGCAGGAGATCAGCAGATGAACATGCCCCAGGCAGGCAAGCCCGAGATCGGCCCGATCGAGGGCGCGCCCCCGGCCGACCTCGTCATCGAGGACATCACCGTGGGCGACGGCCCGGAGGCCCAGCCCGGCCAGCTCGCCAACGTCCACTACGTCGGGGTGTCCCACTCCACCGGGCGCGAGTTCGACGCGTCCTGGAACCGGGGCGAGGCGTTCGAGTTCCCGCTCGGCGGCGGCCAGGTCATCGCCGGCTGGGACCAGGGCGTGGTGGGCATGAAGGTCGGCGGCCGTCGCCGGCTGACCATCCCGCCGCACCTGGGCTACGGCAGCCGTGGCGCCGGCGGCGTCATCAAGCCGAACGAGACGCTGGTCTTCGTCGTCGACCTGCTCGGCGTCCGCTGACCGGAGGCGGGGTCGTCGGCGCAGTGCCGACGGCCCCGCACCATCGGGTGCGGGGTCGGTGCCGTGCCGGCGGGGTCGCGGCTCAGGCGCAGGCGACCAGCTCGCTGCGGGGGCAGGGCGGTGCGGGCATGCTCTGCACGACGGGGACGACCCGGTGCAGGCCGGTGGCCCGCAGCACCCGGGCGACCACCGGATCGGGGTCGGCCAGCACGAGCTCGCCGCCCCGGGCCCGCACCCGCAGGTGCGCGGCGACCAGCGCGCGGACCCCGGCGGCGGAGAGCAGCCGGACACCGGAGAGGTCGACCCGCAGCACCGGCCGCGCCGGCGCGGCCCACAGCGCAGCACGCAGCACACCGACCGAGGCGACGTCGACCTCGCCGACCACTCGCACCCCGACCACGTCGTCGCCCACGCTGAGCTGCACGTGGAGCCGGTCACCCCGCTGTCCCATACGGACGAATCTAGCCCCGGCCACCGACATTTCCGCCGTCCGACGGACCGAATCCGGGTACGCCCAGGGTCCCCCCCGGGGGAGTCCCCGATCCGTCTCAGGGACGAGGCGCCGTCGGCGCGACACGCCCGGCGGGGGGACGGGACCGGGATCGGCGGGTGACAATGACCCGATGGTCGTCCCGCGCCAGCGCCCCCGCCCGCCCCGCCTGATCCGGCCCGTCCGCGAGCCGGCCACCGTCCCGCCGCCGCTGACCGGGGTGTGGGCGGCCACCGACCGGCGGCTCGACGCGGTCGAGCTGCTGCCCCTGCCGCCCGGCGCGCACGGGCCGGAGGATGTGCTGGTGGCCCCGGACGGGCGGGTGGTCAGCGGCGACGAGGACGGCCGGCTCTGGTGGTGGCCCGCCGACGCGCCCAACGGCACGGCGCCCCGGCTGCTCGCCGAGACCGGCGGGCGACCGCTCGGCATCGAGCTGGACCCCCGCGACGGCAGCCTGGTGGTCTGCGACGCGTACCGGGGGTTGCTGCGGGTCACCCCCGACGGCGCGGTGCGCGAGCTGACCGGCACCGCGCCGCCGGTGCACCTGGCCGACAACGCCACGGTGGCCCGCGACGGCACGGTCTACTTCACCGACTCCTCCGACCGCTATCCGCTCTCGCACTGGAAGCACGACCTGCTGGAACACCGCCCCAACGGGCGGGTGCTGGCGTACGACCCGGGCTCGGGGCGCACCGAGGTGGTGACCGACGGGCTCTACTTCCCCAACGGGATCGCGCTGACCCCGGACGAGTCGGCGCTGATGCTGGTGGAGACCAGCACCCACCGGCTGGTGCGGGTGGCCCTGCCCGACGGGGCGGTCACCGTGCTCACCGACCTGCCGGCGTACCCGGACAACCTCACGGCGGTCGGCGACGGGACGTACTGGATCGCGTTGCCCAGCCCCCGGCTGCCGGTCGTCGAGCGGCTGCTGCCGCACCCTCGGCTACGCCAGCTGGTGGCGCTGCTGCCCGACGCGGTACGACCGCAGCCGCAGAAGTACGGCCTGGTCGCCCTCGTCGACGGCGAGGGGACGGTGCTGCGCACGCTGCACGGCCCCGACGGCGCCTACTGGATGATCACCGGGGTCCGGCAGCACGGCGACCGGCTCTGGCTGGGCAGCCTGATCGGCACCGGCATCGCCCGCGTCGACCTCACCTGACGTCCGCGTCACCGACCCCGACCGTCGCCGGCCGTGGCGGCGCACGGCAGAGGGCTCGGGAACACTACGGATCTGATGACGTCGATGACTCACGGGTGCACCGGTGAGTCGTTGGCGACATCAGATCCTCAGCATCTCTCGGGAGCCCTTCGGGGCGGCCATCGAAGCTGCCGGGTGCCCACCTCGATCGCGCACCGGCTCCGAGCCTGCCCGGACTGACGTACGACCGGCCCGCCGCGCGGCGGGCCGGTCGTACCCCGGTCGTTCCTCCCTCTGGTCTCAGCCGCCGCTGGCGGACGGCGCGGGTGCGGGCGACGATCCCCCGGCCACCGCCCCCGGGTGCCCCGGGCTCAGGGTGGGCGCCGGCTTCAGGCCGGGCGGCACGGGCAGCGCACTGCCCTTGGCGAACTCGTCCCAGCTGACGTTCCAGGCGGTCCAGCCGTTGCCCTGGTCCAACTGCACCTCGGTGCCCTTGACGGTCACCAGGTCGCCGACCTTGGTGATGCCCATCAGCCATTCCGCCGCCGCCACCGACACGTTGGTGCAGCCGTGCGAGACGTTGATGTTGCCCTGATCCCCCTCCGACCACGGCGCGGCGTGGATGAACTCGCCGCCCCAGGTGAGCCGCTGGGCGTCCTCGACGTCGACCACATAAGGGTCGGCCGAACCCCGGGTGTCGAACGTGGTGACGTCGTGCTTCTCCATGATCACCATCTTGCCGCTCGAGGTCGGGGTGCTCGACTTGCCGAGACTCACCGGGATCTTGCGGAGCAGCTTGCCCTCCTGGAGGACCGACATCTGCTTGGTGGCGTTGTCGATCTCGAGGGCCACCTGCCGGCCGATCTTCGAGGTGGACCGGTGGTCCTCGTCACCGATGAACTCCTTGCCGATCGGGAGTCCCGCCAGTCCCGACCGCACGCTGATCTTCGTGCCGGGCTTCCAGAAATCCGGCGCCCGGTATTCGACCTGCTTGCCGTCCTCCACCCATGACCAGGTACCCGGCTGCGGCGGGTCGGTCTTCACGAACAATCGCCGTTGCACGACCGCCCGGGCCTCTTTGGGAATAGGCGGATCGAATGCGACGCTAACCGGCATCGCGGTGCCGTACGTCTGATTTCCGGCGAAATACAACGTGGTCTTTATCGCCTGTCTGGTCGATTTGGGCGACGTGGTGAAGGTCGTCCGCCCGACGATGGTCCGCCCCTTCTTCCCGGTGGCGGTCACCTCCGCGGTGTAGGTCCGGCCGTTCTCCAGCGGGGTGCTCGGCACCCAGCTGGATCCGTCCTCGCGCGGCTCCCCCGCGACCTGCTTCCCCTTGTCGTCGGTGAGCTTGACGCCGGTGACCTTCCCGTGGCTCACGCTCGTCCCGACCTCCGCGCTGACCGGGACGTCCTTCGCCCGGTCGGCGGGGGTCAGCGTGACCGCGGGGTCCGCAGCCCTGCCCGGCGCCGAGCCGGTGGCGTCCTTCCGGTCCGCCGTGCACCCGCCGAGGATCAACGGTGTGGCTGCGATGGTCACCGCCATTAGCGTCAGTCGCCGCCTCACATCCATATTCAGCCCCCCGTTTCCATTTCCCTTGGC
The DNA here is from genome assembly GCF_052814045.1 of Micromonospora sp. IBSANI012. Taxonomy (NCBI): domain Bacteria; kingdom Bacillati; phylum Actinomycetota; class Actinomycetes; order Micromonosporales; family Micromonosporaceae; genus Micromonospora; species Micromonospora sp. IBSANI012. The sequence goes on from NZ_CP199933.1 coordinate 3,829,576, forward strand.
CATATTCTGTACGGCGCTTCTCGGGCCGTGGCGCACTTTCGCGGGAAATGCTCGGAAACGGCTGGGCTTTTGGACGCCGATGTGCTCGGCCGCGAATTCGCGGCCCGACCGTCCCGGAACAGGAGGCCTGGGTGGTCCGTGTCCCCGGCGTACCGACTCGGGTCGTTCAGTCCCAGTCGTGGTCGCCGTGGTTGCGGTCCCACCGGCCGCCGACCGGCGGGGTGTCCAACCGGGTGGCGCTCCCGGCGTTGCCGGCGAGGTCGTTGTCCTCGACCCGGCAGCCCACGCAGCTGCCCCGCTCGGTGATCCACAGCCCGTGGGTCTGGGTGCTCGGGTCGTGGTTGTCCCAGACGCGGTTGCCCCGGATCGTCGCCGAGTCGAAGGGCGCGTTGATGGTGATCCCGGCCCGGGTGCCCGGCGCGGCGGGCAGCTCGTACGCCGTCCCGGGCAGCGGGGTGTCACCGCTCCAGGCGCTGTGGGAGTCGGGGCGTACCGGGGCGAGGGTGAGTTCGGAGGCGGTGTTGGCGGCCACCACGGCCACCCGCTCGCCCACCCGCAGCACCTTGCCCCGGTGCCCGTCCGGCGGCCAGGTCGCCGAGCGGTCCACCAGCGCCTTGTCGCTGTACCGGACCGTCTCGCCGCCGCCGGCGCAGGCGCCGCCGCACTGCCGCCCGTTGTTGCGGATCCGGTTGTTGAGCAGCACCGTGTCGGTCATCGGGCGGTCGACGCGGATCCCGTCCAGGCCGTTGCCCCAGAACTCGTTGCTCTCGATCACCACGTCCATCGCCGGGTCCTGGTAGCCCCGGCCCAGGTTGTGCTCGTGGTAGCCGTACGCGCCGTTGCCGCTGATCCGGTTGCCCCGCACCGTGTACGGGCCGGGGGTGTTGCCCATGCTGATCCCGTCGCGGAGGTTGCCGTCGATCACGCAGTCGGTCAGCAGCCCACCCCGGCCGGCCACCCCCGATGTGCCGTTGGCCGAGACGTCGAAGCCCGCCTCCAAGTTGCCGGTCATCGTGCAGCCGGTGACGATCAGCCCGTCGGCGCCCCAGTCGGAGATGCCGAACCGGTTGCCCTGGCTGTGGCAGCCGACGATCCGGTAGCCGCGCGGCGGCGGCCAGTAGTCCTTCTGCAACTCCAGGAAGATGCCGTTGGTGCCGTTGCCCAGGGCGGTGCAGTTGGCGATGATGAGCCGCTCGACGGTGCCCCAGCCGCCGATGCCGATGCCGATGCCGGCCCCGCCCATCTCCTCGCCGTTGTCCAGCCGGCCGCAGCCGACCACCACCACGCCGTCGATGATGCCGTCCTGGAGGAAGTCGCAGCCGAGCCCGCTCGCCGCGGTGTGGTGGATGTAGAGGTTGCGGAACACCCCGCGCACCACGTACTGCAGGCCCAGCCCCTTGGCCAGGTAGTTGTACTCGGCCATGGCCACGCCGGAGCCGTCGATCTCGAAGTCGGCGAAGGTGCAGTCGGCGATGTGCCGGTCCCGGTCCGCGCCGTGCTGCAGGGTGGTCCAGAAGGCCAGCGGCGTCGGGTCCGACCGGTTGCCCTCGTTGCTGAGCAGGAACCGGGTCGCCGCCGAGCCGGCCCCGATCAGCGACACCCCGCTGCGCCACACCGTGCCGGCGTCGCGGATCGAGTAGATCCCCGGCGGGCAGTAGATCACCCGGGCCCGCCCGTCGGCGGCGTACCCGTCGCCGAGCCGGTCCACCAGGGCCGCCAGCGCCGGCTGGTCGTTGGTCACCCCGTCGCCGGTCAGCCCGTACTCGTGCGCGTCGCACCACAACGGCGCACCGGCGACGGACGGGCGACGGTCCCGCACGGTGGCGGGCAGGCCCTGGTACGGCACAGGGGCTCCTCTCGGCGGTCCGGTCGTTTCCCCGGCCGCCGATTTCCCGGCCCACCGACCGGAAAACGCCGTGCCCACGCCCCCGCCGCCCGCACCGATGGGCGGACGAAGCGGACAGCACGCCGTCCGGCGGCGGAGCCGGCCAGCGCGGCCGGCTCCGCCCGTACCGCTCAGACGTTGGCGACCAGCAGCGCCGGCTGCTCGACGCAGTCGGCGACGTGCCGCAGGAAGCCGCCCGCCACGCCACCGTCGCAGACCCGGTGGTCGAAGGTGAGGCTGAGCTGGGTCACCTTGCGCACCGCGAGCTGGCCGTCGACCACCCAGGGCTTGTCCACGATCCGGCCCACCCCGAGCAGGGCGGCCTCCGGGTGGTTGATGATCGGCGTCGAGCCGTCCACGCCGAATACCCCGTAGTTGTTGAGGGTGAAGGTGCCGCCAGTCAGCCGGGCCGGCGGCAGCGTGCCGGCCCGGGCCGCGGCGGTGGTCTCCGCCAGCGCGGCGGCCAGCTCCCGGGTGGTGAGCCGCTGGGCGTCGCGCAGCACCGGGACGACCAGGCCCCGGTCGGTCTGCGCGGCGATGCCCAGGTGCACCCCGGCCGACTGGACGATCCGCTGCCCCTCGGTGTCGACGTAAGCGTTGAGCTGCGGGAACCGCCGCAGCCCGCTGAGGCAGATCCGGGCCAGCAGGGCCAGGATGCTCACCGGCGCGCCCGGGGTGGCGGCGTTGATGGCCGCCCGGGTCTCCAGCAGCCCGGTGGCGTCCACGTCCACCCAGATGGTCACCTCGGGGATCTCCCGCCGGCTGCGGGAGAGCTTGTCGGCGATCACCTTGCGGATGCCGGTGAGCGGGATGACCACGTCCTGCCCCTCGGCCGGGGCGAGCCCGACGTGCGCGGCGGGCTGTTCCGGCACCGCCGCGAGCCGGGTGGCCGGCGCGGCGGCGGCCGCCTCCACGTCGGCGCGGCGGATCACGCCGCCGGTGCCGGTGCCCCGCACCGAGGCCAGGTCCACCCCGCTTTCCCTGGCCAGCCGGCGCACGATCGGCGAGATGACCAGCGCCGCCGTCGGCGTCCGCCCGGCCGCCGGGTCGGTCGGTGCCGCGGCCGGCTCCGGGGCGTTCTTCCCGTCGGAGGCGCCGGTCGCGCCGGCGGTGGGCTCGGGGGCCAGCGCCAGCCGGGGGCGGCGCCGGCGTCGGCCGGCGCCGGCGTGCCCGGTGCCGTACCCGATCAGCACGTTGCCGGAGCCGGCCCGCTCCTCCTCGCGGTAGGTGGCGTGGCCGGCGGGCTCGCCGCCGCCGTCGCCGTCGAGCGGCGCGATGGTGATCAGGGGTTGGCCGACCGGGCGCACCTCACCCGCCGCGCCGTGCAGGGCGACCACCCGGCCGGCGTACGGGCAGGGCACGTCGACGACCGCCTTGGCGGTCTCCACCTCGACCACGCTCTGGTCCACCGTGACCACGTCGCCCACGGCGACCCGCCACTCCACGATCTCGGCCTCGCTCAGCCCCTCGCCCAGGTCGGGCAGGAGGAAGACCTGCGTCCGGTCCACCGTGGTCACGCCGCGCTCCCCTGGGGCAGCCAGCGCGTGTCGGGCTGGTCGTCCCACTGGAGGCGGGCCACCGTGTCCAGCACCCGGTCCACCGAGGGCAGGTGGGTGTGCTCCAGCATCGGCGCCGGGTACGGGATGTCCAGGCCGGAGACCCGCAGCACCGGGGCGTGCAGGGCGTGGAAGCAGCGCTCCTGCACCCGGGCGGCGATCTCCGCGCCGACTCCGGCGAAGCCCTGCGCCTCCTGGATCACCACGCACCGGCCGGTCTTGCGCACCGACGCGGTGATGGTGGCGTCGTCGAACGGCACGATGGTGCGCACGTCGACGACCTCCAGGTCCCAGCCCTCCTCGCGGGCGGCCTCGGCGGCCTCCAGCGCGACCGGCACCGCCGGGCCGTACGCGACCAGGGTGGCGTCGGTGCCGGGCCGGCGCACGACCGCCCGGCCGAACGGCGCGGTGGTCGCGGGCAGTTCCGCCTCGGCGCTGGAGAAGTAGAGCTTCTTGGGCTCCATGAACACGACCGGGTCGGGGTCGTCGATCGCCTGGCGCAGCAGCGAGTACGCGTCCTCGACGGTGGCCGGGGTGACCACCTTCAGGCCCGGGGTGTGCGCGTAGTACGCCTCGGACGAGTCGCAGTGGTGCTCCACCCCGCCGATGCCGCCGGCGTAGGGCACCCGGATCACGATCGGCACGCTCAGCGCGCCGCGGGTGCGGTTGCGCAGCTTCGCCACGTGCGAGGCGATCTGCTCGAAGGCCGGGTACGCGAACGCGTCGAACTGCATCTCCACCACCGGGCGCAGCCCGGACATGGCCAGCCCGACGGCGAAGCCGACAATGCCGGCCTCGGCCAGCGGGGTGTCGAAGCAGCGCTTGTCGCCGAAGCGGGCCTGGAGCCCGTCGGTGATCCGGAAGACGCCGCCGAGCTGCCCGACGTCCTCGCCGAAGACGACCACCCGGTCGTCGTCGAGCATCGCGTCGGCGAGCGCGGCGTTGAGCGCCTTCGCCATGGTCATGGTGGCCATCAGGCGTCCCCCTCCTCGTCGCGGGCGGCGGCCAGCTCGGCGCGGACCTGCTCGCGCTGCTCGACCAGCTGCGGGGTCGGCTCGGCGTAGACGTGGTCGAAGAGGCTGAGCGGGTCGACCGTGGGCTGGGCGTTCATCCGGTCGCGGAGGTCGGCGGCGTACGCCTCGGCCTCCTCGGCGATCGCGGCCACCGCCGCGTCGTCGAGCGCGCCCCGGTTGCGCAGGTACGTCTCCAGCCGGGCCACCGGGTCGCGGTCGCGCCAGGCCTCGACCTCGTCGGCGTCGCGGTACCGGGTGGCGTCGTCGGCGTTGGTGTGCGGCTCCATCCGGTAGGTGTGCGCCTCGACCAGGAACGGCCCGTGACCGGCCCGGGCGTGCGCCACCGCGCGGGTGAGCACCGCCAGCACCGCCACCGGGTCGTTGCCGTCGACCTGCTCGCTGGGCACGCCGTAGCCGACACCCTTGTACGCCAGGCTCGGCGCGGCGGTCTGCCGGGACAGCGGCACGCTGATCGCGTACTTGTTGTTCTGCACGAAGTAGACGACCGGGGCCTTGAACACGGCGGCGAAGTTGACCCCCTCGTGGAAGTCGCCCTCGCTGGTGGCGCCGTCACCGATGAAGGCCAGCGCCACGGTGTCCCGGCCCTGGTACGACTCGCCGTAGGCCAGCCCGGCGGCGTGCACGCACTGGGTCGCCAGCGGGGTGCACTGCGGCGCGGTGTGCACCCGCGTCGGGTCGTACCCGCAGTGCCAGTCGCCGCGCAGCAGGGTGAGCACCTCGACCGGGTCGATGCCCCGGCTGACCAGCGCCATCGACTCGCGGTAGGTGGGGAAGACCCAGTCGGTGTCGCGCACGGCGAGGGTCGCCCCGACCTGGCAGGCCTCCTGGCCGCGCGAGGACGGGTAGACGGCGAGCCGGCCCTGCTTGGTCAGGGCGGTGGCCTGGGTGTCGAAGCGGCGACCGACCACCATCCGGCGGTACATCTCGCGCAGCGCCTCGACGGGCGGCTCGGGGTAGTCGGCGCGGGACGGCAGCGGCGTGCCGTCCGGGTCGAGCAGTCGGACCGGCTCGGCCTGCGGGAGCAGGCCGGCGGACGGGTCGGGCGCGGCCGGGGTGGCCGGCCGGCGGGTGCGCGGGGATGCCCTGCGGACCGCCTGGGGTGTGGTCGTCACGGCGGGGACCTCCTGGACGTGTGGTGGCCTTATGCTCCTGCTGTCGGATGATTGACTCAAGATGCGCGGTGAACGTGGGATGAATGGCATCCCGAGGGGGCTGATGTGAGCCAGGAGACCAGTCCGGAGGCGGGCCTGCCCGGTGGAACGGGACGTTCGGCCGGTCCGCTGGACGAGGTGGACCGGCGCATCCTCGACGAGCTGGTCCGCGACGGCCGGCTCTCCGTCCGTACGCTGGCCGAACGCGTGCACGTCTCCCGCACCAACGCGTACGCCCGGGTGGAGCGGCTGCTGCGCGACGGGGTGATCACCGGGTTCCGGGCGCAGGTGGCGCCCGAGCCGGCCGGGCTGGGCACCTCGGCGTACATCGCCCTGACGATCGAGCAGAACACCTGGCGGGAGGTGTCGGCGGAGCTGGCCCGGGTGCGCTACGTCGAGCACGTGGCGCTGCTCAGCGGCGAACACGACGTGCTGGCCCTGGTCCGCGCGCCGGACAACGCCACCCTGCGCGACGTGGTGCTGGAGCGGGTGCAGGGCATCGCCGGGGTGCTGTCCACCCGCAGTTGGCTGGTCTTCGAGGAGTTCACCGGCGCGCAGAGCCCCTGGCAGTGACCCCGCAGCGCCCCGGGAGTGATCGTCAGCGTTCCGGCGGGGCCGCCAACCCCTCCCGGTCGGCCAGCTCCAGCAGCGGCTCCAGCGAGAAGCGCCGCTCGTCCAGGCCGGCGTGCGGGTCGCCGCGCCCGGCGAACCGGGCCGGCATGCTCACCACGTCGAAGTCCTCGGGCCGGGCGTCGTCCAGCTCCGACCAGTCCAGCGGCGCGGAGACCAGCGCCGCCGGCGTCGGCCGGATCGAGTACGCCGAGGTCATGGTGTGGTCGCGGGCCATCTGGTTGTAGTCGACGAAGACCGGCCGGTCCCGCTGCTCGCGCCACCAGGTGGTGGTGACCAGGTCGGGGCGGCGCCGCTGCATCTCCTGGCCCAGCGCCAGCACCGCGCGCCGGCACTCGCCGAAGCTCCACCTCGGCTCGATCGACAGGTAGACGTGCAGGCCCCGCCCGCCGGTGGTCTTCGGGTAACCCACCAGGCCCAGCTCGTCGAGGAAGGCACGGACCTCGTGCGCCACCGGCACCACCTGGTCGAAGCCGACGCCCGGCATCGGGTCGAGGTCGATGCGGAGCTGATCGGGGCGTTCCACGTCCGCCGCCGAGACCGGCCAGGGGTGGAACCGCAGCGTCCCCAGGTTGGCCGCCCAGATGACCACGGCCAGCTCGCTCGGCGCGACCTCGTCGGCCGTCCGCCCGCTGGGGAACGTGATGTGCGCGGTGCGGACCCAGTCGGGCGCGCCGGCCGGCAGCCGCTTCTGGTAGAAGGCGTCGCCGCGGTTGTCCTGCCGGGTAGCGATCTTCGCGCCCTCGAAGACACCGCGCGGCCAGCGTTCCAGCATGGTCGGCCGGTCCCGCAGCGCGCGCAGGATGCCGTCGCCGACGGCGAGGAAGTAGCGCACCACGTCCAGCTTGGTCAGGCCTCGCTCCGGGAAGTAGGGCTTGTCCGGGCTGGAGACCCGGACCATCCGCTCCCCGACCCGGATCTCCTCCGCCGCCGTCGCCACGCTCACACGGTAACGGCAGCGGCCGACTCCCGCGCCCGGCTCACCGGCACCGCCCGGTGCAAGGGTGGACCCGGCCGACGAGAGGTCGGCGATGGCGACCGGCGGTTCCGGGTGGCGGGGCCCCGGCCTAGGCTTCCGGCATGGCGACGTACCTCGACGTGCACCCGGACAACCCGCAACCACGGACGATCAGCCGGGTGGTGGACGTCGTCCGCGGCAACGGACTGATCGCCTACCCGACGGACTCGTGCTTCGCCCTCGGCTGCCAGCTGGGCAACCGGGAGGGCATCGATCGCATCCGGGACATCCGCCAGCTCGACAGCCGGCACCACTTCACCCTGGTGTGCCGGGACTTCGCGCAGCTCGGCCAGTTCGTGCAGATCAACAACGCCCTGTTCCGGTCGTTGAAGGCGGCGACCCCGGGCAGCTACACCTTCATCCTGCCGGCGACCAAGGAGGTGCCGCGCCGGTTGCTGCACCCGAAGAAGAAGACCGTGGGGGTCCGCATCCCCGATCACGTCGTGACGCAGGCGTTGCTGGCCGAGCTGGGCGAGCCGCTGGTGTCGAGCACCCTGCTGATGCCCGGCGACACCGAACCGATGACGCAGGGCTGGGAGATCAAGGAGCGGCTCGACCACGTCGTCGACGCGGTGATCGACTCCGGCGAGTGCGGCACCCTGCCCACGACCGTGATCGACTTCTCGGAGGGCGAAGCGGAGATCCTCCGTCGCGGCGCCGGCGATCCGTCCCGCTTCGAGTAGGCCGTCGCAAACGGTGCCGGGCGCGCCCGGCGGTGGGTCAGGGCGTCTCGTCGTCCAACGACGGCAGCGGCAGCAGCACGGCGGTGCTGCCGGCGCCCCGCTCGGAGTGCGCGGGTGGCGGCCGGTCGCCGCCCGGTGCCCGGCTGTGCAGCCGGCCCGCCCCGGCCGGCCCGGCGCGGCGGGAGACCTCGCAGGTCACCTGATGGATCGGCGCGGGCGCGGTGCCGAACCGCCCCGGTCCCCAGCGCACCCAGATCGCGACGCGGCCGGCTGCCGCCTCGGCCGCCAGCTTGTCCCAGGTACGCCGCCGGTCCGTGTGGTCGACCTCGATGACCACGGGCGGCCCGTCCGGCCGGGCACACGCGACGTCGAGTACCGACTGCTGCCGGGACAGCGGCGGCGGTAGGGGCAGCACGCTCGGCGCCCGACGATAGACGCGCCAGCCCTGCTCACCCGCCCAGGCGACCACGGAATCGATGATCCGCGCCGTCACCGCGTCCGTGGTCAGGTCGACGAAGGTGAGCCGGGCGAGCGCGCGCCCGAGCGACGCCGCCAGCCGTTCGCCGTCCGCCACGCCGTCCATGGGCGCAGGGTAGCGGCTCACCGGGCCTCCGCCGTGACCGGCGGCCGCGGCCGGGCGTCCCCGCCAGCCGCGGACCGCCGCGACGGCCCGTGGTGCCGGCACCGCCAACCGCGTCGGGCCCGTCGTGCCGGCGCCATGACCGCGTCCACCGACAGGCTGCGGGAGCGGTCAGACGAGCAGCAGGATGCCCACCACGACGAGCGGAACGGAGACGAAGAGAGAGATGCCGATCCCGGTGAGCACCCGCCCACCGCCGGCGTCCTCCCGCTCCGGCGCCAGCCCGAACGTCGACCGGGCGTCCAGCATGCCGATCCGGCTCAGGGTGAGGTCGCCGGTGACCGCCAGCAGGAGACCGACCACCACCAGCGCGATGCCCAGCCGGTGGAGGAAGTCCCCACCGCTGACCGCCACCCAGATCCCCACCCCGACCGCGGCGACCGCCACCGCGATCACGATGAGCACCAGCGCCTCGCCCAGACCCTTGAGGACTGTCATCCGGCGTCACCCTCCCCGTCGTGGTCGACCGATTGACATCCTTCCCGGTCGATCGGCCCGCCGCTGCCCCGTAGGCGGCGGGCCGGTCGACAGCCGCCGTCAGGAGCGGTCCGGCAGCTGACGGTTGTCGGGCGGGGCGGCGCGGCCGGCCGACGGGGCGGCGGGAGCGGTGACCACGTCCGGCGCGACCGTGGCCGACGGCAGGGTGGCGCGGCCGGTGACGGGCAGGGTCAGCGTGCTGCGCCCGAGGTCCACCGAGACGGTGGCGTCCCGGTCGTCGGTCTCGGTGAAGCCCGGGTCGCTCTGGGCGAGGACGAGACCGAGCACGTGGCCGGCCGGCAGCACCGCGTCGTACGCGTTGAGCGGCAGGGTGACCGTGTACCAGCGGTCCGGGCGCAGCGGACTGGTGAACCGCAGGGACCGGTGGTGCGCCGCGTCGAGCCAGCCGCGGGTGAGGACGCCGTGATCGGTGACCGCGGTGATCTCGGCCGTGTCCCGGTAGCAGGCGTCGTCGGCCACGGTGGACTCCCCCCAGCACGACTCGGTGGCCAGCGTCCGGACCCCCTCCGAGCTGCGGTACTGGATCCGTTCCGCGGTGCCGTAGTCGACGAGTCGCGCACTCAGCGCGGTGGTCGGCCGGTCGACCTTGATCCGCAGGCGCACCGACGGCGTCCCGGAGATCCGCAGCGGCGCGGTCAGCGCGCCGGAGAGGAACACCAGCCGTCCGGCGCGGGCGGTCGTCGGCTCGGTGACCACCTGCGGCTCCGTCAGCGACTCGTCGGTGTACGCCCGCACCACGCCCGGCCGGGCGCCGGGACCGCCGAGCGTGCCGGTCGTGCCGTCGCCGGCGCCCAGGGCCACCGGGACGTTCCGGGTGCCCGGGGCCGGCCAGTCCCGCTGCTCGGTCCAGACCCCCGGGGCGGTCTCCAGGGTGGCCCGGGGCTCCCGCATGACGCCGCTGGGCAGGCCCTGCAGCCAGTAGTCGAACCAGCGGTGCAGGGTGGCGACCCACTCGGCCCGGCGGACGTCGAACGGATCCTCGTGCCCGGCCTGGTAGAGCCAGAGCTTGCGCGGCACCTGCCGGTCGGCGAGCGCGTCCCACCAGCGGGCGAACTGGCCGGTGGTGACGTTCAGGTCGTTGACGCCGTGCGCGACCAGCACGCTCGCCCGGACCTGCTCGACCGAGCGGCGGTAGTCCCGCTCCGCCCAGTACGCGTTGTAGTCGCCGGTGTCCTCCGCGCTGTCCGCGCGCAGCCGGGCGAGCACGGCGGCGCACGCTTCGGCGGGCCGGCCGTTGACCACCTGGTGCAGGTAGGCGGGATAGTCCGACGCCCGCAGCAGGCCCCGGTAACGCTGGTAGTCGTACCAGCTGGAGATCGCGGAGATCGGCACGATGGTCTCCAGGCCCCGGACGCCGGTGGCCGCCACGCCGTTGGCGACCGAGCCGTCCCACGACTTGCCGATCATGCCGACCCGGCCGGTGCTCCAGGTTGCGGTGACCGGCCGGCCGTCCAGGGTGAAGCCGCGGGCCCGGCCGTTCAGCCAGTCCACCACCGCCTTCGCCCCGGCCACTTCGGCCCGGCCGCCGACGTCCTCGCAGCCGGTGGCGCGGGCGGTGCCGCTGAGGTCGACCGTGGCGAAGGCGTACCCGCGGGGGACGAACCAGTTGTCGTAGAAGAGCGGGGCCTTGGCGATCACGCCGTTCGCGTCGTACGTCTTGCGTTCGCTCTCGTTGCCCCGGCCGCAGCAGTGGTAGTACGGCGAGGCGTCCATGATGACCGGCACCCGGACGCCGGCCTGCGCCGCCTCCCGGGGCCGGACGAGGTCGACCATGACCCGGTCCCGCACGCCGTCGCCGTCGGCGTCGGTCGGCGTCTCGACCTGGACGCTCTCCCGGACGGCGTAGGAGTAGGAGTAGACCGGCACGGTGTGGTCGCCGGCGAGGTGCGGCGGGGCGGCCGGCCGGGCGGGCGCGGCGTGGGTGGGGGCGGCGGGGGCGGCCGTGAGCAGCAGCGCCGTGAGGGTGGCGGCGGCCAGCGCCCGGCTTCGGGCAGGCGTCATCGTGGTCCTTCCGACGGGTACGGCAGGCCAGGCCATTCCATCCCATCGATATGGTTCCTGCCTAGTGTCTGGTGTCGATCCGGTCACCTTCGGCGACATCGGAGGGTTGACCATCGACATCCATCTTCGTAACGTTCGGCGGGACCGTCGACCCTCCCTCCACCGGCGAAGGGACCTCCGTGGCACGACGACGTACTCTCTCCCTGATCCTGGCCGCGACGCTGCTCTCCGGCGGCACCGTGGCCCTCTCCCCCACCGGCGCCGGCGCCTCACCGCCGCGTCCCGAGGACGAGTACCGGCCGGTGCGCGGGCCCTCCGCCCCCGCCGAGTACCGCTATCTCCAGAAGACCGTGCGCGGCGAGGCGCTGCCCCGGCACGCGTACGACACGGCGGCGAAGGCCGGGGCCCGGCTGCCCACGGTCGGCGGCCGGTGGACCTCGGTCGGACCGACGAACATCGGCGGCCGGATCACCTCGCTCGCGCTGGACCCGCACCGCCCCGACACCGTCTACGCGGCCGCGGCCAGCGGCGGGGTCTGGGTGAGCCGGGACGCCGGCAACCGCTTCGAGCCGGCCTGGCCGGACGGCTGGACCCAGGCGATGGGCGCGGTGGCGACCGGGCCGGACGGCACCCTGTACGCGGGCACCGGCGAGGTCAATCCGGGTGGTGGCAGCGTCACCTACGAGGGCACCGGCCTGTACGCCTCCCGCGACGGCGGCCGGAACTGGCAGTCGCTGGGCCTGCGTGACTCGGGCGCGATCGGCGCGATCACCGTCGACCCGGCCGACCCGAAGCGGATCTTCGTGGCCGCCGCCGGATCGCTCTACAACGGCGGCGGCGACCGGGGCGTCTACCGCTCCACCGACGGCGGTGTGACCTGGCAGCGGATCCTCGCCGGGGCCAACGAGTTCACCGGCGCGACCGAGGTGCTGATCGACCCGCGCGGCGCCGAACGGCTCTACGCCGTGCTCTGGGACCACCGCCGCACCCCGGACCTGCGCACCTACGGCGGTGTCGGCTCAGGGGTCTACCGCTCCGTCGACGGCGGAGCGACCTGGGCGCGCCTGGCGGGCGGGCTGCCGGCGGCCGGGCCGGAGGTGGGCCGGATCGGCCTGGGCCAGTCCGTCTCGGACCCGGACCGGCTCTACGCGATCGTCAACTCCACCGCCGGCCCGTTCGCCGGATTCTACGGCAGCAGCGACGGCGGGGACGCCTGGACGCGGCTGCCGGACACCCCGGAGCTGACGACCTCGCAGTCCACCTTCGGCTGGTGGTTCGGCAAGGTCTGGGTCGACCCGGACGAGCCGCAGCACGTGCACGTCGCGGGCGTGCCGCTGCTGACCACCAAGGACGGTGGGCGGACCTGGACGGCGGACAGCAGTTCCACCCACGTCGACCACCACGCGATGATCTGGGACCCGCGTCATCCGCAGCGGGTCTACCTCGGCAACGACGGTGGGACGTACCGCTCGGACGCCGACGGGGACGGCGGCTGGGTGAAGGCCACCCACGAGCCGTACACCCAGTTCTACAGCGTGGCGATCACGCCGCAGGACGTCAGCCGGATCTCCGGCGGCGCCCAGGACAACGGCTCGCTGCGCTCGTGGGGCGGCCCCGCCTTCAACGAGTACCTCGGCGGGGACGGCGAGGAGAACCTGATCAACCCGACCGACAAGGAGAACGTCTACGCCTGCTACCAGTACGGCAACTGCTTCTGGTCGACCGACGGCGGCGAGACGATGACGTACTTCGGTAACAAGGTCACCGCGGCCCGGCGCAACTGGTTCACCCCGGTGGTCTTCGACCCGCGCGACCCGACGGTGATGTACTACGGCGCCAACGTGCTCAACCGGTCGACCGACGGCGGCCGGACCTGGACGGCGATCAGCGGCGACCTGACCGGTGGACCGGGCCGCGACCCGATCTACACCAACTACGGCACCATCACCACGGTCGCCCCGGCCGGGGACGGTCGGACCGTCTACGTCGGCACCGACGACGGGCGGGTCTGGGTGACCCGGGACCTGGGCGCCTCCTGGCAGCTGCTGCTCTCCGGGCAACCGTGGGTCACCCGCGTCGTGGTCGACCCGCAGCGGGCCGACCGGGTGTACGTGACGCTGTCCGCGTACCGGTCGGGCTCCCACCGGCCGTACGTGCTCGGCTCGCTCGACGGGGGCCGGCACTTCCACGACCTCAGCGGCACCCTGCCCCAGGCACCGGTCAACGACCTGGCCATCGGCAAGGGGCTGACCCTCTACGTCGCCACCGACCAAGGGGTGTTCGTCAGCCCGACCGGCGGCGGGGTCTGGCTGCGCCAGGGCCGGGGCCTGCCGTTGGTCCCGGTCGACGACATCGAGTACGACGGCACCAGCCACCGCCTCGTGGCGGGGACCTTCGGCCGGGGCATCTACGCCGTCCAGGTCCCCTGAGTCTCGCGGCTGCCGGGGCCGGACGCGGCGAGCGGTCTGCGTCCGGCCCCGGCAGCGCCGGTGTCAGTGTCAGCGCCCTTCCTGCTGCAGCCGCGCCATGAGCATCTGCTTGGCCTGGTCACCCGCCTTGCGGTTGTTCTCCTGAATCTTGCGGAACCAGGTGGCCAGTTCCGAATCGCCCCGCTGCTCCGCGTCCGCGATGTAGGTGTCCATCCGGTAGATGTTGTCCAGCGACATCTGCAGAATGTGGATCAGGTCGTAGTTCTTGTCCTTCACCGGGCTGATCTGTTCCTTCACCATGGTCGCCACGGCGTACCTCCCCCTGTCTCGGCTTCCGAACGCGCCAGCGCTTACCCCGCCTCGATCCGTTCACGCCGGCAGCGCGCCGGGAGCTGCCCACCGGCCGGAACGGTTACCGGGCGGCCGGGTCGGGTACGGGGGGCCGCATGGCGGAACTGGCAGCCCTCTGGATCGTCCGACACGGCGAGAGCACCGCGAACGTCGCCGCGACGGCCGCGGAGACGTCCGGCGCCGAGCTGATCGACCTGACCCACCGGGACGCCGACGTGCCGCTGTCGGACACCGGCGAGGAGCAGGCCCGGGCCACCGCCCGCTGGCTCGCCGGCCTGCCGGCCGAACGCCGGCCCGACGTGGCGGTGGTCTCGCCGTACCTGCGGGCGGTGCGCACGGCCGAGCTGGCGCTGGCCGGCACCGGCATCCCGGCCAGCCGGGACGAGCGGCTGCGCGACCGGGAACTGGGCATCCTCGACGGCCTGACCGGGCACGGCGTGCAGCGCCGCTTCCCCGAGGAGGCCACCCGCCGCCGCCGGCTCGGCAAGTTCTACTACCGCCCACCGGGCGGCGAGTCCTGGACCGACCTGGCGCTGCGGCTGCGGGCGCTCCTGGGCGACCTGCGCCGCGACCACGAGGGACAGCGGGTGCTGCTGTTCGGCCACGACGCGCTGGTCTTCATGCTCCGCTACCTGGTGGACGGGTTGACCGAGGCGGAGCTGATGGCGCTCACCCGGGAGCACGTGATCGCCAACTGCTCGGTGACCGGCTGGTCGGCCGACCCCGAGGGCCGCCTCGTCCTGGACACCTTCAACGACGTGACGCACCTGCGCCGGCAGGGCGCCCGACCGACCAGGGAGGACGAGGTCCATGCCGAACCGGTCTGAGACGCGGGTGATCACCCCGGCGCTGCTGCGCGACTGGGCGCTGCCGGTGCCCACCGGCGGCAAGGAGCACCGGGGCACCGTGCTGGTGGTCGGAGGTTCCCGATCCACCCCCGGCGCGGTGCTGCTGGCCGGCGTGGCCGCCCTGCGCGCCGGCGCCGGGGTGCTCCAGCTGGCCGCCGCCGAGTCGACCGCCGCCGCGCTGAGCATCCAGGTGCCGGAGGCGCTGGTGATCGGCCTGCCCGAGACCGGGGACGGGGCGGTCGCCGGCGATCCGGGCGACCGGCTCGGCGAGCTGGTCGGGCAGGCCGACGTGGTGGCGGTCGGCCCCGGCCTCAACGACATCGACGAGACCCGGGCGCTGCTGCGCCTGGTCCTGGACGCCGCCGCGCCGGAGACGCCGCTGGTGCTGGACGCGTACGCGCTGGGCGCGCTCAGCTACCAGCCGGACCTGCTGGTCGGCGCGGGCCGGCCGGTGGTGCTCACCCCCAACGTGACCGAGGCGCGGCACCTGCTGGGCCGCGAGCCCGGCGAGGACCTGGACGCAGAGGCGCGCGAGCTGGCCCGCCGGTACGACGCGGTGGTCTCGCTCTACGGCCACATCGCCACCCCCGACGGCGAGTGCTGGCGGGAGGAGAGCGGCGACGCGGGCCTGGGCACCTCGGGCAGCGGCGACGTCCGCTCCGGGCTGCTGGCCGGGCTGCTGTCCCGGGGGGCGACGCCGGCGCAGGGCGCCTGCTGGGCCGCCTGGGCGCACGCGGTCAGCGGCCAGCGGCTGGTCCCCCGGTTCGGGCGGATCGGTTTCCTCGCCCGGGAGCTGCTGGACGAGATCCCGCACACCCTGGCCACCGTATGACGGTCAGCGACCGGCCGAACGGATGTGTGTAACGACACACCACCCTCCTACGCTGTTGGTTCGGAAGCGGGCATCCCGCCCTCTTCCCGCCGGCCGCTCCCCACCAGGGAGCGCAACCCGGCTGGAAACAGCCCCTGGGAGTCTGTGTGAAGAACCTTCGTCGCAAGACACTGGCTGCCGCGTCCGCCATGACCCTCGGTGTCGGCCTCGCCGTCGCCGGCGGGCTGGCCCCGGCCACGGCCGCCGGCCCGGACACCACGTTCCTGGTCCTGGCCCCGCAGGGCGCCACCACCGGGAAGGCGGCGGCCCGGGTGGCCGCGGCCAAGGGCACCGTGGTGGCCACGTACGACCAGATCGGCGTGCTCGTCGTCCGCTCGACCAACCCCGCCTTCGCCACCGACGTGGCGGGTGCGGGCGTCGAGTCGGTCGCGTCCACCGCCGGCCTGGGCACCGCGCTCGAAGACAGCGAGACCGTCGAGGTCTCCGCGGCCGAGGCGGCGAACATCACCGCCGACCCGACCAAGGAGCCCCTCTACGGTCAGCAGTGGGACATGCCGATGATCGACCTCCCGCAGGCCCACGCCGTCAACGCCGGCAACTCCGGCGTGGTGGTGGGCGTGCTGGACAGCGGCATCTCCAGCAGCCACCCCGACCTGGCCACCCAGATCGCCAAGGACAAGAGCACGTCCTGCATCGGCGGCACGGTGGACACGGCCGAGGCGGCCTGGAACCCGACCACCTCCGACCACGGCACCCACGTGGCCGGCACCATCGCCGCCGCCGTCAACGGCGTCGGCGTGGCGGGCATCGCGCCGGGCGTCAAGCTCGCCGCGGTGAAGGTGGTCAACGACGACGGCTACATCTTCCCGGAGGCCGCGGTCTGCGGGTTCATCTGGGCCGCCGAGCACGGGTTCCAGCTGACCAACAACAGCTACTACATCGACCCGTGGGAGCTGAACTGCCGCAACGACGCACGCCAGCGTCCGGTGTGGCAGGCGGTCCAGCGGGCCATCCGTTACTCCGCGAACAAGGGCGTGCTGAACGTGGCGTCCGCGGGTAACTCGAACTACGACCTCGCGCACAAGCTCAACGACTTCGGCAGCCCGAACAACGGGACGCCGGAGGAGCGCGAGAACCTCACCAACGCCTGCCTCGACCTGCCGGCCGAGGCGCCGGGCGTGGTGACCGTGTCGGCGGTCGGCCCGACCGGGCAGAAGAGCTACTACTCCTCGTACGGCCAGGGGGTCATCGACGTGACGGCGCCGGGTGGCGACACCCGTTACCGCACGCAGGGCGTCCGCTCCACGCTCACCGACGGCATTCTGTCGACCACCTTCAACACGGCGACGAAGACCAACGGTTGGGGCTACAAGCAGGGCACCTCGATGTCCGGCCCGCACGCCACCGGCGTGGCGGCGCTGGCGGCGTCGGCGCACCCGGGCATGAGCGCGGGCCAGCTCGCCTCGTTCCTGGAGCGCACCGCCGTGGCGCAGTCCTGCCCGGACGGCGTCTACAACCCGGTTCCGCTGATCTCGACCGGCCCGCACGCCTACGACGCGACCTGCTCCGGCGGCGAGCGCAACGGCTTCTACGGCGCCGGCATGGTCAACGCGTACAACGTGGTGAAGTAGCAGTAAGCACGACCAGTGGTGGGGCCCGGCGGAACACGCCGGGCCCCATCCGTTTTCGCAGCTCACCCTCGGGGTACCGGGGCAGACGTCAGTCGAACCAAGGAGGTCTGCCGGTGTCCACCGATGCCATCGTCCTGCTCAAAGAGGACCACAAGGAGATGCGCCGCCTCTTCAAGGAGTTCCAGAAGGCCGAGGAGGGCCCGGCCAGCAAGCGCCAGCAGCTGGTGAACCAGATCCTCGAAGCCCTGACGGTGCACACCTACCTGGAGAACGAGGTGATGTACCCGGAGGTCCGCAAGCTCCTGCCCGACCTGGAGGACGACATCCTCGAGTCGTACGAGGAGCACCACGTGGCCGACCTGCTCTGCGCGGAGCTGGCCGCGATGGACGCCTCCGACGAGCGCTTCGTCGCCAAGACCACGGTGCTGATCGAGAACGTCGAGCACCACATGGAGGAAGAGGAGCAGGAGTGGTTCCCGAAGGTGCGCGAGGCTCTCGGCCGCAACCAGCTCCAGGAGATCGGTGAGCGGATGATCGCGATGCGCAAGGACGCGCCGCGTACCCCCACCGCCCCCAAGGCGATCAAGAAGGCCGTCGACGCGGTGACCGCCTGAGCGCTTCCCGCACGGGGCCCGGCCGTCGGCCGGGCCCCGGCGCGCGTCACCAGGCGGTCGGCGGCACCCCGTCCGGCGCCGGCAGGATCTGCCGCACCCGCCCCGGGGGTACGCCCCGACGCCGCCACTCCCGGGGATAGCCCACCGAGACCTCCTCGAAGCGGACCCCGTCGTGCCAGGTGGTCCGGGGAATGTGCAGATGCCCGTAGACCACGGCGGCGGCGTCGAAGCGGCGGTGCCAGTCGGCAGTGGCCTCGGTGCCGCACCACTGGGCGAAGATCGGGTAGCGCAGCACCCGGGTCGGTTCCCGTACCAGCGGCCAGTGGTTGACCAGCACGGTCGGCAGGGCCGGATCCCGCTCGGCGAGGCGGCGGGCGGTCTCGGCGACCCGGGCCGCGCACCACTCGTGGCGGCTCGGGTACGGGTCGGGGTGCAGCAGGAACTCGTCGGTGCAGACGATTCCCGTCCGGTACGCCTCGGCCAGGGCGGCCTCGCGGGTGTCGAAGCCCTCCGGCCGCCAGCTGTAGTCGTAGAGCAGGAACAGCGGCGCCACCAGCACCGGCCCGCCCGGCCCCCGCCACACCGGGTACGGGTCCTCCGGGGTGAGCACGCCCAGCTCCCGACACCGTCGCACCAGATGCTGGTAGCGGGCCACGCCCCGCAGGGTGACCGGGTCGCCCTGCGGGGTCCACAGCTCGTGGTTGCCGGGCGCCCACACCACCGTGTCGAACCGCTCGGCCAGCAGACCCAGCGCCCACTCGACGTCGGCGGCGGTGTCGCCCACGTCCCCGGCGACGATCAGCCAGTCCCGGGGCGAGGCCGGGCGCAACGCCTCGACCAGCGCCCGGTTCTCCGCGTACCCGACGTGCAGGTCGCTGATGGCGACCAGGCTGCCGCCGGCGTCCTCGGATGGCATCCGCCGATCGTACGCAGAGCGCGCCGCGGGCGTGGGGGCCGCGCGGCGGCGGCGCGTCAGTCCGCCGAGCCCGGGCCCGGCCGCCGCCGCCCGCCCAACCACCCCCGTCCGGCGAGGTCGGGCGGGCCCCGCCACGGCGACCCGGTAGGATCGGCGCGGGCCGTGACTGGCGCGTGGGGATGGAGCACCATCGGGAAGCGGTCCCGTCATGAGGACGCACGCCGAGCGCCTGGGCCTTCCGCACGTCTGTAGGAGGTCGCATGTCGCTGAACGCCGAATCCACCGCATTCCGCAGCGCGCTCGAGGTGATCCGCGCCGTCGAGCCCCGGGTGGCCGACGCCATCGGCGCCGAGCTGGCCGACCAGCGCGAGTCGCTCAAGCTCATCGCCAGCGAGAACTACGCCTCCCCGGCCACCCTGCTGGCCATGGGCAACTGGTTCAGCGACAAGTACGCCGAGGGCACCGTCGGCCGCCGCTTCTACGCCGGCTGCCAGAACGTGGACACCGTCGAGGCGCTCGCCGCCGAGCACGCCCGGGAGCTGTTCGGCGCCGCGCACGCGTACGTGCAGCCGCACTCCGGCATCGACGCCAACCTGGTGGCGTTCTGGGCGATCCTGGCCGACCGGGTGGAATCGCCGGCGTTGAAGAAGGCCCAGGTACGCCAGGTCAACGACCTCACCGAGACGGACTGGTTCGCGCTGCGCCGGGAGCTGGGCAACCAGCGGATGCTCGGCATGTCGCTGGACGCGGGCGGCCACCTCACCCACGGCTTCCGGCCGAACATCTCCGGCAAGATGTTCGACCAGCGCAGCTACGGCACCGACCCGGCCACCGGCCTGATCGACTACGACCGGGTGGCCGAGGCGGCCCGGGAGTTCAAGCCGCTGATCCTGGTCGCCGGCTACTCGGCGTACCCGCGGAAGGTGAACTTCCGGATCATGCGGGAGATCGCCGACTCGGTCGGCGCCACCTTCATGGTCGACATGGCGCACTTCGCCGGCCTGGTCGCGGGCAAGGTCTTCACCGGCGACTTCGACCCGGTGCCGCACGCGCACATCGTCACCACCACCACCCACAAGTCGCTGCGCGGCCCGCGCGGCGGCATGGTGCTCTGCGGCCCGGAGCTGGCCGACCAGGTGGACCGGGGCTGCCCGATGGTGCTCGGCGGTCCGCTGCCGCACGTGATGGGGGCCAAGGCCGTCGCCCTGGCCGAGGCCCGCCGCCCCGACTTCGCCGACTACGCCCAGCGCATCGTCGACAACGCCCAGGCGCTCGCCGAGGGTCTGCTGCGCCGGGGTACGAAGCTGGTCACCGGCGGCACCGACAACCACCTGGTGCTGCTCGACGTCTCCGGCTACGGCCTGACCGGCCGGCAGGCCGAGCAGGCGCTGCTGGACTCCGGCATCGTCACCAACCGCAACGCGGTCCCGCAGGACCCGAACGGCGCCTGGTACACCTCGGGCATCCGGATCGGCACCCCGGCGCTGACCACCCGGGGCCTCGGCGTCGCCGAGATGGACGCCACGGCCGAGCTGATCCACACCGTGCTCAGCCAGACGCAGGCCGGCAGCAACCCCGACGGCACCCCGTCGAAGGCGAAGTACGTCCTCGACCCGGCGCTGGCCGACAAGATCAGCAAGCAGGCCAGCGAGCTGCTCACCGGCTTCCCCCTCTACCCCGCCGTCGACCTGGGCTGACCCCCACCCGCACCCCCGACGCCCCGCCCGGCCCCGCCCGGCGGGGCGTCGCCGTCCCTCCCCCCTTTCCGGCCCGCCCCGGCCCGGTGATCAAGAAGTTTGGGTCATGGGAATGCGCTCTCCCCGACGCAAAGCTCTTGATCACCGAGGGCGCCCGGCGGGGTGGGCGCGGGCCGGGCCGGGTCAGGGGGTGGGGTGGGCGCGGTTGCGGAGGGCGCGGAGGCGGTGCAGGACGTCGGTGCCGCCCCGGCCGAAGTGGTCGTGCAGGGCGCGGTACTCGGCGTACAACTCGTCGTAGGCGGCGGCGCGGGCCGGGTCCGGGTGGAACGTCTCGCGGTGCGGCGCACCCATCGCCTCCGACGCGGTCGACACGTCCGGGTACGCCCCGCCGGCCACCGCCGCGTGGATGGCCGCGCCCAGCGCCGCCGGCTGCGCCGCGTCCAGCACGTGCAGCGGCCGGCCGAGCACGTCGGCGTAGATCCGCAGCAGCAGCCGGTTGGCGGTGAGGCCACCGGCGGCGGTCAGCTCGCGCACCGGCACCCCGGCGGCGGTGAACGCCTCGACCACGGTCCGCGCCCCGAACGCGGTCGCCTCCAGCAGCGCCCGCCAGATCTCCTCCGGCCGGGTGGCCAGGGTCAGCCCGACCAGCACCCCGCTCAGCTCGTGGTCCATCAGCACCGAGCGGTTGCCGCTGTGCCAGTCCAGCGCGAGCAGCCCGTGCCCGCCGACCGGCTGCTCGGCCGCGAGCGAGTCCAGCAGCTCGTACGGGCTGACGCCCCGCCGCCGCACCTGTTCGGCGTACGACGCGGGCAGCGCCCGGTCGACGTACCAGGCGAAGATGTCGCCCACCCCGCTCTGCCCGGCCTCGTACCCCCAACTGCCGGCGCTCACCCCGCCGTCGACCACCCCGCAGACGCCGGGCACCTCGTGACAGTCGTCCGCGTTCATGATCAGGCAGGTGGAGGTGCCCAGCACCGCCAGCATCCGCCCGGGCGCGACGCAGCGGGCGGCCGCGGCGGTGACGTGGGCGTCGATGGCGCCGACCGCCACCGGCGTTCCCTCCGGCAGGCCGGTCCAGCCGGCCGCCTCGGCGGTGAGCGTCCCCGCCCGGGCGCCCAGCGCGGCCAGCGGCCCGTCGACCTTGGCCAGCAGCCCGGGCAGCGCCGGGTGCAGCGCGGCGAGGAACTGCGGGGACGGCTCGCGGTCGTCCTGGCGCAGCCCCTTGAAGCCGGCGGCGGAGACGTTGCGGGTCTCGCGCCCGCAGAGCCGCCACACGATCCAGTCGGCGGCCTCGATCCAGCGTTCCGCGGCGTCGAAGATTTCCGGGTCGGCCTCCAGCAGCTCCAGCGCCTTGGCCAGCTGCCACTCGGCCGAGACCCGGCCGCCGTAGCGACCCAGCCAGGTCTCGCCGCGTTCCCGGGCGACGGCGTTGATCCGGTCGGCCTGGGGTTGGGCGGCGTGGTGCTTCCACAGCTTGGGCCAGGCGTGCGGCCGGTCCCGCAGCCCGGGCAGCGTGCAGAGCGGGGTGCCGTCGGCGAGCGTCGGCAGCACCGTGCAGGAGGTGGCGTCCACGCCGACGCCGACCACGTCGCGCGGGTCGACCCCGGCGGCGGCCAGCGCGGCGGGCACCGCGACCCGCAGCACCGCCAGGTGATCGGTCGGGTCCTGCAGGGCCCAGTCCGGGGGCAGCGGCGGGCCCTCGGGCAGCCGGTCGGTGAGCACCCCGTGCCGGTACGGGTGCACCGCGCTGCCCAGCTCGGCGCCGTCCTCGACGGCGACCACCACCGCCCGGCCGGAGAGCGTGCCGAAGTCCACGCCGACGGCGTACCGCTTGCTCACCGCTGCCCCTCCCCCGGCGGATGCTCCCGCCTCCGGGGGCCACGCTAGCAACGAGGCCCGATCAGGCGAGCGGGCGCTTCAGGTGGTAGCGGTGCACCTCGGTGCTGCCCTGCACGTTGTTCACGTCCTCGACGGCGGAGACCAGTTCCCAGCCCTCCCGGCCGGCCCGGTTGAGGTGCGCGATCGCCGTGTCGCCGTACGCCGTGATGTCGGTGCGCGACCCGTCCGGGGCGTACCAGACGAACGAGACGTGGAAATTGCGTCCCTGCCCCTGGTAGCGGCGGACCAGCAGGGCGTACTCCCAAGCGACCATGGGTCCATTATGGTGGCCCGCGCCGGTCGTCGGAACAGCGGCCGGCCGCTGCTCCCGGAACGGTCAGCCCACGGCCGGGGATGCGGCGACGGCGGACCGGTCGGCCGCCAGGTCCGCCCGGGTGGGCGGGTCCGCGCCCCGTCGGCCGCAGGTCCAGGCGGCGACCCGAGCCGCCTCCCGGAGCACGGCCGCGACGATGTCGGGACGGACGGCGCGCAGTGCCGACCGCCGCGTCGCACCGAGCAGGTCCCGTTCCGCCAGCGCCGCCAGCAGCCCCGCCGTGAACGCGTCGCCCGCCCCGACGGTGTCCACCACGGCGACCGGCAGCGCGTCCACCCGCACCGCACACCGGCGGGTGGCGGCCCACGCCCCGCCGTCGCCCTGGGTGACCACCACCAGGGAGGGACCCGCCTCCAGCCAGTCATGTCCCACCCGCTCGTGCCGGCGGCCGGGACAGAGCCAGGCCAGGTCCTCCAGACTCACCTTCACGATGTCGCTCGCCGCCACCAGCTCCTCGACCCGCCGCCGCGCCGTGACCTGGTCGCCCATCAGCGATGGCCGGCAGTTCGGGTCGTAGCTGATCATGGTGGTGGCGCGCCGGTTCCGCACCAGCGCCAGTACGTCGTCGGCGCCCGGCTGCAGCACGGCGGCGAGGGAGCCGGTATGCAGGCAGACGCTCGGGGTGCCCGCGCCGGTGAGCACCCCGTCCGGAAAGGACCGCCACGTGATGTCGAAGTCGTAGCCGGCCTGTCCGTCCAGGCCCACCCGGGTCCGGGCCACGCTGGTGCGTGGCAGGTCGGACACCGACGCGGGGTCCAGCCGTACGCCGCTGCCGCTCAAGTGCTCACGCAGCGTCCGCCCGTGGGCGTCGTCACCGAGCTGGGTCAGCAGGGTGGTGGGCTGACCCAGCCGCGCGAGCGCGACGGCGACGTTCGCCGGGCTTCCCCCGGGACGTGCCACCACGTCCCGGGTCGCGTGCTCGATCAGGTCCACCAGAGCCTCGCCCACTACCGTGATCACGATGTTCCTTTCCTCCCGGGGCGCCGTCGGATTCCGTTCCCGTCTGCCACCGGCTCAGCCGGCCGCCCGCCCCGGGGTCTCCTCGAGGGTGGTCGCCCCGGTCATGATCGCTACCGCCTCCGGCATCGTGTGCGACCTCGGGGTGACCACCCCGGCGCAGCGGCCCAGCCGCTGGATGTGGATGCGGTCGGCGACCTCGAACACGTGCGGCATGTTGTGGCTGATGAGGATCACCGGCAGGCCCCGCGAGCGGACCTCCTCGATCATCCTCAGCACCTGGTTGGACTCCTTGACGCCCAGCGCGGCGGTCGGCTCGTCCAGCACGATCACCTTGCTGCCGAAGGCCGCCGCCCGCGCCACCGCCACCGCCTGCCGCTGGCCGCCGGAGAGGGTCTCCACCGCCTGTGCCACGTTCTGCAGCGTGCCGATCCCGAGGTCGGCGAGGGCCTGCGTGGCCTCGCGCCGCATGCCCTTCTGGTCGAGCATCCGGAACACCGCACCGAGCACCCCGCGCCGGCGCTTCTCCCGGCCCAGGAAGAGGTTGCTCGCGATGTCCAGCGCCGGCGCCACGGCCAACGTCTGGTAGACGGTCTCGATACCGGCGTCACGAGCGTCCTGCGGCCGCTTGAACTGCGCCGGCCTGCCCTCCAGGAACAGGTGTCCGGCATCGGGGGTCAGCGCGCCGGTCAGGCATTTGATCAGCGTCGACTTGCCGGCGCCGTTGTCGCCGATGACGGCGAGCACCTCACCCGGGTACAGGTCGAGGTCCACTCCATCGAGCCCGACGACCTTGCCGAACGTCTTGACCAGGCCGCGGGCCGAGAGCACCGGGGAGCGCTGGTCGCTGTCGGGGGCGTCCGGCCGGCTGGCGGGAACGTGCGTGGTGGCGGTCATGACCTCACCTTCCTGATCCACTGGTCGACGGCCACGGCGAGGATCACCAGCAGACCGACGGCGAGCACGCGGTACTGGTCGTCGACGCCGGCGAGGGAGAGGCCGCTGCGGAAGAAACCGACGATCAGCGCGCCGAGCAGGGTGCCCAGCACCGCACCCCGGCCGCCGAAGAGACTGGTGCCGCCGATGACCACGGCCGTGATGCTCTCCAGGTTGGCGTCGGTGATGGCGTTCGGGCTGGCCGCGCCGGCGCGTCCGATCAGGATCCAGGCGGTGACGCCGTAGATGGCGCCGGCGACGACGTACACGCTCAGCAGGACCCGGTCGACCCGGATGCCGGCGAGCCGGGCGGCCTCCTTGTCGTCACCCACGGCGTAGACGTGCCGGCCCCAGGCGGTCTTGGCCAGGGCGAAGCCCACCGCGAGGTAGAGGATGACGACCGCGACCACGCCGAAGGTGATCCGGAACCGGCCCAGCGGGAAGGATTCACCGGTCCAGCTGAGCACCGCCGGGAGGTCGGTGGCCTGGACGCTCTGGCCGCCGGAGTAGAGCAGCCCGATGGCGGTGAATACGCTGAGCGTGCCGAGCGTGACGATGAACGGCGGTAGCTTCAGCCGGGTCACCAGCGCCCCGTTGAGGGCTCCGGCGGCGGCGCCGACCGCCACGGCCAGGACGATGGCGAGGACGCCGGGCAGTCCCTGCCCCTCGGCCAGCTTGGCCGAGAGCATCATGGCCAGGATGACGATCGCGCCGACCGACAGGTCGATACCGGCGGTCAGGATGATCAGGGTCTGCCCGACGGCCAGCGCGCCGATGACGGCCACCTGCTGCAGCACCAGCGACAGCGAGTTGGGCGAGGCGAAGCGCGGGTTGAGCGTGGAGAAGACGACGAACGATCCGACCAGCACGAGGAACGGGCTGATCGCGGGGTGCGCGTGCAGCAGGTGCTGGACGCGTTGCAGCGGCGAGTGCCGGCGCAGGGCGAACTGCTGCGCGGCGGTGGTGGGTGGGGTCGTGGTGGTCACGGCGGGCTCCCTGCCGTTGTCGACGGTGGCGGACGAACCGCCCGGTCGAGGGCCCGGGGCGAGGTGTCCCGGGCGCCTCGACCGTGGCGGCGGTGGATCAGCCCCAGCAGCGCTGCGCGCCGTCGGTGCTGGTGATGCTCTCGACCCCGGCGGCCGCCTTGTCGGTGACCAGGGTGACGCCAGTGTCGAAGAAGTCGAGGCCCGCGGAGGCCTTCGGCTTCTCCCCGTCGTTCGCGATCTTCTTGATCGCCTGCACGCCCAGCTCCGCCATCTTCAGCGGGTACTGCTGCGAGGTGGCGCCGATGACGCCGTCCTTGACCTGCCGGACGCCGTCGCAGCCACCGTCGACGGAGACGACCAGCACGCCCTGCGTCTTTCCGGCCGCCTGAAGAGCCTTGTGCGCACCGACGGCGGCGGGCTCGTTGATGGTGTAGACCACGTTGATGTCCGGGTTCCTGGTCAGGCAGTTCTCCATCGCCGTACGGCCGCCGTCCTCGGCGCCGTTGGTCGGCTCGTTGCAGGCGATCGTGTAGGTGCCGCCCGAGTAGCTGCCGGTCTTCGCCTCGTCGCCGTTCTTCTTCCGGTCGGCGGTGCCGATGCCCATCCCGGTCAGGAAACCCTGGTCGCGGTCGTAGTCGACGGAAACCACCTTGTCATTGAACAGGTCCAGCAGGGCGATGGTCGCGGGCTTGCCGGCGAGCTGGTTCGCCGTCCACTTACCGATCAGCTCGCCGGCCTTGAAGTTGTCGGTGGCGAAGGTGATGTCCACGGTGTTCGCCGGGTCGGGCGGGGTGTCCAGCGCGATGACGTAGAGCCCGGCGTCCCGGGCCTTCTTGATGGCGGGGTTGACGCCCGGGCCGTTCGGGGTGATCAGGATGCCATCGTCACCGCGGGCGATCGCGTCCTCGATGGCCTGCACCTGGCCGGCCTCGTCGCCGTCCTCCTTGCCGGCGGCGAGGGTCAGCTTGACGCCCTCCGCCTCGGCGGCCTTCCTCGCGCCCTGCTGCATGGTGACGAAGAACGGGTTCGTGGAGTTCTTGGTGATCAGCGAAACGGCGACGCTCTTGTCACCGTCCGCGGAGCCCGAGCTGTCACCGCACCCGCTGACGACCATGCCGGTTGCCGCCGCGACGGCGACCAGCAGGGCCGCGCGCCGGCGGACGATGCGCTGAATCATGTGTTCTCCCTCAATGACTCCCCGTCGGAACCGTGGGGGGTGATGACAACGATGTCAGCGCAGTTTCGACTCAGGGCCAGAGAGATGTCAATGGTTCCTTGCTCGCTTTTTCCTAACCACGACGTAACTCCCGGGTAACCCTTGACATCGATGTCAGCGGCCGCGCAGGATGCGCCCACGTTCGGACGGCCGGCGCCGGGAGGGTGTGCGGACGTCCTCGACGGACGGAGGATGGGATGAGGATCCGCCGATGGCTGGCCGCGTGTGCGGCCGCGGCCCTCGTGACGGTGGCGCCGGGCGCGGCCGGGGCATCGACCGCGACCAGGGACGAGCCCTACCGACCGCAGATCCACTTCAGCCCCGAGCGCAACTGGATGAACGATCCGAACGGCCTGGTGTGGTACCAGGGCGAGTGGCACCTCTTCTACCAGTACAACCCAGCGGGCGCGCAGTGGGGCAACATGTCCTGGGGGCACGCGGTCAGCCGGGACCTGCAGCACTGGGAGGAGCTGCCCGTCGCCATTCCGTACTCGTCGGACGAGCACATCTTCTCCGGCTCGGTCGTGGTCGACGAGCGCAACACCTCCGGCTTCGGCAGCCCGGGCGCACCCGCGATGGTGGCCGTCTACACCAGCTGGTACCCGGGCACCGGCATCCAGGCGCAGTCGCTGGCGTACAGCACCGACCGCGGACGCCGGTGGACGAAGTACGCGGGCAACCCCGTGCTCGACCTCGGTTCCCGCGAGTTCCGCGATCCGAAGGTCTTCTGGGACACCAGATCCGGGCAGTGGACCATGGCGGTCGTGCTCGCCACCGAGCACAAGGTCAGCTTCTACGGCTCGGCCGATCTCCGATCCTGGCGCCACCTGAGCGACTTCGGGCCGGCCAACGCCGTCGGCGGGGTATGGGAGGTGCCGGACCTGTTCGAGCTGCCGGTGGACGGCGACCCGCACCACACGAAATGGGTCCTGGTCGTCAACCTGAACCCCGGGGCGGTGGCCGGCGGGTCGGGCGCGCAGTACTTCATCGGCGACTGGGACGGCACCAGGTTCACCGCCGAGAACGTGGTCACCGGCGAGCCGGCACCGCCGGCCGGAAGGCTCTTCGCCGACTTCGAGGGCGACTACGCCGGATGGACGGTCGAGAACGACCCGGCGCTGGGGCCCGGCCCGTTCGGAGCCGGCCCGTACCCCGGCACCGTGCCCGGTCAGCAGCAGGTCAGCGGCTTCCAGGGCCGGTCCCTGGTCAACAGCTTCCTGGGCTTCGACGCACCCAGGGGGCGGATGGTCTCCGCCGACTTCACCGTCGACCAGGACTACGTGAACCTGCTCGTCGGCGGGGGCGGGCACCCGCATCTGCCCGGCACCACCACCGCCTTCGTGCCGGCCGGGGCCGAACCGGTGCTCGACTTCGAGCTGCCCGACGGCCAGACGTACGAGCACGCCGGTTGGAGCGCGACCGGCGGGCTGCGTGACCGGGCGCCGGTGGTCGGACCGGCGCGGTCGGAGCGCGGGCACGTCGGCGACAAGCTGCTCACCACCTTCTTCGAGGCCGACTCGACGACCGGCACCCTGACCTCCCCCGGCTTCACCATCGACCGGAACCACCTGAGCCTGCTCGTCGGCGCCGGCGGCCACGTGGACGACGGCGCGGGCCGTACGGTCGTCGAGCTGCTGGTGGACGGGCGGGTGGTGCGCAGCGCCACCGGCAACTTCTCCGGCTTCATGAACTGGCGCGGTTGGGACGTGAGCGAATTCCGGGGTCGTAGCGCCCAACTCCGGATCGTCGACGAGAACACCGGAGGGTGGGGGCATCTGCTGGTCGACCACCTGATCGCCACCGACGAACCTGTGCTGCCCCGGTCGGTGGAGACCGCGGTCAACCTCGTCGTGGACGGGCAGGTGGTCCGGACCGCCACCGGCAAGGACAGCGAACACCTGGACTGGGTGGCCTGGGACGTACGCGACCTCGCCGGCCGGCGCGCCCACCTGGAGATCAACGACTTCAACTCCGGTGGCTGGGGACACCTCCTCGTCGACCAGGTCACGTTCGCCGACCGGCCGGCGCAAAGCGAGCTGGAGCGCTTCGACTGGGTCGACCACGGCAAGGACTTCTACGCGGCCGTCTCGTACGACAACGTTCCCGGTGGCAGGCGGATCGTGGTCGGCTGGATGAACAACTGGCAGTACGCCGGCAGCACCCCGACCTCACCCTGGCGCGGCGCGATGGCGCTGCCCCGGGAGTTCGCGCTGACCACCGTCGCCGGCAGGGTCCGGCTGGTGCAGCGTCCGGCGGCCCAGCCCGCCGGCCTCCGGGGCGACGGTCCGGCGTTCACGCTGCACCACGCCACGGTGCGGCCCGGGGTGCTCGACCTGCCCCCCGCCGCCGACGGCACCGTGCTGGAGATCCAGGCCGAGTTCGAACTCCGCGACGCCGATCGCTTCGGCATCCAGGTACGCGGCAGCGACGAGGAACGCACGCTGATCGGGTACGACACCGGGGCGCGGCGCCTCTTCGTGGACCGGACCCGCTCGGGCGAGGCCGAGGTCCACCCGCTCTTCCCGGGCGTGCACTCCGGTCCGCTGTCGGTCGACGGAAACCGGGTACGGATGAGCATCTACGTGGATCGATCATCGGTCGAGGTCTTCGGCGGCGGCGGCGAGACCACGATCACCGACCTGATCTTCCCGGCGCCCGGCAGCGATCAGACCCGCCTCTTCAGCGAGGGTGGGGACGTCGTGGTGCGTTCCCTCACCGTCCGGCCGTTGCGGTCGGTGTGGGGATAGCCTGGCGGTCGATCATCGGCGGTCGGGGGTGGCGCCTGTCGTCCCCGATCACCACCTCCGCACCTGCCCGGTAGGAGCGCCCATGCCCACCGCCGCCACCGAAACGGCGAGCAACGCCAAGGCACGCCCGACCCTTCGGGACGTCGCGATGCTCGCCGGTGTCAGCCCGAAGACCGTCTCCCGGGTCGTGAACGGCGAGGCGGGCGTGTCCGCGCCGAAGACGGCCGCGGTACAGCGGGCGATCGCTCAACTGGACTACCGACCCAATTTCACCGCCAGCAGCCTCCGGCGCTCCAGCGGTCGCAGCGCCGCGATCGCCGCGGTGCTGGAGGATCTGGCCAACCCCTTCTCGGCGGCGCTGCACCGGGCCATCGAGGACGCCGCGCGGGACCGGGGTGTGCTGATCTTCGCGGGCAGCGTGGACGAGAATCCGGAGCGGGAGCGGGAGCTCGTCCGAGCCTTCACCATGCGGCAGGCCGACGCCCTGGTCGTCGTGCCCGCCAGCGACGACCAGAGTTACCTCGCCAACGAGGTCAGCACCGGAACCCCGGTGGTGTTCGTCGACCGACCGCCGGTCGGTCTGCCGGTGGACGCCGTCCTCACCGACAACCACGACGGCGCGGCGGCGGCCGTGCACCATCTCGTCCGGCACGGGCACCGTGACATCGCCTACCTGGGCGACCTGCGCAACATCCCGACGGCCCGCCAACGGTTCCAGGGCTTCAAGGAGGCGCTCAGCGACCACGGCATCCGACCGTCGACCGCCGCCATCGTGCACGACCTGCACACCGAGCGCGCGTCCGAGGAGGCGGTGCGCAGGCTGCTGTCGGCCGGGTCACCGCCCACCGCTCTCTTCACCGCGCAGAACCTGGTCACCGTCGGGGCGATCCGGGCGCTGCAGCAGCTTGGTCGGCAGCACGAGGTCGCCCTCGTCGGCTTCGACGACTTCCCGCTCGCCGATCTTCTCCAGCCGGCGGTCACGGTCGTCGCGCAGGACCCGTCGGAGATGGGGCGCGTGGCCGCGTCGCTGATCTTCCGGCGGCTCGACGGGGAGCAGTGGCGGCCGACGACCCACCTGGTGGCGAGCCGGCTGATCCCGCGCGGTTCGGGCGAGATCACGGGGCCGCACCGGGGCTGACCAGCGTCCCGTCGGGGCCGGCGGAACCACCGGGTGCAACGGGCGAGCGCCAGCTCCACTGGTTCGTCCACGGCTCAACCTCCGGTCAGGGTACGCAGGTCGCGGGCCGCCGCCGGATCGGCGCAGCCGGCGAGGGTGAGCGCGTCGCGCAGTTCGGTGGCGAGCAGCGCCAGCGCGGTCTCCGCGCCGGCCCGCCCGCCGGCCGCCAGGGCCCAGAGCATCGGCCGGCCCAGCAGCACCCCGGTCGCGCCGAGGGCGAGCGCGCGCAGCACGTCGGTGCCGCTGCGGATGCCGCTGTCCAGCAGCACCTCGGCGCGGCCGTCGACGGCGGCGACCACCTCGGGCAGCACGGTGGCGGTGGCGGGGGCGCCGTCGAGCTGCCGGCCGCCGTGGTTCGAGACCACCACGGCGTCCGCGCCGACCTGCACCGCCCGCACCGCGTCGCGCGGGTCGAGGATGCCCTTGACCAGCAGGGGCAGCGGGGTACGGTCCCGCAGCCAGTCGAGGTCGGCCCAGGTCAGCGCGGGGGCGAAGACCGCGCCGGTGTGCGCGGCGATCGCCGACACCCCGGGCGTGCCGGTGTGGGCGAGGTCGTCCCGCCCGCCGGGCAGGTTCGCCGCGGTGACGTCCGGCGGCAGCGCGAAGCCGTTGCGCACGTCGCGCCGCCGCCGGCCGAGCACCGGCACGTCGACGGTCACCATCAGCGCGGCGCAGCCGGCGGTGTGCGCCCGGTCCAGCAGGTCGGCGACCAGCCCCCGGTCGCGCAGCCAGTAGAGCTGGAACCAGACCGGTCCGTCGCCGGCGGCGATCACCTCCTCGATGCTGGTGCTGCTCAGCGTGCTGAGCGCGTAGGGCACCCCGGCCGCGCCGGCGGCCGCCGCCAGCGCCGACTCGCCGTCGGGGTGCAGCAGTCGCTGGTACGCCATCGGCGCCACCGCCACCGGCATCGCCTGCTCCCGGCCCAGCAGCGTCGCCGCCGTGCGGGGATCGTCCACCCCGGTGAGCATCCGGGGCAGCACGGCCACCCGGTCGAGGGCGGCCCGGTTGGCGGCGAGGGTCGTCTCGGCGCCGCTGCCGCCGTCGACGTAGTCCCAGACACCCGGCGGCACCGCCGCCCGGGCCAGCTCGGCGAAGTCCCCGAGGCAGACCGGCGGCCGGTCGTCGGTGAGTCCCGTCGGGGCGGGCCGGGGGGCAGGCAGGTCGGAGCGCACCGGGTCAGCCATCGGCCGGCCCACCCGTTCCCGCCACGGCACGCGCGCCGGCCGGCCGGGCGCCGTCGGTCGGCGATCCCGCCGGCGCGAAGCGGTCCCGGAGAAACGCGGCGGCCTGGTCCTGCGCCCGCCGGCGGGCGTCGAAGACGCCGGGCATCGCGAAGAACCCGTGGACCATCCCGGGATACCGGCTGAGCGTGACCGGCACGCCCGCCTCGCGCAGCCGCTCGGCGTACCGCTCCCCCTCCGCGCGCAGCGGGTCGTACTCGGCGGTGACGACCAGCGCCGGTGGGAGGCCGGCGAGGTCGGCGGCGAGCAGCGGGGAGGCGAGCGGGTCGGCCGCGTCGGCCGGGTCGGGCAGGTAGTGCCGCCGGTACCAGTCGACGGAGTGCCGGTTGAACAGCAGCGGGTCCTCGTCGCCGGAGGGCGCGCGGTCGGCCCGCTGGTCGGTGTTCGGATAGACCAGCAGCTGCCCGGCGAGCCGGGGGCCGGTGGCGCGGGCCAGCAGGGTCACCGCCGCCAGGTTGCCGCCGGCGCTGTCGCCGCCGCCGAAGAAGTACAGCAGGGTGGGCAGCGGGCCGTCGCCGGCCGGCCGGTACACCCGTACCGGAAGGTCGCCGGCGGGGCCGGGAAGGTGCGTGTCGCGTACCTCGTTGACCGGCTCGACGTCGCCGCCGCCGGCGCGGATCGCGGTGGGGTCGGCGGCGCGGGCCTCGGCGAGGGTCTGGGTGTAGAGCGGCGGCGTGTCGGCCGCGGCCCGCACGGACCGGTACGCCACCACCTGGGGGTCGAGCGGCATGCCGTGTCTCCTATCCGCCGGTCGAGACGAAGAGCTTGTCGATGCCACGCAAGAAGAGGCTCCCACTGTAGGTCAGCGTCCGGGTGACCGTCAGCCGCGGGAAGCGGGCCAGCAGCCGGGGCAGGGCGAGCCGCCCCTCCAAACGGGACACCGCGGCGCCGAGGCAGAAGTGCGGGCCGACGCCGAAGGCGAGCGAGGGCGGCCCGTTGCGGCGCGGGTCGAACCGGTCGGGGTCGGGGAAGCGGGCCGGGTCGCGGTTGGCGCCGGCGATCATCAGCAGCACGTTCTCGTCGCGCCGGACCGCGTACCCGGCGGCGACCGCGGTGATCGTGCGGTGTTCGGCGCGGGCCGGCACGGTGCTGATCGGTCCGTGCCCGTGCAGGGCCGCGTACCACGGGTAGGGGTTCTGCCGACCCTGCTCGCAGTAGAGGCCGGTCAGGATCTCGTCGACGTCCACGGTGGTGCTTTCCTCCCCAGGATGGACGGTGGGGCGGCGGGTCACCCCGCCGCCCCACGCCGCCCGGGGCCGCGGCCGGAGGCGGGAGTCAGTCCAGGTCGTCGCAGACGTTGTGCGTCGTGCCGTGGACCATCGTGAGGGTCTTGTAGAACGTCGGGCTGAACTCGATGCGGTACACCCCGTCGACGAGCCAGTAGCCGCGCGGCAGCGTGCCGCCGTCCTGCCGGAAGCCGAAGAGCGCCGGGCCGTTGGCGTACCAGGTCTGCGACCCGTCCGGGTGGTACTCGATCATGGCAGTGCCGCTGGCGTCCACCTGGGTGCTCGCCCCGCTGTCGGTGTTGGTCACCTCGACGATCAGGTCCCCCGCGTACAGCTCGCGGCGGGGCGAGCCGTCTGGGTTGGTGTCCAGCACCAGCTTGCGGACCTCGTCGCGCACCGGCTCACTGTGGATGGCGAAGTCGCACCGGGCCCCGGCCGGCTGGTCGAAGGCTCCCTGCGGGGCGGGCACCCAGCCGCGCGTACCCCCGGTGGTCTCCGCGGACGCCGGGCTCGCCCCGGCCGCGACGACCGCGACCATGGCGGCCACGGCGGCGACGCTCGTTCTCCTACGCATCTCTGCTCCTCCATCGGTGTCAGAACGCCCCCACCCTCACCCCCTCCCCTCACCACTGCCTGACCATCCCGCTCCCTCGCGGTGACAACCGGGGTGGGGGGTCAGGGGGTCAGGACGGGTATGGAGTTTCTTCTGCTCGGGGCGTTCGAGGCGCGGCGGGACGGGGAGCCGGTCGAGTTGGGCTGTCGGCGGCAGGAGCGGTGCGTCCTCGCGGTGCTGCTGCTCGACGTCGGCCACCGGGTCGGCACGGACCGGCTCATCGACCTGCTGTGGAACGGCGACCCACCGGCCTCGGCCCGGGGCGCCGTGCACACCTACATCGGGCGGTTGCGGGCGTCGCTGGCCCCGTACCAGGTCCGGATCACCACCCGGGGCGACGGCTACCTGGTGGAGCCGGACGGGCACCGGGTGGACGCGGTGGAGTTCGTCCAACTGGTGGACCGGGCGGCCGCCACCACCGACCCCGCCGAGCGGGTCCGGCTGCTGGACCGGGCGCTGGCGCTGCGGCGGGGCCCCCTGCTCGCCGGCACGGCCGACGACGTGCTGCGGGAACGGCTGGACGGGCCGCTGGAGGAGCGCCGGCTCACCGGCGTCGAGCTGCGCGCCGAGGCGCGGCTCGCGCTGGGCCAGCACGCCCGCGTGGTGACCGAGCTGACCCCGGTGGTCGGCCGGCACCCGACCCGGGAGCACCTGGTCGCCACCCTGATGACCGCGCTGTACCGGGGCGACCGGCAGGCCGACGCGCTGCGGCTGTACCGGCGCACCCGCCGGACGCTGGTGGACGACCTGGGGGTCGAGCCGGGCGACCGGCTGCGGGAGGTGCACCGGCGGATCCTGCGCGCCGACCACCGCCTGGAGCGGACCGGCCGACCGGTGTACGAGGTGCGGGTCCGCGGCGAGTCCCTGCCGTGGAGCGTCGGCGGCCATCCGGCGCTGGAGTTCTGCAACACCTTCGCCGGCTGGGGCCACCAGCCGCCGATGCCGGGCGCGGAGTGGCTGCGCGGCTACCGCACCCTGGCGGTCTGGACCGGCCACGTGGGGCTGGCCGACGAGGTGACCGTGGGCCGCCTGCTCGACCTCGCCCGCCGGAATCCGGTCGGGGCGAACGCCGCCCTCGACGAGGCCCGCGCGCTGCGCGCCCGGCTGTACGCCTGCCTGACCGACCCCGAGGACCGGCGCGCCTTCGACGCCGTCGCCCGGTACGCCGAGGAGGCCGCGAAGACACTGGTCTTCCGGCGCGACGCCGACGGTCGCGGCCGGTGGTGGCCGGACCTGACCGCCGGTCTGCGGCTGCCCGTGCACGCGGTCGCCTGGAGCGCCGCCGAACTGCTGGCCGACCCGCGCCGGCTCACCGTGCGGGCGTGCCCGGACGAGCGGTGCGGGTGGCTGTTCCTCGACGAGAGCGGCCTGCGGCGGTGGTGCAGCCTCGCCACCTGCGGCCGGTCCGCCGCGGACGCCCCCTGCCAGGGCGCGTCGATACCCGCTGGCAGGCTGGCCGGGTGGACGCAGACGAGGTGACCGCCCTGCTGACCGAGTTCGCCGCGCACGGGCTGCGGGCCTGGGTGGCCGGCGGCTGGGCGGTCGACGCGGTGGTCGGCCGGCAGACCCGGCCGCACGGCGATCTCGACCTCGCCGTCGACGCGGCCCAGCAGGCGGAGGTCCTCGCCCTGCTGGACCGGCTCGGCTTCGCCGTGACCGTCGACTGGCTGCCGGTCCGCGCCGAGCTGACCGCGCCGGACGGCCGGCGGGTCGACCTGCACCCGGTGGCGTTCCGGCCGGACGGCAGCGGGGTCCAGGAGGGGCTGGACGGCGCCAGCTTCGGCTACGCCGCGGACGGCTTCGCCGAGGGCGCCATCGACGGGCGGCCGGTGCGCTGCCTGTCGGTGGCCCAGCAGCTGCGCTTCCGGGAGGGCTACCCGCCGCGCGCCGTCGACCAGCACGACATCGCCCTGCTCCGGGCAGCGGTGGGCTGAGTCAGCCCACCGCGCCCTGGCGCTCGTCGCCGGTGTCGAAGAACCGGGTCAGGTACTCGCCGGGCGGCAGGTCGCTGTCCCGCATCAGCGAGTACACCTCCGCGCCGTGGCCCGGCTCGTCGAACAGGTGGAACGCCTGAGCGAGCCCGGAGTAGGTGAAGGAGGCGCCGTCGGTGTACTCGACGGCCTCCGCCTCGGCCAGCGCGATCGCCTCGTCGAAGCTGCCCGCCCGCCAGATCGTGATGCGTTCCTCGTAGACGATCGGCTCCCCGGCGGCGTTGTGGAACACGCAGCGGACCGCGTACCACTGCCCGTCGGCATTCTCGTCCACCGGGCCAGTCTGCCACCGCGCCGCGACACCCCCGGGCCGGGAGTCAGAGGTACGCCCCGCCCTCCTCGGTGACGCGGGCGACCAGCAGACCGATCCGGGCGGGGCCGGGCAGCCAGGGGTCGACGCCGCCCACCTCGGCGCGCAGGTGCTCACCCTCGACCCGCGCACCGTCGCTCCAGGGTGCCGGCCAGCTGGCGAACCGCCGCACCTCCACCAGACCGTCGGCGGTCAGGCTCACCAGCGCCCCGGCGAGCGCCGGCACGGTCTCCTCGACCGTCGGGGACCTCGCCCCGTTGTCGAACCAGGCGTCGGCGATCTCGGGCAGGGGCGCGTCGCCGTCGCACTCGTGCAGTACGAAGTACTCCACCTGGGTCAGGCCGGTCCGCTCCCTCATTCGTCCATTTTCTCCTGTTCGCCGCCGCATCCGCAGTCGGCCCCACCCCGGCGGATCGCGGGGCTTCTGCACGTTGTGATCACCGGGATCAGCACGAGGATGGTGTACAGGCCGAGCGTGAGCGGCAGGAACTGGGACGGCCGGGCCCAGACTCCCGCGCGGATGATGGCCACGCCGGCGGTGACCAGGCCGGCCCCGGTCAGGATCGGGGAGACGCTGAACAGCACGTCGCCGAGGTCCCGGTTGCTCGGCCAGATCACCTCGGCCGCGGCGATGATGAGCTGACCGACGATCGCGCTGGCCAAGCCCACCCGCGCGACGCGGCCGTGGCCACCGGCGTCGGAGAGTGCCAGGGCGCTGCGGCGGTCGTGGGGGTCCGGCACCCGCCGGAGGTACCCGGCACGCTCCAGGCGGTCGAAGGATCTCAGCCCGCGGCGGACGACAAAACAAAAGGCAAGGAGATCTCACTCCTCGCCACTTCTAACGTATAGCGCACAGGGGGGCTTGCGGCAAGACCCGGGACTTGCCGCAGAATCGGCGGCCGGACACCGACGAGGACATGGGGGACACGACGTGGGTGTGTTGTCGATGTACGGGGGACGCGGCCACCTCGAACCGCTGATGAGATTGGCGGTGCAGTTGCGGGCGCTTGACGCGGAGGTGCGGGGGTGCGCGCCGCCCGAGGCGCCGGTGATTCGATCGGCCAGTGCAGTGCAAGGGAGCACGGCCGCCTCGGAGGTATCGCAATGATCGAGCAGTACGTGTTGGATCTTCAAGAGGTTGACGAGACGCAGGTCGCGGTCGTTGGCGGCAAGGCCGCGCACCTGGGCGGGCTGTCGCGGATCGAAGGCCTCCGCGTGCCGGCTGGGTTTTGCGTGACGACGGCCGCCTTCCGGCGGATCATGGCGGAAGCGCCGTCGATCGACGATCGGCTCGATCAGCTGTCGCGCCTGAACCCGGATGACCGGGAGGCGATCCGCACGCTCGGCGCGGAGATCCGCCGGACCATCGAAGGGATTGCCATCCCGGGCGATCTGGCGGCGGCGATCACCCGCGCGCTCGCCCAGCTCGGCGAGCAAGGCGCCTACGCCGTGCGATCCAGCGCGACGGCAGAGGACCTGCCGACGGCATCCTTCGCCGGCCAGCAGGACACGTACCTGAACGTCGTGGGGCCGGCGGCGATCCTCCAGCACGTCAGCCGGTGCTGGGCGTCGCTGTTCACCGAGCGGGCCGTGACCTACCGCCTGCACAACGGCATCGACCACCGTACGGTCCACATGGCCGTGGTCGTGCAGCAGATGGTCTTCCCGGATGCGGCCGGCATCCTGTTCACGGCCGACCCCGTCACGGGCAACCGGAAGGTCGCCACCGTGGACGCCAGCTTCGGCCTCGGCGAGGCCCTGGTTTCCGGCCTGGTGAACCCGGACGTCTTCAAGGTGCGCGACGGCGAGGTCGTCGCCGAGGCGGTCGCCGCCAAACAGCGTGCCGTTCACCCCCTGCCGGCTGGCGGGACGCAGGAAGTGGCGATCGACCCGCAGCGGCAGGAGCAGCCGGCGCTGACGGATGCGCAGGTCGTGCGGCTCGTGCAGCTCGGGCGGCGGATCGAAGCGCATTTCGGCCGCCCGCAGGACATCGAATGGTGCCTGGTCGACGATGACTTCCAGATCGTGCAGAGCCGGCCAATCACCACGCTGTTCCCCATCCCCGCAGCCCGCGACCGGGAGAACCACGTCTACGTCTCCGTCGGTCATCAGCAGATGATGACCGACCCCATGAAGCCACTGGGCGTCTCCGTGTGGCAGCTGACGGCCATGGCGCCGATGCACGAGGCCGGCGGGAGGCTGTTCGTCGACGTCACCCGGCGCCTGGCCTCGCCCGCGAGCCGCGCCGGCATCCTGGAGGTGGTGGGGAGGGGCGATCCGCTGATCAGGGACGCGCTGGAGACCGTCCTCGACCGCGGCGACTTCGTCCCGACGCTCCCGGAGGCTGGTCCCGGCGGGCCGCCGGCCAGCGGCGCGTCCGCCCCGATCGAGACCGATCCGGCCATCGTCACCGAGCTGATCGAGCGCAGCCAGGCCTCCATCGCCGCCCTGCGGCGCGACATCGCGACGTTGACCGGACCGGCGCTGTTCGACTTCCTGCTGGAGGCCTTCCAGGAGCACAAGCGAGTCCTCAGTGATCCATTGAGCATGCAGGCGATCATGGCGGGGATGGAGGCCACCTGGTGGCTCAACGACCAGCTGCAGGAATGGCTGGGCGAGAAGAACGCGGCCGACACGCTCACGCTGTCCGCCCCCGGCAACGTCACGTCAGAGATGGGACTGGCGCTGCTCGACGTCGCTGACGTGATCCGGCCGCACCCGGAGGTGGTGACGTTCCTGCAGGGCGTCGAGGACGACGGCTTCCTGGACGAGCTGCCGAAGCTCGCGGGCGGGACCGAAGCGCGCGACGCCATCGAGGCCTACCTCGACCGGTACGGCATGCGCTGCGCCGGCGAGATCGACATCACGAGGCCGCGCTGGAGCGAACGCCCCACCACGCTCGTGCCCCTGATCCTCGACAACATCAAGCTCTTCGAGCCGGGCGCCGCCGAGCGGCGCT
This sequence comes from Micromonospora sp. IBSANI012, assembly GCF_052814045.1. NCBI lineage: Bacteria > Bacillati > Actinomycetota > Actinomycetes > Micromonosporales > Micromonosporaceae > Micromonospora > Micromonospora sp. IBSANI012. The sequence goes on from NZ_CP199933.1 coordinate 3,868,561, forward strand.
TCGAGCAAGGGCGACAGGAGGCGCAGAAGAAGCAAGAGGACCTGCTGGAACGCCTGCGGGCCCTGCCGGACGGGGAGCAGAAAGCCGACGAGGCCAAGCGGATGATCGACCGGGTCCGGACCTTCATCGGCTACCGGGAGTACCCGAAGTACGGCATCGTCAGCCGCTACTTCGTCTACAAGCAGGCCCTGCTGGAAGAGGCCGAGCGCCTCGTGCAGGCCAACGTGCTCGCTGAGAAGGAGGACATCTTCTACCTCACGTTCCAGGAGCTCCACGACGTCGTGCGCTCGAACCAGGTGGATGACCAGCTCATCCAGCAGCGCAAGGACGCGTTCCGGTCGTACCACGCGCTCACGCCGCCCCGGGTGCTGACATCGGATGGCGAGGCCATCGCCGGGGCGTACCGACGCGACGACGTGCCGACCGGCGCCCTGATCGGCCTACCGGTCTCCGCCGGGACCATCGAAGGGCGCGCCCGCGTCATCCTGGACATGGCCCAGGCTGATCTCGAACCGGGTGACATCCTCGTCACGGCCCACACGGACCCGAGCTGGACGCCTCTCTTCGTCGCCATCACAGGCCTGGTGACGGAGGTCGGAGGATTGATGACACACGGCGCAGTGATCGCACGGGAGTACGGCCTGCCGGCTGTCGTCGGTGTGGTAGATGCCACCCGGCTGATTGCCGATGGGCAGCGGATCCGCGTGCACGGAAGCGACGGGTACGTCGAGATTCTGCCTTGACCGTCAGGATCGTCATCCCACGGCTCAAGGTCCCACTCAGCTTCAAGAGTCGGCCACATGCGCCACAACCCAGCCAGGGGCGGGGCCCGTGGAGACGACGAAGGACCCCGCCTCTAGGGTGGACCGATGGCGTCGGTCAAGCAGATCCAAGTCACCTTCGACTGCGCAGAACCTGAGCGCGTCGCTCGTTTCTGGTGCGAGGTGTTGGGGTACGTCGTACCGCCGCCACCGGAGGGGTTTGCTACTTGGGACGATTTCGATCGCGCGCTGCCGCCTGAGCATCAGGGTTCAGCGTTCGCATGCATTGATCCCTCAGGTGTGGGCCCGCGGCTGTTCTTCCAGCGCGTTCCCGAAGGCAAGGTCGTCAAGAATCGGCTGCATCTTGACGTGCGGGTCGGCACCGGGCTCGTGGGTGAAGAGCGCCTGGCCGCACTTGAGGCCGAATGCGCACGACTGGTCCCGCTCGGCGCGGTACGCGTGCGGCTACTGCCTGCCGATGGCGACAACGAGTCGTGCCTCGTGATGCAGGACGTCGAGGGCAACGAGTTCTGTCTCGACTGAGTGGCCGCGAACGTGGCACCTTCGCGAGTCGACTGGTGCAGTTCGCCATCACGAGGGTCGCCGTCCCGCGGCGCGCGATCGACGATTGACCGCGGGGGCCGAGACCGCCACGTCAGACGGCGGTGTCCGCACGCGCCGCCCGGAGACCGGCCCCGCCGTGCGGGCGTTCAGTGGGGAAACGCGCGGGGGACGCGTGCGCTGAGGAGTTCGTCGCGGAACGCTTGGATGCGCGTGATGACCTGTCGCCTGCCGATGGTGTTCTCGATGCGGTCGAGGTACAGGCATCGGGCGGCGAGTTTGTCGAGGTCGACGGTGAAGTAGATCGCCATCAGCGGGTTGATGAACAGGTCGCCGCCGTCGGTGCGCCGGGTGAACCGGACGTCTCCGAACGCGCCGCTGGTGGCGGCGGCGATCTGTCCTTGGACGATGCTCGGCCGGTCCGGGGTGGCGGCCTGAGCGTCGGCGACAGCATCGCGGTACAGCGCCGCCTCCCGGCTCGATCCGGGGATGGACAGGGCACCGAGGTAGCCGCCGTCGCGGTCGAGCGCGGCGAGGTTCTCCAGCACCTGGACGTGGTTGACGCCGTCGTAGGCGTCGATGCCGAAGCCGAGACTGGTCACCAGCTTGACCGGTACGTCCAGCGCGGCCACGGCGGCCAGGCTGGTGATGTCCTCCACCGGGGTGCCGAGATCGCTTTCGTCGCCGCGCAGCAGGACATCGGTGCCACCATCGACCAGCACCACCGCATCGATGTCGAGGTGTTCGACCAGGTGCCGGTACGCCGCCCGTAACGGCTGGACACCGAGCGGCGGAAAGGCGTACACGGTTGACGGCAGCTCCTGAGCCGCCAGCCACCGGGCGAGCGTCCGTTCGGGGAAGTACCAGTCCGGGCTGGTGGTGTCCGGTTGCACCGCCGCGACGTCCTTCGCTACCCACGCGTCCCGGTCGATCAACTCGAGCTGGGAGAAGGACAGGCTGGCCAGGTGCACCTGTGCGCCGCCGCGCCACAGGGCGAACGCCAAGGGCAGGCCGGCGTACACGTCGAACCCCCCGCCCGCTCCGGCGATGAGGATGCTCCGCGCCGGAGCCAGCGCGGCAAACAGCGGCGGAACGGCCAACGAGAACGCACCGGGGTCGGCCGGCAGCACGGCAGGGTTCATCACCGCTCAATGATCAGCCACGCCCGTGCTGTCCAAGCCACGTGGCCCATCGCGACGGGCAGCAACGATCGGGGTGTACGCACATGGCGCGATTGAGGCCGACGACCGATCGGTGGCCTCGTGGATCCGCTGCGCTGTCGAGCACGAGCTCAACCGGACGGCGTGACCGAGGACCACACGCCGAACCACTGCTCGGCGCCGTAGCCCTCGTACCGCTCCACCTCGGTGAACCCCAGCTTTGCCGCGAGGCGCATCGAGCGCTCGTTGGCGGTCTGGGTGCGCAGCACCACCCGCTCGCCGGGAAGCGCGTCGGCGAACCAGTCGAGTGCCGCTGCGCACGCCTCGGCGCCGTACCCGCATCCCCACGCCTCCGGCAGGAACAGGTAGCCGAGCTCGGCCTCCCCGACATCCGGACGGACGTGCCCCGGACTCTCCGCGTCGTGCCGATCGAGCTTGACCATGCCGATCATCGCTCCGTCGAGATCGATCACGAAAAGGCCAGGCCGCCCTTCGGATATCTCGGGCACCCCGTGCTCGAGCTCATCACGCGGTCGAGGGCCACCGAGGTAGGTATGCACCTCCGGTGAGGCGAGCAACTCGATGAACGCCGCACGGTCCCGGGCCTCGGGCTCACGGAGCACGAGCCGCTCGGTCCTGATCGGGGCAGGTGGCCAAGCGACGGGTCCGAGCTCAGTCATGGCGGGCAACCTACCAATGGATCTCCCGATCCGGCGCTCTCGTGCTCGGGGTCGGTCAGGCCCGCTCGGCCACCCGGGCGACGAACGCCCGCCAGGCGGCCGGCGAGAAGGTCAGCGCCGGACCGGCCGGGTCCTTGGAATCCCGCACCCCGACGACGCCGGGCACGTTGTCGGCGACCTCGACACACGCGCCGCCGTTGGTGGAAGAGCGGGATGACTTCCGCCAATTGGCACCGGTCATGTCCATGTCTTTGCCGCTTCCGTGAGAACGTCGAGAGTCAGGCCGAGCGGGAGGGCCTCGCCCCGGACCGCGTCCCAGGACAGCCCAAGGCTAGCAACCTCCTCGGCCTGTCCCACGATCTGCGCCGCAAGCTGGTTGTCGACGTAGCCGGCCCGAGACCCGTCCGGCAGGTCGGCGATGATGAACGCCCCGGCCAGGCCCGAGTACATGCCAGCCGACGTCGGGACGATGTGCAACTGGATATGCGGCTGTTCGGCGCATGCGATGAGGTGCTGCAACTGCTCGGCCATCACGTCCGCGCCGCCGCATGCCCGTCGGACGACCATCTCGTCCAGGACCACGAACAGCTGCGGGGCGGGTTCGCGGGCGAGGACGGCTTGCCGCTCCATGCGCGCCGCGACCCGCTGGTCGAGTTCCGAGGTGGGCACCCGTGCCGCCCGGAACGTTGCACGGGCATACCCCTCGGTCTGCAGGAGGCCGGGCACGAAAGCGTGCTCGTACCAGCGCAACGCGGTCGCCTCGCGCTCGATCTCGATCCACTCGCGTAGCCAGATCGGCGCGGCGTCGCCCGTGACCAACTCATCCCAGAGGGTCGCGAAGTAGCCGTCCGCGCCCAGCGCGTCGTCGACCGCTGTCAGGTAGGGCCGAGTGGGCGGCTTCGTACCGGTTTCGATCGCGCTCACCTGGGAGTCGGAGCAGAAGACGCGCTCGCCCAGCTGGGCTTGAGTCAGCCCCGCAGCCGTCCGCCGTCGCCGCAGCTCGCGCAGAAGGTACTCCGACGGCGAGATTCCCACGGCTTCCACGCCCTTCCACTGTCTCCCACGGGGTTCCTCACCCGCCTCCAACTGACCGCCACGCTCCGCGATCCTGCGGTCACTGTTTCGAGCGTATGGGGCGGCCGTCCAGGGTGGAAGCCAGGACGGCGCGGCCGGTGGAGGAGACGAAACCCGGCGGTCGCGTCCGTGGCGGGGCCGCCCCGGCGAGGGCGGGGTGGCCCCATCTCCAACGCCGACAGACAGGGGAGAACCGTGCCCAAGGACAAGCCGCAGCCCGAGCAGAAGCCGAGCCGGCCATCAGCACCGCCACCGCCACGCGTACCGGGTCCGATCGGTCCACTCGTCCCGCCGTTCCGAGGGCCCGGCCGGGTGAACGCAACACCCGGGGCACCGCTCGCTGCTGTCCTGGGACCGGCCATGAGGCCTGGAGCCACCATCACGGTCCCGGAGGCCGACTACGCCTTCGGTGCGGGCCCGTTGCGCATGCGCGTCGAGGAGGTGATCGGCCAGGCCACGCACGGCGGCGAGCGCTGGGCCGAGTTGCGTGGGCACGACGTACGGTCGGACGGGTCGGTGGACCCCCGCGAGCGGTACGCCTCCGTGCGGGTCGACCGGGTCACGGTGATCGCATGATCGAGCAGGCGACCCGGCACGTTCCCCTGCGGCCGATGTGGCTGTGTCGCGTCGACGCCCATCCCTGGCCGTGCGCCTCGGCGAAGCTCGACCTGCTCGACGCGTACGCGGACAACCGGCACGGGCTGCGGCACCACCTGTCGGAGCTGAAGGACGAGGCCGAGGACGACATCGCCCAGCTCGACAGCGGCAATCGCCCCCACCTGACCGACCGTTTCCTGTCCTGGGTCCGCCCGCACGGCTGACCCTCCACAGCCCCGTGAACGGTGGCACGGGACGGGTCTCGGGCCGGGGCGGTGCCGACGACGGCACGACCCGTCGACGTCAGGCGCCGGGGTCGTGGTCCACGTCGGAGCGGAAGTAGACGACACCGCTGGCCCGATCCAGCCAGTACCAGGCCGACGCGTCGTCCGCCCCCGCGTCGAAGCGCGCGTCCAGCGCCGGCCCCCACCACCAGTCGGGGCGGGACGGCAGCCACGGCGACAGCCGCGCGTCGGGCGCGACGGGATCCCCGGCGTCCGGTGCCGTCAGTCGTGTCAACGCGGCCACGTCGGCGACCCGGGCGACACCCTCGCGGGCCAGTCGCAGGGCACCCGGGCTGAGGTCGCAGAGGCCGCCGTCGACCCGCTGCACCCAGTGCACCTCCAGGATCGCGCCGAGCGGTGCCACCTCCCGGGCGACCGGCGCGACGTCGGTGTGTAGCGGCGCGGCGACCGCCGCCTCCCGCTCGGCGCAGCTCGCCCCCGAGAACGACGGGCCGAGTCCGACCGCGCAGAGCCCGACCATGACGACGGTCCAGAGCGCGACCGGCCACGCGCCACGGGCCCACCGCCTCACCGACACGGCCGCCGGGGAATCGCCGACCGACAACACCTGATCATGGGAGGAGGCTACGCCCGACGCGCCGGACCGGACTCGCCGTCGCCGGGCCGGTCCGCCAGCGCCACACCGACCGCCTCCTCCGGCGTGTCGACGTGGCGTGGGCCGGACACCGGCGCCCCGGTGGCGTCCACCACCCGCCAGCCGCCGAGCACCACCACCGGCACCCCGCTCCGGCGCATCGCCAGCGCCACCTCGCTGAGGGTGCCCCAGGAGCCGCCCACCGCGATCACCGCGTCGGCGCTCCACACCAGGACGGCGTTGCGGGCCTGTCCCAGGTTGGTCAGCAGCGTCGCCGACGCGTCGGCGACCGGGCCGGGGGCGGTGCCGTCGTCGGGGCGTACCGCGATGACCAGGCCGTGGTGGGCCCGGGCGCCGGCGGCGACCGCGGCCATCACCCCGCCGCCACCTCCGCAGAGGACGGTCGCGCCGCACGCGGCGAGCAGCTCCCCCACCCGGCGGGCGTGGGCCAGCTCGGCCGGCGTCGCCGACGCCGGGCCGCAGACCGCCACCTGCACCACCCGGCCTCACCCCCACGGCGAGATTAGCGCCGGGCGCGGCCACCCCGCCGGTACGCCACGAGAACGCCGACCGTAGACCGGCACTCGTACCATCCCCGGGCATGGGGCGTGACCTGGCGGAAACACCAGCACAACGGCGACGCGGTGGCTTCGATTGGCAGCTGTTCCTCATCGTCGGCGGGTTCGCCGGATTCCTCGGAGTGCTCGGCCTACTGCTGCTCGTGCAGGGGGTGGGCGCCACCCTCGCCGAATACGCCGGGTCGCCCGGCCAGGTGCGGGTCACCCGGTGTGTCCCGTTCGAAGGAAAGAACGAGGGGTGGACCTGCACCGGGGAGTTCGTGGCCGACGGCGGAGAGTTCCGCATCGCCGAGGTGACGATTGAGCCGTACCTGGAGGAACGCCCGGTCGGCCCGGTCCCGGCGCGAGTCGTCGACCAGAACTCCGACGATGCCTGGATCCCGAGCCTGGTGCCGCTCACCGCCGGCGGCGGCGGCCTCGCGTTCCTGGGTATGGCCGGGTGGGTCGTCTGGGGGGTGTTCCGTCCCGACGACCCGGAGGAGAACCTGTCGAAGCGGGCCCGCCGGCGTCTGGAACGGCAGCGGCGCGGCGCGGCCGGCCCGCCGCAGCTGGGCAACCGGGCCCGCAGCCGACGCCGCAGGCGACGCCGGTCCGCCACGTGAGGTGGCTCCCCGGTGTGCACACCGGGGAGCCACCTGGGCCGGGGTCAGAAGACGGCGACGCCGTACTTGCTCAGGGCCTCCTTGACCGGCTGGAAGAAGGTCTGGCCGCCGGTGCGGCAGTTGCCACTCCCGCCGGAGGTCAGGCCGAGCGCCGTGCTGCCGGCGTAGAGCGGACCGCCGCTGTCGCCCGGCTCGGCGCAGACGTTGGTGGCGATCATGCCGCGCACGGTGCCCTCGGCGTACCGGACGGTGGCGTTGAGGCCGGTCACCGTGCCGCTGTGGGTGCCGGTGGTGCTGCCGCGGCGGGTCACCGACTGGCCGACGTACGCGTCACCGGCGGCGGTGATGTCCTGCGAGCCGACGGAGCCGTCGATGGCGATCGAGGTGTTGGTGTAGCGGACGATGCCGTAGTCGTTGCCGGGGAAGCTGCTTCCGGTCCGGTCGCCGAGCTTGGTGCTCAGCGCCGAGTTGGCGTACCAGCTCGCCGACAGGTTGGTGCAGTGCCCGGCGGTGAGGAAGTAGTAGGTGCTGCCGCTGCGCACGTTGAAGCCGAGCGAGCAGCGGTAGCCGCCGCCGTAGATGGCGTCGCCGCCGGAGATCCGCATGCTCAGCGTCCCGGCCAGGTCGGTCGTGCGCGCGCTGCCGCCGGAGGCGGCCACGGCGGCCCCGATGCGGGCCCGGTCGGCGGCGCTGACCGTGCTGTCCACGCCGACCACGACCTGGTTGGTCACCGGGTCGACGTACGTCGCGGTGCCGGTGACGCCGAGGTCCACCCGGGACTGCGCGCGCTCCAGCGCGGCGGTGCTGCGGGTGACCAGGCGGGCCTGCCCGCCGGCGGCCCGGACCGTGGCGGCGGCCCGCGCGTCGGTCACGGCGACGACGGTACGCCCGGAGGCGTCGACGTAGGAGCCGGCGGTGCGGTCGGCGCCGAGCGCGGCCGTGAGGGTGGCGGCCCGGTCGGCGGACAGGGGTGCCGGGGCGGCGTGCGCCGGTGCCGCGGCGACGGCGCCGGTGAGCAGGGCGACGGTGACGGCGGACATCACGCCACGTCGAGTGAGTTCCACGCGTTCCTCCCGGGGAGGGCTGGACGGCCGGGTCGGCCGATCGATGACTGCACATGTTTCTCGCGGGTGCCGGGTCGGATCCAGGCTGCCGGCGCGGTTGTTCACCCGGGGTCGGACCGGACGTGGCCGCGTAACGCGCAAAAATCGATGGACGCTGTTGGAAGGGGTCCCTGCCGGATCCCGCGTGGAATTGATGAGCACATGACGACAGCCAGTGAGAGCCGGCATGAATGATTGCCGGGGTGCGGTGACACGAGCAGGCACATTGGGCTTGTCAGAGATAGTTGTGGCGCGGATGATGTGAGGCCACCACATGCCGTACCCACGGGGGGAGGTGGTGGGGATGGTAGCCGCGGCGGCATCTGTCGCACACCGCGCCATGGACGGCCGGCGGTTCCGGCTCAGCGGCCCACTCGATTTCAGCGCGCCGTTCACCTCGGTGGTCGAGCTGACCATCGCCGGCCGGCGGCACGAGTTCACGGCCGGCTCGGTCGGCCTGGCCGACGAAGTGGCACAGGCGCTCGGCGTCGACGACTTCGACGAGAAGCTGACCTATCAGGGCGGCACCCTGTTGACGGCGCGCGCCCGGTCGTACGACGCGCAGATCCGGCTGACCGAGGACCGGCTGGTGGCGGCGTGGCGAGGGCGCCGATACTGCTTCGTCACCCAGTTGTACGGCGCCTCGACCACGCAGCTGCTCGCGATGCTGCGGACACTGCGGATCACGGAGCACGACGACGGCGTCATCGTGCGCCCCGACACCAGGGCCGGCAGCCGGTTCGCGGTGCCGGCGACCGTGATCAAGCAGGTGCCCGGGCTCGGCCTGCTGGACATGACGCCGCTCACCGCGGAGCGCACGCGACAGTTGCCGTCGTGGCGAGGGTTGCGGACCCAGGCGGGAGAACTCTTCCGGGACACCCTCTCGGACGGCAGGCCCTACTTCGTGCTCGCCGCCTCGGACACCTGGGTGACTGTGCTGCCACTGGCCGACACGGTGCTCGACCGGGTACCGGACCTGGTGGGCCGGCTACGCGTCCAGTCGGCCGAGTAGGTCGTCGTGTCCGCTCTGGTGGCCAGCGTCGCGGCGTACACCGTGCTGCTCACCCTGCTCCTCGCCTGCGGTGAGCACCTCTCGAAGCCGGCGGCGCTGTCGACAGCGCTGGCCGCCCACCGGGTGGTTCCCGCGCCGTCCACCGTCGCGGCGGTGGTCATCGCGGCCGAGGGCCTGCTCGGCGTGGCCGGAGTCGTCGCCCTGCTCCGCGACGACGGTGGCCGGCTGCTGGGCGTGGTCCTGGCCGGCAGCGTCGCACTGCTCGCCACATACGCGGGTTACGGCTGGTACGTCCGGTCGACCGGGCGGGCCGTCCCCTGCGGGTGCTCACGGGTCGAAGTGCCGATGACCGGCTGGGTGGTGGCGCGCGCGTCCACGCTCGCCGGCCTGGCTCTGCTCGGATCACTTCTCTCCGGCGCGGTCGTGCCGGTGGGCCGAGCCGGCGCCTCACTCACCATCGTCCTGCTCGCCGCGGCGACGTTCACCGCGCTCCTGGCGCACCTGCCCGCCGCCATGCACGACCCGACCCCGGACCGGCCGGCGGCCGGGGTGACCCGAGGAGGCGTACCCGGATGAGTTTCCAGACGAGCGCGCTGATCCTGAGCTGGATCGCGATCCTGCTGCTGGCCCTCGTGGTGTCCGGCCTGGTACGTCAGGTGCACGCCCTGTCCACCGGCACCGTCGGCCGCCCCGGGTCCGTCGGCCTGCGGCCCGGCTCGCCGGCGCCCCGGTTCCGCGACCTGGCGCCGCCGTCCCCGGCCACCCTGGTCCTGCTCTTTCTGGATCCCGGCTGCACGACCTGCGACCAGCTGCTCGACGCGGCCGCCGAACACGTCCGACGGACCGACGTCGTGCTTCGGGTCCTCTACCGCGACACCGTCCCGCCACGAGCGGCGGACCTGCCGATGACCGTCCTCGGCGAGCAGGCGGACCTGTTCGACCGGTACGACGCGATCGCCACCCCGTTCGCGGTCGTGATCGACGCGACCGGCCGGATCCGACGGTCCGAGCCCGTCGGCTCCGGGGTGGCGCTGCGCCACCTGCTCGACGAGGTCGACAACCTGTCCGGCGACGACACCGTCCACTCGATCCGACGGGGAGGCACGCGATGACCACCCTCGACGCGGTGCCCGCGCTGCGGGGAACGGACCCGGGTACCGGCACCGCGTCCCGGCGGCGGCCGTCGGCGAGCCGGACCAGGAGTGGTCTGACCATGTCCTGGGCGTTGTCCCGCCGCACGCTGCTGCAGGCCGGCACCGCGCTGGGGATGGCCGCGCTGAGCATCTTCCCGGCGGCACGCCGCGCCTACGCCGACGGATACGACATCTACGGCAGCTGCCCGAGCTACGCCAGCGACCACAACTGTTCCCCCGGCTGCGGTCCGAGCCCGATCTTCGCCGCCGCCTGCAACACCAGCGGGACGAACACGGGCTTCCACAAGAACGACGGCACGACCTGGATCCTGCGGCCGAACCAGTGCTACGCCGGCACGTACGACGGCTGGCTGTGGCGCTACCAGGGCGCGTGCGGCGCGTGCGCCTGCTCGGTGGAGCGCCGCTGCCACGACGGGTACCGGCAGACCAGCTCGGGCTGGGTGCGGTCGATCTGCCGCTGGAACACCGACTGCGGGTGCCTCACCTCGGTCAGCTGGCCCACCACCAGGCGTGGCCAGGCCGGCCCGAACGTCTACACGGTGCAGCACCTGCTGACCGCGTGGCACTACTCCACCACGGTGGACGGCAGCTTCGGCAGCAGTACCGAGACCAGGGTGAAGCAGTTCCAGTCGGCCAGGGGAATCCCGGCGACCGGCGTCGTCGACGCCCAGACCTGGCCCGTCCTCGTGGCCACCGTGTCCACCGGCGGAATCACGGTGAGCCGGGTGGTCGACCCCCGGCCGCGGATGCCCATCCGCGGGGCCACCGTGCACCATCCGTACGCCGGACACGTCGTGCGTGGCGTGCAGCGGCAACTCAACAAGCACGCGTACGGGCTGGCTGTCGACGGGGTCTTCGGATCGGGGACGGAATCCGCGGTACGCGACTTCCAGCGGCAGAACGGGCTCGAGGTCAACGGCGTCGTGGGACAGAGCACCTGGCGTACGCTCACCGGCGGCGCCGTATGACGGGTCAGCCGCCACCCGTACGACCCGTTCGGCGGCTGCGCCGCTGGGCCACCGACCCGCTCGTACCCGTCCTGCTGCTCACCGCCGGCGCGATGCTCGCCGCCACCTCCGGGCACGTGCTCACCTGGGCGGTGCTCGGCGGGCTGGCCGGCTACACGCTCTCCGGCTCGGTTTGAACCCGCAACAGCGCGTACGCGCTAGCCTCGCCCGGGCGGCGAGATCGGCATCCGCAGGGGAAGCTCCTCACCCTGTTCGTCCTGGGGCTGCTCGCCGGTGGCCTGCTCAGCGGGGTGGTCCTCGGGGCGCTCTCCGGGCTGTCGGCGCCGCTGCCGGTGTCCTGGCGGTATGCGGCCGTCGTGGCGGTGGCGCTGCTGGGAGTGCTCCGGGACGCCAAGGTGGTGAGCATCCCCCTGCCGCAGAATGCCCGTCAGGTGCCGCAGGACGTGCTGCGGCCCAGCCCGCGGCGCGGAGCGCTGCGATTCGGATTCGAACTCGGCACCGGCGTGCGGACGTACCTGTCCGCCACCGCCCCGTACGTGCTCGCGGTCGCGGTCCTCCTCGCCGGTCAGCGCCTGGAGCTCGCCGCACTCGCCGGCATCGGTTTCGGCGCGGGACGCGCCGCCACCCCGCTCATCCGCCGCGCCTCCGGGGCGGTCGAGGGCTGGGACGGCGACCTGCCCGCACGACTCCGCACCATCACCGTCACCGGGTGCGCCGCGCTCGCCGCCGCCTTCGGCCTGCTCTTCCTGCACCAGGTGTAGCACCACCGCCGCCGCCTCCGGCAACTCACCCTTCACCGCTGAGCGTTGAGAAATCCGACGGCGGTGGCGGTCCACCAGCCGGCCTGGGAGATCACCATGACCAGGGTCGCCGTCAGCAGGACCCCGCGCGGTGGATCGTTTCCGTTCAGTTCCGCCAACCGCTCCTGCACCTGCCGCGCGAAGAGACCATTGATCGCCACGGCCAACACCGCGACCAGTTTGACGACGGTCCACGGTGCGGACGTGTCGGGGGCGAGAACCACACCGCTGGCCGTCAGGCCGCCCAGGCCGAGCCAGACCGGCGTGTGGACGCCGTACGCGACCTGCACGACGGTCGCCAGCTCCCGGCGTCGTAGCAGCCACATCAGAGCGAACCAGTCCAGCGTCAACACCGCGCCGAAGCCCAGCACCAGCGCGGCGAGGTGGACGAAGAGCGCGACCTGCCGAACGCTCGCACTCGTGCGCAGGTGCGGGGCGACAAGGAACACCGCCGCCCAGACAACCAACAGCGCCAGCGCCAGGAGACCCCACGTGGTCCGGCGCCAGGGCCGGGAGCGGCGCAACCGGGTGGCGGGGGCGCTCCCATCCAGAGCTGACATGGCACTCTCCGCAGGTCGGAACCGTCGTACAGGGCAAGGGTTGGTGGCTGACGCCGGAGGGGCATGGGCGGGCCGTGTACCGCGCCGGCCCGCCCACCCGAGGTCGGTCGATCGCGCCGTCAGCCCTTCGCGATCCAGCCGGTCATGATGCCCATGACGTTCTCGTGGGGATGGTCGGCGACGTAGTGGGCCGCGACCTCCAGGACATCACCCCGGTGGATGGTCGTGATCGGAGAGCCGGCGCAGGGTGGGGCGCTGGAGATCTCCGGGTTGCCGTGGGGGTCGATGAACTCCGGTGAGCCACCTGACACCACGGTGACCGCGCATATTCGTTGACCCGTGGTGACGTTGGTGGTCGTGATGGTCCTGCCGCCGTGGTGCAGGTGACCCTTCATGTAGACGATCCGACCGTTCACCGTCGACGTCCACCGTGAGGTTCGGGTGACACTGCCGGCGGGGACGTCGAAGGTGGGGTTGAGGCAGCTGACCACGTCCAACCACATCGGGGTGACCGGCGTCAGTCGCCGCGCGGCCTCGCCGGTGACATAGGTGTACTCAAGGGAGATGTAGACGCTCTTCTTCTCGTGGGCATGGTTCATCAGGTCGTACACCATGCTCCAGCGGTCGCCCGAGTCGATCCGCATGCCGTAGCCGGCGGGCAACGTCACCGGGGTCCGTTCGTTGCCCGTCGAGAACACGCGCTTCGGACCCAGTCCGCCGAGACGGCACACCAGGTCCGGCTCGCCGAGCTGGCCGATGACCGCGTGGTGCAGCATCGGACCGGTGTTGACGTTCGCGTTCCGGCCGTCCTCGTACACCAGGTTCGGCTTGATCGCCGTCACCATGCACTGCACGCACGGCTTGGCGATGTCGAGGGTCAGTCGGTTCCCGGTGGTGCCCATCTCGTCGTGGGTGTGGCCGGTGGCGGCGGGAAGAGTCCACGGGCCGTACCGGATGGTCCTCGTCTCAGTCGCGCCGACCTGCTGCTCGCGACTGTCCCCGGCGCTCGCCACCGGGATGTCGACGACCGCGGTACCGGCGACGGCGACCGCGAGAGCCACTGTCAATGTCAGCCTACGCACAGACACCATGTCCTCCTTTGGATGGCTCCACCCGAACGGCCCATATACGGACATACATGGCTACTAACCGTTCGGTAACTGCCTTCTGCCAGGATGGCCACCACAACGATTGATGTCAATGGATGGCGAGGTGCCGACACGGCGGAGGGAACCGCTGGGGCCCAGGGCTCGACGTCATGCGGGACCAGGTGACGACGGGCGGGAGGCGCTGGGAGGCGAGGACGGCGAGCCGGAAGTCCTGCCTGCCTACGCCCGATCCTCGTCCACCGGCAGCCCGTGATGGCGGGCGAGCGCCAGCAGGGCGACGCACAGCTGTTGTACGGGCAGCGGCGTCACCGGACCGTCGAACCAGCGCGCCATCGCGGTCCCGCCGACCACGCTCAGCATGAAGCGGGCGAGTTCGTCGGCGACGGCCGGGCGGTCGGCGAGGCCGAAGACGTGGCCGAGCGAATCGATGGCCCACTGCCGCAGGGCCAACCGGTACTGCCGCAGCTCCGCGATGGCCGCGGCACCCATGCCCTCCTCGAGCATGCCGAGACCGAGCAGCAGCCGTAGGTCGTGTGGATGATGCTCGAACGCGGCGCTGGCGCCGTCGAGGAACGCGGTGAGCCGCTCCCCCACCGTGTCGCCGGGCGGCCGGGCCCCCGGGAGCGAGCCGACGAGGTGCTGGCGGGCACGGCGGAGCACGGCGAGGTAGATCCCGTCCTTGCTGCCGAAGTGCCAGTAGATCGAGCTGACCGGTGCCCCGGAGGCGGCGGAGATCTTCGAGATGGAGGTACCGGCGTAGCCGAGCCGCGCCATCAGTGCCGTGGCGGCGTCGAGGATCGCGTCGCGGGAGGGCACCTGGGCGCCGTGGAGGGCGGCGTCCTGCATGGCCTCGAGCCTAGTGCCGCGGCCTTTCACCGGCCTGCTCCGCCGAGGTTCACCTGATCCAGATCCGCGATCGACGGCACCGTCCTCAGTGCGCGCCGCCGAGGTTGAGCACCACCACCCCGGCGATGACCAGGCCGACGCCGACCACCTTGGTCACGCTCAGCGGCTCGCCGAGGAAGACCGCGCCGATGGCCACGATCGCCGCGGTGCCGAGCCCGGACCACACGGCGTACGCCACCCCGACCGGGATGTCCCGCACCGCCAAGGCGAGCAGCAGGAACGCCGCCAGGTACGACCCGGCGAGGCCGAGCGTCGGCCAGAGCCGGGTGAATCCGTCGGTGGCCTTGAGCAGGCTGGTGCCGAACACCTCGGCGGAGATCGCGAGCAGCAGGAACAGGTACGCCATGCCCGCGATCCTCCGCCATCCCGGTCGGCGGCGGGTCACCTCGGGGCGCGGCCCTGGTGCCCTACTCCCCCGACTCTCTCGGCGCCGGTGGCGCCCCGCGCAGCACCAGCGCGCTGTTGAACCCGTCGAAGCCGCGCGCGCCCACCAGGGCGACCCGGTGGCGCGGCTGCCGGGGCATACGCAGGAAGTCCAGCTCGCAGCCGGGCGCCGGCTCCCGGGGCCCGGCCGACGCGGGCAGCTCGTCGTGCCGGAAGGCGAGCAGCGCGGTGGCCACGTCCAGCGCCGACCCGCCCTGGTGGGCCCGGCCGGTCAGCGGCTTCTGGGTGGTTACCGGCGGCGGCCGGTCGCCGAAGACGGCGCGCAGCGCCTCGGCCTCGCCGCGGTCGTAGCGGGGCACCCCCAGCGCGTCGGGCAGCACCACGTCCACCTCGTCGGCGGTGACGCCGGCCCGGTCCAGGGCCAGCCGCATCGCCCGGGCGTACTGGTCCGGGTCGCCGGCGGTGTCGGGGCCGGTGTGCGCGGCGTCGTGGGTGGCCGCCCACCCGCTGACCTCGCCGTAGATCCGGGCACCCCGGGCCAGCGCGTGGCCCAGCTCCTCCACCACGAAGACCGCCCCGCCCTCGGAGGGCACGTACCCACCGGCCGAGCGGTCGAACGGCCGGTACGCCTCCGGGTCGGCGCCGTCGCTGAGCAGCCCGGAGCGGAGCTGGCAGGCCAGCGCGTACGGGCTCAGCGGGCACTCGGTCGCCCCGGCGATCACCACCGGGGTGCCCCGGCGCACGGTGCGCACCGCGTGGGCGAGGCTGTCCAGGCCGCCGGCGGTCTCGGCGACCAGCACCCCGCACGGTCCCTTGAACTGGTGGTGGATGGAGAGCTGCCCGACGCTGGCGGCGTAGAACCAGGCGATCGACTGGTACGCCCCGACGGTGCGGGTCGACCCGCCCCAGAGCCGTTGCAGCTCCCGCTGCCCGAACAGGTTGCCCCCCGACGAGCTGGCCAGGGTGACCGCCCACCCGTACGGATCGGGGGCCCGCTCGGGCAGGCCGGCGTCGGCCAGCGCCAGCCGGGTGGCGGCGAAGCCGAGGTGGGTCCACCGGTCGGTCTGCACCAGCTGCCGGTTGTCGGCGTACGCCGCCGCGTCGAAGTCGGCGACCTCGCCGGCGACCCGGGTCGGGTAGCTCGCCGGGTCGAACAGGGTGATCGGGCCGGTGCGCCGGATGCCGTCGCGCACCGTGCGCCAGTGCGCGTCGACGCCGATGCCGCTGGGCGCCACCACCCCGATGCCGGTGACCACCGCCCGGGCGCTCACCCCGCCCGGGCCGGTCACGCCGCCACCGCCAGCCGGCGGAAGAGCATCGCCGACTGGAAGCCGCCGAAGCCGCTACCCACCGAGAGCGCCACGTCCACCGGCGTCTCCCGGGCCACGTTGGGCACGTAGTCCAGGTCGCACTCCGGGTCCCGGGTGGCCCAGTTGGCGGTGGGCGGCACCACGCCGTACTCGATCGCCAGGGCGCAGGCGGCCATCTCGATCGAGCCGATCGCGCCGAGCGAGTGCCCGACCATACTCTTGATCGAGCTGACCGGCACCCGGTACGCAGCCTCGCCGAGCGCCCGCTTGAACGCCGCCGTCTCGTGCCGGTCGTTCTGCCGGGTGCCGGAGCCGTGCGCGCTGATGTAGGAGACGTCCGACGGGGACAGCCGCGCCTGCCACAGCGTGTCGCTGATGGCCAGCGCCATCTCGACCCCGTCGGGCCGCAGCCCGGTCATGTGGAAGCCGTTGCTGCGGCTGGCATACCCGGCCAGTTCGCAGTAGACGTGCGCGCCGCGCCGGCGGGCGTGTTCCCACTCCTCCAGCACCAGCACCGCGGCGCCCTCGGCGAGGACGAAGCCGTGCCGGTCGGCGTCGAACGGCCGGGAGGCGTGCGCCGGGTCGTCGTTGTCCGGGCTGGTCGCCTTGATCGCGTCGAACGAGGCGACGGTGACCGGGGAGATGGGCGAGTCGGCGGCACCGGCGAGCACCACGTCGGCCTCGCCGTCGACGATCAGCTGGTGGGCGTACCCGATGGCGTCGATGCCGGAGGTGCAGCCGGTGGAGATCACCTGGGCGGGGCCGTGCAGCCCGTGCCGGCAGGCCACGTCGGCGGCCAGGCTGCTCGGCACCAGGGCCTGGTAGAGGTACGGCCCGCCGAGGGCGTGGTCGACCAGCCAGTGCCGGCCGGAGTCGCTGACCCGGACGTACTCCTGTTCCAGGGCCATGGTGCCGCCGACGGCGCTGCCGAGCACCACCCCGGTCACCTGCCGGTCGGCGTCGGTGAGGTCCAGGCCGCTGTCGGCCAGGGCCTCGGCGGAGCAGGCCAGGGCGAACTGCACGTACCGGTCGGCGCGCTGCCGCTCGGCGAGGGTGAGCCCGGCGGCGTCGGCGTCGAAGTCGCACTCGGCGGCGATCTGGGAGCGGAACGGCGACGGGTCGAAGAAGCTGATCCGCCGGGTCGCCGTCCGCCCCTCGGTGATGGTCTTCCAGAACCTGTCCCGGGTGGCGCCGCCCGGCGCGACCACCCCGACGCCGGTGACGACCGTGCGGCGCCCGGTCACGACGCGCCCCGCTGCTCGACCAGTTCGGTGTCGACGTGGCCGAGTTCCGGACGGGGCGCGAGGGGGCCGAGGTGGAAGACCACCTCGGCGGGCTCGTCGCCGGTGTTGCGCAGCCGGTGCCGGACGTTGCGGGGCACGAACAGCGCCTCGCCGGCCGCCAGCTCCACCGGCTCGTCGTCCAGGTCGACGGTGATGGCACCCCGCGCGACGTACAGGAACTCCTCGCTGTAGGGGTGGTAGTGCTCGGCGATCCGTTCCCCGGAGGCGAGCGCCGCCACCCCCATGAAGCCCGACGTGCTGCCGACGGTCTTCGGGCCGAGCAGCACCCGCAGTTCCCCGCCGCGGCGCCGGTCGGCGGTCACGTCGCGGGCGGCGACCAGTCCGGTGGTGATCTCACTCATCGTCGCCTCCCGCGTACGCCCGCTCGATCCGCTCCTTGATGACGGCCAGCTGCACCCGGCTGTTGGCGTTGATCCGGGCGGTCATGCCGGCGTTGTCCACCGGCGCGGTCGGCTTCATCGCGAAGTCCTGCACCCAGGTCATCCGGACGCCCTCGGGTTCCTCGGTGTAGCGCCAGTGGATCCGCATGTACTCGAACGGCCCGGTCTCCACCCGGTGCGCCCGCACCTGGCGGCTGGCCGGATCGGTGGTGCGTTCGCTGACCCAGCTCCAGGCGATCCCGTTCTCGTCCGGGTGCATGGTGAGCCGGAAGCGGACGGTGTCGCCCTCTTGGTGCAGGATCTCCACCGCGGCGTACTCGGTGAACAGGTCGGTCCAGTGCGCCACGTCGTTGGTGATCTCCCAGACCAGCGGCAGGGGCGCGGCGATGACGATGCTGTTCTCGGTGTGGCCGGGTGGCTGGGCGCGGCGGGCGACCAGGTCGGCGACGGCGGGGATGCTGAGCTGCCCGGCCTGCTCGGGGATCTGCACCCGCCACCGGTCGGCCACCACGGCGGAGAGTTCCAGCAGGGCCAGCGAGTCCATGCCCAGCTCCTCCAGTGAGGCGGCGGGGGCGCGGGCGGCCGCGTCGGCGTCCAGGCCGCAGTGCGCCACCAGGATGTCGGTGATCTCGGTGGTGAGCGGCTGGCCGTGGGTGACGGTCATCGGGGTCCTCCTCGGAAGCGGTCAGGACTGGTCGGTGGCCGGTGCCGCGGTGGCGGCGACCGGACGGGCGGTAGGGCGGGGTCCGGGTACGGTCCCGCCGGGTCGGGCCGGGAGCGCGGCCCCGACGACGGCGGGACGCGTGGCGGGGTGCGCCGGGGGTGGTGGCGCGGCCGGTGCCGCCGGTGCGCCGGCCTCGGACCGCGGCGCGCCGGCTCCGGCCGACGATGCCGCTGGCGGGCAAGCCTCGGGCGGAACGGCGACCGTGGGCGGTGGTGGGGTGGTCCCGGCCGGGTGCCGTTCGGCGAGCAGGCGGTCGACCAGGGAGGTGGTGTAGCGGCCCTTGCGGAAGGCGGGGTCGTCGAGCACCCGCCGGACGAACGGGATGGTGGTGCGCACTCCCGGCCCGGCGATGTCGAACTCCTCCAGGGCGCGTTCCAGCCGGTTCAACGCCAGCTCCCGGTCCGGCGCCCAGACCGCCACCTTGGCCAGCAAGGAGTCGTAGTACGGCCCGACCAGGTAGCCGGGGTGCCCGTGGGTGTCGACCCGGGTGAACGGGCCGCCGGGCGGCAGGAAGCGCTCCAGCCGGCCCGGGGTGGGGGCGAAGTCGCGGTCGGGGTCCTCGACGTTGACCCGGCACTCCACCGCCACCCCGTGCGGCCGGACGTCCTCCTGCCGCAGCCGCAACGGCAACCCGGCGGCGATGTGCAGCTGCTCGTGGACCAGGTCGATGCCGGTGATCATCTCGGTGACCGGGTGTTCGACCTGGATCCGGCAGTTGATCTCCAGGAAGTGGAACGCCTCCTCGGCGTCCACCAGGAACTCCATCGTGCCGGCGCCGGTGAAACCGACCTCGAGCGCGCCGCGCAGGGCGGTCTCCGCGATCGTCTCCAGCGTCCGGGCGGACAGCGCCGGCGCGGGGGCCTCCTCCACCAGCTTCTGGTGCCGCCGCTGCACCGAGCAGTCCCGGGTGCCCAGGTGCACGCCGTTGCCGTGCCCGTCGCAGAGCAGTTGCACCTCGACGTGCCGGGCCTCGGTCAGGTAGCGCTCGACGTACACCCGGTCGTCGCCGAAGGCGGCCTGCGCCGCCGCGCGGGTCCGGGCGTACGCCCGGGGCAGCTCGGCCGGGCACCGGACCACGGTCATCCCCCGGCCGCCGCCGCCGGCCGCCGCCTTCACGATCACCGGGTAGCCCACCTCGGCGGCGACCTCGGCCGCCCGTTCGGCGGTCGGCACCGGGCTGACGCTGCCCGGCGGCAACGGCAGCCCCGCCCGGCTCATCAGCGCCCGGGCCGAGGACTTGTCGCCGAGCGCGGCCATCACCTGCGGCGGCGGGCCGATGAAGACCAGCCCGTTGTCGGCGCAGATCTCGGCGAAGTCGGCGTCCTCGGAGAGGAACCCGTAGCCGGGGTGCACGGCCTGCGCCCCGACCAGGCGGGCGGCCTCCACGATGGCCGCGGCGTTGAGGTAGCTGCGCCGGCTCGCCGCCGGTCCGATCAGGACCGCCTCGTCGGCCAGCCGGACCGGGGCCGAGTCGGCGTCCGCGGTGGAGTAGACCACCGCCGTCCGCACGCCCAGCTCCCGGCAGGCGCGCAGCACCCGCAGCGCGATCTCACCCCGGTTGGCGATGAGCACCTTCTCGAACATCCCCACCACCTCAGACCGGGTCCAGCGCGACCAGCGGCTGGTCGTACTCCACCGGTCGACCGTCGTCGACCAGGACCTCGGCCACCCGGCCGGCCCGCTCGGCGGTCACCTCGTTCATCAGCTTCATCGCCTCGACGATCCCGACCACCTGCCCGGGCCGGACCAGGTCACCGACGGTGACGAAGGGCGCGGCGCCCGGCTCGGGCGCCCGGTAGAAGGTGCCGACCATCGGCGAGCGCACCTCGATCCGGCCGGCCGGCGGGGCGGGCCGGGGGGCCGGCGGCGGGGCGACGGGGGCCACCGCTGGGGCGTCGGGGGCGCGGCCGGTCTCCGTCACCGCGACCCCCTGCCCCGCCGCAGCGGCGTCGTGCCACTCCACCTCCAGCACCGTGTCGCCGCTGCGCAGCCGCACCCGGCGTACCGGGCCGGCGACCTCGGCGACGAGCTGCCGGGCGTGCCGGCGCAGGCCGGCCAGCACGGCGTCCACCTCGTGCGCCGCCTCCGCGCCGTCGGCGGCCGACGGTGCGCCGGCCGGGACCGTCCCGGCGCTCACCGGGCACCCGCCCGGGCGCCGGCACGGGCCGCGCCGAAGCGCCGGAAGCGCTGGCGACGGCGGCGCACCAGGGTGGCGGGCGGCACGTCGAGCAGCGGCAGCAGGTGCGCCAGCACCGCCTCCCGCAGCGCGCGGGCGGCCGCTTCCGGGTCGTGGTGCGCCGCCGGGACCGGCTCGGGGACGAGGTCGTCGACGACGCCGAGCCGGCACAGGTCGGGGGCGGTGAGGCGCAGCGCGCGGGCGGCCTGCGGAGCGGCCCCCCGGTCCGGCCAGAGGATGGCCGCGCAGCCCTCCGGGCTGATCACCGAGTAGACGGCGTGCTGGAGCATCAGCACCCGGTCGGCGACGGCCAGCGCGAGGGCCCCGCCGCTGCCGCCCTCGCCGGTGATCACCGCGACCACCGGGGTGGGCAGCATGCTGAGGGAGAGGATGTTCTCCGCGATCGCCGCCGCCTGGCCCTGCTCCTCCGCGCTCACGCCCGGGTCGGCCCCAGGAGTGTCCACCAGGGTGACCACGGGCAGGCCGAGGCGGGCGGCGAGCCGCATCAGCCGCAGCGCCTTGCGGTGCCCGGCGGGGCTGGCCATGCCGAAGTTGCGGGCCACCAGCTCGCCGGTGGTGTGGCCCTTCTGGTGGCCGATCACCATCAGGTACCGACCGTCGAGGCGGGCCAGGCCGCCGACCACCGCCGGACAGTCCCCGCCCAGCCGGTCGCCGTGCAGCTCGACGAACCCGTCGAACGTGGTGTCCAGATAGTCCAGTGTGGTGGGCCGGCCGGGGTGCCGGGCCAGCCGTACCGTCTCCCAGGCGTCGGCCGGCGCCGCGTCGACCACCGGCGGATCCGCGACGGCGGCCGGGCGCGCGGCGGGGGCGGGCTCCTGCCGGGGTACGGCGGGACGGCACCCCGGACGGCGGCCGGCCCGGGCGGCGGCGAGCAACGCCACCAGCCGCCCGCGCAGGGCGTGCCGGGGCACCACCATGTCCACCTGGCCGTGCCGCAGCAGGAAGGCCGCGGTCTGGAAGCCCTCCGGCAGTTCCCGGCCGGTGACCTGGCGGATGACCCGGGGACCGGCGAAGCCCATCCGGGCGCCGCTCTCGGCGAGCACCACGTCGGTGTTGGTGGCGAACGAGGCCGCCACTCCCCCGTACGTGGGATCGGTGAGCACGCTGACGGTGAGCAACCCGGCCTCGCGCAGCGCGGCGATCGCCTGGCTGACCGTGGCCATCTGCATCAGCGACAGCGCACCCTCCTGCATCCGCGCCCCGCCGGAGGCGGTCACCAGGACCAGTGGGACAGCCTCCTCCAGCGCCCGCTCCGCCGCCCGCGTGATCAGCTCACCGACGGCGGCACCGAGGCTGCCGCCGAGGAACCGGAAGTCCATCACGGCCAGCGCGCACGGGTGCCGGCCGATGGTCGCGGTGCCGCAGACCACCGCCTCGGCCAGCCCGGTGCCGGCCCGGGCCGCGCTGAGCCGGTGCGGGTACGACAGCACGTCGACGAAGTCGATCGGGTCCACCTCGGCCGCCCGGTCCGGCAGCGGGGTGAACGACTCCGGGTCCACCAACTGGCGCAGCCGCTCGGGTGCGGCGAGCCGGGCGTGCTCCCCGCACTCCGGACAGACGTCCAGGTTGCGGCGCAGCCGCTTGCGGTACAGCAGCGAGGCGCAGCCGGCGCAGCGGGACCACAGCTCCCCCTCGCGGGGGGCGGTGGCGGTCACGGCCGCCGCCCGACGGGCGCGCCCGCGTCGAAGCGGTAGAAGCAGTGGGCCATCGCGTCGCGGGGCTCCCGCCAGGTCGGCAGGTACGGCGAGATGTACGGGCGCAGCCGCGCGCTGACCCGCTCGAACTCCGGATGCCCCCGGGCCGCTTCGACCGCGCCCGGCGCCGGTGACTCCGTCTCCAACAGGTGCACGTAGAGGTCGTGCAGCCGGTAGAGCGAACGGTGCCGGACACCGACCAGGCGCGGCAGCTCCGTCGCGTCGGACTCGGCGAAGATCTCGGCGACGTGCGCCTCGGCGCTGGGTACCACCTTCGCGACGATCAGCGAACGGTCCATGGATGGGCCTCCCCCCACGGCCGCCGGCGCGGTGTGGACCGCGCCGCGAGCCGGACGACTGCCGACACGATGCGCGCGGCGGCGTCACGCCGGCGTCACCAGCCGGCACCGAAGGGCGCTGCCGCATCGTGACGGTGCGTTGACGCAAGCTGTGTAACCGCTGTGCGACGCAAGGCGGTGACCACGGCGTGCGCACAGTTCAGAAGGGGTTTCATGGTTGAGCGTGGCGAACGCCGGACGAAACCTCGACATTGACCGAGAGTGACCACAATTGATAATCTTCGTCACGGTCAGCCCGGTGGCCGTGGCGACACCGCCACGGCGCAGCGACCCGACAGTGCGGTCACGGGCGCCGCACCGGGACACACGAGGAGTCGGGACGCGCGTTCCGCCAGGGGGTGCCGCCGTGGCCGCTGATTCGTCCATGCCGACGACCGGGCGCCCACCCGGCACGGACATCTCGCTGCACCTGCTCGGCGGCTTCCGGCTGCTGCACGGCGACACCCCGATCGTGGTCCCCCGCGGGCTGCAACGGGTCATCGCGCTGATCGCGCTGCGCCAGGGCGCCACCCGCAGCCACCTCGCGGGCCTGCTCTGGCCGGACGCGCCGGAGGACCGGGCGTTGTCCTCCCTGCGCACCGCCCTCTGGCGGCTGCGCCAGGACCCGTGCTGCCCCTTCACCACCGCCGGCGACACGGTACGACTGGACCCGGTCGTCCGGGTCGACGTCGACGCGCTGGTCGGCACGGCCGCCCGGGTCCGCCACGGCGAGGACCCGTCCGCCGCGCTCGCCGCCGGCCGGCACGACCTGCTCCCCGGCTGGTACGACGACTGGGTCCTCGCCGACCGCGAGCGGCTGCGCCAGCTGCGCCTGCACATGCTGGAGGACCTGGCCGGCCACCACCTGGCGGCCGGCCGGCACGGGGAGGCGCTGCAGGCCGCGTTGGAGGCGATGGCCGCCGAGCCGCTGCGGGAGACGCCGCACCGGCTGGTGGTGCGCATCCACCTCGCCGAGGGCAACGCCTTCGAGGCGGTGCACGCCTTCTACGTCTACCGCGACCTGCTGCTGCGGGAGCTGCGGCTGGAACCCTCCGCGGCGATGACCGCGCTGCTCGACGAGACCCTCGCGCCGATCCGCGACGCCACCCGGGAGCGACCCGACCCGCCCGGTCGACCGCCGGCCGCCCGGGTCGCGCCCCAGGGCGGCTGACCGCCGTCACCATCGGCGCGGCACGCGTGACGGCCAGGTGACAGCCACCCCGGCAGGGTGGGCCGCACAGCAGTCCGTGGGCTCCGACCTCGACGGAGCGCCACCGGCGAGAGGGGTCCCATGAGCCGTCTACTGATCGTCAGCAGGATCCTCCCGGGCTCGGAGGGCCGGGTGGCGCAGATCTTCGCCGAATCCGACGCCACCGAACTGCCCGCCCTGACCGGCGTCCGACACCGGTCCCTGTACTGCCTGCACGACCTGTGCGTCCACCTGATGGAGACGGAGGACGTGGACCCGGACGCGCTGGCCGGCGCCCGCAACCACCCGCTGTATCTCCAGGTCAACGAGCGGCTCTCGGCGCACACCTCCCCGTACCTGCCGACCTGGCATTCCCCCCGGGACGCGATCGCCTGCTGCTTCTACCGCTGGGACGCCGCCGACGTCCCGGCGCCGCGCCCGGCCGGGTGAACGGGCGGACGCCGAAGAGGACCGAACCGCCCGGCCGGGTCGGACGACGGCACCTCGTCGCGGCCCGGCCGGGTCCACCCGCTTTCCGTACCGTCGGTCATCCCGCCGCCACCCGCCGACACCGTGCATCCCACCTGCGTCGCGATGACCCATCCTCCCTGTCGTCCGCCATACGCGTGTGCGAAGCTGCCGGCGAGTTTTCTTCGTGACTTTCACCGACATATGCAAGAGGGAGGTTTGCCGTGCCGTCGACTTTCGGGCAGTGGCTGATCGTGATCCTGGCCCTGGTGCTGGGCGGAGCCGGGGGCTGGGTGGCCCGCGGCCGGCAGGCCGCGGCGACCGCCGAGCGGCCGGAGCCCATGGTGGAGGGTGACCCGGTCGTCGGGCTCTCCGAGGAGGAGAAGGCCGCCGCCACGGTGACCGCCACCGTCGACACGCCCCAGCCGGCGGCCACCGTCGACGTCTCGCCGGCGCCCGCCGCCGTGCTCGACGCGCCCACCCCGCACGACCTCGACGCTCCGCCCGCCGCCGCGTCCCTGGCCGCCAGCCACACCCCGCTGACCGCCGACGACGACACCGCTGCGTCGGACACCGTCGCTTCGGTCGACCTGGACGCCGCCGGGGCCGACGTGGCGGCCGACCGCACCGACGCGCTCGACGCGGACGACGACCGGACCGACGCCGCCGTCGAGGCCGACGAGGAGCGGACGGTGGAGCCGGTCAGCGTCGCGCCGAGCGACTCCGACACCACCGCCACCGGCCACGAGGTGGACGCCGAGGCCGCGCCGGTTGAGGCCGTCGCCCCCGTCGCGCCGGTCGAGGCCGCGGAGCCGGTCAGCCCGGTGATCCCCGCTCCCCGTCGCGCGCTGGATGACGAGGCGCCGATCGCGTCCGACGAGCCGGCGACCGCCGACGCGGACGTCGTGGCCACGCCGGGCGCCGAGGCGCCGGACGACTTCCGCCGGATTCAGGGCGTCGGGCCGAAGATGGCCGCCGCGTTGCAGGCGGCGGGGATCCGCACCTACCGCCAGCTGGCCGAGCTGGACGAGGCGGCGCTGCGCGAGACCATCCGGGCCGCCGGGCTGCGTGCCGCGCCGAGCCTGGCGACCTGGCCGCAGCAGGCGAAGCTGCTAGCTGGTGCCGGCGCCGAGGCCGGTGCGGTGCTGCCCGAGCCGGCCGCCGACCAGGTCTGAGCACCACGTGGGCCGGTGTCCGCGCCGAGGCGCGGCCACCGGCCCACACCGTTTCCCCGGACCGTCACCGACCCGGGGCGGCGTACTCCTCGACGATGGCGGCGAGCGTGTGCCGGGCCTCCGCCGCGCGAGCCGGGTCGGTGTCGTCGAGCGTGATCAGCGCCTTCCACAGCGCCCAGCCGCGGCCCCGGTTCCAGGTCGCCTCGTCGACGGCGACCCCGGCGCGGAACGCGGCCCGGCTGCCGGCGGTGAGCAGCGTCCAGGCGACCGTCAGGTCACAGGCCGGATCCCCCACCCCGCAACAGCCGAAGTCGATCACCGCAGCCAGCCGGCCGTCACGGACCAGCAGGTTGCCGAAGGCGACGTCGCCGTGGAACCAGACCGGTGGGCCGGACCAGGTGCAGCGCAGCGCCAGCTCCCAGATCCCGGTGACCAGCTCACCCGGAACCCGGTCACCCAGGGCGGCGATCGCGGCCCGGGTTTCGGCGTCGTACGTCCGAAGTGGTCCCCCGCGCCAGGCGCTGTGCTCTCCGGCGGCCGGACCGGACGTGGCGTCGATCCGGTGCAGGGCCGCGAGGAAGCCGGCGAGGCCGGTGGCGAACGCGGTCAGGTCGGCGATCCGCTCCATCCGGGCCGGTCGGCCCTCGATCCACCGGTACACCGACCACGCGAACGGGTAGCCCTCGGCGGGTTCCCCCTGCGCGAGCGGGATCGGCACGGGCAGCGGCAGCTGGGGGGCGAGCACCGGCAGCCAGCGCTGCTCCTTGGCCACCTGCGCGGCGTAGCCGGGCGCGCTGGGCAGCCGTACCGTCATCTCGTCGCCGAGGTGGAAGGTGCGGTTGTCCCAGCCGCCCGCCGCCACCGGGCGGACCGGCAGGTCGGCCCAGTGCGGGAACTGCCCCGCGACCAGGCGGCGCACCAGCGCGACGTCGATGCGCGGCAGCGGCGCCGGTCGCCCGGCAGGGGCGGGGTGCGGGTCCATCCGGTCCAGGCTGCGTGGCCGGCCCCGGACGGGCAACCGGGATTCGCCGGGAAAGCGCCGAACCGGACACGGCGCCCGACGGCCGTCGCTACGGTCGGTGAGCGGGCCGACGGCGGCCCGCCGCGCCGACAACCCGGTACGCAGGAGCAGCACGTGCAGCCACTCATGCCGGAGCCGCCCGCCCGGCAGGCCGGCGTGCCGTTGCGTGACCCCGAGGGTCCCCGCCGGGTGACCCTGCTGGAGCTCTTCTTCGACCTGGTCTACGTCGTCGCGCTCGCCCTCATCTCCAATGGCCTGGTCACCGACCTGACCTGGCAGCACGCCGGCCAGTCCCTGATCATCCTGATGGCGCTCTGGTGGACCTGGGCGATCACCACCCTGGTCACCGACATGTACGACCCGCAGCGCACCGAGATCAAGCTGCTGATCACGGCGGTGATGTTCGGCGCGCTGCTGATGACCACGGCCATCCCGCACGCCTTCACCGACCGGGGCATGGTCTTCGCCGGCACCTACGTGGCGATCCACCTCGGCCGGGGCCTGTTCCTGATGCCCACGGTGCGCGGACACCGACCCACCCAGCGCCGGGCGGCACGGATCTTCATCTGGTTCGGCGTCTCCGCCATCCCCTGGATCATCGGCGGCACGGTGAGCGGGCACGCCCGGGAGGCGTTCTGGGCGCTGGCGCTCGCCATCGACTACGGCGGCTTCCGGCTGGCGTACCCGGTGCCCGGGCTGGGGATGGTCCCCGAGCGGCAGCGCAACGTCACCGCCGAACACCTGTCGGAGCGCTTCCAGCAGTTCTTCATCATCGCGCTCGGCGACGCCATCCTGGTCATCGGCACCATGTTCAGCCTCCAGCACTCGGAGGCGGAGAACCTCGGCGCGTTCGCCATCGCCTTCGCCACCACCCTGCTGCTCTGGCGGATCTACGTGCACCGCTCGGGTGAGCTGCTGCCGCACGCGATCCAGGCGGCGAAGGCGCCGAGCAGGTTCCTGCTGACCGCGCCGTACACCCACCTGACGCTGGTGGCCGGGGTGGTGACCACGGCGGCCGGATTCGACCTGGTGCTGCACGAGCCGCTGGGGCACACCCCGCCGTCGTGGGCGGCGGTCATCCTCGGCGGGCCGGCGCTCTTCCTGGTCGGCCGGTCCGCCTTCGAGTACGAGGTGTTCAGCCGGGTCTCGCTGTCGCGCACCGGTGGGCTGCTGGCGCTGCTGACCCTCGCCCCGGCGGTGCTCTTCCTGCCGCCGCTCTTCGCCGCCGCGGGCGCGATGGTGATACTCGCCGGCGTGGCGGTCGCGGACACCCTGCGCAGCCGGGGCAAGCCGCCGGAGACCCCTTCCCCGCCGCACTGATCCGGCCGGTGCGCCGGTGACCGTTCCGGATGTCGTTTATCCGCTCGTCGCCTCTGGGTACAAGTGCGTCACCTCGACCCACCACGACTCTGGAGGCACCCCATGCGCGGCACGTCGATTTTCGGAGTTCTCGTCGTCATCTGGTTGCTCATCGGCGCGATCGCCGCCGGGCAGCGCGGCTACTACAGCAACGACGACACCAACTGCGCCGAGGCCGGCACGATCCTGGTGACCATCGTGGCCGGGCCGCTGAACTACGTCGGCGCCAATCCCAAGGTCGACTGCAAGCTGCCCGAGCCGTCCAAGTAGGCCCACCGACCCCGGCCCGCGCCCGCACCCCCGGGGCGCGGGCCGGTTCGTGTCCGCTCCCGATCACCTCCGTCACCACTGCTACGGCGTCCTAGGAGGCTGGGTCGAGAGGGTGTGTTTGCCGGCGGACGGGCCGGGAAGGGCAGCGGCCCAGCGCCGGAGGGGACGGAGACGCCGCATGCAGATCGGCTACAAGCTGGCCTCGGAGGGGTACGGCCCGCAGGAGATCATCCGCCAGGCGGTCCGCGCCGAGCAGGCCGGCTTCGACTTCGTGGAGATGAGCGACCACTTCCACCCCTGGCTCGACGTGCAGGGCCACTCGTCCTTCACCTGGAGCGTGCTGGGCGCGATCGCCGCGAGGACGAGCAGCCTGGGCCTGGCGACCGGGGTCACCTGCCCCACCGTGCGGTACCACCCGGCGATCATCGCGCAGGCCGCGGCGACCATGGCGCTGATCTCCGACGGCCGGTTCACCCTCGGCGTCGGCGCCGGGGAACGCCTCAACGAGCACGTGGTGGGACAGGGCTTCCCGAGCGTACGGGGGCGACACGAGCGGCTGCGCGAGGCGCTGGAGATCATCCGCCTGCTCTGGCAGGGCGGCTACCACTCGTACGAGGGCAGGCACCTCCAGCTGGAGGACGCCCGGGTCTTCGACCTGCCGGACACCCCGCCGGTGATCGCCGTGGCGGCCGGCGGCAGATCCTCGGCCACCTTGGCGGCCGAGCTGGGCGACGGGCTGTTCGCCACCGAGCCGAAGTCGTCCATCGTCGAGCACTACCGGGCGGCCGGCGGCGCCGGACCCCGCTACGCCGAGGTCCCGCTCGCCTGGGCCGGCGACGAGGAACAGGCGGTGCGGGCCGCGTGGGAGACCAGCCGATGGGCGATCACCGGGTGGAAGGTGATGAGCGAGCTGCCCAACCCGGTGAACTTCGACGCGGCGACCTCCTGGGTGGAGGACCACCACATCCGGCGCCAGTTCGCCGTCGGCCCGGATCCGCAGGTGCACGTGGCGGCGGTCAAGGCGTTCGTCGACGCCGGCTACGACCACATCGTCCTGCAGAACGCCGGCCCCGACCCGGACGGCTTCCTCGACTTCTTCGCCGGCGACCTGGCCGGGCGGCTGCGGTCCCTGGGCTGAGCCGCGGCCCGGGCTAACCAGCGGCCGCGGGTGCCCTCAGCCGCCGACGTGGATGCCGGGTCGGCGCGACGGGTCCGGCTCACTCTTGCGGATGATCTCCCGGACCACCGGCGGCGTGTCGCCCCGGCCGAGGATGAGGTAGCGCAGCAGGTGGGCGAGCGGGTTGCCCTCGGACCACTCGAAGTGCGCGTGCGGGCGTACGCCGGTGCCGTCGCGCAGGGCGAGCAGGATGGCCGCGATGGCGTTCGGGACGGCCGGGCTGCTGGCCCGCAGCACCCGGTAACCGCCGACCTCGACGCCGTGCACCCGCAGCACCTGGCTGAACTGGGACGGGTCCACCACGTCGATCTCCAGGAACAGCACGTCGGCCGCGCCGGGCACCGGGTTCATGCCGCGCTGCGCCCGCTCCTTGACCCGGTACTCCTTGAGCGCCCCACTGTCGCGCTTGTTGGCGATCAGGTGCAGCCGGCCGTCGTGGGTCAGCGAGTCGGCGATGAACCGCCGGGCGGCCGGGTCGAACTCGATCCGCTCCGCCCGCAGCTCGGTGGTGCGGGACACCCGGGAGATCAGCGAGACGGCGATGATCCCGGCGATGAACAGGGCCGAGATGGCGATGCCGTCCGGCTTCTCGATCACGTTCTCGGCGAGCGCGTAGAGCAGGACGGCGGTGAGCAGGCCGAAGCCGGCCCCGGCGATCCGGTGGTGGGCCCGCACGGCCGCGATGGTCACCGCCACCGCGCCGGAGACCATCATCGCCAGGATCCCGGTGGCGTACGCGCCGGCCTGGGCGTTGACGTCCGCCCGGAAGGCGACCGTGATGGCGATGCTGATCAGCGTGTAGACGATCACCACCGGCCGGACCGCCCGGCCCCACTCCGGCGCCATCCCGTAGGACGGCAGGTAGCGCGGCACGATGTTGATCAGGCCGGCCATCGCCGAGGCGCCGGCGAACCAGAGGATCAGCACGCTGCTGATGTCGTAGACGGTGCCGAACGCCTCGCCGAGGTGTTCGTGCGCCAGCCAGGCCAGGGCCCGTCCGTTGGCGGCGCCGCCCGGCCGGAACTCCTCCGCCGGGATCAGCACCGTGGTGACGAACGTGGTGGCGATCAGGTACACCGACATGATCAGCGAGGCGACGGTGAGCAGCTTGCGGGTGTTGCGGATCCGCGCCTCCAGGCGCTGCGGGGAGTCCGCCCCCGCCCCCTTCACCAACGGCATCATGCTGACCCCGGTCTCGAAACCGGACAGGCCCAGCACCAGCAGCGGGAAGGCCAGCACCGCGGGCCCGAGCAGGTCGCCGAGACCGGTGCCGCCGGCGGTCAGCGCCTGCGTCCAGTCGCCCACCAGGGACGGGTTCGCGGCCACGTCGGCCAGCCCGACCACGACGATCACCGCGTTCAGCCCGAGGAAGACCGCGACCAGCGGGATGGCCACGCTGACCGCCTCGCTGAACCCCAGCAGGAACACCCCGCCGAGGACCAGCAGCAGCAGCACGGTCACCACCACGGCGGCGGCCGCGCCGTGCGGGAAGGACGCCGGCAGGTACGGGTTCTCCAGCAGGTGGACCGTCGCGTCGGCGGCGGAGAGGGTGATCGTGATGATCCACGAGGTGGCGACGAAGCCGAGCAGCACCAGGACGAAGATCTTGCCGCGCCAGAACGGCAGCAGCCGTTCCAGCATCGCCACCGAGCCCTGCCCGTGCGGGCTCTCCCGGGCCACCCGCCGGTACATCGGCAGCATCCCGAACAGGGTCAGCGCCACGATGAGCAGGGTGGCCAGCGGGGAGAGCGCCCCGGCCGCCAGCGCCGCGATGCCGGGCAGGTACGACAGGGTGGAGAAGTAGTCGACGCCGGTCAGGCACATCACCTGCCACCAGGGGTGGCGCTTCTGCTTACCCTCCTCCGCCTCGGGGCCGACCGGCTGCACCTGGTGGGCGAAGAGCCAGCGCCGCAGCGGGTCGGCCGCCGGGCGGGGGCGGGCGTGGCTCTCCACGCACTCCGGGACCGTCACCGCCCCCGACCGGGTGCGCTCCCCGTGCAGCGGATCGCGGGCCGCCCGCACCTCAGGCCCGAGACCCGCCGGCGTGCCACGCCGCCCCCGGGTACGCCGTGGCGTCGCCCCGTCCCGCCCGTCCACCATGCCCGTCCCACTCTCTACGGTCCTGCACCGACCGTAGGCGGTACCCACAGCACCGCTCGGCGGAACCGGTAAGCCGGGAGATCATCGCGGGCGCCGACCGCGTGGGCGGCTCGCCTCAGCCCGGCGGCGTCCGCAGGGCGTCCCGCAGGGCCTCCGGGTCGGAGACGGTGACCGTGGCGCCGGGATGGCGCGGCCACGGTCCCGGCACCAGGGCCGCGACGGGCTCGGCGAACCGCACGCACACCCCGGCGGCGGTGCTGCTGCCGAAGGTGACCCCGCCGTCGGCGAGCGACAGGTGCGGGCCGATCGCCCGCCACCACCGGTACGGCCCGCCGAGCTCCGCCCCGGTGACGTTGGCCCGGGAGGTGCGCAGCCGCCAGGGTCCGTACCGGATCTCCAGCGCCTCGTCGTCGACGAGCACCCAGGACGTCTCCGGGCGTACGCCGAGCAGCGCCAGCGGGGCCCGGAAGGCCGGGTCGAAGCGGAACGCGGAGCGGTGTACGGGCATGACCGGCGCGTACCCGGTGCCGGCCGGCCGACACCCCGGCTCACTCCAGCGCGCGGGTCCAGTCCTCGACGTGCGCGTCCAGGTGGGCGGCGGTGGCCCGCCAGTACGGGCCGTCGACGGTGAAGATCCGGGCCCAGGGCTGCACCCCGTCGCGGGCGCCGTCGCGCAGCAGCGCGTACATCGCCCGGGCCCGGCGGCCCAGGGTGGCGGCCAGCGCCGGGCGGTCCGCGCCGGCCAGGCCGTACCCGTCGACCAGGGCGCGCAGCCGGCGCGCGGACTCGGCGACCGGCCGGTCCGGCCGCATCCCCGCCATGGCCTGCGCGGCGTACGCCAACTCCCAGCGCCGGGTGCCGGGGCCGGCGCCGTCCCAGTCGATCAGCACCCAGCCGCGGTCGGCGCGGATCAGGTTCCAGGGCGCGGCGTCGTGGTGGCAGACGAGGTCGGCGCCGTCCGGGGCGATCGGCACCCGCCAGCCGGCCGGCTCCGGGGGCACGAACCCCGCCACCGCGTCGTGCAGGTCGGCCAGCAGGCGGCCGATCGAGGCCAGCTCCGCCAGCGGGTACGTCCCGGCCTCCGGCCCGCACTCCCCCGGCACGTACTCCAGCACCTGGCGGCCCTGCGCGTCGCGGCCCAGCGGCCGGGGCGCGCCGGTGAAGCCCACCGCGTGCAGGTGCGTCAGCAGCGCGTCGACGCTGTCGGTCCACGGGCCGACCGGCCGGCGCACCGTGTCGCCGACCCGGACGACGCCGGTGGTGACGTTGCCGGGCAGGGGCTGTTCGGTCAGCGGCATCGGGCCATCCTGCCCGGCGGGGACGCGTCCCCGCGCCCCGGTTTCCCGGAGCGCGGGGACCCCCCGTCCCCGGCTACTGCAGGAACGCCCCCAGCGGCGACAGCAGTAGCCGGCCGAGTGCCGCGGCGTTGTCGTCCAGCCGCGTGCGCTCGCAGTCGCGAGCGTGCGGGTCGTGCCGGCACCGCCAGATCTTCTGGGCGTTGCGCCAGGCCACGTCCCGGGTGTATTCCACCAGTTCGCCCTGGTACCAGTCGTCGACGTCCCCGTTGAGCATGTCGATCAGCAGCTGCCACCGCTCCAGGTAGCCGCGCCGCAGCGAGGGGATCTTGTCGGCGAAGATGTCGTTGATCTTGAGATAGTCGCGGTGCTGCTCGCTGCCGTCGACCGGCTCGGACTCCAGGTGGTCGAAGGTCGTCACCAGCGCGAACGGCAGGTCGAAGTTGATGTGCGCGTTCACCCCCGCCGCCGCCGACGGCAGCGGCCGGGCGTCCGGGCCGCGCATCCGCTTGAACAGGCACGACCAGGCCTTCGGGGTGGTCGGGCTGGACTCCGACCACAGCCGCAGCGCGTCGAAGTAGCGGGTGGCGAACTCCACGTCGAGCCGGGACAGGAAGACCGGGTCGGCGAAGAAGTCGTCGTACAGCCCCTCCAGCACGCTGGTGGTGATGGTCAGGTACAGCTCGTTGAAGTCGGCCAGCGGGCAGCTGCGCTCCAGCGGAGGCAGCCGCACCAGCAGGTCCTGGAGCTTGGTGAGGTGGTCCACCACCGCCGGCACGTCACCCGGGTGGTCCGCCAGGAGCCCGACGATGTCGGCGTGGACCGGGCCCCAGACCGGTTCCGTCATGTCTCCTCCACAGTGGTCGGGGCACCCCCGTGCCGTCGGCGTCGCTGGACAGCCTTCCAGCGACGCCGACGTACGGGATCAGTAGAACGACGTATTCGTGGCGGACCGGTGTGTGCGTCAGTCGAGGCGGTTGCGCAGGTGGATCGCGCTGGCCTGGACCCGGGTGCGCACCTGGAGCTTGTCGAAGATGTGCGAGACGTGCACGCCGATGGTCCGCTCGCTGATGAACAACCGCTGGCCGATCTCCTTGTTGGTCAACCCCTCGGCCACCGCGGCGAGCACCTCGCGCTCCCGGGCGGTCAGCACCGCCAACTCGTCGCTGACCGGCTCGCTGCGGGCCGCCCCCGGGCCGCCGGCCGGCTGGGCGCGCTCCTCCAGCTCCACCCGGGCCCGCCCGGCGAGGGTCTTGATCTCGCTGGTCAGCGGCACGGCACCCAGCCCCTGCGCCATCTCGTACGCCCGGCGCAGCAGCTTGGCCGCGGTCGCGCTGCGGCTGCGCCGGGCGAGCAGCGCCTCGGCCTGCCGCAGCCGCGAGTAGGCCGCCGGATACGGGTGGTTGCGCCGGTCCCACTCGGCGGCCGACCGGGCCCACAGGTCGGGGTCGCCCCGCCCGTCGAGCCGACTCAGCTCGGCCGTGCACAGCACCAGGAAGCCCTCCGCGCCCAGGCGCACCGGCCGGGCGGCGTGGCCGCTCTTGCGGGCCACCCGGTCGACCACCTCGCGCAGCCGCCGGACCACGGTCTCGTCGATCGGCACCGTCCGGCTGGCGTGCGCCTCCGCCTCGGCGCGCAGGCCGTGCCAGGCGAGGGTGGCCAGCAGCACCACGTCGTCCGAGCGGCTCTCGGTGAGGCCGCGCTGCACGGCCTGCCGGGCCACGTCGTGCCGGCCCTGCCACATCGCCAGCCCGGCCCGCAGGATCAGCATCGGCAGCACGTGCCGCGCCCCGCCACCGGCCAGCACCGTGGCCACCGCCTCCAGGTCGCGGTCGGAGGCCTCCACGTCGCCGTAGCCGACGGAGAGGCGGCACCGGGCCAGCAGCAGCTCGACCGCGTCCGCGCCGGACGGGCGGTGCCGCAGCGCCGCCGCGACGACCTTCTCCGCCTCGGCCCACTGCCCCACCCGGAACAGCCCGTTGGTGGCGATGGCCAGCAGCCGGGTCTCGTAGGTGCGCCCCAGGCCCAGCTCGGCGACCCGCTCGGCGCCCCGGCGGGCCACCACCACCCCCTCCTCGAGGATGTTCAGCGGCCCGGTGAGCAGCTCCGCCAGGTGCAGGTACGCGCAGGCCACGTCCTCGGGCCGGCCGGCCCGCTCGGCGATCTCCAGCGCCCGCCGCACCACGGCCAGGCCGGCGTCCGGGTCCTCCAGGAACGCCTCGCTGAAGCCGAGCGCCGAGCTGGCCAGCACCACCTCGGTGGTGCTGCCGTCGACCTCGGCCGCCAGCGCCAGCGCCTCCCGGGCCCGGGCGCCGGCGTCGGCGTACCGGCCCAGGTGCAGCAGCAGCTCGGCGAGGTGGGCGGCGGCGGTGGCCCGTTCCCGGGAGGTGCAGTCGGCGGCGTCCAGCACGCGCTGGTACTCGGCCTCGGCGGGGGCGGAGCGCCCAGCGGCGGCGAGGTAGCGGGCCCGCCGGATGCGCAGCCCGCAGGACGGCTCGGCGTCGTCGCCGCCGGCCAGCTCGGCCAGCAGGGAGAGCGCCCGGGCGTGCTCGCCGCACTGGTGGGCGGTCTCGGCCGCGTGCTCCAGCAGCGCCGCCCGGTCGACCTCCACCGGCGCCGCCTCAATCGGCCCGGCGGGCGGGGTGTCGGCGAGTTGCAACGCCACCGACCAGTGCCGATGCGCCTCGGCGAAACCGTGCAGCCGCTCGGCCTCGCGGGCGGCGGCCATCGCCGCCGGCAAGGCCCGGCCGGGCTCGCCGGCCAACCGCCAGTGGTGCGCCAACCGGGCCTGGTGCAGCTCCGCCGGCGCCCGGGTGAGCGCCTCGGCGTAGCGCCGGTGCAGGGCGGAGCGCTCGGCGGGCAGCAGCTCGTGGGCGAGCACCTCGGCGACCAGGCGGTGCCGGAGCCGGTAGCCGTCGTCGGCGCCGACCAGCAGCCGGTGCGCCACCGCGGCGCGGACCGCCTCGATCAGCTCCTGCTCGGGCAGGCCGAGCACCTCGGCCAGCAGCCAGTGCTCGACCGGCTCCAC
Source organism: Micromonospora sp. IBSANI012 (assembly GCF_052814045.1). Lineage (NCBI taxonomy): Bacteria > Bacillati > Actinomycetota > Actinomycetes > Micromonosporales > Micromonosporaceae > Micromonospora > Micromonospora sp. IBSANI012. The sequence goes on from NZ_CP199933.1 coordinate 3,904,478, forward strand.
CCCGGCGGCCACGGCGTGCACCACCGCGTGCGCGTGCTGGGGCAGCGCGTCGACCCGGGACAGGAAGATCTCGCGCAGCGTGTCGGAGAGCCCGTCGCGGCCGTCGCGCAGGTCGCGGGCGAGTTCCTCGACCACGAAGGGGTTGCCGCCGCTGCGCTGCCAGACCTGCTCGGCGGCCTCCGGCGTCGGCGGCGTGCCGACGATCGCGGCGACCAGCCGGTCGGTGTCCGCGCGGTCCAGCGGGGCCAGGTCGACCACCCGGACCGAGCGCAGCCGGCGCAGCTCGGTGAGCACCCGGCGCAGCGGGTGGGCGCCCTGCAACGACTCGGCCCGCACCGCGGCGAGCACGGAGAGCTGGAGGTCGCCCAGGCCGGCGAGGAGGTAGAGCAGCAGCTGCCGGGTGCTCCGGTCGACCCACTGCAGGTCGTCGAGGACCAGCACCAACGGACGGCCCTCGGCGATCAGGCTCAGCCCACGGGACACCCGCTCCAGCAGCGCGCCGCCGTCGGCCGTGGCCGTCTCCTCGGCGAACGTCCGCAGCAGGCCGCGTACGGCCGACGAGGTCCGCGCCTGGGTGGCGGTCAGCTCGGCGTCGAAGCGGCGCAGCGCCTGGATCACCGGGTGCAGCGGCGAGGCGTCGCCGATGTCCAGGCAGGTGCCGGTCAGCACGACGGCTCCCCCGTCGCGCAGCCGTGCCCCGACCTCGTGCAGCAGCCGGGTCTTGCCCACCCCGCTCTCACCGCTGACGAAGACCGCCGCCGTCTGCCCGGGCCCGAGCTCGTCGAGCAGCGCGGAACGCAGCGCAGTCAGCTGGTCGGCACGGCCGACGAGCGGTGCATTGTCCACATCGCTGGCCATGTCCGCAGCCTAGTCACAGGTCCCCGCACCGTTCTACGGGCTTGATCCCGCTGTGGTACTCCTCGCGTCGACATTGCGACTAAAGGTTGCGACCGGCCGACATACGTCGTTCTGCAGATCCCCCGACGGCCCGGTGGTGACAGTGTCCGGATGTCGTAAGGCACCGCTGCTGGGGGGAAAGGTGGGTGCGATGCCACTGTCCACGGTCGCCACCGGTCGGGAGGACGTCACGTCGCCCTGGCCGGTCCGGGAGGAACGGCGCGTGGTCAGCGTGCTGTTCGCCGACATCGTCGGTTCGACGGCGCTGACCGAACGGCTCGACCCGGAGGACGTCCGCGCGCTGCAACGCGCGTACTTCGACACCGTCGCCGGGGTACTGCGGCACTGGCACGGCGTGGTCGAGAAGTACGTCGGCGACGCGGTGATGGCGTTGTTCGGCGCGCGCCACTCCGACGGGCTCGACGCGTACCGGGCGGTCCGGGCCGCGCTGGAGATCCAGCGTGCCCTGGACCGGCGGCCCATGCCGGGGGGCGTGCGGCTGCGGGTCCGGGTCGGGGTGGCCACCGGTGAGGCGGTGGTCGACCTGGCCGCCGCCCGCGACGGCGGCCACGGCGCGGCCAGCGGCGCGGTGACCACGACCGCCGCCCGGTTGCAGGAGTACGCCCCGGCGGGTGGGGTGGTGGTCTGCGCGGCCACCCACCGGGCCACCGCCGACCTGGTCGACCAGCGGGCGCTCGCCCCGGTGGCGCTGGCCGGCAAGGCGCTGCCGCTCGACGTCTGGCGGGTCACCTCGCCGGCCCGGCCGCGACGGCCCCGGCACGAGGGCCCGCTGGTGGGCCGGCGCCGGGAGCTGGCCACCGCCCAGGACCAGCTCGTCCGGGCCGCCCGCGAGCACCGTCCACGATGGGTGTCGCTGGTCGGGCCGGACGGCATCGGCCGCAGCCGGCTGCTGCACGAGCTGCGCCACGCGCTGCGGGAGGTCGACGGGGTGGCGGTCCGCTGGTGCGTGACGCACTGCCCGCCGTACCCGCAGGGGGCGCTCGGGCCGGTCGCCGAGCTGGTGCGCGACCTGGCCGGGGTGCGCGACAGCGACCCGCCGGCGGTGGTTTACCGGCGACTGGCCGCCCTGGTCGACGGGCTGGTCGCACCGGCCCGGGCCACCCGGACGGTCGCCGCGCTGGCGGCGCTGCTCGCCGCGCCGGAGGGCACGGCCACGGCGACCGGTGGCCCGGCTGCCTGCCGCCAGGTGCTGCTGGCCCTCGCCGCCCGGCAGCCGGTGGTGGTCGCGGTCGACGACCTGGACCGGGCCGGGCCGGAGCTGGACCGCTTCCTGCGGGCCCTCTTCGCGGCGGCCACCCTGCGCGGACTGCCGCTGGCCGTGGTCGCCACCCACCGGCCGCAGCTGGCCGACCCACTGCCCGTGCCCGACGACCGCCGCTGCCGGGTGGCGCTGGCGCCGCTGGGCGCGGTCGACAGCGGGCGGCTGCTGCGCCGGCTGCTCGGCCGCGCCGGCCGGCCGGCCGCGCTCGCCGGCCGCCTGCTGCCGCTGGTCGGCGGCATGCCCGGGTACGCCGGCGCGTACGTCGCGGCGAGCGGCGACGGGGAGCCCGGACTGCCGGAGGCGGTGCGCCGCACGGCCTCCGCCCGGCTGGACCTGCTCGACGACGCGCGGCGGGCGGTGCTGACGGCCGGCGCGGCGCTCGGCGTCGGCTTCACCGCGCCGGCCGTCGACCGGCTGCTCGGCTGGGCGCCCGGGCGGGCGGCGGCGCTGCTGCGCCGGCTCGCCACCGCCGACGCCCTGCTCCGGTGCGACCGGCACGGACGGTACGAGATCGTGGACCCGGCCCTGCGCCGGACCGCGTACGACCGGCTGCCCCGGGCCGTCCGCGCCGAGTTCGGCCGGCGAGCCGAGCAGTGGCGTGCGACGGCATCCGGACGGGTGGCGCCCACCGGCTCGGGTACGGCCGCTCCCCGCCTCGCCACGCCCCGCCCGGCCGACGCCGAGCCGACTCCCGCCCTCGCTGCCGAGCAGGTGTCCGCCCTCGCCGCCGAACAGCTTGCCGCCGTCGCCTCGGAGCCGGTTGCCGCCCTCGCCGCCTCGGCGGCAGCCTCCGACGGCGGGCGGGACCACCACATCGCCGGAACACGCCGCAACCTGATCGCGCCCGACCTCCGGTCCACCGTGGATGGCTCGGGGCGGTGGTCGATGCCACCGGCGTCGTCGGCCCGGAACCGGGCCCGGGACGGGGGCACCCGGGTAGCCGACGGCCTCCGCCCTGACCTGGGGTGGGGTCCGCGCTCCGGCGGTGGCCACGAGGGCCCTGTCGTGCCGATCCTCCCCCGGCTCGCCGCCGGGCCGCGCCGAGCCTCCGACGCCGTCGCGCGCCACGACCGGCCCCTGCGCAGCACTCCGGACGGGCGCGCGCCCCAGCCGCCGTCGCCGCCCGCTCCCACCGGCCGGGGCAGCGCCGCCGTCGTGCTGGCACTGCATCAGGCGGCAGCGGAACGCGCCGGTCAGACGCCGCCCCGCGGTGGCCCGCCGCTGAGACGGGTGGCCTGAACCGGTCCCCGCACGCGGGACGGCCGGCGGACCGGCACGCGCGGCGCGGTGGACGGCCCGGGTCAGTCGGCCGACGGGCCGGGCAGCCCGGCGAGGAAGGTCAGTGCCCGCTCCCAGGTCTGCTCGGCGGCCCGCGGATCGTGGTCCGGCACGTCCGGGTCGGTGAAGAGGTGCCCGGCCCCCGGGTAGCGGAACACCTCCAGCCGCGCCCCCGCCCCGGTCATCGCCCGCTGCCACTCGGCGACCTCCTCCGGCGTCTCGTACTCGTCGGGGTCGGCGAGGTGCAGTTGCACCGGCAGGCCCGGGCGGACCGCGGCCGGGTCGGCGCCGGTGCCGTGCAGGAGCAGCAGCGCGGCCGCGTCGGGCCGCTCGGCCAGCAGCGCCCCGGCCACCCCCGCGCCCATCGACCAGCCGGCCAGCACGGTCTCTGGCGGCAACGGGGCCAGCGCGGCGCGGCCCCGCCGCAGCACCTCGTCGCGGCCGATCTTGTCGAACAGCGCGAAGCCCGCCGCCACGGTGTCGGTGGGCGGCTCACCGTAGAGGTCGGGGGTGACGACCCGGTGCCCGGCCGCGCGCAACCGCTCGGCCTGGGCCAGCGCGGCCGGCCGGAGCCCGTACACGGAATGGAAGAGCACGATGTGTGTCATCCGGTCATCGTGCCGGAGACCGCCGACAGCGGCCGCGCGCCGCGCGGTCAGCCCCCGGTGCCGCGGGCCAGCGTCCGGCTGCGGCCCCGGAACTCGGCGACCACCTCGTCGCCCCGCGAGACGGTGACGTCGTAGATCCCGCTGCGGCCGTAGCGGGTCCGTTCGGTGGCCCGGGCGGTCAGCAGGTCACCCTCGCGGACCGGGCGCAGGAAGCTGATCTCGCCGCCGGCGGCGACCGTGGCCGGGCCGTGGCTGTTGCAGGCCAGCGCGAAGGCCGTGTCGGCGAGCAGGAAGACGAAGCCGCCGTGGCCGATGGCGTGCCCGTTGAGCATCGTCGCGGTCACCCGCATCCGGGCCACCGCGGCGCCGTCGCCGGCGGAGACCAGCTCGATGCCCAGGGCGCGGGAGGCCACGTCCGCGTCGAACATGTCGTGCGCGGCGGTACGCCCCGCCGCGACCCGGCCGTTCTCCGCCATCTCAGCCCACCCGCCGCTGGTCGACGATCCGCCGCATCTTGCCCATCGAGCGCTCCACCCCGTCCGGCGCGATGACCTCCACCGCCACGCTGACCCCGATGGTGTTCTTCACCTGCTCGACCAGGGCCCGGCCGGCGCGGGCGGCCTCCTCGACGCCCGCCCCGGCGCGCCGCTCCACCTTGACCGTCAGGGTGTCCATCCGCTCCTCGCGGGCCAGCACGCACTGGAAGTGCGGCGACAGCGCGGGGGTACGCAGGATCAGCTCCTCGATCTGGGTCGGGAAGACGTTCACCCCGCGCACGATCATCATGTCGTCGGTCCGACCGGTGATCTTCTCGATCCGGCGCATCGGCCGGGCGGTGCCGGGCAGCAGGCGGGTGAGGTCGCGGGTGCGGTAGCGGACCACCGGCATCGCCTCCTTGGTCAGCGAGGTGAGCACCAGCTCGCCCTGCTCGCCGTCGGGCAGCACCTCACCGGTGACCGGGTCGATGATCTCCGGGTAGAAGTGGTCCTCCCACAGGTGCAGGCCGTCCTTGGTGTCCACGCACTCGATGGCCACCCCGGGCCCCATCACCTCGGACAGCCCGTAGATGTCGACCGCGTGCATGTCGAGGCGCTGCTCCATCTCGCGGCGCATGTCCTCGGTCCACGGCTCGGCGCCGAAGATGCCGACCTTGAGCGAGGTGGACCGGGGGTCGACGCCCTGCCGTTCCATCTCGTCCACGATGGCCAGCATGTAGCTGGGCGTGACCATGATGACGTCCGGCTCGAAGTCGCGGATCAGCATCACCTGCCGCTCGGTCATGCCGCCGGAGACCGGGATGACCGTGCAGCCCAGCTCCTCGGCGCCGTAGTGCGCGCCGAGTCCACCGGTGAAGAGCCCGTACCCGTACGCCACGTGCACTCGGTCGCCGGGGCGGCCGCCGGAGGCCCGGATGGAGCGGGCCATCAGCTTCGCCCAGGTGCGGACGTCGTTGCCGGTGTAGCCGACCACCGTGGGGCGGCCGGTGGTGCCGGAGGAGGCGTGCAGCCGGGCGATCCGCTCCCGGGGCACCGCGAACATCCCGAACGGGTAGTTCTCCCGCAGCTCGGCCTTGCCGGTGAACGGGAACCGGGCCAGGTCGGCCAGCTCGCGCAGGTCGTCCGGGTGCACGCCGGCGGCGGTGAACGCCTGGCGGTAGTGCGGCACGTTGTCGTACGCGTGCCGCATCGACCAGCGCAGCCGGTCCAACTGCAGCGCCCGCAGCTCGTCCACGGACGCCCGCTCGATCGGCTCCAGCTCCTCCGGCCGTGGAGTCCGCTCCTGCACTGTGCCCTCCTCGGATGTGTCGGCGACGGCGCCGCAACCGCCGGCGACCAGCTCGTCGCGACGTACCGTACGCCTCGGAATTTCCGCTCGACCAGCGGCCTCAGCCGAGCCGTCCGGCGACGGCGGCGGCCGCCCCGATGACCCGTTTGCCCAGGTCGTCGGGGTCGCTCTGCGCCCCGACATAGACCACGGCCACGGCGGCGGCCACCTCGCCGCGGTCGTCGACCACCGGGGCGGCCACCGACCGCATCCCGGAGAGCACCTCGCCCTCCGAGGACGCCCAGCCGCGCTCGCGCGCCAGGGTGACCCGCTCCGCCTCGCCGGGCTGAGCGGGCCGCCCCGCGAGGACGGCGATGCCCGGGGCGCCCAGCTGCACCGAGTGCCGCACCCCCGGGCGGTAGGCGACGTGCACGTCGGTCCCGCGCGGCTCCACGCTGGCCAGGGTCACCACCTCGTCGCCGTCGGGGACCACCACGAACGCGGTCATGCCGACGTCGTCGGCCAGCGCGGACAGCGCCGGCAGCGCCGCGGACTGCACGGCGGGACGCACCGTGCGAGCCATGGCCGACAGCCCCAGGCCCAGCTCGTACCGGCCGTCCGGTCGCCGGCCGACCAGGCGATGATCTTCGAGTGTCCGCACCATGCGGTAGACGATCGAGCGATGTACGTCGATGACCTGGGTGAGTTCGGCGATCGACAGGGGGCCCTCGGCGGCGGCGAGCGCCTCCAGAATGCGCAGGCCACGATCCAACGTCTGCGAGTGCGTCACCGACGAAGAGCCCTTTCTCGTTCGGGCCCTTGTGTGCCCGGCCACATCATAATAGCCTCTCGACTCAATATCAGAACAGGGTGTTCGATTATCGGACGCCCTCGTGGCGGCGCAGCCCGGTGGACCCCCCGACCGGAGCCGCGACCAGAGGGAGCGAGTGATGGCCAGGACCCGCAGGGTCGGTGTCATGACAGCGGCGGCGGCGCTGCTGCTCACCATCGCCGGGTGTGCCGAGAAGGACGCCACCGGAGGCGGCGGCGACAGCAGCGGCCCGATCAGGATCGGCGCGGTGCTCGACATCACCGGCGCCGGCGCGAGCCTCGGCGTACCCGAGCGCAAGACGCTGGAGCTGCTGACCAGGCAGGTGAACGAGGCCGGCGGCATCAACGGCCGCAAGGTCGAGCTGATCGTCGAGGACAACCAGTCCACCGAGGACGGCGCCGCCAAGGCGATGAACGAGATGGTCGGCAAGAAGGTCGACATCGTGCTCGGCGCCAGCCGTACCGGCCCGAGCCTGGCGATGCGGCCGGTGGCGGAGTCGAGCAAGACCCCGATGATCTCGCTCGCGGCGAACGTCAAGGTCACCAAGGATGCCACCTGGGTCTTCAAGACGGCACAGAACGACGCCGTCGTGCTGGAGAACATCGTCGACCACGCCAGGTCCAAGGGCTGGAAGACCATCGGCCTGCTGCGGGACGCGTCCGGATACGGCGAGGGCGTGGCGGAGACCCTCACGGAGCTCGGCAAGGCCGACGGGATCTCGGTGGTGAAGGTCGAGAAGTTCGCCCCGGACGCCACCGACTTCACCGCCCAGATGATCAACATCCGCAACGCCAAGGCGGACATGAACCTCATCTGGGGCATCCCCCCGGCGGCCGGGCTCGCCCAGAAGGCCTACCGGCAGCTCAACATCAGCGCTCCCGTCGTGCAGAGCCACGGCATCGGCAACCAGATCTTCCTGGACAGCGCCGGTAGCACGGCGGACGGCCTGGTGGCCCCGCTGGGCCGGCTCCTGATCGCCGACCAGCTGCCCGATAGCGACCCGCAGAAGCCGGTGCTCACCAAGTTCCTGGCCGACTACCAGCAGGCCTACCAGGAAAAGCCGTCCACCTTCGCCGGGCACGCGTACGACTCCTTCCAGCTCGCGGTGGACGCGTTCAAGACGGTCGGCACCGACAAGCAGAAGGTCCGCGACCACCTGGAGAAGGTCGACGGATTCGTCGGCATCACCGGCGTCTACAAGATGACGCCGGAGGACCACTCCGGCCTGACCAAGCAGGCCCTGGAGCTGGTCACCGTCTCCGGGGGCAAGTGGCAGATCCTGCAGGACAAGTAGCCCCCCGACGATGAGCGATCTACTCCAACTCCTCCTGGCTGGCGCCTCCATGGGCGCCGTCTACGCCCTGATCGCGATGGGCTTCGTCGCGATCTACACGGTCAGCGAAGTCATCAACCTGGCCCAGGGCGAACTCGTGGCACTGGCGGGGCTGGTCGCGATCAGCGCGACGGGCAGCGGGATGCCGCTGCCCGTCGCCATCGTGCTGGCCGTCGTCACCGTCGTGATCGTGGGCGCGCTGCTGCAGCGGCTGGTGATCGCCCCGGTCAAGCGCATGACCACGCTGCTGTCGATCATCCTGACGCTGGGCGTCTCCACCGCGCTCAAGGCCGCCATGCTGCTGGTCTGGGGGCCGGAGGCGCGTGGCCTCACCCCGTTCCCCGGCAGCGACTTCACCGTCTTCGGCGTCGCGGTGCGCGCCCAGTACCTGTGGATCCTCGCCGTCACCGCCGTCGCCGCGGTCGCCGTGAGCTGGTTCTACGAGCGGACCCTCGCCGGCAAGGCGTTGCGGGCGTGCGCCGAGCAGGCAACCGCCGCGCGGCTGGTCGGCATCTCCATCTCCCGGGCGTCGCTGGTCTCCTTCGGCATCGCCGGGCTGCTCGCCGGGGTCGCCGGAGTGCTCGCCAGCCCGGTCTACTTCAGCGCCTGGGACTCCGGTCTCACGCTCGGGCTCAAGGGCTTCGTCGCGGCCACGCTCGGCGGGCTGACCTCGATCCGGGGCGCGATCGCCGGCGCCCTCCTGCTCGGGATCCTCGAGTCGCTGGTCGCCGGCTACGTCGACTCCGGCCTGCGCGACGCGGTCGCGTTCATCGTCCTGATCGTCGTCCTGGTGGTGCGCCCAGGCGGCATCCTCCGGCAGCGCGCCGTGGCGAGGGTGTGATGACGGTACGCGTACCGCGTCCCCGCGGTGGGACCCCGAGCACCCGGGCGCGCTCCCGGGGCCTCGGCCGAGGAGAACTGACCGGCTTCCTCGTCCTGGCGCTGCTGCTGGCGGCCTTCCCGCTGCTGGCCTCCGAGTCGCTGGTCAACGTCGGGGTGTACGCGCTGATCTACGGGCTCGCCGGGATCGGTCTGACCCTGCTCATGGGGCTGGCCGGGCAGGTCAGCCTCGGGCAGGCCGCCTTCTTCGCCATCGGCGCGTACGGGCAGGCGGTGCTGGTCACCCGGTACCACCTGCCGATGGTGGCCGCGGCGGTCATCGCGGTGGGCCTGGCCATGCTCGCGGCGCTGTTGGTGGGCCTGCCGCTGCTGCGACTGCGCGGGCACTACCTGGCACTGGCCACGCTGGGGCTGGGCATCATCGTCACCGTCGCCGCCACCGAATCCGAGTTCCTCGGCGCCACCTCGGGCATTTACGGCATCGACAAGCCGACCTTCGGCGGGCGCCGCTACGACAGTCCCGCCGAGTACTTCTGGCTGCTCGCCCCGGTCGTCTTCCTGGCGCTGCTGCTGGCCCGCAACATCGTCGCCGGGCGGATCGGCCGCGCCCTCGGCGCGGTCAACGACTCCGAGGTCGCCGCCGAGTGCCTGGGTGTCGACACGTTCCGCCTGCGGTTGCAGGTCTTCGTGCTCTCCGCCGGCTTCGCCGGCCTGGCCGGCGTCGCGTACGTGCACTGGATCGGGGTGGTCAACCCGAACGCGGCGAACTTCCCGCTGTCGGTGGAGTTCCTGCTGATGTCCGTGCTCGGCGGCCTGGGCAGCGTGTGGGGCGCGATCATCGGCGCGTTCTCGGTCGAACTGCTCGACGAGGGGCTGCGCAGCCTCATCCCCACGCTGCTCCCCGGCGCGCAGGGCGAGGTGCAGCTGATCGGGTTCGGCGTGGTGCTCACCGCGGTGATCCTGTTCGTACCGGGCGGCATCCACGACGTGTGGCGGCGGCTGCTCGCCCGCTTCCGGCGTCCGGCGCCGGCCACCGGCGAACCGGCCGCGGTCGGGGCCGACGTCGAGGTGGACACCTCGCCACTGCTCGCCCGGGAGGGCCGGCCCGCCGCGGGTGAGCCGCTGCTGGAGGTCCGCGACCTGACCCGCCGCTTCGGCGGCGTGACCGCCGTGGACGGGGTGTCCTTCGACGTGCGGGCCGGCGAGATCTTCGCCCTGATCGGCCCGAACGGCGCCGGGAAGACCACCTGCTTCAACATGATCAGCGGGGTCCTGGCGCCGTCAGCGGGCTCGGTGCGACTCGGCGACACCCGCATCGACGGGCGGAAGCCCCACGTCTTCGCCCAGGCCAGGGCGACGCGGACCTTCCAGAACCTGCAGATCTTCCGCTCCACCACGGTACGCGGCAACGTGTCGGTCGGTCGCCACCTGCGCAGCGGCGCGGGCATACTGCGCGCCGCGCTGTCCTTCCCGGCCCGCGCCGAGGAACGCGAGATCCGGCGTTCCGTCGACGACCTGCTCGCCCTCACCGGCCTGGCGGCGGACGCCGACCGGCCGGCGGCGGACCTGCCGTTCGGCCGGCAGCGGCAACTCGAGATCGCCCGGGCCCTCGCCGTCGAACCGGATCTGCTGCTGCTCGACGAGCCGATGGCCGGCCTGTCCGGCGCGGAGCGGCACGACCTGGTCCGGTTGCTGCGCCGGCTGCGCGCCGGCGGCATGGCGATCGTGCTGGTCGAGCACGACGTGGAGGCGGTGCTCGCCCTCGCCGACCGGGTCGCGGTGCTCGACGACGGACAGCTGATCGCCCTCGGGACGCCGGACGAGGTGCGGCAGGATCCGGCGGTGCTGGCCGCCTACCTCGGGGTGGACGACGATCAGGAGGAGCCGGTGCCGGCGGCGACCGGCGACGGCGAACGGGCCCGAAAGGACGGTGCGTGATGCTGGAGATCTCCGGGCTGTGCGCGGGATACGACAAACTCCAGGTCCTGCACGAGATCGACCTCGCCGTCGCCGACGGTCGACTGCTCGCCGTCATCGGGTCCAACGGCGCGGGCAAGAGCACGCTGCTGCGGGCGCTCTCCGGGCTGCTGCGCCCCACGGCCGGCCGGATCACCCTGGCCGGGCGGGACCTCACCGGGCTGAGCGCCGAGGCGATCGCCGCGGCCGGGTTGGCCCACGTACCCGAGAACCGCCTGGTCTTCCCGTCGCTCACGGTGTCGGACAATCTCGCGCTGGGCGGCTGGACCCGGCGCCGCGACGGGAAGGCCGTCGCCGCCCGCCGGGCCCGGGTGCTGGAGCTGTTTCCGCGGCTGGCCACCCGGCTCGACCAGCCGGCCGGCACGCTCAGCGGCGGCGAGCAGCAGATGGTGGCGATCGGGCGGGGCCTGATGGCCGGGCCGAAGGTGCTCGTCCTCGACGAGCCGAGCCTCGGGCTGGCGCCCCGGCTGGTCGGGGAGATCTTCGCCGCGCTCGCCCGGCTGAAGACCGAGCACGAGCTCGCCATCGTGCTGGTGGAGCAGAACGCCCGGGCCGCGTTCCGGGTCGCCGACGAGGTGGTCGTCATGGACCGGGGACGGGTGGTCGCCACCGGCTCGCCCGCCGCGCTCGCCGACGACGACCGGGTCCGCTCCGCGTACCTCGGTGGCAACTACTCGACCGCGACGTCCTGACGTCGACCGACAAAAAGGAGAGCCCGTGACTTCCGTGGCCAAGCCGTTCGCCTCGTCGGCGGATGTGCAGGAGAAGACCGAGACCCTCGAGGTGATCGCCGACGGGGTGTACGCCCTCACCGCCGAGGGCGACCCGAACGTCGGCGCGATCGAGGGCGAGGACTTCGTCGTCGCGTTCGAGGCCCGGGCCACGCCGGTGATGGCCCGCCGGTGGCTGGACCAGCTCCGCGAGCACACCGACAAGCCCGTCAAGTACCTGGTGCTCTCCCACTACCACGCGGTACGGGTGCTCGGCGCGTCCGCGTTCGACGCCGACGTGGTCATCGCCCACGACCAGACCCGGCGGCTCATCGCCGAGCGCGGCCGTGCGGACTGGGAGTCCGAGCGGGGCCGGATGCCGCGGCTCTTCACCGGGGAGGCGAGCATTCCCGGTCTGACCTGGCCGGACCTCACCTTCACCGACCAGCTCACCATCGACCTCGGCGGCGACCGCGGCGAGGTGGTGCTGCAGTACTGCGGCCGGGGGCACACCGCCGGTGACATCGTGCTGTGGCTGCCCCGGCAGCGGGTGCTGTTCGCCGGTGACCTCGTCGAGGCGCAGGCGGCGCTCTACACCGGGGACGCCTTCCACGCCGACTGGTCCACCGGCACCCTGGACCGGGTACGCGAGCTCGGGGCGGAGGCCCTGGTCGGCGGCCGGGGCGCGGTGGCGCTCGGGCGGGCGGCCGTCGACGCCGCCATCGACCAGACCCGGGACTTCCTGCTGGTGATGCGGGAGAAGGTGGGCGAGGTGCACGCCGCCGGCGGCTCACTCAGGGACGCCTTCCAGGCCACCCACGCCGCGCTGGCTCCCCGGTACGGGCGGTGGCCCATCTTCGAGCACTGCCTGCCGTTCAACGTGCAGCGGCTGTGGGACGAACTGGACGGTGTCGACTGGCCGCGGGTCTGGACGGCCGAGCGGGACCGTGAGGTGTGGAACGAGCTGCAGGGATGAGCAGCCTGGAGGTGGACCGGGTCGTCGTGATCGGCGCCGGCCCGGTCGGCCAGACGGCCGCCCTGCTGCTGGCCCGGTGGGGCGTACCGGTCACCGTGCTCGACGCGCGCCCGAGCCGGGACGAGGTCGGGTCGAAGGCGATCTGCCAGCAGCGCGACGTGCTGGACGTGTGGGAGGCGGTGGGCGCGGGCCGGTCGATCGCCGAGGCGGGCGTCACCTGGGAACGCGCCCGCACGTACCACCGGGACGCGGAACTGTTCTGCCTGACCTTCGCCGACCGTGGCCGGTCCCCGTTCCCGCCGTTCGTCAACGTCTCGCAGTGCTACACCGAGCGGGTCCTCGACCAGCGGATCGCTGCGACCCCGGCGATCGAGGTGCGCTGGGGGCACGAGGTCACCGGGATCAGCCAGGACGCGAACGGGGTGACGGTGACCTGCCGTACCGGGGACGGGGAGCGGCGGGTGCGAACGCCGTACGTCCTGGCCTGCGCCGGTGCCCGGGGGGACGCGGTCCGGCGGATGTTGGGGGTGACCTTCGCGGGCCGGTCCTTCGACGACCAGTTCCTGATCTGCGACATCCGGGCCGACCTCGGCGAGTGGGCGAACGAGCGGCGGTTCTACTTCGACCCGGCGTGGAACCCGGGCCGCCAGGTGCTCATCCACCCCTGCCCGGACTCGACGTACCGGATCGACTGGCAGGTGCCGGCGGACTTCGACCTGGACCGGGAACGGCGCAGCGGCGCGCTCGACCGGCGGATCCGGCAGGTGATCGGCGACCAGCCGTACGAGGTGGTGTGGTCGTCGGTCTACCGGTTTCATTCCCGGCTGGTCGACCGGATGCGGGTCAGGCGGGTGCTGCTCGCCGGTGACTGCGCCCACCTGGTGGCCCCGTTCGGCGCGCGGGGGCTGAACTCGGGCGTGCAGGACGCCGAGAACGCGGCCTGGAAGGTCGCCTTCGTGCTGCGTGGCTGGGCGCCACCGGCGCTGCTGGCGACCTACGAGGCGGAACGGCGCGCGGCTGCGGCGGAGAACCTCGCCGTCACCAGCGCCACCATGGACTTCCTGGTCCCGCAGGACGAGCCGGCGCGGCAGCGGCGGCAGGACGTGCTGGAGCGGGCGCTGACCGATCCGGCGGTCCGCGGCGAGGTCGATTCCGGCCGGCTGGCCGAGCCCTACTGGTACGTAAACTCTCCCCTCACCACCCCACACCCGGGCCGGCCCTTCCCCGGCCGGCCACCGCGCGGGGAGGCGCCGCCGGTCGTCCCCGGGGTGCTGGTCCCCGACGCGCCGGTGACCGTCCCCGACCGACCCGAGGTGACCCGGCTGCGCGAGCTCGTCCGCGACGGCGTGCTGGTGCTCACCACCGCGCCGGACCGGCTCGACGCCGTGCCGGACGCGGCGCGGCCGGCGCCGGTGCGGGTGCTGGCGATTCCGGAGATCGACCCCACCGGGCTGCTCGCCGAAGCGCTGGCGGCGCGGGCCGGGGAGGCGCTGGTGATCCGGCCGGACGGGCACCTCGCCGCCGTGGTCCGGTCCGACGACGTGGCGGCGGTCACCGCCGCGGTACGCCGTGCGCTCGGGCGCACCCTGCCCCGGCAGCGGGTCGTGCCGTCCCGCGCGGGCGACGAGGCACCGGCCGGTTAGCGGCCGCTCCCGCCGGGCGGCGGCTATGCTCGGCGCCGACCATGACACCACCCGAGTTCCGCGTCGACCCCGACGTCGACCTGCGCGTACCCGCCGACCGGGGCGAGCTGGCCGCCCATCCGGCGGCGGTGCTCGCCGCCATCGCTGCCGGGGGCGTGCTCGGCGCGCTGGCCCGGACCGGCCTGCAGGCGGCGTTCCCGCACCCGCCCACCGGATTCCCGTGGGCCACCTTCGGCATCAACGTGGCCGGCTGCCTGCTGATCGGCCTGCTGATGGCGGTGATCACCGCCCGCCCGACCGGCCCGCTGGTCCGGCCGTTCCTCGGTGTCGGGGTGCTCGGCGGCTTCACCACCTTCTCCACGTACGTGGTGGACGCGCAGCGGGCGGTGGCCGCCGGGGCGCCGGGCACCGCGCTGGCGTATCTGGCGGCGACCCTGGTCGGGGCGCTGCTGGCGGCCTGGACCGGGGACGCGGTGGCCGGCCGGCTGCTGGCCCGGGCCGGGCGCGGGGAGCCCCGATGACCGTCCTGCTGATCGCGATCGGGGCCGCGCTGGGCGCCCCGCTGCGCTACCTGACCGACCGGGCGGTGCAGGCCCGGCACGGCTCCCCCTTCCCGTGGGGCACGCTGACCGTCAACGTGGTCGGGTCCCTGCTGCTCGGCGCGGTGGCCGCGGTGCCGGCCGCCCCGGCGGTGACCGCGCTGCTGGGCACCGGCTTCTGCGGCGCGCTGACCACCTGGTCCACCTTCGGCTACGAGACGCTGCGGCTGGCCCGCGCCGGCGCCCGGCGGCACGCGCTGGCCAACGTGCTGCTCAGCGTGGCCGCCGGGCTGGCCGCCGCGACCCTCGGCTATGCGGTGGGCCGGGCGCTGGCGGGCTGACACCGACGGGGCCCCGTTGGGTAGACCACGGCGACCCGGCCCACCCGGTTCGGGGCAGCCGGTCGGGTGGGCCACGGCGACCCCGGCCCAGCCGGTCGGGCCGCCGGTCCGGGACTACGGAGCCGGCCGGGCGGGCCGGTCCAGCCCGACCACCGGGCCCACCACGAAGACGGCCGGCGGCCGGACGTCCTCCCGGGCCGCCAGCTCGCCCACCTCGTCCAGCCGGGACGACAGCGACCGCTGACCCGGCTGGCCGGCGTCCTGCACCAGCAGGACCGGGGTGTGGGCCGCCCGGCCGTGCTCGACCAGCACCGCCGCGATCTTCGGCACCGTGTCGACCGCCATCAGCAGCACCAGGGTGCCCCGGGCCCGGCCCAGCGCCGCCCAGTCCACCAGGGACTCCGGGTGCCCGGGCGGCAGGTGGCCGGAGACGACGGTGAACTCGTGCGCGACCCCCCGGTGGGTGACCGGCACACCGGCCAGGGCCGGCGCGGCGACCGCGCTGCTCACCCCGGGCACCAGCACCGTCTGCACCCCGGCCGCCGCGCAGGCCTGGACCTCCTCGTGACCCCGGCCGAAGACGTACGGGTCGCCGCCCTTGAGCCGGACCACCCGCCGGCCGGCGCGGGCGTGCGCGATCAGGGTGTCGTTGATGCTGTCCTGCCCCATCGACGGCCCGCGCGGCATCTTCGCCGCGTCGACCACCAGCACCCCGGGGCGCAGCCCGGCGAGCAGGCCCTGCGGGGCCAGCCGGTCGGCCACCACCACGTCCGCGGCGTCCAGCAGCGCCCGCCCCCGTACCGTGATCAGGTCGTCCGGGCCGGGCCCGCCGCCCACCACGGCGACCTGCCCCGGGCGCAGGCTGGGGCCCTGGCCGTGCTGGTGGTGCCCGTGGTGCTGGTGCCCGTCGTGGTGGTGGTGATGGTGGCCGCCCACCGGGTCGTCGGGGTGGTCGTGCGGGGTCTGCGGCCGGCCCACCTTGTCGGCGAAGCCCGGCATCAGCACCCGGTACGCGCAGGTGTCGCAGTTCATCCGGATGTCCCCGCGCAGCGCCTCGGCGTGCCGTTCCAGCACCAGGTCGGCCAGCGCGTCGCAGTCGCCGATCAGGTCGGCCACCCGCACGTCCAGGTCGGGGTGGGCGGCGGCGAACTCGGTCGACCGGGCGACGATCCGGTCCGGCAGCACCCCGGCGAAGAGGAAGTACGGGGCGACCACGATCCGCCGGGCGCCGAGCCGGCGCAGCCGCTCCAGCACCGCCGGCACGGACGGCTCGGCCAGGGAGACGAAGCCCGGTTCGACCCCGGCGTAGCCGCGCCCCTCCCAGAGCAGCCGGGCCACCTTCGCCACCTCGGCGTTGGCGTCCGGGTCGGTGGAGCCCCGGCCGATCAGCGCCACCCAGGTGCCGGCCCGGTCGGCCCCGGCCAGGGCGGCGTCGATCCGCTCCGCCAGGGCGGTGAGCAGCAGCGGGTGCGGCCCGAGCGGCCGCCCGTAGCGGTAGGTCAGGCCGGGGTGGCGCTCCTGCTCGCGGGCCATCGCGGCGGGGATGTCGCCCTTGCCGTGCCCGGCGGCGGTGAGCACCAGCGGCAGCGCCACCAGCGACCGGTGGCCCCGGCCGGCCAGCGCGCCGACCGCGTCGGTCAGCGGCGGGCGGGACAGCTCGATGAAGCCGCCCTCGACGTCGCCGACGCTGCTGGCGGCGCGCCGCCGGACCCGGTCGACGAGCGCGGTGAACTGGTCGACCCCGGCCGCGCTGCGCGTGCCGTGCCCGACGATGACCAGCGCGGTCATGGCGCCTCCTCCTGGTACAGCAGGGCGTTGAGCGCGGCGGCGGCGACCGCCGAGCCGCCCTTCTCGCCGACGTTGGACACGGCGGGCAGGCCGCTGGCCCGCAGCGCCGCCTTGCTCTCGGCCGCGCCGACGAAGCCGACCGGCAGCCCGACCACCAGGGCGGGCGCCGCGTCGAGGGTGATCAGTTCGGCCAGCGCGGTCGGCGCGCAGCCGACCACCCAGACGGCGCCCGGCCCGACCCGGTCCAGGGCGATGCGCACCGCCGCCGCGGAGCGGGTCAGGCCGGTGTCGCGGGCCAGCGCGGCGGCGGCCGGCTCGGCGACCGGGCAGACGATGTCCCGACCGGCCCCGGTGATCCCGGCGGCGACCATCCAGACGTCGGCCACGATGGGCGCGCCGGCGCGCAGCGCGGCCAGCCCGCCTTCCAGCGCCGCCTCGTCGCAGACCAGCTCGGTGACGTAGTCGAGGTCGGCGCTGGCGTGCACCACCCGCTCGGTGACCGCCCGGCTCAGCGGTGGCAGGTGGCGCAGGTCGACCCGGTCCCGCAGGATGCGGTACGACTCCTGCTCGATGGGGTGCACGACGCGGGTCACAGGTGCTCCTCGGCCGCGCCGCCGTAGCGCCGGTCGTGGCCGCGCAGCTTCCACAGCACCACCGCGCCGACCCAGGCCAGCACGAAGAGCAGCACCACCGCGTAGCCGAGCTGTTCGAAGTGGTCGCCCAGCGCGGCGTACCCGGACAGCGCGGTCAGCCCGAGCTGGTCGACCAGCAGGCTGGCCAGGTAGACGCTGGCGACCAGCGCGCCGACCAGCACGGTCATCCCGGTGGTGGCCAGGTTGTACCAGAGCCGCCGGGCCGGATGCCGGTACGCCCACGAGTACGCGCGGGCCATCAGCAGGCTGTCGGCGGTGTCCATGGCGGACATCCCGGCGGCGAAGAGCAGCGGCAGGGTGAGCAGGGCCAGCACCGGCAGGCCACCGCCGGCGGCGGTGCTCGCCGACAGCGACAGCAGGGTGACCTCGCTGGCGGTCTCCAGCCCCAGGCCGAAGAGGAAGCCGACCGGGGCCATGTGCCAGGAGGAGCGGACCAGCGACCGGGCGCGGGAGCCGAGGATCCGGTGCACCAGGCCCCGGTTGAGCAGCAGCAGGTCCAGTTCGGACTCGTCCAGCGCGCCGGCGCGCAGCCGCCGCCACAGCTTCGCCATCCCGGCCAGTACCGCCGCGTTGAGCACCGCCACCAGCAGCAGGAACGCGGTGGCGGTGGCCGCCGCGACCACGGCGCCGACCTCGCGGATCCCGGCCAGGCCGCCGTCGGTCATGGTGGCCGAGGCGAGCCCGATCACCAGGGCGAGCAGCAGCACCACCGCGCTGTGCCCGAGGGCGAAGAAGAAGCCGACGCCGACCGCCCGGCGGCCACGCAGCAGCATCAGCCGGGTGGTGTCGTCGATCGCGGCGATGTGGTCGGCGTCGAAGGCGTGCCGCACCCCGAGCAGGTACGCGAGGGCGCCGGCGCCGGCCAGCCCGCCGGCCGCCGCCGGCTGGTCGTTCCAGTACAGGTAGAGGCTCCACCCGGCGACGTGCAGGGCGGCGACGGCGGCCACCACGCCGCCGAGGCGTACCCGCTCGGCGCGACTCCACCGGCCGACGGGCGGGGCGGCGGTCGAGGTCGAAGTCATCGGTCTCCTCGTGGTTCGGCGGTGGCGCGGATCGCGTCCACCGGGCAGATCTCCAGGCACTCCAGGCAGCCGGTGCAGCGGTCGTCGCGGACGGTGAGGCCGCCGGGCGTCGGCCGGATGGCGTGCGTCGGGCAGGTGAGCAGGCAGGCGCCGCAGCCCTGGCAGGCGCCGATAATCACCGCCGCCACCGGTACCCCCTGGGCGTGACCATCCGGCCGGCGACCAGCCGGGTCTGGGTGCTGCCGACGACCACCACGCCGTACATGTCGACCACGGCCGGGTCGAAGGTGGCCAGGGTGGCCAGGTGGACCCGTTCGCCGGCGCGGCTGGCGTTGCGCACCACGCCGACCGGGGTGCCCGGCGGGCGGTGCGCGGCGAACAGCTCCAGCGCCGCGCCGAGCTGCCAGTCCCGGGCCCGGCTGCGCGGGTTGTAGAGCAGCGCCACCAGGTCCGCCTCGGCGGCGGCGGTGATCCGCCGGACGATGACCTCCCACGGGGTGTGCAGGTCGGACAGGCTCACATAGACGTGGTCGTGCCCGAGCGGCGCGCCGAGCAGCGCGGAGGCGGCCAGCCCGGCGGTCACCCCGGGCACGCCGACCACGTCGACGCGGGCGTCGGCGTACTCCAGGGCGGGGCTGGCCATCGCGTACACCCCGGCGTCGCCGGAGCCGATCAGCGCGACCGCGTGACCGGCGGTGGCCTCGGCGACGGCGGCGCGGGCCCGCTCCTCCTCCGCGCCGAGCCCGCTGGCGAGCACCCGGGTGCCCGGCCGCAGCAGGTCGCGGACCTGCGCGACGTACTGGTCGAGGCCGACGACCACGGCGGCCCGGCGCAGCTCGGCCACCGCGCGCGGGGTGCGCAGGTCGGGCGCGCCGGGGCCGAGCCCGACGATCGCCAGCCGGCCGCGCGGGGCGTGCCGTGCGACGGCGACCGTCGCCATCGCCGAGGCGGTCTTCGGCACCAGCAGGGTGGCGTCGCCGCCGCGCAGCGCCGCGGCCTCCGCGACGCTGGGCGTGCCGACGGCGGCGCGGACCACCTCGCTGGGGTGCGGCACGTCGACGGCGGCCAGCTCGGCCGCCGGCCAGGTCCGCAGGGGTACGCCGAGCGCGCGGGCGGTGTCCACGATGCCCGCCTCGTCGGCCTTGAGGTCGACGCTGGCCAGGCAGCGCAGGCTGGCCTCGGCCAGCCCGGCCCCGGCGAGCGCCCGGCGCAGCAGCCCGGCCACCTCGGCGGCGGCCACGCCCCGGCTGGAGCCGATCCCGGCGACCAGGGACGGCGGGCGCAGCACGGCGGTCCGCCCATCCAGCGGAACGACCCGGTCGGTGACCAGCAGCCGGTACCCGCCGTCCGGCGCGTCGGCGCGCACGTTGTCGGGCAGCGGCGGCAGCGGCCAGGTGGCGTCGGCGTCGAGGCGGACCGGCTCGCCGTCGAGGATCGCCCGGGAGACGGCGGCCACCGCCCCCTCGACCGGCCAGCCGAGGGTGTCCAGGCCGGGCAGGCCGACCGCGTCGGTGGCGGTGGTGACCACCGGGCGGGCGGCGAGCAGCGCGGCCACCTCGGCGGCGAGGGCGTTGGCGCCGCCGGCGTGCCCGCCGAGCAGCGCGACGGCGTGCCGGGCGGCCTCGTCGACGACCACCACGGCCGGGTCGGTGCGCTTGTCGCCGAGCAGCGGCGCGAGGATCCGGACCACCGCCCCGGTGGCCAGGAACGCCACCACCGCGTCGCACTGCGCCCAGGCCGTCCGCAGCGCGTCGGCGACTGTCTCTCCCGGGATCTCTTGGGCGTGCGGCCAGGCCTCGGCGAGGGTCCGGGCGTGCCGCCGCCCGGCGGCGGTGGCGGCGACCAGCCCGACGGTGCCGGGGCCGGTCGGGGGGCCTGCCGTCGCACTCGCGGTGGCGGCATCGGTCGCGGCCCCGGCCATGCCGGGCGCTGTGTCCGTCAGGTCGGGCGCGGTGGCCGTCAGGTCGGGCGTGGTGGCCGTCAGGTCGGGCGCGGTGGCACCCGAGCCGGTAGCGGTGGCGGGGCCGGTCGGGGCGGTGTCGGGTGGTGCGGTCTGGTGCACGTGCGCTCCCCGCGAGGGTCCGGTGTGGTGGGTGGGTGGTCTGGTCACCGGCGCTCCCCGGTCAGCACGACCACCGGGTTGGTGGCGGCCAGCCGCAGTGAGCCGCCGGGCAGGTCGGCGAGGCGGGCGGCGGCGAGCTGGCTGCCCTCGACCGCGTAGCCGGCGTCGCGCAGCAGGTGCACGGCCGGGGCGACCCGGTCCAGCGCGGCGAGGGTGACCACCACCCGGTCCGGCTGGCGGGCGGCCACCGCGGCGAGCACGTCCGTGCCCCCGCCGCCGACGAAGACGGCGTCCGGGTCGGGCAGCCCGCGCAGCGCCTCGGGGGCGTGACCGGTCACCAGCCGGACGTCGACGCCGTGCCGGGCGGCGTTGGCCCGCACGGGTGCCTGCGGGTCGCGTTCCACCGCGATCACGGCCGCGCCGAGCAGGGCGCACTCGATGCCCACCGAGCCGCTGCCGGCGCCCACGTCCCAGACCAGCCGGCCGAGCCGAGGGCGCAGCCGGGCCACCGCGAGGGCGCGTACCTCCGCCTTGGTGATCATCGAGTCGCGGTGGGCGTAGGCGGACTCCGGCAGCGCCCAGCCGCCGGCCGGCGCGGCGGCCGGCTGGTTGTCCGTGCGCATCCCGGCCCCGGCGTCCGCGTCACCGGCAGTCGGGGCGAGGCTGAGCAGGACGTGGGGGTCGGCCCAGCGGCGGCCGGCCGCCTCCTCCGGTCTGGTCCAGGTCACCCGCTCGTCGGGCGTGCCCAGGTGCTCGGCCACCATGAGCCGGCGGGACCAGCCGACCAGGCCCGCCCCGAGCTCGGCCGCCCCGGCGCCGGGCGCGGTGAGCACCGCGACGGCGGGCAGCGCGCGGCAGGCGTTGAGCGCCGGCCGGGGGTCGCGCCCGTGGGCGGTGACCACCGCCGCGCCGTCCCAGGGCAGTCCGGCCCGGGCGAACGCGGCAGCCACGCTGGAGACCGCGGGCAGCACCCGCAGCGGCAGCCCGGCCGCCCGTAGCCGCCGGACGATGCCGAAGAAGCCGGGGTCGCCACTGGCCAGCACGACGGCGTGCTCGCCGGCGGCGACGGCGGCGCGCAGCCGGTCCAGGGCGGGGGCGAGCGGCCCGAGGGTCACGGTCGGGCAGCCGGGCGGCACCGGCACGGCGGCGAGGTGCCGGGCCGCCCCGACCACCAGCCCGGCCGCGGCGAGCGCCTCGGCCAGCCCGGGGTGCGCCGGCCGACCGGCGGCGTCGATCCCCACCACGGTCACGGCTGCGCCGGAAGAAAGGTCTTCGGTGAGCGGTATTCCTGTCAGGCATAAATATGACTGGGAGTCATATCGGTCGCCGGTGGATCGCCGGGGCCGGCCACCACCCTGAGTGACCGGCTCACCGTTCCGCGACGGCATGGCGCTCATGCCGCCCACCGGCCCGAGGAGGCGACGACCCGGGAGCCGGCGAAGTCGACCATGGCCACGTCGACGGTGACCGCCCGCTCGGCGAAGCGGAGCAGCACCTGCCGGACCCGGTGGCAGAGCAGGTCCCCGGCGGGACCGAGCAGGCCGGCGGCCTCCCACAGCTCGTACGCGTGCCGCCCGGTGTTCGCCGCGGTGACCGCCGCGACCAGGTCGGCGTCGCCGCCGGCCTCGGCGGTGACCGCGCCGAGCAGCGACAGGTCCACCTTGGAGCGGGTGTAGTGGGTCATCAGGATGCCGGCGGCGAGCTTGGCCAGCTTGCCGGCCATCCCGACGAAGACCACCCCGGTCATTCCGTCGCCGACGGCGGCGGTGACCGCGGCGCCGGTGAAGTCGCCGACCTCGACGAAGCACACCTCGGGCAGCTCCGGCAGCAGGTCCCGGGCGGCCCGCTCGGTCCGCCCGCCGGTGCAGAGCACCACGGTGGACTCGCCCTGGGCGGCCATCACGTGCACCGCCTGCACCACGCTGGCCCGCCAGGAGGCGGTGGAGAAGGGCCGGACGATCCCGGTGGTGCCGAGAATCGAGATGCCGCCGAGGATGCCGAGCCGCCGGTTGGTGGTCTTGCGGGCCATCACCTCGCCGCCCGGCACGCTGATCACCACCCGGACGCCGACCTCGGTCAGGTCGACCACCTCGGCCACCGCCTGGCCGATCATCCGGCGCGGGGTCTCGTTGATCGCCGGGCCGCCGACGGCGAGGCCGAGCCCCGGCTTGGTGACGGTGCCGACGCCGGGGCCGCCGGCGAGGTCCAGGCCGGGCTCGGCGCGCCAGCCGACGGTGGCGGTGAGGTGCGCGCCGTGGGTGACGTCGGGGTCGTCGCCGGCGTCCTTGACCACCACCGCCTCGGCGCGCGCCTGGGGCGCCGGAGTGAGGTCGCACCGGGCGACCGGGAAGCTGACCCGCCGGCCGCCGGGCAGCCCGATCTCCACCTCCGGCTGCGGCACGCCGGTGACCAGGGCGGTCACCGCTGCCTTGGCCGCCGCCGTCGCGCAGGCGCCGGTGGTCCAGCCGGTACGCAGCGCGGTGGGCCGGACCTTCGCGGTACGCGGCAGGTCCGGCTCACGCAGCGGGGGCTCGGCGTACGTCACCGGGTGCCGTCCCCCGACCCGGCGGCGCGGGCGCGGCGCAGCGCGGCGCGGGCGGCCGGCTCGGCCCGGCGGAAGGTGTGGAAGTGCCCGGGGTGGTAGAGGTGCGAGCGGGTGCCGGTGGCGGCGAGCGCGGGCCCGACCAGGAAGAGGGTGTGCTTCCAGAGCCGGTGCTCCTTGACGGTGGCCTCCAGGTCGGCCAGCGCGCAGCGCACCACCAGCTCGTCCGGCCAGGTCGCCTGGTACGCCACCACGACCGGGGTGTCCGCCGGGTAGCCGCCGGCGAGCAGCTCGGCCTGCGCCTGCCCGGAGCGGGCGGCGGAGAGGAACAGCGCCATGGTGGTGCCGTGCCGGGCGAAGTCGCGGACCCGCTCCCCCGGCGGCATCGGCGTCTTGCCGCCTTCGAGGCGGGTGAGGATCACCGACTGGGCCACCTCGGGGATGGTCAGCTCCCGGCCGACGATGGCCGCCACGGCGGTGAACGAGGACACCCCGGGCACGATCTCGACGGCCAGGTCGAGCGCCCGGCAAAGGTCGAGCTGCTCCTGCACCGCGCCCCAGAGCGCCGGGTCGCCGGAGTGGATCCGGGCCACGCTCAGCCCCTCGGCGGCGGCCCGCCGGTACAGCGGCAGCACCCCCTCGATGGGCAGCTGCGAGGAGTCGACGATCTCGGCGTCGGCGCGGGCGTGGGCGAGGACGTCGGCGTGCACCAGGCTGGCCGCCCAGATCACCACGTCGGCGGCGCCGATCACCCGGGCGGCGCGCAGGGTGAGCAGGTCGGCCGCGCCGGGTCCGGCCCCGACGAACCAGACCTTTCCGGTGCTCGTCACAGTTTTCCTCCCCGGCGATCCCGGCGCGCCGGGACCAGCAGTGTCGACAGGTACGGCAGGTCGTCGGCGGCGGTGTCGACCGGCCCGATCCGCTCCCCGGGCAGGCCGACCGACCGGCCGAGCACGGCGTCCGGCAACCGGTCGTGGCGGCGCAGCTCGTCGACCAGCTCGGGGTGCCGCCGCCAGCCCTTGTAGACGACGACGGTGCCCGGCCCGGCCAGTGCGTCGGAGACGAGCGCCAGCCCGGCGGTGGCCGGCAGCAGGGTGAGCGGTTCGCGGCCCTCGCAGAGCGGCACGCCGCTGCGCGCGGCCAGCTCCTGCATGGCGGTGACCCCGGGCACGGTGCGCACCTCGACGGCCGGCCGCAGCGCCCGGACGCTCTGCGCCAGGTAGCCGAAGGTGGAGTAGACGTTCGGGTCGCCGATGGTGGCGAAGGCGATCGAGGCGGCGCCGCCGTCGAGGGCGGCCACCACGGCCCGGGCGGCGGCGTCCCAGGCCCGCTCCCGACGGGCGGTCACCCCGCCCCGGTCGTCCAGGGCGAACGGCAGCCGGCGCAGCCGGTCCGCGTCGACGTGCGCGAGCACGGTGGTCTCGGCCCGGCCCGGGGGCGCGTCGCCGTCCGCGGCCAGCCGGTCCATCACCGGTACGACCACCAGGTCGGCCTCGCGCAGCACCCGCACCGCCTTGAGGGTGAGCAGTTCGGGGTCGCCGGGGCCGACACCCACCCCGGTCAGCGTCGGCGCGCTCACCGGGCGGCCGCCTCGACCAGGCGGCGGGCGGCCGACGGGTGCGCCGCCCAGTGGGTGTGCAGGTAGGAGGCGTGCACCCGGCCGTCGACGAAGCCGTGCCGGCCGCCGTCCCAGCGCCACGCCGCCCGCTCCCCGTGGCCGGGGTCGGTGGCGGTGCGGTGGAACTCGTGGCCGCGGACCGGCTCGCCGGCCCGGTGCGGCGGGGAGTCGGCGGCGGCCACGGCCTCCCGGTAGCCGAGGGTGAGCGTGCCGGTCATCCGGGCGGCGTGCGGCAGCCGCCCGCACATCGGCACCCCGTCGAGGGAGCGCCCGAGGTAGAGCAGGCCGGCGCACTCGGCGACGATCGGCCCGTCGAAGTCGGCCAGTTCGGCGCGGAGCGCGGAGTTGGCCGCGAGGGCCTCGACGTGCACCTCGGGAAAGCCGCCGCCGACGACCACGGCACGGGTGCCGGCGGGCAGGGCGGGGTCCCGCAGCGGGTCGAAGCGGACCACGGTGGCGCCGGCCGCGGCGAGCAGTTCGGTGGTCTCGGCGTACGAGAAGGTGAAGGCCGGGCCGCCGGCCACCGCGACGACCGGACGGTCCCGGCCGGCGGGGCCGCCGACGGCCTTGGCCGGGTCCCAGGCGGGGACGGTCAGCGGCGGCGCGGTCCGGGCGAGGGCGAGCACCGCGTCGAGGTCCACGGTGGACTCGACCAGTTCGGCTAGGGCGTCGACGACGGCGAGCGACTCGGGGGCCCGTTCGGCGACCGGCACCAGCCCGAGGTGCCGCGACGGGGCGGTCACCTCGGCGGCTCGGGTGACCGCCCCGAGCACCGGTACGCCGACCTCGGCGAGGGCGTCGCGCAGCAGGGTCTCGTGCCGGGGCGAGCCGACCCGGTTGAGCACCACTCCGCCGATGCGCACGCCGGGGTCGAAGGCGCGCATGCCGAGCACCAGCGCGGCGGTCGAGCGGCCCTGCGTGGTGGTGTCGAGGACCAGCAGCACGGGCGCGGCGATCAGCCGGGCGACGTGCGCGGTGGAGGCGTACGACCGGCGGCCGACCGCGCCGTCGTGCAGCCCCATCACGCCCTCGACGACCGCCACGTCGGCGGGGGTGGGGACGCTCGCGCCGTGCCGCAGGAGCGGCGCGATCCGCTCCTCGCCGACCAGCCAGGGGTCGAGGTTGCGGCCGGGCCGGCCGGCGGCGAGGGCGTGGTAGCCGGGGTCGATGTAGTCGGGGCCGACCTTGTGCGGGCTGACGGTCAGGCCGCGCCGGCGCAGCGCGGCGAGCAGGCCGGTGGCAATGGTGGTCTTGCCGTGCCCGCTGGCCGGGGCGGCCACCACCAGCCGGGGCAGCGGCCACGGCGCGTCCGGGCTCACCACTCGATGCCCTTCTGACCCTTCTGGCCCGCGTCCATCGGGTGCTTGATCTTGGTCAGCTCGGCGACGAGGTCGGCGGCGGCGACCAGCCGCGGGTCGGCGTCCCGGCCGGTGATCACCACGTGCTGGAAGCCGGGGCGGGTGGCGAGGGTGTCGACGACCTCGTCGACGTCGACCCAGCCCCACTTCATCGGGTAGGTGAATTCGTCGAGCACGTACAGGCCATGGCGTTCGGCGGCCAGGTCGCGCTGGATCTGTCGCCAGCCCTCCAGGGCGTCGGCGGCGTGGTCGGCCTCGCCGCCGCGCTGGATCCACGACCAGCCCTCGCCCATCTTGTGCCAGGCGACCGGGGCGCCCTGGCCGGTGCGCTCGTGCACCTCGCCGAGGGCGCGGAAGGCGTTCTCCTCGCCGACCCGCCACTTGGCGCTCTTGACGAACTGGAACACCCCGATGGGCAGTCCGGCGGTCCAGGCGCGCAGCGCCAGCCCGAACGCGGCGGTGGACTTGCCCTTCATCTGTCCGGTGTGCACGATCAGCAGCGGGCGGTGGCGCCGCTGCCGGGTGGTCAGCCCGTCGGCGGGCACGGTGGACGGTTTGCCCTGCGGCATCAGGCGCTCCTTCTCGTCGTGGTGGCGGGTGCGGCCGCCGCGGTCGCGCAGTCGTGGTGGGTGCCGCCACGGCAGCCGCAGGCCGGACCGGTGGCGAGCTTCAGGAGGGGATCGGTGGCGACCGCGTCGAGGCGGTGGTGGTCGGCGCCGAGCTGGGCGGCGAGGCGACGGCCGAGGCCGAGCCGGACCGGGCCGGACTCGCAGTCGACGACCACGCTGGGCGCGCCGGTGGCGGCGAGCACCGCCGCGGCCCGGGCCGCCCGGTCCAGCGGGCGGTCCCCGGCGGTGGCCCGCCCGTCGGTGACGACCAGCACCAGCGGACGGCGCTTCGGGTCGCGCAGCCGCTCCACCCGCAGCAGCTCGGCGGCGGCGAGCAGCCCCTCCGCCAGCGGGGTGCGCCCGCCGGTGGGCAGCTCGGCCAGCCGGGTCGAGGCGGCCAGCACCGAGGAGGTGGCCGGCAGCAGGGTACGCGCGCCGGCGCCCCGGAAGGCGATCACGGCGACCTTGTCCCGGCGCTGGTAGGCGTCGGTGAGCAGGGCGAGCACCGCGCCCTTGACGGCGGACATCCGCTGCCGGGCGCCCATCGACCCGCTGGCGTCGACCACGAACAGCACGAGGTTGCCCTCGCGTCCCTCCCGGACCGCCTCACGCAGGTCGTCGGGGCGCAGCAGCAGCGGGCCGCCGCGCCGGCCCCGGCCCGGCTGGTGCGGGGCGGCGGCCCGCAGCGTCGCCGGCAGGTGCAGCGCCCCCGGCCGACCGGCCGGCACCCGCGCGCCGGTGGTCCGGCCGCGCCCGGTCCGGGCCCGGGAGCGCCGGCCCGGCACGCCGTCCCCGATCCCGGGCGCGGTGAGCAGCCGGGCCCGCAACCCACCCTGGGGTACGGCCACCGGCTGCGCCCCGCTCGCCGGCCGGCCCGCGCTCCGGCCCTCTCCCGCGTCGCCGTGGCCGTCGTCCGGCCCGCCGCCGTCGAGACCGCCGTCGAGACCGCCGTCGGGACCGCCGTCGGTACGGTCCGGCCACCGGTCGTCGTCCGCCGGCCAGCCGCCGTCACTGCGGCCGGCCGGGTCGGGGCGGTCGTTCCGTTCGCCGGAGCGTCCGTCGTCGTCGGTCTCGGTCGACCCGGGTTCGCCGCGCTCTGCCGGGCCCGAACCGCCGGGACCGTGGTCGTCGGCGTGGCCGCCGGCCGGCTGGCCTCCCCCGCCCCCGCCCGCGACGGGGCCGTCTGGACCGTCGTCGGGGCCGGGACCGCCGGGCGGGTCGTCGTCGGGCGGGTCGTCGTCCGGGTGCTCGTCCTGAGCCCGCCGCAACGCCTCGTCCAAGCGCTTCTCGTCCAGGTCGGGGCTGTCGAACGGGTCGCGGCGGCGGCGGTGCGGCAGCGCGAGCCGGGCGGCGACCCGGACGTCCTCGGCGCCCACCCGGTCCCGGCCCTGCCAGGCGGCGTGCGCGAGCGCGGTGCGGGCGGTGACGATGTCGGCGCGCATCCCGTCCACGTCGAACGCGGCGCACACCTCGGCGATCTGGCGCAGCGCGGCGTCGGGCAGCCGTACCCGGTCCAGCCGCCGCCGGGCGGCGGCGACCCGGCGGGCGATCTCGGCGTCGGCGTCGGCCCACCGGGCGGCGAACCCGACCGGGTTGGCGTCGGCGGCGAGCCGGCGGCGGACCACCTCGACGCGGACGGCCGGGTCGCGGCTGGCGCCCACGGCGACGGTGAGCCCGAACCGGTCGAGCAGCTGCGGGCGCAGCTCCCCCTCCTCCGGGTTCATCGTGCCGACCAGCAGGAACCGGGCGGCATGGCTGACCGAGACGCCTTCCCGCTCGACGTGGCAGCGGCCCATCGCGGCGGCGTCGAGCAGCAGATCGACCAGGTGGTCGTGGAGCAGGTTCACCTCGTCGACGTAGAGCACGCCGCGGTGGGCGGCGGCGAGCAGGCCCGGCTCGAAGGCGCGTACCCCCTCGCCGAGGGCCTTCTCCAGGTCGAGCGAGCCGACCACCCGGTCCTCGGCGGCGCCGACCGGCAGTTCGACCAGGCGGGCCGGGCGGCGCTCGGCCGCCGGCTCGGCCGGGTGCGGCCCGTCCGGGCAGGCGGGGTCGGCGGCGGCCGGGTCGCAGGCGAAGCGGCAGCCGGCGACCCGGTCGACCGGGGGCAGCAGCGACGCGAGGGCCCGCACGGCGGTGGACTTGGCGGTGCCCTTCTCGCCCCGCACCAGCACCCCGCCGATGGCCGGGGAGACGGCGTTGAGCAGCAGGGCCAGGCGCATGTCGTCCATGCCGAGCACCGCGCTGAACGGGTAGGCACTCACTGCGCCTCCTCCGATCGCGACTGCGGGGCTCGCAAGACCGGCTCACTCCTCGCGCTCACTGCGCCTCCTGCGATCGCGACTGCGGGGCTCGCAGACCCGGCTCACTCCTCGCGCTCACTGCCGGTCCTCCAGATCGCCCTCGCTGGCCAGGTACGTCTCGCGGAGCCGGTCGAGGGTGGCCGGTTCGGGCGCGGCCCACAGGCCCCGGTCGGCGGCCTCCAGCAGCCGTTCGGTGATGCCGCGCAGCGCCCACGGGTTGGACTGCTCCAGGAACTCCCGGGTGGTCTCCTCGAAGACGTACGCGGCGGCCAGGTGCTCGTACATCCAGTCGTCGACGACGCCGGCGGTGGCGTCGTAGCCGAACAGGTAGTCCACGGTGGCGGCCAGCTCGAACGCCCCCTTGTAGCCGTGCCGGCGCATCGCGGCGATCCACTTCGGGTTGACCACCCGGGCCCGGAACACCCGCCGGGTCTCCTCGCCGAGGGTGCGGGTGCGTACGTCGTGCGGCATCGCCGAGTCGCCCACGTACGCGGCCGGCGCGGCGCCGGTGAGGTGGCGGACCATCGCCACCATCCCGCCGTGGTACTGGAAGTAGTCGTCGGAGTCCACGATGTCGTGTTCGCGGGTGTCCTGGTTCTTGACGGCGACGGCGATGCGGGCGAAGGACCGTTCCATGTCGGCGCGCGCCTCCCGCCCGTCCAGGTCCCGGCCGTAGGCGTAGCCGCCCCAGACGGCGTACACCTCGGCGAGGTCGGCGTCGGTGCGCCAGTTCCGGGCGTCGATCAGCGGCAGCAGCCCCGCCCCGTACGCCCCCGGCTTGGAGCCGAAGATCCGGGCGGTGGCCCGGCGGGCGTCGCCGTGTTCGGCGAGGTCGGCGTCCACGTGGGCCCGGACGAAGTTCTCCCCGGCCGGCTCGTCGAGGGCGGCGACCCGGCGTACCGCGTCGTCGAGCAGCGCCACGACGTGCGGGAAGGCGTCGCGGAAGAAGCCGGAGATGCGGACGGTGACGTCCACCCGGGGGCGGCCCAGCTCCGCCAGCGGCACCACCTCGACGCCGGTGACCCGCCGCGACCGGTCGTCCCAGGTCGGCCGGCAGCCGAGCAGGGCCAGCACCTCGGCGATGTCGTCACCCTGGGTACGCATGGCGCTGGTGCCCCAGACGGTGAGCCCGACCGAGCGGGGGTACCCGCCGGTGTCGGCGAGGTGCCGGGCGAGCAGCGAGTCCGCCAGCGCCACCCCGACGTCCCAGGCGTTGCGCGACGGGATGGCCTTGGGGTCGACGGAGTAGAAGTTGCGGCCGGTGGGCAGCACGTTGACGAGGCCGCGGGTGGGTGAGCCGGAGGGGCCGGGCGGCACGAACCGGCCGTCGAGCGCGCCGAGCACCCGGTCGATCTCGTCGGTGGTCCGGGCCAGCCGGGGCACCACCTCGCGGGCGGCGAAGCGCAGCACGAGGGCGGCGTCGCCGATCGCCCGGCCGGTGACCTCCTCGACCACCGCGTCGACCTTGTCGGCGTCCCAGCCGAGGGTCTCCATGCCGACGACCAGCCGGCGGGCCAGGGCCTCGACCAGGTCGACGGCGTCGGCGGCGGTGGCGGCCGGCCCGTCCGCCGCCTCGGTCAGCGGCTCCGGCACGGCGATCCGCCGTCCCGGCTCGGCGAGCAGCTCCTGCTCGTCCAGCCCGTACGCGGTGGCGAGCGCCTGCCGCAGGCCGGGCAGGGCGCGGGTGCCGCCCCAGACCTGGGGGGCGCGCAGCACGGCGAGGACGAGGTTGACCCGGGCCTCGCCGGTGGGCGCCTCGGCGAGGATGTGCAGCCCGTCGCGGATCTGCACGTCCTTGACCTCGCAGAGGTATCCGTCGAGGTGCAGCACGAAGTCGTCGAAGTCGTCGGCGGCCGGCATGTCCGCGGTGTGCAGGTCGTGGTGCAGCTCGGCGGCCCGGACCAGCTCCCAGATCTGCGCCCGCACGGTCGGCACCTTGGCCGGGTCGAGCGCCTGGACGGTGGCGTACTCGTCGAGGAGCTGTTCGAGTTTGGCCAGGTCGCCGTACGTCTCGGCGCGGGCCATCGGCGGGACGAGGTGGTCGACGACGACGGCGTGCGCCCGGCGCTTGGCCTGGGTGCCCTCGCCGGGATCGTTGACGATGAACGGGTAGACCAGCGGCAGGTCGCCCAGGACGGCGTCGGGGGCGCAGTCGGCGGCGAGCCCGAGCCCCTTGCCGGGCAGCCATTCCAGCGTGCCGTGCTTGCCGAGGTGCACCACCGCGTCGGCGCCGAAGCCGCCGTCGGCCACCGGCGCGGCCAGCCAGCGGTACGCGGCCAGGTAGTGGTGGCTGGGCGGCAGGTCGGGGTCGTGGTAGATGGCGATCGGGTTCTCGCCGAAGCCGCGCGGCGGCTGGATCATCAGCACCACGTTGCCGAAGCGCAGCCCGGCCAGGACCAGGTCGCCGCCGTCGGCGTACAGCTCGCCGGGCGGCTCGCCCCAGTGGGTGCGCATCCGGTCCCGCAGCGGCGTCGGCACCCGGGCGAACCAGCGCCGGTAGGTCGGCCCGGGTACCCGCGCCTCGGCGGCGGCGAGCTGCTCGGGGGTGAGCCATTCGACGTCGTGCCCGCCGGCGGCGATCAGCGCGTGGATCAGCGCGTCCCCGTCGGTGGGGACCGGCTCGTCGCCGAGGTGGTAGCCGGCGTCGGCGAGGGCGGCGAGCAGTCGTACCGCCGAGGCGGGGGTGTCCAGACCGACCGCGTTGCCGACCCGGGCGTGCTTGGTCGGGTACGAGCTGAGCACCACGGCGAGGCGCTTGTCGGCGTTGGGCACGTGCCGCAGCCGGGCCTGGCGGACGGCGATGCCGGCCACCCGGGCGGCCCGCTCCGCATCGGCGGCGTAGACCGAGAGCCCGTCGGCGTCGATGCGCTTGAACGAGAACGGCACGCTGACGATCCGCCCGTCGAACTCGGGGATGGCCACCTGCATCGCGGCGTCCAACGGGGAGAGTCCGGCGTCGCTGCCGGCCCACTGCTCCCGGGTGCTGGTGAGGCAGAGCGCCTGCACGATCGGCACGTCGAGGGCGGCGAGCGCGCCGACGTCCCAGGCGTCCTCGTCGCCCCCGCCGGCGGCGTCCGCCGCGACGGCGCCGCCGGCGGCGAGGACGGTGACGACCAGGGCGTCGCAGCGGGCGAAGAGAGGCAGCGGCCCATCGCCGGGGGTGAGCCCGCGCAGCGAGCCGCAGAAGATCGGCAGCGGGTCGCCGCCGGCCGCCTCGACCGCGTCGGCGAGCACGTCGACGAAGCCGGTGTTCCCGGCGAGGGCGTGCGCCCGGTAGAAGACGATCCCGACGGTGGGGCGGGCCGCCGTGGCCGCTCCGGCCGCCGTCGACACCGCGGCGGCCCGGTCGCCGTGCACCCCGTACGCCGGGGTCGGTGCGGGCGGGTCGAAGCCCTCGCCGGTGAGCAGCACCGTGTCCGAGAGGAACCGGGCCAGCTCGGCCAGGTTCGCCGGACCCCCCTCGACCAGGTAGGACAACGCCTGGGTGGCCACCCCGGAGGCCACCGTGGAGGCCCCCATCAGCTCCGCGTCGGGCACCGCCTCGCCGCCGAGCACCACCGTGGGCACGCCCGAGCCGAGCACGGCGGCCAGCCCGTCCGGCCACGCCTGCCGGCCGCCGAGCAGCCGTACGACGGCGAGGTCGACGCCCTCGAGCAGCGCCGGCACGGCGTCGGCGGCGACCCGGGCGGGGTTGGCCAGCCGGTAGTCGGCGCCGCTGGCGCGGGCGGCGAGCAGGTCGGTGTCGGCGGTGGAGAGCAGCAGGATGCGCACGGACGGCTCCGGAGAGTGACGCTCGGACCGGCGCGGGGCCGGTCGGGCGAGGCGAGGGGACGGGCGCGGTTCAGCGGGTACGGCGGGCCGCCGGGCGGATCACCGGCGGTGAACCGGTGGGCGGCACGGTGCGGCGGTCAGCGGTGAACGGCGGAACGCGGGGCGCGGGCGCCGGACGGGGTGTCCGGGCGGTCGGCCGGCGCGACGGCGCGGCCGGGCAGGGGCGCGTCAGCGCGCCCGGAACGGGTACGACGGAGCTCGTCGACGGTGGGGACGCTGCGCGTCATCGGGGTCCTCCTCGGGTGTCCACGCCCTGGGGTCGCTCCGACGGCCGAAGTATCCTGGCTTCCGGATCAACGCTCTCCCCCGGCCTTCCAACCGCAGGAACACGGCCGTGACTCGCGAGGGGGGATCGCTCCCCGGTGACAGTGGCGGGACCGCGCCGGAATCGCACCGACTTCCTTCACTGCCGTCAGGGGGCGAATGCTGCCACACCCCTCGGCGCCGGGTCAACGCCGCCCCGGGTCGCGCCGAGCGGGCCAGCCCATCGAAGCCTGACGATCATCGGCGACCGTCCCCGCACTTCGGACAATGTCCGACCTCGATGCCGCCCCCGCTTTGCTCTGCTGCCCCGGAGGCAACACTGGGAGCGCTCCGCTGTTGCCGGGGCGGCAGCAGAGCAAAGGGGACGGCGCGGGCAGGTATCCGCCGGTCAGCGCCGACGGCGGGGCCATCGGCCGGGGACCGAACGCCTACGATCGGTCCTGCCGACCGAAGAGTCGCCGGTCGATCGGGAAAGGACCCAGCCATCGCCGAGCCCACGTTCCACCACCTCGCCGGACAGGTCTGGCTCTACCCGGGCGATCCCGACCCGGAGGCCATCCGGCCGAGCGTGGCGTTGATCACCGACGAGCGCGGCGGCGTGCTGGTCGACGCCGGGCACAGCCCGGGCCACGCCCGGGAGATCCGGGCCGCCCTGGTCGCGGCGGGGCTGCCGGAGCCGCGCTGGCTGGTCTACACCCACCACCACTGGGACCACGTCTGGGGCGCCTGCGCCTGGCCGGGCGTGGAAATCGTCGGTCACGCCGCCGGGGAGCCACTGCTGCGCGCCGAGGCGGCCCGCCCGTGGAGTCACCGCTACCTGCGCGAGCAGGTCCGTGCCGAGCCGCGACTCGGCCCCAGCTTCCGGGCCCGCGCCCTGGCCATGGACTCCTGGGACGACTTCGCGGTGCTGCCGCCCACCCGCACCTTCACCGATGAGCTGGAACTGCCCACCGGCGTACGGCTGCGCCACGTCGGCGGCCGGCACGCCCCCGACTCGACCGTGGTGCTGGTGCCCGACTCGGCGGTGATGCTGCTCGGCGACTGCTTCTACCCGCCGCCGGTGCACCTGCGCCAGGACGGGGACGGCCCCGACCTGGCGCTGGTCCGCCGGCTGCTCGACGACCGCTACCACTGGTACGTCTCCAGCCACGCCGACCCGATGACCCTCGACGAGGCCCGCGCCGCCGTCGAGGGGTGAGCGGTCAGCGCATCCGGCGTTCCGGGTGGGCCCGGTTCCAGACCCGCATCCGCTCCGGGTAGCCGGTCCGCGCCGCGTCGTAGAGCGGCACGGCGTGCCGGCCGGCCAGCTTCGCCGCCACCTGCGGCGAGCCGGTCCGGCGGCGGATCCACTCACCGTCGTGGGCGATCGCCACCACCGTGGTGTCCGTGGCGGTGGTCTCCGGCTCCAGGTAGAACTCCACGCCCTGCCGGCTCCTCACGAACTCCTCCAGCGCGGCCAGGTCCTCGCGGGTGGCCTCCCGGTCGAGCTTGGTCGGGGTGGGGACGGCGGCCCGGGACCGCCGGCTGAACCAGCCCATCTGCCCGCTCCTCTCCTCGGCGTCCCTCCAGTGGAGCACCGTCACCTGACAGTCGGCTGCGAGGACGGTGAGCGTGAGCTGACCGGGGGTGCTCAGTCGAGCGCGGCCAACTCCTCGGCGGAGAGCCGCAGCGCGCCGGCCGCGACGTTCTGGATCAGGTGCGCCTCGTCGCCGGTGCCGGGGATGGCCAGCACGTGCGGCCCCTGGTGCAGGGTCCAGGCGAGGCGTACCTGGTGCGGGGTGGCGCCGTGGGCCCGCGCGATCTGGTGGACGGCGGCGGCGTGCTCGGCCGCCGCGCCCGCCTCCCGCCGGGCGCCGGCGAGGGCGAA
Organism: Micromonospora sp. IBSANI012; assembly: GCF_052814045.1. Taxonomy (NCBI): domain Bacteria; kingdom Bacillati; phylum Actinomycetota; class Actinomycetes; order Micromonosporales; family Micromonosporaceae; genus Micromonospora; species Micromonospora sp. IBSANI012. The sequence continues at coordinate 3,939,411 of NZ_CP199933.1, forward strand.
GAACGGCACGTACGCCACCCCGCGCGCGCCGCACTCGCGCAGCAGCGCGTCCTGGTCGCCCCGGTTGTCGACGGCGTAGCTGTTCTGCACGCAGACCACCGGGGCGATGGCCTGCGCCTCGTCGAGGTGGTCCAGGCGGACGTTGGACAGGCCGAGGTGCCGGATCAGCCCGGCGTCGCGCAGCTCGGCCAGCGCGCCGAAGAACTCCGCCACCGAGTCCCGACCCGGCCGCTTCACGATCCGCAGGTTCACCACGTCGAGGTGGTCGCGGCCCAGCCGGCGCAGGTTCTCCTCGACCTGGGCACGGAGCTGGGCCGGCGTGGCCTCCTCGCGCAGGCCGGTCGCCGGGTCGTACCCGAAGCCGACCTTGGTGGCGATCACCAGGTCCTCCGGGTACGGGGCGAGCGCGGCGCGGATCAGCTCGGTGGCGTATCGGGCGGGGCCGGTGCCCACGTTCAGGGTGCCGCCGGGCGAGACGTAGAAGGCGGCGGTGTCGATGTGGTTCACGCCCAGCTCGACGGCGCGGCGCAGCACCCGCACCGCGCGGTCCGGGTCGGGGTCGACGGTGGTCCGCATCGAGCCGAACCCCATCCGGCGGACGGCGCGGTCACCCAGGGTCCAGCCGCCCGCGGCGGCAGCGGTGATCTCTTCGGTAGGCATCCGGCGACCCTAGCCAGCACGGCTGGGCTGCGCAGTCGGCCGCGCACCCGATACCGCGCGCGTTCGACCGCTGTTAGGTTCTATGTGCTGGCGGGGTGCGCCGGCGGCCGGGTCACCGGCACCAGCGCCAAGGTGGGCAGCAGCAGCAGCGGCACCACCAGCAGCGCGTGCAGCGTGCCCACCCGGTCGCCGAGCAGGCCGAGCAGGGGCGGCCCGGCCAGGAACGACGTGTAGCCCAGCACCGCCACCACGCTGACCCGCGCCGGCGCCCGGTCCTCGTCGTCCGCGGCGGCGCTCATCCCCACCGGGAAGCCCAGCGAGGCGCCGAGCCCCCAGAGCGCCACCCCGGCGATCGCGACCGGCCCGGAGCCGGCCAGCACCGCCACCGCCGCGCCGAAGGCGGCGAGCAGGATGGTGGCGAACAGGACGGGCACCCGCCCCCAGCGGTCGAGGGCGACGGTGCCGGCGGTCCGCCCGATCGTCATGCCGGTGACGAAGACCCCGAAGACGGCGGCGCCGACGGCCTCGCTCGTGTCGTACCCGTCGACGAAGGCGACCGCGAGCCAGTCGTTCGCGCTGCCCTCGGCGAACGCCATCACCAGCACCAGCAGGCCGAGCAGCAGGGTGCGCGGCTCCCGCCAGGCGGCGAGCAGGCCACCGCGCCGGGTGGCGGCGGTGTCCGGTGCCGGCTGGGCGGGCAGGAAGGCCCGGGCGCCGAGGATGGTGCCGCCGAGCACGACCGCCGCCAGCACCGCCAGGTGCACGCCGATCGGCAGCCCGACGCGGGCCGCCCCCGCGCCGATGCCCGCGCCGGCCACCGAGCCGAGGCTCCAGGCGGCGTGGAAGCGCGGCAGGATGGTGCGCCCCAGCCGCTTCTCGACGGCGGCGCCCTCGACGTTCATCGCCACGTCGCAGGTGCCGGAGCCGTAGCCGAGGGCGAACAGGGCCACCGCCACGCCGGGCAGCGAGCCGGCCACCCCCGCGGCCACCCCGACGCCGGCCATCCCGACCGCCACCAGCACGGTGGACGCCACCACCGTGCGGGCCGCGCCGAGGCGCTGGGTGACCAGCCCGGCGGTGGTCAGGGCGAGCACCGCGCCACCGGACATGGCCAGTAGCAGCAGGCCGAGCCGGCCGGCGCTGAGCCCGAGCGCCTCGCGGACCGCGGGGACCCGGGAGAACCAGGACGCCACGGCGAGGCCGTTGAGGGCGAAGACCACCGCGACGCCGGTGCGGGCGGCCAGCACCTGCCGGGATACGGCGGGGCTCGGCGCGGTGACGAGTGGGCTCACGGCGGGCGGTCCTTCCGGTGGTACGGCGTCTCGCCGTCGATCACACACCGGTTTCGTCACGACCACAAGCCAGATGCGCTCCTTACCACATGCTGGTCAGAGCGCGGGCAGCCCGAGCGCCTCGTCGACCCGGGCCAGCACCGCCGCGTCGTCGTCGGCCCGTACGCCGCGCAGCAGGTCGATGGCGGTGGCCCGGACCTGCCCGACGATTATCGCCAGTGGCAGGGTCTGGCCGGGGGTGAAGAGCCGCCCGGCGACGCGTACCGCCGTCAGGGCGGCGGCCTCGGCGCGGGCGGCGTGCCGGTCGCCGGCCTCCTCCGCGCCGTCGAGGTCGGCGGCGAGCGCCTCGCCCGCCGCCCGGACCGCCTCGGCCAGCTCCCGCAGGGCCGCGCCCAGCTCGGGCGGCACCGGGGTGGGCAGCCGGTTGAACGTCACGCCGGCCCGGGCGAGGACCCGCACGCTGCGGACCGCGTAGTCGAGCTGGCCGACCGTGGCGTCGACGGTGCGCAGCCGGCCGATGTGCCGCCGGCGCCGGACGTTGAGCCGGACCGCCTCACCGGCGGCGAGCACCGCGGTGCGCAGCCGCTCCACCGCGGCGTCGAGGTGGCGGGCCCGGTCCAGGGCGGCCAACGCGGCGGGCTCGTCCCGGGCGTCGAGGGCCGCGGCGACCTCCTCCAGCACCTCGGCCATCCCCTGGTAGGTGCGGCGGAACTCGGCGACCAGCGGGGCGAGCGGCCGCCGGACGTCGATCAGCTGGCTGGCCACCACCGCGACCCCGCCGCCGATGAGCGCGTCGACGAACCGGAACGGCACCAGCGACTCGGTCGGTGGCGAGACCACCACCAGGTAGAGCGCGGAGACCGCAGCCTGCACCACGGCGACCGTGCTCGCCCCGACCGCCACCGCGAGCGCGATGGTGAGCAGGATGACCGTGAATACCGTCCAGCTGGTGCGCGGCCCGAGCGCCTGCACCACCAGGTCGGCGACGAGGACGCCGGCGGCGACCCCGAGCAGCACCTCGACCGCCCGGCGGACCCGCTGGCCCCGGGCCTGGCCGAGGACGATCAGCGCGGCGGCGGGGGCGAAGAACGGCTGCGGGTGGCCGACCAGCCGGGTGGCCAGGATCCACGCCACCGTCGCGGCCAGGGTCGTCTCGACCACCGGCAGCCAGCCCTGTCGCAGCCGCCCGGCGGCTTCCCGGAACGAGCCCCACCGGACCATCGCCGCCTCCTCGCCCCGTTCGGGCCCCACCGTAGCCCGGCCGGCGGGTCAGGGCCGCCAGGCCCCGGCCGCCTCCGCCGCGTACGCCCGGAAGTCGCGCGGCGACCCCGTTGACCGGTCCTGCCGGTGCCGCCGAGGACGGATGTCGTCAGGTGCTGGAGGCAGTCGACCGATCGGCGGTGAGACGCTGAATGGTTCGCCGTCGTGCGGGCATACGCGGGCGTCTACGCTCGCCACTGTGGATCTGCTGACCGGTCTGCTCGACGGCCCCCGCGCCCGGGGCGCGTTCCTGCTCCGCTCGCTGCTGGATCCACCGTTCGCGCTGCGGATCGAGGACCGCGCGCCGCTGACCGTGGTGGCCGTGGTGCGCGGCACCGCCCGGGTGGTGCCCGACGACAGCTCCGCCGAGCTGCTGCACCCCGGGGACGTGGCGGTGCTGCGCGGCCCGGACGCGTACACCGTCGCCGACGACCCGGCCACCGCGCCGCAGGTGGTCATCCACCCCGGCCAGCGGTGCACCACGCTGCGGGGCGAGCCGCTGACCACCACCCCGGCGGCCGGGGTGCGCACCTGGGGCACCGGCACGCCGGGCCACACGGCGCTGCTGACCGGGACGTACCAGTTGCCGGGCGAGGTCAACCCGCGGCTGCTCGCCGCGCTGCCCGCGTTGCTGGTGGTCCGGGCCGACGAGTGGCACAGCCCGCTGGTCGGGCTGCTCGCCGACGAGGTGGTGCGGGACTCCCCCGGCCAGGAGGCCGTCCTCGACCGGCTGCTCGACCTGCTGCTGATCGCCGTGCTGCGGACCTGGTTCGACCGGCCCGGCGCCACCCCCTCCTGGTACGCGGCGGCGGCCGACCCGGTGGTCGGACCGGCCCTGCGCCTGCTGCGCGACGATCCGGCGCGCCCCTGGACGGTGGCGTCGCTGGCCGCCGAGGTCGGGGTGTCCCGGGCGGCGCTGGCCCGCCGCTTCACCGAGCTGGTCGGCGAGCCGCCGATGGCCTACCTGACCGGGTGGCGGCTGAGCCTCGCGGCGGACCTGCTGCGCCAACCGGACGCCACCCTCGGCGCGGTCGCCCGCCGGGTCGGCTACGGCAGCGCGTTCGCGCTGAGCACCGCCTTCCGCCGGGTACGCGGCATCAGCCCCCGCGACCACCGCACCCACACCCCGGTCGCCTGACCGAACCTCACCGCCGGGCCGTCGCTCCACTGAGGACTCTCACGCGACCCGACCGTCATGGCCGGCCGAGACCGGACACTCGGCCGGTCGGACAGGTCAGGCGCCGGTGAAGGCGCGGAGCAGGGCGCGGATGGCCGAGCGCAGGTCCTCGCGGCTCTCCGGGCTGCCGGGCGGCGGCGCGCTGAGCGCACCGGCGCCGACGAGGCGGTCGAAGAGCAGCCCGTCGACGAAGGCGACGAACTGGTCGCCCTGCCGCCGTGGGTCCGACGCGCCGGCGCCCGCCAGCAGCGCCCGGGCCTGCTCGCGCAGCACGGTGCCGTGGGCCAGGATCGGCCGCAGCTCGGGTCGGTGCACGGCTTCCAGCAGGCAGGCGTAGCGGGCGAGGCTGCGGTCCCGGCCGGTGGTGAGCCAGCGGTCCAGCACCTGCGCCGTGGCCACCGCGAGCTGGTCGAGGTCGGCCGGGGTGAGCCGCGGCGGCGGCCCGGGGGGCGGCGCGTCGGTGGGCAGCTCGCGGTCCACCAGGTCGGCGCGGTCCAGGTCGACCAGGCGGCGTACCACCGCTTCGATCAGCGCCTGCCGGGTCCGCAGGTACGCCGACGTGGTGCCGACCGGCACCCCGGCCCGGGCGTCGACGGCCCGGTGCGTCAACGCCCGCATCCCGCCCTCGGCGAGCAGCGCGATCGCCGCGTCGGCCAACGCCGCCACCCGCGCGGACCGACCGTTCATCCGGGCCTCCTCGTCGGCGTTCTACAGCTGTAGTATGAACTTCTACAGTTGTAGAAGGGCGGTCGGGATGGACGGACACGCGGTGGTGGTCGGCGGCGGGATCGGTGGCCTGGCCGCCGCCCTCGCCCTGCACCGGGCGGGCTGGCGGGTCACCGTGCTCGAACGCGCGCCGGAACTCGGCGAGGTGGGCGCCGGGCTCACCCTGATGTCCAACGCGCTGCGGGGGCTGGACGCGCTCGGCGTCGGCGCGGCCGTCCGCGCGCACGGCCGGGCCGAGGCCCCCGGCGGGCTGCGCACCCGGAGCGGACGCTGGCTGTCCTGGGTGGACGGCGCCGACCTGACCCGGCAGCTCGGCACCGCCGCGCTCGGCGTCCACCGGGGCAGGCTGCACGGCGTCCTGCGCGACGCCCTGCCGGCGGCCGCACTGCGCACCGACGCCGAGGTGGTCGACGTGACGACCGGCCCGGACGGCGCCCGGGTGCAGCACCGCTGGCGCGGGGAGCCCGCCGAGCTCGCCGCCGACCTGGTGGTGGGCGCCGACGGGCTGCGCTCGGCCGTGCGCTCCCGGCTCTGGCCGGAGCACCCCGGACCCACGTACGCCGGAACGACGGCGTGGCGGGCGGCGATCCGCTGGGACGGCCCGCTGCCGACCGCGGTGAGCTGGGGCCCGGGCGCCGAGTTCGGCATGGTCCCGCTCGGCGCCGACCAGGTCTACTGGTACGCCGCGGTGACCGCCCCACCCGGCGGGCGGGCCCCCGACGAGCTGACCGCCGTGCGGGAGCGCTTCGGCGACTGGCACGAACCGGTCCCGGCGCTGCTCGCCGCCACCCGGCCCGAGCAGGTGCTCCGGCACGACCTGCACCACCTGGGCACGCCACTGCCGTCCTACGTGCGCGGCCGGGTGGCGCTGCTGGGCGACGCGGCGCACGCGATGACCCCGTACCTCGGTCAGGGCGCCTGCCAGGCGATCGAGGACGCGGTCACGCTCGGCGCGGCCTGCGCCGGCGGGCCGGCGAACCTCGACGCCGCGCTCGCCCGCTACGACCGGGAGCGCCGCCCGCGCAGCCAGGCGGTGGCCCGGGCCTCGGCCCGCGCCGGCCGCTTCGGCCAGCAGCTGCGCCACCCGGTGGCGGTCCCGCTCCGCGACACCCTGATCCGGCTCACCCCGTCCCGCGTCGCGCTGCGCCAGGCGGCCCGGTACGCCGACTGGCACCCGCCCCGCGACTGAGCGGACCGGCCCCGGCCCCGACCTACCCGGCGGCCTGAACCGGGCCCGGCGGTCAGCGAGTGACGGCGGCCAGGCCGGCGTATTCGGGCGAGGCCAGGAAGCGGGTCAACACCTCGACGGTGCCGGGGGTGTACGGGCGACCGTCGAGCACCTCGCCGGGCGGGACGAAGAGCATCGCCGCGCCCTCGCCGAGCACCACGTCCTCCTGCCGCGCCCGGGTGGCGGCGCAGAAGTAGTGCTTCACCCGGTCCAGCTCCGGCAGCTCCTGGCTGGCGAAGAGCCGCAGCTCGCCGTCGGGGCGCAGCCCGGTCTCCTCGTACAGCTCGCGGCTCGCGGTCTCCGCAACCGTCTCCCCCGGCTCCCGGTGCCCGCCCGGCAGGCCCCAGACGTGCGGGTGGTACGCGGCCTGCCCGTCCCGTAGCTGCAACAGCAGGCGGCCGGCCGGGTCGACGAGCAGCACGCAGGCGATGAGATGCACCCGCTCAGCCTAGTCGCCGGGCCCATGTCCAGGATTTGCTCGGCAAGCGTTCCGCGCAGCCGGGTGCCCGTGCCGGCCCCCGTCGTCGGGTCGGCCCGTCGGCGGCGCGTCGCGGGCCACCCGTCCACCCTGGCCGAATTCCGTCCCCGAGGCGGCGAGTTGAAATTGCGTCGGGCCAACCCTTCAGAATATCGATCGCGCCCATTTACGGCGTCAGCCGAAAGGGAGAACGGGCCGGTAAGATCGGTGACACCGTTGTGACTGATCGCTGACTGCGGATAGTGAGGGCGATCACACACACTGCTGGCATGAATACGAGACTCGACCGCGGCAGGGCATTCCGCCTCGCGGTGTGTCTCGCCCTGGTGGCGACGCTCACCGGGTGCATGCAGCTCAACATCGGCCTGACCGTCAACGCCGACGACACGATCGACGGGCAACTGCTCCTGACCGCCGACAAACGGTTCCTGACCACCGACAACAGGACCGTCCAGGTCGGCTTCGCCGAACTCCGGCAGAACATCCCCACGTTGCCACAGGGCGAGGAGCGCGTCTACGAGAACGAGGGCTTCTACGGCTCCCTGATCGCCTACCACCACACTCCGCTGAAGGAATTCACCAGCGAGAGCGTGAAACTGGTCCGGGAGGACGATCTCTACCGGTTCAGCCTCTCGCTCGACCCGAAGAAATACGGCGGGAAGGTGGCCGAACAGGATCCGTTGAACCAGGCGAGGTTCATGCAGTTGATGTCGTTCGAGATTTCGGTGACCTTTCCCGGTCGCGTGATCGACACGAACGGCACGATCACCGGTCGCTCGGTCACCTGGAAGGTCGGCTCCAACCGCGACAAGCCGACCGAACTGCGGGCGGTGGCCGAGGCGCCGGCCAAGCCATCGCCGTCCGCCACCGGAGCCGCCGCCACGGGCGGCGACACCGACGGCGGGTTCCCCTGGCTCCTGGTCGTCGGGGCCGTGGTCGTCCTGCTCCTGGTCGGCGGGGTCGTCGCCGTACTCCTGCTGCGCCGGCGCGGGCGTCCCGCGGCCGCCGCCACGACGCCGACGGGTCCGGCCGGCACGCCGGCGCCGACCCCGTCGGCGGAGCATCCGGGGCCGGTCTGACCCGCCTCGGGTCGGACCGCGCCACCACCCCGGGCGGCCGGCCCCGGGCCCGCCCTACCGGCCGCCGTACCTCACCACCACCACACCACCCTCCCGGCACCACCCCGAAGGGAGATCGCCGTGAACGATCTCTTCACCTGGCCCGCCCTCGGCAGCCTCACCGGCGCCAGCGCCGCCACCCTGCTGACCGCCAACGTCGTCGGCGGCCTGCTCGGACCCTCCGGCGACAAGGCCCGCAAGTGGATCGCGTTGGGCGTCGCCCTGGCGCTGTCCTACCTGACCGCGGCGTTCGCCACGGACGCCGGCGCCGAGAAGTGGATCATCGCCTTCTTCAACGGGCTGATCATCTTCTCTGCCGCCCTCGGCATCAACCAGCTGCCGCCGGGCAACCGGCAGGCGACGCAGGCGTCGCCGAGCCGGATCGCCCAGGGCGGTGGCGAGCCCCGCTACATCCGCTCCTGGGTCTGAGAGAGGTGAGCGTCATGGTCTTCGGAATCATCAGCGCCGCCGTCCACATCGTCCTCGGCGCCGCGCTCGGCGGCTGGGCCGGCGGCACCCTCGGCCTGCTGATCGGCGCCGTCGTCGGGCTGCTCGTCGGCGCCCCGTTCGGCTGGGCCGTCGCCTCCGCCCGGGTGTACGGCCCGGACGCCCGCGGCGTCTGGCTCTTCCTCGTGGACCACACCTGGAGCCTGCTGAACACCGCCGTCGGCGCGGTCTACCTCGCCGTACACCTGATCTTCGGCCACCAGCTCGACCGGACCACCTCGCAGCACAGCTGCCGGGTCAACGTCGTGGAGGGCGTCTCCCCGCGGTACGCCACCACCATCGGCACGGTCTGCGCCGGCTCCAGCCCCGGCATCCAGCGGCACGAGGACGTGCACATCTTCCAGGGCCGGCTGCTCGGCCCGCTCTACATCCCGCTGGTGCTGCTCAACTACGTGCTCTTCACCATCGCCCCGGTCTGGTGGCTCTGGCACGACCACACCAACGCGCCGATCAACGCCTTCACCCGGTACTTCGAGATCGGCGTCTACCCGCACGTCTGGAACGAGGCCATCGCGTACCGGATCCAGGGGAGCCCGCCGCGATGACCGACGACGGGCGTGGACCGGTCGAGGCGGCCACCGCCGACCTGGCGGCGTGGCTGGCCACCGCCGCGGGCGAGGTCGTCCCGGTCGGCCCGCCCGCCGACGGCGGACCCGCCGACGGGCTGACGGTCTGGCCGCTGGAGCTGCGGCCCGGCCGGCAGACCCGCGGCACCGGCAACCGGGAGCCGTACCGCTTCACGGTCCGCTACCTGCTCAGCGCCGCCGGCCCGGCGGCGCTGCCCCGGCTGGACCGGGTGCTCGCCGCCGCGGTCGTCGACGGGGAGCCGGAGGTGCTGCTGGAGGCCGGCGACCCGCAGCTGTGGCGGGCGTTCGGCGTGCCACCCCGGCCGGCGCTGCTGATCGACGTACCCGCGCAGGTGGCCCGGCCGCTGCCGGCGGCGCCGCCGGTGCTGCGCCCGCTGCGGCTGCGGCAGCTGCCGATGCGCACCCTCGACGGCCGGGTGGTCGGCCCGCAGGAGCAGCCCCTCGCCGCGATGCGGGTCGAACTGGTCGGCACCTCGCACGCCACGCACACCGACCCGGCCGGCCGGTTCCGGCTCACCGGCGTACCGGACGACCCCGAGCAGCCCGGCCCGGTCCGGCTGCGCCTGGTCGGCCGCGGCCACACCCTCACCGCCGACGTCGACCCCGCCGACACCGACCTCGTCATCGTCTGCGAACCCCCGGCCCGCTGACCCGGACCGCCCCGCGCACCAGGAGGACCGATGCCCAACTACTTCTCCCCCGGCATCTACGTCGAGGAGGTGCCGAGCGGGGCCCACCCGATCGGGCCGGTCGGCATGAGCACCGCCGCGTTCGTCGGCATCGCCCCGGACCGCGGCGCCCACGTGGACCGGGCGATGCCGGTGAACAGCTGGTCGGAGTTCCTGCGGTTCTACGCCGGCGGCGAACGCCCGGAGAGCACCCCGCTGGCCCGCGCCGTCTTCGGCTTCCTCGACAACGGCGGCACCCGGTGCTGGGTGGTCAACGTCGGCGAGGGCGGCCAGCTCACCGGCGGCGGCCAGCGCCGCGCCGGCCTGCAACTGCTGGAGGCCGTGGACGAGGTCTCCATCCTCGCCGCCCCCGGCTTCCACGACCCGGTCTCGCACGAGGCGCTGCTGAGCATGGCCGAGCGGCTGCGCACGATGGTGGCGATCTGCGACCCGCCCCCGGGCATCGACGACATCTCGGCGCTGACCCGGGTCGCCACCCCCAGCTCCGCCCGCGCCCCCCGCGCCGCCGACGGCAAACCCGCCGAGGGTACGGCGAAGCCGGCCGACGACGACGGCGGCACCGTCGCGTACCGGCCCCGGCAGTCGGACTTCGGCACCTGCTACTTCCCCTGGCTGCGCGTGCGCGACCCGCTCAGCGGCGAGCTGGTGCTCACCCCGCCGAGCGGGCACATGGCCGGCATCTGGGCCCGCACCGACGGGCTGCGCGGGGTGCACAAGGCCCCGGCCAACGAGCCGGTACGCGGCGCCGTCGACCTGGAGTACCTGGTCACCCGCCCGGAGCACGACGTGCTCAACCCCAAGGGCGTCAACGTGATCCGCTACTTCGCCGGCGAGGGCATCCGGGTGTGGGGCGCCCGTACGCTCGCCGCCGAGGCCAGCGAGTGGCGCTACCTCAACGTGCGGCGGCTCTCCATCTCCATCGAGCAGGCCATCGCCAACGGCACCCGGTGGATGGTCTTCGAGCCGAACGACTTCTCGCTGTGGCGCTCCATCCGGCGCGACATCGGCGCCTTCCTCACCCGGGTCTGGCGCGACGGCGCCCTGCTCGGGCGTACGCCCGAGGAGGCGTTCTTCGTCAAGTGCGACGAGGAGACCAACCCGGCCGACGTGCGCGACGCCGGCATGGTGGTCGCCCACATCGGCATCGCGGTGGTCAAGCCCGCGGAGTTCGTGGTGTTCAAGCTCAGCCAGTGGGCCGGTGGCACCGAGACCGAGACGATCGGAGGCTGACATGACGACCCCCGCCACGCCGCAACCGGGCGCGCCGGTCGACCCGTACCGGGCCTACAACTTCAAGCTGCTCATCAACGGCATCACCAACGGGCACTTCACCGAGGTCAGCGGCCTGGAGGTGACGATCGCCCGGCGGGCGTACCGGGAGGCCGGCAACGACCGGATCCGGGCCGTGCCCTGCCAGGTCGACTACGCCCCGGTGACCCTGCACTTCGGGCTCACCTCCTCCCGCGAGCTGTGGGACTGGGTGCAGGCCGCGGCCCGGGGGACGGTGAACCGCCGCAACGTCTCGGTGGTGCTGCTCGACGCCGCCGGCACCAGCGAGGCGCTGCGCTGGAACATGATCAACGCGTGGCCGATGCGGTGGCGGGGCGCGCACCTGCACACCCTCTCCCAGGAGATCGCCATCGAGGCGCTCACCCTGGCGTACGAGGGCCTGGAGCTGGAGTCGGGCAGTGCCGCCGCCGCGCCCAGGACCGCGTAGCTGGCTGGCCCGGCGGCTCCGCGACGCCGCCGACGCCGCCGAGCGATGGTCGGACGATGCCGCCTCGACCGCCGGTGGCTCGCCGGCCGGGACGACACCGGACCTGCCGCCGGCCCACGCGTCGCCGGGTCTGCCCGAGGCGAGGCCGGAGGTGCCGTCGGCCGAAGTGACGCGGGACGTGCCGCGCCGGCCGGGCCAGCCGCCGGAGCAATGGCTGCGCCTGGTCGCCGCGCACGCCCCCGGCCTGCTGCGCGGCCTCGACGTCGACCCGGACGCCCTGCCGGACGCCGGGCCGTCGCGGGTTGCGCGCGGCCCCCGGGGCGGGCCCGCCGACGGGATGGGTGGCAACCGGCCGGCCGCCCGCTCCGGTACGCCGGCGCTGCCCCCGACCGGCTCGGTCCCGCCGGGAATGGCCGAGGGCTCGTGGCCCCGCAACTCCGACGGGGTTCTGGGTTCGTGGCCTAGTGACGCCGACGCCACCGTGGACTCATGGCGCGGCGACCCCGACGGAGCACTGAGCTCATCGCACGGCTACCCCGACGGGACCGTGGGCACGTGGCCCCGTGACCCCAGCACAGGGGTGGGCTCCCGGCCCAGCGACCCCGGCACGAGTGTGGGCTCGTGGGCGAGCGACTCCGAGGCGGGCCTCCGTCCCAGGTCCACAACTGCGGGCTACTGGCCCGACGGCGTCAACGGCACAACCGGGCCGAGTTCTCCGGCTGCCGGCAGGTTGCCCGGCGTCCCCGACCCGAGCGGCCGGCCGGGAGCTGCAGCGCTGGACTCCCGGCCGGGACCGCCGCCCGCGCATTCCTCGCCCGGCCGGCCGGAACACCACCGGTCCCGACAATCTGAGCGACGGGTCAGGCAGCCCGCCGACGACGTCGACCGGTCACCGGGGCATAGCGCCGGCGCTCACCCCGGGCCGGGAGCTTGGCGGATCCGTCCGGCGGTACCCGGCCCCGCCGCCGGATTCGACGACCTGTCGCACACCGGACCGGGCGACGGCGGCACGCACCGGCACCGGGAGCCGCTGCCGCCCGCCGGTCCCGGCGAGCCCCGCGTCGGCCAGTCCAGGCCGCCCATTGGCCAGGATCCGGCGACCGTATCCGCCGAGGGGACGACAGCCGATGGGCGGGCGCGCACCGCCACCGACCCGGCGCACCGACGAGGCACGACCGGCGGAGACGACGTCGGTGCGCTCCGGTTCCCCGCCCCCTGGTCCGTCCCGACGGGAGCGCGGGCGGCCACCGGCCACCCCGGACCGCCGGCCGGCCCCGGGGCGGACCGGGTGCGCGGGGGGTACCCGGGTGACCTCGCCCGGACGGCCGAGCACCCCGGCGTCGCCACACCGACGCGCACCGGCCTCGACAGCGGATCCTGGTCCGCCGACCGGTGGCCGCCGGCACAGCCCGGCGATAAGTGGCCCGACGCCGCCCCGGCACCCGACCCGTGGCCGGTCCTGCCGGACGGGCCGGCGGGCGGCGGCGCCGGGGGCGTACCCCCGACGGGAGCGACCACGACGGGGCCGGCGGCGCGGTGGGCCGGGGATCCGTGGCCGGCGCTGCCCGACGACCCGGCGTGGCGGCCGGCCACCGGCGACGGTGACGGCGAGCGGCTGCGCCGCCTCGACCTTGAGCAGCGGGGGGCCTGATGGAACGGGTGGCCTTCCTGGTGGACTCCTCCGGCGCCCGGGTGGACTGCCTGCTCAACCCGGAGACCGTGCAGGTGACCCGGCTGGCCGGGGTACGCCCGCGCGGCGTCGGCGACGGGCAGCTCACCGGCGCCGGCCTCGCCGACGACCCACTGGTCTTCACCGGCGGCGGCCGCACCGAGCTGGTGCTCGACCTGCTCTTCGACACCGACCTGGTGGACGCGCCGACCCGCCCGGAGGACGTGCGCGCCCTCACCCGTCCACTGTGGATATTGGCGGAGAACTCCGCCACCGCGCATGGCTGGCTGCGACCGCCGCTGGTCCGGCTGGTCTGGGGCAAGACCTGGAACGTCCCCGGCGTGATCGTCGCGATCGCCGAACGGTTCGACGCGTTCACCCTCACCGGCTCGCCCCGCCGGTCCTGGCTGCGGCTGAAGCTGGTGCGGGTGGCGGAGTCCGCCGACGAGGCCCAGGAGGGCTTCGACGAGGAGCTGGCCGCCGCCTCCACCCCGGTGGCCGCACCCGGTTCGGCGGTGGTGGCCGCCGGAGACGGCTCCGCCGTGCCCGGGTACTCCGGGGTCCGCTTCGACCTGCTCGCCCACGACGCGCTCGGCTCGCCGCTGCGCTGGCGGCTGCTCGCCGAGCACAACCGGATCACCGATCCGCTGACCGTGCCGGCCGGCACCGCCCTCGCGGTGCCCCCGCTGACCGCCGCGACCACCCCGATCCCGCCGGGAGGTGCCCCGTGACCGCCTGGCCGACCGTGCTGCTCGACGGGGTACCGCTGGACGCCCGCCGGCTCCGGTCGGTGCGGATCGCCGGGCGGCTGGACCAGCCGACCCAGTGCGAGATCGGCTACGCCGCCGGCCCCGGCCCCGCCGCGCTGGACCTCGGCCCCGGCCCGGCGGTGCCGACCGGCGCGACCCTCGACGTCCGGCTGGACGACGCCGGCCTGTTCACCGGGGAGGTGACCTGCGTCGAGGTGGAGTACGCCGCCGACGGCGCCGCCCTGGTCCGGGTACGTGGCTACCAGTCGCTGCACCGGCTGCGCAAGCGGCAGCAGTTGCGGGTGTTCGAGTCGGTGACCGCCGCCGACCTGGCCCGGGACCTCTGCGCCGAGGTGGGCCTCGACGTCGACGCCGAGGAGGACGGCCCGCGCCTGGAACGGGTGCTCCAGCACCGGCACAGCGACCTCGACCTGCTGCTGGAGGTGGCCGGCCGGGCCGGGCTGCACCTCGCCGACGACGAGGACCGGCTGCGGCTGGTCACCCTGGACGGGCACGGCGAACCGGTCACCCTGACCCTCGGCCACACCCTGCACTCGCTGCGGATCGCGGCCAACCTGGACCGGGCCGCCGGGCAGAGCGCGGCGCTGGGCTGGCATCCGCAGCGCGCCGAGCCGATCAGCCAGCGGGCCGACGCGGCGCGCACCGGCCGGCGCATCCCGCTCGACCCGGACCCGGCCGCCGTCGGCGCGGACGGGGTGCGCACCGCCGTGGACCAGCCCGGCCGCAGCGACGACGAGCTGGCCGCCATCGCCCAGGCCGGCCTGGACGCCCGGGTGGCCGCGCTGGTCACCGCCGAGGGGGTCGCCGAGGGCGACCCGGCGCTGCGGCCCGGCCGCCGTGTCGAGCTGGCGGGCATCGCCGACCCGGTCGCCGGGGTGTACGTGCTGACCGAGGTGGTGCACACCATCGACGCCAACGGCCACCTCACCCGGTTCAGCACCGCCCCGCCGCCGGCCCCGGCACCCGCCCCGGTCGCCGGCGCGGCGGTCACCCTCGGCACGGTCACCGACGTCGACGACCCGGACCGGCTGGGCCGGGTCCGGCTCACCCTCCCCGCCTACGGGGACCTGGACGCCGGCTGGCTGGCCGTGCTCTGCCCCGGCGCCGGGGCCGGCAAGGGGATCGTGGCGCTGCCCGACCCGGACGACACCGTGCTGGTGGCGCTGCCCGGGGGCGAACCGGCCGCCGGGATCGTCCTCGGCTCGCTCTTCGGCGCGGTCGAGCCGTACGACGCGGGCATCGCCGACGGGCGGTCCGGCCGGTGGTCGGTGCGTACCGGCAGTGGCCAGACGATCGTGGTGGACGACGCGGCGCGCAGCCTGAGGCTCGCCACCGACGCCGGCAGCTTCCTGGAGCTGACGCCGGAGCTGACCACCCTGCACGCCGCCACCGACCTGGTGCTCTCCGCGCCGGGCCGGGCGATGGTGGTACGCGCCCGCAGCGTCGACTTCCTGCACGCCGAGACGACCGAGGACGCGCCGACCGCGCGGGAGCGGGCCGCCGCGCTCGCCCGCCAGAGCTCAGGAGGCGGCTGATGCGCTGGATCCACCTGCAATCCGTGATCACCTGCGACCACGACGGGCGGGTGACCAACCGGGCGTCGCAGCGCTGGGTGACCGTCACCGGCGTACCGGTCCTGGTCGACGACGACCCGCAGGGGCGGGACATCGTGGCCTGCCCGAACTACGGGCCGACGGTGAAGCCCTGCACGAAGACGCTGCCGGTGCGGGTCGGCTACAGCGACTGGCTGCGCGTCGACGGGCACCGGATCGTCCTGTCGCACCTGGACGGGCTCACCGACGGCACCCCGCCGGGCCTGGTCCACCACACCGTCCGCGACCCGCGGCAGAGCCTGGTGGAGGCGGACCGATGAGGGCGTTCCGCTTCGTGGGGGCCGGCTTCGACGCCGGCCGCACCGGGGGTCTGGCGTTGACCGCGGCCGGCGGGCTCGCGATGACCGAGGGCGACGAGACGGTACGCCAGGCGCTGTACCTGCTGCTCTCCACCACCCCGGGCGAGCGGCTGATGCGCCCCGGGTACGGCTCCCGGCTGCACCGGCTGGTCTTCGCGCCCAACGACGACACCACCGCCGGCCTGGCCATCCACTACGTCCGGCAGGCGATCCGGCGCTGGGAGCCGCGGGTCGAGGTGATCGACGTCGACGCCGGACCGGACCCGGACGACCCGTGGCGGCTGGTGATCCGGCTCGACTACCGGGTCCGGGCCAGCCTCTCCCCCGGCCAGCTGGTCTTCTCCGTCGACCTGCTCCCCGACGACGAGGAGACCGACGGGCCGGTCCGCGACCACGCCGAGGGAGACCCGTCATGACGCTGCCCGTGCCGCACCTCGACGACCGTGCCTTCCTCGACCTCGTCGCCGAGGCCCGGGAGCGGATCCGGCAGTCCTGTCCGGCCTGGACGGACCTGTCCGCGCACGACCCGGGAATCGCCCTGGTGGAGGCGTTCGCGCACCTCACCGAGGTGATGATCTACCGGCTGAACCAACTGCCGGAGAAGGCGTACGTGCAGTTCCTCAACCTGCTCGGGGTGGCCCGGCACCCCCCGTCGGCGGCCTGGGCGGACGTGCGGTTCACCCGTACCGGGGGCGAGCACGGCGCGGTGCGCATCCCCGCCGGCACCCGGGTCGCCGCGGCCCGGGGCGCCGACCCGAGACCGGTCGTCTTCGTCACCACCGAGCCGGCGACGCTGGCCGCCGGGCAGGCCGAGGTGACCGTGCGGATGCACCACTGCGAGCCGGTCGAGGCGGAACTGCTCGGCACCGGCACCGGGCAGCCGGGGCAGGCGCTGCGCGCCGCCCGGGCGCCGCTGGCCCGGACGGCGGAGCCGCTGGACCTGCTGCTCGGGGTGGAGGTGCCGCCGGGCTCGGTCGAGCTGGGCGCGGCCGCCCGGGAGCACGAAGGACGGACGTACGAGATCTGGCGGCCGGTGGACAGCTTCGCCGGGGTCGGCCCGCAGGCCAAGGTGTACCTGGTGGACCGCTGCTCCGGGGTGGTCACCTTCGCCCCCGCCCTGGACCTGCGCCCGCCCGGCGACGGGCCGGCCGGGGCGGCGGCGACCGGCGCGGCCGGCTCCGGACTGGTCACGGTGGCGGCCGTGCCCCCGGCCGGCGCGGGCATCCGGCTCTGGTACCGGGCCGGCGGCGGGCGCACCGGCAACGTCGCCGCCGGCACGCTGACCAGCCTGCGCGACCCGCTGCCCGGGGTACGGGCGGAGAACCCCGAGCCGGCCAGCGGCGGGCGGGACATGGAGACGCTGGACTCGGCGCTGGTCCGCGGGCCGTACGAGTTCTTCGCCCAGCAGCGGGCGGTGACCGCCCGGGACTTCGAGATCCTCGCCGCCGGCTCCGGGGCGGTGGCCCGGGCGCGGGCCTTCACCCGGGCCGCGGTCTACAGCTTCGCCCGGCCGGGCGAGGTCGAGGTGGTGCTGGTGCCGTACGTGCCGGACGAGGCGCGGCCCGGCGGCCGGCTGCCGGTATCGGTGCTGCGCGAGCACGAGGTGGAGGAGGCGCGCCGCCGGGTCGAGGCGGACCTGGACCGCCGCCGCGCCCTCGGCACGAGCTGCCGGGCCGGTTGGGCCCGCTACAAGGCGGTCTCCATCCGGGCCCGGGTGGTGGTGCGCCGGGAGGAGGACGCCGAGGCGGTGCGGCGGCGCATCCACGACCGGCTGCACCAGACGCTGAGCCCGCTGCCCACCACGCTGAACCCGGCCGGCTGGGCGTTCGGCGAGCCGCTGCGGGCCTCCAACGTGTACCGGATGCTGGAGCACGCCGAGCCGGGCGTGCGCTACGTGGAGTCGGTGCGCTTCGTGGTCGACGAGGCCCCCGACGCCGAGGTACGCACCCTCGCCGTCGACCAGTACCAGGCCCGCACCTGGTACGCGGGCCGCGGCGAGGTGCTGTTCCGCTCCACCAACGCCGGCGCGGGCTGGGAGCCGGCCGGCCGGTTCGAGGGCGAGACGGTGGTCCGGGTGTCCCCCGCCCCCGCCCCGGTACGCCCCGGCGTGACCGCCCGCCCCGGCTCGGTGGCGGCGGTGACGGTCCGGGCCGCCGGTGGCTCCCGGGTGCACCTGAGCACCGACCTCGGGGAGAACTGGTCGCTCCTGACCGACCTGGACTCCCGCATCTCCGACGTGGCCTGGATCGACCGGGACGGCGCGGGCGCGCTGCTGCTGGCCACCGACACCGGCCTGTACGAGGTCTCCCTGCTGCCCGGCTCGGTGCCGTTGCAGATCCTGGTCGACCCGGCCGACGCCGACCGCGGCTTCTACGCCGTGCGCGCCTTCGTCTCGGAGCGGGGCGCGCCCGGGGTGGCGGTCGCCGCGCAGGCCGGGTTCGGCGTCTACCTCTCCACCGCCGCCGGCCGCCCGGGCAGCTTCACCCACGTCGGCCTGGCCAACGTGGACAACCGGGTCCTCGCCGTGCAGTACGACGGCCCGGCCACCCTGCTCTGGTCGGGCGCCGGCGAGCCGGACCCGAAGAAGCCCGGGCAGGGCTGCCACCGCACCCGGCTGTTCGAGTCGGACGTGAAGTGGCAGTCGGTGCAGGCCGGCTGGATCGGCGGCACCTGCCGCGACCTGGCCTTCGCCGGCACCCTCGCGCTGGCGGCCACCCAGAGCGGCGGGGTGGTGCGACTGGACACCCTCGCCGTGCAGCCGCAGTGGCAGCCGGTGATGGTCAACTGCGGGCTGCCGCTGCGGGACCGGTCCCGGTTCGTACCGGTCGACGCGATCGCCGCCACCGGCGGCACCGACCGGCTGATCCTGGCCGGCGGCGAGCGCGGGGTGTACCGCAGCGGCGACGCCGTCGACTGGACGCCCAGCGCCAACCAGGCCACCGCCGACGTGGTGACCGTCCCCGACACCTGGCTGCTCTGCTCCGGCGAGCACGACATCGAGGTGGTGCGGCAGGATGCGCCGAGCGGCGATTGAGCGGCTGCTGCCCGCCGCGTACCAGCGGGCCAGCGTCCCCGGCAGCGTGCTGTTCGCGCTGCTGGAGGTGATGGAGGCGCTGCACGCCCCGGACGAGGCGGTGCTCGCCGACGTCGACGCCCTGTTCGCCCCGTACCGGGCGCCGGACGGGTTCGTCGGGTACCTGACCCGGTGGGTGGCGATGGACCACGTGCTCGCCTCGCCCCGCCCGGACGCGCCGCCGGCGCTGCCGGTGGGGCGGCTGCGGGACCTGGTGGCGCACGGCGCGCACCTGGCCCGCTGGCGGGGCACCCCGTACGGGATGCGGAGCGCCCTGGAGCTGGCCACCGGGGTGACCGGGTTCGTCCTGGACGAACCGGTCGACCGACCCTTCCACCTGGTGGTCCGGGTGCCGCCGGCCGCCGCCGGCTCCCTCGCCCTGATCAGCCGGATCGTGGCGGCGGAGAAGCCGGCCGCGGTGACCGCCGAGGTCGTCCTGCTCGGCGACGCCGACTCCGCCGACCCGCCGGCCGACCCGTCCCCGGACCAGCCGGCCCCCGGGCCCGCCACCGGTCAGCACGGACACGCCGCCGACCCGCCGGCCGGGGCCGTCGGTCGGCATCCGGTCGACCCGGAGCCCGACCACCCGGCCGACCCCGATCCGCCCGTCGACCCGCCGCCGCTGCCCACCGGGCCGGCGGTCGGCCGGGCCGCCGTCCCGCCCCCACGCACCCTTCCACCTCCGGGACCGTCCGCAGAGGAGCCGTCATGACCACCGAATGGGCCGTCGTCGCCGCCGCCGAGCAGTTCACCCTCGACACCGGCAACCACGGCGAACTCACCTTCACCGTCTCGAACCCCGGCGCGGCCCCGGACACGGTGGTCTTCGACGTCGCCCCCGGGGAGGGCAGCCAGCGGTCCTGGTTCACCGTCGCCGAGCCGCAGCGGGTGGTGCCGGGCCAGGGCTCGGTCTCCTTCCTGGTCCGCCTCGCCGTGCCGCCCGGCACCGCGCCCCGCCGCTACGACATGACCGGCTTCGCCTACTCGGCGAACACCGCGCCGGAGGAGAGTTCCCGCTCCAGCGGCCGGGTGACATATGAGGTCCGCGCCGTCGCCCCGCCCCGCCGCGCCCCCTGGCCGTGGATCGCCGCGGCCGTGGCGCTGGTGCTGCTGGTCGGGGCGGTGGTGGGCTGGCTGGTGACCCGACCGGAGGACGCGCCCGCCCCGGGCGAGCCGCAGGTGGTCACGCTGGAGGCGGAGAGCCTGGTGGCGCAGGCAAAGGTGGAGTCGCCGACCGGCGCCGCGGCGAAGGTGGTGGTCCAGCCGAACTGCTGCGGGGTCACCTGGTCGCAGGACAAGCAGCTGTGGTTCCAGGGCCTGGCGGTCGGCGACCAGGTGACGGTGACCGTCGACCTGCCGAAGGACGCCGTCTGGCGGTTCTCCGCCGCCCGCACCACCTCGTTCGACTACGCCAACACCATCTTCCAGATCGACGGCGTCCAGGTCGGCGGGACCTTCCTCGGCTTCACCCCGAACGTGGTCCGCACCGACTTCGAGGACGTGGGCACGCTGCGGCTCGGCAAGGGGCCGCACCAGGTGACCCTGGTGGCGGTGAGCAAGACGCAGGCCTTCGACCGGTACTTCGCCGGGATCGACCAGATCCGGTTCACCGAGGTCGGCGGGGCGGCGGCGGCCCGGCGATGAGCGGGCGGCGCAAGCTGTTGCTGGTGGGGCTGGCCGTCCTGCTGGTGGTGCTCTTCGTGGTGGCCGTCGGCGCGGGTCGGGGCGACCGGGGCGGCCCGGACGACGACGGCGCCGTCCGCTGGCTGGGCCGGCTGGTCGGCGACAGCGCCACGGTCGACCCGGCGACGGTGCGGGCCGGCTGCGACCGTACCGGGGACACCCTGACCGTGGTCGGCGGCTGCGTGCTGCGCGTCGCCGACCCGGACGGGCTGCGCACCCTGGTGCTGCGCAGCCCGGGCCGGTTCCGGGTCACCGCGCCGGCGCCCCGGGACGCCGGCTTCACCGTGGACGACGAGGTGGAGCCGGCCGAGGACGGCACGGCCGTGGCGAAGATCGCCGTCGACCGGGCCAGCGAGATCACCGTGAGCTGTGCGGGAGGTGTGGCGTGCGCGGTCATGATCGGATCCTGAGCCGCCGGGCGGCCGGGCCCGTGCCCTCGCCCCGTCGCGGCGGCCCGACCCGCGAGGAGGCCCGTCGTGGGTGAGCTGCGCAAGCCGTTCCTGCTGCTGGCGCTGCTGGCCGTGGCGCTGGTGGTCGGGGTGGAACTGGGCTCGTCGCTGCTCACCGGCGGCGGGGACGCGGGCGGCTCACTGCGGGCCAGCGCGCAGGACCTGGGGGTGGACGTCGGCGAGGTGGGCCGGGTCGACGAGCCCTCCGGTCGGGGCACCGGCTATCTGGCGCTGATCGACGTGGTGGCGCTCTGGACGACGGGGCTGTTCTGCCTGAGCCTGGTGGTGCCGGACCGGATCCAGGGGCGGGTGCAGGGCGTGGCGACACTGATCTTCTCGATCGTGCTGATCCTGGTGTCGCTGCTGATGCTGGTGCTCGCCTTCGTGGAGCTGTCCATCATGGTCTCGCTCTTCCTGGCCGCGCCCTTCGGCACGCTGGCGTACCTGGCATTGTGGGGCTTCTTCCCGGTCGGCGAGGCGAGCCTGCTGCTCGGCCTGGTGCTGCTGCTCAAGCTGGTCTGGGTGGTGCTGCTGCTGCTCGCCCAGCCCCGCTTCCTGCAGAACAAGGGCCTGGTGCTGCTGGCGCTGACCACGCTGCTCTGCACCGTGCTGCTGGAGTTCCTGCACAACCTGGTGCCGGTCGTCGTGGTGAGCATCCTCGACGACGTGGGGGCGCTGGTCTTCGCGGTGGTTGCGATCGTCTGGGGCCTGGTCCTCCTGATCGGCTCGATCCCCGCCATCGTCAAGGCGGTCCGGGTGACCGCCGCCCTCCCCACCCGCTGACCCGGACCCCGCCCACCCCCACCCCCAACGCGGTTGATCATGGACCGATCCTCAGGCCGTCTCACGCCGTCTCCCGCCGCCGGACCGAGCCCTCCCGGCGCGCCAACCTCCGGTAGCGCCAGATCCGCGCCAGCACCACCACGACCAGCGCCCCCAGCAGTGCCTCCCCGCCGAGCCCGAGCCGCCGCTCCACCACCTGGTACGACGCGCCGGCCAGGTAGCCGAGCACGCCGACCGCCACCGCCCAGAGCGCGCCCCCGGCGAGGTTCGCCAGGGTGAAGGTGCGCTGCGGGATGCCGCTGAGCCCGGCCAGGCCCGGAACCAGCGCCCGCAGCGCCGCCGCCCAGCGGCCGACGACCACCGCCGCCGCGCCACGCCTACGGAGCAGGTCGAGGGCTCGGCGCAGTTGCCCGGAGCGGACCAGCCGGCGCGGGGCCCGGGCCAGCAGCCGGCGGCCGTACCGGCGGCCGACGAGGTAGCCGACCTGGTCGCCGAGGGCGGCGCCGGCCAGCGCCGCCACCACCACCGCCCAGAGCGGAAGCCGCCCCTCGTGGGCCAGCACGCCGCCGACCAGGACGGCGACCTCTCCGGGCACGAGCAGGCCGAGGAAGGTCGATGCCTCCAGCGCGGGCAGCAGGAAGACCAGCGCCAGCACCAGGGCGGGCGGCAGCGCCAGCAACACCCCCAGCACCCGGTCCACCCGCCGATTGTCACCCCGGAGCGGCCGCAAGATCGCGGCACTTCCGGGAAGTGGTGGCCGACCGGTGACCGGCGGCCGTGACCGGCGGATCGAGCCCGATAACGGCCGGTATGTCACGACGCATCAACGCCCGTTCAGGTCACACCCGGGTCGAGGTTCGGATCCGCCGCCGAGCGGGGATACGGGGCCACCCGGGTGACGGCACAGCTTCCCGGGCGCCGGTTGACGAGGGACGGGAGGTGACCGTAGGTGACGGGTGGACCAGGTCCCGACGCGAGCGCAGACGACGCCGCGGCACGCCTGTGCCCGGGCGCCGATCCGACCAGCGCCGCGCACCGGGCGACCGATCGGTGTGCGCCCGCCCGAGCCCCGTGGCGGCTGGCCCTAGGATCGATGCCATGCGTGTCCTGGTGGTCTCCGCGCCGATGGTCGGTCACGTCTTCCCGCTCGTGCCGCTCGCCGCCGCGCTGCGCGACGCCGGCCACGAGGTGCTGCTCGCCACCGGGGGCGGGGGCCTGGCCGTCGAGCGCGCCGGCCTGCCGGTGCGGGACGTCGCGCCCGGGTTCGACCTCGGACGGATCGCCCTGCCCATCATGCTGCGCCACCCTCTGATCGCCCGCGCCGAGTTGGCCGGCACCGCCGGCACCCGCGGCGCCGGCCTGCTCTTCGGCGCGCTCAACGACCAGCTCACCGACCGGGTGGTCGCGCTGGCCACCGAGTGGCGACCCGACCTGGTGCTGCACGAGCCGTTCGCGGTGGCCGGCGCGGTGGCCGCCGCCCGGCTGGGCGTGCCGGCGGTCCGCCAGGAGAACGCCCTCTTCGACGGCCGGGACCTGGTCCGCGCCACCACCGACCGGCTCGGCGGCACGCTGCGCCGGCGCGGCCTGACCGAGCTGCCGCCGCCCGCCGCCGCCCTCGCCGTCGCCCCGCCCAGCGTGACCCACCAGGACGGCTGGCCGATGCGGTACGCCTCCTACGTCGGCGGCGGTGAGCTGCCGGACTGGTTGCGCGAGCCGGGCGCGCGGCCCCGGGTCCTGGTCAGCCGCAGCACCCTGACCGGCCCGGGCGACGAGGGGCCGATGCCCGCCGTGGTGGCGGCCGCCGCCCAGGTGGACGCGGAGTTCGTGCTGGTCCGGCCGGACCGCCGGTCGGCCCGCGCGCTGCCCGGCAACGTACGGGTGGTCGACTGGATCCCCCTCGACGCGGCCCTGCCGGCAAGCGCGGCCCTGGTCCATCACGGCGGGGCGGGCAGCGTCCTCGGCGCCCTCGTCGCCGGGCTGCCGCAGCTGGCCACGGTGGGGGCGGGCGACCGGCGGCACAACGCCGAGCTGGTGGCCCGCCGCGGCGCCGGCCTGGCGCTGCGCCCCCGGGACATCACCGCCGAGACGCTGACCCGCCTGGTCACCGACGCCGACCTGCGGACCGCGGCCGGTCAGGTCAGCCGGGAGATCGCCGCGATGCCGGCGCCGGCGGAGCTGGTGCCCCGGCTGGCCGCGCTGGTCTGACGCCGCCCACCGCCGACCAGCCCGCGCACGCGGTCCGGCGACCGGGTGACCGGTAGGGGGCGGCCCGCAGCACAGGCAAGATCACGTGCCGGAAGATGCCGAACGGGCTGGCGCGGTGGCCGACACCGGCGGGTGGCGGGAGGCCGGCGCAAACGGCGGGGAGCGGGGCCGGGGCCGGGGCCGGGGACGGGGCCGGGGACGGGGACGGGGCCGACTGATCATGGCTCGGCTGATGGACGAGGCGGTCGTCGACGGCACGCCGCAGGGGACGGTCGTCCGGCTGGCCAAGCGGCTCTCCGGCACCGCCTGAGCGGTCGCGTACGCGACGGCCGGGTCGGGCCGGTAGTGAAGATCGGCTATAAGTGGTGCATGGAGTTCCCGCCGTACCTCGCCACCATGCCGATGCACGCGATCACCGAGATCCACGGCGAACCCGGCCTGCTGGAACGGTTCCGGCTGGAGATCCGGGCGTTCGACCCGGCCGCGCGGGAGCGGCTCGGCGCCGCCCTCGACCTCGCCGCCGAGCTGCACCGCGACGACCGGCGGGTGCGCGAGCCGTACCTCAACCACCTGCTGCGGGTGGCGATCCGGATGATGCACCACTACCAGGTACGCGACGTGGACGTGATCGTCGCCGGCCTGCTGCACGACGCGGTGGAGGACCATCCCGGCGAGCTGGCCGGCACCGACGTCGCCGACCCGACGGCGGCGGCGCTGGCCACGCTGGCCGCGCGCTTCGGCCCGCGGGTCGCCCGGCTGGTCGCCGCGGTCACCAACCCGGAGTACGACCCGGACCGCGACCGCAACGCCCAGTACCGGGAGCACGTGGCGGCCAGCCTGGACCGGGAGCCGTGGGCGCGGGTGATCAAGGTGTCCGACTTCACCGACAACGGGGTGGGCGTGGTCTACACCATCGGGCCGAAGGTGGCCCGGTCGGCGGCGAAGTACCGGCCGCTGGTGCCCGTCTTCCGTGACCTGATCAGCCGGCCGGACACCCCGCTGTCGGCGCCGGTGAAGCGACACATCTTCGCCCAGCTGGACCTGGCCGAGGAGCGGTTCAGCGCGATCCTCGACCAGCCCAACTAGGGGCGGCGCAGGGCCCGGGTGGTGCCGGCGGCGATGGTGGTGACCAGGATCAGCCCGGCGGCGACCAACCCGTACGCCACCCACACCGTCTCCCCCGCCGGCGCGAAGGCCGACTCCTGGCGCAGGTCCACCAGCGGCAGCAGCAGGTCGATCGTGTAGACGGGTGCCAGGAACCGCACCGGACTCGTCGGGTCCAGCGGCGTCGGCGGTACGGCCGCGAAGACCGCGGTGCCGACGACGACCAGCGCCACCAGCCACATCGCGGCCAGGGCGGGCCGGTACCCGTACCCGACGGTGACGTCCTGGAGCAGGCCCCAGAACCGGTTGACCGGGGACTGCCCCGATCGTCGGTGCCGCTGCCCCTGCAACAGCACCGTGCGCGCGGCGTCCTCCTCGCCGCGCCGCCGGTACGTCCCCGCCAACTGCTCGTACGCCTGGGGTGAGTAGCCGTCCTCGTCGCGGCCGAGCCAGGCGAGGCGCTGGCGGACCTCGGCCCGGGAGTGGATGCTCTCGTAGACCAGGCCGTCGAGCCGCAGCGCCGCCGGCCAGCTCTCGGGGGCGTCGCGCAGCACCCCCAGCCGGGCGTGCCGGAGGTCCACCCGCCCCTCGACCGGCCCGTCGGTGGCGAGGACCAGTTCGGTCGTCTGGAGCTGCCGGCAGTCCAGCCTCGGCGTGCGCAGGCGGGCGTGCTCGAAGCAGACCTGACTGCCGACCCGGGCGAAGGAGATGTTGATCCGGCCCTCGGCCGTGAAGCCGTTGCAGCAGCTCAACGTGCCGCCGACGGCGAGGCCGATGGCGGCGAGGGCCTTCCCCTGCGGATCGGCCAGGGCGGCGCCGTGCATCCGTACCGATCCCCGGATGTCGGCGTGGTGCAGCGTGACCTCCCCGGTGCACCGCAGGCCGTCGCCCCGGACGTCGTGCCCGACCGAGAGCAGCCGGGCGTCGAGCGCCGGCGCGCCGGCCAACCGCGCCCGGTCGAGGACGAGCGCACCGTCTATTTTGGCCGCCGCGAGTCGGACGCCGTCGGCGCACCGGGCGTCGGTCAGTCGCAGATTGCCCTCCACGACCGCCTTGTCGGCCCAGACCCCGGCCAACCGCGAACCGGCGAGGTCGATCTCCCGGGTACGCGCGCCCACCAGCTCGAAGCGGTCGGTGAACACGCAGCGGGTCATCCGCACGGCTTACGGGATCTCCGCGTACGACAGGTCGAGGGTGCCGGTAATCTCCGCGCCCACCAGCGTCACGGCGGCCAGCTCACCCGGCTCGGGCGGCACCGCCCCGAGCAGCAGGGCCCGGATGACCGCCGCGCGGACGACCCGGTCCTCGGCGTCGGTCAGGTCCACCAGGCCGCGGCGCGGGAACGCCGTCCACAGCGCTCTCTCCGGGACGGTCAGCTCCAAGTCCACCCCGCCATGGTGCCCGCCGACCGCAACCGGCGCCGGGCCGCCCGCCCGGCGGGGGCCCCGACGCCGGCCCCGCCGGATCAGGCCGTCGCGGCGGCGACGCGGCGGTGCAGCGCGGGCAGCCGCTCGCCGGTGGTGCGCAGGACGAGCCGGAACGAATACCGGCCGTGCGACCACACGTCGTCGCAGAGCTGGAGCAGGGTGGCGAACTGCGCGGGCGGCTCGTCGGCGAGGAGCTGCTCGGCGTCCTCGACGCGCAGGGCGAGGCCGCCGTCCCGGTCGAGCAGGCAGTCGGCCAGCGCGTCCCAGTTGCGCCCGAACCACTCGGGCAGGTCGAGGGCCTGTGCCAGCAGCCCGAACAGGTCCGCGCGGCTGCGGGCGTCGGCGCCCGGCACGACCACCGTGCCGGCGGTCGGGTCGGCGATGGGGTCAGTGGTCAGCTCCAGCCACGGTGGCAGGTCGGGCGCGTCCATCTGGTCATCCTCCCCGCTCCGGTCGGGCCGGCTGGTCCCCGGCCCGACTGTTGCCGGCTCAGAGTCGGTAGAAGTTCGCGTAGTGATCCGGCGAGAACCAGGTCACCCCGGTGCTCCGGTTGACCACGATCCGGTACGCGTCCCGGGAGGCCCCGTACGCCCGGGGGTAGACGTCGTACTCGTGGTAGGTGGCGTTGGCGGGGAGCTGGCCCTCCCGGTTGTAGAACGGGCCGCCGGCGAAGTTGTAGAGCCCGCCGCTCCAGGTGTACCAGCCCCGGCTGGTCGGGAAGCCCTTGGCGGCCCAGCCGGACCGGGCGGTGCGGGCGTCCGCGCAGCGGGTCATCGTGCACGAGCTGTAGACCGCGGCGGACGCGGAGTCGGTGAGCGACGGGGTCACCACGGACGGGCCGACGAGCGCCGCGGCGACCATGGCGGTGAGCAGGGCGAACGTCCCGACCAGGCGGCGCAGGCGGGTGAGCGGGGCGGGCGGGGTGGCGATTGTGGTCAACGGGCCCTCCAGTCAACGGGGGATCGATCGGCGTCGACATCCAGTGTTGGCCCGGTGGGCCGGGACGAGAAGGCCCCGGAACCCGAATTGGCGCACAACCGTCGATGAATTTCCCGTGCCCTGGGCCGGCCGGTGGCGGTCCGCCCATGCCAGATTGGCTGCGTGGGCGGACCGCCGGGGTAGAGCGAGGGCGTCCTCCGCTGCGCCCGCTCCACCGTCGTACCGTCCGGTCAGCCGAGCACGCTGATCGACGAGTGGGAACCGGCCGTGCCGAAGACGGTGCCCTGGAACGGGGCTGGCCGGTTCCCGTCACTGACCAGTCGCACCGACATGTAGTCCGGGTTGCCGTCGAGGTAGAGCGCCCAGCGCATGCCGTTCGCACCGAGCCACGACGCGCCACCACCGGACCTCTGGTACGAGCACCCCTCGATGTTCACCACCGAGGTGTCGACGTAGAACCCGGCCGAATAGCGGTCATAGCCCGCGGTACCGACGCCGGTCGAGTCGGCGGTGCAGCCGGAGAGCGTGCTGCCCCGTCCGGAGACCTCGAAGCCGCAGCCGTAGGTGTCCTGCGCCTCGCAGCCGACGATGGTCGCCCGCGACGACGCGACCTTGAAGGCGGGACCGGGCGTCGGCCCGGTACCCGTTCCGTAAGCCTTGCAGCCCCACATCTTGATGTTGCCGCCGCCGACCAGGAAGCCCCCCGAGGCGCCACCCTGGGCGGAGCAGCCACTGACGAAGCCGTCCGACGACTGGAGGTTGTACGCCCAGCCGCCGGCCTTCTCCACCCGGCAGTCGGTCAGCTTGAACTCGCGCTGGCCGCCGACGTAACTGCCGCCGAGGTAGATGCCGTCCGAGGTGGTGTTCGCGACGAACACCCGGCACAGCCAGGGCGCCGGGTCCGGGGCGTACGGGGCGGGCTTGGTGGCGATCTCGAGGTTCACCCCGTTCTCCGCCAGGCCCGCCCCGTCCAGTCCGATGTCGCGGACACACATCCGCGCGTTGTTGCTCGTGGCCTGCGTGGTGACCATGGCGCCACCGGTGAAGCCGCTCGCCGCCTTCAGCAGCGTCGACAGCGGACCGGCGCCGACCAGGGTCTGCTTGTCCAGCAGCACGATCGGCGCCTTGACGTAGTAGGTGCCGGCCGCCACGAAGACCGCCCCCTGCGGGCCGACCGCGTTCAGCGCCGTGTTGATCGCCCCCTGGGCCCCGGTGGTGGTGTTCACCTCCCAGGTGGCACCGGAGCCGGCCGGGCCGACCCACGGCAGGCCGCTGGTGGCGGCCGCCTCGGCGGCCGACGCCGCACCGACAAACGGCGCGGCGACCGCCGCGGTCGCGGCCACGGCCGTGCCCCGCAGCAGGGCGCGACGGCCCGTGTTCTTCTCCTGCACCTGTCCTCCTCAGATCGCGACACCTGGGGCGTCGACCCGGTCCGCCGTACGGGCGGTCGGGCGCGGAGGACGGACACCGACCGGGGGACGCGCGCGGCGGCCACCCGGCGACGGACGGCGCCCCCGTACGGGTCTCCCCGCAACGCTCGTCGATGCCTGGCGCAGGCCAGCATGGACGGTCGGATCAGCCGTGTCCACCGCCGAGACCGGATTCTCGCCGAGGGCGCGCGCGCCGGCGGTACGGGGCAGCGCGGCGGTGCGCTCGCCCATAGAATCGCCGCCCGGCTCGATCTTGGCTGCTACCCCCGGGATGGCACGATGTCCGGCATGGACTGGATGCCGTTGCTGAGCACGGGAGCGGGTGCCCTCATCGCGCTCTCTGGCAGCTTCCTGGTCGACGTGCGGCGGGAACGGGACACCCGGGACCGGGACCGGGACCTCGACCGGTGGCGCACCTGCATCGACTTCGCGCTCGCCCTGGGCACCGCGCACAGCATGCTGCGCAACACCGCCGCCGGTGACCGCGCCGCGACCACCCGGGCGATGAGCGAGTCCGGGGCCTACCAGGAACGCGAACGGCTGCTGATGTCCGGCACGCCGGAGCTGGTGGTGGCGGGCGAGGACGCGTTCCACCGGCTGGTCGACATGCAGCGGCTGATCCGCGCCGGTGAGGACCTGCGCACCGCCGACGGACACGAGGCGTACCACCGGTTCGCCGAGAAGCTGTGGACGTTCCGGATGGCGGTGCGCCGGCACTTCGGGCACCGGGCGATCGATCCGGGAACGCTGGACCGCAAGGACTGGTCCGAGCGCAACGAGTGCGTGTACTGCGGCGCCGCCGCCTAGCGGGTGCTCGGTGAAGCGAGAGTTCGGCAGTTCGTCGCCGAGCCAGCCGCCAGCACCCCCGGGCTTTGACCGGCAGATCAGAGATAGGCGAACTGCACGGGTTCCCTGAGGACCGCGGCGGCTGCCTCGACGTCGGCGAGCCGCACAGCAAGCGTGGCGGCAGCCAGGCGCGGCGGTAGGGCGGCGCTGAACTTGAGTCCGGCGAGCGCCTTCTCGGTCACGTCAGGCAGGCAGATCCGCTGGCCAGCGTCCGCCGTCGCCACCCGCCACATCTCCCGATCCAGATCGGAGCGGAGTCGGATGCTGGCGTCGTCGTATCGCTGCGTCGGGTCAGCCAGGTCGCTCAGGGTGGCGATCAGGGTCGCGTTGGCCCGGAATCCGGCCCAGGTCCACCAGCGGACCTCGCCCTCTCTGTCCCGGACCACCACGGAGCCCCCCGGGTGCACCGTGGCGGCTGCGTCATCGCGAAGCGCCGCCAATCTCGTCGTGGCGCGAGCGGTGAGGGCGACCTTCGGATCGGCACCGAGGAGCACATCCCGCATAGCCCGGGTCATCCGGTACGACAGGCCCTGCGGCGAGGCTCCGCTCATCCACAACGCCTTGCCACCGCCGTCCGCCGGCTCGACGAAGCAGCGGCGCCGCTTCCAGTCGATGTGGGTGACCCGCCAACTGCGTCCGCCGAGCAGGAGCAGGCGGGGTCCCTGCACCTTCGCGGTCAGCAGGGCCGGATCTGTCCGGCCGATCTCGGCGCGCCCCGACAGCACGGTGAACTCCGGCGGTGCGGTGAAGACCGCGAGCATCTCCATGAAGTGACGCCGTCCGAACCGCGATTCGGTTTCCGGGCCGATGAACAGCATGCCGGAGTCCGAGTCGAGGAATCCGTGCTCGACCAGATGCCGCACGATGACCTCGGCGCTCCTGTCGAACGGTGGGAGTCCGTTCCATTCCTCCGGCCACAGCTGGTCGCCGACCCGGTGCTGCTGCAGCGACAGGGCGAGCATCTGCTGGGCCACGATGTGCCGCGGCTCCGGCGGCGGCACTACGGCCTCGACCCAGCCTTCCTGCCACAGGTTGAGCAATCCGGCCGCGTGCAGCAGCCCGTCACCGTCCAAGGCGAGGAAGAGGCAGTTACGGACGGTCCCGGGCCGCCGACCGGTCCGACCGATGCGCTGCAGGAACGCGGCGACGCTGCGTGGAGCACCGATCTGGATGACGCGATCGAGGTCGCCGACGTCGATGCCCAGTTCCAACGTGCTCGTCGCCACGATGACGCAGTCGCGTTCCTGCGCGAACGCCTCCTCGGCGCGGCGTCTCTCCTCGACGGAGAGGGACGCGTGGGAGAGAAACGTCTTCACCTGCATCTCGCGCAGCTTCTGACCGAGTTCCTCGACCAGCGCCCGCGAGTCGCAGAACACCAGGCGCTTCTCGCCCCGGTGCAGCGTTGCGATCACTTTGGCGGCGTTGTGCACGGAACCGACGTAGTCCAATTCCACGTCGCCGGCCGGAGCGGAGGCGGTGGTCACGGCGACGGGCGACACCACGCGGGCTGGCCGACGAGCTTGGCCGGAGCCCTGCAGCCAGCTCAACAGCTCGTCCGGGTTTCCGACGGTCGCGGAGAGCCCGATCCGCTGGACGGGCCGACCCGCCACCCGGCTGAGCCGCTCCAGCACGGCCAGCAGGTGCCAGCCCCGGTCATCGCCGGCGAAGGCGTGGACCTCATCCACGACGACCGTACGGAGGTGGCGGAAGAACTCACGCTCGTCGACCGCGGCGCTGACCAGCATCGACTCCAACGACTCGGGTGTCGTCAACAGCACGTCGGGACGCTCGCGGAGGATCGTGCGACGGCGCCCCATCGTGGTGTCCCCGTGCCACAACGCCGCCCGCCGACCGAGCCAGCCGGTGTACGCCTCCAGCCTCGGCAGGAGATTGTTGAGCAGCGCCTTGAGCGGGCAAATGTAGAGCACCGACGTGCCCGACCAGTTCTCCTGCGCCATCCGCGACAGCAGCGGGAACACCGCCGCCTCGGTCTTGCCGCCGGCGGTGGGCGCGAGGAGCAGTGCATCGTCTCCGTCGAGCAGTGGCTGGACGGCGGCCTCCTGCAGGGGTCTCAGTCCGGGCCACTGCAGCGAGTTCACCACGTGGTGGAGCACGACCGGGTGCAGCAGGTCTGCGCCGGCCATCAGCGGTCCGCGGAGAGGTCGAGCGAAATCTCGTCGGCCCTGGTCGCGTTGCGCTCGACGTCGGTCATCTCGGCGGTCGACAGGGTGAGCGCGTAGTGCTGTCGAGGGTCGAAGCTGTCGAACTGGTCGACCCGGTCGAGCACCTCCCCGACCAGCTTCTTGAGGAACAGCCGCGGTGCGACCCCCACCTTGCCACCCAGCCCACCGGCGACGGCTTGCGCCAACTGGCCGAGGTAGGCGTCGTCGACGAGGTCGCGTACCCGGTCTGGCGCGGCGGAGCCGTCGGCGTAGAGGTCCCGCACCCGGCCACCGAGTTCCACCAGGGAGTCGACGCTGAAGCCGGCGAGCCGGATCTGCACCGCCCGCGGGTTGTCGAACCGAGCGTCGGTGGTGAAGTCAACCGCAAGTCGCTGCGCCAGCGGTGCGAGCCGCTGCACGCCCTGCGGCCCGTCGTAGAACGCCGGCGTGCCGGTGATGACGAGGTAGAGCCCGGGGAACCGGCCGGAGTGCACCTCGTCGATGAGCTGGCGCAGCGCGTTGAGCGCCTTGTCCCGCGCGTCCGAGCGGACCCGTTGCAGCGTCTCCACCTCGTCGAGGACCAGCAGCAGCCCGGGATGGCCGCTGTCGCGCAGCACCGCGAGCAGACCCTGCAGAAAGCTGAGCGCCGCGAAGTGGTCGAGGTCGCCCCGTACCCCGGCGACCCGGCGGGCGGACGCGGCGACGTGCGGCTGTCCGCCCAGCCAGGCCAGCACCGCGTCGGCGGTCGCCTGGTCACCGGCGAGTGCGGCGGTCCGATACCCGCGGAGCGCGGCGGCGAAGGCTGGGGCGGTGCGGCTGACCGCGGCGAGCCGCTGGTCGAGCAGGACGCCGACCGCCCGGTCGAGGGCATCCGCGTCCTCGGCCGCCACGTCCCCCGCCGCGAGGACGTCCTCCTCCAACGCGTAGAACCAGCCGTCCACCACGGGTCGCAGGGCGCTCGGCGGGAAGGTCGAGGTGGTGAGCCGCTCAGTCAGCCGCCGGTACACCGTCTCGAGCTTGTGCAGCGGGGTCTCGTTCTCGGAGACCTGCACCTCGGCGGTGGCGAAGTTGGCCCGCTTCGCCCGCTCGGCGATCCAGCGGGTGAAGAAGGTCTTGCCAGAGCCGTACTCACCCCGGACGGCCTTGAACACCGAACCGCCGCCGGTGACCGTGTCGAGGTCCTCCCCCACCGCGACGGTGAACCGGTCGAGCCCGACGGCGAAGAGGTCGAGGCCCGCCGACGGGACGGCACCCCGGCGCAACGCGTCGATGACCTCTCGCCGCCGGGCCGGACTGACGGCGGTCACGGAGCACGCCCCGGCAGGCCGAACTGCGTCCGCAGCAACGCGATGTCCAGTTTGACCGTGCGTCCCTCGTCGATCTGCGACAGCACGGGATAGTTGTCGACGTTGAAGATCCGCTGCAGGGTGTTGACGAATCCACCCACCCGACCGGGCAGCTCACCGGCCCGCTGGCCGAGCACGGCCAGCGGCAGCACGCCCTTGGCGTCGACGAGCGCGCGCAACGCCGCCTCGATCTTCTTGCGGTCCACCTTGCGCGGGGTCAGGCCGTGCTGTGCCTCGAACAGCTCGGTGGCCAGCACCGCGGTCACCAGATCGCCGTCTCCCGCCGGCGGTGCCGCGGCGGGGGCGCTGGGCACCTCCGGTACGTCGAACAGCGCGTCCCCGGTGACAGCCGGCGCCTTGCGGCGCGGCCGGGGTGCGGGCGCCGGAGCCGTGGGTGCAGCCGGAACCGGAGCGGTCGCGGACGCCTGCCACCAGTCCGGTCGGCTGCTCTCGACGGGAGCCCAGCCGGCCGGCGGCTGCGTCGCGTTCGGCATCAGGTACGCCAGCAGCGGGATGGTGACCTCGGCGAGTGAGGCGCCGCCGTGGTAGCCGGCCTTGCTGGGGCGGTAGCGCAGCATCGGGTCCCACAGCGCGATGATCCGTTTGCCTTCGGCCACCACCCGGGGGCCGGTCAGCTCCACCTCCCCGGGGGCGGTCGGACCGGTTCCGGTGCGGTGCCGGGCGGAGGCGGCGTCAGCGGCCTTGACGTGCTGCCCGCCCCGCTCCAGCACATGCCCGTGGTCGCTGGTGATGACGACGGCGCGTCCGGAGGAGCGCGCCTGGTCGAGCAGGCTGCGCAGGAAGCCGAGGTCATCGAGCTGCCAGCCGGGTTCGTCGCCCTCGCGGCCGTGGGTCAGCGACTCGTCCACGGTGTTGATCACGACGGCCACCACGGGCGCCGTGCCGGCCACCGCGTCGGCCAGTCCGCCCGCGTACGCCCAGCCGGCCCCACCCTTGGCCGGCCCCTTGTGGAAGATGCGGGAACCCTTGCCCCACCGACCGTCGGCGAAGTGCTTCTTCTCGTTGTCCTGGTTGCCGGTGCGCAGAGCGCCGGCGAAGAGCGAGGTCCGGGACACCGCGGTCAGGGTGGGCAGGGCGGCAACGATGCCCCGTCGGCGGCCCGAGGCGGCACCGGCGAGCGGGTCGTACTCGACCCAGTGCTGGGAGAGCTCGTCCGCGAGTTGCACGGCGACGGCGGCGCTCATCCCGTCGAGGACGACGAGCAGCACTGGCCGGTCGGCCTTGACCAGCGGGTCGATGACCCGCGGCAGCAGGTTCTCCACGGTGAGCAGGCCGCCGTCGTTGCCGGGGCCGGCGGTGGCCCACGCCGCGAGGCGCCCGGCGAACGCCTGGTCCAGGTCCCGCCGCCGCTGCTGCGCCCGGTCGTGGATCTCCCGGAACGCGGTCTGGAGTTCCGGGTTGGCGTCGTCGCCGGCCCAGACGTGGTTGAGGGCCACGTCGACCCAGCCCCACTGGCCGATCTGCTGGTCCACCCCGTCGGCCACACTCGCCGGGGGCTCCTGCTCGGTGCCGAGCCACCGCACGAGCCGCTGGCCCATCCGGATCCGGTTGACCCGGGTAGCTTCGACGTCGGCCAGCCGGTGCCCGGCGAGCGCGTCGACCGCGTCGTCGAGCGCGCGGTCGGCCGGGTCGCGGAGCGCGGCCCGCAGTGCCTGCGCGGCGGCGGTGATCCGCCGGGTGAAGCCGGTGCGGAGGATCGGGCTGTGGCCGGCGCTGGCCGTCGCGTTGAACTGGATGAGTAGTTCCTCGGCCCGGTCCAGCACCGCGTTTCCCTGCAGCCGCGTCTCCCGCTCGCGGGCGGTCAGCATCGCGCTCACCACCTGCACCGCCGCGTCGGCGAAGCCGTGCACGGTGGCATCGTCGTTGAGGTTGCCGAAGTACTGGTCGATCCGCCCCTGCGCCCGCACCGCCTCCGCGCTGTCCGTGGTCCACAGGGCGTCGCAGACGAGACCGAGTGGCAGGGCGTCCGCGCCGTGGCCGGCGCCGATGAGGGCGAAGAGCGCCCGGGCGGGCCGGCCGAACTGCTCGACCAGCCACCCGGCCAGGCCGTCCCGCTCCTCCTGCCCGAGCAGCGCGTACGCGTCGACGGCCGACGGCTCGGCGCTCCAGCGCAGCAGGGCCGCCACGTCGAGGTCGTCCGGGCTCCCGCCGCGGCGGTCCAGACCTAGGCGTACGGCGGCAAGGTGCCGCAACGCCACGTCGCGGGTCAGCACCGCGGTGGTCAGCTTCGGCCAGCCCGCCGGCGGCATGGCGTCGAGCAGAGCCGGGCCGGCCCAACGTTCCCGCTCCAGCGCGCTGTCGGGCAGCTGGGCGCCGAAGGCGTCCACGACCAGGTCCCACGGCTCGATGGTGTGGACCTTCTGCCGGAAGATCCGGCTGCGCACCCCGTGTCCGAGATCGGATTCCGGGATGTCGGTGAGCAGCACCAGCACCTCGTCGCCACGGTCGGCGACGAGGTGCTCCCAGATGGCCAGCGGGGACACGCACGGCACGACCCGGACCTGGCGTCCGTCGGGCAACAGGATCGCCGGGTCGTGCGGCCAGGCCGGCTCGGCGCGCACGACCATCACCGGGTACGCCTCGCCGTTGCGGTGCCGGCCGAGCTGTTGCGCCACCTTCTGCGCCAGGGCTACGGGGTTGATCCGCAGCGCCTGCGCTGGTGCGGGTGCCTGAGTCACGGCACGATTCTCCAGGTCACCTCGATCGTGGTGTCGCCATGGTCGTTGGCGAACCCACGGAGTTGCTCAACGACCCGGTCGAGTTCTCCTGCGGGAACCGCGAGGCGGCCGGTCGGCGTCACGCCACCGCCCTGCGGTCCGTGAGGCCCGTCCTCGTCACGCCTCGGCGCGACAACGGTGCCGGACCGCCCCTCGTCACCACCCGGCCGGTAAACGATTTCGGGCTTCCGGGTGGCCCGGCGGATCAGGGCGGTGGCGTCGGTCTGGGCCCGGCGCAGTGCCGGAGCGAGCGGGGCGGTCAGCTCGTCAGCGTGGGCCACGCGGCGCAGCTCGCCGAGGATCGCCGACGCCTCGGCCGCGTACGGCTCGGGCAATCCGGCGACGATCTCGAAGGTGTCCCACGGCGCGGCGGCGAGGGCGGCGGAGACCTGGGCGGCGCTGGTGATGCTCTTGCCGGTCCGGTCGGCGGGGCCGGCGAGTTCGGCGAGGGCGAGCCGTTCCACGGTCTCGACCGCCGAGCGGCCGTTGACCAGGGACTCCAGCAGGTCGGCGGCGGCGCGGGCGGTGGCCAGCCGGCCGCCGGTGGACTCCTTGTCGATGCCGAGCCAGGTCGCGTGCTGGTCCAGTCGTGCGACCAGTCCGTGCGCGGCCTCCCGGTGGCGGTTGGCCTGCGCGGTGAGGTCGCGACCGAAGAGGGCGACCAGCCGGCCGCGACGAAGGTCGACGGGTTGGAAGCCGAAGATCGCGGCGGACCGGGCCCGCGCCGCCTGCCAGTCCTCCTCGCTGGGCAGCCGCTCCTCGCGCAGGGTGTGATCCGCGCTGATCTTGCCCAGCTCGGGAGCCGGGATCACCTCGCTGCCGTGGAGGTAGAACGCCCGGTCGGTCTGCTCGGCGAAGGTCGCCACGACAAGCTGCGCGACGATCGGGTCGAGGCCCCGGGGCTTCGGGTCGTCGATCCAGCGCAGCAGGTCGGCCACCCGAAGTTCGCCGGTGATGCCCTCGCTGGCCGCCCGGTGCTGGAAGTGCTGGGCCCACTCCCCCTCGATGACGAACGCCGCCTCGTGCATGGTGCCCAGGCCGAGCGGGTTGGCGATCCGTCGGAGCGTCTGCCGGTGCGTCCGCTCGACCTCGACCCGGCCCTCCGGCGACTCGACGGCCCGGCGGACGTGGTCGAGCACCACCTTCACGTCCTGCGGGCGTAACGGGTCGCCCTTGCGGTCGGGGTCGAAGTCGGGGTGGGCGGGGAACTGCTGGCTGAGCATCTGGTCGCCGATGCTGCGCAGAGCGTCGTTGAAGGTGGCGCCCATGGGCAGCTTCGGCTCCAGCGCCCGGGTCAGCGACTGAAGGTGGTCGTCGAAGCCGAGCACGACGTCGGTGGCCTGCTTGCCGGCCAGCCCGTACGCCTGGCGCAGCACCGCCTGCATCTTGGCCAGCAGCGCACTGCGCTGGTTGGTCAGCGCGCCATGCGCGCGGCGCCGGTCGTCCGGGTTGAGGTGCTCGGCGTGGCTGTCGAAGCGCTGCCCCTCGAGCAGCTTGTCGATGATGACCAGCTTGCCCAGCTCGGTGAGGCGTTCCACGGTGAGGGCCGCCGGGATCCAACACACGGTGCGGGAGGTGGTCCGGCTGATCAGGTCCTGCACCCGCTGCCGGTCGTCGGCCGGTCCGTGACTGCCGTCGTCGAACGGGTAGTCGATGATCATTCGCCATCCGGCCGGGTCGTTCGGGTGGAACGCCTCGTCGCGGATGTCGTTCGCGTCGCGCACGTTGCCGTAGACCAGCTCGATGACGCGGCGGCTGCCCCGCCAATTCAGCCCGGCCTCGGCGAAGAACGAGTCGCTCCACTGCACGCCGAGCTGCTGCCAGAGCAGCCGCTGGACGATGTGCTTGCGGGCGCCCTCGTTGTCGTAGTGCTTGGCGGTAGCGAGCACGCTGTCGACGTCCACGCCGACCAGCTCCAGCGACACCACCGGGTCGTCGCCCTCACCGATGCGGATCTCGGCGAACTGGCCGGCCCAGTCGGCGAGCTTCCGGTTGACCTGCGCGACCTCCCCGCCGGGGATCGGGCTGGTGATGCTGCCGTGGTTGAGGGCGGAGAGACGACGGGCGGTGAGATTTCGCAGCGCCGGGACGCTGGGTGCCAGGGCGGCCAGCAGCAGCGTCTTGACCAGTCGGTCGTCGCCCGTGAAGGCGCGGATACGCCCAGTCGCCTCGGCGGGCAGCGCGTCCCCGCGGCGGGCAGCGTCGAGGTCATCCTCGGTAAGGCCGTACTGCCCCAGGAGGTAGGGGCGCAGCTTCAGATCGTAGAGCTTCTGGGCCATCTCGAACTCGGCCTTGAGCTTCTCGGTGAACGGCTGGTCGCCACCGCCGCTGATCACGTCGTAGAGGTCGCCGAGCGGCACGAGCTGGCCGAGACGCAGGGTCTCCCGCCGGTCCACCAACAGCTGCCGCATCAGCTTCAGCGCGGTCCGGGAGCGCTGCAGCGCGCTGGAGACGTGCACGAGGGTGGAGAGGAACGCCGGGCTGAACGGGTACGTCGACCGGAAGGCGTCGATGTCGGCGCCGCTGCCGGAGTCGGTGCCGAGCAAAGTGTCGAACACCTCCCGCCGTACCTTGGTGGTGGCGTCGAAGGCCTTGCGGATCTCCTCGGCGGCCGTGGTATCGAGGGGTTTGAGCAGGCGGCGGCGGGCGATCTCCGGGAGGTTGCGGTCCTCCAGCTTGATCACGTCGAACCGGCCGCTGGCCAGGTTGAGGGTGTCCTGGTAGCTCAGCTCGTTGGCGCCGGTGACCTCCTCGCCGACGAGTTCGCGCAGGTCACGCTGGCGGGCGATGAAGCTGATCACCGGGATGGGCCGACGGGTGTCGCCGCCCTCGACGAAGTTGGTGATCTTCTGGATCTCGCGGGAGACGAACTGCTGGTCGCCGATCGAGTTGGCCAGCCAGAGGATCAGCTCGTCGAGGAAGAGGATCAGGCCGTGGTAGCCGAGTTCCTTGGCGTGCCGGCTGATCTCGGTAAGGCCCCGGTCGAGCGAGACGAACGCCTCGGCGTCCTCCCGGGCGTTGCTGAAGAATCCCACGTTCCAGCTGGTCAGCAGGTCGTTGACCAGCTTGCGGCGCAGCTCGTCGTTGTACGCGCCGGCGAACGCCTGGTCCAGCCGCTCGGTGGTCCAGAACGTCTCGCTGTCGCCCCACTCGTCCTCGACGTCGCCGCCGGGCAACTCGGCGATGAACTTCGCGTCCCCGACCTTCTCCCGCGTTGATGCGGCCTGGTCCAGCAGCGAGTCGGTGCGGTGCACCGCCGGGATCGGCGCCTCGGGGTGCAGGGCGCGGACCCGGTCGACGTAGCCGCCGAGGACGCGCTGCTCCAGCGAGCGGGCGTCGAGCAGGTGGTACGGGATGAGCAGGAACTTGCGCCCGTCCAGCCAGACGCTGTGCTTGGCGACCAGCGGGGCCAGCTCGTCGCGGCCGCGGGCGGCAGACTCGCCGCGCAGCAGCGCGTGCAGCACCGCCATGAAGTGCGACTTACCGGAGCCGAAGGAGCCGTGCAGGTAGGCGGCCTTGGAGGAGTGCCCTTCGACCGCGGAGCGGATCAGCCCGAGCGCCTCGTCGAAGTTCGCCAGCAACCGGTCCGTGACCACGTAGTCGCGGAGGGTGGCGTCGGCGTCGGCGACACTGTCGGCGAGCTTGAGCACGAAGTCGCTCGTGCTCGTGCGCTCCGGGATGTCGATGTAGTCCCGGAGCAGCGGCGCAGGGGTGGGCGAAGACATGCTGCATACCGTACCGATCGAGGCACCGATCACATCCATCGCGTGGCCAGGCGTAGTCGAGACGGGCACCGGCATACAACGACCGTCGTTGGCACTCCAAGCGCCCGACTCTCCTTCAGACGACCAGCACGCGACTCCCGCCCACCTCTCCCGGCGACGTGATGAGTGGACGAGCCATGTCAGGATCGCCACGAGAGACGTGAACAGGAGGAGCCCATGCTTCGCCCTACAGGACACAGCGCGTTGGCGGTCTGCTCCGTCGTCATCGGCTCGATCGCCGGACTGCTAGGTAACTATCTTGTCGGGGGTTTCCGACGGTCCTTGCTGATCGGATTCATCGCTCTGGTCGTCATCTGGGCCATTCTCGAAGGGATTCGCGCCATGACTACGAGCAGCACGCACCGCAAGACCGCCCGGGCGAAGCAGGTCCTAGGCGTCGTGGCCGGCGAGGCGATCGGCGCCGACGGCCTTCCGGAAGAGACCGACGTGACGGTCGAACAGTCCGCCGTCCGCGTGGACAAGGGCGGTCGTCTCGTCGGCTTGCGAATTGATGCCCAGACACCCACCCGGCAGGAAAAACCCGGTCACGGGAACAACGTCTCGTGAGCCCGCCTGGCGTCATGCCCGCCCGACGCCTGCCTGACCACGTCCACTCCGTCCACCTGTCGAGCAAGCCGCCGCAGTGCAGGGAGTAGCGCGACTGCGGCCTCTTGGACGTCGGCTACCGACGTGGCGATCTGTCGCGCCTTGAGAAGTGTCGCGCCGGGCAGGTCGTTGACGTGCCCAAGCAAGTGCAGGTTAGCCAACTGCACGAGCCGGTTCGCCAACTCGGCGTCTCCGTCGGGTGTGAGGTCAACTGCCTTGCCTGCGGCGACCAATGCCTTGCGGAGATGGCTTTTCTGGTCTGGCTCGCGCCTCCACCGCTCCAGTTGCCAGGTAGCGTAGATCGCCTCAGCGGATGCAGGATCCTGCAGGTCGTGCCGTGCCACGATGTCCGCCTGCAACGAGAGGAGGTGGTCGAGGTCACCCGCCTGCTCGTAGACCTGCTCATCGACAGCTGGACGTCCGCGGAGGCGGCCGATCAAGGCATTGGCCAGGCTGAAGAGACGGTCGGTACGGTGGGGATCGTCATTCGGAGTGCCTTCCACGGCTCGAACCCCGGCTTCTACGGCCGCATGTATGTCCAAGGCCGTGCCATCACCGCCGCGATTCCATCGGAGCCTCAATGAGTAGCTGTGCGCGCCGTAGGCGGAGGCGCGGTCGTGCAGATCCGGACGAGTGGTGATGTCCGCCTGCAACGCGATCAGACGATCCAGGTCGTCCGGCTGCTCACCCTCGGTATCGATCCGATCCGTGTAGGCGTTCGCCAAGCCGATCATCCGGTCGGTGAGCTCCTCGTGGTCGTCCGGGGTGAGCTCTATCGCTCGCTGGTAGGCCGCCACCGCACCATCGAGGTCGGCCGCGTGGCTGGCCGGATCACGCTGCCACCGTCGCCGCCGAAAGAATCCGTGCGCCGCCAGCGCCGAGGCCGGGTCGTGCAGATCCGGACGAGTGGTGATGTCCGCCTGCAACGCGATCAGACGATCCAGGTCGTCCGGCTGCTCACCCTCGGTATCGATCCGATCCGTGTAGGCGTTCGCCAAGCCGATCATCCGGTCGGTGAGCTCCTCGTGGCCGTCCGGGGTGAGCTCTATCGCTCGCTGGTAGGCCGCCACCGCACCATCGAGGTCGGCCGCGTGGCTGGCCGGATCACGCTGCCACCGTCGCCGCCGAAAGAATCCGTGCACCGCCAGCGCCGAGGCCGGGTCGTGCAGATCCGGACGAGTGGTGATGTCCGCCTGCAACGCGATCAGACGATCCAGGTCGTCCGGCTGCTCACCCTCGGTATCGATCCGATCCGCGCAGGCGTTCGCCAAGCCGATCATCCGTGCGGTGAGGCGGGCGTCGTCCGGGGTGAGCTCTATCGCTCGCTGGTAGGCCGCCACCGCACCATCGAGGTCGGCCGCGCGGCTGGCCGGATCACGCTGCCACCGTCGCCGCAGCCATAATCCGTGCACCGCCAGCGCCGAGGCCGGGTCGTGCAGATCCGGACGAGTGGTGATGTCCGCCTGCAACGCGATCAGACGATCCAGGTCGTCCGGCTGCTCACCCTCGGTATCGATCCGATCCGCGCAGGCGTTCGCCAAGCCGATCGTCCGTGCGGTGAGCTCCTCGTGGTCGTCCGGGGTGAGCTCTATCGCTCGCTGGTAGGCCGCCACCGCACCATCGAGGTCGGCCGCGCGGCTGGCCGGATCACGCTGCCACCGTCGCCGCAGCCATAATCCGTGCACCGCCAGCGCCGCGGCCGGGTCGTGCAGATCCGGACGAGTGGTGATGTCCGCCTGCAACGCGATCAGACGATCCAGGTCGTCCGGCTGCTCACCCTCGGTATCGATCCGATCCGCGCAGGCGTTCGCCAAGCCGATCATCCGTGCGGTGAGCTCCTCGTGGTCGTCCGGGGTGAGCTCTATCGCTCGCTGGTAGGCCGCCACCGCACCATCGAGGTCGGCCGCGTGGCTGGCCGGATCACGCTGCCACCGTCGCCGCAGCCATAATCCGTGCACCGCCAGCGCCGCGGCCGGGTCGTGCAGATCCGGACGAGTGGTGATGTCCGCCTGCAACGCGATCAGACGATCCAGGTCGTCCGGCTGCTCACCCTCGGTATCGATCCGATCCGTGCAGGCGTTCGCCAAGCCGATCATCCGTGCGGTGAGGCGGGCGTCGTCCGGGGTGAGCTCTATCGCTCGCTGGTAGGCCGCCACCGCACCATCGAGGTCGGCCGCGTGGCTGGCCGGATCACGCTGCCACCGTCGCCGCCGAAAGAATCCCTGCACCGCCAGCGCCGAGGCCGGGTCGTGCAGATCCGGACGAGTGGTGATGTCCGCCTGCAACGCGATCAGACGATCCAGGTCGTCCGGCTGCTCACCCTCGGTATCGATCCGATCCGCGCAGGCGTTCGCCAAGCCGATCATCCGGTCGGTGAGCTCCTCGTGGTCGTCCGGGGTGAGCTCTATCGCTCGCTGGTAGGCCGCCACCGCACCATCGAGGTCGGCCGCGTGGCTGGCCGGATCACGCTGCCACCGTCGCCGCAGCCATAATCCGTGCACCGCCAGCGCCGAGGCCGGGTCGTGCAGATCCGGACGAGTGGTGATGTCCGCCTGCAACGCGATCAGACGATCCAGGTCGTCCGGCTGCTCACCCTCGTTACCGATCCGATCCACGTAGGCGTTGGCAAGACTGATCATACGGCTGGTGTAAAGGAGATCTTCCTGGCTGGTGAGATCGAGAGCTCGCAGGTAGGCGTCGATGGCCCGAGTGAGTAGGTCGGTCGATCTGCTCGCCCTCCATTGCTCTGCCAACGCGAAGCCCATGTCGAACAGACCTGCTGTTGTGTCGTTCTCCGGTCGCCAGCCGCTCAGCACGCGCTCCCAGATGAGTCGTAGCTCTTCCGCCACCGTCAACCAGGACGACGGCTGGACGGCTTTGATCAACTCCAGAGCGCCGTGCTCGTCGCGCTGCCTCTGCAGGCTCTCGAACTCATCAAGCTGGGCTTCGGTCATCATGCCCGCCAGCCGCCTACCGACGCGGCGCTGAAGCTCCTTGTACAGCAGGGACGACAGGCCGGTCAGCGGCACGGAGCCGGCGATCC
This sequence comes from Micromonospora sp. IBSANI012, assembly GCF_052814045.1. Classification (NCBI taxonomy): domain Bacteria; kingdom Bacillati; phylum Actinomycetota; class Actinomycetes; order Micromonosporales; family Micromonosporaceae; genus Micromonospora; species Micromonospora sp. IBSANI012. The sequence continues at coordinate 3,982,799 of NZ_CP199933.1, forward strand.
GGGTGTTCGCCGGAGCCAAGTGGCTCAATCGTTCGATGTAGTCGAGCCAGTGGCGGACGCCGTCAGCCCCCTCGTCAAGGCCGGCTGTCTTAAGGAGCTCGATCTCCGCCGCCAGCCGAAGGCACCGTTGCAGGCTGCTGGACAGTCGCACCGTGCCGAGGTCAAGCTCAGCGGTGGCGAGCGCGTGCGGCATGACGTAGTTGACCCCGTAGGACCCGGCCAGGGACCAGCGGTCGCGCCCGAGCCTGAGAGCCATCTCGGTGAGGCGATCATGCGCGTCCCGCAGGTTCGCCAGCTCGTAACCGCCGTCGGCAATCCAGCGCCCGAAATCGCCGTGCCAGAACTGGTATTTGCCGTCCACGCCATAGGCAATGAGTGCCTTCAGGTCACCAAGCAGTCGCGCCAGACTTGCCCCGTCGGTCTCAAGGGCCGCCGTTGCGATGTCCTTCGGCAGCGTGGTGCCGACATCCTGTGCAGCGGCGATGAGCGCGATGAGGCTTGCCGCAGTCTGCCATCGATCGCCCAACCGGCCACGGGCGCGGTCCAGTGCCTCTCGGTAGACCACGGCGAGGGTCCGCGGGGACGTGAGGGTCAGCGGCGACTGCTTGCCATTGGCGAAATCCTCTTTGATCGCCAGCCCGACGTAAAAGGCCCACACCCAGACGCCGGCCGCGCTTCTCGCGATCTGTCTGGCTAGGCGTTCCCGGTCTTCTTCCGGCAAGTCAACCAGCAGGGTGGAACAATACCCGGCTAGGTCGTCCTCATCGGACTTATCCGGCTGCGCCAGGTCGACGATGACGGGCCGGCGAATCGGCGTGACGTCGATCGGAACCTCGGGCTGGCTGGCGACCACGAGACGTAGCCGGCCCACGCCCCGATCGCCGTGTGGCGCACGACTAATGGCATCGGCGAGCCGCGACACGACGGTGAGGAAGTCCAGGGCATGGTCGCGGAACGCCTCGTCGAGGCCGTCCACCACGACCACCAGGGGTGGCCCCGCCGGGAGGGCCGCAAGTTGAGGGAGCACTGTCTCGCGAAGATCTCCCACCGGATCCTGGTTCAGCAGGTATGCGGTGATCATCTGGCCGACGGCCTGGGCACCGGGGGCCAGCAACCCCACCTTCTGATTGACCACAGCGGAGGGCGTGATCACGGCTGGTGGCGGGTTACCAACTAGTTCGAGTAGTTCCTTCTTGAGCGAACTCCATGACAGCTCTCCGCAGCGGTTGCCGCGCAGATCCCGCAGGATCGCTCCACCGAGCCTTGCGCCACTGTCGTCGCGGCTCTCCGCCAGCCGCAGGCACACCTGATGGAGGAATCGACTCTTGCCCGTGCCCGGTCCACCGGAGATCACGAGCACCCTCTCGCCATCCTGGGTTGATAGCCAGCCGTCAATCTTGGCTTGCAACCACGGTCGCGATGTGAAGAATGTGGGGTCCTTCGAGGCGGCGGTCATGTGTAAAGGGTCCGTTCCGACTGCGACTCCCACCGATGCATGTTCGGAGCGTAACTATATTGTTGCCTAGAGCGCCATCCTGCATCGAGACCTTCCCCACGGTCGGACATAGGATGCGCGGCAGTCGAATGTTGCGGTTGATCTGCCACAAAGGACGAGTACCGCACGCCGCAGGTGGCACGCCATGAAGGCCCGCTGCGGCTCACCACTCCCCCTATGCCTTGGGCTTGCGGCCGGGGGTGGCCTTCGGCGGGCGCCACGAGGTCAGCGCCTCATCGGTGAGGTGCAGCCGGTTGGTGGTCTCGGCGAGCAAGCCGGCGTAGATGTCCGCCGGCGAGGCACCCCATTCCGCGTCGAACTCGCCGTGCCACTGGCGTACCCAGGGCAGGATCTCGCGCAACCCCGCGACCAACGGCAGCAGCCGGGGCGGCCCAGCCGTCCTCGTGCTCGCGAGCGAGGATCAGGGTGGCCAGGGCTTGGGCCTGCTCGCGGTGGCCCCAGCCCGCCCAGCCGACCAGCAGCGACGGGTCACCGTCACGGCTGGCACCCGGGTACGAGACGAACCGCTCCTTGGGCACGTCCAGCTTGCCCCGGTGCCGCCAGAAGCTGCCCTTGAGGAAGTCCGCCGAGGTGTACTTCGGCGGCACTGGGATGTCCTTGCGGAACTCCCGCTTCGCCGCCTCGTCGGGCAGCGCGCTCTCCGGCCGCCGCATCGCCAGATCGCCCAAGCCATCACGAGCGCCGTGCGCGCCGACATGAATGTCATCGTTCGCGGCGGGGCTGGGCGCGCAACACGCCGGTCGAGGCGCGTCGCAGCGGTGGAGATGAGGCCGACGGCCTCCAGCGGCCTGCAAGGTTTGCACCTTTTGCCGACAAGCGACAGCCCATGGCAGCACGGACACTAGAAGGACGGTTGCAGCGAAGTTACCGCCGAGTGATGGCGGCGGACCTGTCGGCGCTCCCCGAGGACGAGTGCACGCTGTTCAATGCGCTGCCCACCGACGGGTCCTCAGTCAGCAACCCGTCCCTGCGCCAGTACCTGCAGTGGAACAGAAACCGGTACTTCCTGGCGCGTGACGGGCTCGTTGACAAGGGGCTGGTGACCCGGGGCCGCGGCCGCGGCGGAGTGGTCCGCCGCTCACAACGCGAAACCACGGCGGCTGGCCACGTGGTCGCCCCCGAGGGCGGCACGCCGGACATCGCGACCATGGAAGCAGCCATCACCAACGAGCCGGCCCTGTACGAGCCGATGCGCGCCGTGATCGAGCGTGACTGGGCTCAGGAGCATCGGCAGCACCTGCTCGCCGTGGAGATCACCGCCTTCGGTGGCAGCCGCCCGACGGGCATCTGGTCCCGGCCCGACATCACCACCGTCGAGGTACGGACCTTCGAGTACGTGCCGGGAAAGCACCTGGACGTCAACACCTTCGAGATCAAATCTCCGGACGCGGTCAACGTCCAAGCCGTCTACGAGGCGCTGCACACCGTCGTGCGGCGACGCGGGCGTACGTGCTGTTCTACATCCCTCCCGAGAAGGCGGCAGCGCTCAAGCCGGATGTCGAGGACGTCGCCGCAGCCGCCCGGATGCACGGCATCGGGGTGGTGACGGCAGGCGACCCGTGCAACTACGACACCTGGGAAGAACTCGAAGAGGCCCACCGGACCGTGCCTGACCCGGAGAAACTCAAGGACTTCATCGGGGAGCAGCTCAGCGAGCGGACCCGCATCCTGATCTCGCGACGACTGCGTTGAGCCTCTTGGTTTCGTCGCACGGCTCACGCACGATGCGCTGATGGACCTCTCCCTCGCTTCTCGGGCCAACCGGGACCCCGAGATCGTCAAGACGGAGCTCGCTCGTCTTCACGAGCCGCACATCGCGCCGATCACCGATCTCGTCGAGGAGATTCGCAAGGAGCGAGGCCAGCAGGGCGTGCCGTACGTTGACCCGACGCTGGGCGGGGTTCAAGCCCAGGTGCTCTTTCTCCTGGAGACGCCCGCTCGGGCCGCGGCGCTCGGTAGCGCGATGCTCTCACCCGACAACGACGACTGGCCGCCGCACACGTGTGGGAGTTCTACCGCGAGTCCGGACTGATGCGGGGGCGCTGCGTGCACTGGAACGCTGTCCCATGGTTCATGGGCGACGAGAAGAAGAACAAGAACGCCACGCGATCGGACATCGAGCCGGGTTTGCCCTGGCTGGCCCGGTTCATTGCCCTGCTGCCCGACCTCAAGCTGGTGGTGACGATGGGAGGGATCGCCCGCCAAGCCTTCGCGCTCTACCTGCTACGCGAGGACGCCCACCTGGTCCCGTGGCTGGCCGTCGCCCATCCGAGCCCACGCGTCCGCAACACCAACCCGCTGCTCTGGCAGGACATCCCACGAGCGTTCCCCATCGCGGCGCGGCTGACCGCCTGAGCAACAGGCCCGGCACTCGCCTTCTATCGGCAGCAGGATCAGGGAACGACCAGAATCAGGAGCAGTTGTGCCTCGCACCCGGCGAACCATCACCGTTCAGCTCGACCCGAGCATCTCCGACGAGGACTATGCCAAGCTGGCCAACGTGATTTGGTTGGTGGCCACCATGAGCGACAGCTTCCATGGCGTCCAACAGGACGACAAGGCGAACCGCGACTACCTCAACGACTGGTATGACGACGACGGACGCAGCGCCCGCTGGAGCTGACTGGGGGCAAGCAGCACCCCGCCCTTTCTGGACTTCGCACGTCAGCCGTCGCGCGGGGACCAGGGCTGACGTTGTGATGAGCGGGGTCAGCCCACGACGATCCCCGTCGTGGGCCTCCCCGTCCACACCCACGTCTCGAGTGCGTGCCGGTCGATCAGCGTGATGTTGAGCCGCCGCCATTTGGATGCCAAGGGCGTCCCGCCACCTCCGATCGGAAAGAGTGTGTGACGATGGTGTCTGCCGAGATCAACCACCAACCGCGCAAACCACGGTTGGAAGAACCTCCGAGATGTTTACCTAACTCGTCGAGGCAAGGGCTTCTACCGGCTGATCCTGCCCAGGTCAAGACTGCCAACGGTCGGTGGCAACGACCTGATGACCGCGACGAGTAAGGTGGTCGCCGAACTCCCGTTGCGGCCCGGGCAAACCATGGACCAGCATCACCTGGGTTGCTGCGACATCGTCGGTGATGGAGGCCAGTCCTTTCCGGTCGGCGTGCGCGGACAGACCGAATTTCGCTACCCGCGCTTTGACCTCGATGTCCTGCGAATCGAGCGCGAAGGTCGAGTTGAGGCCTTCAGCCAGATGGAGCAGGGCCGCCCCGGGCGACTCCTCGTCCTGGTGACCGGCGAGCAACAGGGCAGAACTCGGATCAGGCAGGATTGATCGAGCCCATTGGACTGCGGGGCCGGCGGTGAGCATCCCAGACGTCGTGACAATGACGCCCCGTCGGAATGACGTGATGAGCTGACGGCGTTGATCTGGCGGCACTTCTCGGACCTGGTCCCCGTAGATCTGCAGTGGGCGTTGCCCACCGGAGGTCTGCTGCTCATAGATGCGGGTGATCTGCTTGGCCATGCCATCGAGGAATACCGGGACGTCGGGCAGACGGTTGCGCAGCGTCATGGCCACCTCCTGCGCCCGGCCCAGCGCGAATGCCGGCACAAGCACCCGCCCACCGGAGGTGACCGTCTCGAGCACCGTGGCGAGAAAGCTCTCCACCTCCACGTCCCGGTGGGACCGCCGCTGACAGTACGTGGACTCGATGACAAGCAGGTCTGATCCCCGAGCGGACTGGGGAACAACGAGGCCCGGCACCGTTGCCTGAGCAAGGTCGGACACATCGCCCGTCACCGTGACGCGGGTCGAGCCAGCCGCAACCACGACACCGGCCGCGCCGAGAATGTGGCCTGCCGGGAAGAGTTCGATGGTGACGCCATCGGCGACCTCAACAACTCTGCCGCACGGGATTGACCGGAGACGGTGCTGGGCGGCGACGACGTCGGTCTGACCGTACGGCGGTGTCGGGGCCGACTGGCTGTACGGCAAACGCTCACGGGCGGCTCGATCGAACACCTTGACTGAGTCCGCCCACATCGTGGGCAACAACGCCGCGGTCTCTGGCGTGCAGAACACGGACAGGTCGGCAAATTCGGCAGTCAGCGCCGGCACGTATCCGGCGTGGTCGTTGTGGGCATGCGTCACCACGATCGCGTCGAGGTGACCGCAACGCGCGATGTCGATATCCGGCGGCCCAGCGCGATCGAGCGGCTGTCTGGGGCGCATGCCGGCGTCGACGAGGATACGCACGTCGCCAACCTCGACGAGCATGCACGAGCCACCGATCTCGGTGCCGCCGCCCAGTGGGGTGAGCGACATCTCCCGCTGACGGGTGGTCGCCGACCGAACAGGCACCGGCTGCACAGGCGACCGGATCACGTCCAGCACGTTGAGGAACGCCTCAACCGTGATGCCGGCGTCGGCCAGCGCCGCGCTCAGGCTGTTGAGGCGCGGATCGAGGGTCGATGTGTCAGCAGACTCGCCTGCCAGCTGCATCTCCCGTTCCCTGGGGTCGGCGTCCGGCGACACGACCGCATCCATCGGCCGCAACGCGCTGGCGAGGAGTTCGGCGGCGCGCACCACATCCGTCGCGAGGGTGGCCGAGCGTTGGCGCTCAGCGGCGAGCTCCGCGCGCAATGATTCGATGACCGCAAGCGCCTCGTCCCGGTCGGTGGTGGCCGCGCTCAGCTCCTGGAGGGCGGCGTCGCGCTCCCGAACAGCCCAGTCGACCTGCCCGCGGGCCCGGTCGCGAGCCGTACGTGCCTCGGCCAGATCCCGTGCCGCCCGCCCCGCGCGGCGCTCCTCCACGCTCGCCGCCGGCTTGGGGATGCGCTGAGCTCTCGTCACGGACCGTCTGCCCCTTGACGGCTCCTGACCGAGAATCGTGGCAGCTGTCTCGGCAACTGCCTCATCCGGGTCGACGAGCTGTCGCACCAGGGCGACGTCACCGGCGAGTTCGGTCTTGTACCGCTGCGCCAGCTCGGCGCGCAGCGGAGCGAACCGGGCTATGAACAGGAGTGTCTGCGCGACGTTCGCGGAGGCGAACCGGGCCACGTCGATGTCCTGCCCCGCATACGGAGGGGACTGGAGAATGACTCGTGCCGCCTCACTGACCAGGACGTCGAGGAGTTGCCGCGGCGCCTTCGTCATCCCTGCGCGGTCCTCGTGGCGGCGGCCATCACCGGCTCGACGAGCAGTTGACCGTCCTCCGTGTTGCTCACGAGCAGCCCCAGGGTACGCATCACCTCGACGACGTCCAACGCCGACTGGTAACCCGCTTCTTGAAGGCGGGGTGAGGCAAGCCATTCGCTTCCGGCCTCGCCCGAATCACCGTGCATGGCCAGGTAGTCGGCAACGGTGTCGGCGTCGGCGCGATCGGCACCGAACTCGGTGACCAGGAATCGCCACGCCTCCCGCAGCACCCTGTCGGAGCGCACCCCGGAAGACACAACGAGCGCCTCGGCGTTGGCCGGGTCGGCCAGTTGAGCGCGCAGCTGCCTGAGTGGATCATGACGCGTGTAGGCGTCCTGGTCTCGGGAGAGGTCCTCGACGACCTTGTTGACATTGATCGGCCAACCACCCGTCACCGCGAGCAGTTCGCTTCGGGATGCGTCGTCCTGGAACGGCAAGGTGGTGTCGGTGAGCCACAGTCGCAGATCTGTGCGGTCATACCGGCGCAGACCCGTGATCCCCGAGGATGCATCGGACTCACGTGCCGCGACGGGCCACAGGGGCGCCTGCGCGGGCGAGGTCACCAGAACGATCCCGAGTGAGCCGCCGGAGTGCGCGGCGATCAGCTCCCGTGCCGTCCGCCAAGCGTCATGGGCGCTGTCGAGCGATGCTGTCGTCAGATCAACGAGTACCACGGCGTGTCCCCCGGCCGCCCGTAGTGTTGCTCGCTGGCAGGCGGTGCGCAGAGAGGCCGCCGTCGCCTCTCGGATGTGGCTGCGACGGCTGCCGGACGCAGCGTTGTCGTTCTCAGCCTTCAACGCGCTGATGCAGCGCTCCACGGTCAGCGCCGCAGACCCGGCGATCAAACGGACCTTGCTGCGGGCCGCGAGCAGGTCCGCGATCTGCTGTGAGTTCAGTGGGGCGCGCGTCGCACTCCTGCCGAAAGCCGGCCGCATCAAACTGCCGTCGAAGCTCTCCGGGAGCGGCGTGGACTCCGCCTGTTCCAGGAACTCGTCAACCTCGTCACGGGATCCGAGCAGGTCCAGCACGTTCGGCGTCCGCAGGCGGTAAGCACCATTGGCGTACGCCAGGACCCCCAGGTCGACACACTCGTCGAGCAGCGCCCGGAACTCGCCGGTGCGGACGTCTTCGGCAGCGAAGCCCTTGGGCCACCACTGCTCGCACTCGGAGCGCAGCTGGGCAGGGGTCAGGGAGGCTGCGGCACCGTGAGCGTGCGCGTGGAACGCGACACTGTAGGCGATGATCTTGTATCGCGGGTCGAGGTTGAGGGTCCAGTCGAATCGCTTCCGGAACGAGTTGCGCAGGGAGCTGTCAGCCCAGACCGCTTCCACGTCGTCCCGCGTCACCTTCTGAGGCGGGGCGCCGGCGGGCAGCGGCGTACGCCGCAGGTCACGCAGCAATTGTGCCCCGAACAGCTGGATCAGTGCCGGCTGGTTGTTCGCAAGCGCCAGGACGCGCGAGGCGTCGTCGTGGTTGACGAACTGGTAGCCGAGGGCTTGCAGGGGCCGGCTGAGCAGGTCGTAGGCGGGCTGAGGCGCGAGAGGTCCGACGCAGACCGGGTCGCCGAAGTGCGCGAGCGGATGGTTGGCGAGCCGTTCGAACCGAGCCGTCTGATGCAGCCCCGCGAACACCACCTTCACCGCCCGCCCGGTCACCTCCATCAGTTCCTTGAAGTGCGTGACGTGCGTGAAACGGCCGTCAGTGGCATCGGCGTCGAGGAACGAGTCCGACTCGTCCAGCAGCACCAGCAGCTGTCGCCCGGACCTGCCGGATATCCATCTGGCGACGTGCTGGGTGAGGACTGGAGCGACATCGCCGGACGGGATGTCCCGGGGGACGATGCCCTTGTCCGCCAGTTGCGGCCAGAGGGCGGTCCACACCGCGTCGACCGGGTTCGCCTGCCCGACGCGGTAGATGGATTGATAGACGGCGTGCCGAACTTCTCCGTCGTCGAACTCGCGGGCGGCAGCCCGCAGCAGCGCCGACTTGCCCAGTTGGCGCCCCCCGTAGACGATGCAGGAACCCATCATGTCCACGACCTTGTCGCGCTCCTCGGCGCGCCCGTAGAACATCTCCTGTGGCACCAGACCGGCGACGTCCGGCGTGAACGGCGTCGCGGACGTGAACGGCAGTGTGATCGCCATGGTGATGTCGCGGCCGGGCTCCGGCTGCGCGACGAGATACGCGAACGCGGCCTCGTCCACGACGGCAGTCACCGGGAGTTTGCGGCCGTTGCGGAACTCGTGTGCCAACTCGCGACGCGCCGTCAGGTCGAGCGCACCGAAGTACAGCACGACGACCGAGTGGTCGGCTGGTTCAGCTCGCAGCAACTCGACCAGTTCCGGCGCCGTCGGTGAACGCCACACCGCGAGCACTCGAAGGCTGTTGCCGGACGGGCTGATCGCGCTACCGAAGGCGGGGATCAAGGCCCGTCCCGCGGTGGCTCGGACTCCACTCAAGTGCATCCAGGAGGATCGGCCGTAGGCCTGGCCGCGCCGGGTGCTCGGCGTGTCGGCGATGTCGACGAAAAAGCCGAGTTGCTCCAGAACCGCCTTGACGTTGCCGAGCTTGGCGTCCAATGATTTCGACTCGGACAGAGCGGTCCACTGCCCTATCCGACTGGCCGCGTTCTTGAGCCGGCCGTTCTGGGACAGGTCGATCCTCGCGGCGGTCAGAGCCTCGGCGAGTGCTCCTTCGGCCGGGTTCCGACCGTCGTCCATGGCCCGCCGCAACTCGACCAGGGGTGAGGTTCGCGCGTTGCCGGAGGACCTGGCGAACAAAGTAGGGAACGTTGGGTAGAACAGGTGCAGGTGCTGGGCGTCGTCGCGCGGTCCTGGCAGGCTCCGTCCGCTGCGAACGGTCTCCAGGTATTCGTTGGCGGTGGTCAGGTCACCCTCGTTGATGCGGCCGGCGATGCGGGAGTGCACTCCCTCGGCCAGCGTGTGCCCTTCGAGCTGCTGCCGCGCCGAGGCGATAGCCGCGTGGACCACCTCCGCCCGCTCCTGTTCGAGCTCTGCGACGTCTTGGAGCATGACGTCGAAGTCCCGTCGCAGCCCCCGCGCTCCCGTGGTGTACGCACGGGCACGCGCCGAGAGATCTGCCCACTGGTCAGCCGTCATCCGCCCGAACCGCCGGTCGGAGTCGATGGATCCGGCCAGCTTCGCGACGCGTGCGTCGAGCTGCTCCGTGGACTCGATGACAGCGCGGTCCCGGGCAGCCGAGAGCCGCTGGGCCAGTTGCGGGTCGGACGGGCGTAGAGCGTCGATGAGGACCTGTGTTCCGACCTGGTCGTGCCGTGAGGCGCGCCGGTCAAACACCTCGGTCCAACCAGCGGCTCCCCGCTGGAGGGCCTCAACGGCAGCGGCGACGTCGCCGACCGTGACCTCACGGGCCGGCTCGAGCGTCGCCGTGAGCGGAAGGTCCGGGGCCAACGCGAGCGCGCTCCCGATGAGGCGGTCGGCCGGCACCTCCGCCCCGCTGAGGGTGATGGACCCGTCGAGGAGCGCGAGCGACTCGGTCAACAACGCCAGCCCGGTCTCGATGGCGGCGTCCCTGATCACGTCTCCAGACCTGGCTCGCGCCCGCAGCTGCTCGACGGCCTGGCTGCGGACCCCATTGACCCGCACCCTCAGGTCGGCCATCGGATCAGCCATCCAGGTGCCGGCTGCCGTCTCGGTCAGGCTCTCGGTTGCTTCGACCCAGCGGGTGAGCAGGTCGGTGACGTCATTGGTCCAGTCGAGGATCTTGTCCCGTGCGCGCGCCTCAATTCCACGGTTGCGTTTCCCGGCGGCAACGCGGCGGGTGTCCCGGTCGAGGGCAGCCGACAGACTCGATTTCGAACGCAGCTCGCGGACCCGATCCCGCACGAGGTTCACCTGTTCAGGGCTCCGGGACCCATCGGCCACGGCCGTCAGGGGCGCGCCGAGGTAACCGTTGGGAGCCATCCACGCCTGCCACAGTTCGGTGGCCGCCTGATATCGGATCGTTCGCGAGGGCGCGGACTGGAGCATGGCGCGGGCCTCACGAGCGAGCGACTCGTGGATCTGCTCGGCCTCGGCGGCTTCCGCGATGGCGTCGGTACTGCGCGCGGTCAGGTAGGCGCCGTTGTAGATGGCCCCGAGCAGCGCCTCGGTGAGTTCCTCGACGGCGGGACCGGACTTCACGATGCTGTTGGTCAGGTCGCGCAGTGGTCCGGCCGCACCCGCGGTCGGCGACAGCAGTCCCGCACGGACCGAGGCAGCATAGACCAGCATCTGGATGTCGTGGCGATCGCGGAGCGCAGCGGCATCGAGCTGACGCACGGTATCGGCGAAGGCAGCGGCATTGGCTCCGGCCGACGTCCGCATCGCGGCTGCGTACGCGACGAGCCGGTGTGCGGCGATGATCGGTGCCGGTGCGTCGAGCGCCGTCAGCAGCCAGGAAGCGAGTGCGAGGTGCCGGTCGCGCAGCAGTGACGCGTACAGGACGTCAGCCTCCCCCTCCGGAACTGACTCGCCCCTGTCGTTCGAGTCGGTGTCGACACCAGCGTCTGCGCCTGCAACGACCTCCAGGGGTGCCATGCGCTCAGGGGTGGAGTCGACGCCGGCCGGAGCAGGCACTGTCAGATTGAGCCCGGCGATGACCTCCTCGAGGCTTGTCGCGTCCGGCTCATCCGGCTCATCCACAGGCTCATGAACCGGAGGCGGCGAAAGGTCGAATGGCGGCGGATCCGGCGGCGACTCGTCCTGTTCGGGTCCGTGCTCGTCGGCCTCGTCGTCGCGGTGTCCGTCGACTTCCTGGCTCTTGTCACTGAACGTCAGCGCGCCCGACATCGCGACCATGACCAGGACGGACAGATGGGGAAGTGCGGTCTGGACGATTCGTGCCTGCTCGGCGCTGCCCGCTGGATCGCTCCGCCCGATCTCGATCGCGCTGACCAGTGCGTCGAGACCAGCCAGGACAGCGCTGTCGGTGTCAGCGTCGACCGTCGAAGCGAGATGAGAGGCCTGAGCAGCCTCGGCGCTCGCGTACTCCGGCGCGCTGAGCGAGGTGAGCCGACGAATCCGGGTCAGCAGATCCTGCGTCGACGCCGCCGCGAGTCTGTCGTCGAGGCGCGTCCGCGCCTCCTCGAGGGTGACCGGAACAGCGCCGCCGGTGATGGCAACCACCTGCTCGAAGAGGGCCTTGATGGTCTGCGCAAGCCGGACGATGCGATCGAGTCCAGCATCCGGCGGCACCGCACCGGCTTCGAGCGCCTGCACCAGCGCCGGAAGGTCGTCACGCCGAACGTCCTCCAGTTCGGCTTCGACGGCATCACACTGCTCGGCCGTGACGGTCAGCTCTTCCGGTGGCGCCGCGACCTCGTCACCGGGGACACTCGGGCTCGACGGGTCGCCCTCCGGGAAGTCAACCTCGTCGGCTTCGTCCGTCGACACCGACACATCCGGCGCGGTCAGGTCCAAGTCACCGTCCCACTGCAGTACGGCCGCGACATCAATGAGACGGCTGAGCGGCGCGGGTTGCTCCGGCAACAGCGGAAGGCGTTGCCGGACCTGCTGCCACCCCTTGACCAGCAGCTGTCGCTGGGCATCACTCCAGGCCGCCGGCGGTTCGGCGATGAGCCAGCCCAACGCTGCGACCGAGCCCGCATGTCCAGTGCTCACCATGGACGACCAGATGGCGGCGCGTACCCTCGCGGTCGATCCGAATTGTCCGCTGTCGAGCAAGGGATGCCGGATCTCGGCATCGCTCAGGAACCCCAGCTGGGACGGCTCTGCTTCCAGCAGCCCGGCGAGTTCCCTCTCGGTCAGCTCGGCGGTGAGCGCGGTGGCGCCAACCCCATGGAGCAGCGCATTGTGAAGAGCGTTCGCCGCGTCATACTCGTTCGCACGTGCCAGCCAGGTCCGCATTGACTGCGCCACCACAGTCATGGGCGCACCGAGACGCACCTTCAACATGCGCTGAAGGTGCGGCAACCCCGGCCCGGAGAGCCGACGGAGTTCGGCAGCGAGTTCGTCCGTCCGGAGGTCGCTCGCCGCCGACTTCGCCAGGTGGGCGCGACGGAACTCCCGCACCTCACCCTCGCTGAGCGACTGGTGCGCTCCGGTGTCCTCGTCCGTGCGCTCGTCGAAGGCGTGATCACCTTGGCCCGAGGTCGTCAGCAAGGCCTCTCCTCGTCCGCGCCGAACAGGCAACAAATGTCCAGCCCCGGCGCGGCAGGTGCGCTGCGCGGGAGATATGTGAAGACACCTTTGCACTTCCCGACATGACGGTCCACCCCGGAGGCGAACAAGATCGCGCGCGACCAGGTTCCGATCATGGAATTGGTCCGTTCGGCGCTGATGCCCTGGCCTTACGGCTGCGGCGAGGCCTTCGGTCAGCCGGCAACCACGCCGAGCGCCTCCGTCCATCTCCGCTCGTCGTCGCCGGGCAGGAGGATGACGCCGCTGTCGCCGCAGACGTCCCGCCATGTCGGGTCGCTGCACGTCGACACCAGCAAGGCCGCCGTAACCGGCACGCCGCGCGCCGCCAAGCGGTGCCGGTACTCGAGAACCTGGCCGAGGCCGAGTCGAAGTTGCTCGACCTGGTTGCCGGCATACACGCTCTTAACCTCGGCGATGAACTGCCGTCCGTCGGCGTTCCGCCACGCCAGGTCGACGTTCACTCCGGCGAGACCGGCGCCGGCCCGGACACCCGACGCGGCCAGGTGGGCGATCAGCGAGCGGCAGAGCCGGTCGTGGTCGCCGACGCCGGCCCGGTAGGCGTCCGCGTCGAACGACCGCTGCGCTGGCAGGTCGGCGGTCACCGTCGCACCGGTGTACGGCCGGTCAAAACCCACCTCAGCGTCCGACGCTTCCTGGGAGCCGTCGGTGGGCATGTACTCGGACGCCCGCCATGCCCGTCCCACGATCTCCGGCCGGTAGCGGCCCTCGAAGGAGTACGGCCCCGCCGCCACCCAACAGCTCAGCAGCCGCAGACCGGCTATGACCGGCGGCTGCCGCAACAGCCAGCGAGCGGTGTCGAGGTCGGGACAGCGCAGGAGGAGCTTCTCGTCGGCGAGGGTCTTCGTACCGTCCTCCAGCACCTCGACGCCGCGCCGCCCCCACTCTTCGAGGTCTGCCGCACCGGTCTCCATGGCGAGGCCGACGGGTGCCGCGTGCACGCGCAGCCAGACGGCCTCACCGGACTCGTACAGGCCGAGGATCTCCAGCACCCCGACCGTCAGGCGCAGCACACTGGAAGAGACGTCGTCCAACTGGGACAGGATCCAGTACCTGCCCGCCGTGTCCGCCGCCTCCGGCACCACTGTCCGCGCCACCCAGCCGGCCAGCGCCCATGCCTGGCGTCCCGACTCGTCCAGGCCGCTCGACCAGTCGCCGTCGAAATCGACCGGCGGCGGGTCCAGTGGCGCCGGAGCAGAGTCGGCGAAGACCCAGGCGGCCAGATCCGCGGGTGCGACGAGCTGCCAGAGTCGTGACCGACGGGACGCCAGCATCTCCGTCACCTCGTCGATGTCGGCCTCGGTCCACCAGGTTGTGCCGGGCCCCGCCTCAGTCAATTCGGACACGGTTCCTACTCCCAACTCGTTTTGTCAACGGGCGCGGTGATGCCGCCGCACGTACGTGTAGGCCTCGGGTAGCGCCCGGTCCACGATCTCGGCGGCCCTGACGGCGAAAGCCCTTCCGGCCACTCCACGGCGTGCAGCTCCATCTGCTCGTCGTAGCTTCAGCGTTTGCGCTGGTGGGGCTTCACGTAGGTGTGGCCCTTGGGAAGACCACTTTCCACAATTCTTGCGTCTCGGACCGCCTCCCGGTATGCGTCCTCCTGCTCGGCAGATGCCTCCGCGCCCGGCGGCAGGCGTCGGAGGAATCCAGCCACCGGGTGCGCGCGTCGGTGCGGATTCCACTCACTGAGGGTGTCGCGCGGTGCCGTTACCGCCTCCACCCGCGGAACGTAGCGCAGCAACGGCACTCGGCGGGATCCCGGACGAGGCGGGTACCACGGGTGCCCATCGGGATCGAGGCTGCCGTTGACCCGGGACAGGGAACCAGCGCGAATGAGCTGCGCCACCGCCTTCGGGATGCGGTTCGCGCGCCGGGATGGCAAGCCCAGTCTCAGGCAGTTCTGTACGAGTGCGTTCTCAGCAAGGATTGCCTCCCCGTCCTCGGTCAGATAGCCGAGCTTGCGCAGCGTGTGCAGGACCCAGCTCGTGTCGGTGAGATCAGGCACGCGGCCGTACTGGTCGACTCCAGGAGCGGTCTCCCTGGTCACGATTCGCGGGTCATACCGGTGGGTGAAATCGACGCCATCGATACGCTCCGGCTGGAGTAGCGGCGTGGTGTAGGCGGTGGCGAAGTCCCGGTCGGGGTGCATGGTGATGGTGACCAAGGTGCCGGGGCCAATGTCCGTCGGCCAGTCGAGGTTGGCAAGCTCCCACCGGCCGTTGCGGCGTCGCAGTGCCACACGCTGCACCGGCGCGAAGGTGGACTGACGGTGCGCCTCGTGGTTGAGGTGTAGGCGGAGCTGCCGCCCTGGTGATTCGTCCGACAGGCGACCGTCCGGCAGCGGACACCACTTCCCGTCGAGGTGCACCCGGTGCAGGGCGACGCGCCACGACATCGCTGCTTTCTCGGGTGCGTCCAGGTTCAGCCATCGGGCCGGGCCGTTCTCGTCCTCCGGCCCGGTGAGCCGGTCGCCGACAGGAGCAGCCGGCGACGGGACGACGACGCCGCCTGCCAAGTGCTGCTCTTCCGTGGTGTGCTCGGAGTCTATGGTGCGCCGAGCCAGTGCCTCCGCCTGCACGGAGCCCTGGTGGCGACGAACGCACGCCTCCGCCGATATGGAGACGTGCCGCCGTCGGCGGGTGAGCCGGTCCAACTGCTTCCGAGTGTCATCGGACAGCGGCGCGTCCAATGCAGTGAACACCTGACCGGCGCGAAGCGCGAGCTGCACGACGTTGACCGCCCTCTGGTGCCGGCTGACAAGATGCAGGCTGGGCGCTTCCTCGCTGAGGCGCAGGGCGGTCCGGCACAACGCCTGCACCGCCTCATCCAGGTCGTTGACCGCCTGACCGCTCCCGTGGCCCTTTTGTCCGCTCTGGTCCACCCAGCCGTAGCCAAACGAGCCGCCCTGCCGAGTGAAGGTCTCGACGGCCACGACCATCAGCTTGGTCCTGGTGGGTGTCTGCTTGAGGACTCTCGGACAGATGGTGTGGCCGTCGGGTGACTGCTCGACCGGGTCCTTCGCCGGGCGTGGCTCGTTTTTGGCAGGTTTTGACGGCTGCTCGCGCTCCTCCTGCGGCTCCGGCTCCCGCTCCGGTTCCGGCTCCGGCTCCGGTGGCGCCTCCTTCCTGCGCTCCCGCACCACCTGCCTGACCGCCGAAGCGCATGCGATGAACGGGTGGCGGACACCTGCGTCAGCGCAGCCCGCTAGATGCTCTTGACAAGCCGCTGCCACCAGACCACTGAGCACGGGATGACTCTTAGCCAGCGCCGTCACCGTCTCGGCGAGGCACTCGGCTCGGAGCCGCCGTACGGAGTCGTCCCGACACACCTGCGCAACCCGTAGGTGGAAGCCGCCGACGATCAACCTCGCCTCCAGGCACCGGGCGCTTCCCCGCGCCAATGCCTCCCCGGCCCGGCGCAGGCGTGCAGCCAGATCGGCCCGAGCGGAGGGAACTGCTCGTCGAAGCTCGCTCTCCGCCGAGTCCCGGGCCTCCTGCAAGGCCGACAGGATGGCGCCAGCACAAGCCACCCACTGCTCCGCCACCGCGACATGAGCCAAACCCGCCTCGAGCTGCCGCCCTTCGAGGTCGTCAAGCGCACAGCGAACGAACGCGGGGGCGTCCATCTGACGTAGACCGGGCACCGAGTCGGGCAGAGCTTCCCCGCTTGCTTTCTGGTAGGCATTCAGCCACGCCCAGAGGTCGCGGGTCGGCCGTTCCCACACGTGTGGAGGCAACTCTCGCCGCTTGAGCACGCCGGCCCAGGCAGCATCGAACAGGTCGGCGGCGACCTCCCGCATGACTCGCGTCTCCAGCGGGTCAGGGGCCAGGGTGGGAGCTTCTGCCGCCGTCAGTTCCCGCTGGTACGTGTTCTTGAAGGTCAAGGCCGCTGCCTGACACACACCGCTCAGGGCGTCCCGGGTCAGGATCAATCGCTCTGCGGTCTCATCGTCACCGGACAGCCGAGCGAGACGCGCCTGCGTGTCGACGAGCAGTTCGGCGTAGCGCGCGGCGGCGATCCCCGCCGGTTCACCGTTTCTCCTTCGGAGCAGGTCCGCCTCGGCCGGCGACAGCGTTCCACCCTCGGCCTCTCCGCGGTGCAGCGAGCGAGCCACATCATGTCCCGAGGCAGCGGACTGACGACCGGCAGCGGTGACTCGGTTGACTGTCGCGCGGCCGGCGCCAAGTTCTTCTTCGCGGGTGTCGCCTTCTTCTTGACGGAGGGCGGCGTTCTCGCAGGACGCATCTTGGCCGCGGGCGCGTCCCGCGCGGAGCCCGGCCGGCTGTAACACCGGATGCACAGCAACTTGGACCACTTGCCGGCGACGGTCACCACTGAGTTGGACATGCTCGTCTGCTGACATTGCGAGCAGCGCAGCGTCATCGGTCGATCGAGGATGAACCGCTGCAGTTCTCCCTGTGGCGGGAATGCCCGCACAATGCGGTATTCGGAGGGACCCCGCGACGCCATCCTGCCTCCCGTAGCACCAACCTGTCAGTAACAAGCTTCGCCACTCCCGGGTCGCGCCGCAGGCGGCGCGACCCCGGTCCAAGCCCGTGCCGGTCAAGCAGCCGGCCGGCACGCCCTGCTCCCTGATTACTGGTGGGTCTTCCGGCCGCGGGTCACCTTCGCCGGGCGCCAGGACGTCAGCGCCTCATCGGTGAGGTGCAGGCGGTTGGTGGTCTCGGCGAGGATGCCGGCGTAGATGTCCGCCGGCGAGGCGCCCCACTCCGGGTCGAACTCGCCGTGCCACTGGCGTACCCAGGGAAGGATCTCGCGCAACCCCGCGACCAGCGGCAGCAGCCGGTCGGCGGCCCAGCCGTCTTCCTGCTCGCGGGCGACGATCAGGGTGGCCAGGGCCTGGGCCTGCTCGCGGTGGTCCCAGCCCGCCCAACCGACCAGCAGCGACGGGTCACCGTCGCGGCTGGCACCCGGGTACGACACGAACCGCTCCTTGGGCACGTCGAGCTGAAGTCCGCCGAGGTGTACTTCGGCGGCACAGGGATCTGCTTGCGGAACTACCGCTTCGCCGCCTCGTCGGGCAGCGCGTCCTCCTGCCGTTGCAGGTCCCACATCGCGCTTACCGCAAGCGATGGTGCGGGCGGAGCCTGCAGTCCCATCGGAGAGCCCGCGTGGCTGACGGTCGGCGCCCACTCACTCTTCCTTGTCGTCCCCGCGCTGGCGGAGCGCTCGCTCGGCGATCCGGCTGGAGAGCTTGCCCGTCGCCCATTTGGCTCGGCCGAGGGTCTCGTCGCCGAGGCGCCTGGCGGCACCAACGCCATCTGCTCCCGTCTCGAGCGCCTTGTCCCTCGCCTCCTTGGCCGCGTCCGTCCATCGTCTCGCCTCCGATGACTGTCGATCGCCCTCGATCCCGAGCCGCCCGTGGAACTCGACGATGGCGATCGAGACATGGTTGCTCGACTTCACCACAGCCGGGGAGTCCATCGGATTCAGCAGCACCTTGGCGTTGGCTCTGCCCGCAGCCGCGTCCATCCGGGCCAGCAGGCGCTCGGTGCACCGGGAGATGAGTTCCAGCCGGTTCTGCCGGGCAGCCCTCAGCCCGAGGCGATGCCCGTCCAACTCCCCCGGCGACGCGTCCAGCACCCGGTCGAGTTCAAGCACAGCGATCGCGTCCTGCAGCTGGAAGCAGCGAGCCAAGACGACGAGCCACTCCTGTCCCTTGGACTCTGCTTCCTTGGCCGCCTTGGCGAGATCACCGATCGTGGTCTTGCGCTCCAGCTTCTCCGCGAGTGCATCGAGTTGACGCAACGCGTACGCCTGGGTTTCCGCGATCGTCGCCGGCGCACCCTGCACCTTCGACCACGTGACTTCGTCGACCCGGCCCCGCTGCTCCCGGATGGTCATCGACTCCTCGATGACGAAGCCCACGCCGATCATGCGGGCCAACACGGCGTCCTTCTGGGCGCGGAGCACATCGTCGACCTTCTCGTCGATCGTGGCGAGATAGTCGGTGATCTCCTTCATGCTCTGTTGCATCGCAACCTGCGCCATGAGCCCCGCTGCGCCAGCCAGGAGCGCAGGGTTGGTCAGATGCGATCCCTTCACGAACTGGAGGTTCTTGACGAATTGGCCATTCTGCGCCCTCAGAGTGGCATGGGCGTTGCCGGAGACCGAGTTCGTGACCATCGGGAACTTGTCCGCGACCTTCGCGGACTCCGCAGTCAATTTCATCCAGCGACCCGAGTTGGCGGCGATCTCGGAACCTGCCTGTGCGACTCCCGCCGCCTTACCAAGGGCAGGTCCGAGCCGATGTAGTCCGAGGTCCTTCGACTGCAGCCCCTCGGAGACGAGGAAGCGTTCGACGGCCGTCGGATCTCCGATGACCGCCAGCCCATCGCCGTCACTAATCAGCTGAATCTCGTTATCCATCATCGACTCCTGAGGTGCGGGCACGGGTACACAGCGACGATCGCTGCTCTGTTCACTGCTTTGCTCTGCGGCCACGGGTGGCCTTGGCCGGGCGCCACGAGGTCAGCGCGTCGTCGGCGAGGTGGAGGCGGTTGGTGGTTTCGGCGAGGAAGCCGGCGTAGATGTCCGCCGGCGAAGCACCCCACTCCGGGTCGAACTCGCCGTGCCACTGGCGTACCCAGGGCAGGATCTCGCGCAACCCCGCGACCAGCGGCAACAGCCGGTCGGCGGCCCAGCCGTCCTCCTGCTCGCGGGCGACGATCAGGGTGGCTAGGGCCTGGGCCTGCTCGCGGTGGTCCCAGCCGGCCCAGCCGACCAGCAGCGACGGGTCACCGTCGCGGCTGACACCTGGGTACGAGACGAACCGCTCCTTGGGTACGTCGAGCTTGCCCCGGTGCTTCCAGTAGCTGCCCTTGAGGAAGTCCGCCGAGGTGTACTTCGGCGGCACCGGGATTTGCTTGCGGAACTCCCGCTTCGCCGCCTCGTCGGGCAGCGCGTCCTCCTGCCGTTGCAGATCCCACACCTGCTCCCAGTCGGCGCGCTTGGCCAGCCCGGAGTCCTTGTAGCGCAACGCGGCCAGGTGCGGCACGTGCTCGTCGGCGACCAGGTCGGCGATCACCTTGCCCAGATCCTGACCGGGCGCGTAGACGTTGGCGACGGTGAGCACGTCGTCGTCGCGGCGCAGCTCATCGGCCAGCTGGGCGGTGGTCAGCGGACGCGGCTGCTCCAACCCGTCGACGTGCTGGTACCACAGCTCGCGCGCCTCGCACCGGTCGAGCAGCCAGTCGCGCAGCGCCTTCGCCTGCATCGCGTCCCAGCCCTCGCTGGCCCAGCGCCGCTTGCACTCCGGCCGCTCGATCAGCCCGATGTTGCGGTTGCCCTCGATGACCGCGATCCGCCGCTCCACCACCGCCCGGTACTCGTCCGACCAGTGCGCCGGCAGCTCCGTGATCGGCGTCGACCCGTGCCGGGCGAACCACTGCGTCTCCGCCTCACCGGCGGCAACGTTGCGGGCGAGCACGATCTCGAACGCCCGCTCCCCCAGCTTCAACTCTGGCACCGACTCGGCCGGCGCGGTCAACTCCTCGTCCAGCAGCCCGTAGAGCGAGTAGACCTGCCAGTCCAACTCCTCCTGCAACGCGATCATCCGCGCCCGAACCGCATGCCACTCGTCGCGAGCGGCAACCAGCCGATCACGGGTGGGAACCCCAGAACCCGCGACCGCCGCCGGCCTCACCGCAGCGAGCCGCTGCGCCAGCCCATCGATCGTCCGGCTCAGGTCGAAGGGGTACGCGTCCGGTAGCGGAAGTCGTTGAACGTTAGTGGCAGTGAACTGATAGCGATCATGCCATTGTTCCGCGCTAACACGCGCTCCATCATCTCCAATTGGATCCCCGCCCTTCGGATAACAGAGCTGCTTGAGCCAATAGCAAACCGAAGAACTGTTCAGGATCCCCAACAAGCCTAGATAGGCATCCTCTTCAGCGCCCCGAGGCAGCTTGATCGCGGGTGCCGTTCTGTCAAATAGACTCCCACCAGGATTGAATGCGAAGTGACCATGGGACGCTAGATCGGTAAAACACACCGATAGCGAGGCAGCATACCGTGAAGCAAAGAACATGCTGTGCTCGAACCACCGCAAGCCGCGTTCCTCGGGCGTCTTTCCGAAGTCAACCCGCCTCCGCAGTACGGTCCTATTAGACCACATCATCCGGGAGGCAGCCTCACCGAAATCGGCGCGATTACCCGCCTCGTCATACGGGAAGACAGCCACCGTGTCCGATTCCGCCACGTAGTCGCGAACACCCGGACCGCGAATCAAGGGTGCAGATTCAGGGGCGACTCCAGTCGTCCGCGCAGCAGCAGGCGGAAGGAAGAAGGCATCATCCAAGCCGGTGTGGGTAGTCCTACCGATAACATCTACAACATCCACCAACCGTCGGGCTGACGCTGCTCCAATCTCTTCGACCAGCTCAAGACCGCCGTCTTGCAATATCCAAGGAAAGCGCCGGAAGTATCGTTGACGATCAAGGTCGTCCGCAGTAACCCATTCGCTAGAGGAACCGGGCGAGAAGACTTGCTGAACGATGGCGCGCCACACAAGGCCTCTTGCCGCATCAGCCGGCGGCTTCGGCTCGCCTCGGACACTCCGGACGGTTCGCACGACAGATCTTTGGCCGACGCTTCTGCTCCGGCCTCCCAAAATTACAGTGGGTGTACCGTGGCCAGGAAGATAGACGCCGGATGTGTCAATGACATGCGTCAGTTCGATCTTGTGACCGAAAAACTCTTTGATCAGATTTTCGCCGTACTCGCGCTTCATGAAGGCATTCGAGGTGATCTGACACACGTAGCCTGCGCCAGATTGATCAGGTTGTGCCTGTCTACCCAGTTCAAAGAAGCGTTGCGCGAAGGGCACAGCAAGAGTGTAGGTAGAGACACAGGTTGAATAGATCTGACGGTACAGTTCCTTCAGGTTCTTATCGGTCACCGCAATGTAGGGCGGATTACCTACCACGACGTGATAGCGACCATCTTCGAGGATGCCGCGGTGCTCATGCACATCCTCGGTCGCGTAGTGGAAGCCAGCCAAGCTATCCGTTTCGGCAAAGAGGTCGAGTTGCCGATCCTTGATAAGGGAGTCACCTACGGCCAAGTGCAGAGGAAAGGCATAGCCAGCCGTGTCCGCAAGAGTTTTAATGCCGCAGGCGCGGAGGGCGGCGACCAGGAGGCGGAAGCGGGCAATGGCTACCGCAAAGGGGTTGATATCGACGCCGTTCACGGCGTCCAGGGCGAGGCGTACCCGCTCGTGAGGGTCGCGGTTGGGGGCGCGCTCCTCCCACTCCTCTAACAGCCGGTGGAACGCGCCGAGGACGAAGTGGCCCGATCCACACGTTGGGTCGATCATCTTCACCACGTCGTGGCCGAACTCGTCGATCGCCGGGGTGAGCGTCAGGTCGAGGATGAACTCCTCGATGAACTCCGGCGTCTGGAGCAGCGCATACGTCTTCTTCGCGTACTCGGACAGGTCCTGGTAGAGGTCGCCGAGAAAGCGGGTGTCCCACTTCGGGTCGGTGAAGTCGTGCACCAGGCCGCCGCTCTCGCTACGCCGGCGCCAGAAGCCGATAAGCTCTTTGGCCGCGTCATGTGACAGCGGGATCTGAAAAAGCGGGTTGTGTCGCCGGTCGAAGAGCGACCGGCCGGCCTGGGTGCTGGCGATTCCGTCGAAGCCTTCGAGCAGCCAGCCACGCAGCGTCTCGTCCGGCCGGTCCCGGAAGAACTGCGCCTCGGCCTCCTCGGCCAGCACTAGCCGGTCCCCCGGCCCCGCGACGTACGGCTCGGCCAGCAGCCCGTTGTCCTCGCAGAAGCGTACAAAGACGGTGCCGAGCACCCATGCGACGGCGACCTGGGTGACCCGCTCGTCCCGCCATGCCGCCCAGGTGGCGGCGGTACGCCCGACCTTGAATGCTTGGTCGTACTCGCCACGCAGCCGGAGGCGCACCTCCTCGACCGACTCGGCCTGCTCCCGCAGGTCCTTTTCCAGGTTCTTGACCTGCTTCTGCAGGTCGGATAAGAGCAGCTTCCGGTCGATCACGCGATGACTCTAGTCGTCCCGTCGACGGGACGGGAGGTACCCGTAAGGCCCGTTCTGGCCGACGGGTCGCTACCTACGGCTCCCGCATCCAGAGCTTTGGATCGTTGACGAAGATGCCCTTGCCCTGGTGTCGCCAGATCACGCGCAGCGCTTCGAGCCGGACGTAGACCTGCTTCACCGTCGACGGACTGACCTTGTGCGTCGCGGCGAGCTGAGCGATCGAGGGCAGCTTGTCCCCCGGCTTGAGCTTCTTCGCCCTGATGTCGGCGACGATCTCGTCGGCAATACGGATGTAGTCGGCGGTAATCGGCATGACTCCCCCTGCGTGGCATGCCAATTCGATCACGCAAGGACACCCGCCAACAACTCTACGTTTGACTAAGACGACTGGGACAGCTAAGTTGGCTTCTGCCTCTCCCCTTGCGTGGCAACAAGGCACAGAGGTGATCCCCCTGGTCGGGGCGGGTGCGCGTGCCCGTCCCGACCCACCGGACTGCTCCGCTGTCGTACCGCTGATCAGAGCTGCGGCGGCGGAGCGGGCGGGCCGCCCGCGGCCGGCGTGCGGACGGCCCGCCCTTCCAGACCCACCGCAAGGACCTTCCCCGCTCCCGCCTGTACAGGAGAGGATCGACGTGGCCCAGGTGTATCGAGGTGGCCAGCTCTGCGGGACCGGTCGCCCGGCCCGGTTGACCCCACACGAGGTGCGGACCCGCACCTTCGACCCGCGCCGCCGTGGCGCCGACCCCGATCAGGTACGCGAGTTCCAGGCCCTGGTCGCCGACGAGCTGACCGACCTGCACCAGCAGGTACGCCTGCTCAGCCAGGAGAACGACCGGATCAAGCGGGCGCTGCGCGACTGGCAGACGATGCACGCCCGGGAGTGCCGGCCGTCGCAGGAGTACCACACCAACGAGGGCCGCTGGTAGCCGTGCGCCCCTCCCCCGGAGACCTGCTGATCATCGACGGCCGGGCCTCGGTGCAGTTCGCCGGCGACCGTGCCCTGACGTTCCGCGTCGTGTCAGTCTGCGACCGGCCGACGTATGCCGGCTGGGTCTGGCTGACCGGCTACGTCATCAACCGGCGCGGCCAGGCGACCGCCAAGCGAGAGGTCTACGTCCAGCTCGCCGGCCTCCGCCCCACCACCAGCACCTCGGCCCCGAAACGCTCCAGTGCTACCCGCCCCTATGATTCGCGAAATGACCAAGGTGACGGCAGAACAGCTCGCAACCGCTCGGGGCTGCGTGCTCGGGCTGATGCTCGGTGACGCGATCGGCGCGACGGGCGGCAACGTGCCTGTCAGCGGAACCCTGCGGGCCACCAGCGCCGGCCAACTCGCCTGCTTCACCATCGACGGCCTGATCCGCGCTCACGTACGCGGCATGCACAAGGGGATCTCCTCTCCACCCATCGTTGTCTGGCGCTCCTACACCCGCTGGGCTGCCATTCAGCAGATTCCCGGCGTCAAGCTGTGGGACGAGGCGGATTGGCCGAACGGCTGGCTGACGAAGGTGCCGGCGTTGGCGGAGCGGCGCGGATCCGCGCCAGCCACAGTCGCGGCATTGCAGGGCCAGACCATGGGCACCATCGACAAGCCTGTCGGCAAGAGCATCGGGGCACACGCTCTCACCCGTACCCTGCCGGTCGCCCTGGGCCCTCCGCTGGACCCCGCGGCCATCGCCGCACTCACCCACGGCGGAGAAGCGTTGGCCGCTGCCAGGCTCGGCGTGGAAATCGTTCGCCTGGTGGCTTCAGGTGAGCACCTCGATGCCGCCGTTGACCGGGTGCTTCTGGCTGACGAGGACCGATCTGAGGGGGCGGTTCGGTCGCTGGCTCTGGCACTGGCTGCCGCCCGGTCGCGGCCCGGCCAGCGGGCGGAGCTGGCTGGCCTCGCGCCCGACGCAAAGGCGGTGTCCGCACTGGCCGGTGGGGTCTACGTGGCCCTGTCCTTCCCCGATCGGAGGTCGATCCGCGACGCGCTCTTGTTGGCTGCCTCGGCCGACGACGGCGGCCAGGTGGCGACGGTGGCTGGCACGCTGCTGGGTACGACGCACGGGCCCGACGCGCTTCCGGTCGACTGGCTGTCCCGGCTGGAGTTGGCCTGGGCGGCCGACACCCTGGCCCGCGACTTCGTCACCGAAATCGAGGACAGCCCGTCCGGAGGCGATTACGTTCCGGCGACCGACCCGCACTGGTGGAGCCGCTACCCCGGCGGCTGACCGTCGATGCCCCCTGATCTCCGTTGCGGTCGATATTGCCGGTCGAAACGGCTCGCCTCGTTACCAGCGCAGCGCGGCCTTGATCGTCGGAACGACCGTTCCGTACAGGTACGGCGCGCTGGTCAGCCGCCCCCAGTGGTCGGTCAACCTCATGGCCGACGGATGAGTGAATGCGGCGACGAGCGTGTCGACGCCGGCGATTCGCGCCTGCTCAAGGTGCGGTGCAATCTGACGGCGGCGGCTCATGAGCGCGGTGAGCGCCTTGTAGACCTCGACGCCCTGGACGATGCACAGGGTCGGCTCGAGGATCGTGATCGTCGCTGCCATGTGAGGGGCACAGTTCCGGCTCATCGTCGCGTTACCCAGCGACTTGGTCGTGCCGTTGACAACGGCGGAGCACAGCCGCATGTTTGCCATGGCATAGGCATCGAAGAGGTGTATTGGGGAACGGGCGCCTTCCAGGCGGAGGTGTTCGCCGTCCCGATCGGCCCCAGGGTCACGCCCGACGGCGAGCCGCAAGGCGCTGGTGACACCGCGCATATGCGGGTTCCGTGCGGTGAACGCCAGGCTGGCGGACTGCATCACTTCGGCGTGGCGCTCCTTGAGCGTCACGCCCTCTCGCGTACGTCCGGTCTCCATAGCGATGACCAGGGTGCGCGTCGGCACCCCGTTGATCATCAGGTCGAAGTGGTGACCGACGTGCGACAGCTGCCCCGCGGCGAACGCAGCGTCCGGTCGGGAAGCCGCGTGGCGTCCGCCCAGGACGCTCTGCCGGCAGCTGCCGAGCCTCGGGCAGACGCACTGTCCGGATGGTCCCAAGACATGCTCAGCCATGTACTGACCGAGCTTGTCGATCCGCCTGGCGGTGACGACGGTGTCGCTGGCGATGGTCATGTCGACGGTTGCTCCGGAGAGGCCGGAGTGAGGGGCGGATCGCTGGAGGCCCCCGCTCTGGGACGGGGCGTCATTCCTTCGCTCTGGCCGTCGCCCGACGGCCCGACGAGTGCGGCGCGAAGGAGGGCAGTCTCCTTTGCGCTCGGCGGCCCAGCCGAGCCGGCGTGCCACTCAACGACCAGCCGCTGCCCCGAGGGTAGCCGGTACGTTCGCACCGCCCGGCTGGGCACCTTCGACCCGTAGTCGGTGCCGCCGCATCCCAGCTCTCCCGTTATCCGAAGGTCGAGCGCGCCCGCCAGAGCATCCCATGGCTTGCCGAAGGCGAAGACGTCCTGCACCGGCAGCTCCGCGATCGGCTGCCACACGAACTCCTCAATGTCCTTGGGCGGCGGCCGCAGGGGCGCCGTGATGGATCTCGAGTGCCAGGGGTAGCACTCGAAGATCAACAGGTCGCGATGGTCGGCGCCCGGCTCCTGGAGCCAGTTGCGGGTGAACTGGAGGCGCGCCTGGTAGTAACGGTTACGGCCCATCTCGTCTGGGCGCGTCCAGGGCGGGCGGTTGTAGGGGCACGTCGTCGCCCACTTGCTGTACGAGCCGTGCTGCTCGATCTCTCTCGCGAAGATGCCGTCCCGCGCCTGAAAGCGGGAGCGAAACTCGCCGGGGTTCAGCCCGAGCACCACCATCCGCGGTGTGTGCTCCAGGCCGAGGAGGTCACCGTGATACGGCTCCGGGAAACCCTCACGGGTCACTTCGCCGGGACCGACGCCCACATAGGAGCCGAACCAGTCCGACAGCCGTGGCGGTAGTTGGTCTTCACCTTTGAGCCACGCCGCGATGTGGGCGTCCCAGAAGGCGGCAACCCGCTCCCGTGCAGAGGTCGTCATGACGAAAACCTAGCGATGGGGCACTGGCGAAGCCAATGCGAAACGCGAAGAATCAGCGGCGTGACCGGTGACCTGCATCAGCTCGCGGCGTTGTTGCGCGCCCGCGACGACCTTGACGCCAGGATCGCGAAGCTGACCGGGCGATCGGTCCGGCAGGGCGACATCGGCGAGTTCATCGCCGCGCAGGTGTTCGGCATCGACCTCGCCGGCATCGCGACCCAGGCCGGCCACGACGGCACATTCAGGTCCGGGCCTTTCGCCGGCCAAACGGTCAACGTCAAGACCTACGGGGACGCGTTCACAGGCATCGACATCAGCCCGCATCCGTGCAACCTCCACCTGGTCCTCAGCGGGCCACGACGACCGCTCGGCGCAGTCCAGCACCATCAGTGGCGGATATCCGCGGCGTACCTGTTCAACACCCGCCGCCTACTGGAGACCCTGAACGGCAGGGGCGTCAAGGTTGGCACGGCGACGAGCATCCGCAGGAACGACCTCGAAGCCGCTCAGATCTTCCCGACCGCCGGCTCGGATTCGCCGCTGCGCCTGACACCGGAGCAGACAGCGCTGATGTCGCTGTTCGCTTGACGCCCATCGAAAGGAAGCGACTGATGCGGCCGGACCCTTTGGTGGCGCAGCAGGTCAACTGGGCACAGTACGAGCCAGGCCAGCTCGCCGGTCACTACGAGAGCTTCTACCAGCGGGCCAACCATCCCACGCGGCCGTTGGCGTTCTGGATCCGCTACACGATCTTCAGCCCGGCAGGTCGTCCGGCCGACGCGATCGGCGAGTTGTGGTTCGTCCTGTTCGACGGTGAGACCGGGCAGCACGTCGTGGGGAAACAGGAACGCCCGATTGCCGAATGCGACTTCGATCGGCGCGCGTTCTCGGTGCGGATCGGGGACGCGACGTTGGGACCTGAGGCGTTGGCAGGCGCGGCGGACGACGTGCGTTGGCAGTTGACGTTTGCCAGTGACCAGCCCTCGCTCTACCTCTTGCCGCCACGGCTGTACCGCGGCGGCTTTCCGAAGGCGAAGAGCCTTGTGGGCAACCCACTAGCCCGCTACGACGGCGAACTGGTCGTAGGCGAGCGCCGGATCAAGGTGGACGGCTGGGTGGGCAGTCAGAACCACAACTGGGGCACCCGCCACACCGACCGGTACGCCTTCGGTCAGGTCGCCGGCTTCGACGACGCGCCGGACAGCTTCCTGGAGGTGGCCACCGCGAGTAACCGAATCGGCCCGCTGAACCCGCCGATGGTGACCCTGCTGGTGTTGCGCCACCGAGGCCAGGAGCATTCCCTGGTCTCGCTGTGGCAAGGGATCCGGGCGACCGGCCGCTTCCGGTATTTCGCCTGGGACTTCGCCTCACAATCCCGTTCGACGCGGATTCGGGGGCGTATCGAGGCACCGGCCGAGGCGTTCGTCAGCCTGGCGTACTCGAATCCACCGGGCGGGGTGAAGCACTGCCTCAACACCAAAATTGCGCGTTGCGAGTTGGAGGTGACCGACCGCCTCACGGGCGCTCAGGAGACCCTGCTCGCCGAAAACCGCGCCCTCTTCGAGATCCTCACGGACGACCGCGGGCACGCCATTGCGATTCGGGCATAGGTCACGGTGTGACGAGGGCGCTGCGGTGAGCGTTGACGACCCAGGCGTCTGGTAGGGCGATCCACTCGTTGTCGCCCACCCGCACCACCGCACCGTCCAGCATGGGCAGCAGCGACGGGTCCTCCATCGGGCAGAGCAGCCACACGTCACCGGCCCCACCACGCGCCGCGTCGGCCAGCTCATAGAGCCGGTCAATCGCCCGGTACCGCGCCAGCACCGCCGCGTCGTTCAGCAGCACCGGCCCCGCCTCGGCCGACAGCTCGGCGCGCAGCTCCGGCCTTCCGCGTCATCTCGGTCTGCGACCGTCCGACGTACGCCGGTTGGGCCTGGCTGACCGGCTACGTCATCAACCGACGCTGCCAAGCGACTGTGAAGCGAGGAGTTTACGTCCGAATCGCCGGTCTTCGTGCACTCCGACCAGCCGGCGACCAGCACGGCGGAGTGCGGGCCCGCAGGGAGAGACTTGGTGAGGCCACTGATCTACGCAACATCGCGTCGGCTATACGACAACCCGCTGGCACAGATTGTGACTCCACACTAGCTTCCGGCGGAACGCTTCACGGCGCTAGAACGCCTCCGACGCGATGCGTGCCGCTGGGCACCAAATTAAAATGAGGGAGTTCGGTGGATTTCGACCCTTCCCGAATGCCGACCCGAGCGCCGGCCGCAATTTGGCGGGCAATTCGCTTTCTTGAATGGCGCAAGGCACGACGCCAGATAGTGAAGACACTCATGGAGGAGTCCCTCCAGATCGCCATCTACCCGCATGCCCACGAATCCCGGGAAGCTCAACTAGCCGCCTGCGAGCTCTGGGAAATTATGCAGGAGATACGAGTACCGGGCGAGGCCTCGCCGAAAGGACTTCTTTCGAGCGGCAGCGCCAGGACAGAGGACTTCATATACGGAAAGTTCCCGAGATTCGGAATATCCTCGGTCGACATCAAGACGCGTATAGCGCATTGGGTACGCAAGGCGGCACTTTCAGAGAAAGGGCGTGACCTTTTCGAGGCCTTGGACGCAGATGAACTCAAGCCTCTAGACGCGAAGCAGCTCGGATTGATGGTGGCGGAGCTATTTCTGCAGAGGCTGGAAGTGAGTCGATCCCGGGAGCGGGATCTTGAGTTGGCACGACTGTGGCTCAGAGAGGAAATCAGAAAGCACGAGGAAAACGCGCTCGATCTCCACCGACGAGGTGTGGAGACGGAGGCAGCGCGCGCCATCGAGGTCTCCAGCGCTCTAGCACTCGGCGGTACAGTCTCATACTTGCTTGACAACGTCGGCGTGCACGGCATACCTACGGTGGTCGCAGGATATAGTACAGCCATCGTGGTCGCACTCGGAAGCAGGTATGTCGTAAGGCGAAGGCCACTGTTGCCACGCCAGGTTGAGTATCGCCTTTATGTGCTGGAGGTAATCTGCGCCTTCCTGCAAGGAATCTTCCGCATGCCTGTCATGCGGTCGGTTCCGGTGGCTAGGTCAATCGTGCAGCAAGCCCTTTCTTTCCAGCCCGTAGCTAGGTCTGCCATACCGGCACTAGAGGGTTCCAGAATTCCTGAAAGCCGGGGTTCGCCTGAGCCCTACAATGTAGACCGAAGCCTTCCATGGCAGGGCGACCTGGTTGTTAACGAACAACCTTCGACCGCAGCTTTCGAGGATGCTTTGACGCAGTTGCGCACCGACGCAAGTCGCCTCAACGATCTGGGTGCGGCTGTCACCGACCCCCTTGTGCAGGCCGCTGTTATGCGGCTGGAGAAGGTCGCCGCAACCGCTACGCATCCGGAGGACGTATATGGCGCCGTCATCCACGTCCTCGACGCGCTTTCACGTTGACGAAGGCGCCGATGAGCGAGCGAGGTTCAGGTGCTGACGACGGCGCCGCGGTGGGCGTTGACGACCCAGGCGTCCGGCAGGGAGATCCACTCGTTGTCGCCCACCCGCACCACCGCACCGTCCAGCTTGGGCAGCAGCGCCGGGTCCTCCATCGGGCAGAGCATCCACACGCCTCCCGCCCCACCGCGCGCCGCGTCGGCCAGCTCGTAGAGCCGGTCCATCGCCCGGTACCGCGCCAGCACCGCCGCATAGTGCAGCAGCACCGGCCCCGCCTCGGCCGACAGCTCGGCGCGCAGCTCCGGCGCGGCCAACTGCCACGCCCGCTCGACGTACTCGCCCAGCTTGATCGCCCCCCGGGAGCCGGGCGGCGCGATGTCCGCCCCGACCACCGTCTCCCAGGTCGGCTTGGGGTGCGCGTCGACCAGGGCATGCAGGTGGTCGAGGAAGCGGGCCGCCACGTTGACCGGCCGGGCGTCGAATCGCCGGGCCAGCTCCTCCCGCGCCAGTCCGTACCGCGACAGTCGTACCGTCAGCGCCCGGAACCCGCCCGCGGACCTCGCGCCGGTCAGCCGCTCCTCGGCCCGCATCGCCGCCGCCAGCTCCGGCGACTCGGCCGTCCACCGGCTCGGCGCGACGGTCACCGACGGGCGCCGCTGCATGATCGACATGGAGGACGAGGCGTTGCGGGGCGGCAACGGGATGTACCGGTCGCGGTCCCAGCGCAGCTCGAAGCCGGCCTCGGCGAGCAGCCGGTCCAGCTTCGGGTGCGGGGGCAGCGGGTCCAGCTCCGGGAAGCGCGTCCGCACCCGCTGGGTCACCTGCTCCGGCGTCAGCCCGCGGCCCCCTTCCGGCGAGGTCGCCGGCGGCACCACGCCGGCCTGGGCCAGCCGCAGTGCGCGGACCGGATCGAGGTCGCGCGGGTAGAGCTCCAGCCGCGCGGTCGCGGCGGCGCGCTCCGAGGCCGCCGCGGCGAGCAGCACCCGTCGCCGCTCGTCGATGACGTCGGCGGCGCCGCCGGGCGCGGTCACCGCCGCGAGGGTACGCAGCACCGTCGCGGGACTGGGCAGCACCTCGCTGGCGGCGAGCTTGTCGGCGGCCCTGCCGAGCGCGTCGGCGTAGTCGAGCAGCGCCGGCGCGGCCGGGGTGTCCGGTGCGTCGTCCTCGCCCGCTTCCAGGGCCACCAGCAGCCGGTCACCGCGCGGGTGCGGCGTGCCGTTGATGTCGGCGCGGGCATGCCGGCGCAGCAGCAGGCGCGGCTCGTCGGCGAGCGCGTCGACCTCCACGGCGGCCCGCACCGCGGCGACCGCCACCGCGAGCCGCAGCGCATCCCCGGTACGCACCGAGCCACGGCTGATGAGCAGCGCCGCAGCCAGTTCGGCGACTCCCGTCACCCGCCCGCCGTCGCGCAGCAGCTCGATGATCTGGGTACGCACACTGCCCACGACCGGCAGCTCGTGCCAGCGCTTGCGCTGCTTGCCGAGGATCTGCGCGATCCGGCCGGGGGTCACCCCGACGGCGGCGGCGACCTGCGGCTGCTGCGGCCAGAGCGGCAGCGCGGGCAGCCCGCCGGACTCGTCGGGCAGGTTCAGCAGCAGCCGAGTGGCCTCCACCTCGGCGGCGTTGCGGCTGTTCTTGACCGGTACGAGCAGGGTGGCGATCGCGTCGAGGCCGACGCGTACCAGATCAGTGTCGCGGTCGCCGGCGGTGGTCTCGGTGGCGACCTCGGCGGTGGCCTCCTTGTGGGCGGCGGCCGAGGTGGGAATGGCCTCCCGCTCGCCCAGCCGGGTGCGCCAATCCTTGACCCGGCGCTGCAGCTCCTTGCGCGTCCTGGCGCCAAGGCCGGGCAGCGTGGCGAACGTGTTGTTGCCGACGGCGAGCAGCTCGCCGACGGTGGTGGCCTGCACCCGGTGCGCGGCGGAGACCGCCCGCGGGGTGAGCCCGGCGGCCTCCAAAGCGGTGGCGCGGGTGGCCTTGCCGGCGGCCTCCTCCCGGGCCTTCTCGGCGGCCTTCTCGTCCGGCTCGTCGGCCTCGATCTCGGGGTGGTCGGTGCCCACCGGGGCGCTCGCGTCGGAGCGGCGGAACACCTGCTGCCAGGCGTCACGCATGTCCTTGAGCGAGGCGAACCGCTGGCGGTGGTCGCGGTGCAGCGCGCGCTGGAAGAAGTCCACCAGGCCGTCGCGGATCGCCGGGTCGAACGCCTCGACGGCCAGCACCGGCGGACCCTCGGTCAGTTGCGGCTCGGTGCCGCCGTCACCCCAGACGGGCAGCTCACCGGAGGCCATCTCGTGCAGGGTGACCCCGAGGGCGTACCACTCGGCGTGCTTGTCGTAGCCGGGGCGGGTGGCGGTGCCGAGGAACGGGTCGAGGTAGCGGGGGGTGCCGGCAGTGATCTCCTTGACCGAGACGCCGGCCAGGGAGAAGTCGAAGAGCACCAGCTGCTTGGTGCGGTTGGGGCGCACCCGGATGGCGATGTTGTCCGGCTTGATGTCCCGGTGGTAGACGCCCTCCCCCTCCAGGTAGTCCAGGGCGCCGAACAGGTAGTCGCTGTAGGTCTCCAGCTCGTCGACCGTGAGCCGGCCGTCGTCGCGCAGCTTGCGGGCCAGGGTGCGGTCACCGGCATGCTCGAGCACCACGACCGTGCGGTTGCCGATCTGCAGCGGCTCCGGCCGGGCCAGCCGGATCACCCGCGAGTCGGTGAGCGGCCCGAGCACCCGCGCCTCGTGCGCCAGGCGGGCGCCCTTCTCGTCGGAGAGCCCGACCTTGAGCACCTCCTCCCGGCGGGTGCGCTCGTTAAAGCCGAGGAACGCCCGGCAGGTCGAGCCGGTGCCGAGGCTGCGGACGATCTTCCACTCGCCGACCCGGTCGCCGCCGCGCGCCTCGAGGGGGTCGACCTGCTCGGGCTCCGGCTCCTCCGGGTGCACCGACTGCGGCGGCGGGGCGGTCAGCTCCTCCTCGACCACCTGGAGCATCTCGACGAACTCGGCCACGGTGGTGAGGCGCTGGGTCGGCACCGGGGCGGTGGCCGCCTGGATCAGCTCGTCGGCGAACTCGGTGATTCCGTCGGCGATCGCGGAGGCGCGCAGCCCGTTGTCCCGCGCGAGCCGGGTCAGCAGCTCGGCACGCTTCGCGGCCGGCGGCTGGCCGGTCAGGATCAGGTAGCTCAACGCCCCCAGGCCGAAGACGTCCATCGCGACCGCGTCCGGCTTCGGCGCGGTCAGCTCCGGCGCGAGGTACGCCTCGGCCGAACGCTCGATGTGCGAGGCCGCGTGCGTGGACAGGGTGACCGGGTCGCCGCTGCTGCCCCCGCCGCTCCCGTCGACACCCCGGGTCGCCGCCTGCCAGTCGCTGATCTGCAGCTGCGGAGTCAGCCACGCCTCGTCCTCGCTACCACCCCGCCGCTGACGTCCCGGGCTGACCAGAACGCTGCGCGCCGA
Organism: Micromonospora sp. IBSANI012; assembly: GCF_052814045.1. Taxonomy (NCBI): domain Bacteria; kingdom Bacillati; phylum Actinomycetota; class Actinomycetes; order Micromonosporales; family Micromonosporaceae; genus Micromonospora; species Micromonospora sp. IBSANI012. The sequence continues at coordinate 4,016,565 of NZ_CP199933.1, forward strand.
CAGGGCGCGATGGTGCAACCGCCGGCGGTGCGCGTACGCGACCGTCTCAGCGAGCTGGCGGATCATCGCCAGGCGGCTCAACGCGTCGAGGCGGTCGCCGTACTGGGCCATGTAGTGGTCGAGGCGGATCGAGCGGGGGTCGTACCGGAAGATCAGCGCCGGCCCGGCCTCGTGCGACTCCATCGAGTCGACCTGGACGATGCCGGGGTGGTTGATGCCGTGCAGCACCTGCATCTCGCGCTTGGCGGCGCGTTCGATGCTGGCCCGCTCGGCCTGCACCGCGTTGCGCTCGACCAGGTAGATCCGGACCCGGCGGCGCTCCCGCTCCAGGTCACTGTGCCGGGCCTGGTGGTCCTGCCAGGTCGGGCCGACATCGAATGGACGGGGCTCCAGCTCCCACGCGCCGATCTGGTAGTGCCGCCGGCTGCGGGCGATGCCGACCTCTTCCAGCAGGTCCGGCAACGCCGCCGACATCTCCTTGGTGACCCGCTGCTGCTCGTCCTGCGGCGGGCGCTGCAGGAACGAGCCGATGGTCGGCAACTGGCCCGGCTGGTGGCCGGGCGCCGGTTCGGGCCCGTAGATGCCGTGCAGGTGGTGATCGGAGAGCCCGATGTGCAGCCCCGGCTTGGACAGGAACACCGCCGCCTGCACGAACGGGATCCTGACCTTCGCCCCCTTCCGGCGTCCGGCGGCGACCTGGAGCAGCGACTTGAGCTTCTTCGCCTTTGCGTCGGCCAGGTGCAGGGGGTTTTCGAAGACCCGGGTCTTGCTCGGCCCGTTCAGGATCCAGTTGGAGCCGCTGGAGATCAGCCGTCCGGTCAGGCTTTTGATCTCGATCAGGTAGAGCCCGCCCGGGCCGGCGACCAGCAGGTCAACCTCGTAGGGATGACCGGTTTGCGCGGTGAAGGTGAAGTTCGACCAGGCTCGGTAGGGCTCGGTGTCCGGCAGCAGCGCCTGGACGTGCGCCAGCGCCTCCCGCTCGTGCGCAAACTGCGACGGCGTGATCGTCGTCCACCGGCCCTCCTGCATGCGGAAGATCCTAAGCCCAGCTCAGCAGGAGTCACACGGGCCGCTCATCGGAAGCTGAACAAAGCAGGTCGGGCAGACGGGCCGGGGAGGCTGCGGGGCCTGCGCGCGACGACGCTGCACAACTACCTGAAGCCTCGGCGCCAGCGCTGGCACGCCGCCACCCGCCGGCAGCGCCGCGCCGAATTGGCGGTAGCAGGCCAGTCGGGAGACGGCAGCGTGCTCCTCCCGCGCCATCTCGTTCTCCGGCGCTGCTTCGCCGGTGACCCTGAGTACCTCCTCGTACCCGCCGCCTACCATGCCGTCCTCGAGTCGAACGACGAGCGCGGACAGCGGGGGGTCACCACGACGTCGCGCTTCGCGAATCACCCGGTTGAGGACCTCTCCGATCCAGTTCTGCAGAAGCGCGGACGTCCGGATACCGGAGGCAGCAAAGAGCCTGTCGCGAAGTTCGCCGTAGGTGATCGTCGCGTGGTATGTCCGGGCGACATCGATCAGAAGGGGATAGGCATGGCGTGCCCAGATGTCCCATGCCTCCCGGGCGCTGATCGGCTCGCCGTCTTCCCGCCAGTACCCACGCTGCTCCGTCACGTCTGTCCCTCCCGGCCACGGTCGCGCGACACTTGCGAGAGAGTACGGCCGCGGTACGACCATGTGACGGCTCGAGTTCGGTATCGGCGCCGGCCTCCCTGAACGTGAACTGCGGGCCGCCGTTCATGCCGACGAACCGCTGGCCGTCCAACTCGAACTCCACCGTCATCACCGTGCCGGCCGGTCCCGGACCGGCCTGGGTGCAGTTCTCTGCGATAGCAGCCCGTGGCCTCGGCGCAGCCGACGACACGGGGAGCGCCGCTCAGCTCACCGGCCTGGGCCGGCACGCCGCCACGGATGCCCCAGCGACAATCCGTGGCGGGCCGGATCAGCAGAACCGGGTCGGGCAGAGCCACCCCGGCACGTTGACGTCGTCGTCACCGTCCCGTGGCACCGTGGGGAGACGTCCACCGTCGTCGCCGTACCGGGTCCTGGTCGGTGGTTTGTCCTTCACCGTCACGACGATCATCCGGCCGATCCGCAGGTCCTGGCCCGCCGGTGGCACGCTGCCGACCACGAGTGAGCTGTACTCGTATGCCATCTTCAGCCCGGCCCGGGCCTTGGTCTCCTCGGCCGGTTCCCAACCGTCGATCGAATACTCGTCGTGGGTTCGCTCGCGTCCTTCGGTGTCGCTGTCCGGTCGTAGCGGACCAGTACAAGTTCGTTCATCCCGCCGAGGATCCCGCCGCGCTCTGTCAGCGTGTCGGTCGGCTTGCCCTTCGGCAGGCGGGGCATCGTCGGGTGCGCGGCGAACCAGGCCGCTTCCTCGTTCTTCAGCACCAGGATCGTCACCTCGCTGCTCGGCGCGACGGGTGTCCCGGCGGGCGGCTCCGTCGCGACGACGGTCCAGTTCTTCTGGATGTACATGTCGCGGGCGAGGGGTGAGGCGTCCTGCATGGTCCACCGCAGGCCCGCCGCCGTGATCAGCCCGGTGGCGGCAAAGGGGGCGCTCCCCACCGCATCTGGCACGGTGGGCCGAACGAAGGGGGACGACGTCACCGGCGGCGTGGGAGGGGTCGGCGACGCCACCGCCGACACGGACGACGCGGACACCGGGTCCCGTTCGGCGAAGACCGACGGGTAGACGGCCGCACCGAACGCGACGGAGGCCAGGGCGACGCACGCGGCTCCGACCGCCTTACCGGCCGACGGTGCCTCTTCCCCGCCCCGGCGCAGCAGCCAGGTGGCGACCACCCACAGTCCCCAGACCGCCCCGATGACCGGCGCCAGGAACAGCGCCAGCAATACTCCGAGGACGGTTACGACGGCCTGCGCACCCTTCGACACCGGATCCACTCCTCCCGCCTGTCCTGCGCAGCGGAACAGATCGCGCCCACGCAAGATCATCCTGCCATGCGCTCTCCAGGGGCGGGACGGTGGTGTGGCCGCTGCCCGGGCAGGGCTCAGTTCTGTGCGGCCCGCTCCGCCTGAGCCTGCCGGGCCTACAGGAACCGCCCCAACCCCGTCCCGTCCTCGCTGGCCAGGGACGCCCCTCGCACGGTCAACAGCGTCTCGTCGGCGTGCGCCAGGCAGCCCCACACCGTGTCGCCCCACGAGTGGGCGAGCTTCACCTCGGCCGGCTCCGGGCAGGCCTCGCCGCAGGAGCCGCCGATCTGGCAGCGAGCCGGCGCACCGCCGCGCCGGCTGACCGCCTCGGCGGCATCCCGGCCCCGCCCCCGACCAGCGCTAGAGCCGCGACAGGATCTCCGCCTTCTTCGCGGCGAACTCCTCCTCGGTGAGGATGCCCGCGTCGCGCAGCTCACCGAGCTGGCGGAGCTGCGCGATGGGGTCGACCGGCGCGGGCGCCGCCGTCGGCACCGGGGCGGCAGGCGGCACCGGGGCGGCGGGCGGCACCGGGGCGGCGGGCGGCACCGGCGTGCCGGGCAGGCCGGAGTAGTGCCGGGTGTTGCTCCGCTGCTGCTGAGCCAACCGCGCGGCGTGGGCGGTGTCGTTGATGACCGCCACCGCCTCGCGCGGCTGCGGGATGTCCTCCAGGACCACCAGCTCGATACCGTTGGAACGCTGCACCTTGACCACCACGCTGCCGAGGCCACGGGCCTTCTGGGTGATGGACTGCCGCAGGTCCACGTCGATCACGTCGCCGATCGGCACCTGCTGCGCGTTGGTCGAGAGGAATCCCCGCTCGAAGTACAACATGGTCTCGGTCAGCTTGTACCGGCCGCCGCCGATCCCGGTGAGCGGCTGTCCGACCGCGGCCCAGAGCACGCCGGGCTCCAGCGGGGCGGGCGCCTGCGGCGGGGGCGACACCGGCACCGTGCTCACCGGCACCGGGGTCATCGGCACCGTCGTCACCGGCACCGGGGTCACCGGTTGCGGCTCCATCAGCTCGGCGGGGCTCTGCGCCACGACGGCGTCGGCCGCTGCGCGCATGGCGGGCAGGTTCGCCGGGCCCTGCGCCACGGCGTCGTCGACGTAGAGCTGCCACCCCGCGGGGGGCGGCGGCCACGTCGGATCCGGCTGCCAACCGGCCGGCGGCAGCCAGCCCTCGGGTGCCGGCGGCCAACCCGGTGGAGTATTGAATCGCAACGCCATGACGATGCCGCACCTCGTTGAATCGCTGTTCAGGACCGGTAGAGACTAGCCGGGCCGGCACCCGCGCAGCTCCGCCGAACGACTGATCATTTTCGGCGTCCGCCGTGCAGCCCCACACCGTGTCGCCCCAGGACTTCTCGCCCCCCACGGGGGCGCCGGCGCCCCTACGATGCGGCCATGCCCCCCTCAGCCGCACCAAGCCCCGGTACCACCGCCCACTGGACGCCGCCGCGACGGCCGGAGTGCTCCTGCCCGGAGCACGCCGAGGAACTCGCCGAGCTGGTGCTGCCCTCCACCGAGCCCGGCGAGCCGCCGATGACGCTGCCGGATCTAGTCGCCGCGAACGCCCTCGGCGTCCTGCCCGCCGAGCCACGCGACCGCTGGTTGGAGGTCCACGACGAGTCGGACTCGGGGCCGGCGCGTCTCGGCCCCTTCCACTGGGGTCTGTGGCTCGGCGACGAGGCCCGGTCGTGCTACGACGACGACTCGGAGCGCTCGCTGGACCAGGCGCTGCTGGACCGTCCGGGCGTCGAGCGGGTCGAGTGGATGGAACGCGAGGAGTTCCTGGTCGGCGCCCCCACCCTGTGCGCGAGCGGGCTGATCGCCGCCATGGCGCGCGCCCTGGCCGACCCCCGGGTACGCGCCGCCGGCCCGCCGACCGCCTAGGCGAGGCCGCAAGACCGCGTCGACGCCGCCGGACTGCCGTCGACGCGCCGGGTCAGCGGGCGAGCGCCGCGTAGCGCCCGTCGCGGTCGATCAGCATGTCGTGGGTGCCGGACTCGACGATGCGCCCGTGGTCGACCACGGCGATCTGATCGGCGTCGCGCACGGTGGAGAGCCGGTGCGCGATGGTGATGACGGTACGACCCCGGACGAGCTGGTCGAAGGCCCGCTGCACCGCCCGTTCGGTCTCGGTGTCCAGGGCGCTCGTGGCCTCGTCCAGCACGAGGATGCGCGGGTCGCGCAGCAGCGTGCGGGCGATCGCCAGGCGCTGCTTCTCCCCGCCGGAGAAGCGGTGCCCTCGGGAGCCCACCACGGTGTCGTACCCGTCGGGGAGGCCGGCGATGAGGTCGTGGATCTGCGCGGCGCGGGCCGCGTCCTCGATCTCGGCGTCGGTGGCGTCGGGCCGGGCGTACCGGAGGTTCTCCCGCACGGTGGTGTGCAGCAGGTAGGTCTCCTGGCTGACCACGCCCACCACGGCCGCGAGGTCGGTCAGCCGCAGGTCGCGCAGGTCGACGCCGTCGATGGTGATCCGGCCGCTGCCGGGGTCGTGCAGGCGGCTGACCAGGGCGGCCAGCGTGCTCTTGCCGGAGCCGGTCTCGCCGACGAGCGCCAGGCTGGTGCCGGCCGGTACGTCCAGGGTGATCCCGGCGACGGCGGCGGTGTCGCTGCCCGGGTAGCTGAAGGTGACGTCCTCGAGGCGCAGGTGGCCGTGGACCCGGGCCGGGTCGATCTCGACCGGGTGCGCCGGGTCGTCCACCTCGACCGGGAGGTCCAGGTACTCGAAGATCCGGGCGAAGAGCGCCAGCGACGCGGTCAGCGAGACGCCGACGTTGAGCAGCCCCATCAGGGGGCGGAACAGCCCGCCCTGCAGGGCGGTGAAGGCGACCAGGGTGCCGATGCTGAGGGTGCCGGCGGTGCCGGGCAGGCCGGCGCTGAGGTAGATCACCGCCGGGATGGCGGCGAAGATGACCGTCATCGTGGCCATCCGCCAGCGTCCGGCCAGCTCGGAGCGGAGTTCGAGGTCGACCAGGCGGGCCGACGAGGTGGCGAACCGGTCGATCAGCGCGGCGCCGGCGCCGAGGGTCTTGCTGAGCTGCACGCCGCTGATCGACAGCCCCTCCTCGATGGTGACGTTGAGGTCGGCCAGCTCGCGCTGGCGCTGCGCGGTGATCTCGCGGCGCATCCGGGCCACCTTGCGGGTCAGCCAGATCGCCGGGGGCAGCACCAGGAGCGAGACCAGGGAGAGCCGCCAGGAGAGCGCCACCATGGCGACCGCGGTGGCCACCACCGTGGTCAGGTTGGCCGCGATCGAGGTGGCGGTGGAGGTGACGACGGTCTGCATGCCGCCGATGTCGTTGGTGATGCGGGACTGCACCTCGCCGGTGCGGGTGCGGGTGAAGAACGCGATCGACTGGCGGTGCAGGTGGGTGAAGACGTCGGTGCGCAGCCGGTGCATCACCAGCTGGCCGACGCGGGTGGAGATCCAGGTCTGCACGACGCCGAGCACGGAGGTCACGGCCGCGACCGCGACCATGCCGACGACCAGCCAGACCAGCAGGGTCAGGTCGCGCTCGGGCAGCGCGCGGTCGATCACGGTACGCAGCAGGAACGGCGTGGCCATCGCCAGCACCGAGGAGACCACGATGATCACGGTGATGGTGGCCAACTGCCAGCGGTACGCGGTGAAGAGCCGGCCGATGCGGCGCAGCGACACGTCGCGGGCCTGGGCCTTCTCGGCGGCGGAGACGGTACGGGGGGCGCCGCCGCGGCCCTCCCGGTGGGTGGGGGTCGGGTCCAAGGAGTGCCTCTATCCTGTCGGGGTCATTGCTGAGGTTACCTCATCATGAGGGAACAACAGGAGTTTCTGCTACCGTATTCCCGTGGACGCCGACGAGCGCGAGGCGCACGACGAGAGCCTGGCCGAGCTGTTCTGGGCGGTGGCCCGCCGGCTGCGCCACCAGTCCCGGCAGACCCTCGAACCGTGGGAGATCAACCCCGGCCACGCCCGCGCCCTCGCCGTGCTCGGTCGGCACGGGCCCATGCGGCTCAGCGCGCTCGCCGACCACCTGCACATCGCGCCCCGCTCCACCACCGAGGTCGTCGACGGTCTGGAGGAACGCGGGCTCGTCGCGCGCCACCCCGACCCGGCCGACCGGCGCGCGACCCTGGTCACGTTGACCGACGAGGGTACGCGGATCGGCGCGGCCATCCGCGCGGCCCGTACCGCCGAGGCGGACCGCTTCTTCGGTCACCTCTCCCCCGCCGACCACGCGCACCTGACCCGCATCCTCCGCACCCTCCGCGACTGACCTCGTCCGTCCGCGCTTCATCCGTCCGCGCTTCATCCATCCGGGCGGCGGCTGGCCAGGATCGCCAGCACCTCGCGGCGTACCGCGTCGGTCTCGTGCACCAGGCGGCGGTGGGCGAAGCGCACCACGAGGATCCCGGCGGTGGCGAGCAGCGCGTCCCGCCGCAGGTCGACCTCGCGTTGTCGCCGATCGGCGTGCGTGCTCGCGCCGTCGAGTTCGAAGTCGACCCGCTCCCGCTCGGCCCAGACGTCCAGGTACATCGTCCGACGACCGATGACGATCCGGGTCTGCCGTTGGAACGGCGGCATCCCCGGGCCGGTGAAGACGTGGTCGTGACCCCAGATCTCCAACGGGCTGCGGCAGCCGGCATCGAGCCTTGCCAGCAGAGCCCGCAGCTCGGCGCGGCCAGGCAGTCGCGGGGTCACACTCAGGGCGGCGCCGAGCCGCTGCGGTGTGGTCAGGCGATCGTTCACCGCGCGGATCACCGCGTCGGGTCTTTCCACCGACGGCAACAGCGGCCACGCGTCGACCAGCGCCCGCTCCAGCCGGACGAGCGGCAGACCACCTCGACTCAGGACCTGCGGTGGGGCGAGGGAGAACCCCCGTCGGTGGTGAACGAGAAGGTGTGGCCGGGGGCGGAGCCCGGAGCCGGCGGCCACGTCGAGATGCACCGGCTCACCGAGGGCCTGCCGGCGCAGCCCCCACACGTCGAGGGCGCTCAACTGACTCAACGCAGCCCGCCCGTCGGCGTACGCGAGCGCGGCGCGCTGCGCCGCCGGTGGATCGAGGCGGGCGAGCAAGGGATCCCCCGCAAGCACCGGATCGCGAAGCAACCGGGCGTCGACGTAGACCTGAGGCAGCACCCGGACGAGGTGGCCGGCGCGACAGGCTCGGCGCAGCATCCACTCCGGCACCACCTGCCGCGCCACAGCCCAGGTGACCACGCCGCCTCGATGCCTGACCAGCGACCCGAGCACCTCGTTCACGCCGCAGACCCTGCCGCGCCCCCAACACCCCCACAAGACTCCTGTGGAGAACCAGCTCCCCTGTGGACAGCGCCCATTCACTCCCGCGACCTGCTACGGCCACCGTGATCGGCTACGTGTCAGCGGCTCATCCACCGGCGTGTCGGGTCGCTGAGGCGTAGCCGATCAAGCTGGGCGCGGAGGTACGCGCGCTCGGGTTCGTTGGCGGTGCAGGTGATCGCGGCCTTGTAGGCCGCGGCGGCCTCGGCAGAGCGGCCGAGGCGGCGGAGGAGGTTGGCGCGGACGGCGTGGAAGACGTGGTACGTGACGAGGGGCAGGTCGTCGACGAGGGCGAGCGCCACGGCGGGGCCGTGTACCTCGGCGACGGCCACCGCCCGGTTCAGCGCCACCACCGGGCCGGGGGCGAGCGCCTGGAGCTGGTCGTACAGCTGGAGGACCTGGCCCCAGTCGGTGGGGGCGTCGCTGTGCACGGCGTTGATCGCGGCCTGGAGCTGGTACGGGCCGGGCCGGTTGCGGCGCAGGCAGCGGCGGACCAGGGCCTGCCCCTCGGCGATCAGAGCCTGGTCCCAGCGGGTGCGGTCCTGCTCGGCGAGCGGGACCAGCGCGCCCTGGGCGGTGACCCGGGCGGGGCGGCGGGCCTCGGTGAGCAGCATCAGCGCGAGCAGGCCCAGCGCCTCCGGCTCGTCGGGCATCAGGTCGACCAGCAGCCGACCCAGGCGCAGCGCCTCGGCGCACAGCTCCGTGCGGACCAGCCGCTCACCGGCACTCGCCGTGTACCCCTCGTTGAAGATCAGGTAGACCACGGCGAGCACGGCCCGGAGCCGGTCGGGCAGGTCGGCGTCGCCCGGGACGCGGTACGGGATCCGGGCGTCGCGGATCTTGGCCTTGGCGCGGACCAGCCGCTGGGCCATGGTGGCCTCGGGGACCAGGAAGGCGCGGGCGATCTCGGCGGTGCTCAACCCGCCGAGCAGGCGCAGCGTGAGCGCGACCCGGGCGGCCGGGCCGAGCGCCGGGTGGCAGCAGGTGAAGATCAGCCGGAGCCGGTCGTCGCGCACGGGTCCCTCCTCGGCCGGTGGCTCCTGGGCGTACAGCAGCGCGGCCTGGGCGTGCCGGTCCGCCCGCGAGGCCTCCCGCCGCAGCCGGTCGATGGCGCGGCGGCGGGCGGTGGTGATGATCCAGCCGGCCGGGCTGGGCGGCGCTCCGGTCTCCGGCCAGCGCCGCACCGCCTCGGTGAAGGCGTCCTGGACCGCCTCCTCGGCGAGGTCGATGTCGCCGAGGACGCGGACCAGCACGGCGACCGCCCGGCCGTACTCGGTGCGGAAGGCCGCCTCGACGTCGAGGGTCACCCTTCGCCCTGGAAGGGGCGTACCTCGATCGGCAGCGTGGTGGCGAGGGCGTACCGGCGGCCCCATTCCAGGGCGGCGTCGAGGTCGGCGGCGCGGATGATGGTGAACCCGCCCAGGTACTCCTTGCCCTCGACGAAGGGGCCGTCGGTGACCAGCACCTCGCCGTCCTTCGGGCGCAGCACGGTGGCGGTCTCCGGGGCGTGCAGCCCCTGCCCGAAGACCCACGAGCCGGTCGCCTCGAGCTCCTCGCGGATGGCGCCCAGCTCCCGCATCACCCCGGCCAGGAACTCCGGGTCCGGCGTCCCGCCCTCGGGCTGGTACATGCTCAACAGGTACTGCTTCATGTCGTCCTCCTGGTGTGGATCGGCTTCCACTCTCCACACGAACGGCGGGCGGGCGGATCGACACTCCGGCGACGGATTTCCTCAGGCGCGGTAGCCGGCGGTCAGGATCCGCTGCGCGGACATCGCGTACGCCCGGGGGTCGTCCGGGGTGGCGGCGCCGAGGCCGTCGACGTACCGGTTGTACATGCTGAAGGCGGCGGCGATCAGGACCACGTCGTGGATCTCCCGATCGGTGGCGCCGTGGGCGCGGGCGGCGTCGACCAGCTCGCCGGTGACGGCGCGCCCGTCCTCGCGGACGGTGTCGGCGAGCCGGAGCAGGGCGCGCAGCTTCTCCGGCACCGGGGCGGTCGACAGGTCGGCGAGGACCCGGTCGACCAGGTCGGGGCCGTCGTCGAGCTGGGCACCGGCGATGGCGGAGTGCGACGCGCGGCAGAAGTCGCACCCGTTGCGGCCCGAGACGTACGCGGCGATGAGCTCGCGTTCACCGCGGCTCAGGCTGCTCGGCCCGCGCAGCAGCACCTCGGCCAGGTCCATCAGGGGTCCCGCGGTCTCCGGCCGGTACCGCAGCAGGCCGACGATGCCGGGCTCGCGCCGTTCGTCCACGCCGAGATCGATGTGCGCCATCCGGTCACCCTTTCCGTTGGCCGCGCCCGCCGGGCTCGGCAGCTGGCCCCGCCATTCTGGCGGCTACGTCGACGTGGATCCATGGCCGGACGGTCAGGTGTGTCGGCGGGTCACACTCCATAGATAATCTTGATTTCATCTATTGAAATTTATCTACGCTTCATGACCTAATACTGACAGTTCCTTTCGTCACTCCCGCCGCCCCCGCGGCGCCCCCCAGGGAGGAAAGATGAACCGTCTCCGCGCGGCCGCGGCCGCACTGCTGGCGACCGTCACGGTGGTCGCCGCCGTCGGCCTCGGCACCAGCCCCGCCAGCGCCGCCCCCGCCGGCCTGCCCGGCATGGACGTCTCCAGCCACCAGGGCAACGTGAACTGGTCGGCCGCCTGGAACAACGGCGCCCGGTTCGCGTACGTCAAGGCCACCGAGGGCACCTACTACACCAACCCGTACTTCGCCCAGCAGTACAACGGCTCCTACAACGTCGGGATGATCCGGGGCTCGTACCACTTCGCCCGCCCGGACACCACCAGCGGCGCCACCCAGGCCAACTACTTCGTCGACCACGGCGGCGGCTGGTCCAAGGACGGCCGGACGCTGCCCGGCGCGCTCGACATCGAGTACAACCCGTACGGCGCCACCTGCTACGGCCTGAGCCAGAGCGCGATGCGCAGCTGGATCGCCTCCTTCGTCAACCAGTACTACGCGCGCACCGGCCGGTGGGCCACCATCTACACCACCACCGACTGGTGGACCACCTGCACCGGCAACACCTCGCAGTTCGCCGCCAACAATCCACTGTGGATCGCCCGCTATGCCAGCACGGTGGGCACCCTGCCGGCGGGCTGGCCGACGTACTCCTTCTGGCAGTGGTCGTCCTCGGGCGTCTTCCCCGGCGACCAGAACGTCTGGAACGGCACCCTGGACCGGCTCCGGGTGCTGGCCTGCAACGGACCCTGCTGACCCCCACCGGCGGCGGGCCGCCCGGCCCGCCGCCGGCACCACCGACGAAGGAGGCCCCCATGTCCGTACCCGTGTCCCGCCGGGCCGCGCTGCGCGGCGCGGTCCTGCTCGGCGCCGCCGCCGGCGCCTCCGCCCTGACCCAGCTCGGCGGGGGCCGCGACGCGCGCGCCGTCGCCACCCGCGTCGACCAGCCCGTCATCGCCAACTGCGCGACCTGGGGCGCCCGACCCCCGTCGTCACCGGTCAGCGTGGTGCAGAGCCGACCCAACAAGATCATCGTGCACCACACCGCGTTCCCGAACACCACCGACTACAGCCTGGCCAAGGCGTACGCGAACTCCCGCGACATCCAGAACCTGCACATGGACAGCAACGGCTGGCTCGACTCGGGGCAGCACTTCACCAACAGCCGCGGCGGTTACCTCACCGAGGGCCGGCACGGCAGCCTCTACGCGCTGCTGCACGGGCAGACCATGGTGCAGGGCGCGCACTGCGTCGGGCAGAACAGCCAGGCGATCGGCATCGAGAACGACGGCATCTACCTGGACGTGCAGCCGCCGGCGGCGCTCTGGAACAGCCTGATCGTCTTCTGCGCCTTCACCTGCCAGCAGTACGGCATCGCACCCAGCGAGATCTACGGGCACAAGGACTTCAACAACACCCAGTGCCCCGGTCTGCTGCACGGCCGGCTTCCCGAACTGCGCGCCGCCGTCGCCGCGCGTCTGGGGTGATTGCTTATATAAGCCTCGGCTGATAGAAAGGGTCCGTGCACGCCTTCGACGTCCTCGGCGACCCGGTGCGCCGCCGCATCCTCGAGCTGCTCGCCGAGGGCGAGCTCAGCGCCGGGGAGGTCTGCGTGGTGATCCAGCGGGAGTACGGCATCTCGCAGCCCGCCGTCTCGCAGCACCTCCGGGTGCTGCGAGACAACGGCTTCGCCACCGTCCGACCGCAGGGCGCCCGCCGTCTCTACGCCGTCGACCCGCGACCGCTGCGCGAGGTCGACGAGTGGCTGGCCGGCTTCCGCCGGTTCTGGGCCCCGGCCCTGGACGCCCTCGCCACCGAGCTGGCGCGCGGCCGACGCGAACGGCGCCTGCACCCACCGCCGGACCCGACCGAGGAGAAACCCTGATGACCGACGCCACACACCAGATCAGCGCCGTGCGGCGCACCGTGGGCAGCCGGACCCTGGAAGCCGGCGAGGCCCGGGTGATGACGATCAGCCAGACGTACGACGCGCCCCTGGAGGACCTCTGGGACGCCTGCACCAACGCCGAACGCATCCCCCGCTGGTTCCTGCCGATCTCCGGCGAGCTGCGGCTGCACGGCCGCTACCAGTTCGAGGGCAACGCCGGCGGCACGATCCAACGCTGCGACCCGCCGAAGAGCTTCGCCGCCACCTGGGAGTACGGCGGCGAGGTCAGCTGGATCGAGGTGCGGCTGACGCCGGAGGGCGACGGGCGTACCCGGTTCGAGCTGGAGCACGTCGCGCACGTCGACGACGAGCGCTGGACCGAGTTCGGCCCGGGCGCGGTCGGCGTCGGCTGGGACCTGGGGCTGCTCGGCCTCGCCTCCCACCTGGCCGCCGACGGCAGCGGCATCTCGCCCGAGCAGGCCGAAGCCTGGATGGGCTCCGAGGAGGGTCGGCGGTTCGTCACCCAGAGCAGCGAGAGCTGGGGCGAGGCCAGCGTCGCCGCCGGCACCGACCCGGAGGCCGCGCGGGCCGCGACGGCACGCACCACCGCCTTCTACACCGGCGCGCCCGCCGCCTGACCACCGGGCCTTCCGGGGTACGCGAGCCGATCGGCGCCGTCGGGCCAGGTCGGGAGCGCGCCGGGCTGTGCGGGTATGCACGGCCCGGCGCGCGCCTCGGTGCGCCCCGACCCTCAGCCCGTCGCGGCCGGCACGAGTTTCACCCCGTGGCGGTCGGCGCGGCGCCGAAGGTGTGCACGACCTCGATCCGGCCGACGATGTGCCGGTTGAACTCGGGCAGGTCCTCCGCCGGGACACACAGCTCCAGGATGTCCCGGCCGCCGGCCTGGCGCACCGGGTAGCGGGCGAGGAAGGCCCGGTCCACCTCGAAGCGGGTGACGAAACCCGCGCCGGAGGCGGGCACGTTCCAGTCCCGGGCGATCATGATGGCGTACCGCTCGGTGAGCACCGGGTAGAAGATCGGCTGGTCGGGCAGGCGGGGCGGCCACGCCGTCCAGCCGGAGGCCTCGACCAGCGCCAGCTCCTGCGGCCCGGTCGGTCGCCACAGCGTCGTCGTCTCGCGCATCGTCCTCACCTCGCCCGGTCGTCCGGCGGAGGCTACCGGGGCGCCGGCCCACCGGACGAGCTGGTTTCGGCGGGCCGGGGAAAAACGGGGAGGCGGAGTGTCGGTGCCCGGGGCGACACTGTCGAGCATGCCGCCGCCCCGCACCGCCGCCGACCTCACCGCCCTCGTCGAGAGTGGACAGCGGCTGAAGTACCTCTGTTTCTGGGGGCACCGGCCCCGGCGCGACGGCACCGTCGGCGCGGGCTGCCTGAGCCAGTGGTGGCCGGCGGCGTTCACCGTCGACGGCCGCCGCTTCACCACCGCCGAGCACTGGATGATGTGGCAGAAGGCGGCGCTCTTCGGTGACGAGGAGACCGGCGGGCGGATCCTCGCCGCCGGCCACCCGCACCGCGCCAAGGCGCTCGGCCGTCAGGTGCGCGGCTTCGACCAGGCGGTGTGGGAGGCCCAGCGGTACGACATCGTGGTCGCCGGCAGCGTCGCCAAGTTCGGCCAGCACGACGACCTGCGGGCGTACCTGCTGGGCACCGGGGACCGGGTGCTGGTCGAGGCGAGCCCGGTGGACCGGGTGTGGGGCATCGGGCTGGCCGCCGACGACCCGCGTGCGGAGGACCCGGTCCGGTGGCGGGGGCTGAACCTGCTCGGCTTCGCGCTGATGCAGGCCCGGGAGACGCTCCGGGAGCAGGCCGGTCGGGAGGCGCAACGGTCGCCGGAGCGCCCGCCGGGCCGGTAACGTGCGGCGACATGACCGGCTCTCCCTACGCGCACTGCTCCTTCTGCGGCGCCGCCTACCCGGCGGGCGCCGGCTGGCCGCGGGTCTGCGCGGCCTGCGGCGAGACGGTCTGGCGCAACCCGCTGCCGGTCGCGGTGGCGCTGCTGCCGGTCCGCACCGACGCCGGCCTGGGCCTGGTGGTGGTCCGCCGGGACATCGAGCCGGCGCGCGGCCTGCTCGCGCTGCCGGGTGGCTTCATCGAGTACGGCGAGGAGTGGGCCGACGCGCTGGTCCGGGAGCTGCGCGAGGAGACCGGCCTGATCGGCGAGGCCGAGCAGGCCCGGCTGTTCGCGGTGCACGGGGCACCGGCCGGCGGCACCATCATGATCTTCGGGGAGCTGCCCGAGCGGCCGGCCGACGGGTTGCCGCCGTCGTCGCCGACCGAGGAGGCCACCGAGTGGCTGGTCCTCACCGAGCCCGTCGAGCTGGCCTTCTCCACCCACACGCTGGCGATGGCCGACTTCTTCGCCCGGCAGGGCTGAGCGCCCGCCGAGGCGACCGGGACACCGGCCGGACGGGCGGCCCGCCGCCGAGTGGTGCGGGGGGTGTTCCGCCCGTCTACCGGGAGGCGTCCTCGGTGCCACCCGACCGGGTGATCCGGCGCGGAGGGTCGGCCCTCCGCGCCGGATCACTCGCTCAGCTCGCCGAGCAGGTGGGCGTGGCGGACGGTCCCACACCGGTGCCCTGGAAGCCGAAGGTGGTGCTGGCGCCTGCGCCCAGCTGACCGTTGTAGCTGAGGTTGCGGAAGGTCAGGCTGCCGCTGGTGCCGCTGGGCTGCGCGTTCCAGGAGTTGGTGACCGCGGCGCCGGCCGGCAGGGTGAGCCCCACCGTCCAGCCGCTGACGGCCGACGAGCCGGCGGTGACCCGTACGGTCGCGACGAAGCCACCGGTCCAGGAGTCGAGCGACACGCTGGCCGTGCAGGACGCGCCGCCGGGCGGCGGAGTCGACGGCGGGGGCGTGGTGGGCGGGGGCGTGGTGGTCGGCGGCGTGGTGGGGCCGCCGGAGTTGAGCGCGTCGAGCGTGGCGGTGTATGCGGGCTTCTTGTTGCCGCTGCCGTCGAAGAGCAGCGGCGTGCCGCTGGCCCGCCAGGAGTCGGTGTCCCGGATGCCCCAGACGGTGATGCCGGTGCAGCGGCTCACGGCGAGGCAGGCCCGGACGACCCGGGCGTAGTTGTCGGCCTGGGCCGACCCGGACCCCTCGATGTCCAGCTCGGTGATCTGCACGTCCACACCCAGGTTGGCGAAGCGCTGGAGGTTGGCCTGGTAGTCGGCCGGCACCGGCGAGGCGCTGTTGAAGTGGGACTGGAAGCCGACGCAGTCGATCGGCACGCCCCGGGCCTTGAAGTCCTGCACCATCGCGTACACCGCGTTGCTCTTCGCGTTCTGCCCGTCGGTGTTGTAGTCGTTGTAGCAGAGCTTGGCGGTCGGGTCGGCCGCCCGGGCGGCGCGGAACGCCACCTCGATCCAGTCGTTGCCGGTGCGCTGGAGGTTGGAGTCGCGCCGGGCGCCGGTGCCGCCGTCGGCGAACGCCTCGTTCACCACGTCCCAGGAGTGGATCTTGCCCCGGTAGTAGGTCGCCACCTGGGTGACATGGTTGACCATCGCCGAGCGCAGGGCGGTGCCGCTGAGGTTCTGCGCCCAGCCGGGCTGCTGCGAGTGCCAGGCCAGCGCGTGCCCGCGTACGCGCATCCCGTTGGCCCGGGCGTGGTTGACGATGCGGTCGGCGTTGGCGTACGTGAACTGGCCCTGCGTGGGTTCGGTCGCGTCCCACTTCATCTCGTTCTCGGGCGTGACCATGGTGAACTCGCGGTTGAGGATCGCGACGTAGGTGGCGTCGGAGAGCTTGTTCGCGGCCACCGCCGTACCGAAGTAGCGGCCGGTCTGGGCGGCGGACGCGCCCAGGGTGGTGGCGGCGCTGGCGCCGGGCGCCAGGGCGAGCGTGGTGCCGAGGGCGGCGACGCCCGCGACGGCGGCCACCAGGGTCGCGCGGAGCCGGGCTCGGGGCGTCGGACGTCCACCCGGGCGGGCGGGGACGTGGGTCATGGCAGGTCAACCTTTCGACAGTGACGGGGGTGGGACGTCGCGCCTCGACCGTCGCCCGATGCGGTGACCGGCTCCGTCGCCCGACGTGACCGCCCGGAGGCCGCGCCGGGATCCGCCGTGCTGCGAATGTCACCGCAAGGGTCGAGGGGTCCCGTCCTGACGGTACCGAAAGCTTTCCGACACTTCAACGAAAATCGATGTCTCGCCCGTTGGGTCATCGCACCCGACGGGTCAGCGGACCTGGCGACGAGGCGGAAGCTTCGGGACGCCGAAACTTTCGGGGTGGACAGGACAGCCGGTCACCCGGTCGACGGTCCTCCGGACTCCGTGCCGGCCGCCGCGAGGTAGCCGCTCGCCTGGAGTTCGAACAGCTCCCGGTAGAGCCCGTCGGCGGCCATCAGCTCCTGGTGGGTGCCCTGCTGCACCAGCCGGCCGTGGTCCAGCACGAAGATCCGGTCGGCGTGTCGGACGTTGGCCAGCCGGTGGGTGATCAGGACGACCGCCCGGTCGGGGCGGCGACGCAGGTGCTTGAAGAGGGCGTGCTCGGCCCGCGCGTCGAGGGCGGCGGAGGGTTCGTCGCAGATCAGCAGCCGGGCGTCCCGGTAGAGGCCCCGGGCTGCGACCAGCCGCTGCCACTGGCCGCCGGAGAGGTCCTGGCCGTTCTTGAACTCCCGGTCGAGCAGCGTGTCGTACCCGAACGGGAGGTCGGCGATCATGTCGTGCGCGGCGGCGGAGCGGGCGGCGTCCTCCACGGTCGGGCCGGCCTGGTCGCCGCGGCGGTCGTGCCGGCCGATGCGGATGTTCTGCCCCGCGGTGAAGGGGAACTTCCAATATTCCTGGGTCATCACCGCCACCTGGGCCGCGGCCTGCGCCGGGTCCAGCTCGGCGAGGTCGACGCCGTCCCAGCGGATCGTCCCGCCGGTGGGGCGGTAGAGCCCGGCGATGAGCTTGGCCAGGGTGGTCTTGCCGGAACCGTTCTCGCCGACCAGGGCGACCACCTCGCCCCGGCGGACGGTCAGGCTGACCTCGTCCACCGCCGGGGTGTCCGTGTCCGGGTAGCGGAGGCTGACCCGGTCGAGTGCGATGGTGTCGAACCCGGGCGCCGGGCGGCCCTCCCCCACCCCGATCCGCCCCCGCGCCCGCTCGAGGAAGTCCCGGTAGTCCTGGTAGTAGAGGGCGTCCTCGTAGAGGTTGTTGGTGGCGAAGACGGCGATGCCGAGGCTGGACCGGGCGGACTGCAGTGCCAGCAGGGCGGTCGCCGCGGCGGCCAGCGCGACCACGCCGGTGAGCAGCAGCCCGCCGAGCACGGCGTACATCCCGAAGGCGGCCACCCCGGCGGCGGACATGCCGAACGCCCGGGTGGCGCTCTGCGCCCGGACCAGGCGCAGCTCGGCCCGGGTCTCCACGGCCATCACGCGGCGGAACTCGGCCAGCAGGAAGTCGCGCATCTGGTAGGCCCGGACCTCGACGGCGGTGCGCCGATTGGCCATCAGGTGCGCCAGCATCCACATCCGGCGGCGGCGGGTGATCCGGGCCAGCATGGCCAGGTACTGCCGGCGGGCCATCCGGACCGCGGTGACCGCCTCGGGCACCGCGGCGAGCAGCAGGCACGGCAGGAGCAGGGGCTGGATCACGGTCACCGCCGCGGCGGTGGCCAGCACGCCGACCACGCCGGTGATCAGGTTGACCGTGTGGTCGACGATGGACGCCGCCTCGGCCATGCCCCGGTCCCGGACCCGGTCCATCTCCTCGGCGAAGCCGGCGTCGTCGAAGGCAGCCAGCTCCACCGCCGTGGTGGCCTCGAAGAGCCGCAGCTCCACCTCGTAGTTGATCTGTGGCATCAGCCGGGCCTGGGCCCAGCCGGCGGTCACGGTGAGGGCGCCCCGGGCCGTCACCGCCAGCGCGGCCAGGACCAGCGACGGCAGCGCGGCGCGGACCCGATCGGGTGTCGGGCCGCCGGCGAACAGCTCACGCAGCACGCCGGTGGTGGCGAGCAGCCCGAGGGTGGTCATCACCCCCGCCGCGAGGTTCAGGCCGATCGCCGCGAGGGTGTCCCGCCGGCTGGTGGCCCAGGCGAGCGTGACCGCCTCCCGGACCAGGTGGGGCAGCCGCCGGGCGACCGACCGGAAGCTGGTGTGGGCGAACTCGGTCGCCCGGTGCATCCAGTGGCCGTCCTCCAGCTCCGGCAGCTCCAGTTCGTCGGCGTCGTCGGACGCGCCGTCCTGTCGGGACGAGCGGCGTGGGCCGATCACCGTCGCCATGGGTCCTCCCGGGCCGAGGGACAGGGCAGGGAGAGAGCCTACTGTCGGCGACCGCGCGGTGTCGTGGCGTGACCGGCGTGTCGTACACGTGTCGCAACGGCGTGTCGCCGACCACCGTGCGGGACGGGTCTGCCGCGTCGCGTCGCGCCGACCCCGCCGGGGTGGCAGGCTGGAGCCGAGCCGGCGGCGGCGCGAGGAGCGCCACCGGCGTCCCGTCGTGAAGGAGAAGATCGCCCCGATGGCTGCGAGTGTGACCACCACCGACGAATGGCAGGCGCTGCGCAAGCACGCCGAGACGATGCGCGGCACCCACCTGCGGGAGCTGTTCGCCGCCGACCAGCGCCGGGGTGAGCGGTTCACCGGCGAGGTCGCCGACCTGCACGTCGACTACAGCAAGAACCTGGTCACCGACGAGACGCTGGAGCTGCTCACCGCGCTGGCCGAGCGGGCCCGGCTCAGCGACCGGATCTGCGCCATGTTCGCCGGGCGGCACATCAACTCCACCGAAGACCGCGCGGTGCTGCACACCGCGCTGCGGCTGCCCCGCGACGCCACCCTGATCGCCGACGGCCAGGACGTGGTCGCCGATGTGCACAAGGTGCTGGACCGGATGGCGGCGTTCGCCGAGCGGGTCCGCTCCGGGCAGTGGCGGGGGCACACCGGCGAGCGGATCAGCACGGTGGTGAACATCGGCATCGGCGGGTCCGACCTCGGGCCGGTGATGGCGTACGAGGCGCTGAAGGCGTACCGGGACGGTGGGATCAGCTGCCGGTTCGTGTCCAACATCGACCCGACCGACATCCACGACAAGACCCACGACCTGGACCCGGCGACCACCCTCTTCGTGATCGTCTCCAAGACCTTCTCCACCCAGGAGACCCTGGCCAACGCCAACCAGGCGAAGATGTGGCTGCTGTCCGGGTTGGATGCCGACGACGACGCGGCGATCGCGAAGCACTTCGTCGCGGTGAGCACCAACGAGCAGCGGGTCCGCGACTTCGGCATCGACCCGCAGAACATGTTCGGCTTCTGGGACTGGGTGGGCGGCCGGTACTCACTGCCCTCGGCGGTCGGGTTGTCGGTGATGCTGGCGGTCGGGCCGGACCGGTTCCGCGAACTGCTGGCCGGCTACCACGCCGTGGACGAGCACTTCCGGACCACGCCGGTGCAGCGCAACATCCCAGCACTGCTGGGTCTGCTGAACGTCTGGTACACCAACTTCCTCGGCGCGCAGACCCACGCCGTGCTGCCGTACTCGCAGTATTTGCACCGGTTCCCGGCCTACCTGCAGCAGCTGACGATGGAGAGCAACGGCAAGTCGGTGACGCTGGACGGCACCGCGGTCGACCACCCGACCGGCGAGATCTTCTGGGGCGAGCCGGGCACCAACGGCCAGCACGCGTTCTACCAGCTGATCCACCAGGGCACGCTGCTGATCCCGGCGGACTTCATCGGGTTCAGCCAGCCCAACCACGACCTCGGCGACATGCACGACCTGTTCATGTCGAACTTCTTCGCGCAGACCGCCGCGCTGGCGTTCGGGCGGACGAAGGAGCAGGTCGAAGCGGAGGGCACCGCGGCCAAGGTGGTGCCGCACCGGGTGATGCCGGGCAACCACCCGACCACCTCGATCATCGCGCCGAAGCTGACCCCGGGCACCCTCGGCCAGCTGATCGCCCTCTACGAGCACATCGTCTTCACCGAGGGCGCGATCTGGGACATCAACCCGTTCGACCAGTGGGGCGTGGAGCTGGGCAAGGTGATGGCCAACCAGCTCGCGCCGAAGCTGACCGGCGGCGACCCGGACCTGTCCGACGTGGACTCCTCCACCGCCGCGCTGATCCGCCGCTACCGCCGCGAGCGCGGCCGGGACTGAACCCCGCGAGACGGCGGCCGGGTCCATGACCCGGCCGCCGTCTTTTTCGGGTACGCGAACTGGTCCAACCAGTTGACGGGTTGATGTGGGCTGGGCCACACTGCTGCCGTGGCCTTCGTTCCCGTCCCCCGCAGCTCCGTCGCCGACCACGTCTTCGGCCAGCTCCGCGACGCCATCGTCAGCGGCCGCTACCGCCCCGACGACCCGCTGCCCGGCGAGCGCGAACTGGCCGCCGCGTTCGCGGTCAACCGGCACGCCGTCCGGGAGGCGCTGCGCCGGCTCCAACAGCTCGGCCTGCTCCGGGTCAGCCAGGGCGGTGCCACCCGGGTGCTCGACTGGCGGGTGCACGCCGGTCTCGACCTGGCGCTGTCCCTCGTGCAGTCCGGCGACCTGCTCCCCGTCGACACGCTGGTGCGGGACATGCTGGAGATGCGCGCCTGTGTCGGCGTGGACGCCGCCCGGCTCTGCGCCGAGCGGGCCAGTGCCGAGCTGCGGGGCAGCGTCACCCGCGACGTCGAGGCGTACGCGGCGCTCGCCCCGGACCTGCACGCGATGGACAAGGCCAACATCCTGCTCTGGCGGCACATCATCGACGGCTCCGGCAACACGGCGTACCTGCTGTCCTTCAACAGCCTGGTCGCCGGGGCGGTGGCCGTCGGCGAGGTGCCGCCGGAGCGGCGTGCCGCCGAGCTGCTGGACGTCACCGGCCACCGCCGGCTGGCCGAGGCGATCGCCGACGGGCGCGGCGACGACGCCGCCGCGCAGGCCCACGCGCTGCTGACCGCCTCGCTCCCCACCCCCGCCACCGGATCAGGAGAGGAATGTCGAGCATGATCCCCGCCGTGCTCTACGCCGTACCCGCGTTCCTGCTGCTCATCGTCGTGGAAGCGGTGTCGTACCGGTTCGCCCCCGACGACGACGAACGCGGCTACGAGCTGCGTGACACAACCACCAGCCTCACCATGGGCGTCGGCAGCGTGCTGATCGGCACGCCCTGGCGGCTGCTCACCGTCGGCCTCTACGTCTGGCTCTGGACCCTCGCCCCGGTGCAGCTCTCCCCCACCAGCGTCTGGACCTGGGTGCTGGTCTTCTTCGCCGACGACCTGGCCTACTACTGGTTCCACCGCACCCACCACGAGGTACGCCTCTTCTGGGCCGCCCACGTGGTGCACCACTCCAGCACGTTCTACAACCTCTCCACCGCCCTGCGGCAGGGCTGGACGACGCCGATGACCTCGCTGCCGTTCTGGCTGCCGCTGGCGCTGCTCGGCGTCCCGCCGTGGATGATCTTCCTTCAGCAGTCGATCAACCTGCTGTACCAGTTCTTCCTGCACACCGAGCGGATCACCGTGCTGCCCCGGCCGATCGAGTGGATCTTCAACACCCCGTCGCACCACCGGGTCCACCACGGCGCCAACAACGAGTACCTGGACCGCAACTACGGCGGCATCCTGATCGTCTGGGACCGGCTCTTCCGCAGCTTCGAGCCCGAACGTGCCGCCGTGCGGTACGGCCTGACCAAGAACATCGACACCTACAACCCGCTGCGGGTGGCCACCCACGAGTACGCGGCGATCTGGCGCGACGTCCGGGAGGCCGCCTCCTGGCGGCACCGACTCGGGCACCTCTTCGGCCGGCCCGGCTGGCAGCCCGCCCGATGAGACGACTCTGGCCCGGGCTGTACGCGGCGGTCGCCGCCGTCGAGCTGGCCGGCGTCGCGCTCGACGTACCCGCCCTGCAGTGGGCGGCGAAGCCGCTGCTCGCGCCGCTGCTGCTGGCCTGGCTGCTGCGCGTACGCCGCAGGTGGGACCTGGTGGCGGCCGGCCTGGTGTTCGCGACGGCGGGTGACGTGGCGCTGCTGCTGCCCGGCACCACCGCGTTCCTGGTCGGGATGGGGTGCTTCCTCGGCACCCAGCTCTGCTTCCTGACCGCCTTCCTGGGGCACCGGCGGGCGCCGCTGGCCGCGTTCGCCGGCTACCTGGCGGTCTGGGCGGGCGCGAATGCGCTGCTCTGGGAGCGGCTGGGCGACCTGCGGCTGCCGGTGCTCGGCTATAGCCTGGCGTTGAGCCTGATGGCCGCCGCCTCGGTGGGGGTGTCCCGCCGGGCGGCGGCCGGCGGGGCGCTCTTCCTCGTCTCCGACGCGCTGATCGGGCTCGGCGCGGCCGGGGCGGAGCTGCCCGGGCGCCGGCTGGCGGTGATGGTCACCTACATCGCGGCGCTGGTCCTGCTCACCACCACCTGGGCCCGTCGCGAGGCCACCGAACGGCCGACCGTGCCCGACCGCCCGTCGGGGCCGGTGGGGGCGATGACCGAGGCGTGATCGACGCCGATTGCGGCGTGTCGCGGTGTCCGAGAGCTCCGACACCGCGACACGCCGCATTCCGGGTAACCGCCGGCCGGACGGTCCGTCAGGGGTTCATCTCGTAGGCGCCGGAGAGGGCCTCCACCTGGGACCAGACCCGGGCGGTGCGCTGCGGGTCAGCGACCGGTCGGCGGACCTGGGTCAGCGCCCACGCAGCTTGCGCGTCGGTGGTGGCCGCCTTGCCGTGCAGTTCGGTGGCGTGGCCGGAGAAGTCGCGGACCAGGATGTCGAAGATCTCGTCCAGCAGATCGGTGTCCAGGCCGGTCAGCGCGGCCTGCTCCAGGATGAGCTGGCCGTAGACGACCAGCGCGAACAGCTGGCCGAGGGCGAGCAGGAAGTCCAGGTCGCGCTGCTGCTCCTCGCTCGGCGCGTGGGCGGCCAGCAGCGCGCAGAGCCCGTCGGCCTGCTCCCGGAACCGGGCCACGTTCGGCACGCCGGCGTGCGCGTCGTACGCGGCCCGCCAGTCGTGGAAGCGGATCGCGCCCAGCCCCCGGGCCGGGCCCTGCCGGAACAGGAACTCGTCGTCGGCCGGGTCGTGCCGGGTCGGCACCGGCGGGAACTCGGCCGGCCGGAACAGGTAGCTGGCCATGAACTTCAGGATCAGGGCCAGGTTGACGTGCACGGTGCCTTCGAGCTTCGGCAGGCCCCGGATGTCCCGCGCGGCCTTGTCGAAGTAGGTGTCCGCCTCGAAGCCCTTGGCGGCGATGACGTCCCAGAGCAGGTCGACGACCTTCTCGCCCTCGGTGGTCACCTTCATCTTGGTCATCGGGTTGAACAGCAGGTAGCGGCGGTCGTCCGGGCCGGCCGAGCGGAAGTAGTCCACCGCTCGGTCGCTGAACAGCTTCATCGCCACCAGCCGGGCGTACGCGTCGGTCAGCTCCCGGCGTACGTGCGGGAAGTCGGTCACCCGCCGGCCGTAGAGCACCCGGTTGTGGGCGTGGGTGACCGCCTCGTACATGGCGTGCTCGCAGATGCCGATCGAGGCGGTGCAGAGGTTGAACTTGCCGACGTTGACGGTGTTGAGGGCGGCGTCGAAGGCGGCCTTCCCGGTGTGCAGGACGTCCTCGGCGCGCACCGGGTAGTCCTCCAGCCGGAACTCGCTGACGTACATCTGCGCGTTCACCACGTTGCGCACCAGGTGGTACGCGGGGTGCCGGCTGTCGGCGGCGAAGAAGACGTACCCGTCGGGGCCGTCGACGTCGGCGCGGCGGCCGAAGACCGAGACCAGACCGGCGACGTTGCCGTTGCCGATGTAGTACTTGCCGCCGGTGGCCCGGAAGCCGCCCTTGCCGTCCGGGGTGAGCAGCATGTCGGTGGAGTAGATGTCGGCGCCGTGGCTGCGCTCGGAGAGGCCGAACGCCATCACGTGACCGCCGTCGAGCAGGGTGGCGGCGCGGGCCCGGGCGGCGGCGTTGTCGCTCTGCCAGACCGGGCCGAGGCCCAGGACGGTGACCTGCCAGGTGTACCAGTAGCCGAGGCCGTAGAAGCCGAGCACCTCGCTGAGCGCGGCGTTGCGGGCGGTGTCCCAGCGCTTGGCCGGGTCGCCGGCACCGTCGGCGGCCGGGGTGCAGAACGCCGCGAAGAGACCGGACTTGGCGGCGAAGTCGAGAAAGTCGCCGTACCAGGTGTGGTCGTTGTAGCTGTCGACCAGGACCTTCTTGCCGCGCTGCTCGAAGAAGTCGACGGTGGCGCGCAGCAGCCGGCGGGACTCGGAGTCGAGGTGGGCGGGGTCGTAGGTGCGCGGGTTGAGCAACGGGTCGGCCATGGGGGTCCTTTCCGGAGGGTGGGGGTCAGCGGGCGAGGTCGCGCAGGGTGGCGAGGACGTCGTCGAGCCAGGCCAGCACCATCCGCTCGTACGCGATGCCGCCGCGCAGCACGACGTGCTGGAGTGCGTTGCGGGCGTCGCCGGGGTCGGGCGCCGGGAAGTCGCGGCGCTCGCCGGCCAGGTAGCTGGCGAGGACCGCCTCGTGGTCGGCGCGGTAGCGCTCGACCTCGGCGACCAGGTCGGCCCGGCCCGCCGGGTCGGCGAAGGCGGCACCGCGGATCTTGACGGCCAGCTCGTGCCGGACCGCCTCGGGCTGCACGGGCGCGCGCAGCCACTCGGCGAGCGCGCTCTGCCCGGCGGCCGTGGCCGACCAGCACCGCTTGTCGGGGCGGCCGTCCTGGCCGACCTCCTCGGCGGTGACCCAGCCGTCGGTCTCCATCCGCTTGAGCACCCGGTAGATCTGCTGGTGGGTGGCGGTCCAGAACCGGCCGATCGAGCGGTCGAAGCGGCGGGCCAGCTCGTAGCCGGAGGCCGGCTGCTCCAGCAGGGAGACCAGGATCGCGTGCTCGAGGGCCATGCGGGCATCCTGCTATGCAACGAGTTGCATAGGCAAGGCCGCAGGGGCGTCGGTCACACGGACGACGACGCCGCGCCCCTCGCGGGAGCGCGGCGTCGTCGGATCAGGGTCAGCGTCGGGCGCCGCCGGGGCGGCGGGTCAGCGCCAGCCCGAGGGCGATCATGCCGACGCCGAGGAACAGGTGCAGCCAGTTGTCCGCGTTGTTGAGCGGGACGAAGTTCGCGCCGCTCTCGTGGTCGACCACCAGGCCGTAGAGCCAGAGCACCAGGTAGATCGCGCCACCGGCGACCAGGTACGTCCGCGCGCCGGACACGGTACGCGCCAGGGCGAGCCCGGCGACGCCGAGCGCCAGGTGCACCAGGTTGTGCAGGACCGACACCTGGAAGAGCCCGAGCAGCTTCGCATAGGACTCGTGCCCGGCGAACATCATCTGGTCGTAGTTCGTGGTGATGCCGGGGATGAAGCCCAGCACCCCGATCAGCAGGAAGGCCGCGCCGACCGCCTGCGCGGCGCGACGGACGGGAGACGCGGCGGTCGCCGACGCCCCGCGGCCGGGTCTGTTCACCATGTCAACCACCTCCGTCGACGTCCGTGTGGCCCCGGATGCCCGGGACCACACCCGGCAAACCTCCGGAACCGGGCGGCTGTGTGCGGGGGCCGGCTCAGGCCGGGGTGCGCGGTAGCCGGGGCGGACGCACCAGCTTCCGCACCCGGAGGTCGGCGGCGAAGCGGGACGCCAGGTCGACCGCGTCCGCGTTGCCCTTGACCAGCCAGGCGCCGAGGCTTTCCGGGGTCACCCGTCGAGTCGTCATCCGGTGCTGGTGCCCAGGACCGGCGCAGGGCAATCAGTCAACGTGGCGTTGACCACTCCACGAGGGGTTTACCGGACGCGGGAGGTGGAGATTGTCCCCCGGTACCGACAGAGGGGGAGACCGTGTCCGAGACCGACCGCCCAGAGCCGCGCGACCGGGGCACCGCGCCCGCCGGGGTGACAGATCCGCTCCTGTGGCGGCTCGCCGCCGGCGTGGCGGACGCGCACCAGCCGGACGAGACCGGACACTGCGACAACCTGCTCTGCGGCCAGCAGGAGTGGCCGTGCGACGCCGCCCGCCAGGCCCAGCGGGCGCTGGCACTGTCCGGCGACGCCCCCGAGGAGGTCGCCGACCCGGTTCGCGACGACCGGCGGGAGGAGTCGCAGGGCGACCTGACGGCCCTGGCCCACCGCCGCTCCCGGACGGCCGCCGAGGCCGCCTGACGCTTCCCGGGCGGCGCCGCCGCCCGGGTCCGCTCGCCCGCTCCCGGGCGGGATACCTCCGCACCCACTCACCGACCCGCCGTCACATCGGCCGGCTCCGCTGTGTCTACTGCTGTGAGACGCGACGAGGGGGCGACGTGACAGCGGTCGACGAGCACGAGTGGTTGACGCAGCGGTTCGAGGAGCACCGGACCCGGCTCCGGGCGGTGGCATACCGGATGCTGGGCTCGGTGAGCGAGGCCGACGACGCCGTCCAGGACGCCTGGCTACGGGTCAGCCGGGCCGACACCGGTGCCGTGGAGAACATCGGCGGCTGGCTGACCACCGTGGTCGCCCGGGTCTGCCTGAACGCGCTCCGCTCGCGGGAGCGGCGCCGCGAGGAACCGCTCGACGTACGGCTGCCCGAGCCGATGATCAGCCGCGAGCCCGGGAATGACCCCGAACACGCCGCCGTGCTGGCCGACTCGGTCGGGCTGGCGCTGCTGGTGGTGCTGGAGACGCTGACGCCGGCCGAGCGGCTCGCGTTCGTCCTGCACGACATGTTCGCTGTGCCGTTCGAGGAGATCGCCCCGATGGTTGACCGGTCCCCGGCCGCGGCCCGGCAACTGGCCAGCCGCGCCCGGCGGCGGGTACGCGGGCAGGCCCCCGTGCCCGACCCGGACCTCGCCCGGCAGCGGGCGGTCGTCGAGGCGTTCTTCGCCGCCGCCCGCGACGGCGACTTCGACGCGCTCGTCGCCGTGCTGCACCCCGACGTCGTGCTGCGTTCCGACGGCGGCCCGGGCAGCCGCCACACGGTCGTGCTCACCGGCGCGCCGACGGTCGCCGGGCAGGCGGTCACCTTCGGACGGCTCTACCCGTTCATGCGGCCGGCGCTGGTCAACGGGGCCGCCGGCGCCGTGGTCGCGGCGCAGGGCCGGCCGATCTCGGTCATGGGCTTCACCGTCACCGACGGCCGGATCGTCGCCGTCGACGTGCTCTCCGACACCGACCGCCTGCGCCGGCTCGACCTGGCCGTCCTCGACGACTGACGGCATGCGGCCCGGCGGGGCGCGGGACCTCGGTCGCCCCGCCGGGGAGCGATGTCGTCCGCACCGAGGGGTAGCCGCCGCCCGGCGCCGCGGCCGCGGACAGCCGGGCCGGTCAGGCGTCCGCCTCCGCGCGCAACTGCTCCTCGGAGGCGCCGCGCCGCCAGTAGCCGGCGAAGGTCACCCGCCGCCGGTCCAGGCCGCGGTCGGTGACCAGGTGCCGGCGGACCGCCCGGACCGTCGAGGACTCGCCGGCGATCCACGCGTACGGGACGCCGGCCGGCAGCCGCGCGGCGCGGATCGCCTCGACCAGCAGGCCGCTGCCGGGCGGGGTGGTGCCCCGGACCAGCCAGCGCACCTCCGCGTTCGCCACGGTGGGCAGTTCGCGCACGTCGGCGGCGTTCGGCACCTCGATCCACGCCCGGACGGTGGCGCCGGCTGGCAGCCAGGCCAGGATGCCGGCGGCGGCCGGCAGCGCCGTCTCGTCGGCGGCGAGCAGGACGTGGTCGGTGCCGGGCGGGGGCCGGAAGCAGACGCTGCGGTTGTCCCGCTCGGCGGGTCCGAGCAGGACGATCCGGTCCCCCGGCCGGGCCTGTCCCGCCCACCGGGTGGCCGGGCCGCTGTCGCCGTGGTGGACGAAGTCGACGTCCACCTCGGACGCCTCCGGCCGCTGCGCGCTGATGGTGTAGGAGCGCATCACCGCGCGGACGGCCGGGTCGGTGGCGCGCCAGCGCGGGTACCAGTCGTCCCCGGCGTCGAGCGGAACCACCGGCTCCGGCTGGCCCGGGTGGGGCAGGAAGAGCGAGACGCTCTGGTCCCGGCCGCCGCCGGCGAACGCGGCCAGCTCCTCGCCGGTCAGGGTGACCCGGATCAGCGAGGCGCCGATACGCCGGGTGTGCCGGACCTGGGCCTGGTAGAAGCGGTAGCGCAGGGCGACGGGGGTCGCGGTGCCGGTCGTCACGGCGTCAGCCGACCCGCTTGGCCGACCGGATGGCGGTGGCGAGGTTCTTTAGCAGCGGCGCCGCGCCCGCGTACGAGAAGCGGGGCACCGCGTCCCACGGGGTGACCTGATTGGCGCGGACGGCGGGCAGCTGCTGCCAGGTGGGCTTGGCCGCGAGGTCCTTGGGCTGCAACGCGGTGGACCGGTTGTCGAGCAGGATCAGGTCGGCGGGGAACTTGCCGGCGTTCTCCCAGCTCAGGCTCTCGAAGTAGTCGCCGGTGGCGAGCTTGTTCGGCACCACGATGTCGACGCCCAGCTCGGCGAAGTACATCAGGTCGGTGCTGACCTTCGGGTTGGAGACGTAGAACAGGTCGGGGCTGCCGGAGGCGGCGAGCACCCGGATGCCGGGGTTGGCCTTGACCGCCTGGCGGACCGACTCGGCGGCGGCCTCGAAGCGCGCCTTGGCGTCGGTGACCTTCTTCGCGCTCAGGTCGGCGCCGAGGGAGCGGGCGAGTTCCGCGTACCGCTCGATGGGCCGGGTCATCGGCACCCGGGCGGTGGTGACGGTGGCGCTGGGCGCCAGGCCGAGGATCTTGTCGCGGCTCTCGTCCGGCACGTACCAGAAGGCGCCGGGGTCGTACATGTGGGTGACCAGCAGTTCGGGGCGCAGTCCCGCGTACTTCTCGACGTTGAACTCGCCCCAGACGTTGCCGAGCACGGTGACCCGGTCGACGTCGAGGCCACCGGCCTGCGGGTCGACCGAGCCGTCGCTGCGGGTGGTCTCGCCGAACACGCCGACGATCTGCGAGTCGAGTCCGAAATCGACCAGCGCGGCGGCGACCCCGGTGAAGGCGACGACCCGGGTCGGGCGGCTCGCCAGCTCGATCTTCTTTTTGCGGTCGTCAGTGAAGGACCAGGGGCCGGTCGAGCCCTTGGCACTGGTGGAGCCGGGCTTGTCGGCCTGGCCGCAGCCGACGAGGAGGGTCGCGAGGGTGGCGCCGCCAGCGGCGAGCAGGCCCCGGCGGGAGAGTCCGCGGGCGGACATGGAAGCAGGCATGATGACGTCTTTCGATCAGGACCGGACCGCGATGATCCGCGATGGCGGGGTTAGGTTAACCTAACCTAACTCGAAGTCAACCGGTGCCATGCCGTTTCCCCCCGGAGCCGACCCTGTCCGTCACCACGCTCGCCGCCGCCCCGGCGCCGGCGCCACCCACCCGCCGCGCCGGCCCGGCTGCGGCGCTCGCCGCCGGGCTGCTGCTCCTGCTCGTCGTCGCGGTGCTGAGCATCGCCGTCGGCGCCCGACCGCTCTCCCCCACCGAGGTCTGGCACGGCCTGGTCTCCGCCGCCTCCCCCGAACACGCGGTGGTGCACCGGATGCGCCTGCCCCGCACGCTGCTCGGCCTGGTCGCCGGCGCGGCGCTCGGGGTGGCCGGGGCGCTGATGCAGACGCTCACCCGCAACCCCCTGGCCGACCCGGGACTGCTCGGCATCAACGCCGGCGCGGCGGCCGCGGTCGCCTCCGCCACCGCCCTGCTCGGCGTCGGCACCGCCGGCGGCTGGATCTGGTTCGCCCTGCTCGGCGCCGCCACCGTCACCGTCGGGGTGTACGCCGTCGGCGGCGGCCGGCGGGCCACCCCGGACCGCCTCGCGCTGGCCGGGGCGGCGCTCAACGCCGTTCTCTACTCCTACGTCAGCGCGGTCATGCTGCTCGACTCCGCCTCGCTGGACCGGCTGCGGTTCTGGACGGTCGGCTCGCTGGCCAACGCCGAGTTCGCCACCCTGCGTACCGTGGCGCCCTTCGTGCTGGCCGGCCTGCTGGTCGCCCTGGCTGGCGCGCGGTCGCTGAACGCGCTGGCCCTGGGCGACGACACCGCGCGGGCGCTCGGCGCCCGGCCGGCCCTGGTACGCGGCGGCGCGATCGCAGCGGTCACGCTGCTCTGCGGCGCGGCCACCGCCGCCTGCGGGCCGATCGTCTTCGTCGGGCTGCTCGTGCCGCACCTGGTCCGCGTGCTGACCGGGCCGGACCTGCGCTGGCTGCTGCCCGCCTGCGCGCTGTACGCGCCCGTCCTGCTGCTCGGCGCCGACGTGCTGGGTCGGGTGTTGGGCCGTCCCGGCGAACTCCAGGTCGGCCTGGTCACCGCCGTGCTCGGCGGCCCGCTCTTCCTGCGTCTGGTGGCCCGGCGATGACCGTGCTCCGCACCCCCGGTGGCCGGTCGCTGCGCTGGCGTCCCCGATCGCTGGTGGTCGTCGCCACCGCGGTGCTGCTCGCCGTCGGCCTCGGCGTGCTCGCCGTGGGCGGCGGCGACTACCCGATGAGCCCGGCCGACGTGCTGCGCACGCTGGCCGGGGGCGGCACCGCGGCCGAGGAGTTCATCGTCGGCGAGCTGCGCCTGCCCCGGCTGGTCACCGCGCTGGGCGTCGGGGCCGCCCTGGCGCTGTCCGGCGCGGTGGTCCAGACGCTGTTGCGCAATCCGCTGGGCAGCCCCGACGTGCTCGGCATCACCCAGGGAGCGGCGACCGGCGGGCTGATCGTCGTGGTGCTCGGCGGCAGCAGCCTCGCGTTGTCCGGCGCGGCGCTGGCCGGGGGGCTCTGCACCGGCCTGCTCATCCGGGCCGTCGCCGGCACCCGGGGCCTGGCCGGTCACCGCCTCGTGCTGGTCGGCATCGGCGTCACGGCGATCCTCACCGGCGTCAACGGCTGGCTGCTCACCCGGGCGCCGCTGATGGACGCCGCCCGGGCGGTGCTCTGGCTCACCGGCAGCCTGGACGGGCGCGGCTGGTCGCAGGCGGTGCCACTGCTCGGCGTCCTCGCGGCGCTCGCCCCGGTGGTGCTCGCCGGCGGGCGGGCAATGGCCATGGTGGAGCTGGGCGACGAGACCGCGACCGCGCTGGGCGTGCCGGTGACCCGGGTCCGGCAGGTGCTGCTCGGCGCGGCGGTGCTGCTCGCCTCCGTCGCGGCGGCCGCCGCCGGGCCGGTCTCCTTCGTGGCGCTCACCGCCCCGCACCTGGCCCGCCGGCTCACCCGCGCGCCGGGGCCGAACCTGGTGGCCTCGGCGCTCACCGGTGCGGTGCTGCTGGTCGGGGCGGACCTGGTGGCACAGCGCGCCCTCGCCGGCCAGCAACTGCCGGTGGGCGTGGTGACCGGCGTGCTCGGCGGGACGTACCTGGTGTGGTTGCTCGCCGCGCGGCGGGCCGGACGGAGCTGAAGGAGGTCACGTGTCGGGAAACCCACGCCTGGACGGGGTCGGGCTGACCCTGGCGTACGAGCGGCGGATCGTCGCGGAGGGGCTGTCGGTGGCCGTACCGGACGGGTCGTTCACCGTGGTGATCGGGCCGAACGCCTGCGGCAAGTCGACGCTGCTGCGGGCCCTGGCCCGGACGCTGCGGCCGCGCGCCGGGACGGTGCTGCTCGACGGTCGGGACATCCACGCGCTGCCGTCCCGGGCGGTGGCCCGTACCCTCGGCCTGCTGCCGCAGTCGTCGGTGGCGCCGGACGGCATCACGGTGGCCGACCTGGTCGCCCGCGGCCGGTACCCGCACCAGGGGCTGCTGCGGCAGTGGTCCCGGGAGGACGAACGGGTGGTCGCCGAGTCGATGGCCGCCACCGGCGTCGCCGAGCTGGCCGACCGGCCGGTCGACGAGCTCTCCGGCGGGCAGCGGCAGCGGGTCTGGATCGCCATGGCGCTGGCCCAGCAGACGCCGCTGCTGCTGCTGGACGAGCCGACCACCTGGTTGGACGTCGCCCACCAGATCGAGGTGCTGGACCTGTGCGCCCGGCTGCACGAGGAGCAGGGCCGGACGCTGGTGGCGGTCCTGCACGACCTGCACCACGCCGCCCGCTACGCCACCCACCTGATCGCCATGCGCGACGGCCGGGTGGTCGCCGAGGGCGACCCGCGCGAGGTGGTCACCGCCGAACTGGTCCAGGAGGTGTTCGGATTGCCGTGCCGGATCGTCGAGGACCCGGAGACCGGCACGCCGCTGGTGGTGCCCGCCACCCGCCGTCCACGTTTGCCGGACGTGGCCTCGCGGGTAGTGCCGACATCCTGACCGGACGCCAAGATCCGGCGTACGGCCGGAGGAGTCGCGATGGCGGGCATGGTCCGGAAATGGGCGGGGTCCGCCGTCGGCCGGCTGCGGCAGGGCTGGCGGCCGGCGGTGGAGGCGGCCGCGGCGGCCACCGTCGCGTGGATCGTCGCGGCCCGGCTGATCGGCCACCCGGATCCGTTCTTCGCGCCGAGCGCCGCGCTGATCGTGCTCGGCGAGGCGCGCGGGCAGCGGCTGCGGCAGACCGTCGAGATGGTGCTCGGGGTGGCCGCCGGAGTGCTCGCCGCCGACCTGGCCGTGCAGTCGCTCGGCCCGGGCACCGGCACCGTCTTTCTCGTGCTGCTGCTGACCATCGGCCTCATGCTCACCATCGGAGCGAGCAGCACGCTCACTGTCCAGGCCGCCGTCTCCGCCCTCTACCTGGTCGCGGTGGCCGCGCCGCAGGGCGGCGGGCTGGTGCCGTTCCGGTTCGTCGATGCGCTGATCGGCGGCGCGGTGGCGCTGGCCGCCAGCCAGCTCATGGTGGCCCGGGACCCGCTCGGCCCGCTCGTCGCCGAGGCCCGGCGCACCTACGGCGACCTGGCCGACCTGCTCGACCGGATCGACCGGGCCCTGGCGGGCGCCGACGAGGAGGCCGCCCGCGCGGCGCTGGACCGGGCCCGCGAGGTGGACGGCTGCGTGGACCGCTTCCGCATCGCCGTGCAGGCCTGCAGCGAGTCGCTGCGGCTGCGGGTCCGCAAGCGCCGCCACCTCGACCAGGTGGCGGAGGTCGAGGCCACCTGCCACCAGCTCGACTACGCGGTACGCAACATCCGGGTGCTGGCCCGCAACGGCGTGACGCTGACCCGGCTCGGCACGCCGGCCCCGCCGGAGCTGGGCGAGGCGATCCGGGCGCTCGGCGAGGCGGTGCGCGCCGCCGCCGATGCCCTCTCCACCGACCTCGGTGGACACTCCGACGCGGACCGGCACGCGGAACGCGCCGACCACGCCGCCCTGGAGGCGGTACGCCTCGCCGCCCGGATGCTCCGGGCCGACCCGCCGCTGCCACTGATCATGATCGTGGGCCAGATCCGGGCCACCGCCATCGACCTGCTGCGCGGGGTCGGGGTGGACGACGCGGCCGTGTTGGGCCGGGTCGACGAGGCGCTCGGGCTGCCGAACACCTGAGCCCCTGGCTCAGCGGGGCGACGGCGGGGCGGCCGCCCTGGCCGGCGGCTGCGGGCCGAAGGTGCGCAGGAACCGGTCCCGGAAGGTGTCCATCCGCCAGACCGGCGCGCTCGGGCCCGGCCGCAGCCCCTCGTCCCAGCCCCAGGCGGCCACCCGGGCCAGCACGGCGGGATCGTGGGCCACGATGGTGATCGGCACGTCCCGGCCGGCGTTCTCCCCGGTCACCACCGGCGCGGGCTGGTGGTCGCCGAGGAAGACCAGCACCAGGCCGTCGTCGCCGTACGTCTCCACGTAGGAGATCAGGCTGTTCAGCGAGTACTCGATGGAGCGCCGGTAGCCGGTGCGGACCTCCGTGGCGCTGCGCCCCACCACGTCCTTCGGGTTGACGGCCACCGAGGTCGGTCGGCGGTAGATCGACCCGTCGCCGACGTGGTCCCAGTCAAGCATCCGGGGGATCGCCGCCCAGGGTGAGTGGCTGGAGATCAGCGGGATCTCCGCCATGATCGGCGCGTGCCCCGGGGTGGCCCGCTCCCGCCGCTGGAAGGTGGCCAGCGTGTACTGGTCGGGCATGGGCGCGTAGTTGAACTTCGGGCCGCGGTAGTCGAGCCCGGCCGCGTCGTGGTAGCGGTCGAAGCCGAAGAAGCTCTTCTCCGGCCAGGGCTGGGTGGCCGCCGGCATCACCCCCACCGTCTGCCAGCCGCCCCGCCGGAACGCGCCGTTGAGGGTGAGCCGGTCGCCGGCCAGCAGGCTGAGGTGGCGTTGCTGGTTGTCCACCCAGAGCCCGGACAGCAGCGTGTCGTGCGCCAGCCAACTCCCCCCGCCGGCGGTGGGTGAGGTGAGGAAACCGCTGCGAGCGTAAAAGCCTCGCTCGGCGAGCCGGCGCGTACCGCCGTCGAGCACCGCGCCGACCTGCGGGGCGAACTCCGGGTCCTGCACCGCGTCCCGGCCGTAGCTCTCCACGAACGCGACGATCACGTCCTTGCCGCGCAGGGCGGTGAGCAACTCATCGCCCGGGGTGTCGCGGAAGGAGTCGGCGGCGGCCTCGGCGGCGAAGGCCTCCCGGTCCCGCAGCCCGGCACCGAGCTGACCGACATGCTGGCCGACCAGCCGGGACGTCCCCGAGTCGGCGACCGGCACGCCGATCGTCGCGCCGGCGACCCAGACCGCGGCGCACCCCGCCAGCACCCGGACCGCCCGCCGGTCGTGCCGGGCCACCAGCCGGCTCAGCCGGAGCACCGACCGGGTGGTCAGCACCAGCAGCGCACCGACCGCGGCGACCAGCGCCACGATCGCGCCGACCGCGCCGGCCCGGCCGACGGAGTCGCGGACGAAGCCGTACGCGTCGTCCAGCAGCACCCAGTCGAGGACCAGGTCGAAGGGGCGGGCGAGGCTGGCGGACATGCCCATGTCGAGCAGCTTGACGACGGCAAGCAGCCCGAGCGCGACGCCGCACAGCACCGCCAGCGCCCGCCGGGCCGCGCCGCGCAGCACCAGCAGCAGCGCGGCGGCGACCAGCCCCTCGACCGGGATGCGCAGGAACGCGGCGGGGCCGAGCTGGTCGAGCCGGTTCGGCGCCACCAGCACGGCGAACACGAGCAGGCCGGCCGCCACGGTGGTCACCCGCGCCGCGACGGTACGCACCCGTCCCCGTCCACCGGCGACGGCGTCATCCGCCGCCGCACCGGCCGAGTCTGGCGCGATCGGAGCGTCGGGTTCCTCCGCCCCGGCGGGGAGATCGGGGGCCGGCGCGGACGCGGCCTCGACGGGATCCGCCGCGGCGGGAGGGCCAGCGGGCGGGTCGAGGGCCGGCCCGACGGGCCCGCCGCGGCGAGGCTGCGGGATCGGATCGGCCGGGCGGGCCGGTCCGTCCACCGTGGCCCGGCGGCGCAGGCGCGACAGCACTGACACTGCGATGTCCCTTCCCTGGGCTACCCCGGCTGTCCGGCCGGGCTATCGGTGCGGCTCAGACGGGCTGATGCGCGGCGAGCGGGCGCTCGGCGATGGTCTCCGGCACCGGCCGGAGAGCCGGCGTCGGACGGCGCACGGGGGCGGTCCGGAACCGGCGATGCCACCAGAGCCAGCCGACGTCGTGGCCGAACGACTCGACCAGCAGCGCCAGCGAGGCCGCCAGCACGACGGCGGTGGCCGGCGCGGGCAGCACCTCCGCCGTGGCGACCAGCAGCAGCACCCCCTGGGCCGCGGCCACCACCTTGCGCCAGTACCGCGCCGGCAGTGTCCCGCGCATCCAGGGCAGCACCCAGCTCGCCGCGACGAAGGCGTACCGCATCGCGCCGATGGCGAGCACCCAGCCGCCGGTGGACGGCGCCACGTGGACGCTGAGCACCAGGATGAGGAAGGCGTCGACCTCCATGTCGAAGCGGGCGCCGAGCGCGCTGGCGGTGCCGGTGCGCCGGGCCACCCAGCCGTCGACGGCGTCCAGGGCGAGCGCCACCACGGCCATCGGCACCAGCACGGCCAGCGGCGCCGCCGCGTCGATGGCGTCCACCACCAGGGCGGTCACCCCGCCGACGAGCACCGCCCGGGTCAGCGTCACCCGGTCCGCCGGGCCCAACCGGTCCGCGCCGCGCCGGCGCAGGCCACGGTCGAGCGCCCCGCAGAGCCCGATGCCGTACGCGACGCCGGCCAGCCAGCCGGCGACGTCGAGCCCGACGGTCGCGGCCAGCCCGGCGAGCAGGACGATCTGGGCGGTCAGGCCGATCACCGGACCGGTTCGAACCTTGGACACCCTGCCTCCGTGTTTATGATCGACGGCCTCGACAGGAAACACGGAGCGGGTGGCCGTTCGGTTCGGTCCGGCGGCCAGATGAGGAGAACATCCGCGTGATCCGCGACGCCCACGCCTTCTGGCTCCGCTCCCCCGGCGTGGGTGAGATCCGCCCGGTGACGCTACCGGAGCCGGGCCCCGACGAGGTCCTGGTACGCGCGCTGTACTCGGGGGTCAGCCGGGGCACCGAGACGCTGGTCTTCACCGGCGGCGTGCCGGCCGACCAGTACGCGGCGATGCGCGCCCCGTTCCAGGAGGGCGACTTCCCCGCCCCGGTCAAGTACGGCTACCTCAGCGTCGGCGTGGTCGAGGCCGGTCCGGCGTGGCTGCGTGGGCGTACCGTCTTCTGCCTGCACCCGCACCAGAGCGCGTACGTCGTGCCGGCCTCGGCCGTGACGCCGGTGCCCGACGGCGTGCCGGCGGCCCGGGCGGTGCTGGCCGGCACGGTGGAGACGGCGGTGAACGCGCTCTGGGACGCCGCGCCGCTGGTCGGCGACCGGGTCAGCGTGGTGGGCGCCGGCATGGTGGGCTGCGCCGTCGCGGCGCTGCTCGCCCGCTTCCCCGGGGTACGCGTCGAGCTGGTGGACACCGACCCGGCGCGGGCGGCGGTGGCCGCGGCGCTGGGCGTCGGGTTCGCGTCGCCCGACGACGCGGCCGACGGGCGGGACCTGGTGGTGCACGCCAGCGCGACCGGCCCCGGGTTGCAGCGCGCCATCGACCTGCTCGCCCCGGAGGGCACGGTGGTCGAGCTGAGCTGGTACGGCGACCGGCCGGTGCAACTGTCGCTGGGCGGGTCGTTCCACTCCGGCCGGTTGACCATCCGCAGCAGCCAGGTCGGCACGGTCTCGCCGGCCCGGGCGGCACGGCGAAGCTACGCCGACCGGATGGCGCTGGCCCTGGAGCTGCTCGCCGACCCGGTCTTCGACGCGCTGCTCACCGGCCGGTCGCGCTTCGCGGACCTGCCCGACGTGCTCGACCGACTGGCCGCGGGGAACCTCCCCGCGCTGTGCCACCTCATCACCTACGACGGGGAGTGACGCCGTGTTCAGCGTGACCGTACGGGACCACATGATGGTCGCCCACAGCTTCCGGGGCGAGGTCTTCGGGCCCGCGCAGCGGCTGCACGGGGCGACGTTCGTGGTGGACGCGACCTTCCGCCGCGCCGAGCTGGACGCGGACGGCATCGTGGTGGACATCGGCCGGGCCACCGAGGAGCTGCGGGCCGTCCTCGCCGAGCTGACCTACCGCAACCTGGATGACGAGCCGGCCTTCGCCGGGGTGAACACCACCACCGAGGTGCTCTGCCGCACGGTCGCGGACCGGCTGGCCGAGCGGGCGCACGCCGGTGGGCTCGGCGCGGGGGCCCGCGAGCTGGCCGGGATCACGGTGACGTTGCACGAGTCGCACATCGCCTGGGCCAGCTACGAGCGGTCGCTGTAGCCGGTGCCCGTGGTGCACGTCGTCCTCCCCGGCGACATCGACGACCCGGCGACCCCCAGCGGCGGCAACACCTACGACCGCCGGGTCTGCCGGGGCCTCGCCGAGCGGGGGTGGGCGGTGCGCGAGCACGGCGTACCCGGGCGGTGGCCGCGCCCCGAGCCGCCGGCGCGGACCCGCCTGGCCGGGGTGCTCGCGGCGCTGCCCGACGGCACGGTGGTGCTGCTGGACGGGCTGGTCGCCTCGGCCGTGCCGGAGGTGCTGGCCCCGCACGCCCGGCGGCTGCGGCTGGTCGTGCTGGTGCACATGCCGCTGGAGGACGGCACCGAGGCCGCCGCGCTGGCCTGCGCCGCCGCGGTGGTCACCACCAGCGGGTGGACCCGCCGCCGCCTGCTCGACCGGTACCCGCTGCCCGCCGACCGGGTGCACGTGGCCGCCCCCGGGGTGGACCGGGCGCCCCCGGCGACCGGCACGGGCGCCGGCACGGGCGCCGGCACGGCGCTGCTCTGCGTCGCGGCGGTCACCGCGCACAAGGGACACGACGTGCTGGTCCGCGCCCTGGCCGAGGTCGCCGACCTGCCCTGGACGCTGGACTGCGTGGGCGCGCTCACCCGCGATCCCGACTTCGTCGCCGGGCTGCGCCGGGTGGTGGACCAGCGGGGGTTGGCCGGGCGGGTACGGCTGACCGGCGCGCGCACCGGGGCGGACCTCGACGCCGCGTACGCCGCCGCCGACCTGCTGGTGCTCGCCTCGCACGCCGAGACGTACGGGATGGTGGTGACCGAGGCCCTGGCCCGCGGCCTGCCGGTGCTCGCGACCCGGGTGGGCGGGGTGCCCGAGGCGCTGGGCCGGGCCCCGGACGGCGAGCCGCCCGGCCTGCTGGTGCCCGCCGACGACCCGGCCGCGCTGGCCGGCGCGCTGCGGCGCTGGCTCACCGGGGCGCCGCTGCGGCACCGGCTGCGGCGGGCGGCCCTGGCCCGCCGGGACGGCCTGGCCGGCTGGCCGGACACCGCCGCCGCGATCGCCCACGTCCTGAACGGAGTGAGGATATGACCACGCACGTCAGCGACCCCTTCGCCGACTGGCTCGCGCTGCGCGAGCCCGCCGACGCCGCCGCCCGCGCCGACGACCTGGTCGACCGGGTCCGCGCCCGGCTGGCCGCCGACCGGCCGCTGGTGGTACACGACCTGGGCAGTGGCACCGGCTCCATGGCACGCTGGCTGGCTCCCCGGCTGCCCGGCCCGCAGCACTGGGTCCTCTACGACCGGGACCCCGGGCTGCTCGACCGGGCCCTCGCCGCCCCGCCACGCGCCGCCGACGGCAGCCCGGTGCGCATCGAGACCCGGCGCACGGACATCACCCGGCTCACCGCCGCCGACCTGGCCGGCGCCGACCTGGTCACCGCCTCGGCGCTGCTGGACATGCTGACCGCCGAGGAGATCGAGGCGATCGTGACGGCCTGCGTCGGGGCGGGCCGCCCGACCCTGTTCACGCTCTCCGTCATCGGCCGGGTGCGGCTCGACCCACCGGACGAACTGGACGCGGACGTCGCCGCCGCGTTCGACGCGCACCAACGCCGTACCGTCGACGGCCGGCGGCTGCTCGGGCCGGACGCCGCCGCGGCCACCGTCGCCGCGTTCCGGCGGCACGGGGTTCCCGTGACGGTCCGGTCCAGCCCGTGGCGGCTGGGCGCCGGGCAGGGCGCGCTGATCACCGAGTGGTTCACCGGCTGGTGCGACGCGGCCGTCGAGCAGCGCCCGGAGCTGGCCGCCCGGATCACCGGGTACGCGCGCCGCCGGCTGGCCGAGGCGGCGGCGGGCCGGCTGACCGTCACGGTGGGCCACGACGACCTGCTCGCCGGGGTGGAATGAACCCGACGGCCGGCCGGTACGTGGAGCAGGGGGAGATCTTCGACAGGAGGCCCCGCGTGCCACAGGCTGCCCACGACACCCCCGGCAACCCGGTCCGTCCGACGTGGGCCTGGGTGAGCAACCTCGGCGGCGTCGCGCTGGTGGCGGCGCTGCTGTGGTGGCTGGGCACCGGCCCGGCGCTGGCCGCGCTGCGCCGCATCGACACCCCGGCGGTGGTCGCGGCGCTGCTGCTCGGGGCGCTCAGCACCGTCTGCTGCGCCTGGCGGTGGCGGTTGGTCGCCGGGGGGCTCGGCGTCCGGCTCCCGCTGGGCACCGCCGTGGCGGACTGCTACCGGGCGGTCTTCCTCAACGCCACCCTGCCCGGCGGGGTGCTCGGCGACGTGCACCGGGCGGTCCGCCACGGCCGGGAGGCCGGCGACCTGGGCCGGGCCGTGCGGGCGGTGGTCTGGGAACGCAGCGCCGGTCAGGTCGTCCAGGTCACGCTCGCCTCGGCGCTGCTGCTGGCGCTGCCGTCGCCGGTGCGGCCCTGGCTGCCGGAGGCCACCGCGCTGGCCCTGGCGGTGGCCCTCGGCGTGGTGCTGCTGGCCCGGGCGCTGCCCCGCTCCGGCCCGTCCCGGCGGGCCCGCGCGCTGCGCGCCGCCGCCGCCGACGTCCGCGCCGGCCTGCTGACCCGCCGGACCGGGCCGGGGGTGCTGCTCGCCTCGGCGCTGGCGGTCCTCGGCCACCTGGGCACCTTCCTGGTGGCGGCCCGGGTCGCGGGCGCGACCGCCCCGCTGGCGCAGCTGCTGCCGCTGACCCTGCTGGCGCTGCTGGCGATGGGGCTGCCGGCGAACGTGGCCGGGTTCGGCCCACGCGAGGGGGTGGCCGCCTGGGCGTTCGGGGCGGCCGGCCTGGGCGCCGCCCAGGGGGTGTCCACCGCGCTGGTGTACGGGGCGCTGGTGGTCGTCGCCGCCCTGCCCGGCGCCGCCGTGCTGCTGCTGGGCCGGCTTCCGGCCCGGTTTCCGTACCGGTCCACGACTCGTACGGTGGGCCAGGGCGGTTCTGCCGCGGTACCCGCTGCCGGGCTGGCCGGCAGCGCCTGACGGAGGAGACACATGTACGGAGCACTTCCGGTCGCCACGGTCCGCACGCAGGTCACGGTCCCCCTCCGCCTGCCCGACGGGTACGCCACCACGGCCCGGGTCTTCACCTTCGACGGGCTGGTGGACGGGCGGGAGCACCTGGCGTTCGGGCTCGGCGACTGGGCGGGCGCGCTGCGGCGACAGCCGGCCGGGCCGGCGCCGCTGGTCCGCCCGCACAGCGAGTGCCTGACCGGGGACGTCTTCGGCAGCCAGCGCTGCGACTGCGGTCCGCAGCTGCGCGAGGCGGTGGAGCGCATCGCCGACGCCGGCGGATTCCTGCTCTACCTGCGGCAGGAGGGGCGCGGCATCGGCCTGTACCCGAAGCTGGACGCCTACGCGTTGCAGGACGCCGGCCTGGACACGTACGAGGCGAACGTGGCGCTCGGGCACGGCGAGGACGAACGCGACTACCGGGCGGCCGCGCAGATGCTGGCGGTGCTGGGGGTGCGGCGGCTGACTCTGCTGAGCAACAACCCGGAAAAGGCCGAGCAGCTCGACGGGCTGGGCGTGGCGGTGACGGAGGTGGTCCCCACCGGGGTCTACCGCTCCCCCGCCAACGCCGACTACCTGGCGGCGAAGGCGAGCCGGGCGGCCGCCCGCACCGCCGACTCGCCGTCGCTGACCTGAGATGGACGCCGTGCCGGCGGGCCGGCGGCCGTACGTGCTGCTGAGCTGCGCCACGTCGATCGACGGGTACATCGACGACGCCACCGGGCAGCGGCTGCTGCTGTCCAACGCCGATGACCTGGCCCGGGTCGACGCCGTCCGGGCCGGCTGCGACGCGATCCTGGTCGGCGCCGGCACCGTCCGCCGCGACGACCCGCGGCTGGTGATCCGCTCGGAGCGACTGCGCCAGGCGCGGGTGGACCGTGGGCTGCCACCGTCACCCGTGAAGGTGACGCTGACCGGGCGCGGCGACCTCGACCCGAGCGCCCGGTTCTTCACCGTCGGCGACGCGGACCGGATCGTGTACTGCGCCTCGCCGGTGGTGGCGAAGACCAGCGAGGTGCTGGACGGGCTGGCCACCGTCGTGGACGCCGGCGACCCGCTGGACCCGGCCCGGGCGCTGGCCGACCTGGCCGGGCGCGGGGTGGACCGGCTGATGGTGGAGGGCGGCGGGTCGGTGCATGCCCAGTTCCTCACCGCCGGGCTCGCCGACGAGCTGCACCTGGTGGTCGCCCCGTTCTTCGTCGGCGACCCCCGGGCGCCCCGCTTCGTCCGCGACGGCCCGTTCCCGTGGCACCCCGGCCGGCGGGCCCGGGTGGTCGAGGCCCGCCAGATCGGTGACGTGGTGCTGGTCCGGTACGCCCTGTCGGATCGCTGCCCGGACGCCTGAGCCGGTGAACCGGCGGGCCCCTTCGTCCGTACCACCGGCCGACCCGGAGAACCGACCTACTACGCTTCGTCGTAGGAGGTGGGGCGTGGCGGACGAGGGAGCGGCTGTGGTGGACGAGGGCGACGAGCAGGTGACCGCGTGGGCGCTGGCCGCCGGGCGGGGCGACCCGCTGGCGCTGGCTGCGTTCGTCCGGGCCACCCAGGGCCCGACCTGGCGGTTCCTGCACCATCTGCTGGCCGACGCGGAGACCGACGACCTGGTCCAGGAGACGTACCTGCGGGCGATGCGCGCGCTGCCCCGGTTCGCCGCCCGGTCCTCGGCGCGGACCTGGCTGTTCGGCATCGCCCGGCGGGTCGCCGCCGACCACCTCCGGTCCCGGCGGGCCCGCCCACCGGCCACCACCATCGACGGGTACGACCCGCCGTCGGCGGGCCGGTTCGAGAACGTCGTGGTGCTGGACGCCCTGCTGCGGCAACTGCCAGCCGAGCGGCGCGAGGCCTTCGTCGCCACCCAGCTCCTCGGCCTGTCGTACGCCGAGGCGGCGCAGGTCTGCGACTGTCCCGTCGGCACCATCCGGTCGCGGGTGGCACGGGCCCGGGCGGACCTGGTCGACGCCATGGCCGAACGGGACACCCGGACGGAAACCCGCGCCGGCTGACCCGCCACCGGCCCAGATCGTTCGTAAGGACATCGCAAGGTTTCCGCGCCCCGGCACCGGCCCGACCCACGGCTACGCTGACCGGCACGAGGGGGAGGTCCGCCGTGCCGCAACGGGTGCTGGTCGTCGACGACGACCAGACGGTCAGCGACGTGGTCTGCCGCTACCTGGAACACGCCGGCTACCAGGTGGACCACGTCGGGGACGGCGCCGCCGCGCTGGCCGCCGTCGCCGCGGCGCCGCCGCAGCTGGTGGTGCTCGACGTGATGCTGCCCGGGGTCGACGGGCTGGAGGTCTGCCGGCGGCTGCGGGAGCGGCCGGACGGCGTACCCATCGTGATGTTGACCGCGCGCGGCGACGAGGCCGACCGGATCCTCGGCCTGCAACTGGGCGCGGACGACTACCTGAGCAAGCCCTTCTCCCCCCGTGAGCTCGTGCTGCGGGTGCGGTCGGTGCTGCGCCGGGCCGGCGGCGAACCGGCTGATGCGGCGGCGGAAGTGCTCACCGACGGCGGCCTCACCGTCGAGACCGGCCCCCGGGTGGCCCGGCTGCACGGTCGGGAGCTGGCCCTCACGCTGCGCGAGTTCGACCTGCTGGCCCACCTGATGCGACACCCGGCGCGGGCGTTCCGCCGGGCCGAGCTGCTGGAGCGGGTCTGGGGCTGGAGCTTCGGCGACCAGTCGACCGTCACCGTCCACGTGCGCCGGCTGCGGGAGAAGATCGAGGCCGACCCGGCCGACCCGCGCCGGATCGTGACGGTGTGGGGCGTCGGCTACCGGTACGAGCCGGTCGATGGCTGACCTCGCGCTGATCTTCGGGGCGGCGCTCGCCGCGGCCTGCTGCGTCGGGCTGCTCGGCGCGGGGGCGCTGCGGCTGCTGCGCGGCCGGTCGATCACGGTGCACATCTCCGTCCTGCTGGCCATGACGGTGAGCGCGGTGGCGGCCGGCGTCGCGGTGATCGCCGAGGCGATGTTCCTCTCCCCGCACGACCTGGAGGTGGTGCTGATCACCGTCTCCGCCGCGGCG
Source organism: Micromonospora sp. IBSANI012 (assembly GCF_052814045.1). NCBI lineage: Bacteria > Bacillati > Actinomycetota > Actinomycetes > Micromonosporales > Micromonosporaceae > Micromonospora > Micromonospora sp. IBSANI012. Next base: position 4,060,627 of record NZ_CP199933.1, read on the forward strand.
GTGGTCAGCCTCGCCGTCGGCTGGCTCTTCGGCCGGCGGCTCGCCGCGGCGGCGGTCTGGGCGGACCAGGCCCGGGAGCGGGAGCGGCGGATCGAGAAGGGCCGCCGGGACCTGGTCGCCTGGGTGTCGCACGACCTGCGCACGCCGCTGGCCGGGCTGCGGGCGATGGCCGAGGCGCTGGAGGACGGGGTGGTCGCCGACCCGGAGACGGTGCGCGAGTACCACCGCCGGATCCGGGTGGAGACCGACCGGATGACCCGCCTCGTCGACGACCTGTTCGAACTGTCCCGGATCAACGCCGGGGCGTTGCGGCTGTCGCTGTCCGCCGTGCCGCTGGGTGACGTGGTCTCCGACGCCCTGGCCGGCACCGCGCCGCTGGCCGCGGCCCGCCGGATCCGGCTGGTCGCCGCCGAGTCGGGCTGGCCGACGGTGACCGCCAGCGAGCCGGAGCTGGCCCGGGTGGTGGGGAACCTGCTGCTCAACGCGGTCCGCTACACCCCGGACGACGGCACCGTGCGGGTCGACGCGGGCCGCGACGGCGACGCCGCCTGGCTGGCCGTGGCGGACACCTGCGGCGGCATCCCCGAGGACGACCTGCCCCGGCTCTTCGACGTGGCCTTCCGGGGCGAGCCGGCCCGCACGCCCCGGCCGGGCAACGGCGGCGCCGAGGGCTCCGGCGGGCTGGGCCTGGCGATCGTGCGCGGGCTGGTCGAGGCGCACGGCGGCCGGGTCGACGTGCGCAACGTCGCCGGCGGGTGCCGGTTCGTCGTCCGGCTGCCGCTGGCCGACGGCTGACCCGCCCGTCCCGGCCGCCCGTCGGACACCCACCCACCCGCCCGACCGTCGGACACCCACCCGCCCGGACCGGCGGGCCGGCGCGGCCGGGCGGTCAGGGGCGGGTCAGCTCGGCGAACCAGCGGCGGCCGGCCCGGAACACCTCGCCCACGGCCAGCCCGGCCGCCGCCGCCGGGCCCGCCACCGCGGCGGTGTCCAGCCAGGCCCAGCGGAAGCTCGGCCCCGGACGCCGGCCGGTCAGCACCTGAACCTGCCCCTGCCAGGCGCCGGACCCGGGCGGCTCCAGCTCCACCAGCACCGTGCCGGCCGGCCGCAGCAGCGCCCGGCACCGGCGCAGCAGCGCCACCGGGTCGCCGCCGATGCCGACGTTCCCGTCCAGCAGCACCGCGTGCGCCCAGCGCCCCTCCGCCGGCAGCGGGCCGAACAGGTCGGCCTGCACGGCCACCGCACCCCGGGCCCGGGTCAGCGCCACCGCCCGGGCCGACACGTCCACCCCGACGGTGGTCAGCCCGGACCGGGTCAGGGCCAGGGCCACCCGGCCCGGTCCGCAGCCCAGGTCCAGGGTGGGGCCGACGCAGCGGGCGAGCACCGCCGCGTCCGCCGGGTCGGCCGGGCGGTGCCACCGGTCCACCGGCAGCCGGCGGCGCAGCCCGTCGGCGGGCACCAGCCAGTGCGCGGCCACGCCCCGGTCGCGCAGGGTGGCGGCGAAGCCGTCCACGGCCGGCGCGGTCATGCCCGCACCACCATGGCCCGGCGTACCGCGGCGACCTGCCGGGCGAACCGGCCACCCGGGACCACGGCGGCCACCGCCCGGGCGTCCGACCAGTCGTCCACGTCCCGCAGCACCGGCAGCGGCACGGTACGCAGCCCCCGCCCGGCCAGCGCCGACCAGGTCGACCGGGCGGTGTCCGGGGTCGACATCGCCACCCCGCGCAGCGCCACCGCCTGCCGGGGGTCGCGCAGCCCCAGCGCCCACCAGCCGCCGTCGGCGGCCCGCCCCAGCACCGCGTCGGCGTCGGCCAGCCGGCGTACGGCGGCGGCCAGCCGCGCCGGGGTCAGCTGCGGGGTGTCCATGCCGATCTGGAGCACCGGACGGCCCGGGAAGGCGTCGGCGACATCGGCGTGGGCGTGCACCAGCCGGGCGGCGAAGTCCGCGCCCCGCTGCGGCAGGACCGGCCAGCCGGCCACGGCGGCGATCAGCGCGGCGGCGTCCTCGGCGTCGGCGAGGCGCCCGGCCAACGCCAGCACCGGCGTCACGCCGGGGGTCTCCCGGACGGCGTCCAGGGTGTCCCGCAGCGCGGCGGCGGCCACCCGGGCGGCCTGCACGCCGGTCGCGGGCGGGCAGAGCCGGGTCTTCACCGCGCCGGGCACGGGCGCCTTGGCGACCACCAGCAGCACGGTCACCGGGGACCGTCCACGCTGCGCAGCACGGCGGCGAAGTCGCGGGTGGCGCGCAGGGTGCCGCGGACCGAGCCGGAGACCTTGGAGCGGGTGCCCACGGCACGGGGGGCGTAGGCGACGTCGAGTTCGTGGATGCGCCAGCCCGCCGCCGCGGCCCGGATCAGCAGCTCCAGCGGGTAGCCGAAGGCCCGGTCGGTGACGCCGAGACCCAGCAGCGCCTCGCGCCGGGCCACCCGGATCGGGCTCAGGTCGCGCAGCGGTACGCCCCGGTGCCGCAGCAGCGCGGCGACCAGCGCGGTGCCAGCTCGGGCGTGCCAGGGCCACACCCCGACGCGGACCGGGCGGCGGCGGCCGACGGCCAGGTCGGCGATCCCCTCGGCGACCGGGGCGACCAGGGCGGGCAGCTCCCGAGGGGCGAAGGAGCCGTCGGCGTCCAGGACGCAGACCAGCTCCGTCTCGGCGGCCTCGATCCCGGCGTGCACCGCCGCGCCGTACCCCCGGCGGGGCTCGTGCACCACCCGGGCGCCGTACCAGGCAGCCACCTCGGGCGAGCCGTCCCGGGAGCCGTTGTCCACCACGATCGCCCGGTAGCCGGGCGGCAGTGCGGTCAGCACGCCGGGCAGGGCGGCGGCCTCGTCCAGGCACGGCAGCACCACGTCGATCTGTGTCGGCATACCGCCGACGCTAGGTCCGCCCGGGGCCGCCCGCGCCCCGTTCGGCCTTACGGAACGCTTACCGAGCAGGCGTTTCTTACCGTCCGGTGACGTACCGGTGGTTCGGCTGACGAGTCGGCGCGCACGCCGTACCGTCCGGTCGACATGAGACCCGGTGCCACGCTCCCCCGCTCGCCCGCTCCCGACCGGGCCCCGGCCCGCGACCGGGGCGATGTCGTCGTGTTGGCGGTCGAGGCGGCGCTGCTGGCCACCGCGGTGGCCGCCGGCGCGGTGCTGAACCACCGGGGGGTGGGGCTGCACGCCGACGCCGCCCCGCTCTACGCCACCTGGCGGCCGCACCTGGGCTGGGGCACGCCGGCGGCGCTGCTGGTCGCCGGCGTCGTGCTCGGCCCCGGGCTGCGCTGGGCCCGGACCGCCCGGTGGGGCCCGCTGCTCGGCGCCGGCTACCTGGCGGCGGTGGCGTGGACCCTGGCCCTGGCGCTGGTGGACGGCTGGTCGGTGGGGCTGACCAGGCGGCTCACCGCCCAGGCGGAGTACCTGCACGAGGTGCCCGGGGTGACCGACGTCCGGCGGATGCTGGCCGGCTTCACCGACCGGATCCTCGACTTCCAGCCGGACTCATGGTCCACCCACACCGCCGGCCACCCGCCGGGCGCGCTGCTGTTCTTCGTCGGCCTGGACCGGGTGGGCCTGGGCGGCGGGACGGCGGCGGCGCTGGCCTGCGTCCTGGTCGGGGCGAGCGTCGTGGTGTCCGTACCGGTGGCGCTGCGGGCGCTGGGCGCCGGCGAGGCGGCCCGGGCGGTGCTGCCGTTCCTGGTGCTGCTGCCCGGGGCGGTCTGGGTGGGCGCCTCCGCCGACGGCGTCTTCACCGGCGTGGTCGCCGCCGGCCTGGCCCTGCTGGCGGTACGCGGACCCGCGACCGCGCTGGCCGGCGGGCTGCTGCTCGGCTTCGCGCTGCACCTGTCGTACGGCTTCGTGCTGGTCGGGCCGCTGGCGCTGGCGGTCCTGGCGCTGCGGCCCTCGGGTCGGCGCAGGGCGCTGCTCGCCGGGGCGGCCGGGGTCAGCGCGGTGGTGCTGGCGTTCACCCTCGCCGGCTTCCACTGGTGGCAGGGGTACGACCGGGTGGTCGAGCGCTACTACCAGGGCTGGGCGGCCGACCGCCCGTACGGGTACTGGGTCTGGGCGAACCTGGCGGCGCTGCTGCTCTCGGCCGGACCGGTGGTCGGGCCGGCGCTGCGTCGCACGCTGCTGGCGGCCCGCGCGGCCTGGCGCGGCACGGCGCGGTCCGGTGCGGTGGAGTCGCCCGCGTCCGCCCCGGCGGTCGGGGCTCCCGGACTCGGTGAAGGCCGGCTGGTGGGCGGCCTCCTCGCGCACCGCCGGTCGGTCGCGCTCGCGTCCCGGGTGCGGCTGCTCGGGCCGACCGTGCTGCTGCCGGCCGCCGCCGCACTGGCGGTGATCGGCGCCGACCTGTCCGGCATGAGCAAGGCCGAGGTGGAACGGATCTGGCTGCCGTTCGCGGTGTGGCTGCTGGTCGCCGCCGCGCACCTACCCGCACCGGCCCGCCGCTGGTGGCTGGCCGGCCAGGCAATCACCGCCCTCGCCGTCAACCACCTCCTCTTCACCGTCTCCTGACCGGAAACCCCTCCCCCGACGCCTCGCCCCCGCCAGTCCCCAGGCACGCCACCCCGCCGGCCCCCCGAGGCGTGCGGCCGCAGTGTCGGAGAAAGAGGGCGCATTCCGCCGCCCGAGGCCACTCTTTCAGAGAAAGTGCACGCGGCGCGGGGCGGCGCGGCGCGGGGGGGGTCAGGCTGCTACGGCGGCCGGGGCGCGGAGTGGGTCGGTGGCGAAGGCGGTCACCCCGTCGAGGAAGCCGACCCGGGCGGTGTAGCCGAGCAGCTCGCGCGCGCGGCCCGGGTCGGCGACCACGTGCCGTACGTCCGCGGCGCGGGCGCCGCCGACCACCACCGGGGCCGGCCCGCCCATCGCGGCGGCCAGCGCGGCGGCGAGGTCGCCGACGGTGTGCGGCTCGCCGGAGCAGACGTTGAGCGGCACCAGGCCGTCCGGGGCGGGTGCGGTCAGCGCCAGCAGGTTCGCCCGCGCCACGTCGGTGACGTGCACGAAGTCGCGGCGCTGCCGGCCGTCCTCGTACACCCGGGGCGGCCGGCCGTCCGCCAGCGCGGAGCGGAAGATCGAGGCGACCCCGGCGTACGGGGTGTCGCGGGGCATCCGGGGACCGTAGACGTTGTGGTAGCGCAGCGCCCACACCCCGCCCCCGGTCTGCCGGGCCCAGGCGGCGGCCAGGTGTTCCTGCGCCAGCTTGCTGGCCGCGTACGTGCTGCGTGGCTCCAGCGGGGCGTCCTCGGGTACCAGCAGGGCGGCGAGGGTGCCGCCGCACTCCGGGCAGGTGGGGTCGTACCGGCCGGCGGCCAGGTCGGCGGCGCGGCGCGGGGCGGGCCGGACGACGCCGTGCCGGGCGCAGCCGTAGCGCCCCTCGCCGTAGACCACCATGGAACTGGCCAGCACCAGCCGGGACACGCCGGCCCGGTGCATCGCGGCGAGCAGCACCGCCGTGCCGTAGTCGTTGTGGCTGGCGTAGTCGGGGGCGTCGGACGGGTCCAGCCCGTGCCCGACCATTGCCGCCTGGTGGCACACCGCGTCCACCCCGGCCAGCAGGTCGTCGAGCAGCCCCGGGTCCCGCACGTCGCCGACCACCGGGTCGTGCCGGCGCGACCACTCCGGGAGCGTGCCGCCGTGCGCCTGCGGCAGCAACGCGTCCAGGCACACGACCTGATGCCCCTCGGCGACGAACAGGTCCGCGACCTGCGATCCGATGAACCCGGCCGCGCCGGTGACCAGTACCCGCATTCCGTCACGCTAGGTCAGGGCGGCGGCCCGGCGGGCCGGTTCGGGCCGGACGTCAGCACTCCGTAAGGGACCGGCGGTAAGCCTTCGGTAATGCGGCAAAGCGGGCCGGCGGGTGGGGTCGCCGTCTAGCGTCCAGCACGAGGGCCACCGCGCCCGAGCAGTCCCGCCCGCAGGAGGTCCCGTGCCCGCCGACCCGCCGCCGCCGCCCGGCGACCCGACGCCCGGGCGCGCCCGGCCGGGCCGGGCGGCCGATCGGTCCGGGCCGCACACCTCCGCCGCCGGGACGTCCGGCGCCACCGACACCCACGGGTACGCCTACCCGGCGCGACTGTGGCGGGCGCTGGACCGGCACCGCCCGCCCGGCGTCGACGCCACCGCCGACGCCTGGCGCAGCCCGGTACGCGGCCCGTGGTTGACCTCGGTGTTCGGGGCGGTCCTGCTCGCCGCCCTGCCGCTGGTGATCGTCACCGGGCTGCTGGACTGGGTCGCCTACGGCCCCCGGCTCGGCCAGGCGTTCCCCCGCGACGTGGGCTGGCTGCACCCGCCCGTCTTCGACTGGCCCACCCGGCCGGCCTGGCTGTTCCGGCTCACCCAGGGCCTGCACGTGACGCTCGGCATCGTGCTGGTCCCGGTGGTGCTGGGCAAGCTCTGGTCGGTGGTGCCGAAGCTCTTCGACTGGCCGCCGGCCCGCTCGGTGGCCCAGGTGCTGGAACGGCTGTCGCTGCTGTTGCTGGTCGGCGGGATCCTCTTCGAGACGGCCACCGGCCTGCTCAACATCCAGTACGCGTACCTGTTCGGGTTCGACTTCTACACCGCGCACTGGTACGGCGCCTGGGTCTTCACCGCCGCCCTGGTCACCCACGTGGCGATCAAGCTGCCCCGGATGGTCTCGGCGCTGCGCGGGCCGGGCTTCGCGCGTACCCCGGTGGAGCGGACCGGGCCGGAGCCGGCGGATCCGGACGGCCTGGTGTCCCGGCGGCCCGGCCCGGCGACGATGAGCCGGCGCGGGGTGCTGGCCCTGGCCGGCGGCGGGGCGCTGCTGCTGGCCGCGCTGACCGTCGGGCAGAGCCTGGACGGGGTACTGCGTCGCACCGCGCTGCTGCTGCCCCGGGGTCGGCAGCCCGGCGACGGGCCGAACGGCTTCCCGGTCAACCGCAGCGCCGCCGCGGCCGGCATCCAGCCCGCCGACACCGGGGCGGGCTGGCGACTGACCGTGCGCGGCGGTGGGCGCAGCGTCGAGCTGGACCGGGGCCGCCTGCTCGCGATGGCGCAGCACACGGCGGACCTGCCGATCGCCTGCGTGGAGGGCTGGTCGACGGCGCAGACCTGGACCGGGGTGCGGCTGCGCGACCTCGCCGCGCTGGTCGGCGCGGCGGAGGCGGCCACGGCGTCGGTCCGGTCGCTGGAGCGGGCCGGCCTGTTCCGCCAGGCCCGGTTGCAGGCCAACCAGGTCCGCGACCCCGACTCGCTGCTCGCCCTGCGGGTCAACGGAGTCGACCTCTCCCCCGACCACGGCTATCCGGCGCGGGTCATCGTGCCAGCGCTGCCGGGCGTGCACTGCACCAAGTGGGTCCGGGAGATCGCCTTCGAGGGGCGCGCCGATGGCTAGGTTCCGGCGGGCCTACGGCGCCGCGCCCGGGCACCTGCTGCTCCTGCTCGGCTGCTTCGCGGTGACCGGCTGGATCGTGCTGCGGCTGGCCGGGGAGGAGTCCGCGGTGCGGATGCTGCTCTGGTTCCTCGGCGCGGTGATCGCCCACGACCTGCTGCTGTTCCCGGTCTACGCGCTGGCCGACCGGGCGCTGCGCGCCGGAGCGGGCCGCCGGAGCGGCCCGTCAGCACTGAACCACGTCCGGGTGCCCGCGCTCGCCGCCGGGCTGCTCCTGCTCGTCTACCTGCCCGGCGTCCTCGGCCTCGGCGACGGCACGTACACCGCGGCGACCGGCCTGACCCCCCGGCCCCTGCTGACCCGCTGGCTGGCGGTCAGCGGGGCGCTCTTCGCCGCCAGCGCGGCGCTGTACGCGCTGCGCCGGTGGCGACACCGCTGAGCCGGGGGAAGCCGTCGGACGGCTGGCCGCCCGCCGTCACCGCTTGGGCGACAACGGGTTGTCCGTGCGGCTGCCGGCGGGGGTCATCACGTCCGGGGACGGGGTCCTGGATTCGCCGCCGGAGCCCACCCAGTTCTCGGCACCGGCGCCCTTACGCCGCCGCAGGGCCGCGGCACCGGCCGCTCCCGCGGTGACGACGACCGCCGCCAGCGGCCACCAGTTCCGGCGGCGCATCCGCGCCGCCCGCCTCTTCTGCAACATGTTCATTCTCATGCGTCCATTGTCCAAATCCGTCGGGGCGCCGGCGGCGGAATCGGCACCTACACCCGTTCGGTTGGCACCTGACAGCTCTCGAGGGACGGCCCTCCCACACCGGCACGGCCGGCAGCCGGGTGGACGTATACACCGGGCGGCGAGGGGTAACCGGCGTTCCCGTTCCTGCCCGATGGGCGGGCCCCGACGAAGGGAGATCGCATGACGACGGGTAGGGAATCCCCTCCTGCATCCGGTGACGGATCGCGCGGCGGCACCGTCGGACAGGTCCGGCAGGAGGCCGGCCGCATCGGCCAGGAGACGGCGCAAGCCGGCGGGCACACCGCCCAGCAGGCGATGGAACAGGGCCGGCAGATCGCCTCGGAGGGCCGCCAGCAGGCCCGCAACCTGCTCAGCGAGGCCTCCGCGCAGGCCCGGGCGCAGGCCGAGGAGCAGCAGCGGCGGGCCGCCGACAGCCTGCGCACGCTGGGTTCGCAACTGCGGTCCATGGCCGACTGCGCCGACCAGAGCGGCATGGCCACCGACGTCGTCCGCCGGGGCGCGGACGCCGCCCAGCAGGCCGCGGGCTGGCTGGACGAGCGCGAACCCGGCGCGCTGGTACGCGAGGTACGCGACTACGCCAGCCGGCACCCCGGGGCCTTCCTCGCCGGGGCCGCCATCGCCGGGCTGCTCGCCGGTCGGTTGGGCCGCGCCCTCACCGGCGGCCAGGACGGCCAGCGCGGAGGCGGTGACACCGGCAGGTACGCCGGCGAGGGCCCGCCGGCGGCGGCCCGGACGCCGTTGAACGTGCCGGCGAGTCCGGGGATGACCGCGCCGGTCCGCCACGGTCCGATGGGCCATGAGGTGGGCCCATGAGCGCGGGCGGGGGTCCGGACAAGACCCAGGCCTCCATCGGTGAGCTGCTCGCCGACGCCACCCGCAACTTCTCCTACCTCCTGCGCAAGGAGGTCGAGCTCGCCAAGGCCGAAGTTCGGGAGGAGGTACGCAGCCTCGGCATGGTGGGAGCCATGTTCGCCGCCGCGGCGATCGCGGCGCTGCTGACCCTGGTGTTCCTGTCCCACGCCCTGTGGTGGGCGCTGTCCAACGTCATGGACCAGGGCTGGGCCGCGTTGATCGTCGCCATCATCTGGGCGGTGATCGGCGCCGTGCTCGCCTCCCGGGCGCGCAAGCAGCTACGCACGGTGAAAGCCCTACCGCGTACCAAGCAGACCGCGCACGAGATTCCGGACGCGGTCAGAGGCCGCTGAAACCGAAGGGAGACGTCATGTCCACCGATCCGGACCGGATCCGGTACGACATCGAGGCAGCCAGGGCCGAGTTGAGCAGTGACGTCGACGCGTTGACCGACAGGGTCAACCCGCGTCGGATCGCGGCCGCGCCGGTGAACCGGGCCCGGGGCCGGCTCAGCCGCATGGTCGACACGATCATGGGCAACGCCAGGCACGCGCGGGACGTGGCCAGCCACCAGGCGTCCGGCGTGACGCAGCGGGCCTCGGCCACCACGCATCGGCTGTCCGACACCACGCAACGGGTGACCGGTACGGCGCAGCACGGCGCCGCCACCACCGGCGAGCGGGCGCGGGGCCTCACCCACGCCTCGCGGGAACGTGCCGAGGGCAATCCGCTCGCCGCGGGCCTCATCGCCTTCGGCGTGGGCGCGCTGGCCTCGTCGCTCCTGCGGCCCAGCCACAAGGAGCGGGAGCTGGCCGGGCGCGTCAAGCACGAGGCCATGGAACACTCGGACCAGTTCAAGCAGCAGGCCAGCGGCGTGATGCACGGCGTGCAGGACAACCTGCGCGAACCCGTCCACCAGGCGACCGAGCAGGTCAGGTCCACCGCGGCCCAGGGCGTGGCCTCGGTCCGCGACACGGGCGTCGGGGAGGCGCAGCACATCCGCGACGACGCGCGGGAGGCGCCGCGCAGGTGGTGAGCCGGCGGCGACCTCAGCCCCGGCCGGCGGGGTCCACGCGGTACTGGTCGTGGCGGGCCCACAGGTCGACCCACTCGTCGTTGCTGAGGGTCCGTCCCGACGCGCCGATCTGCGCGAGCTCCCGGAAGTACGCCTCGCGGGGCGCGCCGGGAGCGAACAGGACCGTGGGTCGGTGGGGCCGTCGCCGGTCGGGCGCGACCGGGCGGCCGCCGGTCGGGCCGGGGTCGGTGAGGACGCCGCAGGGTGCGGACGCACCACCGGTCGCCCTCAGCGAGGACGGTACGGCAGTCAGTGGCCGGTTGTTCAGGTCCAATACGCCGGCCCTGCGCTGGGCCACCGGGGCGGGATGCCTCGATCCGGTGAGCCGACGGCGGTGTCGGGTGCCGGCGGCCCGGCGTGCCGGCCGTCGCCGGCGGCGTCGACGAAGGCGGTCGGTGCGGGGGCTGCCTCCGCGGTGGGCGGCCGGGTCAGGAAGCCTGCGGGGTGAGCAGGTAGTCGTCGGCGTCGGCGTTCCACTCCAGGTGGACCACGCCGCTGGTGGCGGCCGCCTTGCAGAACTGGAGGAAGCTGCGGTAGCCGAGCTTCTTCTCGCTGAAGTCGGGCCGTGCCCGCCGGAGCTGGTTCTTCAGGCCGGACAAGGCCGCCGCGCCGTCGGCGCCGGCCAGGTCCTGGACCACGGCGCGCAGCAGCCCGAACGCCTCCTCCCGGTCGCCGTGTTCGGGCAGGGAGACCTCCGGGTCGCCCTTGGCCGGCCCCTCCGCCAGCTCGACGACGTTCTGCTTGGCGAGGTGGCGGAGGAGTTCACCGAAGGTGCGGAACCCGTAGTCGGACTCGCTGAAGGTCGGGTCCTTGCGCAGCAGGGTGCGCTTCAACGTCGACGCGGTCACCTCGCCGCCGGAGCTGCCCTGCAGGCCGGCCACCGTCTGGGCCACCAGGCCCGCGAGGGTGTCCACGTCGCGGACCGGTTCCTCGACCGCCACCTGGGGCTCGGCTTCCTGCTCGACCTGTTCCTGCTCCACCTGCTGCGGTTCCGGGCTGGGCACCCGCGCCGGACGGGCCCGCCGGGCCCGGGTCGGCGGGATGTCGACCCCCTCCAGCCGGTCGTAGTAGAGGAACTCGTCGCAGGCCGGCGGCAGCAGCGCGGAGGTGGACTTCTCCACCCCGACGCCGATCACCCGCTTGTTGAGCTCGCGGAGCTTGTGAACCAGCGGAGTGAAGTCGCTGTCGCCGGTGCAGATCACGAACGTCGAGATGTAGTCGCGCTCGAAGGCCAGCTCCACCGCGTCGACCGCCATCTTGATGTCGGCGGCGTTCTTGCGGGAGGCGCCCATGCGCTGGGGTATCTCGATCAGCTCGACGTGGGACCGGGTGAGCATCCGACGGTCCTCGTCGAAGTACGACCAGTCCGCGTACGCCCGCCGCACGACCACCCGGCCCCGCTCGGCGAGGGCGTCGGCGATGGGGCGGAAGTCGAAAGCCATGCCACCGCGGTGGTCGCGCGCCCCCAGCGCGAGGTTCTCGTAGTCGAGGAACAGGGCGATCCGGTCTTCGTGATCCACCAGGTCAGCCTACGCCCGGGGCCGGCCGCACACCGCCGACGTCGCCCGGCGCGCCCGGCGGGCCGCGCCGGCCACCCGCGCCGCCCTGGCGGCGGCGGACGGCGCGCCCGCCGGGCCGGGCCGCCCCGCAGCACCTGGCGCGGGCGGGCCGCAACGAGTCAGGCCCGTCACCGGCCATCAGCCGCTCGTCCTGTGAATGGAACTCATCGGCGGTGGGATTGGCGGCCCGAATGTCCGAGAATCGTTCACAGCAGTACGGAGATCGGAGACCGATGCCCGATCCACATGACCCGGCGAGTCCGTCGTGGCAGTGCCGCGACTGCGGGCGCGACTGGCCCTGCCCGAGCCGCCGGCAGATCCTGCTCGACGAGTACCGGCAGCAGTCGACCAGCCTGCGGGTGTACCTCGCCACCTGCCTGACCTCGGCCACCCAGGACCTCGCGGCCAACCCGGCCGACCTGCGCGACCGCTTCCTCGGCTGGGTGCCGCACCGGGTGCCGTCCTGAGCGGACCCGCCCGCGCGGTTGGCCCGGGCGACGGTGCCGCGCGGGTGAGCGGCGCCCCCGGGCCGGGGCGCGGATCCGGCCGGCCCCGGGCGACCGGACGCCGCCGGACGGCGGTGAGCCCGCCGACGGCGTCCGGTTCCCCGACGGTCAGTTCCGGTTGATGGTGAAGGTGGACGTGGTGTTGCGGATGTCCTGGTCGTTGTTGCTCAGCCGCAGGTTGGTGAAGGTGGCGGAGCCGACCGCCGGGCCCTGTCCGGCCTCCGGCATCTCGTTGACCCAGATCCCGAAGCCGGACTTGGCGTCGAAGGCGTCCCCGCTGCGCCGGGCGCCGCTGATCGAGACGTTGGTGAAGACGGTGTCGGTGACCGGGTACTGCGGCTGCCCGCCGACGTAGTTGGTCTGGAACATGATGCCGCTGTAGGTCGGGTCGACGATGTCGACGTCGCTGACCCGGATGCCCTGGAACACCTTCGAGGCGGAGAAGACCCAGATCGCCGGGAAGGTCTGCGCGCCCCAGAAGTGCCCGCCGGCCCGGACGATGGAGATGTTCTCGAACCGGGTGGGCGGATCGGCGCCGAAGCCGTTCATCGGGTAGCCGAAGTCCAGCGAGCTGATCGTGATGCCGGAGTAGACCAGCGTGTCGGCGATGTAGATGTTGCGGAACGTGTTGCCGTACCCGCCGTACACGGCCACCCCGGCGGCGCGCCAGGTCAGCAGCGACGTCAGGTTCTCGTAGACGTTGTCCTTCATGTCGGCGCCGCCGGCGTCGATCGCCGAGAAGAGCGCGAAGCTGTCGTCGCCGGTCGCCCGCGCCTCGTTGTTGCTGACCAGGTTGTTGGTGCTGCCGTTGGTCATGTTCACGCCGTCGGCGAAGGTGTTGCGGATCCGGGAGTTGCGGATCGTCGTGCGGTCGGTGTTCGCGCCCCAGTAGAGGCAGACCTGGTGCTCGGCCCAGATGTTGTCGATCACCATGTCGGCCACGTTGGCGAAGTCGAACACCTTGCCCGGCCCGTCGATGCGGGAGGTGTAGTTGCCGAAGTAGGCGAAGCCGGCGAACGTCGAGCCGTTGGCGGTGGCGTCCGCCCGGAAACCCACGTCCGTGTTCTCCTGGGTGCGCGGCGCGACGAACCGGGTGTACCAGGGGCCGGCGCCGAGCACCGTGACGGCCTTGCCGTACACCTGGAACTTCTGGGCGGTCGCGTACGTCCCCGGCGGCAGGTAGACCCCGAGCGCCGTCGCACTCTGCCGGGCGGCGTCCAGCGCGTTCTGCACGTCCTGGTGACCGAAGCCGGCCGGCACGAGGTACCGCGCCGGGTCCGGGTTGGCGATCGGCGCGACCTGCTCGGTGTTGATGAAGTCGATCGCGTACGTGGTGGTGTTGGCCGGGTCCTTCTGGAGCCGGATCCGGCTGCCGGCCGGCACGGTCGCGTTGAGCATGACGTTGGCCTCGTCGTAGATGTGCCGCGGTCCGCCCGCCCCCGGCGAGTTGCCCGGGCCGGCCTCGTTGCCGTACAACCACGCGTGCCGGGAGGTGAGGTCGATGGCCTTGTGGAAGGCGCCGTTGACGTAGACGTTCAACGTCGCGTCGATCCCGCCGCCGCCCGGGGCGTCCGGGATGGAGAAGCGGGTGACCAGCGTGTTGGTGCTGGCCCGGGTGGTGAACTCGACGTAGCTGCCGGTCGAGTTGAGGGTGACCGCGCGCCGGCCGGACGCCTCGCCGGCCAGGTCGCCGACGGTCCGGTTCGGTCCGACGACGGCCGCGCCGCCGCCGAGCACGCCGTCCTCGGCCTCGTACATGTCGTACGGCATGTTCGCGCCCCGCCCGACGAAGAGCGCCCGCTCGCTGGTGTTGTTCTGCTGCTTCGCCGGCAGCTCGTTGGCGTCGGCCGCCACCACCACCCGGACGGTGTACCGGCCGTTCGCCGCGGTCCAGCTGCCCAGTCCGACCGGGCCGGTGGTGGCGCCCGGGTTGATCACCCCGGAGTACGAGCCGGTCAGCGTGCGGACCACCGCGCCCGACTGGTCGAGCAGGGTCAGCGTGACCGCGTGCGTGCCGGCGGCCGAGGCGACGCTGCCCGCGTTGCGCAGCGTCACGGAGAAGGCCACCGCGCTGCCCGCCGACGGGTTGCCCGGGGTCCAGCCGACCGACGCGGCGACCAGGTCGGAGCTGGCCACCGGGTTCACCACCAGCGGGGACGGGCTGGTGTAGCTGTTGTTCGTCTCGTCCCGCTCGATGACGGCGTTCGCCTCGTCGACCTTGGCGCTCAGCGGGTAGCTGCCGGCCGCGCGGGCCCCGATGTTCGCCGTGACGGTGGTCGAGGCGCCGGCGGCCAGGGCGCCGACCGGCGCGCTGCCCACCCGCACCCCACCGAGGTAGAGGTTGACGGCGGTGGCGGTGGACGCGAGCGTGCCCGCGTTGCGGACGGTGGCGGAGAGGGTGACCGCGTCGGCCTCGGTCGGGTTGGCCGGGCTGGCCGAGAGGGCGGTGACGGTCAGGTCCGGGTTGGGGGCGGGCACGCCGATCACCTGGAACTCGGCCACCTGCCCGCCCGGTGCGCCGGAGTTGGCGGTGAAGGTCAGCCGCAGGTCGGCGGCGGTGGCGGAGACCGGAATGGTCACCGTGTTGCCGGACGCCGGGTTGAAGGTGTACCCGGCTGCGCCGACCAGGCTGGTGAACGACGTGGCGCTCTGCTCCCGGCCGAGCACCTGCACGGTCTGCGTCCGGGTGCCCCACACCGGGTCCGGGTTCAGCTTCAGCACCACCGCGCTCACGCTGGCGTTCGCCCCGAGCTGCACGGTCAGCGTGCCCGGGTAGCCGGCGCTCTCCCAGTAGGTGGCCGTGTTGTTGTCGTTGGCGTTGGTCGCGACGAAGGTGTGCACGTACGACGAGGCGGTGATCGGCCGGCCGACCGCGAGGTTGCTGCCGCCGGTGCCGCTGCCGGTGCGGGTGACCGTGTTGCTGTTCGCCGACTGGTTGCCGGCGGCGTCCCTCGCCCGCACGTGATAGCTCACCGTGGCGCTGGCGGGCTGGTTGTCGGTGAAGGCCAGCACGGTGCCAGCGACGCTGCCGCGCAGCGCGCCGTTGGCGTACACGTCGTAGCCGGTGACCCCGACGTTGTCGGCGGCGGCGTTCCAGGTCAGCCGGATCTGCCCGCTGGTGGGTTCGGTGTAGGCCAGGTTGGTCGGGGCGGTCGGCGCCTGGGTGTCCCCGGTCGCCGTGCCGTAGACCTCGAACTCGGAGAGCTGCCCGGCGGGCCAGCCGGTGTTGCCGGTGAAGGTGAGCCGGACGTAGCGGCTGCCGGTGGCGGTCAGCGGGACGGTCACCGTGTTGCCGGTGGCCGGGTCGAAGGTGTAGCCGGCGGACGGCTTCAGGGTGGTGAAGGTCGAGCCGTTGGTGCTGCCCTGCACGGACAGCGTCTGGGTCCGGGTCTGCCAGGCGGCGGCCGGGGGCAGCTTCAGCACCAGCCGGTCCACGGTGACGGTGGCGCCGAGGTCGGCCTGGATCCACTGCGGGAAGGCGTTGTTGGCGCTCTCCCAGTAGGTGTCCGGGTTGCCGTCGTTGGCGTTGGCCGGGCCGTACACCTGGTTGACGCTGCTGGCGGTCATGGTGGCGGCGATCCCGGCGAGCGCCGCGGCGGTGGCGGGGGCCGGCGCGGCGGCCCGAGGGGCGCCGGCGCGGGAGCCGGCCGGGGCCGCGGCGGCGGGCACGGCGGGCCCGCCGGTGACCAGCAGTGCGGTGGCCAGCAGGCCGGCGGTCAGCCACCGGCCGGGGTTACGTCGTCTCGTGCTGTTTCCGGGCATGGCGGAGCTGCACCTTCTCTCGGGGTGGTGGTGCCCGCCGGAGGGCGGGGGGTGCCCCGGCGGGATGGAGCTGCCGGGCCGGCCGGGTCGCGGGGACGGCCGACCGGCCCGGAGACGGGCGCCGTCAGGCGGCGTGGACCTCGAACTCGGAGACCTGGCCGGCCGGCCAGGCGGTGTTGCCGGTGAAGGTCAACCTCAGGTGCCGCTGGGTGGTGGCAGGGAAGGTGATGGTGACCGTGTTGCCGGTCGCCGGGTTGAAGGTGTACCCGGCCGAGGGCTTCAGCGTGGTGAACGTCCCGCCGTCCGCGGAGCCGAGGACCGCGAGGGTCTGGGTACGGGTCTGCCACGCCGTCGCCGGCGGCAGCCTCAGCACCACCCGGGACACCGAACGGGGGGCGCCCAGGTCGACGGTGAGCGACTGCGGGAAGGCGTTGTTGGCGCTCTCCCAGTAGGTGGCCGGGTTGCCGTCGACCGCGTTGCCGGCGCCGTACACGTCGGCGTGGCTGGTCTCGGTGACCGGCCGGCCCAGCGCCAGGTTCCCCGACGGCGGCGGGGTGGTGGTGGGCGGCGGGGTGGTGGTCGGCGGCGGGGTCGTGCCGCCGCCGTACACCTCGAACTCGGCGACCTGGCCCGCCGGCCACCCGGTGTTGCCGGTGAAGCTCAGCCGCAGGAACCGCCGGCTGCCGGCCGGCAGGGTGATCGACACGGTGTTGCCGGTGGCGGGGTTGAACGTGTACCCGGCCGACCCGACGACCGTCGAGTACGCCGCGCCGTCCGTCGAGCCGGCGACCGAGAGGGTCTGGGTGCGGGTCTCCCAGCCCGCCGGCAGCTTCAGCACGATCCGGTCGGTGTTGACCGCCGCGCCGAGATCGACGGTCAGCGTCTGCGGGAACGCGCCGTTGGCGCTCTCCCAGTAGCTGCCGGCGTTGCCGTCCACGGCGTTGCCCGCCACGTAGTTCTGCGACACGCTCGACGCGGTCACCGGACGGCCCTGCGCCAGGTTGCCGCCCGTCGGCGGCGGGGTGGTCGGAGGCGGGGTGGTTGGGGGCGGGGTGGTGGTCGGGGTGCCGGTGGGCGGGCTGGTCGGGCCGTTGCCCCACTGCGGGGTCGGCCACGGTCCGCAGTACGGGGTGGCGGTGTACCAGCCGGAGTTGCCGGCGCCCTGGCTGATCTGGAAGCCGCTGCCGATGCAGTTGTGCATGGGGTTGCTCTGCGCGATGCCGGTGGCGCGCACATCGGTGAACGACACCTGGCTCGGCGCCTGCACCTGCAGCGCGTACGTGCCGGCGCCGTCGATCCGGACGTTGGCGAAGCTGATCCCGCTGGTCTGGCCCTCGATCCAGTGCAAAGCCGCGTAGGAGCTGTCCAGGATGTCGGTGTCGGTGACCCGGATGCTGGCGCCCTGGATCGGCTCGTTCAGCGCCGAGAACCAGATCGCGCCGACGCCGAAGTTCCAGTTGTAGTCGGAGTTGCCGTTGCGGATCAACGTGTTCCGGGCGACGGTGATCGTCCCGGCGACCGCGGTCGGGCCCTGCACCCCGGGATAGCGGTTGGCGATGTGGATGCCGCCGCCGTTGGTCACCGAGTCGGCGGTGACGTTGTCGGCGATGGTGATGTCCCGCCCGCCGTAGGTGACCAGGTGGTTGGCGAGCACGGTCACACCGATGGTGTTGTGGGTGAAGGAGTTGCCGACGTTCGGCACGTTCTGCGCCCACATCGCCAGGGCGTCGTCGCCGGTGTTGCGGACGAACGTGTTGGTCACCGTCGAGTTGGTGACGCCCCAGTGGAAGTTCACCCCGTCGGCGGTCTGGTCGAGGATGCGGCTGTTGCGGATGGTGAAGTTGTCCATCGGGCCGTCCATCCAGGCGCCCACCTTGGTGTGCTGCATCCAGACGTTGTCGACCACCGAGTTGCTCATCGCGCCGCCGATGGCGTTGACCTGGTCCTCGTCGACGCGTTCCCGGATGTCGCCGATGATGGCGAAGTCGCGCAGGGTGACGTTGCGGCTGGGGCCGCCGGCCTCGTGCGGCCGGAGCCCCCCGCTGTACCCGCCGCCGGGAACGTACTTGCCGTAGATGCCGGCGGCGCGTTTGCGGTCGGTGGGGTGCCGGCCGCCGAGCACCGAGTACCAGGGCCCGGCGCCGCGCAGGGTCACCCCGTCGACGACCACGTGGTCCCAGAGGGTGAAGGTGCCGGCGGGGATCCACACCGCCCGGCCCTGGGCCTTCCCGGCGTCCACGGCGGCCTGGAACTTCGCGGTGGAGTCGGTGGCGCCACTCGGGTCGGCGCCGAAGTCGCTGACCACGTCCAACACGCCGGCGGGCTTGGCGATCTGCGCGCCGACCAGCTCGAAGTCGGCCAGGTCGATGGTGAAGCTCGGCGACTGGGCGGTCGAGGAGACCTGCAACCGGATCCTGGTGCCGGTCGGGTAGGTGGTCCCGAACATGGTCCGGGTCTCGTCGTAGAAGTGGTGCGGGTTGGTGTCGCCGGGGTTGTTGTTGAATGGGTATCCGCCGTAGAACCAGCCGTACCGGGAGGTGACCGGCACCGCCTTCACCAGGCTGCCGTTCGCCCGCAGGTCGAGGCTGGCGTCCCGGCCGGTGCCGGCGGCGCTGTCCGGGAGGCTGTAGCGGAAGGTCACCGCGTTGGCCGGCGCGGTCAGGGTGAACTCGACGTACTCGCCGACGGCGTCGAGGGTGACCGCCTCCCGACCGGACGCCTCGGACGGCAACTGACCGTAGTAGCGGGTCGGGCCGATCTTCGTGCCGTTGTGGGTGGCCCGCTCGGCCTCGTGCTCGACGAACGGCACGGTGGCGCCGCGGCCGGCGATGTCGAACGGGGACAGCCCGGCGGCGCGCGCCGGGGTGGCGGTGGAGACCGCGACGGCGCTGACGCACGTCGCCACGAGCGTGGTGCCGACGATCGCGGCCAGCAGGGAGCGGGCGGATCGTCCCGGGGGTGGAGCGGGGGTGCCGATGGTGTGGTGGGCCATGAGCGGTGCTCTCCGTTTCGTCGGGCGGGCCGGGTCCCCCGTGGTGTGGGCGTTGCGCTCTGCGGTACCTCCTTCGGTTGCGCCGGCGAGGGGGCCGGCGACGTGGCGGCGGGTCGGGACGGACCGGCCGGTGGGGGTGGCGCCGGCCGGTCGGGACGGACCGGCCGGCACCGGGACAGCTCAGGAGGCCGGCGCAGCGCCGGGGTCGGCCGGCCGTTCCCGGGTACGCAGCCAGACGGCGGTGTCCGGCGGCAGCAGGTCGTCGTCCAGCGGCGCGCTGGCGAGCAGTCGCGCCTCGTGCGGGGGCAGCGGCACCGGGGTCGTGCCGAGGTTCACCAGGCAGGCGAAGGCGGGACCGCGGGCGAAGGCGAGCACCCCGTCGGGAGCCGGCAGCCAGCGCAGCGTCCCGTCACCGAGGTCCGCCTCGGTACGCCGCACGCCGATCGCCGCCCGGTACAGCTCCAGCATCGAGTGCGGGTCGTCGGTCTGCGCCCGGACGGTCCGGTCCTTCCACTCCGCCGGCTGGGGCAACCAGGGCGTCCGGGACGCGCCGTCCGGGCTGAACCCGAACGGCGGTGCGTCGCCGGCCCAGGGCAGCGGCACCCGGCAGCCGTCCCGGCCGTGCCCCGAGCGCTCCCACATTGGGTCCTGGCGCCGCGCGGGCGGGATGTCCTCGACCTCCCACAGGCCCAGCTCCTCGCCCTGGTAGACGTAGACCGCGCCGGGCAGGGCGAGGGTGAGCAGCGCCGCCGCCCGGGCCCGGAGGGTGCCCAGCTCCAGGTCGGTGGGGACGCCTTCGCGCTTGCTGGCGAAGCTGAACGTGGTGTCCGCCCGGCCGTAGCGGGTGACATGGCGGGTCACGTCGTGGTTGGACAGCACCCAGGTGGCGGGCGCGCCGACCGGGGCGTGCGCGGCGAGCGTCTCGTCGACGCAGCGGCGCAGCGCCGTCGCGTCCCAGGCGCAGCCGAGGAAGTCGAAGTTGAACGCCGAGTGCAGCTCGTCCGGGCGCAGGTAGTGGGCGAACCGTTCCCGGTCCGGCAGCCACACCTCGCCGATCAGCGCCCGCTCCCCCGGGTAGGAGTCGGCGATCCGTCGCCAGGCGCGGTAGATCTCGTGCACCCCGTCGAGGTCGTGGAACGGGTGCGGCCGGCCCGTCAGGGCCTCGGGCAGCGTCCCGTCCTTGACCAGCAGCCCCGCCGAGTCGATCCGGATGCCGTCCACCCCCCGGTCGAACCAGAACCGCAGGATGTCCTCGAACTCCGCCCGTACCCGGGGGTGGTCCCAGTTGAAGTCCGGCTGCTCGGCGGTGAACAGGTGCAGGTACCAGTCGCCGGGGGTGCCGTCCGGGTTGACGGTCCGGGTCCAGGTCTCGCCGCCGAACTCGCCGACCCAGTCGGTGGGCCGCTGGTCGCCGTTCAGGCCCCGGCCGGGGCGGAACCAGAACAGGTCCCGCTCCGGCGCGTCCGGGCCGCCGGCGAGCGCCGCCTGGAACCAGGGGTGCGCGTCGGAGCAGTGGTTCGGCACCACGTCGACGATGATCCGGATGCCGAGCGCGTGTGCCTCCGCGATCAGCGCCTCCGCTTCGGCCAGGGTGCCGAAGACCGGATCGATGTCGCGGTGGTCGGCCACGTCGTAGCCGGCGTCGGCCATCGGGGAGGGGTACCAGGGGCTGAACCAGATCGCGTCGACGCCGAGCGCGGACAGGTGGCTCAGCCGAGACCGGATGCCGGCGAGGTCGCCGATGCCGTCGCCGTTGCCGTCGGCGAAGCTACGCGGGTACACCTGGTAGATCACGGCTCCACGCCACCACGGACCCTTGTCTGCTGTGGACACGAGCACCTGCTTTCTGCGTCGGTACGTCGGCGGATTCGCCGGAGCTGAAGGTGAATCGGGCGAGCGGCCGTCGTCCGTCGCGCGGGGATGGTTGCGCTGGTGGCGCACCGGTCGGCTCCTCGTCGAGCCCGCCCGGCGGCTGCCCTGCCCGGCGTCCGCGGCCGCGGGGCTAGCCCTTGAGGCTGCCGGTGGTCAGTCCGGACATGATGTTTCGCTGGAAGATCAGGAAGATGACGACGGTCGGGATCGCGGCGATGACCGACGCGGCGATCACCACGTTCATCGGCGTACCACCCGAGAAGGCGTAGATGCCGACGCTGACCGTCCGGGTCTCGGGCGACGGCATCACCAGCTTCGGCCAGAGGAAGTCCTTCCAGACCGCCGTCACGGCGAAGATCGAGACCACGCCGAGGATGGGGCGCGACATCGGCAGGATGATCGACCACAGCGTGCGCAGCGGTGTCGCGCCGTCCACGAGGGCCGCCGCCATCAACTCCTCCGGGATCGAGTCGAAGAACCGCTTCAGCAGGAAGATGTTGAACGCGTTCGCGACCGCGGGCAGCCAGATCGCGAACGGCGAGTCGAGCAGGTTGAGGTGCAGGATCGGCAGGTCGATCACGGTCACGTACTGCGGGACGATGAGGACCATCGCCGGGATCATCAGCGTCGCCAGCATCAGGCCGAGGATCAGGTTGCCGAACACGGGTCGAAGCTTCGACAGGGCGTACGCCGCGGCGGTGTCGAGGACGAGTTGGAACAGCAGCGCGCCGATCGCGTAGTAGAACGTGTTGAACAGCAGCTTGGCGAGGTTCAGGTTGGTCCACGCGTCGGCGTAGTTCTGCAGCTCGGGATCGGCCGGGAACAGCGACGGCGGGGTCTGCGCGATCTCCTGGCCGGATTTCAGCGCGCCGGTGACCATCCAGTAGAGCGGCCCGAGGAAGACCAGCGTGAAGCCCACCACGACGACGGTGAGCAGCGTCCAGTAGACGACCTTGCCGCGCCCGCGCCGGAGCTGGGCAGGAGAGATGAGGGTCCGGGTCCCGGAGTCCTGTGCCATTGCTCGCCCCGTCCTAGTCCTGTTTCGCGCTCAGTCGCAGGTACGCGGCGGAGAAGCCGGCCAGCACCACGAGCATGATCACGCCGAGCGCCGCGGCGCCGTTGAGGTCGTTCTGGAAGAACCCGTGCTGGTAGATGAGGTACGCCACCGAGGTCGCGGAGTCCTCCGCGCCCGCACCGTTGGCGAGGATGAGCGGCTCGATGAAGAGCTGCATCGTGGCGACGATCTGGAGCATCGCCAGGAGCGCGAGGATCAGCCGGGTCTGCGGGATCGTCACGTGGACGATCCGCCGCCAGATCCCGGCGCCGTCGAGCTCGGCCGCTTCGTAGAGTTCGCCGGGGATGTTCTGCAACGCCGCCAGGTAGATCAGCACCGCGCCGCCCATGTTCATCCAGGTCGACGCGAGCACCATCGCCGGCATCGTCGTCTCGGGTGACTGCATCCACTGCGACGTCGGCAGGTGCAGCGCGGTGAGGATCGCGTTGAAGAGTCCCGCCTCGCTGGGGTCGTACGCGTAGAACTTGAAGAGGAACAGCGCCGAGGCCGGCGGCAGCATCACCGGCAGGTAGACCAGGATCCGCAGGTACCCCTTGGCGTGGCGGAACTCGTTGAGCAGGATCGCCACGAAGAACGGCACCGCGTACCCGAGGACGAGCGCGAGAAGGGTGAAGTAGAGGGTGTTCTTCCAGGCCGTCCAGAAGCTGGGGTCGTCGATGATGCGCAGGTAGTTGTCCCAGCCCACCCAGGTGGTCTCGCCCCGCCGGGTGCGCTGGAAGCTCATGACGATGCCGCGGATCATCGGGTACCAGGAGAAGACGGCGAAGCAGAGCACCGCGCCGATCAGGAAGGTGTGCCCGGTGAGGTTGTCCCGTACCTTGCGGCCAAGGCTCGTACGCTGCGGTCCGGCCGGGTACGGCGACGCGGGGCGACCCGCTCCCCTCGTGGTCCCCGGGACGGTGGTGATCGCCAAGGCAACTCCTGCGTGAGTCAGAGGTCGACGGTGCGGCGCGGAGGGTGTGGGGGCCGGCGCGCCGGCCCCCACACGATCGGATCAGCTCTCGGCGGCGAGCAGCTTGTTGACCTTGTCCTCGGCGGTCTTGAGCAGCCCGTCGATGTTCGCGCTCGGGTTCGTCAGCACCCCGGACATCACGGCGTCGAGCACCGCGTAGATCGCCTGCGCGTTGCGGGGCTCACCCTTGATCGGCACCGGGTTCGCCTCGAAGATCGCGAAGTTCGCGGTGTCGACGTTCGCGTTCGCCTTGCGCAGCTCGAGCTCCTGCTTCTGCGCCTCGCTGCCATTGGCGAACAGCAGCGGCTGGGGCAGGCCCACCGGGTAGTTCTGCGGCTTGGCCCGGACGTAGTCGAACTGACCCTTGCCCGGCGTCAGCTTCTGGTACGCGATCCACTTCAGACCGGCCTTGACCTGCTCCGGGGAGAGGCCCTTCTTGAAGAAGTAGCCCTCGCCACCGCCGAGCGTCGCCTTCGCCTGGCCGTCCTGGCCGGGCAGCGGGCCCATCGCCCAGTCCTGGAACTTGCCCTGGAACTGGCTGACGATCGCCTGGGTGGCGTCCGGCGCGCCGATGAACATCCCGACCTTGCCGGCGCCCGCGTTGGTCAGCAGGTCGCCCCACTGGAGCAGTTGGCGGGCACCCATGCTGTTGTCGCCGTACCGCATGTCCTTGAGGTTCTGCAGAACCTGCTTGCCCATCGCGTTGTTGAAGTCGGCCTTCTTGCTGTCCGGGGTCAGCACCTGGCCACCCTGCGAGTAGAGCAGGGAGGTGAAGTGCCAGCCGCCGGTGTTGCCGGCGCTGTACTCCGCGTACCCGGCGATGCCGTTGCCCAGCGCGGAGATCTTCTTGGCGGCGTCGCGGACCTCGCCCCAGGTCTTGGGCGGGTTGTTGACGTCGAGCCCCGCCTGCTGGAACAGGACCTTGTTGTAGACCAGGCCCATCGAGTAGTTCTTCACCGGGACGGCGTAGAGCTTGCCGCCGTCGGTGAAGACCTCCTTGAGCGCCGGGTCGACGCTGTCCCAGGTCGAGACGGTGTCCTTGGTGGCGTACTGGGTGATGTCCATCGCCTGACCGGAGTCGAGCACCTGCTGGAGATCGGTCATGTACCCGTAGAACACGTCGGTCACGGTGCCGCCGGCGAGGCGGGCGGTGAAGTCCGGCGGGTTGTTGCACTGCTCGCCGACGCTGACGCTCTTGATGACGATGTTCGGGTTCTGCCGCTGGAACTCGACGACATCGTCGTTCCAGTTCTTCAGCAGCTCTTTCTGAGAGCCGACCGGCTGGCAGTCGACGGTGATGGTGACCTTGCCACCGGCATCGCTCGTCGTGTCGTCGCTCTTCGTGGAGCACGCCGTGAGGCTGAGCCCCAGGCCGGCCACGAGCGCCAACGCCGCAGCCTTCCGGTACTGCGGTACGGACATCTGTCCATCCCTTCGGGAACGGGTGTCTTCAGGACGTCGCCGACCTGCGGTGAACGCACCGCGGCACCGCCCTGCCAGTGATCTGCATCGATCGGATGACCTGACCCCCGGTAGCTGCGTCGGGGCCAGCTGTGAGTGGAGTCACTGTAGCGAGGCCGACTCATTTCAGCAAGGTTTCGATCGTGGCCTGAAAGGACGCGACGTAGACGTGGCAGATGTTGACAGGGCCTCGGGTGGCACCCGGATTGTGGGGTGTTCGCAGCTTTTGTCGCTCGTGCTCGGTCCGTCGCTCGCGCGGGAACCTTCCGGTGGTCCAGGCGGCGTCCAACCTGGTCAGCGCGGGGCTGAGCAGTGTGGACCAGCTGGATCGGGCCGGGTGCTGCTCGGCACCGTTCGACAGCAACGACGAAGCGGCCGCCGACCGCGAGGAGCGGTCCACGGCCGGGAGCGTCGTCCGACGGCCGGGAGCGTCGTTCGGCGGTCAGGGCGGCGGTTCGGGGCCGGATCGTCGGTCAGTGGCCGCCGGGACGGTCAGCGGCGGGAACGGTGGCCGGCGGCCGACCGACGACCGAGGCGGCGGACCCGGGTCAGCGGCCGGGGGCGGGCGCGGTGGAGCCGCGTACCACCAGTTCGGGCTCGAACAGCAGCTCGTCGTGCAGCACGCCGGCGCCCTCGATCTGGGTGACCAGCAGGTCCACCGCGGCCTGCCCCATCGTCTCGATCGGCTGCCGCACGGTGGTCAGCGGAGGGTCGGTGCAGGTCATGAACGCGGAGTCGTCGAAGCCCACCACCGACACGTCGGTCGGCACCGCCCGACCCAGCCGCCGGGCGGCCCGAATGGTGCCCAGGGCCAGCACGTCGCTGGCGCAGATGATGCCGGTCACGCCCCGCTCGACCAGCTTGGTCGCGGCGACCCGCGCCCCTTCCATCGAGAAGCTGGAGCGCTCGACGCACTCCCGGTCGTCGGCCCAGTTCGCGGCCTGGACCATCGCATCCAGCTTGCGCCGGGACGGCACGTGCCCCTCCGGGCCGAGCACCAGGCCGATCCGCTCGTGCCCGAGCGAGCGCAGGTGCCCGTACGCCTGCTCGACCGCGACCGCGTCGTCGGTGGACACCCGGGGGAAGTCCAGCGCGTCGACGCCGGCGTTGACCAGCACCACCGGCAGCCCACGGTCGGTCAACCGGCGGTAGTGCTCGTGCGAGGCGTCGGCCAGCGCGTACGAGCCACCGGCGAAGATGACGCCGGAGACCTGGTGGTCGAGCAGCATCTCGACGTAGTCCGCCTCGGAGACGCCGCCGATCGTCCGGGCGCAGAGCGCGGGGGTGTAACCCCGTTGGGCGAGCGACCCGGTCACCACCTCGGCGAGCGCCGGGAAGATCGGGTTCTGCAACTCCGGGAGCACCAGCCCGACCAGGCGGGCCCGCTCCCCCCGCAGCTTGGTCGGCCGCTCGTAGCCCAGCACGTCCAGCGCGGTGAGCACGGCGGTACGGGTCGACTCGGAGACGCCGCCACGACCGTTGAGCACCCGGCTGACGGTGGCCTCGCTGACGCCGGCCTTCCTCGCCACCTCGGTCAGTCGCTTCGTCACGCCGCGATGATACGTCACCGATCCTGCAAGAAATGAACTGCACGTTGACGTGTCACGTCAGCGGTCGCCGACAGGGCAGCCTCTTCATTGGGCACTTGGGCGGACCCGGCGGGTCGCCGTCACCGGGCCCGTCCCGGCCGAGGGCACCACCTGTCTGGGCCGCCCGGAGGCAAGCCGGCTCTGCAACTACTGCACAAACACCTGCTTGAATATTGACAGGTTGTAGAAATAACATCGCCGCAACCAACTCGCCTCGCTTCTGACATCCACCGCGGCACGACGGGGACTGCCCGCGGCGTCGATGACGGTCGTCGGGTCCTCGGGAGAACGGATCACGCGATGTCTCGAATCAGCACAGGACGGCCGGGCGGACCGGCGCGCCGGCGAACCGTCGGGGCGGCGGTCATGGCGGCGGTCATGGCGGTCACGGTGACCGGTGGGGCCGGGCCGGCCCGGGCCGAGGCCGCCCCGCCCGCATCCCCGGCGCCGGTGGTCACCCGGGCCGCTCTCGACCCGTCGCTCGTCGCGGGCCGGGGCGCCGACGTCGGTTTCCTGGAGCAGGAGGCGGAGCACGCCACCACGAACGGCACGCTGATCGGCCCGGGGCGCACGGCGTACACCCTGGCGTCGGAAGCCTCCGGTCGCCGGGCGGTGAGCCTGGCGCCCGGCCAGTTCGTCGAGTTCACGCTGCCGGCCCCGACCAACGCCATCACCGTGCGGTACAGCATCCCGGACGCGCCCACCGGCGGTGGCATCACCGCGCCGCTGGACGTCTCGGTCGGTCGCCGGCCCGCCCGGACCATGACGCTCACCTCGCAGTACGCCTGGCTGTACAACCAGTACCCGTTCTCCAACGACCCCGCCGCCGGCCTGCTGCACCCGGACTGGTGGATCACCGAATGCTCCTGCGTCCCCGCGGCCACCACGCCCACCCCGACGATCACCAGGCCGTTCCGCCCGCACCACTTCTACGACGAACAGCGCATGCTGCTCGGCCGGACGTACCCGGCGGGCAGCGTGCTGCGGCTCGCGGTCCCGGCGGGCAGCGTCGCGCCGTGGACGGTCATCGACCTGCTCGACTCGGAGCTGGTCGCCCCGCCGCGCGTCGTGCCGGTCGCGGCGAACGTGCTGGCGTTCGGCGCGGACCCGACCGGCCGCCGCGACTCCGCCGGCGCCTTCGACCGGGCGATCGCCTTCGCCCGGCGCACCAAGCTGAAGGTCTACCTGCCGCCGGGGACCTACCAGGTGAACCGCCACGTCATCGTCGACGACGTCACCATCGAGGGCGCCGGCAACTGGTACACGATCGTCAAGGGACGCGAGGTCGCGCTCGACACCCCGGCCCCGGACGGCTCGGTGCACACCGGGGTCGGCTTCTACGGCCGGCCCGCGTCGGCGGGCGGCAGCCGCAACGTGCACCTGTCCGGCTTCGCGATCGAGGGCGACGTCCGCGAGCGCATCGACACCGACCAGGTCAACGGCGTCGGTGGCGCGCTGAGCCATTCCAGCGTCGACGGCCTCTACCTGCACCACACCAAGGTGGGGCTCTGGTTCGACGGGCCGATGACCGACCTGCGGGTCACGAACAACGTCATCGTCGACCAGATCGCCGACGGCCTGAACTTCCACACCGGCGTCACCGACTCCGTGGTACGCAACAACTTCGTCCGCAACAGCGGCGACGACGGCCTCGCCATGTGGTCGGAGAAGACCGGCAACGCGGGCAACATCATCGACCGCAACACCGTGCAGTCGCCGGTTCTGGCCAACGGCATCGCGGTGTACGGCGGCACGGACAACACCGTCTCGCGCAACCTGGTCGCCGACCCGGTGCGCGAGGGCAGCGCGATCCAGGTCGGCTCCCGGTTCGGCGCCGAGCCGTTCACCGGGCACCTGTGGATCACGGAGAACACCACCGCCCGGGCCGGCACCTACGAGCTGAACTGGAACATCGGCCTCGGCGCCATCTGGTTCTACGCACTGGACCGCAGCATCGACGCCGACATCCAGGTGGTCGGTGACCACTACCTGGACAACACCTACAACGCGATCATGCTGGTCAGCGACTGGCCGGTGAAGGACCGGTACTCGATCACCAACGTGCACTTCCGCGACGTCCGGGTGGACGGCGCCGGGACGTCCGTGGTGAGCGCCCGCACGGCGGGCTCGGCCTCGTTCGCGAACGTCGACGCGCGCAACGTGGGGGCGGTCGGCGTCAACAACTGCGGCTCCTTCCACTTCACCCCCGCCGGATCCGAGTTCAGCCTGACCGACCTCGGCGGCAACGACGGCGGGTGGCTCGCCCCGTGGCTGCTGCCCAACACGATCACCTGCGACGACCGGCCGCCGGTCGTGGCGCCGCCACCGCCGTCCACCTGGTGACCGCCGGCGGATCCCCGGCGCCGTGGCGATCGTCCGCCCCGGCGCCGGGGCCGCCCGTGACCACGGGGCCGGCCGGACGTGACGCGCCGCGACGGCCCCGCACGTTCGACCGACCCGATCGGTACGGGACTGGGGGGATCCCCGCCGCTGCGGTTCCGCTAGTGCTCGACGACGACGTCGACCGGGCCGACGCGCAGGGTGCCGTCGTTGAGCGGCGTGCAGCGCACCCCGCCCCGACCGCGCAGGGCCCGCCAGGTGCCGGGGCCGACGGTGGCGTCCATCCAGGCGCACGGGTTCGCCGGCCGGTTGACCCGCAGGCGGACCGGGCCGTCCCCCGAGTCCAGCACCAGCACCGACCCGACCAGCTCGTCCACCGCGATGCCGGTGGTCAGGACATTGCGGCGGACCTGCACAAGATCGACGCCCGGCGGCAACGACTCCCGTGCGATCACCGTCACGCTGGCCTCGCGGTGCGCCGGCCGACCGAAGTACCGGTCCCCCACGATGCCCAGCCCGGCGCGGAGCTGGACCTCGGTCACCAGCTCGCCGGGCGGGGCCGGCAGCGGACCGTCGGCGGGCCGGCCCACGTACCGGTGCACCGGTGAGGCCAGCAACTGGACGATCCGCGGCACAGCGGCGATTCTACGGAGCCGGCACCGCCCGCCGGGCGCGCTCGGCCGGTCAGGTCGGCGGAGCGGAACCACGCCCACGCCGAGGTGCCGGGCCGGAGGCGGCGCTGTCGATCTACCGCGACCTCGTCGGGGTCAACGCGGTCGCCTTCGAGCTCGACCTGGCCGCCGTGCTGGCGAACCTGAGCGGATACCTGTGGCAGCTGGGCCGCCGCGCCGAGGCGCTGGGGGCCAACAGCCAGGCCGAGGAGGTGTTCGCCCGGTGGGGCGGGGCCAACCCCGAGGCGCTCTCGGTGCACCTGCGGCATGTCCGCGAGAACATCGCCCGGATGAACGCGCAGCGCGGCCCGGCGGACCTGCGCCGGTGGGAGCTGGGCGCGCACTCCTTCGCGAGCTGAGCCACGACATTCCAGGCGGGTCCGTCGGGGTGTCCGCGCTCATCGGCTGCTGCCATCCGGGCGCCGTGGTGCGACGATGACATCGACGGCATTCTGGCCGAGCGGAGGACTGTCGTGGCAGACGGAAACGACCCGGCGGTGAACCGGACGCGTCGGATGGGCCGGAGCGCCCTCCCGCACCTCCTGGCGATGGTGATCTTCGGGCTGCTGGCCTGGTCCGGGGGGAGCATGCTGCGCCAGGGGGTGGACGGGCTCGCCGTGCCCTCGCTGATGATCGGGGCGGCCGGAGTCGTCGGCGCCCTGCTGATGGCGGCGGGGGGTCCGTCCCGGCACGCCGACCGGAGCGGACCCGACCCCCACCAGCTCGTCCGGGTGGCGATGGTGTTGGTGGCCGTCACCGCCCTGGTAACCGGCACGGCCCTCGCCCCGGACGGGATGGACCGGGGCTTCGTCATCTCCGTGGACGCGGTCCTCGCCGGCGCGCTCGCCTCGTACGCCCTGCTGGCCGGCGAGCAGCGCCGTCCGGCCCGGCTGCCGGGCTGAGCGCGCGCCGCACCGGCGCAGCCGCTCCCCCGCCGGCCCCCACGGTCCCGCCGACCGGCACGTACCGGGCGGAAACCGGACCAACCAGCGGGCCGGCCGCGTAGCGTGGGCGACACGAGCGGCAGCAGGAGGGTGACGTGACGGAGCCGGAGGAAGACCAGGAGAAGACCGGCAAGACCGACCGGGTGCTCTACTCCCCCGACGGGGATCCCCACCACACCTTGGCGCAGGCGCCCCAGCCCGACGAGCACCCTCCGGTGACCGTCACGCGCGACGACCGGACCGAGGTCCTCGACGACGAACAGTGACCGGCTGACGGCGTCGCCGGGCCGTCGGCCCGCCGGGGACCCGGCGCGCAGCCGGGTTTCATCGGGTGGCGTACGGGCATCAGGTGGCAGGTCGGCCGACGTCGACGATCCGCCGTTGCCGCCGCACCTCCAGTTGGAGGTCACCTCGGCGTGCAACCTGCGGTGCGTCATGTGTCTGGTCCGGTACCGGCCCGCGGTCAACAAGCTCGCCGGGGCCATGCGGCCGGAACTGTTCCACCGTCTGCTGGCCGAGGTACCCGCACTGAGCCGGATGACGCTGCAGGGTCTGGGCGAGCCGCTGCTGTCGCCGTACCTGATCCAGATGGTGCGGGCGGCGGTCGCCCGCGATATCACCGTCGGGTTCAACACCAACGCCACCCTGCTCACCCGTGGCCGCGCGGAGGAGCTGGTGGACAGCGGGGTCGACTGGCTGCACGTCTCCCTCGACGGGGCCGGCGCGGGCGTCTACGAGGCGGTCCGCGAGGGGGCCGACTTCGCCCGCGTCGTGGCGAACCTCGCCGGGCTGGTGCACGCCAAACAGGCCGCGGGCAGTGTCACCCCGTGGATCCGGGTGGTGTTCGTGGCGATGCGGGACAACGTCAGCGAGCTGCCGGACCTGGTGCGCCTGCTGGCCCGCATCGGGGTGGACGAGCTGCACGTGCAGAACCTCTCGCACGACTTCTCCGACGCCGACCCCGCCGGCGGGTACGACGGTATCCGGCAGTTCACCGCGGACCAGGCACTGTGGACCGGCGCGGACGCGGACCGCGCCGCGACGGCCTTCCACGAGGCGGGCGAGGCGGCGCGGGAGCACGGGGTACGACTGCGCCTGCCGCGCCCCGGCGTTCCGGCCGACGCCGGCCCACCCTCGGGCCGAGGTTGTTCCTGGCCCTGGGAGGCGGCCTACATCACCAGCACCGGCGTGGTGCAGCCGTGCTGCATGGTGATGGGCGACGACCGGATGTCGCTGGGCCGGCTGACCGAGCAGAGCTTCCCGCAGATCTGGTACGGCGAGCGCTACCGCGAGTTCCGGCACCGCCTCCTCGGCGGCGAGCCGCCCGAGGTGTGCCGGGGTTGCTCGCTGTACCGGCGCGCCTTCTGACACCGCCCCCCGCCGGGTAGGCATCGATGATGGTCGTGGCTCACCGGTCAGTCCGCGCGGCGCAGGGGACCCCACTCCCGCGACGCCTGCCCTTCCACCGCCCGGTCCGCCTGCCGCAGGGCCGCCTCGCCGACCCAGGCCACCGGCCGGTGGCAGATCACCAGGGGTTCGTTGTCGGGTCCCCGGCCGATCTGCTCGCCCAGCAGCACCCACGGACGTACGCCGGGACCACGCAGGTCCCGCAGGTGGCAGTAGTCGTACAGCCGGCGGGCGATCCACAGCCGCAGGGAACGGTCACCCCACCACGACTCCACCGCGAGCGGGTTGGCGGACAGGCCCGGCAGCTCCGTCCCGGTCAGCGCATCCCGGCTGGATTGCCTGGCCTGCTGCTCGTCGGTCAGGTCCGCCTCCGGGCCCCGGGACCACCGCACGTACAGCGACTTCTCCGCGTTCTTCTGCACCAGGTTGACGAGCTGATCCAGGTCCTCGACGACCCACATGCCCGCTTGGTTGCCCACCTTGCTCACCCCGTCCATGTGCCCTGCCGGCCCCCTGGCCATTCCTCCTGATTCCGGGCCTTTTGGGGATCGGGCCGGCTCACCCGCACGTCTTCGGGCGGGTTGGCACCTCCTCGCCTACCGGCGACGGCGGGCGGCGATCGCCGGCAGCCGGAACGCATGTGCCCAGCCGGTACGGGTAGCCACGGGTCGACGTGTCCGTGACGGCGGCGCGGCACCCGCGGGAGCTGCGGGGCGCCCGCCGGTACGGCCCGAGCGCCTGCCGGGTGGCCACGGGCCGATCCGAGGCGGCGGGAGTGCGCGATGGGACGCTACGACGACGAGGTGACCGGGCTCGCGGCGCCGCTGACCGACCCGGGCGACCTGGACGTGCTGATGGACCGCGTCGGTGCCGCCCGGGTGGTGATGCTCGGCGAGGCGACCCACGGCACGCACGAGTTCTACACCTGGCGAGCCGCGATCACGCGGCGACTCATCGAGGAGAAGGGCTTCTCGTTCGTCGCCGTGGAGGGCGACTGGCCCGACTGTGACCGGGTCGACCGCAGCGTACGGTGCCGCAGCGACGCGCCGGCGGATCCGCGCGCCGCCCTCGCGGCGTTCGAGCGGTGGCCGACCTGGATGTGGGCCAACGAGGAGGTCGTCGACTTCACCCGCTGGCTGCGGGCCCACAACGCCCAGCTGGACGGGCCGGCACGGGTCGGCTTCCACGGCCTGGACGTGTACTCGCTGTGGGAGTCGCTGCGCGAGATCCTCGTCTACCTGCGCGAGCACGACCCGGAACAGGTGCCGGCGGCGCTGGCCGCCTACCGCTGTTTCCAGCCGTACGACGAGGATCCGCAGCAGTACGCGCTGGCGACCCGGCTGGTGCCGAACAGCTGCGAGAACGAGGTCGTCGACCTGCTCGCCGCGCTGCGCGAGCGGGCCGCCACCGACGGCGCGGGCCGCTTCGGGGCGTGGCAGAACGCCGAGGTGGTCGCCGGCGCCGAGCGCTACTACCGGACGATGGTGCGGGGCGGCCGCGAGTCGTGGAACGTCCGTGACCGGCACATGGACGACACCCTCGACCGGCTGCTCACGCACTACGGTCCGGGCGCGAAGGCGGTCGTCTGGGCACACAACACCCACGTCGGTGACGCCCGGGCGACCGACATGGTCGAAGCGGGCGAGGTCAACATCGGCCAGCTCGCCCGCGAGCGCCACGGCGTCGACCAGGTCGTCCTGGTCGGCTTCGCCACCCATCGGGGGACCGTGGTGGCCGGCGACGCCTGGGGGGCGCCGATGCGAGTGATGACGATGCCGCCGGGCCGGCGACACTCGCTGGAGGAGGCGCTGCACGGCGCCGCGCCGCCGGAGGCGCTCTTCGTCTTTCCCCGGGACGGCCGTCCCGACCTGCTCACCGACGAACTCGACCATCGGGCGGTCGGGGTGGTCTACCACCCGGAACGGGAGAGCTGGGGCAACTACGTCGCCACGGTGCTCGGCGACCGCTACGACGCCCTCTGCTGGGTCGACCAGTCCCAAGCCGTCCGGCCGCTGCACATCCGGCCCGCCAGCCTCGCCGAACCGGAGAGCTACCCCTCGGGCGTCTGATTGGGTCGGGGCGTCCGGCGGGCGGGGCTGGCTTACCTGACGGCGACGGTGATCTTGTCGAAGTCGGGTGCCGGCGAGTCCGGGTTGAACATCTTCAGCGTGTTGGGCCCGGGTCGGAACGGCACCGTCACGACCATGGTGCCGACGCTGCTCCACCCGCCCGTCCCCGGGAAGGTCAGGGTGATCGGGGCCGCGCCGTTCACACTGATCCGCCCCACGCGGGGGGACTCGCCGTTGACGTACGCGATGGTCACGGTGGCCGACCCGCCGGTGCGGGCGGTCACGCCGTTGAACTGCAGCGTTCCCATGTCGCGCCCGATGTTGCCCACCTTCTTCCCGCCGGAGCAGCCAGGACAGTCATAGATCCTGATGTCGTCCAGGCCGTTCTCCGTCGACTCGGCCTCGTAGGACCGCACCACCACCGGTGCCGCCGGGGCGGCGGGTGGGCGGGTGGCCGGCGGTCGGGTGGTCGGGGGTGCCGTCGACGGCGCGGCGGGTCGGGTCGCCACCGATCCGACGCGCACCTCCCCGCCGCCCTCGGCCGGGGTGGCCGTCGCCGGGTCCGGCGTCGGGAAGGCCGGATCAAGGTCCGTCGCCGGGCCGGCCGGGCCGGGACGATCCGCCGCCGGCGACCCCCCGAGGCCCAGATCCACGTTCACCGCCGCCAGCGTCAGCACGATGATCAGGTAGCCGACTCCCACCACCGCCAGCAGGCGGATCGGGCCGATCCGCCACATGCCGTGCGGACCGGATCCGTGACGTGGACTCACTCCCGAGGCTCCCCTCCGCGCGCCGAGTGGTGCGCCCGGCGCGGAGACGACCCGGAGCCGGGTGTGACAGGTGCCACAGGATTGTAGGGGGCCGATCAACTTCTGGCCCGCCGCCAGGTGCGTCACGCGGGCAGCGTCCGGTCCGCGGGCCTACTTCTCGATCTGGGTACGCGGCAGCATGGTCGGCGACCAGCCGAAGTCGTACCGGGGGACGGCGACCGCCTGGGCGAAGGCCTTGGCGGCGGCCGGAGAACTGACGATCCTCCAGTCCACCTCCTTGTTCGCCTCGAACCAGATCAGGCCGATGATGTCCCGGTGGCGGGGCAGCAACTGGAAGGTCTGCTTGATCCACTCGGCCTTGCGCCCCGTGCCGTTGGAGGCGCCGGTCTCGGTGATGACCAACGGCTTGTGGGTGAAGGTGCGGATCTCCTTGATCGTGGGGTTGAAGATCGCGTCGAAGGACCGGTACGTCGAGAGCGCCCCGGTGCCGTAGTACCCCGAGAGTCCGACCCAGTCGACGTAGTCGTCGCCCGGGTAGAGCGTGGAGAGTTTCGGGGTGGAGTTGTCCCATCTGACGTTCGGGCTCCACGTCCAGATGACGTTCTTGACCCCGGCCGCCTCGAACACGTCGTGGACGTGACGCCAGGCCTTCACGAAGTCGCCCGGCCGGTTGCCGTTGACCGTCTCGCACCACGGGTACCAGTCGCCGTTCATCTCGTGGCCGAACCGGACGGCCACCGGATAGCCGAGTGACTTGATGCCCTGGGCCCAGGACAGCAGGTACTTGTCGAAGCTCCCCCGGGCGATGCGGGACAGCCGGTAGTGGGGTTGGTCGGAGCGGATCTTGTCGATCCTGCGGGCGCTGAAGCCCTTCTTGCGGGCCGCCTGGTCCAGGCGGTAGTCCCACGGTTCCCAGGCCAGCATCGGCAGCATGCCGCGGCTGTTGATCTGGTCGAAAAGCGTCCGGTCGAATGTGTCGGACGCCCACCCCGAGCTGAAGAGCATCACCTGCGGCTGGCGCTTCGCGGCCGCCGTGAACATGTCCACCGCGGTGAAGTCGTGCGGGCCCTCCTGTGTCATGACACCGATGAACGCCTTGCCGGCCGGCGGGAAGAGTTCCGCAGCCGGTCGGGGCGGCGCGCTCGGTGCCGCCGTGGCTCCGGCCGGCACCGCCGCACCTGGCTCGGCCTTCGCAATCCGGCCGGACGGGCCGTCCTCCCGGCCCCCGGACATGGTGGTCGGTGCGATGGCGAACGCGTAGGTCAGCAGCAGCGCGCCGATCAGCACCATCAGGACCCGCGGAACGGTCAACCTCATTGTTGCAGAACCCCCTCAGCCGCCACCCGCAACCTCGGGTGGCGTTCCTCGCTGTCGGCGCGAGCGACCGGCTCGGCCATGTCGTCAACCGCCGGCAGGTGCTGGTCGACAGCCTCGCCGCCGGGCGCTCCGCCGACGCCGCGGTGAAGTTCCTGAACGGGTACGGGTTCGTCGGTCTGATCTGGCCGGGCGTGACGTGAGTGAAAGGCCCGGCACCGGGTCACCCGTCCTGCCGGGGCGGGCGTCGACATCGACCGGGGACGAGGCAGGGTACGGAACACCTAGTCCTCGAGTTTCGTGCGCAGGAGCATGTCTGGCGACCAGGTGACCTGGTAGCGAGGGTCGGCGACCCCCTTGGCGAAGGCTTTTGCCACGGCCGGTGAGCTGACGATGCGCCAGTCCACCTCCCTCTCCTTGTTCACTTCGAACCAGATGACGCCGATGATGTCCTTGTAGCGGGGCAGCAGCCGGAATGTCTGCGTGATCCACTCGGCCTTGCGCGCGTAGGCGTCGGAGGCACCGGTCTCGGTGATGACCAGCGGTTTGCTGCTGAAGGCGCGGATCTCCTTGATGATCCTGTCGAAGATCACGTCGAAGGGCCGGTAGTCCGGGGTGAACACAGTGGTGTAGTAGCCGGAGATGCCCACCCAGTCGACGTAGGCATCGCCCGGGTAGAACGTGGAGAGTTCCGGGAGCGAATCGTCCCAGATGTTGTTCGGGCTCCACACCCACGTGACGTTGGTGGCCCCGGCAGCCCGGAACAGATCATGTACGTGGCGCCACGCCTTGACGTAGTCGCCCGGTCGGTTGCCGTTGACCAGCTCGCACCACGGGTACCAGTAGCCGTTCATCTCATGGGCGAACCGGATGGCCACCGGGTAGCCGAGTGACTTGATCCCTTCGGCCCAGGATCGCAGGTAGCTGTCGAAGTCCCCGCGCGCTATGTGGGACAACCGGTACGGGGTTTGCTCGTTCCGCAACCTGTCGACCTCGCGGGTCGGGAGCCCCTTCTTGATGGCCGCTTCGCCCAATCGGTAGTCCCACGGTTCCCAGCCCAGCATTGGCAGCATGCCGCGCTCTTTGATCCGGTCGAAGGGCGTCCGGTCGAATGCGTCGGATGCCCATCCGGAGCCGAAGAGCATGACCTGCGGCTGGCGCTTCGCGGCCGCCGTGAACATGTTCACCGCGGTGAAGTCGTGCGGGCCCTCCTGGGTCATGACACCGATGAACGTCTTACCAGCCGGAGGAAAGGTTTTCCGGTCCGGTCCGAGCGACGAGCCTGGTTCGGCCGTCGCCCCCGCGCTTGGTCCGGCCGCGGCAACCCGGTCGGACGGCGCCTGCTTTCGGCCCTCGGCCGTGGTCTTTGGCGCCATGGCGAAGGCGTAGGCCAGCAGCAGCGCGGCGATCAACACCATCATGACCCGCGGGACGGTCAGCTTGGCCATGGCAAACCCCCGTTCGCCGCCACCCGCGACTTCGGCGGTTTGCGCTCCTCATTGCCGGCGCGCGCGGCGTGCTCGGCCGTGTCGTCGTGCTGCTTCCCGCGGGCCGTGATGTGCGACAGGAGCGCGATCAGCGGCGGACCGAGACCTGTCAGGAGGGTCAGGATCGGCCAAACGTGGAGCATGGTGAAGCTGGTGTCCAGGACGAAACTCGCGCCGAGCAGGGCAGCGGCGAAAGCCGCCCAGCAGAAGTGCAGCCGGAAGGTGCCGAGCGACTCGGTGGTGCGCAGCTTCCCCTTGGCCGTCACCACGAACCCGAGCTTCCGCCGAAGCAGCGCACTGACACCGGCGGCCACGTAGATGGGACCGGCGAAAAGCGCCAGCGCCATGCCGACCAGGCCGATCTCCTCCCGTTCGTGGGGAGCGATGTTGAAGCGGCGGAGCCAGAGCCACAGCAGGAACCAGGTGCCCATGCTCGAGCCCCACAGCACCGACCACACGGTGACGTCGAGTTGGGCCGCGCCCACACCGGTGAGCAGGTACATGGCCGTGGCGAGATTGCCCAGCAACAGGCTGACGGCGACGCTCGGGTAGTAGAACTGCAGCAGGCGGTACTGCCAGCGGCGCCGTCCACGGAGTTCGCGCGGTGCGCGCAGCTCGGGGCGGATGAGGATCTCGCAGATGCCGGCCGCCCACCGCTTCTGCTGGTTGAAGTAGTCCGCCCACGACGTCGGGCCTTCCCCGATGGCCACCACGTCCGGGGTGTAGACGCCCTTCCACCGGTTACCGGTCTGCGGGTTGACGGCGGCGTGGACCCGGATGCTGGTGAGATGGTCCTCGATGATCGAGTCCTGGTAGCCCCCGATGCTCCGCCAGGCCGCCGGTCTATAGAGGTGGCCGGTGCCGGTGAGCAGCGGCGCGTCCAGCCCGTTCCCGCCCCGCGCGATGAGCCCGTTGTAGAGGTACTGCTGCACCGACGCGCCGTGCGCCACCCAGTTCTGGTGCATGTTGCCGTAGACCTGCGGCGTCACCACGAAGGCGACGTCCGGGTCGCGGAAGTAACCGAGGGTCCGTTCGAGGAAGCCCGGCAACGGCACGTGGTCCGGGTCGACGTTGGCGACCACGTCGTAGCAGTCCTCGTACTCCGCCCGCCAGGCGTTGTGGTTGCCCGACTTCGTCCGGGCCCGGAACTCGCCGCTCGGCTGGTTGTACTCCGGGCGGCCCTTACGGCTGAAGTGCCGCACCCCGAGCCGCGCGGCCATCTCCTTCACCGCCGGGTCGTCCCCCTCGTCGAGGATCCAGACGTCGACTTGGCCGCAGTACACGATCTGCGTCATCCTCCGCAGGGTCCGCTCAGCGACGTCGATCGGCTCCTTGCTGGGCACGATCGTGGTGAGCAGCGCCACCCGCAGGCCGACCGGCGGATCGACCGGGATCGGATCCTTGGCGTGGAACGCGAACACCCAGATCACCACGTTCTGCGCGAGGCGGATCAGCTCCACGCCGACGACCACGCAGAAACCGATCCGGGCCGCCGTCGTCTGCCAGCTCCCGAGCCCGGTCACGCCCGGCCCCGGCACGTGCGCCGGGAGCAACAGCCAGCCGATGAACAGCACACCGGCCGCGCTGTTGACGAGGACGAACAGCGCGAGGATCAGCCGTGACGCCGGCGAGACGGCGTGGCGGAACTCGACCGCCGCCTCCGGGTGCCGCGGCGCGACCAACGGTCCGGCCGTCGTCCCGCACGCCGCGTAGGCACGACGCGCTCTGACGTTGCGCTGTCGACGGTCGGAGGGCTGCTCCGACGAGTCCCGGGGCGAGGTAGCGGCCGGAGCACCCGACGTGACCTCCCCCGCGACGTGAGCCAGCCGGATATCGCTGGCGATCCCCACGTTGCCCCCAAAGGACTTCTGCCCGACACGAACTCGACCGGAGCTGATGCTATTCGGGCAATCTGCTCAAAGGGTGCGTGTTGCCTAAATGGTCATGAGCATCGTTCCGCCGGTCGTCTCATTCACCGGCGGGGGCCGGGCGAGTCCCGTGCGGCGGCTCGCCGCCGGCGGGCCGGGTCCACAGTTGAATGATCCTCGCGAGATCGCCGGTCGCCTGCTCGTGTCCCTCCGGCGCCGGCCGGGCCAGTTGTGCCGGCGCACCGAGCACCGCGATCGCCACCAGGGCGACCGCACACCACCGGGCACGGACCCGGGCGAGGGCGACGGCGCCGAGCGTCGCCCACGCCGGAAGCGTGAAGAGCAGCACCTCCGGCCCCCAGATCGGCGTTGCCTGCGCGACGAGCAGCAACCCCAGCGGCGGCACCAGCGCCCACGCGGTGTACACGGCGGCGGAGCGCCGCAACGGAAGGCTGAACAGCGCCAACCCGAGCAGCACGACCCCCAGGGCGGTGACGCCGAACAGTTCCCGGGGGGTCGCGGCCAACACGTCCGGGGTGAGCTTCGATCCCCGCGCGATCGGCACGCCGGGTTGCCCGCCGAACAGTCCCAGCGCGGCGGCCGCGGGTAGCGCACCCAGGAGCGCCACCGCCGACCAACGGCCGGCCACGCCGCGCCGGAAGGCGAACACGGTCCAGCCGTGCCCGGCCAGCAACAGCAGCGCGAGACCGTGGGACAGGCCCAGCAGCAGCACCGAGGCGCCGTAGCCGGCGAATCGTCCGAACGTCGGCCGGTCGACGGCCAGCACGAGCAGGAACGTGGCGAGCACGGCGGCGAACACCGTCAGCGCGTACGGCTGGACCTCCTGCGCGTACCGCGTCGACGTCGGCAGCAGCGCGAAGATCACTCCGGCCAGCAGGCCGACCCGCGGCGTGAACAGTCGGGCCGCCAACAGCCCGACGAGGGCCGCCGCGGCGGTGATGGCCACCATCGACACCGCCCGCACCGCCGGGCCCGGCGTGCCGAGGACCTCCGCCGACCAGCGCATCAGTGCGGAACCGGCGCTACCCCAGGCCGGGGCGTCCTCGGTGGACGGGGCGGGCGCGCCGGCCCGGACGAGGTAGAGCGCGACGGTCAGCAGAGCCGGTACCAGCCAGGCGGCGACCCGCCACCGGACGGGGTCGGGCGCCGGCCGGGGGGCCACGTCGTGGCTCTCGCCCCAGGGGTCCTCGACGTCGACCTCGGTCGACGCCAGCCGGGGCAGGACTATGGTGTCCGCGTCCTTCATCGTGTCTCACGCATCTCTGTCGGAACCGGCGGTCGGAGCCGCGGCAGGGGCGCGCCCTTGGGCGACGCGAGGCCAGCCGTCCCGTGGCGTGGGCAGCACGCGGCGCAGGACCGGCCGGAGTCCTGGATCGGGTAGGAATGTCACCTGGAGCATAAGGAACACGGGCGGACAGATAGCCCGTATGCGCCACAAGCACCAGATCGGGGATCGACCACCGCTCAGCGGCGGCGCTCAGCCGCTGGATGCTTTGGTCCCAGCGTCGCCAGTGCGACGAGAGTCCGGGCTCACGGGACGTTTCGCGGCGCCTGAGGGGTCTGGTGGGTGTCGAGGTGCGCGCGCAGCGCTGCGGCGATCTCGCCCGCCGCGACGAGCTGATCCGGCGTGAGAGCGTCGACGAAGAGTTCGCGGATGGCGCGCAGGTGCGGAACCGTGGAGCGCCGGAACGCGTCGGCTCCGGCGGGCGTGAGCAGGACCTCCGCCCCGCCGCGATCCGTGGCGCACTCCTGGCGGCGGATGAGCCCGCGCCGCTCCATCCGCCCCAGGTGGTGGGAGAGGCGGCTGCGCTCCCAGCCGATGTGGGCCGCGAGTTCGGAGGAGCGCATCTGCCGTTCCTGCGCCTCGGTGAGGGCGAGCAGCACGGCGTAGTCGCCCGGGGAGAGGGAAGACTCGGTCTGGAGGCGGGACGCGAGCTGGGACCTGAGCGCTTCCGCCGTCTCGATGTAGTCGCGCCAGGCCCGCAGCTCCGCCGCGTTCGGAAGCTGGCGGCCCTTCCGCCGGTCAGGTGTGGCTTTCGTCATCTCGCACTCCTGGTTGACATGTCAATCCTGAGGCTAGCATGGTTGACGTGTCAATCGTCGAGGGCTTCCTGCGGCGGGATCGCCGCCGGGGAGCGAGCGTGAGGAGGAGACGATGACAGCCCAAGGCTTTGAACTGGGGCTCAACTCGTTCGGGGAGGTCGCCACCGACGGCGGCCGGGTCCTGAGCGACGCCGAGACGGTGCGGCTGCTCGTCGACGAGGCACGGCTCGCGGAGTCGGTCGGCCTCGACGTGTTCAGCGTGGGCGAGCACTACCGCGAGGGCCACACCGACTCGGCGACGCCGGTGTTGCTCGCGGCGATCGCGACGGCGACCGATCGGATCCGCCTCGGGACCTCGGTGACGGTGCTCAGCACCAACGACCCGGTCCGGCTCTACCACGAGTTCGCGACCCTGGACGCGGTGTCGAACGGCCGGGCCCAGCTGGTTCTCGGGCGGGCGTCGGCGACCGAGTCGTTTCCGCTGTTCGGCTACGACCTGGCGGACTACGAGCGCTTGTTCGAGGAGAAGCTCGACCTCTTCGTCCGGCTCCAGCGGGACGAAGCGGTCACCTGGTCGGGCACCGTACGCACTCCTCTGGTCGAGCAGCGCCTGCATCCGCGGATGCCGGCGGGTGGCATCCCGACGTGGATCGGCGTCGGCGGGAGTCCGAACTCGGTGATCCGCGCCGCTCGCTACGGCCTTCCGCTCATGCTCGCGATCATCGGCGGGCGCCCGCAGCGGTTCGCCGGCCACGTCGACCTCTACCTCCGGGCGCTCGAACAGTTCGGGCATCCCGTGCAGCCGATCGGGCAGCACTCGCTCGGCCTCGTCGCGGACACCGACGAGGAGGCCGTGGAGACCTGGTGGCGGTACTGGCAGCCGGTGGTGGCGCAGATCGCCGCGGAACGCGGCTTCTACAAGCCGGACCGCAAGCGCTACGAGGCCGAGCTCGACCGCGGCGCGCTGTTCGTCGGGTCACCCGAGACGGTCGCGCAGAAGATCGCCACCATGGCCCGTGACCTGCGGCTGAGCCGCTTCGACCTCAAGTACGACATCATGCACCTGCCCCGCGAGGCACGCGCGCGCACCATCGAACTGCTGGGCAGTGAGGTCGCGCCGCGGGTCCGGGAGCTGCTGGCGAAGGAGCCCACCCATGTCTGATCTCGAGTTCGGCCTCGACACCTTCGGCGACGTGCCGGAGGACGACTCCGGCAAGCTCATCTCCTACGCGGCGGCGATCCGTCAGGTCGTCGACGAGGCGGTGCTGGCGGACCAACTGGGGGTCGACGTCATCGCCCTCGGCGAGCACCACCGGCCGGAGTACTCGGTGTCCACGCCGGAGACCGTGCTCGCCGGGATCGCCACGCGTACCTCGCGGATCCGGCTCGCCTCCGGGGTGACCGTGCTGAGTTCGGACGACCCCGTCCGGGTGTTCCAGCGCTTCGCCACGGTGGACGCGCTGTCGCACGGCCGGGCCGAGGTCATCCTCGGGCGCGGGTCGTTCACCGAGTCCTTCCCGCTGTTCGGCTACGACCTGCGCGACTACGACGTGCTCTTCGAGGAGAAGATCGAGCTGTTCGTGAAGCTGCTGGACGAGCAACCGGTCACCTGGAGCGGCACCAAGCGTGCCCCGCTCGAGCGCGCCGACGTCTTCCCGAAGACCGAATCGGGACACCTCACCACCTGGGTGGGCGTCGGCGGCTCGCCGCAGTCGGTCGTGCGTACCGCCCGATACGGCCTAC
Organism: Micromonospora sp. IBSANI012; assembly: GCF_052814045.1. NCBI lineage: Bacteria > Bacillati > Actinomycetota > Actinomycetes > Micromonosporales > Micromonosporaceae > Micromonospora > Micromonospora sp. IBSANI012. The sequence goes on from NZ_CP199933.1 coordinate 4,103,094, forward strand.
CGCTCATGCTCGCCATCATCGGTGGCGCTCCCGAGCGCTTCGCGCCCTACATCGACCTCTACCGCCGGGCCGCAGCGCAGTTGGGCACGACGGCGCACCCGGTCGGGATGCACTCGCCCGGCTTCATCGCCGACACCGACGAGGAGGCGAAGGAGCTGTACTGGCCGTACTACCGGGTCATGCGGGACCGGATCGGCGCGCTGCGCGGTTGGCCGCCGATCCGCCGCGCCGAGTTCGACGCCGAGGTGGAGCACGGTTCCCTCTACATCGGCTCCCCGGAGACCGTCGCCCGCCGGGTGGCCCGCGCCATCCGCAGTCTCGGCGTCGGCCGGTTCGACCTCATCTACACCGCCGGAGCGCAGCCGGTCAGCGCCCGGATGCGCGCGGTGGAGCTGTACGGCACCAAGGTGATTCCCATGGTCCGTGACATCCTCGCCAGTTGATCGGGCCAACGGACGCCCGATCGGAAAGCGGAAGGACGACATGAACGACAGCGCCCGGAGCGAGCCCCGGACCCTCGGCATCCTCGGTGCCGGCAAGGTGGGCACCGTACTCGCTCGACTCGCCCTCGCCGCCGGCTACCGGGTGCTGATCGCCGGCTCCGGCGACCCGGAGAAGATCGCCCTCACCATCGAGGTGCTCACGCCCGGGGCAGTGGCCACCACCGCGGTCGACGCCGTGGCCGGCGCCGACATCGTCATCCTCGCCCTTCCGCTGGGCAAGTACCGGAGCATCCCCGTCGAGGCGCTGCGCGGCAAGCTCGTCGTCGACGCGATGAACTACTGGTGGGAGATCGACGGCATCCGCGACGACCTCACCGACCCGCGCACCTCCTCGAGCGAGACGGTCCAGGCGTTCCTGGCCGACTCCCGCGTCGTCAAGGCGTTCAACCACATGGGCTACCACGATCTCGAGGACGGGGCGCGGCCGAGCGGCACACCCGACCGCAAGGCCATCGCCATCGCCGGCGACGACCCCGGTGATCTCGACGTCGTCGCCTCCCTGGTGGACCGGCTCGGCTTCGATCCGGTGGTCGCCGGCCCGCTCGCCGAGGGCGTGCGACTGGAACCAGGCAGCGAGTTGTTCGGCGCCAACGTGAGCGCCGACGAGGTGCGGACCATGCTCGACCGCTTCGCGGAGTCGGAGCGTGGGCGGATCGTCGCCCTGGCCCGGGCCACGCCGAAGGCGGGGTAGGCCCGGCTTCATCGCCCGGCAGCCCGCACGTGCCCAGGCCGCGCTGGTTGCGCGGCCCGGGCCGTGCTGCGCGGTCCGGGTCAGTCGACCGGCGGGGTGTACGTGTCGCAGACCCGGCCACGCTCCGCCCGGGCCACCGTGGTGCCGACGCACAGCCGGAGCCGTGGCTTGAACCCACCCCACAGCAACTCGGAACGGGTCTGGACGGTCGTCTTACCAGGAGTGCACAGCGCGGCGAAGGTCCGCCAGACGAGCTCGTCGGCCGGCCCGTTGGTGGCGATCTGGACCACGCCGCACCGCCCCGGAGCGTTGACCGCGAGCGTCCCGTTGACCGCCACCGGCGGTACCGGCCGCTCCGGGATGCTCATCATCATCTCGTAGCTGCCGTAGGCGGTGACCCGGGCGCTCTCCAGTGCGAAGTCGCTGTCAACGGAGGCCGTCGCGGGTGAGGCGCCAGCCGCGACAGCGATGCCGGTGACGGCGACCGCACCGAGCATCCTGACACCGAGTGACGTCATTGTGCACTCCCTTTCGAAAGGGCCTACCGATCGGGCGGGCCAAATGGGCGGCGTCCACCGTGGTCGCGCGCCGCGGGTGAATGGCACGACCACGATGACGGGAACGCCGGACGGCGCCGACCGTTTGATGATTCGTCGGCGCCGGCCCCGATGAGATCGCATCACGGATACGCCGTCAAGGAGGTCCGGGCGGGTTCCGGAGACGCGGCGACCGGCATGAGAGCGCACTTTCGCTGTTCAACGCCGACGCCGCCGACAGAACAGCGCCGACGGATGTGTCCTGCTTCACTTCGGCGCCGCTCCGCACGATTTCACGATTGTCGCAGCGAATTCTTCTCGTCCACATATTCGCTGCCGGCGACGCTGACCGTCGTCCCTCGGCAGCGCACCGAAGGCGACGAGGATCGAACGCCGCTCGGCGAGTGCCGACGTGCCGCCCGTTCACTTTCGATACCTGCCGCACGTCCGACGCGATCACCGCCACCGACCGCCACGAGAAAGGAAATGGCTAGGGCGCCTCCACCGCCGAAATCACCGGTGGACGAGCCGCCCCGGGGAGTTCGGTTGCGAATGTTTTCGTCGTGCCGGCGAAATAATGGCGATCGTTACGCGGCAACCCGCCCCGCTCGGCCTCAGGCAGCTCCCGGAGCCGGTCCCCGCTTTCCGCGGCGCGGAAATGTGGCTCTTCACAAAGCGGGGTGTAGTTGGGGTCTGAATCCGCCGGTTTCGAGGAGTGCCCTGGCGATGCAGTGGGTGAGGTTGCGGAAGCCGAGGGCGATGCCGGCGGGGCGTCGGCGATACTGTGGGCGTGGAGTACGTGTCCAGAGTGCCGCGACCGCCGCTGGACGGGCTGATCGACGACCTTTACTACCTGGAGGGTGCGTCGCCGTACGCCCGGCTGACGCTGCCGCCGATGCCGGCGGCGTTGCTCATCGTCAACCTCGGGGCGCCGTTCCGCATCCGCGCCGGCACCGACATCGAGCCGGCCGAGTACGCCGACGGCTGCGTGGTCACCATGCCCACCCGCGCGTTGGAGTTCGGCTACCCACTCCGGACCCGGTCCGTCGGCGTGCACTTCAAGCCGTGGGGGCTGGCGCCGTTCCTGCCGATGCCCGCGGCCGAGCTGTGTGACCGGCCGGTGACGGTAGAGCAGGTTTGGGGCCGGCCCGCCATTGCTGAGCTGCGAGACCGGCTGGCCACGGCGGACGGACCGCACGAGATGCTGACGCTGCTCGAGGAAGAGCTGACACGACGGCTGTGCGAGACCGCCGGCCTGGGACTGGTCCGCCATACGAGCAGCGTCATCGCGGCGACCAGCGGGGCGGTGGCGATCGGCGACCTGAGGGTGGCAGCCGGTGTCAGCAGCACTCATCTGGCACAGCGGTTCAAGGAGCTCATCGGCGTCACGCCGAAGCGGCTGGCCCGCACCTACCGCTTCGCCGCCACCGTGTTCTCGATCAACCCCGCCGAACCGATCGACTGGGGCGACCTCGCCGGTCGCGCAGGCTACTTCGACCAGGCCCACTTCGGCCACGAGTTCCGGGCGTTCACCGGGCTCACGCCGACCCGGTACGTCGAAGTCCGGCGGCAGTTCCTGCGCGAGCATCCCGGCCACGTGCTGGACAGCTGGCCGCTGCCGGCCGATTGATTTCTTACAAGAGCGACAGCTCACGACACGCCAATATGGAGGCATCCCAAAGCAGAGGAGCGCCCCATGGGCAAAGTAGTCATGTACAGCTCGGTGTCGGTGGACGGCTTCGTCGCGGACGAGAATGACCAGCCCGGCCCGCTGTTCGACTGGTTGTCCAGCGGTGACGTGCCGTTGGACGAGAGCGGCGAGTTGAAGGTGTCGCAGACGTCTTACGACTACACCCGGCCGTACTGGGACCAGATCGGGGCGACAATCGTCGGCCGCCACGTCTTCGACATGACGGACGGCTGGGACGGGAAGCCTCCGGGCGGGATCGACCACGTGGTCGTCGTGACGCACCGGCCGAAGCCCGAGGGCTGGGACCCCGAGGCGCCGTTCCACTTCGTCGACGGCGTCGAGGCAGCCGTGGCCAAGGCGCAGGAGCTTGCGGGTGACCGCATGGTCGAGGTCGCCGCTGGCGAGGTCGGTGGCCAGGTGCTTGCCGCAGGCCTGGTCGACGAGGTGCGCATGGACGTCGTACCCGTCGTGTTCGGGTCCGGCAAGCGCTACTTCGGGTCGGTCCACGCGCAGCACCTGTTGGAGGATCCTGACGTGGTGATTCAGGGCAACCGGGTGCTTCATCTGCGCTATCGGGTGCGCCGTTGACCGATCTGAGCGGGTACGCGAAGAAGTCCACTGCGAACGGTGACACAAGTTCGGGCCTCCGGCTGCGTTTGCGCATCGCTGCCCCGGGACCGACGCGCCAGCCAACATCCAGCCAGCGATTACCCCCTCAACTGTGAAGAGCCGGAAATGTTCTCGACCCCGACATCAATCCAGCTGGGTTACCCCGAATTGCGGGCTCGATGATTTCCGGGACCAAGCTCCACGCTGGACCTCGGTGAGCCGCGGCCGGCTGTCAGGCCACCGTGAGCAGCAGTTTGCCCGCGAAGGAGGTCTGCAGGCGACGGTGCGCCTCCGCCGCCTTCCCCAGCGGGAACTTCTCGGCGACGTGCACCTCGAACGGTCCGGCCTCGATGAGCTCGTTGAGGCGCTGCAACTGCCGGGGCCCGGTCTCGCCGTCGTACGCCTTGATCGTCACACCGGGCCGCTCGCCCGGTTCCGGTTGCACGCCGTGGGGGTACCCGAGCACGCCGCCGTCGCGCAGCGCCTCGGTGAGCTTGTCCAGCGTCTTCCCACCGGCCATCGCCAGCAGGCCGTCCACGCCGTCCGGCGCCACCTCCCGGATCCGCCCGAGCACCTCGGCGAGGTCACCGTGACCGTCGACGGCCAGATCGGCGCCGAGCCGGCTCACCAGCGCCACGCCCTCCGCCCCGGACGCCACGGCGACCACGTTGAGCCCCTGCCGCTTGGCCAACTGCACGGCCAGGTGACCCTGTCCCCCACTCGCCCCGAAGATCAGCAACCATGCGCCGGCGGAGAGGCCCAGCACGTCCAGGCCCGTCAGGGCGGTCAGCGCGTCGGTGGGCATGGCGCCTGCATGCTCCACCGGCAGGCCGGCCGGCAGCTTCGCGACGTACTCGGCCTTGGTTGCCGCGTACTCGGCGTAGAAGCCGCCCTTCGGCCGGGTGTAGCCGTACACGTAGATCACGTCGCCCACGGCGACGTTGGTGACCTGCCGTCCGACGGCGGCGACGCTGCCGGCGGCCTCGGCGCCGGGCACGATCGGGAAGGTGCTTCCCTCGGGCACCAGCGCGCCCTCCCGTGTCATGGCGTCCCACACCCCGACGCCGGCGCTCCACACCTTGATCAGAACTTCGTCGTCGGCGATCTGCGGCACCGGCAGGATACGCGGGGTGATCACCTCCGGACCGCCGAACTCGTCGAAGGCCGTGGCCTGCATCTGCTCCGGCACGTCGCCGTCTGCCATCTGGAATCCTCTCCACCCCGGTGTCTGCGGGCACCGCATCGTCGAAGGCAGCATGCCGGTGCACCCGTCGCCGGGGGTCCCCGCGCGAGCGCCGTTCACCCGGTCGGGCTACCGGTCGCGAGCCCACCGGGCCTGCCGTGGACCAACTCCGCGTTGCCGGCGGTCGGAACACCCCGGCCTGCACAGGGTCCGGCGACCGATCGGCAGCAGTAAGATCGCTGGCACCCGGCGAAGACACGTCCTCCCCCACCCGGAGTCCGCATGTCCGAGCAGCCCGCCGCCGACGTCCCCCGCCCCCGCAGGTGCCGTCCGCCGCGCGGTCGGGCCCTGGTCGGATTCCTCCGTCGGCGCGGGGCTGATCGTTCGTACCGAGCTCTCCGCCCGGCCCTGGTCGTGGTGTGCCTGATCGCCGTGGCCGGGTTGCCGGCCGGATCGTCGGTGGCCGGCGTCACCGGGTCCACCGCCCTGCGGGTGCTCCAGCTGAACCTCTGCAACAGCGGCCGGGCCGGCTGCTACACGGGCCGATCGGTGACCGAGGCCGCGGAGGTGATCGGCGCCGAGCTGCCCGACCTGGTCACCCTCAACGAGATCTGTCAGGACGACGTGGCCGCGCTGGAGCGCGTGTTCGCGGCCGTCCACGGCGGCGGCACAGTCGTCTCCGCCTTCAAGGCTGCCGGTGACCGCCCTACCGGCGCCGTCACCGAGTGCCGCAACGGGCAGCCGTACGGCGTCGGGCTACTGACCCACCTCGCCGCGCCGTACCCGGAGCACACGGTGCACAGCGGGATCCACCCGACGCAGGATGTCACGGACCCCGAGGAAAGACCCTGGCTCTGCGTCCACGTCGCCGGCGTGCTGCACGCCTGCACCACACACCTGGCGGCCACCAGTGCCCACCGTCGCGCTCGCCCAGTGCGCCCACCTGCTCGACACGGTCGTACCGATGATCCGCAGGAGCACCGGATACGCGCCCACCGTGCTGAGCGGCGACCTCAACCTCCGGCACGGCGACGCCCCCCGACGTGCGGTCCTGCGTGCCGCCGGGCTACCTGCGGATCGACGACGGCGCGGTGCAACAGATCATGGTGACAACCGACGTCACGATCTGTTGCGGCAGGTCGATAGGCATGCACGGGGCGACCGACCACCCAGGGCTGTTGGCCACTCTCACGATCGACGACGACCGACGTCCCGCCTGGGCCGCCACCGCGCCGCGCTGGACACCCGCCCGCGTTGCCCGGGCCCGGAGAGCACGGTGGACGCGGCACCGCGCCGGTCAGGCGGCCGTCAACGGTCGCTGACGAGCGTGTCCGGGGCCCGCATCCGCCACGCATCGGTCACCAGCTCGCGCAGGCGCTCGACATCGACCTTGGCCAGTCGCAGCATCACCAGCGGCCACCCCTCGTAGCCGGGTGTGGTGAAGAAGAGGTCGGGCTCGCCGAGGAGGAGAGCCTGCTTCTCGGCCTCGTCGCCGACGAACAGCACCGCGATGTCGGTCCGGATCACCCGTGGCTTCCCCGGCCGGCGCTCGGGGTAGGACCAGACGAAGCCCTTGTCGGCGACCCGGAAGTCGAAGCCCTCGCTGTCGATCTCCACCACGTGCGGCAGGGCCAGGGCTATCCGGCGGACATCATCGGCGTCAGCCATCGGGGTCCCTCCCGGGTCGGATCCTCACCGGGCCGAGGTTACGCCTCAGCACCGACATTGATCATGTGCACACGTGTCGCCGGCGTCTCGCCCATCGCGGAGGTGGCACCCATCCGGTTTGCGACAATCAACGAGCACGGACACCGAACCCGGCGCAGTCCGCCACTCGACCAAGAAGAGGTACGTATGCCACTTGACCATGACGCGTGGCCGACGCTGGAGGAGTTGCTGCGCGAGGAGGGCGAGTTGGAGCTTCCGGCCCTGTCGGAGTCGGACGCGTACGAGTTGGGGATGCGGGCGGTCGCCGCCGCGAGAGAGCGGGACCTGCCGATCTCGGTGGGCGTGTGGCGGACCGGGCGCCAGTTGTTCCACTGCGGCTTGCCCGGTTCGACGCTGGACAACGACGGGTGGCTGCGTCGCAAGGGACGAGTCGTGATGCGGTTCGAGCACTCGTCGCTGTACATGGCACGGCTGTGCCAGGACAAGCAGGTGACCCTCGCGGAGAGATTCGGACTGCCGGCCGCGAAGTACGCGGCTGCCGGGGGCGCGGTGCCACTGCGCGTTCGCGGCACCGGCGTGGTGGGCTGGTTCGGCGTCTCCGGACTTCCGCAACTGGACGACCACCGCTTCGTCGTCGAGGTGCTTCGCGGGACCTCGCGTTAGTCGTGCACCGGGGCGGTAGGTAACCCGAGCCCTGGTGGCCACGGATCGGGGTTGACGGGCCGCCACCAGCGGCTCGTCAACCCCGCCGATCTTGTCGGGGGCGGCGGTTAGCGTGTGGTCACTGTCGCCGCGCCGGCCACGTCGGGCCGGTCGCTGACCCCTCGGAGGCCCCCATGTCGCAGGAGACGACCTACCTCGAACTGTCCGAAGTGGACGGTGCACACAAGTTCTACGAGGTCGTCGTCGAGGACGCCACGCTGACCGTGCGCTACGGCCGGATCGGCGACCAGGGGCAGGTCAAGGCAAGTGCCTATCCGGACAACGCGCGGGCCCGGGCGGCCGCGGCGAAGAAGATCGGGGAGAAGGTCCGCAAGGGGTACGCCCCGGCGGTCCCCGGCGTCAGAAAGAAGCGCAGCGTCTCCCGGCGGCAGATCGTCAGCACCCGCTCCACCGCCCGCACCGCCCCGGTGCTGTGGCGCTACAACTCCGGTGCCCCCGCCTTCGGCATCTTCGTCGACGGGCAGCACTGCATGGTGGGCAACGAGCACGGGGTGATCACCACCCTCGGCCACGACGCCCAGGTGCGCAGCCAGGTCCGCCTCCCCGACGGGGTGAAGTGCATCGTCGCCGACGACGCCTGGATCTACGCCGGCTGCGACGACGGCAACGTCTACGACCTCTCCGGCAAGGTGCCCCGGGTGGCGTACGCGATCGCGCCGGAGATCGACATCTACTGGCTGGACATCCACGACGGCGTCCTGGGGGTCTCGGACGCCGACGGCGGGATCGCCGCCATCGACCACGAGGACGAGTTCCTCTGGCGCCGGCCCGGGCGGGGCCGCTCCGCCTGGATGGTGCGCTGCGACACCGACGCGCTCTACCACGGCCATTCCCAGGGGGTGACCGGCTTCGACTGGCGTACCGGCCGCGAGCTCTGGCACACCAGCACCGGCTCGGTGCTCTTCGGGTGGCAGGAGCGCGGCAGCGTGTTCGCCGGGACGAGCACCCGCGAGGTGATGCGGCTGGCCAAGGACGGTCGGGTCGAACGCCGCTACCGGTGCGACGCCCCGGTCTTCTCCTGTGCGACCGCGGAGGGCGGCCGGTACGTCTTCGCCGGCGACAGCCAGTCCTCGATCTACTGCTTCGACGCGGCGGGCACCCGGCTGTGGAAGCTCGGCACCGGCTGCGGCTCGGCGTACTCCATGCAGTACCACGACGATCGGCTCTATGTCGTCACCACCGGCGGCCATCTGGCCTGCATCGACGCCAGCGAGCCGGCGATCCGGGCGGCCCAGGTCGGCGACGTGCCGCAGGTGCTGGACGTCAAGGCGCCCCGCCAGGCACCGCGGACCGTGGAGCCGACGGTGGTCGAGGTGACCAGCGACGCCGGCGCGGGCGTCGTCGTGCAGTGCCTGGACGATCGTGGGCGGCTGCGGGTCCAGGTGGTTTCCGACGGCTACCGGCGCGACTGGTCGGTGCAGTTCCCCAAGGGCATCCGCGAGCCGGGCGCCCGCTACCTGGTGACCGAGGTCCGCGAGTCCGGCCGAGGCGGGTTCTACCGGGCGTACGGCGACATCCGCCGGCTGCGCTGAGCAGGGCGCGTGGTCAGGTCTGTCGCACCCGCCCGCCGAAGAAGACCTGGATCTCGACGATCTGCCCATCGCGCACCGTGATGTATTCCGTATTGCGGTGCCGGTCGCCAGTCTTCAGCTCGTACTCGTACAGGATGAAGACACCGTCTCCGTCGCCGTCGACGACGTCCAGGAGCTCCTGGGAGTGCAGACGACCCGCCGTGGGGAAGCACCGTTCGAAGTACGCGGTCCGGTCGATGTGGTCGTCCTGCGGGCTCGTGAACACCAGGTCCTCCGCGAACAGCTGGTTCGCCGCGTCGCGGTCCTGCGCGAGGTAGGCGTCGAACGCCGCGCGGACGATGTCGACGTTGGAAAGTGGCACCTAGGCCTCCTTGACGGCTTCGAGGCGAGGGATGCTGGCTCGTGGTGATCGGCGTGGACGAGGTCGCCTGCTGGAATCTACAGACCCGCAGGTGGTGGGTAACCGGTCAGGTGCGGGCGGGTGACCACCCGTCGGCGACGAGGAGGGAGGCGTCGACGCCCTCGCCGTCGAAGAGCATCCCGTCCCGGTCCCCCGCGACGACCCGGTCGACGTACACGCCACGACCCTGGCCCGAGCCGTCGGTGCTGCTGCTCCACCGCAGGTGGGTCGCCTGGTCGGGCAGCACCACCGAGACCTGCCACCAGACCCGGCCGCCGTAGCCGGTGACCGTGCCGTCGCTGGTCCAGCGTCGGTCCCCGTGCCGCAGCAGCATCCGTGCCGGAGTCCACGTCCGGCCTCCGTCGGTGGAGACCTCGAACCGCGTGCTGTCGTAGCGGGGCTCGGTGTCGTACCAGAGCAGGAAGCTCGCGGCGCCGCCGCCTTGCGCGGCCCGGCGCAGCGGGGCGGTGAGGGTGACCGTCGCGAGGTCGCGCGGGTCGGCCCGCCAGGCCTCCCGCGACCGGGGCCGCACCGGCATCGCCTCGGCGAGGTCGCGCGCGACCGCGCGCCGGGCGACGTTGTTGCTGCCCCAGCCGCGGTCGGGGTGCACCCGGTTGCTCAGCAGGATGACGAACGAGTGGGAGAGCGGGTCGATGACGATGGACGTGCCGGTGAAGCCGGTGTGCCCGAACGCCACCGGGGAGGAGAGCCCCATCATGTACCAGTGCTTGTTGAGCTCGAAGCCGAGCCCGCGATCGCTCTCCGGGTAGGCCGCCTCCAGCGGCGCGTTGTAGTTGACCAGCATCGCGCGCACCGTGTCCGCCCGGAGGATCCGTCGCCCGCGGTACTCGCCCCCGTTGAGCAGTGACTGGCAGAGCAGCGACAGGTCGGCCGCGGTGGAGAAGACCCCGGCGTGCCCGGCCACGCCCCCGAGCGACCAGGCGTTCTCGTCGTGCACCTCGCCCCAGACCATGCCGCGCCCGGCGTACGGTTGGTACTCGGTGGCGGCGATCCGCGACCGCAGCTCCGGCCCCGGGTTGTAGCCGGTGTCGGTCATGCCCAGTGGCGCGGTGACGCCGTCGCGGACCAGGTCGGCCAACGGCCGCCCGGTCACCCGTTCCACCAGTACGCCAAGCGCGATCAGGCCGAGGTCGGAGTAGACGTAGCGCGTGCCGGGCGGGGCGGCCAACGGTGTGGCCAGCGCGGCGGCGAACCGCTCGGCCGGCGTCGGGTATCGGCTCCACAGTGGCGTGAAGGCGGGCAGACCCGAGGTGTGGGTCAGCAGCATCCGTACCGTGACCGCCTCCTTGCCGCCGGCCGCGAACTCCGGGACGTAGCGGGCGACCGGGGCGTCCAGGTCCACCCGCCCCCGCTCGACCTGCTGCATGGTGACGATCGTGGTGAACAGCTTCGACACCGACGCCAGGTCGAAGACGGTGTCGGGCCGCATCGGGATCTGCTGGTCGGCGGGAAGTTCCACCCCGACCAGCCCGGGCGGCGGTCCGACGGCGGCGTACCGCACCGCGGTGCCCACGGCGGCGTGCTGCACGACCACGCCGTCCTTGGCCGCCAGGACCACCGCGCCCGCGTACGCCGGGTACCCGGGGTGGTCCGGCGTCGGCTGGAGATAGGCCGCCAGGTCGGCGGGGAGGCGATCCATGGGCGCGGGGAGCAGACCGACCTCGCGGGCGCTGCCGGGCCGCAGCGTGTCGTGCCGGAAGTGGATGTCGGCGGGGGTGACGGCGGGCGGCCCGGCCTCGTCGCGCAGCGGCGCGCCGGCCACCGGGGCGGCCGGCGCGGTCGTGCCCAGGATGGCCACGGCCACGCCGAGCGCGAGCCGGCGGAGCGCGGGCGAACGATGCAGCGGGCGGGACGACGTGGTCATGGCCGCACTCCTCAGTAGAGCAGGTAGGGCTTGCGCTGGCGGTCGAACGCGGCCAGTTCGTCGGCCCAGGCGCCGACGACGTCGTCCACGTCGGCCCCGGCGTCGATCTGGGTACGCAGGCGGGGCGACCCGGTGAGCTTGTCGATCCAGTACGGGCGGACGGCGTCCCAGGAGTCGCGCCGCCAGGCGAACGCGGGGTACTTGTGCGCCTCCACCAGCATCGCCACCGCGGTACGGATCGGGTCGTACACCGCCCGGTCGACGACCTTGACCTCGACGCCGGCGCAGAGCTTGTTCAACAGCGCCGGCTTCTGCCCGGCCGAGGTCGGTGCGAAGTACGCCTCGCGGAACTCGACTCCGGGCAGGTCGCGGGCGTTGAGGCGGTCACTCCAGTGGTGGTCGAAGTCGGTCGCCAGCCCGCCGATCAGCTCGAACGGACGGCAGGTGCCGCGGCCTTCGGTGATCGACGCGACGCCCTCGAAGAGGCCGGTACCCGGGTAGACCAGCGCGGTGTCCGGGGTGGGCATGTTCGGACTCGGCATCACCCAGGGCACGTCGGTGTCGGCGGCGAGGCGGTCCCGCTTCCAGTGCTCGCACCGCACCACGTGCAGGTCCACCGGTCGCCCGGCTTCGACGGGCAGGAACGTGCCGTTGAAGAACCGGGCCAGCTCCCCGACGGTCATCCCGTGCTGCTGGACGATCTCCTTGAGGCCGACCCCCGAGGTGTACGGCGCGGTCATCATCGGCCCGTAGGCCCGCCCGCCGATCGGGTTCGGGCGGTCCAGCACGACGTAGCGTTTGCCGACCCGGGCCGCGGCGACCATCGAGGTGTACATGGTCCAGATGTAGGTGTAGAAGCGGACGCCGACGTCCTGGATGTCGAAGAGGACCGTGTCCACGCCCGCCTCGGTGAACATGGTCTCCCACCGGGCCTGCGAGGCGCCGTACGCGTCGTAGACGGGGATGCCGGTGCGCGCGTCGGCGCCGGTGCCCTCGCTGCCTCCGGCCTGGGCCGAGCCACGGAAGCCATGCTCGGGGCCGAACGCCGCGGCCAGCCGGACCTGGCCCGAGCCGTGCATCAGGTCGACGAGGTGGCGGTAGGCGCCGTCGACGCCGGTCGGGTTCGAGACGACGCCGACCCGCTGACCGGCGAGCACGGCGAAATCGGAGGCCACCAGTTGGTCCAGGCCGGTGCGGACCCGGCGGACACCGGGGCTGCCCGCCGCGGGCGCCAGGGCCGCACCGACGCCGAGCGCCCCCGCGCCGGTGCCGAGCGCTCCCGCGCCGACCGCGCCGGCGAGGAAATTCCTACGCTGCATGGGTTGCCTCCTACCAGGTCAGGCCGTGGCCGTAGGGGTAGAGCACGGTGCCCGCGCCCTCGGCCGTGGGGATCGTGACGGGCAGCCGCCCCCGGGGGGACAGCTCGCCGTGCAGCGCGCGGACGAGCGCGTCCATCGCCGCCCGGGTGTACGAGTAGGTCGCCAGATAGGTGGTCACGCCTGGCAGGTGGGCGATGTCGTAGGGGTCCCGCACCGCCACCACCACCACGGGTTTTCCGGTGGCGAGCAGCGCCGCGACGAGACGCTGCTGGGTGGCCCGCGGATCGGTGATGGTGGTGTCCCACGCCTTGTTGACCAGCACGACGGTGAGGTCGTGCTCCGCCGCCTGGGTGGCCGTCGCGGCGATCACCGCGTCGGACGGCAGCGTCGCCGGCCGGGCGGTGGCCCGGGCGCCGCGGGCGGTGAACCCGTCGGCGACCGTCGCGATCGGAGCGAAGGCCGCGGTGTTCCAGCCGGTGACCAGCACCGACCGGTTGGTGCCGGCCAGCGGCAGCAGCCCGGCGTCGTTGCGCACCGCGGTGAGCGTCGGGTCGGTGACCTGGGTGACGGCGGCGAGGTGCTCCGGCGCCCCGACCGTCCGTACCGCCTCCTCGACGTCGACCAGCGGCGACCGGGCCAGCCCCTGCCGGTACTTCATGCCGAGGATGCGCCGCACCGACTCGTCGATCCGCCGCTCGGTCAGCTCGCCCGTGGCGACGGCCCGCAGCACCGCGTCCCGCGCCAGCGCGAGGTTCGGCGGCATCAGCAACTGGTCGGCGCCGGCCTTGATCGCCAGTACGGGCACCCGCTCGTCGCCGTACTTCTGCCGCACGCCGGCCATGTTCAGCGCGTCGGTGACGATGACTCCCCGGAAGCCGAGTTCACCACGCAGCACGCCGGTGAGGATCGTCGGCGACAACGTCGCGGGGTCGCCGGACGGGTCGAGCGCGGGCACCACGATGTGCGCGGTCATGATCGAGTCGACGCCCGCGCTGATCGCCCGCCGGAACGGCGGCGCGTCGATCCGGTCCCACTCCGCCCGGCTGTGGTTGATCACCGGCAGGCCGGTGTGGCTGTCGGTGGCCGTGTCGCCATGGCCGGGGAAGTGCTTGGCCACCGCGGTCACGCCGGCGCCGTCCTGGAACCCGGCGACCTGCGCGGCGGTCAGCTCGGCCACCAGGGTGGGATCGGCGCCGAAGGACCGTACCCCGATGACCGGGTTGCCGGGGTTGACGTTGACGTCGGCGATCGGCGCGTACGGCTGGTGGATGCCCACCGCGCGCAGCTCCCGCCCGGTGATCTCCGCCGACGTGCGCGCGTCCTGCGGTGAGCGCCCGGCGCCCAGCGCCATCGCGCCGGGGAACTGCGCGGCGGGAGCGGGCATGCGCAGCACCGTGCCCTGCTCCTGGTCGGTGGAGATGAGCAGGGGGACGCGCCCCTTGCTGCCGTCGCCGAGGGCGGCCCGCTGGAGACCGTTGGAGAGGCCGGCGATCTGACGGGGACTGTCCAGGTTGTGGGACCAGGAGAAGTAGCAGACGCCGCCGAGGTGGAACCGGTCGATGACCTCGGCCGGAGTCTCGACGCCGAACGCGGCGCGGTTCGCGGCGCGGTCGGCGGCCGTCGGCTCGGTGGCGTCACTGCCGTAGACGTAGGTGGAGAAGAGCTGCCCGACCTTCTGCGCCAGGCTCATGTGCCGCAGCGTCGAGGTCACCCAGCCCTGCTCGGCGGTGGGCGGGCGCGCGGGCTCGGCCGAGGCGTGGACGGGGAGCGGCGCGAGGGTGGTCACCAGGGTGGCCACCAGGACGGTCGCGGTGACGGATCGGGTCTTCATAGACGACGACCTCTCAGTCCGGGTGGCTGAAACTTAGCTACATATGAATGAGCAGTCAAGAAGGTTAGCTACAAGATGTTCACTGTGCGCCTGGCGCGCTCTGTCGACGGCGGACCCGGCGCTGTCTGGGAGGTTCTGTCAGTACCGGTCTCAGCAGGCACTGCCACGGCGCGAGCGTTGGGGGTTCTCTGGATGGTGCCCGCCGCCCGCCCCTGCAAGCAGCCCGCACGACACGTTCACCTACGGAAGGATCACGACTGTGGACAAGCGCATCCTCGGCGCCGGCCTGGAGGTGTCGGCCCTCGGGCTCGGCTGCATGGGCATCAGTTCCGGCCTCGGCCCCGCCGCGAACCGTGCGGACGGCATCGCGGTCATCCGCGCCGCCGTGGAACACGGCGTCACGTTCTTCGACACCGCCGAGGTGTACGGCCCGTTCGTCAACGAGGAACTCGTCGGCGAGGCCCTCGCCCCGTTCCGCGGCCAGGTCGCGATCGCCACCAAGTTCGGGTTCGCGTTCGACGCCGACGGCCGGCAGGCCGGTCTGAACAGTCGGCCCGAGCACATCAGGCAGGTCGCCGATGCCTCCCTGCAGCGGCTCGGCGTGGAGTCGATCGATCTGTTCTACCAGCACCGCGTCGACCCGGACGTGCCCATCGAGGACGTCGCCGGAGCGGTCAGGGACCTGATCCAGGCCGGAAAGGTGAAGCACTTCGGCCTGTCCGAAGCCGGTGTGCGGACCATCCGCCGGGCCCACGCCGTACAGCCCGTCACGGCCCTGCAGAGCGAGTACTCCCTGTGGTGGCGCGAGCCCGAAGCCGAGATCCTACCGACGCTGGAGGAGCTCGGCATCGGCTTCGTCCCGTTCAGCCCGCTTGGCAGGGGATTCCTCACCGGCACGATCGAGCAGAGCGCGACGTTCGCCGGCTCGGACATCCGCAGCAGCATCCCCCGCTTCGCGCCCGAGGCGCGGCAGGCCAACCAGGCCCTGGTCGACCTGCTCGGCACGGTCGCCGCCCGGAGGTACGCCACACCCGCGCAGGTGGCGCTCGCCTGGCTGCTCGCACAGAGGCCGTGGATCGTGCCGATCCCGGGCACCCGCAACCCGCGGCGCCTACAGGAGAACGTCGGTGCCGCCAAGCTCGAGCTGACCGCCGACGACCTCGCCGAGATCGCGGACGCGGTCACGAAGATCGAGGTTCACGGCGACCGCTACCCCGAGCAGCTGCAGCGACTCATCGACCGCTGAAAAGGAAAGGTCACCTCATGTCCATCGACATTCCGCAGGTCACGCTGAACAACGGCGTGCAGATGCCCATCCTCGGCTTCGGCGTCTACCAGATCCCCGCAGAGCAGACCGAGCAGGCCGTGGCGGACGCCCTGGCCGCCGGCTACCGGCTCCTCGACACCGCTGCCGCCTACGGCAACGAGGAGGCCGTCGGACGCGCGATCCTCAAGAGCGGCATCCCACGGGAGGAGCTGGTCGTCACCACCAAGCTGTGGGTCCAGGACACCGGCGAGGAGAACACCCGGCGGGCCTTCGACGCGTCGCTGGAGCGCCTCGGCCTGG
The DNA here is from genome assembly GCF_052814045.1 of Micromonospora sp. IBSANI012. NCBI lineage: Bacteria > Bacillati > Actinomycetota > Actinomycetes > Micromonosporales > Micromonosporaceae > Micromonospora > Micromonospora sp. IBSANI012. The sequence goes on from NZ_CP199933.1 coordinate 4,119,231, forward strand.
ACCACCTCGACCTGCACCTGATCCACCAGCCGTTCGGCGACGTGTACGGCTCGTGGCGCGCCATGGAGCGCCTGAACCGGGAGGGCCGGGTCAGGGCGATCGGCGTGTCGAACTTCCACCCGGACCGCCTGGTCGACCTGATCGAGCACCACGACGTCACCCCGGCTGTCAACCAGATCGAGACGCACCCGTTCTTCCAGCGCACGGCCGACCAGGAGATCATGCGCGAGCGCGGGGTGCAGATTGAGTCCTGGGGGCCGTTCGCCGAGGGCAGGAACAACCTGTTCTCCGACCCGGTCCTGACCGAGATCGGCGCCGGCTACGGCAAGTCCGTGGCCCAGGTCGTCCTGCGGTGGCTCGTTCAGCGCGGCGTCGTGGTGATCCCGAAGTCCGTGCGCGCCGAGCGGATGGCGCAGAACATCGACATCTTCGACTTCGCGCTCACCGACGAGCAGATGGCGCGCATCGCGGGCATGGACACCGGCGCGTCGCTGTTCTTCGACCACCGCGACCCGGCCATGGTCAGCCGGATCAGCAGCGTCCGGATCCACGACTGAGGCGGTGGCGAAGTGGCTGACGACCAGGCGAGCAGGGTGCCGCGACGCGCGGTTGTCCGGGGTGCCCTGCTCGGGGTCGCCGGCGCGGCGGTCGGTGCCACGGTGAGCGGCTGCACCGCTTCCCGGCGGGCCGGGGACGAGCCCCGGCCCGCCGCCAGCCGGCCCCGCTCCCCCGGAGGCACCGTGCTGCTGGCCTACTTCTCCCGTGCGGGCGAGAACTACCACTACGGCGGACGAAGGCGCCTGACGATCGGCAACACCGAGGTCGTCGCGCAGATGATCAGCCGGCTCATCAACTGCGACGTGCACCGCATCCAGGCCGCCGATCCCTATCCCGACGACTACTCGGCGACGGTCGACCGCAATGTCCGCGAACAGGACGCCGACGCCCGACCCGCCGTGGCGAACCCGCTGGCCTCGGTCGAGCGCTACGACACGGTGCTGCTGGGCAGCCCGATCTGGAACGTCCGAGCGCCGATGATCATGTCGGCCTTCGTCGAGGGCCTGAACCTCACCGGCAAGACCATCCATCCGTTCACCACGCACGCGATGAGCGGCCTCGGCACCACCGAACGCGACTACACCGCCTCATGCCCGGGCGCGACCCTCCGGGAGGGTCTCGCCGTCCGGGGTGAAGAAGCGGCAGACGCCGGCCCGGCCGTCGAGTCGTGGCTGCGCCGCATCGGCGTGCTCCTCCGCTGACGCCGGACCGCTCAGGTGAACGTCATCGACTGACACCGCGCACCCCGGTCAGCGGGCCGACTGGACCCAGTCCTGGTAGTGGGTGGGTGCCAGGTGTGCGTCCGGGCCCGCGATGATCGCGTCGCCGGTGACGGCCGCGAACAGGCCGGCCTTGTCGTCGGTGACGACGTTCCGGTCGTCGTGCTGTGCGGCCAGGGTGAGCCTGCCGAGGTCGTCGAGGGCGAAGACGTCCGGGCCGGCGATGTTCCGGATGCCGTTCAGCGGCGAACCGATGGCGACATCGACGACTTCGTCGACGATGTCCGCGGAGGCCATCGGCTGGATACGGGTGGCGGGCAGGCGGACGGTGGTGTCGTCGGAGGTCCAGGACATGGTCGCGTTCATGAATTCGAAGAACTGGGTGGCCCGCACGATGGAGTACGGCGTCGGCCCCTGCCGGAGCAGGTCTTCCTGCAGGGTCTTGGCGCGGTAGTAGTCGAGCTGGGGCACCTGATCCACACCGACGATCGAGAGGACCACCTGGTGCCGGACGCCGGCGCGCTCCCCGGCGGCCAGCAGTTTGGTCATGGAGGTACGGAAGAAGTCGAGCGAGGCCTCGTCGAAGGTCGGCGAGTTCGAAACGTTGACAACGACGTCGGCGCCCTCCAGCGCCTCGTCCAGGCCCTTCCCCGTGAGCAGGTCGACGCCGGTCGACAGCGACGCGGGGACGGCCTTATGTCCGGCCGCGGTCAGCTTCTGGACCACCTGCGAGCCGATCAGTCCGGTCCCACCGACGACTGTGAGCTTCATGGCTCTCACCCTTCCACGCGCGCCGCGCAGGCACGCCAGATTTGTCGAGGACCCCGCCTCGAACTCGGACAACTCTTGTCCGAGAAAGTAGTCGGATAAACTTTGTCCGAGTCAAGCGGGGGGTCGGATGAAGCTGTCAGGTGGAGTCGAGTGGGCACTGCACTGCTGCGTGGTGCTGACCACGGCGACGGAGCCCGTGCCGGCTGCCCGGCTCGCGGAACTGCACGACGTCTCCGGCAGCTATCTGGCCAAACAGCTGCAGGCACTCTCCCGCGCCGGCCTCGTGACCTCCGTGCAGGGCAAGGCGGGCGGATACGTCCTGACCAGATCACCCGAACTGATCACCATGCTCGACGTCGTCACCGCCGTCGACGGCGCTCAGCCCGCGTTCGTCTGCACCGAGATCCGCCAGCGCGGCCCCCTGGCGACACCGCAGGAGGCCTGCACACGGCCGTGCCCCATCGCCCGCGCGATGGCCGCCGCCGACGCCGCCTGGCGCGCCGCCCTACAGGCGATTTCCATCGCAGACCTCGCCGGCAGTGTCGACGACGACTACGGCCCTGCCGCGCTCGCCGGCTTGGGCACCTGGCTCACCGCACGGAACGAGGGCGACACCGCGCCTGGCGAGCGAGGGTGATCGCGGAGGGCGGCTGTCTGATCCAGCGCCCCTGACGGGACCTAGCCGGCATCGACAACGTCGCTGCGCGGATCAGCGAAGGTGTGATCACGGCGGAGCCTGGCCGTGGATCGACCTGGACGCCAGCCCGACCGGCAGCCGGCTCAGCCGGCGCGGCGAGCCCGGTCGCACGGCCGGAGACGATGATCGGCCGGTGGGCGAAGCGCTGGCTTCGCCCACCGGCCGATTGCCTCCCCTTGGTGGGGAAAGGCTGCCATCGGTCCTGTCGGTGCGGGTTCACGACGACGTCACCCACTGCCGCCGTCCGCAGCGCACGCCGCGGTACTGGGCAGGCGGTCCTATTCGCTGGAGCGTGACCGCTGCTGTTCGCGGTACTGCTCGACCGGCAGGCCGCCCCGGCCCCAGTTCTCGGTCTCGACCTCGTCGATGACGACGAAGGTCGAGTCCAGCGGCTTGTTGAGGACGTCGCGCAGCAGTTCGCTCACGCCCTTGATCAGCGCGGCCTTCTCCTCGGCGGTCGCCGCCGACGCGCCGGGCGTGCTGCCCTCGCGGGTGATCTGGATGTTGACGATCGGCATGGGATGCTCCTGTCTACGGGTTGCAGTGATGGCGGGTCAGCGCCCGGCGTTCTGGCCGCCGTCGACGTGCAGGATCTCGCCGGTGACGAAGGGCGCGGATTCGAGGTAGATGACGGCGTCGACCACGTCGCTGGTCTCGCCGATCCGGCCGACCGGGTGCAGGCCGGCGAGCGCGTCGTGGGTCTCGACCGGGTGCATCGGGGTCTTGATGATCCCGGGCGCGACAGCGTTGACCCGGACCCCACGACTGGCGTACTCGATGGCCAGCGACTTGGTCGCGGAGCTGAGGCCACCCTTGGTCAACGACGCGAGCGCGGACGGGACGTGTGAGCTGGGCTGGTCCACCAGGCTGGTCGTGATGCTGACGATGTGACCGTTGCCGGTTGCCAGCAGGTGCGGCAGGACCCGCCGGGTGAGGTGGAAGAACCCGAGGAGGTTGACCTTGGTGACCTGGTCGAAGTCCTCGTCGGTGTAGTCGGTGAACGGCTTGGCGACGAAGATGCCGGCGTTGTTGACCAGGCTGTCGATGCGGCCGAAACGCTCCACCGCCGCGTCGACCACCCGCTGCGCGGTGTCGGGGTCGGCGATGTCGCCCCGGATGGTGACGATGTCCGAATCATGGGCATCGCCGATCGAGCGTGAGGTTGCCACGACGCCGTATCCGAGCTTGCGGTACGCGTCCACGAGGCCGGCGCCGATGCCCTGGGAGGCACCGGTGATCACGGCGACCTTCTGACCCTGACTGCTGCTCATGACGAACCACTTCCTGACTGGCCGAAGCCCTGGTAGGACGGCGGCTGACGGGGCCGGGAGCCGCGATCGCGGCAGCCCGGATGACCACTAGACGACTGGTCGACTAAAAGCTAGCCGACCGGTCGTGTATCGTCAAAGCATGGGTCGGACCAGTGATGCGCGGAACAAACTCCTCGACGCGGCCGCCACGCTGATCGAGCAGCGCGGCTACGCGGCGCTGGGGGTCGCCGAGATCTGCGCGACCGCCGGCGTGCCGAAGGGCAGCTTCTACTACTTCTTCGAGTCCAAGCAGGCGCTCGCCCTCACCGTCATCGACGAGCACTGGGCGACCCAGCGCCGCCAGTGGGAGGAGTTGCTCGGCAGCGGACACGACCCGCTGCGCAGCCTGCGGGACCTGTTCGAGGCCACCGAGGAGGTGCAGCGCGCCGGGCAGCAGCAGGTCGGGCTGGTCGCCGGCTGCCTGTTCGGCAACCTCGCCCTCGAACTCAGCAACCAGGCGGAGGAGATCCGCCGTCGGCTCCAGGAGATCTTCGAGGCCCAGATCGACCTCATCGAGCAGGTGGTCCTCGAGGCGAAGAAGCAGGGCCAGGCCGGTCCGTCGGTCGAACCCCGGGAGGCCGCCCGGTCCATCGTCGCCCAGATCGAGGGGCGGGTCCTGCTCGCGAAGCTGCTCAACGATCCGGGGCAGCTCGAGACGCTGTGGCGCAACTGCCTGGACCTGCTCCAGGTGCCGGCGCAGGCGCGGCCGACCGACTGAGCGACCCCGGCGGCACAGGCTGGTGCGGAGCCTCCGAGCCATCGGATGGGTCCGCCGCGCCCGCAGGTGTCCCCTTGCGGATGAGCATCGGGCGATGCGGCTGCCGGCCCGGACCCCGCCGAGGACGATCGAGCGTGCGCCAGCCGGTTCGTCGCGCAGTGACCGCGGCGCACCGTAGCGGGCACCGTTGGTCAGTGCGGTTGGCGAGGCAGGGAGCCACACGTGTCGAAAACGCCGTACTCGGACCTTGCCGAGCGAGCGCGAGAGCTACCGACGGCCCCGGTGCCGCAGGCCGCCCTGGGCCCCGAGGTCCCCGAGGCCGGGTACGTCCTGGAGGAGATCGCCGACGGGGTGTTCTGGCTCAGTGAGGGCATGTACCAGATGATGTTCGTGGTCACGGACGAAGGCGTCATCGCCGTCGACGCGCCACCCACCCTCGGCCACAACATTCTCCGCGCGATCGGCAGCGTGACCAGCCGCTCCATCACCCAGGTCGTCTACAGCCACCAGCACTCCGACCACGTCGGAGCGATGTCGGTCTACCCCGAGGACGTACCGCGCTACGCGCACCGGATCACGGCGGAACGACTCGCGCTGCTCCGCGACCCCACCCGCCCGCTGCCGACACACGTCTTCGACGACACGCTGACCATCGATGCGGGAGACCACAGCCTCCAGCTCGACTACAAGGGCCCCAACCACGCCGAGGGAAACATCTTCATCTACGCCCCGACGCAACGCGTGCTGATGCTCGTGGACGTGATCTTCCCGGGCTGGGTCCCGTTCTCCAACCTCGCCGTCTCCGCGAACATCCCCGGCTTCGTCAACGCTCAGGAACAGGCGCTCGAATACCCGTTCGACAAGCTCGTCGGCGGACACGTGACGCGGCCCGGCACCCCGGACGATGTCCGGACGCAGATCGAATACCTGCAAGACCTGCGCTCCACCACCGAGGCAGCTCTCTCCTCGGTCGACGTGCAGAAGCTCCTGGCCCCGGTCGACGCCACCAACGTCTGGGCCATCTTCAAGACCTACCTCGACGCCGTGGCCGCCCGGGCCGCCGATGAACTCGTTCCGCGGTGGAGCCAGCGTCTGGGCGGGGCCGACATTTTCACGCTGCCGAACGCATGGGCGATGGCCGAATCCCTCCGGCTGGATTACGGCAGCATGGGTCCGTTCGGCATCGCGCCCTGAGGCGACCACGGACCCCGCACCGGCGGCGCGACACGAACCCCCGATGACGCCACCCAAGGGGCAGCGGGCATGACCCGGGGCCTCGCGGTCCAGCCCGCAAGGCCGTACCCAGACAGATGCGCCGATCTGCCTGCAGGACGTGAAGGGCGCTCATAGGCTGCGGACACGCGCCCGCCTTGACGCGAGCCCCACTCGCAGCAGAAGGAGGTGTCGGTGTCGGCAACATCCGGGCGTCCCACGCCCGCGGATCCGATGGTCACCGGGACCGCCCGGCGCGTGCCGAGCGGCGCCTGCCGTGACCTCCCGCCCGAGTTGGGCCCGGACGCGATCGGCGTGTTGGAAGGGCGCACCTTCATGCTCTCCGACGCCGTGGGGAACGTGCCGGACGGGTCCATCGGCGGGCTCGTGCACGACGACACCCGCTTCGTGAGCAGGTGGGTGCTGACGATCGGCGACGCACCGCTGCTGGTCCTCTCCTCCGGCACCGTCGACCCGTACTCGGCGGCCTTCTTCCTGGCCAACTCCGCGCTACCCGGGCTGCCGGCCAACCGGGTCGGCGTGCGGCGGCAACGGTTCGTCGGCGACGGGCTCTACGAGCGGGTCGAGCTGCGCTACTTCGGCATCGAGCCGGCAGAGGTGCGGCTGCGGCTCGCGGTGGGAACCGATTTCGCGGACCTGTTCGAGATCAAGGAGTCCGGCCGGGACCGTAGCCCGCACATCGTCCGCCGGCACGCGCCGGACGGGTCGGCCCTCGAGTTCGCGTACCGCAACGGCGACTACGCGGCGACGGTGCGGATCGAAGCTGACCCGCCGGCCGACCTGGTGGACGGAGACGCGCTGGAATGGAACCTGCGGCTGGCGCGCGGACAGCAGTGGGGCTGTGAGCTGTGGGTACCGCTGCGCTGCGGCGAGGAGGACTACCGCCCCGCGCCCCGCGAGTTCGGACAGGCCGTTGACCACGGCATGGAGGATCCGTCGACCCGGTGGGCGGCGAGCAAGCCGCACCTGCACGCGGACGCCGACCTGGTCCGGGACGTCTACCACAAGTCGGCGGTGGATCTCGTGTCGATGCGGATCGAGAAGACCATCGCCGGGGAACCGGTCGTGCTGATCGCCGCCGGCCTGCCGTGGTTCCTGACCGTCTTCGGCCGGGACACCCTGATCACCGCGTACCAGACCATGATGTGCGGCCCGGACGTCGCCCGCGGCGCCCTGATCGTGCTGGCCGCCCACCAGGCCACCACGTTCGACGAGTTTACCGACCGGGAACCGGGCAAGATCTTCCACGAGTACCGGTCGGGCGAGCTGACCCGGCTCGGCCTCAAGCCCTACCGTCCCTACTACGGCGGCGCCGACACCACCGCGCTGTGGCTGATCCTGCTGTCGGAGTACTGGCGGTGGACCCGCGACGACGAACTCGTCCGCCGGCTGCGCGGCAACGCCGACGCCGCCCTGGGTTGGATCGACCAGCACGGCGACCGCGACGGCGACGGCTACGTCGAGTACGCCACCCGCTCCGACCAGGGCCTGGGCAACCAGTGCTGGCGGGACTCCCCCGACGGCGTGCAGTACGCCGACGGGACCGTCCCGGTCCTGCCGATCGCCACCTGCGAGACGCAGGGCTACACCTACGACGCCAAGGTGCGCCTCGCGGAACTCGCCGACGGTCCCTGGCAGGACCCGGACCTGGCCCGCCGGCTGCGGGCGGAGGCCGACCGGCTGCGTGAGCAGTTCGACCGGGACTACTGGATCCCGCGCCGGGGCGGCTACTACGCCGTCGGGCTGGACGGGGACAAGCGGCCCATCGACTCGATGACCTCCAACATGGGTCATCTGCTGTGGAGCGGCATCGTGCCCGAGGATCGCGCCGGGCACGTCGCCCGGCAGCTCATGTCCGACGAGATGTTCTCCGGCTGGGGTGTCCGCACCCTGTCCACCGCCGACACCGGCTACAACCCCATCGGCTACCACCTCGGCACCGTCTGGCCGCACGACAACTCCATCATCGCGGCCGGCCTCGCCCGCTACGGCTACCGGGACGAGGCGAACCGCATCGCCATGGGCATGCTGGAGGCCGCCCGCCACTCCGAGCACCGCCTGCCGGAGGCGATTTCCGGCTACGACCGGTCCTTCGGCCGCCAACCCGTCCCCTACCCCACCGCCTGCAACCCGCAGGCCTGGGCCAGCGGCGCACCCCTGCTCCTACTGCGCACCATGCTCGGCCTGCAACCACAGGCGGACACCCTCGTCGCCGACCCATATCTGCCCGACGAACTCGGCCGAATCCGCCTGCACCGCGTGATGGCCGGGGGCCGGCGGTGGAACATCGACGCCATCGGCCGCCACACCACCCTCACGGAAGCGACGTGACGGCCGGGAGCGGAGGGGGCGGGCGGCGTGTCGGTCGCAGGAAGGTAGCGGGCGGCGACGTTTCTTCGGCGCGGACGGGTGAGCCGACGCCAGGTGCAGGCGGAAATCAGGACTGGTGACGGTGCTCGGCGACGCTTGTCTGCGTCCGAGGGCAAGGGATTGCGGAAGTTCGGCGGGCGGCTGCCGAGCCGCCAGATAATGCGAAGGTCAGCCTGGGTTCATCCTTCGGGGCCGGCGGGCTGATCGACATGCCTCGGGAAGGGAGCAGCCGTCGGATGAGCACGATGCACGCCGTGAGGGCTCACAGCCGGGGCGGCCCGGAGCAACTCGTGTACGAGGAGGCGCCGCGGCCCGAGCCGGGGCCTGGTGAGGTGTTGGTGGCCGTGAAGGCCGCTTCCATGACACCCCGCGAGCTCACCTGGCCGGAGACCTGGACCCACAGCTCGGAGGGGACAGGACCCGAACGCACCCCGATCATTCCGTCGCACGAGTTTTCCGGGGTCGTCGCGGCGTGCGGCGCGGGGGTGGAGAGCCCCGCCGAGGGAGAGGCCGTCTACGGGTTGATCCCGTTCACCCGGGATGGCGCTGCCGCCGAGTACGTCACCCTGCCCGCGGCCGTCGTGGCGGCCAAACCCACCACCGTCGACCATGACCACGCGGCGGCGCTCCCACTGGCTGCGCTGAGCGCCTGGCAGGCACTGGTGGACCACGCCGATCTGCAGGCCGGCCAGCACGTGCTGGTGCAGGGCGGCGCCGGCGGCGTGGGTAGCTACGTGGTACAGCTCGCGGCCAGCCTCGGTGCTCGCGTGAGCGCCACGGCGGCGGCGGCCGACCTGGAGTTCGTCAAGGATCTGGGTGCCGAGCAGGCCATCGACTATGCGCACGACCGCTTCGAGGATCACGTCCGCGACCTGGACGTCGTCGTTGACCTCGTCGGAGGAGCCACGCAGTCGCGGTCCTGGTCCGTTCTGAAGCCGGGCGGCATTCTGATCAGCCTCTCCACGCCTCCGGACCAGCAGGAAGCAGCCCGGCACGGCGTCCGCGGGGTGTACTTCATCGTCGAGCCCGAGCAGGACGCGTTGGATTCCATCGCCGAGCTCGTCGACCACGGCCACTTGCGGCCGGTGCTGGACCGGGTACTGCCCCTCACCGAGACGCGCTCGGGTTACGAGGCGCTCGAGACGGGCAAACGCCGCGGCAAAATCGTCATCCACGTCGCCGACTAGGGCCAGCTTCCGATCCGTCATCGACGACTCGACGCTGCCCACGCCCCGCGCCTGACCGCCGGTTCGCTCCCCCGCTGACATGAACGGCGCGGATGCGGGAAGAAGCGGTTTCCCTGTGAGCGATCAGGTCGAGCCGGCGACGCGCGTGAGGAGGGTTGCTTCCTGACTCGCGGGCTGATAGCCGCGATCGCGCTCAATCATCTTTGCCCGGTGCGATGTCTTCTGACCGATTCTCCGATCGCACCACGCTCGCCGCCGGAGCCCGGAATGGCGATGGGGGAAATCCGACGGTTGACGGGCGAACAGGCGGGGCGGGTGCGGGAGGGGGTGTCGTGACGGGAAAGGCGCAGGCGGCCAGGCCCGTACGAACCACCGCGTCGACGTGGTGGGCCGATGCGATCGCCTCGGCTGCCGCGGTCAGCCTTCTGGTCGTCGTCGCGCTCTGGGTGCGAGGCGGCGGTGTGCAGGGGCTTCGGGGCTGGGCGGCGGGCCTGACGTCGCTCGGCCGGTTGACCGGGCTCGTCGCGGCCGACCTGCTGCTCATCCAGGTGCTGCTGATGGCGCGCGTGCCCTGGATCGAGCGCACCTACGGACAGGACGTGCTCGCCCGTTGGCACCGCGTCGTCGGGTTCACGTCCTTCGATCTGATGCTCGTACACATCCTGCTGATCACGGTCGGGTACGCCGCGACGGATGGGGTCTCCGTGACAGGCGAGGCGTGGACCCTCGTCACCACGTACCCGGGAATGTTGCTGGCGGTCGCCGGGGCGGCCGCCCTGACGATGGTCGTGCTCACCTCCCTGCGGGCCGCGCGGCGGCGGCTGCGCTACGAGGCGTGGCACCTGCTGCACCTGTACGCCTACCTCGGCGTCGGCCTGGCGCTGCCGCATCAGCTCTGGACCGGGGCCGACTTCACCAGTTCCCGGGCCGCGACGCTGTACTGGTGGACCGCGTACGCCGCGTGCGCCGGCGCGGTGGTCGCCTTCCGGCTCGGGCTGCCGGCCTGGCGGACGCTGCGGCACCGACTCACGATTGCCGCAGTCGTCCCGGAGGCTCCCGGCGTGTACTCGATCTATATGACCGGACGCCATTTGGACCGTTTGCCGGCCCGCGCCGGGCAGTTCTTCCAGTGGCGGTTCCTGAGCGGCCCGGGTTGGAGTCGCGGCCATCCGTACTCGCTGTCCGCGGTACCGAGTGAGGACACGCTGCGGATCACGGTGCGATCCCGGGGCGAGGGCAGCGAGCAGGTATCAAAGTTACGGCCGGGGACCCGTGTGCTGATTGAGGGGCCGTACGGCCGGCTGACCGCCGCCCGGCGCACGGTTCCGCGGCTAGCCATGATCGCGTCCGGTATCGGAATAACCCCGCTGCGGACCTTGTTGGAAGAGTTTCCGTACGCGCCAGGCGAAGCCACGCTGCTGTACCGGGCGCGCTCGGCAGAAGACCTGGTGTTTCGCCAGGAACTGGAGCGCCTCGCGGCCGTCCGTGGCCTGCGCGTGGAGTACCTGTTGGGGCCGCGCGGGCGGGCGGGTTCATGGTTGCCGGCCGGGTTCGGCGACGACGCGAAAGCCCTGCGTGAGCTTGTCCCGGACATCGAGCAGCACGACGTGTTCGTCTGCGGACCGGACGAGTGGATGCGAACGGTCGTACGGGCGGCTCGGCAGGCAGGCGTGCCGGCGGAACGCATTCATCTTGAGCGCTTCACCTGGTAACTCAACCACCCATCCTCATTGCGCTCGCAATCGGAGGAGGACGACATGCGCAAGATCACTATGTGGTTTCTGGCAACGATCGCCGTGGTGGTACTTCTCTTCAGCTACCGGACGTCGACCGGACCCGACAGCTCGCCTCCGGGCGGGACCGTTGGCACAAGCGCGCCAAGCGTGGTGACCGGCCCCGGTGCGCCGACGGACCCCGGGAGATCACGGGGCAACGTCGCACGGTCCGGTTCCACCGCTGTCGCCGACGGCCCAGTCGTGCAGACCAAGCGCGGGCGCGTCCAGGTGCAGGCACACATCAGCGGCGGCCGAATCACCGACATCACGCCGCTGGCGGTGCCGAACGTGAACAACCGCGACCGTGAGATCAACAAGCGCGCGGTGCCGCAGCTGCGCGCCGAGGCGCTCGCCGCGCAGAGCGCGCAGATCGACGCGGTGTCCGGGGCAACGGCGACCAGCGAGGGCTACACGAAGTCGCTCCAGGCCGCGCTGGACTCCGCTCAGTTCAAGGCCAAGCCGTGACCAGGCAGGCATTCGTCGAGCAGATCATGGGTCTGCCCGTCAGCGTGCATGTGCGCGGTCCCGAAGCCGACTCCCCGGCGGCGGCAAACGCCGTCGCCGGGGCCTTCGCCGAACTGCGCGCGATGGACGCCGTCTTCAGCACGTACCGCCCGGACAGCCTGGTGAGCGCGCTGAACCGGGGAGAACCGGTAGACGATCCGTTGGTCGAAGCGGTACTCGACCTGTGTGAGCAGGCGCGGCAGCGTACCGACGGCTACTTCAACGCGTACCTTCCCGAGCCGGGCGGTGGCACCCGCTTCGACCCGTCCGGCCTCGTCAAGGGCTGGGCCGTCGAGCGCGCCGCGGAGCACCTGGAGGGGTACGCGTCCTACCTGAATGCCGGTGGGGACATGACGGTACGCGGATCCTGGCGCGTCGGCATTGAGGATCCGGCACAGCCCGATCAGCTCCTCACCGCCATCGAGGTCGTCGACGGGGCCGTCGCGACCTCGGGCAGTGCACACCGCGGAGCGCACATCGTCGATCCGCACACCGGCGCCCCCGCCCAAGGCCTGCGCTCGGTCACCGTCATCGGGCCGTCCCTGACCTGGGCGGACGTGTACGCCACCGCAGCGGCCGCGCAGGGGCCTGAGGCACTGACATGGCTCGCCACGCTACCCGGGTACGAGGCCCTGCTCGTCGGCGACGACGGTGCCCTACTGGCCACGCCGGGTTGGCCACTGCCCGCATAACGCGAGCTCGACCTGCAGCTCGTCGGACCGCCGAAGAGGTCACTGATCACGTCAGGATCTGGTGAGAATGACGAGTTGCTGGGTCGCTCGGGTCATCGCGACATAGCGGTCGACCGCTCCTTCGATGCCTTCGCCGAATGCCTCCGGGTCGATGAGGACGACCAGGTCGAACTCGAGCCCCTTCGCCAGTTCCGGGGTCAGCGATCGGACGCGGGACGTCGGCTGGAATGTGGGGTCGCCGATGACGCAGGCGATCCCGTCGGCGTGCGCGGCGAGCCAGGTGTCGAGGATCGAGTGCAGATCAGAAGCAGATCCGTGTACGACGGGGACGCCGCTGCTGCGGATGGAGGTCGGCACGTTGGCGTCCGGGAGTACGGCCCGGATGACCGGCTCGGCTTCCGCCATGACCTCCTCCGGCGTCCGGTAGTTGATGCTCAGGGAGGCCAGGTTGATCCGGTCGAGCCCGATCCGCTCGAGCCGTTCCTGCCACGACTCCGTGAACCCGTGCCGGGCCTGGGCGCGGTCCCCGACGATGGTGAAGCTCCGGGACGGGCAGCGCAGCAGCAACATCTGCCACTCCGCGTCGGTCAGTTCCTGAGCCTCGTCCACGACGACGTGCGCGAACGGGCCGGCGAGCAGGTCCGGCTCGGCGCTGGGCAGTACGGCCTCGTCGACCAGAGCATCCTGGAGATCCAGTTGGCGCAGGCTCGACAGCACACCTTCACCATCGTCATAGGCGTGGGCCTCGATCAGCTCGTCGACGACCGTGGCCATGCGTTCCCGTTCGACGGCGACAACGGCGTCCTGCCGACGCTTACGCCCTGACGCCTCCGGGTCGCCGAGCCGCTGCCGTGCCGCGTCCAGGAGTGGCAGGTCGGACACGGTCCACGCCTGGGGGTTGCCGCGCTGCAGCTTCCGAATGTCATCCGGGCTGAGCCAGGGAGCGCACTTGCGCAGATAGGCGGGCACCGACCACAGGTCTCCGACGAGGTCGGTCGCTTCGAGCAGCGGCCAGGCGCGGTTGAAGGTCGTGAGCAGTCCCCTGTTCCGCATCAGCGATCTGCGGACCAGGTCGTCCGGCTCATCGCCGTCGTACTTCTCCATCAGGATCGTCAGCAGCTCTTCCCAGATCTCGTCGCGCGCCTCGTTGTGCGGGGTACCGGGGTCCGGTGCGTCGAACGCCTCGGCCCAGTCGTCAGCGCTCAGCCAGATGTCGGACTCGTCGGTCGTGACCGTCATCGGTGTGGTCGGCGGCTCCTCGTAGAACCTGACGGCCACCTCGATCGCCTTCACCAGGTCCGCGGACGACTTCAGGAAGGCCACGTCCGGGTCGGTCTCGATGGTTGCCGCGGCACCCTCGGGCACCAGGTCCCGCAAGGTGCAGGTCTGCACGTCCTCTTCGCCGAGGCTGGGGAGGACGTCGGCGACGTAGGCGAGGTAGGGCTGGTGCGGACCGACGAACAGCACGCCGCCCCGGCGGTGACCGAGGCGAGGGTCGGCGTAGCGGAGGTAGGCGGTGCGGTGCAGAGCGACGACGGTCTTCCCCGTACCCGGACCGCCGTCGACGACGAGCGCGCCGCTCGATCCCGCGCGGATGATGGCGTCCTGGTCGGCCTGGATCGTGCCGAGCACGTCCCGCATCCGGGCCGACCGGCTGCTGCCCAGGCTGGCGATGAAGGCGGACTGGTCGTCGAGCGCGGCGTGCCCTTCCAACCCGTCCGCGGTGAACACCTCGTCCCAGTAGTCGCTGATCCGGCCGCGGGTCCACCGATACCTGCGGCGGCTCGCCAGACCCATCGGGTTGGCGTGGGTCGCTCCGAAGAACGGCTCAGCCGCCGGGGAGCGCCAGTCGAGCAACAGCCGGCGACCCGCGCTGTCCGTGAGGCCACGCCGCCCGACGTACACCGGCTCGGGGTTGTCCGCGCTGACCAGGCGTCCGATGCACAGGTCCACACCGAAGCGACGCAGGGCACGCAGGCGAGCGGTCAGCCGGCGGACCTCCTGGTCCCGGTCCACCGCCTGCCGGCCTTTGCCGCCGGGCGCCTTGCGCGCGGCATCGAGGCGGTCGGACAGATCGGCGATCGACTGCTCCAGGCTTTCCGCGAGGGCCGCGAAGTGCTGCTCGTCGCGGGCGATCAGCGTCGGGTCGGCCTTCGGGGAAAGGTGCTCGGGAAGGTCAAAGGCGCTGGTGGTCAAGGGCTTCACGGCAGCAGCTCCGATCTGGTGTCCTGGCAATGGGAGACGAGTGCGTGGCGGTCCGTCGACTCAGTGCGGTGCCGCTGTTTCCCGCGCCGCTTTCGTCGCCGGTGAGAATGTTTCGGGTACTCCCATTTCCGCTGGTGCTGGGGCTCGGCCGGCAATTCTGCGGCACGACCGGGGTCTTGCCGCAAGCCCCCCGGTGCGGTATATGTTGAAAGTGGAAGGGAGGGTGCACTCCTCTTTTCTCCTGATCGCCGGCGGAGCGGTCGCACGGAAGATTCACCCACGTGACTGACGGATGGCCGACGGCACTGCGCACCGCGCTCCGGCGGGGGCAGCTGCTCGTCGCCGAGGTCCCCGCCGTCCTGCCTGATCACCGAGCCTGGATCGCCGTCTATCCGGTCCGGCGCCCCGCCTCCCACCGCGACGAGCAGGTCTTCACCATCTTCCACCGCGAGTTCGACAACAGCTACATCGACAGCGACCGGTGCATTGGGCCGGACGATGGCATGACGGACGTGCGAATCGCACAGGCACCGGACGAGAACGCGCTGAACGACGTGCTCATCGGATGGGGCATCGACCCTTGCCAGCTTTCCTACGTCCATCGGACCGACTACCCCGTCTGATCCGCGCCGGCAGCCGCTGCGGAATACAGCCGCGGAGACCGATTCCAACGACGTCGTGGGGGAACCGCGGTGGATATGGCGTAGGCGTGCGGGCGGTTCCCTGTTGCACCCGGACTTGCACCAGTAATTGACTCGGCAACCGGGGCTGAGACTCGTAGCTTGATCCAGCATGAGCAGGGACGACGAGCGTGACGTGGTCCGATCAGGGTACGACGCACTCTCCTACCACTACCGCGCCGATGATGCCGACGACGGCCAGTACGCGCCCTGGTTGGCCGAGCTGCGTCGACGCCTACCGGCCGCAGCAACGATCCTCGACCTCGGCTGCGGCTGCGGCGTGCCGGTCGCCCGCTTCCTCGCGAATGCCGGGCACCACGTCACCGGAGTCGACATCAGCGACGTGCAGATCGAGCGGGCACGCCGACTGGTGCCGACCGGCACGTTCCTGCGCGCCGACGCCACTCGGCTCGAACTGCCACCGATGTCAATCGATGCCGTGGTCTGCCTCTACGCCCTCATCCACATGCCGCTGGCCGACCAGGCACCTCTCATCAATCGGATCGCCACCTGGCTACGCCCCGGAGGCTGGCTGCTGGCCACCGTCGGCCACGAGGCCTGGACCGGCAGGGACGACAACTGGCTCGGCGGCGCCGCCGCCATGTGGTGGAGCCACGCCGACGCCGCCACCTACCGCGCTTGGCTGCGACACGCGGGGCTCACGATCACCTCCGAGGACTTCGTTCCCGAGGGCAGCAGCGGACACACCCTTTTCTGGGCGCAGCGCCAAGCTGCGGAGCGATCTTGACCCTGAGGAGCGCTGTGAGCGGCGGCGAGCCTGGCGCTGACGATCGGACGGCTGTGGCGCTGCCGGACGAACGTCGCCTGGGGTACTCCCAACCCCCTGCCCGGTGGCTAGTGCTCTGACCACAAACGTTGGCGGTGTTGGTGACACGCCGGCCTGGGTGAAGGGCTGGGCCGGCGTGGGGCCGTCAGGCTGTCGGGGTGGCAGAGCCGGTTCGGGTACGTCGATTAAGTGATCAAGAGGGTCAGCGGCTGCAGCGTCTGGTGCGTCGGGGCACCGGCTCGGTCGTGCGGCTGCGGCGGGCGATGGTTGTGCTCGCCTCAGCTGGCGGGAACAGTGTGCCGGTCATCGCCCGGCTCGTGCAGGCCGACGAGGATTCCGTTCGGCAGGTGATCCACCGGTTCAACGAGATGGGCATGGCCAGCCTGGACCCTCAGTGGGCGGGTGGCCGTCCCCGCCGAATCAGTAGCGACGACGAGGCGTTCATCGTCGCGACGGCCAACACCCGTCCCGTCAAGCTGGGACGGCCGTTCACCTGCTGGAGCGTGCGCAAGCTCGCCGAATACCTCGCTGACAACCCTGATCGGAGGGTGATCATCGGGCGGGAACGACTACGGCAGGTGCTGCGCCGCCACCAGATCACCTTCCAACGCACGAAGACGTGGAAGGAGTCCACAGACCCCCAGCGGGAGCAGAAGCTGGCCCGTATCGAGCACGTGATCGAGCACTTCCCGCACCGCACCTTCGCGTTCGATGAGTTCGGGCCGCTGACGATCCGCCCGCACGGCGGCGTCGGCTGGCAGCCCAAGAGCCGCCCACGCAGGCTCGCGGCGAACTACCACAAGCTGCACGGCGTGCGGCAGTTCCACGGCTGCTACTCGATCGGCGACGACACCCTCTGGGGTGTGGTCCGCAGACAGAAATCGGCGACGAACACCCTCGCCGCACTCAAGTCGATCCGAGCCGCCCGCCCTGACGGCGCCCCGATCTACATCATCTTGGACAACCTGTCCGCGCATAAGGGCTTCGCGATCCGACAGTGGGCGGCCCGGAACAAGGTCGAGTTGTGTTTCACCCCGACCTACGCCTCCTGGGCAAACCCGATCGAGGCGCACTTCGGGCCGCTACGCACCTTCGTCATCGCCGGCTCGGACTACCCCAACCACACCGTCCTGGCCCGCGGCCTGCACGCCTACCTGCGCTGGCGCAACGCCAACGCCCGCCACCCCGACGTCCTGGCCGCCCAACGCCGCCACCGCGCCAAGATCCGCAGCGAACGACACCGCCGCTGGGGTCAACCCGCGAGCCGAGCCGCATGACCAACCCGGCCAACGTTTGTGGTCAAGGCACTAGCCGCCCAGACCGGCGCGTTCAGGTCGACGCTCCGGTGGGGTTTGCCGTGCCGTCGGCAGCCAGCGCGAGAACATCCCGCGCCACGGGCAGCGCGGCCTCGCGGTGTGCCGGGACGAGTCCGATCCGGGTGCGTCGGTCGAGCAGGTCGTCGACGGTGAGGGCGAGTTCGTGGCGGGCGGCCCAGAGCAGTTCGGCGCCGGTGACCGGGATGTCGGGGCTGATCGGCCGGCGGAGGTCGGCCGGCGCCTCGGCCAGCACGGCGACCGCTTCGGTGCCGTACCGCTGAACAAGCCGGCGTGGCGCGGGGACCCGGGCCAACTGGGCCCTGCTCGCGGCGCCTGGCAGCGGGAGGCGGCGGGTGCGGCAGGCGCCGGCGGCGAGGCCGCGCCGGCGGACGGCGGTGTCGACGGCGTCCTCCGCCATCCGTCGGTAGGTGGTGAGCTTGCCGCCGACCACGCTGATGATCCCGTCCGGGTCGTCGATGACGGCGTGTCGTCGGGAGAGGTCGGCGGTCCGGGCGTCCGCGTCGGCGAGCAGCGGGCGGAGTCCCGCGAAGGCGCCGAGCACGTCGGCGGGTCGCAGGGGCTGGTCGAGGACGCTGTTGAGCACGTCGAGCAGGAATGCGACGTCGGCGTCGGCGGGCTCCGGCACGTCCGGCACCGGTCCGTCCACCGCTTCGTCGGTCAGTCCGGCATAGACCAGACCGTCGGTCTGGGGCAGGGCGAAGACGTAGCGGGTGAACTGCCCGGGTACCGGGATGGTCAGTCCGGTCCAGAGCCCGCCCAGGCGGGCGGCGGACAGGACGATGTGGGTGCCGCGGGACGGGCGCAGGCGTACGTGCGGCGTCAGGCTGCTCGCCCACACACCGGCGGCGTTGATCACGGAGCGCGCGGTGACGTGCAGGCGGGCCCCGGTGAGGGTGTCTTCGATGGTGGCGCCGTCGCGGTGCAGTTCGATGGCGCGACAGCGGGGCAGGATGCGGGCGGATCGTGCCGCGGCGGCGCGGGCCAGGCCGACGACCAGTCGGGCGTCGTCGCAGAGCTGGCCGTCCCAGGACAGGTGCGCTCCGCGGAGCCCGGCCGGGCGCAGCGCCGGCGCCATCGCGCTCGCCTCGGCCGCGCCGAGCCTGCGGGTGCCCGGCAGGGTCCGGCGGGATGTTCCGGCACAGGTGCGCAACAGGTCCCCGGCGCGGAGGCCGGCTGCCGCGGCGCGGTCCTGCCAACCGGTGGTGTATCCGGTCGCGGCAAGCAGCATCGGCAGGGGGCGCGTCAGGTGCGGGGCGGTGCGGGTCAGCAGGACGTGGCGTTCGACGGCGCTCTCGTAGGCGATCCCGAGCTGGCCGTGGGCGAGGTAGCGCAGGCCGCCGTGGACGAGCTTGGAACTCCACCGGGAGGTGCCGTGAGCCAGGTCGTTGGCGTCGACGGCGACCACGGACAGGCCGCGGCTGGCGGCGTCGAGCGCCACCCCGGCGCCGGTGACGCCCAGCCCGACGACGAGGACGTCGACGACGTTGCCGGCGGCCAGCTCGGTCAGGTCCCGCTCCCGGCCTGCGCCGGTCAACGATGTGCGCACACACCCTCCTTGCGCTCAAGTGACATCTGATGTAACTCTGTCACACATGGATGTACGAGGGGAAGCGTCGACCGCCGGCTGGGCCCGTTGGGGAACTGAGAAGGACGTGAAGCTGCCGGATTCCGCGTCCCGCCTGCTGGCGCAGGTGCTCGACCTGACGCCCCCAACGCCGGCCGTGCCGCTGGCAGCGGTCGCGGTGCCGGACTGCGAGCTGGACGGTGCGGTCCTCGACGCGCTGCGGCAGGTGGTCGGCGACGGGCACGTGGTCACCACCGGAGAGTGCCGGGTACGCCACGCGTCGGGGATGTCGACGCCGGACCTGTTGCGGGACCGACGCGGTGAGGTGCGCCTGGCCCCGCAGGCGGTGATCCGCCCGGCCGACCACCGTCAGGTGGTGTCCGTCCTCGACATCTGCTCCCGGTTCGGGGTGGCCGTGGTCCCCTTCGGTGGCGGCACCTCGGTGGTGGGTGGGCTGACCCCCGCCGCGGCTCAGCACGTCGCCCTCGACCTGGGACGGCTGAACCAGGTTCTCGCCGTCGACCCGGTGTCCCGGACCGCCACCCTGCAGGCGGGGCTGCGCGCCCCGCAGGCCACCGAACTGCTCGCCGAGCACGGATTCACCCTCGGCCACGTCCCCCAGTCCTACGAGTACGCCACCATCGGCGGATTCGCCGCCACCCGCTCGTCCGGCCAGGCGTCGGCCGGTTACGGCCGCTTCGACGACATGGTGATGGGGTTGACCGTCGCCACGCCCCGGGGCACCGTCCAGGTGGGCCGGGCTCCCGCCTCGGCCGCCGGTCCCGACCTGCGACAGCTCTTCCTGGGCAGCGAGGGGACGCTCGGCGTCATCACCGACGTCACCGTGCGGGTACGTCCGCTGCCCGCCCGGTCACACTACGAGGGCTGGCGGTTCGAATCGTTCGCCGACGGCCTGCACGCGGTACGGCGGCTGGCGCAGGACGGGCCGCGACCCACGCTGCTGCGGCTCTCCGACGAGATCGAGACCATGATCGGGGCCGCCGGCTCCGGACGCTCGGAGGGCGGCTGCCTGCTGATCGCCGGGTACGAGGGCGAGGAGGTCCTGCCCACCGTCGAGGCCGCCGCCGATGTGCTGGCCGCGCACGGCGGGGTGCCGCTGGGTGAGGAGGCCGGGCAACAGTGGGCACGACACCGCTTCGACGCCCCCTACCTGCGGGATGCGCTGCTGGACGCCGGGGCGTTCGCGGAGACGCTGGAGACCGCGGCGTACTGGTCGGCGCTGCCGGAGGTGCACGCCCAGGTCCGCCAGGCGATCCTCGACGCGCTGCCCGACGGGGCGCTGGTGCTGGGCCACGTCTCCCATGTCTACGAGACCGGCGCGTCGCTGTACTTCACAGTGATCTGCTCGCCCGGATCGGACCCGATCGGCCGCTGGCGGACGGCGAAGGCGGCGGCCAGCGAGGCGATCGCCGTCACCGGCGCCACGATCAGCCACCACCACGGAGTCGGCGCGGACCACCGCGCCTGGTACGCCGCCGAGATCGGAGACGTGGCCGTCGACCTGCTCCGCGCGGTCAAGCAGCAGCTGGACCCGGCCGGCATCCTGAACCCCGGCATTCTGGTGCCGTGAGGTGCGCGCCTTCACCGTGATCCTCGGGCCAGCCGCGCGCCGAGGACTGTCCCGCGTGATGCCGGTGGCCCACCAGCTCCGCGCCGCCGGCGCGCGGATCCGGGTGGAGTTCACGCAGACCGTTGAGCAGGCCCGCCACCGCGCCACCGCCGCGGTGCAGGACGACGAGGTGGTCGTCGCCGCCGGCGGTGACGGCACCATCCGGCTGCTCGCCGGCGTGGTCGCCGACCTCGGCGGCGTGCTCGGCGTCATCCCGGCCGGGCGCGGCAACGACTTCGCCCGTCAGTTGCGGTTGCCGCACTCCCCCGATGCCGTCGCCGACCTGCTGCTGCACGGCCGGCTCCGGCACCTCGACGTGCTCCGCGTCGCCGGGCAGACAGTCGTCGGCAGCGTCTACACGGGCGTCGACGCGGCCGCCAACGAGCTGGCCAACCGGTCACGCCTGCCCGCGTCGCTGGTGTATCCCACCACCGGGCTGCGGGCGCTGCTGCGGTGGCCGCGGACCCGGTACACGATCACCGTGGACGGTCGGACGGAGGAGCTGCACGCCTACACGGTGGTGGTGGCCAACTGCGGGTACTACGGCCGCGGGCTGCACATCGCCCCGACGGCGCGGCCCGACGACGGAGCGCTGGACGTCGTCGTGGTCCGACACGCTCCGAAGCTGCTGTTCCCGGTCGTGTTGCGACAGATGCGCGCCGGCTGGCACCTCGGACGCCGGCAGGTCACGACCTACCGCGGCAGCTCGGTCACGGTACGTGCCGACCGGCCGGTGGTCGCGTACGGGGACGGCGACCCGATCGGCCGGGGCGACCAGGTGCACGTCACGCTCCGCCCGCGCGCGCTGCGGATCATCTGCGGCTAGGGCCCTGTCGAAGTCGGCCACCCCACCCGTTCACGTCTCCGGCGGCCGTACTGCGGACACAGCGACTTGGACGCAGGCCTAGTCCGGCCGCAGGTAGCCGTCGACCAGCCGGGCCAGCTCCCGGTCGAACTCGGCGACCGGCACGTCATCGGCGACTGTGCGGAGGGACAGCACGAAGGACTGCGTGGTCAGGTAGACCATGCGGGCCAGCACCTCGGCCTCGTCGGCACGGACCGAGCCGTCCTCGTGGCCATCGACCAGCGCCGCCACGAGAAACCGCAGCATCTCGTCCTGGCCGTTGCCGCGCCGGTCGAGCAGGTACGGCAGCAGCACCTCCGGATCGACGTCGCGGATCTTGCACAGCAACGGGTGACTTCGTAGCACCCGGGCCGCCGCCACCACCCGCGAGACCAGGCGGGACCGGGCCGAGCCCGCACGCCCGTCGTCCGCGGCCTCCACCAGCACCTGATGCCACTCCCGGCTCATCAGGTCCCCGATCAGCGACTGCACGTCCGGCCAGCGCCGGTAAACCGTCATCCGCGAGACCCCGGCACGTCGCGCCACGTCCGTCAGCGTCGTGCGACGCACCCCGTAGGCGAGGACGCAGTCCCGGGCAGCGTCCAGGACCGCGTCGTCGACGCTGCGCTCGCCGGGCTGGCTCACCTCCACCACGCGGAATGTCTACCACGCTCCCTGCCCCGGGCACCCCGGGCGTGGACGACCATGCGATCGCGGCGACCGCGGGCCTCGTCGCATCGCCCCTCATGTGACAGGCGACGACCTACCCCCTCGCGACCGGGGGGCGGGCGTCAGCCGATGCGGTACTGGTCGCCGTAGACGGCGAAGACCAGCGGCGTGTTCAGGTTGAAGTTGCCGTTGTTGAGGAAGACCCGCTGGGCGGTGTCGACGCGGGAGGTGTCCGAGTGAGCCGCCTCCTTCCTCATCTCGGCGACCCGCTCATCAAGAAAGGCGTTCAGCCAGGTCCGCTCGTCGCCGCCCTGCGCCGGCGGCTTCGCCCGGGTGAGCGCGCGGCTGCGGATCCCCCGCATGCCCTCGTAGCCGTGCATCACCGCCGCGTCGTAGTAGGCGAACTGCCCGAGCGCCCGTACCCCGTCGGCCTTGCCGTCGCGTACCGAAGGGTTGAAGTACACCCGGTCCCGCTCGGCCTCCTGCGCGGCCCGGAACACCGGGTCCGCGGCGGCGGTCCGCCAGTCGCGGGGGAAGTACGGGTCGAGGCCGGCGTGCGAGTCGGTGCCGTCGACGGCGCGCAGGGCCGGCAGGTACCCGGCCAGCACGTTGCCGGGCTTGGTCCTCGTGTAAGCCTCCACCAGTGCGAGCATGTCGCCCGTGCCGGAGCAGAAACCGATGATGCCGGCGGTGTAGCCCCGCCCGTCGCCGATGTCCTCGATGTAGGAGAACTGCGCGCGCCAGTCGAGCGAGGAGTTCTCCGCCGCCGAGACGAGCTGCATGGCGACGTCCTTCTTCGCCGGGTCGTCGAGGGGGGCGCCGGCCGGGGCGGACGGGCTGGGCGTGGCACCGCCGCCGGGCAGGACCCACCGCTGGTTGGCGCTGCCGGAGCAGCTCCAGATCTGCAACCGGGTGCCGTTGGCCGTGCTCCAGTCCGTGGTGTCGAGGCACTTGCCCGAGCCGGTGTTGACCAGCGCACCGTTGCTGACGGCCCACTTCTGGGCGCCGGTGCCGTTGCAGTCGTGCAGCTGCACCTTGGCGCCGTCTGCGGTCGACGCGGCCGTGACGTCCAGGCACTTGCCGAGCGCGCGGACCGAGCCGTCCGCATTGCCGACCGTCCATGCCTGGGCCGCGGTGCCGTTGCAGTCCCAGAGCTGGACCGGCGTGCCGTTGGCCGGGTTGGCGCCGGCCACGTCGACGCACTTCCCCCCGAGGCCGGTGATCGGCCCGGCCGACGCGGCGCTGGCCGACGACAGGCCGTAGCCAACCGTCGCGGTGGATACCAGCAGAGCCGCTGAGAGGTGGGCGACTGTCCGCTTGCGAAGCATGGGCTCTCCTCGGATGGGGGGTGCGGGGCTACCGCCCTCCGGTTGGTGGCCTGCGCCGCTTCGGACGGTCCCGGTTACCGCCGTGACGCATTAGATAACCTTATTAACAGATACCAGTACGTCTATGTGCTGTCAATCTATCGAGGTGCCGCCGCCGGCTGTGGTGGCGTGCAGGTACCGCATGCCGATGGGCCGTCGGGGCGCGGATCGCGCCCCAACGGCCCGCCGTTGTCAGCAGTCGTCAGCCGTTGTCGATCAGGCTGGCGATCTCGTTGTAGATCAGATGCGCCTTTGCCCCCTGGTTCGAAGGGCAGCCGCCGAGGTGGTGCAGGGCGATCACCCGGTGGCTGGCGTTCAGCACCGGCGAGCCCGAGTTGCCGCCAGAGGTGTCACAGCTGTAGCTGATGTTCCAGGTGTTGTAGTTCGCGTTCCGCACGGTGCACGTCGTGCCACCTTGGGTGTTCTCGTAGATCGACAGGCGCTTCGGGCTGCCGTCACCGTGCCCCGGGATGTACATCCGCGTGCCGGTGCTGGTGGCGGTCGTCGCCAGGTACAGCGTGCCGAAGCTTTGGATGTTGGTGAAGTTGTTCACCGAGTACAGGGTGTAGTCCAGTTCGCCGGAGCCGCCGGAGCTTACCTTGTAGAGGGTGGCGCCGCTTACCTTGGTGCCGGGCCCAGGGTTCGCGCCGCCACAGGTGGCGCACTGGTAGTTGAACTGCATCTCGCTGCCGCTGACGGCGGACTGCGTCGAGAAGCAGTGCTTGTTGGTCAGCATGCGGTTGGTGTTGCCGACCCGCCAGGTGGTGCACAGCCCACCGCCGCTGATCAGCAGCCGCGCCACCGCGTTGCCGCGGGCGTACTCGCTGGGGTGGCTGCTCTGGTAGCAGACCACATCGCGGCGAGCGTCGGTGCTGCAGACGGAGAGCGTGGAGAAGTTGTGCTGCGTGATCTCCGTGCGGTCGTAGCCGCGCCAGAACCGGTCGATGATGGCGGCGCCGCCACGGGAGCGGCGGCTGCTGTGCAGCGTCACCACTGCGGTGTCACCCTCCACCGACATCGCCCAGAAGCCCGGCCGCCCGTCGATGGTGTAGTCCGAGCCGGTCGCCCGGTTCAGGTGGCGGTCGTATCGGTAGCTCTCCTCGCCGTCGGGGCTCGACACCGTGACGTATTCGCCGTGGGCCAGTCGCAGTGAGCTGAAGTGCACCTTGACGTACGCCGCGCCGGGGTGCCGAATGATCTGCGTCCGGCCGCCCCGGGCGTAGGACAGGGAGCCGTCGACGGTGCGGAGTTCACCAACCGTGGTGACGCCCTCGGCCGAGAACTGATCCGATTCGGGCGCCCGCTCGGAGTGTGGTGCGAGAGGTCGCACCGAGTACGCCTCGGCGGCGGGTACCGACAGCAGGCTCAGCCCAAGTGTGCAGGCGCCGAGCGCGACCGCCGCCGTTCGCAGGCGGCGCAGGGCATGTTTCATCGTCGCTCCTCCCCGGAACCAGCATCCGGACGTGCCTTTGAACCTTCATACACGAATTAGATTGAGACATGCAAGTGTGTGAATGTCTTTGGTTCCGCGGAGTGGGCTCGGGTCTGACGAACCCTCGAGACCCGGGTGGGCGTCGTCGCGGCGCCTGCGGCCACGGCGGCCTGGCTCCACGTGGGTGTAGCTTCGGCTCCGTGCGAAACGTCTGCGTGGTCGGGGCGGGCGCGGTCGGTGGGGTGATCGGCGCGCGCCTGGCCCTGGCCGGGCTCCCCGTGTCGGCCCTGGCCAGGAACGAAACGCTGGCCTCGTTGCGTACGCACGGCTGGTTGTTGAGCCCGCGCGACGGCGGGCCGCAGGCCGCCCCGGTGGCCGCGGCCACCGACGATGCCGCGGCACTGGGCCCACAGGACGTCGTGATCCTCGCGGTGAAGGCGCACCACCTGCCCGCGCTCGCGCCCGCGCTGGTGCCGCTGCTCACCCCGGAGACCGTGCTGGTCCCGGCGCTGAACGGGGTGCCGTGGTGGTTCTTCCACGACTTCGGCGGCCCACTGGCCGGCACCGTCCTGGACGCGGTCGATCCCGGCGGCGTCGTCTCGAAGGCGCTGCCACCTGAGCAGGTGATCGGCTGCGTGGTCCACCTCGCCGCTCGCACCCTCCGGCCCGGGCACGCCGTGCACACCGCAGGTGACCAGCTGATCATCGGCGAGCCGTCGGGCGTGGCGTCCCCGCGGGCGGCGGCGGTGGCCACGCTGCTGCGCCGCGGCGGGTTCACGGTGACGGTTTCGGAGTCGATCCAGCGGGACGTCTGGTACAAGCTCTGGGGCAACATGACCATGAACCCGATCTCCGCGCTGACCGGCGCCACCGCCGACCGCATCCTCGACGACGCGCTGGTCAACACGTTCGTACAGCGGGTCATGACGGAGGCGGCCGAGATCGGTGTGCGGATCGGCTGCCCGATCTCGCAGAGCATCGCGGAGCGCACGGAGGCCACCAGACGGCTTGGAGCCTTCAAGACCTCCATGCTCCAGGACGCCGAGGCTGGTCGCACTATCGAGCTGGACGCCCTGGTCACCGCCGTCGGTGAGATCGGCGCGCTGACCAGCGCGCCCACCCCGCACCTGGACGCGTTACTGGGTCTGACCCGCCTGGCGGCCCGCGAGCGCGGCCTCTACTGACCGAGGCCCGCGGCAAGGCACTCGCGTTCGCGGTTCAGCAGGTGCCGGATCCCGCAGCGGCACCTCCCGTCCCGTGAGTCCCGACCTCATGCTTTGCCCCTTATGTGCCGATACTCGGGTTTTGCGGGATTGCTGCTACTAGCATCGCTTTAGTCGGTTTCGCGCTGACCGACGATCCCCCTGCTGGACAGAACCGGGACCACTGAGCGCTATCGCATCGACAATCATCGATCTTGATACGGGGACCGCAAGTGCACGTGCAGACTTCGGGGAATCGGCGAGCCGGCGGGCGTCGTCGGGCGGACGCATCCGGTACGGAAGACTCCGGTCGGCACTACCGTCTCGGCGCGGGCGTCCGGCGATCGGAAAGATCGCCGGAGATCTGGGCCGGGCAGCGGGCACGGACCGCGGCATGAGCGCTCCCGCTCGGCCAGCATTCGAGACGCTCGAAACCGAGATCCGGAATCTCTCGGGCGGCAAGGTCCTACACGCCGGGCCCGGTGGACCGACCCTCGCGCCCTTCCGGCACCGGCGCGTCACCCGGGCAGCCACCTTCGTATCGGCCCTGCGCCGGCGCGACCGGGTGGCCGTCGCCGGGCTGACCGCCGGCTGGGCGACCTGCTTCGTGGCCTTCTGGCTGTGGTGGTGGCAACCCGCGCACCGCGTCGGCTGGGCGGGACTGGCCCTGAACAGTCTGCTGCTGCTGTATCTGACCGGGCTGCCCGCCTACTACCTCCTCGCCGTCTCGCGATTGCGGCAGGTCAATCCCGCGCTCGGGGTGCCGCGGCTGCGGGTGGCCTTTGTGGTGACGCGCGCACCGTCAGAACCCTGGTCGCTCGCCCACCGCACCCTCACCGCGATGCTGGCCCAGCAGTTTCCCTACCCGTACGACGTCTGGCTCTGCGACGAGGACCCGTCCGAGCAGGCCCTGCGATGGTGCGCCGCGAACGGGGTCTGGGTGTCCAGTCGACGTGGCGTCACCGCCTACCACCGGGCCACCTGGCCTCGCCGCACCCGCTGCAAGGAAGGCAACCTCGCCTACTTCTACGACCACTGGGGTTACCGGGACTACGACGTGGTCGCCCAGCTCGACTGTGATCACGTGCCCCAACCGACCTATCTTGCCGCGATCACGCGACCGTTCGCCGATCCCGCCATCGGCTACGTCGCCGCGCCGAGCGTCTGTGACGCCAACAGCGGAAACTCGTGGTCGGCGCGGGGACGGCTGCACCGCGAGGCGACCTTTCACGGCCCGGTGCAGCTGGGCCACAACCGCGGCCTGGCTCCCCTGTGCATCGGCTCGCACTACGCCGTACGGACGGAGGCGCTGCGCGACATCGGCGGTCTCGGCCCCGAACTGGCCGAGGACTTCTCCACGACGTTCCTGCTCACCTCCGCCGGCTGGCAGGGTGCCTTCGCCATCGACGCCGAGGCGCACGGCGACGGCCCGCTCACCGTCGCCGACATGCTGATCCAGGAGTTCCAGTGGTCGCGCAGCCTCACCGTGCTGCGCTACGACCTCGCGCCGGATCACCTGCGGCGGATGGGCGCCGCGTTGCGGCTGCGCTTCGCGTTTCAGCTGTCCTACTACCCGCTACTGGCGATCGCGACCGTCGTCGGCCTCGCCCTGCCGCCGTTCGCCGCGGTCACCGGGCTGCCGTGGGTCAACGTCAACTATCTGGAATTCCTGGCCCGCCTGGCTGCGGTGTCGCTGTGGCTGCCGCTACTGACTTTGCTGCTCCGCCGGCGCGGGCTGTTACGCCCCCGATCCGTGCCCGTCTTGAGCTGGGAAGGTGTCCTGTTCGCCCTGACCCGTTGGCCGTACGTCGTCTGGGGCGTCCTGGCCGCGACGCGGCTGAACGCGCGGCCCAAGCAGGTCTCGTTCAAGGTCACCCCCAAGGCGCGCACCGGCCTGGAGCCACTCCCCACCCGACTCGTCCTGCCCTATGCGGCGATCACCGTGGTGCTGTCCGCGGCCGCCCTGCTCGGCGAGCGGTCGGCACACACTCCGGGGTACGTCTTCCTCTGCATTCTCGGCGCACTCTGTTACGCGGCGGCGGGCCTCGCCGTACCCGCCCTGCATGTGGTGGAGGCAGCCCGGGCCGCCGGGCTGCGCGTACGGTCAGCCGTCTCAACCGCCGCCGGACCCCTGCTGGTCGGCGTGCTGGCGCTCCTCCCGCTCGCGGCGGCCATCGCCGACTACTCCGGCCCCGCCGTGTTGCTCCATACCCGTTAACGCCCCGCTGCGCGGACTTACTGGAAGGAAGTTCTCATGTCTGGCCCGAAGACTGTCCTGGTGACCGGCGGCGCCGGCTTCATCGGGAGCCACACCTGCGTCGAGTTGCTCGAGCATGGCTACGAGGTGTGCGTTGTCGACAACTACTCCAACAGCTCACCAGCGGCACCGGTCCGGGTCGAGAAGGTGGCGGGCCGTCCCCTGCTGAGCGTCTACGAGGCCGACGTCCGTGATCGTCAGGCGCTCTCGGCGATCTTTGCGGAGAACCCCATCGATGCGGTCATCCACTTCGCCGGGAGGAAGGCTGTCGGCGAATCGGTGTGGATCCCCGTCGACTACTACGACACGAACGTCGGTGGCACGACGAGCCTGTTGCGAAGCATGCGGGAAAACGGCGTGCACCGCCTGGTCTTCTCCTCATCCTGTTCCATCTACGGGGAGGCGGCCCGGATCCCGATCGACGAGCAGGCCCCGGCACGGCCGACGAACCCGTACGCGAGATCGAAATGGATGTGCGAACAGATCATCGCCGATGCTTGCCGGCAGCACCCGGAGCTGGCGGTCTATTCGCTGCGATACTTCAACCCGGTTGGCGCACATCCCAGCGGGTTGCTCGGCGAGGACCCCCGCGGCATCCCGCAGAACGTGATGCCCTACCTGATGCAGGTCGCAATCGGCCGGCTCGAACGGCTGAGGATCTTCGGCCGCGACTACGCCACCGCGGACGGTACGGCGGTGCGCGACTACATCCATGTCATGGACGTCGCCCAGGCGCACCGCATCGCACTGGAGCGTCTCGACGAGGTGACGGGACTGGAGACCCTCAATCTCGGCACTGGCGTCGGGACGTCAGTCCTGGAGCTCGTGCGGGCGGTCAGCGCGACCTGTGGGAAGTCCCTGCCGTACGACATCGTCGAACGGCGGCAAGGTGATGTGGCCAGACTGGTTGCCGACCCTGGCGCGGCGGCCCGGAAGTGGGGCTGGCGCACGACCCGGAACCTCGCCGCGATGTGCCGGGACGCGTGGCGCTTCCAGCTGCTGAATCCCGCCGGATTCGACGACGACCTGACGAGGTCGGCCGCCATCCCGACGGCGCGATCGCTCGATGCGGACGCGATGCCGAGATCACCTGCACCCGACCATCGTTGACCATCGCTCAACGGCGGCGATCACCGGCTACGAACGCCCCTCAGCCAAGGGTTGAATCGGCTGCCTTGGCGGCCCGCTCGATCTCCACGCGTCTGGCTTCCCAGAAGGCCGCGTCGCGCTGGGCGTTGGCGTCCCAGGCTGCTGTACCTGTCGAGCCGTCGAGCTGTTCGCGCAGGATGTCGGCGTGTCCGGCGTGCCGGCTCGTCTCGGTGAGGATGTGGACCAGGATGGTGAACAGCGTGACCTGTGGGCGCGGCCACCAGGGCACGTAGCCGGGTGAATCGATGGCCAGGGCGCTGATCGTCGCGTCTGAGTGCTCCCACACGCGACGGTAACGGTCGATGATCTCCTCGCGCGTCTCGTGCTCGGTCGCCCACATGTCGCTGGCACGCGCCTCGGCGTCGTCCCAGCGGCCCAGGGGTTCGGGAAACGGCCGCCCGAAGACCTCGCCGAAGTACATGGCCTCCCAGACCGACAGGTGCTTCACCAGGCCGAGAAGATTCGTGCCAGTCGCGGTCAGGGGGCGGCGGATGTCGTACTCGCCGAGCCCGTCGAGCTTCCAGAGGATCGCCTCGCGAATCTCCCGCAGATCGCTGTGCAGGTGCGTCTTCGCGAAGTCATCGATCATGGGGCATGAGCCTGCCACGTGCTCCCGGCGACCTCAACCTGCGACCACCACAAACGGCCAAGCCGGACCGACGTCGTTTGCCGACCGCCACGATGGGCTGACCCCCTACGCCGTCGACAACGGTGTCCCGCCGAGTGGCGAGACGTCGCTCAGGCGACGGGCTGGATGGCCCCGACGGTGCCGGCCCTGACGAGCGGCCGGCCGAGGAAGTCCACCGGTCCCGGATCGACATTGAAGCGCGACCGGAGGTTGAGGGCGCGGCCGGCCAGCGGCGAATCGCGGCGCGGCGTGAGCGCTTTCGCCCGTTGGGCCGGCGAGCCGGAGCGATCGGCCCTCCCGAAACGCGGGTCGGCGCTCGATCCGCTGACCCTCGCCCCGAGGCGTTCCTGCCCGCTCGCCGCGCGCCAATCTTCCAGGTTGCCATAGGACGCGCCGGCCCACGATACGGCCCAGGCTCCTGATTCGGCGAAGAAGTTGTTGCCCTGCAACAGGACGTTGGCCGTCGAGAACTCATCGGCGATCACGAGGTTCGTCCCGCCCGAGACGATCAGGTTGTTGCGCAGGACGACGTTGGACAGGCCACCAAAGAACTTCTGCAAGCGGACGGCCGCGGGGGCCCAGCCCTTCGCCTCCATCACCACGGTGTTGTGGTAGACCTCGGCGTTGTTGACCGACCCGGCCAGGTGGATGCCCGCGTACTCCGGCAGCTTGCGGGCGTCGTTGATGCTGATGTTGAAGCGGACGACGTTGTCGGTGTGCGCGGCGTTGGACTGGCCGCTGTAGAGCAGGTACCCGGCGCCGTCGTTGTCGTAGGACAGGTTGTACTGCAGGACCGACGAGGACACGTTCTGGTCCATGTCGAAGCCACCGCCGTCCTTCTGGCCGGCCGTGTGGTTGCGGAACGAGACATTGCGCTCCATGACCACGGCGGTCGAATCCCAGGTCCAGATGCCGACCGGCCCTTCGGGCGCCGCAGCCGACGCCCCGTTGTCGTGCGCGCTGGACCACTCGATGCGCCCGCCTCGCACACTTCCGAGCGCGATTCCGCTGCCCGTGTTACTGAAGTGATTGGTCGGGTCTCCTAAGTTGTGGTGCGCCTCGACCTCCGACACGACGACGTCCTCGTGCGCATAGCGCGGCGCTGCGGCGTCGAAGCGAGGTCCGAAGCTGATCAGTCCATTCTCCGTGTTGCCGTGCAGGTTGGCAGCACGGATCCGTACGCCACGAAAGCCGGTGGAATTCGGGCCGGCGGCGATCTGGATTCCGTTCTTGAATCCGCTCACCTCGACCCGGGAGATGTCCACGCGGTCGAGTTTCCGGCCGTCGGTCACGTCGGAGTAGAGTTCGATCCCACCGGTGGTCCTGTTGTCCGCGCCGCCGCCGACGATCACCAGATCGCGAATCTCGACGCCGGCCGTGTTGTGCACCCTGATCCCCGCGCCGCCGGCGGCCTCGATCGTGGCACGGCCGCCGTTGTACGTGCCGACGACGACCGGATTTGCCGCGTCACCCGCCTCGCCGGGCCCGAAGGTCAGGCTCCCACGAAAGTGCGCACCCCCTTCGAACAGGAGTTTGTCTCCCGGCTTGAAGGCGAAGGCGGCGGCCTTGTCCAGCGATCGCCATGCTGTGGCGGGCGAGGAGCCGTCGAGGGCATCGTCACCGGTCGGGCTGACATGGAACGTGTGGATCACGGGCGGAGCGGCTTCCCGTTTCGACCTGAGCTCGAGAACATGCGCAACCAGGGGGAGGAACACCGCCAGCGCCAGCGTCAGCACCGCGACGATTCGCCGACGTGAACGCCGGGTGGCTGGCGCGCCTGACAGGGCCTGCAGATCAACCTCGCTCTGTTGCCCATCTGTGCCGGCTAGCAAGAACTCCTACCGCCCTTCCACAAACCCCTACATACCCCCAAACGTCTTATATCGGAATTTTAGGCGACTCTGGTACTTGCTCGTCGTCATCCGCCCGGACTGCGCCGGATTCACGTACGGGCTCCTGACACACGTCCGCTCCTGGCCCGAGCACGGCTCACGCCCCGGCCCCAGGACCGGGTCGAGGTCGAGTGCCACCCGTCTCGGCAGGTGGGGCCTACCAGCCAGAACGCAAACGGTGCGCGCTGAAGTGGATCTCAGCGCGCACCGTCGGATATTCCTTTAGGTACGAGGACTGACGTCGAGCCCCGGTCGATCGCTGGTGGATCGACCGGGGCTCGACGGCTGGAGCCGGTCAGGCGAGGTCGAACCGGTCGAGTTCCATGACCTTGGTCCAGGCTGCGACGAAGTCGGCAACGAACTTGTCGCGCGCGTCCTGGCTGGCGTAGACCTCCGCGAGGGCCCGTAGCTGGGAGTTGGACCCGAAGATGAGATCTACCGCGGTGGCGGTCCACTTCACCTCATCGGTGGCCAGGTCCCGGATCTCGTATACGTGCTCGTCCGACTCCGACGCCTTCCACCGGGTGCCCGGGGAGAGCAGGTTGGCGAAGAAGTCGTTGGTGAGCACGCCGGGCCGGTCGGTGAGGACGCCGTGCCGCGTGCCGCCGACGTTGGCCCCGAGGGAGCGCAGGCCGCCGATGAGGACGGTCATCTCGGGCGCGGTCAGGCTGAGCATGTAGGCACGGTCGAGAAGCAACACCTCCGGCTGGGTCTTCTCGCCGGGACGCAGGTAGTTGCGGAACCCGTCGGCGCGCGGCTCGAGGACCCGGAAGGACTCGACGTCGGTCTGCTCCTGAGTGGCGTCGGTGCGGCCCGGGTGGAATGGCACGGTCACCTCGACGCCGGCGTCGTGCGCCGCCTTCTCGACGGCGGCCGAGCCGGCCAGCACGATCAGGTCCGCCAGCGAGATCTTCGCGCCGCCGGCGGAGTTGAACTCCCGCTGGATGCCCTCGAGGGTCTGCAGGACCGTCGTGAGCTGCTCGGGCTGGTTGACCTCCCAGCTGCGCTGCGGCTCGAGACGGAGCCGGGCGCCGTTGGCGCCGCCGCGCTTGTCGGTGGACCGGAAGCTGGCGGCGGAGGCCCAGGCGGTGGAGACCATCTGGGCGGTCGTGAGGCCGGATTCCAGGACCTTCGCCTTGAGGGCGGCGACGTCGGCGTCACCCACGAGCTCGTGGTCGACGGCCGGCACCGGGTCCTGCCACAGCTGGGGCTCCGGGACCCACGGCCCGAGGAAGCGGCTGACCGGACCCATGTCCCGGTGCAGCAGCTTGTACCAGGCCTTGGCGAACGCCAGCGCGAACTCGTCCGGGTTCTCCAAGAAGCGGCGCGAGATCTTTTCGTACGTCGGGTCGACGCGTAGCGCCAGGTCGGTCGTGAGCATCGTCGGCTTGTGCTTCTTCGACGGGTCGTGGGCGTCCGGGATGATCGCCTCGGCGTCCTTGGCAACCCACTGCTTCGCACCGCCGGGGCTCGTGGTGAGTTCCCACTCGTGGCCGAAGAGGATCTCGAAGAAGCGGTTGCTCCACTGCGTCGGCCGGTCGGTCCACGTCACCTCGAGACCGCTGGTGATCGTGTCTCCGCCCTTGCCGCTGCCGTAGGTGCTCAGCCAGCCCAGGCCCTGCGCCTCCAGCGGGGCGGCCTCGGGCTCGGGGCCCACGTGGTCGTCGGCGACGCCGGCGCCGTGGGTCTTGCCGAAGGTGTGACCACCGGCGATGAGGGCGACGGTCTCCTCGTCGTTCATCGCCATCCGGGCGAAGGTCTCGCGGATGAAGTGCGCCGCCGCAGCCGGGTCCGCGTTGCCGCGGGGGCCCTCCGGGTTGACGTAGATGAGACCCATCTCGGTCGCCCCGACCTCGGCCGCCATCTCCTTCTCGGAGACGTAGCGCTCGTCGCCGAGCCAGGCGTCCTCCGGACCCCAGAAGATCTCCTCGGGCTCCCAGACGTCCTCCCGGCCGAAGCCGAAGCCGAAGGTCTTGAAGCCCATCGACTCCAGAGCCACGTTGCCGGCGAGCACGAGCAGGTCGGCCCACGAGACCTTCTGGCCGTACTTCTGCTTGACCGGCCACAGCAGCCGGCGGGCCTTGTCGAGGTTGGCGTTGTCCGGCCAGCTGTTGAGCGGGGCGAACCGCTGACCACCGTCGCCGGCGCCGCCGCGACCGTCGTAGATGCGGTAGGTGCCTGCGGCGTGCCAGCTCATCCGGATCATCAGGCCGCCGTAGTGGCCGAAGTCGGCCGGCCACCAGTCCTGCGAGGTGGTGAGGACCTGGGTGATGTCCTGCTTGAGAGCCCCGACGTCGAGCTTGGCGAACTCCTTGGCGTAGCTGAAGCTCTCCCCCAGCGGGTTGCCCTTGGACGAATGGACATGCAGCACCGAGAGGTCGAGCTGGTTGGGCCACCAGTCCCGGTTGGTGTGCGGACGACCACCGGTCTTCGGGGTCGGCGAGTCGATCGCCGGGTTCTCGCTCTCGCTGCCGTGCGCGGTCACGGAATCGTGCGCGACCGGGCAGCCGGCCGCCGCCTTCTCGTCCACGCCCTGCGCGCTGGAGGGCCTGTTGTCCTGGGTGTCGCTCATCTACTTCCTTCCGAACTGGCGGATCACTGGGAGGTGCGTTCGGTCGCACAGTCGGGGCAGGTGCCCCAATACACAACCTCCGCCTCGTCGAGCACGAAACCGTGGTCATCCGAGGCGGTGAGACAGGGAGCCTGGCCGACAGCGCAGTCGACGTCGGCGATCGCGCCGCAGGAGCGGCACACGACATGGTGGTGGTTGTCCCCCACCCGCGACTCGTACCGGGCCGTCGCACCGGCAGGCTGGATGCGCCGCACCAGACCGGCGTCGGTGAGCGCACGAAGCACGTCGTACACCGCCTGGTGGGAGACCGTGGGCTGATCCGCCCGTACCAGCGCGATCACCGTGTCGGTGTCGACGTGCGGATGGTCGCGCAGCGCTGCGAGCACCGCCAACCGGGGCCGGGTCACGCGCAACGAGACCGCCCGCAGCTGAGTCTCGAAGCCGGACGTCATGTGACGAACATAGTCCACTTTTCTGGAACGAATCAAGTATTCGCCGGACTCCACCCGCACACTTTTCGACGCCGACCTGGTCGAGCAGACCCGAGCGGCCGGGTCGCAGCTGACCGGCGATGGCGAGCTGCTGCAGCCGCTCACGAAGCGGATCTTGGAATCAGCGCTTGAGTGCGAGCTCACCGACCACCTGGGCCATGACAAGGGCGACCCGATCCGACCCACCTCCGACGACGCCGTCCGGGAACTCGCCCAGCGGCTGCGCCGCGCAGCCCCACCGCGCTGACCACCCGCTCGACCCGGTGGCCTCTGCTGGCGCGGCTGGACCACGCGGCCGACCTCAATCGTTACCGTTGCGGCGACCGCTGGAAACCATCCCGAGCGCGGCTGCCGGAAACGTGAACGGGTTCTATGTCCGAGACCGGAGAGGCAGACCCTGCGAATGGACGAGCATCTGCGGCGCAACCAGACGTACGGGGTCGAGCCCGTGGAGTTGTTCTTCGACCTTGTGTTCGTGTTCGCAGTCTCCCAGCTCACGCACCACCTGCGGGACCACCTGTCAGCGCGCGGCGTCGCGGAGACCGCCGTGATACTGCTGGCCGTATTCACCGTTTGGTACTACACCAGCTGGGAAGCGACTCTCGTAAGGATCGAACGTAACCGCACCGTCGCCATGATGTTGACGGTGCTATTCGTCGGCCTCTTCATGAACGCGGCCGTGACCAGCGCCTTCGCCGGCTCGGGATGGACCTTCGCCGTTCCGTTCCTACTCATTCAACTCGGCCGCGGCCTGTGGACTCTACTGAACGCTCCGAACGAGATATGGCGCGACCACTACCGGCGAACGATTCTGTGGCTGCTCACCAGCTCACCCCTGTGGGTGGTCGGTGCCGCCGTGGACCCCGTACACCGGTTGTACTGGTGGGCCGCGGCCGCGGCCCTCGACCTGCTCGGCACCTGGCTCGGACACCCGGGGCCCGGGCGCAGACTCCACACGCAGAGCGTCGGGCTCGCCGAGGGTGGGCACATGCTGGAGCGATGCCGACTGTTCCTGATCATTGCCCTGGGCGAGACGATCCTGTCCACCGGGGTAGCCATCGTCGCGGTCCCGATGACGGTGATGACAGTGGCGACCGGCTCAGCTGCCCTGGTCGTCACGGCGGCCCTGTGGATGATCGCCTATGGCGGCCCCGGTCGCCTGGTCGTGCGATACGTGGAGGACACCCGTGACCCGATCCACGCCACCCGGATGGCGGGCAACGTCCTGACGGTGATGGTGGCCGGACTCATCGCCGCGGCCGCGGCCTTCGAGATGGTCATTATCCATCCCCACGGCCAGCCGTCCGCCGCACTGGGCCTGCTGCTGTTCGGCGGACCGATACTCTTCCTGCTCGCCCAAGGCTGGTACCTGTGGGCGGTGCCGAGGATCAGCCCGCGACGGTGGCTGCTCGGCAGCGCGGCGTTGGCGCTGGCCGGCGCGGCGGCGGGCGCGCTGGCACCGCCCTACGTCGCGCTCCTGGGGGCGGCGGCAGCCCTGGCTGCCGTCGCGACGGTTCTCACCCGCTTCGCGACCGGTCGCGCCTGACAGCAGCGAGCGTGCCGACGGCCGGAACGGCCTCGGACGCAGCGTCTCGACAGTCCCGGCCCTCCGCACGCTCTGCGCTGCGGTCAACCGGTCGTCGGCCGCAGCTTCCGACGGCCTCGTGCGGCTCGGCCAACCCGGCCGCGGCGAAAGGGCTGCGCAGCACCTGCTGACGCGGCATCTGAGGTTGCCATAGCTGCTCGCTGATTGACGACGTCTTGTGCCCCGCATTGCCCAGACGCGGAGCGACGCGAACGTCAGCCGTGGAGAGCCCTCAAGCTGCCCCCGGCGTCCCCGGGTACCCCAGATGCTCACCGGCCCAACCGATGCCCCCCGGTGGCTGCTTCCACTCGCTGGCGCGCCTCTTTGAGATCGACAGGTGCGGCCATCGTTTACGTGCCGCTTGCCGGCTGGCGCCTACCGCTGCTCCGAGCTCGGGATAGCCCGCACCGTACTGCACCGCTTCCTCTGCATTGGCCGATACGAGGTCCGCGAGAAGGCTGCGCATCTGCTCGCCTGCCGTCATGCGCGCGAGGTGAGTTCGCATCCTCTGCGCGGAACTCGGCTGGTGGTCTTTCCTCCGCCGGGCGTCCGCATCGACGTCATTCAGCCGCTGCGCCCAGTGAGCGGTGACAGCACTCAGTTCCCGCCGTAGTTCCTGCCGCTCGTCCGGCGTCAGATCCCGCATGACCCCACCCCCTCGCCAGTGACCTCGCCTTCAGCATCCGCTCGACAACCAAGGTTGTCAACCATTGCACGCACGTCATTGTCCCTGGTGGCCCGACCTTGCGGTGAGGAGCGAGCGACTGAACCGTGCACCTTGCGGCTGTCCCAGCAGTTCCACGCGACGGCGCGTACCTCGGATGCGGCGATCGGCGAACGCCACGGTCCGGGGCGGCGGCACGCAGCCGCCACCCCGGACCCACGTGGGTCAGGCGATCCGGTAGGCCCGCTGGATCGTCTGCGTCACCGTGTTGCCGGCGGTATCGGTGGCTGCCACGCGCAGCGAGACGAAGCCGGGCCGCCGCGGATGGCTGATGAGGGCGACGCCGCGTTGCACCGGCAACGCGACCCACGTCCGCCCGTCGTCGAACGAGGCCGAGACGTCGAGCGTCCGGCCGGGCGCGGCCGCCGAGCCCGCCAGCCGGTCCAGCGCCACGGGTACGGCCATCGTCGTGCCGGCCCGTGCCGTGTTGGTGTCGTCGAGTGCGGGCATCAGCCGCGCCGTCGTCAGGGGCAGCCGCTCCGGCGTCGACGTGTGCGCCGAGGTGAAGGTCCAGGCCACCGAGACCGATGTCGACAGCGTGTCGGGCGCGCCACGGGTGACGGTCGCCTCCAGGCGGTACGCGGCTCTGGCGGCGGGCACCGGGAACTCCGCGAACTGGCCGTCCGCGGTGCCGATCTCCTCACCGTCGCGCAACAACCGGAAGTGGACCTGCAGGTCGTCGCGGCTGGCGGGGCGGCCGGTCGCGTCGCCGAACAGGGCCGGCTGGACCGAGATGGTGTCGCCGTCGCGGCCCGCGTACGCCAGCGGCGCCAGCGCCGGTGCCCCGCCCACCGTGGGGCCGAAGGGTGCCGCGTTCCAGGTCTGGGTGTAGGTCCTGCCCGGCTGGAAGGTGTTCTCCTGCGTGGTCAGGTTGTCGCCCTCGACGAACGTGGACGTCCAGACGAGGCCGCCGTCGGTGTTGTAGTACTCGGTCGCGTGGAACGGTAGGTCGAACGACACGTTCGACCCGATCGGGCCCGGGCCGCCCTGCGACGCCGCGCGGTGGAAGCGGACGGCGGTCGCGGTGGTGGACTGGCTCCGGTAGGTCGCCTTGACGGTGGCGAGATTTCCCGGTGACAGCTTCCTGGTCAGGCCGGTGAACATGTCGCCGGGACGGACGTACGCGAGGTCGTACGTGTAGGGGCTGTTCCGGAACGTTCCGTCCGGGCCCGGACGGGCGAGCCCGATGCCCAGCGTCGCGGTGAACTCGGGGGCGGCGACGGCGGGCCCGATCCGGCCGAAGAAGACCTCCGCGAAGGACACCGCGCTGAGCTGGACACCCGGGTAGCGGAACCCGTCGTTCCAGTTCGCGCTCACGTTGATCGCGAGCGGTGCGGCGTCCCGCTGGGGCACGGTCAGCGAGACCGGCCGGGCCGTGCGGGCGTCGAGCGCCTCGGTGACCGGGCCGCGTACGTCCAGGACCGGCTGCACGAGCAGGGTCGACACGTCGCCCTCGTGGATGGTGCTGTACAGCGCGTAGCGACCCTTGGGCAGCCGCAGGGTACCGCCACCCGGTTGCCCGACGAGCTTGCTGAACTCGCCGGTGCTCAGGTTCGCCGCCACGGTCTCGTACTCCGTGGCTTGTCCGCCGTCGCGTCGGGTGTGGTCGAGCCGGACGTCGTAGCTCTCGATCTCGCGGTTGAGCGCGAACGGCGTCCGTACCCGCAGGTCCCCGGCGCCCGTGGCGATCAGCGCGCCCTGGTAGACGCCGTCGGGGGCGTCCACCCGGGTGTCCACGGTGATCGTCGCCTCGGCGCGGCCGCCGGCCGGCACCACCAGGGTGGCCGGGCTGACGGTGATCATGCCGGCTGGCGCCGGGGTGACGGCCAGGGCGAGGGTGACCGGGGCGGTGCTGGTGTTGCGGTAGCCGATGACGCGGGAGAACGGGGTGTCATCGGCGTGGGGCCAGCGCTGGACCGGGAAGTCGATCGCGCCGACCTCGGCGGCGATCGGCTGGGCGACCGCCCGGCCGATGTCCACCCGGCCCGCGCCCTGCTCGTAGAGGCTGTCGTCGCCGGCCGGCCTGGTCGAGTCCATCAGCGCGGCCTTGAGCTGCGGGCCGGACCAGTCCGGGTGCTGTCCGGCGAGGATGGCGGCCGAACCCGCCACGTGCGGGGTGGCCATCGACGTGCCCGACATGGTGTCGTAGCCGCCGCCGGGGGCAGCCGCCACGATGTCGACGCCCGGGGCGCTGATCTCGGGCTTGATGTGGTCGTCGCCGATCCGGGGACCCCTGCTGGAGAAGTACGCCCGCTGGTCGTCGGCGTCGACCGCGGCGACGGCGAGGGCGTCGTCGGCGGTGGCCGGCGAGGAGACCGACTTCGGCTTGCCCTCGTTGCCGGCGGCCACCACGAAGAGAGTGCCGTACCGGTGACTCAGGTCCTGGATCGCGGTCTCCAGCGGGTCGAGACCGGGCGCGTCCGTGCCGCCCACGCTCAGGTTGACCACCCTGGCCTGCGACGCGACCCACTGCATCCCGGCGATGATGTCCGAGTCCTGGCACTCGTAGGTGGCGCAGACCTTGCCGACGACCAGTTTCGCGCCCGGGGCCACACCGCGGTACCTGCCGCCGGAGGCGGCGCCGCTGCCGATGATGGTCGACGCCACGTGGGTGCCGTGGCCGACCGTGTCGCCGGGGTCGTTGCCGCCGGTGAAGTCCCGGACCGCGGCGAGGTGCCCGGCGAAGTCCGGGTGGGCCGCGTCGATCCCGGTGTCCAGGACGCCGACCGTGACG
The DNA here is from genome assembly GCF_052814045.1 of Micromonospora sp. IBSANI012. Taxonomy (NCBI): domain Bacteria; kingdom Bacillati; phylum Actinomycetota; class Actinomycetes; order Micromonosporales; family Micromonosporaceae; genus Micromonospora; species Micromonospora sp. IBSANI012. The sequence continues at coordinate 4,159,514 of NZ_CP199933.1, forward strand.
CCGGTGCCGTCGAAGCCGGCGTCCCAGGCCGCCGGCGCACCGATGTGCGGCACGCTGCGCTCCAGGGAGACCCGGCGCTTGCCGTCCAGCCAGACGTGGGTGATCCCGGTGGCGAACGTGCGTCCCGACGACGTGCCGCGGGTGAGTGACGCCCAGAGCGTGGCCCGGTCGTCCAGGTCCGCCCGGACGGCCAGCGCGTGGGCGGCGGACAGATCGGCCCCCACCCGCGCGGCACCCGCGACCGCGGCGGACCGCGCCTGCGCCGCCATCTGCTCCGGGTACGCGACCAGCAGCGGCAGCTCGGCCCTGCGGTCGTCGTAGCCGAACTGGCCCAGCGCCGTGAGGTCGAACAGCCGGCGGTCGAGTCGCCCGGCGCGCAGCAGCGGCACCGCGTCCACCGGGACGACGTACCGGTGGCCGCCCTCCTGGCTGCTCACGAACCGCATGCCGGCCCGCCCCGGCCCCCGCTGGATCTCCGGACGGCCGTCCGCGTCCAGCGACACCCGGTCCCCGGTGATCAGCGTGAAGGTGCCGGGCGTGCCGGGGAGCGTGGCCTGGGGCCCCTCCTGCGCGTCCGCCGGGTGAGCCGTCAGGCCCACCGCGGCCAGCGCGGTCGCGAGCAGCCCGGCTGTCAGGGCGCGTCGTTGCCGTCGTCGCACATCGTCCTCTCCGCCACGGGTCTCTCCCGGGACGGCACGATGACGCCTGGCCCGACAGGCGGGTTGATCTTCCGGAGTGTGACAACGGCCACAATCGTGACCCGTGCCGGCGCGCCCGGTTGCCCCTGCCATGTTGCATTCCCCGGTGACCGCGGGACGAGGCTTCGGGGGGCACCGGACAGATGCGTGACGCCGAGGAGTTCGACGCCTTCTACGCGGCCTGTGCGGGACGGGTGGTGGGACACGTCTACGCGCTGACCGGTAACCGCGGCGAGGCGGAGGACGCCGTCGCTGAGGCGTTCATGCGGGCCTGGCAGCGCTGGTCGACCGTGCGGGACGCGGACAGCCCGGAGGCGTGGGTCCGCCGGGTGGCCTCCCGGATCGCGGTGAGCAGCTGGCGCAAGACGATCAACCGCATCCGCGCGCACCACCGGGCCGCCGTCGACCAGAGCGTGCCCGCACTCAACGAGGACCACGTCGCCCTGCTGCAGGCGCTGCAGCGGCTGAGCGCCAACGAGCGCCGCGCCGTCGTGCTGCACCACCTGAACGATCTCAGCGTCGCCCAGGTGGCAGCCGAGATGCAGGCGCCCGTCGGGACCGTCAAGACGTACCTTGCCCGCGGCCGGAGAGCGATGGCCGGGCTGCTGACCGAGGCGCACCAGGAGGAGACCTCCCATGGCTGATCCGCACGACGCCCTCACCGCCATCGCCGACGAGGTCCGGCGAGTCACGACACTGCCCGCCGCGCAGACGTTGCGCCGCCGCAGCGACCAGCGCCGGCGACGGCGGGCGGCCGTCACCGGCGCGGGGCTGGCCGTGCTGGTCGTGACCGCCGGCGCCAGCCTGCTGCCGGCGCGGGACCACGTGGACACGCCGGACCGGGGTGTCAGCCCAGCGGGCGAGGTCCCGCCTTCGGTCGTCGCGTCCGTGACCGCCTCGGCGGGACCGCAGGAGATCCTCGGCGGCCGGCGGCAGGTCCTCATCGTGGTGCCCGGCATGGGTGGAGCCGCGCTGGCGATCGGCCGTGACGACGACCGGGTGCGGGCCACCACCGAGCGGGGCAGCAACGACCGGGCGCTGTGGGTCCTGCGCCCCGAGGGGGACAAATTCCGGATCATGCTGGCAACGCCACCCGGAGCCAGCCAGCAGTGCATGACCGTCGTGCACGACGCCGCGCCGGGCAGCGTCCGCGGCCAGGTGTGCGACCCGGCCGCGCAGACACAGCTCTTCAGGATCGAGCAGGTCGCCGGCGGGAGCTATTCGATCTTTCAGGGTCGGCGCTACGTCCAGGTGGTCGACGGCACGAATGCCCTGGTCCCTGACCTGCCCGAGGGCCTGACCACCACCTACGAGTTCGAGGACCGCGGTCCCGCCGCCGGGAGCGGTTAGACGACGGGCGCATCAGCTCCGCGGCTCATCGGCGGTCCTGCCAGCGGCTGTCGGACTTCCCCTCACCCCCTGCTGACGCCTACGGACTCCTCGCCGGCACGCCGGGTGGCATGATGTCCGCCGTGTCTGTCCCCCGTGACCCGCGCAGCGCCGACGTGGCCCCGCCCACCAGTGTGTTACCGCTGGTCCGCCCGGCCGGCAGCCGGCATCGAGCCCCGGACGACGGCCGCCGGCTGATGTGGCTGGCCACGGGGGGAGCCGCCGCCGTGATGGTGGCCGCCGTGCTGGTGGTGGTCTTCGCCGGTGGCGAGGAGGCCGGTCCCGCCACCGGTGGCACCGTGGCGATCGGCACGTCCGCGCCCGCCGAGCCCAGTGAACCCGTGACCGGCGAGGTCTCGCCCACTCCCACCAGCTCGTCATCCCCGACGTCGCCCGCTCCACGGTCGGCCAGCCCGGCGCAGCTCGTGGCGGGTCTACGGACCAGCGTCGACGGGCTCATACGGCAACGGCAGCTCTCCCGTGGCGAGGGCAACGAGCTACGGAAGCGGCTGCGTGAGGTGGCGGAGAAGATCGCCGACGGCGAGGCGGACAAGGCGCGGGAGAACCTGCGCGAGTTCGCCGAGAAGCTGGTCAACCTGCGCCGCGAAGGCAAGATCAGCGCCAGCGGTTACGAGGCCCTCGCCGCCGGGGCGACGCAGCTCGGCCAGGCGCTGCCCGGCCGCTGAGGTCGGGTCCGCCCCGCCGGCCCGCCGCCCGGTGTCTCCCGGCGCGCCGGTCGGGGCAGCGCATCGTGGATGCCGGGTCGCTGCTAGCGGAGGACCGTCGCGGCCTCGCCGCACCGCATGCCGCCCGCCGACGGCGGCCGGTGGGTGGACAACCAGCGTCGAAGAGGCTCGGGACGCCCGCAGCACACCTGCCAGCGGCAGTCGGGTACGCCGTTGCGTACTGCGGCGCCGGCCCCCCATTTTGCCGTTCGTTGCTCCAGGCCAGGGCGACGTCGGTGGTGCCCGACGATCTTGCCCCATCGCGTCCACCGATGCGGGCCGGGTCGGGGAGACTGGACCTGCGACCTGAAGGCGGCGTTCACCCGGCGGCCGGCAGATCGGCGATCCGTGTGCCGAGGTCCAGCTCCAGCGGTCCCCGGGTCTGAAAGCCCCGGCCGAACAACTCCTTCGACCGGTCCTGCACCTCTGGGGCGGCGACCAACTTTTGGAACCGGCGGCCGTCGGCGCGTACGGCCTCGGCCGGTGGCAGCGTCAGCTCGTTGATCGCCTGCTTCGTGGCCTGAATCGCCGCCGACGGAAAGGACGCGATCCGTCGGGCCAGCGCGGCCACGAACTCATCGAGCTCGGCGTCCGGCAGCGCCCGGTTGATCCACCCATATCGCTCCGCGAGGTCGGCGTCCGCGTCCTGCGCACCGAGGATCATCTCCATGGCCCGTCCTCGGCCGAGCAGGCGCGCCAGGTGCTGTAGGCCACCAGCCCCGGGTGCCACGCCGAAACCGCACTCGGGTTGGCCGAGCAACGCGTTCTCTCGCGCCGCGAAGCACATGTCGCAGGCGAGCACGAACTCGCTGCCCGCTCCCCGGGCCCGTCCGCGCAGCTTCGCGATCGTGACGACCGGCACCTCGCTCAGCTTGCGTAGCACCACCCCGAGAAAGGCGTCCTGCGGACCCCCGCCCGCCTTGGCCGCCTCGGCCGAATACTCGGCGACCTTGGTGAGATCGACGTGAGAAATGAAAAAGTCCGGGTCGGCGCTGTCGAAGACGACCACCCGCACCTCTGTGGTCCTGGTCAATCGGTCAAGCAGGGTGACCAGGTCCCGCACCAACTCCGGGCCGACCATGTTGATCGGCGGCGCGTCCAGCGTCACCGTCAGGACACCGCCGGTCAACTCAGTACGCAGGGTCTCGAACGAGGCGTTCACCCGCCTGCTCCTCTCCGTCGCGCGACCGAAGCCGCGGGCAGCGGCGGTGGGACCCGCGGGGCGCCCAGCGCCGGGGCCCCACGTCACCCGACGGGTCGGCGCCCGATGGCCGCTGTCGATCGTACGAACTGGCTCCGTCCGGCCGTGGCGCTTCGCCGGATCCCATGCGCGCACCGCGACCCTGTTCAGGCACTCGTAGAGCCAGTGCCTGTTCCGGAGCCGGCCTGTGTCTCAGGGGCGGGCGTCGAGGAGGCGGTCGAGGCTCACGGCCGTGCCGATCAACGAGAGGTGGCTGAACGCCTGCGGGAAGTTGCCGGTCTGCTCACCGGTGGGTGCGATCTCCTCGGAGTAGAGGCCGAGTGGACTGCTGTAGGTGAACATCTTCTCCAAGGTCAGCGTGGCGTCGTCGAGCCGTCCGGACTCGGCGAGGGCCCGGACGTACCAAAAGCTGCACATGGTGAAGGTGCTCTCCTGGCCGGGAAGGCCGTCGGGCGAGGCGGCCGGGTCGTACCGGTAGACCAGGCTGTCGGATACGAGGTCCGCGTCCATCGCCCGCAGCGTGGACTGCCACATCGGATCCTTTGATGAGACCAATCCGACGCCGGGCATGGCGAGCAGCGACGCGTCCAGGACGTCGGTCGCGTAGTGCTGGACAAAGGCCCCTCGTCCGGGGTGGAAGCCACGGGCCATGATCTGTTGGTAGATCAGGTCTCGGTTACGTACCCACCGGTCGGTGTCGGCCGGTCGTCCGCGGCGGTGAGCGAGTCGGACAGCCCGGTCGAGGGCTACCCAGGACATCACGCGCCCGTAGGTGAAGTCCTGGCGGCCGCCACGGGTTTCCCAGATCCCGTCTTCGGGCTGGTCCCAGTGCTTGCAGACCCAGTCCACCAGTCGCACGGTGTTCAGCCACAGCTCGTGAGAGGGCTGCAGATCATGGCTGTCGGCCTCGTGGAGGCCGTTGAGTATCTCGCCGTAGATGTCCAGTTGCAGCTGGTTCGCGGCGCCATTGCCCACCCGCACGGGCGCTGATCCGCGGTAACCCTCGAAGTGGTCGAGCACCTCCTCGGAGAGATCGGGTGAGCCGTCGACGCGGTACATGATCTGCAGCGGCCTCTCCCGTTCCTTGGCCTCCCGGACCCGGTCGTCGACCCAGTGCATGTACCGCCACGCTTCGTCGGTGAAGCCCAGCTTGAGCAGGGTGTGTACGGAGATTGACGCGTCGCGGATCCAGGTGTAGCGGTAGTCCCAGTTGCGCTGGCCGCCGATCTGCTCCGGCAGCCCGGCGGTGGGGGCGGCGATGAGCGCGCCAGTCGGCGCGTACGTCATGAGCTTGAGCGTCATCGCCGACCGCTCGACCATCTCCCGCCAACGGCCGGTGTAACGGGAACGGCCCAGCCAACGCCGCCAAAAGTCGCGGGTCTGCTCCAGCAACTCCTGCACCTCGCCCGGGGTGTAGAAGCGTGGCCGGTCAGGCGACACTCCTGTTTCCAGAACGGCACCCCCGGCCTCGCCCTCGCTCAGCGTGGCGATGGTCCATATGCCACCCTCCCTACGCTGGACTCCCTGCTCGCCGGGCCGGGTTTCGGGGTATCGAACGAGGCTCACAGCGAGGGAGAGCGCAGGGCTGCGGAAAACGTGCCCCTCCGGGTGCGCGTCGAGCTCGTGCGGATCCCGCCCATAGTTGAAGCGGGGTTGACAGTCGACCCGGAACCGCATCGTGCCCCGGACCATCCGCAGCATCCGCACCAGGCGGTGGCGGTCGGTCGCCTGGTCCCCCGCGACGGGCATGAAATCCACGAGTTCACCCACGCCGTCCGCGCTGAGAAACCGGGTGATCAGGATCGGCGTGCCGGGCAGGTACAACTGCTTGCTCACGTACTCGACGCCCTCCGGCGACACCTGAAAGTGCCCACCCCTGCGCCGATCGAGCAGCCCCCCGAACACGCTCGGCGAGTCGAACCGAGGGGCACAGAACCAGTCCAGCGTCCCGTCCATCGCCACCAGCGCCGCGGTCTGCAGATCACCGATCAAGCCGTGGGCCGCCACCGAAGGGTACGAGTCCACCCAGCCCTCCCCACCTCATCTCAGCTCCACCAGATTACCCTCTATCGGGCGAAACGTGCATAACTACTCATAACCTACAAAGCCCACGATGCTCAGGGTCGGAGCTCGAAACGCAGGGTGCGGTAGGCATGCCGCCAGCCGCTGATTGGCTCTCGACCCGGAACGGCCCGCCAGGGAGATTGCAGATCCGATGCCTACGTGAGGGAGTTGTGATGCAGGTAGCCGTGGTGACCTTCGACGGGTTCAACGAGCTCGACAGCTTCATCGCTTCCGCGCTGATCAACCGGTGCCGTAAGGACGGCTTGGAGGCCTTCATTACGACGCCGACGCCGGTGGTCACATCGATGAACGGCGTCGAGGTGACTGGGCAGCGCCCGATGGAGTTCGTGACCGAGGCCGACGTCGTGCTGATCGGTAGCGGGGTGAAGGCGCGGGACGTGGTCGCCGACGACCGGCTGCTCTCCAGGCTGCTGCTCGACCCTTCGCGACAGCTGATCGGTGCGCAGTGCTCCGGCGCGCTGGTGCTCGCCCGGCTCGGGTTGCTGGCTGGCATGCCGGCTTGCACGGACATGACGAGCCGGCCCTTTGTCGAAGCCTGCGACGTCACCGTGCTGGACGCGCCGTTCCACGCCGAGGGGAACGTCGCTACGGCGGGCGGTTGCCTGGCGTCCCAGTATCTCGCCGCGTGGGTGATCACCCGAATGCTCGGGGAGGACGCCGCGCGCGACGTCATCGACTACGTGGCTCCGGTCGGCGAAAATCAGGAGACTGTCGAGCGCGCCGTGCGTGCCGTCCACGCGGGTGAGGTTGCACTGCGCTGACGCCCCGCGATGATCCGTTCCGGGCCGCCTGCAGTCATGGCCGCGACTCCTGAGCGCATTGAGAGCGTGGCATCGTCTGAGGTACGCGCGAGCATGTTGCGGCGCCCTCGCCTGGCCGGGCCCGCGCGGCTCTCTCGCAGCCTGTCTTCACGGGCATCTCCCGTCGACACCTGAGACGGCTTGAGGGCCTGGTCCGGGGATGGAGGGCGCCCCGCCTGTTGCGAGACCCCGTCGCCGATGGCGGGTCGGAGACCGACAGGGTTGGCCAAAGTTCGGAGTCCCGGACCCGCGCGGCGTACCGGTTGGTATGCCTGTGAGGTGACGAAGCGTGCGAACCACGAGCAGCCGACGCCAGGCGGCCAGGGACCAGGAGAGGACGCGGGGTCCCAGCCATCGCCGGCGGGCCACCCGAGGGCGGGCGTGGGCTTGTTGCTGGGCGCGTTGGGGGTGGTGTACGGCGATATCGGCACGAGCCCGCTGTACGCGCTGAAGACAGTCTTCACTCTGGACCGCAGCCTGACACCGGACACTCCCGACGTGTTCGGTGTGATCTCGTGGGTCTTCTGGTCGATCATCCTGATCGTGTCGGTCAAGTACATCATCTTCATCCTGCGGGCCGACAACGAAGGCGAGGGTGGGGTGATGGCCTTGGCCGCCCTCGCCCGAAGGGCGCTGCTCAAAGTCAGTGAAAGGCGCGCCGCAACCGTGCTGGCGCTTGGGGCGCTCGGCGCCGCCCTGTTCTACGGCGACAGTGTGATCACCCCGGCGATCTCGGTGTTGTCGGCGGTGGAAGGGCTCGAGGTCATCTCCCCACGGTGGGAGGTGGTCGTGCTGCCGGCGTCGGCGGTGATCATCACGCTGCTGTTCGCCATCCAGCGCTGGGGCACCGGACGGGTCGGGGCCGTGTTCGGGCCAATCATGCTGCTCTGGTTCGCCTGCCTGGGCGTCGCCGGCGCGGCCGAGGTGATCCGTCACCCGGACGTTCTGGCCGCGCTGTCACCGACGTACGCGGCTCTGTTCGTCGTCGACCACCCGATCATCGCGTTCATCGCGATGGGCGCCGTGGTGCTGGCGATCACCGGTGCCGAAGCGCTCTACGCCGACATGGGGCACTTCGGCCGCGCCCCGATCCGCCGAGCCTGGTTCGCGATCGTCTTCCCCGCTCTGACCCTGAACTACCTCGGCCAGGGCGCACTGATCCTTCGGGCACCGGAGAGCCGGGACAATCCGTTCTTCCTGCTGCTACCAGGCTGGGCGCAACTGCCGATGGTCGTCCTGGCCACCGTGGCCACCGTGATCGCGTCCCAGTCGGTGATCTCGGGAGCGTTCTCGGTGTCCCGGGAAGCCATGCGGCTGGGCTTCCTGCCGCACCTGCGCATCCGGCAGACCTCCCGCCGCCAGTACGGACAGATCTACGCCCCAGGAGTGAACTGGAGCCTATTCGCCGCAGTCCTCGTGGTGGTGTTCGCGTTCGGCTCGTCCACGAACCTTGCCGCCGCTTACGGGGTCGCGGTCACCGGCACCTTCCTGATCACCACGACCCTGTTCCTGGTCGTCGCGCGAGCGCGGTGGCACTGGACAACCTGGCGGCTGGCGCTGTTCGGGCTCGTCTTCGGCAGCATCGAGCTGACCTTCTTCACCGCGAACCTGGCCAAGGTCACCCACGGCGGTTGGCTGACGCTGCTCATCGCGATCATCCTGTTCACGGTCCTGCTGACGTGGCGACGCGGAGCCGAACTGGTCACCGCCAGGCGGATCGAACGGGAAGGACCTCTCCGCGACTTCATCGACACCCTGCACGCCACGAACATCCCCTGGGTGCCGGGCACCGCGGTGTTTCCGCATCCGAACAAGGAGACGACGCCCCTGGCACTGCGCGCGAACGTCGCGCACTACCACGTCCGGCACGAAAGAATCGTGATCATTACGGGCCGCACCGCCAACGTCCCGCACATCCCCTGGAATCAGCGCCTCACCATCGATGACCTCGGCGACCCGAACGACGGCATCATCCACATCGACGCCATCTTCGGCTTCCAGGACCCCACCGACTTCCCCGAGGTAGTTCGCCGCGCCGCCGCCCACCCCCTCGCCGAGGGAATCAACCTCGACCTCGCCCAGGTTTCCTACTTCGTCTCAAAGATCACTCTGCGTTGCACCCGCCAGCCCGGCATGGCCATCTGGCGTAAGCGCCTGTTCATCGCCCTCGCCCACAACGCCGCCAGCCAGGCCGAGTTCCTCCACCTGCCCGAGGAACGCACCATCGTCCTCAGCGCCGAAGTCGCGGTCTGAACCTGTCTCGATCAGACTGGCTTGAGGGCCTGGCGTACAGCAGCTGAACGAGGGCCAACCCCACCCAGTGCTGCGACCTGCCGCCACCGGACAGGATTTGCCCGGCCGACAGCGGGTAGGCCCAGCCGTGGTCGGTGCGGGTCCGCCGGAAGAGCGCAGCGGGATGCGTGCCGACCATGAGCGTGCGACGGCCGCACAGTTGTCCCGTCGCTCGGCCGGGGTCCTGCGCGATCGGCTGCGCCGGGTGCGGGCCGGTGCCGGCCTGGCCGCCCAGGCCGGGCTGGCAGCGGGCCTGTCCTGGTGGACCGCCGACACCCTGCTCAACATCCCGCAGGCGTTGTTCGCGCCGATCTCGGCGGTCGTCACGTTGGCCGCGTCGGTCGGTCAGCGGCTGCGCCGGACGATCGAGCTGGTCATCGGCGTAGCGGTCGGCATCCTCATCGGCGACCTGCTGATCTACCTGCTCGGCGCGGGCCCATGGCAGCTCGGCCTGATCGTGATGCTGGCCGTCCTGGTGGCCGCGTTCGTGGGTCGCAGTCCCGCGCTGGTGGTCCAGGCAGGGGCGACGGCGGTCCTGATCGGCACGGTGACGCCTTCGGTACCGAACGTTGAGGCAGCCCGGTTCGTCGACGCGCTGATCGGCGGCGCGGTGGCCCTGGTGGTGACCGCGGTGCTGTTGCCGCTGAACCCGCTCCGGACGATCAACCGGGCCGCCGGGCCGGCACTGGACCTGCTCATCGACCAACTCGACGCCACTGCCACCGCGCTGCGGCAGCGGGACGCCGCCCAGGCGCAGGAGGCCCTCGAAAGGCTCCGGAACAACAAGAAGGAGCTCGGCTCCTTCGGCGAGGCGGCGCAGGCCGCCCGGGAGGCGACCACCCTCTCCCCGGTGTTCTGGAGCGCCCGGGAAGGACCACTCGGCCGGTACGCCCAAGCCGTGGACCCGATCGACCGGGCCATGCGGAACAGCGGCACCCTGATCCGCCGGGCCGTCACCCTGATCGAGGACGGCGAGCCGGTACCGGAGTCGATGCCGGCGGCGGTGTCGGCGCTCGCCGAGGCGACCCGGACGCTACGCCGTGAGTTCGCGCGCGGGGCGGCGGAGGCCGACCGGACTCGGGAGCGGGCGTTGCGGGCGGTGGCCGAGGCCGGGCGCGCCTACCGGAGCGGGGTGGGCTTCTCCGGATCGGTCGTGGTCGCCCAGGTCCGCACGGCGGTCAGTGACCTGCTGGTAGCCACCGACCTGGCCCAGGACGACGCGAATCAGCTGGTCCGGCAGGCCTTCGGCCCACTCACTCCGACTGGGGAACAACGTCAGGCATAGACCGGACATGTGCGGACAATCGCCGTGCGGCCTTTCCGCTACACGATGCTGACGCCCCGGCAGGCAATTTTCCTCGCATTTTCCGGACGCAGCGGGCCCGTGTGGAAACGGTGTCAAATTCGGCGGGCGTGCGTAGCAGATCTGTGAAGGTTGTCGATGGTAAACGGCCGGTGGGACTGGTATGGCCTCAAGGCGGGCCTGAGCGTGCGGGCCTCCCACTGTCGCCCGGAGGCGTGCTGTGGCTGTCGATCGACGTCAGGAAACTCCGACGGTCGGGGAGCCCCCATCGGGATCAGGATCGCGGGCGGCGCGGCGCTGGTGGTCGGGGCGGCAATACTGGGGGCGGCGGCCCTCGCACAGACCGAACTGCCCGCCCGGACCCTGCTGGTCGCCGTCGTGGTCGGCGCGTACGCGTCGGTGGTGGCCGACCTGCGGGCGGTCGCGGCGGCTCATCCACGACTGGATGCCGCGGACGCGGCCGCGACGGACCGCCTGATAGTTCGGGCGCTACCCGCTCGTGGACGGTCGGAGGCTGAGGGGGAGGTCCAGCCACGCCGGCCTTCGGCGCCGAGTCACAGCCATCCGCGGCGTTTGAAGATCAGGTAGAGAGTGCCGCAGACCAGGGCCATCAGGGCGAGGGCGAACAGGTACCCGTAGCGCCAGTTCAGTTCCGGCAGGTGGGTGAAGTTCATGCCGTACACGGTCCCGATCAGGGTCGGCGCGAACAGGATCGCCGCCCAGGAGGAAATTTTCTTGATCTCTTCGTTCTGGGCGTAGCTGGCGGCCGTGAGGCTGCGCATCTCCTCGTTCTGCGCCTGGGTCACGAGGGTGGTGTTCACGGTGAGGATGTTCTGCAGCAGGTGCCGGAACCCGTCGACACGTTCGACGACCTGGGTGAGGTGGTCGGCCACGTCGCGCAGTCGGCGGCGCAGCTCCTCGTCCGTACCGTAGGTGTCGAACCCGGCGGTGAGCGCGTCGAGCACCTTGACCAGCGGGCGGGCGGCTCGCTGGAACTCGATGACCTCGCGGCTGAGTGAGTAGATGCGACGGCTGGCGTTGGGGTCGCCACCGAAGACCTGGGTCTCGATCTCGTCGATGTCGTTCTCCAGTCCGGCGACGACGGGGGCGTAGCCGTCGACGACCTGGTCGAGGACCGCGTACAGGACAGCTTCGGGCCCGAGTGCCAGGACCTGCGGGTCGGCCTCCAGCCGGCGGCGGACGGCGGCGAGGTCGGGCGCCTCGCCGTGGCGGACGGTGATGACGAAGCCGGGTCCGATGAACAGGTGCAGCTCGCTGAACTCGACCTCCTCGCGGTCGTCGAGGTAACGCGCGGCGCGTAGGACCACGAACAGCGTGTCGCCGTAGCGTTCCAGCTTGGGCCGCTGGTGGGCGTTGATGGCGTCCTCGGCAGCCAGGTCGTGCAGCTGGAACTCCTGGGCCAGGGATCGGATCTGTCCGGTTCCCGGCCGGTAGAGGCCGATCCAGGCCATCGCCCGATCGAGTTCCTGGAGGCAGCGGTAGGTGTCGGCGAGGGTGCCAGGGGAGGCCTGGCGGCGGCCCCGGACGTAGACGGCGCTGTCGACCACTCGGCTCCGGGTCGGCTCTGGCCGCGCGTCATCCGGCTGATGCTCGTCCAGGCGGCGTCCGAAGCCTCCCGTCCGGGGAGGCCACTCCTTTTCGCCCATCGCTCTCCCGGAAGTCGTCCGCGGAGCACGACGCCGTCGCGCGGCGCTGGTGCTGCCGCCGGTTCCCCCACCCGATCGGGGTGAAACCCGGCCCGGGCGGCGCCGGCAGGCCCGGAATGGCGGCGGGAGACGGGTGTCGGTGCTGGCTGCTGGCCCGACGGTGGCGCAGCGCATACCCGCGGCGACCATGGCGAGTTCGGGAGGCACGATGAGCGTCGGCACGCGTGATCGGGCGCGGACCCGGGAGAACGTCCGCTGGGCGACTGGCTGCTGTCGGACATGTCCGCGCGGCCCGCCCAGACGGAGGGCTCGTACGCCCGGCCGCCCGAGCAGCGCCACCACTCCTGGTGGAAGGTCATGTGTCTCACCGGCGTGGACTACTTCTCCACCCTGGGCTACCAGCCAGGCATCGCCGCGCTGGCCGCCGAGGTGCTCTCCCGATTGCCACCCTGGTACTGGTGCTGCGAGATCGCCCCAGTCATCCGGGAGATCCTGCGCCGGCAGGAGCCGGACCGGTCGCGCCGACCGCACGTGCACGCTGGCTGACCCTGCCCGGCCGGACGGGCCGGATGGCCCTGCGCCGGCGCTGGCGGCCGCGCGAGGATGAGGGTGTGCGCGGAGATGTGCCGCCACGTGAGGGCGAGCGACGGAAAGGTGGAGAGCGGTGGATCCGAACCGGGGTACGGACCGACGTCACCGTCATGCCCACCGGCCGCCGGCGCTGGTCAACCGGGCGACGTTGGCGATCCTGCGCTCCCCACGCTGGCACCGGCTGTTGGACGCTCAGCTCTGCGAGTTGCGCTACCGGGCCAATGACGGTCGGGACATCAGCCTGCCGGTGCTGTACGCCGCCACCGACGACCGGTACGTGGTGCTGGTCGGCGACGCCTCCGACAAGCGCTGGTGGCACCACTTCCGGCGGCCCGGTCCGGTCGAGGTGCGTCGGGGCGGTCGGTGCCGCACCGGCCTCGGCCGGATTCTGTCGCCGGAGGATCCGACGTTCCGGGTGGCGGCGGACGTCTACGCCCGGCGGCACGGGGTGCAGGTCGGGCCGGACGACCAGCTCCTGACGGTCGAGCTGGCGCCGCAGGGACCGGCTGACCGGGAGGGGTGACGGACCCGCCGTAAACACCCGTCGTGGGGCTCGTTGCCGGTGATATCTCCGCCCCGGGCGGTCAGGGCCGGTACCGGTAGCCCATGCCCGGTTCGGTGATGAGGTGGCGGGGGCGGGCGGGGTCGTCCTCGAGCTTGCGCCGCAGTTGGGCCATGTACTGGCGTAGGTAGTTGGTTTCCTGCTGGTACTCCGGGCCCCACACGTCGTGCAGCAGCTGGCGCTGGCTGATGAGCTTGCCCGGGTGGCGCAGCAGCTTTTCCAGCATCGCCCACTGGGTGGGGGTGAGCTTGACCTCGGCGCCGTCGTCGCGGGTGACGGTCCGGTCGGCGAGGTTGATCGTGTGCCGACCGACCCGTGGAGCGACCACGGAGGCGGCGTCGGCCGGCGTGGCGGAGAGGCGACGGGTCACCGCCCGGATGCGGGCGAGGAGCTCGTCGACGCCGAAGGGCTTCGTGACGTAGTCGTCGGCCCCGGCGTCCAGGGCGGCGACCTTGTCCTCGCTGCCGGCCCGGCCGGAGAGCACGATTATCGGCACGGTGGTCCAGCCGCGCAGGCCGCGGATGACCTCGACGCCGTCGAGGTCGGGCAGCCCCAGGTCGAGCACCACCAGGTCCGGGGGGCGGGCGGCGGCGGCCTTGAGCGCCGCGGTGCCGGTGTCGGCGACCTGGACGTCGTAGCCGCGGGCGCGCAGGTTGATCCGCAGGGCGCGCAGGATCTGCGGTTCGTCGTCGACGACCAGGATGCGGGTCATTCCTGCGGTCCTTCCGTCGCGGTGTTGGTGGCGGCCGGCAGCCGCAGGACCATGGTGAGGCCGCCACCGGGCGTGGTCTCCGGGGTGATGCTGCCACCCATCGCCTCGGCGAGGCCGCGGGACAGGGCGAGGCCGAGCCCGACGCCGGTCTGGTTGTCCCGGTCGCCGAGGCGCTGGAACGGCAGGAAGACGTGCTCCCACCGGTCCTCGGGGATACCGGGGCCGGTGTCGATGACCCGCAGCTCGACCTGCCCGGCGTGGGCGCTGGCGGTGACGGTGGGTGGCTGTCCGGGCGGGCTGTGCCGCAGCGCGTTCGCGACGAGGTTGACCAGCACCCGCTCCAGCAGGCCCGGATCGGCGGTGGCGGCGGGCAGGTCGGCGGGGATGTCGGTGCTGACGTCGGCCGCCGCCGGACCGAGTTCGTCCAGGGCACGGGGTACGGCGTCCTCCAGGCCGATCGCGGCGTGGGTGACACCCAGCGCACCGGCCTGGAGGCGACTCATGTCGAGCAGGTTCGCCACCAGCCGGCCGAGCCGGTCGAGGGACTCGTCGGCGGTGGCCAGCAGTTCCTCCCGGTCGTCTGCGTCGAACTCGATGTCGGGGCTGCGCAGGCTGCTCACCGCGGCCTTCGCCGACGCCAGCGGCGTACGCAGGTCGTGGCTGACCGCGGCGAGCAGCGCCGTGCGCATCCGGTCGGCCTCGGCGAGCGGGCGGGCGGTGGCGGCTTCCTCGGCGAGGCGCTCCTGCTTGAGGGCGACGGCGGCCTGGGCGGCGAAGGCCTCGACGATGCGCCGGTCGGCGGCCTCCAGCCGCCGGCCGCTGAGCACCACGGTGAGCCGGTCGTCCACCGGTACCGTGGTCTCCCCCGCACTCGGGCTGCACGCCGGCCGGTCACCGACGCTGGCCACCACCCGCCAGGCGCCCTCGTCGCGGGCGCGGTCGGGTCGTCCCTCGGCGTCGGCGGCCAGTTCCAGGACGCTGACCGCGCGCAGTCCGAACGTCTCCCGGAGCCGGTCGAGCAGGGCCGGCAGCGGCCGTTCGCCGCGCAGCACGCCGCCGGCGACGGTGGCCAGGGTCTGTGCGTCGGCGGAGGCGCGCGCGGCCTCCCGGGTCCGCCGCGCGGCGACGTCGACGACCCAGCTGACCGCGACGGCGACGCCGACGAAGACGCCGAGGGCGAGCAGGTTGTCCGCCTCGGCGATGGTCAGCGTGTAGAAGGGCGGGGTGAAGAACCAGTTCAGCAGCAGGGAGCCGCCGAGCGCGGCGACCAGGGCGGGCCACATCCCGCCGACCAGCGCCACGCCGACGACGCCGGCGAGGAAGAGCAGGATGTCGTTGGTGAGGCTGAGGTCCGGCAGCGCCCACAACAGCAGGGTGAGCAGCGGCATGCCGAGCCCGGCCAGCGCGAAGCCGAGCAGCCGGCGTCGCCGGGACAGTGCCGCCGGTACCGCGGCGGCGCGCCGGCCCCGCCCGGCCTCCGGGTGGGTGACCAGGTGGACGTCGATCGGCCCGGACAGCGCGGTGGTGGTCACCCCGACGCCGCGCGCGAACAGTTGCGCGAAGCGGCCGCGCCGGCTGGCGCCGAGCACGAGCTGGGTGGCGTTGACGCCGCGGGCGAAGTCGAGCAGCGCGGCGGGTACGTCGGTGCCGAGGACTTGGTGGTAGGTGCCGCCGAGGCTTTCCACCAGAACCCGCTGCCGGGCGAGTTGGGCGGGGTCGGCGTCGGCCAGCCCGTCGCTGCGGGCGACGTGCACGGCGAGCAGGTTGGCGCCCTTGCTCCGGGCGGCGATCCGGGCCGCACGCCTTATCAACGTCTCGCCCTCCGGCCCGCCGGTGAGCGCGACCACCACCCGCTCACGCGCCTCCCAGGTCTCGGAAATGCCCTGCTGGGCGCGGTAGCGGTCGAGCTGGTCGTCGACCTTGTCGGCGAGCCAGAGCAGCGCCAGCTCACGCAGCGCGGTGAGGTTGCCGACCCGGAAGTAGTTGCCCAGCGCCGCGTCGATCTTGTCGGGCCGGTAGATGTTGCCATGGGCCATCCGGCGGCGCAGCGCCTCCGGCGTCATGTCGACCAGTTCCACCTGTTCGGCGGCGCGGATGATCTCGTCGGGGACGGTCTCCCGCTGGATGGTGCCGGTGATCTGGGCGACGACGTCGTTGACCGATTCCAGGTGTTGGACGTTGACGGTGGAGAGGACGCTGATGCCGGCGTCGAGGAGCTCCTGAATGTCCTGCCAGCGCTTCTCGTGCCGGGAGCCGGGGACGTTGGTGTGGGCCAGTTCGTCGACGACGGCGACCTCGGGCCGGCGGGCCAGCACGGCGTCCAGGTCCATCTCGGTGAATCCGGTGCCGCGGTAGGTGATCTCACGCCGCGGCACGACCTCCAGGTCGCCGATCATCGCGTCGGTGTGCGCGCGGCCGTGGGTCTCGACCAGGCCGACCACCACGTCGGTGCCGCGTGCGGCGCGACGCTGGGCCTCCTCCAGCATCGCGTACGTCTTGCCGACGCCGGGGGCGGCCCCCAGGTAGATCCGGAGTTCTCCTCGTGGCACGCAGAACATCCTTCCTGCTCGGGAGCCGCCACGACACCGACCTCGGTCGGTGTCGTGGCGTGGGGGGCCGGCGGCACGGGCGAGGCCGGTCGGGTCCGACCTCGCCCGTGGTGGTGGATCAGCGGGCCGGGAACTGCCGGTCGAGGGCGAGGTTGAGTTCCAGGACGTTGACGCCCGGCGCACCCATGAAGCCCAGCGACCGCCCGGTGGTGTGCTGGTCGACCAGGCGGCGGACCGCCGCCGGGTCCGCGCCCCGCTCGCGCGCGACCCGGTTGACCTGCAACTTCGCGTACGCCGGGGAGATCTGCGGGTCGAGGCCGCTGGCGCTGGCGGCGACCGCGTCGGACGGCACTGCAGGGTCGGCGGGAGCGTCACCACGCATCGGGGTGATCAGGCCGCCGGCCGCCACGTAGTCCTCGCCCGGCTTGGCCAGCTCGACCGGCACGCCCTCGTACGAGGCGACGAACGGCGTGGCCGGGGCGGTCTGGTTGACGCTGACCACCCGGGTGATCCGGCCGGTGAGGCCGTCGGCGCGGAACACCGCGAGCACCGCGCCGACCCCGTCGGACGTGCAGTACGGCCGCCGCCCGTCGACGCCCTCGAGTTCCCCGACGGCCTTGCCGCGGGCGCAGACCTGGGTGAGCAGGCTCGGGGTCGACTCGGCCGGGTCGGTGGCGATGGTGTCGACGACGCTCTCCGGGCCGAGGTTGCTGGCCGCGGTGGAGGTGGGGTCGTAGCCGTCGCCGGCCGCCGACGGCCGGGACTGGAAGTAGCGCGGGACGGGGTTGCCGTCGGCGTCGGTGAAGGACTGCCCGATCAGCGCGCTGCCGACGGTCTTCCCGTTCGCGGCGAGCAGCGAGCCGTCCGCCTTGTCGTTGAGGCCGGGCAGCCGGCCGACCGCGACCAGGGCGAGCGGGTACGCCAGCCCCAGCAGGACGGTGAAGACGAGCAGCGCGCGCAGGGCGGCGAGGTGTTGGGCGAGCCAGGTGGGTAGGCGCATCACGAGATCCCTGGGATGAACTGGATGAGCAGGTCGATGAGCTTGATGCCGATGAACGGCACGATGATGCCGCCGAGGCCGTAGACCAGCAGGTTGCGGCTGAGCAGCTTCGACGCGGCGGCGGGCCGGTAGCGCACGCCGCGCAGGGCGAGCGGGATGAGCGCGATGATCACCAGGGCGTTGAAGATGACCGCCGAGAGGATCGCCGACTCGGGGCTGGCCAGCCGCATGACGTTCAGCGCGTCCAGGCTCGGGTACAGCCCCGCGAACATGGCCGGGATGATCGCGAAGTACTTCGCGATGTCGTTGGCGATGCTGAAGGTGGTCAGCGCCCCCCGGGTGATCAGCAACTGCTTGCCGATCTCCACGATCTCGATCAGCTTGGTCGGGTCGGAGTCGAGGTCGACCATGTTGCCGGCCTCCTTGGCGGCCGACGTGCCGGTGTTCATCGCGACGCCGACGTCGGCCTGGGCCAGGGCGGGGGCGTCGTTGGTGCCGTCGCCGGTCATCGCGACCAGCCGGCCGCCCTCCTGCTCCTTACGGATCAGGGCGAGCTTGTCCTCCGGGGTGGCCTCGGCGAGGAAGTCGTCCACGCCGGCCTCGTCGGCGATCGCCTTCGCGGTACGCGGGTTGTCACCGGTGATCATCACGGTCCGGATGCCCATCCGGCGCATCTCGTCGAACCGCTCCCGCATACCCGTCTTGACGACGTCCTTGAGGTGGATGACGCCCAGGGTGCGGGCCGGCTCCCCGTCGAGGTGCTCGGCGACCACCAGCGGGGTGCCGCCGATGCCGCTGATCTCGTCGACCAGCTGGCCGACCTGCTCGGTCGGGTGACCGCCGTTCTCGCGTACCCACTTCATCACCGCGGCGGCGGCGCCCTTGCGGATCCGGCGGACCCCGCCGGCGACGCTCTCCGCGCCGAGGTCCACGCCGCTCATCCGGGTCTGCGCGGTGAACGGCACGAAGGTGGCGTGCGGCATCACGCCGGGCTCGCGCTCCCGCAGCCCGAAGTCGTTCTTCGCGAGCACCACGACCGAGCGCCCCTCCGGGGTCTCGTCGGCGAGGCTGGACAACTGGGCGGCGTCGGCGACCTGCTCGGCGGTCACGCCCTCGACGGGCAGGAACTCCGCGGCCTGCCGGTTGCCCAGGGTGATCGTGCCGGTCTTGTCGAGCAGCAGGGTGTTGACGTCCCCGGCGGCCTCGACCGCCCGGCCGCTCATCGCCAGGACGTTGCGCTGCACCAGCCGGTCCATGCCGGCGATGCCGATGGCGGAGAGCAGCGCGCCGATCGTGGTGGGGATCAGGCAGACCAGCAGCGATACCAGGACGACGCCGCTGACGCCCGCGTCGGTGATCGCGCCGCTGTCCGGCGCGGCCGCCTGGTACCCCTTGGAGAAGATCGCCAGAGGCTGGAGGGTGACCACGGCCAGCAGGAAGATGATGGTGAGCGCGGCGAGCAGGATGTTCAGCGCGATCTCGTTCGGGGTCTTCTGCCGGTTGGCGCCCTCCACCAGGGCGATCATCCGGTCGATGAAGCTCTCCCCCGGCTTCTGGGTGATCTTGACGACGATCCGGTCGGAGAGCACCTTCGTACCGCCGGTGACCGCGCTGCGGTCGCCGCCGGACTCCCGGATCACCGGGGCGGACTCGCCGGTGATGGCGGACTCGTCCACGCTGGCGATGCCCTCGACCACGTCGCCGTCACCAGGGATGATCCCGCCCGCCTCGACCAGGACGACGTCGCCCTGCTTGAGCGCGGGGGCCGGCACGGCCTCGTCGCGGTAGGTGTTCGCCGCCGCGCCGGGCGTCCAACCGATCAGCCGGGTGGCGATGGTGTCCCTCTTCGCCTGCCGCAGGGCGGCGGCCTGGGCCTTGCCCCGGCCCTCGGCCACCGCCTCGGCCAGGTTGGCGAAGAGCACGGTCAGCCAGAGCCAGACGGTGATCGCCCAGGCGAACACCGACGGTTCGGTCACCGCCAGGACGGTGGTGAACGCGGCGCCGATCTCGACGATCAGCATCACCGGGTTGCGCCACAGCGTGCGCGGGTCGAGCTTGCGCAGCGCGTCCGGCAGCGACCTGATGAGCTGCTGGGGGTCGAGCAGACCACCGCCCCGGTTGCCGTGGGTGGCCGGGGTGCCGGCGGTCGGCTGTTCTTCGGTCCCGGATGTCACTGGCGTGACGGACATGTTCTTGTTCCTCATGGTGGTCACAGCCCTTCGGCGAGGGGGCCGAGAGCGAGTGCGGGCAGGAAGGTCAGCGCGACGAGGATCAGCGTGACGCCGACGACCATTCCGACGAACAGCGGTCGGTGGGTCGGCAGGGTGCCCTCGGAGGCGGGGGTGGGTGCCTGGCGGGCGAGCGAGCCGGCCAGCGCGAGCACGAAGATGATCGGCAGGAACCGGCCGAGCAGCATGCACAGGCCCAGCGCAGTGTCCCACCAAGTGGTGTTGACCGTGATGCCGGCAAAGGCGGAGCCGTTGTTGTTGCTCGCCGAGGTGAACGCGTAGAGCACCTCGGACAGCCCGTGCTGTCCGACGTTGAGCGCCGTCGAGTTGTTTCCGGTCGCGAACGCGGCCGCGGTGCCGACCAGCACCAGCGCCGGGGTGATCAGGAAGTACAGCGAGGCGAACTTGATCTCCCGCGATCCGATCTTCTTGCCCAGGTACTCCGGGGTCCGGCCGACCATCAGGCCGGCGACGAACACGGTGATCACCGCCAGGATGAGCAGGCCGTAGAGACCGGAACCGGTGCCGCCGGGCGCGACTTCGCCGAGCATCATGTTGACCATCGTCATCATGCCGCCGAGCGAGGTGAACGAGTCGTGGAACGAGTTCACCGCACCGGTCGAGGTCAACGTGGTGGCGGCGGCGAAGGTGGCCGAGTTCGACACGTCGAACCGCACCTCCTTGCCCTCCAGCGCCGCCCCGACCGCCTGCGGCACGGTGCCGTGTCCGGCGAGCTCGAAGACGTTGGTCAGGGCGATGCTGACGAACGCCAGGATCCCCATCACGGCCGCGATCGCGTAGCCCTGCCGGTTCTGCCCGACCATCCGGCCGAAGACCCGGGGCAGGCTGAACGGGATCACCAGGAGCAGGAAGATCTCCAGCCAGTTGGTCCAGGTGGTCGGGTTCTCGAACGGGTGCGCGCTGTTGACGTTGTAGAAGCCGCCGCCGTTGGTACCGAGTTCCTTGATCGCCTCCTGGCTGGCGACCGGGCCGCCGGTGACGGTCTGGCCGCCGCCGGTCAGGGTGGTCACGTCGGTGCCGCCGGAGAGGTTCTGCACCGCGCCACCGATCATCAGGGCCAGCGTGGCCAGCACCGCGATCGGCAGCAGGATCCGCAGCACGATCCGGGTCAGGTCGACCCAGAAGTTGCCCAGCTCGCCGGTGCGGCTGCGGGCGAAGCCGCGGACCAGCGCGACCGCGACCGCGATGCCGACGGCGGCGGAGACGAAGTTCTGCACCGCCAGCCCAGCCATCTGCACCAGGTGACCCATCGTCGACTCACCCGAGTACGACTGCCAGTTGGTGTTAGTCACGAACGACACCGCGGTGTTCCAGGCGCCATGCGGCACGACCGCGGGAAACCCCAGCGACAGCCACAGGTGCTGCTGCACCCGCTGGAACGCGTACAGGAACAGGATCGAGATGGCGGAGAAGGCGAGCACGCTGCGGGCGTACACGCCCCAGGACTGCTCGGCGGCCGGGTTGACCCCGACCAGCCGGTAGATCCCCCGCTCTACCCGGGACTGCCGGGTACCGGAGACCACCCGGTACATGTAGTCGCCGAAGGGTTTGTAGACCGCGACGAGCGCCGCGATCAGGGAGAGGATGAAGATGACGCCGGCTGTTGTCGTGGTCATCAGAAGCGCTCCGGGAACAGCAGGGCGACCACCAGGAACACACCCAGGCCGATCGCCAGCACCAGGCCGACGGCGTTGACGGCGCTCACAGCTTCTCCACCGCCCTTACCACCAGGGCGAGCGCTGCGAACAGCGCCACCGTTACCAGCACGAACACCACGTCAGACACAGCTGACTCCTCATCGCGGATTCCTTCGTCACGACCGCCTTCCGGTCGCGCCGGGCAATCAAAACGCCACACCCCCTTAAAGGACAGGGGCTATAACGCGACCATGACGGGTAACCACCGTTTCTTGACGTGCTTTTGACGCAGGCCCCTAATCGGGTGACGACGGTCACCGCATGCCAGCGGTCAGCGGCACGCACCCCAGGACGGGAGGATGGGTGGCAGGTCCGCCCGGACCGCCGCCGCGCGCCGGGATGAGCCGGCGGGGGCGGCGGGGAGGGTCCGTCCGTACTGGTCCGGGACCACACCCCAACCGTGCAGCGGGTACGGCGTCCGCGACGCCGCCTCCCAGCGGTCGTCGACGCGGCGGGCGGTGCACAGGTGCGTCCAGTCCTCGCCCAGGTCGAACACGTAGGCGAACGAGGCGCCGGGGGCAGGAGGTGATCCAGGTCCCGGCGGCCGAAGGCGACGTCGATCGCCTCCGCGAGGTCGGCGAAGGTGTGCGCCGTACTGGCCGCGAAGACGCGACCCGGGCGTGGCCACCAGTCCTGGCCACGCCCGGTCACCAACTCCACGGCGATCGACAGGCCGGCGCCGGCCGCACCGGTCGTCCCGTCCTGGGCAGCCTCGGCGCGGTCACGCCGCACGAGGACCGTCCGGCGCGTCGTCCGGGGGCGCGACGACGCTGGTACGGGGCCCGACCACCGACGGATACCGAGACGCCTCCTGGCCATCGGCCGAGGCCATCGCGCGCAGGCGCCGGTAGCCGGTGCCGAGGACCGCGGCGAACGCGATCAACGCCGCGTAGGTCCAGGCGCCACCGCCACCGGTCAATTCACCGAACCGGTGCGCGAGGAACCCGACGAACGTGGCCATCGCCAGGGCCGTCACCGCGGCGACCGCCCGCAGGTCAGCGACCAGCGCCGCGTACGCCCCGGCGGCGACGGCGACGAGGAGCGCCCGGGCCGGGAGGTCCACCGGCGGGAACACGGCGGCACCCAACAGCACCGTCCCGACCATCACCGCCCAGCCCACCGCGACGCTGATCCCCGCCGGGGTCCGCTCCCCGTACGTCCCGGCTTCCTGATCTCGATCGACAGACACAGCACGCCTCCGGCGACAGCACGGGCCCGCACTTCAGGCCCGCCTCCGGCCATACCAGTCCGGCCGGCAGCCACCGTCGATGGCTTTCACACGTTCGCTACGCCCGGCGGAAGATTTTTGACATCGCTTTGACGGCCCGGCGGCAGCCACCGGGACGCCAGCCCGCGGCCGATCGTCTCGCGGTCCTGCGGCCACCCCGGTGCAACGCAAACGGTGCGCGCTGCAATGGATCGCAGCGCGCACCGTGGGGCAATTGTTTGTGTCCGAGGGGCGAGTTCGACCACAAATCCATGATCCTCGTCCGTGGTGAAATACAACTGGCAGCCGGGTGACGACAGCAGTCAATTTCGTGATGCCGCCGTCGGCGTCTACTGACTCAGGCGCGACGGCGGCATCGCCGTCGGCGCGTCAGCCCGGTTGGCTCGCAATGTCCGACTCACCACGTAGAGCGAATCGAGTTCAAGCCATAACCGGTCTCCTTGTCCAGGCTGCGCCGGCAGGGTGACCCACCCTGCCGGCGTGCCAACGTCGGCTTGCGGAATAGGAGGCGAGAGCCTCACGACCCGCACCGGCTGTCAGGGCTTGAGGATCAGCCGGATCGGGCTCCCTTCCTTCTTCACCAGCCGTTCGACGCCCCGGGGTGCCTCGGACAGCGGGAGCACATCGCTGATCGACCCGGAGAGGTCGAGGCGGTGATGCCCCACCAGGGAGACGAGCTGCTCGACGTGCTCCGGAAGGCTGCCGTAGTGCCCACGGATCTGCTGCTTCAGGTAGCTGAACAGGGTGGTCTCGTGAATGGTCAGCGGTTGGGGTGCCAGTCCGACCAGGACCAGCCGGCCCTCGTTGGCGAGGACGGTCTGGGCCTGGGTCCAGACCGGCGGGGCGCCGGCCAGGTCGAAGGCGACGTCGAGGCCGCGCCCGCCGGTGAGCCGGCGTACCTGCTCGTCGAAGTCGGCGGCGCGGGGGTCGAGGGCGTGGTCGGCACCCAGGGCGAGGGCCCGGGCCCGGGCATCCGGGATCGGATCCACGGCGACGATGGGGGCGGCCCCGACGAGACGCAGCAACTGGACGGCGTGGGCGCCGAGACCGCCCAGCCCCCACACGCCGACGGCCTGGGTGGGGCGTACCTCACCGGTGCCGACGATCGCACCCCAGGGGGTGGAGACCGCGTCGGGGATGATCGCGGCCTGCTCCAGCGGAAGGTCGTCGGGGACGCCGACCAGGGTGAAGTGCTCGGCGATGGCGTACTCGGCCCAGCCGCCGTCGTAGTCGACCCCGCGGGTCAGCGGGTGCTGGCAATGGCCGACCCGCCCCAGGAGGCAGGGTGGGCAGGCGCCGCAGGGCTGGCCGGCCTGCAGCAATACGCGCCGCCCGACCTGCCATTCGGCGGGTACCTGCGCACCGACGGTGTCGATGACGCCGGCCACCTCGTGCCCCAGGGTCACCTTGTCGACGCCGGTTTCCAGCCGCAGGCTCCCGTCGATGAGGTGGACGTCGGACAGGCAGATGCCGGCCGCGGCGACCTTGATCCTCACCTGGCCCGGTCCCGGCTGCGGGACGGGTACCTCCTCCATCGCGAACCGCCCCGTCTTGTAGTCGAGCCGGCCGGCGAGCATGGTGGACATGACATTCTCCTTGTCTCGCGGTGCGTGCGGTCGCCCCCACCGCGCGGGGCATGGGTGTCGGATGCGGCGGTCCGCGCCGCACCGTCGAACCGGCGATCAGGCGAAGACGTCCTGCTGGTAGCGCCCGTCGGCGTCGAGCTGGTCGAGCCACTTCTCGGCGTCGTCGGCACTGCCGCCCGTGTGGCTGCGGTAGATGCCGGCCAGCGCCTGGCGTACCGACGGGGCCATCCGCCGGCCGTCGCCGCAGACGTAGAGGTGGGCGCCGTTCTGGATCGCGTCCCAGATGGCGTCGCCGTCGGCGGTGATGGCGTCCTGGACGTACCTGTGCGGGTGATCGGGCACGGTGGAGAACGCCAGGTGCACCTCGGCGAGGCCGGCCTGCTGCCAGGCCTGCATCTCGTCGCGGTAGAACCAGTCGTGCTCCGGGTGCCGGCAGCCGTAGAAGACCTTCGACAGGCCGACCTCGACACCGCTGGCCTGCTGGGCGGCGCGCTCCTCGAGGAAGCCGCGCAGCGGGGCGAAGCCGGTGCCCGGACCGACGAGGATCATCGGCGTGGTCGGGTCGGCCGGCGGGTGGAACGGCGGGGCCGGGACGCGGACGTACCCGAAGAACACGTCGCCGGGCCGCAGCCGGGCCAGGTACTGGGAGGCCAGGCCGCGGTACTCCCCGTCGCCGGACAGTGCCGGACCCTCCACCAGGCCGACGGTCAGTCGCGGCCGGTTCGGCTCGACCATGGCCGCCGAGGAGATGGAGTAGAAACGCGGCCGGATCGGCCCGGCCAGCTCCAGAAAGACGGCCAGCGGCAACTCGACGGCGGGAAACCGCTCCAGCAGGGCGAGGGCCGAAACTCGCTTCGCGAGGATCTCGTCCTGGTAGCGCTGGCGCGCCTCATCGGTGTCGTCGAGGTACCCCTGGAGCTGGCCGGCGGTCCACGGGCACTGGGTGTGCTCGGCCAGCGCCCGCAGGTGGGTGCGGGTGGCCACCTCCTGCAGTTCGACGAACTCCGTCAGCAGTAGCTCCGCGGTCACAGGCACATCGATCGGCAGGTGGGTGCCAGCACTGGCGTCCTCGCGGCGCAGCCGGACCACCTGGTCGCGGGGTACCCGCAGCAGCCGCAGCGCCCGCGTCACCAGCTCAGGGTCGTTCTTGCCGAAGACGGCCAGGTGGTTGCCGGTCTCGTAGCCGACCCCGTCGGGCAGCTCGACGGTGATCGACAGCGCCTGCGGGCGAGGTGCCTCCATGCTGAAGTCCCACAGCCCGGTCGGGTCGCCGACCAGTTCCTCGCTGGCCACGACGGTGATCGGGTACGCCTTCTCGGAGACCACCGCCGGGCGCACCTGCGCCTCGGTGAGGACCTCCAGCGACAGGCGTGGACCGGTGGTGGCCGTGGTGTCCGCGCCGTACTCCGCGGCCAGCGCCGTCCACAGCGCGTCCATCCACGTGGTCGCCATGCCGTCGAAGTCGCCGTTCGCGTCGACCTCGCCGCGCGGCACGATCGGCGTGGCGCCGGCCGCCAGCAGCACCGCCTCCACCCGCTTGGGGAAGGCCTGGTAGGTGATCCAGTGCGTGTTGCCGGTGCCGAGCAGCGCGAACCGCACCTTCGACATCGATCCCGCCGTCAGGCCGCCGGCGGCGGCGAGGTCGTCGAAGCGCTGCGCGTTGTCGGGGGCCTTGCCGTTGTAGCTCGGCGTGACCACGACGAGGATCCCATCGTTGGGCGGGTTGTCGGCCAGTTCGTCCAGCGTCA
Organism: Micromonospora sp. IBSANI012; assembly: GCF_052814045.1. Lineage (NCBI taxonomy): Bacteria > Bacillati > Actinomycetota > Actinomycetes > Micromonosporales > Micromonosporaceae > Micromonospora > Micromonospora sp. IBSANI012. The sequence continues at coordinate 4,185,596 of NZ_CP199933.1, forward strand.
GCACAGTGGTGTCGAAGCCGGACTGCTCGGCCCGGCCGGCCAGCTGCCGCGCGAGATCCTCCGACGCGCCCAGGTTCGAGCCGTACGCGACGCGCAGCGTGACGCCGACGACGTTCACCGCGGCCGCCGCCGCAGGCGACTCCGGCACCGCCCGCACCTCGCTGTCGAATCGCTCGTACGGCTGGCGGGAGCGCACCCGCAGCAGGAAGTTGTCCGGCTTGCGGGTGAGCGTCTCCTTGACCTTGATCTGGTAGTCGTTCGGGTCGGTGATCGCGAAGTTCTGCAGGACCAGGGCCAGGGCGAGCCGGGCCTCGGTGAGGGCGAACTGCCGGCCGATGCAGGCCCGCTCGCCGTTGCCGAACGGCTTGTAGGCGTGCGGGTGGTGCTGGGCGATGTTCTCCGGCAGCCACCGGTCGATGTCGAACTCGGTCGGCCGGTCCCACGCCTCGGGGTGCTTGTGCAGCGCCGGGATCACGACCATGACCTGCTGGTCCTTCGGCAGCGCGTAGCGGCCACCGAGCACGGTGTCCTCGTACGGCGCCAGGGCGATCGCCGGGATGGGGCCCCACAGGCGCAGGGTCTCGTCCAGGACCCGCGGGATCACGTTCAGCTTCATGATCGTCTCGTAGGTGGGCACCGTGTCACCGGGCAGCAGCCGGTCGACCTCCGCGTACGCCTGGGCCAGCACGTGCGGGTTGCGCAGCAGCTGGTACAGGGCGTACGACAGCAGACCGCTGGTGGTCTCGTGCCCGGCGATGAGGAACGTCACCACGTTGTTGCGGATGTTCTCGTCGGACAGCGGCTCGCCGGTCTCGGGGTCGACCGCGTTGAGCATGAGGCTGAGCAGGTCGCGGCGGTCATCGCCCCCACCCGCGCGGCGCTCGCGGATGACCTCCTCGACGAGCGAGTGCATGACGCGGACGTTCTCCTCGAACGTCCGGTTCTGCCGGCGCCGCATCGCGGTGACGAAGGGTGGCTGCTTCAGCCGCCCCATGGCCTCGTGCAGAGAGTCCGCCAGGGCCTGCAGGAACGGGTGCACCTCCTCGCTGCCGAAGGAGTCGAACCGGTAGTCGAAGCCGGTGATTCCGATCGTGTCGAGGGTCAGGCGGGTCATGTCGGCGACGACGTCGAGGTCCTTGCCCTCGTCGCGCCGCCACTTGCCGACCAGCGCATCGGCAACCTCGAGCATTTCCGGGAAGTACGACTTCATCGACCGCTGACTGAACGCGGGCATCAGGATCCGGTGCGCCTTGCCCCAGTTCGGCTCGTCCCCCCGCGCGGTGAACAGGCCGTCCCCGGCGATCGCCCGCACGTCGCTGTGCGGCTTCTCGATCGGCTTGTAGAAGCGCGACTCGTCGCACAGCTCCGCAACCAGGTCCGGGTCCGATACCAGGACGAGCTCGCGGCCGGGCAGCGCGAGCCGGTAGATGCCCTCGGGGAACTGACCGGCCGTCTCCTCGAAGAACGCCGCCGGTCCGTCGGACGGGATCTGCAGCGCGTTCCCGACGATCGGAACCCCGCGCGGGGCGGGGATGGTCGTGAGGTTGCTCGACACGTGGACTCCTTACCTGAGGTTGCCGACGGTGACCGGCCGATGGATCCGGGTGCCGGACGTCAGCCATACGCTGTATGGCTGCTGCTACCATACGGTGTATGGCTACGACTGGACAGGCCGCAGGCGGCCGGGGAGACGCACGTCTCAGCGAAAAGGGCATCTACACCGCGGCGCTCCGACTCATCGACGCCGACGGGGTGGGCGCGCTGAGCATGCGGAAGCTGGCCGCGGTGCTGGGCGTCAACCCGATGTCGCTCTATCACCACGTGCCGAACAAGGCCGCGCTGCTACGCGGCGTCAAGAACCTCGTCGCCGCGCAGTTCCAGCCCCGGGTCGACGGTGGGACCTGGCAGGAACAGCTGCACCGGTTCGCGAGTGACTTCCGAGCGCTGGCGCACCGGCACCCCAACCTGATCGTGCACAGCCTGGCCAGCCCGGACTTCATCGAGCCGGAAGACCCGTTCTGGACCGGGCTGACCGGCGTCCTCACCAGCGCAGGCGTGCCTGCCACGGAGGTCGCCCCCGTCGGAGCGGTCCTCGCCAGCCTCTTCTCGGGCTTCCTCCTCGCCGAGGGCAACGGAACCCTGGGTCGCCTCGCTGCGCTGCAACCCACGCCCGCAGCAGGGCCGGCCACCGCGTCGACCGCAGACGCAGGCGGCGACCGCAGCTTCACGTTGGCGATCCAGACCCTCATCGCGGGCATCGAGGCTCACCTTCCCCGATGACCTCCCGCTGAGCTGGACCGCGCGTGCCAAGGTCCCATCCCCGCCAACGTCCCGGCGGGCAGGTGTGCGCCTAGCACTTCATCCTGGCCAGGGCCATGTTCGGCTCAGGGCGCGGACCGTGCGGTGCTGGGCGTTGAGGACTTTCTCTAAGGCCAGCAGCGCGCTGCCTCACCGAGAGAACCGCTACTCGACCGCAGCAGGCGCCTGGGACGAGTCTTCACGGACGCGGTGAACCCCGCTCGACCAGGGTTTCGAACGGAGCGCGACACGGTGCCGGTGCAGCGTCCATGAGTTGATCGAGGGTCATCGCGGCCCTGATCAGTGCGAGGTGGCTGAAGGCTTGGGGAAAGTTGCCGAGCTGGTCGCCGGTCGGGCCGATCTCCTCCGCGAAGAGACCGAGGTGGGTGCTGTAGGTGAGCATCTTCTCGAAAGTGATCAGCGCGTCGTTCAGCCGTCCCGAGCGGGCCAGGGCTTCGACGTACCAGAAGGTGCACATGCTGAAGGTGCCCTCGTTGCCGGGCAGGCCGTCGGGCGATGCGGTGGGGTTGTACCGGTAGACGAGGCTGTCCGAAACGAGTTCGTCGTCCATCGCCCGCAGTGTGGACTGCCACATCGGATCGTCGGGCGCGATGAACCCCACGCTCGGCATGGTGAGCAGCGCCGCGTCCAGGACGTCGCTGTCGTAGTGCTGCACAAACGCCCGGCGCGCGGGGTGGTAACCCCGGTTCATGATCTGGTGGTAGATCCGGCCGCGCTCGGTGCTCCAGCGGTCGATCTCGCCGGGTACCCCGTACCGCTGAGCGAGGCGGATGGCCCGATCGACAGCCACCCAGGACATGACGCGGCCGAAGGTGAAGTCCTGGCGGCCGCCCCGGGTCTCCCAGATCCCTTCATCTGGTCTGTCCCAGTGCTCACAGAGCCAGTCGATGGACTTCACTGTGTTCAGCCACGCCTGATAAGAGCTGCGCAGTCCGTACGAGTCGGCGAAGTAGATGGCGCTCAGCGCTTCGCCGTAGATATCAAGCTGGAGCTGGTCGGCAGCGGCGTTGCCGATCCGCACCGGGCGGGAGCGTCGATAGCCCTCCAGGTGATCGAGGAGTTCCTCGTCGAGGGCGGTCGAGCCGTCGACGCGGTACATGTGGTGCAGCGGCGTCGCCCGGTCGGCCGCCTCGCAGATCCGATCGTTGAGCCACAGCAGGTATCGGCGCGCTTCCTCGGTGAAGCCGAGACCGAGCAGGGCGTAGACCGAAGCTGAGCCGTCGCGGATCCAGGCGTAGCGGTAGTCCCAGTTCCGCGTCCCGCCGATCTGCTCCGGCAGGCCCGCGGTCGGAGCGGCGATCAGGGCGCCGGTCGGCGCGTACGTGAGCAGTTTCAACGTCAGGGCGGAGCGCTCCACCGCTTCCCGCCACCGTCCTCGATAGCAGGAGCCGCTGAGCCAGGTCCGCCAATAGTCCCGGGTCTGCTTGTACAAGGCCCGTATTTCCTCAGGCCCGATGAGCCGGGGTGGCTCACCGGAGCCGGTTTCGACGAGGAACCCGCCGGTGGCACCCTCGCGAAAGGTGGCGAAGGCGCGCACCCCGTCGCCGTCGCGTTCGATCTCGATTTCGTCCGGGGGCTGGTCGGCGGGGCGGACCCGATGCACCGTCATACTGAGCGTCGGGCTGCGGAAAACGGTGCCGTCGGCGTACATCTCGATCTCGTGCCGGTCGCGCCCATAGTTGAATCGCGGCTGGCAATCGACCCGGAACCGGATGGTGCCCCGCACCACGTTGACGAGCCGGACGAGGCGATGACGATCGGTCGGCGTGTCGCCGGCGACCGGCATGAAGTCGATGACTTCACCCACGCCGCCGGACGTCAGGAACCGAGTGATCAGGATCGGTGTCCCCGGCAGGTACAACTGCTCCTTTCTGACGTTCTCGGCGCCATCGGGTGCGATACGGAAATACCCGCCCCTCTTGTGGTCGAGCAGTCCGGCGAACAGGCTGGGCGAGTCGAACCGCGGCGCGCAGAACCAGTCAAGGGTGCCGTCGTCCGCGATCAGCGCCGCTGTCTGCAGGTCCCCGATCAGGCCATGTGACTCGATGATCGGATACGACTCCACTCACCGGCCTCCTGCCCGGACACCTGCAACTGCTCTCACCGTAAGTGCTGGCGGGAGTTCAGCGGCGCACATTGGTCAGGACCAGCGCGAGGTCGGACGGCGGGCAGGGTTCGACGCCTCGCGTCGAGCCCGTTCACCTGACGGCACGCCCAGAGATCGAAACTGCTCCGATGGTGTTTCGGGTGTTTCGCGGAGGGTAGCCGCGCCGGATGAGCAACGCCGACGACCGGTCCACGGCCCGCCAGGCGCTGATTGTCATCGGACTGGTCCTCGCCACCCTGGTCGGGCTGGCGATGGTGTGGGAGACCCGGCGGGTGTTGATCTGGGTGGTGGTGGCCGCGTTCTTCGCGGTGGCCCTGAATCCCCTGGTGGACCGGGTGCAACGACGGATCGTCCGGCGTCGGGCGGCGGCCACGCTGTTGGTGTTCCTGGCCGCCTTCGTGGCTCTCGCCGCGCTCGGCGTACTCATCGTGGTGCCCCTGCTGGACGAGCTGGCGCGGTTCGCGGACCGGGCGCCGGACCTGTTGCGCGAGGCGCGGGCCGGGCGCGGGCCGGTCGGTGAGCTGCTGGAGCGGTTCCACCTGCGGCGGCAGGCCGAGGCCCATGTCGACCAGATCCAGCGCTTCGGCGGCCAACTCGGCCGGTCGACGGTCGGCTTGGTCCGTGGGACGGTTCAGGGCGTCGCCGGAGTGTTGACCGTGGTGGTGCTGGCGTACCTGATGGTGGTGCAGGGGCCGCGGATCACCGCCGGGACGCTGGCCCTGGCCGGCGACGCCCGGGCCGAGCGGCTACGCCGCATCGGCCGGGCGTCGGCGCGCACCATCACCGGCTACCTGAGCGGAAACCTCCTGATCAGCCTCATCTGTGGCCTGGCGACCTTCGTGGTGCTCGCGCTCACCGGCGTGCCGTTCGCCGCCGTGATCGCCCTGTTGGTCGCCATCGCGGACCTGATCCCGCTGGTGGGGGCGACCCTCGGCGCCATCGTCGCGGGCGGCGCGGGCTTCCTGCACTCGCCCACCGCCGGGGTCGTCGTGCTGGTCTTCTTCGTGATCTACCAGCAGGTCGAGAACCACCTGCTGCAACCGGTCATCATGTCCCGCGCCGTCCAGCTGAACCCACTGACCGTGCTGGTCAGCGTGCTGCTCGCCGCGGAGCTGGGCGGCCTCCTGGGAGCCCTGCTGGCCATCCCGGCCGCCGGCATCGCGCAGATTCTGCTGCGTGAGTTCGTCCCCGCCAACCGGCGGGCCGGCTCCGTGCCGGCAGCGACCGGCCCCACGGACCGCGCGGGGGGCGGCGGCCCGGATCAGCCGGCGGGCGACCACCCGAGGGACGGTGGGACGGCCGGCAGCCGGCACTCCGGTCACCGGGACCGGCCACGGGCCGCCGACTGACCGGGCTGACCGGCGCGTGCCGCCAGCTCAGGCGCGCGCTCGGTCCACGTGGAAGCGCTGGGCAGAAACGGCAGAAATGGGCGACCGATGACGACCGGTAGGGCGGAGCAGCTGCTGCGAAAACCCGAGCAGGGGCGGTCGGCGTTCCTGGAACTCTTCTTCGACCTGGTGTTCGTCCTCGCGTTCTTCCGCCTCTCGCAGGAGCTGGTGGAGCAGCTGAGTTGGACCGGCGCGTTCCAGACACTGGTGTTGCTGCTCGCCGTGCTGCATGTCTGGGCCTATGCGGCGAGGTTCACCGACCTGTTCGACCCGCGGCATCCGCTGATACAGCTGCTGGTCATCTCGATGATGTTCGGCGTCCTCGTGATGGCGGCTGCGGCGCCTGAGGCCTTCGGCCGCAACGGCCTGGTGTTCGCAGGTGCCTACGTCACCGTCCGGGTTGGTGTCCTCGCTGTCGGGGTGCTTCTGCTGCGTGGCCACGAGGGACAGCGCAACGCCGTGCGGCTACTGTTCTGGGTCGGCGTGGCTGCGGTGCCATGGGTGACCGGTGCGTTCCTACCCGGTGGGGCACGTGGAGCGCTGTGGATGACGGCGGCGGCCGTGGAGTACGTGGGGATCGCACTCGGCTTCCGCACGCCGGGGCTGGGCCGCGCGGGTACCCGTCGTCGAGCCGACATCGTGGTCGTCGAGGAGCACGTGGCCGAGCGGTACCAGCAGTTCTTCATCATCGCGCTCGGCGAGCCGATTCTGGTGACCGGACTGGCGCTCGGTGCCGGTGAGTTCACGGCCGACCGCAGCGCCGCGACCCTGGTGGCGTTCGCCACCACAGCGCTGCTGTGGCGCATCTACATCCACCGCGCCGGAGCACTGCTGGCCGACGCCATGGGGGCGGCCCCCGACCCGCGCCGTGTCGCCGTCCTGACGATCTACTCCCACGTGATCATGGTCGCCGGCATCGTCGTTGTCGCCGTCGGCGACGTGCTTGTCATCCAGCATCCGCTCGGCCACACCGACCCGGCCTGGCTCCCCGCCATCCTCGGCGGACCCGCCCTGTTCCTCGCCGGACGGGCCACCTTCGAGTACGCGGTGTTCGGGCGCGTGTCTCTCCCCCGCGTGATCGGCGCGCTCGCCCTCGTCGCCCTCACCCCAGCGATGAGGCCGATGCCGCCCCTCGCGGTAGCCACCGCCGCCGCACTCGTCCTGGCCAGCGTCGCCGTAGCCGACGCCGCCCGCACTCGAAGACTCCCATCCGAGCCGCCGTCACCACCCGGCTGAAACGAGCGGTCCCCCCTGGTTCTGGTGCTGCCGCAACGGCTCGGCCCGGCATCGTGGATGACCTGAGGGGGTCGCTGTCGGCTACAGCCTGCCCGCCGTCGCCGAGCGCATGGCCACGGGAGCGGATGCAGCCGAATCGCCTCGACAGGGAGAACGGGTCGCAGGTTTGTGCGGGTCCGGCGGGGTAACCCCCGCCATGGCCGCTGACCGGAGCCCCCTGCCCCGCCCTGAGGAGGTGGTCGAGCAGGCCAGAGACCTGGCGACGCAGGCGGCCCGCCGCGGTGGTAAGGCCGGCAGGCTGCGGCTGCGTCAAGTCGAGATCATCCTGGTCATCGCGGCTCAGTGCGGGCTCGCCGCCACCCTGGCCTGGGGGCTCGCTCACGAGGTGGCGGGGCGTCCCGCGCCGGTCTTCGCGCCCAGCGCGGCCGTCGGCACGATCGTCGCCGCGCTCGGACAGCGCGCCCGACGTACCGCCGAACTGATGCTCGGCGTCGGGCTGGGCCTGCTCATCAGCGACCTTTTACTCCGTTACGTCGGGTTCGGGGCCTGGCAGATCGGGGTGGTGGTAGCGCTGGCCATCGCCGTCGCCCTGCTGATGACCGGGCACAGCGGCGCGCTGGTCGCTCAGGCCGGCAGCACCGCCGTGCTGCTCGCCACGCTGTCACCGGTTCAGCGCAACCTCGAATGGGAGCGGATCGTCGAAGCCGGGTCGGGTGCGGTCGTCGGGCTGGCGGTGGTCGCGTTGCTGGTGCCCATCGACCCGATGCGCACTCTCCAGCGCGCCGCCGCACCGCTGACCGAGACACTCACATCGCAGCTTCGGGAGGTCGCACACGCGCTGAGACAGCGGGACGCGGACCGCGCGGTGCGGGCACTCGACCGGCTTCGCGGTATGGACGGCGACCTCAACCGGCTGCACGAGGCCCTGGGTGGCGCCGAGGAGGTGACGATGATCTCGCCGGTCCGGTGGCGGCGGCGCCGCGATGTCGAGCGCTACCAGCGCGGCATCCAGTACATGGATCGGGTGGCCCTCGAGTGCCGGGGGATAGCCCGCTGGGCGGCGACCTCGCTGCAGTACGACGAGCCGGTGCCGGAGGAACTCATTGCCGCCGTGGACCGGCTCGCCGAGACGATCGGGGTGCTGCAGCGGGAGGCACGAAAGGCTGGGCCCTTGGAGCAGACCCGCCAAGGGGTACTGGACATCGCGCGGCTGGTCGGCCAGGCATGTCGAAAAGGCCTGAAGTCGTACGGGAGCGCCATGGTGGTCCAGCTCCGCACGGCGGCGAGTGACCTGCTCCGGGCGACCGGGTACGAGCCGGAGACGGCCAACCGGATGGTGCGCGAGGCCGTCAACCTCTAGGCCGCCGAGGGCCCTCTCGGCCAGGACGGGCAGAAACGGCAGAAGCGGGCGACGATGACGACAGGTAGAGCGGGCGTACTGCTGCGAAGACCCGAACAGGCGCGGCCGGCATTCCTGGAACTGTTCTTCGACCTGGCGTTCGTCCTCGTGTTCTTTCAGCTTTCGCAGCACCTGCTCGATCAGCTGAGCTGGACTGGCACGTTCCAGACACTGGTGCTGCTGTTCGCCGTGATGCACCTCTGGTCCGCTACGACGAGGTTTCTGGACGCGTTCGATCCGCGACATCCGCTGGTACAACTGCTGATCATGCCGATCATTCTCGGCACCCTCGTGCTGGCGGCCGCGACGCCTGAGGCGTTCGGCCGCAACGGCCTGGTCTTCGCCGGTGCGTACGCCACCATCCGGCTTGTTGGCCTCGCTATGGCCGTCTTCTTTCTGCATGGCCACGAGGCGCAGGCCAGCGCGGTGCGGCTGCTGTTCTGGGTCGGCATGTCCACGGTGCCCTGGATCGCGGGTGCGCTCCTGCCCGTCCCAGCGCGCGCGGCGCTGTGGATGACGGCGACGGTCGGGGAGTACGTGGCGTTCACCCTCGGCTTCCCCACGCCGCGGCTGGGCCGCCACGGCAAGCGTCGACAGGAGATCGTGGTCTCCGAGGAGCACACTGCCGAGCGGTACCAGCAGTTCTTCATCGTCGCGCTCGGCGAGCCGATCCTGGTGACCGGACTGACGTTCGGAACCGGCGATTTCACGGCCGACCGCAGCGCCGCGACCCTGGTGGCGTTCGCCACCACGGTACTGCTGTGGCGCATCTACATCCACCGCGCCGGAGCACTGCTGGCCGACGCCATGACCGCGGCCCGCGACCCACGCCCCATCGCTATCCTGACGGCCTACTCCTACGTGATCATGGTCGCCGGCATCGTCGTTGTCGCCGTCGGCGACGAACTCGTCATCCAGCATCCGCTCGGCCACACCGACCCGGCCTGGCTCCCCGCCATCCTCGGCGGACCCGCCCTGTTCCTCGCCGGACGGGCCACCTTCGAGTACGCGGTGTTCGGGCGCGTGTCTCTCCCCCGCGTGATCGGCGCGCTCGCCCTCGTCGCCCTCACCCCAGCGATGAGGCCGATGCCGCCCCTCGCGGTAGCCACCGCCGCCGCACTCGTCCTGGCCAGCGTCGCCGTAGCCGACGCCGCCCGCACTCGAAGACTCCCATCCGAGCCGCCGTCGCCGCCCCGTTAGACGATCGCTGGCGGGCAGCGGCAGGAAGGGTCGGAGGTTTGTGAGGGGCGGGTCGGGTAACCCGAGCCATGGCTGGTGACCGGCGAGTCGGGTCTCGCCCCAACGCCGCTGCCGGGCGCGCCAAGGACTTGACGGCGGAGGCCCGGCGTCGCGGTGGTGAGGCAGGCCGGCTGAGGCTGCGGCTGTTCACGATCATCCTGTTCGTCGCAGCGCAATGTGGGCTTGCCGCGACATTGTCCTGGGGGCTGGCGCACGACGTCCTGGGTCGCCCCTCCCCGATCTTCGCGCCCAGCGCGGCCGTCGGCACGATCGTCGCCGCGCTCGGGCAGCGCGCCCTACGTACCGCCGAGCTGATCCTCGGCGTGGGGCTGGGCCTGCTTGTCAGTGATCTTCTCATGCGATCTCTCGGGTTCGGGCCCTGGCAGATCGGCCTGGTGGTGATGCTGGCCATCGCCGTCGCCCTGTTGATGACGGGGCGCAGCGGTGCGCTGGTCGCTCAGGCGGGCAGTACCGCTGTACTGATCGCCACGCTCTCCCACGTGGAGCAGGGCCTCGAATGGGCGCGGATCGTTGACGCGGGAGTGGGCGGCGCCATCGGCCTGGCGGTGGTGGCGTTGCTGCTACCGATCAACCCGATGCGCATTCTCGACCGCGCCACCGCTCCGGTCGCCGCGACCCTCCACACGCAGCTCCGAGAGGTTGCCCACGCACTCGCCCGGCGTGACCCGGACCGCGCGACACGGGCGCTGGATCAGCTGAGCGGGATGGAACCCGATCTCGCCCGGATGCACGAGGCGCTGGGTGGCGCCGAGGAGGTGACGACCATTGCGCCGGCCCGCTGGCGACGCCGGGTCGATGTCGAGCACTACCGGCGCGGCATCGAGCACATCGATCGGGTGGTTCTCGGGGGCCGGGCGCTGGCCCGCTGGGCCGCGACCACGCTGCAGTACGACGAGCCGGTGCCGGAGGAACTCCCCGGCGCCGTGGACAGGTTCGCCGAGGCGATCCAGTTGCTGAGGCAGGAGGGGCGGGCGGGTGGGCCGTTCGACCAGACCCGCAACGCGGTGTTGGACGGGGCGCGCCTGGCCGGCCAGGCGTACCACAAGGGCGTCAAGCCCTTCTCGGATGCCATCGTGATCCAGCTGCGCACCATGGCGAGCGACCTGCTCCGCGCGACCGGGTACGAGCCGGAGACGGCCAACCGGATGGTGCGCGAGGCGGCCGCTGCCTAGACCGGCCGGCGGCCCCGCTCGGGCGGATGGATATCGGTCTTACGGGCGGACACCGTCGAGCGCGGGTAACGGCCGCAGGCAGATCTCGTGCGCGTCGTCGGGCGGCAGGCCGAGCATGCGCAGCACGTCCTCGGTGACCTGGTCGGTGGCTGCGGCGTCGTCGCGCTCGGGGTGATCGTGCAGCAGTTGCCCGAGGACCAACGCGGCCCCGGCGATGATCACCATCGCGAGTTCGGGGTCGCGCACGTTGAACCGCCCGGCACGGACGCCGTCTTCAATGTCGCGCCGGGCTCGCGGCGCGAGTCCCTTGTCGGAACCAGCCAGGGCCAGGCCGTTGCTGAGCAGCACCTTGCTCAGCTCGGGACTCCGGCGGTGGAGACGTCCGGTCAGCCGGAAGCTCTGCGCGAAGACATGGGCCGGGTCGTCCAGGCCCACTGTCAGCTCGTCGAGCAGGGCGCCGTAGCGCTCGAGGGCGTCCTCCACCGCGGCCTGGTAGAGCTGCTCCCTGCTGTCGAAGTGGTTGTAGAACGACCCCATCCCCACGTCGGCGGCCTGAGTGAGCTCGAGGATCGGGACGTTCTGCTTGCCGGCCGCGATGAAGGTCTGGGCGGCGCGAACGAGCGCCGATCGGGTGTGCGCCTTCCGCCGTTCCAGGCGGTTAGGGGCATGCCTGGCCTGTTGCGCCATGCCTACTTGTTCACCTCTCCCAGGTCGGTCTGCGCCTACCTTAACCCCGGCGACCCTCAGACATGACGGAATCGTCATCTGCTCTTGACTGACGCTACAGTCGTAAGTGACGATTTCGTCAACGCCTTGGAAGGAGCGGGACATGGTCGAGCGGCACGACCCGCACACGGGTCTGCACAGCGAGCAGGGTGCCCTGCCGGGCGAGCACCCGGGGAGAGTGCGGAACCCGCTTGTCAAGGTGCACGACCTGGCCTGGCTGGAGTTCGAGAAGCCCGATCTTGAGCGGGCTGAGTTGTTCGCCCGGGCCTTCGGCTTCACGACGTCGTCGCGTACCGCCGACGAGCTGCACCTGCGGGGCACGGACCCGGGTTCGCCCTGCGTGCTCATCCGCCGGGGCCCCCGGTCACGGTTCATCGGCCCCGCCTTCCGGGCTGCCGAGCCGCAGGACGTGCTGCGGCTCGCGGATGCGACCGGCACGACGATCGCCCCGCTGCCGGAGAGCCTGGGCGGGGTGACGGTGGATCTGGTCGATCCGAGCGGAGCGCGGGTACGCGTGGTCGCGGACACGCACGAACTTCCCGCGCTGCCCACCCAGGTGCCCCTGACGTTCAACGTCGGGCACGACGTGGCGCGGACGAACGCCACCCAGCGGCCACCGCAGGAGCCGGCCAAGGTGCAGCGGCTCGGTCACGTCGTGCTGCAGACGACCCGGTACCAGGAGACGCTCAACTGGTATCTCCAGCACCTGGGCCTGATCGTCAGCGACTTCCTCTACCACCAGGGGCAGCGCGAGCGCGGCCCGGTGATGAGCTTCATCCGCTGCGACCGCGGCAGCACGCCCACCGACCATCACACCCTCGCGATGACCCTCGGCCCGGCCAACCGGTACGTGCACTCGGCCTACCAGGTCCCGGACCTCGACTCGCTGGCCGCCGGCGGGGAGCACCTGCTCGACCGGGGCTACCAGCGGTCCTGGGGAATCGGCCGGCACATCCAGGGCAGCCAGATCTTCGACTACTGGCGCGACCCGGACGACTTCCTGGTCGAGCATTTCACCGACGGCGACCTGTTCGACTCCACGCTCGAGCCCGGCTGGGCCCCGATGAGCGCCTCGGGGCTCGCCCAGTGGGGTCCGCCCGCCACCAAGGACTTTCTCGGCATGAGACCCGGCCGGGAATCGCTTCGCGAGCTGCGCGCGGTCATCGGCGCGCTGCGCGAGGACAACGAATTCGACCTCCACCGCCTCCGCGGCCTGATGAAAGCGTTCACCTCATGAGCACCTCGGTCCTGCGCACCGCCGACGCCTGGTGGGTGCTCACCCCCACCGGCGCCGCCAAGGTCGACACCAGCGCCACCACCACCGCCGAACTGCTGGCGGACCGGCCGGCCATCGACGCGGCCACGACGAGCACGGACACCGTCCCGGTCGACGACCTCGCCCTGGTCTCCCCGGTGACGGCGCCCTGCCGCGTCGTCGCCCAGATGACCAACTTCGTCTCCCACGTCAAGGACACCAACGGCAATCCCGAGACCGTCCCGCTGACGTTCTTCCGCAAGACCTCGGGCTCGATCAGCGGCCCGTTCGCCGACGTGGTCCGGCCCGGCCATGTGACGTTGCTGGACTACGAAGTGGAGATCGGGCTCGTCTTCGGCCGCGAGATGCCCGTCGGCACCACCATCACCGCGGACAACGTCGCCGAGTACATCGCGGGCCTGGTGGTCACCAACGACGTTTCCGCCCGTGACGTCCAGCTGCCCAAGACCCAGTTCTACGAGGCCAAGTCCTACCCGACCTTCACCCCGGTCGGCCCCGCGCTGGTGCTGCTCGACGCCGACGAACTCAAGCGGTTCACCGACCTGCGGCTCAAGCTGTGGGTCAACGGCGAACTCCGGCAGGACATGCTCGCCACCGACATGATCTACACGCCGGTCCAGGCGCTGCAGACGCTGACCCGCTTCCAGCGGATCGACCCGGGTGACCTGCTGCTGACCGGGACGCCCGTCGGGACGGCCCTGAGCGCGCCGCCGAAGCCGGTCATGTTCCTCGTCTCCCTGCTGCCGCCCGCGGTGAAGTGGAAGATGTTCTTCAAGGGCCAGCTTCAGAACCCCAGGTACCTCAAGGACGGCGACGTCGTCGAGGCCACCATCGCCACCGACGACGGCGCAATCGACCTGGGCCGGCAGCGTACGGTCGTGAGGTACGCCTGATGACCGGGCCCCTGCTGTGGCCGGACTACGCCACGCCCAGCGACCTGGCCGCGATCGAGGCCGTGCCGCTCGCGGCGCGGGGCCTGCCCGAATCGACGTACGGGCTGCTCGCCCGAGCAGCCACGCGCTGGCCGGACCGCACGGCGCTCACCGTCCTGCCCGACGCCGCCCATTGGCGGGAGCCGCTGCGCCGGACCTTCGCCGAACTCCTGGCCGACGTCCACCGGGTCGCGAACCTGCTCCACGACCTCGGGGTGCGGCGGGGTGACGCGGTCGCCCTGATGTCGCCCAACTGCGCCGAGCTGATCACCGCAACGCTGGCCGCGCAGCTGGCCGGGATCGCGGCCCCCCTGGGCAGTGGACTGTCGCGGCCACACCTCACCGAACTCCTCCGACGCTCCGGCGCGCGCGTGCTGGTCACGGCCGGGCCCGACCTCGCGCCGGACACGTGGAACACCGCGCAGGCGCTCGCCTGCGACGGCCTGCTCGACGCGATCCTCGTGCTCCGTCCCACCGGGGCGGCGGGCACCTCCGAGCCGCTGCCCGCCATCGACGGCGTCCGCATCGGCTACCTCGGCGAGCTGGCCGCCGCCATGGAACCGTCCGCGTTCCACGGTGAGGCGCCCGGCCCGGGCGACCTGGCCGCGATGTTCCACACCGGCGGCACCACCGGCGCCCCGAAACTGGCCGCGCACACGCACGCCAACGAGGTCGCCGACGCGTGGATGCTGTCCGCCAGCAACCTGTTCGACGAACGGACCGTGGTCTTCGCGGCGCTTCCGTTGTTCCACGTGAACGCGCTTGTCGTCACGCTGCTGGCACCCCTGTTCAAGGGGCAGACCGTGGTGTGGGCCGGTCCGCTCGGCTACCGCGACCCCGCGCTGTACGGCGCATTCTGGAAGATCGTCGAGCACTACCGGATCGCCGCCATGAGCGCGGTGCCCACCGTGTACGCCACGCTGGCGCAGTGCCCCGTCGACGCCGACATCAGTAGTCTGCGGTTCCCGATGGTGGGTGCCTCACCGCTGCCCGCCGCGGTCCGGGACACCTTCCAGGCCCACACCGGGACAGCCCTGATCGAGGGCTACGGGCTGACCGAGGCCACCTGCGCCAGCGCGCGCAGCTTCCCCGACGTGTCGCGGCCGGGCTCGGTCGGGCAGCGCCTGCCCTACCAGCGGATGCGGGTGGTCCGCACGGACGGCACCTGGGAGGACGTACCCGCTGGTGGAACGGGCCTGCTGGCGATCAGCGGCCCGACCGTCTTCCCCGGCTACGTCACCGACCGCGACGAGAACGGCCCCGTCCTGGACGGCCTCGGCAAGCTCGTCGACGGCTGGCTGGACACGGGCGACCTCGCCCGCATCGACGAGGAGGGCTTCGTCTGCCTCGTCGGCCGGGCCAAGGACCTCATCATCCGCGGCGGGCACAACATCGACCCCGCCGTCATCGAGGACGCCCTGCTGGCCCACCCGCAGGTCACCGGGGCCACCGCGGTCGGGCGTCCCGACATCCACGCCGGCGAGGTACCCGTCGCCTACGTCACCCTCGCACCCGGCGCCACGATGACCGAGGACGACCTGCGCGACTGGGCGAGCGAACGGGTGCCCGACCGCACCGCCGCGCCCAAGACCGTGACGGTCCTCGACGAACTGCCCGTCACCGCCGTGGGCAAGCTCTACAAGCCCGCGCTGCGCACGGACGCCATCCGTCGGGAAATCCGCGCCGCGCTCGACAAGGTCCCGGAGGTCCACCACATCGGGGCCACGACCGAGGGTAGCTCCATCGTGGCTACCGTCACCGTTTCTCCGTCCGCCGACCAGGCGGCCATCAAGGCCATCCTGGGCCGTTATGCCATTGAATGGCGATTGGTTGTCATGTCATGACGCTCGCTGCTGCCATCCTCGCGGTGCTGCTCGCCCTGATCTTCATCGCTCTCGGCACGGCCAAGATCCTCGCCCTGCCGCGCATGCGTGAGCTGGCCACCGAGGCCGGTTTCTCCGTCGCCGCCTATCGCCGGATCGGCCTGCTCGAGGTCGCCGGGGCGGCCGGGCTGCTCATCGGCCTGGCCGTGCCGCTGATCGGCGCCCTCGCCGGCGCCGGGCTGCTGCTCCTGCTCGCCGGAGCCGTCTTCGTCCACCTGCGCAAGGGAGACGGCCCCCAGAAGTACGCCCCGGCCGTAGTCTGCGGACTCCTCGTCGCCGTCTACCTCGCCCTCCACCTGGTATCGGCCCAATGAGGACGGTTCCCGTGGTGATCGTCGGCGCGGGCCCCACCGGGCTCACCGCCGCGACGCTGCTCGCCCAGTACGGCGTCGAGTGCCTGATCCTCGAGCGCTGGGAGTCGATCTATCCCCAGCCCCGCGCCGTCGCCCTCGACGACGAGGTCCACCGCATCCTGGCGCGACTCGGCCTCCGGGACGAGTTCGCCGCGATCTCCCGGCCGCACCACGGTCTGCGCCTCCTCGACCGGGACATGCGGGTGCTGGCCGAGTTCCGGCGCGACACGGCGCCGGGCCCGCACGGCTTCCCCCAGGGGAGCATGTTCGACCAACCGGAACTGGAGACGATCCTCCGCCGAAATCTCCAGCAGCACGGCACCGTCACGTTCCGTGGCAACGTCGAGGTCACCGGGCTGACCCAGGACGCCAGCGGGGTGCGGGTCGACGTCACCGACACCGCCACGGGAGAGCACGAGTCCGTCCGGGCGGCGTACGTCCTGGGGTGCGACGGTGCGAACAGCCTGTCCAGGGCCTCGATCGGCGCCGCCATGCAGGGCCTGGGCTTCACGCAACGCTGGCTCGTCATCGACGTGGTGACGGAGGCCGACCTCGGCCAGTGGGAGGGCGTGCACCAACTCGCCGACCCGGCCCGCGCCGGCACCTACATGCGGGTCGGGAAGACCCGCTACCGCTGGGAGTTCCAGCTGACGCCCGGCGAGACCGCCGACGACTACCGCGACCTGGCCCGGCTGCATCCGTTAATCTCGCGGTGGACCGGAGACATCCCCGTCGCGGAGCTGGAGATCATCCGCGTCGCCGAGTACACCTTCCGCGCGCAGCTCGCCGACCGGTGGCGCGACCGGCGGGTGTTCCTGCTCGGCGACGCCGCCCACCTCACCCCACCGTTCATCGGCCAGGGCATGTGTGCCGGGCTGCGCGACGCGATGAACCTGGCCTGGAAGCTCGCCGGCGTGCTCGACGGGACCCTGGCCGAGACCGTGCTCGACACGTACGAGATCGAACGCAGGCACCACGCCCGCGCCATGATCAAGCTGGCGAAGTTCATCGGTACCGCAATGACGGCCGGCGGCGAGTTCGGCAACGTCATCCGTCGTGCCGTGGCGCCGCGGCTGCACCTCGTGCCCGGCCTCACGGACCTGGCCACGGACAGCCGGACACCCCCGCTGCACCGCTCCGACCTCGTGGTGCGGCCACGGCTTCGCCGCGGCCTCGCGGGCAGGCTGTGCCCAAACGCGATCGTCGACGGCCAGCGACGTTTCGACGACCTGGCCGCTGGCCGGTTCGCGATCGTGACGTCCATCGAGCCGTCCGCCGCGCAACGCGCCGATATCGAGCGGCGTGGAGCATTTCTGGTCGTTGCCCACCCGGGCAGCGAACTGCACCGATGGTTGCGGACAGGCGCTGCTCGCGCAGCCGTCGTCCGCCCCGACGGCACCGTTCTCCATGCCAGCCGCCGACTGCTTCCCCAGACGATCGATGCTGTCCGCCCGGGTGGCGGGTGACCGAGGCCGGCGTCGCTGTTGCTGTCAGAGTCGGCCGTGAGCAATCCCGCACTGCTCGGACGGCAGGCCGTCACGATCGCTGAGACACCCCGGAGCTTCGCGGCCAGCAGGCCGCTCGTCATCCGCAAGGAGCAGGGCGGAGGTCGAGGTAGGCGTCCAATGCGGCGGCGCCGGCGAGCATGGCGCGGCTCCTGGCCGACAGACGGGCGCGCCAGTCGCGCAGCATCGACTCCAGCGGTGCGACGCCTCCGGCGGAGCGGACCTGGGCGATCAGCGGGGCGATCTGCTCCAACAGGTAGCCACCCCGTCTGAGCTGGTGGGCCAGCAGGGCGTCGCGGACGTCCGCCTCGCTGTAGACCCGGTAGCCCGTCCGCGGGTCGCGGCGCGGCTGGACCAGGCCGGCGCGTTCCCATTTGCGTAGGGTGGCCGGTCGGATGCCGAGCCGCCGCGACAGCGGGCCGACGAACGTGTCACCGCGCTCCCGCGGTACGGGATCGAGGTCGCGAAGCGCGGCTTCGACGGCCTGGAGGGTGCGGCGGTCGTCGAGCAGCTGGGCGTGGCTCTCGTCGATGAGCCGGAGCGCGTCCTCGGTCGCGTCCCGGTTGATCGCCTGCATGATCGACGTGGCCGTCTGGTGGCCGTGTCCGGGCACGAGCGCGAGAAAGGTGCGGAGTGCCTGCGCGTGCAGCGGCGTGTAGGTGCGGTATCCGTGCAGGGTGCGTTCGGCGCCCGGAAGGATGCCGGCCGCCTCGTAGTTCCTGATCGCCTGGGTGGACAGACCGTGCCCGCGCGCGAGGTCGACCGGCCTGAGCCGTCCACCGCCTTGAAGGTTTCGCCCCACTGCCCTGTCAACATCGCGGAGAAGTTTCAACCGAAGGTTCAACGATACCGTTGAGGGCATGATTGCTGGTACCAAGGACACCGCCCATGCTGTCGAGGCCGCGACCGTCATGCGGCTGCTCCCGACCCGGCCGCGGCTGCTCGCCCTGGGCGAGCCCACCCACGGCGAGGACGTTCTGCTCGAGGTGCGGAACGAGATCTTCCGGCAACTCGTCGAGCAGGAGGGCTACCGGACGATCGCCATCGAGAGCGACTGCATGATGGGCCTGCTCGTGGACGACTACGTCACCTCGGGCACCGGCATCCTCGACGAGGTCATGGAGCGCGGCTTCAGCCACGAGTGGGGCGCCTTCGCGGCCAACCGCGAGCTGGTGCGCTGGATGCGCGCGTACAACGACGGCCGGCCCGGGTCAGAGCAGCTCCGCTTCGCCGGTTTCGACGGCCCGCTGGAGATCACCGGTGCCGCGAGCCCTCGGCAGGCCCTCACCGCACTCCACGGCTACCTCACCGCCTGGGTTGACGCCGCCCTGCTTCCCTGCACCGCGGAAACGCTCGACCGCCTGCTTGGCGCTGACGACCGGTGGACCAATCCCGCCGCGATGATGGACCCGTCCCAGTCCGTGGGGCAGACGCCCGAGGCCAACCAGCTGCGGCTGCTCGCCGATGATCTGGTGGCCCTGCTCGACGCGCAGACGCCACACCTGATCGCGGCGTCCTCACGGGAGGACTGGCGCCGGGCAGGCCTGTACGGTCGTACCGCCACCGGCTTGCTGCGGTACCACTTCTGGATGGCCGACACGTCACCGAGCCGCATGGCGCGGCTGGTGGGCCTGCGGGATTCGATGATGGCCGCCAACCTGCTCGCCCTCGCTGAACGGGGCCCGACGCTGGTGAACGCCCACAACGGCCACCTCCAGCGGAACAAGAGCACGATGCGGATGGGCGACCTGCCGCTGGAATGGTGGAGCGCCGGCGCGATCGTCAGCGCCCACCTGGGCGAGGGATACGCCTTCCTCGCCACAGCCCTCGGCACGATCCGCCACCACGGGGTGGACGCCCCGCCTCCGGACACCATCGAGGGGCTGCTGTACGCGCTCCCGGAGGAGCGTTACATCGTCGACGCCCGCCGACTGGCCACTGCCCTCGCCCACGTGACGCCCGCTGCCCGGGTGTCCCCCTGGTTCGGTTACTCCCCGCTTGATCCGGCCCACGTGGCCAGCACCGACGGGATCGTGTTCGTCAAGGATGCCCGGCGGAGCTAGTCGGCCGGCCCCGGCGGCGCCTCCGCTCGATGTCTTCCTGGGCCTCCAGGATCCCAGAGGGAAGGTTCCAGTCCTCGGGCTGCGGCTCCGCAGATTGCGGCAGCTCTGCGATCTGCGCGCCGCTCTGCTGCTGTCCCCGCGAGGATCATCTGCACTTGGCGGCCGGCACCGAGGCGTGCACCGCAACCGGCCGTGCCCCACCGTGGACCCGGACACCCGCGAGACGGTTCACCCTGGCTCAGCTACGAGAAAAATTTCGGACGGCCATGTCGAGAACTGGTGACTGGGTCCGTCCCCGCGGTGAAGGTGACCAAGATGGGTCGCACCAGCAGAGGAGAGACACGATGGCGAAGTACTTGCTGCTCAAGCACTACCGCGGCGCTCCGGCTCCGGTCAACGACGTGCCCATGGACCAGTGGACGCCGGAGGAGATCTCGGCGCACATGCAGTACATGCACGACTTCGCGGCCCGGCTCGAGGGGACCGGCGAGTTCGTCGACGGTCAGGCGCTCGCCCCCGAGGGGACGTTCGTCCGGTACGACGGCGAGGGGCGCCCGCCGGTCACCGACGGCCCGTTCGCCGAGACCAAGGACCTCATCGCCGGCTGGATGGTGATCGACGTGGACAGCTACGAGCGCGCCGTCGAGCTGGCCGGGGAGCTGTCGGCCGCCCCCGGGGCGGGCGGGAAGCCGATCCACGAGTGGCTCGAGGTGCGCCCGTTCCTGACCGCGCCGCCCACCATCACGGAGTGACCTCTCCGATGAACGAGGCCCTGCTCCGGAGCCTCACGCCGAGCGTGCTCGGGATCCTCGTCCGCCGCGGAGCCGACTTCGCGGCGGCCGAGGACGCCGTGCAGGACGCGCTGGTCGAGGCGGTCCGCGTCTGGCCGGCCGACCCGCCGCGGGACCCGAAGGGCTGGCTGGTCACCGTGGCTTGGCGCCGGTTCCTCGACACGACCCGCGCGGACGCCGCCCGCCGCCGGCGTGAGGACCTCGTCGACGAGGAGCCGGCGCCCGGGCCCGCGCCCACGGTGGACGACACGCTCCAGCTCTACTTCCTGTGCGCCCACCCGTCGCTGACGCCGTCGTCCGCGGTCGCGCTCACGCTGCGCGCCGTCGGCGGGCTGACCACCCGCCAGATCGCCCACGCCTACCTGGTGCCCGAGGCGACCATGGCGCAGCGCATCAGCCGGGCCAAGCGCACCGTCTCCGGAGTGCGGTTCGACCAGCCCGGCGACGTCGCCACCGTGCTGCGCGTCCTCTACCTGGTTTTCAACGAGGGCTACTCCGGTGACGTCGACCTCGCCGCCGAGGCCATCCGACTCACCCGGCAGCTCGCGGCCGCGATCGACCACCCCGAGGTGGCGGGGCTGCTCGCCCTCATGCTGCTGCACCACGCCCGGCGCGCCACCCGGACCGCGCCCGACGGCAGCCTGGTGCCGCTCGCCCGGCAGGACCGCGGCCGATGGGACACCACGTCGATCGCCGAGGGCGTCGAGATCCTCCAGGCGGCCCTCGCCCGCGACCGGCTGGGCGAGTTCCAGGCCCAGGCCGCGATCGCGGCACTCCACGCTGACGCGCCCACCGCCGAGGAGACTGACTGGGTGCAGATCGTCGAGTGGTACGACGAGCTCGCCCGCCTGACCGACAGCCCGGTCGTCCGGCTCAACCGCGCAGTGGCCGTCGGCGAGGCCGACGGAGCGCGCGCCGGGCTGGCGGCGCTCGCGGCGCTGAACGACTCACTGCCCCGCCACGCGGCCGTGGCGGCGTACCTCCACGAGCGCGACGGCGACCTGGCGACGGCGGCACGGCTGTACGCCGAGGCGGCCCTAAAGGCCCCCAACCTCGCCGAGCGCGACCACCTGACGCGCCAGGCCGCCCGGCTCAACGCCCGCCGGTGTCGCTGACCTGCACAAGCAGCAGGGTGTAGGCCGGGGCGTACCAGAGCACGGCCGGCCGGGCACATCGGCAGCACGGCGACACTGCTCAGCCTCTCCCCCGAGCAACAGGCGTTGGACGTCGCGATCGGGCTGCGTGTCCACGCCACCCCCGCGCAGCGCCCCGGGACGCTGCGGTCGGCCAGCACCCACATGACTACCGCCCTCGATGACGAGAACGAGGTGTTCCGAACGGTCCTGGGGACCTGCCTCGAAAGGCTCCGTTCCCGCGTGTCAGCCGCGCAGCAGGACCGCTGAGAAGGTCGACCGGCGCCCTGACCAGCGAGGCGGCAGGGCGTCGCTTGCCGACGAGGCCGCACCGGCCCCGACGGAAAACCAACGATCCGGCCACAACTCTTGACTGCGGTATCCGTTGCGGTTCTATTCTCTCGCCAACGAATCCGTAGCCACTGGCTGCTCGGGTCCGCTGGATCCGTTGAAGAGTGGGAGCCTGTCGCCGTGTCGGAACCCGCGATCCGCCTGACCGGTCTGCGCAAGTCGTTCGACGCCGTGGAGGCTGTCGCCGGCATCGACCTGGAGATCGCCGACGGCGAGTTCTTCTCCATGCTGGGGCCGTCGGGCTCGGGCAAGACGACCGTGCTGCGGATGATCGCGGGATTCGAGCTGCCGACCGGCGGCACGATCACCCTGGCCGGCCGCGACGTCACCCGGCTCGCTCCGTTCGACCGGGACGTCAACACCGTCTTCCAGGACTACGCGCTCTTCCCGCACATGACCGTCCAGCAGAACGTCGAGTACGGCCTGCGGGTGCGCAAGGTCCCCCGCGCCGAACGCCGTGAGCGCGCGGCGGCCGCGCTGCGGACGGTCCGCCTCGAGGGGTACGGGGAGCGCCGGCCCAGCGCGCTGTCCGGCGGGCAGCGCCAGCGCGTCGCGCTGGCCCGCGCCCTGGTCAACCGCCCGGCCGTGCTGCTGCTCGACGAACCGTTCGGCGCGCTGGACCTGAAGCTGCGCGAGGAAATGCAGGTCGAGTTGAAGGCGATCCAGCGCGAGGTCGGCATCACCTTCGTCTTCGTGACCCACGACCAGCAGGAGGCGCTGACGATGAGCGACCGGGTGGCGGTGTTCCACCAGGGCCGCATCGAGCAGGTCGATACGCCGGCCGAGGTGTACGAGCGCCCCCGGACCCCGTTCGTCGCCGGCTTCGTGGGCACGTCGAACCTGTTCGAGGGCGAGGCGGCCCGGGCGGTGCTCGGCCGCGACGGCGTGTTCTCCGTACGCCCGGAGAAGATTCGACTCGGCGGCGCGTCCGCGTCCGCCGAGGAGATCAGCGCGGCGGGCCAGGTCGTCGAGGTGATCTACGCCGGAGCGGCCACCCGCTTCGTGGTCGACCTCGACGCCGGGGCCCGGGTGGTGGCGATGCAGCAGAACCAACAGACCTCCCCCACCGACGTGGCGGCCCTGCGCGGCAAGCCGATCCGGCTGAGCTGGCGGGCGGAACACGTCGTCGCGGTTCCCGTCACCCCCCGTTGAAGCACCCACCCGAGTCGAAGGAGAGCGCAGATGCGCACCACCCGAGTCTTCACCGCGGTCGCCGCGGCCGGCCTGCTCGCGCTGGCCGGATGCGGCGACGGCGGCGGCGCCACCAGCGGCTCCGGCCCCGGCGGCATCAAGCCACCCAAGATCGACAAGCTGGCGTCGCTCGGGGCCGGCGAGGGCCAGGTCAACGTCGTCGCCTGGGCCGGGTACGTCGAGAACGGCTCCACCGACCCGAAGGTCGACTGGGTCACCGGCTTCGAGAAGGAGACCGGCTGCAAGGTCAACGTGAAGGTCGCCGGCACCTCCGACGAGATGGTGACGCTGATGAAGACCGGCGACTACGACGTGGTCTCGGCCTCCGGCGACGCCTCCCTTCGGCTGATCTACGGCGGTGAGGTGGCCCCGGTCAACACCGACCTGGTGCCCAACTACAAGGACGTCTTCGACGGCCTCAAGCTCAAGCAGTGGAACTCCGTCGACGGGGTGGCGTACGGCATCCCGCACGGCCGCGGGGCCAACCTGCTCATGTACCGCACCGACAAGGTCACCCCGGCGCCGACCTCCTGGAGCGTGGTGTTCGATGCGAACTCCCCGTACAAGGGCACGGTGACGGCGTACGACTCGCCGATCTACATCGCCGACGCGGCGCTCTACCTGATGAAGCACCAGCCGGAACTGGGCATCAAGAACCCGTACGCGCTGGACGACAAGCAGTTCGCCGCCGCCGTAGACCTGCTGAAGAAGCAGAACGCGCTGATCGGTGAGTACTGGTCGGACTACACCAAGGAGGTCCAGGCCTTCAAGTCCGGCAACTCCGTCGTGGGCACCAGCTGGCAGGTCATCGTCAACCTCGCCAAGGCCGACGGCGCTCCCGTCGAGGCCGTCCTGCCGGAGGAGGGCGCGACCGGCTGGTCCGACACCTGGATGGTCTCCGCCAAGGCCAAGCACCCGAACTGCGGCTATCTCTGGATGAACCACATCATCGACCCCACGGCGAACGCCGCGGTGGCGGAGTGGTTCGGCGAGGCCCCGGCGAACAAGCTCGCCTGCGACAAGACGGCGGACAAGAACCACTGCGCCACGTTCCACGCCGCCGACGAGGCGTACTTCGACAAGGTCTGGTTCTGGAACACTCCGGTGGCGCAGTGCCTCGACGGCCGCACGGACGTCACGTGCAAGGACTACGCGGCCTGGACCCAGGCCTGGACCACGATCAAGGGCTGAGATACATGACGGCCCTCTCCACCGTGGACCGGCCCACGGGCGATGACACCATCTCCCGTGGGCCGGTCCGCCGGCTCTCGTCCTGGCTGCACCGCCACAGCGGGATCCGCCTCGCGGGGCTGCTCTCGGCGCCGCTGCTCTGGCTGCTCGTGGCGTACCTCGGCTCGCTGGCCGTGCTCTTCGTCTCGGCGTTCTGGACGGTCAACAGCTTCACCGGCGACCTGGTCCGCCAACCCACGCTCGCGAACTTCCGCACCATCCTCACCGAAGAGGTCTATCGCACCGTCGCCCTGCGCAGCCTCGGCGTCGCCGCCGCCGTCACCGTCATCGACGTGCTCATCGCGCTACCGATGGCGTTCTTCATGGCAAAGGTCGCCTCACCACGCAGCCGCCGGATCCTGGTCATCGCGATCCTCACCCCGCTGTGGGCGAGCTACCTGGTCAAGGCGTACGCCTGGCGGGTGATGCTCGCCAATGGCGGCCCGGTGGACTGGCTCTTCGGCGGCCCCGGCAACGGGCCCGGCTACGGCCTGCCCGCGATCGTCCTGGTGCTGAGCTACCTGTGGCTGCCGTACATGATCCTGCCCATCTACGCGGGGCTGGAACGGCTGCCCGACTCGCTGCTGGAGGCGTCGGCGGACCTCGGTGGCCGGGCCCGGCGCACCTTCCGCTCGGTGGTGCTGCCGATGATCGTGCCGTCGGTCATCGCCGGCACGATCTTCACGTTCTCCCTGTCGCTGGGTGACTACATCACCGTGCAGATCGTGGGCGGCAAGACCCAACTCATCGGCAACCTCGTGTACGCCAACATCGGCGCGGCGAACAACCTGCCGTTCTCGGCGGCGCTCGCCACGATCCCCGTACTCATCATGGTCGTCTATCTGTTCGCGGTGCGCCGGTCCGGCGCGTTGGAGGAGCTGTGACGCTGTCGCGCGGAGGGCGCTGGCTGCTGCGCGCGGCCATGGCGCTGGGCCTGGCCTTCGTCTACGTGCCGCTGGCCATCGTGCTGGTCAACTCGTTCAACTCCGACCGCACCTTCGCCTGGCCGCCGCCGCGCTGGACCACCGACTGGTGGGTGCGGGCATGGGAGAACGCGGGCGCGCGCGAGGCGCTGTGGACCTCGGTGAAAGCCGGGCTGGGCGCCACCGCCGTCGCGCTGCTGCTCGGCAGCCTGGTCGCCTTCGCGGTACAGCGCTACCGGTTCTTCGGGCGCGACGCCGTGTCACTGCTCGTGGTGCTGCCGATCGCGCTGCCCGGCATCGTCACCGGGATCGCGCTGGACACCGCCTTCCGCTCGCTGATCGAGCCGCTGGGGGTGGGCAAGGGGTTGTTCTCGGTGGTCGTCGGGCACGCGACGTTCTGCGTGGTGGTGGTCTACAACAACGTGCTGGCCCGGCTGCGCCGGCTCGGCGGCAACCTGGAGGATGCGAGCGCGGACCTCGGCGCGGACACCTTCCAGACCTTCCGCTACGTCACGTTCCCGCTGCTGCGATCGGCGCTGTTCGCCGGCGGGCTGCTGGCCTTCGCGCTCTCCTTCGACGAGATCATCGTGACGACCTTCACGGCCGGGCCGGGCGTGCAGACCCTGCCCATCTGGATCTTCAACAACCTGTTCCGGCCGAACCAGGCGCCGGTCATCAACGTCGTCGCGGCCGTGCTGATCGTGCTCTCCATCGTGCCGATCTACCTCGCCCAGCGCATCTCCGACACCGCTGCCGGCGGTCGCCTCTGACCCGCCCGCCCCCATCCGTGCCAGGATCTGATCATGGGTCAACGCGGCGCTCGAAACTCGGTTTCAGCTACGCGGCCGGGGAGTATCCGTTAAGGATCTTTGGTCAGGGCCGACCGGCCTCGGCCGACCGGGTGCTCGACCGACGCCGGACGGTCTCCGAGCCCGGTCGCGGGTCAGCGTCGTCCCACCGGCGCTGCCGCGGTCGCGACGCTGATCGTTGCTCGGTGGCCTCTTCCCCGGCGCCGGGGGCCGCGACGGGTGGTGTGGTACGGCTCGCCGCAGTGTCCACCAGGTCCGGCAGGTTCCGCCCGGCCACCAGGGGTAGCTCTCGCGTGACTGCCGCGATCGGCCCCGGCTGGCCCGCCGGGTCGGCGACTCGGGCGACACGTGCCCGTCCCGTCGCGGCCTGCGGCATCGGTGCCGCGCTGCGGGTCGTCGCCCGCGGCGCGGTGTCGGCCGGCTCCACGACGGAGCCTGGCGTGTCCATGGTCGACGGCGCCTCCGCCCGGCTGGTGGCCGACCGGCCGGCTGTGTTGCGTGGCGTTCGGCGCGGTGCGGCTGCCGGCAGGAGCGGGGCGATTTCCGCGTGCAGCGCCGCCCAGTCGGAGGCGCGGGGCGGGTCGGGCTGATCCGTGGTCGAGGTGAGCTGGCCCGTGCTCTCGGACCGCTCCAACTGCCGGTCGGTACGGTCCGGCGTCGCCGCCCGGGACCGCTCCGATCCCGGTCGCTCGGCACCGTCTCCCGCCTGCTCGGCGGCATTCTCCTGCTGAACGGCCTCCCCGGCCGACTCTGGCCGCGCTGAGCCGCTGGAGGCCCCGTCCGCCGCGGGGGCTACGGGGGCCGCGTCCGGCCCGGGGGCCGCATCCGTGAGCGGCTCGGGGGCGTGGGCGAGCAGCCGCTCCGGGGCGTCGGCGAGCAGCCGCGCGGCCGAGGCTAGTGCGACGGGGTCGGGTTGACCGGTCCGACGCCACCACCGGCGGCGGCCCGCCGGCAGGTTCCCGGCCAGCACGCGCGCAGGTGCCAGGTCGGCGGCGATCAGCGCGGTGAGCCCGTCATAGTCCGCCTGCTCGGCCAGGCGTCGGGCGATCTCGTTGAGGTCGTACACCGCCACGGCGATGTCCGCGGTGGTGGGGTCGAGTGCTCGGCTGATCTTGCGATGCAACACCTTGCTGAGCGCCGCCTGCCGCCGCTCGGCGCGAATCTGCGCCCGGGCGGCGTCGAGCGAGCCGTACAGCCCGAGGCCGGGGTCGGCCTTGGCCAGCGAGCGGGCACGGCGGGTCAGCCACGGCTGTCGCAACCAGTGCCCGACCGGTTCGTACGCCGGCGTCGTGGGTGGCAGCTGCTGCTTGGCGCGCAGCCGGTCCCGCCGCTGGTTCTCGGTGTTCATCAGCCACACCAGATAACCGAGCAGGGACATGCCCGCGTAGAAACCGCCTTCGAGGTGGTTGCTGTGAGCCAGCCAGTTGAAGGCGACCGCAGCAGTGGCGATAGCGGCCGACAGCACGCGGGACAAGAGCGCCGATTCGCCTAGTCGACGGCGTACGTCGGCGTTCGCCAGCACCACGACGCCGCCCAGCTCCAACGCCCCGACGGCGGGAAGGGCGACGTACCACGGCATGCCGAGCCGTTCCACCGCCCCGGACACCTGGCCGCCGAGCGCGATCAGCAGCACGACGACGTAGAACCCGGTGCGCAGCACGGCGATCTGCCGCACGGCCTTGGCCAGCTCCGCGTCCCACGCCTCAGGCGGATCGGCGCCTGGCGCCCCGCCAATTGAGTTTCCGCCGGTCACCCGGGTCCGGTCCGGTTCCTGGAACACGCCGAGCAGGTTCCTCTCTCATTCCGGCCCCGGCCTGACCGGCGCTGCGGCCGCCCGACCCGGCGGTGCCGCCCGCCGAGTCGTACCAGAGCTGCGCTCCGGCTGCCGGCCGTCGTCCGCCGCATGCTACAAGGTTGCGGGCCGAATTGGAGATCTCAGATGCCACGCTGGGCGCATCGGGTCGCCCCTCCCGCGGCGGCGACCCGCAGTAAAGGGAGACCGTTTCAGCTCCGCAGCCCCGTATGACGGAATTCGGCCGGGGCGTCGCCTTGAAGGGGGACTGGCGTTGCCGAGGCGGTCTCCGGCCGGGGCGGGAGTGCGCCTCCCCAGAGAGTCGCCTCCAACCCACCCCGGCACCAACCCCACTGCCACCAGGTGGGAACGCGGCCGATGGCGTCATCACCCGCAGCCCGCACAAGCCACCGGACGGTGCCGGCCGTCCGGACGCCGGCTGAGATCGTTTGCCCTCGAAAGCTCCGGGAAGACGATGGGCGACAGTGGTGCGGAGCCGCCCGCGCCACCTCACCACGGGGAGGTCGAGATGGGTGACCGGGATCGGCTGCACGAACTTCGCCAGCAGGCGCACAACGCGGGCATCGAGGGCAACTCCAAAATGACCGAGGAGCAGTTGCGCGAGGCGCTGCGCAGGGTCGCCAAGGGTGAGCAGCCCCAGATGGCCAAGCACGAGGCCAAACGGTGACACCGTGAGCAGGCAGGCGCCGGCCGTGGTGGCCGGCGTCGGCCCCGCCGTCAGGTGATGGTGGCGAGCAGGTCCCGGCAGGCTCGCTCGCCGGCGCGACACGCGTCGGCGCAGATCCGGCAGTGCTCGTGCTTCGTCCTTCGAGCCGGTCCTGCCGCCGTTGCTGCCCGAACCCAGCGCGGGCGCGTCAGCCGTAGCGGCACGTGGCAGTCTCCCCGGCACCGGTACAGGTCTTCGTCGCCGTACACGTCGCATCGCCCGGCCCCGGTACGGCTCCGGGCGGATGCGGCCACCCCGCCAGCGAAGGTTTGCCGGGAAATCAGGCGTCGCGGACCGGCCCAAGTGAGCCGGCGGGATCGACGAGGACGCCGGGGTTGAGGATCCAGGACGGGTCGAGCGCGCTCT
This sequence comes from Micromonospora sp. IBSANI012, assembly GCF_052814045.1. Lineage (NCBI taxonomy): Bacteria > Bacillati > Actinomycetota > Actinomycetes > Micromonosporales > Micromonosporaceae > Micromonospora > Micromonospora sp. IBSANI012. The sequence goes on from NZ_CP199933.1 coordinate 4,214,528, forward strand.
TGGCGGCGCGCATGGCGAGCGCGACCGGGTCCGGCCGCTGCTGGTCGTACCACGGTCGGTGGTCGCGGCCGACGGCGTGGTGGTGGGTGATGGTGCCGCCGGCCGCGAGCAGCGCGTCGGAGACGGCATGCTTGATCTGGTCCCACTGGTCGACGGTGGCGCCCCAGCGGCCGGTGGCGTACACGCCGAAGTAGGGGGCGGGGCCGTCCGGGTAGACATGGGTGAAGCGGCAGGTGACCACGCCGGTCGCGGCGACGGCGCGGAGCGCGTCGTTGGCCGCGTCGAGCACGGCGGCGCGTAAGGTGGGGAATCGGTCCCACGTGCAGGCGGTCTCGAACGTCTCCACGATCATCGACCGGGCGGCGAGTGCGTCGCGCTGGTACGGCATCCGCAGGAACGCTGACCGCCAGGCGTCGGCGGCGGTCCGCTGCCGTGGGCCGGACAAGTCGTCGCCGCGGGGCGGCTCCGGCAGGGTTCCCCCGTGGTCGCGGCACAGCTCGACGGCGCGGTCCAACCACGGTGTGACCGGATGGTCGGCGGACTCGAATCCCAGGACGAGCACGCCGCCGGTCGTGGCGGCACCGGCGTTGAGGAGCGCCTCGGCGGGATCGAGCAGCCGGCAGTTGCTCGGGTGCAGCGCGGACTGGGCGATGGCCCGGGTGGCTTCGACCGCCAGGTCGTAGTCGGTGAAGTGCACCGAGGCGCCCGCCCGCCAGCGCGGCCGGTCCTGCAGCCGCATCCATGCCTCGGTGATGACGCCGAGCACGCCCTCCGAGCCGAGGAACAGCCGGTCCGGGGATGGCCCGGCGCCGGAGCCGGGCAGCCGGCGCGACTGGCTGGTGCCCGCCGGGGTGACCACCCGCAACGATTCCACCAGGTCGTCGATATGGGTCAGGACGGTGGCGTAGTGACCGCCGGCGCGGGTGGCCAACCAGCCACCCAGGGTGGAGAACTCGAACGACTGCGGGAAGTGCCGCAGCGTGAGGTCGTGCCGCCGGAGCTGGTCCTCCAGCGCCGGGCCGAACACGCCGGCCTGGATGCGGGCCGCCCGGCTGGTCGGGTCCACCTCCAGCACTCGGTCGAGGCGCCCGAGGTCGAGACTGACGGCCGCGGGATACGCGTCGTCCAGCCGCGGCTCCACGCCGCCGACCACTGACGAGCCGCCGCCGTAGGGGATCACCGCGATGTCCCGGCCCGCGCACCAGTCCAGCACGTCGACGACGTCCTGCTCGGTCGCCGGCCGGACCACCAGGTCCGGCGGGTCGTGAACCTCCCCGTGCAGGTTTCGGACGACGTCCCGGAACGCCTTGCCGTGGGTGTGCGCCGCCCGGTCGGCCGGGTCCGTCGAGCACAGCCGGGCGAGTGACGTCGGCGGATCGACCCGCGGCGGGCGCAGGTCGAGTTCGGCCACCGGCGGCGCGACGTGCTCGGTCAGGTCGACGTCGGGCAGCAGGGTACGCACCCGGTCGGTCAACGCCGTGGCCTCCGCGCCGGTCACTGCATCCTCGACGTGCCCCCAGCCCCACCACGAACGGTGTTTCCCGGCCATGCGACCTCCCCGCCGTCCACGATCGCCAGATCTACTCGCCGGTAACGTACTCGACGGTTGGCACCCCGTCGATGCCGTCGTGGTTGGCGTGGACTGCCTGCGCCGCGAACCAGTATGGGGCTGGCCTTCCCCGGACGGTCACCGCCCAGGCCGGCGCCCTTAGCATGGGCCAGATGATCCACTCCTGGCTGCGCGGTGTTCCTGCGGATCCTGCTGTGAGGCGCCGAGCGGTAGGCATCATCGCCCTGGTCACACTGTCGGTGTCCCAAGTCGGCTGCTCCCGGCCGTTCAACTGCCCAGCGCCGGCGGTGACGGTTGACACGTCCGTTCACACCGAAACCGTGCCAATCGAACGGGAGCTGGAGCCGCTGGGACGGGTGCTGGAGGTCCACTGGCGGGAGTGGACCGAGAGCGGCCGCTGCGACTTCAACATCGGCGACCTCATCCTGCAGCGGGAGGGCGCGGCCCGGCTTGCGCCCGCCGACGTCGCCAGGCTGACCCTGCTGACGACATCCGACGCCGCGGAACTCCCCAATCCAGACTCCCGGCTGTCGTCCTGGCTGCCGTCCGCACCGGACTGGCGTAGTGGGACGGGCCTGGACTGGCGCGACGGTGAGGAAGGCGCCTTCGTGTCAGCCTCGTATTGGCTGGACCCGGCCAGCGGCGTCGTCTACTTCCAATCCGACGCCGACTACGACCCGGCGGCCACTGCGACCGCCTCACCCTCCTGACGCCGTCGCCGGCGACCCACCCTCACTGGCTGCAGCATCCTCCTGAACCCGCCGGGAGCGGCCGGCGGCGGTCGCTGGCCGCGGCAACGCCGCCAGCGGGGAGAGGGCGAACCAGCGGGGTGTCGCCCGGCGCAGCGCCTCCGGGCCCTGCAACTCGACTGTGCCGCCCCGCAGCACGTCGGCCCAGGTGGAGTCGCCGCGCCAGACCTCGACCAGGGCGCGCAGGCTGGCGCGAACGCTGACCCCCGGCGGGAAGCCCGGGTCCGCGTCGCAGACATCGGCCTCCGTTGGTGTGAGCACCAGCCACCACTGGCGCCGGGCCGACGGCACGTCGGTGAAATGGAAGTGGACTACGGTGCGACCGACGGGCAGCGCCGTATGGTCGACGTTCCGGTGCATGTCCCACAGCAGCAGCTTCGGATCCAGGTCCTCGTCGCCAATCTCTCCGATCCAGCGGACCCCCCACCCGCCGAGCGCCTCGACGATGGGACGGAGCTCTCGGCCGGCGGCGGTCAGCACGTACCGGACGTCCGCGCCGTCGGCCTCCCGCCGGACGATGCCGGCGGTGGTGAGCTCGTGCAGCCGCCGGGAGAGCAGCGCCGGAGAGAGCCGGGGCAGGCCGCGGCGGAGTTCATTGAAGCGCTCGCTGCCGCTGGTCAGCTCGCGGACGATCAGCATCGTCCACCGCCCGTCGAGCAGCTCCATCGCCTTGGCGACGGGGCAGAACTGGTAATACGACGATCCCATGGACGAAGGCTAGTGGCCATCCGGTAGGCCCTCCAGTACAGATCGTGTACTAGGCGAGTCGGATTGCCCTGCCTAGCGTCACTGTCAGGAGCAGGACAAGCGAGAGGCGACAGGCCATGACGACACGATTCGACCCGGCGGCGGACGAGGCCCTCAAGGCCCGGCATCGCGCGATGTGGGCCCTGGGCGACTATCCGGCTGTGGCCACCGGCGTCATCGCCGAGCTTGGGCCGATCCTGGTCGAGGCCTGCGGGGTACGCCCCGGCGACCGGGTGCTCGACGTCGCCGCCGGATCGGGGAACGCGGCGATACCGGCCGCGCTGGCGGGCGGGCGGGTCACCGCCAGCGACCTGACCCCGGAGCTGCTCGACGCGGGCCGGCGGCTGGCCGCCGATCGGGGTCTGGACCTGGCGTGGCGGCAGGCCGACGCCGAGGCGCTGCCCTTCGCCGACGGGGAGTTCGACAGGGTGCTGTCCTGCGTCGGAGTCATGTTCGCCCCGCACCACCAGGCCGCCGCGGACGAGTTGGTCCGGGTCTGCCGCCCAGGCGGCACCATCGGCCTGCTCAGCTGGACTCCGGAGGGATTCATCGGCCAGCTGCTCGGTACGCTGCGGCCGTACGTGGCGCCGCCGCCTCCGGGCGCGCAGCCACCGCCGCTGTGGGGCGACGAACAGCATGTCCGGGCCCTGTTCAGCGACCGGGTGACCGACGTGGTGGCGCACCGGCAGGTGCTGCGCGTCGAGGCGTTCGCCAACCCGCAGGCGTTCCGGGACTTCTTCAAGGCCAATTACGGCCCCACGGTCTCGGCGTACCGGGGCATCGCCGACAACCCGCAGCGGACCACCGCGCTCGATCACGACCTGATGGAGCTCGCGCGCCGGAACGAGCTCGGGTCGGGCCCGACGGTCCTGGAATGGGAGTACCTCCTGCTCACCGCCCGCCGCGTCAGTTGACCGCCCAAGTCGGTCCGGGAGGAACCCCAAACCTGAATTTCCGAACCGTGATTCGCCGGTCAATCTTGGTTCGAGTGGTGCGGTACAGAGTGGAGTGCGAACGCGGCACGGACCAGCATGGATCGCCGTTCGGGGCGGGGTCCGGCGATCTGGGGCGGGTGTACGACAGGAGCCGACTTGCGTCGTAGGCTGCATCCCGCACGTGATGGACAGGAGGTCGAGGTGGCCGAGACGACGCCGACCGAGGCGATGGTGGCCGAGGTGATGGCCGAGCTGGCCGCGCTCGAGGACCCGAAGATACGCGAGGTGAACGAGAAGCACGGTGACGATCACGGTGTGAACCTCAGCAAGCTGCGCGCGCTCGCGAAGCAGCTGAAGACGCAGCAGGAACTCGCGTGCCAGCTCTGGAAGACGGGTGACACCGCGGCGAGACTGCTGGCGATCCTGATCTGCCGCCCGAAGGCGTTCGAGCGCGACGAGTTGGACGTCATGTTGCGCGAGGCGCGCACACCCAAGGTGCACGACTGGCTCGTGAACTACGTGGTGAAGAAGAACCCGCACTCCGAAGAGCTGCGCCTGGCCTGGTCCGCCGATCCGGATCCAGTGGTCGCGAGTGCCGGCTGGGCGCTGACCACCGAACGCGTGGCGAAGAAGCCCGAGGGCCTGGACCTCGCAGGACTGCTCGACGTCATCGAGGCGGAGATGAAAGACGCCCCGGATCGCCTGCAGTGGGCGATGAACCACTGCCTGGCTCAGATCGGGATCGAGCACGCCGAGCACCGTGCCCGTGCAATCAACATCGGCGAGCGCCTGGAGGTGCTCAAGGACTACCCGACTTCCCCGGGCTGCACGTCTCCGTTCGCGCCCACCTGGATCACCGAAATGGTGCGCCGACAGCACGACAAGTAGGAAGGCTCGCGCTCACACTCGTGCCGCTACTCCCTCAGAACGCGGCACCCGATACGAGCCGGCCGTGAGGGGCCTCACGCCGCCTACGGCTGGAGAGCACACCGGCCCCGCCCGAGTCAGCGGGTGAGATGTCGGGCACCCAACCGCTGGACCGCTTCGTCCCGAACGCCGGTGCGGCGCAGCGTCGGCTGCGGTCGGTTGTCATCCCGTACGCTCAGCTCGCCTACCACGCCGCCTGCTGTCGTGACGTGTCGGCCACCGGCGGCACGTTCGATGCTTCCTCGCTGCTTCCGCGCGGGCGGTCGCTCAGTCGGAGATGCCGGTGTGCCCGACGACCTTTTCCACGGTCAGGCGCACCAGCAGCTCGCCCGGCACGGCGTTGCGCGCCCCGTATGCCTCGGCCAGGTCCGGCCCCATGTAGCGCTCGGCGATGCGGATCGCCCACCGCCGCATCTCGGGCAGGTCCTCGGTGATCGTCGCGCGCCCACGCACCGTCACGAACGCGTACGGCGGCTTCTCGTCGTCGACGCACAGCACGGCCCTGCCGTCGCGGGCGAGGTTGCGGCCCTTCACCGAGGTCTTGCCGGTGTTGAACAGCACGTCGTCGCCGTCGAGTACGAACCACACTGGGACAACGTGCGGCGAGCCGTCGGCCCGTGTCGTCGCGAGCTTGCCGGTGCGGGTGCCGTACGAGACGAACTGCTGCCACTGTCCGTCGATCATCGACTTCGCCATCCGGCCATTATGGTGCCGTCCGGCGTCGCAACCATCGCGGACTGCTGCTGCTGCCTCGCCGCCGCCGTTCACCGTTCACCCGCTGCGCCTGCCAAGTATTTGTTGACCGGTCGTCACGGCGTCGGTACGGTCATGACGCCATCTGCGGCGTCGCGAGGGAAACCGGTGGGAATCCGGTGCGGTCGCGCCACTGTGAGCGGCCTTCGTTTCGGTGATAGGGACGAGGCTGCGAGTCAGGACGCTCCTTCGTCGCAGTCCTTTCGTAGGGGACGCGCCATCCCCAGAGGAGGTCGACTCATCATGTCCAGTGCCACTCCGGCTCGCCCGCTGACTCATCCTGCCGTCTCCCCCCGGATGGTGTGGGCGGTGCTGACCATGGTCGCCGTCCTGCTGCTCTTGACGTACCTCGTGGCGTTTGACCAGGGGGTCGTTTCTCGCAGTGGCATGTACTTGCACGAACTGATGCACGATGGCCGGCACCTGCTCGGCGTCCCGTGCCACTGAGCGCCGCCGCGATGCCTACCTTCAGATCCGTGCTGTTGCGTGGTCTCCTTGCGGGGTTGATCGCCGGCCTGCTCGCCGGGGCCTTCGCCTATTTCGCCGGTGAACCTCGCGTCGAGGCGGCGATCGCTATCGAGGAACAGGCCGTTCACGCCGATCCGGCGACCGGCGCCGAGCACCACGCCGACGAGTTGGTCAGCCGCGAAGGCCAGCGTGGTGGACTGTTCCTCGCCACCGGATTGTTCGGCGTCGCCATGGGCGGTTTGTTGTCCATCGCGTACGCACTGCTACGGCGTCGGCTGCGCATCCGCCACGACGCCCACGCCGCCCTCGCTCTGGCCGGTGCGGCGCTGCTCGGTGCTGTGATCGTGCCATTCGGTAAATATCCGGCCAATCCACCTGCGGTTGGTAACCCCGACACGATCAACCAGCGCACCGGCAGCTACCTGGCAATGGTGATCCTCGGCCTGGTCGCCGTGTGGGCCGGCGCCCTCGCCTACCGATCCATGCGAGCCGGCACACCACAATGGTCCCGCTGTGCCGCCGCTCTCGCTGGCTTCTTGGCCACCGTGGCGGTCGGCTACCTCCTCCTGCCATCGTTCAACGAGGTGCCCGCCGACTTCCCGGCGGAACTGCTGTGGGACTTCCGTCTCGCCTCCCTTGGCACTCAACTGGTGATGTGGGCCGGCATCGGGCTTGCCTTCGCCGCGCTGCTGCACCGTCGACACATGAGGCCCACCGGTAGCGAACCCTCACCTGAGGCGATCGTTCCTGCCCGATCGTGACCACGACCCGGCTTCAACTGGTCGCCCACGCGCCCACCCGTGCCCTACGACTGGTCACCTTTGGCGGCGGAAACGTGGACTTGGACGAGGGCGGCCGACGTGCCGCCCTCGCCCTGGCCAACCAGGCCCCCGCCCGCTGGGGCGAGAGCTGCTGCGTGAGCAGCCCCGCCGAAGCGGCTGTTCAGACCGCTGGGGCATGGGGGTTGCGACCTGCGATCGAACCCGCGATCGCCGATTGCGACTACGGAGACTGGACCGGCCGCACGCTCGACGAGGTCGCCGCGACAAACCCCGACGGCCTGCAGGGATGGCTCACCGACCCTGATGCCGCACCACACGGCGGAGAGAAGCTCACCGCACTCATCGACCGCATCGGCCACTGGCTTCACGCACAGACCGCAGGGTGCGAGCGAATCACCGCGATCACCCACGCGGCAGTGATCCGAGCCGCGCTGGTCAACGTGCTGCAAGCACCGCCCACGGCCTTCTGGCAACTCGACGTCGCACCGCTATCGGTCCTGCACCTACGAGCAGGCAACCGGGGATGGAGAGTTCACCTGGAGGCGGCAGGACCAATGGATGCCGGCAGACTTTGAAGCGGAACTTCTCGCCACTGCCTCGCCACCAGCGGGAACGGCAGCCTATCCGCGGCAGCGGTGAGCTTCCACCGCTACCGACCCGTTCGCGGCAGATGCCGCGGGTCCGGCGGGGTGGGCAGGCCGGCCGGTCCGTGGCATGTGAGGATGCGGCGCATGCGTGCCGTGGTCTTTGACGAGTTCGGTGCCCGACCCGAGGTCCGCGACGTCCGGGACCCGGTGCCACCGTCGGGAGGCGCGGTCATCCGCGTCGAGGCGACCGGGTTGTGCCGCAGCGACTGGCACGGTTGGCAGGGACACGATCCCGACATCCGCCTGCCACACGTCCCCGGCCACGAGTACGCCGGCGTCGTCACGGCGGTCGGGGCCGGCGTACGCGGCTGGCAGCCCGGCGATCGGGTCACCGCGCCCTTCGTCTGCGCCTGTGGGCAGTGCCCCGCCTGCCTCGCCGGGGACCAGCAGGTGTGCGAGCGGCAGACGCAGCCAGGCTTCACCCACTGGGGCTCGTTCGCGGAGTACGTGGCGGTGCAGAACGCCGACGTCAACCTGGTCAGGCTCCCCGACGACCTGGACTACCCGGCCGCGGCGGCCCTCGGCTGCCGCTTCGCCACGGCGTTCCGGGCCGTGGTCAGTCAGGGGCGGGCCGCCGCGGGCGAGTGGGTGGCGGTACACGGCTGCGGCGGAGTGGGGCTGTCCGCGGTGATGATCGCGGCGGCGTGCGGCGCGCAGGTCGTGGCGGTGGACGTTGCCCCCGGTGCGCTCGAGCTGGCCAGGAGCTGCGGGGCCTCGATATGTCTGGACGGTAGTGCCCTCACCGGACCCGGCGAGGTGGCCGCGGCCGTCCGGGAGGCGACCGGCGGCGGCGCCCACCTGTCGCTCGACGCGTTGGGCAGTCACGCCACCTGCACCGCCTCAATCGAAAGCCTCCGGCGGCGCGGACGTCACGTGCAGGTCGGACTCCTTCCCGCCGTCCAGGGCCGCCCGGCCCTGCCGATGGAGCTCGTGATCGCGTTCGAGCTGGAGCTGCGGGGCAGTCACGGCATGCCCGCGCACGCCTATCCGGAGCTGCTCCGGCTGGTCACCGCCGGCGTACTGCGCCCCGCCGAGCTGATCACCCGCACCATCGGCCTCGCCGAGGTGCCCCACGCGTTGGCCACGATGGACCGGGGCACGCCCGGCGGAATGTGCCTCATCAACCCCCGGTAAGTCGCGTACCTCCGACGGGTTGAGCGGACTGCGACACCTCATCGACGACGACCTGGCCACGCGCTTGCACCGGTGTCCACGAAGTAACGATGAGCGGCTGTCACAGGTTGTGGCGGTCGTCCGCCGGCAGGCGGGGTGGCTCTGGTGGCTCGGAGGGCTGGTCGGGCTGACCAAGCTGCGTGACCTGCGTCGGGTCGAGGACCCGAGAGAGGAACGAGCGGGTCCGTTCGTGCCGCGGCGCGCCGAGCACCTCCTGCGGCGGCCCCTGCTCGACCACCACGCCGCCGTCCATGAACACGACCCGGTCGGCGACGTCCCGGGCGAACGCCATCTCGTGGGTGACCACCATCATCGTCATGCCGTCCTCGGCCAGCTTGCGCATGACGGTGAGCACGTCGCCGACCAGTTCCGGATCGAGCGCGGAGGTCGGCTCGTCGAAGAGCATCAGCTTGGGCTCCATCGACAGCGATCGGGCGATCGCCGCCCGCTGCTGCTGCCCACCGGAGAGCTGCGTCGGGAACGCTTGGGCCTTGTCGGTCAGGCCGACCCGCTCCAGGTTGTCCCGCGCGATCCGCTCGGCCTCGGCGCGGCGACGCCGCAGCACACGGCGCTGGGCGATGGTGAGGTTGTCCAGCACGGTCAGATGCGGGAAGAGGTTGAACGACTGGAAGACCATGCCGATGCCGCGGCGTACCGAATCGATCTCGACATCCGGGTCGGTCATCTCGATCCCGTTCACCCAGATCTTGCCGGCGGTCGGCTCCTCCAGCAGGTTGACGCACCGCAGCAGCGTCGATTTGCCGGACCCGGACGGCCCGATGACGCAGACCACCTCGCCGTGGCCGACCTCGAAGTCGATGCCCTTGAGCACTTCGAGCGGCCCGAAGGACTTGTGCAGGTCGCGGATCTCGACGGCGGGCCGGGGTGGGGTGGTCGTCATATGGGTCACCGAGCCTTGGCGTAGCGGAGTTCGAGGCGGCGTACCACCTGGGAGAGGGGCAGGGTGATCGCCAGGTAGGTGAGGCCGGCCACCAGCAGCGGGGTGGCGTTCACCCGGTCGTTCAGCGTGTCCCGACCGAATTTGGTGACCTCGATGGTTTGCGCCGTCACGCCGAGAACGTAGGCGAGCGACGAGTCCTTGGTGAGCAGGATGAGTTCGTTCGTCAGCGGCGGGATCACGATCCGGAACGCCTGCGGGATGACGATGGTGCGCATCGCGGTGAAGTGCGACATGCCGAGGGTGCGCGCCGCCTCCATCTGTCCCTTCGGCACGGCCTGGATGCCAGCCCGGATGGTCTCGGCCATGTACGCCGCAGCGGTCAACCCGAGACCGATCGCGATCGAACCGAACACGCCGCCGGGAATCTCCCGCTCCGGGAAGGCGATGGGAATGCCGTAGCCCACGAGGAAGAGCACCAGCAGCGCGGGCAGACCCCGGAACAGCTCGATGTACGCCGTCGCCACCCAGCGGTACGGAACCACCCGGGACAGCCGCATCAGCGCGAGGACGGTGCCGAACACGAGGCCGAAGGCGAACGCACCCAGCGTGTAGAGGATCGTGTTGCGCAGCGCGACGGTGATGATCGTCGGGAACATCGACTCGATGATGTCGACGCGGAAGAACGCCTCCCTCAGCCTGCCCCAGTCCGCGGCGAAGATCACCACGGCGATGATGGCGATGAAGGCCAGGTACTGGAGCCAGAGGGACAGCCGCTCTCGCTGGCGGCGTCGCAGCTTCACGGTTCGAGACGCTCCTTGCCTACGGGGAGGTTGCGTACGCGGAGGGCGCGCTCGGCGCGCGCCCTCCCGCCACGAGCTTCAATCACGCGTTCGGCTGCTTGCCGATCCACTTCTCGTAGATCTTGTCGTAGATGCCGTCCTGCTTGGCCTTGGCCAGCACCTCGTTGATCTTCTTGAGCAGTTCCGGGTTGCTGTCCTTCTTCACCGAGAACCCGTACTGCTCGCCGGTGTCGAACTCGGCGGTCACCTCGAACCCGCCCGGGTGCTCCTTGATGTACTCGGTCCAGACCGGCAGGTCGTTGATGGCGGCCTCCACCTGGCCGTTGGCGAGGGCCTGCTGCAGGGCGGCGAGATCCTCGAACTCGACGAGTTGCAGGCCCTTCTCCTTCTCAAACTTCCGGGCGTAGTCACGGCCCGTGGTCGCCGCCTGGACGCCGAGCTTCTTGCCCTTGAGGTCGTCGAGCGACTTGTACGGCTTGCCGGTCTTGACCAACATTGCCTGGGTCGCGTCGAAGTACGGATCGGAGAAGTTCATCACCTTCTGCCGTTCCTCGGTGATCGTCATGCCGGCGGCGGCCGCGTCGCACTTGCCCGTGTTCAGATCCTGGCCGGACTTGATGCCCTCGAACGGCGTGTCGACGATCGTCTGCTCGACGCCCAGATCCTTGGCGACCAGGTCCATCACGTCGACGTCGAACCCGATCACCTTGCCGCTGGCATCCTTCGACTGGAAGGGCGCGTACGGCAGGTGGGTGCAGACGGTCAGCTTGCCCTTCTCGATGAGCTTGACCCCGTTCGCCTGGACCTCGCTCTCGTCCTTCTTGGCGCATCCCGCGCTCACCGCGAGGGCGGCGATCGCCACGACGAGGCCAGCCTTGCGGACTGCGCTATCGAACCTCACGGCTGTGTCCCTCCGATTCGGCCCCCCGTGTGACGGGCAGCCAGGGTTGGTACGAAGACGGTGTAACAGGGGACGGTACCTGATCTGACGAGCCGTACCTAGATCACGCCGAGTCGTTGAGTCGATGCTGTAACCGTCACGGTCAGTAAATCCGGCACTCGGCAAGCAACCGGACGGCGGGACGCGACACCAGCAGCCCTGGCAGTCGCGGCCAGGAACGATGACGGGTTCTGGATTCCATCGATCGCTGCCACCGCGATGATCCCTTCGACCACCGACATGGTCACCTGGCCCTGATCCAGAGCCTGCCTGCGCCTGACCCGCTTGGAGGGACCGGGATCAGGACGCGGCCACGTGTGGCCGCAGTGACTGTGACGGTGAACTGTTGGCGCTTTGCGGAGCCGTGCATCTAGGCACCTCGTGTCGGGTTCGGCAGCGGCGGGGTGGCGATGATGCTGTCGGCCTCAGGCGAGCAGCGGTTCGAAGATGTCGCGGCCGAGCGTGACGGCCTGGTCCTGGTCGAGAACAGTGGCGGCCAGGTTGGGATGGTCCGTGATCCACGCCCGAGCGTTGGATGCGCTCGTGAAGAAGTTGATGATGGAACAGCAGGTGTCCACGGAGCGACCAGCGTCTCCGGTGGCCGCGTACACGACCACCGCTTCCGCCGGCCGGTACCTCGCGGCTCCGTTGGTGATGGTCACGCGGACCAGTTGGCCAGTGTGGGGATCGGAGGAGGTGATCATCGCGTCGGCGCCGAGCATGAACGGCATGCCCAACGCGTCGATGGCACACATCGCGAACACCTCGACATCGCCGAATGACACGACGTGCGGCGTTGGCGTTGGCGAGAACGGGTAGGCCGCAACCAGACGCCCGGCGCTGTCGACGGCGACAAGATCTTCCCGGGCAAGTTCCCGCAGCGCCTTCGCGGTGTCCAGGTCCGGCGCGCTGACGCCAGCGCGGATGTCGACGTCAGTGGGGGCAGCCCCGGTGGCGGCGAAGTGACGCAGGATCGCCCGATGCACCTGCCGGAGGCTGTCGGGGAGCTGCTCGGCGCGGCGAGGCCGATCTGTCCGGATCGCATTGCCCAGCTGCTCGCAGCAATCCACCCGGCTCTGCTCCATCGCGGCGGTAGCGGGTTCGGCGGCTATCGCCTGGCGCAGGGCAGCACGGATACGCTCGCCAGTGGGGAGATCTAGGCGACAGGCCGCCGAATCGTCGCCGATGCCGCCCATCACGTCCACACCGTTGACCAGGATCGACGGCGACGGATAGTCCCCCACGACCTCGGTGACCACCGCGAGGGGCAGCCCGAGGTCGGCCAGCGCGGCGCGCAGCTCGTGCCGAGCAGGGGCGAGGTTCGGACAGTCGGGCACGGAACGAAGCTCAACAGCCACCCGGCTCGCTGCTGCACTCTCTGCTGCTGCGGTCATCACAGCCCCTTCCCGCTAGGTGACCGGTGGCATGACGCACACCGCCTGGCCGTCACGGCTCTACCGGTACCAGACTGGACCTTCCAGTGCAGGGGAAGGTCAAGGCGCGACAGCAGGAGGTCACCGGATGCGGATCGGAGAACTCGCCGAGGCAACCGGCACCACCACCAAGACCCTGCGCTTCTACGAAGCCAGCGGCCTGCTCCCACCTCCCACCCGCACCACCGCCGGCTACCGCGACTACGGCGACGAAACGATTGCCCGGCTCGACTTCATCCGCCGGGGCCGTGCCGCCGGACTCACCCTCGCCCAGATCCGCGACATCCTCACCGTTCGCGACACCGGTCACGCTCCATGCGGACACGTGCGCCAGCTGCTCGCGCAGCAGCTCGATGCCATAGACGCTCAACTCGCCGACCTGCACGCCCTGCGGGCCACCGTGGCCCAACTTCACGATTCCGCAGCCAACGCCGAACCCGACACCTGTCCACCGGAGCAGGTCTGCCGTTACCTATAGCCCCTCACCGCAGGCAACTGTCGGACGTTGAAGCGGAACTTGGAGCCGCTCTCCGTCGACCAGCGGGAACGCAGCTCCGCCCCTGCTCAGACGGCGTCGACGCCTGCCATGGCTGCTCGCTGGTTGAGGGCATCTGACGCTGTCTTGTGCCCCCTGTGTGCCCCACACTGCCAGGGGGCTCTCTCGAATCGCCCTGGCCTGCGGTGGTCGTGACCTGCGGGCAGGCGGTCACTCTCCCCGCCAGTCCCCGGCAACCCTCCTCCACTGGGCGGGGCTTGCATCCGGTACCTAGGTACAGGCTTACCGTCGGAGTATGAGCGACCAACACGTCACGACGGATGACTCCTGGGTGCCCGATGTGTGCACCCTGCCGACGGCCGAACGGCCGCTTCGACTCGCCGAGTTCGATCAGTTCTTTCGGGATGCGGTCCGGGGTGCCGACCGACTGTCAACGCAGCATCTCCGGTTGCACCTGGACGGCGCGGAGCAGGTGGAGGAGACTGCGCGGGATCTCACGGCCCGTGAGTCGTCTTGCTGCTCGTTCTTCGCTTTCGACATCGCGCGACGCAGCCCGGACTCGCTGACGCTGGACGTTCGGGTGCCGACGGCACACGTCGACGTGCTCGATGCCCTCGCCGAGCGGGCGATCTCTGCCCGGGTTCAGCGATGACCGCATCGGGGCTGCGCAGCGGCCAACTGGCCGACGCTGCCGGGGTCAACTTGCAGACGCTGCGCTACTACGAGCGCCGGGGACTGCTCGCCGCACCGCAGCGATCGCCGGGCGGGCATCGGCTCTACCCGTCCGACACCGTCACCCTGCTGCGGGTCATCAAGACCGCGCAGCGCCTCGGCTTCACTCTCAACGAGGTCGCGGACCTGCTCGACGCCGGCCGACACCAGCACAGCCGACCCGACAACGGCCTCCAGGCACGAGCCAAGGAAAAGCTCGTCGAGGTGGAGCAGAGGTTGGCCGACCTGACCGTCATCCGGGACACCCTGCGCGCCGCCATCTCGGCAGGCTGTGACGACCTGGTCGCCTGCGCCGGCAGCTCCTGCTGCCCCCTGCCCTTCGCTGAACTCGCCGAAAGGAACGACCGTGCCGAAACCTGCTAACCGGCTTCGCCGCCTCCTCCCCTCCGGCATGACCGGACTAGCAGGAGCCGCCTGTGCCGCCTGCTGCGTTCTGCCGCCGCTGCTAGCCGCCGGGGTCCTCGGCGGCGCCGGCTGGGCCGCCGCCAACCGCTTCCTGCCCGGCGTCGCCGTCGCCTTGGCCGTACTCGCCGGCCTGTCCTGGTGGTGGGCCAGCAAGCGCCGCCACGCCAGCGGCTGCGCCGGCGGCAACTGCTCGTGCGGTCAGTCCGACCAGCATGACCGCCAGGTGGTCACGCTACGGTCCGACGCATGACGGTGGCCCGCTCGATCCTGCTGTTCCTCCTCGCCGCGCTCGCCGAAATCGGTGGTGCCTGGCTGGTGTGGCAGTGCTGGCGGGAGAACCGAGGGTTGCTCTGGATCGCGGCCGGGGTCATCGCGCTCGGGTTCTACGGCTTCGTCGCTACCTTCCAACCCGACCAGAACTTCGGCCGCATCCTCGCCGCCTACGGTGGTGTCTTCGTCGCCGGCTCCCTCGCCTGGGGCATGGTTGTTGACAAGTTCCGACCCGACCGCTACGACGTCATCGGGGCGGCCATCTGCCTCGTCGGCGTCGCCGTCATCATGTACGCCCCACGCAGCGGTCAGCAGTAGCGCTGCCATCAGCCGGCAGCGGGTGAGCAGCTGGTGGCATGGCTGCTCCGGGTCCACGAGATACCCTCGGTGCCGTGCTGCTCGTGCTCTTCCGCCGTCGCCGCGTGGTGCTCCAGACCCCGCGCGACTAACCCAGCAACATGGGCAGGGGTGGCTTCGAGGCCGGCCACCCCTGCCATTCCCGCCGCAGTTGGGACAGAACGACCCCGCTGAGGATTCGGTAGATGTCCTTCAGGCAGGTGTCCTGCACCACGTCCCAGTCCACGCGTAAGACCCCTCTTGCTGACTGCTCTCCGGTGACGGTTCAAGACGGCCCAGACACGGGCCAAGAGGCGTTGTCGCTCCGCATCTCGGCCGGACACCGTCAGGCGCTGCAAGGCACACCGGCGGCCCTGATCTTGTTCTTGTCCGGGGGCTGTCGCTCTCGCTCTGACCTGATCATTAAGGCTAGGCTCCCGCGGTGAGCGGCGTCGAAGACCACGGATCGGATCTCAGCGAACCTTCACCTGAGGTGCGCATCGGCACACCGGAACGTCGGGCAGCCGAGGTTGCACTCGAGGTCCACCTGAGCGAGAAGCGACTGGACTCCGACGAGTTCGAGCGGCGGATAGAGGCGTGCGAGCAGGCGAGCAACCAGGCGGAGCTGCTACGGATATTCGCTGACCTTCCGGCGCCCCACCCCGAGATGCCGTCCTCTGCCGCTCCCCCGACCGAGCTTGAAGACGACATCCCACCGGTTGCGGTAGCGGGCTGCCTGGCGTTGGGGCTGGGGCTGCCGGTGGCCATCGTGCTCGGGTGGGTTTATGGCACCTGGTGGGCCCTCGCCGTTCCAGTAGCGGCAACTGTGGCGATGGCCTACATCGAGCACCTACGTAAGCCACCACGTAGCCCCATCGAGAGCCGCGACCCGCAGCCTTCCGACTGACCGGTAACCCACGACTCCGTCACCCCTGCTGCCTTGCCACCAGCGGAAACGGCAGCGACGCCTGCTCACACGGCGTGCGGGCCGCCATCATTGAGGGCTAGTTCACGACGTGTCGTGGCTAATTGTCCCGCGAGGACCCCACCACGCCGGCTCCAGCGCCACACGGTTTTGGAAGTGTGGACACGGCCGCAAGTTGCCCGGCAATCACCTGGCCTGACCTACGCCGCCATGCTGGCGGCCAAATCCAGAAGCTGACCGCCGTTGACCGTCAGCTCCCACGCCAACGGGCACGCAACGGGCACGGGTGACCGAGGAATTATGAGATCAAACTGCTCGTCCCGCCGACCTTGGCGCATGGTCAGCTAGCAGCGGAAATGCCTTCCGTCATCTCTCACCGCTCCCCCACCGTCCGTGGACCTCTTGCGGGCTGGATGCGGACGGTTCCGCAATCGGGGCTAGCAGGCAGACTGCTGGACAAAGGTCTCGCGTTCCCCGGTGTCCGGGTCGTCAAGAGCCTCGATGCGAACCGGCCAGACTGCGGGCCAGGCAAGGGCTCCTAGCAACGCCGGCAGGCAGCTTGGACACGATGTGCGAGAACTCCGGAGACTCAGGGGGTCTTCACCGCCGCGGCTCCTGGCCAGTGTCGTCAGGACCACGCGGGCCAGGGGCTGAGGTGGATCAGCTGGCGACGGCCGACTGGGTCGCAAGACCGGCTGCGGCTCAACCCGGAGCCCGGTTGCGGCGGTCGTGAACCGGCCGGGCCAGCTCGTCCACAATGACGTCGGTCAAGGCCTGCCGGTGAAGGCGACAGGTCAGCGTCTCCGTGGCGCGGAAGCTTCCGTGCTCGGTGAACCGGTTGGACTGAAACGCCGCGCCGCAGACCGGGAAATAGCCGCACACCTCCCGGCAGCGGTTCCGTCCTACCGCGATGTCGCGGTGCAGCCGCTGGAACGCGACGCCTCGCGCGACCTGGGTGGGCGTGTCGGTCACGACATTGCCCAGCACGAACGCCCCGTACTCCGGACTCGGCGTGGAGGCCAGTTCGGGAGAGAAGGTGCCGATGGCACCGTCGCGGCGAATGGTGAGGATCCGGAAGGGCACGGTCTCCGCCGGCTCTCGGACGAAGGAAGCGTCCTGGCGCAGCCTCACGAGGCAGCCCAACAGCTGGTGGAACTCCCGGATCTCGATGGCGCACCGATCGCTCCACCATCTTTGCCAGATGCGTCTCATGAACGCCACGTAGGACTGACGGATATCACCGGGCCTCGCTCGGAGCAGCTCCGAACGGAGGTACACGCCCTCGGACTCCTCGACGTTGAAGGCGACCGACGCGAAGCCGGCCTCGACGAAGAAGTCGTAGATCCGATCCGGGAACTCGAACGATCCGCGCCTCAGCACGCATATCGCACCCGGCGAGATCCCATGATCCCGCAGGAGGCGGTAACCCGCCATCACCCGGGCGTGAGTTCCTCTGCCCGACAGGGTTCGTCGGCTCCGGTCGTGGAGGTCGGCGGGGCCGTCGACGCTGAGCCCGACCTGGACCCGGTACTCGGCCAGGAGTTCGCACCACCTGCGGGTGAGGAGCGTGCCGTTGGTCTGGATGGTGTGACGCAACCGCACGTGGGGTGGAGCGCGTTCGGCGAGCACGGCGAACGCCCGCTCGTAGAACGCGAGACCGGCCGCCAGCGGTTCACCCGCATGCCAGTGGAACTCGATCTCACCGGGCGGAAGGTGACATCCGAAGATGAATTCCGCACTCGCGTCGAGGACGTCGGCGGTCATCACGGTCCGGTCGCGGCGGTCCGGTACGTAGCAATAGGCGCAGTCGAGATTGCAGAGCGCGGTCGGCTGGACAACCACGGTCCGTGGCTCCACGCGCGGCACGGCAGGACTCATCGACATCCTAGTTGTCGCCGGCGCCGGTGGTCAGCTCCACTTTGCCCGATCGGAGCCGGCGGCTCTCCGACGCCAGCTCGCCGACGACGACGTCGGCCAGCGTCTGCCGGTGGAGCCGGCAGGTCAGCGTCTCCGTGGCGTGGAAGCTCCCGTGCTCGGTGAACCGGTTCGACTGGAACCCGCCGCCACACAGCGCGTAGTATTCGCAGCCGCTTCGGCAACGATCCTGCCCGATCGCCACGTCACGTCGCAGTCGCCCGAACTCCGCGCCCCGCGCCACCTCAGAAGGCGTGTCGACGAGGACGTTGCCCACGATGAAGTTCCCGTACTCCCCGCTCGGCGTCGATGCCAGTTCCGGCGAGAAGGTACTCAGCTGCCCGTCGCGACGGATCGTGAGGATCGAGAACGGAACGGCTTCCAGCGGTTCACGGACGCACTCGGCTTCCTGCCGCACCCGCATGATGCCGCCCAGCATCTCGTGGAACTCTCGTATGATCATCTCCGAGCCGTCGGCCCGCCATCGCTGCCACATCCTCCGCATGAACGAGTCATAGGACGCCCGGATCTGGTCCGCGTCCATGTCCCGGAGTCGTGAGTGGCGGTACACGCCCTCGGACTCCTCCACGTTGAAGCCGACGGAGCGAAATCCCGCGTCCCGAAAGAACTCGTACATCCGGTCGGGCCATCTGAGCGACTCGGACGTCAGGACGGACAGCGCCCCGGGTGACAGCCCGTTCCGACGGAGCAGGTGGTAGCTCTTCATGACCTTGGCGTGGGTCGCCCGACCGGACCAGGTTCTCCGGTTCGCGTCATGGATCTCCGCCGGGCCGTCCACGCTCAGGCCCGTTTCCACCTGGTACCTCACGAAGAGGTCACACCAGGCCTGGTTCAGGAGTGTGCCGTTCATCTGGAGGATGTGTCGCACCCGCAACCCCGCCGGGGCACGTTCTGCGATCAAGGCGAAGGCCCGCTCGTAGAAGGCCAATCCTGCGGCCAGCGGTTCCCCGGCATGCCACAGAAACTCGATCCCGTCGCCTGAGAGGTCGCACGCGAACACGAACGAGGCGGCGGCGTCCAGCACCTCATCGCTCATGAGCCCCCGGTCCCGTCGATCCGGGAGGTAGCAGTAGCTGCAGTTCAAGTTGCACCGGGCGGTCGGCTGGAGGATCACCAACGAGGGCCTGACGGACGGCATGCCGAGAACCATGCGGGTCCTTTCGTTCGGGGTTGGCCGTCGCCCTATTGCGGAGGGGGAGACTGGCCCCAGGTGTTGGTCCAGGTGCCGCCGTCGGTGAAGGCGTTGTTCCAACTCGACTGGTTCCAGCCCGCCAGAACCGCCAGGTCCGACGCGGGTATCGACGACTCGGCATGCGCGGCGGACAGAGCCCTCGCCGCGTCCGGATTGCCGCTGGCCACCACCACCAGCAGTTCGGAGTCGATCTCCTCTAGCCGCTCCCGCAGGTCCCTGCCCACGGCGCTCCCGATGGCACGCACCCGGCCGAACGGCGCTTCTTCGCTTTCCTGCGCGGTCACTTTCCCTCCACTGGCAATCGGGACACCGCAACGACGCGGGAATCCGCCCCGAGGGCGGTGTCGATCAATGTGAGAGGCGAGGTCTCCTCCGGAGCCATCGCGGACCCCCTCCGGGGTCATCTCATGCTACCGACGGGATGTGCGTTGACGTGCGGAAACGGCCGGAACGGGTGGTTCGTGGCGGGCGGAGCAGAGCGGTACCTCGGCGTCACGAATGTCTGGTATTATCCCTGGGGTCCGTATCGCCGCTTTCCGTGCTTCAATCCCCTGGTAAGACTGACTTGCTCCTACCTCCGGTGGACAGCACGCGCCCTGTCGACACGCTAGGAGCGCCCATGGACATCGAGCCGGCCATGGCCGAGCGTGCCAACGCCGAAGGACTGACCCTGGTCGTCGGTTCGGGGTCGGTCGCCGCGGCGAATCTGGGCGGGCTGGCGTACGAACTCGGCCGGGCTCAGCCCGGACCGGTCGTCGTCGTCCTCACGGCGGCGGCTCGTCGGTTCGTCGCGCCGACCGCCGTACGGCATCTCGGCGGGTGCCCGGTCCTTGGTGACGACTCCGCCGGTGGGCACCTCGAACCCCTGCACGTATGGCTCACCGACGTGACGAAACGGGTGCTGGTGTACCCGGCCTCAGCGGGCTTCGTGGCCCGGATGGCCACGGGCATGGCCAACGACCTAGCCGCCGTGACGATGCTGTGTGCCACCGGCATTCCCACCCTCGTCGTACCCGCCATGCACCGTCGCATGTGGACGAACTGTCAAGTGCAGCGCAACGTGCGGAGCCTCCGCCGGGCCGGCATGCACGTGCTGGACTGCCCCGACGGAACGCCGCCGCCCGTCACCGACGTGGTGGCCACCCTGATCGATCTCCCTCACCTCGGTGCTCCGAGGAGCGAATACCCGCACAGCAACCATCTGGAAAGGGTGTAGAGATGACCACGACGGATGCTGGGACGACCAACGTCATCCAGATCGAGGTACTGGTGCCCGTCGCCGTCGCCGACCAGGATCGCGCACGGTTCGAACAGGCGATGGTCGACTTCCTCTTCGGCTCCGATCAGGTCCGCCCCGAGCTGCGTGAAGAGCTCGCCAGAGCCGGCGTGGACCTCAACAGCCTGGCAGCGCTCTGCCTGCCGGCGCGCCTCGGCGTGTGTCCCACAGCCGGTGCGCTCGAGTTCGTCCCGAGCGAGAAGCTCATGACGGTCTGCAAGCGGCACGGCATCGATCTCGCCGCCGGCGGGGCGGTCATGGTCGCGTTCGACTACGACGCGTACGCGAGCAAGCCGAAACCGCCGGATCGGCTCGAGGTCAACCTGCTGGTGCCGGACGCGGTCACGGACGTCGTCGCGGACTCGGCCGAGCTGACGGCCGACATCAGCGAGGCGCTCTTCGGCGACTGCACGCTTCCCCCGGCGGCGCAGGCGTACCTGCGGGCGTACGGCGTCGACCTGGCCGACGTCGCGGCGCGGAGCGTCGATCGGCTGGGCGGACCTGACGTGCCCTTCACCTCACGAGTGAGCCCGCTGGTGCACAGATACCTGACCGAGAAGGGGTTCAACGTCGACCAGTACGGCCGGTTCGAGGTCAGCAGGGTCGGCCGGGCCGGCCTGCCGGACGGAGGCCTCATGTGGGAGAAGGCCACATGCTGCTGACGGGCGCACGATGAGGTACACCGTCGCGCCGTTGGGCGACTGGCAGGGGCTCGACCGGGCCGACCTGATCCAAGTCGCCCGCCACCACCGGATGCCCGCCGAGGGCACCGACCTGTTGCTGCTGCCGCACGGCCGGCCCGGCTGGCTGCGCGTGCCCTCCTCGGTCGACGCGTTGCTGCCGCTGCTCGACGGCGCCGAGGTCGGCACGCTGGTGGACTGGTCGGAGTTCCCGCAGGTGGCCGACGTCGTGCGGGCACTCTACGACAGCGGCCTGCTCTTCATCGGCGGTCGCAGCGGAATGCGGGCAGTGCCGGCCGCAGGCGATGCCGACCCGGCCGGGCCGCCCACGTCGCTGCTGCTCAAACTCACCGGCGCCTGCGACATGGCCTGTGGATACTGCTACGACTACGACGAACGGCGCTGGCCGGCCCGGATGAGCACGGACCTCGCCCGCCGCCTCATCACCGAATGCCTGCTCCCGGGCAGGCTGCTGACCCTCATGTTTCACGGCGGCGAGCCGATGTTGCGGTTCACGCAGATCCGGGAGCTCGTCGCGTTCGCCACCGATCGGGCGGCGCGGACGGGTGGATCGGTCCGGTTCAGCATCCAGACCAACGGCCTGCACCTCACCCGCGACGCCGTCGAGTTCTTCCGCGCGCACCGGTTCACCGTCGGCGTCTCCCTCGACGGGCCCCGCCCGGTCAACGACCGCTACCGCGTCGACCACGCCGGCCGCTCGACGTTCGACCGGATCACGGAGAACTTCCGCGTCTTCCCCGACTTCATGCGCAACGAGGTCGGCTACATCAGCGTGGTGAGCCATGACACCACTCGGGAGGAACTCGACGCCACCTGGCGGTACTTCCGCGAGCTCGGCGTACGGAGCTGGAAGCTCCTGCCGGCCGAGGCGGAGGGCCGGGCGAGTGATCATCGTGAGAGCGCGGAGTTCCACCGGGTCTTCATCGACTTCCTCGCCACGCGGCTCGACGCGCTGCTCGACGGCGCCGAGGAGGAGCCGCTGATCGTCAATCTCGTCCAGCTGATCGAACCGCTGGTGTCGCTGCACCGCACCAACATGTGCATGAAGATGCCCTGCGGCGCCGCCGAGGACCTGCTCGTCCTCGACGCGACGGGTGGGGTGCGGGCCTGCGACAGCAGCAACCACCCCGTGTTCCAACTGCTGTCCGGAGACCAGACAGCTCCGCGGCAGCGCCGCTCGCTGCCCCTGGTCGCCGTCGGTGGCGGCCGAAGCGCGCCGGCGCCCGAGGCGACGCCCGCGGTGGCCGAGGGCGAGAGCCTCGTCGCCGCCGGCCGTGCCACCGGCTCAGCGCGCGACCTGCGGGATCGCGAACGGTGGCTGCTCACCGAGGCGCCCTGTGCCTCCTGCGCCTGGCTGCACCACTGTGCGGGCACCTGCCCGGCCCGGGCGCTGATCCGCAATGGCTCGCTGAGGTCGGTTGATGATCTCGAATGCGCCACCCGACTCGAACTCTTCCCGCGCATCCTGGCCGACGTGAGCCGCCCCCGCTCGCGGCTCCGCGACTACTACCGCCGTGCCGTCGACGGCTGCGTGGCGCCCACGGCGAGTGGGCTCGGATGACCATCAGCGTCGTCGGGTCCAACTGGGACGCCGCCATACTGGCGGCACTGGCCGCCACACCGCCGCCGACGGCCTCCCCCGACGAACGCCGCCTGCACGCCCTGCGGGTCCTGGTCGATGTCATCGGGGACGACCTGCGGACCTTCCTGCGGTGCCACGCGCACAAGTACGTCCCGTACTGGCACGGACCCGGCGACCCGATCGCCGGCCTCGTCGGCTGGCTGGCGGACTACTTCCTCCACCTGCACGACGTCCTCAGCGGCGGCCACGACGCCATCGTGAACTGGCCGGACGCCGTGCGCGCGGCCGAGGCCCTCGGCGAGTCGACACGGCTCGTCGTCACGATGCAACTCGGGTACAGCCTGCTGGTGCCGCTGCTCGTGGAGCAGGCGACCGGCCGACCGGCGTACCCCCTGGTGCACGATCGGAATCCCGCGGTGCTGGACCTGTATCGTGACCGCCTACGGGGTCGCCCGCTTCTGCTCACCACGTTGAGTGCGGGCGACATCCGGCGATGGCTGGACTCGGACGCCATCATCGTGGCCAATGTCGACACCAGCTATCCGGGCACCCGGCAAGTCCGCACACTGCCGTTCCTGAACGGCCGGTTGGCCGTACCCTTCGGGCTGCTGAGCATGGCCACCAGGCGCCGGATCGAGGTCCGGGCGGTCGCCGCCCCCGGAAGCGGCGGGCATCTCGTCATCGGGACCAGCTCGCCGTTGCCCGACGACCCGGACGGCGCCCTGCGCGCTATCGGAAGTCAGTTCGAACGGTGGATCGGCGCGCACCCGGAGCAGTGGATGGCGTGGGGCAGTCTGGTCTCCGCCCGGGACGGCCCGTCGGCGGCGGCGTCAGCCACGCGTGCCGCAGCCCCCGGGTGAGCAGCAGCGTCGTGGCCAGCGACAGGCCCGCCAGCAGCGCCACCGCGCGGTGCGCCGGCAGCACGTGGGCGGCCGCCCAGCCCAGCGCCGCGAAGACCGCCTGCCCGGTCATCATCCCGTTCTGGTGCAGGCGCCAAGTTCTGGCTGCAGGTCCTCACCGAGCTGAAGAATCGCGGCGTCGCCGACGCCTGCATGGTGGTCTGCGACGGGCTCAAGGGTTTGCCCGACGCGATCGGTGAGGTGTGGCCCGAAGCGGTGGTGCAAACCTGTGTGATCCACCTGCTGCGCGCCAGCTTCCGGTATGCCGGCCGGCAGCACTGGGATGCCATCGCCAAAGCATTGCGACCGGTCTACACCGCGCCCACTGAAGCCGCCGCCCGAGCCCGCTTCGCCGAGTTCACCGAGGCCTGGGGCGGGAAGTATCCGGCGATCGTCCGGTTGTGGGAGCAGGCGTGGGCGGAGTTCGTGCCGTTCCTGGCCTTCGACGCAGAGATCCGCACCGTCGTCTGCTCCACCAACGCCATCGAGTCGGTCAACGCCCGCATCCGCCGGGCCGTGCGAGCCCGCGGCCACTTCCCCAACGAGGCCGCCGCGCTGAAATGTGTCTACCTCGCGGTGATGAGCCTCGACCCCACCGGGCAGGGCCGCCGGCGGTGGACCATGCGCTGGAAACCCGCCCTCAACGCCTTCGACATCGCCTTCGAAGGACGCCTGTCCGCAGGCCGAAAGTAGCCGTCAACAACCCGAGTTACACCGTTCGTTTGACAGACCCGTTTAGCCGTTGTTGGCCTGCTGCTCTGGTTCTGGCAGCCGGTGACTAGATCGAGGTCCACCCGCGGGGCGTGTACCGAGCCGGTGCGGCTGCACGTCAACTCGGCGAACCCGACGATCTCCACGGCGTCGGCGGGTTTCCTGCGGGCCGCCGAGGGGGCCGGCGGCTGGGAGGACGAGATCTGGGACGTCGAGATCGAGGTAGCCGGAACCACACTCGACACCCTGGTCGCGGCGCACGGCGTGCCGGGCTTCGTGAAGATCGACGTGGAGGGGTTCGAGCACGCCGTGCTTGCCGGGTTGAGCCTCCCCCTGCCGGCACTGTCCTTCGAGTTCACCACCATCGAACGGGACCTGGCCGCGCACTGCCTGGACCGGCTCACCCGGCTGGGCTTCACCAGGTTCACCGTGGCGCTCGGCGACAAGATGGCGTTCGCCCTTGATGGGTGGCGGCCGGCCGGCGAGGTGGCGGCGTACCTGCGGGCGCTGCCCCACGAGGCCAACTCGGGCGACGTCTACGCCCGCGCCCGGCCCGCCTGACCCGCCTGGCGGACGTCAGGCGGCGGCGAAGGCGGCGAGCCGGTCCAGGCCGGCCGGTTCGGTCATCGGATCACGGTAGGCGCCGGCACGCCCCGCGGACGACCCGGTTTCCTCGCATCGACGCTGGTCACACCCTGGATCGGCCGCGCTGCCCCGAGGCAGTTTTTTCAGGTTTCGAACTTAGCCATGTTTCGTTACCCGCCCGTTATTGACGTGACCTCCGCCACTTCGGTTGACTGCGACGGAACCGCTTCCGCAACCGGTTCCGAAACAACGCCTCACCCCTTCGACCCGGGAGCGTCACGTGCCGATCACCATCGCCGACGTCGCCACCCGCGCCGGGGTGAGCAAGACGACGGTCTCCCGGGTACTCAACGGCAAGGGCGAGGTGCACGTCCGCACCGCCGACCGGGTCCGCGCGGTCATCAACGCCCTCGGGTACGTGCCGAGCGCCCGCGCGGTCGGCCTGGCCCGCGGGCGTACCCGGGTGGTCGGCATGCTGGTGCCCGCCCTGACCTGGCCCTGGATGGGCGAGGTGCTCCAGGGCGCGGCCGACGTGGTCGAGGCCGAGGGGTATGGCATGCTGCTGTTCACCTGCACCCAGGGCGACGAGTCGATGCGGCGGTTCGCCTCCCAGGTCTCCGCGAAGTCCTTCGACGGCCTGCTCGTGGTCGAGCCGGAGGGCACCCTCGACTACATCACCGAGCTGCACGAGCGCGGCCTGCCGGTCATCCTCATCGACGACCGCGGCCACCAGCCCGGCTTTCCGTCGGTGCGCACCACCAACGAGTCCGGCGCGCGAGCCGCGGCGGCGCACCTGCTGGCGCACGGGCGGAAGCGGCCGCTGGTCGTCACCGGCCTGAGCCGCTTCGGCTGCACCCGGGAGCGGCTGGCCGGCTTCGCGGATGGCTACGCCGACGCCGGCCTGCCCATCGACCCCGCCCTCGTCGTGGAGGGCGACTTCACCTTCGAGTGCGGGCGGGTCGCGGTGGAACGCCTGCTCGCCGACGGCGTGCCGTTCGACGCCGTCTTCGCGCACAACGACCTCTCCGCCGCCGGGGCGCTCCAGGCGCTGCGCGACGCCGGCCGGCGGGTCCCGGACGACGTGGCGGTGGTCGGCTTCGACGACCTGCCCCTGGCCGGGCACACCCACCCACCGCTGAGCTCGGTCCGCCAGCCGTTGCGGGAGATGGGGGCGGCCGCCGCCCGCACCCTCATCGCCCACCTCGCCGGCACGCCGCTACCCGACACCCCGACCGTCATTCCCACCAGCTTCACCGTCCGCGCCTCGACCGGCACCACCTGACCTCTCCACCGCTGTATCCACCACCCACACCGGCGGGAGCACCGCGCCCACCGGTGGCAACACCGCACACCCTCCATCCACCACATCCCGCTCGAGGATTGCGGGAGCACCGAGGGAGACCTCCATGAGAAGAAGGCAGTTCCTCGCCGTCGCGCTGGCCGGCGCGATGGCCACCGGCGTCGCCGCGTGCGGCGACAGCCCGAACGCGAACAAGAAGAACGGCCAGGCGGCCACGGTGCTGAACGTCGGCATGCCGAACGGCCCGCAGGCCGAGAACAACAACCCGTTCCTCACCACGTCCGCCGCAGCCTCGCTGGGCTACCGCTGGCAGATCTTCGAGCCGCTGATGATGTGGAACCCGGTGAAGCCGGCCGACCCGTTCAAGCCGTGGCTGGCGACCAAGGCCGAGTGGTCGTCGGACTACACCTCGGTCAAGGTCACCATCCGCGACAACGCCACCTGGTCGGACGGGCAGAAGGTCACCGCCGAGGACGTCGCCTTCACCTACAACCTGGTCAAGAAGTACCCGGCGCTCAACGACCAGGGCGTGCCCTACACGGACGCGACCGCCAGCGGCAACGAGGTCACCATCAAGATGGCCAGCCCACAGTTCGTCAACCAGCAGAAGGTGCTGTGGCGGGTGCCGATCGTGCCCAAGCACCTCTGGGAGAAGATCAGCGACCCGACGACCGACGCCGTCAAGCAGCCGGTCGGCAGCGGCCCGTACACCCTGAAGTCGTTCACCCCGGCCAGCACGACCCTGACGGTGCGCGACAGCGGCTACTGGCAGGACCTGCCGAAGGTCAAGGAGTTGCGCTTCACGTCGTACACCGACAACAGCGCGCAGACCACCGCGCTGGCCAACGGCGAGTCGGAGTGGAGCTTCGTCTTCATCCCCAACTACCAGACCGTCTTCGTGGCCAAGGACCAGGAGCACCACAAGATGTGGGCGCCCGCGATCCTGGGCATCCACGGCCTCTACCTCAACACCACGAAGAAGCCGTTCGACGACCCGACGCTGCGCCGGGCCATGAACATGGTCATCGACCGCCAGGACATCTTCACCACGGCCGAGGCCGGGTACTTCCACCCGCTGGTGAAGAGCGTGACCGGCCTGCCCAGCCCGGCCGGTGACGCGTTCATCGCCTCGGAGTTCAAGGGCCAGGAGCACAAGGTCGACGTCGACGGCGCCAAGGCGCTGCTCACCGGCGCCGGCTACAAGCTCGACGGCAACACCCTCAAGGACAAGACCGGCAAGGCCGTCACGATCAAGCTGACCGACCCGGCCGGGTGGTCCGACTACCAGACCAGCCTCGAGATCGTGAAGGACAACCTGTCGAAGATCGGCATCGCCGCGACGGTCGACAAGGCCAACCAGGACGCCTGGTTCCGCAACGTCGAGCAGGGCAACTTCGAGGCGACCTTCCGGTGGACCGAGGGCGGCGCCACGCCGTACGACATCTACCGGACGATCATGGACGGCCGGCAGCTCAAGCCGATCGGCACCGCCTCCCCGGCGGGCAACTTCGGCCGCTTCAACAACAAGCAGGCGACCGACGCACTGGTCGCCTACGCGAACGCCACCGACGAGGCGGCCCGCACCGCCGCGATGAGCACGCTGCAGAAGGTCTTCGTCGACCAGATGCCGATGATCCCGGTCGGCGCGGACAACATCGGCGGCGCGTACAGCACGAAGAACTGGACCGGCTGGCCCGACGACTCGGACCCGTACGGCGCCATGCAGCCCACGCAGCCCAACGCGCTGGACGTGGTCCTGCACCTGAAGCCCGCCGGTAGCTGACCCCCGGCACCGCCTCCCCGGTCGGCCCCGGCCAGCCGGGGAGGCGGCACCAGATGTTCGTGACCTCGCGATCCCAGACAGGAACTCGGCATGACGTTGAGCGAGAGCGCGGCGGCGCCGGCCGACGAGGTGGTGCTGGAGGCCGTCGGCCTGACCAAGCACTTCCCCGTCCGCAGGCGGCTGCGTGACCTCTTCTCCCGGACGCCGGCAGTCGTGCACGCCGTCGACGACGTATCGTTCGCGCTGCGTCGCGGCCGGGTGACCGCGCTGGTCGGGGAGTCCGGCTCCGGCAAGTCCACCGTGGCCCGGCTACTGGCCCAGCTCTACCCCCGCACCGCCGGCGACCTCCGCCTGCACGGCACGTCGACCAGGGTGCGCGGCGGTCGTCCGTTCCGGTCGTACGTGCGGCGGGTCCAGCTGATCCTGCAGGACCCGTTCGCGTCGTTGAACCCGGTGCACACCGTCCGCTACCACCTCACCCGATCGCTGCGGATCCACGGCAACGCCGGGCGCAGCGCCGAGGACCTGGAGGCGGCCCTCGGCAAGCTGCTCACCCGGGTCAGCCTCACCCCGCCCGAGCGCTACCTGGACGCCTTCCCGCACGAGCTCTCCGGCGGCCAGCGGCAGCGGGTCGCCATCGCCCGGGCGCTCGGCGCCGACCCGGAGGTGCTCCTCGCCGACGAGCCGGTCTCCATGCTCGACGTCTCGATCCGCCTCGGCGTGCTCAACCTGCTGCAGGACCTCAAGCAGCGGCTCAACATTGCCATCCTCTACATCACGCACGACATCGCCTCGGCCCGCTACTTCGCCGACGAGACGATCGTGATGTACGCCGGCCGCATGGTCGAGGGCGGCGACAGTGAGACCGTCACCCAGAACCCGGCCCACCCGTACACCCGGCTGCTCACCGATTCGGCGCCGGACCCCGAGCGCATCACCGGCGACGGCGCCGGCGTCGACGCGGCCGCCGGGGAGGACCGCGGTCAGGGCGAGCCGCCGAGCCTGATAACCCCGCCCGCCGGCTGCCGGTTCCACCCCCGGTGCCCGCACGCCATGCGGCGCTGCACGGCCGACCTGCCGCCGCGGCTGAGCATCGGCGATCGGCCCGGCCACTGGGCGGCCTGCTGGCTCTACGACCCGGCCACCGTCGCCGCCGACACCCCCGGCTCCGCCGCGCCCGACGCCGACCCGACCGTGCCACCGCCCCCGGCGGCGGTCAAGCGGGACGACATCGCCACCCTGGGGGAGACACGATGAGATTCCTCCTACAGCGCACGGCCTTCTACCTGTTCACGGCGTGGGCGGCGATCACGCTCAACTTCTTCATTCCGCGGATGGTCCCGGGCGACCCGGTCCAGTCCCTCATCTCGCGCAACCAGGGCCGGATCAGCGCCGACGCCATCCAGTCGTTGCGCGTGCTGTTCGGGCTGGACGAGAACGAGAACGTCTGGGAGCAGTACCTCGACTACTGGGGGCAACTCCTCCACGGTGACCTGGGGCTGTCCTTCACCTTCTTCCCGGCGCCGGTGTCGACGGTGATCGGCGACAGCCTGCCGTGGACCGTCGGCCTGGTCGGCATCACCACGATCATCAGTTTCCTGCTCGGCACCGCGCTCGGCGTCGGCGCCGGCTGGCGGCGCGGCTCGTGGGTCGACGGGCTGCTGCCGGCCACGACGTTCCTGTCCTCGATCCCGTACTTCTGGTTGGGCCTCGTCGCCATCGCCCTGTTCGCCGGCCCGGGGAGCTTCTTCCCGTCCTCCGGCGGCTACGAGCCGGGTCTCGTGCCGGCGTTCGACCAGTACTTCATCCCGAGCGCGATCCAGCACAGCATCCTGCCTGCCGCCACCATCCTGGTTTCCTCGATGAGCGGATGGATCCTCAGCATGCGCAACATGATGGTCACCGTCTCGTCGGAGGACTACATCACGGTCGCCCACGCGAAGGGGCTGTCGGAGCGTCGGGTGGCCCTCAGCTACGCCGCCCGCAACGCGCTGCTGCCCAACGTCTCGGGCTTCGCCCTGTCGCTCGGGTTCATCGTCGGCGGCACGCTGCTGGTGGAGATCGTCTTCTCCTACCCGGGCCTCGGCTACCAGCTCTTTCAGGCGGTGGGCGCCAAGGACTACCCGCTGATGCAGGGGATCTTCCTGATCATCACGATCTCCGTGCTGGTGGCGAACCTGCTCGCCGATGTCGCGTACCTGCTTCTCGACCCGCGGACCCGAAAGAGCTGAGCGATGACAATCTCACCGTCGAGCATCGAGCAGGTCATCCCCGGTCAGGGGGCGATGGCCCAGCCGTCGGCCGCGCCGGGCCGGGCGAAGCGGCGCCGCTTCCGGTTCATCGCCAATGCCAAGGCCGCCACCGGGCTTGTCATCCTGGGCATCTACTGCCTCTTCGCGGTGATCGGGCCGTGGGTGGCGCCGTACAACCCGGACGCGCGCAGCGGCGACGTGCTCCAGGCGCCGTCGCTGCGGCACTGGTTCGGCACCACTCACCTCGGTCAGGACATCTTCAGCCAGATCCTGGTCGGCGCGCGCAGCGTCATCGTGGTGGGACTGGTCGCCGGCGTGCTGGCGACGATCCTGTCCATCCTCATCGGCGTGACCGCCGGCTACATCGGCGGCGCGGCCGACGAGGGCCTGTCGGCCCTGTCCAACGTGTTCCTGGTCAT
The DNA here is from genome assembly GCF_052814045.1 of Micromonospora sp. IBSANI012. NCBI lineage: Bacteria > Bacillati > Actinomycetota > Actinomycetes > Micromonosporales > Micromonosporaceae > Micromonospora > Micromonospora sp. IBSANI012. The sequence goes on from NZ_CP199933.1 coordinate 4,245,152, forward strand.
CCCCGCGCTGCCGCTGATCATCATCGTGACGTCGATCGTCGAGCAGGCCAGCGACACGCTGGTCGCGCTCATCATCGGCTGCACCTCGTGGGCGTGGGGCGCCCGGGTGCTACGCGCCCAGACATTGTCCCTGCGGCGCCGCGACTACGTCGAGGCGGCCCGGGCCACCGGCGAGCGGACGTGGCGCATCATCCTGTTCGAGATCCTGCCCAACCTCACCGCGATCATCGCGTCCGGCTTCGTCGGCACCGTCATCTTCGCCGTCATGTCGGAGATCACCCTGGCCTTCATCGGCATCTCGTCAATCTCGTCCTGGAACTGGGGCACCATCCTGTTCTGGGCCCAGGGCCAGCAGGCCCTCGCGCAGGGCGCCTGGTGGTGGTTCGTCCCGGCCGGGCTGGCCATCGCGCTGCTCGGCACCGCCCTCGCCCTGATCAACTTCGGCATCGACGAGTTCGTCAGCCCCCGGCTGCGCAGCGCCGGCAAGAGCCGGATCCGCACCGCCGACGGCCGCAGCGTGCGAATGCGGGTCGGCTTCACCCCCGTGCTGGCCCCGACCCCGTCCGTCCCGACGCCACGGGCTGCCACCACCCGAGAGGACGTTGTGCGATGAGCGATCCGGTGCTGGAGATCCGCGGGCTGCGCGTCGACTACGGGCTCGGCGACGCGGCGGTGCACGCCGTCCGCGACGTCGACCTGATTCTGCACCGGGGCGAGGTACTGGGGCTGGCCGGGGAGAGCGGCAGCGGCAAGTCCACCCTGGCGTACGGGCTGACCAGGCTGCTGCCGCCGCCCGGCGTGGTCAGCGGCGGCCAGGTCGTCTACCACCCGGTCGACGGCCCGCCGGTCGACGTGCTGACCCTCAGCCCGGCCCAGCTGCGGCAGTTCCGCTGGGCGGAGACCTCGATCGTGTTCCAGGGCGCGATGAACTCGCTGAATCCGGTGCACAAGGTCTCCACCCAGCTGCTCGACGTGATCAAGGCGCACGAGCCGCGGAGCACGGCGGCGAGTCGGCTGGCCCGGGCCCGGGACCTGCTCCGCCTGGTCGGCATCGCCGCCGACCGGCTGGACAGCTACCCGCACCAGCTCTCCGGCGGGATGCGGCAGCGGGTCATGATCGCCATGGCGCTGGCGCTGGAGCCGCAGGTGGTCATCATGGACGAGCCGACCACCGCGCTGGACGTGGTGATGCAGCGGCAGATCCTCGGCCAGCTCGCCGAGCTGCGGGAGCGGCTGGGCTTCGCGGTGCTGTTCATCACCCACGACCTGTCGCTGCTGGTCGAGTTCTCCGACCGGATCGCCATCATGTACGGCGGCCGGATCGTCGAGGAGGCACCCGCCGCGCAGCTGTACAGGCGGGCCCTGCACCCGTACACCGAGGGGTTGCTGCACTCCTTCCCGGCGCTGCGCGGCCCGCGCCGCGAGCTGACCGGCATCCCCGGCTCCCCGCCGGACCTACGGGCCATGCCGGAGGGCTGCGCGTTCCACCCGCGCTGTCCGAAAGCGTTCGACCCGTGCGACAAGAAGGTGCCGGCACTGGGCGCGCCCGGCGGCGACCCAGGCCGGGCCGTCGCCTGCTGGCTGCACCCCGCCGCCACGCCGGTCCCCCACTGACCTCCCTCCGTCCGACCGAACCACCCGCTACCGCGAGGAGAACCATGGACATCGACCTCACCCGCCCGACCACCACCGGGCAGGCCGACCCGATCGGCACCCTCCCGCCGACGTTCCGGTGGGGGGTGGCCACCTCCTCGTACCAGATCGAGGGCGCGGTGGCCGAGGACGGTCGGACGCCGTCGATCTGGGACACCTTCTGCCGCGTCCCCGGGGCGGTGGCCAACGGCGACCACGGCGACGTGGCCTGCGACCACTACCACCGGATGCCGCAGGACGTCGCGCTCATCGCCGACCTGGGCCTGGACACCTACCGCTTCTCGGTGGCCTGGCCGCGGGTGCAGCCGGGCGGGCGCGGACCGGCGAACCCGGCCGGACTGGCCTTCTACGACCGCCTCGTGGACGAGCTGCTCGGCCGCGGAATCGACCCGTGGGTGACGCTCTACCACTGGGACCTGCCGCAGGAGCTGGAGGACGCGGGCGGCTGGCCGAACCGGGACACCGCCTACCGGTTCGCCGACTACGCGGAGCTGGTCTTCGGCGCCCTCGGCGACCGGGTGAAGACCTGGACCACGCTGAACGAGCCGTGGTGCTCGGCGATGCTCGGGTACGCGTACGGCAACCACGCCCCGGGCCGGCGGAACCTGGGCGACGGGATCGCCGCGGCGCACCACCTGCTGCTCGGGCACGGGCTGGTGGTGCAGCGGCTGCGTGCGGCGGCGGCCACCCCGATCGAGCTTGGCCTGACCGTCAACCTGTCCACCGCCGACCCGGCCACCGACAGCGCGGCCGACCGGGACGCCGCCCGGGCCGCCGACGGGCTGGGCAACCGGCTCTACCTCGATCCGGTGTTCCGTGGCTCCTACCCGGAGGACGTGGTGGCCGACCTGGCCGCCGAGGGGGTCCGCGTCCCGGTGCAGGAGGGCGACCTGGAGGTCATTTCGGCCCCGATCGACGTGCTCGGCGTGAACTTCTACTTCGGGCAGGTCCACTCCGGGGTGGACGAGCAGGGCCGGGACCGGGACGAGGACGGCAAGCCGGTGCGCCGGGTGATCCGCCGCGACCTGCCGCGCACCGCGATGGACTGGGAGATCGTGCCGGAGTCCTTCACCGAGCTGCTGGTCCGGCTGCACCGGGACTACCCGGGCGTGCCGCTGGTGATCACCGAGAACGGGGCGGCCTTCGACGACAAGCCGGACGCCGACGGGTTCGTGGCCGATGACGACCGGGTGGCGTACCTGACCGAGCACCTGCGGGCGGTGGCCCGGGCCCGGCAGGCCGGCGCGGACGTGCGCGGCTACTTCGCCTGGTCGCTGCTGGACAACTTCGAGTGGGCGTACGGCTACGACAAGCGGTTCGGCATCGTCCGGGTGGACTACGACACCCAGCGGCGTACGCCGAAGCGCAGCGCGCAGTGGTACCGCGACACCGTCCGGCGGGTGCGCGGGGAGCGCTGACCCGGCCGCTCGGGCGGCCGCGCGGGATCTCCCGGGCGGCCGCACTGGCGTCCACCGCACTCGCGAAACTCGTGTCGTTGCCGATCGTCATGTTGTCCGGTGTGCAGCTTCGGCACAACTACCGCGTCTACCCGACCCTGTGCAGCAGCAGGCGTTGGCGCGGGCGTTCGGATGTGCTCGGGTGGTGTTCAACGACGGGCTGCGCGCGCGGCGGGAGGCCCGGGTGGCGGGGTTGCCTGACGTCTGGGACGGGGATCTGTCGAAGCGGGTCATCACGCAGGCCAAGCGCACTCCCGAGAGGGCGTGGCTGGGTGAGGTGTCGACGGTCGTTCTGCAGCAGGCCCTCGCGGGGAAGAAGCAGAAATCCAGCCGATGGTTGCGCGCTACCACGCTCGCAGCCGGAAGGAATCTCCGTACTTCATCGCGGAGAGAACGTCAAACGATCGAGTACCACACAAGCGTTCCTCGGGCACCTGACGACACTTCCGGCACCGGAGGCAGCTCCGACGCTCGCCCGATTGATCAGAGCGCCCGAGTATCGCAGCCCGGACCCATCCAGAGGTGCTGCTTGCGCAATATCGACAGTGCAGCCAGTCGGTGAGAAGGTGGCCTTCCCACCACTCCTTTGCCCCGCCGAGGGCATGGAAGACGCAGATCTGGAGCTGCACCAGCGGGGCCAACCAGAAGTGGACCCTCCCGTCCTGAGCCGGGGCCGGGCCAGCGGCACTCCCGCCGCCGGCCCGGTGGCTCAGCGGGTCCGCGACCGGGGCCGCCGCGCCGGCCGCGCCGGCGCCAAGATCACCCGGGCGGCCGGCTCGCGCGGCACGCCGCCGTCGCGCAGCAGCCGGGCCATTGGCAGGGTGGCCGCGCCCATCGCGACCGCGTCCGGTCCGAGCCGGCACAGCTCGATCGAGGTCTGGGCGTACGGCTGGCGCAGCGCGTGCCGCGCGGTGACCTCGCGGATCTGCGGCAGGTAGCGCTCGCCCAGGGCCAGGCCGGCCCAGCCGCCCAGCACCACCCGCTCGGGGTTGAACAGGTTCACCAGGTTCGCCACCCCGGCGCCGAGGTAGCCGACCGTCTCGTCGAGCACCTTGGCGGCGGTGCGGCTGGTGGCGCGCAGCAGCTCGCCGAAGGCGGTCTCCTCGTCGCCGCCGGTCGCCGGGCGACCGCGGTTGGCCTGGCGGAACCGGTCGAGCACCCCTTCCGCCCCGACGTACGCCTCGAGGCAGCCGAGGTTGCCGCAGCGGCAGCGACGGCCCCCGTACACGATGGTGGTGTGCCCCCACTCGCCGGCGCTGCTGTGCGCGCCGCGGTAGCCCACGCCGTCGGCCACCACGCAGGCCCCGACGCCGGAGCCGACCAGGGCAACGACCGCGTGCCGGACGCCCCGGCCGGCGCCGAACCACATCTCGGCCTGGCCGAGGGTCTTCGCGCCGTTGTCGATGTGCACCGGGATGTCGGTGCCGGCGCGCAGCATGGCGCCGAGTGGCACGCCGTCCCAGCCGAGGGTCTGCGCGTGCACCACGGCGTCGGCGGCGCGCTCGACGGTGCCGGAGACGGCGACGCCGAAGCCGAGGACCGCCGCCGGGTCGATGCCGGCCTGCTCGATCACCGCGGTGAGACCGTGCAGCAGGTGGTCGGTGACCTGCCGGGGGTCGGGCTCGGCGGCGGCGATCGGGTACTCCGCCTTGGCGAGGGCGGTCATCGCCAGGTCGAAGAGTTCGACCTGCACCCGGGTCTCGCCGACGTCGGCGCCGACCAGGTAGCCGTAGCCGGGGGCGACCCGCAGCAGCACCCGCGGGCGGCCGCCGTCGGACTCGACCAAGCCGGCCTCCTCGACCAGGCCCTCGGCGATCATCTCGCCGACCAGGTTGCTCACGCTGGCCAGGCTCAGCGCAGTGGACTGCCCCAGCTCGTGCCGGCTCAGCGGGCCGTCCAGCCAGATCCGGGTGAGCAGGACGGACCGGTTGGCACGACGCATGTCGCGCACGGTGGTGCGTTTGGCGTCCACGTCCGCCGCCATCCTCTCCCGGCCGCCCCCGGCGGCCTGCTTCACGCCGTGAACCAAGTGCTGACAGACTACTGCGCGTTCACATTTAACAAAGTTAACTGCTAGCGTCCGGCGCATTGATGAGGAGGTATGTCATGCGACTCAGACGTGGGTTGACCGCCGCGCTCGGCGGCGTCGCGCTGCTCGCCGCCACCGGGCTCGCCGCCACGCAGACCGCCCTGGTGGCCCGCTCCGCGCCGGACTGGCCGAGGGCGTCACCTGGACCGCCGGCAGCCGGGCCACCTACGCCGGCCGCCTCGGCCGCCGACCCGGCCGTGGTCGCCGGCTGGATCGCCGAAACCCAGGCCGAACGCCGACGCGCCGAACAACACCACACGCCAGTCGAAGAAAAGACCGACGTCCCTCCTCCAGGTAACCACCGGCGCCGAGCTACGCCCTTGGGAATCGTTCGTTGCACGATGATCGACACGAACGAATTCCCCACACGGGCTACGCATTCTCGGCGAATCCCTTGTTGCCCAGCCAGTTTGTCGGGGCCGTATCGGCCGGCTGGAGCCGGGTGAGCGGCAGCCGCCGCACCGGCACGACCACCCGTACCTGGTGGTGGCGATCCAGGGCGCGAAGAACGTGGTGCAGACCGTGTACGGCAACCGCATCGACGCCGACGAGCCGACCGGCAGCCTCGTCTACCGCGACCCGGGCACCGTCCACAGGCTCACCAATGTGGGCGGATCGCGCGCCTGGTCGAACTGAAGTAACCGCTGGCACGGCGGTCCGACGTTGAATCCGGCATTCCGGCGGAAACCGGCGCACCAGGTGCGTAACGTGCCGGACATGGTCTTTCGCACTTGGCGTAACCTGTTGCTCACAGCGCTCGGGATGGGCGTGCTCGCCGGTGCCGGTCAGCTCGGCATCGCGTTCGGCTTCGGCATCGTCCAGCTCACCGGCGCCTCCACCGGCGCCACCGTCAACCAGTGGCCTGCCCAGCTCGTCTGGGTGGGCTGGTTCGCGGCACACGCCGCCGTAGCCGGCACCGTCGTCACCGCACGCCTGGCCCGCCGGTACGGGGTGCTGGGGAGCACGGGCAGATTGGTGGCCGTCGCCGCCGCCGCCGCGCTGGGCGCCACCGTCGTGGCGCCGCTCTGCGTCCGGCCGGTCCAGGCCGCCGAGCGCTTCTCTGTGGACCCGATCTGGGCCGTCGCCATCTGCGCGACCCTCGGCGCGCTGGTCGGCGCGGGTGCCGCGATCGCCGCAGTGGTGAAGCCGCCGCTGGGCTGGAACATGGCGGCGGTGGGCGGCGTGGTCTGGCTGCTGGCGCTCGTCTCGGTCGTCCCGTCGCTCGCAACCGCCGGGCCGTTGCCCGCCGTACGGGTCGGTGTGCTGGAGCCGGCCGGGCTCGACGCCGACGCGGCACACCGGCAGGCGATCCTGATTCTGCCGGCGGTGGCCCTGCTCATCGGCGCGGCGACCGGCGGGCTGGCCCGCTGGCGCGGGCATCCGCCGCTGGTCAACGGCGCGACCGGCACGGCCGGCACGGTACTGGTCGCGTTCGCCTACCTGACCGCCGGTCCCGGCGACGCCGTCGACCGGTACCAGATCACGCCGTACTACGGTGCGCTGCTCGCCGTCGCCGCCGGTGTGCTCGGTTCGGCCGCCGCCGCGTTGTTCCGCTGGCCGCTCCTGCCGCGCACCGCCGAAGCGCGGGTCGTCGAGCCGACCGACATCCTCCGTCCGCTGTCCGCCGGCCCCGCCGTGCCGCAGGCCATGACGCCGGCCGCTGGTGGTACGACCGACGAGCCGGATCCCGTCGACCTGGCCGGCACGGGGCCGGTCGCCGACGCGACCGCAGCGAAGCTCCCTACCGCAGCGGAACCGCTGGGTTTCGGTGCGCCAGCTGGCGACCGGGACGCCAGCGCAGTACCGGCCGACTCCGCGACGCGGACCGCCGCACCGGCCGTTACCGCCGCAGCGGCCGCACCCGCCGCACCCGCCGACCTCGCCACACCGGCCGACGTCGACGACACCCCGGAGACATCGGAACCGGCCCCCGCGACGACGGCCCACCTTCCCGCGGGACCCGGCGGGGACGGCTCCGGGACGGCGGTGGCGGAGGCCGACAACACCGAACCCGACGGGATGCCGCCCGACGGGGCACTCGTCGCCCCGGGGACCCGCCGGATGTACCAGCCGCCGAAGACCGACCGGACGCGGGTTCAGGCGACCTGGCCGGTCGTTCCGGCGCGGCGGGTGCCGCCCTCGACCGAGCCCGCTCCGGGCGCCGAGGCGACCCGCTCGGCCGGCACGCACGAGTGGCCCGAACCGGCGCTCCCACCTCGGCACCGGCCGCCCCTGCCCAACCTGAACCGGGCCGCGAACTGGGACGCCCTCGCGACCGCCCAGCGCGCCGGGCCCCCGCCCACGACCGACGCCGCGCCGGCCGCCCCGGCATCCGTCGTCGAGACGGGACGGGCCAGCGGCCGGCTGGGCCTGTTCCGGCGCAACAAGTCCCGGGCCGACGGGGACGGCGCGGGCATCCCGGCCGACGGCGAGCCGCTGCCGAGGCATGACGCGGAGTTCGTCGACTGGGTGACCCGGCTGGGCAAGCCGGTGGCGGACAACGAGCCGGATCAGGAGAGCGATCGCCGGTCACTCCGCCGGTAGTTCCACGGCGCGATGATCAGCGCCACCCCTAGCGGCTCGGGTCGCAGCCGCGCTTCCCGGCTTCAACGCCAGCGGCACTGCGACGCGTTGAGGGCGCAGCCAGCGCCGGAGGCGCCGCCGAGTGCGCGCCACCTCACCGAGCACGTTCCCAGTCTCGGTGAGCCGGGCTTCGGTCGCGCTCTTGTGCAGGTCTTCCCAGAGAGCACGTTCGAGTCGGGGACCGTTCTGTTGACCCCCCTCTGCCCCGGAGCCTTGCGCACGACCTCCAGCGTCGTACGCAGGATGCGCTGGCACCAGTTGACCAGCACGCCGGCGAAGCCCGCGTCGGCGTAGACGAACCGCACCGGGGTGAACAGGTACGCCGACAGATGGGTGGCCTTGGCTCCGTCGCGGTCCTGCACACCCGCTGCCATGACGCACACGACTAGCAACAGCCCGAGGGTGTCGGTGACGATGAACCGTTTGCGGCCGTTCATCTTCTTGCCCGCGTCGTAGCCTCGGGATGTGCGCGGCACGGTGTCGGCGCCCTTGATGCTCTGGGAGTCGATGATCCCGGCTGACGGCTCCTCAGCGCGGCCATGCGCTGCACGAACCCGGCGGCGCAGCACGACCAGCATCCGCTCGGTGAGCCTGTCCTCCTCCCAGCGGGTGGAATACCAGTACACCGTCTGCCATGGCGGGAAATCGACCGGCACCGACGACGTCGCCGCCCTCTGGACGACAGCTGCCACAGCGACCGATCCCGTGGACCGAGAAGCCGCCGAAGCCGCCGCCCGGGCGGCCTACCGCGCTGCCGACCTCCCGGCGCCTGCCCGATGCTGACGTCCGGCCCCTGGTGGCCCTTCGCCGACCTCGCCGTGATGACCGAGCGAGTCCCGCCGGGCAGCAGCTGTCCGGCAGCAGTTGGGTGAGCCCAGGTACAACCCTTCAGCCTGCCCGAATCCCGACGTGTTGGGCACTTCGCACCCAAGCAACGGCTCAAAGGTCCACGAGTCGCAGCTCACACTTGAACGTTCATGTGTGCTGTTCTAAGGTAAGACTTGAACATTCAAGTGAAGGGTATGGCAGGCCGGTACCTGTGGCTCAGCGCCACGATCCGCGCCCGCCGCGCATCCGCCGGATCGGCCTCGCACCGGCCGGCCCATCAAGGAGAGAACCGCATGAGTGACCTGAAGATCGCCGTCATCCTCGGCAGCACCCGGCCCGGCCGCAACGGCAAGGCTGTCGCAGACTGGGTGGTGGACCGGTCCGGCGCCCGCGCCGGCGTCGAGTACGAGCTGGTCGACCTCGCCGACTTCCCGCTGCCCCACCTGGACGAGGCCATTCCGCCGTCCATGGGTCAGTACCAGGGTGAGCACACCAAGGCATGGGCGACCAAGATCGCCGAGTTCGACGGGTACATCTTCGTGACCCCCGAGTACAACCACTCCACCTCCGCCGTACTCAAGAACGCGATCGACTACCTGTACGGCGAGTGGAACAACAAGGCCGCCGCCTTCGTCTCCTACGGTTCTCTCGGCGGCGCTCGGGCCATCGAGCACCTGCGGGGCGTGGCCAGCGAACTGCAGCTGGCCCATGTACGTCAGCAGCTGTCGTTCTCGCTGTTCACGGACTTCGAGAACTTCTCCGTCTTCAAGCCGGGAGAGCAGCACGACGCCGCCGCGACCACCCTGTTCGACCAACTGGAATCCTGGGCCCGCGCCCTCAAGACGGTCCGGGTCTGACGCCCTCGCCCACCGCAAGGCAGGCGACGGGAAACCCGTCCATCCTCAGGCAGGTGGCGTCGTCGTGTCCGTCACCGTCCCGGTCGAGGTGCCCACCGGCTCCCCGGTCAACGCGGTGCACTTCGTGGCCCGCAACGACACCGGTCACCTCGCCGCACTGGTCGCGCTCGTCGACGCCGGCGCCGTCCGGGTCGACATCACCGCGTCCCGTCCGCTCGCCCAGTCCGGCCGCACCCGCGGCAAGATCATCCTCGTTCGATGAAGGAGTCCCTGATGACTAGCACGTCCGTCTCCCCGACAACCACGCGGCTGCGCGTCGGCGCTCTCACGGTCGGCGGTGCCGTCCTGGCCACCGCGCTGCTCTGGACGGCCGCCCAGATTCTGGGTATCGAGCTGCGTGTCGACCCCCGCAACGGCCAGGCGCCCTCAGCGGTTGGCCTGCCGCTCACCGTCACGTTCACGCTCGCCGTCAGCCTGCTCGGCTGGGGTGCGCGGGCGCTGCTGGACCGGTTTACCCGCAGCGCACCGGCCGTGTGGACCGTCCTTGCCGTGTTGGTGCTGTTGGTATCTTTCCTGCCCCTGTTCATCTTCGAGGCAACCGGGGCAACCAAGACGATCCTGGCGCTGATGCACATCGCGGTCGCCGCCGTGTTGATCCCAGCTTTCAGCCGCCCGAAGCCCTGACCACCGGTCAGCGGAACCGCGATGCCGGTCGCCGCTGAGCCACCACGCAGGTCGGATCGCCACCGTGCGGGCTGGTACGGCGACAAGCGGAGCGGGCGGTGTCCCGGAACGGAACGGACAGGGTTCAGGTTCCGGGACCCGCACCGAGCCCACTGTCTGCCGAACGTCTGAGCCCAGAGAAGCGCAAGCGTATGCGTACGGTGGGTGCTTCAAGACTGGCCCGCCTGAGCACAGTTCCCCCGGCTGTGGCTACCGCCGAGAACTCGCCCACCGAGTCGGCCCGTCCAGGTAGCCGCCTTCGCCAACTCCCCGATCGAGGACGGTCGGCCCAGCGGATGCCTGTCCGCGCGGCGGCCCGTCAGCGAGACCAGCCGGTCCGCATCACCGACCTCACGCCCTGACCAGGCACTCGAGGCGGAGTGCCGCCCAGAGTGCTGACGACGCGAGCGGGTATCGCCCGAAAGAAGTGACCTTCTCCGCGGAGGAGGCCTTCGCGGATGCGGTGATCCCTTCGAAGCACGCCCTCAGGCACCTTCAGCCAGCCGATTCCTCACGAAGTCCCGAAGTGGATACCCTCATGTCTCGAACAGCCTTCAAGGCTGCCGGCGACGCGCACGCCGAGCGCTGGAAAGCGCTCGTCTTCATCGCCCTCGCCCAGCTGATCGTCGTCCTCGACGCCACCATCGTGAACATCGCCCTGCCCTCCGCCCAGCAGGAGCTGGGCATCTCCGACGGCGACCGGCAGTGGGTCGTCACGGCCTACGCCCTGGCCTTCGGCGGCTTGGTCCTGTTCGGCGGCCGGGTGGCCGACCTGTGGGGCCGCAAGCGCGCTTTCGTCGTAGGCCTGATCGGCTTCGCCGCCGCCTCCGCGCTCGGCGGCGCGGCGACCACCGGCACGATGATGTTCGGCGCCCGCGCCCTCCAGGGCGCCTTCGGCGCCCTGCTCGCCCCCGCCGCGCTCTCGCTGCTTGCCGTGATGTTCACGGACGCCAAAGAGCGCGCCAAGGCGTTCGGCATCTACGGCGCGATCGCCGGCGGCGGCAGCGCCGTCGGCTTCATCCTCGGCGGTGCGCTCACCGAGTACCTGGACTGGCGCTGGACGTTCTTCGTCAACATCCCGTTCGCGATCGTCGCGGCGGCCGGCGCCTACTTCGTCGTCCGCGAGCCCGAGGGTAGCCGCAACCGCTCCCCGCTCGACATCCCCGGCGTCGTCCTGTCCACCCTGGCCCTGGCCTCGCTGGTCTACGGCTTCAATCACGCCGAGTCCCACGGCTGGGGCGACACCACGACCATCTCCCTGTTCGGCGCGTCGGTGGTCCTGCTACTCGCCTTCGTCCTCACCGAGGCCAGGGTCAAGGCACCGCTGCTGCCCCTGCGCGTGGTCACCGACCGCAACCGCGGCGGCGTCTACCTCTCCCTCGGCATCGCGGTCATCGCCATCTTCGGCACCTTCCTGTTCCTGACCTATTACCTGCAGGTCGTGAAGGGCTACTCGCCGATCAAGAGCGGGTTCTGCTTCCTGCCGATGGTGGCGGGCATGATGGTCGGCTCGACGCAGATCGGGCCGCGTCTGATGACCCGCGTTCCGGCCCGGTTCCTGATGGGCTCCGGCTTCCTGGTGGCCGCGGCCGGCATGTTCCTGCTGGCGCAGCTGGAGATCGGCTCGTCCTACGCCTCGACCGTCCTGCCGGCTCTGGCGCTGCTCGGTCTCGGCATGGGTATGACGTTCATGCCCGCCATGTCCCTGGCCACTCTGGGCGTCGAGCCCCGGGACGCCGGTGTCGCCTCCGCGATGGTCAACACCTCGCAGCAGGTGGGCGGCGCGATCGGCACGGCCCTTCTGAACACGATCGCCACATCCGTGACGACCTCGTACGTCCAGGACCACATCGCCAGCGCCGCGACGAAGCCGCAGCAGCAGCTGGTCCAGCTGCAGGGAGTGGTGCACGGCTACAGCAACGCCATCTGGTTCGCCATCGGCATGCTGGTGCTCGCCACGCTGATCGTCCTGACCTTGGTCAACGTCGGCCGTACGGGCCGCGAGGGCGCCGAGGACGAGGTGGCGGTGCCGGTGGTCGCCCACTGAGGCACCAGGTCCCCCTGACGAAACCTGTCGTGGGGGCGTGGCGGGACGCCGCGCATCCACGGCTCCCTGAGTGAGGGGCTCAGCGGAGTCAGTGCAGTCCGCGGTTCTTTCGGCTGAAGACCCTCGACGACGATCTCCACGATCTCGCCGAGGGTTCTGCTGACGGAGGGGATAGCCGCTCGAACAGCGCTTGGCGCAAGGCGGTCACTGGCCGGCGCTGGCTGAACTGGTGGAGCATCACCAGCGCGGCCGGGTGCTGGACGCGTGGGCGCAGAGCCCGTGCCAGCGACGGACGTGTCTGGGTGAGCAGGCCCTCAGTCTGTTTGCTGATGCGGGTGGCTTCACCGGCGACATTGTCAGGGACGAAGCCCCGTTCCGGATCGGTCGGTGCCGGTGACCAGAGGTGCCGCGGTGTCAGTGCCCCTACGAGGCGACCGCTTCTGCAGATTCCACGCCAGGGGTCGCGACACGGCGGCGATGGCATGTGGGACGCCGGATGCCCGGCCTCGCTCCCATCGAGGCCCATCATGGCGTGGCGTTGCGGGGGCAGTTCTACCGCTCCCGGCGGTCGATCCTCTCGCTGATCTTCTCGGCAGCGGTGCGCAGGCTGTCCAGCTCGGCGGGGTCGAGAACGTCGAAGACCAGGTCGCGTACCCGGGCCACGTGTCGCGGGGCGACCTCGAGGAGATGGGCGTAGCCGGCTTCGGTCAGGATCGCGTGGGTGTAGCGGCCATTCATGGGGTCTGGTTCGCGGCGGACGAAACCCCGGCGCTCCAGCCTGCTGATCATGTGGGAGAGACGGGACAGCTCGGCGTTGGCGAGGACGGCCAGGTCGCTCATGCGCATGCGGTGTCCCGGCTGGTCGGACAGTCCGGCGAGGACGTAGTACTCGACGTAACTGAGGTCCGCGTCCTGCTGCAGCTGCGCTTCCAGGGCGATGGGCAGTTTGTGCAGCATCAGGGCGAATTGCTGCCATGTCTCCAGCTCCGCCGGAGTCAGCCAGCGCGGCTGATCGTTCGGGCGTGGAGGCTGTTCAGGCATGCCCGGAGTCTAACTGGCGTGAACGTTCACGTGTCACACTTGAATGTTCATGTGGGGCGCCCCCGGGGCAACTGCCCACACGCTGAGTTCCTGCACGTATCAGAACGCCGGCGCCAATGGCCTCGGCCTCGTCCATCCAGGTGCGGTGGATCCGCCGTGCGGCGTGCGCTGATCGGTGGGGTGCGGGGATTCGGCGTGCAGACACATGCCAGGCAGGCCCCTGGGGTGAGCCGCTTCGCGCGCAAGCCGGCGATAAGATCCTGCCTGCATCTGCGCGCAGCGCCCACCGGATCCAGCACGCACGACTCGCGCCCCAGGCCGTCGATCCACTGGTTCGACAGTCGAACTGCGAGGTACACACCGCCGTGACCCACGATCCGTCGAACCAGATGGCGCGAAAAGCTGGACGCAACCGAGCATCGTTCCGCACGGGTGTCCCGGCGAGCAGCACGGCCTGTACCGGGCAGGACGTGAATCCAGCGTGGTTGCCCGCGGAAGGTGCTAGGACTGCTCTGTGAGCTGCATCGACGGAACGACGCGCTGATCGTGGCAGCGAAGGCGACCAGACGCTTGGAGCCCATGTCCGGCGAATACGGCGGCGCGACGTTCCTGGAGTTGTTCTTCGACCTGGTCTTCGTGTTCGCCCTCACCCGCATCTCCACGCGCGCCTTCGAGGACATCGCACTGGAACCTGGCGGCAGCCATGCCTGGACGGCCGTCACCGGCGGCGGGAAGACACTTCTGCTGCTGCTCGCACTCTGGGGCATGTGGCAAGGCACGGCGTGGACCACCAGCCGCTACGACCCGCACCACATCTTGCTGCAGACGATAGTGATCACCGCGCTGGTGGCCAGCATGGTGATGGGCGTGGCGATCCCTCGAGCCTTCACCCAGACCGGTCTGATGTTCGCCATCGCCTACGTGATCGGCCAACTGTCCCGGCCCCTGATCCTGCTCGTCGCCCTCGGCCCGCACCCGAACCGCCGGCTGAAACTGCGCATGGCCATCACCTTCACCGCCACCGGCGTGCTCTGGATCGGCGGGGCATTGCTGCCGACCAACCCACGAGTGATCTGCTGGGCCTGCGCGCTCGCCGTCGAGTACGCGGCGGTACGGCTCGGCTGGCCAGTGCCCGGGCTGGGCCGCTCCACCATGTCGAAGTGGGACATCGCCGGCGAACACCTGGCCGAACGCTACCAACAGTTCTTCCTCGTCGCTCTCGGCGAGACGATCCTGGTCGCCGGCCTCGCCTACAGCATGGACCCGCACGGACCCGGCCGCACCATCGCCTTCGCGCTGGCCCTGGCAACCACGATCGCCATGTGGCGCATCTACGTCCAGCGGGCCGGGCAGATCCTCGGCGAGGCCGTCGCCAAGGCCCGACACCCGGCAACCATCGGCCGCTCCGCCGCCGACACCCACGCCGTCATGGTGATCGGTCTGACCGCCACGGCGATCGGCTACGAACTGGTCATCGACCACCCCGGCGGGCACCCCGGACCCGCCTGGGTCGCGGCGGTGATCGGTGGACCCGCACTGTTCCTCGCCGGACGGGCCCGCCTCGAATACGAAGTCTTCGCCCGGGTGTCCCCGTCACGCTGGATCGCCATTCTGGTCCTGCTCGCCCTGACACCGGTCCTGCCCCACGTTCCCGCACTGCTGGCCGCCGCGGGCGCCCTGGTCGTGCTGGCCGCGGTGGGCGTCGCCGACACCCGCCGCGCACGCGGCGACTCCGCCGAGGCAGCAGCGCCGCCCTTCTGACGCTGCCGTCCGAGCCGGTCGGCGCCGCGCACACCTCGGCCGATTGGGGCTGGAGACTTTGTAGTGAGGCACTCGTACTCTGGCCGGCGTGTCTGCATCCCTCGCCGCCATGACCCGGCACCGCCGGGTAGTCCTCGCGGTTGCCCTGGCCCTGTCTGCTGGCTACCCGGTAGGGCAATGGTTCGGCTCGGCGGGCGATGAAGCCCTAGGTGATTTGTCGTTCTTCGGGCTCCTGGCAGCCGTCGTGATTTCGCTGGTGCTGCTGATCGTCACTTCTCCGGCGCAGCGACCGGCGGTCTTCATCGTGCGGCCGGAAGAGTCGTCCTTCAGCATGCCGCCGATGCGCGATGAACTGGCCGGCCCGCCCGTCGGGCCCGGAACCGAAGCGTAGGTAGTAGCGCGCCGCCAAGCCCGCCTGGCCGCCTCCGACGACCACCACGTCACATCCGGGCATGCTCGTACCTCCCTCCGTCCGCCGATCATCATGTCGAGTGGCCCAAGATCCCGACACGCTGGGCCGACGCAGACACTCGCCCGTCCCGGGCGCGGACACGGCCGGGACGAGTTAACACTGCTCCCTACCTGCGAACGGACGGTGACCCGGTCCTGGTTCCACCGGCCTATTGCTGGTGTGGGTGGAACGATGCAAGACGTGGGAGCTGCGAAAACTGCTATGCCTGTTACCTCGCCTCTTGCTGGCGAGCCGATCAAGCGTGCCGATGCCGAGCGGCTCGCGGGAGTGCTGAAGGCATTCGCCGACCCGGCCCGGCTGCGACTGCTCAGTCTGATCCAGTCCGCGCCGGAGGGCGAGGCGTCCGTGAGTGACCTCACCGCGCCGCTTGGTCTCTCCCAGCCGACCGTGAGTCATCACCTTCGGATCCTCACCGAGGCCGGCCTGCTCGAGCGCGAGAAGCGGGGCGTCTGGGCGTACTACCGCATAGTGCCGTCCGCGATCGCGGCGATCGCCGACCTGTTGACGCCGCCGCGCAAGCGGGCGACGAAGAAGGCCCGCTGAGCGGCACTGCCGCATCGTCACCGAGTACTTCGACATCGGCCAGAGCCGCTCCCTCCCGTGGCAGCGCCGAACCCAGGCCAGCCTCCTCCTCGCGGCGCTTCGCGACCCACGGCTCGGGTTCTCCGCCGTCGTCGTCGGCGAACCGCACCGCGCCTTCTACGGCAACCAGTTCGGTCTCACGGTGCCGCTGTTCGCCCACTACGGCGTCGAGCTTTGGGTGCCCGAGATCGGCGGTCCCATCGACCCCGACAATGAGGCGCACGAACTTGTCATGTCCGTTTTCGGCGGCATGAGCAAGGGCGAGCGCAACAGGATCAAGCTTCGCGTCCGCACCGCCATGGCTGCCCAGACCCTCCTCGAGGGCCGCTACCTAGGCGGGCGCCCACCCTATGGCTACACCCTCCGCGACCTCGGACCCCACCCCAACCCTGCCAAGGCCGCCGACGGCAAGCGCCTCAAGGGCCTCACCCCGGACGAGCAGACCGCGCCGATCGTCCGGCAGATCTTCGCCGAGTTCCTCGCCGGTATCGGCCTCTTCGCCATCGCCGAGGGACTCACCGCCAATCACGTGCCCTGCCCACCAGCGCACGACCGCGCCCGCAACCGGCACCGCAGCGGCATCGCCTGGTCCAAGAGCGCCGTCCGCGTCATCCTCACCAACCCCCGCTACACGGCCGGCAGGTGTGGAACAAGCAACGCACCGACGAGGTGCTGCTCGACGTCGACGACGTGGCAATGGGCCACACCGGCGTCATGCGCTGGAACACCCGCGACAGGTGGGTGATCTCCAAGGAGATCACCCACCAGCCACTCATCGACGACGCGACCTTCGAGCAGGCCCAAGCCATCCTGCAACGGCGGGGCCAGGGACCCGGTGGACAACACGTCAGGCAGCGCACCCGCAACCCGTACGGCTTCCGGGGCATGATCTACTGCGCCGCCTGCGACCGACGCATGCAGGGCCAGTACAACCACGGCGACGCCTACTACCGCTGCCGCTTTCCGCAGGAGTACGTCCTCGCCAACCAGGTTGCACATCCCCGCAACGTGTACCTGCGGGAGGACCCGCTCACCGACCCGCTCGATGCCTGGCTGGCCTCCGCCTTCGCACCCCACCGCATCGAACAGACGATCACCGCGATGGCCGATGCCCAGCCTCTGGATCATTCACCAGCCTTAGCCACGGCAGCGCAGTCGATCATCACCGAACGCGACACCAAGCTGGCACGCTACCGCGCCGCCCTCGACGCCGGAGCGGACCCGGCGGTGGTCACCGGCTGGATCGCACAGACCCAGGCCGAACGCGCCCGTGCGGAAGCAGATCTGAACGCAAACGAGGGCGACAGCCCACGCCGGATGAGCCGAGCAGAGATCACGACCCTGGTGACCGCACTCGGCGACATCGCCGCCGTGCTCCGCGACGCCGACCCCGCTGACAAGGCCGAGGTCTACCGGCAACTCGAACTCCGGCTCGCCTACCATCCCTGAAACGCAAACGGTGCGCGTTGCAGCTGATCTCAGCGCGCACCGTGGGGTTATGGGTCGTGTCCGAGGGGCGACACGAACCATTACCCCACCGCTGATGGCGATCGGCGCGACCTTGAAGCTCGCACAACTCTAGCCAGTCCGGAATGGCGGCGCTGGTCGGCAAGTAGCCGGCACAGGAGCAGGCCGTGGTGGCCGTCATACGGGAATCGACTCCGGTGGCGGCGCGGCCGGCCTGCCCATGGCTGCTCCGAGCTTCGTGCGGCTGGCTATACACAGTTTCCGTACACCGGGCGAGGTTGGCCTCCACGATCTTTGGGCTGTTGAACAGACGCGGGATGCGTCGGAGACCGTGCGGTGCGTACAGTTCCGGGTCGGACTTGGGGTGGGCCGGGTAGATCCGGCGCAGGGAACGGGACGAGACAGCGACGGCATGACGGCGGACAACATTACCGAAACCGGTCAATGCGGCATTGACCGCGGCCGGCTGGAGACCTGTCTCAGCGTCTTCGAGGCGTTGGAGGACCTTCCTCCCGATCACCCCGACGTGGTGCGGGTGCAACGGGCCACCGCGAAGCTCTACAAGGTGATCAAGCAGCGGCGACGCGAGGAACGGCGGGATGCCATCGCGGCGGCCGACCGCGCGGTGACGGCGGCCACCGCCACCGGCGCCCCTGGCAGGATCGACGACGAGACCCGGGGCATCCCCCTCGCCTCCCCCACCGTCGGTACCACGGCCGGCTTCCTGCACAATCCGCGCGGCTGCTACGTCTGCAAGCAGCGCTACCGCGAGGTGGACGCCTTCTATCATCAGCTCTGCCCGCCCTGCGCCGCGCTCAACCGGGAGCGCCGGAACGCCCGCACCGACCTGACCGGCCGGCGCGCGCTGCTCACCGGCGGCCGGGCGAAGATCGGCATGTACATCGCGCTGCGGCTGCTGCGCGACGGCGCGCACACCACGGTGACCACGCGGTTTCCGCACGACGCGGTCCGCCGATTCGCCGCGATGCCCGACAGCGCGGACTGGCTGCACCGCCTGCGGATCGTCGGGATCGACCTGCGCGACCCCGCCCAGGTGATCGCCCTCGCTGACTCGGTCAGTGGCCAGGGACCACTCGACATCCTGATCAACAACGCGGCGCAGACCGTCCGCCGCACTCCCGCGGCGTACTCGCAGCTCGTCGCCGCGGAGGCGGCGGCCCTGCCGGACGGCCCGCTGCCGGAGATGATCACGTTCGCCAAACCGGCCGGCCGGAGCGACCCGGCGGGCAGCCTGACCGCCCCGCCGCAACCGGCGATCACCCCGCACGCGCTCACCGCGCTGGCGCTGACCAGTGGCTCCGCCTCGCCGGAACGGATCGCGGCAGCCACCGCCATCGACGCCGGCGGTCTGGTGCCGGACCTCGACCCCGTCAACAGCTGGGTGCAGCGGGTGCACGAGGTGAACCCGATCGAACTGCTCGAAGTGCAGCTGTGCAACGTGACCGCGCCGTTCGTGCTGGTCAGCCGGCTGCGACCGGCGATGGCCGCAGCGACCGCCCGCCGCAAGTACGTGGTGAACGTGTCAGCGATGGAGGGCCAGTTCGGCCGCGGCTACAAGGGGCCGGGGCACCCGCACACCAACATGGCTAAGGCCGCGCTGAACATGCTGACCCGGACCAGCGCCCAGGAAATGCTGGCCGACGGCATCCTGATGACCAGCGTCGACACCGGCTGGATCACCGACGAGCGGCCCCACCCGACGAAGATGCGGCTGGCGGACGCCGGCTTCCACGCCCCGCTGGACCTGGTCGACGGCGCGGCCCGGGTCTACGACCCGATCGTCCGCGGCGAACAGGGCGAAGACCTGTACGGCTGCTTCCTGAAGGACTACGCGCCCTGCGCCTGGTGATCAGCGCACCCACCCCGCCGTCGGCCGCCCGGGCTCAGGCCGGCGCCAGGAGTTCGGGCCACCCACTGACGCCGACGTCGCCCGACAACTACGACGGGCTGACCCAGGGGCACAGGCACCCGACCAGCCAGCCGCAATCTTCTTCTAATCGGAAGGCCGGTATGGGCCATCCGTGGGCCAGTAACCGTGGAGCGCAGCGGGCACGAGCGGGCACGGGACGCAACCGGGCCGGCCGCCACCCGCAGGCGTTTCGGGCATCACGACCGCTTGAGCACGCTCTTCCAAACTGAGGTTCCCGACCAGCCCGATTGGCCTGTCACTAGCGGTCATACTTAGCGGGTGGGGACCGCGGACCTGACGTATGGCGGCGTCGTGCCGGCGCTGATCGAGGTCGTCCCGGAGCTGCGCAGTGCCTTAAACGAGCACATCCGGGACAACGACGAGATCCTCCCGCATGTCTTCTTCGGCTGTGAAGTGGTGCCCTTCGCCTTGGACGCATGGAAGCACGGGAGAGCCGACGTTCTCGCTCGATATCTTGCGGTCCTGGATGCCGCTATGGTCAGCCCGGATCCCAGCACGCGGGAGCTCGTGGCGGTGTCCTTCGTTGAATCCGTTGGGCCCTGGGATCCGACGATGGCGGACTTCATCGCGATCTGGCCGCGGGCCCTCGCGGAGGAAGCCGCCGCACAGGTTGGATAACCGCAGTACAGCCATCCGTACAGCCAAGACGATCGACGAGGGGCAGCGGAGAGCGACACCGGCAGACGGAGCGTGCAGGTCAGCGACTGTGAGCGACGCCGGCAGACCGAGCGCCCGATCTTTGCAAGGCAGGGGTTAGGGGTTCAAGTCCCCTGGGCTCCACCAGCACTTCACCGGCTGATCTCGGTTCCGAGTACGGCCACCTGTACAGCCAAGCGGTCACGCCGTCCCTCCTCGCCCAGCAGTCGATCGATTGCCGAGGCAGCCTGACGAGCCCGCGCCGGCAGGACTCGCTGGATGGCGCTTAGCCGCATGACGTTGACGCGCCGTGCCGAGTCGGGGGTGCGATTTCCGCGCGCGGTGATCGTGAGTTTTGGTACGTCCGCCGGCTCGAACTGGTCGACTTCCCTACCGCGTACCGGGTGCCGCGCAGGGCCGCCGGCTGGCTATCGTTCTCTGCCATGCTTCCTTCTAGTAACGACGCTTGGTCGACTGACGAGGACCTGCGGGCTGCGCACGAGCGCTTCGCTGCACGCATCCCCGGGTATGTGCAGCCGACCGCGTACACGCTGGCGCGCAGGGGTCCGGGCGGGCTGACGGTCGGGTACCTAAACGGGCCGGGCGGGGAGCACAAGTTGCCAGCGGCCGTCCTGGCTTTGGTGTGTGGCTACGTCAACAGAAGCGGCGTCTTCCGGCTCAGCCGCGACCAGGTGGCCGAGGCGGTCGAGCTACTGGCACCGGCCGAGGCAGCCACCCACTGGGAACATCCGAACCTCTGGTCGTGGCGCAGGCTGCTCACCGCTGTCGAGCCAGGCAGCTCCTTTCTTGCCTATTTCGTAGCTCCCGGCCGTGAAGACGAGTCGGAGGCTGCAGGGTAGGCGGCGACTGCACAGGCAAAGCACCGGCGGCAAGTAGTCCGTAGGCGGTGCGCCTGCGACCGCTGCCGCAGATCACCTGGCGAACGCGTGTCGCACATCAATGAGCCCTTTTCATCGTGGCGGTGCTGGTCACCGCCTGTAGGGGTTCGGTGTGGGAGAAGGACGTCGCTTGCGGTCAGGCGGTTGTGGAACGCTGGAAGAGTGCGCCGGAGCCGCGGCCGGGTACATCGACGGTGCGGACGTGCTGGAAGCCGTGCTGGCGGTAGTAACCATGAAGTCGGGTGTTCGTGCGCCATGCGTCAAGGCGCAGCCAGGTCTTGCGGGCGTGCCGGGCATGGCCGGTGGCCTGATCCATCATCCACGCGCCGATCCCATGGCCGCTGCGGGTCCGTTCCACGGCGAGGTGCCGCAGGTAGAGGGCCGCACCAGGATCGTCCGCAGGCCTCCAGAAGTCCTTGTCGGGCTGCTCATCGAGGTTCATCGTGGCGACCGGGATGCCGGAGGTCGTCTCAGCCAGATGCAACGTGCCCGCGTCGATGCTGGGACGCAACTCCTCGGCGTGCCAGGGATGTCCACCCCACTGGTCCAAGTCTTGCCGCTGCAGCCACTTCACGGCCCCGTTGAGGATGGCGAGAAGAGCATCGAGATCAGCCTGGCCGGCGGGTCGCATTCGATACATCACTGAGCCTCTTCATCGTGATTGCGGGTGCCTGGCCAGGCGTGCGGTTGCGTGTCGCTGATCCAGATAGGACAAAGCTCCCGGTAGGACAGCAGTCGACCAAGAACGACCTCCAGCACGGGAGCTTCGTTGCTGACCTATCCTGCCAGCATCCCGCTGTCGACGCGCAGCCTGACCCGCCTGACCGACCTGATCCGCGCCCCGGCGCAAGACGCTCGGGTGGCCGGTGGCGCCGGAGGAACGGGGGCATCGCGAATGTCGAGTCCCACCTGATGCTTGACGAATCCGTCCCAGGTGTTGCTTGACGGTTGGTCTAGAGATAAGTGCGGAGATCGTATCGCCGTCCTGGCGCTACGGGGTCCTGGCGTGGTGGTGAACCGACCCTCGGTGTGGCCTGACCGATGATTCTTCCGCGCCGTGCTGGTCTGTACGCCGAGTACCGACTCACGGGAGGCTGACACCATGCGAAAACTGACCTTCGGCATGAACCTGAGCCTGGACGGCTACATCGCCGCGCCCGGCGACGACCTCGGCTGGAGTGTGCCGAGCGACGAGCTGTTCCAGTGGTGGTCCGACCGGGTGAGGGCGACAGGCATGGCGCTGTACGGGCGCAAACTGTGGGAGACGATGAGCTCCCACTGGCCGACCGCCGACCAGCAGCCGGGTGCCACACCGGCGGAGATCGAGTTCGCCCGCCGCTGGCGGGACATGCCGAAGGTGGTGTTCTCCTCGACGACCAGCACGGTCGACTGGAACACCCGCCTGGTCACCGGCGACGCGGTCACCGAGATCACCCGGCTCAAGGCCGAGGACGGTGGCCCCATGGATATCGGCGGCGCCACACTCGCCGCAGTGGCCATGCGGGACGGGCTGATCGACGAGTACGCGATCGTCACCCATCCGGTCCTGGTAGGTGGCGGCACGCCGTTCTTTGCGGCCCTGGACAACTGGGTGAACCTGACCCTGGTGGAGACCCGGACGTTCCCTGACGGCGTGGTCCTGACCAGGTACGAGACCAGGCGCTGAGTACCCCAACCTCGGATCGGCCCGGGCTTCGGGCCGCCCAAGGATGGGCCGGCGATGTCGTACTCCGGATGATGAGTTACACGTTGGCTTCACTTGATCCGTTACATCGTGCGGCTGCTGGACCGGCACCGACCGTGACGGTGATGGCCGCGCACCGTGCCATAACCTGCGAAGCCGACCGCTCAACTGCCGCAGGCTTAGGTTCCCCGCCAGCCGGGCTCGGACGGACGCGGCACCCGTTCCGGCAGTTCCAGCGCCGGCATGGATTGGCGCGAAGCGGGCTGGCATGATCCGGGCGTGCGGAAGATTGTCGTCCTGGTCGGACTCGTCGTGTCGCTGACCGCCTGCGGGTCGCTCGGCGACGATGCCCGGAACAAGCCCTACGAGGTCAACTCCCCCACCATGGAGCCAACGATCACGGAGGGGTCGGTTGTCACCGCTAACGTGGTGAAGCCGGGCGAATACCAGCCGCGCACGGGCGATATTGTGGTGTTCGATCCACCGGACAGCTACGGCTGGAACCCCGATGGAGCCTCACGGATCTTACGAGTGGTGGCGGTACCGGGCGACACCATCGCCTGCTGTGACGCTCAGGGCCGGATCATCCGTAACGGCACCGGCCTGGACGAGCCCTACGTCAAACCACTTGCTTTCGGGGACCCGGCGACGTTCGAGCCCATCACCGTGCCTGCGGGCAAGCTCTACCTCCTCGGCGACTACCGAGAGGCGGCCAACGACTCCTCGCACAACGGCCCCGTGCCGGTGGAAAACGTGATCGGCGTCGTCAAGCGCTGAGCACGCAGCCGGGGCGGGGTGCCTGGGTTGCCGATCTCCACCCGCGCCGGTGATCGCATGTTTTCGCCGACGGCGGTACGTCAGTTACCTACTGTGAGGCCGAAACGCGCACAGGGCCGGGCACTGTCACCCAACATTGGACACCGATCCGTAACGCAACAAGTGGAGCCCGACAAGGATGGGCCGGCACCGAATCCGTCCCACCACATGCTTGACGCTCGGTCTAGAAGACGCATCGATTGACGAGGTGGACCGGGCCCGGTGGTTACGTTGTGCTGCTGGGCTTGCTGATCTTCATGTCTCTGGTTGTGGCCCATGCCCGAGCCGCTTCGGTCAGCTTCCCGATCAGGTCAGTCTTGCCCTCGGTGTATGCCTCACGATCGTTCGGATAGCGGTCTGCCAAGTCTCGCTTGAGGGCTTCGTAGTCGGCACGGGCGTCGGGGTGGGCTCGTAGGTAGTCCCGGAAGGTCAAGACGTTGACGTAACGCGGCGAGCCGGTCGGTACCAGGTGTAGGTGATGGGTCCGGTGGCTGGGGCGTGGCTTGCAGAACCAGTGCATGACCTCAGCGAGATAGGGCCAGTAGCGGTAGCTCAGCGGCTCCAGCAGCTCGATGCAGGGGTGCGACGACTCCAGGTCCGCGACGCCAACCATGATGTCGATGACCGGCTTGGCGGCGAGCCCGGGCACTGCCGTGCTGCCGACATGGTGGATGCCGCCAGTGATCCAGGGATCGATGGTCCGGCCGATCAGTCTGGCCTCCTCGACAAACCGCTCGGGCCATGCGACGTCGTAGGGCTCAATGTGGACGGGGGCGTTGACGTCGCTCGAATCGCTACGGCTGTCCGGCATGGCGATCACTCTGCCAGGGCAGCGGTCTCGCTGCAGTCCCAGCAGTAAGCCGACGATCATGTCAAGCATCTGGTGGTGAGGTTGACCCGGTTGCATGGACACGGGTTTGTTAGGCGGCAGCTGCCACCAGGGTGATCCTCTCGTAGTCGGTTGGGCTGTAGTAGTCCAGAGCGCTGTGGCGGCGGTGGCGGTTGTAGAAGGTTTCGATGTAGTCGAAGACGGCGGTAGCCAGTTGGCGGCGGGTGGCCCAGTAGTGGCGGTCGAGTAGTTCGGTTTGCAGGGTGGGGAAGAAGCTTTCGGCCATGGCGTTGTCGAGGCAGTCGCCGACGGTGCCCATTGAGGCGGCGATGCCGGCGGCGCGCAGCGCGCGGCCGAAGGCCAGCGAGGTGTACTGGGCGGATTCAACCGGTGGTTGCAACACCGGGTTGCTGGAGCGATCGTAGGTGTTCGTCGAGGACTTCGGCTGGGGTCTTCCAGCCGAGGGTTTTCCGGGGTCGGCTGTTGAGGGCGTGGGCGACGGCGTTGATCTCGTCGGCGCTCCATCGGGATAGGTCGGTGCCTTTCGGGAAGTACTGCCGCAGCAGCCCGTTGGTGTTCTCGTTGGTGCCGCGTTGCCAGGGGCTGTGTGGGTCGGCGAAGAACACCGGGACGCCGGTTTCGACCGTGAATCGTGCGTGCGCAGACAGCTCCTTGCCGCGGTCCCATGTCAGCGACCTGCGCAGTTGCTCGGGCAGTTGGGTGATCGTCTCGGCGAGGGCTTTGCTCATCGTGATCGCCCCATAGCCGGCGAGAGCGGGGCCGTTCTTTGTCCGCGGGATCACCCCCCAGCCGGCCTCACGTGGCAGGTGGATCAGCATCGTGAACCTCGTCGTCCGCTCGACCAGTGTCCCGATCGCGGAGCGCTGCAACCCGATGATCAGATCCCCTTCCCAGTGCCCGGGGACGGCACGGTCCGCGACTTCGGCGGGCCGTTCACTGATCAGCGTGTCGCTGGTGACGTGCGCCCATGCGCGTTGCTTCGCGCGGGCTCGGGGAACCCGAAGCGCCCGACCGGTCCGCAAGCAGGTGACGAGTTCGCGCTTGAGGGCGCCACGGCTCTGAACATAGAGCGCCTGGTAGATCGCCTCGTGGCTGATGCGCATGGACTCATCCTCCGGGAACTCGGCCCTGAGCCGGCGGGAGATCTGCTCCGGGCTCCACCCGGTCGTCCATGCCCGATCGGCCCGGTGGGGTTTGTTGCGGCCCTTCCACTGCGGGCCCTGCGGGCCGGTGACCGGCCGGCCGTCCGCTGTCCGGATCGCGCCCGCAAGCCGTTGCTGGACGTACTCTCGGAGCCGCTCATTGGCCAGCAGCTTCGCGGTCTTCGGCCGGCGGGCTCGACGTGCCGCATGCCACTGCGCGGTCGAGGCCTTGTAGTCCAACCGGTACGTCCTGGTCGAGGCGTTGCGCCGCAACTCCCGCGAGATCGTCGACGGGTCCCGGCCGAGCCGGCGTGCGATCTCACGAACGCCCATGCCTTGCGCCCGCGACAAAGCGATGTCCTCTCGTTCGCTGAACGACAAATGGCGGCCCGACACCGCCGGCGGCAAGGCAGCGATCCGATCGGGTGTGATGACCGTACGCACGGACCTGGTCCTCGACGCCCTGTCCATGGCCATCGCGGCACGTCGACCCCCACCCGGGCTGGTGCATCACTCCGATCAGGGAGCCCAGGGCGGATTCAACCGGTCGTCGCAACACCTTGTCGGAGAGGTGGAGCGATGGCGTACGGGCCGAGGCAGAAGCAGGTTCGGGAGTATCGGGGTCAGATCCCTTCGCCGGGACGGCCGACGGTGGCGTGGCGTGAGGACCGGGTCAAGTTCTGGGCTGAGGACGCGGCCGCGGCGGCTGGGCGTGTCCTCGCCGGTCGGGTTCCGTTGGTTCCGGCACGCTGGCGGCGTGAATCCTACGTGCTCTGCCATGGCCCAGCCCACGACCCGGCGGCTGTAGGCGTCAACGATCACGGCCAGGTAGAACCAGCCTTGGCCGGTGCGTTGCTGCGTGATGTCTGCGACCCGCAGTTTGTTGGGCCGGTCCGGGGTGAAGTTGCGTTTAACCAGGTCCGGGCTGGGCGTGGCGGTCGGGTCCCGGTGGGTCAACCCGATGCGTCGGCGCGGGTGCAACCCGACCAGCCCGGCGGTACGCATGAGTCGGGCGACGCGTTTGCGCCCGCACCGCACGGCGTGCGCCGCCCGCAGTTCGGCATGCACCCGCGGCGCGCCGTAGGTGCCGCGCGAGGACGCGTGCACGGCGCGCACCAGCGACAGCCGCCGGGCGTCGGTGCGGTCGCGGGTGCTGGGCCGGCGCGCCCGCCAGGCATAGAAGCCAGCCCGCGAAACACCCAGCCGGGCGCACATGAAGCTGATCGGGAAGTTGGCCTTCTCCGCCTCGATGAACGCGAACGTGCTCACCGGGTCTGGTCGTGTTGCCTGGCGAAGAAGGCTGCGGCTTTTTTCAGCAGGTCACGCTCCTGGCGCAGGGTCTTGTTCTCCGCTCGCAGCCGCCGCAGTTCCTCCCGCTCGCTGCCACTGACCCCTGCGGCCGGCCCGCTGGGAACCCCGCCGTCTTCCTCGGCCCGGCGGATCCAGTTGCGCAACGTCTCGTTGGTAATGCCCAGCTCCAGCGCAATCGCCCGCTGGGATTTCCCCGACGTGCGCCACAACTCCACCGCGTGGGCACGAAACTCAGCCGGGTACTTCGATGCTCTCGGCATCTCGACATCCTCTCCCGAGGGCAACCGCCCTCGCCATGGATGGATGTCCATGCAACCGGGTCAACTTCATCTCGCCGGTCCCCACCCCGACCTGTCACCCGGCAGTGCGGATCTCGATCTGCTCGCCGTCGCACTCAAGGGACTCCAGGAGACTCCCGCGCCCGGCGAGTCAGGGTTCACCCCGCCAGCCCGGCTCGGATTCGCACACCCTGCGATGGACGGCGAGATACTCATCCACTCCGACCTCAATCCAGCCAACTTGATCGTGACTCCGCACGGCCTACGGATCGTCGATTGGGCGTGGGCAACGAAGGCAGCTCCGTGGGCGAGCCCGCATTGCTCGTCCAGTGGCTGATCGGCATTGGCCACAGCGCCGAACAGGCAGAAGAGTGGCTGACGCAGCTTCCCGCATGGACCGCGACCGACCGCGAGGTGTTGGACGACTTCGCGTCAGAGAACGCATCGAAGTGGTCGGCCAAGTCCGGCAGAGCACCGAGAGCTGGGTACACGACCTGGCGACTTGGACCGGCGAGTGGGCGGCACACCGGACCGACGGCCATCAGTCAGGCAGGTGAGCGATAGCGGGACGTCTCCCTCGTCACGGGGCCCGGTACCGGTAGCTCCAAGTCCTCCATTAGCCGGCCAGCCCGGTCGGACCGGTAACCCGAGGCCGCCGCCGGGCGCCCCCACGGCGATCGGACCCCAGAGCCGAACGCCCTGCTCCCAATCTGCTCCCAATTTAAGGGGCAACAGCGCGGAAGCCCGTTACCGGTTGAACCGGTGACGGGCTTCCTACCTGGGTATATCCATGGTGGGCGATACTGGGATCGAACCAGTGACCCCTTCGGTGTGAAGCAGGACGCCGCACCGCCTCTGACCTGCGGAAACGAGAAGCCGCAGACAGGGGTGGGTGCAGTTGCGCACCGTTGGGTGCCGTTCGGTGCGGTTGAGGGCCGTTCAATGCACCCTGTTGCTCCCAACCTGCTCCCCCGATCCCGGGCTCGTCACCGAGGTTGCTGCCGTCAGTCTGAGATGGGCGGTCCTGCAGGTTGTTCGGCAACCCGTTGTTGGCTGTTGGCCCGAGCGGCGTTGGCTGACGCCGACGCCCCGCCAGCGACTGTTAGCGTCAGGCGCTCCCGACCTGCTCGCAAAGCCCGGCTATCACCCGGCTCACTCACGGATGCCACGCCTTATCGGCGGCAGAACCGTGCACGTGACCTTGAGAACGGACAGCCGTCACAAGCAGGAATCGCGCGATGACGGCGGTCGTTAGTTCCATCCCGTGGCGTTGCAGGACACGGTCTGGCAGTCCTCGCAGATGAAGAGGCTGCGCCAGCCGTCGCCGTACTCACGGATCCGGTTCTCGACCGAGACGACGTGGAACATCAGCTGTCCGCAGGAGGGGCAGGACGGATTCGCGTAGAGGCCGGTCGGCGGGCCGCCGGCAGTGCCGACGACACCAGGGGTGAGCTGGACGTGGCCGTTGCAATAGACGAGGTCCGCGTCGTAGGGCCGCAGTTCCACCGAGCCCAACCCAAAGCCGGGTACCTCCAGCGAGCGGTAGGTCTCCTCTTCCTCGGCGGCGGGCGGCTCGTCGTACGTGATGGCCTCGCCGTGGTAACGGCCCTGGTCGTCGATGCCTGCGTGGAGGGTCCACGAGCAGGTGGCCCGTATCCCGACGAGGTGGACACGATCGGCCGGCCAAGGTGGCAGGCCCGGCACGTCTGTGTGACGCAACGACAGGTAGTGCCAGGAGATCAGGGTGGCCGAGGGGTGCTCGGCTACCTGTTCGACCGGCAGTCCCACCGGGTGATCTACGGCCGCGAGTTCTCCCGGCTGGTTGATAGGCCGCAGGAAAATGGCGCGGCGATGGGGCGAGAACCGGTTTAGTGCTGGTCCTGTGGGCGGCACCCAGATCCCGCAGAGCTCATACTCTTCGCGGTCTCCGCCGTTACGCACATCCTCTGCGATCGCGCTCAGGGCGGCAGCGCTGCCGATCGCGGCGAGCGCCCAGGCGTCACCGAACGACCAGTGATGACGCAACCTTCGCGCCAAGTGCTCCACACACTGATCCGGTGCACCGCCCAACAGCAGACACTGGTCCGCGAAGCTGACGTCGAACCGTTCGAGCATGTTGGCGATGACTGCCTCCTGGTACGGCCGGAACAACTCCGGTCGCGTGCCTGCGAGGAAAGCCAGATGGTCACCGAGCCCTCGGGTGTCCGAGTCAGGCTGTTGGAGGAGTTCCATCAGCGCGGCAACATCGTCCGGGCTATCTAGCGGTAACGGTGCCATACCCGTCACGGGCTTGATCGGCATCGCGGCAAAATATCACCTCGGCCTCCGGACGACTGCTCCGCCACAGACCAGGCATCGCCGGCGTAAACGCCCGTCGACACGACCGACCCAAGGTAGGCGTCGGCCCGCTGAGCGGAAACCCAGATTTTCCCCGACGAGCCAGGCGCACGCTCATCCGAGGGTCCGGCCTTGCCGTGTACGGTCTGCGGTCATGTCGCTCAAGCTGCTCCCGGTCGGCGAAGTGTGGGTGGACCGCATGATCACGCTGGCCGACGTGCCCTGGGAACGGGCGACGGTCGAGGCGATGTTCGTGGAGTGGGGTCTCGCCCGGCTCGGCGAGGACGTCGGTTGGGAGGGCGGCCCGGGAGCACCCCAGTTCGCCGTCGACCACGAGGGCGAACCGTCGGGGTGGCTGGTCGAGCTCGGCGCGGCCCCGCCGGATCCGGACGTGTGGGTGCACCTGCCGTGCGCGCTGTACTGGCCGGCGTTCGGGGCGGAGGAGCCGGACGACCCCGACGACGAGGACGAGCACGACGAGGACCTGCCCCCGCTGTGGGCTCGGCGGCCGGACGCAAGGCGGGCCAAGTTCCATGCCGAACGGGATCGCCTCGCCGCGCTGATCACCACCCGTCTCGGTACGCCGGAGAGCGTGGTGACCGGAGCGTACGACAGCTACCGGGCGGTGTGGCGACGTGGTGACCGGGCGCTGCTGCTGGAGACGACCGACGACATCCACACGTACTCGCATTACGACGTGCTCGGCATCCGGCTGCGGCGGTACGACCCGTCACTCACCGACCTGGACACCTGACCGAGGCCGGCGCCGTGCCAAGACTACGGCGCGGATACCGGCGCGTCTCGAGGCAGATGAGTGCGCGCGTCCTAGCACTACTGAACCAAGCGCCGAACCTCGATCCGGGCCCCGGGCACTTCGTCAGGCCGAACCCTTCAAACGCACCCTGCTCGACGAATGGGCCTACCCGCAGCCCTACACCAGCAACCAACACCACGCCGACGCCCTACCCGGCTGGCTAACACCTACAACCACCACCGCAACCACACCTCACTCGGCGGCAAACCACCCATCACCCGCGTCAACAACGCGGCTGAGCATTGCACCTAGCCGCAGTGCTGGGCAGCGTCCGCGGAGTAACACCGTCCACAGCCTACTTCGGGCCCGGATTGCTGTCAGTCGGGTGATGAGCCCTGTTGAGCTGCGGTTTCGCCGCTATACCCTCGCTGCTTGTGATTGACGACGACGCTTGGACGGCTCTTCGAACGACCGCCGACATCGCGACGAACGACGGCCACATCGGTACCTCCAGGGTGGTCTACATCGGCGGCGACCTCTGGCTGGACGGTCCGGCCGGAGACCCGGTGGCGCGGGGCCTTGCGGGCAATCCAGCGGCACCGCTCGACGTGCTGCTGCGCCTGCTCGACGACCACGCCGAGGCCGTCCCTGCAGCGTTCCGGCGGCGGGCCGACCTGCCGCCCGCGGTCGTCGCAGCGGCGATGTGTCACCCCCTGGCCCGGGTGCGCGGCGCGCTCGCGGCCAACCGCCACGTCGATCCGGCGTTCCGGCTTCGCCTGCTGGACGACCCCGAGCTTCGCGTCTTCGAGCTGGTCCGTGAGGATCCAGATCTGGCATTGCCGGCTCGCGCGTTCATGCCGTATCTCAACTGGCTCGTCGAGCAGGTCCGGCGTGACCTGATGCCACCGGCCGAGCTGCGCGGCGAGGTGATCGAGATGGCGGTGCGTGACCGTCGTGCGGTGCGCGTCGTCGCCACCCACCCGGAGCCGCTCGTGCGCGTCATCGCGGTCGAACTGCTCGGGGGCTTGGACGAAACGTCCCGCAAAAAACTGCGCCAAGCCTTACTGCACGACGACGTACCGGAGGTGCGGGCGGCGACCGCCCACTTCTATGCCGAGCGGGAACGGGTGCAGGAGCCGGCGGACCTGCCCGTCAACGGGTATGCGTACCGAGGGCTGCTGAGCGACCTTCGGCTCTCGCCCGCACTGATCGAGCACGTGCTCGCCGCCGACGACGGCAGGGAGGGCGCCGACGCGATGGCAACCAACCCGAACCTGCCGCCGGCGGTGGTCGAGGCGTTGTTCAATCACCCATCGGCAGATGTCCGGCGCAGCCTCGCCCAGCGCGAGGACCTGACCGGCTCGCAGCTGGCGCGGCTCACCGCGGACCCCGACGCGTCCGTGCGAACCGCAGTCTCCGTCCATCCCGCGCTCACCGAGCAGGAGCGTGCGGCGATCGACATCGACGTGACCACGGCACCATGGAACCCCTGGATCGGCCTGTGCTGGCACGTGCGGGGAAGGTTGCTGCCTGAACCGCTGCCGCCGCCGGCGGAGTCGGTACGGCTCGCCTCGTCCGTCAACCCGCTGCTACGCCGGCGGGCCGCAGTCGACCCGCGGTTACCGGCCGAGATCGTCACCGCGCTCTCTGACGACCCAGATCCCGGCGTGCGAGCCCTCCTCGCTCATCACCATCCGGCCGCGCCACCCGAACTGCTCCTGCGAGTGTTCCTCGAGTACGAGTACGGTCGATGCGACCGCGGTCGGCTGCTGGCGCTGCCGAACTTCCCGACGGTGGCGCTGGCCCGGTTCGCCGACGACCAGGATCCAGCGGTCCGGCGGCTCGTCGCCCGCGACCCACAGGCAGATCCGGCGCTCGTTGACCGGCTCACCCACGACCCCGACACCGCGGTACGCCGGGCGATGGCGGCATGCCCCCAACTACCGGTGGACCGGATCGTGGACCTGCTCGACGACGCCGAACTGGCCGAGCCCGCAGCGAGGAACCCGGCCCTGCCGGTCGACGTGATGCGCGAGCGACTCGCCTCGTCCCCACCCTCACAGGGGAAGCGCTAACGGTCGATCGGCGCACTCATCTCGGCTACTTGTTTCATTGACCTGCGACCGTGGCCCGGCCAGGCTTCGGTCGAGGCGCCCGGGCTGTCGCTCTCAATTCGGCTGCCCACGCTGGTCGTGTGGCTCTCATTTGGCCTGCGCGGCCCGGGTGCCGCCCCAGGGCGGGGAGAGGCTCAAGAGGGGTTTGCTCGGCTCGAAGTAGCGTTGCCCTCCCGGCTCGACAACCCAGGTGGATCGAGCATCGGAGGACGCGTTGAGTGGCACGTCAGATCGTGTGGTCATCGGCATGGACCCGCACAAGCGCTCTGCCACGATCGAGGTCATGGCCGGCAACGAGACCGTCGTCGGCGGCGGCCGCTTCGACACCGACCGCAACGGCTACACAGCGATGAGGAAGTACGCCAGCCGGTGGCCGAACCGGGTCTGGGCGATCGAGGGCTGCCAGGGCATCGGCCGGCACATCGCCCACCGGCTGCTGGCCGACGGCGAGCAGGTCGTCGACGTCCCGCCGAAGCTGTCCGCCAGGGCGCGGGTGTTCGCCACCGGCCAGGGCCGAAAGACCGACGCCACCGACGCCCACTCCATCGCGCTGGTCGGCACCCGCATGGCCGGGCTGCGCCCTGTCGTCAACGATGAGCAGCTCGCCATGCTGCGGATCCTCGTCGACCGCCGCCGCTCCCTCGGCGAGGACCACACCCGGATGATCTCCCAGCTGCATCAATTGTTGCTGGAGCTCATTCCGGGTGGCGCGAAGAAGAGCCTGTCCGCCGCTCAGGCAAAAGCACTGCTGGCCACGGTCCGGCCCCGTGACGCCGTCGGCAAGGCCCGACGGCGGGTCGCCGCGGAGCTGATCGGTGACCTCGAACGGGTCTACCGACGCTCCAAGGACGCCGACAAGGAACTGACCGAACTGGTGGCCTCCACTGGCACCACCTTGATGGACCTGCACGGCATCGGACCCTCCGGCGCCGCCCGGCTGCTGGTCGAGGTCGGCGACATCACCCGGTTTCCGAACCGGGCCCACTTCGCCTCCTGGAACGGCACCGCCCCCATCGACGCGTCCTCCGGCGAGCAGGTACGCCACCGGCTCTCCCGTGCCGGGAACCGGCAGATCAACCGGGTACTGCACATCATGGCCACGGTCCAGCTACGCAACCCCACCGAAGGCCGCGCCTACTTCGACCGCAAGAAGACGTCCGGGAAGACGTCGATGGAAGCGATGCGAGCACTGAAACGGCGCCTGTCCGACGTCGTCTATCGACGGATGATCGACGACGCCACGACGGCCACGGCGACGGGCCCGGGAGGACAACGGGAGACGACTACTGACTCCAGCGTGACCAGCTCACATCCCCAAGCCGGCTCTTCGGAGAAGTCACTTCCCGGACCCGCCGAGACCCAGGATAGAACTCTCCTCCCGGCGGTGTCTTGACACAGAGGGGAGCCAGTTGAGGATGCCCTCCGGCTGACCAGCGAGAGCCACGGATGCTGACGACTTCGGGCTCGCCGAAGAGGTCACCGAGCAGGAAGCCCTGGTCAGGGCGGTGCGCTGAGATTGATCTTCCAGAAAGCAGGACGACGCCGGACTGACAGGACGGATGAAGAGAAGCCACCTATCACCCGGCCGCATCGGCGGCGCCCCAGCCGTCTACTTGCTATCTGAAGTTGCTCAGCAGCCTCGCGCGCCGGGCAGATGACCACTTCGGTTTTCTCTGGGAGGTCACACCGAACCGCTCGACCGCATCACCGCGGGTCACAGCCCTCGTCCTTGTCCGGTGTCGGTGAACACTTCGGGCGCGGTGACCACTTCGCCAACCTGCACCCAATCTGCTCCCACTTGCAAGGCCAGGCCATCCAGCGGCTCCTTACCGCCGTGACCTGCGCATACTCCCCTGCCAGGCGACATAGATTGCTGTCGACTGCTGCGCAAAACCGCTGAGCACTCCGTGTGAACCGGGACGCTGCATTGCCTCTGACCAGGCAAACGTTGAACCGCAGGTAGGGGCCAGTGCCGTTCAAAGCAGTTCGACGCTGTTGAGTGCAGTTGCGCCCCGTTCAGCGCAGCTCGCTGCTCCCAATCCGCTCCCCCATCACCGGCCTCGCCAGTCCTGCATGAGGGCTCAAGGAGCGGATCGAAGTTCAGCTCGTAGGCGGGCCGGCCGGGGGCGGATTCCCCTGTGACGGTGGCGGCAAGCACGTGTTTGGCATCTCAGTGCAAGCAGCCGAGAGGCAAATCCTGGGTCGCGGTGTGCGTCTAGCTCGGCAACGGGCAGCACCTCGAGTAGTCGACGAATCGGGATGAGGACAGCATCATCTGTCTGCCGGTGAGTCAGACCCGCCCGGCCACCCACCCCACCATCCTCACTGAGTGCCGTCGGGCCCGCCCCTGAGGGGCTCGGCCTGCCGGGGCTTAGCAGTAGAACACGAGGTGGCGCTTCCGGGACGGTCCTCGTCCCGGCAGTATCCGGCCTGCCCGCCGGAGGTCGTGCGAGGCTCCGCTCTCTCTACTCGCCGCGGAGGCCGGGCACCTTCACGACGATGAACTCGCTGTCGTCCGCGCGGCCGGGGTTGCGGCCCGTGTTAGGGAAATTGTTGTCACAGCCGAGCAGCAACCGGTTGCCGGCAATCTGATGGATGGCCTCGATCGACTCGCACGTCACGCGGTACGGGTCGCCGAGTCCCACGTCGCCGTTGTGGACGGGGGGCAGGGAAACCAGGTCCGGGTCGGGCACGGCCACCAGGTCGACGGTCGTCGTCTTCACGAGGGACCCGCCTGCATCGGTATCGGTGAGGTTGATGACGTACACCTTGCGGAACAGCGCGTTCAGCCCAAGACCGCCGTCGCGCTCGATCACCGCGAGGTGGTGCCGGTCGAGGGCAACCATGTCTGACACGAAGTAGCCGGGCTGCTCGGTCTGGTACAGCCAGACCCGTCCCGTGAAGGCCTCGTCGCGGACGCTGAACTCGAAGACGTGGCGCCGCGTGGTGCCGAGTTCGGCCACCGTGGCCCCCTCCAGCGCCGGGTACAGGTACTGGCCGTCCGGGCTGATGGCCATGGCCTCGAAGCCGCGGCTGTTGGGCTGGGTTGCCGCCGCACCGCCGAGGTGGGGGTTGTTGGGCGACCGCAGGCCGCCCGGAGCCGCGAAGGGCGGGTCGAGCAGTTTGCCGGTGGCGTCGAAGTGCAGGACCCACGGGCCGAACTCGTCGCCTACCCACAGGTCCCCATCAGCGCCACGCTGCAGGGACTCAGGATCGATGTCGCCGCCGGTCAACGACCGTTCGGTCGTCCCCTCGTTGACGATCGTGAAGCCGATCAGACCGTCGGAGTCACGGAACTGGATGAACTCGTTCAGATCGACGGCGACCTCGCCGCTCCCATCCTTGGCGGTCTTGAAGTCCGGCCGGATGTAGTAGGCGCGGATGAGGAAGTCCCTCGAGTTCGCCTTGGCGCCGAACCCGTTGTCTGGCATGGCGAGGTATTCCCCCGGGTGTCGGCCAGCGACGATCGCCGAGAACCCCTCGACCGGCTGCGAAGGCAGCGGGAATGTGATCCCGTTGACGGTCCCGGGAGGCAAGAGGGTCCCGGAGGGCGGGCCGGGGGCGTATGTCTCGGCCGGCAGCACGGCGCGACCGAGCAGGGTCGGTTGCGCGCTTCCGGTGTCATCGGCGTGTGCGCCGAGGGATGGGATCGCCAGCGTCGCCGCGAGCGCGGCAGCGGCGAACGTGGACAGTCGCTTGATCATCACCGGCTCCTCAGGACGGTGTGCACTAGTGAGCTTGCGTAAGCCCGTGTCCCGGGTACACGTTGCCGAGGTCCGACGCCCGCACGGGACCGACTCGGTCTCCAGCCTGACCCAAATCGGAACGGGTGACCATCCGCTCAACGATGCGATTGCGTGGACGATTGACCGGTAGGGGTTCGCCGTCGCCGGCTCACCAACGCGCGACTTCCGATTCCGGCGCAACCGCCGAATTATGCTCATCGAGGAGAACAGACAGTCATTGCAGTGTGTCGATCAATTCGCGCAGCTCGTCGTCCGTTGCAGCATCCGTGCTAGCGTTCGCCACCGTTCCGTCGGAGGCGACGAAACCAACCGCGGTTGGCTTGGTCTGCCCGGCTTCGATACCGGTTGCCTGGCTGATCTGGTATCCGGCCGCACCCTTGATGTCCACGCCAACCGGCACGGGGAACGGGCCTGCCGCCTTCGACGCCTCCTCGGCCAAGGACGCGGCGTCGGCCGGGTTGAGCAGGCTGCCCTTCCAATCTGCGGGCGGTACTGCGACGAGCATGCCGATCACCCGCGGTCGGACGCCGCCCTGCGTCAATGGTAGGAGCCGAGCCACCATCTTTCGGATGCCCGCCGCGTCTCCGACGACGATCACCAACGGCGGCGGATAGTTAGCCAATGCGAGCTCGCCGCCGCCCACCCGCGGCAGGCGGAAGTCCTCGATCCTCACATCGGACGCGTCGTGCACGCCGACGGGTAGCTCAGTGGAGAACGTGCCAGCGTCCACAGTGTGAACGAAGTCGACGTGCCCAGCCACGATGGACAGCGCCGCTCCATCGTCCTTGAGTAGCAGCCCTGTCGCCTGATCCAACGACATCTCGTGCGGCTCGGGCATCCCGCCCTCGTCAGTCGAGGCGGCGCAGGCATGGCGGACCGCGGTACGCCCGAGTAAGGTGTGCGTCCCCAAGCGGCGGGCCTCCGGGCACGCCCGCCGGAAATGCTGCGAGCCCTCCCGAAGGACGTAGACCGGCCGCTGGCCGGCGTCCGGGTCGTCGACCCGGGTGTACGCCGGCTCGCCATTCGGGTTGTAGTCGAGCAGGACCTGGCCGTCCCACACCATCCAGCTGCCGTCCGTCCTCTTCTCCCAATCCGTCTCCGGTTCCCCAAAGTAGTTAATGCGGGTACGCCGATCGCCGTCGGCGATCACCTCGTACTCCTGACGGAACTCCTGTCCGTCCTGCCTCATGATCATGGTGTAGCGTCCGCGAATCACTCCAAGCGTCTGCTTGACAACCCCAGTCGAAGTTCCTGCCGGCGGAGCCTGCCGCACCGGCTGCCCACAGCTGGTGATTGTCAGCACCGCTGCGGCCCAACCGCCGATGGCCAGCCACCACGGACGCCGCGCAGACCGGCAAGATCTCCGGGTTGTTGTTGTGGGAGGTCGCGGGTCGTCCATGGCAGGACTTCCTAACGTTGTCGACGCCGGCCGAACGCTTTCCCTGCCGGCGTGGCGAGTGTCGCCTGCTCCGGATCGCCGCCCCCGCTCCCAGCCTTCTCGCCGGAGACACCGCCGTCAATTGGCTGATAGTTGTCATCGATTCGACCGGAGGCCGTGCCAAGATCATCACGCGGCGGGGCCGTCTGGCCACGGTATCGATTGGTGTTGCCGTCCCGCGGCAACAGAGGCTGAACGTCTTCAACTGCGCCGAACGGAACAGCTGGTTGACGTCGGTCTCCAGATCGCCTGTTCGCCCGGAGCCCAGCCGCCCCTGGATGGAGGCCGGGTCGACCTTGACCACCACGCCGTCGATCTAGCGGTTCCTGGCCACGGTGAGCAGCTGGAGCAGCGCCTGGTTCGCGGCGTTGATGTCGTCGCCGATGAAGGCGTCGCAGAGGCATGTGCCCGATGCCGCGGCGACGCAGCTCAGGGCGGAAGGCCTTGGAGCTGTAGCCCTTGGCCCGGACCACGGCGCCGTCGTGTGCTGGCGGCAGCGGTTGCCAGCCGGTTGGGAGCTGCGTGCGGGCGACCGGGCCGGGCGGCTCGCCGACGACCTGCGTGCGTTGTTCGGCCAACTGATGCTGGAGCAGGACCCCTGGGAGGCGCAGGACGGCACGGGCGCAGAGGTGCGCGGCGCCGTCGACGAGCTAGGAGACAGCGGCGACCCGCACGCCCGGTCCGCTACGGCGAAGCGACGCGGGCTCGTACAGGCGACCGTGCTCGACTGGCGCAGCGCCCTGGACCAGGCCACGCTCGTCAGGCAGCGCAGGCTCCGGTGTCTCGCCTTGGACCGGGCGGCGGCCGACGACGACGTGGCGCTGCTCGCGCGGCTGGTGGCGCTGAGATGTGATCCGGCGGAGGAGGTCCGCAACGGGTTGGCCCCGATCGACCTGGCCCTGCCCCATCGGGCCTCCGCAGTCGTCCGGTGGCTCCTCGAACAACGCGTTCCGGTCGAGAACTCTCTGCAAGTCGGCGCGCACGCCGTCGACCTGGAACTTGCCCGGAACCTCCTCGACTGCGGCGCGTCGGTCAATGCGTGCGCCGTCACGCGGGCGCTGGACAACGTGCCGTTGGGCGCAGTTGACTGCCGTTGAGTGCACCCGTCTGCTCCCATCCCGCTCCCCCCGGATCCTGGTCCCCATGGCAGACGGCCCGGGTCAGCCGCACCAGGATTGTTCCGGCCGGTTGTGCGGGCCGCTCCGATCATGGGCGGGGCCGTGTTCCGGCCTCGCCTGCAGCCAGGTTCTCGCCTGTTCCCGTGCGGCCTGCAGCAGCCGCGGCGTGACCCGTCACAGCTGTTCGACGACCTGCCGCAGTTCCGGGTTGACTGTCCATCCGTGCGCGCGGAGCAGCCCGCGCAGCTCGGCCAGCGCGGAGCGCGCCGGTATGCCGGTGGTCAAGGTCGTGTAGCGGGCGGCAACCGCCGGCGTGCGGCTCTGACCGGCGGCGCAGTGCAGCAGCACGACATGGCCCTCCTTGCGCAACTCGAGGACCATCCGGGCGGCCTGATCGACCACGAAGTGCGGCTGCGCATTGGCGCCGGGCTGGTCGACCAGCCACGCCGACCCCCGGTTGCCGACCGCCACATCGTCAAAGTCGTCACAGCCGACACGGCACAGGGAGACCACCGCGCTGGCGCGCGCCGCGGCCGGGTCGGTGTGGAGGTTGCCGAGGATCACCCCGGGGTCGCGCGGATGCGCCAGCATCAACGGCGCAACCGCAGGTCGCGGCGCGCGGGCGCAGCCCGGCCAACCGCCCTGGCCGGCCTGGCCGCCTTGGGCCGTCAGCACGGCCAGGCTGATCAGGTCCGCCGCACGCTTGTTCGGCCAGCCGTGAACGACCCGCTGCCAGGCCAGTGGCACCGCGGAGGAGCCCCACCGGGCGCCCAGCAGGGCCCCGGCGATCGCCGCGACAGTGTCGGTGTCGTCGCCGACGCGTACCGCCGCCGCCAGTGCACGTTCGAGATGCTGACAGGCGAAACTGCCGCGGGCGGGATTGTGGTCCGGAACGTCGGTGTGGGTGATCGCCGACCAGGCGGCCTGCAGCGCGGCGACGACGAACCCGTTGGGACGGAACTGCTCCGGCGGCTTGGACTCCGCCTCGGCCAACCAGCTCGACCATCGGTCACGGCGTTCTGCGGGCAGCAGGTCCAGACCCTCGCGTACCCCGTCGAAGGTCCCGTCGAGAACCGCCCGGCGGATCCCGGCGCACCACAGCACACACGCGTCCGCGGTCAGCGGGTCGTGATGGGTCAACTCACTGACTGCCCGGGCGGCCTCGGCGAGCGCCTCGGGCTGGCCGAGAAACGCCAGCGCAACCGGCGCGGTGCGCATCAGGGACCCGTTACCCGCACTGCGGCCGGTTCTCCGGTGCACCTCCGCAGCTGCGTCTCTCATCGCCGCGGCGACGCCCGATCCGCTCAGCCGGGAGACCGCGTCGAGGACCTGCCGGGTCTGGGCCCCGATATCGGTGGCGCCCTCCCGTTTCCACCGAAGGAAGTTGCCGGCGATGCGGTCGAGGGCGTCGCCGCTGCGCAGGTCCGCCCCGGTGGCCGACACCTCCGCGATGCACATCGCCATCTGGGTGTCATCGCTGTACTCACCCGGCGCGTACGGACCGAGCCCACCACCGCGCATCTCGGGCTGCTCGCCAACCGCAAGCGGCGGTTGAAACTCGTACGGCACGCCCAACGCGTCACCGCACGCCGCCCCGAGGAGCACACCGGCAGCCCGGTCGCTCTGGATCGCGTTCAACGGCACAGTCGCCGCCATCAACTCCCCCACCGTCGCCAACTCCCCACGCCCTCATCGGCCCGGGCCAGCCCGACGACCATACGGCGACAGCGCGGCTGAAGCATCCTCACCCGGGCCGGGTTTGCCGCCCGCCGGATCGGCACTGCGCGGTTATCACGCTCACGCCGCCGATCGTTCGCCACGCGAAGCGGTGGCTAGCAGCGGCCGCCGGAATGTCGCACCGCGATGATTCACTACCGTCCCGCAAGGCAAGCCCTGCTCGCGTACCCCTGCCGTGCCACCAAGGAGACAACATGCACATCTCCGCACATCTGGATGTCGACGTGCTGGCACTCGAGACCGACGACCAACTGTCCGTGCTCGTCGAACTGACCGCACCCACGGCGTCGACCCGCGACGCGGCTCGCCCGGCATCCACACTGCAGGTGGTGCTCGACCGCAGCGGCTCGATGCATGGTGGCCGCCTCGACGGCGCGAAAGCCGCACTGCTCGGCCTGATCGACAAACTGGATCCCGGCGACAACTTCGGGCTGGTCGCCTTCGACGACCGAGTCGAGGTAGCGGCCGCAGCCGGCCCCCTCACGGACAAGCAGGCGGTTAAGCGCGCGATCGCCAAGCTCGACGCGCGTGGCAGCACCGACCTGTCCGCCGGCTACCTGCGCGGCCTGCAGGAAGCCGCCCGCATCGCCGGGCCGGCCGGAGCCAACGTGCTGCTCATCTCCGACGGGCACGCCAACGCCGGCGTCACCGACCCCGACACGTTGGGCGGCATCGCCGCCAAGGCCCACGCCGACAACATCACCACCTCAACGCTGGGCTACGGCCTCGGCTACGACGAACGGCTCATGTCGGCGATCGCCCGCGGCGGGGCCGGCAACGAACACTTCGCCGAAGAAGCCGACACCGCGGGCGCGCTCATTGCCGGCGAGGTCGACGGCCTGCTGTCCCAGACCGTCCAAGCAGCGTCGCTGCTGATCCAGCCCTCACCGCACGTACGCGCGGTCCACATCATCAACGACATGCCCGCGACCACCACCGGTGACGGGCTACTCGCCGAACTCGGCAACTTCTACGCCGACGAGACCCGCAAACTGCTGATCACCTTCGACATCCCCGCCATCGCCACCCTCGGCCTGGCCCAGGTCGCCACTTGCCAGTTCACCTGGGTCGCGCTGCCCACCCTGGCCCAGCACACCATCACCGTGCCCCTGCACGTCAACGTCGTCCCCGGTGACCAGGCCGCCGGACGGGTACCTGACCCGACCGTACGCACCGAACTGGTCTACCTGCAGGTACAGAACGCCAAGCGTCGCGCCTCCGGCCACCTCAGCGCCGGTGCCCCCGACGCAGCGCTCGCCGAGATCCGTCACGCGCAGGACGCCCTCTCCGACGCCCTACCAGTAGCGCCGGCCCACCTGCATGACGACCTGGCCGAAGAGGCAACCGCCCTGGCCTACCTCTCCGACCAGACCGAGAGCGGAATGATCGCCCGAGCAGCGAAATACTCCTCCATGGACGCCGCCTACAAGTCGGCCAAACGCGGCCGAACCCGCCCGCCGTCAAGCGGGCCGAACTGACCGCAGACCAGCCGCGCGCATCGGCGTTGAAGTCAGCACCGAAGGCAACCAATGTCGATGCCAGCGAGAATCGGTGTTCACGATCGTTCGAGGGCGCGTGGATCTGGGTGCGCAGGCCGCGCACTGCGGCTATCAACCGACGGCCGTGATGTCCACGATGTCGTCGCTGCGCCAGCCCGCGCGCCCGCGTCGGCCACGGCGTGGCGGGCTGCGCCGGTGAGGTGCCGGCAACGCGCAGCAGGTCCCGTTACTAGCCAAACGGGGGCAGACCCCTTCCATACCAGGCCCCGCCAGCCTGCTACCGGGCCTCCTGGCACCTACCCAGACCGGACCTGCGCCAGCCGGCGACGAGGTCACAACCTGCGATGAACGACACACTCAACTCTAGGTCCGCTGGGCCGTACGAAAGGCCGACCTTAAGGGACGTCTCGTAACTGGGTGAAGGCGTTCCCCGGGGCCAGATCGGCGGTCAGCCAGCGAGGATGATGTTGTGGAGGTTGGCGATGCCGCAAGCGGCGTCGGCCAATGTGTGGGCGGCGCGGCGGTAGTCGCGCAGGATCTTGAAGCACTTCATCCTGGCCAGGGCGTGTTCGACCCCTGCTCGAACGGTTCGGTGGTGGACGTTGAGGGCTTCCTTCCAGTCCGGAAGGTCGCTGCCGTCGGTGGGCTTGCGGTACGGCATGATCACCTTGGGGTTACCGCGGTAGCCGCCGTCGGCCATCACCGGCCGCCCGTTCAACTTCTCCTCGATCCCTGA
This sequence comes from Micromonospora sp. IBSANI012, assembly GCF_052814045.1. Lineage (NCBI taxonomy): Bacteria > Bacillati > Actinomycetota > Actinomycetes > Micromonosporales > Micromonosporaceae > Micromonospora > Micromonospora sp. IBSANI012. The sequence goes on from NZ_CP199933.1 coordinate 4,287,758, forward strand.
CGTGCGGTAGACGATCGTGTCGTTGCGGTTGCCGGGCTGCGGGTCGCCGACGGCGATGACCAAGCGGGTGCTGGCGTCGATGGCGACCTGCAGGTTCGTCGAGTACCGGTAGTTCTTGCTCCGGGCGGCCAGGCGGTGATCGCGGGTGGGAATCAGGGTGCCGTCGACGATGGCGATCTGGTCGACCGGCCGCCGGCGCACCGGCGCCAGGGCCAGCAGCGGTCCGAGGGTGTCGATGACCCGGTGCGCAGCCGAGTGCGACACCCCGAACAGCGGGCCGATCTGGCGCATCGTCAAGTTCGTGCGCCAGTACGCGGCCACCAGCAGCACCCGATCAGGCAGGTCCAGAGCCCACTGCCGGCCCGGCCGGCCGTCAGCGATGGCGTTCCCGCCGCGTTCGGCGACCAGGCGGACCAGCTTGCGGAACTGGGCGGGCTGCAGCCCGGTGAACGGAAAGATCCACTCAGGGTGGGCTGCGGTGATCACCTGCACCCAGGCATCCTGACCGATCGTCCTCAAAAGACAGACACCGGGGTTACGAGACGTCCCTTAACAATGCTCCTTGTATCAGCTCATATATGACGGATGCGTGATCCAAGCATCCCGCGGCAGGGGCAGGACACCCCCCCCCCGGAGGGTGGTTCCGGCCCCTGCCGCCCGAAGGCTGACGCCGCCCTGTTGATCTTGGGCGGCCGGCCTCGCTCACCGAAGGGAGGTGTTGGAGTCCTGCCAGACCGGCAACTCGAGGCGGGTGGCTGACAGGTCGAGCGTCGCGGCGACCGCCGTGTTCGGTGGCCGGTAGGTCGGCTGGTCGACCTGTGCCAGGTCCAGTCGGATTCGGTGACCGGTGGGGAACGTCCAGTGGTTGCCGTACAACGGCACCTTGACTATGCCGCTGCGTGCGTCGTAGCCGGTGAAGTCGAACCGAAATACGCCTCGGCTGACCAGCACCGCGGCGCCGCCGGGCGGCACGTCCCACACCCGTGCGGCCAGCACTGCTGTGGCGCGCGGCGTGGCGGCGTACCGGGCCTGAACGTGGCCAATCCCGACGAGGGTTTGTTCCGTCGGCAGCGGTGGTGAGACTGCGGTGTAGCCATCGGCTGGCGAGGCGATCAGTCGGGTGGACGTGCGGCAGCCCGCACCGGTGGGGGTGGTGTTGCCGCCGGCGACGGCGTCGGTTGCGGCTGCGTCCGGGTCGGTGGCGCCGGAGGTGGGCGCCAGGGAAACGGAGCCTTTGTAGTCGACGGTGAGCTTGCCGTTGGCGAGGCCGACCGGGTTGGGCGCGGTGATCGCGTCCGCGGCGGTCGTAGCACCCGCGCAGCGGGTGGGGTAGCTGGTCACCGAGGTACGCGCGGGTCGACTGCCGGCGATGTTCGCCTGCAGGAACCTCCACGCCTGTTCGTTGATCGCCTGCCACGCGCCCGGCGGGTTCTGCGCCCGAGGGTGCCCCACGTCGCCCACAGCGACGGCGACCGGCCAGTCGCGGTCGAGGCTCTTGAGGTAGGTGAACATGCGGAATGACTCCACCGGTGGAAAGAGGTCATCGGTCCAGCCGGAGACGGAGAAGATCGCCGGCATGCGGCCTGTGTCGCGGCCGATGCGCCAGCCGGGCTGGTAGTACGCGGAGTGCCAGCCGCTGAATGCCGTTCTGAGCTGGCCCATCATCGGGTCGTCGACGCGGCCCGGCGCGGTGTAGGGCTCCCCTGCGTCGACCCTGGCGAGCCACGCGGTGAACGGTTCGGGTCCGTTGCTCTGTGGGCTCGGGGAACCCTCGTCGAAGACGCCGTTGGTGGTGCCGAGGCTGTAGAGCCCACCGACGTAGCTGGTCTTGGCGACGCCGATCGGGTTGCCGATGCCGAGGGTGTCGGGTGCCCCCTGCGAGGACGAATACAGGTCGTTGCCCTGGTACGGCTCGCCGGCCGGCGCTAGGGAAGGTCCGCCGGGGTGGCCGTTGGGCATCAGCGCGTAGGCCAGATCGGTCCACGGATACTTGGGCACGGCAACCTGCAGACGCATGCGTGGCAGGCCGGGCAGGTCGCTCCAGTACTCGCTGCCGGCCTGTGCGGCGGCCTGCAGCCAGCTCTCTCCGCCGCCGTAGGAGCCGCCGCTGACCGCGACCTGGTTCCGGTTGATGTCCGGGTAGGCAAGAGCGGTCAGGGCGGCCAGCCACTGGGTGTCGCGGATCTCGACGTCCTTGTTCTTCACCCGGATGGTGCCCGCGGGCGGACAGGCCGACCCGCCGGGCGGCAGGCACGTCGGCGCGGCCCCGGCCGGCGTTGACGGCTGGTAGCTGGCCCTCGGGCCGTTGTCGCGGAAGCCGCGGGCGGTGTAGGTGAGCACGTAGTAGCCGTGCGCGGCAAACCAGTGGTTGTTCCAGTGGTACTTGTCCGCCCCGTCGGCGACATCCGAGGTGGACTCCCACTCGTGCTTGTCGTTGCCGAAGCCGTGCAGCAGCACGATCAACGGATGGGTGTCGCCGGTGCCGGACATGGGCCACGTGACATCCACGTCGAGCGGCGTGCCATCGAAGCTGGGAACCTGCGCCGAGCAGGTCGTCGCTCCACCCGGGTACGCGGCACAGTTTGCTCTCAGCGCCTCCGCGTTCGGTGATCCGCTTCCCGCGGCACTCGATGCAGCCGCCGTCGGGGGCATCGCCCCGGACAGCACCGCCAGCAAGACGAGGGCGCCGGCGTGTGCGGACCCGACCCACCTCGTACGCGTTGGTGTCACAGCATCCAGCCCCCTTCGTGAAGCGGCAGCGCGGAACGGCGCGCAACCTCGCCTGAGCCCTCTGTCGCTGACCGCCCGAGGGATGGCGGCCGGCTGTCCGGCGGCCACCATCCCGTACCCGGGGGTCTGACGGAGGTGTGGTCAGTTCATTTGGTGTCGGTTGCGGTGAGGGTGAACGGGACCGCGGCGCCCAGCCACAGCTGGGTGAGTACGTACCGGGTTCCGCTCGGGATCGTGCCGGACTCGTCGGCGGCCGAGGACGCCGCCGAGCCGAGCAGGGTGCATGACTCGTCGTAGAAGTACAGGTCGAAGTCGTACGCGGTGGCGGTGTCGCTGTGCACGCGCGCCTCGTGGGCCCCATCGCCGAAGCTGTCCGGCAGCTTGGCGACCCAGCCGTCCGCGCCCTGCGCCGGCGCCGGCGGCACCGCACACGCCGTCTTGAACGCCGTGGCGGTCACGCCGGTGGCGTCGTCGGCCGTGCCGGTGGACGGGTTGCCCGTGACGATCATCCCGGTGTCGGTCACCGGCGCGTCCGGCGGGGACGGCGGCAGCGGCTCGACCCCGGTGACGGTCTTCGAGAAGACCTGCAGTTCGGCGCTCTGCACGTCCGTCTTGGTCTCGCCGAGCGCGCTGTCGGCCCAGAACCGCACGTACTGGGCCTGCACCGGCTTCGACAGGGTGAACTGCTTGTAGTGCAGGTCGGGCGCGGTGGGGCGCGGCGCCTGGTAGCCGAACGCGTCGGCCCGGGTCAGGGCGGTCTGCCAGTTCGTTCCGTCGGTGGAGGTCTGCAGGGTGAATCCGCGCAGCCCCTCGAATCGGGAGGTGGTGAAGGCGCTGACCTGGATCGACGAGATCTGCGCCGGCGCGGCCAGTTTGATCACGGCGTTGCCGGCGCCCCGGGCAGCCTTCCAGCTGCTGGCCTCGGTGTCGTCGATCAGCCGTGCGGCGCCGGTCGTGGTGGCCGAGACGATGGTGGCGCCGTTGGCGGCGGAGGCCAGGTTGGGTGCCAGCGCGAACCGCAACGCCGAGGTCTGACCGGCGGTGACCTTCACGCTCGGGAAGGTGTGGGCGCCGAAACCCTCGGCCGCGATGGTCACCGGGTAGGTGCCGGCGGACACCGGCGCGGAGAAACCGCCGTCGGTGGACGACGTCCGCAGCGGAGTGACCCGCGCTTCGAACGCGCCGAGGATGATCCGGGCGCCGGGGACCGGCTTGCCGGTGGCGGCGTTGACGACGGTGCCGCTCAGGGTGCCGTTACGGGCCGGGTTCACGTGCTCGTACGACGGGGTGGGGTCGGTGTCGTCGCCGCCGTCGGTGGCGGCGTGCAGGCCCAGACCCCGCTTGGCGAAGGCACCGTAGACCGCGTCTACGAGCGCGGCGTAGTCGGACCTGCTGTGGTAGCGGTTGTCCAGGGCGGCGCGGATCGCGTCGCGCATGTCGATGAACGACGGGTCCGCCGGGGACAGCGGCATCGCGTCGGTGACCAGCCGCGCGGCCATCTCACCACCGGCCGCCTCGCCGTAGCGGGCGACGAGGGCCTTGCGCAGGTCCCACAGGGTGGCCGTCCAGATCTCGCCGTCGGAGTGGACCTCGGCGCCGCCGAGGTCGTATCCGATGTCGCCGTAGCCGGTGGGGTTCTGGTCGTAGCTCCAGTTGCGGATGCCGCGTGTGGTGTTGCCGGTGGCGTGCTGGCCGACCACTGCCGTGGTGGCGAGTTTCTTGCCGTAGAGGTAGTTCAGCGCGTACCAGTCGCCCCAGCCCTCGCCCATGGAGCCGGACTGGTGGGTGTTGAGGGCGTTGTCCTCACCGCTGACGTACCGGTTGGACAGCCCGTGCGCGTACTCGTGCTGGATGACGGACGCGTCGAAGTTGCCGTCCGAGTACGGCCCCTCAAACGTGTCGTTGATCGGCTCCCACAGGAACATGCCACTCCACGCCGGGATGCCGTCGGGCAGGGTGAGCATGTAGGCGTTGTCCCGGCCGGTGTAGGTGGGTGCGCCGCCACTGGCCGCGCCGGCATGCACCAGCCCGAGGACCGGATCACCGCCCTGACCGCCGCTGGCGCCGTTGTTGGCCTGGAAGTTGCCACCGGACTCGGTGAAGCCCAGCGCCCGGAACTCATCGTGGATGCGGTTGTGGTGCCAGAACAAGTTCGTCGCCGCCGAGTCGAGGTCCTGGACGTAGCTCGGCGGCAGCGTCTGCCCGTTGCTGCGCGCCCAGTTGGCGGCGTAGGCGTAGTTGAACTGGGCGGTGGGGCTCACCGGGCGCGGCCCCTGGTCGGCGGGGACCAGGAAGTTCGAGTAGTTCGCGTACGTGTTGGCGTTGTTGCCGAAGGTCGTCGGCCCGGCGATACCCACCAGGCCGGTGGGGTCGACGTATCCCGACGGCGACTGGGCGGTCGGCCCGAACGACTTGATGACCGGGGCCCCGCCGGCCGGCGCGCCCGGGTAGTTCTCGTAGACGGTGCCTTCGGCGTCGCGCGCCACCAGGGACGCCTGGTACAGCGTCTCCCCGGTCGCCGCGTCCACGACCGTGTCCCACGCCTCGTCGAGGCCCTTGATGAACAGGACACGGAAGGCGGGTCGGGCGCCGTCGCGGGTGGGGAACGCCGCCTTCTGCACGTAGGACTCACCGGCGAAGGGGCCCTTGGCGAAGACCTGGAACCCTGCGCGGTCACCGGTCGGCTGCGCCGTGTAGGCCACCCCAGAGGCGAGCTTGCCGGCCACCCCCTCTACTGCCTGGCCGGCGGACAGCTTGTGCGCTGCGTTGAGAGCCCCGCCGCGGGCGGAGTTGCCGGCGTAGGAGAGGACCTTCCCGTCGCTGGTCACGGCCACGCCGAGGCGCCCGCCGCGCACCGCCGGCAAGCCGGCGTACGTCTGCGCGAAGTTCACCACGTGCGTGCCGGTGCCGACGAGTTCGTGGTCCCGCACGACGGTCAGCGACGCGACGTCCACCGCCGTGAGGCCGAACGCGTCGCGGTTGGCGTCAATGAAGGACCGAGCCACCGCGATCGCATTCCCGGAGCGCGGGCCGGTGAGCCAGCCTCCGTCCTTGCGGATCGTCCGAGGCGTACCGAACCGCCGGTCCCAGCTGACCCGGGTACCGGCGCCCGCGACGGCGCTCAACTTGTCTACCGCGGCGAGTTGGGCATCGGTGGGTCGCACCGGGTCCGACGTACGGCGGACATCGAGCCGCTCGACACCGGATGACCCAACATCGACTACGGCCGAAGCGACCGATGGACTAAGTGTCAGGACCAGGGCGAAGGCCGCCCCGACGGCCAGCGGTGGACGGATACGCATGGAAGCTCCCTCTGGGGATTGAGTCATGCCTGCGTCGTGCCGGAGGTAGTAGCCCCTCGCAATGGACATCGACGCCGACGGCTGAAGCGCAACAACCATCGGCCAAACGCCAGCCCGCCGCCGATCACCAGCACGTCAACGACCCAGGCATACGCGGCACCTCTTGCGTCGAGTCGACCGCGGCAACCGGCGCGAACCGGCCCACAGGTACCGGTAAACGAGTCACCGACGGCATCGGACTGTCGCCTTCCTGTACCGAGACATGGTCACCGTGAGGGAGTGCCGCTCGGACGTCGCCGAGATCCACGCACGGCTGCCGCGTGCGACGGCAGCCCTCTCCCGTTGGGACCAGATGGAGCAGCGGCTGGTGTAGAGCAGCAAGCAGCCGTTCGGTAAGAACAGCCGGTGCATCGGCCGCGCGGACGGCGGGTCAGACCGATGGGCCGAGCCCTCAGGGCTTACAGGCTCACCCCTGCGTGCCGCCTCGGGCCAGTGGCGGAGCTACCAGCGGATGCCACGAAGCGGTTTCCATGAGCCGGCATGGCGCAACGGCCTCGTAGCAAGGCCTCCGGGCTGTCATCGTCTGTCAGTCGATCGCCCCGGGGCCGCCCGTCAGACAGGCGAGCGCCAGTGTCATGGGAAGCCGAGCCGCTGTCGGCCCTAATCCAGGCGCTACCCCTCGGCATTTCGTCGCAAGAGCCCCTAATCCCCTAACGCCAACCGCCACCCATGCCCTAACCCGGCCGGATAAGGCTGGGGTGCAACCCCGATGTCCGATACCGCCGCTTCGCCCTACGGTCGATCCCGGGTCCGGGCGATGTTGTCTGACACGTCCTAACAACACCTATCGAGGAGACCGGCAACATGAGTGCAAGCGCCAGCACAAATTCGACCGCCGACGGGAACCCGACCTCTGCTGCCGACTGGACCGGCAACACGGAGGCAACCGCCGATACGAGCGCGACCATCAACGTGGACTCCACCGCCAGCGCGGGGTCGACCGCCGAGATGGGCGCAGCCGCTGACATGGTGTCGCCGCAGAGCCTGCAGGACTTCGTACTCGGCCTGCTCACGAACGTCGACGCCCGAGCGGCGTACGAGGCGGACCCGCAAGGGGCGCTGGACAACGCCGGCCTCAACGACGTGACCCCGGCCGACGTGCAGGACATCGTTCCGCTCGTCTCCGACTACGTTCCTGTACAGGGCATCACCTCCTTGCTTTCCGAAGACAGCCTCGGCGTCAGCGCGGCCACCACCGTCGACGGACTTGGGCTCAGCAGCGCGACCAGCACCCTCGGCGGACTCGACCTCACCGGTGTGACCGGCCACCTGGGCGGCACCCTCGACAGCACCGCCGGCGGACTCGGCGTCAGCGGCGTGACCGGCGACCTCGGCGGCACGGCGTACGGCGCCACCGGCCTGGTCAGCGACGTGACCGGCGACCTCGGCGGCACGGCGTACGGCGCCACCGGCCTGGTCAGCGACGTGACCGGCGACCTCGGCGGCACGGCGTACGGCGCCACCGGCCTGGTCAGCGACGTGACCGGCGACCTCGGCGGCACGGCGTACGGCGCCACCGGCCTGGTCAGCGACGTGACCGGCGACCTCGGCGGCACGGCGTACGGCGTAACCGCCGACGTCGGGGGCACGGCGTACGGCGCCACCGGCCTGGTCAGCGACGTGACCGGCGACCTCGGCGGCACCGTGCACGGCCTCGACAGCGTCACGGGTGACGTCGGTGTACACAGCGACGCGTACGCCAGCGCGGACGGCGAGCTCCTAGGGGGCCTGCTCTGAACTAAAGACGCTCTGCTCAATGCGGAGGCGGGGAGGGCGCTCATTGCGCGGTTCCCGGCCTCCGTATTGGTTTACTTGGGGTCGAGAGTCTCCGGCCGGGCCGGCTGGCCACAGGCTAGGGGTACGGACATAAGTGGCCCTCTGGTGTAGGCCCCGCAGCCTGGGCTACGGTTCAACCCATCGACATCCGCGCGGCCGGCTGATGGACCGGGCAACCAGCCTGCGCTGCCAGCCCAGTCGGTGGCGACCTGGTTCGTCCCTCGTCCACTCAGGCAAAAGCAATACTGCAGAAACGCGGTGCCAGAATTCGATGACCGACCCACCGAGCAGAGGTTGCGCGACTGCGACCCACCTTCGGCCCGGAAGGAAGGGAAGCAGCGGGATACTGGCGCTGCAGGCGGTTGATCGGCGTCGTTTTAAGGATCAGAAGGTTAGGGGTTCGAGTCCCTTCGGGCGCATTTCACGATCAAGGCCGTGACGAGCGGAAATGCGGCACGACCTTGGTCGGTTTCAGACCCCGGGACGGATCTTCCTAAACTTGGGGACGTGGCGCTCCGGTGGTGCTCCGCTGTTTTCGGAACCGCTGATGGCACCGCGTGTCGTTGTGGTCTGAACTGTGTTGGTTAGCGTCGGCGAGTCCGCAGGCGGCTGGGGCCTGGGGGCGGGGCGTGGACCTGCGGTGGCATCGTGCTGCACGGTTAGCGGCCATTCGCGTCGAGTGCCAGCAGGCCCTGCGCCTGCACGACCGCGACGGACAGGGTCTTGTAGCCGACGTCGTCGAAGAGCACGGTCATGCGGTCCTTTTCGTACCCGAGGACCATGCCTGACCCCCAGGTGGCGTGCCGCACGGTGCTGTGCAGTGGGTACGGCCCGTCGTCCGGAAGCACCTCCGATGTGCCGCCGTGGCAGTTGTCGCAGTGCCCGCACGGACGGCTCAACTGCTCTCCGAAATAGCCCAGCAGCGACTGCATCCGGCAGCCCCGGCTCTCGGCGAAGCGGCGCATCATGTCGGTGCGCGAACGCTGCCCGGCCTGATAGCGGGCGTACTCGGCCAGCGCCTCCCGAGCCGCCTGATCGGGCAGGGGCGCATACGGCGCGACCGTGAGTTCGCCCCGGGGCCCCGTCGCCACCGCGCCGACCTGCTCGAGGAGACTGATGTGACTGGCGACCTTGCGCTGGCCCAGGCCGGTGGCCTTTGCCAGCGCGGTGCGCGTCAACGGGCCGTTGTGCAGGGCGGCGGCGACCGTTCGCAGCTCGTCCGGTTCAGGCGCGCCGCCGTGGAAGAAGCGTTGCAGGGCAACGTCCTCGGCTCGATAGAGCAGCAACGCCCGGGCCGGTTCACCGTCGCGCCCTGCCCGGCCGATCTCCTGCAGATAGCTGTCCGGCGAGTCGGGCAGCGCCACATGTGCCACCCAGCGGAGGTTCGGCTTGTCGATGCCCATACCGAACGCCGACGTCGCGACCATGATCGGCACCCGGTCGGCGAGGAAGTCCTCGTGACGGCGGTGCCGCAGTCCGGCCGCCATGCCGCCGTGATAGGCCTGCGCGGGAAAACCCGCGTCGGACAGCCGTTCGGCGAGTTCCTCGGCGGCCCGCCGGGTCGGCACGTAGACGATGCCGGGCCGGTCGGCCTCCTTGAGCAGGGTGAGCAACCTGCGCCAGCGGTAGTCCTCACTGGGGCAGTGCATCGCTGCCACCAGAAGGTTCGGACGGTCCAATCCGGACAGCACCAGCCGCGGCTTGCGCATGCCGAGCCGCACCGTGATGTCGTCGCGCACCGGCGGCGATGCCGTGGCCGTCAGCGCCACGACCGGTGGGCGGCCCAGGTCGCGAATGAGGTGGCCGAGAGCCAGGTAGTCAGGGCGGAAGTCGTGGCCCCACGACGAGATGCAGTGCGCCTCGTCAACCGCCACCAACGCCGGACGCAGCGCGCGGACCTCGGCCAGCCGCTGCGGCGAACTGAGCTGCTCCGGCGTGATGAACAGGAACCTCGCGGCACCCGACCGCAGCTCCGCCAGCGCCGCCGCCTGCTTGCTCGGGCTCTCCGCGGAGCTGATCCGAACCGCCCGCAACGCCGGATCACCCCGCTCGTTGAGGTTGCCGATCTGGTCCTGCTGGAGTGCCAGCAGCGGTGAGATCACCACCGTGGGGCCGCGCAGCAGTGTGGCGGGAACCTGGTACACCGCAGACTTCCCGCCCCCGGTGGGCAGCACCACCAGCGCGTCACGGCCCGCCAGCAGGGCGCGCATCGCGCGCAGCTGCGTAGCCCGCAGCTTCTGCCAGCCGAAGTGTCGACGGGCGGCGCGGCGTAGCCGCAGAGAGCGAAGGATAGTCATCATCGCCGGGCATGCTAACCAACCACATGCACGGACCTGGACTAGGTGTGCTGTCCAGGGAGGTTGGTCGAGATTGTGTGACGACACGATCTGATGTCGTGGTGAGTTGACGGACGAGGCGTGGGCGGTGATCGCGCCGCTGCTTCCCGAGCCGGGCGGTGCTCGGGGCGGTGGCGGGATCATCGGCAGGTCATCAACGGGATCTTGTGGAAGCTGCGCACGGGTGCGCCGTGGCGTGACCTGCCGGAACGCTTCGGGCCGTGGAAGACCTGCCACGAACGCCTACGCCGGTGGACCGCCGACGGCACCTGGGATCGGATCCTCGCAGCGGCGCAGGTCCACGACGACGGCACACCGGTGCAGTGGACGATCAGCATCGACTCGTCGATCGTGCGGGCGCGCACCAGCATGCCGCTGGCGCCCGCAAAAAGGGGGCACCCCGACCAGTGCGGCGACGCCTGGTGCGCAAGATGGCGAGGCCATCGGCCGGTCCCGCGGCGGGCTGAGCACGAAGATCGACCTCGCGGTCGATGGTCGTGGCCGGCCGTTGTCGATCCTGCTCACCCCGGGCCAGGCCGGCGACAACCCACAACTACTGGCGCTGCTGGACGCGATCAGGGTCAACGAGTCCTGGCCGTCACCGACGCCATGGACATGATCCTCCCTGGAAACGACCAACTCGCCCTGCGATCGAATCCAGGATCACGAGTGGTGACCAGCATGGGAACCAGGAACATGTGCCGCAGGAAGCGCCGACTGGCCACTGGCGCTTTGTGAGCGGTCTCCGCTACAACATGGTGATGCGCCCGTCGCCTTTGCTGTCAAGCGATCCTCGAACCGCGCCATTGTTCAGGAGTCGGGCTGTAAGGACATCCGCGACAGCCAGGCGGTCCTCGATGCGCTAGGCCCGAAAAGGCATGTTACGGCCCTTGCACGAGGGCGCAATGGTGGTGTCTCGGTTGCCGTCCTCGTGGCCGACGCCTGGATGCTCGTCGTTTCGGTTGGTCTCCTGGCCTCCGCCGGTCCGCGGCCGTTGAAAGTTCCGGCACGGTCAGTGAGTCTCGAGCTACTGCAACCACGTTTCGGCAAGCCTGGGCACGGCACGGCGGTGCTGCGCACACCCGCTGAGCGGTTGAAAATCGAGGACGTGCCTCAGGCCGCGCTGGCCCGCCTGAGGCGGGCCCTGGCCGCCGAAGGTGCGCCGGCCGCGGAGGGGGACTCGGTCGCAGGCGGGCCGCTGGGCGATACGTCGCACCACGCGACAACCGACGCCGCAGGCCTGTCCGACCTCGGCCCACCGGCGGTCGATTGGACGCAGGCCGAGGAGCTGGCTGTGTGGCACCTGAGACTGCTCGGTTACCCCGATGCTCGATGCACTCGAGGCGGTGCGGATTCGGGGGTGGATGTCCTGGCGACGGGAGCCGTGGCGCAGGTGAAGCATTGGGCACAGCCGGTCGGCCAACCCCCGCTTCGTGACCTCTTCGGCGTGGGCCAGGCCGCAGCCGCTAAGCCCTTCTTCTACAGTCTCAGCGGCTATACGCCGCAAGCCCTCGAGTGGGCTAATGCCACCAACATGGCATTGTTCGCCTACAGTGCGGATGGGCGAGTTCTAGCTCAGAACAGCGCCGCACACATGCTGGCTCCCAGCAGCGCCCGCCCCGGGGGCGGGAATCTGGGATTCTTCGAACAGGCACGAGCCGACCGGTACAGGCGCGAACTGGAAAAGCTGCGACAGGAAATCAACGACCTGACAGCGCTGATGCACAAGCGGACACAGTCCAGACGCCCTGCAGTTCGTCGCAGCGCAGGCGAAGCGGCCAGTCTGCTCCTTAGCGCGAGCCGCGCCCTAGACGGTGGCGATGTGTTGCCGCCAGCCGACCGGCGCAGGGAAGACTTCCACCAGGTGGTCCGTGAGGCGCTCAAGCAGGTGAAGCGGCTGCTGTAGCCGCTGATGCGGCTACCCGTCTTCAGGTCCCTGCGGGCAGTTCCACCGGGCGTCTGGGTCGCTCGACGAAGTAGCGGGGCGCCTCCGGCGGGGTCAGGCTGATGAAGCCGGCCAGGTCCGCGCCGGCCTGCGCCAGTAGGTACACGTTCGCGCTGTCCGCCGGCTCGGCGAGACGCCGCTCCTCGTTGACCGGATACTGGTGGAGCTCGTCAGTGCCGCGCCAACAGGGCGAGTGGAGATCACTGGTCGAGACCCGCCTGGTACTCCTTGATCAGAGCCATCACTCGCGCGTTGTACTCGTCCTCGAGTTCGGGAGGCGCGGAGACCGTAGCGTGGTGCTCGTTGTAATCCGACGGCCCATCAGTCTTCACGTAGGCGGGATCCAGTGGTATGTCGTCGGCGTACCTGTCCAGAAACTCCTTGTGGATTGCCGCTACTGCAGCCAAAAACTCTTGCCTGTTCATCGCGCTCCTCTCGATGTCCGTCATCGCCCGACTTGGATCTAGCCGCGGCGTGAGCTGCGGCTTCGCCGGCAGCGGCCATGGCCTCACGCAACGGACTTCATCGGCGATCCCGAGGACTCGGTCCGGGAAGGATCGCAGACATGATCAAATAAGGCGGCGGCAAGGGGTGGTCGAGCCGGCACACGCGAGACCACGCTGCGAGGCCGGCCCATCTCGCCGCGAAAACCGCGGAAATCCTTGCCGGGACCCCATCCCATGCCTCCGCTTCTGCCGCTCCTACCGTCTCCAGCGCTGATGACGACGTGCAGCGGTGAATGGACCACAAACCGGGGCCCAGTCGCAGCTGCTCTGGCTATTGGCGACCGAGTGTCGTCCTTAGCGGACCATCGCTGCGACTAGCGGCGCCAGGCGAGGATGTCCAGCAACCGGACATCGCTGAGTCCGGCCGCGCGTCGAACTAGTTCATTCTCGTGGGCGTGCATCTTTGTACGAACCGCCTTCAGCGCTTCAACATTGGCGGGGTTGAGGACGTCGTCCCGAACGGTGGTCCAGAACGACCAGCGCACCCCGGGCCGATGCTGCTGGTAGCGGTCCGCAGCGGCTGCTGCGGCCTCGCGGTACGCGTCCCTGAGCTTGGAGTCGAGAATCGGGTACAGGTTCGGGCGCTTGAGGTGCAGCACCTTTGAGATCTTGCCGTAGCCAATCCCTGGTTCGCCCGCTGAATCGAAGTAGTCGAATAGGGCGAGCATGTCGTCGTACAGGCCGCCACGGACGCTGGGGTCGGCGTCGGCCAGCCGGGCGTCCGGAGGTACTGTGCGCCACAGCGGGCCGCACGCGGCCGCTCGTCGCACGAACCAGTCCCGTTCGCTCTCGCTGATCCGCGAGTTCATTTTTGTTGTCCGGGTGACCTCCTCAGCAGTGAGGATGAAGGCATCGCCTTGCCCGCCCAGGTCGTAGGCGCGCACCGTCTCGCCGGTTCCGCGAGTGGTCACGTAGTCGATGATCCGCTTGGCCGGGTCTGGTTCCGGGACTCCCGCGACGATGATCGGTGCCATGGCTGCCGCCTTTCTCGCTGCTGCTCGGATTGCGTCTTCTGATCGTTCAGAATCCCCGTACAGGCGGCCGCATCGTTGCAGTGCGGCCACTGTTGCCTAGATCGCCGTCCACCTGTCGCGCTGTTCACGTTCGCGCAGAAACGGTGGATAGATCCATTGCACGTTGCCGCGGCGATACATTAGCGGATGAGGACCGCCGCGCTCCCTGCCGGCCTCGCGATGGTTGCACCAGGACGACGCTCTCGCGTTTCAGCGTTCGCTAATCGCCGACGCCGTGCTGGCCGATGCGGTGCCATCCGACCTGCGGAACAGCTTCGAGCGGCTTCGTCACAAGCACAGTCTCGGCTTGGTCGACTACGAGCAATTCACCGACGTCGCCGACGCCGCCGTCGGTCTCGACGAGCCAGCCCTGCGTGCGCGGTTCGCCGAGTTCTACCGCGGACAGCCGATTCCCTTCACCGATAAAGAAGGCCGCCCGCAGCCGCTGACCAGCGACAGGTACGACGACATCGCCGAGCGGCTCCACAAGGACGCGCTCTTTCTGCCCTCGGACAACGGCCGACCGGTGCGCTTCCGCGGAATGCTCACCGACCTGCTTCGGTGGGCCCGAGACCACAGGCTGCTGCGTGGGCAACGGGTCCGACGACACGAAGGACTGGTCGTCGAGATGCGGAACCACCTCAGCCACGCCCGGCCGGACCACATCCACACCCCAGTAGACGCGACGATCGGGCTGCATGACCTGGCCGAATTCATCAACCAACCCTGGGGCGTCGCCATCCCCGGCGGCAGGCGTTACCCCGCGCCGGTCCAGCGCGAGGTGCTCGCCATCGGCTGGAGTCCGACGACCGGCGCACGGGCGATCACCCGGGCGGAGAACCTCACCACCGAGGAGGATCCCTCGTGGAGGTGGCTCCTGCTCCGCGCCGTAACCGACGACTACGAGGTCGAGCGATTCGACTCCCGCTACGTCACGACCCGCTTGCCGGCGGAGTACCTGTCGGGACCCGGCCGCGCCGACGACGCGGTCGCCTGGCTCGCCAGCCACCAGCCGCCGGCCAACGAGACCGACCCCGTCGACCGGCTCTACCTCCTCCGCCACGACGGCAACATGCTGTACCTGCCCCAAACCCCGGAGGTCTTCGCCGCGACGCCGCCAGAGCAGCGACGCGGCCAGTGGCGCCTGCTGCGCGCCGACAACGGCAACGACGCCTTCGTCTGCGTCCGCGCCCTGCTCAACCCGCACGAAGACCACAACAACTGCCTGTGTCCGGTGCAACGGCTGACGCGCGGTTCCTGGAGCAAGATGCGCGAGAAGCTGCGCCACCTGCAGCCCACCCTCGTGGCTCACCTGCCCGCCGACGTGCGAGTCCCGACGCCGCTGCCGTGGCCCCGCGCGGTTGAGATCCCGGCCGGTTGACCGACCCAGCAGCGGACCTCCAACGGCCACCACGGCACGATCGCCGCCATCGGACAGCAGGCGAGGACGAGACCGGCTTCGGGCCGTCCGGCGCCTCGCTGTGCAGTCGTCGGACGTGGGAACCGAGCGCGTCTCGGGCGCCCTGCGGCCACTCGGCCACGAGGCTCAGGATTCGATCTCCTCGGCCGCGCCGAAGACCGGCCCGCCCACAGGAGTTTCGGATATTCAAGATCCCGGCGCCGGGCGAGGTACTCGGTGACCGCCGAAACCGGGTCGCCCCGACGCACGATATTGATCAGCAAATGATCGGGAACCGATGACCGTCAAAGTCCACCCACTCAGTAAGGCCCGCTCCATCGATCAACAGTCCACACCGCCCCCACAGCCCTGCTAATCGACATTGGCCGGCACCTCGGTGCCTGGTCGATCGGACGGATCGCGCTGACGGCTTCAAGGCTCCGGGCGGCAGCTCCCGCATTGACGCGGGCCGCGGACTATCGTGCCGGTTCACACCCCGCTGGTGTTCCTCGTCCGGATCTCGGATTTCGCGTTTTCGCTGGTAGAGGCGTTGTGAGCTAGCGTCCGGGGATGACCTGGGCAACCGATCGAGCCCATGCGAGCAGCCGGCATCACTGAGTTGCCCGATCACCCCGGTCGGCAGCTTGCCTACGAACCCAAGTGGGACGGATGGCGATGCCTAGCCTCGGCCGCCGCCGACCAGGTCGTGCTGCACAGCCGACAGGCTAAGAACCTGACCCCGTACTTCCCGGACGTCGTTCGGCACCTGTGCGCCAACCTGCCGCGCGGCGTGGTCCTCGACGGCGAGCTGATCATCTGGGACGCCGGTCGCAGTCGCACCTCATTCACCGCTCTGCAACGGCGGATCACAGCCGGACGAGGCCTGACAAGGGAAGCCGCCGAGCGTCCAGCGCACTTCGTGGCGTTCGACCTGTTGGCCGACGCCGGCGGCGAGAGCATGCTCGATCGGCCGCTGGTGCAGCGCCGGGCCCGCATGACGCGGCTCCTCGCCTCCAGCCCGCCACAGCTGTTGACCTGCCCCCAGACCCTCGACGTCGCCGAGGCCCGCCGCTGGCTGCAGGAGTGGGCCGCAGCCGGCATCGAAGGACTCGTGATCAAAGACCTTGCCAGCCGCTACACGCCGGGAAAGGCCGGCTGGTTCAAGCTCAAATCCCGCAGTACGACGGAAGCGATCATCGGAGGCGTCACCGGCAGCGCCACCAGCCCGAGCAGCCGCCGGGCCTTGCGCGTGATTTCGTCGGTTACCAGCCTGGTCAGCCTAAGGAACGTCTCGTAGCTCGGTGAAGACGCGCCTTGTGGCCGCGCTGGTGCTCAGCTGGCGAGGGCGATGTTGTGCCGGTGGGTGATGGCGGAAGCGGCATCAGCCATTGTGTGGGCGGCGCGTGTGTACTCGCGCAGGAGCTTCCAGCACTTGAGCCTGGCCAGGGCATATTCGACCTGCGCGCGGACCCTGCGGTGCCGGGTGTTCAGGTCCTCCTTCCATGCCGGTGGCGGGCTGCCGTCGTGGTTCTTGCGGTAGGAGATGATCACCTCCGGGAAGGTCGTAGCTGCGCTAGCGGGCGTCGCGGCGCTCGACCGAACCAGTAAGCCCTGGTCACAGAACTATCGACAACGACGGACGTGCCGCCACGCTTGAGGACCTGCTCACGTTGCAGCTGCCGCTGACCGTGATCGAGTGCGGGAACAGGTCGCGAGGTCACCGCTCGGCTGCTCGCCGCAGCCACGTGCAGGTGGAGCAGCCTTGGCCGCAGGCCACCCACGACCGGTCCCCGCAGCGGTGCGTTGCGTTGGGGGGCTCCAGCCCACAGCTCCGCCCGAGCCGATGCCAAGAACTCGTATGCCGGGTTCCATCCTCGTGAACTACGTCACGCCGTGGAGTGCGGCATCAACCGTCTCAAGCGCAACCGGCCAGTCGCCACCCGCTTCGACAACTCGCCGTGCTACGAGGCCACCATCCACCTCGCTGCCATCAACAGAGTGGCTGTGACGGCGAACACCTGATCCTGCCGCTGGTGATGGACCTACACCCGGCCGGACTTCGCCTCCACTCTGTGATCATTCCGGCGCTCCAGGCTGCTGCACTACCTCGCCACGCACTGACCGGGGACCGACTTCGACACAAGCCCAAGGCTCAAGCGGACACTTGCCGCCCGTCGACCGTGAATAGTCCCTCGACACGGGGATTTCCAGTTTGGATGCCGGCGACGGGGGCAATGAGGCTGCGGGTGTAGAACGCTTGTGCCCGGAAGCAGAACACCGCAGAGTCACCGGGCCGCAGGGACCGTTCGGGCGTCTGCGCGAGTCGGCCGTAGAAGTCGATGACCTGGTGATTCTGACTGAGCGTGGCGTCCACCCGCTGCCGCACCGCCGTCTCGTAGTCAGCACCCACGAGCGCCTGTGGCTGGTAGTCGACGGATCCGATGCACAGGTACAGCCCGCCGCCGAAGCAGAAGGCGTAGTCACCGTCGAGGTGGCTGACCTCGCTGAGGTAGAGCATGGCCGGGCGTTCGGGCAGCTCCGCGAACGCGTGGTAGGCACCCGTGGCGGTGAACCCGTGACCAGGCTCGACTTGGGTGACGCCGGCGTCGGCGAGCATGGCCAGGTTGACCGTCGAGGTCTCCCCCGGACCGTTCACCGCCACGTCGGTCCAGCCCGCCTTGTGCAGCCGCTCGACGGTCCGCTCCAGCGTGCGCAGGTTTGGCGTCGGGGTGACCTTGTTGATGGAACGGTCGAACGAGAGTGCTGGGTAGGTGGTTATGCCGCCGAAGTGCGCGCCGTCGAGCGCGTCGAGACGCTGGGCGACGGTTTCGATGTCGTCGGCGTCGAAGCCGCCGGCGTGCGTCTCGACGACGAGCCCTTCGTTGTCGTAGACCCGCGCGAGCAGTCGCTGGTCTCGGCCGAGGGCTGCGGCCGCGGCTGCGGCCTCTTCAGCCTTGGTTGCGTCGAACACGGTCCAGTTCTGCGGCGCCATCGCCGCTGCCTCTCCGGCCGAGTGCCGGGGGATCTGCACCAGGTGACCCACGTGGCCGACGGGCTGGCCGGCGTCGCGGATGGCGCGGGCGCAGGTCATGTCGACCGCCACGAAGGAGTCCACGCCGCTGGTACGCAGCTTGTCGAGCGCGACCGGGTTGCGCCCGAACTGCTTGGTCATGGCGATGACGTCGAGCCCGAGCCGGTGCGCTTCCGCGCACAGCGTCTCCGCGTTCGTGCCCAGCATGTCGAGGTCGATCACGTACGTGTCCGGGGGCAGCTGTCCGGACTGGTGCAGCTCGATTGCGGCGCGCGCGAACGCCGGGTTCTGGGATACCAGGTTGTTGAGGAACATCCGTGTCTCCGTGTGAGCGTGTGCTGGGGCCGTTGGTGCCGGCGGGGTGAGCTGTCTGGGTTGAGGGGTCGACCGCCCGGGCAGCTCAGCCGTCGGCCTCCTGCAGGCCTGTGATCATCGAGACGATCTCGTTCTTGTCGGTCGTCGCACTGGCCCGGGTGCCGATCTGGACGCCCCGGCGCAGGACGGTGATCCGGTCCGCGATACGGAAAACCTGGTCCAGGTTGTGGCTCACGACCAGGACGGCGGCGCCCCGATCGCGCAGCCGCAGGATCAGCTCCTCCACCTTGGCCGTCTCCGCGACGCCGAGGGCGGCGGTCGGCTCGTCCATCAGGACTAGGCTGCTCGCCCAGTGCGTCGCCCGGCAGATGGCCACGCCCTGGCGCTGCCCGCCGGACAGCTCTCTGATCGTGGCCTTGGCCGAAGGGATACGCACGTCAAGGGAGTCGACGAGCTGTTGGGTCTCGCGTGCCATCCGCTTGCGGTCGAGTAGGCGCAGCGGTCCCTTCACCAGTTCACGTCCGAGGAACATGTTCATGTAGACGGGCTGATCGTCGACGAGGGCAAGGTCCTGGTAGACCACCTCGACACCCTGACGCCGGGCGTCGGAGGCGTCGTTGAAGGCGACCTGCTTGCCGCCGAGCCAGATCTCACCCTCGCTCGGCTGGTACAGGCCGGAGATCATTTTCACGAGAGTCGACTTGCCGGCTCCGTTGTCGCCGACGAGTGCCACGATCTCGCCTGCGGCCACCTCGAGGTCGAACCGGTTGACGGCAACGACGCCGCCGAAGTGTTTCGACAGTCCGGCCAGGCGCAGCGGCGGCGCGGACGTCTCGTGGATGATCCCGGGCTCCTTCGAGACCGATGTTGCGTTCATCGTCAGCTCCTTCCGCGAGCGACTACATCATCGGCGCGCAGCGGCGCCGAACCGTTGGCGGCCCAGATGCCCTCGACCTGCGGCGTGCCGGTGGAGATGCCCGAGATTCCGGCGGTGAGCCCGCGGGTCACGAACACCTGGGGGCGGAATCCGAAGAGCACGGTGTCGCCGACGGCGACGCGCTGCCCGTCGAGGGGGATGGTGGCGTAGTAGTCGATGGCCTCTGGCGCTGGCATGTCGACCTGCAGGACCGGTGCCTGGTCGACGCCTGCATCCGCGCCGTCACGGGTCACGACCAGTGCCGAGGTGTGGGCGCGGCCGAGGACGGGGTCGACGTACAGGCCGCCGCCGAACACGTAGGCCGAGTCGTCCCACAGGTGGGAGACCTCGCTGACATAGACGATTGCTGGCTCCTCGACGAGGTCCTCGACCGCGTGCCATGGCGTCGTACCGGTGAGGCCGTGACCGGGCTCGATCTGTGTGGCCCCAGCTTCGGCTAGGAGCTCGAGCATGGCCGTGGACGTCGTCCCGGGCGCGTTCAGCTCGATGTCCTCGCGCCCTGCGGCGCGAAGCGCGGCGGCCGCCGCGCGCAGGGTCTCCAGGTTGGGCGTGGTGCGTACCGTGCCGGCCTTCGCGTCGAACAGCGCGGTCGGGAACGTCGTGATACCCGCGAACCGGGCACCGGGCAGGGAGTCGAGCCGCTCCGCGACGGCCACGACGTCCTCGGCCGGGAAGCCGCCCTCGTGACCGCGGTAAAAGCGGTCCTGGGGCGCGACGATCCGCCCCAGCAGGTCCTGGGTACGGCCGAGGGCCTGGGCCGCCGCACCAGCCTCCCGGGCCTTCTCGTCGTTGAAGACGGTCCAGTACAGCGGCTGCAGCGTCGCCGCGTCGCGGGCCGCGTGGCGCGGGATCTGGACCAGATGCCCGATGTGCCCGGTGCGAAGGCCGCCTGACGCCGCGGCTACGCCGCACTCCAGGTCGACCGCTACAGAGTGGGTGATTCCCGACTCGACCAGTCGGCGGGACACGTCGGGGTTACGTCCGATCTGCTTCGTCATCGCGAACGCCTTGAGCCCGAGCCGGTCCGCCTCGGCGCGGATCGTCGCCGCGTTGCGACCTACCGCGTCGAGGTCGATGGCGTAGCAGTTGGGGGGCAGCTCGCCGTCGCGGTGCAGTCTCGCCGCCGCCTCGAGCAGCGCGGGGTTCCGGCGGCGGAGAAGGTCAAGGAACATGGGGAGTTCTCCTTACTGGTTCTTCTTGCCGCGCAGCGAGAAGGACACGGCGACGAGGATGATGACCGCCCGGGCCACCATCTGCTGGGAGACCGTCAGCCCGGCGAGGACCAGACCGTTGTTGAGCATGCTCATCAGCAGGCTTCCGATCAGCGCACCGACGATGGACCCCTTGCCACCGAACAGGCTCGTACCGCCGACGATTGCCGCAGCGATGACGGTCATCAGGTCGGCCTCGCCCAGGGTGTACCGGGCTCCCTGGAGCCTGCCGGCGTACAGCAGCCCAGCGACCGCGGCGGTCATGGCGCTCCCCACGAGCACCATGACACGCACCCGGTTCACTTTGATGCCGCTCACCCTTGCCGCCGAGGCGTTGTTGCCGACGGCGAGCACGTGCGCGCCGTACCGCATTTGCCGCAGTAGGGCCCAGCCGATGCCGACGGCCGCCACGGTCCACCAGACAAGGATTGGGATGCCCAGGAGCTCGCCGCCGCCGAAGATCCAGACCAGCGTGTTGTCGGTCACGGGGACCGACTGCAGGTTGGTCAGCTGCCGGGCGAGACCCGCCACCAGCCCCATCGTGGCCAAGGTGACGAGGAAGGACGGCAGCCGCACGAGGGTCACGAACATCCCGTTGAGCAGGCCGACGGCCGCGCCGACGGCCAGGCTGGCGAGCACTGCGAGCCACCATTGGTCCGTCGCCCGCACGGTGACGGCGGCGGTCAGCGCGGATAGGGCCACGACCGAACCGATCGACAGGTCGATCTCGCCGGCGCTGAGTACGAAGACGATGCCGATCGCCATGACGGTCACCGGCGCGGCCTGGATCACGATGTTCGAAAGGTTCGTCGGCGTGAGGAAGTACTGGGTTTGGGTGGCGGCGAAGAACACGAACACCAGCACGAATCCGACGTAGACCACGTAGTTCTTGGTGTCGAACCTCTTCATCCACCCCCTCGGGCTCACCTGCGTGCTGACGGTCATTTGCGGTGCTCCTTCTAGGTGTGCTGCGACAGCTGTCGGGGCGGGTGGTTGCCGGGTTACTTGCCGGCGGCGGCGATGTCCGAGGGCAGGGTGACGCCGAACGTCGACTCCCAGCCCTGCTTGAGGACGTCCTTCGTCACGGGGAAGGCCGGCACGACGGCCATCGGGGGAGCCTGCTTGCCGAGGAGGCCGTAGGCGCCGGCGATGGCCAGCGTGTTGCCGAACTCGACCGCCAGGGTCGACGTCATTTCCTTGACCAGGCCGCCCTTGGCCATGTCGAGGGCGTTCGTGTTGCCCAGATCGATCGTGTAGACGCCGATGTCCTCGCGGCCGGCGTTGCGTAGGGCGGCGACCACGCCCTCGGCGGCGGTGTCCCACGGCGCGAAGATGGCCTTGATGTCCGGGTGCCTGGCGATCATCGCCGCTGCGATGTCCTCCACCTTGGCCGGGTCCGCCATCGGCGCCCGCTCCACGACCTCGATGCCGGGGTACTTCGACTTCAGCGTTTCCTCGAACGCCTTCTCGCGCTCGTTGACCACGAAGAAGTTGGCGTCGAAGAAGATCTGTCCGATCTTGCCCTTGCCGCCCAGATCCTCGCCGAGGGCGGTGGCGGTCACGTCGCCCAGCCCCTTGAGGTCGTAGGTCACGAGGCTGACGTACTCCTTGCCGGCCTTGAAGTCCTTGGGCTTGACGCTCGCGAACACCAGCTTGACGCCCTGGTCGACCGCGGGCTTGAAGGTCGCGACGTCCGCCACGGGGTCGAGCGCGATGGTCACGATGACGTCGGGCTTGAGGGCCAGCACGCTCTGCACGTCGTTGGCCAGCTTCGGCTGGTCCATGGTCGCGTCCGTGGTGGCCACGACCTCGACGCCCAGCGCCTCGTAGGTCTCCTTCACGCCCTTGGCGAGCGCGTTCATGAAGGGGGAGAAGGTGTGCCAGACGATCGCGGCGCGGTACTTGCCCTTCTTGACCTTCTCCACCTCCTCGGGGGTCAGCTTCAGGTCGCTGTACCACACCGGCGTCTCCCCGTCCGGCCCACGCGTCTCAATCTTGTCGGCCAGCGGGGCGGGTGAGATGTAGCGCTTGAGGCCACCCGAATCGGTCTGCACGACCGAACTGACGGCGGTACCCGAGTCGCCCTTCGGCGACTCCGCGGTCTCGACCGTGCACCCGGATGCCAGCAGTGCCGCCGCAGCGACGGCGGCGATCGAGGCGATAACACCTCTCCTCATGACGTTTTGCTCCTTGTTCGTTGGGTTCTGATGGCGGTGTAAAGGGCGGCCCTTTGCGGCCAGGTGGAAATCCCGGGCGCACCGTTGCTGCGCCTGAAATCGCGTCGACTAGTTGAGGGATTCCTTGACGGCCTTGGGCACGTCCTGGTTCCACGCGGAGTAACCCTCGGCCATGTTGTCGCGCGTCACCGTGACCGCGTCGACGATGCCGAACTCCGGCGCCTTCTTGCCGAGCAGCGAGTAGGCGGCCGAGACGGCCATAGCCTTGCCGAACTCATACGCCTTGTCGCAGATGATCGCGACCGTGGCGCCCTTGGCGACCATGTTGGTGGCGATGGTGTCATCCAGGTCGAGCGTGACGAGCTTCGTCGTCGTGTTGCCCGCATTGTTGAGGGCGGCGAGTACACCCTGGGCCGGCTGTGCCCAGCTGGTGTAGATGCCGCCGAGGTTCGGGTGCTGAGCGATGACCGCGCTGGCGATGTCCTCGGCCTTGTTCGGGTCCGAGAAGCCCTGCTGCGCCACGATCTTGATGTCGGGGAACTTCTGCTGGAGCGTCAGCTTGAAGGCGGCGTCACGCATGTTCGTGACGTGGAACTGGGCGTCGTAGAAGAGGATCCCCACCTCGCCCTTGCCCCCCATGGCCGTGCCGAGCGCCTCGGCGGCGCGCTTGCCGAGCTGGAAGAGGTCACCTGTGACGATGGCCTGGTACTGCTTGCCGTAGGTGTAGCCGTCCGGCGCCTGGTCGGCGTAGATCAGCTTCACGCCCTTGTCCACGGCGGGCTGGTATGCGGCGGCACCGGTGGTCGGATCAACCGCTTGGCCGAGGATCACGTCCGGCTTGCGGGCCAGCGCGTTCTCGATCTGGTTGGCCTGGGTCGCCGGGTCGAACTTCGCGTCCGCGGTGGCGACCACTTCGATACCCAGGCGGCTGAACTCGTCCAGCGCGCCCTGCTGTACCGCGCTCGACCACGCGGACATCTCGTGCCACAGCAGAGCCGCTTTGTAATGGCGCCCCTTGACCTGGGCCACCTCAGCGTCAGTCAGGGTGAGATCGGCCACCCGGGTGGGTTGTTCGCCCTTCGGGCCGACCGTCCCGGTGATCTTCTTGTCGATGACGGTGTTCGACGCCACCGCGGAGCCGGCCGAGTCTCCGCCGCCCGGCGCGCCACCGCACGCGGCGAGGGCCAGGCTGGCAACGAGCGCGGCGACGCCGAGGCTCATCCTCTTGTGGTTCATCTCGTTACCCTTCGCAACCTGGGCTGATTGAGGTGGAATGCTGTGAGGTCTCGGCCGTACGGCCCAGGTCGCGGACGCCGCAGTACTCCACGATGAACTGCAGGTAGACCGACACGGCGGCGAGGTACTCGTCGACCTTCACGTGCTCTTCGAATGTGTGGCAGTGGCTGATGTCTCCGGGCGCGAGGTAGACCGTCGGGATGCCGAGGTCCCTGCGGAGGAACGGCCCCTCCGACCAGTACGGCCCAGCGGCGATGTCACCGCGGTCCGGCAGGTGCTGCTTGACGGTCTGCTGCAGCCGCCGCACCGGCTCAAGCTCGGGGTCGGTGACCAGGGCCGTGCCGCCCAGCTCATGGTCGCGGCTCGCCGGGTAGGACGTGCTGACCGCGATCCGCTTGTCGCTGATCGCATCGCGGATGACCCACTCCAGCTCATCGCGCGCCGTGGCGAGGTCTTCGACGGGGGTGAGCTTTCGGATGATGCTCAGCCGGCACTCTCCCGGCACAGCAACCGAGCCTCCACCGGTCACGCCGGTTACCAGCAGCGACGGAGTGCCGATGAGGGGGTCCGCCGGCCGGCTGCGCAGGTCCTCGTCATGCGCCCACAGAGCCCGTAAGACCTCGTCCCCGGCGCGCAGCGCATCGACGCCCAGCTCCGGCGTCCCGAAGTAGGCCGACTTGCCAGTGAGGACGACGTCGGTGATGAAGAAGCCCATGTGCGAGCTGAAGACCTGCATGGTCGTCGGCTCGCCGTAGATCGCCAGGTCCGCGCGGATCGGCATCCGGCCGTCGGCGGCGGCGGCGATCGCCCGCCGGATCCCTTCGCTGGTTCCGGAACCCTCCTCGCCGCTCTCCTCGTCGGCAACGAACAGAGCCGTCACGGGCCTAACGGGTTCGAGACCCGCCCGGTGCAGCTGCCGCAGGGCGGCGATGACGACAGCGATGCCACCCTTGCAGTCGGCGACGCCGCGGCCCCACACCGCCCCGTCGATGATCGGCGCGGCGTAGGGACTTTCCCTTGCGGTCCCGGCCCAGTGCTCCTCCCAGCCACGCACGTGCACGGTGTCGAGATGACCAAGGAACAGCAGCCCCCGCTCGGGCGATCCGAGGTCAGAGCCCCAGGTGGCCCAGGTGTTCGCTCGGTTCGGCGCGAACACGTCGACCTCGACGGACGACATGACCTCGCGCAACTGGTCGGCAGCCCACCTCGCGGCCGCTTCCTCGTTGCCCGTGACGCTCGGGATCGACACCAAGCCGCGCAGGATGCTGACCGCGGTGACGTCGTCCCTGGCCGCGTTCACGCGCGCAACAAGCTCGTCGTTGAGGTTCATGGGGACAGCTCCGTGTTGGTCGGTGAAGTCAGTGGGTAAGGGTGGCCTGGTTGAGGCCCGGCGGCGGGTCCGTGTCGACACCCGGCAGCCCGTGCCGAGGCGCAGCACCGCTGGCTGCCGGTCCATCTCCCGGCACATCCGCGGCGGTCGTGGTGGTGCAGGAGGCAGCGCCGCTGGTGTCGGGGAGGAGTTCGGGCAGACATCCGGCGGCACGCAGCGCAAGCGTGATAGCCCCGTGCAGTGAGGCGTCCTTGGTGAACCGCGCCGCTAGGACGTCGGGCGGGAAGGGCACCGTGCGGTTGAGCTGGGCCCGCAGGACCGACAGAACCGGCGCAGCGGAGGCCATCATTCCCCCGCCGACGACGACCCGGGCGGGGTCAAGCAGGACGGCGATGTTCGCCACCGCGGCAGCCAATACGCCGAGGGCGTGGTGCAGGATCTGCTGCGCCTCGGGATCCTTGCGGGTGAACAGGACCTCGGCGTCGATGTGCTCGCCCAGCAGGCGCGACGCCCGCTCCCCGAGCGCCTTGCCCCCGACGATCTCCTCGAGTGGAGCCCGCTCCGCTGACGAGGATGGGGCCATCTCGATCCCGACGTAACCGATCTCACCTGCCGCCTGATGCGCGCCCGCCAGCACATTGCCGTCAATGGTGACCGCGGACCCGATACCTGTACCCAGACTGAGGTAGACGCCCGGATCTGCCCCACGAAGGTTGCCGTGCACAAGCTCGGCGAGCGCCCCGGCCCGGACGTCGTTCCAGACAGGGATGGAGTCGACTCCGAGCGCCTCTGCGAGCCGGCGGCTGATAGCCAGGTCCTCCCAGCCGGGAAGGTTGGGCACCAGCAGGATGCGGTCCTCTTGGATCACTCCAGGGCAAACCGCTGCCTGCCCGACAACTGTGGTTCCGCGCTGTGCGGCACCTTCGGTCAGCTCCCGGACCGCTTGAACCACCCGGTCGATCGCCTGATCGGGCCCTTCGCTCGCCCGCGTGGGCAGCCGCCGCTGTTCCAGTACGGCACCGGAGGTGCCCGCGAGCGCCACGTCGATCTTGGTGCCGCCGAAGTCGACGCCGATGACCGCATTCGAAGGTCGAGCCGCCTGCGGCGTCTGATCGGGGTGCAACATGTTAAGGAGCATTTATTAAAGTATCTTCAGGAGTCAAGGACCGCGAGGACCTGAGATCCTTCCGTTACCTAGACTGCTCATCCGCTCCCTAAGCTCCTCATCCGAACCCCATACCTGGAGGGCAAGATGCGGCCCGATGGCCAGACCCCCGGAGGCCTCACGGCCGCTGCGGCTCCGTCGTTGCTGCGGACGATGAACCAGCGGCTACTGCTCGACCGCCTCTTCGAGAACGGTCCGGCCACCCGCCCGCAGCTAGCCCGGGACGCTGGCCTGTCCCAGCCGACCGTCAACGCGGCCCTGACTGATCTGAAGGAGGCGGGTCTGGCGCGGGTCGCCGGTCGGCCCGAGACCGCGCACGGCCGCCCGGCCCAGCTGTACGAAGCGGACGCCGCCGCCGGTGCTGTCGCTGCCGTAGACATCGGCCACGACTGGCTGCGTCTGATCGTCACCGACCTCGCCAGCAAACAGCTCAGCCGGATCGATGTCCGCAACGACGCTCGATCCGCCTGGGCCCTGGTACAGCTCGTCAGCACCGGGGTCGCGGATGCGGCCACCAAAGCGGGCTTGCCCCCGGCCGCCATCACCCACACCGTGATCGGCTCCCCGGGTGTCTTCCGGCCGCAACAGGACCAGGTCGCCTACGCGGCCAACATCCCCGACTGGCAACGGCCCGGCCTCGCCGAATCCCTCACGACCCAGATAGGCACTCCGCTCACGATCGACAACGACGCGAACCTGGCTGCCCTCGGTGAGCACAGTGAGGGCGCCGGTCGAGGGGTCAACCAGTTTGCTTACCTGCACATCGGCACGGGAGTCGGTCTGGGTCTCGTCCTGAACGGTCACATCTATCGTGGCTTTTCCGGCGCCGCCGGCGAGGTGGGATACATCCCCCTGGGCGAACCCCCTTACGACCAGGCACGCAATCCCGACCGTGGGATGTTGGAGGAGGCTCTGGCCGCGGACGCCGTCGTCGCCTACGCCCGCGCGGCTGGCATGTCCGGCCCGCTCACGGCCGCAGCGGTCTTCGCCGCAGCCCGTGAGGAGATTCAGCCCGCACTGGCTGCCGTGCGGCGCGAGGCCGAGCGACTCGCGCAGCTCGTTGCCGCCGTGTGCGCCTTCCTCGACCCTGAGCTGATCGTCATCGGTGGAGGTGTCGGGCAGAACCTCGACATGCTCGAGCCGGACCTGCAGAGCGCGCTGCGGCGGATCACTCCGCTGCGTCCAAGGCTGGCGGTGGGCGAACTGGGCACCGAGGCTGTGCTACGCGGGGCAATCGCGACGGGCGTGGCCCTCGCCCGAGAGGCCGTCTTCACGGCACGCCTCGGCTCGTGACGACCGTCAGGCCGGGCGGGCCTGCGAGCGCCCACCAGCTTGACCTGTGCTCTGCGCGTGTCTACCCAGGCCCCGTGCTATGCGCTGGTGTGGCGTTCACCCAGGTGGGCAACGGTTGGAGAGCAAACACTGGGCAAGCCTCGCCCAGGCCCGGCGACGGATCCCTCCATCGGTCGGCACGCTCACCGAGGTCGCCGACGGAGTGCGGCTGACCACCCGAGCCGAACACCTCGACGGCGCCGCCCAGATGCTGGCCGTGCTCGGCTGGCCCTTCACCATCGAACGGCCCGCCGAACTCAGAGCCGGAGTACCAACGTCGACGGGCCGCTGTGGCGGTCTACTCGCCTGCGTCTGCGTGGGTGAGTAGGCGGGCGGCCAGGGCGCGCACCTCGTGGTGTGCAGCAGGACCGAGACGTCGTGGGCGTAGGGCACCGAGGCCAGGCCGGCAAGGACGTGTCCGGTGGGGTCGAACCCGGCCGGCACCTCGAACGCCGCGTCGGTGGCGCGGATAGCGCCGATGCGGTCGAGTCGGAATGTCCGCACGGATCCGCTGGCGTGGTCGCGACCGGTGACGTACCAGCGGCCGTTGTGGAAGACCAGCCCGTACGGGTCGAGGCCGCGTTCGCTGGAGTGGCCATGCCAGGTGGTGTACGTGAGCTGTACCGGGTGTCGGTGGCGGGCCTGTGCCGTGCCAAAACTCGTCGCACAGGGCGTGAGCTGCTGCTTCGTGCCTGTGACGCAGTAGGGCGGGGATGTTGGTTCGGCTGCTGTACCTGAGTGTGGTGCGGGTGTTCGGCTGGTTGCCGCTGGCCACGCGCAGCAAGTCGGCGATGGCCGCAGAGTTGCTGGTGCTGCGTCACGAGGTGGCGGTGCTGCGGCGTCAGGTTGGTCGGCCGCGGCTGTCGTGGCCGGAGCGGACGGTTTTGTCCGCGCTGGTCCGGGCGCTGCTGTGGGAGTTGTGGAAACATCGGATCGTCACCCCGGCCACCCTGCTGGCCTGGCACCGCCGGCTGGTCCGCCGGCACTGGACCTACCCGAACCGGCCCGGACGACCACCGATCAGTGATGACATCCGTGACCTGGTTCTGCGGCTGGCCGCGGAGAACCCGGGATGGGGGCACCGGCGCATCCACGGTGAACTCGTCGGGCTCGGCCATCGGGTCGGCACCGGCACCATCCGTCGCATCCTCGCCCGATCGAGGGTCGGCCCTGCCCCGCGTGAGATCGACACCAGTTGGCGGATGTTCCTGCGGGCCCAGGCCTCCGGGCTGCTGGCGACGACTTGTTCCACCTCGACACCATCACGCTGCGACGCCTGTACGTGCTGTTCGTCATGGAGATCACGACCCGGCGGGTGCACATCGTCGGCGTCACCGCCCACCCGACCGCCGCCTGGACTACCCAGCAGGCCCGCAACCTGCTGATAGATGTCGGCGACCGGATCAACGCCTTCCGGTACCTGGTTCGTGACCGCGACGCCAAGTTCACGCCGATGTTCGACGCCGTGTTCGCCGCCGAAGGCATCGACGTGGTGAAGACACCGCCACGCACGCCTCGGGCGAACGCGTACGCGGAACGCTTCGTGCGCAGCGTCCGGGCCGAGTGCACCGACCGGGTCCTTATCTACAACGAACAGCACGCCCGCACCGTGCTGCGCGATTACGAGGACCACTTCGTCCGGCACCGGCCCCACCACCAGAGCCTGGAGCAGGATCCACCCGACTACGACCCCGACGCGGTCGTCGCGATCGACAAGCCGATCCGGCGACGCCGCGTCCTGGGCGGCGTCATCAACGAATATCGTCGAGCCGCTTGATCCGCCAGGCAAATCTCCAGCACACAGCCTTAAACAGAGTTTTGGCACGGTACAGGCCGGAATGACTCGGCCGAAGCGGGGTAGCCGGCGCCGTGATACGGCGGCGAGGCGTGGACCTGACTCGGTATGAAGGAACAGAGGGTGGCATGACGCCGCCGTCGAACTCGCGGCACCTCCTGCCGGCGGACAGCCGACGCCTATCCGTGGTCGCGTTCGTCGGCATGGTCGTCGCCTACCTGGTCGTGCTCCACGGGCTGGCACTGACCCTGACCAGTGGCCTGGAAACGAGGTACGCCGCGCCCAGAACGCTGGACGAGATGTGGCGCAGCATCACGGTTCCGGAGGCGGTCTCCGTCGTGCTGGTGATCGCGGCCATCTCCTGGCTTCGCTGGTGGCCGCCGGTCCTGCGGGATAACCATCCGGTCCAGCGCTGGGTCGTGGTCGTGCCCATCGGCATGGCGACCTGCGCTCTCATCGTGACCGACTACGGCGCCCTCGCCACCAAGGGCGCCACCTTCACCCTGACACTCCTGCTCTCCGCACTGCTGATCGGCGCCAGCGAGGAACTGATATTCCGTGGGCTCGGGGTGACCGTGTTCCGCTCCACCGGGTTCACCGAAGGAAAGGTCGCCCTGTGGTCCACGGTCATCTTCGCCCTCGCCCACGCCACCAACCTGCTCACCGTAGGTGCCGTAGCCTTCGCCCAGGTACTGACCACCATGGTCGCCGGCTACTTCCTCTACCTCATCCGACGCCGCTCCGGCGGCATCACCGTGCCGGCCATCATCCACGGAATGTGGGACTTCTCCCTCATCTCAGCCCAGGTAATCCCGGGCAAGCCCTACCTCCTCTCACTCCTGGCCATCGTCACCATGGCGGTCCTGGCCATCGTCGTACTGGCACGCCGGCACCACATCGAACCAGTCACCGCCCAGCAACCCTGACGGCCGGTCGTTGGCGCACCAACGTCGGCGCTTCCAACACGGCACCTTGACGCCGACACCCGCTGCCATCACCGACGAGAAGAACCCCTGACCAGCTGGGCCAACTTCTGTCCCAACGTCACCATCACCGTCGTCCGCGCCTTCTGACGGCATCCGAAGGGCGACCGAGTCCTGATCTTGGTCCTGTTATAGACACTGCTTGTCTGAGGGCAACCGACCCCGCTGATGATCAGTAAGGTCCACGCGCATGACCGAACCCACCGCGGCTGCGCCAGCCGGCAAACGCCGGCTCCTCATCGCCGCAGCTGCCGTCGCTGTTGCCGTCCTCATCGTCGCCGTCGGTTTCGCGCTCGGACGTGGCTCTGATCAGCCGGAGGCGGCGAATCGCGAAGCGGCGGCTGCATCTCCCACCGCTGCCGCCACCACCCTGGCCGCCACGCCCAGCGCCTCGCCCACCCCGTCACCGAGCAGCTCGCCGAGCTACACGCCGAAGCTGCCGACGACGATGACGGACGAGGGAGGCGACTGCATCGACGACAAGCCCGACAAGTGTGGCTACTACGTCGCCGGGTCCAGCTGCAAGAACGTCGAGTGGTGCGAGAAGGATGACCACGCCGAGCCGGGAACGTGGGCGACTGACGGGGGTACGGGCCCGAGCGACTGCATGTGGGGGCTGTCCCTGCCGCCGGAATATGGCTTCGATGGCGGCGGCTACGCGACGTCGTACATGGAGATCGAAGTACCCAAGGGCGCCATCTTTGAGACCCGCAACTGCCTCGCCGGGTGGAAGTGGCTACACCCGTAGCTGGGACTCCGAGAACACGACGACGGCCCCCGGTTCGTGCGCGGGGGGCCGTCGCCGTGTTCAGGTATTGACATTCGCACTGCCCGATCCGCGCCCGCAATGCCATGCCTGTCCGGCACGATCGCGGCAGGGGGCCGGATGAGCGGGATGCGCTGCGTGGGTGGCTCGGCCCGGCCGGGGTGAGCCTCGGCCGGGCCGAGCCGGTGCTGCGTCGGCCGGTCGCCCCGATGCTCTCAGCGCCGGTGGACGTGGTGCCGCAGGGGCCGCGCCTGGCGTACGAACCCAAGTGGGACGGGTTCCGCGCCCTCGCCTTCGTCGAGGCCCCGGCGTCTACCTTCAGTCGCGCGCCGGCAAGAACCTGACCCCGTACTTCCCGGACATCACCCGGGCGATCCGCCAAGCCCTCCCGCCGGGGGTGATCCTCGACTGGGAGCTGATCGGGTGGGAGCGGGGGCGGACCAGCTTCGCCCGCCTGCAGCGCCGGATCACCGCCGGACGGGGCCTGCTGATGATGGCGCGGGAACACCCGGCGCACTACGTCATGTGGGATCTGCTCGCCGACGCCGGCGGCCATGTCGTGATCAACGCGCCGCTGTTCGAGCGACGGGCCCGGCTGGCGGAGCTACTCGAGGATGCGCCCGCGCAGCTGACCCTCACGCCGCAGACCACCGACATGGACGAGATCGGCGATTGGCTGACCACCTACACGGCGGCCGGGATCGAAGGCGTGGTCGTCAAGCGGCTGGACGGCCGCTACGAGCCCGGCCGGCGCGGATGGCAGAAGTTCCGGGTGCGCGCGGCGACCGAGGCGATCATCGGCGGGGTGACCGGCAGCCTCGGCAACCCGAGCACCCTGCTCCTCGGCCGGTTCGATCGGCGGGGACACCTGCGCTACACCGGTCGGACCCATCCGCTGACGATGCCCCAGCGTCGGGAGCTCGCGCCGCTGCTGTCCCCACCCCGGTTGCAGCGCCAAGGCATCGTCGCGCACCCCTGGCCGCAGCCGCTGCCGGCGAGCTCGAGCGGGCAGCTGGACCGACCCGAGCCACTGCGCTACGTGCAGGTGGAGCCGACCCCCTGGCTGGCCTCCGCCTTCGCCCCGGACCGCATCGAACGAACGATCAGCGCCATGGCTAACGCCCAGGCCACTGATGATCTACCCGCCCTCGACACCGCAGCCCGGGCGACCATCGCCGACTGCGACGCCAAGCTTGAGCGCTACCGAGCAGCCCTCGACGCCGGAGCCGATCCGACGGTGGTTATCGGCTGGATCGCCCAAACCCAGGCAGAGCGGACGCGTGCCGAAGCCGATCTCCACGCCACACCGAACAAGAGCTCACAGCGGATGAGCCGAACCGAGATCACCAACCTCGTACAAGCGCTCGGCGACATCGTCACCATGCTCCGCGACGCAGACCCGCTGACAAGGCCGAGGTCTACCGTCAGCTCGGCCTCCGACTCACGTACCAGCCAGAAACGCAAACGGTGCGCGCTGAAGCTGATCTCAGCGCGCACCGTGGGGTTATGGGTCGTGTCCGAGGGGCGACACGAACCATTTCCCCACCGCTGGCCCTGACCGGGATCCTGCGGCTCCGACAGTTGGCCGATCCGGCCTGGGCATGAGCCGCCGCAGGGGTCAACGGTCACCGAGCACGACGGTGAGCAGCAGCGGCAGGAGCAGGGCGGCCACCAGCAGGAACACTCTCAGCCGGAAGGCGCGCAGTGCGACGCCCCGCTTCACCCACACGCCGAGCCGGGCGGGCGCGGAGCTCCCTGCGAGGATCGTGGAGGGCTCGGTCGTAACGACGGGGCCAGCAGCCATGGTGTTCCTCTCTGGATCATTGAGCGCCTGACCCCTGTCTGGGTGTCGCCGGAGGGGGGCCGGTCAGCCGAGCCGGGTCCTGAGTCGGGTCAGGGACTGCTTCAGCAGCCTGGAGACATGCATCTGCGACAGTCCGACCTCGTTGGCGATCCGCTTCTGGGTCAGGTGGTCGTGGAACCGCATCGTGAGGATCCGACGCTCACGCAGGGGAAGGGCAGCGAGGAGTGGCCGAAGCGCGAGGCGCTCGTCCACCTGGGCGAAACCGGGATCGACGGCCCCGATGAGCGCGAGGGTCTCGAAGTCGTCGGTGCGGTGGTGTGGCGCGTCGAGAGACACCAGCCGGTAGGCCTGCCCTGCGAGGACGGCGGCCAGGATCTCGTCGACGCCCACCTCGAGCTGGTCGGCGAGTTCGGCGGCACTAGGGTGGTGGCCCTGCCGCTGCGTCAATTCCCCCGTGACGGCGCGCATCCTGCTGTTCAGTTCCTGGACCTGGCGGGGTACCCGCATGTCCCATGTCGTATCACGGAAGTGGCGGCGGAGGGCGCCGAGGATGGTCGGGACCGCGTAGCCGGAGAAGGGCAGACCTCGCTCCACGTCGAATCCGTCGACGGCCTTGACCAGGGCCAGCGCGGCGACCTGCGCCAGGTCGTCGTACGGCTCCCCGCGTCCGACGTATCGGCGGGCCAGTCGGCCGGCCATCGGCAGGTCGTTCTCGATGATCCGGGCCCGGAGCCTCGCGCGAGCGGGATCGTCACGGTCCAGGGCCGCGAGTCGACGCAACAACTTTTCGCGGGTTCCCGGTGCCTGAAGCAGCCGAGTACGGGAAACGGCCGGAAGGGGGATGACCATTGTTCAACGCCCCTTATGGGCTGGTGGCGGCGAGATCGGCGGCCACCGGGGACCCGGGCGACAGCCTCACCGTACGCCCA
Source organism: Micromonospora sp. IBSANI012 (assembly GCF_052814045.1). Lineage (NCBI taxonomy): Bacteria > Bacillati > Actinomycetota > Actinomycetes > Micromonosporales > Micromonosporaceae > Micromonospora > Micromonospora sp. IBSANI012. Next base: position 4,321,836 of record NZ_CP199933.1, read on the forward strand.
ATCGTCGGGGCGGGCACCGCGGAATCCGTACGGTGGGACCGGACCACCGCAGGGGACGCTCAACCGGCGATGTGCTGAGCCGGCACTCAGCCAGGTCGCCCGGCTGGAGGTTCGGGCGGGAGCGGCTCGGACCCGTCGACGATTGCCTGGGCCAGATCGGACAGTCGCCGGTTGTGGCTGCGGGCGCCGCTGCGCAGCAGCGCGAAGGCCTCCCCCACGTCCACCTGGAGGCGCTCGGCGAGGACACCCTTGGCCTGCTCGATCAGGACACGGCTGTTGAGCGCGGTCTGCAGCTGTTCGGTGAGGATGTCGCGGCGGTGGATGGCGCGTTGCTGGAGCAGGCCGATGGTGGCCACATCGGCCAGTGCCTGACCGATCCGGAGCCTGCCTTCGTCGAGTGCGCCCGGCTGGCTGTCGAAGAGGTTCAGCGCGCCGATCACCTCGGAGCGCAGGCGCATGGGCAGGGCGTGTACCGCAGCGAACCCGACCTCGGCCGCGGCGGCGGCAAACCGGGGCCACCGACCGGTGGCGGACAGGTCGACCACCGACACGGGTCGGCCGGTGCGAAAGCAGTCCACACAGGGCCCCTGGTCGGTCTGCAGCTGAAACAGCTCCAGCAGCCTCGTGCGTTCAGAGGATGCGGCCACCACCTGCAGGGTGCCCTGCTGGTCGGTCAGCAGCAGCCCGGCCGCCGAGACAGCGAGCAGCTGGACACATCGTTCGGTCAGCACGTGCAGGAACTCAAGCACGTCGAAATCGTCGACGAGTGTGTCGGCCATTTCCACGAACACGTCGGACAACTGGATCTCAGCCATGTCACTCACCCTCGTCCTACGATGGTCCCGCCGGCGCCTTGACGGCCCCGGGTCGTGGTCCCTGCCCCGGCCTCACGACGGCCGCAGTGCGGGCTTCAGCCCGCCCCGCCAACCTGTGTGTCCTCCGTGGGATCGAAACGCAGCCGGCGGGCGACCACGTCGCCTGCCACATCCCGGAGGCGTCGGTCGTGGGAGTAGGCGAAGGCACGTAACCGGATGAGGGCCACCGCCGCGGTCACCCCCAACTGGACCGTGACCATACCGGTGGCCTGGTGCACCTCGGGATGCTGCGAGCCGACCTGCTCCGGCCGACCCTCGTCCGGGGCCGACCGGTCGCGCTCCCCGCCGTCCAGCAGCACCGCGCAGGCCGTGTCCGCCAAGGCCAGCGCGTCGGCCAACTGATCGCCGTCGAGGCCGCCGGAGCGCGCGCGGTAGAGGTCGAGCACGCCGAGGCGGATCCCGCCGACCTGCAGCGGCAGGGCGAACACCGCATGGACCCCGGCGAGCACCGCCGCCGGGGCGAACGCCGGCCAGCGGGCCCGACAGTGGGGGGCTGCCAGATCGGCGACCAGACCCGGGCCGCCGGTGATCGCGTCCACGCACGGGCCCTCACCGAGGGTCAGGGTCAGCTCCTCCAGGTCCGAGGCGGTGCGGTCGCTGGCGTACAGCACCTCGCGTGGGGTGGCGCGCAGCGTCACGGCGACGGCGGCGGCGTCCACGCCGGTGGCCGACACCGACACAGCGCAGACATGGTCAACCCCGACCGTCCCGCCCTGGGCGACGTTGGCGACCAGTGCCCACAGCCGGACCCTACGTTCGGAGTTCATCGGCCGGCCCTGACGGGGACGGCCACGCCCCGGCGACGCCAGCCGGGCGGGCGCCCCGCGTCCACCGGGACGCCGCTCGGAAACGGCGAGGCGTACGGCTCGTCAGATCGTCCACAATTGGCTCCGACCCGTCGTCCTGCGCGGACATTCGTCCCGTGGCCAACCGGCAACCCGGGCGACCGCTCACACGCTACTCCTGGATTGCGCCCTCTGCGCGACGTGGCAGCCGCCGGCGCCGAGCCGCGACGGCGGCTGCCGGCACGGTCGCCGGTGGGCGTCCGGAAGCGTACGATGACAGGTGTCGCTCGGGACCCCGGTGGCTGACAGTTCGCCGCTGACGGACGCACCCCACTGATCGAGGTCCCCGTGCTGGCCGCCCGACGCACCAGACCACCTGGTCACCTCGTGCGCCCCGACGGTCGCCGGTCCCGTCGCACCGACGCCTCCGGACGCCGCGTCACCCACCCGCCAGCGCCCATGCCTGGGCTGGCTCCCACCGCATTCAGGCATATCAGCTGCTCCTCGGAAGGTGGCGGTTCGTGATGACCGCACCGCAGCACCATCCTCACCCGGCTCCCCCGGCCACCAGCCGTGACAGCGCCTCCCCTCCTTGGCCCACGCCCGGCCGCCCAATGGTGAAGCGTTCGCGGATGGGCGGCCTGTGGGTCGCCGCCGTGCTGTTCGCGTTCGTGCTCCTGCTGCTCCTGATCTTCGTACTGCAGAACGGCCAGCGCGCCGAGGTGTCGTTCCTCGGTGCGCACGGCCACCTGCCCGTCGGAGTGGCCCTCCTGCTGGCTGCGGTCTTCGGCATCCTGCTCGTCGCCCTCCCGGGCACCGCCCGCATCGTGCAGCTCCGGATGCCGCAGCGCGGTCCCGGCGCCCGGTCCGGCCCTGGTCCGCACTCCCGGACCGCGACCGGCACCGATCGCGCCACGCCGCCGCGCACCTACCGCGAGGACAGGTGAGCCATGCCCACCACTGTGATCCCCCCGCCGCCCGCCCAACCACGGCTGTCCCTCGCTCCCGTCAAAGGCCGGACGGTCGCGGACGGTGCGTGGTGGCCGCGCTCCTGGAACCCGGCGGCGGAACTCCCCGGTTTCGTCCTCGCCCTGTCTGAACGGTATGGCCGGATCCGGCACATCATGCTCAACATCCACACCTGGGACAGCCGGTTCCGTCGACTGACCGTCGGGTCGGACGTGGTCCGAATCGGCTGGTTCGACACCCTGGATCCCGCCCTGCTGGTAGCCACCACCGGCCGCGACGACCAACTCGACCTGCTCGTCGTCCCACCCGACACGGCGCCGGCGACAGCCGAGCGGGCCATGGCCGCCGCCGCCGACCCGGCCAACCTCAGGCGCGCACCCGACATCCTCACCGCCGAACCGACCCCGCGGGGCGCGACCACGACGACCGGCTCCGACGTGTACGCGGTGTGGGACAACGAGGGCGGCAGCCCCGCGTCGGGCGGAACCCACCTGGGCCACACCCCGTCTCCCACCGGAGTGCCCGCATGAACGCTCTACAGACAGCCATGGTGATCGCGATCCTGGCGATCGGCATCATCGGCCTCATCACCGTCACCCGCGCGGTGCGCGTCGTGCAGCAGTACGAACGCGGGGTGGTCTTCCGCTTCGGCCGGGTGCAGGAGGGCAGCCGCACCCCGGGCCTGACCCTCATCGTCCCCGGCGTCGACCGGCTGGTGAAGGTCAACCTGCAGATCACCACCCTCAGCGTTCCCGCCCAGGACGGCATCACCCGCGACAACGTCTCCGTTCGCGTCGACGCGGTCGTCTACTTCCGCGTCGTCGACCCCGTCAAGGCCCTGGTGAACGTGCAGAACTATCTCTACGCCGTCTCCCAGGTCGCCCAGACCTCGCTGCGCGCGGTGATCGGCCGCGCCGACCTCGACGAACTGCTCTCCGACCGGGACAAGCTCAACTCCGAACTCACCAACATCATCGACACACCGACCGAAGGACCGTGGGGTGTGAAGGTCGAACGGGTCGAGGTCAAGGACGTCGCCCTGCCCGAATCCATGAAACGGTCCATGTCCCGCCAGGCAGAGGCCGAACGCGAACGCCGCGCCCGGGTCATTGCCGCGGACGGCGAATACCAGGCCGCCACCAAACTCGCCCAGGCCGCCGCCACCATGGCCGCCGACCCCGCCGCCCTGCAGCTACGACTGCTGCAGACAGTCGTGGAGGTCGCCGCCGAGAGGAACAGCACCCTCGTCATGCCCTTCCCCGTCGAACTACTGCGCTTCCTGGACCGAGTCACGCCCGCGGCGAGCGCGCCGGCACCGGCCGTCGCCAACCGCACCCGGGTCTCGGAGACCGCGCCGATGCCGGACGTTCGGCGCGTGACCAGCGAGCCCGAACCCGGGGCCGCGCCGATGCCGGTGAGCTAACCGCGGATGACGCCGGCCCGGCGACCCGCTGGTCATCCGGCCGGCCGCTCCGATTTCAGCATCACGGCGAGTTCGCGGCCCAGGAGATCGTCATAGCCGGTCGGAAGGCAGGACGCCGGACCATTGATCTCGCGGAGCCGGTCCGCCGCGCGGCGGGCGGCGATCGCGGTCACCCAGGCGACGCCGTCGAGTTGGCGGGAGTCGGGCCTGGGCGCGAGCCGCCACACCTCGACGAACACCGCCCGAGTCACCGCCACGGCGAGCGCCGGGCTGCCGAGGCTCTGACAGACCTGAGCGAAGACGGCACGGACGAGAAGACGGTGGAAGCGGCGGAAGGCGGCCTGGTCCCGGTCGGCGATCCGTTGGACGAGATCGTTGACGGACTCCGGGCCCGGTACGACGTAGCTGGGCGGGACAGGCATCCGATGCTCCTGGGTGGTGTGCCTGCGATCAGGGCACCACCAGGGACCAGGGCGGCTACTGCGCTTCTCACCCTACGCCACCGGACACGTCACCGGGCGTGTCGCGCGTCCACTGTTCATCATCGGCATCCCGGCAGGCGAGCGGCGGTCATCCTCTCCCGGAGCTGACCGGCAGCCCAGCCGGCGGTCCAACGGCACCGTCCGTGACAGCCCTCGTGGGCCGTCACGGACGGTGTCTATCAATGCCGGTACCTCCGGCCAGGTCGGAACGCCCTGGGTTACCGCGCCGCGCCCTTCAGCACGGTGCGGCCCGTTCGCCGTACCCGGCGCCGACGAGAACCTCGAAGCCGCTGGGGACGGTGGCGCTCCTGGAGGTGACGTCGCGACGCCGGCGGGTCAGGTCATGGCCGGCCGCAGCGAACGCCATCCCGAGCAGCGCATGTTGGGCGAGGCCCAGCGCGCGGCTCGGACGAATGTCAGCGGGAGCCGGGCAGGCAGTTCACCCGACCAGCGGATGTGGTCATTCGCATCATCGCCTTCCGATCGGCTCGGGCGTCCGCCCGGCCAGCGGCACCACCACCACCGGGCACGACGCGTGCTGGACGCAGTGCTGGCCGACCGAACCGAGCAGTATCCCGGCGAAGGCGCCGTGTCCTCGGCTGCCCACCACCAGCAACTGCGCCCCACCCGCCGCGTCGAGCAACACCTGGGCGGGATGGCCGTGCAGCACGCGGGTCAGGATCTGGACGGTCGAACCCTTCGCGGCCTCGTCCGCGACCGTCTCCGCGAGGACCTTCTCGGTGACCGCGGCGATGCTGACGTCCTCGAACACGGCCGGCGACCAGCCGTACGCGAATCCGTACACCGCCGGGTCCTGCCACGCGCTCACCGCCTCCACCCGCGCGTCGGTCAGCTCCGCCTGGGTCATCGCCCACCGCAGCGCCGTCCTGGATCCCGGCGATCCGTCGACCCCGACGACGATGCGCCGGTCATGCTCCGCAACCTGGTTCATCTCGACCTCCCCAGCGCTCTTGCCCGCGTCCTCCATGGCAACCATCCGGCCCTACTTGAGCCAGGCGGTGCGTCGCACGAACGGGATCCCGGCCCAGATGGCGCCGAGTCCGAGGGTGCTGCCGGCGCCCAGCAGGGCCAGGACGATCAGCACGGCGGCGTAGATGAGGTGGTCGTCCATGAACGGATTGTTGACCGGCGGGAGGACCGCGGTCCACATCATCAGGGTCAGCAGCGCTCCGCCACCGGCTGCCAGCCGCATCGCCACGCCCAGGATCAACGCGCCGCCGATGGCGAGCAGCGCGCCCATGAACAGCAGGTCGGTCAGGCCGGTGCCAGCGATCGAGTGGTAGAAACCCGTGAACGGGCCCCTGGTGGCGGATCCCAGGAATCCCTCCGTGGGGCTGCCACCGTTGACCCAGGACTTCGCGGCGGTCGTCTCGTGCCCCAGGCCGAACATCTTGTCCAGGAACGCCCACAGGAAGATCCAGCCCAGCGCGAGCCGGATGCCCGCGAGCAGATACCGCACCGGCGCGCTGAGGTGTGGGCCGACCTCGGTCCTGGCGGTCGGCGCCGATCCACGGCCGCGGTCGGTGGCGATACCGATCGGCCTGACCTGCTCCCCCGCGGGCTGAAGTCCGGCAACGTCCGGCACCAGCGGTGCCAGCCCGGCGCTCGGTACGGAGGTGCGTACGGTGCTGCTGTGGTCCTTGGCGATGTAGGCCATCGCGCTCACGATCCTTCGATGCTCATCGAGCAGTCCCACGACGCGAACGGCCGTGGGTAAGTCGTTTGGTCTGGCCAGTGAATCCGTGCCACAACGGGTCGGTCGGCCGCGCGCAGCGCGGTGCGACAGCAACGGAAACTAGTCGGCTCGTGGGCGGATCGACGGCGGCGGGCGGTCAGCCACCGGGGGCCCGAGCGACACCCTCACCATACGCGCAGTCAGCGGGAAAGGCACCGCGCGAACGGGGACGCATCGACCGGGCTGGTCCGGAAGCGGGTCCAATCCGATCATCGCCGCCAGCGGTGCGGGAGCGTAGGCTACGGGTGTCGCTCGGGACCCCGGTGGCTGACAATTCACCGCTGGTGCACCCGCCCTCGGTTGAGGTCCCGATGGCGGCCTGTTCCCGTTCTGGGACGCAATCGCGGCGCGACGTCGCGGACCACTCCCGCCACCGGCCTCGCCGGTCGAGCCGGGCGCAATGAACCGATGCCACCAACCGCTGGGCCTCGGGCCGCGCCATGACCGAGCGAGACTCGTGACCGGCACCGCCCGGCGCCACAGAGATCCACGAAGGGACGCTGTCGTGCCGACGCAGACTCAACCGACCGACGCTCGGGCCGTGACCCAGGCGCTGGTCGGAGCAGCAACCGTGGCGGGCTACGCGCCGTCGATCCACAACACCCAGCCCTGGCGGTGGCGGGTGGGCGGGACCAGGTTGGGCCTCTTCGCCGACGGCGCCCGGGCGCTCGCCGTCACCGACCCCGACGCCCGGCTCGCGACGCTGAGCTGCGGGGCCGCCCTGCAGCACGCCCGGATCGCCCTGGCGGCCCAGGGCTGGCGCGCCATCGTGACCCGGATCCCCGACCCCACCGAACCCGAGCATCTCGCGCAGCTACGCGTCGTCGGGCGGGCGCCGGTCGAACTGCAGGCCGTCCGCCGTACGCACACGATCCGGCTACGGCACACCGATCGCCGCCCGGTGACCGGACCGCCGGTCGGGTCCGACGACCTGCGCGCCATTGCCGACGCGGTACAGGCCGAAGGCGCCTGGCTGCACATTCTGCGACCAGACCAGGTGATGGACCTCGCCGCCGCAGCCGGTCACGCCCAACAGACGGAGACCGCCGATCCGGCGTGGCAGGCGGAGCTGGCGTACTGGACCGGTGGCACCCGACCAGCGGGCGTCGGTGTTCCCGACGACACGATTCCCCTCCGTGCTCCGCAGACGACCGTGCCCGGCCGCGACTTCGGCCACCACGGCGACCTGTCCGTGAGCACCGGGCACGACCGCAATGCCGGGTACGGGGTGCTCTACGGTCCCAACGACCAGCCAGTGGACTGGCTGCGCGCGGGCGAAGCCCTGTCGTCGGCCTGGCTCACCGCGGTCGAACTGGGGGTGTCCGTCCTGCCGCTCAGCGCCACCGTCGAGGTGGCCAGCACCCGCCAGACCGTGCGGCGGCTGGTGGCCGACCTCGGCCATCCGTACCTGGTGGTGCGTCTGGGGATGCTCGACAGCGACAACGCCGGGCCGCCGCACGCGCCGCGACTGCCCGCCCGACAGAGCATCGACCGGCTGCGGCCGAAGGCACTCAGTCCCGGCCCAGCCGCGGGCGACAGCTCCTCCACCCCGAAGGGTCGCGGCCGACATGACCCCACATCACCACCGACACCCCGCTAACCAGTACCGGCACGATCACCGCACCTCCGGACAACGCCTGGCCGACTCGGTCACCTCGGTGTTCGGGTCCTGGCGGTTCATCATCGTCCAGACCGCCGTCGTCGCGGTCTGGCTAGCCATCAACGTCGTCGCCGTGCTGTACCGCTGGGATCCCTACCCGTTCATCCTGCTCAACCTGCTCTTCTCCACTCAGGCCGCCTACGCCGCCCCACTGATCCTGCTCAGCCAGAACCGCCAGGCCGACACCGACCGGGTCAAGGCCGAACACGACTACCAGGTCAACCAGCTCGCTCTGCAATACCTCATCGTCTGGCATCGCGACGCCCACGGCGCGGACTGCGACTGCGTACGGCGGGCCGAGCCGATCGTCGAGGGGATGCTGACCGCGTTGGCCCGCGAACTGTGACGCGGGTCCGTCTCGGCACGAAGGTCGGCGGGATCGACCGTCGGACTCTCCCGGGCCGGCGGCGGCGAGAGCAGAGAGGTGGGCGAGCGGGCTTCGCGGCGGTCGCCACTCGAGGAACATCGCCGTGGCGTCGTCCTGGAGTTCGTCGCCCTGGTGCGCCATGACGGCGCGCACCAGGAATAGGGCCCAGTTCCACGTGGACACGTGGAACCTCCATCGAAAGGACACGGGCCTACGTCACACTGCGTGGTGCCACAGTATGCGCAAGAGTGAGCCGCAGTACATGGCGGCGGCTGATCCTGCTCTTCGAACTGAGGGTGCGGCTGGCACCGAGGAAGTCCACCGCCGGGTCAGGCGTGGGCGGCTGGTTCGGTGGACTTCGTGGTAGGGCCGTCGCTCGGTCCGCCGTCGGCTGGCTCGGTCTGCGCTGCGTCGGCGGCGCGGGCGGGGGCTACCGCCTGCAGCCGGCGGACGTCCCGGCTGGCCAGCATGCCGAGGACCGAGAGCACCACCAATGTCGCCAGGATCAGCAGCGTGTCGTGGGTGCCGATCGCCGCGGCGACCGGTCCGACCGCGATCTGGCCGAGTGGGATGGCGACCCATGACCCCAACATGTCGTAGGAGTAGACGCGGGCCAGTCGATCGGCCGGGATGTGCTGCGCGATCGACGTGTCCCAGACCACCGCGAACTGTTCGACGGCGATGCCGACCGCCACTCCGGCCGACAACAGCACGACGATGGTGGGCGCCAGGGCCAGCCCCAACAGCAGGAACGACTCGGCCAACATGCAGGCCACCCCGAGCAGCAGCAGCCGGCGCACCCGGATCCGCAGGGCGATCAAGCCGCCGACGACCATTCCGGCGGTTTCCGCCGCCAACACCACGCCCCAGGCGCTACGGCCGATCGTCTCGTCCGCGACGGCCGGGCCGAGCACGTTCACGCCGCCGGCGAGGGCCGCGTTGAGGATCATGAAGCCGAGCACCACCACCCAGACCCAGGTCCGTGCGGTGAATTCCGTCCAGCCCTCCCGGAGGTCGGCGACGATGCTCGTGCGGGTGCTCGTCGCCTGCGGTGCAGCGATCCGGACTCCGGTGAACGCGACAGCCGCGATAGCGAAGGTGAGTGCGTCGACGGCGAGGCCCCAGCCGGGCCCGACGGCGGCCACCAAGAGGCCACCGAGCGCAGCACCACCGATCATGCCCGCGTTGATGCCGAGCCGGATGAGCGCGTTGGCCGGCTGGATCAGCTCCGGCGGCACGGTCTGCGGTGTCGCGGCGGCTGAGGCTGGCTGGGACAGGGCGCTCACGATGCCGTTGGCCGCACCGAGCGCCAGCAGCAGCGGGATCGTCGCCGTGCCAGTGAGCACCAGGGCGGCCACCGCCGCCTGCGTCAGCGAGCCCAGCACATTGGAGCCGACCAGCACCAGCCGGCGCGGAATCCGGTCGGCCACCACCCCGCCGAAGAGGACGAACAGCACGGTCATCAGCGATCTCGCGCCGACCACCAGGCCCAGGTCGCGCACCGAGCCGGTCAGATCGAGTACGGCGAAGGCCAGCGCGATGGGAGCGACACCGTTGCCCAGCATGTTGACCAGCCGGCCAGCAGCCAGGTATCGGAACGCGCCATACCTCAGCGGAGCCAGCACCGAATCCTCCATCCGGAACAGGACAACGATCAACGTGGAGCAGTTCGAGGTCACCGAGCCCTTCGGCCCGCCCTCGGCTGAGGTGTCCGAGCCCGCAGGGTCGAACGCGGCGGTGGCCCGCGCGCGGGTGGTGCAAGGGACACCCGTAATGATCGGCTGTCGGTGCCCTTCGATCGAGCCGATCTCCCAAGAGCAGAAAGGGCGGTGCGGCAGACGACCACGGATGGGCTGCCGAACCGAGCCCGTGGATACCCGATGACGTCAAGCGCACCACATTCGACCGAGATGCCACGGTCGCTCACCGCGGTGCAGGCGCCATGCCTGCGGCTACTCATGATCGACGCCATCTGCTGGGCGTCGGCGGCCGACTTCGGCACACTCATCTCGGCATGATCGGACGGCACCGCAACACGCGCAGATCGCGCACGGCACTCGTGGCAGGCGGGCTCGTGCGGCCTCACATCCGGGGTTTCAGCACGTCGACCTCGCAGCCTCGCGCGGCCGGGTCGAAGCCGTGTTCTACCAGCCAGCGGATCGCCAGCAGGCTTCGCAATGACCACCACGCGCGGATGACGTCGAGGTCGACGTCGGTGCCGTAGCCGGCGAGGACGTCGCCGAGGTGCTCCTCGTGTCCGAGCGTCAAGATGGCGAGGTCGTACAGGGCATCGCCCTGGCCCGCCTCGGACCAGTCGAGAACGCCGGTGATCTCGTCGTCGTCGACGAACACATGGGCGGTCTGCAGGTCGCCGTGCATGAACACCGGAGTCCACGGCCGAAGCGCAGCCTCGGCAACCCGGCGGTTGCGCGTGACCAGGTCAGCGGGAAGGACGCCGTTCGTGACGAGCCACTCGCATTCGCCGTCGAGGCGCGATGCCAACTCGTCGAGGCGGCGACCGGGCCAGGGCGGCAACGGCGCGTCGTGCAGCATCCGTGCGGCGGCACCGGCCGCGGCCCACGCCGCCGGCGACGCGGTCGACGGCTCGCCGAGGCGGCCGAGCGCCGTCCCGGGGAGGGCGGCGAGCGCGAGCACGGGCGGCTTGCGCCACAGGATCTCCGGATTAGGGACCGGCGCCATGGCCATCGCCTCGACCTCGACATCGGTGCCGGTCTGATCAGCGTCGATCTTCAGGAACACGTCGTCGACGCGCAGGGTCGCGCGCTCGTGGTGGGCGACGACGACCTCGACCTCTTCCACGTCGGCCAGTGTCGCGGAGATGACCACCGACGTCACCGGTTTATTGCGTGCGACTGCGCGGTCGACTGCGTCCCGCTGCCCGGTCGCCTGCCCGACTCGCTCACATCGGCACGAGCGCGCACCCCGCCCACCGATCAGTCTGCCGAAGCGACGTACGGAGCGTGGTGATCGCCGGCGCACTGCAGTGCACGACAGACAGGCAGAAGAGGATGTCTGCATCGATCAGTAAAGCCACCGGTCGAGCACTGCGGGCCAGAAGTGGGTTGCATGGTCGCCGTCCCCGAACGCGGGCGGGTCAAGGGCCCTGATCCGCTCCAACAGGTCGGCGAGCTCCGCGAGCGCTTCCTCTTCGGCCTGTCCGTCTTCGTCCCAGCGGCCGATGACGGTTGAGCTGGTCAGCCAGCTACCAACCATGTGCAGCGAACACAGCCAGTGGGTGATCGTTGAGTTGACGAACCAGGTGCTGCCGTCCGACGACCATGTCTGCACCTCACCGGTCCCCGGCGCGGCACCGTACACCCAGTCCAGGTCGTCGGAGTTCGCCAACCGGTACATCGTCGGCTCTGCGTGGAATGACACCGCACTCACGAGGTCATCGATCAGCGGTACGCCACAGGAGACCAGCGCGGCCTTCTGCGGCTCGGGAAGCCACCACGTCGCCACGTCCAGCTCGGTAGCACGCATCACCCGCCCAGTACCAGCCCAGGCCGTGACCGCTTCGAACGCGGGAGGCAACGGAAGATCATCAACGGGCACGCCAATGAGGGTAGTCCGGGCAAGGTTCCAAGCACCCCAGTGTTCATGTACCGGCCAGGCATCCGATCATCGGCAGTTGAGGACATCGCTGGCTGACCAGCGATAACCCGAGAAGGTAGACGCCTTCGGGCACGCCGAAGAGGTCACCGAGCAGGAAGCCCAGGTCAGCCTGGCGCCGCTGAGATTGATCTTCGAGAGAGACAGACGCCCGCAGAGACGCACACCTATGACGCGGCCGCATCGCTGGCGCGTCCCAGCCATCGACCCGGCACCTGAAGTTGCTCACCACTGAGGCTCCGGGCGGGTGAACACTTCGGTCTTCTCTGGGAGGTCACACCGCCCCGTCCGTCCGCATCACCGCACGTCGGAGCGCTCGGCGCTGCCTGGCTCCATTGAGCACTCCGGGCGCGGTGACCACTTCGCCAAGCTGCACCCAATCTGCTCCCAGATGCAAGGCCAGGCCGTCCAGCGGCTCCTTACCGCCCTAACCTGCGCATACTCCCCGAGCAGGCGACATGGACAGCCGTCGACTGCTGTGCAATACGGCTGAGCACTCTGGTGTGAACCGGGACGCTGCACCGCCTCTGACCAGCCAAAACGTGGAACCGCAGGTCGGGGCCAGTGCCGTTCAGAGCAGTTCAACGCTGTTGAGTGCAGTTGCGGGCCGTTCAGTGCGACCTGCTGCTCCCAATCTGCTCCCCCGTGCCGGCAGATCTACCCGGTTGGCGTTCGGGATCACCGCTGCCTGGGCGCCCAAGTCAGGGCAGATCGGGGTATGTCTCGTCGATGGCGGCCGGGGCGGCGACGGCCCGCATCGTGTCGGAGTGGTCGACCGGGTGCTGGGGTCCGACCACGGGAGGATGATCTTCGCGTTCCTTGCACTCTCAGGCGGCGAGTGCTAGACCGTAGTTAGCACTCGCCCCTTGCGAGTGCCAGCCGAATGGGATGAGCCCTCTGGTGGGGCGTACACGTACGTCATCGCAGGTCGGTCCGATCAGTGCTGCACGTCAGCACGACGAGTAGAGGACGACGCAGATGGCCAAGTTGATCGCATTCGGTGAAGACGCCCGTCGCGGCCTCGAACGTGGCATGAACATCCTCGCCGACACGGTGAAGGTGACGCTGGGCCCGAAGGGCCGCAACGTCGTGCTGGCCAGCAGCTGGGGCGCGCCCACCATCACCAACGACGGTGTCAGCATCGCCAAGGAGATCGAACTCGACGACCCCTACGAGAAGCTCGGTGCCGAGCTGGTCAAGGAAGTCGCCAAGAAAACCGACGACGTGGCCGGCGACGGCACCACGACGGCGACCGTCCTGGCCCAGGCCCTGGTACGGGAGGGGCTGCGCAACGTCGCCGCGGGCGCGAACCCGATCGCGCTCAAGCGCGGCATCGAGCAGGCCGTGGCCGCGGTGACCGAGGCGCTACGTAACCAGGCCCAGGACGTCGAGACCAGAGCGCAGATCGCGGCCACCGCGTCCATCTCCGCCGCCGACGCAAGCGTCGGTGAACTCATCGCCGAGGCGATGGACAAGGTCGGCAAGGAAGGCGTCATCACCGTCGAGGAGAGCAACACCTTCGGCCTGGAGCTGGAGCTCACCGAGGGCATGCGCTTCGACAAGGGCTACATCTCGCCCTACTTCGTCACCGACACGGAACGGATGGAAGCCGTTCTCGACGACCCGTACCTCCTCATCGTCGAGAACAAGATCTCGAACCTGACCGACCTGCTCCCGATCCTGGAGAAGGTCATGCAGGCGGGCAAGCCGCTGGCCATCGTCGCCGAGGACGTCGAGGCCGAGGCTCTCGCAACCCTGATCGTCAACAAGGTCCGTGGCACCTTCGCGTCGCTGGCTGTCAAGGCACCCGGCTTCGGTGACCGTCGCAAGGCCATGCTGGCCGACCTTGCCGTCCTCACCAATGGTCAGGTCGTCAGCGACACCGTAGGTCTCACGCTGGAAAACGTCACCCTCGACATGCTCGGCCGAACCCGCAAGGTGGTCGCCACCTTGGACGAGACCACCATTGTCGACGGTGCCGGTGACGTGGAGCAGATCGCCGGCCGGGTCGCCCAGCTCCGCGCCGAGATCGACAACAGTGACTCCGACTACGACCGGGAGAAGCTGCAGGAGCGGCTGGCCAAGCTGGCCGGCGGCATCGCGGTGATCAAGGTCGGCGCGGCCACCGAGGTGGAGCTCAAGGAGCGCAAGCACCGCATCGAGGACGCCGTCCGCAACGCCAAGGCCGCCATCGAAGAGGGCCTACTCCCCGGCGGCGGCGTGGCCTTGGCCAACGCCGCGGTCACGGCCTTCGACAAGCTCGACCTTGCCGGTGACGAGGCCACCGGCGCGAACATCGTGCGGGTCGCGTTGACCGCGCCGCTCAAGCAGATCGCCAGCAACGCCGGCCTTGAGGGCGCCGTGGTGGCAGAGAAGGTCAACTCACTTCCCGCCGGCCACGGCCTCGATGCTGCCACCGGCGAGTACGTCGACATGATCAAAGCGGGTATCGTCGAACCGGCCAAGGTGACCCGTTCCGCGCTGCAGAACGCCGCGTCGATCGCCGCGCTGTTCCTGACCACCGAGGTACTCATCGCCGACAAGCCATAGACGCCCGGCGTCGGCTTGCCGGGCAGCGACGACCTTCGGGGCTGTCACAGACCGGGGCCGGCCAGTGCGGCTGCGTGCCGCACTCGCCGGCCCCGTCAAGGGATTGAGCTGTCGTGCCGTCAGGGACGGCAGGGTGGATCTGGAATCAGGCGGCGACGGTGAGATGGTTCTTGACGCTGGTCACGCCGGAACCTGACCACGACACCTTCTCGGCCTGACGGCGTTCGGCCCACGATCGCACGGACCCGCGCAGCGTCACCTCCGCGCCGTTGACATCAGCCTTGATCTGGTGGGAGTCGAGCTGGGCGTTGCGCAGGATCGCCCCGTCGATCGCGGCTTTCAGATCATCGGACGCTGGAGTGGTCGCGATCAGCCTGATGGTGTTGGCGACCGCGGTGACGCCCTTGAAGTACATGACCGCGCGTGCCGCGGCCTCCCGCTGGTACTGCCAGTTGACAGTGCCGGACAGGGTGACCACGTGATCGCGGACCCCTGCCTTGACCGTGTCGGAGGGTACGTCGACCGCCCAGCTGAGCATCTGGTTCGCCGCCTCGGCGATGTCGCTGTCCTTGGCGCCGGACACGCCCGGGTCGCGGACCACGATGTCGTCGGTGACGGCCTGGACGCCGGCTACTCGCATGGCCGCCCGTTTCGCCGTATGCCGCTCGGGCAGGCTGCCCACGTCGCCGGAGAGTGTCACCACGCCGCCGTTTGCGCAGAGGTCGGCTGGCGGGCGCGTTCCTGTGAGCGTCTGATCTCCGCCTCAGATTCGGTCCGGCCTGCCCAGATCCCGCGTTCGACGTCGACGCTTTTGCCCGGCTCCAGGTCCTTGTACACGTCGAAGAAGTGTTGGATCTCCAGCTTGTGGAAGTGTTCCAGATCCGTGATGTCGCCCAGGTGCGCGAGGCGAGGGTCAGCCGTGGGCACGCACAGCACCTTTGGGTCGGGCCCCTTCTCGTCCCGCATCCGGAACATGCCGATGGCCCGGCATCGGATGAGGCAGCCGGGAAAGGTCGGTTCCTGTACCAGCACCAGCGCGTCGAGGGGGTCGGTGTCTTCGCCGAGGGTGTTTTCGATGAAGCCGTAGTCGGCCGGGTACTGAGTCGCGGTGAACAGGGTGCGGTTTAGCCGGATCCGGCCGGTCTGGCGATCCATCTCGTACTTGTTGCGGGTTCCCTTGGGGATCTCGATGGTGACGTCGAACTCCATGCGGCTGCTCCGCCCTTCGGACCTTCAGTCGGTGACCGGCTATCGGCCTGGTCGGTGATGAACACGCCGATCTCGCTGCCGTGCGAGTGTCGAACACCGACAACAACGCGGCGGGCCAGTAGCTGTAACGGCTGGTTCGGCGGGCGAACGCAGGCACCTCGAGAGTGTTCCGCCGCGGTTGGGGCCCGCCGGCCTCCGACCGACGCGGGACCGCTGTGGTAGGTCAGTTCGCCCCGGAGCGAGTGATCAACAGAGGTAGGTGCAGGGCGAGGACCAAGAGCAGTCCCCGGATGCGGCCGGCGCGGCGGCGTATGACGCGCCGGACCCGTTCGCGGTGCATTCGCGCGGTGGGGCCTTCGCGGGGCGCGACGGGCCTGGTCCGGTCCGACACCCGGTCTGCCTCGTCCGCTGAGGCCCGGTGCTTGCGGGCCGACGATGCCGGGTTGGATAGATGTGTGCCCTGTCGAACGCGGCGTGTCCGGTATGCGAGGGACGAGACATCAGCGGGCGTTGCGGCCACGACCCCCAATTGACTTCCTCCACCGCCATGAATGGCGGGGATTCCCTCCGCGCTGCGCGCGGAACGCGCAACGCCCGGGTGGGTTCCTGCTTCACCGCGATCAGCCGGAGCGTGCTCCGGTCTTACGTCCGCTCCACAGGCGTTTTCCGTCTCCGCATGCCCTGCGGCGACGTCTGGTGCGGCGGGCTCCAGCTTGGTTATCGCTGGAGCCCGCCCAGATTTTACCACGGTCAATGACACGCTCGAGGCCTGGCGGCCCCTCCCGTGCGGGCCTTCACCCCCGCCCTCAAGGTCGGAGCACTGGCCCGCATCTTGGTAGCACCAAGCGCGCCAGGCCGAACAAGCGTACGATCGAGTTATCCCGGAATCGACGACATCCCATTCCTGAGGTGCCAGCCACACCGGCCCTACCCCAGGGGATGTCATGTCCGTCAATCGCACCCGAAACGCACCGGCAGACCCGGCCACCACAGCGCCGCCGCGGGCCCCAGCAGGCCCCACCCAGCCAGGCGCCCCCCACCCTGGCGAGCGCCGCCTGGATCAGCCGCGCGAACAGCCTGCCCGGGACGTGTGGAAGACCGACGGGGGCAGCCTGGCTGCCATGATTCCGACCGCGCGGCGGAACCGGGCCCCGATCCTGGGCGCGTGGATCGGAACAGTGATGACAGCAATGAGGGAAGCAGCCACCCGTGTCAGCGTCGGGCGCCGGTTTGCCGCGCACCCATCCCCGCCCTCACCCGACTCCGGCGAACGCCCCGCCGCCGGCACGAAGATCCACGATAGGAAGGAACCAGCATGACACCCATGGTCGACCGCATCCGCACATTCCTGCACAACCCGCAAGGACAACGGCTCACCCGCCAAGCGCGTGAGCAGCTCAACAAGCCCGACAACCAGCAGCGGCTGCGGAAGCTTGCGCAACGACTCCGGCGACGCGGGTGACTCCCGGCGAGCCCGTCAGATAGCCAGAGCCACCATGACACGTCGTCGGCGTCGCCAGTGACGTCAGCAGCGGGACCAGGGCGCGCCGCCGTCCTGGTCCCGGCCTGCGGGGCCTCCAGGACAAGGAACGGCGCCGTTGCGTTGTGGAACCGGTGGACGGGTTGAACCTGGGCAGGGTCCGCGGTCAGATTGCTTGGGCGACTTCGGTGAACGCAGCGGCGACCCGCGTTGTCGGCGGGGCGTCGACCGCGAGTTCGTAGTGGCCGCGTCGAACGTTCTGCATGAAGGCATGTCCGGCGATGATCACCTGTGCTGTCTCCTCCGTTCGCAGCCCATGCATCGGTCTCAGCCGGCGTTTGACCTGGCTGTGATCAGCCTCGATCGGATTATTGGCGTACTGCTCGACGTGGTGCCACGCCGACGGGATCAGCTCGTCGATGACAGCGGGGGTAGACCGCGGCGGCGTCGGTGACCACCTCGCTGGGTGTCACCTTCAACGCCGATAGCGCCCGGCGGAAGAACCTCCGCGCCGCGCCGGCGTCCCGACGCGCCGAGACCAGCACATCGATGACCTGCCCGTACTGGTCGACCGCCCGGTACACGTACCGCCAGACTCCGTTGAGCTTGACGTAGGTCTCGTCGACGTGCCACCTATCGCCTGGTGAATGGCAGCAGAACCGGGCAGCGTCGGCCAACAGCGGCGTGAACCGCTGCACCCACCGGTACACGGTGACGTGATCGACCTCCACGCAGCGCTCGACCAGAAGTTCCTCAACGTCCCGATAGGACAGATTGAACCGCAGATACCAGCGCACTGCGACGACGATCACCTCGGTTGGGAACCGGAAGCCAGCGAACGCCGACTTCGGTGGCAGCCACGAGCGAGGACGAATCAACGACTTCACCGATCAAGCCTGCCTCGATCACGCCAACGCTCAACGCAACAGAGCCTCGACAGCAGCCTGCTGCTACTGCGCCGCGGCGACGAGTGGCTGGACTACCGATACTTCCACTCCTCAGGCCCCGGCCGCCAGCCGGACACATCGGTGCGTAGAAGGCGGCTGACTCCTTCGAGGACGCCGAAGAGGTCGCCGAGCAGGAAGCCCTGGTCAGGGCAATGCCGGTGGGATCGGAGTACCAGCCCGTGGGACCCATGTCGCGCCTGCGCGTTTGGCCGCAGAGTCAGGCGTCGATTCAGCAGCTTCGCTCCTGGCCCGCGGACGGTGCTCGACACGCTTTCGACGCGGGTCGATCGCGGAGCCGCAGCAGAGTGACCACTTCGGTCTTCACTGGGAGTGCAAGCACGCCAGATCGCCACATCGTTGCTGCTCACGGCCTTGGCCGGTGGCGGGCTGCTTGAGCACTTCGGCAAGGATGACCACTTCGTTAGCGTGCACCCAACCTGCTCCCAGCGAAAGCCCCGCCCCGGCCGCAGACTCGTTACCGCCCTGACCTGCGCATACTCCCCACCAGGCGAGATAGAGCGCAGTTGAAGTCTGTTCAGCGCCGTTGAGCACTGCGTGTGAAACGGGACGCCGGATGCACTCTGAGCTGCGAAAATGAGAAGCCGCAGGTAGCGGCGGGTGCAGTTGAGCGCCGTTCGATGCCGTTGAACGCAGTTCAACGCCGTTCAGTGCACCCGGCTGCTCCCGACCTGCTCCCCCGAACCGGGCTCGTACCCGGCCGGCGACCGCCGACGGATCGTGAGCTGCCGGCCCAGTGCCTCGGCACCGGAGGCAGTCTCATGCCGTTAGGCCGTGTCTTCAAAGGGTTACAACCACTGCAGTAGTGCGGCGATGGTGACGGTGGCCTGATACGAGGTGGCGGTCTTGTCGTAGCGAGTCGCCACGCTGCGGCACTGCTTGAGCCGGTTGAAGCAGCGCTCGACGACGTTGCGCCGCTTGTAGAGGTGCTTGTCGAACGCCGGTGGCCGGCCGCCCCGGTGGCCTCGCCGGCGGCGGTTGGCCTGCTGGTCTGCGCGTTCGGGGATCGTGTGCCCTATGCCTCGCCGGCGCAGGTCGGCCCGGATGGCCTTCGAGCTGTAGCCCTTGTCGGCGATGACGTGGTCCGGGCGGACCCGAGGGCGGCCGGGACCTGACCGCCCGACACGGATCGCGGCCATGACCTGGGTGAAGCGGGTGCAGTCGTTGACGTTGCCACCCGACAGCACGAAGGCCAGGGTCCGCCCGAGTCCGTCGCAGGCGAGGTGAATCTTGGTGGTCAGTCCACCTCGACTTCGACCGAGGGCGTGATCTTGTGGTTCGTCCGTTTCTCGGCGCCCCCTTTAGCGCGGAGGGCGTGCTGGTGGGCTCGCACGATCGTGGAGTCCACCGACACCAACCAGTCGATGTCCCCGGCGGCGTCCGCGTCGGCTTGAACCCCGGCCAGCATCCGCTCGAACGTCCCATCCAAGGCCCACCTGCGGAAACGGGTGTAGATCGATTGCCAGGACCCGTAGCGGGCGGGCACGTCCCGCCATGCCGCTCCCGCCCGGATCTTCCACACGATCCCGTTGAGCACTCGCCGATCATCTGCACGCGGGCGACCACCCGTTACCGCCGATGGCAGATACCGGGACAACGACTCCCACTCGACGTCCGACAACTCGTAGCGACGACCCACGCGCTACATCATCCGATATCAAGATCCTTTGAAGACACCGCCTAGTAGCGCTTTGTTAGGTCGGCGTGTCGTTGGGGTGCTCGAAGTGGTCCGGGTAGTTCGATGTTGGGGTGACTCCTGACGAGCTTTCCGTTGTGCGGCAACGGCTTGAGGCGTTCGCCGTGGATGTGTTCACCCCGTTGGTTCGGTCTGATCAGCGGGCCAAGGGTGAGACGTATCTGCGGGGGCTGCTGCTGGACGGGCGGCGTAAGTCGATGCAGCCGATGGCGCAGCGGCTCGGGGTGGATCATCAGGGTTTGCAGCAGTTCGTGACGACCTCGACGTGGGACACCACGGCGGTGCGGATGCGGCTGGCCGCGCGGGCGGTTGAAGTGGTCAAGCCGGTCGCGTGGGTGGTTGACGACACTGGCTTTCCGAAGGACGGCAAGAGCTCGCCGGGCGTGGCCAGGCAGTATTCCGGCACCCTCGGTAAGGTCGCGAACTGCCAGATCGGAGTGAGCGTTCACGCCGTGACCGACACCGCGTCGTGCCCTCTTGACTGGCGGCTGTATCTGCCGACGGTCTGGGACGACGACGCTGTTGACGAGGCCGCCCGTCCCGGGGTGGCCGCGGCCCGGGCCCGCTGCGGCATCCCTGATGAGGAGCGTCATCGCCCGAAGTGGGCGCTGGTGGTGGAGATGCTCGACGAACTGGTCGAGTACGGGCTGCGACCGCCGCTGCTGGCCGCCGACGCCGGCTACGGGGACAACAGCCAGTTCCGCAGTGCCCTGGATGAACGCGGGATCGGTTACATCATGCAGGTCAAAGGCGACGCCCTCGCCCATAAGCCAGACGTGCGGCCAGTCGAGCGGGTCTGGTCCGGGCGGGGTCGCCCACCGACGCGCACCGACCCGCGCTACCCGAAGACGGCGATCAGCCTGGTCGAACACGTCCGCGCCGCCGGACACGCCGCCGCGGAAACGATCACCTGGCGGGAAGGCTCAAAGGGCACGATGAGCTCCCAGTTCGTCTTCCTTCGGGTGCGTCCGGCCGGGCATCGCGTGGCCCGGGACGCCGATGGCCTCCTGCCCGAGCGGTGGCTGATCGCCCAGTGGCCCGACAACGAGGCCGAGCCGGTCAAGTACTGGCTGTCCAGCCTGCCCGCCACCACCAGCCACACCGACCTGATCCGCTACGGCAAGATCCGCTGGCGAATCGAACACGACTACCGCGAGCTGAAGACCGGCCTCGGCCTGGACCACTTCGAGGGCCGCTCCTGGATCGGCTGGCACCGCCACATCACCCTCGTCACGGCCGCGCACCTGTTCATCACTGAACTACGCCTGGACCCAAAAGCGGCTGCGCCGGCCTGACCCTCTACACGGTCATCCGCGAGCTGCAACGACTCCTCGCGACCTGGACCGGCGCCTGCCTCACCTGCCACCAACCCGTGAAACCGCTACATCGGGCGCGCTCGGTCATGTCCCAGGGGCCTGGACCGGCCACCCGGATATCGATATGCATACGGTTCTTGCCGGACTTGCCCTCGGGCACCTTGAGGAAACCAATGGCAGGGCCCCGGCCATCCGGGTCGACGATGGACGCGTTGTCGGGCTCGTCGAAACCGGATTCCTTGACATAGCCGAGGGCCAGCGCCCAGAAGGCAGCGATTCGCTGGGGATCGTCGGCATCGCAGCCCAAGGTCCAAAAAGTGGCCACGGCGCCAACGTACGCGAGCTACGACAAGCTGTCATCGGCAGATCCGGTCGTTCAGCGACCGGTGAGCCGGCGCGCTGATCGCGGCTACATGACAGTGCTTTCCGTTGTGGTCCGCGCGGCCGATGGGGCTTGCGTCTCGGGCCGGTGGTGCCGAGGTTGGGCGAGTTCCTACGTCGGTGTGGTGGGTCTTGGGGCGACGGTGGGGATCGATGGAAGTCGGCGCAGCGCCCGGATGGCTAGTACGGCGACCGGTACGCCCACAGCTAGGACGGCGATGACCTGCACGGAAGCGATCGTGGCGAGTGTTGTGCGCTGTGCCTGGTCGCTGTAGTCGGGCAGGGTTGCGGTTCGCAGGGCGAGCGTGGTTACGGCGAGCAGGGTGAGCGCCAGTGACCATGGCAGCGTGCGAGTTGGACGACTGGATACTCGGATGGCGAGGTGGACCACCATGGCGGCCGTGACCACCCCGCAGCACAGGCCCGGCCAGTCCAGCAGCCTCAGCGCCGGTGCGGTCGTCTGGATGGTGAACAGCGGCACGGGGACGAGGAGGATGCCGATCGGCAGCGCGAGGAGCCAGGGGCGGCGCGGCACAGGCGGGGCGCCGTGGTGAAAGGCCGCCATGGCGAGTAGCAGGACGACGTCGATGAGCCGCATCGCCCAGGGTGACACGGACAGCGGTACGTCGCCGGCGGCCTGTTCCACGGCGGTGGTGATGGCCGGAGGCACGATGGCGAGCAGGGCGACCGCTTGGGCCACGCGTCGGTGTCCGAGGACAAGCGCGATGTAGGCCGGTAACCAGGCGTAGCCGGCGAGGTTCCACGCGGTGTGCCAGATGCTCCCCGGCGGGGTGAGTGCCCATTCGGGTGGAGGAGCCGGCAACGAGGCGATCTTCCCGGAGAGCCACAGTGCGACGGCGATGCTCGCGGTGACCATGACGGCGTGGGTCAGCATCGCCATCAGGGTCGCCAGTCGCACGGCCTGCCCCCAGGCGAACGAGCGGAGTGGCGCGTCAGCCCCGCCGAGACGCAACCGGACGGCGAGGGACACGATGCTGGCGACCTCCGACAGGCTCGGCCGGCCATAGTCGGCGGCGTACGCGGTGGTCTCGGAGCCGCCGGTGTCCATGCTGTCCAGGAATGCGGCGACCATGTCGTCTTCCCATTCCTGCCGGTAGGCGGCGGGCAGCAGCCGAAGAACGAACCGGTAGCGCTCCTCCAGCCGGCTCACGACGGCGTCCCCGTGATCGGGTTCCGCCGCTCGCGCAACCGGGTCGAGGCGAGGCGTGCGTTGGCGGCCAGCCGTTGAGCCTCTGCGTCGAGGGCATGGCGACCCCGCTCGGTCAACCGGTAGTACCGGCGTAACCGTCCTTGCCATGCCTCCTCGCGGTCCAACTCGACCAGGCCATCACCGACGAGTCGGTCCAAGACCCCGTACAAGGAGCCGATCTTCAGCTGCACGCGGCCCCGCGACAGTTCCGCCACCTCCGCGACGATCCCGTAGCCGTGCCGCGGAGCGTCGAGCAGCGCGGTGAGGATGAAGAAGGCTGGTTCCGTCATCGCCCGAGAACTCATCCACCTAATATAGTGTAAGACAAGATATGCTGTGTGCCGGAAGTCGAGCTGGCACCGGCGGGTTCACCGGGCCCCGGCACGCGCGGAGCCCACGACAAGAAGGAGTGATCATGGGCGACGGTGACGCGGCGGACGCCGGAGACCTGGGCGGGCCGGATTTCGCTCCTGCGATACCGGCGGTGGAGAGCAGCGTCGTCGGCGCCCCGCCCGCCAACGGGGCGGCCATCGTCCTGGGTCCCGGATACAGCGGTCAGGTCCTACTGCCCCGGACCCCGCAACGGGTCCGGCCGCTGCCCCCAGTCGCAAGCAGTGACCTTGACGGCGGAGCTGGAGAGGATTCACGGGCAGCGCCGACGATCATCCGTAACGGGGCCGGAAGCTAGCGAACGACCGCGTCGGCACGTCCGGACGTCGCAGACCGGTGCCGACGTCACCTTCGGTGACGAGCGCTTCGCGGCAGATGTGCGCATCTGATTTCATCGGCGCCGATGCGATTACACCGGCCCGACATGTACGGCAGCGCCATCGCCCGAGATTGTCCTCGGCAAGGTCGACCCCGCCGCGGACGACATGCTCGACGCCCTGCCTGCGCGCCCGGCCGACGAGCCCGTTCGTGGAGGCATTGAGGTCTCCCGCCCCGGCTCGACCCTTGAGACCGGCGCGCCGCCGACGCTCCCCTCAATCTCCCCGCCACTCGCAACTACGCACTTGACCCGGTCGCGGTCGCCCAGTTCGTCCTCGTCATCAGTGCCTCGCTGTTCGACCGGTGACGCGGAAAGCGCCGGACCGCCGCCGGGACGGCGACAGCGTCGCCCTCGATTCCGCAGTCGGGCCGGCCATGACGAGTTGTTGCAGCTCACGAGCAGGGCGTAGAGGGTCACGCTGGCGGATTCGCTCTGGGAACGCCCTGCTCCCAATCTGCTCCCAATTTAAGGGGCAACAGCGCGGAAGCCCATTACCGGTTGAACCGGTGACGGGCTTCCTACCTGGGTATATCTATGGTGGGCGATACTGGGATCGAACCAATGACCTCTTCGGTGTGAAGCAGGACGCTACACCGACTCTGACCTGCGGAGACGCGAGACCGCAGGTGGGGGCGCATGCCGTTGGGCATCGTTCGATGCCGTTGAGTGCCGTTCAACGCCGTTCAGGGCACCCGACTGCTCCCAACCCGCTCCCCGATCCCCGCCCCACATGGACCCACACGGTATACCGAGACGTCTGCCTAACGCAGGGCCGTCCGCCCCACGTCCTACCGCCAATCACCTCTGCGGGAAACCGGAACCCGGTGAACGCCGACTTCGGAGGCGACCAGGGACGACCAGGTCTCGACAGCTGCACCCGTCAAACCTGCCTCGATCCCTGGACACGGGCAATGCAACAGACCCGTATCGCCCGGTCGCTGGGCTGGTCGACCAGGACCACGCAGCGCCGGATCCACACGCTGATGGAAGACCTGGGTGGCACTACCCGCTTCCAGATGGGCATGAGCGCCACAGCGCGTGGCTGACTGTGACTCTCGACCCCAACCGACGCCGGGTGGAACACCCTCTCGATCACCCTTCGATGATCGATTCCCGGCCTCCGAGACCGCTGTCGGGCGTTGCAGGTTGCCGGCCAAGACAGCCGCCGGAGATCGTGTCACACGGGAAATCTCCGACGACTTCCGGCGAACTGCCGGATCAGTCCGGCACCGGTCTGGCCTCACTCCGGACGATGGCCCAGGCCTGCGTGGCGTCCTCGGCAGCCAGCGCGAGCTTGGCCAGTCGGGCGCAGTCGGCGAGGGTGTGCTCGGCCAGCGCCGCCCGCACGGGCGCCAGGGCCCGCGATGACATCGACAGGCTGGTCACGCCGAGGCCGGTGAGCACCACCGCGAGCAGCGGATCGGCTGCCGCCTCCCCGCAGACGCCGACCGGCTTGCCGGCTGCGCCGCCGGCGGTCGCGCAGGCGGCGATCAGCTGCAGCAGCGCCGGCTGCCACGGATCGAGCAGCTCGGCCAGGTCGCCACACTGCCGGTCGGCGGCGAAGACGTACTGGCTCAGGTCATTGGTGCCGATGCTGAGGAAGTCGACCTGGTCGAGCAGTTGCGGGGCGCGCAGCGCCGCCGCCGGCACCTCCACCATGACGCCGACGTTGGTGAGGCCGGCGGCGCGCGCGATCGTGGCGAACTCGCGGGCCTCGGCGGCGGTGGCCACCATCGGCGCCATCACCCGGACGTCGGCGCCGGTCCGCCGGCAGGCCAGGTCGATCGCTTCGAGCTGGGTCCGGAGCACCTCGGGTCGGCGTCGGGCGACCCGCAGACCGCGGACGCCGAGGGCCGGGTTGGGCTCGCCGGCCTGGTCGAGGAAGGGCAGCGGCTTGTCGGCGCCGGCGTCCAGCGTCCGGATCACCACGGGGCGGCCCGCCATCGCCGCGAAGACCTCGGCGTACGCCCGAACCTGCTCGTCCAGGCCGGGCGCCGTGCTGCGGTCGAGGAAGAGCAGCTCGGTGCGGAAAAGCCCGACGCCCTCGGCCCCGGCGGCCTCGTCGCCGCGCAGCTGGGCCGCCGAGCCGATGTTCACCAGCAGCTTCACCGCGTGCCCGTCGGCGGTGCGGCCGGGTCCCCGGCTCGGGGTGGCTCGATCGCGCTGGGCGGCCGCCGCGGCGCGAGTGGCAGCCACGAGTGCCTCATCGACATCGGTGAGCACTTCGCCGGAGCCGCCGTCCACCCGGACCACCGTTCCCTCGGGCACGCTCAGCGCGCCGGCGCAGGAGACCACCGCGGGCAGGCCGAGTGACCGGGCCAGGATGGCGGTGTGGCTGGTCGGGCCGCCCGCCTCGGTGACCAGTGCGAGCACCTGTTCGGGGTCGAGGTCCGCGGTGTCGGCCGGCGCGAGATCGCGTGCGGCCAGCACGTACGGGTGACCCGGGGCGGGGACGCCGGGCATCGGCCGCCCGAGGCTCGCGGCGACCGCGCGGTCCCGGACGTCGTCCAGGTCGGTGACCCGCTCGGCGAGGTAGCCGCCGGCCGCCTGGAACGCCCGGCGGTGTTCGGCGAAGGCGTCGGCGATCGCGTGCGCGGCGTCCCGACCGCCCCGGATCACGTCGGCGATCGTCTCGCGCAGGACCGGGTCCTCGGCCATCATCGCCTGGGCCCGGAGGATCTCGGCCGCCTCCGGCCGCGCCGCCGCATCGGCGCGGCGGCGCAGCTCGGCGGCGACCGCGTCGAGGGCCGACTCGGCCCGCGCCAGCTCCGCCTCGACGTCGGGGACGGCGGTCGGCTCCGGCAGCCGGGGCGCCGGGGCCACCCGCAGCAGCGGACCGGCGGTCACGCCGGGGCTGACCCCGATGCCGGTCAGCCGCTCAGGCATCGACCGGCTCCTCGTCGAGGTTGCGGCGCAGCAGGTCGGCGAGCGCGTCCAGGGCGGCCTCCGCCCCGTCGCCCTCGGCGGCGAGGATCAGCTCGGTGCCGTGGGTGGCACCGAGTGACAGCACCGAGAGCATGCTGCGGGCGGGGACCGGCCGGCCGCCCGGCCGCCGGACGCTGACCGCGACGGGCTGGGCGGCGGCGGCCGCGACGAAGATGGCGGCGGGGCGGGCGTGCAGCCCGCTGGTCGACCCGACGGGGACGGTGCGTTCGGGCATGACGACTCCTAGGGGTGATGGATCCGGGTGGATCCGAGCCGGTCAGGGCTCGATGGTGACTTTGATGCCGGCGCCGCGGGAGACGATGTCGAATGCCTCGAGGGCGTTCTCCAGCGGAAGCCGGTCCGTGATCAGATCCACGACCGGCACCGCACCGCTGGCGATCAGCTGCAGCGCCGCCTTGTTGTGCGCCGGGCTGGACCCGTTGGCGCCGACGATGGTCAGCTCGCGGTAGTGCACCAGGTTGGCGTCGAGGGCGATGACCGGCTTGTCCTTGGGCAGGCCGCCGAAGAAGCTGATCCGGCCCTGGCGGCCGACCATCTGCAGTGCCTGCTCCTGCGCCGCCCCGGAGGCCGCCGCGGTGATGACGACATCCGCGCCGGCGCCGTCGGTCAGCTTGAGGACCGCGTCGACCGGGTCGGTCTCCGCAGCGCAGACCGTGGCGTCGGGCGTGACGAGCGCCGCAGCCATGTCCAGCCGGTCCCGGTTGAGGTCGACCAGGGTGACCCGGGCGGCGCCGCGGGCCCGGGCGAGCCGTACGTGCAGACAGCCGATCGGGCCGGAGCCGATGACGACGACGTCGTCACCCTCGCCGACGCGGGCCAGTTCCTGACCGTTGAGGACGCAGGCCAACGGCTCGGTCACCGACGCCTCGGCGAAGCTGACCCCGTCCGGGATCCGGTTCAGGCCGTCGACGGCGAGCACCTTGGCCGGGACGACCATGTGCTGGGCGAAGCCGCCGTCGTAGTGGTAGCCGATCGACTCCTGGTTGGGGCAGACGGTCATCCGGCCGCGGCGGCACTGGTCGCACCGCCCGCACGGAATCGCGGCGATCACCTGGACCCGGTCACCGGGTTGCCAGCCGGTCACCTCGGCACCGACCTCGGTGACCTCGCCCGCGACCTCGTGGCCCATCACCCGCGGCGGGTCGATGTGGTGATGGCCGAATCGCCAGATCTTCACGTCCGTGCCGCAGGTGGAGCAGTTGCGTACCCGGATCTTGACCTCTCCCGGTCCCGGGGTCGGTTCGGGTGCGTCCTCGATCCGCACATCACCCGGAGCATGGAAGCGAACCACCTTCATCAGTCTGTCTCCTCGTCGACCGGCTTGAGCAGCCGGAGAATCTCGTCGGCCTCGGTGGCCTCGCGCAACGCCAGGGCCCGCTCCGGATCCAGCAGGACTTCGGCCAGCTGGGCCAGGAGCGCGACGTGACCGTCGCCGCGGGCGGCGATGGCCACGCAGAGCACGACCTGCTCGCCGCCCCAGTCCACGCCAGCGGGGAAGCGGAGCACCGCGAGCGCGTCACGGCGTACGGCGTCCTTGCCGGCGAGCGTGCCGTGCGGGATCGCCACCCCCTCCCCCATGTACGTCGAGACCGACCGCTCCCGCGCCAGCATCGCCTCGACGTACGACGGGTCGACGGCCCCGATTTCGACCAGCACCGCGCCGCAGCGCCGGATCGCGTCCTCCCGGTTGGCGGCGGTCTCGTCGAGCCGGATCGCCCGGCGGTCCAGCAGCGCGGCGAGGTCCCCGCTTGCCACCTCAGCCATCGACCGCGCCGCCGTTCTTGACCGCGGCGACCACCTTCGCCACCGCCGGATCGCCGATGAACACCTGGAACGGCACGATGACCTTCTCGGGCGCGTTCGCCCGGGCCCGTGCGGCCAGCCCGGTGTGCACGACCACCACGTCGGCGTCGGCGGGGATGTGGTCGACCTGGGTGTGCTCCACGGCCACCGAGTGCTTGCTGAGCTGTTTGCGCAGCTGGCTGGCGAGCATCACGCTGCTGCCCATCCCGGCGTCGCAGGCCACCACGATCTTGTGGATGTCGCTTCCCTGAATCGTGCTCATCTGGTTCACGCCTCCGAAACTGCGGTGGAGTTAGCGGTTGCGGCCGCCCCGGCGGTCTGACGCGGCGCGGCCGCCCCCTCGCCGCCCGGCGGGACCGTGACCTCGGCGTCCCCGGTGCCCGGCTGTTCCGTCTGGGCGTCGCCGTTGAGTCGACCGAAGCCGAGCAACGCCGCCGCCACGAAGAAGGTGACCGCCGCCGCGATGAGGATGCCGAGGACGACTCCGAACCAGCTGCCACGAGGCGTGACGGCGGCGTAGGCGAAGACGCTTCCCGGTGACGGGGTGGCGACCAGGCCGGCACCGGTGATCATGAAGGTGGTGACTCCAGCGGCCCCACCGGCGATCATCGCGAGGATGAGCCGCGGCTTCATCAGCACGTACGGGAAGTAGATCTCGTGGATGCCGCCGAGGAAGTGGATGATGATCGCGGCCGGCACGCTGGGGCGCAGCGCGCGGGGCCCGAAGAACAGGAAGGCCAGGAGCAGCCCCAGGCCCGGGCCGGGGTTGGACTCGATCATGAAGAGGATGGACTTGCCCGTCTCGGTCGCCTGCGCGACACCCAGCGGGCCGAGAACGCCGTGGTTGATGGCGTTGTTGAGGAAGAGCACCTTCGCCGGCTCGACCAGGACCGAGGCGACCGGCAGCAGGTTGTGCCCGACGAGCCAGTCGACACCGTGACCGGCGAGGTTGGTGATGGAACGGACGACCGGGCCGATCACCCAGACCCCGACCAGCGCCATGCCACCGCCGATGATTCCGGCCGAGAAGTTGTTGACCAGCATCTCGAAGCCGGCCTTGATGCGGTGCTCGAAGGCCTTGTCGAAGAGCTTGACCAGGTACGCGGCGAGCGGGCCGACCATCATGGCGCCGAGGAACATCGGCACCGTGCTGCCGACCACGATGCCCATCGTGGCGACGGCACCGACGACGGCGCCGCGCTGGCCGTGCACCAGCCGGCCACCGGTGTAGCCGATCAGCACCGGAAGCAGGACGGTGATCATCGGGCCGACGAGCTGGGCGAGGTGGGCGTTGGGTATCCAGCCGGTGGGGATGAAGAGCGCGGTGATCAGACCCCAGGCGATGAACGCGCCGATGTTGGGCATGACCATGCCGGCGAGATAGCCGCCGACCCGCTGAATCCCTGCCTTGATGCCGGTACCCGTGACGGTGGGGGTGTAATCCGTGGCCATGGGAGGCCTCCTGTTCGACTGCCGGCTGAATTGCCGGTGGTGGGGGTTGGGGGTGGGGTCAGTCAGTCCCGGGTGAGCAGTTGCCGGAC
This sequence comes from Micromonospora sp. IBSANI012, assembly GCF_052814045.1. Lineage (NCBI taxonomy): Bacteria > Bacillati > Actinomycetota > Actinomycetes > Micromonosporales > Micromonosporaceae > Micromonospora > Micromonospora sp. IBSANI012. The sequence goes on from NZ_CP199933.1 coordinate 4,351,652, forward strand.
CAGGTCCGGCCGGTGGTGGATGTGGACGTGGTCGCGGCGCAGGTCGCCCGGCCGGGGCATCCGGCTGCCCGGCAGGCTGACCGCCGCCGCGGCCCACGCGAGGCCCTCGGCGAGCGCCTCTGCCCCGGCGGTACCGCCGGCCAGGAAGCCGGCGAGCAGGGCATCCCCGGCCCCGACGTTGCTGCGGGGCTCGGCGACGGGTGCGATTCCGGTGACGACGCCGTCCTCATCGACCAGCACGGCGCCCTCGGCGCCGAGGCTGGCCAGCACCGCCTTTGCACCCAGGGCACGCAGCTGCTGGGCGGCGACGACGACGTCTTCGGTCGAGTTGACGGCCCGCCCGGCGGCCTGAGCGAGTTCCTCCCGGTTGGGCTTGATCAGCGACGCTCCCGCGGCCGCCGCGGCGACCAGCGCCGGGCCGCTGGTGTCGACTGCGAGCGGGACGCCTGCGTCGATCAGTCGGGAGCAGAGCTCGCTGAACTCCTCGACCGGCAGGGACGGCGGGATGCTGCCGCAGACCACCGCCCAGTCGGCCGAGCCGGCGGCGGAGAGCACCACCTCGACGACCGCCTTCAGCTCGGCGCCGGAGAGCGCCGGGCCGGGCTCGTTGATCTTCGTGATCGTGCCGTCCGGCTCGGCCAGCGTGATGTTAGACCTGGTCCGGCCGGCAATCGGTACGGCGATCATGGGTACGCCCTCCGCCGCCAGCAGCCGCACCAGCTGCTCCCCTTCGGGGCCGCCGCACGGGATGACCGCCCGCGACGGCACGCCGTTGGCGAGCAGGGCCCGGGAGACGTTGACGCCCTTGCCGCCCGGGTCGAGGTGTGCGGGTGCGGCGCGCAGCACATCGCCCCGCACCAGGGACTCGATGGCGACGGCCCGGTCCAGGCTCGGGTTGAGGGTGACGGTGAGGATCACGCCCGGATCACCTCCGGACCGGCGTGCTGCAGCTCGCCTGCGGCGGCGGCGCTCAGCCCGGTGTCGGTGATGATGAGGTCGACGTCCGCGAGCCGGCCGAAGCGCGCGAGGTAGTCGTCGCCGAACTTGGTGTGGTCGGCGAGCAGAACCGTACGCCGGGCCGAGGCGATCATCGCCCGCTTGACGGCCGCCTCGGCCGGATCCGGCGTGGTGAGCCCGCGCTCGGCCGAGCAGCCGTTGGTCGCCATGAAGGCCACGTCGACGTAGATCTGGGAGAGCGCCTGCATGGCCCAGTCGTCGACCGTCGCCATGGTTCGGCTCCGGACCCGGCCGCCGAGCATGATCACGTTGAGGTTCGGTCGGGCGGCCAACAGGGTGGCCAGTGGCGGGGCGTTGACGATCACGGTCAGCTCGCGCTCCGTGTTCAGCACCTGGGCCAGCCGCCCGGTGGTCGAGCCGGCGTCGATGATGATCGCCCCCTCCTCCGGGACCTCGGCGAGCGCGGCCTTCGCGATGCGCTCCTTCTCCGCGGTCAGCACCGCGTCCCGGGCGGCGAGCGCGGGCTCGAAACCGAGGCGTTCGACCGGGATCGCGCCGCCGTGTACGCGGCGCAGCACCCCCGCACGCTCCAACGCGGTCAGGTCCCGCCGGATGGTCTCGCTGGTCACCGCCAGTTCCTCGGCCAGCACCATGACGTCGACCCGCCCCTGGGCCCGGGCTCTGCGGAGGATCTCCTGCTGCCGTTCCTCGGCGTACATCACTTGGTTTCACCGCCGTTTCGATGTGGCTTCCTCTGTGTTTACGCCCGATCGTGTTGGATGGTCAAGGGGTCTCACCCGCTAACTGCGCAAGCTTGACCGAAGCGGTACCTGGGAAAAGGAACAGATCGATATATCTCGGCACATACTGGCGAGCTGCGGGCGAGATGTGGGGTGATCCCGGTGCCGCGTCGCGCCCTGGAGGCGCTGGTCGGGCGCCAGGATCCGCATCACTTGCCGCGCCGGTACGAGGCGTTCGCGGAGTAAGCGACCGTCCGTACGGCTGCATACCACTGCCTGGCGCAAGACGCACCCCACCTGGACTGAGCCGGTCGCCCTTGGGAAAGACCCAGGCGGTACGACCCGGGAAGTGAGATCCAGGTCACTTTTGCAGGCGGCGTGCTACATCCATAAGCAGGTTATGCATAATGGGGTTATGCACTCGAATGCCTCCGGCACTGAGCTGGTTGTGGTGCTCGAGCACCTCGTGACGCTCATCCGCCAGGTCTCCACCGCCGGCGGTCTCAGCACGGCAGCCTCGTCCGCGCTGAACCGTCTCGGACGTGACGGACCCCACAGGCTGACGGAGCTGGCTCACGCCCAGGGCGTCTCCCAACCAGGGATGACGCAGCTGGTTACCCGCATGGAACGCGAGGGTCTGGTGCGCCGCACCGCGAACAGCGACGACCGCCGCGCCGTGCTGGTGGAGGCGACCGACGCCGGCCTCGACCTCGTCAGGCGCCGGCGTGCGGAGCGCGCCGACGCCCTGCAGCACCTGCTCGACCGACTCGATCCGCAGGATCAGGCCGCTATCGCCGCCGCACTACCCGCGCTCGCCCGGCTCGTCGAGGCCCGGGCGTCCGACTGAATACCCGCATCGACAAACACCACCTTCAGGAGAACCTGAAAATGACCGCATCACAGGGGACGGCCCGGAGCCCGTTCAAGCAGCCGCGTGCCGTCTGGGCCGTGGCGTTCGCCTGTGTCGTCTCGTTCATGGGCATCGGGCTCGTCGATCCGATCCTGCCCGCACTGGCCAGCAGCTTGCACGCCACGCCGAGCCAGGTGTCGCTGCTGTTCACCAGCTATCTGGTCGTGACCGCGGTCGCGATGCTGGTAGTCGGCTGGGTATCCAGCCGCATCGGCGCCAAGCTCACACTGGTCGTCGGCCTGATCCTCATCGTCGTGTTCGCCGCGCTCGCCGGCACGACGAACTCGATCGGCGGCATTGTCGGTTTCCGCGCCGGCTGGGGCCTGGGCAACGCCCTGTTCATCGCGACCAGCCTCGCCGTCATCGTGGCCTCGGCCAGCGGCGGCTTCGCCGGGGCGATCATCCTGTACGAGACCGCGTTAGGTCTGGGCATCGCGGTCGGGCCACTGCTCGGCGGCGAGCTCGGCAGCATCAGCTGGCGCGGACCGTTCTTCGGCGTCGCGGCGCTGATGTTCATCGCCCTCGTCGCGACCGTCGCGTTCGTCCCGGCCCTACCGAAGCCAGAGCACAAGACATCGTTAGCCGCGCCGCTCAAGGCCTTGCGGCACCGCGGCCTGCTGACCATGGGCATCATGGCCCTGCTCTACAACTGGGGCTTCTTCACCATGCTCGGCTACGCGCCGTACCCCATGGAACTCAACGCCCACCAGCTCGGCCTGGTCTTCACCGGCTGGGGCCTGCTGGTCGCCGCCTTCAGCGTGTTCTTCGCCCCGCGGCTGCAGGCGCGGTTCGGCACCGCGCCGGTGCTCTACGTCAACCTGCTCAGCCTCGGCATCGTCATGGCCATCATCGCGATCGGCGTGAACATCCCGGCGGCGGTCATCGGCGCGGTCATCGTCAGTGGCGCGTTCATCGGCATCAACAACACTCTGACCACCCAGGCGGTCATGCTCGTCTCGCCGGTGGAGCGGCCGGTCGCCTCCTCGGCGTACGGCTTCGTCCGGTTCATCGGCGGCGGCCTTGCCCCATTCGCCGCGGGCAAGCTCGCCGACGCCACCAACCTCAGCGTCCCCTTCTACCTCGGCGGCGTCACCTTCATCCTGGCCATCGTCGTTCTCGCCTCCGGCCACAAGCTGGTCGCCGCGGCCGAGAAGGGCCTGGTCGAGGGGGAGACGGTGCGCCCGAGCCTGCAGCGCGTCGGGGCCACACCGCCGGCTGGTTACCAACCTGTCATCGTCGCGGTCGGCGCCACCGAGGACGCCGCCAAGATCGTCGACGCGGCCGCCGCAATCGCCCGCGACGCCGGCCGCCCGTTGGAGGTTGTCCACGTCCGCGAGACCGCCGTAGTCGAGGAACTGGCCATCGACGCCGAGGACGCCGAGCAGGCACACTCCGCGGTCCTGGGCCACCTCGACCGGCTGGCCGCGCAGGGCATCGCCGCCACCGGTCAGGTACTCGCCAGCGTCGGCGACCACGCCGCTGCAGGTCGGGTCCTCGCTCAGCACGCCGACGACGTGGACGCGCGCGTAATTGCGGTCGGCCGGTCCCCGCGCGGGCCGGTGGCCCAGTTCGCCGACGGCAGCTTCACCACTGCGGTGACCCACGCCGCAGCCCGCCCGGTCGTACTGGTTGAACCCGGCAAAGCGCCGTACCGGTTGACAGCTTGACAGCGGCGTCGCTGCACGAGCTGCGCCTCAGAAGCACGTTGCGGAGGCGAGATACCGGCCACCAGGCCGCTAGTTTCGCCTAGCGGGTCGGCCAGGCGGCGCCGGCGCCCAGGCGTCGAGCATCCTTCGCGGCCGGTTGCCGTTGGAGAGGGCAATGGACGACGTGGTGGAGTTGCGGGTGCACGGTGTCGCCGGGGGATCGGCGACGAAAGTGGTCGGCCACCCGAACCTGGTCCAGGTCGCGGGCGACCGCCACGCGGGCTTCTACCGTCCCCGGCCGGGAGCCGGGGCGGCGGACGGGGCTGCCGAGATGACGGTCGAGGGCTACCGGTGGGGTGGCCTGACCGGCGGAGCGAAGCTGGTGAGCGCGCTGTCGTTGCTGCTGCTGCCGTTCATGCTGTGCAACCTGACGGTGTGGCTCCGGCCGGCGGCTCCGGACCGATTCAGCCTGCTCTCCGCGTTGTGCCGACTCCTGGGTGGCACCTTGACCGCTGGCTTTGTCCTGGCGATCGCCGGCGTCTCGATGGACCTGATCGGCTGGCAGTGCGCCTCCTACCAGCCCTGCGTCGCCGGTCGTCCGTACCTGTCCTGGCTGTCGGCGATACCGGTCGGCCCGCGACTGGCCGTGCTCGCGCTCGTCCCGCTGGTGGCGCTGCAGATCGTCTGGGGCATCAGTGCCCGACGTGCCCGCACCTTCGCCGCGTTCGGGGGGACTCAGGGCCGCCCCACCGTCGATTCGCTCGACGCTGCCGGATTCTGGGACGACGGTCCCTCGGTGATGTGGCTGCGCCGGATCCACTTCTGCCTCGGTGCCGCGACGCTGGATGCGGTGCTGCTCACCGCCCTGGTGCCACTCGGGGGCGGCGCCGTGGGAATGCCGCTGCTCGGCATCGCGATCGGGGTGCTGGGGTGGTGCGGGCTGCTGCTGTGCCGGCGTACGGCGCTGGGCGGACTGCCGCCGGCCCGTTCCGGGCGGCTGCTGCGCGCAGTCACCAACGTCCTGACCGTCCTGACCCTGGGCTACGCCTTGACCCTGCCCGCGGCCGATCCGAAGCCCGCGCAGCTGCCTGGATTCGAGGGCGAAACCGCCGGACTGTTCGGTGCGCAGGCCGCGTTGATCGTGGCACTCACCCTGGGCGCCGCACGCCGCATGCGGACCCGCCGCGGGCCGGACCGGCCGGCCCTGCTCGGGTTGGGGACCCCGTTCGTCGGGGCGGCTGCGGCCAGCGTGGCCGCCGCGTTCGCGGCGACGCTGGTGTACCGGGTCGCCGACTGGCTCGACCGGGGAATCGTCCCCGATCCGGCCCGGCTCGACCCGCCGGGCGTGCCGCCCCTGGAGCCACCGGTGTCCTACTGGTGGGCAACGCTCGCGGGGTTCGTCGCCCTGCTCACCACCGCAGCGGTGGCGATCTGGTCGATGCTGCTCAGTCGTGCCCGCCGCCGCGCGATGGCCGAGCGCGACATCAGGAACGACTACCCGGACGCGCAGCCAGAGGCCGAGCCCCGGCTCCGCGAGCTCCGGGAGATCATCGCCCGGTCGCACCTGGTCGACCGGCTCGGCCCGGTGCTGGTGGTATTCCTGGCGATCACCGCGTCGGGCCTCGGCGCGGTCGCGTTCGACCTGGTCGGCATCGGCCCGACGCGGCTCGCCGAGGAGCTGAGCGGGGGGACGGGCCAGCCGGAACTGGTCGTCGCGTACCTGACCGACGTGGGGATCTACGTGATCAGCCTGCTCGTCGTCGGGCTGGCGATACTGGGCGTGCAGGCCTACCGCTCACCCGACACACGTCGCGTGCTGGCCGTGTTGTGGGACCTGGGCACCTTCTGGCCGCGGACGATCCACCCCTTCGCGCCGCCGTCCTACGGACGACGGACCGTACCCGAACTCGGCAAGCGGGTGTCCGCCCTGGCCCGCAAGGGTGGCGTGGTCCTTTGCGGGCACAGCCAGGGGTCGGTGCTGGCGGTCGTCACGCTGCTGCAACTGCCGCCCGCGACGGTGAGCAGGGTTGCCCTGCTCACCCATGGTTCGCCGCTGCACCGGCTTTACGCCCGGTTGTGTCCGGCCTACCTCGGGGAGCCGACGCTGCAGAAGGTGGGCGAGCGGATCGGCTGGCGGTGGCGGAACCTGTGGCGGTACACCGACCCGATCAGCGGGCCGATCTTTCCCGGTTGCGCCAGCCGGGGAGCGGACGGGGACGCGCAGTCCGTGGACGAACGGCTGCGTGACCCGCGCAGCCTGACCGTGGACCCCGACGACACCGTGCCCCCACCCGTGGAAGGGCACTGGGCCTATCACACGCAGGAGGAATACCGGCGTGCCGTCCGGGACCTCGCCGCGCGGCTGCCGATCAGGACGGACGACGCAGCCCGGTGACGCGGCTCGCCCCCGTTGCCGCGGAGTCTCGCGGAATCGTCGGTGACGGCTGCTTGATGAGTCCCGGAAGATCGGGGGCAGGATGATCGACGTGCGGATCACGCAGTGGAGTGAGGACGACCTCGTCTGCGGGCATCCGCAAGCCGTCGAGTCTCAGGACGTCCGTGACAGAAGCCGACCGGGACAGTCTCGGGACGTGGGTGACAATTTCGGGCTAGCCAGGTGGTGAGGGCGGCTCGGGTGGGCGTCGTCGGGCATGGGCTGCGTCGGATACGGCGATCCCGGCCAGGACGAGAGCAGCGGCGGCGGCGACCAGCACTGGCGGCAGGAAGATCGTTGCCGGCGAGGTGGCGGCGAGGACAAGGATCCCGACCACGCGGTCTCGGGACACCCGGCCGAATACCTCGTACTCGAGGATGGCCCGTCCAACGAGGAACAGTGCGGGTCCGCCGAGGATGACGGCGCCCCACGCCGGTTGTGTGTGCCCGAACGGGTGCTCGATGACGACCTTCGTCGCCGACGGAGATCGCGACGACGCCGGCGACCATGACCACGTGCGCGTATACCGCCGACACGGCAACGCCGAATGGATCAGGGGCCGCGGCGACGGCCCCGCCCAACACCTGCCCGGCACGGCTGATGTAGATCCGCCACAGCAGCACCGTGGTCGCGAACGCCACCACGACCGCCGCGCTGCGGTCAGCCTCGAAGGCGTTGCTACGGCGCCGTTGCATTATCTGATCGGGAGGTGCGTTACGCCCGGGTCGGGTCCGCGTCAGATGGCCCGGGCGAGTTCACTGAACGCCGAAGCGGCTCGGGGCTTGGGCTGACGGTCGAGCCCGAGTTCGTAGTGCCCGCGGCGGAGGTTCTGGATGAATGTGTAACCGGCGATGATCACTTGTGCGGTCTGGTCGGTCCGGAGCCCGCGCATCGGTCGTAACCGGTGCTTGAGCTGACTGTGATCGGCCTCGATCGGATTGTTGGCGTGCCGCTCGAGATGGTGCCAGGCCGAGGGGATCAGGTCGTCGAGCACGGCGGAATAGACCGGGGCGGCGTCGGAGGCTCTCCCGTCGCTCGCCGGGCTCCACCCGCCGAAGGCGCGGGAGGCCGCGCACCTCGAACGCAGGACGTTCGAGGAAGCCCGGCCGGCTCTGTGCCCACCCTTCGAGACCTGCCGCGGGCCGGGCGGCGCCTGCATGTTCCGGTCCGGCGGTGCGAATCAACGGTCGTCGCTAAACAGGTAGTGCAGATACCGCCGCGGGTCGGCCAGGAACGAGCGGGTCAACACCACCGGCTGCGCCTCGTCGTAGCTGACCTCGCTCATGGTGCCGGTGACGTCGATCTGCAGGATCCGCGCGTGCGGTACGGCCAGCAGAATCGGTGAATGGGTGGCCACGACGAACTGCGAACCGGTCTCGACGAGGTCGCGGATCCGGGTGAGCATCGCCAGGCAGCCGTGCACCGACAGCGCCGCCTCCGGCTCGTCGAGCAGGTACAGTCCACGCGACCCGCCGACGCTGAGGAGGACCGCGGGCCGGGGGCCGAGCCTCGACCGGTTGCCGGGTTCCGCTTTGAGGGCGGCTCTAACTCAGCCTGCTGAGCCGTACGCCCGCAGGAACGCGCGTACTCCGGCGGAGGTCAGCCGGTCGGCCTCCTCCGGCGGGAGCGGGCTGACCCCCCAGTAGGACCGTTGCGTGATCTCGGTTGAGATCAACGCCATGAAATGGGCGGCGGCCTGGGCCGGGCTGCCGTGGACGTCGATCAGGCCACGATCGCCCAACGCGGCCATGGCAGACGCCACCTCGCGGCCCACCACGCGCGGTCCGGCCTCCTGCCAGGCGTCCAAGACCTCGGCCGGGATGTGCGCGGCCTCCGCGTAGATGTGCCGCACCAGCGAGAAGTGGTCGCGGGAGTCCGTTATCAGGCCGACCCAGGCGCGGGCCAGAGCGAGCAGGTCACGTTCAAGGTCGTCAGGATGCGGCGGACGCTCCGGATCCAGGTACCTCCGCAGCTGCGCGAGCTGCTCGTCCCTGACCCGCTCTGCGCTCAACCGCATGATGGAGCGGAACAACTCCTCCTTCCCACCCGGGAAGTGGTTGTAGATGGTGCGCGTCGAGGCGCTGGCCTCGGCGGCGATCGTGTCGATGCTGGCCCGGGAGTAGCCGTCCCGTCCGAAGACCTCGCACGCGGCCTGCACGATCGCTGTCGCCTTGTCCACCCGGCCCCGCCGCGGCTGGGCCGTCCTTGTCTTGTCCTCTGATCCCGCGCCGGTCATCGCTTCATCTCCCACATGTCGATCAAGGCCGATTACAACGACCGTTTTATCTTTTGCAATACTCGTTGTATGCTACCTGACGTGCCAGCGAATCGTGGCAATGAAACGAGAGGGGAGACCGCGATGTCTGACTTCGCACCTTCGAACGACCCCGCGCTCCGGGTCGCCGTCATCATCGGAAGTGCTCGTGGCGGCGGCTCCGGCCTGTCGGTCGCCGAGTGGTTCACCGGCCATGTGGGCCACCGCACCGACATCGATCTGGACGTTGTCGATGTCGCCGGCCTGGATCTTCCCGTGTCCATGCCCGGGTGGGACGGCCTTCCCGCCCCCGCGCCGGGGACTCAGGCCGTTCTCGCCGACGTCAGCCCACGGCTGGCCGCCGCCGAGGCGTTCGTCGTCGTCACGCCCGAGTACAACCACAGCTTTCCGGCCTCGTTGAAGAACCTCATCGACTGGCACTACACCCAGTGGCAGGCCAAGCCGATCGGCTTCGTCTCCTACGGCGGGTTGAGCGGCGGGCTCCGCGCCGTCGAGCAGCTTCGTCAGGTCTTCGCCGAGCTGCACGCCATGACTGTGCGCGACTCCGTCAGCCTGCACGGGCCCTGGTCCGGGCTGGGCGAGGACGGCAGACCGCTCGACCCGGCGGTCTGCGAGGGCGCCGCCAAGAACATGGTCGACCAGCTGTTGTGGTGGGGCCGCGCGCTGCGCACCGCTCGCGCCGAGCACCCGTACGGTATGTGACGGGGGGATGAGCACCGTCACTGGACCGGCACGAACCGCCGGATCCGCCGCCACTCTCGCCCGTACCCTCGTGGTCGTCGTCATCGGCTCGATCATGGCCGTGCTCGACGTGACCATCGTCAACGTCGCTCTCCATCCGCTGGCGACGTTGTTCGACGCGCCACTCGCCACCGTGCAGTGGGTCGCCACCGGCTACACGCTCGCTCTTTGCGCCGTGATCCCGCTGGCTGCCTGGGGCCATGAGCCGCTTCGGCGCCAAGCGCGTCTACCTCACCGCGTTGGCCCTGTTCACCGGCGGCTCCGCCGCTAGCCACCCGGGCCGGAGTCCGGTTTAGACCATCCCGCCACGCGACAACCCCACCACCAAAGGAATGATCTTGTGATTGACGTACCTCTCTCTGTCCTCGATGTCGCTCCGGTCGACGCCACCGGATCCTCCGCCGAGGCCCTCCGGCACACCACGGCGCTCGCGGTCCGCGCCGAGGAGCTGGGTTACCGGCGGTTCTGGGTGGCCGAGCACCACAACACGCCGTGGGTCGCCAGTTCGTCCCCGTCTGTGCTGATCGCGCATTTGGCGGCGTCGACCTCGACGATCCGGGTCGGCTCGGGCGGCGTGCAGCTGCCCAACCATGCCCCGCTGGCGGTGGCCGAGCAGTTCGGCACGCTGGAGGCGCTGCACCCGGGCCGGGTCGACCTGGGCATCGGCCGGACGTCCGGCACCGACCAGGTCACCGCGCTGGCCCTGCGCCGGACGACGAAGGGCCTGTCCGCCGAGGCGTTCCCGCAGGAGCTTGACGATCTCATCGGGTACTTCACCAGGCGCGAGCCCCGGCTGGGGATCACCGCGATCCCTGCGCTGGGCAACATGCCGAAGATCTGGCTGCTCGGATCGGGCGGGTTCAGCGCGCAGCTGGCCGGCATGCTGGGCCTGCCGTTCAGCTTCGCGCACCACTTCAGCTCCGCCAACACGCTGCCGGCACTGGCCCTGTACCGGCAGCACTTCCGCCCGTCGGAGTACCTCGACAAGCCGTATGCGATGGTCTCGGTCAACGCGATCTGCGCGGATACCGACGAGCGCGCGGAGTACCTGGCCGGCCCGGCCATGCTGTCCTTCCTGCGCATGCATACCGGCCAGGCGCAGCTGCTGGCCAGCCCCGAGGAAGCGGCCCGGTACCCGTACACGCCGCAGGAGCTGGAGCTGGCGCGGTCGCGGTTCGAGGGGCAGGCGCTCGGCTCCCCGGAGACCGTGGCCCGCCAGCTCGACGAGCTGCGCGAGCGCACGGGTGCGGACGAGCTGATGCTGACCACCCAGGTCTACGACATCGAGGACCGGATCCGCTCGTTCGAGCTGATCGCCAAGCAGGCGGCCACCTCCTGACCCAACGGCCGGCCGCGGGCGAGGCCGGGGGAGTCTGCCACAATCTGATTGAAGGGGCAACCATAGATGAGCACCGTGACACCAAGCAGGACTTCACCGAGACGGTGCAGGGCGACGGCATCGTGCTGGTGGACTTTTGGGCCGCGTGGTGCGGGCCGTGCCGCCAGTTCGCACCGGTGACGCACGTCATGACCGGCGGAGGGCACCTGCCCGAGGTCTTCGCACGGCGGCCCAAACGGGCCGACGCCCGACGCAACTACGAGTCGCTGATCGCGGCGGCCCGCGAGGCGTTCGCGGAGAACGGAGCGTCGGCCTCGCTGGAGGAGGTGGCCCGGCGCGCCGGCGTAGGCATCGGCACCCTCTACCGGAACTTCCCAAATCGACCGGACCTGTTCGAAGCCGTCTACGTCGAGGAGGTCCGAGCGCTCAGCCGATCCGCCGCCGACCTCGCCGACCTGCCCCCGTGGGATGCCCTCGTCGCCTGGTTGCACCGTTTCGTCGGATATGCCGCTACGAAGCGGGCGCTGGCTGAAGAGCTGCTGCACGACTCCGAGGTGTTCCGTACGTGTCGGACGGAGATCTACACCGCGGGCGAGCCGATGATGCGCCGCGCCCAGGCGGCCGGGGTAGTCCGCGACGACATCAGCTTTGACGACGTGGTCCGGCTGGTCAGCGGCCTCACAATGGCCCGATTCCCCGAGCCGGACCAACGCGAGCGGGTGCTCGGCGTCGCCCTCGACGGCCTACGCCCCCCACCCGCGCCGCGCTGACGCTTCGCCAGCGGTCGACCAGCAGCAACCATTCGAAGATGGACGCCGGTCACGATCACGCCGCGACTCAGCCTGGTGCGGCGGTTCGCGAGGTTCACCAACCAGTACCCGTGGCAGTGGCAGCCGGCCGAGGTCGACGCGTTCTTCGCTCATCTCACTTCCGGGCAGCGCCCGCTGGCGGAGTCCACCGGCCGCGGCTATCAGTTGACGTTGCGGCTGTTCTGCGACTTCGTCAGCGACCCCGGCTACGGCTGGGCGGCTGCCTGAGCGGTTCGGCCAGGCCCCGGCGAAGATCCTGCACGAGTGGAACACCGTCGCCCACGTCAGCGACTTCGAGGGACGGCCGGGTCGCCGGCCGCTGACCTACGACGAGGTCCAGGCCCTGTTCGACGCGGCGGATGGTAGGGCGGAGGAAATCCGGAAACGGGGCCGTAAAGGCGCGCTCGCGGCGATGCGCGACGCGGCCTTGCTCAAGACGGTATACGCGTTCGGGCTGCGCCGGCGCGAGGCCGTGTTCCTGGACATGGTCGATCTGCGTGCCAACCCGAAGGTCCGCCAGTACGGCCGCGTCGGAGCCTTGTTCGTGCGTTACGGCAAGGCATCGCGGGGCGGCCCGCCCAAGCGCCGCACCGTGCTGACGGTGCCGGAGATGGACTGGGTGGTCGAGGTCATCGACGCGTACGCCGATGAGGTCCGTCCCCTGTTCTCCCCTGGCAGGCACCCGGCGCTGTGGGTGACCGAGCGGCGCGGCCGGATGTCATTGCGGTCGGCGAACGACGCTTTCGAGACCGCGCGGTCGGCCGCCGGCCTGCCGGACGAGCTGAACCTGCATTCACTACGGCACTATTACATCACCCATCTGATCGAGTTCGACTACCCCGAGCGGTTCGTGCAGGATCAGGTGGGTCATTTGTACGGGAGCACCATGGCGATCTACGCGCACGTGTCGGACGAGTACCGCAATCGCTTGGTCCGCGAGGCATTGGCCAACAGGGATGTCGAGCTGTGGGAGGCACCCGCGTGATCAAGAAGGTGGACTACCAGTGGCACCTGCGGCGGCTGATGGCCGAGCGGGGCATGTTCCAGACCTCCGAGCTGGTGCCACGCCTGGCCGAGTGCGGCATCAGCCTGTCGAGGGAGCAGGTGTTCCGACTGGTCACCCAGCCCCCGCAGCGGCTGTCGATGGATGTGTTGGCCGCGTTGTGCGACATCCTGCAGTGCCAGCCGAACGACTTGATCGAAGTGCAGGTCGTCAACGCCCGGTCTGGCCCCGCAACCGGCCAGCGGCGGCTGACGCCGTACCAGAGGAATCACGGCGGCCGGGGACCGTCACTCGCGAGCTGCTCGCCGACGCCGCCGACGCCGGTCACGTTCGCGCCGACATCCCCGCCGACGAACTCGCCGGCTACGCCTGCACGCGCTCACGGCAGAAGCCCTCAGCTCCGCCGCCGCGGTCCAGCGCCTGGTCACCGTCACCCTGACCGGCCTGCGTCCTGCCACCTGACCCAATTGCTGACCGCCGACACGCTGCCCCAACTTGTTCGTAGGGGGGTCCCTCATGGCGCCAGTCAGTCCCCAGCCGCAGCGGTAACCGGCGGCCGGCAGCGACCGGTAGCCGTCGGCGCCGAGGCCCCGGTACCAGGGGAACACTGCATACGCTCCACCAGTTCTCTGCCCGGACGTGCGGGTGGACCGCCGGTCCCCGCGGACTGCGTCACGCGCCGCCGCAGCTGATCCCCGAGGTCGCCAACCTGCTCAACGAGGACTCCACCCCGGCTCTGCCGGAGCCGACAGGGACCGGCACGGCACCTACCCGGAAAAGTGGCTCAGACCACAACCCGGCCGCCGGCCGCCCCTCGGCTAGTCCGCTGGACGGACCACCCGCACCGGTCCGGGAGGGCCAATCACCACATAGGCCCAGGTAGCAGGCCCGCCCGGTGGCGAAAACGGCAAATCCTGGACTCCGGGGTGGCCGCCTGACAGCCTTGACCGCGCAGTCAGCCACTTCCGGGCCAAAGTGGACACCACCGCGAAAGGGTGCAACGATCGCCCCCAACTCGGGGTATCGCGCGCACACCCGTCACGGCGGGCCACTACAGTGCCAGGAAGTCCGGGGCCGAGATGTGCAGCGCGGGTCAGGCCAGGGAGATCTGGTCGCCGGTGAGCTTGATCTCCCTAGGCGGGAGCGGCCGCGTGGCCGGGGGCGTCTTGACCGAGCCGTCGATGATGGAGAACTTGCTGCCGTGGCAGAGGCAGTTGATCGTGCCGCCCTCGACGCGCGAAACCGTGCAGTTCTGGTGGGTGCAGATCGAACTGAAGCCCTTGAATTCGCTCGGATTCGGCTGCGTGACCACGACGCCTTCCTTGGCGAAGATCTTGCCGCCACCGACCGGGATGTCGGTGGTCTTGGCCAAAGGCTGGCCGGCCGCCGGACCGCCGCCGCCGGTGGCGGTAGGGCTAACGGCGGTGGTGGGGGCGCCGGCCCCGTCGCCGGAGTCGTCGCCGCCGCAGGCGGCCAGAACCGCCGCCGCACCGACCGCGCCCGCACCTGTGAGCAGGGCCCGACGGCTCTGCGTGCCCGGCCCGGTGAGCACCTGAACGTCGCTCATACCTCGCCCCTCTCTGCCGCCGTGCCCGTCATGATTCGCGGTCACGTTCCTGCGCACAGAGACCACTCTGTCAGACGGTTCACCCGGTTTGCGGAGATTCTGGCCGGCCCGGTGGGCCGGCTAGTGCTCTGACCACAAACGTTGGCGGTGTTGGTGACACGCCGGCCTGGGTGAAGGGCTGGGCCGGCGTGGGGCCGTCAGGCTGTCGGGGTGGCAGAGCCGGTTCGGGTACGTCGATTAAGTGATCAAGAGGGTCAGCGGCTGCAGCGTCTGGTGCGTCGGGGCACCGGCTCGGTCGTGCGGCTGCGGCGGGCGATGGTTGTGCTCGCCTCAGCTGGCGGGAACAGTGTGCCGGTCATCGCCCGGCTCGTGCAGGCCGACGAGGATTCCGTTCGGCAGGTGATCCACCGGTTCAACGAGATGGGCATGGCCAGCCTGGACCCTCAGTGGGCGGGTGGCCGTCCCCGCCGAATCAGTAGCGACGACGAGGCGTTCATCGTCGCGACGGCCAACACCCGTCCCGTCAAGCTGGGACGGCCGTTCACCTGCTGGAGCGTGCGCAAGCTCGCCGAATACCTCGCTGACAACCCTGATCGGAGGGTGATCATCGGGCGGGAACGACTACGGCAGGTGCTGCGCCGCCACCAGATCACCTTCCAACGCACGAAGACGTGGAAGGAGTCCACAGACCCCCAGCGGGAGCAGAAGCTGGCCCGTATCGAGCACGTGATCGAGCACTTCCCGCACCGCACCTTCGCGTTCGATGAGTTCGGGCCGCTGACGATCCGCCCGCACGGCGGCGTCGGCTGGCAGCCCAAGAGCCGCCCACGCAGGCTCGCGGCGAACTACCACAAGCTGCACGGCGTGCGGCAGTTCCACGGCTGCTACTCGATCGGCGACGACACCCTCTGGGGTGTGGTCCGCAGACAGAAATCGGCGACGAACACCCTCGCCGCACTCAAGTCGATCCGAGCCGCCCGCCCTGACGGCGCCCCGATCTACATCATCTTGGACAACCTGTCCGCGCATAAGGGCTTCGCGATCCGACAGTGGGCGGCCCGGAACAAGGTCGAGTTGTGTTTCACCCCGACCTACGCCTCCTGGGCAAACCCGATCGAGGCGCACTTCGGGCCGCTACGCACCTTCGTCATCGCCGGCTCGGACTACCCCAACCACACCGTCCTGGCCCGCGGCCTGCACGCCTACCTGCGCTGGCGCAACGCCAACGCCCGCCACCCCGACGTCCTGGCCGCCCAACGCCGCCACCGCGCCAAGATCCGCAGCGAACGACACCGCCGCTGGGGTCAACCCGCGAGCCGAGCCGCATGACCAACCCGGCCAACGTTTGTGGTCAAGGCACTAGCCCAGGACTAGCCCCAACGCCGTTCAGTTAGGCCGATCGGCTGGCTGTCAAGGTCGATGCTGAAGCGAGCAGCGGAGCTCCGGTAGAGAGGTTGTCCCTCCAAGACACCCAGAAACCAGGAGCTCCGCTTGTCGTGTTTCAGGACCTGCGTGACACATCGGTATCAGTGAGGTTGCCCCGGTTGTGTGGACACCGGGTTGTTAGGCGGCAGGTGCCACCGCGGTGATCGTCTCGTAGTCGGTTGGGCTGTGGTAGTCCAGAGCGCTGTGGCGGCGTTGGCGGTTGTAGAAGGTTTCGATGTAGTCGAAGACGGCGGTAGCCAGCTGGCGGCGGGTGGCCCAGTAGTGGCGGTCGAGTAGTTCGGTTTGCAGGGTGGCGAAGAAGCTTTCGGCCGCGTTGTCGAAGCAGTCGCCGACGGTGCCCATTGAGGCGGCGATGGCGGCTGGCAGAAGTTCCGGGTGCGTGCGGCGACCGAGGCGACCATCGGCGGGGTGACCGGCAGCCTCGGCAACCCGAGCACGCTGGTCCTCGGCCGGTTCGATCGGCGGGGACACCTGCGCTACACGGGAATAACGCACCCGTTGGCGATGGTCCAACGCCGGGAGCTCGCGCCGCTGCTCTCCCCGCTCCGGCCGCAGCAGCGCCGGGGCATCGTGGCCCCGCACCCCTGGCCGCAGCCGCTGCCGGCGAGCTGGAGCGGGCAGCTGGACCGACCCGAGCCACTGCGCTACCTGCAGGTGGAGCCGACCGTGGTGGCCGAGATCGAAGTGGACACCGCTTTCGAGAACCGGGGCTGGCGCCACCGGGTGTGGTACGTGCGCCCGCGGCTGGACCTGTCGGTGTACGACGTGCCGCTGCTGCTCGGCGACGAGGCCGACCCGTTCTGGGACGCCGCGGCCGGAGCGTAAACACCGGTTGGCTCAACGTCCGACCTTCGGTCATCAGATCGGGCGTTTCCCCAGCTGACCGGCGTATACGACGGGACGGCCGGGGGACTGCGCCTGTGAAAACACTGTGACAACGTTGGATGCATTGCGCTCGGTACGGGGCAGCGCGAATTCAGACCTGGGAGACCACCACTCAATGACGACCCCCTACGACCCTGCCCAGAACCAGCCGCCGGCTCCGGGCCAGCAGCCGATGCCGCCGACCGCCCAGTTCCCGCACGTGCTCGCCGGGTAGTACCCTCCGCCCCCCGGCCAGTTCCCTCAGCAGCCCGGCCAGTACCCGCCGCCGCCCGGCGGATGGCAGCAGCCCGCCGCGCCGGCGGCGCCTGCTGCCCGCAAGCGGCCCTGGATGATCCCCACCCTCATCGGCGTCGGTGCGTTCGTCGTGCTGTGCTGCGGCGGGTCGATGGTGATCGGCCTGGCCAGCGACAACGGCAAGAAGACTGACGTGTCCGCCAGCAGCGACATCCCGGCCGTCACCACCAGCACCTCCGCCCCGGCCGCGGCGGCGCCGACCACCTCGGCCCCGGCGCCCGCGCCAGCGAAGACGACCGCAGCCCCGGCCCCGGCCAAGCCGAAGACCTTTGGCTTGGGCGACAAGGTGCGCGGCGGCGATTTCGAGTTCACCGTCAACAGCGTGAAGTGCGGGATCTCCCAGGTCGGCAGCAGCTACTTCAACCACAAGGCGCAGGGCACCTTCTGCCGGGTCAGCGTGACCGCTAAGAACGTCACCAAGAGCGCCCACCTGTTCCACGCCGACGGCACCATCACCGCGCAGGACGCCTCCGGCCGGGAGTACGACGTCGACGGGGAAGCCGCCATCTACGGCAACGACGACGCCAAGGGCTTCCTCGACGAGATCAACCCGGGCAACTCGGTGAAGGCGAACGTCTACTTCGACGTGCCGAAGGGCACGAAGCTGAAGACCATCACGTTCGGCGCCGGCCTGTTCACCTTCGCCGAGGACGCCGTCGTCACCCTCTGACCGCCGCCCGGCGTGACCTGGCGAAGACAGCCGACAGCCCCGGAGATCCTCCGGGGCTGTCGCTGCTCACCGTGGCCCTTCGGGTCCTGTCCCGCCGATTGTTGGGGGGTCCTTCACCGGACTTCACGACGGTGACAGGGCCAGTCTTAATCTCTGGGAAGCGCAAGTCCCGTCGCGTGACCGGTAACCGGCGGGTCACCGGTTCTCGCCGATCAACCGGGGACTGGCCTGCGATCGTTCGTCCGTCGACGCCCTTTCGGCCGATGATTGTCGTCGCCTCTCGCTTCTACAGTCGCTTTACCCGATTGCTTGGAGCGACGCGCGTGGATACTTCCCGGCTGGCCCACAGCAGTATGACAGCAATCATCGCCTGCCTTTTGTTGGTGGGTGCCGCGATCACACCGAGCCTTCCGGCTCCGCAGCAATTGACGAGTACGGTCAACTTCACCGACCGCAGCTACACGCCGCTATCACCGAGTCGTCTGGTGGACACTCGTTCGGGGGTGGGGGTGAGCGCGAAGGGTCCAGTCGGTGCGGGGAAGACGATCGATGTGCAGGTCACCGGTCGTGGTGGGGTGCCCGCCGACGGCGTCGGCGCGGTCGTTTTCAACCTGACTGGCACACAGCCGACTGCGTCCACCTACGTGACTGCCTACCCCGCCGGTCAAGGCCGACCCACCAGCAGCACTCTGAACCTGACGGCAGGTGAGACGAGGCCAAACCTGGCCATCATCACGGTCGGAGCCGGAGGCAGAGTAGCGTTGTACAACCACGCCGGTTCCACACACCTGATCGCCGATGTCGTCGGTTGGTTCGCCCGCGGCGCCGATCTCACCGGCCTTTCGCCCGCCAGGATTTTGGACACCCGCTCCGGGCTGGGCACCAGCGCGACGGGTCCGGTCGGTGCGGGAAAGACGATCGATGTGCAGGTCACGGGTCGGGGTGGGGTCCCCGCCGATGGGGTCGGCGCGGTGGTGTTCAACCTGACTGGCACGCAGCCCACTGCGTCGACCGTTGTCACCGTCTATCCCGCCGGTGAGAGCCGCCCTACCAGCAGCACCTTGAATCTTGTTAGGGGCCAGACAGCGCCGAATCTCGTGGTGGCGAAGGTCGGCGCCGGCGGAAAGGTGTCTCTCCACAACAACACCGGATCCACCCATCTCATCGCCGACGTCCTGGGTTGGATGCCGGTCGGCGGCGACTATGTAAGCCTTTCGCCAGTCCGCTTGCTCGACACCCGGTCCGGGCTCGGAGCCAGCACGACGGGTCCGGTCGGTGCGGGAAAGACGATCGACGTGCAGGTCACGGGTCGGGGTGGGGTCCCCGCCGATGGGGTCGGCGCGGTGGTGTTCAACCTGACCGGCACGCAGCCCACTGCGTCGACCGTTGTCACCGTCTATCCCGCCGGTGAGAGCCGCCCTACCAGCAGCACCTTGAATCTTGTTAAGGGCCAGACAGCGCCGAATCTCGTCGTGGCGAAGGTCGGCGCTGGCGGGAAGGTCTCTCTTCACAACCTCACCGGATCCACCCATCTCATCGCCGACGTCGTCGGGTGGATCTCCGCCGGGGTTGCGGCCAGCCTCGAGAAGCCAGCGACAACAGAGGTGGTTGACGCCCGGCAGGTGATCGGCATGTCACCAGACTCCGACGCAGTCACCATCACCGGTGCGGCACCCCAAGTGGGTGAGGCCCTGTTCGTCCCCCCGAGTCCCACAACGGGAGCGGGAATCCTAGGCCGAGTGACCTCCACCCAGCAGGGCGGATCCGGACAGACGATCGTTCGTACCGAACCAGTGTCACTTGAGGAGGCGTTCCCCTCAGGCACCGTCTCCGGCAGCGCGGACACCCGGGCCCTCGCCGAGGGTGCGCCGGCATCGGCCGCGAAGTCTCTGGCAGGCCACCTACTCGCGGACGCCGACGGCCAGCTACGGATACCGGCCGCTGCCGCGGGGAGCCGTCCCTGTGGGGCTTATGTTCTTCGAACGGACATCGCCATCGACGTGTCCGCCCGGGTCGTTCTCGACGCATCCTGGGGACTGGGCAAGCTAAAACGGCTGCGCGTCGCGTTCGAAATCGAAGCCGCAGGAAGCGTGACACTCACCGCGCCGGGGACGGTCAAATGCGCCTTCGACATAGGCCGATCGATTCCTTTAGGCACGATCTGGGGCTTCGTGCCAGCTTTACAGCCGATGATCAAGGTTGAACTCGCTGCCGGTGTCACCGACACCGCCACCATCAGCGGAAAAATCACCGTCGGGGCCCTGTACGTCGACGGACAGGGTGTTGACTGGATCCACGAGGGCAACGCCAAAGGTACCTTCACACCACCCAACGTGGCCGCTACCGGCAAGCTGCGGGTGGCCCTCGGGGCCAAGGCGTCGCTCAAATTTGCTAGAGCTGCAGGCCCGGCCTTCTTCGGCGGTCTCTTCGCCGACACCACATTGTCTCCCACCACCAATCCCTGGTGGAGCACAGACCTGGGCGTCACCGTCGAGGGCTCGTTCGACGTCGACCTCTGGTACACGCAGGTCTCCTACACTCTCGCCGCCGTCGACGTACTGCGATTCCGGCTGTCTCACGCCGACGGCCCTTGGCCGGGTCCGTCCATCACCGTCGGGGAACTGCCCACGGGAACGGTCGGGCAGGCCTACACCGCGCCACTACAGATAACCGGTGGGTCCCCACCGCTCACCACCAAGATCAGCGCAGGTTCGCTGCCTCCCGGCCTGACACTCTCCGCCGCCGGCATCACTGGGACCCCGACGGCAGCTGGCCAGTACCGGGCTGTTGTCGAGGTGGAGGATAAAGGTGGCCAGACGGCCATCGGGAGCGTCCGGATCCTGATTAAGACCCCCGGCGACGGCGGCGGCGGCGGGGTACCACCCGCCAATCCCGCACCGTTGTGGCAGCGGCAAATTTCTAACGATGTGGACCCTCAGAACATGGTCACCCACCCCGATGCGGCCCTGACCCTGGGGCGCTGCCCATACGAGCACGAGGATACGCCCCTATTGTCGACATTCAGCTCAGACGGCACATTGCGGGGAAGTCTTCCACAGGATCGAAATCGGCCCGGCGCCTGCCCTGAGAACATGGCCGTCGGACGCGACGGCACTCTTTACTTCGGGGGGACCGACTACTCGGATCCCACCCTAGCCTGGAAGCTGGCCGCCTACCGGCCGGGGGTCGGGATTGTTTGGCGAACAACGACTCCGTCGACCTGCGGCCTCCCCGGGACCCTCCTGGTTGGCGCCACCGGTGATCTGTACACACTCCACCATTGCGACGGAGAGCCGCGTCTCCTGGGAATACGCGCGGCCAACGGCGCCATATTCCTCGACCGGCGCATGCCAGGTATCGTCTACGCCCTACATGCCTACCGTGAGGGTCTCGTCTTCAACGAATGGGTTGGTCCACCCGACTACACACAGGGCTATGACGTCATCCACTACTACGGATACGACGGCACTCACAGGCGCACTGTGAAACTCCCGATCGGGGTGGCTGCGGCCATCGGAATTCCCACCGACGTGACTGGCAACACCTATGCCAGCGTTTGGGGCGATAGCCGCGATAGCGGCTGCACGAACTCGCTTGTCCGTGTCAGCCCGAACGGCGAACTCAGATATACGCCGCTCAACATGTGCGGCGCGCCGCTCGACGTCCACACGAGCCCGGACGGTCTTTTCATCGTTGGTTGGAATTCGGGCATCCTGACGAAGCTCGACAACGATGGGAGAATCAACTGGCAGTACCGGTCCGATTGGGGCTCCCTTGGCAGCTTCCCGATGGTCGGAGCGGACGGCAACATTGCAGTGCACGAACTCAAGTACTCCGAGGACCGGTGGCCCCAGGAGCGAGTCATTGTGCTCGACGGCCGGTCAGGCGAGACCCTTTGGTCCTGGTCGGGAAGTTCCACAATGGAGTCCTACGAAACACTTCACTGGGGGATCGCAAACGACCGCGCCTATCTGCAAACTCAGCGCTGCAGCGAAACTGGCTGTTCAGCCGGAGCGATCGGCGCATACAACGCGCCGATCGGGCTCGACTATCCAAGAGCCGACCTAATGGCGCCCTGAAATTGCACTGGCGACCCACCTGCTGGGTGGGACCCACGAAAGCCCAACTTGACGCTTGATCGAACGCCTGTTCGATAGCCTGGCCGGGTGGAGTGGCGCACCCGATGGCACATCACCGTCCGCTGGGACCGGGCCGACAAAGCCCGCCCCGCGTGACGGTCGTCGAGCGCGTCGCCGACTCCCCCGCCGAGCTTCGCCGCCTGGTCGATGCGGCCCGAGCCGACCCGCACGTGGTCGCCTTTCCCTACTCCCGGGTACGTCAGCTGGTCGGCGACGAGCCGGAGCGCTCCAGAACCGGGCATAGCTTCGCCGGCGGGTCGGCGACCCGGCCGGTGCGCGACTGGCTTCCCTGCTCGTGCGGCGGGCACCTCGTGCTCCGCTGCCGCATGTGCCCCGACGTCCGGGTGGACCCGATCGTCAGCTGCACCCCGCGCCGCCCCGACAGCTAGTCCGCCTGACGGACTAGTCGCCGGAGTCGGGCGTGCTGAGCGTTGGCAGGATCCCGGTCATCGACAGCACGCGCCGGACATGGCCGGTGGGATTGACCAGGGCGAGGCTGACGCCCCTGTCGGCGGCACGGCTGTGGGCGTTGACGAAGGTGCTCAGCACGGTGGAGTCGATGAAGCTGACCCGCGCCAGGTCGACCTGGACGCGGGGCGTGCGAGCGATCGCGGCAGCCACTTCACCCGCCAGCGGGTACCGCCCGTCGTGGTCCTCTTCTCGATCTGCGCCACTGTTCCTTCACGTGAACAGGCGGCCTCGACCCGTCGCGGGCTCTGCCGCCAGGCGCGCACCTATATGCGCAGCAGTGGGACCGTAACCGGCTCGGTCGGCTGAGGCAAGATCGCGTTGCCGACGGACGACTCCGAGCCCGTGATCCCCTGGCGGGCAGTGCCCCGAAAACACTCAAAGCCGCTGAGCTGAGTAATGCCAGCTCAACGGCCTTGTCACTGCCTGATCTGATTGGTGTCCGAGGGGGGACTTGAACCCCCACGCCCTATACGGGCACTAGCACCTCAAGCTAGCGCGTCTGCCATTCCGCCACCCGGACTTACTCGTCCAGCCTACCCTGTCGGCGTCGCCGGCTCTCCCGCCGGTCAGCCGCCCCTGGTGGGCCGCACGGGGCATTACTGTACACGGCCGAGATGGATCATGCACATCGCCGCCGGCCCCGTGCAATGTTGCGACATCTGCCCAGGTCAGAGGCATGGAGCGGGCAGTACCGCCGGGGCGTGCCGTCGGGCGGGTAGCGTCCGGGCACCGTCTACCGGCAGCATTGCTCACGTGTCACAACCCTCCCCCCTCGTCGCCGCTCAGCAGCGGGCGCTCGCCCTCCGTTCCGCCGGTGATCTGCCCGCCGCCCGCCGGCTGCTGGCCGACACGATCGCCTCGGTCCGGCCCGCGTACGGCGAGGACCACCCGGAGGTGCTGGGCACCGCCCACCTGCTGGCGCGGATGCACCGCGAGGCCGACGACCCGACCGCCGCCCGTCGGGTGCTGGAGGAGGCGTACACGGCGGGCGAGCGCCGGTGGACCGGCGCCGAGCCGCTGATGCTGGCCATCTCCTTCGATCTGGCGTCGGTGGCCGAGGAACTCGGCAACCGGCACGAGGCCCGCCGCAACTACACCCGGGTGGCCACCGCCGGGCCCACCGTGCTCGGTGAGCACCACCCCGCGGTACGGGCGGCCCGGCAGTACCTCGGCGGTGCAGCACCGGCGACGACCCCGCCCCCGCTCCCGCCCATCGCCCCGCCCCGGCCGGCCCCGCAGCCCGGTCCGGTTCCGCTCCGGCACTCCGGGCCGCCCGCCGTTCGGCAGGCCGGACCGCCGAGCACCGCGCCGAGCACGGGCGGCGCGTTCTCCGCGCCCACGACCGGTATGCCACATCAGAGGACGGTCGTACCGCCGGTACGGCAGCAACCCACGGCGCCGGTGCCCCCGCAGCGGACCGTGCC
Source organism: Micromonospora sp. IBSANI012 (assembly GCF_052814045.1). NCBI lineage: Bacteria > Bacillati > Actinomycetota > Actinomycetes > Micromonosporales > Micromonosporaceae > Micromonospora > Micromonospora sp. IBSANI012. The sequence continues at coordinate 4,375,402 of NZ_CP199933.1, forward strand.
GCCGGCGCCCCAGGCGCCACCCCTCGCTCAACAGGTCTCCGCACCACCGCAGGCCCCGCCCGCACACCAGGTGCCGCCCGCGCCGGCCCCACCCGCACCACCGCCGCCCGTCGCGGCCTCGCAGCTTCCGCCCGCGCCGCACCGCCAGATCTCCGTGCCGCCGGCGCCCCAGGTGCCGGCCCCCCGGTCGGCCCCGCCCGCCCCACACCCGCCCGCCCGACCGACCCCGCCGCCGCCCGTGGTCCCCGCGCCCACCCCGCCCCGACCCGGGCCACCCGCGCACGTCGACGCCGCTTCCTCCACCACGTCCCCGTGGGCACCGCCGCACCTGCGGGCACCGGCCGTGCCCCCGACCACGCCGTACCCGGCGACCGCGCCGGCGGATACGCGGTCCGGACCCGCCGCCACGCCGACCCTGCCGCCGGCTCCCAGGCCCGCCGTCGCGACGCCGCCGGCTCCGCGTCCGGCGCCGTCCCAGGCGGCAGTGCCAACGCCCCCCGTCCCCCCGCGGGCACAGGTACCGCCCGGCCCGGTGACGACGCCCGCAGTCGTGCCGCCGGCACCCCAGGTCCCGAGCAGGACTCCGACGGTTCCGGCGCCGGCGGCCGACGCGGCGCCGACGCCACTTCCGCCTCCGCCGGACCACCGGCCGGCCATGGGTAAGCCGGTGACCACCGGAGGCACCACGCCGAGTCCGGTGACCACCGCAGGTACGCCGAGTCCGGTGACCACGGGCGCCACCGTGCCGGGTCCGGTGACCACCGGAGCCACTGCGCCGCATGCTTCGCCGGTCACACCGCCCGACAGGTCGACCGAGCCGCCCGCCACGGAGGTCCCGCGGCCGGCGGCCCCGAAGGCGCACGGCTGGGACCGGCCGACCATCCAGGTCCAGCAGATAGATCCGCTCCTGCGCGAGGAGGCACAACGCCAGGCGGCGACGCCGCGGGCGACGACCCGACCGACGAACGCCCCGGTCAGCACGCCACCGGTCAGCGCCCCGCCGGTCAGCGTGCACCCGGTCAGCGCTCCCCCGGTCCCCGTGCGGCCGGTCAGCGCAGCCCCCACCACGCCGGTCAGCGCGCCACCGTTCAACGCCGCCCCGCCGGTCAGCGCGCCACCCGCACCGCCGATCAGCGCGCCACCGGTCACGCCGCCGCCTGCACCGCCCGTTACTCCGGCGCCCGCGCCGCCGATCAGCGCCCCGCCGGTCCCGGCGCCCGCGCACCCGATCAACGCCCCGCAACCACCGCACCGTCCGGTCGCCCCGCCGACCCAACCCGTCAGTGCGGCCCCCGCGCCCAGCACCCCGGCCAACCCGGTGAGCGCCCCGCCGACCCCGCACCATGCGGTCACCCCGCCAACCCACTACCTCAGCGCGCCCTCCGTGGCCAGCGCCCCGCCCGCACCCTCCTACCCGGTCAGCACGCCGCCGGCGCCAAGCCACCCCATCAGCACGCCGCCGGCACCGAACCACCCCGTCAGCACCCCGCCGGCACCCGCGTACCCCGTCAGCACCCCGCCGGCCCACCAGGTGCACCGTCCGCCGATGCCGCCCGTGGCCAGCACGCCGCCGGCACCGCACCATCCGGTGAGCGCCAGGCCGGTCAGCACCCCGCCGGTCAGCGCGCCACCGTGGGGGCTGACCGCGCCCCCGTGGAGCAGCGTCGCGCCGCCGCAGCCGCTGACCACCTCCCCGGTCCGCGACGAGCCGGCCGAGGACGACGACGCCAGCACTCAGGCGGACACCGACGGGCCGCTGGAACTCGTCGACGAGCCGCTGGTCGCGTACGACATGCCGCCGCGGGTGGTGGAGGAGGAGGCCGGCGTGCCGGTCGAGCAGCCGCGCCAGGAGGCGACGTACCCGCCGGTCAGCCCGGTGTACCAGCCGCCGCCGGCGTACCCGGTGGAGGCGCCGCCGGAGCGGCGCGGGCGGGGTCGCGTGGTGCTGGCCGTCGTGGCGGGCGTCGCGGTGCTGGGGGTCGCGGGGGTGGTCGGCGCGGTGGCGCTGGACCGCGACGAGCCCGGTTTGCCGCCGGCGCCGACCGGGGGCACGCCGGGGGCGGCGAAGGCGACCGGCGCCCCGCCCACCGGCTTGAACGTGCGCGACGACGGGACGAGCGTCACGATCACCTGGTCCGACCCGGCCGGTGGCGGGGTGCCGTTCATGGTCGCCGGCGGGCGCGCCGGGAAGGCGCTCGGCGTGATGGCCACCGTCGACCCGGGACAGACGACCTACACCGTGAACGGGCTCAGCTCCACGGTGGACTACTGCTTCACCGTGCTGGCGGTGTACTCCACGGACGCCTTCGCCACGTCGGGACAGGTCTGCACGGACCGGGAGCGGCGGACGCCGGCGGGCTGACCGTCCACGGCGCACACGCTGGGTGTCCATAGGGGGACCCAGCGGGTTCCCCGGTGCCGGTGCGGCCCATATGATGTCCCACGGCTCAGGGGAGGGTCGCCGGGGACACGGCGCGCCACCTGGACAGCCAGACGGGGAGGCAGCCGGACGTGGCCACCATCGACGACTCGGGGCGGAGCACCGTGACCGACACCGCCGGACCGCCACGCCGCTCCCGGATGCGCGGCGGGCTGGTCACCATCGGCACGGTGGGCGCGCTGCTGGCGGCGATGGGGCTGACGGTGCTCGGGCTGGGCGCCGCGGACAACGCGGTGGCCAACTACGACGCGAGCAGCTGGTTGTGGAGCGCGGCACGCAGCGAGATGGCCCGGGTCAACGGGGTCACCGCGCGGGTCGACACCCGGATGGAGATCCCCGGCGCGCGGCGGCACCCGATGCAGGTCACCCAGACCGACCGGCTGCTGATCCTGCGCGACCTGAACACCGGCCAGGTCAGCTCGCTGGACCTGGCCACCCTCCAGATCACCGCGACCACCCGGACCACCCCCGGCCTCGGGGTCAACGTCGTGCTGCACGAGGACGCGGCGTTCGTCGTCGACGCCGTGCAGGGCATCGTCCGGCAGCTGGACCCGCGCTCGCTCACCCCGGTGGGTGAGCCGGTGCGGTACCTGCCGGGCATCACCGGCGGCGCGTTCGACGGCAAGGGCCGGCTCTGGATCGCGATCCCCAGCGAGGGCACCGTCTCGGCGGTCACCGCGGCGGAGCTGCCCTCCGCCCCCGCCGATGGCGGCGGCCTCAGCCCGAAGCAGGTCGAGACGTACACGGTGGCGGAGCCGAGCCACGAGCTGGTGGTGTCCACGCTGGACGACGGGGTGGCGGTGCTGGACCGCACCTCGGCGTCGCTGGTCACCGTCCGCGCCGGCGAGACGGTGCGCACCCCGCTGGCCATGTCGTCCGCGGGCACGCTGCCGGCCCGGACCAGCGGCCCGGCCGTGCCGGTCACGGTCGGCGGCGAGCGGCGGGTGCACGTGGTGGCCGACGGCAGCGAGGTACGCCAGTTCACCGTGCCGGGCAGCGGTGACCGGCTCAACGCGGCGGTGGCCTGGGCCGGCCGGTTCTACTGCGCCGACGAGGCCAGCGGGACGGTCTACGCCTTCGACGGCGCCGGCAAGCTGGTCGACACCATCCGGGGCAAGGGGATGACCGGCCCGCTGGAGCTGGAGGTGCGGGAGAACCACCTGTTCATCAACGCGCCCGACTCGTCGACGGCCCGGGTGGTCGACGACAAGCACCAGGTGCGCGAGGTCAACAAGTACGCCAACGACGTGCTCGGCGGCGACCCGCCGCCGGTCCCCCCGCCGCCGCCTCCGCCGAAGAAGCCGAAGGTGGGCAAGCCGAGCGCGCCGCGCAGCGTCACCGCGTCCGCCGGCAACGCTCGGGCCCGGGTGAGCTGGAAGCCGGCGGCCGCGAACGGCGCCGAGATCACCAGGTACGTGGTGGAGGGCGGCGGCCAGAAGCACGAGGTGGGCGCCAACCAGCGGGCGGTGGAGATCACCGGCCTGACCAACGGCGAGTCGTACACGTTCGCGGTGCACGCGGTGAACGCCAAGGGCGACGGCCCGGCCCGGCGGAGCAACCCGGTCACCCCGACGGCGGCGGTGCCGGACCCGCCGGCCGGCGTGACCGCCGAGGCCCGGCCGGACGGCACGGTGCTGGTGAAGTGGCCGGCCGCGAACGGGCAGGGCAACACCATCGCGAAGTACGCGGTGACCGCGACCTCGGCCGGCACGAACGCCCCGGCCGGCGAGTCGGCGAAGACGGAGCTGGTGGTGCCGGCCGGTGAGCTGGAGTACGGCACCCAGTACGCCTTCACCGTGGTGTCCGTCAACGACAAGGGCGCCGGCTCGGCGGCCTCGCCGGTGAGCAACACGGTGGTGCCGTTCGCCCCGCCGGGGCAGCCGGCCGAGTTGCGGGCGACCACGGTCGCCGACCAGCGGGGCACCGTCGCCGTGCAGTGGTCGCCGGCGCTCGACAACGGCCGCCCGGTGACGAAGTACCTGGTCGACGTCGGGGGCAAGGTCAGCGAGGTGACCGACACGCAGAAGATCGAGTCCGGGCTGAGCGACGGGCAGAGCGTGACGGTGAAGGTGAAGGCGGTCAACGAGGCCGGTCCCGGCCCGGAGGCCACCACCACCGCGCGGACGGTCGCGGCGCCCCGGGTGACGGTGACCGGCTCGTCGGCGACCGCCACCGCGGCCACCGTCACCTTCACGGTCGACGCGGGCGGCGGGCAGGCCACCTGCACGCTGAGCACCGCCGGCGAGGCGGCGAGGTCCGGCCCCTGTTCCAGCATCACGATGCCCGGCCTGACGGCGGGGACGGCGTACACGTTTACGGTCACGGCGAGCAACGCGGCCGGTAAGGGCACCGCGACCCGGGCGCAGACCACCGACCCGCTGTACGGCGTCGCCACCTGCAACAACGGCTCGGACGGCGACCAGCGCACCTACTGCAACAAGGACGTCGACGGCCGCAACGGCAACGAGATCTTCTCGGTCACCCGGCAGGACAACGACAAGCAGGTCGGCTGGGCCAAGCCGGGCACCCGGCTCAAGGCGTACTGCAAGAAGTCCGGCGACAACGTCGACTCCTGGATCTACAACAGCCAGAAGCAGAGCACGTGGTGGGTGCAGGTCGAGTACTCCGGGCGCAACTACATCCCGTGGGCGTGGCTCAACCTGGAGGGCGGCGACGACATCAACGTCCTGCCCACCTGCTGACGCCGTACCAGCCAGTCGAGGAGCACCACCACCGTGAACAGCACCCAGGAACCGCTCACCCACCCGGAGGTGCAGGGCTTCGCCGCTCTCGCCGCCCGGCTGGCGGAGAACGTCAACGCGGTCGTGCTGGGCAAACCGCAGGTGGTACGGCTGGCGCTGACCGCGCTGTTCGCGCAGGGGCACGTCCTCCTGGAGGACGTGCCCGGCGTCGGCAAGACGACCCTGGCCCGGGCGATCGCCGCGACGGTCAAGGGTGAGTGGCGCCGCATCCAGTTCACCCCGGACCTGCTCCCCTCGGACGTCTCCGGGGTGACCATCTTCAACCAGGCCACCCGGGGCTTCGAGTTCCACCCGGGGCCGGTCTTCGCCAACATCGTCATCGCCGACGAGATCAACCGGGCCTCGCCGAAGACCCAGTCGGCGCTGCTGGAGGTGATGGAGGAACGCACGGTCACCGTGGACGGCGTCCGGCATCCGGTGCCGCAGCCCTTCCTGGTGGTGGCCACGCAGAACCCCGTCGAGATGGACGGCACCTACCGGTTGCCGGAGGCGCAGCTGGACCGCTTCCTGGTGAAGCTGTCGGTGGGCTACCCGGACGAGGCGGTCGAGGTGGAGGTGCTGCGCGGCGCCACGGTCCGCTCCCCCGACTCGCTCAGCGCGGTCACCGACACCGCCACCGTCGGGGAGATGGTCCGGATGGCCCGCCGGGTGCACATCGCCGAGCCGCTCTACGCGTACGCGGTCCGGCTGGCCGCCGCGACCCGCAGCCATCCGCAGGTACGGGTCGGGGTCAGCCCCCGGGGCGTGATCGCGTTGACCCGCGCGGCGTGCGCGTACGCGCTGATCGACGGCCGGGGCTGGATCATGCCGGAGGACCTGAAGACGCTCGCCGAGCCGGTCTTCGCGCACCGGCTGCTGCTCACCCCGGACGCGCAGGTGCGCGGGGTGACCCCCGCCGAGGTACTGCGCCAGGCGATCGCGTCGGTGCCGGTGCCGCTGCCGTCGGGCCAGCCGGCCCCGGCGCACGGCTGACGGTCGTACGCCGATGGGGATCACCGCCCGGGGCGTCGGGCTGCTCGGCGCCGCCGTGCTGCTGCTCGGTGTCGGCTTCCGCTTCGCGTACCCGGAGTTGGCGCTGCTCGGCGCGGCGGCCGCGGTGGCGGTCGGCTACGCCGTGGTGATCGCCGTCTGGCGGCCCCGGCTGGAGGTCTCCCGCAGCGCCGACCCGGACCGGGTGGCCCGCGGCGAGCCGGCCCACATGACGGTCACGGTCCGCAACGCCGGGCGGCTGCGGGCGGCGAACCTGCTGGCCGAGGACCGGTGCGGCGCGGCGACGGTGCCCGTGCCGGTGCTGCGGCTGCGTCCCGGGCGGGACACCACGGTTCGGTACGAGGTGCCGACCCGGCGCCGGGGCGTGGTGCCGGTCGGCCCGCTGCGGGTGACCCGGCGCGACCCGCTGGGGCTGGTGGCGCTCTCCCGCCCGTACGGTGCAACGGTGCCGGTCTGGGTGCACCCGCGGATCCACCCGCTGACCGCGGTGCCCACCGGCGCGGGGCGCAGCCTCGACGGCCGGTCGGACAGCGTGCCGCACGGGTCGATCACCTTCGACTCGCTGCGCGAGTACGTGGTCGGCGACGAGCTGCGCCGGGTGCACTGGCGCACCAGCGCCCGGGTCGGCGAGCTGATGGTGCGGGAGAACGTGGACACCAGCCTGCCCCGGATCGTGGTGCTGCTGGACAACCGGGCCGCCGCCCACCCGCAGCGGGTGGACGGGGTCGCCGAGTCCTTCGAGTCCGCCTGCGAGGCGGCCGCCTCGGTGGTCACCGCGACCGTCCGGGAGGACCTGCCGGTGGCGCTGCTGCTGGTGGCGCCCGGGGAGGACCGGGCCGGCGAGCCGCCGCTGGACCGGCTGGCCGCGGTGGAGCTGACCGACGGCGATGCCGACACGTTGCGCACCTCGGCGAGCCGGCTGCGGCAGGACCGGGCCGGCGACACGCTGGTCTTCCTCACCGGGCCGGGCGGCCGGGGTGACCTGGGGCAGGTGGGAGCGCTGCGCGGGGCGTACCCGTCGGTGGTGGTGGCGGTCTTCGGCGCGGACGGGCCGACGCCGGCCGCCGCGGCGGGCCTGGTGGTGCTGGACGTGGCCGACGGGGCCGGGTTCGCCGCCGAGTGGGACGGGGTCCGCCGGTGGTGACGACGCAGGCGCGCCCGACCGCGCCCGGTCCGGCGGCGCCGCCGGGCGACGGTCCGGGTGCGACGGTACGGCGGGGGCTGCGGGCGGTGCCGGTGCCGGTGGCGCTGGTCGTGATGACCGCGCTGGCCGGGGTGGTGCTCGGTCGGGTGTACGCCGACGACCTGCTGACCCGGCTGATGCTCGGCGCGGCGGTCGGCTCGGTGCTGGTCAGCGTGGCCGCCCGGCGGCTGCCGTCCTGGCTGGTGGCGCCGGTGTCGGTGGCCGCGATGGGCGGCTGGACGGCGTTCTCGCTGCACCTGGCCGCCCGGCACGCCGACCTGCCGGGCGGCTTCGGGCCGATCGTCGCCGACGCGGCCCGCAACGGCATTCCCCGGCTGCTCACCGCGATGATCCCGGTCGAGCCGGCGCCGGACACCGTGCTGGTGCCGCTGGTGGCGGCCTGGCTGGCCGGGCTGACCGGCGCGGAGGTGGCGCTGCGCGCCGGCCGGACCCTGCTCGGCTTTCTGCCGCCGGCGCTGCTCTACGCCGGCGCGCTCTACGTGGTGGGGCCGAACGCGGACCCGGCGACCTGGCCGTCGGTGGCGTTCGCCGGCGCGGTCGCGGTGGGGCTGGCCGCGTCCGACCGGCGGGGCACGCCGGGGGCGGCCGACCCGACCGCCGGGCTGGCCCCGTCGGTCCGGGCGGCCGTGCGGGCCCGGCTGGTGGCGGGCACCGCGCTCGGCCTGGCGGTGGTGGTGGGCCTGGCCGCCCTGCTCGGGCCGCTGCTGGCCGCCCGGGTCGACGACCGGCCGGTGGACCCGCGCCGCTACGTGGAGCCGCCGCGGGTGGAGTCGCTGGACGAGAACCCGCTGATCCGGATCTCCGGCTGGGCGCTCAACCCGGAGCAGAAGCTGCTGGACGTGACCACGCGGGCGCCGGCGGGGACCGAGAGCCGGATCCGGCTGGCGGTGCTCAGCGACTACGACGGGGTGACCTGGCGGGTCGGCGCGACCTACCGCAACGCGGGGCGGATCCTGCCCGCCACGGCACCTGACGCCGGACCGGTGGAGACCGTCCGGCAGGAGATCACCGTGGCCGACCTGACCGGACGGCTGCTGCCGGCGGTGGCCACCCCGCGCGAGGTCACCGGGGCGCGGGTGGCGTACGACCCGGCGACCGGAACGCTGATCCGCCCGGAAGGGCTGAGCCCGGGACTGCGCTACACGGTCACCTCGGCCCGGGAGCGGCCGGACGCGAGCCTGCTCGCCACCGCCGACGTGCCGGCCGGTGCGGAGGTGGCGCGGGTGCTGCGGGTCGCCGACGGGACGCCGGAGCCGCTGCGCAAGCTCGCCGGTCAGCTCGCCGAGGACAACGGCGCCCCGTATTCGCGGGCCGCCGCGATCGAGCAGTTCCTCGCCGAGCACTACCGGGTGGTGGCGGACGCGCCGAGCGGGCACGCGTACCCGAACTTGAACTTCTTCCTCTTCGGACCGCGCGGTGGCGGCGGGCAGCGCGGCACGTCGGAGCAGTTCGCGGCGGCGTTCGCGGTGCTGGGCCGGCTGACCGGTCTGCCGACCCGGGTGGTGGTGGGTTTCGAGTCGCGCGGCGACGGTCCGGTCCGGGCCGCCGACGCGTTCGCCTGGCCGGAGGTGCTCTTCTCGGGCGTCGGCTGGGTGCCGTTCGACCCGCTGCCCCGGCCGGACACCGAGCCCCGCCCGGTGGAGGAGGACTTCCGGCCGACGCCGGACGACCCGCCCCCGTCGGAGGTGCCCGAGCCGACCGTGGAGCCGACCGCGACCCCGCCGGCCGTGGCCGCGGCCGACCGGCCCGGAGGTGACCGGGGTCTGTCGACGCCGGTGCTGGTCGCCGTGGCGGTCGCCGGCCTGCTGCTGCTGGTCGGGGCGGCGCTGGCCACGCTGGCCGGGATGCGCCGGGCGCAGGCCCGGGCCCGGCGGGAACGGGGTGACCCCGGTGAGCGGATCGCCGGCGCCTGGCGGGAGGTCACCGACGCGCTGCGCCTGGCGGGCCGGCCGGTCGGCGGCGACCTGGCCGCCACGGAGGTGGCTCGGCACGCCCGACGAGCGTTGGCCGACGCCCGCGCCACGACGACCTCGGACCAGGCCGCTCCCCCGAACGCCGACCCGACCTCCGACCCGACCGCGCCCCGGACCGGCCAGACCGACCACGCCGGGTACGGCCTGGCCGTCGCCACCGCGCCGGCCATCGTGGACGGACCTGACGTGGACGAGCTGGCCGTCCTGCTCAACCAGGTCGCCTTCGCGCCCGGTAGCGCCACCCCGGCCCACGCCGACCGGGCGTCGGCACTCGCCGAGCAGTACGTGGCGGCCCTGCGCGCCGCCCGCCCCCGCTGGCGCCGCCTGCTCTGGTCGGTCCACCCCGGCCCCCTCCGCTGGCGCCCCTGACCCCACGTGCCCCGGCCCTCCGGGGTCCCGGGGCACCGCCAGCGCGGACTCCGTGCCCGGTGATCAAGAGGTTTGCGTCGGGAAACCGGCGGCGGTTTCTAGGCTTCAGTGCAACTGATCTTGGTTGGGCTGGAGGTGCTGGTGGCGAGGCCGGGTGTGTTGACGTTCGGGCATCGGCAGGTGTTGGAGCATTTGTGGGCCTCGGGTCGGACGATCTCGCAGATCGCTGGGCTTCTCGGGGTGCCGGTGTGCACGGTGTCGCGGGAGGTGGCGCGGAACAACAGTGCTCGGCATGGAACGAAGAATCCGCTCGGGCGGTCGTTGCCGCCCGGGCGGGCTCGTCGCCCGTATCGGTGGGGGTATCAGGCGCAGTGGGCGCAGCGGCGGACTGACGCGGCGCGACGCCGGGCGACAACGTCGAAGCTGGCGGTGGGTACGCGGCTGCGGCAGGTGGTGGCGGGGAAACTGGCTCGTAGGTGGTCTCCGAAGCAGATCGCCGCGTGGTTGCGGGCCACGTTCGCCGACCGGCCGGAGTTGCAGGTGTCCCACGAGACGATCTACCAGGCGATCTACGTGCAGTCACGGGGGAACCTTCGGGCCGAGTTGACCCGGCAGGTGGCCCTGCGGTCGGGGCGCACTGCGCGGCGCCCGCAGTCACGTACCGCGGGTGCCGCCCGTAGCCGGCGGCCCTGGATCGGCGACCTGCACATCAGCGCCCGCCCCGCCGAGGCCACCGACCGGGCGGTGCCCGGGCACTGGGAAGGTGATCTGGTCATCGGCAAGGCCGGCGCCTCAGCGATCGTGACCCTGGTGGAACGCAGCACCCGTTACGTGATGCTCGGCGCCCTACCCAACGGCCGCGACAGCGAAGCCGTCATCGGCGTACTCACCGACCTGACCACGAGGATGCCGACGCACCTGCGCCGCTCACTGGCCTGGGACCAGGGCGTGGAAATGGCCACCCACCCGCAGTTCACCGTCGTCACCGGCTGCCCGGTCTACTTCTGCGACCCCCACAGCCCCTGGCAACGCGGCACCAACGAGAACACCAACGGACTACTACGCCAGTACTTCCCCAAAAGCAGCTACGACTTCCGCACCATCGACCAGGCCGGCCTCGACGAGGTCGCCCACGAACTGAACACCCGCCCCCGCCAGACACTGAGCTGGGCAACCCCAACCCAGCGTCTCGCTCAACTCATCACGCCCTGACGATTGCACTCACCACTTGACATCGCCGGCCCGCCGCGACGCAAACTTCTTGATCACCGAGGCCGGCCCGCGGGAGGGGACGGGAGGGCGCGGGGGGTCAGGCGCGGAGGCGGCGGACGAGTTTGCGGAGGCCGGCCTGCCAGCCGTCGGGGTCCTGGGCGCGGCGCAGGGCGTACGCGGCGACCTCGGGGTGCGGCAGGATCAGGAAGCGTTCCTCGGCCAGCCCGGCGATGGCCGCGTCGGCCACCTGATCGGGGGTGAGCACCGCGCCGGAGGCCGCGATCACCCGGGCGCCGAGGTGGCCGGCGGCCAGCCCGTCGGCGAGCATCGGCGTGTCCACCCCCTGCGGGCAGAGCGCGCTGACCCGGACGCCCTGGTCGCGGTAGGTGATCGCCAGCCACTCGGCGAACCCGACCGCCGCGTGCTTGGTGGCGGTGTACGGGGCGTCGCCCACCGCGGTCAGCACCCCGGCCGCCGAGCAGGTGTGCAGCAGGTAGCCCTCACCCCGGGCCAGCATCGCCGGCAGCACCGCGCGGGCCGCGTACACGTGGGACAGCACGTTGACCCGCCAGGACCGGTCCCACTCCGCGTCGGCCGCCTCCACGCCCCCGCCGGTGGCCACGCCCGCGTTGGCGCAGAACAGGTCGATCCGGCCGTACCGTCGCTCGGTGTCGGCGACCAGCTCGCGGACCTGGTCCTCGTCGGTGACGTCCACGGCGACGGCCCGGGCAATCGGGCCGACGCTTGTGGCCACCGCGCCGGTGGCAGTGGCGTCCAGGTCGGCCAGCACCAGCGCCGCCGCGCCCTCGGCGGCGAACCGGCGCGCCAGCGCCGACCCGATGCCGCCGGCCGCTCCGGTGATCACCGCCACCCGGTCGGTCAGGTTCACGCCCGCTCCTCCCCCGCCGGCCCGAGCCGGGCGATCAGGTCGCCCAGCGCGGCGGCGCCGCCGGACGTCAACTCCGGGGTGGGCAGCAGCGCGAGCACCGGCACGTCCACCCCCGCCTCGGCGTAGCGGCGCACCTCGGCGCGGCAGTGCTCGGGCGAGCCGTGCAGCACCAGCGCGTCGACCACCTCGTCGGGCACCGCCGCGCCGGCGCCCCGCCGGTCCCCGGCGGCCCAGGCCGTCCACATCGGGCCGAGCACGCTCTCCCGGCCCAGCCAGCGGTGGAACTCGGCATACGCCGGCACGGTCAGGTAGCTGGTGATCAGCCGCCGGCCGAGGGTGCGGGCGTAGCCGGCGTCCTCGGTGGGGCAGACGAAGATCCGGGCGACCACCTCGAAGCCGGGGCCGCGCCCGCCCAGCTCGGCGAGGGCCTTCGGCACGTCGTCGGCGGCGAGCCAGTTGAGGATCACCCCGTCGGCCTCCGCGGCGGCCAGCCGGAGCATCCCGGGACGCAGCGCGGCCAGCAGCACCGGCGGCGGCACCGCCGGCGGGCGTTCAAGGGTGAACCGGCGGACGGCGAAGGTGTCGAACGCCCCGTCCACCGTCTCCCCGCGCAGCGCCGCCTGGAGGAAGCGCAGCACGTCCCGGGTACGCCGGAACGGCTCGGTGAACGGGATCGCGTTCCAGTCGTCGACCAGCACCGGCGAGGAGGCGCCGATGCCCAGCGCGAAGCGCCCCGGGGCGGCCTCGGCGAGCGCGGCGGCGCTCATGGCCAGCAGCCCGGGCCCCCGGGTGAAGACCGGGGCGATCGCGGTGCCGAGGCGCAGCCGCGGCTGCCAGGCGGCGGCGAGGGCGAGCGGGGTGAACGCGTCGGCGCCGTTGACCTCCGACGACCAGACGTCGGTGAACCCGGCCCGGTCGAGGGCCGCGTAGACCGCGGCGTGATCGGCGAGTGGGACGCCACCCAACGGCACCGTCATGCCCCATCGGTTCGTCATCCGGTCGATCGTGCCCGCTGCACCGTCCAGGGACAAGGCCGGATCACCCGGTGCCCGCCGCGCGGGCGGTCGGGATGCCAGGGACGCGCCGGGCGTGGCGGGGGTCTGCCCACCGTCGATGGGTGGCGCTAGCCTCCACGGGTGACCTTCTCCCTTGTCGCCCGGTCCGCCGACGGTCGCCTGCACGGCGTCGTGGTGGCCAGCAAGTTCCTCGCCGCCGGCGCGCTGGTGCCGGCCGCCGAGGCGGAGGTGGGCGCGCTCGCCACCCAGGCGCACGTCAACCTCGCCTACCGCCCGCAGGGGCTGGCCCTGCTGCGCAGCGGTGTCGCCGCCGCCGACGTGGTGGCCGGCCTGGTCGCTGCCGACCCGGGCCGGGACGACCGGCAGCTCGGCGTCGTCGGCGACACCGGCGACGGCGCCACCTGGACGGGTCCGCGCTGCCACGACTGGGCCGGCGGGCAGGCCGGCGAGGGCTGGGCGGCGCAGGGCAACATCCTCGCCGGGCCGCACGTCATCGACGCGCTGCGCGACGCCTGGCTGGGCGGGGCCGCCCTGCCGTTCCCGCAGCGGCTGCTCGCCGCGCTGCGCGCCGGCGACGATGCCGGCGGCGACCGCCGCGGTCGGCAGAGCGCCGGCATCCTGGTGGTCCAGCGCCACGGTGGGTACGCGGGCACCGGCGACACCCTGGTCGACCTGCGGGTGGACGACCACCCCGACCCGGTCGCCGAGCTGGGTCGGCTGCTGGACATCCACACGCTGCTGTTCGGCAAGCCCGACCCGGCCACCCTGCTGGACCTCACCGGCCCGCTCGCCGACGAGGTGACCGCCCTGCTCAGCGCCGTCGGGCACCCGGTCGGCGGGGCGGGGCTGGACGACGCGCTCGCCTCCTGGGCCGGCGTGGAGAACCTGGAGGAGCGACTGGTCCCCGGCCGGATCGACCCGATCGTCCTGGCCCACTTGCGCGCCGGCGTCGCGCACGTCCCGGCACCCCGTACCGCGACCTGACCGCCCGCCCAGCACCACCGGCCCCGGCGGCGGCCGAAGACGACGGGCGGGTCAGCCGCCGAAGGTGAGCCAGCGGAAGCCGGAGGCGGTCACCTCGGCGCGCTCGGCCTCGGTGAGCGGCAGCCGGCCGGTGGTCTTGCGGATCAGGGTGAGCGGGTCCCAGCCCAGCCGCGCCGGGACGGGCCGGCCGCCGGTGAGCAGGTCGGCGACCACCCGGGCGGCGGTCGGGGTCAGCCACGGCCGCCGGTCCAGCGCCCGGGCCAGGTCGAGGCCGTGCACGCCGACCTCCACCACCCGGGTGACCAGGAAGTCGGACAGGGTCATCGCGTCGCCGTGCCGGGTGCGGACCACCCGGTCGGCGGGCTGCGCCGCGACGGCGGAGTCGATGCCCCGCCAGGCGGCGGTGAAGGCCTCGGCCGTCGCCGCCACGTCGGCCGGTCGACGGGCCTCCCGGCGGGCGCTGTCGACCCGCGCGGCGTCGACCTCCGGGGTGAACTTCGCCGCGCCGAAGTAGCTGGCGGCGTCCACCTCCGCCCGGGGCGGGGCCGGCGCGGCGAGCATGTCGACCAGGCGGCCGGCGCCGGTGCTGACGTGGGCGACGAGGTCGCGGACGGCCCAGGGTGGGCAGGGGGTCGGGCGGTCCAGTTCCGCCTCGGTCAGGGTGCGCAGCACCCCGTCGAGCCGGGCGCACTCGTCCCGGAACGCCGTCCGTACCGTCTCCACCGGGCCGATCCTCCCCCGCCGTCGTCGTGCTCGTACCCTGCCACGTCGGTTTCGGCCGGCCGGTCGCGGGTACGCGCCGGGCCGACGAGAGGGGGCGGGCGACAGATGGCGGGCATCATGCTGCGCAGCACCGCGTTCAACGACCACGACCAGTTGCCGGGGCGGTTCTCGCGAGACGGCGGGAACGCGTCACCGCCATTGGAGTGGTCCGACGTACCGGAGTCCGCGACCGAGCTGCTGCTGCTGGTCGAGGACCCGGACGCCGGGCGGAGTCCGTTCCTGCACTGGCTGGTCACCGGGATCTCCCCGACCTCCGGCGGGGTCGGAGAGGGCATGGTCCCCGAGGGCGGCCAGGAGTGGCCCAACGGCTTCGGCACCACCGGGTGGGGTGGACCGCACCCGCCGCAGGCCGACGAGGCGCACCGCTACTTCTTCCGGCTGTACGCCCTGGAACGCCCGGTCGACCTGCCGGACGCCCCGCAGGCCGCCGACGTGCACGCGGCACTGGCCGGCCGGGAGGTGGCCTCCGGCACCATGGTCGGGACGTACCGGCGCTGATCAGCCCTTGTAGCGGGGCACCAGGCGGTGCATCGGGAGCAGCACCAGCGCGGCCACCACGGCCATCGTGCCGGCGATGCCGGCGGCGCTGCCCGCGTACCCGATGAAGAGCGGACGGCGGCTCAGCTCGTCAACCGGCACCTGCTGCTGGTCGAGCAGCCAGGACAGGGCCAGTCCGCTGGCGACGACGGCCGCCAGGCCGCCCAACCCGAGCAGGGCCGCGGCGACCCGGTGCGCGTCCTCGGCGGAGACCTGCGCCTGCTCCCGCTGGAAGACCAGCAGGAGCAGCCCGGCCAGCGCGGCCCAGACGCCGACCACGAGGAACGCCGCCACGGCGTCGCTGGGCCGGTGCCAGCCGGCGGAGAGGGTGGCCACGCCGGCGGTGGCGGCGTACGCGACGCCGAGGAACGCCCCGAGCGGGCGCACCTTGGGCGGCAGCACCAGGATCAGCGCCAGCGCCACCGAGGCGGCGATGGTGGCGTGCCCGCTGGGCAGGCTGTTGCCGGCGGCGTCCCGTTCCGGGTCGATGCCCAGCGCCGGCCGGTCGAGGATGTACTTGAGCAGTTGCGTGCTGACGTTCGCGCCCGCGATCAGCAGGGTGGCCGCGACGGCGAGCGCCTTGCGCCCACGGATCAGCGCGATGAAGCCGATCACGGCCGTGGCGACCAGCAGCGACACCACCGACATCGCGTTGAGGATCCGGCTGACCGGCCCGTCGATGCGGTCCTGGCCGATCTGGTTGCCGGTCAACGCGACCGTGTCCAGCCACTGGCCGGTCCCGGTGTGCACGGCGAAGCGCCACAGCACGACGAGAGCGGCCGCCTGGACCAGAGCCAGTACGACCAACCAGACCGCGGTCCAACCTCTTGCCGTCTCGCGCACCCGCACACCGTAACGGCACACCCGGCAGGTCGCTCGCCGGGCCACCGGTGCGGCCCGGCTAGGTTGGGGCCGGACCACGGGAGGTGACGGTGGGCGGTACGGCGGAACGGGAGCCGGTGCTCGCGGAGCGGCCGGAGTCGCTGGCGGACCTGCTGGGCGGGCGGGGCGGGGCGGTGGACGCGACCCTGCCACCGGTGGCGTTCACCCTCGGCTGGCTGCTGACCGGGCGGTCCATCGCCGGCGGGGTGGCGGCGGCCGTGCTGGCCGGCACGGCGGTGGCCGGGTGGCGGCTGCGCCGGGGTGACCGGCCGAGGTCGGTGCTGGTCGGGCTGCTCGCCGTCTGCGTCGCCGCGTTGATCGCGCTCTACACCGGACGGGCGGCCGACTTCTTCCTGGTGCAGCTCTTCTCCAACGCGGCGAGCGCGCTGGTCTGGGTGGTCAGCATCGTGGTGCGCTGGCCGCTGCTCGGGGTGGTGGTCGGGGTGGCGCTGCGGCAGCGGAGCCGGTGGCGGCGGGACCGGGCGCTGCTGCGGGCGTACTCGCGGGGCAGCTGGGTCTGGGCGGCGACGTACGCGTTGCGGGTGGCGGTGTTCCTGCCGCTGTACCTCGGCGGTCAGGTGGTCGCGCTGACGGTGGCCCGGGCAGCGCTGACCTGGCCGCTGGTGGCGGCGGCGCTGACGGTGAGCTGGCTGCTGATCCGGCGGTCGCTGCCGACCGGCCACCCGGGGCTGCGGCACCCGGTCACCCCGGACGGAAGCTGAACCGGGGGGAAAATTAAGGGAGAGGCCGCCACGGGGGGAGCGGCCTCTCCGAGAAACACGGTACTCCGTCGCGCGGCGTCGTGTGATCCCACGACGCCCTCTTTTTTCGCGGCTTTTCCCCGACGCACGCCGCGGCGAGCGGTGGGGTGGGTCGCCCGATCCGCTGCGTCGACCGGACGGTCGACCCACCCCGGCCCGACCGTGGGAATCGGGCCGCCCGCCGACCGGGCCGTCCGCTCCCCCGGGCCCGGTCGGCCCCCGGGTGGGTGGCGCCGCGCCACCCACCCGGGAGGGTCACCTCACCCGTTCGGGAACAGGTTGCCGTAGTCGGCGTACGCCATGGCGACGTCGGCCTGGGCCCAGAACCGGTGGTAGTTGAAGGCCGGCTCGGCGCCACCGTTGAGATAGGCCTGCACCTTCGGCCAGTCGGGGTCGTTCTTGTAGAACGACCGGATGTCCAGGAAGCTCTTGCCCGCCGCGATGGCGTCGCCGTTGGGCATCTTCCCGGTCCAGCCGGACGGGACGTAGAGGCCCTGTCCGTCGGCGGCGGTGTAGACGTCGTCGAAGCGCCGGTAGTCGCCGCGCTTCTCGGTGGTGGAGACGCCCTTGGCGTCGCTGGCCGCGTGGAGGGCGTCCAGCAGCCCCTTGGCGGTGTTCTTGGCCGACACGTTGCCCGACTTCGCCGCGTACGCGATCAGGGTGCGGGCGTAGGCGGCGGCGACGCCGACGTCCTGGCCCTTCACCGTCACCTCGACGTGCAGGTTGGTGTTCGCCTGCGGGTTGGCCGGGTCCCAGTTGGCGGGTTGGCCGGTCCACTTCATGTCCGACGGGATCGACCAGTTGGCGCCCACCGTGGTGTTGGCGATGGCCCACGGCACCCACTTGTCCAGCAGCGCCTTGGCCTTGGCGTTGCCGGTCAGCAGGTACAGCTCGGCGATCCGCTGCATCGACCAGGCCTGCATGCCGAACCACTGGTTGGACGGCGGGTCGTTGTAGACCGGGTCGACGTCGTAGTACATGCCGTAGAAGGTGGCGGTGCCGGCCGGCGGCTGGGCGTAGCTGCCGTCCCAGCTGTTGGTCGCGCCACCGGCGATGCCGCCCTCGGCGGACTGGAGCCAGGTGTAGAACTCCAGCTGCCGGTCGAAGCTCTTCTGCCAGTCGGCGACCGCGGTCGGCGACTTGGGCTTCAGCTCCGGCACGTTGGTCAGCGCCCAGGCCGCGAGCGGATTCTGGTAGCCGAAGTGGTTGTGGCTGGAGCCGATCCGCCAGGACCAGTTCTGGCTGGGGTCGTACGCGCCGCCCCAGGCGTAGTACCAGGACATCAGGTAGTGCGCCGAGTCCCGGCCACTGCCGGCCGGGCAGGTGCTGGCCCCGACGCAGTTGCCGATCTTCTTGAAGTACTTGTCGAACATGGAGTAGCGCAGGTAGTCACCCATCTTGGCGGCCTTCGCCACGGTGGCCGCCACGTCGGCCTCCCGGCCCTGGGCCTTGGCCCAGGTCAGCGCCCAGTACGCGGCCTGCACGGCGCGGGCGTCGGCGTCCGGGGCGTTGGTGTACTTCCACTGCTTCGCGGGGGCGCTGCCCTCCTTGACGAACAGGTCCAGGTAGCCGTACTGGCCGCCGTGGGCGAAGGTGTCGCAGGAGGGCTGCGGCACGGTCTCCCACACCGACTCCTGGGTGCCCCGCTGGAAGGTGTTGATGTACGCCGGCCGGGTGGTGCCGTCACCGCAGCGGCCGAAGCCGTAGGTGTTGTCGACGTCCAGCAGCCAGTGCATGCCGTAGATGTCACCGGTGCCGTAGGTGCTCTGCAGTTCCGAGCGGAGCGGGTCCTGGCCGACCGCGACGGAGGGCTGCAACTGCGACGGGTACTGGCTGGGCAGGTTGTACTCGGCGGCGTACTGGGCGGTGCCCGCCGCGCCGGCCGCCGGCTGGTCCGAATGATTCGGAATTATGTATTTCTCCATCACGGTCCAGGCGTTGTTGAACGGGGCCCAGTTCTGGGTGACCCGGCCGTACTGCGCCTCCAGCCAGAGCCAGAAGCTGAACGCCTCCGAGGTCGTCTCGTGGCCGTGGTCGGGCGCCTCGACGATCAGCGTCTCGACCGAGTGGTACGGCACGCCCTCCGGGCTGAAGTACCCGGAGTTCTTGATCTTGCCGTACTGGTCGAGGAACCGCTTGATGTAGGCGTTGTCCCCACCCGGGGTGTCGTTGTCGATCTCCATGACGGCGATCGCCAGCGGCGCGAAGCCGGTGGCCGAGGCCGTGACGGTGGCGGTGCCGCCCAGGGTGTCCCCGTCCTCGGCCGCGGCGACGGTGGCCGTCACCCCGGTGTTCCAGTTGGCCGGGGTGAGCGTGACGGTCGCCGGGGTGACGGTGACGTCGGTGTCGCCGGTGCGGGTGAGGGTCACCGGCACGTTGGCGCTGGGCGGGGCGCTGAGCTTCAGGCTGACCGTGCCCGTGCCGCCCTCGGTCACGCTGACCGCCGACGGGGTGGCCACCAGCACCGGACCGGAGGCGGGGTTGACGGTGAACGCCTTCTCCGCCACCGCGACGCCGTTGGCGTTGTCGTACGCCTTGGCCTGCACGGTGTAGCCGCCGGCCGGCAGGTCCTCAAGGGTGTAGCCGTACGGGGCGGTGGTGTCGGTGTTGACCAGCAGGCCGTTGCGGTAGAACTCGACCTTGGCGATCGTCCCGTCCGGGTCGCTGGCGGTGGCGGTGAGCGGCACGTCGGCCGGTGCCTCGAACGGCCCGGTCGGCAGCCCCAGCGACACCGTCGGCGGCTGGTTGGCCGGGGTGCCGTTGCAGGCGACCCCATTGAGGGTGAAGGCGGTGGGCTTCGGGTTGCTGCCGGAGTACGCGCCGTTGAACCCGATGGTGGTCGACGCGCCGGCGCCGAGGCTGCCGTTCCACGACTCGTTGGTCGCGGTGACCTCGCTGCCGGTCTGGCTCCACCTCGCCGACCAGCCCTGGGTGACGCGCTGGGAGCTGTTCGGGAAGGAAAACTTGAGCGTCCACCCGGTGAGCGCGTCGCCCAGGTTCTTGACGGTGACGTTGGCGGTGAAACCGGTGTTCCAGTCGTTGGTCGCGTAGACCACGTCGCAGGCGGGGGCGGCCTGCGCGGCGCCGGCCGGCAGGGTCACCCCGCCGATGGCCAGCGCGGTGGCGGCGAACATCGCCGTCCGGCGACGTCTTGCCCAGAGTCTCATGTGCGCGGTGTCTCCTCGGAGGAGGGCCGGAGCCTGACGGGCCGCCGGCGAGGCGCCTCCACGCGAGCAGGGAACGCGGGGGACGGAGGCGCCCGGGAAGGTGGTCGGTGCGGAACTGCGCCGGTCTGCCGCCCCTGGGGCGGCACCGGCGGCGGTTCCTCGGGGTGCCGTCTGGAGATCCCGGATGCCCTCGGCGACCCACGCTCACGCGAGCTGGCTCCGCTGCGTCGATTCGACAGTCTGCCATGGAAGCGCTCCCACGACAACACCGCAGGTGGGACAGCGATCAATGTTTCGATCTCGTTTTGGGGCTTTCACAAACCCGTGACGGGCGTTACAGTCGCATCGTGGTGGGAGCGCTTCCATCGACAAAGATGCACTTGTTTCGTCGACCGTGGTCGCCCGGCCGCGGTGCAGGCCAAGAGGCTGACGACGGGCCAGCCCGGACATCGTCGCCAGCCGACACCCGCCAGTGACGGAGGGAGGTGGAACCAGAGCCACTCGCGTGGCCCGGCTCCCGCGCGACACGCACGGCGGACGCCAATTCGACTCGTGCGTGTGTGCACCAAGGTGGGGACGGGGGTTGCCCTCCCCCGTCCCCACACTAAAGCCCCGTAGTCGACGGGAAAAGAGGCCGACGGGACAGGCGCGTACGCCGCCCGGCCGGCCTCGCTCGCTATCTGCGCCCCGCCCGGCGCGTGGACGACCGACGGCGCCCGTCACATCTTCACTTCCCCCCATCCCGGCCGCCTCCGCGCGGCCCTCTAGGCTGGCGGTCCGCCCCCGAGGCGGCCGGAACGCCGCATGCCGGTGCTGGGAGCGCTCCCGGCCGTCGGGGTGGCCCGCACCCTGAGGAGAAACACCGATGTCGATACCCACCCGACGGCGACCGCTGCACCGCGCCGCGCCCTCCGCCACCGCCAGCGCCGGGCTCTCCCCGGTCGGGGCCGCCGTGGCCGGCGCGGCCGCCGCCGTGACGGCCGGCTGCGACACCCCGCCGGACGGGGACCCGACTGCCATCCCCGGCGCGGGCACCCTGCGCTTCCCGCGCGACTTCGGCTGGGGCGCGGCCACCTCGGCCTACCAGATCGAGGGCGCCGCCAAGGAGGACGGGCGCGGCGAGTCGATCTGGGACACCTTCAGCCGTACCCCGGGGCGGACCCGCAACGGCGACACCGGCGACGTGGCCGCGGACCACTACCACCGCTGGTCCGAGGACCTGGACCTGATGCGCGACCTCGGCCTGCGCAGCTACCGGTTCTCCGTCTCCTGGCCCCGCATCCAGGCCGACGGCACCGGCCGACCCAACCAGCGCGGCCTGGACTTCTACCGCCGGCTGGTCGACGGCCTGCACGAGCGCGGCATCGCGCCCATGGTCACCCTCTTCCACTGGGATCTACCCCAGTCGTTGCAGGACGCCGGCGGCTGGGAGAACCGGGACACCGCGTACCGCTTCGCCGACTACGCCGACGCCGTGTTCCGGGGCCTGGGTGACCAGGTGCCGGTGTGGCTGACCGTCAACGAGCCGAAGACCGTGGTGCAGAACGGCTACCTCTGGGGCCACCACGCCCCGGGCCGGCAGGATCCGGACGCCGCGTACCTGGTCGCCCACCACCTCCAGCTCGCGCACGGCCTGGCGGTGCGCGCCCTGCGGGCCACCGGCTCCACCGCACGGATCGGGCCGGCGTTCAACCTGCACCCGTGCTACCCGGCCGACGACACCCCGGCCGCGGCGGCCGCGACCCGGCTCTACGACGGGTACGAGAACCGGCTGTACCTGGACTCCGTCCTCACCGGCGCGTACCCGGCCGACGTGCTGGCCGACCTCGGCGAGGACAGCCGGCTCGTCCGGGGTATCGCCGACGGCGACCTGGAGATCATCTCCAGCCCGGTCGACCTGCTGGCCGTGCAGTACTACACGCCGATCTACGTCACCGCCGACGGCGGCACCGTGCGGCGCTGGGCCACCTCCGAGGCGGAGTGGCAGCAGATCCACCCCGAGGGGATGTACGACATCCTGACCCGGGTCACCCGCGACTACGGCCCCGTCCCGATCACCGTCACCGAGAACGGCCTGCCCTCCCCGGACGTCCTGGCCGCCGACGGCACCGTCGACGACGCCGGCCGGATCGCCTTCCTGCGGGACCACTTCGCCGCCGCGCACCGCGCGATTGGCGCCGGCGTGCCGCTGGAGAGCTACCACGTCTGGTCGCTGCTGGACAACTTCGAGTGGGCCGAGGGCTACGACCAGCGCTGGGGACTGGTCTACGTGGACTATGCCACCCAGCGCCGCATCCCCAAGCGCAGCGCCCACTGGTACCGGCAGGTGATCAGCGACAACGGCCTCTGAGCCACCCGCCGGCCGGGACCGGCGCACCGGACCGCGTGGGGGCGGTCGGGTGGTCCGACCCGCCGGGGCGGGCGGGTCCGGCCGAGCGGGACCGGCCGGCCGGCGGGAGCGGTCGTCGTCAGCGGGGCAGCGCCTGCTGCAACTCGGCACGCAGCGCCGGGGTGAGCATCTCACCGGCCTGCTTGGCCAGCCGGGCCATCTCGTAGCCCACCACGCCGATGTCGGCGTCGGACGCGGCCAGCGTGGCGAGGATCGAGCCGTCGCGGATCTGCATCACCAGGAAGTAGCCGCGCCCCATCTCGACGACCGTCTGCTTGACGATGTCGCCGTCGAACATCTGGGCCGCCCCCGCGGTGATGCTCATCAGGCCGGAGGTCACCGCGGCGAGCTTGTCGGCGTGGTCGCGGGGCAGGTGCGCCGAGATCGCGACCAGCAGCCCGTCGGAGGAGACCACCACGGCGTGGGCCACCCCCGGCACCCGCTCCGCGAACGCGTTGACCAGCCAGCTAAGGTCTCGCGCCTCCTGGCTCAACGTCGTCACTGTCGTCCTCCTTCGCTGTGCCCACCGAACGGCGGCAAGATTATCTCCCGGGTCTCCTCGGCCTCGGCCCGGCGGACCCCGCTGTACAGCCGCGACAGCATTCCACCGACCGCCTCCGGGTCCGGGTCGTCCCGTGTAGCGGCAACCTCCGGCCGGGCCGGCTCGGTGACCGCGGAGAGCTGAGCCATCGGCACCCGCACCGGCAGGCCTCGTTCGTTGGTGCCCCCGAAGACAGGCGTCGCGGGCGGCGTGGGCGTCACATCAGCGGCCGGCACCGGGGCGGACGGTGCAGGCCCCTGGCGGGACCACCAGCCGCCGCCGGCCGCCGGGGCGCCCGCGGCCGGCGACAGCACGTCCTCGGCGCGGACCGGCACCGGCCGCCCCTGCACGGGCACCACCGGAGCCGGGTCGGGACGACGGCCGGCCACCGGCAGCTCCGTCGGCGCCGGCGCACCGGCCGGCCGTCGCGGCCCGCCGGGCCGGGTCGCGCCGGCGACCGCCGTGGTCAGCATCCGGGGTGAGACCGGCGCGTCCAGCTCTGCCGGGGGCGCGGCGGCCAGCAGCGCGGCGGGCAGCTCGATCCGGGCGACCAGGCCCTGGGCGCCGCCGCTGAGGCGTACCCGGATGCCGTGCCGGGCGGCGAGGTGGCTGACCACGAACAGGCCCATCCGCTCCGAGGCGGCCACGTCGGCGGCCGGCGGGGAGGCCAGCACGGTGTTGGCCTGTTCCAGCGCCGCCGGGCTCATCCCCAACCCCTGGTCGACGATCTCCACCACCGCGCCGGCGCCCTCGGCCCGGGCGCCCACCCGGACCACGGTGTCGGGCCGGGAGAAGGCGGTGGCGTTCTCCAGCAGCTCGGCCAGCAGGTGCACCAGCTCGCCGACGGCGTGCCCGACCACGTACAGGTCGGCCACCGACTCGCGGCGGACCCGCTGGTACTGCTCGATCTCGGCGCTGGCGGCCAGCAGCACCGCCCCGAGACCGACCGGGCGGTTCCACCGCCGGGTGGACTCCGTGCCGGCCAGCACCAGCAGGCTCTCGTCGTTACGGCGCATCCGGGCGGCCAGGTGGTCCAGCTTGAACAGGTTCTCCAGCTGGTCCGGGTCGGCCTCCTCCCGTTCCAGGTCGTCGAGCAGCTCCAGCTGCCGCTCCACCAGCACCTGGCTGCGTCGGGCCAGGTTGACGAACATCGCGTTGACGGTGCGCCGCGTCTCCGCCTGCTCCACCGCGACGCTGACCGCGCTGCGGTGCACCGCGACGAACGCCTCGGCCAGCTCGCCGATCTCGTCGGAGGAACGGACGACCGGGGGCGGCACGTCGATGGTGGGCACGCCGCCCTGCACCGAGCGGAGCCGGTCCAGCGCGTCCGGCAGCTCGACCTGGGCGATCCGCAGGGCCTGCCCGCGCAGGCGCTGCATGGAGTTGGCGATCGACCGGCCAATGAGCAGGGCGAGCAGCACGGCGAGCCCGAGCACCACCACGATGCCGCCGACCACCAGCAGGGTGGTGCGCAGCCGGTCGCCACTGACCGTGTCGGCCCGGGTCACCGCGTCGTCCAGCACCCGCGCCTCCAACTGGCGCAGCAGCTCCTGCCGCTGCTCGCTGGCGGCCCACCACTGCGGCGCGGGCAGCACCTCCGCGCGGGCGCCGCCGGTGGGCAGGCTCTTCTCCTCCAGCTTCATCGCCGCGACGAACGCCGGATCGACCGAGGTCCGGTCGTAGAGCCGGACCTGATCGTTGGTGGCGGCGACCCGGAACGCGCCGAGCGCGGCCAGCTGCTGCGCCCGCAGGTCGGTGAGGGTCACCTGGTCGTCCAGGTCGTAGCGGCCGGCTCGGGCGGCGGCGTAGAGCTGCCCGCGGATCCGCGACGACAGCTCCTTGACCCGGGCGAGCTGCACGTACCGCAGCACGGCGTCGGTGAGCACGGGCTGCTGCTCCCCCGGCGAGGGCTCCGCCAGCAGGTTGAGCAGCGCCTCGATGGCCCGGTGGTAGTTGCTCAGGATGGTGTCACTGTTGAGCACCGCCGGCGGCACCGCGGCCCGGATGTAGACCACCTGGTCGTACGCCTCCAGCGCCTCGCCGTACGCCACCCGCCAGGACGCGTCGGCGTCGGCCAGCGGCTGCGCGGCTCCGCGCAGCTCGCTGACGGCCTGGTCGGTGGCCGCCTGCAACGGCCGCAGCGCGCTGATCGCCGCGTCCCGGTCGGCCTGGCTCCCGGCCCGGCGCAGCTCGGCCAGCTCCCCCGCGGAGCGGTCCCGCTCCTGCTGGAGCCGGTCCACCACGGTGGTGATCTGCCGGCCGATGCCGACCTGCCGGGCGAAGTCGCTCAGCGCGGTGGTCTGCCCGACCAGCGCCGCGGTCTGCACGCCGGCCAGCACCAGGAAGGCCACGGACGGGATGACCAGCACGGTGGCGAGCTTGGTGCGCATCCGCCAGTCGCGCAGCCGGAACGGCGAGCGCCGCCGGTGGGGTACGACCCGGACGGCCCCCCGGCTCCGACCACCCTGCTCGCCCTGCCTCGGGTCGGGACCTGCGCCCACACCTGCCTCCTCGGTCCCCCGCCTCCCCCGCGTCAGGGAGCGGGGTCCATCCAACCAGGCCCGCGAGCTGTGTCAACGGGGCGTGGCACAGCTCCGGTCAGGAAGCGGCGCCGGAGCGCTGCGGCGCGCGTCCCTCGTCGAGCGGATCGGTCATCGCCAGCCGCCCCGCCTCGGCCACCCGGCCCAGCGCCACCAGCGCCGCGCCGATCGCCCCGATCTCCGGCTCGGCGCGGTGCCGCACCGGGCGGGGCGCCAGCGCCGTGGCGAACGCCGAGCGCCACCACACGGAGGCAGCCATCGCTCCCCCACCCAGCACCACCTCCATCGGCGTCTCGACGGTGGACTCCAGCACGGCCAGATCGTCGGCGACCATCCGGCACAGGCCGGCCATCAGTCCGGCCAGGATCTCCACCCCGGTGGTGGCGAAGCTGAGCCCGCGCAGCTCGCCGGCACCGGCCGGAGCGAAGCCGGGTGGCCGGTCGCCGCCGAGGCGTGGGTCGGCCGTCACCGCGCCACCGTCCGGCGGCACGCGGGCCAGCGCGGCCGACAGCTCCGGACCCTCGGGCAGCCGCAGCTCCCGCTTGGCCCAGGTGTACAGGTTGCCTCCGCTGGAGTAGGCCGCTCCGGTCACCACGTACTCGTGGTCCACCCGGTAGCGCCAGAGTTCCTTGGGCAGCGGCGGCAGCGGCTCCCCGGCCGGCAGCCGATGCAGCAGCCGGACCGCCGCGGAGGTGCCCACGGTCACCGCCGCACGCCGCCCGTCCACGCAACCGGAGCCCACGTTGGAGGCGGCCCCGTCACCGACCGGGACGGACCAGGCCACGCCGGCCAGCTGCGGCCACCGACGGGCGTGCTCCGCGCGCAGTCGCCCACTCCATCCCGTCGGCGCCAGCTCGGGCAGCTCGCCCGGGCGGACCCCGGCCAGCTCGCAGGCCTCGGCGTCCCAGGTCAGCGTGCGCAGGTCGAGCAGTCCCGTGCCGGAGGCCATGGAGACCGACATCGGCGCGGTGTCGAGCAGTTGGCCGAGGACGTACTCGGCCAGGCCGGCGAACCGGGCGATCGGGCTGCCGCACCGCGCCCGGAGCCAGGGCAGCCGGAGCGGCCAGTAGCCGCGGTGCCACCACCCGCCGGTCCGTTCGTGGTAGGCATCCGGATCGGCCGGGCCGGCGTTGCCGGGGGCCGGCGCGGGGCGGGTGTCCAGCCAGGTCAGGACCGGCCCGAGCGGCGCACCCGCGGGGTCGAGCGGCACCACCGAGTGCCACTGCGCCGAGACCGCGACCAGGTGCACGTCGCGCAGGTGCCCGGCGGCGGCGAGCTCGTCCAGGCACTCGACCAGGCAGGCCAGGTACTGCGCGGGGTCGAGGGTGCCCGAGCCGCGGTCGCCGATGCTCACGTGCACCTTGCGCCGCGCCAGCGCACCCGGCCGCGGAGCCGCGTCGGCGTCGAGCACGAGCCCGCGTACCGAGGAGGTGCCGAGGTCGAGAGCGAGAATGTTCATCGCCGGTCACGGTACCCGCCGACCGGCCCGCCGAAGCCTCGATCGGTGGCGGGCGCGCGACGCGTACCTCGGACGGCTTCCGCGTCCGGCGGGGGCCGCGTAGGGTGGTCGACATGCTCGCGCACCTGTCCTGCTGGTGGCCCGCCGACCCGGCGGCCACCTTCCGCGCGTAGCTTTCCACGCGGCCGCCCGACGAGGCGGCCGCCGGTCTCTCCCCGGCTCCCGGGCCGCCCCGACGGGCGGCGCCGACGGCCCGGAGGAGACACCGATGAACCGCCCGCACGACCTGCTCGCCGCCCTCGCGCACGACGCCGACCCCGGCCCGTTCGCGCTCGTCCGTCGCGAGGGCGCCGCGCACCTCGACCTCTTCACGGGTACGGTCCGCACCGCCGACCGGCTCGCCGACCTGCCGCTGCCGGACGGGGCGGCCGGCCCCCGCACCCTGGCCCTGGTGCCGTACCGGCAGATCGCCGAGCGGGGCTTCGAGTGCGTCGACGACGGCACGCCGCTGGAGTACCTGGAGATAGCCGGGCACGCGCGGATCACCCTGACCGACGCGCTCGCCGCGCTGCCGCAGGCGCCGGTGGTCACCACGGGCGCCGCGTTCGACGTCGCCGACGAGGAGTACGCCGGCACCGTCGAGCGGGTGCTGGCCGAGGAGATCGGCCGCGGCGAGGGCGCCAACTTCGTCATCCACCGCACCCTGCGGGCGACGGTGCAGGGATCGCCGCTGCGGGCGGGGCTGGCGGCGCTGCGCCGGCTGCTGCTCGGCGAGCGGGGCGCGTACTGGACGTTCCTGGTGCACACCGGGCACCGGATCCTGGTCGGCGCGAGCCCGGAGCGGCACGTCAGCGTCGACGACGGGCTGGTGATGATGAACCCGATCAGCGGCACCTTCCGGCACGCCGGCGCGGCCCCGGACCGCGCCGCCCTGCTGCGCTTCCTCCGCGACCCCAAGGAGGTCGAGGAGCTGTACATGGTGCTCGACGAGGAGCTGAAGATGATGGCCACGGTCGCCGAGCACGGCGGCCAGGTGGTCGGGCCGTACCTGAAGGAGATGGCGCACCTCGCGCACACGGAGTACCTGCTCGCCGGGCGGGGCTCGAAGGACGTCCGGGAGGTGCTGCGGGAGACGATGTTCGCCCCAACGGTGACCGGCAGTCCGATGGAGAACGCCTGCCGGGTGATCGCCCGGCACGAGCGCTCCGGGCGGCGCTACTACTCCGGCGTGCTGGCCCTGCTCGGGCGCGACGGCGAGGGCCGGCAGACGCTGGACGCGCCGATCCTGATCCGGACGGCGGAGATCTCCCCCGCCGGTGAGCTGCGGGTGCCGGTCGGGGCGACCCTGGTGCGGCACTCGACCGCCGCGGGCGAGGTCGCCGAGACGCACGCCAAGGCGGCCGGGGTGCTCGCCGCGCTGGGGCTGGCTCCGCAGGCGCCGGCCGCCGACCCCACCCGGGCGGTACGCCTCGCCGACGACCCCGAGGTGCGGGCGGTGCTCGCCGCGCGGAACACGCCACTGGCCCGGTTCTGGCTCGACCAGCGGGTGCCCGGGGCGACCACGCTGGCCGGGCTGACCGGTCGGCGGGCGCTGATCGTGGACGGCGAGGACACCTTCACCGGGATGCTCGCCCACCAGCTCGGCGCCCTGGGTCTCGCCGTGGACGTCCGGCCGTGGCAACGGGCCGCCCCGCTCGACGGGTACGACCTGGTGGTGGTGGGGCCCGGGCCGGGCGACCCGGGCGCGATCACCGAGCCGAAGATGGCGGCGCTGCGGGCGCTGCTGGCCGACCGGCTAGCCGCCGGCCTGCCCACGCTGGCGGTCTGCCTCGGCCACCAGCTGCTCGCCGGCCTGCTGGGGTTGCCGCTGCACCGGCGCGAGGCGCCGTACCAGGGATTGCAGCGGGACGTGTCGGTCTTCGGCACGTCCCGGCGGGTGGGCTTCTACTCCACCTTCACCGCCCTGGCCGACCGCGACCGGCTCGGCACCCGGTACGGGCCGGTGGAGCTGTCCCGTGACCCGGCCGACGGGGCGGTGCACGCGCTGCGCGGCCCCGGGTTCGCCGGGGTGCAGTTCCACCCGGAGTCGGTGCTCAGCCGGGACGGGCTGGCGGTCCTGGCGGACCTGCTCGGACACCTGCTGGCCCGTCCGGCGCTGACCGCGCATGGACCGGCCGATCGCGGGTAGGGGTTGCGGCGACCGGTGGACCGGACGGGCCGAGAGCCCCCGCCCGGACCACCGGTCGCCCCCTGACGTCAGCCGGCGGCGAGGCCGCGCTTGACCGCGGCGCCGAGGCGCACCGCCCGCTTGGCGGTCAGGGCGGTGGCACCCAACGCCAGCTGGTCCGGGGCGGTCTCCCCGTTGTTGCTGGTGTGCGAGGCGCCGTACGGGTTGCCCGCGGCGAACTGGCTCGGCTCGGTGTAGCCGGGGGTCACCACGAGACCGCCCCAGTGGTAGAAGATCGTGAACAGCGACAGCAGGGTGGACTCCTGCCCGCCGTGCGAGGTCGCGGTGGAGGTGAAGGCGCTGTAGACCTTGTCCACCAGGGCGCCCTGCGACCAGAGCGGGCCGGTGGTGTCGATGAACTGCTTGAGCTGGGCGGCAATCATCCCGTAGCGGGTGGGCGAGCCGAAGATGATCACGTCGGCCCAGGACAGGTCGTCGAGCTGGGCCTCGGGGACGTCCTGGGTCTCCAGGTGGTGGGCCTGCCAGCC
The DNA here is from genome assembly GCF_052814045.1 of Micromonospora sp. IBSANI012. Classification (NCBI taxonomy): domain Bacteria; kingdom Bacillati; phylum Actinomycetota; class Actinomycetes; order Micromonosporales; family Micromonosporaceae; genus Micromonospora; species Micromonospora sp. IBSANI012. Next base: position 4,405,015 of record NZ_CP199933.1, read on the forward strand.
CGAGTTGGAGCGGATCGCCTCGTCGGGCGCCAGCTCGCGTACCTTGCGCAGGCGCACGTCGGCGCCGGCCTCGCCGGCGGCCTCGCAGGCCGCCTGCGCCATCTGGTAGGTGATGCCGGTCGCGCTGTAGTAGACCACCGCTACCTTGACCTGGCCGTCCATCGGCACGTCCCTCCTCGGTTCGGATCAGCTCCCGCGACTACCCGTCACATGCCGGGTCAAACTGCAACATCGAGCGGGTCGCAGCCTGACCTGGTCGAGGCCGGCAATCCGGCACCCGGATCGAGGGACTGCCCGCGGCCGGGACGGGAAGGAGAGGCGGATGAGCATCGGAAAGCGCCGGCCCTCGTGCCCGCCCTACCCGAAGGCCGACCGGCGATGAGCGACTACGGTCACCCGCTGCTTTTCGGATCGTTCACCACACCGGCGAGCGACGACCCGGCGGGCACCGTCGCCCTCGCCGTCCTGGCCGAGCAGGTCGGGCTGGACCTGGTCACCTTCCAGGACCACCCGTACCAGCCGAAGTTGCTCGACACCTGGACGCTGCTGAGCTACGTCGCCGCGCGGACCAGCACGGTGGGCCTGTCGGCGAACGTGACGAACCTTCCGCTGCGCCCGCCGGCGGTCCTCGCGCGCAGCGTGGCGAGCCTCGACCTGCTCAGCGGCGGCCGGGTCCGGCTGGGCCTGGGGGCGGGCGCGTTCTGGGACGCCATCGAGGCGATGGGCGGCCGCCGGCTCACCCCGGCGCAGGGGGTGCGGGCCCTGGAGGAGGCCATCGACGTCATCCGCCAACTGTGGGACGCCGGCGCGCGCGGCGGCGCGCGGGTCGACGGCGAGTTCCACCGGGTGCACGGGGCCAAGCGCGGCCCGGCCCCCGCCCACCCGGTGCCGATCTGGCTGGGCGCCTACAAGCCCCGGATGCTCGCGCTCACCGGCCGGCGGGCCGACGGCTGGCTCCCGTCGCTGGGCTACCTGCAACCCGGCGACCTGACCACCGGCAACCAGATCATCGACGACGCCACCCAGCAGGCCGGCCGATCGCCCCGGGACGTCCGGCGGCTGCTCAACATCACCGGACGGTTCAACGCGGTCGGTCGCGGCCCGCTGGACGGACCCGCGGAGCAGTGGGCCGAGGAACTGGCGGACCTGGCCCTGAGCGAGGGCGTCAGCGTCTTCATCCTCGGCAGCGACGACCCCGACGACCTGCGCCGATTCGCCGCCGAGGTGGCGCCCGCCGTCCGCGAGCTGGTCACCGCCGACCGGCGCTGAACCGGCGGCGGCACGGCACGGAATGACGAGGTGGTGTCCCTGATGCGCCACTTCCTCGGCCGCGTCCACCCTCCTGGCGTCGGGCCGTAGCCGGCTCAAGATTTGCGCAAGTTCCCTGCGGGGCGGTGCCCGCCGGCCTCGCCGACCGGGATCCTGGTCGCACGGGTGCCGGCGGCCCGGGACACCGCCGACGCATTATGGACCTGAACGGGGGATCGCGCTCCGCCTGCGAGAGCGGGCGTAGCGCGATCAGGGCCCGTGTCAGCTGGGGGGCTCCGCCAACGGGTCGGCGGCCGGTGTCCGGCTCAGTCGTCGAGTCGGTCGCGCAGGTCGTCGACCTGTTGCTGGAGGCGGTCCACCGCACCCTCGTCGTTGACGAAGGTGCTGATCCCGGCCGCGAGGGCCAACCCGAGCAGCACCGCCAGCACGCTGAGCACCAGCCCCCCGATCGCCACCCCCCGCCCGGTCACCCCCGGGCGGCGGCTCATCTTCAGCCCGACGATCCCCAGGATCACCCCGATGATCCCGAGCAGCAGACCGATCCAGGCGAGGATGGCGGTCAGCACGCTGAACAGCGCCGCCACGCCGAACACCAGGGCGAAGGTGGCGGCGGCGCTGGTCTTGGCCGCCGTACCTCCGGCGGGCCGGGCGCGCGGGGCGGGCTCACTGGACGCGGTCATCTCATACCTCGCATTCTTCGCTACGGTCCCGGATGGCTTCGCTACGATCCCGGATGGCGCATCCCCGATGTCCCGACACTTATGCGTCCCCTCGGCACCCGCTCCTCCCGCTGCTGCTATCCACGCCCTTCCCGGCGAATGTGCTCCGAACGGGCCGGGTAGCCAGGTCGTGACCCACGAGAGGAAGGACGAACGATGCGACTCACCGAACAGCAGGTCCGCTCGCTGTACGGGCAGGACGTCCAGGACCGCTCGGGCGCCAAGGTCGGCAGCGTGGCCCAGGTCTGGGCCGACCCCGCCGGCGAGGCCACCTGGGTCAGCGTGCAGACCGGCGTGATGGGCCACCACGAGTCCATGGCGCCGCTGGCCGGGGCCGGGATGGCCGAGGGTCGCCTGCGGGTGCCGTACGACAAGGCCACCGTGCGCAGCGCGCCCGCCGTCGAGTCGGGCACCGAGGCGCCGCTCGGCGCGGACCAGCTCGCCCAGCTCTACCGGCACTACCAGCTCCAGCAGCAGCAGGAGCAGCCACAGCGGCGGCCCGGTGCGCCGGAGATGATCCGGTCCGAGGAGCGGCTGCGGGTCGGTACCCAGAGCGAGCCGGCGGGCAAGGCCCGGCTGAGCAAGCACGTGGTGACCGAGGACGTGCACACCACGGTGCCGGTCGAGCACGACGAGGTACGGGTGGTGCGCGAGCCGATCACCGCGGCGAACCGCGGCAACGCCCGGCCGGACATCCGCGATGAGCAGCGTGAGATGGAGCTGCGCGCGGAGCGGCCGGTGGTCAGCAAGGACCAGGTGCCCGTCGAGCGGGTCCGGCTCAACAAGGACGAGATTGTCGAGAATGAGCCGATCGACGCGCAGGTCCGCCGCGAGCGGGTCGACGCGGACGTGCCGGAGCCGGCACGCCGGCGGCGCTGACCGCGACCGCCACGGTCGGTGATCGTGGACGTCGGGCGGGTGGGCCACGGCCCGCCCGCCCGGCGGCGTGTCCGGGCCGGTGTCGGTGCCGCGGCCTAGGCTGACCGTCGTTCCCGGGCGAAGGGCGGCAGTGTGCGGTTGACCGGCGGCGAGGCGTTGGCGTTGCGGATGACCAGCCTGCTGCTGCGGCAGCACCCGCGCAGCCGGCCGCGGGACGTCGCCGGCGTGGTCGAGTGGTTCGGCGCGATGCAGGCGCAGGACGCGGCGAGCGGCCTGTGGTCGCTGGGCACCCGGCTGCCCGGGTGGACGGTGGCGGACGTGCGGGCGGCGCTGGACCGCCGGGAGGCGTTGCGGACCTGGCCGATGCGGGGCACCGTGCACCTCGTACCTGCGCGGGACGCCCGCTGGATGCTCGAGGTGACCGGCGTGCGGGCGCTGAGCGGCGCGGCGGCCCGCCGGGCCGCGCTCGGCCTCACCGAGGCCGACGCCGATCGGGCGGCCGACGTGCTCGGCGCCGCGCTGGCCGGCGGCGGCCGGCTCACCCGCGCGGAGTGCCTGGCCACCCTGGCCGCCGCCGGCATCGATCCCGCCGGCCAGCGCGGCTACCACCTGCTCTGGTACGCCAGCCAGCGCGGCGTCACCTGCATCGCCCCCCACGTCGGGACCGAGCAGACCTTCGCCCTGCTCGACGAGTGGGCGCCCGAGGCGCGCCGCCCCGAGCGCGACGAGGCGCTCGGTCTGCTGGCGCTGCGATACTTCCGGTCCCACGGGCCGACCACCCGACAGGACTTCGCCGGCTGGACGGGGCTGACCGCGGCCGACGCCCGGCGGGGCATCGCGGTGGCCGGCGACGACCTGGCCACAGTGGAGGTGGACGGGGTGCCGGCCGTGCTCGACGCGGCGCTGCTCGACGCGCCCCGCACCGTGCGCGACGACGTGCTGGCGCTGCCCGGGTTCGACGAGTACCTGCTCGGCTACAAGGACCGCACGCTGATGCTCGACCCGGCGCACCGGCAGGCCGTGGTCCCCGGCGGCAACGGCGTCTTCCAGTCCACGATCGTGCGCGGCGGCCGCGTGGTCGGCACCTGGAAGCGCACCATCGGCCGGGCCCGGGTCACCGTGACCGTGCGGCAGCTGACCCCGTTCGACGACTCGATGCGCGGCCGGGTCGAGGCGGCCCTCATCCGGTACGCCGACTTCCTCGGCCTGCCCCTTCACCACTCCTGGTGACCCCGGCTCCGCGCGACCCGCCTCGTCACGATCCGTAACCCGGCTGGCCTCCACCCGCGGCCGACGTCGGCCGCCCAGCCGCCCGCCACCTCCTGACCTGCCAAGACGCCGAACGCCTTCCCCACCCCGCCACCCTCCCCTCGCACGCTTTGCTCTGCTGCCCTCCCGGCAACAGGCACGGACGGTCACTGTTGCGGGGGCGGCAGCAGAGCAAAGCGTGCGGCGTGGGTGTCGGGCGGCGAACCAATGTGACGGTCGGTGACGACGCTGAGGTCGGGTAGGTGCTCCGGGACTGGGCCGGGCCCAGGGCCGCAGACCCGCAGGCCGCAGACCGGGGCCGGGCGGCCGCAGACCGGGGGCCGAGCGGTCGCAGACCGGGGGCCGAGCGGTCGCAGACCGGGGGCCGAGCGGTCGCAGACCGGGGGCCGAGCGGTCGCAGACCGGGGGCCGAGCGGTCGCAGACCGGGGGCCGAGCGGCCGCAGACCGGGATTGGGGGCCGGAGGCGGCGGCAAGGCCGGGGCTGGGGGCCGTGGGCAGGGGCTGGAGCGGCAACGCGAGAGGGGCCGGTGGGTGTCACACCCACCGGCCCCTCGGCGACGACCGTCAGTCGGCCAGCGCGCCCGCGGCACGGCCCTCGTGCAGGGTCAGGTTGCGCCCGCTGGACGGGTCGAACAGGTGGATCTTCTCCAGGTTGAACCAGACCCGGCGGGTCGTGGCCTCCGTCACCGGGGACTCGGCCGACAGGCGGGTGACCAGGCTGGCCCCGGTGCCGGTGAAGTCGGCGGCGCCGGCGTCGGCGGCCAGCTCTTCCAGCTCGGCGGCGCTGGCCCGCTCCCCCTCGACGGTGAAGTAGACGTACTTGTCCGAGCCCATCGACTCGACGATGTCCACCGGCGCCTCGAACTCCATGCCCCGGCGGCGGGTCTCGTCGTCGACCAGCTCGGCGTCCTCGAAGTGCTCGGGACGGATGCCGAGGATCAGCTCGCGGGGAGCGTCGGCCCCTTCGAGCTGCCGGCGGACCCGGTCGCCGATCGGCACGTCGCCGAGCGCCGTCCGCAGGGTGCCGTCGGAGACCGCCGCGTGCAGGAAGTTCATCGACGGCGAGCCGATGAAACCGGCGACGAAGAGGTTGCGGGGGTGGTCGTAGAGCTCCTGCGGCGGGCCGACCTGCTGCACCGCGCCGCCCCGCATGATCACCACCCGGTCGCCGAGGGTCATCGCCTCGGTCTGGTCGTGGGTGACGTACACGGTGGTGGTGCCGAGCTGCTTCTGCAGCCGGGACACCACGGTGCGCATCTGCACCCGCAGTTTGGCGTCCAGGTTGGACAGCGGCTCGTCCATCAGGAACGCCTTGGGCTGGCGGACGATGGCCCGCCCCATCGCCACCCGCTGGCGCTGGCCGCCGGAGAGGTTGGCCGGCCTGCGGTCCAGCAGCGCGGTCAGCTCCAGGACCTTGGCCGCCTCGTCCACCTTCTGGTTGATGGTCTCCTTGTCCAGCTTCTGCAGCCGCAGCGGGAAGGCCATGTTCTCCCGGACGGTCATGTTCGGGTAGAGCGCGTACGACTGGAACACCATCGCGATGTCCCGGTCCCGGGGCGCCTTGTCGTTCACCCGCTGCCCGGCGATGCGCAGCTCGCCGGAGCTGATGTCCTCCAACCCGGCGATCATGTTGAGCGTGGTGGACTTCCCGCAGCCGGAGGGGCCGACCAGGATGACGAACTCGCCGTCGGCGATCTCCAGATCGACGTCCTGCACCGCCACGGTCCCATCCGGGAACCGCTTGCTCACCTTGTCGAGCACGATGTCAGCCACGACTACCACCTATCCCTTGACTGCGCCGGAGGTCAGTCCGGAGACGATGCGGCGCTGGAAGAAGAGCACGAACAGGATGATCGGAATGGTGATCACCACGGCGGCGGCGCAGATCGCCCCGGTGGGATCCTCGAACTGCGACTCGCCGGTGAAGAACGACAGCGCCACCGGCACCGTGCGGGCCCGCTCGGTGGAGGTGAGCGTGATCGCGAAGAGGAAGTCGTTCCAGCAGAAGATGAAGACCAGGATCGCCGTGGTGAACAGGCCCGGCGCGGCCAGCGGGGCGATCACCCGCCGGAACGCCTGGCCCTGGGTGGCGCCGTCCATCTTCGCCGCCTTCTCCAGGTCCCACGGGATCTGCTTGAAGAACGCCGACAGCGTGTAGATCGCCAGCGGCAGCGCGAAGGTGATGTACGGCAGGATCAGGCCCGGCCAGGTGTCGAAGAGGCCGAGCTGCCGCTCGATCTCGAACAGCGGCGACACCAGCGACACCTGCGGGAACATCGCGATCAGCAGGGAGACGCCGACCAGCAGCTTCTTACCGGGGAAGTCCAGCCGCGAGATCGCGTACGCGGCCATCGCCCCGAGCACCACCGCGACCAGCGTGGCGATCAGCGCGATGCCGATCGAGTTGACCAGCGCCCGGACGAACTGGTCGGTGTCGAAGATCGTCCGGTAGTTGTCCAGCGTCCACTCGCGGGGGATGAACTTGCCGTCGGTGAGGGTGGCCGGGGTCTTGAACGACAGCGAGGCGATCCAGAGCACTGGGATCAGCGCGAAGACGACGACGACGACGTCCAGCAGACCCCAGCGCAGCTTCGCCCGGGTGGTGGTTTCGGCCATGTCAGCGCCTCTCCCCGTCGTCGCTGCCCGGGGCAGCGGTACCGAACAGCTTCACGAAGACGAAGGCGATGATCGCCACGGTGAGGAAGATCAGCACCGACATCGTCGAACCGATGCCGAGGTTGAGGCCCCGGATCAGGTTGTTGTAGGCGAGCATCGACACCGAGGAGGTCTCGTTGCCGCCCGCCGTCAGCACGAAGATGTTGTCGAAGACCCGGAACGCGTCCAGGGTGCGGAACAGCAGCGCGACCAGGATCGCCGGCTTCATCACCGGCAGCATCACCTTGGTGAACCGCTGCCAGGCGGTCGCCCCGTCGGTGGAGGCGGCCTTGAGCAGGTCCTCCGGGACCAGCGCCAGCCCGGCCATCAGCAGCAGGGCCATGAACGGGGTGGTCTTCCAGATCTCGGCCAGCATGATGATCGCCAGCGAGCTGGCCCGCTCGGTCAGCGGCGCGCTGCCGTCGAAGAGGTTGGCCAGGTAGCCGGTGCCGGGCGTCCAGGCGTACCGCCAGGAGAAGGCGGCCACCACCGTGACAATGCCGTACGGGATCAGCGCGGCGGTGCGGACGATGCCCCGGCCGACCAGCGTCCGGTGCATGATCAGCGCCAGCCCCATGCCGAGCACCAGCTCGACCGCGACGGTGACCACCGTGATCAGCATCGTAACGCCGAACGCGGTCCACCAGAACTCGTTGGTCAGCACGGTGACGTAGTTCTCCAGCCCGATGAACTCGCGCTGGTCGGGGAAGCGCAGGTCGAAGCGCTGCAGCGACAGCCAGACCGAGTAGATGATCGGGTAGGCGGTCACCAGCAGCATGACCAGCGCGGCCGGGGCGCAGAGCAGCCAGCCCAGCCGGCGCTCGGCCTTCTTGTTCTCGCTCAGCGGGGTCTTCGCCCGGCGGCCGGCCCGCTGGGCGGGCACCGCCGCGTGCCGGCCGGTGGTCCGCTCGGCCTCGGCCGCGACCTCCGCCCCGGTGGGAGTGGCGTTGATGCTCATGCCGTCACCTCCGGACGGTCGCCGCCACCGGTCGGCCGGCGGCGCTGGGTTCGCTTGGTCACGGCAGGACCCCCTTGGACTGCAGGGCGTCGGAGATCGCGTCGCGCAACTCGTCCGCCGTCCGGTCCGGCTGGATCGCCGACGGCGGCGACAGGATCGCCGACATCACCGTGGAGATGCTCTGGTACGCCGGGGTCAGCGGTCGGACCGCCGGCTCCTTGAGCTCGTCGAGGATGGTCTCCTTCATCGGGTACGCCTCGGCCATCTCCGGGTCGTCGTAGACCTTCTCGATGGTCGGCGGCACGCCGTCGTTGATGGCGGAGAACTTCTGGTTCTTCTCGTTGCGGATGCACCTGGCCGCCTCGAAGGACTCCGTCGGGTGCTTCGAGTAGGCACTGACCGCCATGTTCACCCCGCCGATGGTGACCTTGCTCGGGGTGTTCGCGTCGATGCCCGGCACCCGGGCCCACTTGACCTTCTTGGCCAGCTCCGGGTCCGCCTCCTGCAACGCCGGGTAGACGAAGGGCCAGTTGACCTGGAAGGCGCCGCCGCCGGCCTGGAACTCCAGCCGTACCGGGTCCTCGGTGGCGTTGCTGAACGACGGCGAGGCCACGCCCGACGTGGCGAAGCGCTTGAGCTGGTCCAGCGCCTTGACCGTCCCGTCGTCCATCACGGCCTGCTTGCCGTCGTCGCTGAGGATCTTTCCGCCCGCGCTCTCGGCCAGGGTGTTGTAGAGGACGACCAGTCCCTCGTACTGGGCGCCCATGGTGAGGACCTGGTACGGCTTGCCCTGTCCCTTGAGGTCCTGGGCTGCCTTGATCATGTCGTCCCAGCTGGTCGGGGCCTGCGGCACCAGGTCACTGCGGTACCAGAGCAGCTGCACGTTGGTGTTCTTCGGGGCGGCGTAGAGCTTGCCCTCGTACCGGGCGGTCTCCAGCGGGCCGGTCAGCGTGCCCTGCTCCACCTCGGTCTTGTCCTGGCCGGTCCACTCGCGGATCCAGTCGGCGCTGGCGAACTCCTGGGTCCAGGTGACGTCGAGGCCGAGCACGTCCATCCCGGTGTCCTGCGCGGCCAGCCGACGGACCATCTGCACGCGCTGGTCGTCGGCCTGCCGCGGCAGCACCCGGTAGGCGATCCGGTAACGCCCCTGTGCCTGGGCGTTGCAGTCGTCGACCACCTTCTGGAGGTTCTGCTCCGGCGGGTAGTACAGGTTGATCGTGGGCGTACCGCCGCTGCCGCCATCGGAGCCGCACGCCGCCAGTGGCGCGACCAGCGCCAGCGCGGCGGCCGCCGCCCCGAGCCGGACGCCCGGACGGCGCCGATGTCGGATCGCTTCGGGGTCTGTCGTCATCGCCCTCCCCCTTTCTTCGGCGAGAGACCGGGGGAAGGCCCGTGCCCCGGCGCACGGCGAGACGGCCCGGGCGATGGGCGGCGGAATCGCGCCAAGTCCGGGCGTTTCGTGCGCCCACAGTGCCCGACCCGCGACACCGCGAAACCTCAGCGTGACGATGCGCATTGTCCGGGGGCGCGGGTGGGGTAGATCACCGCGGTGCGGGTCCATCGGCCCCGCCGTAGGCTCGGCCGATGGATGCGACCTTCTTCTTCGACCCCGCCTGCCCGTGGACCTGGCGTACCTCACGCTGGCTGGTGCGGGTCGCCGAGGCCCGCGGGCTCAGCGTCGAGTGGCGGGCGTTCAGCCTGGCGATCCTCAACGAAGGCAACGTCCCGCCGCAGTTCGCCGACGTGCTGACCGCGTCGAGCCGGGCGCTGCGGCTGGTGGAGGCGCTGCGCGCCCAGGGCCGCCCCGAGGCCGTCGCCCGCTTCTACGCCGAGCTCGGCGCGCGCACCCACGACGCGGGCAACCCGCTCGCCGCGTCGATCGTGACCGCGGCCGTCGACGCGGCCGGGCTGGGCGAGGCGGCGCCGGCCCTCGACGACGAGCGCTGGGACGACGCGGTACGCGAGTCGCACGCCCTGGCGTACGCCTCGGCGGGCCCGGACATCGGCGCGCCGGTGCTGATGGTGCCGGGCGCGGAGCGCGGCATCCACGGGCCGATCCTGACCGAGGTGCCCGAGCTCGACGACGCGCTGACCATCTGGGACTCGCTTCTGCCGCTGCTGCGGATGCCGGCCTTCCACGAGGTCAAGCGCGGCCGCCGCTGACCTCCCCCGGCCCCCGGCTGACTGCTCACGGTTTGCGGCGTGTCGCGGTGTCCCGCTCGCGAAAGACCGCGACACGCCGCAAACCGGGTGGATCATGACGGTGGGCGGGCGGCCCGCGGCGGGGCGGCGTGATGTCGGGCCCGGCGGGCATGATGGCCGGATGATCGCGCGCTTCAAGGACCTCTGCATGGACGCCGCCGACCCCCGCTCGCTGGCCGGGTTCTGGGCCCGGATCCTCGGTGGCGAGGTGGTCGACACCGGCGACGGCGACTTCCGGGTCGACCCGCGGCCGGGCGGGGCCGGGCCGGAGTCGATCTGGGTCAACCGGGTGCCCGAGCCGCGTACCGGCAAGACCCGGGTCCACCTGGACCTGCGACTGGCCGACGCCGACCCGGCCGCGCTGCTGGCCGCGGGTGCCCGGCTGGTGCGGGAGCCCGACGCCGAGATCAGCTGGTGGGTGCTCGCCGACCCCGAGGGCAACCAGTTCTGCGCGTTCGCGCCGCGCGAGGGCAGGCGGCCCGGGCCGTTCGAGCTGGTGGTGGACAGCGCCGACCCGACCGCCCAGGCCACCTGGTGGGCGGGCGTGGTGGGCGGTCGGGTGAAGACCACGGCTGAGGGTCACGCCTCGGTGGTCGGCGCGGCCGGCTTCCCCTGGGACTACTGGGTCTTCGACCCGGTGCCGGAGCGCAAGCGCGTCAAGAACCGGGTGCACTGGGACGTCGACCTGACCGGCCCGGACGCCACCGCGCTGATCGCCGCCGGGGCGACGCTGCTGCGCGAGCCCGACGAGACGGTCGGCTGGTGGGTGCTCGCCGACCCGGAGGGCAACGAGTTCTGCGCCTTCGCTCCGCGCCGGCCGGCCTGACCGGCGGGCGTTCCCAGCAGGTGGACGCGGCGGGGCTACCCCGCGCCCGCCCGGTCGACTAGCGTCAGGTGAGCTTCACCAGCCAGCGCGTCGCCGTCGAAGTCGATACGCCTCCGGCCGACCCCAGCCCGCCCGATCGGTTGGTTCTCGCGCGAACTTCCCTCCGCCGGTCCACCGGTTGGGCAGGATCGTCCCCACGAGGAGGTGCCGTCGTGCAGGACACCCGCGCTCTCGCCCTGACGTTCGAGGTGAGCGGCCTGCCACCGGTCAAGACCGAGGCGCTGTCCCTCTTCGCCGCCGGACACCGGCAGGCGACGAGGGTCCGCGCCCTGCTCCAGGCGGCCTGCGCCGCGGCCCAGCGCACCGGCTGGACGCCGCTGGCCGGGCCCGTCGAGGTCGACCTGATCCTGCGCTGCCCGCCGGGGCACCGCACCTCGGACGCCAGCACCCTGCTCGGCGGGGTGTGCGCGGTGCTCCAGGACAAGAAGCGGGTCGCCAACATCGGGCTCGCCCATCTCGGCGTCCTGGTCGACGTCGCGCTCTACGACGACGACCGGCAGATTCGGCGGCTGTCGTACGCGGAGGAGCCCGCGGAGGACTTCTCGTACCAGGTCCGGGTGGCCGCCGTACCGGCCGGGGTTTGACCGACGACCGCGGTGGGGTACCGCGGACGCCGACGAAGGGAGCGCCGATGTCGGAGCCACATGTCACGCTCGATCCGAGCGGGCTCGACCCTGTGCAGCAGAAGCTGCGCGGCCCGCTGGAGGATCAGCTGACCTCGGCCCTGCAGGCGGCCACCGAACGGGTCCGCGCCAGCTACGCGGGCGAGCCGGTCGAGCAGGTCTGCCAGCGGCTGCTCGACGAGACCCGCGCCGGGCTGCACCCGGACATCGCGGCCGGGTTCAACCCGGACATGGACGAGTTCTGCCGGGTGGCGGTGGCCATCGTGCGAGGCGGAGTCTCCTGAGGCCCCGTCACGCCGCCATCCGGCTCATCCGGCCGCCCGCCGTCAACGGTGTCGCCGCGAGTTCGGCCACGTAGTCGTCGACCAGTGCGGGCAGCCGGTACCCGGCCCGCTCGTCCCGGGACACGAGGTGCGCGTCGACCAGGTCCTCGAGCGCACGCCACACGCGCTCGGCCGAGACGCCGAGCCGCGCCGCCGTACGGTCGGGGGCGGCTGCCGCCTCGGGCGTTTCCCCCAGCAGGGCGAGGATCCGGCCGGCCACCTCGTCCCCGGAGCGGACCGCGGCGACGCCAGCCGCCAGGCTCGCCCGCACCGACTGGTCGCCGAACGCCAGCAGGTCCAGCCGGGCCCGCGCGTCACGCGCCTGCCCGATCAGGACGCCGATCGCCAGCTTCGGGTGGCTCGCCAACCGCAGCGCGGTGATTCGCAGGGCCAGCACCGAGCCGGCGCAGAGCCGGATCAGTCCGGCGGTGGCGGCGGGCTCCGCGTCCAGCCGGTCGGCCCCGACGTGCGCGGCGAGCAGCGCCCACGCGCCGGTGGCGGACAGCGGACGCAGCCCGACCGGAGCGACGCCGTCGAGCTCGTGCAGCCGCCGCTGGCCGACGACGATCAGAGCCGGGCCGGGCCCGGCCGGAATGAGCGGTCGCACCTGTTCGGCCCCGGTCACCCCGTCGACCACCAGCAGCATGCGCCGGCCGGCGACCCGGGAGCGGTACCACCCGGCCCGCTCGTCCACGTCTCCCGGCACCTCGGCGGCGGGCACCCCCAGTGCGCGCAGCACCCGGCCCAGTACCTCGCCGGCCGTCATCGACGGTCGGCGCCCGAGGTCGACGAAGACCTGACCGTCCGGGAACTCGGTGGCCACCGCGTGCGCCGCGCGTACCGCAAGCGCCGTCTTCCCACTGCCTGCCGGCCCACTCACGACCACGGCGGCCGGCGTCCCGCCACGCACGGCCGCGACCACGTCGGCCAACTCCTGGGTACGCCCGACGAAGGTGGTCAGGTTGGCCGGCAGTTCCCTGGGTACGACGGGTGCGTTGCCGCGCCCCCCGCTTTCCGGCCCGGCCGAGGTGCGGGCGGTGTGCGTCGTTTCGAGGGAGCGGTCAAGCACAGCCCGGTGCAGCGCCGCGAGCTCCTCCCCCGGTTCGACGCCCAGGTGTTCGTCGAGCACCGCGCGAGCCTCCCGATACGCGGTCAGACACGCCGGCACGTCCCCGCACCGGTAGAGGGCGAGCATCAACTGACCCCAGGCACGTTCGCGCAGCGGGTGCGCGGCGAGATGGCGGCGCAGGTCGCCGAGCAGGTCGCCATGTTCCCCGACGGCCAGACGCGCCTGCGCCCACTCCTCGAACACCTGGAGGCGCTGCTCCTCCATGCTGGCCCAGTGACCGTCCAGAAGCGGCCCCGGCGGCAGACCGTCACCGGCCGGTCCGCGCCAAAGATCGAGTGCAGCGGTCAGCGTGGCGACCGCCGCACGGTGTTTCCCGGCCGCCAGGTCGGCCCGGCCCTTGCTGGCCAGCCGCTGGAACCGGTCGACGTCCAATTCCTCGCCGGCCAGGCACAGCTCGTAGGCGTTGGATCGGGCGAGCAACCGGTCACCCAGCACCCGGCGCAGCCCCATTGCGTGCGACCGCAGGTTGGCCACCGCGGACGGCGGGGGCACGTCGCCCCAGGCCACCTTGGACAGACGGTTCAGCGACACCGGCCGGTTGGCACCGAGCGCCAGGGCGGTGAGGACGGCCCGCCGCTTCGCCGCCCCCGGCGTGACGTCGGCACCCTCGACGAACAGTTGCATCCTGCCGAGTAGCCTGAGCTCCACCTGCATGTTGCCGCTCCCCCGTTAAGCCTTTGAGCGCGCTCAGGCTAAGTGCCTGTTGTGGACAGCAGCAAGACACATCGAGGGATGAGAATAGTGACGAGTCTCAACGCGTCACAACGGCGTGTCGATGTAACAAAGTTTCTGACTGGAGCGCTCCGCCTACCGGATCCGTTGAACGCCTCGCTCCCGAATTGAAAACTTACTACTTGTGAAGGAAGTGGCCGAGCCGAGCGCGGAGCCTCCGGCCAGGTGATCTCGCCATACTTCTGTTTAGCAGTGGCCGCCGAGGCGGAAACCCACCTCGGCGGCCACCCTTGACCCCGATTCCGTCAGCGCCGGCTGAACAAACTCCGGCGGCCCGTCGAACCCGAGACCCGATTGCTCGTCACGTCAGCATCATCGCCAACCTCGGATTCGATGCCGCTGATGCACGTGCATCAGTCCCACCACCACCAATCAAACAAGCGGCCCCCAATGGTCCCGGATTTACCCTCGGTATAGCCGCCCCCGACCCCGATGCCAACCCCACCGCTGACCGTATTTACTGGTTGGTTCCAAGCCCCGGGGCCAGCTGAATACTGGACATTCCCAACTTTCCCCACGCTGCCCTGCCAGTAATCAGATGAGCCGATCTGGTCGTGGATAGCTCCATCGGAAGCCACGCCGCTAATACCCACACCGAAACCACCGTTAGCGCCAACATCCCCTTGCAGTGAGTAGGTCCAACCCACACCCTGGCCGTCACCCACGATGCAGGCCTGTTCCCCGGCACCGAGAGCGGCCGCGACACTACCATTGACGCAGAGACCATACATACGGATGCCAGCGATGTCCGGATGTGGCTGCAGCGTCCAGGTCTCTCCCGGCGGCGTGTAGCCCGGGTTGTTTCGATCGGCCTCCAGCGCCATCAGGCAGCGGTCCGGCGGCATGTTCTTACAGAGGTTCCGCTTGTCCTGCTCATGCTGCTGCAACGCGACCAGGCACGAGTCGAGGCTCACGTTTCCGCATTCGGGGGACGGTCCGGGCTCGTAGGGACCACCACCTGGCAGATCGCCCTCGTCGGGGATCTGTGACGCAGAACGAAGATCGACCACCTGCCCTGCTTCATTCTCGTACAGCCGGCACGCATCGTCACCGCACACACGGTGGCCGTCAACTTCGACCATGCTGATCGGGTTTCCGCCGCCGAAGGCGTAGCGGTTGCCGGTCCACGGGTTGAGGCCGAGGTTCATGTCGGCCATGGCACCGTTGTAGTTGTCCCGGGTGAGGAAGCGGTTGAGGCTGGGACTGTAGTCGCGGAAACCCATGTCGTACGAGTCGGAGGCCTGGTCCCACCGCTTCGCGTTGAACCGGTAGGCGTTGTACGGCTCCTTGGTCGGGTCCGCGGCGTCCGGCTTGTCGATACCGGTGAACTCGGCCTCGTTGTCCTTGCCGTACGCGGTGTAGCCGTACGTGGCCTTCGTGTTGCCGGTCTCGTCGGTCAGCTGCTCGACGTCGGTGTGCGGGTTGTACCCGTAGTACGCCTCCTCCTCGGTCCCATCGTCCTTGTGGGTGACCTGCGACAGCCGCTGGCCCCAGGGCGAGTACTGGTAGGACTTGGTGAGCTTGTCGGCCACCTCCTCGTCCAGTACCTCCGACGACAGCCCTAGGTAGTTGAAGGTGGTCGTCTTCTCCTTCGTCCCGCCGGCGTCGGTCGTCTTCGTCGTCGTCCGGTCCAGCGGGTCGTAGGTGTACTCGGTGACCGTCGTGCCGGTGCCGCTCTTCTTGCGGTTCTCGAGGATGTGGTCGAACCCGTCGTAGACGTTGCGCTCGATCACCTCGCCTGCGGCGGTCACCGTGTCCAGCCGGCCGAACGGGTCGTAGTTGTACGAGGCCGTCGCCCCACCCGTCGTCGCGGTCAGCAGCCGGTTGCGGTCGTAGTTGAAGGTGGTCGTGGCACCCTTGATCGCCTGGCTGATGACGTTGTTGTTGGCGTCGTGCACGTAGGTTTCCGTGTCGGCGCCGTCACCCGTCCTGACCAGCTGAGCGAGGCGGTCCCGAGGGTCGTAGGTGTAGTCGCTGGTGGTGTTCAGATACGCCGCGTTGTTGTCGGCGTTCATCTTTTTCGCCGCGTCCCGTGCGCGGTTGCCGTTCAGGTCGTAGGTGAAGGTGTGCTCGGACACCAACGTCCCGTTCGACTTCTTCTCAACCTGGGTCTTCAGCAGCCCGTCGAGGTAGTACGTGTAGTCGACGGTGTTGCCGTTGCCCTTGACCTCCTTCAGCTTTTCGGCCCGGTCCGTGTAGGTGAAGGTGGTGGTCTTCTTGTCCGGATCGTCGGCGGACTTGCCGTTGATCACCGCCGACACCAGGTCACGCTCGTCGTAGCCGTAGCTGGCGTACTGCCGCTCGTGGCTGGTGGTCCGCAGGGCGCTGTTCTCGTTGTAGGTGAAGGTGGTGGTGTTCGTCGGCGTCTCCGACTTGCTCTCGGTGACCGTCTGCACCTGGTTCAGTTCGGTGTAGTCGACCGAGTACGTGTCGACCCGGGCGTTGGGCGACGAGTCGGTGATCCTCTTGAGGTTGCCGTTCGGGTCGTAGCGGTAGGTGTAGTTGACCCTCTCGTCGTCGACCTCGCCGGTGTTGTCCCGGACCAGCTTCACCGCGTCGGCGACGACGGTGCCGTTGGCCTGGTCGGACAGCGACACCTTGCGGGTGTTGCCCTCGGTGAAGCTGTACGAGCCGAGGCTCACCCAGGTGCCGGTGTCGGTGGTCTGGTTGACCGTCTTCTCCGTGTCGCCGCCGCCGTGACTGACCGTGTACTTCGCGTTGGTCGCGGCACCGGAGACCTGCGGGTAGCGGGCGAACACCTCGTACGTGCCGGCCTGCGGCACGTTCAGCTTCCAGGTGAAGGTGTTCGTGCCGGTCCCCGCCGGCCGGGTGGCGTAGTTGGGGCCGACCTTCCCCGTCGCCGAGGTCGCGGCCGTCCAGGTCCCGGCAGTCGTGACGTTGTTGAAGTCGGAGTTGTCGACCAGCACCACGTGCCGTCCGACCGGCACCCCGCTGTCGGAGCGGGACGCCAGCTTGCCGTCGGGGAAGTACGACCACGTCATCGTCCGGTTGGACGACCCCCCGTCGGGATCCTCGCCGGCCGGGGTGAGCGTCCGCTCGGTCTGGGCGCCCAGCTTGTTGTAGTCGTAGGTGGTCAGGATGTCCCACGGGTCGCGGCTGGTCTTCGTCCAGCCGTTGTCGAAGTAGGTGTAGTGGGTGTCGTTGCGGACCGACTCGCCCGCCGACGGCGGCGAGCTGAGGATCTTCAGCCGGCCCACGTCGTCGTACTCGTAGGTCGTGACGTCCGCGGTCTTGTAACGGGCGTCCTGCTCGTCGTAGGCGGTGCGGGTCTCCTTCACCCGGTTCAGCTCGTCGTAGACGGTGACCGTGGCGAAGTCGTCCGGGTCGTCGGGCGTGTTCACGCCCCGCGGGCTGGTCACCTTGGTGCGGTTGCCGACCTCGTCGTACTGGTACTGCGTGATGCGGTAGGTGATGGTGCCGTTGTCGTTCTTGTGCGGCACCTTGACCTGCTCCGGCATGCCCCGCGGGTCGGGGATGGTCTCGGTGGTGTTGCCGAGCTGGTCGGTCGTGGTTCTCACGACACCATCGCGGTCGTACGTGGTGCTGGTGAACTTGCCCAGGGCGTCGGTGACCTTCTTGACCCGGTGGGCCTTGTCGTGCTCGTAGACGGTGGTGTAGTCGTCGGTCGCGCTGGTGGCGTTCTTGCGCGGGTCGACGACCTTCTTGACGTTGCCGACGTTGTCGTACTCGTACGAGATCTTCTGGCTCTTGGCGTTGACGACCGCGGTGAGCTGGTAGATCTCGTCGTAGTGGTTGGTGGTGACATAGTCCCCGGGCACCTCGGGCGTCAGGTTGCCCCACGGCTCGGTGACGGTCTTGAGGTTGCCGACCTTGTCGTAGGTGAACGAGGTCTTCCGCTGCGGGTCGCCCTCCTCGTCGACCGGTGCCAGCGTGAACTCCACCTGGTCGGCCGCGTCGTACTGGGCTTCGGTGAAGGCGCCGTTCGGGGCGAAGGACTTCAGGACGTTGTCGTTGGCGTCGTACGTCGGTGCCGGGGTGACGATGAACTCGCCGTCGTTCTGGTCCTTCGGGACCCGGTTCTCCCGCGGACGTCCGAACGTGTCGTACGTCTGCGTGGTCTCCTTGCCGTACGCGTCGGTGACCTTGGTGACCTGGCCGCGCAGGTCGTAGACGAACGTCGTCTCCTTAGTCTTCGCGTCGATGATCTTCTGCGGGTAGCCGTTCGCGTCGAAGAGGTCGTTCTTGGTGGTGTTGCCGTTGGCGTCGGTCGCCGTCAGCATCTGCCCGAACGCGTCGTACGTGTAAGAGGTCTTGTAGTCCTCCGGGTCGGACGTGGTGTTGCCCTTCGGGTCGACCACCCAGGAGAGGTCACCGTCGTTCTCGTAGCCGAAGGTCCACTTTCGCCGTTCCGGGCTGAGTTTCTCGACCAGGTCGGCGACGTACCCGTTCAGCTGGAACTGGTACTTCAGCTCCGTTCCCGGGGTGCCGTTGGCGACCGCCTCGGCGTCCTTGATCAGCGTCGGGTAGCCGGTCTTGGCGTCGTAGACCCAGGTCGATGTGGCGCCGTTGTCCTCGATGAGCGTGGTGACGTTGTGGTCGTCATCCCACCCCAGCGTGGTTTTCTGCTGCTTGGCGTTGGTCGTCTCGATCGGCCGGCCGAAGACGTCCATCAGGTACTTGGTTTCGCGGAGTTCGGCGTCCCTGACCGTGGTCAGGATGTTGTCCGTCGCGTCCGGGTCGGCGTACGTGAAGGTGGTGAGGCGTTCGTCGGTGTGCCGATCGTCGTAGGACTTCGTCCTCCAGTGCCACTTCGGGTCGTCGCCCGCCTGGGGGTAGTAGTACGCCAGCTTGGTGGAGTGATTCCGTGGGTCGGTGACCTGCACCATCTTGACGTTCTTGTTCCCCTGCGTGGCGTCGTAGCGGAACTGGAACTTCTTCTCCAGGCCCATCTCGCCGCTGGAGCCGACGCCGTCGATGAGCTGGGCGAGCAGCCCCTTGTCGGTGTAGGCGAAGGTCAGCTTCCGGCCGGAGATGTCAGTGATCTGTGAGACGTGGTCGATGATGTGCGGGTTGGTGAGGTTAGTCCCGGACCTCGGCAGCCAGTCCGTGTCGTCGATGTAGTCGTAGTCCTGGCCCTTGGCGTAGTAGTCGATGGTCAGGGTGGTCCGCCCGGCCGGGTCGGTGATGTACCGGAGGAACTTGGTCGGCTTGTTGTTCGACCGGCGCTCCTCGTAGGTGAACACCATCTCGTTCTCGTTGTTGTCCACCACGCTGGTGAGGAAACCCTCGCAGTCGTAGTAGAACCGCGTCCGGTCCGGCTTGGTCAGCAGCCAGGCCCGCCGCTCCTGAGTGTTGGGCTTGCAGTCCAGGCTGGTGACCTTCTGCAGGTAGAGGTGGACACCCTTCGGGCTGATCCACTCCCCCGTCTGGTCATTGCGGGTGAACCGGTGGGCGGTGCCGTCACCGTCGGTCAGCGTGACCTTGGTCGGGTTCGGGTTGGGGTGGAAGTCCAGCGGGGTGCCCAGGCGCATCATCGACGACGCCTGCAGCGACCAGCCGTAGCCGGCCACCGAGTCGCTGGTGTCCAGCGAGTTGTACGCCAGCCGGACGAAG
The DNA here is from genome assembly GCF_052814045.1 of Micromonospora sp. IBSANI012. Classification (NCBI taxonomy): domain Bacteria; kingdom Bacillati; phylum Actinomycetota; class Actinomycetes; order Micromonosporales; family Micromonosporaceae; genus Micromonospora; species Micromonospora sp. IBSANI012. The sequence continues at coordinate 4,424,255 of NZ_CP199933.1, forward strand.
GTCGACAGGCCCCGCGACGGGTTGTTGAACGTGTTGTACGACCAGACGGTGTTGCCGGCGAACAGGTTGTTCATCACCGTGCCGCCGGCGCCGGTGTTCTTACCCGCGTAGGAGTAGAACTTCTCCAGGCCGAGCTGGTCGGAGGTGGGCTCCTCCACCGCGATGTCCTGCGCCAGCGCGCCGACGCCGGTCAGCTTGGTGCCGTCGGCCTTGCTCAGCTCCCACTTGAGGGTGTAGTTGTTGCGCCGGTTGCCGTCGGCGCCGGTTGCGGGGGCCTTCACCTGGGCGGTGACGTCCACGCTGCTGGTGCCGGTCTGGCCGATCGGCACCACGTCCACCGGCAGTGCCGTCCGCAGCGAGGTGCCCGCGGTCGGGACCGCCGTGCCGTCCGGCAGCGTCCAGCTGTACGACAGCGCCCAGTCGCTCTTGAGCCAGGTGGCGGACGTCGTGTTGGCGATGGTGACCGGGACGCTGTAGGTGCCGTCGGTGGTCATGGTCGACGGGGTGGTCGGCGCGTAGTAGGTCTGCGCGGCGTCCGGCTGGGTGTAGATCACCTGCAGCTGCGGGCGCAGCGCCTCGGTGCCCTCACTGGAGGTGAAGAGGCTGTGGCCCTTGAGCCGGCCTGGCTCGTCGGTGTACTTGACCAGGAAGCCGTTGTTGGTGGTCGGGTTGCTGATCCAGTTCTGGGCGGCGTCCTTGACCGCCCAGCGCCGCCACTGCGGCGCGTCGTCCACGCCGAAGTTGGCCAGCGAGCTGGCGGGCGTGGCGGAGTAATCACCGCCGGCGGTGGTCCAGTTGGTGGTGCTGGTGGCCTTCACCCAGGTCGCGGCCGTCGGGTCGAACGCCTTGTTGAGGGTGTGCACCGAGTAGCTGGACTGCTGGGATGTGCCGATGACGGTGCTGAAGCCCCACAGGTTCAGCGAGCCGGACAGCACTTTCGCATTCGCCGGGATGGACGAGGTGTCGAAGCGCAGCAGCGACCGGGCGGAGTTGTAATCGACGGAGTTGTTGCCCGCCATCAGCTGCGTCTTGCCATTCAAGGTGTTGAGGTTGGTGGTCTGCTTGTCGGGGTGGGAGGAGAGGGTCACGTCGGCGGCGGCCTGGATGGTCTGCACCACCTGCCCGGATTTCGGCAGCTTGGCCGTTACTGCGGTGGACGGGACGACAGCTCCGCCGGTGGTCTTGACCGCCACCTGGTAGTAGTAGGTCGGCCCGTACGGGTCGGTAGCCGCGGTGGGCGTGGCGGTGGTGTCGGTGAACGACGTGACCGCCTTACTCACCGGCGCGACCAGGGTGGCCGCCGTCGGGGTGAAGTTCGGGGTGGTCGACCGGTGCACCTGGTACTCGGTGATGTCCGTGCCCTGGTACCCCGACCAGCGCAGCGCGGCACCCGTCGGGTAGAGGTTGCGCGGGGTGTCGACGACCACGCCCGGGTTGCCGTAGGTGACGATCAGCTTGGGAGCATTCTCGGTCTCGCCGCCGTAGGCGTTCTCCGCCGCCTGGTAGCGGGGGCCGCCGTGGCCGAGCCGGGCCTCGTCCACCGCCTTGACCATGAAGCCGTTGTTGGTGCCCGAGCCGTTGACCCACTTCTGCACCAGGTTGGTCGCGGCGAAGGAGTGCCAGACGTTGGCTTCCTTGGCCCGCATCAGACCGCCGGACTTGGTCAGCCGCACCGCGTCGGCGATCACCGGGGTGGTGCTGTTCGTGTTGGCGTCGCTGAGCATGACCCGGCCGGTGGTGCCGGCCTTGAACGGGTACTGGCCGAGGCTGGCCCAGTCGGCGTTGGCCGGCAGCTTCTGGTTGATCGTCTTCGAACCGACGCCACCGTCGTGGGTGACGGTGTACTGCGCCTTGTCGGTCCGGTCATTGGCCGGAAGGTAGTGGGCCTCCACGGTGTACGTGCCGTCCTCCGGCACGGCCGGCACCCAGGTGTAGGTGTCCCCCGCGATGGTGTCCCTGTTGTACAGGTAGGTCAGCTTGATGGCGTCCTTGCTCAGGGTGGCGTTGTCCGAGACCGGCCAGGCGCCCTTGGCCGCGACCTTGGCGGTGTCGGTGTCGTCGACCATCTCCACGGTCGCCGCGCCGGAGCCCATGGCGTCCTTGACCTGGGTCCAGTTGACCGTGGACTCGTCCCACGCCGTGGTGACCTCCCGGACCTCGATCGGCACGTCGTACGCGTCCGTGGTGTGGGTGGTGTCGTAGTACATCTGCAGCGAGGCGGAATCGATCGTCGTGTTCGCCGGAATCGAGGCCAGGTTGAACTTGACCAGGCCGCGCGCCGCCCCGAAGTTGGTGGTGCCGACCGACAGGTGCCAGCCGGTGCCGTAGTTGGAGCTCGGGCCATCGGAGACGACCATCGCGTCCTGCGCCCCGGCTTGGTTGTCCGGCTGGACCTTGATGGTCGGGTCGACAGTTACCGGGTACACCCGCTTCGGATCGGCCAGCCAACCCTTGTCCGCCGCCACGTCGATCGCCCACCGGCCGCCGTCGGCCCGCAGGGTCTGCGTCACCTTCGTGCTGTAGGCGAAGCCGTACGGCGAGGACTTGTCGGCCTTGGCGTCGTACATGAACGGCGCCGGCATCACCAGCAGCACCCGGTTGTCCGACGGCGACCGGAACTCGATCGAACCGTCCTTGCCCTGCGCGACCTTCAGCGTGCCCGCGTCGAGGGTGAACCTCATCGCCGCCGCGGCGGACGGGGCGCGCAGCACCAGCCGCTCCTTCAGCGAGGTGGCGGTCACGTCGTACGCCAGGTCCACGCCCTCGGCGATGCCGGGGTAGGTGACGGTGTGGCCGTTCAGCACCGGCTTGAGCGCGCGCGGCGCGCCGGCCAGGCCGAGGGTGACCTGCTGGCCGTCCAGCTCGAACCGGGTCAGCGCGGTGGTTGAATCACCGAAGCGGCTGGTGAAGGTGTTGGTGGTGTTCGCTGCGGCGAACCCGCCGGCTTTCGAGGGCGAGACCGTCGTGTCGATCGGCTTCCAGGCGCCCTTGGCGTCCTGGTAGAACTGCGGCGTCGCCGACACCTCCGCCTGCAGGCGGCCGTCCGACATCTTGTACACCCGGGTGGTCGCCGACCGGCGACCGGTCAGCTCCTTGACCCGCTTCGCGGGCTGCTTCCGCACACCGGCCGGGAGCTTCTGCTCCACGTAGAGCCCGGCGCGGACCGCCTCCGCCGGCGCTTTCGCGGCCCCGCCGCCGACCAGGCCGCGGGCGGCCTTGCCGAGCCGGGTCAGGATGTCGTCGTCACCGGCCGAGGCGGTGGCCGCCGGGTTCGGTTGGTACTGGCGGAGTGTCTCCATTCCGCCGAGCGTCGCCACCAGGGCCAGCACCAGGGCCACGATCAGCGGCCCTCGCAGTCTCTGTCTCACCCGTAACTCCCCGAGGTCAGGTATTCACATGTAGGTAGGAAGCTAGGGACACGGCATACATCAGCGGCTATCGTTTGGATACTTGGCCGCGGTACTGCCGGCGGGCGGGCCGGGGCGCGCACGGCGATTCCGCCGTTCGCGGGCACACTGAACGGCGCTGGCGCCCGGGGGTCACCCCCGGACGCCACCACGGCCTTCGTGAATCAGGACGTCAGATCACGCCGTGGTCTGGCGGATCCAGTCGGCGAGCCGGTCGACCCGCTGCGTGGTCTCCCCCTGCGAGTGCGGGCAGGCCGGCCCGTCCGACTCGATCGAGACCAGGGTCTGTGTGCCGTCCGCGTTCTCGCGGAAGTACGGCGCGCCGGAGTCCCACAGGCAGGCGCTGGTGTCCGCGGCCGGCGCGTAGCCGACGGCCATGAGGGAGGAGCCGGCGACCCGGTTGATCTTGACCTGGCCGCCCTGCAGGAGCTGGTCGGGGTGGCGTTTACCGAACTGGTGGCGCCGGCATCACCAGCAGGACTCGGTTGTCCGGCGGGGACCGGAACTCGATCGAACCATCCTTACGCTGAGCCACCGCCAGGGTGCGCGCGTCCAGGGTGAACGCGAACGTCGAAACGGCGGCGGCGCTGCGCAGCAACATCCGCTCCTTCATCGACGTCGCCGTCACCTCGTACGACAACTCGACGCCGTCGACAATGCCGGCGTACGTGACCGTGTCACCCTTCACCGTCGGCGTCACCCGCCGCGGCGCGCCAGCCAGGCCGAGGGTCACCTGCTGCCCGTCGAGCTCGAAGCGGGCCAGCGTGGCCGTCGAGGCAGGCACATACATCGACAGCTATCTTTTTGATACATCACAGCGGGTACAACGCACCCCTTTTGCCCGCCGCACAGCACTACGCCGGTGGTGTCCGGGCGCTGCCCGGACACCACCGGCGTCAGTGGAGATATGAGGTCAGACGGCGGTCTGCCGGATCCAGTCGGCGAGCCAGTCGACCCGTTCGGTGGTCTCCTCCCGCGAGTGCGGGCACGCCGGCCCGTCCGACTCGACCGACACCAGCGTTTGGGTCCCGTTGGCATTCTCCACAAAGTACGGCGCGCCGGAGTCCCAGAGACAGGCGCTGGTGTTCGCCGCCGGCGCATAGCCGACGACCATGACTGAGGCCCCGGAAACTCGGTTGATCTTGAACTGGCCGGTCTGCAGGCGAGTGGTCGGGGTGGCATTGACGGAGCTGGTGGCGCCCCAGCCGGTCATCCGCACGATCGTGCCGGTCTTCGGCGCGGTGGCGCTGACCGGGAGCGGCGTGATGTCGGTGATCGGGGTGGCCAGCTTGGCGAGCGCCACGTCCTGCCGGGACGCCTGACGGACCTCCACCACGTCGACCACGTACCCGGTGGTGGCGCTCAGGTCCGCTTGGCCGAGGGTCGCGGTGGTCGCGTACGGAACGGCGCCGCTGACCCGACGGCCGGCGGTGTCGTGGAAGCAGTGACCCGCGGTGATGATCCACTGCGGGGCGACGAGCGCCCCGGAACACGCGCTGTCGTAGGTGGTCCCGTCCGAGCGCGGGATGTTGGTCATGGTGAGCTTGGTGGAGAACCGGTACTGACCCTCGGCGACGTCGGTCCCGTTGGCCACGGCGTTGGCGGTGCCGGGGACGGTCAGCACGGCGGACAGGCCCATTACGGCGGTGGCGGCGCAGACCTGGAGGAGGCGCGCGATGCCGGACGAACGATTCATGCGGTGAAGGCTACGAATGGGTGATACTCCGCTGGCTATCGCCGGGCTACTCCGACGGGGACGGTGACCGGCCGCCGGGGACGGTTCAGGACCTTGTCCGCAACTCCCAGGCACCGCGTCGCAGGTCGGAGAACGGAAGGAGCCTCCGGCCGTTCGGCCGGAGGCTCCTGGTGGACCCGGAACCCGCTAGTAGCGGCCCAGGTTCTGCACCGGGCACATGACGATGCGCGGCGAGCGGGCCGGGTCGAGCCAGGTCAGCACCGAGACCAGGTTGGCGTGGGACATGCTCACGCAGCCCGCGGTGGCGTTGCCGCCGGAGGTGCTGTACTCGTGCAGGAAGATTCCGCTGCCCGCCCCGGCGACCGGCGTGGCCACGTTCGGCGGCATGTTGTACGTGATCACCGCGAAGTGGGTGTACGCCGGCGTCTCGGTCCACAGCGCCTCGCTGTAGCCGCCCGGGTTGGTGGCGGTGTGCTGGAACGTGTTGTACGCCGACGAGTTCGGGTTCTCGTTCCACCAGTCGTACTGCACCACCTGGTGGTACGGGTAGCGCACGCCGGGGTTGGTGCCGATGCCGTACATGGTCGGGCCGAACGAGTAGACCCCGGTGGGGGTGGTCGGCACGCCCTCCAGGTGGTTGTCGCTGAAGCCCTTCGAGCCGATCCGGGCCGGCAGCGGCGCCGACACCGCCACCCAGTGGCCGTTGACCTTGTGGAACGTCTCCAGGGTGGCGTAGGTGGTGCTGTAGCCGTCGCCGGTCACGACGACCACCTGCGTGGTCGCGGCGGGCAGGGTGGTCAACCGGGAGGCCCGGTTGGGCGGCGGGATCGGCTTCGCCCGGCCCGTCGTCGTCCCGACGGGGCCACCGGCGATAGGAGTTGGTTCCATTCGCCAGATGATCGCATCCCGGCCGCCTTTCCGGGGTCCCGGAAATGGTGACGGATCTCGTCGCACAATTTCGGCGGGTCGATGTAACGCGGGAGAGGCTCGCGACGCTTTCACTTTCCCGGGAGAAGCGGGAGCGGCGCGTAAACAGTTCTGGTGGCGGGTCAGGACCGGGTCCGCAACTCCCCGGCCCTGACCACCAGCCGTCCGGTGTGGTAGCGGAATCGCCGATGCGAGCACGGCGGGCGTGGCACGCCGCCCACGCCGGGCTCAGCACGGCGAGCCGGCCCGCCTGCACTCAGCTCCACGGTGCCCAACTACCGGACTTCGGTGCGTTCCCGACTCACCCCGAAGAGCCGTGAACGCGGGCCCAGGTTAGGCATCCGGCCGCCGCTCGGACAAGCATTCCGGGGCTCCGCCGAATGTGATTGATACCAATCCTGAAATGCGGCATGTCCGCGTAACGCGGCTACCCGGGTTGACGCTGTTTTTCCTCGAAGCGACCCGTCCGGCCAGGGGACGTCCGGCCGACCGAGAGCGCTCCCGCCGCGCCCGCGCCGGCGACGAGCGCGAGGGCCGCCAGGTGCAGCAGTCGGACCCCGGCGGGAGCGGGCACGGTGGCGGCCGGCAGCAGCGGCAGCACCGTCGCCCCGGCGGCGGTGACCGGCAGGGCCACTGCCCAGAAGACGGCGGGCCGCGCCGGCGGCGGAGGCGGTCGTACCCCTTGGAAGATCTCACCCCGGCGGGCCGCCCGCAGCGCCAGGGCGACCACCACGACGCCGCCGACGGCGGTGCTGACCAGGTCCGAGAAGAACCACCAGTACATGCCGGTGTGCGCGTGGAAGTCCTCGATCCCGACCAGGCGCAGCCAGCGCTCGGTGTGCGTGGCCCGGTCCCAGAGCACGTGACTGGCCGCGCCGATCAGCGCCGAGCAGACCGTGACCTGCCAGGGGTGCCGGACCGCGCCGAGGGCGGCGTGATCCCGCCAGGCGAAGAGCCGGTCGCCGGGCAGGTGCACCGCGATCCCGGCCACCGTGCGGCGGACGATCCAGGCGTAGGCCAGCGCGACGGGCAGGCCCCACCAGAGCACCCCGCCCGCGGTGTGGGTGTGCACGCCCAGCTCGATCCCGGTGCCGGTGAACAGGTAGGCGACGTCCGGCGACACCGCGCCGGTGGCCAGCGCGACCCCGTCGAACCAGCGCGGTCGCCACAGCTTGAGCGGCAGCACCGGCGCCAGGTGCGACGGGAACGTCAGGGGCACCTACCGGACGTTACCGGCCGCGCGCGCTCAGAAGTGCCGAAGCAGGTCGGTGAACTCCGTCAGGCGTAGCACGCCCTCGTCGGCCGGGTCGAGTTCATCGTGCTCCAGCACCCAGGTGTTGTCGTTCGGGATGAACACCGCGTTCATGCCCGCGGCCCGGGCCGGCAGGATGTCGGACTTCGGGGAGTTGCCGATCATCCAGGCGCGGGCCGGGTCGAAGCCGTGCTCGCGGGCCAGCCAGCGGTAGGTGTCGACGTCCTTCTCCATCACGATGTGCGCGGCGTCGAAGTGGTGCAGCAGCCCGCAGGCGTCGAGTTTGCGCTGCTGCTCCTCCCGGTCGCCCTTGGTCAGCAGCAGCAGGTCGTACCGGCCGGCGAGGGCGTCCAGGGTGTCGGCGACGCCGGGCATCAGCTCCACCTGGTGGGCGACGAGCGCGGCGGCCAGCTCGTCGATCTCCCGGCGCTCCCGCTCGGTGGCGGGCCGCTCGCGCAGCCGCTCCAGGCACTCGCCGAGGCTGCGCAGGAAGACCTTGCTGCCGTACCCGTGGGCCACTGCGTTAGCGCGTTCGATGTCGTCCAGCACCGCCCGGATCTGCGCCCGGTCCAGCGTCGGGTGCTCCAGCCAGTCCAGGAAGTCGTCGATCACCCGCTCGAAGACGACATTGTTCTCCCAGAGCGTGTCGTCGGCGTCGAAGACGAGCACCGCCGCGTCCCGGCGCTGTTCCATCGGTTCCCCTCCCGGTCTGGCGTCCGGGACACGCTACTGCGCACCGCCGGCGAAGGTCATCCGGGTTACGCCGCCGCGTGGCGCCCGACACGAGGTCGAGCCCGCCCGGTCAAGGCGCGGCGAACAGCCCGGCCGCGATCAGCTCCTCCCGCTGCTCCTGGGTCTCCGGTCGCAGCCGGCCGCCCCGGGTCAGCATGACCGTGCCGTGCAGGAGGGCCCAGCCGATCTCGGCGAGCGTGTCGGGGTCGCGGCCGGCGGCCAGCGGCGCCAGCGCGGCGCGCAGTTCGGCGAAGGCGGCGCGGGGCGCGCCGGGCGCCGGGTCGCGGCCGAGGGTGAGGTCCGGGGTGTGGGCGAGCATGGCGTCGTACACCTCTGGGTTGGCGTACGCGAAGTCCAGGTACGTCGTCACCACCGCCGGCCAGGCGCCGTCGTCGCCGGCCGCTCCCCGGGCGGCGGCGAGGGCGGCGGCCAGGTCGGCGAAGCCGCGCAGGGCCACGGCGGCCACCAGCGCGGCCGGATCGGGGAAGCGGCGGTACAGGGTCTCGATGTCGATCCCGGTCCGCTCGGCCAGCCGGCGGCGGGTCACCCCCGCCCACCCCTCGGCCTCGGCCAGCTGCCGGGCGGCCGCCACGACCCGGGCCGGCTCGGCCGGCTCGTTCGGACCAGCCGGCTCTGTCGGCTCGTTCGACTCGGCCGGCTCGGCGTGCGGGCCGTCGGTGGGCGACACCCGGTCGATGCTAGCGATGGTCACCTCTGGTCACCGTCCGGTGACGGATTGGCGACTCTCCCCCGGCCGATCAGCGTCGCAGGGTGAGGATGAGGTCCGCGACCAGCGCGGTCCACCCGGTCTGGTGCCAGGCCCCCAGGCCGGCGCCGTTGTCGCCGTGGAAGTACTCGGGGAAGGAGATCAGGTCCCGCCAGTCGGGGTGGGTCTGGAAGAGCTGGGCGGCGCCGTAGATCGGCCGTCGCCCCCAGTCGTCCCGGGTGAACAGCGAGATCAGCCGGGCCGACAGGTCGTCGGCGATCTCGTCGAGGGTGCACTTGCGCCCGGAGCGGGTCGGGTACTCCACCTGGAGGTCGTCGCCGAAGAACGCCGCGTAGTCGCGCAGCGCGCTGATCAGCAGGAAGTTGGTCGGCATCCAGATCGGGCCCCGCCAGTTGGAGTTGCCGCCGAACAGGCCGCTGGTCGACTCGGCCGGCTCGTACCCGACGGCGAACTCCTGCCCGCCCAGGGTCACCGAGAAGGGCTTGTCCAGATGGGCGCGGCTCAGCGTGCGCAGGCCGTAGTCGGAGAGGAACTCGTCGGGGTCCAGCATCCGGGCGAGCAGCCGGACCACCTGGTCCGGGCCGACCATGGAGAGCAGCCGCTGCTGGCGGCCGTCCGGGCCGAGCCGGCGGGCGCCGATCACGTCGGCGTACTCGGGGCGGTGGGTGAGGAACCAGCGCAGCCGGGCGCCCAGCTCGGGCAGGCGTTGCAGGGTGCGCGCGGTGAGCCGGGTGGTGGCGGCCAGCGGCAGCAGGCCGACCACCGAACGCACCCGCAGCGGCACCTGGCTGCCGTCGGCCAGCCGGAGCACGTCGTAGAAGAAGGCGTCCTCGTCGTCCCAGAGCCCCTGCGAGTACGCGGCCGCCGCGATGTACGCGAAGTGCTCGAAGAACTTGGTGGCGGTGTCGACGTAGGCGTGGTCGTGCTCGGCCAGCACGATGGCCATGTCCAGCAGGTTGAGCGCGTACATCGCCATCCAGCCGGTGCCGTCGGACTGCTCCAGCACCCCGGCCACCGGCAGCGCGGCGGACCGGTCGAACGGGCCGACGTTGTCCAGCCCGAGGAAGCCGCCCTCGAAGACGTTGTTGCCGCCGGTGTCCTTGCGGTTGACCCACCAGGTGAAGTTGAGCAGCAGCTTGTGCATCACCCGGGCCAGGAACTCGTGGTCGCGCCCGCCGTCGATCTCGAACACCTTCAACGCCGCCCAGGCGTGCACCGGCGGGTTGACGTCGCCGAACGCCCACTCGTACGCCGGGATCTGCCCGTTGGGGTGCAGGTACCACTCGCGGAGCAGGAGCAGCAGCTGGTCCTTGGCGAAACCCGGGTCGACCCGGGCGATGCTGACGCAGTGGAAGGCCAGGTCCCAGGCGGCGTACCAGGGGTACTCCCAGGGGTCGGGCATCGAGATCACGTCGAAGCTGTTCATGTGCCACCAGGCGCTGTTGCGCCCGTGCCGGCGACCGGCCGGCGGCGGCGCGGAGCCGGGATCGCCCTCCAGCCACCGCTTGACGTCGAAGTGGTAGAACTGCTTGCCCCACATCAGCCCGGCGATGGCCTGCCGGGCGATCAGGGCCTCGTCGGCACTGGCCGCCGCCGGGATGACCCCGGCGAAGAACCGGTTGGCCTCGGCCCGGCGGGCCCAGAGCACCGCGTCGAAGCCGTCGCGCAGGTCCGCCGGGGGCGGCGGGGCGGTGCCGGGCGGCGGGGCGGTGCGGGTCAGCCGCAGCCGGATCTGCCGCTGGCCGCCGGCGGGCACGTCGAGGACGTAGTGCAGCGCCCCCTTCGTCCCCTCGCGCGCCGGGTTGACCGTGGCGGCGCCGGTCACGACGTGGTCGTTGATGCCGTCCTTCGGGTACGGCGACCGCCCCGGCAGCCCCCAGAGCCGCTCGGCGTTGGTGTCGTTGTCGCAGAGCAGCGGGGTCGGCGCGCCGTCGCCCTCCAGCAGGACCTGGCCCAGCACCCAGTGCTCACCGACCAGCCGGGAGCCCTCACCGGCCAGCCGGGGCACCCGGTCGGCGCCGGGCAGCCCCCAGGCCCAGGTGTTGCGGAAGAACAGGTGCGGCAGCACGTGCAGGGTGGCCGCCTCGTCACCCCGGTTGGCGACCGTGACGAGGATGCACATGTCGGTCGGGGACGCCTTGGCGTAGTCGACGGTCACCGCCCAGTACCGGTCGTCGTCGAAGATTCCGGTGTCGACCAGCTCGTACTCGGTCTCGTCCCGCGCGCGCAGCGCGTTGACCGCGACCAGCTCGTCGTACGGGAAGGCGGCCTGCGGGTAGTGGTAGCGCCAGCGCATCCAGGAGTGGGTGGGCGTGGAGTCCTCGTACCACCAGTACTCCTTGACGTCCTCGCCGTGGTTGCCGCCGTCGCCGCCGAGGCCGAACATCCGCTCCTTGAGGATCGGGTCGACGCCGTTCCAGAGCGCGAGGGAGAAGCAGAAGGTCTGCCGGTCGTCGCAGACGCCCGCCATGCCGTCCTCGTTCCACCGGTAGGCTCTGGACCGCGCGTGGTCGTGGGGAAAGTAGTCCCACGCCGTACCGTGCTCGCTGTAGTCCTCCCGTACCGTCCCCCACGCCCGCTCGGACAGATAGGGACCCCATGCGCGCCAGTCCTGCTCCCCGGCGTCGGCCTGGGCCAGCCGGAGCCGCTCAGGGTCGGGGGACGGTGCGTCGGAGGGCGACCTGTCGGTGAACACGTGCACATCTTCGACGCCGCCGGGGTACTTCACCACAAGGGCCATTGTCGTCGTGGCGCGTCACACCTCGCGGCCGCAGGAGGAAAGTAGTTGATCGAGATCGGTTTCGGTCCGCAGGTCTGCGGCGAACTGGCCGGCGGGGCAACCCGGGAGTGGCTGGTCACCGACGGCCTGGGCGGGTACGCGATGGGCACGGCGAGCGGGTTGCGCACCCGGCGCTACCACGGCCTTCTGGTGGTGGCCGGCGAGACGCCGGCATCCCGCCGGGTGGGGCTGGTGAGCCTCGACCCGGCGGTGACCCTGCCCTCCGGGGCGCGGGTACGGCTCGGGGCGCACGAGTGGTCCTCGGGCGTGGTCGACCCGCGCGGCTTTGAGCTGCTGGAGCGCTTCGAGCTGGTCGACGGGCTGCCGCGCTGGCGCTGGCGGATCGGCGACGTGGTGATCGAGCGGGAGCTGGCGATGACCCACGGCCGCTCCGGCGTGGCGGTGGTGCACCGGCTGATCGCCGGCGGCCCGGTCCGGCTGGAGCTCGCGGCGGCCTGCACCTGGCGGGACGCGCACGGCGAGCGCCGCGCGGACGGCCCGGCGCCCCGGATGGAGCCGGTCGACGGCGGCGCGGTGGTGGAGGGCTCGTTCCGGCTGGCCGGGCCGGACTGGACGCCCGCGGGGCAGTGGTGGCTCGGCGTGCACCACCGCGAGGAGGCCGCGCGCGGGCTGCACCCGGAGGAGGACCTCTGGTACGCGGGCCGCTTCGCCGGCGCGCTGGACCGCCCCGGCGAGACGGTGTCGGTGCTGGCCTGGGCCGGCGACCTCGCCGACCAGCCGCCCCCGGCGACCGAGGTGATCGCGGCGGCCCGGCGGCGGCACCGGGCGGTGGTGGCGGCGGCGAAGCCGGCCGACCCGGTCGAGGCCACCCTCACCCTGGCCGCGGACGCGTTCGTGGTGCGCACCGGCGCCGGGCCCGACGTGGTGGCCGGCTACCCCTGGTTCGGGGCCTGGTCGCGGGACACGATGACCTCGTACGAGGGGCTGTTCCTGTGCACCGGGCGGGCCGACGAGGGGCGGGCGCTGCTGCGGTCGTACGCGGCCACGCTGTCGGAGGGGATGCTGGCGAACACCGCCGACACCGGCCGGGTGGAGTACAACACCGTCGACGCGACGCTGTGGTTCCTGCACGCGGTGAGCCGGCACGTCACGGTCACCGGCGACACCGACCTGGGCGACGAGCTGCTGCCGGCGCTGCACGCGGTGGTCGAGGCGCACCTGGCCGGCACCCGGTACGGCATCGCGGTCGACCCGGCCGACGGCCTGCTCACCCAGGGCGGCACCCCGGGCACCGCGCTGACCTGGATGGACGCGCGGGTCTACGGAGTGCCGGTGACGCCGCGCACCGGCAAGCCGGTCGAGGTCAACGCGCTCTGGGTCAACGGCCTGGCCGGCCTGGCCGAGCTGACCGAGCTGGCCGGCCGGGACGCGGCCGAGCTGTGGCGGCTGCACGCCCGGGCCCGGGAGGCGTTCGGCAAGCGGTTCCCGTCGCCGGCCGGCTGGCTGCACGACGTGGTGGACGCGCCGGCGCCGGCCTATCCGCTGGGCGGGGCGGCGTACCACGACGACGACCTGCTGCGCCCCAACCAGCTACTGGCCTGGTCCCTGCCGTACGCCCCGCTGGAGCCGGACCCGGCGGTGCTGCACCGGGTGGCGGCCGGGCTGTTCACCCCGCTCGGCCCGCGCAGCCTCTCCCCCGACTCCCCCGACTTCGCCGCCCGGCACCGGGGCGGGCCGGCCGAGCGGGACACCGCCTACCACCAGGGGACCGTCTGGCCGTGGCTGATCGGACCGTTCGTCGACGCGTACCGCAAGGCCGGTCTACCCACCGATGACCTTTTAGTCGGACTTGAGGGCCATTTGGGCGATTATGGCCTGGGATCGGTCAGTGAGACGGCCGACGGCACCCCGCCGCACGCCGCCACCGGCTGCCCGTTCCAGGCGTGGTCGGTGGCCGAACTGCTGCGGGTCCGCCGGCGACGATAGGCACGCGTTACACACCGGCAACGACGGCGTCTCCGCTGGTTATCCAGCGGGCGGCAGGATGGGCCCCAACCCAGGCGAGACGGCGGGCACCCCGGTGGGGGGTGCCTTCCGCCGCACGTACGGGCGACAACTCCAAGGGGGCCTTCATGTCACCTGACGCCGACGTGATCGACATCCACCCCGCCCGGCACCAACGGGTGCTGATCCTCTCCTGGGAATACCCGCCCGTGCTCGTCGGTGGACTCGGCCGGCACGTGCACGCACTGTCGGTGGCCCTGGCCGCCGCCGGGCACGAGGTCACCGTCGTCACCCGGCACGCCGAGGGCGCACCCCTGGAGGAGTACGCCGACGGCGTGCGCGTGCTGCGCGCCGCCGAGGACCCGGTGACCTTCCCGCTGGCCACCGGCTCCCTACTGGCCTGGACGATGGCCTTCAACCACACCCTGACCCGCGCCGCCCTGCGCGCCGCCGAGTCCGGCTCGTACGACGTGGTCCACGCCCACGACTGGCTCGTCGCGCACACCGCGATCACCCTCGCCGAGCACCTCGACCTGCCCCTGGTCACCACCATCCACGCCACCGAGGCCGGCCGGCACCAGGGCTGGCTGCCGGCGGAGATGAACCGCACCATCCACGGCGTCGAGCACTGGCTCAGCAACGCCTCCGCCCGGGTGATCGCCTGCTCGGGTTACATGCGCGACCAGGTCACCCGGCTCTTCGAGGTGCCGGCCGGGCGGGTCGACGTGGTGCCCAACGGCGTCGACGACCGGGCCTGGCACGCCCGCCCCCGGGCGGTCGCCTCGGCCCGCGCCCGGTTCGCCGGGGACGGCCCCCTGGTCGGCTACGCCGGCCGGCTGGTCTACGAGAAGGGCGTCCAGCACCTGGTGCACGCGGTGCCGCACCTGCGCCGGCGACACCCCGGGCTGCGGGTGGTGATCGCCGGCGACGGGCCGTACCGGGAGGAACTGGTGGACCAGACGCGGCGGCTCGACCTGGGCGACACCGTCCGCTTCGCCGGCTTCATGGACGCCACCCAGCTCCCGGCGGTGCTGGCCGCCACCGACGCGACCGTGGTGCCGAGCCTCTACGAGCCGTTCGGCATGGTGGCCCTCGAAGCCGCGGCGGCCGGCGCGCCGCTGGCGGTCGCCAGCACCGGCGGGCTGGCCGAGATCGTCGAGCCCGGTGTCACCGGGGTGACCTTCCCGCACAGCGACCCGGACGCCCTCGCCGGCGCGGTGGACCAGCTCCTGCGGGACGAGGTCTTCGCCCGCCGGGTGGCCCGCCGCGCCCGCACCATGGTCAGCCGGCGGTACGGCTGGGCGACCATCGCGGCCCGCACCGCGGGCAGCTACGCCGCCGCCCAGCGCGAGCACGGCACCTTCCAGGCGCGGCGGGCCGCCGCGCTGCTGGCCGGCGGGCGAGCACGGATCGCCATCCCGGAGGGCAACCTGCTGGCGATGGACGGGGCGGCCTGCTGAACCACCGGATCCCGACGACGGATAGGTCTCCCCCGATCCATTGGCTACGGTGTACGTCGGCCAACGGTGAGGAGAACGGTGCAGCAGGAAGTGATCGCCGGCCGGTACCGCTTGGTGGAACTGGTGGGCCGGGGCGGGATGGGCCGCGTCTGGCGGTCCCGGGACGAGATCCTGCACCGCGAGGTGGCGGTCAAGGAGGTCGTCCCGCCGCACTGGCTGGCCGAGGCGGAGCGCGACGAGCTGCGGCTGCGGACGCTGCGCGAGGCGCGCACCGCGGCCCGGCTCAACCACCCCAACGTGGTCCGCGTCTACGACGTGGTCCAGGTCGACGACCGCCCCTGGATCGTGATGGAGTACGTCCCCTCCCGGACGTTGCAGGCCGTCCTGGAGGACACCGGCCCGGTCGATCCGGTGCGCGCGGCCGGCATCGGGCGGGCGCTGCTGGCCGCGCTGCGCGCCGCGCACACCGCCGGGGTGCTGCACCGCGACGTCAAGCCGCAGAACGTGCTGATGGCCGACGACGGGCGGGTGATGCTCACCGACTTCGGGCTGGCCACCTTCGACGGTGGCGACGGGTTGACGACCCGGCCCGGGATGGTCCTCGGCTCGCCGCAGTTCGTCGCCCCGGAACGCGCCGCCGAGGGCGTGTCCAGCGTGGAGGCCGACCTGTGGTCGCTCGGCGCCACCCTGCACGCCGCCGTCGAGGGGCGCTCGCCGTACGCCCGCAGCACCGCGATGGCGACCCTGGCGGCGCTGGCCACCGAGCCGCCCGACCCGGCGCCGCACGCCGGCCCGCTCGGGCCGGCGCTGGAGGGGCTGCTGCGCCGGGACCCACGCCGGCGGATCCGCCACGACGAGGCCGACCGGCTGATCGCGGCCGCCGCGCACCCGCCGGCCACCGAGCCGCCCGCCGTGGTGCGCCCCGGCGCCCGCTCGGCGGCCATCGTCACCCCACCGCCGCCCTGGCCCGGCGTGCCGGACCGGTCCGGAGCCGGCAGCGGCGGCACGGGACCGTCCGGCGGACTGTCGTCGCCGTACGCCACGCCGGGCCGCTCCCGCGCCGCGCTGCCCACCGCCGATGAGAGTCCGGCCGGGTCCGACGAAGCGGAGCGCGGGGCCACCCGCGCCGCCCGGGAGGCGGCGGCCGCCGACCCTGCGCCCTGGGCGACCGGCTCCGGGGAGGCGGAGCGCCCAGCCACCCACGCCGCCCGCACCGGCCAGGCCGCCGCCACGGCCGGCGACCGTCCGGCAGCGCGGGCCGACCTCGGCGCCGTGCTCGCGCGCGTCCTGGGCTGGCTGCGGCTCACCCCGCGCCGGGTGGCGCTGGTGGTGACGGCACTGGGCGTGGCGGCGGCCACCGGGATCGGCACCGCCTTCGCGATCGTCGACGACCAGCCGGGCGGCTCGCCGACCGCGACGCCGCCCAGCGGATCCACCTCCACTGCGGACGGCGGGCCGGACCGACCGTACGGCCGGGAACCGGACCGACCGCCGCCCCCGGACGGCGGCCCTCCGCCGAACCCCCCGCCCTTCCCCTGCCTGCGGCCCCACCCGGTCGGCGAGCCGATCGTCGCCCGGCCCGGCACCGCCGACGGCGGCTTCCGCCCGCCGGCCGGCTGGACCTGGTACGTGCAGGAGGGCTGGCGGGTCACGGTGCCCGTCGGCTGGCTCCGGTTCACCCACAACGGGGTCGCCTGCTTCCGGGACCCGTCCAGTCGACGCACGCTCAGCGTGGAGCCGGTCACCGCCGAGCACCCCGACCCGGTCGCCTGGCTGCGGTCCGAGGAGCGCCGGCTGGTCGACGCCGGCACGCTGCCGAACTACGCCAAGGTGCGGATCGGCACGGCCGGCGGCCGGGGCGCGCAGTGGGAGTGCCGCTGGACGGCCCCGTTCGGCGAGCGGCAGCACGCGCTGCGGCTGCTGCCCGGCGACGACACCGGCGGGTGGCTGCTCGGCTGGAGCACGGCGGACGACGACTGGGCCGCGGCGACCGGGCAGTTAACCGTGGTGCGCCAGAGCTTCAACGGCCGGGTCACCGAGGTGGTCTCGCCGACCTGACGGCACCCCCGGACCGGACCGCGCTGTGGATGAGAAACCGCAGGCCGCTGGATATCGTGTATCGGGGTAGCCGAGGGGGAACGTCGTGCAGCAACTGCTGGTCGCCGGGCGGTACCGGCTGCTCGACCTGGTCGGCAGCGGCGGGATGGGCCGGGTCTGGCTGGCCCGCGACGAGATGCTGCACCGGGACGTCGCGGTCAAGGAGGTCGTCCCGCCCAACTGGCTCGACGAGGCCGAACGGGACGAGCTGCGACTGCGGACGCTGCGCGAGGCGCGCACCGCGGCCCGACTGAACCACCCCAACGTGGTCCGGCTCTACGACGTGGTGCACGACCGGGACAGCCCGTGGATCGTGATGGAGTACGTGCCGTCCCGCTCGGTCCAGCAGATCCTCACCACCGATGGACCGCTGGAGCCGCGGCGGGTCGCGGGGATCGGGCTGGCGGTGCTGGCCGCGCTGCGCGCCGCGCACACCGCCGGGGTGCTGCACCGCGACGTCAAGCCGCACAACGTGCTGGTCGCCGACGACGGGCGGGTGATGCTCACCGACTTCGGGCTGGCCACCTTCGACGGTGGCGACGGCCTGATGACCGGCCCGGGCCTGGTGCTCGGCTCACCGCAGTTCGTCGCCCCGGAACGGGCCCGGGAGGGCGTCTCCGACTCGCGCACCGACCTGTGGTCGCTGGGCGCGACGTTGTACGCGGCCGTGGAGGGCCAGTCCCCGTACGCCCGGCCCACCGCGATGGCGACGCTGAGCGCGCTGGCCACCGAGCCGCCCGACCCGGTCCGCCGGGCCGGGCCGCTCCGGCCGGCGCTGGAGGGGCTGTTGCAGCGCGACCCGTGGCGGCGGCTAACCGCGGTCGAGGCCGAACGGCTGCTGCGGGCGGCGCTCGCCGCCGCCGACGCCGGGTCGCCGCCGGCGGGCCGGCGCCCCGAGGCGATCGACCGGCCGGCGTCCCACGACACCCGCCCCGCCGCTCCGGACGCCCGGACGCGGCCGGGGGGCGTCCCGGCCGCCGCGCTGCCCGGGTCGTGGGCCGCCGGCCGGCCGGCGGCGGGCGACGCACCGACGCCGACGGACACGCCGGTCGGGGACGGCGAGCGGGCGGCGGGCCCGGCACCGGGGGACGCCGTCGTGCCGTGGGCCGCCGCCGTACCGGCCCCGGTCGTCCCGCCGCGCCGGGGCGGCGCGCGCCGTCGGCGGCAGGGGCTGGTCGCGGTGGCCGTGGCGAGCACGCTGCTGGTCGCCGCCGGGGTCGCGGCGGCGCTGCGCGGCGGCGGCGACCGGGCGTCGCCCTCCCCCGGCGGCGGCGGGGGCGCGACCGCCGTCCGGCCCGTCGCCTTTCCCTGCGGCACGCCCGCCCCGGCGGACGCCACCCCGGTCCCCTCCGTGCCACCGCCGACCGGCGAGCCCGCGCTGGTTGCGGGGTGGACCTGGTACGAGGACGCGACCGGCTTCCGGATCGCCGCCCCGGCCCGCTGGCTGCGCTTCACCGACGGCCCGGTGACCTGCTTCCGGGAGCCGGGCGGCGGACGGGTGCTCAGCGTGGCCCCCGGCGTCGCGCCGGCGGACCCGGTCGCCCACTGGCGGGCCGAGGAGCGACGGTTGACCGGCGACGGGGCGCTGCCCGGCTACCGCCGGGTCGACATCTCCCGGCTGGACATGTTCCGGGGCGGGGCGCTGTGGGAGTGCTCCTGGCTCAACGCCGCGGGCGTGCAGGTGCACACCGCCCGGTTGATCGTGGCGGTCGCGGCGGGCCGGGCCTACACCGTCTCATGGTTGACAGAAGAGTTCGACTGGCAGGTCAACGCGACATACTTCCTGATGATCCGGCAGAGCTTCCGGCCCGCCGCCTGACGCCCTCCCCTGTGGACCGTCCGGGTGATTGCCCCGTCGGCGGGGGCTCTGACACAGTGGCGTAGCTTTGTCGATCAAGAACCTGGGGAGGGCGACGCGACATGATGGGACCGTCCCACGCGCTGTCCGGCGCGGCGGTGTGGCTGACCGGCTCGTGGGCGCTGGACCAGTTCGCCGACTACCACCAGTCGCCGCTGGCGCTGGCCGTCGGCACCGCGGTCTGCGCCGGCGGGGCGCTCTTCCCCGACCTCGACCTCTCCGGCAAGGTCACCCGCAACCAGGGTGGCGCGACGGTGGCCCGCACCTTCGGGGTCTTCTCGCTCTTCATCGCCGAGGTGATGGAGAAGATCTCGCTCGGCGTCTACTACGCCACCAAGCTGAGCCGGGACCCACGCCGCAACAACGGCCACCGGACGCTGACCCACACCCTGCCGTTCACCGCCCTCGTCGGCTGGGGCACCACCGCGCTCTGCGCGGCGTACGGCAAGTGGGCCGTGGTGAGCATCCTGTTCTTCATGATCGGTCTGGCCCTGCGCGGGCTCTTCGACGAGTGGGCCGAGCGCGCCGGCTGGGTCATCGTCACGCTGGCCTCGGCCGCCGCCGCCTGGTTCACCTTCGCCAACCTGCCCGGCGACCGGGGCTATCCGATGATCGGCCTGGCCGTCGGGGTGGGCTGTTTCGTGCACATCCTCGGCGACATGATCACCAAGGCCGGGGTGCCGATCCTCTGGCCCATCCCGATCAAACGGCGGATGTGGCTGATGGTCGGCCTGCCGAACGGCATCGCGCTGCGGACCGGCAGCAAGGCCGAGGTGATCGTGCTGCGCGCCGCGCTGACCGTGCTCTCCGTGCTCGCCGCGGTCGGGCTGGTGGCGCCGTCGGTGCTGCACCGGTTCAATATCGAGGTGTGACCACCAGCGGGCCGGTGCCGGCCGACGACGACGATGTCCCGGCGTTCTGCCGGCACCTGGGCATTCCCGGGTTGGCCGACGTGCACGTGCACTTCCTGCCGCCCCGGCTGCTGCGCCGGGTGTGGGCGTACTTCGACGCGGCCGGGCCGCTGGTGGGCACCGAGTGGCCGATCCGGTACCGGTGGAGCGACGACGACCGGGTGGCGCACCTGCGGCGGATGGGCGTACGGGCGTTCAGCGCGCTGGCGTACCCGCACCGGCCCGGCATGGCGACGGAGCTGAACCGGTGGACGCTGGACTTCGCCCGGGCCACGCCGGAGTGCCTGCCCTCGGCGACCTTCTTCCCCGAGCCGGACGCGCCCCGGTACGTCGCCGAGGCGCTGGACGGCGGCGCCCGGGTGTTCAAGGTGCACGTCCAGGTCGGCGGGTTCGCACCGACCGACCCGGCGCTGGACAAGGTGTGGGGGCTGCTCGCCGACGCGGCCGTGCCGGTGGTGGTGCACGCCGGGCACGCCCCGGTCGGCACCACGCACACCGGGCCGGCGGGCTTCGCGGCCCTGCTGGCCCGGCATCCGCGGCTGAGCGCGATCGTGGCCCACCTGGGCGCGCCCGACTACGCCGCGTTCCTCGACCTCGCCGAGCGGTACGAGCGGGTGCGGCTCGACACCACCATGGCGTTCACCCCGTTCTTCGACCGGTTCGTGCCCTTCCCCGCCGGTGAGCTGCCCCGGCTGCGCGAGCTGGGGCTGGCCGGCAAGGTGCTGCTGGGCAGCGACTTCCCGAACATCCCCTACCCGTACGCCGAGCAACTGGCCGGGCTGGCCCGGCTCGACCTAGGCGACGACTGGTTGCGCGCGGTGTGCTGGGACGGCGCCGCCGCCCTGTTCGACCTGGACCGAACGATGGTGCCACCCGTCTTGTGATCCACTCCGGATCGCTGAGGCGGCGCTTATCCGGCGAGTGGACCGGCGGGGCGCGGAGGCGTCAGCGCGTGGCGACCGGCGGCGGCTCGGTGCCGGCCGCCCCGGTCCGGCGGAGCCGGGCCAGCAGTCGGGGCACCTCCCGGGCGCCCCGCACGATGCCGACGTGCGTCAGGGTCGGCGGGAGCACCAGCAGCACCCCCACGGCGCAGGCCACCGCGAAGCCCAGCGGTGAGCCGCGGTCCACGAGTGCGACACCGACGACGGCGAGCAGGGTGAGTACGCCGGCCACGCCGGCGGCGGCCAGCGTCCCGGCCAGGCCGCCGCGACGGCGCCCGGTCAGCTCGGCGACCACCCCGGCCGGCACGACGACCAGCGGCACCACGACCAGGCCGGCCAGCGCGGCCACCAGCACCATCACCGGCCCGGCCAGCGGGCCACCGGCGCCAGCGTCGGTCACCAGGGCGTAGCCGAGCAGCAGGAGGTAGCAGGCCAGACCTTCGACGGTGAACACGACCCAGGCGACCACCGCCCCGGCGATGTGCCGGCCCACCGCAGCGACCATCGACCGCACCTCCCCCGCGCCGCGCGCCCACCGAAGGGGCGTCTCGTGCGGCGAACCGTAGCGCAGCGGGTGGCGTGCCGGTTGCCGAGGCTGGCTCAGACGCCGACGCGCTGCGGCGGGACGGTCAGGCCGTAGAGCGCCATCAGCTCCGGGGTGTCGACCCGGCTGCCGTCGGCCACCGAGTCGCACGCGATGTCGACGATCTGGTCCTTGTGCGCCAGCAGGTACGGCCGGGCGCCGACGTCGGCGCTGGCCAGGGTCGCGATGCCGGACCAGTGCCGGCGGCCGAAGAGCATCGGGTAGCCGCGGAGCCCGTCGTAGGTGGCGCAGACCAGCACGTCCGGGTACGGCAGCGCGGCCACCCGGCGTACCGCGGCGGGCGTGAGGCCCGGCATGTCCACCGGGACGACCACCACCGCCTCGACCTCCTCGTCGGTGAGCGCGGCCAGGCCGGCACGGATCGAGGAGCCGACCCCGGTGCCCCAGGCACGGTTGACCACCACCGTGACGCGGCTCAGGTCGGCGGTCTCCCGCACCTGGTCGGCGGCCGCGCCCAGGACCACCACGATCTGCTCGCAGCCCGCCTCGGTCATCGTGTCGATCATCTGGTTCACCAGGGGCGTGCCACCCTGGTGCAGGAGCGCCTCGGGTCCGCCGATCCGGCGTCCCCCGCCCGCTGCGATGATCATCCCTGCGATCCGGTTCAGCTGCGCCACCTCCGTCGTGAAGACGGACCGAGCAGAGCTGCCCGGCCCGTTGCGCACACCGGACCCAACGAGCGCCCCCGGCGCCGGGTAGCGGGGCAAATGGGAAAATTGTGCGCTATGCCGCGTCGGCGTAGCAGTCGACGATGGACAGATCCAGCGGGAACCGGACCGGAGTGTCTCCGAACAGCAGCGCCGACGCCCGCTCGCCGGACCGGCCGACCGCCGCGGCGACCGCCTCGGCCTGCTCGGCCGGGCAGTGCACCATCACCTCGTCGTGCTGAAAGAACACCAGCTCGGCGGCGGTGCCGGCCAGCTCGCCGCGGAGCGTGGCGAGCAGCGTCGAGGCCCACTCGGCGGCGGTGGCCTGGATGACGAAGTTGCGGGTGAACCGCCCCCGGGACCGGGCCGCCCGGGCGCGCGGGGACTGCGGGTCGGCGCCGGCGTCCGGGTCGACGGCCGCGTCGTCGCCGTCGACGAACCCCGCCGTGCCGGGCGGGCAGGTGCGCCCGAGCCAGGAGCGGACCAGGCCGCCCGCCTCGCCGGTGCGGGCCGCCGCCTCCACGTAGCCGAACGCGGTCGGGTAGCTGCGCTTGAGCACCGCCAGCGCGGGCACGGCCGACCCGCCGGTCTGGCCGTACATCGCGCCGAGCAGGGCCACCTTGGCCCGGGCCCGGTCACCGGCGAAGGAGTCCTGGGCCAGGGCCGCGTAGAGGTCGCCCGCCCCGCCGGCCGCGGCGAGCCGGGCGTCGCCGGAGACCGCCGCGAGCACCCGGGGCTCCAGCTGGCCGGCGTCGGCGACCACCAACCGCCAGCCCGGATCGGCCACCACCGCCCGCCGGATCACCTTGGGGATCTGCAACGCGCCACCACCCCGGGTGGCCCACCGGCCGGAGACCACCCCGCCGGGGACGTACTCCGGCTGGAAGCGGCCGTCCCGGACCCAGGCGTCCCGCCAGGCCCGGCCGTGCGCCGTCCAGATCCGGTAGAGCTCCTTGTATTCCAGGACCAGCGGCACCGCCGGATGGTCGACGCCGCGCAGCACCCAGGCCCGGGTGTTGGGCAGCTCCACCCCGGCCCGGGCGAAGGCCCGCAGCAGCTCCGCCGGGGAGTCCGCGTGCACCTGACGTACGCCGAAGGCGTCGGCGATCCGGGCGGCCAGCTCGGCGAGCCGGCGGGGCGGCCCGCCGACCGGGGACGCCTCGCCGAGCAGCTCGTCGAGGATCGCGTCGTGCACGTCGACGCGCCAGGGCAGGCCGGCGGCGCCCATCTCCACCGCGATCAGCGCGCCGGCCGACTCGGCGGCGACCAGCAGCCGGAACCGGCCCGGGTGCTGCGTGGCCGCGATCCGGGCGAGCTGGTCGGCGTACACCTCGACCAGGGCGTCGATGCCCGGGCCCGGCGGCCCGGGGACGGCGTCGAAGAGTGCGCCCTGGCCGTGCCCGGGCGGCGCGGGCGCCCGGGGCGGCGGGTCGGGCGGCACGGCGGCCCCGGTGAGCCGGGCGTGCGCGGCGGCGAGCGAGCGCGGCTCGCCCCAGCGGCCGGCGTGGCCGAGCAGCAGGGCCTCGGTCAGCTCGACGTCGTGGCAGCGCTCCACCCGCACCCCGGCGCGCAGCAGCGCCGGATAGAGCGCGACACCCGAGGCCCAGACCCAGCGCGGGTGCTCGGCGGCCTCCCGGGCGGCGATCGCGGCGGCGAGGTCGGCGACGGCGCCGGCCGCGCCGGCGGGACGCCCATGGGCGTCGAGGGGCTGGAGGACTCCCCCGCCCCGCTCGTCCGCCACCACCGCCACCAGCACGGATGCGATTCTGCCTCGCCCGTGTGACACCGACCGATCCGCACGCCCGCACCGCTGCCCCCGGCCCTCGGCGAGCCCCGCCCCCGGCCGGCCGGAGAGGGCCGGCGATGCTGGCCGGGAAGCCGACGGACGGGTCAGTGGATCATCGGCGCAGTCGGTAGCGTGGGCGGGTGCCCCCGCAGATTCCTCATTCCGAGCCTGGCACTCCGGACACCAGGGGGCCGTTGCGCTACATGTGGTGGCTGGTCCGCTGCCAGCCCTGGCGGGTGCTGCGCGGCAGCCTGCTCGGCACGGCCTGGATGATCGGGCTGTCGGTGCAGCCCTGGCTGGTCGCCCGCGCGGTCGACGACGGGTTGCGCGCCCACGACAACCGCGCCCTGTGGCTCTGGGTCGCGGCGATCGTCGTCGCGGGGGTGGGCCTGTCCTACCTGGGCATCATGCGGCACCGCACGATGACCTTCATCCGGGAGGACGCCAAGGCCCGCTCGGCCGCCGTCGTGCTGCGACAGCTGTCCCGGATCGGCGCGGTGCTGCCGCGCCGGGTCGCCGCGGGCGAGGTGGCCACCGTCGGCGGCTCCGACATCGACTGGACGGCGCAGGTGCTGACGCTGACCGGCCCGGGGGTGGGCGCGGTCGTCGCCTACGCGGTCATCGCCGTGGTGCTCTGGTCGATCTCCCCCTTCCTCGCCCTCTGCGTGCTGGTGGGCGTGCCGGCGGTCGGGCTGGTGGTCGGGCCCATGCTGCGCCGCCTCGACCGCGCGGAGTCGGTCTACCGGCAGCAGCAGGGCGCCCTCACCGCCCGCTCCGGCGACATCGTCGCCGGGCTGCGCGTCCTCGCCGGGGTCGGCGGCCGGGACCTGTTCGCCCGCCGGTACGCCGCCCGCTCCCGGGACCTGCTCGCCGAGGGCTACCGGGTCGGCGCCGTCAGCAGCTGGATCGACGCGGCCACGGCCGCCATCCCCGGGCTGTTCCTCACCGCGGTGGTGTGGCTGGCGGCCCGGATGGTGGTCACCGGCGAGATCAGCATCGGCGAGCTGGTCGCCGTCTACGGATACGTGGCGACCCTCGTCGTACCGGTCTGGTTCCTGCTGGAGGGCAGCCACGAACTCATCCGCGGCCGGGTTGCCGCCCGCCGGATCGTCGCCCTGCTCGACCTGGTCCCGGACGACGTCGGCGGTCCCCGGACCCCGCCCGGTGAGCGGGGTCGGGTGCCGGCGGCCCGCCGGCGTGAGGCGGTGCCCGCGCCCGGTGGTCCCGCCGACCTGCACGATCCGGTGACCGGGCTGACCGTGCGCGCCGGCCGGCTGACCGGGGTCGCCGCGGACGACCCGGCCGAGGCGCTGGCGCTCGCCGACCGGCTCGGCCGGTACGTCGCCTCCGACGTCAGCTGGGGTGGCGTGCCGCTGACCGGGATCGGGCTGGACGAGGTCCGCGCCCGGATCCTGGTCGCCGACCACGACTCGTACCTGTTCGCCGGGGCGCTGCGCGACGTCCTGCGCCCCCGACCGGGCGAGGACGACCGGGGCGGGCCGGGGACCGACGACGAGCGGGTGGTGGCGGCGCTGCGCGTCGCGTCCGCCGAGGACGTCGCCGAGGCGCTGCCGGACGGGCTCGACACCCCGCTCGACGCCCGGGCCCGTACGCTCTCCGGCGGCCAGCGCCAACGGGTGCGCCTGGCCCGGGCGCTGCTCGCCGAGCCGGAGGTGCTCATCCTCGTCGACCCGACGTCCGCCGTGGACGCGCACACCGAGGCGCGGATCGCCGAGCGGCTGCGGGCCGCGCGGGCCGGGCGGACCACCCTCGTGCTGGCCACGTCGCCGCTGCTGCTCGGCCGGGCCGACACGGTCGCCCACCTGCAGGGGGGCCGGATCGTCGGCACCGGCGGCCACGCCGACCTGCTCGACCGGGATCCCGGCTACCGGCGGCTGGTGGCCCGGGACAGCGCCGACCCGGACGTCGACCGGCCCACCGACGCCGAGGGAGCCCTCCGGTGAGCCGACTGCCGGTGGCCGACCGCGGCGCCGTCCGCCGGGCGCTGCGCGACCTGATCGGCCGGCACCGGCGCGCCGTCGTGGGCGTGCTGGCGCTGCACAGCGCCGCCGCGGTCGCCGGGCTCGCCCCGCCGTGGCTGCTGGGCCGCATCGTCGACCGGGTCACCGGAGGTGCCGGGGTGGCCACCGTCGACCGGCTGGCGCTGGCCATCGGCGGGGCGGTCCTGGTGCAGGCGGTGCTCTCCCGGTACGCCCAGTACGCGGGCCACCGCTTCGGGGAGCGGGCCGTGGCGGAGCTGCGCGAGGACTTCGTCCACCGCACGCTCGAGCTGCCCGTCTCCGTCGTCGAGCGGGCCGGCTCCGGGGAACTGGCCACCCGCAGCTCGGTCGACGTGTCCACCGTCGGCACCACCGTCCGCGACGTGGTGCCCACCATGGTGATCGCCTCGGTGCAGCTGGCGCTGCTGTTCGGGGCGGTCTTCCTGCTGCACCCGCTGCTCGGCCTGGCGGCGCTGGCCGGGCTGCCGTCGATCGGCGCGGCGCTCCGCTGGTACCTGCGGCGGGCCAGCCCCGCCTACCTGGCCGAGGGCGCGGCCGCCGCCGCGCTGACCGAGACGCTGACCAGCACCGCCGAGGGCGCCCGGACCATCGAGGCGTTCCGGCTCGCCGACGAGCGGATCGGCCGCGGCACCGCACGGATCGCCCGACTGTGGGCCGCGCGGCGGGCGACGCTCGGGCTGCGGACGGTCTTCTTCAGCGTGGTGGAGGCCAGCTATCCGCTGCCGGTCGCCGCGGCGCTGCTCGTCGGCGGGTACCTGCTCGCCCGGGGGGACGTCTCGCTGGGTGCGGTGATCGCCGCCGCGCTCTACCTGCAACAGGCCGTCGAACCGCTGGACCGGCTC
This sequence comes from Micromonospora sp. IBSANI012, assembly GCF_052814045.1. NCBI lineage: Bacteria > Bacillati > Actinomycetota > Actinomycetes > Micromonosporales > Micromonosporaceae > Micromonospora > Micromonospora sp. IBSANI012. The sequence goes on from NZ_CP199933.1 coordinate 4,450,907, forward strand.
CTGCTCTGGACGGAGCAGGCGCAGCGGGGCTTCGCCTCGTTCGCCCGGGTGCTCGGTGTCGGCCTGGTGCCGCCGGAGGCGCCCGGCAGCGCGCGCACCCCCCGCGACGAGCGACTCGTCGTCCGCGGGGCCCGCTTCTCCTACGCCGCCGGCCACGACGTGCTGCACGGCATCGACCTGGAGGTCCGGCCCGGCGAGCGGCTGGCCGTCGTCGGCCCGTCGGGGGCCGGGAAGTCCACCCTGGCCCGGCTGCTGGCCGGGATCGACGCGCCCCGGCAGGGCGTGGTCAGCATCGGCGGCTGCCCGGTCACCGACCTCGACCCGGCCGAGCGCCGCCGCCGGATCGCCCTGGTGACCCAGGAACACCACGTCTTCATCGGCTCGGTACGCGACAACCTCGCCTTCGCCGCGCCGGACGCCACCGACGAGCAGATGCGCTCCGCGCTGCGCAGCGTCGGCGCCGACTGGTACGCCGCGCTCCCCGACGGCCTGGACACCGCGCTCGGCGACGGGGCCCGGCAACTCGGCGCGGCCGAGGCCCAGCAGCTCGCCCTCGCGCGGCTGGTGCTCGCCGACCCGCACACGCTGATCCTCGACGAGGCGACCGCCGCCCTCGATCCGACCACCGCCCGGCGTACCGAGCGGGCCCTCGCGGCCGTGCTCACCGGGCGCACCGTCATCGCGATCGCGCATCGGCTCAACACCGCGCACGACGCCGACCGGGTCGCCGTGCTGTCCGACGGCCGGATCACCGAGATCGGCAGCCACCACGACCTGGTCCGCGCCGACGGCGCCTACGCCGCGCTCTGGCGCTCCTGGCACCCCTGACCGCTCACCCCGGCACCAGGCCCCCTTTTTCACGGAAAGAGTGGCTATCCGCGGCGGGATAGCCACTCTTTCCGTGAAAGTGCGTCGAGACCGGAGGTGGGGGGTTACTTGCTGACGCCGGCGGTGAGGCCGGACTGGACCTGGCGCTGGAAGACGATGTAGACGATGAGCACCGGCAGCATCGCCATGGTGACGCCGGCGAACAGGCCGGACCAGTCGGACTTGTAGCCCTGGTTGACCGAGAGCTCGATGAGCCCCTGGGCGATCACCTGGTGCTTCGGCTCGCCGGCGACCGATTGCATGAGCAGGGTCGGCAGGTACCACTGGTTCCACTGGCCGAGGACGTTGAAGATGCCGATGCTGATCAGGCCCGGCTTGGCCATCGGCAGCATGACGCTGAAGAAGGTCCGGGTGTGCGAGGCCCCGTCGACCTGGGCCGCCTCGGCGATCGAGTTAGGCAGCGTCCGGAAGAACGAATGCATGAAGAAGACGGTGAACGACAGCGACCAGGCCACATAGACCAGGATCAGCGTAAGGTGCTTGTTCGGGCCGAGCAGCGGGAACACCACGTTCATGTTGTAGACGCCCTTGAACAGTGGCACCGCGGCGAGGTAGATCGGCAGGGTCAGCCCGGACAGAAACATCCAGTAGATCAGCCGGTTGCCCCGGAACTCGTAGCGGGCCAGCGCGTACGCCGCCATCGAGCCCAGCAGCATCGTCAGGGTCACGCTGAAGACGAGCACCAGCAGCGTGTTCAGGAAGAAGCTGTCGATCCCGGCCGTCCAGGCCCGGGCGAAGTTGTCCCACTGCAGCGACTTGGGGAACAGCGACAGCGGCTCGCGGATCACCTCGGAGTCGGTCTTGAGTGCGGACATCACCACCCAGAGCAGCGGGTAGATCACCATGATCGCCCAGACCGCGAGGAACAGGTGCGAGAAGCCGTTGAATATCCGGCCGCCGACGCTCTTGGCGGCGGCTTCCGCCCGTCGGCTCGCTGCCGGACCGGCCGGCGGCACCGCATCGGGTCGCGGCTGGCCGGAGGTGTGGGTCACCGTGCTCATCGTCCAGGCCTCCTCAGAACTCGATCCGCTCACGGCGGGTAATCCTCAGCTGGAGGGCGGCCAGCAGGATGGTGAAGATGGCCAGCGCCACGGCGATCGCGCAGGCATAGCCGAACTGGCCCTTCTGGAACGCGTTGAACTGGATCACCGAAGCGAAGATCTCGCTGGCGTGGTTCGGGCCGCCCTGGCTCGGCGTCATGACGAAGACCAGGGCGTACATGTCCAGGGCGATGAAGCCCAGGTAGACCCAGGCGACCGAGATGGTGTCCCGGAGCAGGGGCAGGGTGACCCGGAAGAAGGTGTGGAAGCGGCCGGCGCCGTCGAGGAGGGCCGCCTCGTAGATGTCCTTCGGGATCGACTGCATCGCCGCGGAGAAGAGCACCATGTAGAAGCCGGCACCGCTCCAGACCGCGATGAGCAGCAGCCACCAGAGCACCGCGGGGATGCCGAGGAACGGCTCCGGGTCGGCGGTGAAGGCGATCGGGTTCTGCGGGTCGACCAGGCCGACCTTGGTCAGCAGGCCGTTGATCAGGCCCTGCTGGTCGGACCGGTAGATCTGCTGCCACATGACGGCGATGACCACCAGCGACAGCACCTGCGGGAAGAAGAAGATGACTTTGTAGACGGCGGAGCCGAACACCCCGCGGATGCCGGCCCTGTCCTCGCGTCCGCCCACGTTGAGCAGGAACGCGAGGAACAGGGCCAGCGCGATGGTGAACAGCGGCACGGTGACCAGGAAGAAGACGTTGTGCCAGAACGCCTTCCGGATCAGCTCGTCGGAGAGCAGCCGGACGTAGTTGTCCAGCCCGACGAAGCGCTGCGAATCCGAATACCCACCCCAGTCGGTCAGCGAGTATCCCGCCGCCTGCGCGAACGGCCACACCACGTAGAACAGGTACAGCGCGACGGGCAGGGCCAGGAAGCCCGTGACGAAACGCGCGACTCCGTGCCGCATTGGACTCAACTCTCTCCGTGGGATCAGGCGGTGCGGGTCTGCTTCTTGATCGACGAGTCCTTGGCGACCTTGTCGGCGGCCGCCTGCATCTTGTCAACGAACTGCTGCGCGGTGAGTCGGCCGGCCATGAGCTCCTCGGAGAGGTTCTGGCTCTCCTTGTCCAGGTCGGCGTAGAAGTCCTGGAACTTGACCGAGATCAGCTCGCTGCCACCGTTCTTCATCAGCGTGTTGGCGCTGGAGAGCGCGGTGTCCTGCACGTTGTCGCCGGAGCCCTTGGTGGAGGCCAGCGACTTGGTCAGCTCGGCGAACTTGGCGGAGCCGGCCTTCGACAGCATCGCCCGCAGGAACTCCTTGGCGGCCTCCTTGTTCGGGGCCTTGCTCGGCACGACGAAGCCCTCGCCCGACGCGGCGAACACGTCCTTCGGCGCCTTGTCGTCGGCGTTGTGCCAGTAGTCCGACAGGGTCATCTCGAAGCCCGGCGGGATGGTGGCGGACATCTCGTTCTTCAGCCAGGTGCCGACCTGGATGAACGCCGCCTTGCCGTCGAGCCAGGCCTGCTGCGACTGGGTGTGGTCGAGCTTGCCCGGCAGGAGCAGCCGGTCCTTGACCAGCTTCTCCCACGGCTCCAGCGCCTTGAGCACGCCGTCGGCCTTCCAGGCGTTCTCCTTCAGGTTGTCGATGTCGATGACGACCTGCTTGCCGGCGGTCTTCCAGATGCTGGCCATGAGCGCCCAGCGCGGGTAGTAGCCGTGCACGGCGTCGTGCACGTACGGTGCCATGCCCTTGGCCTTGATCTTCGGGGCCAGGGCGAAGAACTCTTCCCAGGTGGTCGGCGCCTGCCAACCCTCCTTCTTGAACAGCGCTGCGTTGTACCAGTTGCCCCACACCGTGTACGCCACGTTCACGACGTAGAATTTGCCGTTCTGGGTGCCGTCGCCGACCGTGCCCGGCAGGAGCGAGTCCGCCACGGTGCCCTCGCTGTCCCAGGCGGGTGCGGTGAGCAGGTCGTCGAGCGGCTCGATGGCACCCTCGTTGATCAGCGTGCTGCGGTCCATCATGTCGGCGCCCGAGTTCATGACCAGGTCACTCGGCTGCGTCGCCATCTTCGGCTGCTCTTCGGTCTTGATCTTCTGGGTGGAAGACATGTTGACCGTGATGTTCGGGTGCTTGGCGTTGAAGAGGACCTTGTCCTCCTTGGCCCACTGGTCGCCGAGGCCGCCGTTGAAGACGACCACCTTGACGGCACTGCCGTCCTTCACGCCGAACGGGTTGTCCTTGCTCTTCGCCGTGCCGCCGTTGTCGGACTTCTCCGGCTCGCTGCCGGCGCAGGCGCTGAGCAGGCCGGCGGCCGGGGTGACCAGAAGGCCCGCCGCGGCGGCCCGCCGCAGCAGGGTCCGGCGGCTGAGGTCGCCGGGGTTTTCGGGGGTAATCGACATCGTCGTCTCTCCTTGTGTGTCGGGTCAGGCGGTTCGCCGGAGACGCCCGGCGTACCGCGACTCGAGGGCGAGGTTGTGCTCGTCCCCGCCGGGGACGTTGGCGGAGAGGTAGATAGGGGGTACCTCTCCGGCCTGGTGGAACCGTCGTACGACCTCCGCGGTCAACAGCTGCGCCAACAGCGCAGTGGTGACCGAGGAGACCGCACAGACCGCGCCGCCGCCCTCGAGCGGCAGCAGTGCGTCGCCGTACGGCGCGCCGTTGTCCAGCACGACGTCGGCGAGATCGGCGAGCCGGTGGCCGGACGGGTGGCGCGGGGCCACCCGTGCGGTGTGGGCGACCGAGGTGACCGCGATCAGGGGGTGGCCGCCCGACTTGACCAGCAGCGCCAGCTCGACGACCGAGCCGTTGATGCCGGACTGGGAGGCGACCACGAAGACGTCGGCCGGATGCGGGTCCGCGAGGGCGTACAGCTGGTGGGCGACGGCCGGGTCGCGCTCCAGCTTCGGGTCGGCGAGCAGGTCGCGGGGCGCGTCGCCGTGCAGCACCAGGTCGTGCAGGGAGAGCCGGTTGGTGGGGACCAGCCCGCCGGCCCGGGCGACGAGCTCGGCGGCGAACGCCTCGGAGTGCCCGGCGCCGAAGGCCTGGAGCACCCCGCCGGCCCGCAGGCTGGCCACGATCAGGTCGGCGGCCCGTCCGATCGCCTCGGTCTGCGAGTCGACCACCCGGTCGAGCACCGGGCGGACCGCCTCGGCGTACCCCTGTGCGCTGATCATGAGGCGGCCCCCTTCGCGGCCTTGTGCCCGTCGACGGCCTGGGCGGTACGCCGGAAGGCCGCGTGGGCGCGGTCGTGGGTGCGCTGCGCCACGGCGATGTAGAGCAGGTCGAGCACGACGAGCTGCGGGTGCCGGGCCGAGAGCGCGTCCGGCCGGAAGGTGGTGGCCTGGCTGGCGGTGACCAGCACGATGTCGGCCAGCTCGGCCAGCGGCGAGCGCGGGAAGCCGGTCAGCGCCACGGTGGTCGCGCCCCGGCTGCCGGCCTCGGCGAGCATCTCGATGGTCTCCCGGGTCTGCCCGGTGTGCGAGATGCCGAGCGCGACGTCGCCGACGCCGAGCAGCGCCGCGCTGGCCAGCCCCTCGTGCACGTCGCTCCAGGCCCAGGCGGCCACGCCGATGCGGTGCAGGCTGAACTGCATCTCCTCGCCGACCAGGGCGCTGCCGCTGGCGCCGAAGATGTTCACCCGGGACGCCCCGGCGATGGCCACCGCGGCGCGTTCCACCTCGGCGAGGTCGAGCAGCGTGGCGGTGTCGTGCATGGCGCGGGTGTCGGCGGCCATGATCTGGTCGAGCACCCGCTCCAGGGGGTCGCTGGGCTGGATCTCGCGTCCGATGTCGACGGTCCACCCGGCCGACCGGGCCCGTCCGGTCTCGGAGGCGATGCCGAGCCGCAGGTCGGCGTAGCCGTCGAAGCCCATGGCGCGGCAGAACCGGGTGATGGTGGCCGGCGAGGTGCCGCTGCGCTCGGCCAGCTCGACGATCGTGGCCCGGGCGGCCGCCTCCGGGTCGCTGAGCACGTGCTCGGCGACCCGGCGCAACGCCCCCGTCAGCTCTCCGGCGCCGGCCCGGACTCGGGCCAGCACCCCGTCGGCGCCCCGCCGGTCGACCGTGTCGGCGTCGACCACCGCGGTCCCCGCGGAAGTGTCCACCTCATGATCCACCATCGGAGCGCCTTTCGGAAAAGAGTGTTAACTGTTAGTGGTAAAAGTTCTTACTGAAGGCCCCTCCGTGTCAAGAGTGTGGGCGAAGTTTTCAAACTGTTACCTGGCGCACACCGGCCGCGCCGACGCCGATCTTGCCTTGCCGGCCCGGATCGGACCAGCATGAAACCCGCCCGTACCGCCGCACCGGGAGGCCCGTGAGCATGTCCGACACCGTCGTGGTCGGTCTCGACGTCGGAGGTACGTCCACCCGCGCGACCGCGCTGACCCTGGCCGGCGAACGCCTGGGCACCGGCCGGAGCGGCGGCGGCAACCCGACCAGCCACGGCGCCGACCGCGCCGCCGCCGAACTGCTGACCGCGCTGCGCGGCGCGCTCACCGGGGTCGATCCGACCCGGGTACGCGCCGGCACGATCGGCCTCGCCGGCGCCGCCCGCCTGCTGGCCGACCCGGCGGGGCGGGCCGCCTTCGACCGGGTCTGGGCCGAGGCCGGCCTGCGCTGCCCGTACGCGGTGCACGGCGACGCCCTCGTCGCGTACGCCTCGGGCACCGCCGCCCCGGACGGCACCGTGCTGATCGCCGGCACCGGCGCGATCGCCGCCCAGGTACGCGACCTGCGACTGGACCGGGTCGCCGACGGTCACGGCTGGCTGCTGGGCGACGCCGGCTCCGGCTTCTGGCTGGGCCGCGAGGCGGTCCGCCGGCTGCTGGCGACCCTGGACAGCGCCGGGGCGCCCGGCCCGCTGGGCCGCCGGCTGCTCACCGAACTGCTCGGCACCGCCGAGGTGGCGGAGCGTCCCCGCAACACCGTCGACGCGCTCATCCAGGCGGTGACCCGGCGGCCCCCGGTCGAGCTGGCCCGGCTCGCGCCGCTGGTGGTGGCCGCCGCCGTCGAGGGCGAGCCGGAGGCGGTCGCGCTGATCGAACGGGCCGCCGCGCACCTGGTCGACAGCGCCGGGCGGATCCGGCCGGACGGCGCGGGCACCCCGATCGTGCTCGGCGGTGGGCTGCTCACCGGGGACATCCCGCTGGCGGCGGCGGTCCGCGCCGAGGCGCACCGGCGCTGGCCGGACGCCCCGGTGTGCCCAGCCGGCGACGGGGCGGCCGGGGCGGCCTGGCTCGCCGCCCGGGAACTGCCCGAGGTGACCGATCCCGTCGCCCTGCACGCCCTGCTGGTCCCCGCCACCGACTGACCCCGCCCACCTCGGATCGGCGCGGGCCGGAGCGATGCCCGTCAGTCGGCGGCCAGGATCTCCTCCAGCCGGCGCCAGACGTGCGAGCGCCAGCCGCCGCCGAGCAGGGCGGCCGTGCGCTGCTGGACCGGGTCGTCGGGATCGAAGCCGCTGTGCTCCAGGAAGAGCCGGGTGCCGCGCCCCTCCGGGGCGAGGGTCCAGCTCACCTCGGTGTCGAGTTGCCCGCCGCGCCAGGCCCAGCGCAGCCGGCGCGGCGGGTCCACCTCCAGCACCTCGCAGTGCACCACGCCGTCGAAGCCCTGGGCCGGCCGCGGCTCGGTACGGAAGGTGAACCGGTGCCCGACGACCGGCACGACGTCGTTCGGCATCAGCCAGCGGGCGAGCAGGTCGGGCTCGGTGAGCACCCGCCACACCTTCGCCGGCGGGTGCGGCAGGAACTGGTCGACCCGGATCGTCGTGGTGGGCTCAGTCATCGGGCATCCCGTCGAGGACGTCCCGCAGCTCGGCCAGCTTCGCCCGCCAGAACCGCTCGTACGGGGTGAGCCAGTCGGCCACCTCGCGCAGCGGTTCCGGGCGCAACGCGTAGAGCCGCTGCCGGCCGACGGGTCGCTCGGTCACCAGGCCGGCGTCCTTGAGCACCCGCAGGTGCTCCGACAGGCTGGGCCGGCGCATGTCGAAGTGCGTGGCGAGCCGCTGCACCGGCTGCTCGCCACGCTCGCGCAGCAGCCGGAGCACCTCGCGGCGGGTGGGGTTGGCCAGCGCCGCGAAGACGTCGGCCTCAGACACGGGTGGACTGGAGCACGATGCCGTTGCCGTCCGGGTCGTGGAAGGTGGCGTAGCGCCCCCACGGGGCGACCTGGATGCCGTCCTCGGCGAAGACGACGCCCCGGTCGCGCAGGGCGGCCACGTCGCCGTCGAGGTCGTCGGTCTCCAGCACCAGGCCCTTGAGCGAGCCGGGCGGCATGGTCGGGAACCAGGTGACCAGGGTGAGGGCGGTGGCGGCGCCCTTCGGGGCCACCTGCACCCAGCGCCCACCCGGGCCCATCGGGTTGTCCCAGACCAGGTCGAAGCCGAGGACGTCGACGTAGAAGTCACGGGCCCGGTCCTGGTCGCTGACGGGCACGGAGAGCAGCTGCACATGGGTCACGGTCATGCGCCCACCATAGGTAGGAGTTTTCCTACCGGTCAAGCCGGGGATCGGGAGGGGGCGGCGGCGACCGCGCCGCGCACCCCCCGCCGAGGGTGGCCGCTCATGATGATCGGGATCGGACAGGCGTCACTTGAGCTGACCGGCGGTCAGACCGGACTGGACCTGCCGCTGGAAGGCGACGTAGACGGCGAGCACGGGCAGCACCGCGATGGTGAGGCCGGCGAAGAGCCGAGCGTAGTCACCGGCGTAACCCTGGCTGACCGAGAGCGCGAAGAGCCCCTGGGCGAGCACCCACTTCGACTCGTCGCCCTGCATCAGCACCTGCGGCAGCAGGAACTGGTTCCAGTGGCTGAGGAAGTTGAAGATCGCCACGCTGATCAGTCCCGGACGTGCCATCGGCAGCATCACCCGGAAGAAGAGCCGGAAGTGACCGCAGCCGTCGACCAGCGCCGCCTCCGCCACCGAGGTCGGCAGGGTGCGGAAGAAGGCGGTCATGAAGAAGACCGTGAACGGCAACGAGTACGCCGCGTACACCAGGATCAGGCCGGTCCAGGTGCCGAAGAGCCCGGCGTTGCGGACCACGAAGAAGAGCGGCACCAGGGCGAGGAAGACCGGGAACATCAGGCCGCCGACGAAGAGGTAGTAGACGAACTGCCGGCCCCGGAACTCGTACCGGGCGAAGACGTACGCGGCGGTGGCGCCCATCAGCATGGTCAGGCTGACCGAGCCGGCCACCACCACCAGGCTGTTGAGGAAGTACCGGCCGATGTGCGCGCCGGTCCAGGCCCGGGCCCAGTTGTCGAAGCGCAGCGTCTCGGGCAGCCCCCACGGGTCGGCGAGGATCTCGCCGTTGCTCTTGAACGAGCTGACGAACATCCACAGCAGCGGCAGCACCGTCAGCGCGGTCCAGACCAGCAGGAAGCCGTGCGAGAAGACGTTGGCGACGCCGAGTTCGCGGCGGACCGGGCGGTCGGCCGAGCGCGCGGTCGTCGCGGCGACCGGGGCGGCCTCGTCCAGGGTGGTCACGAGTACTCGATTCGGTCACGTCGGCCGGCGCGCAGGGACAGCACCGCCACCGACAGGGTCAGGAAGAACATCACCACGCCGATCGCCGAGGCGTAGCCGAACTTGGTCTCGCTGCCGAACGCGGTGTCGTACATCCGCACACCGATCACGTCGGTGGAGAAGTTGGGGCCGCCGTTGGTCATCAGCTGCACCAGGATGAACCCGTCGAGGGCGAAGATGGCCAGGTAGACCCAGGCGACCTGGACGGTGTCCCAGAGCAGCGGCAGGGTGACCCGGCGCAGGGTGGTCAGCCGGGACGCCCCGTCGAGCATCACCGCCTCGTAGATCTCCTTCGGCACGGCCGACATCGCGGCGCCGAAGAGCACCACGTAGAAGCCGACGTTGCTCCAGACCATCACGGCCAGCACGCACCAGAAGGCGGTCCGCGGGTCGCCGAGCCAGGTGGGCGATCCGAGCCCCACCGCGTGCAGCGCGCTGGTGAGCAGGCCCTTGTTGGGGTGGTAGACCTCCTTCCAGAGCAGCGCGATGATCACCACCGAGAGCACCTGGGGGAAGAAGTAGACGGTGCGGTAGAGCGCGCTGCCGCGTACCCCGCTCACCCCGGCCCGGCCCTTGCGCCCGCCCATGTTGAGCATGGTGGCGAAGAAGAGCCCGAGGACGATCGTCAGCACCGGCACCAGGGCCAGCAGGATCGCGTTGTTCTTCAGCGCGTTCCAGACGTAGTCGTCGTGCCAGAGCGTCCGGAAGTTGGCCAGCCCGACGGAGTTGGCGTCGGCGGAGTAGCCGAGCCAGTCGGTGGTGGAGATCTGGAACGCCTGCAGGTACGGCGATACGACGAAGATGACGTAGAGCAGCACCGGCGGCATCAGGAAGGTGACGATCAGCGGGTACTTGCCATGTTTCACGGTGGGCCCCAACTCCCGGCGGTCGGCCGGTGGGGACCTCGGGGGTCCCCACCGGCCGGGTTGTCACGCGGTGCGCTTGTACTTCTTGATCGAGCTGTCCTGGGCGATCGAGTCGGCGCCCTTCTGGCACTGGTCGAGGAACTCCGCCGGGCCGATCCGGCCGCTGAAGAACTCGCCGCACGCGGCGTCGACGAGGTTGCGCTCCAGCTTGCGGTAGTAGTTGTTGTAGACCCAGTTGAAGCCGTTGGTGCCGGAGGCGTCCAGCGCCTTGACCACGGTGCTCAGCCCGTACGGCAGTTCGACGCCGTCGGTGGCGCCGGCGACCACGGTGAGGCTGGAGACCTTCTTCGTGAAGTCCTGGGCGCCCTTCTTGGACAGCATGGTCCGGAAGTACTCCAGGCCACCGGCGACGTTCTTCGCCTTCGCCGGCACCATGAACGGCTCGCCCGCGGTGCCCCGGATCGCCTCGAACGGCAGCTTGTCGCCACTGCCCAGGCTGGGCGTCGGCTGGACGGTCATGTTGAACCCGGCCGGCGTGACGTCCTTCTGCTCGCTCTCCAGCCAGGAGCCGCAGGAGATGAAGGCGGCCTTGCCCTGGCACCAGGCGGTCTGCGACTGCTTGTGGTCCAGGCCGGGCGAGCCCTCCAGGATGTACTTGTCCTTGACGATCTGGTGCCAGGCGTCGGCCGCCGCCTTCATCGCGTCGGACTTCCACGCGTTCGGCTCCAGGTTGTCGATCGCGGTGGCGACCGACGGTCCGCCGAACTTGATCGCGGTGGCGATCAGCGGCCAGCTCATGTAGCGCGGGTGCAGGCCGGCGTACGTCCAGGGGGCGATCCCGGCGGCCTTGATCTGCTTGCAGAGCGCGATGTGGTCGTCCCACGTCTTCGCGTACGACCAGTTGCGCTCGCCGAACAGCTTGGTGGAGTGCCAGATGCCGTAGGCGGTGTAGGTGTAGTTGAACACCAGGAACTTGCCGTCGTACGAGCCGACCTCGACCGCGCCGGGCAGCAGGGTGTCCTTGACGGTCTTGCCGGGGATGTCGAGGCTCGGGGCGGCGAGCAGCTCAGCGAGGTCGGCGAGGGCGTTCTGCGAGACCAGGCCGTTGAAGTCGATCTGGCCGGCGCCGGAGTTGTTGACCACGTCCGGCGGGGTGCCGTCGACGAAGCGCGGCTGGAGGGTCTTGCCGATCTCCTGCGTGGACGAGTGCTTGATCTCGGCCTTCGGGTACTTCTCCTTGTACATGGCCTCGTGGGCCTTGGCGTACTCCTCGCCGAAGCCGCCGTTGAAGATCACCACCTCGAGCGGCGCGTCCTCCTTGACCCCGAGGGGGTTCTGCTCGCTCTTGGTGCCCTTGTAGGTGCCGCCGTCGGCCTTGTCGTCGCCACCGCCGGTGGCGCAGCCGGCGAGCAGGCCCGCCGCGGGGGTGGCCAGCAGGCCGGCGGCGGCGGTGCGCCGCAGGATCTCACGCCTGTTCATGAGCTCTCCTCGGTTCGGGTGGGGCGGATCGCCGATGACATCCGGTGGCGTCCGCCGGTCGAGGCACGTTGATTCTCTTCAGTTTGCCTGTTGTTGCTGAAGAATTTCTACGGCAGGAGCGCGCCGACTTCAAGACCCGGCGGCCGATCCGTTATCACCACCGGCCGCACCGCGCTGGCATAGCCTGAGCGCATGCGCCGCCTGGGCCAGCTCGCGGAGCGGACCCCGGCCGGGCGGGAACGCTACGTCGACCTGCTCCGCGCGCTCGCGATCACCATGGTCGTCGCCGGCCACTGGGGCGTCACCGTGATCGGCCGGGACCAGGCCGGCCGACCGACCGGGCACTCCGCGCTCGCCGACCTGCCGTGGGCGTACCCGCTGACCTGGCTGGCCCAGGTGATGCCGGTCTTCTTCCTGGTCGGCGGCTACGCCAACGCGGCGTCCCTGACCCGCCACCGGGCCCGCGGCGGCGACGCGGCCGGCTGGCTGCTGGACCGCAGCGCCCGGCTGATCCGCCCCACCAGCGCGCTGCTGCTGGTGCTCACCGTCGCCGCGGGGCTGGGCCGGCTGCGCGGCACCGACCCCACCCACCTGCGCACCGTGATCTGGTTCGCCACCATCCCGCTGTGGTTCCTGGTCGCCTACCTGCTGGTCGTGGCCCTCACCCCGCCGATGTACGCGCTGCACCGCCGCTACGGGCTGGCCGTGCCGCTGGCGCTCGTCGCCCTGGTGGCGCTGGGTGACCTCGGCCGGCTGACCGGGCCGGCGACGCTGGCCGACGGCAACTACCTCTTCGGCTGGCTGGCGGTGCACCAGCTCGGTTTCGCCTGGTACGACGCCCGCACCCCCGCGACCGGACCACCGTCCGAGCCATCCGGGCCGTCCGGGACCGCACCGCCCGACCGGGCAGGGACGGCCGCCCCGCACCCGCCGTCGGGGTCCGACCGGCGGGGCGTACGCCGGCGACGGCTGCCCACCTCCCGGCCGACGGCGCTGGCGCTGCTGGCCGGCGGCCTGGCCGCGCTGATCCTGCTCACCGTCGTCGGGCCGTGGCCGGTGGCGATGCTGAACGTGCCCGGGGAGCGGCTGGACAACGCCTCGCCGCCGAGCCTGGCGCTGCTCGCCCTCGCCGCCGCCCAGCTCGGGCTGATCCTGCTGCTGCGCGCCCCGGCGCGGCGCTGGCTGCGCCGGCCCCGACCGTGGCGGGTGGTGATCGCGGTCAACCTGGTGGTGCTGACCGTCTTCCTCTGGCACCTGACCGCCGCCGTGCTGCTGATCGGGCTGCTCGACGCCGTCGGACTGCTGCCCACCCCACGGGTCGGCTCGGCCGCCTGGTGGGGCTGGCGGGTGCCCTGGCTGCTGCTGCTCGCCGTGGTCCTGGCCGTGCTGGTCGCCGTCTTCGGCCCGATCGAGTCGCGCAGCGCCCGGCACCGCACCGGGCGGCGGGGCGGCCGGGGCGGCCGGGTCCGCACGGCGCTGACCGTCGCCGGGTACGCCGCCGTCATCGGCGGGCTGCTGGTCAACAGCACCACCCCGAAGGACGCCCCGGAGCCGCTCGGCACGCCCGTCCCGGCGCTGGTGGCGTACCTGGCCGGGGCGGGCGTGCTGCGGCTGCTCAGGTCTGGGTGGGGAAGCCGAGGTTGACCCCGCCGTGGCGCGGGTCGAGCCAGCGACTGGTGACCACCTTGCCCCGGGTGAAGAAGCGCACCCCGTCCTCGCCGTGCGCGTGCAGGTCGCCGAAGAGGGACGACTTCCACCCGCCGAACGAGTAGTACGCCATCGGCACCGGGATCGGCACGTTGATCCCGACCATGCCGACCTCCACCTCGTGCTGGTACCGGCGGGCGGCGCCGCCGTCGTTGGTGAAGATCGCCGTGCCGTTGCCGTACGGGTTGGCGTTGACCAGCTCGACCGCCTCGTCGTACGAGCCGACCCGGACGACGCTGAGCACCGGGCCGAAGATCTCATCGGTGTAGATCGACATGTCCGGGGTGACCCGGTCGAACAGGGTCGGGCCGAGCCAGAAACCGCCGGACTCCCCGTCCGGGGTGACCTCCCGGCCGTCGACCACCGGCACCGCGCCGGCCGCCACGCCCGACTCCACGTAGGAGCGGACCCGCTCGGCGTGCGCGGCGGTGACCAGCGGACCCATGTCGCAGCCGCGCCGGCCATCGCCAGTGCGCAGCCCGGCCATCCGTTCGGCGATCTTCGCGACCAGGGCGTCGGCGACCGGCTCGACGGCGACCAGCGCCGAGATCGCCATGCACCGCTCCCCCGCCGAGCCGAAGCCGGCGTTGACCGCCGCGTCCGCGGCCAGGTCCAGGTCGGCGTCGGGCAGCACCACCATGTGGTTCTTCGCCCCGCCGAGCGCCTGCACCCGCTTGCCGGCCATCGCGCCGCGCTGGTGCACGTACCGGGCGACCGGGGTGGAGCCGACGAACGACACCGCCCGCACCGAGGGATGGTCCAGCAGCGCGTCGACCGCCTCCTTGTCGCCGTTGACCACGTTGAGCACGCCGCCGGGCAGGCCCGCCTCGGCGAACCACTCGGCCAGCAGCAGCGCGGCGCTCGGGTCCTTCTCGCTCGGCTTGAGCACCACCGCGTTGCCGCAGGCCACCGCCACCGGCACAAACCACAGCGGCACCATCACCGGGAAGTTGAACGGCGAGATCACCGCCACCACGCCCAGCGGCTGCCGGATGCTGTACGAGTCGACCTCGGTGGAGACGTTCTCGCTGAACCCGCCGCGCAGCGCCGACGGGATGCCGCAGGCGTACTCGATCACCTCCAGGCCGCGCTGCACCTCGCCGGCGGCGTCCGCGAGCACCTTGCCGTGCTCGGCGGTGATCACCTCGGCGAGCCGGTCGCGGCGGGCGTGCACCAGCTCCCGGAAGGCGAACAGCACCGCCGTGCGCTTCGCCAGCGACGCGTCCCGCCAGGCCCGCGCCGCGCGCTCGGCCGCCTCCACCGCGACCGCGACGTCCCCGGCCGAGGCCAGCTCCACCTCCCCGGTACGCCGGCCGGTGGCCGGGTCGAAGACGTCCCCGCGCCGCTGGGAGCCGCCGGAGACCCGCTTGCCGTCGACGAAGTGCCCGATGACCGCCACGTCGTCCACCCCACTCACTGGACCACCCTCCGTTCGCGACTGCGGGGCTCGCAGGACCGGCTCACTCCTCGCGCTCACAGGGTCACCTCCGCCGCGGCGCAGGAGCGGATGGCGTCGACGAGGATGGCCAGCCCCTCGCGGGCCTCGTCCTCGGTCAGCGTCAGCGGCGGGCCCATCCGCAGCACGTTGCCGTGCAGGCCGCCCTTCCCGGCGAGCAGCCCACCGGCCCGGCACGCCTCGAAGACGCGGGTGGTCAGCGCCGGGTCCGGCTCGGTGCCGCCCCGCCGGACGAACTCGACGCCGAGCATCAGCCCCTTGCCGCGTACCTCGGCGACGCAGTCGAGGCCGGCCACGGCGGCGCGCAGGCCGTCGGCGAGGATCGCACCGGTGCGGGCCGCGTTGGCCTGCAGGTCGTGGTCGCGCAGGTAGTCCAGGACGGCGTTGCCGGCGGCGGTCGAGATCGGGTTGCCACCGAAGGTGGAGAAGCTGATCGCCGGCACCGACTCCAGCACGTCGGCCCGGCCGACCACGCCGGCGAGGGCGAAGCCGTTGCCGACGCCCTTGGCGAAGGTGAGCAGGTCCGGGGTGACGCCGTGCGCCTGGTAGCCCCAGAAGTGCTCGCCGGTACGCCCCCAGCCGGTCTGCACCTCGTCGGAGATCAGCAGGATGCCGTGCTCGTCGAGGACCTTCTTCCAGGCGGCGAAGAGCCCGTCCGGCGGGGCCACGAAGCCGCCCACGCCCTGGATCGGCTCGGCGATCAGGCAGGCCACGTCGCCGGCGGTCTGGGTGGCCAGCACCTCGCGCAGATCCTCCACCGCCGCGTCGATCCGGTCGCTGGCGTCGAGCCGGGCCAGGAGGCCGCGCAGCCGCTCGCCGGAGTGCAGCCAGGCCACCTGGAGCGGGTTGAGCGCGCTCGCCGACCAGCTGCGGTTGCCGGTGACGCCCATCGCCGCGTACGACCGGCCGTGGTAGCTGTTGCGCACCGCCAGGATCTGGTGGGAGCGGCGGTGGTTGGTGGCGACCAGCAGGGCGGCCTCGTTGGCCTCGGTGCCGGAGTTGGTGAAGAAGACCCGGGCGTCCGGGATGCCGGAGAGCTGGGCGATCTTCTCCGCCAGTTCCACCTGCTGGCGGACCAGGTAGAGCGTGGAGCTGTGCACGATGCCGGTACGCAGCTGGCGCTCCACCGCCTCCCGGATCTCCGGGATGTCGTAGCCGATCATGTTGGTCAGCACGCCGCCGAAGAAGTCCAGATAGGTCCGGCCCTGCGCGTCGGTCACCCGGCGACCCGAGCCGGACACCAGCTCGATCGGTTCGGCGTAGTAGAGCGGCATCCAGGACGGGAGCACGGCCCGGTGTCGGGCCAGCAGGTCGTCGGAGGTCATCGTCGCACCCTTCAGCGGCGGCGGATTCGCGTTCCTCGCACGCTTCCAGCACCCGGCGACAGGGACAACTGTCACTGTGTAGCGCAGCCGGGGTGGCGGCCTGACAGCGCGTCAACCCGCTCGATGCGGTTTTCGGGGCCGACCGCCTCCTTTGCAATCCTTTCCGGTGGACATCCGACCGATCCGCGACTCATTCCGCACGGCGGCGGCCGGCTGGACCGCTCGCCCTACGCTGGGCCGGTCCCCCGGGTTGCAGGAGGTCCGACATGCGGCTGGCGCAGACCATCGCGGAGCTGGAGCGGACGGCCGCGCGGGAGGTGGGCCGGGGCAGCGAGCGGCTGGCCGTACCGGCGGCCGGCGGCCTGCTCGCCGCCGCCCGCTCGCTGGTCGCGGCACCCGACGCCGCCGTCCTCACCGGGTTCTACATCCCCGCCGCCGACCCGCCCGCGGCCGAGACCGACGGTCCGATCGGGGCGGTCCAGCTCGCCGCCGCGCTGCGGGCGCTCGGCGGCGAGGTCCGGCTGGTCACCGACGCGCCCTGCGCGCCGGTGGTCGCCGCCGCGCTCGGGGCCGGCGCACCGGACGTGCCGCTGGACGTAGCGCCGGTCCAGGGGTACGACGACTGGGCCGGCACCGTCCTGCCCCGGTACGCCGCGCTGTCGCACCTGATCGCCTGCGAGCGGGTCGGCCCCGCCGTCGACGGCCGTCCGTGCAACATGCGGGGCGAGGACATCGGCGCCCACACCGCGCCGCTGGACCGGCTCTACGCGACCGGTTCCGCCTACCGGATCGGCATCGGCGACGGTGGCAACGAGCTCGGCATGGGCCGACTGCCGGCGGAGCTGGTGGGCCGGGTGGTGGACCGGGGCGAGCGGATCCACTGCGTGGTCGGCTGCGACGCGCTGCTCGTCGGCGGCACGTCCAACTGGGCCGCCGCGGCGCTGGTGGGCGCGCTGGCACTGCTGCGCCCCGAGGTGCCCGCCCTGCGCGACCTGCTGCACCCCGACTGGTCGTACGGCGTGCTGACCGAGATGGTGACCCGGGCGGGCGCGGTGGACGGCGTACGCCGGCGGGCCGAGGTCAGCGTCGACGGCCTGGACTGGCCCGCGTACGCCGAACCGCTGACCCGGATCGCGGAGCTGGTCGCCGCGGCGGGTTGACCGGCGGGCGTCGGTCTCAGGTGGTCGCGCGGCGCTCGGCGGCCGTCGGACGCGGCCGGGGCCGGGTGCGCGGGGCGCCGGCCGCATCCTCCGGCGCGGGCCGGGCCGAGTCCGGCGCGGGCCGGGTCGGCGCTGCCGGGGCGGGGCCGGCCGACGCGTCCGGGAGGGCGCCGGCCGGGGCCGGTTCGGCGCGGCGGCGGCGCGGCAGGTGCAGGGCGGTGGCCAGCAGCGCGAAGGCGGCCCAGCCCCCGGTCAGGGCGACGACCGGCGACCCGTCCTGGAGATAGTGGTAGGCGGTGAGGAACCCGACCAGCGCGAGGCTGTTGCGGGCGAAGTGCCGGCTGAAGTCGACCAGTTGGCGACGGGCCTCGACGGCGACCAGCACGCCGGAGTAGGGGAAGGTCACCACCATCCCGCGCAGCAGCTGGCCGAGCAGGCCGGTGAGCACCGCCCCGGCGAAGATCACCGCCAGCTTGGCCGGGGCGGGAAGGCTGTCCCGACGGGCGTCGACCGGCCGCTGCGGTGCCGCGGCGACCGCCCGGGCGCGGCGGCGCAGCACCACCATGGCGAGCAGCCACAGCGCCATCGTGCCCGCCAGGGCCGGCCCGAACGGCACCGGGACCGCCAGCAGGCCGGCGCTCAACGCCACGTAGGCGGCGATCCCGGCCAGGTCGGCCAGCAGGATCGGCCAGCGCAACCGGTGGTGGGTCAGCGCCACGGTGACGAAGAAGAGGTTGAGGCCGAGCACGCCGAGCAGCTGGGCGCCGTCGACCCGGTGGCCCGTGGTGACCAGGGCCAGCGTCATCGGCAGCGGCAGGCTGTAGACGAACGCCCGCAGCCGGACCGAACGGATCACGCTGACCGCCCAGACCACGGCGGTCACCAGGAGCACGGCACTCCACGTCATGGCTGGCCCATCTCCGCTCCACCGCCGGCCGGCACGGTCAGTCCTGGAAGGTCGCGACGTTCGCGCACAAATCGAACACCCGGGTGAGCCGGTCGATGTCGGCGCGGTTGACCGAGAACTGGTTCTCGCTGATCTCCCCGTGCGCGCTCATCCTGGCCTCCCAGCAGCTCGAGCCGTCCCAGAGTGTCAGATTGACGTGCAGGTGGGGGCTGACGACACCCAGTGGCAGCAGCCCCACCCGGACCCCGGCCCGGCGCTGCTTCTCCACCAGCTCGACCAGCTCGTCGGAGAGCGTGGCGTAGGCGAAGACCCGGGTGATCCGCACCCCACGCGCCAGGGCCGCCAGGTTCGCCTCCCAGTAGCGCCGCCCGATCTCGCTGCGCCACCAGCTCAGCTCGCCGCTGGCTCGCGGCGTCAGGTTGGTCAGCCCCTGCAGGCTCCGGGTGCAGTCCCGGGTGGCGCCGATCAGGTCCTCGTCGTCGTCGCCCCGCCGGACCACCCGCCCCACGGCGAGCTGCTCGGCCTCGATCCGGAACTGCTCGTAGCGGCGCTGCGCCTCCTCGGCGACCCGGGTGCCCGGGTGCCGCTCAACCGCCTCCCGGACGGCGACGACGATCTCCGGCGCGCCCTGCACCAGCCAGGGTGGCCCGTCCAGCAGCGTACGCAGGTGGAACCGGCGCTCCGCGCGGGCCAACGAGTCCACCAGCAGCGAGATGGTGATGCCCATCAGCCCGGCCAGCAGCGACTCGACGCCGCTGGCGGCGTTGGTCAGGTCGAGCGTGACGGAGAGCGCGATCGACAGGGTGATGCCGATCAGCGCCACCGGGTCGGTGTGCGCCACCAGCCGGACCAGTCCACTGGCCGACCCGGTACGCCCGGTGGAACGTCGACGGAGCACGTCGCCAGTCATCGCAGCCCCCGATCTCGTCAATGCGCCCAGCGTAGTGCCGATCCACAATGGCCCCTCCTGGCCACGGCCGTCGGTACGATGCGCATGTGCGGATCGCGGACGTGGCGCTGCCGAACTGCCCGGCGGACGCGTCGCCCGCGCAGCTCGCCGGAGGGGTGCGGGCGTGGGTGGAGTCCTCGCCGTTGCGGGCGCTGGTCGCCCGGTTCGGCGGCGAGTGGCCGACCGGCGACCTGACCGCCGTGCTGACCGGGCTGGACGACTTCTCTGCCCGGCACTGGGATTTCCGGGGCGGTCGGGAGCGCCCGGAGGCGCGGGAACCGACCCTCGACCCGACCACCGCCGCGCTGGTGCTCACCACCGCCGAGGCGCTCGGCCTGGTCCGCCCCGTCCGACCGGCCCACCCCCGGTACGCCCACCTGGTGGTGCTGGGCGGGCTGGCGCACGCCTGCCTGCGGCGCGTGGCGTTCGCGGCCCACCTGGTGCGGCACGGGCCGGCGGTGGACGGGGAGGTGGCCGTGCTCGGCAGCTTCCGGCCGCTGTCCGAGGTGGAGCGGGACGTGCTGGCCGGGGCGGGGATCGCGGCCGACACCGAGGTGGAGGCCCTCGACGCGGCGGTCCGCGCGGTCCTCGGGGTCGCCGCGCCCGACGAGGAGGACGGGCACGACGCCGGCCACCCGCACCACTCCTGGTCCGCGCGGACCTACCGGTCGGACGGGCTGCCGCCGGTCCGGGTGCTCGCCGCCCCGTCCAGCGAGCCGGAGCGGCGGCGCGCGCACACGGCGGACACCCAGCGGTTCTGGGCCGGGCACGTCCGGCTCTCCCCCGGCGACGCGCTGCTGGTGGTGACCGCGCCGATCTACGTGCCGTTCCAGCACTGCGACGCCCTGCGCACCCTGGCGGTGCCGTACGGCTGCGCGATCGACACCGTCGGCGTCGACCCGGCCCTGCCCGACCTGGTCCGGCTGCCCGAGCCGACCCTCACCCCGGGGCGCTACCTCCAGGAGATCCGCTCGGCGATCCGCGCGATGCGGGCCCTGCACGAGGTGCTCGGCTGACCCACGCCGCGCACGGGCCGCTCGGGTCAGGGGCCGCTCGGGTCCAGGGCGTCAGGCGTCGGCATGCCGCGCGAGTGCCGTCCGGGTCGCGGAGACGAAGTCCCAGAACAGCGGCCAGGTCGTCTGCTTGCGTCCGTCCCAGGTGTTGGTGCCGAACATCGCCGCGCGCAGCGGCGTCGTCAGCTCCAGTTGCGCGCCCGCCCTCGACGCCGTCCGGTTGCAGATGTTGCGCGGGCTGGTCCCGTCGATGGCCCGGTTGACCCGCCGGGCGACGGTGATGTTCACCTTCGCCAACTCCCGGCGCAGCAGGTCCCGCAGCCTGGCGTCCAGCCCGCCGATGACGACCGCCTCGGTCCCGTCCGGCTCACCGGCCTGCCGGGTCGTGCAGCCGTGCAGGGCGACGGCGTGGCGGACCCCACCGCAGATCGACTCCGCCCACGGGTCGTCGCAGTTCACCGAGGTCACGTGCAGGGCGGCGTTGCCGGAGCCGAGCAGCCCCTCGAACATCCAGTAGTGGTGCAGGCCCTTGCCGTCGGTGCTCGGCTCCAGGGTCGCCGGGTGGTAGCCGGCGACCGCGAGGCACAACTCCGACGTGCCCACCTCGATGCCGCCACCGTGCGGCGCGAGGACCGCCGTCCGCGTCGTCCCGGTCGTGCAGTCTGGCTGCTCGTCCGGGGCGCATCGATGGCAGCAGCGCAGGGCGTACTCGACGCCCTCGACGAGGCCCGCGGTGGCGTACAGCTCGGTGTTGGAACCGTACCGGTCGGTGGGGTGCGCGCGGTGCCGGCTCGGGCGGGGACCCTCGGGATCCCCGGCCCGATCCTCGGCGGAGGTCACCGCGCGGTGTCGGCGACCGCTTGGGCGAAGACCTCGGAGCGGTGCTCCCAGTTGCGGAACCGCCCGTAGCTGGGCGCGGCCGGCGAGAGCAGCACCACCCCGCCGGGCGGGGTGAGCTTGCGGGACAGCCCGACCGCCGCGACCAGGTCCTCGGCGAGTTCGGTACGCACCGCCGGCAGCCCGGCCAGCGCCTCGACGATGCGGGGGCCGCTGTCCGGGATGCCGATCACGGTGATCTCCCGCTCGGCCAGGTGCGCGGCGAGCGGGCTGTAGTCCAGCCCCCGGTCGGTGCCGCCGACGATCACCGTCAACGGCCGCCCCTCGTACGCGTCGATCGCGTGCATGGCCGCGTACGGGCTGGTGGCGAGGGTGTCGTCGACGAAGGTGAGCCCGGACGGGTCGGCGATCTCAGTGAGCCGGTGGGCCAGCCCCTGGAACTCGGCGACCGCCACGGCCAGGGTGTCCTTGCGGGCCACCACGTCCACGTCGAGCGCGTCGAGCGCGGCCAGCGCCACGCAGAGGTTGCCCTCGTTGTGCCGGCCGACCAGCGGCAGCACGGCGCGCGGGAAGAGCGGCTGCTCGGCCAGGTGGAACCAGGGCGTGCCGTCGGGGCCGGTGGCCACGTTGGCGGTGTCCGGCCGGCCGGCACGCACGGCGGCCCGGTCGCCCAGTTCCACGGCCAGCCGCGGGTCGGCGCCGTTGACCACCACGGTCCGCGGGCCGTACGCCAGCAGGTTGAGCTTGTCCCGGTAGTACTCCGCCTCGCCGCCGTGCGCGTCGAGGTGCTCGGGGAAGAGCGCGGTGACCACGGCGACGCGCGGCGAGTCGGTCAGGTCGGTGCACTGGTAGCTGGAGAGCTCCAGCACGTACAGGTCCGCCTCGGGCAGGTCCAGGGTGGGCACCCCGATGTTGCCGCCGAAGACGTTCGGCCGGTCCACCGCGGCGAGCAGGTGGCTGATCAGGCTGGACGTGGTGCTCTTGCCCTTGCTGCCGGTGACCCCGACGGTCCGCTCGGCGTGGTCGGCCATCCAGAGCGCGGTGCCCTGGGTGATCGTGGCCGCCCGCGCCCGCAGCTCCACCATCCACGGGTGGGTGTTCGGCACGCCCGGGGAGCGGACCACCACGTCGGCCGCGGCCAGCCGGTCGAAGCCGGCCTCCCCGGTGATCAGGGGCGCGGCCTCCGCGAGCGGACCCTCCCAGGGCAAGGTGAGGAAGTTCGCGCTGTCGTCCACGGCGACCAGGCCGGCGGGGCCGTGCGCGGCGATGGCGGTCACGGCGGCCCGGCCCTCGCGGCCGGCCCCCCAGACGGCGACGGTACGTCCGCGCAGGTCAGACAGGCGCACGGGCTCTCTCCTCGGGGCTCTCGACGGCGTGGCACGGGCACGGTCCGGCACAGCCGGACACGGCCGGACGAACCAGGGCCTAGTATGGCGTGTGCCCAACGAGCAGCTCCGGCGGATGGACGCCTTCACCTTCCCGTCCTACTCGATCGACCTCGCCACCGGCGAGGCGTTGTTCGACTACAAGCTGACCGGTCCCGACGGCGAGCAGCGGTTCACCGAGGTGATCACCCTGCCGCTGCCCGCCGACCCGCCGTCCGACGAGACCGTGGCCACCCTGGGCCGGGTCCTGGAGCTGCTGCACGTGGTCGCCGGGGTCAGCTACTACAAGGCCGCCGCGCCGCGCCGGCTGGTGCTGCCGGCGCCGCTGGGCGCGGCCGCCGCCGAGCTGGTCACCGCCGTCTACACCAAGGGCCTGGCCGAGTACGCCTACCGCAACCAGCTGCCGCACGTGCTCGAGCTGCGCCCGGAGGTGCCCTCCGGCACCGTCTCCCCGGCCCGCGAGTACGACGACTCCGACCGTCGTCCGCTCTCGGCGGTCGGCGGCGGCAAGGACTCCATCGTCAGCCTGGAGGCGCTGCGCCGGGCCGGCTTCGACCCGGTGCCGTTCTCGGTCAACCCGAACCACGTGATCGTCTCGGTGAACGAGGCGTCCGGGCTCACCCCCCTCGCGGCCCGCCGGCGGATCGACCCGGTGCTGTTCGACCTCAACGCGGCCGGCGCGCTCAACGGCCACATCCCGGTCACCGCGATCAACTCGCTGATCGCGGTCGCCACCGCCGTGCTGCACGGGCTCGGGCCGGTGGTGATGTCCAACGAGCGCTCCGCGTCGGACCCGAACCTGATCTGGAACGGTCACGAGATCAACCACCAGTGGTCCAAGGGCGTCGAGGCGGAGGGGCTGCTGCGGGCGGCGCTGGCCGAGCACGCCGGTCTCACCGAGCCGTACTTCTCGCTGCTGCGCTCGCTGTCGGAGCTGCACATCGCCCGCCTCTTCGCCGGGATCGACCGGTACGACGCGGTGGTGACCAGCTGCAACGCCGCGTTCAAGCTGCGCGACGCGAGCGAGCGCTGGTGCCGCGACTGCCCGAAGTGCCGGTTCGTCTTCCTGGCCATGGCGCCGTTCATGCCGCGCGAGCGGGTGGTGCGCATCTTCGGCGGCGACCTGCTGGCCGACCCGGCGCAGATCCCCGGCTACCGGGAGCTGCTCGGCGTGGACGGGCACAAACCGTTCGAGTGCGTCGGCGAGGTCGAGGAGTCGGTGGTGGCGCTGAGCCTGCTCGCCGAGCAGGAGCAGTGGCGCGACGCTCCGGTCGTCCGCGCCCTGGTCGACGCGGTCCCCGAGACCGCCTGGTCGGCGGCGGCGGCCTCGGACGTCTTCACCCCCGGCGGCCCGAACTTCGTCCCCGCCCCGTACGCCAAGGCCCTCACCGCCCTCACCTGACCCCCGTCCCGTCCCCGTTGATCATGAGTTTGGCGGGGACAGAACGGGCGGATTCGCGGTCAACCTCATGACCAACAGCGTCGCCGGCGGCCCGGGCACGCGCGTCAGGGGGTGCGGATGGCGTCGAGGGCCAGCAGGGCGACGTGCAGGGAGAGGCAGGCCTCGACCGAGTCGAGGTCGACGTCGAGGATGCGGGCGATGCGGGCCAGCCGCTCGTAGAACGCCGGCCGGGACAGGTGCGCCGCCGCGGCCGCCGCCGACTTGTTGCGGCCCTGTTCGAGGTACGCCCGCAGGGTGCCGAGCAGTTGGTCGCGGGGGTGCCGGGCGTCGTGGGCGAGCAGCGCGCCGAGTTCCCGCTCGACGAAGGTCTGCACCCGGGGCTCGTCGCGCAGCAGGTGCAGCAGCCCGGCGAGCCCGACGTGGGGTAGCCGGAAGATGGGCAGGTTGCGGCGGTCGCGGCGGGCCGCGTCGGCGATCTGCCGGGCCTCGATCAGCGACCGCCGGGCCTCCCGCAGGCCGCCCACGCCGGAGCCGGCGGCGACGATCACCGCGTCCGGCGGTACGGCGCCGGCCAAAGCGGGACGGGCCGGGGCGGCGTCGAGCCGGATCCGGCGCAGGGCGGCGGCGAACGCGGTCAGCGCCCGCTCCTCCGCGGCCGGATCGGGCAGGGCGAGCAGCGCGCCCACCGCCTGGTCGTCGACGGCGCTGGTCAGCCCGGTCAGCTTCGCCTCCCGCAGCGCCTGCCCCACCGCCTCGGCGAGATCCCGCAGCCGCGCCGGGCCGGCCTCCGGGGCCGCCTCGGCCGCCACCGTGCTCTCCCCGGCGGCGCCCTCGGCGGCGGGGTCGTCGAGGCGGTGCCGGACCACCACCCCGACCAGGTGCCGGCGTTCCAGCGTGACGCCGAGCGCCCGCGCCCGCAGCGCGACCTCGTCGACCGGGCGGGAGTGGTCGAGCAGGGCGGTGAGCAGGGTGCGGTGGATCTGCCGTTCCAGGCCCTCGGCGTCGCGCCGGATCAGCCGGCCCAGCGCCAGGGTGGAGGCGGCCCGCTCCACCAGGATCGTCAGCCGGGTCGGCGGGGTGCCCGCCGGTCGCCCGCCCAGCGTGGTCCCGGCGGCCAGATCGCCCCCGCCGGGCCAGCGCAGCAGCAGCCGACCCCAGTCCTGCCCCCGCGCGCCGACGGTGGTCACCAGCCAGCCACTGTCGGAGTCGTACGCGGTGCGCCCGGCGGGACGGATCCGTCGGGAGTGCTGCTCCCAGCCGTCCAGCAGCAGCTCGGCGCTCTCCCCCGCCGGGTCGTACGCGAGCACCTGCCGGGACAGGTTCTCCAGCACCACCGGGCAGCCGGCCAGCTCGGCGGCCTGCCGAACCACCTCGGCCGGGCCGGCGCCCTCGACCGACAGCTCGGTGAAGCGCTGGTGGATCTCCTCGGTGGCCCGCAGCTCGGTGAGCTGGGCGTCGACGATCAGCGCGTGCACCGCCTCGGTGATCCGGACGAACGGGGTGGCCCGGCGCAGCTCGACCAGGGGCAGGCCGCGCCGCTCGGCGGCGGCCGCCATCACCCGGGGCACCCCGCTGACGTACCGGCGGCCCAGCTCGACCACCAGCCCGGAGACGCCGACGTCGGCCAGGTCGCCGATGAAGGCGCGCAGGCCGGCGTCGTCGGCGGGCAGCCCGATGCCGGTGGTGAGCACCAGCTCGCCGCCGCCGAGCAGGGTGGCGATGTCGGGCACCTCGGCGACGTGCACCCAGCGGACCGGTCGGTCCAGGCCGGCGTCCCCGGCGACCAGGCGCGGCGCGCCGTGGCGGACGGGATCGAGGGCAAGGACCTCACGGACGGTAGGGAACACGCGCGACACGCTACCGTCCGTGACCCCGGTCCCGATACCTGCTGCTCAGTGGGGGCGGCACGCCCCCGACGGTCACCAGCTCGCGGTCCAGCCGTACCAGCCAGCGCCGAGGGGCCAGAACATGGGCGACTCGAAGGAACCGTTGTGCAGGGAGGGGCTGGGGCCGCCCGGCAGGTAGGCGAAGCCGGCGTCGTTGAAGATGGCCCCATTCTTCTCGTAGAAGATGACCCCGCCGGGCACGAGATAGGCGGTGGTGATCCGGTAGCTGCCGATCCGGGCCGGCGCCTCCACCCGGTCGAACCTCGTCGCCGCAGTCGGCTCGGGGAGGCGGGCCACGACCGTCTCGAACGCACCCCGGCTCAGCTCCCAGCGGGAGTGCAGCGGGGCCCGCGTCACCAGCAGCGCCAGGGTGACGGCCGCCATCACCGGGGCGACGAGCAGCCACCACGGCCACGTCCGGCCGGCACGGTGTGACAACTGCGCCCCGACGGTCCAGAGCACTGCCGCCACGGCGAGCACGGTGAGGCCGATCAACGCGACGATCACCGAGAAGCCAGGAACGCTGAACGCCCAGAGCAGGACCAGCGCCCCGCAGCCCCCGACCGCGTGGGCGGCCCACACCACGCGACGGATGCTCGCGGCCAGGCTCACGCCGCGACCCTACCGGCCCGGTGGCCGGCCGTGAGGGCTCAGAGCGGGTCGTCGCGGCCCAGCTCCCAGCAGGCCACCGCGGTGGCGGCGGCGACGTTGAGCGAGTCGACGCCGCGGCGCATCGGGATGACCACCCGGGCGTCGCTGGCCTCCATCGCGGCCCGGGTCAGCCCGGCGCCCTCCGCGCCGAGCAGCAGCGCGGCGCGGGCCCGCTTGGCGGCGTCGAGGCGCTGGATGGGCACCGCGTCCGGGGCCGGGGTCATCGCCAGCACGGTGAAGCCGGCCGCCCGTACCTCGGCGAGCGCGTCGGGCCAGGGCTCCAGCTTCGCGTACGGGACGGCGAAGACCTCGCCCATGCTGACCCGTACGCTGCGCCGGTAGAGCGGATCGGCGCAGGTCGGCGAGAGCAGCACCGCGTCCACGCCGAGCCCGGCCACCGCCCGGAAGATCGCGCCGAGGTTGGTGTGGTTGTTGACGTCCTCCAGGATCACCACCCGGCGGGCGGTGGCCAGCACCTCGGCGGCGGCCGGCAGCGGCTTGCGGCGGAACGAGGCGAGCACGCCCCGGTGCACGTGGAAGCCGGTGGCCCGCTGGAGCACGTCCGGGGTGGCGGCGTAGACCGGCGCGTCGCCGGTGTCGAGGTCTGCGAGCTGGTCGACGCGCTTGGCGTCCACCAGGTACGACCGGGCCGGGTAGCCGGCGCGCAGCGCACGCCGCAGCACCAGCTCCCCCTCGGCGATGAACAGCCCGTGCGGGGGCTCCCAGCGGGTACGCAGCTCGACGTCGGTCAACGCGCGGTAGTCGGCGATCCGGTCGTCGTCGGGGTCGGTGATCTGGTGGACGGGCACGGCGACGATTCTGCCGGGTGCCCGCGGCGCGGCGGCCGGGGCGGGTCGCCGGGGCGACCCGGGCCACCCTCACCCCGCCGCAGGCTCATAGCGCAGCAGCACGGCCCGGCCGTCGAAGACGCGCGACCCGGCCAGCCGCAGGTCCAGCCGCTCCGGGCCGCCGGGGAAGACCGGCCGGCCGCCGCCGAGCACGACCGGGTGCACGATCACCTGGTACTCGTCGATCAGGCCGAGCGCGGTCAGCGCGGCGGCGGCGCCGGAGCCGCCGGTGAGCAGCAGGTCGCCGCCGGGCTGCTCCTTGAGCGCGGTGAACTCCTTGGCGAGGTCGTCGCCGCCGACCACCTGCGCGTCCCACTCGGCCCCGGTGAGGGTCCGGGAGACGACGACCTTCGGGGTCCGCCGCCAGATCGGCGCGAAGGCCAGGTCGTGCGGGTGCGTCGACGTCGACTCGGCGCGCGGCCAGTACCAGGACATCATCTCCCAGACCTTGCGCCCGTAGGCGAAGGCGCCGGCCCGCTCGGTCAGCTCCAGGGAGTACGCGGACAGCTCCGGCCCCATCGACGGCCAGTCGAACTCGCCGTTCGGGCCCTCGATGAAGCCGTCGAGGGACTGGTGGACCCAGTAGACGACCTTGCGCATGATCTCTCCTCACGCCCGGGCGCCTCCGGTGGGCGCTCTCACCGGTGGGTCGGAGCGGGGCGCCGGTTCCCGACAGCTCGGCGGAGATTTTCTTGCCCGGGCCGGCTAGCGTGCCAAGGCATGGCCCGTCCCATGATCATCGCGCTGCTCGGGGTCGACGGCTCCGGCAAGTCGACGCAGGCCCGGGCGGTGGCCCGGCGGCTGTCCGAGCGGGGTGTCCCGGCGACGTACTTCGAGAACGCCGGCGGCCGCCCGCTGTGGAACCGGCTCGCCCACCGGCTGGGCCGGCGCGACGGCGTGCACCTGTTCGGCCGGCGCCTCTACCCGGCGCTGGAGGCGGCGGTGCGCTGGCTGGCCGTGGCCCGGGCGGTCGCCGGGGTCCGGCTGACCGGCCGGGTGGGCGTGATGGACCGCTGGACCTGGTGCCAGTACGTGATCATGCGAGCCCGTGGCGACCGTGGGGTTCGGCTGGTCCGGGCGGCGTACGCGCTCTTCCCCCGTCCCGACCTGGTCTGCTTCCTGGCGGTGTCGCCCGCGCTGGCGCAGCGGCGGGTGCACGAGCGGGGCATCGACACCGAGGAGCTGGGCCACCTGGCCGCGCTGGACGCCGCCTACCGGGCGCTGCCGGAGTTCGCCGACTTCCGGGTGCTCGACGGCGAGGCCGACCCGACGGCGGTCGCCGCGGCCCTGGACCGGCTGGTCCGGCCGGTGGTCACCGGCAGGTCCGGAGATCGGGCACGATCGGACGGCTAGGGTTTCGATCATGGAGTACCGACTGGTCGACCGGCTGCCCACCGTCGAGGAGTTCGTCGCGGTGACCCGCGCCGTCGGCTGGGCCGACGCGTACGACCCGGCGGCGATCCCCGCCTCGCTGGCCGCCTCGCTGCACGCCGTGGTGGCGGTGGAGGGCGACCGGGTGATCGGGCTGGGCCGGCTGATCGGCGACGGGGCGATCTACTACTACCTGCAGGACCTCGCCGTGGTGCCGGAACGGCAGCGCCGGGGGGTGGGGGCCGCCATCCTCGGTCGGCTGGAGGAGTGGATCGCCGGCCGCGCCTCGGCGCGCACCTTCGTGGGGCTCTTCGCCGCGGGCGAGTCGGTCGCCCTCTACCGGCGGTTCGGCTACGCCGTCCACGACGACATGACCGGCATGTTCCGGGTCGGCCCGCGCCACCCGTCCTGAAACGGCGACGGTCACCGTCCCCGAGCGGGGAACGGTGACCGTCCACGATCGTGCGGCCGGGCGTCAGCCCCGGCGGTTCTGCAGCCAGCGCAGGATGTCGGAGGGGATCTCCTGCTCGCGCCGCGGCTCCTCCGGGCGGGGCGCCGGCTTCGGCTCCGGGCGCTGCGGGTTGCCGGCCAGTTCGCGGCTCGGCGCGGTGAAGTCGCGGACCGGCTGGCCGTCGACCGCGGTGCGGATGATCCGGGCGACCGCGTCGATCACCTTGCTCTGCACCGCGGCGCCGACGGCGTCGCTCGGGTCGTCCGGGTTGGCGGCGATCCCGGCGACCGCCACCTGCGGGGTGAACCCGACGAAGGTCTCGGTGGCGTTCTTCTCCGAGCTGCCGGTCTTGCCGGCGACCGGGCGGCCCACGATCCGGTCCACCCCGCTGGCCGTGCCGCCGTTGCACTGCCCGTACGCGGACTGCTGCCCCACCGGGCAGCGCGCCGCGTCGGTCGCGGCGCGGGCGACGTCGGCCTCCAGCACCCGCTTGCAGGACGGCTGGCCGACCGGCACCTTCGTGCCGTCCGGCGCGGTCACCGACACCACCGGAGTCGGGGCGCAGTACGTCCCCTCGGCGGCCACCGTGGCGTACGCGTTGGCCAGGTCGAGCGGGGTGGTGGCGGCCACGCCGAGGGTGAACGCGCCCCAGTCGGCGGCGTCGTTTGCGGCGAAGGCGGCGTCGGCCTCGGCGCGGAAGGTGATGCCCAGCCGCTGCGCCATCTCCACCACCTTGTCCTCGCCGACCTGCTCGGCCAGCCAGACGAAGTAGGTGTTCACGGAGCGGCCGAAGCCGTCCCACATCATCCGGTAGCCGTCCATCCGCTCCGGGTTCGCGTTGGCCGGGCACCACCTGCCGTCGCAGCTGCCCTCGCCCTCGGCGGCGTACCGGGTGGGCAGGCGGCTGGGGGCGTCGAAGCCGGTGGCGAGAGGCTTGCCGGCCTCCAGCGCGGCGAGCATGGTGAACATCTTGAACGTCGAGCCGGCCTGGTAGCCCTCGACGCTGCCGCCGCCGGAGATCAGCGGGTTGACCGTCTCGTTCTCCGCCACGCCGTACCGGCGGTTGACCGCCATCGCCAGCACCCGGCCGGTGCCCGGCTCGACCGCCGCGATCGGCAGCGCCCGCGCGTCGTCGTCGGCGTAGACCTTGCGGGCCTGGCTGACGGCGGTGGCCTGCACGTCCGGGTCGAGCGAGGTGACCACCCGGTAGCCGCCCCGGCGCAGCGCCTGCTCCCGCTCCTCGGCGGTGGCGCCGAAGGCGGGCTGCTCCAGCCACCACCGGCGCAGGTAGTCGCAGAAGAAGCCGGCGTCGTCGGTCTGGGTGGCCACGCAGCCGTTGGGCTGGGCGGTCGGACGCAGGGTGGGCTTCTCGGCCCGGGCCTGCGCCGCCTGGGCCTCGGTGATCGCGCCGGTGGCGACCATCGCGTCGAGCACGTACCCGCGCCGGGTCAGCGCCGCCTCGGCGTCGCCGTCGATCGGGCTGTACTCGTCGGGCGACTGGACCAGGCCGGCGAGCAGGGCGGCCTCGCCGAGGGTCAGGTCCGCCGGGGCCTTGCCGAAGTAGCGCTGGCTGGCCGCTGCGACGCCGTACGCCCCGGAACCGAAGTACGCGATGTTCAGGTAGCGGTTGAGGATCTCGTCCTTGCTGAGGGAGTCCTCCAGCGCGGTGGCGTACCGGATCTCCTGGAGCTTGCGCCCGACGGTCTGCTCGGTGGCGGCCTGCCGCTCCTCGGCGGTGCGGCTGGGATCGGTCTTGAGCACGTTGCGGACGTACTGCATGGTCAGCGTCGAGCCGCCCTGCGCCGAGCCGCCGGTCAGGTTGGCGACGACGGCGCGGGCCAGGCCGCGCAGGTCGGCTCCGCCGTGCGAGTAGAAGCGCCGGTCCTCGGCGGCGACGATCGCCTGCCGCATCACCGGGGCGATCTCGGCCAGCGGCACGTCCGTGCGGTTCACGTCGTAGAACGTGGTGAGCAGCGTCGTGCCGTCGTTGGCGTAGAGGTAGGACCGCTGCGGGGTGGCCGGCGTGCGCAGGGCCGCCGGCAGCTCGTCGTACGCCCCGAGGGCCGCCTTGGCGGTGGCCCCGGCGAGCAGATTGCCCGGCAGCGCGGCGACCGCGAGAACGAGGCCGGCCAGCAGGCCGGCGAGCAGCACGGTGAAGAGCCGCGACAGCGGCGACCGGGGTCGGGGCATGCTGTCCAGGATTGCCAGCAATTCGTGAAGCGGGCCACCCCGGCACGCGATTGTCAGCTAACTCACCGTGACCTGCCAGCCATCTCCCCGCCCCACACCCCTCCCGTCCCCAATCCGTCCCCTCGCCCGCTCTGCACCGCCACGCTCCCCGCGCCCCTTCACGGCCCTCCTGCCCCCTCCTGCCTCCCTGACTGGCGTTGATCAAGAAGTTTGCGTCGGCCGGCGGCCAGTTCCCGACGCAACCTCTTGATCACCCCGCCGAGGCTCGCGGGCGCGGGGGCGGGAGGGTCAGGCGGCGGGGAGGGGGCCCTGGGGGCCGCCGGTCGAGGTGGGGACGCTGGCGGTGGCGGCGTCGCGGGCGATCGCGGCGGGGACCAGCCGGCCGGAGCGGTAGCCGATCCCGATGCCCGAGATCAGGACGAAGATGGCGCCGAAGGTCTGCAGCGAGCCGATCAGCGCGCCGCCGAGGCCGACCAGCGGGGCGGCGATCATGAGCATCACGCCGTCACCGATGGAGAACATCCCGGAGCGGGCCACCGACCAGCCGGCGAACAGCCAGCCGGCGCTGTAGAAGGTGGCGCCGACCAGGACCAGCATCCGGGCGGTGGTGCCGAAGACCGGGGTCTGCTCGGCCAGCCCGGCGAAGGGCAGCATCAGTACGGTGCCGGCGATGCTGACCAGCAGCCCGGTGACGGCCACCTTGCGGTCGCGGGTGGCGGCGAGCAGCCCGGTCAACGCCAGCAGGGCGAGCAGGCCCAGCCAGACCGCGGCCACCCAGCCCACCAGGTACAGCGGCCGGCCGTCGGCCGGGTACGGGTCGTTGCCCACCCCGCCGTCGCTGGCCATCGCCACCACGCCGTACAGCACCGCGTACGCGGGCAGCAGCCACACCGACGCGCGGGCGAAGCGCCGCAGCGACCAGGCCCAGCTCGCGTTGGTGGCCGGCGCCGCGGGGCCCGGGTCGCCGACGAAGGGCAGCACCCCGAACCCCCCACCGGTACGGCGGGTGCCCAGCGGGCCGGCGGGATCGTGCGCGCCGGGGACGGGGGTGGTGGAGAAGAGCCGCTTCGCCGGGTCCATGGTCACCTCGCTCGCTCCGACGGGCGGCGCGGGGACGCATCCGGCGCCCCGGCTCCTGGCCACCACCCGTCCGTCAGACCGATCGTGGCAGGCGCCGGGACGCCGTATGAGTGTTTCTCGCATTTGCCGTCCGAGGTCGGACGGCGGCCGGATCAGCCGCGGGCCCGCTGGTCCGACGGGTCGTTCACCAGGCTCTCCGGCGAGACCGGCTCCGGGGCGGGCAGCCCCTGCGGGGCCTTGCCGCCGGTGGCCTGCGCCTCGGCGACGCGCACCTCGTCATGGATCTCCTGAGCGGCGGAGGCCGCCGCCCGGGCCGCCTCCGCGGCCTCGCGCTCGACCTGGCTCGCGTGGTCGGCCGCCTCCGGCGCGGGAAGGTCGCCCACCATCCCGGCCAGCCCGCCCAGCGCCCCGCCCATCCCTTCCAGGGCCTTGGTCAGCTCGGCCGGGACGATCCAGACCTTGTTGGCGGTGCCGTTGGCGATCTGCGGCAGCGCCTGGAGGTACTGGTAGGCCAGCACCTTCTGGCTCGGGTTGGCCTGGTGGATGGCGTCGAAGACGGTACGGATCGCCTTGGCCTGACCCTCGGCCTGGAGGATCCGGGCCTGCCGGTCACCGTCGGCGCGCAGCACCGCGGACTGCTTCTCACCCTCGGCGGTGAGGATCTGCGACTGCTTGTGCCCCTCCGCGGTCAGGATCGCCGCCCGGCGGTCCCGCTCGGCGCGCATCTGCTTCTCCATCGAGTCCCGGATGCTCGCCGGCGGCTCGATCGCCTTGATCTCCACCCGGGTGACCTTGATGCCCCAGCGTCCGGTGGTCTCGTCCAGCACCCCGGAGAGGTGCCGGTTGATCTCCTCGCGGCTGGTCAGCGCCCGCTCCAGGTCCAGCGAGCCGATCACGTTGCGCAGCGTGGTGACGGTGAGCTGCTCGATGGCCTGGATGAAGTTGGCGATCTCGTAGGTGGCCCGGACCGCGTCGACCACCTTGTAGTAGAGGACCGTGTCGATCGACACGACCAGGTTGTCCGAGGTGATCACCGGCTGCGGCGGGAAGCTGACCACCTGCTCGCGCATGTCGACCTTGGTACGCACCGCGTCGATGAACGGGACCAGCAGGTTCAGGCCCGGGTTCAAGGTGCGCTTGTACTTTCCGAGCCGCTCCACCACGTCCTGACGCTGCTGCGGCACGATGCGTACCGCCTTGACCAGCGTCACCACGACGATCAGGGCCACGGCCACCAACAGGACCGCTGCAAACTCCATACCGCTCACCTTTTCGCTTCCGGCAGCTCGCCGGGGGAGGAAATGTCGTCCTGCCACACCAGGGCGGTGGCGCCCCGGACCTTGATCACCTGCACCCGCTCACCGGGCTCGAACGACTGCGTCGCGTCGTACGCCCGGGCGCTCCACAGCTCACCGTCGATCTTGACGAGGCCGCGCCCGTCGTCGACCCGCTCCAGCACCAGCGCGGTGGCGCCCTCCAGCGCCTCCACCCCGAACGCCTGCTCGCCGCTCTCCAGCGCGCTGCGCGCGTGTCGGGCGATGACCGGCCGGACCAACGCCACCGAGAGCGCCGACACGGCGGCGAACACCAGCGCCTGCACCGGGACCGGGGCGCCCAGCGCGGCGGCCCCGGCGGCGGCGAACGCGCCGGCCGCGAACATGATCAGAAGAAGGGTCGTCGTGAAGATCTCGGCGACGCCCAACAGCACACCCAGCACGATCCACACCACGGCGTCCACCTATCAATCGTGACACGCCGACGCACGCCGCGCCGTCCCCCATGATCAGTAAGCTCGCCGGGTAGGCCGCGACCGACCGAGGAGAACGCCGTGCCCCTGCTGCCCGAGACCGTCCGCCGGGCCGATGCGCTGGTCGCGCAGGCACAGTCCACCGGCCGCGCGCCGTCGCTGGCTCTGGGCGTCGTCCGCGACGGGACGCTCGCCCACCTCGCCGCCGCCGGGGACCACCCGCGTCCCGACGCCGACCTGCAGTACCGGCTCGGCTCGATCAGCAAGACCATGACGGCCACCCTGGTCATGCAGCAGCGCGACGCCGGTCGGCTCGCCCTGGACGACCCGCTGGAGCGGCACCTGCCCGGCACGCCGGTCGGCGCGCTGACCCTGCGCCAACTCCTCGGGCACGCCGGCGGGCTGCAACGCGAACCGGACGGGCAGTGGTGGGAGCGGACCGAGGGCGGCGACCTGGCCACGCTGGTCGCCGGGCTGACCCCTGAGAAGATCGCGTACCCGCCGCACCGGGCGTACCACTACTCCAACCTGGCGTACGGGCTGCTCGGCGGGGTGCTGGAACGAATCACCGGCACGCCCTGGGCGGAGCTGACCCGGGAGCGACTCCTCGCCCCGCTCGGCATGCACCGGACCACCTACGACGCCACCGAACCGTACGCCCGCGGCTACGTGGTGCACCCCTGGCACGACACGCTGCGGGAGGAGCCGCGTACCGACACCGGGGCGATGGCGCCGGCCGGGCAGCTCTGGTCCACGGTGACGGACCTGGCCCGCTGGGCGGCGTTCCTCGCCGATCCCACGCCGGCCGTGCTCGCGCCGGAGACGCTGACCGAGATGTGCGTGCCCGTGGTGATCAGCGACCTGGACTCGTGGACCGGCGGGCACGGCCTCGGGGTGGAGCTCTACCGGGAGGGCGACCGGGTCTACGTCGGACACGGCGGCTCGATGCCCGGGTACGTCGCCGCGCTGGCCGTGCACCGGCCGAGCCGTACCGCCGTGGTCGGTTACGCCAACGCGTACGGCCTGCGCTCGGCCCACCTCGGCGGGCTCGCCCGGCAGCTGCTCACCCTGGTGCTCGACACCGAGCCCGAGCCGGTGACGCCGTGGCGGCCGGCCGCCGCGCCGCCGGCCGGGGAACTGGCCGAGCTGACCGGCCGCTGGTGGTGGATGGGCGTCGAGTTCGAGTTCCGCACCGACCCGGCGGGCGAGCTGTGGGCCGGCCGGGTCGGCGAGCCGGTGCTCCGGTTCACCCCCGAGGGCCCGGACCGCTGGCGGGGCCGCACCGGCGCCCAGGACGGCGAGCTCCTCACCGTCGTCCGCGACGAGGCCGGCCGGGCGGTCGCCCTCGACATCGCCACGTTCGTCTTCACCCGCACCCCCGACCAGGAGCCCTGAGCTCTTCTGGTCCGCCGTCGCCGGCCCGGCGACACCGACGGGCGGACGGGTGGGAGCCGGCGGGCGGTCAGCCGGGCTCGGTGACGAAGTCGATCAGGCGTTCCATCGCGTTGATCAGCGGCGTCTCCACGTCGGCGAAGCTGTCGACGCGGGACAGGATGTGCCGCCACATGTCCGCCGGCTCGGCCACCCCGAGCGCCGCGCAGACGCCTTCCTTCCAGGGCCGCCCCGGCGGCACCACCGGCCACGCCGCGATACCGAGCGCCGCGGGCTTCACGGCCTGCCAGACGTCGACGTACGGGTGGCCGGTGACCAGCACGTGCGGCGAGGTCACCTTCGCCACGATCCGGCTCTCCTTGGAGCCGGGCACCAGGTGGTCGACCAGCACCCCGAGCCGCCGGGTCGGTCCGGGGCCGAAGTCGCGCACCTCGGCGTCGAGGGCGTCGATGCCGTCCAACGGCTCGACCACCACGCCCTCGATCCGCAGGTCGTCACCCCAGATCCGCTCCACCAGGGCGGCGTCGTGCACGCCCTCCACCCAGATCCGGCTCGCCTTGGCCACCTGCGCCCGGACGTTGTCGAGCGCGATCGACCCGGAGGCGGTCCGCCGGCGGGCCGCCGGCACCGGGGCACGGGTCGGCCGGCGCAGCGTCACCGGCCGGCCGTCGAGCAGGAACGCCGCCGGCAGCAACGGGAAGTTGCGCCGCCGACCGTGCCGGTCCTCCAGCACCACCGCACCGGACTCGAACCCGACCACCGCGCCACAGAAGCCGGAGTCGGCGTCCTCGACCACCAGGTCCGGCTCGGCGTCGACCTCCGGGGTCACCTTCCGCCGCCGCCAGTCCCCCGCCAGCACGTCCTCGCCGTATCGCCGCGCCATGTCGATCAAACTAACCGCCGCCCCGGCGCGCCGCCCGCCGACGCGCCGCCGCACCGCTCCGTGGCAGCCCCGCCCCCGACGAGGCCTCATGATCGGGTCGCAATTTCCCACCCGACACGCCGACGAACGTGTCGGGAAATGCGACCCGATCATGGGACGGGAGTGCGGCGCGGCAACTGCGCCGAGGCCGTGGCGACGGAGTGCGAGTCGGGTGGACCGACCGGTGCCGGGAAGCCGGCGCGCCCGAGGCGGAGGAAGCGCCAGGGCGGCGGCGGAGCCGGGCGGGCGGGGGCGAAGCGGGCAGTTCGGGGCAGGTGACGCGGCCGGAGCGGCAGTCGAGACAGGGCAGGCGGGGACCACGTACCCTTTCGGCATGTCCTCCCCCGCAACGGGCGCGGCCACCCTTGCCCCGCGCCGGTCGAGCCGGTTCGTTGCCTGGGTGCGCGCCTGGCGCGCCGGCCTGGTGCCGTACGACGAGGTCGCCGAATCCATCGCCGGCGACGAGGAGCACCTGGTCGCGGACGCGCCCGGCACCTGGACCGACGTCCCGCTGCGCGACGCGCTACCCAGCCTGGCCAAGCTCTCGCCCGACGAGATCCGGTTGGTGCTGCCCGCACCCGGCGACCCGCGCGGCCTGCCCGGTCCCGGCGACTTCGCCGGCGCGGCGCTGCTCGCCGGCGAGGCGGTGGTCGCCGGGCCGCTGGGGCTGATCCCCGAGGTGCGCACGCACACGTCCGGTTCCGGGATGACCTGGGAGACCGTGCTCTGGCGGGTGTACCCGCTGCCGGCCGACGCGCCGAAGGCGTCGCTCGCGGCGCCCGGCGCGGCGGAGGCCGAGGCCGAGCTGGCCGCCGCGCTGGCCGAGACGACCGCCGCGCTGACCCGGCTCGACGTGGCCCAGTGGCGGCCCGAGCTGGCCGGGGCCCTCGCGGCGCTGCGCCGCCCGGACGGCGCCACCGACCTGCCGCCCGGCTTCGACCCGCGCGCCCGGCGGCTCTTCGCCCGGGCGGCCGTGCTGGACCGGGTGCTCGCCCTGGCCGGGCACAGCGCGCCGGGCGGGGCGATCAACAACTACGAGGCCCAGCAGCGCGACGCCGCGCTGCGCCCGCTCACCACCGCCTGCCGGCAGGCGCTGGTCGCCGCCTGCAACGCTCCGCTGCGCCCCTGAGGGCGTACCCGTGCCGGCCGGCCCGGGCGACGGACGCCCGGCCGGCGCGCGGCCGGCCCACGACGCCGGCCGGTCAGACCTCGTCGATGAGGTCGGCGACCGAGTCGACGATCCGCGACGGCCGGTACGGGTAGCGCTCGGCCTCGACCCGGCTGCTGATCCCGGTGAGCACCAGGATGGTCTCCAGCCCGGCCTCCAGGCCACAGAGGATGTCGGTGTCCATCCGGTCGCCGATCATCGCGGTGGTCTCCGAGTGCGCGTTGATGGTGTTGAGCGCCGAGCGCATCATCATCGGGTTCGGCTTGCCGACGAAGTACGGCTCCACCCCGGTCGCCTTCGAGATCATCGCGGCCACCGAGCCGGCGGCGGGCAGCGCGCCCTCCACCGACGGGCCGGTGACGTCGGGGTTGGTGCAGATGAACCGGGCCCCGTCGTTGATCAGCCGGACCGCCTTGGTGATCGCCTCGAAGCTGTAGGTGCGGGTCTCCCCCAGCACCACGTAGTCCGGCGCGAAATCGGTCAGCACGTAGCCGACCGCGTGCAGCGCCGTGGTCAGCCCGGCCTCACCGATCACGTACGCGGTGCCGCCCGGCCGCTGGTCGGCGAGGAACTGGGCGGTGGCCAGCGCCGACGACCAGATCGCCTCCTCCGGCACGTCGAGTCCCATCCGGACCAGCCGGGCCTGGAGGTCCCGCGGGGTGTAGATCGAGTTGTTGGTCAGCACCAGGAACGGCTTGCCGGAGGCGCGCAGCCGCTTGACGAACTCGGGGGCACCCGGCACGGGCTGGCCCTCGTGCACCAGCACGCCGTCCATGTCGGTGAGCCAGCTCTGCACCGGCTTGCGGTCCTGCATCGTCTCGTCCCAGGGGGTGTCGGAGTGGGTGGTCTCAGGGGCGGCGGGCGGCCGGCACGCAGCACGGCGTGGGACAGGTGTCCCACATCGGCAGCTCACCGAGGCGGCGGCGCAGCCGCTCCCCGTCGGGCGTGGTGCGCTCGGCCACCAGTTCGCGGACCATCGCCACGAAACGCGGGTCGGTGCCCGGCGTGCCCGCCCGGACGAAGTCCAGGCCGAGCCGCTTGGCCGTCTCCAGCGCCTCGGTGTCCAGGTCCCAGACCACTTCCAGGTGGTCGGAGACGAAGCCGATCGGGCTGACCACCACGCTGGTCACCCCGGACTCGGCGAGCGCGGTCAGGTGGTCGTTGATGTCCGGCTCCAGCCACGGCACCTGCGGCGGGCCGGACCGGCTCTGCCAGACCAGGTCGTACGGCAGGTCGGGCGCGGCGGCGGCGTGCACCAGCCGGGCGACCTCCGCCAGCTGCGCGGTGTACCGGCCGCCGTGCGGGCCGGCGGTGGCCGCCGCCGAGACGGGGACGGAGTGCGCGGTGAAGACCACCCGGGTGGTGTCCCGCTGCGCCGGGTCGAGCTGGGCCAGCGCCGCCTGCACCGCGTCGACGTGCGGCTCGACGAAGCCGGGGTGGTCCCAGAACTGGCGCAGCTTCTCGATCACGGGGGCGTCCGCTCCGACCGCGGCCCGCGCTGCGGCGATGTCCTCCTGGTACTGCCGGCAGGACGAGTAGCCGCCGTACGCGCTGGTGACGAAGGCCAGCGCCCGGGTGACCCCGTCGTCGCGCATCCGCGCCACCGTGTCGGCGAGCATCGGATCCCAGTTGCGGTTGCCCCAGTAGACCGGCAGGTCGACGCCGTTGGCGGCGAAGTCCGCCCGGATCGCGGCGAGCAACTCGCGGCACTGCTGGTTGATCGGGGAGACCCCGCCGAAGTGCAGGTAGTGCTCGACGACCTCTTCGAGCCGCTCCGGCGGCACGCCCCGGCCCCGGGTCACGTTCTGCAGGAAGGGCAGCACGTCCTCGGGACGCTCCGGGCCGCCGAAGGAGACCAGCACCAATGCGTCGTACGCCATGGTCCCATTCTCCCCCGACGGCCGTGCCGGCCCGGCGGCCACCCCGCGGGCACCGGCTTACGCCGGTGGCTCAGGCGCCGATCGCGTGGTAGCCGCCGTCGACGTGGACGATCTCGCCGGTGGTGGCCGGGAACCAGTCGGACAGCAGCGCCAGGCAGGCCCGGGCGGCCGGCTCCTGGTCGGTGAGGCTCCAGCCGAGCGGGGCGCGCTCGGTCCAGGCGTCCTCGAACTGCTCGAAGCCGGGGATCGACTTGGCGGCGATGGTGCGCAGCGGGCCGGCGGCGACCAGGTTGCTGCGGATGCCCTGCTTGCCCAGGTGCAGGGCGAGGTAGCGGGAGGCGGACTCCAGGCCGGCCTTGGCCACGCCCATCCAGTCGTAGACCGGCCACGCCTTGGTGGCGTCGAAGGTGAGCCCGACCACGGCGCC
Organism: Micromonospora sp. IBSANI012; assembly: GCF_052814045.1. Lineage (NCBI taxonomy): Bacteria > Bacillati > Actinomycetota > Actinomycetes > Micromonosporales > Micromonosporaceae > Micromonospora > Micromonospora sp. IBSANI012. The sequence goes on from NZ_CP199933.1 coordinate 4,490,809, forward strand.
GCCGGACGACATCAGCGGCAGCGCCGCCATGGCCAGCGACTTGTACGAGTAGGTGGAGACCTGGAGCGCCGTGGCCACGTCCTCCCACGGGGCGTCGAGGAAGCCGCCGCCGAGGCAGCTCTGCGGGGCGAACCCGATCGAGTGCACCACCCCGTCCAGGCCGTCGACGTGCTCGCGCACCTTGTCTGCCAGGCCGGCCAGGTGCTCCGGGTTCGTCACGTCCAGCTCGATCACCGGGGCCGGCTCGGGCAGCCGCTTGGCGATCCGCTCGACCAGGGAGAGCCGGCCGTAGCCGGTGAGCACGACCTGCGCGCCGTTCTCCTGGGCGAGCTTCGCCACCGAGAAGGCGATCGAGGCGTCGGTGATGACGCCGGTGACCAGCAGCCGCTTACCGGCGAGCAGTCCGGACATTCGGGGATTCCTCCGTACGTTTTCTCGGGTGGGGCGGTCGTCAGTGGCCCATGCCCAGGCCGCCGTCGACCGGGATGACGGCGCCGGAGATGTAGCCGGCGGCGTCCGAGGCCAGCCAGGTGACCACGCCCGCGACCTCGTCCGGCTCGGCGAACCGGCCGGCCGGGATGGCCTTGCGGTATTCCGCGCGACGCTCGTCGGGCAGCTTGGCGGTCATGTCGGTGTCGATGAAGCCGGGGGCGACCACGTTGGCGGTGATGTTGCGGCTGCCCAGCTCGCGGGTGATCGAGCGGGCCACGCCCACCAGGCCGGCCTTGCTGGCCGCGTAGTTGACCTGGCCGACGCCGCCGTAGAGGCCGACCACCGAGGAGATGAAGATCATCCGACCCCACTTCGCCCGGAGCATCTTCGTCGACGCCCGCTTGGCGCAGCGGAAGGTGCCGGTGAGGTTGGTGTCCAGCACGCCGGTGAACTGCTCCTCGGACATCCGCATCAGCAGCGTGTCGTCGGTGATGCCGGCGTTGGCGACCAGCACCTCCACCGGCCCCAGCTCCGCCTCGACGGCGGTGAAGGCCGCGTCCACCGACGCGGCGTCGGTGACGTCACACCGGACGCCGAAGAGCCCGGCCGGGGCGTCGCCGCTGCGGTGGGTCACCGCCACCCGGTCGCCCTGCTTGGCGAACGCCTGCGCGATGGCCAGGCCGATTCCCCGGTTGCCGCCGGTCACCAGCACGGTACGGGCCACGGGTCCCCCTCTGCTCAGCTGATCTCTGCGTCGGTCGGAGCCTAGGCGTTACCGACAGGTAAGCGCTAACGCCCGGACCGCCCGGGACCCTGCCCGAGGGGTCCGGACGCCCTTCACGGCCCCTCCTCGCCGACCCTTCGGCCGGGTCGGTCGGGACGCTCGGCCGGGTGCGCGGCGACAGCGTCCCCGTTGTACGATGATCGGCGTTTGCGGGTCGGCGTCCGGCCCGCGTTCCGGGCCCCGCCGACCGCAGGAGGTGATCGCTGTGCGAGATAGCGATCCTCCCAGTCGTGGCCGGGCCCTCCGTCAGCCCCGCTGAGCCACGACTCAGTCGGTGAGCTGACCCAGCTCCCGCTCCCCGCACCGCCCGCTCCGGTCACCGCCGGGGTGGCCGGCCCGCGCCGTCCCGCTCCCGGGACGGCCCACGGTGGAGCCGCCCGGTCACGACTTCGTGTGCGCGTCCTGCTCAACCCCTGCGGTCCGCCCCCGCACGCGCGGACCGTCCAGCCGCCACCCGGAGCCGTCCATGAGCCGTTATGTCGCCCCGCTGGGCTTCACCCTCGCCGCCGTCTGGGTGGCCGTCGTCTTCGTCCTGGCCGGCGGCGGTCACTGACCACCGCCGGCCGTACGGCCACCCGTCCCGCCCGGGACGGCGCCCGCTCGCACTCCTGACCGGTCTCAGAGCATCCGGGACGACCAGAGCAGGCTCAGCCCGCCGGCGCAGAGCGCGAGCAGCAGGGCCACCCCCGCGTACCACTGGGTGATCTCGCGGGGCTCGGTGCGGAACCCGATCGAGCTGCCCATGTCCTGGTAGACCTGCTTCAGCTCGGAGACCGAGGCCGCCTCGTAGAAGTAGCCCTCGGTGGTCTCGGCCAGCTGCGCCAGCGCCAGCCGGTCCACCGGCACCCGCTGCGGCTGGCCGTTGATGTCGACCTGCCCCGAGTCGGTGCCGAAGGCGATGGTGGAGACCGGCACGTTGGCCGCCTGCGCCGCCGCGGCGGCCTCCTCCACCGACCGGCCCGACGTGCGGAAGCCGTCGGAGAGCAGCACGATCCGGGCCGGCGGAATGCCGGCCGCGCCGTCGGCCGGGACCGAGCGGATCGCCTCCAGGCAGGTGAAGACCGCCTCGCCGGTGGCGGTCGCCTCGGCCAGGGTCAGCCCGTCGATCGCCGCCGTCACCGCCTCCCGGTCCTTGCTGGGGGCGACCAGCACGTTCGCCGACTTGGCGAAGGAGACCAGCCCGAGGTTGTAACTCTCCGGCAGCTCCCCGACGAACTGCTTCGCCGCCTCCTGCGCGGCCTCCAACCGGTTCGGCGCCACGTCGTCGGCCTGCATGGACAGTGAGACGTCGATCGCCAGCATGACGGTGGCCCGCTCCAGGGGCTCCCGGGTGTCCATCGCCGGGCGGGCCATCCCCGCGGCCAGCGCCACCAGGGCGAGCAGGAACGCGGTGGCCGCGGCGTGCCGCCGCCAGCCCAGGCCCTTCGGCGCCAGGGTCCGCAGCAGGTCCACGTTGGTGAACCGCATCGCGTACGCCCGGCGGTGGCGCTGCCGCCAGACGTAGAGCGCGGCGAGGGCCAGCACCGGCAGCAGGGCCAGCAGCCACCACGGTTGCAGAAAACGGATCATCGCGTCGTCCCCCGGGTGCGCGCGTGCCGCTGCGCGGCCACGAATCGCACCATGTCCAGCAGCCAGTCTCGATCGGTACGCAGGCGCAGGTGCCCGGCGCCGGCGGCGCGCAGCTCGGTGGCGATCGCCTCGCGCTGGGCGGCCGCCGCCTCGGCGTACCGCTGGCGCAGCCGGGGATCGGCGGTCTGCACCTCGTGCAGCTCCCCGGTCTCCGGGTCGACCACCGGCAGCACCCCCACGTCCGGCAGCTCCAACTCGCGCGGGTCGACCACCTCGATCGCCAGCACGTCGTGCCGGACCCGCAGCTTACGCAGCGGCCGACCCCACTGCTGCGGCGGCGCGAGGAAGTCCGAGATCACCACCGCCAGGCCCCGCCGCCGCGGCGGGCGGTTGAGCAGGTCGACCAGCGCGCCCAGGTCGCTGCGCCCGGGCCGGACCGGGGTGTGCGCGACGGCCCGCAGCAACGCGTGCGCCTCCCGGCGACCCGAGCGGGCCGGCACCCGGGTGAGCACGCCCGGCCCGACGGGCGGCGGGGGGGCGGCGCGCCAGCGGCCGGCGGGCGCCGCGGTCTCCGCGCCGGTGCCGATCACCGCGCCGATCCGATTGCCGCCGCGCACTGTCAAATGGGTCAGGGCGGCGGTCGCGGCGATCACCACCTCCCGCTTGAGCCAGCGCCCGGTGCCGAAGTCGAGGCTCGCCGACAGGTCCACCGCGAGCCAGGTCTCCAGCTCCCGGTCGGCGACCGTCCGCCGCACGTGCGGCATGGTGGTCCGGGCGGTGACCGGCCAGTCCATCCGGCGTACGTCGTCGCCGGGCCGGTACTCCCGCGACTCCCCCGCCTCGCTGCCCGGGCCGGGCAGCAGTCCGGCGTAGTCGCCCTGGAGCAGGCCGTCGAGCTTGCGGGTGACCAGCAGCTGCAACCGGGACAGCACCGCCTCGGTCCGCTCGCCGCCGGCGTCGGCCGGGCGCTCGGGTGAGGTCACGGCCGCTGCCCGGGCCAGCCGGCGCCGGGCGGCGCGCTGACCGGCGGCACCGGGGTCGCCTGCTGGCGGGGCGCCACCGAGGGCAGCGGGATCGTCGACATGACCCGGTGCACCACGTGGTCGGCGGGCACGTCGTCGGCGAGCGCGTCGTAGCTGAGCACCAGCCGGTGCCGGAGGATGTCCGGCGCGATGTCCTGCACGTCCTGGGGCAGCGCGTAGTCGCGGCCGCGCAACAGGGCCAGCGCCCGGGTGGCCCGGACCAGCCCGAGCGAGGCACGCGGGCTGGCGCCGTACTGGATGAGCCGGGCGACGTCCGGCATCCCGTGCTCGGCCGGGGTCCGGGTGGCCAGCACCAGCCGGACCGCGTAGTCGACCAGCGCGTTGTGCACGAAGACCTGGTCGGCCTTCTGCTGCAGGGCGATCAGGTCGTCGGTGGTGAAGACCTGCGCCGGCTCCGGCGGGGCGACGCCCATCCGGTAGACGATCTCGCGCTCCTCGGCGTCGGTCGGGTACCCGACCACGATCTTCATCAGGAACCGGTCCCGCTGCGCCTCCGGCAGCGGGTAGACGCCCTCCTGCTCGATCGGGTTCTGGGTGGCCATCACCAGGAACGGGTTCGGCACCCGGTGCGTCTCGCCGCCGATGGAGACCTGCCGCTCGCTCATCACCTCCAGCAGCGCGGACTGCACCTTCGCCGGAGCCCGGTTGATCTCGTCGGCGAGGAGGAAGTTGACGAAGACCGGGCCCAGCTCCACGTCGAACTTCTCGCTGGACTGCCGGTAGATCCGGGTGCCCATGATGTCGGCGGGGACCAGATCCGGGGTGAACTGCACCCGGGCGAAGTCGCCGCCGACGACCTTGGCCAGGGTCTCCACCGCCAGCGTCTTGGCCACCCCGGGTACGCCCTCCAGCAGGCAGTGGCCCCGGGCGAGGAGCGCGACGAACATCCGCTCCACCATCCGGTCCTGGCCGACGATGACCCGTTTGATCTCGAACAGCGCCCGTTCCAGCAGGCTGGCATCCTCCGCCGGCGTGCTCACCGGTGTGCTCACCGGCGTGGGCGTCTCGGGGGCCGCCCCGTTCGGGGTCGGGGCGTCGGGCGTGGTCGGCTGGGCCACCGGTCCTCCACAGCATGATCGGTCGTCGCGGCGTGGTGCGTATCAAGACTCCCATGACTGGCTGAGAGCCGATGGAGGGAGAAGCCGATTTCCGCCGCGCCGTCCCGTTCGCCGAATCGCTGAACGAGGGTGGACATACAGGGGTACGGCGCGTGTACGATTCACCCCGTCGCCGGGCGGCTCCCCCCGTGGTCGCCCGGCGCTCAAACTTCCGGCGCCCCGGCCTAGACTGCCCCGGGTGACCGACTCCAGCACCGCCGACGAGGCACCGATCTGTTCGGCCCGTGGCTGCCGCGCTCCCGCCGTCTGGGCGCTGCGCTGGAACAATCCCCGCCTGCACGACCCCGAGCGGCGCAAGACCTGGTTGGCCTGCCCGCAGCACCGGACGTCCCTCGGCGACTTCCTCGACGCGCGCGGCTTCCTGCGCGAGGTCGCACCACTGCCGGGATCGCATACGCTCGAACGGTGAGCGCGCAGAGCGGATCTTCCCGGTGACCGGCGCCGAGCCACCTCAGCGTCCGGTCAGCGCCCTGGAACCCTGGCCGGACACCGTCCGGTGGCAGCGGATCTCCGGCGACCTGATCTGGGTGGAACTGCTCCGGCTCGCGCTGCTGCTGGCCGTGGTGCTGGCCGGTCTCGGCCTCGGCTGGGCGCTCAGCGGTCACTGGGCCTTCGGCGTCGCGTTCGGGCCGGTGCTGCTGCTCGGCGCCTGGCGGGCGGTGGCGATCGTCCGGGCCGTCCGCGCCTGGGGCTACGCCGAGCGCGAGAACGACCTGCTGGTCCGGCACGGGCTGCTGGTCCGGCGGCTCTCCATCGTGCCGTACTCGCGGATGCAGTTCGTCGACGTCAGCGCCGGTCCGCTGGAGCGGGCGTTCCGCCTGGCCACCGTGCAGCTGCACACCGCCGCCGCAGCCAGCGACGCCCGGGTGCCCGGCCTGCGGCCGGAGGAGGCGGCCCGGCTGCGCGACCGGCTCACCGCGCTGGGCGAAGACCGCGCGGAGGGGCTGTGAACGACGGGCCGCGCGGGCCGGAACCGGCCCGGCCCGACACCGGCCCCGCGCCGGCCCCGTCGGAGCCGCCCGCACCGGCCGCCCCACCCGGGCACGAGCCGGTCTCCGGCCCACCCGGATACGGCCCCGTCTCCGGCCCACCCGTCCACGGTGCTGTCTCCGGCCCACCGGCGCACAGCCCGACGTCCGGCCCGCCGGTCCACGGCCCTACGCCTGGCCCACCGGAGCACGGTCCGACATCGGGCCACCCCGGATACGGCTCCACCTTCGGCCAACCGGTGCCCGGCCCGGCACCCGGCCCACCCGGACCCGGCCCGGCGCCCGCGCCACCCGGATACGGCCCACCGCCCGGATACGGCCCACCGCCCGGATACGGTCCCGTGTCCGGGGGCCACGGCCCCGTGCCCGGCACACCCGCCTACGCCCCGCCGCCCGGCACGCCCGGGTACGCCCCCGCGCCCGGCCCGGCCGGGGAGGAGCCGCGGCAACGGCTGCACCCGCTCAGCCCGGTGCTGCACGGGGCGAAGTCCCTGGTCGTGGTGATCGCGGGCCTTTCCTGGTCGACCCTGTCCCGGGTGGGCTTCGGGGTGTTCGCCGTGATGGTGGTGGTGCTCGCGCTGGGCGCGACCGTGCTGGCGGTGATCAGCTGGTGGAACACCGGCTACCACATCGTGGGGCGGGAGCTGCGGGTGCACGAGGGGCTGCTCTGGCGGCGTACCCGGGCGATCCCGCTGGAGCGGTTGCAGGCGGTGGAGGTGGTCCGGCCGCTGCTCGCCCAGCTCACCGGCCTGGCCGAGCTGCGGCTGGAGGTGGTGGGCGGCGGCAAGACCGAGGCGCCGCTGGCGTACCTCGGCGTGGCCGAGGCGGAGGCGTTGCGGCAACGGCTGCTCGCCGTGGCGGGTCGGGCCGCCGGCGGGGAGGTCGCGCCGGCCGCTGCACGCGCCGGGGTGCCACCGGAGCCGGCCGGCCGGCCGCTGCACTCGGTCCGCAACACCGACCTGCTGGTCAGCCAGCTGCTCACCCCGCAGGCGTTCCTGCTCCCGTTCGGCCTGGCCTTCGTGGCGGGCCAATTCCTCTCCGAGGGCTCCTGGTCGTTCATCGCGGTGGCCAGCACGCTGACCGCGATGGCCGGCGTGATCCTGCAACCGGTCCGCCGGGTGCTCGACGACTGGAGCTTCCGGCTGGACCGGGAGGAGGACCGCCTGCGCATCCGCAACGGCCTGCTGGAGACCCGGGTGCAGACCGTGCCGCTGGACCGGGTGCAGACGGTCGGGGTGACCTGGCCGCTGCTCTGGCGGATGAAGGGCTGGCTGCGGCTGCGGCTGGAGGTGGCCGGCTACTCCGGTGGCGAGCAGGACGACCGGAACCGGCCGGACCGGCTGCTGCCCGTCGGCGACCTGCGTACCGGCGAGGAGATCGTCGCCGAGGTGCTGCCCGGGGTGCGGCTGGCCGCCCTGCCGCTGACGCCCCCGCCGGCCCGGGCCCGCTGGCTGCGGCCGCTCACCGTACGGGCGCTCGGCGCCGGACTGGGCGAGCGCGTCTTCGCCGTCCGCTCCGGCCTGCTGACCCGGCAGCTGGCGATCGTGCCGTACGCCCGGATCCAGAGCGTGCGGGTGGTGCAGGGACCGGCGCAGCGGCGGCTGCGGCTGGCGACGGTGCACGCCGACACCGCGGGCGGTTCGGGCGCCGCGGCGCACGACCGGGACCTGGCCGAGGCGTGGGCGCTCGCCGCGGAGCTGATCGCCCGGGCGCACGCCGCACGGCGCGCCCGCTGACGGCCCGGCGCGTCCCCGCTGACGGTTCGGCCAACGGCGGGGCGGATTCGCCGACGGTTCAGCGGGCGGCGCGCTGCTCCGCCGGCTGCCCGGGCGCGCCAGCCGGCTCGGCGACGACCGACTCGACGGCGACCGGCTCAGTCGTGCCCGGCTCGGTCGTGGCCGGGGAGACCACCGCCGGGGAGATCGTGGTCGGCGGGGCCGCCAGCGGGCGGCGGGCCCGGTGGGCCGCCCACCAGCGCTCGGCGAGCCCGACCACCAGGAAGGTCATCCCCACGTACGCCCAGCCGACCAGCACGTCGATCACGTAGTGCTCGCCGCAGTAGACCAGGGTGAAGGTCATCGCCAGCGGGTACGCCAGCAGCAGCGGCCACCACCGCTTCCGGGTGGCCCGGAGGAAGAACAGCACGACGAACAGGGCGAACGCGGTGTGCAGCGACGGCATCGCGGCGACCGGGTTGCTGGCGATCTGCCCGGCGTTGAGCAGGTTGCCGGCGCCGTGCATGCCGAACGCCTTCCAGCCCCGGGTGGAGATCCGGGCGACCTCGGTGAGCAGGCCGTTCTGCGCCGCCCACCAGGGCGGGGCGGCCGGGTAGAGGAAGTAGGTGACCAGCCCGGCGGCGCAGAGGAACCCCCAGCGCCGCATGAACGCCGCCCACCGGCCCCGGTCGCGCAGCCAGAGCACCGCGGCGGCGGCCAGCGCCACCACGAAGTGGGAGAAGTAGACCCAACTGGCCAGGACGTCCCACCAGTGCACGTCGGGCCGGTAGAGGTGCTCCTGGAGCCAGATCGTCGGCACCTCGCCGCCGGTGGCCCAGCCGAACATCACCCGGTCGGCGACGACCAACTCGTAGGCGTGCGGGGTCGCCCCGTTGTCGGCGAAGCCCCGGGAGAGGTTGTACGCGGCCAGCAGCAGCACCACCGGCACCCAGTCCCGGGCGAAGTACAGGTGGCTGCGCCACGGGCGGGACGAGTTCCAGGCGATCGTCGCCGCCCAGATCCAGACGAACGCGTACGCCGGGTCGGTCGGCAGGCCGATGGCCAGCCAGGCGACGACGAAGGCGGCGCCCCAGACCGCCATCGCGATCACGCGGCGACGCCCGCCGTCGGCGGACGCGATCGGTCCGGTGGGGGCGGGGGGCTGGGGGTCAGTCACGACGGCCATCGCGGTCAAGGTTAACGGCGGCTGACGGGGACCACCGGGCCGGCTGCCTCCCCCTGCCCGACCCGGCCACCGCGGGCCGCCGCGCCGGCCGCCCGGCGGCGGGTGGTCCGGTTCGCCGTCGTCGTGGCCGGGGCCGCCGCCGAACACCTACGCTGAGCCCATGCAGGAGCAGTCGGACACCCCCTTCCCGACCGGGCTGACCGCCCGGGTGGAGCTGACCGTCACCGACGCCGACACCGCGCAGGCGGTGGGCTCCGGCGACGTGCCGGTGCTCGGCACGCCCCGGTTGCTCGCGCTGGCCGAGGCGGCCACCGTCGCGGCCACCGCCACCCACCTGCCGGCCGGCTCGACGACCGTGGGCAGCCGGGTGGAGCTGGAGCACCGCGCGGCCACGCCGGTCGGGCGGACGGTGGTGGCGCAGGCCCGGCTGGCCGAGGTCGCCGGGCGGCGGCTGGTGTTCGAGGTGACCGTCACCGACGGTGGCGAGACGGTGGCCGAGGGTCGGGTGGAGCGGGCGCTGGTCGACCGGCAGCGTTTCGTGGCGCGTGCGGCGCGGGTGTCATGACCCTCCGGTTCGTGGAGGTCGCCGACCGGGTCCACGTGCTGCGCGAGCCGGTGCTCGACGTCAACGTCACCCTGGTCGTCGGTGACGGGGAGGCGTTGCTGGTGGACAGCCTCTCCACCGCCGGGCAGGCCGCCGAGCTGGCCGCGGCGGCCCGGGCGGTCACCGGCCACCCGTGGACGCTGGTCAACACCCACCACCACTACGACCACTGCTTCGGCAACGCCACCCTCGCCGCCGACCCGCCCCGCCCGGTGTACGCCCACGAACTGGCCGCCGCCGCGCTGCGCGACCGGCCGGACGCGCTGCGCCGGGAGGCGTACGAGGAGCTGCGGGGCGAGCGGCCGGAATTCGCCGCCGAGGTGGCCGGGACGGAGCTGCTCGCCCCGACGCACACCGTGCTCACCGAGGCGGTGCTCGACGTCGGGGGCCGCCGGGTGGTGCTGCGCCACCCGGGGCGCGGGCACACCGACGCCGACCTGGTGGTGCACGTGCCCGACGCCGACGTGCTGGTCGCCGGGGACCTGGTGGAGCAGAGCGGGCCGCCCGCCTTCGAGGACTCGTACCCGTTGCAGTGGCCGGACGCGGTGGCCGAGCTGCTGCGGCTCACCACGCCCGCGACGGTGGTCGTGCCCGGGCACGGCGACCCGGTCGACGCCGAGTTCGTCCGGGCCCAGCACCGCCAGCTGGTCGACCTGGCCTGGCTGATCCGCGCCGCCCACACCGGCAGTGCCCCGCCCGAGCGGGTCGCCGCCGAGGCGCCCTTCGGCGCCCGACCCGCCCTGATCGCCGCCCGCCGCGGGTACGCCGAGCTCAACGGCACCCCCTGACGGCTCACCGCCGGGCGCCGGTCAGTCCGTGGCGCGGAGGGTGGCCAGGAGGCGGTCCAGGGCCGGAACGGCGGCGCGAACGGCAGCGCGGTCGGCGGGGTCGAGAGCGGCCAGGGCGGTGGTGAGCAGGTCCGTGCGGTGCCGCGCGTGGTCGGCAATCCGGGTGCGGGCCGCCTCGGTGAGGTGGAGCCGGACCACCCGGCGGTCGGCCGGGTCCCGCTCCCGCGCCAGCAGGCCGGCGGCGGTCAGGTCGTGGACCAGGGTGCTCACCGTGTTCGGCGCGGTGCCGAGCCGTCGGGCGGTCTCCCGGCCGCTGATCCCGGGGTGGTCGCGGACCAGCAGCAGCAGCTCGACCTGCGCCTCGGGCAGCACCGTGCGGTTGGCGCGGCGGGTGGCCGACCTGCGCAGCAGCCGGTGCAGCTCGCCCACCAGCGCGCCGAGGCGCGCCGTGCCCTCGTCGGTCGACATCCGGGTCACCCACCTCACAGGGCAATAGTTCTGAGTACAGAGCTAAGGTTACCGGGCTGCCGAGCCGTCCGGGGGGACCGTGACACACACCGCACTGCCGACCACGCCCGCCACCGCCGCACCGAGCCGGCGCGAGGGCGCGACCCTGCTCGTGCTGCTCGGCACGCTCACCGCCATCGGCCCGCTGTCGCTGGACATGTACCTGCCGGCGTTCCCGGCGATGACCCGGGAGCTGGGCGCCACCCAGGCGCAGGTCCAGCTCTCGCTGACCACCTGCCTGATCGGTCTGGCCCTCGGGCAGCTGGTCACCGGGCCGCTCAGCGACCGCTACGGTCGACGCCGGCCGGTGCTGGTCGGGGTGCTCGCGTACGCGGTGCTGGCGCTGGTCTGCGCGATCGCGCCGAACGCCACCGCGCTGGCCGCGGCGCGCTTCGCGCAGGGCTTCGCCGGCGGCATGGGCGTGGTGGTGGCCCGGGCGGTGGTCCGCGACCGCTACGCCGGCCGGGCCGCCGCGAAGTACTTCTCCCGACTCACCCTGGTCTTCGGCGTGGCACCGGTCGCCGCGCCCAGCGTTGGCAGCCTGGTGCTGCACGTCGGCTCCTGGCGGGCGGTCTTTGTCACCCTGGCGGTGATCGGGCTGCTGCTCGCCGCCGCCGTGGCCTGGCGGCTGCCGGAGACGCTGCCCGCCGAACGGCGCAGCACCGGGGGCCTGGCCAGCACCGCCCGCACCATGCGGTCGCTCTTCGCCGACCGGGCCTATCTCGGGTACGCGCTGACCCAGGGCTTCGCGTTCGCCGGGCTGTTCGCGTACATCTCCGGGTCGTCCTTCGTCTTCCAGGACGTCTTCGGCCTGTCCGGGACGGCGTTCAGCCTGCTCTTCGGGCTCAACGCGCTCGCCCTGGTGGCGATGGGCCAGGCCAACGCCCGGCTGCTCGACCGGTTCAGCCCGCGCCGGCTGCTGGTGACCACCCTGGTGGTCGGCGCGGTGGCGGCGGTCGGCGTGCTGACCGGCGCACTCGCCGGCAGCCTGGTGCTGGTGGCGGTCACCCTCTTCGTCTTCGTCGGCTCGCTCGGCATGGTCATGCCGAACAGCACCGCCCTGGCGTTGGACTCGCACGCCCGGCACGCCGGCACCGCCGCCGCGCTGATGGGCGGCGTCCAGTCGGTGGTCGGCGCGCTCGCCGCGCCGGTGGTCGGGCTCGGCGGCGAGGGCAGCGCCCTGCCGATGGCGGCGGTGACCGCCGGGGCGGCCGCCCTGTCGCTCGGCGCGGTGCTCACCCTGACCCGCTCCCGCTGAGCCAGGGTCGGTCCCACCCGAGCACGACGGCCGGCCCGACGGCGGCCGGGGCCGACCCGGCGTCGGGAGTCCGCGCGGCGTCGGGCGTCCGCGCGGCGTCGGGCGTCCGCCCGGCGTCGGGCGTCCGCCCGGCGTCGGGCGTCCGCCCGGCGTCGGGCGTCGGCGCGGCGAGCAGCACCACCGGCTCAGTCGACGAAGCGGGCCAGCACCTCGGCGCGGGTGGGCATCGACACCGCCCCGCCGGGCGACTCGCAGACCAGGCCGGCGACCCGCAGCGCGAAGGCCACCCGCTGGTGCCAGTCGGTCGGCTCGGCCGGCTCCCCGTCGACCAGCAGGTCGGCGATGAGCGCCGCCATCACCGAGTCACCCGCGCCGGTGGCGTCGACCGCGCGTACCTTCGGCGCGGGCACGCGTACCGGGTCGGGGCCGGCCGCGACGATCGCGCCGGCCGCGCCGAGGGTGACCACGACGGTGCCCGCCCCCAGCTCGCGCAGGTACGCCGCGACCCCCTCGACCGGCTCGCGCGGGTAGAGCAGCTCGGCGTCGGCCTCACTGAGCTTGACCAGGTGCGCCCCGGCGGCGAACTCCGCGACCACCTCCCGCAGCCCGTCCAGCGTCGACGGCCCGTCCAGCAGCCGGGGCCGCACGTTGGGGTCGAACACCCGCAGGCCGGTGGCGAGCGACCAGGCGTGCCGCGCGGCGGCGAGCACCGGCGGGCAGAGCAGCACGACCGACCCGCAGTAGAGCACGTCGGCGCCCTCGATCAGGGCCAGGTCCAGATTGTCGGCGGTGAGCAGGCCGTACGAGGGCGGCTCGCCGTAGAAGCGGAAGTCGGGCTCGGGCCCGGCGTGCGTGGTGACCGCGAGGGTGGTGGGCACCCCGACGGCGACCGCGCCGGCCAGCCCGACGCCGGCGTCGGCGAGGAAGGCGCGGATCCGGCCGGCCAGCACGTCGTCGCCGAACGACCCGACGAACTCGGCCACGCCGCCGAGCCGGGACACCCCGACGGCGACGTTGAGCGGGCCACCGCCGATCTCCTGCCGGAAGACCGGCCGGCCCTCGCACTCGGCGTCGAGCAGGTCGACCAGCGCCTCACCGAGCACCACCGCGTATCCCACGTCGCCTCCCAGCGTCCGTCGCTTCGTATCAGGCTGGCACAGTGCCCGCCACGGCGGGCGCGAAGCCCCGTCTCCACGCATCGAGCAATGACTATTGCGCGGGGTCGCCGGGGCGTGGTGGGATGACCGTGCCGGACCGGTGCGGGGGCTGCCGCACCACCGGCGCCGAGCTGGAGCCGACGCGAGGGCACCGGTCCGCGGGACGCGGACCGAGGGCGGTGCGCGGCCATCCGGCCCTCCCCGACTCCCGGGCCGCCGGCCGTGGCGCCGCGATCGTCGCATCCGCTCGTCACAGCGGGGCCGGCCGTCGCGCCGCCCCGCGGGTCAGGAGAACCTCGTGATCCGTTCCCGTACGGCCGCGCTGCTCACCGCGGCCGCCACCCTCGCCCTGGGCGCCGTCGCCCTGACCTCCGGCGGAGATCCGGCCGCCGCGCACGGCGCGGCGATGACTCCGGGCAGCCGGACCTACCTGTGCTGGAAGGACGGCCTCAGCCCGACCGGCGAGATCAGGCCGGTCAACCCGGCCTGCTCGGCGGCGGTCGCGCAGAGCGGCGCCAACCCCCTCTACAACTGGTTCAGCGTGCTCCGCTCGGACGCCGGCGGCCGGACCGTCGGCTTCATTCCCGACGGCAAGCTGTGCAGTGGCGGCAACCCCGGTTTCGCCGGGTACGACCTGGCCCGCACCGACTGGCCGGTGACCCATCTGACCGCCGGGACGCGGCTGGACTTCCGCTACAGCAACTGGGCCCACCACCCGGGCACGTTCTACTTCTACGTCACGAAGGACAGTTGGAGCCCGACCCGGCCGCTGGCCTGGAGCGACCTGGAGGAGCAGCCCTTCTTGACGGTGACCAACCCGCCGCAGAACGGCTCGCCCGGCACCAACGACGGGCACTACTACTTCAGCGGCAACCTGCCCTCCGGCAAGAGCGGGCGGCACATCGTCTACTCCCGCTGGGTCCGCTCGGACAGCCAGGAGAACTTCTTCGGCTGCTCGGACGTCACCTTCGACGGGGGCAACGGCGAGGTGACCGGAGTCGGTTCCGGCGGCGGCACGACGCCTCCGCCGAACCCCACCACGCCGCCGCCGAGCCCGACCACGCCGCCGCCGGGCGGCGACTGCATGGCGGTCTACAAGGTGCTCAACTCCTGGCCCGGCGGGTTCCAGGGCGAGGTCATGATCATGAATCACAGCGCCCGGACGTACGGCGGCTGGGTGGCCGGCTGGACGTGGCCCAGCGGTCAGTCGATCAGCAGCCTCTGGAACGGCACGGTGAACTCCTCCGGATCGGCGGTGACGGTCGCCAACGCGGCCTGGAACGGCACGATCGCCCCCGAGGGCACCACCACGTTCGGCTTCACCGCGACCACCACCGGCGCCAACACCCTGCCCACCGTCACCTGCTCCGGCCGCTGACGGGCCGCTGAAACGATCAAGAGGTTTGCGTCGCCGGAGCGGACTCCGGTCGACGCAAACCTCTTGATCAACGGCGGTGGCGGACGCGGGGCGCGCGGGCGACCGGCCGTCAGCGGACCATGGAGCCGACCACGGGCTTGGTGAGCAGGGCGGACTGGTTGCGCTGGATGCCGGGGTCGAGGGTCTTGGCCACGAAGATGGCGTGCCAGATGCAGAAGATCAGCACGGTCCACACCTTGCGCGAGTGGTCCGCCTCCTCCCGCTTGTGCTCGTCCAGCAGCCGCATCGCGTACGACAGGTCGATGAGGTCGCCCGCGCCGGAGGTGGCCAGCACGTGCCGGGCCCACTCGTACATCTCGCCGCGCAGCCAGACCCGGGTCGGGGTCGGGAAGCCCAGCTTCTTCCGGTTGACGATGGCCGGCGGCACCACGCCCTGCAACGCCTGGCGCATGGCGTACTTGGTGGCGTCCGAGCGAGGCGGGAGCTTCAGGTCGACCGGGATGCCGGCGGCCACGTCGAAGACCGCCCGGTCGAGGAAGGGCACCCGCACCTCGAGCGAGTGGGCCATCGAGATCCGGTCGGCCTTGACCAGGATGTCGCCACGCAGCCAGGTGTAGAGGTCGACGTACTGCATCTTGGTGACGTCGTCGAGCTCGGTGCACTCGGCGTAGATCGGCGCGGTCACGTCGGTGTAGCGGACCGAGGGGTCGTAGCGGCGCAGCAGGTGCTGCTTCTCCTCCTCGGTGAACATCCGGGCGTTGCCGTAGTAGCGCTGCTCGATCGGGGTGGTGCCGCGCTCCAGGAAGCTCTTGCCCTTGACCCCCTGCGGGATCGCCTTGGAGACCGCGCGCAGGCCCTTCTGCACCCCGTCCGGCAGGCCGTTGACCGCGCCGAGGGAGAGCGGCTCCCGGTAGATCGTGTACCCGCCGAAGAACTCGTCCGCGCCCTCGCCGGAGAGGACCACCGTGACGTGCTCGGCGGCCTTCTTGGCCACGAAGTAGAGCGGCACCAGCGCCGGGTCGGCCACCGGGTCGTCCAGGTGCCAGACGATCTTCGGCAGGGCGTCGATCATGTCCTGCGGCCCGATCTTGGTCGGGATCGTGGTCACGTCGAGGTGCCGGGCCGATTCCTGGGCCACGTCGATCTCGGAGTAGCCGGGCACGTCGTACCCGACGGTGAAGGTGAGGATGTTCGGGTTGAACTCCCGGGCCAGGGCCACCACCGCGGTCGAGTCGATCCCGCTGGACAGGAACGAGCCGACCGGCACGTCCGAGCGCATGTGCATCCGGACGCTCTCCCGCAGCGTCTCCCGGATCTCCTGGTAGAGCCGCTGCTCGTCGGCGACCGGGGCGGGGTGGAACACCGGCCGGTACCACCGGCGCACGTCGATGCGCCCGCCCGGGCTCCAGGTCAGGTACTCGCCCGAGCCGATCCGCCGGATCCCCTTGTGCAGGGTGCCCGGCTCCGGAACGTACTGGAGAGTCAGGTAGTGGCTCAGGTTGGCCGTGTCGATGCCGGCGTCGCCCTCGTAGTTCGAGTGCGCGAAGGGCAGCAGCGCCTTCTTCTCCGAGGCGAGGTAGAGCCCGTCGGCGGTCTCCAGGTAGTGCAGCGGCTTGATGCCGAAGTAGTCGCGGGCGCCGAAGGCACGCCGCTCCTGCCGGTCCCAGATGACGAAGGCGAACATGCCGCGCAGCCGGGTGAGCACCTGCTCACCCCAGTAGTGGTAGCCGGCGACGATCACCTCGCCGTCGCCGGCGGTGGCGAACTGGGCGCCGTAGGTGCGCACCAGCTCGTCGCGCAGCTCGATGTAGTTGTAGATCTCACCGTTGAAGGTGAGCAGGTAGCGGCCGTCGGCGTACGGCAGCGGTTCGTGGCTGGAGGCCACGTCGATGATCGCCAGGCGCTTGTGCGCGAACACCCCGTCCGCGTACCGGCCGGAGGCGTCCCCGACCACCTCGACACCGGTCTCGTCCGGGCCGCGGTGGTGCAGGCATTCCAACGCCCCGGCGATGTTGTCGCGGTGAGCGGCGGCGTCGCCGCGCGCACTGAAGAAGGCCAGGAGTCCGCACATGGTGGTCATCTTTCCACGCGCGTGAAGCGGCCGTCGCGGCACCGCAGGCTCTTCCGCCCGGGACCGGGCGGGTACCGTCTGGACCAGCGACGAGGCGGAGGGAGCGGACCATGACCGAGGACCGGACGAGCGGAAAGCCGGCGGACGGCACCGAATCGCACGACCCGGACTTCCCGCAGGCGTTCCTGGACTTCATGCGCCAGGGCTGGCGGGACACCACGCTGCCGGTCGGCCCGCGCCCCGAGGTGCCCAACCACGCCAAGCGCCGGGCCGCGCTCTCGGCGGCCTTCCCGGGCGAGACGCTGGTCATCCCGACCGGCACCGAGAAGGTACGCGCCAACGACACCGACCACCCGTTCCGGCCGGGCAGCGACTTCGCCTACCTGACCGGCGACCACGACCCGGACAGCGTGCTCGTGCTGCGCCCGAACGGCTCCGGGCACGACGCCACGCTGTACATGCGTCCCCGGTCCTCGCGGAAGACGGACGAGTTCTTCCGCAGCCGGCACGGCGAGCTGTGGGTGGGCCGGCGGCACACCCTGGCGGAGAAGTCGACCGAGCTGGGCCTGCCGACCGAGGACCTCACCGAGCTGGACGCGGCGCTGGCCGGGCTGGCGCCGGGGCGTACCCGGGTGTTGCGCGGTTTCGACGCCCGGGTGGACGCGGCCGTGCGGCCCTGGGACGGCCCCCGCGCCGAGGGCCAGCCGGCCCGCGACCGCGAGCTGGCCATCGCGATCTCCGAGTTGAAGCTGGTCAAGGACGAGTGGGAGATCGCCCAGCTCCAGGAGGCCGTCGACGCGACCGTACGCGGTTTCGAGGACGTGGCCCGGGCGCTGCCGGCCGACCGCGGGGTCTCCGAGCGGCTGCTGGAGGGGATCTTCGCGCTGCGCGCCCGGCACGACGGCAACGACGTCGGGTACGGCTCGATCGTCGGCGCCGGCGAGCACGCCACGATCCTGCACTGGGTGCACAACCACGGCGCCACCCGCCCGGGTGAGCTGCTGCTGATGGACATGGGCGTGGAGAACCGCAACCTCTACACCGCGGACGTCACCCGGGTGCTGCCGGTCGACGGCCGGTTCACCCCGTTGCAGCGCCAGGTCTACGACGCGGTGTACGCCGCCCAGCAGGCCGGCATCGACATCATCAAGCCCGGGGTGGCGTTCCGGGAGGTCCACCTGACCGCGATGCGGGTCCTCGCCGAGGCGCTCAAGGACCTCGGCCTGCTCCCGGTGAGCGTGGACGAGGCGATGGACCCGGCGTCGACGGTCTACCGCCGGTGGACGCTGCACGGCACCAGCCACATGCTCGGCATCGACGTGCACGACTGCGCCAACGCGCGCAAGGAGCACTACCGCGACGGCCCGCTCGGCGAGGGCTACGTGCTGACCGTGGAGCCGGGGCTGTACTTCCAGCCCGAGGACGAGCTGGTGCCCGAGGAGCTGCGCGGCATCGGCGTGCGGATCGAGGACGACATCCTGGTCACCGCGACCGGCGCGGTGAACCTCTCGGCCGGTCTGCCCCGCCGCTCGGACGAGGTGGAGACCTGGCTGGCCGAGCAGCGCGAGGCGGGTCCGCGCCTGCCCGGCTGACCCGGTACGCCCCCCGGCGGGCCCCGCCGCCGGTGTCTGCGACGTTTGCGTCGTCGCGGCACCGCTGGCGGGGCCCGCCGCTGTTTGCCGCTGCTCACCACCTTCTTCGCCTTCTTCACGACCTGCACCCCGCTGCGCCCGCCTGACCGATGTGAGGGAAATGCGGGCTTTTCTCGGATACGTCCGCGTCGCGAGGATCCTTCTCATACGGTGTGGATAACAGGCTGCAACCCATTTGTAGCTGCTCGTGCCGCTCAGGTTGGTACGAGCCCGTCTGGTAGCAGGAAAGGGCGGAAGGCTCTGATGTCCAACGACCTAACGACTCCCGACGGCGGGGCCCCTTCGGCCCTGTCGTCGACTAGGCGACGCAAGCTGTGGGTCGCCACCGGCGTGGCCGGCCTGACCGGCGTCGTCGGCCTGGCGGCACTGGGCGGACTGGCCGCCCGCAACGACAACTCCGACGACCCGCAGCGGGCCAGCGACTCGCAGGCGGCGCCGAAGCAGAACGTCAGCGATGCCGGCCCGGCCGCGGGCCAGGACTCCGACAAGGGCGAGGACCGCAACGACCGGGACAAGGGCCGGGACAAGGGCCGGGACAAGGACCGGGATCGTGACGAGCACGGTCGGGTGCGGGAGGTGCCCTGTGACGACGAGAAGCTGATCGAGGCTGTCGATCTGGCGAACCGGGATCACGGTGGCACGTTGAAGCTGGCCAAGGACTGCACCTACGAGCTGGACGGGCACGACCGCAAGTCCGGCACGGGCCTGCCGACGATCAAGCAGGAGATCACCATCAAGGGTGAGGACTCCACGATCAAGCGGGACTCCGAGCAGACGTTCCGGCTGTTCCGGGTCGCCGACGGCGGCGACCTGACCCTGAAGGACCTCACGCTCAAGGGCGGCAACGCCTCCGAGTTCAAGTACGGCAACCAGGGCCCGGGCGGACCGGGTGGGCCGGGCGGACCGGGCGGACCGGGCGGACCGGGCGGGCCCGGTGGACCGGGCGGACCGGGCGGACCGGGCTGGCCCGGTGGACCGGGCGGACCCCAGGTACCGGCCGCCCCGGCTGCGGCCGGCGCCCCGGCCGCGAACGGGGTCACCATGGCTCCGGTCGCGGACGCGGCCCCGGGTGGCCCGCAGGGCGCCCCGGCTGCGCAGGGCGGGCAGGGAGCCCAGGATGCCCAGAGCGCGCAGGGAGCCCAAGGCATGCAGGGCGGGCCGTGGGGCAAGGACGGCAAGGGCGGCAAGGACGACAAGGACGACAAGAACGGCAAGGACGACGACCGCAAGGACGACGACCGCAAGGACCTCGAGGCCGATGGTGGCGCTCTGCTGGTCGAGCGGGGCGGTAGCGCGCACCTGAAGGACGTCACGCTGACCCGCAACAACGCCGAGGGCAACGGCGGCGCCATCGCCAACTTCGGCCGCGTCGACCTCGAGAACAGCGAGGTGGAGAACAACCACGCCCAGGAGAACGGCGGCGGCATCTTCAACGTCGGCGTCCTCAAGGTCACCGGGTCCTCGGAGCACAAGGACTGGTTCTCCGACGACAAGGACCGGCACGACGACAAGGACCGGGACAAGGACCGGGACAAGGACAAGGGCGAGTCCGCCCGGGACGAGGACAAGGACAAGGACCGCGACAAGGGCGAGTCCCGCGACAAGGACCGGGACAAGGACAAGGACAAGGACTGGTCCTCCCAGGGTCAGGGTGGCTCCGACGACGGCAGGGACAAGGACGAGGACGACGAGTCCCGCATCGCCAACAACACCGCAGGCAAGAACGGCGGCGGCATCGCCAACGGCCGCGGCAAGGACAAGGACCACGACAAGGACAAGGAACACGGCAAGGACAACGACTCCTGGCCGCGCTTCCAGGGCCGCGACGAAGCCGGCACCGTGGAGATCTTCAAGACCTCCATCGAGGACAACAAGGCCGGCGAGAACGGCGGCGGCGTGTTCAGCTCCGGCGGGTTCGTCAAGATCGTCCTGTCGGTCATCAAGGACAACACCGCCTGCGACAGCGGCGGCGGCATCTACGCCAAGGACACCAACCTCGACCTCGAGAAGGTCATCGTCGCCAAGAACCACGCCGACAAGGACGGCGGCGGCATCGTCAACACCGGCGGCGAGGACAAGAAGAACAACGGTCACGACTGGGACAAGGACAAGGACGACAAGGACAAGGACAAGGACAAGGCCACGGCCACCGTGTCCGACAGCAAGATCCTCGACAACACCGCCGGCCGCTTCGGTGGCGGCATCTTCAACGGCGACCAGGACGTCAAGCTCAAGGAAGGCTTCGAGGACCCGTCCAACGGCGAGGACGACAACGCCAGGCTGACCCTGCGCAACACCGAGATCAAGGGCAACACCGCCCTCAACGGCGGCGGCATCTTCAACAACAAGGGCAAGGTCACCCTGACCAAGACCCACGTCACCAAGAACACCGCCACCGACGCCTCCAAGACCCACCGGGTCGCCGGCGGCATCCTCAACAACGAAGGCACGGTCAAGCTCGACGACAAGTCGACCGTGACCAACAACGACCCCACCAACTGCGCCGGCACCGTCAAGGACTGCTTCAACTGAGCCGACGCACGACCAGGGAGTCCCTTCCCGCCCCGGCGGGAAGGGACTCCCCACCCCTACCGGTACGCGTCGTCGCCCCCGACGCCGAGCGCCCGTCACGCGCTTTCGCCCTCCGCGACGCCCTTCGCCCACCGGTGACACCTCTGCTGCACCCCCGTCCGCCCTGCTGTCGGCTGCACCGCCCACATACCTAATGTGGGCTTTTTTCGTATACGCCCACGAGGTGAAGAAGGTTCTCATACGTTGTTGTTCAGCAGCTACAACCGATTTGTAGCGAAGGCCGCCTCGCCGTGGCGAAGCGACCTTGTCGGGTACAAGGAGAGGGCAGAGAGCTCCGATGTCCAACTACCTTCGCAATAACGATGACGCCACCCGTGAGACGGCCTCCCCGTTCCGTCGTCGTCGGCTCTGGCTCGCCACCGGCGTCATGGGCCTGACGGGAGCGGTCAGCCTCGCGGGTGTGGCCTACGCGACCACCGGGGTCACCGGCTCCCACCGGCTCGCCGATGTGAAGTGGTCGACCGCCCAGCAGCTCACCAAGGACGACGCCCGGGGCGAGGACCGGGACCGGGACCGGGACAAGGACCGGGACCGGGACAAGGACCGGGACCGGGACCGGGACAAGGACCGGGATCGTGACGAGCACGGTCGGGTGCGGGAGGTGCCGTGTGACGACGAGAAGCTGATCGAGGCTGTCGATCTGGCGAACCGGGATCACGGTGGCACGTTGAAGCTGGCCAAGGACTGCACCTACGAGCTGGACGGGCACGACCGCAAGTCCGGCACGGGCCTGCCGACGATCAAGCAGGAGATCACCATCAAGGGTGAGGACTCCACGATCAAGCGGGACTCCGAGCAGACGTTCCGGCTGTTCCGGGTCGCCGACGGCGGCGACCTGACCCTGAAGGACCTCACGCTCAAGGGCGGCAACGCCTCCGAGTTCAAGTACGGCAACCAGGGCCCCGGCGGACCCGGCGGACCCGGCGGACCCGGTGGATCGGGCGGACCGGGCGGACCGGGCGGACCCCAGGTACCGGGCGGCCCGGCTCCGGCCGCCGCCCCGGCCACCGCCCCGGCTCCGGCCGCCGCTGCGGCTCCCGGTGGCCCGCAGGGCCCGGGTGGCCCGCAGGGCCCGGGTGGCCCGCAGGGCCCGGGTGGCCCGCAGGGCCCGGGTGGCCCGCAGGGCCCGGGTGGCCCGCAGGGCCCGGGTGGCCCGCAGGGCCCGGGTGGCCCGCAGGGCCCGGGTGGCCCGCAGGGCCTGGGTGGCCCGCAGGGCGCCCCGGCTGCGCAGGGCGGGCAGGGAGCCCAGGATGCCCAGAGCGCGCAGGGAGCCCAAGGCATGCAGGGCGGGCCGTGGGGCAAGGACGGCAAGGACGACAAGGACGACAAGGACGACGACCGCAAGGACCTCGAGGCCGATGGTGGCGCTCTGCTGGTCGAGCGGGGCGGTAGCGCGCACCTGAAGGACGTCACGCTGACCCGCAACAACGCCGAGGGCAACGGCGGCGCCATCGCCAACTTCGGCCGCGTCGACCTCGAGAACAGCGAGGTGGAGAACAACCACGCCCAGGAGAACGGCGGCGGCATCTTCAACGTCGGCGTCCTCAAGGTCACCGGGTCCTCGGAGCACAAGGACTGGTTCTCCGACGACAAGGACCGGCACGACGACAAGGACCGGGACAAGGACCGGGACAAGGACAAGGGCGAGTCCGCCCGGGACGAGGACAAGGACAAGGACCGCGACAAGGGCGAGTCCCGCGACAAGGACCGGGACAAGGACAAGGACAAGGACTGGTCCTCCCAGGGTCAGGGTGGCTCCGACGACGGCAGGGACAAGGACGAGGACGACGAGTCCCGCATCGCCAACAACACCGCAGGCAAGAACGGCGGCGGCATCGCCAACGGCCGCGGCAAGGACAAGGACCACGACAAGGACAAGGAACACGGCAAGGACAACGACTCCTGGCCGCGCTTCCAGGGCCGCGACGAAGCCGGCACCGTGGAGATCTTCAAGACCTCCATCGAGGACAACAAGGCCGGCGAGAACGGCGGCGGCGTGTTCAGCTCCGGCGGGTTCGTCAAGATCGTCCTGTCGGTCATCAAGGACAACACCGCCTGCGACAGCGGCGGCGGCATCTACGCCAAGGACACCAACCTCGACCTCGAGAAGGTCATCGTCGCCAAGAACCACGCCGACAAGGACGGCGGCGGCATCGTCAACACCGGCGGCGAGGACAAGAAGAACAACGGTCACGACTGGGACAAGGACAAGGACGACAAGGACAAGGACAAGGACAAGGACAAGGCCACGGCCACCGTGTCCGACAGCAAGATCCTCGACAACACCGCCGGCCGCTTCGGTGGCGGCATCTTCAACGGCGACCAGGACGTCAAGCTCAAGGAAGGCTTCGAGGACCCGTCCAACGGCGAGGACGACAACGCCAGGCTGACCCTGCGCAACACCGAGATCAAGGGCAACACCGCCCTCAACGGCGGCGGCATCTTCAACAACAAGGGCAAGGTCACCCTGACCAAGACCCACGTCACCAAGAACACCGCCACCGACGCCTCCAAGACCCACCGGGTCGCCGGCGGCATCCTCAACAACGAAGGCACGGTCAAGCTCGACGACAAGTCGACCGTGACCAACAACGACCCCACCAACTGCGCCGGCACCGTCAAGGACTGCTTCAACTGACCGACGGTCGGTAACCGCATCAGCGCAGACGCCGGCCCCCTGCCACCTCGGTGGCAGGGGGCCGGACGGTCGTCGGGTCAGCGCTGGACGAAGACCGCCACACTGCGCGCCGGCACGGTGAACGTGCCGGCCGCCCGGTCGAACGAGGCCGTCCGGAGCACCGGGTCGGCCGAGTTCACCAGCACCGGGTGCAGTGCGACGTCCGCGCCCCGCAGGCCGGTCACCGTCTGCTTCGCCGTCTCCGGCGTGCCGTTGAAGACGACGGTCAGCGACTTCCACTTCCCGTCCAGCCCGCGGGCGTCGAGGGTCATGGTCAGCACGCCCGGCGTCTCGTTCTCGCCCGAGAGCGGGAAGGCGACGCGCTGCTGCACCTGGCCGGCGGTGGCCAGCCCGAACACCGGCGAGGACTCCCGGATCCGCAGCAGCTCCGCGTACCGGGCGTCGGCCAGGTTGATCGCGGCGCAGTCCGGCACCAGCTTCGGATCAGCCAGCAGCGGCTTCGCGTACGGCCACTTGTCCTTGTTGTCCTGCTCCGGCGGGAGGCCGGCGCCGAACCCGTTGCCCTGCGCGCAGTCCCAGCGGATCTGGTTGAACCAGTCACCGGAGTTGTACGAGTTACGGTCCAGCGACTTCGAGCGCAGCCGCTCGGAGCCGGCGGTGACGAAACCCGCCCCCTGCCCGAAGGTGGTGGTCGCCAACGCCAGCACCTGCATCCGCGACCGGTCCGTCGCCGAGGTGCCCTGCGGCAGCTTGTACGCCAGCGCGTCGTACAGGATCTCGTTGTCGTGCGCGTCGACGTAGGTGACCGCCTCGCCCGGCGCGGCGGTGTAGCCGGCCGGCGAGCCGTTGTAATCCACCTGGGCGCCGGTGACCTGCCGGCCCGACGAGTCGGTGAACCGGTAGCCCCGCAGGTTGCCGGCGAGCCCCACCTTGATCAGGTCCTGGTAGTGCAGCAGCCGCGCCTTCTGCTCGGCCGCCGTCCCGTTCACGGTGTCGCCGTTGGGGTCGGTGTAGAGACCGGAGGCAAAGCCCTGGATGCGCGGGTTGCCGTCGAAGGGACCGCCGCCGCGCACCGCGTCGCGGAGCCGGTCGTTGAAGGTGCCGATGCCGGTCCCGGCCATGTTGGCCTGGGTGGCCTGCACGAACCGGGCGTCGTTGGCGACCTCGCCGAAGTTCCAGCCCTCGCCGTAGAGCAGGATCTTCTTCCCGTCCACGCCGTCGCGGGCCGGGGTGAGCTGGTCCAGCGCGGCCCGCACGGCCAGGATGTTCGCCTTCGGGTGGTGACCCATCAGGTCGAACCGGAAGCCGTCCAGCTTGTACGCCCTGGCCCACGTGACCAGGGAGTCCACCACCAGCTTGCCCATCATGGCGTGCTCGGGGGCGGTGTTGGCGCAGCAGGTCGAGTTGGCGACGCTGCCGTCCTCCAGCAGCCGGTGGTAGTAGCCCGGCACCACCTGGTCGAGCACCGACTTCGGGTCGGTGCCCGAGGCGGAGGTGTGGTTGTAGACCACGTCCAGCACCACGCGCAGCCCCGCGCCGTTGACTCCGGCGACCATCTGCCGGAACTCGGTCGTTCGCTTCGCCCCGGCCGGGTCGACGGCGTAGCCGCCCTCCGGCACGGTGTAGTGCAGCGGGTCGTACCCCCAGTTGTAGCCGTCCTTCTCGGCGATCTTCGCCACGCAGGCCTGCTGCTGCTCGGAGTCCGGCGGCAGCTTCGCCAGGTCGCAGTCGGGCTGCTGCTGGGCGGCCCGCTGCTCGGGAATGGTGGCGAAGTCGAACGAGGGCAGCAGGTGCAGGTAGTTGACCCCGGCGTCGCCGAGCGCCTTCAGGTGCTTCATGCCGGCCGTGTTCGGGTCGGTGAAGGCGAGGTAGGTGCCCCGCTTCTCCGCCGGCACGGTGGCGTCGGCCATCGAGAAGTCCCGTACCGACAGCTCGGAGATCTGCGCCTTGGACGCCGGCACCGCCGGCGGCTTACGCAGGTTGGCCCAGCCGGACGGGGCCAGCGCCTCCTCGGACAGGTCGACGATCTGGCTGTGCGTCGAGTCCGGCGCGAGCGCCACCGAGTACGGGTCCGTCACCGCGGCGGTGACCACCTTCTGCGCCGCCGGCTGCCACGCCTCGACCTGGTAGCGGTAGTACTTGCCGGCCCAGGCCTTCGTGCCGCGCACCGACCAGACGCCGGTGCGGTCGTTGCGGCTCATCGCCACCGTCCTCGGCTCGGCCGTGGGCGAGTCGAAGAGCTGGAGCGACACCGTCCGGGCGGTGGGCGCCCAGACGGCGAGGGTGGGCACCCGGCCGGCGAAGGTGGCGCCCAGCCGGGCCTCGGTTGCCCGGGCGTAGACGTCGTCGAGCACGCCCGGGATCTGCACGCCGGTCGCGCCGAGCAGCACGCCCTCGGCGTCGCGCTCGGTCACCACCAACTGCCCGCGCAGCGCCGCCGGGACCTTGGCCAGGTCGGCCCGGTCCAGGCTGAACGTGCGGTAGGACCACAGGTGCGGGAAGGCCGCGCGCTGGGCCTCGGTGAGCCCGTTGCGCTGCGCCCGCAGCGGCAGCGAGGTGTACGTCCCGGCCAGCTCGCCGTCGGCGATGCTCAGCCCGCCGGCCGGGGCGGCCACCAGGGCGTACTGCTTGCCGTCGGTCGGGCCGGTCAGCCAGGCGACGGTGGACCGGTCGATCCAGTGCGCCTTCTGCTTGGTGATGTCCAGGTCCCGGGCGGGGCCGGACGAGCTGGGCGGCAGCAGCCGGCCCTTCACCCCGGCGAGCAGCCAGACCTCACGCCCGGCGCTGGCGAAGTCCAGCCGCTGGTCGTCGGGCTGATCCTTGGTGTCACCGGAGTGGATGATGTAGTTCAGCCCGGTCGCGCCGGCGGCCAGCGGCACCCGGAAGACCGCGCCGTAGGCGTCGATTCTCTCCGGCTTGAGCGGGTTGGACCAGTCGGTCGGGTTGGCGGCGCCGTCCCAGAGGTGCAGCCCCCAGCCGGCGTAGTCGTTGTCGGCCTTGCGCCAGTGGATGACCGCGGTGCTCTCGTCGACCGCCGGGTCGGGCTCGCCGGTGGCGGCCTGCCGGGTCGGGTAGAGCGTCGGGTCGCCCTGCTTGACCCAGACCTCGCCGGTCTGCGTCACGTCGATGGTGCGGTCGTTCGCGACGTCCTTGTTGCCGCTCTTGTCGACGACCAGGAAGCCGACCGACTTCGCGCCCGGCTTGAGCTTGACCCAGGCGAACCGGCCGTAGGAGTCCTCACCGGCGAACGGCTGCCCCTTGGGCCACTCGGTCGCGTACGCCGGGTCGATGTCACCCCAGGTGTAGAGGCCCCAGTCGTCGTACCCGCCGGCCGGGCGCTGGTAGTGCACCACCGCCCAGTCCCGAGCGGCGCTCTGCGCCGGGGTGCCGACGACGCCGGTGGCGCGGGTGCCGGCGGTCCGCCCCTTGCCGTCGCGGACCACGGCCTTGTACTCGACCCTGGTCCCGCCGGGCAGGCCGGTCAGATCGTGGTGGACGGTGTACGGGGCGGTGTGCGCGCTGCCCAGCAGCGTCCACCTGCCGCCGGGCACCCGGGCGGCGAAGGTGACGGTGGCCAGCGGGTCGCCGGTGACCTGGGCGGTGACGGCGGCCCGGGTGGCGACCGGGTCGGCGCCGGGCGCGGTGAGGGTGACGCTCGGCGCGGCGGTGGCCTGCGGGATGGGCCGGTCGGCCCTGAGCACCACGGCCGCCATCGGCGGCACGGTCAGGTTGAGCTTGCCGTCCGCGCCGGCGGTGACGGTGGCCGCGCCGCCGTAGATGCCGGTGAAGGCGGTGCCGGCGGACCAGGTGTCGACGGAGACGGACTGCGTGGTGGCGGCGTTGTTCACGGCCACCACGTACTCGGTGCGGTCGGCCGGGGCGATCCGGGAGAAGGCGAAGACGCCGGCGCCGTCGGCCGCGTACCGGGTGACCTGGATGCCGTCGCGCAGCGCCGGGTGGGCCTGGCGCAGCGTGCCCAGCTCGGCGATGGTGCGGTAGAGCGGGTGGCCGGTGTCGTACTGGTCGTCGGCGTGGGTGCGGGTGGTGCCGATCAGGTCGTCGTCGAGGTAGTCCGCCACCTTGGTGGCGAACATGTCCTGCCGGGCGTCCTTGTCGCCGCCGGGGCCGGTGAAGCCCTGCTCGTCGCCGGAGTACACGACCGGCTGACCCCGGGTGAGGAACATCAGCTGGTGGGCGAGTTGGTCGCGGCGCAGCTGGGCGGCGTCGTCGCCGCCGGAGGCGGCGATGAAGGAGCCGATCCGGCCCATGTCGTGGTTGCCGAGGAAGGTGGTCAGCCGGTTGGCCCCGGTGTCCCGGGCGGCGTACAGGTCGTCGCGGGCGTAAACGTCGGCCAGCGCCTTGGCGGAGCCGTCGGCGGCGGTGTAGCCGCGCGCGGCCTCCTGGAAGGAGAAGTCCAGCGTGGCCGGCAGGCCGCCGCGCCGCACATAGGTCGAGGTGACCTCCTGGTCGGCGCTGTAGACCTCGCCGAACATGAAGAAGTCCTTCTTGCCGGCGGCGTCGGCGGCCCGCTTGATGCCCCGGCTGAACTGCGGCCAGAAGTCCAGGTTGACGTGCTTGACGGTGTCGAGCCGGAAGCCGTCGACGTCGGTGCTGGCGATCCAGTCGCCGTAGGCCTTGGTCAGGCCCCGCACCACCTCGGGACGCTCGGTCCACAGGTCGTCCAGGCCGAAGAAGTCGCCGTACTCGCTGTTCTCGCCGGCGAAGGTCGAGTCACCCCGGTTGTGGTACATCGTCGGGTCGTTCAGCCAGGCCGGCACCTTCACCTTGGCGTCGGCGGGGGTGGCGAAGGTCGGCGTGTACGGGCCCGCGTCCGCGGTGACCGTCGGGAAGTCCCGGGTGCCATCGGCGTAGTTGCGGTCCTCGAAGGCGCGCCCCTGCGCGTCGGTGTACGGCGAGGTCTTCTTGTCGACGTACGCGTACTTGTCCTCGCCGTACTTGATGACATCGGCGGTGTGGTTGACGATGACGTCAAGGTAGACCTTGATGCCGCGCTGGTGGGCGAGCTTGACCAGCTTCCGCATCTCCTCGTTGGTGCCGAAGTGCGGGTCGACCTGGGTGAAGTCGGTGATCCAGTAGCCGTGGTAGCCGGCCGAGATGTCCGCGCCGCTGCCCTGCACGGGGCGGTTCTTGAAGATCGGCGCGAGCCAGATGGCGGTCGTCCCCAGGCCCTGGATGTAGTCCAGCTTGTCGATGACGCCCTTGAGGTCGCCACCGTGGTAGAAGCCCTTGTCCTTCGGGTCCAGCCCGGTGCGCAGGCGGTCGCCGGTGAGTCCACCGGAGTCGTTGCGCTTGTCGCCGTTGGCGAACCGGTCCGGCAGTACGAAGTAGAACTGCTCGGCGCGTCCCGTGCCGGCGCCTGCCTTCAGCAGGGCCTCGGTCGAGGGCTCGGCGCCCCACTGGGCGGCGCCGGCCGCGGCCAGGGTGTCGACGGTGAGCGTCCGGTCGGTGGCGTCCGCGCCGAGCTGGTTGACGGCGACCGGGACGCCGACGAGGGCGAGGGTGAGGGTGGAGACCAAGGCGAGCAGTGCCTTGCGAGATGTCGGCGGGGGTTTCATCGACGGCCTTCCTCTGGTCGCTGATTCGCCCGCACGCTAGCTCTTGCCGAAACATTCTGCAATACCTTGCAAACATGGTCGCAACAAAGCAGCCTCCTTGCGAAACGCGCCGTCGTTCCGCCGCACGGGAAGGTCACCCCGCGCCACCGGACAAGAGGATGTGTCAGAGGCCGGCGCAGGCGGCGCCGTCGACGGCGCATTCGCTCGGGCGGGTGTTCTCGCCGGTGTGTTCGAAGTGGATCCGCAACGCCACGGACGCGCCGCCGTCGAGGTCCACCCCACTGGTGTACGTGAAGACGCCGTCGGACATCCGGGAGGTGCCCTGCGGCGCACCCTCCACCCAGGAGCTGGCCACGCGGCTGCCGGCCGGCGGCACCAGGCGCACCGTCCAGGGGCGGGGACCGGCGGCGGCGTTGGCGAGCAGCACCTCGCCGATGAAGCCGTCGTCGAAGGAGTTCACCACCCGGTACCGCCCGGTGACCGGCGACGGCGGCGGGGGCGGCGGGGCCGACTCCGGTCGCGCGTCCCGTCCCGCGGCGGAGGACGCGGGGTGCCGGCTGGGCGTCGGGCCGGGCGGCGGATCGCTGCGGCGCGGGGTGAGCTGCGGGGCGCCCGGAGCGGGCAGGGCGACCGGCGCCCGCGACGGCGGACTCGACGGCAGGTCGGGCAGCGCCACGGTGGCGGGCAGATCAGCCGGCCGGGCGGTCTCCGGCTCGCGGCCGCGGGACGCCGCCAACGCGACGACCAGCAGCACCACCATCACCACGACCCCGGTGGCCACCAGCAGCCAGGGCGAAGAGGCGAGCGCCGTGGCGGCCCGGGACGAGCGGCGACGCGTGCCGGACATGCCCCTCCCTCGTCCGTGCCGTTCGGCGAGCGTAGCCATCATCGGCAGGGCCGGAAAGTCTGCGGCGCGGGCACCGTCCTGATGGTACGGACGCGTCCGGCGCTCAGCCGATGGTGCAGTCCGCCCCGTTGACGGTGCACTGGCCCGGCCGGTCACCGGTGCCGGTCCGGCCGAACGTCATGGACACCACGGCGCTCTCCCCCGCCGGGAGGGGCCTGCTGCCGCTCAGCACGAACCAGCCACTGCCCTCGGTACGCACCGACAGCCCCGAGTCCGACGACGCCTGAATCGACTTGACGTTGCCCGTGAACAGCAGTTCCACCTGCCACTCGCGAGCCCCGCCGGTGGTGTTGCGCACCGTCAGCCGGGCGGAGAACGAGTTCCGGTCGCTGGAGGTGGCCTGGTAGTCCGCGCTCACCCGGCCGGAGCTGGCGGCCGGTGCGCGGGTCGTCGGCGTCGCGGCCGGCCGGCGGGTGCTGGCCCGCGGCGACGGGGTGGCGCTGGCCGTCCGCGACGGGGTGGCGTCCACGGCGACCAGCGGGGCGTCGGCGGGGGGCGTCACGGACGACGTCACGGAGGGCATCCTCGGCAGGTACATCGGCGGCGCCGGCTCGGGCGCCGCCGCGTGCTCCGGTCCGCGGAAGGAGAGCAGGGCGAACACCAGCAGGACGGCGAGCAGACCGACGCCGAGCAGCACGACGATCCACGGCATCGACGCCAGCACGGCGGGTGCGGATCGCGCCCCCGGCCGTGGGGCCGAGCGGTCGGACATGAGGTCCCCCTTGTCGGAGCAGACGCGCCAGCCTAGCCAGCAAAGATGTCGGACAGCAGAGGGCCCGCCCGGTACGGTCCGTCCGGCCGGTACGGGTCGGAAAACGGCTGGCCGCACGAAACCGATTCGGGTCCGGTCGGGTCAGCCCCGCATCGACGCCGCCCACCGAACGGCTGCCCGACAGGCGTCACGCCGCGCGGATGACGGTGCAGATGGCCGGACCGTCCTCGGTGGTGCGCAGCAGATAGCGGTACCGCTCGCCCGGCACCGCCCGACCCTGGCTGTCCAGGAACTCCCACTGCACGGCCACCTCGGTCAGCAGCGCGGAGACCGGCTGCACGTCCTCGATCAGCGCGTTCGCCGCGACCAGCTCCCGTTCCTGGTAGTCCGGGGCGGCGCCGACGAAGGAGAGCGCGACGGCGGTCAGCGTGCTGAAGGAGAAGCTGTACGTGTCGGCGACCACCAGCCCGGGCAGGGCGTAGCAGCCGGCGAGGGCGGGTACGTCGCCGGCGGTGAGCGCCACGCCGTACCGGTCGAAGAAGTCGGTCAGCGTGTCGAGATCGGTGGAGGCTCTCACGGCGTCACCAATTGCCGCCGACGGGCGCCGGCAAACCTCAGCGCGGCGGGATGTGCACCTCGATCTCGGCGCCGAGCTTGGCCCGACCGGCCAGGTCAAGGTCGTCGCCGCTCCAGAACCGACCCGGGTCGTACCAGTTCGGACGGCGGCCGGCCGGCAGCAGCCCCATCGCCTCGTAGGTCACCGCCACCACCTCGGCGCAGTACGCCGTCTCCAACGCCCGGTCGGGCACCGGCACCCCGGAGCGGTCCCGGCGGCCCGGCAGCCGCACCTGCGGCACGCGGCCCCGCGCCCAGCGCCACGCGAGCTGGGCGGTGGAGGGGAAGGGCGTGCCGTCGAGCCGGGCGACGGTACGCAGCACCGCCTGCTCCATCGCCGCGTCGGCCGGCGGGTCGAGCTGGCGCAGCCAGGCCCGCTGGCCGTACCGGTTGGCCCAGACGCAGACCGCGTCGCGCAGGTCGTGCAGCTGCACGCCGCGCTGGTGACTGCCGGTCCACATGTCCGGCAGCGAGCGGCCCAGCTCGGCGTGCCACATCAGGGGCGGCATGTCGTCCAGCACGACGGCCATGCCGACGTGGTTGACCGGGCTGTTCGTGGTGAGCTGGATGGCGCGGTCGGGCACGCTCCGGCCACGGAACACCCACACGTCTCCGGTACGGGTCAGGTCGACGGCCTCGTCCAGGCTGATGCTCATGCCCTCGCCCCGGTGTTTCGCTCGCTGCGGTCGCTCATGGGCCACTACCCTAGGCCGATGCGGCAACGGATGCGGTGGTGGAAGGTACTCGGTCTGGCCGGCCTGGCCGGCGTCGCGGCGTCCGGCGTGGTCATCGCCCGCGCCGAGCGGCGCCGCCGGTCGTACACGCCGGAGGAGATCCGGGACCGGCTGCGCGAGCGGCACGCGCAGGCCGCGGGGAACGGCACGCCGGCCGGCGAGCAGGCCTGACCCGGCGGGCGCGGCTCAACTCTCGGGCTCGGCCCCGGCGCGGCGCAGCGCCTCGTCGAGCGCTCCGGGGGTACGCCCGAGCACCGCGCTCCCGTCGTCGAGCAGCAGGATCGGCCGCTGGATGAGCTCCGGATGCGCCACCATCGCCTCGATCCAGCGGGGCTCGGTGGCGTCGTCGCGGGGCCAGTCGGCCATGCCCCGCTCCACCGCGGCCGGCTCCCCGGTGCGGCAGATGTCCCACGCGCGCGCCTCGAGCCGGCGCAGCACCTCGGTCAACTCGGCCGCGCTCGGCGGCTGCTCCAGGTACGCCCGCAGCCGGTACGGCACCCGCGCCTCGTCGAGGGTGGTGCGGGCACAGGTGGACTTCGAGCAGGACGGGTTGTGCCAGATCTCCATGACCGACATGGTGACAGACGACCTGCCGACCTGTCCCATTTCATCCAGAGTGGACGGTCGACGGGGCATCGGAGCAGGGGCTTGGTGGATACCATCCCGGAATGGCGACGCCCTTCGACCGGACCCCGTTCGTCCTGTCCCCGCCGGCCGCCCCCGTCGAGCGGCACGGCCAGGTGGACGTGCACCTGCCGGCGGGTGACGGGCCCCGGCCCGCCGTGATGCTGGTCCACGGCGCACCGCTGCCACCCGGCGCGTCCGATCCGCGCGACTGGCTCCTCTACCGCGGATACGGCGCCCTCCTGGCCGACCAGGGCCTCGTCGCCGCGGTCGTCAGCTACCGGGTGGACGAGCTGACGGGCTTCCCGGCCGCGGCCGAGGACGTCGCGGCGGCCGTCGCGCAGGTTCGCGCCGATCCCCGGGTCGACGCCGACCGGCTGGTGCTCTGGTTCTTCTCCGGCGGCGGCCTGCTGCTGAGCGACTGGCTGCGCGCCGCACCGTCGTGGCTGCGCGGGCTGGTCGGCACCTATCCGCTGCTGGAGCCGCTGCCCGGTTGGGAGGTCGAGGCCCGGTTCCACCCGGTCGACGCCGTGGCGTCCGCCGGCGACCTGCCGATCCTGCTGGTCCGGGCGGGTCGGGACATGCCGCCGGTGCTGGCCGGGATCGAGGCGTTCACCTCGGCGGCGGCGGCGAGTGGCCGGTGGGTGCGGGTTCTCGACGTACCGGACGGACGGCACGGCTTCGACGCACTGGACCACACCGATCAGTCCCGGGACGCCGTGCGCGCGGCCCGCGACGCGGTGGTCGCGCTGCTGCGTGACGCCTAGCGCGGCCGGGTCGGCGCGCCTCGGCGCGGGCGGATCGGCCGCGACACGCCGCAAACCGTGCAAGCCGATGACGGCGGGTCTCATGGCGGACCCCAGCGCAGGCCGGAGGGGCAGTTCGCTGCCGGATGTCCGGTTCCGGGTTGGTGGTCGTCGCCCGGATGTCCGGTCTGACCTGCGGTGTCGGGTGGGCGGGGTCGGCCCGGTGGTGGAATGGTCGGCGGGCCGGGGTCGTTATACATGGCAGACCGCGGTGGCCCCCGGCCCGGACGGGAGTACCGGAGAGTCAGGCCCGGCGGAATGCCGGCCCACCCCGGTTGGTTACATCCCCCGGCACCACCCCGAGCAGGCCCCCGGGCCGAGGCCCGTGGAATGCGGGACCACCCGGGTTGGTTACATCCCCCGGCACCATGGCCCCCGGGCCTGTGGAATGCGCAGCCCGCCGGGACGGTTACATCCCCCCGGACACCCCGAGCAGAGCCCCTTTGTGTGGCCGCCGGGCAGATCCCCTTCCTTTGACTTCCCTCTCACGCGCCGCCGTCTCCCCCGACGACGGTTGCGTTTCCCCCGATCGAAAGGTGCACCCTCATGCGTACCGATCTGATCCGCAAGACCGCCCTGACCGCTGCCGGCCTCGCCGCCACCGCCGGTGGGATCGCCGGCCCCGCCGTCGCCGCCTACGCCGCCCCCACCCACCAGGGCACCAGCACCTCGACGCAGGCCGACCGTAAGTCGCACGGCGAGCGGGAGCTCAACGTGCGCTACCAGGCCCAGCCGAACTTCTACTACTGCGGCCCCGCCGCCACCCGCAACGCCCTCTCCGTGCAGGGCAAGAACATCGACGTCGACGCCATGGCCAAGGAAATGGGCACCACCGAGGACGGCACCAACAGCATCAACGACATCACCCCCGTCCTGAACAAGGAAACCGGCAAGAAGGTCTACCGGTCGGTGGAGATCCGCGACAACAAGGCCGACCGCAAGCAGACCGACAAGCTGCGCACCGACATCGTCCGCACCATCGACGACGGCCGCGCCGTGGTCGCCAACATCGCCGGCACCACCACCGACACCGACGGCACCACCCACTCCTTCGAAGGCGGGCACTACATCAGCGTCGTGGGCTACACCGACAACGGCAAGACCGTCACCATCGCCGACTCGGCCAACCCCGACCAGGCCTCCTACCGAATCAGCGTCGACAACCTCGCCGACTGGATCGCCACCCGCGGCTACTCCGCCGCCTCCTGACCCACCAACACCACCGACAAGGGCCGGCCCCACCCGGGGCCGGCCCTTTCGTCGTCTCTGGTGGGACCGGGGTCAGCCGTCGCGGCCGGCCCGGACCGGCTCGGCCGGCTCTGACGCGGGCTCCTGGTCCAGGTGCCGGGCCCGGCGCCGCAGCCACCAGGTGCTGCCCAGCCCGGCGAGCACCGCGAGGACCAGGCCCGCCCAGGAGATGTCCTTGAGCCAGTGCTCGGCGGCCCGGCCGACGGTGTAGAGCAGGTAGGTCGTGCCGAAGGCCCAGACCAGGCCGCCGGCCGCGTTGGCGGCCAGGAACCGGCGGTACGGCACGTGCAGCGCGCCCGCGAGGGGCCCGGCCAGGATGCGCAGCAGCGCGACGAACCGGCCGAAGAAGACCGCCCAGACGCCGTGCCGGGCGAAGCTCTGCTCGGCCCGGGCGAGCTGCGCGGGGCCGAGGTGTCGGGGGAAGCGCCGCCCCAACCGGGCCAGCAGCGGACGGCCGCCGCGCCGGCCCACCGCGTACCCGATGGAGTCGCCGAGGATGGCGCCGAACGCCGCGGCGCAGGCCACCCACTCCGGCTCGACCACCCCGGCGGCGGCCAGCAGGGCGGAGCTGACCAGCACGATCTCGCCGGGGAGCGGGACACCCATGCTCTCGACACCGATCACCCCGGCGACGATCAGATAGACCGCGACCGGGGGCAGCGCGGAGAGCCAGTGCTGTACGTCGACCACCCGCCACCCCTTCCGATCCGACCTCGAACCCTACCCCCGCCGCCGGGGCCGGGTGGGCTGCTCGGCGGCTCGGCCGTCCCGCTCACCCCCGTCGGAGCGGGACGGCCGACGCGGACCGGCGGCGGTCAGCCGGTGATCGGGGCGACGAACTCCAGCCGGTTGCCGTGCGGGTCCTCGGTGTGGAACCGCCGCATCCCGGGCAGCTCGTCGTCACCCCAGGTGACCGGGTGTCCGGCGGCGGCCAGCCGGGCGGCGAGGTCGTCCAGGTCGGGGCGGAGCAGGGCCGGGTGCGCCTTGCGGGCGGGGCGGAAACCGTCCTCGACGCCCAGGTGCAGCTCCGCGCCGTACCCGGTGAACCAGCAACCACCGCGGGCGGCGAGGGCCGGCGGTTTGGGCTTCTCGACCAGGCCGAGCAGGCCGGCGTAGAAGGCCCGGGAGGCCTCCTCGGAGCCGCGTGGGTAGGCGAGCAGGACGTGATGGATCATGGTGGCACCTCCTCGTCCCGAACCCTGGCACGAGGTTGCGCGAATAGCAAGACGGACGTACGGTTTTGTTGACGACGAGAATCGGCGGTAAGTGTCACCTAACCTGGGCGGCGCTCCGACCGGTGCGACAGACTGCTCAGGACTACTCACGGTCGCTGGTGTGAAGGAGTACGACGTGGCGAGCCTCGACACCTTCGGTGCGAAGACCCGGCTACGCGTCGGAGACGCGAGCTACGAGATTTTCAGGATTGACAAGGTGGAGGGCCACGACCGGCTGCCCTACAGCTTGAAGGTCCTGCTGGAGAACCTGCTGCGGACCGAGGACGGCGCGAACATCACCGCCGACCACATCCGCCAGCTCGGCGGCTGGGACCCGACCGCCGCCCCCAGCGTGGAGATCCAGTTCACCCCGGCGCGGGTGCTCATGCAGGACTTCACCGGCGTGCCCTGCGTCGTGGACCTGGCCACCATGCGGGAGGCCGTCCGCGACCTCGGCGGCGACGCCACCAAGGTCAACCCGCTCGCCCCGGCCGAGCTGGTCATCGACCACTCCGTCATCGCCGACCTGTTCGGCCGCGAGGACGCCTTCGCGCGCAACGTCGAGCTGGAGTACGAGCGCAACAAGGAGCGCTACCAGTTCCTGCGCTGGGGCCAGACCGCGTTCAACGAGTTCAAGGTCGTCCCGCCGGGCACCGGCATCGTGCACCAGGTCAACATCGAGTACCTGGCCCGCACGGTGATGGAGCGCAACGGCCAGGCGTACCCGGACACCGTGGTCGGCACCGACTCGCACACCACCATGGTCAACGGCCTGGGCGTGCTGGGCTGGGGCGTCGGCGGCATCGAGGCCGAGGCCGCGATGCTCGGCCAGCCGGTCAGCATGCTGATCCCCCGGGTCGTCGGCTTCAAGCTGCACGGCGAGATGCCGGCCGGCACCACCGCCACCGACCTGGTGCTGACCATCACCGAGATGCTGCGCAAGCACGGCGTGGTCGGCAAGTTCGTCGAGTTCTACGGCCCCGGCGTCAGCGCCGTGCCGCTGGCCAACCGGGCCACCATCGGCAACATGTCCCCGGAGTACGGCTCGACCGTGGCGATCTTCCCGATCGACGCCGAGACCGTCCGCTACCTGGAGCTG
Organism: Micromonospora sp. IBSANI012; assembly: GCF_052814045.1. Taxonomy (NCBI): domain Bacteria; kingdom Bacillati; phylum Actinomycetota; class Actinomycetes; order Micromonosporales; family Micromonosporaceae; genus Micromonospora; species Micromonospora sp. IBSANI012. The sequence continues at coordinate 4,527,825 of NZ_CP199933.1, forward strand.
ACCGGCCGCGACCCGCAGCAGGTCGCGCTCGTCGAGGCGTACGCCAAGGAGCAGGGCCTCTGGCACGACCCGAACCACGAGCCGGAGTACTCGGAGCGACTGGAGCTCGACCTGGGCACCATCGAGCCGTCCCTGGCCGGCCCGAAGCGTCCGCAGGACCGGGTGCCGCTGGGCAGCGCCAAGACGCTGTTCCGCTCCGCGCTGACCGACTACGTCGCCGACGACTCCGCCGGTGCGCGTGACCTCAAGCCGGGCGTCGCCCGCGAGCAGCTGCCGCGCGGCGCCAACGGCCCGGCCGACGAGGCCAGCGCCGAGTCCTTCCCGGCCAGCGACCCGCCGGCCAACGAGTTCAGCGACCCGGCCGACGAGCCGCGCGACCTGGAGACCGCCGCGGCCGGCGCCGGCGGGCGCGCCACCAACCCGGTCCGGGTGACCAGCGCCGACGGCGTCGAGTACGAGCTGGACCACGGCGCCGTGGTGATCGCCGCCATCACCTCCTGCACCAACACCTCCAACCCGCAGGTGATGATCGGCGCCGCGCTGCTCGCCCGCAACGCGGTCGACAAGGGCCTGACCCGCAAGCCGTGGGTGAAGACCACCCTGGCGCCGGGCTCCAAGGTCGTCATGGACTACTACGACCGCGCCGGCCTCACGCCCTACCTGGACAAGCTCGGCTTCAACCTGGTCGGCTACGGCTGCACCACCTGCATCGGCAACTCCGGCCCGCTGCCGGAGGAGGTCTCCGCCGCGGTCAACGAGGGCGACCTCGCCGTCGTCTCGGTGCTCTCCGGCAACCGGAACTTCGAGGGCCGGATCAACCCGGACGTCAAGATGAACTACCTGGCGTCCCCGCCGCTGGTGGTCGCGTACGCGCTCGCCGGCACGATGGACATCGACCTGGCCAACGAGCCGCTCGGCGAGGACAGCGAGGGCAACCCCGTCTTCCTGCGCGACATCTGGCCGAACAGCGCCGAGATCCAGGACGTCATCGCCCAGGCGATCGGCGCCACCGGCTTCAGCGCCGCGTACGCCGACGTCTTCGCCGGCGACGAGCGCTGGCAGTCGCTGCCCACCCCGACCGGTGACACCTTCGCCTGGGCCAACGAGTCCACCTACGTCCGCAAGCCCCCGTACTTCGAGGGCATGGAGCGGGAGCCGAAGGCCGTCGTGGACATCAGCGACGCCCGGGTGCTGGCCAAGCTGGGCGACTCGGTGACCACCGACCACATCTCCCCGGCCGGCTCGATCAAGGCCGACTCCCCCGCCGGTAAGTACCTCGCCGAGCACGGCGTGCCGCGCCACGAGTTCAACTCGTACGGCTCGCGCCGGGGCAACCACGAGGTGATGATCCGGGGCACCTTCGCCAACATCCGGCTGCGCAACCAGCTGGTCCCGGGCGTCGAGGGCGGCTTCACGGTCAACCACCTGACCGGCGAGCAGACCTCGATCTACGACGCCTCGATGGCGTACCAGGAGGCGGGCGTCCCGCTGGTCATCCTGGCCGGCAAGGAGTACGGCTCCGGCTCGTCGCGCGACTGGGCGGCCAAGGGCACCATGCTGCTCGGCGTCAAGGCGGTCATCGCCGAGTCGTACGAGCGGATCCACCGCTCCAACCTGATCGGCATGGGCGTGCTGCCGCTGCAGTTCCCGGTGGACACCACCGCGGAGTCGCTCGGCCTCACCGGCACGGAGACCTTCTCCATCACCGGCGTGACCGCGCTCAACGACGGCGACACCCCGCGCACGGTGAAGGTCACCACCAACACCGGCGTGGAGTTCGACGCCGTGGTCCGGATCGACACCCCGGGCGAGGCGGACTACTACCGGCACGGCGGCATCCTGCAGTACGTGCTGCGCCGGATGATCGCGAGCTGACGTACCACGACGACAAGGCCCCTTCCCGCGCTGGCGGGGAGGGGCCCTGTCGTGTCGGTGCGGATGCCCGATGCTCGCGGCGGGGACGGTCAGTCCTCGCGGCGGCGGGCCTCCCGGGTCTTCATGGCGTGCTCCATGAGCGTGACCAGCACGTCCCGGCTGGACTCCCGCTGCCGGGCGTCGCAGAGCAGCACCGGCACGCCCGGGTCCAGGTTGAGCGCCGCCTGCACCTCGTCCAGCTGGTAGCGCCGGGCGTCCTCGAAGCAGTTCACCGCCACCACGAACGGGGTGCCCCGCTCCTCGAAGTAGTCGATCGAGGGGAAGCAGTCCGCCAGTCGGCGGGTGTCCGCCAGCACCACCGCCCCGATCGCGCCCAGGGCCAGCTCGTCCCAGACGAACCAGAACCGGTCCTGGCCGGGAGTGCCGAAGAGGTAGAGCACCAGGTCGTCGCTGATGGTGATCCGGCCGAAGTCCATCGCCACCGTGGTGGTGGTCTTGTCCTCCACGCCGGACAGGTCGTCGACCCCGATGCCCGTCTCGGTCAGCACCTCCTCGGTGCGCAGCGGCCTGGTCTCGCTCACCGAGCCGACCATGGTGGTCTTGCCCGCGCCGAAGCCGCCGGCGATCAAGATCTTGATCGCGGTGGGCAGCGGCGGCGCTCCCGCCGGCCGGTCAGAGTGCCCGTAGTCCATTGATCACCGCCTCGAAGACGCTCTCGTCAGGTAGGCCGGCGCTGCCGCGCGGCGGCCGCACCATCACCAGTTCGCGGGCCATCAGGTCGCCCAGGAGGACCCGGACGGTCCCCACCGGCAGGTCCAGATGGGCGGCGACCTCCGCCACGGACTGCATCCGCTGGCAGAGCGCGACGATCGCCAGGTGCTCCGGGCCCAGCCCGGACTCCGCGCCGGCGTCCGCGCGGGTCGCCGTCACCAGGGAGATGAGGTCGAACGTGCCGGTGACCGGGCGGGCCCGGCCGCGGGTGACCGCGTACGGCCGGACCACCGGCCCGGCGTGGTCGTCCACCCACCTGTCCTCGGAACCGCCCTCGACCCTCATCGCCGCTACTTCCCGCCGGCCGGCTGGTCGATCCCCCGGGTCGGCGACGCGACGAACTTGCCCACCCGGGTCACCAGCATCGCCATCTCGTAGGCGATCAGTCCGACGTCGGCGTCCTCGGCGGCGAGCACCGCCAAGCAGGCGTTGCGCCCGGCCGCCGTGACGAACAGGAACGACGACTGCATCTCGATGATGGTCTGCTGGACCTGCCCGCCGCCGAACCGCTTGCCCGCGCCCCGGGCCAGGCTCTGGATCCCGGCCGCCATCGCCGCAAGGTGCTCACCGTCGTCCCGGCTCAGCCCCCGCGACGAGGCCATCAGCAGGCCGTCGGAGGAGAGCGCCACGGCGTGTTCGGCCTGCTTCACCCGACCGACCAGATCGTCCAGCAGCCACGTCAGGTCGGCACTCGAAGCCGTCTTCTGCCCCACTCGTCGTCCTCTTCTCCCCCGGCTGGTGTCGCCGTACGTCGGTGTTGCCGTGCCCGTCGCGCGGTCGCTTCTCCTCGCGCCGCCGTCAGGTCGCCTGACCGTCCCCGTCCTCCGGCCCGTCGCCGGACCGCGCCCCGGTGGCGGCGCCTCCCAGCAGGCGGGCCGCATCGGTCCGGCCACGCCGGGTGCCCGTCTGGTAGGAGCTCATCCTCTTGCGCACCTGCTCCGGCAGGCGCGCCGCCTGCTCGTCGGACTCGTCGTCGTCGGCCGCCTGCTCACCGCGCAGCTCCGGCACGATGTTGGCCTGCCGTACCCGCACCGGCAGCCCGGAGTCCGTCACCCGGGCGTCCGTGCCGGCCGACGTCTGGTCGTCAGTGGGCGCTTCCGCTACGGCCGGGTCCGGCACGGCCGCGGCGACCGGCGTCGGGACGGTCGCGGGCCGCTGCGGCGCGGCGGGCCGGGCCACGGTGGTCGGCAGGCCGGTCGGCACGGTGGGGCCGGTCAGGGCACCCTGTCCCGGCCCGGTCCGGGACCGGGTGGGCAGCCCCGACGCAGCCGGCGACGGCGCGGTCCCGGCCCAGACCGGCAGCGCCGGAGTGTCCACCGGATCGCCGTCCGCGGCGGTGTCGCTGCCGGCCGCCGGGACCCCGGCCGGCGGTACGCCCTCGGCGGCGGCGATCGGCGGGACCGACCCGGTACCGACCGGGAAGCCGCCCGAGGTGTTCGCGTCCTGGCCGGTCTCCACCAGGTCCAGGGGGATCAGTACGATGGCGGTGGTACCGCCGTACGCTGACTCCTTGAGCTGGACCTTCACCCCGTGCCGCTCGGTCAGCCGGCTGACCACGTAGAGGCCCAGGCGGGCGGCGTTGGCCAGGTTCAGCTCGGAGCGGTCCGCGATGCGGTCGTTGGCGGCGGCCAGGTCCTCCTCGGTCATGCCGAGGCCGCGGTCCTCGATCTCGATGGCGAAGCCGTTGGCGACCAGCTGGCCCCGCACCTCCACCGAGGTGTGCGGCGGGGAGAAGGCGAGCCCGTTCTCGATCAGCTCGGCCAGCAGGTGGATCACGTCACCGACCGCCCGGCCGGCCAGCGAGACGGGCCCCAGCGGCAGCACGTTGACCCGGGTGTAGTCCTCGACCTCGGCGACCGCGCCGCGCACCACGTCCACCATGGGCACGTTGCGTCGCCAGGCGCGGCCCGGGGTCGAGCCGGAGAGCACGATCAGGTTCTCGGCGTTGCGCCGCATCCGGGTGGCCAGGTGGTCCACCCGGAACAGGTCCTCCAGCTCCTCCGCGTCCTGCTCGCGGCGCTCCATCGCGTCGAGCAGGGTGAGCTGGCGATGGACCAGGGCCTGGGTGCGCCGGGCCAGGCTGAGGAAGACCTCGCGGACGTTGCGGCGCAGCTCGGCCTGCTCCACCGCGGTACGCACGGCGGTCTCCTGCACCACGTTGAAGGCCTTGCCGACCTGGCCGATCTCGTCGTCGCCGAACTCCAGCGGCGGCGCCTCCGTGGCCACGTCGACCTCCTCGCCGTGACCGAGCCGCTCCACCACCCCGGGCAGCCGCTCGTTGGCCAGCCGGAAGGCGGCCTCGCGCAGCCGTTCGAGCTGACGGACCAGGGCGCGGGCGGTGGTGATCGAGACGATCACCGAGGCGATGACGGCGATCAGGCCGAGGCCGGCGGCGAGCACCATCCGGACGATCACCCAGATCGCCACCGGGGTGGCCCGGTCGACCAGCGCGTCGCCGCTGGCCAGCACCGTGGCCTCCTGCTCCTGCAGTGCCGGGGCGATGGCGGCCTGCCAGTCGTCGGCCTCGACGGGCAGGGGCGCGTTGGGGCGGCCGTCACGGACCAGCCGGTCCTCCATCGACCGCAGCCGGACGAAGGACTGCCCGTCGGTCATCCGCACGTAGCGTTCGCGGTCGGCGTCGGGCAGCTCGGCCAGCGCCTCGCCGGCGAGGAACCGTTGCGCGCCGACCAGGTGGGCGAACTGGGCGTACTCCCGGTCGTTGATCCGGCCGGCGGCGGCCACCCCGGCGAAGAGGGCGTCCTCCTGGGACATCAGCTCCCGCACCCGGACCAGCTGGGTGAGCGTGGCGGTGTCCTTGGCGATCTGCTCGTCGTCCAGTTTGCCCAGGGAGGCGTACACCCGGAACAGCGAGTCGAGCACCCCGGTGTACGAGTCGACGGCGCCGGCCCGGTCGACGGACCGGGTGGCGACCGCGTCCCGCACCGCGCCCAGGGCGTCCAGCCGGGTGACCACCTCGTCGATCCGCTCCACCAGCTCGTCGCTCGAGGCGAGCCGGGCCCGCGAGCTGCGGGCCGACTCGGCGAAGTCGGCGGCCCGCTCCTCGCTGCGCCGGCGCTGCTCACGCAGCTGCTCCGCCTGCTCCGGACTCGGGCGGCCGAGGTAGGCCGCCGACATCCGCCGTTCCCGCTGGAGTTCGGTGAGCAGCGACTCACTCGGCTCGGCGACCTGCGCGTCGAGCGTCTGCACGCCGAGCACGTTGAGACCGTCGCGCAGGGTCACCCAGGCCGCGAAAGCCCAGAGCGCGGCCAACGAGACCAGCAGGGCCACAACCTTGGTGCGCAGACTTGCACTGCGGGAACCCATCACACCCGTCCCTCGCCGGTCCTCATTCACGTTTCGGATTGGCCGAAAAGCGCGACCCCGGCCCCGGCGCACGCTAGCAGTGTCCGGAAGTTCACTCAAGCAGTGCAGACCAGGGGTCTGTCGGGGTATGAGCGCCACCGCGCAGCCGGTCGCCCGCCGCCTTGCGTGCGGCGATCACGGCCGCCCGTACGATCTGTCCAGGATGGTACAGGTCCTTGTCGTGCCACAGTGGAGGGCCGTCCCGCTCACCGTCCATCACGGACAACCGACCGGCCGCCGCGGCCACAGCCGCGTCGAGCGAGGGCGAGGGCCGCCCCGCCAGGAGCACGAGCAGGCCGTACGCGGTCTCCTCCGCCGTGCCGGCCCACCGCCCCCAGGAGCCGTCGGACTGCTGACTGTCGAGCACCCAGCCGACCGCCCGCTCCACCGCCGGCCGGGCCGACGGACCACCGTGGTCGCGCAGGGCGAGCACCGCGCAGCAGGTGGCGTAGTAGGGCGAGGCGTGCCAGCGGTCGGACCACCGGCCGTCGGCCTCCTGCCGGTCGAGCAGCCAGCCGGTGAGCCGGCGCACCACCCCCGCCGCCCGGGGGCCACCGTCGCCGAGTTGCCGGCCCAGCGCCTCCAGCACGTGCGCGTTGGTGGTCACCGACGCGCCGTTCTCCCCCTGCCAGGTGCAGAAGTGCTCCCCGGTGTCGTACCCGGCCAGGCACGCCGGGTCGGCCGGCTGGCCCAGCCGCGCCAGCGCGTACAGGGTGACCGCGGTGGTGTCGGCGTCGGTGGGCAGGCCCGGCCCGGTGGCGGCGCCGTCCGGGCCGAGCGCGGCCCGCAGCTCGGCGAGGACTCCGGCCGGCACCGACAGGGGTACGCCGACCCGGGCCAGGGTGGCGAGCACCCAGGAGCGTTCGAAGACAGTGATCGGGGTGGCGCAGGGCACCGGTCCCCCGTGGTCGGCGATCGCCTGGCGCAGGTAGTCCACGGTGGCCGGTGGGCTCCCGTCGGGGCCGCCGAGCCAGGCGGCGGTGGCGGCCGGGGAGGCGCCGACCGCGCCCGACCCGGTGGGGGTCACGGTGGGCAGCCGCCGCGCCGCCGGGCCGAGCACCTCCAGCGCGTGCAACAGCTTCGGCGGCATCGGACGGCCGGACCGGGCAAGCAGGCGTACCCGGTCGAGGCGCTGCGAGTCCATGCCGGCCGGCAGCGGCGGCGGGCCAACGGCGCGCCACTCGGCGAGCGCGGTCGGCGACTCGGCCAGCCGGTCGCCGATCCGCTCGACCAGCGCCGGAACGATCAGGTCCACGGCCGGCAGGTCCGGCACGGGGTACGCCGCCGGGCCGGCCGCCCGGTCGTACAGCAGGCGCAGCGCCCGGTCCACGGCGTTGCGCACGCCGTCGTGGGACCAGCCGACCGGGATGTCCCACTCCAGCGCGGCGAGCAGCCCCTCGACGGCGCTCAGCGTGGGCACCAGCGCGTAGCCCTCCGGCCCGCCCCAGCCTCCGTCCGGGCGCTGCCCGGCGAGCAGGAAGCGGATCCGTTCGGCGTGCTGCGGCAGCCAGGGCGCCAGGGCGACCAGCCGACCGGTCTCGTACGGCGACGGCGACGTACGGCCCGCCGGACGGACGGTCAGCCCGGCGACCAGCTCGCCCGCCGCCACCGCGTACCCGGGATCCTCCGGTGGTGCGGCGTCCCGGGCCAGAGCCTCCGTGCTCACGCCACCCCCCAGAAGTCGGTCGACCGGTAGAAGCCGCTGGTGTAGCCGAGCTGCCGGGTCAGGTAGGCCGTCTCCCGGGGGCAGTCGGCGCGCAGCTCGTCGAGGAGTTCGGTGGCCCGCGCGAGAAGGCCGGTCAGCTCCCGCTCGACGACGGCCCGGTCCTCGACCAGCATGATCGCGTTGAGGTCGCCCCAGCGCAGGTCCCGCTCGTAGGTGGCCAGGTCGTTGACCAGCCGCAGGGCGCGTTGCACCGCGTCGCTGGCGGCGACCAGCCGATCGAGCCGGTCGGGTGCGTCCGGGCCGCCGGTGGAGATCCAGTGCCCCAAGTTCACCACGGTGCAGGCCAGGTTGTCGGCGTTGGCCAGGTAGTCGGCGAGCGACGGCAGCGGCAGCAGGCCGTCGCGGCCGGCCGTCCGCCAGTGCCATTCCCGCCGCATCGCCTCCAGCGTCCGGCGCACCGCCTTTCGCCACACCCCGCCCAGCGTCGCGAAGGCCGGCGCGGCGGCCAGTTCGGCCCGGAACTCGGCCAGGAACCGGCCCAGCGGGTCGTCCGCCGTCGCGGGCGCCCCGGCGGCGACCGCGAGCTGCCGGCGCACCAGCTGGTCGACTTCGGCGGCCGAGGTGGCCAGGTGGTCCACCTGCCAGTCCAGCGCGAACCCCCAGAGCACCGCCCGGTTGGTCAACCGCAGCTCGGCGGCGTCGCACCAAGGGGCGCTGAACGCGATGGCCAGGGCGACGCTGCTGGCCAGGGCCGCGTCGAAGGGCCCGGCGGCGAAGAGGTCCGGATGAGCGGCGAGGCAGCGTTGCAGGTCCCGCTGGCCCTGCGCGGCGAGGGCGCAGATCCGTCCGTGCTCGGCGGCCTCCCGCAGCTCGTCGACCGCCCGTACGTCAGGTGCCACGGCGGTCAGGCCAGGGCCGGTTGCCGGTGCGGGGTGAGCATCAGCGGCACCGGCCCCCCGGCTCGCAGGGAGGCGGCGAGCTGCGGGGCCGGCATCCCGGGCTCGCATAGCCGGTACCGGAACCGGCTGAACAGGGTCGCCAGGATCAGCGTCGCCTCCAGCTGGAACAGGTACTGCCCGATGCACTGGTGGGCGCCGCCGCCGAACGGGAAGTAGGCGTACCGGTGCGCGCGCCGGGGCGCGTCGGGGGCGAAGCGCTCCGGGTCGAAGACCTCCGGGCGGTCCCAGAACCGGGCCAGCCGCTGGGTGACGTAGGGGCTGAGGGCGATCGTCGCGCCGGCGGAGATCCGGGTGCCGCCGATGACGTCGTCGGCGACCGCCGTCCGCGGGACCAGCCAGCCCGACGGATAGGTGCGAAGCAGCTCGTCCAGCACCATCCGGGTGTAGCGCAGCTCGCCGACCTGCTCCCGGGTGACCACCTCGCCGGGGCCGACCACCCGGTCGATCTCCTCGTAGAGCCGGGCGGCGACGTCGGGCACCTGCTCCAGCAGCGGGAAGAGCCAGGTGAGCACCGTGTACGTGGTCTCGGTGGTGGTGGCGAAGGTGGACACCACGTCGTCGCGGACCCGCCGCTCGTCCAGCTTGTTGCCGTCGGCGTCCCTGGCCCGGGCCAGCGCGGCGAGGATGTCGTCGCCGCCCTGGGGCCGGGCCCGCTCGGCGCGGACCAGCGGGAGCAGGATCTCGTCGATGTTCCGGACGGCCCGACGGAAGGCCCGGTCGCCGGGCATCGGCACGGCGTCCGGCAGGAACGGGGCGAGCAGCCGGAACCGCAGCGCGGTCGCGACGGTGTTCTGCTCGACGACCACCCGTCTGGCATCGGCAGTGTCGATCTTGGCGCCGAAGAAGACCCGGCTGACGGCCGCGCAGATGATCCGGGAGACCTCGGCGGCCGCGTCGACCGGGGTGCCGTCGCGCGCCGGGCCGGCCAACTCGTCCACGGCGTCGCTGATCGCCCGGCTCATGTCGGCCACGGCGGCGTCGAGCCGCTTGGGCGTGAAATGCGGCTGGAGCCGCCGCCGGCTCGCCTCCCACTTCGGGCCCTCGGAGAGGATCCCGTCGCCGCCCAGCTTCCGGACCGACCGCCACAGCATGCTGTCGCCGGCCCGGGTGTAGTTCGCGGCGTTGTCCCGCAGCACGTGCTGGACGTGCGCCGGCTCGGTGACCAGGTACGGCCGGATGGTGCCCAGGTTCAGCCGGACGACCTGCCCGGGCGTCGCGTCGGCGAGTCCGACCAGGGTGCCCAGCGGGTCGCGGAGCAGCTTGGGCACCGTGCGACGCAGGGTGGCGACGTGCGGCTTGCGGTGAACCGGGGCGGTCGACTCAGTCATGGCTCACCTGCACGGGTCCTCCTCCGGTGCTGCACCGCCTCGCGCTGCGTGGTGCTGTGGTGATGGCGCGTGACGGTTGCGGTGAGCATGTCACTGATGAAAGGGCTTTTCCAGATTTTGCGTCCGGAGAAATTCTCACAGTCAACTAAGGTCGTCCACTGTGCACGGTCGCTTCCGGACGCTAGCCCGACAGATCGCGCAGGTAGCGCCACTCCGCAGCCACCGGCCGGTAGCCTAATCCGCGGTTCAGCGTGAGCATCGGCACATTACCGGCGTCGTTGCTGGTGTACGCGTACCGCAGCCCGGCTGCCCGGGCCCGGCTCAGCGAGCGGTGCTTGACCGCGCGGGCCAGCCCCCGGCCCCGGTGCCCGCGCCGGGTGCCGGTCATCCCCGACCGGTAGCGGGTCCGGCCGTCGGTCAGCGCGAAACCGAACGCGAGCACCCCCCCGTCCCGGACGGCCACCGTGGTCAGGTCCCGGTCCAGGTCGGGGCGCTCCCAGTAGGCGGTCCGCCAGTCGGTGTAGCTGATCTCATCCATCGTCACCTCGCCCGGCTCGTCCCGGGAGGCGTCGAGGTCGGCCAGGTAGAGCGGGTGCGGGTCGGGCAGTTCGGCCGCGGCGAGCAGCCGCACCCCGACCGGCAGCGCCGGGGCCGGGGGCAGTTCCGCCTCGGCCAGGTCCAGCAGCAGGAACTCGGCCCGCCGGCCGCGCCGGTAGCCGCGCCGCTCGGCGAAGCCGGTGCTGGCCGGGTCGTCGGCCACCGTCGCGTACGCGGCCAGCGCCCCCAGCCCCGCGAGCCGCCGCTCGGCGGCGACGAGCAGGGCGGTGCCCGCACCCCCGCCGCGCCACTGCGGGTGCACCGAGAGGTTGGCGAAGCCCAGCCCCGGATCCGCGCTCTCGTGCAGCAGCCCGGTCCGCGCCGCGCCGACCACTCTCCCGGCGCTCTCGGCGACCAGCACGCCGAACCGCTCGGCGGCCGGCGCGCCGGTGAGGCGCCAACCCAGCCACTCCTCGGTGATCATCTGGTACGGCGCGGCGGCGGCCAGCACCTCGGCGACCGCCGGCACGTCGGCGGGTCGCAGCGGGCGTACGACAGGGGCCATGGTGGGGGAACCTACCCCGACGCGGCGCCGTCCGGGGGGTGCGAATCCGGGCGCGCCGGGGCGCCCTGTGCCAGGCTCAGGGCATGGACGACACCACCATCCTGAACCGGATCTCGGAACTCGTCGACGAGGAGCACCGGCTGCGCTCCGCGGCGCAGGCCAACGAGTCCGGCACCGACGACGAGGCGCGCGAGCGGCTGCGCGCGTTGGAGGAGTCCCTGGACCAGTGCTGGGACCTGCTGCGCCGCCGCCGGGCGGCCCGGCAGGCGCACGGTGACCCGGAAGCCCAGGGCGAGCGCCCGATCCCGGAGGTCGAGCGCTACCTCCAGTAGAGCGGCCCGCCGGGCGGCGACGCCCGGCGGACGAGGCGGCGACGCCCCGGACGGTCACCGGACCGTCCGGGGCGTACCCGGATCAGCGGATGCCCGCCTCGTGCAGCAGCAGACCGGTCAGCTCGGCCGGGTCGACCTCGGCCGCCGGCAGCCCCCGCGCGGCGAACCAGGCGCCCACCACCTTCACGTCCCGGGCCAGGAACTCCGGCCCCTGCGGGTTGGCCACCACGTCGACCACCTGCGGCAGGTCGATCATGACGAGGCGCCCCCGGTGCACCAGCAGGTTGTACGGCGACAGGTCGCCGTGGGCGTACCCGGCGCGGGCCAGCACGACCAGCGCGTCCACCATCTGCTCCCAGAGCGAGCGCAGCTCGCCCGCCTCGGGGCGCAGCTGGGCCAGCCGGGGCGCCGCCGCGCCCTCGTCGGCGTCGCCGACGAACTCCAGCATCAGCTCGGTGCCGATCAACTGGACCGGGTAGGGCACGGCGATCCGCCCGGAGTCCACGCCGATCTCCCAGAGCCGGCTGAGGGCGGCGAACTCGGCCGCGGCCCACTGCCCGGCGATCATCTGCCGGCCGAACGCGGTACGCCCGGCCATCGCCCGGTTCTCCCGGGACCGCCGCACCCGGCGCCCCTCCAGGTAGCCGGCATCGCGGTGGAAAAGCCGGTGCTGGGCGTCCCGGTAGCGCTTGACGGCCAGCAGGCAGGACCGGTCGGTGTCCGGCACCGCGCGGCGGACGAGGTGGACGTCCGCCTCCTTGCCGGTCTTGAGCACACCGAGCTCGGTGTCCCGGGCGGCCAGCTCGGTGACCAGCCACTCGGGGTGGGGTTCGGGGCCGTGGACGGCCTCGTCCCAGGAGGACCAGCGGTCCTCGGGCTCGGGCTCGTCGTCGGGCTCGACGAGGGCCGGCTCGACGTGCCGGCCGTGCTTCAGGAAGTGTGGTTCGTCGTCGTCGAAGCGGCTCTTGCCGCGGCCACGGCGCTGCGGCGCCGGGAGGTCGTGTTCGCGCACGGAAGTGGTGATCCCTTGATCGAGGCTGATGGAGGCAGGTGGAACGACCCTGCAAAGACGGCCATGACCGACCTCCTTCTCCTCGACCGGGCTCGACCCGGCTGCGCACCCGCGCGGCCCCATGCTCACCGACGCCCGATCCGGCGGCAACCGAATTACCGGACCCCGCCCGGGACGCTCGGGCCTCAGGCGGCGAGCACCGTGGCGACGGCCGCGATCAGCGAGTCGACGGTGCGGGTTGGGGCGAACCGGTTGTCCGGCCAGGTACGCCCCCGGTGCAGCCAGACGCTGGGCAGGCCGACGGCGGCGGCCCCGCCGATGTCCGCCTCCGGGCTGTCCCCCACCACCCACGCCCCGCGCAGCGGCATCCGGGCCCGCTGGGCGGCCAGCGCGAAGATCCGCGGATTGGGCTTGCTGACCCCGGCCTCCTCCGAGATCACCCAGTCGGCGACGTACCGGTCCAGCCCGGTCCGCCGGATCTTGGCGTCCTGCTGGCGGACCGAGCCGTTGGTGACCACCACCGGCACCCAGCCGGCGTCGTCGGCGATCCGCAGCGCGCAGGCGACCAGCGGGTCGAGGCGGGTGTTGGCCACCACCCCGTCGTGCAGCTCCTCGACCAGGTCGATGGAGGGGATGCGCAGCGCGTACCGGTCGCGGATGGCGTCGGCGACGTCCCACCGGTCGGTGAGCCCGTCGGCGTCGATGGAGAGCAGCCAGTCGATGTCGGCGTGGGGCGCGCCGATGCTGTCCAGGAACCGCTCACCCCAGGCGCGGAACGGACCCGTCCGGTCGAGCAGGGTGTTGTCCAGATCGAGCAGGAGCAGCGGCACGCGGGCACCTTACGGGAGAGAGGGTCGCCGTCGACAGGGCCGGGCGGTCGGCGACGTTCCGTCAGGCCGGCAGCGCCGTTCGGGGGAGCCCCTGGTCGGCGGGCCGGTCGGCGAGCATCGAGTGGGCCGAGCGGGTGGCCGCCAGGGCGGCCGGGTCCAGGGTGGCGATCAGCACGGCCTCGCCGTCGTCGGCGCCGCGCACCAGCGGCCGCCCCTCCGGGTCGTAGACCGCCGCGCCACCGTTGAACCGCCACGGGTCGGCGCCCCCGACGGCGTTGGCGAAGACGACGTACATGGTGTTGTCCAGGGCCCGGGCGGCGTAGTAGAGGTCGCGCCGGTGCGCCGACCCGGCGAGGTAGCCGCTCGGGCAGAGGTAGCCGTGCGCGCCGTCGGCCGCGGCGGCCCGGGCGTGCTCCGGGAAGCACCCGTCGTAGCAGATGCCCAGCCCGAGCCGCCAGTCGTCGATCAGCAGGGTGGCGCCCCGCCGGCCGGCATCGAACAGCTCCCGCTCGCCGCCCCAGAGCTGCTGCTTGTCGTACCCGACCCGGATCGCGCCGGTCGGGTCGGCGACCAGGGCGGAGATGGTCCGGCGGCCGTCCGGGTGGCGGACCGCGGCGCCGACGATCACGGTGATCCGGCCGTCGCGGGCGGCGGCCCGCAGCGGGTCGAGCCGGGGGTCGTCGACCGCGCCGTCGCCGGTCGCGGCCACGTCCGTGCCGGCCGGATCGGCGGCCAGCGTCGGCGGATGGTACGCCGGCAGGAACAGCTCCGGCAGCACGGCGACCCGCGCGCCGTCACCGGCGGCCCGAGCGGCCAGGCGGGCGGCGGCCCGCGCGTTGCCGGGCACGTCGCCGGGGACCGGGTCGGCCTGCACGGCGGCGACGGTCAGCGGGGCGGACGGAAGGGGGGCGGAGGCGACCGGGGGCGTCGGCACCCGCCGATCCTAACCGGATCGCCGCGGCCGGCCCGGCCGACCACGCAAGATCCCAAGCCGTACGTACGGTTTGCGTAACGCAGGGTCAGCTGGGACGATCGACCCGTGCCCAGAGTAAGTCAGGACCAGCTCGACGCGCGCCGACAGGAGATCCTCGCCGCGGCGCGGGCCTGTTTCGCCCGGCACGGCTACGAGGGAGCCACCGTGCGCCGGCTGGAGGAGGCCACCCGGCTGTCCCGCGGCGCCATCTTCCACCACTTCCGCGACAAGGACTCGCTCTTCCTCGCCGTGGCCGAGGACGACGCGGCGGCCATGGTGGAGACCGTGGCCCGCAACGGCCTCGTCCAGGTCATGCGGGACCTGCTGGCCCGGGCGGTCTCCCCCGACACCACCGGCTGGCTGGGCAGCCAGCTGGAGGTCTCCCGCCGGCTGCGCACCGACCCGGCGTTCGCCCGGCGCTGGGCCGAGCGCTCGGCCGCCATCGCCGAGGCCACCCGGGACCGGCTGGTCCGGCAGCGGGAGGCCGGGGTGCTGCGCGAGGACGTCCCGATCGACGTGCTGGCCCAGTTCCTGGAGCTGGCGTACGACGGCCTGGTGCTGCACCTGGCGATGGGCCGGCCGGCCGGCGACCTGGGCCCCGTGCTCGACCTGGTCGAGGAGGCCGTGCGCCGGCGCTGACCGCGGACGTCTCGGCTTGGTAACTCGGCCTGCACGGCGGTCGGCGCGTGGCGGCCCTGCTCCACAATGAAGCCGCGATCCCCTCGCGTGACAGGAGCAGAGCCATGATGCTGGCGGCCGACACCTGGGGCGTTTCCGGCCCGACGTTCCTCCGGTTCTATCTGCTGGCGGCCCTGGTGGTCGTCGTCGGCTCGATCGTGTACCGGTCCCGGATCCTCGCCGGGCAGCCGGCAGCCGGGACCGGCCAGCTCGGGCCGCACCAGGTCGCGTACCTCAACGGCGGCGACCAGCTCGCGATCTGGACGGCGCTGGGCGGCCTGCGCGGCTGCAGCGCGGTCGGGGTGGGTCCCGACCGGCGCCTGACCACCGGCGGCCCCCTGCCCAGCGGCGTCACCCCGCTGGACCAGGCGGTTCACCACGCCGCCCGCAACCACCTGCACACCCGGGAACTGGCCCGCGACCAGCGGGTGTCCCGCGCCCTCACCGAGCTGCGCGAGGGCCTGCAGCGGCAGGGCCTGGCGCTGCAGCCCGAGCAGCGCACCGCGGCGCGGCGCGGCGCGTGGCTGGTGCTCGCCCTGATGGCGCTCGGCGCGGCCCGGATCGCCGCCGGGCTGGCCAACGACCGACCGGTCGGCTTCCTGCTGCTCGCCGTCCTCGCCCTGATCGTCCCGCTGGTGCTGCTCTCCCGGGTACCGTGGCGGACCCGGGCGGCCGACGCCGCGCTGCGCGAGCTGCGCCGGAGCAACATCCACCTCTCCCCCGCGTCCGCACCCGCCTACGCGACCTACGGCGCGGCCGGGGCGGCCATGGGGGTCGCGCTGTTCGGCACCGCCTCGCTCTGGGCCCTGGACCCGGGCTTCGCCGAGCAGGCGGAGATCCAGCGGCAGGCGCTGAACAGCAGCATTGGCACCGGCGGCAGCTCCTGCAGCGGCGCCAGCTCCTGCAGCGGCGGCGGCAGCTCCTGCGGCGGCGGTGGCGGCTGCGGCGGCGGCGGTGGGTGCGGCGGATGACCGGTCCGAGCGGGGTGGGCATCGGCTGGCGGCCGGAGATCGCCGGATTCGTCGCCGAGCTGCCCGGGCTGCGCTTCGTCGAGCTGGTGGCCGAATCGGTCCCGTCGGCCGGCCCGCTCCCGCCGGGGCTCGCCGCACTGCGCGGGCGCGACGTCACGGTCGTACCGCACGGGGTGCGGCTCTCCCTCGGCGGCGCGGAACCGGTCGACCCGGCCCGGGTGACCCACCTGGCCCGGGTCGCCGAACTCCTCGACGCGCCGCTGGTCAGCGAGCACATCGCGTTCGTCCGGGCCGGCGGCCTGGAGGCCGGCCACCTGCTGCCGCTGCCGCGCACCCGGGAGGCGGTGGCCGCGGTGGTGGCCAACGTCCGGCGGGCGCAGGCGGAGCTGCCGGTGCCGATCGCCCTGGAGCCGATCGCCGCGCTCTTCGACTGGCCCGACGACGAGCTCGACGAGGCGGACTTCCTCACCGAGATCCTGGACGCCACCGGGGCGACACTGCTGCTCGACGTCGCCAACGTGCACGCCAACGCCCGCAACCGGGGCGGCGACCCGCTCGCCCTGCTCGACCGGCTCCCGCTGGACCGGGTCGCCTACGTGCACGTGGCCGGCGGTGCCGAGCGGGGCGGCTTCTACCACGACACGCACACCGACCCGGCGCCCCCGGAGGTGCTCGACCTGGTCGGCGCGCTCTGCGCCCGCCGCCGCCCCCCGGCGCTGCTACTGGAACGCGACGGGCACTACCCGCCCGCGCCCGCCCTGCGGGCCGAGCTGGACGCGCTCGCCGCCGCCTCCGGATTCCCGGTGGTCACGTGAGCGACCGGACGGTCCCCGGTCCGCCCGGCGGAGCGCCGGGCGGCGAACTGGGTGCCCGGCAGGCGGCGCTGGTGGCGGCGCTGGTCGCCGGGGCGCCGCTCCCGGCCGGCTTCGCGCCCGGGCCGGTGCGGGCCGCCCGGGTCGCGCTGCTCGGCAAGCGGGCCGGCGAGGTGGCCCGGCACTGGCCGCTGCTCGCCGCCGCACTCGGCGACGCCTGGTGGGACACCTTCCGCGAGTGGGCGGCCGACCGCCCCACCAACGGCTCCCTGCGCGACGGCTGGGACCTGGCCCGGACGCTGCGCGAGCGGGGCACGCTGCCCCCGCTCGGCGCGGAGGAGCTGGTCGCCCGCGAGGCGGGCAGCCGCTACGACGGGCACCACCCGCCGCGACCTCGCCGGCTGCCGGCCGTCGCCCGCGCCGGCGGCGCCGTCGCGGTGCAGCTCGCCGGTCGGGTACGCCTGCTGCGCCCCGCCCGGCGCTGACCGCCCACCCGGTGCGTCCGGTGGGCGGGTACGGCAGGATCGGCGGTATGGATCTCGGACTCACCGACCGGGTGTACGTGCTGACCGGCGCCTCCCGGGGCCTGGGCTTCGCCACCGCCGAGTGCCTCGTCGCCGACGGCGCGCGGGTGGTCCTCTCGGCCCGTGCCCCGGAGCGCGTCGCCGAGGCCGTCGAGCGGCTCGGCGGTCCCCGGCACGCCATCGGGCTCACCGCCGACCTGGCCGATCCGGAGACGCCGCAGCGGCTCGTGGTGGCGGCGCGGGAGCACTTCGGCCGGCTGGACGGCGCGCTGGTCTCGGTCGGCGGCCCGCCCCGCGGCACCGCCGCCCAGGCGACCGACGAGCAGTGGCGGCAGTCCTTCGAGACGGTCTTCCTCGGCAGCGTCCGCGCCGCCCGTACGGTGGCCGGCGCGCTCACCGACGGCGGCGCGATCGGGCTGGTGCTCTCCACCTCGGCCCGCGGCCCGGTGCCGGGCCTCGGCATCTCCAACGGCCTGCGCCCCGGCCTGGCCGGGGTGGCCAAGGACATGGCCGACGAGTACGGCCCGCGCGGCGTGCGGGTACTCGGCCTGCTGCCCGGACGGATCATGACCGACCGCAACCGGGAACTCTTCGCCGCCACCGGGGACGCCGAGGCGGCCCGGGCCGAGGCGGAGGCCGGCATCCCGCTGCGCCGGATCGGTGACCCGGCGGAGTTCGGGCGGGTCGCCGCGTTCCTGCTCTCCCCCGCCGCGAGCTACGTCACCGGGATCACCGTGCCGGTCGACGGCGGCGCGCTGCGCGGCCTGTGAGCCCCGCCGACCGCTCCGACGACCCGGCCGGTGCCCGGCCGGGTCGGTCGGTTCCCCGGGCCGGGTCCGGGCCACGGGGCTCCCAGTCCGGCCGCCGGCCGGGGCCAACGTCGGGCCGGCCGCCCGCCGGCGCGACGCCACGGGCGTCCGATGCGACGCGGGATGCCTCC
This sequence comes from Micromonospora sp. IBSANI012, assembly GCF_052814045.1. Classification (NCBI taxonomy): domain Bacteria; kingdom Bacillati; phylum Actinomycetota; class Actinomycetes; order Micromonosporales; family Micromonosporaceae; genus Micromonospora; species Micromonospora sp. IBSANI012. Next base: position 4,545,961 of record NZ_CP199933.1, read on the forward strand.
GGCGCGACGCGGGGGGCCTCCGGTGCGGGACGGCCGACGAAGGACGAGCTGGCGGCCGCGGCCGACCGGACCATCCCGGACCTGATCGCGCCCGGGCTGGACGTGCTCTTCGTCGGCATCAACCCCGGGCTCTGGTCGGCGGCCACCGGCTGGCACTTCGCCCGACCCGGCAACCGTTTCTGGCCGGCGCTGCACCGGGGCGGCTTCACCCCGCGCCAACTGCACCCGAGCGAACAGGACCAGCTCCCCGGCCTCGGCCTGGGCATCACCAACATGGTGGCCCGGGCCAGCGCCCGCGCCGACGAGCTGACCCCGGCGGAGCTGGTGGCCGGGGCGGAGATCCTGACCGGCAAGGTCGCCCACTACCGGCCGTCCTGGGTGGCGGTGGTCGGGGTGACGGCGTACCGGATCGGGTTCGCCCGGCCGAAGGCCGGTTTCGGCCCGCAACCGGAGACGCTGGCCGGGGCCCGGCTCTGGGTGCTGCCGAACCCGAGCGGCCTGAACGCGCACTTCACCCCGGAGACGCTCGGGGCGGCCTTCGGGGAGCTGCGGGCGGCCGTCGCCGGCTAGTTGCCCGCCCAGTTTGGATGCGGCCTGTGATCTATCGTGAGTGGGGAGTGCCGGTGCGGCGTCCCGGCCTGGTGGCGTAAGCAGGGCACCGTGCTGCGCGCTTACGATCGGTCGGCATGTGCTGTTCGAGGAATCGGACGTGCGGACCTGGATCAAGGCGCACGGCATACCTGCCGGGCCCTGCTGCCGGGCGTCGCAAGGACGCTGACCGCGGGACGGGGTGGTGACCGATGCACCGGGCGAGGCGGTGGACAAGTACGAAGCTGGGTGCCGTCGCAGCGACGAGTCTGCCGGCGCCCACAGGTCTACCTCCCGACCGAGACAACCAACTCATCGGGAGTCAGGCATGGGCCTCATCCACATCGAGCTGTTCGCAACCCTCGACCTCGTCGGGCAGGCGCCCGGCGGCCCCGACGAGGACCCGGTGGGGTTCCCGTTCGGCGGCTGGCAGGCGCCCCTGCTGGACGAGGTCACCGGGGCGCAGGTCGGTGCCGCGTACGAGGGCACGGACGCCCTCCTGCTCGGCCGGCGGACGTATGACATCTTCGCCGCCTACTGGCCGCACCAGGAGGGCGGCCAGGACAACGAGATCGCCACACTCTTCAACAGCGTCCCCAAGTACGTGGCCTCCCGCGGCCGGCCCGACCTCTCGTGGGCCGGGTCCACGCAGCTCGGCCCGGATCTGGCCGGCGCGGTGCGCGAGATCCGTGACCGGCACGAGCACGTGAAGGTCGTCGGGAGCCTGAACCTGGTGCAGACCCTCCTGCGCGAGAAGCTCTTCGACCGTCTCGATCTCTGGGTGTACCCGATCGTGCTCGGCGTCGGGAAGAAGGTGTTCGACGGTGGCGCGGTGCCCACGAACGTCACACTCCTCGAACCGCCGGTAGCCGGTCCGAAGGGCACCGTGTACCTGCGCTACGGGCTCGCCGATGGCACGCCCGGGACGGGGGACATGAGCGCGCCCGATCGCGGTGCCGGACGCGACGACTGAAGCCGCCCCGCGCCAGGCGGGTCCGTGTCGTCGGCGGTGAATCCGCCAGATCGGCATTCCGTCACGGCCTCGGCAGTTCGAGGTGCCGACGCCGTGACGAAATGCCTCGCCACAGGGTCGCCGCCGCCACGCAATGGTCTGGCAGGCCCCGTCGCCCCAGCTAGTTGGCCGCCGCCGGCGGCAGCGCCTCCTGCGCGACGTACGTGCCCAGCGGCACCGTGGTGATCACCGGCTCGGGCTCCGTCGCCGCGTACGGCGCCGGCGAGTCGGCGACCGCGAACTGGGTGCGGTACAGCTCGGCGTAGAGCCCGCCGACCGCGACCAGCTCCTCGTGCCGGCCCCGCTCCACGATCCGGCCGTCGTCGAGGACCAGGATCTGGTCGGCGTCGCGGACGGTGGAGAGCCGGTGCGCGATGACCAGTGCGGTACGCCCGGTCAGCGCGACCGCCAGCGCTCGCTGCACCGCGGCCTCGCTCTCCGAGTCCAGGTGGGCGGTGGCCTCGTCGAGGATCACGATCGACGGCGCCTTGAGCAGTAGCCGGGCGATGGCGATGCGCTGCTTCTCGCCGCCGGAGAAGCGGTAGCCGCGCTCACCGACCATCGTCTCCAGCCCCTCGGGCAGCGCCCGGACCAGGTCGGCGACCTGCGCGCCGGCCAGCGCCGCCCAGATCTCGTCGTCGGTGGCGTCCGGCTTGGCGTAGCGCAGGTTCTCGGCGATCGTCTCGTGGAACAGGTGCGAGTCCTGGGTGACCACGCCGATCTCGTCGCGCAGCGAGGCGAGGGTGGCGTCGCGGACGTCCACGCCGCCGACGCGCACCTTGCCGTCGGTGACGTCGTAGATCCGGGAGATCAGCATGGACAGCGTCGACTTGCCGGCGCCGGAGGGCCCGACCAGGGCCACCATCTGGCCCGGCTCGACGGTGAACGACACGCCCTTGAGCACCGGCTCGTTGACCGTGCGGTCCAGGGTGGCGACCTCCTCCAGCGAGGCCAGCGACACCTCGGCGGCGGCCGGGTAGCGGAACCGCACGTCGCGGAACTCGACCCGCCCGTTGCCGCGCGGCACCGGCACCGCGTCCGGCTTCTCCTCGATGCCGGGGCGCAGGTCCAGCACCTCGAAGACCCGGTCGAAGGAGACCAGCGCGCTCATCACGTCCACCCGGACGTTGGACAGCGCGGTCAGCGGGCCGTAGAGGCGGGTGAGCAGCAGCGCGAGGGTGACCACGGTGCCGGCGCTGACCGCGCCGGTGACCGCGAGCCAGCCGCCGAGCCCGTAGGTCAGCGCCTGGGCCAGCGAGGCGACCAGCAGCATCGCCACGAAGAACGTCCGCGAGTACATGGCCGACTGGATGCCGATGTCGCGGACCCGCTCGGCCCGGCCGGCGAAGCGGCGGGCCTCGATCTCGGGCGAGCCGAAGAGCTTGACCAGCAGCGCCCCGGCCACGCCGAACCGCTCGGTCATCGTCGCGTTCATCTTGGCGTCGAGGTTGTACGACTCCCGGGTGATCTCGGCCAGCCGCTTCCCGACCCGCCGGGCCGGGATGATGAAGATCGGCAGCAGGATCAGCGAGAGCGTGGTGATCTGCCAGGAGAGGGTGAACATCACCCCGGCGGTCAGCACCAGCTGGATGACGTTGCTGACCACCCCGGAGAGGGTGGAGGTGAACGCCCGCTGGGCGCCCATCACGTCGTTGTTGAGCCGGCTGACCAGGGCGCCGGTCTGGGTACGGGTGAAGAACTGCAACGGCATCCGCTGCACGTGGTCGTAGACCCGGGTGCGCAGGTCGAGGATGATCCCCTCGCCGATGCGGGCGGAGTACCACCGCTGGGCGAGGGAGAAGAGGGCGTCGGCGACCGCCAGCGCGGCGATCACCAGCGCCAGCCGGACCACGATCGCCCCGGCCTCGGCGCCGCCCCGGGTGATGGCGTTGATGACCTTTCCGGCCAGCACCGGGGTGGCCACCCCGATGATCGCGGCGATCACCACCGTGACCAGGAAGACGACGATGTCCCGCCGGTACGGCTCCGCGAAGGCGACGATCCGCCGGGCGGTGCCCCGCTTGAGCCGGTGCGCGGAGACCTCGTCGCTGCTGCGCATCGACCGGAGCATGCTCCACCCGGCCATGCCCCCACCGGACATCGGGTTGGACATCGGTCACCTCCGGGCTCTGGGGCAGCGCGCACCGTCGGGTTCGATTCTCCCGACGACTACGACAACCTCAGTAGTAACCCGGATCTTCCCGAACGGTCCTTACTATTCTCCCCGTCCGGCGAGGTCGCGCAGGCGGCGGGTCTGCGCCTCCCGCTCGGCGCGCTGCTGGTCGGCGTGCGAGCGGCCGGCCGCGCCGGCGAGCAACGCCTTGATCTCGACCACCGCGTCGCGGTTGTTGGCCAGCAGCCCGGCGGTGAGGTCCCGTACCGCGCCGTCCAGATCCGCGGTGGGCACCACCAGCGTGGCCAGCCCGATCCGGTCCGCCTCCGCGGCGTCCATCCGCCGGCCGGTAGCGCAGATCTCCAGGGCCCGCGAGTAGCCGACCAGCTCGACGAGGCGCTTCGTCCCGGCGAGGTCGGGCACCAGGCCCAGGGTCACCTCGGCCATGGAGAGCTTGGCGTCCTCGGCGAGCACCCGGAGGTCGCAGGCGAGCGCCAACTGGAAGCCGGCGCCGATGGCGTGCCCCTGCACGGCCGCCACGGAGATCACGTCGGGGCGGTGCAACCAGCTGAAGCCGCCCTGGAACTCGGCGATCCGGTCGGCGCACTCCTGCTCGGGCAGGGTCGCCAGCTCGGCGAACGAACCCGGCCCGGACGCGCCGGCCACCGACAGGTCGAGGCCGGCGGAGAAGGACCGCCCCTCGCCGCGCACCACGACGACCCGTACGTCGCCGGGGAGATCCCGCGAGAAGTCGCTCATCGCGCGCCACATCGCCGGAGTCTGCGCGTTGAGCACGTCGGGCCGGCACAACGTCACCGTCGCGACCGGCCCGTCGCAGTCGAGTCGCACCCCGGTCGTCTCGGCGGTCACCGGACGGCCCGGAACACGACGCTGATGGACGACGCTGGTGAGCGGGTCACGCCTTCTTGCGGCGCCGGGCGCCGCCGCGCTGCCGCAGCTGGACGCCGGACTCGGTGAGCACCCGGTGGATGAACCCGTAGGAACGTCCGGTCGAGGCCGCGAGCGCGCGGATGCTCTCACCCGAGGTGTACCGCTTTACCAGGTCCTTGGCGAGCGTCTGACGCTCGGCTCCGACGATCCGGCGACCCTTCTCAGTGCTGGTGGCTGTGCCAGTGGCTGCCATGCTGATTCCTCACGTCCCAGACTGTGCGGTTCGGATACGGTCCCACCTATTAGACCGCCTCGAACGATCATGCGCCAGATATCAACTCTTCGCCAACCGACACGCTATGCAATGTCAGCTTCCCGATAGAGTGATCCTTCCGACCGGCCCCACAGGACGGGCGTGCCTGGGCCGTTCGGAGCCCGCCGCGCGCCCCGTACCCTGCCTGGCGTGACCGACCTGCTCGCCGCCGCGGCCGGCGCGGCGCTGGTGTTCGCCGCGACCAACGTGGACGACATCGTCGTGCTCACCGTGCTCTTCGTGGCCGCCCGCGCCACCGGCCGGCCCCGGCCCTGGCGGATCGTGGCGGGCCAGTACCTGGGCATCGGCGCGCTGGTCGCGACCGCGCTGGTGGTCGCGGCGGGGCTGCTCGTGGTGCCCGACCCGTGGACCGGCCTGCTCGGCCTGCTGCCGATCGGCCTCGGAATCCGGGCCCTGCTGGCGCGCACCGACGACGAGGCGCCACCGGCCGTGGTCGGCGGCGCGCTCGGGGTGGCCGGCGTGACCATCGCCAACGGCGCGGACAACATCGCCGTCTACGTGCCGGTGTTCCGCTCCCTGGAGCCGGCGGCCGGGCTGGCCTGGCTGGTGGTCTTCGCCGCCCTGGTGGCGCTCTGGTGCGCGGTCGCGGCCCTGCTCGGCGGGCATCCCCGGGTGGTCCGGCTGGTCGGCCGGGCCGGCCACTGGCTGGTACCGGCGATCTTCGTCGGCGTCGGCCTGGTCATCCTGGTCACCTCCGGCGTGCTGACCCGCCTGGCCGACCTGGCCACCTGAGCCCTCCCGCCGGGCGCGGGCCGTCAGGCCAGTTCGACCAGTTCGAGCAGGTCGTCGCTCCAGGCGTCCTCGTCGCCGTCGGGGAGCAGGATCGCGCGGTCGGGCTTGAGCGCCAGCACCGCGCCCGGGTCGTGGGTGACCAGCACGATCGCGCCCGGGTAGTTGGCGATGGCGTCGAGCACCTGCTCCCGGCTGACCGGGTCGAGGTTGTTGGTCGGCTCGTCGAGCAGCAGCACGTTGGCCCCCGAACAGACGAGGGTGGAGAGGGCGAGCCGGGTCTTCTCGCCGCCGGAGAGCACCCCGGCCGGCTTGTTCACGTCCTCTCCGGAGAAGAGGAACGCACCGAGGATCTTGCGCAGGTCGGTGTCGGACTGCTCGATGGCGGCGGCCCGCATGTTCTCCAGCACGGTCCGCTCGACGTCCAGGGTCTCGTGCTCCTGGGCGTAGTAGCCCAGCCGCAGGCCGTGCCCGGCGTGCACCTCGCCGGTGTCCGGCTTGAGCAGGCCGCCGAGCATCCGCAGCAGGGTGGTCTTGCCGGCGCCGTTGAGCCCGAGGATGGCGACCCGGGAACCACGGTCCACCGCGACGTTCACGTCGGTGAAGATCTCCAGCGAGCCGTACGACTTGGAGAGGCCGCTCGCGGTCAGCGGGGTCTTGCCGCACGGCGCCGGGGTGGGGAAGCGCACCTTCGCCACCTTGTCGGAGACGCGTACCTCCTCCAGGCCGGAGATCAGCTTCTCGGCGCGGCGGGCCATGTTCTGCGCGGCGACGGTCTTGGTGGCCTTGGCCCGCATCTTGTCGGCCTGGGCCATCAGGGCGCCGGCCTTCTTCTCGGCGTTGGCCCGCTCGCGGCGGCGGCGGCGCTCGTCGGTCTCCCGCGCCTCCAGGTACGCCTTCCAGCCCAGGTTGTAGACGTCGACCACGGAGCGGGTGGCGTCGAGGAACCACACCTTGTTGACCACCGACTCCAGCAGCGCGCCGTCGTGGGAGATGACGATCAGGCCGCCCTTGTGGTTGGCGAGGAAGCTGCGCAACCAGGTGATCGAGTCGGCGTCGAGGTGGTTGGTGGGCTCGTCGAGCAGCAGGATGCCGCCGCCGTTCTCGCCGGCGTCACGGAACAGGATCCGGGCCAGCTCGATGCGGCGGCGCTGGCCGCCGGAGAGGGTGCCGATGGTCTGGGCGAGCGCCCGGTCGGGCAGCCCGAGGTTGGCGCAGATCCGGGCCGCCTCGGCCTCGGCGGCGTACCCGCCCAGGGAGGCGAACTGGTCCTCCAGCGCGCCGTAGCGGCGGACCAGCTTGTCGTCGGCGCCGTCGGCGAGCTTGGCCTCGATCTCCGTCATCTGGGCCATGAGCACGTCCAGCCCGCGGGCGGAGAGCACCCGGTCCCGCCCGGTGACCTCCAGGTCGCCGGTACGCGGGTCCTGCGGCAGGTAGCCGATGGCGCTGCGCCGGTCGATCTGGCCGGCGTACGGCTGCCCCTCCCCCGCCAGCACCTTCAGCGTGGTGGTCTTGCCGGCGCCGTTGCGGCCCACCAGGCCGATCCGGTCACCGGGCTGCACGCGCAGGGTGGTGTCGGACAGCAGGATCCGGGCGCCGGCACGCAGCTCCAGGCCGGTGGCAGTGATCATTTTCCGGTACTCGCTCTCGGGGTCTGGAAGGGCTGACTCAGGGCACGCGAAACGGCCGGCGGGCCCGATGGACCGTCGGCGCGGGGCGGTTCAGCCTTCGCAGAGCAGCACGAGGCAAGTGTACCGGGCCGGCTTCCGCGCCCCGTCCGGATTACCGAGCAAGATCATCGGGTACCGAAACGCCGTCCGGACCCGGTCCGGTACCGCAACCACCAAACGTGATGAATCGGTGATCGGGGTCAACATGGAGCTGAACGAGAACGCGCAGATCGACACCAGTCAGGTGGACGATCGGCGAGGGTCCGGCGGGGGCGGCGGGATGGGCATCCCCATCCCGATCGGCGGCGGTCGCGGAGGGATCGTCGGCATCATCATCGCCGTACTGGTCGCGCTGGTCGGCGGCGGCTTCGGGCTGAACGCCGCGACCAACGGCGGCGGCGGTGAGCAGGGCGACAACACGTCGCTGCAGCAGAAGTGCTCCGCCGACGACGCGCTCCAGCAGCTGGACTGCCGCAACACCGCGTACGTCAACTCGATCCAGGCGTACTGGCAGGCCGCGCTGCCGGAGAAGTTCGGCGAGCAGTACCGGCCGTCGAAGACGGTCTTCTTCAGCCAGGGCGTGAACACCGGCTGCGGCCAGGCCGACTCCGGCGTGGGCCCGTTCTACTGCCCGGCCGACGACCTGGTCTACATCGACCTGACCTTCTACCGGGTGCTGGCCGACCAGCTCGGCGCGGAGGGCGAGTTCGCCCAGCCGTACGTGCTGGCCCACGAGTACGGCCACCACGTGCAGGACCTGCTCGGCACCGAGGCGCAGATGCGCCGCCAGCAGCAGCGCGACCCGGACAACGCCAACGCGCTGTCGGTGAAGCTGGAGCTCCAGGCCGACTGCTACGCGGGCGCCTGGGCGAAGAACGCCACCGGCACCGCCGACGCGAAGGGCCAGAAGATCTTCAAGAGCGTCAGCGAGCAGGACATCGCGCAGGCGATCGACACCGCCGAGAAGATCGGTGACGACGCCATCTCGGAGCGGGCGAACCGCCCGGTGAACCCCGAGGAGTTCACCCACGGCTCCTCCGCGCAGCGCAAGGAGTGGTTCAGCCGTGGCTACGACAGCGGCGACCCGAAGTCCTGCGACACCTTCGGCGGCAGCCGCTGACCGCCCCGCTCCGAGGTGCCCGGCGGCGGCCGGTGGGTTCCCCACCCACCGGCCGCCGTGGCGTTTCCGGGTCACCGGTTCCGGCCGCGTCCGGCCGGAACGGCGGTGGTCGAGTCAGGTTCGCCGTCGACCCGGCAGCCGCCGGTGACTGCGCCGCTTGAGTCCCTGGCTCGTGACGGCGTGATAGATGATCATGACGATGATCCCGATCAGGCCCACCACGGGGTTGACGAACCAGCCGAGTGCCGCGCTGCTGCCGTAGAGGATCACGCCGGTGATGGGGCGGGCCCGCTGGGCGTGGAGGTGCTCGGTGGAGATGTCGGGTGCCAGCAGTGCGGGGTGGCGTTCCAGGTAGGCGAAGAAGGCCAGCCAGGGCACCGACATCAGCGCGGCGGAAAGGGCGTACAGGACCACCGCTACCCGCTGGTCGGCGGCGCCCGCATGGGCGAATGCCGACGCGAGCACCGCGGTGGGAAACGGGATGATCACGGCGCCGAGCAGAAGGGCGAGGTTGATCCAGTTGAGTGCGAGGTCCGTCCGGCCGACCAGTAGCAGCAGCGCGTGGTGGTTCAGCCAGAGCACACCGATGTAGACGAACGAGATGACGAAGGCGAGGTAGGCCGCCTTCTCGTGCAGCAGAGCGTCGAGCAGCCCACCGGATTCGTACGCCGGTGGGCGAAGTTCCAGCACCAGGAGGGTGATGACGATCGCGAACACCCCGTCGCTGAACGCCGTCATCCGGTCGGTGTCGGTCGTCGTCGGGCCCTGCGCCGCCGGCACGGCCCCCTCGCGTGCGGCCATTGCCGCAGGCTAGCGGCCGGAACGCAACGAGTTGGTCATGCCACACCGAGCAGGTCCCCCAGGGTTGCTGACAACCCTGGGCCGGAGGGATGACGGGCCGCAGCGGTTCAGGCGGCGTCGGGTGCGGCGTCGCGGACCAGGATCCGCACCGCGCGGGCCGCGGCGATCGCGGCGACCAGCACCGCGTGCCGGGGCTCGGGGACGTCGAGCAGCCGCTCGGCCCGCAGCGCGGCGAGCGGGGCCAGCCGGCGGTCGGCGAGCACGGTGTCGACGGCCCGCCGGTCACCGCCGCAGACCAGCGCGCGCAGCGTCGCCGCCTCCGGCAGCAGCAGCCGTACGGCCAGCTCGGCCGCGTCGCCGAGGGCCGCCTTCGCCTGGTTGTCCCGCCGCCGGGCGAAGCGCTGCTGCGACCACCCGCCCGCGGCGGTGCGGCCCTGCACGTAGCGGGTGTCCACCTTGGAGACCGCCAGCTCCTCCCCCACCGCGACGCCGACCGCCACCGCGCCCTTGCGGGCCAGCAGCAGGCCGATCCGGCGCGGCGCGGCCGCGGCAGCCACGAACTCGGGTACGTCCCGGGTGGGCGGCGCCCCGGGCGGGGTGTGCAGCTCGGCGGTCGCGCCGTCCGGGGCGGCGAGCAGCAGGCCGTACCCGGTGCGGGTGGTGGTGGGCGGGCCGTGCCGGTCGGCGAAGCCCTCGACCCAGCGGGCGACGCGGATCGGGTCGACCTCGACCCACCGGCCACCCCCGGCTGCGGGTCGACTGGTCATGGCCGAACGGTACCGAATTGCCGGACCACGGGCACCGCCCCACTCCGGGGCTTTCACCGGCATCGATGAACGCTTACCATCCGGTAACCGAATGTTTCTCGTATCCACCCTCCGCCTGCGAGGTACCCATGCAGCCACGCGGTCCCGTCCCACCGCACCCCGCCCGCCGCGCCGTCGCCCGCCGGCTGACCGCCGCCGCCGCGGCGACGGTCACCGTGGCGGCCCTGCTCACCGTCTCCCCCACCGCCCCCGCCGCCGCCGCGCCCGCCGCAAACGCCACCACCAGCGGTTTCGCGGCGGGCGACCACTGTCTCGGCGAGTGCTCGGACATCCTGCCGCCGGGGCAGAACGGCAACGCCACCCTCGTCGAGGTGCTCGCCAACCAGGCCCTCGGCACCCTGCCCCGGCACGCCGGTGACCAGCTCGGCCGGTACGCCGACCTGGTCTACGGCTACGCCGGGCTGCGCGAGGACCAGCTCGGCGCGTTCTTCAACGAGGCCAGCTTCGGCGTCCCGGCCGATCAGGTCGAGCGCAGCTACTCGCCACGCGCCGACGTGACCATCGTGCGCGACCGGGCGACCGGCGTCCCGCACGTCACCGGCAGCACCCGCGGCGGCACCATGTTCGGGGCCGGCTACGCCGGCGCCGAGGACCGGCTGTTCACCATCGACCTGCTGCGCCACGTCGGGCGGGGCACCCTCACCCCGTTCGCCGGTGGCGCGCCCGGCAACCGGGCGCTGGAGCAGAGCGTCTGGCGCAACTCGCCGTACACCGAGGCGGACCTGGCGGCGCAGGTGGAGGCGCTGCGGCGCAAGGGCCCGCGGGGCGAGCAGCTCTACGCCGACGTGCAGGAGTACATCGCCGGTATCAACGCCTACATCGGGTACTGCATGGCGCACCGCAACTGCCCCGGCGAGTACGTGCTCACCGGGCACCTGGACGCGGTCACCAACGCCGGCGGGCCCGAGCCGTTCCGGACGACCGACCTGATCGCCATCGCCGGCGTGGTGGGCGGACTGTTCGGCGGCGGGGGCGGCAACGAGATGCAGTCGGCGCTGGTCCGGCTGGCCGCGCGGGCCCGCTACGGCGTGGCCGAGGGTGACCGGGTCTGGGCCGCCTTCCGCAGCCAGGAGAACCCGGAGACGGTGCTGACCCTGCACGACGGGCAGAGCTTCCCGTACGGTGGCGCCCCCGCGAACGCGGCCAGCGTGGTGCTGCCGGACGGCGGCTCGGCCCGGGTGGAACCCGTTGTCAGCGACGCCACCGGCGGGGCCACCGGCGCCGCCGCCGGCGGGCCGTCCGAGCTGGCCGCCGCGCTGTCCGGGCTGACCATCGGCCGGGCCAACCGGGGCATGTCGAACGCGGCGGTGATCTCGGCCGAGCACTCCGCCACCGGCCACCCGATCGCCGTGTTCGGCCCGCAGACCGGCTACTTCTCCCCCCAGCTGCTGATGGTGCAGGAGTTGCAGGGGCCGGGGATCAGCGCGCGCGGCGCCGCCTTCGCCGGGCTCAACCTCTACGTGCTGCTGGGCCGGGGCCAGGACTACGCCTGGAGCGCCACCTCGTCGGCCCACGACATCACCGACACCTACGCGCTGCCGCTGTGCACGGTGGACGGCAGCGCACCCACCCTGGCCAGCAACCACTACCGCTACCGGGGCCGGTGCCAGCCGATGGAGGAGATCTCGCACGTCAACGCCTGGCGGCCCACCCTCGCCGACGGCACCGCCGCCGGGTCGTACCGGCTGGTCGCCCGGCGCACCGCGCTCGGCCTGGTCGCCTGGCGGGGCACCGTCGGCGGCCAGCCGCACGCCTTCACCCACCTGCGCTCCACCTACCGGCACGAGGCGGACTCGGCGATCGGCTTCCAGATGTTCAACGACCCGGCCGCGATGGGCGACGCCGCGGCGTTCCGCGAGTCCGCCGGCACCATCGGGTACGCGTTCAACTGGTTCTACGTGAACTCCACCCAGTCGGCGTACGCCAACTCGGGGCTCAACCCGGTGCGCGCGGCCGGGTCCGACCCGAACCTGCCGATGAGGGCCGATCCGGCGTACGAGTGGCGCGACTTCGACCCGGCCGCCAACACCGCCGCGTACCAACCCCTGGCCGAGCATCCGTACTCGGTCGACCAGGACTACTACGTCAGCTGGAACAACAAGCAGGCCAAGGACTTCGGGGCCGCCGACGGCAACTTCAGCTTCGGCCCGGTGCACCGGGCGAACCTGCTGGACCGGCCGATCCGGGCGGCGCTGGCGGACGGGCGCACCTTCGACCGGGCCTCGCTGACCTCGCTGGTCGAGCGGGCCGGCCTGACCGATCTGCGCGGCGCCGAGGTGCTCGACGAGCTGATCCGGGTGCTGGAGAGCCAGCCGGTCAGCGACGCCGACCTGGCCGCCGTGGTCAGCAAGCTCCGGGCCTGGCGCGCCGACGGCGCACTGCGGGTCGAGACGGCCCCCGGCAGCAAGGTGTACCGGCACGCGGACGCGATCCGGATCTTCGACGCCTGGTGGCCGCTGCTGGTCAACGGCCAGTTCAAGGCGCCCCTGGGCCCGGAGCTGTACCAGGCGCTGGTCAACGCCATGCAGATCAACGAGTCGCCGTCCGGGCAGCAGCGCGGCGACGAGTACACCCTGCCCACCTCGGCCAACGAGGCGCAGGGGCACAAGGGCTCGTCGTTCCAGTACGGCTGGTGGGGGTACGTCGACGCCGACCTGCGCGCCGTGCTCGGCGAGCCGGCGCCCGGCGGTTCGGACCGCCGGTACTGCGGCGGCGGCGACCTCGCCGCCTGCCGGCAGATCCTGCTGGACACGTTGCGCAGCGCCGCGGCCCGGCCGGCGACCGAGGTCTATCCGGGCGACGCGACCTGCGCGGCCGGCGACCAGTGGTGCGCCGACGCCATCGTGCAGTCCCCGCTCGGCGGGCTGAAGCAGCCCGTCATCGCCTGGCAGAACCGGCCGACCTACCAGCAGGTGGTGTCGTTCCCGGCCCGCCGCGGCGACGACCTGACCAACCTGGCCGCCGGCCGCCCGGTCACCGCCTCCAGCAGCCAGCTCTTCCTCCCGGCCAGCCGGGCGGTGGACGGCGATCCGGGCACCCGGTGGTCGAGCGGCTGGTCGGACAACCAGTCGATCACCATGGACCTCGGTGCGGTCCGGCCGGTGGCCCGCGCGGTGCTGCGCTGGGAGGCGGCGCACGCCCGGTCGTACCGGATCGACGTCTCCACCGACGGCGCCGCCTGGCGGACGGTCTGGTCCACCACCGCCGGGGACGGCGGCACCGACAACGACCGGTTCGCCGCGACAAGTGCCCGCTACGTGCGGATGGTCGGGCTGACCCGGGCCACCTCCTACGGCTTCTCGCTCTGGGAACTGGAGGTGTATTCGCACTGAGCCGGCCGGCTCACCAGACCATCCGCAGCGCCAGCAGCACGATCAGCGCGCTGGCCAGCAGCGCGCTGATCAGCCGGCCACGGTCGGAGGTGAGCAGCCGGCCGAGCAGCGAGCCGCCGCCGGCCACCAGCAGCTGCCAGCTCGCCGAGGCGGCGAACGCCGCGGCCACGAAGGCCACCTGGCCGGCGGGCGTCCACCCACCGGACGCCTGCCGGCCGATCACCAGGGCCACGAAGTAGACGATGGTCATCGGGTTGAGCAGGGTGAGCGCCAGCAGCCCGGCGAAGGCCCGGGCCGGCGTGGCCAGCCCCCGCTCGGCTCGCGCCGGCCCGGGCGGGCGACGGTGCCGGCGCAGCGCGCCCACGGCGAGCTGCCCGGCGAGGAAGAGCAGGATCACGACGGCCGCCCAGCGCAACGGGGTCGCCACCGGGCGGACCAGGCCGGCGAGGGCGGCGCCGCCGAGCATGGCCAGCGCGGCGTAGAGGCCGTCCGCGGCGGCCACCCCGAGGGCGGCGGCGGCGCCGACCCGCAACGAGGTACGGGCGGTGAGCCCGATGACCACGATGGCGATCGCCCCGACCGGCACCGCCACTCCGTAGCCGGCGAGCAGGCCGGCGAGCAGCGCGTCACCCATCACGGCGGGTGCCGGGTCGCAGCCGCCGCGGCACCGGCCGCTGTCGCCCGGCGGCGATGGCCGCGGCGACAGGGACGGTGCGGGACGACTTCGACTCGATCACCCAGCGATTGTCGCCGGACGCCGTCCGGGCACGCCACCGGTTATCCGTCGGTGCGTGCGGGCCGCAGGTACGACAAAGGCCCCGACCTGAGGTCGGGGCCTTTCGTCCGGCCAGCCGGCGCGGTGGGTCAGACGTTGAAGCCGAGCGAACGGAGCTGGTCGCGCCCCTCGTCGGTGATCTTGTCCGGGCCCCACGGCGGCAGCCACACCCAGTTGATCCGGATGTCGTTGACCAGTCCCCCGCCGGGGCCGGTGGTCAGCGCCTGCCGGGCCTGGTCCTCGATCACGTCGGTGAGCGGGCAGGCCGCCGAGGTGAGCGTCATGTCCAGCGTCGCGACGTTCTCGTCGTCGACGTGCACGCCGTACACCAGGCCGAGGTCGACCACGTTGATGCCGAGCTCCGGGTCGACGACGTCCTTCATCGCCTCCTCGATGTCGGCGACGGCGGCCTTGCCGCCCGCCGGCGTCGGGGCGCCGTCGGTCGCCACGGCGCCGGTCGCCGGCGTCGTGGCGGCGTCACCGGCCTCAGGCGTCGCCGCAGTGGCGGTGTCCTCGCTGTTCATGCCTTCACCTCCGTCGGGCTCACGCCCACGCCGGCGCGTGCCGCGGCGTCCTTGAACGCCATCCACGGCAGCAGCGCGCACTTGACCCGGGCGGGGAAGCGGGCGACGCCCGCGAAAGCCACCCCGTCACCGAGTACGTCCTCGTCCGGCGTGACCTCGCCACGCCCGGACATCAACTCGACGAACGCCTCGTGCACGGCGAACGCCTCACCCGCACCCCGACCGCGCAGCAGCTCGTGCAGCACGCTCGCCGACGCCTGGCTGATCGAGCAGCCCATCCCGTCGTACGAGATGTCGTCGAGGGTGTCGCCGTCGGTGGCCACCCGGACGGTGATCTCGTCACCGCAGGTCGGGTTGACATGGTGCGCCTCGGCGACCCGGGCGTCCGGGTCGGCGTCGCGCAGGCCACGGCCGTGCGGGTGCTTGTAGTGGTCCAGGATGATCTCCTGGTAGAGCTGGTCGAGCTGCATCAGTCGAACACCTTCCGCGCCTGCTCGAGCCCCGCCACCAGGGCGTCGATCTCCTCCGTGGTGGTGTACAGGTAGAACGACGCCCGCGTCATGGCCGGCACGCCGAACCGGGTGCACACCGGCTTCGCGCAGTGGTGCCCCACCCGCACCTGCACGCCGAGCGAGTCGAGGACCTGCCCCACGTCGTGCGGGTGGATGTCACCGAGCGCGAACGAGATCGTCCCACCCCGGCCGACCGGCACCGTCGGTCCGAAGATCCGCAGCCCCGGCACGGTGGCGAGGGCGTCCAGCGCGTACGCCGTCAGCGCCTTCTCGTGCCACTGGATGGCGCGCATCCCGATGCCGGTGAGGTAGTCCACCGCCGCGCCGAGCGCGACCGCCTCGGCGATCGGCGGGGTGCCGGCCTCGAAGCGCGCCGGCGGCGCGGCGAACGTCGAGCCCGCCATCGACACCGTCTCGATCATCGACCCGCCGCCGAGCACCGGGGGCATCGCGGCGAGCAGCTCGCCCCGGCCCCAGAGCACGCCGACGCCGGTCGGGCCGCACATCTTGTGGCCGGTGAAGACGATGAAGTCGGCGTCGTAGTCGACCACGTCCATCGGCATGTGCGGCACCGACTGCGAGCAGTCGAGCAGCAGCAGCGCCCCCACCTCACGGACCCGCTGGGTGATCCGGGAGGTGGCGTTGACCGTGCCGAGGATGTTGGACATGTGCACCAGCGAGACGATCTTCGTCCGCTCGGTGACCAGCTCCTCCAGCCCCGACTCGTCCAGCCGCCCGTTGTCGGTGACCGGGAACCAGCGCAGGGTCGCGCCGGTGCGCTCGCAGAGCAGCTGCCACGGGACGATGTTCGAGTGGTGCTCCATCTCGGAGATCACCACCTCGTCGCCGGGGCCGAGGCGGAACCGGGGGTCGGCGTCGGGCCGCAGCGAGGCGTTCGAGAACGCGTACGCCACGATGTTGATCGCCTCGGTGGAGTTCTTGGTGAACACCACCTCGTCCACGCTCGGCGCGTTGATGAAGGCGGCGACCTTCGCCCGCGCCCCCTCGTACGCCTCGGTCGCCTCGGTGCCCAGGGTGTGCACCGAGCGCGACACGTTGGCGTTGTGCATCGCGTAGTGCTCGGCGAGCACGTCGAGCACCTGACGCGGCTTGTGCGAGGTGTTGGCGCTGTCGAGATAGACCAGCCGGTGCCCGTTGATCTCCCGGTCCAGGATCGGGAAGTCGGCGCGCACCGTGGCCACGTCGAAGCGTGGCACGTCGTCGTACTGCGGCATCCCGGACGGGATCGCGATGGTGGTCATCTCAGCCAGCCCCTGTCGTGTCAGGCCCGCGCCGAACCGGCCCCGGCGGCGTACCGCTCGTAGCCCTCGGCCTCGAGCTTGTCGGCCAGCTCCGGCCCGCCCTGCTCGACGATCCGGCCGGCGACGAAGACGTGCACGAAGTCCGGCTTGATGTAGCGCAGGATGCGGGTGTAGTGGGTGATCAGCAGCACGCCGGTGTCGCCGGTGTCGCGGACCCGGTTCACGCCCTCGCTGACCACGCGCAGCGCGTCCACGTCGAGGCCGGAGTCGGTCTCGTCGAGGATGGCGATCTTCGGCTTGAGCAGCTCCAGCTGCACGATCTCGTGCCGCTTCTTCTCACCGCCGGAGAAGCCCTCGTTGACGTTGCGCTGGGCGAACGCCGGGTCCATCTGGAGGCGCTCCATGGCGCCGCGCAGCTCGCCGCCCCAGGTGCGCAGCTTCGGCGCCTCGCCGTCGATGGCGGTCTTGGCGGTACGCAGGAAGTTGGCCACCGAGACGCCGGGGACCTCGACCGGGTACTGCATGGCCAGGAAGAGGCCGGCGCGGGCCCGCTCGTCGACGGACATGGCCAGCACGTCCTCGCCGTCAAGGGTCACCGAGCCGCTGGTGATCTCGTACTTGGGGTGGCCGGCGATCGAGTACGCCAGGGTGGACTTGCCGGAACCGTTCGGCCCCATGATCGCGTGCGTCTCACCCGAGCGGACGGTCAGGTCGACACCGGCCAGGATCGGCTTGAGCTCACCCTCGGGCAGCTTGACCGACACCTTCAGGTCGCGGATCTCCAGGGTGCTCATTATCGGGTCACTCCATTGCTCGGCGTCAGGCTGACGTAGATGTCGCCGTCGCGGACTTCGACGGGATAGACGGGGACGGGTTCGGTGGCGGGCAGCCCGGTGGGCTCGCCGGTCCGTAGGTCGAAACGGGATCCGTGCAGCCAGCATTCCAGCGTGCACCCGTCGACCTCGCCCTCGGAGAGGGCCACGGCGGCGTGCGAGCACTCGTCGTACACGGCGTAGAAGTTTTCGTCCTCGCCGTGCACGACGGCGATCTGCGTGCCGTCGACGTCGGCGCTGATCGCGGTGCCCTTGGGCACGTCCTCGGTCGAGCAGATCTTGATCATCAGGCGCCCGCCTTGGCCAGCCGGGCCTCGATCGCGTCGCCGAGCCGCTCGCGCAGCTCCTCGACCGGGATCTTGTTGATCAGCTCGGCGAAGAAGCCGCGCACCACCAGGCGACGGGCCTCGCCCTCCGGGATGCCCCGGGCCATCAGGTAGAAGAGCTGCTCGTCGTCGAAGCGGCCGGTCGCGCTCGCGTGGCCGGCGCCGGCGATCTCGCCGGTCTCGATCTCCAGGTTGGGTACGGAGTCGGCCCGCGCGCCGTCGGAGAGCAGCAGGTTCCGGTTGATCTCGTACGTGTCGGTGCCGGTCGCCTCGGCGCGGATCAGCACGTCGCCCACCCAGACGGTGTGCGCGTCGTCGCCCTGCAGTGCGCCCCGGTAGCCGACGTAGCTGCGGCAGTCCGGCACGTTGTGGTCGACCAGCTGGCGGTGCTCCAGGTGCTGGCCGCCGTCGGCGAAGTAGACGCCGTACAGCTCGGCCTCGCCGCCCCGGCCGGTGTACTCCACCGAGGTGTACTGCCGGACCAGGTCGCCACCGAGGCTGACCTGGATGTGCGTCACCTTGGCGTCGCGGCCCAGCTTGACCTTGAGGTGCTGGGCCTGCACCGCGTCGGCGGCCCAGTCGGCGACGGTGACCAGGGTCAGCTTCGCGCCCTCGGCCACCGACACCTCGACGTTGTCGGCCAGGGTGGCCGAGCCGACGTGCTCCAGCACCAGGGTGACCTCGGCGAACCGGCCCACGTCGACGAAGGTGTGCCCGAAGGCCAGCCCCTCGGCGCCGTCGCCGACCACCCGCAGGGTCACCGGCGCGGCGACCACGGCGTCCCGGGCGACCTCCACCAGCAGCGCGTCCCCCGCGCCGCCGTACGCCAGGGCGCTGACCCGGTCGACCGGGGTGAGCACGCTGCCCACCCGCGGGTCGTCCGCGCCGATCCGCCCGACGGTGACGCCCTCGGGCAGGTCGCCGTACTCGTGCCGGATCGTGGCGGTGGCGGCCTGCGCCCCGCCGACCAGCCCGCGCAGCCGCTTGAGCGGGGTGAAGCGCCACTCCTCCTCCAGGCCGGTGAGGGCCGGGAAGTCGGCGACGTCGTACGAGCGGAGCGCCTGCGTCTTGGTGCTGGGCGGCGCGGAAGCCTGGGTAGTCATCTCTTCCTTGGTGTTCTGCGACGACGGTGTCATGAAACCGGAGGGTGGGCCGGGCTGGGCGCGGCCCACCGCGACGGGTCGGGGACGCGGGCGGCGTCAGCCGACCGCGCCCTCCATCTGGAGCTCGATCAGGCGGTTGAGCTCCAGGGCGTACTCCATCGGGAGCTCCTTGGCGATCGGCTCGATGAAGCCGCGCACGATCATCGCCATCGCCTCGTCCTCGCTCAGACCGCGGCTCATCAGGTAGAAGAGCTGGTCGTCGCTGATCTTGGAGACGGTCGCCTCGTGCCCCATCGACACGTCGTCCTCGCGGATGTCGACGTACGGGTAGGTGTCCGAGCGGGAGATGGTGTCGACCAGCAGCGCGTCGCACTTGACGGTGCTCCGGCTGTGGTGCGAGCCCTCCAGCACCTGGACCAGGCCCCGGTACGAGGTGCGGCCGCCACCCCGGGCGATCGACTTGGACACGATGGTGGAGGAGGTGTGCGGCGCCGCGTGCACCATCTTGGCGCCGGCGTCCTGGTGCTGGCCCTCGCCGGCCATCGCCACCGAGAGCACCTCGCCCTTGGCGTGCTCGCCGGTCATGTAGACCGCCGGGTACTTCATGGTCACCTTGGAGCCGATGTTGCCGTCGACCCACTCCATGGTCGCGCCCTCGTGGCAGACGGCGCGCTTGGTGACCAGGTTGTAGACGTTGTTCGACCAGTTCTGGATGGTCGTGTAGCGGCAGCGCGCGTTCTTCTTGACGATGATCTCCACCACCGCGCTGTGCAGCGAGTCGGAGGAGTAGAGCGGCGCGGTGCAGCCCTCGACGTAGTGCACGTACGCGCCCTCGTCGACGATGATCAGCGTGCGCTCGAACTGGCCCATGTTCTCCGTGTTGATCCGGAAGTAGGCCTGCAGCGGGATCTCCACGTGCACGCCCTTCGGCACGTAGATGAACGAGCCACCGGACCACACGGAGGTGTTCAGGGCGGCGAACTTGTTGTCGCCGACCGGGATCACCGTGCCGAAGTACTCCTTGAAGACGTCCTCGTGCTCGCGCAGCGCGGTGTCGGTGTCCAGGAAGAGGACACCCTGCTCCTCAAGGTCCTCACGGATCTTGTGGTAGACCACCTCGGACTCGTACTGCGCCGCGACCCCGGCGACCAGGCGCTGCTTCTCCGCCTCGGGGATACCCAGCCGGTCGTAGGTGTTCTTGATGTCCTCGGGCAGGTCCTCCCAGCTGGTGGCCTGCTTCTCGGTGGACCGGACGAAGTACTTGATGTTGTCGAAGTCGATCCCGGTGAGGTCCGCGCCCCAGGCCGGCATCGGCTTGCGACCGAACAGTCGCAGGCCCTTCAGGCGCAGGTCGAGCATCCAGGCCGGCTCGTTCTTCTTCGCCGAGATGTCCCGTACCACCGCCTCGTTGAGACCGCGCTGGGCGACCGCCCCGGCGACGTCGGGGTCGGACCAGCCGTACTCGTAGCGACCCAGGGCGGCGAGCTGCTCTTCCTGGGTCAGGGGCTGGACGATCTGCTCGGTCATCTATCTGTCCTCACAGTGGTGACGGTGTTACCGGACTGGGCACGCGGCTGGGCCGGGATGTGCGTGGTGCACACCCCGTCGCCGTGCGCGATGGTGGCCAGGCGCTGCACGTGGGTGCCGACCAGACGGGAGATCACCGCGGTCTCGGCCTCGCACAGCTGGGGAAACTCGGCGGCCACGTGCGCCACCGGGCAGTGGTGCTGACAGAGCTGGCCGCCGGAGGCGATCGTGGACGCGTTGGCAGCGTAACCCTCGGCGGTGAGGGCGCTCGCGAGCGCCTCCGCCCGCGCGAGCGGGTCGTCCCCGGCGTCCTCCATGGCGGCCCGGCAGCGGGCCTCCAACGCGGCGACCTGATCGGCGGCGAACGCCTCGACCGCCACCGAACCGCCGTTGCGGGCGATCCAGCGCAGCGCGGCGGTGGCCATGTTGTCGTAGTGGTGGGTGCCGCAGCGGACCCGGGCGGCCTCGGTCAGCAGGAAGACCTTCGCCGGGCGACCGCGCCCGCGGCTGCCGCGCACGGCCTGCTCGCGGGCGATCACGTCACCGTCGGCGAGCATCGCGTCGAGGTGCCGGCGGATCGCGGCCGGGCTGAGCCCCAACACCGAGCCGAGCTGGGCGGCGGTGGTCGCCCCCCGCTCCAGCAGCAGCTGGGTGACCCGGTCCCGGGTGGAGAGGTCGGTGGACGCGGCTGTAGCGGCGACCGGCCCGGTCGCCGACAGGTGCTCAGGGAGCGCCGCCGCGTTTTTCACAACACCAACGTTACGTAATTCGTCGGAGGCCCGCAAACCCGGCCCCCGGTGATCCCTGACACCGGGCCGGCGGAGTCACCCGATCGTGCTCCACTACGGTGCGTAGGATTCGCTCCGTGAAGCGATCCGTCCGGTTCCCGGTCTCCACCGCTCTGCTGCGCCGCCTCGCGTACGCCTCGATCGTGGCGAACGTGGCCATCGTCGTGACCGGTGGGGCCGTCCGGCTCACCGCCTCCGGGCTCGGCTGCCCGACCTGGCCGCGGTGCACGGACGAGTCCTACCACACCACCGCCGAGATGGGCGTGCACGGGGTGATCGAGTTCGGCAACCGGCTGCTCACCTTCGCCGTCGGCCTCATCGCGCTGGCCACGGTGCTGGCGGTGCTGGCGTACCGGCCGCGCCGCAAGGGGCTGCTGGGGCTGGCGGTGGCGGTGTTCCTCGGCATCCCCGCGCAGGCGGTGATCGGCGGGATCACCGTGCTGACCAACCTCAACCCGTGGGTGGTCGGGCTGCACTTCCTCGCCTCGATGGCGGTCATCGCGGCCGCGTACGCGCTCTGGCGGCGGATCAAGGACCCGGACGGCCCGGCGGTCGCCGTGGTGCCCGGCCCGCTGCGCACCCTCGCGGCGCTCACCATGGTGGTCAGCGTCGCGGTGCTGGTCGTGGGCACCTGGGTGACCGGCAGCGGCCCGCACGCCGGCGACGGCGGCGCGGCGCGCAACGGCCTCGACCCGGAACAGATCTCGCAGGTGCACGCCGACGCGGTGTTCCTGCTGCTGGGCCTCTCCGTCGCGCTGATCTTCGCGTTCCGGGCGGTCGGCGCCGCCGGCCCGGCCCGGGCCGCAACGGTGCTGGTCGCGGTGGAGCTGGGTCAGGGCGTGATCGGCTTCGTGCAGTACTTCACCGACCTGCCGGCGCTACTGGTCGGCGCGCACATGCTCGGCTCCTGCCTGGTGCTGCTGGCCACCCTGTCGGTGCTCTGGTCGACCCGCGAACGCCGCTCGGCCCCCGTCCCGGCCACCGCCTCCGCCGAGGAACGCGTCCCCGCCACCGCCTGACGGCGCACCGCCCCTCTCCCCTGCCGGGGCCCCTCAGCGCCACCGGTGCCTTCCCTCGCGTGCCAGCCGCCCAGGCCCGGCAAACGGGCCGCATCCGCCCAGCTCCACCACCCGGCGAACCCGCTCCGGTCCCACCGACTGCGCCGTCAACAACAGCGGCACGCCGGGAATGGGAAAGAGCGGGTGCGTCCGTCGTCGGTGAGGGACGACGGCCGCACCCGCTTCAGGGTCGGACGGGGGTAGAGCGGTCAGGGGTGGCGGCGGCCCAGGTGGGTGAGGACGGCGTCGGCGAGGCGTTCGGCGGCCCCGTCGGCGTACCCGAGGAAGAGCGACGGCTCGGTCAGCTCCAGCTCCACCAGGACGGGCGCGCCGTCCGGGCCGGGGATCAGGTCCACGCGGGCGTAGAGCAGGCGCTCGGACCCGCCCGGCACCTCGGCCAGGACCCGCTCCGCGACGGCCAACTGCTCACCACCGGCGGTGCGGGCGCTGATCTCCTCGGGCTTGTAGAGCCCTTCCACGCCGAGATCCGGGCCGTCCAGCATCGCGCCCTTGCGGATCGCGTGGCTGAACGCCAGCCCCTGCGGGCCGGCCAGGAACAGCAGCGCCGTCTCACCGGCGGTGTCCACGGCCTCGAGGTACGGCTGCACCATGGTCAGCCGGCCGGCATCCGACAGCCGCCGCACGTGCGCGGCGGCCAGCTCACGGTGCCCCGGGTCGGCCAGGTCGTAGCGGCCGGTGTCCTGGCTGCCCGCGCTGACCGCCGGCTTGATGACGTACTCGCCGGAGTCGGCGGGCGGTCGCCAGGACTCCCCCGGCGCCACCCAGGAGGTCTGCACGACCGGCACGCCGGCCGCCGACAACTCGCCCAGGTAGCGCTTGTCGGTGTTCCAGCGGACCACGTCGGCGGGGTTGACCAGGGCCGGCACGGTCTGCGCCCAGGCGACGAACTCGTCGCGACGCAGCGCGTAGTCCCAGGGTGAGCGCAGCACGACCAGGTCGTACCCGGCCCAGTCGACCCGCTGGTCGTCCCAGACGGCCACCTCTGCGGTGACGCCGCGGGCGGCGAGCGGGGCGAGTACGAGTCGGTCGTCCGGGTCGAGGTCGGCGAGCCGGTCACAGGTGACGAGAGCGACCCGGGGTTCCCCCCGGGTCGACTGGTGGTGGTTGGTCAATTTATGTCAACGGGCCATCGTGCGCCGGGCCATCGACCGCCAGAGGTCGTTGCTCGGACGCATCTGGTCCATCAGTTCACGCTCCCAGGCGTTCTCGACGGTGACTCCCGCCTTGGCGCACGCCTGCCGCGCGACGACGGTGTCGTCCGCGAACTGGTCGGCCCACGCCCCGTCCTCGCCGACGAGGACGATCCGTGCGCCACGCTTGCCGACGTACTCGATGACCGCCTTGGCGCCACCGTGGCCGGCGGCGAACGACTTGATGCCTGAGACCAGCCCGTTGGGGGCCTTCTCGGCGGTCTGTTCAGCCGTCAGCGTCGTATCGGAACCATCTGCCATGACGGGAAGCCTAAGCAGACATGCCCCCGTGCGTGCGAGAAGCATGAACTATTTGTGATGCCAATTACCTACAGGTTTAAGGAAGACCACAGGTAATTCGCCCGCACTTGTCGGATAAATGAAGGCGAATCGGGCGGCCCGGATCGCCCCAATGAGTCCGAGTTGAAGCGCTGGGACTCAGACCGAAAACCGACTCAGGAAATTCATGGTCCTGACCGTGACGGACCGGCCCGAGAGGCCGCCCGGGGGCGGTCAGAGGCCGCCCGGCGGCGGTCAGATCAGCGCGTCGAGGGCGACGGCGGCGAAGAGGATGGTCAGGTACGTCGTCGACCAGTGGAACAGCCGCATCGGCTTGACGGCCTCGCCCCGGGTCACCCGGCGGCAGAGCCGATGCGCCTCGACCACGAAGATCCCGCCCACCACCAGGGTCGGCACGCCGTAGATCGGGCTCATCCCCATCGGCCAGAGCGCCAGCGAGAGCAGCACGGTGATCCAGGCGAAGATCAGGATCTCGGCGTTGACCCGGCGGGCCGAGGCCACCACCGGCAGCATCGGGATGCCCGCCCGGGCGTAGTCGTCCTTGTACTTCATCGCCAGGGGGTAGAAGTGCGGCATCTGCCAGAAGAAGACCACGCCGAAGAGCACCCAGGCCTGCGGCGCCAGCGAGCCGGTCACCGCCGCCCAGCCGATCAGCACCGGGGCCGCCCCGCAGGCACCGCCCCAGAAGGTGTTCGTCGGGGTGGTGCGCTTGAGCCAGAGCGTGTAGACGACGTCGTAGTAGACGATCGCCGCCAGGGTCAGCCCGGCCGCCAGCAGGTTGGTGAAGGCGGCCATCAGAACCACCGACACCACCGCCAGCACCAGGCCGAAGACGAGCGCGTTGCGCGGCGAGACGGTGTGCGCCGGCAGCGGGCGGCGCTTCGTCCGCCGCATCAACTGGTCGATGTCCCGGTCGATGTAGCAGTTGATCACGCTGGCGGCGCCGGCCGCGAGCGAGCCGCCGACCAGCACCACGGCCACCAGCCAGAGCGACGGCAGGCCGCCGTCGGCGAGCATCATCGCCGGCACCGTGGTGACCAGCAGCAGCTCGACGATGCGGGGCTTGGTCAGCGCGACATACGCGGCGATGACCGCCCGAACGTCGCGGCGGGCCGGCTCCGCGACCACCGTGCGCACCGGCGGCTGCCCGGCAGAGTTGCTGACGGGGCGCTCGGTGATCATGCTCACGGATTGCCACCTTCCGGCATCGGCAGGGGTGATCAGGTCGGCGGGACCCGGGGAGGGTCCACACACCGACCCACAGACTACGCGTCGTCGTTTTGGCTGCCCGGGCGACCCGAGAACGGTGCGGGGCGTCACACCGACGGGCTGAACGACCAGACGGGTCCGACCCGTACCCAACAGGGTGGAGTGATCCCCGGGCGGACGTTTAGGGCCGCTCGATAGGGTCATCAGTGAGGGTTCCGCCCATCTGCCGAGGAGCACAACCATCGTGGCTGCCAACCGACCCGAGCACCCCGCACTCAACTGGACCGACCTCGACCGCCGGGCCGTCGACACCGTCCGCGTGCTGGCCATGGACGCCGTGGAGAAATCCGGCAACGGCCACCCGGGCACCGCGATGAGCCTGGCGCCCGCGGCATACCTGCTCTTCAACCGGGTGATGCGCCACAACCCGGCCGACCCGAACTGGCCCGGCCGGGACCGGTTCGTCCTCTCCGCCGGGCACTCCAGCCTGACCCTCTACATCCAGCTCTACCTCTCCGGCTACCCCCTCGCGCTGGAGGACCTGCAGTCGCTGCGGCAGTGGGGCTCGCTCACCCCCGGGCACCCGGAGCACGGGCACACCCCCGGCGTGGAGACCACCACCGGCCCGCTCGGCCAGGGCCTGGGCAACGCGGTCGGCATGGCGATGGCCGCCCGCCGCGAGCGGGGCCTGTTCGACCCGGAGAGCGAGCCGGGCGGCTCGGTCTTCGACCACGACATCTGGTGCATCGCCTCCGACGGCGACATCGAGGAGGGCATCAGCCACGAGGTCAGCGCGCTCGCCGGGCACCAGCAGCTGGGCAACCTCACGGTGATCTACGACGACAACGAGATCTCCATCGAGGACGACACCCGGATCGCCAAGAGCGAGGACGTGGCGGCCCGCTACGAGGCGTACGGCTGGCACGTGCAGACCGTCGACTGGCGGACCGGCGACGCCGACCAGGGCGACTACCACGAGGACGTGGAGGCGCTCCACCAGGCGCTGCTGGCCGCCAAGGCGGAGACCGGGCGTCCCTCCTTCATCGCGCTGCGCACCATCATCGGCTGGCCCGCCCCCAACAAGAAGAACACCGGCAAGATCCACGGTTCGGCGCTCGGCGCCGACGAGGTGGCCGCCACCAAGCAGCTGCTCGGCTTCGACCCGGTGCAGAGCTTCGAGGTCGACGAAGAGATGCTCGGCCACGCCCGCCAGGTGATGAGCCGCGGCGAGGCCGCCCAGCGGGAGTGGACGACCGCGTTCGACGCCTGGTCGCAGGCCAACCCCGAGCGCAAGGCGCTCTGGGAGCGGATGGCCGGCCGGGTGCTGCCGCAGGGCTGGACCGAGGCCCTGCCGACCTTCCCCGCCGACGCCAAGGGCGTGGCCACCCGGGCCGCCTCCGGCAAGGTGCTGGAGGCGCTCGCCCCGGTGCTGCCGGAGCTCTGGGGCGGCTCGGCCGACCTGGCGGAGAGCAACAACACCACCATGAAGGGCGAGCCGTCGTTCATCCCGGCCACCCACGCCACCAAGGACTTCCCGGGCCACGAGTACGGCCGCACGCTGCACTTCGGCATCCGTGAGCACGCCATGGGAGCGATCCTCAACGGCATCGCCCTGCACGGCGGCACCCGCCCGTACGGCGGCACCTTCCTGGTGTTCAGCGACTACATGCGCCCCTCTGTCCGGCTGGCGGCGCTGATGAAGCTGCCGGTGGTCTACGTCTGGACGCACGACTCGATCGGCCTGGGCGAGGACGGTCCGACCCACCAGCCGGTGGAGCACCTGACCGCGCTGCGCGCCATCCCCGGCCTGGACGTGGTCCGCCCGGCGGACGCCAACGAGACCGCCTGGGCCTGGCGGCAGGCGCTGGAGCACACCGACCGGCCGACCGCGCTGGCGCTGAGCCGTCAGGCGCTGCCGACGCTGGACCGGGAGACGCTGGGCAGCGCCGAGGGCGTGGCCAAGGGCGGCTACGTGCTGGCCGAGGCGTCCACCGGCAAGCCGCAGGTGATCATCGTCGGCACCGGCTCCGAGGTGCAGCTCTGCCTCACCGCCCGGGAGCGGCTGGAGGCCGACGGCACCCCCACCCGGGTCGTCTCGATGCCCTGCCAGGAGTGGTTCTACGAGCAGGACGAGGCGTACCGGGAGTCGGTGCTGCCGCGCGGGGTAAAGGCACGGGTGAGCGTGGAGGCGGGCATCGCCATGTCCTGGCGCGGGGTCGTCGGCGACCTCGGCGAGAGCGTCAGCCTGGAGCACTACGGCGCGAGTGCCCCGCACACCGTGCTCTTCGAGCAGTTCGGGTTCACCCCCGACCGGATCGTGGCGGCGGCACACGCCTCGATGGCCCGGGTGGGCGACATCACCGGTTTCACGACCGGCAACTGAGGGGAGCGTGGACGGCATGACGGACAGGCTGGGTGAGCTGAGCGCCGCTGGGGTGGCGATCTGGCTCGACGATCTTTCCCGGGTACGACTGAGTTCCGGCGGGCTGGACCAGCTGCGCCGGGAGAAGCACCTGGTCGGGGTGACGTCCAACCCGACCATCTTCGCCAAGGCGCTGAGCGACGCGGACGAGTACAACTGGCAGCTCAAGGACCTCGCCACCCGTGGCCTGGAGGTCGAAGAGGCGGTTCGCCTGCTGACCACGTACGACGTGCGGTGGGCCTGCGACGTGATGCGGCCGGCGCACGACGCGAGCGCCGGGGTCGACGGCCGGGTCTCCATCGAGGTGGACCCGCGGCTGGCCCACGAGACGGAGAAGACGGTCGCCGAGGCCAAGGGGTTGTGGTGGCTGATCGACCGCCCCAACCTCTTCATCAAGATCCCGGCCACCGAGGCGGGCCTGCCGGCGATCACCGCCACCCTCGCCGAGGGGATCAGCGTCAACGTCACGCTGATCTTCGGCCTGGACCGCTACTCCCAGGTGATGGAGGCGTTCCTCGCCGGCCTGGAGCAGGCGAAGGCGAACGGCCACGACCTGTCCAAGATCGGCTCGGTGGCGTCGTTCTTCGTCTCCCGCGTCGACTCCGAGGTCGACAAGCGGCTGGAAAAGATCGGCTCCGACGAGGCCAAGGCGCTGCGCGGCAAGGCGGCGGTCGCCAACGCCCGGCTGGCGTACGAGCGCTACGGCAAGGTCTTCTCCTCCGACCGGTGGCAGGCCCTGGCCGACGCGGGCGCCCACCCACAGCGGCCGCTGTGGGCGTCCACCTCGACGAAGAACCCGGACTACCGGGACGTCATCTACGTCGAGGAGCTGATCGCCCCCGGCACGGTCAACACCATGCCGGAATCGGTCATCCACGCCTACGCCGACCACGGCGAGACCCGGGGCGACACCATCACCGGGGCGTACGACGAGGCCCGCAAGGTCTTCACCGACCTGGAGTCGGTGGGCGTCGACATGTCCGACGTGATCGTCACCCTGGAGCGGGAGGGCGTGGAGAAGTTCGCGGCCAGCTGGCTGGAGCTGCTCGACGGGGTGCACAAGTCGCTCACCGCCGCCGCGCAGGGCACCGGCGCCCCGAACAAGGCCGCCAAGGGCAGCGCGCAGGCCGCCGAGCAGGCTGGGGGCAACGCGTGACGAAGGGCGTCGGACGCGCCGCGGGGCACCGCCCCGCGGCGCTCCACGCCGTCGCCCAGCCCGGGTGGCGACATGGGTGACCTGCTGGCCGGCCCGGCGGACGCGGCGGCCGGGCTGGCCGTGCACGGCGCGGACGCGGTCGACCGGTCCGCGCCCGCGTCCGTGCGGGACGCGCTGGTCGAACGGGACGTTCCGGCCAGACTGGCCGCGAGGGACCCGGGGCTGTGGGGTCCGAACGCCGAGGAGGAGGCGAAGACCCGCCTCGGCTGGCTGGACACCCACCGCCGCAGCCGGGAGCTGCTCCCCCAGCTCGCCGAGCTGGCGGCGGAGCTGGAGGACCTGGACCACGTGGTGCTCGCCGGGATGGGCGGTTCCTCGCTCGCCGCCGAGACCATCACGCGGACCCTGGGCCGGCCGCTGACCGTGCTCGACACCACCGACCCGGGCCGGGTCCGGGCGGCGTTGGCCGACCGGCTGGAGCGCACGGTGGTCGTGGTGGCCAGCAAGTCCGGCACGACGGTGGAGACCGACAGCCACCGCCGGGCGTACTGGCAGGCGTTCCTGGACGCCGGGATGACCGAGGCCGAGGCGGCCCGGCACTTCGTGGTGGTCACCGACCCGGGCTCCCCGCTGGAGGCCACCGCCGACGAGATGGGCGTGGTGGTGCTGCCGGCCGACCCGCAGGTGGGCGGGCGGTACGCGGCGCTGACCGCGTTCGGCCTGGTCCCCGCCGCGTTGGCCGGGGTGGAGGTCACCGAGCTGCTGGACGACGCCGAGGCGGTGTCGGCCGCGCTGGGCGGGGACCGGGACAATCCGGGCCTGGCGCTCGGGGCGGCGCTCGCCGCGGCGGCCACCACCGGCCGGGACAAGGTCGCCCTGGTCCCCGACGGCACCGGGCTGGACGGCCTGGGCGACTGGATCGAGCAGCTGCTCGCCGAGTCGACCGGTAAGGCCGGGCTCGGCGTCCTGCCCGTGGTGGTGGAGTCCCCGCAGGCGCCGGGGGCGACCGGACCGGACGTGCTGACCGTCAGCCACGGCGGCGCGCTGACCGCGGGGGACGTCCCCGGCGGCGGCTGCGAACCCGACCTGGCGGTGAACGGCCCCCTCGGGGCCCAGTTCCTGACCTGGGAGTACGCGACCGCGGTCGCGGCGGTGGTGCTCGGCGTCGACCCGTTCGACCAGCCGGACGTCGCCGCGAGCAAGGACAACACCCGGCGGATCCTGGAATCCGGACCGCCGGCGCAGGCGCCCTCGTCCACCGAGGGCGCGATCGAGGTGTACGCCCCGCCGGGCACGCCCGCCGACCTCACCGGCGCGCTGCGCCACCTGGTGGACGGCGTGGGCGACGCGGGCTACCTCGCCGTGACGGCGTACCTGGACCGGGTGGACGAGGCGGCGGCGGCGCGGCTGCGGCCACTGCTGGCGCAGGCCGCCGGGCGGCCGGTCACCTTCGGCTGGGGCCCCCGGTACCTGCACTCCACCGGGCAGTACCACAAGGGCGGCCCGCCGGTCGGCAGCTACCTTCAGCTCACCGGCGCGGTGCACGTTGATCTCCCGGTACCGGGTCGGCCGTACTCCTTCGGGGAGCTGCAGGCGGCGCAGGCCGCCGGCGACCGGCAGGCGCTGGCCGACCGGGGCCGACCCGTGCTACGCCTGCACCTGACCGACAGGTCGGCGGGCCTGGCCCAGCTGCTGGAAGCGATCGGACGATGGCGGGCGTGACGATGAACGAGATGGACCAGACGGAGCGAGGAGGCGGCGTGAACCCGCTGCGCGACGTGCAGGACCGGCGACTGCCCCGGATCCCGGAGCCCTGCGCTCTGGTGATCTTCGGAGTCACCGGTGACCTGGCGCGCAAGAAGTTGCTGCCAGCGGTCTACGACCTGGCCAACCGGGGCCTGCTGCCGCCCGGGTTCATGGTGCTGGGCTTCGCGCGGCGGGACTGGGGCGACGGCGACTTCGAGTCGCTGGCCCACGACGCGGCCAAGAAGCACGCCCGTACCCCCTGGCGGGAGGAGGTCTGGTCGCGGCTCGCCGGCAACATCAAGTTCGTCGGTGGCTCGTTCGACGACGACGCCGCCTTCGACCACCTGGCCGCCACCCTGGACGAGCTGCGGGACAGCCACGGCATCCACGGCAACGCCGCGTTCTACTTCTCCATCCCGCCGGCGGCCTTCCCGGTGGTGCTCAAGCAACTGGCCCGCACCGGGCTGGCCGACAACGCCAAGTCCGGCGGCTGGCGCCGGGTGGTGGTGGAGAAGCCGTTCGGCAACGACCTGCCGTCGGCCAAGGAGCTCAACGACCTGGTCGACGACGTCTTCACCCGCCAGGACGTCTTCCGGATCGACCACTACCTGGGCAAGGAGACGGTCCAGAACATCCTCGCCCTGCGGTTCGCCAACAACCTGTTCGAGCCGCTGTGGAACTCCAAGTACGTCGACTCGGTGCAGATCACCATGGCCGAGGACGTCGGCATCGGCACCCGGGCCGCCTTCTACGACTCCGTCGGCACCGCCCGGGACGTGCTCCAGAACCACCTCCTCCAACTGCTCGCCCTGGTGGCGATGGAGGAGCCGACCAGCTTCGACGCCGACGAGATCCGGACCGAGAAGCTGAAGGTGCTCAAGGCGATCACCCTGCCCACGGACATCTCCCAAGGCACCGTGCGCGGGCAGTACCTGCCCGGCTGGGTCGGCGGCGAGCGGGCGCTCGGCTACCTGGAGGAGGAGGGCGTCCCGGAGGACTCGACCACCGAGACGTACGTCGCGGTGAAGCTGGGCATCCAGAACCGCCGTTGGGCGGGGGTGCCGTTCTACATCCGCGCCGGCAAGCGGCTGCCCCGGCGGGTGACCGAGGTGGCCATCATGTTCAAGAAGGGGCCGCACCTGCCGTTCAACGCGGCGGACATGGAGTCGCTGGGCCCCAACCAGCTCGTCATCCGGGTGCAGCCGGACGAGGGCGTGGTGCTGAAGTTCGGCTCCAAGGTGCCGGGCACGACCATGGAGGTCCGGGACATCGCGATGGACTTCCAGTACGGCGAGGCGTTCACCGAGTCCAGCCCCGAGGCGTACGAGCGGCTGGTGCTGGACGTGCTGATCGGCGACCGGACGCTCTTCCCGGACGCCGCCGAGGTGGAGCAGAGCTGGCAGGTGGTGGACCCGCTGGAGCACGCCTGGGCGGGCACCAAGCCGGAGCCGTACCGGGCCGGCGAGTGGGGGCCCCGGGCGGCCGACGAGATGCTGGCGCGCGAGGGCCGCGCCTGGCGGCGGGCGTGAGCGCGCGGATGATCGGACACAGCGGCGTGCGCGGGCACAGCCAGCGGACCGGGAGGCTCCAGTGATCGGCCTGTGGGACACCACCGGGAACGAGGTGGTCAAGGCGCTCGCCGCCGAGCGGCGCAGCGCGGGCGGGGTGGCCAGCGGCATGGCGCTGACCCTCATCGTGGTGGTGGACGAGAAGCGGGTCCGCGAGGCGGAGGCGGCGGCGACCATCGCCGCGGCCGCCCACCCGTGCCGGCTGCTGGTGGTCGTCCGCACCGACGTGGAACGGGAGCGCAACCGGCTGGACGCGGAGATCGTCGTCGGCGGGCGGCTCGGCCCGTGCGAGGCGGTGGTGACCCGGATGTACGGCCGGCTGGCCCTGCACGCCGAGTCCGTGGTGATGCCGCTGCTGGTGCCGGACGTGCCGGTGGTGGCCTGGTGGCACGGTGAGCCGCCGACCGAGATCGCCACCGACTTCCTCGGCGTGGTCGCCGACCGGCGGATCACCGACACCGCGCAGGCGGCCGACCCGATCGAGGCGCTGCGCCAACGGGCCCGGGACTACGCCCCCGGCGACACCGACCTGGCGTGGACCCGGATCACCCCGTGGCGCACCCTGGTCGCCGGGGCGTTCGACACCACCGAGGCCCGGGTCACCGCGGCGACCGTGGTGGCGCCGCGCACCGACCCGACCGCGGCGCTGATGCGCGGCTGGCTGACCGCCCGGCTCGGCATCGACCCGGTGTGGGAGCACACCGACGAGTACCCGCGCATGCGCGAGGTGCAGCTGCGCTGCGCCAACGGCGACGCGCTGACGCTGACCCGCGACGACAACATGGCGGTGTTCCGCCGTACCGGTCAGGAGGACCGGACCCTGCCGCTGGTGCGCCGCCCGCTCGGCGACGAGCTGGCCGAGGAGCTGCGCCGGCTCGACGCCGACCAGGTGTACGCCGAGGCGCTGGGCGCGGCGGCCGGCATCTCCGGCCTGGACCAGCAGCCCGCCGGGCGGGTGCACGTCTGGAAGGACCCGGCGACCGCGCAGCGGGCCGAGGCCGGGGTCACCGCCCACGCCGGCACCAGCGCGACCCCCTGACCGCTGTCCCCGGGGGCCGGC
Organism: Micromonospora sp. IBSANI012; assembly: GCF_052814045.1. Taxonomy (NCBI): domain Bacteria; kingdom Bacillati; phylum Actinomycetota; class Actinomycetes; order Micromonosporales; family Micromonosporaceae; genus Micromonospora; species Micromonospora sp. IBSANI012. The sequence continues at coordinate 4,578,758 of NZ_CP199933.1, forward strand.
ACGGTTCCCCGGGGCGTGGGAGGGCGCGACGGACGGGCCGACCGGCCCCCGGGCACGACGAACACGGACCGCGCGAGCGCGGTCGGGAGACGAAGGCACAACATGAGTGAGGCGAGTGTCGCCGTACACGCCGATGCCGACCTGCTGGCGCAGGCGGTGGCGGCCCGACTGGTGGTGAAGCTGCTCGACGCGCAGGCGGACCGGGGTCAGGCGTCGGTGGTGCTGACCGGAGGGCGGATCGCCGCCGCGGTGTACCGGGCGGTGGCCGCGCTGCCGGCCCGGGACGCGGTCGACTGGTCGCGGGTGGACGTCTGGTGGGGCGACGAGCGCTTCCTGCCCGCCGGCGACCCGGAGCGCAACGAGACGCAGGCCCGGGCGGCGCTGCTGGACTCCGTGCCGCTGGACCCGGCCCGGGTGCACCCCATGCCGGCCTCCGACGGCCCGCTGGGCGCCGACCCGGAGGCCGGTGCCGCCGCGTACGCCGAGGAGCTGGCCCGGGCCGCGCGGCCCGGCCACGCCGCGCTCCCCCACTTCGACGTGCTGATGCTCGGCGTCGGCGAGGACGGGCACGTGGCGTCGGTCTTCCCCGAGCACCCGGTGCACTACGACAACCGGCCGGTCAGCGCGGTGCGGGGCAGCCCGAAGCCGCCGCCGCTGCGGACCACGCTCACCCTGCCGGCGATCAACACCGCCGAGGAGGTCTGGCTGGTGGCCAGCGGCGCCGACAAGGCCCGGGCGGTCGGCATGGCGCTGGCCGGGGCGGGCCCGGTGCAGCTGCCGGCGGCCGGCGCGCGGGGCGTGTCGCGTACCCTCTGGCTGCTGGACCGGTCGGCGGCGGCCGACGTGCCACCCCGGTCGCGCAGCCTGCGCTGAGCCGATACGACGAGGAGCCCCGGCCCCCGGTGGGGGTTGGGGCTCCGGCGTGTCACTCCCGGCCGCGACGGCGGCGCAGCGCGGCGAGAGCCTCGGCCAGGATGGCCGCCCCCTCCTCCTCGCTGCGCCGCTCCTTCACGTACGCCAGGTGGGTCTTGTAGGGCTCGGGACGGGCCCGCCCGGGCGGGTTCTCCGCGTCCCGGCCGGCGGGCAGCCCGCAGCGGGGGCAGTCCCACAGCGGGGGCGCCTCGGCGTCGACCGCCATCCTGATCTCGGTGGCGTGCCCGTTGCGGCACCAGTAGGTCACCGCCCGGCGGGGTGCGGGCTCGTAGCGCTCGGCGGGGCGTTCGGGGGCGGACCCGATCCGTGAGCCACGGATGACGTTGCCACTGGGCACGGCTGCTCGCTCCTGTCGTAGGAGGGACCGCCGCTCGGCAGGGGGTGGGCGGCGGCGACGCGCTGCACAACGAACTGCGCGCGGTCCGTAACGGACCGCGCGCAGATTGTACGCCGAGACTCCGACAGGCTCAGGCCCCGCTGTTGAGCTGGAGCCGGAGCCAGAGGCCGAGCCCCACGATGCAGGCGAACCAGACGATGCTCACCAGGACGGTGTAGCGGTCGAGATTCTTCTCGGCCACCGACGAGCCGGCCAGGCTGGAGCTGACGCCGCCGCCGAACATGCTCGACAGCCCGCCGCCCTTACCCCGGTGCAGCAGGATCAGCATGGTGAGCAGAACGCTCGTGATGACCAGCAACACGATCAACGTGTATGCGAACCAGATCGGCATGGCTGGGGTCAGTCCTCTCGTTACGATCCTCGCCCGGACAGATCGGGCACGGTGGCACCGACCGGTGGACGGGCGGCCTCAAGGATAGCGAGCGATCAGCGGGCGGTGTGCTCCGGGAACCGGCAGATCTTCGCGAACTCCTCGGCGTCCAGGCTGGCACCGCCCACCAGGGCCCCGTCCACGTCCGGCTGGGCCATGATCGCGGCCACGTTCGAGGACTTGACCGACCCGCCGTAGAGGATCCGGACCTGGTCCGCGGTGCCCTGGTCGAAGGTCTCGACCAGCCGCTTGCGCACCTCGCCGCAGACCTCCTGGGCGTCCTCCGGCGTCGCCGTCTTGCCGGTGCCGATCGCCCAGACCGGCTCGTACGCCACGACGACCTTGGTCACCTGCTCAGCGGTGAGCCCGCGCAGGGCGCCGTCGAGCTGGTCGCAGCAGTGCGGCACGTGCCGCAGCTGCTCCCGGATCTCCAGGCCCTCGCCGATGCAGAGGATCGGGGTGAGCCCGTTGGCCAGCGCCGCCGCCACCTTGGCGTTGACGATCGCGTCGTCCTCGTAGTGGTAGGCGCGCCGCTCGGAGTGCCCCACCACCACGTACGTGCAGCCCAGCTTGGCCAGCATCGGCCCGGCGACGTCCCCGGTGTAGGCGCCCGACTGGTACGGCGACAGGTCCTGCGCGCCGTAGCCGATCAGCAGCTTGTCGCCGTCCACCGCGGTCTGCACGGTGCGCAGGTCGGTGAAGGGCGGCAGGACCACCGTCTCGACCTCGGTGAGCTGCTTCTCGGTGAGGCTCGCGGCCAGCTTCTGCACCAGCAGGTTGGCCTCGAGGTGGTTCAGGTTCATCTTCCAGTTGCCGGCCATCAGCGGCCGGCGGGTGACGCTCGCCATCACTTCTCCAGGGCCGCGATGCCGGGGAGGGTCTTGCCCTCGAGGTATTCCAGGGAGGCGCCGCCACCCGTGGAGATGTGCCCGAACGACGACTCGTCGAGGCCGAGGGCCCGCACCGCGGCGGCGGAGTCACCGCCGCCGACCACGCTGAACGCGTCGGCCTTGGCGACCGCCTCGGCGACGCCCCGGGTGCCGGCGGCGAAGGCCGGCATCTCGAAGACGCCCATCGGGCCGTTCCAGAAGATGGTCTTCGCCTGGGAGAGTGCGGCGGCGAAGCCGGCCACCGTCTCCGGCCCGATGTCCAGGCCGACCCGGTGGCTCGGGATGCCGTCGGCGGGGACCGTGTCGTGCGCGGCGTCCGGGGCGAAGGCGTCCGCGGCCACCACGTCGACCGGAAGCATGATCTTGCCCCCGGACCGCTCGATGAGGTTGCCGCAGGTCTCGACCATCTCCTTCTCCAGCAGCGAGGTGCCCACCTCGTGGCCTTGGGCCTTGAGGAAGGTGAAGCACATCCCGCCGCCGATGAGCAGCCGGTCCACGGTCGGCAGCAACGCCTCGATGACCGCCAGCTTGTCGGAGACCTTGGACCCGCCGAGCACCACCACGTACGGGCGCTCCGGCTGACCGGTCAGCTTGGAGAGCACCTCCACCTCGCGCAGCACCAGCCGGCCGGCGACGTGCGGCAGCCGGGCGGGCACGTCGTACACGCTGGCGTGCTTGCGGTGCACCGCGCCGAACGCGTCGTCGACGTACGCGTCGCCGAACGTGGCGAGCTGGTCGGCGAACGCGCCCCGCTCGGCGTCGTCCTTGCTGGTCTCCCCCTTGTTGAACCGGAGGTTCTCCAGCAGGGCGACCTGGCCGTCGGCCAGCGCGTCCACGGTGGAGCGGGCCGAGTCGCCGACGGTGTCCTCGGCGAAGTGCACCGGCGCGTCGAGCAGCTCGCCGAGGCGACCGGCGACCGGGCGGAGGCTGAACTGCGGGTCCGGCGCGCCCTTCGGGCGGCCCAGGTGCGAGCAGACGACCACCTTGGCGCCGGCGGAGACCAGCGCGCTCAGGGTCGGCAGGACCGCGCGGATGCGGCCGTCGTCGGTGATCTCACCGGTCTGCTTGTCGAGCGGGACGTTCAGGTCGGCGCGCACCAGCACGCGCCGACCCGACACCCCCTCGGCGAGCAGGTCGTCGAGGTTGCGGATGCTCACAGCGAGGATCCCACCAGCTTGACCAGGTCGACGAGGCGGTTGGAGTAGCCCCACTCGTTGTCGTACCAGCCGACGACCTTGACCTGGTTGCCGACCACCTTGGTCAGCGGCGCGTCGAAGATGCAGGACGCCGGGTCGGTGACGATGTCCGAGGAGACGATCGGGTCCTCGTTGTAGACCAGGATGCCCTTGAGCGGACCGTCGGCGGCCGCCTTCATCGCGGCGTTAACCTCGTCCACCGTGGTCTCCCGGCCGACCATGACGGTCAGGTCGGTGGTGGAGCCGGTCGGGATCGGCACCCGCAGCGCGTAGCCGTCCAGCTTGCCCTTCAGCTCCGGCAGCACCAGGCCGATCGCCTTGGCGGCGCCGGTCGAGGTCGGGACGATGTTCAGCGCGGCGGCCCGGGCCCGACGCAGATCCTTGTGCGGCGCGTCCTGCAGGTTCTGGTCCTGGGTGTACGCGTGGATGGTCGTCATCAGACCGTGCTGGACGCCGAACGTGTCGTGCAGGACCTTCGCCATCGGGGCGAGGCAGTTGGTGGTGCAGGAGGCGTTGGAGATGATGGTGTGCTTGGCCGGGTCGTACTGGTCCTGGTTGACGCCCATCACCACCGTGACGTCCTCGTTCTTCGCCGGCGCGGAGATGATGACCTTCTTGGCCCCGCCGTCGATGTGCGCCTTGGCCTTGGTGGCGTCGGTGAAGAAGCCGGTGGACTCGATGACCACGTCCGCGCCGACGTCGCCCCACGGCAGCTTCGCCGGGTCCTTCTCGGCGTACGCCTTGATGGTCTTGCCGCCCACGGTGATCTCGTCAGCGGTCGCCTTCACCTCGTGCGGGAGGCGGCCCAGGATGCTGTCGTACTTGACAAGGTGGGCGAGCGTCGCGTTGTCGGTCAGGTCGTTGACCGCCACAACCTCGATGTCAGCGCCGGACGCCAGCACTGCCCGGAAGAAGTTACGGCCGATCCGGCCGAAGCCGTTGATGCCAACCCGGATGGTCACAGGTCCCATCTCCTCGCGTTCTGGTCCGCCGGCGTAAGACCCGGGCCGGCGGAGGTGTGTGCGCCGACCGTTGGAGCCGGCCGTTGACGGTTCATCTCGGCCACCCCGCCGCGGTCCGTGAGACCTGACCGCCCGAGGCGGTGAGCACGGCGAGGAGTGCCTGTGCCGGCCCCCTTGCCGTACGCAGCGACCTTATCCGAGCGTGCGGCGTCACGCTGCGGCGGGTGGTGATCCCGCTCGCATCGTGGAGCCCCACCGTCCTATCAGACCACGAGCATGTCGGGCGTGACGGCTGCTTCCGTATCCGGGATGCCCAGGTCGCGGGCCCGCTTGTCGGCCAACGCCAGCAGCCGGCGGATCCGGCCGGCGATGGCGTCCTTGGTCAGCGGCGGGTCGGCCAGCGCGCCCAACTCCTCCAGCGAGGCCTGCCGGTGCTCCAGGCGCAGCTGCCCGGCCGAGGTCAGGTGGTTCGGCGCGTCCTCGGCCAGGATCTCCAGCGCCCGGGTCACCCGGGCGGCGGCGGCCACCGCGGCGCGGGCCGAGCGGCGCAGGTTGGCGTCGTCGAAGTTGGCCAGCCGGTTGGCGGTGGCCCGGACCTCGCGGCGCACCCGGCGCTCCTCCCAGGCCAGCACACTGGAGTGCGCCCCGATCCGGGTGAGCAGCGCGGCGATCGCGTCACCGTCCTTGACCACCACCCGGTCCACCCCGCGCACCTCGCGGTTCTTGGCGGTGATGCCGATCCGGCGGGCCGCGCCGACCAGGGCCAGCGCGGACTCCGGACCCGGGCAGGTGATCTCCAGCGCGCTGGAGCGGCCGGGCTCGGTCAGCGAGCCGTGCGCCATGAACGCGCCCCGCCAGGCGGAGACGGCGCAGCAGACGTTCGCCGCCACCACGTGCGGCGGCAGGCCGCGCACCGGGCGGCCGCGCACGTCGAGCAGGCCGGTCTGCCGGGCCAGCGCCTCGCCGTCCTTGACCACCCGGACGATGAAGTGGCTGCCCTTGCGCAACCCGCCGGAGGCGAGCACGTGGATCTCGCTCGGATAGCCGTACACCTCGGCGATCTCCCGGCGCAGCCGCCGGGCCACCGCCCCGGTGTCCAGTTCGGCCTCCACCACCACGCGACCGGAGACGATGTGCAGCCCGCCGGCGAAGCGCAGCAGCGCGGCCATCTCCGCCCGCCGGCAGCAGGGCTTGGGCACGTCGACCCGACTCAGCTCGTCCTTGACCGCAGCCGTCATCGCCATTCTGCGCCCCTCCACGGACCGGTACCGGCGTGTCGCCGGTGATTACGTACGTGCTTAACGATCGGCGCCCAGGACAGGCACCAATGCGGCGCCCAGGGCGGCCGGATCATGACGGGGAGAGCCGTCGGTGACGGCGACAGGGGCGAGGACCAGCCGGGCACCCAGCGATTCTGCCGCACGTCCGGCCGGTTCGGGATCACCCACCGCCTTCGAATCGGCCAGCACGAAGTCCACGGTGAGCTGCGGAAGGTACGAGTGCAGGGCGGCCAGGTGGTCGGCGACGGAGAGCCCGAGGGTCTCCTTCTCGGCCGCCAGGTTGAGGGTGACCAGCCGTCGGGCCCGGCTCGCGACGATCGCGGCGGCCAGCCCGGGCACCAGCAGGTGCGGCAGCACGCTGGTGTACCAGCTGCCCGGCCCGAAGATCAGCCAGTCGGCCTCGCCCACCGCGGCGACCGCCTCGACGCACGCGTCCGGCGCGGTCGGGGTGAGCCGCAGCGACTCCACCCGGCCGGTGGTCACCGCCACCTGGTGCTGACCGCGCACCGTGCGTACCTCGTCGGGGCGCGCCGGGTCGGCGCCGCGCACCCGCGCCTCGATCCCCACCGGCTGGCGGGACATCGGCAGCACCCGGCCCACCGCGCCGAGCATCGCCCCGGCGTGCTCCAGCGCGGCCACCGGGTCGCCGAGCTGCTCCATCAGGCCGCAGAGCACCAGGTTGCCCACCGCGTGCCCGGCCAGGCCGTCGCCGGAGTCGCCGGCGAAGCGGTGCTGGAAGAGCCCGGCGCTGCGCCGGGTGGCGGGGTGATCGCCGGCCAGCGCGACCAGGGCCTGCCGCAGGTCGCCCGGGGGCAGCCCGCCGCGCTCGGCGCGCAGCCGACCGCTGGAGCCGCCGTCGTCGCCGACGGTGACCACGGCGGTGATGTCCAGGTCGACGTCGCCGGCGCAGTGGCGCAGCGCGCGCAGCGAGGCGGAGAGCCCGTGCCCCCCGCCGAAGGCGACCACCTTCGCCGCCGTCATTCCCGCCCCAGGTCCCGGTGCTGAGCGTTGGCGGCCAGATCCGACTGGCGCAGCCGGCCGGCCAGTTCCTCCGCGATGGCCACGCTGCGGTGCTTGCCACCGGTGCAGCCGACGGCCACCGTCAGGTAGCGCTTGCCCTCCCGCTCGAAGCCGGCGGTGGTGGCGTTGACCAGGTCGGCGTACGCGGCGACGAACGCGTCCGCGCCCTCCTGGCCCAGCACGTACGCGCTGACCGCCTCCTCCCGCCCGGTGTGCTCGCGCAGCTCCGGCACCCAGTACGGGTTGGGCAGGAACCGGGCGTCGAGCACGAAGTCGGCGTCGGGCGGCAGGCCGTACTTGAAGCCGAAGGAGATCACGGTGACCCGCAGCCGGCGGGCGTCCTCGCCGCCGAAGAGCTCCTCGATGCGCCGCCGCAGCTGGTTGACGTTGAGATGGCTGGTGTCGATGATCACGTCGGCCTGGTCGCGGGCCTCCTCCAGCAGGCCGCGCTCCACGGCGATGCCGTCGGCCAGCCGCCCCTCGCCCTGCAACGGGTGCGAGCGCCGGACGCTCTCGAACCGGCGGATCAGCACCTCGTCGTCGGCGTCGACGAAGACCACCCGGGGTGAGAAGCCCCGGTCCCGCAGCTCGCGGATCGCCCCGGCGAGATCGGTGGAGAAGGCGCGCGAGCGCACGTCGAGCACCATCGCGGTACGCCGGGCCGCGCCGCCGGCCTTGACCGCCAGCTCGGCCATGTCCAGCATCAGTGCCTGGGGCAGGTTGTCCACCACGTAGTAGCCGACGTTCTCCAGCGCCCGGGCGACCGTGCTGCGGCCGCCACCGGACAGCCCGGTGACCACCACCAGCGTGGTGTCCGCCTCCGCCGTCGCCGCGCCGCCGTCCGGGGCGTACCCGTCGGTCGTCCGCACCTCGCTCACCCACTACCCCCCAGCCGTGCCGCGTCCGGTTCGTCCCGGACACGCATGGTCGATCAGCGACTCTATCCCCCCGGGCGGCGTCGATCGGTTCCCGCCCGTCCGACCGGTGCCGGTGTCGGCACGGCGGCCTATTCAGGAAGCGGCGACGGCGGAGCGGGTATTCCCGCGCGGGTCGGCGGCGGCGGGTTGTCGGCGTCGGCTCGTAGACTCCGCGGATGACCTCCCCCACCGACCTGCGCACCGAGGACGCGCTGCGGGTGCTCCGCCGGGTCTTCGGCTACGACGCCTTCCGCGGCTTCCAGCGGGAGGTCATCGACCACGTGGTGGCCGGCGGCGACGCGCTGGTGCTGATGCCCACCGGCGGCGGCAAGTCGCTGTGCTACCAGATCCCCGCCCTGGTCCGCGAGGGCGTCGCGGTGGTCGTCTCCCCGCTGATCGCGCTGATGCAGGACCAGGTCGACGCGCTGACCGCCGTCGGCGTCCGGGCCGGGTTCCTCAACTCGACGCAGGACCTGGAGGCCCGCCGCCAGGTGGAGAAGGCCTTCCTCGCCGGCGAGCTGGACCTGCTCTACCTCGCCCCGGAGGCGCTCGGCTCCCGGGCCACCCTCGGCCTGCTCGACCGGGGCCGGATCGCCCTGTTCGCCATCGACGAGGCGCACTGCGTCTCGCAGTGGGGGCACGACTTCCGCCCCGACTACCTGGCCCTGTCGATGCTGCACGAGCGGTGGCCGACGGTGCCCCGGATCGCGCTCACCGCCACCGCGACCAGCGCCACCCGCGCCGAGATCGCCAGCCGGCTCAAGCTGACCGACGCCCGGCACTTCGTGGCCAGCTTCGACCGACCCAACATCCAGTACCGGATCGTGCCGAAGAAGGAGCCGCGCAAGCAGCTGCTCGCCCTGCTGCGCGACGAGCACCCCGGCGACGCCGGCATCGTCTACTGCCTGTCCCGGGCCTCAGTGGAGAAGACCGCCGAGTTCCTGGTCGCCAACGGGGTCGCCGCGCTGCCGTACCACGCCGGCCTGGACTCGGCCACCCGCGCCGCCAACCAGCAGCGTTTCCTGCGCGAGGACGGCCTGGTCATGGTGGCGACGATCGCGTTCGGGATGGGCATCGACAAGCCCGACGTCCGGTTCGTCGCCCACCTCGACCTGCCGAAGTCGGTCGAGGGCTACTACCAGGAAACCGGCCGCGCCGGGCGCGACGGCCTGCCGTCCACCGCCTGGCTGGCGTACGGCCTCCAGGACGTGGTGCAGCAGCGCAAGATGATCGAGACGTCGGAGGGCGACCTCGCGCACCGGCGCAACCTCGCCACCCACCTCGACGCGATGCTGGCCCTCTGCGAGACGGTCCGCTGCCGCCGGGTGCAGTTGCTCGAATACTTCGGCCAGAGCGGTGCGGCCGGTTGCGGCAACTGCGACACCTGCCTCACCCCGCCGGAGACCTGGGACGGCACGGTGCCGGCGCAGAAGCTGCTCTCCACCATCTTCCGGCTGGACCGGGAGCGCAGCCAGCGCTTCGGCGCCGGGCACTGCGTCGACATCCTGCTCGGCAAGCAGACCGACAAGATCACCCAGTACGGCCACGACTCGCTGAGCACCTTCGGCATCGGCACCGAACTGCGGGAGGCCGAGTGGCGCGGGGTGGTCCGGCAACTGCTCGCCGAGGGTCTGCTCGCCGTCGAGGGCGACTACGGCACCCTGGCCCTGACCGAGGCCAGCGCGGAGGTGCTGGGCCGCCGCCGCACGGTGACCATGCGCCGGGAGCCGGAGCGGCCGGCGTCCGGCCGGTCCGCGAAGCCCCGGGGCGCGGCCACCGTCGTCGCCGACCTCGCCCCGGAGGCGGCCCCGGTCTTCGAGCGGCTGCGCGCCTGGCGGGCGGCCACCGCCAAGGAGCAGGGCGTGCCGGCGTACGTGATCTTCCACGACGCCACGCTGCGACAGATCGCCACCGAGGCGCCCAGCTCGCTGGCCGAGCTTTCCCAGATCAACGGCGTCGGCGAGAACAAGCTGGCCAAGTACGGCGAGGGCATCCTCGCCGTACTCGCGCAGGGCTGACCCCCAGTTACGACGAAAGGGCCGGCCCCGGGTGGGGCCGGCCCTTGTCGGTGGTGTTGGTGGGTCAGGAGGCGGCGGAGTAGCCGCGGGTGGCGATCCAGTCGGCGAGGTTGTCGACGCTGATTCGGTAGGAGGCCTGGTCGGGGTTGGCCGAGTCGGCGATGGTGACGGTCTTGCCGTTGTCGGTGTAGCCCACGACGCTGATGTAGTGCCCGCCTTCGAAGGAGTGGGTGGTGCCGTCGGTGTCGGTGGTGGTGCCGGCGATGTTGGCGACCACGGCGCGGCCGTCGTCGATGGTGCGGACGATGTCGGTGCGCAGCTTGTCGGTCTGCTTGCGGTCGGCCTTGTTGTCGCGGATCTCCACCGACCGGTAGACCTTCTTGCCGGTTTCCTTGTTCAGGACGGGGGTGATGTCGTTGATGCTGTTGGTGCCGTCCTCGGTGGTGCCCATTTCCTTGGCCATGGCGTCGACGTCGATGTTCTTGCCCTGCACGGAGAGGGCGTTGCGGGTGGCGGCGGGGCCGCAGTAGTAGAAGTTCGGCTGGGCCTCGTAGCGCACGTTGAGCTCCCGCTCGCCGTGCGACTTACGGTCGGCCTGCACGGAGGCGGTGGTGCCCTGGGTGGGGGCGGCGTGCGCGGCGACGGCCGGGCCGGCGATCCCACCGGCGGTGGCGGCGAGGCCGGCAGCGGTCAGGGCGGTCTTGCGGATCAGATCGGTACGCATGAGGGTGCACCTTTCGATCGGGGGAAACGCAACCGTCGTCGGGGGAGACGGCGGCGCGTGAGAGGGAAGTCAAAGGAAGGGGATCTGCCCGGCGGCCACACAAAGGGGCTCTGCTCGGGGTGTCCGGGGGGATGTAACCGTCCCGGCGGGCTGCGCATTCCACAGGCCCGGGGGCCATGGTGCCGGGGGATGTAACCAACCCGGGTGGTCCCGCATTCCACGGGCCTCGGCCCGGGGGCCTGCTCGGGGTGGTGCCGGGGGATGTAACCAACCGGGGTGGGCCGGCATTCCGCCGGGCCTGACTCTCCGGTTCACCGTCCGGGCCAGGGGCCACCGCGGTCTGCCATGTATAACGACCCCGGCCCGCCACCCATTCCACCCCCCGGCCGGCCCCGGACCAGTCGACACCGCAGCCCAGACCGGACATCCGGAACGGCCAACACCCACTCGGAACCGGACATTCGGTCGCGAACCGGCGGAGCGGGTGACGACCTCGACCGAGGTGACGGCGGTCGGCTACCGGCCCCCCACGCCCAGTCGGTGACGCCTTCGCACCCGCCGAGCCGGCGCAAGGTCGACGCGTGCGGCACCCGGTCGTCCGGCCAAGCCCGCCCGGCCACCCGTCCCGCGCAACCCGCGAGCCGGCATCCACCCAGTCGGGACGGCGCGCCCAGCCGGCGAGCCGCCGACAGGAAGCTGACCGAGGGTCAGCGACCCGCCTTGGTGCCCTCGTCCAGCGCGGCCAGGATCGCCTCGGCGGTCCGCTTCCCCACCCCGGGCACCTCGGTGATCTCCTCCACGCTCGCGGCGGAGAGCCGCTTGAGCGAGCCGAAGTGCCGCAGCAGCGCCTTGCGGCGTACCTCGCCGAGGCCGGGGACGTTGTCCAGCGCGGATTCGGTCATCCGCTTCGAGCGACGCTGCCGGTGGAAGGTGATGGCGAAGCGGTGCGCCTCGTCGCGGACGCGTTGCAGCAGGTAGAGCCCCTCGGAGGTGCGCGGGAGGATGACCGGGAACTCGTCGTCGGGCAGCCAGACCTCCTCCAGCCGCTTGGCCAGGCCGCAGAGCGCCACGTCGTCGATGCCCAGCTCGGCCAGCGCCTGGGCGGCCGCCGCCACCTGCGGTGCGCCGCCGTCGACCACCACCAGCTGCGGCGGGTACGCGAACCGGCGCGGCCGCCCGGTGGTCGGGTCGATGCCGGGCCGATCCGGGTCGGCGGCGGTCTCCTCGCCGATCTCACCGCTCTCGGCCCGGGCGTCGAGGTAGCGGGCGAAGCGGCGGCGCAGCACCTCGGACATCGCGGAAAGGTCGTCGGTGGCGCCCCGGACGATGAAGTGGCGGTACTCGCTCTTGCGGGGCAGCCCGTCCTCGAAGACGACCATGCTGGCCACCACGTCGGTGCCCTGGATCTGCGAGACGTCGAAGCACTCGATGCGCAGCGGGGACGTCCGCATGCCGAGCGCCTCGCTGATCTCGTCGAGCGCCTTGCCGCGGGTGGTCAGGTCGCCGGCCCGGCGCAGCTTGTGCCGAGCGAGCGCGTCCTTCGCGTTGCGCTCGACCGTCTCCATGAGCGACTTCTTGTCGCCGCGCTGGGGCACCCGCAGCGACACCCGGCTGCCCCGGTGGCTGGAGAGCCAGTCGGCCAGCGCGTCGGCGTCGGCCGGCAGCTCGGGGACCAGCAACTCGCGGGGCACGTCCGCCTCGCCGTGCTCGCCGCCGTAGACCTGGGTGCAGAAGTGGTGCACCAGGTCGCCGGTGCTCAGCTCCTCGGTCTTCTCCACCACCCAGCCGCGCTGGCCGCGCACCCGCCCGTCGCGGACGTGGAAGACCTGTACGGCGGCTTCCAGCGGGTCGTCGGCGAAGGCCACCACGTCGGCGTCGGTGCCGTCGCCGAGCACCACGGTCTGCTTCTCCATGGCCCGGCGCAGCGCGGCGACGTCGTCGCGCAGCCGCGCGGCCCGCTCGAACTCCAGCTGTTCGCTGGCCTCGGTCATCTCCCGTTCCAGCTTGCGGACCATGGTGTCGGTGCGGCCGGCCATGAAGTCGCAGAAGCCGTTGACGATCTCGCGGTGCTCGTCGGCGGAGACGCTGCCGACGCAGGGCGCGGAGCACTTGCCGATGTACCCCAGCAGGCAGGGCCGGCCCACCTGGCCGGCCCGCTTGAACACCCCGGAGGAGCAGGTCCGCGCCGGGAAGACGCGCAGCAGCAGGTCGAGGGTCTCGCGGATCGCCCAGGCGTGCGAGTACGGCCCGAAGTAGCGCACCCCCTTGCGCTTGGCACCGCGCATCACCTGCAGGCGGGGGTACTCCTCGTCGAGGGTGACCGCCAGGTACGGGTACGACTTGTCGTCGCGGTAGCGGACGTTGAACCGGGGGTCGTACTGCTTGATCCAGGTGAACTCCTGCTGGAGCGCCTCGACCTCGGTGGCGACGGTGATCCAGTCCACCGACTCGGCGGTGAAGACCATCTGCCGGGTGCGCTGGTGCAGGTTGACCGGGTCGGCGAAGTACGAGTTGAGCCGGCTGCGCAGGTTCCTCGCCTTGCCGACGTAGATCACCCGGCCGGTGCCGTCACGGAAGCGGTAGACCCCCGGTGACTCCGGGATGGTGCCGGGCGCGGGACGGTAGGTCGAGGGGTCAGCCACCCGTCAAGACTAATCCGCACCCCCGACACGCTCCCCCGACCCGCGGGGGCGCTCCCCCGCCGCCCGGCCGGTGGATCATGAGGCCGGCGCCGCCGACCTCATGATCACGCAGGCCCGGTGCCGGCGCCGGTGCCGGCGGTCAGGCCAGGCTGATCTGGTCGCCCTGGACCTTGAGCGTCTTGGGAGCGAGCGGCTTGGTCGCCGGGCCCTGCTTCACCGAGCCGTCGGTGATCGAGAACTTGCTGTTGTGGCAGGTGCAGTTGATGGTGCCGCCGTCGACGTTCGACACCGGGCAGCCCTGGTGGGTGCAGATCGGGTCGAAGCCCTTGAACTGCCCCGGCTCCGGCTGGGTGATCACCACGCCCTGGGCGGCGTAGACCTGCCCGCCACCGACCGGGATGTCGCTGGTCGTCGCCAGCGAGGACGAGCCCTCGCGGTCGCCGCCCTCCGCGTCGCCGGCGGTGGCGCCCGGTCCGCCGCTGGTCGGCGCGGTGGTCCCGTCCCCGGAGTCGTCGCCTCCGCAGGCGGTCAGGAGGACCGACGCGCCCACCGCGCCGGCGCCCGCGAGCAGGGCTCGCCGCGTCTGCGTACCGGGTCCGGTCAACACCTGGTCGTCACTCATCTCCGGCCTTTCTCTCGACTGCCGCCGCCGGTCATCGACCTCGCGGCCTCACCTCGGCACACGCAACACTGTGCCCGACGGTTCAATCTCCTCGGCCCGCGGCTCGCCGGGGAACGGGACGGGCGGGCCGGTTTCCCGACCCGCCCCGCCGTACCGTCGCTCAGCGCGCCGCGGCCGGCACCTTCCGGGTACGCGACTTCGTGGCGCTGCCGTTGGCCTTGGCCGCCCGGCTGGTCGCCGCCCTGGCGCCCTTGGCCTCGCCGTCGAGGTTGAGCACGTGGCGCAGGAACTGACCGGTGTGGCTCTCGGCCACCTCGGCGACCTCCTCCGGGGTGCCGGTGGCCAGCACCATGCCGCCCCGGTGGCCGCCCTCCGGGCCCATGTCGATCAGCCAGTCGGCCGTCTTGATCACGTCGAGGTTGTGCTCGATGGTGATCACCGTGTTGCCCTTGTCGACCAGGCCCTCCAGCACCATCAGCAGCTTGCGGATGTCCTCGAAGTGCAGGCCGGTGGTCGGCTCGTCGAGCACGTAGACCGTCCGCCCGGTGGAGCGCTTCTGCAGCTCGGAGGCGAGCTTGACCCGCTGCGCCTCACCGCCGGAGAGCGTCGGCGCCGGCTGGCCGAGCCGGACGTAGCCCAGGCCGACGTCGACCAGGGTCTTGAGGTGCCGGTGGATGGCCGGGATGGCGGAGAAGAACTCCGCCGCCTCCTCGATCGGCATCTCCAGCACGTCGGAGACGGTCTTGCCCTTGTAGTGCACCTCCAGCGTCTCCCGGTTGTACCGGGCGCCCTTGCAGACCTCGCAGGGGACGTAGACGTCCGGCAGGAAGTTCATCTCGATCTTGATGGTGCCGTCGCCGGAGCACGCCTCGCAGCGGCCGCCCTTGACGTTGAACGAGAACCGGCCCGGGCCGTACCCCCGGACCTTGGCCTCGGTGGTCTCGGCGAAGAGCTTGCGGACGTGGTCCCAGACGCCGGTGTAGGTGGCCGGGTTGGAGCGCGGCGTCCGGCCGATCGGCGACTGGTCGACGCCGACGACCTTGTCCACGTGCTCCAGGCCGCTGACCCGGGTGTGCCGGCCCGGCACCAGCCGGGCGCCGTTGATCTGGTTGGCCAGCACCGCGTAGAGGATGTCGTTGACCAGCGTCGACTTGCCGGAGCCGCTGACCCCGGTGACCGCGATGAGCTGGCCGAGCGGGAAGGAGACGGTGAGGTTGCGCAGGTTGTGCTCCCGCGCGCCGTGCACCACCAGCTCCCGCTCCGGGGTCTGCGGGCGGCGCTGCCGGGGCGTCGGGATCGACCTGCGCCCCGACAGGTACGCCCCGGTGACCGAGTCCGGGTTCTCCAGCAGCGCCGGCACCGAGCCGCTGTGCACGATCTCGCCGCCGTGCTCGCCGGCGCCCGGGCCGATGTCGACGATCCAGTCGGCGACCCGGATGGTGTCCTCGTCGTGCTCCACCACGATCAGCGTGTTGCCCAGGCCGCGCAGCCGCAGCAGCGTCTCGATCAGCCGGTGGTTGTCCCGCTGGTGCAGGCCGATGGAGGGCTCGTCGAGCACGTAGAGCACGCCGACCAGGCCGGAGCCGATCTGGGTGGCGAGCCGGATGCGCTGCGCCTCGCCGCCGGAGAGGGTGCCGGCCGGGCGGTCCAGGGAGAGGTAGTCCAGACCGACGTCGAGCAGGAACTTCAGCCGGGCGTTGATCTCCTTGAGCACCCGCTCCGCGATCATCTTCTGCCGGTCGGTCAGCTCGATGCCGGCGAGCAGCTCGGCCGCCTCGCCGACGGACAGGTTGCAGACCTCGGCGATGCTCTTTCCGGCCAGGGTGACCGCGAGCACCTCGGGCTTGAGCCGGGCGCCGCCGCAGGCCGCGCAGGGCACGTCCCGCATGTAGCCCTCGTACTTGTCCCGCGACCACTCCGACTCGGTGTCGGTGTGCCGGCGCTCGATCCACTGCACCACGCCCTCGAAGCCGGTGTAGTAGGAGCGCTCGCGGCCGTACTTGTTGCGGTAGCGCACGTGCACCTGGTCGTCGGAGCCGTGCAGGATCGTCTTCTGCGCCCGCGACGGCAGCGCCCGCCAGGGCGTGTCGATGTCGAAGTGCTGGCTCTCGCCGAGCGCCTCCAGCAGGCGGAGGAAGTATTCGAGGTTGTGCCCGGTGGCCCAGGGCTGGATCGCGCCCTCGCGCAGGGTGCGCTCCGGGTCGGGGACGACCAGCTCGGGGTCGACCTCCTTCTTGGTGCCCAGGCCGGTGCACTCCGGGCAGGCGCCGTACGGCGCGTTGAAGGAGAAGACCCGGGGCTCCAGGTCCTCGATCGCCAGCGGGTGGTCGTTGGGGCAGGCCAGGTGCTCGGAGTAGCGGCGCTCCCGGTCGGGGTCGTCCTCGGCCAGGTCGACGAAGTCGAGCAGCACCAGGCCGCCGGAGAGGCCCAGGGCGGCCTCGATCGAGTCGGTGAGCCGCTGCTTGGCGCCGGCCTTGACGCTGAGCCGGTCGATCACCACCTCGATGGTGTGCTTCTCCTGCTTCTTGAGCTTGGGCGGCTCGGTCAGCGGGTGCACCACGCCGTCGACCCGGGCCCGGGCGTAGCCCTTGGCCTGGAGCTCGGCGAAGAGGTCGACGTACTCGCCCTTGCGGCCGCGCACCACCGGCGCGAGCACCATGAAGCGGGTGCCCTCGGCCATGCCGAGGACCCGGTCGACGATCTGCTGCGGGGTCTGCCGGGAGATCCGCTCCCCACAGACCGGGCAGTGCGGCTCGCCGATGCGGGCGAAGAGCAGCCGGAGGTAGTCGTAGACCTCGGTGATGGTGCCGACGGTGGAGCGCGGGTTGCGCGAGGTCGACTTCTGGTCGATGGAGACCGCGGGGCTGAGGCCCTCGATGAAGTCGACGTCGGGCTTGTCCATCTGGCCGAGGAACTGCCGGGCGTACGACGACAGCGACTCGACGTACCGGCGCTGGCCCTCGGCGAAGATGGTGTCGAAGGCCAGGCTCGACTTGCCCGAGCCGGAGAGCCCGGTGAAGACGATCAGGGCGTCCCGGGGCAGGTCGAGACTGACGTCACGCAGATTGTGCTCGCGCGCGCCACGGATGATCAGTCGGTCGGCCACTGTCCGTGTACTCCCGGGTGAAGAAAGTGAGGCGAATCTGTCCGCTCGGAGCGTGATCTGAGCGGTTTACGGGCGCAGAAATGACGCCTCGGCAACTCTAGCCCCGAGGTACGACAACTTTCCGCGCCCGCACATTCCGCCAGCTCACCCCGGTCGGGCCGGGGTGGCCCACGCCGGTGCGGGGTTCAGAATCCGCCCGGTGACGCCGGCGGTGCCGGACGCGCCGTCCGCCGGCGGCCACCCCGCCACCCGCCGCGCCGCTCGGCCGCCAGCCGGGTCTCCCGGCGGCGGCTCTCGTACGCCACCTCCCGCTGCAACCGGCTCCAGCTCTCCCAGCGCCGCACGGGCAGCTCCCCGGTCTCCAGCGCCTCCCGCACCGCGCAGGCCGGCTCGGCCTCATGCCCGCAGTCGGCGTACCGGCAGCCGGTGGCCAGCTCGGCGATGTCGGAGAAGGCACGGTCCAGCCCGGCGGAGCCGTCCAGCAGGCCCACCGCCCGTACCCCCGGGGTGTCCAGCACCGCGCCCCCGCCCGGAACCGGCACCAGCGCCCGCCAGGTGGTGGTGTGCCGGCCCTTCCCGTCCACCCGGCGGATCGCCTGGGTCGGCATGACCGCGGCCCCGGCCAACGCGTTGACCAGGCTCGACTTGCCGGCCCCGGACGGACCGAGCAGGCCGAGCGTCAGCCCACGGGCGACGAGCGGACGCAGCGGCTCCAGCCCGGTGCCCCGCTCGGCGCTGACCGGCAGCACCGGAACCCCCGGCGCCACCGCGGCGAGCTGCCGGGCCACGGCCGCCGGATCGGCGGCCAGGTCGACCTTGGTGAGCACGACCACGGGCCGCGCCCCGGACTCGTGGGCCAGGGAGAGCAGCCGCTCGATGCGGGCGACGTCCGGTTCGGGGTGCACCGGCTCGACGACCGCGGCGGCGTCGAGGTTGGCGGCGAGCACCTGCCCGCTGGCGTCCTTGCCGGCGGTCCGGCGCACCAGCGCGGTGCGGCGCGGCAGCACCGTCTCGACGGTGACCGGGCCGTCCGGCCAGGTGGCCAGGAGCACCCAGTCGCCGGCGCAGGGCAGAGCGGTCAGGTCACGGGCCGCGGCGGCGAGCACCGCCGGGCCGAGGCTGGCGCGGACGGGTCCGTCCGCGCAGAGCACGGTGCAGACCCCGCGGTCGACCCGGGCCACCCGGCCCGGTCGGCGGTCGGTGCGCCGTCGTGCGTACGCCGCCCGGTCGGCGTCGAAGCCGAGGGCGGTGAGATCGATGGTCATGGCATCCTCATCGGAGTCGGAACTGGTCGTGGTGGTGCACGCGTGCTGCTACCGGCATGGCCACCACCTCCATCCGATGTCCGGGTGCCGCGTTCGATGCCGACGGTAGGTGCCGCGGCGACGCGCCGAAAGCGATTTCCCCGGCGACGGGCCGGCCCGGTACCGCTAGGGTCGGTGCGTGACCACTGATCCGCTTCTGCTGACCGGTGAGGTGGACGACGCCACGGCCCGGCTCCTGCGCGCCGCGGCCGCTCTCGACGACGCGGACGTCGCGGCGCCCTCGCTGCTGCCCGGCTGGACCCGCGGGCACGTCCTGGCGCACCTCGCCCGCAACGCCGACGGCTTCGTCAACCTGCTGACCGCCGCCCGTACCGGCGAGCCCATCCCGATGTACGCCAGCCCGGAGGCCCGCGCCGCCGACATCGAGGCCGGCGCGTCCCGGCCGCCGGCGGCCCACCTGGACGACCTGCGCCACTCCGCCGAGCGGTTCGCCGAGGCGGTCGCGGCCATGCCCGTCGAGGCGTGGTCGGCCACGGTGCAGACCCGGCGTGGCCCGTGGAAGGCCGCGATGCTGGTCTGGGGGCGGCTGCGCGAGATCGAGGTGCACCACGTGGACCTCGACGTGAGCTACCGGGCGGCCGACTGGCCGGCGGCCTTCGCCCACCACCTGCTGCACGAGGTGGGCGGAGGTCTGGCCGCCCGCACCGACGTCCCGGCGATGGTGCTGCGCTTCGACGGCAGCCGACACGAGCTGGTCGTCGGTGAACGTGAGGGCGCGCCGCTGGTCAGCGGCCCGGTCGCCGAGCTGGCCGCCTGGTTGATCGGGCGCAGCCGCGGCGAGGCGCTGACCGTCACCCCCGACGGACCCCTGCCGACTCCACCGGAATGGATATAGACACGTCATGAGCTACACCGGAGACGTCACCGCCGGCGGCCCGCCCGCCGTCCGGGAGCTGGACCGGCTCACCGTCACGAAGCTGTCGGTGGGCCCGATGGACAACAACGCGTACCTGCTGCGCTGCAAGGGCACGGGCGAGCAGGTGCTCGTCGACGCGGCGAACGAGGCCCCGCGGCTGCTCGACCTGGTCGGCGACGGCGGGTTGGCCGCGGTGGTCACCACGCACCGGCACATGGACCACTGGGTCGCGCTGGAGGAGGTCGTCGCGAAGACCGGCGCCCGCGCCCTGGTGCACGCCGACGACGCCGAGGGTCTGCCGATCGAGGCGGAGCGACTCGCCGACGGCGACACCGTGCCGGTCGGCGACTGCGCCCTGGAGGTGATTCACGTCCGGGGGCACACGCCGGGCTCCATCGCCCTGCTCTACCGCGACCCGGCCGGCACCCCGCACCTGTTCACCGGGGACAGCCTCTTCCCGGGCGGGGTCGGCAACACCGACCAGGACCCGGAGCGCTTCGGCCAGCTCATCGACGACGTGGGACAGAAGCTTTTCGACCGGCTGCCGGACGAGACCTGGTTCTACCCGGGGCACGGCAAGGACAGCACGCTCGGGGCGGAGCGCCCGTCGCTTCCGCAGTGGCGGGCCCGCGGCTGGTGAGGCGTCCGGCGTCGGTCAGGTCGGCTGGCCGGCGCCGGTCAGGGCGCGCAGCCGGCGCCGGGTGCCCAGCAGCACCACGCCGGCCAGCGCCAGGCCGACCGCCATGGTGACCAGCATCGGGCTGCTCTCCCCCGGCAGCAGCCCCGCCAGCGACCGGGACGCGGTGCCCAGCGCCAGGTAGAGGCCGGCCCAGAGCGCGGCGCCCGCCGTCGCGCAGGACACGAACCTCCGGTACGACATCCGCAGCCCGCCCGCGGCCAGCGGCAGCAGCGCGTTGAACACCGGCAGGAAGGGCGCGATGAGCACCATCCGCCCGCCGCCGGAGCGCAGGATCCCCTCGGCCGCGGCCCAGCGGGCCTCGCCGATCCAGCCGCCGACCCGGCTGTGCCGCAGCCGCTCGCCGTACACCCGGCCGGCGAGGAAGCTCAGCGACCAGCCGGCGACGCAGCCCGCCACCACCGCGGCGACGGTGGCCACGCCGGTCGCCGGCCGGCCCACCCCCACCGCCGCGAGAACCGCGACGTCGCCGGGGACCAGCACCCCGAGCAGCGGTACGGCGTCGGCGAGCATGACCAGCCCCAGCGCCCCCATCAGCAGGGTGGTGGGCAGCTCCCCGACCTGGGCCAACGTATCCAGCATGGCCATGACGCTATGGGCCGCGGGCGGCCGGCACATCGGGTTCGGTCCCCCACCCCGCCCTGAACCCCGGCTCGGGGTGACCCCTGAGCCGGCCGTCGGGTCAGCGCGGCCGGAGCACCTGCACCCGGCGTACCGACGAGTCAACGAACGGCTCGGTGGTGGGCACCGGATAACTGGCCACGACCTCCAGGGCCTCGGTCGGCAGGTGCCCCCGGTCGGGGTCGCCGACCAGCACCACCGCCCCGGCGGCGGCGGCCCGGCGCAGGAACGGCAGCACCCGCCCGGCCAGACCCGCGTCGTAGAGCACGTCGCCGGCGAGCAGCAGGTCCACCCCGGTACCGTCGCCGTCGAGCAGGTCGCCCTCGGTGGCCGTGACCGCCACCCCGTTGGCCCGGGCGTTGACCGTCACCGCCGCCACCGCCCACGGGTCGACGTCGTTGGCGACGACCTCGGACGCGCCGGCCAGCGCGGCGGCGATGGCCACCAGACCGGAGCCGGCGGCCAGGTCGAGCACCCGACGTCCGGCGGCCAGTTCGGGGTGGTCGAGCAGGTACCGGGCGAGGCCCTGCCCGCCGGGCCAGGCCGATGCCCAGTACGGCGGCGGGAGGGTACGGCCGGCCGCCGCCTCCATCCGGGCCCACCAGACGATGGCGTCCTCGGCGAGGTACAGCCACACCTCCGGCACGAACGGCGTGGGCACCAGCCGCAGCCGGTCCAGCCCGTCGCCCGGCGCGCCGATTTCGCGCGTCAGGACGCTCAACGCCGCCGTGCTGGGTCCGCCCACCGGTCGAGCATGCCGGAGCCGACCGGGCATCGCGCGGCTTTCGCGCCCGACTCGCGATTTTTCCGTTTGCCGCCTTGCGGCACTTCAGCCAGCGAACGACCGTTCCGCCGGTTACCCTCGGGGGGATACAGGGCGATCATCCGTCGACACGCGGGTGCTCACCCGTCTTGAACAGGGAGAGATGCATGGCAACCGGCACGGTCAAGTGGTTCAACTCGGAAAAGGGCTTCGGCTTCATCGAGCAGGACGGCGGAGGTCCGGACGTCTTCGTCCACTACTCGGCCATCGCCTCCAGCGGCTACCGCGAACTGAACGAGGGCCAGAAGGTCGAGTTCGAGGTGACCCAGGGGCAGAAGGGTCCGCAGGCGGACAACGTCCGTCCGCTCTAGTTCCGTGCCGGTGGCGGCGGTCGGGGTCGGCCGCCGCCACTGCGCGTGCCCGGACCGGTCCGACCGCGGCCGGCCGGTGTCCGGCCTGCTCAAGCGACCAGGCGGCGGGCGAGTTCGTCGGCGACCTGCTTGGCGATGGTCGGCGGGATCGCCGCGGCGATCTTCTCCGGCGTGAGGCCGGCCAGGACACCCTGGACGATCGCCGCCTCGTCGGTGAAGTCCTTGTTCGCGAGCGCGGTCAGCGCCGTCTGCAGCGCGGTCAGTTGCGCGCCGAGCGACTTCAGGGTCGGGTGCTGGACGACGAACGCGGGGTCCGTGTGGTCCTCGCCCAGCGCCATCCGGGTGTAGATCTGGCCGACCGGGTTACGTCCGTCCAGGACGGTCAGGTTGCGGTGGACGGTCTGCAGCCAGTTGTGCTCTTCGGGGGTCATGTCCTCGTCCTTCAGGAGTCCGATGGTCGTGAGATAGCGCCGGAACAGCGGTCGCTGGTCCCGGTTCGCCTTCGTGGAGTCGCGGAAGTAGCTGAAGTGGGTGTGGTACAGGTGCGAGTCGTCGCCGCTGCTGCGCCTGCCCAGCCGGTCCCACCGGCGGACGACGTTCCCGTCCGGTGAGTAGATGATCTCGCGCAGGTCGCGGCTGTCCGGCGTGTTCGCCACGCACTGGGCGACGCACCAGGTGGAGAACGTGTGCAGGTTGTGCGTCCGGCCGCCGGAGCGGACCTCGAAGATGCCGACGTCCAGCGCGGAGGCGTACAGGGTGAGCCCGGTCGAGTCCCGGGTGGACTCCACCACCGAGTAGTCGTTGGTCACCACCCGGTCGGAGCCGCAGTGGTAGCCGCCGCGATGGGCGGGATCGCCGACGATGCCGACCTCACCGGGTTCGAGGTCGTCGTCGCGAACCGTGTCGGGGTCGATGTTGAGGTTGTCGAGCAACAGGCGGCGGGCGGCCAGCAGATTGGCCGGAGCCGTTGTCATGGGATCCCCCTTCCGTAGGGTCAGGGGCCGGGCAACGACAGTGACACCGCGTGGCGGTATACGGATGCGGGAGCGAGCCCGACCAGGAGCGGCACTTCGTCGGGCGTTGGCTGAACGATAACCGGACGAACGGACAAACGCCCAGCTCAAACGGCCTCTCTTCAGATGGGACGAAGCTGTGAGCCGGCTGAGACGGCCAGCCGTAGCACGCCGTGCCACCCGCGCCGCCACCCAGCATGGACTGACGTCCACAACGGAGAGTGACCGGCACGCCGGACCGCGGGTGCGCGGAAGCCTTGGCCGGAAAGGCCTCGCCCGGGCGCCGGGGTCAGCTCGTCGGGCGGCGCGCCGACTCGGCCCGGACGGCGTCCCGGTGCGCCCGCATCGAAGCGACCATCGTCGCCATGAAACGGTGCACGACCTCCAGCTCCTCGTCACTGAAGCGGGCCATCACCTCGTCGGTGCGCCGGCCGAGCGGGCCGAAGAAACTCATCGCCAGCGCGGCGCCCTGGTCGGCGTAGTGCAGGAAGACCTTGCGCCGATCGGCCGTGTCCCGGTCGCGGCGGATGTGCCCGGCCCGCTCCAACCGGTCGATCAGTGCGGTCACCGAGCCCGAGGAGAGGTTGAGCTGCTCCCCCAGCCGCCCGGGGGTGATCGGGTCGCCGGTCAGTTCCGCGTCCATGACGGCGATCAGCGCGTGCAGGTCGGTGGGGTTGAGCCCGTGCAGGCCGGCGAACGCGTGCCCGATGTGCTGCGCGTCCACCGAGTACCGCCGCAGGTCGTTGGTGATGTCGGCGACCAGCTGACTGCGTCGGTCGTCCCGCCGTCGATACATGTCGTGCGCTGCCACGTCTGGTCGTTCCCCCTGTCGGACCGCCGCCCGGGTGCAGCATAGAGCAGCCCTCGACAATCTCGTTTGCCAAGATACTCGACGACTTGCACTAATGCTCTCGCTCGACAAGACTCTTGACAGTCGAGATTTCAAGTCGAGGGACCGTGAGGGCATCCGATGTCTGTGTTCACCCGCGTCGCCCGCGGCCGGCTGGCCGCCTGGCTCACCGTGGTAGCCGCGCTCGTCGTCGGCGCGGCGGTCTTCGGGCTGCCGAAGCCCGCCAATCCCGACCCGGTCTCCACCACCGGCCTGTCGGTCGGGTGGCAGTCGACCCAGGTCGAGCGCCTCCAGGACCAACTGCCCTCCAGCGACACCCAGCCGGCGATCGTGGTGCTCAGCCGCGCCGACGGCGGGGCACTCACCGAGGCCGACCGCGCCGCGCTGACCGCACGCTCGGGCGAACTGGCCCGGTTGGCCGTCGGCGGTCGGATCAGCCCGCCGCAGGTCGCCCCGGACGGCACGGTGGCGCTGGTCGCCGTACCGCTGTCCACCGCCGGTGGTCAGGAGCAGGTCGGGCTGACGGTGGACCAGCTCCGCGCCGCCCTGGACGGCCTGCCCGACGGGCTCGCCGTGCAGGTGACCGGCGGGCCGGCCTTCACCGCCGACCTCACCAAGGTCTTCGAGGGCGCCGACACCACGCTGCTCCTGGTCACCGCCGCCGTGGTCGCGCTGCTGCTGCTGATCACCTACCGCAGCCCGTTCCTGTGGATCGTGCCGCTGGTCGTCGTCGCGGCGACCGAGCAGCTCACCCTGCGCGCCCTCGACACGATCGTCCCGGCGGTCGGCATCAACCTGCCCGGCGGCGCCGTCACCGGCATCGCCAGCGTGCTGGTCTTCGGCGCCGCCACCGACTACGCGCTGCTGATCATCGCGCGCTACCGGGAGGAGCTGCGCCGCGAGGAGGACCGCTTCGTCGCCATGCGGGCCGCCCTGCGCCGCACCGCCGAGCCGATCCTGGCCAGCGGCATCACCGTGGTCCTGGGCGTGCTCACCCTGCTGCTGTCCGAGCAGGAGCTCAACCGGGCCCTCGCGGTGGCCTGCGCCACCGGTGTGGTCTTCGCCATGCTCTCCGCGCTCTTCGTCCTCCCCGCCGCGCTGGTGATCTTCGGCCGGGGGCTGTTCTGGCCGTTCGTCCCCCGGGCCGGCAGCGCGGTGCGGGAGGGCCGGCTGTGGAGCCGGCTCGGCGCCGCCGTCGTCCGTCGGCCGGCACCGGTCGCCGTCCTCGCCACGCTGCTGCTCGCCGGCCTGGCGCTCGGCGGGCTCGGCATCCGCACCGGCCTGTCCGAGACCGAGCAGTTCCGGGTGAAGCCCGAGGCCGTCGCCGGCGCCGAGACGCTGGCGAAGGCGTTCCCGGCCGGAACCACCCAGCCGGTTGCCGTACTCACCACCCCCGCGGCCGCACCGGCCGTCACGGCCGCCGCGGCGGCCGTCCCCGGCGTCGCCTCCGCGCGGCCCGGCGAGGCGGGCGCCGGCATCGCCCAGGTCGACGTCGTACTGGCGGCCGAGCCCGGCACCACCGCCTCCGACCGGGCGATCGAGGCGCTGCGGGACGCGGTCGCCGCGGTCCCCGGCTCCGCCCCGCCCGCGGTCGACGGCGCGGACGGGTTCTCCGGGGCGGTGGTCGGCGGCCCGGTGGCGGCCACCTACGACTCGACCGAGGCCGACGGGAAGGACCTGCGGCTGATCCTGCCGATCATCCTGCTGCTCGTCGGCGCCGTGCTGGTGCTGCTGCTGCGGGGCCTGGTCGCCCCGGTGCTGCTGGTGCTCACCGTCATCGCGTCGTTCTTCGCCAGCCTCGGCGCGGCGTGGCTGCTCTTCGACCACGTCCTCGGGTTCCCGGCGCTGGACAGCGGCGTCCTGCTGATCGCGTTCGTGTTCCTGGTGGCGCTCGGCGTGGACTACAACATCTTCCTGGTCACCAGGGCCCGGGAGGACGCCCGCAGCGCGGGCACCCGGGACGGCATGCTCTCCGCGCTCCGGGTCACCGGCGGGGTCATCACCAGCGCCGGCATCCTGCTCGCCGCGGTCTTCGCCGTCCTCGGCGTCCTGCCGCTGATCACCCTGACCCAGGTCGGGATCATCGTCTGCATCGGTGTGCTGCTCGACACCCTGCTGGTGCGCACGGTCCTCGTCCCGGCGCTGGCCTTCCTGCTGGGCGACCGGTTCTGGGCGCCGGGCCGCATCCACCGCGATCCCGCGCCCGACGCGCCGGTGGAGCCGGAGCCCGTCGCCGCACGGCACTGACCGTTTCCGGGGCCGGGGCGCGCGTCGCGTCCCGGCCCCGCGCGGCACTGACGTGACGCGGTGTCGAGCCGGCGGGAGCGGGGGCGGGGCTATCGGGGCGGTGGGGTGCCGGTGGCGCGTACCGCCCGGTCCCGGGTGGCCCAGGCGACCACGAACACCGCCGTCCAGGCCACCCCGAGCAGCACCGAGGTGACGGTCCCGCTGGCCGTGCTCCAGCCCAGGTAGAGACGGGCCCCGCCGAGCACGGCGATGCCGGCCGCCGCCGCCGTCCAGGCGGCCACCGCCACCGGCCAGCGGGCGTCGCGGGAGACCAGCCAGGCGAGCGTGCAGAGGCTCGCGGCGACCACCGCGTTCTGCGTCGGGAACATGACAGCCGCCCGGGCCGACGGAGTGGCGTCGGCGACCACCGCCAGCACCACCAGCGGCAGGAAGGCTCCCACCGTGCCGAAGACGCTGAGCAGGTCCGCCCGCCAGGGCCGGTGCCGCCAGGCGAGCACCCCGGCCACCACCGCCACCAGCACGATCAGGATCGACCCCCGCAGCACCGAGACCGTGGTCAGGGCGGCCTGCACCGCGCCCGGGGTACGGCGGTGCGCGAACCAGTCCGCGATCGCGCCGTCGACCACGGCCAGCCCGCTGAAGCGCACCACCGCCTCCAGCAGCCAGGCGACGCCAAACCCGGCCGCCGACAGCAGCAGCAGGCCGCCGCCGAGGTTGAGCAGCAGCGCCCAGCCCGGCCCGAGGTGCATGGCGACCAGGAAGAAGAGGATGCCGTAGCGGCCGGTGACCCAGCGCACAGGCGGCAGGGCGGCGGCCCGGGTCAGCAGCGCCCGCGCCGGGTCGGGATGGCGTCCCAGCCACCGCCCGGCCAGCACGATCGCGGCCAGCACGGCCAGCAGCACCAGCACCACCCCGGTGGCCCGGCCCAGCAGCCGGGAGACCGTCTCGTACGACTCACCGGCCAGGTAGCCGAGCAGCACGGAGCCGCCCACCCAGGTCGTCACCCCGGCCAGGTTCCACGGCGCGAACCGCCGGTACGGCAGGCCGGCCGCGCCGGCCAGCCGGGGCACCAGGGTCCGGGCGAAGG
Source organism: Micromonospora sp. IBSANI012 (assembly GCF_052814045.1). Lineage (NCBI taxonomy): Bacteria > Bacillati > Actinomycetota > Actinomycetes > Micromonosporales > Micromonosporaceae > Micromonospora > Micromonospora sp. IBSANI012. The sequence goes on from NZ_CP199933.1 coordinate 4,605,665, forward strand.
CGATCCACCGGGCCGCGAACACCCCCCGCCCGCCCAGCCGGCCCAGCAGCGCGTCGGCCCGGGCCCACCGCTCGGGTCCCACCCGGGTGCCCAGCCCGCTGGCGCGCAGCCGGGGGCCGTACCGGCGGCCGGACCGGAACGCGAGTGTGTCTCCCATCACCGCCGCACCTGTCATGACGAGCAGCGCGGGAACAAGCTGAAGCGTCCCCGCGTAGGCTAAGAAGCCGACCAGCAACAGGGTCGCCTCGCCCGGCACCAGCAGACCGAAGATCACCGCGGTCTCCCCCGCGACGATTGTCGCGGCGATCACATAGATCAGCAGGGACGGCAGGCCCTGCAGCGAGGTCAGCAGGTCATGCATCCGGTCCCCATGAACACGGGGGCCAGCATGCCAGCCGCGCGAACGGTCGGAACAGCAGTTCCGGCACAGATCCGGGCTATCTGGGGGTGACCCCGACACGTGCCCCGGCAACCGTAGACAGGAGTATGGAGGGTATGCAGCTTCGCACCGACCTCCGCAACGTCGCCATCATCGCCCACGTCGACCACGGCAAGACGACCTTGGTCGACGCCATGTTGCGGCAGGCCGGCGCCTACGGCGCCCGCGGCGAGGTAACCGAGCGGGTCATGGACTCGATGGACCTCGAACGGGAAAAGGGCATCACCATCCTCGCCAAGAACACCGGCGTGCGGTACATGCCGGCGGACGGCTCCGACGCGGTCACCATCAACATCATCGACACCCCCGGCCACGCCGACTTCGGCGGCGAGGTGGAGCGCGGCCTCACCATGGTCGACGGGGTCGTCCTGCTGGTCGACGCCAGCGAGGGCCCGCTGCCGCAGACCCGGTTCGTGCTCCGCAAGGCGCTCAAGGCCCGCATGCCGATCATCCTGGTGATCAACAAGGTGGACCGCCCGGACGCCCGGATCAAGGAGGTCGTGGACGACACCTACGAGCTCTTCCTGGACCTGGACGCCGACGAGGAGCAGATCGACTTCCCGATCGTCTACGCCTGCGCCCGCGACGGCATCGCCTCGCTGACCCAGCCGGCCGACGGCTCGGTGCCGGACGACAGCAGCTCCCTGGAGCCGCTGTTCCGCACCCTGCTGGACACCATCCCGGCGCCCGCGTACGAGGAGGGTGCGCCGCTGCAGGCGCACGTCACCAACCTCGACGCCTCTCCGTTCCTCGGCCGGCTGGCGCTGTGCCGCGTCCGGCAGGGCACCATCCGCAAGGGCGAGTCGGTCTCCTGGTGCCGCACCGACGGCAGCACCCAGCGGGTGCGCATCTCGGAGCTCCTGATGACCGAGGGCCTGGAGCGCAAGCCGGCCGACTCGGCCGGCCCGGGCGACATCATCGCGGTCGCCGGCATCCCGGAGATCATGATCGGTGAGACCCTGGCCGACGCGGAGAACCCGACCCCGCTGCCGCTGATCACCGTCGACGAGCCGGCCATCTCGATGACCATCGGCACCAACACCTCGCCGCTGGTCGGCCGGGTCAAGGGCGCCAAGGTCACCGCCCGGATGGTCAAGGACCGGCTCGACAAGGAGCTGGTCGGCAACGTCTCGCTGCGGGTGCTGCCGACCGAGCGGCCGGACGCCTGGGAGGTGCAGGGCCGTGGTGAGCTGGCGCTGGCCATCCTGGTGGAGCAGATGCGCCGGGAGAACTACGAGCTGACCGTCGGCAAGCCGCAGGTCGTCACCAAGGAGATCGACGGCAAAATCTGCGAGCCGGTCGAGCGGCTGACCATCGACGCCCCGGAGGAGTACCTGGGTGCGATCACCCAGCTGCTGGCCACCCGTAAGGGTCGGATGGAGCAGCTGGTCAACCACGGCACCGGCTGGATCCGGATGGAGTGGCTGGTCCCGGCGCGCGGCCTGATCGGCTTCCGCACCGAGTTCCTCACCGACACCCGGGGCACCGGCATCCTGCACCACGTGTTCGAGTCGTACGAGCCGTGGTTCGGCGAGCTGCGGACCCGGCAGAACGGTTCGCTGGTCGCGGACCGGGCCGGCGCCGTCACCTCGTTCGCCATGATCAACCTTCAGGAGCGCGGACAGCTCTTCGTCGAGCCGACCACCGAGGTGTACGAGGGCATGATCGTCGGGGAGAACTCCCGCTCCGACGACATGGACGTCAACATCACCAAGGAGAAGAAGCTCACCAACATGCGGGCGTCGACCTCCGACGAGACCGAGAAGCTGATCCCGCCGCGCAAGCTCTCCCTGGAGCAGGCGCTGGAGTTCTGCCGCGAGGACGAGTGCGTCGAGGTCACTCCGAGCGCGGTCCGGATCCGCAAGGTGGTGCTGGACCAGACGGCGCGCGGCCGGGCCGCCGCCCGTCGCAAGCACGCCGGCTGACCCACCGCCCGGCACACCACCGGAGCCCGGACCGCCTCTGCGGTCCGGGCTCCGCCCGTTCCCGCTCCTCACCGGCCGTCGGTCACGACCGGACCGGTTTGACGGCGAGCAGGGCGAAGAGGTCCGGCACCGGGCCGGACCCGGACTCGGTGGTCCGGGTCAGCGTGAGGCCGGCGGCGGTGACCGCGTTGAGCAGGTCGGCCAGGGGTACGTGCCAGGCGCCGACCCGGGCCCGCACCCCGTGCGTCGACCAGACCCGGAAGCTGCGTTCCCGCTCGGCGTAGCCGCCGTCGACGACGATCCGCCCGGGGTCGGACCGGTCGGCGAACGGGCCGATGAAGCACGGGTGCACGCCGACGTGGACGAAGCGCCCGCCGGGCGCCAGCACCCGGGCCGCCTCGGCGATCACCGCCGGGTAGTCGGGCACGTCGGTGTGGGCGAGCACGCAGGCCACCGCCGGCAGCGCCGAGTCGGCGACCGGCAGCGCGGCGGCGTCGCCCCGGGCCACCGGCAGCCGGGCGAGGGCGTGCCGGAGCTGCCCGCCGGAGAGGTCGACGCCGACCGGCTCCCAGCCCAGCCGGCGCAGCTCGGCGGCCTGCGCGCCGGTGCCGCAGCACAGGTCGAGGCAGCGGCCCGGGCCGGGACCGAGCAGCTCGGCGAGCTGCCGGCGGACCCGGGTCATGTAGTCGGCGGCGGTGTCGGAGGCGAACTGTTCGTACCAGTCGGCGTGGGCGTCGTACGCGGCAACCGTCATGTCGGCACGGTAGGCGCCCGGACCGGGGTCGCGCTGTCCCGCGCCGGGGATGATCGGCTACGGTCACCGGCATGGTCTGGGATGATCTCGACGCGCGGCTGGAGCGGGTGCCCGGCAGCGTCTCGGCGTACGTGGGGCGGCTGGGCGCGGCACCGACCTGGACCCGCCGGCCCGACGCCACCCACTACGCGGCCAGCACGATGAAGGTGGCGGTGCTGCTCGCGCTGCACCGGGCCGCCGAGGCGGGCGAGCTGGACCTGGACGCGCCGATCCCGGTGGTCAACGGGTTCGACTCGGCGCAGCCGGGCACGCCGCGTTTCGCCTGCGCCCAGCACTACGACAACGACGACGCGGTGTGGGCGCGGGTGGGCGGGAGCGCCCCGCTGCGCTGGCTCGCCGACCGGATGATCACCCGGTCCAGCAACCTGGCCACGAACATCGTGCTCGGCCGGGTGGGCCTGCCGGCGGTGGCACGCGCCTGGGCGCTGGCCGGGGCCCGGCACAGCGTCACCGGCCGGGGCATCGAGGACTTCGCCGCCCGGGACGCGGGCATCACCAACCTGGTCACCGCCGCCGACCTCGCGGCGCTGCTCGGCGGGCTGGTCACCGGGGCCGCCCGCCCGGGGCCGCTGGCCTCCCCGGCCGCCTGCACGGCGATGACGGACGTGCTGCTGGCCCAGGAACACCGCGAGGACCTGGCCGCCGGGCTGCCCGAGGGCACCCGGATCGCGCACAAGAACGGCTGGGTACGGGGAGTCCGGCACGGCGCCGGCGTGGTCCTGCCGGACGACGCCCCGCCGTACGTGATCGTGGTCTGCACCACCACCGACCTCGCCGACGGCGGCGCGACCGGCGAGGAGGTCGAGGACGACGCCTGCCGGCTGATCGCGGAGATCTCGGCAACGGTCTGGGCGGCCCGGCACGACCTGGCCGGCTGACCCCGGGCGCGTCACTCCAGCAGGTTGTCCCGCAGCGCGTCGCGCACCTCGTCGGTGACGCCCAGCCCGTCGCGCAGGTACGCGTCGAACGAGCCGTGCACCCGGCGCACCTCGTCGTAGGCGGCGTCCAGGTACTCCGGGCGCACCTCCAGCACCGGGCGCACCGTCTCCGGGTCCAGCGCCGGTTGCCGGCCCACCATCGCCTCCAGCAGCACCTCGCGCAGGCTCACGGTCAGCTCGTTGTGGCACAGGTAGTCGGCGCGGATCGCCGCGGGGTCCACGTCCAACGCGGTGAGCAGCAGCACCGCCAGCCAGCCGGTGCGGTCCTTGCCGGCCGAGCAGTGGAAGAGCAGCGGCAGGTTGTCCGCCTCCGCCGCCAGCCGCAGCGCCGTGCCGAACCCCGCCCGGGCCGCCTCCCCGGTGACGAACCAGCGGTAGATCGCCGCCATCGCCGCCGGGGTGCCCTCCCGGGCCAGCTCGTCGTACGCCTCCAGGTCGTGGCCGAGCAGCAGTGCCGAGACGTACGTGAAGACCGGGTGCGCCGGGTCGAGGACCGGCAGGTGCACCACCCGGGGCTCCCCCACCAGCCGGTCCGCCGGGGCGACCACCATCTCGGAGGCGTCCCGCAGGTCCACCACGCAGGCCGGGGCGAGCTTGCCCAGCACCGGCAGGTCGGCGTCGGTGAGCCGGCCCAGCGCCGGGGTGCGGATCAGCCGTCCGGCGCGTACCCGGCGCCCGTCGGCGGTGGGCAGCCCGCCCAGATCACGCGCGTTCGGCGCGCCCACCAGCTCCCAGTCCCGCCTGCCCATTCGGCCTCCCCCTGCGCTGCCCGTCTCCGTATAGGGTGCCGCACATGACGATCGCCGCGGTACGCACCCACCGGCTATCCGCACCCCTGCACACCCCGTTCGTCACCGCGCTGCGCCGCACCACCACCGTGGACACCCTGGTGGTCGAGGTGATCGACTCCGACGGGCGGTCCGGCTTCGGCGAGGCGCCCCAGGTCTGGAAGGTGACGGGCGCCTCGGTCGCCGGCGCCGAGGCGTGCGTACGCGACATGCTGGCCCCCGCGGTCGCCGGCCGGGACGCCGACGACCTGGTGGCCCGCTGCGCCGAGGTGCGCACGGCGGTGACCGGGAACGAGTCGGCCAAGGCGGCGCTCGACGTCGCGCTGCACGACCTGGCGGCCCGGCGGCTCGGCGTACCCCTGGCGCGGCTGCTCGGCGGCACGACGCTGCGCGTCCCGACGGACGTCACGCTGGCCGCCGGCGACGCGGTGGAGCTGGCGGCGGCGGCCAAGCAGCGCCGCGGCGAGGGCTTCGACGTGCTCAAGCTCAAGGTCGGCACGGACGCGGCGACCGACCTGGACCGGGTCCGCGCGGTGCGGGCGGCGGTCGGCCCCGGGATGCGGATCCGGCTGGACGCCAACCAGGGCTGGACCCCGCGCGAGGCGGTGCGGGTGATCCGGGGCATCGTCGACGCCGGGCTCGACGTCGAGCTGGTCGAGCAGCCCGTGTCCCGGTGGGACCTGGACGGCCTGGCCTGGGTCAGCGACCGGGTGGAGGTGCCGATCCTGGCCGACGAGTCGGTCTTCGGCGTCCGCGACCTGGTCGAGGTGATCCGCCGCCGGGCGGCCGACATGGTCAACGTCAAGCTGGCCAAGTGCGGCGGCCTGCACACCGCCCGCACCCTGCTCGACCTGGCCCGCGCCCACGACATGGGCACCATCGTCGGTTCCATGATGGAGAGCGCGGTCGGCATCGGGGCGGCCGCCAGCCTGGTTGCCGCCTACCGCACCACGGCCGTGTCGGACCTGGACGCCGCCTGGTGGCTGGCCTGGTCGCCGGTGCGCGGCGGGATCCGGTACGACGGCGCCACCGTCGTGCTGCCGGACGCGCCCGGGCTGGGCATCTCCTCCGTCACTGAAGCAAAAGTGCAGCCCCGCAGTTGATGATCGTTGGTTTTTTTCATAAGGTCCGGATAGGCGCCCGCCCGAACCGGAGGTCGACGTGAAGCTGCAACCGGGCCGCGAGGCCGTCGTCCGGGTCGCCGTCGCGACGCTCTGGGCCACCCCCGAGGCGGTACGCCCCGTCGACCGCCCCGCCCTCGCCCCGCGCACCGACATTCCGGCCTGGGTCGCCGGGATGGACACCGACCAGCGGGTCGGCGAGTGCGTGCTGAGCCAGCTGCTGCTCGGCGAGCGGGTGCTGGTCACCGAGCTGCGCCCGGACGGCTGGGCCCGCGTGGTCGCCGTCGAGCAGCCCGCGGCGGAACTCGACCCGCGCGGCTACCCCGGCTGGCTGCCCACCGCCCACCTGGCCCCCGACGAGCCGGTCACCCCCGGCGGTGAGCCGCTGGTGGTCGACGCCGGCGTCACCGGCCTGCACGCCGCGCCGGACGGCCCGGTGGTGGTGCCCGGCGTCGTCCTCGGCACCCGACTGACCCCGGCCGGCGGCCCGGTCGACGGGTGGCGTCCGGTGCACGCCCCCGGCCACCCGGGGCCGCTGTGGATCCCCGAGGCGGACGTGGTGCCGCTGCCCACCGGCCGGCCGGAGCCCGGCGAGGTGCTGGCCGTCGCGGAGCGCCTGCGCGACGTGGTCTACATCTGGGGCGGCGTCTCCAGCCACGGCATCGACTGCTCCGGCCTGGTGCACCTGGCCTGGCGCCGGTTCGGGGTGACCCTGCCCCGCGACGCCGACGACCAGGCCGAGGCCACCGCGCCGGTGCCGCTGGGCGAGGAGCACCCCGGCGACCTGTACTTCTTCGCCCGCCCCGGGCGCCCGATCCACCACGTCGGCATCGTCACCGCCGAGCCCGGCGGCGACCGTCGGATGCTGCACGCCTGCTACCGGCAACGGCGGGTGCTGGAGGAGCAGCTCCCCGCCGACCGGACCGCCACCCTGGTCGCCGTCCGCCGGGTCTGACTCGTACGCGAAAGGGGCACCCCGGCGAACGGGGTGCCCCTCTTCCGCGTACGCGGGTGAGGCTCAGCGCCGGGCGTCGGCCAGCTCGCGGCGCCGGTCCCGGGACGACTTGACCAGGCTGGCGGCGGTGGCCACGGCGAGGGTGCCGAGGATGACCGTCAGGGAGAGCCAGATCGGGATGTGCGGGGCCCACCCGACGTGCTCCCCGCCGTTGATGAACGGCAGGGTGTTGTCGGCCAGGGCCTCCAGCACCAGCTTGACGCCGATGAAGCCGAGCACCACCGCCAGGCCGTAGCTGAGGTAGATCAGCCGGTCCAGCAGGCCGCCGAGGAGGAAGTAGAGCTGCCGCAGCCCCATCAGCGCGAAGACGTTCGCGGTGAAGACCAGGTACGGCTCCTGGGTGATGCCGAAGATCGCCGGGATCGAGTCCAGCGCGAAGATCAGGTCGGTGGTGCCGATGGCGATCATCACGATCAGCATCGGGGTGAACAGTCGCCGACCGGCCTGGTGCGTGGTCAGCTTCGCGCCGTCGTAGTCCTTGGAGATCGGCAACGCCTTGCGGCTCCACCGGATCAGCAGGTTCTCGCTGAACTCGCCCTCGTCGGGCTCGCCCTGCCGGGCGAGGTTCACCGCGGTGTAGATCAGGAACGCGCCGAAGATGTAGAAGACCCAGGAGAACTGGGAGATCAGCGCCGCGCCGGCGGCGATGAACCCGCCCCGCATGACCAGAGCCAGCACGATGCCGATGAGCAGCACCTTCTGCTGGTACGGCCGGGGCACCCCGAACCGGGCCATGATGATCACGAAGACGAAGAGGTTGTCCACCGAGAGGCTGTACTCGGTGAGCCAGCCGGTGTAGAACTGGCCGGCCGCGCTCGCGCCGGAGGTGAGCCAGAGCCCGCCGCCGAAGATCAGGGCCAGGGCCACGTAGAAGCCGACCCACAGGCTCGACTCGCGGACGCTGGGTTCGTGCGGCCGTCGACCGACGATGAAGAGGTCGACGAGCAGGACCGCCGTCATCACGACGAGGGTTCCGGCCCACACCAATCCGGACACGTTCAAATCATTCCTCCGGCAGACACGCGGCGTCGGGCACACCGTACGCCGAGTGACGGCGGGGGTGGGCGGCGACGCCGACTCTGGTGACTGTCGGAGGTCTCTTCCGTCAGCGACCCGCGGGCGGGGCGATGACCGACGGCGCCGGGTCGGGCCGCCGGGTTCGGCGGTCGACCGTGCTGACGACTCCGTCGCGGGGGAATACTCCCCTCCTTGTCGGCCATTGTTCACCATCCCGGCCGGGCACCGCATCTCCAGGTACCTGGATTGCCGGCAGTATCACCTTCCGACACGATCCGTGGCACATCCCCTACGCCGTCCTAGGAGGCTAGGTGTCATCCGGGGTTCGGCGCGGCCGGGTGGTGGACGCGCTGCTCAGCCGGGTGGCAGCAGCGGATCGGCGAGCGACCAGCCGGCGGCCAGCAGGGCGTCGCAGGCCGCCACCGCCCGGGCCAGCCGCTCCGGGTGCGGCCCGGTGAGCTCGATCACCGGCACCCCGCAGCCGGCCAGCTCGGCCCGGAACCGCTCGGTCATCCAGGCCCGCAGGTGCGCGCCGTCGCGCAGCCCGTCGTCCTCGAACGGCACCCCGACGTGGTCGGTCAGCAGGTAGAGCGCGGGCCGGCGGGCCGCCGCCCGGACCGGCTCCGACGCCGAGCCCAGGTACCGCTCCTCCCACACCGCGGTCGCCCGGGCGTCGGTGTCGCAGACCAGCAGCGGGCCGCTGGACCGGGCGGCGGCGTCCTCCGCCGCCTGCTGGGCGCGGACCACCTCGACGAAGTCGTCCCGGTCCCAGGTGACGTCGAAGACCGTCGCCGCCGGCCGCCCGGCGCGCAGCCGGGCCAACTTGCGGGCGGTCAGCTCCCGGCCGTACTCCGGCACCCAGGCCGTGCCGTAGTGCGCGGCGAGGGCGGCGGCCATCGTGGTGGTGCCGGTGGACTCCGCCCCGACCACCACCACCCGCCGGACGAACCAGGCCCGCACCGCCGGGCTCAGCCGGTCCCAGTGCCCCGCCGGGTCCGCCCGCACCGCCGTGCCGGAGACCGGCACGACCCGCCGGTCCGGGTCCACGCAGACCGCCGTGGCGTCGAACCGCCGGGCCAGCTCCCCGCCGTACGCCTCGGAGGAGAACACCGCGTCCACCGGGCGCCCGCCGAGCGCGGCGGAGAAGACCGCACAGTGCGCGTCCCAGACCGCCGGGTCGGCGTAGTCCACCGGGTGGTCGTCGTAACGGCCGACGAACCGGACCCAGGGGGTGTGCGCGTGCGCCTCGCGCAGCCAGTCCAGCCGCAGCTCGAGCGGGATGGACTCCCGGCGCGACGGCGCCACCACCACGGTCACCGCCGCGCAGCGGGCGGCGGCGGCCTCGATCAGGGCGTGGTGCCCGGCGTGCGGCGGGTAGAACTTGCCGACCACCATGCCGTGCCGGAACTCCGGCCGGGCTGGTCCGGCGGGCGACCCGCTCACGCGGTCGCCCTCCAGCCGGGCCGGTCCGGCGGGCGACCCGCTCACGCCGCCGCTCTCCGTTCGCGACTGCGGGGCTCGCAAACCCGGCTCACTCCTCGCGCTCACAATGTCGCCGGAGCCGGACCGGGCGGCACCACGGTCGGGGCGCCGGCCGCGCGCAGGTCGGCCCGCCAGGCCCGCAACCCGAGTACGCAGAGCGCCAGGAAGACCAGGTAGAGCGCGCCGGTGAGCCAGAGACCCTTGTACGCGTAGAGCGGGATGTAGACCAGGTCGGCCACGATCCAGAGCCACCAGCTCTCCACCAGCTTGCGGGTCTGCCCATAGGTGGCCAGCAGCGACAGCGCGGTGGTGAACGCGTCGGCCAGCGGCACGGTGGAGTCGGTGGCCCGGTCCAGCAGCGCCCACAGCCCGCCGGTGAGCAGCACCCCGGCGACCGCCAGCCCGGCCCACTCCCGGCCGCTCGTCCGGCTGACCGTGAGCCGGCTGCGCAGCTCGCCGCCGAAGAGCCAGTGGTACCAGCCGTAGAGACCGAGCAGCACGTAGACGACCTGGAGGCCGGCGTCGGCGTACAGGCCGGCGGTCCAGAACAGCACCATCAGCAGCAGCACGTTGGCGATGCCCACCGGCCAGTTCACGATGTGCTGCCGGGCGACCAGCCAGACGTTGAGCACGCCGGTGGCGAAGCCGAGCAGCTCCGCCCAGGTCGTCCCGACGCCCCCGGCGGTGAACGCCACCGTGGTCAACCAGTCCAGCATGATCCGCCCCTCCCCTGGCCCGAGCGATCACCCTAGGGCCGGGGCGGCCGACGGAGAAGACCCCTCCCCGCCGGTCCCACCGGCGGGCATGCGAGGCTTCGGTCATGGTGCTTGAGGTCGCGCTCATCGACGTACTGCCCGGACACGAGGACGAGTTCGCCGCCGCCTACGCGCAGGCGCAGGCGCAGGGGATCCTCGCGGGCGTCGAGGGCTGCCGGTCGGTCCGGATGACCCGGGGCATCGAGACCCCGACCCGGTTCGTGCTGCTGGTCGAGTGGGACTCGGTCGAGGCGCACGAGCAGAACTTCCGGGGCACCGAGGCGTTCGACAAGTGGCGGGCGCTGATCGGCCCGCACTTCGCCGGCCCGCCCCGGGTCGAGCACTTCGTCGACGTCCCGGCCTGATCCGGCGGATCCACGCCCGTCGTTGTCGTACCCCCCGGTTACCGTGCGACGCACGCGCGGCACACCGGCCCCGACGCGTTCGGGGGCGCCGGGTCCGGTGGCCGCGCGGCGGCAATCCGCTGGCGCCGACCGGGGCGCGGCGGGTTGACTGTCGATCATGAGTGATCGGGTCTTCCTGGTGACCGGCGTGAGCCGCCGGATCGGCATCGGCGCGGCGGTGGCCCGGCTGCTCGCCGCCGACGGGCACCGGTTGCTGCTCAGCGGGCTGCCGGCCTACGACGACGCCCAGCCCTACGGCGGCGACCCCGACGGCGTGCCCGCGCTGCTCGCCGAGCTCGGCGCCGCCGCCGGGTACGTCCCGGCCGACCTGCTCGACCCGACCGCGCCCGGTGCACTGGTCGCCGAGGCGGTTCGCCGGCACGGCCGGCTCGACGCGGTGGTGGCCGTGCACGCGTACTCCACCCACACCCCGCTCGGCGCGCTCGACGCCACCGAGATCGACCGGCACCTGCTGGTCAACGTCCGGGCGACGCTGCTGCTCGCCGAGGCGTTCGCCGCCGCGTTCACCGCCGGCTCGGGCGGCCGGCTGGTGCTCTTCTCCAGCGGGCAGCGGCTCGGCCCGATGCCCGGTGAGCTGGCGTACGCCGCCAGCAAGGCCGGCGTGGAGAACCTGACCGCCCAGCTCGCCCCGCTGCTGATGCCGCGCGGCATCACGGTCAACTGCGTCAACCCCGGGCCCACCGACACCGGCTACGCCCCGCCGGACGTGCACGCCGCGGTGGCCGGGCTCTTCCCCGGCGGGCGGTGGGGCACCCCGGCCGACGCCGCCCGGCTGGTCCGCTTCCTCTGCTCGCCCGAGGCCGACTGGATCACCGGACAGGTGATCGACTCGGAGGGCGGCTTCCAGCGGCACCGCTGAGCGGCGCTCACCCGCCGGCCGAGCGACCCGCCTCCCCCTCGGCACCGCCGGGGCGCGCGCCGTTGGCGACCTCGCCGGCCCGGTCGCGCAGCAGCGCGGCGGTCTCCTCCGCGCTCAACGCCACCGCCGACAGCCACCCGGTCATCCGCTCGTAGCGGGCGACGTCCGCGTCGGTCACCAGCCGCACGTCGTTGGTGAGCGCCTCCAGCATCACGGTGCGCGGGTCGGCCGGGTCGGGGAAGGAGTAGCAGGAGTAGGCGGTCAGCGCGTGCACCGCCCCGGGCGGGGCGGCCGTGCGGGGCACCACCCGGATCGTCACGTTCGGCAGGTCGGCCAGGGCGAGCAGGTGCGCCAACTGCTCCTGCCAGATCTCGACCGGGACGCCGGCCGGGTCGCAGACCCGTTCGTCCAGCAGGCCGGTGTAGTGCGGCGGGTCGGGGCGGCGCAGCACCTCCTGGCGGGCCAGTCGCGCCCGCACGTCGGCCTCCACGTCGACGTCCGGGTGCAGCAGCCGGCCGGCGAGGACCCGCAGGCGGGCGTACCCGGGGGCCTGGAGCAGACCGGGTACGACGGCCGGCTGGTACTCCACGATGGCCGCCGCCCCCGCCTCCAGCTCGGCGTACGTGCGCTGCCGCTCGTGCATCTCGCCGAGCGCCTTCCACCAGCCACGGCTGGTCGCGGCGTCCCGGGCGATGACGATCAGCGCCTCCCGCTGCGGCGACGGCACCTGGTAGACGTCCAGCAGGTCCAGCACGTCGGCGAGGTCGGGCCGGCTCTGCCCCAGCTCGATGCGGGACAGCTTCGACGTGGAGGCCCAGCCCAGCAGCCCACACACCTGTTCCAGGGTGAGCGCCTCCCGCCTGCGCAGCTGGCGCAACTCGGCGCCGAGGCGCGCACGGCGAATGACAGGACTCGATGACAACGGCATCCCGGCCTCCCCACGACGGAGGGTACGCAGGACCGTCACCCAGGGCAATACCTTGCTTGCGCACCGCAACCGCCCGGTGACGCCCCCGTCGGGTGCGACCCCCGCGCCGCCGGGCGGAGCGCACCGGTCAGGGCCGGTACGTGCCGAACGACCAGACGTTGCCGGCGAGGTCGCGGGCGGTGTAGTCGCGGGAGCCGTAGTCGGTGTCGAAGGGCTCCCGGACGATCTCCGCGCCGGCCGCCCTCGCCCGGCCGTGATGGGCGTCGACGTCGTCGACCGCCACGTAGACGACGTAGTCGTCGTCGGCCGGCCGGACCCGGGGACCGCTCCCGGTGGCCAGCATGATCAGATCGCCGCCGTAGCCGAGTTGGGCGTGCGCGACGGACCCGTCGGGCCCGTCGTGCACCTCGTGGACCTGGAAGTCGAACGCCGCGCAGAGCCAGTCGATCGCGGCACGGGCGTCGGGATACCGGAAGACCGGGTAGATGCTTCGCATGGCCCGAGTCTGCCGCCGGCCCGGTCAGCCGGGATTGGACGAAAGCGATCCGGGGCGCGCCAGCGCGGCCGGCGTCGTACCGGCGAACTCGCGGAAGTCCCGGATCAGGTGAGACTGGTCGTAGTAGCCGCAGCGGGCGGCCAGCTCCGCCCAGCCGCCCGGACCGTCGGGGGTATCGGCGCCCGGCCGGGGGATGAGGTCGCGGGCCAGCGTCGCGTACGCCCGCTGGAAGCGCAGCAGCCGGCCGGTCGACTTGGGCGTCAGCCCCAGCTCCGCGCGGAACCGGACGGCGAGGTGCCGGCTGCTCCAGCCCAGCTCGTCGGCGAGCGCACCGACGCCGATCCGGCCGCCGGTGCCGGCGAGCCGGCGCCACGCCCGGCCCAGCGTCGGATCGAGCGGGGCGGAGCCGGCCAGCCGCGCGCCGAGCGCCGCGTCGAGCAGGGCGAACCGGCGCGTCCAGTCCGGCGCGTCGGCCAGCCGGCAGCGCAGCCTGTCCAGCCACCGGTCCGGCAGGTCGCCGACCGGCACGGCCCGGTTGGCCAGCTCGCTCAGCGGCAGGCCGAGGACCCGGCGGGCCGCCGGTGGGGTGAGCACCAACTGCACGCCGAGCCCCACGCCCAGGGTCGAGGTGGTGCAGTGGCCGTCGAAGGGCCCGGCGACGAACGAGTCCACCCCGTACGCCCCGCGCCCGGCCGCCCGCGGGTCGACCACGTCGAGCGGGGCGCCCCAGCCGAGCACCAGCACCACGAAGGCGCCGGCCACCTCGCGGCGGACCAGCGGCAGCGGGGCGGGCTCGCGGTAGCCGAGGTACCGGTCGACGAACGGGCGCAGGCGGGGATCGGGCAGACCGACGACGGCCTCGATCCCGCCCATCCCCCGCTCCCCCTACTTCACGCCCGCGGCGTCCATCCCGCGCAGTTCCTTCTTGAGGTCGGCGACCTCGTCCCGGATCCGGGCGGCCAGCTCGAACTGCAGCTCCCGGGCGGCGGCCAGCATCTGGTCGTTGAGCTCCTGGATGAGCTGCGCCAGATCGGCGCGGGCCATCCCCTCCCGGGACGGACCGGCCGCGCCAGCCCGACTGCGGCTGCGGGTCTCCTTGACCGGGGCCTTGCCCCGGGAGAGCTGGCGCACCGCCCCGCCGACCCGGCTGTTCTCGGTGTCCTCCGCCTCGCGGTAGATGTCGTCGAGGATGTCGTGGATCTTCTTGCGCAGCGGCTCCGGGCTGATGCCGTGTGCCTCGTTGTGCGCGATCTGCTTGGCCCGGCGCCGGTCGGTCTCGTCGATCGCGTCCGCCATCGACGGAGTGATCTTGTCGGCGTACATGTGCACCTGGCCGGAGACGTTACGGGCGGCGCGGCCGATGGTCTGGATCAGCGACCGGCCGCTGCGCAGGAAGCCCTCCTTGTCGGCGTCGAGGATCGCGACCAGGGACACCTCGGGCAGGTCGAGGCCCTCCCGGAGCAGGTTGATGCCGACCAGCACGTCGTACTCGCCCTTGCGCAGCTCGCGCAGCAGCTCGACCCGGCGCAGCGTGTCGACCTCGGAGTGCAGGTAGCGCACCCGGATGCCGTTCTCCAGCAGGTAGTCGGAGAGATCCTCGGCCATCTTCTTGGTCAGCGTGGTGACCAGCACCCGCTCGTCGCGCTCGGTGCGCAGCTTGATCTCGTGCATCAGGTCGTCGATCTGGCCCTTGGTCGGCTTGATCACGACCTCCGGGTCGACCAGCCCGGTCGGGCGGATCACCTGCTCGACGAACTCACCCTGCGCCTGCTCCAGCTCCCACGGACCGGGGGTGGCGGAGAGGTAGACCATCTGGCCGACCCGCTCCAGGAACTCGTCGAAGCGCAGCGGCCGGTTGTCGGCGGCGCTCGGCAGCCGGAAGCCGTGGTCGATCAGCATCCGCTTGCGGGACGCGTCGCCCTCGTACATGCCGCCGATCTGCGGGATGGTCACGTGCGACTCGTCGACGACCGTGAGGAAGTCGTCGGGGAAGTAGTCGAGCAGGCAGTGCGGCGGGCTGCCGGGCAGCCGCCCGTCCATGTGCATGGAGTAGTTCTCGATGCCGGAGCAGAAGCCGACCTGGCGCATCATCTCGATGTCGTAGGTGGTGCGCATCCGCAGCCGCTGCGCCTCCAGCAGCTTGCCCTGCCGCTCCAGCTCGGCCAGCCGCTCGCCCAGCTCGGTCTCGATGTCGCGGATCGCCCGCTCCATCCGCTCCGGGCCGGCCGCGTAGTGGGTGGCCGGGAAGATGACCAGCTGGTCGACCTCGCGGACCACGTCGCCGGTGAGCGGGTTGAGGTAGTAGAGCTTCTCCACCTCGTCACCGAACAGCTCGATCCGGACCGCCAGCTCCTCGTACGCCGGGATGATCTCCAGGGTGTCGCCGCGGACGCGGAAGGTGCCCCGCTGGAAGGCCATGTCGTTGCGGGTGTACTGGATGTCGACCAGGCGACGCAGCAGCTTGTCCCGGTCGAGCTCCTGCCCCACGGCGACCCGGACCGCGCGGTCCAGGTATTCCTCCGGGGTGCCCAGGCCGTAGATGGCGGAGACCGTGGCGACCACGATCACGTCCCGGCGGGTGAGCAGCGACATGGTGGCCGAGTGGCGCAACCGCTCGACCTCCTCGTTGATCGAGGAGTCCTTCTCGATGTAGGTGTCGGTCTGCGGGATGTACGCCTCGGGCTGGTAGTAGTCGTAGTAGGAGACGAAGTACTCCACCGCGTTGTGCGGGAGCAGCTCGCTGAACTCCTTGGCCAGCTGGGCGCAGAGCGTCTTGTTGGGCGCGAGCACCAGGGTGGGGCGTTGCAGCCGCTCGACGAGCCACGCCGTGGTGGCGCTCTTGCCGGTGCCGGTCGCGCCGAGCAGCACGGTGTTGCGGTCGCCGCGCCGGACCCGACGCTCAAGCTCGTCGATGGCAGCCGGCTGGTCGCCGGCCGGCTGGAACTCGCTGACGACCTGGAAGCGGCCGTCGAGCCGGGGAATGTCGAGCGCCATGACACCAACCGTACGCCGAGGGTCCGACACTCCGTCGCGACTACGGGCGGTCCGTGATCGGCTTCGATATTCCCATTGTGGGCCACATCCCACCGCGCTAGCCTGAACACCGTAGGCCGCTCGCGGCGGCCGACCGGGCAGGTGGCCGGGCCCTCACCGGGCTCCCGCCCCCGGCACAGGAGGGTCGCAGCACCCGGACATCGCCGGCGTGCGCGCCCGACGTGGTCGCGCCCATGGCGCAGACCGGCCGCCGCGAGCGCCCCTGCCTCGGCACCGTCTCCCTCGTCACCCACGCCGCCGCCGGGCGTTCAACCACTCGTGGAGACCTCCCCCGACCGGCCGCCGCCCCCGTCCACCCCGACGGGTCCGCCCCCCGACATCCCCGTCGCCGCGCGGCCGCCCACCCGTACCCCCGTCGGCAACGGCGGACGCGGCTCGACCGGCCACGGTGCCGGACGTCGCCAGGGCCGGCGCCGGCGCGACACCGCCCGGCACGCGCGACGCACCCCGCCGGTCCTGGCCGCCGTCGCCGGCTCCCCGGAGGAGCCCGCCCGCCGGCGCACCACCCTGGCCGCCCTCGGCGTGGTCGCCGCCGCCTCGGCCGCGGCGCTGGTCGCCGGCCTGCTGAGCTGGGCGCCCGCCCCCGGGGAGCCGGCCCGGGCGCTCACCGCGGCCGAGGCCGAGCGGCTGGCCGCGACCCGGGTCACCAACTTCCGCGACGTGCGTGCCGGGGTCCGGGTGACGATCGGGACCGGCGCCGCCCGCACCGACCTGGTCGGCTGGATCGACTGGGCGCGGCCGCTGGCCTACCTCGACGTGGGCGGCCCGGGCGCGGGCGCCGACCGGGGGCTGGTGCAGGCGACGCCCTCGGTCGTCGTGCTCCGCCCCGACCCCGCCGCGGTCCCCACGCCGGCGTCCCCTCCGCTGGTACCGCCGACGGACCGCTGGCGACTGCGCGACCTGCCCGCCGGCCGGCCACTCGCCGGGGCGCTCGACGTGCTGTTCGGGCTGAGCACGGACCGGGCGGAGCCGGCCGACCCGCTGCGCCACGGCGCGGGGCGCTGGGTGGGACGAGAAACCCTCGCCGGCGAGCCGGTGGACGTCCTCCAGGCCCCGCTGCCCAGGCCCACCGCCCCCGCCGACCCGACCGCCCGTCCGCCCGCCCCGCCGGCGGCCGGCGACGGCGACCCCCGCTGGTGGGTCGACGGGGACTCCCGACTGCACCGGTGGGAGGGACGGCTGCCCGGCGGACAGCCGGCCGCCGTCGAGCTGGAACGCAAGGACCGGCCCACCATCTGGCCGGTCGACGCGCTGGGTGGCCGACCCGGGCTGCCCCGCGCGCTCACCGACACCGAGGCCGAGCGGCTGGCCCGGATGCCCGCCCGGCTGCGGGCCCAGCCCGGTGCCGAGGTCAGCGTCGCCGTCCCGCTCGGCACCGCCGCCAACCTGCGCGGCTCGGGGTGGCTGAGCTGGTCCGGCGGGGTGGCGTACCTGTCGGTGGCCGAGCTGGACACCCTCGGCCGGCGCACCCTGCTGCGGCGCGACCGGGGTGGCTTCGCCCGCGCCGAGGTGCCGGTCGAACCGGGCGCCGGCGCCACCGGGGCCGCCAACGGCCCGCCGCTGCCACCACCGGCCGGGGCCGGCTGGCGGACCGGCTCCCGCCCGTTGGACGACCTCGACCTGCTCATCGACGCTGCGCTGCGGGCGGACACCGCGCCCGCCCGGCCCGCGGCCGCCGTGCGGCTGCGCACCGACCGGGTCGCCGGCCGGGTGGTGGACGTGGTCGAGCTGCGCGTCCAGGGCCTGCGGCTGCGCTACTGGCTGGACCGCACCGGCCTGCCACGCCGGCTGGAGCTGCGCACCCGGGCGGGCGCCTGGGCCCAACTCGACCTCACCCCGGCGCCGGTGCCGGCCGGGATCGTGCCGCCCCGGCCCGGACCGCCCACCGCGAAGGCGCCGGCGACGCGGGCCGGCACGGCGGGCCGCCGCTGACCGGTCAGGGCCGCCAGCCGGTCTGCGCGGACCACTCCTCGGCCCGCAGGTGCTCCTCGTCGAACCACGGGTCCTTGGCCGTCGCGTACGCGCCGCTGTCCGGCGCCGAGGCCGCCAACTCCCGCTTCAGCAGCAGGTAGGCGGCCCGCTGGTCCGGGTCGGCGCGCAGGTGGTCCCGCATCAGCAGGGCGTACCGCCAGCCGGGCGAGTCGGCCACCCGCAGGTGCAGATAGGCCGGGCGCCCGGGGTCGGCGCTGCCGTGGAACCGCTTGGCCCACCGCCCGCTGCCGGCCGGGCGGGGGCTGTCCCACCAGTCGCCGGGCAGCCGCGGGAAGCCGGCCCGGGCGAGCCGCTCGGCGAGCGGCCCGTCCGCCTCGACGAGCGACGACACGGTCACCTGGACGTCGATCACGTCCTTGGCGGCCAGGCCGGGCACGGCGGTCGAGCCGATGTGGTCCACCCGCAGGTCCGCCGGGGCGACGGCGTGCCGGATCCGGGCGGCCAGCCGGGCGTACTGCTGGGGCCAGGTCGGGTCCGGCTCGGTCAGCACGACCCGCTCCGGGCGGGCCACCCGGCCCTCTCGGACGTTGCGCTCGTAGGGCAGCAACCGGTCCCGCCAGAGGGCGTCCACGGCGGCGTGCAGCTCATCGAGGGTGCCGTCGTTGCTGAGCACCACGTCCGCCGCCGCGCGTCGGCGGGCGTCGTCGGCCTGCGCGGCGATCCGCCGCTCCGCCTCCGCGCGGGGCATCCCCCGGTCGCGGTCCAGTCGCTCCAGCCGGGTGGCGACGGCCGCCTGCACCACGACCACCAGGTGGTACGTCGGCGCGAGCCCCACCTCGACCAGCAGCGGCACGTCGTTGACCACCACCGCGTCCGAGGGCGCGGCAGCGGCCAGTTCGGCGGTACGCGCCCGCACTCGGGGATGGGTGATCGCCTCCAGCCGGCGGCGGGCCACCTCGTCGCCGAAGACCACCGCGCCCAGCGCCGCCCGGTCCAGCGCGCCGTCGGCGTCGAGCACCCGGTCGCCGAAGGCGGCGACGATCTCCGCCAGCCCTTCGGAGCCGGGGGCGACCACCTCACGGGCGATCCGGTCCGCGTCGATGACCACCGCACCCCGCTCGGCCAGCCGGGCCGACACGGCGCTCTTGCCGGAGCCGATCCCTCCGGTCAGTCCCACCATCAGCACCGGGTCAGTCAACCGGATCACCGCCCCCACCACAAAACCGCGGGGGCGGGGGCGGCGATGTCCGCCGTTTGCGGCGTGTGGCGGTGTCCGGGACCCGGGACACCACAACACGCCGCAAACGGAGTGGATCAATTCGCTCCTGGGCGGCAGCAGCCGGCCACGGCGTGGCCGGGAGCGGCCGAGCTTCGCCGCGGACGGCCAGCGCGGCCAGGCGCGTGGCCAGGCGTGGCTCCGCGTGAGCGGCGAGGAGGAACAGTCCAGAGACGCGCGAGGGCCCCGCCCCCGACGATCCGGTGGTTACCGGATCGCGGGAACGGGGCCCGTCGTCGTCAGCGGGTCACTTGCCGCCGGCGAGCTTCTCCCGCAGAGCGGCGAGCGCCTCGTCGGTGGCCAGGGTGCCGGCCGGCTCCTCGGCCTGACGGCTCGGGGCCGTGGTGGTCGTGGTGGTGGTGCCACCGGTGACGGCCGGAGCCGGGTTGGCAGCGGCCTCGGCGTCGGCCGCCCGAGAGGTCTGCACCTGCTTGGTGTGGGCCTCCCAACGCTGACGCGCCTCGGCGTACTGGTTCTCCCAGGTCTCGCGCTGCTTGTCGTACCCCTCGAGCCACTCGCCCGTCTCCGGGTCGAAGCCCTCCGGGTAGATGTAGTTGCCCTCGGCGTCGTACGTCGCGGCCATGCCGTAGAGGGTCGGGTCGAAGTGCTCCTCGCCCTCGACGAAGCCCTCGTTGGCCTGCTTGAGCGACAGCGAGATGCGGCGGCGCTCCAGGTCGATGTCGATGACCTTGACCATGACCTCGGAGCCGACCTGCACGACCTGCTCCGGGATCTCCACGTGGCGCTCGGCCAGCTCGGAGATGTGGACCAGGCCCTCGATGCCGTCGTCCACCCGGACGAAGGCGCCGAACGGCACCAGCTTGGTGACCTTACCCGGCACGATCTGCTGGATCGCGTGGGTGCGGGCGAACTGCCGCCACGGGTCCTCCTGGGTCGCCTTCAGCGACAGCGAGACCCGCTCGCGGTCCAGGTCGACGTCCAGGACCTCGACCTCGACCTCCTGGCCCACCTCGACGACCTCGGACGGGTGGTCGATGTGCTTCCAGGACAGCTCGGAGACGTGCACCAGGCCGTCCACGCCGCCCAGGTCGACGAACGCGCCGAAGTTGACGATCGAAGAGACGACGCCCTTGCGGACCTGGCCCTTCTGCAGCTTGTTGAGGAACTCGGTGCGCACCTCGGACTGCGTCTGCTCCAGCCAGGCACGGCGGGACAGGACCACGTTGTTGCGGTTCTTGTCCAGCTCGATGATCTTGGCCTCGAGCTCGCGGCCGACGTACGGCTGCAGGTCGCGCACCCGCCGCATCTCGACCAGGGAGGCGGGCAGGAAGCCGCGCAGCCCGATGTCGAGGATGAGGCCACCCTTGACCACCTCGATGACAGAGCCGCGGACGACGCCGTCCTCGTCCTTGATCTTCTCGATCGTGCCCCAGGCCCGCTCGTACTGCGCCCGCTTCTTGGAGAGGATCAGACGACCCTCCTTGTCCTCCTTCTGGAGGACCAGGGCCTCGATGTGGTCACCGACCGAGACGACCTCGGCGGGGTCCACGTCGTGCTTGATCGACAACTCCCGAGAGGGAATGACGCCCTCGGTCTTGTAGCCGATGTCGAGCAGGACCTCGTCCCGATCGACCTTGACGACGGTGCCTTCGACAATGTCGCCGTCGTTGAAGTACTTGATGGTCTCGTCGATCGCGGCGAGGAAAGCCTCCTCGGAACCGAGATCGTCGTGGGTGACCCGGGTGGCGCTCGAGGGGGCCTCGATGCTGCTCGTCATGTGGGCGGTTGCTCCGGTCGGATGGGTTGTCACAGCAGGCGTGGTGTCGCAGTGACCATTTCGCGCCAGCGGATCCGCCTCCGGGGCACACCGAACGATCGCCAAGTGAAGATCATTAGTGGCTCCGGTGACCGCGCACCTGCTCCCTGCCGAGGCACACGATCCGCGAGCGCATCGTCTAGCCTACCCGCTGCATTACCACAGCGTGCAAGGCCTCCCATGTCCTCGCGACCTCGTCAGCTGCGAAAGCGGTGATTTCGGTGGAAAAGCGTCTCGACTGTCTCCTGCGTCACAGGCGTCCCACCGCAGAGAAGGTAGCGCACCGCCGCGGCGCCCGCAGACCGCCCTCACCCGCCACCGCCTGCCGTACCGATCGGGGGTCGAATCCGCCGGCCGGTCGCCGTCGGCGTCGACCGGGCCAGGGCCTAGCGTGAGCGGGTGGACGACGACAGGGTGACCCGACGGCGGGTCGGCGACGCGGAGACCCGCCGGGCCAACCGGGGCTGGTGGGACACCGACGCCGACGACTACCAGGCCGAGCACGGCGCCTTCCTCGGCGACACGGACTTCGTCTGGTGCCCGGAGGGCCTGCGCGAGGCCGACGCCCGGCTCCTCGGTGACGTCGCCGGACGCCGGGTGCTGGAGGTGGGCTGCGGCGCCGCGGCCTGCGCCCGCTGGCTGGCCACCCAGGGCGCCCGGCCGGTCGCCTTCGACCTCTCCGCCGGCATGTTGCGGCACGCCGCGCAGGCGGCCGACCGCACCGGGGTACGCGTGCCGCTGGTGCAGGCCGACGCGTTGGGGCTGCCGTTCGCCGACGGGGCGTTCGACATCGCCTGCACCGCCTTCGGCGCGATCCCCTTCGTCGACGACTCGGCCGCGCTGATGGCCGAGGTGCACCGGGTGCTGCGTCCGGGCGGCCGGTGGGTGTTCTCGGTGACCCACCCGATGCGCTGGATCTTCCTGGACGACCCGGGCGAGGGCGGGCTCACCGCCGTGCACTCGTACTTCGACCGCTCCCCCTACGTCGAGCAGGATGACTCGGGCGTGGCCACCTACGTCGAGCAGCACCGCACCCTCGGCGATCGGATCCGCGAGCTGGTCGGCGCGGGGTTCCGGCTGCTGGATCTGGTGGAGCCGGAGTGGCCGGCGGGGCACGAGGGGATCTGGGGGCAGTGGAGCCCCCTGCGCGGGCGGCTCTTCCCCGGCACCGCCATCTTCGTCACCGACAAGCCCGCCGGCTGACCACGCCGCACGCCAGGGGGCGTCGTTTCGGGGCATCGACGGCGGGTACCCGCCCGGCATGGCCGAGCAGAGGGAATTCCGCGAGGGTGACCACGTCTCCTGGGCCAGTCACAGCGGCCGGGCGTACGGCGTGGTCAAGGAGAAGCTGATCGATCGGACGCACGTACGCGGGCACGCTGTCAACGCGACGGAGGACGAGCCGCAGTACCGGATCCGCAACGACGACTCGGGCCGCGACGTGGCCCACCGACCGGAGGCGTTGCGTCATGAGCAGAGGTGACGACGGCCGGGAGACGTACCAGGAGTTCGCCGAGGCGGTGAACATGAAGCCCGGCGAGATCTCCTCCTGGCTGGAGACCGACGAGTCGAAGCGGGTCGGCTGGCACAAGGGCGGCCGCTCCGGGGGCGGCGAGTCGGTGGGGCACGAATCCGGCCGGAAGATCATCGACCTGTTGCGGCGCAAGCGCGGCGACCTGTCCGAGGGCGACTACAAGCACATGCGCAAGGTGGTCGGCTACGTCCGCCGGCACATGGCCCAGCGCCCCTCCGGCGAGGTGCGCGACACCAAGTGGCGCTGGTCCCTGATGAACTGGGGCCACGACCCCCTCAAGGGTCCGCTGCCGCCCCCGGGCGGCCCGTCCCGGCGGGCCCTCGAGCGGCACGGCACCCCGCCGAAGGAGCGCCGGGGACCCGGACGCTGACCCGCGCCCTTCCGCCGGACCCGGTGCCCGGAGCGGGGTTCCCGAGGCCGCGAGGCGCCGCCTCGCGGCCCGACGGACCCGGCCCGGCCGAGGCCCGGTCAGTGGTCGGCGCTGTTCCAGTCCCGTCCCTCGCCGACCGACACCTCCAGCGGCACCGACAGCGGGTACGCCGCACCCATCTCCCGGCGCACCAGCGCCTCCAGCTCCTCCCGCTCGCCCGGGGCCACCTCGAAGACCAGCTCGTCGTGCACCTGGAGCAGCATCCGCGAGCGCAGCCCGGCGTCGCGCAGTGCGGTGTCGACGTGCAGCATGGCGACCTTGATGATGTCGGCCGCGGAGCCCTGGATCGGGGCGTTGAGCGCCATCCGCTCGGCCATGTCCCGGCGCTGCCGGTTGTCGCTGACCAGGTCGGGGAGGTAACGCCGGCGACCGAGGATGGTGGAGGTGTAGCCGTCCTGCCGGGCCCGGGCCACCACCTCGTGCAGGTAGTCCCGGACCCCGCCGAACCCGGCGAAGTAGTTCTCCATCAGCCCGCGCGCCTCCTCGGCGCTGATGCCGAGCTGCTGGGAGAGACCGAACGCGCTCAACCCGTACGCCAGGCCGTAGTTCATGGCCTTGATCTTGCGGCGCTGGTCGGGGCTGACCTCGCCGACCGGCACGTCGAAGACCGACGAGGCGGTGGCGGCGTGGAAGTCGTGGCCGGAGTTGAACGCCTCGATCAACGCGTCGTCCGACGACAGGTGCGCCATGATCCGCATCTCGATCTGGCTGTAGTCGGCGGTGAGCAGGCACTCGTAGCCCTCCCCCACCACGAAGGCCCGGCGGATCCGCCGTCCCTCCTCGGTGCGGATGGGGATGTTCTGCAGGTTGGGCTCGGTGGACGAGAGCCGACCGGTCGCCGCCACCGTCTGGTTGAAGGTGGTGTGGATGCGCCCGTCGTCGGAGACGGACTTGAGCAGGCCGTCCACGGTCGACTTGAGCTTGGCGACGTCCCGGTGGCGCAGCAGGTGCTCCAGCACCGGGTGCGGGTTCTGCGCGTAGAGCCACTGGAGGGCGTCGGCGTCCGTGGTGTAGCCGGTCTTGATCTTCTTGGTCTTGGGCAGGCCCAGCTCGCCGAAGAGGATCTCCTGCAACTGCTTGGGCGAGCCGAGGTTGAACTCCCGGCCCACCGCCTCGTACGCGCCCTGCGCCGCGGCCTTCACCTCGGCGGCGAAGTGCGCCTCCAGTTCCGACAGGTACTGCGTGTCGGCGGCGATGCCGATCCGCTCCATGCCGGCGAGCACCCGCATCAGCGGCAGCTCCACCCCGGACATCAGCCGGTTGGGCTGCTCCCCGTCGCGGGACAGCTCCGCGTCGATCGCGTCGGCCAGGTCGAGGGTGGCCCGGGCCTGGAGCATGAGGTTCTGCTCGACGACGCCTTCGTCGCCCAGCCCGTCGAGGGTGAGCTGGCCGGTCTCCGGGACGTCGACCCGCAGCTCGCGGTGCAGATAGCGCAGGGCCAGGTCGGTCAGGTCGTAGGAACGCTGGTCGGGGCGGGCCAGGTAGGCGGCGATCTGGGTGTCTCGCGCGATGCCCTCCAGCGACCAGCCGTGCGCGGCCAGCGCCAGCACCGCCGGCTTGCTGTCGTGCAGCACCTTGGGGCGCTGCGGGTCGGCCAGCCAGCCGGCCAGCGCCGACTCGTCGCCCGGCGCCAGCCCGGCCGGGTCGAACCAGGCCGCCGCGCCGCCGGCGGTGGCGAGCGCCATGCCGGTGACCGGGGCGGTGTGCCGGCGGTTCGGGCCGGTGTCGAGCTTCACCGCCAGCCCCACCGGGGTGCCGGCCGAGGCGTGCGTCTCCAGCCAGCCGGTCAGCGCGCCCGGCTCGGTCAGCACCTCGCCGGCCAGGTCGAACCCGGCCTCGGCCTCCGGCTCGACGGCCTCCAGGTACTGGTAGAGGCGGTCGCGCAGGATGCGGAACTGGAGGGTGTCGAAGACCTGGTGCACGGCCTCCCGGTCCCAGCCGGTCCAGCGGGCGTCCTCGGGGCGCAGCGGCAGGTCGAGATCGGAGACCAGGCAGTTGATCTCGTAGTTGCGGATCACCCGGGACAGCTGGGCCCGCAGGTTGTCGCCGGCCTTGCCCTTGATCGCGTCGGCGCTGGCGACCACCCCGTCGACGCCGCCGTACAGGTTGATCCACTTGGCGGCGGTCTTCGGGCCGACGCCGTCGACGCCGGTGAGGTTGTCGCTGTCCTCGCCGACCAACGCGGCCAGGTCGCGGTAGCGCTCGGGGCCGACGCCGTACTTCTCCTCGACGGCGGCCGGGTCCATCCGGGCCAGGTCGGAGACGCCCTTGCGCGGGTAGAGCAGGGTGACCCGCTCACCGACGAGCTGGAGGGCGTCCCGGTCGCCGCTGCTGATCAGCACCTCCATGCCCTGGTCGCGGGCCTGGCAGGCGAGGGTGGCGATGACGTCGTCGGCCTCGTAGCCCTCCTTCTCCACCACCGGGACGCGCAGCGCGTCGAGGACCTCCTTGATCAGGCTGACCTGGCCCTTGAAGTCGGTCGGGGTCTCCTTGCGGCCGGCCTTGTACTCGGCGTACTTCTCGGTGCGGAAGGAGCGGCGGGAGACGTCGAAGGCGACGACGATGTGCGTCGGCTGCTCATCGCGGAGCACGTTGATCAGCATCGAGGTGAAGCCGTAGACCGCGTTGGTCGGCTGCCCGGTCGTGGTGGAGAAGTTCTCCACCGGCAGGGCGTGGAAAGCCCGGTATGCCATCGAGTGTCCGTCGACGAGGAGCAGGCGCGGGGTCGTAGCTGTCACGGCAGCGACTCTAGTCGCAACGCCCGACATCTCCGGCCGGCGGCACCGCGCCCGCAGGAGGGAAACCGACATCCGGGCAGACGCCGGACGGCCGCCCGCCCCCTGGGGGACGGACGGCCGCCGACGCTACGACGCGGCTCAGGCCACGCCGAGGTACGCCTCCTTGACCGCCGGGTCGGTGAGCAGGTCCTGACCGGACCCCTCCTTCACGATCCGACCGGTCTCCAGCACGTAGCCCCGGTGCGCCCGGGAGAGCGCCTGCTGGGCGTTCTGCTCCACCAGCAGGATCGTGGTGCCCTGCTGGTTGATCTCCGTGATGATGTCGAAGATCTGCCGGATGACCATCGGGGCCAGACCCATCGACGGCTCGTCGAGCAGCAGCAGCTTCGGGCGGCTCATCAGCGCCCGGCCGACGGCGAGCATCTGCTGCTCACCGCCGGAGAGCGTGCCGCCGGCCTGCTTGCGGCGCTCGGCCAGCCGCGGGAAGAGGGTCAGCACCCGGTCCAGGTCGGCGGCGATGCCGGCGGAGTCCCGCCGGGTGTACGCCCCCATGTCCAGGTTCTCCATCACCGTCATGCCGGGGAAGATCTGCCGACCCTCGGGCGACTGGCACAGCCCCCGGACGACCCGCAGGTCGGCCCGGAGCTTACTGATGTCCTCGCCGTTGAAGGTGATCCGGCCACCGGACAGCGCCCGGGTCCCGGAGATGGCCCGCATGGTGGTGGTCTTGCCGGCGCCGTTCGCGCCGATCAGGGCCACCACCTCGCCCTCGTTGACGGTCAGGCTGATGCCGTGCAGGGCCTCGATGCGGCCGTACGCGACGCTAATGTTCTCCAGCTCAAGCAGCGTCATCGGCGGACTCCCCCAGGTATGCGGCGATCACCTTCGGGTCCCGACTGACCTCGGCGGGCGCCCCTTCGGCGATCTTGCGGCCGAACTCCAGCACCACGATCCGGTCGGTGACCCCCATGACCAGGCGCATGTCGTGCTCGATGAGCAGCACGGTCAGCCCCATGTCGCGGATCTTCCGAATCAGGGTGAGTAGTTCCTCCTTCTCCGCCGGGTTGAAGCCGGCGGCCGGCTCGTCCAGGCAGATCAGCTTCGGCTCGGTGGCCAGCGCCCGGGCGATCTCCAGCCGACGCTGGTAGCCGTAGGGCAGGTTGCGGGCCTCGTCGTTGGCCCGGTCGGCGATCCCGACGAAGCGCAGCAGCTCCAGCGCCTTGGCCTCGGCGGCCCGCTCCTCCAGGATGTGCCGCGACAACCCGAAGGTCTGCGCGCACGACCGGCGCACCTGCTGCCAGGTCCGCTTGATGCCGTCCGGAGCGGTGACCTGCGGGACCTCGTGCGGCTTCGGCTTGAACCGGGGCAGCCGGAACAGCGCCCCGGGCACGCTGGTCTTGTGCCGGGAGTCGGTCCCGACCATGACGTTCTCCAGCGCGGTCATCTCCGGGAACAGGCGGATGTTCTGGAACGTCCGCGAGATGCCCATCCGGCTGATCTGGTGCGGCTTGCGCCCGGTGACCCGCTCGCCGCGGAACCGGACCGCGCCCGAGGTGGGCTTGTAGACGCCGGTCATCACGTTGAAGCTGGTGGTCTTGCCGGCGCCGTTCGGCCCGATCAGGCCGAGGATCTCGCCCTCGTAGATCTGAAAATCGATCTTGTCGAGGGCGACCACGCCGCCGAAGCGGAGCGTGACGTCGTCGACTTCGAGCAGCACCGTCCGGGGACCCGGCTGGGCCGGGATCTTCGGCGTGGCGGTGCTGGTGGTCTCGTCAGACATGAGCGGGCGCCTCCTCTGCCTCCGCCGCGCGGTCCTTCAGCTCACGGGCCCGCCGCCGGCTGGGCACGAGGCCCTGCGGACGCAGGATCATCACCAGCACCATGGCCAGGCCGAAGGCCAGCCACCGGTAGTCGGCGATCTCCCGGAACCGCTCCGGGAGGTAGGCCAGCAGCACCGCACCGAGCGAGACCCCGACCATGTTCCCCGAGCCGCCGACCACGACCATGGCGACGAAGAGGATGGAGAGGTTCGCGTTGAACTGGGTCGGGTCGATGAACGCGTTCCGGCTGGCGAAGAGGAACCCGGACAGGCCGCCGAGCGCCGCGCCGATGGCGAACGCCCACAGCTTGAACTTGAACGGGTAGACCCCCATCACCGCCGCGGCGTCCTCGTCCTCGCGGACGGCCAGCCAGGCGCGGCCGACCCGGCTGCGCTCCAGCCGGCGCACCGCGAAGACCATCAGCAGCACCACGGTGATCGCCAGCCAGTACCACGGCTTCGCGTCGATCAGGCCGAACCACTCGTTCTCCGCCGCCGGCGGACCCTCCGGGCCCGGGATCGCGGAGATGCCCTGCGGGCCGTTGGTCACCCCGTTGGCGTTGCGGGCCACGATGCGGATGATCTCGCCGAAGCCCAGCGTGACGATCGCCAGGTAGTCACCGCGCAGCCGCAGCGTCGGCCAGCCCAGCAGCACCCCGAAGACCATGGTCAGCACGATCGCGATGAGCAGACAGATCGCCCACGTCACCGCCCAGGTCGGCGGCAGGTCGAACTTGTTCTGGATCGCCTTCACCACCGGCGAGTTCACCGAGCCGAACAGCGCCACGCTGTACGCGCCGACGGCGAAGAAGCCGATGTAGCCGAGGTCGAGCAGGCCGGCCAGGCCGACCACCACGTTCAGACCGATCGCGACCAGCACGTAGATGGCGCAGACGAAGAGCACGCCGGCCCAGTTGTTGCCACCGGCGATCGAGTCGGTGCGCAGCCAGGTCAGGCCGGGGATGCCGAGCAACGGCAGGTAGTAGAGGAACGCCACCATGGCGACCAGCGCCGCGACCTGCTGCCACTTCGGCAGCGCCCTGAATCGGTCACCGACGGAGGTCAGCATGGTGACCCGACGGCGGTCTGCGTTCCGGATCTTGTCGATCATGCGCGGGCCCTCCCGAGCGACTCACCCAACAGGCCGGTCGGGCGGAACATCAGCACCACGATGAGGACGATGAATGCGATGACGTCCTCCCAGTTGGAGGCGAAGAGCGTGGCGCCGTAGACCTCGACGATGCCGAGGAACAGGCCACCCACCAGCGCGCCCCGCAGGTTGCCGATACCGCCCAGCACCGCGGCCGTGAACGCCTTGAGGCCGAGCACGAAACCGATGCTGTTCTGGGTGAAGCCGAAGCGCATGCTCCACAGCAGCGCGGCCGCGCCGGCCATGATCCCGCCCAGCACGAAGATCAGCATGATCACGCGCTCCTGGTTGACGCCCATCAGCGCGGCCGTCTCCGGGTTCTGCGCCACCGCCCGCACGCCCCGGCCGTAGCGGGTGCGGTTGATGAACCAGTCGAGCAGGGCCATCATCACCACGGCGGAGACGAAGACGATCACCTGGATGTTGGTGATGGCGGTGTTGCCGATCTCGAACAGGGTCTCCTGCTTGATGATCGTCGGCATGCCGACGATCTGCCGGGCCCGGCCGAACAGCGACGGCAGCGCGCCGCCCGCCACGTCGGGCAGGAGCAGACCGAAGACCTCGACCAGCACCAGGGAGAGGCCGATCGCGGTGATCAGGAAGATCAGCGGCGGCGCGTTCTTGCGCCGCAGCGGGCGGTACGCGATCCGCTCGATCGCCAGGGCCGTGCCGCCTGAGGCGACCGCCGCGGCGATCAGACCGAGCACCAGGAAGAGGATGGCCTGGCCGGCCGGCGGGTTATTTTCCACCCCGAAGGCGGTCCACACGCCCAGCACCGCGAAGGTGCCGACCATGAAGACCTCGGAGTGGGCGAAGTTGATCAGTCGCAGTACGCCGTAGACGAGGGTGTAGCCCAGGGCGATCAGGGCGTAGATCGCCCCCTTGGACAACCCGTCGACGGTGTGCTGGCCGAGGTGGCCGAAGAGTTCGTCGAAATTCACCGGGGTCTCCTTGCATCGAGTGCGGCCGGGGACGACACCCCGGCCGCACTCCAGTGCCATGACGTCAGCTGAGCTTGAGCTCCTGCAGAGCAGTGATCTCCGTGCCCTTGATCTGGTACGCCCAGATGACGACCTTCGACGGGTCGACATCGCCCTTGTCGTCGAACTTGATGTACTTCGAGACGCCCTGCTTGTCGTAGGACTTCACGTAGGCGAGGATGTCGGCCCGGCTCTTCTTGCCGTCCTTGAACGCGTCCAGGTAGATCTGGGCCGCGTCGAAGCCCTCAGCGCCGTAGGAACCCGGCGCCTGGCCGAACTCCTTCTGGTAGTCGGCGGAGAAGGTGCCGCCAGCCTTGTCGGCCGGGAGGCAGGGGCAGGTGATGATGGCGCCCTCGGCGCCACCCGACGCGCCCTGCGGGAACGCCGGGTCGTACAGACCGTCCGGGCCGACGAACTTGGCCTGGACACCGGCCGCGCGCATCTGCTTGACCAGCGGGGCCGCCTCACGGGTGTAACCGCCGTAGAAGACGAAGTCCGCCTGGGCCGCCTTGATCTTGGAGATCGTCGCGTCGAACTGCGACTGCTTCTCCTGGATCTTGTCGGTGCCGGCGAGCTGCAGGTTCTTGCCCAGCTCGGCGGTGATGCCCGCGCCGTAGGCGCTGCCGTCGTCGATGGCGAAGACCTTCGCCGCGTTCTGCGACTTGAGGTAGGTCGCCACGGCGCCCGCCTGGGTGCCGTCGTTGCCGACCACCCGGTAGAAGGACTTGTTGCCCTTCTGGGTCAGGTCGGTCCGGGTCGCCGACGGGCTCACCATGGCCAGGCCGGCGGCCTGGTAGATCGGCATGGTGGCGTCGGACTCGCCGGAGAAGTGCCCACCGATGACGCCGAGGAACGAGTTGTCACCGGCGATCTGGTTCGCGAACGGGGTCGCCACCGCAGGGTCACCCTGGGTGTCGAACTCCTGCATGGTGACCTTGCAGTCCTTGTTCTTCTCGTTGAACTGCTTGACGGCGAGCTTCGCGCCGTTCAGCGACGGGATCACCAGGCCCGCGTTGTCACCGGTGAACGCACCGAAGATAGCGATCTTGCCACCGCAGTCGCCGGACGCGGTGCCGCTGCCACCGCCAGAGTCCTGGCAACCCGCGGCGCCGACCATCGCCGCGGCGATTGCGGCGGCCCCCAGCACCCGTACATAGCTACGCCTCACGGCTTCCTGACCTCCTCCAGAAGCAAGAGGCGACTATCCCGAGAAGGCGGCGACAGCACAGCCCGCACCACCACCCACCCGGCAGGGACGCCCCCTGCGTTACGGCTCGTGATGGCGGAGCGTACCCACACTCATACGGCACGGGAAGGGCTTGGGCCGTGGTCTGCAAAACCGTTACGAAGACGTGCGCCATCGCCCCGGAGCCCGTAACAGGCCGATCCCTGACCGGTCCTTAAGCAGGCCGGCTGTCGTCAGCGGGCCACGACGGGCACCACCGCGGACCACGCCGCCGCCCGGGTGCCGTCATCGGTGAAGATCCACAGCCGCTTCCCCACCGCCGCCAGCGCCACGTCCCGATCCGCCCCGGCCGGCACCGGACCGGGCAGCTCCACCCGCCGCCACGACCCACCCCGGTCGACGGACGTCCAGACCGAACGGGACTTCCCGTCGGAAACCGCCGCCACCAGCCGCCCACCCGCCGCGACCAGGCCGTCCACCGACGGCACCTGCGACGGCGCCGCCCCGCCGAAGCCGCCGACCGCCGCCCACCGGTCACCGTCGCGCCGCCAGGCGCCGAACGCCCCGCCCCGCAGCCCGACCGCCACCGCCGCGCCGTCGACCAGGACGACCCGCTGCAACTCCTCGTAACGGTCGGTACCGGGCAGCGCCGTCCGCCGCCAGGTGCGGCCGTCCGCCGACGACCAGGCGACCGGGTCGCGGTCGATCCGGCCCGCCGGCAGCACGCCGCCCACCGCCAGCCACCCCCCGGGTACGCCCACCGCGTCGAACGCCCAGCTGACCCCGCGCCCGTCGCTGGCCAGCTCCGGCACCCCCTCCACCAGGGCGAAGTCCGCCGCGTCCGGCGACACCCAGGCCGCCGCGCCGCTGGACCGGTTGCCGACGATCAGCCAGCCGGCCGGGCCGCCCGTCAGGCGGGACACGTTCACCGCCTTCGGCCCGCCGTACGTCTCGAACGAGGCGGACACCTCGACCAGCCCACCGTCGGGACGCTGCCGCCAGGTGCTCACCCGGGGATAGCCGTGCGCGCCGCCGACCTTCGCGCCGATCACCGCCAGCACACCGTCGCGGCAACCGGCCGAATAGAGCACGTTCTGCTTGCCGTAGAAGGAATCCGCGGCGATCGGCACGACCGTCCAGTTCGTACCGTCCCGGCTCGACCAGGCGGCCGGCCGGGTGCCGCCGGCGGCGTCCGCGACGCCGCCCACCGCGTACCAGCGGCCCGCGCAGGCGGTCGCGTCGCGCAGCAGCGCGCGGCCCGGCGGCCCCGGCGGCGCCGGCAGGGTCAGCGCCTGCCACGCCGGGCGGACCGGCTCCTCGGCACGGCGTGGCGCGGGCGCCGGGTCACAGGCGCCCAGCAGCACGGCGAGGACGCCGAGCACCGCGAGTACGCGCCGAGTGGACACGCGTCGATGCTAACCACCAACGGTGGTTTCCGGGACCCGGTGGGCCGACCGGTGTCAGGCGGTCGGCTGGGCGACCTCGCCGCCGGCGGTCTCCGCGAGGATCCGCTCGGCGACCTCCTTCATGGTCATCCGGTGGTCCATCGCGGTGCGCTGGATCCACTTGAACGCCTGCGGCTCGGTCATCCCGTACGTGGTCATCAGCGCGCCCTTGGCCCGCTCGACGGTCTTGCGGATCTCCAGCCGGTCGGTGAGGCCGGCGACCTCCGACTCCAGGGCGGCGATCTCCGAGTAGCGCGACAGCGCGATCTCCACCGCCGGCACCAGGTCGCTCTTCTGGAAGGGCTTCACCAGGTACGCCATCGCGCCCGCCGCCCGGGCCCGCTCCACCAGGTCGCGCTGGCTGAACGCGGTCAGGATGATCACCGGGGCGATGCGGGCGCCGGCGATCCGCTCGGCGGCGGCCAGCCCGTCCATGATCGGCATCTTGATGTCGAGGATGACCAGGTCCGGCTTGAGCTCCTCGGCCAGCCGGACGGCGGTCTCGCCGTCGCCGGCCTCGCCGACGACCTCGTAGCCCTCCTCGACCAGCATCTCGGCCAGGTCCAGCCGGATGAGCGCCTCGTCCTCGGCGATCAGTACGCGCCTGCGCTCGGCGTCCGTCTGCGTCTCGGCCACGAGCCACTCCCACCAGTCTGTGCTCGACACCCGCCGTGCCGGGTGTCGCCGCCCTTAGCGTAATGGGTAACCTGTGCAGGCCGAGAAACCGAAGGCCCCTGTAGTCCAACGGCAGAGACGATGGATTCAAAATCCATAAAGTGTGGGTTCGAATCCCACCGGGGGCACCGATAGTGTCGTACGGGCGTTCGAAAATGCCCGTATGCACCCACCCGAGTTGCGCGCACGCGCGCGAGAGCTCTACCTCTCCGGCGCAACCATCGCTGATACCGCCCGGGGTGTCGGGCTCTCGTATCCGACCGTGTGGCACTGGTGCCGAGACCGGCCCCAGCCTGTCGTCCACGGGACGGCTCTGCGCTGCTTCCGCTGCCAGCCCGGCGTCGACAATCCGACAGATCCTGCCGCCTACAGCTACCTCCTGGGCCTGTACCTCGGTGACGGTCACCTGGTCACCTCGGCTCGAGTACCGGTGCTGAGGATCTCGTGCAGCAACGCCTGGCCCGACCTGATCAGTGCCTGCGACGCGGCCATGCGATCGGTGCTGGCAACCAAGGTTCAGCGCGTCCGGCAGCAGGGTTGTGTCAACGTGCAGAGCTACGGCAAGCACTGGCCGTGCCTGCTGCCCCAGCACGGGCCGGGCAAGAAGCACGAGCGGCCGATCGTCCTGGCCGACTGGCAACGCGGGATCATCGAGGGGCAGGCCGGCGCCTTTCTCCGCGGCCTCTTCCACTCCGACGGCTCACGCTTCTCGAACCGGCTCACCGTCCGCGGCAAGGCCTACGTCTACCCGCGCTACATGTTCACCAACGAGTCCGCCGACATCATGGGCCTCTGCCAGTGGTCCCTCGACCTGCTCGGCATCGCCTGGAGGATGAACCGCCGCAACTCCCTGTCCGTCGCCCGACGAGAGGCGGTCGCGGCCCTCGACCGGCACGTCGGCCCGAAGTCATGAGCCCGACATAACGAACCCCAGGCGAAGTAGGGGTCGAACAGGGCAGGCGCGACGAGCGCGACAGGCACGGCGAGCGCCGGTCAGATCACCCCGAGCGCCCGCTCCAGGTCGGCCCGCAGGTCCTCCGGGTCCTCCAGCCCGACGGAGATCCGCAGCAGCCCGCCGCCCGGCTTGGCCTCCCCCGCCACCGGCCGGTGGGTGAGCGAGGCCGGGTGCTGGATCAGGGTGTCCACCCCGCCGAGCGACACCGCGTGGGTGATCAGTTCGCAGGCGCCGGCGACGGCCGCGGCGGCGGGCGCGCCACCGCGTACCTCGAAGGCGAGCAGGCTGCCGGTGCCGGACATCTGGCGGCCGACCAGGCCGGCCGGGTCGTGGACCGAGGGGTGGTGCACCCGGACGACGGCCGGGTGGCCGGTGAGCCAGCTGGCGAGCTTCTCCGCGCCGGCCTGCTGGGCGCGGACCCGCAGCGGCAGCGTCTGCAGGCCCCGGTGCAGCAGGTACGCGCCGAGCGGGTGCAGCACGGCCCCGGTGACGGCGCGTACCTGGCGCAGTCGGGCGGCCCAGTCGGCGTCGCAGGCGACGACGCCGGCGAGCACGTCGCCGTGGCCGCCGATGCTCTTGGTGGCGCTGTGCAGGACGAGCGCGGCGCCGTGCCGGGCGGGCTGCTGGAGCACGGGCGTGGCGACGGTGTTGTCGACGAGCAGCGGGACGTCGCCGGCGGCGGTGGCGAGCGCGGCGATGTCGACCAGGTCGAGGGTGGGGTTGGCGGGCGTCTCGACGATCACCAGGGCGGTGTCGGGGCGGATGGCGGCGGCGATCTCGTCGGGGCGGGCCCAGGTGACCTCGGTGCCGAGCAGTCCGGTGGCGAGCACGTGGTCGGTGCCGCCGTAGAGGGGGCGGACGGCGACGATGTGCCGCTTGCCGTCCCGGGTGGCGGCGAGCAGCGCGGCGGTGAGGGCGGCCATGCCGCTGGCGAAGGCGACGGCCGCGGCGGTGCCTTCCAGCTCGGCCAGGGCGGTCTCGAAGCGGGCCACGGTGGGGTTCCAGAGCCGCTGGTAGACGGCGCTGGCGCCGGCCGGGAGGGTGCCGCCGGTGGCGAGCAGCTCGTACGCGTCGCCGCCGCCCTCTACCGAGGGCAGCGGGTTGGTGGTGGAGAGGTCGATCGGCGGCACGTGGACGCCGAGGCCTGCGAGATCGTCGCGGCCGGCGTGCACGGCCCGGGTGTCCACCGTCGTCATGCCGGAAGCGTCGAACAATAGGCCGTCTCTGGGCAATAGGATCGAAGATGATTCTGTAGAAGTCGCTTTCGTTGTCGCAGCGTTCGCGGAAGGATGTTCACATGCCCCCTGCGCCGAATGATGTGCGGCCGTTCGCCGCGCTGGACGACGTCGACCGAGCGATCCTGACCGAGCTGGCGGCCGACGGTCGGCTGCCGAACAACGCCCTCGCCGAGCGGGTGGGGGTGGCGCCCTCGACCTGCCTCACCCGGACCCGCGCGCTGCGCGACTGCGGGGCGATCCGCGGTTTCCACGCGGAGGTGGACCCGGCCGCGGTGGGGTTGCCGTTGCAGGCGCTGGTGTCGGTCCGGCTGACCGCGCACGAGCGGGCCGCGGTGGACGCCTTCCGGGCCCGGTCGGTCCGACTCCCGGGGGTGGTGTCGGTGTTCCACGTGGCCGGCGCGGAGGACTACGTGCTGCACGTGCGGGCGGCGTCCGGGGACGCGCTGCGCGACTTCGTGCTCGACCACCTGGCGGTGGACCCGGCGGTGCAGCACACCCAGACCAGTCTGATCTTCGAGCAGGCACGCGGCATGGGCTGACCGGCGGGTGCCCACGGAATGGACCGGGTCACCCGTATCCGACGAGGGGAACAAATCCGGCGCGCGGCGAGTTGGCCACAGCCGTGATCAACGTACCGATGTCTGTTCTTGATCTTGCGCCCGTCGCCCGTGGGGCGTCCGCCGGGGAGGCCCTGCGGGCCACCACCGAGCTGGCCCGCCGCACCGAGGAGCTGGGCTACCAGCGGTTCTGGGTGGCCGAGCACCACAACATGCCGGCGATCGCCAGCTCCGCGCCGGCGGTGCTGCTGGCGCACCTGGCGGCGCACACCTCGACGATCCGGCTGGGCTCCGGCGGGGTGATGCTGCCCAACCACGCGCCGCTGGTGGTCGCCGAACAGTTCGGCACCCTGGAGGCCCTGCACCCGGGCCGGATCGACCTGGGCATCGGCCGCGCGCCGGGCACCGACCAGGTGACCGCGCTGGCGCTGCGCCGGACGATGGAAGGGCTGTCGGCGGAGGGCTTCCCCCGCGAGCTGGCGGACCTGATGAACTACTTCAGCGGCGACGAGCCGGGGCAGATCACCGCCACCCCGGGGCTCGGCCAGTCCCCCGCGGTCTGGCTGCTCGGGTCCAGCGGCTTCAGCGCCCAGCTGGCCGGGCTGCTCGGGTTGCCGTTCTCGTTCGCGCACCACTTCAGCGCGCAGAACACCCTGCCCGCGTTGCAGCTCTACCGGCAGAACTTCCGCCCGTCGCGCTGGCTGGAGCAGCCGTACGCGATGGTGGCGGTCAACGTGGTGTGCGCCGAGACCGACGAGCGAGCCGAGTGGCTGGCCGGGCCGAGCGCGCTGTCGTTTCTGAAGCTGCGCTCGGGGCGGCCGGAGCCCCTCGCCACGCCCGAGGAGGCGGCGGCGTACCCGTACAACGAGTTCGAGCGGGATTTCGTGCGGCAGCGCCGGGACGGGCAGGCGATGGGTTCGCCGGAGACGGTCCGCCGGCAGCTCGGCGACCTGCTGGCGCGCACCGGCGCGGACGAGCTGATGATCACCACGATGGTGTACGACGTGGCCGACCGGGTGCGTTCCTTCGAGCTGGTCGCCGGCGAGGTGGCCGGCGGACTCACGCGGAATGCCTGAAACACGCTCTTCATACCCACGTCACCCCACCGTCGCGTGCCGCGCCTAACTTGGTGATCGGTGGTGGTACGGCACTCCCGGTCGGGACGGGTCGGGGGTGCTGCGGTGTGGAGCACCGGGTCGCCAGTTGTGCGGATTCCGCGGCTGGCGACCCGGTGCCTACCAGATCAAGGCGACGGCCTCAGCGCAGGTAGATGTCCGGCGTGGGCGGGGTGCCCATGCCGTCGCCGATGGCTTTCCCGCCTGCAACGGCCGCCGCTCGCCCCTTGCCCGCGCCGGATCGGTTTGGTCGACTCGTCGGATGGCTGAGCACATGGACCCGGACGAGTTCCGCCGCGCCGGGTACGCGGTGGTGGACTGGATCGCCGACTACTGGACGACGCTCGGGAAGCGTCCGGTCACCTCGCAGGACCCGCCCGGCGCGGTGGCGGCGGCGCTGCCCGCGAGCCCGCCCGAGCACGGCGAGCCGGTCGAGGCCCTGCTCGCCGACCTGGACACCCTGATCACTCCCCGGCTGACCCACTGGCAGCACCCCGGGTTCTTCGGCTACTTCCCGGCCAACACCTCCGGCCCCAGCGTGCTCGGCGACCTGGTCAGCTCCGGGCTCGGCGTGCAGGGCATGCTCTGGGCCACCGGCCCGGCCTGCACCGAGCTGGAGACGGTGATGCTGGACTGGCTCGCCGGGATCATGGACCTGCCGGAACGGTTCCGCTCCACCGGCCCGGGCGGCGGCGTGATCCAGGACTCGGCCTCCTCGGCCACGCTGGTCGCCACCCTCGGGGCGCTGCACCGGGCCAGCGGCGGCCGGTGGCGCGCGGTGGGCATCGACCGCCGGTACCGGGCGTACACCTCCACGCAGGGGCACTCCTCCATCGAGAAGGCGGCGCGGATCGCCGGGCTGGGCGAGGACGGGGTCCGCCCGATCGAGGTGGATCCGGAGACGCTGGCGATGCGCCCGACGGCGCTGCGGGCGGCGATCGAGGCCGACCGGGCCGCCGGGGACGTACCGGCGATCGTGGTGGCCACCATCGGGACGACCTCCACCACCGCCGTGGACCCGCTGGCCGAGATCGGCGCGATCTGCGCCGAGTACGGCGTCTGGCTGCACGTCGACGCCGCGTACGCGGGGGCGGCAGCGGTCTGCCCGGAGCTGCGCTGGTCGCACGCCGGGCTGGAGCACGCCGATTCGTACTGCTTCGACCCGCACAAGTGGCTGCTCACCGGCTTCGACTGCGACGCGTTCTGGGTGGCCGACCGGGGCGAGCTGATCGAGGCGTTGACGGTGATGCCGGAGTTCCTGCGCAACGCCGCCACGGAGTCCGGCGCGGTGATCGACTACCGGGACTGGCAGGTGCCGCTGGGACGGCGCTTCCGGGCGCTGAAGCTCTGGTTCGTGCTGCGCTGGTACGGCGTCGAGGGGCTGCGGGCGCACATCCGCACGGGCGTCGCGCTGGCCGACCGGTTCGCCCGCCGGGTGGCGGCCGACGACCGGTTCGACCTCGCCGCGCCGCACCCGTTCTCGCTGGTCTGCTTCCGGCTGCGGGCCGGCGACGAGGCGAGCGCCGCGCTGCTGGAGCGGGTCAACGGCACCGGGCGGGTGCACCTGACGCACACCCGGGTCGGCGGGCGGTACACGCTGCGCCTGGCGGTCGGCTCGCCATTGACCGCCGAGGAGCACGTCGACGAGGCGTGGGAGCTGCTGGCGTCCGCGGCGAGCGACGTGCTCGCCGGCTGACTCCGCCGGCCCGCCGGCACCCCCCGTCGTCGCCCGCCGTCGCCGGGGCCGGATCACCGCGCGAGCGTGATACCTCGGAGGTATTTCGATACCTCTGAGGTATCACGCTCATCGTCGTGTCGCCCCTCCCGACCTCACACCGCGTCACCGCCCCGGGCAGGCAACGGGGTGTGGGCTTACGGCGTACCCGTGGGTGGTCAGCGGTCGGCGGCGGCGAGCCGGGGCACGGCCTCGACCGGCGCGACGGCCGCCTTCTCCCCGGCCTTGGCCGGCGCGGTCACCGCCCGGGCGGTCGGCCCGGTCGCGGGTTGGGCGGTCGCGGACAGCGCGGCGTCGACGGTGGTCCGGGCCCGGCGGGTACGGCGCAGCGCGCGCACCGCCAGCGCCAGCGCGACCGCCCAGCCGACGGCGAGCAGCGCGTATACCGCCGGGCGGGCGGCGCCGCCCAGCTCGCCGGCGCGCATCAGGGTGCGGGCGTTGGTCAGCACGATCACGCCGCCGATGGTCGCGCCGAGCAGTTGGGCCGGGGCGATGCGCACCAGCCAGGCGGCGACCGGCGCGGCGATCAGGCCGCCGACCAGCAACGCGCCCACAGTGGGCAGCAGGAAGCCCTGGCTGCCCAGGCCGATCAGGAAGCCGATGCTGGCCGCGCCGGCGACCACGAACTCGGCGGTGTCGACGGAGCCGATCACCTTGCGTGGCTCCAGCCGGCCGGAGACCAGCAGCGCGGGCGTGGCCACCGGGCCCCATCCCCCGCCGCCGGTGGCGTCGACGAAGCCGGCGACCAGGCCGAGCGGGCCGAGGAACCGGCCGCGCAGCCCACCGGCGCCGGCCCGCGGACGCAGCGGCCGGGAGAAGCGGACCAGCAGGTACGCGCCGAGCACGAAGAGGATGCCCGCCATCCACGGCGCGGCCGACTCGGTGGAGATGGCGCTGAGGACGGTGGCCCCGGCGAAGGCGCCGAGTGCGCCGGGGACGGCGATCCGGGCGACCACCCGCCAGTCGACGTTGCCGAAACGCCAGTGCGCGACACCGGCGGCGAGCGTGGTACCGATCTCGGCCAGGTGCACCGAGGCGGAGGCGGCGGCCGGGGCGACGCCGGCGAAGAGCAGCAGGGTGGACGAGGTCAACCCGTACGCCATGCCGAGCGCCCCGTCGACGAGCTGGGCGGCCAGCCCGACCAGGGCGAGGACCAGAAGCTTGCGCACGCGCGCCCCTCCGAACTTTTCGGCATCTCCTATCGACTTGGTCGACAATGCGGCACGACGGGGGCTTGGTCAAGCCCCCTATCGGTGGGTGGGACGGCCTCGGACGGTGCGGCCGGCTCAGCTCCAGGCGCGGGGGTCGGCGGCCAGCTCGGTGATCCGGCCCGGCAGCTCCCCGGCGGCCACGTCGGCGATGCTCACCTGTTCCAGGATCTCCCGCTCGCTGGCCCGCAGCGCGATCCAGACCTCCTGCAACGCCCGGGCCGCGCCGTGGTAGCCCAAGTCCTCGGGGCGCTGCCCGCGCACGTGGGCCAGCGGCCCGTCGATGACCCGGATCACCTCGGCCAGGGAGATCTCCGCGGCCGGTCGGGCCAGCCAGTAGCCGCCCTCGGGCCCGCGCTGGGCGTGCACGATGCCGCCCCGGCGCAGCTGGAGCAGGATGCTCTCCAGGAACTTCGGTGGGATCTCCTGGGCCCGGGCGATCTGCTCGGCGGTGACCGGCCGGGACCGCCCCACATTCGCGCCGTCGGCGACCGAGGCCAGCTCGGCGGCGGCACGGAGGGCATAGTCGACCCGGGCGGAGAGGCGCATGACCGCAAGGTTAGTCGGCAGGTCAGCCGCCCGGCCTGCCGCCCCTCACCTTTTTGATCACTCGCCGACGCGGCGGAGCAGGCCCTCCTGCACGGCGCTGGCGATGTGCCGGCCGTCGGTGGTGAACATCCGGCCGGTGGCCAGCCCACGGGCGCCGGAGGCCGACGGGCTCCAGCAGTCGTAGAGGAACCACTCGTCGGCCCGGAACGACCGGTGGAACCACAGCGCGTGGTCGAGGCTCGCTCCGACCACGCCGCCCGGGCCCCAGACCTCGCCGTGCACCGAGAGCACCGAGTCCAGCAGGGTCAGGTCGGAGGCGTACGTCAGGGCGCACGCGTGCAGCAGCGGGTCGTCCGGCAGCTTGCCGTCGATGCGCATCCAGACCCGCTGGTACGGGTCGGCGGGGCGGTCGCCGGGGCGTACCCAGCCGGGCTCGCCGACGTAGCGGACGTCTATCGGGCGCGGGATCTGCCCCCAGATGCCGAGCCGCTCGGGATAGCGGGAGAGCCGGTCGGTCATGGTGGGCACGTCTTCCGGCCCGGGCACGTCCGGCGGGGTGGGGGCCTGGTGGTCCAGGCCCTCCTCCTGCCGCTGGAAGGAGGCCGACATGAAGAAGATCGGCTTGCCGTGCTGGAGGGCGACCGAGCGGCGCACCGAGAAGGAGCGGCCGTCTCGGACGTTCTCCACCTGGTACTCGATCGGCTCCACCGGGTCGCCCGGGCGCACGAAGTAGCCGTGCAGCGAGTGCACGAAGCGTTCCGGGTCGACGGTACGACCGGCGGCCACCAGGGCCTGGCCGGCGACCTGCCCGCCGTACACCCGCTGCGGGCCGACCGGCGGGCTCATCCCCCGGAAGGTCATCTCGCCGGTGTTGTCGAGGTCGAGGACCTCCAGCAACTGGTCGACCGCGGCCTGTCCGGCCACCTGGCGCTCGGTCACTGCAGGGCCCGCGCGGAGGCCGCGTCGACCAGCGAGCCGAGCTGGTGCACCCGCAGGGTGTTGGTGGAGCCGGGGGTGCCGGGCGGGCTGCCCGCCACGATCACCACGTAGTCGCCGGGGTTGGCCCGGTTGAGGCCGAGCAGCGCCTGGTCGACCTGGCGGAACATGTCGTCGGTGTGCTCGACGAACGGCATCAGGAAGGTCTCCACGCCCCAGCAGAGCGCGAGCTGGTTGCGCACCTCGGGCACCGGGGTGAAGGCCAGCAGCGGCAGGTCGCAGTGCAGCCGGGAGAGCCGCTTGACGGTGTCGCCGGTCTGCGAGAAGGCGACCAGCGCCTTGGCGCCGATGGCCCGGGCGATCGAGGAGGCCGCGACGGTGAGCGCGCCGCCGTGGGTACGCGGGTCGTGCTGGAGTCGGGGCACCCCGATCGAGCCGGACTCGGTGGTGGTGATGATCTTCGCCATGGTGCTGACGGTGAGCACCGGGTACTTGCCGACGCTGGTCTCGCCGGAGAGCATCACCGCGTCCGCGCCGTCGAGCACCGCGTTGGCGACGTCGGAGGCCTCGGCGCGGGTCGGGCGGGAATTTTCGATCATGGAGTCGAGCATCTGGGTGGCCACGATGACCGGCTTGGCGTTCTCCCGGCAGAGCTGCACGGCGCGCTTCTGCACCAGCGGCACCTGGTCCAGCGGGAGCTCGACGCCCAGGTCGCCGCGGGCGACCATGACGCCGTCGAAGGCCAGCACGATCGCCTCGAGATGGTCCACCGCCTCGGGCTTCTCGACCTTGGCCAGCACCGGGCGGTGCACGCCCTCCTCGGCCATGATCCCGTGCACGAGCTTGATGTCGTCGGCCGAGCGGACGAAGGAGAGCGCGATCAGGTCGACCCCCAGGCCGAGGGCGAAGCGCAGGTCCTCCGCGTCCTTCTCGGACATGGCCGGGACGCTGACCGCCACGTTGGGCAGCGAGACGCCCTTGTTGTTGGAGACCGGGCCGCCCTCGGTGACCAGGACGCGGATGTCGTTGCCGGTGACGTCGCTGACCTCGACGGCGACCCGGCCGTCGTCGATCAGCAGCCGGTCGCCCGGCTTCACCTCCTGCGGCAGCTTGCGGTAGGTGCAGGAGACCCGCTCCTTGGTGCCCACCATGTCGTCGCCGGTGATCACGACGGAGTCGCCGGTGCGCCACTCGTGCGGGCCGTCGGCGAACCGGCCGAGGCGGATCTTGGGGCCCTGGAGGTCGGCCAGGATGGCGACCGGGTGCCCGGCGGCGTCGGCCGCCTCCCGCACCAGCCGGTACACCGACTCGTGGTCGGCGTGACTGCCGTGGCTGAAGTTCAGCCTTGCCACGTTCATGCCCGCCTCGACGAGCCCCCGGATCCGCTCCGGTGACGAGGTGGCAGGGCCAAGAGTGCAGACGATCTTCGCGCGGCGTGTCACGCCCATCAGGCTAGTCTCTCCTCCGGGTCGGCCGGCGGGCCGACCCCTTTCGGACTGCGGAACAGTTGTCCACCGACGCGACCGCGCAGGGCGCGTGGCCGGCGGGCGCGCAGCCGCACCGGGGGACGTCGTTAGTGGCGGGCATCGGCGACCGCGCGCCGGGAATCGTACCGCCCGCCCGCATCCGTCGCCGGAGGCGCTCCCACGCCCGCGACGGCCGCCCGCCGCGCCACCGCTCACCCACCGCCGGTGGTCGCCGGCAGCGTGGGTACGGCGGAGAAGACCGCCGTCGGGTCGTACCGGTGCCGGGCTCGGCGCAGCCGGGCCCAGTTGTCGCCGTACGCCAGCCGGACCCGGTCGGTCTCCTCGGGCGCGAGCAGGTTCGGGTAGCCGCCGGGCAGGGCAAGCGGGGCGAGCGCGGCGCTGGTGCGCTCGCCCCAGTCGCGGTGCGCTCCGGGCTCGTCGCCCGGTCGGCGGCGGCGCGGGAGAGGTCGGGGGTGGCGGCGGAGGTCATCGGGGCTCCTCGGCCCGGTCCGGCGGCGCCCGGCGCGCCCGCCCCGGCCAGGGCCCTCCCAGTGGACACCCGCGCGGCGGCCCGCGCCGTCACCCCGGCGACAGTCGGTCAGCCCTGCGTCTTGACCAGCGGGAACTCCAGCGAGCCGGCCGGGCAGAGGAAGGTCAGCACGTCCACCTGGTAGAGCCCGGCCTGCACGGCCGGGTCGGCCTCCATCACGCTGCGCACGTCGTCGACCGAGCCCGTGCGGGCCAGGCCGATGCCGATCGGCGGGGCCGGCTCCCGGGCGGGGCCGTCGATCGACCCGGAGACCAGCACGATCCCCCGGCGCTGCAACGCCTGCATGTGCTCGAAGTGCTCGGCCTGCAACCGCTGCACGGTCTCGCTGGGCAGGGCCCGACCGGCCGGCCCCGGATAGATCACGATGCACTCGTACGTGTCGAGCGCGAAGTCCAGCTGCGGCATACCCGTCATGGCGCCCCCTCCCGCGCTGCCGGCGTCGACACCGCGCCGGCCTCCCCGACTCGGCACAGCGTCGCACGCTGCGGCGGGCCGCAGCGGCCGCTCGGGCCAACTGCCCCGTGGGAGCATCCAGTTGCCGACCGGCTGGGTCGTTCGTCCGCGGTCTTCGCTCCGACGACGACCAGGCGCTGGTGGTGATCCGGCACGTCGGTTGAGGCAC
The DNA here is from genome assembly GCF_052814045.1 of Micromonospora sp. IBSANI012. Classification (NCBI taxonomy): domain Bacteria; kingdom Bacillati; phylum Actinomycetota; class Actinomycetes; order Micromonosporales; family Micromonosporaceae; genus Micromonospora; species Micromonospora sp. IBSANI012. Next base: position 4,649,594 of record NZ_CP199933.1, read on the forward strand.
CGGGTCACCGCGCCGGCCGCCACTCGCGCCGGCGAGCGATCGCGGGCGAGCCACGGGATCCCTGGCTAAATTTGCCGGTGACGACGACGCACAGGAGGACGACCGATGCCGACCAGCGCCAGCACTCAGCCCGCGAAGGCCTCGGGCACCTACCGGATCGGGGGCGACCTCCAGGTCGACCGACTCGGTTACGGGGCCATGCAGCTCACCGGCCCCGGTGTCTGGGGTGACCCGAAGGACCCGGCGGAGGCGGTCCGGGTGCTGCGGCGGGCGTACGAGCTCGGGGTGACGTTCATCGACACCGCCGACTCGTATGGGCCGTTCGTCTCCGAGCTGCTGATCCGGGAGGCGCTGCACCCGTACGCCGACGACCTGGTCATCGCGACCAAGGCCGGGCTGACCCGCTCCGGACCGGGCGACTGGCGCCCGGTGGGCCGCCCGGAGTACCTGCGCCAGCAGTGCGAGCTGAGTCTGCGCCACCTCGGCCTGGACTGCATTCCGCTCTACCAGCTGCACCGGATCGACCCACAGGTGCCGCTGGCCGACCAGCTCGGCGAGCTGGCGCTGCTCAAGCAGGAGGGCAAGATCCGCCATATCGGCCTGTCCGAGGTGACCGTCGAGCAGATCGAGGCGGCGCGCCAGATCACACCGATCGTCTCGGTGCAGAACCTCTACAACCTGGCGGACCGCAGCGCCGAGGACGTCCTCGACCACTGCGAAGGCAACGACCTGGCGTTCATCCCGTGGTTCCCGATCGCCACCGGCAACCTGGCGAAGCCGGGCGGTCCGCTGGACGCGATCTCCACCGAGCACGGCGCGACGCTCGCGCAGCTCGCGCTCGCCTGGCTGTTGCGCCGGTCGCCGGTCATGGTTCCCATTCCGGGTACGTCGTCGGTGGACCATCTGGTGGAGAACGTGGCCGCCGCCGAGGTCCAGCTCACCGACGACGAGTACGAGGCGCTGGCGAAGGCGGCCTGACCGCACCCGGGCGGACGGGGTGCTCCCGTCCGCCCGTGGCGTCTTCACAGGGCGAAGCAGTTGGGCCGGACGGCCGCGTCGGTGAGCACCTGCCGGACCACGGTGTAGGTGGTCCCGTCCAGGATCAGGCTGAGGTGACCGACCAGCCGCAGCGGGCACCAGCTCTGGATCAGCACGTTGTTCGCGCCGTCCGACAGCGCGGCGTTGCCGATCGGCCAGACCAGCTCGTCCTGCCAGGTCCGCACGGTCGCCCAGCGGATGGCGCCCGGGGTGTCGTCCCCGCCGTTGAGGGCGGTGAGCAGGTCGGAGCCGATGGACATCTGCTGGCAGGCGACGATGCCGGCGCAGCTGCCGAGGCCGATGAACTTGAGGATGTTGGCGGCATAGGTGCCCTGCTGGGGGCTGCCCAGGCTCACGTACCGGCCGACGACGTCGGCGCCGCCGAGGAACTTGACGTACCAGCGGGAGACCAGGCCACCCTCGGAGTGGGCGACCAGGTCCACCTTGGTCGCGCCGGTGCTGGCGCGGACCTGGTCGACGTACGTCTTGAAGGCGCGGGCGGACTCGCGGATGTCGCCGAAGCCCAGCCCGGGAATCTGGAAGATGGAGACCCGGAAGCCGTCGGCGCGCAACCGGGCGGCGATCGGCTCGTACGCAATGGAGACGCCGATCAGGCCGCCGACCACGATGACCGGGTTGGCGTTCGCGTTCACGGCGGCGGCGGTGGACGTGGTTGCGGCGCCGGCGGCGGTGGCGCTGGCGGTGGGGGTGGTGCGTTCGGGGGCGGCCGCGGCGGCGGTGGCGGGGACGAGCAGTGCGGCGACGGCGGTGGTGGCGGCGAGGATCGTTCGGAGCAGCATGGCTGCACCTCCGGTGGGAGGTTCCCGGGGAGCCGGGACGGCGGGTGGGGGGATCCGATCGATCGGTGGGACGATGATGCGGGTCACAATTCACACACGTCAATGGCAAGTTACGCGCCGGTAACCTGATGTCGCACGGGAGGTGTCTTCCGGCAAAGCGGGCGAACCACGACGGGGCCGACCGCGAACGCGGTCGGCCCCGGTCGGGTCCCTGGTCAGGCGGTCGGGCCGGTCTCCCCGTCCGCCGCCTCGCGCAGCGCCCGGGTGGCCTGGTCGAGCAGCTTGGTGGGATCGGTCCGGCCGTTCACCTGGATCTCCGCCTCGGCGTCGCCGACCTGGATGCGGATGCTCACCTCGGTGCGCTGCTGGTCCACCCAGGACTGCACCAGGTTGAACAGGCCGGGCAGCAGTCCCTGGGCCACCACCGCGATGATCACCGCGTCGCTGAAGCCGGGCCGGCCGCCCTGGCCGGCGGCGTCGCGCACCGCGGCGCGGAACTCCGGCCGGCGGTGGATCCAGGCCAGCAGCGGCACCCGGGGCGGCCGGGCGGTACGCGGGGTCAGCACCATCCGCACGGGTCGCCCCGGCCGGGTGGACGGCTCGGTCATGTCGGGCTCTCCCTCAGTTGCCGCCGGGCCGGAACGTCAGCTTGCCGTCCACCACGGACAGCAGGCCGACCACCTGGATCTCCTCGTCCTCGGTGAACGGCGTGGTGCCGAAGAAGCCGGTGGTAGTGCCGGTCGCCTGGGCCGACCCGCGGCCCTCGAACGGCGTCGACACCTGCGCCGAGGTCGGGCCGGTCAGGGTCAGCTCGACCGTCGGGTACCGGGTGATCTTCCAGGCGATCTTCTTCACCGTCTCCCCGGTGTAGTACCGGAACGGGCACCCCGGCGGCGCGGCCACCGTCTGCGCCGCGCAGGCGTCCAGGTACGCCTTGACGCTCTCCTCCGCCGTGGCCTGGGCCGCCGGCGCCAGCGTCGGCGTCAGGTCCGGGCTCGCCGCGCTCTCCTGACCGGGCAGGACGTAGACGACCTGCGACGGGGTCTCGCTGAGGGCGTTGCGCTGGCCGCCGACGGTGTACGCCCCGGGCAGCAGCGCCAGCGCGACGCCCTCGGGAGCCGCCGGCGCGGGTTGGCCGTTGACGGTCAGGCCCGCCGCGCCGGGCAGGCTGAGCCGCGCGGGTGGCGCGGCGATCTGCCACCGGTGGAACAGCCCGAGGGTCGCCGACTCGTCCCGGCGCAGCGGCAGCTCGGCGCTCAGCTTCTGCCCGGCCAGGGTGTAGGCGACCTTGGCGACCGCCTCGTCGCCGTCGCGCTCGACCGACGTGACGTCCACATCGGTCGGCGGCTGGTAGCCCTCCCCGCCGACGATCCGGGCCAGCTGCTCGCCGTCGCCCGCCGCCGCCCTGGCGTCCGGGGTCAGCGCCGCCAGGGCGGCCCGGCCGTCCCCGTCGTCCAGCGCCGAGAAGTAGGCGTCCACCGCCGCCTGCGGGCGGAACAGCAGCCACTGCGCCGTGGTGAGCGCGCCGCCGCCGAGGCAGCCGATCAGCGCCAGCGCGCCGACCAGCACCCAGGCGCGCCGGGAGCCGACCGGCCCCGGCCGTCCGAACAGCTCCTCGGTGCCCACCCGGGCGGGGCTCCCGTCGGCGGCCGTCGCCTCGTCGGCGGTGGCCGGCGTGAGCCGCTCGAGCCGGTCGAGCCGCAGCTCGGACGGCGGGTGGGTGGCGCAGACCGCCTCGTCCCACCCGCTGCGGCCGGTCTCGAAGGACCGACGCCGTTCCAGCATCGACCGCATGCCGGCCGCGTGGCCGGCGAGGACCGCCCCGGCGTCGGCCCGGTACTCGGCGGCCCGGACGTCGCGGCGGTGAGACGGCAGCACCACGAACCGCATGGTCAGCAGCACCGGCCAGAAGACGATGAAGACCAGCAGGTCGGTGGCCGGGTGCGGGAACCGGCGCATCAGCCAGGTCGGCACGGCATGGACCAGCACCAGCGGCAGCCCGACGCCCCGGACGAACGCGCTGGTCACCTCGTCACCGGTACGCCAGTGCACCAGCTCGTGGCTGAGCAGCGCCGCGACGTCCTCGTCCGGCTCGTCGAGCAGGCTGGTGGTCACCACGATGTGCCGGGCGTAGGCCCGGGCGTTGGTGAGCACCGGGTCGTCCTCGATCAGCAGCCGGGACACGCTCGGCAGGCCGAGCCGGGCGGCGCACCCGGACAGGATCGGTCGCAGTCGCTCCGCCTCCCGCCGGCTGAGCTGACGCGCGCCGGAGACGCCCAGCAGCCACGGCTCCAGCAGCACCCGGCCGAGGGTGTAGACCAGGCCGACCAGGGCGGCGGCCACCACCATCCCGACCAGGCCGGTGAACAGGTTCGCCGGCTCGTCGAAGGCGTCCCGCCAGGGCAGCACCAGCACGACCAGGAAGCCGGCCAGGAAGCCGACCGCGGCGCCGGCGAAGCCGCCGACCACGCCGCCGGACCGGTTGAGGAAGGCGTCGAGCAGGGGGCCGACCAGGGGCGCGTCGCGCACCACCGACGGCAGGGCGTCGCCGGACTGGGTGCCCCCGGCGGCCAGCCCGAGCACGCCCAGCGCGAGCCCGCCCCACACCGCGGCCAGCAGCGCCAGCGGTACGTAGAACCAGGTGGCCAGGAAGCTGCCGAGCACGCCCCGCCAGTCGCGCAGGATGCCGGCGCGCAGCCACACCAGCGCGTTCGGGTACCCCGGCGGCCGGTCGGCGAGGCGCCGGTCGAGTCCGCCCGGTCCGGCCGGGCGCGGCTCGGTCGGCTGCTCGACCGCGGGTCTCACCTGCGGGTCAACGTCCGGGTCGCTCACGGGAGACTCCTCGACGACAGACGCCACCACCCGGGACGGCGAAGGGGCGCACGTTCCACGGGCACGGCGCATCGGACGGCGGCCGGGCCGACCGTCGACGGTATGTGCGCGGGCAGGAATGCGGTGCCGAATCGATCAGTGGATTTCGACGTCGGAGGACATTACCCGTCGCGAATGGACATCGCCACCACTGAACCCAACCCGGCCCGCTCGCGACAGCACGCCGTGGTGGCCCGATCCCCCGCCCCACCAGGGCGTTCGCCGCTCCCCGCCCGAGTCGGGGCGACGTCGACCGATGCGGGAATAGGGGTTGGCGGCGGCCGTCGGCGAATTGGCCGGGAAACCACGGCTGATTGGTCGCGAACCCACCAGGATATGCAAAGGAGCGCGGGCGGCACCGCCCCTGTTCCGGATCAGTTATCCGACACCGGGGCGCGCCATTGCGCCGCCGGGCGGGGCCGGGTCAGCTGCCCAGCGCGCGTACCTTGGCGATCGTCTCCTGGACCTGCTGGGTGGCCGGGCCGGCACCCTGGGCCGCCTGGGTCAGCGCCTGCCGGTAGGCGTCCAGCATCCCGATCAGCGGTCCGGCCGCGACCCCTTCCAGGGCACCGGCGACCAGTTCCCGCGCCTCGGCGGCGTCCTGCGCCGCGGCGGCGGTCTTGGCCTTCGCCTCGTCCAGCTTCTGCGCCGCCGCCGCCAGCCTGGCGATGACCTGTGCTGCGCTCACGCGCCCTCCCCTGGTCGTTCCGCGTCGATCGGCGCGGCCACCGGCGTCGACCACAATGGAGGGTACGAGATGCCACGCCCTCCAGCGGTCACGCGACGACGTGGCGGTCGTCGGCTACCGCTCGGCGACGAACACGCCGAGTCCGTGCACACCCTGCACCCAGCCCTGCGTCTGCAGCACGAGGATCGCCTGTCGGACCACGGTGGTCGACACGCCGTGCTGCGCCGTGAGCTGCGCGGTCGAGGGCAGGCGATCGCCTGGCGACAACTCCCCTGACTCGATCTGGCTCCGAATGTGGTCCGCGAGCTGTTCCCACTTGGGTTTGACGGGCATCTGTTCTCCCAGGTCTGCACCGCCATTCGATCACGCTCCACTTGATGTGACAAGTAACGTGATGTCGTCCTTGCTTTCCGTGACTAGTTGTGTAAGGTTCGAACCGACCGGCTCCCAGGTCTGCAAACCGGAGTTGGTCCTTCCCCACCGCGCAGAGCGCCCGGCCGGCCGATCCCCCTGGACGGCCGGGCGTGCCGCGGCCTGCCCGCCGGCAGCGCCCAGGCTGAAGCGAACCCCACCAAGGAGACGCCACCGGACGGGAGTACTCGATGCACGACCAACCCGAAGAGAACCGCTCGACGAACGGGGACGAGGACGGGGCGGGTGGAACACCATGGGTGTCAAACGGCTCCGGTGACACCCATGGTGTTCCGCCGACCGGCCGCGCCCGTCCTGCACCCGTGGACCGGGACGACCGGGCGGGGCGACCGGGCGACGAGCAGCCAGCCGGGCGGCTCGGCCGTCCGGAGCCGCTGGTGTCGGCGCAGGACGTCGAGGACGCCGACGACATCCTCTTCGCCCATCCCCCACGGGTGGTCACCCGGTGGCTCTGCGGCTGCGGCGAGGACTACCCCTGTCCCGACGTCCGCTTCGCCCGGCTGGTCAGGGCCGCCCGAGCCACCGACACCGGCGTCGACGACAGCCGGTGAATGCCAGCGACCTGCGCAGGTACGCGGCCGAGCAGGCTGTCGACGCGCGGCGGACCATCTCCGCGCACCGCACGGAGGCGTACACCGGGGTGTGCCGGAGTTGCGGGCGGCCCGGGCCGTGCGACGAGCAGCGGGCGGCGCGGACCCGGCTGGCGCACCACGACGGCACGCTGAACGCCCTGCGCGCGCGGGCCGGGCGACGTCAGCGCAGGAAACGGACCAGCAGCAGGCTGGCGCAGTACGCGGTCGGCACCAGCGCGACGCAGATGACGAACCCGAGCGGGACGAACCGCGGCGGCTCCACGGTGGCCAGGGCGGGCCGCCCCCAGCGGCCGAGGATCAGCCAGCCAGCGGCGAAGGAGAGCACCGGCAGCCCGGCGCAGATCCAGGCGCCCAGGGTGAAGCCGCTGACCAGCCCCACGCCGGAGGCGACCACCAGGACCAGCATGAGCAGCACGCCCGCGGCAGCGCAGGCGACGTAGACGGCCACCGCCCGGGCCGCCGGGGACCAGGTCGGCAGCAGCTCCGGCCGGGCGGCGAGGGCCTCGGCCTCCCGGGTCCGCAGGTCGGCCTCGTCGACCAGCCGGCGGGCCTCCTCCAGCACGAGGCCCGGGTCGGCGTCGGGGTCGACAGCGGCGGTGGCGACCGGGGGGTCGGTGACGGCGTCCGGCCCGTCCGGAGCGGCCACGGTGGCCGGCGGGAGACCGATCGCCGCGCCGAGCTGGTCCAGCCGCTGGCCCTGGGCGGCGAGCCGCTGGCCGACCTGGGCCACCCCGGCGTGCAGCCGCCGCCGGCGTTCCGCCTCGGCGGCGGCGCCCCGCTCGCCCTCGCGCACCTGCACGGAGAGCTGGCGCACCGCGGCGGCGTACTCGTCAAAGGTGGACACTCAGCGCTCCTCGTCCTCGGGCCGGTACCCGGGGCGGACGAACGGCACGATCAGTGCGGTCCGCTGCGCGTGCCGGTCCACCAGCAGCGCCCGGTCGGCCCGTGGGGTGTACGCCAGGTCGGTGACGCCGAGGTGCAGGCCGAGGTCGGCGCCGGGCACGTTGAGCGCCACCAGGCAGGCCACGTCGTCGCGGTTCTGCGAGCCGCCGAGGTCGTCGGCGAGCCGGCGCAACCCGCGCCACCAGCCGAGCAGGTGCACCCCGTGGCCGGGGCCCTGGCGCAGCAGCACCCGCAGGTCGTCGTGGCCGGAGCGGAAGGTCTCCGGGTCGGTCCGGGCGAGGGTGGCGCCGGCCGCGTCCACCCCGAAGACCACCAGGTACGTCCGGCCCCGCTGCCCCGCATCGGCGGCCAGCTCGCCGATCCGCCCGCGCAGCCCCGCCGCGTCGACCACGGTGACCGGGTGCCCGGCCGCCTTGATCCCGGCGGCGGTCTCGTCGGCCAGTTCGTCGGCGGCCTCGACCAGCGGCGCGAGCACGAACTCCGCCTCGCCCGGGGCGTGCTGGCGGGCCAGGCTCAGCGCGGCGGCCCGCAGCACGTGCGCCCCGGTCGCCGCGGTGCCCACCACGGCCAGGTGCCGCCCGGGGCCGGCGTCCAGGGCGAACCGGGCGGGGCTGCCCGCCACGTCGACCGTCCGGCCGACCAGCGCCGACGGGCGGCGCGCGCCGGGCCGCAGCGCGGCGGCGGCCGGCTCGTCCTCCAGGTGCGCCGGCTCGTAGCCGCGGAAGACCGCGGGCGGTGGCCAGCCCTCCGGCCGGTCGTCCCAGAGTTCGTAGCGCAGCCGGGCGACCTGCCGGGCGTCGGCGTGCGCGTCGGGGAAGCGGACCAGCAGGTCCGCCCCGGGCGCGCCGGCGGCGGTGTTGACCACGGCAGTGCCGACCGTGCCGGCGGTGACGGTCGCGGCGCGGGGACCGAGCACGGCCTCGCCGCCGGGCAGCGCCACCCGCAGCGCGAACTGCCCGAAGAGCGTCTCGGCGCGGCCGTAGAGGGCCTCGACGCCGGTGGTGCTCTGGCTGGCCAGCACCAGGTGCACGCCGTACGAGCGACCCTTGCGGGCCAGTTCCTCCAGCAGGTCGACGGCCTCCCGGGCCAGCCGGTCGTTGCCGGCGAGCAGCACGTGGAACTCGTCCACCACGGTCACGATCCGGGGCACCGCCGCGTCCGCCGGCAGGTCGGCGAGCTTGGTGATCCCGTGCCGCTTGAACTCCTCGGCCCGGCGGCCCAACTCCCGGCGCAGCTCGCGGAGCACGGCGAGGCCGTACTCGCGGTCGGACTCGACCCCGACGGTGCGGGCGTGCGGCAGGAACGACGGGTCCCGTTCGGTGGGCACGAACTCGGTGAAGCTGACGCCCTCCTTGAAGTCGAGCAGCCAGAGCTGAAGGTCGGCCGGGGAGTAGCGGGCGGCCAGTCCATAGAGGACGTCGACGAGGAAGACGGTCTTGCCGGCGCCGGTGCGCCCGCCGACCAGCCAGTGCGGGGTGGCGTCGTCGAAGGCGAGGGTGACCGGCTCCCGCCCGGCCCGGCCCACCACCGTGCGCAGCCCGGCCCGCGCGGACTCCGTCCAGCGCCGCTCGGGCAGCAGGTCCGCGATGTGCAGCGCCGCGTCGCGCCGCACGGCCGCGGCCAGCCGCCCGGCGAGCGAGCGTACGGCCTCCTGCGGCGGGTCGCCGTCGAGCAGCACGGGTACGGCCAGTCCGTTGCCGTCGTCGCCGAACGGGTACCCGGGCGGGTCGCCGACCCAGGCGTACCGCTCGTCGAGCCGCAGCGTGGTGGTGGCGCCCAGCGGTGGGGCCTGCCCGGGCGGCGCCACCGGGTGGCCGGCGAGCAGCACGCAGACCGCGGCGGCGGGTCCGGCGTGGGTGAGCGCGGCGAGCCGGGCCAGCTCGCGCGGGGCCGGCGCCGAGGCGGCCACCACCAGCAGCAGCTCGTGGTCGTCGCGGTCGGCCTGCTGGGCGGCGCGGGCGTGTGCCTCGGCGGCGTCGAGCAGCGCGCCGATCTCGGCCTCGGTGGTGGCGGTCGCGCCGAGCACGCCGGCGTCGCGCAGCGACCGCAGCGGCAGGAAGGTGGCGCCCAGCGCGGCCGGGTCGATGCCGACCACCCGGACGGCGCCGGGCGGGGCGGTGGCGAGCAGCCGCAGCACCAGCACCCGCAGCAGCACCGCCACCCGGGGGTCGCGGGCGTCGGCGCTGACCGCCAGGTGCCGGCCGGCGCCCAGCGGCAGCAGCAGCGGGAACCGGCCGTCGGCGGTGGTGGCGTCGCCGACGCGTACCGGCGCGGGTTCGCCGGCCGGGCGGGTCGCCGGTGCGGTGGGGGCGGTCAGCGCGGCGGCGAGGCGGCCGAGTCGGGCGACGAGGTCGACGGTGCGTTCCGGCACGGGCTGCCCGGCCAGCCGGTCGAGCAGCGCCCGGGCCCGGGTCCACCGGTCACGGGCCCGCCGGTGGGCGGTGACCGCCTGGCCGTACGCCGACGCGAGCCTGCCCACCGTCTGCTCCCCCACCACGTCCGTCCGGTCGAGGGAACCCTAACGGAGCCGGGCCGGGGACGCACCAGGCGTCGCGTCCGAGCCGTTGGTCCACTGTTCACCTGCCGGTCCGCCGCCGCGCCGCCCGGTGTTCCGCCGGTCCGGATTGCCTGCTGGCGGACGACATGGTGAAAGAACTGGAAGGTGACGACGTGACCTCCTCCCCCATCTCCCGCCGCAACCTGCTGCGCAGCGGCGCGGCCGGCGGCCTCGGCATCGTGGTGGCCGGCAGCCTGGAGGCGATCGCCGGACCGGCCGCCGCTCAGGCCGCCTGCCGCCCGGCCGTCGGCTACGGCGAGCTGGTCCCGGACCCGGCCGGCCTGCTGGCGCTGCCGCCCGGCTTCTCGTACACGATCGTGGCGCAGGCCGGCAGCACGCTGCTGGAGAGCGGCCACTTGACGCCCAGCGACGCCGACGGCACCGGCTGCTTCCGGTCCCCCACCGGGTCGGTGCTGGTGAACAACCACGAGATCGGCGGCAGCGAGCCGTACCCGGTGCCGGCGCTGCCCGGCCTCACCTACGACCCGGGCGCCCGGGGCGGCACCACCACCATCGAGGTGGACGCCGCGGGCCGGCGGCTGCGCGAGTACGTCAGCGTGGCCGGCACCCACAACAACTGCGCCGGCGGGATCACCCCGTGGGGCACCTGGCTGACCTGCGAGGAGACCGAGCAGCGGGCCGGTGGGAAGTTCCTCAAGGACCACGGGTACGTCTTCGAGGTGGACCCGCACGACCGGGAGCAGAACCTCGACCCGGTGCCGCTGACGTTCCTCGGCCGCTACTCGCACGAGGCGGTGGCGGTCGACCCGTACACCCACTCGATCTTCCTCACCGAGGACGCGGGCGGGCCGAACGGCCTGTACTTCCGGTGGACGCCGCCGTCGGGCTTCCGGGGCGGCAAGGGTGCGCTGCGCGCCCTGGCCCTGCGCCCGGACGGCGGCACCGCCGGCGAGCTGCAGGCGATGAACTGCTTCCAGGGCGACCGGCACATCGCCGACCTGTCCGAGGCGACCACCCCGGGCACGCGGTACAAGGTGCAGTGGGTGGACGTGCCGGACCGGGACGCGAAGACCGTCTCGGTGCGCAAGCAGTTCACCGACGAGCAGGTGACCCGCAGCCGCAAGCTGGAGGGCGCCTGGTGGGCCGACGGCGGCGCCTACTTCGTCGCCAGCTTCGCCCGGCTCGACGACGGCAGCGTCAACGAGCACGACGGCCAGGTCTGGTTCTACGACCCGCGCTCGGAGACGGTCACCCTGAAGACCATCTTCGGGGTCAACCCGGACCCGTCGGTCGAGGGCGGCTACGACGGCCCGGACAACATCACCGTCTCGCCCTACGGCGGGGTGATCCTGGCCGAGGACGGCGAGGGGCTCTCCCACCTGGTCGGGGTGACGGCGCAGGGCAAGGCGTACCCGCTGGCCCGCAACGAGCTCAACGACAGCGAGTTCACCGGCCCGACGTTCAGCCCGGACGGCACGCTGCTCTTCGCCAACATCCAGTCCCCCGGCTACGTCTTCGCCATCACCGGGCCGTGGGGGCGGCCGAGCAACGCCGCCCCGGCCTGATCCCGGCGGCGGGTGCGGCCGGCGTCCCCGACCGGGACGCCGGCCGCTCGGGCGCGTCGGTCAGTTGAGCACCGCGTTCAGCGCCGGCAGGTAGCCGTACCGGTAGCCGGCGGCGTTCGGGTGGTACGCCTCGATGACCCCGGAGACGTCCCGGATCCACGGGTCGGCGGCGCAGACCCCGTGACCGGCGAAGAAGGGACGGGTGTCGGCGAAGGTGGCGCCGGCCGCGCGGGCCCGGTCGGCGATGACCGTGGCGAGCAGGTCGGCGGCCTCGTTGAGGATGGTGCGCTTGTACGTGCTCATGGCCAGCAGCCCGCAGTAGTTGGTCTCGAACAGCCGCGGGTAGCCGAGGACGACGAGCCGGGCGTTGGAGGCCCGGTTGCGGATGGCGGCGTAGGTGGCGTCGAGCCGGCCGGGCAGCGTCGAGGTCGCGAAGCTCTTGGATTCGTTGACCGCGTTCACGCAACTGGTGGTGCTGCCGAACCGGCAGCTGGTGATCACGTCGGCGAAGCCGGCGTCGTTGCCGCCGATGGTGACGGTGACCAGCGTGGTGCTGGTGCTCAGCGAGTTGACCTGGCTGTTGATCACGTCGGCGGTGACCGCGCCGCCGCAGGCCGGGAACCGGAAGCTGGTCACCGCGTTGGCGGCGGCCCAGAGCGGGGCGTACGACTTCTCGCTGCGCAGGCAGGTGGAGAGGTCGTACGGGCCGGCGCCGACCCCGGAGGAGTAGGAGTCGCCGAGGGCGACGTAGTTGACGGTGGCCGCCTGGGCGGTGCCGGGGACGAGCACGACGCCGAGGACGGTGGCGAGCAGGGCGACCAGCGCGGTGACGGCGCGGGCCAGGGCGCGGTGGGGCATCACGGACCTCCACTGAGCAGGGGTGGTGGGATCCTCGTGACCGCGCGCTGGTCAGGGGTCTGGGCCTTGTTACTAGTCGGTAATGCTATCGAAACATTTAGATCAAGTGAACAGCTGATCTCACCGCGCGGGGCGGACACGTTCACAAACGTCGATTAGGTTGATCCTGCGAACACCCCGACGGAGGGAGTCCACCTCGTGCGACGTGTTTTCACGGCGGCCATCGCCGCCCTGACCGTCACCACCGCCGGCACCCTGGTGACCGGCACCCCCGGCCAGGCCGCCCTACCGGGTTGGGGCCGGCCGGTCCCGGTCGCCGCCGCACCGGCGCCCGGCAGCCCGGGCCTGGGCGACAGCTACTTCCCCGACTACGGCAACGGCGGGTACGACGTCAGCCACTACGACGTCCGCCTGCGCTACGAGCCGGCCACCGACCGGCTCACCGGCACCACCACCATCCTGGCGACGGCCACCCAGGACCTGTCCCGCTTCAACCTCGACTTCCTGCTCGACGTGGAGTCCGTCCGGGTCAACGGCTGGTCCGCCGCCTACACCCGCGAGGGCACCCATGAGCTGGTGGTCACCGCGCCGCGCGCCATCGTGAAGGGCCAACTGCTCACCATCGTGGTCAAGTACTCCGGCGTGCCGTCGGAGACCCTGGTCAGCGGCTACACCGGTTGGACCCGGACCGACGACGGCGCGCTGGCGGTCAACGAGCCCGAGTCGGCCTGGTGGTGGTTCCCGGCCAACGACCACCCGCTGGACAAGGCGACCTTCGACATCTCGGTGTCGGTGCCCGCCGGGGTCGAGGTGGTCAGCAACGGCGTGCAGCCGCGTCCCCCGCTGGCCGAGCCCGGCAACCGGATGCGGTGGGGCTGGCGCAGCACCAAGCCCGCCGCCACCTACCTGGCGTTCCTGGCGATCGGCCAGTACGACATCGTCACCGACACCGCGCCGAACGGGCAGCCGGTGATCAACGCGTACAGCACCACGCTGGGCGAGCGCGGGCCGGCCGCGCGGGCCAGCATCGAGCGGACCGCCGAGATCGTCGACTGGGAGAGCGGCATCTTCGGGCCGTACCCGTTCGAGGCCCAGGGCGGCGTCGCCGGGCCGACCGACGGCATCGGCTTCGCACTGGAGACCCAGACCCGCCCGGTGTACGGGCCGGGCTTCTGGCGCCGCGGCGCGAACACCTACGTGGTGGTGCACGAGAACGCTCACCAGTGGTTCGGCGACTCGGTCTCCGTCGCGCAGTGGCGGGACATCTGGCTCAACGAGGGCTTCGCCTCGTACGCCGAGTGGCTCTGGTCGGAGGAGCAGGGCGAGGGCACCGCGCAGGAGCTCTTCGACTTCACCTACGCCGCCTACCCAGAGGACTCCGGGTTCTGGCAGGTGCTGCCGGGCGACCCGGGTGCCGACCGGGTCTTCGACGACGCGGTCTACGACCGGGGCGCGATGGCGCTGCACCAGCTCCGGCTGGCCGTCGGCGACGAGGCGTTCTTCGAGATCCTGCCGGCCTGGACCGCCGAGCACCGGTACGGCAACGGCTCCGTGGCCCAGTTCCAGGCCCTCGCGGAGCGGATCTCCGGACTGGATCTGGACGAGGTCTTCACCACCTGGCTGTTCACCGCCGGCCGTCCGGAACTGGCCACGGCCGCCCGCGCGACGGCTGCGGCCGCCCCGGCACAGCCGAAGTCGTGGACAAAGATCCGCGAGGCGCACCAGCTCCTGCGGCGCTGAGCCCGGCCCGGCCGGGTGCCCGCTCCCCTTCCGGGGGCCGGGTACCCGGCCGGTGCGCGGTCCCGGCGGCGACGCCTTCCGAGGCGGGCGCAGTTTCCGCGAACGCCCGGGGCGCAGACGTCCGCGGGACGCTACCGACCTGACGACGTAGACGACTCACACCGCTAGGCGCAGACCGCCCACGCGAAGCTACCGACCTGATGACGTAGACGACTCACACCCGCCCGGGCGGGGTCAGGCCGCCGGCGTCGACACCGGCGGCGCGGTCGGCGCGTCGGTGCCGGCCTCGATCGCCCGGATGTGCCGGTAGGCGAACCAGAGCGGTGGGAAGGCGCCGACCGCGAAGGAGAGGTCGACCAGCGTCCAGAACCACGGGATGTCCCGGATCGGCCCGCAGATCAGCGCCAGCGGCACGATCCCGGCGCAGGCGATCATGCCGAGCTGCACCACCCAGACGTTGCGCACCGGATCCCGCAGCGGTCCCCAGAAGGCCACCGCCAGCACCAGGTGGGCGAAGGCGAGCCAGTCGGTGCCGTAGAGCATGAACGGGTAGCGGTCGCCGGTTTCCACCAGCCCGGTGTGCACCCGCTCGATCCAGCCGACCAGCGCCGGCAGGTCGCCGGCGAGCGGGTCGAGCGCGCGCAGCAGCCAGCGCACCTCGATCTCCAGCGGGAACGCGGTCGCTCCACTGAGGACGAGACCCACCAGCACGATCCACAGCCACCGGCGGATCCGCCGCAGCCGCTCCTCGGTATCCATGGCCGGAGCGTAACGATGATCTTCGCGCCGCTCGGTCCCGTGGACGCCTGATCCACCGACGAACCTCATGACCTCGCTCACCCGCAACCGGTCCCGGCCACGCCCCGGAGGCCGGCGGCGCTCCCGCCCATGCCCTGCCCCGGCGTCGAGCCGCCTCAGGGCAGGCAGTCGGCCGGGGGCACCTCGATCAGGGCCGCGCCGCCGGCCGACCCGGGGCGACGGCGGGACCGGGCCGGCGCCCCGCCGGCGCAGTCGGCTGCGGCCCGGACCAGTCGGCTGGACGGCAGCCGCCCCGCCCCCGGCCGGCGCACCGTTGCCGGGTACCAGCCGGGCGGCGGGCTCCCCGCCGGGCGGGGCGTCGTGGCCGGGCGGGCGGTCGCCACGGGCCGGGTCGCGGGCCGGGCGACGCGGGTGGCGATGGCGGCGACCCGGCGGGCCGGGCGGCGCACCACGGGCGCGGCCAGCACCAGGGTGACCCGGCGACGCAGCCGGCGGTCGCGCAGCCCGTCGAGGGCGACGCCCGCGGCGGCCGTGGCGACGGCGGTCACCGCGCCGGCCAGCACCAGGGTCTGCCGGGGGCCGGCGTGCTCGGAGAGCCAACCGAGCAGGGGCGCGCCGACCGCCGCGGAGACCGAGCCGGTGACCGCCAGGGCGGCCAGCACCCGACCGCGCATGGCGTAGTCGGTGTCGAGCTGGGCGCGGGCGCCGACCGTGGTGTCGATGACCACCGCCGCCGCGGCCACCGGGAGGATCACCGCGGCGAAGCTGACCGTGCCGGGAGCCAGCCCGGCGGCGATCTGCAACACGCTGGCCAGCAGGCCGGCGCAGATCAGCAGCCCGTAGCTCAGCTCGCGGCGGCGGGCCGCCACCAGCGCGCCCAGCACCGTGCCGACCGCGAAGACGGTGGAGAGCACGCCGTAGCCCGACGCCCCGGCGGCCAGCGGGCCGTCACTCATCGCCGCCATGGTCACCTGGTAGTTGCGGCCCAGGCTGCCCAGCACGAACGACAGCGCCAACGCGACCAGCACCACCGGCTGGCGCAGCAGGTAGCGGAAGCCGGCCCGGATGCCGCCGTCCGCCGGCGCCGCATCGGCCGCCGCCGGCTCGCCGCTGTGCCGCTCCCCCTCGCGTACGGCGAACAGGGCGCCGACCACCGCGACGAAGCTGGCCGCGTTGACGGCGAAGAGCAGTGCGGGACCGACGGCGGCGACCACGACGGCGCCGGCGCTCATGCCGAGGATGCGGCCGGCGGAGTTGGTCAGCGAGCCGAGCGCGAGGGCGTTGCCGAGGCCCTCCCGGTCGACCAGCGTCGAGGACCAGCGGCCCGACACCGGCCCCTCGATCGCCGACACCGCCCCGGTCGCCAGCGCGATCGCGTAGATCGCCGGGAGGCCGCCGGCGCCGGTGACGGCGACCACCGCCAGTCCCGCGGCGAGCAGAGCGTGTACCGCCTGGGCGGCGATCAGCAACGGCTTCGCCCGCAGCCGGTCGGCCAGCGCCCCGCCCCAGACGCTGAGCAACAGCGTCGGCAGGGCCTGGAGCAGGACGGTCAGCCCCATCGAGGTCGCCGAGCGGGTCTGCTCGAGCACGTACCAGTTGACGCCGAGCACCTGCATCCAGGTCCCGATCACCGACACGAAGCCGGCACCGGCCCAGATCCGGTAGTTGCGGTGACGCAGTGCGGCGAACGTGCTCCCGAGGGCCACGAGGGCCTCCCCGTCCAGACGACGACATGACGAAGCCGAACCCACGGCGGGTTCGGCAGCGGACAAGTCTGCCGCGCGCTAAACCGATTTGCGGATTTCGTGAGCGGACTCACCGGGTCGACGGAGCCGGGCCTGGGACACGCCCCGCCAGCCCGGCAGGCCCCGGGACGGACCGGACGCCGACGACGGACACCCCGGTCGGGACGGGCACGTCCGGACCGGGGTGTCGGTGAGGCGGGGTCGCCGCCGGGGTCGTCAGCGGGCGGCGAGCGGCTGCCGGGCCGGGTCCACCGGCGCCGGCAGCTCGCCGACCCCACCGAGGTACGCGTGGATCGCCGCGGCGGCGGCCCGCCCCTCGGCGATGGCCCAGACGATCAGCGAGGCGCCCCGGTGCATGTCACCGGCGACGAAGACGCCCTCGGCGTCGGTCTGCCAGTCGGGTCGGGCGTCGACCGCGCCCCGGGCGTTGCAGCGCACCCCGAACTGCTCCAGCAGCGGCTGCTGCTCGGTGCCCTCGAAGCCGATGGCGAGCAGCACCAGGTCGGCCGGGAGTTCGCGCTCGGAGCCGGGCAGCGGGGTGACGATCCGCCGGCCGTCCCGCTTCTCGACGCTGACCTCGGCGATCCGTACGCCCTTGACCTGGCCGGTGCCGTCGTCGACGAACTCCTGCACCGCGACGGCGAAGACCCGCTCACCGCCCTCCTCGTGCGCCGGGTAGTTGCGCAGCACCCACGGCCAGGTCGGCCACGGGTCCCGCTCGGCGTCCCGGGTCTCCGGAGGCTCCGGGTAGAGGTCGAGCTGGTGCACCCCGGCGGCGCCCTGCCGGTGGGCCACCCCGAGGCAGTCCGCGGCGGTGTCCCCGCCGCCGATGATCACGACGTGCTTTCCGGCGGCGTCGATCGGGGTGCCGTCGGGCAGCACCGCGAGGGCCGGTCGCCCGTCACCGGCCGCCGCGACCACGCGGTTGGCGGCGACCAGGTGCGTCATCGCCTGGTGTACGCCGCGCAGCTGCCGCCCGGGGGTCTCCGGGGTGTCCCGGCCCTGGAGCGCGCCGCAGGCCAGCAGCACCGCGTCGTGCTCGGCGCGCAGCTGCTCGGCGGTGACGTCCACGCCGACGTCCACCCCGGTGCGGAACCGGACGCCCTCGGCGGAGAGCTGGGCCAGCCGCCGGTCGATGTGCTCCTTCTCCAGCTTGAAGTCGGGGATGCCGTACCGGAGCAGGCCGCCGATCGCGTCGTCGCGCTCGTACACCGTCACCGCGTGACCGGCGCGGGCGAGCTGCTGCGCGGCGGCGAGGCCGGCGGGGCCGGAGCCGACCACGGCGACCGACCGGCCGGTCGGCGCCGGCACCGGGCGGGGACGCAGCCCGCCCCGGGCCACCGCCGCGTCGGCAATCTCCACCTCGACCTGCTTGATGGTGACCGGCTGTCCGCCGCCGATGCCGAGCACGCAGGCGGCCTCGCAGGGCGCCGGGCAGAGCCGGCCGGTGAACTCCGGGAAGTTGTTGGTGGCGTGCAGCGACTCCACCGCCGCGTCCCAGTTGCCCGTGCGGACCAGGTCGTTCCAGTCCGGGATGCGATTACCCAGCGGGCAGCCGTCGTGGCAGAACGGGATGCCGCAGTCCATGCACCGGGTGGCCTGCTCGCGGATCAGCTCCTCGCCGGCCGGCGGGTAGACCTCGCGCCAGTCGCTGATCCGCACCGGCACCGGGCGGCGCGCCGGCAGCCGCCGGTCGTAGCGCAGGAAACCGTTCGGGTCAGGCACGAGCCACCTCCTGGGCCGCCACCCGCGGGGCGGGCGGCACCGGCGCGGTCAGCGCAGACATGACCGCGTCGTCGACGTCACGGCCGGCGGCTTCGGCGGCCCGCATGATCTCCATCACCCGGCGGTAGTCCCGGGGCACCACCGCGGTGAACTCCTCCACCGCCTCCGGCCAGCGCTTGAGCAGCTCCGCGCCGAGGACCGAGTCGGTCTCCGCGACGTGCCGCTGCACCAGCTCGTGCAGCAGGTCGCGCTCGGCGTCGCGCAGCGGTGTCAGGTCGACCAGTTCGGCGTTGACCCGGTCGGAGTCCAGCCGGTGCACGTACGCGGTCCCGCCGGACATGCCGGCGGCGAAGTTGCGGCCCGTCTCGCCGAGCACCACCACCGTGCCGCCGGTCATGTACTCGCAGCCGTGGTCGCCGACGCCCTCGACGACGGCCACCGCGCCGGAGTTGCGCACCGCGAACCGCTCCCCCACCCGGCCGCGCAGGAACAGCTCGCCGCCGGTGGCCCCGTACAGGATGGTGTTGCCGGCGATGATCTGGTCCTCGGCCCGGGCGCCGGCGGCGGCGTCCGGGTCGGCGAACGGCGCGGCGGCGTCCGGCCGGACGACGATCCGCCCGCCGGAGAGTCCCTTGCCGACGTAGTCGTTGGCGTCGCCGTGCAGCCGCAGGGTGACCCCGCGCGGCAGGAACGCGCCGAAGGACTGCCCGGCGGTGCCGCGCAGCACGAACTCGATCGTGTCGTCGGGCAGGCCGGCGCCGCCGAAGCGGCGGGTGACCTCGCCGCCGAGCATCGCGCCGACGCTGCGGTGCTCGTTGCGCACCGCCACCTCGACCCGGACCGGGCTGCCGTCGCGCAGCGCCGGCTGCGCCAGGGCGATCAGCTCGTTGTCCAGGGCCAGTTCCAGGCCGTGGTCCTGGGCCCGCACGCCGCGCCGCGCGGCGTCCGCCGGCAGCTCCGGCAGGTGCAGTACGCGCCCCAGGTCCAGCCCGTGCGCCTTCCAGTGGTCCACCGCCGGGGCGACGTCGAGCAGCTCGGCGTGCCCGATCGCCTCGTCGATGCTGCGGAAGCCCAGCTCGGCGAGGTAGCCGCGGACCTCCTCGGCGAGGAAGAGGAAGAAGTTCTCCACGAACTCCGGCTTGCCGGTGAACCGCTCGCGCAGCACCGGGTTCTGGGTGGCGATGCCGACCGGACAGGTGTCCAGGTGGCAGACCCGCATCATCACGCAGCCCTCGACGATCAGCGGGGCGGTGGCGAAGCCGAACTCCTCGGCGCCGAGCAGCGCCGCGACCAGCACGTCCCGGCCGGTCTTGAGCTGGCCGTCGACCTGCACGGTGACCCGGTCGCGGAGCTTGTTGAGCAGCAGCGTCTGCTGCGCCTCGGCCAGGCCCAGCTCCCACGGGGTGCCGGCGTGCTTGAGCGAGTTCAGCGGGGACGCGCCGGTGCCGCCGTCGTGCCCGGAGATCAGGATGACGTCGGCCTTGAGCTTGGCGACGCCAGCCGCGACGGTGCCCACGCCGACCTCGCTGACCAGCTTGACGTGCACCCGGGCGGCCGGGTTAACGCACTTCAGGTCGTGCACCAGCTGGGCCAGGTCCTCGATGGAGTAGATGTCGTGGTGCGGCGGCGGGGAGATCAGCCCGACGCCCGGGGTGGCGTGCCGGGTACGGGCGATCCACGGCCAGACCTTGTTGCCGGGCAGCTGCCCGCCCTCGCCGGGCTTGGCGCCCTGGGCCATCTTGATCTGGAGATCGTCGGCGTTGACCAGGTATTCGCTGGTCACGCCGAAGCGACCGCTGGCGATCTGCTTGACCGCGGAGCGGCGGGCCGGGTCGTACAGCCGCTCGACGTCCTCGCCGCCCTCGCCGGTGTTGGACTTGCCACCGAGCCGGTTCATCGCGATCGCCAGGGTCTCGTGCGCCTCCGCCGAGATCGACCCGTACGACATGGCGCCGGTGGCGAACCGCTTGACGATCTCGGTGGCCGGCTCGACCTCGTCGATCGGCACCGCCGGGCGCACCCCGGTACGCAGGGTGAACAGCCCGCGCAGCGAGCCGGCCCGCGCGGCCAGCTCGTCGACCTTGGCGGTGTACTGCCGGAACACGTCGTACTGGCGGCTGCGGGTGGCGTGCTGGAGCAGGAAGACCGTCTCCGGGTTGAACAGGTGCAGCTCACCCTCGCGGCGCCACTGGTACTCGCCGCCGACCTCCAACCGGTCGGAGGTCTCCGCGCCCGGCGCAGGCCAGGCCAGCCCGTGCCGGGCGGCCACCTCGGCGTGGATCTCGTCCAGCCCGATGCCGCTGATGGTGCTGGGGGTGCCGCGGAAGTAGCGCTCCACCAGCCGGGTGTGCAGCCCGACCGCCTCGAAGACCTGCGCCCCGCAGTACGACGACACCGTCGAGATGCCCATCTTCGACATAATCTTCAGGACGCCCTTGCCGAGCGCCTTGACGTAGTTGCGCACCGCCCTCGCCGCCATCTCCGATGGCGGCTCATCGGGCCTGGTCGGGGCGACTCCGGTCAGTACCCCGGTGGAGATCATGTCCTCGACCGACTCGAAAGCCAGGTACGGGTTGACCGCCGCCGCGCCGTACCCGATCAGCACGGCCGCGTGGTGCACCTCGCGGCAGTCGCCGGACTCGACGATCAGCGCCACCTGGGTACGGGTCTGCTCGCGGACCAGGTGCTGGTGCACCGCCGCGGTGAGCAGCAGCGACGGAATCGGCGCCAGGTCGGCGTTGGAATCCCGGTCGGACAGGACCAGGATCCGCACCCCGTCCTCGATGGCCTCCGAGACGTGCCGGCAGATCTCGGTGAGCCGCGCCTTGATGCCGGCGCCGCCGTCGCGCACCCGGTAGAGCCCGGAGACCCGGACCGCCTTGAAGCCGGGCAGGTCGCCGTCCTCGTCGATCGAGAGGATCTTGGCCAGCTCGTCGTTGTCGATCACCGGGTACGGCAGCACGATCTGCCGGCAGCTCGCCGGGCCCGGGTCGAGCAGGTTGCCCTCCGGGCCGATGGTCGACGACAGACTGGTCACCAGCTCCTCCCGGATGGCGTCCAGCGGCGGGTTGGTGACCTGGGCGAAGAGCTGGTGGAAGTAGTCGTAGAGCAGCCGCGGCCGGGTCGACAGCGGGGAGATCGGGGTGTCGGTGCCCATCGAGCCGAGCGGCTCCGCGCCGAGCCGGGCCATCGGCGCGAGCAGGATCTTCAGCTCCTCCTCGGTGTAGCCGAAGGTCTGCTGGCGGCGACGTACCGAGTCGTGGGTGTAGACGATGTGCTCGCGCGGTGGCAGGTCGGTCAGGTCGATCAGCCCGGCGTGCAGCCACTCGGCGTACGGCCGGGCGGCGGCCAGCTCGGCCTTGATCTCGTCGTCCTGCACGATCCGCCCGTTGACGGTGTCGACCAGGAACATCCGGCCCGGCTGGAGCCGCCCCTTGGCGACCACGGTGGCCGGGTCGAGATCGAGCACGCCCGCCTCGCTGCCGAGCACGACGAGGCCGTCGGAGGTCCGCCACCAGCGGCCCGGGCGCAGCCCGTTGCGGTCCAGCACCGCGCCGACGATCTCACCGTCGGTGAAGGCGACCGAGGCGGGGCCGTCCCAGGGCTCGATCAGGCTGGCGTGGAACCGGTAGAAGGCCCGCTTGTCCGCCCGCATGCCCGGGTCGTTCTCCCAGGCCTCCGGGATCATCATCAGCACCGCGTGCGGCAGGCTCCGCCCGGCCAGGTGCAGCAGTTCGAGGACCTCGTCGAAGTTCGCCGAGTCGGAGGCGCCCGGGGTGCAGACCGGGAAGATCCGCCGGATGTTGCCGGGGATCTCGGGGCTGCGCAGCAGCGCCTCCCGGGCCTGCATCCAGTTCCGGTTGCCGCGGATGGTGTTGATCTCACCGTTGTGCGCGATGAACCGGTACGGGTGGGCCAGCGGCCAGGACGGGAAGGTGTTGGTGGAGAACCGGGAGTGCACCAGCGCGATCGCGCTCTCCACCCGCTCGTCGGTCAGCTCCGGGAAGTACGCCGGCAGCTGGTCCGGGGTGAGCATGCCCTTCCAGGTCATGGTCCGGGAGGACAGCGACGGGAAGTACGCCGGCACGCCCCGCTCGGCGCTCTCCCGCTCGGCCTGCTTGCGCACGCAGAACGCCACCCGGTCCAGCTCGAGGCCGGTCAGCGGCGAGCCGGCCGGGCCGGCCGGGGTGTCGGTGAGCCGGTGCGCGGCCAGGAAGAGCTGACGGATCCGGGGCATCGCCGCGAGCGCCGTCTCGCCCAGCCCGCTCGGGTCGACCGGCACGTCCCGCCAGCCGAGCAGGTCGGCCCCCTCCACCAGGGCGTACTTCTCCACCACCCGCCGGGCGCGGGCCTCCGCCGCGTCGTCGTCGGGCAGGAAGACCAGGCCGGTGGCGTACTGGCCGACCGGCGGCAGCGGGAAGTCGACCACCGCGCGCAGGAAGGCGTCCGGGACCTGGATCATGATCCCGGCGCCGTCACCGGTGTTGTGTTCCGCGCCCCGGGCGCCCCGATGGTCCAGGCGGCAGAGCGCGCCGAGGCCGCCCGCCACCACCGCGTGGGAGCGCCGGCCGTGCAGGTCCGCGACGAAGGCCACGCCGCACGCGTCGTGCTCGTTGGCGGGGTCGTAGAGACCGGCCGGGGGCGGGGCCGACTGCGGGCTGTGAGGGTACGGAAAGGCCACCGGGCCTCCTGTCGTCACTCAGGTTGGATCATGGTCGGGACGACATCGGCCCTTGGCGGTTTATTGAGTCTACGTTAGGGAGACCGGCGCAAGGCCAGTGCAGATTGATCACACCTTCCAGACTCTGGGACATGTAGTCTCGCGCGGTGGATCCCCTGCGCAGCGACCTCCTCGCCCGGCTGGAACGCTTCTACGACGCGGTGCCCCGCGACGTCGCACGCGGGGAGGAGTACGGCTCGCTCGTGCTCTTCGTGCGGGAAGGGGTCGGCTGGCCGTTCTACGCCCGGCCCCGCCTCGACGCCACCGCGCCCCCGTCGCTGGCCGACGTGACCGCCGTCCGCGAGCGGCAGCGCGAGCTGGGCCTGCCCGAGGCCCTGGAGTGGGTGCACGAGACCACGCCCGACCTGCTCGCGGTGGCCCGGGCGGCGGGGCTGAGCGTGCTGGAGGCGCCGCTGATGGTGCTCGACCCGGCCGCCCTGCCCGACCCGGCGACGCTCACCGACGTACCGGTGCGGGTGCTGGACCCGGACGCGCCCGGCTTCGCCGCCGAGGTGGCCGCCCGCCGCGCGGTCGCCGCGGTCGGATTCGCCGCCGCCGGCACGGCCCGCGGCGACGCGGGCCCGGCGGAGCGGGACGCCGCGATCACCGAACTGGACGTGGCGGCGCTGGACGAGGAGCGGACCCGCCTCGCCGACGGCCGCCGGCTGTCGGTGCTGGCCGGCACGCCCGAGGAGGGGGCGCTGGCCAGCGGGATGGCGATGCGGGTCGACGACGTGGCCGAGATCGCCGGGGTGGCCACCCTGCCGATCGCCCGCCGCCGGGGCCTCGGCGCCGCGGTCACCGCCACCCTCGCCCACGAACTGCTGGCCGCCGGCACCGACCTGGTCTTCCTCTCCGCCGGCAGCGAGGAGATCGCCCGGGTCTACCTCCGGGTCGGCTTCCGCCGCGTCGGCACCGCCTGCATCGCCGAACCCACCGCCCTCATCTGACCCCCAGCCCCCGGGGGGGGTGGGTCAGGGGGTTGGGGGGCGCCACTGGTCGGCCGACGAGGCGGCGCTGGAGAGCAGGCGGGGGCTTATCGTGCCGAGGGCGGCGTCGCGGGCGCGCAGGGCCAGCCGGCCCCGGGCCTGCAGGACCGCCGACATCCGGCGGGTCTGCCGGACCACCGTCGCCGCGCGGGGACGGCGCAACCGGTCGTACGCCTGCACGGCGTCGGGCAGTCGGGATTCGCGCAGCAGCGAGGAGAGGGTGGCCGCGTCCTCGAAGGCGAGGCAGGCGCCCTGCCCCAGGTGCGGTGGCATCGCGTGCGCCGCGTCGCCGAGCAGCACCACGCCGCCCGGGCCGGCCGGGAAGCCGTACGCCCGGGGCAGCGGGCGCAGCTCGCGGACCTCCTGCTGCACCAGGTCGGCCGGGTCGGTGGCGTCGAGCAGCTCGCCGATCGGCGCGGGCCAGCCGGCGTACCAGCGCTTGAGCAGGGCCAGCTGGGTCTCCGGCGGCTCGGGCCGGGGCGCGCCGGCGGCGGTGGCGACCCAGTAGATGCCGCCCCGGCGGGAGGCGCCGGAGGAGCCGCGCTCGCCCAGCGAGGCGGCCACGAAGCGGTAGCCCGCCCCGAGCACCTCCCCGCCGAGCGGCTGGTCGGCCGGCAGCCGGGGCGCCCGGTACCAGGGGATCACCGCGCGCCAGGCCGCGCAGCCGGAGCTGATCACGGCCGAGGAGGGGGCGAGCTGGCGGCGTACCGCGCTGTCGGTGCCGTCGGCCGCGACCACCAGGTCGGCCTCGACCAGGTGCCCGGCGGTGCCGACCGCGGGTCGCTGGCCGGGACGGACCCGGACGGTGTCCACGGCCACGCCGGTGCGCAGCTCCACCCGGTCGCCGAGCCCGGCGATCAGCGCGTCGTGCAGGTCCTCCCGGTGCACCACCACCGGCATCCGGTCGGCCGGCGTCGGGCGCGGCTGCACCAGCCAGTGCCCGTCCGGGCGACGCACGCCGGCGTCGGGCAGCGGGGTGGCGATCGCGTCCAGGCCCGCGCCGAGGCCGAGCGCGTGCAGCGCGCGTACCCCGTTGGGCCAGAGCACCACGGCCGTGGCTTCCGGACGGACCCGGTCCGCCCGTTCCAGCAGGGTGACCTGCCAGCCGGAGCGGGCCAGCGTGCCGGCCACCGCCAGCCCGCCGAGCCCGGCGCCGACCACCACCGCGGTGCGCATCCCCGCCCCGCTCAGCTGTCCCGGTCGGCGGGCCGGACGCCGGCGGCGCCCGCCCGGTCGTCCCGCTCCGGGACGTCACCCTCGCCCACGGGCGCGGCCTCGTCGTCGGCGGGCTCGGCCTCGTCGTCGGCGTCGGCCGGGGGTTCGTCGTCGGTCGCCGTGGTCGTCTCGGCGGCGGGTTCGTCGGGGACCTCGCCGGTCTCCCGGTACGCCTGGAACTGCTCCTCGCTGACCGTCCGGTAGCCCTCCGGCGCGACCGCCCGGGGCCCGTTCTCAGTGCGGGAGAGGTCGACCTGGGAGATGTCCCCACCGGCCGGCGGCACCGGAGTGGCCGGCACGCCCACCGGGATCAGGTACTCGCGGGGGCCGCGGACCCGGAGGAAGTAGATCAGCGCGCCGAGGAAGACCAGGGCGGCGGTCCAGACGTTGAGCCGGACGCCGAGGATCTCGTTCGCCTCGTCGGTGCGCATCAGCTCGATCCAGAACCGACCGGCGGTGTAGCCCATCACGTAGAGCGCGAAGGCCCGGCCCTTGCCCAGCTTGAACCGGCGGTCGAGGGCGAACACCAGGGCGGCGACGCCGACGTTCCACAGCGCCTCGTAGAGGAACGTCGGGTGGTAGAGCCCGGGCAACAGCACCGGCTGGCCGGCGGGGTCGCGCAACGCCTGACCCGGGTCGGCCGGGTCCATCTTGTGGATCTCCAGCCCCCAGGGCAGCGTGGTGCGGCCGCCGTAGAGCTCGTTGTTGAACCAGTTGCCGAACCGGCCGACCGCCTGGGCCAGCGGCAGGCCGGGCGCGAGCGCGTCGGCCACCACCGCGAACGGGATGCCGAGCTGCCGGGCGGCGATCCAGGCGCCGACCGCGCCGCCGGCCACCGCGCCCCAGATGCCCAGGCCACCCTCCCAGACGGCGAACACCTTCAGCCACTCGCCACCGGCACCGAAGTACTTCTCCGGCGAGGTGATCACGTGGTAGATCCGGGCGCCGACGATGCCGGCCGGCACCGCCCAGACCGCGATGTCGAGCACCGCGCCCGGGGCCACGCCGCGCTGGCGCAGCCGGCGCTCGGTGACCCAGCAGGCCAGCACGATGCCGAGGATGATGCAGAGCGCGTAGGCCCGGATGGGCGCCGGCCCGAGCTGCCAGACCGCGGTGGTCGGGCTCGGCAGGGCAGCCTGGGGGCTCAACGAGGCGAGGGTCACGGCTGCAAAGGCTACCGCTGCGCACCGCATCCGCGGCACCCCGGTCCGGCGAGGTTCGCGCGCCGGCTGACTTCCGGTTTGCCGGCCCGTACGCTCTTTGTCCATGAGCACGCTCACCTGGGCGGTCGCCGCGGTCCTGACCGACGAGGCCGGTCGGGTGCTGCTGTGCCGGCGCGACCGGGGCGGGCGGTGGGCGTTGCCCGGTGGGCGGCTGCACCGGCCGGGCTGCCCGACCGCGGCGGTGGCGGGCGAGGTCCGCCGGGAGACCGGGTGCCCGGTCGAAATCGTCGATCTGGTCGGCCTCTACCACCTCAGCGGCTCGCCCTGCGGCGGGCCGCCGACGCCGGACCCGCTGCCCGACGTGCTGGTGCACGTGTTCCGGGCGCGTACCCAGCCGGAGGAGGCCGAGACGACGCCGGCCGGGTGCACGCTCTCCTGGCATTCGCCGGACCGGCTGCCCGCGGAGGTCACCCCGGTCACCCGGGCCGCCGTCGCCGACGCCCGGGCCGGGCGCTCAGGGGTGCTGCGCGACCTGCGCCCCGACCCGGCGACGCGGACCTCGGCGGGCGGCGGTCCGCAGTCCCGGGCGGGGGGATTCCGTGCCGCCCGCGCCGCGCGCCGGGTCGGCCGTCCGGCCCACTCCCTGACCGGGGCTCCCACCCCGCGCCCGAGGGACGCCCTCGACGTGCGGCGTGTCGCGGTGTCGCGGCTCCGGGATACCGCGACACACCGCAAACGGAGTCGATCACGCCGGGACAGGCGGCGGCGACGGGCCGGGTGGGTCAGCGGACGGGGTGGCGGACGCCCTCGGCGAGTTCCGCGCTGAGCGTGCGCAGGGCGGTCAGCCCGGCGGCCGGGTCCGGGGCGTCGAGCACGCAGCGGACCAGGGCGCTGCCCACGATCACGCCGTCGGCGTACCCGGCGACCGTGGCGGCCTGGGCGCCGGTGCCCACGCCGAGGCCGACGCCGACCGGCAGGTCGGTGACCTCGCGGAGCCGGGAGACCAGGACCGGCGCGGCCTCCGAGGTCTGCGCCCGGGCGCCGGTGACCCCCATGATCGCGGTGGCGTAGACGAAGCCCCGGCAGTGCTCGACGGTCATCGCCAGCCGAGCGTCGGTGGACGACGGCGAGACCAGGAACGTGCGGTCCAGGCCGTGGGCGTCCGAGGCGGCCAGCCACTCGCCGGCCTCGTCGGGGATCAGGTCCGGGGTGATCAGGCCGGTGCCGCCGGCGGCGGCGAGGTCGCGGGCGAACGCGTCGACGCCGTACTGCTCGATCGGGTTCCAGTAGGTCATCGTCACCACCGGGGCGCCGGTGGCGGCGACCGCCTCGACGATCCGCAGGGTGTCCGCGGTGCGGACCCCGCCGGCCAGGGCGATGTCACTGGCCTTCTGGATCACCGGCCCGTCCATCACCGGGTCGGAGTACGGGATCTCCACCTCGATGACGTCGACGCCCGCCTCGACCATGGCGGTCATCGCGGCGATGCTGCCCTCGACGGTCGGGAAGCCGGCCGGCATGCAGCCGACCAGCAGGGCCCGCCCGTCGGCGCGGGCCTTGTCGAAGGCCACCCCGATCCGACTCACGCTGTCACTCCTTGTCGAGGATGCCGAAGTACTCGCCGGCGGTGTGCACGTCCTTGTCACCCCGACCGGACAGGTTGACCACGATGACCGGCTCCCGGCCGAGTTCGGCGGTGAGCCGGGGAGCGATTTTCAGCGCGCCGGCCAGCGCGTGCGAGCTCTCGATCGCCGGGATGATCCCCTCGGTCCGGCAGAGCAGCTCGAACGCGGCCATCGCCTCGGCGTCGGTCACCGGCTCGTACGTGGCCCGGCCGCTGTCGTGCAGCCAGGCGTGCTCCGGCCCGACGCCCGGGTAGTCCAGCCCGGCGGAGATCGAGTGCGACTCGATGGTCTGGCCGTCGGCGTCCTGGAGCACGTACGTGCGGGTGCCGTGCAGCACGCCCGAGCTGCCGCCGGTGATGCTGGCCGCGTGCCGGCCGGTCTCCACCCCGTCGCCACCGGCCTCGAAGCCGTACAGCCGCACGTCGGTGTCACCGACGAAGGCGTGGAAGATGCCCAGCGCGTTCGAGCCGCCGCCGACGCAGGCGGCGACCGCGTCCGGCAGCGCGCCGGTCAGGTCGAGGCACTGCTGGCGGGCCTCCTCGCCGATGCCCCGGACGAAATCCCGGACCATCTCCGGGAACGGGTGCGGGCCGGCGGCGGTGCCGATCAGGTAGTGGGTGTCGTCGACGTTGGCCACCCAGTCCCGCATGGCCTCGTTCATCGCGTCCTTGAGGGTGCGCGAGCCGGTGGTGACCGGGACGACGGTGGCGCCGAGCATCCGCATCCGGGCCACGTTGAGCGCCTGCCGCTGGGTGTCCACCTCGCCCATGTAGACCACGCATTCGAGGTCGAACAGGGCGGCGGCGGTGGCGGTGGCCACGCCGTGCTGGCCGGCGCCGGTCTCGGCGATCACCCGCTTCTTGCCCATCCGCCTGGTGAGCAGCGCCTGACCCAGCACGTTGCGCACCTTGTGCGCCCCGGTGTGGTTGAGGTCCTCCCGCTTGAGCAGCACCCGGGCGCCCACCTTGGCGGAGAACCGCTCGGCGGAGTAGAGCAGCGACGGGGTGCCGGCGTAGTCGCGCAGCAGGGCGTCGAACTCGGCGAGGAACGCCTCGTCGGTCATCGCCTTGCGGTACGCGGCGTCCAGCTCGTCCAGCGCCGCGACCAGCGCCTCCGGCACGAACCGGCCGCCGAAGCGACCGAAGTGACCGGCGGCGTCGGGAAGCTGACCGGCCGGGGCCGAGGCGTTGGCGCTCATCGCGATGTCCTCTCGCTGCTGACGTCTCCCGGGCGCGGGCTCAGCGCACCGGGCGGGGCGTGGCCGGGTGGTTGCCGGCGTTGACCAGCTCGGCGACCGCCTCGCGGGGGCTCTTCTGGGTGACCAGGCCCTCGCCCACCAGCACGGCGTCGGCGCCGGCCGAGGCGTACCGGATGAGGTCGTGCGGGCCACGCACGCCGGATTCCGCGATCTTGACGACGCTGCTGGGCAGGCCGGGCGCGATCCGCTCGAACACCGACCGGTCGACCTCCAGGGTACGCAGGTCACGGGCGTTGACCCCGATCACCTGCGCGCCGGCCTCCAGGGCGCGGTCGGCCTCCTCCTCGTCGTGCACCTCGACCAGGGCGGTCATGCCGAGCGACTCGATCCGCTCCAGCAGGCCGACCAGCACGTTCTGTTCGAGGGCGGCGACGATCAACAGCACCAGGTCGGCGCCGTGCGCGCGCGCCTCGTGCACCTGGTAGCTGGAGACCACGAAGTCCTTGCGCAGGACCGGGACCCGGACGGCGGCCCGGACGGCGGCCAGGTCGTCCAGCGAGCCGCCGAACCAGCGCCCCTCGGTCAGCACGCTGATCGCCCGCGCGCCGCCGGAGGCGTACTGCCCGGCCAGGTCGGCCGGGTCGGCGATCTCGGCCAGCCGGCCCTTGGACGGCGAGGAACGCTTGACCTCGGCGATCACGGCCACCCCGGGCCGGCGCAGGGCCGCGTACGCGTCCAGCGGCGGCGGGGCGGCGGCGGCCAGCTCGCGGATCCGCTCGAGCGGAACCTGCTCCTGCCGCCGCGCCACGTCCTCCCGGACGCCGGCCAGGATCTCGTCGAGCACGCTTCCGGACGCCGCCGAACCGGCCTCGTCCCCCTCCGCGTGCGCATGCTCAGCAGTCACCAACGGACTCCCCTCTCCGGGTGTCATGGGCCGATGCTAGGGGGCGCCAGGTGATGACGGGTGCCGGGGGTATGGCGCTCCTCACGAAATGGGCTGTGGCATGATGGCCGACTTCTGGTGAACGCGATGTCACGCAGCGCCACGATGTCCGTCGACCGGCCCTCACGCCCCGCTCCGGGTCGTCGCGCGAGCATCCACCGTGGCCCATGGACCATGAGAGCACGGCCGCCCGATCCCCGCATCACGGCGACGCCCGTCGATGCTGTGACGAAGGTCAAGGAAGAACGGCCCTACCCTGGTCGTTCGCTCCGACGGACAGTTGATCCGCCCGTCACCACGGTGAAACGTGAGCCGGGCAGCGTGTCCACCGGGCAGACTCGATGACGCGCCTGCCGAGACGTCGGACTCCTCCTGCGGGGTGACCTCATGAGCACGACCGGGCCGAACTCCACCGCCATCGGACTGACCACCCTTTCCCGCACCGTCGCCTCGTTGGCCGTCGGGGTGGTGCACACCCTGGAACGCGCCGTGGTCGGCGAGGGTCGGGTGCGTACCGCGCGCGGCAACGCCTGGGAGGCGGTCTGCGCCGACCGGGCCCGCGCCGACCAGCGGGCCGAGCTGGACCGCCTGGTGGCCGAGCTGGCCGCCGCCCGGGCCGCGGCCCGGGACCGCCGCGAGGTCCGCGAGCGCCAGCCGGTCAGCTGACCGTCGGGTCCTCGCCCCGGTCCAGCGCGTCCCACGCCTCGCGGGTGCCCCGCTCGGTGGCCGGGCGCCCGTCGGCCCCCGCCGGCGCCTCGGCGCCCGAGTGGCGCTCGTACCGGGCGCCCATCGCCGGCCAGCGCTGACCGCGCGCCGCGGTGAGCGCGCCGCCGAGCGCCGCCAGCACCCCGCCGAGCAGGCAGAGCGCCGGCCACTGCCGGCTCACCTCGCCGTCGAACGCGGCGACCAGCCCGTACCCGCCGCCCGCCGCCACCGCCGCGCCGAGCAGGGCCAGCAGCCCGCCCAGCAGGCGCCGGACCCGGCCCCTGGTGGCCAGCACCGCGCCGCCCCCGGCCAGCCCGACCAGCGCCAGCGCCGACAGCCACGGCAGCAGGTCCGCGCCGGTGCGGCCCTGCCGCGCCGACGGCAGCGACCCGCGCGGGGTCACCTCCACCGACCAGGTCCGGGTCGCCGCCCAGCAGGCGAGGCCCGCGCCGGCCAGGCTGAGCAGCACCGCGTACGTCAACTCGCGCCGGCCCGACGCGGCCGGCGTACCCGCCTCGGCGGGGGTGTCCCGCCCGCTCATCGGGCCGGCCGGAGGGTTTCGGCGGCGGCGATGGCGGCGAGCACCGCGGCGGCCTTGTTCCGGGTCTCCTGGTCCTCGCCGGCGGGATCGGAATCGGCCACCACCCCGGCCCCGGCCTGCACGTACGCCCGCCCGTCGCGGATCAGCGCGGTGCGGATGGCGATCGCCATGTCCAGGTCGCCGCCGAAGCCGAAGTAGCCCACGGTGCCGCCGTAGATGCCGCGCCGGACCGGCTCCAGCTCCTCGATGATCTCCATGGCGCGCACCTTCGGGGCACCGGAGAGGGTGCCGGCCGGGAAGGTCGCGGCGAGCGCGTCGAAGGCCGTCCGGTCGTCGCGCAGCGTGCCCACCACGGTCGAGACGATGTGCATCACGTGGCTGTACCGCTCGATGGTGGCGAACTCCGGCACCTCCACCGTGCCCGGACGGCACACCCGGCCCAGGTCGTTGCGGCCCAGGTCGACCAGCATCACGTGCTCGGCCCGCTCCTTGGGGTCGGCGAGCAGCTCCGCGGCGAGCCGGGTGTCGGCGTCCGCGGTGGCGCCGCGCGGCCGGGTGCCGGCGATCGGGTGCAGCAGCGCCCGTCGCTGCCCGTCCGGACCGGCGTTGACCTTCAGGTGCGCCTCCGGGGACGAGCCGACGATGTCGAAGCCGTCGAAGCGCAGCAGGTACATGTACGGGCTGGGGTTGGTGGTGCGCAGCACCCGGTAGACGTCCAGCGGGTCGGCGCGGGTGTCCCGCTCGAAGCGCTGGGCGAGCACGATCTGGAAGCACTCGCCGGCGCGGATCGCCTCCTTGGCCGCCTCGACCGCCTTCGGGTAGCCGCCGTCCGGGGTACGGCTGACCACCTCGCCCGCCGGCGGCCGGCCGACGGTGGAGATCATGGGCGGAATCGGTCGGGACAGCGCGGTGGTCATCGCGTCGAGCCGCCCCACCGCGTGGTGGTACGCCGCCGCGACCAGCGGCTCCCGGTCCGGCGCGTCCAGCGGCGGCAGCACCGCGTTGGCGACCAGGATCGCCGAGCCGTCGTAGTGGTCGAGCACCACCAGGTCGGTCGCGAGCATCATGCCCAGCTCCGGCACCCCGAGGTCGTCCTCGGTCAGCTCCGGCAGCCGCTCGAAGCGCCGGATCAGGTCGTAGCCCAGGTAGCCGACCATGCCGCCGGTCAGCGGCGGCATGTCGCTGGCCGGGTCCCAGACCGGGCCGGCCAGGGCCTCGACGGTCTCGCGCAGCACCTCGACCGGGTCGCCGGAGGACGGCACGCCGGCCGGGGGCTCGCCGGTCCAGACCGCGACGCCGTCCCGCTCGACCAGGGTCGCTCCGCTGCGCACGCCGATGAACGAGTACCGCGACCAGGACATGCCGGCCGAGCCGACGCCCTGCTCGGCGGACTCCAGCAGGAAGGTGCCCGGGCCGCCGGCGAGCTTGCGGTAGACCCCGACCGGGGTCTCCGCGTCGGCCAGCAGCCGCCGGGTCACCGGCACCACCCGCCAGCGGGCGGCCAGCTCGGTGAAACTGCCCAGGTCGGGGCTCAGGGTGCCGTCGGTCATCGCCGGGCCTGCCTCTCGTCCGCGCCGGCGCGGTCCGGCCGCGCCCCGCTGTCCGCGCTCACCGCTGGGTCCCCGCGCCGCTGACCGGCAGCTCGGTGAAGAAGCAGGTGCGGTGCCCGGTGTGACAGGCCGCCCCCACCTGGTCGACGCTGACCAGCAGCGCGTCACCGTCGCAGTCCAGTGCGACCGAGCGGACGTACTGGTGGTGACCGGAGGTGGCCCCCTTGACCCAGTACTCCTGCCGGCTGCGTGACCAGTAGGTGGCCCGGCCGGTGGTCAGCGTGCGGTGCAGCGCCTCGTCGTCCATCCAGGCGACCATCAGCACCTCGCCGGTGTCGTGCTGGCGTACCACCGCGGCGACCAGGCCGTCGGGGGTGCGGCGCAGCCGGGCGGCGATGGCCGGATCGAGGCGCGACGCGCGCACCGCGCCGGCGTCGGCGTCGCTCGGGGAAGAGTCAGTCACGGGCACAGTGACCCATTGTCCCGCACGCGGTGCGGGGACCTGCGGGGCGTACCCGCCCCGGCGGGCGGCCCGGGCGAGCTGAGCGACGTAGCGGTCCAGCCGCCCGTCGGCGAGCGCCGCGGCCAGGTCGGGCCCGGCCACCTCCGCGACCCGGTCGGCGTACGGGCGGACCAGCGGGACGACCCCGGCGACCAGGCGCGCCGCGGCGGCCCCGAGCTGGCCGGTGGAGGCGGGGCGCAGCCCGAGGCAGAGCAGCATGTCGTCGCGGTAGCCGGGCGGGGCGACCGGCAGCGCGAGCGCGGCGGCGAAGGCGGCCCGCCGGGACACCACCCGGACGCTCGGGTTGGCCAGCCGCAGCACCGAGGGGCAGAGCCGGGCCAGGTCGGCGGCGGCCAGGCGTACCCCGAGCTGGTCGTCGGCGGCGCGGGCGCCGGCCACCTTGCCCAGGGTGGCGACCAGCTCCTCCAACCGGGGCTCGTCGGCGGGCTGGCAGAGCACCGGCAGGTCGATCCGGGGGCGCCAGCCCTCCTCCGCCCAGAGCAGCCGGACCGGCGCGGTGACCGGCAGGCCGAACGCCCAGTCGGCCGGCTCGCCGAGCCGGTCCACCCAGGAGCGGACGTCGCGGGCGGCCACCGACACGTGCACCAGCCGGCCGTCCACCTCGACCAGGTACGCCTGCCGCGCGGCGTACGGGGTGCGGCCGGTGGACCGGCCCGTCGTGCCCGGGGTGGGCGGGGCGGGCCGGTCGTCGTCGGCGACGAGCACGTCGAAGTCCACGTCGCTGTGCGCGGTGGCGGCCTGTCGGGCGTGGCTGCCGCGCAGCAGGATCCCGACGACGGGGCGTTCGGCGCCCTCGCGCAGCCGGGTCGCCCAGTCGTCGAAGAAGGTGCCCGCCAACAACGGAGCGTGATCCACCGCGCCATCGTGCCGTGCGCCCGATCGGGCCGCAATGCCCGATGACGGACACGGTGTCCGATGACGGACACCGTGTCCGATCAGGGGGCTAGTGCCCCACCGTCCGCATTGATGCCTCGGGATACCTTTCGCCGGCCACCGCGCCGGCGGGAACCGCCGCGCCCAGCCGGTCCCGCTGCTCCGGGGTGAGCCGGATGTCTGCTGCGGCGGCGTTCTCCTCCAGGTAGCGGACCCGCTTGGTGCCGGGGATCGGCAGGATGTCCTCGCCCTGGGCCAGCAGCCAGGCCAGCGCGGCCTGGGCCGGGGTGCAGCCGATCTCCTCGGCCACCGCGCGCACCGCCGCGACCAGCCGCAGGTTGGCGTCGAGGTTGCCCTCGGCGAAGCGCGGCACGCCGGCCCGCCAGTCGTCGGCGGCGAGCTGATCGCGGCCGCTGATCGCCCCGGTGAGCAGCCCCCGCCCGACCGGGGAGTACGCCACCAGCGCCACCCCCAGCTCCCGGCAGGTGTCCAGCATCTCCCCCTCGACGTCCCGGGTGAACAGGGAGTACTCCATCTGGACCGCGGTGACCGGGTGCACGGCGTGCGCCGCCCGCAGCGTCGCCGGGCTGACCTCGCTGAGCCCGATCAGGCGGACCTTGCCGGCCGCGACCAGCTCGGCCAGCGCGCCGACGGTCTCCTCGATCGGGGTGTGCGGGTCGCGCCGGTGCAGGTAGTACAGGTCGATGGTGTCGATCCCGAGCCGGCCCAGCGAGGCGTCGCAGGCCTCCCGGGCCCAGGCGGCGCTGCTGTCGACGTACGCGCCGGGGGTTCCGGTGCCGCCGAAGCTGTCGCCGCTGGTGCGGTTGCCGAACTTGGTGGCCAGGAAGACCTCGTCGCGGCGGGCCCGCACCACCGGGGAGAGCAGCCGCTCGTTCGCGCCGGCGCCGTACATGTCGGCGGTGTCCAGGTGGTTGACGCCCAGGTCCAGGGCCCGGTGCAGGGTACGCGTGGACTCCGCGTCGTCGCGACCGCCGTAGGCGAAGCTCATCCCCATGCAGCCCAGCCCGATGGCCGAGACCTCGGGGCCGGTGGTCCCCATCCGGCGGCGGATCATCGACCCTCCTCGGCCCTGCGGTAGAGGTCGATCTTGTAGTTGAGCACCTTCAGGTCCTCCTCCAGTTCGGTCATCCGGGCCAGCACCCGGGCCCGGTGCGCCTCGAACAGGGCCCGCCGGGCGCCGAGCGTGCGTTCGCCCTGCCGGGCCAGTTCGGCGTACCGGCGCATGTCGCGGACCGGCATCCCGGTGCGGCGCAGCCGGGTGAGCAGGAGCAGCCAGTCCAGGTCGGACTCGGTGTAGCGGCGGCGCCCCGCCGAGTCCCGGCCGACCGGGGCGACCAGCCCCTCCTGCTCGTACCAGCGCAGCGTGTAGGTGGTCAGGCCGACCCGGGCCGCCGCCTCGCCCACGGAGAGGGCCGGTTCCTGCGTGCTGATGTCCACGCCACCCAGGCTTCCAGTTCGAGAGCACTCGAAGTCAACCGTTGCGCCGGTACGGGTATCTCATCTAGCGTTGAGTTCAACAACTGATGAGTTTTGGAGGTGGACGGTGGAGGACGCGATCACGGTCCGCGACCTGGTCGTCGACCGGGGCCGGCGGAGGGTGCTGCACGGCATCGACTGCACCGTCCCCCGGGGCTCGGTGACCGGGCTGCTCGGGCCCAGCGGCAGCGGCAAGACCACCCTGATGCGGGCGGTGGTGGGGGTCCAGGTGATCGACTCGGGCACGGTCACCGTGCTGGGC
This sequence comes from Micromonospora sp. IBSANI012, assembly GCF_052814045.1. Taxonomy (NCBI): domain Bacteria; kingdom Bacillati; phylum Actinomycetota; class Actinomycetes; order Micromonosporales; family Micromonosporaceae; genus Micromonospora; species Micromonospora sp. IBSANI012. The sequence continues at coordinate 4,685,633 of NZ_CP199933.1, forward strand.
CGGCCGGCCGGCTCGGCCGACCTGCGCCGCCGGGTCGGCTACCTGACCCAGGCGCCCAGCGTCTACGCCGACCTGACGGTCCGGGAGAACGCCCGCTACTTCGCGGCGCTGCAGGGCCGGCACGCGGCCGACGCCGACCGGGCGGTCGCCGACGTCGGGCTGGCCGACGCGGCCACCCAGCTGGTCGGCACCCTCTCCGGCGGGCAGCGCAGCCGGGCCTCGCTGGCCTGCGCCCTGGTCGGCGACCCCGAGCTGGTCATCCTCGACGAGCCGACGGTCGGCCAGGACCCGGTGCTGCGGGCCGACCTGTGGGCCCAGTTCCACGAGATGGCGGCGGCCGGCACGACACTGCTGGTGTCCAGCCACGTGATGGACGAGGCGGCCCGCTGCGACCGGCTGCTGCTGATCCGGGAGGGCCGGCTGGTCGCCGACGACACTCCCGACGCGGTCCGGGAGCGCACCGGGGTCGACGACCTGGAGGAGGCGTTCCTGCGGTTGATCCGGTCGAGCGAGGCGGGCCAACGGCCCGTCGGCAAGGAGGCGTGATGAGTGCGAGGATTCTGGCGGTCACCGTCGGGCGCATCCTGCGCCAGCTGCGGCACGACAAGCGCACGGTGGCGCTGCTGGTGGTGGTGCCGACGGTGCTGCTGACCCTGGTCTACTACATGTACGCCGACCAGCCCACCGCCCCCGGGCAGCCGTCGACCTTCGACCGGATCGCCCTGATCATGCTGGGCTTCTTCCCGTTCATCGTGATGTTCCTGGTGACCAGCATCGCGATGCTGCGCGAGCGCACCACCGGCACGCTGGAACGGCTGCTCACCACGCCGCTGCACAAGCTCGACCTGCTCTTCGGCTACGGCATCGCGTTCGGGCTGGCCGGGGCGGTGCAGGCGGCCATCGCCGCGGGCGTGGCGTACTGGCTGCTCGGGATGGAGACCGCCGGCAGCGCCGGGCTGGTCATCCTGGTCGCGGCGCTGAACGCCGTGCTGGCCGTGGCGCTCGGGCTGTTCTGCAGCGCCTTCGCCCGCACCGAGTTCCAGGCGGTCCAGTTCATGCCGGTCGTGGTCGCCCCGCAACTGCTGCTCTGCGGGCTCTTCGTGCCACGCGGCCAGATGGCCGGCTGGCTCCAGGCGGTCAGCGACGCGCTCCCCCTGTCGTACGCGGTCGAGGCCCTGCAGGAGGTCGGCGCGCACGCCGAGCCGACCGGCACCATGTGGCGGGACGTGGCGATCGTCGCCGGCGCGGCGGTGGCGGCTCTGGTGCTCGCGGCGGCGACCCTGCGGCGGCGCAGCGGATGACGCCGCGCCGCACCGGCCGGCGCCCCGGCAACCCGGACACCCGGCAGGCCATCCTCGCGGCGGCCCGGACGACCTTCGCCGAGCGCGGCTTCGACGCGGCCTCGATCCGGGTCATCGCCGCCGCCGCGGGGGTCGATCCGGCCCTGGTGCACCACTACTTCGGCAGCAAGGAGGAGCTTTTCCGGGCCACCGTCGAGATCCCGCTGGACCCGGCGGAGCTGCTCCCCGTCGTGCTGGCCGGCGGGGTGGACGGTGTCGGCGAGCGGCTGGTCCAGACGTTCCTCGGGGTGTGGGACTCGCCGGCCGGCAAGGCGGCGGTGGCCCTGCTCCGCTCGGCGGTGAACAACGACTGGACGGCCCGGCTGCTGCGCGAGTTCCTGGTCACCCAGGTGCTGCGCCGGGTGCTCGACCACCTCGACGTCCCGCCGGCGGAGCTGCCGCTGCGCGGCTCGCTGGTGGCCACCCAGATGGCCGGCCTGGCCATGATGCGGTACGTCATCCGGCTGGAGCCGGTGGCCTCCGCGGACCCGGAGACCCTGGTCGCGGCGGTCGGCCCGACGGTGCAGCGCTACCTCACCGGCGACCTGGCCTGACCGTCAGCGCCCGTCGGCCGCCGGTCGGGCGCTGGCCGCGCGCGGGCAGAGCATCGGGTGCAGCAGCCGGGACAGCTCCGCCGGGTCGGCCACCGGGTGCGGGAAGGCCAGCCGGGCCCGCCGCCGGTCGCCGGGCCCGCCGTACGCGACCACCAGGCCGTACCGGTCCAGCCGCACCACCCGGGGCCGGCCGCCGGTCAGGTCGAGGTGGCCGCGCAGGTACGCGGTGACCTGCGCCTCGTGATGGTCGGTGAGGTCGGCCAGCAGCTCGGGCTCGAGCGCGTGCAGCGGGTCCGGCTCGGCGGCGGCGTACTCCCCGGGATCGACGCGGCGCACGGAGTCGGCGCCCTCCAGGCGGGCCTCGACCACCTCGAACCGGTGCAGCCGGAACCGGGTGCCGACGTCGAGCAGGTCGCCGGTCGGGTCAACGGCCGCGAAGTCGGCCGCGCCGCGCCGGGCCTCCGCGCCGCGCAGCGGCGCCGCCCAGCCGGAGACCCAGGCCCGGCCGAGCGACGGCGCGCCCGGCGCCGGGGGCAGGTCCAGCACGTCGAGCACCACGGCGACGTCGTCGTCGGCCCCGGGGTCCAGCTCGGCGGCGAGGTCGCTGACCACCGGCACGAGCATCAGCACCCGTCCCTCCGGGTCGGTGGCGTGCCGGACGTGGAACGGGCCCGGGCGGTGCGCGAGGTGCATCAGACCGGGGAGCCGACCGGCGACCAGGGTGCGGATGATCTCGGCGGGGCTCGGTCCCATCGGGGCACCTCCTACATAGGTTAGGCTTACCTAAGTAGCACCCTAGAACACCCGAGCGGAGACGTCCACGTGAACCACCCCCGCCCCAAGGCCCGCCTCTCCCGGGCCCTCGGCATCCCGCTGACCCGCAAGTGCGTCCAGTACCTCGAACGCCGCCCCTACCCGCCGGGCGTGCACGGCCGGGCCCGCCGGCGCACCTCCGACTACCAGGTGCGGCTGCTGGAGAAGCAGCGGCTGCGGCACCAGTACAACGTCAGCGAGGTACAGCTGCGCCGCGCCTTCGACGAGGCGGCGCGGGGCGCCGGCAAGACCGGCGAAACGCTGGTCGCGCTGCTGGAACGGCGGCTGGACGCGGTGGTGCACCGCGCCGGCCTGGCCCGCAGCATCTACCAGGCCCGGCAACTGGTCGCCCACGGGCACCTCACCGTCGACGGGCGCAAGGTCGACCGGCCGTCGTACCGGCTGCGGCCCGGTCAGGTGATCACCGTCCGCGAGCGCAGCCGGCAGCTGCCGCCCTTCCAGCTCGCCGCCACCGGGGCGAACGCGGACGAGGGGCCCGGCCGGCCGTACCTGTCGGTCGACCTGACCGGCCTGCGGGCCACCCTGCTGCGCGAGCCGGCCCGGCACGAGGTGCCGGTGGTCTGCGACGAGCAGCTGGTGGTCGAGCACTACTCCCGGTGAGCCGACCGGATCCGGCGCGCGACGCGCCGGATCCGGCTCAACGGGTCAGCGGGTCTGCTCCAGCCAGGAGGCGTAGAGCAGGGCGTAGACCGACTCCGGGTCGCGGACCAGCTCGTCGTGCGGGCCGCGCTGCACGATCCGGCCCCGGTCCACCACGATCACCTCGTCGGCCGCCTGCGCGGTCGAGAGCCGGTGCGCGATGGCGAGGGTGGTCCGGCCGCGGGTCACCGCGTCCAGGGTGCGCTGCAGGCGTACCTCGGTGGCCGGGTCGACGGCGCTGGTGGCCTCGTCGAGGACCAGCAGGTCCGGGTCGGCCACGTACGCCCGGGCGAGCGCCACCAGCTGCCGCTCCCCCACGCTCAGCGACTCGCCCCGCTCGCCGACCGCGGTGGCCAGCCCCGACGGCAGGCCGTCCAGCCAGTCGGCCAGCCCCAGCTCGGTGAAGGCCGCGGTGAGTTCCGCGTCGGTCAGCTCGGGACGGGCGAAGCGGACGTTGTCGCCCACCGTGGCGTCGAAGAGGAAACCGTCCTGCGGCACCATCACCACCCGGGCGCGCAGCGAGTCGAACCGCACCCGGTCCAGCGGCACCCCGGAGAGCAGCACCTGCCCGTCGGTCGGGTCCATCAGCCGGGTGAGCAGCTTGGCGAAGGTGGTCTTGCCGCTGCCGGTCTCGCCGACCACCGCCACCCGGCTCTTCGCCGGGATGTCCAGGGTGACGTCGTGCAGCACCGGCGGCCCGCCCGGGTACGCGAACGTCACCCCGGCGAAGCGGATGTCCAGCGGACCCGGCGGCAGCTCCCGTCCCTGCTCGCCCGGGTCGGCCACGTCCGGCGCGACGTCGAGCACGTCCAGCACCCGACGCCAGCCGGCGATGGCGTTCTGCGCCTCGTTGAGCACCTCGGTGGCGATCTGCACCGGCTGGATGAAGAGCGTGACCAGGAACAGGAACGCGGTGAGCTGGCCGATGGAGAGCGAGCCGTCCACGCCGAGCAGCACCCCGAGGACCACCACGCCGGCCAGCGCCACGCCGGCGGCCAGCTCCCCCACCGAGCTGCCCAGGATGCTGATCCGGATCGCCCGCTGCTGGGCGTGCTGCTGCCCCTCGATCGCGGTGTCGAGCCGCCGGGCGGTGCGCCCCGCGATGCCGTACGCCCGGATCACCGGCGCGCCGACCACGCTCTCGGCGATGGTGCCGAGCAGGGTGCCCATCCGCTGCCGGACCACCCCGTAGGCGGCGCCGAGCCGGCGCTGGAGCAGCCGGATCACCAGCACCGCCGGCGCGAAGGCGGCGAGCACCACCAGGGTCAACTGCCAGGAGTACGCCAGCATCACGGCCGTGGTGACCAGGAGCTGACCGAGGTTGACGATCAGGATCACGCCGCCCCACTGGAGGAACTGGGTGATCTGGTCGACGTCGCTGGTCACCCGGGAGACCAGCGACCCGCGCCGCTCGGACTGCTGGTGCAGCATCGACAGGTCGTGCACGTGCCGGAACGCCCGGGTCCGGACGTTGGCCAGCGCGGTCTCGCTGACCGTGAACAGCCGGCGCATCATCAGGTAGCCGCAGGTGGTGGTGACCACCAGCACGGCCGCGGTGATCGCGACCACCCGCCACACCACGGCCAGGTCCAGGCCGCCGACGATGCCGCCGTCGATGCCCCGCTGCACGGCGACCGGCACGGCCACCCGGCCGACCATGTACACCAGGGCCAGCGCCAGGGTGCCGGCCAGCCCGGTCCGCAGCTCCGGGGAGAGCGCCAGCCCGCGTCGCAGCGTCCGCCAGGTCGTCTCGGGGCGCTCCTGCGGCTCCTCGCGCCGCTCCGGCTCCACGGTCGTCGCGCTCACCGGGCCGACCTTTCGTTCGCGACTGCGGGGCTCCGCTCCGCTGCACTCCTCGCGCTCACCGGTCCACCTCGATCTCCAGGCCCGAGGTCAGCGGCGCGACCTCGTCGTACGTGCGGTTCTGCTCGCGTTCGTGCTCGGCCTGCTCGTACGCGGTCACCAGATCGGCGTAGCCGGGCACGGTGGCGAGCAGCTCGGTGTGCGTGCCCCGGGCCACCACCCGCCCCTGCTCCACGTAGATCACCTCGTCGGCGAGGGCGATGGTCGCCCGCCGGTACGCGACCACCAGGATCGACGCGGCGGCGCCCTGCCCCCCGGTCGGGGCGCGCAGCCCGGCCAGGATGGCCGCCTCCACCCTCGGGTCGACGGCGCTGGTCGCGTCGTCGAGCACCAGCAGCCGGGGCCGGCCAGCGAGCGCCCGGGCCAGGGTGAGGCGCTGCCGCTGCCCGCCGGAGAGCGAGGTGCCCCGCTCGCCGACCATGGTGTCCAGCCCCTCGGGGAGCGCGGCGACGAAGCCGTCCGCCTCGGCCAGCCGCAGCGCGGCCCACACGTCCTCGTCGCCGATGCCCGGCCGGTCCAGGGTGATGTTGGCCCGCACGGTGTCGTCGAAGACGAACGGCACCTGGGCGACCAGGGCGACCGTCGCCGCCAGCGAGTCCGCGGCCAGCTCACGCACGTCGACGCCATCCAGGGCCACCGTGCCGGCGCGCGGGTCGACCAGGCGCACGGCCAGCGAGGCGATGGTGGACTTGCCGGCGCCGGTCGGGCCGACCAGGGCGACCGTCTTCCCGGCCGGCACGGTGAAGGTGACGTCGCCGAGCACCTCCGTGCCGGGCAGGTGCGCCTCGGCCGGCTCGTACCCGAAGCAGACGTCGGCGAAGGCCAGCGTGGCGGGTGTCGGCTCGGCCGGGTCGAGCCGACGCTCGCCGTACGGCATCTCGCCGGTGGCGTCCAGGACCCGGCGGACCCGGTCCCAGCCGGCGACGCTGCGCGGCAGCTCGGCGAGGACCCAGCCGATGGCGCGCACCGGGAAGGCCAGCACGGTGAAGAGGAAGGCGACGCTGACCAGCTCGGTGACGCTGATCGCGCCCGCCCCCAGCCGGAACGCCCCGACCACCAGCACGGCGAGGGTGCCGAGGCTGGGCAGGGTCTCCAGCAACGGGTCGAAGACGCCGCGCAGCCGGCCGACGGAGATCAGCGCGTCGCGCAGCTCGCCGGCGCGGGCCGAGAACCGGGCGGTCTCCTCGGCCTCGCGGCCCATCGTCTTGACCACCAGGGCGCCGTCGAAGCTCTCGTGGGCGATGCCGCTGACCTCGGCGCGCAGCCGTTGGGCGCGGGCCTGCCGGGGCGCCATCCGCCGGGAGTAGACCACGTTGAGCGCGAAGAGCGCGGGGAAGACGGCCAGCCCGACCAGGGCCAGCGCCCAGTCGGTGAGGAAGAGCGAGACGACCGCCCCGACCAGCATGACCAGGGTGCCGACCGCGAAGGGCAGCGGGGCGATCGGGTACCAGGCCGCCTCCACGTCCGAGTTGGCGTTGGACAGCAGGGTGCCGGTGGCGTTGCGCTGGTGCCAGGCCAGCGGCAGGTCGAGGTAGCGCCGGGTGACCCGGCGCCGGTAGGCGGCCTGGAGGCGGAACTGCATGTAGCCGGCGCCGAGCCGGCGGCCGAAGATGCCCACCACCCGCAGCACGCTGATGCCGAACAGCGCCGCCGCGGCCAGGGCCAGCGCGCCCGTCCCGACGGAGCCGCGGGCGATGGCCGGCACCACCACGTCGCCGACCACCGCGCCCACCACGTACGCGCTGGCGATGACCATGAGGCCGAAGAGCACGCTGCCGCTCACCGCTACCGCGAAGATCCGCGGTTGTTCCCGGATCGCTCGGCCGAGGACCGACAGCCCCCTGCCGAGCACGTCCCGACTTGTCCCGCTCGCCACACTGTCCCCCGCCGTAAGCCGCCCTGTTCCCCCTCATCCTTACCGCTCCCAGCCACCTCCGCCGACCCGGACCCGGTATGTCCGCCGTCACGTGCGCTCTGGCACACTCCGGCGCGCCCCGGTCATAGCGGCCCGCGCTCCGGCGCGCCGACACCGGCCGGCGCGCCTACGATCACCCTCATGCCGCGGTACGCCCGATCGGAGCGCGAGGCGCTCGCCGATCTCATGCTGGAGCTGGGACCGGACGCACCGACCGTCAACGAGGGGTGGACGACCCGCGACCTCGCCGCCCACCTGGTGGTGCGCGAGCGTCGCCCGGACGCCGCCGGCGGCATCGTGCTGCCGCCGCTGCGCGGGTACGCCGAGCGGGTGCGCCGGCGGGTCGCCGCCCGCCCCTGGGCGGAGCTGGTCGGCCTGGTGCGCCGCCCGCCGTTGTGGAGCCCGGTGAGCAACCCGCTCACCGACGAGCTGGCCAACACCCTGGAGTTCTTCATCCACCACGAGGACGTCCGGCGGGCCGCGGCGGGATGGCAGCCGCGTGACCTGCCGGCCGGCCTGCGGGCGCGGCTGTGGAAGCCGGCCTCCCTGATGGCCCGGGCGGCGCTGCGCCGGTTCCCGGCCGACCTGCTGGTGCAGGCGCCCGGTCACGGCGAGCTGTCGGTGGGTCGGGGCGGCGAACGGCTCCGGCTGGTCGGGTCGCCGGGCGAGCTGGCGCTCTTCCTCTCGGGCCGGCAGCGGGTGGCCCGGGTCCAGGTCGACGGCTCCGCTTCCCTCGCCGACCGGCTCCGCCACGCCTCGCTCGGTCTCTGACCTCCCGGGGTCGCGGAACCGGTCGGGAGCGGTTCTCCCACCCTGCGCGCCCAGCGATTCCCGCCGATGTGAGGTGTCGTACTCTTCTGCGCGCCGATCCCGTTCCGGGCGGCGGACAGGGGGCACCATGCGCGGCATCGCCGGGTCCGGACTGCACGAGCCCCCCTTCCTCGCCCGGCGGCATTCCGCCACCGGCCGGGTCGCCGCGGAGAGCCTGACCTGGGCCCGGAGCCTCGGGCTGGTGGAGGACGAACCGCGCTGGCACCGGCTGCGGGCCGCCGACGCCGCCGAACTCGCCGGCCGGGCCTGCCCAGGGGCGCCGGTGGACCGGCTGCGGCTGCTCACCGACCTGATCACCTGGCTGTTCGTCATGGACGACAGCTGCGACGAGGACGACCTCGGGGCCGAGCCGGGCCGGCTCGCGCCGACCGTCGGCGCGCTGCTGGACGTCCTCGACCGGCACGGCGCCGACGGCGGGGCGGCGCCCGCCGTCGGGCCGCTGGGCGTCGCGCTGGCCGACATCTGCCGGCGGGTACGCGAGCACCGCCGCCCGGCGCTGCTGCTGCGGCTGGTGGCCCAGTTGCGGGAGTACCTGCTGGCCCTGCTCTGGGAGGCGGCCAACCGGCAGCACCGGCGGGTGCCGGAGCTGACCGAGTATCTCCAGCTGCGCCGGCACACCGGCGGCGTACGCCCCAGCCTCACCCTGACCGACCTGGCGTACGACGTCCGGCCGGGCCCGGGAGGACGCACCGACCCGGCGGTGCTCGCCCTCGACGACCTCACCACCGACCTGGTCTGCTGGTGCAACGACCTCTTCTCGCACCGCAAGGAGCTGCGCGGCGCGCCCGACCCGCACAACCTGGTCACCGTCATCGCGGCCCGTACCGGGCAGGACGTCGACACCGCCGTCCGCACCGCGGCCGGACTGTTCAACGACCGGCTGGACCGCTATCTCGTCGGCGAGGCGGCGCTGGCGGGTGATCCGGACCTGGCACCCTTCCTGGAGGTCCGCCGGTCCTGGATCCGGGCCACCTACGACTGGTCGCTGCGGGCCGTCCGGTACGCCTGAGCGTTCCACCTCGCGAGACACAGTCGGCTCACAGCTTTCGGGGCTAGCCGATGCCCCGGTGCAGGCAATACTCTTCGGTAACCGCAGAACGGCGTGACCCCCGTCACGCCCATCCACCCCCTGAAGGCGGCTACAGCGATGGCTCTCGATGTACCGTACCGTTCCATTCCCGACATGTTCCTCAAGCGCGTGGCCGCCACCCCCGACCGGCACGCGTTCGCCCACCCGGGCCCGGACGACTCCGGCCCCGTCTGGCTGACGTGGGAGCAGGTCGGACAGCAGGCCAAGGCGGTCGCCGCCGGCCTGCACGTACTGGGCGTCGGCCAGGAGGATCCGGTGGCGATCCTGGCCAACACCCGGCTGGACTGGGTGATCGCCGACTTCGGCATCATGTGCGCCGGCGGCGCGACCACCACGGTCTACCCCACCACCGAGCCCGAGGACGCGGTCTACATCATCGCCGACTCCGGCTCCCGGGTGCTCTTCGCCGAGAACCCGGCCCAGGCTGCCAAGATCGCCGGCGCGGAGCTGCCCGCGCTCACCCACGTGGTGCTCTTCGACGGTGCCGTCGACCCGGCCGCGGCCGTACCCCAGCTCACCCTCGCGGAGCTGGAGGAGCAGGGCGCGGCGGCGCTGGCGGCCGAGCCGGACCTGATCGAGCGGCTCGTCGCCCCGATCGGCCCGGAGCACCTGGCCACCCTGATCTACACCTCGGGCACCACCGGCCGGCCCAAGGGCGTCGAGCTGCTGCACGGTGGCTGGTGCTGGGAGGGCGTGGCGCAGGCCGAGATGGGGCTGCTGCGCGACGACGACCTGCAGTACCTCTGGCTTCCGCTGTCGCACTCGTTCGGCAAGACGCTGCTCTGCGGCGCCACCCACGTCGGCCTGCCGACGTACGTGGACGGGCGGATCGACAAGCTGGTCGACCTGCTCAGCGTGGTCCGGCCGACGCTGATGTGCGGCGCGCCCCGGGTCTTCGAGAAGGTCTACAACAAGGCGGTCACCACGGCCCAGAGCGCCGGCGGCGCGAAGGCGAAGATCTTTGCCTGGGGGGTCCGCGTCGGCAAGGAGAAGGTCGCGCTGGAGCAGGCCGGCCAGCCGGTCCCGGCCGGGCTGAAGCTGAAGTACGCGCTGGCCGAGAAGCTGGTCTTCAGCAAGCTCCAGGCCCGCCTCGGCGGCCAGATGCGGGTGCTGGTCTCCGGCGCGGCGCCGCTGAGCAAGGAGATCGCCACCTTCTTCGCCGCCGCGAACCTGCCCATCTCCGAGGGGTACGGCCTGACCGAGACCAGCGCCGGCAACTTCGTCAACCCGCCGGAGGGGCTGCGCATCGGCACCGTCGGCAGGGCGATGGGCGACCTGGAGTGCCGGATCGACACCGACGGCGAGATCCTGGTCAAGGGCACGCCGGTGATGCGCGGCTACCACAACCTGCCCGAGGAGACGAAGGCCGCGTTCACCGAGGACGGCTTCTTCCGCACCGGCGACATCGGCAGCCTCGACGACGACGGCTACCTGCGGATCACCGACCGCAAGAAGGACCTGGTCAAGACCTCCGGCGGCAAGTACATCGCCCCGTCGCACATCGAGGGCATGTTCAAGGCGATCTGCCCGTACACCTCGCAGGCCATCGTGATCGGCCAGGCCCGCAACTACTGCACCATGCTGGTCACCCTGGATCCGGACGCGATCAAGGGCTGGACGGCCGGCGGCCCGCTGGAGGGCCGGGACTACGCCGAGGTCGTGGCCTCCCCCGAGGCGAAGGCCATGGTCGAGGAGTACGTCGCGCAGCTCAACGCGAAGCTCAACCGGTGGGAGACGATCAAGAAGGTCACCATCCTGCGGCGCGACCTGACCATCGAGCACGGCGAGATCACCCCGTCTCTCAAGATCAAGCGACGCGGCGTGGAGACCAACTTCGCCACCGAGATCGACAAGATGTACGAGGGCACGCTGGCCGAGCTCTGACCGCCTCGGGTGGCCGTGGCCGGTTCCTCGCCGGGCACGGCCACCCGGGCCGTCCGCTCACAGGTGCTCGCCCCGCCACCTGCTCTGCTCGGCCTCCGACGCCTCCTGCTCCGCCAGCGCCACCTGCCGGGTCCGGCGCCGGCGCGGGCCGTCGACCATCGTCTGCGCCCCGGTGGAGGCGACGCAGACGAGTGCCAGCAGCCCCAGCTCGACCAGTTCCGGCACCCGGCTGGACAGCGGCCCGAGCGCCGCGAGCAGCACCACCGTCGCCAGCGGCACCCACCGCACCTCGTCCCACGCCCGCCACCCCAGCCCGAACAGGCCGAGCAGGTAGACGGCCACCCCGCCGTGCAGCACCAGCACCCAGAACCCGCCCAGCGGCTCACCCCAGGGCGGTGTGCTCGGGTCCGCCGCCTCGGCCAGCATGTCCTTGAGCCCGAGGGCAACGAAGATGATCCCGGCGATCAGCGGCAGGTGCAGGTAGGTGTACGCGTCCCGGGCGAGGCGCGCCCGGGCGGCGGGTTCCCGGGTGCCGTGCAGCGCCTGCTCCATCGCCAGGGCCAGGGTGTCGAAGTAGGCCCACCACAGCGCCGAGACGACCGCGATGCCGAGCACCGCGGCCACCATCACCGGCCAGGTCAGCGGCAACTCGGTGACGAACCGCGGGCCGAAGCCCAGCGCGATGACCGACTCGCCGAGCGCGACCAGCACGATCAGCGCGTGCCGTTCCGCCCAGTGCCCGGCCGACAGCACCGCCCAGTAGGCGCCACCCAGCAGCACGCCCACCCCGTACTCGACCAGGAGCGCCGACGACCACAGCAGCAGCCGCAGCCACCCCTCGGCGGGGTCGTCGGCGACCCGGTGCGGCACCAGAGCGGCGGTCACCAGCAGCGCGGTCGCGATCACCGGCGGGCTGGCCAGCAGCAGCCACCGCCGGCGACGGGCCGGGTCGGGCCACTCCACCCAGCCGAGGACCGACAGCTGCGACATCCGGACCAGGAAGTAGCAACCGGCGAAGACGAGCGGGCCGTTCAACCCGCCCGGCCGGTCCACGAACGCCGTGGGCATGCTCAGCGCGAGCAGGAAGGTGGCGGCCAGGGTGACGAAGCCGATCAGCGGCAGCACCCCCTGGTCGGTGCGGACCGCGTTGCCGACCGTGGCGAACCCGGTCCAGCACCACCAGAGCAGCGACAGCACCAGCAGGCAGCCGATCAGGTTGGGCCCCGACGGCCGGCTCGACGTCACCGTGGTGACGGTGAGGAAGGCGAACACGAAGACGACGTCGTAGTAGAGCTCCAGCCGGGTGGTCCGGGACCCGGGTGCGCCGGGACGGACCGCGCGCGTCCACCGTTGGCGTCCGCCCGCCGCACCCGGCCGCCGGTCCGCTGCCCCCACCCCCGCAGTGTCCCAGCGGGCCCGGCGCGGCCGGGGTGGATCGGCCCAACCCCACCCGGGTGGGCGGCCGGTCTAGTGGTCGGGCGCCGCAGCGGACCCGTGCTCGGCGAGGAAGGCGTCACGCAGCTTGCGCCGGGCGTCGCCGAAGAGCACCACCTCGACCGCGATCATCCCGACGCAGACCACGGCGAGCAGCCCGAGGGCGGCCAGCGCCGGCAGCCGGTCGGCGACCGGGATCAGCAGCACCAGCAGCACGGTGGTCACCGCCCGCGGCCGGTTGACCGAACGCATGTTGCGCAGCCGGAAGCCCAGATGGCCGAGGAGGTAGAGGATCACCCCGCCGTAGAGGGCGTACAGGCCGATGCCGTGCAGCGGGTCGGTCAGCTCGTGTTCGGTGCCGTCGCCCACGTACGACAGGACCTTCTTGAAACCGAGGGCGAGCAGGATGATGCCGGCCACCATCGGCAGGTGCAGGTACGTGTAGGAGTCGCGGGCCAGCGCGGCCCGCTCGGCGCCCTCGGCCCGGGCCAGCACCCGCTCCGCGGCGATCGACACCACGTCGAAGTACGCCCACCAGAGCGCGGCGGCCACCGCGATGGCGAGGAACGACGCGACGATGATGGGCCAGGAGATCGGCAGCGCGGTCACCCCGACGCCGATCGCCACCAGCGACTCGCCGAGCGCGACGATGATGATCAGCCCGTGCCGCTCGGTCCAGTGGGCGGCCGAGTAGACCCGCCAGCCGCTCGCGCCGATGGCCATGATGCCGCCGTAGTCGAGGGCGAGGGCGAGCGCCCAGAGCGCCGTCCGGATGACGTCCTCCTGGTGCGGGGAGTCGGCGAGCTGCTGGGGCAGCAGGGCGGCGGTGAACAGCAGGGTGGCCCCGGCCAGCATCGGCAGGGCCGCCCGCAGCAGTTGCCGGCGCAGCGCGGCGTCGTCCCGGGCCCGGGCGGCGTGCCAGTAGATCACCAGGTGCAGCACCCGGACCACCAGGTAGCCGGCTGCGAAGACGGCCGGGCCGGAGAGCCCGCCGGGCAGGTCGGTGAACGCCTCGGGAATGGTCACCGCGACGACGAACATGGTGCCCATCACCGCGAACAGCGCCACCCGGACCACACCCTCGTCGGCGCGCACCGTGTTGCCCAGCCAGGCGTAGCAGCACCAGCACCACCAGAGCAGGGCCAGCAGGAGCAGCCCGTGCAGCATGCCCCACCAGCTCAGGTCCCCCGCCATCAGCGCGGTCACCTGGGTGAGCGCGTAGACGAAGACCAGGTCGAAGAAGAGCTCCAGCGGGGTGACCGAGGCGCCCTCGGTCACGGCCCGCATCCGCGGCGCGCGCCGCGTCGTACCGCCGTTCGTCACGGCGCACAGTCTGGCAGCCGGGACCGCGGCGTGGCGTCCCCGGTGGGTCCACCGCGCCGGGCTCAGGCGATGACCGTCGCCTCCCGCCACTGCGGACGCCCGGCCCGGTCCAGGTCGTAGCGGACCGCGGCGAGCCGGCCCACCGCCTCGACCAGGTCGGCGGCGGGCAGGGTGAAGGGCAGCCGCAGGAAGCGTTCCAGCGTCCCGTCCAGGCCGAACCGGGGGCCGGGCGCCAGCCGTACGCCGACCTCCTCGGCGGCCCGGGCCAGCGCGCTGGAGATCGGCCCGTCCAGCTCCGCCCAGAGGGTGACCCCGCCGTGCGGCGCGGTGACCCGCCAGTCGGGCAGACGCTGCGCGAGCGCGTCGAGCAGGGCGTCGCGCTGCGCGGCGAGCTGGGCCCGGCGGGCGGCGACGATGGTCGGTGCGTCGGCGAGCAGGTGCACCGCGACCAGCTGGTCCAGTACCGGGCTGGCCATGTCGACGCCGACCCGGGCCGCGGCCAGCCGCTGCACCTGCGGCGCGGAGGCGCGCACCCAGCCGATCCGCAGCCCACCCCAGTACGGCTTGCTCATTCCGCCGATGCTGATCACCCGACTGTGCCGGTCGAAGGTGGCCGCCGGCGGGGGCAGCTCGGTGCCGTCCAGCGGGAGGTCCACGAACGACTCGTCGACGACCAGGTCGGTGCCGGCGGTGTGGGCGGCGGCGACCACCCGTTCGCGCAGCTCGGCCGACATCAGGTGACCGGTCGGGTTCTGGAAGTCGGGGATCAGGTAGGCCAGCTTGGGCCGGACCTGGCGGATGCTGCCCAGCAGCAGGTCGGCGTCCCAGCCGGTTCCGTCGACGGCCAGCCCGTGGGTGGTGATCCGGGCCCGCCGGGCGGACAGCGCGGCCAGCGCGTTCGGATAGGTCGGGGACTCCACCAGCACGCTGCCGCCGGGCGCCAGCGCCAGCCGGAGCACCAGGTCCAGCGCGTGCTGGGTACCGCTGGTCACCATGATCTGCTCGGCGCTGGTGGGCAGCCCCCGCGCGGTGTACGACCGGGCGACCGCCTCGCGCAGCTCGATGATCCCGGTCGGGTGGTAGCCGGCGCCGCCGAGATAGCGGGGCAGGTCCTCGGCGGCGGCGCGGGCGGCCGGCACCAGCTGCGGCGGGGCGGCCAGCGCGGCAACGCCCAGGTCGATCATGTCGCGGTCGTCCAGCGGGGTCCACAGCCCGGTGCTGGCCACCCGGTGGGTGCCGGGCAGCATCGTCCAGCTGCCCGCCCCGCGTCGGCTGGCCAGGTGCCCGGTCTCGCGCAGTTGCCGGTACGCGGCGGTGACCGTGGTCCGGCTGATCCGCAGCGCCTCGGCCAGCTCCCGCTCGGCCGGCAGGCGCACCCCGAGGGGGAGCCGGCCGTCGGCGAGCAGGCCGCGGACCGCGGCGGCGAGCGCGGCGTAGTCCGGGCTGCGACGGCGGCCCGGAAGGGCGTGCCACTGCCCCAGCAGCCGAGCCAATTGGGCTCCCCGCACCTGGCTGGTCACGGCCACCCCTCCCAAATTGGCTCTTCCCTCGCCACGATTGGCACCTAGGGTGGCATGCATGGCAGCGATTGGCAATCTGCGGCACCGGCCGGTCCGGCGGCTCACCCAGCTCTACGTCGGGCTGGTTCTCTACGGCGTCAGCATGGCCCTGATGATCCGCTCCGGCCTCGGGCTGAACCCGTGGGACGTCTTCCACCAGGGCCTGTCCCGACAGACCGGCATCTCGGTCGGCACGGCGAGCATCCTGGTCGGCGCGGTGGTGCTGCTGCTCTGGATCCCGCTGCGGCAGCGGCCCGGGCTCGGCACGGTCAGCAACGTGGTGGTGATCGGCCTGTCCGTCGACGCCACCGTGGCACTGCTCCCGGAGGGCCTGCCGCTGCCGGCGCGGATCGGCCTGCTGATCACCGGCATCGTCGCCAACGGCGTCGCGACCGGCCTCTACCTCGGCGCCGACCTCGGCCCCGGCCCGCGCGACGGCCTGATGACCGGGCTGGTCGCCCGGCGCCCGGGCAGCTCGGTCCGGCTGGTCCGCACCGGCATCGAGGTGACCGTGCTGGCCCTGGGCTGGCTGCTCGGCGGCACGGCGGGCATCGGCACCGTCGCGTACGCCCTCGCCATCGGCCCGCTGGCCCAGTTGTTCACCCCGCTGTTCACCGTCCCGCCCCGGTCCACCCCCGACACCCCGGCGGTCACCCTCGCTGAGCTGCGCTGACGTCACGGCGGGAAAGTAGGTGTTTCCTCCACCGACCCCGCCGGGCATCATTCGTGCATGGGGGAGAGCGGATGGCGCTGGAATGATGCCTGGATCTTCGTGTCACTGGTGATCGCGAGCGGCGCCGGACGGCACCGCCGCGCGGCGGACACCCGACGCCCGGAGGGCGTCCGGCTGACCGACGTCCTCTCCACCGCGGAGCACCTCAACCAGGCGATCCCGGAGCGGGAGGACGTCGAAGCGGCGGTCCGCCGGCTGGCCGGCGCCGGCCTGGTCAGCGTCTCCGACGGCTGGTTCCGGATCACCCCCGACGGCGAGCGGCTCTGGCGCACCCGGCCGAGCGCGGGCGTGGGGACCACGGTGGACACCGTGCAGGGCGTACTGGTCCGGCGGCACACCCCCGGTAGCGCCGAGTGGCACCTGCCCGAGGAGGACCACGCCGCCGCCGTCCAGGAGTACATCGTCCGGTCCATCCCGGCGCCGCGCCGCTCGCCCGAGGGGCGGACCGGCCGCTGAGCCGCGGAGGCGCGGAGGCGCCGGCGGCGGGGCCGGCGGCGCCGGCGGGCTGGCCGGTTGGGCGACGCGGAGGCCGTGATCGCCGACCGCCGACCGGAGGTCGCGTAGCAGAGCCGGCGGACGGCACCACGATGGTGAGGGTGATACCTCAGAGTCATATTGATACCTGAGAGGTATCACGCTCACACCGGAACTTGTCCCTTGACCGCGAGCCTCAGCGGATGGGGTGACCGGCGGCCTTCAGCGCGTCCTTGACCTCGCCGACGGTCAGCTCGCCGAAGTGGAAGACGCTCGCCGCGAGCACCGCGTCGGCGCCCGCGTCGATGGCCGGCGGGAAGTGCGCCACCTCGCCGGCGCCGCCGCTGGCCACCACCGGCACGTCCACCACCGCGCGGACCGCCTGGATCAGCGCCAGGTCGAAGCCGGCCTTGGTGCCGTCGGCGTCCATCGAGTTGAGCAGGATCTCCCCCGCCCCCAGCTCGGCGCCGCGCCGCGCCCACTCGACCGCGTCCAGGCCGGTGCCCCGGCGGCCGCCGTGGGTGGTCACCTCGAACCCGCTGGGCGTGGTGCCCGCCGGTGCCCGGCGCACGTCCAGGGAGAGCACCAGCACCTGCCGGCCGAACCGGTCGGCGATCTCGGCGATCAGCTCCGGGCGGGCGATCGCGGCGGTGTTCACCCCGACCTTGTCCGCGCCGGCCCGCAGCAGCGTGTCGACGTCGGCGGCCTGCCGTACGCCGCCGCCCACGGTCAGCGGGATGAAGACCGACTCCGCGGTGCGCCGGACCACGTCGAGCATGGTCCCCCGGTCGCTGGAGGAGGCGGTGACGTCGAGGAAGGTCAACTCGTCCGCGCCGGCCCGGTCGTACGCCGCGGCCAGCTCCACCGGGTCGCCGGCGTCGCGCAGGTCGAGGAAGTTGACCCCCTTGACCACCCGCCCGGCGTCCACGTCCAGACACGGAATCACCCGTACCGCCACCGTCATGTGGCGAGCCTATCCAACGGACACGGGGCGGCGACCGGCCTGTGAGGCCGGCCACCGCCCCGCGTCGGATCGGGACTCACACCCGGACGAGCATCTTGCCCAGGTTCTCGCCGCGCAGCAGGCCGAGGAACGCCGCGGGGGCGTTCTCGATGCCGTCGACGACCGTCTCGTCGTACGAGAGCTTGCCGTCGCGCAGCCAGCCGGAGACGTCCCGCACGAACTGCTCGCGCAGGTTGCCGTGGTCACTGACGAGGAAGCCGCGCAGCGTGAGCCGCTTGCCGATGACCATCGCCAGGTTGCGCGGGGCGGCCGGCGGCTCGGTGTCGTTGTACTGCGCGATCATGCCGCAGATGGCGGCCCGGCCGTGCAGGTTCATCGCCGAGATCGCCGCCTCCAGGTGGTCACCGCCCACGTTGTCGAAGTAGACGTCGATGCCGTTGGGGGCGGCCGCCTTGAGCGAGTCGCGTACCGGGCCGTCGTGGTAGTCAAAGGCGGCGTCGAAGCCGAGCGCCTTGAGCCGCTCGACCTTGGCCGCCGAGCCGGCGCTGCCGACCACGTGCCCGGCGCCCTTGAGCTTGGCGATCTGGCCGACCAGGCTGCCGACCGAGCCGGCGGCGGCGGAGACGAAGACGCTCTCCCCCGGCTTCATGCCGGCCACGTCGAGCAGCCCGGCGTACGCGGTCAGACCGGTCATGCCGAGCACGCTCAGGTACGCGCTCACCGGCGCGATGGTCGGGTCGACCGGGCGGGCGGCCTCGGCGTCGAGCAGCGCGTACTCCCGCCAGCCGAGGCCGTGCAGCACGGTGTCGCCGACCTTGACGCCGTCGGCCTCGCTGGCCACGACCTCGCCGACCGCGCCGCCGTCGAGCGGCGCCCCGAGCTGGAACGGCGGGACGTACGACTTCACGTCGTTCATCCGCCCCCGCATGTACGGGTCGACCGACATGAACTGGTTGCGGACCACGATCTGGCCCGGGCCGGGCGTCGGCACCTCGGTCTCGACGAGGCGGAAGTTGTCGGCGGTCGGCCAGCCCTGGGGGCGGGAGGCCAGGTGGATCTCACGGTTGGTGCTCACGGGGGTCGTCCTTTCGTACGCGGGGATCAGGGCCGGGCGGCGCTCAGGCCGCGGCGGCCTCGCGGACGGTGAGGGCGACCTCGATGTTGCCGCGGGTCGCGTTGGAGTACGGGCAGACCTGGTGGGCCTGCGCGACCAGCTGCTCGGCGGCGGTGCGCTCGACGGCGGGCAGGTCGACCAGGAGGGCGACGGTCAGGCCGAAGCCGCCGCTGCCGTTCGGGCCGATGCCGACCTCGGCCTCGACCACCGAGCCGGAGACGTCGGCCTTGGCCCGGCGGGCGACCAGGCGCAGCGCCGAGTGGAAGCAGGCCGCGTAGCCGGCGGCGAAGAGCTGCTCGGGGTTGGCCGCGCCACCGGCGCCGCCCATCTCCTTCGGGATCGCCAGGTCCAGCTCGACGCTGCCGTCGGAGGTGCGGACGTGGCCGTCGCGGCCGTCGCCGCTGGCGAGGGCGGACGCGGTGTAGAGCACCTGCATGGTCACTGCTCCTTCTGTCGGTGGATCGTCTCGGTGACCCGGGTGAGGGTGTCGCGCAGGGCGATCAGCTCGGCCTCGGTGAGGCCGGTGGCGCGGGCGACCTGCAGCGGCACCTCGTCCATCCGCTGCCGCAGGGCCCGACCGTCGGCGGTGAGCCCCACCTCCACCCGTCGCTCGTCGCGCGCCGACCGGGACCGGACCACCAGGCCCGCCGCCTCCAACCGCTTGAGCAGCGGGGAGAGCGTGCCGGAGTCCAGCCGCAGCGCGGCGCCGAGGTCGGAGACCGTGGGGGCGTCCTCGCGCTCCCAGAGCACCAGCAGCACCAGGTACTGCGGGTAGGTCAGGCCGACCTCGTCGAGGATGGGCCGGTAGACGTCGGTGAGGGCGCGCGACGCGGCGTAGAGCGCGAAGCACACCTGTCGACGTAGCACCAGATCATCGGTCACCGGGAAACCGTAGCCCACGATTGAATTGTGCACAACCGATCTGGCCAGGATGTGGCCCCGACCACCCGGCCGCCCGGGCGGGACGGCCGGGGTCAGCGGTCGCCGAGCCAGGCCTCCAGCTCCACCTCGACCAGCTGGTCGGGGTCGAGCAGGCCGGCCACCACCACCATCGTCGCCGCCGGACGGACGGCCCCGAACACCGCGTTGTGCGCCCGGCCCACCTCGTCGGCGTAGCTCCGGTCGGTCACGTACAGCCGGGTCCGGACCACGTCGCCCGGCCCGGCGCCCACCTCGGCGAGGGCGTCCAGCCCGATCCGCAGCGCCTGCGCGGTCTGCGCCGCGGCGTCGCCGACGTGCGTCACCCGACCGTCCACGGTCGACGTGCACCCCGCCGTCCAGGCCAGGTCGCCCGCCCGGACCACCCGGGCGTAGCCGTAGACGGCCTCCCACGGGCCGCCCGAGCCCAATCGGGTGACGGTCACGCGGCGGCCAGCGTTTCCAGCGCCTGGGCCACGGTGAACGCGCCGGCGTAGAGCGCCTTGCCGGCGATCACGCCCTCCACCCCGATCGGCTCCAGGGTGGCCAGCGCCCGGAGGTCGTCCAGGGTGGACACGCCGCCGGAGGCGATCACCGGGGCGTCGGTGCGCGCGCAGACCTCGCGCAGCAGGTCCAGGTTCGGCCCGCGCATGGTGCCGTCCTTGGTGATGTCGGTCACCACGTACCGGGCGGCGCCCGCCTTGTCCAGCCGCTCCAGCACCTCCCACAGGTCACCGCCGTCGCGGGTCCAGCCCCGGGCGGAGAGGGTACGACCGCGCACGTCCAGCCCGATCGCGACGCGGTCGCCGTACTCGCCGCAGACCCGGTCGCACCACTGCGGGTCCTCCAGCGCGGCGGTGCCGATGTTCACCCGGGCCGCCCCGGTGCCCAGCGCGGCCTGCAACGACTCGTCGTCCCGGATGCCGCCGGAGAGCTCCACCTTCACGTCGAGCTGCCGCACCACCTCGGCGAGCAGGTGCGCGTTGGAGCCCCGACCGAACGCCGCGTCCAGGTCGACCAGGTGGATCCACTCGGCGCCGTCGGCCTGCCAGGCCAGCGCGGCCTCCAGCGGGTCGCCGTACGCGGTCTCGCTGCCGGCGGCGCCCTGCACGAGCCGGACGGCCTGGCCGTCGGCGACGTCCACGGCGGGCAGAAGGGTGAGGCTCAACTTCTCTCTCCTCGCATCAGATCCGACGGTCCAGCGCGATCACGACGATCGCCGGCAGGACCAGCAGCAGCAGGACGACCAGCACCAGGCGCAACGCCAGATCGTCGACGAACGTCCAGATCCCGAACAGCGCGGCCAGGCTCAGGCCGGCGATCGCGGCCCGCTCCCCCCGGCTGCGGCGGCCCAGCCGGCCGGTGCGACCCCGCCGCCACTGCGGCGTCAGCCGGCGTACCAGCGTGCGGGTGCGCTGCCGGCGGGCCAGCCGGCGCTGGCGCACGACGCGTTCCCGGGCGGCCTCGGCCTCCCGGACGGCGCGGCGGCGGGCCCGCTCCTTGCTCACGCCGTGCCCCGCGGCGCCCCGGCGACCGCAGTGCCCCGCCCCGGGCCGACCGGCTCCGCCAACTCAGCCAACCGTGGCCAGCCAGTTGCGCAGGAGGGCGGCACCGGTGTCGGCCGACTTCTCCGGGTGGAACTGGGCGGCCGACAGCGCGCCCCGCTCCACCGCAGCGACGAAGTCGGTGCCGTGGTGGGCGGTGGTGACCATAGCACCGGCGGCGGCCAGCCCGGCGACGTCGTTCACCCCGTACGAGTGGACGAAGTAGAACCGGCTGTCGGCGGGCAGCCCGGCGAAGAGCACCGAGCCGGCCGGCGCGTCGACCGTGTTCCAGCCCATGTGCGGCAGCCGCTCGGCGGGCAGTTTCGTCACCCCGCCGGGCAGCAGCCCGAGCCCCTTGGTGACCACGCCGTGCTCGTCGCCGTGCTCGAAGAGCACCTGCATGCCGACGCAGATGCCCAGCACCGGC
The DNA here is from genome assembly GCF_052814045.1 of Micromonospora sp. IBSANI012. Lineage (NCBI taxonomy): Bacteria > Bacillati > Actinomycetota > Actinomycetes > Micromonosporales > Micromonosporaceae > Micromonospora > Micromonospora sp. IBSANI012. The sequence continues at coordinate 4,707,073 of NZ_CP199933.1, forward strand.
CGGCCGGCGGCGACCCGCTCGGCGATCACCGGGCCGGCGCCGAGCGCCTCGATCCCGGCCATGCAGGCGGCGAAGGCGCCCACGCCCGGCACCACCAGGCCGTCCGCGTCGGCGGCGGCGGCCAGGTCGTCGGTGACGGTCACCTCGGCGCCGGCGCGCTCCAGCGCGCGCTCGGCCGAGCGCAGGTTGCCCGAGCCGTAGTCCAGCACCACGATCCGCCTGGTCATCAGCCCTCCCCGGGAAGCAGCCAGAGCACCCCGCCGACGGTGGCGAGCGTGGCCAGCAGCGCCATCAGGACCACCGCGCCGCGCGGTGCCCCCTGCCGGTGCAACGACCAGGTCCCGCCGGCCAGCACGCCGGCCAGGATCAGCAGCAGCGTCGGCAGCACCGGCCCCATCAGAGCTCTCCTTCATTCGCGACTTCGGGGCTCCGCTGCGCTGCACTCCTCGCGCTCATCAGAGCGCACCCTTCGTGCTGGGCACCACGCCCGCCGAGCGCGGGTCGATCGCGGTGGCCTCGCGCAGCGCCCGGGAGACCGCCTTGAACTGCGCCTCCACCACGTGGTGGGCGTCCGGGTGGCCGCCGGGGCGGGCCGCCCGCAGCACGTCCACGTGCAGGGTGATCCGCGCCGACTGGCCGAAGGACTCCCAGATGTGCCGGGTCATGCTGGTGGGGTAGACCGGGCCGATGTACGGGGCGAGCGCCGGCTCGTCGTGCAGCACGTACGGGCGGCCGGAGAGGTCGACGGCGGCCCGGACGAGGACCTCGTCCATCGGCACGGTGGCCGAGCCGTACCGCCGGATGCCGGCCTTGTCCCCCAGCGCCTGGTCGAAGGCGGTGCCCAGGGCCAGCGCGGTGTCCTCCATCGTGTGGTGGGCGTCGATCTCCAGGTCGCCGACGGTACGCACGGTGAGGTCGAAGCCGCCGTGCCGGGCGATCTGGTGCAGCATGTGGTCGTAGAAGCCGACGCCCGTGCTGATCTCGGCCTGGCCGGTGCCGTCGAGGTCGATCTCGACCAGCACCTTGGTCTCCTTGGTGATCCGCTCCACCCGGGCGGTGCGACTCATGTCAGCGTCTCCATAGCGGTGAGAAAGGCGTCGGTCTCGGCCGGGGTGCCGGCGGTGACCCGCAGCCAGCCGGGCAGGCCGACGTCACGGACCAGCACGCCCGCGTCGAGCAGGGTGCGCCAGGCGACCGCCTGGTCGCCGGCCACCTGGAAGAGCACGAAGTTGGCGTCGCTGTCGGCGACCCGGTGGCCGCGGGCGCGCAGCTCGGCGACGATCCGGTCGCGCTGGGCCTTGATCGCGTCGACGGTGCCGAGCAGGGCGTCGCGGTGGGTCAGCGCCGCCCGGGCGGCGGCCTGGGTGAGCGCCGAGAGGTGGTACGGCAACCGGACCAGCTGCACGGCGGCCACCACCGCCGGGTCGGCGGCCAGGTAGCCCAGCCGGCCGCCGGCGAAGCCGAACGCCTTGCTCATCGTCCGGGTGACCACCAGCCGCGGGTGGCCGGGCAGCACGGCCAGCGCGCTGACCGTGCCGGGGCGGGCGAACTCGGCGTACGCCTCGTCGACCACCACCATGCCGGGGGCGGCGTCGAGCACCGCGGCGACCACCTCCGGGTCCAGCGCGGTGCCGGTGGGGTTGTTCGGCGAGCAGAGGAAGACCACGTCCGGCCGGTGCTCCCGCACCTGGGCCACCGCGTCGTCGACGCTCAGCCCGAAGTCGGCGCCCCGCACGCCCGGCACCCAGCCGGTGCCGGTGCCCAGCGCCAGCAGCGGGTGCATCGAGTACGCCGGGGTGAAGCCGAGCGCGGTGCGCCCCGGGCCGCCGAACGCCTGGAGCAGCTGCTGCTGGATCTCGTTGGAGCCGTTGGCCGCCCAGACCTGCTCGACGGTGAGCCCGTGGCCGAGGTACGCCGCCAGGTCGGCGCGGAGCGCCACCGCGTCCCGGTCCGGGTACCGGTTGAGGTCGCGCAGCTCCGCCGCGAGGGCCTTGCCGATCGCCTCGACCACCGGCTCGGGCACCGGGTACGAGTTCTCGTTGGTGTTCAGCCGCACCGCCACGTCGAGCTGCGGCGCCCCGTACGGCCGCAGGCCCCGCAGGTCGTCGCGGAGCGGCAGATCGTCCAGGGTGGTCACGCCGGCCCCCCGGGGAAGCGGGCCGCGACGGCCTGGCCGTGCGCCGGCAGGTCCTCCACGTTGGCCAGGGTCACCACGTGCGGGGCCACCTCGCGCAGCGCGTCCTCGGTGTACTCCACGAGGTGGATGCCGCGCAGGAAGGACTGCACCGACAGCCCCGAGGAGTGCCGGGCGCAGCCGCCGGTGGGCAGCACGTGGTTGGAGCCGGCGCAGTAGTCGCCGAGCGACACCGGCGACCAGGCGCCGACGAAGATCGCGCCGGCGTTGCGGACCCGCATCGCCCACGCGCGGGCGTCCACGGTCTGGATCTCCAGGTGCTCGGCCGCGTACGCGTCCACCACCCGCAGCCCGGCGTCGAGGTCGTCCACGAGGACCACGCCGCTCTGCTCGCCACTGAGCGCGGTGGTCACCCGCTCGGCGTGCTTGGTGGCCGGTACCTGCCGGGCCAGCTCCCGCTCGACCGCCTCGGCCAGGTCGACCGACGGGGTGACCAGCACGCTGGCGGCGAGGGGGTCGTGCTCGGCCTGGCTGATCAGGTCGGCGGCGACGTGCGTGGGGTCGGCGGTGTCGTCGGCCAGGATGGCGATCTCGGTCGGGCCGGCCTCGGCGTCGATGCCGACCACGCCGCGCAGCAGCCGCTTGGCGGCGGTGACCCAGATGTTGCCCGGACCGGTGATCATGTCGACCGGGTCGCAGTGCGCGCTGCCCTCGGCGTCGACCGCCGCGCCGTACGCCAGCATGGCCACCGCCTGGGCGCCGCCGACGGCGTACACCTCGTCGACGCCGAGCAGCGCGCAGGCCGCCAGCACCCGCGCGTCGGGCAGGCCGCCGTTGTCCTGCTGCGGCGGGCTGACCACCACCAGCGAGCGCACCCCGGCCGCCTGGGCGGGAACCACGTTCATCACCACGGTCGACGGGTACATCGCCAGGCCGCCGGGGACGTAGAGGCCGACCCGGTCGACCGGCACCCAGCGCTCGGTCACCGTGCCGCCGGCGACGACCTGGGTGGTGTGGTCGGTGCGTCGCTGGTCGGCGTGCACCCGGCGGGCGCGCGCGATCGACTCCAGCAGCGCGGCGCGCACCTGCGGGTCGAGCGTCCCCTCGGCCTCGGCGATCGCCTCGGCCGGCACCCGCAGCACCGCCGGGGAGACCCCGTCGAACCGCTCGCTGGCCTCCCGGATCGCCGCGTACCCATGCTCCCGGACCGCCTCCACGAGCGGGCGGATCCGCTCGACGGCCACGGAGACGTCGAGCTGGGCACGGGGCAGCAGGCGGCGCGGGTCACGGACACCGCCGCGCAGGTCGATCCGATTCAACACCCTTGCGAGTCTAGGCGGCTTCGTCGGGATCTTTCCGCGCCGCCCGTACCGCGGGAGGCGTGAGCCGAGCCACGCCGCGGGCATCCGGTCGGGCTAGGCTCGACGGGTGACTGCGCGGCTGCCGGTGTTCCCGCTCGCAACGGTGCTCTTTCCCGGACTCGTGCTGCCGCTGCACATATTCGAGGAGCGTTACCGCGCCCTGGTGCGCCACCTGGTCGGGCTGCCCGAGGGGGCGCCCCGCGAGTTCGGCGTAGTGGCGATCCAGGCCGGCTGGGAGGTCGCCCCGGCGCCCGGCCGGTCGACCCCGGGCGGCGGTGACGTGACGCTGCACGAGGTGGGGTGCACCGCCGAGCTGCGGCAGGTCACCGAGCTCGACGACGGCGGCTTCGACATCGTCACGGTGGGCAAGCGGCGGTTCCGGATCGCCGATGTGGACCGCTCCGCCGCGCCGTACCTGACCGCGCAGGTCGAATGGCTGCCCGAGCCGGGCGGCACCGACGAGGTCGCCGAGCTGCTCGCGGCCCGGGTGATCGCGGTCTTCCGGCAGTACCTCGGGCTGATCCGGCCCGATCCGGAGGAGATCTCCGAGCAGCTGCCGGAGGACCCGACCGTGCTGTCCCACCTGGTCGCCGCGACGGCCGCGCTCACCGTGGCGGACCGCCAGCGACTGCTCGCCATCGACGACACCGCCACCCGGCTCCGCGCCGAGCTACGGCTGCTCAACCGCGAGGCGGCTCTGCTGCGCCAGGTGCGGGCGGTTCCGGTGCCGCTGTCGGAGCTGGCGTCGCCCCCGGCGCCCAACTGAGGTCGCCGGGCTCCGGCTCCGGGCGCAGCGACGGCCAGCGGGACCAGCCGGCCAGCAGGGTGTACGTCACGGCCGCGGCGAACGCCGGCAGCAGCAGGTCCCCGAAGGGCACCGGCAGGAGCCCGAAGAGCCACTCGATCCCCCCGGCGCGCAGGTCGGCCGGCTTGGTGAAGGCGGTGCCGTCCGGGGCGTTTTCCAGCAGCCGCTGGTAGCCGGAGAGCCCGACCCGGCGGCCGACCTGCCAGGCGACCAGCGCGGCGCCGAGCGCGCCGAGCGCCGCCCCGGCGAGCACGGCGGGGCCCCGGCGGCGGCGCAGCACGACCCAGAGCCCGACCGCGGCGAGCAGCCCGAAGCCGAGCCCGAGCAGGCTGAACCAGCCGTCGGCGGCGATCGGCTGCTCCGGCTGCGGCTGGGCGTAGATGGCGCCCTCGGCGGTCTTCAGCACCGGGGTGTCCGGGGCCACGGCGGCCCAGAGCAGCCCGAGCGGCACGCCCAGGACGGTCAGCCCGAGCACGGTGGCGAGGGTCGCCGCGACGGGCCGGCGGGGCCGGTCGGCGGGCTGCTCCGGAAGGCCGGCGTACGCCGGGGGCCAGGACGCGGCCGGTCCCGGTCCGCCCGGGTACGGCCAGGGGCCACCGCCCGGCGTGGCCGGCTCGACCGGGCCCGGCTCTGCGGGCGATCCGGCCTCGGGCGCGCCGGAGAGCGGCGTCCAGCCGTCATCGACCGAGCGGGCCGGCGGGGCGGGGCCGGCGGGCGCGGCGGCACGGTCCGGCTCGTCGGGACGGTCGACGGACCGGTGCGGATCGGGGGTGTCCGGGCTCACCCGGTGATCCTCTCAGGCGGGGCGACGACGCGGGGCGCCGGTGGCCGGACAGCCTCTCAGCGGGCGAACGGCTCCAGCATCACCGCGGCGGCGCGCAGCCACGCCTGCCGGGTCTCCGGCTGGAGCTGGTGGTACTCGATCGAGGAGCCGGTCTCCAGCGCCGGGTCGTACGGCACCACGGCGACGGCCCGGGTACGGGTGGCGAAGTGCCGTTCCAGGTCTTCCTGGAGCTGGGAGCGGCCGGGCGTCGGGCAGGAGATCAGGGTGACCGCGTTGTCGGCCAGCTCCCCCATCCCTTCCTCGTGCAGCAGGTCCAGCATCCAGTCCGCGCTGAACGCGGCGTCCTCGCGCGGCACGGTGGTCACCACCAGTTGGTCGGCGGCGTGCATGACGGTGCGCCAGTTGGCGCTCTCCACGTTGTTGCCGGTGTCCACGCAGACCACGTCGTGGGTGCGGCGCAGCAGCTCCAGCACCCGCTTGACGGTGAACTGGTCCAGCCGCTGGGCGAACCGGGGGCTCTCCTCGCCGGCCAGCACGTCGTACGAGCCGTCGGAGGCGTGCCGCAGGTAGTCGTCGAGGGACTCCAGCAACTCGGCGCCCTCACGGATCTCGATGTGCGCCAGGTCGCTGATCAGGTGCCGGATCGTCCGGGCGTGCCGGGCGCTGCCGGCGCGCAGCCCGAGGGTGCCGCGCAGCTCGTTGTCGTCCCAGGCCAGCACGCCCCGGCCGCGGACGCTGCCGACGGTGGCCGCGGCGAGCACGGTGGCGGTGGTCTTGTGCACCCCGCCCTTGGGGTTGGCGAAGGCGAGCACCCGGGGCGTGCCGAGGTCGCGGCGCAGCACGCCGGCGGCCCGCTCCTGCTCGTCCTGCGGGGCCTGCGGGCGCCACTCGATCCGGGCCGGTTCGATCCGCGCCGGCGCGTAGCCCCGGTCGGCGGTCACCGCCGGCGGGTACGCCGGCTCGGCGGGCACGGCCGGCTCCGGCGGATAGGTCGGCTCGGGCCGGTACGACGGCTGCTGCGGGTACGCCGGTTCGGCCGGGGCGTAACCGGGTCGGTAGCCGTCGTCGAGCAGCGGGGCGTACCGCGACTCGACCGGCGGGGGCTCGTGCCGGTAGCCGTTGTCCAGCAACGCGTAGCGGGACTCCGCCGTCGGCTCGGGCGGGTAACCGGGCTCGGCCCGGTAGGAGGGCTCGGGCGGGTATCCCGGCTCACTCCGGTACGACGGCTCGGGCTGGTACGACGGCTCCACCCGGTACGCCGGGTCGACCCGGTAGGTCGCCTCGGCCCGGTAGCCGGGGTCGGCGCCGTACCGGGGCTCGACGGGCGGCACGGCGGCGGAGGCCCGGCCGGACCAGCCGGTGCCCGGCCCGCGCCGAGGCAGCGACTCGCGCGCCGGTGGCGGCTCCTCGGGGCGGTGGTCGGCCTCCGCCGGCTCGCCGGCGCGACCGCCGAGCCGGGCACGGTCGAGCAAGGCCCGCCATCGCGGTGCCGGTTCGGCCGACCGGCCCCAGCCGGTCTCGGTGCCGTCCAAGGCTCGCCCTCCCCGCCCATCGATCTCCGCCTGACAGGCTACGAACGAAACCCTATTCGGACCACACCTGTCGCCGCACATCCCCCATGGGCAATCCTCACCCGCCCGGCGCCGATCCACCCCCGCCGCCGGTGTCCGGCGAGGTCGGAGGCGGTGTGGGTGCCCGCGAGCCGGCCGATCCGCCGGGTGAGGGATCGATCACGTCCCGTGCCTGTTCCGACGAAACGCCCACCGACGAGGGCTCCAGCGCGCTGTCGGCCGGCGGTCGCACCACGTCCCGCTGTTCGGGCAACGGCGGCAGGACCACCGCCCGGTCCAGCCGGCGCAGCTCCGGGGCCGGGTCCACCGCCCGCACCCCGGGCCGGCCGGCCAGCTTCCGCAGCACGGCCGGGTCGGCGCGCACCACCGCCGCGTAGACGCACGCGCACCCCGCCCGGTACGCCCCCGCCTCCCGCGCGGCGACCTCCGCGCCGGTGGCGTACACCCGCCGTAGCTCACCCTCGGCGGTGCCGGCGGCGCGGGCGCGCTGGTCGGCGGCCTCCCGGTCCTTGCGGTCGGCCACCGCCGCCATCCCGGCGACCACGTCCTGCGGCAGCAGCTGCGCCGCCAGGCGGACCACCTCGGTCTGCCGGTCGGGCAGCGGCACCCGCGTCACCACCTCGGAGACCGGCGCGTCGGCGAGCACGCCGGGCAACTGCGCCGGCGCCAGGTAGCCGGTGAACGAGACCAGCGCGTACGTGCCGGACGGTGGATCGGACGGCGGCAGCGCGGCCAGTTCCGCCGCGGCGGCGCGCACGTACTCGGGAATCCGGTCGCCGGGCCGCACCCCGACCCGGGTGACCTCGCCGACCGTGCGGTCACCGACCGGCTCCTCCCGGCGCCCCGCCCAGCCGGCGGTGAGCAGCACCGCCCCCACCGCGACGAGCGCGGCCGAGGTCAGCCAGCGCGGCCGGGCACGGCCGGGCCGGCCCACCGGCGGTGTCGGCCGGTCGGCCGGTGGCGGTACGGCGGCGCTCACCGGCGCGGGCCCCCTGTCGGCTCGGATCGGGTGCGGTTCGGTCGGCTCGGACCGGGTGCGGTCAGTCGCGCAGGATCGCCAGCGCCCGGGCCAGGTCGTCCGGGTACTCGCTGACGAAGGTCACCTCGTCACCGGTACGCGGGTGCAGGAAGCTCAGCGAACGGGCGTGCAGCCACTGCCGGCCCAACCCGAGTCGGGCCGAGAGGGTGGGGTCGGCGCCGTAGGTGATGTCGCCCACGCAGGGGTGCCGCAGCGTCGAGAAGTGCACCCGGATCTGGTGCGTGCGGCCGGTCTCCAGGCGCACGTCGAGCAGGCTCGCCGCCGGGAACGCCTCGATGGTGTCGTAGTGGGTGATGCTCGGCTTGCCGCCGGAGACCACCGCCCAGCGGTAGTCGTGGTGCGGGTGCCGGTCGATCGGGGCGTCGATGGTGCCGCGCAGCGGATCGGGGTGCCCCTGCACCACGGCGTGGTAGCGCTTCTCCACCTCGCGGTACTTGAACGCCCGCTTCAACGCGGTGTACGCCTGCTCGCTCTTGGCCACCACCATGATGCCGGTGGTGCCGACGTCGAGCCGGTGCACCACGCCCTGCCGCTCGGCGGCGCCGCTGGTCGAGATCCGGTGCCCGATGGCGGCGAGGCCGCCGATCACGGTCGGCCCGGTCCAGCCGGGGCTGGGGTGGGCGGCCACGCCGACCGGCTTGTCCACCACCACGATGTCGTCGTCGGCGTGGACCACGGTGAGGCCCGGCACCGCCTGCGGCACCACCGTCGGCGGCGCGACCGGGGCGGGCAGGGTCACCTCCAGCCAGGAGCCGGCCTTCACCTTGTGCGAGTTGGGCCGCGCGGTCCCGTCGACCAGCGCGTCACCGGCGTCGACCAGGGCCGCCGCGGCGGTGCGGGAGAGCCCGAAGAGCCGGGACACCGCCTGGTCCAGGCGCATGCCGTCGAGCCCGTCGGGGACGGGCAGGGAACGCTGGTCACCGCCACCGGCGGCGAAGGCCGAGGTCACGCCCGCTCCCGGGGCTGGGCGCCGGTGGCGTCCCGGTCGCCGGCCGCGGCGTTCTCAGCGGCGCGTTGCGTACCGGCCCGGCTGCCGTCGCGCTGGCGACCGGTCAGTTCGAGCAGCACGGCGAGGAGCACCCCGGAGACCAGCGCGCTGTCGGCCAGGTTGAACACCGGCCAGACCTGCCCGTACGGGTCGAAGAGGCTGACCATGTCCACCACGTGCCCGACGAAGTGACCGGGGGCGCGGAAGATCCGGTCGGTGAGGTTGCCCAGCGCGCCACCCAGCACCAGGCCGAGGGAGACCGCCCAGGGCAGGGAGCGCAGCCGGACCGCCATCCAGACGATCCAGCCGACCACGCCGATGGTGATCAGCGGGAAGACCCAGGTGTGGTCCGCGCCGATGCTCCAGGCCGCCCCGCTATTGCGGGTCAGGGTCAGGTAGACGGCGCCGCCGAGCAGGCGTACCGGCCCCCGGTCGTCGAGCGTGACCAGCGCGAGGTGCTTGGTGAACAGGTCGGCCAGCAGGGCCGCGAGGGCGATGCTGACCAGGACCACGACCGCCTTGCGGCGAGGCGTACCGTCGCCCGGCTCAGCGGTGCCGGATCCGGCGGTCGGTGCTGTGGTCATCGACTCCCCATCGACTGTCCGACGGTGAGCGGTTCACCGTCTCGCGTGTGTCACCGGGGAGCGGACGTCAGCGCCGCTCCTCCAGCTGCTTGCAGGTCACGCAGAGGGTCGCCGACGGGAAGGCGGCGAGCCGCTCGACCGGGATCGGGTTCCCGCACCGCTCGCACCACCCGTAGCCACCCTCGTCGAGGCGCTCAAGGGCCCGCTCGACCTGCGTGATCCGTTCCCGGATGCTGTTGGCGAGGGAGATCTCCTGCTCGCGCTCGAACGTCTTGGTGCCGGTGTCGGCCTGGTCGTCCCCGGCCGAGTCGGTCAGCCGGTCGCGCTGCAGCTCGGTGATCTCGCTCAGCGTCTGATCGTACTCGGCTCGCAGCTCGTCCCGTCGGGCCGCCAGGGCCGCCCGGATCTTCTCGGTCTCCGCCGCGCTGCGGGTGGCCTTCACCGCAGGCTTGCGGCCGGCGGTCCTGGTGTCGGCTGGCTTCGCCATCGTCAGCTCCCTCAGCCGCGTAGCGCGGCGGTCGGCGGTGTCCGGGCAGGGGTCACCGGCCTGGCGTCCCCCACGTAACAAAACGGGCGCACGGCAACGAGGGCCGCGCACTCCGGAGGTTGGCAAGAATACGGAACGTACAGGCGTCCGACAACGTGGCGCACCGTCGTACCGCTATTCAGCCCCTAGTAAGCCCTAATTGGGGCAAAGGGAACGCTAGCAGATCAGCCATCGCGATCCTCGCCGTACTCGCCAAACCACCTGGCCAGTCGACCCCGCCGACTGACCGCCCGCAGCCGCCGCTCGACCTCGTCCCGCACCCCGGCGGTCGCCACGATCAACAGGCTGTCGCCCGCCTTGAGCCGGGTGTCCGGGCCGGGCACGAAACCCGCCCCGTCGCGCAGCACCAGGGTCACCGAGGCACCCACCGGCAACCGCAGCTCGTCGACGTGCACCCCGGCCAGCCGGGAACCCGGCGGCACCTCCAACTGGAGCAGGTCCGCCCGCATCCGCTCCAGCGGCGCCGTCTCCACCCGGATCTCGGCCAGCTCGGCGGGCGCGGTCACCCGCAACCGGCGGGCCGCCGGCGCCAGCGTCCCCGCCTGCAACAGCGTGAAGATCACCACCAGGACGAAGACCGCGTCGAAGAGCCGGTCCGCCCCGGGCACCCGCTCGGAGAGCGGGATGGTGGCCAGCACGATCGGCACCGCCCCGCGCAGCCCGGCCCAGGACAGGAACGCCTGCTCGCGCAGGTTGACCCGGAACGGCAGCGCGGCCACCAGCACCGACAGCGGCCGGGCCAGCAGCAGCAGGGCCAGGCCGGCGACCACCGCCGGCAGCACCGCCGCGTCCAGCCGGCTGGGCGTGGCCAGCAGCCCGAGCAGCACGAACAGCCCGATCTGGGCCAGCCAGGCCAGCCCGTCGGCGAAACCCAGAATGGCCTGCCGGTGCGGCAGCCGGGCATTGCCGAGCAGCACCCCGGCCACGTACACGGCGAGGAAGCCGGAGGCGTGCAGCACCGCCCCGGCGGCGTACGCCAGCACGGTGAAGCCGACCGCGGCGATCGGGTAGAGCCCGGACGAGGGCAGCGCCGCGCGGCGCAGCGCGAAGCGGCCGGTCAGCCCGGCGGCGAGCCCGACCGCCGCCCCGACGCCCAGCTCGTAGCCGACCAGGAACACCTCGTACCACCACGGGTGACCGCCCTCGGCGCCGCGCGAGAGCAGCACCACCAGGATCACCACCGGGGCGTCGTTCATCCCGGACTCGGCCTCCAGCGTGGCCACCAGCCGGGGCGGCAGGCGCAGCCGGCGCAGCGTGGCGAAGACCGCCGCCGCGTCGGTGGAGGAGAGCACCGCGCCGTAGAGCAGGGCGAGCCGCCAGTCCAGGCCGAGCAGCAGGTGCACCACCAGGCCGACGACCAGGATGCTGACCAGCACCCCGACCGTGGACAGGGCGGCGGCCAGCCCGAGCACCGGGCGCAGGGTGCTCCACCGGGCGGTCAACCCGCCCTCCGCGATGATCACGATCAGCGCGCAGAAGCCGAGCACCCGGGTCAGCTCGGCGTCGTCGAAGCGGATGCCGAGGCCGGCCTCCCCGATCGCCACCCCGAGCGCCAGGTAGACCAGCAGACTCGGTACGCCGAGACGGGTGGAGAAGCGGACCGCGCCGATCGCCACCAGCAGGACGGCGGCGCCGAGCAGCAGCCCGAGGTCCAGCCCCGGCGTCACGGGCCACCGACCCGCAGCGCCCTCACCCGTCCGATCCGTCGCGCAGCCGGCGGAGCACGTCGGTCAGCCCGGGGGCCGGACGCTCGACGGTGAACAGCTTGTCGCGGCTGGCCGCGCCGGTGCGCAGCGACACCGCGGCCGGTCGTACGCCGAGCGCGCCGGCCAGCGCCTTCCGGGCCGCCTCGGTGGCCCGCCCGTCGACGGCCGGCGCGTTCACCGCGATCACCAGCGCGGGGCCGTGCGGGCCGTCGAAGCGGCCGCCGACGCGGGCGCGGGAGGCGCCGGGCTTGACGCGTACCGCCACGGTGAGCGGCTCCCCGGTGGGCATCGACGCGACTCAGCCGGGTCGGGTGTCGGCGAGCAGGGCGGTGTCCGGCGCGCAGTCCGCGCAGGGGGTGAAGCCGAGCGAGACCGCCTCGGAGACCGGCAGCGGCTCGTCGTCCCGGCCGAGCAGGTGGGGGCAGGAGCGGAGGTGGTAGCGGGGGCGGCCGTCGACGACCCGCACCTCGGTGTCGAGCCGGGCCACCCACGCGGCGTCGGCGGGGGACACGTCCTGGGCCTCCGGTTCGTCGTCGACCGCGGCCTGTTCCGCCGCCCAGCCGCCGGCCGCTCCGTCGCGCCAGGGGCCCGGCGCCGGACTCACCGAGTCCCACGGGCTCTCGGCCTGCGGCTCCCACGGGTCGGCGTCGCCGGTCACCGGCGGCTCGGGCGGTTGCCGCCACCCCTCGCCACCGGTGCCGCTCGTCGTGGGAACGTGCTGGACGGGGATCTCCGGCTCCACCGGGGCGTAGGGCTCCGGCGGGGTCGTGACGCGGGGCGTACCCGCGAAACCCCGGCCCGCGCGCGGCCCGGGCCGGTCCGTCGTCGCCTTGGTGGCGGCCACCTGGCGGGCGCCCGCGACCAACGCGACGGCGGCCAACAGGCTGGCCGCGATGGAACTGATCAACAGGGTGCTGGAGCCGTCAGCGAGACCGAGCACCAGCAGTACGACCGCAATGAGGATGAGCAGCAGACTTGCGACTATCACGGCTCACCCCCGCCGCGTCGTGTCGGTGTGGCGCGGTCGGCGACCGTCGGGCGACGGCCGCCGACCGTGGATCAGCGACCGGCTTCGAGAGCGCCGGAGCGACCGCCGCCGTACGAGCCGGCGAGGCTCGGGGCGGCCAGCCCGTTGCCGGTGGCGGCGCGGCTGCCCTCGGCGCGGGTCATCTCGGCCTCCAGGCCCTGGCCCCGGCCGTCGAGGTCCCGCAGCTGGCTCTCCAGGTACGCCTTGAGCCGGGTGCGGTACTCGCGCTCGAACTGCTTGAGCTCCTCGATGTGCTTCTGCAGCGCGGTGCGCTTGGCGTCCAGGCCGCCCATGGCCTCCTGGTGCCGCTGGCGGGCGTCCCGCTCGAGGGCGTCGGCCTTGGCGCGCGCCTCGCGGGTGACCTCCTCGGCCTTGGACCGGGCCTCGGAGAGAAGCTGGTCGGCCTCGCGGCGGGCGTCCGACACGTGGTCGTCGGCGGTGCGCTGGGCCATCATCAACACCCGCAGCGCCTGCTGCTCGCCGTCGGCGCCGCCGGCGGGGCCACCGGCGGAGCGGACCTGCTCCAGCTCGGCCTGCATGGCCCGGGCGGCCTGCTCGGCCGCGGCCTTGTCGCGCTGCACCCGGTCGAGCTGGGCCTTGACGTCGTTGAGCTCCGCCGCGAGACGGGCGTCGCCGCCGGGGCCGGCGGGAGCGCCACCACGGCCGCCGCGCTCCACCTGGGCGCGCAGCTCGTTGTTCTCCTCGATCAGACGGGCAAGCTCACGCTCGACCTCGTCCAGGAAGGCGTCGACCTCCTCCTCGTCATACCCCCGCTTGCCGATCGGCGGCTTTTTGAAGGCGACGTTGTGGACGTCGGCCGGGGTCAGCGGCATCGAAACTCCTCGGGTCAGTTGCGGCCGCGTAGCGGGCTGGGCCACCGGACGTTCATCCGATGATCAACCGCTTCAACACGAACTCCATCAGCACGAACAGGATAACCAGGAGCACAAGGGAGGCCAGGTCGATGCTCACGGTACCAATTCGCAGTGGAGGGATCACACGCCTCAACGCCTTGAGAGGCGGATCAGTGACGCTCCACACGGATTCCAGTCCCACCGACGCCCCGCGTCCCGGTTGCCAACGGCGACCGTACTGCAGGACGGCGCTGAGGACGAATCGGGCCAACAGCACAATCAGGAAGAGATACAGGAGCAGGTACAGCGCTTGGAGCACGATCGACAACACGGCAGGCGACGTCCCTCGGTCGGGCGGACTTAGCTCAGGCTGAAAAAGCCGCCCTCAGCGATCTTGGCCTTGTCCTCCGCGGTGACCTGGACGTTGGCCGGTGAGAGCAGGAACACCCGGTTGGTCACGCGCTCGATCGTACCGCGCAGCCCGAACGCCAGCCCGGCGGCGAAGTCCACCAACCGGCGGGCGTCCGCCTCGTCCATCTCGGTGAGGTTGATGATCACCGGAACGCCGTCGCGGAAGTGCTCGCCGATGGTGCGCGCCTCCCGGTAGGTGGTCGGGTGCAGCGTGGTGATCTGGTAGCGCTGCTCCTCCTCGGCCACCACCGCGCGCTCGCGCGGCTGGGTCTGCGGAGCCAGGGCCAGGTTGTCCCGCGTGTGGTACGTCAGCGCACCCGAGGTCTCCCCCGCGCCGGACCGGGTGATCGAGCGGACGCTGGACCGCTCGACCCGCTCCGGACGCTCGTCGTCGGCCCGGTCGGCCTCCATGGCCCGGCTCGCGCCGCGCTCGCTCAGCCGGCCCCGCTCGCCGAGCCGCGGGCGCGGCGCCGGCGGCTCCTCCGACTCGTCCTCGTCGTCGGCGAACTCCTCGGAGTACCGGCTCGACCGGTACCGCGAGTCGCGGTAGCCCGGCTTGTCGTAGCCGTCGTCGTAGGCCCGCTCGTCATCCTCCTCGACGAGACCGAGCCAGACCCCCGCCTTGCGCAGTGCACCCATCCCGCGCCCTTCCGTCCGCCGTGCGGCACGCACCCCCGTGCCGTGTCGCCTGATCACGAATGGACAATCCATGCCCACCGGATCGGAGCGGCAATCCCCCGACAGGCGATTCGCGGCCGCCCGCCGTGGCCCCCGACAACGGGACGCCGTTCCTGAAACAACACAGATGTAATTTGCTTCTATCGCAGTCAGGCTACCGCAGCGTGGGACGCATTCCGAGCAACGCGCTGCCGACGCGGACATGTGTCGCGCCATATTCGATGGCCGGTTCGAGGTCGCCGCTCATTCCGGCGGAGAGCGCGGTGGCCTCCGGGTGCCGGTCGCGGAAGCGCGCCGCCACCTCGGCGAGCCGGGCGAACGCCCGCTCCGGCTCCCAGCCCAGCGGCGCCACCGCCATCAGCCCGGCCAGCCGCAGGCCGCCGGCCCCGGCCAGCGCCTCGGCCACCGGGCCCAGCCCGCGGTCCGGGTCGGCCGAGTCCGGCAGCGCGCCGCCGCGCGCCGGGTCGCCGTCGATGCTCACCTGCACCAGGGCGTCCAGCGGCCGGTCCCGGCCGGCGGACGCGGCCGCGTCCAGGGCCCGGGCCAGCCGGACGCTGTCCACCGAGTGCACGACGTCGGCGTAGCGGACCACCGAGCGGGCCTTGTTGCGTTGCAGCTGGCCGATGAAGTGCCAGCGGACGGCCACCCCGGCGGCGGCCACCTCGGCCGCCTTCGGGGCGGCCTCCTGGTCGCGGTTCTCCCCCACGTCGGTCACCCCGAGCCCGGCCAGCGCGACCACGTCGCCGGCCGGGTACGTCTTGGTGACCGCGATCATGGTGACCTCGGCGCGGTCCCGTCCGGCGGCGGCGCAGGCGTCGGCGATCCGGGCGCGGACCCGGGCCAGCCCGGTCGCGAGTTCGGCACGCCGGTCGGGCCGTACCGTGGCTGGTTCGTCGGTCATCGGCGGAGCTCAGGAACCGTTCTTGAGGAAGTCGGGCACGTCCACGTCGTCGAAGAGCACCCGGCGCGGCGACTGCTGCTGGGCCGGCAGGGTGGTCGGCGGCGCGACCGGCGGGTTCTGCGGCGCCGGCTGGTTCTGGTTGGTCTTGCGCGGCGCCTCGGCCGCCTTGTACGACGGCGCGCCGCCGTCGAAGCCGGCCGCGATGACGGTGACCCGGACCTCATCGCCCAGCGCGTCGTCGATGACCGCGCCGAAGATGATGTTGGCGTCCGGGTGCGCCGCGTCGGTGACCAGCTGGGCGGCGTCGTTGATCTCGAACAGGCCGAGGTCGGAGCCGCCGGCGATGGAGAGCAGCACGCCCCGCGCGCCGTCCATGCTCTGCTCCAGCAGCGGGCTGGAGATGGCCGCCTCGGCCGCCTCCACCGCGCGGTTCTCGCCGCGGGCGCTGCCGATGCCCATCAACGCGCTGCCGGCGCCGCTCATCACGCTCTTGACGTCGGCGAAGTCCAGGTTGATCAGACCCGGCGTGGTGATCAGGTCGGTGATGCCCTGGACACCGGAGAGCAGCACCTGGTCGGCGGTGCGGAAGGCGTCCATCATGGAGATGTTGCGGTCGCCGAGCGCCAGCAGCCGGTCGTTCGGGATGACGATCAGCGTGTCGCACTGGTTGCGCAGCTCGTCTATGCCGGACTCGGCCTGCACCTGGCGGCGCTTGCCCTCGAAGGAGAACGGCCGGGTCACCACGCCGATGGTGAGCGCGCCGAGCTTGCGGGCGATGTTCGCCACCACCGGCGCGCCACCGGTGCCGGTGCCGCCGCCCTCGCCGCAGGTCACGAAGACCATGTCGGCGCCCTTGAGCACCTCCTCGATCTCGTCGCGGTGGTCCTCGGCGGCGTTCTTCCCGACATCCGGGTTGGCGCCGGCGCCGAGGCCCCGGGTCAACTCCCGGCCGACGTCGAGCTTGACGTCTGCGTCACTCATCAGCAGCGCCTGCGCATCGGTGTTGATCGCGATGAACTCGACGCCCTTGAGCCCAACCTCGATCATCCGGTTGACGGCGTTGACGCCGCCGCCCCCGATGCCGACGACCTTGATGACCGCCAGGTAGTTGTGCGGAGGTGTCATCTCCGGTCCTTTCCCTTCGAGATTGGCATCGCCCCGACCGGGTACGGCGTGGCCAGACCAACGATCGACGACAGCTGTCACCACAGAGGATCAGGAATAAACCCTCACCCTCTACTAGAGGCTTACAGTTATGTCAACCACTGATCCTCTTCGGGGCAACGTAAGCGCCCCCACGCCGAGAGCCAAGGACCTGCCCGGCGTGTCGCCGCCCTTAGCGGGACGGCTCACGTCCGGCGGCACCGATCACTTGAAGGTGACCACGTCGGGCGCGCTGACGTCGATCGTGTCGGCCTTGCGACCCAACAGCGCGGTGGCCACCCGCGCCTTGTCCGCCCCCCGGGTCGCGTCACCCCAGATGACCGTCCGATCGCCACGGAGGGTGAGGCTGATCCGGGCCAGCCCCTGCACCGTGAGCTCGGTCAGCTCCGCGCGCAGCGGCGGGGTGAGCACCGCCAGCACCTCCAGCGCGGCCCGGGTGCCGGGGTCGTCCGGGCCGGGGGTGGCCAGCCGGACCACCGGCAGGCCGTCGGGGGCGCGCGGCACCGTCTGGAACACCACCCCGTCGGCGTCGAGCACGACGAACTGCCCGTCCCGGGGCACCGCCGCGACCCCGGTCCGCTCCACCACCGTCACCACCAGCGTGCCCGGCCAGTCCCGGGTCACCGTGGCCCGCTCGACCGGGGCCAGCGCGCCGATCCGGCGGCCGGTCGCGGCCAGGTCCACCCGAGCCAGCGGGACCCCGTCCGGCACCCCCGCGGCCTCCCGCACCTCGACCGGGGTGACCAGCTCCGCGCCGACCACCCGCACCTCGCGGACCCCGAACAGCCCGGTGCCGAGCACCGTCCAGGCGACCAGCGTGGCCACGGCGAGCACCGCGGCGGCCACGGCCCAGGGCAGGGCCGCGCGCATCCGCCGCTGCCGCGCCCGGGCCATGAACCGCCGGGTGGACGGCGGGACCGCGTCGCTGCCGGCCCGGACGAGCTGCCAGCGCCGGACCGGGTTACGCCGGGGGCCGCCGCCGTCCGTGCCGGCGGTACGGCCCCGCGCCGGACCCGGGCTCATCCGGCGGCGGAGGCCGCGCCGTCCGGGTCGACGGCCACGCCGAGGGCCGTCGGATCGGCGGCGCCGCCGGAGGCCCGCGCGGTGAGGGCGTCGATCAGCTGGTCCCCCATCAGGGAGATGGGCGGGGCGCCCATGGTCACCACCACGTCGCCGGGGCGGGCCCGTCGGGCGACCTCGACCGGGGCGTCCTCCCACGAGTCGACGAACACCTTGTGCGCGGCGTCCAACGGCACCGCCTCGACCAGGGCCGCGGACCCCTCGCCGGGCTGGCGCAGCTCGCCCGGCCCGAAGACCTCCAGCAGCACCAGCTCGTCGGCGATGCCCAGCGCTGCGGCGATCTCCGCCTGGAGGTCCCGGGTGCGGTAGAGCCGGTAGGGCTGGAAGACCACGATCAGCCGGCCGTCCCCGGCCACCTCGCGCAGCGTCTGCAACGCCAGCGTCATCGAGGTCGGGTGGTACGCGTACTCGTCGTAGACCAGGACGCCGTCCGCGACGCCCTTGCGCTCGAAGCGCCGGCGTACGCCGGGGAAGGCGCCCAGCGCCACCTCGGCCGCCTCGACGGGCAGCCCCAGCAGGTACGCGGTGAGCACCGCCGAGGCGCTGTTGAGCCCCATGTGCCGCCCCGGCACCGGCAGCCGGATCTCGCCCAACGAGTGGCCGTCGATCCCGGCCAGGAAGCGCACCCCCTGCGCGGTGGAGGCCATGTCGTCCAGCCGCAGGTCGGCGTCGGGAGACAGGCCGTAGGTGTGCACCCGGCGGCCCTCCGCGCGCAGCGTCTCGGCCAGCCGGCGGCCGCCCGGGTCGTCGGCGCAGGTGATGATGAAACCCTCGGGGTCGGTGAGCCGGGCGAACTCGGCGAAGGTCGCCTCCAGGTTGGCCAGGTCGCCGTAGGTGTTGAGGTGGTCCGCCTCGATGTTGGTGATGATCGAGACGTACGGGCGGTAGATCAGGAACGAGCGGTCGCTCTCGTCCGCCTCGACCACGAAGTACTCGCCGGTGCCGTGGTGCGCGCCGGAGCCGACCTCGGAGATCTCCCCGCCGATGACGAAGGACGGGTCCGTCCCGGCCTGCTGGAGCACCATGGTGACCATCGAGGTGGTGGTGGTCTTGCCGTGGGTGCCGGCGACCGCCACCGTCCGGCGGCCGGTCATCGCCGCGGCGAGGGCCTCGGAGCGGTGCAGCACCCGCAGGCCGCGCCGGCGGGCCTCGACCATCTCCAAGTGGTCCTGCGGGATGGCCGAGGAGTAGACCACGGTGTCCACGCCGTCGAGGTTGCTCGCCTCGTGGCTCATGTGGATCGTCCCGCCGAGCGCCCGCAGCCCGGCCAGCGACGGCCACTCGCGCAGCTCGCTGCCGGAGACCGGCAGGCCACGGGTGAGGAAGAGCCGGGCCAGGCCGCTCATGCCGACCCCGCCCACCCCGATCAGGTGGATCCGGCCCAGGTCCTCGGCGGTGAGCGTGCCGGCCGGGGTGAACTGCGCGGTGTTCATGCCAGGTACCTTCCCGTCGCGGTGGCCGGCGTCGCCGCGCCACCGTCGTTCGCGACTGCGGGGCTCGCAAGCTCACTGCTCGCGCTCACCGAGCCACCGCCTCGTAGACGAAGTTCAGCAGCGCGACGTCGCCGTCGCGTCGCCCGTACCCGGCCGCGGCCGCGCCCATCGCGGCGAGCCGGCGGGGGTCGCGGACCAGCGGGATGACCGTCCGCTCCAGCCAGTCCGGGGTCAGCTCGGCGTCGTCGACGAGCAGCCCGCCGCCGGCCTCCACCACGGGCAGCGCGTTGCGCTTCTGCTCCTGGTTGCTGTGCGGGTACGGCACGTAGATGGTGGGCAGGCCGATGGCGGCCACCTCGGCGCAGGTCATCGCCCCGCCGCGGCCCAGCATCAGGTCGGCGGCGGCGTAGCCCAGCTCCATCTCGGACAGGTACGGCAGGGTCACGTACGGCACCGGCAGGTCGGTGGGGACCGGCACCGGCTCGTTGCGGGCGCCGATCACGTGCAGCACCTGCACGCCGTTTCGGGCCAGCTCCTTGGCCGCGCCGGAGACCGCCAGGTTGATCGAGCGGGCGCCCTGCGAGCCGCCGGCGACGAAGAGCACCGGCAGGTCGGGACGGAGTCCGAAGTGGGCCCGGGCGGCGTTGCGCATGGCGAACCGGTCCAGCCCGGCGATCCCCCGGCGCAGCGGCACGCCGACCACCCGGGCGTCGCGCAGCGACTCGGCCTGCGCGGGCTGGTGCGGGAAGCCCACCGCGACGTTCTTGGTGAACTTCATGCCGAGCCGGTTGGCCACGCCCGGCGGCACGTTCACCTCGTGGATGACGATCGGCAGCTCGCGGCGCCAGGCGGCGAGGTAACCGGGGACGGAGACGTACCCGCCGAAGCCGACCACCGCGTCGGCCTGCACCTCGTCGATCACCTTGCCCGCGGCGCGGGCCGCCTTCCACATCCGGTCCGGGGTGCGCACCAGGCTCATGTTGACCGAGCGGGGCAGCTGGTACGCCGGGATCTGCCGCAGGTCGTAGCCGGCCGGCGGGATCAGCTCGTTCTCCAGGCCCTTTGGCGTGCCCAGACAGGTGATCCGGACGCCCGGGTCGTGTCGGCGCAGGCAGTCGGCGAAGGCGAGCAGCGGGTAGATGTGGCCACCCGTACCCCCTCCACAGAGCACCACCGAACGCAGCGGACCCATCAGCGTCTCCTCTCGCTCGCCGTCCCGCCACGGGTCCGGCCCTGCCGGCCACCGCGCGGTGCGGCCTGGTCGTCCTCCCGCCGCGCTCGCGACCGGGGCACGGACCCTCGGGCAGCCGGTGGCGTCGCCGGGCGGCGGCGCCGGCCGGGAAGCGGCGGCAACGGGGCCCAGAGTAGTCGGACCCATCGGGCGGGCGGACGGGCATGCAGGGCTCGCGCGGCGTCGGGCTCGGCGCGGGCGAACGAGGCGAGGATGCCGACCGCCGCCAGCGTCACGACCAGGGCGCTGCCGCCGTCGGAGATGAACGGCAGCGGCACGCCGGTCAGCGGCAGCAGGCCGATCACGCCACCGATGTTGATGACGGCCTGGCCGACCAGCCAGGCGGTGATCGCGGCGGCGGCGAGCCGGCGGAACGGGTCCTCGACCCGCCGCGCGACACGCAGCCCGGTGTAGGCGAGCACGGCGAAGAGCACCAGGATGACGGTGCACCCGACCACCCCGAGCTCCTCGGCGATCACCGCGAAGATGAAGTCGTTGTGCGCGGCCGGCAGCCAGCCGAACTTCAGGCTGCTCTTGCCCAGCCCGACGCCGAACCAGCCGCCGTGCTCGATGGCGTTGCGGGCCTGGACGAGCTGCCAGCAGCCGGTCTCCAGGCAGGTGGCCGGGTCGGGCGGGCTGATGAACGAGGTCAACCGGGCCAGCCGGTAGTTCTCCTCGCCGACCGCGCCGGAACCGGCGCCGAGCGAGGCCACGGCCACCAGCACGCCGATGCCGAGCAGGCCCACCGCGGAGAGCGCGGCGAACACCCGCATCCGCACCCCGGCCGCCCAGAGCAGCCCGACCACGATCGCCAGCAGGCAGAGCATGGTGCCCAGGTCGTTGTAGCCGACCAGCACGAAGAGCAGCCCGACCACCGGGAAGAGCGGGGTGGCCAGCTCCTTCCACCAGCCGAGCGCGGCGCCCTTGCGGGCGATCACGTGCGCGCCCCAGAGCACCAGCGCGAGCTTGGCCAGCTCGGAGGGCTGCACCTGGATCGGGCCGAGGTAGAGCCAGAGCAGGTTGGCCCGCAGCGGCCCGAGCGCCGTGATCCGGAACAGCGAGTCCAGGGCCAGCAGCAGGTTGAGCACCAGCAGCAGCACCACCGCCGCGCCCAGCACCGGCCGGCCGAGCGAGCGGAAGGTGCTGGCCGGCAGCCGCTGGCAGGCCCAGAACGCGACGATGCCGATCACCGCGAAGACGGCCTGCTTGGTCACCGACGCCGAGGCGTCGCCGGCCTCGGCGTAGTCCTTCACGCTGGTCGCCGAGAAGACCATGGTCAGGCCGATCAGCAGCAGCAGGCCGGCGCTGGACAGCAGCAGGTAGTAGGAGGCCAGCGGGCGGGCCAGCAGGCCGCGCAGCGCCGCCAGGCCGCCGGCCGCGTCCAGGCCGGCGATCGCCGCCGGCGGGTCGGCGGTACGCCCCGCGCCCGCGACCCGCCGTCCCTGGGTCTCCGCCGCCGTCGTCGTCGTGCCGGTGCTGCCTCGGTCCTCCCCCACGAGCCCATCATCGCCGCTTCTCCGGGCCCGTTCGCGCCGTTCGGCCCGGTCGGCGTGTCGGAATGCGGAACGGGGGCCCCTCGGCTATGAGGGACCCCCGTACGCGACGGTCGCGGCGGCCGGCGTTCTCCGACCCGGCCGGGCCGGGGTTCGCGGCCCGGTGTCGGCGACTCAGCCCATGCTGGCCAGGAAGTCGCTGTAGAACAGGCCGAGGGCGATGGCGACGCCGATCCCGGCGATGATCCAGAACCGCACCACGATGTTGACCTCGCTCCAGCCGGCGAGTTCGAAGTGGTGCTGCAGCGGCGACATCCGGAACACCCGCTTGCCGGTGGTCCGGAAGGAGATGATCTGGATCACCACGGACATGGTGATGATCACGAACAGCCCGCCGATGATCGGCAGCAGCAGGATCGTCCGGGTGGACATCGCCATGCCGGCGATCAGGCCGCCCAGGCCGAGCGCGCCGGTGTCGCCCATGAAGATCCGGGCGGGCGAGGTGTTCCACCAGAGGAAGCCGACGCAGGCGCCGGCCGCCGCCCCGGCGATCAGCGCGATCTCCAGCGGGTCCCGGACCGCGTAGCAGTAGTTGTTCGGGTTGGCGGTGTAGGTCGGGTCGGCGCACCAGTGCCGGTACTGCCAGAACGCGATCAACGCGTACGCGGCCAGGACCATCACCGAGGCGCCGGTGGCGAGGCCGTCGAGGCCGTCGGTGAGGTTCACCCCGTTGGTCGCGGCCATCACCACGAAGATGATGACGATCACCGAGGCGATCTTGCCGATCTCCAGCGCCGGGATGTCCCGGATGAAGCTGAGCGTGGTGGCCCCGACGGTCTCGGTGTTGGTCGCCGCGCCGCTGGCGTCGGTCATCGTGCTCGGGAACCAGAGCGCGACCACCCCGAAGATCGCGCCGACCAGGATCTGCCCGAAGAGCTTGCCGCGCTTGTTGAGACCGCCGCTGTGCCGCTTGCGGACCTTGAGGAAGTCGTCAATGAAGCCGACCGCACCGGAGAACACCATCAGCCCCAGCAGCACCAGCGCCGTGATGGTCGGCTCGACCTGGGCGATCTGCGCGTCCGGCAGCGTGGTCAGGGCCAGGTGACCGGCGACGTACGCGATCACCGTGGCCAGGATGAAGACCACGCCGCCCATCGTCGGCGTGCCCTTCTTGCCCTGGTGCATCGCCGGACCCTCGGCCCGGATCGGCTGGCCGGCCTTGAGCCGGGTGAACACCTTGATCGCGATCGGGGTGCAGAGCAGCGAGATCAGGAACGCCACGCCGACGGCGATGATGACCGCCCTCATGCGATGTCACCTTCGGTCGCGACTGCGGGGCTCGCAAGCTCGCTCCTCGCGCTCCCACCGACCCCGTTCCGGTCGGCCTCGGCGCGCAGCGCGTCGGCCACCTCCCAGGTGCGGTACCGGGAGCCCTTCACCAGGACGACATCGCCCGGCCGTAGCTCGCTGCGCAGCACCTCGACGGCCGCCGCCTGATCGGTGAGCAGCACCGACTCTCCTCCCCAGTCACTTACCGCTGTCGCGCCCTCGTGGATCGGCGCCGCCGGCTCACCCACCACGAGCAGCCGGTCCACGCCCAGTTCCGCCGCGAGCCGGCCCACCTCCCGGTGCCCGTCGCGTTCGAAGTCGCCCAGCTCGGCCATGTAGCCGAGCGCGGCAAAGATACGCCCTTCACGGCGCATGCCGGCAAGCGCGCGCAACGCCACCGCCATCGACGCCGGGTTGGCGTTGTACGAGTCGTCGATCACGGTCACCCCGTCGGGCCGGTCGAAGACATCCATCCGGCGGGTGGAGACCAGCCCCAGCTCGCCTAGGGCGCCGGCCACCTCGGCCAGCGGCATCCCGAGCTCGCGGGCCACCGCCGCCGCAGCCAGCGAGTTGGAGACCTGGTGCCGGCCGGTCAGCCCGAGCCGCACCGGGGCGCTCCCCTCCGGGGTGAGCAGGGTGTACGACGGCCGGCCCCGGACGTCCAGCGACACGTCGACCGCCCGGACGTCGGCGTGCGCGGCCTCGCCGTACCGGACCACCCGGGCGCCGGTGCGCGCGGCCATCGCGTCGACCAGCGGGTCGTCGGCGTTGAGCACGGCCAGCCCGTCGGCCGGCAGCGCCTCGACCAGTTCCCCCTTGGCCAGGGCGATGTTCTCCACCGAGCCGAACTCGCCGATGTGCGCGACCCCGACGTTGAGCACCACGGAGATCCGCGGCGGCACCACGTCGCACAGGTAGCGCACGTGGCCGATCCCCCGGGCGCCCTTCTCCATCACCAGGAAGCGGGTCTCCGGCGTGGCCTGCAACGCCGTGTACGGGTGCCCCAGCTCGTTGTTGAACGAGCCGGGCGGGGCCACCGTCGGGCCGAGCCGGACGGTGAGCTGGGCGATCAGGTCCTTGGTGGTGGTCTTGCCCGACGAGCCGGTCAGCCCGATCACGGTCAGCTGCGGCAGCCGGTCCACCACCGCGCGGGCCAACCGGCCCATCGCGGTCAGCGCGTCTCCCACCAGCACCATCGGCACCCCGGGCACCTCGCGGGTGCCGAGCACCGCCACCGCGCCCGCGTCCACCGCGCCGGCCGCGTAGTCGTGCCCGTCGACCTTCTCGCCGGGGAACGCGACGAAGAGCGCCCCGGCGGTGACCTTGCGCGAGTCGAACTCGACCGGGCCGGTGACCCGGGCCGCCGGGTCGGCGCCGACGAGGCGGCCGTCGACGGCCGAGGCGACCTCGGCCAGGCTCAGCGGGATCACCGTCGACCCGCCAGGTCCCCGAAGCGGGCGCCGAGCGCCTCCGCCAGCTCCACCCGGTCGTCGAACGGGTGCACCTCGCCGGCAACCTCCTGGCCACGCTCGTGGCCCTTGCCGAGCAGCGCCACCACGTCGCCGGGCTCGGCGAGCCGAACCGCCTCGGCGATGGCGGCCCGCCGGCCCGGTGCCTCGATGATCCGGGCGGGGCCGCCGGCCGCGTACGCCCCGGCGAGCACCTCGGCCCGGATCGCGGCCGGGTCCTCGGTGCGCGGGTTGTCGTCGGTCACCAGCACCACGTCGGCGCCCCGCGCCGCGGCGGCGCCCATCACCGGCCGCTTGCCCCGGTCCCGGTCACCGCCCGCGCCGATGACGCAGATCAGCCGCCCCGCGCTCAGCTCGCGCAGCGCGGCCAGGGCGGCCACGATGGCGTCGGACTTGTGCGCGTAGTCGACCACGCCGCGCACCGGACCGGCCGCGCTGACCAGCTCCAGCCGCCCCGGGACGCCGCCGCAGGCGGCCACTCCCTCGGCGGCGACCGCCGGGTCGACCCCGGCGGCCACCAGGCTGGCGATGGCCAGCAGCGCGTTGGCCACGTTGTGCCGGCCGGGCAGGGCCACCCCGGCGGGCAGCGCCAGCCCGTCCGGGCCGTGGACGGTGAAGCGCTGGGCGTACCCCTCGCCACCGACCTCGTCGGCCCACCAGGTGGCCGTGCGGTCGCCGGCCGCCGAGTAGCTGACGGTGGCGGGCTTGAACAGCGGGCGCAGCGCCGGGTCGTCGAGGTTGAGCACCTCGACGGCGCAGCGGCCGTCGAAGAGCCGCGCCTTGGCCGCGAAGTAGTCGGCCGAGTCGGCGTGGAAGTCGAGGTGGTCGGAGCCGAAGTTGGTGTAGCCGCCGACGGTGAACCGGACCCCGCCGACCCGCCCCATCGCCAGGGCGTGGCTGGAGACCTCCATGACCACCGCGGTCACCCCGCGCTCGCGCGCGGCGGCGAGCATGGCGTGCAGGTCCGTCGCCTCCGGGGTGGTCCGCACGCTGTCGATCACCAGATCGCCCAGCCGGGTCTCCACGGTGCCGATCAGGCCGGTGGTGTGCCCGGCGGCGCGCAGGCCGGACTCCACCAGGTAGGCCGTCGAGGTCTTGCCGGCCGTGCCGGTGACCCCGATCACGGTCAGCCCCTCGGTCGGGTCGCCGTAGACGGCGGAGGCGAGGTCGCCGAGCACCGCCCGGGGGTCGGGCACCACCAGGGCGGGCAGGCCGGCCTCGGTCACCGCGGCGGCGCCGGCCGGGTCGGTCAGCGCGGCCACCGCGCCGGCGGCCGCGGCGGCCACGGCGAACTCCGCGCCGTGCCGGCGGGCGCCGGGCAGCGCGGCGTACAGGTCGCCGGGACGGACCTCCTGGCTGGCGTGGGTCGCCCCGGTCACCGCCACGTCGGCGGCGGCCTCCGGCGGCGCGACGGCGAGCCGGGCGGCGAGGTCGCCGAGCCGGACTCCGGGCACGGTACGGGGACGTGGATTGCCGGGCACGGCGTCAGACCCTACCCGGTCGTCCGGTTCCGACCGCACAGCCGCCCCGGTGGTTCGTCCCCACTCACCGATGATGTCCCGCCGTGGCTGTTCACTGCGGAAAGACCTCGAACTTGGGGGCCTTGCCGCCCGACGGGGGAACCCGGTAATGCCGCAGCGTGAAGCCCATCATCTCGCGGAAGGCGGGCGCGGCCACCGTGCCGCCCTCGCCGCCGGGGCTCCACACGAAGACCGCCACCACGTACCGGGGCTTCTCCGCCGGGGCCATCCCGATGAACGAGCCGACCTCGCCGGGCTGCTTCTCGCCCTCGACCAGCCGCCAGCCGGTGCCGGTCTTGCCGGCGACCCGGTAGCCGGGCACCGCCGCGGCCACGCCGGTCGCGCCCTCGACGGTGGTGACCGCCTCCAGGATGGTGCGCAGCGCGGCGGCGTTGGCCGGGCTGAGCACCGGCCGGGTGACCGGCGGCCCGGCGGGCGTACGCTTCCCGTCCGCCCCGCTGATCACCTCCTTGATCAGGTGCGGCTGGACGTACGTGCCGTTGTTGGCGATGGTGGCGTACGCGGCGGCCATCTGCAGGGGCGTGGCGTCCACGCTGTGCCCGATCGGCACCGACCCGTACGACGACCCGCTCCACTCGTCGGCGGGCAGCAGCCGCCCGGAGGCCTCCCCCGGCATCCCCTCGCCGGTGGGCTGCCCCAGCCCGAACCGCTTCTGGTAGTCGATCAGCCGGTCCCGGCCCAGCTCGTGGGCGATCTTGATGGTGCCGACGTTGGACGAGAAGGCCATCATCCCCGGCAGGCTCATCCGCCGGCCGTTCGCCGGGTGGGTGTCGGCGAAGGTCGTGTCGCCCTCGGTGACGGTGTTGGGGATGGGCAGCGTGGTGTCCGGGGTGATCACGCCCTCCTGCAACGCCGCGCCGAAGGTGATCGCCTTGTGCACCGACCCCGGGTCGACCACGAAGCTCGTCGCCGCGTCCTCCCGGTCGGTCGGCCGGCTCGGCTCCGGGTTGGCGGCGTTGTAGCTGGGGTGGCTGGCCTGGGCCAGCACCTCGCCGGTCGCCACGTCCAGCACCACGGCGGCGCCGACGCTGCCCCGGGTCTGCGCCATCTGCCGGCCGAGCACCTGCTGCACCTGGTACTGCAGGTCCCGGTCGATGGTGAGCACCAGCGAGCTGCCCGGCTTGGCCGGGGTGGTCTGGCTGTAGCCGCCGGGGATGGGGGCGTCCAGGTCGCCCTGGCCCGCCTCGTAGACGCGCCGGCCGTCCTTGCCCTGGAGCACGTCGTCGTAGCGCGCCTCCAGCCCCTCCAGGCCGTTCATGTCCTGGCTGACGAAGCCGACCAGGTTGGCGGCGAGGTCGCCGCCGGGCACCTCGCGCCGCTCGTCGCGGTGGGTGCCGATGCCGGCGAGGTCGAGCGCCTCGATCTGCTTGGCCTTCGGGATGTCGACGCCCCGGGCCAGGTACTGGAACTGCGACTCGCCGCCGCCGGGCAGGCCGCGCCGCTTCATCTTCTCGGCCAGCTCGGAGGCGGGCACGCCGAGCAGCGGCGAGAGCAGCCGGGCCGTGGCCGCCCGGTCCTTGACCTCGGTCGGGTCGGCGAAGACGTACCGGGCCTCGACGCTGCGGGCCAGCGGCGCGCCGGTGCGGTCGACGATGGCGCCGCGCGGGGCGGGCAGGTCGACCCGGGTGAGCCGGGAGTCGATGCCCCCACCCGCGTACGCCGGGGTGTCCACCGCCTGGAGGAAGACGAGCCGGATGCCGATGGTGACGAAGAGCGCCAGCACGAGCATGGTGCCCAGCCGCAGCCGGCGGCGCGGCTCGGCCAGCTTCGGCGGCCGGCGCGGCTTGCGGGCGGGGCGGCGGGCCGCCGGACGCTCCGGCCGGCGCGGTGTGCGCCCGCCGGCCCGGCGGCGCGGCGGCGCCAGCTCCTCCTCGTCGTCGTCGGTCCAGGCCGGCCGGGTCGGGACGGTGCGGACGACGCCGGCCCGGGCGACCGGGGCGGCCTCCCGCCGCCCGGCGCGGGCTCCCGCCCGGCCGCCGTCGAGCACCTGCAACGCCGGGCGGAACGGATCGCCGGAGCGACCTGCCCGGGGGGTACGCCGCTGGCCGGCCCGCTCCTCACGGCCGCCGGCCCGCTCCTCGCCGCTCTCCCGGATGGTCCGGCCCCGGGGGGTGTACGCCCGGGCGTCGGAGATCCCGCCGATCCCCGGCTCGCCGGTCCGCGGGTCCCCGCCCCGGCCGGCCCGGGACGGGCCGCGCCGGGAGCCCGTGGTGGGGTCCCGGCGCGGTTCGTCCGATCTCGGCGGCACTGCTATCCCCCGTTGCCCTGCTGGCTGGTGATCGCCGGCTGCCCGTCGGCGGGCTGCGGCACGCCGATCATCCGGCCGTCCGGCAGCCGGATGTACGCCGGCTCGCCGGCCTCGACCAGGCCGAGCTTGCGCGCCTCGGCGGTCAGGTTGCCCGGCGCCTTGGCCGCCTCGATCTGCTTGTTCAGCTGCTGCTCGTCCACGTCGAGGCGGGCCTGCTGCTGCTGGAGCTGCTGGAGCTTGAAGGCGTTCTCGTTGATCTTCGTGTTGACGGCCAGGATGCCCAGCACCCCGCCGACGACCAGCACCACGATCAGCGCCGCGAACGGCGCCCGCGGCACCCGCACCGGCGGCGGCGGAGCGACCCGCAGCCGGGGCCGGGCGGCCGTGGTGTCGGCGACCTTCTCGGCCGGCCGCAGCGCGGCGTTGCCCTGGACCGGGAACTCGCGCGCCCCCCGGGCGCGAGTCTCCCCCTGCCGGCCGGCGGGGTCCGCCGGCTTGTCGCCGCGCGTGGTGCGCTGCGCCGCGGTCCGGCCCCCCGACCGCGGTGCGCGCTGCCCGACGGCGTCCCGGCCGTCGCGCTTGTTGACGTTCATGTCCCCTCCCCCTCTTCGTCCGTCCCTCTGCCGTCCCCCGGCGCCGACCTACGGTCCACTGTGGAACCCGCCGCCGACCCCGTCCCCGGTTGGTGCATCGCCTTGACCCGGCGGCGGTACCGTTCGCGGTCGGTCCGCCCCTGCTGCTCGGTGGCCGGGTCGAGTCGTTCCGCTGCCCGCAGGCGCACCGAGGCGGCGCGCGGGTTCACGGCGACCTCCGCCTCCCCGGGAAGCTCGGCGCCCCGGCTGAGCAGCCGGAACGTCGGGCCTGACCCGGGAAGTTCCACCGGAAGGTCGACCGGGCCCTTGCTGCGGACCCGGTCGGCGAGCGCCTGCTTGGTGAGCCGGTCCTCCAGCGAGTGGTAGGACAGGACCACCATGCGGCCGCCCACGTTGAGCTTGTCCAGAGCGGCCGGCAGCGCCGTCTCCAGCGCTGCCAGCTCCCTGTTTACCTCGATCCGTAAAGCCTGAAACGTTCTCTTGGCCGGGTGTCCACCCGTTCGCCGGGCTGGTGCCGGAATGCTCTCCCTGACCAGCTCGGCGAGCCGGGCCGAGGAGGTGATCCGGCCGCGCTCGCGCTCGCGGATGATCGCCGAGGCGATCCGCCCGGCGAACTTCTCCTCGCCGTAGACCCGCAGCACCCGGGCCAGGTCCGGGTGGGAGTAGGTGTTGACCACCTCCTCGGCGGTCACCCCCCGGGTCTGGTCCATCCGCATGTCCAGCGGCGCGTCCTGGGCGTACGCGAACCCGCGGTCGGGCGCGTCCAGCTGCAACGAGGAGACCCCGAGGTCGAACAGGATCCCGTCGATTGCCGGGTAGCCGAGCCGCTCCAGCACGTCGGGCAGCTCGTCGTAGACGGCGTGCTCCAGGTGGATCCGGTCGGCGAAGCGGGCCAGCCGGACCCGCGCGTGGGCGAGGGCCTCGGTGTCCCGGTCCAGGCCGATCAGCACCGTCCGCGGATGCCGTTCGAGCACCGCCTCGGCGTGCCCGGCCAGCCCCAGCGTCGCGTCGACGTGCACCGTCCGGTCACCCCGGTCCAGCGCGGGGGCCAGCAACTCGAGACACCTCTCGAGCAGCACCGGCACGTGCGTGCCGCGTAGCTCCCCCATGTCGACCCCCACTGGTTGAAAGTTCCGTTCGGTCCTGCGACCCTGCTCGTCGGACGACGCCGTGCCGTCGTACCGCCAGATCCCCATCCGCTCCCGCTTCGCCTCCCGAGGCCGCGGCCCCGGAGACTGATCGTGCGCCTGGCACCGGGGAAGGGGTGCCAGGAACTCGAAAGCGGCTGGAGATCTCGCAGTACGTCGGGCGTCGTCACGCCCTACAGGCCGCCGGGCAGCACCCCCTCCTCGATGTCGGCGAAGTCGTCTTCGCTCTCGGCGAGGTAGGTCTCCCAGGCCGCCTTGTCCCAGATCTCCACCCGGGTGCTCGCCCCGATCACCACCAGGTCCCGGTCGAGCGCGGCGTACGACCGGAGGTGGGCCGGGATGGTGACCCGTCCCTGCTTGTCGGGGACCTCGTCGTGCGCGCTGGCGAAGAAGACCCGGCTGTAGGCCCGGGCCGCCTTGTGCGTCATGGGCTGCGCGCGCAACTGGTCGGCGATCCGCTGGAACTCGGGCGTGGGGAAGACGTAGAGGCAGCGCTCCTGCCCTTTGGTGATCACGACACCCCCCGCCAGCTCGTCCCGGAACTTCGCCGGAAGGATCAACCGGCCTTTGTCGTCCAGGCGCGGAGTGTGGGTGCCGAGGAACATCGGCCCTACCCCCTCGCCCTTTTAGCGGCGTTCGCGGCGCCGCTGACCCCCCGGGCCGGTGGGCCCTCCCGGCCTCACCATCGCGCCCCACTCTACTCCACTTCCCTCCACCTGCAACCAGAAACGCCCGCGTGGCGCGCCGCTCCGCCGGGCAAAAGAGCACGTCAGGAGGGGTGGAGCGGAGTGGAGGGCCGGAGCGCCCCCCGCGCCGCGTCCGCTACCCGACATAGGTCGACTCCGACCGGCGGAGCGCGGGGCAACCGGACGCCCGACCGGATCCGGCCGAACGGTTCGCCGTCGGCGGCGATCTGGCGGGCGTGCCGGTCCGGTAACCTCGCTCGGGTGACGGACGCGAAGATGCCCATGCGGGCAAAGGTGGCCAGCTCCGTGTCCCGGACGGCCGCGGCCCTGTCGCGGGCCGCCGGCCGGGGCGACGGCTCGGTGATCGGCGGCTGGATCGGGCTGAAGATCGATCCCGACCTGCTCGCCCACCTCTCCGCCGGCCGCGCCATCGCGCTGGTCTCCGGCACCAACGGCAAGACCACCACCACCCGGCTCGCCGCCGCCGCCGTCGGGGTGCTCGGTCGGGTGGCCACCAACTCCTTCGGCGCCAACATGCCGACCGGCCACACCTCCGCCCTGGCCAAGGCCGGCAGCACCCCGTACGCGGTGCTGGAGGTCGACGAGCACTACCTGGCGCAGGTGCTGGAGGCCACCGAGCCGCACGTGGTGGCGCTGCTCAACCTCTCCCGCGACCAGCTGGACCGGGCCAAGGAGGTCGCCATGATGGCGCAGCTCTGGCGCGCCGCGCTGGTCCGGCACGCCGACGTGCGGGTGGTGGCCAACGCCGACGACCCGATGGTGGTCTGGGCGGCCACCCCGCCGGCCGACCCGGCGCGCGGGGTCAACCCGCCGCACGTCACCTGGTTCAGCGCCGGCCAGCGCTGGCACGACGACTCCTGGGTCTGCCCCGAGTGCGGCTCCACCATCCAGCGCTCAGGAGAGCAGTGGTGGTGCACCGGCTGCCCGCTGCGCCGGCCCGAGCCGCAGTGGACCGTGGAGGACGAGGGCGTCCTCGACCCCACCGGCGCCTGGCACAAGGTGGCCCTCCAGCTCCCCGGCAAGGTCAACATCGGCAACGCGGCCACCGCGCTGGCCGTCGCCGCCGAGTTCGGGGTACGCCCCGTCGACGCGGTCTCCCGGCTGGGCACGGTCACCTCGGTCGCCGGCCGCTACGCCCAGGTCGACCGGGACGGGCGCAACATCCGGCTGCTGCTGGCCAAGAACCCGGCCAGCTGGCTGGAGGCGTTCGACATGGCCGACGTGGCGCCGACGCTGCTCTCCATCAACGCCCGCGACCCCGACGGGCTGGACACCTCCTGGCTCTTCGACGTCGACTTCGCCCCGCTGCGCGGCCGGCAGGTGCTGATCACCGGCGACCGGGCGTACGACCTGGCGGTCCGGCTCGACGTCAACGCGGTGCCGTTCCAGCACGTGCGGACGTTCGACGAGGCGGTCCGGGTGGTCCCGCCGGGCCGGCTGGAGGTCATCGCGAACTACACCGCCTTCCAGGACATCCGAGCGGAGTTGGACCGTGTCAACTGAGAGCCTGCGCATCGTCTGGATCTACCCCGACCTGCTCTCCACCTACGGCGACCGGGGCAACATGCTGATCCTGGCCCGCCGGGCGCAGCTGCGCGGGATGCCGGTCGAGGTGCTGGAGGTCCGCTCCGACCAGCGACTGCCCGCCACCGCCGACATCTACCTGATCGGCGGCGGCGAGGACGGCCCGCAGGCGCTCGGCGCCCAGCGGCTGATCGCCGACGGCGGCCTGCACCGGGCGGTCGCCCAGGGCTCGGTGGTCTTCGGCGTCTGCGCCGGCTACCAGCTGCTCGGCACCTCCTTCTTCGCCAAGGGCACCAAGTGCGCCGGGCTGGAGCTGCTCGACCTCTCCTCCGACCGGGGCCCCACCCGGGCCGTCGGCGAGCTGGCCGGCGAGATCGACCCGCGGCTCGGCATACCGGCGCTGTCCGGGTTCGAGAACCACGGCGGGCGCACCCACCTCGGCCCCGGCGTCTCGCCGCTGGCCCGGGTCACCGCCGGGGTCGGCAACGACGGCGCCACCGAGGGCGCCTGGCGCGGCAAGCTGCTCGGCACGTACTCACACGGGCCGGCGCTGGCCCGCAACCCGGCCCTGGCCGACCTGCTGCTGCGCTGGGCCACCGGGGTGCACCAGCTCCCGCCGCTGGACGACACCTGGGCCGACCGGCTCCGCTCCGAGCGCCGCGCCGCGGTGGCCGCCGCCGACCGGGCATGATCCACGCCGTCCGGCGGCTGCTCGGCCAGCCGTCCGGGCGTCGCTTCGCCGCGCTGCTGCTCCTGCTCGCCGGCTTCGGGGTGCTGCTGCTGGTGGCGCCCCGGCCGGACGTCGCCCGGCTGCCGCGCCTGGCCGACTCCCTCGGCGGGTACGCCCCGCTCGCGGCGATCGCCGCCGGGGCGGTGCTG
Organism: Micromonospora sp. IBSANI012; assembly: GCF_052814045.1. Taxonomy (NCBI): domain Bacteria; kingdom Bacillati; phylum Actinomycetota; class Actinomycetes; order Micromonosporales; family Micromonosporaceae; genus Micromonospora; species Micromonospora sp. IBSANI012. Next base: position 4,740,302 of record NZ_CP199933.1, read on the forward strand.
CTGGTCGCGCTGGTCCCCCGGACCTTCGTCACGCTCGCCTCCGGCGCCATCTTCGGCCCCCTGGAGGGAGCCGCGTACGCGCTCGGCGCGGCCCTGCTCGCCGCGGCGATCGGCTTCGCGGTCGGCCGGGTGCTGGGCCGGGAGTTCGTCGCCGAACGGGTCCGGGGGCGGCTGGCCCGGCTCGACCGCTGGTTCGCCCGGCAGAGCGTGCTGGGGGTGATCACCGTCCGGCTGCTGCCCATCGCCGGCTTCGGCCTGGTCAGCTACGGCTACGGCACCACCGGCGCGCGGGTGCTGCCGTTCCTCGCCGGCAGCGTGCTGGCCTCCGCCCCGACCGCGTTCGGCTACGCCGCGATCGGCGCGGCGGTCAGCTCGCCCGGCGAGGTCAACTGGTACGCCGCCGCCCCCGCCAGCCTCGGCCTGATCGCCAGCGCCGTGCTGATCCACCGCTGGTGGCGGGCCGAACGGCAGCGCCGGCGCGGTGCGCCGGCGCCGCGACCGTGACCGGTGGGAACCGGCGGCCGCGCCGCGCCGGCACGGACCGGGACGAGCCCGGCATGCGCCGGCTGCGCGCGGCCGGCGCGGTCGACGGGGTACGCCGCTGGCAGGACTGGGTGCGCACCCATCGGCGCACCGTGGAGTCGGCCCTCCACGCCTGAAGCCCGCTGCGCCGCCGGCCGTGTATGGCCCCGGCGTGTCGCGGCCCGAAGTGGACGTGGCCAAGGAGCGTGATGACTGTGCGGCATATTTATGCCGCACAGTCATCACGCTCGTCTCGGCGTGCGCCACCACGGCCGTCACGCTCCGTGTCCCGGCCTTCCAGGCGGCGTTCCCTGCTGGACCGGACCGCGCCTGACCGCCGCAGGCCGGGTGGGTCATTCCGACGGGTGGACCAGCCTCGCCTCGTAGGCGGCGATGACCAGGTGCACCCGGTCGCGGGCGCCGAGCTTGGTGAAGAGCCGGGCCACGTGCGCCTTGGCGGTGGCCGCGCTGATCACCAGCTCGGCGGCGATCTCGGCGTTCGACATCCCGCACCCGACCAGGGTCAGGACCTCCCGTTCCCGGTCGGTCACCCCGGCCAGGGCCCGCGGCCGGACCGGCGGGCCGGGCCGGCGGACGAACTCGGCGATGAGCCGGCGGGTGACGCCGGGCGCGATCAGCGCGTCCCCGGCGGCCACCACCCGGATCGCGCCGAGGATGTCGTCGAGGGCCATGTCCTTGACCAGGAACCCGCTGGCGCCGGCCCGCAGCGCGGCGTGCACGTGCTCGTCGTCGTCGAACGTGGTGAGCACCAGGACGCGGGTCGGCCCGCCGTGCGCGGTGATCGCCCGGGTGGCCTGGATGCCGTCCGTGCCGGGCATCCGCAGGTCCATCAGCACCACGTCGGGCGCGACCTCGCGGACCAGCCGCACGGCCTCGGCGCCGGTGCCGGCCTCACCGACGACGTCGATGCCCGGCGCGTCGGCGATGAGCACCCGCAGGCCGGCACGGACCAGCGGCTGGTCGTCGGCGAGCACCACCCGGACGGTCACCGGTCGGCCTCCGGCACCGGCAACCGGGCCGTCACCCGGAAGCCACCCTCCGGGCGCGGCCCGGCGCGGAACCGCCCGCCGAGCAGGGCGACCCGTTCCCGCATGCCGACGATGCCGTGCCCGTCGCCGGCGACCGGCCCGCCCCGCCCGTCGTCCACGACGTCCACCACCACCTCGCCGGGGCCGTGCTCCACGGTCACCCGGCACCGGTCGGTGCCCGCGTGCCGGACCACGTTGGTGAGCGCCTCCTGCACGATCCGGAAGGCGGCGAGGCCGAGGTCGGCCGGCACCTCGACCGGCCGGCCACGCCGCCGCAGGTCCACCTGGACGCCCGCATCGCCGGCGGCGGCGAGCAGCCGGTCGAGGTCGTCCAGCCCGGGCGTCGGGTCCAGCGACGCCGACTCCGCGTCGGGTCGGCGCAGCGCGCCGAGGGTACGCCGCAGGCCGGCCAGGGTGTCCCGGCTGGTCGCCTCGATGGTGGCGAGCGCCGCGCGCGCCTGCGCCGGCTGGGTGTCGATGACCCGGGCGCCGACGCCGGCCTGGATGGCGATGACGCCGATGCTGTGCGCCACCATGTCGTGCAGCTCGCGGGCAATCCGCAGCCGCTCGGCGGTGACCGCCTCGGCGGCGGCGTGCGACCGCAGCGCCTCGGCGTGCCGGCGTCGGGTCCGGATCGAGTCACCGACGGTCCAGGCGGCCACCACCGCCAGCACCGAAAGGGTGGCCCGGGCGACCGGGTCGGACCCGAGGTTGAGGAAGCCGGCGCCGACCTGGACCAGGAGCACCACCGCGGCGGTGGGCAGCGACACCCGGCGCGGCCGGGTCGCGGCCACCACGCCGAGCGCGGCGTCGACGGCGAGGAACTGCAGCCGGAAGACGTCGTCGAGGTAGCCCTCGTCCCCACCGCTAACGGTGCCGCTGGCCAGGGCCGCCCCGGCCAGCATGAGGCCGAGGGCGGTCAGCGTCCGGCGCCGCAGCAGCACCGCCGGCAGGGCCACCACCAGCGCCGGCACCGCGTACCGCTCGGGGATCCACAGCTCGCCGAACCCCAGGCCGTTGCCGCTGTACCCGACCGTCGGGGCGTAGAGCCAAAGCACCGGCAGGACGGCCACCCCCGCCCAGGCCAGGACGGCCCGCACGGCGGGGGCGACGGCGCGCGGCCGGAGCGGGATGGCGTCCACCCGGACACCGTAGCCAGCCGCCCGCCGCCCGGACATCGGCCGACGGGCGTACGCCCCGGGGCGCGTCCCGGGGCGGCGGATGTGGCCCGTGGCGCGACGACCGGCCGCCCGCCGCGCGGCAGCGTGAACCGCATGATCGAGCTACGTGACCTGACGAAACGGTACGGCCGCACGACGGCCGTCGACCGGCTCACCCTCACCGTCCGGCCCGGACACGTGACCGGGTTCCTCGGGCCCAACGGCGCCGGCAAGTCCACCACCCTGCGGCTGGTCCTCGGCCTGCACCGGCCCACCAGCGGCACGGTCACCGTGGACGGGACGCCGTTCGCCGACCGCCCGCGCGGGCTGCGGCACGTCGGCGCGCTGCTGGACGCCGGCGACGTGCACGGCGGGCGCAGCGCGCTGGCGCACCTGTCCGCGCTGGCCCGCAGCAACGGTATCCCCCGCGCCCGGGCGGTGGCGGTGCTGCGGGAGGTGGGGCTGGCCGACGTCGCCCGGCGGCGGATCGGCGCCTTCTCCCTCGGCATGCGGCAGCGGCTCGGCATCGCCGCCGCGCTGCTCGGCGACCCGCCGGTGCTGCTCTTCGACGAGCCCTTCAACGGCCTGGACCCGGAGGGGGTGCGCTGGGTGCGGGCGCTGTTCCGCCGGTTGGCCGCCGAGGGCCGGACGGTGCTCGTCTCCAGCCACCTGATGAGCGAGATGGAGCAGACCGCCGACCACCTGGTGGTCATCGGCCGGGGTGAGCTGATCGCCGACGAGAGCCTGGCGGGGTTCGCCGCGCGCGTCGGCCCGGCCGGCGTCACCGTCCGGACACCGGACCCGGCGGCGCTGACCATGGTGCTGTGCGCCGAGGGCGGCGCCGTCCACGCCGGGGCGGACGGGTCGCTGCTCGTCGGGGGCCTGACCGCCGCCCGGATCGGCGACCTGGCGTACGCGGCCGGGATCCCGCTGCACGAACTGGCCCCGCACACCGTCTCCCTCGAGGAGGCGTTCATGGACCTGACCGCCGACCGCGTCGACTACCCCGCCGGAGGCCGCCGATGAGCACCGCCACCCGTCCCGCCCGCACCGCCCGCCGCACCGCCGCACCGCCGGCCCGGTTCCGCGACCTGCTCGCCGCCGAGTGGATCAAGCTGTGGTCGCTGCGGTCGACGTACGGCTCGCTGGCGGTGATCACGGTCTCCGCGCTGCTCTTCAGCGCCCGGGCCGCCCTCGCCGACCACCGGAACTGGCCGGACTACTCCGCCGAGCGGCGCGCCTTCTTCGCACCCGTCGGCGACGCCTTCCCCGAGGAGGGGTGGCTGTTCGTGGTGCTCGCCGCCGGCAGCGTCGGCGCCGTGATGATCGCCAGCGAGTACGCCAGCGGGCAGATCCGCACCACCTTCGCGGCCGTACCCGCGCGGCGGGCGGTGGCCGCCGCGAAGGTGGTCGTGCTCGCGGCGGTGATGACGGCCGTCGGCGCGCTGGCCTCCGGCGGCGCGTTCTGGCTCTCCCAGGCGATCCTCGCCGACCGGCACGCCGGCGCGTCGATCGCGGACCCCGGCGCGCTGCGCGCGGTGGTCGCGTCGGCGCTGCTGGTGCCGGTCTGCGCGCTGGCCGGGCTGGGCATCGGCGCCCTCGTCCGGCACACCGCCCCGGCGATCGTCACCACCACGGCGGTGCTGCTCCTGCTGCCGTTGGCGTTCGACACGCGCCACCGGTGGACCGCCGCCGTCAACCACGCGCAGCCGGTCCCCGCCTGGGAACGGCTCGTGGAGCTCGTCCCGTTCCCGAACTACGACGGCTGGGTGGCGACGATCCCCACCTCCTGGACCGTCTTCGCCACCTGGTCCCTGACCGCCACCCTGGCCACCCTGATCGCCCTCCACCACCGCGACCCCTGACCCACCCACCCGCCACCCCGGGCCCAAGATCCGCTCACTTTCACGGAAAGAGTGGCTATTCCGCGCGGAATAGCCACTCTTTCTCTGAAACTGCGGGCTCCCGGCCCGGGGCGCCCGTGGGCGGGGCGGCCCGGGGGGGGTCAGGCGACGACGGAGACCATGCGGCCCTTCACGACGATGACCTTGCGGGGTTCCTTGCCGGCCAGCGGGCCGGCCACCGCCTCCAGGGCCGCCGCGCGGACGGTCTCCTCGGACGCGTCGGCGGGAACCTCGACCCGGCCGCGGACCTTGCCGTTGATCTGCACCGGGTACGTCACCGTCTCGGCGACCAGCAGCGCCGGGTCGGCGGTCGGGAAGTCCGCGTACGTCAGCGAGGTCTCGTGCCCCATCCGCCGCCACAGCTCCTCGGCCACGTGCGGGGCGAACGGCGCCAGCATCAGCACCAGCGGCTCGGCCACCTCGCGCGGGGTCTCCGACAGCCGGGTCAGCCCGTTGGTCAGCTCGATCAGCTTGGCGATCGCGGTGTTGAACCGGATCGCCTCCATGTCACCGCGGACCCCGTCGACGACCTTGTGCAGCAGCCGCCGGGTCGCCTCGTCGGCCGGGGCGTCGGTGACCCGCAGCGCACCGGTCTGCTCGTCGACGACCGCCCGCCAGACCCGCTGCAGGAACCGGTACGACCCGACGACCGCCCGGGTCTCCCACGGGCGGGACACCTCCAGCGGACCCATCGACATCTCGTAGACCCGGAACGTGTCGGCGCCGTACGCGGCGCACATCTCGTCGGGCGTGACGACGTTCTTCAGGGACTTGCCCATCTTGCCGTACTCGCGGTTGACCCGGGTGTCGCCCAGGTAGAACCCGCCGTCGCGCTCGGTGACGTCCTCGGCCGGCACGTAGGCGCCCCGGGCGTCGGTGTACGCGTACGCCTGGATGTAGCCCTGGTTGAACAGCTTGCGGAACGGCTCGAACGACGAGACGTGGCCCAGGTCGTACAGCACCTTGTGCCAGAAGCGGGCGTACAGCAGGTGCAGCACGGCGTGCTCGGCGCCGCCGACGTACATGTCGGTGCCGCCGCAGTCGCCCTCGCCGCGCGGGCCCATCCAGTACCGCTCGTTCTCCGCGTCGACGAACCGCTCCGAGTTGGTCGGGTCCAGGTAGCGCAGCTCGTACCAGCAGGAGCCGGCCCACTGCGGCATCACGTTGGTCTCGCGGGTGTAGCGCTTCGGGCCGTCACCCAGGTCCAGCTCCACCTCGACCCAGTCGCGCCGCCGCGACAGCGGGGTCTCCGGGTTGCTGGCGGCGTCGTCGGCGTCGAAGGTGCGCGGCGAGAAGTCGTCCACCTCGGGCAGCTCGACCGGCAGCATCTCCTCGGGCAGCGCGATCGCCGCGCCGGTCTCGTCGTACACGATCGGGAACGGCTCGCCCCAGTAGCGCTGCCGGGAGAACAGCCAGTCGCGCAGCCGATAGGTGATCGCGCCGGCGCCGTGCCCGTTGGCCTCCAGCCACTCGATGATCGCCGCCTTGGCGTCGGCGACCCCCAGGCCGTTCAGGTCCAGGCCGCGGTCGGGCGCGGCGCTGTTGATCGCCGGGCCGTCCCCGGTGTACGCCTTGCCGTCGAAGCCCTCCGACGGCTGCACGGTCCGCACGATCGGCAGCTCGAAGACCTCGGCGAACGCCCAGTCCCGCTCGTCCTGCGCGGGCACCGCCATGATCGCGCCGGTGCCGTAGCCGGCCAGCACGTAGTCGGCGATGAAGATCGGGATCTGCCCGCCGGTGACCGGGTTGACGGCGTACGCGCCGACGAAGACGCCGGTCTTCTCCCTGGTGTCGGCCTGCCGCTCGACGTCGGTCTTGGCCGCCGCCGCCTTCCGGTACGCCTCCACGGCCGCGCGCGGGTTGGCGTGCCCGCCGGTCCAGGCGTCCTTCGTCCCCGCCGGCCAGGCCGCCGGCACCAGCGCGTCGACCAGCTCGTGCTCCGGGGCCAGCACCATGTAGGTGGCGCCGAAGACGGTGTCCGGGCGGGTGGTGAAAACTGTGATGCGGGCTTCGCCCGCAGAACCGGAATCAGCGGTCGAGGCCGCAAACTCGATGTGCGCTCCGGTCGAGCGGCCGATCCAGTTGCGCTGCATCAGCTTGATCGGCTCGGGCCAGTCCAGGGTGTCCAGGTCGTCCAGCAGCCGGTCGCCGTACGCGGTGATCCGCATCATCCACTGCTTCAGGTTGCGCTTGAAGACCGGGAAGTTGCCCCGCTCGGAGCGGCCGTCGGCGGTGACCTCCTCGTTGGCCAGCACGGTGCCCAGCCCGGGGCACCAGTTCACCGGGGCCTGCGAGACGTACGCCAGCCGGTGGTCGTCGACGATCGTCCGCCGTTCGGCCACGGTCAGCTCGGCCCAGGGCCGGCCGTCCGGGGTGGGGCGGTTGCCGCCCTCGAACTCGGCGATCAGCTCCGCGATCGGGCGGGCCTTGCGCACGTCCGGGTCGTACCAGGAGTTGAAGATCTGCAGGAAGATCCACTGGGTCCAGCGGTAGAAGTCGGTGTCGATGGTCGCCACCGAGCGGCGCTCGTCGTGGGCCAGCCCCAGCCGGCGCAGCTGCGCCTTGTACCGCTCGATGTTCGCCACCGTGGTGGTACGCGGGTGGGTGCCGGTCTGCACCGCGTACTGCTCGGCGGGCAGGCCGAACGCGTCGAAGCCCATCGCGTGCAGCACGTTGCGCCCGGCCATCCGCTGGTAGCGGGCGAAGCAGTCGGTGCCGATGTAGCCCAGCGGGTGGCCGACGTGCAGGCCGGCGCCCGACGGGTACGGGAACATGTCCAGCACGTACAGCTTCTCCGCGCCGGCCCGGGGGTGGTCCGGGTCGGCCAGCGGACCGGTCGGGTTCGGGGCGTGGAAGGTGCCCTCGCGCGCCCAGACGTCCTGCCAACGGTTCTCGATCTCGTCGGCCAGGGCCGCGGTGTACCGGTAGGGGGGAATGTCGCCCGCCGGTGCGGCTGCCTCACTCATGGCGTCTCCTCGCTTCGCTCGTCGCCGCCGGCCGTGCGCGGCCGGGCTGGGTGCTGACCTCGCTCGGCGTGGTCATGGGTCGGGTATGGGGAGTGGATCCGCTCTCGGTGCGGCCCGTCCGGGCCGGGCGGGCCCGGGGCACACGCCGGCCGGCGGAGGGCACAAAAAAGCCCCTCGCGCAGGAGGGGCCGCCGTGCTGTCGCGCGTCAGCGCATCAGCACGGCCCGGTAAGAAGCAGGAAGACTCCGGCCATGACCGGCAGTGTACCCCGCCCGCCGGGCGCGCGGGTGGCCCGCCACCGCGGGTCGCCGCCGAGCCCACCGGGGCCACCCCCGCCGGGGCCCGCGCCGGTGCCCATCGTGATCATGGTGGGCACCGACAGCGACCGGCAGGTCCCCCGTTGCGGCGAATATTCGGGGCGTAACCGACCGTCTACCTGCGGGGGTCGGCGACAACGAGAAACATGGTTAGCCTGAGAACCAGTGAGATTTCTGCGGCAGACGTGGCTCGGCGTCGCGAACCCAACGGCGGGTCCAGGTGCTCTATACAGAGCTGCCGTTCCGGCGACGAGGAGGAGGCCCGTGACACAACAGACCTGGGACGAGGTGGGCGGCCTGCTGCCGCACGACCAGTTCCGCGCCGCCAGCGAAGCCATCGTGGCCAACATCGAGCAGGTCATCGAAGGCAAGACCGCGACCGTGCGCCTCGCCCTGGCCGTCCTGCTCGCCGAGGGACACCTCCTGATCGAGGACGTGCCGGGTGTCGGCAAGACGAAGCTGGCCAAGGCCCTGGCCCGCTCGATCGACTGCTCGGTCCGGCGCATCCAGTTCACCCCCGACCTGCTGCCCAGCGACGTCACCGGGGTCAGCGTCTACAACCAGGAGACGCACGACTTCGAGTTCCGCCCGGGCGCCGTCTTCGCCAACCTGGTGGTCGGCGACGAGATCAACCGGGCCTCGCCGAAGACCCAGTCGGCGCTGCTGGAGTGCATGGAGGAGCGGCAGGTCACCGTCGACGGGGTCACCTACCAGCTCCAGACGCCGTTCATGGTGATCGCCACCCAGAACCCGATCGAGATGGAGGGGACGTACCCCCTGCCGGAGGCGCAGCGCGACCGGTTCACCGCCCGGATCGCCATGGGCTACCCGGACCCCGGCGCCGAGCTGGCCATGCTGGACGGCCACGGCGCCACCGACCCGCTGCAGGACCTGCGCCCGGTCTCCGACGCCGCGACGGTGCGCCAGCTGATCGCCACGGTCCGGCAGGTGCACGTCGCGGACGCGGTCAAGCAGTACGCGGTGGACCTGGTCACCGCCACCCGCGAGGCCCCCGACCTGCGCCTGGGCGCCTCCCCCCGGGCCACGCTCCAGCTGCTGCGCACCGCCCGCGCGGTCGCCGCGCTGGAGGGTCGCGACTACGTGCTCCCCGACGACCTGCAGGCGCTGGCGGTGCCGGTGCTGGCGCACCGGATCATCCCGACCGCCGACGCCCAGCTGGCCCGGCGCACCACCGACGCGATCGTCTCGGAGCTGGTGCACCGGCTGGCGCTGCCGCAGGAGCGCAAGCGCACCCCGTACGACACTCCGCGGCCCGCCGCGGGCAACGGCCGCGGGCCGTACGAGCCGCGGAGGCCGTGAGGTGCGCGACGGGCTGCGCGGCCTGACCACCCGCGGCCGCTCGTTCCTGGCGGCCGCGGTCGCGGCGGCGGTCTCCGCCGGCATCCTCGGCGAGAAGGACCTGCTGCGGGTGGCCGTGCTGCTCGCCGTCCTGCCGCTGCTCGCCGCGCTCTACGTCGGGCGCAGCCGCTACAAGCTGGCCTGCAACCGGTCGCTGGAGCCGCACCGGGTGCCGGTCGGGGCCAGCTCCCGGGTGGTGCTGCGCCTGCAGAACATGTCCCGCCTGCCCACCGGCACCCTGCTGCTGGAGGACCGGCTGCCGTACGCGCTGGGCAGCCGGCCCCGCGTGGTGCTGGAGCGACTCGGCGCGCTCCAGGCCAGCTCGGTGGCGTACACGGTCCGCGCCGACGTGCGCGGCCGGTACGAGGTGGGTCCGCTGGTGGTCCGGCTGACCGACCCGTTCGGGCTCTGCGAGCTGACCCGGGCCTTCCCCAGCACCGACCACCTGACCGTGATCCCCCAGGTCACCCCGCTGCCGACCGTCCGCCTCCCCGGCGAGTACGCCGGCAGCGGCGACAGCCGGGCCCGGTCGGTGGCGGTGCACGGCGAGGACGACGCCGCTACCCGGGAGTACCGGGTCGGCGACGACCTGCGCCGGGTGCACTGGAAGTCGACCGCCCGCACCGGTGAGCTGATGGTGCGCCGCGAGGAGCAGCCCTGGGAGAGCCGGGCCACCGTCGTGCTGGACACCCGGGCGTTCGGCCACCGCGGCGACGGCCCGACCGCCAGCTTCGAGTGGGCGGTCTCCGCCGCCGCGAGCATCGCGGTGCACCTGCGCCAGTCCGGCTACAAGCTGCGGCTGGTCACCGGCTCCGGTGCGGACGTGGACGCCACCGAGGGCACCGGGGACGGCCTGCTCCTGGACCACCTGGCGGACGTCCGCCTCGACCAGCGCGGCGACGTCGCCACCCTGGTGCAGCGGGTCCGGCAGCGCTCCGACGGCGGCCTGATCATCGCCCTGCTCGGTGCGGTGAGCACCGCCGAGGCCGAGCTGCTGGCCGGGCTGCGGGTCAACGGGGCGACCTGCGTCGCCTTCCTGCTGGACAGCTCCACCTGGCTCAACCTGCCGGAGAAGGCCCGGGCCGAGTCGGAACGGGCGCACGGCGCGGCCGCGCTCGCCCTGCTCCAGGGCGGCTGGCGGGTGATCGGGGTGGACCACGGCGGCCGGCTGCCGGCGCTCTGGCCGCAGGCCGCCCGCGGCTCGCAGGGCTTCGCGTTGCGCGCGGCGCTCGCCGAGACGGTCGCCGGCGGCGTCCGATGACGGAAAGGGTGACGTCGTGATCGCGTCCCGGAACCTCGGCTTCGTGGCCGCCGCGGCGACTCTGCTCGCCGCGGCGCCGCTGTCTTCGATCTTCCAGCGCTGGACCTGGCTGATCGAGGCCGCCATCGCGGTGGCCGTGGTCGCCGGGGTGGCCGCGCTGACCCGACTGGTCCGGGCTCCCCTGTGGGGCCAGGTGCTGGGCATGCTGGCCGGCCTGCTGCTCGCCCTGACCTGGCTCTTCCCGGGCGGCACCGAGCTGGTCGCGTTCCTGCCCACGCCGGCCACCCTGGCCCACTTCGGCGAGCTGTTGCAGGGCTCGTTGCAGGACATGCGCTCGTACGGCGTCGAGGTGCCGGACACCACGCCGCTGCTGTTCATCACCGTGCTCGGGGTGGGCTCGGTGGCGATCGTGGTGGACGTGCTCGCGGTGGGGCTGCGCCGTCCGGCGCTGGCCGGCCTGCCGATGCTGGCGATCTACTCGGTGCCGGTGGCGGTCTACGTGGACAGCGTGCCCGCGCTGCCGTTCGTGGTCGGCGCCTCCGGCTACCTGTGGCTGCTGGTCACCGACAACGTCGACCGGGTACGCCGGTTCGGCCGCCGGTTCACCGGCGAGGGACGCGACGTCGACGTCTGGGAGTCCTCCCCGCTGGCCGCGGCCGGCCGCCGGCTGGCGGTGGTGGGCGTGGCGCTGGCCGTGGTGCTCCCGCTGGCCGTGCCCGGGATGACCGGTGGGCTGCTCGACCAGGTCAACTCGACCGGCAACGGCACCGGCAACGGGCGGCCCGGCCAGGGCGGCAGCCCCGGCCGGATCGACCTGTTCGCCGCGCTCAGCGGCCAGCTCAACCAGAGCGAGGTGGCCGAGATGGTCAAGGTGACCACCACCGAGCCGAGCCCGTTCTACCTGCGCTTCGGCGTCGCCGACGAGCTGCGGCCGGACGGCTTCCGGGTGCGCCCGCCCAACGGCCGGCGGGTGGACCGGGACCTGCCCGCCCCACCGGCCCGCCAGGGCGCCGAGCAGCAGCGGTACCAGGCGACGGTGGAGGTCACCCGCAACCTCGAGATGCCACTCGTGCCGGTGTACGCCGACCCGGTCAACGTCGACGGGCTCAGCGGCAACTGGCTCTACGACTCGAACCTCGGGGTGGTCTTCTCCAACCGGGACAACTCCCGGGGCAAGCGCTACTCGTTCGAGTACGTCCGCTCCACCTTTACCCCGTCGACCCTGCGCCGGGCCCGCTCCCTGCCCGCCGAGCACCCGATCGCCGTCCAGCAGACCCGGCGGCCGGCGGTGCAGCAGGTCGACCTGCTGGTGTCCCGGCTGGTCGAGGGCAAGCAGAACGACTACGACAAGGTCCGGGCGATCTACGACTACTTCTCCCGGGACAACGGCTTCAGCTACTCGCTGAGCACCAAGGGCGGCACCAGCGGCGAGGAGATCGTCGACTTCCTCACCAACAAGGTCGGCTACTGCCAGCAGTACGCGGCGGCGATGGCCTGGCTGGTGCGCTCCGCCGGCATCCCGGCCCGGGTGGCGTTCGGCTTCACCAACGGCACCAGCGCCGGCGACGACACGTACGTGCTGACCAACCGCAACCTGCACGCCTGGACGGAGGTCTACTTCGACCAGCTGGGCTGGGTCCCGTTCGACGCGACCCCGGCGTACGCGGTGCAGGGCGCGAACCGCTCGGCCTGGGCCCCGGACAGCGACGCCCCGGACCCGGAGCCGTCGGAGACCAGCGCGCCGGGCGCCTCCCCCGAGGACCCGGCCGCCACGGCCGGGCCGGGCCGGGAGGACGCCGCCGACCGGGACACCGACGCCGGCTTCGACGCGGCCGGCGGCGCCCCGACCCGGCGCGCGCCGAGCTGGCCCTGGTGGACGGCGGGCGCCGTGCTGGCGCTGATCGTCCTGCTCTGCCTGCCGGCCCTGCGGCGGATGGCGCTGCGGCGTCGCCGCCACGGCCGGCCGGCCCGGGCGGTCGCCGCCGTCGCCGGCGGTCCGGACGGGGCGGGCGGGGCGGGCGGGGCGGACGCCGACGCGCCCGGCATGGTCGTGCTCGGCGCGGACCACGACCGGGCCCGCGCCGACGCGCACGCGGCCTGGGACGAGCTGCTGGACACGCTGGTCGACTACCGGGTACCCGTGGACCACACCGAGACGCCCCGGGCCACCGCCGAGCGGCTGGCCCGCGAGGCCGTCGCCGACGACACCGCGTCCGCGGCGGCGGTACGGCTGCTCGGCCGGGCGGAGGAGCGGGCCCGTTACGCCCGTGACCCGCTCACCGGCGAGCCGTTGCACCCGGCGTTGACGACGGTCCGGGGCGCCATCGCCGCCCGGTCGGACCGGCGCACCCGGTTCCTGGCGACCGTGCTGCCGCCGTCGGTGCTGCTGCGCTGGCGGCTGGCGGTGGCGGACTCGTCCTCCCGGCTGGTGGCCAGCGGCGGGCGGACCCGCTCACGGTTGCTGCGCTGGAACCCGCGCCGGCTGCTCGCCAACCGCTCCGCCCGCCGGGCCTGACCCGGCCACGTGCTCGGGGCCGCCCCGGCCGCGTGCTCGGGGCCGCCCCGGCCGCGTGCTCGGGGCCGCCCCGGCCGCGTGCTCGGGGCCGCCCCGGCCGCGTGCTCGGGGCCGCCCCGGCCGCGTGCTCGGGGCCGCCCCGGCCCCGAGCACGCCTCGGCGTGCCGGGCGCCGCGCCGCCAACCTCGGCCGCTGGCCATTCCGTCTGCGGCGCCACGCAATATCGCCGACATGGCGGCATTCCGCGCCTCCGGACTCCGCCACGACGCCGACACCGAGTCGATCACGGCCGACGACCGTGGCTCGCCCTCCGGCAACCCGATCGACAGCGAGCAGGGCGGCAGGCCGATGATCGGCAGACCGGTGGTCTCCAGCCGGTGGTCCGCCGGCCAGTTGCCGGTGAGACGAGGCCAGCGGGCCCGAGAGCCAGCAGGCCGGGGGCGGCTCGGATCGGGGCCGGACGTGCGGAAACGACGGAGGTGGCCGGACCGCGTCCGGCACCCACCGTCGTGGCGACGCCCACCCGCCTCAGGGGCGGTGAGCGTTCAGCGATGTCCCTCCGGACGCTGCCGCCACCGGTCCTCCATGCGGTCCAGCAGCGACGGCCGTCGACCACCCGCGCGTCCGCGCGGACGACGGCGAGTCGTCGTGCCACCCACCACGTGCAGGTCGGGTGACTGCGACCGGCGATGCGACTGCACCGCGTAGCCCAGCGCGGCCAGCATGACGACGAAGCCCGCCACTGCCAGCGGCGGAGTCTTGATCACCGCGCCGTAGACCAACAGGGCCAGGCCGACGACAACCACGCCGGCAGCGACGAGCAGGCGACGCCGCGCGTGGAAACGCGGGTCGCTGGCGCGCACGGCCGAGGCGAATTTGGGGTCCTCGGCAAGCGACCGCTCGATCTGCTCGAACAGCCGCTGCTCGTGCTCCGAGAGCGGCACGGCACTCCTCCCCGGTCACGTTGGTCGGCCCGGTCGGGCCGACAGACCGTGGCAGCCAACCGGCTGCTTGCCGTCAAGTCTACGAGGGGGCTCGCGCGTCGGAAAGCGGGACGACCTACGGCCGGGTCGGATTTTCGCCGCTACGGGTATCACGCTTGCCGAGCAGACTGGCCGGACCTATGACGGACCGCCCGAAACGGGCAGCCGCGGCGTCGGCGGCAGCTTCCGCCTCCCGCCAGCCGCGCTCGGGCGCGCCGAGGGTCAGCTGCTGTGGCGTCTCCGTCACCCCGGCCAGCCCCTCCACCCGTACGCCGACCAGGCGGACGCGCTCGGCGGGGTCGAGAACGGTGTAGAGCGCCCAGGCGGTGTCGAAGATCTCCCGCGCCACGTCGGTGGAGACGCCGAGGGTGCGGGACCGGTTGACCGTACGGAAGTCGGCCAGCCGCACCTTGAGCGAGACCGTCCGGCCGACCTGCCCGGCCCGGCGCAGCCGGGCGCCGACCTTGTCGCTGAGGGCGAGCAGGGCGCGGCGGATCTCCACCGGGTCGGCGACGTCGGCGTCGAAGGTCACCTCGGCGCCGATCGACTTCTCCACGTGCTCGGGGCTGACGGTGCGCGGGTCGCGCCCCGAGGCCAACTCGTGCAGGTGGCTGGCGGACGCCTCGCCGACCGCCTTGCGGAGCATGCCGTACGGCGCCTCGGCCAGGTCACCGATCGTGTTCAGGCCCAGCCGGCGCAGCGTCTCGGCGGAGCGCTCCCCCACCCCCCAGAGCGCGCCGACCGGCAGCGGGTGCAGGAACTCCAGCACCCGGTCGGCCGGCACCACGAGCAGGCCGTCCGGCTTGGCCCGGGTGGAGCCGAGCTTGGCCACGAACTTGGTCGGGGCCACCCCGACCGAACAGGTCAGCTCCTGCTCGGCCGCCACCCGCTCGCGGATCCGGCGGGCGATCTCGGCCGGCGGCCCGAACAGCCGCCGGGCGCCGGCCACGTCGAGGAACGCCTCGTCCAGGGAGAGCGGCTCGACCAGCGGGGTGACGTCCCGGAAGATCTGCATGACCGCCCGGGAGGCGGCCGTGTACTGCGAGAAGTCGGGCGGGAGGTAGACCGCGTGCGGGCAGAGCGCCCGGGCGCGCATGGTGGGCATGGCGCTGCGGACGCCGTACCGCCGGGCCTCGTAGCTGGCGGAGCTGACCACGCCGCGCGGCCCGACGCCACCGACCACGACGGGCCGGCCGCGCAGCTCGGGGCGGCGACGCACCTCCACCGAGGCGAAGAAGGCGTCCATGTCGACGTGCAGGATCGGGCTGCCGGAGTCGTCGGCGTCCGGCCCGAAGCGCGGGTCACCGCCGCGCGGCAACGACTGACTCCGACCCATTCCCGCAGGCTAACCCGCCGGTACGACAGCCCGACCGGTCAGCCCCGCACCACCAGCAGCGGGATGGTCAGCTCCGCCGCCGTGTCCGCCCCGTGGTAGGCCACCAGCCGGGACACCGCCGGCGGCTCGGAGCGGCTGGCCAGCACGGCGTACGTGCCGTGGCAGGTCACCACGACGTCGCCGACGCGTTGCAGGTGCTCCTCCGGCACCGGGCCGAACCGCCCGGCGGCCACCGCCTCCTCGCGGGTCTCCACCCGGGCGGCCGGGCCGAGCACCGCCGACCAGGCGGCCACCACGTCGTCGACGGCGCCCGGCTCCACGTGCAGGTAGCGCACCCGCGGCTCCCCGGCGACGACCCGCACCCCGGCCCGCAGCCGGGAGTCGGTGTCCAGGTCGAAGCGGTGCGCGGCGGGCACGTCGAGCTGCCCGTGGTCGGCGGTGACCAGCAGCGCGGCGTCCGGCGGCAGCCCGTCGACGAGCCGGGCGAGCAGCGCGTCCACCTCGGCGGCGGCGATCCGCCAGGGCGCGGAGTCGACGCCGGTGAGGTGACCGTGCCGGTCCAGGTCGGGGTGGTAGCCGGAGACCAGGGTCGGCCCGGGGCCGGCGGCGAGCGCGGCGAGCATCGTCGCCGCCAGGGCGTCCACCCCGGCGGCGCCCCGGTAGTCGCCGCCCCGGTTGGCGGCCAGGGTCAACCCGCTGCCGGCGAACTCGGGGCGGCTGACCACGGTCACCGCGACACCGGCCGCCCGGGCCCGCTCCCACTGGGTACGGACCGGCTGCCAGGTCAGCGGCTCCGGGTCACCGGCCCACTCGATGTGGTTGAGCACCCGGTCGGTGCCGGGCACCCGGACGGTGAAGCCGAGCACCCCGTGCGGCCCGGGCGCGACGCCCGCGCCGAAGCTCACCAGGCTGGTCGGGGTGGTGGAGGGAAAACCCGAGGTCAGCGGCCGACCGACGGTGGCGGCGAGCCCGGCCAGGGTCGGCGCGTACGGCGCGGCCGTCGGGATCTGGTACCAGCCGAGCCCGTCGACCAGGAGCACGGCGATCCGCCGCACCCCGGCCAGCCCGGGGGTGAGCCCGAGCAGGTCGACCGCGCCGGGCACGCCGAGCACCGCCAGCGCGCTGGGGACCACGTCGGCGAGGCTGCCGCCGCCGTAGCGGGGCACCACGACGTCCAGCGGATCGGGCGGTATGGGGGAGGTCATACCGTCATGCCGGCCGGCGGGCGAACAGGTGCAGCTGGGCGGCGAGGTCCCGGTACGGCGACCGGGCGGCGAGGGCCCGTTCCAGCTCGACCAGGCTGCCCGGCTGGCCGTCGGCCACGGCGGCGGGGAGCAGGTCGGCGAGGACGCGTACCCCGTGGATCTCCTCGACGGTGAGCCCGGCGGCGTGCAGCAGCGCGGCGGCGCCGTCGGCGTCGAAGCGCCGGCGCAGGGTGTCGCGCGGCCCGGCGGAGCCGTCCGGGGCGGCGGCGAGCGCGGCGGCGACGTCCAGGTGGCCGTTCATCGCCCGGGCCAGCACGGCGGCGGCCCGGCCGGCGACCAGCACGCTGGCCGCTCCCCCGGGTCGCAGCGCGGCGGCCAGCGCGGTGACCACCGGCGTCGGGTCGTCGACCACCTCCAGCACGGAGTGGCAGAGCACCAGGTCGGCGCTGGCCGGTTCGACCAGCCCGGCCAGGGCGTCGCCGTCGCCCTGCACGGCGCGTACCCGGGCGGCGACCCCGGCCTCGGCGGCCCGGCGGGTCAGCGCGGCGAGCGCGTCGGGGCTGGCGTCGACCACGGTGACCCGGTGCCCGGCCTGGGCGAGCGGGACGGCGAAGCCGCCGGTCCCACCGCCGACGTCGAGCACGGTCAACTCGGCGTCGGCACGTCGGTCCAGCTCGGCGGCGAGGACCGACCAGATGACAGCGGTACGGGGGGTCAACGGCGGCCCGGTGAACCGGCCTCGGGTGGTCTGCTCCACCCGGTCGAGCCTAGTCACCCGCGCCACCGGACCCCCCGCAGGCGGTACCGCGCTGGTCAGGACTCGCCGCCGGCGGCGGGGTCCTCCTCCGCGCGGGACCGGTTCGCGTTGGCCACCGGGCCGTCGTGCACCTGGTACTCGCGCGTCTCCACGTCCTGCGCCGGCGCCCATCCGGCCGCGAGCCGGGTGCGCCGGGCGTTCGCCACGCCGCCGGTGTGCATGCTGTTCGACGTCATCGCGTCTTCCCCCTTGCCGCGAGCGGGCCACTCTGCCCGCACGTGCCGGAAGTCTCTCGCCTGGCGTCCGAGGAAACCGTAATGCGGATCACTGGAATCAGCGGAAATCCCGGGACGCCGGGCTGACCGGCGGCTCGATGGCGTCCAGCCGGTCCGCGGTGAGGCTGGTGACTCCCTCGTGCCGCTGCAACCGGCCTCGCACCACCAACGCCGCGCTGGTGCGGGCGATTCGACGATAGCGCTGCCACAGCCCCGGGGAGCAAGTGACATTGAGCATCCCCGTCTCGTCCTCCAGGTTGAGGAAGGTGACCCCGCCGGCGGTCGCGGGCCGCTGCCGGTGGGTGACGATCCCGCCGACCCGGATCCGCCGACCCGGCTCCACCCGGCCGAGCCGGGCGATCGGCACCGCGCCGAGGGCGTCGAGCCGGTCGCGGATGAACCGGGCCGGATGGCTCTCCGGGGACAGCCCGGTCGCCCAGACGTCGGCGACCAGCCGGTCCACCGCCTCCATCCCGGGCAGGGTGGGCGCGGCCGTCCCGGTCACCGTGCCGGGCAGCCGGCCCGGCCGGTCCTGGGCCGCCGCGCCGGCGGCCCAGAGCGCCTGCCGCCGGGTCAGCCCGAAGCAGGCGAAGGCGTCCGCGGTGGCCAGCGCCTCCAGCTGCGCGGCGGTGAGCCCGACCCGCCGGGACAGATCCGGCATGTCCCGGTACGGCCCGTGCGCCGCCCGCTCCGCCTCGATCCGCTCGGCCACGTCCTCGCCGAGGGTACGCACGCTGCCGAGCCCGAGCCGGACGGCCGGCCCGCCCAGCCCCCAGGCGTGCGGCGGCTCCCCCGGCTGACTCCCCCACCGGGTCTCCGGCGTCGACTCCAGCACCGCCTTGGCCCCGCTGGCGTTGATGTCCGGCCGGCGTACCTCCACGCCGTGCCGGCGGGCGTCGTCGACCAGGGTCTGCGGCGAGTAGAAGCCCATCGGCTGGGCGTTGAGCAGCGCGGCCAGGAACGGCCCCGGGTGGTAGCGCTTGAGCCAGGAGCTGGCGTAGACCAGGTAGGCGAAGCTCATCGCGTGGCTCTCCGGGAAGCCGTAGCTGGCGAACGCGGTGAGCTTGCGGTAGACGTCGTCGGCCAGCTCGCCGGTGATGCCCCGCTCGGCCATCCCGGCGTAGAGCCGGTCGGCGATCTGCGCCATCCGCTCCACCGAGCGCTTGGACCCCATGGCCCGGCGCAGCTGGTCGGCCCCGGCCGCGTCGAAGCCGGCCAGGTCGATCGCGAGCTGCATGAGCTGCTCCTGGAACAGCGGCACGCCGAGGGTCTTCTCCAGCGCGTTGCGCATCAGCGGATGCGCGAAGGTCACCGGCTCCTGGCCGTTCTTGCGCCGGATGAACGGGTGCACCGAGCCGCCCTGGATCGGGCCGGGCCGGATCAGCGCCACCTCGACCACCAGGTCGTAGAACTCGCGGGGCTTGAGCCGGGGCAGGGTGGCCATCTGGGCGCGGCTCTCCACCTGGAACACCCCGACCGAGTCGGCCCGGCAGAGCATGTCGTAGACCTCGGGGTCGTCCAGCGTCATGTCGCCCAGGTCGAGGGTCATCCCGATCATGTCGTAGCCGTAGTGCAGCGCGGAGAGCATGCCCAGGCCGAGCAGGTCGAACTTGACCAGGCCGACGGCGGCGCAGTCGTCCTTGTCCCACTGGAGCACGCTGCGGCCGGGCATCCGGCCCCACTCCACCGGGCACACCTCGATCACCGGCCGGTCGCAGATCACCATGCCGCCGGAGTGGATGCCCAGGTGCCGGGGGAACGTCTGCAGCTCGTTGGCGTACGCGACCACCTGCTCGGGGATGTCCTCGACGTCGACCGACGCCACCGAGCCCCACCGGTCGATCTGCTTGCTCCAGGCGTCCTGCTGGCCCGGTGAGAAGCCGAACGCCTTGGCCACGTCCCGCACCGCCGAGCGGGGCCGGTACGAGATGACGTTGGCGACCTGCGCGGTGTGCTCCCGGCCGTACCGGGTGTAGACGTGCTGGATCACCTCCTCCCGGCGGTCGGACTCGATGTCCACGTCGATGTCGGGCGGGCCGTCGCGTTCCGGGGCGAGGAAGCGCTCGAAGAGCAGCCGGTGCCGGACCGCGTCCACGTTGGTGATCCGCAGCGCGTAGCAGACCGCCGAGTTCGCCGCCGAGCCCCGGCCCTGGCAGTAGATGTCCTGCTCGCGGCAGAACGTGACGATGTCGTAGACCACCAGGAAGTAGCCGGGGAAGCCCAGCTCCTCGATCATCTTCAGCTCGTGCTCCAGCTGCGCGTACGCCTCCGGGTGCGCCTCGGGCGGGCCGTAGCGCTCCCGGGCGCCCTGCATCGTCAGGTGCCGCAGCCAGCTCATCTCGGTGTGCCCCGGCGGCACCGGGTACGCCGGCAGCTGCGGCGCGACGAGCTGGAGGTCGAAGGCGAGTTCGGCGCCGAACTCCGCGGCCCGCGCCACCGAGCCCGGGTACGCGGCGAACCGCGCCGCCATCTCCGCGCCGCTGCGCAGGTGGGCGGTGGCGGCGGCGGGCAGCCAGCCGTCGATCTCGTCCAGGCTGCGCCGGGCCCGGACGGCGGCCAGGGTGGTGGCGAGCCGACGCCGGGCCGGGGTCGCGTAGTGCACGTTGTTGGTGGCCACCGTGGGCAGCCCGGCGGCGGCGGCCAGCTCGGCCAGGGCGTCGTTACGGTCGGCGTCGACCGGGTGGCCGTGGTCGGTCAGCTCCACCGCCACCGTCTCGGCGCCGAAGAGGGCGGTGAGCCGGTCCAGCTCGCGGGCCGCCGCGTCGACGCCCTCGGTGAGCAGCGCGCCCGGCACGTGCCCCTTGCGGCAGCCGGTCAGCACCAGCACGTGGTCGCGCAGCTCGGCGGCGACCTCCTCCAGCTCGCCGTAGATCGGGCGGCCCTTCTCCCCGCCGCGCAGCTGGGCGCGGGCGATGGTGGTGGCCAGCCGGGCGTACCCCTCGTGGCCGTGGGCGAGCACCAGCAGGTGCGCGCCGTGCGGGTCGGGCTCGCCGTTCTGCGGGCCCGGCAGCCCGAGGGAGAGCTCGGCGCCGAAGATCGTCGGCAGGTGCAGCGCGCGGGCCGCCTCGGCGAAACGGACCACGCCGTAGAAGCCGTCGTGGTCGGTGACGGCGAGCGCGGTGAGCCCCAGCCGGGCGGCCTCCTCGGCCAGCTCCTCGGGATGGCTGGCGCCGTCGAGGAAGCTGAAGTTGGTGTGCGCGTGCAGCTCGGCGTAGGGCACCGTGTCATCGGGGTGGGGCAGCTCGGGCGCCTCGTACTGCTGGCGCTTGCGGCTCCAGGCCGGGGCGTCGCCGCCGTCGGCGTCGACCGCGAGCGGGTCGACCACGTGCAGGTGCCGCTCCTCGCGCGACCGCCCACCCCGCGGCCTCCCGCCGCCGCCCGACCCGCCGCCGGGTCGCCCGGAGAGCACCCGTTCCAGCTCTGACCAGGGCAGCTTGGGGTTGTGGAAGCTCATCTGGCCGCCCCCGCGGGCGACCGGGTCCCGACGGCCGGCTCCACCGACGAAAGGGTCGGTGAGCGATATACCTGAGAGTCATAAATATGCCTGACAGTCATATCGCTCACCGGGGCATCCGCCCCCGACACGGAGCGGACCGACCGGTCGGGCGCGCCAGCTCCGCGAGGGAACCGCCCCGGACCGGACGGGACCGGCTCAGTCATAGATCGCCTCCACCAGCCACTGGCCGGCCTCGACCGCCAGCAGCAGGGCGGCGCCGTCGGCCAGGCAGACCTGGAACCGGGCCCGGCGCCGGGCCTCGGCGGGCGCCCACCAGCGCTCGTCCACCGGCCACGGCCCGGCCCAGCCGACGATCTCGACCGGTCGGGCCGTGCCGACGGCCAGCCGGGCCGGCGCGGCGCTCACCGCCAGGCGCGCGCTGACCACGACCGGCTCGCCGGCGGCGTCGTGCACGGTCGCGGCGAGCGGGGTGGGCAGCACCACGGCCGGTGCGGGCGGCGGCAGCCGGCCCGGCCACGGCGGGACGGCGCTCCCCCCGCCGCCGGCCCGGCCGACGCCGGCGGAGCGGCCGGCAGCAGACCCACCGGCGGCCGGGCCCGCGCCGGCGGGGCCACCGGCGGGCCGGTCGGTGCCGAGGGCCGGCTCGCCGGGCAGTGCCGGCGGGCCGGGACGGGCGGGGAGCCGTTCGTCGCCCCAGGGGACCAGGTGGGTCTGGTCGGCCGGGGAACGACCGCCGCCGAGCACGGCGGTGACCACCGCCTCCGGGCCGAGGATGCCCTGCACCCGGCTCAACGCCCGGTGCGCCCGCTCCCGCTCCTCGCCGGTCTCCCCCCACAGGCCGGGTTGCAGCCCCGCCTGGGCCAGCACCCCGTCGGGGACCAGCCGCAGCCGGACGATCCCCGCGGTCGGCCGGGCCGGGCGGGCACCGGCCCGGCCGGTGCTGCCGGAGAGCCAGCCGTCGAGCTGCCAACGGACCCGGTCGGCGATGGCCGCGGCGGTGAGCAGGCCGTCGTGCCGCCAGACCCGGTGCAGCTCCTGCCCGTGCGCGGTGACCGCCTCGATGCCGAGCCGGGTGCAGGCCAGCCCGTGCGCGGCGAGCCGGTCGTGCAGCCGCTCGGCGAGCGCGCGGGCGGCGAAGGCGGCCGCGTCGACCCGGTCGAGCGGCTCGTCGTGGTCGGCGGTCACCGCCAGGTCGACCGGGGGCTGCCGGACGGCCAGCGGGCGGTCGTCCCGCCCGGCGGCGAGCCGGTGGGCCAGCGTCCCGTCGAGGCCGAACCGGGCCAGCACGTCGCCGGCGGGCAGCGCCGCGAAGTCGCCGAGGGTACGCACGCCGAGCCGGCGCAGCAGGTCGGCCAGCGCGGGACGGCCGAGCGCCTCGACCGGCAACCCGGTCAGGAACTCCGGCGTCCCGCCCGGGGGTACGACCCGGCCGGCGCGCGCGGCCAGCCCGGCGGCGAAGACCCCGTCGGCGATGCCGACCTGGCTCTCCACCGCACAGGCCTGGGCCACCTGCTCGACGATCCGTTCGGCGGCCGCCTCCTCACCGCCGAGGTAGCGGCTGGGGCCCCGGGCGGCCACCGCGCAGGCGCCGGGGCGTACCACCTCGACGCCGGCGACGACCTCCTCGACGGCGGCGACCACCGGTTCGAAGGCGCGGGCGTCCCGCCCCGGGTCGTGGTCGACGACGGTCAGCTGCGGGCAGCGCCCCTGCGCCTCCCGCCGGCGCAGGCCCCGCCGTACCCCCTCGCCGCGGGCCTGCTCGGAGCAGGCCACCACCCGGTTGGCGTGCAGCACGGCGACCGGGCCGGTGGCGGGCACCCCGTCGACGATCTCGGCGGCGATGACCGGCCAGTCCGGACACCAGAGCAGCAGGGTGCGCACCGGCGTGCCGGTCACCCGGAGCCGACCACGGTGAGCGCGCCACGCCGGGAACGGCCGACGCCGCCCCCGGTCGCCGGCCGGGGGATGACCCGGGTGAGCCCGTCACCGGGCAGCCAGACCTTGATCTCCTTGGGGCGGGCGGCCGCGCCGCGCCCACGCGCCGACACGGTCACCTCGCGGCGGCGCAGCCGGCCCCGGCCCGACCCCAGCCCCTCCCAGACCCCGCGGACCACCTGGAGGGTGACGTCCGCGCCGTCCCACCGGCCGTACGGGACGAGCACGCTGCCGCGCTGCCGGGCCCGGGCGGCGAGCCGGTTGGCGACCGAGGCGGAGACGGTCTGCGGCACGGCGGTCACCACCACGTCGACCCCGTCGATCAGCGCCGCGACGACGGTGGGCCACTCCGGGCCGGGGTCGGGTACCAGGGCGAGCCGGTCCAGCGCGATCCCGATCTCGGCGGCCGCGCCGGCCCCGAAGGTCGGCACCCCGACCACCGCGCACCAGGAGCCGGCCCGGGACGCCTCGGCGAGCAGCGCCAGGACCAGGGAGGTGCCGCCGCTGCGTCGGGGTTGGCCGGCGGAGACCGCGATCGTGCTGCCCCGGCGCAGCCCGCGGTTGGGCAGCAGACCGGTCAGCTCGGGCGCCACCGGGAGCACCCGGTGGCCGCCGGCCGGGTCCGGCGCGCTCGCCGGGCGCACCAGATCGGCCAGTGCGGCGGAACCGACCACCATGCGGCCCGCCATGGGACCAACCCCCCGTCGTGTTTCTGCTGGATCAGGTGTCGCTTGTCGGATGGGGCGCCGGGTGTGCCCGGCGGGGGAACCCGGGCGGTGCCGGGTCAGGCGGCGAGGCCGTCGAGGGTCGGTTGGTGGGCCAGGCCGAGCGCGGTCTCCACCACCGAGACGAACTGCTCGGCGGCCCGGAGCAGGTCGTCGGCCTCCCGGGCGCTCACCACGCGGGGTATCCCCGCCTCGGCGGCGGCCCGCTTGCCGGCGCCGGCGGCGAAGTAGGCGGACCATTCGTCGAGCTCGGGGGCGACCGCGGAGAGCAGGACCCAGACGCTGGTGATCCGGTGGCGTCGGGCGGGCGCGGGGCGGGCGCGGGCGGCGAGCAGGGCCGCGGCCGCGCGCAGCGCGGCGAGGTGGGCGGCGGCGTAGCGCAGCCCGTCGGGGCGGGTCTGGGCGGCCTCGCTGAGCCCGATCCGGGCCACCGCGAGGAGCTGGGCCGGGGTGCGGTGCGGCAGCACGTGCGCGGGCACCGTCGGTGCCTGGGCCGGGTTGGTCGGCATGACTGTCTCCTCCGCGTGACCGGGGCGGGCGCGGCGCGCGGCGGAAGGGATCCGTCGGCGGGCGCCCGGAGCGGGTGGTGCGGAGGAAGACGCACCGGATGGGGGCCGGCCGGGTGTGGACGCTTCCCCACACCACACCCGGCCGGCGAACCGGCGGGTTCGTCGTCCGCCGCCCGGGGGTCGTGGGCGGCGGACGACGATCCTGCCTTGACGGGACCGGGCTCGCGACTGCCCGGAACCCGGTGCGGTCCGCGAAACCGCACCTCCCGGAAGCCGGAGCCGCGAAACACCGCTCCCGGGCGTTGGAACGGGCGTACGACTCAATCGAACACTCGTTCTAACTGCTGACAGTACACCCTCCCTCCGACGAAAACGCAACGTGTGGCGTCCGGCGTGCCGCCGTCTCGCCGGGGATCGCGGGGAGCGGTACCGGGAGCGGGCGCGCCGGCGCACAGCACGGCAAAGCCGGAGCGGAGGTCGTCTCGTGGACCCGCGCGCCGGCCGCCCGGTGACCGCGCTGCGGTCGGTCACCGTCGTCGGCCCGGACCTGCTCTGGGGCCGACGTGTACGCCACCGCCGCGATGGCCCGGGGCGCGCACGCGCTCGACTGGCTGGCCACTCTGGACGGGCACGAGGCGCTGGTGGTCGACGCCGCCGGCGGGGTGCGCACCACCCCGGCTGGCCGGGGGCACACCCGGTCGGCTGGCCGGGGCGACATGGGCTCACGGTGGGTGACGACCGGCCTCGACCCCGCCGTCATGACCGTGCGTGACGGCTTCGCCCGGCGTGGCACCGGCCCGCCCGGCGTCCCGCCGGCCCGTCCCGTCGCCGACCAGGGCGGGCGCCCGCAGACCGCCGGGGACGGCACCACCCCTCGCGCCCCCTTTGCTCTGCTGCCCCGGACGCAACAGTGACACCGCGTGCCTGTTGCGTCCGGGGCAGCAGAGCAAAGGACGAACCGGGGGGGGCGGCCTGCCGGAAGTCCGGATGACGCCATGTGACGGTGACCGGGTCGTCGCTGGCCGCCCCCACACCCGCCACGTCGGCGGACCCGGCCGGCTCCGCCGGGTGCCGCCCCGCCGCGCACGGCACCCGCCACGCCGACCGGACCCAACCGGCTCCACCGGGCCGGGGCGTACCGGGAAGAATGGGGGCATGCAGCCACACCCGAACGTGCAGGCGGTGCAGGCGGCCCTGGACGGCGCGGGCGCGCGTGACAGCGCGGGCGCGCCCAGCCTGGTCCGCCTGCTGCCCGAGGCGGTCCACACCGCGGCCGCGGCCGCCGCGGCGCTCGGCGTCGACGTCGGCGCCATCGCCAACTCGCTGGTCTTCGAGGCCGACGGCGAGCCACTGCTGGTGCTGACCTCCGGCGCGCACCGGGTGGACACCGCCGAGTTGGCCGCCCGGCTGGGAGTCACCCGGCTGCGCCGGGCCACCCCGGAGTTCGTCCGGGAACACACCGGCCAGGTGATCGGCGGGGTCGCCCCGGTGGGCCACCCCCGCCCGCTGCGCACCCTGATCGACACCGCCCTGCAGGAGTACGCCGAGATCTGGGCGGCCGGCGGGGTGCCCCAGGCGGTCTTTCCCACCACGTACGCGGACCTGCTGCGGATCACCGCCGGCACCCCGACCGAGGTGGCGTGAGCGAGCCCGGCGGGGCGACTGCCGGCGACACCGTTCCCGAGCTGGTCACCCTGCACGTGTGGCGGATCTCCCGGGCCGCGCTGCCCCGGGCGCTCACCCGGATGGCGCTCGACCCGCGCCGGCTGCGCGCCACCCCCGGCGTACGGTTCGGCAAGCTGCTCGGCACCGGGACCGGCACCGGCTTCGGGCCCGGCGACGCCGACCTGACCCGGTGGGCGGCGCTGACCGTCTGGGGCTCCCCCGCCGCCGCCGACGGCTTCGACACCTCCCCGGTCGGCCGGGCCTGGGCCCGGATCGCCCGGGCCACCGTCCGGGTCGACCTGCGCCCGGTGAGCAGCCGCGGCGAGTGGTCCGGCCGGCGCCCGTTCGGCGACCCGCCCGGCGGCCGGGTCGGCGGACCGGTGCTGGCGCTCACCCGGGCCCGGCTGCGGCCCCGCCGGGCGGCCACCTTCTGGACGGCGATCCCCCCGGTGGCCGCCGCGCTGCACGCCGCGCCCGGGCTGCTCGCCCGGTTCGGCGTCGGCGAGGCCCCGCTGGGCTGGCAGGGCACGGTCAGCGTGTGGCGCGATCCCGCGGACCTCGTGGCGTTCGCGTACCGTCACCCGGAGCACCGCGCCGCGATCAGCCGCACCCCCACCGAGGGGTGGTACGCGGAGGAGCTCTTCGCGCGGTTCGAGGTGCGCGACGTGGTCGGCGACCGGACGGTGCTGGGGTGGGTCGCCGACGGCGACGCGGCAACGGTGAAGGGACACGCATGAGGTTGGTGCGGTGGACGCCGGATGATCTCGTCCGGCGGCTGGACGACGTGGTCGCCGTCTACGGGGAGGCGATGAACTACCGCGCCGACCTGCTGGAGGCCCGCCGCGGCTACATCGCCACCCACGTGCGCCGCCCCGGCTTCCGCGCCGTCGCCAGCCTCACCACCGACGGCCGGCTGGCCGGCTTCGGGTACGGCTACCTGGGCGCGCCCGGGCAGTGGTGGCACGACCAGGTGCACCGGGCACTGGACCCGGCGGCCCGCCGGCGCTGGCTGACCGACTGCTTCGAGGTGGTGGAGCTGCACGTCCGGCCACCGGCGCAGGGGCACGGCCTGGGCACCCGACAGTTGACCGCCCTGCTCACCCTCGCCGAGGGCACCACCACCCTGCTGTCCACCCCCGAGGCCGACGAGCAGACCTCGCGGGCCTGGCGGCTGTACCGGCGGTTCGGCTTCGTCGACGTGCTGCGGCACTTCCTCTTTCCCGGCGACGAGCGACCTTTCGGGGTGCTCGGCCGGGACCTGCCGCTGGCCGTCGCCGACCCGGCCGCCACCGTCCGGTCCGGCCCAGCGGCACCGTGATCCGACGGCGAGCCCCCTGGGCGTTGCTGGCCGTCCTCGTCCTCGCCCAGATCTGCTACCCGCTCACCACCGGCACCACCCGGGCCCGGCTGACCGTGACCACCGTGCTGCTGGGCTACCTGCTCGCGGTCGGCCACGCCCTGCTGCGCCGCGGCCCGCGTACGGCGGGGGCGCTGGTCGCGGTGGCCACCGGCGGCGGCTTCGCGATCGAGGCCCTGGGGGTCGCCACCGGCTTCCCGTTCGGCAGCTACGACTACTCCGGCGAACTCGGTCCGAAGCTGGCCGGGGTGCCGCTGATCATCCCGCTGGCCTGGACCTGGATGGCGTGGCCCGCCTGGCTGGCCGCCGTCCGGTTGACCTCGTCCGGGCCCGGGCGGATCGCGCTGGCCGCCGTCGGGCTGGCCGCCTGGGACCTCTTCCTCGACCCGCAGATGGTGGCCGAGGGCTACTGGGTGTGGCGCGACGCCGACCCGGCCCTGCCCGGGCTGCCCGGCATCCCGGTCAGCAACTACCTGGGCTGGCTGCTCTTCGCGGTGCTGCTGATGAGCGCGCTGCGCCCGCTGGCCGGGCCGTCCGTCGCGGTCACCGACTCCCGGGACGACCCGATGTTCGCGCTCTACCTGTGGACGTACTTCTCCAGCGTGCTGGCCCATGCGGTCTTCCTCGACCTGCCCGCCTCGGCGGCCTGGGGCGCGGCCGGCATGGCGGTGGCGGCGGTGCCGCTGGCGGTGACGCTGGTCCGCGCCCGCCGGCACGGCGACGACCGGCGGGCACCCCGCCGACCGGCGCGTCCCGGCGTCGACGCCACCGCATGAGCGCGGCGGTCCTCGCCCTGGTCCTCGCGCTCGCCGCGCTGACCGCGCACACCGGGGTCAACGCGGGCCGCTGGCTGCGCCGCCCCGCCGGCGGGCCGGTCGAGGTCACCGAGCCGGTGGCGGTGCTGCTGCCGCTGCGCGACGAGGCGGCCCGGCTCACGCCCTGCCTGCGGTCGCTGCTCGCCCAGCGGGGGGTGCCGCGGCTGCGGATCGTGGTGCTCGACGACTCCTCCACCGACGGCACCGCCGAGGTGGTCCGCGCCGTGGCCGGCGATGATCCCCGGGTCACCCTGCTCACCGGGGTCACCCCGCCACCGGGCTGGCTGGGCAAGCCGCACGCCTGCCACCAGCTCGCCGGCCGGGCCGATCCGGCCGCCACCGCGCTGGTGTTCGTCGACGCCGACGTGGTGCTCACCCCGTACGCGGTCGCGGCGGCGGTCACCGAGCTGCGCGCCGCCGGGGCGACGCTGCTATCGCCGTACCCCCGGATCGTGGTGCGGACGGCGGCCGACCGGCTGGTGCAGCCGCTGTTGCAGTGGTTGTGGCTGACCTTCCTGCCGCTGCGCGCGATGGAACGCTCGCCGCGGCCGTCGCTGGCCGCCGCCGGCGGGCAGTTCCTGGTGGTGGACCGGGCCGGCTACGACCGGGCCGGCGGGCACGCCGCGGTGGCCGACAAGGTGCTGGAGGACATCGAGCTGGCCCGGGCGGTCAAGCGCGCCGGCGGGCGGATCGCCCTCGCCGACGGCTCCCGGTTGGCCGCCTGCCGGATGTACGAGGACTGGCCGCAGCTGCGCGACGGCTACACCAAATCCCTCTGGGCCTCCTTCGGTCACCCGGCCGCGGCGGCGGTCGTGGTGGCCCTGCTGCTCCTGCTCTACGCCGCTCCGCCGCTGGTCGCCGTCGCGGCGCTGGCCGCCGGCGCGCCGGTGGTGGCCGCGCTCGCCACCGCCGGCTACCTGCTCGGGGTCGCCGGGCGGGTGCTCAGCGCCCGGGCCACCGGTGGGCGGGCCTGGCCCGACGCGCTGGCACACCCCGTGTCGGTCGTGGTCCTCGGTTGGCTGACTTTGCGGTCGTACCATCTGCGGAAGCGGCGACGTCTGTCCTGGCGGGGCCGCCCGGTCAGCTAGGAGGACGCGCATGGCGCGGATCGTGGTCGTCGGCGCCGGGGTGGGCGGCCTGGCCGCCGCCGCCCGGTTGGCCGTCACCGGGCACGAGGTCACCGTCTTCGAACGCGCCGACACCGTCGGCGGCAAGCTCGGCCGGTACGCGCACCACACCCCGGCCGGCTCGTTCCACTTCGACACCGGCCCCAGCCTGTTCACCCTGCCCCAGGTCTTCCACGACCTGTTCGAGGCCACCGGGGCCAAGCTCGACGAGTACCTCGACCTGGTGCCGCTGGACCCGATCGTGCGGCACGTCTTCCCCGGCGGCGGGCCGGTGCTGGACTCCTGCGCCGACCCGGCCGAGTTCGCCGCCCGGATCGGCGCGGCCCTCGGCGACCGGGCGGCCGCCGACTGGCAGCGGCTGTGGCGCCGGGCCGCCCGGGTCTGGGAGGCCTCGCACCGGGACATCCTGCGCCGGGCCGTCGGCTCGCCGCGCGACCTCGCCGCGCTGGCCTGGCGGCTGGGCGACCTGGCCGCCATCGGTCCCGGCCGCAGCCTGCGCGGGCTGGGCCGGTCGCAGCTGTCCGACCCGCGGCTGCGGATGCTGCTCGACCGGTACGCCACCTACACCGGCGCCGACCCGCGCCGCGCCCCGGCCGCGCTGGTCGCCGTCCCCTACGCCGAGCTGACCTTCGGCGGCTGGTACCTGCGCGGCGGGCTGGGCACCCTGGCCGACGCGCTGCTGTCGCGCTGTCTGGACCTCGGCGTGGTCGTGCAGACCGGCGCCACGGTCACCCGGATCGACGCCGCGGGCGGCCGGGTGCACGGCGTACGTCTCGCCGGCGCCGCCGCGCCCGTCCCCGCCGACGTGGTGGTGGCCAACACCGACGCGCTCACCCTCTACCGGGACCTGCTGCCCAGCCCGCGCCGGCTGGCCGGGCTGACCGACCGCAGCCTGGCCGGCTTCGTGCTGCTGCTCGGGGTACGCGGCGACTCCGGGCTGGCCCACCACAACGTGTTCTTCCCGCGCGACTACGACGCCGAGTTCGACGCGGTCTTCGGCGACCCGGGGCGGGGCGTACGGGCCCGACCGGCGGTCGACCCGACCGTCTTCGTCACCGTCGCCGACGACCCGATGGTCCGCCCGGACGGGCACGAGTCGTGGTTCGTGCTGGTCAACGCCGCCCGCCACGGCACCGCCGCCGGGGCCGTGGACTGGCGCCGGCCGGGGCTCGCCGAGGCGTACGCCGACCGGATCCTCGACGTGCTCGCCGAGCGGGGCGTCGACGTCCGGGACCGGCTGGTGTTCCGCGAGGTGCGTACCCCGGCCGACCTGGACGCGGCGACCGGCGCGCCGGGCGGCACGATCTACGGCACCGCGGGCGGGCTGCTGCGCCCGGCCAACCGGGGCCCGGCCC
The DNA here is from genome assembly GCF_052814045.1 of Micromonospora sp. IBSANI012. Taxonomy (NCBI): domain Bacteria; kingdom Bacillati; phylum Actinomycetota; class Actinomycetes; order Micromonosporales; family Micromonosporaceae; genus Micromonospora; species Micromonospora sp. IBSANI012. The sequence goes on from NZ_CP199933.1 coordinate 4,770,856, forward strand.
ACGGGCTCTGGCTGGTCGGCGGCTCCAGCCACCCCGGCGGCGGCCTGCCGATGGTCACTCTCTCCGCGCAGATCGTCGCCGAGGAGATCGGCCCGGCCTGGTAACGCGCCGCCCGGGGGCGGTGAGCGACGAGCGGGTCAGCCGGCGTCGACCAGGGCGCGGCGCACGGTCGACAGCAACTGCCCCAGGCCGAACCCGGCCAGCAGCACCCAGACGGCGGCGGCCATGGTGATGGTGCCGGCGGCCAGGTCCGGGTCGATCAGGCCGGTCAGGCCGGCCAGCAGCAGCCCCACCAGGGCCACGCAGACCCGGGTCGGGCGCTCCCCCACGGTCACCGCGCCGATGTCGCGCATCCCGGCGGCGACCGCGCGGGCCCGCACGTACTCGTGCAGCCAGGACAGCGCGCCGCCGGCGACGACCAGCGCGCCCGGCGCGCCGACCAGCCAGAACGCGGCCAGCCAGGCGATCTCACCGAGCCGGTCGGCGAGCGAGTCGTAGACGTAGCCGAGGCGGGTGGTCCGGTTGGTGGTCACCGCCACCGCCCCGTCGACGCTGTCCGCCACCGAGGCGAGCAGTACGAACAGCGCGCCCAGGATCGGCCCATCCACCGACCGCACGGAGAACAGCGGCACGCAGAGGCAGAGCAGCACGCCGGCGACGGTCACCGCGGTCGGGGTGATCCGGAGCCGGCCCAGGATGTATCCCACGTGGTAGGCGAAGCGCAGCCAGGCCCGGACCACCGGCGCGGCGGCACGCGGGTCGAAGCCGCCGTGCAGCCGCGCCCACGCGGTCGCGTAGTCGTCCCACTTCAGCTGTGTGCCCACCATCGGTCAACCGTCGTGGCGTGGTTCAGGTGGCGGGGTGCCCGCGTTCACACCCGGGCGCCGGCCTGGAGACTGCGCCAGACCTCCCGGGTGGCGGTGGACCGGTTGAGGGTGATGAAGTGGATCCCCGGCACCCCCTCGTCCAGCAGCTTGGCGCACATCTCGCTGGCCTGCTCGATGCCGAGCCGACGCACCGCCTCCGGGTCGTCGGCCACCCGCTCGAAGCGCTCGGCGAGCGCGGGCGGGAACGGCGCCCCGGACAGCTGCACGGACCGCTCGATGGTGCCGATCTGGGTCACCGGCATCACGCCGGCCAGGATCGGGGTGTCGCAGCCGGCGGCGGCGACCCGGTCCCGCAGCCGCAGGTAGTCGTCGGCGTCGAAGAACATCTGGGTGATCGCGAACTCGGCGCCGGCCCGGCACTTGCGGACGAAGTGCGCGGTGTCGCTGGCCACGTCCGTCGAGCGCGGGTGCTTGTACGGGAAGGCGGCCACGCCGACGCTGAAGTCCCCGGCGTCGCGGACCAGCCGGACCAGTTCCTCGGCGTAGAGCACGCCCTCGGGGTGGCGGACCCACTCGCCGCCCGGGTCGCCCGGCGGATCGCCGCGCACGGCGAGCACGTTGCGCACCCCGACGCCGGCCAGCCGGCCGATGACGTTGCGCAGCTCGGCGACCGAGTGGTTGACCGCGGTCAGGTGGGCCATCGGCAGCAGGGTGGTCTCGGTGGCGATCCGCTCGGTCACCGCCACCGTGGTGTCCCGGGTCGACCCGCCCGCGCCGTAGGTGATGGACACGAACGAGGGGCGCAGCGACTCCAACTCCCGGATGGCCTGCCAGAGCAGCCGCTCGCCCTCGGGCGTCTTGGGCGGGAAGAACTCGAAGGAGAAGGTCGGCTGGCGCTCACGGATCAGCTCCCCGATCGCCGGCTGGGGATTGGGGAGGACGGAGGGAAGACCGAGCGCCACGACCCGACTCTAGCGGGCGACGGCCCGCCGACCCACGATCTTCCCATTGCGGCATCGACGGCGGTCGTCGAACGCCGGCGGGCCGCTCGGTGCGGCGACGCACGGCGGGTCCGACGCGACGTCGTACCCCCGGAGTAGGAAGGAGCCAGCGCGGGTGGCGCCGGTCGGGGCCGGCGCCCGGAGGCACGCGCGGGGGTCAGCACCGACCGACGGCGCGCCGGTCCCGTCCCGCGGGGCGGCCGCCGTCGCCGCGCCGACGCCCGACCGGAGGACCGATGACCCCGCCCGACCCGCGCCTGCTCGGGCCGCTGATCGCCCAGCTGCGGCTGGCCCGCGGCTGGAGTCAGCAGCGGCTCGCCGCCGAGCTCTGCGCCGCCTCCGGCGCGGCCACCGTGACCCGGCACGAGATCTCCCGCTGGGAGCGCCAGGCCCGGGTGCCGGGCGACCGCTGGCTGCGCCGGCTCGCCCTCGTGCTCGACGCGCCGGCCGGGCAGCTGGTCGAGGCCGCCGGGCGCAGCCGGCACCACGGCCCGGTGGGCGCGGGCGGGTCCCGGTCCCGGTCGGCCCTGCTCGCGCTGGCCCAACGCTGGGTGGCCGACCCGCACGCTCCGCTGCTGGTCGCGCCGGCGGCGCACCAGTCCGCCCCGGCGGGCGCACCCGGCCGGTCCGACCCGGGCGGGCCGGCTGGCCCCGGCGAGCTGGCCGAGCTGCGCCGGCTCGACGACCTCACCGGCGGCGCCGACCTGGCCCCGGCCGGGGCGTACCGGCTGCGGCGGGCGGCCCGGGCGCTGGCCGGGGCGGGTCCGGCCGAGCGGCGGCGGCTGCTGCCGGTGCTGGCCGAGACGGCCCAGCTCGCCGGGTGGCTGCACGCCGACGCCGGCGAGCCCACCGCCGGGCTGGACGCCTACCGGCTCGGCCTGCGGGCCGCTGCGGCGGCCGGTGACCCGGCGCTCGCCGGGCACGTGCTCGGGTCGGCCAGCCATCTGCTGGCCGGGGCCGGCGACCCGGAGGGCGCGCTGCTGCTGGCCCGCACCGCGTACGCGGGGGCCCGGCGGTCGGCCGGTCCGGGGCTGCGGGCGCTGCTGCTGCACCGGGTGGCGCTGGCGGCCGCGCTGGGCGGGCGGGTCCGGGCCGCCCGGCAGGCCCTGGACGCGGCGCGGCGGACGGCCGGCGCGGTCGAGCCGGGCGCCGAGCCGGCCTGGCTCTACTGGCTCGACGACACCGAACTGGCGGCGATGACGGGCCGCGCCCTGGTCGCGCTCGGCCGACCCCGGCCGGCCCTGCCGCTGCTGCGCGCCGCCCGGCGCGGTGGCCGGCCCCGCCGGGCGGCGGTCTACGGCGGCTGGCTGGCCCGCGGCCTGCTCCAGGTCGGCGAGGTGGAGCAGGCCTGCGCGGTGGCCGGGGCCGCGCTGCTGGACGCGGTCCGCGCCGGGTCGGCGCGGGCCGCGACCCCGCTGGTCGAGCTGGAGCGCCGGCTGGCCACGCACCGCGCCGAGCCGGCGGTACGCCGCTACGCCGCGCTGCTCGCCGACGCCCGCGGCTTCCTGCCCCGCGGCCCGGTCACCACCCCCTCCCGACCGCCCGCGCCCGGGCGGCGGGGCGGCACGTCGGGCGCGGCGGGCGCGACGCGCCGGCCCGGTGGGGGGACGCGGCCAACCCCGACCGGCTAGCGTCGGTACGTGACCCACGCTGCTCCCGTCTCCCCCGTCGACCGCGCCGGCCTGCGTCAGCGCGTCGACAAGGCCCTGGCCGAGTTCCTGGCCAACCAGCGCACCTGGATGACCGGCGTCGACGACGCGCTGGTGCCCGTCGCCGAGGCGATCGAGGCGTTCGTGCTGGGCGGCGGCAAGCGGCTGCGCCCGGCGTTCGGCTACTGGGGGTACCGGGGCGCCGGCGGAGTCGACTCCGACCACGTGGTGACCGCGCTGGCGGCGTTGGAGTTCGTGCAGGCCAGCGCCCTGATCCACGACGACCTGATGGACCGCTCGGACACCCGCCGCGGCGAGCCGGCGGTGCACCGGCGGTTCGCCGCCCGGCACCGGGCGGCCGGCTGGGGCGGCGACCCGGACGGGTTCGGCGACGCGGCGGCGATCCTCCTCGGCGACCTCTGCCTGGTCTGGTCGGACGAGCTGCTGCACTCCGCCGGCCTGGATCCGCGGACGGTGGCCCGGGCCCGGCCGGTCTTCGACGAGATGCGCACCGAGGTCACCGTCGGGCAGTACCTGGACGTGCTGACCCAGGTCACCGGGGACACCTCGCTGGAGCGGGCCGGCAAGGTCGCCCGGTACAAGTCGGCCAAGTACACGGTCGAGCGGCCGCTGCTGCTCGGCGCCGCGCTGGCCGAGGCGTCGGCGGACGTACGGGCGGCGTACTCGGCGTACGGGTTGCCGCTGGGCGAGGCGTTCCAGCTTCGCGACGACGTGCTGGGGGTCTTCGGTGACCCGGCGCAGACGGGCAAGCCGGCCGGGGACGACCTGCGCGAGGGCAAGCGCACCTACCTGGTGGCGGCGGCCGTCGAGGCGACCGACGACGCCGGCCGGGAGCTGCTGCTCGGCCAACTGGGCGATCCGGGGCTGGACGAGGCCGGGGTGGCGCGGCTGCGGGAGCTGATCAGCGCCAGCGGCGCGCTGGCCCGTACCGAGCAGCGGATCGTCACCCTCACCGACGCCGCGCTGGCCGCCCTGACCACGGTCGACCTGGACACCGAGGCCCGCCAGGCCCTGGTCGACCTCGCCATCGCCGCCACCCGCCGCGCCGACTGACCCCCCTGCCAGAGTTGATCATGAAGTTGTTGCCCCGACACATCGGTGCCGGTGGCAACAACTTCATGATCAACGGGGCGAGGGGCCCGGGGGGGGGTTAGAAGCCGAGGGCTTGGGCGCGGCGTTTGACCTCGCGGGCGTGGTCGCCGCCGAGGGTGGCCGCGCCGGTACCGCCGGAGAGGGTGTCGTCGGGCTCGTAGAGCCAGCGCAGGGCGGCCTCGTCGTCGTAGCCGGCGTCGGCCAGCAGGTTCAGCACGCCGGGCAGGTGCTTGAGCACCGTCTTGTTCGCCACCAGGTCGACGGGAATCCGGCGGACGCCGTCGCGGCGGACGGCGATCAGCTCCCGGTCGCGGATCATCTGGTGGACCTTGCTGATCGGCAGCTCGAGGCGCTCGGCCACGTCGGGCAGGGTCAGCCAGGCGGCCGGGTCGGAGGGGCCGGCGAGGGCGGCGCCGGAAGCCTGGTCGGCGGGTACGGAATCGGTCACCCGACCACCCTGCCACGTCGCCCCGGCCCGGGCGCAGCGGCACCCCGGGTGGCCTGCGACAGCACGGCGGGACGGATCGGATCGTGTCCCGGCTGTAGCATCCTGTTCAACCTTCACCCTCTGGACACATAGACTGCCTGCCGATGGACACACAGGTCGCCGACACGTTGCTGGGCTCGCTGCTCGACGGGCGTTACCGCATTCGCGGGCGCGTCGCGCGCGGCGGGATGGCGACCGTGTACACCGCCACCGACGAGCGCCTGGAGCGCACCGTGGCGGTCAAGATCATTCACCCGACCCAGGCGCCGGAGACCCGCGGCCGGGCGGCCGGGTTCATGGCCCGGTTCACCGACGAGGCGAAGACGATCGCCCGGTTGACCCACCCGAACGTGGTGGCCGTCTACGACCAGGGCACCCACGGCGGGCTGCCGTACCTGGTGATGGAGTACGTCCGCGGCCGCACCCTGCGCGACGTGCTGGCCGAACGGCGCCGACTCAACCCGGACGAGGCGCTGGCGATCATGGAGCAGATGCTCGCCGCGATCGCCGCCGCGCACCGGGCCGGGCTGGTCCACCGGGACGTGAAGCCGGAGAACGTGCTGGTCGCCGAGGCGCCCACCGGCGGCGTGGCGAACCTCGTCGACAGCGTGGTCAAGGTCGCCGACTTCGGCCTGGCCCGCGCGGTCGAGGCCAGCGCCGAGGAGGAGAACGGCAACCAGCTCATGGCGACCGTCGCGTACGTGGCGCCGGAGCTGGTCACCGACGGGCACGCCGACCCGCGCACCGACGTCTACTCGGCCGGCATCGTGCTGTTCGAGATGCTCACCGGGCGGGTCCCGTACGACGGGGACCGGCCGGTGGACGTCGCCTGGCAGCACGTCGACCGGGACGTACCGGCCCCGTCGACCCTGGTACCCGCGCTGCCCAAGGCGCTCGACGACCTGGTCGCGCGGGCCACCCGGCGCGACCCCGGCGCCCGCCCGACCGACGCCGGCGCCCTGCTGGCCGAGGTGCAGGTGGCCCGGGACGACCTGGGCAACCCGAACACGCACACCGCCGTGCTGCGGCCGGTGGGCGACGAGAACTCGGCGGTGGCGCAGCCGACCATGGTCGTGGCGGCGGTCCACCCGGCCGAGCGGCCCGCCTGGGCGCGGCTGCCCGAGGGGGGCCCGCAGCGGCCGCACCGCCGTCGGGCCGCCCCGGAGTCGGACCTCGGGGCCCGGTTCGCCGCGCTGCGCACCCGCCTGATGGGCAGCCAGCGCGGCCGGCTCTCGGTCGCCGCCGCGGTGGTGGCGCTCGGCCTGCTCGCCGCGCTGGGCGGCTGGTGGGTCGGGGTGGGTCGCTACACGGTCGCCCCGGAACTGGTGAGCCTGAGCAAGGCCGAGGCCCAGGCCCAGGCGGACCGGGCCGGCTTCACCCTGGTCTACGCCGAGCCCCGCTACGACGAGAAGACCCCCCGGGACAGCGTCGTGACGCAGGATCCGGTCTCGGCCGCCAAGATCCTCAAGGGTGGCACCATCACGCTCACCCTGTCGCTGGGCCCGGAGCGGTTCCCGGTGCCGGACGTGGTGGGCAAGGAGTTCGAGCTGGCCGAGGTGGATCTGACCAGCGCGAAACTGCTGGTGGCCAAGGGCACCCCCCGCTACGACGACAATCTGCCGGCCGGGGTGGTGCTGGAGACCAACCCGAAGGTCGGCGCCGAGGTGAAGCCGGGCACGAAGATCACCCTCATCCTGAGCAAGGGCCGGGCGCCGATCTCGGTGCCGAACCTGCTCGGCAAGAACGTCAACGAGGCGCGGACCACGCTTGCCCAGCTCGGCCTGGTGCCGGTGGAGACGTACAAGGACTCGGACAAGCCGAAGGACGAGATCCTCGGGCAGAGCCCGGCCAACGGCTCCGGGGTCGAGAAGGGCGCGCAGGTCCGGCTCGAGGTCAGCAAGGGTCCGGCCCAGGTGATCATGCCCCGGGTGGTCGACCTGCCGTGCCCGCAGGCCAAGCAGCAGCTGGAGAGCCAGGGCTTCCCGGTGACCGTGCAGTTCAACCCGAACGGGATCGTCCGGTTCCAGAACCCGCCCGAGAACTCCCCGGTGCCGCCGGCCACGCCGGTCACCATCGGGTGCCTGTGACCATGCGACCCGTCGGCTCACACACCCCCACCTCGGGCGGACTGGCCCGGGCGGCCCTGCCGTACGTCGACGCGGCCGGCGCCGAGGTGGTGCAGGTCTACGTCTCCAACTCGCGCGGCTGGGCGCTGCCGGCCGGCGACCCGGCCCAGGACGCGCTGTTCCGGGACGGCTGCGCCGAGCGGGGCGTCCCGGTCTTCATCCACGCCTCGCTGCTGGTGAACCTCGGCTCCCCGACGGCGGCGACGGTGCAGCGGTCGGCGGAGACCCTGGCGCACGCGCTGCGCCGCGGCCGGGCGATCGGCGCCCGGGGCGTGGTGTTCCACGCGGGCAGCGCGGTCGACGCGGGGCACGCTGAGGCCGCCATGCGGCAGGTCCGCGAGACGCTGCTGCCGTTGCTGGACGAGGCGGCGGCCGCGGGCGGGCCGATGCTGCTGGTCGAGCCGAGCGCGGGCGGGGGTCGCTCGCTGGCCTCGCGGGTCGAGCAGCTGGGCCCCTACCTGGACGCGGTGGACCGGCACCCCGGGCTCGGGGTCTGCTTCGACACCTGCCACGCGTGGGCGGCCGGACACGACCTGGCCGCCGAGGGCGGCATGACGGCGACGCTGGACGCCCTGGTGGCGACCGTCGGGGCGGAGCGGCTGCGGCTGGTGCACGCCAACGACTCCAAGGACCTGTGCGGTTCCACCCGGGACCGGCACGAGAACATCGGCAAGGGCAGCATCGGTGAGCCCGCGTTCGCCGAACTGATGGCCCACCCGGCCACCGCCGGCGTCCCCGTGGTGGTGGAGACCCCCACCGAGAAGCACGAGGGCCACGCCGCCGACATCGCCACCCTCAAACGCCTCCACCCCTGACCCACCCCACGGGCCCGCCCGGCCCCACCCGGCCCGACCCGGCTCGCCACGGTGATCAAGAGGTTTGCGTCAGTTCCGGGCCGGATCCTGACGCAAACTTCTTGATCAACACGGCCGAGGCGGGCGCGGGCAGCGCGGGCGCGGGCAGCGCGGGCGCGAGCAGGGCGGGGGGGTCGAAACGCAGCCGAGCCCCGGGCCGGGTGGGCGCGGGGCTCGGGTGCGGAGGTGGGTCAGGCGCGCAGCAGGCGGGTGAGGATCTCCACCGCGCGGTCGATCCCGGCGTCGTCGACGTCCATGTGGGTGACCAGGCGGGCGGTGCGCGGGCCGAGCACCGAGACCAGCAGGCCCTCGGCACGGGCGGCGGCGGCCAGGGCCTTCGCGTCCAGCGGGTGCTTGGTCAGGTCCAGCGGGACCAGGTTGGTCCGGACCGGCGCGGCGAGCACCCCGAACGGGGCGACCGCCTCGGCCAGCCGGGCGGCCTTGGCGTGGTCCTCGGCGAGCCGGGTGACGTGGTGGGCCAGGGCGTACCGGCCGGCGGCGGCGAGCACGCCGACCTGGCGCATGCCGCCGCCCATCCGCTTGCGGATGAACCGGGCCCGGTCGATCTTTTCGGCGCTGCCGAGCACCAGCGAGCCGATCGGGGCGCCGAGGCCCTTGGACAGGCAGACCGACAGCGTGTCGAAGAGCGCGCCGTACTCGGCCAGCGGCACCCCGTCGGCGACGTGCGCGTGCCAGATCCGGGCCCCGTCGCAGTGCAGCGCCAGCCCGTGGTCGTCGGCGACCCGGCGCAGCTCGCGCAGGGTGGTCAGCGGGATCACCCCGCCGCCGCCCCGGTTGTGGGTCTGCTCGACGGCGATCGCCCGGGTGGGCACCGCGAAGTAGCCGTCGGGCCGGACCATGCCGGCGACCACGTCCGGGTCGATGTCCGCGCCGACCGCCGGCCAGGTCCGCGAGGAGATTCCGCCGTACGCGGCGGCGGCGCCGATCTCGTACGTGACGACGTGCGCGTCGGCGTCGCAGAGCAGCTCGTCACCGGGGGGCACGACGAGCTGGAGGGCGATCTGGTTGGCCATCGAGCCGGTCGGGGCGAACAGCGCCGCCTCTTGCCCGAAGAGCGCGGCGACCTCGGCCTCCAGCGCGGCGACCGTCGGGTCCTCGCCGTAGACGTCGTCGCCGACCTCGGCAGTGGCCATCGCCTCCCGCATCCCGGCGGTGGGCCGGGTCACGGTGTCCGAACGAAGATCGACAAAGTCAGCCACGCAGCATCTCCGCCACCAGGAAGGCCAGCTCCAGCGACTGCTGGGTGTTCAGTCGCGGGTCGCAGGCGGTTTCGTACCGATCGGGCAGGTCGAGGTCCTCGATGCCCTGGGCGCCGCCGAGGCACTCGGTGACGTCCTCGCCGGTCAGCTCCACGTGCAGGCCGCCCGGGTGGGTCTCCAGGCCGCGGTGCACCTCGAAGTAGCCGAGCACCTCGTCGACGATCCGGTCGAAGTGTCGGGTCTTGTAGCCGTTGGACGACTCGTGGGTGTTGCCGTGCATCGGGTCGCACTGCCAGACCACCTTGGCGCCGGCGGCGGTCACCTTGGCCACGATCGGCGGCAGCGCGTCGCGGACCTTGTGGTTGCCCATCCGGCTGATCAGGGTGAGCCGGCCGGGGACGTTGTCCGGGTTGAGCTTCTCGCAGAGCTCGATGGCCTCGTCCGGGGTGGTGGTCGGGCCGAGCTTGACGCCGATCGGGTTGGCGATCCGGGAGATGAAGTCGATGTGCGCCCCGTCGAGCTGCCGGGTCCGCTCGCCGATCCAGAGGAAGTGCCCGGACAGCCCGTACGCCCGGCGGTCGGAGACCCGGGTGAGCGCCCGGTCGTACTCCAGGGCCAGGGCCTCGTGGGAGCAGTAGAGGGTGACGGTACGCAGCGCCTCGTCCTCGGTCATCCCGCAGGCGCGGATGAAGGCCAGCGCCCGGTCGATCTCCCGGGCGATCGCCTCGTAGCGCTCGCCGGCCGGCGAGTTCTTGACGAAGCCCTTGTTCCAGTCGTGCACGGCGTGCAGGTCGGCCAGCCCGCCGGCCAGGTACGCGCGGAGCATGTTCATCGCGGCGGCCGAGTTCGCGTACGCCCGGATCATGCGCTGCGGGTCGGCGATCCGCGCCTCCGGCGTGGCCTCCAGCGCGTTGATCATGTCGCCGCGGTAGGCGGGCAGCCCGCGGGCGTCGGTCGGCAGGGACCGGGGCTTGGTGTACTGGCCGGCGACCCGGGCGACCTTGACCACCGGCAGCGAGGCGCCGTAGGTCAGCACGATCGCCATCTGGAGCAGGGTGCGGGCGTTGGCCAGCAGGTGGCTCTCGGTGTTGTCGGCGAAGGTCTCGGCGCAGTCGCCGCCCTGGAGAAGGAACGCCTTGCCCTCGCAGACCAGCGCGAGGCGCTGCCGGAGCTGGTCGACCTCGTAGGGCGCGACCACCGAGGGTACGACGTCGAGCACCTTGCAGACCTCGGCCACCTGCGCCGGGTCGGGCCACGGCGGGGTCTGTGCCCGGGGCAGGTCCCGCCAGCGGTCCAGGCCGAGGGCCGCGTCCTCGGCGGAGTCGACGGTGGGTCGGCTGGTCTGCAGCCCGGGGCTGCTCACGGCGGGGTAGCTCAGCTGATGCCACTCATGGCGCATGAGGGAAAGCGTACGGCGACGGTCGGGGTGACCCGCCGTCGAGGGTGACGGTTCCGGCAGATGGGAGGGTCAGGGGTTGACCGACGGCTCCGGGGTGTGCCCGCCGGGAGCCTCGCCGGAGATGCACCAGTCGGCGCCGCTGCGGGTGACCGTGAACAGCAGCGGCCGGGCCACGTCCCGGGCGCCGACCGAAACGGTCACCGAGGCGCTGACCTCCTGCCCGCGCGGGCCGGAGCGCACGTCGGTGATGGCCGCCTTGGGCACCTCGAAGTGGTCGGCGAAGTCCCCGTTCGGGCCGGTGGCCGCCGCGTCGAAGGCCTGCTGCATCGGCGCGCAGAGCTGGCTGCGGCCGGCCGCGACGTCCTTGGCGGCCATCGCGTCGAGGTAGGCCTGCACCCGCTCGCGGGACTTGGTGGCCGCCTCCTCGGCGGGGGCGCGCCCGATCGCGGGGCCGTCGCCCGCGTCGTCGTCGCCGCCGATCCCGCAGCCGAGCAGGGACAGCGGCAGCAGTGCCAGCGCGGCGACGCCGGCGGCGCGGTGCCTCAGGCGCATGGGTCCTCCCCTCGCTGCGGACATCGAGAGATGCCGAGCGGCGAGTCTGTCACATCGACCGACCTGCATGGCAGGCCGTCATGCCCCGCCGCTCTCTCCAGCCGACAACCCGCACGATCGAACAGGGGTGACGGATACCCGACGGCGGGCCCCCGGCGGCCGGCCGGGGCGCTGTCGCCTCGCGCACCCGACAGAGGCTGGCTAGTCTGCGGTGGTCGACGCGCCCGGGCGCGTCGCCGTGGCAGGAGGTGACCGCCCATCCTTTCCGTGGCGTCGGTCGACACCGGGTGGCTGCCACCGGCCGAGCGGTTCGACTTCTGGCAGGACCTGGTCGCCCGGGAGTCGGTGCCGGCCCGGATCAGCAGTGACCACGCCGCCGACTTCACCGCCTCGGCCCGGGTGGTCGACCTGGGCGTGGTCCGGCTCGGGGTGTGGCGGTACCCGTCGCTGGAGCTGCACCGGACGCGCCGGATGATCCGCAGCACGGATCCGGAGCTGTACCAGCTGGCCCTCCCGCTGTCCGGGTACGGCGCGATGTCGCAGCAGCGGCGTCAGGCGCCACTCGCCCCGTCCGGCTTCGCCTTCGTCGACACCGTCCGCCCGCACGGGTCGTCGCACCGGGCCGACGGGACGGCCGCCGGTCCGCTGCGCACGCTGACCGCGCTGGTGCCCCACGCGGCGCTGCCGCTCCCGGCGCACCGGATCGAGGAGCTGCTCGCCGCCGAGCTGCCCGCCGGCAGTGGAATGGGACTGCTGCTGGCCCGCTTCCTGCGCCAGGTCGGCGACCACCCCGAGCAGTACGCGCCGACCGACGCCGCCCACCTCGACCAGGTCGCCCTGGCGCTGATCGCCGGCACCCTGGCCGGCCGGCTCGACGACGAACACGCCCTGCCGATGGACGTCCGGGTCACCGGGCTGCGTACCCGGATCGAGGCGTTCGTGCAGCGGCACCTGGCCGACCCGGAGCTGACCCCGGCCGCGGTCGCCGCGGCGCACCACCTGTCGCTGCGGTCCCTGCACCGGCTCTTCGAGGGCACCGGCACCACGGTGGCCGGCCTGATCCGCGCCCGCCGCCTGGAGCGCTGCCGGCGCGACCTGGCCGATCCCCGGCTGGGCGGCCTGCCCGTGCACGAGGTCGCCGCACGCTGCGGGTTCCGCGACCGGGCCCACTTCAGCCGGGCGTTCCGCGCCCGGTACGGCATGTCGCCCCGCGAGCATCGGGAGCGGGCCGCCCGACGGTGAACGCACGCGGGCGGGGAGGGACCGTGGGTGTCCCTCCCCGCCGTGTGGGTGGTGCGTCGGCCCTCGGCTCAGCCGAGACCGCCCTTGATGGCGCCGATCAGCTCGCCGTTGCCGGTGTCGCCGGAGAGCTCCCAGAAGAAGGCGCCACCGAGGCCCTGGTTCTTCGCGTAGGTCATCTTGCCGCCGATGGTGGACGGGGTGTCGTAGCTCCACCAGTTGCTGCCGCACTTGGCGTACGCCGTGCCGGCGATGGTGCTGGTGGCCGGGCAGGTGTTCTTGAGGACCTTGTAGTCCTCGATGCCCGGCTCGTAGGTGCCCGTTGCGGCGCCGGTGGCGGTGCCGCCCGGAGCGGTCTGCGTGACCCCGGTCCAGCCCCGGCCGTAGAAGCCGATGCCGAGCAGCAGCTTGCTGGCCGGGATGCCCTTCGCCTTGAGCTTCTGGATCGCGGCGTCGGAGTTGAAGCCCTGCTGCGGGATGCCGGTGTACGAGGTGAGCGGCGAGTGCGGGGCGGTGGGGCCCTGCGGGTTGAAGGCGCCGAAGTAGTCGTACGTCATCGGCATGAGCCAGTTCAGCGACGACGCCGCGCCGGCGTAGTCGGTGGCGTCGATCTTGCCGCCGGTGCTGCCGTCGGCGGTGATGGCGGCGGTGACCAGCGCGCCGGAGCCGAACTTCGACCGCAGGGCGCCGACCACGTTCTTGAAGGCGTTCGGTCCGCTGCTGTCGCACTGCAGGCCGCAGGCGTTGGGGTACTCCCAGTCGACGTCGATGCCGTCGAAGACGTCGGCCCAGCGCGGGTCCTCGACGAGGTTGTAGCAGCTGTCGGCGAAGGCGGCGGGGTTCTGCGCGGCCTGGGTGAAGCCACCCGACCAGGTCCACCCGCCGAAGGACCAGATCACCTTCAGGTGCGGGTACATCTTCTTGAGCTTGCGCAGCTGGTTGAAGCTGCCGCGCAGCGGCTGGTCCCAGGTGTCCGCGACACCGTCCACACTGTCGGCCGCCGTGTACGCCTTGTCGTAGTCGGCGTAGCTGTCACCGATGGTGCAACGCCCGCCGGTGGTGTTGCCGAAGGCGTACAGGATGTGGGTCAGCTTGGCCGCGGACCCGCTGGTGTGGATGTTCTTGACGTGGTAGTTGCGGCCGTAGACGCCCCACTCGGCGAAGTAGCCGACGACCTTCTTGTCCCCGGTCGGCGGGGGCGGGGTGGTGGGCGGCGGGGTGGTCGGCGGCGGCGTGGTCGGCGGGGTCGTGGTGGGCGGGGTCGTGGTGGGCGGGGTGGTGGTCGGCGGCGCGGTGGTAGTCGGCGGCGGGGTGCTGCCGCCGCCGCACGGCGCGCCGTTGACGGTGCAGTTCAGCGGCGCCTTGTACGCCCCGGTGCCGTTGTAGCCCCAGCTGAAGCTGGCGCCCGGGCCGAGCGGACCGGCCCAGCTCTTCTTGACGGCGACGTAGTGGTTGCCGCTGCTGGTGACGTCGGCGTCCCAGAAGGTGCTGATGGTGGTGCCCGACGGCAGGTCGAACTCGATGCGCCAGGTGTCGACGCTGGCGCTGGAGCCGTTGGCGACGGTCACGCGGGTCTCGTGGCCGGTCCCCCAGTCCTGCACCTTGGCGAACGTGGCGGTCACGCTACCGGCGCCGAACGCCGAGGTCACCGGCACCGCGGCGACGGTCAGCGCGACCACGGCGCCGGCCCAGAGGGCACGACGGAGCGATCTCTTCATGTGGCACCTCCTCCAACAGTTAGGAAACTTTCCAGAAGATGGGGAGACGCTACTCACGCCGTCATCACTTCGTCAAGATGTGCATTTATCGATTTCCCGTGGGTCGCGGCGGCGCGCCCGCCGGGACGCGTAGCCTCGCGACATGACCGTCTTCGACATCGAGATCGACGCCCTGGCCGGCGGCCCGGCCGACCTGGCCGCGTACCGGGGCCGGGCGCTGCTGGTGGTGAACGTGGCCTCCCGCTGCGGCCTCACCCCGCAGTACGCCGGCCTCCAGGAGCTCTACACCACATACGCCGACCGGGGCCTGGTCGTGCTCGGGGTGCCGTGCAACCAGTTCGCCGGGCAGGAGCCGGGCACGGCCGACGAGATCGGCGACTTCTGCCAGGTCAACTACGGGGTCACCTTCCCGTTGACCGAGAAGGTCGACGTCAACGGCCCGGCGCGGCACCCGCTCTACGCGGAACTGGTCGGCACCCCGGACGCCGAGGGGCACACCGGGGACGTGCGGTGGAACTTCGAGAAGTTCCTCGTCGCGCCGGACGGCACGGTCGCGGCCCGGTTCGCCCCGACCGTCACCCCGGACTCCGCCGAGCTGCGCGCCAGCATCGAGAAGGTCCTGCCGGCCTGAGCCGCCGCCCGGCCGCCCGCCCGCGCGGCCGGCGCGGGCCGGGGCGCGGCGTCGTCCACCCCCGGACGAAGGCGCGACCGCGCCGCCCACCGGTCGGTGGGCGGCGCGGCGCCGCCGGGGACGGCGGTGGCCGCTCAGCCGGCCGCCGAGCGGAACACCGGGTAGTAGCCGCCGGACTGGCCGGCCGCCGTCGGGTGGTACGAGATGCCGATGTTGGCGTAGTTCAACGCGTGCAGCCACTTCTCCCCGTAGCTGCACAGCTGGTGCCCGACGAAGATCGACCGGACGTCGGCGAAGGTGAAGCCGGCGGCGGCCGCGGCGCTGCGGGTGATGTCGTCGACCAGGTTGATGCCTTCGTTGATCTTCGCGCGGGAGGTGGCGCTGAGCCCGACGCAGAGCGTGCCGAGCTGGTAGAAGACCGGGTAGCCGACGACCACCACCCGGGCGGACGGGGCCCGGCTGCGGATGCCGTTGTAGACGGTGGCCAGCAGGCCGGCCAGCTGCGCCCGGGCCTTGTCCTCGGCGGCCTGCACCGCGGCCACGCACTGCGTCTCACCCTGCAGCACGCAGGTGGTCATGATGCTGGAGAAGCCGACGTCGTTGCCGCCGACGGTGACGCTGACCAGCGTGGTGCTCGCCGAGAGCGCGGAGAGCTGGGTGCTGGTCACGCTGGTGGTGGTCGCCCCGGAGCAGGCCACCGAACGGTACGAGGCGGGCTTGATGTTGGTGTTGTACAGCGCCGGGTACGCGCTGGTGCTGCGCTGGCAGGAACCGCTCTCGGCGGTGTAGTTCCCGGCGCCGACGCCGGAGGCGTACGAGTCGCCGAGGGCGACGTACTGGTCGCTGGGGGATGCCTGGGCGGGCACCGCGATGCCGAGCGTGACGCCGAGGGACGCGGCGAGGCTCAGGGCGAGGGTCACGAAACGGGATCTCCGCACGTCGCACTCCTGGGGGTGGGAAGTGGTGGTGTGAGATAGATATCAATTGATCGGCGCGGGTCGGAAGATCACCGATTGCGCGGCAGATGCAGATAGATCCTTAGCGATACAAACCATTGCCAGTGATGCGATCAATGATGAAGGATTCCTCCACGGGA
This sequence comes from Micromonospora sp. IBSANI012, assembly GCF_052814045.1. Taxonomy (NCBI): domain Bacteria; kingdom Bacillati; phylum Actinomycetota; class Actinomycetes; order Micromonosporales; family Micromonosporaceae; genus Micromonospora; species Micromonospora sp. IBSANI012. Next base: position 4,786,768 of record NZ_CP199933.1, read on the forward strand.
CGATCCGTGCGCGCCGCCGGCCGAATAACCAAGCACGGCGGTGGGGAATACCGACGTCCACACCGGAGTTGGCAACGGACATGACAACTGTGGGACTGATCGGCAGCGGCAACATCGGTGGCACCGTGGCCCGGCTGGCGGTGGCCGCCGGTCACGACGTGGTGCTCAGCAACTCGCGCGGACCGGAGACGCTGAAGGACCTGGTGGAGGAGCTGGGCCCGCGGGCTCGGGCGGCCACGCCGGCCGAGGCCGCTGCGGCGGGGGACCTGGTCGTGGTCACCATTCCGCTGCGGGCCTACCGCGAGGTGCCCGCCGCGCCGCTGGCCGGCAAGACGGTCATCGACACCAACAACTACTACCCGGAGCGGGACGGGCACTTCCCGGAGCTGGACGACGAGTCGACCACCACCAGTGAGCTGCTCCAGGCGCACCTGCCGGAGTCCCGCGTGGTCAAGGCCTTCAACAACATCTACTTCGCGCACCTGCACGCCCTGGCCCGCCCGGCCGGGGCCGCCGACCGCAGCGCGCTGCCGATCGCCGGCGACGACGCCGACGCCAAGGCCGCGGTGACCGCGTTCCTCGACTCGCTCGGGTACGACGCCGTCGACGTCGGGCCGCTGGCCGAGGGCTGGCGGTTCCAGCGGGACACCGCCGCGTACGCCGGCCTCTACTCGGCCGACCCGAACGACTGGGAGCGGCCCGCCGCGAGGAACGCGGAGCAGGTCCGGGCCGCGCTGGCCGCCGCCCGCCGCTACGCCGACAGCTGAGCGGCGACGCTCCACCCGGTGGCGGTGCCGGTCCGGCACCGCCACCGCTGCGGGCCGGCCCCCGTTGCGGCGTCCCGGCCGCCCGGGGCCTCCCCCGGAGCAGCGGACCCAGCCGGTCGGGAATCGCGCAGCGGACGGGCCGGGGTCAGGCCGGCGAGCGCCACTCGCCGGCGAGCACCGACCAGACCTCGAGGTCGATCCGGCCCGCCGGGCCCGGGTAGAGCTGCCGCAGCGTGCCGTCCCGGCGCATGCCGAGCCGCCGGGCCACGGCGATGCTGCGCGTGTTGGTGGCGTTGGTGCGCCACTCCACCCGCTGGATGCCCCGCTCGCCCACCGCCCAGTCGACGATCCGGCCGACCGCGCGGGTGATCAGCCCCCGACCCTCGGCCGCCGGCTCCAGCCAGCAGCCCGCCTCGCAGACGCCGAGCGCCGCGTCGAACGACACGAACATCACCCCGCCGACCAGGACCCCGTCGTCCCAGATACCCCAGATGCCGCCGGCGTCGCGCGCCCACAGGTCGGCGTAGCGGCGCAGCACGGTCCGGGCCGAGCCGAGGTCGGTGGCCACGAAGGACGCGCCGACCCAGGGCGCGATGTGCTCCCGGGCCCGGTCGAGGTGGGCCAGGAACTCCTCCGCGCACCAGGGCGACAGCGGGCGCAGCTCGGCGGAACCGGTCAACGGCAGGGCGAACACGGCGACTCCTCAGGACGCGGGCAGGCTCAGGCGCAGGGTGGGGCCGGGGGTGTCCCGGAAGCCGAGCGAGCGGTAGAGCGCCTCGCCGGCCACCGACGCCCGCAGATCGATCTTCAGTACACCGCGGTCCCGGTACCAGTCGAGCAGGCCCGTCATGCAGGCCCGGGAGTAGCCGCGTCGCCGGTACCCCGGATCGGTGACCACGTTGAAGACGTAGCCGGTCAGTCCACTGGGGTTGCCCGGCCCGCCCAGGCGACGCTCGATGGTGCCGGTCGCGCAGGCGGCGAGCACGCCGGGTCGGTCGGGGGCGTCCACCACGAAGACGGCCATCAGGTCCACCGGGTCGGCGAGCCGCTCGCGCAGCACCTCCCGGGCGGCCGGCTGCCACGGCCCGGGCGACGGTTCCGCCCCCTCCATCGACGCCAGCATCACCCCGCGCAGCCGGACGATCTCCGCCGCGTCACCGGGTCCGGCCCGCCGCACCTTGATCATGACCGGACGGTACCGCACCCCGGAGGCCGGGCGTGGCAGGAGATTCCGCTGGCCGGGAACGGCGACGACACGCGCGTCGGAGGTTGCGCCGCAGTCCCTTGAACGAGACTCTATGACCGGTCCCCCTGACACGCCTCGGAGGCGACAATGCCCCAGCTCCGTACCGCGCCCCGCCGGCTGGTCGCGGCCGCCGGGGCGCTGCTGCTCGGCGCCGCGCTGACCGCCGTCGCCACCCCACCCGCCCGGGCCGCCGCCCCGCAGGACGTCGGGTACGTCCGCCTCGCGCACCTCTCCCCCGACACCCCCGCCGTGGACGTCTACCTCTCCGCGCCGGGCGCGGCCGAGCCCCGGGTCTTCCCCGCCGTCGGCTACGGCGTGGTCTCCGAGTACCTGACCCTGCCCGCCGGCCGGTACGCGGTGGCGATGCGCGAGGCGGGCGCCCCGGCCAGCCAACCACCGGTGCTCACCACCGAGGTGGCCGTCGAGGCCGGCGCGGCGTACACGGTCGCCGGGGTGGGCCGGCACGCCGACCTCGGCCTGCGGGTGCTCGCCGACGACCTCAGCGCCCCGGCTCCCGGGCAGGCCAAGGTCCGCGTCGTGCAGGCGTCGGTCCGGGCGCCGGTGATCGACGTCGCGGCGACCGACGGGCCGGCCATCGCCGACGCGGTCCGCTTCGCCACCACCACCGACTACCGCGAGGTCGAACCGGGACGCTGGCGGCTGCGGCTGGGCGGGGACAACGGCCCGACCACGGACGCCGAGGTCACCCTGAGCGGCGGCCGGGTCTACTCGCTGCTGGTGCTGGACGGCCGGCGCGGCGGACTCGCCACCGAGCTGCGCGAGGACGCCCGGGGCGGGGCGGTCACCCCGGCCGGCGGGGTGCCGGCGGGAGCCGGTGGGCTGGCCGGGCGCGGGCTCGGGGCGTACCCGATGGTGGCCGGCGCCCTGCTCGCGGCGGCCGTGGTGGTCGGGGCGGCGCTGCTGGTGCGGCGCCGGCGGCGACCGGTCTGGTGACCAGCCGGCCCGGCTTCGCGATCCGACGGCACCGCGACCGCCGGGCGCCGCTGGCCGCGCTGGTCGCGGCCAGCGCGGCGGTCTGCCTCGCCGCCGGCACCGGCGTCGGGCTGGCCGGCGAGGCCGCGCCGGTGCCACCGGCGAGCTGGCGGCCGGGCTGCGCCGACGGTTGCGCCACCACCGCCACCCCGCTGCCCGCGCCGCACGGTCCCCCCACCCGGGTACGCGTCGCGCGGATCGGCGTCGACGCCGACCTCGCGGTGCTCGGGCTGGACGCGGCCGGCCAGCTGGTCCCGCCGGCCGACTACGACCGGGCCGGCTGGTACGGCGGCGGCCCCGCGCCCGGCGACCCGGGGCCGGCGGTGATCGCCGGCCACCTCGACTCCCGCCGGGGGCCGGCCGTCTTCGCCCGCCTCGATGAGCTGCGCGCGGGCGACCGGATCGAGGTCTGGCGGGGCGGGCAACGGCTGGCCTTCCGGGTCACCGGGTCGTTGCGCACCCGCAAGGACGCCTTCCCCACCGCCACCGTGTACGGCCCCACCCCCGGCCCGGAGCTGCGCCTGGTCACCTGCGGCGGTGACTTCGACCGGCGCACCGGCCACTACCGGGACAACGTGGTGGTCTTCGCGGTCGCGGAGTCGTCGGCCGACCCGCTCCCCCGCTCGGCGGCCGACTGAGCGTCCGACCGGTCGGCGGTGCGTCAGACCGGTCGGCGGCCGGCGAAGCCGCACTCGGCGCGGTGGTACCAGCGCACGTCGGTGTCCCCCTCCAGCCAGCACCACAGCACCGGCCGGCCGTCGCGTTCGCCGGGGAAGTCCAGCAGCACCGGGGCGATGCCCTTGACCTGGATCTCGTGCCCGTTCAGCTCCTCCAACACGGCGTGCAGCCGGGCCTCCAGCCCCTTCACCTCGGCGCGGCCGCCGAGGGCCGAGACCCCCGAGGCCGCCAGGTCGGCGCGGAGTTCGGCGAGGTCGGCGCGGAGCCGGATCAGCTCGTCGACGCGGGGGCGCAGGGTGGCCACCAGGTGCCGGGCCTGGGCGAGAGTGAACACCCGGCCAGTATGGGCCACCGGGACGTCCTCGACCGGCCGAGACCGCGCCCAAAGAACCCCGGGACGGTGTGCCCCGGCACGCTTGCCGGCGGGCTCAGTCGGCCTGGGCGGCCAGCTCGCGGGCCCGGTCGCGGGCCGCCTCCAGCGCCGCCAGCATGGCCGCGCGGACGCCGTGGTTCTCCAGTTCACGGATGGCGGAGATGGTGGTGCCGGCCGGTGAGGTGACCGCCTCGCGCAGCTTCACCGGGTGCTCCCCGGAGTCGCGCAGCATCACCGCCGAGCCGATCGCGGTCTGCACGATCAGCTCGTGCGCCACCTGGCGGGGCAGGCCGAGCAGGATGCCCGCGTCGATCATGGCCTCGACCAGCAGGTAGAAGTACGCGGGACCGGAGCCGGAGAGCGCGGTGACCGCGTCCTGCTGGGATTCGGGCACCCGGATGGTGGCGCCGAGCGGGGTGAACATCTCCTCGGCCAGCTCCAGGTGCGCGCCGGTGGCGTGCGCGCCGGCCGAGATGGCGGTCATCGCCTGGTCGACCAGGGCCGGCGTGTTGGTCATCACCCGGACCACCGGGGTGCCGTCGGGCAGCCGGCGGGCGAAGAAGCCGGTGGGCAGGCCGGCGCAGAGCGAGATGACCAGCTTGTCCGGCGGGACCTTGGGGCCGATCTCGTCCAGCAGGGTCACCGCGTCCTGCGGCTTGACCGAGATCGCCAGCACCGCCGCCTCCTCGACCGCGGTGAGGTTGTCGACCACCCGTACGCCGTACCGGGCGGTCAGCTCCTCGGCGCGCGCCGGCCGCCGGGCGGTGGCCAGCAGCCGCTCCACCGGCCAGCCGGAGCGCAGCAGCCCGGAGAGCATCAGCTCGCCGATCTTGCCGGCGCCGATCACGGCGACCGTGTGCCTGCCCGGTGCCATCGCTGTGGTACCCCTTCCGTCACGGTGGCCGGCGGCGCGGCGGGTGATCCGTCGCGCCGCCGGCACCGGGCGATCAGCTGCCGAAGAAGACCTCGGCCTCGGCGTACCGCTCCAGCGGCACGGTCTTCAGCTCGCGGGTGGCGTCGGCCAGCGGCACCCGGACGATGTCCGTGCTCTGCATCGCGACCATCTTGCCCCAGTCGCCCTCGTGCGCCGCGTCGATCGCCTGCAGGCCGAGCCGGGTGGCGAGCACCCGGTCGAAGGCGGTCGGGGTGCCGCCGCGCTGGATGTGGCCGAGCACGACCGTGCGGGCCTCCTTGCCGGTCTTCGCCTCCAGCTGCTCGGCGAGCCACTGGCCGATGCCGCCGAGGCGGACGTGGCCGAACGAGTCGAGCTCCTGGTTGTGCAGCACCATCTGGCCGTCCAGCGGCTGGGCGCCCTCGGCGACCACCACGATCGGGGCGTACTGGTGCTGGAAGCGCTTCTCGACGTAGCCGGCGACCTGCTCGACGTCGAACTGCCGCTCCGGCAGCAGGATCACGTTGGCGCCGCCGGCGAGGCCGGCGTGCAGGGCGATCCAACCGGCGTGCCGGCCCATCACCTCGACCACCAGGGTGCGGTGGTGGCTCTCGGCGGTGGTGTGCAGCCGGTCGATGGCCTCCATCGCGATGTTGACCGCGGTGTCGAAGCCGAAGGTGTAGTCGGTGGCGCCGAGGTCGTTGTCGATGGTCTTCGGCACGCCGATCACGTTGACGCCCAGCTCGTGCAGCTTGGTGGCCACGCCGAGGGTGTCCTCGCCGCCGATCGCGATCAGGGCGTCGACGCCCTGCGCGGCGAGGTTCTCCTTGATCCGCTCCACCCCGTTTTCGATCTTGAACGGGTTGGTCCGGGACGAACCGAGGATGGTGCCGCCGCGCGGCAGGATGCCGCGGACCTCCGCGATGCCCAGCGGCCTGGACAGGCCCTCCAGCGGGCCCTTCCACCCGTCCTGGAAGCCCACGAACTCGTGACCGTAGGTGGCGACGCCCTTGCGGACCACCGCCCGAATGACCGCGTTGAGACCTGGGCAGTCGCCGCCGCCGGTGAGCACGCCGATACGCATGATCTGCTCATCCTCCTGGAGCATCAGGTGAAGCCCGGATAAGCCCCAGGATATGCGTCAGATCAGACCATCGGCGCCGTTGCCGGCCCGGGGCGGGCCGTCAGTGCGCACTGTAGTCGGCGCGGGGGCCCGCCGACACCGCGCCCCGGCCCGTCCCACCCGCCGAACCGGGCTACCGGTCAGTAGCTGACCTCGTGGTTCTCGCCCGCCCTCGGCGGCCTGCCGGTCACCGCCGCCCTGGCGAACCCGAGCAGGTTGACCACCGCGCCGCCCCGCGAGTCCCAGTACTCGGCGGAGTTGGCGTGCACCTTGATCAGCGTCAGGCCGGGGGTGTCCAGGCCGTCCGGGAACCAGGTCTTCAGCAGCGGGTTCCACAGCTGCTCGGCCTTCGCCCGGTCGTAGCTCTCCTGGGCGGTGCCGGAGACCGACACCCAGGCGTCGTGCCGCTGGTCGGAGAAGGCGACGTTCACCTCCGGGTTGACCCGGATCTGGCGCACCTTCGGCGAGTCCGCGTAGGCGAAGAACCACAGGTCGCCGTCGAACTCCGCTTCCTGCAACCCCATCGGCCGGCTCACCATCCGCCCGTCCACGCCGATGGTGGTCAGCATGCAGATCCGGGCCTGCCGGATCAGCTCGGTCACCCGGCGGCGGGCGTCGGCGGCGCTGGTCGGGTCACTGCTCATCGTGAACTCCCTCGCATCGGCTCGTCGGACCGGTGCCCAGGACAGAACGGGTCAAACCCGCATTGCCTCACCGGCCTGTCATCACCGGCCCGTCATCGCCCGCCAGCGCGCCAGGTTGTGCCGGGCGTCGACCAGGGCGTCGTGCCGGTCGGCGTCGGCGTCGGGCAGCTTCGGCCGACCCCGGTCGTCCCAGAGCTGACGCAGCTCCTTGGTGAACCGGGGAATCTCCCGGGGCAGCGCCGGCATCGCCCCCCAGAGCTGGGCCAGCACCACGTGGTCGTACGCGGCGTACCAGGCCCAGAGTTCGAGCTGCTCGCCCGGGCGGTCGCGGACCGGCTCCAGCAGGAAGTCGTAGAGGTCGTCGCGGATGCGCTCGCGCGAGCGCCAGGCGCGGTCGGCCGGGGACGGCAGCTTGTCGAGCACGTTGCGGCGCACCCAGGGCACGGCGCGGGAGTCGTCGAACTGGGTGGAGACCGCGTAGAACTCGCGGCCGTACTCGTCGACGACACCGATCGACACGAGGTCGACGATGAGGCCGTCCTCGATGAATTCGCAGTCGTAGAAATAGCGGTAGACCATCGCGTCAATCCTCGCCTACGCCCGGCGGCCTCCGCCGCCCGGGTCCGTTCCCGGCCGGCTGCCCACCCTTGCCGCGGGGGCGAAACCGCACCTCAGCCGGCACCCCGACCCCGACCGGCGGCGTCACGTAGACGATTTGAGGGGTGTACAGCAAGCGACTGGACCGTCATGATCTGATGTGTACCGCTACCGGACGCCGAACCGGTGTCAGTTCACCTCTTCAGGGGCCGTCAGGTTCACCCGGTGAGCGAGTTGTGGTCCTTGACCGGGGAGGGGTTGGGCCGTGGAGATGCGCCTACCGGAGCCGGGTGACGCCCTCACGGGCGTGGAGATGTTCGCCGGGCTGGAGCCGGAGGTGCGGCAGCGGGTGATCGCCGCGGCGGTGCCGCGCACATACCGCAAGGGCCAGCTGCTCTTCGTGGAGAACGACCCGGGCGAGTCGCTGATCGTGCTGCGCCGGGGGGCGGTGGCGGTGTTCCGCACCGCGCCGACCGGCGAACGGGCGGTGCTGTCGGTGATCCGACCGCCGGACGTGCTCGGCGAGGTCTCGCTGCTGGACGCCTCCACCCGCTCGGCGTCCGCCGAGGCGATCGAGGACAGCGCCGCGCTGGCCCTGTCCCGGCCCGCCTTCATGGAGCTGGTGCACTCCAACCCGCGCATCCTGGACGCGGTGATGCGCTCGCTGGGCGGCCTGATCCGCCGGCTGACCGAGCAGAACGCCGACCACGTCTTCCTGGACCTGCCCGGCCGGGTGGCCAAGACCCTGGTCCGGCTGGCCGGCGAGAGCCAGGCCCCGATGATCACCATCGAGCTCAACCAGAGCCAACTCGCCGAGATGGCCGGCGGCTCCCGGCAGAGCGTCAACCAGGCGATCGGCTCCTTCGCCAGCCGGGGCTGGCTGCGGACCGAGGGTCGCCGGATCGTCGTCACCGACGTGTCGGCGCTGCGCCGCCGGGCCGGGATGAACGACCGCTGACCGCGCGACGCGGCCGGGCGCTGCCTGCGCCGGCCGCGTCGTCGGCTCACCGCCCCCGGCTCACGGGGTGGTGCTGGTCGGCCCCGCCCAACTGGTAGTGGTGCCGGTCGGCCCGGCCCAGTCGGTGCCGTCCTTGCCGCCACCGGACTGCTCGCTGACGATCCCCTCGGCCTGGAGCACGGCCAGCGTGGCGGCGTCGACGTCGACCGACTCCCCCGCGGAGTGGGCGACGCCGTCACCGTCGGTCCAGTTGCTCTCCAGCTTCACATACACCATGATCTCTCCCCTTGATCATTGATGGGATTTTCGGCCGCCTGAATGTAGCTCTCCCAACCGGCCGGAGGAGTGTCCACAAGCCAACAGCCCGGTACCTGACAGCGCCGGCAACGGCGATACTCACGGTGGACACCGGGCGACGACCGGCAGGCAGACCCACCCAGTGGAGGGCGTCATCTCCGCGCAGTGTGACCGTTGTGGACGTACCGCCGCCGACGGCGACCGCTTCTGCGGTGGCTGTGGGACGGAGCTGGGTGCGCTCTGCCCGCACTGCCTACGGCCGCTCGCCACCGACGCGGTGTTCTGCACCTCGTGCGGCGCGCCCCGCGCCGGCTCCGGCCGGCCCGTCGCGACCCCGCAGGAGGACCGCCGCCGGGTCAGCGTGCTCTTCGTCGACCTGATCGACTTCACGCCGTACGTCGAACGGGCCGACCCCGAGCAGGTCCGCGGCATGCAGACCGGCTTCTTCTCCGCCGCCAAGCGGGTCGTCGGGCAGTACGGCGGGGTGGTCGAGAAGTACATCGGCGACGCGGTGATGGCGCTGTTCGGCGCCCCGGTGGCCACCGAGACCGACGCGCTGCGCTGCGTGCGGGCCGGGCTGGAGCTGCAACGGGTGCTCACCCGGTTCGCCCCCACCGGCGCCGACGAGCTGCGCTTCCGGGTGGGCGTGGCGACCGGCGAGGCGCTGGTCGACGTGGCCGCCGCCCGCGACGGCGGGCAGGCCATCGTCGCCGGCGACGTGGTCAACACCGCCTCCCGGATGCAGTCGGTGTCGCCGCCCGGCGGGGTGCTGGTCTGCGGCAACACCCACGCGCTGACCAAGGACGCCATCCGGTACGCCGAGCAGCCGCCGGTCACCCTGCGCGGGCGTTCCTCGCCCACCGAGGTCTGGCTGGCCCTGTCCCCGGTCCGCCGGCAGCCGACCGACCGGGAACCCGACACCACCCCGCTGATCGACCGCGAACACGAGCTGGGCCTGCTGGTCAACGCCCTGCACCGGTCGCTGCGGGACCGCCGGCCCCAGGTGGTGACGCTCTTCGGCCGGGCCGGCATCGGCAAGAGCCGGCTGATCCGGGAGCTGTACCGGCACTCCGGGCGGCTGGTCGACGAGCCGGTGAGCTGGCGTACCGGGCGGTGCCCGCCGTTCGGCGAGAACGTCACGTTCGCCGCGCTGGCCGACATCGTCAAGACCGAGGCCGGCATCCTGGACACCGACCCGGCCCCCACCGCGTCCCGCCGGCTGAGCGCGGCGGTGGCCGAGCTGGTCGGCCCCGGCGAGCGGGACCGGCTGGTCGACGCGCTGCGCCCGCTGGTCGGGCTCGCCGGCGTCACAATGCCCGCCGAGGAGACCGAGTCGGCCTGGCGTCGCTTCCTGCTGGCGCTGGCCGCCCGCCGTCCCACCGTGCTGGTCTTCGAGGACCTGCACTGGGCCGACGACGCGATGCTGCGCTTCGTCGAGCTGCTCGGCGCCGGCGCCCGGGACGTGCCGCTGCTGCTGCTCTGCACCGCCCGCCCGGAGCTGGTGGACCGGGACCCGAGCTGGGCGGGCACCATCACCGGCTCGGTGACGATCACCCTCCCGCCGCTGCGCGACACCGGCATCGCCTCGCTCTACGCGCACATGTTCGGCCAGGCGGCCTTCTCCGCCGACATGCTCAGCCCGCTGATCGAGGTGGCCGGGGGCAACCCGCTCTACGCCCACGAGTACGTGCGGATGCTGATCGAACAGGGCGCGCTGCGCCAGTCCGGGCGGGGCTGGTCGCTGGAGAAGCACCTCGAACTGCCGATGCCCGAAAGCGTGCACTCGGTCATCGCCAACCGCGTCGACCTGCTCGACGCCAAGGACCGCGCGGTGCTGCTCGCCGCCTCGGTGGTGGGCGTGCAGTTCTGGCCGGGCGCGGTGGCCGCCGCGCTGGGCCAGCCGGTCGAGTCGGTGGAGCGGTCCCTGCGCCGGCTGGAGCAGCGCGACTTCGTCCACGAGCAGGCGGCGTCCACGATGGCCGGGCAGCCGGAGTTCCGGTTCCGGCACGTGCTGGTGCGCGACGTCTGCTACCAGCGGCTGCCGCGTACCGAGCGGGTGGCCCGGCACGAGCGGACGGCGGGCTGGCTGGACGCGCTGTCGCAGAGCCGGGACACCGACCTGGCCGAGGTGCTGGCGCACCACCGCTGGGCGGCCCACGAGATCGCCCGCACGCTGGGCATGCCGACCCAGCGGTACGCCGGCCCCGCGCGGGCCGCGCTGCACCGGGCGGCCCGCCGCGCGTACGCCCTGCACGGGCTGGACGCCGCGGCCAGCCACGCGGGCCGCGCCCTCGGCCTGGCCGACGACAGCGACCCGGTCGACCGGCTGCAACTGGAGCTGCTGAGCACCGAGATCTCGTTCTACCGCGACGGCAACGCCTTCCTCTCCGGCGGCGGCCCGGAGCAGCTGCACGCGCTGGCCGACCGGCTGCTCGCGCACGACGACGACGCCTGCGCGGCCCGGGCGTGGACGCTGCTCGGCCAGGCCGCCTGGCTGCGCGCCGACCGCAGCGCCGCGGTGGCCTGTCTGGACCGGGCGGTCGCGCTCTTCGCGCCGCTGCCGGACAGCGCCCAGAAGGCGGACGCGCACGCCGAGCTGGGCCGGCTGCACATGCTCAACTACGAGCGGGACGCGGCGGTCGCCGCCGCCGAGACGGCGGCCGGGATCGGCGAGCGCCTGGGCCTGGCGGAGATCCGCACCAACGCCCGGATCACCGCGGCCACCGCCCGCTACCAGGCCGGCGACCGGGCCGGCCTGGACGAGCTGCACGCGCTGGTCGAGTTGAGCCGGACCCAGCAGCTGCTCGCCCTGCCCCGGGCGTTGCAGAACCTCGCCTTCGCGCTGCGCGAGGAGGGCGACTGGCTGCGCTCCGACGCGCTGCTGTCGACCGCGCCGGCCGCCCGGGGCAGCGGGCAGACCCTCGCCACCAGCTACTCCGGCGAGGCGATGCGGGCGTACTTCGACGGCGACTTCGGCCGGCTGCTGGCCGCCGCCGACGCGTTCGTGGACACCCCCACCGGCGGCTGGGACATGCAGGTGCGCGGCCTGCGCTCGTGCCTGCTGGTGCTGCGGGGCCTGCCGGTGCCCCCGGCGCCACGCCCGCTCCCGGCCGCCGGGGACGAGCCGGCCGCCGTGGGAGCCGAGCGGCACCGCGACGACGTGGCGGCGGCGCTGGAGACGGCCCGCCGCAGCGGGTTCCACCGGCCCTACTGGACGATGCTCGGGATGGCCGCGCTCTGCCGGGCGTTGCAGGGACGACTCGACGAGGCGGCCGCGCTGGTGGACGAGCTGGCCGACGCGTGGACGGCCGTACCGGCGCTGGCCAGCGGCGAGTGGATCGCCGCGGCGGCGTACGCGGCGACGCTGGCCGGCCGGGACGCCGCCGTACGGGTCCGGGCGATGCTGGACCAGTTGGCCCACCGCACCCCGTGGTCGGAGGCGGCGCTGCGCACCGTGACCGGGGCGCTGGCCGCGGCGGACGGCGACCACCGGCGCGCCGGCGAGCTGCACCTGGCCGGGGCGGAGATCTACGCCCGGATCCCGGACGTCACCGACCGGGTGCTGGCCCTGGCGCTGGCGGCGGCGGAGCTGACCCTGGCCGGCGACCCGGCGGGCCGGGCACCGCTCGCCGAGGTGCGCACCTTCGCCCTGCGCAACGACGCCCCGGGCCTGCTGGACCTGGCCCGCGGCCCGGTGTCGCAGACCGGCCCCGCCCTCGCCTCCTGACCCCCACCCCCACCCCCACCCACCACCCCGGCCCAAGATCCGCCTACTTTCAGAGAAAGAGTGGCTATTCCGCGCGGAATAGCCACGCTTTCCGTGAAACTGCAGCTCACGGCAGCATGTGGCGGGGTGTGTGGGCGGGGAGATCGGCCGGGTGGGTCAGGCGGCGATCGGCTCGCGGGCGAGCGGCTCGGCGGGGGGCTGGTTCTTCAGCTTCGCGGCGTACATGTCGATGTACTCGCGACCGGAGAGTTCCATCAGCTCGTACATGATCTCGTCGGTCACCGCCCGCTCGACGAAGCGGTCGCCGGCCAGGCCGGCGTAGCGGGAGAAGTCCAGCGGCGGGCCGAACCGGATCCGGACCCGGGCGATCTTGGGGATCAGCTTGCCGGGCGGCTGGATCTCGTCGAGGTTGAGCATCGCCACCGGGACCACCGGGGCGCCGCTCTCCAGCGCGAGCCGGGCCACCCCGGTCTTGCCCCGGTACAGCCGCCCGTCGGGCGACCGGGTCCCCTCCGGGTAGATCCCGGCGACGCCGCCGGCCCGCAGCACGCTGAGCTGGGTGTCCAGGGCGGCCTGGGCGGCGCGGCCGCCGGAGCGGTCGACCGGGATGCAGCCGGCGACGCCGGCGAAGAACGCCTTGGTGAGCCAGCCTTTGATGCCCTTACCGGTGAAGTATTCCGCCTTGGCCACGAAAGTGACTTTTCGCGGCACGATCAGCGGGGTGAAGATCGAATCCGAGAACGAGAGATGGTTGCTGGCGAGGATCACCGGACCGGTCTCCGGCACGTGGTGCAGCCCCTCCACCCGGGGTCGGAAGATCAGCCTGAGCAGCGGGCCGAGGATGATGTACTTCATCAGCCAGTACAGCAACGGTGTCCTTCCGGAGCAGGGGCGGGCGACACACCGGAGGACCGGCCGGTGGGCCACCGGGCGGACCC